>NZ_CP059856.1 GCF_009193325.2 Bacteroides zhangwenhongii | reverse complement strand
ATTTTATAAGTATCTGTTATATAGAATATTATATATAAAAACTGTGTCTTTCTTCTCTTATTCTCATGTTTGTATAGGAATCTTATTTCGGTTTATAGATAGACATTTGAGACGCAATAAACTTGCTTTTTATAGCGATTCGTTATTTAGATAAAATCTATATAACGAGATTTTATTACTTGTCTTTCTTTCCGAATAAGGAGAAGTGAACGTAGCGTTTCGGGTGCTCTTTCAAGTCTTTCAATAAGCCTGCTGCATTTTCAGTAGTAGCATTTAGATTATTGTATAAAGTCGGGTCGTTAAAGAGTAATCCGAGTGTGTTATCTTTGCTATTCAATTTTTCTGTGAGCATCTTTACATTGGATAATGTTTCGTCTATTTTCTTGAAAGTAGCTGCATAGTCAACTTCTTTAAGATTACCGCTGATGGTTACGAAGTTGTCTCCAATTGTATTCAGTTTGCTGGTAAGCTGTGGAATATCATTGCTCATGAGACCTTTAACCTGAGAACTGACTACGGTCAAGTTGGCAGTGGTCTTTTCTATTGAATGTAGGGTGGCAGGAATACTCTTGTCACCTAAGATTATATTCAGAGAAATAAGGATAGAATCCAGTTTAGGTAACATTTCCTGTACTTGTGGCATTAACTTTGCCACACTTTCCATCATTCCATTGTTCAGTGTACCGGGAATAGTATCTCCTACGGCATATTTTTCGCGGGGATTGTTTGCCAAAAGAATATTCATGCGTACTCCTCCCATCAGTTCGGATACCAGTTCGGCGCTACTTCCTTTAGGAATTCGTAGTTCGGTGTCCAGTTCTACTTCTACAACCACGTTTCCGGGATTTGTATAATCATAAAATATGTCGCGTACAATACCTACACGAACACCGTCTGCGAATACCGGGCTCGACTTAGTCAATCCGTTAACGTTCTGAAATTTAGCATAGAAATAGCTGGAAGGTTGAAACATATGTATTCCTTTCAGCCAGTTAATCCCATAAACAAGTACACACAGTGCAATGATACCTGCGATACCTATTCTGACTTCTTTTGTAATATACTTCATTTTATCTTTTATTTATTTCTTCTTTTCTTAAACTCGGCAATTGCTTCATTGACATTCATTTTTTCACCGTCTCGGAAAGCAATGATAAAAGCATCTTTGAACTGGGCTGTAATAGTACGTTTGGTACGTAGTACCTTATTATAATCACCGGAGGCACCATATGTGTATTTATATATACCTTTTTCTTTATAATAATCTACACCTTTCAATCCTTTCAGTCTCTTGTCATTTTTAGCAAGAGGTTTGGAAGAGGTGAGTATTTGTATCTTAAACGTAATTTCATTGTCATTGGTTGCGCTTTCCGCAACCTTTTGAACGGTTACGGGTCTATCGTTTTCTTTCTCTATCTCTTGTTCTTTTTGTTCGGTCGGTATCACAGTCTTGCTGACTCCGGTTAGCCGTATTTCGTGCTCTCTTTTATAATTGAGGAAAGCATGATAGATTCCTTTAGCCATGGTTGTAGCCCCCGTTTCGGAGTTCAGATAACGTTCCTCCTCAGGAGTGGAGATGAATCCTAATTCTATCAGAATACTTGGCATGGCACTTGCTTTTAAGACGAGGAAGCCGGCTTGGTGTACTCCGCGGTCTAAACGTTTACAAGTATGACGAAATTGTTTCTGCATCAAAGACGCCAGGTGCACACTTTGTTCCATGTATTTATCTTGCATGAATTCAAATATGATATAAGACTCAGCTGAGTTCGGGTTGAATCCTGCATACCGAGTCTGATAGTCACTTTCGTAGAGAATTACAGAATTTTCCCGTTTAGCTACTTCTAGATTGGCGTCCGATTTAGCCAAACCGAGTGTCCAGGTAGATGCTCCTTTTGCAGTGCGGTTGTTTGCCAATGCATTAGTATGAATTGAAATAAAAAGATCTGCTTTCGCATTGTTTGCTATTTCCGCCCTTCGGTCTAGAGGAATAAAAACATCTTTGCTACGGGTATAGATCACTTTAACGTCATCGCAATTGTTTTTTATCAGATTTCCTACTTTTAAGGCAACGTTCAGATTGATATTCTTTTCTTTTGAGATTTTTCCAATAGCGCCGGGGTCGTGTCCGCCATGTCCGGCATCAATGACTACGACAAAATCTTTCCCCCATAAATGGCTGGTGCATGAGGGTAAGAAAAGAAGCCAGAGGCAAATGCATATATATAATATGTAGGGTCTATTCAGTTTCATATTTATAATACGGTGCAAATGTAGTAGAAATTTGTAGAAAACTTATTATTTGCCATTAAGTTTTGTGTTTTTTTCGGTTTAATGATAGCTTTTTTCCTGAAATCTCCGTTACTTTGCGCTCCGAAGTTAAAATGTACGACGATGCTTAAGTTTTTGAAGAATTGGACATTGCCTATTGCCATGTTGGTGGGTGCTGTGGGTTATCCGTTATTTATCTGCCTCTCTTTTCTGACTCCGTATCTTATCTTTACGATGTTGCTGTTGACATTCTGTAAGGTGTCTCCGCGCGATTTAAAGCTTAGACCGCTTCATGTATGGTTATTGCTGATTCAGATTATCGGGGCGTTGGCTGCTTATTTGCTGTTGTTTCGGTTTGATAAGATTGTGGCGGAAGGGGTGATGGTTTGCATTATTTGTCCGACAGCCACTGCTGCTGCCGTGATAACTTCGAAACTGGGTGGGAGTGCGGCAAGTCTGACCACTTATACGCTACTTGCTAATATCGGAGCTGCCATTGCGGTGCCTATTCTTTTTCCATTAGTGGAGGTTCATCCTGACGTTAGTTTTTTGGAAGCGTTCTTCGTTATTTTAAGCAAAGTATTTCCTCTGCTGATTTGTCCGTTTCTGGCTGCATGGTTATTGAGCAAATGTTTGCCGAAAATACATCGGAAATTATTGAGTTATCATGAACTTGCTTTCTACTTGTGGGCAGTTTCGCTGGCTATCGTGACGGCACAGACGCTGTATTCGTTGTTGAATGATCCTGCGGATGGATTTACTGAAATTATGATTGCTGTTGGAGCATTGGCAGCTTGTTGTTTACAGTTCTTTTTGGGAAAGACCATTGGTTCTATTTATAATGACCGCATCAGTGGCGGACAGGCATTAGGGCAGAAAAATACGATTCTTGCTATCTGGATGGCCCATACTTATCTGAATCCATTGTCTGCTGTTGCGCCGGGATCGTATGTTTTGTGGCAGAACATCATCAATAGTTATCAGTTGTGGAAAAAGAGAAAAAAAGAACTAATAAATTGAATATAAATAGTTGATATATAGTATTTTATTATTGTTGTATCTTATTTCCTTTGTTTTGCTTGTTTTCTATATTTAGCCTATAAATTCCTTTATTTTGTTACCAGTTTGTTACTCAGATAGTGTTGAGTAACAAAAATAAATACTATATTTGCCATCGGTAACAAAATAAAAACATAAGTATGGCGAAGAAAAAACAAGAGGTCAAACTGAAAGAACCTGTAAGAATCAGATTTAAGCAGCTTGCCAATGGTAATCAATCCATCTATTTGGATTATTACACTGGTGACGTGATTAGAAAAGAAAACTATGTTGGTGGTAAACGGCAATATGAGTTTTTGAAGTTGTATCTAATCCCCGAAAAGACGAGGGAAGATAAGACAAAGAATGAAGCGACTTTGGCACTTGCCAAAGCTATTCAGAGTAAACGGATTGTTGAGTTGCAGAATGATGCGCACGGATTTCAAAATACTAATAAATCCAAAGCAAACGTACTTGATTATTTAGTGGATATGCGACAGCAATCTAAGGAGCGTGGCAGTCTGAATTACGAAAAGACTATTGGGAATACTATCCGTGAATTGAAATTGTTTAGAGGGGATTATATCGCTTTTCGTGATATTGATAAGGATTTCCTTAGTAGTTTTGTGGATTTCTTAAAGCAGGCAAAGAAAGCGAGTAAATACGGAGTAACAAAAGCAGGCGGATTATTAAGCAATAATTCGGTGGTTGCTTATTATGGAGTATTGCGGACTGCTATAAATAGGGCTTATAAAGATGGCATTATAACAGTAAACCCGACAAAAGAGTTTGACTTTGCCGATAAAGTAAAAGCAGAAGCAAGCCGTAGAGAGTATTTGACAATGGAGGAATTGAGGTTACTTATTGCTACGGAGTGCAAGTATGAGATAATGAAACAAGCCTTTCTTTTCAGTTGTTTGTGTGGGTTGCGTGTAAGCGATATAAGAAAATTGAAGTGGAACGATTTACAGAAAAGCGGTGAAAGAATAAGAATTGAAATCAAGATGCAGAAAACCAAGGAGCCGCTTTACTTGCCTATATCCGATGAAGCGTTAAAGTGGTTGCCGCAACAAAATGAAGCAAAAGGCGATGATTTGATTTTTTCTTTGACGCATGAGGGGACTATAAACAAGACACTTCAAAGATGGGCGAAAGATGCAGGAGTTACTAAACATATCTCGTTTCATGTCGCCCGGCATACACATGCTACCATGATGCTTACATTGGGGGCTGATTTGTACACGGTTAGCAAACTGTTAGGACATAAAAATATAGCCACAACTCAAATTTATGCGAAGATTGTCGATAAGAAAAAAGAAGAAGCTATAAGTTTGATACCGAATTTGACGGATTAAAATTAAAGAAAGTACGGTTAGCATAAGTCCGTACTTTCTTTCTTTTTTTGCCTTTGTTTAGTCGAAAAAATATATCTTTGTTTCTACTAACTGAAACATAGGATATTATGACAGAAGAAGAACTGAAAATAAAATTCGACCATATACAAGGCATCTTTAACCGTTGTATCAATCATGCCAACCAAGTGTTGACAGACAGCATTGCTGCCAAGTCTGTATATCTCAATAAAGAACAGGCTGATAAGCTGGAACAGCAGGAATATATTCGTACCGCTGATGAGTTAGTACAGTTATATATACGTTATTCCGTATTGAATGATATTCAAAGTTTTTATTCGGTATCTGACTTCTTTTGGGAAAGTGGTTTTTATGAATCTTTGAAATCCGATGAGAAAAGAAAATACATGTCGTTTAATCCTCTTTCATTTGATTATTCCCGATATGAACAAGATAATACGGTTTATGATGAAGAACTGCCTTATTTCTCCGTAGTAGTCAAAGTTGTTGTGTTAGAAAGATATTCGGCATACTTGCGAAAAAAGAAAGAAGATAAGGTGCAAGTGGAAATGCAACCACAACAGGAACGGAAAGAACCGCAACCAATTCAAGATGAATACCAAGAGCCTAAAATTATACCCCATATTGCTAAAACTGAAAATCCTTTTAAGTCTATTTTAAACGATAGGCAAATAGAGTTATTGGTAGAGTGTATCAATGAGGTAGAGATTTTCAATGCCCCTATGACTTTTGAAGATTTGAAAGCGATACTTTCTTGTAAGCCTAAAGTTATATTTAGGTCTAATAACAACAGGCAAGTAGCTTTTCTTTTTTCGGAGTTAAGCAGTCGTGGTTTCATAACATCTAATTGGCAATCGGTTATTGCAAATAGCAGGCTGTTTCTTACAAAGAATACAAAAAGGGATAAATATCTAAATCAAGGGGATTTAGCTACAGCTACCAATTATGTGAAAGATTTGGAGCATGAAAAAGAATATGCGACTATTAGAAACTATATCAAACAACTGAAAAAACTTTAAGAATAGGTTAAGACCTCAAACATAGTTTAATCCGCTATCAAGCTATTCCTCAATACTTTTGCCCCCGTAATCGATTACAAGAAACCGGAGGGCATGCACTCCATATTGTCTAACGCAAATACTTTTGTTATATGGAAACAAGTATTGAGAAGCGAGTTGCAGAACTCGAAAATTTAGTGTTCCTTTCAAAGAACGTGCTTAGCTTCGATGAAGCGAGCAAGTTTTTGAACCTTTCTAAAAGTTACCTGTACAAGCTGACTTCGGGTAACTTGATACCTCATTACAAGCCGCAGGGCAAAATGCTTTATTTTGAGAAAGCGGAACTGGAAGCATGGTTACGTCAGAACCCGGTCAAGACGCAGGCGCAGATAGAGCAGGAAGCGCAGAAGTATATCCTTAACCGTCCTCTAAAGAAATAACGGTTATGGAAAATAGAAAAGCGACAGAAGCCGGGCAGGGCGTTACCATGCAGAAAGAGGATTTCGCAGCCCTTTGGAAAACCATTCATCTAAAGGTGACGGACACTTTTGAAGTGCCGCCCGAAATACTTTGGGTGAATGGCTCTACCATCGGCACGCTGGGTAATTTCAGCGCATCCACGGGGAAAGCCAAGAGCAAAAAGACATTCAATATTTCCGCTATCGTTGCGGCGGCGTTGAAGAATGACGAGGTTCTGAAATATTCGGCATACCTGCCACCGAACAAACGTAAAATCCTCTATGTGGACACCGAGCAGAGCAAATACCATTGCCACAAGGTTATGGAGCGTATTTTGCGGCTTGCCGGACTGCCGACCGACAAGGATATGGACGATTTTGTTTTCATCGTGTTAAGGGAACAGACACCCGACAAGCGGAAACAGATAATCGGCTATATGCTGGAGAATATGCCCGATGTGGGGTTGCTCATCATTGACGGAATCCGTGACTTGATGTACGACATCAACAGCCCCGGTGAATCGACCGACCTAATCAATCTCTTGATGCGCTGGTCAAGCGGATATAACCTGCATATCCACACCGTACTGCATTTGAACAAAGGAGATGATAATACAAGGGGGCATATCGGTACGGAACTGAATAACAAGGCTGAAACCGTTCTGCAAATCACGAAAAGCCAGCAGGACGGCAACATAAGCGAGGTAAAGGCGATGCACATACGTGACCGGGAGTTTGCCCCGTTCGCATTCCGTATCAACGACAGCGCATTGCCCGAAGTCGTGGACGGTTATGTATTCAAGCAGCCCAGCCAAGACAGGGGTTTTTCACTGGCAGAACTGACGGAGCAACAGCACAGGACAGCTTTGGAAAACGGTTTTGGCAAACAGGTTATATATGGTTATGAGAATGTCCTAAAGACCTTGAAACAGGGTTATGCGAGTATCGGCTACGAGCGTGGGCGCAATATCCATGTGGATTTGAACAAATTCCTTGTGAACAAGCGCATGATTGTGAAAGAGGGCAAAGGCTACCGCTACAATCCCGATTTCCATTATTAAAAATCGGTTTGGTTTAGTCCGGGTGTATATATAAGCGGAACGGACTTTCTGCTTTCCTAATATTGGCAACAGACAAGTTTAGTATGGTACGGGTGTATATATAGCGGACTAAACAGGACTGGCGCACTTTTCAATTATTCTTTCAACCATTAAAAGAAAATATTATGAATATCGAAGATATAAAGAAAATATCCATTGTGGATTATTTGCACAGCTTGGGCTATTCACCCGTCAAGCAGCAGGGAAACGGTTTATGGTACAAATCACCGTTGAGGGAGGAACAGGAAGCGTCCTTTAAGGTGAATACCGACCGCAATCTCTGGTATGATTTTGGCGCAGGCAAAGGCGGCAACATCATCGCACTGGCAAAGGAACTTTATTGCTCCGACCATCTGCCATACCTTTTAAACCGGATAGCGGAACAGACACCGCACGTCCGCCCGGTCAATTTTTCATTTCGCCAGCGGAGGACGGAGCCGAGTTTCCAGCATTTGGAAGTCCGTGACCTCACCCATCCGGCATTGCTCCGTTACTTGCAGGGGCGTGGCATCAACATCGGACTGGCAAAAAGAGAATGCAAGGAACTCCATTTCACCCATAACGGCAAGCCGTTCTTTGCCATCGGTTTCCCGAATATGGCAGGCGGTTACGAGGTGCGCAATTCCTTTTTCAAAGGCTGCATCGCCCCGAAAGACATCACCCACATACGGCAGCAGGGAGAACCGAGAGAGAAATGTTTGGTATTCGAGGGATTTATGGACTATCTTTCTTTCCTCACGCTCCGGATGAAGAACTGTCCGACCATGCCCGACCTTGACAGGCAGGATTATGTCATTCTCAACTCTACCGCCAATGTGTCGAAAGCCATTGATGTACTGTCACCGTATGAGCGCATACATTGTATGCTTGACAATGACAAGGCAGGGTATAAAGCGACACAGGCTATCGCATCGGAATACTCCTATCGTGTACGTGATTTCTCGCACAATTACAGGGGTTATTCGGACTTGAACGATTATCTGTGCGGTAGGAAGCAGGAGCAGAAAAACAGTATCAGCCAAGCGCAGGAAATGAAGCAGGAAACCGGACAACGTACCGCCCCAAGACAGAAAAGAGGCAGGGGCATTTAGTCCGGCAGAGTTACCAACGGCAGGCGGTTTAATTTGGAGAGCAAGGTTATGTTTCGGTAGACCGAAACCACCTTGCTTTGCTGACCGCAAAGAAAATTTCTCCCGTTGGTCGCAATTTTTAAGATACCATTTAAAAGCAAAAAAGTATGACAGACATAAAGGATAAGCCGGGCGGTCGTCCGGCAAAGAAACGGATAGACAAGCAGCAACGGGTAGTCAGTACGAAGCTGACCGAGTTGCAGTATTACGCCATCAAGAAACGAGCCGGAGAAGCCGGGTTGCAGGTCAGTGAGTATGTACGGCAGGCGGTCGTTTCGGCAGAGGTCATACCCCGGCTGAACAGGCAGGATGCAGATACCATCCGCAGGCTGGCAGGGGAAGCCAACAACATCAACCAGTTGGCGCACCGGGCTAATGCCGGAGGTTTCGCACTGGTGGCGGTGGAACTGGTGAAACTCAAAAACAGGATTGTCGAAATTATAAACCAGTTGTCGGATGATTGGAAAAATAAAAAAGGGAAGCAGGTTTAAGGGTTGCGTAAACTATGTGTTGGGCAAGGAACAGGCGGCTTTGCTTCATGCGGACGGGGTATTGACGGAAAGCCGGGGCGATATAATCCGCAGCTTCTGTATGCAGACCGGGATGAATCCCGACTTGAAGAAGCCGGTCGGACATATTGCGCTAAGTTATTCGGCAGTGGATGCACCCAAATTGACAGACGAGAAGATGATACAGCTTGCACTGGAGTATATGCGTGAAATGAAAATCACCGATACGCAGTATATCATCGTGCGCCATCAAGACCGGGAACATCCACATGTACATATCGTGTTCAATCGCATAGACAACAACGGCAAGACCATTTCGGACAGGAACGATATGTACCGGAATGAACAGGTGTGCAAGAAACTGAAAGCCAAACACGGGCTTTATTTCGCTGGTGGAAAAGAGCAGGTGAAGCAGCACCGCTTGAAAGAGCCGGACAAATCGAAATACGAGATTTACAACGCTGTAAAGAATGAAATCGGGAAGTCCAAGAACTGGCAGCAGTTACAGCAGCGGTTAGCGGAAAAGGGTATTACTATCCAGTTCAAGTACAAGGGGCAAACGGGTGATATACAGGGCGTTTCCTTTTCCAAAGGCGAATACACGTTCAAGGGTTCGGAGATAGACCGCAGTTTTAGTTTCTCCAAACTGGATAAATGTTTTGGGGATGTAGGGCAAACGACAGTCGGAAGCAATAAGCAGACGGTTACCGCACCTGTTCAGAAATCAGTATCAGCACCCGACAAAGCGGATAATTCTTTTATAACAGGTTTAGGCGGTCTGTTTTCCGATTTGTCAGCCCCGGCTGATGAAATGCCCGATGATTCCTTTTTGAGAAAGAAGAAGAAAAAAAAGAAAAAACAACTAAAGTTATAAGCGTATGGAGAACAATTTGATTTTAGAGGGGCTTCTCTCAGTGGTTACTGAACTGAAAGAGAAGCAGGAAGCACAGGTAACGCCAGCCAGTCGGGAGGAAACTCTCGAAAGACTGAACGCAATCGAACAGGCATTGTCGGAACTACATAGTAACCCGGCTATTCCCGAAAAGGATTTGCAGGCTATCCGAAGCCAGCTTGACGATATAAGGAACGGGATGCAAGGTCAGCGGAAACATATCGAGGACACCAAGAAAATAACATTGGAAACTTATCGTTGTTTCAAGGCTATGGTTGAAACCTTGAACTCTTACAAGACGGAGAAAGAGAAAGTAGAACCAATATCGCTTTATCAGCGAATTTATAACAAGGTCGTTTCTTGGGTTCGTCCGGGATTGTTTCTTTTTTCGGCAGTGCTGGTTATCTGTTCCGCTTCCATATTCTTGAATGTCCGTTTGGCTGAACGTATGCAGCAGTTGCAGGACAACGATATAAAATACCGCTATTTGCTGATGCAAGGACAGGCAGACGGAGAAACTTTTGATATGCTGGAAAATAAATTCAAGTGGCACCGGGATAACCATTTTATCCAAAGTGTTACCGATTCAGTGATAGATTTTGAATACCGTAGCCAAAAGCAAGCGGAAGCACTGGAACGTGCAAGACTGTTGAACGAGCAAGCCGAGCAACTAAAGGAAGAAGCCGATAAGTTGGTTAAGCCATAAATGGAGAAAGCCGGAACGGATGAGACACATTCACCGTTTCGGCTTTTCAAATTCACTTCTTTTTCTTCGTGCAGTGTTCTTTCTCGAACTTGTGCAATGTGGTTACGTTAAACCTTTCCTTGATGAACTCCCGGACATCGGAAGCCTTGTAATACACTTTTCCGCTGATTGTGAAGTATGGCAGCACACCGATAGCCCGGTAGCGTTGCAGGGTTTTGATACTTACTTTGAACAGTAGGCACAAGTCTTGATTATCCAACAGGTTATCATCTTCGGGCAATACCTTGTCTGCATTGCGCAGTACCCGTATGTCCTTGCAAAGTTCTTCCAGCTTGGCATATAATTTCTGCATCCATTCGCTGAACTCGTTATTTTCTATATACATAGTCGCTTCATATTTTAGATTATACCTTTTGTAATTTGATGAAGCAAAGTTCAGAAAAAGAGTGCAAGGTAATTACGAGGGCGCACATGGAATCCATTATAAATAAATCGTAAATCGCTGATTATCTATATCCTTTTTTATCGTGTTCTTTTCGGATAAGGTCTGCCAGTCCATTAAGAAATTCGGTAAGTTTGCCCGGTTTACGCTTTATTACATCCTCATGCTTTTGGTGGCAATCGTTTATTTTGATGTTGAACAACCATTCAAAACCTTTGGATAAGTCCACCAAGTAGGCAGGTTTCCCGTTCTGATATACGATGTTTTTGGAGAGGAATAGACCGCTTACCATTTCCATAATATTGATAAGGGCTGTTTTATCAGCGAGGTAGAGAGGGGAAAGTTTTTGTTTTTCAATCACCTGTTTGAGTTGTTCCGGATACTTGATACGCCATTCGATAAGGCATATTTCAGTGTTTAAAAGTTCTATCGCTTCATCAATAAGATGCAAATAGGGCATTTTTTTCTTGCTCAAACCGTACACGGTACGATTTAAGACGATGCAAGCCAAAAGAAAAATAACGGAGCAATATGCTATAATCCTGTTCGTTGATACTGAAATTGGCTACATGTGTAGCCAATTCCTCAATAGCTTCTGTAAATTCATTTACAGAAACTTTACGTTGCGAATATTCCGACAATAATCGGAAAAATCTCTGTTGCAATAATTCTTTCATTTTACAAACTATAATGATTAAAAATAGGTGGTGTAGGCGTTAAATCGTAATAATCCAATTCACTAATAGCAAGACGAAAATAAACTAATTCTGAATATGAATGATATAAGCGTATTAGAACTGGATTTGTTTCATAGATTTCTTTTCCTATATTATTGGAAACATCAAAAAGAGCTTTTCCCTTTACTCTTACTGAAATATTTCCAGCCATTGCGAGTAATTCCACAAAAGGATTTTTTTGCAGTTGCTGATAAACTTCTTTATGGGTAGCTGTTGCAAAATAAAGTATGTCTTTATTTCTTTTCATTATTTGGAAGACGCGAATTTTAGGTTTATCTCCCTCTACTGTTGCGAAAGCTACGTCTTTGTGTTCTGATAAAAAACTTAAAGCATTTTCCATATTGCATTTATTTTAAACAATATAAGGCTACCAATGGCAACCTTATATTAAATGTGAAATTCTATTTTTACTTGTACAAAATATTAGCCAAGTCTGATAATCCAGCCTCTCCGGGTAAATTAGGATAAGCCTTTTTCATGGCATCAATAAATGAATCGGCTGTATTATTTGCTGCAATTGTACGTTTCATTGTTTTCAGATAGTTAATCTTAAATTTTACCATATTGCTTTTTGCAGCCCCACCGTGCCCACCAATAAAATATTCGCATCCAGATTTTAAAGCCTTTTCTGCTTCTGCAATTTCCGCATCAATCGCAGCTAAGGAAGATATTTGTAAATGGCTGATGTGAGATTTAGCAGGTGCCCAGTGTGTATAATAAACCTTGCCGCCTATTATAATACTTGCTGCCGGAAAATCTGTTGAAGCTCCTTGTTGAAAAGAGAACTTCACACCACCCCAATTTTGGGTACTTCCTAAAGATACTTCCTCTGCTTTTCCGGTTGGCATGGGGACAATGGCATCACCAAACATCTTTGCAAAATTCTGCATCATTCCACCATAAATAGCTCCCTTGACAAATTCCGGCATTCCCTCAATCATCACAATATCATGATTTCCCGTGCCACCTACATGATAATTAGTGATAATTTTCTGTACAGGCTTATTCAATGAAGTCACATAGGTGTTGAATTCCGATACATTATCCCTAAACAGTGGTTGTTCCAATGTTACAACTCCGTCATTGCCCTCTATAATGTAGCTTGCATCTCCAAGTGCATCATTTGTATTATATACATGCAGTTTAAAATTACCTAAATCCAATACTTCAAAATTTCCTTTAGTCTGTGCTTCTGCCACCATTGCTACAAAGGTCAGCAAGAATAAAAATACGTTCTTCATAATTTCTATATTGTTATCATTAGTAACCGATGGTAAAACGCTCCCAGTGATGATTTGCCTGTTCCATTTCATCTACCATTGCAACTGCATAATCTTCTACTGAAATGTGGCTGTTTCCGTTTTCATCAACAATAAGGTCGTCCTTTCCCAAACGGAATTTTCCTGTACGTTGTCCCGGTTCAAGAGTTCCGGCAGGTGAGAAAAACACCCAGTCAATTTCTTTTTCATTGCACAATGTATTTAGGTAGAATTCACCTAAAGACTTCACACCGCCCATAATTTCAGCAGGTATTGCACCCGAATCCACTACTCTAAGCCCCGGAGCGCAAAACAAAGTACCTGCACCACCGACACACAACAACCGCTTAATGCCTGCTTGCTTTACTGCTTTGAGGATTAATGGATAGTTTTTCAACGTCTCTTCGTAAATATTGGGGTTTGTCCAGCCGGGATTATAAGCGCTGATAACAATATCTTTATCCTTACAAGTGGCAGTTATTGTTTCCACATCAGATACATCTGCCTTAACTACTGATAAATTACTGTTGCTAATTGTAATCTTTTCGGGATTACGAACTACTGCTGTAACTTTGTTACCTCTGTTTAATAACTCACTAAGGATTGCAGTTCCAACAAAACCGCTTGCTCCAATCAATACTACATTTTTCATAACTATAAATATTTAATAATCAATATTACTATCTAAAAGATTGTTTATCTCTTTTCGGATGCAAAGATGAAACACTTTTTTCAGTTATACAAGAAGGCACTTTGTACTCAGATAGTTACCTGTATGAAACTATTGTTGATTATGAAGAATTTGAAAAATACATGTTTAACACTATTTAGCTGATTACTATTTCACCCTTGCTTATTTGAAGAATGTTAGTTACTTTTGTAGTGCGAATTGAAATATAATATATTATGGTAAGAACAGAAATTCAAAATGAATTATATCCCGATTGTCCTATTCGGAATATACTTGCTCGTATAAGTGATAAATGGTCTATATTAGTTCTTTTTACATTAAATCAGTCTGCATTAATGCGTTTCAATGCCTTGCAAAAAAATATCCCCGATATTTCACAGAAAATGCTGACTGTTACTTTGAGAACTCTTGAAGAGGACGGATTTGTCAGAAGACAGGTATATGCAGAAGTGCCGCCAAGAGTTGAATATTCACTAACTGATAGAGCTATATCTTTGTTGCCACATATCAACAGTTTGATAACTTGGGCAAAAGATAACATGGATGCAATTTTAGTTGATAGAGAAAATAATAGATTAAAGTCATAAACCCAAGTTTAGTTTGTGCCTTTGCCTATATAGCCAAAACGGACTAAACTTATTTTTATTGATAGCAAAATATATATGCTGGCGAAAAGAGAAGAAGAAAAAATACCTTTGTTTTCTTTTTGCCAGCATTATTTTTGTACTTTTGTCGCATATAACAAAGCGTAAATGGATATAAATCAGAATTATAGAGAAGCAGTAAAGACCATAAAAGAAGCTATCCTACGTAGCCAGTACCGTGCAGCCGCATCGGTGAACAAGGAACAGCTCTCTCTTTATTACGGCATCGGACGTTATGTGTCGGAAAATTCTCGTACAAGCTTTTGGGGGAAAGGTGCAATTGAACAGATATCTTCCCTATTACAGAAAGAATTGCCGGGGCTAAGGGGATTTTCAACTCGAAGTATTAAAAATATGCGGCAATTTTATGAAGAATGGGAACTTGTTTTAAATCAGCAGCCAGTGGCTGCCGATTTGGAGTTGGATGAAAAATTGCTTCTCATAGAAATTCGGCAGCCAATGGCTGCCGAATTTAACTGGTCTGATTTCCTTTCAATCGGCTTTAGTCATCACATAGAAATCATTGCCAAAGCTAAGACTTTGGAAGCAAGGCTATTTTATATACATGAGTGCGCTACTCGCTATTGGAGTAAATACACTTTAAGGGATTATTTAAAAGCAGACCTGTACAGCCATCGGGGAACTTTACCTAATAATTTCGTCCAAACATTGCCCGATACTAAGCAAGCTCTAAAAGCTGTTTGTTCATTTAAAGATGAATACCTGCTTGATTTCATTAATGTGGAGGAACTGGATGAACAAGAAGAGGATTTAGACGAAAAGATAGTAGAAAAGGCGATTGTTGCCAATGTGAAAAAGTTCATCATGACCTTTGGGCAGGATTTCAGTTTTATAGGTAATCAATACCGTATTGAGGTAGCGGGAGAGGAAATGTTCATTGATTTATTGTTTT
The DNA here is from genome assembly GCF_009193325.2 of Bacteroides zhangwenhongii. NCBI lineage: Bacteria > Pseudomonadati > Bacteroidota > Bacteroidia > Bacteroidales > Bacteroidaceae > Bacteroides > Bacteroides zhangwenhongii. The sequence goes on along the minus strand of NZ_CP059856.1, from coordinate 5,229,357 downwards.
TCAATCGGGAACTTAATTCTTTGGTCGCTGTTGAATTGAAGTCCGGAAAATTCCGAAGCTCCTATTTAGGGCAACTGAACACTTACCTTTCCGCATTGGATTCATATGTGAGAAAGCCGCACGAGAATCCCTCTATCGGAATCATCCTTTGCCGAGAAATGAACCAAACCTTTGTAGAGTTTGCAGTACGTGATTACAATAAGCCAATGGGTGTTGCTACTTACCGGGCATCCGAAGATATGCCGGAACGACTTCGCAAAGCATTGCCGGATATTGATGAATTGAAAAAGTTGTTATAGAAAACAAGTTTAGTCCATTCTTTTGTCTATATATCCAAAACGAACTAAACCTATTTCTATTGACAGCAAAATATATATGCTGGCGAAAAGAAAAAATAGTATTCTTCTTTTCGCCAGTTTTACTTTTATGGTTAGAGGGCATTTGTTACCTTTGCACATGAAGCCCACCATAAAGCGATTTCTTCGTTTTTTTTTGTTACTATTTTGTTACCCGCTGTTAGTAACAGGTGGGCTTTCCTTTTGATAATCAATATTGTATGCTGTTGTATATATAATATGTGGCAAAATATCATTAATAGTTGGCAATTGTGGAAGAAGAGAAAGCGGGAAGAGAATCAATAAAGCAGATACTTCTTTCTCGTCTCCCGATAAGCCCGTAATTCTTTTTTCCAACCATTTCGAATAGTTTCTTCAGATTCTCCTCTGAGAATAGCTTTGCGCACCGTGTCGGTTCCCATAAGTAAATCAAACCATCGGGGGCGGGAAAAGAATCCGGCTCCTTCACCTGATATTTGATAAAAACGTAGGAAATAGTAAAGGGTAAAACCATTAGTATCCGTGTTGTTCCGTAAGTCTTCTCCGTAGCAGGCTATTCCTTTGTGTAATGGATTCTTGTTGAATCCAGGCAGGGAACGAGGAGTGAAAACGAAATTGCCATATTTTTTATTGGGTGCACCTAATACCTGAAAAGGAAAGGTTGTTCCCCGTCCTACGCTGATGCGGGTTGCCTCAAAAGGACAAAGTGATGCATACAAACGAATAGACTGGTCATTGGGCAGATTAGGAGAAGGTTTAATCGGAAGCGAATAGGGCTCTCCATGTTTCCAGCCTATCATTGGAATTACTTTTAATAAGCAGGCGTTTTTTTTGTTGGCAATCCATCCTTCTCCGTTTATCATTTGTGCCAGCTCGCCTATAGTACATCCATGAAGTATAGGAATGGGAAGCATACCAACAAAACTCCGATAGGGGGATTTGAGTACCGGACCGTCTATATAGTCACACGGGTTAGGCCGATCCAGTACGAGCATTTCCTTTCTGTTTTCTGCACAAGCCTCCATGACATAGTACATTGTACTGATATAGGTATAAAAGCGCGCTCCTACATCTTGGATATCAAACAAGATGACATCAATGTCTTTTAATTGACCAGCGGTAGGCTTCTTATTATTGCCATAAAGTGAAATAATAGGGATACCGGTGCGTAGGTCCTTTCCATCCTTTACTGTTTCGCCCGCATCCGTATTGCCACGAAAACCGTGTTCGGGGGCAAATACTTTCACTATTTTTATATCCAACTTTAATAAGGTGTCGAGCAGATGAGTCTGTTCTATTCCTACAATAGAAGTGTGATTGACTACCATTCCGACACGTTTGCCTTGAATAAGTGATAAGTATTGTGCGATACGTTCTGCACCGGTTGTTATCTTACTGTGGGTATATCCTGAAGGGGATATAGCGAGTAGATAAAAAAGAATGAGCAAAGTTCTAGCTTGCATGTCGGCATTTTTTTGTAATATTGCACAAAAATATTAATTTCTCATCAAGAGAACAAAAAAACGACACATGAATCCATACGAAATCATTGATAAGTATTATCCGGAGAATACGGAACAGCGACAAATCTTAGTAATACACAGCCTTTCAGTGTCAGGAAAGGCTATGAAGATGCTAGATGCACATCCGGAGTTGCATTTGAACCGGAGCTTTGTGAAAGAGGCCGCTCTTTTGCATGATATCGGTATCTTTCAGACAGATGCTCCGTCCATTCGATGTTTCGGTACTCATCCTTATATTGCTCATGGATATTTAGGAGCTGAAATTTTGCGTGCTGAAGGTTTTCCTCAACATGCGTTAGTTTGTGAACGCCATACAGGAGCCGGTCTTTCCTTGCAGGATATTATTGATCAGCAACTTCCGGTTCCTCACCGTGAGATGCTTCCTGTCACATTGGAAGAGCAATTGATTTGTTTTGCGGATAAGTTCTTTTCTAAGACTCATTTGGATGAGGAAAAGACGGTGGAGAAAGCACGGAATAGCATTGCAAAATATGGTGAAGAAGGACTAAACCGTTTTGACAGATGGTGCTCTCTCTTTTTATAGCACTAAAAAATAATTAAATAACGGAGATTCTAACTCATAATTGGTGAAGTTTGTGTACTTTTGCCACTTCAAGCGTAAACTATTAGTTAATGGCGCCATTGAAAGCAAGAATACTTATATCATTTATACTGCTGATTGTCTTACTGATGCTTCCCGATGAGGCTACGTCTCAACGTCGAAGGAGAGGAATGATTACCTCCAATACTGCACAAAAAGATTCACTACAAGGAAGCGATTCGTTGAAGGCAGATACGGTTACGGTACGCATTGATTCTATAGCACCTGTTAAGAAGAAACAACCGCTCGATGCACCGGTTGTTTATGAATCCAACGACTCCACTGTTTTTACATTGGGAGGATCGGCCACACTTTATGGTAGTGGAAAAGTGAACTACCAGAATATAGAGTTAGCTGCGGAAGTTATCTCGATGAATCTTGATAGCAGTACTGTTCATGCATACGGTATCAAAGATTCTACCGGAGTAGAGAAAGGTAAACCGGTCTTCAAGGAAGGGGATACTTCTTATGATACGGAGACCATCCGCTATAATTTCAAAACTAAAAAAGCCGGGATTACCGATATTGTCACTCAGCAAGGTGAAGGTTATGTGACCGGAAGCAAAGCTAAGAAAGGGGCCAATGATGAAATCTTTATGGAACACGGTCGCTATACAACTTGCGATCATCATGATCATCCTCACTTCTATATGCAGCTGACTCGTGCAAAAGTGCGTCCTAAAAAGAATGTGGTGACAGGACCTGCTTATCTGGTAGTGGAAGATGTTCCTTTGCCATTGGCTGTACCGTTTTTCTTCTTTCCGTTCTCCAGTAGTTATTCATCCGGTTTTATAATGCCGACTTATATGGACGACTCCAGTCGCGGTTTCGGCTTGGCTAATGGAGGATATTATTTTGCTATCAGTGATATTATGGATTTGAAGATGACGGGGGATATCTTTACAAAAGGTTCATGGAGGCTTTCCGGATTGACAAACTATAATAAACGCTATAAATATTCTGGAACGTTGCAGGCGGATTATCAGGTCACCAAAACGGGTGACAAAGGGATGCCGGACTATGCAGTATCTAAAGACTTTAAAATTGTCTGGAATCATCGTCAAGACGCTAAAGCCAGTCCGAACAGTACTTTCTCGGCCAGTGTAAATTTCTCGACCAGTAGTTACGAACGTTCTAATATCAACAACCTCTACAACTCTCAGTTGCTGACTCAGAATACGAAAACATCAAGTATCAGTTATTCACGTAGTTTTCCCGATATCGGCCTGACGCTTTCCGGAACGACCAATATCGCTCAGACAATGCGTGACTCTTCTATTGCAGTAACCTTGCCCGACCTTAATATAACATTAAGCCGTCTGTTCCCATTCAAACGTAAGAAGGCTGCGGGGGCCGAACGTTGGTATGAAAAAATATCCATTAGTTATACCGGACGTCTGACAAACAGTATTCGTACAAAGGATGACCGTTTGTTCAAAGCAGGTCTGAGCGAATGGGAAAATGCAATGAATCATAATATTCCTATCAGTGCTACTTTTACATTGTTCAAGTATTTGCAGGTTTCTCCTTCAGTCAATTATACGGAACGTTGGTATACCCGTAAAATTAATCAGCAGTATAATGAAGTGGACCGCAGATTGGAGTCGTTACCGGGTGATACGTTGAACGGTTTCTACCGAGTGTCTAACTATTCGGCAAGTTTGAGCCTGAGCACGAAGCTTTACGGTATGTATAAACCTCTTTTCGCAAAGAAGAAAGAGATACAAATCCGCCACGTATTTACTCCGCAAGTGAGTTTGAGCGGTGCTCCGGGATTCAGCAAATATTGGGAAGAATACACAGACTATAATGGTAACACGCAATATTATTCACCTTTCACCGGACAGCCTTACGGTGTGCCTTCGCGTGAAGGTTCGGGTACGGTCAGTTTCTCTATTTCCAATAATCTGGAAATGAAGTATTATGATGCAAAGAAAGATACACTGAAAAAGGTGAGCCTAATCGATGAACTTGGAGCGAGTATGTCTTATAATATGGCGGCCAAAGAACGGCCGTGGAGTGATTTGAGTATGAATCTCCGTTTGAAACTGACTAAGAATTATACGTTCAATATGAATGCGTCATTCGCTACTTATGCCTACACGTTCGATAAAAATGGTAATGTGGTTACCGGCAATCGTACAGAATGGTCTTATGGTCGTTTCGGACGTTTTCAGGGCTATGGATCTTCTTTTAATTATACTTTCAACAACGATACTTGGAAGAAATGGTTCGGACCGAAAGAGGAACAGGGAAAGGATAAGAAAAAAGGAGACGAGGAGGATGAAGATTCAGACGGAGCCGATGAAGAAGAGGCTACAACTAAGAAAGTAGAGAAAGCCGCGGCTGATGCGGATGGTTATCAAGTGTTTAAAATGCCGTGGTCATTAAGTCTTAGTTACTCATTTAATATTCGTGAGGATAGATCGAAGCCGATTAATCGTCATTCAATGAGATATCCTTATACCTACACACATAATATCAATGCGAATGGAAATGTGAAGATCTCCAATAACTGGTCGCTCTCATTCAATTCCGGTTATGATTTTCAGGCAAAAGAAATTACGCAAACCTCTTGTACTATCACACGTGATCTGCACTGTTTCAACTTGTCTGCCAGTCTTTCGCCTTTCGGACGTTGGAAATACTACAATGTGACAATCCGTGCGAACGCAAGTATTTTGCAAGACTTGAAGTATGAGCAGAGAAGCCAGACTCAAAGTAATATTCAATGGTACTAAAATAGATGAATATATAAAAAGTGGCGGCATTTATTACGAAAGAAAAATGCCGCCACTTTTTATATATTATTGTAAACTTTCTACCAGATAATTTCTGTTTTTCCGTGTGCCTTTAAATAATCGTTTGCCCGGCTGAAATGTTTGTTGCCGAAAAAACCATTGTAAGCAGAAAGGGGAGAAGGGTGTGCTGATGTGAGTACTAAATGTTTGTTGCGGTCGATAAAAGCCCCTTTCTTTTGTGCGTATGATCCCCACAAGATAAATACGATATTTTCTCTATTTTCTGCTAACGTGCGGATGGCTGCGTCAGTAAAGACTTCCCATCCCCGATTTTGGTGTGAACCGGCTTGGTGAGCTCGCACAGTTAGGGTAGCATTGAGGAGCAGAACTCCTTGCTCGGCCCAACGTGTTAAGTTACCCGTAGCAGGTGCATCGGTACCAAGGTCCGTTTTAATCTCTTTGAAGATATTTACCAATGAAGGAGGGAAAGGAACTCCGTCATTTACGGAAAAACAGAGACCATGTGCTTGACCGGGACCATGATAAGGATCTTGCCCTATAATTACAACTTTCACTTTGTCGAAAGGACAAAGGTTGAAAGCATTGAAAATCAGTCTTCCCGGAGGAAATATCTGATATTGACTATATTCGCTTCTGACGAAATCTGTTAATGTCCGAAAGTAGTCTTTGTCGAATTCAGGTGCTAAATGTGCTTTCCAGCTTTCTTCAATTTGTACGTTCATGATAATTATATAAGGTGAATTTCTAGTTCTTCGCATTCCTTGCGCATATCTTCGGGCCAAATACTGGCTTGTATCTCTCCGATATGGGCTTTACGAAGGTAAAACATACATAAACGAGATTGACCGATACCGCCACCGATGGATAATGGAAGTGTGTCGTTCATCAAACGTTTATGGAAATAAAGTTCCAGTCTTTTCTCTTCTTTTTCTTCTTTTAATTGTCGTTGTAGAGCCTCCTTGTCTACACGTATACCCATTGATGACAATTCGATGGAACGTTGCAGTACGTCGTCCCACAGAAGAAGGTCACCGTTTAATCCGGGTAAATTATTCAGTCCGATTGTTGTATAATCATCGTAATCCGGCGCACGTCCGTCATGTTTTTTACCATCACTCAATTTGCATCCTATACCGATGATGAATACAGCACCGTATTTTTGGCAGATAGCATGCTCGCGGCATTTAGGCTCCAAGTTAGGATAAAGTTGGCGTAACTCCTCTGAATGAATGAAATGCAGCTTTTGTGGCAAACAAGGTTTAATTTGGGGATACATTTCGTATACCATATATTCGGTGCGAATCATAGCCGCATAAATACGGTTTACGATTTCTTTTAGGAAGTGTATGTTTCTGTCTTCATCGGTGATAACGCGTTCCCAGTCCCATTGATCCACATATAGAGAATGTAGATTACCCAGTTCTTCATCCGAGCGAATAGCATTCATATCCGTATAAATGCCATATCCCGGTTCAATGTGGTAATCAGCTAAAGTTAATCTTTTCCATTTGGCCAATGAATGAACCACTTCTGCCTGTGCGTCTCCCAAGTCTTTGATGGGGAAAGAGACAGGACGTTCAATTCCATTTAAGTCATCATTGATACCCATTCCTTTTAATACAAACAAGGGGGCTGTTACACGTCTGAGACGTAATTCAGATGATAAGTTTAATTGGAAGAACTCTTTTATTTGTTTAATTCCCAGCTCGGTCTGTTTGAGGTCGAGTAGTGGTTTATAGTTCTTAGGTTTTATCAAGTAACTCATAGGTTTGTTGAATGTTAATTGTCGGCAAAGATAGGAATAAAATTGATATATGTAATGGTAAATCTCTAAAAGATTGTCAAATTGATAAAGTATATGCTCTAAATCATTTCAAAATAACAAACTCTTAATAAGATGGATTGCCTTAAGAACTATAAAAAAAGGAGAAACATTAGGAAGATGAGAAGATTTTTTATACTTTTGCTTCGCATTTAAAAAAAATGGCCCCGTAGCTTAGTGAATAGAGCGTCAGATTCCGGTTCTGAAGGTCGTGCGTTTGAATCGCACCGGGGTCACGAAGAAATCCCTTGATAATCAGTTGATTGTTGAGGGGCTTTTTTTTTAGGTGACTATTATTTTAAAGTCAAAATTGGACTTAATCTTGTCTAATATGTCTTATTGTTGATCTATTGTTGACCTTAAATTCATATTTAATCGTAAACTCCGAAGACTGAATTTACTTCTCTTCCATATTGATTTCATACCTCTTCTTTCATGAATCGGTACCATCTTTTATTTTATACTTGTATAATTTAGTTCAAATTATACAAATAAGTTGTTTAATGCAATCGGTATCTCCGTAGAAAATATTATTTTTGCAATGATGATAATTTGTATTAACCCTAGATTTTGCTTATTATGGAAGAAGCTGGAAAAAAGAAATGGTCTAGTATTGTGTTGGTTGTTGGAGCTATCATCTTTATCGTTCTTTTAATTTATTTTACAGTAATCTCAAGTATTAATCTGTAAACGAACCAATTATGAGAATTGAAAATTAGAGCCTGGACATGACGGATAATTCCTATGTCCAGGCTTTAATTTGAGATTTTAGCTTCTTGAAATCTGAAGTCCTTTATCGGAAAGAGACATTTCTACAAAGCGGGCACGTGGATTTGGAGCCTCTTCAGTCAGAATCCGACGAATCAGTCCTGCGGCTTGTGGATCTTTGGCTACCATATACAGATAGCCACCACCACCTGCACCCGGCAGTTTATATCCTAGCGTATAATCTTTGATCTTTTCGATAATGGCAGCTACTGCCAGTGGATTCGTTCCACAATCCAATGCTTGGTTCTGTATCCAAGTTTTGCCCACCAGATTGCCGAAATTAGTGAAATTACTACGGAGGATAGCTTCGCTCATATCCATAGCGTGTGCTTTCATTTCCGCCAATAGACTCAGATGTGTGCCTGAATTAAGGAACATGGAACTGACTATTTCTGCCAGAATGCCTTTGGCTGTGCGGGTGATTCCCGTGTAATATAATAAGTGGCAGTCACGATAGTCGGGATGAACAAATAGCTGGTCGGGCAGCCATCGTACCAATGGATTCTGTTCGAAACCTGCTTCGGATTGAAGCAACTTGACACCAGAGAAGACACCGCCGTATTGATCCTGCCATCCGCCTCCTGTGGTTAATAACTGTTCCAATACAAGTGTATAACTGCAAATCTCGTTTTTATCCCAAGCCAGTCCGCAGAAGTCATTGATTGCTCCGAGTACGGTAGAAGCCAAAATAGAACTTGTTCCCAAACCTGAACCGGCAGGAATAGCTGCTAATAACGTTATTTCAAGGCCCGAACCAAAAGCTTTCAATTGCTCTTCCAGTGAGGTGTAACGTTCGGCAGAGAATGCAGGAGCGAAACCTGCCAAAGTAAGAGCGGCTTTGGGGATAGAAAACGGAGAACCTACTTTCTTGTAGTCTTGCAGTTCATCATAATTACTTATGACCTCCATAGCTCCCATATCTATAGAACGAAGAACAATATGGAACTCCTTGCACGGTTTTACATATACTTGTAAGGGTGGCTGACCGTTTAATTCAATGGCGAGATTGACAACACTTCCTCCCGAATAAAGAGAATAAGGAGGTGTATCCGTCCATCCTCCTGCCATGTCAATTCGTACAGGGCTGCGTCCCCATACGATTTGATCGGAATAAACGCTGAGTGTCGGATGATTTTTTTGTGCGGACATTGCTCCTAGTAAACCATCGCGGAGAAGTTGGAAAGCTGCTTGTTCTTCTTTCTGCCATTCGCCGTTTCCACGTAATTTCATAATCCGTGCACGGAGCATTCGGTTATGTATCCGTACCATTGGAGCCGCATCTTCTTTCAAAATGTCGGGAGTTTCCAAGTCTAAATGTACAAACTCGTTGGCAGCATCCTGTAAATCGAGCTGATAGAAAACACTCTTCTCATAATTAGCTGCCAAGCCTTTCCAATTCTCACACCGATAATTGCGACGTTGGGTGTAAAGACGTTTGAGATTGGCATTTGCCGAGATTTCATCAGCAGAAACTTTCACGGATTTCTTCCAAAGTTCTTTCCCTTTTTCCAATTGTGGTTCCGATGTCATCCATCGGAGTATTATTCCCAATTCCTCAATGGAATTGGTTCTTGGGAAGATAGCAGCCGATTGTAAGTCGTCCGTCCGGCCTTCGATTGTTTCCCAGTCAAGTCCTCTTTCTTGCATCCACTGTGAAAAAGGGATATTGAGATACATAGTCGTTTCATTGTTCAGGGCCCCCTTGAATATGTCATCCAACCCGTACGGGCGTGCTATAAAATCATGTTCACCGATAGGGATGATATCGATGCAGACATTGTCAGGAATAGTTATATTCCAATGGTTTTCCGGAACTCCCGTTATGATTTGACGAGCCCCCAGTTTCCATTCTTTTCCCACATAGCTGTTTTCGATCCACAAATTAGCATTGTTGGCGGAAAGAGATACCTGTGTGATGGAATTCTGAATGAAAATAGCCGGATTCGGTTTTACTTTACGGTGCATGATTTTCCGTTGGTCGCGTACCTTATCCTGTATGGTTAAAGTGGAAGATATCAATTCGTGGCTTGTGCCGTAATGATAAAATTCTCCACCGGGCAGTGGCAGGATTGCTACCGATAAGCGGTTGATTTCTTCATCTTCCGTTTTAGGGTGTTTTCCCAAAGCCAGGCCGTAGTCCGAATATAAGTCATAATAGTTAATATCGCTCGTTCCACTTTTTAATGACCGTTTCATTAATACTTCAATGGCACGGTCACTTAAAATCCAGATACCGATATCCATCAAGAAGAGATGTGTCTTCGACAGCCTTTCCAAGTCTTCGAGAGAAGGCTTCTGTAACATGAAATCAAGAATCTCCGGACTTTCCCGATTAGAAACAAACACGCCGTGATGTGTTGCTAATGAAGGATTTACCCATAAACCGTAACATACCACGTCTGCATTCGGAATGTCTTGTAGTGGCTTTTCCGAACGGATATATACATCGCCGCTCGCTATCAAAGTATTCAGCCCGTCGGGAGCTTGTTTCATGATTCTTTCATATAGCGGAAGTTGCAGCGACAGCAGGTTCTGTCCTAGCTTTTGTCCCCGTTCCCAACTGAAGATTGGGATCGGAGTCAGTATCTTGCCGGAAGGACCGTAGCTTGGCAGGCGACGGCTTTGTCCGCCCGCATGGAGTAATATTCTTTTCTCTCGTCCTATCCAATCACTGAAAGGAACTTGTGGAGCAAATTCCTGATGACAGGCTTGCAGTAGCCATGTGGTTCCACCACCGGAGCCTAATTTGCTTCCAACAGGATCAGACGTGCAAAACCAATCGGTACGATTCACTCCTTCCAGTTCATGAAAGCAATGAATTAAATTTGGGGGTAAAGACAATAACTTTTGCATAGTGGAATTGGTGTTAACTTAGATAGAATCTAGGTGAATTAAGCAGTTGTCCCATTCATCGCATAAGGCTTGCATGGAAGGAAACAATAAATCAGCCCCGGAATCCAGCAAAACCTGACCATCTAGCGGACCTGTATTAACGGCGATAGTGAATATGCCAGCTTTATGTCCGGCTTCCACTCCTAAAGGAGCGTTTTCTATAACTACGGCTTCATCGGCTTTCAGTCCACCTTTTTTAAGGGCCATCAAATAAGGTTCCGGATTTGGTTTCCCATATTTCACATCAAAAGCTGTTACCATCAGTTCTTTATGAAACATTCCGGGAAAGTTGTGTTCCAGCCGTTCGAGCAGAGACAACTGTCCGGAGCCTGTCACTACCATAGGAACCAGTCCTTCATTTTTTATTTTTTGCAGCAACTCCCATGCGCCGGGCATCCGCTCGGCTTCTGTGTAAGAATTGAATAAGACACTTTTCTCCTTATAGATACTTTCTATTTCTTCCTGTGTCGCCTCCCTACCCAATTCGCGTTGGAATACAATATTGATAGTAGCGGCTCCCGTTCGTCCTTCGTGCATATAAGCTTCTTCGCGACTAAGAGTAAGTCCATGCGATTTCATTACATTATGCCAGGCTTCGGAATGGTAAGGCATAGAGTTAAAGAGCACGCCGTCCATATCGAATAGGACAGCTTTTATCTTTTTCTGAGACATATCTAAATACCTATTAATTAGTTTTAAAGCACAAAGTTACACATTTTTTGCTATTTAGAAGATAATATGTATTTTTGTAGCATTATAAAATTAGACGATAGCATGAAAAAGAGAGTATTACTACTGCTACCATTGTTTCTAGGCGCCTGCTCCGATGGCGGGGAGAGTCCTATCATTAAAATAGAGAAGCTATCTGTTAAGGTTGATTCTGACAATAATAGCGTTGAAGGAGAAGACTATGCCAATAAGATGGATAATTTGCCGACTCTGAAAGTGGGGGATGAGGTGGAAGCTCTTTTACTTTTGGACGGTAACGGAGCTGAATTAAAAACATTCAAACTTCAGAATGATGAAGAATTGGCTACTAAGCTTATTTATAAAGAGGAGGAAGTTTCGACTGAAGGAAATCTGACGGATGAAGATAAAGGGCAACTGCGTTTCAAAGACGGCGTGACACAAAGTCAGGTTATAGTTCGAGCTACCATCGAACACGTTGATGAGAACGGTGACGTGAAATTGGAATTTTATCTTTCCTCCAAAGCTGAGTGTGAAGGAGCTGAAGAAGTCATCGGACTGAAAACAACGAATGAAAAAGAAAATTGATAGCTGATTGCAGTTTATTGGTTTAAACGCAGAATTAACGCGGATTCTCGCAAAGGAATCTTCTTATAAAGAAGTCTGATCTGCGAAAATCTGCGTTAATTCGCATTTTAATATTACTTACAGTCTTGCCTGAATCGCTTTAGATTCTTCTTCATAACCCGGCTTGTTCAGCAAAGCAAACATATTCTTTTTGTATGCTTCCACACCCGGTTGGTTGAAAGGATTGACGCCTAGCAGATAGCCACTGATACCACAAGCCTTTTCAAAGAAATAAAGCAGACCGCCGATATTGTACTCGGTCAGTTCCGGAAGAACGATACGCATATTAGGTACACCGCCGTCAACATGAGCCAATTGAGTACCCAATTCCGCCATTTTGTTTACTTCATCCACGCGCTTGCCGGCTAAGAAGTTCAAGCCATCCAGATTTGCTTCGTCAGAAGGAACTTCCAGTTTATGATTTACCTTCTCTACTGAGATTACAGTTTCGAAGATAGAACGTTCACCTTCCTGAATCCATTGGCCCATAGAGTGAAGGTCAGTTGAAAAATCCACCGATGCAGGGAAAATACCTTTATTATCTTTTCCTTCAGATTCCCCGTAAAGTTGTTTCCACCATTCGCTCACATAGTGTAGTTTCGGGCAGAAGTTAACGAGAATTTCAATCTTCTTGCCATTTCTGTATAACTCGTTACGGGTCGCGGCATAGATAGCGGCGGGATTTTCAGCAAAAGCAACGTCAGAACCACATGCCTTTTCCATGTCGGCAGCACCGGCAACCAGTTTCTCAATGTCGAATCCGGCAACTGCAATCGGCAGTAAACCTACCGGAGTCAGTACAGAAAAACGTCCGCCCACGTTATCGGGGATGATGAACGTTTTATATCCTTCCTTGTCGGCTGTGACACGGGCAGCACCCTTTTTTGCGTCCGTAACGGCAACGATTACTTTCTTGGCAGTTTCTTTACCGCGTTGGTCCTCACATTGTTTTTTCAGCAAACGGAAAGCAAGTGCTGTTTCAGTTGTAGTTCCTGATTTGGAGATATTAATGACACCGAACTTCTTGTCTTTCAGATATTCAGTGAGTTCATACAAATAATCTTCGCTGATATTATGTCCGGCATAAATCATGATCGGATCAGCCTTCTTATTCTGCAACCAGGTAAAGCTGTTGGACAGAGCCTCGATGACGGCACGTGCTCCCAAGTAGCTACCACCGATACCGGCAACGATTACTACCTCGCAGTTATCTCTCAAAACCTTTGCAGTAGCATTTAAGTCAGCCAGGTGTTCTTTAGTGATAGAAGAAGGCAAGTGCAACCATCCTAAAAAGTCATTACCTTTGCCTGTTCCTTTTTCAAGCATTTCCTGTGCGGCTTTAACCTCAGCTTCGTAAGCAGAAACTTTTTCTTTGGAGATAAATCCAAATGTCTTTTCAATGTTCAAGTTTATCATATCGTTTTTGTTTATAAGGTTATCTAAAAGAATCAGTTAATAATTTAATCTCGATCGTGGGCGAGATACGCTCGTACAGGATGTTGTAAACAGCGTCCAATATGGGCATATTGACATGATGATGTTTGTTGATTTCCTTGATACACTTCGTACCATAGTAACCTTCCGCAATCATTTCCATTTCAATCTGTGCACTCTTCACGGAATATCCTTTGCCTATCATCGTGCCGAATGTACGGTTACGGCTGAAATTGGAATAACCGGTCACCAGCAAGTCCCCCAGATAAACAGATTCATCTACGTTTCTGTTCAACGGGTGTACCGTGTTTAGAAAACGGTTCATTTCCTGTATGGCGTTGGAAATCAACACAGCTTGAAAGTTGTCACCATATTTCAACCCGCTACAAATACCGGCAGCAATGGCATATACATTTTTCAGCACCGAACTGTATTCGATACCCGAAACGTCGTCGCTGACCGAAGTTTTGATAAAACTGCTTCCCAATCTGCGTGCGAAGATACGTGCCTTATCCTTGTCGGGACAAGCGATGGTTAGATAAGAAAGACGTTCCAAGGCCACTTCTTCCGCATGGCAGGGACCTGCCAGCACAGCGATGTTTTCAGATGGTACGCCATATTCCTTAGTGAAGTATTCGGACACGATAACATTGTCGTCGGGTACGATTCCTTTGATAGCGGTAATGATAAATTTATCTTTAATCTTGGTTTTCAGCTTTTTCAAGTGTGCCTTCAGATAAGGGGAAGGAGTGACGAAGATTAGTGTATCCGATTCTTTCACAATATCGTTGATATTGGAACTGAAAGAGATACGTTTGGTATCGAATTTCACTCCTGTTAGATAAGCCGGATTATGCCCTAATCTCTTGAAATCTGCGATGCGGTCGTCGCGTCGCATATACCAATTGATAGAGTCTTCTTGAGCCAGACACATCTTTGCGATGGCTGTAGCCCAACTTCCTCCGCCCATTATCGCTATCTTGCCGGGTAATTTCATTTCTAATTGAAAGTTGAAAAGTTGAAAGTTGAAAGTTAAGACTTGAAAATGTTATTCATATAACAACTTTCAACTCTCAACTTTCAACTCTCAACTTATTTAAGTTTGTTAATCCACTCAGTTACGTCGTTTACCGACGGATTGGTAAGCTCTAATTTATATTTTTTGTTGATACCGCAGATGTCTTGGTGCAGTTTCTGCGGATTCACATCTTTCATATCGTCTACTGTGTTGTAACCGGCTTTCTGGATAACCGGCACCCAGTCTTCTGCAATTCCCAATTCCATGTATTTGGCAGCAGCGTCTTTTTTCACTACTTTTTCCGGGCGCATTTGCGGGAAGAACAATACTTCCTGAATGGTAGTCTGTCCGGTCATTAACATCACCAGACGGTCGATACCGATACCGATACCCGATGTAGGAGGCATACCATATTGTAAAGCGCGCAGGAAGTCCTGATCGATAATCATCGCTTCGTCGTCTCCCTTGTCGGCCAAACGCATTTGTTCTTTGAAACGTTCTTCCTGATCCAGCGGATCGTTCAATTCCGAGTAGGCATTAGCCAGCTCTTTACCGTTCACCATCAGTTCGAAACGTTCGGTCAGTCCCGGTTTAGAACGATGCATCTTGGTCAGCGGAGACATTTCAACCGGATAATCGGTGATGAAAGTCGGCTGGATATACGTATCTTCGCAGAATTCTCCGAAGATTTCATCAATCAGCTTGCCTTTACCCATTGTCTCGTCGATTTCCTCCATTTTCAGTTCCTTGCAAACTTGGCGGATTTCTTCTTCGCTCTTGCCGTTCAGGTCATATCCTGTCTTTTCTTTGATAGCATCCAGGATAGGCAGGCGGCGGTAAGGAGCTTTGAAACTGATAGTTTTTCCGTCAACAACGCTTTCCGTACAGCCGTTTACAGCGATACAGATACGTTCCAGCAGTTTTTCGGTGAAATTCATCATCCAGTTGTAATCCTTGTACTGAACATAAAGTTCCATACAGGTAAATTCCGGATTGTGAGTTTTATCCATACCCTCGTTACGGAAGTTCTTACCTATTTCGTATACACCTTCAAAACCACCTACAATCAGTCGCTTCAGATAAAGCTCCGTTGCGATACGTAGGTAAAGGTCTATATCCAATGAGTTATGGTGAGTGATGAACGGGCGTGCACTGGCTCCACCGGCAATAGATTGCAGGATAGGAGTTTCCACTTCCGTGTAACCAGCCTCATCCAAAACGTTGCGCAAAGTTTTCACTACAGTGGCGCGTTTCAGGAATGTTTCTTTGATGCCGTCATTTACTACCAGGTCCACATAGCGTTGGCGATAACGGAGTTCGGGATCTTCAAAAGAGTCGTAAGCTACTCCGTCTTTGTATTTAACGATTGGCAACGGTTTAATAGACTTTGCAAGTACAGTCAGTTTCTTTGCATGGATGCTGATTTCACCCATTTGTGTGCGGAACACGAAACCTTCGATACCGATAAAGTCACCTAAGTCGAGCAGGCGTTTGAATACAGAGTTGTACAGTTCCTTGTCTTCTCCCGGGCAGATATCATCGCGGGTGATGTACACCTGGATGCGACCTTTAGAGTCTTGCAATTCAACGAAAGATGCTTTACCCATCACGCGGCGGCTCATGATACGGCCGGCTACGGAAACTTGGCGTGGCTCCTCGTCGTCTTTAAATTCAGCTTTAATATCTGTGGAGAAAGCATTGGTTACATACTCTGCTGCAGGGTACGGATCAATACCCATCGCACGAAGCTCATTCAGGCTGTTGCGTCGAATGATTTCCTGTTCACTTAGTTCTAATATATTCATTTCGTTACGTATTAACTCAATTTTGGAGGCAAAAATACGAAACTTTTCTCATATATCCTGTAATCCACCTCTTTTTTGTATCTTTGCCGCCTCAAACTAATAGGTATGACAGGACAAAAGACACCCACTGCGCTGGGTACGGAAAAGATTGGGAAGCTTTTAATGCAGTATGCCATTCCGGCAATTATAGCCATGACGGCATCTTCTCTTTATAATATGGTAGACAGTATTTTCATCGGTCACGGTGTGGGGGCAATGGCGATTTCCGGGTTGGCACTGACCTTTCCGCTGATGAATCTTGCCGCGGCTTTCGGTTCGTTGGTCGGTGTGGGAGCGGCGACACTTGTTTCGGTGAAACTGGGACAGAAAGATTACGATACGGCCCAACGGGTGCTCGGCAACGTACTGGTTTTAAATATTATTATCGGGCTTGCCTTTACGGTGGTTACTTTGATATTTCTTGACCCGATTCTCTATTTCTTCGGTGGCAGTGATGCGACGGTAGGTTACGCCCGCGATTATATGGTCGTTATCTTGTTAGGTAATGTCATTACCCATCTTTATCTGGGTTTGAATGCTGTGCTCCGTTCAGCAGGCCATCCTCAAAAAGCGATGTATGCCACGATTGCTACGGTAATCATCAATACGATACTCGATCCGGTCTTTATCTATGGTTTTGGTTGGGGGATTCAGGGAGCGGCTGTGGCTACCATTACCGCGCAGGTTATCGCGTTGGCATGGCAATTTAAATTATTCTCCAACAAAGAAGAATTGCTGCATTTTCACAAAGGGATTTTCCGGTTGCGAAAGAAGATTGTTGTAGATTCGCTTGCCATCGGTATGGCACCGTTCTTGATGAACCTGGCGGCTTGCTTTATTGTCATCCTGATAAATCAAGGATTGCAGCGTCACGGAGGCGACCTTGCCATCGGGGCGTTCGGAATTGTGAACCGGCTGGTGTTCCTTTTCGTAATGATTGTGATGGGCTTGAATCAGGGAATGCAACCGATTGCAGGTTATAATTATGGAGCCAAGCAATATCTTCGTGTGACGAAAGTGCTGAAAATAACGATTTATGCCGCTACCATAGTGACAACTGCCGGATTTCTGATGGGAATGTTGATTCCCAAACTCGCTGTTTCCATCTTTACAACGCATGAAGAACTGGTGGATATTTCTGCCAAAGGCTTGCGAATCGTCGTGATGTTCTTCCCGATTGTCGGTTTTCAGATGGTGACCTCCAATTTCTTCCAGAGTATCGGAATGGCAGGCAAGGCAATCTTTTTGTCAATATCCCGTCAAGTGCTCATTCTGATCCCCTGCCTGTTGATTCTTCCACAGTTTTACGGACAATTGGGTGTTTGGATCAGTATGCCGGTTTCCGATATCACAGCCAGTCTGATAGCAGGAACAATGCTGTGGTGGCAGTTCCGGCAGTTTAAAATCCGGGAAAAATCATAATGGACTAGAAAATACGCCAAATCGGACAAAAATTGTCCCGATGCCCCTTTGTCGTCTTGCTCGTTTGAGATACATTTGTGGAAAACAAATTGCAATCTAAAATATGAGACGATTCAACTTATTATTAGCAGGAATTTTAGCCGTTCTATCGGCTTCCTGTGGTCATCGTACGCAGGGTACGGAGGACAGGCCGACAGTAAAAATCGATACAGTACTTTCTGCCGATGAGCAGACATCATTGCAATTTCCGGGTAGGGTGAAGGCTGCGCAGGATATAAGTCTGGCTTTCCGGGTGAGCGGGACTATTTTACGTATGCATGTCAATGACGGTTCTTATGTACGTAAAGGCCAGCTGCTTGCCGAGCTAGACCCTACCGATTACCAGATTCAACTGGATGCGGCGGAAGCCGAATATCAACGTGTGAAAGCGGAGGCCGGACGTGTGATGGCACTTTATAAAGAAAATGTGACGACACCCGATGCCAATGACAAGGCTGTGTATGGATTGAAACAGATTACCGCCAAATATAATCATGCCAAAGACCAATTGGAGTATACCCGTCTGTATGCTCCTTTCAACGGTTATGTGCAAAAACGCCTTTTCGATTCACATGAGACGCTTGCTGCCGGTATGCCGGTGGTGTCAATGATTAGCGAAGGCAAGCCGGAAGTGGAAATTAATCTTCCGGCTGCGGAGTATATACGCCGGGAACAGTTTACAAGCTACCATTGTACGTTTGATATTTACTCCGGACAGCAATATTCATTGAATCTGATAAGCGTCACTCCCAAAGCAAATGCCAATCAATTGTATACCATGCGCCTGCAACTGGAAAGAACGGGTGGACAACCTCTTCCTTCTCCCGGCATGAATACGATGGTCACCATTGAACGTACTGAAAACGGGCAACGAAATTTATCTGTACCTACAGGTGCGGTTTTGCATGAAAAGGGAAATACGAGTGTTTTCCTGTATAATTCTTCTACGCAGACTATTCACCGTTGCAGTGTGACGATGACCCGTTTGCTCAGCGACGGACGTTGCCTGGTCACTTCGGATGAAATAAAGCCTGGAGCATTGGTTGTGGCGTCGGGTGTGCATCATGTGAAAGATGGCGAAAAGGTGGAACCTCTTTTACCCGCTTCTGAAACCAATGTAGGAGGATTATTATGATAGATATAAGTAAGTGGGCATTTGAAAACAAGAAGCTTATTTACTTCTTGATTGCCGTGCTAGTGCTTGGCGGAGCTTATTCGAGCTATGAAATGAGTAAACTTGAAGATCCTGAGGTGACGGTGAAAATCGCTATGGTAGTAACTGTCTATCCCGGAGCTTCTGCGCATCAGGTAGAGTTGGAGGTGACTGATGTGCTTGAGAAGAATATCCGCACGATGGGAAACATAGATAATGTGGAAAGTTACTCTTACAATGACCTCTCCCTGATTCAAGTGGAACTGAAAACTACGGTCGGTGAAGACGACGTGGAACAATGTTGGGATTTGTTGCGCCGAAAAGTAGCGAACGCGCAGGCGGAGCTGCCCGCGGGTGCCGATCCTCCTTTGGTGAAGGATGATTTTGGAAATGTTTACGGAATGTTTTATGCTTTGACGGGTGACGGCCTTTCGGATAGGGAACTATCCGATTATGCGGAGCTTATCAAACGGGAGGTCAGCGAACTCGACGGAGTGGAACGGGTGGATTTGTATGGAGAGCGTTCGGAGTGTATCAATATCTCTCTGCTGCAAGACCGCATGGCGAATCTGGGGGTGAAACCTGCGGAGGTGCTTGCTACGCTGAACGGGCAGAATAAAACTACTTATACCGGATATTATGATAATGGCGATAATCGTATCCGTGTGACGGTCAGTGACAAGTTTAAGACGGTGGAGGATATCGGACGTATGCTGATTCAGGGACATGATGACGACCAGTTGCGTCTGAGTGATATAGCCCGCATCGAAAAAGATTATGAAAATCCCACTCGCAATGAATTGTTTTACGACCGGCAACGAGCTATGGGAATTCTGGTCGCCGCTTCTTCGGGGGCGGATATTATCAAGGTAGGTAAAGGAGTAGAGCGTAAATTGGAGCAGTTGAAGGCGGAACGGCTTCCGACAGGAGTCGATTGTCACAAGGTGTTCTACCAACCGGAACGTGTTTCCGGTTCATTAGGGACATTTATTATCAATCTGATAGAATCCGTCATCATTGTGGTTGTCATCCTGATGATAGCAATGGGATTTAAGAGCGGGATGATTATCGGTATCAGTCTGGTAGTGACGGTGTTCGGCTCTTTCCTGTTCCTGTATTTTATGGATGGTACGATGCAACGTGTTTCTTTGGCTTCGTTTATCCTCGCTATGGGGATGCTGGTAGATAACGCGATAGTCATTATTGACGGCATTTTGGTGGATCTGAAGGCGGGTAAAAGCCGGATGGAAGCAATGACAGCTATCGGGCGACAGACCGCAATGCCCTTACTCGGAGCTACTCTGATTGCGATTATTGCTTTTCTCCCTATCTTTATGTCGCCCGATACTGCCGGAGTCTATACAAGAGATCTGTTTATAGTGCTGGCTGTTTCATTATTGCTGAGTTGGGTGCTTGCTTTGGTGCATGTGCCTTTGATGGCGGACCGCATTTTGCATCCGGGAATTACAGATAAAGAGACAGATGCCGGAAAACGTGTTTACGAAGGGAAGATATATGCAGTATTGCGTTCCTTATTAAGATTCAGCCTGTCACATCGCTGGAGTTTCGTTTTTGCCATGTTGGTATTGGTAGTACTTTCCGCTTTCAGCTACCGTTTTATGCGGCAGGGATTTTTTCCGGATATGGTGTACGACCAACTTTATATGGAGTATAAATTGCCGGAAGGAACTAATTTCACGCGTGTCACGAGCGACCTGGAAGAGATTGAAGCTTACTTGAAAACCCGTCCGGAGATTACGCATGTCACGGCTTCCGTAGGAGGAACGCCCGGACGTTATAATCTGGTACGTAATATAGCCAATCCCTCTCTGTCCTATGGTGAACTGATTATCGACTTCACTTCTCCCGAAGACCTGGTGGATAATATGCCCGAAATTCAACAATATCTCTCGGCGCATTATCCGGACGCTTATGTGAAGTTGAACCGTTATAACCTGATGTTTAAAAAGTATCCCATTGAGGCGCAGTTTACAGGCCCGGATCCTGCTGTGCTGCATCAATTGGCGGACAGTGCCCGATGTATTATGGAACAAAGTTCCGATGTGTATCTTATAACCACTGACTGGGAACCGCAGATACCGGTGCTGACCATCGAGTACGACCAGCCCACCGCCCGTGCTATCGGGCTGAGTCGTAATGATGTGAGTCTTTCCCTGCTTTCGGCTACGAGTGGGATTCCGATAGGTTCATTCTACGAAGGAATCCATCGGGATAATATTTACCTTCGTTGCCTGGACGAACAAGGCAGACCGATTGAGAATCTTGATAATACCCAAATCTTTTCGTCTCTTCCCTCACTGAACGGCCTGTTGACGCAGGAGATGATGATGAAGTTGAAAACAGGTACGCTGTCAAAGGAAGAGTTGGTGGAAACGCTGATGGGGACTACTCCGTTGAAACAGATAAGTAAGAAGATTGATGTGAGATGGGAAGACCCGGTGGTTCCCCGTTTCAACGGACAGCGTAGCCAACGGGTGCAATGTTCTCCCGTTCCGGGAATAGAAACGGAGAAAGCCCGCCAGTCTGTGGCGGAACAAATAGAGCAAATCCCGTTGCCGGACGGATATAAGCTGCAATGGCAGGGAGAAAGGAATGCCAGCACGAAATCCATGCAATATTTGTTCAAAAATTTTCCGTTTGCCATCATTCTGATGATTGCCATATTGATTATGCTGTTCAAGGATTATCGCAAGCCGACCATCATATTTTGTTGTATTCCTTTGGTTTTTGTCGGTGTAGTGGCTGTAATGCTGCTTACCGGGAAAACATTCAATTTTGTAGCGATTGTCGGAACTTTGGGGCTGATTGGAATGATTATTAAGAATGGCATTGTGCTGATGGATGAAATCACACTGCAGATCAGTCAGGGGATAGAACCGGTTACGGCTTTGATTGATAGTGCGCAAAGCCGTCTGCGTCCGGTGATGATGGCCTCGCTGACTACGATTCTGGGTATGATTCCGTTGTTGCCGGATGCAATGTTCGGTTCTCTGGCGGCTTCCATTATGGGAGGATTGTTGTTCGGTACATTGATAACGTTATTGTTTATACCTATTTTATATGCTCTATTCTTTCATATAAAATATTCCGGTCATACCTAAGGAATGTCCAGAATATTGGTGATAATTCTGACTTGTCGGGGAGTGAATGTGCGTGTTCGCGGATGGTAGCCGGTTTCTGTCAATAAACGGAATAACTCTTTGTTCATTTTAATCCATTTGGTGAATATACGTATGGCACAACGTGGGGTGATGCTTGGACTGTACATACAGGCTAATTCCTTTTTTGTATAGGATTTGAAAATGAACGGTTTTTCTTCTTCTTCGATTGATAATTCCATTTTTATAGTTTTTATTGTTAGAAGTTGTAAATATACAAAATTATAGGGCGTTTGTCAAGGGATTAATAGAATAATGTGGAAGAGAGTGTCATTTTACTATTCATTGTGACACTCTCTTCCTGCCTCAAAGAGGGCAGGGATTATTCTCCCGGATCGGGAGCTTCTCCATCCCCTTTGTCCGGATTTACCGGTTCATCCGGTTCCATAGAACCATCAGCGGCGACAATCATCTTTTGGACACTGACTTTATTCAACATCTCTTTAAATTTATATCCTGGGGTAAAGATGATTTTCACTCTTCGGATAGTATCGCTATCCACATCTTTGGCGGTATCCTGACTATCACAATTCAGACTGGGACGAAAGCAGCCAAAATCACCTAATTGGACTGATATACCTTTATTCAGGTTCATATTCAGCGTATCAATGAGCGCGTCGAGCACAAATTTGACAGCTCCACTGGGCACTAATCCGACTTTGGTAATTTCATCACACAGATTTCTGAAATCCAACGTATTGGTGATTACATTCTGCGCTACATACTTTTCGGTTTTAGTCTTGTCAAAACCGAATGTTCTTTTTTTAATAACATATTTCAGTGACATAATTTTGTTTTTTTAATTAATACTTTTGGTTATCGTTTCTCTTTCTTTGTGATCACGATGCAAAGATATAACAGTCACTTACCGGTGAGGTGCTTTAATGGTGCTCAATGAATGCAGATTGGTTTAGACTTGTGTATACGCTTAATTTTCCGACTCCTTCTTTACGGATAACCCCATCGCTGATGAATGAATTTAATTCTTGGATAGCAATCTTCTTATTCCGTCCGGTTAAGAGGGAATAGTCTGTCCGGCTGATAAATAAATGATTCTCCAAATATTTGTTGAGACGTGCAAGGCAGGTTTCCCGGCTAATGCTGTTCCTTTTGGGACGGATCGGTGATTCGCCACGCTGTAATCTCATTTTGTCACTGACCTCCTTTTTGAATGAACGGCTTGCGCGAAGATGGATATTTTTCATTTTAATAGAGGTGGAGCGGATTTCTTTTTTATCTATTACCGGTGGGCATTCCAGCGATGTGGATAGGAAACCGAAATTTCCTATTTCTACATTCCAGCCCTCCGCCAGTAAATCTCTGGCTTCATTGGAAAAAGATTCCATTGCACCTGTCAGCAGGCTGCGGCTGATTCCTGTGAATTTATGCACACGGTCCAGAAATTCGTCTTTACTTATTGTTCCTTTGGATACAATGCGGGCATGTAACGGTTGTTTCTCCTGTTTGTTAGGACTGGGAGTTTCAAATAAATCATATATTGCACTCATATACTGATGTCTGTTGCTTTATTAGTTAGTATTAATTCGTTTTACAACTGTTGACTTTTAGTTCCACAGTTGTTTCCCTTTAGTTCTATATCTATTATCGTTTTGTTCCATATCTGTGGAACGAATCGGTATCTACTACAAAAGTAGATAGTTTATGTAGCGTGGAGGTGCTTTAGATAGCAGGAGTGTCTTTTGTTTATGAAATCAGTGGTTACTTCAATATAGTGAAGATAAAAAGGCTCGGCAACTGGCTATTGGGACAACTCGTCATCGATTGCTGATTCAATTTCGCGGTTGGGATATGGTGCGCTGTGAAGAAGTGTAAATTCTGGCAACCTTTATAATTTTTAGGTTCCCGTACGTGCTATATCCGCCCGTATTCTGCTGAGTGACTGTGGTGTAATCCACAAGTAAGACGCAATATGTTTTAAAGGCACATATTGCAATAATTCCGGAGTCTCTTTGATAAGGTTGAGATAGCGTTCTTTAGCCCGTGGGCTTCCCGAACTGATAAGCCAGTTTTCCTGTTGAAGAAACTGATGATCCATGAGGCGGAGCCCCAAATTAGCGAGTCCGATGGATGAGGCGAATAACTGATTCAGAGCTGTTCGGGAAATACAATAGGCCACACTGTCACACATGACCTCAATATTTATTAATGAGTAGGCATTATCTACATACCCCCAGACGGAGAAAGCAGCTTCTCCGTCTGAAGCAAACCAGATGGTAGTGTCCACTCCGTCTTTATGATAATAGGCTCGCCATATTCCTGTCTTGATAAAATAAAGATTACAGTTCTTTGTCCCCTCGCGTACTATTAAATCTCTCTTTTTGAAATGTACCTCTTCCATACAGTTCAGTAGAGACTGTACATCGGTTTCTGATACCTTGTATCTATCGCAAAGTTTTTCAATGAATGTTCTCATATTGTAAAGATACTTATCGTCGGCAAACAATGAAACGATCTTTCAAATAAATTCCGAAAATATAGAAAGTAGTTAATAACTCTGCCAATGGTACGGCTAGCCAGATACCCGGTGTACCCAATACCGGAGGGAGCGCAAAGAATCCGATCAGCATAAACACTACTCCCCGGAGAAGAGTGATAATTGTTGCCCGCTGACCTCTTTCAACGCTTTGATAATAACCAATGCCAATCATGTTGACGGCAAAGAATATGAATCCTATTCCGAAATAAGGAAGCCCGTTTACTGCTATATCGAATGCAGCGTAGCTGCGGTCAATGAATAGCGAAACAATGTCCTGGCAGCATAGTACGGTAAGAATGAAAAAGCTGATACCGCAGATTAAAGCGGTCCGAATGGCGAGATGCAGTGTCTTTCGTACACGCTCGGGCAGTCCGGCTCCGAAGTTATAGCTGATAATGGGTTGTGCGGATTGTGCAATGGCATTATAGACCATGAAGATGATAGGGAAGAAGTAACAGGCAATACTAAATGCAGCTACTCCGTCTTCACCGAGATGGCGGATGAAAACGTAGTTCCCCAGAAACATCATACAGGCAATGGAGGCTTCACTGATAAAAGCAGAACTTCCCAGTTTAATCATATAACCGATGTTGCGAAGAGTCAGTAACAGGCTTTTGATACTTAACTTTATTTGGCATAGATGGAGGGTACGAGAGAAACGGAGGAGGTAAATCAGTGTCATCAACCCTCCCACAACAGTTCCCAGACTGGTGGCAAAAGCTGCTCCCATCATTCCCCAACCAAATTCGAAGATGAATATATAATCCAGTATGATATTGAGTATGGCTGCAACTGCATTACACATCATGGCATAGGTGGGCGAACCATCCAGGCGGATGCAGAACATTCCTATATTTAATACTTCGTAGAATACGAGAAAAGGAAGATACCATGCCATATATTCTACGGCTAACGGCAACAATCGGTCCGAACTACCCAATAATCTGGCCAATGGCTCTATAAAATAAAGACACAGAGCAGACAGGATAAGTATGAGCAATGCGGAAAAAGCAATTGCCTGAGTGATATTAATACTTGCTACTTTGCGTTTTCCCTGAGATAAATGAATGGAAGCCACCACCGAAGCTCCCACTCCGAACATCAGTCCGATACCCGCTGCAATCATAAAAAGCGGTGCAGTGATATTTACTGCTGCCAGTGCGTCACTGCCAATACCTTTTCCTACAAATATACCGTCCGTAATAACGAACAGAGCCGAGAATACCATCCCAAGTACCGTAGGAATTAGTAACTTACGGAACAACGTGGAGATGTTCATACTGCCGAAATTAATACTATCTTTCATAACTTTCTACCTTTGTCGTTGAAAATGGCGACAAAGGTAGGGTTATGAGAGGAGATAAAAATTACCATTTGGTAATTTTTATCTCTATATTTAATAGGGAAAAGAATCTCTTATGTATATTCTATCAATTATTTGAGCATGTTGAAATCCTTTATTCCAAAAACTTCAGTGGATATTTCACCCAACCAACCGCTTTTACTATTAACACCCACTTGTACTTTGATAAAATCAACGTACTTCAGGTTTGCATCCTTACCGTCGAAAGTTACAGCATGGGATATCTTGAAATGATTGTCAGACGGTCCGGCATTATAGTTGTCATCATCTGTCAGACGATCAATGGCGCTGAAATTATCAGCATATCCCCATTCATAACTATCATTTACCCAATAAGTACCATTACCGGATTGATCGTAATTACGCTCTTTCAGGCGAGTACCTCGCAAAGTATATTGTTTCTCCTTTACCCAGGCGGGATAATAATAATCTTGCCGGTGAAAAGCGCCCAAATAATCAATAGACCCACTTTGACCATGATTGTCTGTCCATGGGGTGGGAAGCTGAATACCGGTTGGTTTATGATAGGTGACGGCATAGTCCTGCCAGGTTTCGGCTTTTCCATATTCGGATCCGCGCAATTCATACCAAGTGTCATTGGGTAACCCATCACCATTTTCGTCCTGCATTACCCATACAATTCCGGGTTCTGATGAACCATCGAAAGCATTACCAGTAACAGCGATGTTGTAATCTCCGTCGTTCACGATACTATGATCGAATCCAACGATGATGTATCCACCGAATCCGCCTAAAGAGACATAAGCAGTCTGATTGATTCGTTCTTCTGCATAGGTACAGGCTTCTGCCATGGTAGTTACTGTATAGTTCTCATTAACAAACTGACCGGGAGCGGGTAAAAATTCATATACTTTGTTCATAGAAGCAGAACTAGTAGCATTTATCTTGCGTTGGTATGTTCCCTCGGGCGGACAAACGTTGACTTTTAATGTTTGCGTGACAAGTATATACGAATTTTTCATTTCTACTTTAATTGTATGTTCTCCTTCTTGGTCGGATGTGAACAAATAACTATCGCTTGCTCCTGATTGTACTTGTTTGTTATTTACAGACCATGTATAAATAGCATCTTGTGCATTTTTTATATCTACCGGCTTGATTTGAATCGTTCTACCTGATGACATATTATATTCGTCTTGTAGAAACGTCCAATTGAAATCTATTTGATCCGGTGAACATACTTCGACTTTAAAGGAGATTTCATCTTCACCATCTTCGTTATGAGTCGAGAAGCGAACATCATATTCGCCAAGCTCATTTGTAGGGAATGAATAATTTGGTTCAGTTGAAACTTCCTGACCATTTATTTGCCAAGAATAACTAGTATCTAGGAAAGAGTCAACTACCGGTGTTATGGTTAGTTCGGATCCCTGAAGAACTTTGAAACCTTTGTCTGCATCGGCTATAGAAATGGTGGGTACATCAAGTTGGAAAACATCAATACGTATTTCTTTTTCTGTTGTTCCTCCGGCGTTAGTTGCGGAAATCAGGATATAATATCTTCCGGCTTCATCGGCTGAAAATGTCAGGGTGGAAGCGGTACAGATATTCTTTCCATCTATTGTCCAATTAAAGGCCGTTTCCGAATCGATGTTTTCGTAAATAGGAGCGATGGTTATTTCCCGACCGATTTTGGTTTTATAGATGGGGACTTCTTCTTTCAAGGTAATGACAGGAGCGGCAGGAAGAGGAGATTTCTCCTCTTCTTCCGCACATGATATGCATGTCAATAAGGCGAGTAGTAAAGGTGTAATGTGTTTCATTAGAATCTTACCGCTACGTCATCATAACAAAAATAGGCCGGTTGGCTGAAACCATAACCATTGTCACTGTCACCTGCCATATTAAACTCAATTTTCGAAACTTTGCCTAACGAAGAAAGATCCCAGTAAGTCCATTCCTGAATATTACCTCTAGCATTAGCAATGAAAAACTCTAAATGATTGGTTATTTCTTTACCTGCTGCATCAAAACCGATGGCGATTATCTTTACATAACCATCCGGACCGACAGGCTCAGTCAGGCTGTTACCGTTAAAAATACAGTTAGCTAAATAAGTATTCCACATGACATACATATGATCTACTACACGTGCTTGGTTATCGGAAAAATAAATGGATGGTAATTTTGCACCATCAGTAAATCCGGAATCATCCTTATATCCATAGTGTACACAGAAATTTTTAGAGCCATTATGACCGCCAAAACCAGTTATTGGATCTTGGTAATAGACACCAAGTTGATGTAGATAATCTCCGTTGGCCATATCTGTTTCTACGTAGTTTGATATGGCATGTCCACCACCCCAATATTTATAGTCACCCCATCCATTAGGAAGTTCGGAAGCTAGGAAAGTGTTGTTTTTGTCATTCCATTGATAGAGAGTACTTGTCGTAGGATAAAGTAGAGGACCGTTATATTGGGGATTATCAATTAATGAAGACCAGTTTGTTTTTCCTACTATATTAGCATCACCTTTGTAATCGGCGTCTTCAAATGTTAAAAAGCGCGCTTCATGAACTGCTCTTAATTGCATTTTTATCACTTTTCCAAAGGCTTTGGATGGTGTAACAAGTATTTTAAGTTCACCATCCTTGACATCATCACCTGAAACTGCTGGAGCTGTGATTTTTAAATCTTTATCATTAAGAACCGCTGTCCATCCTTGCGGAATAGCAATTAATGTTGCATCGTCTATATTGGCGGTTGTAAGCAGATACGTCCTTGTTTCATTAGACGAGAACAAGGTATAATCTCTATTGGCAATGTCAAATGTATATGTTTCCCCTTTGGGTAATGTGAACGATGTTCCATCTGCAAGAGTAACTAATACATAGTTGTTATTGACTGTAACGGATTTGAAGAAAGAATCTCCATCTTCCCCTTTTGCTTTTATAGGTTTACCGTCTGCCCCATTTATTGGTTGGGCTCCGTCACCTGTATTAACCGTCCAGTACCCATCGTCGTCAACTCCCATGATTGGGGTTGTACCCGTTACTTTTAATTTGTTGTCTGCATCCGGAAGCCAGTCTGTAACCCCATTAGTGGTAATTGTCCAGTAATATGTTCCGTCTTCATCTGCTTTTATTCCAATGACAGGAGCATCTGTGCCATTTGTTCCATTCTTTATGGACACTTTGCTACCATCATTGAAAGTCAATGTATAACCTTCAGAGGTTTGTTCTGTATTTGTAATTACTTTCCCTTGATTTAGCGCGTCTACCAGATTCTGTAAAATAGTAATGTCAGAGTTCATTCCCTTGACGGTCGTTTCCAGTGTTTCTACTCGTCCGTCGAGATCATTGACTTTATCCCAAAGATCATCATCATTGTAACAACTGCATACTGTAATGACAGTGAGCAGTAAAAATAGAACTTTCTTCATTGTTTTTGTTTTTTTAGTTATTAATGGTTATGAATTTAATTATTCAATCTCTTTTAGTTTTTTGTATGTAAAAGCAATATGAGCAGGAATATCTCCGGTTGTGACTGACCATTTCTTTTTTCCATCCCGGGAGAAACAATATAATGTGCCGGGAGTCACATAGTCTTTGGCATCGGTGACGAAGAATTCACCTGTTTCCGGATTGATTGCTATTCCATAAGGTATCTTGATAGATTTTTCCGTACCATCTGTAATAAAATTGCGGGTATCAGTTTTCTTTGTTTTTGTATTATAAATAGCGTAAGAGACTGTCCAACTGTTGGTGTAATAACTCCATTCTGTACTGTATACATACAGTGAATCTCTGCAAATAGCCATTTCTGTATTGGGAAGAAGCGGTAATTCTTCGATCACTTTATCGGTATTGGAATCTATTACAAATGTTTCGGAGTAAGTGTCATAATAATCTCCCCGGGATGAGACATAAATATTTCCGTATTGGTCTAATTCCATTCTATGCAAATTGATTCCCACATCAATGGTTTTGATAACTTTGAATGTGTTCAAGTCGATGACGGATACCGTGCGGTCATAATTAGGTACGCGATACCCGCCGGAGTTGGCTACATAGAGTTTGTTGCCCACAATCACCATTTCTTCCGGCTGGTAGCCGACCACACAGGTATCCTTGACAGTCAGTGTGGTAGTGTCAACACGTGCTACATACCCCAGTCTGGCGTTGGGATCTATTTTGACAGGGCCTGCATACGAACTGACGTATGCATATTTATCTTTAAAGACGATATAACGGCAATTAGGTATGGAAATTTGCGTGATGTGTTTTGCTGTTTCTACATTCATCACTTCTACGAAATGAGAACAGTTGATGATGGCATATAACTTATTTCCATAGATTTGGATATCATTTCCCACATCCCCCAATTCTTGTACGACTCCCGGGTTCCGTTCCGCATAGATATTCTTATGATAGATACCGGTTTCGTAATCAAAGTAATCAAGGGTAGCCTTGTTGCTTCCCATATTTCCTTCATTGAGTAGAAAGAAACCTTTGACAGAGGTACCGCTTACTCCGGGGGTAACTTGGTTGGGAGTTGACGGAATAATGCGTTCATCTTCGCGACAAGAAGTCGACAGAAGAACAAAACAGATAATGATGGATAGAACAGATATTCTCATAACATGACGTTTAATTTGATTTTAAAACTTGTACCGGGCATAGGATAGCATTGCACTACTTCATATTGCTGATTGAAGATATTATTAATTTCTGCCGTTACACGTATTCCCGTTTTCCCCCATTGAAAAGTTTTGGATAGGGAAAAATCGTGAGTATACCAAGGCTGTGCGTAGTTCTCCGGGATATTGGCGACTGCTTCATAACGTTCACCTGTATAAATGAAACTATAGTTACAGGACCATGTTTGGTAACTTCCATTGAGGATGATGGAACCTCCATGCCAAGGTATATAAGGAATCTGGCCTCCATACCATTCACTGGTAGGATCGGTAAAATCCTGTGCCTTTTGATAGGTGTAGTTGAAGAGAGTGCTAAGTTCCACCTTTCCGAAGCCCCATTCTCCTCGTATGGCTGCGTCTAATCCCCGAATTTCCACATGTCCGAGATTAATCATAGTCCAACGGAACTGGTTGGAGGTAGGCATGGCAATGATTTTATCATCTACTTCATTATAGTAACCATCTATTTGTAAGTCCAGGCTTTTCAGCCAATGGTTATTCCAGGTGTGAGAGAAAGTGATACCCACATCGTATTGGGTGGTATATTCTGGTTTTAAGTCCTTATTGCCTATAAAAGTATAATACAAATCATTGAGAGTCGGCATACGAAAGACTTTCTTATAAAAGGCTCGTACATTCAGAGGGAGCTTGGTCAATGGTTGCCAGGTGGCTATGACAGACGGAGTGTATTTGTTTTTGGTGCCTGCATTGGCTCCTTTGGTACGTGTATTGTCGTCGACATGAGTATATAACAGGCTCGCCTGCAACATGAGGCGGTTGAAGTCAAAGGACGTGGCAGCAGAAGTCAGGATTGTATTACGGGTTGGATAGACAAAATCTATGAGATCGGCCCGTAATGTATTCCATTGAAAATCGTTGGATAATGACATACTCCACCAGGGATAGATGGTGAATAAATGGGCGGCCGAAGCATAGATTTCTTGCTGTCGGTAGTGATTGTCTACATACATGGTGGTGACATCCAGTCTGGGATCGGATAAATAGTGGAGATAGTCATAAGCATATTTTCCGTTGGCTAGCAGACTGTACCAAGGCTTAAAATAGTTTTGAAAAGATCCTTGCACAAACAGATTGGTATCCCATTGCCGGTCCTGATGGCGAAACTTACCCGGTTCTTCTCTTACCGCAGCTCCGGGGTATCCCCGTTCCGAGTTGTATAGGTATGCTTTGGCTTTCCATTCTCCTTTGGGGACTTTTCCGAAGAATGCATTCTCCAAACGTAACATTCTTACGTCTCCATTTTGACGAACAGCTGTTGTGTCGTAACCATCTTTCTTGGCGTATGTGAATTTATATCGTCCTGATGTATACATATACTCCGTACTGATGGAACTGCTTATTCGTTCGTTGAAACGGTGTTCCCAAAGTAGTGACGGATTGATGGTGGAGAATGAACCGCCTTTCACCCCGATGTTCAGATTGTTTTTCTTTTCCCCTTTGAATATGGGCTTTCGTGTCTGCATATATATGGCACTTGCGGAACTATAATCTTTGGCAGGTTGGAAGATGGCACTTTTTTGACCATTATACAGTGAAATGACTTCCATATTATCTAATGAAAACCGGCCTAGATCGACGACTCCATTTTGCGCATTTCCTAATTCAATACCATCATAAAATACTCCGACATGATGACTGCCCATACTTCGTATATTGACGGTTTTTAGTCCTCCAATACCTCCGTAATCTTTTATCTGTACTCCGGAAAAGTAGCGCAAAGCATCAGCAACGGAGTAAACATTGAGCTTCTCCAGTTCTTTGCCGGACAGAATCTGTACAGGAGACATCTTTTTTTGTATCCGGTTGCTGTAGATAGTAACTTCTTTGAGTTTGAGAAGTGTATCAGACAGAGAAGTCTGATGCCGAACTCTGGACTGGGAAATGGCCGGTAATGTGGTAAATAGAGATAGAATCAAACATAATATCCACCGTAAATGGATACAATGCTTATTGTATGAATGGACTTGAATAGAAAGCATGTCTTTTATTTTATAGGTATAAAAAATCCGTTTGTTCAGATCTGAATTCAATCTACACAAACGGACATATAGCTATTATACCAAATAAAAGATAATTGCTTATTTTCTATTTGACTACTACCCGAAATCCCGCAGGTGTAAATCAGAGCATCAAGGCAGGTCTTCTGACTCATCCCATTTTGCAACGCCTTCCCAGATAAACTATCCAGTGACTTTCGTGTTGCAATTTTGCTCTCTGATTACAAGGAGCGGAGATTTACAGCAGCAGGTTCTGTTGCCGGTTTACACGGCATTCCCTTTTAATTCCTTAACAGTGTATATACTGTAACAAGAAACCTTAACGCCACAAAGTTAGAGAATTTATTAATAACTTTATCTTGTTTGGCTAAAAAATCAGCTTACGAGAATCATATTTTATTATTTATATTTTTATCCTAGTGATAAAATGTTTATTTTATACGTACCCTCATCTTTTGTGCGTCGAATGTCACCGACTCGTTTCGGAACAGTCTTTCGATATGTCCGCTCGCTACCATTTCCGGAGTAGGCAGTGTATACATATGCGGGTTGTCTATCAGCATGATAGAGTCGCAGAGTGACAGCGCTATGTCGAGGTCGTGTGTGGAAAATAGGATACATTTGTCCTCTTCCTGTGCCAGTCTCTTCAGGAGCAGGCAGAGTTCGTAACGGTTAGGCAAGTCGAGAAAGGCGGTGGGTTCGTCGAGCAGGATGACAGGGGTGTCCTGGGCTAACGCCCGGGCAATCATGATTCGTTGACATTCGCCGTCGGACATCTTATCCATGGTTTTTTCCGCATAAGCGGACATACCGACCAGCTGTATGGCAGTATCTACCCGCATTTCGTCTTCCGGTCGTAGTTGTCCGATCCAGTTTGTATAAGGGGCGCGCCCCATAGACACTACATCTTTACAGCGAAGATTGGCGATGCGTACTTTGTCTGTCGTTACAAAGCTGATGCTACGGGCTAGTTTTTCCGGTTTCAACGAGGCTATTTTCTTGCCTTGTAGGATGATTTCTCCCGACTGTGGCTTTTCCAGTCCCATCATGGCACGGAGCAATGTACTCTTTCCTGCCCCGTTGCGTCCCAGCAGGGCGATGAGTTGTCCGCCCGTCATCCGGGCATTTACCATCTCTAACAGCGTACGCTGTCCATACCCTAATGTCAGTTCTTTAAGCTCTATCATTTGAATCTACGCAAGTTTTTAGCGATTACCCATAAAATAACCGGAACACCCAGCAGGGCAGTGATGCAGTTCACCGGGAGCAGGAAGCTCTTGGCGATAATGTCACAGAGAAGCATACTGATAAGTCCCGTCAACATGGTGCCGGGAACAAGTATCCGGTGGTCGGCATTGTTGAACAGCAACCGGGTGACGTGTGGCACAGCCAGCCCGATGAAACCTACCGGACCGCAGAAAGCAGTGACCGTTCCTGTCAGCAATGCGGTAGAAACGAAAATGAAGGTGCGTGAACGCTTGATGTTCATTCCCATTGTCCGCGCGTAGTTCTCACCGAGCAGCAATAGGTTCAGTGACTTGATGCAAGCTACGGAGATCAGCAGACCTATGCACAACATCGGAATCATGACTCCCAGTTGGGTGGCAGTGATATGGCTGAGCGAGCCCATCGACCAAAGCGTGAACATTTTCAGTTGTTCGGCAGAACTCAGATATTGCAGAATCTGGATAATGGCACCTGCCACGTATCCTATCATAACCCCCATAATCAGCACGCCGAGAATATTTTTCACTTTCCGGCTGATGACGGCTACTCCCAATAGGATGACAGTCGTTCCTATCCATCCCGAACCGACGATACCCATTGATTGGAGAAGCGGGAAGTTCGTCCATCCGAGCAACGGAGTGCCTAGTATAAACAGAGCCACTCCCAGTCCTGCGCCCGAACTGACTCCCAGCAGATAAGGGTCTGCCAGCGGATTCTGAAAAACTGTCTGCATCTGCAGGCCGCTGACGGAAAGCGCCACGCCTATCAGTCCCGCCACTACTACCCGTATGAACCGGATGGAAAGTAGGATATTGCGCGTCGTTTCGTCATATTCGCCGCCGGTGAGCACCGCCCATACTTTCAAGATAGGGATGTACGTATCTCCTGTTGCCATGTCTATCAATAATAATAGTACGGCAACGATACCTAATGCAATAAATAAAAGGGCGGTATGTTTATGAGGTTGCTTCATCTGGAATTGCGAGTACGTTTGGCAAATAAAGATTCGATCATTCTTCTAGGCATAGGTTCGTTTCATTCCAGATGCCTGTAATAATAGAGTGAATCCGGTACCAGTTCTGGATGGAAGATATGAATCAGGTCGCGTAGAACCATGTCAGGGTGTACCACTGCCGATTCCCAGTAATCATTACCGCCCGTCGGGGTCAGCCGCAAATTATTATTATAAACCGTCCGTTCACGTACAGCTTTCGCATCTGCGAATTTCGGATTGACGGTTTTCAACTCATCCAGACTCGTTGCCGAACCTACATTAATCCAATAATCCGCTTTTTGTATCAGCCCGTAAGCCGTTTCCAGTCCAATCGGGGTTGAACTGTTGGAACTGTTTTCTTTGTAGATATACTCTGCACCCGCATCCGCTACCAGTTGCGCCATATAGCTTTTTGTAGAAGGCATCACCCAACTGTCGTTCCACGGCATGTTGAACATAACTGTCGGGCATTGTCCGACCGATTCCGTGAGTGCTTTCAATGACAGATAACGCTTCGGAATTTCACTGAATATTTCGATACCCTTCTCTCGGCTGTCCGTCAGTTCGGACAAAACAACCATCCATTCGGCTTTGCCTAGCGGTGATTCCTCCAAGTATTCACCCATATAAATATAGGGAATGGATAGCTCTTTCAGCTTGTCCGTTATGGCGGTCTGTGCGTCTCCGATACCGTATAGCAGAACGATGTCCGGCTTCAATCCCAGCAACAGTTCATAATTCATCTCAGGTCCCATGTCCTTGATAGAGTCCTTATGCGCAAGGATATATGGGTTCGATACATAGTCGATGCCCGATACCGCCACGATTCGGTTTACCTGTCCTAGTGCATCGAGCATGGCGATGTAGGAAGAAGACATACATACAATGCGCTTTGCTCCGGCAGGAATGGTAGGACCGGTGAATCCGGTGGGTGCCTGCTCTCCATTTCGTGATATGAAGTAGGACATTTCTACCTCTTTGGATCCCTGCCATGGGTTGAATACCTGTATCAGAGTACTTTGGACATTGGTTGAGCCTAATATCTTAAATCCTGCCGCATATTCAGGAGTATATATATCTTGATTGAATGCTTCGAGAGAAGTCTTCTTGTTAGAAATACAACTTGTCAAAAATAGCAAGGAGAATAGAATGAAAGTGTAAATGGATTGTTTTATCATTTTATTTACATTTGGTTGTAACAATCTTGTGAACATATCGTGCAAATATATGAATTGTTTTCTAATATGTTATTATTCCGTTTCTACAAAATTGCTACTTATTTATATATCGCATATAGCGAAATTTCGGTCTTATCTCGTTTGATATCGATATTGACTTTGAATTCTTTATTAGAATAATGTCCAAATGAAAATTTGGAGGTAAACAAGAATGTGGGGAGCTTTTGGGATTTTTCACAGAACTTTCTCTTGAATCATAGTTGGATTGTGTACTTTTACCCTTGTAAAACTACTAAAAGAGACTAGCTTATCGACATGGAAATTAATAGGATGATTGGATTGCTTTTGTTGTTATGTTGTATGCATACAATTTTATATGCTCAACAGACGAGAACTGTCAAAGGCAGAGTACAGACGTTGGAAGCAGGAAGTGATAAGCTACAGTCTTTACCTTCAGCTAGTGTTGTTGTCTTGCAAAAGGAGGATTCCACTTTTGTGAAAGGTACGACAAGTGATAAGAACGGTCGTTTTGTTCTTAAATATCAGCCGCAGAACAGAAGGCAATATTTGTTGAAAGTCTCCTTCATGGGAATGGAATCCGCATACCGCATATTAAGTGATTCGCTGTCTGTGAATGTTGGGGCGGTCACACTGAAGGATGATGATATACAAATCGGGGAAGTGACAATCACGGGAAAATTGAAAGAAGTGGAGATGAAGGGAGATACTACCGTTATCAATGCTGCTGCCTATAAAACTCCCGAAGGTTCTTATCTGGAGGATCTGGTGAAACGTGTTCCGGGATTGGTGTATAATAAGAAAGATCATTCGTTAACCTACAACGGTCAGGCTATCAGTGAAATCAATGTCAATGGAGAATCCTTTTTCTCGGGGGATAAGAAAACGGCGCTCGAAAATCTGCCGGCAAACTTGATTAGCAAGCTGAAAGTATATGATAAGAAATCAAAAGAAGAAGAGTTTACCGGAATCAGTTCTGGAGAGAAAAAGTATGTGCTTGATCTTCAGACTAAAGATGAACTGAACAAGACTTGGCTGACGAATGCGACGGTAGGATATGGAAATAATAAAAAGAAGGACCTGGAAGGACAGGTGAACTATTTTAATAAGAACGGGGAGAACCTCTCTTTTATGGCCCGTTCTACCAATCGCTATCAGAATAGCACTTATAAGGACAATATCAATAACTCTGTCGGGCTGAATATGACGCGCAAGTTCGGCAAGAAGTTTTCTTTGACCGGAAATGTGAACTATGACTTGAACCGGAATGGAAATATCACTTCCATGTACAGGGAACAATATTTGACGAGTGGCAATCAGTATTCGGCTTCTGCCAATGAGGGTACTTCGAAAAGCCGGTCTATGAATTCGAGTCTGATGGGAGAATGGAAAGTCGATAAGCGTACGCGCATACATTTCAACGGGAGTTTCGGGCTTTCTCCCAACGAGAATGAGAGCAGTAATCAGAGTGCTTCTTTTGATGCTCCTCCTAATGTGAATCATGAGAGTCTGTTTGCTGATTTTGAATCTATACCTAAGGATATGAAAGTCAATCGTAGTGAAAACCGTTCGGCTTCGGAAAATAAATCCAATCGTTATAATTGGATGATTGGGATTATGAGGCGTTTGAATGAGAAAGGAACTACATTAGGACTGAATGTTACAAATTCAGATTCATGGGGAGATAATGAGAGTTTTTCGCTGTCTCAGACTACTTATTTCAAGCTGAAAGACAAGAATGGGAATGATTCGGTACTTTATCGAAACCAATATATAAAGTCTCCTCAGACAAATAATCAGTGGAGGGTAGGAGTCAGCTTTACTCAACCGATTGGCAAGAAGGTGCATTTCCGGGCAGCATATAATTGGAATACACAGTATGAACGGGACAACCGTGATACGTATGAATTGTCTTCCATGACAAACCGGGATTCTTTCGGTGATTTGCCTACAGGTTATGAGGCGGGGTATGTGGATAGTTTAAGTAATAGGAGTCATAGCCGCAGTAATGGGCACGACTTGAATGTAGGCTTCAATTATTCGGATGATACTTGGATGTTTAATGCTTCGTTGGGGGTCACTCCGCAGAAGCGTACTATTGATCGGAAAGTCGGAAAACTTTATGCGGACACCACAATGCGTATGATTGATTATCAGCCTATGATATGGCTGAGTTGGCGGAAAAAGAAAATGCGTGTCAGTCTTAATTATAACGGAAGAACCCGGCAGCCTTCTTTATCGGACTTAATGCCGTTGACGGATAATAGTGATCCGTTGTATATTACTCGTGGAAATCCGGATTTGAAACAGATGTTTATGCATACTATGCATGTGAGTTTTCAACATCCTTCAAAGGGAATATCCGCCAATCTGGGATGGCAAATGGAGAAGAACAGTGTCACACAAGTTGTTCTCTATGATGTGCAGACCGGCGGACGGGAGACATACCCTATAAATATCAATGGAAATTGGAATACATATGGTAGTGCTGACTGGTGGAAGCGTTTCGGACATTTTTCTTTAAAACTGAGTACCTCCGGAAGGCATAGTAATCGTGTCAGTATGATTAATGAGGATAGAAGTCAACAGCCGGAGAAAAGCACAACACGTGATACCGGGTTGAATTGCGAGATGGAAGCTTCTTATCAGCCCACTTGGGGAGGGTTTGATTTTTCTACTTCATGGGATTATCAGTATTCACTTAATTCTCTGAATGATAATAATACCTATACCCGCTATTATAATTTCCGTTTTGACGGCTATGTGGATTTTCCTTTCGGGTTGCAGTTGCGTACGGATGCAGGCTATATCTTGCGTAGCGGGACAAATATCCAGAAAGGAGAGGATGATGAGATTGTGTGGAATGCGAGGGCAACCTGGCGATTCTTGAAACAGAGAAAAGCTGAATTGTCGGCTTATTGGGCGGATATTCTTGGCAAACGGAAAAGTTATGCTCGTATGGCTACTTCCGACGGGTTCTATGAGTCTCGGACGCAGGAAATAAAAGGATATTTTATTGTAACTTTCAAATATAACTTTCGTCTGATGATGTGAGTCTTAGAAATAATTCGTATGTTTGCTACCAAACCATAAAACAAAATGTACTATGAGCGGTAGCTATGTCATTAATATCGGTCGCCAGTTAGGTAGTGGCGGAAAAGAAATAGGAGAGAAGTTGGCAGCCCGTTTGGGCATCGACTTCTATGATAAAGAGTTGATCAATCTAGCTTCTGAAGAGAGCGGATTGTGTAGAGAATTTTTTGAAAAAGCGGATGAAAAGGCTTCACAAGGTATTATCGGTGGGTTGTTCGGAATGCGGTTTCCTTTTATCAGTGAGGGGGCTATGCCGTGTACCAACTGTTTGAGTAATGATGCTTTGTTTAAGGTACAGAGTGATGTCATTCGTCATTTGGCGGCTGAAAAATCCTGTGTGTTTGTGGGGCGCTGTGCGGATTATATATTGCGCGAACATCCGCGTTGTGTAAACGTTTTTATTTCGGCTTCCAAAGAAGACCGCATTGCACGGTTGTGTCAGATCCATCATATTGATGAGGAGGCTGCGGAGGAAATGATGGAGAAAGCAGATAAGAAACGTTCGGAATACTATAATTATTATAGTTATAAAACATGGGGAGCGGCAGCTACTTATCATCTGTGTGTGGACTCCTCTTCTTTAGGAATAGAAGAAACGGTACGCTTTGTGGAGGAGTTTGTAGTGAAGAAACTGAAGTTGTAATATATGGTATAATGAATAAAGGGAGATAAAACAGTAAAGCCGGCATATTCTACTTAAAAGAATAGAGCCGGCTTTACTATTTATAAGCTAAGCTTGAGCTTGATTTACATCATTGTTAATAATATCATCTGTCCCGTTAGGATACGGAGGAACATAGATAGCGGATAAACCGTCGAATACCCTACGGCCGGAGCGTCACCGGCAGTTGTCTGGTTGGCATAAGCCAATGCGGGAGGATCGGTATTACTACCGGCTATCAATCCCATCAGAGTGAAGTAGTTTACCTTATAATACAGTCGGGCAATAGCGCCGATAATAAGCAATGGAATGACGGTGATAAGGAAACCGCAACCTACGTATAACAATCCGTCACCTTCGACTACCGTTTGCACAAAATTGGCACCTGCATCAATACCGACACTGGCAAGGAAAAGCACGATACCTATTTCGCGAAGCATTAGGTTGGCGCTCATTGTTGTGTAAGTTACCAGATGGAGTTTGTGACCGAAGCGTCCGATAAGGATCGCTACTACCAGCGGACCACCTGCCAAACCTAGTTTCAAAGGAGTCGGCATACCCGGGAATGCAATCGGAAGGCTGCCTAGAAGAATACCTAAGAAGATACCGACGAAGATAGTTACGATATTCGGAGTGTCCAGACGTTTCAACTGATTACCCAACACACCTGCCACACGTTCTACTGCATCTTGCTGACCTACTACCATCACACGGTCACCTACTTGAAGTACCAGATTCGGATCGGCAAACAGGTCCATACCGGAACGGTTGATACGGGTTACATTTACCCCATACATACTGCGGAAGTGCATAGAACCGAGCGTTTTTCCGTTAATCTCCGGTTTGGTGACCAAGATACGGCGTGAAACCATCGGCAGGTCTTGTTTCTCCCAATCGAGTTCCACCTCTTTTCCTATAAATACGGTGATAGCCGGAGCATCCTCTTCCGAGCAGACGATAAACAACTGATCGCCCATATTGAATATGGTCTCGTGGTCGGGAATACTGACGTGCCCTTCATGGCGGATACGCGAACAAACGAAGTTGCGTCCCAAGAACTCTTTAATCTCAATCAGTGTCTTTCCGCTGATTGATTCGTTGCGTACCTCAAGGCTCATCATGTGCGGCTTGTGGTGTGCGTCCCCGCTTTGAATCTTCAGATTCTCTTCTTCCTTAGCCATATTGACACGGAAGATGTAGCGGATAGCAATGATAGAACCGATAATACCTACCACACCGAGCGGATATGCACACGCATAACCCAACGCGATCTGCGGGCCGGTATAGTTCAACTGGTTCAATGCTTCATTGGCGGCACCAAGTCCCGGAGTGTTTGTCACAGCTCCATAGAGTATACCAACCATCATCGGCAATTCCACCCGGCCGTTCCACAGGTAATAAAGCCCCAGCGCAACAGCAATATTTAACACTACGATGCCTACAGCCAACAGGTTTAGTGTCATTCCCCCTTTTTTGAAAGAAGAGAAGAAAGACGGCCCCACCTGAAGACCGATACAGAATACGAACAAAATCAATCCGAATTCACGGATGAAATGTAGGATGTGTGTATCGGCCGTGAAGCCGAAATGTCCCATTAGGATGCCGGCAAACAAAACAAACGTGACACCTAAAGATATTCCGAATATCTTTATCTTACCGAGATACACACCGGCTGCCACTACAAATGCGTAGAGGAACACGATATGTGCCACAGAACTAGGGTCCCACAATAAACTTTGTAACCAATCCATAATTTATAGTAGTTTTTATAATGTCTTTTATAAAACGGGTGCAAAATTACTCATAACATCGGAGCAAATCAAGTAAATGAAGAACTAAAAATGAAAAATGAAGAATTTCTATACCTATTGTATATATGGGATGAATAATGGTAATTTTTCATTTCCCATTCCCTATTCTTTATTTATTTGTTCCTCATTTTCCGGGCTGTGCGAATTTTCTCTAAAAAAGAGTATTGTTTTAACTATTTGGTTATATTTGCAAGTCGAACAACGGACTTTTAGAGAGATAGATAAAAATAAAGACAATATTAATCTTGTTTTAATTTTAAATAAACTATGGCAGACAAAAAAGAAAAACTCTTCTCAGACTTTTCTCCTGTCTCCACCGAACAATGGATGGAGAAGGTTACAGCCGATTTGAAAGGTGCTGATTTTGAGAAGAAGCTCGTTTGGAAAACGAACGAAGGGTTCAAAGTGAAACCTTTCTACCGGATGGAAGATCTGGAGGGTTTGAAGACTACCGATGCGCTTCCCGGAGAATTCCCTTAT
Organism: Bacteroides zhangwenhongii; assembly: GCF_009193325.2. Taxonomy (NCBI): domain Bacteria; kingdom Pseudomonadati; phylum Bacteroidota; class Bacteroidia; order Bacteroidales; family Bacteroidaceae; genus Bacteroides; species Bacteroides zhangwenhongii. The sequence goes on along the minus strand of NZ_CP059856.1, from coordinate 5,187,248 downwards.
CTGAGGGGAACCAAGAAAGACAACAATGAGTGGCTGGTTCGTCAGGAAATCAGAGTGGAATGCCCGAAAGAAGCTAATGCAAAGGCGTTGGATATCTTGAATAAGGGTGTCGATTCACTTTCTTTCCATGTGAAAGCAAAGGAACTCAATGCGGAATATCTTGAAACATTGTTGAATGATATTCAAGCTGAGTGCGTTGAACTGAACTTCTCTACTTGCCAGGGACACGTCGTTGAGTTGGCTAATCTGCTGGTAGCTTATTTCCAGAAGAAAGATTATGATGTGAAGAAACTGAGAGGTTCTATCAACTATGATTTCTTCAATAAGATGTTGACTCGCGGTAAGGAAAAAGGCGATATGGTGCAAACGGGCAAAGCTTTGATTGAGGCCATCCAACCGCTTCCTTTCTATCGTGTACTGAATGTAAATGCTTTATCTCTGAACAATGCCGGAGCTTATATTTCTCAGGAGTTGGGTTATGCGCTGGCTTGGGGTAATGAATACATGAATCAACTGACAGAGGCCGGTATTCCCGCTGCCATTGTTGCCAAGAAAATCAAGTTCAACTTCGGTATCAGCTCCAATTACTTCCTCGAAATTGCAAAATTCCGTGCCGCACGTCTGCTTTGGGCGAATATCGTAGCTTCTTATAAGCCCGAATGTGTACGTGATTGCGACAATAAAGGTCCTAACGGTGAATGCCGTTGTGCTGCAAAAATGGCGGTTCACGCCGAAACTTCCACATTCAATCTCACTTTGTTTGATGCACACGTGAATCTGCTTCGTACGCAAACCGAAGCGATGAGTGCTGCTTTGGGAGGTGTGGATTCAATGACAGTTACCCCGTTTGACAAGACATACGAGACCCCCGATGAATTCTCCGAGCGTCTGGCACGCAACCAGCAACTGCTGCTGAAGGAAGAATCTCATTTTGATAAAGTGATTGACCCGGCTGCAGGTTCTTATTATATTGAAAACCTGACTGTCTCTATCGCTAAACAGGCTTGGGAACTCTTCCTGTCTGTCGAAGAAGCCGGTGGTTTCTATGCTGCCTTGAAAGCGGGAACAGTTCAGGCTGCTGTGAACGAAAGCAATAAAGCGCGTCATAAAGCGGTGGCACAGCGTCGTGAAGTATTGTTGGGCACCAACCAATTCCCCAACTTTAATGAAAAAGCGGGTGACAAGAAACCGGTTGAGGCAAAATGTTGTTGTGGCGGTGGCAAAGAACATACTTGTGAGAAAGATGTGGCTACTTTGGTATCCGACCGTGCTGCCAGCGAATTCGAGGCTTTGCGTCTTGAGACGGAAGCGTCCGGCAAACGTCCGAAAGCGTTCATGTTGACTATCGGTAATCTGGCAATGCGTCAGGCACGTGCGCAATACTCTTGCAACTTCCTGGCTTGTGCCGGTTATGAAGTGATTGATAATCTTGGCTTCGAAACGGTTGAGGCAGGAATAGAGGCGGCTATGGCTGCTAAGGCGGATATCGTGGTGCTTTGTTCCAGTGATGATGAATATGCGGAATATGCAATTCCCGCTTTCAAAGCTTTGAATGGCCGTGCTATGTTTATCGTCGCCGGTAATCCGGAATGTGCCGATACATTGAAAGCCGCAGGTATTGAGTACTTTATCCATGTCCGTGTGAATGTGCTGGATACCTTGAAAGAGTTTAACGCCAAACTATTGAAGTAAGATGAGAAAAGATTTTAAAAACATTGATATATATGCCGCATTTCAGCCTGCTAACGGTGCTGAATGGCAAAAGGCTAACGGTATCTCCGCTGATTGGAAAACACCGGAACACATCGAAGTGAAGCCTGTTTATACAAAAGAAGACCTTGAAGGAATGGAACATCTCGGCTATGCTGCCGGACTTCCTCCGTACCTGCGTGGTCCGTACTCGGTAATGTACACTCTGCGTCCTTGGACGATCCGTCAATACGCCGGATTCTCCACTGCCGAAGAATCAAATGCTTTCTATCGCCGTAACCTGGCTTCCGGTCAGAAGGGGTTGTCGGTTGCGTTCGACTTGGCTACGCATCGCGGCTACGACCCCGATCACGAACGTGTGGTAGGTGACGTAGGTAAAGCGGGTGTATCTATCTGTTCTTTGGAAAACATGAAGGTCCTGTTCGACGGTATTCCTTTGAACAAGATGTCCGTATCCATGACAATGAACGGGGCGGTGCTTCCGGTTATGGCATTCTACATCAATGCCGGTCTGGAGCAAGGTGCGAAATTGGAAGAAATGGCAGGTACTATCCAAAATGATATCCTGAAAGAATTCATGGTGCGTAATACCTATATTTACCCGCCTGCATTCTCAATGAAAATTATTTCCGACATCTTTGAGTATACTTCGCAGAAGATGCCTAAGTTCAACTCCATTTCCATTTCCGGTTACCATATGCAGGAGGCAGGTGCTACCGCAGATATCGAGTTGGCTTATACGCTTGCCGACGGTCTTGAATATCTTCGTGCCGGAACTGCCGCCGGTATTGATATCGATGCATTTGCTCCGCGTCTGTCTTTCTTCTGGGCGATTGGAACGAACCATTTCATGGAAATTGCCAAAATGCGTGCCGCGCGTATGTTGTGGGCGAAGATTGTGAAACAGTTTAACCCGAAGAATCCGAAATCATTGGCACTGCGTACCCACTCACAGACTTCCGGTTGGTCATTGACCGAACAAGATCCGTTCAATAACGTGGGACGTACTTGTATCGAAGCGATGGCTGCCGCTTTGGGACATACACAGTCTTTGCATACCAATGCGTTGGATGAGGCTATCGCACTTCCGACGGACTTCTCCGCACGTATTGCCCGTAACACTCAGATCTACATTCAGGAAGAAACATACATTTGCAAGAATGTTGACCCGTGGGGTGGTTCTTATTATGTAGAGACTCTGACGAACGAGTTGGCGCATAAGGCTTGGGAGCATATTCAGGAGATTGAAAAACTGGGTGGCATGGCAAAAGCTATCGAAACAGGTATTCCTAAGATGCGTATCGAAGAGGCCGCTGCACGTACACAAGCTCGTATCGACAGTGGTCAGCAGACGATTGTCGGTGTGAACAAGTATCGTCTGGACAAAGAAGCTCCGATCGATATTCTTGAAATTGATAATACGGCGGTTCGTCTTGAACAGATCGAAAACCTGAAACGTCTGAAAGAGGGACGTAACCAGGCTGAGGTAGATAAAGCGTTGGCGGCTATTACCGAGTGTGTGAAGACCGGTAAGGGTAACTTGCTGGAACTGGCAGTGGAAGCAGCGCGCGTCCGTGCCACATTGGGCGAGATTTCATCTGCTTGCGAACAGGTCGTAGGACGTTATAAAGCAATAATTAGAACTATATCAGGCGTGTATTCATCAGAAAGTAAAAACGATAGCGACTTCAAGCGTGCTTGTGAACTGGCTGAGAAGTTTGCGAAGAAAGAGGGGCGTCAACCCCGTATCATGATTGCGAAGATGGGACAGGACGGTCACGACCGTGGTGCCAAAGTAGTAGCGACCGGTTATGCCGACTGCGGTTTTGACGTGGATATGGGACCGTTGTTCCAGACACCTGCGGAAGCTGCCCGTGAAGCTGTTGAAAACGATGTTCATGTAGTCGGTGTTTCTTCGTTGGCTGCCGGACATAAGACATTGGTTCCGCAGATTATTGAGGAATTAAAGAAGCTGGGGCGCGAAGATATCGTAGTGATTGCCGGTGGCGTTATTCCTGCACAGGATTATGATTTCTTGTATAAAGCAGGGGTGGCTGCTATCTTCGGTCCGGGTACTCCGGTGGCGAAAGCTGCTTGCCAGATTTTGGAAATCCTGATGGACGAAGAATAAGACAGGACTTTCCTGTTTTTGATTTTATCCCGCCTTTTTAGTTCAAATGAACTGAAAGGCGGGATGTTTTTTACTGACATTCGTTTGTCTGAAATTAAAATTGGCTATATTTGTCCGGCTTTCATTATAAAAAGCAGAATAGATGAGTGAAAAAGTAGAAGACTTGGATGTTCGTTTTGAACGGTTTTACGCGGCTAACTACCCTCGTGTCAAGAACTTTGCGAAGTTGTTGACCAAATCGGAGGAAGATGCGGAAGACATCGCTCAGAATATATTTCTTAAGTTGTGGACACGTCCTGAACTTTGGCAGGAGCAAGAAACCATGACGAGCTATCTTTATACCGTTACCCGAAATGAAATCTTCAACCTTTTCAAACATCAGAAAGTGGAACAGGAATACGAAGATAAGATAATGAAAGCGCAACTAATAGGTGATTTGTGTGATGAAGATACTTCATTGCTCGAAAATCTCTATTATAAAGAAGTGCTCCTCCTCGTCAAGATGGCACTCGACCAATTGCCTCCCAAACGCAGGCAAATATTTGAGATGAGCCGGTTTGAAGGTTTGTCTCACAAAGAAATAGCGGAGAAACTGCAAATCCCTCTGCGCACAGTAGAAGACCACATCTACAAAACATTGACCGAACTTCGTAAAGTGTTAATGTTTGTTATTCTCTTCCGGTTCTTTCCGTAGTTTCTCTTTCTGAATGGTGGTAATTATGTAAACGTTTCTTAGAAACAATAAATATCACCTTATGAAGAATTATATTCGTGACGTTATAGACCGTTATATCAAGCATGACTATCCGGCGGAAGTTGACCGGGATTTTCGTGTATGGCTTATCGATGAAGAACGTGCCGATGAAAAGGATTCCGAATTGAGTCAGCTTTGGGAAGCTACCGAATCCGCAACTACTCCCAATTATCAACATTCGTTGGAGAGGATGAGAGAACTCACCGGAATAAAGACGAGACAAAAAGTACATACCTTACATACGCGGCTGGTTATCTGGAAGATTGCAGCGGCTTTGCTGATTGCCGTATCCGCTGGCTCTATTTATCTGGCTTTACAGAACAGACAGGCGCCGGACTTGTTGCAGGCTTATATACCTACTACCGAGATGCAGAATATTACTTTATCGGATGGCACGCAAGTGATGATCAATTCAGAAAGTACCTTGCTTTATCCTCAACAGTTTACGGGAGACAGTCGTTGTGTCTATCTGGTGGGAGAAGCCAACTTCAAGGTGAGACGTGACGAGGCACATCCGTTTATCGTAAAGTCGGCAGATTTCCAAGTCACGGCATTGGGAACGGAATTTAATGTGTCGGCTTATCCCGAAGAGGAAGAGGTAACGGCAACGTTGATTTCGGGAAAAGTTCTGGTAGAGTACAATGGATTGAAAGAGCAAGAGATACTGAAACCCAACGAACAGTTGGCTTATAATAAACACACCCGTTTGGGTAGTGTGACTTATCCGGATATGCAGGATGTCACAGCCTGGCAACGCGGTGAGATTGTTTTTCGCAGTATGACGATGGAAGAGATCTTCCCCCGTCTCGAACGCAAATATCCTTATACATTCGTGTATAGCTTTCACAGCCTGAAAAGTGACCGTTTTAACCTGACTTTCGGGCAGAACGCTTCCATAGAAGAAGTGATGGATATTATTGCCCGTGTGACGGGTAATCTGGATTATAAGATAGTGGGCGACAAATGTTATCTGACGGTGCGTCATAAATAACGTTCCCGCTACCGGACTATTTGAATAACACCGATTATTAACCTTAAAATATACGAGAAGCCTATGCGGAAAAAATATCCGGGAGAAGCTGCAACCTTCCCCCGGATGTGAAATCGAAATTCTTACTATTAGCGTTACACAAACGCTACTAAATTCGAGAATCTAACTTTATCTGTATAAACTAATACTAAGAAGATGCAGCAAATTTATGAATTTATAGCCAATAAGCAGACAATCAGCCGAGTATTTATGCTTTTTTTGTGCTGTCTGCTCCTTTCTATCCCCACTTTTGCTCAAAACAGCAGTGCCCGGATTACGATCCATAAGAAAAACATATCGGTCATTGAGGCGCTAAAAGAAGTGGAAAAGCAGACGAAACTTTCTGTCGGCTACAACGAATCGCAGTTGAAAAACAAAGCCTCCATCAGTCTGGCTCTGGAAAAAGCGACATTGGAGAACTCTCTCACCGAAATCCTGAAAGGAACAGGATATACTTATCAGTTGAAAGGCAAATATGTCATCATTGTTCCGCAAGAAAAGAAAGAAGTGGAGCAAGTGTCTGCCAAACGTATCACAGGGCAGGTGCTGGATGAACAGGGAGAACCGCTCATCGGTGTGAATGTGCTGGTGGAAGGAACGAGCATAGGAGCTATCACCGATATGGACGGAAACTTCTCGCTGGAAGCTCCGGTAGGCAGTACGTTGAGTATTTCTTACGTAGGCTATACTCCGAAGACATTGAAAGTGGGTGGAGCGAACAAGTACAGCGTGCAACTCGCTTCGGATACGAAACTATTGAATGAAGTCGTAGTGACAGCATTGGGTATCAAGCGTGAGCAAAAGGCATTGAGTTACAATGTGCAGCAGGTGAAATCCGACGAACTGACTCAAATTAAAGACGCCAACTTTGTAAACAGCCTGAATGGTAAAGTAGCGGGTGTTACTATCAATACCAGTTCTTCCGGTGTGGGAGGAGCAAGCAGGGTAGTGATGCGTGGTACAAAGTCCATCGAGCAGAGCAGCAATGCTTTGTATGTCATCGACGGTATTCCAATGTACAATTTCGGTGGCGGAGGCGATACGGAATTTGGTTCAAAAGGAGCTACCGAAGCCATTGCCGACATCAACCCCGAAGACATCGAAAGTATCTCCGTACTGACGGGAGCTGCCGCAGCTGCCATGTATGGTAGTAATGCCGCCAATGGAGCGATTGTGATTACCACTAAAAAGGGACACGTAGGGAAATTGCAGGTCGGTGTCTCTAGTGGCATTGAATGGTTGAAACCTTTCAAAATGCCGGATTTTCAAGGACGCTACGGAACCGGAAGCAACGGCAAAGCTGGTAATTCAAGCATTTATAGCTGGGGGCCGAAGTTGAATGCAGCCGCACAGACCGGATATGAACCGAGCGATTTCTTCGATACCGGCGCGGTGTATTCCAATTCTGTGACTTTATCTACGGGAACGGACAAGAATCAGACATTCTTTTCGGTAGCTACTGTCAATTCAGCAGGTATGGTACCCAACAATAGGTATAATCGGTATAACTTTACTTTCCGCAATACGACAAGTTTCCTGAATGATAAAATGAAACTGGATGTCAGTGCCAGCTACATCCTTCAGAACGACCGGAATATGACCAATCAGGGACAGTATTCCAATCCGTTGGTTTCTGCCTATCTTTTTCCTCGTGGAGATGATTTCTCTGTAATCAAGAACTTCGAGCGTTGGGATGAGGCGCGCAAAATCAGTGTACAGTTCTGGCCGCAGGGTGAGGGGGATTTGCGTATGCAGAACCCTTATTGGATAGCTTACCGCAATCTTCGTCTCAATAATAAGAAGCGTTATATGGCTTCGGCAGGTTTGAGTTATCAGATTCTGGACTGGTTGAATGTGGCAGGCCGTGTCCGCATCGACAATACCCACAGCGAATATGAAGGCAAGCTGTATGCAAGCACTAGTACGACACTGACCGATGGTAGCACGCAAGGGCATTACACCGTGAACAACGGACAAAACTCGCAGACATACGCCGATGTATTGATAAATATCAACAAACGTATTCAGGACTTTACGATTGTTGCCAATATCGGAGCCAGTTATAGCGGTATCACCAGCAAAGAATTGGGATATGCAGGCCCGATACGTGAAACAGGAATTCCCAATCTTTTCAATGTATACGATTTGGATAATGCCAAGAAACGTGCCACACAGACCGGTTGGCGTGAAGCGACGGAATCTATCTTTGCCAGTGCGGAGATTGGTTGGAAGAGTATGCTTTACCTCACTTTGACGGGACGTAACGACTGGGCTTCGCAGTTGACACATTCTCCGCAGGCTTCCTTCTTCTATCCGTCGGTCGGCTTGTCGGTCGTCATTTCGGAGATGGTAAAAATGCCGGAATGGGTGGATTATCTGAAAGTGCGCGGTTCGTTCAGTTCCGTAGGTAATCCCTATCCCCGTTTCCTAACTTATCCTACCTACTCGTATGATGCGACTAACATGGACTGGAAATCTCAAAAGAACTTCCCTATCGGCAAACTGTATCCTGAACGTACTGATTCTTGGGAAATCGGTCTGGACGCTACGCTTTTCAAAGATTTCAAGTTGAGCGGTTCGTTCTATTATGCCAATACGTACAACCAGACGTTCGATCCCGAACTTCCCGTATCCGCGCGTTACGACAAACTCTATGTGCAGACCGGATATGTACGTAACTACGGTTTTGAAGCCATGTTGGCTTATAATCATCGTTGGGGAAATTTTGGTTGGGATACCAGCTTTACTTATTCTACCAATAAGAATGAGATCGTAGAATTGGTGCGCAATTATGTGCATCCGGAAACCGGAGTCATCTATAACGTTGACAAGCTGGAATTGAAAACCAATGAAGGACGTGGTTTCGGTAAAGCGAAGTTTATTTTGAAAGAAGGCGGCACGCTGGGTGATCTTTATACACATGCCGACTTGAAACGTGACATTAACGGCAATGTGCTGATTGATGATGACGGCAATGTGACGGCTGTTGATAACGCAGGTGACATCAAGTTGGGAAGTGTACTTCCGAAGGCCAATCTTGCCTGGAACAATAGCTTCACTTATAAGGGAATCAATGCCGGATTCTTGGTTACCGCTCGTTTGGGAGGTATCGTTTACTCCGCTACCCAAGCTTATCTCGATCTGTACGGAGTGTCCGAGACATCGGCTGCCGCACGTGATGCCGGAGGCGCATGGGTAAATGGCCGTAGTCAGGTGAACCCGCAGAGTTTCTATTCCGTAGTGGCTTCGCAGAGCGGACTTCCTACCTATTATACGTACAGCGCGACGAACGTACGCCTGCAAGAAGCGCATATAGGCTATACCATTCCCCGTCGTTGGCTGGGCAATGTATGCGACATTAACGTTTCCCTTGTGGGACGTAATCTGTGGATGATCTATTGCAAGGCTCCTTTCGATCCGGAAGCAGTGGCTACTACCAACAACTATTATCAGGGAATCGACTATTTCATGATGCCGAGCACCCGGAACATAGGATTCAACGTTAAGATTAACTTCTAAATATTATGACGAACATGAAACGAATATATTACCTTCAGAGAATCATTCTTTCGGTGCTCTTGCTGTTACCCTTGTCCGGTTGTTTCGACAGCGATATAAACCGCAAGATGTATGAAGCGGATGATAGTGAAATGCAACGCGAAAATCATATCGTCGGCGCAACGTTGAGAGTGATGCAAGGACTTGTCAGTCCGACGCGCGAGCATTTGTACCAGTTTATGGATGCTATGGTGGGCGGTGCTTACGGAGGCTATATGGAAGGTATCGTAGATACATGGGTAATGAAGTTCTCTACATTCAACCCCGAACAGGGATGGCTGAAATCCCCGTTTGCCGATCCTATTACCGACCTTTATCCCCAATACCTCAAGATGTTGAGCGTGACGGATGATCCGGTAGCTTTGGCTTTGGGTAAAATCTTGCGTGTCTGCGTCATGCACCGTGTGACGGATATTTACGGACCTATCCCTTACTCGCAGATGTTGAGTAATGACAATCTGGGAGAGAACCTGTCCGTTCCATACGATTCGCAGGAACAGGTATATACGCAGATGTTGAAGGAGCTGGAAGAGGCCGATAAAGTGTTGGAAGAGAATAAAGACCTTTCTTCCGAAGCGTTCCGTAAATTGGAGGATCTGTATTACGGTAACATCTCCAAATGGCGCAAATTCCTTCATTCCATGCAGCTTCGCATAGCGATGCGCATGAGTTATGTGAACCCTACGGAGGCGCAGCGTATTGCAGAAAATGCCGTAGCGGCGGGAGTGATCGAAGCGAATGAAGATAATGCCATGCTCCATGTGGCAGAGAACCGTTCCGAACTGTTGTTCAATAATTGGAGTGATTATCGCATCAGTGCCGATATGGTTTCCGTGATGAAGGGATATGAAGATCCCCGCTTGGACGTTATGTTTGTGAAAGGTACCAATACCGTAGAAGTGGGTGGCGAGAAACAGGAAGTGAACGATTTTTATGGTGTGCGTATCGGTATCTTCACCGAGAAGAAAGACGACATGATTAATTTGTATTCCAAACAAATCATCAGCAGTACCGATCCTTACCTCTGGATGAATGCCGCTGAAGTGACTTTCCTTCGTGCCGAAGGTGCGTTGCGCGGTTGGAATATGGGCGGAGAGCCGCAGGCGTTGTATGAGAAAGCCATCGCTCTCTCGTTCGATGAACGCGGGGCTAAAGGAGCCGATAAATATGTGAAGGATGCAGAAAAGAAGCCGGTGAAGTACGTAGATCCGATGGGTGCTTATAGTGCGGATGCAGTGAGCGAGATTACGATTGCTTGGGAACAGGGGTCTGGAAAGGAAATCTTCGAGAGGAATCTGGAACGCATCATTACGCAAAAATGGATTGCCATTTTCCCGTTAGGTTTGGAAGCATGGGCGGAACATCGTCGTACCGGTTATCCGAGGTTGCTTCCTGCCGTAGAGAATAAAGATCCCAACAATAGCGTGAATGTTGCTATCGGTCCCCGTCGCTTGCCTTATCCGGCAGATGAATACAACTCTAACGGTGCTAATATAGCCAAAGCCGTACAGATGTTGGGTGGTACTGACGCTGCGGGTACGCCTCTTTGGTGGGACGCGAAAGACCATTCGGTTGAGAATAACTAATAGCTCTTTACAAGAACCTTTTTTAATCCATAAGATTATGAAATATAAATCAATATTCAATGTATGTCTGCTGACCGCTTTCCTGTTGACTGCGACCACTTCCTGTGACGATTGGACGGAAATGGAAATTCATGAGACGGATGTCAACGGAGCAAAGGAGCAGAACCCGGAACAATATGCCGTTTATACGCAGAACCTTCGGGCTTATAAGGCAACGAAGCATGCTGTGGTTTATGCCCGGCTTGACAATGCTCCGGACAAGGCTACCAGTGAAAAGTTTTTTCTCCGTTCCTTGCCGGACAGTATTGATATCGTATCCATGCGTAATGCCGACCGACTGACTGATTTTGACCGGGAAGACATGGCAATGGTACGTGCCGATTACGGAACGAGAGTGCTTTATTATGTGGATTGCACGCTGGGAGACAAACTGAATGCCGCCATCGCTTCCGCTGTTGAAGCCGTGCGGGCAGGAACATTTGACGGAGTCACGCTTGCTTCTTCTGCTGCGGTAGATGCGGCAACGTTGAAATCGCTGACTGACGCACTGGGACAAACACCGTGCTTGCTTGTCTTCGAGGGAACTCCTTCCCTGTTGCCGGAAGCGCAACGTAGCCTTTTCAGCTATTTCGTACTTGATATTTCCGAAGCAGCCGATGACTACGACATAGAAACGGAAGTTCTTTTGGCTACCGGATATGGCAAAACTGCTCCCGGACATCTGCTGTTGGCTGTCACTCCCGAAGGCTCGTTGACTGATTATAATGGAGTGACCCGTTCTGCCATTGCAGGAGCTGCTCACAGTGCTCTCCATATGGAGACACCGTTGGGAGGCATTGCCATTTACAATATTTCGGACGATTATTACGATGCTGATATTATTTATAAACAGACTCGTGGAGGCATTCAATTTTTGAATCCCGCTTCGGTTCATTAAACTAAGTAAACTATGAGAATACATAAACTTTATCAGTGCCTTGCAGCCGCAACCCTCCTGTTTTTGCCGGTTGCCTGCGACAATACCGATTATAGCGACCATTCACCGTTTGACAATTCGGCATACTTGAATGTGGCTGCTACTAAAAATGCGGAAACGTTCACTTTCAACCGTAAGGTGACGAACCAGACGAAAACGTTTACAGTGAAACTGTCGTATCCTTCGGGCGATGATGTAAAGGTGAATCTCAAGGTAGACCCTTCATTGATTGCCATATATAATGCGAAGAACGACACGCATTATGAAATGTTGTCTGCCGAACATTATCAATTATCGCAGGAATCCGTTACTATTCCTGCCGGAAAGATAACGTCCGACGAAGTCAGTATCAAATTCCTCAAACTCGATGAATTGGAGATTGACGCTACTTATCTCTGTCCGCTTTCCATCAGTGGAGCCGAAGGAGTGGGAGTGATGGACGGTTCACGTACAATGTATTATCTGGTGCGTCGTTCCAGCGCTATCACTACAGCGATGAATCTGAAGAATGTTTACGTTGCCGTTCCCGGATTTGATAAGGGAAGCCCTACGGCAGATGTGGTGAATAACTTGAGTGCCATTACGATGGAAGCCATCATTCGTGTGAATAGTTTCCAAAAAGAGATATCTTCTATTATGGGTATCGAACAATATTATCTGATGCGTATTGGTGATGCAAATTTTCCAAATCAACAGTTACAAGTACAGTCCACATTTGGTAAATTTCCTGAAGCCAGTAAACAGAAATTACTACTGGCAGGTGAATGGTATCATGTTGCTTTGACATGGGATTTAGCTAATGCCACTATTGCTTTCTATGTGAACGGGCAGTTGCAAAGCATTAGTAACGCTCATGGTAAGAGTGATCTGACTAGCATAAATTTAGGCGATAAGGTACCTGATGATGAATTTGGAAATGGAGGTGATTTTAATTTCTATTTTGGTCGTTCCTATGGTGAATCACACGATATAAGTCGCCAATTTGATGGCGAAATATGTGAAGCTCGCATTTGGAGTGTAGCCCGGACAGCCGAACAAATTTGGCAGAACATGTACGATATACCTAATCCAACGGAAGAACCGAACTTGTGTGCTTACTGGAAGTTTGACGAAGGGACAGGTTTGAAAGTTGTAGATCGTACCGGACATGGGAATGATGCGAAGGTAATTCCTTACTGGAAAGGAAGTGACCACACGGAAGTGTATAGTAAGACTGATGTGGATTTATGGCCAAGTGGCATTGAGGTGCCGAAAGTAAATCAGGAATGAGAGATTATAGATAACTATTAAAATGTATATGATTATGAAACGAATAATACAAAATATCTCTTTGTGCGTATTATTGGCTCTGGTGATGGGGGCTTGTGAAGAGGATGCGACATTGGTGAATCCAGATGTAGTACATGGAAAGTCGACGGTTGCTAAGGAAGAAGTTGCCGAAACGGCTTTTTTGTGGAGCACCTCGTCACCGAAAAATGGTTTTATTATCTATGATTATATAGATGCGGTGAATGATGAAGTGTATGTGGAATTGGCAAAGCCTGCAGAACATGATATGACCTTTACAATACGTGCTATACCTTCTTTAACCGCTGATCAAAAGGCTATGATAGAGAATAAATATTATCATGTGAAGCTCTTTAACGTTTTAGGAGATGTGGGCGAGTTCACTATTGCTGACGGAGGTAAAGTGAAGATATCGGCTGGTGAGAGACTCTCTACACGGGTAGGTTTTACCGCAACGAATCTGTTTACTGAATCTGCAGCAACTGTTATACTACCATTAGTAGCGACAGATGAAACGGGTAATCAATGTTATATCTGTTATTATATCAGCCAAGTGGAGATGGAACGTCAGGACAGATCAAAGAAGCCTTATACAGTGATAACGTATATTGATACCGAAATGATGAATCCTTTAATAGCTGACCAATATACTTCTAAATTACAGTACCTGAAGTCTCGTCGGGATAGAACAACTATTTACGAAAATGTTCCTGTATTTGATGTGGTGAATTTGCGAAAAGCTTTGTTGAAATACGACGAGTCCTCCCGTAGAGCGATTTTGAAATTAACACCGGATGTGGAACACGTGTTGAAAAACTATGCTCAATATATTCAACCATTGAGGCAGAAGGGTATTAAAGTCTGTCTTTCTATTGAAGGAGGAGGGACAGGTATAGGCTTTGCCAATCTGACAGATATGCAAATTGCTGATTTTGTGGCACAAATCAAGGTGGCTGTGAATATGTATCAATTGGATGGTGTTCATTTGCGTGATGAAGGTGCTGGGTACGACAAGACTGGAGCACCGGAAGTAGATGAAGTCTCCTATCCTAAATTAATTAAGGCACTACGTGAAGCGATGCCGGACATCATGTTGACTCTTGCAGATGATGGAGGTACTACGGCAATGATGGACAAAGAACGAGGTGGTATTGTAGTAGGTGATTATATTGATTTGGCATGGAATGTTGTGTGGGATACTGCGGTTAATCCGTGGGCAAATGGGTCGGAACGTAAACCTATAGCAGGAGTTACAAAAGAGCGATATGGGGGCATTTCCTTTTATATAAAGCCGCGAATGAGTGAAGAAAGCGAGTTCTTTGCGAATTTGATAGCTGAATCTAGGGTAATTGCTTTAAATGAGGGGCTAGGAAAAGTAGCCGTTGCGGAAAATATTCCTTATAGAGACTATATACAGGAAGTTGCAAATGTCGAGGGTATTGGGGGGCTTTTAAGTTGTTTTCATGATAATAATAATGACGAATATCCTTATTATCGCGTGCAGGTAATGGAGACGCAGGCGGCAGAGGGTTATTATGCTTTCCGCAAAGATTGGTAAATTGAAAAGTACCCTCTATTTATGTAAGAACTGTTTATAAGAGCAGTTTTATGTTTGAGCAGAGTTGGACTTTATAATTCCAGTATCTATAATTACTAAATAATTTGAATCATGAAGAATGTATTGAAAATCTGGTTAGTCGACAACACTGTAACCGTCGACAATAAAGATGATAAGATCGGTCAGCTCGAATCGTCCGGTAATCTCTCGTTGCAGGACATCCTCGACGAGATGCACAAGGAAGATACAGGGCTTCGCCCCGAAACCATCGAACACGTTGTGAAGCTCTACAACCGTGTGGTAGGCAACCTCATCCTTAGCGGATATAGTGTCAACACCGGTCTTTACCATGCCGTAGCACAACTTCGCGGAGTGATTGATGGCGGACGATGGAATCCCGACAAAAACTCCGTCTACGTCTCCTTTGCCCAAGACAAAGAATTGCGTGAGGCCATTGCGGAAACTTCCATCAGCATATTGGGCGAACGTCAAAGCGTGATGTACGTTGCCGGTTTCTCACCTGCTACCGCCACTGCAGGTCGTCCGTTCACCGTCAACGGTCGTATGCTGAAAATTGCAGGCACGGATTCTTCCGTCGGAATCACTATCACCGACAGTAAAGAACAAACCACACCTGTCGACCTTAATATGCTGGCGGTTAACAACCCGTCGCAACTCACATTCATCGTTCCTGCCGGGCTGGCGGATGGCGAATACACCCTCACCATCACGACACAGTATGCAGGAAGCACTCTTCTGAAAACACCCCGAATCACCATTGCTACTTTTTACGTCGGCACGAAACCCGACACAGGAGGCGGTTCTGGCTCTGGTGGCGACGAAGGTGGCGGAGGAGGAGAGGCTCCCGATCCTGCGGCATAAAATGTACCTGACTGGTGGAGTATTGCTCCCCCCGGTTTCTGCAGAGAGGCTGCATAGTTCTATACATGATGCGTGTATAGGGCTGTGCAGCCTTCGTGCATAGAGGGCCGCAAGGTGCGTATGAAGAAGGTATCGTTTATGCGAATCAGTAGCTGAACAAATATTGGGATATTTATTTTTCATTATCTGCGAAAAAGATTGTAACTTTGTCATAACTTAAAAAAGAAAGCGAAATGGAACAAACGGACAGGTATATTCGTTTCGACTGGGCAATCAAAAGACTGCTTCGTCAGAAAGCTAACTTCAGTGTTTTAGAAGGTTTCCTCACGGTCTTACTTGGCGAAGAGGTGAAAATCATCGAAATACTGGAAAGTGAAGGCAACCAGCAGACTGCCGATGATAAATTCAACCGTGTGGATATCAAAGCCAAAAACGATAAAGACGAAATAATCATCATTGAGGTTCAGAATACACGTGAGCTTTACTATCTGGAGCGCATTCTCTACGGAGTGGCAAAAGCCATCACGGAACATATATCCCTTGGCGAACGCTATTATGAGGTGAAGAAAATTTATTCCATCAGCATCTTATACTTTGATATCGGCAAAGGGAATGACTACTTATACCACGGACAGAACCACTTCGTGGGAGTGCATACGAACGACTGTCTTGAAGTGACTACCAAAGAGAAAGATGCACTGGTGCATAAGCTCCCAGCCGAGGTATTCCCCGAATATTTCCTGATTCGGGTGAATGAATTTAATAAAGTGGCTGTCACTCCTTTAGAAGAATGGGTGGAGTATCTGAAGACAGGCTGCATCCGTCCTGATACGAAAGCGCCGGGACTAAAAGAGGCTCGTGAAAAACTGGTTTATTATAATATGTCCAAAGCCGAACGCCAGGCGTATGATGAACATTTAAGTGCTATCATGATACAGAATGATGTGTTGGATGGAGCGAAATTAGAAGGACGCATGGAAGGACGTATGGAAGGACGTATGGAAGGACGTATGGAAGGACTTGCAGAAGGACTTGAAAAAGGGCTTGAAAAAGGTCGCATAGAAGTTGCCCGTAACATGAAAAAACTGGGAGTTCCTATGGAGGTTATCATACAAAGTACCGGATTATCAGAAAAAGACATAGAAATTCTAT
This sequence comes from Bacteroides zhangwenhongii, assembly GCF_009193325.2. Lineage (NCBI taxonomy): Bacteria > Pseudomonadati > Bacteroidota > Bacteroidia > Bacteroidales > Bacteroidaceae > Bacteroides > Bacteroides zhangwenhongii. The sequence goes on along the minus strand of NZ_CP059856.1, from coordinate 5,170,624 downwards.
AAAGTGAAATACACATTGTGCCTTTACTGAAATAAAAAGCAGAGATTATGGCAAGAATAACGGTCCCTTATGCAGTGGCGGATTTCGAGGATCTTTGCGAACGTGGCTTTTATTATGTGGATAAAACGGATTGTATTCCCGAATTAGAGGATTATAAAGCTCCGGTAGGCTCGTTTTGTTGTGTTTTTATCAGGATAAGATTTGAATTCCATTTGCTGAAGAGCGGCGAATGATATTCCGAATAGTTCATAACGTTTTTGGGTAATCAACGGGTCAAGCCTATTATTTCTTTCTTGTAATCAGGGTATTCTGTAATCAATGAATTTCTATCCGCTAATTCGAAGTCTTCATACTCGAATCCCGGTGCTACGGCACAACTGACCAAAGTAAAACCGCTTGGCTCTTTCAATCGTGCGGCAAACCAGGTTCCCGGTTCTATTGTTATTTGCAATACTCCGTTTTCCTGATCTGATAATTCCCGACATACTAAAGCCCCTTCTTCAAAGGAATATATCAATAGAGGCGCGCCTTTATGAAAGAACCAGCTTTCCGGAGACTTGATGCGATGAAAGGCGGAGAAATCGTCATTCTCCAGTAAATAGTAAATGGTTGTCATTACTTGTCGTTTGGCTTCCCTGCCTTCCATAGACACCTGCTTCTTTGAGCGGTATTCTTCCCGATAGTAGCCCCCTTCAGGATGTGGTGTCATTTTCAAATGATCAATCCAATAGGCTGCATATTGTTTTTCATTGTTCTTCATCTTCAGCAATTCGTCTATATAAAAAAGGATGTGTCAATAATAACTTTATAGTGGATAAGGACTAGGACATTTATATATTCTACTTTGTCTTTTACACCAACATCCATATCTCTGTCTTATTGAATTTTACTACTTTTCTATAGCAAAGATAGTGAATTGAATATAATTTGCAATGAAACAACAGCTACATTTTGATGTAAATAAGGGTTTTATTTATACCTTTGTCTTAATTGAAAGAAAAAACAGAGATTATGGCAAGAATAACAGTTCCTTATGCAGTGGCGGATTTCGAGGATCTTCGCGAACGTGGCTTTTATTATGTGGATAAGACGGATTATATTCCGGGTTTAGAAGATTACAATGCTCCTGTATTTCTACGCCCCCGCCGTTTTGGAAAGAGCTTGCTGATATCTATGCTGGCTTCTTATTATGACCGTACGAAGGTGAATCGTTTTGAAGAACTTTTCGGTGGTACATGGATTGGAGAACATCCTACCAAAGAACATAATCAGTATCTGGTTATTCGCTATGACTTTTCGGCAATGGTGATGGCAGATGATATGCAAGGGCTGGCACAGAACTTCGATAAACTTAACTGCATACCGGTGGAAATAACGCTAGAACATAATCGTGATTTGTTTGGTGACTTTCAGTTTACAACTCGGGGGAATGCGGCACAAATGCTGGAGGAACTTTTGGGCTATGCACGTTCTCACGGATTTCCTAAGGCTTATATTCTAATTGATGAATACGATAACTTCACCAATCAATTGTTGACTTCTTATAATGATCCGCTTTATGAAGAAGTCACTACCAGCGATAGTTTTCTTCGTACCTTTTTCAAGGTGATAAAGAAAGGTATAGGAGAGGGCAGTATCCGTACCTGTTTCTGTACAGGCGTATTACCTGTCACAATGGATGATCTGACTAGTGGATACAATATTGCTGAAATTCTGACGTTGGAACCGAACTTCTTGCACATGCTCGGCTTTACTTACGAGGAAACGAAAACATATTTGCGTTATGTGCTGGATAAATATGATTCCGACGCAAGTGAGGAACGTTTCGAGGAGATATGGCAGCTTATAGTGAGCAACTATGATGGCTATCGTTTCAGTCCTACAGGCAAGCCTCTTTTTAACTCTACTATCCTTACTTATTTTCTTAAGAAATTTGCAGTCAATGGTGGAAGTATTCCTCCTGAGCTGATTGACGAGAATCTACGGACGGATATTAATTGGATTCGCCGACTGACCCTTTCACAGAGTAATGCAAAGGAAATGTTGGATGCATTGGTCATAGACGACGGGTTGCCGTATAATATTACAGATTTGTTCAGCAAATTCAACAAGAAGAAATTCTTTGAGAAAGAATTCTATCCGGTCAGTCTGTTCTATTTGGGTATGACCACTCTGAAAAGTACTTATCGAATGGTACTTCCTAATATGACCATGCGTAGCATTTATATGGATTATTATAACCAGTTGAATAAAATTGAAGGAAATGCCAGCCGTTATGTTCCCGTTTATGAACTTTATGATTCCAACCGGAGTCTTGAACCTCTTGTTCAGAATTACTTTGAACAATACTTGGGACAATTTCCTGCGCAAGTTTTTGATAAGATCAATGAGAACTTCATCCGTTGCTCTTTCTATGAACTTGTTTCCCGTTATTTAAGCAGTTGCTACACTTTTGCCATCGAACAGAATAACTCCGTAGGTCGTTCTGACTTTGAGATGACAGGTATTCCTGGTACGGATTATTATACGGATGACCGTGTTGTGGAGTTCAAATACTATCATGCCAAAGAGGCTGATCACATCCTCTCATTGACCGAACCATTGACTGAACACGTGCAACAGGTGAAAGGCTATGCCGAAGATACGAAAAAGAAGTTTCCCAATTACAATGTCCGTTCGTATGTGGTATATATCTGTGCCAATAAAGGATGGAAGTGTTGGGAGGTATAATCACTTTTTCCTGGCTTCATGCCGTCTGTGAGAAATATTCGTGTAACTTTGTAGGCTGATAGTATAAAAACAAGAAGGAAAAGAATGATAGTTTGCATAGCTGAAAAGCCATCTGTTGCACGTGATATAGCCGAAGTACTCGGCGCTCATACTAGAAAAGAAGGATATATAGAAGGAAACGGATACCAGGTGACCTGGACGTTCGGACATCTTTGCACCCTGAAGGAGCCACATGAATATACTCCTAATTGGAAGTCATGGAGCTTAGGTAGCTTACCGATGATCCCTCCGCGTTTCGGTATCAAACTGATTGGGCATGATCCGGGCATTGAGAAACAATTTCATATCATAGAGCAATTGATGCAAAATGCAGATGAGATTATCAACTGCGGTGATGCAGGACAGGAAGGAGAATTGATTCAGCGTTGGGTGATGCAGAAAGTAGGCGCCCGTTGTCCGGTGAAGCGTTTGTGGATTTCGTCTTTGACGGAAGAAGCTATTCGTGACGGATTTGCAAAGCTAAAGGATCAGGCAGATTTTCAGTCACTGTATGAAGCGGGACTTTCGCGGGCTATCGGAGACTGGTTGCTTGGTATGAATGCCACTCGTCTTTATACAATTAAATACGGTCAGAATAAACAGGTACTTTCTATTGGTCGGGTACAAACACCTACCTTAGCGTTGATTGTTAACCGACAGTTGGAGATAGCCAACTTCCAGCCTAAGCAATATTGGGAATTGAAAACGAACTATCGGGATACAACCTTTTCGGCTTTAATTCGCAAAAGTGATGAAGAAATCGCTGCGGAAGAAGAGAAAAACGGTGGGAAAAAGAAAATAATAGAGAATCCCGGTATTGATCCTATCGCTAATAGGGAAGAGGGCGAGGCGTTGGTAGAACGTATCAAAGACCTTCCGTTCGTAGTCACCAGTGTTAGTAAGAAAGACGGACGGGAGTTTGCCCCGCGTCTGTTCGACCTGACTTCGCTTCAGGTGGAATGTAACAAGAAATTCGCTTATTCTGCTGATGAGACATTAAAACTTATCCAATCCCTTTACGAAAAGAAAGTAGCCACCTATCCGCGTGTCGATACAACTTTCTTGAGTGACGATATTTATCCGAAGTGTCCCGGCATTTTGAAAGGACTTCGTGATTACGAAGTACTGACAGCTCCGTTGAACGGTTCCACATTGCCGAAATCGAAGAAAGTATTTGATAATTCAAAGGTAACAGATCACCATGCCATTATCCCTACCGGAGTGTACGCTCAAAACCTGACGGATATGGAGCGTCGTGTCTACGATCTGATTGCCCGTCGTTTTATTGCCGTGTTCTATCCGGATTGTAAGATTTCTACTACTACCGTGATGGGAGAGGTGGATAAAATAGAATTCAAAGTAAGCGGGAAACAGATTCTCGAACCCGGATGGCGTGTTGTCTTTGCAAAAGATGTAAAAGAAACGACCGAAGAAAAAGAGGAAGAAGACGAAAATGTACTTCCTGTTTTTGTGAAAGGGGAAAGCGGTCCTCATGTTCCCGATTTAAATGAAAAATGGACGCAGCCGCCCAGACCTTACACGGAGGCAACCTTACTTCGTGCAATGGAAACTGCCGGAAAGTTGGTTGATAACGATGAGCTCCGCGACGCATTAAAAGAAAACGGTATCGGCCGTCCGTCTACCCGTGCCGCTATCATAGAAACGTTGTTCAAACGGAATTATATCCGTAAGGAAAGGAAGAACCTGATTGCTACCCCGACAGGAGTGGAACTGGTGCAACTTATCCATGAGGAACTTCTGAAGTCTGCTGAATTGACGGGTATTTGGGAAAAGAAACTCCGCGAAATAGAGAGGAAAACGTACGATGCCCGCCAGTTTTTGGAAGAACTGAAGCAAATGGTTTCAGAAATCGTAATGAGTGTGTTGTCAGATAATACCAACCGTCGTATTACCATTCAGGATGCGGTAGCCGCCCAAGCCGAAGAAAAAGCGAAGAAAGAACCGAAGAAGCGTGAACGGAAACCGAGTGTGCCGAAAGAAAAGAAGCCGAAGGCTACGCCTGCGGCTACTTCTTTGACAACTGCTAATGCTGATTCCCTTGTCGGACAACCTTGTCCGCTTTGCGGCAAAGGGACGATCATAAAAGGCAAGACAGCCTACGGATGTTCGGAGTGGAAAAACGGATGTACTTACCGGAAAGCATTATGAAACTCAATCACCGCCTCTATTCCTTTACGGAAAATATCCAATGAGAAATTTTCATTCGGTGAATGGATGGCGTCCGATTCGAGTCCGAATCCCATCAATACGGTCTTAACTCCCAATACTTGTTCGAAAGTGGAGATAATGGGAATACTGCCGCCACGACGTACAGCCAACGGCTTTTTCCCGAAAGCTATCTCAAAGCCTTTCTCCGCCGCTTGATAGGCGGGAAGGGAGATGGGGCAGACATAACCCTGTCCTCCATGCATAGGAGTCATTTTCACTTGTACCGTGTCAGGAGCAATACTAAGAATATAATCCGCAAACATTTGAGAAATCTTATGGTGGTCCTGATGTGGAACCAACCGACAAGACACTTTGGCGTAAGCTTTTGAGGGAAGCACGGTTTTGGAACCTTCTCCTGTATACCCGCCCCATATACCGCATACGTCAAAAGACGGCCGGCAACTGTTACGTTCCAATGTACTGTATCCTTTTTCTCCGAATACTTCCTTCACACCGATCGCTTCTTTGTATTTCTTTTCATCAAAAGGAATACGGGCAATCATCTCCCGTTCGGCTTGTGGAACTTCTTCTACGTCGTCATAGAATCCGGGAACGGTGATTCTGCCATCCGCATCGGTTATTTTGCTGATAATCTGGCATAACACATTAATCGGATTGGCTACCGCACCTCCGAAATGTCCGGAATGTAAATCACGGTTTGGTCCCGTAACTTCTATTTCCCAATAAGCCAGGCCACGCAGACCTGTGGTTAACGAAGGGAGTTCCGCTCCTAGCATGCTAGTGTCCGAAACAAGAATCACATCGGATTTCAACAACTCTTTGTGCTCTTCGCAAAAAGCCTCCAAACTGGGAGAACCGATTTCCTCTTCTCCTTCAAAGATAAACTTCACGTTATTTTTTAGCAGTCCGTTCTTGAGGAGATATTGGAAGGCTTTCACCTGAATAAATGATTGTCCTTTGTCATCATCCGCACCACGTGCCCAAATGTGACCGTCACGTATTTCCGGCTCGAACGGTTGGCTTTTCCAAAGCTCCAACGGCTCGGCAGGCATCACGTCATAATGAGCGTAGACTAAAACGGTCTTCGCATCAGGATCCACAATCTTTTGGGCAAAGACAATCGGATTGCCTTTGGAGGGCATTACCAATGCTTCGTCCGCTCCGGCTTCCAATAATAGCTGTGCCCAGCGTTCGGCGCACGCCAGCATATCATCATGGTGTTCGGGCAGTGCACTGATACTTGGAATACGGATGAGGCTGAACAAATCCTCCATCATTCGGGACTCGTTCTCTGCTATATATTTCTGAATTTCGTTCATAAATTGAATTAAACATTAAAGCTGCGTGGTTTTATCCAGCAGGTAATAGTCAAGTATAGTCATCGCAGCCATTGCCTCTACAATGGGAACGGCGCGTGGCAGTACACAGGCGTCATGACGGCCGCGAGCTTTCAGCGTGGTGTCCACTCCGTCGATATTAACAGTTTCCTGCTCCATCAACAGCGTAGCGATCGGTTTGAATACCACACGGAAATAAATGTCCTGTCCGTTACTCAGTCCTCCCTGAATACCTCCTGAATGGTTGGTATGCGTTTCAATCCGTCCGTTGTTGTTATAGAAAACGTCATTCTGTTCCGACCCCTTCATCTTCAGTCCCTTGAATCCTTCACCGTACTCAAATGCTTTGGCGGCGTTGATACTTAACATCGCATTTCCCAAAGCCGCATGGAGCTTACCGAAAACGGGTTGTCCCAAACCGATGGGGCAGCCTTTGATGACACAAGTCAGCGTACCGCCGATAGTATCGCCTTCTCCTTTTACCTTATATATAAGGTCTGCCATTTCTTTTGCCTTTTCCGGGTCCGGGCAGCGTACATCATTTGTCTCGATCAAGTCGAGATCATAATCCGAGTAAGTGCCTTCCAGTTTGATAGCTCCTACCTGTGAAGTGTAAGCGGTGATACTGATACCTAACTGGCGGAGTGCCAACTTGGCCAAAGCACCGGCTACGACGCGTGATACCGTTTCGCGTGCAGACGAACGTCCGCCGCCACGATGATCGCGGATGCCATACTTCACTGTGTAAGTATAGTCGGCGTGTGAAGGGCGATATACATTTTTCAGATTGTTGTAGTCATTAGAATGTTGGTTTTCGTTCCAAACGATAAAACCGATGGGGCAACCGGTTGACTTACCCTCAAAAATACCGGAAAGAAACTCTACTTTATCCGCTTCTTTGCGTGCGGTGGTAAGGATGGATTGTCCCGGACGGCGCCGGTTCAGTTCCTGTTGTACGAACTCTTCGTCGATAGTGATTCCGGCGGGAAATCCGTCAATTACTCCTCCAATTCCTTTTCCATGAGACTCACCAAAACTTGTGAGCCGAAAGATGTTGCCAAATGAATTAAACATAGTCGTGGCTTTTTAAAATTACTGTATGCAAATATAACAAAGTTTTCGATAAGATTGTTGTGAACTCAAAATATCTTCAAAAAAGGTGGCATATTGAACCTTTTTTCTTCTTTTCAGTTTATAAATGATGATTAATAATAACTAAACCAATGACTGTATGAAAAAGAATCTATTGTATTTACTAGCATTAGTGTGTTCTATCACTTTCTTCGCCGCTTGTAGCAGTGACGATGACGATAGCAAGAAAAATGAGGGTAACGAACCCGAAGAAGAGGCGGTGGTGACAGCTCCGGATGTGGTTGGCACTTATTGGGGCAACTTGAATATATCTATGATAGCGGATGGCTCCGACCAGGAAAATGTTATAGCGGACGGAGTGCCTAAATTTATAACCTTTTCCCAAGTCAGTGATACGGAAATAAAAATAGAACTGAAAGATTTTGAACTGTTCATGAACGGGAAGATAATGAAGTTCGGAGATATTGTACTAGACAAGTGCACCGTAAAGAAGGGAGAGGGGATTTCGACCTTTACAGGACAACAGCAACTTACATTTGCTGGAGAGGCGGCTGCCTTGGGAGCTTGTGATGTAACTGTGGCGGGGACGGTGGAAGGTGCAGATGCCAATATGACCATCAACGTAAAAGTGCCGACTTTGCAACAGACAGTCAAGGTTACTTATTCAGGAGTAAAACAGGTTGAGAATCCTGATAAAGAATAACTTTAATATTCACCACAGATTACACGGATTAACACAGATAATAGAAATTAATTATCAATTTATTAAAATCAATCTGTGTTAATCCGTGTAATCTGTGGTGAGTTATATTTTAGAATGCATACCCGAAGCCGATATTCAGATATATAGGGTACATCGAGAAAGTGACCGTATGGAAGTCATTCTTGAAGATATTGTTGAGTCCCCAAGTAAGGTCGGCGTATATGTTGAGATGTTTGAACGCTCTCCATCCGGCTCCTGCCTGAAGTCCCCACTGAAAACGTCTCAGATCGTCGGAGAAGTCATAAGTTGCAATTTTATCATCGGTAAATTCTACTTTAGGTCCTGTTGGATCGTCTTCACGCAGATATCCTTCGTATACGTGTCCTGAAAATTCCCTTGAAAGTATATAAGAAAAATAAGGGCCTGCTTTCACATTCCAACGGCTACTCAACTTATAAGTAGCCATCAATGGGATGGTTAATCCGGCGGTATGTACTTTGGTTTTTACCCCTCCTGTCCATACTCCGCTGATCCTTTCACCTCCTTGTCCCAGAATTTCCATACTGTAATTCTTTACGGTAGCTTCGGTGGTCATAGCCTTGTTTTCAAGCCGTAGCCCTACGATGATACCCAGTTTGTTCTGAACCGCTACCCATTTGGTCACTTCACCCCCGATTGTAATGGCGAGAGTCGGATTGTAACCGTCGATAGACCGGATTTCCGCCGGTAAGGGAAGCGGAGCTGTGCCGCCGATACTGATTCCTGCTTTCACTTCGTATTCCAATCCGCGAAGGGCGGAACGGATAAGCGTTTCATTTCTATCCACTTGTGCATAACCGGGCAGGGTAACATTTAAACAAATAAGCAGACCGAATGTATAAAGGTATTTTTTCATCGTTGTAATTATTATAAAATCATTTAGGTTTTAGTTTTCTGTATGATAGACCAGTTCGACTTCATCAATCAGCAAGGTACTTCCGATGGCTCCATTGAAATAAGCGCCTTCCAAACTGGAGGTAAAGACGATTGCTACGTTGTATTTTCCATCCCTTAGCTTTTCTTTGTCGATGAACTTGCCGGGGCGGGTAATAAACGGAAGTTTGAAGTAAGTCCATTCATCTGTTTCTTTGGCGTTGTCGATGCGTGCTATTGAAACCAGATTCGGACTGGTGAACGCATTACTTCCGTCAAGAGTAGGAACAGACTCGCTCGTTTCGTACATGATGGCGTATATATCGCAGATGTCACGTTTCCCGTCAACGGGTTTTCCTTCTTCGGTGAACTTGTCTCCCGCCTTGTATTTATAATAACCGGCCAGATAGGTCGGCACATAACGGAAAGGCAGACCGAATTTGGTAGCTTGTAGTGGATAGCTCATGGCATTGTTCACATCAAAAGAGCCGATAAATAAGTTTCCTGCGGCAATGGGCATACCCATTAACTGCCCGAAGAAACCGGTACTGCGCGTTACTAGTAAAAGACATTTTCCCTCTTTACCATCCGCTATTTGGAAAGTGGGGTAGTCGTCGGCTGTTTTAGGAACGCCGGTCATGGCATAACCCGCATTTCCGCTGGCCCATTCCATAATCACTTTGTCTCCTTGCCGTTCTACGAATATATAGTATTTTTTCCCACCGAGAGTGTCCTCGAAGTTGTAGTTAGTTGCAAGTTCCGTATCAATAACCGAAACTGTATATGTTTTTTTCCAGACTCCGTCGGCTGCTGTGACAGTGTATTTTTGCGGTAGACTAAAATCGTGTACCGTTCCGCTCAAAGGGCTGATGGTGGCTCCCGGAGTCAGGGTGAATTCCGGTGCAAGGGTCGAAACGTCTGTTCCCGGTCCCACAAAAAGAGTCACCGAATTATTATTAATGATAGGACTTGTGGTCATTACTGCTTTCGGCAGTGTGCAACTAAGTATATCTGCTTCTGCGTTAAGGGCTTCGTCACGGATGCAAGAAGAGATGATAATACTTACCAGGAAATATAAAATTACGTGTTTTGCTTTCATTTTTCTCTTTTTTCTTACTGTTAAAGTTTAGTTCTCAGAAGCGTTTATAACAAAATGAAATTTTATTTGTTCAGTAAGAGATGTATGATAAAAAAGATTTTCTTACTTTTGTGTGTACTTAAAACTTATGAGTTTATGACTGAGTCAGAAAGAAGGCAAATTATAGAACTGATTAAGAGAGAGGTAATTCCGGCTATCGGATGTACAGAACCTATTGCTGTGGCGCTTTGTGTAGCGAAAGCCGCCGAAACATTGGGGATGCGTCCGGAGAAGATAGAAGTACTGCTCAGTGCCAACATTTTAAAAAATGCGATGGGGGTAGGAATACCGGGTACAGGAATGGTAGGACTTCCCATTGCCGTTGCTTTAGGCGCATTGATAGGTAAATCAGAGTACCAGTTGGAAGTATTGAAAGACTGTACACCGAAAGCTGTAGAGTGCGGAAAGCAGTTTATTGCGGAAAGACGGATTTGTATTTCCTTGAAAGATAATATCACGGAAAAGCTCTATATCGAAGTGATTTGCAGGTCCGGAGATAGAACAGCGAAAGCTGTAATTGCCGGTGGTCATACCACCTTTATATATATAGCCGATGGAGGCAACGTATTACTAGACAAGCAGCATACAGCCGATGAAGAAGAGGAAGCGACCGCTCCCGAACTGAACCTGCGTAAGGTTTATGATTTTGCCTTGACAGCTCCTTTGGATGAAATTCGTTTTATTCTTGATACGGCACGTTTGAACAAGGCAGCTGCCGAACAAGCCTTTAAAGGCAATTACGGACACTCTTTGGGAAGAATGCTTCGGGGAAGTTATGAACACAAAGTGATGGGTGACAGCGTATTCTCTCACATCCTCTCTTATACTTCTGCCGCTTGTGACGCTCGAATGGCAGGAGCTATGATTCCGGTCATGAGTAATTCCGGCAGTGGTAATCAAGGAATATCAGCCACGCTTCCTGTGGTGGTCTTTGCCGAAGAGAATAATAAAAATGAAGAAGAACTGATCCGTGCCTTGATGTTGAGTCATCTTACGGTTATTTATATCAAACAAAGTTTGGGACGTCTTTCCGCTCTCTGCGGTTGTGTGGTAGCTGCCACAGGTTCCAGTTGCGGAATCACTTGGCTGATGGGAGGAAACTATGACCAGGTTGCCTTTGCCGTTCAAAACATGATTGCCAACCTGACGGGCATGATTTGTGACGGTGCAAAACCGAGTTGTGCCCTAAAAGTGACTACCGGAGTCTCAACAGCTGTACTGTCTGCTATGATGGCAATGGAAGACCGTTGTGTAACTTCTGTGGAAGGTATTATTGATGAAGATGTAGATCAAAGTATCCGTAATCTGACAAGAATCGGCTCACAAGCTATGAACGAAACGGATAAAATGGTACTCGATATCATGACTCACAAAGGATGCTAGAAAATGAGGAGTTGGAAAATGAAAAATGAGGAATGAAGAATTAGCTGCGCAATGGTTGTATGGCAATTCTTCATTCCTCATTTTTAACTCTTCATTAACTTAGTGGCAACAGCCGCCACCGCATTCGTGGTCATCGCAGCCACCATTGCAACCACCATCACCGCAACTGTCGCATCCGCAACCGCAGCCTTCGCCACTCATCATTTTCACCAGTTCCTGAATTTCTTCGTTAGTAGCAGGACGGCTTTCAATCACTTCGCCTTCAAAGATGAGATCGGCGCCTGCCAACGGATGGTTGAGGTCAACGACTACTACATCCGGTTTGATTTCTACTACGCTGGCATTTACGCGTTGACCGTCACCGGTCATCAAAGGTACGATATTACCCTCTTTGATATGATCGCTGTCGAACTTGCCGTCAACCTCAAAGATATTTTTCGGGAGATCAATCACGTGTTGCTCGTCATATTGACCGTATGCTTTGTCTGCCGGAATGGTGAAGTCAAATTTGTCACCTTTAGAAAGAGAGGTTATCTGGTTCTCGAAGTCCTCGAGTGTTGTTCCTAATCCTGAAATGAACTGAAAGGGGTGTTCTGCTTTTGCTTCTTCGAACAATTCCTTTTCACCATCTTCCATTGTATATAATTTGTATGCAACGGTAATGTACTTGTTTTCTACTGTTTCCATCTGATTCTTTTTATTTCTAAATTAATAAATCCCGCAAATGCGGGCTGACAAAGATACGAATTATTTATTTCTGTCGTGATATAGGGAAGGTATATTTCAAAATATTAAATGCTTTTGTTAGAAAGGGACAATAGGATTCCGCTTATATAATAGTTGTGAATTTAACCTTTAAGTGATAAAATAGAGAAATAATACCTCTCTTTTCTTACAATTATTCGTTTTTATATGATTTTTTTCTTCGATTTGTTTGGATATAATAAAAAAGCCCTTACCTTTGCAGCACAAAAATAAAGAAAAGAAGATATGAATAACTTACACACATCTATTAACCTAGCAGTCTTGCATATTATTCGCGTCGTGGTGGTCCCATCAAGAGCGTGAGAAAGGTTTTTGTGCTGTATGTATTCGTACCATAAAGATAAAATTTAGAGCCTTTCTCACTGGTGTGAGAGAGGCTTTTTAATTAAAAGATAGATTGAAATGAAAAAGCAATTACGCAGTTCGTTTAGTACACAAGGCCGTCGGATGGCGGGAGCCCGTGCGTTGTGGGTAGCCAACGGCATGAAGAAGAATCAGATGGGTAAGCCTATCATCGCTATAGTCAATTCATTCACACAGTTTGTGCCGGGACACGTGCACTTGCATGAGATCGGTCAGTTGGTGAAAGCGGAGATCGAAAAGCTGGGGTGCTTCGCTGCGGAATTCAATACAATCGCTATCGACGACGGTATAGCTATGGGGCATGATGGAATGCTTTACTCGCTTCCTTCCCGTGATATCATCGCAGACAGTGTGGAATATATGGTGAATGCTCATAAGGCAGACGCGATGGTATGTATCAGTAATTGTGACAAGATCACTCCGGGAATGTTGATGGCGGCGATGCGTCTGAATATACCTGCTGTATTTGTGTCGGGTGGTCCTATGGAGGCGGGTGAATGGAACGGTCAGCATTTGGATTTGATCGACGCGATGATTAAGTCGGCCGACCAAAGTGTGAGTGACGAGGAAGTTGCCAATATTGAGCAGAACGCTTGTCCTACCTGCGGATGTTGTTCCGGTATGTTTACAGCAAATTCTATGAACTGCTTGAACGAAGCCATCGGCTTGGCTCTTCCCGGAAACGGGACCATTGTAGCCACGCATGAAAACCGTACGCAGCTTTTCAAAGATGCTGCTAAGTTGATTGTGGACAATGCGATGAAATATTATGAAGAGGGAGATGAGAGCGTGCTTCCGCGTAGCATTGCCACTCGTCAAGCTTTTCTGAATGCCATGACTTTGGATATTGCGATGGGTGGTTCTACCAATACGGTTCTTCACCTGTTGGCTGTTGCCCATGAAGCGGGAGTCGACTTCAAGATGGACGACATTGATATGCTTTCCCGCAAGGCTCCGTGCCTTTGCAAAGTAGCTCCGAATACACAGAAGTATCACATTCAGGATGTGAACCGTGCCGGTGGAATTATTGCAATCATGGACGAACTGTCCAAAGCCGGTCTGGTGGACACGTCTGTTCGCCGGGTAGACGGAATGACGTTGGCAGAGGCTATTGATAAGTATTCCATTACAAGTCCGAACGTAGGTGAAGAGGCTATCAAGAAATATTCGAGCGCAGCCGGAAATAGATTTAACCTTGTACTCGGCTCGCAAGGTATGTATTATAAGGAACTGGATAAAGACCGTGCAACCGGATGTATCCGTGATTTGGAACACGCTTACAGCAAAGACGGCGGACTGGCCGTATTGAAAGGTAACATTGCTCAAGACGGTTGTGTGGTAAAAACGGCAGGGGTAGACGAAAGTATCTGGAAGTTTACCGGACCTGCTAAAGTGTTTGATTCGCAAGAAGCAGCCTGCGAAGGTATTCTTGGAGGTCGAGTCGTCAGTGGCGACGTTGTCGTCATCACGCACGAAGGTCCGAAGGGTGGTCCCGGTATGCAGGAAATGCTTTATCCTACCTCTTATATAAAATCCCGTCATCTCGGCAAAGAGTGTGCTTTGATCACTGACGGACGTTTCAGTGGCGGAACTTCTGGATTGAGTATAGGGCATATCTCTCCCGAAGCGGCAGCAGGAGGTAATATCGGAAAAATAGTCGACGGAGATATCATTGAAATCGACATTCCCGCCCGGACGATTAACGTGCGACTGACGGATGAAGAACTGGCTGCCCGTCCGATGACACCTGTCACTCGTGACCGTTATGTGCCGAAGAGCCTGAAAGCGTATGCCAGCATGGTAAGCTCTGCCGATAAAGGAGCAGTAAGATTAATCGATTGACAAATGATGTCTTGACGTTGAGTTCAATCGTAAATTGTAAATCTTAAAATTGCAAATAAATAGATGAGTAAAGACTTAATAACAGGTGCGGAGGCGTTGATGCGCTCATTGGAACATCAGGGAGTAAATACGATTTTCGGTTATCCCGGCGGTTCAATCATGCCGGTATTCGACGCCTTGTACGACCATCGAAATAACTTGAACCACATTTTGGTTCGTCACGAACAGGGAGCTGCCCATGCGGCACAAGGTTATGCCCGTGTGTCGGGTAAAGTCGGTGTTTGCCTGGTGACAAGCGGTCCCGGTGCTACGAACACGATTACCGGTATTGCAGATGCGATGATCGATAGTACTCCTATTGTTGTTATTGCCGGACAGGTAGGAACCGGTTTTCTCGGAACGGATGCATTTCAGGAAGTCGATCTCGTAGGTATCACCCAGCCTATCTCCAAGTGGAGTTATCAGATCCGTCGTGCGGAAGATGTAGCGTGGGCAGTGGCACGTGCATTCTACATTGCCCGTAGTGGTCGTCCCGGTCCGGTTGTGCTGGATTTTGCCAAGAATGCACAGGTCGAGAAGACGAAATATGAGCCGACTAAGGTTGATTTCATCCGCAGCTATGTACCTGTGCCCGATACTGATGAAGACTCCGTAAAGGCTGCCGCCGAACTGATTAATAATGCGGAACGTCCGCTTGTACTGGTAGGGCAAGGCGTTGAGTTAGGGAATGCGCAGAGTGAGTTGCGTGAATTTATTGAAAAGGCGGATATGCCTGCGGGATGTACGCTACTCGGACTTTCGGCTTTACCTACGGAACATCCTTTGAATAAAGGAATGTTGGGGATGCACGGTAATTTGGGGCCGAATATAAATACCAATAAATGTGATGTCCTGATCGCTGTAGGAATGCGCTTCGACGACCGTGTGACCAGTAATCTGGCTACTTATGCCAAACAGGCAAAAGTGATTCATTTTGATATTGATCCGGCGGAGGTGAATAAAAATGTAAAAGTTGATATTGCAGTTTTGGGAGATTGCAAGGAGACATTGAAGGCTGTTACCCGACTCTTGAAAAAGAATGAACACGCTGAGTGGGTCGACAGTTTCACGGAGTATGAGAAGGTAGAGGAAGAAAAGGTGATTCGTCCCGAGCTTCATCCTGCCACCGACTCGTTGAGCATGGGTGAGGTGGTACGTGCGGTAAGTGACGCTACCCGCCACGAAGCAGTTCTGGTGACAGATGTAGGACAAAATCAAATGATGTCCGCACGTTACTTTAAATATACGAAAGAACGCAGTATCATTACTTCCGGCGGGCTCGGAACAATGGGCTTCGGCCTTCCCGCCGCTATCGGAGCTACTTTCGGAGCACCGGAACGTACCGTATGTGTATTTATGGGAGACGGTGGATTGCAGATGAATCTTCAGGAACTGGGTACGGTTATGGAACAGAAGGCTCCGGTGAAGATTATCTGCCTGAACAATAACTTTTTGGGCAACGTGCGCCAATGGCAGGCTATGTTCTTCAATCGCCGTTATTCATTCACTCCGATGTTGAATCCGGACTACATGAAAATTGCTTCGGCGTACGAGATTCCTTCCAAACGTGTCTTCTCTCGTGAAGAGCTGGCGGACGCTATCCGTGAAATGTTGGCAACAGACGGCCCGTTCCTGCTCGAAGCCTGTGTAGTAGAAGAAGGTAATGTACTACCGATGACTCCTCCGGGAGGCTCTGTCAATCAGATGTTGCTGGAGTGCTAGGAGAAGTTGAGAGTTGAAAGTTGAGAGTTGAAAGTTAAATTAAGGATTATGAGTGAAAAGACGTTATATACTATCATTGTTCATTCGGAAAATATAGCCGGATTGCTGAATCAGGTTACGGCTGTTTTTACCCGTCGGCAGATAAATATCGAGAGTCTGAATGTATCTGCTTCTTCCATCAAGGGGGTACATAAGTATACCATTACCGCTTGGACTGATAAAGATACGATTGAAAAAGTGGTGAAGCAAATAGAAAAGAAGATTGATGTAATTCAGGCGCACTACTTTACGGAAGATGAGATCTACTTCCATGAGATCGCTTTATATAAGGTGTCTACCCCCGAATTTCAAGAGACGCCGGAGGCCTCTAAGGTGATACGTAAATATAACGCCCGCATAGTGGAAGTAAATCCGGTATTTTCTATTGTCGAGAAGAATGGAATGAGTGAAGAGATTACCTCGCTTTACGGTGAACTGAAGGCTTTGAATTGTGTTTTGCAATTTGTACGTTCGGGGCGGGTAGCGATTACCACCAGTTGTTTTGAACGGGTGAATGAGTTTCTTGACGGACGGGAAGCCCGTTATAACCAAAATAAAAACCAGTAGGAAGAATGAGCGAATCAAATAAAATAGGAACTTATAAGTTTGTTGCAGAACCGTTTCATGTTGATTTCAACGGTCGCCTGACAATGGGGGTACTGGGCAATCATTTGCTGAATTGCGCAGGTTTTCATGCCAGCGATCGTGGCTTTGGCATTGCGTCTCTGAATGAGGACAATTATACGTGGGTACTTTCCCGCCTGGCAATCGAATTGGATGAAATGCCTTATCAGTATGAGGACTTTTCGGTTCAGACTTGGGTGGAAAATGTTTATCGCCTGTTCACCGATCGTAATTTTGCCATTATGAATAAAGAAGGCAAGAAAATCGGTTACGCTCGTTCCGTGTGGGCGATGATCAGTTTGAATACTCGTAAACCGGCTGACCTGTTGGCATTGCACGGGGGAAGCATTGTAGACTATGTATGCGATGAGCCTTGTCCGATAGAGAAGCCTTCGCGTATCAAAGTGACTAATACACAACCGTTGGCCACGCTGACTGCGAAATACAGTGATATTGATATTAACGGTCATGTGAATAGTATCCGTTACATCGAGCACATACTCGACTTGTTTCCGATCGATTTGTATAAAACCAAGCGCATTCGTCGTTTTGAGATGGCGTATGTGGCTGAAAGTTATTTTGGAGACGAACTGACTTTCTTCTGCGATGAAGCCAATGAAAATGAGTTTCACGTAGAGGTGAAGAAGAACGGCAGCGAAGTGGTTTGCCGGTCGAAAGTGATATTTGAATAAAATAGAATATAAAATCAATTAATAACGGATGGCGTAAGCCATCAAAACTAAAAACAAAAAGAAAAATGGCACAGTTGAATTTTGGCGGTACTATTGAAAATGTAGTGATCCGTGATGAATTTCCATTGGAGAAAGCTCGTGAAGTATTGAAAAATGAAACAATCGCTGTAATCGGTTACGGCGTTCAGGGTCCCGGACAAGCATTGAATTTGCGTGATAACGGTTTCAACGTGATCGTTGGTCAGCGTCAGGGAAAAACATATGATAAAGCAGTAGCTGACGGATGGGTTCCGGGTGAAACTTTGTTCGGAATCGAAGAAGCTTGCGAAAAAGGTACAATCATCATGTGTCTGTTGTCTGATGCGGCTGTTATGTCTGTATGGCCGACAATGAAACCTTACCTGACTGCCGGAAAGGCTCTTTATTTCTCTCATGGTTTTGCTATCACTTGGCACGATCGTACAGGGGTGGTTCCTCCTGCCGATATTGATGTTATCATGGTTGCTCCTAAAGGTTCGGGTACTTCATTGCGTACCATGTTCCTCGAAGGTCGTGGTTTGAACTCTTCTTACGCTATCTATCAGGACGCTACGGGTAAAGCTTACGATAGAACAATTGCTTTGGGTATCGGTATCGGTTCAGGGTATCTGTTTGAAACAACTTTCCAACGTGAAGCAACTTCCGACCTGACAGGTGAACGCGGTTCGTTGATGGGTGCTATTCAAGGTCTGTTGTTGGCACAGTATGAGGTGTTGCGTGAAAACGGTCATTCACCTTCCGAAGCCTTCAATGAAACAGTAGAGGAACTGACTCAGTCGTTAATGCCGTTGTTTGCAAAGAACGGTATGGACTGGATGTATGCAAACTGTTCTACTACTGCTCAACGCGGTGCTCTTGACTGGATGGGCCCGTTCCACGACGCTATCAAACCGGTAGTTGAAAAACTGTATCACAGTGTGAAGACCGGCAACGAAGCGCAAATTTCTATTGACAGTAACTCACAGCCGGATTATCGTGAGAAACTGAACGAAGAACTCCGCCAGTTGCGTGAAAGCGAAATGTGGCAAACTGCTGTTACTGTACGCAAACTTCGTCCGGAGAACAATTGATTTGATAGGATTATACAAGTTTGATACAAAAGGAGAAGAGCCGATGGCTTTTCTCCTTTTTTAAATATATAGATGTTGTGACTATATAATACAACTTCTTGTTTATCTTTGTGGCAACATTCGATAGCAATATAGGAAATGTAAGAAGAAAATATAAAAATATTGTTTGTTTTAATCCTCCTTTTTTATGAATGCCATAAGTCTTTTGTAAAAAGGATGTTTGGTAAGTGTGGCGGCTTCTCCCAGAATCACCAGTTTCATGCGTGCTCGTGTGATCGCTACATTCATTCGTCTTAAATCATTCAGAAATCCGATTTGCCCTTCCTCGTTGGCGCGGACGAGACTGATAAAAACGACATCCCGTTCCTGTCCTTGAAAACCGTCCACTGTATTTACTGTGATGAGGCTTCGGAGAGGGCGCAAGAAACTGCTTCCTTTAATTTTACTTCTCAAATATTGCACTTGTGCTTTGTAGGGTGAAATCAGTCCGAAATCAATCCTTTCCTCTAAAATTCGTTCCTTTCCGATCCGGTTGATATAGGCTTCCAGCTCCTCCAAGAGCAGATTAGCCTCCTGCTTGTTGATGCGTCCGAAACTTTCGCCTACAAATTCCTCGTGAAATTCCATTTCAGAAGTGTCAATCCAACTCATGGGGCTGTCGAAATCAAGGATTCCCCGATAACGTACCTCCGGAGCAGCCTCCAGTTCTCCCTGATAAAACCAGTCGGAAGGGAACTGCATGATAGCTTCGTTCATTCTATATTGCACTTTCAGTAACGAGACAGAGGACGGTTTTTGCCGAACCACCTTCTCCATTAATGTATATTCCAATCCTCCACGAGCGGCTTCTATACATTTTATGGTAGGCGGAAGCTGGCAATGATCTCCGGCGAGAACCACCCGGTCTGCTTTTCGGATGGCTATCCAGCAGGCAGCTTCGAGTGCTTGCGCAGCTTCGTCGATAAATAAAGTCGGGAAACGGCGGCCATTGAGCAGGCGATGGTTGCTACTGACTAAGGTCGAGGCAATCACGCGGGCACTGTCGAAGAGGTCGGCGTTAATTTGAATCTCAAGCTCGGTAGCACGGTCGCGTAGACGGCTCATACGACTGCGTATCCCTTCCCGTTCCTCATAACTTCCCCGCCGCATTCGTCCTCCCATTTCGCGGATGGACTTGCGGATTCCCCAAAGTTCCGGATACGCCGGATGGTTCTCAAACCGGCGTTCGTAGGTGAAGGATAACATTTTGTCATTTACGCGGGTAGGATTTCCAATGCGGAGCACCGGAACACCCCGATCTACAAGTTTCTCGCAAATCCAGTCGACGGCAGTATTACTTTGAGCGCACACCATCACTTGTGGTTCGCGGTGCAGTGTCTCATAAATCGCTTCGACAAGTGTTGTTGTCTTTCCCGTTCCCGGAGGACCGTGCACAATAGAAACATCACGTGCGCAAAGCACTTTATTGACAGCCGTCTCCTGCGTACTGTTCAACCAAGGAAAACGTACGGGGTATAATTCGCGAAATCCGGGCTTTAGCGTTCCCAGCAACGTGTCGCGCAGTTCGGCAAGGCGATTGCCTTTGGCACGGATCACGTCCTCCAGTGCTTCAAACATAGCGCGATAGGAAGTCTCATCAAAGTAAAGCTGTACGCCCAGCACACCGTCGGTTTGTAGTTCCATCAATGCCCCTGCTCCGGGGAGCACGACTACCATTCGTTCTTCGTCTGCATAACTGACGGTTGCGGTGAAATTCAGATATTTCACTTTTCCGTCGAATGACTGGTGGAAAAAGGAAACGGGACGGCCGAATTCAAAAGAGTGTTCTATCTCTTTATTTTCGCTTCTTGTAATATCTACAACAAATTGATTCAGAGAATTATAATAACTTCGGCCGAGAGAGACAGGATACCAGCAAAGACCGCGTTTCACTTTTCGGGCAATACCCATCGTTTCAGTCTGCCGTTTGAATTCCTCTTTCTCATATTCGTACTCCATCCGTAAGAGGAGTTGTTGTTGCTGAAGGTCGGCTATCGGATTTTTCGGATTATTATTCATAATAGGCGCAAAGGTAACAATTCTTCTTCCCGAGACGAAAATTTATTTCATTTTGTTAAACATTACTCGAACGTCATTCGTTATTTTAATAGATAGACTAAAAAAACAAAAAGTGATATGGTATACGATGCAACTATGTTAGAAGCTTTCTACACTGCTTATAAAGGAAAGGTAGAACACGTACGGGCTATATTGAAACGTCCTTTGACGTTGGCCGAAAAAATACTGTATGCCCATTTGTATGATGTGGCTGATGTGAAAGATTACCAGAGAGGGGAAGATTATGTGAATTTTCGTCCCGACCGTGTTGCGATGCAGGATGCGACAGCCCAGATGGCTCTGCTTCAATTTATGAATGCGGGCAAAGATCAAGTTGCTGTGCCTTCTACGGTGCATTGTGACCATTTGATACAAGCGTATAAAGGTGCAAAAGAAGATATTGCCACTGCAAGGCTGACCAATGAAGAAGTGTACGATTTCCTTCGTGACGTATCTTCCCGCTACGGAATCGGTTTCTGGAAACCGGGAGCTGGAATTATCCATCAGGTTGTACTCGAGAACTATGCTTTTCCCGGTGGAATGATGGTAGGGACCGACTCGCACACGCCAAATGCGGGTGGACTGGGCATGGTTGCTATCGGGGTTGGCGGTGCGGATGCGGTGGACGTCATGACCGGTATGGAGTGGGAACTCAAAATGCCGAAAATCATCGGTGTCCGCCTGACCGGAAAACTGAACGGCTGGGCTTCTCCGAAAGATGTGATTTTGAAACTTGCCGGAATTCTTACCGTAAAAGGGGGAACGAACGCCATTATCGAATACTTTGGTCCAGGAACCGAATCGCTCTCGGCTACCGGGAAGGCGACCATTTGTAACATGGGGGCCGAAGTGGGGGCTACCACCTCATTGTTCCCGTTTGACGAGCGTATGGCTACCTATTTGAAAGCTACCGGAAGAGAGCGGGTGGTTGAACTGGCAGAGACCGTTGCCGCCGACCTTCGTGCTGACGATGAAGTGGCGGAGGAACCGACTAAGTATTACGACCGCGTCATTGAAATAGACCTGTCTGAACTCGAGCCTTATATAAACGGCCCTTTCACACCGGACGCTGCCACTCCTATTTCCAAGTTTGCGGAGAAGGTGTTGTTGAACGGTTACCCGCGTAAGATGGAAGTGGGATTGATCGGTTCGTGTACCAATTCGTCCTATCAGGATTTGAGCCGTGCCGCTTCTCTGGCGAAGCAGGTTGCCGAAAAGAACCTGAGTGTAGCCGCTCCGTTGATTGTGAATCCGGGTTCGGAGCAGATTCGTGCCACTGCCGAGAGGGATGGAATGATAGAAGCTTTTGAACAGATAGGAGCTACAATTATGGCAAACGCCTGTGGCCCTTGTATTGGGCAGTGGAAACGTGAGACGGATGATCCGACGCGGAAAAATTCAATTGTCACTTCCTTCAACCGTAACTTTGCCAAACGTGCCGACGGCAATCCGAATACATACGCTTTTGTCGCTTCTCCGGAACTGACGATGGCACTGACAATTGCGGGTGACCTCTGTTTCAATCCTTTGAAAGACAGACTGGTGAATCATGACGGCGAGAAGGTGAAGCTGTCTGAACCGGTGGGAGATGAACTTCCTTTGAACGGCTTTGCGCAAGGAAACGAGGGTTACGTTGCTCCTCATGGAGGAGAGACGGAAATCAGGGTGAAGCCGGATTCACAACGCTTGCAACTGTTGGCTCCTTTCCCAGCTTGGGATGGTCAAGATTTATTGAATATGCCTTTATTGATCAAAGCGCAAGGCAAATGTACTACTGATCATATTTCGATGGCAGGTCCGTGGCTCCGTTTCCGGGGACATCTGGAAAATATTTCGGATAACATATTGATGGGAGCTGTCAATGCCTTCAACGGTGAGACGAACAAGGTTTGGAACCGTTCTACCAACACTTACGGAACTGTTTCCGGTACGGCAAAAATGTATAAGTCCGAAGGAGTGCCGTCTATTGTCGTGGCCGAAGAAAATTACGGTGAAGGCTCCAGTCGTGAGCATGCGGCTATGGAACCGCGTTTTCTGAATGTACGTGTCATTCTCGCCAAGAGTTTTGCCCGTATTCATGAAACGAATCTGAAGAAACAGGGTATGCTTGCCCTCACTTTTGTAGACAAAGCCGATTATGATAAAATTCGTGAACACGACCTTCTGTCCGTGCTTGGTTTGGTGGACTTCGCTCCGGGACGCAACCTGACTGTCGTTCTCCATCACGAAGACGGGACGAAAGAGAGCTTTGAAGTGCAACACACTTATAATGAACAGCAGATAGCTTGGTTCCGTGCCGGTTCTGCCTTGAATGCCAGATAATTTAAAAAAGACAAGAAAAATAAAAATCATGAGCAAAATAATTATGCAAGCAGATGGTACGCTGTCAGTGCCCGATGTGCCTACCGTACCTTATATTACCGGTGATGGAGTGGGAGCGGAAGTTACTCCCTCCATGCAAGCCGTAGTCAATGCAGCTGTTCAGAAAGCGTACGGTGGCAAACGCCGTATCGAGTGGAAAGAAGTGTTGGCGGGAGAACGTGCCTTTAATGCGACAGGTTCTTGGCTACCGGAGGAGACGATGAAGGCATTTCAGGAGTATCTGATTGGTATTAAAGGTCCGTTGACGACGCCTGTCGGAGGCGGTATCCGTTCGTTGAATGTGGCGTTACGCCAGACGCTTGATTTATACGTCTGTCTTCGTCCCGTCCGTTGGTATCCGGGAGTACAGTCGCCGGTGAAAGCACCCGAAAAAGTAAATATGTGCGTGTTCCGTGAAAATACGGAAGACATTTATGCAGGTATTGAATGGGAAGCAGGCACTCCGGAAGCGGAAAAGTTTTATAAATTCCTGAAAGACGAGATGGGTGTGACAAAGGTACGTTTCCCGGAGAGCTCCTCTTTCGGTGTGAAACCGGTTTCGCGGGAAGGTACGGAACGTCTCGTGCGTGCTGCTTGCCAATACGCGTTAGACCATCATCTGCCCTCCGTAACGTTGGTTCACAAGGGAAATATAATGAAGTTCACCGAAGGCGGTTTCAAGAAATGGGGCTACGAATTGGCGCAGCGTGAATTTGCCGACGCGTTGGCAGACGGACGATTGGTAATTAAGGATTGCATTGCCGACGCTTTCCTGCAAAATATGCTTCTGAGCCCTGAAGATTACTCGGTCATAGCCACTCTGAACCTTAATGGAGACTACGTTTCCGACCAATTGGCGGCAATGGTGGGTGGTATCGGGATTGCTCCCGGAGCCAACATCAATTATAAAACGGGGCATGCCATCTTTGAAGCCACGCATGGAACAGCGCCTGCTATTGTGGGCAAAGATGTGGTGAATCCTTGCTCTATCATACTTTCGGCAGTCATGATGCTTGAGTATTTGGGTTGGAAAGA
The DNA here is from genome assembly GCF_009193325.2 of Bacteroides zhangwenhongii. Classification (NCBI taxonomy): domain Bacteria; kingdom Pseudomonadati; phylum Bacteroidota; class Bacteroidia; order Bacteroidales; family Bacteroidaceae; genus Bacteroides; species Bacteroides zhangwenhongii. The sequence continues at coordinate 5,146,412 of NZ_CP059856.1, read as the reverse complement.
AGCGGCAGCTCTTATCGAGAAAGCTTTGGAACAGAGTTTCTTGGATGCGCGTGCCACCCATGACCTCGCTCGTTTCATGCCGAATGGAGTCTCCCTCTCCACTTCCGCTTTCACCCGTGAAATCGTGGAAAGAATAGAAAAATAGAAGTAACGAATAAAGACAAAGAAAATGAAGAAAGAGTACTTGATTTACAAGCTTTCCGAAGAGATGAAGGAAGCTACCCGGATTGACAATGAATTGTTCCCCAAATTTGACGTGAAGCGCGGACTGCGTAACGAAGACGGCACAGGAGTTCTGGTAGGTCTGACTAAAATCGGTAACGTGGTCGGTTACGAACGTGTTCCGGGAGGCGGATTGAAGCCTATACCGGGAAAATTGTTCTATCGCGGTTATGACGTGGAAGATATTTCTCATGCCATTATCAAGGAGAAACGTTTCGGCTTTGAGGAAGTGGCCTACCTGCTGCTTTCGGGACGCTTGCCGGACAAGGAAGAACTGCTTTCTTTCCGTGAACTGATCAACGACAACATGCCGTTGGAGCAGAAGACGAAAATGAATATTATTGAGTTGGAGGGAAGCAATATTATGAATATTTTGTCGCGCAGCGTGCTCGAGATGTACCGTTTTGATGCGAATGCGGACGATACCTCCAGAGACAACCTGATGCGCCAAAGTATTGAGCTGATTTCGAAGTTTCCCACTATCATTGCATACGCTTATAATATGCTTCGTCATGCTACTTTCGGGCGTTCTCTGCATATCCGCCATCCGCAGGAAAAGCTTTCTATTGCCGAAAATTTCTTATATATGCTGAAGAAGGACTATACCGAATTGGATGCTCGCACACTCGACTTGTTATTGATTCTTCAGGCAGAGCACGGTGGAGGTAACAACTCTACCTTTACGGTCCGTGTCACTTCCTCTACCGGAACGGATACCTACTCGGCCATCGCTGCCGGTATCGGTTCGTTGAAAGGTCCGCTTCATGGAGGAGCGAATATCCAAGTGGCGGATATGTTCCACCACTTGAAAGAAAATATCAAAGATTGGACGAATGTGGATGAAATAGATACTTATTTCACTCGTATGTTGAACAAGGAAGTGTACAATAAAACCGGACTTATCTATGGTATCGGTCATGCTGTCTACACCATTTCCGATCCACGTGCACTTCTGCTGAAGGAACTTGCCCGTGACCTTGCCCGTGAGAAGGGCAGAGAGAGTGAGTTTGCTTTCCTCGAACTGCTGGAAGAACGTGCTATCGCTACTTTCGGACGTGTGAAGAACAATGGAAAGACGGTATCCAGCAATATTGATTTCTATTCCGGTTTTGTGTACGAAATGATCGGACTGCCGCAGGAAATTTTCACTCCTTTGTTCGCAATGGCTCGTATTGTCGGCTGGTGTGCACACCGTAATGAGGAGCTGACCTTTGACGGAAAACGTATTATTCGTCCTGCTTATAAGAACGTTCTTGAGGAACTGGCCTATGTTCCGATCAAGAAACGCTGATCCGCATCGATCCTTTTTCTATATAATGTAAAATGTTCCCCGAATAGATATTGAGTCTCGATTCTGTCCGGGGAACGGTGTGAATGAAAACAATACTTCCGCTAACGTTTTTTTATTCGGTAGAATAGATTAACTTTGCCAATACATCTATAAAAGTCAGTTGGATTATGAGTCAAGTGAAAAGAATACCTTATGGAATATCGGATTTTAACCAATTGAGAAGTGATAATTGTTATTTGGTAGATAAGACCAGGTATCTGCCGCTGATTGAGCAAATGCCCAATTATTTGTTTCTTATTCGTCCGAGACGATTCGGGAAAAGTCTTTTCTTAAGCATGATGCGTACTTATTACGATATATTGCAGCGGGACAACTTTGACAAGTATTTTGGCGATTTATGGATTGGCACGCATCCCACTGAAGAACGCAATCGTTTTCAGGTTCTTTATTTCGATTTTTCCAAAGCCGGTTGTTCAGGCGTAGGCGACGGGTTGATGACGAGTTTTAATGAGTATTGCGGTTTGGTCATTGATAAGTTTGCCCAGCAATATGCCTCATTCTACAATGATGATTTTGAATCGAGAGTATTGAGCATTGAGAATCCGAAAGCTAAACTGGCTTATATTGAATTGGAAGCAAAGGAAAAGGGATATCCTTTGTATCTGATAATTGACGAATATGATAACTTCACGAATGTCATATTGAGCGAACACGGTCAGAAAATGTTTCATGGTCTGGCACACGCCAGTGGATTTTATCGGGAATATTTCAAGCAATATAAGGGAATGTTCAACCGCATTTTCCTGATGGGAGTTAGTCCGGTCACACTGGACGACTTGTCTAGTGGATATAATATAGATTGGAATATATCGACTGATTCTCGCTTCAATGCAATGATGGGATTCAGTGAAACGGAAGTGCGTGAGATGTTTACTTATTATAAATCAAATGGTTTGTTGACCGGTGAGGTGGAAGCGATGATATCGGAGATGAAGCCGTGGTATGATAATTATTGCTTTGCACGGATGAGCTTGAATGATGATAGAGTTTTTAATTGCGACATGACGTTATACTATTTGCGTAGCCAGATTGACTTTCATCGTTCTCCCGAAGACATGGTAGATAAAAATATTCGTACCGATTACAGTAAACTGAAGATGCTTGCCCGTATCGATCATGACAGTAGCCGTGAAGGAAGTCGTATGAGCACGATTGAGGAGATTGCTGCAAAAGGAGAGATTCTGGTGAACCTTCACACTTCATTTCCGGCGGAGAGGATAGTGGATATTGATAATTTTCGTAGCCTGCTCTATTATTACGGATTGCTTACAATTTGCGGCACACGTGGTGACCGGCTGCGGATGTGCATCCCCAATCATTGTGTACGCGAGCAATATTTCGGTTTCCTGCGTGATTATTATCAACAGATTCATCCGTTAAATCTTTCTCATTTGAAAGACCAGATAGACGATTTGGTTTACGACGGTCATTGGAAACCGTTCTTTGAGTCCATAGCCGGTGCTTATCATGAGAATTCCTCTATACGTGACGGAATGGAAGGGGAAAGAAACCTGCAAGGTTTCCTCAAGGCCTATCTGGCACTCGCTTCCTATTATCTGGTAGAGCCTGAGCTGGAGATGAATTATGGTTACTGTGACTTTTTCCTTCTGCCTGACAAGCAGCGTTATCCAGATATAGAGCACAGCTATATTCTGGAGTTGAAATACGCGGCACGTACTGCTACCGATGCGGAACTTGCGGCACAAGCAGAGGAAGGGCGCAGGCAGTTGCATCAATATAGTGAAGATAAAATAGCTCGCCAATTGGCGAAAGGCACAACTCTTCATCGTTTACTTCTTCAATTCCGGGGATGGGAGATGCTGAGATGCGAGGAAATATAAAATTGGAAATAATAACATAATTAACATTTCGAATAGCTCCCTCGTCTCCTCTTATGGAGAAAAGAGCGTTCTTGGTGTCAAGGAAAGGCGGTTTCTGCCTACCAAGAAAGGCGTTTTAACATCGTGTTAAAACGCCTTTTCTCTATTTGATAACTTGCCCTTTGTATACTGGTGTAAATCAGTGAATTATGTGCAATCGTTGCCCGCGAGTCCTTCGATGGTAAATTCTTGAATCCAAAGTGTAGTTGTTATTTTGGTAAGTTTAATATTTAAAAGACATTTTGTGTGGCTATTATTTTCATTTTTGCTATTTTTGTGCATTACAAAAGAACTTCAATATGAATTTAGCAGCTTTTAATCTGTTTTTGGGTGTAATGAGCTTGATTGCCCTGATTGTTTTTGTCGCTCTCTACTTCGTGAAAGCAGGATACGGAATCTTCCGCACGTCTTCGTGGGGAGCGGCTATTTCAAACAAACTGGCTTGGATACTGATGGAAGCTCCGGTCTTCCTCGTGATGTGCGTGATGTGGATGTATTCGGAACGCCGCTTTGAGCCGGTGATATTGACCTTCTTTTTATTCTTCCAACTGCATTATTTTCAACGGGCTTTCATTTTCCCTTTGTTATTGAAAGGAAAAAGTAAAATGCCGTTGGCCATCATGTCAATGGGAATCCTTTTCAATCTGTTGAATGGATATATGCAAGGAGAATGGATTTTCTACCTTGCCCCCGCAACGATGTACCAGTCCGATTGGTTCACCTCCCCGTACTTTATAATAGGTACTTTGCTGTTTTTCACGGGTATGCTGGTGAACTGGTCGTCCGATTATATCATCCGCCATTTGCGTAAACCGGGAGACACACGGCATTATCTGCCACAGAAAGGCATGTACCGCTATGTGACTTCCGCCAATTATTTCGGTGAAATCGTAGAATGGGCAGGCTGGGCAATTCTTACCTGTTCGCTTTCCGGACTTGTTTTCCTTTGGTGGACGATTGCAAACCTCGTTCCGCGAGCCGACGCCATTTGGAAACGTTATCGCGAGGAATTCGGCGACGCGGTAGGCACACGGAAGCGGGTGTTTCCTTTTCTCTACTAGGAGATTTTTTTATCACGAATTGAATTAAGACTAGAATTAAGACTTGAATAAATATAAACTACTATGGAATCTAAACTTTTCACTCCGGTCACTTTCGGCCCTTTGACGCTGCGGAACAGGACGATACGTTCGGCAGCGTTTGAAAGTATGTGTCCGGGCAATACTCCCTCGCAGATGCTATTGGATTACCACCGCTCGGTTGCTGCGGGAGGAGTGGGGATGACGACCGTAGCTTATGCCGCCGTGACGCAAAGCGGGCTCTCTTTCGATCGTCAGTTATGGATGCGTCCGTCCATAATTTCCCGTTTGAATGAATTGACAAAAGCCGTGCACGACGAGGGTGCTGCGGTAGGTATCCAGATAGGGCATTGCGGAAATATGTCCCACAAAAAGATTTGCGGTGTCACGCCTATATCCGCTTCTTCTGGTTTTAACCTCTATTCGCCTACGTTTGTGCGTGGAATGGAACAGGAAGAACTTCCGGAAATGGCACAGGCTTACGGAAACGCTGTCAACTTGGCACGAGAAGCGGGGTTTGATGCGGTGGAAGTGCATGCCGGACACGGTTATTTAATCAGCCAATTCCTCTCACCTTACACCAACCATCGCAAAGACGAGTTCGGAGGCTCGCTGGAGAACCGGATGCGTTTTATGGATCTGGTGATGGAAGAGGTGATGAAAGCGGCGGGCAATGACATGGCGGTGATTGTCAAAATGAATATGCGCGACGGTTTCAAAGGCGGAATGGAAATAGACGAATCCATTCAGGTGGCGAAGCGGCTTCTGGAGCTGGGTGCTCACGGACTGGTGCTGAGTGGAGGCTTTGTCAGCAAAGCCCCGATGTATGTGATGCGGGGAGCGATGCCGATTCGCTCGATGGCGCACTACATGGACTGTTGGTGGCTGAAATACGGCGTCCGGATGTTCGGAAAATGGATGATTCCGTCCGTACCTTTTGAAGAGGCTTATTTCCTGAAAGACGCCTTAAAGTTCCGGGAAGCTCTTCCGGAAGCTCCCTTGATTTATGTTGGCGGACTCGTTGCCCGTCAGAAGATAGATGAAGTGCTCGATGCGGGCTTTGAAGCTGTGCAGATGGGACGTGCCTTACTCAACGAACCTGGATTTGTGAACCGGATGAAGCAGGAGGAGCAGGCCCGTTGCAGCTGTGGACACAGTAATTACTGCATAGGCCGTATGTATTCGATAGAAATGGCTTGCCATCAACATTTAAAAGAAACGTTACCTCCTTGTCTGCAAAAGGAGATTGAAAAATTGGAAAAGAAATGAATGATATAAAATGGGCTATCATTACCGGTGCGGACGGAGGGATGGGAACGGAAATCACACGTGCCGTTGCCAAAGCTGGTTATCAGGTAATAATGGCTTGTTACAACCCCCAAAAGGCGGAGACTGTCCGCGCTTGTTTGATTGAAGAAACCGGGAACCCGAATCTGGAAGTTATGGCTCTTGATTTGGCTTCCATGCAATCCGTAGCTTCTTTTGCCGACCGGATATTAGAACGTAACCTTCCTGTTTCTCTGCTGATGAATAATGCGGGAACGATGGAAACGGGACTTCATATTACCGTAGATGGGTTTGAGCGAACGGTTAGCGTGAATTATGTAGGACCTTATCTGCTTACCCGGAAACTGATTCCTGCGATGGTGCGCGGTGCGCGAATTGTAAACATGGTGTCTTGCACTTATGCGATCGGGCGTATTGAACTTCCCGATTTCTTTCACAGAGGCAAGGTCGGAGAATTTTGGAGAATTCCCGTTTACAGCAATACGAAACTGGCTTTATTGTTGTTTACCATTGAACTGTCCAAGCTACTCCGTGATAAAGGAATTACCGTCAATGCTGCCGATCCGGGCATTGTCTCTACTAATATTATTACTATGCATAAGTGGTTTGACCCGCTGACGGATATTTTCTTCCGGCCTTTTATTCGCAAGCCCGCACAAGGGGCTTCCACCGCTATCGGTTTGTTGTTGGATGAGAAAGAAGCCGGAGTGACGGGGCAACTGTATGCTAGCAATCGTCGGAAAAAATTATCGGATAAATACGTTCATCACGTGCAGAGGGAGCTACTGTGGGAAGTCACGGAACGTTCGTTGGCACGATGGATTTCTTCCTAAGAGGAAAAAAAGGAAATGCGGATTAACGCGGATTTGCGCAAAGAAAGATTAAATTTTATTTGCGTTATCCGTGTTAATCTGCGTTTTATTTATTATTCCGAGCCTTAGATAGAAAGCTCTTTCAATACATTCACAAGATCTCTTTTTATCGGCTTGTCATTTTTAATCGCTTTGCTGAACGGTACGTAAACAATTTCGTCATGTTCGATACCGATCATTACGTTACGTTGGTCTTCCATGATAGCGTCGATAGCGGCAGCCCCAAGTCGGCTTGCCAAAATACGGTCGTGAGCAGTCGGGCTACCTCCGCGTTGCAAGTGTCCCAAAATCGTTACACGTACGTCGTATTGCGGGTATTCGTTCTTTACACGTTCGGCATAGTGCATCGCTCCTCCGGTCAGTTCGCTTTCCGCCACTAGTACGATACTACTATTCTTCGATTTGCGGAATCCGTTCTTGATAAACTCTTCCAATTGGTCGACTTCCGTACTGAACTCCGGAATGATGGCGGCTTCGGCTCCCGAAGCGATTGCTCCGTTCAGCGCAAGGAAACCTGCGTCGCGTCCCATTACTTCGACGAAGAACAAACGTTCGTGCGAGGTTGCCGTGTCGCGAATTTTATCCACAGCGTCCAGAATCGTATTCAATGCCGTGTCATATCCGATAGTGGTATCCGTGCCATAAAGGTCGTTGTCGATTGTTCCCGGAAGTCCGATACAAGGAATATCAAACTCCTGTGCAAAAATGCGTGCCCCCGTCAACGAGCCGTCTCCACCGATGACTACCAAAGCGTCAATACCTTCTTTTTTCATGTTATCGTAGGCTAGTTGACGTCCTTCCGGAGTGGTAAACTCCTTGCAGCGCGCTGTTTTCAGGATAGTACCGCCCAGTTGGATGATATTACTTACGTTCTGACTTTTGAACTCTTTGATTTCGCCTGTCACAAGGCCCTTGTACCCTCTATATATACCTTTAACTTGCAATCCGTTATAGATAGCCGCACGTGTCACCGCACGTATAGCTGCGTTCATTCCGGGGGCGTCACCTCCGGAAGTCAAGATTCCGATACACTTAACTGTTCCCATAACACAATCTTTTCATTAATTAGTTTGACGTGGCAAATGTACAATAAAAAGTTGAAAGCAATGGTTATGAAGTTTCTTTTCGTATGAAGAAAACATTAAAAATGTTCAAATTGCAGCTATTTGCTTTCTTCTATAAGCGACTGAATGTGGTTATATATTTTTTCCATCAGCCATTTGGGGGTGGAGGTAGCTCCGCAAACACCGATTGACTGTACATTTTGGAGTAGGGAAGGGTCTATTTCCTTTTCATTGTCAATTAAATGTGAATTGGCGTTCACTTTCAGGCACTCTTCAAACAACATCTTTCCATTTGAACTTTTCTTCCCGCTGACGAAAAATATCAGATCGTGTGTAGCCGCAAACTCCCTTAACTTGGGCATACGGTTTGCCACCTGGCGACAAATCGTATCGTAGTATTCGAATGTCGCTTCCGATGAAATATTCTGTTTGATATACGCTACAATTTCCTGAAACTCATCCAGCGACTTGGTGGTCTGCGAGAAGAGACGGATACTTTTATTCAAGTCCAGCTTCTTTACTTCCTCTGCCTTCTCGATGACAATCGCTTTCCCGTCGGTCTGTCCCACTAGTCCCAGCACCTCCGCATGACCGTTTTTGCCATAAATCACAATCTGTTTTTCATCGTTGGCGGCGTCTTGCAGAAACTCCTGTTTGATACGTTTTTGCAAGCGTAACACCACCGGGCAAGTCGCGTCGATGATTTCTATATTATTCTCGCGGGCGATCATATAAGTTTCAGGCGGTTCTCCGTGCGCGCGGAGCAGTACTTTTGCATTCCGCAACTGCTTGAATTCCTCCCTGTTGATGGTGATTAATCCCATCGTTTTAAGTCTTTCCACCTCTCGGCTATTGTGAACGATGTCTCCGAGACAATAAAGTGTTTCTCCTTTTGCCAATTCCTCCTCTGCCTTGTTGATGGCCGTCACCACACCGAAGCAGAAGCCGGAACCTTCGTCAATCTCTACCTTAATCATAATTTGCGGTCGTTATCTGCGGTTATTGAATGCCACTTACTTTGTTGAACTGTTCAAACAGCCATTCTTTCTGCTGCTCGATTGTCAGGTTCGTATTATCCAGCAGCAGAGCGTCCTCTGCTTTCCGCAATGGGCTGACGTCCCGATGCTGGTCGATATAATCCCGTTGTTTCACGTTCTCCAGAATCTCGTCGAAGCTGGCTTCCTGGCCTTTCGCCTTCAACTCGTCGTAACGGCGTTGGGCACGGATCTCGGGTGTGGCGGTTACGAAAATTTTCAACTCGGCTTCCGGGAAAACGGTCGTTCCGATGTCACGTCCGTCCATCACAATGCCTTTTTCCTTTCCCATTGCCTGTTGCTGCGCTACCATTTCTGTGCGTACGAAATCGAGTGCGCTGATGGGACTGACTTTAGACGACACCTCCATCGTCCGGATTCTGTTCTCCACATTTACACCGTTGAGGTACGTGTCCGGCCGTCCGGTCGCCGGATTCAGGCGGAATGAAATACGGATGTTTCTGATTTCTTTTCTCAGCTTTTCCGTGTCGATGTCGTTCCCGTCGAAAATGCCGTTTTCTATACTATATAAGGTGACCGCGCGATACATAGCTCCGCTGTCAATGTAAATGTATCCTACTTCGCGGGCAAGGTCTTTGGCCATTGTACTTTTTCCGCAAGAAGAGAAACCGTCGATTGCTATTGTTATCTTTTTCATATTCAGTTCTTCTGATTTGTCCGCCAAAGATACATTTATTTTGAAAATCAACCATGCATTTGCCGTTAAAAGGAGCCGGATAAGTCCGAAAGAATTAAAAAAGTTAAAAAGCCGGATAAAAAGAAGGGAAGAGGTGGACGGTTATCTGAAAATGTACTATATTTGCCCAGAGACACATAGGAAGACACTTTTTTTATTAATCATTATATTAATTATTTTATGGAAGTTAAAAAATCACCCAAAGCAGACCTGGAAGGCAAGAAGTCTACATGGCTGCTCGTTGGTTACGTGGTAGTGTTGGCTTTCATGTTCGTGGCGTTCGAATGGACCCAGCGTGACGTGAAAATTGATACAAGCCAGGCAGTAGCTGACGTTGTGTTTGAAGAGGAAATCATTCCTATCACCGAGACCCCTGAACAACAAGCTCCACCACCACCCGAAGCTCCGAAGGTGGCTGAATTGCTGGAAATTGTCGACGATAAAGCAGAAATTGATGAAACAACTACCATTATCAACGAAGATAATGTGGCTCCGGTAGAAGTAAAATATGTTCCGGTGCAAGTAGTTGAAGAAGAGCCGGAAGAACAGACTATCTTTGAAGTTGTAGAAAACATGCCGGATTTCCCCGGCGGTCAGGCAGCTTTGATGCAATATCTGGCTAAAAACATCAAATATCCGACTATCGCTCAGGAAAACGGAACTCAAGGACGTGTTATCGTACAGTTCGTTGTCAACAAGGACGGTAGTATTGTAGACGCAAAAGTAGTACGTAGCGTTGACCCGTACTTGGACAAGGAAGCCCTCCGTGTGATTAACACCATGCCGAAGTGGAAACCAGGTATGCAGCGCGGAAAACCGGTACGTGTTAAATTTACAGTTCCTGTAATGTTCAGATTGCAGTAATTTGTAACACAATAATTTGGGAGGCTGCCGAAAGCAGCCTCTTTTCATTCATTAAATATTTTCTCCATCCTCATGTATACAGCTTCTCAACTACTTGATAAAATAAATAAATATATTGCAGATATCCAATTTACCCGGACACCGAAAGGACTTTATGAACCGATCGAATATACTCTTTCTCTGGGTGGGAAGCGGATACGCCCCGTATTAATGTTGATGGCGTACAATTTGTATCGGGAGGATGTTGCTTCTATCTATGAGTCGGCTACTGCTATCGAGGTGTACCACAACCACACGTTGTTGCATGATGATTTGATGGACCGTTCGGATATGCGTAGGGGAAAACCGACCGTGCACAAAGTCTGGAATGATAACACGGCTGTGCTGTCGGGAGACGCTATGCTGATTCTGGCATTCCGCTATATGACGGCTTGCCCGGCGGAACACTTGAAAGAGGTGATGGATCTGTTTAGCCTGACTATGCTTGAGATTTGCGAGGGACAGCAGCTGGACATGGAATTTGAATCCCGCGGTGATGTGACGGAAGACGAGTATATTGAAATGATCCGCCTGAAAACAGCGGTGCTGCTTGCGGGCAGTCTTAAGATTGGCGCTATCTTGGCGGGGGCGACTGCCGAAGATGCGGAAAATCTATATAAATTCGGAATGCAGATAGGCGTTGCATTCCAGTTGCAAGATGACTTGTTGGACGTTTATGGAGATCCGGAAGTGTTCGGAAAGAAAATAGGCGGAGACATCCTGTGCAACAAAAAAACATATATGCTCATCAAGGCATTGGATCGTGCGGATGCGAAACAGAGGGAGGAACTGAACCGTTGGCTGAATGCGGAAGCTTGTCAGCCGGCCGAGAAAATAAAAGCGGTTACTGAATTGTATAACCAACTGGACATTCGTAGTGTCTGCGAAAACAAAATGCGCGGCTATTACACGCTTGCTATGGAAAGCCTTGCCGCAGTGGGAGTGGCTGAGGAAAGAAAAAAAGAACTGAAGAACCTGGTGAAATTGTTAATGTACCGTGAAATGTAGCTAAGTCCTTGAAGCATGCCTTATAGACGATTACCAAATACAGATCAAGCGAGAGTTCGGGCGCTGAAAGCGGCGGTCGAAAAAGGGGATGTATATAATGTACGCGATTTGGCTATTTCATTAAAGACGCTGTTCGAGGCACGTAACTTCCTGCAGAGGTTCGAGGCTGCGCAAATTTACTATACGCAATGTTACGAGAATCAGTCTCGGGCTAGTCGCAAGCACCAGGCAAATGTGAAAACCGCCCGGTTGTATATTTCTCATTTTATCCAAGTGCTCAATTTGGCTGTGCTTCGTGACGAGATAAAAGCGGTACACAAAAAACTGTACGATCTGCCCGATGCCAATGTCGTGCCCGATCTGTTGAGTGAGGCTTCGTTGGTGGAGTGGGGGAAGAAAATCATTGAAGGCGAGCAACGCCGGACAGGACAGGGCGGTATACCTATTTATAACCCGACCATTGCACGTGTAAAAGTGCATTACGATATTTTTCTGGACAGTTATGAACGGCAAAAGAATTATCAGGCATTGACCAACCGTAGTCTTGATGAGCTGGCCTCTATGCGTGAGCGTGCCGATGAACTGATTTTGGATATCTGGAATCAGGTAGAAGCGAAATATCAAGACGTTACTCCAAACGAGGATCGTTTGGATAAGTGCCGTGATTATGGACTGATATATTATTACCGTTCCAGCGAGAAAGTAAAAGAAGAAAATTAGTTATCATGTTGATAGACACCCATTCACACCTTTTCTTAGAAGAATTTGCCGAAGACTTGCCGCAAGTTATGGAGCGTGCGCGCCATGCCGGTGTCTCGTCTATTTTTATGCCCAATATTGACAGTACGACGATTGACGCTTTATTATCCGTTTGTGCGAAATATCCGGATCTTTGTTATCCGATGATTGGATTGCACCCTACTTCGGTGAATGAGACGTATGAGCAGGAATTGGCAATTGTACGTGAACGTTTGTCGGCTCCCAATCATTTTGTGGCTATCGGTGAGATCGGTCTGGACCTCTATTGGGACCGGACTTTTCTGAAAGAGCAGCTTTTGGTCTTTGAAAGACAGATCGAATGGGCGCTTGAATATGAATTGCCGGTTGTTATTCATACGAGAGAAGCATTTGATTATATATATAAGGTAATGGAACCCTATAAGAAAACCGCATTAAAAGGGATTTTCCATAGCTTTACCGGAACGCCGGAAGAAGCGGCTAGACTGCTGGAGTTCGATGGTTTCATGCTGGGCATTAACGGAGTGGTCACTTTCAAAAAGTCGACGTTGCCGGAAACCCTGTTGACCGTTCCTTTGGAGCGTATTGTGCTCGAAACCGACTCTCCTTATTTGACCCCCGTTCCGAATCGCGGGAAGAGAAATGAAAGCGCCAACGTGAAAGATACCCTTGCCAAAGTAGCGGAAATTTATCAGAAGAGCCTTGAATACGTGGCTCAGGTCACTTCTGAAAATGCGCTAAAAGTGTTCGGATTCCGCAAATAAGGCACGAAAGGTTTTAAATTATATTAATTTGCAGTATTTATTCGAGATAAAAAAGGGATAATGCTTCAAGAAAAGAAAAAAAAGGATACATTTGTAGCTGAAAATACAGAAAACCCATAGGGAGAGGTGCTCGAGTGGTTGAAGAGGCACGCCTGGAAAGCGTGTATACACCAAAAGTGTATCCGGGGTTCGAATCCCCGTCTCTCCGCAGAAATTGAATGTGAAACGAGAAGTAAAAACAATAATAATAATCAATTAATTAATCTTAAAAATTAGACACACAATGAAAAAGTTATTCGCAATTGTTGCTGTGATTGGGGCCTTAACATTTGGCTCAACTCAACTTGCTCAGGCTCAAGACGCTCCTGCAGCAGAACAAACTGAACAACAAGCTGTTGCTCCTGCTGCTGAAGCTACAACTGCTGCTGCTCCTGCTGCAGAAGAAGGTGGTATTCACAAGGAAATCAAAGTTAAATTCATCGAAGGTACTGCATCTTTCATGAGTTTGGTAGCTATCGCTTTGGTGATTGGTTTGGCTTTCTGTATCGAACGTATCATCTATTTGAGCTTGGCTGAAATCAACACAAAAAAATTCATGGCATCTATCGAAGCTGCTTTGGAAAAAGGTGACGTTGAAGCTGCAAAAGACATTGCTCGTAACACTAGAGGTCCTGTTGCTTCTATCTACTACCAAGGTTTGATGAGAATCGATCAAGGTATCGACGTAGTTGAGAAGTCAGTTGTATCTTACGGTGGTGTACAGGCTGGTTACCTTGAAAAAGGATGTTCTTGGATCACACTGTTTATCGCAATGGCTCCGTCACTCGGATTCTTGGGTACTGTAATCGGTATGGTGCAGGCATTTGATAAAATCCAGCAGGTAGGTGATATCTCTCCGACAGTTGTTGCAGGTGGTATGAAAGTGGCCTTGATTACAACAATCTTCGGTTTGATCGTAGCATTGATCCTTCAGGTATTCTACAACTACGTACTTTCTAAGATTGAAGCTCTTACAAGTGAAATGGAAGATTCTTCTATCTCTTTGCTTGACATGGTGATCAAATATAACCTGAAATATAAAAAATAATTCGAAATGAGTAAGTTAACATATAGAATATCGTATTACGCATTGTATGCGATGTTTGCTATTATCCTGATCGTGATGGGGCTCTTCTTCTTCGGAGGAGACGCTACTGGAGCGGCAGTGATCCCGGGAGTAGATCCCGAAATGTGGCAACCGGCCCAGACAGATGCCTTACTCTATTTGATGTATGCTTTGTTTGGTATTGCTATTGCCGCTACTTTAGTTGCCGCAGTATTCCAATTTGGTGCAGCTTTGAAAGACAGCCCGGCAGCCGCTATTAAGTCTTTGCTTGGTCTGGTTCTTTTGGTTGTTGTTTTAGTTGTAGCTTGGGCTATGGGTGACGGTACACCTATGCAGATTCCGGGTTATGATGGTACTGACAACGTTCCTTTCTGGTTGAAGCTGACTGATATGTTCCTTTATTCTATTTACATCCTGTTGTTTGTAACAATTGTTGCAATCATTGCAAGTGGTATAAAGAAAAAATTATCATAATCAATTGAGAGTACTCAATTAAAAAGTAATTACAATGGCAAAAGGAAAAAGAAAAGTTCCTGATATTAACTCAAGTTCTACGGCGGATATCGCTTTCTTGTTGCTGATCTTCTTCTTGATTACAACATCAATGGATACGGACCGTGGTTTGGCAAGACTTTTGCCTCCACCTCCCGAAGATGAAAAGAACGAGAATACGGATAAAATCAAAGAACGTAACATCTTGCAGGTGTATCTGAATAAGGATGATGCTTTGATGTGCGGAAATGATTATATCGGTGTTGATCAGTTGAGACAAAAGGCCAAAGAATTTATCGCTAACGTTGCTAATGCAGAAAATATGCCTGAGAAAACACAGAAGAATGTAGAATTCTTCGGCACATGCATGGTTAACGACAAGCACGTAATTTCTTTGCAGAATGACCGTGGATCTTCTTATCAGGCATATATCAGTGTGCAGAATGAATTGGTTGCTGCATACAATGAATTGAGAGATGAGTTGGCTAAAGAAAAATTTGGGGTTACTTATTCGGAACTGAACGATTTACAACAGAAAGCAGTTCGTGAGATTTATCCGCAACGTATTTCTGAGGCAGAACCTAAAAAATACGGAGAAAAAAAGAAGTAAGTAATGGGAAAATTTAATAAGACTGGTAAACGTGAAATGCCGGCATTGAATACTTCTTCGTTGCCTGACCTTATCTTTACCTTGTTGTTCTTCTTTATGATTGTAACAACAATGCGTGAGGTAACATTAAAGGTGCAGTTTACGCTTCCGCAAGGTACTGAACTCGAAAAACTGGAGAAGAAATCATTGGTGACATTCATTTATGTAGGTGAACCTACACAAGAATACCGTGCGAAAATGGGTACTGAAAGTCGTATTCAGCTCAACGACAGCTATGCTGAAGTGGGCGAGGTGCAGGACTTCATTTTCCAGGAACGTGCTAGTATGAGTGAAGGTGACGCCGCGAAGATGACTGTGTCTCTGAAAGTAGACCAAAAGACAAAGATGGGTATCGTTACTGACGTAAAGAATGCCCTCAGAAAATCTTATGCTTTGAAGATTAACTATTCTGCTACTAAACGTGGTGAGAAATAATTAGTTAATCCTATTATATAAAGAAAAGGCTTCCAAATCATTTTGGAAGCCTTTTCTTTGTTCTGTTATTCTTTCTACTTCACTCTTTTACTCCGTAGACGATCGTGTGCAGTTTATGCTTTATATCTTCGTAGTCTTTTTCCGGATCAAGGTTGCCGTGTACCATTAGATACATTGGGAGGAAGTGATCACCGGGCTTGTAAGGAGGCTGGTGGTAGTCTTTCTTCCATAAGACAAATCCTTGACGTTGGTAGAAGCCGATACGTCTCTTTGCCATTTCTTCTACCGGACGCTCCACTTCGAGTACAATGGGGAGTTTTAAGTAGTCGCATAGATATTCCAGCGTACGTTTGCCGTACCCTCCGTTGCGCAAAGCAGGATTGGTTGCAAAGTGCTCTACGTAATAGAAGTTACCGAAGTCCCAATAGGTGATGAAGCCTATCGGCAAGTCGTCATCAAAAATAATGTTGTTATGGAAATTGCCTGTCCGGTCGGTGAATTCACGTAACTGTTCCAATTGTCGGTACTCTTCCGGTGGAAAAGAATCTACCAGCAGTTCTTCCATAAATTTGTAATGTTGCAGGTCAGATGTACTGATTGGTTGAAGTCTGATCATGAGGTTCGGGTTTTAAAATTAGATAATATTTCTGTTTTACAATTTCATTCTTATTCTTGCATCAAGGAACGTAGAATTCGATTATACGCCGGATGGCACGTTGGCAAACCGGACAAAATTCCTTGTATTCGTTTGTTTTCATGCGGCAATTATGGGCAGGGCGATAAATACCTTTGGCAGAGTAACCTCCACCTTCGTATACCCCGATAGGGAACTTCTCCCATTTGTTGGCAGGAGTAGGTATCGGAGTGCCTGCCGGAAGCAAATCTTCCCATTTGGAGGAAAAATTCACCCGTGTTGATATATTTTGCTCCCACGGTTCGACATCCAGTGGATAAGTATCCGTCATGGTATCGTTTTCGTAAAAATATTCATCAGCCAACCCGGCAAAACTGTGGCCGAACTCATGGACTACCACCGGTTTAAACATGGGATGGTGGGCGGTGGTCAGTGTGTAGGAGTTATAGATTCCTCCTCCGCCGTAGACGTCCGTGTTGGCAAGGATAATAATGTGCTCGTAGGGGATACCCGCCAAAGTGTTATGGATAGACTTTACCCGGCTGGTAGTCAGATAGCGGTCTGAATAGAACGTGTCGAAGTGTGAGTGGACAGCCGTCTGTTTCCATTCATTCTCGCGAGGAACACTTACACCGCTATCAGTGGACGGGCTGGCTACGGCAACAATATTGAATTTATCCTTCATTGAGCGGAACGGCTCATGCGAAAACAGGCTTTCGCGGGCACTTTCGGCATCTTGGTAAAACAGATCCATCTCTTTATCCGTATAGCCTTCAGCAAGTATGGCAACGTCAATGCAGTCTTTCTCGTTTCCGTTCCGGAGCAGATACCGGTGCGGAGTGACGTGGGACACGCCTCGTTGATGAATCAGTATATCATCCGGACGGACAAGGTGTTTGTAGCGTGCCATAACCTCTTTGCGGGGAGAATACAAAGTAATCTCCACTTCAGCAGGCTGTTTGGGAAATGGCAGGAGAAATGTATTTTCGAAGCCCTTAGCAGTCTCTTTTGCTTCGTCTGTGCTCAGCCATTCATGGAACAGTGAAGAGAAAGAAGTCTTATAAATAGTTTGTTGGGTAGCGAGATCCTTAACGATGATTTGTCCGTTGCCCTCCAATGGAAGTTCCGAAAGGTGGTGTTGCCGTCCTGCCCAAGACGGAAGTTGCGATAATTCATCCAGGTAAATATTTTGTCTTTCCGCATTTCCGGTAAAGATATAATCTACTCGTAAAGTTTTGTTCTGAAAGTAATCCGCAAAATCTTGCGCATGGCTTCCTGCAAAAGCGAAGAATAGTAGGATGGTACAGCAAATTTGTTTCATATAAATAGTATATTTATGTTTTTACAAAGGTACAAACTATTGGCGACTTATCCGCCTCCTATAAATAAAAGTAATAGTTTATAGTATTTGTTGCCGAAAAATCGCTAACTTTGCACAAAAGATTCATCGTTTTAAACAATTTGATTTGAAAATGGGACATCATCAAATAGATATTTTGGATGAGCAAATCCTGAAACTGATTGCAGGAAATGCGCGTATTCCTTTTCTTGAAGTAGCAAGAGCGTGTAATGTTTCCGGTGCTGCCATTCATCAACGTATTCAGAAGTTGACAAATCTTGGAATCCTGAAAGGTTCAGAATATATTATTGATCCTGAGAAAGTAGGGTATGAGACTTGCGCCTACATCGGTATATATCTGAAAGATCCCGAATCTTTTGATTCGGTGACGAAGGCTTTGGAAGCTATACCCGAAGTAGTCGAATGTCATTTCACTACCGGAAAATATGATATGTTTATCAAGATTTACGCTAAAAACAATCATCACCTGTTGAGCATTATTCATGATAAATTACAGCCGCTTGGTCTGGCTCGTACTGAAACATTAATATCTTTCCATGAAGCCATCAAGCGACAGATGCCGATAGATATAGACTTTGATGATGAAGATTAGTCAAATCATCTCATCAACCGATAGTGACAGATGAGATGATAAGATTGCGCTAAGCGGAAGTCAGTTATTTCCTTGTGTAATCGACAAAAGCATACGAGCAGAGATGTTTCTCGTCCGCAGGGTGAGTCTCTCTGCTTTTTTCTTGCCACACGGCCGGAGAGACCTCCGGGAAGTACACATCCGCTTCGGGAGCCGTACTGTCTATTTCCGTCAGACAAAGTTCGTCGGCGAATGGTAACGCTTGTTGATAGATACTTGCTCCTCCTATGATATATACGTGTTCATCTTCTTTGCAACTCTGCAAAGCGGCGGTGAGCGAAGGAAACACTTCCGCACCGGGACATTGCATTGCCGGATTGGAAGAGATAACTACATTTCTGCGATTCGGTAATGCACCTTTCGGAAGTGACTCAAAAGTTTTCCGTCCCATAACTATGGTGTTTCCGGTAGTCAATGCCTTAAAACGTTTCAAGTCGTTGGGCAGCCAGAACAAGAGTTTATTTTGGAAACCTATTGCTCTACGGCGGTCTACGGCAGCAATTATTGATATTTTACTCATATTGTCATACAGCTACTGCACCCGCTATGTGAGGATGCGGGTCATAATTTACTAACTCAAAGTCCTCGAATTTGAAATCGAAAATGCTTTTTACATCTGGATTGATGTTCATTTGCGGTAACGGACGAGGTTCGCGTGTAAGTTGTAGTTTCACTTGTTCCAGATGATTCAGGTATATATGAGCGTCCCCCAAAGTATGGATAAAATCTCCCGCTTTCAGTCCCGTCACTTGCGCCATCATCTGCAACAATAATGCATACGACGCGATATTGAAAGGAACACCTAGAAAAATATCGGCGCTGCGTTGATAAAGTTGCAGGCTCAATCGGCCGTTCGCCACATAAAATTGGAAAAAGGCGTGGCAAGGCGGCAAGTTCATGTTGTCTAAGTCCGCTACATTCCAGGCGCTAACAATGATACGACGTGAGTCCGGATTGTGTTTGATCGTTTCCACCGTTTCACTGATTTGGTCGATAAATCCCCCGTTGTAGTCAGGCCACGAACGCCACTGATACCCATAAATATGCCCTAAATCACCGTTTGCATCCGCCCATTCGTTCCAGATGCGCACTCCATGCTCTTGCAGATACTTCACATTGGTATCTCCTTGCAAGAACCAGAGTAATTCATATATAATTGATTTTAAATGCAATTTCTTGGTCGTCAGGCAAGGGAAACCGTCCTCAAGGTTAAAACGCATTTGATGACCGAAGACGCTGATGGTTCCGGTTCCGGTACGGTCACTTTTCTCTGTGCCTTCGGTTAATACACGATTTAATAAATCCAAATATTGTTTCATAATGAATAAATTTCAAATACTATACGTACGCTTGCGCAAAATTATATATACGTTCGCTCAAGACTATATACGCTTGCGCAAAATTACAAAAATGGAGTGAATAAATTAGCAAACCATCCTACGAACTTCTTCCAGGGCGAACGCTTTTTCCAGAATTCGGGAGTCAGCTGGGTGCAATCCCGGATGTCTTCGTGAAACATCGTGTTCAGTTCGCCCGTTATCCGTTTGTCAAAAATAAAAGCATTGGTTTCGTAGTCATACCGCAGGCTGCGGCTATTCAGATTGGCAGTCCCCACTGTGCAAAACAGATCATCGACCATCATGATTTTAGAGTGATGGAACCCGCCGTTGTACATATAGACCGTTGCCCCTCTTTTCATCAGTTTGTGAAGTTTGTAGAGTGCAGCGTCTGGGGTAAATGGAATATCGGAAGCGGAGGAAACCATGATTGTCACATCCACCCCCCGATCAATGGTTCGGTAAAGCGCCTTTTTGATTGAAGAGGTCGGCACGAAGTAAGGATTTACGATGTGAACGTTTTTTTGTGCCGAATAAATACTCATCGCATACGCATGGCTCAGCATTCGGCTGTTCTTTTTCGGAGTACGGTCGACGATTGCGACAATGATGTCGGTACTATCCGTCTTGCTCTCGTGGAGTGGAAAGTAGGCAGCTCCTCCTACATTTTGTTTGGTCTCTTTGTTCCAGATTGTCAGGAAGATTTCCTGTAAGTCATTGACCGCGCTTCCCTCTATGCGCATATGCATATCACGCCAGGTCCCTATTTTAGGCAGACCGTTGATATAGTAATCTGCTATATTCATGCCTCCCGTATAAGCTATTTTCCCGTCGATGACAGCTATTTTCCGATGGTCGCGGTGGGCAGCGTGGTTGATATAAGGGAATGTGAACGGATCGAACTTTACAATTTCAATGCCCTGCTCACGTATTTTCTTGAGATGTTTCTTTTTTAGAGGTTTGTTGTTAGACCAGTTGCCAAAAGCATCGAACATAGCACGTACTTCAACTCCCTCTTTCACTTTCTGAGCCAGCAAGTCGAATAGGGCATTGGCGATGGAATCGTTGCGGAAGTTAAAGTATTCCAGATGAATATGATGTTTGGCTTCCCGGATAGCTTCGAATAAATCGATAAACTTTTCCCGTCCGCTTTTCAGTAACTTTACTTTATTGTTGTCGGAAATGGGTATGCCGGACTCTTCCAGAAAACGCAATACAAGTGAGTCACTTGTAAGTCCGATCGAGTCTCTGGGTTGTGTCTTTAGACTGTCTATGATGTCTGCCTGAGCGTGTAATAAAGACAGGAACAGGAATAAAATAAATATACGTAATTTCAAAACTTTTCTCTCTGTTTTAGTTTACAGTTCAACAAAGATACGACATCTATGTTTGGGCTTGCTTGGGAGAAAGGGTATATTTATTATTGTTTAACAGACGAGGTGCTTTTATAACTCTTATGCTGCTGATAACTTTTATGCCTTTAATAATTCTTATGCCATCGATAACTTTTATGCCATCGATGCAACTTTTCGTGTCGCCATAAATGCCAGGACGACAGAGGCGATAATAATCGATTTCGGATCTAGCTCCGCAGTGCCTTGATTAATCATGCTTATGAACACTTCTTTGATTGTTCCCCAAGCAGCTTCCAAGCCGCCCATCCAAATGAAAAGCACAGCTCCCGCAACCACCACAGCAGCGTTCCAGATGCGTGCCAACCGATGACTACAATTGGGTAAGCGATGCATGACACGGCGGCTGAAGCCATTATCAGCTATTTCCTGTTTGTTAGCCGTGAAGAAATCCTTCAAAAGCTTCTCGTCATTTTCAATTTTTGTCATAACCGTTTTGTTTTAAATACGTTGCCAACTTTTCTTTTCCACGCGACAGATGGCTTTTCACCGTTCCTGTCGGTATTCCTGTAATTCCCGCAATCTTTTCGATGCTTAAATCTTCCATATAAAAAAGCGTGATGCAGGTTCTTTCTATTTCTTTAAGCGTCTTAAGCGATCGGTAGATATCCATCTTTTGACCGACGTTTTCCTGTTCGGCACTGTTGACGGCATCTATTTCTCTGGCGTCAAGGTCTGCCGTTTCTTTGCGACTGCGAATATAATCATAAAATATATTGTACGCAATTCGATACAGCCACGTGGAGAAACTGGACAAATTTCTGAAAGAAGCAATATTTGTATACGCTTTGATAAATGTGTCTTGTGCCAGGTCGTCACTCAATTCGCTGTCTCCGCAAGTCAGATTCAGGAAGAACCGCCGGACCGGTGATTGGTACTTCTTCACCAACTGGTCGAAGGCCTTAGTGTTTCTGAACACCACGACCTGCGCGACTAGCGATATATCATTGAGTTGATTCATCTTTGACTGTCATTCTCTTGATTTTCATCTTTCTTTCTACCGATGATCCACTGCCCGATTCCCATGAAAGTGATTAGCAGACCGATAGTGCCGATTGAAAATTCACCGGTAATAGCCCAGAGGAAGATGAAAAGTCCGATTCCTGTAAAGATGTTTTTGATGCCTTGCGTACGCGGATCATTCGGCTTGTCCTCTTTGAGAAAATCTTCCGGAAGCGGCTGTCCGGCAGCAAGAGCCTGTTCGACAAGGCGATAGCGTGCTTTCCGGTTCTTGTAGCGGAAGAAGAAAATGATGAATAGGATAAACACCGGAAAACCGAAGACTGCAATGATTGCGATGATAGGAATCAGAACATCCTCCATCGCATTGGATAGGCTGTACAGAACACTATGATTACTTGTGTCCGTAGCAGTAACATTCTCTTTGGCGATAGAGTCGGTTGTGTCTGTGTCAACTACCAGAGTCGGTTCCGCCTGACTGATGGAGTCGTGGGCAACAGGATTCTGATTTTGAGCGACAGCCAGTGTGCAAGTGGTCAATACAACCATCAAAGCAAGTAGAAAATTTTTCATATAGATCGTTTTTTAATTTGTTTCTTTGTTTGTTAGACGTAGTTAATGACTTAGAAAGTTGCAAAGAGACGAAATATTTTTGATATTTGCGGAAATTAATAAATGAAAAATGGAATTACCCGCTTCTTTTGTAGACTATACCCGCTCTTTATTAGGTGAAGAAGAATATGAAAAACTGGCCGTTGCCCTGCAGCAAGAACCACCTGTCAGTATCCGCTTTAACAATGAAAAATGGAAAATGCAGGATGAAGGGTTATCTGCTGTCCATTCTCCCTTCGGCCGAGTTCCTTGGTCGTCCGAAGGGGTTTATCTGGACGAACGCCTGACTTTTACATTCGATCCGTTGTTTCATGCCGGTTGTTTCTATGTTCAGGAGGCCTCCTCGATGTTTGTAGAGCAGGCATTACGCCAATACATCAAAGAACCGGCAATAATGTTGGATCTTTGCGCCGCTCCCGGTGGAAAGTCTACCCATGCCCGTAGCGTGCTGCCCGAAGGAAGCCTGCTGGTGGCTAATGAAGTCATACGAAACCGTTCACAGGTTTTGGCGGAAAATCTTGCGAAGTGGGGACATCCGGATGTGGTGGTTACCAATAATGATCCGGCGGATTTCGCGGCTTTACCGTCTTTTTTTGATGTCATTCTTACCGACGTTCCCTGTTCCGGTGAAGGAATGTTTCGCAAAGACCCTGTGGCAATAGAAGAATGGACTCCGGAGAATGTAGAGATTTGCTGGCAGAGACAGCGGAGAATTATTGCAGATATTTGGCCTTGTCTGAAGCCCGGAGGCATTCTTATATATAGTACCTGTACATTTAATACAAAAGAAGATGAAGAAAACGTACGCTGGATTCAGCAAGAGTTCGGGGCGGAACTGTTGCCGTTGGAAGTTCGGGAAGAATGGAATATAACAGGAAATCTGTTGAAAGATGAATCGACCGGGACCGTTCATTGGGAGGACATTCCCGTCTATCACTTCTTTCCTCATAAAACGAAAGGAGAGGGATTCTTTCTGGCTGTTCTTCGGAAACCGTGCATAGAAACAGATGAAAACGAAACGAAGAAGGTATGGGAAACCATCAATTCAGAGAAGTCTGCAATCTCAAAATCTACGATAGCGCGAGCTGCAAAGAAAAAAGGGAAACACGCTGGGAAAGGAGTCCCGTCTGTCGCTAAAGAGTTGATGGATGTAGCCCGGAGCTGGGTGAGGGACATCGGCAACTATTCTCTTCTGACCGATGCAGAAACCGTTTACGCCTTTCCCAATGCTCGTCTGGAAGAGTTGGAAGCACTTCGACAGAATTTGAAAGTGATCCAGTCCGGTGTGTCGGTGGGTGAAGTGAAAGGGAGAGATTTGGTTCCCGCTCATGCGCTGGCACTGTGCCCTGTGCTGTTGCGTGACGGCGCTTTTGTCGTTGAGGACATTAGCTATGAGCAGGCGATAGCTTATTTGCGCAAAGAAGCTATTGTACTTCCTGCTACGGTGGCTCGCGGGTTCGTGTTGCTTACTTATAGAGGCGTTCCGTTGGGCTTCGTGAAAAATATCGGTAACCGGGCTAACAATCTTTATCCGCAGGAATGGCGCATTCGTAGCGGCTATCTGCCGGAGGAACTTCGGATACTGTAAATTTTTCGGCACAATTAAAGCAAAAGCCTGTTTTAATTTTCCTTATTAAGTTTCTTCCCAATTAAAACAGGCTCTTGTTTAGGTACGTTGTATTTATTCGCCTAAGGCAAAATCCCTACCGGCATTTCAATTTCGGAAAATGCAAAGATGACCTTGCTCGTTTCGCTTTCTTCAATGCTGTTGGAAGCGGGAGGAGTGACAGGAGAAGTGCGTGTACTGTTTAGCGGTGGTGTCCCCCAATTCAGTGCCAGATTTTTGTCGAGTCGGTGAAGGCCGTATGCATTGCATCGCAGGGTGTATGTATAGCGTTTGGTGGCGGCATTCCCTTCTTCTTCCGGCAGGACAAAAGCGAGTGAAACTTTCTCATCTGCCTCCTGTGCTAGTTCGTAAGTACCTTTAACGAGGAGTTTCAATCCGGAAGAAAAAGCCGTCTGTTCACCCCGTTCAAAGAAGTAAGCTTCACGGCTCGGAGTGTTGATCAGAAAGATAAAATCTACCCCCTGCAACGGTTGGGGCGTTGTGATACCTTCCTCGCCTAAATAATCGGCAGGAAGCAACTGCAACGCTTCGTAATTGTCCACCACTTTGATATTGAGCACACAACTCTCCGAAGTCGCATAGTCCGTCACCCGCAGGCGAGTTTTCCCGGTGAGGTAGCCGCGCACATATATATTCGTGCCGTTTGGCACTCCGCTCCAACCTTTTTCAATTCCCGCGGCGGCAATTTGTGTGTGCTCCATCTCCAGATTGTAATCACCGTTTCCGCTTTTCGGACCAATATACCGTATACCGCCCATAGGTACTTCGTAGTAACTGTCATAAAATTCGAGTGGCTGGTTGTCCTCGTCTTTACAAGCATTCAATGAGGCTAAAAGACAAAATAATGTAGCTAAGTAGTAGAGTTTTCTTTTCATGGCAATTTAGGTTGTGTATTAGGTGCAAATATAGGGAAATAATTAAAAAACAGGATAAGATCAGTTCGATAAATCTTATCCTGTTTACTTTCATAAGTAGATAAATACCTCTTATATTTATAATTTGCTCTTGTAGATCCGCGCCATTGCCTTCTGGTATTGATTCTCCAGTTGCAGATAATTCTGGTGGCTCTGATAGAGCACGGACACCTCCACAAAGTACTCAATCATGCTGATTTGTCCTCCGGTCAAGGCCTGTTTGAGCAAGGCAAGATCTTGTTGCGACCGGAAAGTCCTCGTGTACTCCTCCATAGAAGCATGAAGCGTTTTGGCTTCCCGGTAAAGCTGTGCCAGTTCGGATTCTACCTGCAAGGCGGCATTATCCCTTTGCAGATCTATGTTCAGAGCCTGTGCTTTGGCAATCTTCACCTTGTTCCGGTTTTCAAAAAGAGGGAAAGAGAATCCCACCACTAGGCCGTTGAAAGGAGTACCCGATTCCGTGTTCCGGCGGTAGCCCAGCTCCAGTTTCGGCAACCATTGCGACTTGTTGACAGCAATTTGTTTGCGGGCGACGAGGCTCTCGTTGCCAAGCGCCATCAACGTGCGGTCTGCCGATAACACCTCCGATTTCAGTATCTGATAATCAGTCGGGAAAGGCACGGCCGGGTATTGGCTCTCCTCGAAAACAACCGGAAGATTTCCGTTCAACGTACTCAGTTCCTGCAATTTATTGCGCAGCGCCGTTTCGTTCAGAGACACTTCTGTCTTGACATTCAGCAACTCCAGATTGATCTTGTTCGTTTCGAGCGCATTGGCATCTCCTGTCTGCAGGCGTTTGGCGTACATTTTAGCAAGTTCTTCCGCATTGCGCAGGCGTTCTTCTAAAATCTGCTTCTGCTGGCGAAGCATGATGATGTCCAGGCAAAGCTCCTTTGCCTGCAATAACTTCTCCTGCCGAAAAACATCCGCCTGGCTGTCGTAAGCTCCGATTTTCAGACGGTTCAGCTTGTTGCGCGTGGCATATAAGCTGGGGAAGTCGAAGCTCTGCGAAACCACCAACTCACCGATTGTTTCACTTTTATCTTTCGAACCCCAGAGGTGTGCATAGGAAAGCGTGGGATCGGGCAGATTGTTGTCCGTTCTAGCCTCCAGCTTTTGCGACTGAATCAGCTGCTTGTTAGCCTGCAACTCCTTGTTGTTCGTTTCGATATTTCTCAAAACCTGCTCAATGCTGTTTTGGGCTTGCGCACTGCCTGCGGTCAGGAGCAGAAGTGCCGCGCCGATAGTTATGATTTGTTTCATTTTCATCTTCTTTATTGGTTGTAAATTGCAATTACAGACTTGCTGAAGCCTTCTTGCGGTGCATCATCAGATAAACAATCGGGACGATGAATCCGTTCAGGAAAGTAGAAGTTAACAAGCCTCCCAGAATCACTTTTGCCATCGGACTCTGAATCTCGTTGCCCGGAAGATCACCTCCCAGAGCCAGCGGAATCAATGCCAGAGCAGAAGACAAAGCCGTCATCAGGATCGGGTTCAGACGGTCGAGCGAGCCTTGCATCACGCTGTCGTACACGTTCAACCCCTCCACTTGCTGGAGATGATTGTAATGGCTGATGAGCAGCATACCGTTACGGGTAGCAATTCCGAACAGAGAGATGAACCCGATGATAGCGGGTATACTAACTTCCCCCGTTGTAAGTACCAATGCGAAAACGCCACCGATCAACGCGAGCGGCAGATTCAGCAGGATGACTCCCGACTCCTTGACGCTGCGGAACTCATGGTAAAGCAATAGAAAAATCACAACGATGCTGATAAATGAAGTCAGCGCTAATGTTCTGCTCGCCGCCTGTTCGCTCTCAAACTGCCCGCCGTATTCGATGTGGTAGCCTTCGGGCAATTGCACGGATGCGTCGATCTGCTTCTGGATGTCGTTTACCACACTGCGCAAGTCGCGGTCGGCAACGTTGGCGGAAATCACGATTTTCCGTTTCACGTTCTCACGGTTGATGGTGTTAGGCCCCATAGCCGATGTCACTTCCGCCACATAGCTTAGGGGGACTTTGCGTCCGTCGTTCGTGTCCACCATCAAGTTGCGGATTTTCTCCATCTCGTCACGGGCGTCGTTCTTCACCTTCACAATCAGGTCGAAACTCTTGCCTTGTTCGTACACCTGCGAGATCACTTTTCCCGCCAGAGCGACATTCACGTACTCGGAAAACTCCGGCAGTGTGATTCCGAACTTGGCCAGCATTTCGCGTTTGGGCTGTATTTTTAACTGCGGACGTTCGATCTGCTGTTCCACATTCAGGTCGGCAATGCCGGGAATTGCGCCGATCGCCTCTTTGATCTGATTGCCGATGGAAAACATCTTGTTCAGGTCGTCGCCGAATAGCTTGATGGCAATATTTGCTTTCGTACCGGACAACATGGCGTCAATCCGGTGGCTGATCGGCTGTCCGATTTCAATGTTTGCTCCTGTAATTGTGCCCAGCTTTTCACGTACATCCGCCACCAGTTCGCTGCGCGAGCGCTCGCCCAGTTCAAACGGAGCCTCAATTTCGGACACGTTCACACCCAATGCGTGCTCATCCAGTTCGGCACGTCCCGTTTTGCGGGCAACGGTTTGTATCTCCGGAATGGTCAACAGCAACTCTTCCGCGCGCTGTCCCATTTTGTTGCTCTCTTCCAGCGATATACCCGGCAGAGAACTGATATTGATTGTGAACGAACCTTCGTTGAAAGAAGGGAGGAAGCTACGTCCCAGCGTGAAGAACACACCGAGCGCCACGACGAAGAGAGCGATAGTTCCACCCAGTGTCACCCGTTTGTGCGCCAGCACCCAAGACAGTGCCTTTTCATAAATCCCTTTCATCCAGCGGGCTACGAAAGATTCTTTCAGTTCCTTGTTCGTCTTGTTGCTTCCCAACAGATAAGAGCAGAGCACCGGAGTCAGTGTCAATGCTACCACCGTCGAGGCGAATAACGCCACGATGAAAGCAATGCCCAGCGGGACCAGCATTCGGCCTTCCATGCCACTCAGGAAAAATAGGGGAACGAAACTGACTACAATAATTAAAGTTGAGTTCAAAATCGGCATACGAACCTCCTTCGAGGCGTTGAACACCACTTCGAGCGTGCTCAATCTTTCCGCTTCCGCTTTCAGCCGGTTTTCACGCAAGCGCTTGTATACGTTCTCCACGTCAACGATGGCGTCGTCCACCAGCGAACCGATGGCGATTGCCATACCTCCGAGACTCATAGTGTTGATAGTCAGTCCCATATAATGCAGTGTCAGGATCGATACGAGCAGTGAGAGAGGCAGTGTCACCAGCGAAATAAGCGTAGTGCGCACATTTGCCAGAAACAAGAACAGAACGATAACGACAAAGATACCTCCTTCAAAGAGCGATTTCTTCACGTTGCCGATAGAACTTTCGATGAAGCGGCTTTGGCGGAAAATGTCCGTAGAAACCTTTACATCCGGTGGCAGGTTCTTCTGAAGGTCTTTTAGCGAAGCCTCCAGCTTGTCCGTCAGTTCCAGTGTACTGGTGGCGGGCTGCTTGGTCACAGTCAGCAGGACGGCAGGTTTTCCCCGTTCCGAAGCCGTACCCAATTTCGGCGCTTTGGGGCCTATCGCCACGTCTGCTATATCTTCCAGAGTGACCGGAAAGTTGTTCACCGTCTTTACCACCGCCTTGCCGAGCTGTTCCGTCTGAGTGGTGGAAAGCACGCCTCGCACTATATATTCATTTCCGAACTCGTAAAGCACTCCGCCGTTGGCGTTCAGGTTCATGTCTTGCGTCACCGCCATCACCTCACCCATCGAAACACCGTAGTGGCGCATCCGCTCGGGATCAAGCTGAATCTGGTACTCTTTGATGTCTCCTCCGAGCACCGCTACTTGCGCCACTCCTCCGGTAGACAGCAGACGCGGACGGATAGTCCAGTCGGCAATCGTACGGAGGTCGAGCATGGAGGTAGAGTCGGCCGTCAGCCCGACAATGAGCATTTCGCCTAGAATAGAAGATTGCGGGCCGAGTGTCGGTTTTCCAACGTTGACCGGAAGCGATTCACTGACTACAGCGAGCTTTTCACTCACAATCTGTCGGGCAAGATAAATATCTGTTCCCCAGTCGAATTCCACCCAGACAACAGAAAAACCATTGGTGGAAGAAGAACGGACACGGCGTACACCGGTAGCTCCGTTTACGGCGGTTTCCACAGGGAAGGTCACGAGTTGTTCAACCTCTTCGGCGGCCATACCATTGGCTTCGGTCATGATGACAACCGTAGGCGCGTTGAGGTCGGGAAACACGTCTACTTCCGTGTGCATGGCAGTGTAGCTCCCCGCAATGAGCAGAAGAATGGAGGTGCAGAGCACCAGCAATCGGTTGTGCAGGGAATAATGTATGATTTTATTAAGCATCTTTTTAAATTAAGAATTATGAATGAGGAATTAAGGATGAAGATTCATTCTTCATTTAATCAGTGTTCGTGGCTGTGTGCGGGGATGGCATTGCTTGCACTGGCCAGTCTTACCTGGTACGCTCCTTCGGTCACAACGCGGTCGCCCGCTTTCACGCCGGATAGGATCTGGACATTTTTTCCGTTGTCGGCTCCTACGGTCACTTCCTGTTTCTTGTACCCTTCCTCATCCAGTTGCAGATATACAAAGTAGATCCCTTGTTCCTCCGTCAATGCGGTGCGTGGAAGGGAAATTACGTTTTCCATTGGCGACGAGAGCAGGAAAACCTCTACGAATGAGCCGGGAATCACTTCACCTTTGTTATCGAACTCGAAGGTGACAGGCACGTAGAAAGAATTGTCTCCGGCAGTTTTCCCGAAAGACAGGAGTTTGCCGTTGAGCGCTTGCAGTTCATATACCTTATTATTATAAGGAGTCTGGAAATTGGCGGAGCTGATTGTGTGGAGGTACGGGTAGTACTTTTCCGACACTTCGGCGCGGAGGAACAGACGGCGGTTCTGCGTCACGCTAACCAGTGGTTGTCCGATGGTCACGTAGTCCCCCTCTTTCACCAGTATACTTTTCACATAGCCTGCGATGGGAGCTGTGATATTTTGTCCGATAGCCGAATGGTTCTTCGAAAGGGCCTCGTAGCTGATGCGGGCGTTCTCGTAATTCTGCTCCGCCTGTGCAAATTCCTTGTCGGATACGATTTTGTTTTTGACAAGGGCTTTCATCCGTTCGTACTCTTTCTTCGACACTTCGTAGGCGATGCGGGCACGTTGCACCGGGTCACCGTCGGCTATATTGTTTGAAGAAATGGTGACCAACGGTGTGCCGCTGCCGACGCTCATTCCTTCCGTCACTTTTCCACGAAAAGAAACAACGCCGGCTACGGTAGCTACGGCAACCGATTCGTCCCCCTGAGCAGCAAGTACTTGTCCGCTGGTTTTAATGACCTGTTGGAAAGGAGCGGGCTCGATGATACTAGCCTTTACTCCGGCTGCTTCGGCTTTCACTTTCGGAAGGATGATCTCGTCACTATGCGCTTCGGCCGTTTCGAGGTGGCTGTCTGCTGTTTCGTGACTGTGCCCTTCACCGGATTCATTCCCGTGGGCGCTGTGGTCGTGATCTTCTGTGGCATGATTATGTCCTTCCGCCTCATGATCATGCTCGTTGTGTGTATGTGTGACGGTACTATTACAAGAGGCAAGGATAAATAAACCCAGCACTCCGAAAAAAATAAGTTTCTTCATAAATGATATTTCCTACTTAAGTTTTTTGTTTTCTTTTTGTTGTTGCAGATTCATACTGCAAAAATACGGCAAGGTTCTTGCAACTGACTTGCAAAGATGAATTGACGTTCCAACTGACTTGCAAAGATTAGCTACAACGCCTTTGCAACTGACTTGCAAGAGCGTTTTTAAGCGAAAACAGAGTAGGGAGGTGCGCGAAGCGAGGTGGCACGGTAGAAATCCGTGCCATGCAGAGAGTCTCGGAAGACGTAATAGTTCTTTACCCGTTTCTCCTGCGGGCGTAGTAAATGTTCGATAATGACATCGGTGAACAGCGTAGCGATAAATACATAATCCGGACTGCTATAGCTGTGTATGGATGGGATGGACGACTGAAAGCGTGTCAGACACTCGCTGTTGCAACAGGTGTCGCTTCCCGGATGATGATGATGCTTGGGGCATTGTTGCTCTACGGGCAAGTCCTGCTTCATGCAAATCATTCCGTTAGGGTGGTGATGATGGGGAATAACGGCTGCCACCAACATGATAATGTTGATAAAAAACAGCAGAGTTACTATGATTCTTTTTTTCCCTTTCATCCTGCGCAAAGATACAAATTCTTTATCTTCTCCCGGAAGCCGACCCCTTCTTTTTATTATTTATTATTTCTTTTCCAGCTCTTGCAACGAATCCATCTTTTTCTTTTCGAGGAATTCATAGATACCGCAGAGGTGTTCCGTCACCTTCTGATTGCCAAACTCATAAACCTTTGATACCAGTCCGTCGAGGAAATCACGGTCGTGCGAAACGACAATCAGCGTGCCGTCAAAATCGAGCAACGCCTGTTTCAGGATGTCCTTTGTTTTCATGTCGAGGTGATTCGTCGGCTCGTCCAGAATGAGAAGGTTGACCGGCTCCAGCAATAGCTTGATCATTGCCAGGCGGGTACGCTCTCCACCCGAAAGCACTTTCACTTTCTTCATCGACTCTTCCGGACCGCCAAACATGAAAGCACCCAGCAAGTCGCGGATCTTGTTTCGGATTTCCCCTTTCGCTACGTCGTCAATCGTCTGGAACACAGTCAGATTCTCGTCCATCAGTGAAGCCTGATTCTGTGCAAAATACCCGATTTGTACATTATGTCCCAGCGTCAGCGTGCCATCGTGCTCTATTTCCCGCATGATACATTTGACAAGCGTAGACTTACCCTCGCCGTTCTTGCCGACGAACGCCACCTTGTCTCCGCGCTCAATCGTCAGATTGGCGCCCTTGAACACCACCTTCTCTCCATACGTTTTCCCAACATTCTCCATGATGACCGGATAACTGCCCGAACGGGGGGAAGGCGGAAATTTCAGACGCAAAGCGGAAGTGTCCTCTTCGTCCACCTCCAGCAATTCCAGTTTCTCCAGCATTTTCACACGGCTCTGTACCTGCAAGGTCTTCGAGTACGTCCCCTTGAAACGTTCGATGAACTCCTTCGTCTCGGCGATGAACTTCTGCTGCTCATCGTACGCCTTCTGTTGCTGTTCGCGGCGTTCCTTGCGCAGTTGGAGATATTGTGAGTAGTTTACTTTGTAGTCGTAGATGCGCCCCATCGTCACTTCGATGGTGCGGGTCGTGATGTTGTCGACAAACTTGCGGTCGTGGCTGATGACAATTACCGCCTTGCCGTTATTGATCAGGAAATCTTCCAGCCATTGGATAGACTCGATGTCAAGATGGTTCGTCGGCTCGTCGAGCAGCAGCACGTCCGGTTTCTGCAACAGCAACTTCGCCAACTCGATGCGCATCCGCCATCCGCCACTGAAATCACTCGTCTGACGTCCGAAGTCTTCCCGGCGGAAACCGAGTCCGAGCAACGCTTTCTCTACATCCTCCTCGTAGTTCGTGGCGTCGATTGAATAATACTTCTCGCTTAGGGAGGACACTTCCTCGATCAGAGCCATATAACTGTCGCTTTCGTAGTCCGTCCGTGTTTCCAACTCCTTGTTCAGTTTCTCGATTTGCGCTTCCATCTCGTGCAGATGCGCGAAAGCCTGTGCCGTTTCGTCGAACACCGTGCGTCCGTCCTCCGTCATCAAGTGTTGGGGCAGATAGGCCACCACGCACTCTTTCGGTGCAGAGACCTTGCCGCGTGTAGGTTGCCTCACGCCTGCCAGAATCTTGAGCAGTGTACTTTTTCCCGCTCCGTTTTTCCCCATCAGGGCGATGCGGTCTTTTTCATTAATAACGAAAGAGATATCACTAAATAAAGTCGTGCCGCCAAATTCTACGGCCAGTCCGTCTACAGAAATCATATTATTCTTTTAAATTGAGGCGCAAAGATAGCGAAATATATGAATATTTTTTATATCTTGCGGGCTGAAATAGGATATTAACTTGTTGAGACAGGATATAAGCTTGTTGAAATAGGATGTTGGCTTAAAAAGATATAGATGGAAAATAATATACTAAACAATATGGAAGGTACGCAAACATATGAATTCAGACCGCTTATACTTGTGGCTGAAGACGACGACAGTAACTTTAAACTGATTAAAGCGATCATAGGTAAAAAATGTGATATCATGTGGGCACGGAACGGAGAAGAAATGGTAAATTTATTTCAAACACACGGGGAAGATGCCAAAGCGATGTTGATGGACATTAAAATGCCGCTGATGAATGGGCTGGAAGCGACGAAAATTATTCGTGAGTCCAACACTACGATTCCCATTATCATGCAAACTGCCTACGCTTTCAGTTCGGATAAGGAAAATGCGATGAAGGCGGGAGCTACGGAAGTGCTGGTGAAGCCGATTACGCTAGGGGTTCTTCGCGGTACACTGAGTAAATATCTGCCCGATTTGCAGTGGTAAATGAATAATAAAACGCAGATTAACGCAAATTATCATAGAAAAGATTCTATAAGTCATTGATTAATATGTCAATTGAATATCAATTGACATATTAATTGAAATGAATTAGTCAAGACTTGGAGTCTGTTTAAATAATCTATGCTAACTTGCGTTAATCTGCGTTTTGATATATCCCCCCCTTTTTTTGAGGGGGGAGAAATCAGTTCTTATGGTTGAGAGCCGGATGCATCATCGTCAGTAGTAATAGGTTCAACCCACGTTTCATCGTCATCCCATCCGGTGCGGCGGAAGCCTTTGATGGTGTACGTTTTGCCTTCCAGCGTATATTTCACTTCGATGCCGTCCGCTTTTCCGTTTGTCGGAGTCGTAACGCTTTCTAAAGTGACTTTTCCGGAAGTGACTGTAAATTCCCCTACGGGAGTCGTTCCGTCGGCAACCATATTGCCTGCTG
This sequence comes from Bacteroides zhangwenhongii, assembly GCF_009193325.2. Classification (NCBI taxonomy): domain Bacteria; kingdom Pseudomonadati; phylum Bacteroidota; class Bacteroidia; order Bacteroidales; family Bacteroidaceae; genus Bacteroides; species Bacteroides zhangwenhongii. The sequence goes on along the minus strand of NZ_CP059856.1, from coordinate 5,112,366 downwards.
TCCCGTTAAAGGTGAGTTCTTCCACATTACAACTGATTTTGCCTAGAATACCTTGTTTGAAAAGGCTTGTATTCGGCAACTTGATCCACAACTTGTCCTTATCATTATCCGCTGTATTGTACAGATACATATAAATTCCGTAGACGTTGTATGATTCGTCATCGTCCTCTATTGTGCTCATAACCAGTTCCTCATTGTTCTCGTCCAGCACTTTGACGTAATATTGTCCGCTCAGCGGGTATATAGGGGCAAACTCCTGCTCGTAGTCTCCATAAGTGTCGCATGACACGAAAGTGACCATTGCGAACATCAGGACTAATAAATAATTAATAGGTTTCATGTATATATCCTTTCTTTCTATTGTTCAATATCCTTATTATTTTTTATGCCACCACAGCGGTTCGGTAATTGCCGGAACTTTCGTAGGCGCATTCGTATTATAGTCCAATGACTCTTTTGAGTAGATGAAGCGGTGAGCAAACTGACCCTTAGCTAACGAACTGTTGGGGTTATATGCCAGTGTACCCAAAACGTAATCATCCGGATCACCGTCTGTTGTGTACTCGCTGACTTCCGGAATACCGGTGCGGTTGATATCGAACCATGCATCCCAAGCCTGGCAACGGGTGCTGGCAATCCATTTTTGGGTAAGGATACATTTCAGCATACTTTCTTCGTCGGCGTCTTGGAATTCGTAAGGTTTTCCAACTGCAATAAATTCATCGATTTCATTGTCATGGTTCCATCTAGCGAAAGAGAGTTCAACAGCATCGTCATAGTGAGTCTTTGCATTATCTTTGTCTCCCAACCGTGCATAGCATTCCGCCAACAGGTATTCGGCTTCAGCCGCTGACATATAATAAACAGGATCGGTAGCACCGATTACGGCACGCGAAGTTGCTGAAATGCTATATGTACTGGAAGTTCTGTTCCCATAAGGAATCGCTTGGTATTTGGTTCTATCAGTTGCGGCAGTCTTCTCGTAAAAATCTCCAATGCGCGGATCGTCATATTCGTTTAAAAAATTATACAGCGTCGTACAAGCGCGTACATTATTTGTCGTATTCAACTGTCGGCGGTCATTTTCATAGAACGGATTGGACTTATTTACGACGTCCTCGAAGCAGTGTACCGTTGCGTCGTCTTTCAAGAAATCATCGGCAGCGAGCAGGGTTTCTATCTCCGCCTTATTCGTGTCAAAGTCTCTCATGAGCAACTTCAACTTTAAAGTTTTGGCAAATCTGATCCATTTCGCGATATCCCCGTCATAAATATAATCTTCCACGTTCATGGTTTTCAGACCTTTGGCAGAGGCTTCCGCTTCCTTGTCGATAGCGTCGTTCAGCATTTTGATAATGCCGGGATAAACCACCGTTTTACTATCATCGTATTTGCAGTTCTGACCTTTCAGAGCTTCGGTGAAAGGAATATCTCCATAAGCGTCGGTGAGCACGTGATAAGTAAACGCGGTCATGATTTTTCCGACCACCCAATAGTTCCACGCACCTTCCTCTTCTGATTTCTTGATAACGAGATCGAGATCAGGCAAAACGTCCGCGTACGGAATTCTCCACAGACGGAGGTCGCTGGAAGAAGTCATTGCATAGTTGACCAGCGTGATATATTGGCTGGATGACGGATTCTGCGTGTAGTGCTGTGACCACATAGAACCGTAGAGTTGGTACAAATACCCCATTACGGCAGCCGAGCCGGTGAATGCGGACGGCAGTAACGTCGTTACCGTCACTTGTGATTCGTCCGGATAATTCGGATTCTTGTTGACGTCCAGATAGTCCTCGCAAGAGGTGAACGTGCCGGACAGGATGGCGCTTAATACACCTATATATAAATACTTGAATTTTTTCATCTTCGATCGTTTTTTTAGAATACAACTTTAATACCTCCACCTATATTGCGCGTAGAAGGCAAGGCGGCAAATTCTCCCAGTTCGGAAGCGATATCGTTACCGAAAGTTGTGGTTTCCGGGTCTACGTAATTGTTAGCTTTCGGAGTCCACATAAAGAGGTTGCGTCCGATCAGGCTCAGGTCTAGCTGCTGGATACCCAGTTTGGAAATCCATGCTTTCGGGAATGAGTAAGACAAGACCAGTTCCCTCAGTTTCACATAACCTTTCGGGATGATGAAGTTCTCGAACTGGCTGTCCGAGTAAGAGTCGCTGTAATAACTGCTCATGTTGTCGCTGGTCACGGGACGGTTGTTTTCGGCGTAGCCTCCGTCCTTGAGGGCGATTACGGAGTTGGGCACGACGAACGGTTCGCGGTTGTTGAACAGCGAGCGGGTAGTGTTGCCGACGAAGTGCATCAGCTGTGCGGTGTAGGAGTACATATAACCGCCTTTACGCCAGTCGGCCACAGCGGAAAGGGTGAATCCTTTGTAGCTCACGCGGGTGTTGAAGCCCATATTGAAGTCGGGAGCGGACGAACCGATCGTCTTCATTTCGCTGTTGCTGGTAGTCGGGATACCGTTGGCATCGACAATCACTTTGCCGTAGTAAGGGCTGTTCTCGTCCTGTACGGTAGCGAGGGCGGGCACTTGGAAGATTCCGAGCGGTTCGCCGACTTTGGCAACGAAGTTAGCGCTGTAAGCCGTTTTCAATACGTATTCGGTCACAGGCTTGTCCCCCTCGTTCCACAACTTGTTCACCTTGCTCCAGTTCTTGCTGAAGGTGACTCCCAAGTCCCATTCCACCTCTTTGGTGCGGATCGGAGTCAGGTTGAGGGCGATTTCGATACCTTTGTTGGAAATTTCGCCAACGTTGCGCACGGCACTGGTGTAGCGTGTTTCCGGGGCGACGTCTGCCGCGATGATCTGGTTTTTGGTCAGCTTGTCGTAGTAGGCGAAGTCAATGCCGATGCGGTTGCTGAGGAAGTTGGCGGTCAAGCCCAATTCCCATTCGGAAGTCTTCTCCGGTTTCAGGTTGTTGTTGGGCTGGCGGTTGTATTCGGTCAGTCCCAGCGCCCCGTTCAGCGGAGTGTCCAGATAGCCGTAGCCGGATGAAATATGATCGGGGATGTAGTATGCCAGCGTTCTGTACACGTCGGCGTCGTTACCCGTCTGTCCCCATGCGGCGCGCACTTTCAGGAAGTCTATCACGTTGTTTTTCAGCGAGGGGAACATATCGGTCAGGATGACGGACGTGTTGATTCCTCCGTAGAAGAAACTGTTGTGGTGGATAGGCAGTGTAGACGACCAGTCGTTGCGTCCGGAAAGGTTGACAAACCAGAAATTCTTGTACCCGAATTCCACCTGTGCGAAGGCTCCGATTGTTCTGCGCAAATCGCTGTAATTGGTGCTGACGGGCTTGTCGGTCCCGTTCTGCAGATTGTACCATCCTTCCATGAACAGCCCTTCGAGAAACGACTTCAGATAAGACGATTTCCGTTGGTTGAGGTTCCATCCCGCCGTACCTCCGAGAGTGATGTCCGTGCCGATATTGTAGTTGGCGCTCAGAAAGAGGGTCGCGTCGATCTGGTCGTAATTGTCGGTACGTTCGGTATAAGTACCCTTTTCTTCGGATTTGCCTCCGATGCTGCTGTACGAATTGTCGGCGTACGTCAGTTTCGCCGTGCGCAGCTTCTGGCGGGAGTTGGTGAAGTCACCTCCGAGACGTCCTACGGCCTTCAGACCGGGAATGACCTCGTAAGACAATTCCAGCTTACCGTAGATGCGGTCGTCCTGATAGTTGTTCTTATTGTTGGCGAGTACCCAGTAAGGGTTCTGCGCGTACCACGTGTAATAGTTGTCTCCGTTGAACCGTTCGTCGTTGAAATCCTTCATGACGGAATAGTCGATGTCCACCGGGTGCTGTATCAGTTCCTGCTGCATGGTGGCTCCCGCGTTTCCTTGTCCGGCGGCGGCTTTCGTCATGTCTTTGCGGATATACGTGATGCTGGCGTCGGCGGCGAACTTGCCGAATTTCATGTTGCCGCGGAATGACAGGGTGTTACGTTCATATTTGTCGGCATTGTTGGGCAGCACGCCGTTAGAGGAGGTGTTGCCGTAAGAAAGCATCAAGCCCATCTTTTCGTTGCCGGTGCGGACGCTGATGTTGTTGTTCATCTCGAATCCGGTGGTGTAGAAGTTGCGGAGATTGTCTTTCACGAACGAGTAGTGCTTTTTCATCGGGGTAGTCAGTTTGCTGGAGCCCCATTCGTTGAGCCGGCCGTCCAATGCAGGTCCCCACGATCCGTTCTCGCTTCTGTCCCACGTTCCCCAGCCTTGTCCGAACTTGTCCTGTTCCTGCGGCACGCGGAGCACGTTGGAAGCCATGAAAGAGCCGTCGTACGAAACGGTCAGTTTCTCTTGTTTGGCGCGTTTGGTGGTGATCATCACTACACCGTTGGCGGCACGCGAGCCGTAGAGAGCGGTGGCTGAGGCGCCTTTCAGTACGGTGACGGATTCCACGTCGTCGGGGTTGATGTCGTTTGCCCCGTTACCGAAGTCGATAGCGTCGCCGGCCGCAATGACACCGTTGCCCTGGTCGTTGGAGAGGCTGGTGTTGTTGGACATCGGCACGCCGTCGATGACGTATAGCGGCTGGTTGCTGGAGAAAGAGGAGTAACCGCGCACGATTACTTTCTGTGAGCTACCGGCCGTTCCGGAGCTGGAAATGTTTACACCGGCTATTTTTCCGGAAAGTCCGGACATCACGGAACCTGACTTGGCTGCGACCAAATCGTCATTTTTCACTGTAGAAGCGGCATAACCCAGTATTTTCTCGCTTCTTTTGATACCTAAAGCGGTAACGACCACCTCGTCCAGCGCCTTCGCGTCCGAACGCAGCACGATGTTTAAAATTCCTTCTTTGATTGTCACTTCCTGGGGGATCATTCCCACATAAGAAACACGTAAGGTTTTGGAGGAACTTGGTACGTTGCTGATTGTAAATTTACCGTCAATATCGGTGATTGTACCAAGAGTGGTGCCATTGACTAATACTGAAGCACCTACGACAGGCTGTCCATCTTCTTCGGATGTTACCAATCCGGTCACTTTGGATGTCTGCGCTGTCGCCAGACCTATGCCTATAAATAGGAAGGTCATGAAGAACATCAATTTTCTTTTCATAAATTCTCTCTTAAGTTAAACTAAAAACACATTCTCTCTAACAGGATGCAAAGATAATACAAATTATAATAATCTAAGAAAAGTAATGCGTTTTTAACTAAATGCTGTCATATTGAAAGTGAATTTTGGATTTGATGTAGGAGTTTGAAATGTTGTATAGATTATTTGCTTGCTTTTAGATTATTTGACGTGTCATAAAGAAAGCGCTGCGAACGTTTGTTTTGATAATAAAATATCATTGATCCCGCAAAATGGGTGGCTTTTTATTATTTTAGCTCCTTCCCCTCACCATTTACATGCAGACGCCGTAAAGAGTAGATTATTGTTTGTGGAAAAATGAAGCTGGCTCGCTTAGTATTTGTAAGTGAAGAGATGAAAAAATCCCCCTTACTATTACCTTAATCCGTTGTGATATTAAGGAATGGTAAGGGGGGATTTTTTTGTGGAGAAATCAGATCAGTCGGTCTCGATCTGGAACTTACGGCTTACTTTCATTAGATTGATGGTGTAAGTCACCACGTTTTGGGCTTCCTGAACCATCGTCAGGTATACCATGCTGACGCGGATACTTCCCGACTGGCTTTGGATGCGCTGCAGTTCTTTACGTTTCAGCAGCGAGAGTTGTCCGTTAAGGTCGTTGGCGCGGCGGATTTCTTCTTCCATGTTATTGTAATCGTTGTTTTCCAGTTTTCTGCGACATTGCTGGATCAGGTAAGTGATGTCTTCGGCCGTGTCGCTGAATTCGCCTTTTTGGATAGCGTCCAATGGGTTGAAGTTGTTGTCGATGTGCTCCAGACACGGTTCGCAGAGACGGGAAATGCTGTACACCAGTTCGCTGGCGAAGTCGTTGCCCTGGTAGTAGTAAAGCCCTTTTTCGAGCACGGTGTTGTTGTCGAGACGGCACATGGCGACGGTTCCGGTACGCTTCATCTGCTTGACGAGCTGCTTCTCGAATTTGGTGGAGCCCATCGCGCGACGCAATCCTCGCAGGTTTTCGTGGAGGAAGGAGGTGACGGTGAGTTCGAAGTTCGTTTCCGCGTATTCCAACACTTTGCCGAGCTCTTCGCGGGTGTGCTTGCGCATCAGTTGCAGAGCTTCTTCGCTGTCGGTGGTCTGCATCAGTTGTTTCAGGGTCTCGTTGCCTTGCTCTTTCGCTTTGCGTTTCTTGTACATCACTTGGCTGCGTATCAGGATGAACACGGCGATGCCGATGAGGGCGATGATGGAAATGTTTCCTCCGTAGTGAAGTACGAGGGCGACGAAGAAGCAGATGGTGAAGGCGGCTCCGGCGGTGATGAACCAGCCGCCGATGACGCTCAGTACGCCTGTGATACGGTAAACGGCGGAGTCACGTCCCCAGGCACGGTCGGCCAGTGAGGTTCCCATAGCTACCATGAAGGTGACGTAGGTGGTGGAAAGGGGAAGTTTCAGTGATGTTCCTAAAGCGATGAGCAGGCCTGCCAGCACGAGGTTGACGGAGGCACGGACAAGGTCGAACGCTGCACCGTCGGCTATGATGGCTTCGTCTTTGCGGAAGCGGGTGTCGAGCCATTTCTTGGTGCTGTTCGGAGTGATTCGTGAGATTCCGTTGGCGAGCGCCATGCTGAAACGGACGATTGTACGGGCTATCGGGGTGCTTCCGAAGGTTTCTTCGCCTTCGTCTTGGCGGGAGAGGTCGACGGAGGTCTTGATAACGGCGTGCGCCTTTTTGGAGGTGCAGAGTGCGTAGACCATGATTGCTCCGGCTCCGATCAGGAAGTACCACGGGGTTTTGGCGGGTCCTAGCAGGGAGGTCATCAGGAAGTTGTCCGGGTTGCCCGATCCGTTGGCGGTGTAGTCTATGAAGGAGGAGAAACCGGCGAGGGGAACGCCGATGAAGTTGACGAGGTCGTTGCCGGCGAAAGCGAGGGCGAGGGCGAAGGTGCCCATCAGCACGACTACTTTGAAGACGTTGACTTTCAGCCAGTGGAGGACTTGCATCAGCAGGGTGAAGAATACGAAGAACACGGTGATGAGCGGCAGGGTGTTGTCTTGTATCCAGTGTTTGTTTTCGGGTGTCATGAAGGAGCTGTCTTTCAGCCCTTTGATGAGCATGAAGTAGATGATGGAGGTGGCGGCGATGCCTCCGAAGAGGGCTATGCTGTACTTCATCTTTTTAGTGTAGTTGAAGGTGAATATCACACGGGCAATCCACTGCACAAGCATTCCGAAGAAGAAGGCGATGGCTACGGATACGAAGATTGCCATGATGACGGAAAGGGCTTTGTCGGTGTTGATGAGGTCGCCCAGCGCGAGGGTGTCGCTGTTGTGCACTTTGATGAGCGCGAGGGCGAAGGTTCCTCCAAGTAGCTCGAAGACTAGTGAAACGGTGGTGGAGGTGGGCATGCCCATTGAGTTGAAGACGTCGAGAAGCACTACGTCGGTCAGCATGACGGCAAGCAGGATGCACATGATTTCGGCAAAGTAGAAGTGCTCGGGCTGGTAGATGCCGTGACGGGCTATGTCCATCATCCCGTTGGACAGGGAGGCGCCGATGAAAATGCCGACACCGGCTATGAACAGGATGGTCTTGAACGATGCGGCTTTGGCGCCTACCGCGGAGTTCAGGAAATTGACCGCGTCATTGCTCACGCCGACAATGAGGTCGAACACGGCAAGGACGAACAGGAAAATGAGGATGCATAAGTAAATTGTCTCCATAAATGTATGTAGTATGTAATTTCGACCGCAAAGGACGGAATTCGAGGTTGCAGGGAAATGTCATAGATGTTACATTTGTGTTACAATCTTCTTTCTTTTGTCTTGAAACAAAAGAAAGAAGCAAAGAAAAATTCAAGGCTTACTTTTTTCTCCTACTCGCTTCCTGCACTCCGCTGAAGGGCAGAAACTCGCTTCGCTCAAACAGTCTGCCCTTCTTTACGCTCCGTTACGGGAGCTCGCTTGACGGAGAAAAAAGTAGGCCGGGGGAAACCATGCGGATGGGGTGGGGAGGAGACGGGGCATGGTGCTGGTCTTTGGGGTTGCTGGGTGTTGTTGGGCATGGCTGGGGTGGTTTTTTTGGGGGGGGACTGGGTGTTATTGGGGCATGGCTGGTTGGTCTTTGGGTTGCTGGGTGTTATTTGAACAAAGCCAGTTATATAGGGTGTATTGCGCTCGGATGGCGGGTGTTCCGGGTGTTCTTTTTTTGAATATGTTTTGTAGCTTTGCGTCTACTCGGCAGGCTTTTTGGTTGTCGGCGAGTTGGATGGTAAGCATTTCGATCAGGCTGTTGCGCAGGTCGGGGTCGAGGACGGGGGTGATGGCCTCGATGCGGCGGTAGAGGTTGCGACGCATCCAGTCGGGTGAGCCCATGAAGACTTTGGGATTGCCGCCGTTGCCGAAGTACCAGATGCGGGCGTGTTCCAGAAAGCTGTCTACGATGCGGGTGATGCGGATGTTGCGGCTGTACGGCTGGTCGGGGATGAGGCAGCAGATTCCGCGAATGATAAGGTCTATCTGCACACCGTGTTCGGAGGCTTCGTAGAGGCGGTCTATCATGGTGGGGTCTTGAAGGGCGTTCATTTTTAGGATGATGCGGGCGGGTTTGCCTTGATCGGCTAGGGCAATCTCACGGTCGATGAGGCGGTTCAACTCTGGGATGAGGTTGAAACGGGCGACAAGGAGGGTGGTGAACTTCGGGGCTTCTTTGCCTTGAAGGGTGCGGAAGAGGTTGTAAAGGTCGTTCACTATTTCTTTGCGACAGGTGAATAGTCCGCAGTCGGCATAAAGTGTGGCGGTTTTCTCGTTGAAGTTGCCGGTGCTGATGTAGGCGTAGCTGGGGATTTTCTCACCGTTCAGTCCATGACGGCGGATAAGGGCTACTTTGGCGTGCACTTTCAGACCGGGAATGCTGTATATGATTTTTATGCCGACAGCTTGCATCATTTCGGCCGTGGCTAGGTTGTTCTCTTCGTCGAAACGAGCTTTCAACTCTACAAATACTGTGACTTTCTTGCCGTTCTGGGCTGCGGCTATCAGGGTGTTGATGACGGCGGAGTTCTCCGCCACACGGTATTGCGTCACCATGATTTCACGGGTTTCCGGATTGTGCACGGCTTCGTAAAGGAAGTGGATGAAGTGCTCGAAGGAGTGATAGGGGTAATAGAGCAGCAGGTCTTTCCGGGCGACGTAGTTGAAGATGGATTCTTTTTCGTCGAGGATGGTGAGTTTCATCGGCTTCGGCTTTTCGGGGCTGTGGAGTGACTTGCCGCCGGAATTAGGGGACGATTTATCATTGCTAGGAAGTGATTTGCCTGTACTAGGAAGTGGTTTGCCGGTGTTGGGAAGTGACTTGTTGGGGCTGGGGAGATGACGCAGGTCTTCCAGGTTCAGGTGTTTGTCGCCGGGAACGAGTTCGTCGCGGTGAATGTGAAACGCGTCTACGAGAAAATCCAGAAAGTCGTGCGGCATGGCACGGTCGTAGACGAAGCGGCAGACGTCTCCTATTTTACGCTTCTTTACTTTCTTCTTGAGCTGGGCTACGAGGTCGGCACTGCTGGCGGTGTCGTCAATTAATATGTCGGCGTCACGGGAGATTTTTATACTGTAACACGACTCGACATCATAACCGGGAAAAATTAGATTGAGGTTCGCCTTGATGATGTCTTCGACAAACATCAGGTAATGATTTTTTTCATGACACGGCAACTCGATGAAACGGGGGACTTTTGCGTAGGGCTGCTTCATCACGAAGTAAAGAGGAGGACGGGAGGATTCGAGGATGGGGAATCCTTTTTTTTCTATTCCTTCTTTTGCTTCTATTCTTTCTCTTTCTTTTCCTTCTTCTCCTTCTTTTCTTTCTTCTTTCGGATAGAGTCGGATAGCGAGATAGAGTCGGTTATCTCGTAAGAAAGAGACGATTTTGTCTTTGGAAACGGGTACGGGTTGCAGGTAGGGGAAGATTTCTTCTTTGAAGAAGTCTTTGATAAACTGCTGATGGAACGGTTCTACATGGCTGTCTTGATAAAAGATGATGTGGTTCTTTTGTAGGGCAGGCAATATTTTTTGTTCGTAGATGCGCACACGGTCATCTAGTTGCCGGTTGACTTCCCTGTTGATTTCCTCTACAAGTTCGCGGGCGGATTGTACGCTTTCTTCATCACTTTCCGTTGCGCCGGAAGCAACAGCTTTGTGGTCTGCTACACGGATTTTATAAAATTCTTCGAGGTTGGAAGAGTAGATGGAAATAAAGTTGATGCGTTCGTAAAGGGGGAGACGCTCGTCCAAAGCCTCCAGCAACACGCGGTAGTTGAACGATAGCCAGCTGATATCTCGCTTGAAATATTTATATTTGTTTTCCATGTGCTTTAAGATTTTTCCAAATATAACACCTTTATAGGATTAAACAAAAAAATAAAGATGAAAAACAAGAATCCTATTCTTTTGTTTGTATGAATATAGCAGGATGAAGGATAAATTGATGAAATAAATTGTTTATTGAGGATTAATTCGTATTTTTGCATAAAAATGAAGCCGTTAAAACGATGACAATTAAGAAATTTAAATCGAAAGAGGAAGCGGTAAAAGCTATTAAAGAGGCTGCTACACGCAAACGTATTTGGACTGAACAGGTTCAAAGCGGACGCTCTGTGTCTGAATTGAAGGACAAGGATTTCAAGTTGGTTAAGTTCTGCTGATGTATTGCCTTTCCATAGAACAGATTAACCGAATCTCACCTTACAAAGTAGAAATTGCAAGCGATGGTAACTCACTGCTATTCCATACCCCGATATGGATTGGTGTATGAGGTGGGGTTTGTGGAGGATTATACTTTCTTTGATAAAAATACTTATCAGTTTTTTATTGTAGAGAAGAATGGAAGTCGTTTTCTCAAAGATCCACTGGTGAAAGAAACTGTATGGGCTATTATTGAGGTGTTCTTTCGGGAGAACAGTAATGTTTTGCTCTATGTTTGTGATACATCGGATGGTAGGCAGGCTAGTCGTGACCGATTGTTTGATATTTGGTTTTATGAATATGAAAAACAGGAGGAATATATACATTTGACTGCCAAAGTGGAATCGGATTCGATTTATTATTTTGCTTCTGTGATATTAAAAATAACTCATCCTCATTTGGATGAGATAAAAGAGGCTTTTGACGTTTTTACGGAGGATATGAAAGATAAACTTTCTTAAGGAGATATGATAAGAATTGGATTATTATCCGATACCCATGCTTATTGGGATGAGAAATACCTGGAGTATTTTGAGCCGTGCGACGAGATTTGGCATGCCGGCGATATCGGTTCGGTGGAAGTGGCGGAGAGGTTGGCGGCGTTCCGTCCTTTCCGGGCAGTCTACGGAAATATTGACGGACAGGCTATCAGGAAGCTGTATCCGCAGGTGAACCGTTTTACGGTGGATGACACCGAAGTGCTGATAAAACACATAGGAGGTTATCCGGGAAAGTATGATCCTTCGATAATTGGAAGTCTGATGACACGCCCGCCTAAGTTGTTCATTAGCGGGCATTCTCATATATTAAAGGTGAAGTACGACAAGACGTTGGATATGTTGCACATCAATCCCGGAGCTGCGGGGATGTCAGGATTTCATAAAGTGCGTACATTGGTGCGCTTTGTCATCGAGCGGGGGACGTTTAAGGACTTGGAAGTTATCGAGTTGGCGGATAAATAATTTTTCATATTATTTTTGTCATCTCGGATTTCTTTCCGACCTTTGCACTCAGTTTATGAATAACGAAGACGAACATGAAGGGAATTATTCTTGCCGGTGGTAGTGCCACTCGCCTCTATCCGCTTTCTAAAGCGATCTCCAAACAGATAATGCCTGTCTACGACAAGCCGATGATTTACTATCCGCTGTCTACACTGATGTTGGCGGGGATTCGTGAGATTTTGATCATCTCAACTCCGCGTGACTTGCCGATGTTCCGCGATTTGCTGGGGACGGGTGAGGAATTGGGTATGTCTTTCTCTTACAAAGTGCAGGAGCAGCCTAACGGGTTGGCGCAGGCTTTCGTGTTGGGAGCCGATTTCCTGAATGGAGAACCGGGCTGCTTGATTCTTGGAGATAATATGTTTTACGGGCAAGGTTTCTCCGCCATGCTTCGCCGGGCTGCCAATATAGAGAAGGGAGCTTGTATATTCGGCTATTATGTGAAAGACCCTCGCGCGTACGGCGTGGTGGAATTTGACGAACAGGGAAAGGTTATTTCGCTGGAAGAGAAACCGGCAGTGCCGAAAAGCAATTACGCCGTTCCCGGATTGTATTTCTATGATGCCACCGTGACGGAAAAAGCGGCGGCTCTTCGACCCTCAGCACGTGGAGAATACGAAATAACAGACCTCAACCGCCTGTATCTGGAAGAAGGCACTTTGAAAGTGGAACTTTTCGGACGCGGATTCGCGTGGTTGGATACGGGAAACTGTGACAGTCTGCTGGAGGCGTCCAACTTTGTTGCCACCATCCAAAACCGACAAGGTTTCTATGTCAGTTGTATTGAAGAGATAGCCTGGCGTCAGGGGTGGATTCCGACCGAACAACTGCTGCTGCTGGGACAACGCCTCGAAAAGACCGAGTACGGCAAATATTTGATAGAACTGGCGAAACAATCCTAAAATCAACATAAAAAGTAAAATATGAAAACTTATCTAGTGACCGGTGCCGCAGGTTTTATCGGTGCAAATTACATCAAATACATCTTAGCGAAGCATAGCGATATAAAAGTCGTGATATTGGATGCATTGACGTATGCAGGTAACTTAGGGACAATTGCGAAAGACATTGACAATGAACGTTGTGTCTTTATCAAAGGTGATATCGGGAGCCGCGACGTGGTAGACAGCCTATTTGCTGAATATCGCTTTGATTATGTGGTGAATTTCGCTGCCGAAAGTCATGTTGACCGTAGTATTGAGAATCCGCAACTGTTCCTGATAACCAATATTTTAGGAACACAGAACTTGCTGGATTGCGCACGCCGCGCATGGGTGATGGGTAAGGATGAACAAGGATACCCCACTTGGAGAAAAGGAGTGCGTTATCATCAAGTGTCTACCGACGAGGTGTATGGCTCGCTGGGAGCCGAAGGGTATTTTACGGAGACAACTCCGCTCTGCCCTCATAGCCCGTACAGCGCATCCAAGACGAGTGCGGATCTGTTTGTGATGGCTTATCACGACACTTATAAAATGCCGGTAACGATTACCCGTTGCTCCAACAATTACGGTCCGTATCATTTCCCGGAAAAACTGATTCCGTTGATTATCAAGAATATACTTGAAGGAAAACATCTGCCTGTTTATGGCGATGGAAGTAATGTGCGCGACTGGCTTTATGTGGAAGACCACTGTAAAGCTATCGACCTTGTTGTGCGTGAAGGACAGGAAGGCGAGGTGTACAACGTGGGTGGGCATAACGAGAAGACAAACCTCGAAATCGTGAAGTTGACAATTTCTACTATTCATCGGCTGATGACGGAACATCCGGAATATCGCCAGGTGCTCAAGAAACGGGTGAAAGATGAGAACGGGGAGATTTCCATCGATTGGATCAACGAAGAACTGATTACCTTCGTCAAAGACCGTTTGGGACATGACCAACGTTACGCCATTGACCCTACAAAGATAACAAACGCACTGGGCTGGTATCCCGAAACGAAATTTGAAGTCGGCATCGTGAAAACCATCGAGTGGTATCTGAACAACCAAACTTGGGTGGAAGAAGTGACCAGCGGAGATTATCAGGGATATTACGAAAAGATGTACGGAAAGTAGATTAAAAGAACTGATTAAATGGGGAATGATCTCGTTTTCAAAGAATCATCCCGATAGCTAAAAGAATTCCCATAAACAGCATATTACGTGAGGTCTCGCCTAATATGCTGTTTAATTTTTTACCGCTGTGTATTTTTACCATTCGCCTCCAGGTGAGGACGTGGGGAACCAGGTAAAGTTGTGGAAGAAGGGCAGCGTAAATATGTCCTTCGCGTAAGAAATATAGGCAGAGTAGGGAAGCCGAAATGCCTAGCAGCAGATAGAAATAGCGTCCGAACTTCTCACCGAAACGGACGATGACGGTCCGTTTTCCGCTACGTGCATCCGCTTCGCGGTCTCGATAATTATTGACAACTAACAGTGTGTCGATTAATAGTCCGCAAATGATGGAGGCGATGGTGACATCCGGTGTCCACGTCAGTGCCTGCACGTAGTAAGTTCCGCCTACGGGAACAAATCCGAAGAAAATGATGACTAACACGTCTCCCCAACCGTTGTAGGAGAGGGGATAAGGTCCGGTAGTGTAAAGGAAGGCGAATAATACACAAAGCGCTCCTATGATGATCAACTCCCATCCGGCAAAAAGTAATAGCGTGCAGCCGATCAGGCAGGCAAGTGTGACGGTAACGGCAATTCCGGTTTTCATTGCCTGCGGTGAGATCCATCCTTGTGCGCAAGCACGTTCGGGACCCAACCGGTCTTCACGGTCGGTTCCTTTGAGGAAGTCGAAAAGATCGTTGATGAAATTCGCGGCTATTTGCATCAGACCGGCAAACAGGCAGCAGACAAGGGCAGGCAACCAATGGAAACGTCCGTCCATTGCCGCCAGGGCTGTACCGATTAAAACCGGAGTGATAGCTCCTGTGAGAGTCTTAGGCCGTGCGGCTAATAACCATGCTTTCAGTGAATTACGCTTTACTTCTTCCATGCTTTAATATTTTATAAAGAGTTTTGACGGACAAAGATACATGATTTTTCGTATCTTTGCACCCCTAAAAACTTCAAACTAAGAGAAGATGAAGAAATCTATTTATCCGTTTCTACTGCTGACGCTGCTTTTACTTGTTTCCTGCAAGTCGAAAAAGAGGATGGTAGCAACCTTGCCGCGTCCTGTTTTGAACACAGACTCCATTGTTGCGGATACGTCCAACGTCATAGCCGGACTGTTTGCTCCGGACCACTCGCAACTCAAAGATCTGAACGTTTCGAAAGGCAGGAAACGCAGAGCCAAGAAAGATAAATCTTCTGCTGATGCATATAAATCGGAGGATTGGGTACTTCGCGGTACGAAAATAACTTCTTCCGAAGTGGACGTTTCCTCCGTCTATTCAGGGGTGGATCGTGTCGTGAAATATGACTTTACCCACCGGGACGTTCCCGAAGCCTTCGAGGGTTTTCGCATCGCTTTTATCTCCGATTTGCATTATAAGAGTTTGTTGAAAGAGAAAGGGCTGAATGATTTGGTTCGTCTGCTGATTGCCCAAAAAGCGGATGTACTCTTGATGGGCGGCGATTATCAGGAAGGTTGTGAGTATGTAGATCCTTTGTTTTCGGCGCTTGCACGGGTGAAGACACCGATGGGGACCTACGGGGTGATGGGGAATAACGATTACGAGCGTTGTCATGACGAGATTATCCGCACGATGAAGCATTATGGAATGCATCCGTTGGAACACGAAGTGGACACACTCCGCAAGGACGGTCAGCAAATTATCATTGCCGGTGTGCGCAATCCTTTTGACTTGGGGCAGAACGGAAAGTCCCCCACGTTAGCCCTTTCTCCCAGAGATTTCGTTATCATGCTGGTGCATACTCCGGACTATGTGGAAGATGTTTCTGTAGCCAATACAGATCTCGCTTTGGCAGGGCATACGCATGGCGGACAAGTACGTGTGTTCGGGATTGCTCCGGTGTTAAACTCGAATTACGGCACACGTTTCCTCACCGGCCTGGCTTATAATTCGGCTAAAATTCCTTTGATTGTAACCAACGGGATCGGAACCTCCCAATTACCGATCCGTATCGGTGCTCCGGCGGAGGTTATAATGATTACTCTGCATCGGTTGAAGGAGTAAGTACACTTTCTATTTGCTCCCACACCTTCGGATGCAGGAAATACCGGACATCCTTTCCCGCCTTCAGCGCCTCACGAATGAATGTGGAGCTGATTTCAAACACTGGGGAATGGACGAGGCGGACAGTTTCCGGCAATTCTTCCGCTGCTACGGGAAAGCCGGGACGGGGGTAAATAATGATGTGGTTCTCTTTAATGATGCGCTCCGACTGAAACCAGCGGTCGAAACGCGCCCAATTGTCCGAACCGATGATGAGGTGAAACTCACGGTCGGGATAGGCTTCGCGCAATTTTTCGAGCGTATATACACTGTAAGAAGGACGGGGAAGATGAAATTCAAAATCCGAAGCACGGAAATGGGGGTAATCGCTGATACACAGTTCTACAAGCCGGAGACGCAGTTCGTCACTCCACAGTTCATCCTGCGTTTTCAGAGGGTTTTGAGGAGTAACCATGAACCAGATTTCATCCAAGCCTTCGTACTCGCAAAGGTAATTGGCCAATGCGAGGTGTCCGATATGAATCGGGTTGAAAGACCCGCTGAATATTCCGGTTTTCAGTCGATGGCTTTTTTTCATTGGTTGCTTCCTTTCATCAGTTCCTTCCTTTCGTTGGGTTCCTTCCTTGTTATAAACTACTTTTTCCATTGGATTGGTAACTGGAACTCCCTTTTCCAACTTTAGTTTATTTCTCCAGAAACTCCTTAATCACTTTCAGCGTTTCGGCTTTGGCCGTTTCTAGGTTATCATTCACGATGATGCAGTCAAATTGCGGAGCGAAGCTCAATTCATATTCCGCTTTGGCGATGCGGCTTTCTATCACTTCGGGAGTGTCCGTACCTCGTCCTTCCAACCGGCAACGCAATTCCTCCACCGAAGGCGGCTGGATAAATACCGACAACGCACGCTCACCGTAAAACTTCTTGATATTGCATCCGCCTACCACATCAACGTCGAACACAACATTCTGTCCGGCTTCCAATTGCTTTTCCACCTGCTCTTTCAGCGTCCCGTAGTAACGGTCTTTATACACTTCCTCGTATTCCAAAAATTCGTTGTTCTCGATGCGGCTACGAAACTCTTCCGGAGTAAGGAAGAAATATTCCACCCCATGCTGTTCCGTTCCGCGTGGAGGACGGCTGGTGGCGGAGATAGAAAACGCAAGATTCAAATTCTGCGTCAGCAGATAATTGATGATTGTAGATTTCCCCGAACCCGACGGAGCGGAGAATATAATTAATTTGCCAGTCATAGTTAAATTAAGAATGAATAATTAAGAATTAAGGATGAAGGATGAGAGATGAGAGACGTTCGTCTACATCACGTTCAGTACCTGTTCTTTAATCTGTTCCAGTTCATCTTTCATCTGAACCACGATTTTCTGCATTTCGGCATGATTGGACTTGCTGCCCAGCGTATTGATTTCACGTCCCATTTCCTGAGCGATAAATCCCAATTTCTTGCCTTGTCCGTTGCCGCTTTCCAGCGTACTGATAAAATATTTCAGATGGTTGCTGAGGCGTTGTTTCTCCTCGTTGACATCCAGCTTTTCGATATAGTAAATCAACTCCTGCTCCAGACGGTTTTTGTCGTAGTCCACACTCAGCGTCTTTTCGAGAGCGTCTGTGATACGTTCTTTCACCTTTTCCACACGTTCTTTCTCGTAAGGAGTAATCTTTTCGAGCAGGCTTGTGATGTTGGCAATCTTCTCGCGGAACTTCTTTTCCAGTGCAGCCCCCTCCTGTTTGCGGAAATCCACCAGATGTCCGATCGCTTCCGCTACGGCAGCGTGCACCGCTTTCCATTCTTCCTCCGTAAGTTCCTGAATTTCAGTCTTCGTCATCACGTCCGGCATGCGGAGCAATGTCTGAAACCAGTCGGCAGGAAGAGGAATATTAAGATTTTCCGAGATAGCCAGAATCTGTTTGTAGTAGCCCTCTACAAGAGCCTGATTGATAGGAGTAGCGCTTTCCGCCCCCTCTTTCTTCTCGATCCACAGGCTGAAATCCACCTTGCCGCGTTCCAGCACTTTGGAAATCTCGTTACGGATTTCGATCTCTTTTTCACGATAAGCCGGAGCGATGCGAGTGGAAAGATCCATAGCCTTGCTGTTGAGCGACTTAATTTCTACATTTATTTTTTTATCAGGGAGTTCGGCTGTAGCTTTGCCGTAACCTGTCATCGATTGTATCATAAATCTTAAAGTTTTGTGCAAAAGTACACGATTATTTTAAGAATTGGAAATTATCATGTAAATTTGCGACAATTTAATAAGCTGATTTTTATGTCGTGTATACTGAATATTGAAACCTCCACCTCCGTTTGCTCGGTGGCAATCAGTGAGGACGGAATGGTTCCGTTTGTGGAAGAAGACCTGAAAGGCCCTTCACACGCCGTTTCTTTAGGAGTTTTTGTCGATGAGGCATTGTCATTTATCGACAGTCATGCTATCCCGTTGGATGCGGTTGCGGTCAGTTGCGGGCCGGGATCTTACACCGGACTCCGGATCGGGGTTTCTATGGCGAAGGGAATTTGTTACGGACGCAACATTCCGTTGATCGGGATTCCGACGCTTGAGGTGCTGTGTGTTCCGGTCTTGCTGTATGAGAATCTTCCCGAAGACGCTTTGCTCTGTCCTATGATCGACGCCCGCCGTATGGAAGTTTATGCAGCCGTTTACGACCGTGCCTTAGATGTGAAGCGTGCCGTTGCAGCTGATATAGTGGACGAAAATTCCTATCTGGAGTTCCTGAACGAACGACCGGTTTATTTCTTCGGTAACGGAGCTGCCAAATGCCGCGAGAAGATAACGCATCCCAATGCGCATTTTATCGACAAGGTGCATCCGTTAGCCAAAATGATGTTCCCGCTTGCAGAGAAGGCAATAGCGAAAGAGGATTATAAGGACGTGGCCTACTTCGAACCTTTCTACCTGAAGGAATTCGTTGCTTCCACACCGAAGAAACTCCTTTGATGAATTGGTGATGAGCAATTAATTAGTTAATGAACGATTGGTAATGAACGATTAGTTAATGAATGATTGGCAATTAGCAGTAACTTGATTGGCAATTAGCAATAACTTGATAAGCAATAAACAATTAATAATGGACGAAAGTGATTTTCAACTTTCAACTTTTTAAGATTATGCAATATAATACCCAACAGAAAAGAATGCCGCTTCCCGAATACGGGCGCAGCATACAAAATATGGTTGACTATGCGTTGACTATACAAGACCGTGCGGAACGTCAGCGTTGTGCCAACACGATTATAAATATCATGGGCAATATGTTCCCTCATTTGCGTGACGTGCCCGATTTCAAGCATAAACTTTGGGATCATTTGGCCATTATGTCCGGTTTCGAGCTGGACATCGATTACCCTTACGAGATTATCCGCAAAGACAATCTGGTGACCCGTCCGGAACACATACCTTACTCTACTACCCGTATGCGTTACCGTCATTACGGTCACACTTTGGAGATACTGATCAAGAAAGCCATCGAATTTCCCGAAGGAAATGAAAAGAGGAACTTGATAGCCTTGATCTGTAACCACATGAAGAAGGATTACATGGCGTGGAACAAAGACACGGTGGACGACCGGAAGATAGCCGAAGACCTTTATGAACTGTCCGACGGCAAACTCCAGATGACCGATGACATCATCCGCCTGATGGCTGAGCGTTTGAGCCAGAACTACCGCCCGAAGATGAACTACAATAACAATCGTCAGAATAACAAGAGACGATATTAAAAAATTTAATACCCCGAACATCAATGGCTTCATTTGTAATCGAAGGAGGACACCGGCTCTGTGGCGAGATTCATCCGCAAGGTGCCAAAAACGAAGTTTTGCAGATCATCTGCGCTACGTTGCTGACTGAAGAGGAAGTGACGGTGAACAATATACCTGACATTTTGGATGTCAACAACTTGATTCAGCTCTTGCGTGAGATGGGAGTGACGGTTGCAAAGAAAGGCATTGATACTTATAGCTTTAAGGCCGAAAATGTAGACTTGGCTTATCTCGAAAGCGATGAGTTCCTGAAGAAATGTTCCAGCCTGCGGGGTTCTGTCATGCTGATAGGTCCGATGGTTGCCCGTTTCGGCAAAGCGCTGATCTCCAAACCGGGAGGGGACAAGATTGGTCGCCGTCGTCTGGATACCCACTTTGTCGGGATTCAGAATTTAGGGGCAGACTTCCGCTACGATGAGGAGCGTGGAATCTACGAGATTACCGCCAAACAACTTCGGGGCAATTATATGTTGCTGGACGAGGCTTCCGTCACCGGAACAGCCAATATCGTGATGGCTGCCGTGCTTGCCAAAGGCACTACCACTATTTATAATGCAGCCTGCGAGCCTTACGTTCAGCAGCTTTGCCGCTTGCTCAACCGGATGGGAGCGAAGATTAGCGGTATCGCGTCCAATCTGCTTACCATCGAAGGGGTGGACAAACTGCATGGCACACAGCACACCGTACTGCCCGATATGATTGAGGTCGGCAGCTTTATCGGTATGGCAGCCATGACGAAAAGTGAAATCACCATTAAGAATGTTTCTTACGAGAATCTGGGAATCATCCCCGAGAGCTTTCGCCGCTTGGGCATCAAGCTCGAACAGAGAGGCGATGATATTTACGTTCCCGCACAGGAAACATACGAGATAGAATCTTTTATCGACGGCTCCATCATGACGATAGCCGACGCCACCTGGCCGGGACTCACTCCGGACTTGCTGAGTGTCATGCTCGTTGTGGCGACACAAGCCAAAGGCAGCGTGCTGATTCATCAGAAAATGTTTGAAAGCCGCCTGTTCTTCGTAGACAAGCTGATTGATATGGGAGCTCAGATTATTCTCTGCGACCCTCACCGTGCCGTAGTCATCGGCCACAATCACGGCTTCAAGCTGCGCGGCGCCCGCCTGACTTCACCGGACATACGTGCCGGTATCGCCCTGCTGATTGCCGCCATGAGCGCCGAAGGAACTAGTACCATTAGTAACATCGAACAGATAGACCGTGGTTATCAGAACATCGAAGGGCGTCTGAACGCCATCGGAGCCAGAATCACCCGAATATGATAAAGAAAGAAGAAGTATATAAAATAGGATTGTTCAATAAGCCGCACGGAATTCACGGTGAGTTGCAGTTTACCTTTACGGATGATATTTTTGACCGTGTGGACTGCGACTATCTGGTCTGCCTGCTCGACGGAATTTTTGTACCCTTTTTCATTGAAGAGTACCGTTTCCGTTCCGACTCCACCGCTTTGGTGAAGCTGGAGGGGGTCGATACCGCCGAACGTGCCCGGACGTTTACCAATGTCGAAGTCTATTTCCCTGTGAAGTATGCGGAAGAAGCCGGAGACGGTGAATTGTCCTGGAACTTCTTCGTCGGTTTCCGCATGGAGGACACTCGTCACGGACTTTTGGGTGAGGTGGTGGAGGTGGATACCGCTACCGTCAATACCCTTTTCGTAGTCGAGAAAGACGGTGAGGAACTGCTGGTTCCCGCCCAAGAGGAATTTATCGTAGGCATAGACCAGAGACGGAAACTCATCACCGTAGAGCTTCCCGAAGGGTTGCTCAATTTGGAAGATTTGGACGCGGATGATACGGATTGTCCCATATAATCCGTATCTGAAGAGGAACATAAATCGGTCCTCCTTTTTAATTTTTAATCTTTAATTTTTAATCTTTAATTTTTAATTGTTCAAATGCCAAAGAGAAGACGAAGCAAAGCTTTCTGGAAAAATTTCAAGTTCAAGTATAAACTGACGATTGTCAATGAAAACACGCTTGAAGAGATTGTCGGGCTTCGTGTGTCCAAGCTCAATGGCCTTTCCGTGTTACTCAGCGTACTGACGGTGTTGTTTCTGATCGCAGCCTGCATCATCGCTTTCACC
The DNA here is from genome assembly GCF_009193325.2 of Bacteroides zhangwenhongii. Lineage (NCBI taxonomy): Bacteria > Pseudomonadati > Bacteroidota > Bacteroidia > Bacteroidales > Bacteroidaceae > Bacteroides > Bacteroides zhangwenhongii. The sequence continues at coordinate 5,090,518 of NZ_CP059856.1, read as the reverse complement.
CCTTTGCGCAACTACCTTCCGGGTTATATGAACAGTGAGGTCCGTTCCCAAATCGTGGGTAACGCCTTGCGGGTGGACTCTCTGCAACAGGTGCTCAACCGGCAGAACCTCTATATCATGAACATTCAGGACATTTTCAGCGGCAATATACCCGTCGACAGTGTGCAGACGCTCGACTCGCTGACTACCGTCCGCAAAGACACCTTGATGGAACGCACCAAGCGCGAAGAGGAATTCCGCCGTCAATACGAAGAAACAGAGAAATACAACCTGACTTCCATCACCTCCCAGCCGGATGTGACGGGACTTATCCTGTACCGCCCGACGCGGGGAATGGTTTCCGACCGCTTCGATGCGGAAAAGAAACACTACGGAACGGATATTGCCGCCAATCCCAATGAAAGTGTGCTGGCAACGATGGACGGAACCGTTATTCTGAGTACCTACACCGCCGAAACAGGCTACCTGATCGGTGTGCAACATAGTCAGGATTTGATATCGGTTTATAAGCATTGCGGCTCTCTGCTCAAGAAAGAGGGTGACCGTGTGAAAGGGGGCGAAGCCATCGCTTTGGTGGGTAACAGTGGAACTCTCAGCACGGGTCCGCACCTGCATTTCGAGCTTTGGTACAAAGGCCATCCGGTGAATCCTGAGAAGTATATCGTTTTTTAGTGAGGAGAATATATAAGAAATGAATATAGAAACTAATAAAAAGAAGAAACAAATAGCCATTTTAGGCTCTACCGGGTCTATCGGCACACAGGCATTGCAGGTGATAGAGGAACATCCCGATCTGTACGAGGCATACGCGCTGACGGCCAACAATCGTGTGGAGCTGCTGATAGCTCAGGCGCGGAAGTTTCAGCCGGAAGTTGTCGTGATAGCCAACGAAGAGAAATATACCGAACTGAAAGAAGCTTTGAGCGACCTGCCTATAAAGGTATACGCGGGAACTGACGCCATCTGCCAGATAGTGGAAGCCGGTCCGATTGATATGGTATTGACGGCGATGGTCGGCTATGCCGGACTGAAACCTACCATGAATGCGATTCGGGCAAAGAAAGCCATTGCATTGGCGAATAAGGAGACGTTGGTCGTGGCGGGAGAACTGATTAATGAACTGGCACAGCAATACCGTACACCGATTTTGCCGGTGGACTCCGAACATTCCGCTGTTTTTCAGTGTTTGGCAGGAGAAGTCGGCAATCCGATAGAGAAAGTCATACTGACCGCTTCGGGGGGACCTTTCCGTACCTGCACGCTGGAGCAGCTTAAGTACGTGACCAAGACGCAAGCCTTGAAACACCCCAACTGGGAGATGGGGGCCAAGATTACCATCGACTCCGCTTCTATGATGAACAAAGGTTTTGAGGTTATCGAGGCGAAGTGGCTGTTTGGCGTTCAGCCCAGCCAGATTGAAGTCGTGGTGCATCCGCAATCCGTGATCCACTCTATGGTGCAGTTTGAAGACGGGGCGGTGAAAGCGCAGCTCGGTATGCCTGATATGCGTCTGCCTATCCAATACGCCTTCTCCTATCCGGACCGTATCAGTGCCTCTTTCGACAGGCTCGATTTCTCCAAATGCACGAACCTGACGTTTGAACAGCCCGACACGAAACGGTTCCGCAACCTCGCTCTCGCTTACGAAGCGATGTATCGGGGAGGGAATATGCCTTGCATCGTCAATGCGGCCAACGAAGTGGTAGTCGCTTCTTTCCTGAAAGACGGTATCAGCTTTCTCGGCATGAGTGATGTGATAGAGAAGACGATGGAACAGGCTACGTTTATAGCCAACCCCACGTACGATGACTATGTAGCGACCGATGCGGAAGCGCGGCGAATCGCTTCCGGACTGGTGGGTCGGCAAAGTCTTTAGTTCCTCCCCGAAAAACTATTCATTCGTGTGGATAGTAAAAAGTAAATAGTAATTCGTAAAATATAAATTGTAATATAATAAACATGGAAACATTTTTGATTCGTGCCCTCCAATTGATTATGAGCTTGTCTTTGCTCGTTATCATTCATGAAGGCGGGCATTTCCTTTTTGCCCGTCTGTTTAAGGTGCGTGTAGAAAAATTCTGCTTATTCTTCGACCCCTGGTTCACTCTGTTTAAGTTCAAACCCAAGAAAAGCGAAACGGAATATGCCGTAGGCTGGCTGCCGTTGGGCGGTTATGTGAAGATTGCCGGTATGATTGACGAGTCGATGGATACCGAGCAGATGAAGCAGCCTGAGCAACCGTGGGAGTTTCGTTCCAAACCCGCTTGGCAACGCCTGCTCATTATGGTTGGCGGGGTGCTGTTCAATTTCCTGTTGGCGCTGTTCATCTATTCGATGATTCTTTTTGCATGGGGCGACCAGTATATAAAGGTACAGGAAGCTCCTCTCGGTATGGACTTCAACGAGACCGCCAAGTCTGTCGGCTTCAAAGACGGTGACATACTGCTTTCTGCCGATGGTGTTCCTTTCGAGCGATACGACGGTGATATGTTGAGCCAGATTGCCGACGCCCGCGAAGTAAGCGTACTGCGCAACGGTGCGAAAGCTTCAGTCTACATTCCCGAAGACTTTATGCAACGCCTCCTGGTGGACAGTGTCCGTTTTGCCTCCTTTCGTTTTCCGTACGTTGTAGATAGCGTCATGGTCAACTCTCCTGCCGCGCAAGCGGGTATTTTGCCGGGCGATAGTATCATTGCCCTGAACGGAACGCCTATCTCTTTCTCCGATTTCAAGGAAATGATGGCGGAACGTAAGAAAAACGAGGCTGCGCTTCTCAATGACAGTATCGACCCGCGTTTGATCACCCTCACTTATGTACGTGGCGGCGTGGAGGACACACTGAGTATGCGTGTGGATTCCGCTTACCTGATGGGTGTGACCGCTTGCGTGTTGACCGATCGTTTGTTGCCGATGGTGAAAAAGGAGTATGCTTTCCTCGAATCTTTCCCCGCAGGTATCTCACTCGGTGTCAAGACGTTGGAAGGCTATGTCGGAAATATGAAGTACCTCTTCTCTAAAGAAGGAGCCAAGCAACTGGGTGGCTTCGGAACGATTGGCAGTATTTTCCCCGCAACGTGGGATTGGCATCAGTTCTGGTACATGACAGCTTTCCTGTCCATTATTCTGGCTTTCATGAATATACTGCCTATTCCCGCATTGGACGGTGGTCATGTGCTCTTCCTCTTCTACGAGATGATAGCCCGTCGCAAACCGAGTGACAAGTTTATGGAGTATGCCCAGATGACTGGTATGGTCCTGCTCTTCGGTCTTCTTATATGGGCGAATTTCAATGATATTTTGAGGTTCTTCTTCTGAATCTCTTGAAGGAAATCCTGTTTTCATGAAGTTGCGATTTCAGCAACTTCATGAAACTTTATAAAAGTGGAAATACCTTCCGATTACAGGGAATCAAGAGCGTATTTGTATAGCAAATAGCTTATAATCAGTGAACTAACATACCCGTTCTCTTGAATACAAAAAAGGCGTTTTAACACTGTGTTAAAACGCCTTTTTTGTATTCAAGGAACCGCCTTTTCTCTCTACCAAGAACCGCCCTTTCTCCATTTCCCTTCCCGCCTTGTCCTGCGAAAAGCCGGACTCTATGTTAAAATTTAACGGTTCAGCTTCAGAATCCTTTGATTACTGCTTCCTCTGAACTCCAGATAGGGAGAGAAAAGCGACTGCTCAAAACGTCCGTCCACCAGTACGTCGATATAGGTTAGTATTGCCTTCAAGCGGGGTTGTTCCTGAATCTCTTCGTACGTATAACCAGTGTAGCACCATACGTTCATCCCGGTTTCCTCCTTCACCCGCCTGACGAGCGACAGGAATGCTTCCGGATCATAGAACGGATCTCCACCGGAGAATGTCACCCCATCCAGCAGCGGATTGGCTTTAATCTCCTTGATAATGCTTTGAATCTTCTCCTCTGTCAACCGTTCCCCCGCTTCCGGATTCCAGCTTTCCGGATTGTGGCAGCCGGGACAGTGATGAGAACATCCGGCAAGGTAAATAGAATACCGGATCCCCTCACCATCTACTATCGTCTCCGGATAGACCGTTAATAAGTTGAGAGTGGAGAGTTGAGAGTTGAGAGTTTTCATAATTGGTTGAGATAAAGTAATTTAAATAAAAAAAAGTGGGAGATAAGAGTTAAAAGCTAAGGGTTAAGAGCTAAGAACTTGTAGAAGTTGAGAATTAAGAGTTAAGAGTTGAGAGTTAAGAATTAAGAGTTAAAACATCATCTCCCTTCACTCTCAACTCTCCCCTCTCAACTCTCCCCTTCTACAAGTTCTTTACCCGGTCCTTTTCTTCTGCTCGTTTGGCAGAGTTCCACGAGCTTAAATCACCGGTCAGATAGCCTGTGATGCGACGCATACGGAGGATGCTTTCGCTTTGGCAAACCGGGCATTTATCAAAAATCACCCCTTTGTAACCGCAGTTGTGGCACGTATCCACCGGATGATTGATCGAGCCGTAGCCGATTCCCTCGTCGTGCATCACTTTCACGATTTTGGCGATGGCGCGTACATTTTTCTGTGCTTCGCCGTCCAGTTCTACATACGTGATATGCCCACCGCGTGTGATGGCGTGGAAAGGAGCTTCGCACTTGATTTTCTCTACAATGCTAATCTGCTCTTTTACATCCACGTGGAAAGAGTTGACATAATAATCCCGATCCGTCACTCCGGGAATCTTCCCGTACTTCCGTCTGTCCATTTTGGTGAAACGTCCGGAGAGTCCTTCAGCGGGAGTAGCCAGAACAGAGTAATTCAAGTTGTATTTCGCTTTGTATTCGTCTACTACCTTATTCATTTCCATCACCGCTTCGTACAACGTGTCCCATGCCTTCCGGCTATGTCCGTGACCCTCTCCGTAGAGTGCCATCATCGCGTTGTGTCCGCCGATGAATCCGATTCCCAACGTTCCGCTGCGCAATACGTCGCCCACCTGCTCGTTCGGGTTCAAGTCCGCACCGCCTTTCCATACATTATTCCCCATCATGAAAGGGAACTGGCGTGCAAGAGCTGTACGTTGGTACTGATAACGTTCGTAAAGCTGGTCTGCCACCAAAGCAGCCATAGAGTGCACGGATTCAATGAAAATCTCCTTCGCCTTCTGTTCTATGGCAGCCGTGTTGCGTTCGTCCTCTATCAGATTCTCCGCCTTGATGCGGGCTTCGATGGCGAGTCTCGGCATATTGAGCGTGGTGAAAGACAGATTGCCTCGTCCCAATGATGACTTTTCTCCTACCACGTTTTCAAACACACGGGTGCGGCAACCCATCGTTGCCAACTCGTAGATGTACCGTTTCGGATCATCCGCTTTCCATTTCTCGTTCGTGTTGAAAGGCGTGTCGAGGAACATGAAGTTCGGGAACAACGCTTTTGCGGTTGTCTGGCAGGCTTTCAGCAGCAGATCGAAGTTGGGAGCTTCGTAACGGTCGTTCATGGCCTCTTCTATGTTTTCCGCTTTCATAGCCTTTTCAAAATCCTTTTCCGAGTAAGACACCCCGTCCTTCACCTTGAAAATCTGAATGGGGAAGACGGGCACTTCGCCTCGTGTGCCCAGTCCCTCGATTGTGGCTTTCAGTAACTCTTCAATTACCATGCGGCCTTCGGCGGAAGTGTCCGTACCGTAGTTTATCGAGCTGAATACCACCTGGTTACCTCCGCGAGAGTGCATCGTGTTCAGGTTGTGGATAAATCCCTCCATCGCCTGATGCGTGTCCTTGCGAGTCTGCTGATAAGCCTTTTCCACAATTCTTGCGAGGTGTTCCTTGTCTATGATGATCTGCAAGGCTATCAGAGCGATGCGTAATGTCTCACGTTCGGTTTCGGTGGACTTGATGGAGGGAAGATACTCCTCGATCAACGTGCGGATAGCCTTTTCGTCCGCCTGGCTTCCGTTTTCCATCGCCACGTAGAAGTTGATGAACGAAGCCAGATGTTTGCGGAACGACTTCGCTACTCCTTTCGCCATGAAGAAATCGAAGGCGGGGATTGCCTGTCCTCCGTGTTGCTCGTTCTGGTTGGTTTGGAAAATGATGGTTGCCAGCGTGGCGTAGCTCTGAATGCTCTGTGGCGTGCGGATACTTCCGTTCTTGGTACGGAATCCGCGTTCAAAGAGGTCGTCCATGTCATACTGGATGCAGGTCGTCGTCTTTGTCGGATAGTAATCCAAGTCGTGGATGTGGATGTCGCCCAATTGGTGTGCTTCCGCAAAACGTTTCGGCAACAGGTATTTATAGGTATAATCTTTGGTCACTTCGGAGGCGAAAGTCATCATTTGCCCGGCAGGCGTGTGGCTGCTCATGTTGGCGTTGCTCAGATTGACATCGTTCTTGTCGATGGCGACGATACCGTCCATCACGTGCTTCATCTGGGTTTTCTTGTCCCGTTCCGTGTTCCGCCATTCGCGATAGATAATGTACTTCTTCGCTACTTCAGGGCGCACCTTCATCAATGCTTTTTCCACCAAGTCCTGAATCTCCTCTACGGTAATGGTAGGGGTGGCAAATTGGCTGATTACGTTCATCGTGATGTCAGCCACCAACTGCTGTTCATCCTGGATACCGGTTGCATTGAATGCCTTACTGATCGCATTCTTGATCTTACTGATAGAGAAATCTTCTCTTTTACCATCACGTTTGATGATACAAATTTCCGCGTAGTTCATAACTTTAACTCCCGAAAGTGATTAATAATAAGTTGATTCTGATTCCGGCAGGTCTTCTGACTTATCCCTCCCCCGCAACACCTTCCCACATCCGTTGTCGATGCAGTGGCTTACCGTGCGGATTCTTAGAGAATTACAGCAGCGGGTACTGTCGCCGATTTGCACAGCGTTCCCTCATTGACTAAACCTCTTTTTAGTTCCGAAACCGGATACAAAGATAGAAGATAATCCAATAGCTTGGTTCGCTTTTAACATTAAATTTTGGGAAACTTTTCTTTCTTGCTGATACAGAAAGTTTTCCGTTTTGGAAAACTTTTCTTTAAGTTATTCTTTAAAAGTTGTGTGAAACTCTCCGTTGTTCTTCTTGTCTATATTATGATGGGCCATTCGTTAATTTTTAGATTTAACTACGTTAAATGTTAACGAATATCTGATATCTATTAAACCGTGTTATAAATGTTCCTGCTTTGCCTCGAAAATTTGGAGATATGAGGAAAGTCCGTATCTTTGTAGTGTGTTTTTCATAGTATTAGATTTAAGGTTAATAAAGATTGGCTGTCTGGGATAGATGGCCTTTTTTTTTGTCCGTATGCGTCCTTTATAAAACCAGCCAGATCGCCACGATGTGCCCTACGCTTCCGCCGAGACAGAACAGATGGAAAGCGGCGTGCATATAAGGCTTGCGCAGCGAATAGAATACAGCTCCTGTAATGTATGAAATGCCTCCGCCTATCAGCCACCAGAAAGCGGGGGAGGCACCGGTCATTTCCAACTGATCGAGAAGAGGCTTCATTGCCACCAGTATACATGCCCCCATACCCACATAACAAACCGTTTCGAGATTGCTATGTTCTTTCAGCTTTTTGAAACTAAGGATGAAACCGGCAATGGCGGACAGCCAGACAAATGCGAAAATACCCCATCCCCAACCGCCTGCATGGCGCAAGACGAGTAGTGTGAACGGAGTATAAGTGCCTGCTATGTGCAGATAGATGGCTCCGTGGTCAAATTTACGGAGCTGTTCTTTCAGTGCTCCCGGACGACTGCCGTGATACCAGGTAGAACTGACGTAAGAAGAAAGCATTCCCGCCAGATAGACAATCACGCAGGGCACTGCCCATTGCGGATCAGCAGCAACGGAAGCTTTTCGCAGTAAGAAATATCCTGCTACGATTCCGAGAAGAATGCCTGCCCCATGGCTGAGGGTGTTCGCCCATTCTTCCCGGTTGCTATATCGTTTGTTTTTCAATGTCGCTCGACTAAACCCGACTACACCAAATGTCCGATCCACTCTTCGCGGTCGCCCGGAAGGAGGTCGATTACCGGAATTTCTACCATTGTGTAACATCCCGGTTGCTGTTTCATGGAAGCGCGCGCCACGCACACCAATACCTGTGCGGTCAGTGCGGGGTTGTTGATACGCATATTGAATTCGAACAACTGGTTCTGGGTTTTGCCGGATACGCCCTTGCGGGTCAGGTTCACGCCGTGTCCCATGTCGAGCAGGGCGTCTACGCTCGGAACGAGTTTCACGTGTGTTTCATCGTTCACAAAGTAAGGATCTGCTTTGATGGCAGCAGCTACTTCTTCGAATTTATATCCCTCTTTCAGTTCGATGTATACCATACGGCGGTGGATTCCCGTTCCGGTCGGAATAGTCATGGAAAGGGCAGCCTTCACTCCGTCAATCGCTTTCACGGCTACGGTGTGTCCCATGCTCATACCCGGACCGAAGTTCGTGTACGTGATGCCTTTCGGAGCGATCGCTTCCAGCATGGTGCGTACGATGGAGTCACTTCCCGGATCCCATCCGGCAGAGATGATCGATACGGCTTTATGCTCTTTGGCGGTAGCGTTTAGTGTACGGCGCAAGTCTACGATGCCGGTATGGATATCGAAACTGTCCACTGTATTAATGCCCATCGCCAAGTATTCTTTGGCATATTTCTCTACGCTGCGGGTCGGCGTGCAAAGAATAGCTACGTCTACCTCTCCCAGCTCTTTTATGTCCTTCACTACTGCGTAGTTTGCTAACTCTTCCGGTTTGTTCTCTGCTCCGGCACGGCGAACGACTCCGGCTATTTCGAAATCAGGTGCTGCCTGAAGCGCTTCAAGTACATAATGTCCAATGTTGCCATAACCAACGATGACAGCTCTTACTTTTTTCATTCTTTTCTTGGTTTTAATGAACAAATTTCTTTCTTTTGCCTGCAAAAGTAAACAATTTACTACTAACTTTGGTTCATCTGCTTTAATATTTTTATTTTTTTCATATTCTTCGTATCTGATGTACAAAAGAATAATCTGTGAGAATCAGTGTAATCTGTGGTGAGAAAGTTTTATCTTTGTACCCGTTATGATAGAATACATTAGAGGCGAGCTTGCCGAACTTAGTCCGGCAACCGCAGTGATCGACTGTAACGGGGTGGGCTATGCCGCCAATATATCTCTGAACACCTATTCGGCCATTCAGGGAAAGAAAACCTGTAAGTTGTATATATATGAAGCCATTCGTGAGGACGCTTATGTGCTCTACGGATTTGCCGAGAAGCAGGAGAGGGAGATTTTCCTGTTGCTGATTTCCGTGTCGGGCATTGGCGGGAATACGGCGCGTATGATCCTCTCCGCCCTTTCGCCTGCCGAGCTGGTAAACGTCATCAGTACCGAGAATGCGAACTTGTTGAAGACGGTGAAGGGAATCGGGCTGAAGACTGCGCAACGGGTGATTGTCGACCTGAAAGATAAGATAAAGACAATGGGAGCGTCCGCTGCCGGTGGAAGTGCCGTTGGCGGTATGCTGCTGCAGGCTGCCAACGCGGAAGTGCAGGAGGAAGCTGTGGCTGCATTGACGATGCTTGGCTTTGCTGCTGCGCCTTCGCAGAAGGTGGTGCTGGCTATCTTGATGGAAGAGCCGGAAGCTCCGGTGGAAAAGGTTATTAAACTGGCTTTGAAACGATTATAATGATGAGGCAATCAAAGATTTATATGCGCCCGTGGCTTGAGATTCACCACCGGACGAAGAAAACGGATACGGACGAGTGGTACATGGGGTTGGCCAATGAGCTGTTGCCGTTGGTGATGACTTTCCCTTTGTATGAAGGAAACCCGGACGTAGCGGAAGACCAGCGTCGGTTGGCTCTGACGTGCGCTCTGTATCTGGAGGACTGCGTGGCGGATGCGGGAAACTGGCGGGAGTTTATCCATTGGCATAAGAGGAGTTATGGTCGTTATCTGCCGTTCTATTCGTTGACGGAGGATTACTTGCCGGACGAGATTAACCGTGAGGATATCGCTTTTCTTCTGTGGGCGCTCAGTTCGACGAGCAGTGACAGTTTCCCGTTCAACGACGTGGAGAATCCGTTGGATGAGACGTTGCTTGAGTTGGCGGACGTACTTTACGAACGTCTGGATGCGGCTTTCGAGTCGGCTCCTATCAGTGATGAACTGGCTTCGAACTGGATGATGGACAGGAGGCTGATGGAAAAGGAACGTGAACCTCTGCCTGAGATTGTGCCGGGAGCGGCATTGCCGGCGGATGTGGAACATTTTCTGGAAGCCGGTAAGGGCGAACCGCTCATGTTCTTTGACTCGTATGATGCCCTGAAGTTTTTCTTCGTCCATTCTCTGAAATGGGAAGACGATGAAGAGGCTTTGTTGCCCGAACTGGCGGAGTTTGACAACTTTGTTGTCTATGGCAATCTGAAAGGCGTGCTGGTGGCTCCGGATGTTGCCAAATACTTTGCAGCGGGGAATAATCCGTTGTATGACGCTGCGACAACGGAGGAGGAAGCATACGAGATGTTCTGTGAAGGGGGATTGTGCCCGTTCGATTTGTTAAAGTATGGCATGGAACATAACTTGTTGCCGGAGGCGCAATTCCCGTTTGAGAACGGAAAGGCATTGCTTCACGACAACTGGGACTTCGTGGCTCGCTGGTTCCTGAGAGAATTTTATGAAGGGGACTAATAGGTAGCGTTATGCCGATCAAGAAAAGTAACAACCCTTTTGCCGGAAAGGCTAATAATCAATTGAACAGACGGGTGAAGTGACCCGTCTGTCTTTTTATCTTAGAGTGATGGCTTTCATTATTTATCCGTCGGTTCTTCCTGTGCTTTCCGTTCTTTCTTCTTATTGATAAATCCGATTTTCAAGTTGGCGGCTTCCTGTTCTTTCTTTATCTCCTGCATGGCGGAGAGGATTTGCGCCAATTCGTAGACATTTGCCGCAGCCTGGCGGTCGGTCGGGCTCATAGTCGTTTTATAGGAGCGGTCGCCGATAAATTCCACACGGATATTCTTGTCCTTGTTGAAGTTGATGAAGCCGATAACGTTACCGTCCTCCCCCAGTTTATAGTCCGCTTTCTCTATTTTCTCGTTCATGTCGGCTGTCTCGTAGCTGTCTTTGGAGGCGGGAGTTTCTGCGAAGCTGCCGTCGGGAGCAATCACTTTGACCCCTACGTGATGGATGTTGCCGGAACCGCAGTAGATGGAAGTCATGCTCATCTTGCCCAGTTCGTCCACCTGAAAGCGGAGGAAAGAACGGTGCATGTTTTTTTCGACAGTCTGCGTAGGCCATAGATAATTGCCCACCTGTTGGTATTCCGCATCTTTCTCAAGGATGAATTTGTCTTTGATGGCGTTAAACTCCTCAGTCTTGGCCCGGAGGGCGCTGTCCAGGTAAGCAAGCGTTTTCTGCTGCGCTTTCGTCTCTACATCCAGCATCAATGCCTGTCCCGCTTTGCGTGCCTCGAACGCTTTGGGATACAAAATCTTGATACTGTCGATCTGCGACTTGGCTTCTTCATAGTCGCCACGTTCGTAGGCCGCTTGGGCGACCATCAGTTTCTCATTGGCTTTTTTCTCGATTCCATTTCCGCAGGCAGCCAGTGCCAGTGTTCCGCAAAAGAAGATTGTTAGTTTTTTCATCACAAATTCTGTTTACTATTTGGTTATTTAGGGCAAAAGTACGAATATATCCCTTATTTTTGTAATTTTGTCCCCTCAAAACTTATAACTAAGAAGAATGATAGAGTTGACTCAAGAGGAATTGAAGCAGCATTTTAGCGAGCCCATCTTCGGGAAGATAGCCGAAACGGCCGATACGCTCGGTCTGGAGTGTTACGTCGTAGGCGGCTATGTTCGTGATATTTTTCTGCAACGTCCCTCTAAAGATATAGACGTGGTGGTGGTAGGCAGTGGGATAGCGATGGCGGAAGCGCTCGGAAAACATCTGGGACGCGGCGCTCATGTCTCTGTCTTCAAGAACTTCGGAACAGCACAGGTGAAATATAAAGGTACGGAAGTGGAATTTGTGGGGGCGCGCAGAGAGTCCTACCAACGGGATTCCCGCAAGCCGATTGTGGAGGACGGGACGTTGGAAGACGATCAGAACCGTCGTGACTTCACAATTAATGCCCTCGCCGTCTGCCTCAATAAGGGACGCTTCGGTGAACTGGTAGACCCGTTCGGAGGACTGGAGGATATGAAGGAGAAGACGATCCGCACTCCGCTCGATCCGGACATCACCTTCAGTGACGATCCGTTGCGGATGATGCGTTGTATCCGTTTTGCTACGCAGCTGGGATTTTATATTGATGATGACACGTTCGATTCTCTTTGCCGCAATAAGGACCGGATTGAAATTATATCGCGTGAGCGTATTGCCGACGAACTCAATAAGATAATTCTTTCACCGATTCCATCGAAAGGTTTTATCGACTTGGACCGTAGCGGACTGCTCCCGTTGATTTTTCCGGAGCTGGCTGCCTTGCAAGGGGTGGAAACCCGGAACGGGCGTTCGCATAAGGATAATTTTTATCATACGCTCGAAGTGCTGGATAATATCAGCAAAAAGACCGACAATCTTTGGTTGCGTTGGGCTGCCTTGCTGCACGACATTGCCAAACCTGTGACTAAACGTTGGGAACCGAAGGCGGGGTGGACTTTCCATAATCATAATTTTATCGGTGAGAAGATGATTCCGAATATTTTCCGGAAGATGAAGTTGCCGATGAATGAGAAGATGAAGTATGTGCAGAAGATGGTCAGTCTCCACATGCGTCCTATCGTGATAGCGGATGATGTGGTGACGGATTCGGCTGTCCGCCGTCTGCTTTTTGAGGCGGGGGATGACATCGACGACCTGATGACGCTCTGTGAAGCGGACATCACTTCTAAAAATATGGAACGTAAGCAACGTTTCCTGAATAACTTTCAACTGGTGCGGCAGAAGCTGAAAGACCTGGAGGAAAAAGACCGGATTCGCAATTTCCAGCCCCCTGTGAGCGGTGAGGAGATCATGGAGACTTTCGGATTGCAACCGTGCCGGGAGGTGGGGACTCTGAAAAGTGCGATAAAGGATGCGATTCTGGATGGAGTGATCCCGAATGAATATGAAGCTGCCCGCACCTTTATGTTGGCACGGGCAAAGAAGATGGGGCTGACACCGGTTATCGGCTAGGTTTCGCTGTTTAATAAAAAAAAGAGGGAAGTGAGTTGACTACAAATTGTAGTCAACTGAAAATGAAATTGGCTGACGGGAAGATGTATTTGGCTGATGTTGTGACGCAATTACTGCGTAGGTAATGTTACCGAAAAATGCGGATTCGGAGTATGTTGCTCAAAGATGATGGCTTTCATCTTTTTTACAATGTCCGGGTGCTGGAGGGCTATATCGTTGTCTTCGTGAATGTCCGTCTTCAAGTTATATAATGAAGGACTTCCTTTTTTTACGATTAGCTTCCAGTCGTTCATGCGCACTGCTATCTGGTCTGTCTCGTCGAATTCCCAGTACAGGAATTTATGTTGTTTTTGCTTTTTCTTTCCCAGTAATGTCGGCGCAAAAGAGATTCCGTCAAAATAGTCGGTCTCCTTCTTTTTATTGCGGTATTTCTTTTCATAATTCTTGATACCCGCCACTTCGCAGAAAGTAGGCATTAAGTCATAGAAAGCGCAGATGTGGTCGCTCACTTTACCGGCGGGCACACGTCCCGGCCAACGGGCTATGAACGGAATGCGGATACCGCCTTCGTGGCACTGGCGTTTCAATCCGCGCAGCTTTCCGTCTCTACCGAAGAAAGTAGGGTCGGCTCCACCTTCCTCATGAGGACCGTTGTCGCTGGAGAAAATGACTAATGTGTTCTCGTCCAGTCCTTTCTCTTTCAGCTTTTTCAGTACTTCGCCTACATAATAATCCAGACGGGTAATCATGCCGGCGAATTGAGCGTGCGTATGAGTAACCGCATTATAACGTGACCATTTACTACCTTTGAAAATTTTATCAGGACTAAACTCCGCTTTGTATTCGTTCAGAATCGAGTCCTCCGGCTGTACAAGTTCCGCATGGGGAAGAGTGTAGGTGAATATGCCGAAGAACGGTTGCTTGCCATCTTGTCTGTTCAGCCATTCCAAAGCTTTTTGATGGATAATGTCGGCGGAATATTGAGGACGTTTCCGGTATTCGGGACCGAACATCGGATACTTGATGTTTTCGTCCATAACTACGCGTACCACTCCGGTATCACCCAATGCTTTACTGTAACGGTTTAAGAAATTAGGATAGTAGAGGTGCGCTTGAAACTGGCAGATGTAGCCATAGTATTCGTCTATACCCCGTTTGTCGGGAGTGGAGCAGGAGCCCTCATAGCCTCCTGCCCATTTACCGAACATTCCTGTAGTATATCCGTTGTCTTTCATTATTTCCGGCAGTATGATGTGCTCCGGATCGTATGGATGTTGCCCTACTACTGCGTATTCTTTATTGTCCCCATACATCACGGTGGGAGCATTTTTCCAATATTCTTTGTTTCCCCGCACTTCGCAATGACCGCTGTGTTGTCCCGTCATGACTGAAGCTCTTGAAGGTGCGCTGACAGGGCTACCGGCATACGCCTGTGTGAAGCGCATCCCTTCATTTGCCATAGCGTCGATATGAGGGGTGCGGATAAACGGTTGACCGTAGCAGGCCAAATCTCCATATCCCATGTCATCGCAGAGAATAAATAAAATATTCGGTTGGGCGTTCCTTTGCTGCGCATGGATGGATAATGCAGGCAAAAGTAAAGCACTGCCGATGAATGAAACAGATATGTAATTCATTTTATTGGGTTGTTTGAATAAGGTTTGTGTCCGGACGAGTTTAACTCAGCTCAATGATTTCTTCACGGCAGTTCGTCAGTTTCTCGATGCCTTCGTTCGTCACCACCCAAGAGTTTTCTATACCTACAGGACCTACTCCCGGAAGTACGATTTTCGGTTCGAGGGCAAACACCATGCCCGGTTCGAGTTCCTGCTTCATGCGGGGGGCCAGTACGGGAGCTTCGTTGATTTCGAGGCCGATGCCGTGGCCGATAAACTTCGCTTGCTGGTTGGTTCCCATGAATTTGTCTCTGAATCCGGCTTCCGTCGCTATTTGGATGGCGGTGTCATACAGTTGCTCGCAGGCAACACCCGGACGGGCAATGGAAGCTATCTTTTCCTGAATATCCAGACAGACCTGATGTGCCGCATAAGCTTCTTCCGGCAGTTTCCCGATAGAGAACACCCGGCTCATGTCGCCCATATATCCGTTGAAGTTGCCTCCTAAATCGACCATGACGCTTTGTCCTTCTTTCAACGGAGTCTTGTTGGCTCCTCCCGGCAGGGCAGGGTCGAGACCTTGTCCGCCCAGTGCGAAGTCGTATGGAGAAGGATATCCGGCGTTGTCTCCCGTGAGTACGCTGCCCATGAAGATTTCCATGCTGCGTCCGAACACCCGGAAAATGCCCAGACACCCTTGCAGGCGCATCAGACGTTCTATCTCGATAGAGAATTCTATATCCGTCATTCCCGGACGGTATACGCTCGGAATCTGTTCGTAAGCTTTCGCATGGGCAATGCCCGAACGGCGTAACATTTCGATTTCAACCGGTGTCTTCACACTACGCGCCTGACGGATCAGCGGAGTGCCGTTCACCACTTCGGTTTCGGGGAAAAGACTTGCCAGACGGCAATATTCCGTGTAAGGAAGTTCGTCGCCCTCCAACATCAGCTTGGTCGGCATGGGCAATCCGTTTTCTTTCAGCAGATCGACAATCTGTTCCGGTTTGCGGATAGGGAACGAATGTTCGCCTGTGATATTATTGGGACGTTTGAAAAACAACAATGCGGGTGAATGGAGCGGAAGATAAAGGTAACCGCTGACAACGCAGCCGTATGTATAAATCAGATTTGTATTACAAGTAATGAGCGCAGCGTCAATGCCCTGCAACGCCATCAGACTGCGAATCTTATCGCGACGGAATTTTAATTCGGGTTGTAGCATTTTTATTTAGTTATTTATTTATTCGATAATGCCGCAAAGATAATTAATTCCCATCGAAAATAACGTTAATCTCATAAAAATAGCGCCACCCGCGTCCTGTCACAGGAGGCGAGTGGCGCAAACCACAAATACAAATACAACTAAACAAAGTCTTCTAAATGAATCTAGAAATTAAAAATTAGAAACTAAAAATTAAATAATTTGTGAATCCCAAGCCAACCAGCTCCCGTCCACCTTCTATTTTTCTGCCTTTTAATTTTTAATCTTTAATTATCAAATGACGCCTTGTCCCATCATTGCATGGGCTACTTTCATGAATCCGGCAATGTTGGCTCCCTTCACATAGTTAATGTATCCGTCGGGCTCCGTGCCGTATTTCACACATTGGGCATGGATGCCGTGCATGATTGCATGAAGCTTTTCATCCACTTCTGCGGCACTCCAGCTGAGGTGCATGGCGTTTTGAGACATTTCCAGTCCGGATGTGGCAACACCGCCTGCGTTGACTGCTTTACCCGGTGCGTACATCTTTTTATGCTCGATGAATAAATCGATGGCTTCCGGCGTACAGCCCATGTTGGAAATTTCTCCGACACAAAGTACGTCATTTTTTATGAGATTTTGTGCATCTTCTCCATTTAATTCATTCTGAGTTGCACAAGGAAGTGCAATATCAGCTTTTACTTCCCACGGACGCTTGCCCTCGACGAAGGTCGCACCCGGATATTTTTCCGCGTATGGAGCAACTATATCATTGCCCGAAGCTCGAAGCTCCAGCATGTAGTCTATCTTTTCGCCACTGATGCCGTCGGGATCGTAAACGTATCCGTCCGGTCCGGAGATTGTAATCACTTTAGCACCCAGTTCGGTGGCTTTCGTGGCTGCCCCCCAAGCTACGTTTCCGAACCCGGAGATAGCGACGGTCTTACCTTTTATATCAATTCCTTTTGCCTGTAACATCTGATTCACGAAATACAAACCGCCGAAACCGGTAGCTTCGGGACGAATCAGAGAACCGCCGAACTCCAATCCCTTGCCGGTGAAAGTTCCTGTAAATTCACGCGTCAGCTTCTTGTACATACCGAACATATAACCCACTTCGCGTCCGCCTACGCCGATATCACCGGCGGGAACATCCATATCCGGACCCAGATGACGCCACAGCTCCAGCATGAACGCCTGGCAGAAACGCATGATTTCAGCATCGCTCTTACCGCGTGGTGAGAAGTCGGAACCGCCTTTGCCGCCACCCATAGGCAGAGTGGTCAGTGCGTTCTTGAAAGTCTGTTCGAAGCCGAGAAACTTCAGGATGGAAAGATTGACGGAAGCATGGAAACGGATACCGCCTTTGTACGGGCCGATAGCGTTGTTGAATTGTACGCGGTAGCCGAGATTGGTCTGCACTTCGCCTTTATCGTCCACCCACGTCACACGGAAAGTAAAGATACGGTCGGGTTCGACCAGTCTTTCTATGATTTTGGCTTTTTCAAATTCAGGATGTTGATTGTATATATCTTCAATGGACAGAAGAACCTCTTTGACAGCTTGAAGATACTCAGATTCACCGGGATGTTTTGCCTCCAGAGAGGACATGATTTTTTGGATGTTCATGATACTATAGTTTAAAAGGTTAATTCTGATAAAATGTCAACTAACTATCTGCAAATATAGGGAAATATTTGAAATGCGATTATTTTTAAGGCGTTATTTTGATTAAATAATGATAAAATGATAGTTTTTGGGTCCAAGAAGCGCAAAGCCCCGCCACCTGTGATGTAAAAAACAGGTAACGGGGCTTCTATGTGTTCGCAAATAGAAAGCCGGTCTTTAGAATTTCGGTTTCATGCCCAGATTATACATGATGAATCCGTAAATGTCGGCTTGCTCTTCCAGTACCTTTGCCATAGGTTTGCCTGCACCGTGTCCGGCTTTGCTGTCGATGCGGATCAAGGTCGGATTGGTCCCGTCATTGTCGGCTTGCAGGGTAGCGGCAAACTTGAATGAGTGGGCGGGGACTACCCGGTCGTCATGGTCGGCAGTGGTTACCAGAGTTGCCGGATATTTTGTGCCCGGTTTCAGGTTGTGCAATGGAGAGTAACCTCTGAGGTATTCGAACATCTCCTTGCTGTCTTCACTGGTGCCGTAATCGCTGGCCCAGTTCCAGCCGATGGTAAACTTGTGGTAGCGGAGCATATCCATCACACCTACTTGCGGGATGGCTACACGGAAGAGGTCGGGACGCTGCGTCATACAGGCGCCTACCAACAGACCGCCGTTGGAACCGCCGACAATCGCTATCTTGTCTTTATCGGTGTATTTCTGGCTGATGAGATATTCAGCGGCCGAGATGAAGTCGTCGAACACGTTCTGTTTCTGCATTTTGGTTCCGGCTACGTGCCAGTCCTCACCGTATTCGCTGCCGCCACGCAGGTTGACTTGGGCATAGATACCGCCGTTTTCGAGGAACGGGATACGGTTGGAGCTGAAGCCCGGATTGAGACTGATACCGAAACCTCCGTACCCGTAGAGGAATACCGGATTTTTGCCGTCTTTCTTCAAGTCCTTCTTATAAGTAAGGAACATCGGAATCTTCACACCGTCCTTGCTGGGGAAAAACACCTGTTCCGTTACGAAGTCGTCCGAGTTGAACTGCACTTTCGGGGCACGGTACAGTTCGTAGCTGTTCTTGTCCATATCATATTTATAGGTAGCGCCGGGAATGGTGAACGAGGTAAATCCGAAGAAGCATTCCTTGTCATCCTTGTTGCCGCTGAATCCTACCGAACCGAGTGAGGGCAGTTCGATTTCCTGCAATTGCTTGCCGTCGAGGTCGTAAACGTATGCGTGATTGGAGGCGTCTTTGTCGTATGTGAGGAACAGTTTGCCACCGATCACTTCCGCGTTGGAGAGCACTGCTTCCGATTCGGGCACGAGCTCTTTCCAGTCTTCCAGTTTCGGATGGTTGATGTCCGCCACCATAATCCGGTTTTTCGGTGCGCCGTAGTTGGTGTAGATATAAATCCGGTCGCCGATTACTTCAATTGGGTAATATTGGTAATCGAGGTCGGTGGTGAGCTGGATGAAAGGAGAGGCGGGCTTTTTCAAATCCCGTATGAACAGGTTGTTCCCTCTTCCGGCTCCGGATTCGGTCAGGAATAGAATACGTTCATCCTCGCTGGTGCCGGAGGTGTAGAAACGTTTCGGATAAGCCGGATTCTGGTAAATCAGCTTGTCTTTCGATTGGGGTTCGCCGATCTTGTGGTAATAGATCTTATGATTCTCGTTCACGTTGGAGAACTCTTTTCCTTTGGTCGGAGCATCGTAAGCGCTATAATAGAATCCGTCTCCCTGCCAGGCAGCGTCGGTGAATTTGGCCCATTCGATGTGGTCTTCGAGCAACTTGCCGCTTTCGGTGTCCATCACGTAGATTTCAGACCAGTCGGAGCCGCTTCGCGAGATGGTGTACGCGGTGTATTTGCCGTCGTGTGAGAAATAAAGTCCCGTGAGGGCCACTGTGCCGTCGTCCGACAATTTGTTGGGGTCGAGGAACACGCGAGGCTCGCCGTCCAATGAATCTTGTACGTAGAACACGCTTTGATTCTGCAAACCGTCGTTCTTGCTGAAATAATATTTGCCGTGTTTCTTGACAGGAGCGCTGATCTTCTCGTAATCAGCCAGTTCCGTCAGCCGTTTCAAGAGGTTCTCCCGGAAAGGTATTTGGCTCAGATACTCGTTTGTCACTTTGTTCTGCGCTTCTACCCAAGCGGTGGTAGCTGCGCTGGTATCATTTTCCAACCATCTGTAAGGGTCGGGAACTTGCGTACCGAAGTACACGTCTACAGTGTCTACTTTTGCCGTCTCGGGGTAGACCGGCTTTTTTTGTTGGGGAGCGCATGACATTACCATGATTCCACTCATTAATAAAGTTACTTTTTTCATGTAAATAAAAAGTCTTTTTGAATAAACTTATTGGTACAAAACTACAAAATAATAAGAGATAAACAAGTAAACTTTATAAAGAAGATGATGGAAAATGAGATTTAAAGAATTAACTTTGCAAAATGTGATTTTGAAACAAGACGATTTGGTATAAGAAAGGAGAATAATTCTATGCTTAGTAAATATAAATTAAACCAGCTTTACTTCAAAGATACCCAGTTCGCCAATTTGATGACCCGGCGAATTTTCAACGTGCTGCTGATAGCCAATCCGTACGACGCTTTCATGCTCGAAGATGACGGACGTATCGATGAGAAGATTTTTAATGAATATACTTCGCTCTCTCTGCGTTATCCGCCCCGTTTCTCGCAGGTGTCTACCGAAGAGGAGGCATTGGCGCAGTTGGAAAGTATGTCATTCGACCTGGTGATTTGTATGCCGAGTACGGGAGATAATGACAGTTTCGACATCGGACGGCATATCAAGGAGAAATATGAACACATTCCTATCGTCATTCTGACTCCTTTCAGTCACGGTATTACCAAACGGATTATCAATGAGGATCTGAGTGCTTTCGAGTACGTTTTCTGCTGGCTGGGCAATACCGATTTGCTGGTTTCTATCATTAAGCTGATGGAGGACAAGATGAATCTGGAGCATGACGTGCAGGAGGTAGGAGTACAGTTGATACTTGTTGTGGAAGACGGCATTCGCTTCTATTCTTCCATTCTTCCCAATCTGTATAAGTTCGTGTTGAAGCAGAGTCAGGAGTTCTCTACAGAGGCTCTGAATGCGCACCAGCGTACGCTTCGTATGCGCGGACGGCCTAAAATCGTGTTGGCGCGTACGTATCAGGAGGCAATGAATATTTACCGTAAGTATCAGAATAATATATTGGGGGTGATCACGGATGTACGTTTCCCGAAGGTGGAGCGGGGAGAGAAAGACGGTCTGGCGGGTATCAAGCTGTGTGCCGAGATACGTAAGAATGATCCGTTCGTACCCTTGATTATCCAGTCGTCCGAGTCGGAGAATGCTTCCTATGCGGCAAAATACGGCGCCAGCTTTATTGACAAGAATTCCAAGAAGATGGATGTCGACCTGCGCCGTATCGTTTCCGATAACTTCGGTTTCGGTGATTTTGTTTTCCGTAATCCGGAGACGGGGGAGGAGATTGCCCGTGTACGGAATCTGAAAGAGTTGCAGAATATCCTGTTTGCCGTTCCTGCGGAATCATTCTTATATCACATTAGCCGTAATCATGTGTCCCGCTGGCTTTATTCGCGGGCTATGTTTCCCGTGGCGGAGTTCTTGAAACCGATTACATGGAGCAGTCTTCAGGATGTGGACGCCCATCGCCGTATCATTTTTGAGGCGATCGTGAAATATCGCAAGATGAAGAATCAGGGAGTCGTTGCCGTCTTTAAACGGGACCGTTTCGACCGTTATTCCAATTTCGCGCGTATCGGTGACGGTTCGCTCGGAGGTAAAGGGCGCGGACTGGCTTTCATAGATAACATGGTGAAGCGTCATCCGGAGTTTGATGAGTTTGAGAATGCACGGGTAGCCATTCCCAAGACGGTGGTGCTTTGTACGGATGTGTTCGATGAGTTTATGGACACGAACAATCTGTATCAGATTGCCCTTTCGGATGCGGATGATGATTTGATTCTGAGGTATTTCCTGAAAGCGAAGTTGCCGGACCGGTTGGTGGAAGACTTCTTTACTTTCTTTGATGTGGTGAAGTCACCGATTGCCATCCGTTCTTCTTCTCTGTTGGAAGACTCCCATTATCAGCCGTTTGCGGGGATTTACAATACGTATATGATTCCTTATCTGGACGACCGCTATGAGATGCTGCGTATGCTTTCCGATGCCATCAAGGGAGTGTATGCTTCGGTATACTTCCGTGACAGCAAGGCTTATATGCAAGCTACGTCGAACGTGATAGACCAGGAAAAGATGGCTGTCATTTTGCAGGAAGTCGTTGGTAACCAATACGGAGAACGTTATTATCCTTCCATGTCCGGTGTGGCACGCTCGCTCAATTATTATCCGCTAGGTGATGAAAAGGCGGAGGAAGGAACGGTGAATCTGGCTCTTGGATTGGGAAAATATATTGTGGATGGCGGTATGACGCTTCGTTTTTCTCCTTATCATCCCAATCAGGTGTTACAGACCAGCGAGATGGAAATAGCTTTGAAAGAGACTCAGACCCGTTTCTATGCGTTGGACTTGAAGAATGCAGGGCATGACTTTTCGATCGATGACGGCTTTAATCTGTTGAAACTTCATGTGAAAGAGGCGGAAAATGACGGTGCTTTGCAGTATATCGCTTCTACATACGACCCGTACGACCAGATAATCCGGGATGGCTTGTATCCGGGAGGACGCAAGGTGATCACGTTTGCTAATATCCTGCAACATGATGTTTTCCCGTTGGCTCGTATTTTGCAGTTGGTCTTGAAATACGGGGAGCAGGAGATGCGTCGTCCGGTTGAGATTGAGTTTGCGGCAACGTTAAGTCGTGATCAGGATAAGACGGGTACTTTCTATCTTTTGCAGATCCGTCCGATTGTGGATAGCAAGGAGATGCTGGATGAGGATTTGAACGATATACCGGATGATGAGGTGATTCTTCGCTCGTATAATTCGCTGGGACATGGCATTATGAACGAGATTCAGGATGTTGTCTATGTGAAGACGGACGGCTACAGTGCTTCCAATAATCAGGCTATTGCTTGGGAGATAGAAAAGATCAATCAGCAGTTCTTGAACGAGGGGAAGAACTATGTGCTTGTCGGTCCCGGACGTTGGGGAAGCAGCGACACGTGGCTGGGTATTCCGGTGAAGTGGCCGCACATCTCGGCAGCCCGTGTGATAGTGGAGGCGGGACTGACTAATTACCGCGTTGATCCCAGCCAGGGTACGCATTTCTTCCAGAATCTTACCTCGTTCGGAGTGGGTTACTTCACGATCAATGCCTTTATGAATGATGGTGTCTACAACCAAGAGTTCCTCAATGCGCAACCGGCTGTGGAAGAAACGAAGTTCCTCCGCCATGTCCGCTTTGAGAAACCGATAGTGGTCAAGATGGATGGAAAGAAGAAACTTGGGGTGGTGCTGATGCCAGGAGTGTAGAACCCTGCATCTCTCATTCTTTCTCGATTCATCTCTCATGATATCCCGGAACTGGGATATAGATTGTTGTGTAGGTTTCACAGACCTTTTTCATCGTGTTTTCTGCCTCTAATTTAATAGTGGTTTATATGTCAGTTTACTTATGTTGTTGGCATATTTAGCCTTTGTTTTTGGATTATTTTACCAACATCATAACCTTCCACTCTAGTGAACAGTTTTGTGTACTCTAGTGAACGGAACTGTTCACATTAGTGCACAGAACTATCTACTGTAGTGGAACGGTTGTGATATCTTGTAGAAAATGTGACGTTATATGCTGAAAGACAGGAGATTAAACGGTAGTCTTTATATAAAATCCCATTAGTTGTTTTGCAAAATACGGCTTACGATGAGAGGTGTAAGGCGAAAGCATGAGAGATATAGCGAGAAAGCATGAGAGATGCGGGGCGAAAGTATGAGAGATGTATAATAAAAAAAGATCTCTCATAATGTAAATGTTTGGTAATCTGATGTTTATGTTGCTTTTATGAGAGATGAAAAATACTTTTCTAGTATGAATCGGTGCATTGTTTCTATGAAATATTTGCAGTACATTTTTCTTTTCCTAGAATTGATCATGTTGGATTGGATGAATTTTTAATCTCTTTTTGTTTGAATAAGTAGGTTTTTATTTGAAACATGAGATGGAAACGTTCTGTTTTTCATCTAAAAAGCGGAAATCTTTTGTTGTATGCTTAAAATTATGGTCTTTTTTTTAGGTCAAGCAAACAAATTGTGTTCTCATTTTCAGATTTCGGGATAAATCTTTCTTTGGATACTTTATTATAAAGAAAGAAAACTGTACTTTTGCGCAAAGTTTTAGAGAGGAAGAGTACAAAAGAAGATGTCACAAGGAGAAATAGATATATTTATTCCGGACTAATTTAGAGATATAAACCAATATGAGAAAAGTTTTTAGAGTATTGTTGTTGATGGCAATAGTACTGTCTGCTTGTGAAAGCGAACAAAAGCGATCCAATATGGCAACAGGTATGCTTGCTTTGAATCTGGCTACTAGTCAGGATGTCATTGACGCTACTACTACACGTGCTGAGGTCGGTGATAGTGGAGAAGAGAATACAGAGGAAGATGATTTAGTACCTGATGTTGGAGACTTTACGATTGCTTTGATGGATGGAAATGTCGTTAAAACTTCGTGGGATAAGTTTAGCGAGTTTCCTAAATATGCTGTTGTTCCGGTGGGGACTTATACATTGAAAGCGTATTGCGGTAATCCGGAAAAAGAGGGCTTTGAATCTCCTTATTATGAGGGAACGCAAGAAATTACGGTGGAAGATGATGAGACTGTTGAAGCTAGTATCACCTGCTATTTGACGAATGTGAAACTGTCTGTGGAATACACAGATGCATTTAAAAAGTACTTTTCTGATTATTCTACTGTCATCCAGTCTGATGGCGGAAGTTCTATTACTTTTGTTAAAGATGAAGTGCGTGCGGCTTATGTGAAGCCGGGCGTTATTACTATATATGCCGATGTCGTGAATCAGAACGGGCAGACTGCCAAGTGGGAAGTTGGGGAAATTGATGAGGCCAAGCCTCGTGAGTTTTATCATATAAAATTGGATGTGGATGCGGGGAGCGCTACATTGAAGATTTCATTTGACAAAACTACTGTGGAGAAGCCGGTGGAAATAGATGTCTCTGATGAAGCATTGAACATACAACCTCCATTTTTTACTCGTTCCGGATATGAATCCGGTGTGGTGCAGGATGTGAAAGAGGGTAGTACGATTTTTCCTCTTTCTACGCTTGTTACTGCACGTAATGGGATTAAAAAGTGTGTGTTGACTACGGTGTCGCCTTCTTTACTTGCACAAGGTTGGCCGACTTCTGTAGATTTGGTCAATCTCGCCGGAGAAACATTAGAGAAATTGAAATCATTAGGCTTGTCCATGCGGGGATTGAGTACTAATGTGGAAAAGATGGCTACGTTGGATTTTGCTGAGGTAATACCCTATTTATTGAGTGATGATGGTGAAGTCTCTTTTTCTCTTGTGGTGACTGATAAGGCAGGAAGAGTCAATGCTGTTGATGAAGTCATAAAGGTGAACGTGCAGGATAATCAGTTTGCAGTAGGGACTGTGGATAATGTAAATGTCGGACTTCAAGCAATTACTATTCCTGTTACGTTGGATGGAGATATTTCCAGAGTTAAGTTCCAATATCTAAAGGAGGAAGTCTTAACGGATATAGATGTCTCTGGTGTACTTACAGACGGTATTCAACATCAAGTAACATTAGCTTTACCTTTTATAACGTCGCATAACTTCCTGGTTTATGTGACTTGCGGTGTGCGTACTTTATCTGTTTCTGTTGGAGTCAATCCTCCTGTATTTGGTCTGGAAGCTTCTGAAGGGGATGTATGGGCAACAAAAGCTACTATACATGTTGTAGGGAAAGATAAGGAGTATATGAAAACTCAACCGATTGTTATTGAGTATATTAAGTCTTCGGAGTATGAAACTGGAACATGGGTGACACCTACTCAAACAAAAGATGGTGATGTCATTGAAATAACGGGATTGCCTGAAGATCCTCTAAATACTAATAAATATACGTTGAGAGCTGTATCGGGAGATGTGAAAGCGGAAAATGAGTTGGAGATAACGACGGAAGTCGCTGCACAAATACCTAATAGTGATTTTGAGGATTGGACGGGAAAACAGGTTTGGTATAAGACTATTGTGCTCAGTGGTGGAGAAAAAGTATGGGCTTTTTATCCGAGTGCTACTAGTTGGTGGAGTTCGCGTAATGATAAAACAACTCAATCGTATGATGGAGTTGCTTCTTGGTTCTATGCATCGTATCCAAGTACAGTACCCACATCGTACGATGGTTGGACGGCTTATAATCATCTTAATAAATTTGGAGGGCAATCGTTAACAATCGCATCACATAGAGGAACGTCTGCAATGGAAATTTCGACAGTCGGTCATGGGGCTAATAATTGGCTGAGTCAAGAAAGTGCTCAAGAGGATGTAGACTATAGAACGGCAGGATCGTTGTTCATCGGTACTTATGACCGGGCATCTCAGAAAGAAACTTTGGGGCATACCTTTAATTCTCGTCCTTCCGCAGTTGAGTTTTATTATAAATATTATTCATACAATAATGAATCCGCGAAAGCTTATGCTGTGTTATATAATGCAGAGAAGAAAGAGATAGCTAGAGGAGAATTGCTTATATCGAATCCTGTGGATACTTATGAGAAAGGTACTGTTTCTATAGCTAAGACAACAGAAAAAGCTGCTTATATAACTGTTGTCTTTTTATCCAGCAGTTTGGATTCTCCTGCGACATTAGCTATTCAAGGAAGTAAAGGTGCTTGGAGGGCAGGCTATGGCGATTCTCGCCATGTCGGTAGCGTATTGACAATTGATGATGTAAAATTGATATATTAAAACAACGAAATATGAAAAAGGTAACATACATACTGTTTATCGCATTGGCAGTAATTCTTTCTTTTACAGCTTGCGATCGTGAGAAGATGGATAATGATACAGTAGAATTGGGTGAGGGTTCTGTGAATCTGGCTTCCTTGAAAGGCTTGTCGGTTGAGGTTTCCTCTTCTACTCCTATCACTCGTGCGTCCGAAGTAAATACGGATAATTATTTGATTCGTATTTACGATGCGGAACAAAATTTGGTACGTGAATGGAAATATAGCGAGTTGCCTGAGATATTTACGCTCAGAGTAGGGAGCTATACAGTACAAGCTTTGTCACACGAGGTGCAACCGGCAGAGTTTGAAGTTCCTTTTTATTATGCCGAAGAATCTTTCACTATTGAGGCTAATAAAGTAAAGGACTTGGAACCATTGGTATGTAAGTTGAATAATATCAAGGTGTCTGTGACATACGATGATAAGTTGAAAGAAGTGATGGGCGAGGATGTGAAAACCACTGTTACTGTGGGAGACGCTTCCTTAGCATTTGCGTATGACGAAACCAGAAATGGATATTTCAAGTCGAATGCAGATGGCAATAATATTATGAAAGCGGTGATGACCGGAACTATTGATGGGGTGGCAAGGGAAGTGCCTTATCCGATTAAGAATGTAAAGCCTGGTCAACATCGTCTCATAAAATTCTATTTGAAGTATGTCAATGATGATGGCTATATTGAGGGAGGATTCACTAAACTCAAACTGGTGATTGTTGCAACGTGTACAGTAATAGAGAAAGGATTTACAAATAGAGAGGAAGAAGAAACGATAATAGATCCGAATCCGCCTACGCCTAGCGGAAAAGCGCCGACTATTGTGGGAAACGGGTTCGATATCGATGAGAGTTTGGATGTGCCTATCAAGAGAGATGAAGGTGGAAATCTGATTGGTATTACGGTGGTTGTAAACATTGAAGCGGAGAATGGATTCTCGAATCTTAAAGTGAAGATTGATTCGGAAACATTGACTCCGGAGCTATTGGAGGAAGTTGGACTGGCTTCTGAATTTGATTTGGCCTATCCGGGAGATTTGAGAACGGGATTGGAATCATTAGGCTTTCCTGTAGGTGACCAGGTTTTGGGCAAAACGACTTTGAAGTTTGATATTACTAAATTCACGCCACTACTTGGCATTTATGGTCCGGCTACTCACAAATTTATTATTACGGCTATCGACCAGTCCGGAAATAGTGTAGAGAAAACATTAACATTGATTTCGGTAGCGGAAGGAGAATAAGGATGAGGAACGCTTACTATATATTGGTGTTTCTGACGTATGTGCTGTTAAATGGATGTACGGAAACAGAACGTTTGGACGGAGAGGGAATACTACGTATGAAAGTCAACGTGGATTCGTCCATTAAAGTAGTAACTTCGCGCACTGTGACCGATGATGAACAGGCGGAGTTGGAAAAGAATTGTGAGGTTCGCCTTTATAATGGCAAGGGGCTGATTCGTTATTATAAAGGACTTTCTGAAGTACCCGAAGAGCTACAATTGAAGTCAGGAGCCTATAATGTTAAGGTTACCGCAGGAGATTCGGTCCCTGCTTCTTTTGATAAAACTTATTATAAAGGGATGGTTCCGTTCGAGATAACGAATGGAACTGTGACGGAGCAGAATGTGAAATGCAGTATTGCCAATGTATTGTCTACAGTAAGTTTCAGTGATAATGTGAACGAATTATTTAAGAATTATACGATGACCGTATACACAAAGTTCGGTTCATTGGACTTTACGCAGGAGAATGTCGGTGCTATAGGTTATTATATGTTGTCTGAGGGGGACAGTTCGTTGAAGTGGAAGTTTACCGGAGTGTTGCAGAATGAAAAAGAATTTGAGAAAGAAGGTGAAGTTTTGGCAGAATCAGCTACGCACTATACTTTCAAGCTGAATTTTGTGGATGATATTGAAGATGGCGGTGCTAGTTTGCAAGTGACTGTGGACGAGACTCCTTTGGAGACGATAGAAGATGAGGTGGAGGTTAAGCAACGTCCGTCTTTTAGAGGAGTAGGCTTTGATTTTGGTACACCTTATATATATGCTTTGAATGCGGCTAGTGAACTCTCTTTTAAAATAGCGGTCACTTCAGCTTTAACGGAGGCTACTCTTGCCTGTGATAAACTGACCGAATGGGGATTTTCGGGTAATACGCTTCAATTGGCTAATCTTGGTGAAGATGAAATATCTGCTTTAGCCGCTAATGGACTGCAGATTGTTTCTGCTTTTGAT
This sequence comes from Bacteroides zhangwenhongii, assembly GCF_009193325.2. Lineage (NCBI taxonomy): Bacteria > Pseudomonadati > Bacteroidota > Bacteroidia > Bacteroidales > Bacteroidaceae > Bacteroides > Bacteroides zhangwenhongii. Next base: position 5,061,724 of record NZ_CP059856.1, on the reverse strand, counting down.
GAGACTACAAAAGCTGGGGTGTTGACATTGACATTGACATCTTCTTTGGTTGGAAAGATGACAACCGCAGAAACTTCCTATGCTTTTGCTTTGAGTGCGATTGATGCGGAAGGGTTGAGCAATACCGGGATTTTGTCAATCGTTGTTTCTAACGCTTCTGTTCTAACAAAGGATGTAGTAGTGGGAGACGTATGGAGTTCAAGAGCCGAATTGAGAGGAGAAATCATACATGAGACAACGGAACCCTTGAGCTTTAATTACCGGAAGAAAGGCGAAAGTAATTGGACTAATGTAGAGGCGGTAAAAGGGGAAGATGGAGTAACTTTTACAACAAAACTTACTGGATTGGAAGACGGTACAGAGTATCAGTATCAAGCATTGGCCGGTAATACTCCTTCGGCTGTGGTTTGTTCGTTTACAACGGAAGAAGCTGCGCAATTGCCGAATAGCGGCTTTGAAAACTGGTCAGGAAGTTCACCTTTGTGGGTTTATGGAGAAGGTGAAGCAATGTTCTGGGATAGTGGTAACAAAGGCTCTTCAAAGATGAATATAAACGTGACTACTTATATTGACAGGGTAGGATTGAATGGTGGAAAACGTGCCGCTCAATTAAAGTCGCAATTTGTGAGCTTCTTGGGTATTGGGAAGTTTGCTGCAGGGAATTTGTTTACCGGAAAATTTGTTGGTGTAGAAGATGGGACTCAAGGTATTCTTGATTTTGGACGTGAATTTGCATCCCGCCCTTCGGAACTTTCTATCTGGTATCGTGCGACTTTAGGCACTATTGATTATTCCGAAACGGTTGATGCGCCTAAGGGTATACAGGATACTGCTATTGTATATGTAGCATTAACTGATTGGGATAAACCCATTGTAGTGCATACTAAGGATAAGACAACATTGTTCAGTAAAGACGATTCTAAAATAATAGCTTATGGAGAGTTGATTATTGATGGTAATGTAAATGCCTGGACTGAACATAAGATAAAACTAGAGTATAGACGGAAAGATGTTAAACCTAAGTATATTCTTGTAGTTGCGTCAGCTAGCAAGTATGGAGACTATTATACCGGAAGTACAGGCAGTACGATGTGGTTGGATGATTTGGAATTGATTTACGAATAAAATAAAATACGTGAAAAAAATAGCTTTTATCTTGTCACTTGTGTTTTTAGGCATATTCAGTGTTCGGGCGCAAGACTTCAAAAGAGATATTAAATTGGGAACCTTTATACCTAAGGGACAGTGGATTGTAGGTAGCTCAGTTTCATATTCGGAACATAATGAGCAGAACTATCAGTTTTTGGTACTTGATGGATTTAATTCTGATGGGTATACTTTTAAAGTCAGTCCGATGGTCTGTTATGCGTTTAAAGATAATATGGCTGCCGGAGGGCGTTTTGCCTATGGACGGACATTAACAAAGTTGGATGGATTGTCTATCAATTTGGATGAAGAAAATCAGTTTGACGTAGACGATCTTTATCAGTTGAAACATTCGTATTCAGCAATGGCTGTCCTCCGTAATTATGTGACATTGGGAAGTAGCAAACGTTTTGCACTCTTTAGTGAGACACAATTGGGAATGGGGGGAAGCCAGTCGAAAGTAGTAAATAAGGGAGGTGATTCCGTTACCGGAACCTATTCTACAACTACAGATTTCAGCATTGGTGTAGCTCCCGGTATTGTAGCTTTTATTAATAACTATACGGCGGTAGAAGTTAGTATTGGTGTGCTTGGGTTGAACTTTAGTAAGGTGAAACAAACTACAGATCAAGTCTATGTTGGTGAACGGTCGTCTAGTAGCGCTAATTTTAAAATTAATTTGTTTTCTATCGGCTTGGGAATTGCCTTTTATTTATAAATGAAAATGTACAAAGTATTATATATATGTATATTGGGCTTGTTGGTCGGGATACCGGGTATACAGGCACAGCAACGCGATACTCTCCGTACGATGGATGGAAGGGATTCTTTAATTGTCGAAAGGGTTATTGTTCGTGATACTGTTTTTCTTCTGAAGGAGGAATACGAAGAACAGCTGGATTCAACAGATATTATTCATACGAGAGCTATCGGACGTTTTGATCGCGGAATCAAAAATTACCGTTTCATTCCGAAAGGTAAATGGATTGGAGGTTTGACTTTCTCGTATGTCAATTTTGATAGTGACGACAGTCGGTTATTGTTTTCTATTCTGAAAGATTTTGATTGTAACTTCCGTACCTTCTCCGTCAAGCCTTTCTGGGGCTATGCAATTCGGGACAATTTGGTAGTAGGTATGAAGTTGGGATATAACCATACAATTGCTCAATTGGATAATGTTTCCCTTGCAGTTGAAGATTTGGATGTTTCTTTGAAAGATATGCGTTATGCGGAAGATACCTATTCGGCTGCAGTCTTTCACCGTTCTTATGTCGGCTTGGATCACGGTAAGCGTTTCGGTTTATTTAATGAAACTACTCTTTCTTATAATAGAGGTACATCTAGTTTTTCTCGTGGAACGGGAGATAATTTGAAACGAACGGAAACGACGTTAAATGAACTTCATTTGGGGATAAATCCGGGTTTGGCGGTGTTTATTATGCAGAATGTATGCGCTGAAGTCTCATTTGGAGTTGTCGGATTTAAGTACCGGATAGAGAAGCAGAAGAATAATTTGGGAGAAACTGGTAAGCGGAGGAGCAGTGGCGCTAACTTCAAGATTAATCTGTTTAATATCAACATTGGTATTACTCTTTGTATGTAATTTTAGAAACGTATGAGAAGAATATATATAAATGGCTTAATGGTGGGGATGATGTTGTTAATTACATCATGCATAGAGAATGATATAGATTATCCGGTCGTTAAGTTACAGTTTTTAGATATTGTTGTGGAAGGTCAATCCGGTAATGCTATTATTAATACGGAAACCAATACGATAACATTGAATTTGGATGAAACTGTTAACCTGAAAAAGGTGAAAGTTACAAAGCTTGAACTAACAGAGGGAGCTAAAACCGATTTGGCAGTTAATTCAGTTCTGGATTTGACAAAGCCTCGAAAGGTTACTCTGTCTTTATATCAAAATTATGAATGGACAATTGTTGCCCGACAGACGATAGAACGTCGGTTTGTCGTAAATGATCAGATTGGAGAGCCCATATTTGATGTTGAAAATCGTTTAGTGGTAGCTTATGTGACCACTTCTACTAGCCTGCGTACTATTCAAATAGAGGATCTGAAACTAGGTCCTGAAGGATGTACGATGGCACCGGATTACTCAGCTTTGCATGATTTTATGTCCGGTCAGACGGTCACTGTGAGCTATCACGACATAACGGAGGTTTGGACTTTATATGTGTCGCCTACTAGTGATGACGTTGTTACGTCTTCGGCTGATGCTTGGACAAATGTGGTGTGGCTGTCCGGACAAGGGAAAAAAGGGGCTGTTTTCGGATTTGAAATCAGTGAGGTCTCAACAGGAGAATGGAAAACTGTGGATGAGGCTTATATAACGGTAAATGGGGGAACTTTCACCGCACGCGTTCCCCATTTGAAAGCTTCTACCGCTTATAATTGCCGTGCAGTTGCTAACGATAAATATGGCGAAATTCTAACTTTTACAACGGGAGAAGCGGTAGTATTGCCGGGAGGTTCTTTGGATAATTGGCACCAAGTTGACGATGTCTGGAATCCATGGGCTGAAAATGGTGAGCAGATATGGGATACAGGTAATAAGGGAGCAACTAAAATGGGGGATAGTAATTCTATACCGACTAGTGAAACTTGGAATGGAAAAGGACAGGCTGCAAAACTGTCTTCTAAATTTGTAGGTTTGGTAGGGATCGGAAAGTTTGCAGCAGGTAACTTGTATGTCGGCAAATACTTAGAAACGGTAGGTACAAATGGAAAGTTGGAATTTGGTAAACCGTTTACGGCAAGACCTACAAAGTTGAAAGCGTATTATAAGTATACAACGGCTCCGATTGATAATTTGCCGAGTGAGAAGAATGCCCCGCTTGATTATAAACGTTTTGTTTCTTATAAAGGTAAGCCTGATACTTGTGCTATATATATAGCACTAGGTGATTGGGATAGTCCGGTAGGAGTTTATACTAAATATTCTGAAAGGAAACTGTTTGATAAGAATGATTCTCATGTGATTGCCTATGCTGAATTTAATACAGGAAGGACGGTAAGTGAATATCAAAAGCTTGAATTAGAACTGGAATATCGAGCAGTTAATCGTAAACCGAAATATCTTCTGGTCGTATGTTCTGCCAGCAAGTATGGCGATTATTTCACTGGAGGGGAAGGTGCTACTCTTTGGGTGGATGACTTTAGTTTGGAATATGACTATGATGATTAGTTTTATCTCTTATTCAATGTATTCCTTCCGGTTGTGAACTGTAATAGTGCGTACCTTTTATTGCAAAGATAGTTGTGACGACACCCGGGACTCATGTATACTGAGATTCGGGTGCCGTACAAGTTGCTTGTGCATAAAATGTGAAAGGGATTCGGTGGAAACTCTTGTGGTACTCTATGTTATCATTTTCTCATTATCCAATTCTCTGTCTTAATGTTGGGAATACGTGATAGATGCTTTAGGTTTTCTGAAACTAGAGTCATTTTATTGGCTACTGCTGTGACTCCGATTAATATGTCAAAATCATCAATTAACTGTCCCTGTTTGCGCAATTCTGCTTTAGATTCAGCAAAAAATGGTAATATTGGATAAATAGGCAGGACAACAAACAAGTTTACAAATTCGTTGACTTGGGCGAGATGTTCTTCTTTTTTGCTACTACATACAGCACCATACAATAATTCTCCCACTGTTATTTCTGAAATATAACAGTTTTTTCGTCCTATTTCTTTTATACGTGCAGGAACGTTATATTTTCCTTGCAGGAAGAATATACAAATATTTGTGTCTAATAAATATTTGGTCATTCGTCAAATGGTATCAGGTTACGTGTCTTATTACTTCTTCGCCCTGTCAAGACAGATTTCTCTATTCTGTCAATATCCGGATCGTTAGCCCATATGCCAGCCAATTTATGGAAAGCATTATCTTTCTCAGCTTCTTTAATTTTTTCAGTTTTATCAGCACTATTTATTAAGGATTCTGTTAGTTTATTCACCAAATACAACTTTGCTTTATCACTCAGAGAATTGAGGATAGAAAAATAATAATCAGCTAAGTGTATATTTACATCAAACGTTTTCATGATCTGTTCCTTTCTTTTATGTACTTGAGTATTACAAAGATAACTATTTGCGCTATACCGACAATTCTTTTTGTGCTTTTTATCTTATTTATTGATAAAAAAACTCCCGTTCTTCCTTTCGGAAGGCGGGAGTTTTTAACTATAGCTTATTTATATCTGTGGCTGATTATACGATACCTTGTGCCATCATTGCTTTGGCAACCTTCATGAATCCGGCTACGTTAGCACCTTTCACATAGTTTACGTATCCGTCAGCTTCAGTACCGTATTGAACGCAAGCTGCATGGATATTCTTCATAATGCTCTTCAACTTCTCGTCTACTTCTTCAGAGCTCCAGCTCAGTTTGATAGAGTTCTGAGTCATTTCAAGACCGGATACTGATACACCACCTGCATTGGCAGCTTTACCCGGAGCATAAAGGATTTTGGCTTCTTGGAATACGCGGATAGCTTCCGGAGTAGAAGGCATATTAGCACCTTCGGATACAGCTATCACACCGTTAGCAACCAATTTCTTAGCATCGTCACCATTCAATTCATTCTGAGTTGCAGAAGGCAGAGCGATATCTGCTTTCTCACCCCAAGGACGAGCACCTTCTACATATTTGCAGCCATATTTTTCTGCGTATTCACGGATACGGCCACGATACAGATTCTTCAATTCCATGATGTAATCCAGTTTCTCACGGTCGATACCGTCCGGATCATAAACGTAACCGTCAGAGTCAGACATAGTCAGAACCTTACCGCCGAGTTCAAGAACCTTTTCTGCAGTGTATTGAGCAACGTTACCGGAACCGGAAATCAAGCAAGTCTTACCTTTCAAGTCAGTACCTTTGGTTTTCAGCATTTCCATCAGGAAGTAAATGTTACCGTAACCTGTCGCTTCCGGACGAATCAGTGAACCTCCGAATTCGCGGCCTTTACCTGTGAATGTTCCAGTGAATTCGTGAGTCAGTTTCTTGTACATACCGAACATGAAACCTACCTCGCGGCCACCTACACCGATATCACCGGCAGGAACGTCCGTTTCAGGACCGATGTGACGCCACAATTCCAACATGAAAGCTTGCACGAAGCGCATTACTTCTGCGTTTGATTTACCACGGGGAGAGAAGTCGGAACCACCTTTACCGCCACCCATAGGCAATGTAGTCAGTGAGTTTTTGAATGTCTGTTCAAAGGCAAGGAACTTCAAGATAGAAAGATTCACGGATGAGTGGAAACGGATACCACCTTTGTACGGGCCAATCGCGTTGTTATGTTGAACACGGTAACCCATGTTAGTCTGAATGTTACCTTTATCATCCATCCAAGTCACGCGGAACTGATATACTCTATCAGGGATACACAAACGTTCGATCAAGTTTACTTTATCGAACTCAGGGTGTTTGTTGTATTCTTCCTCAATAGTAGAAAGTACTTCTTCTACTGCCTGATGATACTCCGGTTCATTGGGAAATCTTCTTTTCAGATCGTCTAATACCTTTGCTGCATTCATAATCTTTTTTTCTTTTATTGGTTGTTTAAAATTCGATTATCTATTTCTCTTATGCGGTTGCAAAAGTAAAGATAAAAATTAAACTAGCAAACATTTTATAAAGAAAAATGCGATAAAACATCAAATTTGATATTTTATCGCATTAAAAATGGGAAAAAAGATATTTATTTATTCCTTTTTATCGACTTATAAACAGGAATGAATACTAATGCTGCCGAAATGACAAGCATTACTACTGTCATCCCATCAATTCGTTCGGCTTTTGTGAGAACTAAATAGCAAAGCGCCAACCAAAGCAGGCTGATGCAAACTATTTGTGATTTGGATAACGGTCTTCTCATTAGCCTTCTTTTTTCTTCTTGTCTACGATAGCGTCAATTACTGCTACAGCTGTAATATTAACGATATCACGTACAGAGCTTTCGAAATCGGTGAAATGAATCGGTTTGTTCAATCCCATTTGGATAGGGCCGATAAATTCCGTATCCGGATCCATTGCTTGCAGCAGTTTGTAACCGGCATTTGCTGAACTCAGGTTCGGGAAAATCAATGTATTCACATCTTTTCCTTTCAGACGGGTGAACGGATACTTGGTATCACGCAATTCGCGGTTCATGGCGAAGTTTACCTGCATTTCACCGTCGATAGCCAATTCCGGATATTCTTTCTGCATATAGTTTACGGCTTCATGCACTTTTACGGGACTTCCTGTTGTATCAGCACCGAAGTTTGAGTAAGACAGCATGGCCATTACCGGAGTATGGTTGAAGAAGCGGACTGTTTTGTCGGACAGTTTGGCAATGTCAATCAATGTGTCGGTATCGGGGTGACGGTTAATTAATGTATCTGCCAGGAAGTAAGTACCCTTCTTGGAGTTCAGTATGTGCATGGTTCCGAAATGTTTAAATCCCGGTTGGATGCCGATCACTTCTTTGGCAACCTTGATTGTGTTGCTGTATCTTGTATAAAGTCCGGTGATGAACGCATCGGCGTCTCCGGTTTCTACCATCATCATACCGAAGTAGTTGCGCTCGAACATTTTATCGTTGGCTTCTTCATAAGTAAAGCCTTCGCGTGCACGTTTTTCGGCTAAAATACGGGCATAACGTTCGCGGCGTTCCGACTCGTCCGGATGGCGGAGATTTACAATCTCGATACCCTCCAGACTCAGATCCAGTTCCTCTGCTAATTTTCCGATAGCCTCATCGTTTCCTAATAAGATAGGTTGGCAGATACCTTCCGATTTTGCTTCAACGGCAGCTTTCAGCATATTGGGGTGGATTCCTTCTGCAAATACGACACGTTGCGGGTTGCGGCGGGCAGTATCATATAGTTGGCGGGTCAGTTTGGATTCGTAACCCATTAATTCGCGCAGATGTACACAGTATGCGTCCCAGTCCTTGATTTCCGTGCGGGCTACTCCACTTTCCATCGCAGCTTTTGCTACAGCGCAAGACACCTCTGTGATGAGGCGTGGGTCTACCGGTTTCGGGATGAAGTATTCCGGACCGAAGGAAAGGTTGTTTACATGGTAGGCCGCGTTAACAACGTCGGGTACCGGCTGTTTTGCCAGATTGGCGATGGCGTGTACGGCCGCAATTTTCATTTCTTCATTGATGGCTTTGGCATGAGTGTCCAATGCACCACGGAAGATATACGGGAAGCCGATTACATTATTTATCTGGTTCGGATAGTCGGAACGTCCGGTTGCCATCAATACATCGGGGCGGGCTGCCATAGCGTCTTCGTAGGAAATCTCCGGAGTCGGGTTGGCCAACGCGAATACGATAGGCATAGGAGCCATGCTACGTACCATATCCTGACTCAATACGTTCCCTTTTGACAGGCCGAGAAATACGTCTGCACCTTTGATAGCTTCTGCCAGTGTATGTATGTCCGTGCGGTCAGTTGCGAAATATTTCTTCTGTTCGTTCAGGTCAGTACGTGTTTTGCTGATAACGCCTTTACTGTCCACCATGACAATATTTTCGAGACGTGCACCCAGTGACACATACAGTTTAGTGCAAGACACGGCAGATGCACCGGCACCGTTCACAACGATTTTTACATCTTCGATTTTCTTTCCGGCTACTTGCAGGGCGTTTACCAATCCGGCACTGGAGATGATAGCGGTACCATGCTGGTCGTCATGCATCACAGGGATATCCAGTTCTTCTTTCAGACGGCGTTCGATTTCAAAGCATTCCGGAGCTTTGATGTCTTCGAGGTTGATACCGCCGAAGGTGGGAGCGATAGCCTTTACGGCTGCAATGAATTTCTCCGGGTCTTTTTCATTGACTTCGATATCGAATACGTCAATGCCGGCATAGATTTTGAAGAGCAGGCCTTTACCTTCCATTACCGGTTTGCCGCTCAATGCGCCTATGTCACCTAGTCCGAGTACGGCTGTACCGTTAGAAATAACAGCAACAAGGTTACCTTTCGCAGTATATTTGTATGCATCTTGTGGGTTCTTCTCAATTTCGAGGCAAGGTTCTGCCACGCCGGGAGAGTATGCGAGTGCTAAATCTGTTTGTGTACTATACGGTTTGGTAGGGACTACCTCGATCTTACCAGGTTTGCCCTGTGAGTGATAGAGCAAAGCGGCTTCTTTGGTTATTTTAGCCATAGTATCTGTATTTTTTATTAATAAGTTATCATTTGGCTGCAAATGTAGGAATAAAAGTTATATATTGTAGTCTCTTGTTGGTAATTTCTATTAATTTTATAGCAAAATGGCTGAAGTTATAATCTGATATGTATTTATATCCTATTTTTTTTAGGTGCTATAATATTAATTTATTGAAATTTCAATAAATACTTTATCTGTTAATTTAGTTATTTCGCTATTTTTGAATCGATATATGATTTAACCTTATTTTATAATGATTACCACCCAGCAACTTCAATTATTGAAAGAAGGAAATAAAAATGCTTTTGAAGCATTGTATCGTGGATACAATGCGCGCATTTATAATTTTGTCCTTTCTATGGTGAGCAATGCCGGGGTGGCGAAAGATATCACACAAGATATTTTTCTCCATATCTGGGAGAGGCGGCTTAATATCGATCTGGAAGGGAATTTTGACGGCTATCTTTTTAAAATATCCCAAAATATGGTATATCATTATGTAAGGCGCGAACTCCTGCTTCAAAATTATGTAGACAAGCTTTCGAATGAGTCATCTGACGAATCCGTAGAGATGGATGAAGAACTGGATTATTTGTTTTTGGAAGAATATATCCTGAAACTTTTAGAAGAACTGCCTCCAGCTCGCCGGGAAGTTTTTATGCTTTACTGGAAATCAGGGTTGAACTATCGTGAGATAGCTGACCAGCTGAATATCTCGGAAAAGACTGTTGCCACGCAGGTGCACCGTTCTTTGGATTTCTTACGTGACAAACTGGGAATAATTGCCTTTTCAGTCTCTCTCTTCTTGCATGATATCTAACGTATAAACTTTAATAAAAGTTAATATCTGAATTATTTCGATTTCTTTGTAGTCCTTTTCTGTCTCTCAAGACTAGTATAAATAGAACAGGAAAATTATGGAGCAACACGATTACATAGTACTATTGGAAAAATTCTTCAAGAAGGAGGCCTCTTCTGAAGAAAGAAGGATACTTATTGAATGGATTCGCAAACCCGGAATTCGTGATGAGTTTAATCTGCTTTGCGAGCAAATGTGGAAAGAAGCCGCCGTTGAAATTGATAAAACGATGGAAGAAGAAATGTGGAATCATCTGCAGAGGAATCTGGATGAATCCAAGATACTGTCTCCGAAGAAACGACGCTGGCAACCTATTATATATAAGGTGGCAGCCACCATCTTATTACCGGTTTGTTTGGGACTGGCCACTTACTTTGGGGTAGAACATATAAATAAGGTATCACAAGACCCTTTCATGATGGCCGTAGATTATGGACAGAAAGCGAATCTGACTTTGCCTGATGGAACAAAAGTCTGGTTAAATTCGGCCACTCATCTTTCTTATGATGCGGAGTATAATAAATCCGACCGGAAAATCTATTTGGACGGAGAAGCCTATTTCGAGGTGGCGAAAAACAAAGAAAAACGTTTTATCGTCTGTTGTAATGATCTGGAGATAGAAGCGTTAGGAACTACCTTCGATGTGAAAGGCTATCGTGACGATCATTCGGTCACGACACTGCTGGCAGAGGGAAGCGTCAGGGTTTCTAATAAAACGGATGCTGCCTTGTTGAAACCCGGGGAAAAGGTAGAATACCATAAGAACAAGCAGACATTTACTAAATCGGCAATTTCGGATATGCGTGAAATTGACTTTTGGCGGAACAATATGTTGATTTTTAATTCATCATCTTTAGCGGAGATCGCGACTACGCTGGAGCGGATGTACGGAGTGAAAGTCGTGTTTGATTCCGAGAAACTGAAGAACGTGCCGTTTTCCGGAACCATCCGGAACAGCAGCTTGCATAATGTATTTTACATTATAAGCCTTACTTATCCTTTAACTTATGAGTTAGAAGGAGATACGGTGAGAATAGGAAGTAGTATTAACTAAAAAAGACAATTTATGGAAGACACCTCATAATAAAATAAAGAGGGTAGAATTATGTAGCAGCATAATTCCACCCCGAAATCAAATACGGTTTATACATGATAGTAAAAAAGAAATTTTCCTTATGTGGATAAGGGAAAGGGAATCCTTTTTGCTTCACGATTTCACAAAGATAATAAAAAGTCTAATTTTCAGACTTATATTTTAAAGAATTTAAAGCTAATTACTAATGAGAAAACAATTACATATCATATTCAGGCTTGTTATGTTCAGTTGTATCTTGTTGTTTGTGTCTCAAGAGGCAAGTGCACAGATCACTTTCTCTGTGAAGAATCAGACGATACGCCAGACGATACGAGTGATTGAAAAGAAGGCCGATTACAGCTTCTTTTATACGGATAAGCTTCCCGGATTGGATCAAAAAATTTCATTGACAGTGAACAATGAAAGTATTGATGCGGTTTTAGAAAAAGTTTTCAAAGGATCATCTATTAGTTATAAAATAGAATCGGGTAAGCAAGTGGTGCTTACTTTGAAAAGTGAACAGAACGCCCCCCAGAAAGGCGATAAGAAAACAATCACCGGTGTTGTGGCCGACCGGAGGGGAGAACCTTTGATTGGTGTCACAGTGAGAGTGGAAGGAGAGAATATTGGAACTGCTACTGATATAAACGGTCGTTTCTCTTTGGAGGCTCCTGTGGGGGCAAAGGTCAGCTTTTCCTATATCGGTTATGTCTCCCAATCTCATACAGTCAATAAGCAGAATGTATACAATGTGTCATTGAGTGAAGATTCGCAGGTATTGGAAGAGGTAGTTGTAGTGGGATACGGTTTTATGAAACGGAAAGATATTACGACTGCGGTATCTGTCGTTTCCACGGCAGATATTGAAGAACGTCCGATTATGACAGCTGCACAGGCTATTCAGGGAAAGGCAGCCGGTATTCAGGTTGTACAGCCGTCGGGTATGCCGGGTTCCGGAGTGACAATCCGGGTGAGAGGAGCCACTTCGGTACAGGCATCCAATGAACCGTTGTATGTGGTGGACGGTTTGCCGTCGGATGACATTTCGAATATCAGTCCGAATGATATTGAAAGCATGCAAATTCTGAAAGATGCCTCATCGGCAGCTATTTACGGAGCACGTGCGGCAAACGGAGTAGTGTTGATTACGACTAAAAGAGGAAAGATCGGTGCACCGCAAGTGAAAATGAGTGCTTATGTGGGTTTCTCTAAATTAGGGAAAAAAATAGATGCGTTGAATACAGAACAATATAAAGACTTGATGAAAGACTTGAAAGCAGTTTCGGATGTTGCCCCCAATATCCCCGAAAGTGAAACGCGCTATGTGGACTGGACTGATTTATTCTTCGGTACGGGTGTCAATCAGAACTATCAGTTGTCTGTGGCAAATGGAACCGAGAAACTGCAATATTTTGTTTCCGGAGGTTATTCCGACGAACAGGGTATCGTGGAGAAAGCACATTTCAATCGGTATAATTTCCGTGCAAACCTGGATAGTGAGCAGACCAAATGGCTAAAGATGGCACTCAATTTTGCATATTCGCATACAGGCGGACAATGGGTGAACGAAAGCCGTAGTTCTTTGCGTGCCGGTTCCATCTTATCCGTTGTGAATACTCCTCCGTTTATGCAGAAATGGAATCCGTATGATCCGAACGAATATGACGAACAGGCTTACGGTGCACGTATTCTGAATCCGCTGGCTGCCAATGCTGCAGATAGTAACACGAATACAGACCATATAAATGGTTCACTCGGCTTCACAGTTGACATATTCAAAGGACTGAAGTTTAAAACCACTTTTGGCATTGAACTGACCAATGAACATTGGGACTACTATCTGGACCCGATTTCAACTTCGGACGGACGGGGCACAAAAGGACGTGTGGAAGAGAGTTTCTCGCGAAACTTTGAATGGCTTTTTGAAAACTTGCTGACCTATGATTGTTCATTCAATAAACATAACCTTTCTATTTTGGGAGGGGCTACCCAGCAGCGTGCACAATATAACGGTTCGTGGATGGCAGGTTTCGACCTGGCAGAGTCTTATCCCGATATTCATTCCATCAGTGCAGCCAATCAGCTAGATAAGGATGCTTGCGGTTCTTCTGCTTCCGCATGGACGCTGGCCTCTTTTCTGGGTCGTGTAGCCTACAATTACGACAGCCGTTATTTACTGACGGTTAACTTCCGTGCAGACGGTTCTTCTCGTTTTGCCCCGGGACATCGTTGGGGTACTTTCCCTTCTGTTTCTGCAGGTTGGAGAATTTCAGGCGAAAAGTTCATGCAACCTTTGCAAGACATTGTTACCGACCTGAAATTACGTGCCGGATGGGGTATGAATGGTAACCAAGGCGGTTTTGGAAACTACGCTTACATGGCTTCCATGAGCGTCAGTAAACTGCCCGTTTCGGAGGGAAACTTATATCCGGGACTTGCCATTAAACCCGGCTCGGCAGCCAATAAAGAACTGACCTGGGAAAAAACAAGCCAATGGAATCTGGGACTCGACCTGACCATGTTTGATTCCCGCTTATCCTTCTCGGTTGATGCTTACTACAAAAAGACCACCGATTTACTATTGACAGTCAGCCTGCCGGAGAATGTGGTGCCGAGCAGTGTGACAAGAAACGACGGTGAGATGGTGAATAAAGGTATGGAGTTCACTCTCTCTTCTCAGAATTTTAAAGGTAACTTTCAGTGGAATACCGATTTCAATATATCTTTCAACCGGAATAAGCTGACGAAACTCGGTTTGAATAAAGTCTATTATTATGCTGAAATGTACGAATCCAAGGAGAAAGCCGTCATCCTGAAAGAAGGTCTTCCGTTAGGCACATTCTTTGGTTACATATCAGAAGGCGTTGATCCGGAAACCGGAGATATTATCTATCGTGACTTGAATGGTAACGGTTTTATCGATCCGGAAGATCGCACTACTTTGGGAAATGCCCAGCCCAAGTTCATTTACGGTATGACGAATACATTTTCGTATGCCGGTTTCGACCTGTCTGTATTCTTGCAGGGAAGTCAGGGCAATAAGATTTTTAATGCATCGCGTATTGATATGGAAGGCATGACAGACTTTAGAAACCAGTCGGTTCGTGTGTTGGATCGTTGGAAACGACCGGGTATGATTACCAATGTCCCCCGCGTTGGTAATACAGAGAATAATCATAACTCCTCCCGTTTTGTAGAAGATGGATCTTATCTGCGCCTGAAAACAGTCACTTTATCCTATAATTTTCCTAAGAAATGGTTGAATAAGATACATCTGTCCAGATTGCAGGCTTACGTCACCGGACAGAATCTCTTCACACTGACAAAATACAAAGGATACGATCCTGAAGTAAATGCTTTTGGCGGAGACTCCGTTGCTCAAGGGGTGGACTATGGTACTTATCCTCAATCGAGGGCGGTAATTTTTGGTTTGAATGTTGAATTTTAATAGCTGCAAAAATGAAAAACATAATAAATTTAGTGTATGTCGTACTCTGTACATTAGTCGTTTCATGCAGTAGTTTCCTAGATGAGAAACCGCAATCGGATTTTATGCAGGAAGGTACCGGAACGGAAGATCAGGAGTCTAAATATGGAAGTCTGGCAGATGCACAGGCCGAGTTGCAGGGTGCGTATGAGAGTTTTAAAGCAGATATATTCCAGTCGGAAAATTATACTATTGGAGATGTGCAGTCCGATAATTGTTATATCGGCGGAGATGGTGTGGCCGAACAGGAGTTTGATTTGTTGAAACTGACCTCTACCAATTATAAAGTAGAACTGGTCTGGTCACAGTATTATTCGATGGCGGGCACTGCAACCAGTGTAATTGAAAATACGAAGATGATGGATCCTACTTCTACCGTAGCAGAAGAACGTAATCGTGTTATTGCAGAAGCCAAGTTCTTGCGGGCATGGGCGTATTTTGATATTGTCCGTTTATGGGGTGATGCCCCGATGGTGCTGGATTTGATTCCGACCATTACAGCCGAAAACCTCGATAAATGGTATCCGGTGATGTATCCGGAACGTTCTGCCACAGATAAAATATATGACCAGATCCTGGACGACCTGAATGAAGAAAATACCATTCGTTACCTGGTAAGCAAGAATAAAGGAATTTTCCAGGCAACCAAGGGAGCAGCCTATGCTTTACGTGCCAAAGTGTTAGCAACGAGAGGGGAGAAATCAACACGCGACTATACCAAAGTGGTTGAGGCTTGTGACAAAGTAATAGCAGAAGGCTATACGCTGGTCAGTAATTTTGACGAGTTGTGGCAACCCGATAAGAAATTTTCTTCAGAAAGCATCTTCGAAGTCTATTACACCTCCGATGCACCCAACTGGGCTTACTGGGTATTGCTGAAAGAAGATGACGGATCAGTAACCTGGCGACGTTATTGTACACCTACTCATGATCTGGTTGCTAAATTTGACAAAGAGAAAGATACCCGTTATGCATCCAGTATTCTTTGGAAATCAGTGCCTTATGATACCTATTGGCCGGCAGACAGTTACCCGTTGTCTTATAAGATTCGCGAGAAGACTTCCAATATCATTTTGATGCGGTTGGCAGATATACTGCTGTTGAAAGCCGAAGCACTGGTAGAGTTGGACCGCACCCCGGAAGCCATCCGGATTGTAAACAGCATTAGAGAACGTGCCGGTTTTGCTCCTTCTTCTTTAGATGAAAATATGGGGCAGGCTAGAGGACGTCTGGCGGTAGAGAACGAACGCCAATTAGAGTTGTATATGGAAGGTCAGCGCTGGTTCGACCTGGTACGCAATAATCGTTTGCTGGAAGTGATGCAGAAGCATAAAGACAAAGACGGCAGATTGCTGTTTGCAGGTTTGCAGGCTTTTCGGCAGTTGTGGCCGATTCCTCAAGGAGAGAAAGATAAGAACACCAATCTGACTCAAAATGAAGGCTATTAATGAAAAGAGGAACGTAAAACTTTAAAAGAAAAAATGATGAAACACAATAATCTGTTTTTATGGCTGCTGGGGCTGACTGTTTGTTGGCTGGCTTCATGCAGCGAAGAAGATGGCCGGGTGACGTATCCATATTCGTGTCCCGAAATATCGGAACTGCAATTCTCAACTACCGATCAGACACCTGCTGCCGATTCTCTTTATTTTTCTGTGAAGATTCACGATCCGCAGACTCCTTTGTCTACGCTGGAAGTGAAATTGATGACAGGTGAAACTTTGGTCAGTTCGCAGTCGATCCGTACGAAAGGCACTGATGTTTCGATTGTTGAAAAAGGGATTTATATCCCGTTTGAAGCCGGACTTGAAGAGAATCAGGAAGCGAAGGTGATTCTGACAGCCATTAATGTGGAAGGTAGTGAAGTCACTCAAACATTTGATTTCCATATAACCCGTCCGCAGATTCCCGAAGTGCTTTATCTTCACTATAACGGTGAGGTGGTAGAAATGAACCGGAGTGAGGACAATCCTTACCTGTACCTCACGGAAGTTTCCGATTCGGAAGAGGGTTATCCGATGGAATTATCCGGAAAGATCTCTACCGCAGCATCATTGGACGATGCAAAACTGATTTGGGGAGCTGCTGAAGCAAGCAATACGGCAGTCCTTATTGAAGCGTCGGGACCCAGCTTTGCTTTTGATTACCGGGATTGGTTTGTCGAACAAATCACTTTCAATGTGATGACTTTTGAATTGGGAGTAGTCGGCTACCAAAAGAACCTGAAAATTAAAGAAACCGAGTTGATAGCCAGTGAGGGATTTTTCCGTGCACAGATTAGCTTTACGCAGGGGGAAGAGTTCGAAATGAGTGGATTTGAAGATGTGGAACACGCTTACAATCGCGACTTCTTTAGCTATAATCCGGATAATGGCAAGTTTACCTTCTTGCGCAAATCAGGGACCTGGGAGATTTATTATTCTTCTAAGTATAATTATATCTGGGTGGCACGGATGGGTGATACGGCTCCCACTTGCTTCTGGCTGGTAGGACATGGATTTACATGCGCACCCGTTTGGAATGAAGCATATAATAGTGGAGGCTGGAATTTGGAAGACATATCACAGTTAGGATATATTGTGCCAATCGGTGAACAGAAATACCAGACCACCGTGTATTTGAGTAACACTCATGAATGGGAATCCTTCGAAATTGAAATTTACAGCGATTTGCAATGGAATAAAGATAAAGGCATGCTACTGCAAGAGGGTTCATTGTCCGGCGATACGGATGGAATTGAACTGTCTGGTTCCAATGGAATAACGAGTGGCGACGGTTTCGTTCCCGGCTATTATCGTCTGACTTTCGACGCCTCGCAGGGAGTAGGCAAAGAAACTTTGCACATCGAACGATTGAGTGATTAATACCTAAAAGAATGATATCTAGAAAAACAGGAAAGCCTATGAGAAATATGCTATATACAATATGGGGAAGTCTGTGCCTCCTGCTGGTCATTTCCGGTTGTAAATCGACTGACGGGGCGAAAGCCCCCATGTCATTGACTTGGAAGATGGGAGCTGTGGAAGTACAGCCCGGTTACTATGAGAATTCATTTGTCCTGAAGAACATCTCAGATGTTCCTTTAGGAAAGGATTGGATCATCTATTATTCGCAGCTGCCTCGTGAGATTCTGCAGGAAGAGTCTGCTCCGGTCAAAGTGGAAGTGGTGAATGCGAACTTCTTCCGGATGTATCCGGCAGAAAATTTTCAATCACTGGCTCCGGGAGATTCGCTGACCGTCAAATTCTGTTGTACCAACGGATTGAAAAAAATGTCACATGCTCCCGAAGGCACTTACTGGGTGAGTCAGTCAGGCAGTAAACAAGGTATTCCTTTGCCTGTCGGACTGACCATACAGCCGTTGAAAGGAATGGAGACAGAAGACTGGTATCCCGCACCTGATAAGATATATGCTTCGAATTTGGCGTTGGAGACTACAGCCCAGTTGCAGCAAACAGATATTTTTCCGTCAGTGAAAGAAGCGGTACCGGCTATCGGCAAAGAGGGTTTTGCTATAGAAAATAAAGTAAAACTGACTTTCCATCCCGATTTTGCCAACGAAGCTGAATTATTGAAAGAAAAGCTGGCAACCATCCATGGCCTGGAAGTTGTATCCGAAGCACCGGTAACAGTTCATCTGGATTATTTGCCGGAACGGGAAACAGCAGTGAACGGCGAATATTATCGGATTGATACGGGAAACGGGCTGATAAATATTTCAGCTTCCACTTCACATGGCATTTTCAATGGGACGCAAACCTTGCTCTCCCTGTTGAAAGGTCAGGAAAAGCCGTTTCGTTTGGAAGCTCTCTCCATCCGTGATTATCCCGATTTGCCGTATCGTGGGCAAATGCTCGATATTGCCAGGAACTTTACGACTGTTGAATATCTGAAAAAGCTGGTAGATGTAATATCTTCTTATAAACTGAACGTACTGCATTTCCATTTTTCGGATGATGAAGGCTGGCGTCTGGAGATTCCCGGCCTGGAAGAATTGACATCGGTCGGCGCACGCCGGGGACATACCACGGATGAACTGGAATGTTTATATCCGGGCTACGATGGCAACTATGATCCGTCTGCAGCTACCTCCGGCAACGGATATTACACCCGTGAAGAATTTATCGATTTACTGCGTTATGCAGCTCAAAGACATGTGCGTGTGATTCCGGAGATTGAGTCTCCGGGACATGCCCGTGCGGCAATCGTGTCCATGAAAGCGCGCTATCATAAGTATGTGAATACTGCCCCTGAAAAGGCCAACGAATATTTATTAAGTGACGCACAAGACACTTCCCGTTATGTTTCCGCGCAGTCTTATACGGATAATGTCATAAATGTAGCATTGCCTTCTACATACCGGTTTATGGAAAAAGTGATTCGTGAGTTGATAGCCATGTATGAGGAAGCGGAGGTACCTTTGACTACGATTCATTTAGGTGGCGATGAAGTACCCGAAGGAGCCTGGATGGGTTCTCCTGTCTGCCGGACGTTTATGGATGAACACGGGATGACAAGTGCCCACGAACTGTCTGAATACTATATTACGAAGATGGCAGACTATCTGCAACAACATCATTTGCAATTCAGCGGCTGGCAGGAAGTAGCGTTGGGACATCCGGAAACAACCGATCGGCATTTGAACCAACTTGCAGCAGGAGTGTATTGCTGGAATACGGTTCCTGAATGGGAAGCGGATGAAATACCTTACCAGATAGCCAACAAAGGATATCCGGTGATTCTCTGCAACGTGAACAATTTCTATCTGGATTTGGCCTATGACGCTCATCCCGACGAAAGAGGTCTTTCGTGGGCGGGATATGTCGACGAGTCCAAGGGATTCTCCATGCTTCCATATAGCATTTATCGTTCTTCGCGTACCGATATGGCAGGCAATCCGGTCGATCCGGACATCGCGGGAAAGGGAAAAACGACTTTGACCGCTTTCGGAAAGGAATATATCCAGGGAGTGCAGGCACAATTATTTGCTGAAACCATCCGTGATTTTGAATGGGTGGAATATTACACCTTCCCCAAAATCCTCGGATTGGTGGAACGCGGTTGGAATGCTTTTCCCGCCTGGAGCACTTTAGCAGGAGAGAAAGAACGTCAGGCTTTCAATAAAGAACTGGGTCTGTTCTACTCCAAAGTGAGTGAGAAAGAAATGCCTCACTGGGCGTCCCGAAGTATCAATTTCCGTTTACCTCATCCCGGACTTTGCATCAAAGAAGGGCAACTCCACGCCAGTACTCCTATCCGGGGAGGTGAAATACGCTATACGACCGATGGCACGGAACCGACCCTTCGTTCGGAACTTTGGAAAGCTCCCGTAGCCTGTGATGCTTCCGTTGTGAAAGCGAAACTGTTTTATTTAAATAAAGAGAGTGTGACAAGCACTCTCAAAGTAGATTAATCCACAAAAGTAGATAAGTTATGAACTATGATAAGATAAAAAGAACCGGAATATTATTCTTGTTGGGAATAGGTGCGATCACATCGTTGTCGTGCAATGATAATGATAACGGGAACTACCCGGAGCGAGTGCCCACCCGCCTGTCGGTGATGCCTTTGCCGGAAAGAGTCGATTATAAAGAATCGGTTGTCTCTCTTCCGCAGAATGTAACAGTCAGCCAGAACATTCCGGCTTCCACGTCGCAACTGTTGAAATCCACCCTGGAAGAGAAACTTTCTCTTTCCGTCAGTGATGCCTC
Source organism: Bacteroides zhangwenhongii (assembly GCF_009193325.2). NCBI lineage: Bacteria > Pseudomonadati > Bacteroidota > Bacteroidia > Bacteroidales > Bacteroidaceae > Bacteroides > Bacteroides zhangwenhongii. The sequence continues at coordinate 5,041,240 of NZ_CP059856.1, read as the reverse complement.
CAACGATCGTGCCTTTATCCGTGTGAAACAGGAATCGGATTTGGCAAAAGAGGCTTATCGGCTCACCGTTACCAAAGAGGGAGCCTGCGTTTATTATTCAACGGAAACCGGACTTCTCTGGGGAATCCAGACATTGAGACAAGCGCTCGAACAAGCAAATTTCTTCACTTCCGGAAGTGCTAAATATCTTCCGATGGTCGATATAAAAGATGCTCCCAAATATGATTGGCGCGGATTTCATATCGATGTAGTCCGCCACATGTTTACGGTTGATTATCTGAAAAAGGTGATAGACTGTTTGTCTTTCTACAAGATAAACAAGCTTCACTTGCATCTGACGGACGATCAGGGTTGGCGCATTGAAGTGAAAAAATACCCATTGCTGACGCAGGAAGGCAGCTGGCGCGACTTTGACGAATATGACAAGAGATGCGTAGAACTTTCCCAACAGGATTATAACTATGAGATAGATCCCCGTTTCGTGAGAAACGGTTCTCAATATGGCGGTCATTATACGCAGGAAGAGATGAAAGGTTTGGTAAGCTATGCGTTGGAAAGAGGTATCGATATTGTACCCGAAATTGACATGCCAGGTCATTTCTCGGCGGCTATCAAAGTCTATCCCGAGTTGTCGTGCACGGGAGAAGCCGGATGGGGAGAAGAATTCTCTTATCCTATCTGTCCCTCGCGTCCGGAGAACTATCAGTTTGTGCAGTCCATCATTGATGAGATGGTCGAGATTTTCCCTTCGGAATATTTCCATATCGGAGCTGATGAAGTGGAGAAAGATAACTGGGAACAGTGTGAAGTTTGTCAGCGATTGATGCAGCAGGAAGGTTATCAGAAAGTGGATGAACTGCAAAACCGTTTTGTGAAGATCATGACAAGCTATGTGAAGGGTAAAGGCAAGAAAGTGATGGGATGGGACGATGCTTTTCTTGAAAAAGAGCCGCAGGATTTGATTTATACTTATTGGCGTGACTGGCTGCCCGATCAGCCGGGAAAGATTACCCAGAAAGGTTATCCGATTATATTCATGGAATGGTCCCGTTTCTATTTGAGTGCAACGCCTTCAGACGAAGGATTAAGCTCTTTGTATAACTTCGAGTTCGAACCCCAGTTTCCCGGCATCGTGAAGCAAAATGTATTAGGTTTCCAGGCTTGTGTATGGACGGAGATGATTCCTAATGAACGGAAGTTTGGTCAGCACGTGTTTCCCTCTCTTCAAGCATTTTCGGAGTTGGCGTGGGGAAGTAGCCGTAACTGGATTGATTTTACCAATCGCCTGAAATGGCATGTTAAATGGTTGAATGCGAATGGATTCTATTTCACCAAACCGGGATTTCTTTAATCCCGGTACACTAAGAACAATATGAAATCAGAACGTTTACTTTCATTAGATATACTCCGGGGAATCACCATTGTCGGAATGATTTTGGTGAACAACCCCGGAACATGGGAATCCATTTACGCACCCTTGCGACATGCCGAATGGAACGGACTGACTCCGACTGATTTGGTCTTCCCGTTCTTCATGTTTATAATGGGCGTTTCCATGAGTTTTGCCTTATCCCGGTTCGACCATCATTTCAGTCGCAGTTTTATCATCAAACTGGTACGGCGCACGGTGATCTTGTTTTTGTTGGGACTTTTTCTTTCCTGGTTCTCGTTGGTGTGCACAGGAGTAGAACAACCTTTCTCGCACATACGTATTCTGGGAGTGTTGCAGCGGTTGGCATTGGCTTATTTCTTTGCTTCCTTGCTGATTGTGGGTGTCCGGCGTCCGGCAAATCTGGCATGGATCTCCGGGATCATTCTGGCAGGCTATTCCATCTTGCTGGCTTTGGGACACGGATTTGAACTTTCCGAACAGAATATTATTGCCGTTACAGATCGCACACTGTTCGGAGAAGCCCATTTGTATCGGGAGTGGTTGCCGGACGGCGGGCGTATCTTTTTCGATCCGGAAGGCCTGTTGAGTACCTTGCCGTGCATTGCGCAAGTGATTATCGGTTATTTCTGCGGAAATATTTTGCGGGAGAAGACTGAAATCCATCACCGGCTGTTGCAGATCTCCATACTGGGTATTGCCCTTTTGTTTACAGGATGGTTGTTGAGTTACGGCTGTCCGTTGAATAAGAAAGTATGGAGTTCGACTTTTGTTCTGGTGACTTGTGGTTTTGCTTCCTTGTTTCTTGTATTTCTCACTTGGCTGATTGATATTCGTAAAAAGCAGAAATGGGGATATCCTTTCCATGTTTTTGGTACGAATCCATTGTTTATTTATATAGTGGCCGGTGTGTTAGCTACTTTGCTGGAAGTAATTACGGTTGCGGGGAGTAGCTTGCAGGAGAAGATTTACACTTCCATTTGGAGCGTTCTTCCCGATGCTCATCTGGCCTCTCTGATTTACGCCCTTCTGTTTATCGGATTCAATTATCTAATTGTATGGGTGCTGTACAAAAAGCAAATATTTATAAAGATATAGATTGGATGAGATAGAATCTATATTGATAATATCAATGAAAAGAGGTGGGTACGGATGAGGTGTTCACCTCTTTATTTTTATTGAGTATGTTTTTGAAATACATCTTATTTCAGAGATAGCGGTATTTAAAAGCCGTCAAATGTTAGGTTAAAAATGTTTTTTTTGTACTTTTGACCATTACAAATCAGATGTAGCATGTTCATAGCAGACGACAATATATTAGGCAGACTGGAAAATGATGAAAAAGCATTTAAAGAATTGGTGGATGCCTACTATACTCCTCTCTGTGTTTATTCGGTACAGTTTACGGATTCTTTGGAAGTTTCGGAAGATCTTGTGCAAGATTTTTTCGTGCGTTTTTGGGAGAAAAAACTTTATCGTACAGTCAATGGCAAATTGAAGCAATATCTGTTTAATTCCATCCGTAATGCTTCTATTGATTATCTGCGTAAACATCAGTCTTTCGTATTTACGGAGATAGAAGAACACGTCTATATTATGGATGTAAATCCGGACGACGAAGTGCCGGAAGAGCAACTTGCACGGTTGCGTCATTATTTGCTGCAACTTTCTCCACAGGAATATAGAATATTGATGGAAGTTGTCGTACATAATAAAAAGTATAAAGAAGTAGCTGCAGAATTGGGGATATCTGTCAATACCGTTAAAACTCATCTTTCTCATGCATTGAAATATTTGAGAAGTTGCAAGTTTATTACTCTATTTTCACTTTTTTCTCTTTAAAGGCTAAAGTTTTTCACTTTTCCCTCACCCATTTTACAGTCTTTTACGTCATGGTTGTAAAAGAATGAATAAATATGTTATCAGAAGAAGAATTTATAGAATTATGCAGTAAGTACAAGACACACGAATTGACTGAGGCGGAATACCGGAAACTTCGGATGTGGGTGGATGGTTCGGAGGAAAATTATCGCTTCTTTTCGAACTATGTGAAATTATACAAGGCTGAGATGCGTGCGGAAACGTACCGACAGGCGGATCCGTCCAAAGGCTGGCAAGCCATCGAGCGTAAAAGAAAAGCTTATCGTTTGCGGCAACGTCTTTACAGGGTGGTTATTGCCGCTTGTCTGCTTACTGCTGTTATACTAGGTGCATTCTATTTCAATTCCTACGATGAGACTCCCGTTGTGGAGAAGTCTGTAACTTTGGCGGAGGTTTTTCCCGATCTGCCTAAGAATAAGGTAACATTGACCTTAAGTTCCGGTCAACAGATTGTGCTGGATAAGGACAGTGTGCAGGCTATTTCTGATAACGGTTTGGCAATAGCCAGCGGTAGTAATACCTCTCTTAACTATCAAAAAGTAGCTGCTAATAATGTATCAGTACCCCAATACAATACAGTGACCGTTCCCGAAGGGAGTACCTTTACGCTGACTCTTTCCGATGGAACGCAGGTTACGTTAAATTCCTCTTCTGTCTTTCGCTATCCTGTTACTTTCAAGGGAGACCGTTGTGTGGAGTTGATAGGAGAGGCCTATTTCGATGTGACACATGACGGAACTTCTTTTGTGGTGAAAGTAGATAATAAAGAAGTGGAAGTACTGGGTACCAGTTTTAATGTTTCCGGATATAGCAAGAAGAGTATGATTACTACTTTGGTGAAAGGAAAAGTAGAGGTGAAAAGTGGCGGGCGTAGGAGACTGTTGTTGCCCGGAGAACAAGCTACGGTGGATGATGAGAAGGGAGTGATTGATATAGCCAGCGTGGATACGGAACTTTACACATCATGGGTGTCCGGTAAATATGACTTTACAGAAACTCCATTGAGCAAGATTCTGAGACAGTTGGAGTTGTGGTACGGAGTGAGAATCGTATATAAAGATCCGCAAGTTCGTGATTTACATTTTGACGGAACTGTATTTCGCAATAAACCTTTGGGCTTCTCGTTAGAAATTATCCGGCAAGTTTCCGATGTTCGGTTTGACAGAGAAGACGGAGTTGTTTTTGTTAGCCTGCACAAATAGCTTCCTTATAAGAAAATACACATAGATATGTTTCACTTATACAATATAGAATAGTATGCAAAAGAATGAGAAAAGAGGTTTTCTGCTATCTGAACAAATCCGGATTCCGGTTGTCGTTTTAGCATTGTTGTTTGCATTTGCATTGCCTTCTGTGGCAAATGTTTTTGATGATGCAAAGCTGATAACCATTGTCAATCGTGACATTTCGGTAAGGGAAGCTTTGGAACAGGTGAAAAAACAGAGTGGAGTGTCATTGATGTTCCAGTCCGGTATTGTGGAGAACAAACCGCATTTGAGTTTGGATTTGCGGAAGGTAACATTACAAAAAGCGTTGGATGTGATTTGTCCCGCAGCGGGTTTACAGTATGTGCTGAAGGATGATTACGTACTGATAACGAAAGTGAGAACGGAGAAGCAGGCATTACCCAAACAAAAGATAACCGGTATCGTTACGGATGAGGCGGGAGAACCGTTGATTGGTGCTGCCGTTTATGTTGAAAACGGGAATCATGCGAAAGGAGTGATAACGGATTATAACGGTCGTTATGAGATTAAGGCGGCTCTTGACGAAGCGTTGGTCTTTTCGTACGTCGGTATGGCAAAGCAGGTGCTTGCCGTCAGCGGGAATGTGATGAATGTCACGCTGAAAGAGGAATCCAAAATGTTGGGAGATGTAGTGGTGACCGGTTATCAGACGATTTCCAAAGAACGGGCAACCGGTGCGTTCGACATCATTAAAGAAAAAGCGTTGGAGAAACCTTCGGTGACTATTGCCGACCGTCTGGTAGGTAAAGTGGCAGGTGTGCAGGCTACTACAACTGTTGATGGAGAGATTTCCCTCAAAATTCGTGGTAACGGTACGTTGCAGTCCGATGCGGAACCGCTGATCGTCGTGGATGGTTTTCCTATTTCCACAGGTTTTGCCTCCATCAATCCGAATGATGTGGCGAATATCTCGATTTTGAAAGATGCTGCCGCTGCTTCTATCTGGGGAGCTCGTGCTTCGAATGGCGTGATTGTAGTCACGACGAAGAAAGGAAACAAAGCCAAAGGTCTTACGGTGGAAGTGGATGCCCAGTTGCGCATCGGAAATAAGGTGGATATTGATTACCTGCGTAATATGATGTCCAGTACGGAGAGTATAGAGTATCAGAAGAAGACTTTCGGCACATATTTGGCTGATCCGGTGAGTCCCTCGTCCACACCGGCTTCATTCCCTGAATTTTCCAGAGCATATCAATACAGATATAATCAGGCTGCCGTACTGTATAATAAGTACTCAAAGAATGAAATCTCCGAAAGCGAATATAACACGGGCCTTTCTTCTCTTGCTGCTTTGGACAATAAGCGGCAAATCTCGGATGAACTGCTGAAACGTCCTATTTACCAACAGTATAATGTCACTTTATCTGGTGCTACGGCACGTATGACCAATTATGTTTCCATGCTTTACGCTTATGATACTACCCGTTATCAAGGGTCTGATTCACGGAAATTCCAGTTCGATTATCGGGGAAATATAAAGTTGTTGAAGTGGTTGGAAATGGATGTGTCTGCTATGGCTTTATATCGTAAGAATAACACTTCGGGTGCAACGGCCAGTGATATTGCAGAGCTTGCACCTTACGATATGGTATTGAATCAAGATGGCAGTTACACTGATATGAGCTATATTATGCAATACGCTGATGGTATAAATCATATGCTCAATCAATATGATTTTCCTTATTCCGATTGGAGCTATAATTTGCTTCGTGAGGTGAATGGGCGTAGTATGTCCAATAAAACCATGAACAATCGTTTTCAAGTAGGATTGAGAGCTACTATTCTTGAGGGATTGTCAGTGAGTACTAAATTCCAATTGGAACACGTGCAAAAAGATTCACGTCAATTATACACGGATGAAACGTATTATGTACGCGATGTAGTGAATCGTTTTACTACACTCGATTTAAAGAAGAAGACAGCTACGGCACACATTGAGAAAGGTAGCATTTTGAATGAAGGTAAATATGCGACAGATGCATATAACTGGCGTAACCAGTTGGATTTTAACCGCACTTTTGCTGAACGTCATGCAATCAATGCGGTAGCAGGTGTGGAAGTGAGCCAGAGTAAAATAAATAACCGTACTTTTGCTCCTATTTATGGCTATGATGATAATTATCTGACTTCCAGACCTATCCAGGAAGTGGTGGTGACGAATTGTTTCAATGAAAGAAAAGTTTCCATTCCGGTAAAGTCGATGTTCCGATATAGCTTACAACGGTACTTTTCGGCTTTTACAAATCTGGCTTACACTTTTGACGACAAGTATTCGATTTCGGGTTCTTTCAGAACGGATGCTTCCAATTTTATCACAGATGATCCTAAATATCGTTATTCGCCCTTCTGGTCGGTTGGTTTTAGCTGGAACATGATGCACGAAGATTTTATGAAATCTCAGCATTGGCTGGATTATTTGACACCGAGAATAACTTATGGATGCAATGGTAATGCCAATACTACCACTTCTATGGTCCCGTTGATTACGATGGCGGGTGTCAGTGATATTACACAGGAACAATATGCACGTATCTCTTCTTATGGAAATCCGCAAATGAGCTGGGAGCAGACACATGTGGTTAACTTCGGTATCGATTGGTCTATGTTTGGAGGTAAGTTCTATGGTAAAATAGATGTCTATAACAAGAAAGGAACAGACATCATGGCCGATGTGTCTGTCCCTATTGCTTCCGGGCAGCTAAAACCCGGATTTAATATTGTAGACGCTAAGATTACAGCGAATGCGGCAGAAGTGACAAATCGTGGCCTTGAAATGGAATTGGGCAGTAGCCAGGACTTTGGCGCAGGTGTACATTGGGATGGAAATGTAACGCTGGCATATAATAAAAACAAAGTAGACAAACTCTATTTGGGTTATGTTGGTCATGATAAGATGCGTGATCCTATTCCAATAGAAGGTTATGATATCAATGGTTTGTGGGCATATCAGTATGCCGGGTTGAGAGAACGGACTGATGATGAAGGAAATACTTATAAAGTTCCCAATATTTATGTGGATAACGAAGGCGGCACATCTCCGATTGATAACATCTTGGAAAATACGGATGGCAGAAAAGCTATGAAATATATGGGTACTACGGTGGCTCCGTGGACTGTGGGAATGAGTCATTCTTTCGAATATAAGGAATGGGCATTGTCATTCACGATGATCGGTAAGTTTGGGCATAAGTTCCGCCAGACCGGATTTAATTATGCTGATCCGTTGGTGACTATTCCTAACCGCCAATATACTCAGTTGCAAGATGAGACTGTGATGCCGATGCCGGATAATAAGTTTATCAACTTGTCCCATTATTCCAGCATTTCTCCCTATATGGATTATAATGTAAAGAGTGCTAATCATGTGCGTATGCAAGAATTGACATTGTCTTACTCTTTGCCCCAGGTATTGTTGAGAAAGTGGGGAATTAGCCGTTTGACTTGTTATTTGCAAGGCAACGATCTGTTTACCATAAAGGCTACTGATGAAGATCCGGAATATGCCTATGGTGGTTTTCGTTTACAACCGACCTACACCATCGGAGTGAAATTTGCATATTAAGAATTCTAAAACAAGATAGATTATGAAATATATAGATAAGATAGGTTTGACTTTGCTGGTTACGTTGATTGTAAGCAGTTGTAATGATTTTCTAGATGAGAAGCCTAAGAAAGGTGACGGGATAGAACTGGAGACTTTTGAACAATTGGAGGCTTTGCTTGCCGCAAGGATGGAACCCATAGACCGCTCGGCTATATGGGATTGCAATGCCGCTCAACGTTATATGAGCGATTGTTATGAAATGCCGATGGATATTGCGATGGGAATGGTTGCTTTGGCTGATTATACGGCTTTGGAATTGAATTGCTTCCAACCTAAATATACAGCGGAAATACAATCTTCCAATTCTCTTTGGTTATGTGCTTATAAGAATATTTTTATGGCCAATACCGTGCTGGCTTATCTGGATAAAGTAACGGGAGGTACTTCTGCACAACGGGCCACTTTAGCGCAACGGGCACATTTTATACGTGCCTATAACTATTATGAACTAGTCAATTGCTACTGTGTGCCTTATTGCGAAGCCAATCTGAAAGAATTGGGAGTTCCTATAAATATCAGTATAGAATATAATGAAAATTATTCGCGTGGAATCTTAAAAGATGTGTATGACCTCATAGAGAGTGAATTGGCACAGGCTTTGCCTCTTTCCGTACCATTAATAGAAGGTGGTGAACGTAAAATCTGGCGTGAGAATAGCGCAGCCGTCAATGGTTTTGCCGCCCGACTCTATCTGACTATGGGGGATTATGCCAAAGCCAAAGACTTTGCAGAAAAGGCTTTAGCTTGTGATAGTGAATTGGCGGATTATAATACAGATATTGAACCGGTTGAGGAATTTGAAGACGGTAATGGAGAACTTCGTACTGTGACTACATGGTATGACGAATCGACGTTTGATATGACAGGTCTATTACCGGGAATTAATCAGAAGTCTTATTATAGACGTTATCATTTTACAGATTCATGGGCCATTCCAAGTGCCAAATTGCGGGAGGCTTTTGATACGGACAATGACCTGCGTTACAAATATTTTTATTATGAGGAGTATATTTCCTTATGTATAATGGGGATGGGAGTTGAGTATTTTGAAGATGAAGCTCCGGGTTACAGTTATTATAATGGAGATGATTTCGATTCCGGACCTTGTGTCTCGGAAATGCTGCTTATCAAGGCAGAAGCTATGGCTCGTCAGGGACAGTGGAGTGATGCGTTGACGTATCTCAATACAAATTTCCGTCCTTACCGGATTTCAAGTGAAGCACCGGCTGACGCCGTTAATCTGACTGCTGCTAACAAGGATGAGGCGATTGATGTAATATTGAAAGAGCGTATGCGGGAATTTCCGTTTACTTTGCGGTGGCATGATATCCGCCGTTGCAACTTTAACGACGACCCGAATGATGATGTGACTATTACGCGTCGATTCTATAAGTTGAGCTCTACCGGTGCTCATTCTCCTATATTTGATGATGAAACTGTAGAATATACCCTTACCCCGAAAAGTGATAAATATATCTATACAATGGCTATTCCGTCAACGGAAGTAACGGTAAGCAATGGGATGATCGAACAGAATAAATATGAATAATAACATAATAAATAACAGTAATGATGAAACTGAAAATTTATAAATTAGCTTCAGTAGCTTTGGTCTTAGGAATGATGGGAGCATGCAAACCGGCTCCGGCTATTCTGACAGGAGAAATAAAGGACTATCGGGGAGGGATGACCGAATGCATGATAAAGACAGATACTGATGTTATTGAAGATAGTTTGCAAATGAATGCGGACGGCACTTTCTCTTACACCCGTGATTTCCCCGAAGGAGCCGAGATATGGCTGACGTCGGAAGATGCACAGGGATTTGTCCGTCTTTATCTGAAAAATGGTGATAAACAGCATGTTATTCTTACTGCCAGTGCCGATTCTATCTATGGCCGTTGCGATGTAATTTTCAGCGGGGATACCAAAAGTTCCGAGTATTTATGGGCATTTGACCATGAATTCGGAAGTTTGGCAAAGTGGACTGTCAGGGAAGCCGGCAAGTATCAATCATTTAAGGAATATAAAGCGGCTATTGATGCGACTGCCGATCAATTGAGAACACAATTGGAGGCTACGAAAGATAAGAAGTTCATAGCATACGAGCAGAAGAAACTGGAAAAGAAGCAGTTGGCAATTCCTTTCCGGTTTGCTTGGGCAAAGATGAGCAATAATGAACCGACAGATATGGATATGGACTTTGTTGAATACATTGAAAGTCTGGACTATAACACAATGGAAAGTGCGAAGGCCGGTTTGATAAATATGTATATCAAGTGGTATTTGTCTTGTCATACAGATTCGGTTATGACGCCGGGAGAACAGTTCTTTATAGTTCTGAAGGATAAAGTTTCTGACCAGGCGATTATTGATTATGTGGCTGATAGCTATATGGCCACCTATATGGAAAATGGAGCGGATGCCTATCTTGAGTCTACATTCGAGGCCTATAAAAATACTACGACCCATCAGGATAAAGTAGAGGAACTACAATCTCTATATGATAAGATTATAAAGATTCTGCCGGGAACTACAGCACCTGATTTTGCGTTGCAGGATGTCAATGATAAACCTCTTAAGTTCTCTGACGTGATAGGAAAAGGGAAAGTTGTTTATCTCGATGTGTGGGCTACATGGTGTGGCCCGTGTTGTGCTGAGATTCCTCATGTGGAAGCGTTGGTGAAACATTATGCAGGCAATCCGAATATTGAATTTGTCAGTATTTCGTTGGATGACAACGTTGCCAAATGGAAGAATAAGCTGAAAGCGGATAAACCGGAATGGAGGCAGTTTATAACTACTGATGGTATGAAGTCTGATCTGTGTAAGGAATATCAAATAAATGGGATCCCTCGTTTTATGCTTTTTGATAAAGCGGGCAAGATTATAACGACCAACGCTCCACGTGCTTCGGACAGCGAGATTCAGAATTATTTGGATAATGCGATGAAATAACTGATGTAATGCAGGAAAAGATTTATACAATAATATTTGCTTAAGAATTATAAAATCAATAACTTTGCGCCTGAATAGAAAAACATCTCATTTATATGAAATATTTATCTCACATATTGGCTTTATGGGTGCTGTTGTTGTCAACGGCTCCTTGCTTTTTGCAAGATAAATGTTTGTTTCAGTGTGTAAATAACATGGAGGAAACATGTTCGGATGATGGATGTTCTTGCGCAGATTGTTGTTCTCCTTTCCTGCATTGCAATACTTGTACGGGATGTCCGGTTCCGAGACTTTTTCACTTACCTTTCGTTCTGGAAATCCCGTTGAATGATAATCTCCTTTCGTTTTATAAAGAGAAACTGATTCCTCAGTTTTCTTCTTCCATCTGGCAACCGCCTAAGCTTATTACTCTTTGAGATAATTTTTTGGGGGTAAAAGTCTTTTTACTACGGAGTTTTTCTCCCTCTTTGATTAATTAATTATTTATAGATGAGGTTTCACACTTCATCATAGAATTGTTATCTATTTATTTGTACGGAATAAATAGATAGCGTAAAATTATCAATTACAGAAAATGAGTATAAGATTAGTTATGCTGGCAATATTTGTGTTGTCAGTACAAAGTGTAGTAGCACAAAACATATTTAAGGCAGTTGTAAAAGACGGAGATACAAAAGAAGTGTTGGTTGGCGTAAATGCTATAGTGGAGAAGACAACTTACGGAGCAAGTTCCGATGCGAACGGGACTATTATCATCAAAGATATTCCGGATGGAGTTCAGCGTATAAAATTCAGTTATCTTGGCTATGAGACGGAAACAAAATCCTTTACGTTCCCTTTAGCTTCCGATACTCCTGTCGAGATCTTCCTGGAACAGGACGAGGAAGCATTGGAAGAAGTTATCATTTCATCTACGCGTGGAACCCGGACCATTCAAAATATACCGACCAGAGTCGAATTTATTTCCGGAGAAGAACTTGATGAAAAGGGGAGCATGAAACCGGGAGATATTCGTATGTTATTGAATGAAAGTACAGGTATTATCACCCAGCAGACATCTGCAACATCAGGAAATGCCGCTATACGTATACAAGGATTGGACGGTCGTTACACCCAGATCTTAAAGGATGGATTTCCGGTCTTTGCAGGAGCAGCAAGTGGCTTGGGACTGTTGCAGACTCCTCCTCTCGACTTGAAACAAGTGGAAATAATCAAAGGTTCCACATCAACCTTATATGGTGGTGGGGCAATAGCCGGATTGGTGAACCTTATTTCAAAAACTCCGGAGGAAAAGAGAGAGCTGAGTCTACACCTTAATGGAACATCGGGGAAAGGTTTGGATGTCAGTGGGTTTTATGGACAGAAGTTTGAGAAAGTGGGTACCACTATCTTTGCTGCATATAACAGAAACTGGGCTTATGATCCGTCAAATACGGGATTTACGGCTATCCCACAATTTGACAGATATGTCTTTAATCCTAAGTTATTCCTCTATTTGACGGAAAATACCGAGATGAGTATCGGGCTCAATACAATGTTTGAGAACCGCTTGGGAGGAGACATCGAGTATATTAAAGGAAAGGGAGATGATGTACATTCTTATTTTGAAGAAAACAAGACGCAAAGACATTCTACCCAACTGACGTTGGAACACCGTTTTAACGAGAAACACAGGCTCGATTTTAAGAATAGCGTGACCTATTTCAAAAGAGAAATAGGAGTGCCGAACTATACTTTTGAAGGTACCCAACTATCCAGTTTCAGTGAATTATCATATACATATACGGAACAAAAAACGGAATGGGTAGCCGGATTAAATCTGTGGACAGATAAATTTGATGAAAAGAAACGGTCTGATTTTCAGTTGAGAGACTATAATCAGACAATTGCCGGAGTGTTTGTTCAGAACAATTGGAATTTGACAAATTGGTTGAATCTTGAAACCGGTTTGCGGACCGATTATGTTGCCGATTATGGGGTAGCTGTGCTTCCGCGTATTTCTGCTCATTTTAAGATAACGGACAAGTTCTCTTCCCGGCTTGGTGGCGGTTTCGGTTATAAGGCACCTACGGTTTTCACGGAAGATAGCGAGAAAAGGCAATACCGGGATGTGCTTCCCATTGATAAAGACAAGAATAAATTGGAAAGAAGTTATGGTTTGAATTGGGATTTTAATTATGTCACTTCGTTTGGCGGAGGTAATGTAACTTTCAGCGTCAATCAGTTATTCTTTTATACTTATCTTGATAGTCCTCTTTTGCTGCAACCTGCAACGGGAGGAATGTATCAGCTTAATAATATCAAAGGTCATACAGACAGTAAAGGGGGAGAGACGAATGTAAAAATAGGATATAAAGATTTTCATTTATATCTGGGCTATACCTATACAGATATCGAAACAAAAGAGAATGCTATAAAATATGAAAACATATTGACTCCCAAACATCGGTTGAACAGTATCTTGATGTATGAAGTAGAAGACCAATGGAAAATAGGATTGGAAGCCTATTATTTCAGTCCGCAGAAACTAGGTGATGGTCTGAAAGGCAAATCATACGTTGTGTGTGGCTTCATGATAGAGAAGATTTGGGAAAAGCTTTCTTTATATGCCAACTTTGAAAACTTTACGGACAGGCGGCAAACCCGTTTTGATACTATTTATACGGGTAGTATATCCAACCCTGATTTTCGTGATATTTATGCACCGCTTGACGGGTTTGTCATGAATGCCGGTATAAAGTTGAGGTTTTAAGCGATAAAAGCTTTTCAGATTGATTTCCGTATAGAAGAAAAACAGGAAAGATGTACATCTGCCGGTACGGTCTTGTACTTGAGTGCATACACTCTTGTACTTGACTGTTCCGGCAGTTGTACAATATAGTAGTGGTTGTAGTACTTCTGTTTTTGATTGCTTTTACTCTAATTTGTTTTCATCGAGTATTTGTTCTGATATTCCTTTGGTGACATTCCTTCGTGCCTTTTGAAATATCTGCCTAAATATGATTGGTCAGGGAAATGGAGTCGGTCGGCAATTTCCTGCACTGTCAGTTCGGTTGATTGAAGCAACACTTTAATCTCCAGAATGGCAAAGTCGTCAATGATCTTTTTAGCGGAATCACCAGTGACAGCTTTGCAGATACCAGTCAGATATTTGGTAGAAATGCACAGTTTGTCGGCATAGAAGCTGACTTCCCGTTGAGAGGCACAATGCTCGTGTACAAGCGATACGAAACTTTTGAAGATTTCATCCTGTCGGGTACCACCTTCTATTTTATGCTTGCCGAAATAGCGGTAGCATTTATCATAAATGTCGAACATGAAAGACTGGAGATGGTTTCTGGCTATCTGGTTCCGGAAACGGTTTTCACGGTCGTTATATATCGCTGTTGTGGCTCGTATCAATCCGTTGATGGCTCCGGTATTTTCTTGGGGGAGAACGTAGCAAGGCTGTTCTTTGATGAACCGGAAAAATATAGGCTCAAACCGCATGCAGGCTTCCATGAACATCTCTTTTGGAAATCCGAAAAACGAAGCGGTGAAGTCGCTGCTGCAACCATTGATGCGGATAATGGTACCGGGAAGAAGTACTACCTGTGTGTTTTCTACAATTTCATAATCCTTCAAATCGATTGTGGCGTGTGCCCATCCCTTACGGCAGAAGTAAATGGCACCTCCTTCCAACTTCCATAAATGATGCATGACCGGAGACAGATTTTCGTCGGTCCCGGCAATAAAAGGTTCGCGGAGTATAGCAAGGCTGGAGTTTTTTTCTTTCATATACATTTCTCTTTTCGCGGACAAAAATAGGACTATTTTACTAAATATTAGCTTTTATATTCCGAAAATGAACAAAACTCAAAACAGTATGACCAGTTTTCTATACTAAAAAGAGCCTATCTTTGCCGCGTTCAAAAATTTAATAGGTAACATAATGAGTAGAAAGATTAGTAAAGTTAAGCAAGGGCTGTTATTGCTCTGCTGTCTGGTTGCTGCTACGGGATGTAAGCAAGCTCCACCTGCACAAATGGAAACAGGATATGAAGTTATGACCGTCGCTCCGGCGGACCGTATGATTCTGAGCACATATTCGGCGACAATTCGTGGACGCCAGGATATTGATATTTATCCGCAGGTGAGCGGAACGCTGACAAAAGTATGTGTGACGGAAGGACAACGTGTAAAAAACGGACAGACATTGTTCATTATCGACCAGGTGCCCTACGAAGCCGCATTGCAGACGGCGGTGGCAAATGTGAAGTCTGCTGAAGCTGCTCTTGCTACGGCACAGCTTACTTATGAAAGCAAAGAGGAACTGTATAAGGAGAATGTGGTTTCCGCATTCGATCTGAGCACGGCAAAGAATTCTCTTCTGGCAGCCAAAGCACAGCTGGCACAGGCGAAAGCACAGGAAGTAAACGCCCGCAATAACCTTTCATATACGGTAGTGAAGAGTCCCAGCGACGGTGTGATAGCTATGTTGCCTTACCGTGTCGGAGCATTGGTAGGACCAAGCATTCCACAGGCTTTGACTACGGTTTCCGACAATTCGGATATGTACGTTTACTTTTCTCTGACCGAAAATGAATTGCTTTCTTTGATTAATCAGTATAAAAACATGGACGAAGCATTGAAGAATATGCCGGAAGTAGAATTAAAACTGATTGACGGTTCGGTGTATGGCGAGAAAGGACGTGTGGAGTCTATCAGCGGTGTGATCAACCGTCAGACAGGAACGGTAGGTGTCCGTGCAGTGTTCCCTAATGCTTCGGGTATTTTGCACAGTGGCGCTTCGGGCAGTGTCCTGGTTCCCAACTCCTACAAAGGTGTTATTGTTATTCCTCAGGAAGCTACGGTGGCAATGCAGGATAAGATTTCCGTATATAAAGTTGTGGACGGAAAAGCGACTTCAATGTTGATTACTGTAGCTGCCATCAATGACGGACGCGAGTACATCGTTCTGGACGGGTTGAAAGTCGGGGACGAGATTGTGTCACAAGGTGCCGGACTGCTTAGAGAGGGAACGCAAGTAAAATAAAGCTGTAAGATACAAAAAATGAAAGGAAATGTATTTATAAAGCGACCGGTGATGGCTATGTCCATTTCCGTGTTGATTATGATTGTCGGATTTATTTCGCTTTTCACCTTGCCGGTGGAGCAATATCCCGATATAGCACCGCCTACGGTGATGGTGTCCGCCACTTATACGGGGGCAGACGCTGATGCGGTGATGAATAGTGTGATTATGCCATTGGAGGAGAGTATCAATGGTGTTGAAAATATGATGTATATCACTTCTAATGCGACCAATTCTGGTACTGCCACTATCCAAGTCTATTTCAAGCAGGGAACAGATCCGGATATGGCTGCGGTCAACGTGCAAAACCGTGTATCGAAGGCCCAAGGGCTGTTGCCTGCCGAAGTTACCAAGATCGGTGTAACGACGAGTAAACGGCAGACCAGCTTCTTGCAGATTAATTCATTGGTAAGTACGGACGACCGTTACGATGAGACTTTCCTTGCCAATTATCTGGATATTAACGTTATTCCGGAAATTAAACGTATCGAGGGAGTCGGTGACGTGATGGAGTTGGGAGATACTTATAGTATGCGTATCTGGCTGAAACCGGAATTGATGGCACAATACGGATTGGTTCCGTCGGATGTGACGGCAATACTGGGTGAGCAGAACCTTGAGGCTCCTACCGGTTCTTTAGGTGCGGATTCTAAAAATGTTTTCCAGTTCACTATGAAATATCGCGGTCGTCTGAAGAGTGTGGAAGAATTTCAGAACACTGTGTTGCGTGCAGAGGATGATGGTTCTACACTTCGCTTGAAAGATGTGGCCGAGGTGGAATTGGGAGCGTTGTCTTACAGCTTTCATGGTAAGACAAACGGACATCCGGGCGTGACGTTTATGGCCTTCCAGGTGGCGGGAGCAAATGCTACTTCGGTAAACGAAGCCATAACGGACAAACTGAATGAAATGTCGAAAGACCTGCCTGCGGGTACGGAATTTCTTTCGATGATGAGTTCTAACGACTTCCTGTTCGCTTCTATTCACAATGTGGTGGAGACATTGGTCATCGCTATCATCTTGGTTATCCTTGTGGTTTACTTCTTCTTGCAGGATTTCAAAAGCACGCTGATACCGTCTATTTCCATCATTGTCTCTTTGGTCGGTACGTTCGCCTGTCTGACGGCAGCCGGATTCAGTATCAACATTCTTACGCTTTTCGCTCTGGTGCTTGCCATCGGTACGGTAGTTGATGACGCTATTGTAGTGGTAGAGGCAGTGCAGGCAAAGTTTGATTCCGGCTACACATCTCCTTATCTCGCCACCAAAGATGCGTTAAGTGATGTGACGATGGCGGTAATCTCTTGTACGTGTGTATTTATGGCGGTATTTATCCCTGTTACTTTTATGGGCGGTACTTCCGGTATCTTCTATACGCAGTTCGGTATCACTATGGCAACTTCCGTTGGCTTGTCCTGTATTTGCGCCTTGACTCTTTGTCCGGCATTGTGCGCTATGATGATGCGTCCGGCTTCGGGCACTAAGAGCGCGAAAAGTATCAACGGACGTGTGCGTGCCGCTTATAATGCTTCTTACAATGCTATGCTGGGTAAATATAAGAAAGGAGTGATGTTCTTTATCCACCACCGTTGGATGGTGTGGACTTCTTTGGTTTGCTGTATAGCTTTGCTCGTTTATCTGATGTCAACAACCAAAACCGGTCTGGTTCCTCAGGAAGATCAGGGAGTTATGATGGTGAATGTCAGTGTGGCACCGGGTAGTACGCTGGAAGAGACCAACAAAGTAATCGATAAAGTAGAAGCTGTGATAAAGAGCACTCCGGAGGTAAAACAATATACTACTGTCGCCGGCTACGGACTGATTGCCGGACAGGGTGTTTCGTACGGTACGGTTATTATCCGTCTGAAGGACTGGAGCGAACGTAAGGGCAGCGAACACACGGCTGATGCGGTGATGACACGTCTGAACGGACAATTCTATATGATTAAAGAAGCACAGATTTTCTGCTTCCAGCCGGGTATGATTCCAGGCTACGGTATGGGTAACTCTATCGAGCTGAACCTTCAGGATAAGACTGGTGGGGATATGACTACATTCTATAACAATGCGATGAAGTTCCTCGGTGCGTTGAACCAGCGTCCGGAAGTGGCAATGGCATATACTTCCTACGCCATGAACTTCCCCCAACTGTCGGTAGAAGTAGATCCGGCGAAGTGTAAGCGGGCAGGTATTTCGCCCTCTACGATATTGGATGCACTGGGTAGTTACTGTGGTGGTGCTTACATATCCAACTATAACCAGTTCGGTAAGGTATATCGTGTTATGATGCAGGCTTCACCGGAGTATCGCTTGGATGAGCACGCACTCAAGAATATGTATGTCCGTAATGGTACCGAAATGGCTCCTGTCAGCCAGTTTGTGACGATCAAGAAGGTAATGGGAGCGGAAGTTGCCAATCGCTTCAACCTGTATAGCAGTATTACAGCCAACGTGAATCCGGCTGCCGGATACTCATCCGGTGAGGTCCAGAAAGCCATTAATGAGGTTGCCGAACAGACCTTGCCTATGGGATACGGATACGAGTATGGAGGAATGGCGCGTGAAGAGGCCGGCAGTGGCGGTGCAAAAACGCTTTTTGTGTATGGTATTTGTATTGTTTTGATCTTTCTTATTCTGGCTTGTTTGTATGAAAGCTTTCTGATACCGTTTGCCGTTATCTTTTCCGTACCGTTCGGCTTGATGGGATCTTTCCTCTTTGCCAAGATTTTCGGTTTGGAGAATAATATTTATCTCCAGACGGGTGTGATTATGTTGATCGGTTTGTTAGCGAAGACGGCTATTCTGATTACAGAGTACGCAATCGAACGGCGTCGTAAAGGGATGGGAATTATCGAGTCGGCCTACAGTGCGGCGCAAGCTCGTTTGCGACCTATCTTGATGACAGTTCTTACGATGATTTTCGGTATGTTGCCGTTGATGTTCTCCTCCGGTGCAGGTGCTAACGGTAATTCATCATTGGGTACAGGTGTCGTAGGAGGTATGGCTGTGGGTACATTGGCATTATTGTTTGTAGTCCCGGTATTTTACATTGCATTTGAGTTCTTGCAGGAAAAAATCCGTAAGCCGATGTATGAGGAGGCGGATCAACAAGTAGAATTGGAGAAGGAAAGAAGCTTGGCGGAACGCAGTGTGTTTAACGAAGATAAATAACTCAAATAGAAAAGTAAAGTATGAGAAAAATCATCATATTATCCGTAGCAACACTGGTACTGAGCAGTTGCGGTATTTACAATAAATACAAACCGGTGTCGGAAGTTCCGGAGGGACTTTATGGTAGTGAGCCAGTCGCTGCCGCCGATACGGCAAACCTCGGTAACCTCTCGTGGAGGGAGGTTTTTACCGACCCGTATTTGCAGACTTTGATCGATTCGGCTTTGGTGCGGAATACAGATATGCAGACGGCTCATCTGCGTGTGAAAGAAGCGGAAGCTTCACTCTTGACGTCCAAATTGTCTTATCTGCCTACCCTGTTTTTGGCGCCCGAAGGGGCTGTCAGCAGTTTAGACCGTGCGAAAGCCACACAGACCTATTCTTTGCCTGTCACGGCTTCGTGGGAGTTGGATATCTTTGGAAAGGTAACGACAGCCAAACGTCGTGCGAAAGCTGCCTACGAACAGAGTAAGGAGTATGAGCAGGCCGTGAAAACACAATTGGTGGCTGCTATGGCAAATGCCTATTATACATTGCTAATGCTTGATTCGCAATATGAGATTGCTGTTGCTACCGAAGCGGCTTGGAAGGAAAGTGTGAGGACTACCCGTGCCATGAAAAATGCCGGTATGGTGACTGAAGCCGGGTTGGCGCAGACAGAGGCTACCTATTATAATATATGTACGACTGTGCTTGATCTGAAAGAGCAGATCAATCAAGCTGAGAACTCGTTGGCGTTGTTATTGGCGGAAACTCCTCACGCGATTCAGCGTGGAAAACTGGGAAATCAGCGGTTGCCGGAGAACTTCTCAGTAGGTGTTCCTTTGCAAATGCTTGCCAATCGCCCCGATGTTCGTAGTGCGGAATTTTCATTGGCTCAGGCTTTCTACACAACGAATGCAGCTCGTGCTGCTTTCTATCCCTCCATCACTTTGAGTGGTAGTGCCGGGTGGACAAACAGTGCCGGTAGCATGATTATCAATCCGGGGCAATTCCTTGCTTCTGCTTTAGCATCCCTGACTCAGCCTTTGTTTAATAAAGGACTGAATATCGCACAACTCAAGATTGCGAAAGCACAACAGGAAGAAGCACGCCTTAGTTTTGAACAGACTTTACTGAATGCGGGCGTGGAGGTGAACGAAGCATTGGTACAGTATCAGACGGCTCGTGAGAAGGCTGTTTTCTATGATAAGCAAGTAGCTTCCTTACAGACGGCCGCGAAGAGCACAAGTCTTTTGATGAAGCATGGCAACACCACTTATCTGGAGGTATTGACTGCACAACAAACGTTGCTTAATGCACAATTGTCTCAAGTAGCCAATCGCTTTACCGAAATCCAGGGTATGATTACTTTGTATCAGGCGTTGGGGGGAGGCCGGATGTAAGGAGGTTGTTATTCTAAAGTCTTAAGTATACTCACTGTGATGAGAGGGAATCTCATTGCAGTGAGTATTTTTTTTATTCTCTTTTTCTATTTTTCTACGAAAGTATTCAGTGAATGAGGTTGTAAAGTGATATTTAAATAGCGGTTTCCTAATTTAACGGTTATATCTTTCGCTTTTTCGTTGAAATTTCCGGTTATAACCACTTGTTTCTTTTGAGGAGTCATAACGACAAGTACCGGAGTTTTGTCTTCTTTGCCGGTTTTATAAGCTAAGATTTTTGAACCGGGCGTTATGTAATGGCTGTAATGTTGTACTGCATAATACTCAGGAGTATAGGTTGCCGTTCCTGCTTTTGAATCTACATGGATTAACGCGTTTTGTTTCCATCCCCATCCGCTGAAACCACCATCATACAATATAGCGTTCCAAAAAGTATATTCTTCGCAACCATTACCCAGATAGTGATTCATCAATCCGAAGGTATGCTCGGCTGCTTTCCAATCAAAAGAGCCCCATCCGCATTCACTTTCTGTTTGTACATATTTATATTGCGGATATTTGGCACGGAGTTTCGGTAAGATCTGTCCGCCTTCCCATTGGAAACCGACGCCTTGTATCGTTTCCGGCATACGTGGATCAGAAAGGACCTGATCGATAACATCGTAGCGGTTGGTGTTGATTGTTCCTAAGTATAATTTAATTTCCGGATGTTGTTTCTTTAGGGTAGGAGCGAGATATTCTGTGTTGAAACGGATGATACCTTCTGCCGTCCATGCACAACCCGGATAGTTGGTGTAGCTCCATGATTCATTTTGGAACATCACCATTGAAATGGCAATGCCTTGTTGCTTGTAAGCATCGATGAATTTGCAAAAGTAATTGGCGTAGGTTTGCAGGTAACGTGGGTCTTGGATAAAATAATCATTCACGGCTAGCTGTTGCGGGAAAACCTTCGTGTTTTTCTCTTTACTGCCTTCAAAGAGGGCTACATCCGACAAGGGAGACATTTGATTTTGATTACGGTCACTGCGTACCGAATAGTAATGATTGATTTTCATCCATGAAGGGGGTGACCATGGGGACATCCAGAAAGTCATGTTGGGATTATACTGTTGGGCGGCTTTGATAAAAGGAATCAAAGTTGTTTTGTCACGGTTGATATTGAAGTATTTTAATTGGAAATCACCGGGCACTTCGTCACAGCTGTACCAGTCACGTGCATAGTCGTTGGCATTCATGGAAAAGCGTCCCATTGTGAACCTCAGCTCTCCTTTGGGAGAGAAGAGTTTGTGAAGAATCGTTTCCTGTTCCTTACGGGGAAGCATATTGAGTGCATCCCATCCTAATTCGTTGAAGCAAGTTCCCCAAGCTTTGAAAACAGTCCCTTCTTCCGAACCGCTGACATCCAATATGGGAGTTTGTGCGGCATTCGTTTGTAGCTTGGCTTTCGATTTTTGCCAGGTGTTACCTTCCGTACTGCTGATCCATTCGAAAGATTGGGCATACATGGAGTTTGCTGATAGTGCGAGGACTAAACTACTTACCAAAGTGGTTTTCTTTACAATGTTTCTCATGTCTTTATTCAAAGTGTTATTTATTAGTTGACTGGTGACAAAGGTAAAAAAGAAGAGGGAAATGGAGGAACAAATATGTAACAGATACTACGACTGATGTAACAAAAAAGAGCAGGTGTCAGAATAATTAAAGCCGGCAATTGCTGGTTTTAATTCTGACACCTGCTCTTTTTTTAGGTTGTTAGGTATGTTTATGCGTTCAATGCCTGTTCAATATCCGCGATGATATCATCTGCGTTTTCGATTCCTACGGATAGACGAATTAGGTCAGGCCGTACACCTGCTTCCATCAACTGCTCGTCCGACAACTGACGATGTGTGTGGCTTGCAGGATGGAGCACGCAACTACGTGCATCGGCAACGTGAGTGACGATAGCAATGAATTCCAGTGAATCCATAAACTTGATGGAAACATCGCGTCCCCCTTTCAGGCCGAAGGAGATTACTCCACAAGAACCGTTCGGCATATATTTTTGTGCCAAAGCGTAATATTTGTTATCCGGCAGGCCACAGTAATTGACCCAAGCCACTTTCTCGTTCTTGGAAAGGTATTCGGCTACTTTCTGCGCATTGCGGCAATGCTGTGGCATACGGAGGTGTAGTGTTTCGAGTCCCAGATTCAATAAGAATGAATTTTGCGGGCTTTGGATGCTACCCAAGTCACGCATCAGTTGTGCGGTAGCTTTGGTGATATAAGCGCCTTTGCCAAATGCTTTGGTATAAGTCAGTCCGTGGTAGGATTCGTCAGGGGTACAAAGGCCCGGAAATTTATCTGCATGAGCGTCCCAGTCGAAGTTACCGCTGTCAACTACACAACCGCCTACGCTGGTAGCGTGTCCGTCCATATATTTGGTTGTGGAGTGAACAACGATGTCGGCACCCCATTCGAACGGGCGACAGTTGATGGGGGTAGGGAAAGTATTATCCACAATCAAAGGTACTCCGTGACTGTGAGCGATACGGGCGAATTTCTCAATATCCAGCACTTCGAGAGAAGGATTGGAAATAGTTTCACCGAACAATGCTTTTGTATTTGGCTGGAAGGCTGCGGAAATCTCTTCTTCGCTGGCGTCCGGATTGACGAAGGTAACGTCTATGCCTAGTTTTTTCATTGTCACGCCGAACAGGTTGAAAGTACCGCCGTAAATAGCGGAAGAACAAACAAAATGATCTCCGGCCTGGCAAATATTGAAAATGGCGTAAAAGTTGGCTGCCTGACCACTGGAAGTCAACATGGCGGCTACACCACCTTCGAGAGCGGCAATCTTGGCGGCAACAGCGTCATTTGTCGGATTCTGCAGTCGTGTATAAAAGTAACCGCTATCTTCCAAATCGAAAAGGCGGGCCATTTGTTCGCTGGTATCATATTTGAAAGTTGTACTTTGATAGATGGGCAATACGCGTGGTTCGCCCTTTTTAGGCGTCCACCCTGCCTGTACGCACAGGGTTTCGGGCTTGAATTGTTTTGCCATAATGTTATCGGGTTTTAGTGATTTATTCCAAAAAATGTTTTAATGGCGCAAAAGTAGGGAAAATAATTGTATTTTTGTCCTGTTTATGAGTGAAATGATAGTCACATGAAGGAGATAATTGTGCAGATATGAAAAATAAACTCTATATTCTTTTATTCTTAGCTTTTCTTTTCTCAGGAACAGCACTTTGGGCGCAGCAGAAAGCGACTCCGAAGGCGGGTGAGGGTATCTCTGCTTTTCTATTGAGACATAACCGTTCTCCAAAAAAATATATGGATGATTTTATAGAGCTGAATAAAAAGAAACTGGGGAAAAAGAATGTACTTAAAGTAGGGGTGAGTTATATTATTCCTCCCAAAGAGAAATCAAAAAACACAAATTTGGGAACTACTATTAACGAGCCTTTGTTCGGTAAGGAATTGGCAAATGTCAAGGTTACTTCCAATCGTCTTGCCGGTGCTTGTTTCTATGTGGTCAGCGGACATGGCGGTCCCGATCCCGGAGCTATCGGACGGGCAGGAAGGCATGAGCTTCACGAAGACGAATATGCATATGATATTGCTCTTCGTCTGGCGCGTGTTCTGATGCAGGAAGGTGCTGACGTGCGTATTATCATTCAGGACGCCAAGGATGGAATTCGTGATGAATCGTATCTGTCCAACAGTAAGCGCGAAACTTGTATGGGGGATCCGATTCCATTGAATCAGGTACAACGTCTTCAGCAGCGTTGCAATAAGATCAACGCTTTATATCAGAAAGACCGTAAAAACTATGCCTATTGCAGGGCTATCTTTATCCATGTGGATAGTCGAAGCAAGGGAAAGCAAACTGATGTCTTTTTCTATCATTCGAACAAGAAAGCGCATAGCAAACGGTTGGCGAATAATATGAAAGATACATTTGAATCGAAATATGATAAGCATCAGCCCAACCGAGGCTTTTCCGGCACTGTGAGTGGTCGTAATCTGTATGTGCTTTCCCGTACCACTCCCGTTTCTGTCTTTGTGGAGTTGGGCAATATTCAAAATACTTTCGATCAACGCCGGTTAGTGATAAATTCCAACCGACAGGCATTGGCTAAATGGCTGATGGAGGGCTTTTTAAAGGATCATAAAGAGAAAAAATAAGTAGAAGAGTCTGTTTTTTATGAACAAAACATATAACTGCTTGTTTTAATAATGCAAATCACCTGATAAAGCTTCTTATGGGTATGCGAATATAGATAAGTCAAGCAAGATATGCCTCCCCGGCATAACAGGAAGATTGCATAGTAGTTTTGTCGTGTTTTATTTTGTGTTTGTGTTGTGACGGTGCTGCGATGTGAATCGGAGTACCGTTTTTTAGTAATGTCCGGTTGTGTTCCCTTATTTTTTTTGATTTCTCATGAACAAAACATATAACTGTTTGTTATAATAATGCAAATCGCCTGATAAAGCTTCTTATGGGTATGCGAATATAGATAAGTCAAGCAAGATATGCCTCCCCGGCATAACAGGAAGATTGCATAGTAGTTTTGTCGTGTTTTATTTTGTGTTTGTGTTGTGACGGTGCTGCGATGTGAATCGAGGTGCCGTTTTTTGGTATTGGTCGGAAAGAACCTTTCGGGAATAAAAAACGGACTTACGAAAGTCCTGATATGATAGTAGGATATTCCGTAAGTCCGTTGGGCTGGTGCTGCCTTGCACAGCACCTTATCTAGTTGTTATAAGGGCATATTACCGTGTTTTTTAGGCGGATTTGTCTGCATCTTATTTTCTGTCATCTCCAGTGCCTGAATCAGACGTTTACGAGTCTGCCTCGGATAAATAATTTCGTCAATATATCCCAATTCGGCAGCTTGATAAGGAGTTGCGAATTTTTCTTTGTAAGCTTCCAGCTCTTTAGCTTTCGTTGCTTCGTCAGCCTTACGGAACAAGATATTGATGGCACCGTCTGCTCCCATCACTGCGATTTCGGCACTTGGATAAGCGAAGTTTACATCGGCTCCTGTCTGCTTGGAGTTCATGACGATGTAAGCGCCACCGTAGGCTTTGCGGGTAATGACGGTGAGTTTGGGAACGGTAGCTTCCGCAAATGCATAAACGATTTTTGCTCCGTGACGGATAATGCCGTTATTTTCCTGTGTATATCCCGGAAGGAATCCCGGAACATCTTCAAAGGTAATCAATGGGATATTGAAACAATCGCAGAAACGGATGAAGCGACTTGCTTTGTCACTGGCGTCAATATCAAGTACTCCGGCAAGGTAGGCGGGTTGGTTGGCGACAATGCCTACCGAACGTCCTGCCAGACGAGCAAAACCGATAATGATATTTTTGGCGAAGTTCGGCATGACTTCAAAGAAATAACCGTTGTCTACCACTCGCTCGATAATATCTTTCATATCATACGGAACATTCGGATCTGTGGGGACAATGGTATCCAAAGTGGTGTCTTCATGATTTATTTCATCTGTACAGTTCTGTTTTCTGGTCTCGTCCATATTGTTCTGAGGCAAGAACGAAAGCAGCTCACGTATGCTCATCAGTAGCTCTTCTTCCGTGTTGCACATGAAATGAGTAACACCGCTCTTACTGCTATGTGCCATAGCACCACCTAGTTCTTCTTTGCTCACTTCCTCATGAATGACGGTTTTCACAACATCGGGACCGGTCACGAACATATGGCTTTGTTCTTTTACCATAAATATAAAGTCGGTAAGGGCAGGAGAGTAGCAGGCGCCTCCGGCACAAGGACCGAGAATAGCTGAAATCTGCGGAATCACACCGCTCGCCATCGTGTTCTGATAGAAGATGTCCGCATAACCGGAAAGGCTCTCGATGCCTTCCTGGATACGTGCGCCGCCTGAATCGTTCAGGGCGATAATCGGAGCGCCGTTCTTCAAGGCAAGTTGTTGGACTTTTACAATTTTTTTTGCGTTGGAAGCCGATAGAGAACCGCCGTAAACGGTGAAGTCATAGGCATAAACGAACACCTGACGTCCGTCTATCTTTCCATAACCTGACACGATACCGTCTCCCGGAATTTTATTCTTGTCCATGCCGTAGTTGGTGCAACGATGAACCATCAGTTTGTCCAGTTCCACAAATGTACCTTTGTCCAACAGCATATCGATACGTTCGCGGGCAGTCATCTTCCCGCTTTCGTGTTGTTTCTCTATTTTGGCAGCGCCTCCACCGAGTGAAGCGATGCGGTCACGTTCTTCAAACGTGGCGTATGCTTTATTTTTTTCTTCCATTTTTTAATCGATTGTTTCAAGAGTTATTAATGTCTGGTCACCGGTGATGTTATCTCCTTCCCGGACCAGTATTTCTTTGATGCGGCAGTCGGAAGTTACCTTGTAGTTGCTCTGCATCTTCATGGCTTCGATAACGATAACCGTATCTCCAGCTTTCATTTCCTGACCTACTGTTACGGGGATTTTTACTACTTTGCCCGGCATTGGGGAAATGATACTGTCGTTTTGTTCTGCTTCCCCTTTCTTGCGCATACGCAGGTATTTTGCTTGACTGTCTACGATTTCGACATTAAAACTGCTATAATGAGTGTTTACTTTATAGCTTTTCCCGTTTTCACGTCGAATTAATTGGGCATTTGCACTGCGGCCATCCATCAGAATGTT
Organism: Bacteroides zhangwenhongii; assembly: GCF_009193325.2. Taxonomy (NCBI): domain Bacteria; kingdom Pseudomonadati; phylum Bacteroidota; class Bacteroidia; order Bacteroidales; family Bacteroidaceae; genus Bacteroides; species Bacteroides zhangwenhongii. Next base: position 5,013,862 of record NZ_CP059856.1, on the reverse strand, counting down.
GCAGGTCCCGTTTTCCGCCATCACAACATCAGCCTCGAAAGGCTTCCCGTCAATGGTGAGTACCACTTTGTTATCTTCTTTGCTGACCAATTCTATTTCGGCCACACGGTCTCCTATATGAATTTCCATAATCGAATTCTCTGCGTTATAATTTAGATTCTTAATACACCTTTGTGCAACCCGAATTCCTTCCATTTACTGATAGGACGGTTATCCGTTGCATCACCTTTGTTCTCTTCGAGATTCATCAGGTAGTCTATGTATGCGGCAATCATGGCAATGTTTTCAGCACGTTCGCTGGTGCGCATGATACATTGTTTCAAGTGTTCGCCATTCTTGGCAATGAATCCTGTGTCATAGTGACCTTCCACGAAATCGGGAGTGTCCATGATGGCACGCAGATAGCTGATATTGTTTTTCACACCGGTCAACTTATATTCGTGGAGTACGCGGCGCATCCGCTCGATAGCGTATTCGCGGTTGGTAGCCCATACAATCAGTTTACCGATCATCGGGTCGTAGTAGATTGGAATTTCATATCCCTCGTACACATAACTGTCGATACGTACACCGATACTGTTCGGCTCTGTAATCTGTTTGATGATGCCCGGGCTCGGCATGAAATTCATTTCTGTATCTTCGGCACAAATACGACACTCAATAGCGTGTCCGCGTTGCTGAATATTTTCTTGTTTCAGTTGAAGCACCTGTCCGTCGGCAACTTTAATCTGCTCTTTCACCAAATCTACCCCAATCACTTCTTCCGTAATCGGATGCTCCACCTGTAAACGGGTGTTCATCTCAAGGAAATAATAGTTGCGGTGTTTGTCAACAAGAAATTCGATAGTACCCGCACCGATATAGTTCACCGCTTTAGCCGCAGCTACCGCCTTTTCACCCATATCTTTCCGCAGTTCGGGAGTGACGAAAACCGAAGGAGTCTCCTCTACGATTTTCTGGTTACGGCGTTGCACGGAACATTCGCGTTCGCACAGATGAATGACATTTCCATGTTTGTCACCAAGAATCTGGAACTCGATGTGATGAGGCTCTTCAACGAACTTCTCCAGATAAACCGTGTCGTCGCCAAAGGAAGACAACGATTCGCTCTTGGCAGTGGTATAAGCTTCTTCCACTTCTTCGGCACTGTGGATGAGGCGCATACCTTTTCCACCACCGCCCATAGAAGCTTTCAGCATCACCGGATATCCGATCTTATTGCAAAGCTCTATGGCTTCTTCCACACTTTTCAAATTGTCTTGTGTGCCGGGAACAACGGGTACTCCCGCCTCGATCATTTTGATACGGGCAGCAATTTTATCCCCCATGGCTTCCATTGTTTCCGGATTAGGTCCGATAAAGATGATTCCTTCTTCCTGACATCGACGGGCGAAGGTAGCATTCTCGGACAAGAAGCCGTAACCCGGATGGATGGCGTCCGCATGAGCTGCTTTCGCCACTTCGATGATTTTTTCTATATTCAGATAACTCTCTTTGGATGCTGCCGGCCCTACGCAATAAGCTTCGTCTGCATAAAGCACGTGCTTCGCGGTCCGGTCTGCTTCGGAAAAGATAGCGATACTCGTTATCTCCATCTCCCGGCAGGAGCGCATCACCCTTACGGCAATTTCACCGCGATTGGCTACTAAGATTTTTTTTATCATACTTTTTTCAATTAAGTACATACTTATTAATGTCTTCCTATCTAATGGACATACTCCACCCGACGAAAAACAGTATTTTTTTGATTTGGGGCTTAACAAGTGATGCTCTTTCTCCTAACCCACGAGGAGGGGAGCGTCTTACACAAAATGGCAGGTCTTCTGACTGACTCTTGTCTTATTTGCCTTCCCGATTAACATCAGTGGCGTTAAATTAGTTCAATTATAAGACATTGAACAGAGCTTCACAGCAGCGGGACTGTCCGGGACTTACACCCGATTCCCTATTAATCGTCGTCCGTTGGATACGGATTCTGAACCATTTCGGGGGGCAAAGATAAATAAATATTAAATAAGATGTTCCTTTTTTGCACGAAAGTTTCATTTTTGTGCAATGCTTATCTTTAAAACGGGGATTTGTCTTCGATTAAGAATATTGTATATCTTTGTAATGTCATTAATTATATAGTAAAAATGAAATATTTAAATGAACCCGTCAGGCGCCAGGATCGTCTGCTGGAAGAAGAAAAAGCTCTTCGTTTATTACAAACTGCAGAATACGGAATATTGTCGATGCAGGCAGTAGGAGGCGGCGGTTATGGAATTCCTGTCAATTATGTGTGGGATGGTGCTCGTTCTATTTATATTCATTGTGCACCCGAAGGAGAGAAACTGCGTTGTATCTCTGCTTGTGAGAGAGTTTCTTTTTGTGTGGTAGGAGCCACTCATCTTGTTCCCGACAAGTTTACGACGGGGTATGAGAGTATTGTACTGACAGGGACAGCCCATACTGGACTTTCGGAAGCCGAACGGATGAAGGCGCTTGAACTGCTGTTGGATAAACTCTCTCCGGAAGATAAAGTGGTAGGAATGAAGTATGCGGAGAAGTCTTTCCATCGCACGGAGATCATTCGTCTGGATATTGATAACTGGTCGGGCAAATGTAAACGGGTTTGATTCTTTAATTAGTGTGTAACCTTGCTACTTTTCTAAACTATATTTCTCCTGATATTGTTAAGTTGATAATAATTAATAAAAAAGGAGATATTCGTATGAAAGAAAAGAAAATAGCTCGTGAAGAAAGAAATCAGGAGAAACTGGCTAACGGTGATTGGGTAATGGCAGAGTTTTATGCAACGTGGTGTCCTCATTGCCAACGTATGAAACCGGTTGTTGAAGAATTTAAGAAACTGATGGAAGGAACATTGGAAGTGGTATTGGTAGACATCGACCAGGAACCTGCCCTTACAGATTTCTATACGGTTGAGTCGACTCCTACCTTTATTCTTTTTAGAAAAGGACAACAGCTCTGGAGACAATCCGGCGAATTACCTCTGGAAAGACTGGAAAGAGCAGTGAAAGGATTCAAATCCTGAAAGGTTTGGATCTGATTGCCATAGCTTTTATTACTATAGTCACAGATAGTATAGAATAAGAACATACCTGCAGCATTTTTTTATTAATACTGCTATGAATAGAGTTGTGTTGATTAAGGTGATAGCAAGTTTTATCTACTAGCTTTCGGACTTTGGCCAAGTTTGATAGAATTGCTATCATTATATCCACTTTTTTAGTGTATTCTGAAAAAAAACTGCTATCTTTGTACTGTCGTAATAAGTAGAGAAATGGTTATTGAGTTTGAAAAGGAATATCTTTCAGAACTTTATTATGAAGGTAAATGTAGCGATAAGAAGCATCGTTTTCAACCTCAAGTAATAAGGAATTATGTGAAGCGAATTGTCATTTTGGCTGAAGCGTTGAATGTAGAAGCACTTTATCCTTTGAATTCGTTGAATTATGAAGTCTTGACGGGAGTTAAAAAAGGTATTTCATCTATTCGGATCGATAAACAATATCGGCTGGAATTTAAAATATCGACTACGGATTCCGAACCCATCATAACTATTTGTTCTATAATCGACATAACGAATCATTATAAATAAGAATAGTATGTCTAATTTAGGGTATTCTTTTGTTCCAGTACATCCGGGAGAGATTATAAAAGAAGAATTACAATCTCGTGGAATATCGCAGAAACGATTTGCAGAGGTGGTAGGAGTGTCGTATACGATGCTGAATGATATATTGAATGGGCGTCGTCCTGTATCTACGGATTTTGCTTTGTTGATTGAAGCTGCTACCGATATAAATGCGGAGTTGCTGGTGAACATGCAGACGAGATATAATATGCAAATTGCCCGAAAGGATAAGAATGTGATGGCGCATTTGGAGAATTTACGGAAAATATGTGCAACATTGTTATAATTTAGTTGAGTCTCAACTCATACAGGCAAGCCTGTACCTCTTCAAGGCTGCCGGTATGTTTTCCTTCATCATCAGACAGTTTGATACATTCTCTCCATTCCTGATTGACATTCATCTTACATTGTGTCAGTTTCATCACGATGTTCGAAGGCTCGAATCCGGTATCATTGGTAAGGTTGGTACCGATTCCGAAAGAGCAGCGTATTTTGTTCTGGCAGTATTCCTGAATATCCAATGCCTTTGTAAAGTCGAGGGCATTGCTGAAAACGATGGTTTTGGTCGTCGCATCAATTCCCAACTCTTTATAACGGGCAACCAGCTTGTCGATAAACTCAAACTCATTACCGGAATCGCAACGCACTCCGTCAAATAGTTTAGCCTGTTTGCGGCTAAGGTTACTAAGGAAGATACCGGAAGTATATGTATCGGAAAGTGCGATACCCAAATCCCCGTCATAAACATTCACCCAGTTTTCGAGTGCCATATAGTTGGCATGTTTATATCCGAACTGTGCTCCGTGAAACATAAACCATTCATGTGGATGAGTCCCCATCATTTTCATTCCATATTTCATTGCAAAGTTACAGTTGGAAGTTCCGGTGCAATAATGTGCCGTCTCATTCAGCTTCTTGATAACCGTTTCCTGCACATCAATGGAGAATCTTCTCCGTGTGCCGAATTCGGAAAAGCGGAGCTGATGTTGATTCGATAATTCTATTTTCTCTGACAGCTTGCAAAGAATCTCGTTCATGTCTGCTACATTGCCAAAGAAACGGTTTTTGATTTCAGAGACAATCGCGAGCAAAGGCACTTCATACAGCGTCACTTTATAGAGCAAATCAGTCACCTCAATGTGAAGATGACAGGCTTCATCCAGATGAATATCAATCTTATTCGGGTCGAAACGAAAAGAAGATAACCACTCCCAATAGACCCTCGGAAGGAATCTGCAGTTTTTCGTCATATATTCCAGCTCCTCTTCCGTAAATCTCAACTGACTAAGATTCTTAATCTCTGTCTTGAGTGCCTTCAGGAAATCTTCGGTATATTGAGTTTCATTCCGGTCGTTGAAACTAAACGTGCCCATTGCATAGGGAAACAGTTTGATATAAGCATACGATGTGGTAAACTTATAAAGATCGGTATCTAGTAATGTCTTAACAATCATTTCGTTCGCTCTTTATATTTTATAACGTCGTAAAGTTAGTATTTGTTGAATAATATAACGACTTAATCATTAATAATTATGCCTTTTTTTATTCGAGGGGAATAAAGCCAGGATCTGAATATATATTCTGTTCGCAATGGCAAATTCCTTATCTCTTATTATACTTACCTCAATAAGTCAAGCCGATTTTCAGCGTAATGGAATGGTGCGACAATTCTTCCTTAAACGTCGTATGGAAATACGGATCTTCCTGTTTCTTTGTCCGTTCCAGTTTCTGGAGTTCATAACCTGCCATCAAATTCAGTTTAATTTTCCGGTTGACTTTGAATTGTGCACCGATGGAAGGAGAGAGGTAAAAGCCTCCGTTTGCTTCTCTGTCTGTGGCAAAAGACCCACCGATATGACATTCCAGATAAGGAGTCAGTCTCCTGGGCTTCGTTATATAAAATTGCGCACTGGCATAAAGCGGGATAAGCAACTTCTCGTAAACAGAAAGTCCGCTGCCCGCACCGATGGCAAACCGTTGACTGATGTGGTAATGACTGACGATTTGCCAGTTGAAAGGCGTGTAAGAAGGCTGATTCATAGAAAAACCTGTCCCGATATATGTAGTGTAAGAGAGACGTCTGCTGTCTGTTTGTCCGTCGGCACATACAGTAATGAAAGATAGCAGTGCAAAGATGAATATAAATTTCTTCATAATGATGCAAGGATAGAGTCTGATAATACGATGGTTAGCTGCTGCTATTGCACATACACGGTTATGCTTTTAACGATATGCAATGCAGTTGTGAGTGAAGAAGTATCTCTGGTAAGATCTCCATTACTTCCATCCGGGCTGCTGTGTCCGATCAGTTTGGCTGTAAATTCTTTCTTGCCGGAAGTCAAATCCACTTCTGCTGCGTAGACAAGGGCAGGCTGTCCGCTCCCTTCTTTTCCACCGGAGTAATTGGCGTCTCCTTCTTTGGCCGATTTCGGATATGCATCATTGAAATCTGTAGAATGATTGATTTCAATTTTGACTATAAACTTCTTCTGTTTTCCGGTTGGCGACATCTTCACATTAAAACTACCTTTCGGAGTAGCTCCGCTGATACCGTCCGTCAACGGTTCCTTTTTGCTAGGAAGATATAACCCGTCTTCATATTGGATTCCCCGCTGATAACACCAATGCGGCAGCGCTTCCTTTCGGCGGTTACCGCCGGAGGCTTGCCAGGATTGAGTGGCTATTTTGTGTGTCACATACACGGTGGACAGATAATTCCCTTCCATGTCTTCAGTCCAGATTGCAATCTGGGGCGGATTTTTGATGTTGATGCCTAGAAACAAAGGAAAATTATGCAACCACTCTTCCCCTTTTTCAATAGATATTTTAAGATCGTTACTGTCGTATTCTACTAAATCCCGGTTGCATCCACTATTTATCAATAGAGAAAGAAACCATATTCCCATTATTGTCATTTTATTCATTTGATTAGAGTTGTTTTTGTAACCAGAGGTCTACTAATAGATTGATGCCTTCTTCCAATTCCTCCCAGCCGCTTTCCTGCTGAATCTTGAGGCCGTTGTAGACCGGGCAGTTTTCTTCGAGCAATGCCAGATAACTGATGGCTGCGGTGATGATGGAAGCCATAGCGGCAATCTCTTTTTTCGGATGTTTTGAAAGTTTGATGACTGCCTCTACCAGCCAGATTCCTTTCTCTTCCCGTTTGTTGCGCAACTCTTTCACAAACTTATTGTCCGTTGTCAGTTCCCAGCGATACAGGCGTTTCAATGTATAATTCTCCCGTAACCGCATGATTTGTCTTTTGAATATCTGCTTGATAAATGCGGCTAAATGAGCCTGATCCGGTAACTCTTCATCGAAATTAATCCAATAGTCGTTCTGCTGAATGTAGGCTGCTATCAGTCCATCCAGCGAATTGAAATAACGGTAGATAAGCATTTTTGAAACTTTGGCCTTGGCTGCTACCGCATTGATGCCCAACCCCTCGAAGCCGCTTTCTTCAATGATGTCGTTGACGGCTTTAATCAGGGTCATTTCCGTAGCCTGTCTGTTTTTAGTAATCTCTTTTTCCATACTTTGATACTTTTGTTACTGACTGGTCACAAAGATATGTTTCCTATCGGTAACATCAAGGAAAAAGAGATTATTTTTTGTAATGGTTGCCGGTTAATAACCTATCATCTTTACCGATAATACGTTATCCGGTCGTTTTATGATAACGCCACTGTCGGATTATGAACGGTCAGTCCGCCATCCACCACAATCGTTTGTCCGGTGATGTATCTGGCATCGTTCGAAGCCAGAAAAGCGATGGTAGCTGCAACATCCTCCGGTTCTCCCAGATAAGGAGTGGCACATTGACCGAGGAAGATATTACGTACATCCTCATTCAGGTTGTCCAATGCAGCGGGAGTAAGTACCAGTCCCGGAGCTACGGCGTTGCAACGGATGTTTTTCTTTCCCATTTGAGTAGCGATATATTTCGTCAGGTTGATGACACCCGCTTTGCTGGCGCCGTATAAAGTGCCGTTGGCATCAGCCGTAAGTCCGCTTATGGAAGCTACGTTGACAATGTTTCCGCCGCCATTGGCAGTCATGATAGGAATGACCTGTTGGGAAAGATACATCGTGCAGCAGAGATTCAGATGGAATACTTCGTCAAAGTAGTTGATGTCCAGCTTTTCGATGCTAAGGTCACGTTTGGGATCAGTTCCTCCTACATTATTAATCAGTACGTCTATTCTTTGATATTCATTCATGGAAAAATCAATCAATTCTTTGCAACTCTGGAGTTCGGTGGCGGAGAAATAGACATGACGCACGTCAGCCCCTGTGTGCGTGAGTTCGTTGGCAAGCTGCTCCGCTCTTTTCTCGGAATGGTCAGCGATGACTACTTTGCCTCCTTCGGAGACAATGCGGCGTGTGGTTGCTTCGCCGATACCACCGGCGGCACCGGTGATGACAACTACTTTATTTTCGAATCTGTTCATATAATGGGAATTTGATGGTTATCTTCTATTTAGAAACAGCTGGCAGAGGAATTTGTTAGCCCTCATAAACTCTCTTTAATAAGATAAGGTGTTCGATTCGAAAACTTTTGCATCTTTTCCAGTTTTACGCTCTGATTATTTAAGAAAACTGTTAAATGTTAATGCCTGGCCACTCATTTGTTAATACGGCTCTGATTCTATTAAACCATGTTATAAGATACGCTGCTTTGGCCTCAAAATTTGGAGATAACCGAAAAGTCCGTATCTTTGTACTGTGTTTTTCATAGTATTAGATTTAAGGTTAACAAAAGATTGGCTGTCTGGGATAGATAGCCTTTTTTTATGCCTGTAAGTCAACTGTAGACCGAAGAGATTAAAACAACGAATATTGGTTATCCCGCAGGCTTTTCATCTCCCGTTCCTTTACGATATCATCTTCGGATAAATGGCCGATGAGTAGCGGTGAGTTTTTATCATGTTTCCTCCTATTATATACTGCCGTGTTATAATTGCCTTTGATGGCATAACAATAAATACATCCGTTCAGGCAACTTTCATAAGTTCCGATATCAATGCTTTCAATGCAGTTGCAGATGTTACGCTGGTTTTTATCCTTTTGGGCGAGGATAGGATAACCGATGATCTTTTCTATCAGATCCTTATCAATACACAGGCCACTCGGAATACCTAAATGTCTTAAATCCACTTTTACAGTACAAGTATCCAGCTGTATGTCGGGATAAACGTCGATTGTTTTTTTAAAGGAGACAGCCATTTCTTCTATTTCCTCTTGAGTTAGCGGATGGATGTTGAATGACCGTACAGAGTTCCGGATATGCTGGTAATGATCTATGAATCCCAGCATACATTTGGCAGTGTGGTCTTTGAGCCCGTCGGCAATCCGGGCAAATGCTTCCTGGTGGAAAGAAACATTATATTCCTCGTTCGTCAGTATCGGATCATATCTCCAGATCACCCTTTCCCTGCCGATTTTATCAGCCAGCTTTTTAAAGGTATCCATTCGTTTATCGATGGAGGGCAAATGATTTTCCAGCTTTTCTCCGTAGGGGTTAAGTGTAAATTGGAAGTAATAGTTGTAATCCTGCAATTTCTCCAGTTGGTTGAGCATAGGTGCCGGGTTCTTGGTCCAGAAAACAAAGCAATCTACTACAGCAGGAGATAGAGAGATCTTGCTAATCATTTTCGGATGATATGGATTGGGCACTAATACATATCCTTCTTTAATCCGGTTGAAAAACCACTGGGAATAGAATGCCGGAATATCTGTCCGGCGGCTGGCACTGATTATCATAGTTCAAAGTTACAAAAAAAAGACGATGTTGTTTCAATGATTCCCTCTTTTTTGTATTCTTACTTACCCAAGAAGTAACTTGTGTGAATGAATATGTTAAATGTTAACGTGTGAAGTCTGAAATGTTAATACGCTTCCCAGAGTATTAAACCCTGTTATAATATGGGCTGTTTAGGCTCTAGAATTTGCTATTTACCTGAAATATGGTACCTTTGTACAGTGTTTTTTTCATAAGTATTAGATTTAAGGTTAACAAAAGATTGGTTGCTCGTGATGAGTAGCCATTTTTTGTTTTTATACACTATGATTGTTTATTCCTTAATCATAGTCAACAGCATCTTAAATCTCTCCACTGCTGTAAGGGCATGCGGCGCATTCGCCGGAAATACGATACTTTCTCCTGCTTTTACGGTGAACAGAGTTCCGTTTACAGTAATATTCGCTACCCCTTCCAATACCTGCACGAGCGCATCAAACGGGGCACGATGTTCGCTTAACCCTTCTCCTTTGTCGAAAGAAAATAAAGTGATATTTCCTGCCGGACTTTTGATTAACTGTTTGCTGATAACGCCTCCTTCAGTATATTCAATGAGAGAAGCCAAATGGAGCACAACTCCTTTTTGAAATGATTGTTCCATATTTGTTTTATTTTTAAGTTCATTGCTGTCCCATTAAAATCTAAAATAGTTCTTTGAAATATTTGAAATTTAGTTAGTTACAGAGGTTTTTCGAGCGAACGGACTTGAATTCGTAGCTTTGTATCAGATTAATCTGATAGCACATGTTCCAAGACAAATACGTTTTTGCTCAGTTGGCTTCGTTTCTGAATCGAAGTAAGTTTAACCGCATTGTTGCCAAGTATGATGGCGACAAATATGTGAAGCATTTCACCTGCTGGAATCAACTACTTGCTTTGATGTTCGGTCAACTTTCTAATCGTGAAAGTCTGCGAGATTTAATAGTTGCGCTTGAAGCCCATCATTCCAAATGTTATCATTTAGGAATGGGTAAAAACGTATCAAAGTCATCGCTGGCACGAGCAAATCAAGATAGGGACTATCATATCTTTGAAGAATACGCTTACTACCTAGTTAGCGAAGCACGAGAAAAGCGTGTTACTCATATTTTCAAACTTGGTGGCAACGTTTATGCTTTCGATTCGACAACTATTGACCTGTGCCTTTCAGTCTTTTGGTGGGCTAAATTCCGCAAGAAGAAAGGTGGTATCAAAGTGCATACATTATATGATATAGAAACACAGATACCTGCATTCTTTCATATCACGGAAGCATCCGTACACGATTCTAAAGTAATGAATGAGATTCCTTATGAACCAGGCTCTTATTACATCTTTGACCGCGGTTATAACAACTTCAAGATGCTGTATAAGATTCATCAGATTGAAGCCTACTTCGTTGTCAGAGCAAAAAAGAACCTCGGGTACAAATCCATCAAATGGAAACGTAGGCTGCCTAAGAATGTGTTTTCAGACGCGAGCATACTTCTAACTGGATTCTATCCTAAACAATATTATCCGGAGCCACTTAGATTGGTTAAATATTGGGATGAAGAACAAGAACGAGAATTTACATTCATAACCAATGCCATGCATATATCTGCACTTCAAGTTGCTGAACTTTATAAAAATCGTTGGCAGGTAGAGCTGTTTTTCAAGTGGCTAAAGCAGCACCTTAAAATCAAAAGATTTTGGGGGACTACAGAGAATGCTGTTCGAATACAGATATATGCTGCAATATGCACTTACTGTTTGGTGGCAATCATTCAACACGATATGCAACTGGATAGAAGTACATACGAAGTGCTACAAATATTGAGCATCTCATTGACTGATAAAACTCATCTGAGAGACCTCTTTGATAAAACTAAATTTCAAAATGACAAAGAACGATTCGGACCAAATGGGCCAAGTTTATTTAATTTTTAATTTGTCCCAATTTTAATGGGACACTAGTGTTTTAAGTTAATATCATATAGAGAACACTTTTCGAATATGCATTGTTTGTCTATAACAAAAAACGATTTTTATTGTTATAGTACGAAAGACTCAATAAACTAACCATTATTATGAAGAAGAATATCTTATTGTTTGGAGCACTGATAGGTGCTTTCTTAATGGTTTCCTGTTCGGGAGGAAACAAGAAACAGGCTGCGTCCTCCGTCACTCCGGAGGAATTGGATAATGCCAGTAAAGTGATAAACTATTATCATACATCGCTCATCGTGTTGAGGCATGTAGCTAATGCAAAAGACGTAAATGCGGTCTTGGGATATATGGAACAGACAGGAAAAGTTCCTGAAGTATCTCCGATAGCACCGCCTGAAGTATCTGCCAGAGACACTGCGGAATTGATGGATCCGGGAGATTACTTTAATATACAAGTCCGTCAGAATCTGAAGCAGAGTTATAGAGGACTTTTCAGTGCACGGGCGCAATTCTATGATAATTTTAATAAGTTTCTCTCTTACAAGCAGGCCAAAGAGACAGCCAAGGCTGGCAAGCTCTTGGATGAAAACTATCGGCTAAGTGTAGAAATGTCCGAATATAAACAAGTGATTTTTGATATTCTAAGCCCTCTCACGGAACAGGCTGAAAAAGAACTTCTTGCCGACGAACCGTTGAAAGATCAAATCATGGCTATGCGTAAGATGTCCGGCACTGTGCAAAGCATAATGAATCTTTATTCTCGCAAACATGTACTGGAGGGTGCTCGCATTGATGTGAAGATGGCAGAATTGAAGAAAGAACTCGAAGCTGCAAAGAAACTTCCTGCTGTCACAGGCTATGATGAAGAGCAAAAGAATTATTATAGCTTCCTGTCTTCTGTGGAATCGTTTATGAAAGATATGCAGAAAGCAAGAGACAAAGGCGCATATTCCGATGCAGATTACAATGCGATGTCGGAAGCCTACGAATATGGACTTTCCGTTATCTAAAGAATTCTTCCTCTGTTTGAATGAGTTGCAATCATGCTTCTTCAAGCAGAGGATGCTTTTTTTATTAAGTAAAGAAGTCCTTTTTTTACTATCCCCTTTTAAACAGGAGTTTTACTTTTGCATTTGGATTAAGAAATAATATCTTTGTTATATGCAATCATTTCAACTGATAAAACCCTGTTTTGCACTGGCTCCCTATATACGGCATTATTGGATATTGCAAGACGACTCAATAGCTCCTGTCTCCGAACGGACTCTGCCTATTGGCTGCATGCAACTGGTATTCCATAAAGGGAAACAACTTCTTTTGTTGGGTGAGTCGGAGCTGCAACCCCAATCCTTTATTTCCGGACAATCGGTCGGTTTCTCGGATGTGATGTCTACAGGCAGGATAGAGATGATTACTGTTGTTTTTCAACCTTATGCGGTAAAAGCATTGTTTCATATACCCAGTCATTTGTTCCGTGGGCAGACTGTAGATACCGATGCGATGGAAGATGTAGAACTGTCGGATTTAGTGAAACAGGTCACGGATGCTTCTGATAATGCAGTTTGTATTCGGTTGATAGAGCAGTTTTTTCTTCGTCGTTTATACACTCTTCCCGAGTATAATCTCAAGCGGATGTCTGCTGTCTTTCATGAAATAAACCTCCGGCCGCAAATCAATATTTCTCATTTGTCGGAAACAGCCTGTTTGAGCAGTAAGCAGTTTGGGCGTATCTTCGCCGATTATGTCGGCACTACTCCCAAGGAATTTATTCGTATTATCCGTATGCAACGGGCGTTATCCATGCTGCAACAGGATGCTACGATTCCTTTTGTACAAGTGGCTTATGAATGTGGCTTTTCCGATCAGTCTCACATGATAAAGGAATTCAAACTCTTTTCCGGTTATACCCCTGCGGAGTATCTTTCTGTATGCGCCCCTTATTCCGATTATTTCTCAGAACTCTAAAGATGTCTCTTTTTTCCTATCGGGCTTCCTCGTGTTACCCTACTTTTGCAATGTCTTTGCAAAGGCTTAGTAGTAACCATAAAAAAGAAACGAAATGAAAAAATTAATTGCATTTTTTGAGATTCCTGCTACCGATTTCCGTCGGGCTGTCGATTTTTACGAAACCGTGTTGGGTGTGCAACTTCCGACTTTTGAATGTGAAACAGAGAAAATGGCTTGTTTTACGGAAGAAGGTGAAACCGTCGGTGCTATTTCTTATGCTTCAAATTTCGACTTTCTTCCTTCAACGCATGGCGTACTTATCCATTTCAACTGTGAGGATATTGAACAAACGTTGGAAAAAGTGCTTCTGAAAGGAGGGAAAGTTGTCATTCCCAAAACAAAGATTGAGGCAGACGATAAAGGATGGTTTGCCGTATTCACGGATAGTGAAGGAAACAGGATTGGCGTCTATGCTGAAAAATAACAGGTAGGGAAGAGGGAACAGCCTGTCTGGAAGTGACTGCTGTTCCTTCGTCCCCTTATCCGGATTATTCTACCGGAATATAGATCTCCGTCAACAACTCTTCGGGGGGAGTGTCACATGGATTGTTCAGATAGCGTTCAGCACTGGCTTCATCACGTATCGTACATTCCATTTCGGGCAGATACTTTCCGTAAATCGTATCGTACACAGCTTGCAGATTGTCATACGGGCCTTTATAAAGGAAAATAGCATAACGTCCGGCTGGGATAACCTTGAATCCCACATCACTTTTGGGGGCAACCTTTACAGGCATTACCATGCATACATCTGTACGCAGTTTCTCGGCTGGCGTCACTTTCGGATCATCGTGGTAGATGCAAAGCGGGCTGAAATCTCCCATCGGCAGTTTTTGTTCTTTGATGAATTGGAATAAACGGCCCCAAGTGCCACCATAATCATTCAGTTTGTAGTCGCCTGTAAGGCGGATATAAATCACATTCCGTTCGGAGACATTTCTGATCTCTTTTTTTAGTTCCAGGTCTGGCCTGATAATCGCTGGTTTCATAATTACAAAGTTTTTATTGTTTCTATATTCTAAAGGTGAAATGCCATAAAATTGCTTGAACACTTTCGATAATGAAGAAGGGGATGCGTAACCAATCCGGTAGGCGATGTCAGCAATCGGAATATCCGAGTAGCGGAGTAGGCGTGCGGCAGCTTCTGTCCGCGTCCGGACAATAAACGTACCAATCGGTTCACCGAGAAAAGCTTTCATGATCCGGTGAAAGTAAAAAGGAGAAAAGTTTGAAATTCTGGCCAGAGATTTTAAATCAATATCTTCTCCTAAATGTTGGATGATGTATTCCACTACAACATTTACGCACTTTTGATATTCCTCTTTCGTTGTTTTTTTCTGTTGCATAACTAATTTTGGTATTTCACTTCGCAAAGGTATTGGTAAAAAAGCGAAATGACTTGTCCGATATTGCGGAAATGTCAACTTTCTATTTTCTTTCTATGGTTGCCCTATACTTGTTTTGAGAATTTATTTTGATATATAATGTACCTTACAGTGGTGTTATGGTGTGAACTATGACCGATTTTTTAACCGTTAATTGAGAAATTGATTTTCTTGTTTTAAATAATGTCAAAAACTAAAATAAAAAAGTTAGTTTTGTTATAAACTATTATTAAAATGACTATATTGTAACCGAATTATTAATAAAAATAGCCATGGATAAAACAATTGTAGGGAACAATGCCGGAAAGGTCTGGTATGCCCTGAAAGAAATTGGTGAAATTTCAATACCTGAATTGGCGAGAAGATTAAACCTAAGCGTAGAAAGTACAGCATTGGCCGCCGGTTGGTTGGCACGAGAGAACAAAATTTGTATCCAACGGAAAAATGGATTAATTGCTTTATCTGATGAGAGCGCTTTTCCCTTCAGCTTTGGATAATAGCAGGTTTTGTGAGTGAATATCTTTGAAGTTCCGTTAACTTATCAGTAAGAATATGTCCGTATAAGGTATCACAAGTTAAGTTTGAACTTAAGAAGTTTTATATTTAAAAGAGTTGCTCAATAATAGGGCAACTCTTTTAACGTATAATGAATGTATAAAAATGTCTGTTTATTATGTGTGATAGATAAAATATATATACTTTTGCCTTCGAGTTATAATTGCTTAATAGATTAAGAAGAAATTTATGGGTAAATTTTTGCTTATATTGGGACGGGGAGTGGGTCAGGTGATGTTTCAGAATAATGCACTGTCGGGGGCATTGCTTTGGGAGACAAGACATGGAGCGGGGGAGTGTATGCCGTATTCTCTGTGTTATTATCTGTTTTTCTTCAACTTTTGGGAATGAATGTCGGGATTACTACACTGACTGCTCCGTTTGTTCTTTCTGTATGGATTACGATAGGAATACGGTATCTGTTGCTTACCCTGTTTCCTGCTAAGCAGAAAGTTGCCTGAAAAATTGTTGTGATAATAAACGGATGACTTTGAAATGACTGAAGATATAAAGAACAAGCTATTGATGTGTGCGGAAATTTATCATTGTGCCGGTTTTATAGAAAGTGATCCGGTGCAGTTCCCTCATCGTTACACACTGAAACAGGACATTGAAATTAGCGGTCTGCTGACGGCGATAATGAGTTTTGGTAATCGTAAGCAGATACGGAAGAAAGCAGAGGAGCTACATGGATTAATGGGGGATTCGCCTTACCGATATGTATTATCATGCCGTTGGAAGGACGATTTCCCTGCGGGAGTGAAGAATAGTTTTTATCGAATGCTGTCATATGATGATTTTTATGGATATTTTCAGCGTTTGTATACAGCTTACTCCTGTTTTGACAGTTTAGAGGAAGCTTTAAATGTGTATACCGGAATACCGATGGAAAAGTTATGTGCTTTTCTTGAGGTTTCTGCAAAAAGTCCACAGAAAAAACTGAATATGTTTTTGCGTTGGATGATTCGTCGGGATTCGGAAGTCGATTTTGGAATCTGGGATAGTTTCGACCAAAAAGATCTGATCGTTCCTTTAGATACACATGTTTGCCGGGTAGCTCATTATTTAAATTTGACGGATTCGGAAACTTTCTCTTTGAAGAATGCCCGTCAGATTACTGTTGCTTTGGCAGAGGTATTTCCTGATGATCCTTGTTTGGGGGATTTTGCATTGTTTGGGTTAGGAGTAAATGGGGAAATATCAATCAGTCGGTAATGTAAAAATTGATTATAACAGAAAAAGTAAGGGTTTAGGTACTTACCTTTCAGTTATTTATCAATATTTTAAGTATTATCTTACTTTTCATTCTGTAAACGTAGTTTAGGGGATCATATATTTACCAATCTATCTCCTTTATTCCCTTGCTCTGTAAGAAAGCGTTCGCTTTGCTAAAATGTTTGCAGCCAAAGAAACCATATTCCGCTGAACGGGGAGATGGATGAACAGTTGTCAATACTAGATGCTTGTTGGTATCTATCAAGGATAGTTTCTCTTTTGCGTAACTTCCCCAAAGCATGAAAACTAGATTTTCTCGTTTATCACTTAACTTTCTGATAACTGCGTCTGTGAATATTTCCCATCCCATATTTCGGTGTGAACCTGTTTCGTGTGCACGTACGGTAAGAACGGAATTCATGGGAAATACCCCTTGTGTTACCCAACGGTCCAAATTGCCGGAGGTAGGGATTGGCTTTCCCAAGTCTTGATTTATCTCTTTAAAAATATTGGCTAATGATCCGGGAATGGCTACTCCATCCGGAACGGAAAAGCAGATTCCATAATATTGTCCCGGATTGGGGTATGGATCTTGTCCTAGAATAACGACTTTGACTTTCTCGAAAGGGCAGGAATTGAATACATGGAATATTTGATGTCCGAGAGGAAGGATATGTGCCCTTTCATATTCACTTTTGACGAATGCAACCAGCTTTTCAAAGTATGGTTTATTGAATTCTTCCTGTAATTGTTGTCTCCAACTTTCTTCTATTTTGACATTCATTGGTCACTGAAAAATTGTACAATGACAAAGGTAGGCATATTGTGATAAAATATCAAGAATAAGGTTATGGCATTTCTCCATTTGACACTAATTGTGTGCTAATAAATGATAATAAACGTCTTTCTTATAAAAAAGAATGGATGTAAACGTACTTATTTAATTTATTGCATTACCTTTGTACGCAGAGTTTGAGTTACGAATTATTATCGTATAGTTCTTCTTTTAATATAATATTAGTAAGTAGTCCTCTTCTTTAATTATCCTCCTCACTCCAATTTAGTATTTATTTTAATAAAAGTTTTTAGATGAACATTTACATTGCAGGTTTAAGTTATCGCACAAATGATGCGGACTTAACAAATTTATTTGCAGAGTTTGGAGAAGTTTCTTCAGCTAAAGTTATTATGGATAGAGAAACCGGTAAGTCCAGAGGATTCGCTTTCGTGGAAATGACAAGTGATGAAGAAGGGCAAAAAGCAATAGACGAATTAAACGGCGTTGAATACGACCAAAAGGTTATTTCGGTAAGCGTTGCACGTCCTCGCGCTGAAAAACCGTCATACGGTGGAAGCCGCGGAGGTTATAGTAACTCCAGAAGATATTAATATCCGGACTTTAGGAAAGCGGAAGAATTTATATTTCTTCTGCTTTCTATAAAGTCTTTGTATCCGCCTTTATGATTTATCTGCGGAGGCTTTTATAAAAACGGATAGCCGGAAAAGAAAATCATCTAACAATTAAGTTCTGCTAATTCTCACTCCTCCGTGTAGTGCAATAAGGATATCCTAAATCCTGATCTTTTCATGTCTAAAGAAGAATTATTAGGCTTTACTACAAATTTTAAAAAATTCTATTTATGACATTTAGAGATTTAAATATAATCGAACCGATTTTAAAAGCAATTGAAGAAAAAGGATATACTGTCCCAACATCTATTCAAGAAAAAGCAATTCCTGCCGCATTGGCGAAAAGAGATATATTAGGTTGTGCGCAAACAGGAACAGGAAAGACCGCTTCGTTTGCAATTCCTATTATCCAGCATTTGCAGGCAAATAAAGAGACAGATAAACGTCGGGGTATCAAAGCGCTGATATTAACGCCTACCCGTGAGCTTGCTTTGCAAATCAGTGAGTGCATTGATGATTATTCAAAATATACCCATGTGCGTCATGGAGTTATTTTTGGTGGTGTGAATCAACGTCCTCAGATTGATATGTTACACAAAGGAATTGATATTCTAGTGGCAACTCCGGGCCGCTTGCTTGATTTGATGAATCAAGGGTATATCCATCTGGCTAATATAGAATATTTTGTGCTTGATGAGGCAGATCGTATGCTCGATATGGGTTTTATACATGATATCAAGCGAATATTGCCGAAACTTCCGAAAGAAAAGCAAACGCTGTTTTTTTCAGCAACAATGCCGGATAGTATTATTGCTTTGACAAAGTCGTTATTGAAAAATCCGGTGAAGATTTATATAACGCCGAAGTCATCAACAGTAGATTCAATCAAGCAAATTATTTATTTTGTGGAGAAGAAGGAAAAAAGCCAGCTATTAATTTCGATTCTGCAAAAGGCGGAAGACCAGTCTGTGCTCATCTTTTCACGAACAAAGCATAATGCTGATAAAATTGTTAGAATATTAGGTAAGGCAGGGATTGGAAGTCAGGCTATTCACGGAAACAAAAGCCAAGCAGCGAGACAGTCTGCATTGGGGAACTTTAAATCGGGGAAGACGAAAGTAATGGTGGCTACCGATATTGCTTCCAGGGGTATTGATATTAATGAATTGCCGTTGGTTATTAATTATGATCTTCCTGATGTTCCCGAAACTTATGTACATCGTATCGGTCGTACGGGAAGAGCTGGAAATGAAGGTACAGCACTTACGTTTTGCTCGCAGGAAGAACGGAAATTGGTTAATGACATTCAAAAATTGACAGGAAAGAAACTGAATAAAGCTGATTTTGCTATTTGAAATCAGCGAATTATAATCCTTTAAAATATAAATATTAAATTAAATATAGATTCTATGGCAAAATCCATGACAGTTGGTAAACGTGAAAATGAAAAGAAAAGACTCGCTAAACGGGAAGAAAAACTCAAGAAGAAAGAAAGCAGAAAATTATCAGGTACCAGTAGTTTCGATGATATGATTGCTTATGTAGACGAGAATGGAATGATAACTTCAATTCCGCCCACTGATGATATTAAAAAGGAGGAAATTAATCCGGATGAAATAATCATAGCAACTCCAAAGAAAGAGGAAACAGAGCCGGTAATTTTGAAAGGTCGAGTTGAATTCTTTAATGAATCGAGAGGCTTTGGCTTTATAAAGGACCTTTCAGGAGTTGATAAGTACTTTTTTCACGTGAACAATGCTGCACCAGGTATTGCCGAAAATGATATTGTGACATTCGATTTGGAACGTGGAGTGAAAGGGATGAATGCGGTTAATATTTGCTTGGAAAAGCAGTAAAACTTTATCTTTCCCAACTTGTAATTAGGAATATTCGATAAACACCATTTGGGGGTGACCTACAAAAGAGCAAGCTTTCCTTTTCAAGAGGAACTTGCTCTTTATTTTTTCTTAATATTTGATTTCTGTTTTGCTGAAAATGTGGGAGCTTGAGGAAAAAGAAAATCCTTGAAATATTTAATTTTCAAGGATTTATCAAATTTGAAGTCTTTTAAAAGTGGTGTCACCAGGAATCGAACCGGGGACACAAGGATTTTCAGTCCTTTGCTCTACCAACTGAGCTATGACACCAAGATAGTTAACTTGATTCAGTTATTTCTCTTTTGCGGTTGCAAAGGTAGTGAAACTTTTGGAATACACAAATCTTCTGGAAATAAAAAACACTGATAAAAAGTTAGTAACCTTATTATCAGTGTTATATGGAATGAAAATAATTTTGTTATATACAGAGGTTTCTTATTTCTCCTCCTTTAATGGATTCCATCCTTGTGCTTTTAATTCAAATTCTTGTCCATCGCGGGTAATCAATGCACAACCTAGTTCCGTTTTGGTGATATGACCTATGAGACGGACACCTTCCATTTGCGAAACCTTCTCGTGGTCGGCGATAGGTACGGTGAAGAGAAGTTCATAATCTTCACCTCCATTCATAGCACATGTAGTCAAATTCATATTGAATTCTTCAGCCATAACAGCTGTTTGATAATCGATAGGGATGTGTTCTTCGTAAACACGGCAGCCGACATTACTTTGTTTGCATATATGCATAAGCTCCGAAGATAGACCGTCAGAGATGTCCATCATGGAGGTCGGGACAATATTTGCAGAAGCAAGTTTCTCAATGATGTCTTTGCGGGCTTCCGGTTTTAACTGACGCTCCAATAAATATTCTTTGCCGGAGAAATCAGGTTGTATGTCCTTTTCGCCTTTCAAAACATTTTTTTCCCGTTCCAATAGTTGTAATCCCATGTAGGCGGCTCCCAAATCTCCACTGACACAAATCAAATCTGTTTCTTTAGCCCCGTTGCGGTATACAACTTTATCTTTGTCTGCATCACCAATACAGGTTATGCTGATGGTAAGTCCGGTGAGGGAAGAAGTCGTATCCCCTCCGACAATGTCGACATTGTATTGCTGACACGCAAGTCGGATACCCGAATAAAGCTCATCCATATCTTCTACGCTGAAACGCTTAGAGAGACCGAGTGATACTGTTATCTGTCGGGGAGTGCCATTCATGGCATAGATATCGGAAAAATTGACTATGGCAGCCTTATATCCTAAATGTTTCAAAGGAACGTATGTCAAGTCAAAATGTACGCCTTCCAGAAGCAGGTCTGTGGTTATCAACACCTGCTTTTCGGAAGAGTAGGAGAGAACGGCAGCGTCGTCGCCCACTCCATATTTGCTGGATTCATTTTTCAGTTCGATTCCTCCGGTGAGACGGTCTATCAGGCCGAACTCACCGAGAGATGCTATTTCAGTTCTCATATAATTCGGGATAGTTGTTTAGGCACGGTTAATA
Organism: Bacteroides zhangwenhongii; assembly: GCF_009193325.2. Lineage (NCBI taxonomy): Bacteria > Pseudomonadati > Bacteroidota > Bacteroidia > Bacteroidales > Bacteroidaceae > Bacteroides > Bacteroides zhangwenhongii. The sequence continues at coordinate 4,992,561 of NZ_CP059856.1, read as the reverse complement.
AGTTCACGCATGATTGTAGTCATTTTCGGTTGAGCGGCGTCGGCAGCTTTCTGAACTTCTTCGTGCGTTACTTCAACGATTTTCCCTTCTACTCCCAAATCGGTAATGACAGAAATACCGAATACTTTGATACCGCAATGATTGGCTACAATCACCTCCGGAACGGTGGACATGCCTACAGCGTCAGCACCGAGAATGTGGAATAGCTTATATTCGGCAGGAGTCTCAAAAGTAGGACCTTGTGTACCGATATACACTCCATGCTGAACTTTGATTCCTTTTTCTTTAGCAATCTCGTCCGCTTTACGAATCAGTTCTTTACTGTATGCTTCACTCATATCCGGGAAACGGGGACCATAAGGAATATTCTTTCCGCGAAGCGGATGTTCGGGGAAATAATTGATATGGTCAGTAATAATCATCAAGTCACCGATTTCGAAATCTGCATTGGTACCACCACTCGCATTAGATACAAACAAGGTTTTGATACCCAATTCACGCATTACACGTACAGGGAAAGTTACTTCCTTCATAGAATAACCTTCATAATAGTGGAAACGACCTTGCATGGCCATAATATCTTTATTGCCAAGTTTGCCGAAGATCAGTTTGCCACTGTGCCCTTCGACCGTAGATACCGGAAAGTTCGGGATATCCGAATAATTGATTTCATACTTCTCGGTAATTTCATTGGCCAGACTGCCAAGCCCGGTGCCAAGTATGATGGCGGTTTCGGGACTGGTATGCATCTTACCTTTCAGATAAGCTGCGGTTTCTTGTATTTTCTCTAACATAATCGATAATATGTTGGTTAAATTTATCTTGTTGATTCTGTAAAATCTCTATTTCAATAGGCAAGGCATAGATATATGGTTTTAAAGCCTCGTCCAAAGCCGGATGATTGATCAGGCGTGTCGCATCCTTCTCGGTAGTGATAATCAACCGATGTTCTCCTTTCAGTTCATTGAACCGTTCTTTGATACGCTGCATATCCCGGCTACTGAAATCGTGATGATCATTGAACTCCAATAAATCTATCTGCTTTGCACTGTCTTTCAGCTTTTCGAGGATAGAAACGGGTGAAGCGATACCGGTCATCAATAATACATTCGTATCCGTTAATGCGGATAATGGAATCTCTTTGTTCACCAAAGCCATCTCTGCATCCGTTATCTGGGCTGGAAATACCGGTTGCAGATTACCATATCGGAACGAAGAAAAGAATAACTGCTGGTAGGGATAAAGGTTCAGACGTTTTGCGATAATATTGTAATCAATGGGCTTGATATCCTGCGGACATTTGGTCACAATGACGATTTGTGCCCGGTTTTTGCCGCCGACAGGCTCACGTAACCTACCTGCGGGAAGTAATGTGTCATCACAGAATAAGCGATGATAATCTGTTAATAGGATGCTCATTCCCGGCTTGACATAACGGTGCTGGAAAGCGTCATCCAGCAGGATGACATCTATTGAAGGCTTTTCCAATGCAAGCAACTCCTCTATGCCATGACAACGTTTTTCATCGACCGCTACTGTGACGGATGGAAACTTCTGATGTATCTGGTAAGGCTCATCACCGATACTTTCTGCTGTACTTTCCGGAATGGCAAGCACATAACCTTTCGTGTGCCGTTTATATCCCCGACTCAATACAGCTACATTATATTGATTACAAAGAAGCTTTATCAGATATTCGGTGTGGGGAGTTTTTCCTGTTCCTCCTACGGCTAGATTACCTACACTGATGACAGGTATATCGAAATTCTTTGATTGGAAAAAATTCCAGTCAAAAAGCTTGTTTCTCACCCTTACCGCCATTCCATAGAGCCAGGAGGCAGGATAAAGCCATTTATGTATCTTGATAAAGTGATCGTCCATGTTTGCGCTTTATTTAATATTCAGTTCAAACGGAACACGTGCCTGAATCATAGATTGTTCTTTCAGGTTCGTTAGCAGACCGAATTGCCGGTAATATTCGCCTAACTTACTTTTCAGTAATTGTGATTCTACGTAATTAGTCGGCTTCGTATCAAGCAGAGAAGACAATACGTCTTTTTTCTCCGGATAAGACACAATGGTGTATCCTCCGACTCCGGCTTTGGCAACAGCAATCTCCAATGCTTTATCGATTCCCCCCAATTCATCTACTAATCCCAGTTCTTTGGCGGCCTCACCTGTCCATACACGACCTTCAGCGATCTTTTCTATTGCCTCTTTGGTTGTATGGCGTCCTTCGGCACATCGGGTTATGAAAGTGTCGTATCCTTCGGCTACCATCATTTGGAGCAATGCTTTTTCACCTTCGCTGAACGGACGCATGATATTGCCGAAATCCGCATATTTATTCGTTTTCACTACATCATAGCTTAAACCGATTTTATCGGTCAATTCTTTTACATTGGGAACCATACCGAAGATTCCGATGGAACCGGTCAGCGTTGTTGGCTCTGCTACGATTGTGTCGGCACCACAAGAAATGTAATAGCCTCCTGATGCGGCATAGTCACTCATGGAAACAATTACCGGCTTCTTTGTTTTCAGTTCTTTCACCGCATACCAGATTTGCTCGGAAGCAAAAGCACTGCCACCCGGTGAATTGACGCGGAGAACAACGGCTTTCACATCATCATTTTCTTTCAGCTTGCGAAGGTCGCGAATGACTTTGGAGCCGACAATACCCTCTTCTGAAGTTGCAGAGCCCGGATAATCTGTAATTTCACCACTGGCATAATAAACAGCTATAATATTCCCGCTTTTATCTTTCGGTACATTTTTCCTTACGTTTATCATATCACCCAATCCTAATAAAGAAAGATTGTCGTCTTCGTCCATATCTACCAACCTTTTAAGGTAATCGCGTACATCATTGCGATAAACCAACGTATCGGCCAATCCACATCTGACGCTCTCTTCTGCCGGATAGAACATTAACATACGGTCGGCATAGGCATTTAATGAATCTATGGGAATATTTCGGGAAGCGGAAACGCCTTCGGTAACTTGGCTCCAGATAGAATTGATAAATGCCGTGACCTGTTCACGGTTAGCCGGACTCATCTCTGTAGCGGTGAACGGCTCTACGGCGGATTTGTATGTTCCTACCTTGAATACTTGCATTTCTACTCCAATTTTCTGCAATAAGTCTTTGTAGAACAAAGGGGTGGAGGCAATACCCCGCCATTCAATCATTCCTTTAGGATTTAGCAGAACCTTGTCGGCTGCACTGGAAAGATAATAAAGCCCTTGAGTGTAAGAGTCGGCATAAGCGATGACAAATTTGCCACTTTCCTTGAAGTCGAGCAGCGCATTACGAATCTCTTGTAGAGAAGCGTATGATGTCCCCAACGAATTTGCCTGCAGATAAATCCCTTTGATATCCTCATTTTCTTTAGCTTTCTTGATAGACGAAAGAATGTCGTCCAGTCCATACGTGTTGGAATCGTCGTTGAACAACTGTGATAAAATGCCTAGTGGGTCTTCTTGTGTGCGTTCCACCAACGTTCCGTTCAGGTCGAGTATCATAACGGAGTTCTTTTTGACTATCGTTTCCGTATCCGAAGCAGCCATGATACCAAACAGCGTTACCATGCTGATTATAAATAATACAATACTTGACAAAATGATACCTGTCACTGTGGCAAGTGTAAATTTCAAGAAATCTTTCATTATACTAATTGTTTTTTCGCCAGCTTGTTATTAAGCTAACAAAGATAAATAATTGAGTTGATATTTATTCAATAAGTCGTGCGAATTTTTGTTTTATCACAATGAATCTGTATAAATCGGAGTTTCTATCCTTTGAAATTTAAGTATATTTGTCTGTATCCTGTCTTCCTAAATGGGAATAATTCTTTATTTTTGCAACATTACTTTTAATGCGACATTAACTTAACATTATATTTACCATGAAAAGAAAAGCACCCTTTATGGCTATAGCTTTAACAAGCTTGTTTTTGTATTCTTGTACACCAACAGAAAAACAGGAAGTCAAGGATTATACTCAGTACGTTAATACTTTTATTGGTGCCGCTGATAATGGGCATACCTTTCCCGGAGCCTGTTGCCCTTTCGGAATGATACAGACTAGCCCCGTGACGGGAGCAGTCGGTTGGCGGTACTGTTCGGAATATGTTTATGAAGATTCTCTGGCATGGGGATTTACACAGACACATCTGAATGGAACCGGATGTATGGACTTGGGAGACATTCTCGTCATGCCGGTAACGGGTACACGTACTCGTGCATGGGATGCTTATCGTAGCCGCTTCTCTAAAGATAAGGAAGCTGCTACTCCGGGTTATTATACAGTTGAACTTTCCGATCCTCAAGTGAAAGCGGAGCTGACCGCTTCTATCCATGCAGCCCTTCACCGTTATACTTATCATAAAGCCGATTCCGCTTCTATTCTGATAGACTTGCAGCATGGTCCTGCATGGAGAGAAGAACAATATCACTCACAGGTCAACAGTTGTGAAGTAAACTGGGAAGATGCGCAGACACTGACCGGGTACGTCAATAACACAGTATGGGTGGATCAGGATTATTTCTTTATCATGAAATTCAATCGTCCGGTAGTCGATTCGCTTTACCTGCCGATGGGAAAGACAGAAAAAGGAAAACGCATCATTGCGACTTTCGATATGCAACCGGGAGATGAGCTGATGATGAAAGTAGCCCTTTCCACTACCGGTATAGAAGGTGCCAGAAAGAACTTGGAGGCGGAAATTCCCGCTTGGGATTTTGAGGGAGTGAAAACTGCCGCTCATGATGAATGGAATAATTATTTGAGTCGTATTGACATAGACGGTACGGATGATGAAAAGACAAATTTCTACACCTGTTTCTATCATGCATTGATTCAGCCTAACCAGATTTCGGATGTAGACGGTATGTATCGCAACGCTGCCGATTCAATAGTAAAAGCGGGAACGGGTGCTTTCTATTCTACCTTCTCTTTGTGGGATACCTATCGTGCTGCCCATCCGTTCTATACATTAGTGATCCCCGAACGTGTGGATGGTTTTGTCAATTCGTTGATCGAACAAGGTGAAGTGCAGGGTTTCTTGCCTATTTGGGGATTATGGGGTAAAGAGAATTTCTGTATGATTGGTAATCATGGTGTATCAGTCATTGCCGAAGCCTATCGTAAAGGATTCCGTGGCTTTGATGCTGAACGTGCTTTCAATATAATAAAGAAGACGCAGACGGTGTCTCATCCGTTGAAATCCAATTGGGAAGTTTATACAAGATATGGCTATTTCCCGACAGACCTGATAAAAGCTGAATCTGTATCTTCTACTTTAGAGTCGGTATATGATGATTATGCAGCTGCCGATATGGCACGTCGTATGGGTAAAGAGGAAGATGCGGCATATTTTGCAAAGCGTGCTGATTATTATAAAAATTTGTTCGATCCGCAGACGAAGTTCATGCGTCCCCGTAAGGCTGACGGAACTTGGAAGGCTCCATTTAATCCAAGTGCGTTAGGACATTCTGAAAGTATCGGTGGAGATTATACAGAAGGAAATGCATGGCAATATACTTGGCATGTACAACATGATGTACCGGGACTGATCAGTTTGTTTGGTGGTGAAGTGCCTTTCCTGAATAAGTTAGATTCATTGTTTACCGTTAAGTTGGAAGGCGAAAGTCTGTCAGATGTAACCGGACTGATCGGTCAGTATGCTCATGGTAATGAGCCTAGTCATCATGTAACTTATTTATATGCACTGGCAGGTCGTCCGGAACGTACACAAGAACTGGTTTGTGAAATATTCGATACTCAATACAAGAACAAACCTGATGGACTTTGTGGAAACGATGATTGCGGACAGATGTCTGCCTGGTATATGCTTAGTGCGATGGGATTCTATCCGGTAGATCCGGTGAGTGCAGAATATGTATTCGGTGCTCCACAATTACCCAAAATGACCTTGCATTTGGCCGATGGCAAGACATTCACAATCATTGCAGAGAATTTATCGGAAGAACATAAATATGTAGATAGTATTACATTGAACGGTGAACCTTATACGAAGAAAACAATCTCACACGAAGATATTGTAAAAGGTGGTACACTGGTGTATAAAATGAAATGATAAATGTGTTTCTGTATAGTTATTGGGTGATTATTTTTTGTATTTGGGATAGCTTCCTCAATCTGGATACATGAGGATTAATTTTAATTATCAGTTGAGTATGAATACATTCGTAGTATTGCGTTTTTATTAAATTTTTCATATTTTTGCAGAGTATTTTTTGAATATTTGTGAAGACATGAATCGTTTTGTAAAAATGAAAAGGCTTTTGTTGTTTATACTCCTTTTCATTAATGCTACTGTAAGCAAAGGGCAGATTTATAAGTACATAGGACTGGAAGATGGTTTGAATAATCAGAAAATATACCATATCCAGAAAGACCGAAGAGGATATATGTGGTTTTTGACCCAAGAAGGGGTCGACCGTTACGATGGCAAACATATCAAGCATTACACCTTTTCAGACGATAGCATGAAGTTGGATTCGCGGATTGCCTTGAGTTGGCTCTATATGGATAGAGAGGATGTCTTATGGGTGATTGGTCAAAAAGGAAGGATTTTCAAGTATGATTCGAAACATGATAAGTTCGACTTGACATATGTACATCCGGAGCTGATTAGAAATAAGTCGCAGGCGTTTCTTAATTACGGTTATTTGGATAGGAATGACCATATTTGGCTATGTTATAAAGACGCCCTTACTTGGTATGATATCCGTACAGGAAAAACACTACATTTGTCAATGCCGGTTCATGAGGAAATAACTGTTATTGAACAGACGGATAGTAACCAGTTTTTTATCGGTACGGGAAGCGGTTTGTTTCGTGTTAGAGTGGAAGGGGACGAACTGAAGTTGGTTGCTGATGAAGTAGTGAAAGGTATTGCTGCACCTGTACATGAGCTTTATTATCATGCCGTTTCACAACAGCTGTTTGTGGGAACCTACAAAGAGGGAATACTTATATATGACATGGTTGGAACAGGAAAAATCATTCCTTGTCAATCCCCCAATAATGTAGAGGTTAACCAAATTGTAGCTTTGAACGCTCATGAACTTCTGATAGCCACAGGTGGAAAAGGGGTATACAAACTGGATGTGAATACAGCCATGAGTGAACCCTATATAACAGCTGATTATAGTAGCTATAATGGGATGAATGGAAACAATATCAATGACATTTATGTGGATGAAGAAGAGCGTATTTGGCTTGCCAATTATCCCACAGGTATCACAATCCGTAATAATCGTTATCAGAGTTATGACCTTATAAAACATTCCCTCGGCAACAACCGGTCTTTGGTGAACGATCAAGTACATGACGTGATGGAGGATAGTGACGGTGATCTTTGGTTCGCAACCAGTAATGGTATCAGTCTCTATCAGACTAAAACAAAAGAATGGCGCTCTTTTGTAAGTTCGTTTGATCCGGCCATGGAAGATGAGAATCATATCTTTTTAGCACTCTGTGAGGTCTCTCCAGGTGTGATATGGGCTGGTGGTTTTACCTCCAATATTTATAAGATAGAAAAAAAGGGGTTTAAAATAAGTTGTTTTTCTCCTGCTTCTATTGCGGGAATACGTCCTGACCAATATATTTTTGATATTAAAAAAGATTCTAACGGTGATATTTGGTCCGGTGGATATTATCATTTGAAACGCATCAATCTTGAGAGTAAAAGTGTGCGTTTGTATTCAGGAATAAGCTCCATTACTACCATTTTGGAGAAGGATGTCCGGCGGATGTGGATTGGTACAAGAATGGGGCTCTATCAGCTTGATAAGCAATCTGGAATTTATCAGTACATTGACCTGCCCATTGAATCTCTTTATATATGTGCATTATGTCAAAGAGAAGACGGCATTTTGTACATTGGCACTCGTGGAGCTGGACTTCTGGTTTATGATAGCAATAAAGGAAAATTTGTGCATCAGTACCGAACTGACAATTGCGCGTTGATTTCCGACAATATTTATACGATTCTTCCACGTCAGGACGGTAAACTCTTGATGGGGACGGAGAACGGCATTACGATCTATTCTCCCGAGGAACATTCTTTTCGCAACTGGACGCGGGAGCAAGGATTGATGAGTGTTAATTTTAATGCAGGCTCTGCTACTGCTTATAGTAATAGTACGCTTGTTTTTGGAGGTAATGATGGTGCTGTTAGGTTTTCGACAGATATACAGATACCGGAGCCCCGTTATTCGCGTTTATTACTACGTGACTTTATGATAGCCTATCATCCTGTATATCCGGGTGATGATGGATCTCCTTTGAAGCAGGATATTGATGAAACTGACCGGTTGGAATTAGCCTACGGACAAAACACATTCTCCCTTGATGTAGCTTCTATCAATTATGATTATCCTTCCAATATTCTTTACTCATGGAAAATTGACGGTTATCATAAAGAATGGAGCCGTCCGAGCTATGATAATCGAATTCTTGTCAGGAATTTGCCTCCCGGCAGTTACACGTTACAGATTCGCGCCATATCTAATGAGGAGAAATATAAAACTTATGAGACGAGGAGTATTCAGATTGTTATTACGCCTCCGGTATGGGCTAGTGTGTGGGCCATGGTGGGGTATGCAATTCTGTTGGTGCTGGTTATGATTATCATATTCCGTATTATCATGTTGCACAAACAAAAGAAGATATCGGATGAGAAGACACGGTTCTTTGTTAATACGGCCCACGACATACGTACGCCGCTTACATTGATAAAAGCACCGTTGGAGGAAGTTGTAGAAAATCATTTGGTGGCTGAAAAAGCGTTGCCACATATGAATATGGCTCTTAGAAATGTGGATACATTGCTTCAACTGACGACCAATCTGATAAACTTTGAGCGAATCGATGTTTATTCTTCTACCCTTTACGTCTCTGAATATGAGTTGAACTCCTATATGAATAATGTTTGTGCCACTTTCCGCAAATATGCCGAAATGAAACATATCAGATTTGTTTATGAAAGCAACTTTGACTATCTGAATGTATGGTTTGATAGTGATAAGATGGGGTCCATTCTGAAAAATATTTTATCCAATGCATTGAAATACACACCGGAAAACGGTAGCGTGTGTATTTATGCTTCTGAGGAAGGGACCACTTGGAGCATTGAGGTAAAAGATACGGGAATCGGTATTCCTTCATGTGAGCAAAAGAACTTGTTTAAGAACTATTTCAGGGGCAGTAATGTTGTCAATCTGAAAGTGACGGGCAGTGGAATCGGACTTATGCTGGTATACAAACTGGTCCGGTTGCATAAGGGAAAGATCCAAATTCAAAGTGCCGAGCAGCAAGGAACTTGTGTGCGGATAATGTTTCCGAAAGGAAATAAACATTTTCGTAAAGCTAAATTCATTTCTCCTAAAGAGATGGATGAATGTCCGGAAACTATCGTGTCGGGTGAAGTCTCGAACTTGCCGACCACGAAATCTTCACAGATGAATAAATCTTCACAACGTGTTTTAGTAGTAGAAGATAATGATGAATTGCGCAATTATCTTGTTGGTATGCTTACTGCTAGTTATAACGTTCAGTCTTGTTCTAATGGAAAGGACGCACTTGTCATTATACGGGAATTTAATCCGGATCTTGTCATATCTGACATAATGATGCCGGAGATGAGTGGGGATAAACTATGTTCAATTATAAAGACTGATATTGAGATGTCTCATATTCCAGTTATTTTGCTGACCGCGCTAGGGGATGAGAAAGATATACTCGGAGGACTGGAAATAGGAGCAGATGCTTATATCACCAAACCTTTTAGTGTGGGAATACTCAAGGTTACTATAAAAAACATACTTGCGAATCGCGCTTTGCTTCGTCATGTTTATAATAGTATTGAAGATGAAGAAGAGGATTTGCCAGCTAATTGCTCCAATACCTTGGATTGGAAATTTATAGCTTCAGTTAAGGAATGTATCGAGAAGAACATGGGGGATTCGGACTTTAATGTGGAGATGCTTAGTAGTCAGCATCATATGAGCCGTACGAGTTTCTACAATAAATTAAAGATATTGACCGGTTATGCCCCGGCTGATTATATCCGGATGATACGTTTGCAATATGCTGCACAATTGCTAAAACAGGGTGAACATACAGTAACGGAGGTTGCTGATATTGTTGGATTCTCGGATGTCAAATACTTCCGTGAAGTATTTAAAAAGTATTATGATGTAAGTCCAAGCAAGTATGCAGAAGTGGGGAAAGAGGTGTCTTCTTCGACAACTGATGATATGGAATAGTATATGGGAGAGAATAAACATTATTTTATCTCTGGTTGTTATGTGTTGCAAATAGAAACAAATTATGCCGGATGAAAACGATAATGATATTTTTAGCTGTTCTACTTTTCCCTGTTGCTTCTCTACTTGGACAAAGTGAAATTCAGAAATATGCAGGTACGGCCATGCCATACCCTTCAATAAAGGAACTTCCCATTTTAAATCATGAGGGTATGGTTCCTTTTTATATTAACCATTTGGGAAGACATGGAGCACGATTTCCAACTTCAGGAAAAGCGTTAGAGAAAGTTAGAAATGGGCTTATACTGGCGAAGCAGGAGAAAAGATTGACTGCAAAAGGACTGGAACTACTTGCTACGATATTACAACTGTCCAACAATTTTAAGGATCAATGGGGAAAGTTGTCGCCAATAGGAGAACAGGAGCAAAAAGAAATAGCAGAACGTATGTTATCACGTTATCCGGAACTATTCGTAGATTCGGCTCGGATTGAAGCCATAGCTACCTACGTTCCTCGTTGCATCAACAGTATGGATGTTTTTCTTTCCAGTATGAAGAAGTGCGATTCCTCACTGGTCATACGGCAAAGTGCAGGGGAGCAATATAATACTCTTCTCCGTTTTTTCGATTTGAACAAACCTTATATTCATTATAAAGAGAAAGGAGATTGGATTCCATTGTATGAATCATTTGTCCGGGATAAAATGACGGTTACTCCTGTCATGAAAAGAATTTTTCTTACTTTGGGGCAAGAAACAGAATTGGAAAGCCGGGAATTTGTCATGGCTTTGTTTTCAATAGCGGCAATCCTTCCTGATACGGGCTTACCTTTTGATATGAAAGACCTTTTTAGAAATAAGGAATGGTACAATTATTGGCAAACGCAAAATTTACGGCAATATATGACTAAAAGTGCGGCACCGGTAGGAGGAATGCTGCCGGTTGCAATTGCGTGGCCGTTACTTTCTGAGTTCATTCAAACTACAGAAAGGGTAATTCACGGTCAATCAGATAACCGGGTAAATCTCCGTTTTGCCCATGCGGAAACTGTTATCCCTTTGGTGGCTTTGATGGGGATAGGGAAAACTGACATACAGATAACGACGTCCGATTCTGTATCCATTTATTGGAAAGATTATGAGATTGCTCCCATGGCTGCCAACGTGCAATGGGTTCTTTATCATGATCAAAACGGTCTGGTCTGGATTAAAATACTTTTGAATGAAAAAGAAGTAGCTATTCCGGTGGCAACATCTCGTTTCCCGTATTATCAGTGGGAAGAAGTCCGCAAATATTTTGAACAGCGAATAATGATGTCAAAAAAGATACTTTCTAATTCTCTAAACGAGATAGATTAACCCCAAAAAGCCCTGTAAGAATGTTTTTTCTTGCAGGGCTTATCTTTATGGAAAAGAAATTATTTATAGCAATTTATTGGAGCCAAGTATAATCAACATGGTATATCCCAGTATTAGTCCGATAATTCCCATAATGATACCGACTTTTTCCATATCCTTCTGTTGAATCATACCTGTAGCATGTGCCAGTGCGTTGGGAGGAGTACTGATGGGCAATATCATTGCTAATGATGACCCGATTGCTACCCCGATCAATAAAGTTTCGACTCCACCTAATGAAAATAGGTTTTCACGCATACTGCTTCCCGCAATAGCAAGAATAGGGACTAGCAATGCCGCAGTAGCCGTATGCGAGATGAAATTTGCCATGGCATAACAAATCAGTCCGGAGCCGACAATCATTAGTACAGGAGGCCATGTGTTGAAGGGAATAGCTTCAATCATATGTTTGGCCAGTCCTGTTTCTTGTAGGGCAACACCCAGTGCGAACCCACCGGCTACCATCCAGAGTACACTCCAACTGATTTCTTCCAGGTCACGTTTGGTGATAACCCCTGTTATACAGAATACGGCTACTGGAATCATGGCTACAACATTGGAATTCACTCCTGTCACTTTGTCAAACATCCATAGGACGACAGTGATAGCGAAAGTAATATAAACTACAATGGAACGCCAGTCTTTTTTGGCTTCGCCTTCGATTTGTAATTCAATGTTTTTTTGTTTAAAAGGGAATAGTCTTAAGAGAATAAACCACGCAATAAACAATACAATAATGGTATAAGGCAACATAAAACTCATCCATTCTCCAAAACCGATGTTCAGGTTCAGCCCTTCCGGATCATTCAGGTATTTTAAAGCAATGGCGTTAGGTGGTGTACCGATAGGAGTTCCCATACCGCCTACATTGGCCGCTACAGGAATAGCCATGGCCAGTCCTATTTTCCCCTTACCGTCTGCTGGCAGTACTTTTAATACAGGAGTAAGGAAAGTGAGCATCATGGCAGCTGTAGCTGTATTGCTAAGGAACATAGAGAAGGCGGCCGTAACGAGAATGAATCCTAATAGTACATAGCGTGACTGTGTTCCGAAAGGTCGCAGCATGACACGTGCCAACAATACGTCCAGTCCGCTTTTGGTTGCTGCGATGGCAAGTATGAACCCACCTATAAATAACATAATGATAGGATCGGCAAAGCAGTGCATAATGGACTTATATTTGACTGTCTGCCCTAACTCATCAGCTGAAATATTTTGCGTGAGGAACCATAAGCTACTGTCTGAAACGGTAAGTAATAGTAATACAACAATCAATACGGAGGTTGTCCATGCGGGGATAGCTTCGAATACCCACATCAGTGTGGCAAAAATAAAGATGGAAATAAGTCTTTGTTCTATGACGGTTAATCCTTCTATTCCAAATGTATCAATAGGGAGGAACCATAAAATAAGGGAGAGAGTAATAGCCACGGTTAACTTTATGCATCGGGTTACTGTCCGGTTTTTTGCCAACCGTTTGGCTTTTTTCAAATCCTGATAAGCTTCCACTAAATGAAAGCCGTGAAAAATCTTGTACATAATATTAGATTAAGATAAAATTAAAAAACGGTGCAAAAATAACTTTTTATTCCATATATAGTTATTCGGAGATAATTTTTTTCTTTATTTTTCTAGTTGAAGTGTCCGGCAGATATATCAATATAGATAATTAGGTCGTTTGCGACAAATTCTCTAAATTTGTGCCATTAACTTGACTAATACATTTATGGAGCATACTGAAACTTTAATAGTGGAGCAGTTGAAGACAGGCAATGAAGATGCCTATCAATACATCTATGACCGTCATTATGCCCTGCTGTGTCATGTCGCAAATGGCTATGTGAAAGATCACTTTCTTGCGGAAACCATCGTTGGGGATACAATTTTTCATTTATGGGAGATTCGTGAAACGCTGGAGATTTCCGTTTCCATCCGTAGCTATTTGTTGAGAGCCGTCCGTAACCGTTGTATTAACTATCTTAATTCAGAATGGGAAAAGCGTGAGATTTCGTTTTCATCTCTAATGCCCGATGAGATAACAGACGATAAAATGATGATATCCGATTCGCATCCGTTGGGAACATTGTTGGAACGTGAACTGGAAGAGGAAATATATAAAGCCATTGATAAATTGCCGGACGAGTGTCGTCGCGTATTCGATAAGAGTCGTTTTGAAGGAAAATCATACGAAGAAATTTCTCAAGAGTTGGGTATCTCTGTCAATACGGTTAAGTATCATATAAAGAATGCATTAGCATCTTTACAAAAGAATCTGAGTAAATATCTGATTACTCTACTTTTATTTTTTTTCGGGTAAAAACGAAAAAGGTCATATTTTGACTACCCTCAATTAAAAATCTACTGTCTCCTTTATAGAATGCAGAAAAATGGAAGAAGAAAAGAAACATATTGATGAATTGATTGCAACCTATCTGACCGAAGGTTTGGACAAAAATGCTTTAGCCGAACTGAAAGCATGGATAGCTGCATCACCTGAAAATGAGGATTATTTTATTCAGCAACGGGAAGTCTGGTTCTCTGCCGTGAGCCGTGAAGCCGCGTCGAAATACAATAAAGACAAGGCATTCGATACATTTAGGAATCGTATCGGGAGCCGGAAGCAAGTGGAGAAAGCTCCTCGCCGGGAATTCCGTTTGTCGACGTTGTGGCGTTATGCCGCGATTATCGCACTCATACTTGCAGTAGGATGCTTCTCATATTGGCAGGGAGGAGTGAATGTAAAAGACACTTTTGCAGATATATCCGTAGAAGCTCCTTTAGGATCGAAGACCAAACTTTATTTGCCTGATGGTACATTGGTATGGCTGAATGCAGGTTCACGAATAATCTATTCACAAGGCTTCGGGGTAGATAACCGTAAAGTAGAATTAGAAGGCGAAGGATATTTTGAAGTCCGGCGGAATGAGAAACTGCCTTTTTCCGTTAAGACCAGAGATTTACAGTTGCAAGTATTAGGCACAAAATTCAATTTCCGCAATTATTCTGAAGATCATGAAGTTGTCGTTTCTTTGCTGGAAGGCAGGGTAGCGTTGAATAACTTACTGAAAAGTGAGAAGGAAACTTATCTTGTCCCTAATGAAAGAGCCGTGTTAGATAAGTCGAACGGGCTTATGAAAGTAGAGTCGGTAACGGCTTCCAATGCTTCGCAATGGACGGACGGTTATCTGTTTTTTGATGAAGAACTTTTACCGGATATTGTGAAAGAATTGGAACGTAGCTACAATGTGAATATCCACATAGCTAATGATTCATTAAATAAATTCCGGTTCTACGGTAACTTCGTCCGTCGGGAGCAAGGCATTCAGGAAGTATTGGATGCGTTAGCATCTACAGAGAAAATACAATATAAAATTGAAGAGCGCAATATAACTATCTATTAACCGGTTACCAGAGATTTATAATACTATGATTGTTTAACCTTGTAAATTTAAGAATATGAGTAAGGAAAATAATACTGAATAGTCTTTATCGAAATGAAAGGAGAGAAAATATAAAAAACCGGAAGATCTCGAACATCTTCCGGCCCCTGAATCTCCTTTTCAACAACTTTCAAGTGTGAATATGTTTTCAAGAGAGATGGTGCAAAGTTAGCAAAATACATCTCTTTTAAAACGGGTTATTCGAGTTTTAATTAAATAATTTGTTTATTTTATGAATTACAGGAAGAAGGCCATATTAATGGTCGTGGCTCTCTTTTGCCTTAACGTAGCAATGCTGGCCCAAGCTATTTCATTGAAAATGAATAACGTTTCGGTGAAGGAGGCGATGACTCAATTGAAAAATAAGAGCGGATATTCTTTCGTATATAAGGTCGGTGATCTGGATACCCGAAGGATTGTGAGTGTAGAGGCAAAACAGTTGAATGAAGCTGTCGATCAGATTTTGTACGGACAAAATGTTGTCTATGAGATAAAGGGTAAAAATATAATAGTTCAGAAAGGACAATCCCGTCAGAATACTTCAAAAGACAATAAAAAACATCGGATTACAGGTATTGTGAATGATATGAACGGTGAACCCATTATTGGTGCCACAGTGAAAGAAAAGGGAAGTTCCAACGGAACGGCAACCGATTTGGATGCAAGATTCTCGTTGGAAGTATCACCGGATGCAATATTGGAAATTTCCTATATCGGTTATCAAACACAAGATGTCAGTGTGAAGAATCGGAGCAGCTTGATAATCACGTTGAAAGATGATACGCAGGCACTGGATGAGGTGGTTGTGGTTGGGTTTAGTACGCAAAAAAAGATAAACTTGACAGGTGCGGTAGAGAATGTATCATCAGATGTATTTGAAAATCGTCCGGTGGCCAATGTCACACAGATGTTACAAGGAGCTGTCCCTAATTTGAATATTTCGCTTGCCGACGGTAAGCCTAATCAGTCAGCTTCGTATAATATCCGTGGTGTGACATCCATCGGAGCAGGTGGCAGTGCATTAGTCCTGATAGACGGTGTAGAAGGCGATCCGGCCATGCTGAACCCGAATGATATAGAAAGTGTGTCCGTATTGAAAGATGCAGCTTCGGCGGCCATATACGGTTCACGTGCTCCGTATGGCGTTGTCTTGATTACAACGAAAGATCCCTCGAAGCAAAAAGATAAGTTCACTATCAATTATACGGGGAACTTTTCTTATGAAACTCCGTATGCAGTGCCGGATGTGGTCGACGATGGTTATGTTTGGGCATATCTGTTCCGTGAGGCAGAATTTAATTATCGCGGGATAGAACCTACCAGTATTAATAAGTCGCAGCCTTTTTCAAAAGAATGGCTGGAAACTTTCCGGCAGAGGAAATTAGCGGGCAACACATTACAGACAGCAGTGGGACCTGACGGCAAGTACACATATTATGGAAATGAAGATTATTATGATGCGCTTTATAAAGACCACACATTTGCTCAGTCACATAACGTATCCATTAGTGGTTCTAATGGAAAAATCAGTTACTACACTTCCGCCCGTTTGTACGATTACGATGGTCTGTTCAATTATAACTCGGACACCTACCGTACAATGAATATGCGTACCAAAGTCAGTGCACAAGTATTCGATTGGTTGAAAATTTCTAATAATATAGATTATACTCATGACAAATATTCTCAACCGCTAGGGTACATCGGACAGAATGAAGGTCTGGTATGGAAAGGTATCAATATGGAAGGGCATCCGTCCGAGCCGATTTTTAATCCTGACGGAACTTTAACCCATTCCGGAGCGCGTTCTGTTGGCGGATTAGTGACGGGGGACAACTGGATAAAGCGTACGACGAAAACTTTAAAGAATACAACTACCCTGAACGTAACGCTGCTGGACAATAAATTGCGGTTTACGGGTGACTTTTCTTTTCGTACAAAAGATTTTATAGAGGATAAGAAAACAACTGCTGTCCCGTATAGCGATTATGAAGGGGTAATTAAGTATTTGGGAACACCGGAGACCGATGATGAAATGTCGGAGAAAGTGCAACAGACCACTTATATATCCACCAATGTGTATGCTGAATATGAGAATACATTTGCAGGCAAACATTATGTGAAAGCTTTGGTTGGATATAACTATGAACAACAGGATTATAAAGCAATCTCTTCGGAGCGGAATGGATTGTTAATGCCTGATGTGGAAAATATCAACTTTGCTATGGGAGACAATATGTCTATAAAAAGTGATGGTAACCGTTGGCGATACGCCGGGGCATTTTTCCGGTTGAACTATTCTTATGATAACCGTTATCTATTCGAGGTGAACGGACGTTACGACGGCTCGTCGAAGTTTCCCAACAACTCGCAATGGGGATTTTTCCCTTCGGCTTCGGCAGCATGGCGTTTTTCGGAAGAAAAGTTCTGGAAAGTAAATCCTGATATTATCTCCAATGGAAAACTGCGTGTCTCTTATGGTGCATTAGGGAATAGCAATGTGAAACCGTATTCTTATCTGGAAAAGTTCACATTGAAGACTTATTCTACTACCGGCTCTTCGAGTGAGGGACGTTACCTGGACGGTAAGGCGCAACTACGTTATACGCTCAATCCGGATCAAATCCCAGATAATATCGGTTGGGAGACTTCACGAACCATAGACGCAGGTATTGATTTAGGGTTTTGGAACAACAAGATTACGCTGTCCGCCGATTATTATGTACGTAAGACTGTTAATATGTATACGGTGGGTCCGACGCTTCCCGATACGTTCGGAGCGTCATCACCCAAAGGAAACTATGCCGATATGAGTACCTACGGTTATGAAATTTCATTGGGGTATAATGATTCGTTCCGTTTAGCGGGCAAACCATTCAGTTTCGGTGTTAAGGCAACCCTTGCCGACTATCATTCGGTGATAGATAAATACAATAATCCAAAACGTGACCTCGATGATTACTATGTTGGCCAACGTATTGGTGAAATTTGGGGCTTTGTTTGTAATGGCTTGTTCCAGTCTCAGGAAGAAATTGATGCAGCCTTTGACGGAAAGGGCTACAAAAACAATCTGATGCAGACATCTGTCAATTACATCACTTATCCGGGTGATATGCGCTTCGAAGACTTGAATAATACAGGCACTATTGATAATGGGGCTAATACGGTAGACTCGCCGGGGGACCGGAAGGTTATAGGGAACACTGAACCCCGTTACATATACACAATCTCGCTCAGTGCCGACTGGAATAATTTCTTCTTGTCAGCCATGTTTGATGGTGTGGGGAAACAAAATTGGTATCCCAGCGGTGAAAGTTCTTTCTGGGGACAATACAACCGCCCTTACAATCAGGTTCCGTTATGGCATTTGAACAATTATTGGACAAAAGATCGGCCGGATGCCTATTTACCTCGCTATTCGGGCTATTATAATCCGTTGTATAAAGGTACGGCTAATACACGCTACTTGCAGGATGTATCTTATTTCCGGCTTAAAAATCTGCAGTTCGGTTATAACCTGCCAAGGAAGTGGATCGCAAAAGCAGGTTTCTCTAAAGTTTCCGTTTACTTCTCGGGTGAAAATTTATGGTCGTGGTCTCCACTCTATCGCCACACGAAAGATTATGATGTGACGGTTGTTACGAAAGGATCGGATACCGACCTTACCTCCGGATCAAAGGGGGATGGTTTTAACTATCCGACGATGCGGAATCTCAGTTTAGGAATATCTATCACTTACTAAATGGAAATAAAGAAGATATGAAAAAAATAAGTAATATACGTACTATCCTACTTCTCTGTGCTACGCTATTATTGGGAAGTTGTGACTTGACCGAGACGATGCAGGTGGAGGCTGACAAAGCTATGATTTTCGGTAGCGAGTCGGGGTTGCGTCTCTATGCCTATTCTTTCTACCGGGCATTACCAACACTCTCTACGGGTTACAATCAAGACGAAATGTGTGATATTGCTGCTGTCCGGCAGACAGA
This sequence comes from Bacteroides zhangwenhongii, assembly GCF_009193325.2. Taxonomy (NCBI): domain Bacteria; kingdom Pseudomonadati; phylum Bacteroidota; class Bacteroidia; order Bacteroidales; family Bacteroidaceae; genus Bacteroides; species Bacteroides zhangwenhongii. The sequence continues at coordinate 4,973,436 of NZ_CP059856.1, read as the reverse complement.
TGTATTTATACAGCAGAATGCATATAATGCGGAGACAGCTACCAGTTGGAGTTGGGGTACGCTTCGGAACATCAATTATTTTATTGACGGCTGTCATTCAAAGGAATGTACGGTAGATGCTGCTACCCGTGATAATTATTTGGGTATTGCCCGTTGGTTCCGTGCTTGGTTCTATTACAATAAGTTGACCCAATACGGAGAAATTCCTTGGTTTGGTAGTGAAATCCAGTCCTATCAGTATGATATCATGTATAAAGAACGTGATAGCCGCGACGTTATTATCCGGAACATGATTGAAGACTTGGATTTTGCTTATGAACATATTCAGGCAACTTCTTCCGTCAACAGTTCTACGTTGACTAAGTGGGCAGCCGCCGCACTCAAATCCCGTGTATGTCTGTTCGAAGCCGCTTTTCGTCGTTATCATAAACTCACAGGGCTCGAAATTACTGCGGAAGAACTCTACGCGCAGGCTGCTGGTGCTGCCAAGCTGGTGATGGATAATAGCGGACTATCATTGAATATGGCGACAGGTACAAAAGGAGCTTACCGTGATTTATTCTACCTGGAGACCCCGATAACATCGGAAATCATTTTGGCGGTATGCGCCAATAGTGCATCGGGTATCTACGGAACCCAAAACTACTGGTATAACTCTCTTTCGTATGGTAAAGGTTGGAGCCTGGTTCGCCCGTTTGTCAATACATATCTGAATTTGGACGGTACTCCGTTCACTTCCGGAACCGGTTATGAAACTAAAAGCTTTGCTGCAGAAATGAAAGACCGTGACTTGCGGTTGGCTCAGACGGTTCGTGGATTGGATTTCAAACGGGATGGAAAAGCGACTGTAGCCGATATGACAGTTTGCCTGACCGGTTATCATGTGATAAAGTATTCGCTTGATGATACTAAGTATGATAATAATGAAAAGAATAACAACAGTATTCCGTTGCTGCGGTATGCCGAAGTCTTGCTCAACTATGCCGAAGCACAGGCTGAACTGAGGAAACTTACTGATACTGATTGGAACAATACTATCGGTGCTTTGCGTCGGCGTGCGGGGATCACAGGCGGAACGGAAAAACTGCCTACAACCGCAGATACTTATTTGCAGCAAACGTTCTATCCGGATGTCGCAGATCCTGTATTGTTGGAAATCCGTCGTGAGCGTGCTATAGAATTGGTAGCGGAAGGAATGAGATTTAATGATCTACGTCGTTGGAAATGCGGTGAGTTGATTGAACAACTTCCTTGGACGGGGATGCACATCACTGCATTGAATACGGATATTGACTTGAATGGTGATGGTACTCCGGATTGTTATTTTACCGACAACGGTACACAGTCGTCTAATAAAGACTGTAAAACGGTCAACGTGAAAAATGAAACAGGACTCTACGTTACTACGGCTCCTGCCGGTGGTTATGATTTGCAATACAATCCCGGTACGGGAAACCGCATCTGGTATAGTGATGACCGTCAATATCTCTATCCTATTCCGGCACAAGTAATCCGTGACTATGAAAGTGCCGGATATAAACTTTCACAAAACCCGAATTGGAATTAAAATAATAAAAGATTTACTATGATGAAATTTAGCCAAATATTGCCTGTGGTTGCTATTTATTTTATAGCATTAGGCGGATGTAGTAATACCGCCCCCGATTATTCCGAGTTTTATAGAGACCCTGAAACGGTCAAAGAAGAAGATCCCTCTTTGAATGACAATCAGATCAAGATTATGTCGTTCAATATACGTTATTATAATGCCAATGATAAAGAGGATAAAGCTTGGGATGTCCGTAAAGCTGCTTTCATACCGATGATTGCCGAACAAAGGCCGACAGTGATAGGCGTACAGGAAGCTCGTCCTCCACAACTGAAATGGTTGGAAGATAATTGGAAAGACTATGCATATATAGGCAAGGGGCGTCGTAACAATAATTCCAACACGGATGAATTTGTTCCTATCTTTTATCGGAAAAAAGCAGTTGAGTTGATCGATTGGGGGTGTTTCTGGCTTTCCGAGACACCGGATGTTGCGGCTTCTCAGGGGTGGGACAGCACCGTTCCCCGTGTTGCCACATGGGCAGTTTTCAAACACCTTGCTTCCGGTAAGAGATTCTTCTTTATTAACACTCATATTGATGTGGGGTCTAAAGTGGCACCGGTCAAGTCGATGGAAGTGATTATAAGTAAAATGTCGGAACTGAATCCCGAAAACTTGCCGATGTTGTTGACAGCTGACTTTAATAAACAGATTGACAGTGATATTTTTGACGGAGTTAAAAAGTTTATGACTAACGTACGCTTGTCGGCTCCGGTCACCGACTCGAAACACTCATATACAGGATTCGGAACAGCTACTCCTTATATCGTAGACCATATATTCTGTACCGGTTTCAAGCCTTTGAAGTTTGAAACGATAGATAAAGTCTACGAAAAAATCACCTATATCTCCGATCATTATCCTATCATCGGCAAATTGGAATATGTAAAGTGATGAATTGTTCATATTAAAATTACAGAAACGCAATGAAAAGAATATTATATGTAGTAGTCGCTGCAATCTGTTTGTTGACAGGCTGTGCTCCTGATGATGAATCTTGGGTACAGGCCGGATTTACCACAGACAAGGAATCTTATGAGATTGGCGACCAGATAACTCTTACGAATACCTCGACAGCCGGAAACGCCCAGATTGCAGTCTGCAAATGGGAGTTTATGGGTAAGGTGATGTATGACCTGGCTTCTCCTGCGCCGTTTTATGTGAATGAAGGAGGGGAATACTTGTTTCGCTTGACTGTTACGTCAGATCGTGGAGCTATCAAGTCGGTTTTTGAAAAGACAATAAAGATAATAGATGACGGTATCCGTCCCATTGCCGATTTTAGCTGGTCGCCCGAACAGATTGTGGCAGGTGAGGAAATTACCTTTACCGACCAGTCGAAAGTAGTGGAAGGACGTGAGATTGTTGCGAGAGAGTGGACGTTCGGGGCTATTCTTTCAACGGAAGAAAACCCGAAAATAACTTTTGGCTCGCATGGGAAAATTAACGTTTCACTGACTGTAACGGATAATAAGAAACGGAAAGATACCAAAACGGTTACAGTAGAGGTAGCCAAGAGTGCCGGTAGTCTTGGTGTGTTGTGGTCACATCCGTATGATGAGCAGGGAACGGTTATACATACTTCGCCGGCAACAAGTTCGGATGGGCAGTATGTTTATGTTTCATCCAGCAATTACAATCTGGTTTGTTTCTCTAAGTCTGGTGACCAACTTTGGAAATTTGATTGCGGACAGAATAATGAACCTAATAGAGGTTCTTCCTATCAGCATCCGACTCCTTCTGTTGACTCTGATGGAACGGTTTATGTGGCTGTCGGGGATAACACTTCTGCTGCAGACAAAAATAAGTCAGCCAGTCTTTATGCTATTGCAGGTGGTGCGGATGGAGGTGTGCAGAAATGGTTTACTCCGATTGGGGCTAAGTCGAGTATGCGTCCATTCGGTGCTCCGGTGGTTACAGACCGATACGTGATGATTTTGACAAATTCAGCTCCAAGTACCGATGGTAAGCATTTTCGTATTTATGATAAGACATCCGGTAGTTTGAAGTATGCCGAAAAAACATCTTCCGGAACCTACGGTGGCTGTGTCGGATTGAAAGATGGCAGGATACTTGTCAATACTGGTCAGAGTGGAGGTCGTTCATACGGTACTCATATATTTTTCCCGAATGGTGGTAGTTGGAATAAATCGACCAATGAACAGGACTATGCTCCAAGCGATCAGCCTAATGGAAGTCAGTTAGCTGTTGGCGCAGATGGAAAAGTCTATGTCCTTTGTCACAATCTGGGAGCTAAATTATCGACAACTGATACGCAAGCGTTGGTTTATTGTTATGATACAAAGAAGACGATCGAAGGGGCGGTGCCTACGCCTGAGTGGTATACGGCTGTCAAAGGAAGTAACAAACAAACTGGTTATGGCTTGGTAGTCGATGCTAAGGGAGTGGTGTACGTTGCTACGGACCAATATATAAGTGCGATTTCTTCTACCGGCTCCATCCTTTGGGAAACGGCAGTAGCAGGTACTGCTTATGGTGTTCCGGCTATAGATAATGAAGGATACATTTATTATAATGATACGGATAAAGGCTCACTTGTGAAACTCGAACCAAGTACCGGACAGGCGATAGCTTCACTTCAATTGGGTACAGAATTGAAGTCTTCTCCGACCATCTCTCCAGATGGTGTTATCTATGTGACCGGTATGCTGGACGGAAAGCCGACCCTATTTGCTGTTGAAGGCGCAGCGACAGGTTATGCAGCCAATGCGTGGTCGCAGATGGGCGGTAATCCGGGTAAGAGCGGATATATGTATTAGTTTTTTTATCCATACAGACTTTTAGTTAGCATGTTTCTTTTCTCATCGGAGCGGGTTTTGCCTTGCTCCGATGAGAAAAGACTGGCTATGCATTCATAAGAGGCTTATAAAATACAGATAAAATGAGAAAAAGAAACTTTTTAATATTACTGCTGTTGAGCGGGTTGTGCCCATTTATCGGTATGTCCGCACAAGATGTCTGGAAAATTACTGCAGAACAAATTGACCCCCAATCTTATTATGGAATAACTGTAGCTAATGGAATGTTGGGGTTAGTCTCTTCTCCCGAACCTTTGAAGATTTCCCGCGTCGTGTTGGGAGGAGTTTATGATATCTATGGTAAAGGGAGAGTCAACAATTTCCTGCATGGCATCAATATGCTTGATACGGAATTGCAGATAAACGGCTCTACGGTGAGGGCTTCCCAGATATCCGGTTACAAACAGACTTTGGATATGCGTCGGGGAGTGTTTTGTGGAGAATTTGATTATAAATCACTGGCCCGTGTTGAATATCAATATACATCATTGCGTCATTTGCCTTATTCATGTTTGTTGCGTGTGCAGATCATTCCGAAAGAAAACATAGAAGTATCCGTAGCGAATATAATGATGGTACATGAGTCACTGCGTAATCCGCAGGAATATTACAACCGGATTTTCAATGGAAAGACAGCGATTGACCTCTGCACGTCGGTAGCAAAATCTCCGGTCCGGGAATTTGAAATCGGGGCTTGTTCGTCGTTTGTCTTCGATGACTCCTTTCCTCGTCCGGAAGTCTGTCATCGAAGTGCACGGGGAGTCGGGGTACATACGCAAGAGTTTACGGTCCGTTTACAGGCAGGTCAACCCTACACTTTTTCGATTATAGGGACGACGCTTTCCTCTGTCACTCATGCCGATGTCAGGAATGAGGTGGAACGGCTGACGGCATTTGCTGCGATAGAAGGTGTCGAACGATTGTGGAGTAAGCACGAGGCTGCATGGGGTAAACTTTGGGAAAGTGATATAGTGATTGAGGGCGATCTTCAGTCGCAACAGGATATTCACAGTATGCTTTATCATACGTATGCTTTTGTGCGTGAAGGCTCGGGATTGTCCTGTTCTCCGATGGGACTTTCGGGCTTCGGCTATAACGGACACGTGTTTTGGGATGCTGATACGTGGATTTTTCCGGCTTTGTTACTACTTCATCCCGAATTGGCGGAATCAATGATAGAGTATCGTTATCAACGTCTGGACGCAGCCAAGCATAATGCTTTTATGCACGGTTACAAAGGAGCAATGTATCCATGGGAAAGTAGTGATAAGGGAAACGAGGATAATACGGTAACCAACATCTATGGTCCTTTCGAAAATCATATTACAGGGGATGTGGCTATGGCAACCTGGCAATATTATTCAGTGGTGCAGGATTTGGAATGGCTTCGCCAAAAGGGATTTCCCATCATTAGTGCCGCTGCCGATTATTGGGTGAGCCGTTCGGAACCGAATGAAGCAGGAGAGTATGAAATCAGGAATGTGATTGGAGCGGATGAATGGAATCAGAATCCTCAAGGGGGAAAGAACGTGAATAATAATGCTTATACAAACGGTGTCGCAAAATCTACTTTGGAAGCTGCCTGCAAAGCTGCCAAACTGCTGAATATGAAATCTGACCCGATGTGGGCGACTGTTGCGGGAAAACTCCGTTTCCGGCAACTGGCCAATGGAGTAACGGCAGAACATGATACGTATGACGGAGCTATAACGAAGCAGGCCGATGTTTGCCTGTTGGCTTTCCCTTTAAAGCTTGTTACGGATAAAGAGCAAATTCGAAAAGATCTCGAATACTATCTTCAGACTGTTCCGAGAAAGAAAACACCTGCCATGTCGAAGTCCATTTACTCCATTTTGTTTACTCGATTGGGAGATCGTGAACGTGCATGGCATTATTTTAGGGATTCCTATTGTCCCAATCTGAATCCGCCATTCCGGGTGATAGCTGAATTTGACGGTGGTACGAATCCCTATTTCCTGACAGGGGCTGGCGGTGTGTTGCAGTCGGTATTGATGGGATTTGGCGGACTGGATATTACGGATAAAGGGATTGTTGCCGGAAAAGGAACGCTTCCTGACGCTTGGAAATCAATTACCTTGAAAGGCATAGGAAAGGAAAAGAAAAATTATACGATCAAATGATGCGAAGGATATTTATTTTTATAGGAATGATATTGGGTGTGATAAACGTACCTGCTAAAGTCGTTTTATCTTCCCTCTTTACCGATAATATGGTTTTGCAACAGCAGACAGAGGTACAAATTTGGGGTGTGGCGTCATCTGGCGAAACGGTATTTATCTGTCCCTCTTGGGATAAGAAAACGTACGCAGCCCGTACCGATGCGACGGGTGCATGGCGTGTGAAGCTACAAACACCAGTAGCCGGTGGTCCTTATTCCATTCGTTTCAGCGAACGTGAAACGGGCTTGAATGAGGAAGAAACATTGACGCTTCATGGTATCCTTATTGGTGAAGTGTGGTTTTGTGCCGGTCAGTCAAATATGGAAATGCCGTTAAAAGGAAAAGCCAACCAACCTATTGATGAAGCGGTGGATATGATTGTTCATGCCCGTCCCTCACGGCCTATACGGATTTGTACTATTGGGCAGGAAGGGGCGCGGACGCCACAGAAAGAGTGTCAGGCACGTTGGTTGAAAAATACTCCGGAGGTAGTTGCGGAAACCAGCGCAACCGCTTATTTCTTTGCAAACTATCTTCAGGAAGTACTTGATGTGCCTGTCGGCATTATCATTTCCTCGTGGGGTGGAACGGCTATTCAAGCTTGGATGAACCGTGAGACGTTAACTTCTTTCGACACCTTCGATCTTGCTTTTCTTGACGATACAGCATTTATTGAACATCCGAAATATCAGCCTTGTATGCTTTACAATGCTATGATTGCTCCTGCCGAACGGTATACCATCAAAGGATTTCTGTGGTATCAGGGTGAATCCAACCGCAAAAATCCCGGTTTATATCGTAAGTTACATCCAGCCTTTGCCAAGATGTTGCGTGAGAAGTGGGGGCAAGGTGAGTTACCGTTTTATTATGTGCAGATTGCTCCTTTCGCATACGAAGGTGAAGAACTGGTCGGGAGTGCCTTGTTACGTGAGGCTCAGTTGCAAAACCTAAAAGAGATTCCGAACTGCAATATGGTGGTAACGATGGATATTGGAGATCGTGACTGTATTCATCCGGCTCGGAAACGTAGAGTGGGGGAGCGGTTGGCGTTGCTGGCTCTTTCCGGCAGTTACGGGTTCGGGGGATTTGTGCCGGACACGCCTGTTTGCCAATCAATGGAAGTGAGTGAAGGTAAAGCATACCTCACTTTTGATTGCGGTATCGAAGGACTTGCGCCGTTGGGGGCTACTTTCTCAGGTGTGCAAGTGGCTGGAGATGATCGTGTCTTTTATCCCGCTACTGCACAAATTGAAAAATACACAGGACGTCTGGAGGTGAGTTGTGACAAAGTTCCTTTTCCTGTGGCAGTCCGCTATTGTTTTCGAAATTATGAGAAAGGGACACTTTACAGTCGTTATGGCATACCTGTTTCCTCATTCAGGACTGATACTTGGGAGATAGAAGAATAGCTTTTGGCGTTACTTATATTTAGTATCTTCTGTTTCCTTATTCTCTTATGCATTTGAATAGACAAATCATCTGTCATCCTACACCAATCGCACCTTATATTGCTGAATACTAGTATATTAATAGGGTGTAGGATAGTGGTGTAGGATGGTTGCAGATGCGGTGTATCTTGCATGGATTTATTTTATCTGAAGTTTCTTATCATTTTCTAATGCTTTTGAAAACATTTGATAATTCTTATTCTTCTCCTGACACCATCCGGTTTCTGCATACGCTGCTATTCTAGGAAAGAGCAATCGATTCATACTTTCTACGGTCGGAGTAAATTCTCCCCACATCTGGCAACTGATACCTAACACATGGTTACGTTGTTCAGATGTCAACCCCTCGGGTATCGGATTAAACTGATATGCTTTTTTTAATGGAATCTTTTCATAACTATAATCGAGGTAAGTATATTCATGATAAGCATTTACTATATCATATCCTTTTTCAATGGTTTCTTTAATCAAAGAATAATCACCTTTCCAACAATGTACAATAGCATTCTTTGCTAATTTCTCATTTTGAACGGCAGTGTCTGTGGAAGACTGGTATTCGTGAAGTTTGTTACCAGTGATTTCATTCCATCCCATCATTCTTTTTCCTTTGGAGGACAACCAGTTTGAAATTCCATTAGTGAAATGCACCTGTAACTCAGCTGGTGTTTGTAGTGCATATTTTTGCATATAGGCTTGTATTACAGAAGATTCCTTCCAATGATTATATTTTACCTCGTCACCTCCAATGTGAATAACCGGAGAAGGAAACAGTTCAATGACTTCGCTTAGAATATCCTTTAGTGCATTCACTACCTTAGGGTCGGCTATATTGTATACATTATAATGAACGCCGAATTTTCCCGGTACACTAATAGGCGTGTTCTTTGTTCCTAGCCATGGATAAGAAGCGATAGCAGCACTAGCATGTCCGGGCATCTCAATTTCCGGAATAATATTAATATGTCGCTCATAGGCATATTCAATAATTTCCTTTATCTCTTTTTGAGTATAATATCCGCTGTGTGGTTTGCTATCAAATACATCACTTCCAAAATGATTTATTTCGCTGGAAGCACGATGAGAACCGATTTCGGTAAGTTTTGGAAATTTCTTTATCTCTATCCGCCAACCTTGATCATCGGTCAAGTGCCAATGGAATGTATTCATTTTCAGATAGGCCATTTGGTCAAGTAAGCGGCATACCACTTCTTTTCCTTTGAAATAGCGTGCTTCATCCAACATGAGAGCTCTCCAACTGAAAGCTGGATAATCGGTAATAGTTAATTGGGGAAGTATCCGGTTCGGATATTTTTCAACGAGTTGTCTTAGTGTTTGGATACCATAAAATATGCCGGTAGCCGAAGACGATTTAATCTGTATATTTCGATTTGAAATTTGCAGGATATATCCTTCTTTATGTGCAGGAAGAACAGTTTCGGATAGCTGTAGCTGAATCATTGCGTCAGATTTATCCATAGATAGTGCTGCAGTCAACCCTAATTCATGTAAATAGTTCTTTAGTAAAGATACTTCCTTGTTTAATTCTTTCGAAAACGAAATGGTAGCTGAACCATCCAGTCTGAATGTGCCGGATTGCATCAAAATCTCAGCAGGCTGTGGTATGAAACGAATGTTATCCGCCGCTTTAATAGGAAATAGAAAAACATTTGCTATTAGTAGGAAAATGAATATATATGGTATTCTCATACAGTTGTGTTTTTTAGAGAGATGGAAAATACGATGACTCTCCATCTCGTTTTTTATTTATTGAATAATTATATCATTAAGCAAAATCCAATCATTCTTCTTTTCTCTGTCTCTGACTGCTAATTTTATTCCCGGTTGCTGATTTTTAGTTTGGTCAACAATAGCCACTGCCCACTGATAAGTACCTTTGGGTACATCAGCCAAAGAAATAGAATAAGTATAAGAATGTTTTTCATTATGTAGCCAGTCCGAAGGTTCGGCACTGCCATCTACCCATGTTTGTACAAGATTCCCTTGCTGGTCAAATAATGCAAAGGCAGTATTTACAACCGATTATTACTCAATATTTTATAGATAATAAGTCAGAAATATGGTTGTTATTTTTAATTGCACATTCTAAAAGGTGAAGATTTAACGCTTTTATTGATTATTAACTCAAAAAGGACATCAACTTGGGTCGTTTCTTCTCTTTTCCTTGCTATTCGTTTCCGATATTCCACTTTTGTTTTGGTCTATCTCATATGTACTGCAAAGGTATTGATTTTTGTTTGATATTGCTCCTTGCTTGCTCCTTGTCGTAGATTAATTTTCACACAGGAATTTTTGTTCTCTTTCTATAGGGGCTTGAAACAATCCATTTATTGGAAACAATTAAAGACGGAGCTGGTTTGCCCCAGTGCTTTTTAAGAAACAGGGCAATTATTTTATCTCCACAAAGGCTCTTGTTCCCAATTATGAGGAAAGCCTAATAAACGAGTTCTTACTGATGGGTATTTCGATAAAAGCTGCTTGAAATCTGCAACAAAAGTGTTGCCCATAGAAATGGAGTTAAGCCAATACACCACATAGCAGAGTTGCGGATAAAGTGTTTGTTCACGGAACGAGAAATCCGTAATCCATGTGTTTGGCATACGCATAGGCATCATTGGCTTGACAGGAAAGACCCGATTTGACAGTCTTGAATGATGGGCGCAGCAATTACGAAGTACGGGTCTGGGTACGGATTAAAAGGCTAAGTGATTATTTCCAGTCATTTAGCCTTTTTAATTATCTAATTTTTCCCCACATTTTCCCCACAGCTGTCTATTTATATATTTTAGAAACATATTTTTCCGTAAAGTTATGTACCTTTGTCGGCAAATAAAGATATTCTCGTCAAACAAATATAAGAGGAGTTCTATAAATTAAAATATTGTAGTACAGTTGTTTATATGGTTCCAAGAGCGTAAATTTGCAGAAAATAAGAATTTTATAATGAACAAGTTATCCCGATACCGTAAGCTTCGTTATAATCAACTATTTGAGTCAGAGAATCGTGAATTGCGTTTGAATGAAATGGGCAATCCTCTTGAAGTGTTGTCTCAGTATGTTGATTTTGAGATCTTTCGTCCTACTCTTGAATCAGCCCTTTTTACCGGAGAGCGCAAAAGTAATGCCGGTCGTCCGCCGATAGACTGTGTGCTGATGTTCAAGGTCTTGTTTCTTCAGCGTTATTATGGTTTGAGTGACCATCAGATAGAGTATCAGATAGTTGACCGTACGAGTTTCCGCAAGTTTCTTGGTATTGAATGTGTTGACGATGTTCCTGACGAGAAGACGGTGTGGAAGTATCGCGAACTCCTGACAAATACAGGCGTTTATGACAAGCTTTTTTCGGAATTTCATAGTTTCATGGAAAGTAAGGGTCTGCAATTCAATGAGGGTCGCATCATTGATGCCAGTTTTGTTATTGCCCCTCGCCAACGTAACACCCGTGATGAAAATGAGCAGATAAAACAGGGAGCGGGTGATAAGTTGTGGAATGACAATCCCCACAAGAAGTGCCACAAGGATGTAGATGCCCGCTGGACAAAGAAGCGTGATGAGACTTTTTACGGCTACAAGCAGCATACTAAAGTTGAGAAACGCAATAAGATCATACTTTCTTATGATACCACGTCGGCAGAAGTGCATGATTCCAAAGGCTTTGAAGGACTGCTGGATGAAAAAGACGAAGGCAAGGACTTGTATTTGGACGCCGGTTATGTCGGACAAGAGGAGATTGTAAAACAGCATAAGATGAATCCGATAATTTGCGAAAAGGGCTACCGTAACCGTCCGCTTACCAAGGAGCAGAAATCAGACAATAGGAAAAAATCCAAGACACGTTGCCTTGTCGAGCATGTATTCGGGTTTGAGGAACAAACCATGCGTGGACTTGTGGTGCGTACAGTAGGGCTTATTCGTGCTAAAGCCAATGTAGCATTCACCAGTCTTGTGTATAACATCAGTCGTTACACGCAAATAATCAGGCTGAAACCTGAGTTGTTGGGGTGAATTATGCCTGCACATCCAATTTTTACAACAAACACAAGTTAATTATTGTAAAAATCGGGGGGGGGTAGAAAATATTCGCTAAATTTGCAAGACTAAAGCTCACAAATTGGGCAGTTAAAGAGTTCTGCTGTCTGATACAAGAGGATAAATTGAATTGATAGAACTCACCATAAATAATATAAACATGGAAAAAAACAGAAAAAAACAAATCGTAGTTTTGAGTATAGCTTTAGTTTGCATTTTCATCTTGGTATTTTCATTGTTCCATAAATCAGCGACAAAAGATAGCGCAAATCCTCCTTTAACAAATGTTTTGACTGATAGCATTTCTCAAATTGTCTCAGCTTGTCCTGGCGAAATTGGTGTGGCGGTTATTGTTAATAACAGAGATACGGTTAAGGTCAATAATAAGAGTGTTTATCCTATGATGAGTGTGTTTAAGGTTCATCAGGCATTAGCTCTTTGTAATGACTTTGACAATAAAGGAATTTCACTTGATACCTTAGTAAATATAAATAGGGATAAACTTGACCCAAAGACTTGGAGTCCTATGCTGAAAGATTATTCAGGGCCAGTCATATCATTGACAGTGAGAGATTTGCTGCGTTATACTCTTACTCAGAGTGACAACAATGCAAGCAACCTTATGTTTAAGGATATGGTTAATGTCGCTCAAACAGATAGTTTTATAGCCACACTCATTCCTCGTTCAAGTTTTCAGATAGCTTATACGGAAGAGGAAATGTCGGCTGACCATAACAAGGCTTACTCTAACTATACATCTCCTCTTGGTGCTGCAATGTTGATGAATCGTTTGTTTACTGAAGGTCTTATCGATGATGAGAAACAAAGTTTCATTAAGAATACGTTAAAAGAATGCAAAACAGGTGTAGATAGGATAGCAGCTCCACTTCTTGATAAAGAAGGGGTTGTTATAGCGCATAAGACAGGTTCAGGTGATGTTAATGAAAATGGTGTTCTTGCAGCTCACAATGATGTTGCCTATATATGTCTGCCTAATAATATCAGTTATACCTTAGCGGTATTTGTTAAGGATTTCAAGGGAAATGAATCACAAGCGTCACAATATGTTGCGCATATATCAGCTGTAGTATATTCTTTATTAATGCAAACTTCAGTAAAATCTTAAACTGCACTTGCTTTGATAATTAATGATAAACAATCTAAAAGCACTCTAATCGTTATCGGAGTGCTTTTAGATTACTAATCAAATTGCTTCTATTATAATTTGAATCCTCTACTTTTTCTTTCTTCCTGTTGCGGCACTCTTGCTCCATATCTAAGCCTGTGCCATTGCTCCCTGAACCAGTCGGCAATCGGCTTCCTGTTTATTGTCAGGTTCAGCCTGCTTTCATCGTCAGGGTCATTTTCCACCCTTAAAATATCATCCTTTATATCAAAGTTCCGCCTGTGTTGCTCGGAATAGATTTTACCGCTACATTTCAGGGCTTCTTTTTTGACTATAAGACTTTCAGTCATTTCTTTAGAGAATCCCAGCATGGCACAAAACTTTTCCATGCGCAGCATTTCCCTGAACATCGGAAACCACCTGAAAGCCTTGTCTATGATTCTGGCGAGCCGTGACAGTTCTTTTTCTTTCATGTCAAGTTCCTGCCTGTGCATTTCTCTGAGATTGTGGATTTGCGTATCATGCTGTTTCTGCATCTGCTGTACTTGGCTCTGCAATTTTTCAATATTGGTGTTCCGTTTTGAAACCTCGTCTTGCAGTTTTTCGTTGGCACGTTCCAGTTCTTTCAGTTTTCCACTCCCGAAAAGAGAAGCAACTCCACTAGTTATGGCTGTCGCTGCCGTGGTGGCTGTCTTCTTTAACTTGTCAGTGCGTATTTCTGATTTCACCTGTTTCAGTTCCTGCTCGGCAAGATTTATCTGTTCTTCTTTGTGCCGTTTGGCTGCATCCATGCGTTGCAGTTCAGCTTTCTGCTTCTCAATGATAAAGTCGTTCCGTTCCAGATGCTCCTTACCAGTGACAGCCTTTGACTGCCCGCGTTCCATCAGCAGGATGTCGGATGCAAGGGTCTGCATCTGCATCATGTCATCGTCATTGAGCTTTCGGCTCTTTCCTGTTTCGTGGTTCATCCAGTCGAAAACGATATGGGCATGATAGTTCGGCTTGAACCATCTGTCCCCGACTTTGAAGCTTTCCCTGTCTTCCGCTTCCGGCTGACCGTTCAGCCAATGCCCTTCATCCTTGTGCAGGAAGATTTGCAGCGGTGTGATTCCCCAGCGTCTTTGACACTCCTCACCGAATTTACGCACGTCTGCCAGTGTGGTGTCCGACCTGACAAGCAGCACTCCTTCACGTATGGGGGAGCATCCCGCAATCTTGACTATTTTACCGTTCTTGCCTTTGCGTTCACGCTCCTTTTCCTGCATGGCACGTCCGGTCTTTTCCTTTACCATCTGTCTGATATTGTCATAATGCATCCGCAAATCCGGACTGCCGAAGTCGGGATTTATCCACTGTTCGTTATCGGTGGATAGTTCAGGAACGACATAGATTCTGGACTCTCCGATGTGGCGCATGTATTCGGCAGTCCTCCTGTTGTGAGCCTCGCTCGATGCGATGTTGCAGGGCTTGATATGTATGCTTGATTTTGTTGCCATAGATACTTGTTTTTTGGTTTGTACTTTATTGTTTGCTTTTCCGCTGTCCGTAAACGCATGGGGTTCTTAGGGGTGCAACCCATAAGCGGAGATTGCAAAGAGAGGGTCACTCTTTGCTCTGGGTTCTCAGGGGAGAAACGCCCTGAGTGGGTCATTAGGGTAAAACCCTAATCCCCTCGGGAGAGCCCACAACTACGTAAGCGGAGCGTGTAGTTATAGTGGGCTATATCAATGGCAAGCCATTGTCTGCAAACTCCAGCCTACGGCTTCCGCTCTCCTCCGTCAGGGAGGTTTTTCATCATCGTTGCCGATTGGAGATGCACCGACCAGCACAAGGTCTAAATCGTCTATCAGTTTTTGCAGGACGGGATTCTTCTCTATCATCCGCTGGAGGATTCTCTCAGCCTCGACCAAGTGGTTGGCTGTACTCATCACCTTGCCCTCCCGTATCTGAAAGATAATCCAATCGGCTATGTCGATATGGGCTTCTTTTTGTTTCGGGGTGGCATTCCTTTCGATGATGTCCGAAACCACCACCTTACAAAAGTACATGCTCTCGGCTCGCTGTTTCCACTCGGCATAAGCATCGGCATCGGGAAAGAGAAGCACGGTTCGCCCTGACAGTACACGGAGTTTCTCTTCTCTCATCTGACTCTTACCACCCGTAGCCAGCCATACATAATCGGGGAAGATAGCAGAACCGATAACGGCACTCTTCTCGGATTCCACCAAGACCACCACCTTGTCGGGATGCGTTTTCAACAAGTGTTCCCCGAAAAGGCATTGGGATAGTTGCCAATCCTCTGCCAACACACGCTGCTTTTTCAATATGCTGTGTATCCAGTTCACTGCCGATGTCTGTCCTCCCTTGATACGGTGTCCGTCTTCGGGATTGTACTGCATCACCTTTCCCGTGCGTACCTTGCCCGTCCTGTCTATCTGCCAAAAGATAACAGAGCCGTCACGGGTAGCCCCCAAACGGTATTCCTCCAACAACCGCTTCAACACCTCTTTCGCCTTGTCGCCATAGTAGGAAGTAAGGAGTGTGAAGAGGAAACGGAAGAAATTGCTACGCTCGCTTTGCGACTTCTCCACATAGTGAGGGGGAATATAGCCGATGGCTGTCGGCTTACTTTGCTGCTTCACTTTCTTCTGCTCTGCTCTTTGCCTGTCAAAAGAGAAATCATTGGTAGTTCTGTGTTCAGGATGCTCTTGAAAATACTCTTTCGGAGTGTAGTGATACCCACAACCGCTTTCGTGGTTACATCTGCCGACCGATGGATGCAACGGCACATTATTTTCGTCCACGTAATAGACGAAAGAATGCCTGTCTCCGCATTTGGGGCAGGTATGCCGTGTTGCCGTTCCTTTATACTTCTGTAATGAATAATTGCCCATAGCTTAGTCCGTTTTTGATGGTTGATTGTCGGCTGTCCCATCCTGTCCCATTGTCCCACACTCTAAGGGTTGGGACAGTGGGACACTTGGGACACCTGCGTTTTTACTCTCTTTGCTGCGCTGGATGATACGGTTTACGGTGGACTTGCCACAATTCACCTGTGAGGCTATCTCCCTGACGGACTTGCCCGATTGGGAGAGTTGCAGAATTTGGCAATCCCTTTGGCTTGATTCATTGTCGCCCAATTTTTTCAAGTGTTCCTTTTCCGTGGAATAGCCCCTGAACACGAACTGCAAGAAAGCATCCACCTTGTCAATCTCGTAAACGATTACATTATCCGCATCATGAGAGAACGTGCCATAGCGCACTTTAAGCTGCTTCACATAGCGAAGCCCTCCGTCTTGGGCACTTTTTCCAATGGTGAACACGCTGTCAAAGAAATTGTAGAGCCGTTTGCTTCCGGCAAGGTCGTTGGATGTGATGGGACAATCCAAAGAGCGTTTGGGCGTATGTGCTAGGACAAGGATAGAGAGCGCATATCTCTTTTTGAGATTGTTCAGCTGAATCATCAGCCGTCCTGCGGCATCGCCTTTCTCCATGGCGCAACACAGGTAGGTAAGATTGTCAATGATGAAAATCTTGCAGTCGGTCTGCACAGCCATCTGTTCAATGCCGCCTATGATAGCTTCCTCAAAGTTGGCATCCAAAAGCTGGTTGCAGTCAATAGACACCCGATAGAGTTTGTCGGGAAAGGTGTAGAGCTCTCCATGCTCGTTGGTATAGCGGAGCTGGAACTGCTTTTCGGACAGTTCAAAGTCCAGATACAGCACATTGTCGGTTCGGGCGATGCGGTCGGCTATCTGCACGGCAAGGATGGACTTGCCCACGTTGGAATCGGCAAACAAGCAGGAGAGTTCCCCCTCGTACCAAAAGCTGTCCCACAGCGCACGGGGCGTAGGCAATAACGATGCTTCAAGAATGGTTTGGTTTGCCGTCTTGATATTCATCATGCCTACACTGTCGGGCATACCGTTATGCGCTTGGGATGCTTTTGTGAGGTCGCCACGTATCAGGTTGATATAGTTCTTATCCTCTTCCATATCATTCACCAGTTACGTGGGTTGGGCTTGCGACGGTGGGAAGAGGATAAGGACTTGTTCAGTTCCTCGTCTGACAACGGTATGGGATTCTTTCGGGCGGTTTCCAGCCACTTGTCCAGTTCGTCACGGTAAAGGCAATAGCGTTTGCCGGGCTTGGTGGCAGGGATTGTCCCTTCTGACAGTTTCATGTAGAGCGTACCCTTAGGGATACCTAAATACTCTGCTGCCTCGTCCACAGACATGGGCACGTGGGTGTCCACCGTTTTGGCATTGTTCACACTGCGCTGCTCGGCGAGCAGGCTTTTCAGGCTCATCACTTCGTCTCGAAGCTGAGCGACAACCTCGGGGAGGTCGTTGAAGGTAAGAATTGATTTTTCCATTCGCGTACTCGTCTCTTTTGTAAGACTTGGCGCAAAGGACTGAAATGATATATCCGTGAATATCTCCACGACACGTCATTGCAAAATAATTCCCGAATAATTAAGCCCAGCCATAAATGACGGGTAAAATTACTCGGGAAACGATGTAAAACAGGCGGTTATGAGTTACCGGATGGTTGTCGTTGGTGTCGTGATTATCCTAATTCCGCACATAATCCTCGGGATAGTGGAAATCAAGTTTGCCGTTTTCGGGTTCATCAATGGGAATTTCCGTCTTTAACGGCTCTACCTTGAAATTCTTGATGGTTGATAAGTCTGTATCAGCAAACGATTTCGGGAAAAGGGCTTTGATGAACTTGGCACGGTTATCCCCATTGTAGTATCTCTTGTACAGGAAACGCTCAGAGATATTCCATACGAAGTGACGGAGTGGAATGTTGTTGATGTCTTTGGTAAACGGTCTTTGTATGGGCTTCGGGGTATAAGTGTTAAGATTCATCCATTTGTCCACCTCAGTACAGATGTGGTTCACGGTTTCTTGGTCGGCAATGCGAGGCAGGTAATAATGGCAATACTCCATGACCATGCGGATGCGCTCTTCCTTTTCCCGTTGCTCTCTGCTTGCGTAATTGGCACGGTTCTTTTCGTGAAGATCCGGGGCGATAGTAAGCTCTATCGGTTGTGTTTGGATAAGTGTCTCTTCTTTTGTCGGGGATGATTCGGGTACAGGCTCAGGGACTGATGTAGGTCCAGGCACAGATGTGGCTTCTTCAAGTGTATTTTGTGACAGTTCTTCCTGCACCTCTATGGCTTCGGCAATCGTTTCTTTCTTGCCGAACTTGATTTTGTAGATTTCGTATGTATCAAAGATAAGTGTCTGAAAGGAGAGATAGAGCAACCATCCCAACAGGTTACAGCATACGAATACTATCCACCTGACAAAGTTGTCTTGGTTGAAGCTGTCCGCTATTACCAGCGTGGCAATGGAAGATATTAGGACGATGGCGAAGCCGACAAAGCCCAAGATGATGTATTTGTCCTTGATTGATGATTCCATATTTCGTTGAGAGATTGAATGTTCCTGTATTATTTTGTGCAAAGTTAATGCTATTTTTCCCAATTACTGCCCGTTATTTGCGGTTAGAACGGTCTTTTTCAATGTATTTCACGAAATGTCATCATATCATACTCTGTTTCATACTCTGAGGGGCTTATAAATGGTGGCATCAAGCCAAAAACATAGAGGGGCGATTATAGCCTTGTAGCCATAACCGCCCCTCTGAATACCTGTCAATGTGAGACATTTATGCCTCCTTGCGCTTCAAGGTTATCTTGTCCACCACCTGACACATCTGCTGCGCTGCTATCTTGGAATAGATTTGTGTGGTGGTAATGTTCTTATGTCCGAGATAGGCTTGGATGACAGCCATGTCCGTTCCCATTTCCACGTGCAGGCTTCCGAAGCTGTGGCGGGTACAGTGAAAGGTGATTTTCTTGGTTATCCCTGCTGCCGTGAGCCACCGTTGGAGTGGTCCTTGCAGCATCTTGTCCTTGAAATCCTCAAAGATAAGTCCCTCGCCCCGTTCTCCCAGCAGTCCATAGGCTTCATCACTGATGGGGTTATGCACTATTTCTTTGGTTTTCTGCATACGGGTGGTAACGAACATCCTGCCGTTGGTGTATGGTTGTATCTGCTGCCACGTGAGCTGTCTGATGTCGCTCTTTCTCAGTCCCGTAAGACAGGCGAAAAGAAAAGCTTTTTTCAAGACCTCCTCCTCACAGGGTGTTTCGGCAAGCCGTATCAGTTCCTCTTGGCTCAAATGCTCCCTGATGGTGGGAATGCACTCGATGCGGTCTAAGAAGCCGTTTGGGTTCTCCTTTATCTTCCTGTCACGGTAAGCGGTGTGCAGCACGGCACGGAAAGTTGACCAATAGCCTGCTGCGGAGTTGATGTGCAGCTTTTGGTTGGTGTGGATGGATTGGGGTGCATCAAGCAGGTATTCCATGAACTTGCGGCACAAATCCACATCCACCTCCTCAAAGGTGCATTTGCCGTTCACGAACCGCTGGAAATGCTTGTATACGTGCTGCCACTTGATATTCTTGCGGTCAGCCAGTCCTTTGAAATAGGCAAGGAAATCGCCCTTCATCTTGGTCTTGTCAAAAAAGCCGTTGTTTTCATTGAAAATGGCTTCGTAGCGCTGGTTGCGCAGGATGACCGCTTTCTTCATCATGCGTGCGTTGAAGTCCCGTTCCTGCTGGTTTGCAGGTTTGGCGAAGATGTAAATTCCTAAGGCTTCACGTGTAATCACTCTCATGGTGACATTGTCACGGTAGCCGGGATAGTAGTCAAGGCATAGTGAATACTGTGTCCCGTTCTTAATCTTGCGCTTACGCAAGGTAACTGTTTTGCATTTACTCATAATAATTATGTTTTAATTGGTTGTATACATTTTGGAGTTGTATCCATGTTTCCGATGGCAAAGGAACAACGTGAAATATCCGTGAATACCTCCACGATACATCATTTTGAAATAATTTTCGATAATCCCGATTTTTCACGGTTATTTGTTCCTTTCAGCCATGACACGCTCCACATCTGAGCGCAAAAGCAGGTTTTTCACACCCACCTTTATCTTTTCGATGTGCTTCACCTTGACGATATGGCAGATGTTGGCTGACGAAAGACCATAGATTTGCTGCACCTGCTCAACGGTATAGTAGCGTTCATCGTTCACAAGGTCAGTTCTGCGGAGTTCGTTCAAATGTGATTTGGAGTAATAGGTACGCCCGTACTCTCTTTTAGTGGGTATCTTATGGCGATAGGTGTAGGCACGGAGTGCGGTCGGCTTCATGCCGAACAGTTCCTCCACCTCCTCGGTCAGTAGCCAGTCGGTAATTTCGCTAATATCAACTGCCACACCGAAAAACTCGTCAATATGCTTCTTGCTGTAATAGTTCTTTCCTGCGATACGGCAGATGGGGATATGGTTACGCTTGGCGGAAGTGTAAAGCCATGACTGCTTTACCTTAAAAAGGGACATCACCTCCTCGCCCGAATAGAAGTCCAACACTTCTTCGCTTTCCTTTTCCCTTTTTTCTCTTTTGGCAGGTAAGGAAGATGAAGATGATTTCCTTGGTGTGGAGGTGTTGCCGGGCAGGATGCGGTGATAGGGATTGCCCTCCAACATCTGCTCGATGTCGGCTCTGCGGATGAATGCCATGCGGTTGCTGATGCGTGAGGCTTTCAGCTTGCCGATGGCTACAAGTTTGTAAATGTACTGTCGGGAACAGCCCATGAGGATGGCTGCTTTGGAAAAGGTGAGATACTCCTGATGCTGTATCTCCATCAAGGGTTGGGCGACTTTGAAGAGGTTGTTCTTCTGCATCACTCTGGCTCGTTTGGCTTCTGCCTGACAAGCCTCACTGCAATATCTTTGCATACCGCTTCGGGTTACAAAGGACTTGCCGCAAAAACTGCATTTTCTGGTTGCTTTCATACCGTTTTATCGTTTAATGGTTCATTTCTTCAATCCTATATCTCTGAAATGGTAAACGGATGTGAACGGAAGTCAACCATTGTCGCTTTTCTACACAGTGTGACTGTTTCCGCATATCGGGGCGGTTATTGTCGCTTGTCGTAAACGGTTGTAAACCCTTGTCAACTGTCTGCACGGTGTGACAAAAAACAAGCCCCGCAAATTCTCCACGTCAGAAATACGTCTCAAAAATATGTGGAAATTTGGGAAGCGACAAATGGCAACCGAAAAGTGTTAAATTTTAGAATATGCTGGTAATTAAAGATTTACACTCGGATATTTCTGATTAGTTTTGGTTGTTCTATGGTTATAAATACATTATAAGGCTTATATTTATAATTCCAATTAGGCATATTATTAGGTAGATAACCGTTCCCTGAGTTTTTCCACTCATGTGTGATATTGACTCTCGAATTCGTTTTAGCCTGAACAGGTAATGATACGCTACAAGGATGGATTCGGTAGCCACCTCGAACGATGAACTTCTGGACTAAGTCATTAGCTTTCTCTGTCCATCCTTTCGTTTCCGGAAGTTCTCTCAAATCCAGTGTGTTGAAATGACCTTCAATGGCATGCTGAAAGGTTTGTTCATAGACATCTCTCCATGAATTCATTTGATAACGTGTATCCGAGCGGAATGGAGTGCAATCGTCAGAAGAACATCCCCAATAGCAGGATTCTCCGATAAGAAGTGTTTTTCCATACATATCCGTTACTATTCTTTTTTCCTCATCACTGAACCACATACTGCCCAACCCATCTCTTCTCATGCCATAACCTTTGCCGTCAATAGCAATCCTCTTTTCGATATTAAAACCGATCTGACTTCCAAAGGGGAGAGCGAGAATAACGCGTCTAAAGCGGGTTGAATATAAAGTTGTAAACCAGTCGAATACTTGTTCGAACTTCTCTTGATCTTGAAGAACTACATGATGGCATTCTCCCCACCAGCCTAGACTGTATCCATCTATAAAGTCTACTATATCCGGATTATCATATTCCTTGGCAAAGGCTTCGATAAATTTTTCCAACTTTTCCTGAAAAACAGAGTCATCCGGATAAGGGGTCCAAAGATCCCCTTTCAATCCTTTCACTGTATAACCTTTAGCACCGGCATGTCGTACGTATTCCGGAGTCCCGGCACGCAAATTATCTTGCCCGTTATTATAGATACGGAAACATAACTTCAATCCGCGATCCAAAGCACCTTGTATTAGCTTTTTGTAATTTTCATCGTATATCCAGGCATACTTACCCTCTTCCGGTTCCATATCCGACCATCTCCATCTTACATATAGGAACGACGCATATTGACGGGCTGCCCTGTCTTGGGCAGCCCAGTAAATATCCGCATTTTGCACTTCATCATTGGCATCATCATATACTCCCCAACCCATACACGGATTGCGGAGTAATGACACGCTGTCTTCCTGGATTTCTACTTTCTGATATTGCTGTGAACATCCGGATAAGAAAGCAGATAAGAAGACAGATATAAATAGATATATGTATCTCATGACTAATTAATTTAGTTGACAGTCATATTACTGATAAACGTCCATCCGTCCTTCTTCTCTTTATCTTTGACGCTGATATTGATGCCGGGTTTGTTATCTTTAGTCTTATCGATAATAGCTACCGCCCATTGATAGTTACCTTTGGAAATTCCTTCTAAAGACACTTCGTATGTATAGTTCTTACGTTGATTGGATAGCCATTGGGATGGTTCGGCATCTTCATCAATCCATGATTTTACCAGATTACCGTTTTCATCAAACAGAGCGAAAGCCGGTTTATATTTATAGTTCCAATTCCTCATATTATTGGGTAAATATCCGTATCCGGTGTTCCGCCATGAATGAGAAATGGAAACAGTCTGTCCTGATGAGGCTTCATAAGGCATAATTACATAAGTCGGATATACTCTGTATCCACCATTCAGAACGAATTTGCGAACAAGTTCGGGAGCTAGCCCCGTCCATCCTTTAGTTTCGGTAATCGTCCTTAGATCAAGAGTGTTAAAATGATAAGTTTGGGCATGGTCAAAACTTTGATTATATACATCCTTCCATGATTTAAAGGAGTATTTTGTATCATCTTTGAAAGGCTCATAAGCAGCTGTATATCCTCCCCAGTAGGCACATTCGCCAACCATTAACACTTTACCATACATTTCATTTGCCACTTTCTCATCGTTTTCAGTGAACCACATACTTCCTAAACCGTCTCTGCGTAATCCATATCCTTTCTGGTCAACAGCGATTTCCTTTTCCGTACCGAATCCGATCTCACTATTATATGGTACTACTAGAATGATGTGCTTGAAGTTTTTATAATACATCGTCGTAAACCAGTCGAATGTTTCTTTCTTTTTATCTGAATTCAGGTATTCGATATGTGAACCTTCGCCCCACCAGCCCAAAGAGTATCCGTCAATAAAGTCTACGATATCCGGATTATCATATTCTTTGGCAAATGCGGCGATAAACTTTTCATATTTCTGCTGAAAGATAGGATCGTCGGCATAAGGAGTCCATAGTTTGACTCCGTTTTGTCCGTTGACTTCATATCCTTGGGCGCCTGCGGTACGGACATATTCGGGAGTACCCTGACGAATGTTATCTTGCCCGTTATCATAGATACGAAAACATAACTTCAATCCCCGGTCGAGTGCACCTTGAATCAGCTTTTTATAATTCTCGTCATATATCCAGGCGTATTTTCCTTCCTCCGGTTCCATTTCCGACCAACGCCAGCGTATATAGAAGAAAGATGCATAGTTACGGGCAGCTTCGTCTTGTGCGGCCCAGTATTCTTCTGCGTTGGCTACATTACCGGCGGCATCGTCATAAAGTCCCCAGCCCATGCAAGGGTTACGTAAAAGGCCGCTTCTGTCTTGTTGCAGGTCAATCGCTCTTGAACCTTTGGGTATGCCATTCTGACCCGCTTCAGAGTCAGCGTCTGAACATCCGGCAAATAGTGTCAGGCAGTACACTAATATAATTTGAAAGTAATATCTTTTCATAATGATTCATGTTTTATTGATTATTCTATATAGATATAGCGCATGACGGTTCCTTTAGCCCAAGATACCCATAATGTTTCGCTGTTATCGTGGATGAGAGCCCTCCAGGGATCATTCCACGTGGCAGGATCCCCTAGGTCAGAGGCCATAAAGTAGAACTTCTCTTGAGCCAGTTCGATTGCATCCCTATCCAAATTCCATGTACCTGCTGAAGTAAAGCTCAGTCCCCATTCGTTCAAATGTTCCTGACCGGTAGGATCCTTATAATAATATACAGGATCTTTGAGAACATTATATCCGCCATTTTTTCCGGCTTCGGAGAATAAATAATTCCATTCGGCTTCTGTCGGTATTCTCCAGCCTTTCGGGATAATCCGGTCACGAATCACGAAACTGTAATATGTACCGATTGCTTTGATCCAGTCTTCTCCAAGGGATTCGGGAGCATATCTGTAGTATTCGGATTCGATATCCGTTCCGTCCGGATATTTGGTAGTATTCAGGTTTTTGGCTGTCCACACTTGTGAACTTCCGTCGGAGAATGTCACGCGGACTACAGGATAAGTTATCGTTTCATTTCCGCGTGTGTCTACAAGGCGCATCATATCGTTTGTGTACAATGTATTGGCAACACGAGAAACGAGTGACTGGTTTGTATTGTCACGGACATTCCAATAGATCGTATTGGTCCGGTAACGTTTGATAGATAGTTTTTCGATTGTTTGTTCCATTTCTTCATGGGTAATCGAAACACTTCCTGTACCTTTTGTCGGTAGTTCTACAAAGTTGTCCATTTCCGGATTCAGAGAAAGGAGTACTGTACATTCTGTATCTTTACCGATTACTGAGGCATCCCATTCAAATTTTATTTTGGTTTGTGTGGCATCTGCCAATAAAGTGGCTGTCGCCATGTCTTCAGGAGTGAGCAAGACACTTTTCATTCGTCTGGCTTGTAATGTACGGACTTCTGACGCGGCGGCAGTCTGATTATTTTTATCTTTCACAGTCCAGTATATGAGTCTCTCATTCCCGGATTTAATATCCAACTTAGATAGTAATTGGTTGATAGTTAATGCTGAAATGCTACAGCTTGTCCCTGTCCCTGCTTCAATAGTAACTTGTTTCACAAGGTCTTTTGTAGTACTGAATATCAGTACTGAACCGTGTTCCGGAGCCTTATCCCATGTAAACTCATATGAATCTTTACTTTCATCATTTAAATCCATAATTACTCCTTCAGCGGGAGAATTTAGATATATGCCCGACATTGGAATTGTGATGTCGGTTTTATAATCTTCTTCGCAACTGGCGAACATTACTAGTCCGATGATGCTATAAATTAACTTTTTCATGTTTTTTCTTTTCAATTATTAATAACCGGGATTTTGCTCGATTACTCCCTTACCTTCATCAATAATACTCTGTGGAATCGGAAAACGGTGACGGTTCTCATCCACAAGTGTTTGTTTACCCATTGATTGAGCCTTCTTTTTAATCGTTTCCACAAATATTCCATAGCGGATTAGATCCTGGCGGCGGTTTCCTTCGAAGTATAATTCCCAACCTCTTTCGTCCAGTACAGCTTTCAAGAATTTATCAACACTGTTCAAATCTTGCAAACTATACCCTTTGCCGGGAAGTGAGCGGGTACGTACCTCATTAAGTAAATCAACAGCTTCCTTCGTAACCGCATTCTTGTTGCGTACGATAGCTTCTGCTGTCAAAGTAAGTACATCGGCATACCGATAGATAATCCAGTCTATCTGTGAATCTTCTCCCGTGCAATCCGGATCAAATTCATATTTCAGTGGAACTGCTCCGAGATATAATTGTGCTGAGGGATCCTGACTGTCATTCTTTTCATTATGTACAACTCCATCTTTACTGGTGTATTCAGATGCAATTGTCAGCAAGCGTTTGTCTTCAGGATCAAAGGTATGCATAAAACTCCACGAGATCTTATACCCGTTCCATTTGGTCATTTTGTCCAAATAGGGAGTAAAGTTATAATCGTTAGGTAATACATGAGGTTGCCATTTGTGTTCTTGATATCCTTTGGCACATTGGCAGGCCCAGATAATTTCCGGATTCTTTTCATTTGCCAGTGTGAATATATCTTTGTATTCGGGCACAAGTTCGAAACCGTATTCTGGTTTCATCAATTCTCGTCCTTCTGCTTCTGCCTTATCCCACTGTTTGGTAAGCATATAAAGTTTTAATAAAACGGTATGTGCCAGTCCGGCTGTAAAACGTCCATAGTTCTTATCCCCCTTTTTGTAATTGGCAGGCAATATTTTACTTGCTTCCGTAAGTTCGGTTTCAATGTATGTCTGCATTTCCTCTTCGCTGAGCCGGGGTAGGATTTTTTCCGCCATAGGATCCTTGAGAGTTTGTAGGTCGGCAATGGTAATCGGTCCGTAGAAATCGTAGAGAAGATAGGCCAGCCAACCTCTACCCAGACGAAGTTCAGCAATATATTGTTGCTTGAGGGTCTCATCCATTTCAATATTGTTGAGCCGGTCGATAGTCAGGGTCATTTTACTGATGTCATTCACATAAGCATAACTTTCAACGGTCAGCCAACTGCCGGCACCGGATATAGTGAGCGTGTTCCAATTGGCGTAATTGATGTGGTCCCATCCCCAGTTGCACATTCCATAATCACCGGCTTCATCGCTGACTATCTGTATGCCGGTTGCCACATTGAATATACCACCGTAGAAGCTGTTTTTAAAAGTGGCGTATGCAGCAGATGTTGTGATAGCGTCAGCATCTTCTGCCGTTTTCGGGAAGATACTGGTATTGATCTCACCATAGTTTTCGGAGACGAGTTCACAGGAAGCATTCAGCCCTGCGATGAGACAGCTTCCGAAAGCAAGATATATAAGTTTTGTAATTCTTTTCATGTTCAATTCTTTTAGGTTTATTTAGAATGAAATATCTACTCCGATGCTAAAGCTTGTGACGTTGGGATAAGCATTCGTGTTACTGTCCGTTTCCGGATCCTGCCCTTTCCAGTTGGTCCATACACATGGATTGTTGACGTCAGCATATACTCGCAGGCGGTTACAGATCTTTTTACTGATTGGGACAGTATAGCCTAATGTGATATTTCTGATGCGCAAGAATGAAATTTTTTGGAGAAACAGATCTCCGGTACCATAGGATGACTCGATAAAGCTGGGACGTGTACTTGTCTGATTGTCTGAACTCCAGGCATCCTTGAAAGAGATGGGCACGTTTTGCCCTAGTTTGATACGGTTTCCGTAAGATCCCCAAGCATCGTAATAACTGTTTGCTCCTGCTATTTTTCCTACCTGTCCGTACATATATATATTAAGGTCGAAATTCTTATAAGAAAAATTGTTGTTAAAGCCAAATATGAATTTAGGATCATTACGCCCAATTAAAACCATATCTTCCTCATCCAGTTTATCGTCTCCATTTATGTTTTTGAGTTTCACTTGTCCGGGAAGAAGTTGCGGTTGGTGGGCGGGGGCTTCCTCACCAGGTTGCAGCAAACCGTCGGCGACATAGGCAAAGACTCCGCGAATAGGATCTTGTTCTTTTTGATAGGCGGCAGGTTTCCAGTTTGGATCACGTTCTTTCCAGCGATCGTTATAAGTTGAGAATGTTAAATCAGTACTCCATGTAAACTGTTTAGTCTGTATATTTTGTGTATTCAGAGTCAGTTCCACACCATTACTTTGAGTCGAACCGATATTGGCTGCGATACTTTTCACTTCATTGTAGTGAGGGATAGCTTTGTCACTCACCAACAAATCGGAGATGGTACGCTGGAAATATTCGGCAGTCAGGTTGATTCGGTTATTGAAGAATCCCAAGTCCAGACCGATATTAAATTCGGTTGTCGTCTCCCAAGTCAGATTTGGGTTACCTAATTGTGATACATAGATTCCTACGTGTTGTGAATCACCAAATTGACTACCGTACCACGGATCTGCTCCATAATAGTCGAGGGCTCCGTTACCTACATTATAGTTACCGGTTTGTCCCCAGCTTAAACGCAGTTTCCCATTGGAAAGAATAGTGGAAGATAAACTGCTCAGGAATTTTTCTTCTGAGAAACGCCAGCCTGCAGATACGGAAGGAAAATATCCCCATTGATGTCCTTTGGCAAAGTTGGAGGCACCATCGGCGCGAAGAGTGGCAGTGAGCAGATATTTCTCTTTCCACGAATAATTGATACGCCCAAAGTAAGAACTCAAACTGCTGACTGAAGCATACGAGCCTACCGGGGGACGATTATAATTCCCTGCTCCCAGGTTATTGTACAAAAATGAGTCATTGATAAAATCCTGATTACCCGCATTCATTCCTTCAGTGTTGAACTTTTGATAGGAATAACCGAAAAGGATATTGAAGCTATGTTGCCCGAATACCTTTTGGTAATGGGCTGTCAAGTCCATTAAATAGTCGTTATTATCTTCTTGACCCAAGTATGCCTGACCGTTAACTGCCGCACCGTATTGGGTGGTTTTGGGGAGATAAGTTTTTCGTTTCTGATATTTGCGGTCGATACCCAAATTAGCTTTCAACTTCAGTCCTTGGATAGGTTCCACTTCTAAATAAGCCGAGCCCAACAATCGTTCCTTCACAGTTTTATCATTAATTTCGAGGAGAGAAACCGGGTTCGGGAGTTGAGGCATCTGCGGATTGGCCGAGTAATTTCCTTCTTCATCTCTAACGGGAACAGTCGGGTTGAAAGCAACGGCAGCAGTAATGATACCGGAATTTTCATTTTCGCCGTTTCCCAAAGGTACATTATCGTAGTTATTACGGCTGATATTGAAAGACAGTCCGGCCTTTACATACTTGGAAATCTGCTGGTCCAGATTTATTTTTGCAGTGAAGCGTTCCATGTCGTTGTTCTTCACTACACCTTGGTGTTTGAGGTAGTTGATAGAAGCCATATACTTTGTCTTATCTGTTCCTCCGTTTATAGAAACATTATGCTGGTGCATCAATCCGGTACGTGTAATTTCATCAAACCAGGGAACTGTCGGTGCATTGAGTATCTGATCATTTGAATATTTGGGTTTAAAGTCTGCGGCATCATCATTCGGTATCATATAATCTTCGTAAATACCTTCTCCTTTTTCTTTCAGCCATAGTTCGTGATAATATCGGTTGGTTTGATACATATAATCCTGTCCGTTCAACATCTTGAATGAGTTTTTCATTTTTTGCACAGAGACATTGGCGGAGTAGTTGACACTTGCTTTTCCTTCTTTTCCTCGCTTCGTAGTAACGATAATCACACCGTGTCCGGCTCTTGCACCGTAGATAGCGGTAGAACTGGCATCTTTCAGAACCTCTATTGACTCAATATCATTCGGATTGATGGATTCAAGGATATTATCAGTTTTACCGGCATCATAACGGTTGCCCGAACCAAGTGTAGAACTGGAAGAAACGGGAAAACCGTCGATGATGATAAGCGGATCATTTCCGGCACCGACAGAAGCAGCACCACGTATGTTGAAACTACTACCACCACCTACCTGTGCACTCGTCTGCACTACTTGTAAACCTGCTGCTTTCCCGGCTAACGCATGACTCACAGTCGTAAAGGTTTGTACGGGAGTTTCATCCATCTTGATAGAAGAAATGGCACCGGTCAAATCTCTTTTTTTCATTGTTCCGTATCCCACTACGACGACTTCATCCAATGCCTGTGCGTCTTCTTTCATTGTAATAGCTAGGTGCGCTTTATTTTTAGTGCTCACTTCCTGTGACAAATACCCTAAGTAAGATATTAGCACGTTACTACCTTCGTCAACGGTGAGTTGAAATTTTCCGTCAATGTCCGAGATAGTCCCATTTGTACCGTTCTTTTCTTTGATATTGGCACCGATAATGGGTTCTCCGTAATTGTCTGTAATTACTCCGCTGATTGTACTTTTTTTCTTTTGTCGAGTGGCTTGATTACTTTTCTTCTTTATAATGATATCTTTACCTTGAATTGTATAACTAACATTTTGTCCTATTAAAATCTGTTCTACTACCTTTTCTATGGGTAGGTTTTTGGCTGTTACTGTAATAATCTTTTGGGTATTCAGGTCACTTGCTGCAAATGTAAACGAATATCCATTCTGTTTCTGTATTGTTTCGATGGCTTGTTTTACTGTTACGTTTTTCAACTGTACGTTGATTTGCTGGGCAAAAGAGTTCAGATGAAGGCATAACATGAGCAGGACCATGAAAAAAACTTTTTTCTTAGTTTTCATAAGTCAATGAATAAATAATTGATAAATAAGATGAAAAGTTTAGGAATTTGTTTATATTTGCCTAAGCTTTCATCAACAAAGTCACAGTGGCTTTTAAGATAGAAGGTCAAAAGGGTCAGGGGGGCAAAGGAACCTGACCTTTTTTATATCTATCAGTGAGAGTAAAATCATGTCTTTTCAAAGTTGCTTCTCATATTTTTTAATTTTAAAAGGTTTCACAATCGGTTCATTTAGGAAGTGTGATCACAATATTTTTCCCATTAATGGTATAAGTCATTTTCTCGGTAGACGATAGTATTTCCATGATTTCCTGTATATTCTGTTCTCTTCTGCGGAAGTTTCCATAGAATCGAACCGAATTTAGGGCATCGTCTGCAATTGTTATTTTTATGTTGTAGCTTCTTTCAAGCTCTTTCGCAATATCAGGAAGTAGTGCTTCGTCAAAATAAAGACGATCGTTTGTCCATTCGGCACTATAAGCGGCCTTTGTCTTTGAAATCAATAACTTTCCGGTCTTTTTGTCTAATAACGCTTGCTGGTCCGGATGTAGTATTGTTTCTTTCTGCTTAGTATTGAGGGCTACTTTTCCTTCAAGCAAACACACTTTTGCTTCGAGGTCGTCCTCATAGTTCCTGAAATTAAATTTCGTGCCTAATACTTTGACATCCAATTCGTTGGTGTGCACTTTAAAAGGGATTTTTTTATTTTTGATTACCTCGAAATAAGCTTCTCCAGTAAGGCTCAATGTTCGTTCATTGATGCCAAAATTCTGTGCATAACTCATTTTTGAGCCGGCATTCAGCCAAACAAGTGTGCCGTCCGGCAGATATAGTTTGGTTTTCGAACCATAAGGCGCTTCAATGGTGATCTGAGTTAATTGATTTTGAATAACGCTTTTACCTGTTTGGAAAGCAATTGTTACGCATAAGAAAACGACTATCACCATTGCTGCGGCATACATCCATGGGCGTATCCGGAATACTTTACGTTGCTTGATACATTGCTGTGCGGCAACTTCTGTTTGTTTTAAGAATAGTCGGTAGGCTTTTTCTTTGTCGAAGTCCATGTCATTCGTTTCGTCCGATGCAGCCATCCATACTTCTTGCATATCGGAAAAATACTTTCTGTTTTCTTCCGTAGCATTCAGCCATTTTTGCAACGATTGCATCTCTTCCGGTGTCAGACTGTTTGTCAGATAACCGATAATCCAATCGTTGATTGTATCTGTATGTAGTGAGTGTTCATTCATAAGTAATGATTGTCTTTATATATACTACAGTTTTTTCTTATAAGAGGGTAGGGTAGAAAGCGAAAATAATGCATAAAAAAGTTCCAAGTTCCTTTTTTAATATGACTAATGCACTCTTTATGTGGTATTTAACGGTATTAATAGAAATGCCTAATTCTTTTGAAATTTCTTCGTAGCTCATTTCCCGAAAACGGCTCATAGTGAATACTTGTTTACATACAGGAGGAAGTTTGTCTATCGCCTCTTGAATCTTATTTTCCAATTCTTGTTTTAATAGAATACCCAAAGGCTGTTGATTATCCGGAATAATATTTTGTAGTTGAATGCCCCCTTGCTCTATGGAAGAAAAACGTATTTCTACTTCTTGCTGTTTGAGTGCTAGATAATTAAGACATTTATTACGTACGGCCGTTATTAGATAATTGCGAAGGGGAGGAATGAGCTCTAAATTATCTCTAATTTCCCAAAGATGAAAAATAACATCGCTAACTATACTCTCAGCTTGTGTTTTATCTTTCAGTATGTAATAACTAAATTTGCAGAGAGCTACATAATGAAAGTCATACAAATACTTGTATGCTTCATTATCTCCCGCTTTTAGCTTTGTGATTATGATTTTTTCATCAATTGGATTCATGTGCGTGTCTTTTCATCTTTGCAATATTCGGATAATATATTGAAAAATGCAAATTAATTGCAGAAAAAATACTCTTTCCCTTTTTCTCGTTGAAGAAGCATTGTTATCCGAATAATTCTCTTAATTTGTGCCATTAACTTGACTAATACATCCATGGAACACACTGAAACTTTGAATAGACAAATCATCTGCCATCCTACACCAATCGTACCTTATGTTATTGAATATTAGTATATTAATAGGGTGTAGGATAGTGGTGTAGGATGGTTGCAGATGCGGTGTATCCTACACCTTTCCCTCGCTCATCCTTATGCTTTGCTTTACTTATCCTTACACACTGTCCTTGCCATCCTGCTTTTCGCCAATTATTTCCTGCGTATGAAACTTTAGTTTCACCCGCTTGAAACTTTTGTTTCTCCCGCTTGAAACTCTAGTTTCATCTGCCTGAACCTTTAGTTTCATTTGCTTGAACTTCTAGTTTCCTGTGGTGAAACAACATTTTCTGTTACTTGAAACTGTCTGTTCTACCGCTCTCTTTCGGCTCTTGATACTTGCTCTTCAGTCATTACTACCTGTCTTCTCAGCCGTTAATAGCCTATGTATTGAGTATTAACACCCTGTATATAGGTTGTTAATATCCTATATGTGAGTTATTAATATCCTATATAATTGGTTATTCATATCCTGTATTCAGGTTGTTAATGTGCTGAATATCTATTGTTTATGCTTTTTACCCATCATCTGCCGCCCGGTGATAGGCGGGTGATAGGTGACAGGTGTGGTGATAGGTTGCGGATAACCTATCACCATGCCTTAAACCCCGATGAACAGGGACGCTTATGATTACAGGTGATAGGTGATAGAGGAAAGTGCGAAAAACTTCTGTGTGTATCCGCCCTGCCCGCTTCCTTCTTTTTCCCTTCGCGCACACACATACGCACGCATGAATACAATAATGTATCCTTTCCCTCGCTTCCATTGTCCTTTTCTCCCGCTGTTGAAAAAATATGTTCTACAACATCGTTATGATTCAGCTAGTTAGCATATATCTTTAAAAAAACTTCAAAAAAACAGTGGAATATATTTGGAGTATATCCGAAAAGCGAGTACTTTTGCACCCGCTTTCCAGGAGAGGATAGCCTTGCGGAATTGACATGATGACAAAGCGTAGGACCGCCTAACTATAAGAACAAAAAAGATCCGGAAAAGTTTGGATTATAATAAATAAAGTTCTTATCTTTGCAGTCCGATTCGCAAAGAAACGCGGTTTAGCGTTTTTCGTTTTCGTCCCTTCTTTCCCTTTCGCCAAGAGAGCCTGAGAAACGAACCGAAAAAGAAAAACGAAAAAAAACTCCCGAAAAGTTTGGCGGTTAAAATAAAACCCCTTACCTTTGCACCCGCTTTTGAAAACGAAGCGCAAGTTCTTTGAAATATTGATAAACAATACAAGTAGTACAAGTTAAAATAGAACCGTCAATGCTTATATAAATATAGGTATAGGAATAGAGTCAATAAATTGTACGGCATCCTGAACAGAGCAAAACGCTATCCTTAGGGATAGATGAACAATACTTTTACAATGAAGAGTTTGATCCTGGCTCAGGATGAACGCTAGCTACAGGCTTAACACATGCAAGTCGAGGGGCAGCATTTCAGTTTGCTTGCAAACTGAAGATGGCGACCGGCGCACGGGTGAGTAACACGTATCCAACCTGCCGATAACTCCGGGATAGCCTTTCGAAAGAAAGATTAATACCGGATGGCATATGATTATCGCATGATAATCCTATTAAAGAATTTCGGTTATCGATGGGGATGCGTTCCATTAGTTTGTTGGCGGGGTAACGGCCCACCAAGACCGCGATGGATAGGGGTTCTGAGAGGAAGGTCCCCCACATTGGAACTGAGACACGGTCCAAACTCCTACGGGAGGCAGCAGTGAGGAATATTGGTCAATGGACGGGAGTCTGAACCAGCCAAGTAGCGTGAAGGATGACTGCCCTATGGGTTGTAAACTTCTTTTATACGGGAATAAAGTTGTCCACGTGTGGATTTTTGTATGTACCGTATGAATAAGGATCGGCTAACTCCGTGCCAGCAGCCGCGGTAATACGGAGGATCCGAGCGTTATCCGGATTTATTGGGTTTAAAGGGAGCGTAGGTGGACAGTTAAGTCAGTTGTGAAAGTTTGCGGCTCAACCGTAAAATTGCAGTTGATACTGGCTGTCTTGAGTACAGTAGAGGTGGGCGGAATTCGTGGTGTAGCGGTGAAATGCTTAGATATCACGAAGAACTCCGATTGCGAAGGCAGCTCACTGGACTGCAACTGACACTGATGCTCGAAAGTGTGGGTATCAAACAGGATTAGATACCCTGGTAGTCCACACAGTAAACGATGAATACTCGCTGTTTGCGATATACAGTAAGCGGCCAAGCGAAAGCGTTAAGTATTCCACCTGGGGAGTACGCCGGCAACGGTGAAACTCAAAGGAATTGACGGGGGCCCGCACAAGCGGAGGAACATGTGGTTTAATTCGATGATACGCGAGGAACCTTACCCGGGCTTAAATTGCATTTGAATGATCAAGAAATTGGTTAGTCGTAAGACAAATGTGAAGGTGCTGCATGGTTGTCGTCAGCTCGTGCCGTGAGGTGTCGGCTTAAGTGCCATAACGAGCGCAACCCTTATCTTCAGTTACTAACAGGTCATGCTGAGGACTCTGGAGAGACTGCCGTCGTAAGATGTGAGGAAGGTGGGGATGACGTCAAATCAGCACGGCCCTTACGTCCGGGGCTACACACGTGTTACAATGGGGGGTACAGAAGGCAGCTACACGGCGACGTGATGCCAATCCCAAAAACCTCTCTCAGTTCGGATCGAAGTCTGCAACCCGACTTCGTGAAGCTGGATTCGCTAGTAATCGCGCATCAGCCATGGCGCGGTGAATACGTTCCCGGGCCTTGTACACACCGCCCGTCAAGCCATGAAAGCCGGGGGTACCTGAAGTACGTAACCGCGAGGAGCGTCCTAGGGTAAAACTGGTAATTGGGGCTAAGTCGTAACAAGGTAGCCGTACCGGAAGGTGCGGCTGGAACACCTCCTTTCTGGAGCGATGCCGTAATAAGTTGAGAGTTGAGAGTTGAGAGTTGAGAGTTTACTCCCATTATCTGGACTTGCTTTCTCACTGAAAAAAATGATGACTTTAAAGGTTCTGTTTTTGTACTACTGGTACTTGTTTATTTATAGATATAGATCAACCATCTATAGCATTATAGATAGAGATAAACAAGAGAAAAAAGAAGCCGAGTCTAACATATACAGGTAGACAAGGTTGAACTAGTCCTATAGCTCAGTTGGTTAGAGCGCTACACTGATAATGTAGAGGTCGGCAGTTCAACTCTGCCTGGGACTACCAAGCTCAAGAACGACAGTAATTCTTGATAACCTCTTGGGGGATTAGCTCAGCTGGCTAGAGCATCTGCCTTGCACGCAGAGGGTCAACGGTTCGAATCCGTTATTCTCCACGATCTCTGAAAAAGAGAAACGATCTTTGACATGATGATACAAAAAGTAAAATTTTAGTAAGAGCTAAAAGTATATATCGAACCGTACGTTCGCGGTATATAGACTAGCAATAGTTCAATATGCCGGGAAGTCAGTTTGAAAGAAAGTAAGCAAGGGCGCATGGCGGATGCCTTGGCTCTCGGAGGCGATGAAGGACGTGATAAGCTGCGATAAGCTTCGGGTAGGTGCAAATAACCCTTGATCCGAAGATTTCCGAATGGGACAACCCGACATTCTGAAGGAATGTCATCCATCCTAGATGGAGGCTAACACAGGGAACTGAAACATCTTAGTACCTGTAGGAAAAGAAAATAATAATGATTCCCCAAGTAGTGGCGAGCGAACGGGGATCAGCCCAAACCATTGTTGTTACGGCAACAATGGGGTTGTAGGACCACGATGTCGCAAGACATTTCATGAGTAGAACTCTCTGGAAAGTGAGACCATAGACGGTGATAGTCCGGTATACGAAGTGAAACGAAGCGTAGTGGTATCCTGAGTAGCGCGGGACACGAGGAATCTTGCGTGAATCTGCCGGGACCATCCGGTAAGGCTAAATACTCCCGAGAGACCGATAGCGAACCAGTACTGTGAAGGAAAGGTGAAAAGCACTTCGAACAGAAGAGTGAAATAGTCCCTGAAACCATGCGCCTACAAGCGGTCGGAGCTGCGCAAGCAGTGACGGCGTGCCTTTTGCATAATGAACCTACGAGTTACTTTTTCCGGCAAGGTTAAGCATTTCAAAATGTGTAGCCGAAGCGAAAGCGAGTCTGAACAGGGCGATTAGTCGGAAGGAGTAGACGCGAAACCAAGTGATCTACCCTTGGTCAGGTTGAAGGTTAGGTAACACTAACTGGAGGACCGAACCGATAAGCGTTGAAAAGCTTCCGGATGAACTGAGGGTGGGGGTGAAAGGCTAATCAAACTTGGAGATAGCTCGTACTCCCCGAAATGCATTTAGGTGCAGCCTTGTGAGTTACTAATGTGAGGTAGAGCGACTGATAAGATGCGAGGGCTTCACCGCCTATCAAGTCTTGATAAACTCCGAATGCGCATTAGTCCTATCACAGGAGTGAGGGCATGGGTGCTAAGGTCCATGTCCTAAAGGAGAAGAATCCGGACCATCAGCTAAGGTCCCCAAATAGATACTAAGTTGAACTAACGAAGTCAGATTGCTAAGACAGCTAGGATGTTGGCTTGGAAGCAGCCATTCATTTAAAGAGTGCGTAACAGCTCACTAGTCGAGGAGTTTGGCGTGGATAATAATCGGGCATTAAGTATCTTACCGAAGCTATGGGATGTGTAAACATCGGTAGGGGAGCATTCCACTCCGCGTCGAAGGTGAGGCGTGAGCCTTGCTGGAGCGTGTGGAAAAGCAAATGTAGGTATAAGTAACGATAAAGGGGGTGGGAAACCCCCTCGCCGAAAGACTAAGGTTTCCTGATCAACGCTAATCGGATCAGGGTTAGTCGGGTCCTAAGGCTCAGCCGAACGGTGAGGCCGATGGCAGAACAGGTTAATATTCCTGTACTACCTTAAGGAGTGACGTGGAGACGGAGGAGTGACAGCGCCGCGGACTGACGGAATAGTCCGTTGAAGGGTGTAGATATTGATCTTTGCAGGCAAATCCACAAAGAGAGTCGAACCTGATAGTATACCGCGTTCTTCGGAACAAGGTAATAGTGCGTGTAAGCATACTCCCGAGAAAATCCGCTAAACTTAATCCTTAAGGTACCCGTACCGCAAACGGACACACGTAGTCGGGTTGAATATACTAAGGCGCTTGAGTGATTCACGGTTAAGGAACTAGGCAAATTGACCCTGTAACTTCGGGATAAAGGGTCCCAACGAGAGTTGGGCGCAGAGAATAGGTCCAGGCAACTGTTTAACAAAAACACAGGGCTGTGCCAAATTGAAAGATCACGTATACAGCCTGACACCTGCCCGGTGCTGGAAGGTTAAGAGGAGATGTCATCGCAAGAGAAGCATTGAATTGAAGCCCCAGTAAACGGCGGCCGTAACTATAACGGTCCTAAGGTAGCGAAATTCCTTGTCGGGTAAGTTCCGACCTGCACGAATGGTGTAATGATCTGGACACTGTCTCAACCGTGAGCTCAGTGAAATTGTAGTATCGGTGAAGATGCCGATTACCCGCGATGGGACGAAAAGACCCCGTGAACCTTTACTATAGCTTAACATTGAATTTGGGTAATTGATGTGTAGGATAGGCCGGAGACTTTGAAGCAGGTACGCCAGTATTTGTGGAGTCGCTGTTGAAATACGGCCCTTTGATTATTTGAGTTCTAACTCCAGGATTGGAGGACACTGTTTGGTGGGTAGTTTGACTGGGGTGGTCGCCTCCAAAACAGTAACGGAGGCTTCTAAAGGTGCCCTCAGGACGATTGGTAACCGTCCGCAGAGTGTAATGGCATAAGGGCGCTTGACTGGGAGACATACAAGTCGATCAGGTAGGAAACTAGAGCATAGTGATCCGGTGTTTCCGCATGGAAGGGACATCGCTCAAAGGATAAAAGGTACTCCGGGGATAACAGGCTGATCCCTCCCAAGAGCTCATATCGACGGAGGGGTTTGGCACCTCGATGTCGGCTCGTCACATCCTGGGGCTGGAGAAGGTCCCAAGGGTTGGGCTGTTCGCCCATTAAAGTGGCACGCGAGCTGGGTTCAGAACGTCGTGAGACAGTTCGGTCTCTATCTATCGTGGGCGTATGAAATTTGCGTGGCTCTGACACTAGTACGAGAGGACCGTGTTGGACTGACCTCTGGTTTACCAGTTGTGCCGCCAGGTGCATTGCTGGGTATCTAAGTCGGGATTGGATAAGTGCTGAAAGCATCTAAGTACGAAGCCAGCCACAAGATTAGATTTCTTAGGGTCGTCAAAGACGATGACGTTGATAGGATGCAGGTGTACAGGTGGTAACATCATAGCCGAGCATTACTAATTGCCCGTCCACTTTCTTCTCAAGCTTGTACGGATCGCGATATATACGTTTAGCGGATTACCCCCGGAAACGGGTAATACACTGAGATTTTACTTTTCATCATGTCATAACCTTATTCAGGTGGTTATAGCACGAGGGTTCCACCTCTTCCCATTCCGAACAGAGAAGTTAAGCCTCGTCACGCCGATGGTACTGCGTAACAGTGGGAGAGTAGGTAGCCGCCGTTTTTAAGAAGCCCCTTGATTCAGCAATGAGTCAAGGGGCTTTCTGTTTTCCGCCACTTCTGAAAATCACCCGGCTAATGTAGCTTTCTCTACTACCTATCAGTGATATATTTTAGGTAATATCCGCTTTAAACTTATGAAATGAAATTTTATCTGATAAAAAAGTAACGTTTTATTTGGTGGTAACGAAATAATCTATACCTTTGCACCGTCAAACAATAAAAGAGACGAAAAATGAATCAGATGTTTATACATATTCTACTATGCGGTATTATTATTCTACTATCAAAGGTTAGTGGAAGTGAGTGCTGCGCGTAAATGTGTATAATGAAGATATACGAAAGCCTTTCTCACTTCCATGTGTGAAAGGCTTTTTTAATGCAAATAATTACATAATATAATAAGAATATGGACAATAGGTTATTTATTTTTGATACCACCCTGCGGGATGGCGAACAGGTTCCGGGTTGCCAGTTGAATACAGTGGAAAAGATTCAGGTAGCAAAGGCATTGGAAGCATTGGGGGTAGATGTGATTGAGGCAGGATTCCCTATATCGAGTCCGGGTGATTTTAATTCGGTAATTGAGATTTCTAAAGCAGTGACTTGGCCTACGATTTGCGCTTTGACCCGTGCTGTCCAAAAAGATATTGATGTAGCTGTGGATGCACTGAGATTTGCAAAGCATAAACGTATTCATACGGGTATCGGTACTTCCGATTCACATATTAAATATAAATTCAATTCGAATCGTGATGAGATTATCGAACGTGCGGT
This sequence comes from Bacteroides zhangwenhongii, assembly GCF_009193325.2. Taxonomy (NCBI): domain Bacteria; kingdom Pseudomonadati; phylum Bacteroidota; class Bacteroidia; order Bacteroidales; family Bacteroidaceae; genus Bacteroides; species Bacteroides zhangwenhongii. The sequence continues at coordinate 4,933,606 of NZ_CP059856.1, read as the reverse complement.
AGCAGCTGTAAAATATGCACGTCGCTTTGTGGACGATGTGGAATTTTATGCAGAAGATGCGGGTCGTACGGATAATGAATATTTGGCACGTGTGGTAGAAGCCGTAATCAAGGCAGGTGCTACTGTGGTAAATATACCGGATACGACGGGTTACTGTTTACCATCGGAATATGGTGCTAAAATCAAATATTTGATTGACCATGTAGACGGTATTGACAGAGCCATTCTTTCAACTCATTGCCACAACGACTTGGGAATGGCAACAGCCAATACGATCGCTGGTGTTTTGAATGGCGCCCGTCAGGTGGAAGTGACTATCAACGGTATCGGTGAACGTGCCGGAAATACAGCACTTGAAGAAATAGCAATGATCATCAAGAGCCATCATGAAATAGATATCCAGACAAATATCAACACGCAGAAGATTTATCCGACCAGCCGCATGGTTTCCAGTCTGATGAATATGCCTGTACAGCCGAACAAGGCTATTGTTGGCCGCAATGCTTTTGCGCACTCTTCAGGTATTCATCAGGATGGCGTATTGAAGAATGTTCAGACTTATGAGATTATCGATCCGCATGATGTGGGTATCGATGATAATTCGATTGTATTGACTGCTCGTAGCGGACGTGCTGCATTGAAGAATCGCCTTGCTATTTTGGGGGTTAACTTGGAGCAGGAGAAACTGGATAAGGTATATGAGGAATTCTTGAAATTGGCTGATAAGAAAAAAGATATCAATGATGATGATATCTTGGTATTGGCAGGTGCCGACCGTAGCCAGAACCATCGTATTAAATTGGACTATTTGCAAGTGACGAGTGGTGTTGGGGTTCGTTCTGTAGCTAGTTTGGGGCTGAATATTTCCGGTGAGAAATTTGAGGCTTGTGCCAGTGGCAACGGTCCGGTAGATGCAGCTATCAAAGCATTGAAGAAGATTGTGGATCGGCACATGACACTGAAAGAATTTACTATTCAGGCTATTAGTAAAGGAAGTGATGATGTAGGTAAAGTTCACATGCAGGTGGAATATGATCATCAGGTGTATTACGGTTTCGGAGCCAATACAGATATTATCGCAGCTTCGGTAGAGGCCTATATCGACTGTATCAACAAGTTCAAGTCGTAAAGAAGAGATTAACTGAAATATAAATAGTAATTAGTAAAATAGTAAATAAACAGATGAATACGTTATTTGATAAAATATGGGATGCCCACGTAGTGACTACTGTGGAAGACGGTCCTACCCAGCTTTATATAGATCGTTTGTATTGTCATGAAGTAACGAGTCCGCAGGCTTTTGCCGGGCTGCGTGAACGTGGAATCGGAGTGTTGCGTCCGGAAAAGGTGTTTTGTATGCCCGACCATAACACACCGACTCATGATCAGGATAAACCGATTGAAGATACTGTTTCCAGAACTCAGGTGGATACTCTGACAAAGAATGCGAAGGACTTCGGTCTGACGCATTATGGCATGATGCATCCGAAGAATGGCATTATCCACGTGGTAGGTCCGGAACGTGCTTTGACCCTGCCGGGAATGACGATTGTTTGTGGCGACTCACATACGTCTACTCACGGTGCAATGGGAGCTATCGCTTTCGGTATCGGAACGAGTGAGGTGGAGATGGTACTGGCTTCGCAATGTATTCTCCAGTCGAGACCGAAAACAATGCGCATTACTGTGGATGGTGAGCTCGGTAAAGGAGTGACTGCAAAGGATGTGGCTCTGTATATGATGTCTAAAATGACAACAAGTGGTGCTACAGGTTATTTTGTGGAATATGCGGGTTCGGCTATCCGCAATCTGTCGATGGAAGGGCGCCTTACTCTTTGTAACCTTTCTATCGAAATGGGTGCGCGGGGAGGAATGGTTGCTCCGGACGAGGTGACTTTCGAATATATCAAAGGCCGTGAGAATGCTCCGCAGGGAGAAGAATGGGAGAAAGCGGTAGCGTATTGGAAGACTTTGAAGAGTGATGATGATGCAGTGTTCGATAAAGAGGTTCGTTTTGATGCAGCCGATATCGAACCGATGATCACTTACGGAACGAATCCGGGAATGGGTATGGGAATTACTCAGCATATTCCCACGACCGAAGGTATGGGAGAGGCTGCTCAAGTATCTTTCAGGAAATCACTGGATTATATGGGATTCAAACCGGGTGAGTCTTTGTTGGGAAAGAAAATAGATTATGTATTTCTAGGTGCCTGTACGAACGGACGTATTGAAGACTTTCGTGCATTTGCCTCTATCGTGAAGGGACGTAAGAAAGCGGATAATGTAATTGCCTGGCTGGTGCCGGGATCGTGGATGGTAGATGCGCAGATTCGTAAGGAAGGTATCGACAAGATATTGACTGAGGCAGGTTTCGCTATTCGCCAACCGGGATGTTCCGCTTGTCTGGCGATGAATGACGATAAGATTCCTGCCGGAAAATATTCGGTGTCTACCAGCAACCGTAATTTTGAAGGCCGTCAGGGACCGGGTGCACGTACATTGCTGGCCAGTCCGCTGGTAGCGGCTGCTGCGGCAGTGACAGGGGTGATTACCGATCCGAGAGGACTGATGTAGTTTCAACCGTAAATAGTAAATTGTAAATCGTTAAATAGTAAATGTAAAGATGGCTAAGACAAAATTCAATATAATAACAAGTACTTGTGTACCTCTTCCTTTAGAAAACGTAGATACCGACCAGATTATTCCGGCACGTTTCCTGAAAGCGACTACTCGTGAAGAAAAATTCTTCGGTGATAACCTTTTCCGTGATTGGCGTTATAATGCTGACGGTTCTCTGAATAAGGATTTTGTACTGAACAACCCTATTTATAGTGGACAGATATTGGTGGCTGGAAAGAATTTCGGTTCCGGTTCGAGCCGTGAACACGCAGCTTGGGCAATTGCCGGGTATGGCTTCCGGGTTGTGGTATCCAGCTTCTTTGCCGATATTCATAAGAATAATGAGTTGAACAACTTTGTACTTCCGGTGGTTGTCACAGAAACGTTCTTGCAAGAGTTGTTCGATTCGATTGAAGCCGATCCGAAGATGGAAGTGGAAGTTAACCTTCCTGAGCAGACCATCACCAACAAGGCTACGGGCAAAAGTGAACATTTCGAAATCAATGCTTACAAGAAACATTGTTTGATGAATGGATTGGACGACATCGACTTCTTGTTGAGCAATAAAGATAAAATAGAAGAATGGGAAAAGAAGGCGTGAAAATAGAAATCATGGACACAACGCTCCGTGACGGTGAACAAACCAGCGGAGTGTCTTTTGTGCCTCATGAGAAGCTAATGATCGCCCGTTTGCTATTGGAAGATTTGAAAGTAGACCGGGTGGAGGTTGCTTCGGCACGAGTATCGGAAGGCGAGTTTGAAGCCGTGAAGATGATTTGTGACTGGGCAGCCCGTCGTAATCTGCTTCATAAAGTTGAGGTGCTGGGATTTGTTGACGGTCATACTTCGGTCGATTGGATACAGCGTACCGGTTGCCGCGTTATCAATCTTCTGTGCAAAGGTTCGTTGAAGCATTGTACGCAGCAATTACATAAAACTCCGGAGGAACATTTGGCGGAGATCATCGATGTGGTGCGCTATGCTGACGAGCAGGATATAACCGTCAATGTCTATTTGGAAGACTGGAGTAACGGCATAAAGGATTCTCCCGAATACGTATTCCAGCTGATGGATGGATTGAAAGATACGGGTATCAAGCGTTTTATGTTGCCTGATACATTGGGTATCCTGAATCCGTTGCAGGTGATAGAATATATGCGGAAGATGAAAAAACGTTATCCGCAGACCCATTTCGATTTCCATGCGCACAATGACTATGATTTGGCGGTAAGCAATGTACTGGCAGCTGTGTTGAGCGGCGTTAAAGGGTTGCACACAACGATAAACGGACTGGGCGAGCGTGCGGGAAATGCCCCTCTCGCAAGTGTGCAGGCAATCTTGAAAGATCATTTTAATGCTGTGACCAATATAGACGAGAGTCGTCTGAATGATGTCAGCCGGGTGGTTGAATCCTATTCGGGAATCGTGATACCTGCCAATAAACCGATTGTGGGAGAGAACGTCTTTACACAAGTGGCAGGGGTACACGCCGACGGAGATAATAAGAATAATCTTTATTGCAACGACCTGCTTCCCGAACGGTTCGGACGGAAACGTGAATATGCGTTGGGGAAGACAAGCGGTAAGGCGAACATTCGCAAGAATCTTGAAGATCTCGGGTTGGAGTTGGATGAGGATGCAATGCGGATGGTGACGGAACGCATTATCGAGTTGGGTGATAAGAAAGAATTGGTCACACAGGAAGATTTGCCGTACATAGTGTCTGATGTGTTGAAACATGGAGCGGTAGGTGAGAAGGTCAAGTTGAAGAGTTATTTTGTAAACCTGGCTCACGGACTGAAACCGATGGCGACGCTGAAAATAGAAATCAACGGAAAAGAGTATGAGGAGAGTTCGAGTGGCGACGGCCAGTATGATGCGTTTGTGCGTGCACTGCGTAAGATATATAAGGTAACGTTAGGGCGTAAATTCCCGATGTTGACCAATTATGCGGTGACCATTCCTCCCGGTGGACGTACGGATGCTTTCGTGCAGACGGTGATCACATGGAGTTATGACGAACAGGTGTTCCGTACGCGCGGACTGGATGCAGACCAGACGGAAGCTGCCATCAAGGCCACTATGAAGATGTTGAACCTCATAGAGGATAAAATTAACGATTAACGTAATAAACTAAATAATATGGATTTTAAAATAGCTGTATTAGCAGGCGACGGTATCGGACCGGAAATCTCTGTACAAGGTGTGGAGGTGATGAGTGCCGTTTGTGAGAAATTTGGTCACAAAGTAAGTTATGAATATGCGATTTGCGGTGCGGATGCAATTGATAAAGTAGGCGATCCGTTCCCGGAAAAGACCTATCAGGTTTGTAAAGAGGCGGATGCGGTTTTATTCTCTGCCGTAGGCGATCCGAAGTTTGACAATGATCCTACTGCCAAGGTACGTCCGGAGCAAGGGTTGTTGGCTATGCGTAAGAAACTAGGACTTTTTGCCAATATCCGTCCGGTGCAAACATTCAAATGTCTGATTCACAAGTCTCCGTTGCGTGCGGAATTGGTGGAGAATGCGGACTTTATTTGTATCCGTGAACTGACCGGAGGTATGTATTTCGGTGAAAAATACCAGGATAATGACAAGGCATACGATACGAATTATTATACCCGTCCGGAAATAGAACGTATTCTGAAGGTTGCTTTCGAGTATGCAATGAAGCGCAGAAAGCACTTGACAGTGGTCGATAAGGCGAATGTTCTTGCTTCGTCTCGTTTGTGGCGTCAGATTGCACAGGAGATGGCTCCGAACTATCCGGAAGTAACTACCGACTATATGTTTGTGGATAATGCTGCGATGAAGATGATTCAGGAACCGGCATTCTTTGACGTGATGGTAACGGAAAATACTTTCGGGGATATCCTGACCGATGAAGGTTCTGTCATCAGTGGCTCTATGGGGTTGCTTCCTTCCGCCTCTACGGGTGAAAGTACTCCGGTATTTGAACCGATTCACGGCTCATGGCCGCAGGCGAAAGGGCTGAATATTGCCAATCCGTTGGCGCAGATCCTTTCTGTGGCTATGTTGTTCGAGTATTTCGACTGCAAAGAAGAGGGTGCATTGATTCGTAAAGCTGTAGATGCTTCTTTGGATGCAAATGTGCGTACACCGGAAATCCAGGTTGCCGGTGGTGACAAGTACGGAACGAAAGAAGTAGGACAGTGGATTGTTGATTATATCAAGAAGGCTTGATAAACCCGGATGAAAAGTAAAAGCCTGGCATCGGAAACGGTGTCAGGCTTTTACTTTCCAGTTTGAAATAGTGTCGTTGTGTTCTACCAGCTTTTAATAGTGGAATAGATAATGATTCCGAGTACGGTCAGTAATCCTACATAAATAGTTACTGACCATTGTTTGAGTTCTTTTCTCTTCATACAGGTGGAAGGTTCCAGATAGATGGCTGCTTTATGGGCAATGGTAGCGAACAGCCATCCGCCGAATCCGCCGATAATTCCTCCGACAAGCAAATCACCCGGATAATGCACCCCTAGATATACGCGTGTGTAACAATTGAGGAGGGCCCATGCGATAATGAAAATGCTTAGCCAGCGTTTGCGGAACATGAAGACCACATACATGGCAAGACCGAATGAATTGGCTGCATGGCACGATGGGAAACCGTAGCTTCCACCACGATAATTGTTGACGATATATACCATATCTACAATGGGACTTTCCGGATTGGAAGGGCGCAGGCGCGCCACGACCGGGCGGATGATACTGCTGCACATTTGGTCGGCGAAGGTGATGATAAGTGCAATAGCGGCTACATAACACAGAACGGCTTTCCAATGGAAGTTCTTTAGTAATATGTATAGGATGCTGGCGTACATCGGTACCCAAATTATTTTTCCTGTAAAGGAAGTCATGAAATAGTCCCAAAAGGGAGAGTGGATACCATTGAAATATAGGAAGACATTTGTATCTATTTCCGAAAGATATTGGATGATGTCAGTATGTACCATCTGGTTCTGTTTTTATATTTTTACTGTGATTATTCAGTTGTTCTCCGGCTTTATCGTTTGGCAAGGTCATCGTAGAGCTTTTGGAGGAAAGCTTTTCCTTTCTCCAGATTGGCACCTTTCTCTGTACCTTCGTCAAGTTGTACGGTATTTGCATCCAAGTTGTATACCAACTGGTTTTCGGGAGTAACCATGCCGAAGAAGTTCGGTCGGGTAAAATATCCGAAATGCGGAGATGACGGGTTCAGTATGTTTTTGCTGAACGTAAAGTCGTCGTGTGGCAGCCCCAGCTGTGCGAGCAAGGTGGCGGCAATGTCAATTTGTGAAGCATACGTATCTATTACACGAGGCTCTTTGATTGCTCCGCCAAGCAAGATTAACGGGATGGTCTGCCCGTCCAGCGGATTCTCTATCGGATACGGATAAGCTCCCTGATGATCGGGAACAAGTACAAACAGGGTGTTTTTCCAAAGCTGCGTCTCCTTATATTGTTCAACGAAATCTCCCACGCAACTGTCCGCATAGGCAAAGGCATTGAGTATTTTATCGTCCAGTCTGTGGAACGGAACTTCAAAAGGTTCATGACTGCTTGAGGTTTGCACGAGTTTAAGAAAAGGCTCTTGCTGTTTTTCCTCCTTGATGTCTTTCATCAGACGTTGGAATAATACATGGTCCTGCGCTCCCCATTTTCCGGTACGTTCGGACAAAGGAAAATCCTTATCGCATACAATTCTCTCAATGCCGGAGGATACCAAATAAGAACGCATATTCGTAAAGTCGGCGTCCCCTCCGTAATAATATTCTAGACTGTATCCCGCATTTCTCAAACTTCGCGGAATAGAAGGAAGTTTGTCCGTCTTTTCGGGATATTTCATAATGCTGGTGCTTGGCTGTCCGGGATAACCACTGATGATGGAAGCCAGCCCACGATCGGTACGGAAGCTGCTGGCGTAGAAATTGCTGAATAATATGCCTTCTTTGGCGAATTTATCCATATTGACAGCTACGTTCGGATGTCCGCCGAAAGTTTCCATCAGATGTGTGGAGAAACTTTCGAGAATAATAAAGATAATATTCGGGCGTTGTGTATTTAATAATTGGGGAATGCTGTCGGCAGTTACGGCAGGTTTGTCTACCATTTCCGCAAACAATTCGTCGGCCTTTTGAGGGTCCATGAACCGATATTGTTTCTCAAAATTATTCTGATGGGTAGCAGAATACATGAAACTGAATGCCGGATTGATGGCGGCATGATTCATTCGCTGATCCTGACTGTAATAGACTTTACTCAGATTCATGGTCGACACGGTGAACCCGCCACGAATGGGGATGAAAAGTGCGGCGGTGAGCAATAACAGCGCGAATGAGACATTTTGCCGACGATAGGGTATCTTTAAAGGTTTTCTTTCACGGATCAGTACGATATAAAAGATAGAATATAAAACAGCTGCATAGACCAACATTGCTAATATTCCCAATAAAACGAACCAGAAACTGACGCTTGCGATAGCATCTTTGGGTGAGGAGAAGAAATAGAAAATGGGGGTGGCGTCAAGACGGAATCCCCAGAAACCGTATAGACCGAGATCGACAATAAAGATACATGCCATGACAAATGCTATCAATCCGAAATAGACTTGCCGGATGCGGCGGAGTATAGACGAATCCGTCCAGGCGGAAGCGATAAGTATCAGGCCGGGAATGGCGGTGAGGTAGCCTGCGAGTGATAAATCCAAAGGTAAGCCGTGCCACATGACACTGAAATAATCACCGAAAGAAACATCGGCGTATAAATCATGGTAGTAGACCATGAAGAGCGGCTTTTGGAGAACAAACAAGAGGACAAATAAAAAGTATGTCGTGAGAAATTGGATAATTCTCTTTTTCATAATGTGTAAACTTAAAATAATTGAACGGATACAAAGTTAGTATACTTTTCGTTATCTTTCTCATGATGTAATATAAAACATCTCTTTTTTTCCATATCTTTGTCGTGTATGTGACAAAAATTAAGTAATGAAATGGCTAAGATTGCGAAGAAACTAACAGATTTAGTGGGGAATACTCCTCTGATGGAGCTTTCCGGTTATTGTGGAAAGTATGGTCTGGAACAAAATATTATTGCCAAACTGGAGGCTTTTAATCCGGCGGGAAGTGTGAAAGACAGGGTGGCTCTTTCGATGATTGAAGATGCGGAGGCACGTGGGGTATTGAAGCCCGGTGCAACGATAATCGAACCGACAAGCGGAAATACAGGTGTCGGACTGGCAATGGTCGCTACCATCAAAGGATATCACTTGATATTGACAATGCCTGAGACGATGAGTCTGGAACGGCGTAACCTGCTGAAAGCACTCGGTGCGGAAATTGTTCTGACAGACGGCTTGGGCGGAATGGCGGCTTCCATTGCAAAGGCTGAGGAATTGCGAGACAGTATTCCCGGTTCGGTGATTCTGCAACAATTTGAGAATCCTGCCAATGCGGCGGCGCATGAGCGTACGACAGGAGAAGAGATATGGCGGGATACAGATGGCGAAGTAGACGTTTTTGTTGCCGGAGTCGGTACCGGAGGAACGGTTTGCGGTGTAGCCCGTGCTTTAAAGAAACATAATCCCGATATTTATATCGTAGCGGTAGAACCGGCTGCGTCTCCTGTATTGGAAGGTGGACAGGCGGCTCCACACCGTATTCAGGGAATCGGGGCCAATTTCATTCCGAAACTTTATGATGCTTCTATGATAGACGAAGTTATCGGTGTGCCTGATGATGAAGCGATTCGTGCAGGGCGTGAACTATCGGCAACGGAAGGCTTGTTGGCCGGAATTTCTTCGGGGGCGGCTGTGTATGCAGCCCGTCAACTGGCACAGCGTCCGGAATTTAAAAACAAAAAGATAGTGGCGTTGTTACCTGATACGGGAGAGCGTTATTTGTCGACGGAATTGTTTGCATTTGACGCATATCCGTTGGACTGATTTTGATTTATAAATACTAAAAAGACCTGAGCCATGGTAAGAACGATTATTGCTTTATTTTTCTGTTTCCCGGTTGCCTTGTATGCGCAAACTTATCAGCAATTGTCCGAAAGGGCTATTGACTGTATCGAAAAAGACAGTCTTCCACAAGCGGAAGAACTTTTGCTTCGTGCTTTGAAACTGGAACCGAAAAATGCGAAGAATGCGTTGCTTTTTTCCAATCTGGGATTGGTACAACGTCGTTTGGGAGAGTTTGATAAGGCACTCGAATCTTATTCTTTTGCCTTGAACTTTGCTCCATTGGCAGTTCCTATTTTGTTGGACCGTGCCGCCATCTATATGGAGATGGGAAAGACAGATCGCGCTTATACGGATTATTGTCAGGTGCTTGACGGGGATAAGCAGAATAAGGAAGCCTTATTGATGCGTGCATATATTTATGTACTCCGCAGGGATTATCCGGCTGCCCGTATTGATTATAATCGTTTATTGGAACTTGACCCGCAGAGTTATAGCGGTCGGCTGGGATTGGCTACGTTGGAGCAGAAAGAAGGAAAGTTCCGTGAAGCTCTTGCCATTCTGAATAAGATGATTGTGGAATATCCTGAGGATGCGACACTGTATATAGCCCGTGCCGATGTAGAGCGTGACATGAAACATGAAGATTTGGCACTGGTTGATTTGGAGGAAGCGATCCGGTTGGATGCTTCGTCGGCTGATGCTTATTTGTTGCGTGGAAATATCTATCTGGTACAGAAAAAAAAGGCATTGGCAAAATCGGACTTTGAGAAAGCCATTTCGCTGGGAGTACCTCCTGCCGATTTACACGAGCAGTTGAAACAATGTAGATAACCATTTCAATTTCGATACTTATTCCCTGCCATCGTGTGACTGGCGGTAACCGTGCATTGACCGGTTATGCGGGTAGGCTGCCGGCAAAAAAGACTTTACTGGATTGGGAGGCGGATGTCAGGTGAACTGCCGGATTAGGTTGACGAAATCTTTACCATATTTTTTCTTCTTATATTCTCCGATACCGCTGATAGATCCGAATTCTTCAATGGTGGTAGGTCGTGAAATGCTGAGCAGATGTAATACTTTGTCCGACAATACGATATAGGCGGGCAGACCTTCCTGATCGGCTAATTGTTTTCTTAATCCGCGCAGTGCTTCGAATAAATCTTCGCTTTCGCCGCCTGCCAGGCCGAAAGGAAGTTCTTTGGCTACCACTACTTTCTTCTTTTTCCCTTTTCGTGTAGCGGTCTCTTCGTGACGGATAACTGCCAATGTGGCTTTTGCTCTCCCAAAAAGAATGTCACTCCCGCTGGGCGTGATTTTCAGATGATTGTTCTCGTTATAAGCTATTTCAAAATAGCCGAGTTGCAACATCTGAAGAAGGTAATCTTGCCAATCGCGAGGGGGAATATCACGTCCGACACCGAATGTCTTGAGTTCTTGGTACCCTTTCGCTGTCACCTCTGCCGAATAGCTTCCCCGCAGAATGTCGATCAGCAGTCCTGTCCCGATCTGTTGTTCCGCACGTGCAATGGCGCTTAGTGCTTTTTGTACAATGACCGTCCCGTCAAAACGCTGGGGGGGATTCTTGCAGACATCACAATTTCCGCAGTCCTCTGTGGCTGTCTCTCCGAAATAGCTCAATAAGATGCGTCTCCGGCAGATGTCAGCTTCCGCATATTGTTGCATTCGTTGAAGTTTCTCGAGGTTGATCTTTTGTTGATTACTTTCCGATGCGAATTTGGTCAGTAGTATCAGATCGCCTAATGAATAGAATAATACAGTATCGCTGGGCAGGCCATCCCGTCCGGCACGTCCGATTTCCTGATAAAAGCTTTCTATACTTTTGGGCAGATTATAGTGAATCACCCAGCGTACATTCGATTTGTCGATTCCCATACCGAAAGCGATGGTGGCACACACTACCTGAATGCGGTCGTTGATGAAATCATCTTGTGTCTCGTCACGTTGCTGTGCGGATAAACCGGCATGATAGACCCCACAACGGATACCTTGCTTTAGCAGCATTTGGGCTACTGTTTCTGTCTTGCTGCGGCTCATGCAGTAGATGATTCCGCTTTCTTTTCCATGTCGTTGGATGAATTCTATGATGGCTTTATTTTTTTCTTTCGCCTGAAATCCCCGTTTGACTGTCAGGCTGATGTTGGGGCGGTCGAAAGAAGAAATAAACGTACGTGGTCGGATAAGATGTAGCTGACGGATGATATCTTCGCGGGTGATTTTATCCGCAGTGGCGGTTAAAGCGATGATGGGCACTTGTGGGAATTGTTGATGGAGGACTCCCATCTGTGTATACTCCGGACGAAAATCGTGTCCCCATTGAGAGATACAATGAGCCTCGTCTATGGCAAATAGAGAAATGTTCATATCCCGTAGCAGGTAGTCTTTTTCCGCCAACAACTTTTCAGGAGAAATATAAAGCAGTTTCAGCTTCCCCGCAACGCAGGAACGCCGTAAATTGGCATTTTCCGTTTCGTCATTACTGCTATTCAGGGCTCCGGCGGCAATGCCGTTTGCCTGTAACGCTTCCACTTGATCTTTCATGAGTGAGATAAGCGGAGAAACCACGATGGCAGTACCTTCGCTGAGCAAAGCAGGCAGTTGATAACAGATGGATTTTCCTCCACCTGTGGGCATTAGAACCAGTGCATCCTGTTTATTCAGAATGTGCCGGATGATTTCTTCTTGTAGCGGACGGAAACTGTCGTATCCGAAATATGTTTTTAGGGTTTCTCTCATTGGGCGTTCATTTAAACTTGTTGCAAAGGTACATTTTTATTCGTCAATTATGATAATGAGTGGATTTCAGTTTCCGATATGAAACATAAAAAGGTTAAAGTTTCTTATTATTCGAGCTTAATCCCTCTTTTTCAAGACTTTTGATTGTTTATTCAGAAAAAAAACGCACAAAATAATTGTGTGTTTAAAAAAAAAGTAAGACATTTGTAACATGTAACGTTGCGAGTATGCAACTTACTAACAAATGAACAAACCCTAACCAGTTAATTCAATGAGTGATTTAGAGAACAAAACATCGGAAGAAACTCCGAAAAAACGCCCTTACAATTTGAGGGAGAAGAAAGAAAAGAAGGCTGCATATAGGTCGTTAATCAGACCGGAATTGGCAGATGAGTTGTATGACAAGATCTTGAATATCATAGTCGTACAGAAAAAGTACAAGGATCCTGATTATTCAGCAAAAGACTTGGCGAAAGAATTGAAAACGAATACTCGTTACCTTTCTGCAGTAGTGAACTCACGTTTCGGTATGAATTATTCTTGTTTGTTGAACGAATACAGAGTGAAAGATGCTTTGCATTTATTGACTGACAAACGTTATGCCGATAAGAATGTGGAAGAAATTAGTGCCATGGTTGGTTTCGCAAATCGTCAATCTTTTTATGCCGCATTCTACAAGAATATAGGTGAGACTCCTAACGGATACCGCAAGAAACATTTGGAAAGCAAAAAGTAATAGCGTGTTCCGGAATTAGCCAAAAGGAATTACCTCTAAATGAAAATGTTTGGAGATAATTCCTTTTCTCATTTTAATTGATCAACACTAGCATTATGAAGAAACATCTTATTTCAATGACTATTGCCGCCACGCTTTTGACGTCGTGCGGAGGAAGTAAAACAACAACTGCTGATGCAGAAAAATTTGATTATACAGTGGAACAATTTGCTGATTTACAGATTTTGCGTTACAAGGTTCCCGGATTCGAGGAACTGACGCTGAAACAGAAAGAACTGATTTATTACCTGACACAGGCTGCTTTGGAAGGAAGGGATATTCTGTTCGACCAGAATGGAAAATACAATTTGAGAATCCGTCGGATGCTCGAAGCGGTATATACGAATTATCAGGGGGATAAGACAACTTCTGACTTTAAGAACATGGAGATTTACTTGAAAAGAGTATGGTTCTCCAATGGTATTCATCATCATTATGGCTCGGAGAAATTTGTACCGAATTTCTCACAGGACTTTTTGAAACAAGCTGTGCTTGCCCTCGATGCCAAGCAGCTTCCGCTTGCAGAGGGGCAGACTGCCGAACAGCTTTGTGATGAGTTGTTCCCCGTGATCTTTGATCCGGCTATTATGCCGAAACGGGTGAATCAGGCGGATGGTGAGGATCTTGTGCTGACTTCGGCTTGTAACTATTACGATGGGGTGACACAACAGGAAGCGGAGGCTTTCTACGGAGCGATGAAAGATCCGAAAGATGAGACTCCCATTTCTTATGGCTTGAATAGCCGTCTGGTAAAAGAGAATGGAAAGTTGCAGGAGAAAGTATGGAAAGTCGGCGGGCTTTATACACAGGCTATTGAGAAGATTGTGTATTGGCTGAAGAAAGCGGAAGCGGTGGCTGAGAATGATGCACAGAAAGCTGTGATTGCCCAACTGATTCAGTTCTATGAGACCGGTAGCCTGAAAGATTTTGATGAATATGCTATTCTTTGGGTGAAAGACCTTGACTCGCGAATTGATTTTGTGAATGGATTTACAGAAAGTTATGGAGATCCGTTAGGCATGAAAGCGAGCTGGGAATCTTTGGTCAACTTCAAAGACCTGGAAGCTACTCGCCGTACGGAAATTATCAGCAGCAATGCCCAATGGTTCGAGGATCACTCTCCGGTGGACAAGTCTTTCAAGAAAGATGAAGTGAAGGGTGTGTCGGCTAAGGTGATTACCGCCGCTATCCTTGCCGGTGATCTCTATCCGTCAACTGCTATCGGTATCAATCTTCCGAATGCCAACTGGATTCGTGCGCATCACGGTTCTAAATCGGTGACTATCGGTAACATTACGGACGCTTACAATAAGGCGGCTCATGGAAACGGGTTTAATGAGGAATTCGTTTATAGCGATATGGAAAGACAGCTGATCGACGCTTATTCCGATCTGACGGACGAACTTCACACGGATTTGCATGAGTGTCTGGGACATGGTTCCGGGAAGTTGCTTCCGGGAGTAGATCCTGATGCGTTGAAGGCTTACGGCTCTACGATTGAAGAAGCTCGTGCCGACTTGTTCGGATTGTACTATGTGGCCGATCCGAAATTGGTGGAACTGAAACTTCTTTCCTCTCCGGAAGCTTATAAAGCTCAATATTACACGTATCTGATGAATGGTCTGATGACTCAGTTGGTACGTATCGAACCGGGAAACAATGTGGAGGAAGCTCATATGCGTAACCGTCAGTTAATAGCCCGTTGGGTATATGAAAAAGGAGCTGCCGATAAAGTAGTAGAATTGGTGAAGAAGGATGGAAAGACGTATGTGGTCATCAACGATTATCCGAAGGTACGCGAACTTTTCGGTGAGTTATTGGCTGAGATCCAGCGTATCAAGTCGACCGGTGATTTTGAAGGTGCCCGTTCATTGGTAGAGAATTATGCGGTGAAAGTAGATCCGACTCTGCATGCTGAGATACTGGAACGCTATAAGAAGTTGAATCTGGCTCCTTACAAAGGCTTTGTAAATCCTAAATATGAACTGGTGACGGATGAAAACGGTAACATTACGGATGTCACCGTATCATACGACGAAGGTTATGCAGAACAGATGTTGCGTTACAGCACCGAAAACTCTCCGCTGCCTTCGGTAAACAACTAATCTGAAATGGATATTAAAGAACAACTGAAAGATATCAAGACACAGCTCCGTCTCTCAATGAACGGGGCTGTGTCCCAAAGTATGCGTGAAAAGGGGTTGGTATACAAACTGAATTTTGGTGTCGAACTGCCCCGTATCAAAATGATTGCAGGGAATTACGAGAAGAATCACGACTTGGCGCAGGCCTTGTGGAAAGAGGATATCCGCGAATGTAAAATATTGGCCGGACTGTTGCAGCCGATTGATACTTTTTATCCTGAGATAGCCGATATTTGGGTAGAGGATATCCGGAATATAGAGATTGCGGAACTGACGTGTATGAATCTTTTTCAGAATCTGCCGTATGCCCCTGCCAAGTCTTTCCACTGGATAGCCGATGAACGGGAATATATACAGACTTGTGGATTCCTGACTGCTGCCCGGCTTCTGATGAAAAAGGGAGATATGACTGAACGGGCTGCCGGTGAGTTGCTTGACCAGTCTATTTGTGCCGTTCACTCCGAAAGTTATCATGTACGCAATGCTGCTTTGCTGGTGATTCGTAAATATATGCAGCACAACGAAGAGAATGCTTTCCAGGTATGTCGGTTGGTAGAAGGAATGGCCGATTCCAATATGGAAGGAGAGCAAATGCTTTATAATATGGTAAAGGCGGAGATGGAATAATAAGCCTGTGTACTTTTAATTGGTATATTGGCATAGGAGCAAATTGATAATTTATTAAAATCCTTTTGCGTTCCGCAAAAAAGGCTTAACTTTGTTCGCGCTAATTCTGGCTGATGATGGAAACTCAAAACGTGAAAGATACAGTAAGGCAGATATTCACGGAATATCTCACTGCGAACGGGCATCGTAAGACTCCTGAACGCTACGCCATACTCGATACAATTTATTCTATCGACGGTCACTTCGATATCGATATGCTTTATTCACGAATGATGGATCAGGAGAATTTCCGGGTGAGTCGGGCTACTCTTTACAATACCATTATTCTTCTTATCAATGCACGGCTGGTCATTAAGCATCAGTTCGGTACTTCTTCCCAATATGAAAAATCATACAATCGTGAAACGCATCATCACCAGATATGTACGCAATGCGGTAAAGTGACTGAGTTTCAGAATGAGGAATTGCAGCATGCCATTGAAAATACGAAATTAAGCCGCTTCCAGCTTTCGCATTATTCCTTATATATATATGGGATATGCAGCAAGTGCGACAGAGCCAACAAACGGAAAAAAGTCAATAACAACAATAAAAAAGAAAGATGAAAGTAGATGTTCTATATACTACTTTAAAAGGCTCAATTATTGAGCCTTTTTTTGTTTTTTATTTGCCTATAAATGAGTGATTTATTATATTTGTGGTTGATTTATAGCAAGTTGTGAATATGACTTGTTTTTGGTATAAAGAATTTGATTTGTCACCAATTTGTGTCACCACTATGATTGAGAATTGTTTTAATTCACTGAACGGAAAGGTTACTCAAAGGGTAAATTTTACCCTAAAAGGGAAGGAAGATAAATTGCAGCAAATTTATTTGAATTTGTCGATTAATAAAAAAAGGTTGAGATGGTATATTGGAGAAAGAATATATCCTATATATTGGGATGCTAATGCTTGTAGGGCAATAATTAATAATACATTTACCCGAAGACAAAATGCGGCAAATAGACAGGTAAATGCTATTATCGAGAGAACACTCCTCAAAATCGATGAATTTGTTCACAAATTTGATTATTCGGAGGAAGATGATATAAGTTTAAATTTTACGGTTGAGGCTTTAAGGAGATTTTTGGATGATGATGATACGTATAGTAATCCATTAAATTATTTTAGAAATTTAGTAGATACTATTACGCAAAAGGTGAATAAAAAGACAAATTTGAATAATACAATATCTACGAAAAAATCCTATAATTCTGTCTTAAAACGTCTTGAGGACTTTTATACTGCGTATGGTTATAAGTCTGATTGGAATTTTTTTGGTGAGAAATTTGAGAAAGATTTTCGTACCTATTTAACTACTGGTAAGAGATATTCATTCAATACAGTCCAATATACTTTTCAGGTGTTGAGGATTTGGTTGAACGAGGCGTATCGAGAAGGTTATATAAAGAATGATAAGTTTAGAACATTCCACTGTACTCCAAAAACGGATAATGATAGTATATATTTAAATTTTGAGGAATTAGATAAATTGTTTAATTTAGACTTGTCTGAAACTCCCAAATTGGCTATAAGTCGTGATTTATTTATTGTCGGTTCATTCACAGGGTTACGTTGGTCTGATTATTCAAAGTTGAATGCTATTAGGAGTGAAGATACGTTTATTTCTGTTGTAACGGAGAAAACAAAAAAGAAAGTTCAGATTCCCATCTCTAGATATATACGAACGATATTAGAGCGATATAATTATGAATTGCCTAAAGCATTTAGTACGCCTGTTACTATTGAACATTTACGAAAAATTTGTAAAATGGCAGAAATTGATGAAGAGGTTAAAACAAGTGAGATAAAAGCAGGAGAAATGATTGAGATGGTTTCTCCAAAGTATGAGTTATGTGGTACGCATACTGCACGACGCTCTTTTTGTACAAATTTTTATTTACTGGGGGTTGATGTCGTTACGCTGATGGCAATGAGTGGGCATTCTTCGCAGGAGCAATTTTTTAAGTATATTAAAGTGACTCAGGAACAGCAAGCTAATATTTTTTTAGAGAAAATGAAAGAGGCTGATTTGGTCTGAATAGGATGTAGTAGGGGTAGCCCCCCCTACTTATGTACCCTGTTATTTATACATGAATTGAAGTAAGTCCATTTCGTTCATACTGTTGGCTTTGCATCTTTGGGATATTTTTTATTGAGCTACAACTTGATATGCTTCTTTAAATTTAGGTACAATGTTTAATATCGCTTTCTTTACTTCTTCTCGTGTAAGTTCATTACTCCAAGATTTGAGCTCAAAACAGATGTCTTCAATATTTGGTCTTTCTTGCCTGAATTGAGAAAGTATATCTTTTAAAACTGCATGTTCCTTATCTGTGAAATATGTTTTGTGTTCATAGCATTCTTCAAAAACAATACATCTAAATATATCTAAAATCTCATTTTCACTGTTGTCACAAGTTTCTTTTCTTGTAAATTCAGGCAAATAACAATTAGGTGTAGTAGTGCAATTTGCACTATCATTATTATTAATATCTTTATCTATAGTATTTATTATATCTGATTTATTTAAAGTAGTAGTGCAATTTGTTTCATTTTTTGCATCCAATTTGGAATAGGTATAGGTAAGCGTTTCTTTACGTGTAACCTTATGTATTCTCATTGCGGGATGATTCAGTTCTTCAAGAGATAGTTTGTCATAGGCTAATATAGTATTCCAATTTATTCTATATTTATTGCTTTCTTTTTTGGATGAAGATGGAATTATATCTATCATGTTGCCTCTAAATAATCCTTCAATCGTTTCGTTCACTACATTCCTTTTGTAACCGATTCGGCTTTCAATTTCTGCATTAGCTGTATAAAAAAAGCCATTTGAATCTAAACGTCCTTTTTCCTTCCAATAACTTTCTTTCTGTATAAGTATAGTTAATACAGCCAAACATAATGCGTCACAAACATAGGTAATTTTGTATGGGACCGCTACAAAATGATAATCTATTTTTTCTGTCATAATTTCTTTTTTTCAAACGTATATATTTTTTTATTAAAAAACAAATAATTGTCAATTGATTACTATTTATAGAAAAGAGGAAGTACTTGAAGTAACTTTATTCCTTTTTAATAAATATGTATAATAGCAAAAAAATCATGGAAAATAAATATTTAACTCAATCTTATGCAGAGATGATAAATAAGCAATCACAGAAGAAAATGGGTAGTTTGAACCCAATGTGTGGGAAATCTCATTCTGTAACGACCAAGAAAAAAATAAGTGATACTCAAAAAGAACGATGGAAGGTAATCAAACAAGCTATTAAAGAAAAATCAGGAGAAACTGATGTGATAGCTCGTAAAGACTTGTTAAATCAGGCTCTTAATACAGATACTATTTCATTTAAAGATGTTCAGCAAGCTCGTAATTTTATTGCAATAATGACTGATAAAGATAGAAGATTGCTTGAAAATTATCTAAAATCTATTGTAGATAAGATAATTAAAAATTGTATAGACACGTCTAGTATGTAAAACGTAATAGATTTATTGTTGATAATCAGCCAATTACTATATATAATACGGTTTGCTTTGTTTGTTGTTGTATTTTTATAAAAATATGAATTGATATTAGGGATTATTTTTTTTGTTCTGCTTTGAAACGATTGATGAGGTTTTCTAAATCTTGAAAAGATGTGATTTTGAAAATTTCACCTCCAATTTCAATATAACCATTAACATTTTCATTTTTGTCTTTTACAAATAGTTCTTGTATGGGGACTTCTAATGCAGTAGCAATTTTGGTTAGTACTGCAACAGATGGATTTCCATTAATATGATTGGAGAGCCCTACTCTGTTAATTTCCATTTTATCAGCTAATGTCTGAACAGTCATTCCTTTCTCTTTGATAACTTCTTTTATTCGTAGTACCATAACTCTTCTTTTTATTATATATGCAAATATACGTTTAGTTTTAAATTGTATATTGATTACAATACATAAAAGAAGTTAATGTAGCTCTAATAATATACACTTTTGTTTTGATATATATATCGAAAGCGCTACATTTGTAACGAGATAAGTAATTAATAGCACTACAAATTATGAGACGATACAATAAGCAACAAGTAATGAGAGATGCCCATAGATTATATGGTAGTGAGTTTCACAGAAGAGGTCGTTCTTGGAGTGACTGTCTGAAAGCAGCTTGGATTTGGGAACATGATGCTGTTAGAGCTCGTGAAGAAAAAGCAGCAAAACTGGATGCTATGATTGCGGCGAGCTGGATTGCGCATAAAGAGGGAGCAAACCAAAGAAACGATGAAAGAGCTTGGGAAAAAGGTTTCACAAGTGATGAAATTTCAAAAGCAATGGGTTATGGTACTGGTCGATATTGTGGAGATTGAAATATTCACTTCTGTAACTTTTGAATATAATTTGATTATCAATGTTTTAGTAATACAGAGTTTTATAATAGATTCAAAAAACATAAAACTTACATATAAGAGAATATTATGAGTTTGAAGAACAGTAATGTAACAAGTGACTATATAGAATGGAATTTAATGTTATCCTTAGTACGAAAATTGTATAGGGACAGAGAATATCGCTTGTCTCTATTGATTGGGTGTGGTAGTTTCTTTGGGCTGCGCATTTCTGATTTATTGACCTTGACATGGAGTATGTTATTGGACAATGATAAATTCATGCTCATTGAGAAAAAAACAGGAAAAAGAAGAGAAATTAAAATTAATAGCGATTTTCAAAAACACATAAAAGAGTGTTACAAGGCACTAAGTATAACCAATAGAGGGGAAAAGTGTTTTCTTAGTCGAAAAAAGACAGTCTACAGCACACAGCGCATCAATGTTTTATTGAAAGAAATAAAATCGAAATATGGACTAAAAGTAGAACATTTTTCAACTCATAGTATGCGCAAAACATTTGGTAGAAAAGTTGTTGAGGCAGCTGGTGAGAATTCTGAATTTGCATTGATTAAACTGTCAGAGCTATTTAATCATAGCGATATAATGACTACCCGTAGATATTTAGGTTTGAGAACCGAAGAGTTATTAGAGACGTATGATATGTTAAGTTTCTGATTAAAATAATACCTTTGCAAAAAAAACAGCTCACTTATAGACGTTCTTTCTAAACTTTTCTTATTTTTGCAAAGTCACAATAGTGACAGACATAAATTGGAAAGCGTTTAGCTTATTCTTTGTCAGAGAATCTGGACAATTCTTTATGCAACAAGAATAGAAAACGTTCTTTCTTTGGTTTGTTATATATGATTGATATATATAGCCAAAGAGGTGAGCTGTATCTTTATCTGTTGCGTGGCAGTCCAGAGCCTTCTGACAAGATATAAGACTAACAGGCTCACCTTTTTCTTTTATGCCTTATTTATATTTTGTTGAATCCACATATAGAGCCTAATGTGATTAATTGATTTAGTTTATGGCTTTAGTAAAATGTCGTCAGTGTGGACATGATATGTCCGACAAAGCGGAATGTTGCCCGAAATGTGGTTGCCCTGTAACGCCAAAAGGCGATAATTCAGATTTGCAGTCTCCCCAAAAAGAAACGGAAGTTGTTGTATGGAAAGCTTGGTTAGCTCTTATTGGTGGTATTTTTTTAGTAATTGGAAGTATATGGGCGTATTTTATACTTGAATCAGAAAAATTTACGACTTCTAAATTTATTTTTGGGCTGGTAGGAGGCTCTTTATTGGTTTATCAATCTATTCAAAAAATAAACAAATAGTAATATTGTTATGAGGATGTTATAGACAATGTTGATTAAGTGTTTTAAATGTCAATCCACAATATCGGACAGGGCTGTATCTTGTCCGTATTGTGGGGTAGAGATTTCATATAATTATCGTACCCAATATAGAGCCTATATAAAAAGTCCTATTTCTGAAAAGTTTCACCCTAAATCATGGCTTCTTGAATCATTGTTGTTAGTGTTGGCATCGGTATTATTATTTACAATTTGGTGTCTTCCGTTTGCTGTAGCTAGTTGTATTTATGCAAATCGTGTTGAAGGATTATGGAAGAGTGGAGATATTGATGGTGCTATACTAGCATCAGAAAAAGCAGGTAAATATTATAAAATAGGTTTGTGGATTGGTATCGGAACATGGGTAATTATTATATTGATATTTTGTTTACTAATTATTCTGATTTTAATTAATATATGGCACTAGTAAAATGTACTGAATGTGGACGGGAAATTTCTGATAAAGCGGAAAAATGCCCTAATTGTGGGAATCCTGTTGAAAGAAGAGTTATTTGCGACGAATGTGGAGAATCAATTCCTGAAACATATTTGGAATGTCCTAACTGTGGAAACCCTTTAAAAGATATTGCCTTTGAGAACATTAATAAAGGACAAATATATAACTCTGCTAATGTTTGCTTATCTCAAACAAGTAATTCTTTTGTTACATGCTTTGCAATACTTTCATATATCTGTATAGCTTTTACTTGTATAGAATCACTTAAAACATATTATATTGATGATTTTTATAAACCGTCTTTCAAAATATTAATGCTTGTTACATCGTCTTTATTATCTTTTTTGGAAGTCATTTTATTTGTCGTATGGATGTATCGGATTTCCAAGAATATGAGGATTCTTAATTCTTCTTATGAATATAAAGATTATTGGGCATGGTTAGCTTGGTTTATACCTGTAATTCATTTATTCAAGCCATACCAAATAATGTATTCAATATGGGAAAAATCAGGTTTGTTAAATAAGTCTACACGTATGAGTCAAATTTTACAAATATGGTGGGCTAGTCATGTTGCCATATATATAATGTCTTATTGGCAATTGTATGTATTCTTTACATATGGTGAAAATGATGCTTTAATTGCCGCTTTTATATCATCTATGGCTACAATTCTTTCCTATTTTATGGATATATATGTAATGAGATTATATCAAGAAAAAGAAAAATCCTTATTATAATAAAGAAAGTATGGGAATGATAAAATGTATTGAATGTGGACATACTATATCTGAAAGAGCCAAAAAGTGTCCCAAATGCGGTTGTCCTGTAGAGAAAGATATAGAGAAAAAAATGTGTCCTGAATGTGGGCAGTCCGTAAATAAAGATTTAGATAAATGTTCTTATTGTGGCTATCCTTTCGATTTGGTACAATCTATAGATGACACCAATAGTTCCGTAAATAAAGTATGTCCTGAATGTGGGCAGTCCGTAAATAAAGATTTGAATAAATGTTCTTATTGTGGCTATCCCTTCGATTTGGTGCAATCTGTAGATGATGCTAATAGTTCCGTAAATAAAGTATGTCCTGAATGTGGGCAGTCCGTAAATAAAGATTTGAATAAATGTTCTTATTGTGGCTATCCCTTCGATTTGGTGCAATCTGTAGATGATGCTAATAGTTCAGAAAACAAAGTATGTCCTGAATGTGGGCAGTCCGTAAATAAAGATTTGAATAAATGTTCTTATTGTGGCTATCCTTTCGATTTGGTGCAATCTGTAGGTGATGCTAATAGTTCAATAAATAAAGTATGCCCTGAATGTAGGCAGTCCGTAAATAAAGATTTGGATAAATGTTCTTATTGTGGCTATCCTTTTAATTTGGTACAATCTGTAGATGATGCTAATAGTTCAGTAAACAAAGTGTGTCCTGAATGTGGCAAGTCATTTGATGATAAATGTGATGTATGTCCTCATTGTGGGTGTTTTTATAGTTATCAGCATATAAGTCAATTTGAAAATGTTGAGTTGAATAAGGCTAATATAGAATCGAGTGAACCCAAACAGGAACATCAATCAACTACAGATATTAGGAAAACTCTCTTAAAGCGCAATAAAACCACGATAATAAGCTTGTCAATGCTGACTATTTTAATTGTTGTTGGGGGACTGTTATATTATTTTCTTGTTAATCATTCTGAAAAGAATGATTGGAATAAGTTTGGATTAAAGGGAAGTGCCTGTGTATTACGTGTTATTATCAGTACGCAATATGGTGATAATACTGAACTTGTTAGAAACGAAAAAAAATATTATTTCTCGGTAAATGGTTATTTGGAGAAAGAAGAAATTGATTATACTTATCATTGGGGATATAGACAATATGTAAAAGGTAAAATTGTGGAAGAGAAAGATTTTAATGGAATAACTTATCATTACACTTATGAAAATCCATTAATAGGTATATCCGAAGATAACAGAGAGTATCATTACGATAAAGAAGGACGTCTCATTTTTTCTGTGTTATATGGTGATAGTACAGTTTATCGTTATGACGACGAAGGTTTTTTAAAAGAAACGGAGGTCTTGAATTTTCAAGGATTAGATGGATGTGAAATACAAACATATAGTAACCCTTTGCACGTAGATGGTATTACTAAAGTTGATGAATACGGGAATTGGATAGAGCGAAAATATGAATATGAAGGTGAAGGGGGAATGATATATGTTACTGAAAATAGAGAAATAGAATATTATAGTGAAAGTTCTCAAGTTGGTAACTATGGGGAAGCTATAAGTGAAGTTTCTATTGAAGAATATCCTTCTCAATTACCACAAAACAGAAAAGAAGCTTTGGATATTCTTAATTTAGTTTTAATCAATTCATATAAAGTAGAAGAAGATTGTGAATCAGAATATGCGATACCCGTAAGAATTGAAGGTAATGCAGAAATTGTAGGAATACAGAGAAAAGGATATAAAGATGGATATTTTCCCTTTACCATTTATAGATTAAGGCAAATAGCTAATCATTGGCAAATTGTTAATGAGAAAACCATAAATGAGAATGAAATGGATGGCCAAGTATTAATTTTTTCAGCAAAAAGATTTGGCTTGGCAGATGAAAATATGCCCGAATTAGTAAGAATAAATAACAAGGACTATTTCTATTTTATTTATCGTATTGCAGAACTGGGAAATGGCTGTGCTGGTTGTGGCTATTTAAGATTATGTTTGTATAATTTAGATTCTCATGATGTCTTGTCATTGAATTATGCAGTATATGGAGAGATAAATGAATTATTGAAAGGAGAATTTGTGGATTTAGAAAAGTTGGAAAGTTATCCAGATGAAAATAGGTTTTTACAGAAAAAGGCTACTGAATTAACTTGCATATATCGTCCATCCGAAGAAGATTTAGATATGGATAATCCTAAAAATTCTGTCAAAAGATGGTTGTTGGATAATCCAGGGAAATATGAACCTCAAAATACAACTATAAAATACACATATTACAACACTTCTATT
Organism: Bacteroides zhangwenhongii; assembly: GCF_009193325.2. NCBI lineage: Bacteria > Pseudomonadati > Bacteroidota > Bacteroidia > Bacteroidales > Bacteroidaceae > Bacteroides > Bacteroides zhangwenhongii. The sequence goes on along the minus strand of NZ_CP059856.1, from coordinate 4,908,451 downwards.
TTTGACTGGGACAATTACAATGATGAAAAAGAAAATAGAATAGAAAATGATTCTTTTATTGTTGTGCATGATTGGAGAGGAAGTGTATATGCCTATGATAAAGAGAAAAAAAGGTATTTTGTAATATATGGAATAGAAATAAATGGTGGAGCTAGAAAAGTAAGCTGGGATAACAGGGCTTCGGATGTAGTTGTTATTGATACAGATTGGTGTGGAATGAGAATAAATCTATTGTCGGGAAAGATGGAGTTGTTGGAGTAGACTCAATTTGAATTAATTAGATTAATGCGGATTGTTTGGATAAGAGAATTAGCCAGACAATTCGCATTTTTATATTCACAAAGAATAGAAGTGAATATTAGAAATGAAAGTAATGTGTTGTATATCAGCGATTTGCTTTGTTTGTGGGAAATTGACTAAAAAGTGACATTCATTTTTATGAATTTATTATTGTTTTTGAATATTGGAGTCTGATTTTGTTGCATCATCTACGAATGAAGAAATTATATTAAATATATCTTTTTATCTTTGTTTTTATCTTTATCTTTGCAACACCAATGGTTGATATGAATTTGGTTGTCACCAGTTTTTGTCACCATTAAATAGATAAATAATGTAAAGTGTTGATAACTAATAAAATAATAAATATAACATGAAAGTAGATGTTCTATTAGGATTACAATGGGGCGACGAAGGTAAAGGAAAAGTAGTCGACGTTTTAACACCTAAGTACGATGTGGTTGCTCGTTTTCAGGGCGGCCCGAATGCCGGTCACACACTTGAGTTTGAAGGACAGAAGTATGTACTTCGCTCTATTCCTTCCGGTATTTTTCAGGGAAATAAGGTAAACATCATCGGCAATGGTGTGGTACTTGACCCGGCGCTGTTCAAGGCAGAGGCTGAGGCTCTTGAAGCATCCGGCCATCCGTTGAAAGAACGTTTGCATATTTCAAAGAAGGCTCACTTGATTCTTCCGACACATCGTATCCTTGACGCTGCCTATGAAGCTGCCAAAGGGGATGCCAAAGTAGGAACTACCGGTAAGGGTATCGGTCCTACATATACAGATAAGGTTAGTCGTAACGGTGTTCGTGTTGGAGATATCCTTCATAATTTCGAACAGAAATATGCCGCAGCGAAAGCCCGTCACGAACAGATTCTGAAAAGTCTGAATTATGAATATGACTTGACGGAGCTGGAAAAGGCTTGGCTGGAAGGTATTGAATATCTGAAACAATTCCATTTCGTAGATAGTGAACATGAAATAAACAATTTGTTGAAGGATGGTAAGAGCGTACTTTGTGAAGGTGCCCAGGGTACTATGCTTGACATTGACTTCGGTTCATATCCGTTCGTAACTTCTTCTAATACGGTTTGTGCAGGTGCTTGTACAGGCTTGGGCGTAGCTCCTAACCGTATCGGGGAGGTATATGGTATCTTCAAAGCATATTGTACACGTGTAGGTGCAGGTCCGTTCCCTTCGGAGTTGTTTGATGAGACAGGCGACAAGATTGGCGCATTGGGACATGAGTTTGGTGCTGTGACCGGCCGTAAGCGTCGTTGCGGATGGATTGACTTGGTAGCATTGAAATATTCCGTAATGGTAAACGGAGTTACTAAGTTGATTATGATGAAGAGCGATGTGCTCGATACTTTCGATACCATCAAGGCTTGTGTAGCTTACAAGGTAAATGGTGAGGAAATCGACTATTTCCCGTACGATATCACAGAAGGCGTGGAACCTGTATATGCGGAACTTCCCGGTTGGAAGACAGATATGACTAAGATGCAGAGCGAAGATGAATTCCCGGAAGAATTCAATGCTTATCTGACTTTCCTGGAAGAACAGTTGGGTGTACAAATCAAGATTGTATCTGTAGGACCGGACAGAGCGCAAACTATCGAACGCTATACTGAAGAATAACAATCTGACAATTTAATAATAGGGAAGGCGGAGAATTTTTTATCTTCGCCTTTTTTATCAGATTCCCTTTGTTTATCTATTTAAAATACACATAAATAATAAATAGCACTTATGAAAACACATTTTCTCTCCTTCTTCTTCTTGCTTGTAATGAGCGCTAATACCTTGTTTGCCCAGTCTTCTTCTTATCAGCCTACCGACGAGAATCTCAAAGCACGTCAGGAATTTCAGGACAATAAGTTTGGTGTTTTTCTTCATTGGGGGTTGTATGCGATGCTTGCTACCGGTGAGTGGACGATGACAAACAACAATCTTAATTATAAGGAATATGCCAAACTGGCAGGCGGATTTTATCCTTCTAAGTTTGACGCAGACAAATGGGTGGCGGCTATCAAAGCGTCGGGAGCTAAATACATCTGTTTTACCACCCGGCATCATGATGGATTTTCAATGTTTGATACGAAATTCTCGGATTATAATGTCGCCAAAGCTACTCCTTTCAAAAGAGATATTGTAAAAGAATTGGCTGCCGCTTGTGCGAAACAGGGAATCAAACTTCATTTCTATTATTCACATCTTGACTGGGTGCGTGAGGATTACCCTTGGGGACGTACAGGGCGGGGGACAGGACGTCCGGACGAAAGAGGTAATTGGAAAAGTTATTATCAATTCATGAATAATCAGTTGACGGAATTATTGACGAATTATGGTTCGATAGGTGCCATTTGGTTTGACGGATGGTGGGATCAGCCTAAGACTTTTGATTGGGAATTGCCCGAACAGTATGCATTGATTCATAAGCTTCAGCCGGGATGTCTGATCGGCAATAATCATCATCAGACTCCTTTTGCCGGAGAGGATATACAGATATTCGAGCGTGACCTGCCCGGTGAGAATTCGGCAGGATTTTCCGGGCAGGATGTGAGCCATCTGCCATTGGAAACTTGTGAAACGATGAATGGGATGTGGGGGTATAAAATCACAGACCAGAATTATAAATCTACCAAGACCTTGATTCATTATCTGGTAAAAGCTGCCGGTAAGAATGCTAATCTTTTGATGAATATCGGTCCTCAGCCAGATGGGGAACTTCCTGCCGTAGCGGTAGAACGTTTGGCTGAGATGGGAAAGTGGATGAAGCAGTATGGTGAAACCATCTACGGGACGCGTGGCGGTTTGGTTGCTCCGCATGACTGGGGAGTGACAACGCGGAAAGGGAATAAGCTTTATGTGCATATCCTCAGTCTGAAAGACAAAGCCTTGTTCTTACCTTTGGCGGATAAGAAAATTAAGAAGGCGGTTTTGTTCAAGGATCAGTCTCCGGTTCGCTTCACGAAGACGAAGTCCGGTGTTTTGCTTGAGTTTGCCGAAGTTCCGAAAGATATTGACTATGTAGTAGAGCTTACAATTGACTAATTTTTAGCTAATTCTTCATAAAAGCAAGGGGAAACTATTCTGACATTGATAGTTTCCCCTTATTTTTGGCAAACAATTTGTTTATAGAGATATAGAGTAATAATTAAAATGAAATGAATATGTCTTATTGGGTATTATTTATAGGAATAGCCGTAGTAAGTTGGCTGGTACAAATGAATTTGCAGAGCAAATTCAAAAAGTATTCTAAGATTCCTACAGGAAATGGAATGACAGGACGCGATGTAGCTATCAAGATGTTGCATGACAATGGAATTTATGATGTACAGGTGACGCATACGCCGGGTCAGTTGACCGATCACTATAATCCGACTAACAAAACGGTGAATCTGAGTGAAGGAGTGTACGAAAGTAATAGTATAATGGCGGCTGCCGTAGCGGCTCATGAATGTGGTCATGCCGTGCAGCACGCGCGTATGTATGCTCCTTTGAAGATGCGTAGCGCGTTGGTTCCGGTAGTTAACTTTGCCTCTTCCATTATGACATGGGTATTGCTGGGTGGTATCTTGTTGGTGAACACGTTTCCGCAGTTATTGCTGGCAGGTATTATTTTGTTTGCCATGACTACATTGTTCAGTTTTATCACGTTGCCGGTGGAAATCAATGCAAGTAAACGTGCATTGGTATGGTTGAGTTCATCCGGCATTACTAACTCGTACAATCATGCACAAGCTGAAGATGCTCTTCGTTCTGCTGCTTATACCTATGTAGTTGCTGCATTGAGTTCATTGGCTACGTTGGTTTACTATATCATGATTTTCATGGGTAGAAGAGACTAAGTCTTTCCGAAGACTATGGAGGATTTTTTCGTATATATGTAAGCATTGCTCGGAAATTTGCAGTAAATTTGCGCAATTAAAATTATAAACAGCAATATCATGGCAGCAAAACCAAGTATTCCTAAAGGAACTCGTGACTTCTCGCCGGTAGAAATGGCGAAGCGTAATTATATATTCAATACAATTCGTGACGTATACCATCTGTATGGTTTTCAGCAGATAGAAACTCCCGCGATGGAGATGCTTTCTACATTGATGGGAAAGTACGGTGACGAAGGTGATAAACTCCTTTTTAAGATTCAGAATTCGGGTGATTACTTCTCAGGAATCACAGACGAAGAATTATTGAGCCGTAATGCCGCTAAGCTGGCAAGTAAGTTCTGTGAGAAAGGATTGCGTTATGACTTGACAGTACCTTTTGCGCGTTATGTAGTGTTGCACCGTGACGAAATCACTTTCCCTTTCAAACGTTATCAGATACAGCCGGTATGGCGTGCCGACCGTCCGCAGAAAGGACGTTATCGCGAGTTCTATCAGTGTGATGCAGACGTGGTGGGAAGTGATTCCTTGCTGAACGAAGTCGAATTGATGCAGATTGTCGATACTGTATTCAGCCGTTTCAACATCCGTGTGTGCATTAAAATCAATAACCGCAAGATTCTTTCCGGTATTGCCGAGATTATCGGTGAATCGGATAAGATTGTCGATATCACTGTTGCCATAGATAAGCTGGATAAAATCGGTTTGGACAATGTAAATGCCGAACTGAAAGAGAAAGGTATCAGTGATGAGGCTATTGCCAAGTTACAACCGATCATTCTCCTTAGCGGAACGAATGCGGAAAAGTTGGCGACGCTGAAAAATGTGTTGGCTGCCAGTGAAGTAGGATTGAAAGGGGTAGAAGAGAGCGAATTTATTCTGAATACTTTAGAGACAATGGGATTGAAGAATGAAATCGAACTTGACCTGACATTAGCTCGCGGACTGAATTATTATACCGGTGCTATTTTTGAAGTAAAAGCATTGGATGTGCAGATCGGCAGTATCACAGGTGGTGGTCGCTATGACAACTTGACCGGTGTATTCGGCATGGCAGGAGTATCAGGTGTCGGTATTTCCTTTGGTGCAGACCGTATCTTTGATGTGCTGAACCAACTCGACCTTTATCCTAAAGAAGCTGTGAATGGAACCGAACTCTTGTTTATTAACTTCGGTGAGAAGGAAGCCGCATTCTCTATGGGCATTTTGTCGAAAGTACGTGCTGCCGGTATCCGTGCGGAGATTTTCCCCGATGCGGCTAAGATGAAGAAGCAGATGAGCTATGCCAATGCAAAGAACATTCCGTTTGTAGCTATCGTCGGTGAAAACGAAATGAGTGAAGGCAAAGCGATGTTAAAGAATATGGAGACAGGAGAACAGAATCTTGTTTCGGCGGAAGAATTGATTGCCGCTATAAGATAAGAGATAGTAGGAATATAAAATAAGTAAGGTGTCGTTGACTTCACAATCAGCGGCACCTTATTTTTTCTTTTCGTGTGTACTGTTTAATATTCTATTTGGTCAAGTATTCCGTTGAGGTAGGCGATAGCCACTCCATAATTTGTCATGGGGATGTGCTGCTCCCGTGCACGTTCGATGCGGCTTAGCACATATTTGCGGTTGAACATACATGCTCCGCAATGGATAATCAAGTCGTAAGGCGTGAGATCCTGAGGGAAATCCGTTCCGCCTACAATGTCGATTTGTAACTTTTCGCCAATTCGTTTGCGTAATAGGCGGGGAAGTTTCACTCTTCCTATATCTTCGGTAAGGGGAGCATGGGTACAGGCCTCCGCAATCAATACGCATGAATCCTCCGTCAGGCTTTCAATGACGGCGGCGCTTTCTACGTAGTAATGAATGTCTCCCTTATAACCGGCAAAAAGTACCGAAAAAGAGGTCAGTTTACTTTCTTCCGGTTTCTGTTCATAAACAGCCTTGAAAACTTGCGAGTCGGTGATGATTAGTTTCGGAGGACGGACGAGAGCTTGTAATGTCTCTGTCAACTTGTCGGTAGTGCAACTCACAACAAGGCATTTCTTGTCCAGCAATTCACGGATTGTTTGCACTTGCGGCAGGATAAGTCTGCCTTTGGGAGCTTGGATATCCTGCGGCATGACAAGAAGAACAAGATCATTCTCTGCGGTAAGCTCTCCGGTAATGCTTTGCTGACCGAAATCCGAAGGCAGTTTTTCAAGAATTGCCTGCCGGATTTGCTCGATTCCTATCTCTTCTTTTGCACTGACGAGCAACGGACGTATTTTACATTCTTTCTCAATGTATGTAGCTAAGCTATCATTGTTCTCTCTTATATCTATTTTATTCAATACCGGAATGACAGGGATATTCTTCTCTTTCAATAGTGCTAGCATCTCTTTTTCATGAAAAAAGGTAGTATCCCCACATAGCAGCAATGCAATATCCGTTTTCTCAATAGCCTTTAAAGTCCGACTGATACGCAGCTCTCCCAGCTCTCCCTCATCATCGAACCCCGGAGTATCTATAAACAAACACGGACCAATACCTTGCATTTCCATAGCTTTGGATACAAGGTCGGTAGTCGTTCCCGGAGTATCTGAAACGAGGGCGGTATCTTGTCCTGTCAATGCATTGATAAGAGAAGATTTACCGCTGTTCCGTCTGCCGAAAAGGGCTATATGAAGTCTGTTGGCATTTGGAGTATCTGTCAGGCTCATAAGCGAAAATCTCTTTTACCGTTGGAAATTTCTTTTAAGTTACGGATAGCTATTTCTCTGATTTTGGGATTGGGAATTCGTTCCGTTTCTTTGGAAATCAGCTCCAATCCTTTCCGACGGGTATCTTCGGAGGCATAGTCTTCCAGATACTCTTTCAAGGTCATCAGAGCGTTCGGTCCGCAGCAATTTGCTATCTGACCGGATTTGACTAATGACATGAAGCGGTCTCCCGTCCGTCCTTCCCGGTAGCAGGCAGTGCAGAAACTAGGGATATAGCCTAGTTCGAGTAGCCAGTTGACCACTTCGTCCAATGTCCGTGTGTCGCTGACATCAAATTGAGCGGAGTTGTTTTCGGGCAATTCTGTTTCGGCATAACCGCCTACACTGGTACGTGAGCCGCCACTGATTTGCGAGATACCCAGTTCGAGAACTTTTTTACGGGATTCCTGTGATTCACGGGTGGAAATAATCATTCCCGTATAAGGAACGGCAATCCGAATCACAGCCACAATCTTGCTGAATATTTCATCTGAGATGGCATTGGGAAAATCTCCGGCGTCAATATCATCTGCCGAACAGATTCGGGGGACGCTGATGGTATGTGGTCCTACACCGAACTTAGCTTCCAGGTGTTCGGCGTGCATTAACAATCCTACAAAATCATACCGATAAGTATTCAGACCGAAAAGAACTCCAATCCCCACATCGTCAATACCTCCTTCCATTGCACGGTCCATTGCTTCCGTATGGTAAGCATAGTTACTTTTCGGTCCGGTAGGATGGAGGGTTTCGTAGTTTTCCTTGTGATAGGTTTCCTGAAATAGAATGTAGGTACCGATACCCGCTTCTTTCAGTTTACGATAATTTTCTACCGTAGTAGCAGCGATGTTGACATTCACCCGGCGGATGGCACCGTTCTTATGTTGAATGCTATAAATTGTTTTTATGGACTCCAGGATATATTCTATCGGATTCAGCGATGGATGTTCTCCGGCTTCAAGAGCAAGACGCTTGTGCCCCATGTCTTGTAAGGCGATCACTTCCCGGCGAATCTCTTCCTGTGTCAGTTTCTTGCGGGTAATTGTCTTGTTCTTGGCGTGATACGGACAATATGTACAACCGTTTACACAATAGTTCGACAGATAGAGTGGCGCGAACATCACGATGCGGTTACCATAGAATTTTTGCTTGATTTCTTTAGCAAGATGAAATATGCGTTCTATAAGGTCGGGCTGGTTGCATTCCAGCAACAGGGCTGCTTCGCGATGGCTCAATCCTTTACAATGGGAGGCCTTTTCAATCAGCTGCTCGATAAGTGCACGGTTGTCTTTATTGTTTTTAGCGTATTCCAGTGTATCCAGAATTTCTTCGTGGTGGATAAACTCTTCTGCTTTTGATGAATCTTTTTGGTATATCATATATTTTCTCTTTTTTCATTTTCACCACAGATTACACGGATTTTCACAGATTAAGAATGAATCGAAATAAATCTGTGAAAATCCGTGTAATCTGTGGTGCACTGTATAAAGTCCCCTCTTTCAGTGGAAATCTCGTAGCCGATGGCATTCAGCTGTTTTTGTAGGGCAATCAAGCCTTCGGCGGATTCCGCTCCGAGTGAAGCTTTGTCATTATATAACTCATATTTCTTCCGTTCCTCGTGCGGAGAGAGGTTAGGCATTACTACATTGGCGCCTGCCAATATTCCCCGTTCTCTTCCGTCGGAGGCAAGAGTCGCTAAAGCCGTTGTTGCCGGAATCAATGCAGATGGATGCATCAGGCGGAAGATGGATAATAGGAGAACTGTCTGTGCCACTGTTCCACTTGGGTATTGGGCAAAAGGGGTATCGTGATGCGGCAAGAAAGGACCCATGCCGATCATTTCCGGACGGAGCTGTTCTATAAATAAGATATCTTCGACAATATCTTCTACTGTCTGTCCGGGACTGCCGACCATAATTCCGGTTCCTGTCTGGTAACCGATGTCTTTTAAATCTTGCAGACATTGCAAACGCCGCTTGACGGACATCTCCGTCGGATGCAGCTGTTGGTAATGCGCCTCGTTGTAAGTTTCGTGGCGTAGCAGATAACGGTTGGCGCCTGCTTTGAAAAAACGTTCATACGTATTGCGGGACTTCTCTCCGAGTGATAATGTAATGGCACAGTCCGGGTATTCTTGCCGGATGTTTGTGACTATCCTCTCTATCTTATCATCTGTCAAAACGGGATCTTCTCCACCTTGCAGGACGAAAGTACGGAAACCTGACTCATATCCCTGTTTGCAACAGTCCAATATGCTTTCCTGCGTCAGACGATAACGCTCGATGTTTGGATTACCTTTACGAATGCCGCAGTAATAGCAGTTGTTCCGGCAGCAATTACTGATTTCAATCAGTCCACGGATATAAATCTTGTTTCCAAAATGAAGGAGACTGACTTCCTGCGCCTGTTTGTTGATGTAACGCAGCAGTTCTGCGTCACATTCAGTCAACAGTTGCCGGAACTCTTCCGGTCGGAGGGTTCTTTCCCGCCGTAGCCTATCGATCCATTGTTTCATAGCTCTCTTTGCGTTTGAGAAGCTCTTGTACCAGTTGGCGACGTCCTGAAACAATATCGTTATGCGTACTTGGACCGGTGATACATCCGCCTTCGCAAGCCATCACTTCGATGAATTGTCCGGCAGCTTTTCCCGTCTTGGCGCAAGCGCGTAACAGAGCGATATTCTTCTTATTGATGTCCGATACCTGTATTGCGTTGATTTTCTCCGCTTCTTCTTTCAAGTAAGCCTTGACAGCCCCCATCACGCCGCCTGCTTGGGCAAACCCGTGTGCTTCGCGGACGGAAGTGTGCAGAATGGAAAATTCTTGCATTTGTTCCAGTTGGATATCGAATCCATCAAGAATAGAACCTATTTCCTCAAATGTCAGAATGTAGTCTACCGCTTCGTCGCGTCGGACTTCTTTACGCTTGGCTATACAGGGGCCGACGAATACGATTTTTGCGTCCGGGTGTTTTTCTTTGGCGATCCGTGCGGCATAATACATGGGTGAACCGGTGGAAGATACGTATGGTTTCATTCCCGGAATATGTTTTTCGACTAACTCTATGTAGGAAGGGCAACAAGAAGTGGTCATGAATTTCTGTCCCTCTTCCAACTTCTCCAATAACTCGTGAGCTTCGTTGCTGGTAGTCTGCATGGCACCTTCAGCAACCTCAATGACATCGGCGAACCCTATTTCCTTAAATGCCCCGTATACCTTTTCTATGGTTGTGTTGAACTGCCCGAGAATGGACGGTGCAACGATGGCAACCAACTTTTCTCCTTTACGGATATGCTGCAGGACATCGAATGTCTGTGAAATCTCAAAGATTGCACCGAACGGACAAGCGTTCAGACATTTACCGCAATAGATACATTTACTTTCGTCGATATGCTCTATGCCATGTTCGTCTTTGCTGATCGCTTTTACCGGACAAGACTCTTCACATGGCACGGGGATATACACAATGGCATGATAAGGACAACTCTTATGGCAAATACCGCAACTGACGCAAGTGTCATGGTCAATCATCGCCTGACCGTTCTTTTTGAAGCGTATAGCGTCTTTGGGGCAGTTCATATAGCAACTGCGGGCTACGCATCCGCGACAAAGATTGGTAATCTCATAGTTGATTTGGACACAGGAAGAACATGCTTCGTCAATCACACACATGATATTTTCCTTATTCGGCTCGGGGCGGCTCAATGCCATACGCGCATAATCAGAAAGGGGAGCGACTTCATCATGTTCATCCGTCATATCCAATCCCATCAAAGGAAAAGTCTTATATCTCCATACCGCCCGTTCTTTATGTATGCAGCAACGTCCCATCGGCTTCGATCTTCGGGGACTCAGTTCTACGGGGAGCCGGTCTATCTTTTCTATTAACTGGTCGTTTTTCCAGAGTCTTACAAGGTCTGCCAGCAATTTGTGCCGGACAATCATAATATTATTCGTAAATGCCATATTGTAATAAAAATAAAGAGATTATTAGTTAGCCGGTGCAAAGATACGAACACTATTTCAATATTTAAGTTTTTTGCAATAAAAGAAAATAAACAGGCGAAGTGAGGTGGTTCGCTGGAAATTCCTATATTTGTATTATGAAAAAATGAAACCTCATGGAAGAAGATAATAAAGCATGGCAAACTGTGCATTTACTTACTTAATTTTAATTTATTATTATGAAAACAACATTATTAGGCGTCCTTTGTCTATTCATTTCGGGATGGGGGAGTATGCAGACCGCATTAGCGCAGGATTTACAGGAAATGGAGAAAAGTTTGTCGGCCATCAATGAAGAACTGAATCAGAAAACAAAAGAGTATAGTTGGCAACTTGTGAGTGCTTACGCAGACTATTGTGAAGCGAATAATAAGTATATCAGTTGGAATGATGTGCCTTACCTGCAGGAGATTGTTGAGTATAACCGTCCTGCTTCATTGGAAAATTACCGGTTTGAACATAAAGTCTGTAAAGATGCGCTGGATAAGTTCTTAAATACATATAAGGAATATAGGGAACTTAAAAAGAGACAAACGGAGGTTGTATCTAAGGAAGAGAAAGAGGCGTTGTCGGCAGCTTTTTCTGCTTTTTGGAAGAAGTTGAGAAGTGAAGACAATGCTTACAAAGAATTATATTATGCGGAACGGAAGACCGTTTGTAAATATAGATCGGAAGCTTTGCGATATATGATTGAACAATATAAAAAGGATAATAAGGCAGTGCCCACTTCCATGATAAAATACTCAGACCGTTCTTATCTGTTACAGAAAGGTTCAGCTTTGGAACTGTTGGATAAAGAAGTGAACGCATTGGAAAGTGTTCAAAGGGAACTTGTACGGAAAATCACAAGAGCGAAGTATGGCTTGACTGAGGCCGAAGAAAAGTAAGAAAAGACTTTCTATCTGTCTGATTTACCGGAATTAAGTTGTATGATGTCCGTGTGTCGTACAAATGTGGTATGCCCTTCACCTTTTCGCTATAACGCCTTATTCATGGGCGTTAGCTGGTGAAGGGCATATCTTTCACCCTCTTTTCTCTTTTTTTAAGGCTTTCTATGCATACCGACAATTGGTCTGATGGCGGGCGTATATTGTAGATAAACCTCATTCCTATAAGATCCGAACTCCCTTTTTATAGGCACTGAACTTCTTTTGGGTTATGGATAAACTATAAACGAAGGCTTTGATTATAAAAACGAAGCCTTTGTTTTTATAAACGCAAGCTTTGTTTTTACAAACGCAACTTGCGTTTATAGATTGCGACTGGTGCAAAAGAATTTTATATTCGGAAGAAGGGAGGTTTATCTATAATAGAAAAGAAGTTTAGTGCCTATGGAAAGCAAGCTTGTTATTAATGGACCTGAGGTGTAAGTGCGGGTGAAGATGTCGCCCTTCACCCGCTAACACCGATGAATAAGGAGTTACAGTGAAAAGGTGAAGGCTATTAATATATCAAACTCATGTTATAATAAGGTATAATATGATTCCTGTGCGAAAACTTTCGCACGGGAATCATTTGTTTTTGCCATAACGAGGTAGGCGGACAGCCATTTTGTCAGTTCAATTTCTGACAAAGAATCACTAAACTGCTTTGGCACACTTTTCGCAATGTTTTTAGCGTTCCGCCTAAAAATGACGGGTAACATCTAAACATTAAATGTATAACTAAAATATAAAAGTAACTATGAACATTAAACCATTAGCAGACAGAGTGCTTATCCTCCCTGCACCTGCAGAAGAAAAAACAATTGGTGGTATCATTATTCCTGATACAGCAAAAGAAAAACCTTTGAAGGGTGAAGTTGTGGCAGTAGGTCACGGTACGAAAGACGAAGAAATGGTATTGAAAGTAGGCGATACAGTTCTTTATGGTAAATATGCCGGAACAGAACTTGACGTTGAAGGTACTAAATATCTAATTATGCGTCAGAGCGACGTTCTCGCTGTTTTGGGTTAATTAATAATAGTAGATAGTAAAATTTTAAATAGTAAATAAAGAGATGGCAAAAGAAATATTATTCAATATCGATGCCCGTGACCAATTGAAAAAAGGTGTCGACGCTTTGGCGAATGCAGTAAAAGTAACTCTTGGTCCGAAAGGACGTAACGTTATCATTGAGAAGAAGTTCGGTGCTCCGCACATCACAAAAGACGGTGTGACAGTAGCTAAAGAAATCGAATTGGCTGACGCTTATCAGAATACTGGTGCACAGTTGGTAAAAGAGGTCGCTTCTAAGACAGGTGACGATGCAGGTGACGGTACAACTACTGCAACTGTTCTTGCTCAGGCTATCGTAGCTGAAGGTTTGAAGAACGTAACAGCAGGTGCCAGCCCGATGGATATCAAACGCGGTATCGACAAGGCTGTTGCCAAAGTGGTGGAATCAATCAAGAACCAAGCTGAAACAGTAGGTGACAACTACGATAAGATCGAGCAAGTGGCTACTGTATCTGCAAACAATGATCCGGTAATCGGTAAATTGATTGCTGACGCTATGCGTAAAGTTTCTAAAGACGGTGTTATCACTATCGAAGAAGCTAAGGGTACTGATACTACCATCGGCGTAGTGGAAGGTATGCAGTTCGACCGTGGTTACTTGTCGGCTTATTTCGTAACAAATACGGAAAAGATGGAATGTGAGATGGAGAAACCTTACATCCTGATCTACGACAAGAAGATTTCTAACCTGAAAGATTTCTTGCCTATCCTTGAACCGGCTGTACAGACAGGTCGTCCTCTGTTGGTAATTGCAGAAGATGTAGATAGCGAAGCGTTGACTACATTGGTAGTAAACCGTCTGCGTTCTCAATTGAAGATTTGTGCAGTGAAGGCTCCGGGCTTCGGTGATCGTCGTAAAGAAATGCTTGAAGATATTGCTATCCTGACAGGTGGTGTTGTTATCAGTGAAGAAAAAGGTTTGAAACTGGAACAGGCTACCATCGAAATGTTGGGTACTGCCGACAAGGTTACTGTTTCTAAAGACAATACAACAATCGTAAACGGTGCAGGTGACAAAGCCAACATCAAAGAACGTTGCGAACAGATCAAAGCTCAGATTGCTTCAACTAAGTCTGATTATGACCGCGAGAAATTGCAGGAACGTCTGGCTAAATTGTCAGGTGGTGTAGCTGTTCTCTATGTAGGTGCTGCTTCTGAAGTGGAAATGAAAGAAAAGAAAGACCGTGTAGATGACGCATTGCGTGCAACCCGTGCTGCTATCGAAGAAGGTATTATTCCGGGTGGTGGCGTAGCTTACATCCGTGCCATCGAATCTTTGGAAGGTCTGACAGGTGACAATGCTGATGAGACAACCGGTATTGGTATCATCAAACGCGCCATCGAGGAACCGCTTCGTGAGATTGTAGCTAATGCCGGTAAAGAAGGTGCTGTAGTTGTTCAGAAAGTACGTGAAGGAAAGGGTGACTTCGGTTACAATGCCCGTACGGATGTTTACGAAAACTTGCACGCTGCCGGTGTAGTAGACCCTGCTAAGGTTGCTCGTGTAGCTTTGGAAAATGCAGCTTCTATCGCTGGTATGTTCCTGACTACTGAATGTGTAATCGTAGAAAAGAAGGAAGATAAGCCAGAAATGCCGATGGGTGCTCCCGGAATGGGAGGCATGGGTGGAATGATGTAATTCCGGCTTTCGCAGAATGAATATAGAAGTCGCTTTCGGTTTACCGAAAGCGACTTTTTTGTTATAAACTGTTCTGAAACTTAAAAGAATCTCTTTTTGTTTCTTATCTTTGCATATCATCTATATTATAGAATATATCTGTATGGATAAAATAGTAGAACTGTCGGTTGAGAATTTTAAGGCTGTAAAGAAGGCGGATATCGCTTTGAATGGAATAACGGTTGTATCCGGTATTAATGGTTGTGGAAAGAGTAGTTTGTCACAACTGTTGTATTATTCATTTTATTATGCGAATCATTTTAATGAAATAATAGATTCTGCTTTAAATGATGAATTGCTTCGTTATGTTGAAGTTTTAAGGCAAATAGAGAGGGAAGTAAACGGTCTCACATCTGTCAATTCAATTATTTTACGTCCTGTTTCTGTCGCAGATAAAATGAAGTATTTGCAATATGTAGAGGAATTGTTTACTCGTTTTCTATCTTACAAAGATTTTGTATACAATCAGAAAGATGAGGATATAATAAATTCTTGTAAACGCATTGTGCGAATTATCAAGAATATGTTTGACGATTCGCTAGATGATTTGGATGAATTGTTAGGTCTATTTTATAAAGAAATAGAAGCATTGTTTGATGGCGCATCGAGAGATAAAGAAAAGCGACGATATTTCTTACTACACGATTATCTGGATTTTTATTTGAAAGGTGTGTATCCTCAAAAATGGGTGATTCGAGAATATGGGGTTTCTTTTGCAGGTGGAGAGACGAAGTCGGTTCCTTTACTTCATTATATAAAAAGAGTTGCCTATATTGATACTCCGATGATAGTAGGGAGTCAATTGACTGGTGGTAAAGATTATTGGATGAAGTTATCAACTTTATTGAATGATCATTCTCAAATAGGCGAAAAAGTTCCTTTATATAAGAATCTTACTCAAATAATGAAAGGGGAGCCTCTTATAGAAAAAGACGATATTCGTAACCCAAAATTGTCTTATAAAAGAGACGATGGAAAAATATTCGATTTGAAAGATTGTGCCACAGGAATAAAATCATTTTCTATTTTACAACTGCTGTTGAAGAATGGTTTTCTTCAAAAAGACACACTACTTATTATTGATGAGCCGGAAGCTCATTTACACCCTCAATGGATCGTGGAATATGCACGGATGATTGTCTTGCTCCATAAAGAGATTGGAGTAAAGTTTTTTGTAGCCAGTCATAGTACAGATATGATAAGTGCTATTCGATATATTGCCGCGAAAGAGGAAGTGCAAGACAAATTAAACTTTTATTTAGCCGAGGATTCGGAAGACACTCCTTATGAATATACATATCGTGATTTAGGTCTTGACATAGATCCTATTTTTAAATCATTTAATAAATCCTTAGATAAAATTGATGAGTATGGAGCCTGCGAATAAGTTGCAATGTAAGTGCCTTTCGATAGACTCTTATTGTTTTTCTGAAGAATTTGTAAAGCTGTATTCTGCATTTTATGTTAGTTTGGATGAATTGCTTATTCGGGAAGGAGCTCCTAAAAAAATCCCAGAGTGTAAAAGAACAATTTTAGTGGTTGACGTTGACCGATGGGAGATAGCACAAGCGAGAAGACAACATCGTTGTCTGAATAGTACGATGGATTTTGTTGCGTTACTCAGCAATAAAAAGATGCTTCTGGTTGATGCTAAATTTAGGGTAGAAACAAATGAACTTAATTCATCCTTCATTCAAGATATAAAAGCTAAGTTAGTTTATACAAAGCCTTTGTTTTATACTCATTTGCCTATTCATGAGAAGGTCATTTTATTGTTTCAAACCAAGAAGGTAGAACAATGTAGAAATAGAATAAGGCGATTGATGAATAATAAATCTGATATTGAAGTGATGGATATTGCATATTTCTATGAAAAGTATATTATCTGAAAATAAATGCTTGAAAGCATAAATGTAAAAGGTTGTGTCGGCGTTTTGATACAACCTCTTTCGTTTTTTATTTGCCAGGTTGAATACGATGAAAGTCTTTATCATACAGTCCTACAAGTAAGTTTTGTCCTTTATCATTCACTTTCAGTCCGCCATATACGGCTTTTTGATAAAGGGTATCCTGTCCTTCTTCGAAGAAGAAAGATTCGGCACCGAGGAAGAGCCTGTGATGTACTATTTTATATTTGATGACCAGTTCATCACTATTTACAGGTTCTAAAGTATTTTGCAGTCGCACTATTTCTCCTACCTGATTACTGTCAGTTCGAAGTACGGCATAACCGCGTGTGGCAGTTTGTTCGTCTACCGGAGCTGATGAGGCTTCCTGGTAGTTAAGTCTCATATAGTCTCCTTGCATAAGAGAGCGGGGATCGACAGGAACTAACTGTAACAAAACCAACCGTCCGTCTTTCAAGATTTGCTCTTTCTTATAAACCGACCAGTTGAAATACCCTAGTAACAGTATCAGGTTTACGATAATCAATATTCGGCTATATTTTTTCATGTCTTGTTCTTTTTTGAGTGAAGAAATACCAGGCTGTAATACATGCAATTCCGATGAAGAAAAGCGTAATGGATTTGGTGAGCAGGCTCAAATTCAAATCATAATAGTATTTGGAAACGGCATAGATAAAGAGAAGGAGTGCAGCGGCACACTCTGCTCTATAACCATAATGAAAACATATTAAAATCAGTAGCAAACTACCGGATAAATAAGGAGCAAATACGGTAGGCAGACAAATGATAATACAAAGAATATAGATACCAACCTGATTCACAGGATTATCCCCTTTCATGACCTGTATGATTTGTTGAATCATGATGAGAAGTCCTACCCATATATAAACGGACAATATGCCCGATACGAGCCAGCTATTTGTTTCCGATACCAGGTCGCTGATTGATAATCCTCCCAGTGAGACGATACTGGATATAAATAAACCGGCATGAAATGGTCTGTATTTGGAAAAGTAATTTTTCGTCTCTGTACCCTCAAACAGCTTTTCGAAAGCATTGATAAATAGAAATGCTCCGAGGATAGGGATTACTGCTATTTGCAGGGGATAAAATGAAGAAAAGACATAGGCAACTTCTCCAAATAAAGATATATTAAACAGAATGACTGAAAGAAAGGGGAGAATGAATCCTCTCGATAAAAAGAAAGTGAGTATACTGATTATTATAAGTATAAAGAAGAGGGCATGAATATTAGCACTCATGCCAAAGCCTGCCAATACGCATCCTGCTATATATAAAGTGATGTTCATCGCATCCAGAAAAGGCCGGATAACGACGCGGCTGATTATTAACGTAGTAATGATTAACAAAGTTCCTATAATCAGACTGGAAATCTCGGATTGAATGATTCTGGCAAGTGCCAGAAATCCCAGAAAGAAAATAGCCGTCAGGATTCCCCCGATAATAGATACGACTTGAATAGTGAGGTTATGCTTCTGTGCCATACCATTGCTTTTTTAGATGAAGAATGATGTAAATAAGTAAAGTTGTCCCGGTGATGACAATGATTCCTCCATAGAAGAATATCTGAACATCCCTAAGATCACTTTTAGATATGAATGTAGTCAATAAATTCATTAATGTGGCAAAAGGAATGATAGCTAGATAGAACAGACTCTTTTCTCTCCATCCGTACCAAAGTCCCGCTGCGAATAGAAGGACAGTAGTTATGAGAGGAACAGATAATATGGTATAATCATCACAGATGGCCGCCATTAACAAAAAGCTGGTGTGTAGAATGGTAGCCAACGAAAGAAGACTGACAAACCAACGATTGTTTCTGTTCAAATGACCTTTTGCACTCATCCATTCCGTAATAATAGTTGCCACGGCACATATCCAGGTTACTGCATTGCCCAATAGAGTTATTTCCCAAGAGCCATAGCCGGCAATTTGTATATTATACAGCCATATCGTAGTACAAAGTAATCCGATGAACGTCAGCCATAACGGAGCGAAGCGGATAGCAATCGCCCAAAGAATGGTGAAAAGAGTCCATCCCAGAAAGAGATCGTAAGCATCGGCCCCTGTTTGGTAAATTTGTCCGAAGACAGCGAAAAGCGTACCTATCAGAAATGTAGCTCCGGTGAGGAGAATTTGTTTGACGAGCTTACTCCAACGGGTAAATGTAGCGAGCAGGACAGAGGCTACTAATAATACTTCTACCATTCCTAATTTTGCAAATTTAGGTAGTTCATCCCAGTTATAGGCAAAAAAGAAGACGATGCCTGCCACTGTAAAACCAACACCCACTGCCAATAAAAAAATAGAAAGGAATTGATTCCACTGTTTTTTATCAGCATGTAGAGCTTGTCGGGATAAAGGCGAAAAGTCGGGCTTTTCCATGTGTTTTTACTTTTTGATAATTGCAAACATAAGAAAATAAAATGATTTCCACTTCAAGATAGACTATAAAATAGACTATAAAAAGGTATGACTTACCTTATTGCGATTAGCAATAATAGTAAGTCATACTTTGGGAGAGGTATTGAAGAACTTAAAAAGAGAATAACTTAAAATACCTCCCGTATATGCTTAAAGTTAGAATTGATGGTATCAATAACTTCTTGTGAGCGACCGTTGATTAACAACTTGTACATCGACTGTGCAAAACCCACCATTTGTCCGAATTCAATTTTCGGAGGCATGGCCAGTGCATTCGGATCAGTCATGATATTGACAAGTACCGGACCATCCAGTTCGAATGCATTAAGTAAGGTAGTCAACACCTCTTCCGGATCGCTGACATTAAACCCTGCCATTCCCATCGCTTCAGCCACTTGGGCAAAGTCGGGATTCAGCATATTTGTTTGCCAGTCCGGCAGTCCGTCCACTTCCATTTCCAACTTCACCATTCCTAGTGAGCGGTTGTTGAATACGATGATTTTGATCGGCAACTTATATTGGACAACTGTTTCCAAATCTCCTAAAGTCATAGACAATCCGCCGTCTCCGCAAAGTGCCACTACCTGACGATCCGGATAAGCTAGTGCGGCACCGATGGCTTGCGGCAAAGCATTTGCCATAGAACCATGATTGAAAGATCCCAGCATGTGGCGTTTGCCTGTCGCTTGCAGATAACGCGCTCCCCATACACAAGTCATTCCTGTATCTACTGTGAACACAGCATCGTCCGAGCTTAGTTTGTCTATTTCAGACATCACATATTCGGGATGAATCTTATTTACATTGCCTTTATCTTCCGTGTAAGCAGCCAGATCCTTCTTTACTCCTTCATATCTTTTGAGTTGTTTCAACAGGAACGAATCATCCGTCTTCGGATTCAGCATACGCAATAAACTTTGGATGCTAAGTTTAACATCGCCGCAAAGTCCGATATCAACCTTTGCTCGACGTCCCAGACGTTCGGGCTTTATGTCAATCTGTGCTATCTTGATGTCATCCGGTAAGAAAGCGGAATATGGAAAGTCGGTGCCGAGCATGAGAAGCACTTCGGCTTCATGCATACTGTAATAGCCCGACGGCATTCCCAGCAATCCGGTCATACCCACTTCATACGGATTTTCATATTGCACCTCCATCTTTCCTTTGAAAGTATATACAACCGGAGCATTCAACTTCTCGGAAAGCGCGATCACTTCCTCATGAGCTCCCCGGCAACCGATGCCGCAGAAAAGAGTGATACGTGTATGTTTGTTTAACATGTCGGCTAATTGAGCCAGATCTTCTTCCGACGGACAAACTTCCGGTGGGGCAGGATAGTTGATAACCGACGAGTCGACAGCAACGGCAGAAGCCTTTGCCAAGTCACCCGGAAGCCCGATGACGGACACCCCTTTGCGGGTGACAGCTGTTTGTATGGCCGACTGGAGCATACGTGGAAATTGTGTGGGAGTAGTGGCTACTTCATTATAATAACTGCAATCGTTAAAAAGTTTGATGGTATTCGTCTCCTGAAAATATTCCGTACCGAACTCTCCGGTAGGAATTGTAGAGGCGATGGCGATTACCGGTGCGCCGGATCGGTGTGCGTCATACAAGCCGTTAATCAGATGAACATGTCCCGGCCCGCTACTTCCCGCGCAGCATCCCGGGCGACCGGTCAGTTGTGCTTCTGCCGCAGCGGCATACGCCCCTGTTTCTTCGTGGCGCACATGTATCCATTTTATTTGATCGTTTTTTCTGACTGCTTCGTTTACTTCATTCAGACTGTCGCCTGTTACGGCGTAGATGCGTTCAACTCCGGATTTTACCAGAGTATCTATCAACTGTTCTGCTATTTTTTTTGCCATAGCTGTAATTGGTTTAGGATTGATTTTTATGTAATAACAGATGGCTGCAAAGAAAAGTTCTAATTTAACATATGCTAATAACGCCTTTGTGTCGGGACACATCACCGCTTTTATGTTAAAATTAATTCTGTAACAACTTTCTAGTGAAGATGTATAAACAATTGCAATATCCTTTTGTTATCTTTATAGGCGAAATCTTAACCTAATGTATTAAACCTCTTAATAACTCTAGAAAAATGAACAAAAATGAAATCGGCGTGAATGCCGGTAAGGTTTGGCAACTGCTTAGCAATAATGAGAAGTGGAGCTATGGACTTTTGAAGAGAAAATCCGGGCTGAAAGATAAAGAGCTGGGTGCCGCTTTGGGGTGGTTGTCAAGAGAGAGCAAAATAGAGTTCGATCAGTGCGATGAAGAACTTTATGTATATCTCTGTGTGAATGTTTATATTGGCTAAAAGAGTCTGACGCTTTAACGGGAACAGAAGAGTCTCCGGAGGAATGACGGAACGGTCAGGACTTTGGAGATTCTCGTTTTTTATTCTTTTTCCGCTTTGTGTATCGGAGGCATTGAACCTTCTTTTGATGCCACAAAGGAGGATGTAGACGAATTTATAAGACTTTTAAAACGTTAAAAAGGAAATCCGGAACAACAAAAACGCCTAAATCTCTGTTTTTATAAGAAGTTTGAAACTAACTTTGTCCGCAATGTTTTCTACTTCTTATGATTATGGATACTAGACAGAACAGGCTAATCATATTCGCGATTTTGTTATTGACACAAACCCCATTGGGCGCGCAACTGCATTCTACAATAATTGAACTGCCGGAGGATTCTATACCTGTAACTATTGAAGATTCTGTTCCGGCGAAGCGCAGCTTCTTTAAGAAGTTTCTTGATTATTTCAATGATGCCAATAAGGAAAAAAAGAATAAAAAGTTTGATTTCAGTGTGATAGGCGGCCCTCACTATTCCAGTGATACCAAGTTCGGACTCGGACTGGTGGCAGCCGGATTATATCGCACCGATCGGATTGATTCGCTTCTTCCTCCTTCCAATGTCTCTCTTTACGGAGATGTGTCGACGGTTGGCTTCTATCTGTTGGGAGTTCGTGGAAACCATTTGTTCCCGCAAGATAAATACCGGTTGAATTACAATTTGTATTTCTATTCTTTCCCCAGCCTGTATTGGGGACAGGGATATGACAATGGAGCGAACTCTGATAACGAAAGTGATTATAAACGTTTTCAGGCACAGGTGAAAGTCGATTTTATGTTCCGGCTGGCAAAGAACTTCTACATCGGACCGATGGTCGTATTCGATTATATCGACGGATGGAACTTTGAGAAACCGGAACTATGGGAAGGAATGGCTGCGCGAACTACCAATACCAGCCTAGGACTTTCCCTCCTTTATGATTCTCGTGACTTCCTGACCAATGCATATCATGGCTATTACTTGCGGATAGACCAAAGGTTCAGTCCGTCTTTTCTCGGTAATAAATATGCGTTTAGCAGCACAGAACTCACTACCAGCTATTATCAACCGGTATGGAAGGGCGGAGTACTGGCAGGGCAATTCCACACATTGCTTACTTATGGAGATACTCCCTGGGGCTTGATGGCAACGCTGGGAAGCTCTTACTCCATGCGCGGATATTATGAAGGACGCTATCGGGACAAGTGTGCTATAGATGCACAGATAGAACTCCGTCAACACGTATGGAAGCGGAATGGAGTGGCTGTATGGGCAGGAGCGGGAACGATTTTTCCACGACTCTCCGAGTTCACCCCGAAACACATTCTGCCTAACTATGGTTTCGGTTATCGTTGGGAGTTTAAGAAGAGAGTAAATGTACGTTTGGATTTAGGGTTTGGCAAACACCAGACCGGATTTATTTTTAACATCAATGAAGCTTTTTAAGAATATAAAGAATTGGTTGGAGAATCAGGAACATCTGTTTTATCTGTTTCTGTTTATCTTGATAGTACCTAATATAGTACTCTGTTTTACAGAACCTTTACCATTTATGGCAAAAGTCGCCAATGTGTTGTTACCTTTCGGTTGCTATTACCTGTTGATGACTTTGTCGAGGAATTGTGGCAAGATGCTTTGGATCTTATTCCTGTTCCTGTTCTTCGGAGCCTTTCAGATCGTGTTACTTTATTTATTCGGCCAGTCCATTATCGCTGTCGATATGTTTCTGAATCTGGTCACCACCAATTCGAGTGAGGCATTGGAACTGCTCGATAATCTTACGCCTGCCATTATTGCTGTAATCATACTCTATGTACCTGCCCTGATATTAGGGACGATTTCAATTATACGTAAACGGAAACTCACGGTAGAGTTCATTCGCAGGGAACGGAAGAGAGCCTTCCTGGTCTTTGGAATCTCCCTTCTTAGTCTTGTCGGAGCCTATGTGCAGGATTCGGGATATGAGTTGAAATCTGATTTATACCCGCTAAACGTATGCTACAACGTAGGTCTTGCCTTTCAAAGAACAGCTCTGACACAGGATTACCACCGTACATCCAAAGACTTTACTTTCCATGCCCGGGCTACTCATCCGGAGGGAAGACGGGAAGTATATGTAATGGTCATAGGAGAAACCTCCCGTGCCCTAAACTGGCAACTGTATGGTTACGAACGTGAAACGAACCCGCTCTTATCCCGGCAAACGGGTCTGATTGCTTTCCCGAAAGTGTTGACAGAGTCGAATACGACACATAAAAGTGTCCCCATGCTGATGTCGGACGCTACCGCCTGCAACTACGACTCTATCTACCATCAAAAAGGAATCATCACCGCTTTCAAAGAGGCAGGATTCCGGACGGCTTTTTTCTCCAACCAACGTTACAACCATTCGTTTATCGACTTCTTCGGAATGGAAGCCGATACGTATGATTTTATAAAAGAAGATTCGGCCGGTTCTACCTATAATCCTTCTGACGATGAACTTCTGAAATTGGTGGAGGAGGAACTAGCGAAAGGTGCAACGAAACAATTCATCGTACTTCACACCTACGGTTCCCACTTTAACTATCGCGAACGTTACCCGTCGGAAGATGCTTTCTTTACACCCGATTATCCGGTTGATGCGGAAAAGAAATACCGGGATAATCTGATAAATGCCTACGATAACTCTATCCGTTATACGGACCGCTTTTTGTCACGGCTTATCCGTATATTGGAAAATCAGCAGGCAGATGCCGCCATGCTCTATACTTCGGATCATGGAGAGGATATTTTCGACGATTCCCGTCATCTGTTCCTCCACGCTTCTCCTGTACCTTCTTATTATCAGCTTCATGTGCCATTCCTGATTTGGATGTCCGATGACTACCGCGAAACGTATCCCGAACGCTGGAATACCGCTATTGAAAATAAGGATAAGAATGTTTCTTCCAGCAGCTCTTTCTTCCCTACAATGCTGTCCTTAGGCGGAATAGAAACTCCTTACCGGGATGATTCGCAGGCTGTGACGGCTCCGGACTACGTAATGAAACCAAGGGTTTATCTGAATGATCACAATGAACCCCGTTCATTGGATGATTTGGGCATGAAGAAGCAAGACTTCCGAATGCTGGAGGAGAGGAATATAAAGTATTAAATATTAGGTATTAATCCTTGTTAATTTTTACATCCAAAAGCGTGCTTGGCGTGTTATTTGCCGTATGATGTATGAACGATTAAATTCATAAAACATGGCCTATATAGATTATTATAAAGTTCTTGGGGTAGACAAGAGTGCTTCTCAGGATGATATCAAAAAGGCTTTTCGTAAGTTGGCCAGGAAATATCATCCCGACTTGAATCCGAATGATCCGAGTGCAAAGGATAAGTTTCAGGAGATCAATGAAGCAAATGAAGTGCTGAGTGATCCGGAGAAACGTAAAAAGTATGATGAGTACGGAGAGCATTGGAAGCATGCCGATGAGTTCGAAGCACAGAAGCGGGCACAGCAACAGGCCGGAGGCTTTGGCGGTGCAGGCGGGTTCGGCGGATTCGGTGGCGGACAGGGTTTCTCTGACGGCAACGGGACGTATTGGTACAGTTCCGATGGAGAAGGATTTTCCGGTGGTAACGCCAGTGGATTTTCCGATTTCTTCGAATCGATGTTCGGTGGACATCGGGGTGGAAGAGGACAGGGTGCTGCAGGATTTCGTGGGCAGGACTTTAATGCAGAGCTGCATTTGTCTCTTCGTGATGCTGCTCAAACGCATAAGCAGATATTGACCGTCAATGGTAAACAGGTACGTATCACTATTCCAGCCGGTGTGGCTAACGGGCAAGTCATTAAACTGAAAGGCTATGGTGCCGAAGGTGTCAATGGTGGACCGGCCGGTGATCTGTATATTACTTTTGTCATAGCAGAAGACCCGGTGTTCAAACGTCTGGGTGATGATCTGTACGTAGATGTGGAGGTAGACCTTTACTCTGCCGTATTGGGAGGCGAAAAAGTGGTTGATACGCTGGATGGTAAAGTGAAACTGAAGATAAAGCCGGAAACACAGAACGGAACGAAAGTCCGTCTGAAAGGCAAAGGATTCCCAGTATATAAAAAGGAAGGACAATTTGGTGACTTGATTGTGACCTATTCTGTCAAGATTCCAACAAACTTGACGGACAGACAGAAAGAGTTGTTCCGTGAGTTACAGAGTATGAACTAAAAAGAATGAGTGCTATGCAGACTGAATTAATTATTGTCAGTGAATACTGTCACAAATGTCATATTGAGCCTTCATTCATAGATATGTTGGAAGAAGGTGGTTTGATAAATGTACATACCGAAGGAGGTGAGCATTATTTGTTTTTGTCAGAACTTCCGAGTGTTGAACGTTATAGCAGAATGTATTATGATCTTGCCATTAACATGGAAGGTATCGATGCAATTCATCATTTGCTGGAAAGAATGGAGGCTATGAGACGTGAAATGAATTCACTCCGTAATCAGCTTTTATTGTATCGGGAACGGGAAATAGAAGATGCGGATTGGTGACAATGTAGGAAGGGCGGCTATAATGAAGAAATAAGAAAGACTGGACTCAATTTTGTTGGGTCCAGCCTTTTTTATTATTAGACCGGAAACTTTCTTACTTCTTGTAGAAAGCCAAATCTTCTTTGTCGAAATTTTCGATGAATCCGGCGTGTTTTTCTACTTCTGCTTCCGCATAATTCAGATATACGTGTGCAGATTTAGCAAACAGTTCGGGATTCTTGCTAGCGTCTTGAATTAACAGGTGGCACATGATAATATCGGCAGCCATTTCCATCAGTCTGCGAGCAGTGAAATCAAGTAATTCCTGGTCTTGCGCTTCTTTTACAGCGTTGGTGCTTGCTTCAAATTTGTTAGCCATCTTCTTCAGACGGGACATTAACGGTTCCATTTCCGGTGAACAGGGAATGGTCTCAAACTCGCGGATAGTGGCGATATAAGAGCCATTGGTGACATAACGGATGGCGGCTACAGTCTGCAATTGGGTAGTTCCTTCGTAGATACTGGTGATACGTGCGTCGCGGTAGATACGTTGACAAGCATATTCCATCATGAATCCTGAACCACCATGAATCTGGATACAGTCGTATGCGTTCTGGTTGGCGTATTCGGAGTTCATACCTTTGGCTAGCGGAGTAAAGCTGTCGGCCAATTTAGCGTATTTTTTCTGTTCCTGACGTTCTTCCGGAGTCAGCTTACGTTCGCGGGCGATATCATCCAATGCTTTGTAGATGTCTACGTAGCGGGCTGTCTGGTACAGCAAAGCACGTCCGGCATCCAATTTACCTTTCATGATAGCCAGCATATCGTATACTGCCGGGAATTCGATGATTGCTTTGCCGAATTGCTTACGGTCTTTAGCATAAGCCAATCCTTCATTGTAAGCAGCCTGGCTCAATCCTACAGATTGTGCGGCAATACCCAGACGGGCACCGTTCATCAAAGCCATCACGTATTTAATCAAACCGAGTTTACGGTCACCGCAAAGTTCGGCTTTTGCATTCTTGTATACTAATTCGCAAGTAGGAGAACCGTGAATACCGAGTTTGTTTTCGATACGGCGTACGTTTACCCCGCCTTGACGTTTGTCATAAATGAACATAGACAAACCACGACCGTCTCTTGTTCCTTCTTCCGAGCGTGCCAGTACAAGGTGGATATCAGCGTCTCCGTTTGTAATGAAACGTTTCACACCGTTCAGCAACCAGCAGCCGTCTTTTTCACTGTAAGTAGCTTTCAGCATAACTGATTGAAGGTCGGAACCTGCGTCCGGTTCTGTCAAGTCCATAGACATGGTTTCACCTTGACATACACGAGGGATGAAACGGCTGTGCTGGTCGGCATTACCGAATTCGTACAGTGTTTCGATACAGTCCTGCAAAGACCAGATATTTCCGAAACCTGCATCGGCAGCGGCTACGATTTCTGCACACATGGTGTACGGAGTGATCGGGAAATTCAAACCACCGAATTTGCGTGGCATGGTCATGCCATTCAGCCCGGCTTTTACCATAGCGTCCAAATTCTGTTTGGTTCCGGAAGCGTATTCTACACGGCCATTGGCGCAGTGAGGACCTTCTTCATCTACACCTTCTGCATTAGCAGCTATGATTTCCCCAGTGATTTCTCCGGTAATCTCCAATACTTTATCGTATGAGTCTACAGCATCTTCAAAATCCAGCGGAGCATAGTCGAATTCATCTTTATCTCTGTAATTGCGTTCTTTGAGTTCGCAAATACGTTTCATCATCGGATTGTTCAAGTGAAACTTGAGTTCCGGTATGTCTGTATAATAATTAGCCATTTTTCCTTACTTGCTATTTTGTTTATAATACTTAATCATCTTCGGCACAACTTCTTCGATAGTTCCATTGATTACATAGTCGGCAATTGTATTGATCGGAGCGTCCGGGTCGTTATTGATGGAGATGATGATACCACTTTCCTGCATACCGGCGATATGCTGAATCTGTCCGGATATACCGCAGGCGATGTAGAGTTTCGGACGGACTGTGACACCAGTCTGGCCGATTTGGCGGTCATGGTCTGCAAAACCTGCGTCAACAGCGGCACGGCTGGCGCCTACTTCTGCATGAAGTTCTTTAGCGAGGTCGAACAGGAGGTCGAAGTTTTCTTTCGAACCTACACCATATCCACCGGCTACGATAATAGGAGAACCTTTCAAGTTGTTTTTAGCCTTTTCTACGTGGCGTTCGATAACTTTCACTACATAGTCCGTATCGGCTACATACTTCTTTACGTCGTGACGGATTACTTCTCCCTGATAAGTCGGAGAGAGGATTTCTTTCTTCATTACACCTTCGCGAACGGTTGCCATCTGTGGGCGGTGTTCCGGATTCACAATCGTAGCAACGATGTTACCACCGAATGCCGGACGGATCTGATACAGCAGATTCTTGTAAGTCTTACCTTCTTTTTTGTCTTCGTGGTCACCGATTTCAAGTGAAGTACAGTCAGCAGTCAGTCCACTGGTCAAAGCGGAAGAAACGCGCGGGCCGAGATCACGACCGATAACGGTAGCACCCATCAGGCAGATTTGCGGTTTTTCTTCTTTGAAAAGATTTACCAGGATAGAAGTATGGGGAAGTGAAGTATAAGGGTAAAGCCCTTCACCGTCGAAAACGTGGAGTTTGTCTACTCCGTAAGGAAGGATTTGTTTTTCAATCTCTTTGAGGCCTGTTCCTGCAACCACAGCTTCGAGCTGGCAGTTCAATTGGTTGGCTAACGAACGACCTTTGGTCAGAAGTTCGAGGCTGACGTCTGCAACGTTACCTTCTTCTATTTCGCAATATACAAATAAGTTATTCATGATTATCCGATGGTGTGGTTAGCTAATAGTTCAACAATCAGGTCTTCTACGTCACGGTCACTGCCGCTAATGGTTTTGCTCTCTTTAGCCTGGAACACGATGTTCTGGATGGCCTTTACTTTTGTCGGTGAACCGGACAGACCACATTGTGCAAGGTCACCGTTTACATCGGCTACACTCCATTCTACCAGATTCAGATAATCACGCTTGTCATACAAGTCGGTATAATCAAGGTTACCTTGTTGTTTTTCGGTAACTGTTTTGGCGTGTTTGTATTTCTGGACTAGTTTCGCATTGCGCGGACGGCAAGGAGCGGCAGAACCATTTACAGTAATCACGATAGGTAACGGGCCTTCTACGGTTTCCACGCCACCGTCAATATGGCGTTTCACTTTAATCTTGCCTTCACCTACCTCCAGAATCTCTTCTGCGTATGTGATTTGTGTCAATCCCAGCTTTTCTGCTACCTGCGGACCTACCTGCGCTGTGTCACCGTCGATAGCCTGGCGACCACCGATAATGATATCGCAGTCACCGATTTTGCGGATGGCAGTGGCTAGTGCGTAAGATGTCGCCAATGTATCTGCACCGGCGAAGGCACGGTCAGTCAGTAAGTAACCGTTATCTGCACCACGGAAAAGTCCTTCACGAATAATATCGGCTGCCCGTCCCGGACCCATTGTCAGGATGGTTACGGTAGAGCCTGGATGAGCATCTTTCAATCGAAGCGCTTGCTCGAGAGCATTCAGGTCTTCGGGGTTGAAGATGGCGGGGAGTGCCGCACGGTTAATCGTTCCGTCGGCTTTCATGGCATCTTTCCCAACATTACGTGTGTCGGGAACTTGTTTTGCCAATACAACAATTTTCAAACTCATGTTATAAATTTTAGTATTAGTATTTCTACAAGTTAGTAGCCAGTAGTCAAGTAGTAATGTCTTGCTATTCAAACTATCCGGTTAACTATCAGCGTGCAAATTTACTCAAACACTTGGTTCTGACAAGAAATCCAAGCGAAAAATGTACATTGTTAAGCATTTCTTTGTTCTGTTAGTTATATGTATATCACTGTTCTTTTCGATAAAAAAAGGTTTTTGTATTGCTTATGTGCAACTAATATGTTTATTTTGCTTGCTATTATTTGGGAATATTATGGAGAATGATAAAAGACAAATGGAGAAGGACTTTCAATCTTTCTTCACTGTTAACTTTCCTAAAGTGAAGAACTTTGCTCGAAAGTTACTGAAATCGGACGAAGATGCAGAAGACGTTGCTCAAGATGTTTTTTGTAAACTGTGGCAACAACCGGAAATGTGGCAACATCCTAATGATAAATTGGATGGGTATATCTTTGTAACAACACGGAATATTATTCTTAATATGTTTAAGCATCAGCGTATAGAGCAAGAGTACCAGGCAAGTTTTGCGGAAAATGCGATACTTTGTGAAATAATAGAAGATGATCAGGCACTAAAGGATATCTATTATAAAGAGTTACTTATGATTCTCCGGCTTGCTTTAACAAAAATGCCTGAGCGTCGGAGGATGATATTTGAGGCCAGCAGATTTCAGGGACTAAGCAATAAAGATATTGCGGAAAAATTAGGTGTTTCTATCCGTACGGTAGAGCACCAAATTTATCTAGCATTAATAGACCTAAAGAAAATACTTCTTTTTTTAGTTTTTTTCTCTTCTCTCTTAAGTAGTATAATGATTTTAGTTGTCTTTAAAGTATAAGGCAGAAATAATAATGAAATAATGATGAAGAATTATATTCGACAAGTGATAGAACTTTTTAGTCAGAATGACTATCCGGTTTCCGTCCAAAAGCAATTCCGGCATTGGTTGGCTGATGAAGAACATAAGGAAGAAAAAATGGAAGCGCTCACTTCTCTTTGGGAAGAAGCCAGACAGCAGCGAGTTCCTCAGGGAATGCAGCAGTCTATACGCCGTATGCAACAAAATATAGGTATGCGTCCTGTCTCTTCGCAAAAGAGGTATATATTACGTATTTGGCAGGTAGCGTCGGTATTGTTGCTGGCTGTATCGTCGGTTTCTATCTATTTATTATTGGAAAAAGACGATTTCTCCAGTGATTTGATAGAATGTCATATACCAACTGCAGAAATACATGAACTGACATTACCGGATGGTACTTCCGTTATGTTGAATTCAAAAAGTACTTTGTTTTATCCGGAAAGTTTTAATGGCAAAACCAGAAGTGTATATCTGATAGGTGAGGGCTATTTTAAGGTAAGGCCGGATAAGGAACATCCCTTTATTGTGAAAGGAGCTGATTTTCAGGTTACAGCTTTGGGGACTGAGTTTAATGTAAATACTTATTCGGAGAATGACGAAGTGTACACTACTTTAGTTTCGGGCAGTGTAAAAGTGGAGTATGATAATTTAGTCTCAAGTGTTATATTGAAGCCTAATCAGCAGTTATCTTATAACAAACTTACTAAGAAAAGTCGTTTGCAACAATCACAAGTTGATGATGTAATAGCTTGGCAACGTGGAGAGCTTGTATTTAGTGATGCACATTTGGAAGATATATTCACGAGACTAGAACATAAGTATCCATATACTTTTGTATATAGTTTCCATAGTTTGAATAATAATACTTATAGTTTCCGTTTCCCGAAGAATGTGACGTTGGAAGAAATTATGCTAATTATTTCACAAGTAGTTGGAGATATCCACTATGTGATTAAAGACAATAAATGCTATATAACTAATTGAAAAATAACCCCTATGTCTAATTATTAACTTAACACACCATGAAAAAAAATATCCGGAGGGAACTGCCATTCCTTCCGGATATGAAATCGAAAAATTCCTTAATATTAGCGTGTTACTAACGCAATCCAATCAAAATAGAATTAATAACCAATTTACTAATACCAGGAAAATGCTACAAATGTATAAAGAAATAGCAGGACGAGTGCTCCAAAAACAGGTTTTTCTTACTTTTTTAGTATTATTAATGATGCAGACCTCTGTTTTTGGGCAAAAAGATAGTAAAATAACTATCCAGCAGAAAAATATGACTGTAATTGAGGCTTTAAAATCTGTGGAAAGACAAACTAAAATGTCTATCAATTATAGTGATTCTCAATTGAAAAGCAAAAAGCTTACCAATCTGAACTTGAAAAATGCGCTTATAACTACTGCGCTTGATACAATCTTAAAAGGAACAGGTTTCACTTATCAAATCCGTGATAATTATGTTATAGTTACCGAACAAAAGTCGGTAGCACCTTCTGTAGTGAAGAATATAAGAGGCAAGGTAGTTGATGAAAATGGAGAACCACTGATTGGTGTGAATATCTCGGTGGAAGGTAGTTCTACGGGAACTATAACTGATATGAATGGAAACTTTATGATAAAAGCTTCCGATAAATCTAAGTTGAAAATATCTTATATAGGGTATGCAACTCAAATGGTTGCCGTTTCAAATAAAGATTTTTATCAGGTTGTGTTAAAACAGGACGCTGAAGTCTTGGATGAAGTTGTTGTAACCGCATTAGGTATAAAACGTGCGGAAAAGGCTTTGTCATATAATGTACAACAGGTGAAAGGGGATGAATTGACTACTGTGAAAGACGCTAACTTCATATCTTCATTGAATGGAAAGGTTGCCGGTGTTACCATTAATTCTTCCAATTCAACCGGTGGCGCATCCCGTGTTGTTATGCGTGGTATAAAGTCTATCACTTCTTCCAACTTGGCGCTTTATGTGATTGATGGTGTGCCCATGTATAATATGATGAATGGTGGCAATTCACAAAGCGTTTTTGCTGACCAACCGGGTACGGATGGGGCGGCTGATATTAATCCGGAAGATATAGAGTCTATCTCTATGCTGACAGGACCTTCCGCCGCTGCATTGTATGGTAATGCTGCCGCTGCGGGTGTAGTGCTGATTACCACTAAAAAAGGATCTGTTGACAAGACGTCTGTGACAGTATCTAACAATACAACTTTCTCAAAAGTGGCGATGATGCCAGAAATGCAGAGTAAGTACGGAAATGTGGCAGGAAATGTGGATAGCTGGGGACCAATTGTGAATAGCAATTATGATCCGCGCGATTTCTTCCGTACAGGTAGTAACGTGATAAACTCTGTAGCTTTGTCTACCGGTAATCAAAAGAACCAGAGTTATTTGTCGGCTTCCACTACCAATACAACAAATATCCTGCCGAACAGTGGATATAACCGTTATAATTTCACTGTACGCAACACGACCAGTTTTTTGAAAGATAAAATGACACTGGATGCCGGTGCAAGCTATATTCTTCAGAACGATAAAAATATGGTATCTCAAGGATACTATTATAATCCACTGCCCGGACTTTATCGATTCCCCCGTTCGGAAAATTTTGAGGATGTGCGTATGTTTGAGCGTTACAATGAGGGTTTAGGTATAATGGAACAGTATTGGCCTTACGGAGAAATTTCCAGTGGACTGGCAAATCCATATTGGGTACAAAACCGTCAGATACGTGAGAATAAGAAAACACGTTATATGGTGAATGCTTCTCTGAAATATCAAATATTTGATTGGTTGGATGTCACAGGTCGTGTGAAAATTGACAATTATGAAAATCGTAAGACATACAAGGCGTATGCTTCTACCGGTAGTCTGACTGCAGGAGACAGAGGAACATATCATGATACTTGGGCTCAGTCAAAGACTACTTATGCAGATGCCATTGCTACGGTAAATAAGAACTTTAACGATTGGTCTGTGAATGTAAACTTGGGTGTATCTTTGAATGACAGTCGTTATGAATCGATCGGATATGAAGGCGGCTTGAAGATTTATAACTTCTTTGCTGTTCATAATTTGGATTTTGATAAAGCATGGAAACCAAAGCAAGAGGGTTGGCATGATCAGACTAGAGCTATCTTTGCGAATGCAGAACTAGGTTGGAAGTCAATGCTTTATTTAACGGTAACCGGACGTAATGACTGGGATTCAAGATTGGCTTTCTCTGATTATAAATCATTCTTCTATCCGTCGGTAGGGCTTTCGGCTATTCTTACAAGTATGTTTGATACACCGGAATGGTTAAGTTTTTTGAAAGTTCGTGGTTCATATACTGAGGTAGGTAATTCTTACGATCGTTTTATGACTACTGTCACTTATCCATATGATGAAGCGTCGCATAATTGGAACACGACTTCTGTTTACCCGAATACTAAATTGAAACCAGAACGCACAAAATCATGGGAAGTGGGGGTAGACGCCAGATTTCTGAATGATATCAGTTTCAACTTAACTTACTATCGTTCCAATACTTACAATCAGACTTTCCATGCAACTTTGTCTGCTTCTTCCGGATATTCATCTATTCCTATCCAAAGTGGAAATATTATGAATGAAGGTATTGAAATGTCTTTAGGATATGATAAGAAGTGGGGAGATTTCTCTTTCAACACTAATTATACGTTGACTTGGAATCGTAATGAAATAAAACAATTAGCTGATGGCGCTTATAATTATGCTACCGGAGAGCCGATCGTAATGCCGGAGTTGGATGTTTTGCATTATGGACAATTAGATGCCCGTCTGCTTTTGCGTGTAGGTGGTTCAATGGGAGATGTATATGGTCAGAAAGTGCTGAAACGCGATCTCAATGGATATATCCTTAATGAGGAAGGAGTAGGTCTTGCCCTTGAAAATAAGGAAACTCATTTGGGATCTATCTTGCCAAAGATGAATATGGGATGGAATTTGGGATTCGGATATAAAGGTATAAATCTGGGTATGACATTTACCGGACGTTTTGGAGGTATTGTACTAAGTGAAACGCAATCAGTATTGAATGCTGCCGGTGTGTCTAAAATTAGTGCGGATGTTCGTGATGCGGGTGGCGTACCGATTAATCAAGCCAAAATAGATGCGCGCAATTACTTCCAGACAATTCAAACAGCTTCCGTTTACTATACATATAGTGCTACAAACGTGCGTTTGGGTGAATTAAGCCTGAGTTATACATTGCCGAAGAAATGGTTTGCCAATAAATTAGGTATGACTGTCGGACTTGTAGGAAAGAATCTGTGGATGATTTATTGCAAAGCACCTTTCGACCCGGAACTGACTACTTCGGCTGCGTCTAATTTCTATCAGGGATTTGATGCATATATGCTCCCAAGTACGAGAAACTTTGGATTTAATGTCAAATTTCAGTTTTAAATAGTAAATATAGGTATGAACAAGATAATAAAATATATTGGAGCAAGTGCGGTTATATGCTTGATGGCAGGATGTACTACTAATTTTGAGGATTTCAACACCAATCCGTACCAGCCTTCTAAAGTGCCGGCTAATACATTGCTGTCGGGAATGTTTAATGTATATGCAGCACCTATGCAAAATGACTGTCAGCATATAAATTGTATGTGGGCTTGTTTTAGCGGACAAATTACCGCACCTAATACTTGGTCAAAAGGGGAAAATCTTTTTGCTTATTACAATGCGATGGAGGATCATAACGCTGCTACCTGGGCTAAAATATATGCACGCATTTATCCTAACTTCTTCCGGATTGAGGAAGCTACGGAGAAAAAGGGTGTTATCTACGCTATGGCTCAGTTGACACGTATTTATGCAATGCAGATGATGGCCTCCCTGCAAGGTCCTATCCCTTACTCTAAAGTGAAATCGGGTGATATAAGGGCTGCTTATGACGACGAACCGACTGCCTGGCGTGCCATGTTCGATGATTTGGATAATGTAATTACTATATTGAAATCTGCAGCGGAATTGGGAATTAACCAGGATTTGGCAGCAGTAGATCAATTTTATGGCGGAAATTGCGAAAAATGGATGAAATTTGCCAATACATTAAAACTTAGAATGGCTATCCGGGTGTCCGGAGTAGCAGATTATGCTCAGGCTAAAGCTGAAGAAGCTGTACGTGGTGGTGTGTTGGAGTCTGTTTCCGATAGTTCGTATGACACAACTAGCAGTGGTATCAATGAAAATGGCTATGCTATTGTGAGTGGATGGGGCGAAGTGAGAGCTAATGCTTGTATTACCTCATATATGAATGGGTATAAGGACCCACGACGTTCCGCTTATTTTACTAAGCAAGCGGCTGGCTTTTCTGAAGATTATGTAGGAGTCCGTTCGGGATCTTCGGTAGCTCCAAGTCCTTCTGATTATCAGAACTATAGTAACCTGATGATAACGACTGATAAAACATTGCCGCAACCGGTGATGTATGCTGCAGAAGCAGCTTTCCTACGTGCTGAAGGCGAGCTGAAAGGCTGGGATATGCAGGGTGATGCGGAGACTTTCTATGAACGGGGAATTCGGTTGTCATTTGAGGAATTTAAAGTAACCGGAGTAGATGAGTATTTGGTTGATGATGAATCGAAACCGGGAAATTACGTTGATCCCAATCACTCTGCCGACAATTATAGTAATTTGTCTACTATCACTATTAAATGGGACAAAAGTGCCACTCCGGAGGAAATGTTGGAGAGAGTGCTTACTCAAAAGTGGATAGCTCTCTATCCGGATCCTTTAAATGGCTGGTCGGATTTCCGTCGTACGGGATTCCCGAAAATATTTCCGGCAACACATTCTGCAAATCCGGATTGTAAACCGGCTCGCGGGCAACGCCGTCTTCGTTTTGCTGACACAGAGTATAATACGAATAAAGAAAATGTGGAGGCTGCTGTGACTATGCTTAGTGATGGGAGAGACTCTAATGGTACAGATTTGTGGTGGGCTTTGAAAAATTAGAGATTATTAATGGTTAATTTTAAGATTATAGTATGAGAAAATTAATATATTTCATATTTGCGTCTGTCGCTGTACTAGTATTTGTGCAATGTAGTGACTGGACTGAAATGGAGAATAAATTTACTGAACCGGTGAATATTAATAGCGAGGATTACTATCGAGCCTTGCGTGAATATAAAAAAACAGATCATCCTATTTGTTTTGGATGGTATAGCGATTGGTCGGGGACAGGTGACAATATGAATAACCAATTGAGAGGTATTCCCGACTCCATGGATTTAGTATCTTTGTGGGGCGGCGCTTTCAATTTGACAGAAGCGCAGAAAAGTGATCTTAAAGAGGTTAGGGAAAAGAAAGGAACTCGGATATTGTATTGCCAGCATATCATGGATATTGGTAGAAGTATGACACCTGCTTCTGTGGAGAATGACCATGTAGTAGACGGTGTGCAATATAACTCTTATGCAGAAGCTATGGCAGCTTATTGGGGATGGTATGCAACCGGATATCATCCGACTTACAATAATCACTATGGTGATGGCTCCCCAGAGGGTATTGAGGCTGCTATCCGTAAATATGCACGGGTTATTGCGGATTCTGTCAATAAGTATGACTATGACGGTTTTGATATTGACTATGAACCGAATTACGGTTATCCGGGTAACATTTCCAGTCATCCGGAACGTATGCACATTCTTCTTGATGAGTTATCGAAGAATTTTGGACCGAAGTCGGGAACAGGCCGTATTCTTATGGTGGATGGAGAACCTCAGACTTTGAATACTGAATCCGGTGGACTATTGGATTATTATGTGATTCAAGCATATTATAGTCGGGGTGATACTGATTTAGATACTCGTTTCAATAAACTGTTGGCTAAATTCGGATCAATAGAAGATGAAGCTACAATTCTTCGTAAAACAGTTTGGTGTGAAGACTTCGAGAAACATAAATCAGATGGAGGACCACAGTTTACGACTCGTGACGGTGTGACGACGTATTCTTTAAAGGGAATGTCTATGTATTATCGTTCAGGATTGGATGCACGTATCGGTGGTGTAGGAGCGTATCGTTTTAACTTGTGTCGTCCGGTAAATGACTATTTTTTTATGCGCGAAGTGATTCAGGTGATGAATCCTGCCCAACATTAATACTATGAATATAACTAAAAATGAAAACTATGAAGATGATTAGATTTTCTAAATATGTGGTATTGGTAATTATTCTGACATCAGTCTTTGGTTGTGATGATGCGGAAATGAAGGCCATTGATAATGGATTATATATTCAGGAGGCCGCACCTTCTAATAAATTCGATCAACAGATGGAGACACAATTGATTGATGAAGGCGAAGTTGTGAAAACATTGACTATTCGTTTGGTTCGTGCTATTGAGCAAGATATAACTGTAACTTTGGATATTGATCAACAATTGCTTGATGATTATAATCAAAGGAATGATGCGAATTATCAGGTTCTTCCGGAAGAGTTTAGGAGTTTTGAAAAAGAAGTAACGATTACTGCTGGCGATGTATCGGCTCCTGTTGTTAATCTTACTATAAAACCATATACGGCTCCAAATGGTGAAGCTTACGCTATTCCAATTAGAATTACTTCTGTTGAAGGACCGATAGAGATGAAAGGAAATGCGAATCATATGCTTTATTTGCTGACCTCTCCCAATAAACAAAAAGCGGTAATCTTACAAAATAGTAATACTACCCAGATTCGATTTAAAAATGAAATCCCAGTCGACCAATGGACTATAGAATATTGGCTTAGAGTTGATAATCATAATAAGTGGGATCTTAATGGCTATGTGGGACTTAGTAATAAATGGCTTAGACAATACATTTATCATGATGGTTCTGCTCCTATTTTATTTAATCAGATATTGCCTCGTTATTGGGCTGATGGTGTTGCCCAAATAGCTCCTACTTTGCAATTTCATATGGATAATCCGGGATTTGATATGGATAGTGAGGAATTTTGGTGGCCTGATATTTGGTATCATATTGCTTATACTTATGATGGAACCCAAATAACTTTATATAAAGATGGAACAAAGAATGTTAGCAAGGCTGATACGAGAGAGCATGCATTTTCGAGTATGACGCTTGCTGGTGGTAGTTTCTCTTATGGCGGTTATAGTATGCAAGTAGAATTTGCTCAGATTCGTCTTTGGAAAAAATGTTTGACGCCAACAGCAATTCAGGATGGTATGTCACGTCAGATATCAGGAAATACGGATGGTTTGATTGGATATTGGAAATGTGATGAGGGCAGTGGCAAAGTTTTAAAGGATAGTAGTCCTAATGGGAATGACATAACTCTAGATGGAACGCCTAAATGGAGTGAGCTATATAATTTTGCTCATCCTAACGATTAGCTGTTGTTAATGCTATAATTTAGAGAAAGGAGGAAGCTTTGATTTGAAGTCTCCTCCTTTTCTTTTACTATTCATTCATGTTACTTTCTACCGGACATAATATGTTTTAATTGGAATAAAGTGATCTGATTTGATTGTAGGATTGGAGTTTTATTAGAGGAATGAATAAACTAAAGAGTAATTCCGAATACAAAATAGACCTGTTCCTCGTAAGGGTTAGCTATTAATTTTCCGAATATGGGCAAAGAAAAATTGGAGGTAATTTTGAGTTCTTTTGTTGCGGATAACCCGACGTTGACTACATTGAATTTATTGGAATAAAAACTTTCCCAAGGTGTAAAGCCTGCTTCGATACTTAGATTTACGTCCTTCACATTGAAAGGATAACTCAATTCACAGTAACTGGACCAAGCGCGTTTCCCGTTTTCCCGGTAGTCATTTCCTGCAAATGTGGTGTACCAGCTTACAGATAGTGGAAATTTTTCGCTAAACATATATCCGGCTCCTATTTCAAAAGTATGTCCGGTGGAGTGTGAACTGTAATTGAAATATTTGAAAGGTTCATCCTCTGTTTGGGTAAAGTAGTTATTGAAGTAAAGAGTCAGGTTTTTATACTCATATTCTAGTGAAAGGTCTATTTCATTATTTTTTTCCCGGAACTCGGTGGAACCCCAAGCATAGACGGTCAACCCTTTCCAGTTGAGGCCGAGTGAGGGTTGCACACTTGCATTGCCGCTGTCAATACCACGCCAGATATAGCTGCTGACGAAATCTGCATTTACAAAAACTTCTTGTGCCTGTGCAAAGGCTGCGTAAAATAGGATTGCAATAAGTACAATATGTCTTTTCATTTTATCGGTTGTATTTCTTTGTTTTCGGGTGCAAAGATACGTAATATATAAATTAAATGTGACTGGATAGGGCAAAAAAGGAAACGACTGCATTATGCAGCCGTTTCGTAATCAATTATAAATCTTAATAGTCATTTAGAAAGTGACATCCATTTTCAGTACGAAAGTGCGTGGAGCGGCAACCGCCATAGGACGATAGCTGTATTCTTTGTTCAATAGGTTATTTACCATAAATTGGAACGCTACTTCTTTGGTTGCTTTTACTCCAAAACGCAGGTCGACGGTAGCATAATCCGTATTGTGTTTTTTCCAGTAAGTAGCCAGTGTCTCGCCTTTTGAATAGCCGAAGAGAATACCGCGTACATAGTCCATCAGATCTTTCTGCTGTTTATCACGTTCGTCCATCATCAAATAGTCTACTGCGAGAATTTTACTCTTCCATGCAATGTTGGCACCTACATTGATACGCTTCCACTGGAAATCTACCGTAGCTTTAAAGCTATGTTTAGGACGGTATTTCAGATATTTTCCCGTATTTGATTTCTCCTTCATCTGTAACGGGTCGGTATAAAGTCCTTCTACGGCATTGCGTTCCTGATAATCAGCATCACGAGGTTCGGTATATACATATCCTAAGTTATAGAATAGTTTTGTATTTTTATTGAAGTTGTACACACCGTTTGTAGAGATTTCAATACCGTAGATTTGTGCTTTCGATACATTATGAAATTGGGCACCGATTCCAAAGCCTTTACCGTCTGACAACATCTGAATGGCATCGCCAATACTGTTGATCATCGTATAGTTGGCATTGTTGAACAAACCGAACTGGAATTCAACCATATCTTTATATTGCGTATAGAATCCTGCAAGGTCTACAAATCCTTGCAGATTGCCGACTTTATATCCCTGTTTGAATCCTAATTCCGCATTAAATCCCTTTTCCGGTTTGATGTCCAGATTAGGATAGATACCGACTCCACCGATATCTTTACGCAGGTATTTTTCATTGATGGACGGGTTGCGGTATCCCT
Organism: Bacteroides zhangwenhongii; assembly: GCF_009193325.2. NCBI lineage: Bacteria > Pseudomonadati > Bacteroidota > Bacteroidia > Bacteroidales > Bacteroidaceae > Bacteroides > Bacteroides zhangwenhongii. Next base: position 4,867,783 of record NZ_CP059856.1, on the reverse strand, counting down.
GTCCGAAGCTGGCACGGATAAAACTGTAATCAGCCAATTGATAATTTAATCCGGCACGGAAAACAGGACGGAAGGGGACCTTTGTTCCGAATATTTTTGTTTCCGCCTCTCGGTGATGGCTGTTTACGCGGTAGTATTCGGCACGTACACCGGCCGATACGCTCAGACGGTCCCAAAAACGTTGGTCATATTGCAGGAAAGCGGCAATGTTGTCACTTTTATATATCTCATCCATTACGGCAGAATCATAGCGGATATGTTCGAATGTAACCCCCGTAGTGATTTGCGCACCACTGTTCCATTTTTTATTAAATTGGTAGTCGAGGTAATAGTCGAAATTCTTGTCCGTCTGTGTTTTCGGATTAATGCGTGACGGATTAATAACATTAGATAGCCAAGGAACGAGATCACTGGGCAATTTATCATCCTGTATCAGTTTGTCTAAATCAGCGGGCAGCCCGTGATCCATAGTCCATGAGATTAAGTCGCAATAGTCGGCGGTTGTTGCATTCGGGAATATATTTCCTAATGAAGTGAATATTCCATTCATTGCATTTTCCAGATTTCCATTGATAAGTCCTGAACCAATGCCAACTAATGCCGGGTAAAGTGAACTGTAATCACCTCCTGCTATATTCTGTATTGTTTGGGCATCGGTTCCCATATTCCCTAGAATATCGGTAATGGAGGCTCCGTTGGTGGGGCGTATAATGTTGTCGGCACTATAATAGAAGCGGCCTTTAATCTTATGTGATGTACCGTTCTCCGGATTCACATAGTTGATGAAAGGGTCGATATGGAAGTTATTTTCTTCACGTCCCATGTTGGTGAAAGGAGATGGCTTGTATACTTCTGTCGGCGAACGCCAGATAAAGAAATCTCCATATTGGTTGGACAGGAAGTCAACATTGAATCCATAGTTCAACAGTTTCATACCCATATCCGGCTGATGATAGGTCAGGCTCCCACCCATCCGGAAACGTTTGTTGTATCCTTGTTCGCGATATCCTTCGTCGGTGAAGAGATTAATACCTCCGCTAACGTCGAAATTACCGATACGGCGGGAGTGGGAAAGGTCGAATCCTTCGTAAATAGGATTGCGTACACCACTAAGAAGGCTTCCACGCAAGATAGGTTTCACTGCGTATTTATCCTCTTTCCAAAAGCTCTTGTCGCTCCATTGATATTCATCATTTTCTGCATCACCATATACACCGACGTAAGCACTGAACCTGGTTTTCGGAGTTAGTCCCGGCCGGGCGGTACGGATATTGATAATACCATTCAGTGCTGACGAACCATATAGTACCGAAGAAGCTCCTTTTATCACTTCCACTTGTTCTACATTTTCTAGAGGTACGGTGTTCCAATTTATTTCTCCGGTTTTAGGGTTGAGTGTACTCATTCCGTCTACCAGAATTTGGCTACGTGCACCTACTCCGTAGGTCCATCCGCTACCACCACGCATGGAAGGCTGTTTATCTACAATATCTACTCCGGGAAGTGTACGAAGGGTAGAGGAGATATCTGTCGGTGCCTGGCGGGCAATATCTCCTGATTTGACTACATCCATAGAGACGGTAACATCGCTCAACTTCTGCTCAAAACGTCCTGCACTGACCACTACTTCTTCCAGTAGCTTGGTGCTTTCTTTCATATAGACGTCTTTGGTGACAATTTCACGTTTATTGATCACAATAGGCATTAGCACATCTTCATAACCTACATAACTGAAAACAAGGTCAACTCCTCCTTCTGGAAGTTTGATTTCATATTCTCCGTTGATGTTGGATACTACTCCCTGATTGCCGTGAAGCTTATAAGTGACGGCTGCTCCTACCAATGGTTCATTGGTCTTTGCATCGTATATATGTCCTTTAAGGGTTTGGGCAAAACTATTCCCAAATCCAATAAGACTAATTAATAAAGTTAGGATATGTAGTTTTTTCATTTTTCTTATTTTTTATTGCTTTGTACAAGCTCTAAACCAAATTCGATTTTTTGGGGCGAAAGGAAAGCTTTCGAAATTCCATCTAAAAACGCAGAGATTATGCTTCCTAATGCTTGCATATCCTCTGGAAGCATACTAATTACTAATGGACTCAAGTCTGGAAGTAATTTAGCTATAGGAGTAAATTCTTCTTTATCTAAATAAATATGAGTGTGCCCCTCTTTTGAGGTAACAAGCATTGGAATTCCTGTAGTTAACCAATTAAAAAGTGCTTTGAAAGAGGTATCATTGATATTGATCAGAAATCCAAGTGTGTCGTTGTTTAGACTTTGATTAAGGGTAGTTAGTAGTTCTTTCAATTTCATCGGATCCATTTGAGAGATAGCATCAATGATTGCATTAATTATATTTGCATCTATATGCTTGTCGCTAGCTATTTGAGAAATTATATTGGCTAAGTTTAATTTTAATATAAACTTGTCATTTTTCTGATGCCAGTTAGCAAACCCTTTAGGAGATGGAATGTATTTGCGATTAGCAATATGAGGAGTGATCATATCTTGTGTCAGTGGAACTGAGAGAAAGCCAAAAATAGTTTCCATATCTAGTCCTGATAGTGGTTCATTAGAATAGGAGGCTGTTATATTTCCATCTGCTCTTAAAGTTATATCTTGTAAAACTTGTGGTAAGATATAGCTTAAAATGTTTTGAATTGCATTACCCCATGTCTGAGTTGTGGCTCCGCTTTCTGAAGCTTCTATGTCTGCATAAAAATAGCATGATGCATTTAAAACTTGTCCATCAACTTCTTGCCATGTATATTCATCTCCCCATATATCCCCCACTACAATCCTTTTGATACCGTTAATAACTGTAGGTAGTTTGTAGGTGTTTGCCCATAACTCAGCATTACCCATGTGAAGATTGGATATATTTAATGTTAACTGCCCTTTTGTGACACGCCCTTCGTATCTAAAGGAGGTTAAAGTGTTCTCTCCCATTCCACTCCCGGAAAAAGAATATCCTTCCTCATCTCCGGAAAGAGGGATGGATACCATTTTTAATTCTTTCTCTCCCGGTAAAATATCATAAAGAGTAACAATAGCTGTTTCTCCGGTTACAGTACTAAAGTCTACAGATTTTCCAATCATCGTTTCTCCATTATAGGTAAGAATTAAGTTTGGATTGGGATTTGATAGCTTGTTTGAATAATTAGCTGTCACATCTACCGGAGCCGGTCCGTAATGATCATTATCACAAGATGTCAGTAAACTGAGCGTTATGACAAGGAAGCCTGTCATTAAAATAGATATCTTTTTCATTGTTCTTTCTTTTTGATGGTTAAGATAATTATTGTTGAATAGTGAGATCGACTCCTATTTCCATTTTGTCTAATAATGTGGTAACTTCTTTTAAATCCATTTTCAATAATGACGAAATGATATTGACGAACGGTGTAAGACTTTCTTTATTGAAATAGATATAGGTATGATCCTTTGTTGTTTGGCTGATTTCCATTGGAACACCATTCTTTAGCCATGACATTAGCATAGTGAAAGTGACATCGTCTACCTTTAAAATATACGTCAGTATTTGATTATTCAGAACAGTATTGAGAGCGCTTAATGCTAGTTTCAATCGTACTGGATCAGATTTGATAAGTGCTTCGCTAATGCCGATGATGAGTTGATTATCTATTTCTTGTCCATTATTTTGAGTAATAAGGGAGATGATGGCGGGTATGTTCAATTGTAATACAAATGAATTATCATCTGTTTGATTCCAATAAGCTAATCCTATAGGGGAAGGAACATAGGTACGTTGTCGAAGCAGGCTTTTAAACTCTGCGTCTGTTTTATTTGCATTGGCAATCTCTATAATTTCATCAAGGTTTATGGAACTGGTAGTATAATTGGCAGTAACAAGCCCATTTCTCTCTAACGTTAAATCTTTCAATATATAAGGAAAAAGTACGTCTAAAACATTGGTTGCAGTCTGTTTTATTTGTAGGATGATTGGTTTTATCGATTCGTTTTCTTCTTTTACTGTTATGTTTACATAACTAGCTCCACTATTGCGTACTGTTACTTCTTCGGTTGTTGTATGTGAGTAGGCGGGGAATACGTATGTATTCGCAACAGAACCGTAATGAGCCATCGTCACCTCAAGTGACAATTGCATAGCTTTCGGTGTAATTCTACCGCTATATTTAACTTCAGCCCCTGTTTTCGTAACGCTCGTCCCATTGAATGTATAAGCATCTTTTTCTCCACTTTCATTCAATTGCACATCATTGATTGGAGTTGTGTTTTCTCCCGGAATTACATCGTTTAATGTCAGTGTTCCTGTCTCACTGTCTTCCGTTTTAAAGTTGACTGTTTTTCCAGCCAATTTCTCTCCACTGTAGGTTAGGTCTAAAGTGTATGGCTTGATATACGAACCATATTCCTGGCTGATTTCTCCCGGCCAAAAGAGTTTGTCGTTGTAGGTTTTCTCGCAGGAAGCCAAGAGTAAAGCCATACAGGCGACATAAAATAGTTTCTTAGAAGTTTTCATTCTCTTTTAGTTTTTATTAGAATATTAATTAAAACTCTGCAAAGGTCGTTTAATGTTTATTTGCTATCAAGCTCCATATTTGGGATTCAATGTTCTATATTTACTATTTTAATTCGTATAATCTAATGAAATATTAAATAGATGTTCCATTTATTAGATATGTTGTTCTATTCTTAATGTGTTATAACAAAGGTCTCAAAAGAAAAACTATCTTTGGGCAACTTAATTTTTTTGATTATGATAATAGATGGTAATCTTCCTAAATTTGATCTTCCTATTGATTTTATAGCGGATGATAATATTACTGGTGATATATTAAATATGTATAGTCGATTTCCCTGTCAGATAAAAGCCGGGCTTTTTATACTTTGTACGGAGGGAACTGTTCGTGCCACCATAAATTTGTTGGAGGTAGTCATTCGTCGAAATGACTTTATCACTCTTCTTCCTAATTCATTTATCCAAATACATGAAGTATCTTCGGATACCCGTGTTTGCTTTGCCGGATTTTCTTCTGACTTTGTCGCCTCAGTGAATTATGTCGATTCGTTGTTGGGCTTATTGCCAAACATACTGAATACTCCGGTTGTTCCTTTACCGGAAGAGATTGCAACTTTGTTTCGTAATGCTTATAGCTTATTAATCAGGGCTTATTCTTTGCCTAATACATTGGAAAATAAAGAAATCCTTCGTTCTATTCTTACCATCTTTTTTCAAGGAGTGAAAGAGTTGTATAGTCGACAACAAACAGTAGTGAATGAACCTCTCAAACGTGAACATGAATTATATCGGCAATTTGTTCAAATATTAATGGCGAATTACACAAAAGAGCATGAAGTTGCTTTCTATGCTGATAAATGCGGAGTGACACCGGCACATTTCTCCAGTACAATTCGAAAGGCAAGTGGGCATAGTCCGTTGGTGATTATTACAGGTATGATAATAATGAATGCTAAGGCACAATTAAAGTCTACCCGTTTACCGGTGAAAGAAATAGCATTCTCGTTAGGCTTTAGCAATTTGTCTTTTTTCAATAAATATTTTCGGAAGCATGTAGGGATGACTCCACAGGAATATAGAGAGAAGTAATTATGAAATAAAAGAACGGGATTCCTGTACATTTGATGTAGGGATACCGTTCTTTATTAGTCAGTTATGTTTTTTAATACTATTTTCTGGCAGACTTATTTGATACCCAGTTTCTTGGCAATTTCCTTAGGAAGTGCATCCTTGTGTACTAGAATATTCATAGTCTTATAAGCAACAAAGGCTTTGGAGGCATACCAGATACCGTTATATTTGCCGGCTTTTCCCCAAGAATTCTTTACCATGAAATATTCTTTCCCTGTCTGATCTTTGGCGATTCCATAGATTTGCATTCCGTGGTCATCTGTTGTTTCCCAGTTATCAAAAGCAGCCTGACGCATTTCTTGAGTAATTTCCATTTCCGGTGATGGTTTGCTACTCAATTCTCTGCGTTTGTCGGCAGGAGTCATACCTGTCCAACGGGCCATATCCGAACCTGAAAGTTCAGCTCCTTTGATGATATCCGGCATAACGGCGGTACCATTGCGGCTGAACCCTTGTTCACTGACATCACTACCCCATGCAAAAGTATATCCTTTCTTTACGGCATTGTCCATTACAGCCATCAGTTCATCGATTGGCAGGTTGTATGACAGACCGTTACGCCAATTATCCTGAACTTCTACGGCAAATTGAGTATAGAACGGATGATGAGTATAAGAAGTCAGTGATACATAGTCATCGCAGTTCAGACCAAGTGATTCGGCGAAACTTTTCGGCGTATATTCTTTTCCTTTGTAAGTGAACTTCTCAGGACATTCTCCCAAATATGTATCATAAATAGCTGTCAGACCGTTTTTCCAAACCGGAGTCAATTTGCTTAACTTGCCTTTGGCTATTGCATTAATGTATCCTTCGGCAACTGCGTCCAGTTCATTGTGCACCGGTAGAGTATCACCATACATGATACCCGGCATTACTTCTTGCGGAACGATACCGTAATTCTTAATACAATACATCACATCATAGAAACTTCCACCCGGTGAGAAAGAACTGTCACCATGATAGCGTACATAATTCACTCCACGGTCTTCCATCGTTTTGTGTACTACAAACATTTCAGAAAGGTCATATTCACCTTTTCCTAGCCGGAGTAATTCGGACTCTACGAATCCAAGAGTAGAGAAACTCCAGCAGGTGCTCGAACGGTTCTGGTTCTTAATGGAAGTAATCGGATTTTCTTTCACTGTCGTGAAAACGAAGCCCTCTTCGGGTTTTGTGTCTTGTGCCGTCATGCTTAGGCTGAATAAGCCCAAAGCAGCGATAAGGATACTCTTTTTCATTCTTATGACATTAATATTAAATTTGTTTTGGTTGCAAATATAAGGATTCCTCTTTTGATAACCATCCGTTTGAATTAATATGTATAAAAAAAGAATGAATATTAGTATATTGGGGTACAAAAATACCGCTTTGTTCTAACAACAAAGCGGTATAGGTAGATGCATCATTAGATGCGTGTTATTCTTTCTTTTCCTTATCCTTGGATGTTACTATGTAATCTTCTTTAATGAATTCATCATAGACACGTTTCGGATGGTCAAACGGTGCAGTTCCGTTTTTCTGTTCGTTGAAGTTTTCCCGGCGGAATTGTTTTAATTTCAGATTGTCTTCTGCGTACTCTCTAAGTTTTTTAGGCTCGTTTCCATAAAGCGAACTTTCGGTCACATCGGAATTGAGCAAACTCTCTTTGGGGGTAATAGTCGGCAGAAGTACTTGTTCCAATAGTCCACGATAGGCTCCGTTATATTCGCACCATACGATGTCATTGGTTACGAATATGCGATAGGAGTACTTTGACCATGCGGTTTTGATTTCAATGGACGTAGCATAAATCTCAATAGTGGCTTCTGAACCATACGCCTGGTCACGGATCACAACGGTCGTCCGACCGCTAAGTTCTTCCTTCACGGAAGTTTGCCATTTTTCGGAATTCATGATTTCTTCGATGATTTCCGGCAAATTTTCTTTAATCTCAAACTGTATTCTCATGGTGCTTGCCTGCGGGCAGGACTTTTTAAATTTTTCCTCCTTAAACAATTAAGCTAGCCTAAAGTTACATATATTGAACCGAAAAAACAAGTATCTGTTTAAATATTTGCTATTTTTGCCCAACAATCAGCCTTTTTGTTTGAATTTGTCATAAATATGCAATAAAAGACAAAGGCTTGTTTATGCAACATAGAGTGTGAAAACGAGAATGGGAGTAAGGATATGAAAGATTTGAAAGTAGATGAATCTATAGGATTGGTATTGGAAGGCGGAGGTATGCGCGGTGTGTTTACTTGTGGTGTACTCGACTATCTGATGGATCACAATATTCGTTTTCCTTATACGATAGGAGTATCGGCAGGAGCGTGTAATGGGTTGTCGTATGTTTCCCGTCAACGGGGACGTGCCAAATACAGCAATATTGACTTGTTGGAGAAATACAACTATATCGGTTTGAAGTATTTACTCAAGAAGCGTAACATTCTCGATTTCGATTTACTTTTCAATGAGTTCCCCGAGCATATCCTTCCTTACGATTATGAAACTTATTTTGCTTCATCCGATCGTTTTGTGATGGTGACTACGAATTGCGTGACGGGAGAGGCCAATTACTTTGAAGAGAAGAAAGATAAAAAGCGAGTGATCGATATCGTTCGTGCTTCCAGCAGTCTGCCTTTTGTTTGCCCTATTGCTTATGTAGACGGTATACCGATGCTCGATGGAGGAATTGTAGATTCCATTCCCCTGCAACGGGCTATTGCGGATGGTTACACACATAATGTCGTTGTGCTTACCCGTAACAGGGGTTATCGGAAAGATTCGAAGGATATTCGCATTCCGGCATTTGTTTATCGGAAATATCCGAAGTTACGTGAAGCGTTGAGCCGTCGTTGTGCTGTTTATAATGAACAATTGGAAGTGGTGGAGCGTATGGAAGACGAAGGAAAGATTATCGTTATCCGTCCATTGAAGCCTGTGGTGGTAGACCGTATTGAAAAGAATGTGCGCAAACTAACGGAATTTTATGAAGAGGGATACGCGTGTGCACAGGCTTTGTCTCATTATTTTTCTACTTTTTCCCCCGATTAATTCGATTTTAAGTCTTTATTAATTCCTTTTAGTGGGATTTATTAAGGGGCGCTCCTTTACTTTGCTGAAAAATAGTATTGGAGAACTTTTAATATAACATGAAAAACAAAGGAATATGGTAAAAAGATTTAGTTGGTTGGTTTTTTGTTTATTGTTTTCAGTAGGTATAACAGCCAAAGGTGGAGGCAGGCAATATAACTCTTATAAGGGGTTAGTGATGGCCGGTTATCAGGGGTGGTTCAATACCCCTGATGACGGCTCCGGCCGCAGCTGGCATCATTATAATGGTCCGAAGGGTTTTCGTCCCGGTTCCTGTTCAGTTGATTTTTGGCCGGAAGTGTCGGAATATAAAAAACTCTATAAGACAGAGTTTACTTTTGAGGATGGCAAACCAGCATCAGTCTTTTCTTCTTATGACGAATCTACAGTCGAACTTCATTTTAAGTGGATGAACCAATATGGGTTGGATGGAGTATTTATGCAACGCTTTGTTTCCGAAATTCGGAATGAAAGCGGATTGAAACATTTCAATAAAGTCCTCAATTCGGCAATGAAGGCAGCAAATAAATACGAACGGGCTATCTGTGTGATGTATGACTTGAGTGGTATGAAGCCGGGAGAAGAAGGGTTGTTATTAAAAGATATTGCAGAAATCGCACGTCAATATTCTATAAAAGATCATGTCAAGAATCCGTCTTATCTATATCATAATGGGAAACCGTTGGTTACCGTATGGGGAGTTGGATTTAATGATAACCGACGTTATGGGCTGAAAGAGGCGGAGCGTATTATTGACGGTTTAAAATTGCAAGGATTCAGTGTAATGCTTGGAGTGCCTACCCAATGGCGCGAACTGAAAGGAGATACAGAATCAGATCCCCACCTTCATCAGCTTATCAGAAAATGCGATATCGTGATGCCTTGGTTCGTAGGACGTTATAATGAAAACACTTATCCAAAATTTCAAAAATTGGTAGAGGCGGATATCCAATGGGCAAAGAAGAATCAAGTGGATTATGCTCCATTGGTATTTCCGGGTTTCTCGTGGGACAATATGAAAGGTCAAGATCACAATTCATTCGTTTGGAGACTATAATCCGGCGGGTCGTTTACCGCTGACTTATTACAAGTCTTTGGAGGAACTTTCACCCTTTGATGATTATGATATAACCAAAGGACGTACTTATCAGTATTTTAAGAAAGACGTGCTCTATCCGTTTGGCTACGGACTTAGTTATACGACTTTTAAATATAATAATCTGGAAGTAACTGATGCGGGAAAAACGATGAATGTATCATTCACGTTGAAAAATGCAGGTAAGCGGGCTGGCGATGAAGTGGCGCAAGTTTACGTTAAATTGCCGGAAGTCGCAGGTGGTATGCAAGCTATCAAACAGTTGAAAGGTTTCCGACGTATTGCTTTAAAGGCAGGAGAAAGTAGGAAAGTAGAGATTACGGTTGATAAAGAGTAACTTCGGTATTGGGATGAAAAACAGACCTGTTTTGTTGTGCCGCAAGGTTCGTTTACTTTTATGGTAGGAGCTTCATCCTGTGATATTCGTTTGGAGAACACTACAATTTTGTAGTGTTCGTCATCTTAAAGTAGTTTTCGTTATCATGTGATAAAAAGGAAGGGTATCTTGAAAATAGGAGGAGATGGTAAATATTAGGATGAAATATCGTTTAATATCTGATTAATTATACCTGCTCTTGCTTTTCATAGATAGATTTCGTATCTTTATAGTTTTTACTCCTTTTGAAAAGGAGTGGTTGTCTTATAAGGTGACATTCGTCACGTTATAAAGTGCCATTTATCCCTTTGCAAGGTGACAATGGTCACGTTATAAGGGGACCACTTCCCGGCTACATAAAAGTACCTAGTTTTTCGCACTGAAAGTTTTTAATCTCCGCACTGAAAAGTCTTATACAATAAGAGATTTCGGATAAGAATCAATGAGAAACCCTACCGTAAATAGAAGCTTTTAGGCTTATTGCTTTACGGTAGGGCTTTTTCAAAATAAGGTTGAGTTCTGATATAAGAATACTTTGTTACCATAAAAACTATGTCAATGCACTCATGTATAAAGATGGGGAATACCATTTGTATTTTCAATATAATCCATCAAATAGCACTCTATGCAACATATATTACAGCCTTTGAAACATTTTTTTTAGTCGATTGATATAAATCAACCGTAATTTGCATCATCGATAAAGATAAAATTCGTACTTTTAAATTAATAACATCAAACTAATGCTCAGTATTATGAAGAACAAAAAACTTCTTTGCAGCGTTTGTTTCCTGTTTACTTTCATGTCAGCCCTCTGCGGGCAAAACATAACAGTGAAAGGAAACGTTACTTCCAAAACGGATGGCCAGCCGATTATTGGCGCTTCCGTCATTGAGACTATATCCACAACTAATGGAACGATTACCGATTTTGACGGTAACTTCACGCTTTCTGTTCCTACTAATGCTACTTTAAAGATTTCGTATATCGGTTATAAGCCCGTGACTGTGAAAGCGGCTACCTCTATCCAAGTTTTATTGGAAGAAGATACGCAAATGGTGGATGAAGTGGTGGTGACAGGTTATACTACTCAGCGTAAAGCCGATTTGACCGGTGCGGTATCTGTGGTAAAAGTTGATGAAATTCAGAAACAAGGTGAAAACAATCCGGTAAAAGCACTCCAAGGGCGTGTTCCCGGTATGAGTATTACTGCTGATGGTAATCCAAGTGGTACGGCTACTGTTCGTATTCGTGGTATCGGTACATTGAACAACAACGACCCTCTTTATATCATTGATGGTGTGCCTTCTAAAGCAGGTATGCATGAACTGAATGGAAATGATATTGAATCTATCCAGGTTCTGAAAGATGCGGCTTCTGCTTCTATTTATGGTTCGCGTGCCGCAAATGGTGTTATCATCATTACTACTAAACAAGGTAGGAAAGGACAGATTAAGATTAATTTCGACGCTTCGGTTTCCGCATCTATGTACCAGTCTAAATTGGATATGATGAATACTGAGCAATATGGGCGTACATTATGGCAAGCCAATGTGAACAGTGGTAAGAATCCGAATGCTAATTCTATCGGTTATCAATACGACTGGGGATATAATGCTGAAGGCTATCCTGTGTTGGATAACATCTATGTTCCCAAATTTATTGATGATGCCAATACAATAGCAACAGGTGATACGGACTGGTTTGATGAAATCACACGTACCGGCTTTATTCAACAATACAATCTTTCGTTGAGTAATGGAACGGAAAGAGGTAATTATTTCTTTTCTCTGGGATATTATAAAAATGACGGTTTGATTAAATATACAAACTTCGACCGTATTTCTGCACGTATTAATAGTGATTATAAGGTGATAGATAATATTCTGACTATCGGTGAGCATTTCACTCTGAACCGTACGACGGAAGTCCAAGCTCCAGAGAATATCATGAGTGACGCCATGATTGCCCTTCCCATGATTCCCGTACACACTGTGGATGGAACGAATTGGGGAGGTCCCAACAGTACTATGCCCGACCGCCAAAATGTGGCTCGTGTAATTTATGATAATCGGAACAACCGATATACTTATTGGCGTTTGTTCGGTGATGCGTATGTAAACCTGAACCCGGTGAAAGGACTTAATATCCGTTCCACTTTTGGATTGGACTATGCACAGAAGTATCAACGTAATTTTACGCTTCCTTACAACACCGGTTTCCTGAACAGTGATAAGGATGCGGTTGAGATGAAACAGGAGCATTTCACCAAATGGATGTGGAATGCTGTGGCCACTTACGAATTGGAGATTGGCAAACATCGTGGAGATGTTATGGCAGGTATGGAGTTGAATCGTGAAGACGATATAAACTTTGCTGCTTACCGTGAAGGATTTGCGATTCTGACTCCCGATTATATGTATCCTTCCGCAGGAGTAGGACAGTCACAGGCAAGTGGCGGAGCAGGTGGTTTCTCACTGGTTTCTTTCTTCGGAAAACTGAACTATTCGTATGCTGATAAATATTTACTTTCATTTACCCTCCGTCGTGACGGTTCTTCCCGTTTTGGTAGCAATAATAAATATGCTACTTTCCCTTCCGTTTCTTTGGGATGGCGTATTAGTCAGGAGGCTTTTATGGAAAAAACTAAAGATGTGATTGACGATTTGAAAATTCGTGCGGCTTGGGGACAAACCGGTAATCAGGATATTGAAAATTACGCACGCTATTCTATCTACGAATCTAAATACGGTACAGGCAATCCTCCTACTTATGGAACTTCTTATGATATTACCGGAAGTAACGGCGGTAGTTTGCTTCCTTCCGGATTTGTGCGTACTCAGATTGGAAATGATGATATCAAGTGGGAAACTACTACACAAACCAATGTCGGTATGGATTTCAGTTTGTTTAATCAGACATTGTATGGCTCTGCCGAATATTACTATAAAAAAACAACGGATATTTTGATAAAACCGTCTTACATCGGTATTCTTGGAGAAGGTGGCGGGCAGTGGAGAAATGCCGGTTCGATGGAAAACAAGGGCTTTGAGTTTAATTTGGGCTATCGCAATAAGACGGCTTTCGGGCTTAGCTATGATATTAACGCGAACCTCGGTTTGTATCGGAACAAGATTTTGTTTGTACCGGGTGAAGTGGCTTCTACCGGAGATTTCGGCGGTGACGGGGTGATGAACATTATCGGTCATTCTATCAATATGAGAGCCGGTTACATTGCCGACGGTATTTTCAAGTCACAGGAAGAAGTGGACAATCATGCCGATCAGACCGGAAAAGGCGTAGGGCGTATCCGCTATAAAGATTTGGATAATAATGGTGTTATTGATACTAAGGACCAGACTTGGATCGGAAATCCGAATCCTGATTTCACGTATGGACTCAATATCTATCTGGAATATAAGAACTTTGATTTGACTATGTTTTGGCAAGGTGTGCAGGGAGTGGACGTTTATAATGAGGTGAAGAAGAATACCGACTTCTGGTCGGTAGGCGATATGAATGCTAATCGTGGCACCCGTCTGTTGGGAGCATGGACTCCGCAGAATCCGGGATCGGATATTCCTGCTGTTTGTTTGGAAGACTTGAATAATGAAAAGAGAATTTCCAGTTATTATGTAGAAAACGGTTCTTATCTGAAACTTCGGAATTTACAATTAGGTTATACATTACCGACAGATATCTCGAAGAAAATAAAGATGGAACGTTTGCGATTCTATTTCAGCGCACAGAATTTGCTGACCATCAAAAGTAAGAACTTTACCGGTATGGATCCGGAAAATCCGAATTTCGGTTATCCGATTCCTCTCAATCTTACATTCGGTTTCAACATAGGTTTTTAATTCATTAAATAACGATAATTATGAAAATCAAGAATATATATATATCCTCTTTGCTGTTGGTAGTCTCGTTGGTCGGTACTACAGGTTGCAATGACTTTTTGGAAAGAGACTTACAGGGAAGTTCTGACGAGGGACAAACGATTAGTCCCGATAATGTGGACAATCTGGTAATTGCTGCTTACGCTCACATGGTGTCCGGTGAGGATATGAACAGTTCTTTCAGCCTTTGGCCGTATGGAAATGTCCGTGCAGATGATGCTTATAAAGGCGGGGCAAACTCCGAAGACGGTTCGCATTTCCATTTTCTGGAGATTGCTACGGGGATGACTACTGACAATTGGGCTTTTGATGATATCTGGTATCGTCTTTATTCGGGGGTGGCACGTGCCAATGCTGCTTTGAAATCTTTGGATGGTATGGATGCAAATACTTATCCGCAGAAGAATGAACGTATCGGTGAGATGCGTTTCTTACGTGGTCATTATATGTTTCTGTTGAAAGTGATGTTCAAGCATATCGTTTATGTAGATGAAACGATTCCTACTTCGGACTATACCAAGATTTCTAACCGACAGTATACTAACGACCAACTTTGGCAGAAGATAGCAGATGACTTTAAGTTTGCATATGATCATCTTCCCGATACACAGGTGGAAAAAGGGCGTCCTACGCAGGCTGCTGCATCGGCCTATCTGGCAAAGGTGATGCTTTACAAAGCTTATCGCCAAAATGAAAAGAATGAAGTGATCGAAATTAATGAAGAGGATTTGAAAGCTGTAATTACGTATACGGATAATGCTATCATGACTGCCGGAGGTTTTGGCCTGGAAGAAGATTTTGCATATAATTTTCTGCCGCAATATGAGAACGGAAAGGAATCTATTTGGGCTGTCCAATATTCGCAGGATGATAATACGATGTATGGCAACTTGAACTTTGGTAATGAGTTGACAGCTCCGCAATTCTTCGGGTGTTGTGATTTTCAGAAGCCTAGCCAAAACTTGGTGAATGCTTTCCGCACGGAAAACGGTAGGCCGATGTTCGATACTTACAATGAGAAAGATAATTATGATGTGCAAGGCAACTACGATCCCCGTTTATTCCACACGGTGGCGATTCCGGGATTTCCTTATAAGTATAATGTGAACTATATTTTTGATAAGACGTGGACACGTAACGAACAGGAATATTATGGTCTTTATTCATCTTTAAAAGAGAATGTGGACCCCGATTGTTCTTGCCTGAAGAAAGTGAATTCTCCGTTTGTTGCTAATTCGATGAACCGTATTGTATTGCGTTATGCAGATGTAGTGCTGATGCGTGCCGAGGCATTGATTCAGTTGAATCGTTTGTCGGAAGCATTGCCGTTGGTCAATGAGATACGTAACCGTGCAGCCCGTAGTACTACGCTTGTTTTTGATTATGGGGCAAGTTTTAAAGTAGAACCGTATACAATGGCCGAATGGACTGATCGGGACATTGCTATGAGAGACCTGAAATGGGAACGTCGTCTTGAATTGGCATTGGAAGGAAGCCGCTTCTTTGATTTAGTTCGTTGGGGAGATGCGGCAAAAGTGATGAATCAATATTATGCGTCGGAAGCTAGTCGTCGTTCTTATTATTCGGATGCAAATTTTACAGCAGGAAAAAATGAATATCTGCCTATTCCTCAGAAGCAGATCAATTATAGTGGTGGTTTGTATCAGCAAAATAATGGTTGGGAGAAATAATAAATGGGAATTATGAAGACTTTGATAGATAAAATATATATGGTGTTACTGGCTGCACTTTTACTTTCTGCAGCTGGATGTAGTGATGATGAAGACACATCGTTGGCTTTGAATGGTGATACATGGATTACTTCTTTCCATATCGAAGGTTATGATAACTTTATCGTTGAGCAGGATAATCAGGCGAGAAGCATTAAAGTACATGTGGAAGATGATACAGATGTGACAAATTTAATTCCGGTATTTACTTTGTCCGAAGGGGCTACGGCGAATTTGGAAAGTGGTAAACCTGTTAACTTTACAATGCCCGTAGTGGTAAAAGTCACAAACGGAAATGTATTTATGAATTATACGATTTCCGTAGAATTGGATAAGCCGCAGATTACTGGATTTATGATAGGAGAGTATGCGGGCAGAATTGATGAAACAAACAAGGAAATCGTTGTGTATGTACTTGAAAACATGGATATTACCGCTTTGTCTCCAGTCGTTACTGTTCCTGATGGTGCTACGGTAAGCCCGTTGTCAGGCACTACATTGGATTTCACTACACCTAAAGAATATACGGTTACAAATCATTTGAATGCAGCCACTTATACGGTGAAGGTAGAAAAGGTAAGAACTTTTGTTTCAATGGCATTTATCGGAACTGCTGCAACTATTGATGAACTGACTAATAATGAAGAAAAAGCCGCTGCCCAATGGATGTTGGATAATATGCCGGGGGCAAGGTATATTTCATATTCAGATTTGAGGGATGATAACCCGAAAGTGAAACTTGATCCGGAACAGATAAAAGTCATTTGGATTCATGATGATAATCCTATCTATGATGATAGTGGATTTAATTGGAATTCAAAGAATAATATTAAGAATTATTATCAGACAGGTGGAAATTTGTTATTATCTCGTGGAGCTTTACGATATATCGTAAAAGATCGGTGGGCTATTTCTATGGATGGTAGAGATCCTAATAATCAATTTGGGAGTGAAGATTCTAAGACTGTTACAGATAAACCTTGGGGCTTTTCAATAAAGGGTATCTCTCATGAAATATTTGATGGCTTAGTAACTGAGGATAATTCTAATATTTATTTAATAAATACAGGTTATCATATTCTTAATTGGGGATTTCAATGGTGTATAGATTGGGAACCTTATTTGGGAATAGAAGGATGGAGACAACAAACTGGTGCAATAGAGTTGGGGTATGATGTTTCCAATCACAATGCAGTGCCTATCGCTGAATTCCCTTCTCGCCAGATAGGAGGAAATAGTAGTGGAAAGGTAATATGTATTGGCATGGCAGCTTATGATTGGTATGATGAAAACCAATCAGATAATCAATATCGTGGTAATATCGAGAAACTTACCTCTAATGCACTCGATTACTTAAGCAAGTAAAGTATAATCTGATAAAGAAAAGCAAATTATGAAAACTATGATATTAATGGCTTCAATACTGTGTCTGTCAATATCGTTTGCTGCTTGCAGCGATGATAACAGTCCGGTAATCACAGATAAAAATCTGAATGAAACGACAACATTCTTTAGTTCGACGGAACCGAACAATTATACGACTTATTACAAACCTTATGTTGGTTATGTAGGTGATCCAATGCCTTTTTTTGATCCGGTAAGTAAAGAGTTTCGTATTCTTTACCTTCAGGATGATCGTGACGGTAATTCTACTATCTATCATCCTATCCACGAATTGGCAACTACGGATGTGGCAAACTATATCTCTTTCCGCGAAGCAATACCATGCGGAACAGCAGTAGAAGATGATCCGGCTATCGGGACAGGAAGTACTGTTTATGATGAGGCTACGAAAACTTATTATACTTATTATACAGGACATAAAGCTACCGAACCTCGTGAAGTAATATTGTTGGCTACTTCCAAAGATTGTAAAACCTGGACTAAAGACCGTTCATTCCGTTTATCGGCTCCAATAGAAGCAGGGTATGATAAAAATGAATTCCGCGATCCATATGTTTTTTATGATGCAACTGCGCAATGTTATAGGATGTTAGTTTCTGCTCTGAAAAATGGGGATGGATATATTATAGAGTTTACTTCTACCAATTTGCATGATTGGGATTTAAAACCGGAACCGTTCTTCAATAATATTTGGGGGCGTTTCTATGAATGTCCGGATGTTTTTCAGATGGGAAGTTATTGGTATATGGTTTATTCTTCACAAGGAACAAAAAATGAACCGGCCGTTGTCCAATATTTCTATGCGCAGACTTTGGAAGAATTGAAGGGAATAGCTGTAGAGAGTGGGCAGTTCCCTACTTTCGTACCCCATGAAGGATGGTTAGATGGAGTTGGTTTTTATGCTGGAAAAACAGCGAGCGATGATACAAATCGTTATCTTTGGGGATGGTGTCCGACACGTGAAGGGCAGAAAACCACAGGTGCCAAAAGTTGGGCAGGAGCGTTGGTTGCTCATAGATTGATTCAGAACGGAGATGGAACATTAAGTTTGGATGTTCCACAAGCGATTTCCGCCAAATATTCCCAATCGGTGACATTGACTGAAAAGACGAAGGTAGGGGATGTAACGGTCAGCACTTCTTCTTATACATTGAAAGCAAATTCATTTGTCCGCTTCGCCCGTTTGAGAAACCGGAACAAAATAACCATGACTGCAACAATCCCTGAAGAGAATGAAGCCGTATTCGGACTTTCATTTGTCGATTGCAGTGATAAGGCAGAAAAGGCGCGTATTTTCATTGAAGATAAATATAATTTCCTGAAGTTGAAAGAAGTAGAAGTAAATGAGAAAACAGGTGAATGGAATGATGCGGGTGCTATAACAGAACGTGCTATAACTCCGGCTGCTGACAATGTATATCATATAGAGGTCTATACTGAAGAATCTGTGTGCGTAGTCTATATAAATGGAAGGTATGCTTTCACCAACCGTATTTATGATTTGGCTAAAAATCCTTGGGCTATTTTTTGTACTGAGGGTGAAGTGACTGTATCTGATATAAAATTGAGTACTTATTAATTGAGAAAGTAACATCTTTTATAGCGTTTGAAACAAATGTGATAGGCGCTCCGATGCATTGCGCCTATCTTTGCATTGCAACAACCAAGAAATATGATACTATTAATAATAAGTAATAACCTTAATACCATAAACATGAATGTATTTTTACCTTTGAGAAAACTTCAGACTCTTCTGATTTGTTCCATTTTTATGAATATCTCGCTTCTGGCTTTAGCTGCAGATCCTTCTCTATTAATGAAAGATTTAGGAGAAGGACATTGTTTGGTGCGTGTCAATACTACTCAGAAATACTTGTTATTACCGGTAGAAGATGCATCGCCTGACGTACGTATCAGTATGATTGCTGATAACAAAGAAGTGAAGAGCTTTGATGTCCGTCTGGCTATTAACAAGGTAGATTATTTTGTTCCGGTAGACCTTTCCGATTATTCCGGTAAGTTGGTTTCATTTAAATTCAAAATGAATTCAAATGATCCGGTACGTGTCAATCTTTCACCGGATAACACCGCTTGCTGTAGGGAAATGAAGTTGTCCGATACCTTCGATACAACTAATCGTGAAAAGTTCCGTCCTGTTTATCACTTCTCACCTCTTTATGGATGGATGAATGATCCCAACGGAATGGTATATAAAGACGGAGAATATCATTTGTTTTATCAACATAATCCATACGGTTCCAAATGGGGAAATATGAATTGGGGACATGCTATCAGTAAAGACTTAATCAATTGGGAACATCGGCCTGATGCTATAACTCCGGATGCGTTTGGCACTATTTTCAGTGGTTCGGCTGTGGTGGATCATAATAATACAGCTGGTTTTGGTGCAGGTGCTATCATCGCTATCTATACACAGAACGGTGATCGTCAGGTACAAAGTATCGCTTACAGTACCAACAATGGACGTACTTTTACAAAGTATGCGGATAATCCGGTGTTGGTATCTGAAGCCCGCGATTTCCGCGATCCGAAAGTCTTTTGGTATGAAGGGACAAAACGTTGGATTATGGTACTTGCCGTAGGGCAGGAAATGCAGATTTTCTCTTCTCCCAATTTGAAAAACTGGACTTTTGAAAGCAGTTTCGGTAAGGGACAAGGTGCTCACGGAAATGTTTGGGAATGTCCGGATTTATTTGAACTTCCCGTGGAAGGTACGAATGAAAAGAAATGGGTATTGCTTTGTAGTCTTGGTGACGGCCCTTTCGGTGACTCGGCCACTCAATACTTTGTCGGAACGTTCAACGGAAAAGAATTTGTAAACGAATCACCCTCCAAAACCAAATGGATGGACTGGGGAAAAGACCATTACGCCACTGTAACTTGGAGTGATGCTCCCGACAACCGTCGCATTGCTATCGCATGGATGAGCAACTGGCAATATGCAAACGATGTTCCTACCTCTCAATACCGTAGCCCGAACTCTGTTCCTCGCGATTTGAGCCTGTTCACCGTAGATGGCGAGACTTATCTTCAGTCTGCTCCCTCTCCCGAACTGCTGAAACTGCGTGACGTCTCCAAGAAACGCTCGTTCAAAGTGAACGGAACACGTATCATCAAAGACATGATTGCCGGCAATGAGGGTGCATACGAAATAGAACTGACTATCGAAAATCAACATGCGGATATAATCGGCTTCCGTCTCTACAATGACAAAGGCGAAGAAGTGGATATGCAATATGACATGAAAGAAAAGAAATTCTCGATGGACCGCCGCAAAAGCGGAGATGTAGGTTTCAATGAGAACTTCCCAATGCTGACCTGGACGGCTATTGAGAGTGGAATAGACGAATTGAAACTCCGTCTGTTTGTCGACAAATCCAGTGTGGAAGCCTTTGGCGATGGCGGACGTTTTGTGATGACTAATCAGGTGTTCCCGTCGGAACCTTACACTCATATCGACTTTTACAGTAAAGGAGGAGCGTATAAAGTAGATTCGTTTGTGATTTACAAGTTGAAGAAATAAACTCATTCTCCTTACTCTATGTGCTCTTTACCCGCTTCTTTGTTTTAGGGTGATGTACATTGCCCTATGGAAACAGAATTCATCGTATAAAAGATAAAATAATGGAAAACAGTAAAAACTCTTCCCTCTCCAAACTAGTCCCGGTGATGCTTTGCTTCTTCGCCATGGGATTTGTTGACTTGGTAGGCATTGCCTCCAATTACGTAAAGGCGGATCTTGGTCTGTCGGACTCACAGGCGAATATCTTTCCGTCATTAGTATTCTTCTGGTTCCTGATTTTCTCCGTACCCACCGGCATGTTGATGAGCCGCATTGGTCAGAAGAAAACCGTATTGCTTAGTTTGATTGTGACTTTCGCTTCTCTGTTGCTACCTGTTTTCGGCGACAGCTATATGCTGATGCTGATTTCCTTCTCCCTCTTGGGCATTGGAAATGCGTTGATGCAGACTTCCCTGAACCCGTTGCTTTCCAATATCGTACGTGGCGACCGTCTGGCAAGTAGCCTGACTTTCGGTCAGTTTGTGAAAGCCATTGCTTCTTTTCTGGCTCCTTACATCGCCATGTGGGGAGCGACGCAGGCCATTCCGACTTTCGATTTAGGCTGGCGCGTGTTATTTCCTATTTATATGGTTGTAGCGATCATTGCCATTCTCTTGCTCAATATTACTCAGATTGAAGAAGAAAAAGAGGAAGGCGAACCGTCAACTTTCGGACAATGTCTGGCGTTGCTTGGCAAACCGTTTATCCTGCTTTGTTTTATTGGCATCATGTGTCATGTCGGTATTGATGTAGGTACAAATACTACCGCTCCAAAGATTCTGATGGAACGTCTTGGCATGGGGCTGGATGACGCTGCTTTTGCTACAAGCCTTTATTTTATCTTCCGTACGGCTGGCTGCTTCTTAGGATCGTTCATCTTACGCAAGATGTCGGCAAAATCTTTCTTTGGCATTAGTGTGATGATGATGTTGGTAGCGATGGCAGGATTGTTTGCTTTCCATGAAAAGACAATGATTTATGCCTGCATTGCATTGATTGGTTTTGGTAATTCCAATGTATTCTCTGTTATTTTCTCGCAGGCGTTACTCTATCTTCCGGCAAAAAAGAATGAGGTTTCCGGCTTGATGATTATGGGACTTTTCGGAGGAACAGTGTTTCCGTTGGCTATGGGAGTTGCCTCCGATGCAATGGGACAGAGTGGGGCGGTAGCCGTAATGACGGTAGGCGTACTGTATCTTTTGTTTTATACGTTCCGTATTAGAAAATAAATTAATAACTTTGGAAACAATAAAATCTGTAAGTCATGAATAATATAATTGTAGGAATGGGCGAAGCACTTTGGGATGTGTTGCCCGAAGGAAAGAAAATTGGTGGTGCTCCGGCAAACTTTGCCTATCATGTATCGCAGTTTGGCTTTGACAGCCGCGTAGTAAGTGCCGTGGGGAATGATGAACTGGGAGATGAGATTCTGAGAGTATTCAATGAAAAGAAACTGAAAACACAGATTGAACGGGTGGATTATCCTACCGGTACGGTGCAGGTAACGTTGGATGATGAGGGTGTCCCTTGTTATGAAATTAAGGAAGGGGTTGCATGGGACAATATTCCTTTTACAGATGAACTGAAACGTTTGGCTTTGAATACACGTGCTGTTTGCTTCGGATCATTGGCGCAACGCAATGAGGTGAGCCGTGCCACTATCAATCGTTTTTTGGATACAATGCCTGATATAGACGGGCAATTGAAAATTTTTGATATTAATCTCCGACAGGATTTTTATTCAAAGGAGGTTATTCGTGAGTCCTGCCAGCGTTGCAACGTGTTGAAGATAAATGACGAAGAATTAGTGACCATTAGCCGTATGTTTGGCTATCCGGGTATTGACTTGCAGGATAAATGCTGGATTTTGTTAGCTAAGTATAATCTGAAGATGTTGATTCTGACTTGTGGTATCAATGGAAGTTACGTATTTACTCCGGGAGTTGTTTCCTTCCAAGAGACCCCGAGAGTTCCCGTAGCTGATACAGTGGGAGCTGGTGACTCCTTTACAGCAACGTTCTGTGCTTCTATTCTCAATGGTAAGTCGGTTCCCGAAGCTCATAAACTGGCTGTTGAAGCTTCCGCTTATGTATGTACGCAAAGCGGTGCAATGCCGGAACTTCCGCAGGTACTGAAAGATAGGATGTTGTAAAAGCCTATACGATAGAATATAATAAAACTCTCATGAACTTCAATCTCATGGGAGTTTTATTATGACCTTACATAAGAGGTATGGGTATAAAAAAAGGAGCAACGCCTTGCTCCAACCTTTGTTAACCTTAAATCTAATACTATGAAAAACACAATGCAAAGATACGGACTTCTGTGAAACTAGCAAATAATCCAAATAAAAAGAGATGTTTTATAACATTGATTAAGTGTTTGCCTAACTCTTTATACTTTTATTAATGAAATCTGGCTTTGTTGTGCCACTGTTTGCGGGTAGAAGGAGGCTTGTTTATAAAGCAGATTTGAGGCTTTTTACTTTCTGTTTTTAAGAGAAAACCATTATCTTTATCCCGATATATGACAAATAGATAGTATGGTAAAAGATATAATCTACGAAAAAATACACAATACTATGGGATATTTACGTTGGATAGTGATCTTGTTTTGTTTTCTCGGAATGGTAGCCTGCCATCAAGATGTGCCGCATTTCCGTATTGGTGTGGCTCAATGTAGTGATGATTCTTGGCGGCACAAGATGAATGATGAGATTCTTCGTGAAGCCATGTTTTACGATGGGGTGGCGGTTGAAATCCGGTCGGCTGGAGATGATAACCGCAAGCAGGCGGAAGATGTCCGTTATTTTATGGATAAAGGAGTTGATTTACTTATTATCTCAGCCAACGAGGCGGCTCCGATGACTCCCGTCGTGGAAGAAGCCTATCGGAAAGGAATCCCTGTCATTTTGATAGACCGGAAGATTCTATCTGATAAATATACTGCATATATCGGTGCCGATAATTATGAAATAGGCCGTGCGGTTGGGAATTATATTGCATCAAGCTTGCGGGGAAAAGGGAATGTGGTGGAGCTTACAGGGCTGGGAGGTTCGACCCCTGCGATGGAGCGTCATCAGGGATTTATGGCAGCCATCAGTAATTTCCCGGATATAAAGCTGATTGATAAAGCGGATGCGGCATGGGAGAGTGGTCCGGCTGAAGTGGAGATGGATAGTATGCTCTGTCGTCATCCGAAAATCGATGCGGTGTATGCACATAATGACCGCATAGCTCCGGGAGCTTATCGGGCTGCCAAGAAAGTAGGTAGGGAGAAAGAAATGCTCTTTGTTGGTATTGATGCTTTGCCGGGTAAAGGAAACGGATTGGAACTTGTGCTTGACAGTGTGCTGAATGCTACTTTTATTTATCCTACAAATGGTGATAAGGTAATGCAGTTGGCTATGAATATTCTTGAAAAAAAGCCTTATCCTAGAGAAACCGTAATGAATACGGCCGTCGTAGACCACACGAATGCTCATGTCATGCAACTCCAGACTACGCATATATCTGAATTGGATCAGAAAATCGAAACATTGAACGGACGTATCGGAGGGTATTTGTCACGTGTTGCTACCCAACAGGTTGTCATGTATGGTGGTCTGGTTATCCTTTTGTTGGTGGCAGGTTTGTTATTAGTAGTATATAAATCTCTTCGCTCCAAGAATCGCTTGAATAGAGAACTTTCCGAACAGAAGAGACAGTTAGAGGAACAGCGTGACAAACTGGAAGAGCAACGTGATAAATTGGAAGAACAGAGGGATCAGCTTATACAGCTTTCTCATCAATTGGAAGAAGCGACTCATGCCAAATTGGTTTTCTTTACGAATATTTCTCATGATTTCCGTACTCCACTGACATTAGTTGCCGATCCGGTGGAGCATTTATTGGCTGATAAAACGTTGAATGGAGACCAGCATCGGATGTTGATGTTGATTCAGCGGAATGTGAATATCCTTTTGCGTCTGGTCAATCAGATTTTGGATTTTCGAAAGTATGAGAATGGTATGATGGAATATACACCTGTTCCTGTAGATATTCTTTCTTCTTTTGAAGGGTGGAATGAGTCGTTTCTCGCAGTGGTGCGAAAGAAACATATTCATTTCTCTTTTGATAAGCTGGCGGATACGGATTATCATACATTGGCGGACGTGGAAAAATTGGAACGCATTTATTTTAATCTTCTTTCTAATGCTTTCAAGTTTACTCCGGAAAATGGAAAGGTAACCGTTCGTCTGTCTCCTTTGACAAAAGAGGATGGGCGTTGGATTCGTTTTACTGTTGCTAACACCGGTTCTATGATTTCTGTGGAACATATTCGGAATATTTTCGACCGTTTTTACAGAATAGATATGCATCATGCAGGTTCGGGGATTGGCTTGGCACTTGTGAAAGCTTTTGTCGAATTGCATAAAGGAACTATTTCTGTAGAAAGTGATGAAAAACAAGGAACAATCTTTACGGTTGATTTACCGATGCAGACTTGTGAGGTAACCGTTTCGGTGGATAGCCCATTGTCTTCTTCCATTGGGGCTTCGGTCTCTTCTGCTTTAAATAATGCTCAAGTAGCTGAGGAAGAGGAAACTGAAAGAGATTATGATTCTTCCAAACCTTCCGTCCTTATCATTGACGATAATGCAGATATCCGTTCGTATGTACATAGTTTGCTTCATGCCGATTATACTGTTATTGAGGCTGTAGATGGTTCGGAAGGGATTCGTAAAGCTATGAAATATGTTCCGGATTTGATTATTTCTGATGTGATGATGCCGGGAATTGACGGCATTGAGTGCTGTCGTAGGTTAAAAAGCGAGTTGCAGACATGTCATATTCCTGTTATTCTGTTGACAGCCTGTTCTTTGGATGAACAACGGATTCAGGGATATGACGGTGGTGCCGATTCATATATTTCCAAACCTTTTAGTTCACAACTGCTGTTGGCTCGTGTCCGTAATTTGATTGATTCGCATCGTCGCTTGAAGCAGTTCTTTGGCGACGGGCAGACATTGGCGAAAGAGGATGTTTGTGATATGGATAAGAACTTTGTGGAGAAATTCAAGTCTTTACTTGACGCAAAGCTAGGGGATTCTAATCTGAATGTGGAGGATTTAGGAAAAGATATGGGACTGAGCCGTGTACAACTTTATCGTAAGATAAAGTCCCTTACTAATTACTCTCCTAATGAGTTGCTTCGGATTGCTCGTCTGAAGAAAGCGGCTTCTCTACTTGCTTCATCGGATATGACAGTGGCGGAGATTGGTTATGAAGTAGGTTTCAGTTCTCCTTCTTATTTCACAAAATGTTATAAAGAACAGTTTGGAGAGAGTCCGACAGACTTCTTAAAAAGAAAAGGATAATAAAATTACAATTGGTATGATATGATAAATCCCGGTAAGATGTTGATAGCTTACCGGGATTTATTATATAGGATAGGAATTAGTCGTTATAGATCAACAGACTCTTATCTGCATTACCTTGACCGTACCAATTTTGTTCATTTTTACCGCCGCTTGTCGCCCATTTTTTGAATCCGGGATAAGCTTTCAGGAAATCGGCTGCTTCAATAGCATGAGCTACGTTACCCGGTACTCTCAATCCCCAAATCAGGCGTTCTTTACTAAAGTAATAGTTGTCGTCTTCTTCATCTCCATCGGATTCATATACCGGCAATAAATCCGGATTATTGAAGGGATATTTATAAAATGCCGGTTCAATACCGTTTGCATGTATCTCAGTTTTGTCTCCGTCTTTACGTGCTATATATAAGTCGAATTCGTCGTCCTCCAATATCTCTTTTACTTCCTTTGCTGTGTTGAGCTTGATTTCAATCTCAAATTCAGGCAACTCTTCTGTATCTACTAAAGCAGTCTTTTCAACATTGAAGTATCGGCTTCCTGCAGGTTGGGGTAAATTGAGAATTAGGTCACTACAGTCAATAATGAATTTTTCTTTATCCATGTATTTCACTTCAAATTCCTTATCTGTTGTTTTAGGATCGGTGATTTTGACGCTTTCCACATCCTTCTGATCAATTTCTTTAAGTCTTAAATAAGGATAGTAAAGATATATTCCACCACGAGCTTTTATACGTAGCTTGATTGTCATCAAGTCACTCATATACTCATTGCCTTTTTTCTTGTATGCATTGAACTTTACTTTATAATTGATCACGAAGTCGTTGAAATCATAGTCACCCAATATTGGGAACTGATCTTCATACATGATAGTACCCCAGTCTTTTTTAGGGTGGTAGACGACTCCTTGGCTGTATCGTATATCTTCTTCGATGTCATGTCCTGTGTCTTTGTCGCTTCCACGTGTGACTGATCGTGTCTGTGTAGTAACCGATTGGGCTATAGGTAATGAGAAGCTACCGTCTTCATTGATCCTAACGGATATTGATTCCTTTTCATTTGGGCCCGTTTCGTATTGTGCATATAATGTTTTTACATAAGTAGGGATACTTAATGGAAGCTTTGATTCTCCGTCATGTACAAGAATAGTTGCTATTTTTTCTTTCTCACTACATTTCTCATCCAAGAATAGAGAGACCATTGTAGAGGTCTTAGCTGATACTGTACCTTCGGCAGTTCGAGTTAATTTCCATTGGAAATCCGCAGGTATATCCAAGTCTTTCATTTGGAGTTCCTTTTCAGGCTGTTTGCTTTCATCATAAAGATTCTTCTCACAGGAACTGAAAGCTAAGGTTCCTAACAAACAAGAAGCAAATAGAACAGTCTTCTTTTTCATAATGATGTTGCTTGTCTCGTTAATAATAAAACTACTTTTATGCCACAAAGGTCGTAATAATTTGTATATAAAGCAAGTAAAGTTGCATATATTGTTTGTTATGCCTTAATAATTTGCAAATATTCGTCTTTTTACCTAGCTTTGAGGAAGAAAAATAAGTAAAAGAGAAGGGTTAATGAAGGATTATAAAGTAGACAAGGCAAAGTTTTCTGCGTCTTTTTGTCAAGAGGTGCATCAGGTTGTTTGTGATATTCCGGTAGGAAAGGTTTCTACCTATGGAGAGATTGCCGCATTATTAGGAATGCCTCAATGTTCCCGTATGGTAGGGCGCGCTTTGAAACAAGTACCGGAGGGTATATCTGTTCCTTGCCATCGAGTAGTCAATGCATCGGGGCGCCTTGTACCCGGCTGGACAGAGCAAAAGCAACTCTTGCTGAAAGAAGGGATTTCTTTCAAACAAAATGGATGCGTAGACTTGAAAAAGCATCTTTGGAATTACTCTGCTTCTGAATAAAATTTGCATTTTTAATCTGTTTTCCTTATCTTTGTGCCAACAATATGCAAGAACAGACTGTTATTTATTTATGAAAATACTGTTTTTTACTGTTCATTGAGAGGATAATCTTATCAAATTCTATTCCTTTTAAACTACTCAGTCTGTTTTTTTAATCATTTAAAAAACTCATTGGATCGTCATGTTACCATGTAGCAGGACTGAACCATGCGGAGATTCAACTTGTTTATGTAAACAAGAATGAGAAACGCAGCAGTTGGAAACAAAACAAATATTATAATCTAAACCAATATATTATATGAGTAAAATAGAAATAAAGGATTTGTACCTTATCTTTGGTCATGAGAAGCAGAAAGCACTCAAGATGCTGAAAAAAGATAAGAGTAAAGCGGAAATTCTGAAAGATACCGGTTGTACGGTAGGAGTGAAGGATGCCAATCTTTCAATAAATGAAGGAGAGTTTTTTGTGATAATGGGCCTCTCGGGAAGTGGAAAATCGACATTACTGCGCTGTATCAATCGTTTGATACGTCCTACTGCCGGACAAGTCCTTGTAAATGGAGTCGATATATCTAAAATATCCGAAAAAGAACTATTACAGGTTCGCCGGAAAGAGCTGGCAATGGTTTTCCAAAATTTCGGTTTGTTGCCTCACCGCTCTGTATTGAGTAATATTGCGTTCGGCCTTGAACTTCAGGGAGTGAAGAAGGGAGAGCGTGAAAAGAAAGCGATGGAAAGTATGAAGCTTGTCGGACTGAAAGGATATGAGAATCAGATGGTAGGTGAACTTTCCGGTGGAATGCAACAGCGTGTCGGATTGGCACGTGCCTTGGCCAATAATCCCGAAGTTCTTTTAATGGATGAGGCTTTCTCAGCTCTCGATCCTCTGATTCGCGTACAGATGCAGGATGAGCTACTGGCCTTGCAATCAAAGATGAAAAAGACAATTGTCTTTATTACTCATGATTTAAGTGAAGCAATTAAACTAGGTGACCGTATCGCGATTATGAAAGACGGAGAAGTGGTGCAGGTAGGTACTTCGGAGGAAATTCTGACTGAACCGGCTAACGATTATGTAGCCCGTTTCGTTGAAAACGTGGACAGGAGCAAAATTATTACCGCCTCTTCTTTAATGATTGACAAACCGTTGGTGGCTCGTCTGAAGAAAGAAGGTCCCGAAGTTTTGATTCGTAAAATGCGTGCAAAGAATATAACTGTATTACCTGTAATAGATGCCGACGATAAACTGGTCGGGGAAGTGCGCCTGAACGATTTGCTTAAATTACGTAGCAGGCAGGAAAAATCCATTGAAACAGTTGTGCGTACAGAAGTACATTCTGTGTTGGAAGATACAGTGTTGGAGGATATGCTTCCTTTAATGACAAAGAGCAATTCACCGGTATGGGTGATAGATGAGACACGCGAGTTTTTAGGAACAATCCCACTTTCATCTTTAATCATCGAAGTGACCGGGAAAGATAAAGAAGAAATAAACGAAATAATTCAAAACGCAATAGATTTATGATAAATATAGGACAATATATAGAGGTGGCCATCAATTGGATGATGGTACATTTTTCCACTTTCTTTGATGCCGTGAATGCAGGCATCGGTAGTTTTATTATAGGATTCCAGCATATACTTTTCGGAATACCTTTTTATATAACCATCCTGGTGCTTGCTGCACTTGCATGGATGAAAGCAGGGCGTGGTACGGCAATTTTCACTGCATTAGGATTATTATTGATTTATGGAATGGGATTTTGGGAGGCTACAATGCAAACCCTGGCTCTCGTTTTGTCATCTACCTGTCTGGCTCTAATTGTTGGTGTACCTTTGGGAGTATGGACGGCAAACAGTCCGCGTGCAGAGAAAATACTCCGTCCTGTTCTCGACTTGATGCAGACGATGCCTGCTTTTGTTTATCTGATTCCTGCCGTTTTGTTTTTCGGATTGGGAGCAGTGCCTGGAGTGTTTGCCACTATTATCTTTGCTATGCCTCCTGTAGTCCGCCTTACCGGATTGGGAATCCGACAGGTTCCTAAAAATGTAGTGGAAGCTTCTCGTTCGTTCGGGGCTACCCGTTGGCAACTGCTATATAAAGTACAGCTTCCTTTGGCACTGCCTACCATCCTGACCGGTGTAAACCAGACAATAATGATGTCACTTTCTATGGTTGTAATCGCTGCAATGATTGCTGCCGGTGGTTTGGGGGAAATTGTATTGAAAGGTATCACCCAGATGAAGATCGGACTTGGGTTTGAAGGTGGTATAGCGGTAGTTATTTTAGCTATCATCTTAGACCGTATCACGCAAGGAATGGCAGGAAGAAAAAATAAGAAGGACTAAAAGAGAAAGAATTGAAACAAGAAAGAGTGAAAACTGAAAGGAATAAAAATGAGAATATATAAATTAGTAGGAATCGTACTGTCCGCTCTGCTTTTGCTGGCTTCCTGTGCAGATTCCGGCCCAAATAAGAAAAAAGTAAAAATAGCCTATGCCAATTGGTTGGAAGGAATAGCCATGAGCCATTTGGCAAAAGTGGTACTGGAAGAACAAGGATACGAGGTTGAACTACAGAATGCTGATCTTGCCCCTATCTTCGTATCCATATCCGGAAAGAATTCAGATGTCTTTCTAGATACCTGGTTACCGATAACGATGAAAGACTATATGGATCAGTATGGTGATAGCATCGAATTTTTAGGAGAAGTATATGGAGAAGCACGCGTTGGGTTAGTCGTACCTCAATATGTTGCCATTAATTCCATTGATGAATTGGCTGCCAATAAAGATCGTTTCTCTTCTGAAATAGTGGGAATTGATGCCGGAGCAGGAATTATGAAGACTACAGACAAGGCCATCTCTGCTTACGGCCTTGACGGCTATACCCTCATGACTTCAAGTAGCTCAACCATGTTGGCGTCTTTGAAAAAAGCGATGGATAAGGGAGAATGGATTGTCATTACAGGTTGGACACCACATTGGATGTTCGATCAGTTTGACCTGAAATTCTTGGATGATCCGAAGAAAGTATATGGAGATCTGGAAGAAATACATGCCATTGCCTGGAAAGGTTTCAGTAAAAAAGATCCATTTGCCGCTGAATTTTTCGGTAATATCAAATTAACGACAGAAGAACTTAGCTCTTTCATGACAGCTATGAAAGACGCTCGAATGGACGAAGAAGAGATTGCACGCAAATGGCGGGATGAACATCGGCAGTTGGTGGATAGCTGGATACCGAAGTCTGATAATTGTCAGACGAAAAAGAAACAATTGTCAGACGAATAAAACCATACATCATTAACCATAAGTCCATGAAGCATCAAAAATAAGTTTGCACAATCTCAAATTAGTTCATAACCGGCCTTATAAAAATCGGCCTTATATAAAACTGGCTTGGACATAAGAATTGGCTTAGACATAAAAAAGGGAGTCATGCGGTTGAGCAGACTCCCTTTTTATATTTATTTGAGTGTGATTAATTATTCAGCACCCCAGTTCTCTTTAGCCAGACGTTTGTAGCTGTTGTAACGCCATTTAGCGTTTGCTTCAGCAGCTTTAAACAGTTCTTCTGCTTCGTTAGGATATTGTTTCATTACAGAAGCGTAACGAACCTCACCCTTCAAGAAACCTTGGAAGTCTTCCCAATTCGGTTCTTTGCTATCCAATTGGAACGGATTCTTGCCTTCTTCTTCCAAAGCAGGGTTGTAACGCCACAAATGCCAGTAACCACACTTAACAGCCTTTTCTTCTTCTTCCTGGCTCTTACCCATACCGGCTTTCAGACCGTGGTTGATACACGGAGCATAAGCGATAATCAAAGATGGTCCCGGATATGCTTCTGCTTCGCGGATAGCTTTCAGAGTCTGAGCCTGGTCAGCACCCATAGCAATCTGAGCAACATATACATAACCGTAAGTAGTAGCCATCAGACCGAGGTCTTTCTTACGTACGCGCTTACCTGCAGCAGCGAACTTAGCGATAGCGCCTACCGGAGTAGCCTTAGAAGACTGACCACCAGTGTTGGAGTAAACTTCAGTATCCAGAACGAGGATGTTAACGTCCTTACCGGAAGCGATTACA
The DNA here is from genome assembly GCF_009193325.2 of Bacteroides zhangwenhongii. Lineage (NCBI taxonomy): Bacteria > Pseudomonadati > Bacteroidota > Bacteroidia > Bacteroidales > Bacteroidaceae > Bacteroides > Bacteroides zhangwenhongii. The sequence continues at coordinate 4,835,627 of NZ_CP059856.1, read as the reverse complement.
TGGTCAAGACCACCGTAACCGATATCGTAAGAAGCACCGTCACCACCGATAATCCACTGGCTGCGTTTTACAAGATATTGTTGCAGTTCAGCGATTTGCTTGCAGTGATTGCATTTATCCTTGTTAGCTTCAACCATCGGGATGATCTTAGCTGCCAATTCCTTAGTCTTGTCTGCATCCAACATATTGTTGATCCATTCAGCGAACAATTCTTTAGCCTCAGCAGGAGTACAGTCAGCAGCGATAGCTTCGTTCATCACTTTCACGATACGTGCACGCATCTTTTCGTTTGCCAATTCCATACCCAGACCGAATTCGCAGAAGTCTTCGAACAGTGAGTTAGCCCAAGCAGGACCGTGTCCGTTTTCGTTCTTTGTATAAGGTGTAGAAGGAACAGAACCAGAATAGATAGAAGAACATCCGGTAGCGTTAGCAACCATTTCACGGTCACCGAACAATTGAGAAATCAATTTCACGTACGGAGTTTCACCACAACCGGAGCAAGCACCTGAGAACTCAAACAGCGGAGTAGCGAACTGAGAGTTCTTCACGTTGGCTTTGATATCAACAAGATGTTGTTTAGTCTTCACGTTGTCAACGCAGTAAGTCCAGTTTTCAGCTTCAGCCAACTGACTTTCAAGGTGTTTCATTGTCAATGCCTTGCCACCCTTCTTCGGATTACCCGGACAGATGTCAGCACAGTTACCGCAACCCAGACAGTCGAGAACGTCAACTTGGATACGGAATGTCATACCGTCGAATACTTTACCTACGGCTTTCAGCTGTTCGAACTTAGCACCCTTCTGTTCTTCAGCGTCGAGTACGAACGGACGGATAGAAGCGTGAGGACAAACGTATGCACACTTATTACACTGTATACAGTTTTCAGGATTCCATTCAGGAACGAATGCGGCTACACCACGTTTTTCATATTTAGCAGTACCTTGATACCAAGTACCGTCTTCGATACCCTTGAATGCAGATACAGGCAACAAGTCACCGTCTTGAGCATTGATCGGACGAACTACTTCGTTGATGAATGCAGGATCGTTGTTTTCAGCTTTAGTGTCATCCGGCAGGTTAGCCCAAGCAGGATCAACAGTCAAAGTCTTGTATTCACCACCGCGGTCAACAGCAGCATAGTTCTTGTTAACAACATCTTCACCCTTCTTGCCGTAAGACTTAACGATGAATTTCTTCATCTGTTCAACAGCTTGTTCAACAGGAATAACGCCTGTGATACGGAAGAACGCAGATTGAAGGATAGTGTTGGTACGGTTACCCAAACCAATTTCCAATGCAATCTGAGTTGCGTTGATATAGTATACGGAAATATTGTTCTGTGCGAAATATTTCTTCACCTTGTTTGGCAGATTCTTAGCCAGTTCTTCACCTTCCCAGATAGTGTTCAGCAAGAAAGAACCATTCTTACGCAAACCGCGAGTTACGTCGTACATGTGCAGGTAAGCCTGAACGTGACAAGCAACGAAGTTCGGAGTGTTAACCAAATAAGTAGAACGGATCGGAGTATCACCGAAACGCAAGTGAGAACAAGTGAAACCACCTGACTTCTTAGAGTCGTATGAGAAGTAAGCCTGACAGTGTTTGTCAGTGTTATCACCGATAATTTTCACAGAGTTCTTGTTAGCACCTACCGTACCGTCAGCACCCAAACCGTAGAATTTAGCTTCGAACATACCTTCACCGCCCAATGCGATTTCTTCTTCTTGCGGAAGAGAAGTGAAAGTAACGTCATCTACGATACCGATAGTGAAGTGGTTCTTCGGCATTGGCATAGCCAAGTTTTTGAATACTGCGATGATCTGTGCAGGAGTAGTATCTTTTGAACCCAGACCGTAGCGACCACCAACGATAACAGGAGCGTTTTCAACACCATAGAAGCAGTCTTTAACGTCAAGATAAAGAGGTTCACCGTTAGCACCCGGTTCTTTAGTACGGTCAAGAACTGCGATAGTCTTGGCAGTCTTAGGTACAGCAGCCAGGAAGTGTTTAGCAGAGAACGGACGATACAAGTGTACGGCAACCAAACCTACTTTCTCACCGTTTGCTACCAAGTAGTCGATAGCTTCGCGGGCAGCTTCTGTTACAGAACCCATAGCGATAATTACGCGTTCTGCATCTTCAGCACCGTAGTAGTCGAACAAACCATATTTGCGGCCTGTAATCTTAGAAATTTCATTCATGTATTCTTCTACGATAGCAGGAACTGCTTCATAGTAGTTGTTGCATGATTCACGATGTTGGAAGAAGTGGTCAGGGTTTTCAGCCATACCACGAGCAACCGGATTCATCGGGTTCAGTGCGCGGGCACGGAACTCAGCCAAAGCTTCCTGGTCGATCAGCGGAGCAAGATCATCGTTTTCCAACATTTCAATCTTCTGGATTTCGTGAGAAGTACGGAAACCGTCGAAGAAGTTCATGAACGGAACGCGTGATTTGATAGTAGCCAAGTGAGCAACACCGGCCAAATCCATAACTTCCTGTACGGAACCTTCAGCCAACATAGCGAAGCCAGTCTGACGAGCTGACATTACGTCTTGGTGGTCACCGAAGATACACAATGCGTGAGAAGCCAATGTACGAGCAGATACATGGAATACGCAAGGCAAGAACTCACCGGCAATTTTGTACATATTAGGGATCATCAGGAGAAGACCCTGAGAAGCAGTGTAAGTAGTAGTTAACGCACCAGCCTGAAGAGAACCGTGAACTGCACCGGCAGCACCGCCTTCAGATTGCATTTCCTGTACCAATACTGTTTCGCCGAAGATATTTTTACGTCCTGCGGCAGCCCATTCGTCTACGTACTCAGCCATAGTCGAAGAAGGAGTGATGGGGTAGATAGCAGCTACTTCAGAGAACATATACGAGATATGTGCTGCAGCCTGGTTACCATCACAAGTGATGAATTTCTTCTGTTTAGTCATAACTAAATTAAATATTTAAGTAAATAAATCTTTTAATATAAAAAGCCGAACATCCAGAGAGGTATCTGATTGCCCCGACCTATTTCTGCCTTATGCAACGCATACGTCACATTCGGGTTATTCTTAATCTTTGCACCTTCCAGGCAAATCTTGAACGGCATCACTTCGTCTACGATAAAAGAGAAATTCTTGTCTCCTTTGTGTATCTTATGGTCCTTCCATAAAGAGTTTGCAAAGAAAGTGTCCAATACATCCTGTTCTTCTACTTTCACCGGGTAGATGGAATACATCAAGTTGGAGTTGTGCATCATTATCTTCGAAGGTTTTTTCGGAAATTCTTCCCCTTTCGGATAAACCAGATTAATGAGTCGTGCGTCCGCCAGATACTTGATGTAATTCATCACCGTAGCGCGGGATGTTTGTATGTCGCTTGCCAACTGGCTGACATTTGGAGCCTTCGGTCCGTCGACAGCGAGCAAATATAGTAATTTTTTTATCTTTGAAAGATATTTCAGTTCTATTTGTTTGAGAAGTAGGATATCCACTTCCACCATCATGTTCATTGTCTTTAGCAGATTCTCCGAAAAGTTGCGCTTTTCGAGGAAGAACGGATAGAATCCGTGATGTAGGTAATCCTGAAAATAATCCAACGGACGTACCTTGGAAAGCACTCCTTTGGCAATCTGTTCATGAGTACTTAGGATCTCTTCGAGACTGTAAGCCCGAAACTTCATACCGGTCTGCAAGTTCAAGAATTCACGGAAAGAAAATCCGCGCAGGTTATAGCTTTTTGCAATATCGCGCAATTCAAGGTTTTCTTCCTTCAGCCGCATCACGGACGAACCGGTAAAGACTATCTTCAGATTTGGAAAGCGGTCGTAACACATACGTAACTCCTTGCTCCATTCCGGGTGCTTGAACACTTGGTCGATGAGTAGTACTTTTCCACCGCGTTTTTGAAATTCGTTGGCAAAGTCCACAATGCTGTGTCCCGAGAAGTAGAAGTTGTTCATGTTGATGAACAGACAAGAGCGGTCGGTCCCGAATTTCTCTTTTGCGTATTGGAGCAGGAAAGTGGTTTTTCCTACGCCACGTGTCCCTTTGATACCAATCAAGCGGTCGCTCCAATCAATCTCATCCATAAGGTCACGGCGAACGGGGGCATTGGTGTGCTCAACAAGGTAGGCGTGTGTGCGATAGAATGCTTCCATTTCTGTTCTTTGTTTTACGGGTGGCAAATATAGTGCTTTTTTTAAGATTTGCAAAGTAGAGATGGCAAAATTGTGCTTTTAACTCTAACTTTCTTCTTATTATTAGGTATTGCTGACTATTTCCTGTATATATTTGCAGAATAAAGTTTTGAATTCGTTTGAGATGGCTAAAAAGACTCTTTATCTATTCAACCCGGAACATGACTTGGCGTTGGCTAGTGGTGAAATCAATTATATGCCACCGGCCTCCGCCCGGCAGATGGCGGCCGAGCTGGCCTTGCTGCCGGTGTGGTATGCTGAAGAGGGGAGTGCGGTATTGGCCCCTTCCGCTTATAATCTTGACTATATGAAAAGGATGCGGCAACTGTTGGGACTTTCAGTACATCTGATGACAGAACCGGAACTTGCTTCCGAACGAAACCTGGATATCCGTCCTTGGGGATGGGACATCGCCGTAAGAAAACGTCTCTTGGACTTAGGAATAGAGAAGCACGCATTACCCTCTATTGAACAATTAAATAAATTACGTTCTTGTTCACACCGTTCCTGTGCAGTAGAGTTGTTACCTCATCTGCAATTAGACAATTATTTTTGCGGTGAATCCTTCTACCTGACACTTCCCGAAGAATGGAAATCATTTGTTGAATCGCATGATACCTGTCTGCTGAAAGCACCTCTTTCGGGTAGCGGTAAGGGATTGAACTGGTGTAAAGGCATTTATACGCCTTCAATTTCCGGTTGGTGTTTGCGTATCGGAAGTCAGCAGGGTGGCGTAATCGGTGAACCTATATATAATAAGGTAGAAGATTTTGCTATGGAATTTCATTCTTTAGGTGACGGGCGGTTCAATTTCATCGGATACTCTCAATTTCGCACGGGTGGGAGTGGAGCGTATGAGGGCAATAGGTTGATTTCAAATGCTGCGATTGAACAGAATCTTTCGGAATATGTCCCTGTCGGGGAGCTTGATAAATTGCGTAATCGTCTTGAACGGGAATTATCTCTTCGCTTCGGAAGTGTTTACAATGGCTATTTGGGAGTCGATATGATGATCTGCCGCTTCCCGGAATCTCCGGCTTACCGTATTCATCCTTGTGTGGAAATAAACTTACGGATGAATATGGGAGTAGTAGCGCGTCACTTGTATGACCGTTATATATGCCCTTCCTCAACAGGAATTTTTCAGATAGACTATGCCCCTTCGGATGGAGCAGCATGGAACGCACACACAGCAATGGCAGAGACTTATCCATTGGAAATGGAGCAGGGAAGAATCCGCTCAGGTTATTTGCCATTAGTTCCGGTTTATAAAAAAAGTAAGTATCGGGCGTGGATTCTTGTATCAGAAAGTGTACATTGTGTAATATGAAACGGTAGTCGTTATTCCGAATTTTATTTTGTAATCAACAAAACCACTGCATCTATTTTTGTTTTCTTTCCGCAGGAGATAGTTGTCTGAAAACGGACAACTTTTGGACGAAATCAAACTTTACTGAAATAGAAACGGACATAAAAAGATAGTTTTGTAAAACCTATGTTTGGGAGTTAATCTAACTTTGTTGTTGATGAAATGTAATAAACAGAAATCGATTGAGACAATGAATAGCAAACTTTTTATGGTGGTAGCGGGAATTACTTTTCTGACTGCTTGTAATGTTCCGGGAGAAAATGAGATGAAGTGGTTTGACCGTGCGGTGAATACATCCGAACATCAATTGCTCTATATGGCAGAAAAATTGAAACACGAACCGGATACCCTCTGTTTTCCACGTTCTTTAAAAGATGGAGAATACCGGTTGGAAAAACCTTCCGATTGGACTTCCGGTTTTTTCCCGGGTTCTATGTGGCTGGCGTATGAACTTACAGCTAATGAGAAATTGGCGAAACAGGCACGTTTGTATACAGATCGTCTGGAAGCGATGCAATATTATACAAAAAACCATGATTTGGGTTTTATGATGTTTTGTAGTTACGGGCAGGGTATCCGTTTAAAGCCGGAACCTGCGGACAGTCTGATTCTCGTTCACTCTTCCGAAAGTCTTTGTACACGTTTTGAACCGAAAGTCGGATTGATTCGTTCCTGGGACTTTGGGAATTGGAGTTATCCTGTCATTATTGATAATATGATGAATTTGGAAATGCTTTTCTGGGCATCGGAACAGACAGGTAATTCGAAGTATAGGGAGATTGCCATAGCACATGCTGACAAAACATTGAAAAACCATTTTCGGAAAGATATGACATCTTATCATGTAGTCAGTTATTTGCCGGAAGATGGTACGGTCGAATCGAAAGGTACTTATCAGGGATATGATGATGAATCGTCTTGGGCACGTGGTCAGGCTTGGGGTGTATATGGATATACCATGTGTTATCGTTTCACGAAACAACATGTTTATTTGAAAGCGGCATATAAAATCGCAGAATTTATAATGAGTCATTGTCCGTCCGAAAAAGATTTTATTCCTTATTGGGATTATAATGCTCCAAACATACCCAACGAACCTCGAGACGCTTCGGCTGCTGCCATCACAGCTTCCGCATTGTTGGAGTTAAGCGGGTATGGAGACGAAAAACGAGGGCAGAAATACTTCCGTTATGCAGAGCAAATCTTGAAACAGCTTTCTTCAGAAACATATCTGGCAAGGGAAGGAGAGAACCATGGATTTATTCTTATGCATTCGGTCGGTAGTTTTCCACATAATAGTGAAGTCGATACTCCGCTGAATTATGCCGATTATTACTACTTGGAAGCTTTGAAACGATATAAAGAAGTCAAGTCTAACGGGTATATGCGATAAAATGAGGCGTTTATGGCAATTGTAGTTTGGTAATAGCTGGATTTTAACAAATGAGTTATTCTGGATTCTATTGGAAATACATATCTTTGCTTTAGTTAAAGTGTTATTGAATTGTGATTACTTATGAAAAACCGATATATACGCATTTGTTATTTGATTGTTTTATTCCTCTATTTCCAAATTGTTCCGATTGCTATTTTATGGGCAGATGAAACTTCGATTCATTTTAAACGTTTGTCCGTAGACGATGGGCTGTCGTATAATACGGTGCTTGCTTTAACCCAGGATCATAATAATAAGATATGGGTAGGTACTACTGAGGGATTGAATTGGCATGATGGCTTCCGGTTTGCATCCTTTTATAAATCTTTGGGTGATACAGCCAGTTTGGGGAATAACTATATCTATTCTCTTTATACTGACCGCAAGGGAACCGTATGGGCAGGGACGATGGTTGGACTTTCCCGGTATAATATTATAGGTAATGATTTTACAAATTACTCATTGCCGGGCAATCAGTCGGTTCAGGTGTTTGCAATAGAAGAGCCGTTAGACAGAGAGCAACTGTTGTTAGGTACTAATCGAGGATTGGTTCTTTTTGAGAAAGCAGATGGCAAGATGAATATTCTTCCCCAGTTGGAAGGAAAGAGCGTTTATGCCGTTCGTGCGATAGGGGACGGGGCATTACTTGGTACCTCAAAAGGTATTTATTTCTATTATTTCCGTAATGGTAATATTGTTCAATTACTTCCTGAACTGAAAAATGAAGTAATATCTGATATCATTTATGATGATAAAACCCGGAATTGTTGGTTAGCTTCTTTGACGAACGGGGTATATTTGATAGATGATAAATTTCAGGTTCGAGAACATTATAACCGGAAAAGTCATCCGAAACAGTTTATTTCTGATGCTGTCCGGGCCTTGCAGTTGGATGACCGGGGACGGTTATGGATTGGAACAGTAGAAGGGTTGCTGATTCTTCAACCGGATACGGAAAGTATTTCACCATATCGATTTTCTTATGATGATCCCTCTTCTTTGGGACATAATTCAGTACGTTCTCTTATGAGGGATCACCAGGGAGGAATGTGGGTAGGCACTTACCACGGAGGACTTAATTATTATCATGTATTGGCTCCCGACTTTCGTATCCTACAACATTCTGTCTGCCGCAATTCCTTGAGCGATAATACTATTAGTTGCATTGCGGAAGATCCTTTTAATAATAATCTTTGGATTGGTACAAATGACGGCGGGTTGAATCATTATGATAGGAGAACCGGGCATTTTACTTGTTATTCCGGTAAGGAAAACAAAACTAACTCCTTACGGTCGAATAACATTAAATGTGTGTTTCCTGAAAAAAGCGGTTCTGTTTATATAGGTACGCATAACGGAGGGATGAGCCATTTGGATGTGACGACCGGGCGTATAAGTAATTATGATATTCCCGGTGCCGCGTCGTTGGGAAATAGCTGCTATTCACTGTTGGATGGAGAAGACGGCACCCTTTGGGTGGGTTCGATGGCTGGTTTGTATCGTTTTAATTATCAAACAAAAGAAATGTCTTTGCATCCTTTGGCTTTAAGATATTCTCAATTGAAAGGAGTGCTGGTCTCTACTTTGTTTCGTGATTCAAAACAGCGTATCTGGATTGGAACGGAAGAAAGTTTGTATATGTGTGCTGATGGAGAACTACATGTGATGACTGATTCGGCAGAGGCTTATTCTCTTGGGCTGATACAAGCATTGTGCGTATATGAAGACAGCAGCCATGCCATTTGGGTAGGTACTTCTTCCGGGTTGTATCGTTATAAAGAGGGAACTTCTTTCTCGTGGGAGCGTTATTCTATGAGCGACGGTTTGCCTAATGATTGCATTAGTGGTATTTTGGAAGATAAAAAGGGGCGGTTGTGGCTTACAACGAGCAGAGGGCTTTCTTGTTTTGATTTGCAAAAAAGGAATTTCTGCAACTATATCAAACAAGATGGTCTGCCGCATAATCAGTTTATGCAATCGGCAGTATGCAGTTCAAGAGACGGCACTTTCTTTTTAGGTACTTTGAATGGAGTCGTTTTTTTCAATCCCGATCATTTCTCCGACAGTCCTTTTACCCCCAATGCGGTAATAACGGGATTGTCCATACAGAATCACCCCATAAGACAAGCAAAAGACGGAGATATTGATTTTTACCAAGCGGACAACGGAAAATTGCTGGGTGTCTCTTTTCCTTCAGAACTTAAAATGTTCAGAATCACTTTTTCTGTAATTAATTACCTGTCAAACAGCCGTAACAAATTTGCGTATAAGCTGGAAGGTTACGATTCGGACTGGATTTATGATGTATGGGCGGGGAGCCGTGGGGTGAACTATTGGAATTTGTCTCCGGGTAGATATATTTTTAAAGTGAAGGCTTGTAGTGACAGTGGACAGTGGTCTGAAACACCAGCAGAGTTTTTTATTGATATTCTTCCGATGTGGTATCAGACGTGGTGGGCTAAAACTCTGTTCTTTTTCTTCATTCTTAGTGTTTTAGTTTTTATATTTTATTTCTTTATTGTTCGTGCCAAGATGAGAATGCAGGTACAGATTGAGCATATCGAACGGAATAAAATTGAAGAAATCAGCCAAGAGAAAGTTCGTTTTTATATTAATATGTCTCATGAATTGCGGACACCTTTAAGCCTGATATTGGCTCCGTTGGAAGAATTGCTGGGAGAGAAGAACTCTTTTGAGCCTGGCATACAACAAAAACTATCTTATGTTTATAAGAATGGGCAGAGGTTACTACATATTGTCAACCAGTTACTTGACTTTAGGAAGGCGGAGTCGGGAACATTACCTATTAATATAGTTTCAGGACCCGTTGAGAGTATGTCAATGAATGTATTCAATTTGTTTAAAGAAAATGCAAGGAAACGAGACATTAATTTTCATTTCAGTTCGGATTTGAAAGATGAATTACTTCCTGTCGACAGGATGTATTTGGAAACGATATTGATGAATTTACTTTCCAATGCGTTTAAGTTTACTCCTGATGGTGGAGAAATTTCATTATCCTTGTGGAAAAAGGAAACTGCTTACGGATTTACGATACGTGATAATGGCATAGGGATTCCTATAGAGAAACTTTCCCGTATTTTTGAACGCTTTTATCAGGTGGATGATAATCAGAAAGGTTCTGGCATTGGTTTGTCTTTGGTAAAATTGTTGGTAGATAAGCATCGGGGTACAATAGAAGTGGTGAGTGAAACCGGGAAATTTACAGAATTCAAAGTGGCTTTGCCGGCGGATATTCAGGTGTTTCCGGCTGAAGAACAAAGACAAGATAAAGAAGCATCACTCTCTTTATCTGAACCGATACCATCTTTGGACGTTTCATATATGGAAGAGATTATGCTCCCTTCTGCTGATCTGGAGAAACAAGAAAGTGGGGAAGAGGAAGGGAGAGCGACTATCCTGCTGGTGGATGATAATAAGGAAATGGTTGATTATTTGAAGAATAATTTCAAATCGGAATACATCACATTGATAGCTGGAAGCGGGGAGGAAGCTTTGGAAATGATGAAGGAACAGAAAGTGGATTTAATTCTTTCTGATGTCATGATGCCGGGAATAGACGGTATTAAGTTATGTGAGATTGTGAAAAAGAACATGCAAACTTGCCATATTCCGGTTATTCTGTTGTCAGCGAAAGGTAGTCTTGAGGCGCAGACTGCCGGTATTCAGGCAGGTGCAGACGATTATATTCCCAAACCTTTCTCTATGTACCTCCTGAAAGGGAAGATTAATAATATCCTGAAGGCCAGGCAGCGTTTGAGATATTATTATTCCAGTACGATTGATATTGATGCGGCAAAAATGACTTCAAATAAACTGGACGAAGAATTTATTACCAAAGCTATTCAGACTGTGGAAGAAAACATCTCTGATGAGGACTTTACGGCTGATGATCTTGCGGAGAAACTCTTTATGAGCCGTTCGTCACTATACTACAAAATGAATTCTATATCGGGTGAACCACCGGCAAATTTTATTCGGCGAATACGTTTCAATATGGCTTGCAAATTATTGTTGGATGGTCATTACTCCATATCAGAAGTAAGCGCCATGGTCGGCTTTGCATCCCGGTCTTATTTCTCTACCAGTTTTAAAAAGTATATGGGATGCCTGCCTTCGGATTATGTGAAAAAGCAGAGAAAATAGTGTTCAGAAAGCTCTTCTGAATAAAATCTAAAAAACTTTGATAGTTTTTAGCACTCTTCTGGCAGTTATCGGACAAACAAAAAATGATACAAAACACTCTTTCATTCTAATCCTCATATCTTAGCGGAGGAATTTAAAACCTCTAAAACAACGATAAGTATGAGACAAATGAAAAACATGAAAGTAGTATTGGCTACCTTGTTCGGACTCTCTTTTTCCTGGAATGTATATGCACAGCAAAGTGATATTAAAGATCAAGGATATGTGCATAAATCATCAACTTCTTATGAATATCCGACAGACCCGGCAGTACAGCAGAAATTAGACCAATGGAGAGATTTGAAATTCGGTGTACTGTTCCATTGGGGGCTTTATTCCGTGCCCGGTACTTTCGAGTCATGGCTGTTGTGCTCGGAAGAGAAATTTATTCCTCGCCGTACCAAAATCTTCGGTGATATGCCTTATGACGATTTCAAAAAGTGGTATTGGGGATTAAGTGAGTCTTTCAACCCAACAAAGTTTGATCCGGAAGTATGGGCGGATATTATGAAAGATGCCGGCATGAAGTATATGGTTTTCACCACCAAGCATCACGACGGTTTTTGTATGTTTGATACGAAAGAGACTGATTTTTCAATAGCTAAAGGGCCTTTTAGAAACAATCCTTTAAAAGATGTGACTTATCATGTCTTTGATGCCTTCCGCCAGAAAGGATTTATGATAGGTGCTTACTTCTCCAAACCTGACTGGCACTGCAATGATTACTGGAGTAGAGACAGGGCAACACCAACCCGGAATGTGAATTATGACATCAAACTGAATCCGGACAAATGGAAACGGTTTCAGGAATATACGGCTAATCAAATTAATGAACTGATGACACGTTATGGTCGGGTAGATCTTCTTTGGTTAGACGGAGGCTGGGTAAGAGCTCCCAAAGAAGATATAAAAATGGACCAAATCATAGATAAGGCACGTGAAAGCCAGCCAGGGTTGATAGCAGTAGACCGGACTGTACCCGGGCGGAATGAAAATTATCAAACGCCGGAATTGACCATTCCTAAACAGCAATTGGATCATCCTTGGGAAAGTTGCATCACACTGACCAATCATTGGGGGTGGTGGAAAGACGCTCCATATAAATCTGCTGCCCAAGTAATCAACATTCTCGCGGAGATTGTAGCCAAAGGAGGTTCTTTGGTTTTGGGTGTAGGACCTACAGCAGAGGGTACTATCGAAGAAGAGGGGATACAGCGCTTGAAAGAGATAGGGCAATGGTTAAAAGTAAATGGTGAAGCCATCTATAATACACGTACTACTCCTGTCTATCAAAGTGGGAATATTTGGTTCACGGCCAATAAAGATGGAAAAACACTATATGCTATCTGTGCGCTGCCGGAGAATATGGAATTACCGCAAAAAATTGGTTGGGAGGGAAATGAACCTGCCGACAAAATGGTATTGCTTCAAACCGGTCGTAGCGTAAAATATCAGACCAAAGACGGCAAAGTGACAGTGACCCTGCCGAAAGGATTGAAGAAAGAATCGCTGGTTTTCAAATTTAAGCAGAAATCGTATTAGCACTTTTTGTTTAACTATTTAATATTATCAAAGTATGAAAAACATCTTAACAGGTTGTCGCATGCGGAAATTTTTATTTATTGCCGTATGTATCAGGTCGTCTTTGTGGGGGGAGGTTTGTTATTCCGCAGAGACGGGTCGGGTTTGGTCGGACAGTGACACCGGCAAAGAGTGGGTAAATTCCGCTTTGCAACAGAACAATAGTATAAAGGTAACAGGGATCATTACGAGTGAGAGTGGCGAACCTATTATTGGTGCTACTGTACAAGTGAAAGGAACTTCCACAGGAGTTATCACAGATATTGACGGTCGTTATACAATTACGGTACCTGATGGAAATTCTATTTTATCAGTTTCATTTATCGGTTATCAATCACAAGAAATAAAAGTAAACTCCCGAAGGGGAATTAATGTACGTTTGCAGGAAAATGTCCAAAGTCTGGATGAAGTAATGGTTGTTGCTTATGGTGTGCAGAAGAAGGCCACATTGACCGGTGCTATATCGAGTGTCGGTACAGAGGCTTTACTGAAATCGCCTAGTGCCAGTGTTACCAACTCTTTGGCAGGGCAGTTGCCCGGAGTTTCTTCTATGCAGGCAAGTGGACAACCGGGAGCTGACAATGCGAAAATATTTGTACGTGGTGTGGGGTCATTGACAGAAGGAGGAGCTTCTCCGCTTATTCTTGTGGATGGTGTAGAGCGTTCTTTCTATCAGATGGACCCTAATGAGATAGAATCTATTAATGTTTTAAAAGATGCTTCGGCTACAGCCGTATTCGGTGTACGTGGTGCAAACGGAGTTATATTGGTTACTACTCGCCGAGGGGAAGAAGGAAAAACTAAAATCTCGGTTAGTTCGAATGTCGGCATCCAGATGCCTACACGCATACTGGATGTGGCAGACAGTTATACAACCGCTTCTCTATTCAGAGAGGCTCAACGTAATGACGGAGTTGCCGATGACCAACTGGCTTTCTCGGAGTATGATATGGAACGTTTTCGTTTGGGAGATGAGCCTATTCTATATCCTAATGTGAACTGGTATGATTATTTGATGAATAAGGCTTCTGTTCAAACTCAACATAACGTCAGTATTTCGGGGGGAACAAAAGACATCCGTTATTTTGTATCGTTAGGCTTTTTGTATCAGAATGGTTTATTTAAACAATTGGACGGGCTTGATTATAACAACAATTACAGCTATACCCGTTATAATTATCGTGCCAATCTCGATGTAAACCTTACACGTACCACTACATTAAAATTTGGTATGGGCGGAATTGTTGGTAACCAGCGTGACCCGGGAGGTAGTGGCAATGTATGGAAACAACTTACATGGTCGTTGCCATTCTCGTCTCCAGGAGTTGTTGATGGAAAAAAAGTGGTGACACAGAGTACACGTTTTCCCGGAGTGACAATGGCAAATCAGGTTTTTGATAAGTTTTATGGGTATGGTTATGACCGCAAAGTCTCGAATAATATGACATTCGATTTGAATCTGTCTCAAAATCTGGATTTTATAACAAAGGGGCTTTCTATTGAAGTGAAAGGGGCGTATAATACAGATTATTCTTACATTAAAACCGTAAGGGGACATGTGGAAACGTATACTCCTTTTTATAAATCCGAAATAGACGGTTCAGGTCTTGATGTGAAAGATCCTGATTTTGATAAGAGTCTTGTGTATCGGATCACAGGAGAGAATATGATGAAAACGTATGGAACGGGAAATACGAGTCGTGCCCGTGACTGGTATGTGGAAGGAAGTATCCGTTATAATCATAAATTCGGGGAACATAATGTTGGAGCTCTCTTGCTATATAATCAAAGTAAAAAGTACTATCCTAATTATCCTAATAAGTTTTGGGATATTCCGACTGCTTATGTTGGTTTAGTAGGTCGTTTGACTTATGATTATAAATCAAAATATATAGCGGAATTTAATATTGGTTATAATGGTTCCGAGAATTTTGCGCCGGATAAACGTTTTGGTACATTTCCTGCAGGTTCTATCGGCTATGTAATAACGGAAGAGAAATTTATTCCCAAAAACGATTTCTTGACCTATCTGAAAGTACGTGCTTCTGTAGGGTTAGTTGGTAATGACAATATGTCTAGTAATCGTTTTCTTTATTTGCCGGACTCTTATTCTATAAATAATTCTGATTGGCTTCAGAAAAACTATCAGGATAAGAACGGGTATATCTTCGGCTTGACAAATATGGCCTATCAGACAGCAGCGAAAGAACTCATGCTGGGAAATTCGAATGTAACTTGGGAAACAGCTTTAAAACAGAATTATGGTATAGATGCTTATTTCTTCAGTGACCGTTTGAAGCTGACAGTAGATTATTTCCGGGAAAATCGTCGTGATATTCTGATACAGCGTAGTACTGTCCCTTCTTTGATTGCAATGAATGGTATATTGCCTGTGGTTAACTTGGGTGAAGTCAATAATCACGGCTACGAGGTGGATTTAAAATGGAATGACCATATTAGGGATTTTTCATATTATATAAATACAAATATCTCTTATTCCAAGAATAAAATTATTTATCAGGATGAAGTAGAACCGAACGAACCTTATATGTGGCGCACCGGGCATGAAGTGGGAGCCCGTTTCGGATATCTGGCACAGGGGTTCTATAATGAGGATGACTTTGATGCGGATGGTAATGTTCGTGCGGATTTGCCGCAACCGCAAGGGAAAAAATACCCCGGTGATATTAAGTTTGCAGATTTGAATGGTGATAATATAATTGATAATGACGACCAGACCAAAATAGGAAATCCCAAACGTCCGGCTTACACTTTCGGTTTAAATTTGGGTGGAGAATATAAAGGCTTTTTTGCTTCTATGAATTGGACTGGAGTGGCACAGTGTGATATCGAGATGGCGAATGCTTATAAGCGTCCTTTCTATGAGGGACAGGTACTCTATCAATATATGGCTGACGGGCGTTGGACACCCGAAACTGCAGCAACGGCTGTGTATCCACGTTTGTCCGTTACGAGTTCGGCCAATCAGGAGACATCAAGTGTATGGCTAAAAGATGCCTCATACATAAAGCTCAAAAATCTGACGATTGGATATAATATCACTCAGCAGAAAATTTTAAAAGCAATCGGTGCCTCTAAGTTGACCGTTCAATTTACCGGCTATAATCTTTTGACATTTGACAAATTAAAAGTTTTTGATCCCGAAGGAGAATTGACACGTGATACGAATACATATCCTATTATGAAAATCTTCAGTTTGGGAGTGAATGTAACTTTTTAAAATGATTATTATGAAAAACAAAAGTTTAATTATTTTAGGCGGGCTTCTGGCTAGTTTATTCATCGGATGTGAAGACCTGAAGTTCGGTGATAATTTTTTGGAGAAGCCTAATAGTGACGATGTATCTATTGATACCGTGTTTTCTTCCAAGAAATATGCGGATCAGGCCATGAACCAGTTTTATAAAAGTTTGTGGGATTTTATGCCTACTTTGAGGGGCTGTCATCCGGAGGGACTTATTTTGGACGGATATACCGATATAGGATATGCACAACCAATCTCATGGACACGGGGAGACTTTAATTCTTCTTCCAGTTGTATCAACTTTCCTTATTTCCCTTTTCACTCTCAGATTACTGAAGTAACAGGAAATCCTTCCTTTGGTATACGAAAAGCTTATATCTATATCGAAAATGTAGATAAAGTACCCGACATGACTGATGATGAAAAGCGTATCCGAAAAGCGGAAGCTAAAGTAGTCATTGCTTTTCACTACACTCAAATGATTCGTTTTTATGGTGGCATGCCTTGGATAGACCATGCGTATAAAGCAGATGAAATACTTCAATTTCCTCGTTTGACGTTGGAAGAAACAGTCAATAAAACAGTGGCGTTGCTGGATGAGGCGGCAACCGATTTACCTTGGTATACAACAGCAGAGGAATATGGACATATGACGGCGGCTGCCGCTAAAGCGTTGAAATTTCGTTTACTCTTGTTTGTTGCTAGTCCATTATTTAACAATAAGGCACCTTACTATGACGGACAAGCGGCTACTGAACTTTTAAGTTGGTATGGAAATCAGCAGGATAGTCGTTGGGAAGCTGCTTTGGAAGCAGGAAGGGAGTTTTTGCGTCTGAACAAAAAGAATAATGATTATTATCGGATTGAAAATACAGGGAATCCCAGAGAAGACTATGTAAACGGTTATTTTACCAAGGGCAATCAGGAAGTTGTGATGGCTTCTTTCCGTTGGGGAACCTATGATGGTGTAGATAAGCCGTTCCGTATGTATGAATCCGGCTATGGTATCCCGCGTGGAAATTATGCGGATATGTTTCAATGGAAAGATGGTTCTACGTTTGACTGGAATAATCAGACCCATCGTGCACATCCGTTTTTTGATGAAAAAGGGCAACCGAACCGTGATGTGCGTTTATATGAAAACTTGCTTGTAAATGGTGATAAATGGCAGGGACGGACAGCAGAAGTTTATAAAGGTGGACGTGAAGGATATGGTTCGGGAAGTTCTGTGCAGAAGAAAACTCAATTTGGTTATGGATTTCGTAAGTTTATTCGAGATAAGAAGAATGAGATGAAAGGTAAACCCTACTCATGTCCCTTAATTCGTATGCCTGAAATTTATTTGAGTATAGCCGAAGCTATGAATCAATTGGGAAAGGCTAATGTACCCGATGAATTTGAAAAGACCGCTTATGATTATCTGAATCTGGTATGTGAACGGGCAGGGTTACCGTCAGTAACTTCTGCTAAAGTGCCGCAAGGTGATGCGTTGCTGAACTACTTATTGGATGAACGTGCCCGTGAATTCGGACAGGAAGATATTCGCTACTTTGATATGATACGTCATAAGAAAGGAGCTGAATGGGCTACACGTCCTATGGAAATGTTGGAAACGACGAAGGTGGGAAGTGGCTTCGAGTATACAGTGAGTACGCGTGACGATATTAAATATTATTGGAATGAATATTGGTATTTATTGCCATTTCCTGTGACTGAAATCAATAAGAAATATGGATTGATTCAAAATCCCGGCTGGTAATAAGGTTAATTAAACGATTTGATTATGAATAAATTATTATTTACGATAGGCTTGTTATTCATCTCTTCGGTAAGCCTGATGGCGCAGGAGATGATGAATGGCATTGTGAAAGATGTCTCCGGTAAACCTCTTTCGGGTGTAAAGGTGTCAAAGGTAGGAGCATTCAGAAATAGCAATGTTACTAATGAAGACGGTTTGTTTTCACTCCTGTTGGAGGAAGGCGATTATATTGAACTAAATTATGCGGATATAGCTATCAAACGGATTAAGGTCACAGGAAATGCTTTGGATTTGGTGTTTGATATCAAGAAAGATGCCGTTGTTGACTTGGGATTCCTAAAACGGACAGAAGATACCCAAACCCAATCTGTGACTGCTATTTATGCAGACTTGTTAGAAAAGAATGCGACTTCTCCCGATCGGATGAATAATGCACTTTTCGGATTGATATCAGGGCTTCATCTGACTCAAACAGTTGGCTGGGGTGCTAATGCTGTCATGAATATACGTGGCCGTGGTGGTTTGGGTAACGGAGAACCCTTGGTATTGGTGGATGGATTTGAACGGGGATTGACTAATATGACAATAGAAGAAATAGAGTCCGTCCAAGTTTTGAAAGATGGTGCCGCTACGGCTTTGATGGGTGCCAGAGGAGCTAATGGGGTAATTTTGGTGAATACCAAAAGAGGTATGTATAATTCGTTTGATGTGGACGTGAACTATCGTCATGGTTTTGATTTCCCGATCAACCGGCCGGAAATGGCAGATGCTTATACCTATGCCATGGCACAGAACGAAGCACTGTATTATGATGGCTTGCCGTTGCAATATACGAAAAGAGATTTGGAACGATTTAAGGATGGAACAAGTCCGAATTATCATCCGAACGTCAACTGGTATGAAGAAGGTACGAGGAATTTCAGCGAAAATAACCAGTTTAATGTAATGATGCGGGGTGGTGGAAAAAGAGTACGCTATATGGCATTGTTGGATTATAAGAATAAGTTTGGTTTGTTGAATGAAGATTATACTCACTATTCAGACCGTTATAATTCTCAAATACGGACTTATGAGCTAGGGCTGCGTATGAATTTGGATGTGGATATTACTTCCAGTACCAAAATGAAGTTTGGTTTATATGGCATTATCGGAGAAGATAAGCGCCCGAATACGGATATTAATACAATCTTCCAGAATTTTTATAAAGTACCTGCCGCTGCGTTTCCGGTGAAGACTTTGAATAATAATTGGGGTAGTAATACTCTTTTTAAGATGAATCCGATTGCGGCTATTGCAGATGTGGGATATGTACAGGAAAATCGTCGTATGTTGGAAACTGATATGCGGATTACTCAAGATTTCTCTATGTTCCTGAAAGGGTTGAGTGCAGAAGTGGCTGTCGCCTATGATAATACTGCCACTTTTCAGGATATAGGAAGTAAGACTTATAAGTATGAAGTCGGTTATTTGTCGGAAGAGGGACTCCCTGTAAGTGAAATTTATGGTGCGGATAGTAAGGTACAAGTAAGTAAGTCGGCATTGTCTGCCCAATTGATACGTGCCAGCGTTGAGGCTAAATTAAATTATGATTATACATCAGGTAAGCATCAATTGTCGGCTTCGGCTGTCTATCGGCAGGATATGAAAGAACCGTTAGAAAATAACGCATCTTACTATCGGCAGAATGTGATGGGTTTTGTCGGTTATAATTATAACAACCGCTATATGGTAGATGTGGTCGGCAACTATTATGGTACAAGTGTTTTGTTGAAAGGAGATAAGTTCCGTTTTTATCCGGCTGTTTCTGCCGGTTGGAATCTGGCTAATGAAGATTTCCTGAAAGGGGCTTCCAATTTGGACTTGCTAAAGCTTCGGGCTTCCTGGGGACGTTCTGCGGTAGATGAACTAAGCTATGGATTGGGTAATTATTTCTGGACAGGAGGTACGGGATATCCTTTTGGGGATGGTATGACAACTGTTAATGGTCTGAAAGAACAAAGATTGCCTGTATATGGCTTGAATCTGGAGACTGCTGATAAATATAATGTGGGAGTAGACGTACGTTTGTGGAAGAATTTCACAGCAACGGCAGAGGTGTACTATGATCACCGTACTAATATTCTGGTCGCTAATAATAATGTGTCTGGTATTTTAGGCATCGAACCGTCGAAAGCTTGCATTGGTGAGGTAAAGAGCCGTGGTGTAGAATTAAGTTTAGGATGGAGTGGGCAACATAAAGACTTCAATTATTTTGTAAATGCAAATTGGGCATTGAATGATAGTGAGATTGTTGAAAACGGACAGGCCTATCAGCCTTACGACTATTTATATACACGCGGACATAAAGTCGGGCAACTGTTTGGATTGGAAGCTATTGGTTATTTCCGTGATGAAGAGGATATTGCCAAGAGTCCGGAACAAACATTTTCGGTGGTTCGCCCGGGAGATGTGAAATATAAAGACCAAAATGGAGATGGAAGAATAGATAGTGAAGACCGGGTAGCAATTGGTAAATCTACGACTGTGCCTGAAATGGTTTTCGGATTGAATCTTGGCTTTGAATACAAAGGGTTTGGGATAGATATGGTTTTCAATGGAGTAAGTGGGTTGACCAAACAATTAAATGTAGCCAATGTGCATCAACCATTGCGTAATGGCAATACTAATATTGCAACTTGGTATTTAAAAGATAAGATTCGTTGGACAGAAGCGATGAAAGATGTCGCCAACGTGCCCCGTCTTTCTACATTGTCAAATGAGAATAATTATCAGACTAGCACACAGTGGATTGAAGATGGTTCATTCTTGAAACTACGTAATCTGAATGTCTATTATAACCTGCCGCAGAAATGGGTGAAAAAGATAAAACTAGATAAACTTCAGATTTATGCTAAGGCGCAGAATGTATTTTCTATAGATAAGATTGATTATTTCAATTGTGAAGATCTGACATTGGGGTATCCGGATTTGTTCTCTGTATGTCTGGGTCTGAATATTAATTTTTAAATAAAGATAGTTATGCGAAATATAAAGAACTATGTAGTAGCGGCTTTCGCTCTGTTTTTATTGGACGGATGTGATTTTCTAGATTACGATGAAACTAGCGGAAAAACTAAGGAAGAAGCCTACAGCTATTTTAATAATATGAACTCATCAGTAGCTTATGTATATAGTTTCTTGCCGACTGATTTTGGCAGGGTGAATGATGCGATGATGGAATCTGCTACGGATAATGCTGTCTATACTTGGGAGAATAATAGTATTTATTATATAGCCAATGGGATATGGAGTCCGCTAAAGCGTGTTGATGATGGTTGGAGCTTTTGGAACGGAGTTCGTAGCGCCAATTTATTCCTTGAAAATTTTGATCCGAAAGTGCTTGAACGTTTTCAGTATAATGAAGATTATGATGAAATGATAGAAAAAGCTTCCAAATTCTCTTTGGAGGTACGTTTCTTACGTGCGTTTTATTTATTTGAATTGGCTAAGCGCTATGGAGATATTCCTTTGATAACACGTACTTATACGCAGGAAGATATTAATTCTGTACGCAAGACTTCGTTTGCGGAGGTAGTAGATTTCATAGCAAAAGAATGTACGGAGATTACCCGGGAAGGCGGGCTGCCGGAAGATGCTGTCAGGGGAGAGACAGGTCGGGTGACCAAAGGTGCGGCATTGGCTTTAAAATCAAGAGCTTTGCTGTATGCAGCGAGTGAATTACATAATCCCGGTCATGAATTGAAAAAGTGGGAAGCGGCAGCTAAAGCAGCTTATGAGGTTATTAACATGAATAAATATCAATTGCCTAAAATTGCAGCTGACCCTTTGTATTCGGATTTAGGTGGCAATGAGATTTTGAAATCTAAGCAGTTAATTTTTGAACGCCGTGCCACTGCGACTACCAGTGATTTTGAATCGAGAAATGAACCGATGGGATATGAAGGTGCAGAAGGTGGAAATACTCCTACGCAGAATTTAGTAGATGCTTATGAAATGAAGGATGGAACTCCATTCGATTGGAATAATTCGACCCATGTGGCGAATATGTATTATGATGCTGCCAATAAGCAGACCCGTGATCCCCGTTTGTATTTAAGTGTACTAACTAATGGTTCTATGTGGCAGAAACAAAAGGTGGAAACCTTTGAAGGTGGTAAAAACAAGGTATTGGACGGTTCCACGAAAACTGGTTATTATCTGCGTAAGTATATGAATCCGTCTGTATCACTTGATCCGGACAAACCGAATAAATTGCATCATCATTATGTTTTGTTCCGTTATGCTGAAATATTATTGAATTATGCAGAAGCTATGAATGAGTGGAAAGGTCCGGATGAAACAGCAGAAGGATGTCCATTGACGGCACGTCAAGTTTTGAATATGGTTCGTGATTGCGCTGATATGAAACACATAGATGCGAACGGAGCGGATTTTACAGCCAAGGTTCGCAATGAACGTCGCATTGAATTGGCTTTTGAGGGACATCGTTTTTATGATATTCGCCGTTGGAAGATAGCGGGTTTGGATGAAGTAAGAAATATTTATGGAGTAAAGATAACAAAGAACAGTACTTCTCTGTCTTATCAAAAGGTGCTGTTACAGCAAATGTACTGGGACGATAAGATGTATTTGTTCCCTTATCCTCAAAATGAAATTTATATGAATCCGGATTTGGGGCAAAACCCAGGATGGAATAATGGTAATTAATTCAAATAGAGATCGTATGAATTCAAAAATATTTAGTTTGTTTGTTTTGCTGGGGCTGTTAATGACCGCATGCAATGATGATAAGATTATTTTCTTTGAGAATCATGTAAAGGAAGAAAATAATGCTGGAGGTGATGCATTGGTTCCGAGACTTTTTGAAGTAATCAATCTTGATTATCCAGGTTTGGAAAAAGTGAAAGCATATTGTGAAAAGAAAGATTATAATTCGGCTACTTCTGAATTGTTGGAATACTATCGGAATAGGGAGGATGTTATCAATCCTAATATAAATCTGAATCAGACCTCTATTGGTGATTTCAATAAAAATATAGCTGATCAGGCTTTGGAATATCGTTTCTATATAAAAGATAAATATGAGTCTAAAGATGCAGCAGGGAAAGAAACGTATGTACTATTTAAACAGGATGATGAAATAAACTGGAATTATGTTCCTGACAAGTATAAGGGAGATGCTGAATTTGTTTATCAGTTGCATCGTCACCAGTGGATGATACATCAGGCTAATGCGTACGTGGTTACTCATGATGAGAAATATGTCAAATCATGGATAGAAGTGTATGGTGACTGGCTGAAAACGTTTCCTTGTCCTGAAGGGAAAGTGGATAAAAACAAAAATGTGGAGTGGTATGGGCTTCAACCTGCTCATAGAATACAAGCGCAGCTTGATATAATGTCTTATTTTATTCAATCGGAGAATTTTACTCCTGAATGGCTTTCTACATTTTTAGTTGCACTGTCGGATGGAGTGGAATGTATCCGTAAGAATTATTATAAAGAGACTAATATTCTTATTACCCAAGTGGAAAGTGTCGTTTCTGCCGGAATATTAATGCCGGAATTTAAGAAAGCAGGAGAATGGTTGAATGAAGGTACAGCGAAAATCACTGAACAGGTGGAATCACAATTCCTGGATGATGGAGTACATGTAGAATTAACTCCGGGCTATCATATAGAGGCTGTTTATGCTTGCAATAAGCTTTATAATATGGCACAAGTTAATAATAAAGTTGGGTATTTCCCGACCAATTATGTCAGCTTATTGAAGAAAGCCGCCCGTTTCGTAATGGATATTACGTATCCCGATTATTCCTTTGATAATTTTAATGATACTGGAGCCAGTTCGTGGACTAAAAGTGTATTGTTGGGTAATTTCCGTAGATATATGGCTATGTTCCCTGATGATAAAGAAATCGAATGGATGGCAACCGAAGGGAAACAGGGAGAGCAACCTAAGGAATTAATTCAGCTCTATAAAGATGGAGGTTATTATATGTTGCGCAGCAAGTGGGCACCAGATGCAATAATGATGGTTTTGAAAAATAACAATAATCCCAAGAACTATGTGCACTGTCAGCCGGATAACGGGACTTTCAGTCTATATCGTGACGGACGTAATTTCTTACCGGACGCAGGCTTCTTTACTTATGGAGGAGATGCTGCAAGTGATGCTTTGCGTAAATCATATCGGGCAACAACCATGCATAATACGATGACAAAAAACTCTGCTACTATAGCAGATGGTTATATGAACGGAAAATTTCTGATACAAGATAGCAAGGATGATATTGATGTGCTTGTTACGGAGAATAAGTCTTATGGTGACTTGACACATCGTCGTGCCGTATTCTTTGTGAACAAGACATTTTTTGTTTTGGTAGACGAGGGATATGATGCCGGCAAAACTACTCCTACGGTTGATTTGACTTTCAATTTGGGTGATGCGGGTAAAGTTGTTATTGACGACAACAGTGCAAACTTTCAGTATGGTGCTTATACAAAATTTGGAGATAATAACAATATGCAGTTTAAGACGTTTGTTGAAACAAATGTCGGATATACTCCTAAATGGAATACTAATTGGTCATCCAGTAAACAGAATGAAAAAACACTTCAACGCAAATGGTATCGGGTGAGTATAACTAAACCGATGGGAGGTGCGGCACGTTTTATTACTGTAATTCACCCGTTTACGAATGAGACTGATCGTGCAAGCTTGAATATTAGTGCCAAATTCACAGATAACACTAACGCAACTCCCGGCACATTTCATGCAGATGGTGCTTCTGTAGAAGTTTCCGTAGGTGGTAGGAAGTACGATTTATCTTATAAATTAAAGTAGATTTTCTTTATTTTGATAGTTGTATCATAGGTGAAAAGCTTGATATAGAGGTAAATTTATGAATTGACTCTTTTTTCAGGTAACTGGAATGGTATGGGATTGATTATTTTTGATATAAAACCCATACCATTTCTTTTATGATACGTAAAGTTATTAAAATTTCATTTTTTGTTAATTAAGTATTTCATTTAAGCTATCTTTGCTTATGCATATAGCCAAAATTATCATATCATATGAAAACACAAAGGGTAAAAACAGTGCTTCTTTTGCTATCAACAATACCATTTTTGAGTATTTATGCTCAATCAATATACTACGTTTCTCCTCACGCATCATCGGGTGGAGATGGCAGTAAGACCGCTCCTTTCCATTTAATTCATGAAGCTGTCGAAAAAGCTCGAACAGATAAGAATTGTACTACAATTTATTTAAGGGAAGGGAAATACATTTTAGATAAGCCTTTGGTGCTGACCTCTGATGATGGTAATGATGCGAAAGAATTAATAATAAAAAATTATCCCGGAGAGAAAGCTGTCATATCGAGTGGAGTTGGCTTGAATCTGAAATGGGAAAAATACAAAAATGGTATCATGCGGGCTGCTGTGAAAGGGAATCCGGCTATGGATATGCTTATCGTAAACGGAGATTTGAGGTCTATGGCACGTTACCCTAATTACGATGAAAATGCAGTTCGCTTTAATGGCACATCTGCTTTGGCAACAGATCCGGAACGAGTGAAGAAGTGGAAGCATCCGGAAGGAGGTTACCTTCATGCTATGCATAGTCATGATTGGGGTGATTTTCATTATCGTATTACAGGTAAGAATGAAAAGGGAGAGTTGCAATTGGAAGGTGGTTGGCAGAATAACAGACCAATGGGAATCCATCATGAAAACAGGATGGTAGAAAATATCTTTGAAGAACTAGATGCTCCGGGAGAGTGGTACTATGATAGAAAGGAAGGTTGGTTGTATTATTATCCTTTACCTGATGAAAAGATAACCGAATTGGCGTTTGAAACTCCGCAACTTAAAAACTTGATTGAATTTGCGGGAACTTCATCCAAGCCTGTGAAGAATATAACCATTGAAGGGATTGAACTAACGCAAACGGTACGGACATTTATGGAACATTACGAGCCTCTGCTTCGTTCGGACTGGACAATATACCGGGGAGGAGCCGTCGTTTTCAGGGGAACGGAGAAATGCAACCTGCATGATTGCTATATCCATAA
Organism: Bacteroides zhangwenhongii; assembly: GCF_009193325.2. NCBI lineage: Bacteria > Pseudomonadati > Bacteroidota > Bacteroidia > Bacteroidales > Bacteroidaceae > Bacteroides > Bacteroides zhangwenhongii. The sequence goes on along the minus strand of NZ_CP059856.1, from coordinate 4,809,733 downwards.
CGTAGGAGGAAATGGTGTGTTTTTTGATAAATATAATCGCTATTCGTCAGTGACAGGCTCTTACCTGACTTTTATTGGAGCCAGTGCAATTTGTTTTGTAGGGGATGTGGAAGGAGTTCGTTCACCGAGTTTTACGTACGGTGAGTTTGTTCCTTTGGATAAAATGGATTATGCAAAAGGTCCTCGGAATGACAATCATCCTGCTTATTGTGAGGTTTATGATAATCTGATATGCACTATTGGTTTGTTTGAAAAGCAGATAACTGGCGTGGAGCTTTCCATGTGTCGTAATATAACGATAAGCCATAACACTATTTATGATACTCCTCGTGCCGGAATTAATATCAGTGAAGGCACATGGGGAGGACATATTATCGAGCATAATGATATTTTTGATACTGTAAAAGAAACAGGTGATCATGGAACTATCAACTCTTGGGGACGTGACCGTTTTTGGCATCCGAAGTATAATGTAATGACGCAGATAACAGATGAAAACCCGGTATTGATTTTGGCAGATGTAGTCGAACCTATCATTATCCGCCATAATCGATTACGTTGTGATAGGGGATGGGATATAGATTTGGATGATGGCTCCAGTAATTACCAAATCTACAATAATCTTTGTTTGAATGGTGGTATTAAATTGCGTGAAGGTTTTTATCGGACTGTTGAAAATAATATTATCGTCAATAATACTCTACACCCACATTTGTGGTTTAAAAATAGCGGAGATGTCTTTTCACGTAATATTGTAATGACCAAGTATAAACCTATAAGAGTGTATGGCTGGGGGAGAGAGGTAGATTATAATATCTTTACAGACAGCTTGGCATATCTTGCGGCTCGCCAACTTGGTGGGGATGTTCATTCTATAGTAACTACAATCAGGTTTATGGATGCTATGAAAGGTAATTTTAATGTAGCAGATGATTCTGAAGTCATAATCAAAGGAGGATTCCGTAATTTCCCTATGAATAAATTCGGAGTGTTGTCTTCCCATCTGAAACAGTTAGCTGAAAGTCCTGTAATGCCTGTTCCGCTTGTGACGGATAATGATGCGGATACCAAAACTATGCTTTGGAAAGGGGTAACGCTTAAGAATCTGAATACATTGGAGGAACGTTCTGCTACGGGTATGGATACAGAACGTGGAGTTTATGTCATTTCCGTAGATGCCTTAGATAGTCCGGTCAGAGATTTTATAGCTCCGAATGATGTCATTCTTAGCATAAATGGAAAGTCGGTCAATAATTTATGTGACATGAAAGAGGCGCTGAGATATATAGATACACTTAAAAGGGTAGAGCTGGTTATTTTTAGAAAGGCACTATAAAATATTTTGTGTAAATGTAAAATACGGGATTCAGTACGAGTTTCGTATTTTTTTATTTAATAGATTTGCAAAATGAAAAAGATTATGAAAGAGAATCATGTAGTGCCTGATGAGGTTTTAACCAAGGAGTTCCTCAGCCATTTCAAAACTGAGGCAGACGTAAGCAAGTTCCTAAAGCAGCTCCACGCCCAAGTGCTGGAGAAGATGCTTGAAGGTGAGATGGATGCTCATTTGGGTTATGAGAAACATTCTGTTTCCGGCAATAACAGTGGTAATTCCCGTAACGGCAGTTACCCCAAGAAAATCCAGACCGAGCACGGCGAGGCTGTCATACCCATCCCTCGTGACCGCAACGGTCAGTTTGAACCCATAGTAGTCCCCAAGCATGAAAGCCGCGGGCTTTCCATAGAAAAGCTTGTTATCTCCTTATATGCCAAAGGAATGAGTGTGTCCGATATAGAAGAAGAGATGCGCGAGATCTATGAGATAGAACTCTCCACCTCTGCCATCTCCATCATCACAAACAAAGTAAACCAGGCTGCTCAAGAATGGCAGAACCGTCCTTTGGACCCGGTCTATCTCATCGTTTGGATGGACGGTATTGTCTTCAAGGTCCGTGACAACGGGAAGATTATCAACAAGACTGTCTATCTCTGTGTCGGCCTGAAACAAAACGGCTTGAAGGAAGTTCTTGGCATGTGGGTGGGTAAATCAGAGAGTTCCGCCTTCTGGATGGTGTTCTCACTCAAAGGAAGGCCCGTGGGGTACAAGATATACTGATAACCTGTACCGATAACCTGAACGGATTTACGGACACTATACGTACCGTATTCCCTCAGTCATCAACTCAGATTTGTGTTGTACATCAGATAAGAAACTCATGTAAATATGTCGTTTACAAGGACAAAAAAGAGTTCACGGCAGATATGAAGAATATCTATAATGCGCCAAACAAGGAAGTTGCTGCCGCGGAGCTTGATAATCTGGAAAAGAAATGGGGAGGGAAGTACCCTTATGCCATTCTTTCATGGAGGAACAACTGGGATGATCTGACTGTTTTCTTTCAGTTCCCATTGGAAATCAGAAAAATAATCTATACCACAAATCTCATTGAAAATCTGAATGGAAAAATCAGAAAGTACACTAAATCAAAGCTTTCATTCCCGTCGGATGACGCAGTGAAGAAGATGGTATACCTTTCCTTGATGGAGATTGAGAAGAAATGGACAATGCCGATTACTAACTGGGGATTGATTATGAACCAGTTTATGCTTATTTTTGAAAACAGAATCCAGATATAAGAGAACTTATAACTGAATCCCGTTTACATTTACACAATATTATGGACACTGCCTTTAGAAATCAGAAAGAAGATAAAATTGTTATTCCTCTTTGATTTCAGTACATATCTCAATCCTGTTAGTTTTACTTTTGCACCGCTTCACTTTCATTTCCGTAACGGTCAATGGCCGTAACAGCAAAATGTTTCTTTGTATTCCAGGGTAGGATAGGAGCATAGATATAACTTGTCTCCCGGATACCTTGTGCAACAATGTTTTCCGGCCGATTAATGTCTACCGGAAAATCATTCGATGCATAAATGACATACATTGGCTTATTGCGTGCATCATTGTCAGTAGCAGCCTGCCACTTTAATTCCGTATAGCATTTGTCAATATCGATTACTGTAAATTCGGACGGGGCCGTAGGCGGAACATTATCTAGCCAAGGCATGGGAGGTTGTAAAGCAGGATAAGCATAAAAGTTTTCGACCAACTCATCATAGATACCCTGTGTATTCTCCATAAGATATTTTACCCGGTAATGTCCCTCGCCTGCCATCTTATGATTGCGGATGAAGTTTATCTGGCGGTCTATCTCGTCACGCGTCCATTTCCCTTCATCGGGATGGAGGAAGTAAATGCCCAAGCCCGGAATCACCTGCCGTCCGTTACTCTGTTCCTGCCAATCGAGGGCAAAAGGATAAAAATTATTTCCCTGGAAATACATCATCGGATAAATCTGATCCATAATACCTTCTCCCATCCATCCTTGCGGATCTTGGTAAACGGTAAAGAAAGCATTCCAACCACGCGAAGGATAACGAGAAGTATCCCGATATTTGCCTACGGGGCTGGTACTTACTTTTACCCAAGGTTTTATTGCTTTTACACCTTTATATATATAACGTACAATCTCGGAAATATTATCCCGGCGCCATTGGTCGAGCGTACGTCCTTTGCCATATTTGCGGAAATCATATTTATCCGGGAAAAAAGGTGCATTCTCTGGATAACGTAAATAGTCGAAATGTACGCCGTCCACATCATAACCGCTTACGACTTCGCGTACCAGTTTCATCAAATACTCTTTCGTTGCCGGATGTCCCGGATTGAGGAAATATTCACTTTTGTAAGGGACGCAGATTTCTTTCATCCGCTTGGTGACGGACTTACTTCCGAGCGAAGCAACATGTTTCTTATTCCCCAGCGGAACGGTTACCATCCACGCATGACATTCCATTCCCCGCTTATGACATTCCTCAATGGCGAAAGCCAGTGGATCATAGCCGGGATTTCCTCCTGTCTTTCCGGTCAGGATTGAATTGAACGGTTCGATTGCTGAGGTATATAGTACGTCTCCTCGTGTACGGGTTTGGAATAAAACAGTATTGAAATTAGCCGCTTTCAATTTATCAAGGATATCTGTCAATTCTTCTTTCTGTTTGCGGATTGTCTGCGGAGTCGTTGCACGTGTGCGAGGCCAGTCCAAACCGTATACAGCCGTTACCCATGCTGCACGAACTTCGTGCTTGGGCTGCGCACTTGTCGGGAGGAAAGGAAACAAAAGTGAAAGAATGAAAATAAATAGGCGCATATCCTTTGTTTTTTGTTTTAAATCTCTGCAAAGTTAGTAAAAGTGTCGGTATTGTTGGGCTGTTTCATGAGATTATGTTACATTTGCCAAGTTAAAAAAACGACACACTATGATTACATTTACTCTATGCCTGCTTGCGTTGATAGTAGGCTATTTTACGTACGGACGCCTCATGGAACGCGTCTTTGGTCCTGATGACCGTAAAACACCGGCACTTACTAAGGCTGATGGAGTGGACTATATTCCATTGCCCACTTGGAAGATTTTCATGATTCAATTTCTTAATATTGCAGGACTAGGTCCAATTTTCGGTGCAATCATGGGAGCGAAGTTCGGAACTTCTTCTTATTTGTGGATTGTGCTGGGGAGTATTTTTGCGGGTGCTGTCCATGATTATTTTGCCGGAATGCTTTCTTTGCGCAATGGTGGTGAAAGTTTGCCCGAAATCATAGGCCGTTATTTAGGGATTACTACGAAGCAGGTAATGAGAGGATTCACCGTTATTTTGATGATTCTTGTCGGTGCGGTTTTTGTGGCCGGTCCTGCCGGACTGCTGGCGAAACTTACACCGGAACATTTGGATACTACGTTTTGGATTGTCGTTGTGTTTGCTTACTATATTCTGGCGACTTTGCTTCCGGTAGATAAGATTATCGGTAAAATTTATCCTCTGTTCGCAGTCGCACTGCTGTTTATGGCGGTAGGAATTTTAGTAATGCTTTATATCAATCATCCTGTTTTGCCGGAGTTGTGGGATGGTTTGCAAAATACAAATCCCGAAGCAAGCAAACTCCCTATTTTCCCGATTATGTTTGTGAGTATTGCTTGTGGCGCGATTTCCGGTTTTCATGCTACTCAAAGTCCTTTGATGGCGCGTTGTATGACTTCGGAACGTCATGGACGTCCGGTGTTCTATGGTGCGATGATTACTGAAGGTATTGTTGCTCTTATCTGGGCTGCTGCGGCTACTTACTTTTTCCATAAGAATGGGATGGAAGAAAGTAATGCTTCCGTTATTGTAGACGCCATCACGAAGGAGTGGCTGGGAGCAATCGGAGGGATACTTGCCATTCTGGGAGTGATTGCAGCTCCGATTACGTCGGGAGATACGGCTTTCCGTTCGGCACGTCTGATTGTGGCGGATTTCTTGGGAATGGAACAAAAAAGTATGCGTCACCGTTTATACATTTGTATCCCGATGTTTGTGGTAGCTATCGGTCTGCTCCTGTACAGTTTGCGTGATGCCAACGGGTTTAATATGATATGGCGTTATTTTGCTTGGGCTAACCAGACATTGGCTGTGTTCACTTTGTGGGCTATAACGGTATTTCTGGCTGTGTCCAAAAAACCTTACATCATCACTTTGATACCGGCGCTGTTTATGACAAGTGTATGCTCTACTTATATATGTATTGCTCCCGAAGGGTTAGGACTTTCACCTGTGGTTTCTTACAGCGTCGGCATAGCGTGTGTAGTGATTGCGGCTGTATGGTTCTATGTTTGGCTGGGTAAACAGAAAACAAGAAAATTATCAGAATGAAGAAAATAAAGAGATCAACAGGAGTTGCGTTAGCATTCCTTATTTATGTATCAGTAACTGCGGCTTATTTGTTGCCACGTAATACGGAAGTCAGCCAGACTGAGAAAATCCTGACAGTGGCAGGTTCTTATGTCATTGTCTTTCTCCTTTGGCTGGTGCTTCGTAAAAAGGAGCAAATGCGTGAACGCCGCAAAAAAGACGAACAATCTATTCACTTTAAAAAGTAAGTTTATGAAGAAATTAGCTTTAGCTTTTTGCCTATTGGCAGTCTCGTTCACTGCACAGGCTCAATTTGAAAAAGGTACTATGATTCTTAATCCTTCCGTCACAGGATTGGACTTTTCGTATAGCAAGAATGACGATGCGAAGTTTGGCTTGGGAGCACAGGTCGGTACATTCTTGGCGGATGGTTTTGCGCTGATGGTCAATGCGGGAGCAGACTGGTCGCAGCCTAAAGATACGTATACTCTTGGTACCGGAGTTCGTTGTTATTTCAATACTACAGGCATTTATATCGGTGGTGGTCTTGACTGGGAACGTATCCGTCTGAAAGGTGGTGAGCATAATAACGATTGGGGGGTAGGTATTGAAGCCGGATATGCTTATTTCCTTTCCCGGACAGTGACTATCGAACCTGCCGTTTATTACAAATGGCGTTTTGATGACTCCGACAACTCACGTTTCGGCATTAAGGTAGGATTCGGATTCTACTTTTAAAGATAATCTTCGTCACCTATCATCGTATGTGTGAATCCAATTGCCCATCGGTGTTTCTGAACGGTGATAGGTTGACCGTTGATATCTGACTACTTAACTATCTGCACTATTGGTTTCAAACTGGGATACAATTAGTTTCAGGCAGTAGAAACTTTAGTTTCAAGCCGAAGAAACTCTGGTTTCAAGCCGTTGAAACTAAAGTTCCAACGGTCGAAACACTAGTTCCCGCTGTTGGAAACTGTAAAGCATAAAGTGTGTGGGTATTGTATCTCTGCGTGACGGTATGATTGCCGTCACAGTCTTGTCACTTGCTGCCGTCACGTCATTATCATTTAATAATCAGATTATTAAGTGATAATCTGTGACAGGTGACAGCAAATCTTTCTTTTAATTTATTGTAGAGGAGACCGAATTCGTTAACTGAGCTTTTCTTTCAAGAACTGTCCCGTATAGCTGGCTCCACAAGCGGCTACCTCTTCGGGAGTCCCTACTGCTACGATATTTCCTCCCTTATCACCGCCCTCAGGGCCGAGATCAATTACATAATCAGCACATTTGATGACATCCATGTTATGCTCGATGATTACGATACTATGTCCGCGACGAATCAGTGCATCAAAGGCGTCCAATAGTTTCCGGATATCATGGAAATGTAGGCCTGTGGTCGGCTCGTCAAAGATAAACAGGGTAGGGTCCGCTTTTTCCTGGCTCAGATAGAAAGCCAGTTTCACGCGTTGGTTCTCACCGCCGGAAAGAGTGGATGAGGACTGTCCCAATTTGATATATCCCAATCCGACATCCTGTAATGGAAGCAACTTCTTTACTATTTTCTTCTGTCCGTGTTCGTTGAAAAACTCAATAGCTTGGTTTACGGTCATCTCCAATACATCATAGATACTTTTATCGTGGAACTTCACTTCCAGTGTGTCGGACTTGAAACGTTTTCCGTGACAGGATTCGCATTCCAACACTAAGTCTGCCATAAATTGCATTTCCACAGTGATGGTTCCATCCCCCTTGCACTCTTCGCAACGGCCACCCTCACTATTGAAACTGAAGAATCCGGCTGTGTAGCCCATTTGTTTGGCTAGCGGCTGCTCGGCCCAGAGCTTGCGGATTTCATCGTAAGCCTTGATATAAGTCACGGGGTTGGAACGGGAGGATTTGCCGATCGGATTCTGATCTACAAACTCTACATTCCGCAGGTCGCGCAAACTGCCCCCGATAGATGAGAACTCTCCCGGACGGTCACTGCATTCGTCTAATTCACGTTTCAGTGCCCGATAGAAAATATCCCGGACGAGCGTACTCTTACCGGAACCGGAAACTCCGGTGACTACCGTCATCACATTGAGCGGGAAACGTACGTTTACCCCTTTCAGGTTATTCTCGCGTGCTCCTTTCAATTCGATGTAGTTATTCCACGGACGGCGATGTGCAGGGACTGGGATTTCTTCTTCTCCCAAAAGGTAGCGTACCGTGTGGCTGTTGCTTCCTTTCTTTAGGTCTTTCATATCCCCTTGATAAACGACTTCGCCCCCCAAACGCCCGGCATTAGGACCGATGTCGATAATGTAGTCTGCGGCACGGATGATTTCTTCATCATGTTCGACGACCACTACCGTGTTGCCTAACTGTTGCAGCTGGCGCAGTACATAAATCAAACGGTCGGTGTCACGACTGTGTAATCCTATACTTGGCTCGTCGAGGATATAAAGGCTGCCTACCAGACTGCTGCCCAATGAAGTTGCCAGATTGATGCGCTGGCTTTCTCCTCCCGATAAAGAGTTGCTGAGACGATTCAAGGTAAGATATCCCAACCCTACGTCAATAAGAAAACGGATGCGGCTGTTGATTTCGACAAGGATTCGTCGTGCTACATTGCTGTCGTGCTCGCTAAGCTTTAAGTTATCAAAGAATTGCTTGAGTTCAGTGATGGGCAAATCCACCAATTCAGAAATGTTCTTTCCGCCTACCCGTACATAACCGGCTTCGGGCTTCAGGCGTGTGCCGTGACATTGCGGACAGAGCGTCTTGCCGCGATAACGTGCAAGCATTACCCGATATTGTATTTTGTACTGGTTTTCTTCCAGCATTTTGAAGAAATCATTAATGCCATGAAAGTATTGGTTACCTTCCCAAAGTATCCGGCGTTGCTCGTCCGTCAACTCATAATAAGGTGTGAAAATCGGAAAATCAAACTTATCCGCATTATGAATCAGTTCTTCTTTCCATTCGCCCATTTTCTCACCGCGCCAGCATACGATAGCTCCTTCATAAACTGATAAAGAGCGATCAGGCACGACCAAATGCTCGTCAATGCCGATGACTTTTCCGAATCCTTCGCAGGTGGGGCAAGCGCCGATAGGAGAGTTGAACGAGAACATTTGGTCGTTCGGCTCTTCAAAAGTGATGCCGTCTGCTTCGAATTTAGTACTGAAAGTATGTAGTTTCGTAGTTCCGTCTGCCGGATAAAAACGTAGCAGACAAGTTCCGTCGCCTTCGTACATTGCTGTTTCGGCGGAGTCTGTCAGTCGGCTGATGGAGTCTTTACTATTGCCTACTGTCATGCGGTCTACCAGCAGATAAACTTCGTCACCTGCCACAGGGGTATATTCATCTATACGTTTCATCTCACCGTTCACTTCGATACGGTTGAATCCCTGTTTCAGGTCTATTTCCAATTGTTGTTGCAAGGTACGGTCTTCACGCAGACGGATGGGTGTCAATACGGTGTATCTCGTCCCTTCCGGATACGTAAGCATACAGTTGACGATATCTTCTGTCGAATGTTTCTTCACCTCTTGTCCGCTAATGGGACTGAATGTCTTTCCTACGCGTGAATAGAGCAAGCGAAGATATTCGTAAATTTCGGTCGAAGTACCTACCGTAGAGCGTGGGTTGCGGCTGTTCACTTTCTGTTCGATGGCAATGGCGGGTGGAATGCCTTTGATAAAGTCGCATTCCGGTTTACTCATTCGTCCCAAGAACTGACGGGCATAGCTGCTCAGGCTTTCCACATAGCGGCGTTGTCCCTCTGCATAGAGAGTGTCAAAAGCGAGGGAAGATTTACCGGAACCCGATAATCCGGTGATTACAACAAGTTTGTTGCGGGGTATATCTACATCGATGTTTTTAAGGTTGTTGACTCGTGCACCTTTGATCGAAATATAGTTGTTTTCTGACATAAAATACTCCTTTTTTATGGTAGTCGGCAAAGTTAGCGAATTTATCGGGAGTTTGTATTATCTTTGCGTCACATTATTACGATTTAAGAATATTATGAAGCTGAAAAACTATCTTTTACTTTTCGCTCTTCTTCTGGTGGTAGGAGTGAGGGCACAAGTGCCATCCGGCAATAAATATCCCAAACGTGAATTTCGTGGAGCGTGGATACAAGCTGTCAACGGGCAGTTCAAAGGTATTCCTACCGGGAAGCTGAAACAAACGTTGATTGATCAATTGAATTCTCTTCAAGGGGCAGGTATCAATGCCATTATTTTCCAGGTGCGTCCCGAAGCGGATGCGTTGTATGCTTCGCAGCATGAACCGTGGAGCCGTTTCCTGACAGGGACGCAGGGGCAGATACCTTCTCCTATGTGGGACCCGATGCAATTTATGATTGAAGAGTGCCGGAAACGGAATATGGAGTTTCATGCCTGGATCAATCCTTACCGGGTGAAGACTTCGCTGAAAAATCAGTTGGCGCCGGAACATATTTATCATCAACATCCGGAATGGTTTGTTACGTATGGCGATCAGCTGTATTTCGATCCGGCACTTCCTGAAAGTCGGGACTATATTTGTAAAATCGTGACCGATATCGTGTCCCGTTATGATGTGGATGCTATCCACATGGACGATTATTTCTATCCTTATCCCGTGAAGGGAATGGACTTTCCGGATGACGCGAGCTTTGCCTGTTATGGCGGTGGTTTTACGAATAAGGCCGATTGGCGTCGTAGTAATGTCAATGTGCTGATTAAAAAGCTTCATGAGACAATCCGTGCCGTAAAGCCGTGGGTAAAGTTCGGTATCAGTCCTTTCGGCATTTACCGTAATCAGAAGAGTGATCCGTTGGGCAGTGATACCAATGGTTTGCAGAATTATGATGACCTGTATGCCGATGTGTTGCTTTGGGCGCGTGAAGGATGGATTGATTATAATATCCCACAGATTTATTGGGAAATAGGTCATAAGGCTGCCGACTATGAGACTTTAGTGAAATGGTGGGCTACGCATTCGGAGAACCGTCCGTTATTTATCGGTCAGTCGGTACCGAATACGATCCAACATGCTGATCCGAAGAATCCTTCCATCAATCAGCTCCCGCGAAAAATGGCCTTACAACGTGCTTATCAGACGATTGGCGGCAGTTGTCAATGGTATGCTTCAGCCGTTGTTGAAAATCAAGGCCGATACCGTGATGCTTTAGTGAGCGAGTATCATAAATATCCTGCTTTGATTCCCGTCTTCGATTTTATGGACGACAAGGCTCCGGGCAAAGTACGCAAAATGAAGAAAGTGTGGACAGAAGACGGCTATGTTCTTTTCTGGACTGCTCCGAAAGCGGAAACGGAAATGGATAAAGCGGTGCGGTATGTGGTTTACCGCTTCAGCGGAAAAGAGAAGGTGAACCTTGACGATCCTTCGCATATTGTAGCCATCACCAGTAATCCTTTCTACAAACTTCCATACGAGACAGGGAAAACAAAACATCGCTATGTGGTAACGGCTTTGGACCGTCTACATAATGAATCGAAGTCCGTAAGTAAAAAGGTAAAGCTTTAATAGAGCAGCAATCCTGCAATACCGCAAGCGATAATCATCAGAATCGGATTGGCCTTGTATTTTCTCGTTCCGATAAAAGCAATCAGGAAGATGATGATACTGATAACAAATGTATAGGTATCTTTTGTAGGTGAGCCAAAGTTTTCTACATTCATTAATACCAATGCGGCAGAGGCCAGTAGTCCTACGACTGCTGGTCGTAGTCCGTTGAAGATTGATTCCACTACCGGGTGTTTCTGATATTTCAGAAAAAATCTGCTGATAGTCAGCATTAAGATAAAGGAGGGAAGGACTACGGCGAAGGTTGCAATGATAGAACCCCAGATACTGCCTGTGGAAGTGAATCCCACATAAGTAGCAGCGTTAATTCCGATAGGTCCCGGTGTCATTTGGCTGATCGCGACAATATCTGTGAATTCTTGCGAACTTACCCATCCATAACGGGTAACGACTTCCCCTTGAATCATGGAAAGCATTGCATATCCTCCTCCGAAACCGAAGAGTCCAATCTTGAAAAACGTATAAAACAACTGAATATATATCATCTCTTTTTATTTAGAACAAATAATAAATAGTACATAGTACATGCCTCCCTCACTCTCACTTCTCAACTCTCACCTCTCAACTTCTTTAACTTTCCCCAAAGGAAGCCTCCTACACCTGCAGCTATGATAATCCAGATAGGCGAGAAGCCTAATAGCCAGATAAGTAGTGCCGATACAACCGGAATCCACAGATTGTAACGATTGATTTTTGCAGACCGTCCCATAGTAAACGTAGGTGCGGCGATAAGCGCCACTACTGCTGGGCGGATTCCTTTGAATATCCGTTCCACTATCGGATTATCTTTGAAGTTGTGGAAAAATAGGGCGATGGCCAATATGATAATGAAAGATGGCAGAATCGTTCCCAGTGCCGTAACAATACTTCCCCGTATACCGCGCAATTTGTATCCTATAAAGATGGATATGTTGACTGCCAAAATGCCGGGAGCGGATTGAGAGATGGCTAGCAGGTCGATGAAGTCGTCCTGTGCAATCCATTTCCGTTTGGTTACGATTTCATTTTCAATCAATGGCACCATTGCGTATCCTCCTCCGATGGTGAAGGCGCCTATTTTAAAAAAGATTCCAAATGATTCGAGATATATGTTCATTCTTCGTTTTCTCCTCCTTCCTTGTTGTCTTCTTTTTTCTCCTTAAAGTATTGGCTGGGACTCACGTTATAGTGTTTCTTGAATACTTCACGGAAATACTTGACATCATTGAATCCTGTCATTTCGGATATTTCAGTTATATTATGTACATTTTCTTTTAATAACTTTATGGCATGTTTCAGGCGAATCAGCCGGATGTAGTCACCCGGTGACTGGTCGGTAAGCGCTTTCAGCTTGTTATAAAAACTAGTACGGCTCATGCCCATCAGGCTGGCGAGTACATCTACTGTGAGCGCAGAGTTGTCAATGTTGTCTTTTATATTCTTTCTGACATCTGCTATGAACTGCCAGTCGATGTCCTGAGAGTAGTTGATGTATTCTTCTTCATCATCATTCTCTTCATCTTCCGGATTCAGGCTGGCATATTTGTTGCGTAGAAGTGCGCGATTAGCCAACAAGTTTGAGATGGTTGCTTTCAATATGCCGATATTGAATGGCTTTAACACATATTCATCTGCCCCGATCCGCAATCCGGAAAGAATATCTTTCTCATTATTCAGTGCGGTCAATAAGATAACGGGGATATGCGAGGTTTCGATATTGCTTTTGATAGCCTGACATAGCTCGTCACCTCGCATTTCCGGCATCATAATGTCCGAGATAACCAGATCCGGCTTATATTCGGGAATGACGGTCAATGCTTCTTTTCCGTTGGAACATACTTGAATGAGGTAGTCTTCGGATAATGTTTGTGACAGATAATTGCGTAATTCGTCATTATCTTCCACAATCAGAATACGTTGGCTTTTTTCTTTCTTTTCTTTCTTTTGTGGATTCTCGTAAATTTCAGGTGCCGGGAGTGGAATGTTGTTGCTGCTTTTTGTTTCCGGACGCTGTTTGTTTGGCGTTGCCAAGTGTGCTTTGCGGTAACGTTTGCTGTCTTTCGGGAAAGTTATCTTGATGATTGATCCCTGATTTTCGATACTTGACAAATTTATCTTTCCTTTATGCAACCGGACTAATTTCCAGACTAGCATAAGTCCGATACCACTGCCCGTCACTTTTGAGTTGATCGTGTTACTGCCACGGAAATGCAGTTTGAACAGTTTCTTTTGCTCATTGGCAGGAATTCCGATTCCCGTATCGCTAACTTCCACGCTCCACGAATCCTCAGCTTCTGAAACAAAGATTTGTACACTGCCATTTTCCGGTGTATACTTCAATGCGTTCGAAATGACGTTTTTGAGGATGGATTCCATCTTTTCCTTGTCGAACCACACATTCACGTATCTGAAATTACTCTCGTAGGTGAAGTTAATATGTTTGATATTGGCATATTGCTGGAATGCGCCATATATTTCGTTCATAAATGTATTTAGTTCATGCTCCGAAATATACAGCTCGGAAGAATATACATCTGCCCTTTCGAAATTGATAAGATTGGTCGTGAGGCGCAGTAGTGCATTCACATTACGCAAAGCCGTATTCATATTAGAAACTCCTTCTTTGCTTAGTTCTTCTTTTTCGCGGAGTTCTTCCAAAGGTGCTTTGATCAGTGTCAATGGAGTACGGATATCATGTGCCGTATTGATAAAGAAATGTATTTTTTCATCAGAGACCTTACGTTGTTTTCTTAAAATTATAATACGCAATAAGACGGAAGCTATGAGAAATAGGATACCTGCATAAAACAACATAGCCCAGAATGTTAACCAAAACGGCTGGTCAATAATAATATCGATGCTTCTTTCTTCAATAACGACGCGTTTGTCTTCATTAGAAATGGCACGTACCCTTAAGGTATATTCTCCGGGTGCGAGATTGGTATAGCGTATCGTGTTTTCGGCTCCGGGTTTGCTCCATTCTTCATAGAATCCGTCTAGCTTCCAGGAATATAGAATATTAGAAGGGTAGTCGTAGTTGATGGAAGAAACTTGTAAAGAGAAAATGTTCTGATTATATCCCAGTTCCAATGTTTTGATATCATTGATACTCTCTTTTAGCGGAGAGTGTTTGTCTCCCGGATAAATAGTCTGATAAAAGAGTTTGAAATCACTGAAAATTATTTTGGAAGAGTAATCTCTAGGCAATTTCATGTCTTTATGAAACTCGACAGCCCCTTCCGAGCTACCAAAAACAAAGTGGTTGTTTTTGCGTAAAACACCTGACAGCGCATTGAAATGCGTAGTCATTAATCCCATATCTTTTGTCCAATTATAAAACTTCTTCTGTTGTGGATAAAAACTCGTTAATCCGCTTTCTGTCCCCATCAGTATCTCTTTGTCCGCATCCGATAATATGGTGTAGATATTGTTGGATATCAGAGCGCAATTCTCCGAGTTGTAATGAGTGAATAACTTTTGGGCAAAGTCGTAGATTAACAACCCCGAACCACTCGTCCCGATATATAACGAACCGTTCTTGGCTTGATATAAAGAATAGATATAGGTAGATTCCACCGGAAGTTTGATATGCTCGAATTTTCCGGATTCTTTATCTAGAAGATATAGTCCTGTTGCACTACCTATCCACATACTATTGGCATCTTTCTCAGTAATGGCGGTAATGGAGTTCAGTCCTTGATAAAGCCGTACATTCTGCGTTTTCAGGTTGATACGTTTTAAGTTGTAGAATCCACCTGACCAGATATATCCTTGTGAGTCCATACGGATATCGCGGATATACTTGTCCGGTCGCATGACACCTTCGCTATATAGCGGTGGCATGAAATAGCTGATTTGTAGAGACTTCTTGTCTATTTGGTATACTCCGGAGGAATATCCTCCTGCCCAGATTGTGCCGGGAGATACTTCGCAGAGGGTAAGGAAGATGTGACTGTTGTTTGCCTGCGGTTTTTCAAAAGAGCTGAGAACCGAACTCCATTGTCCGGTCTTTGAATTGAAGAGGCTGATACCATTGTTTGTCGCGAACCACAAATCTCCGTCTCTGTCCTCAATGACTGCATTTACTTGGTCGTTGATTAAAGATTGTTTGTTGCCTATGGAATGCTTGATCCATTTGTAGCTGGGGTAACGGTTATTCCGTATTGTAATCCCAATAGGGTAGTTTGCCAGCCAGATGCGTTCTCCATCGTCTATATAAATGTCATTGATACTGTTGCCGTTCATGCCATTATTGCTATTGTAGTCTGTGATGATATAAGGCTCCAGCAGGTAGTTTTCAGTATTTATTTTATGAACTCCTCCTCCGTCCGTGGCTACTAGCAATTCTTTGTCATTCAGAGGCTTGAATTGCGTGATGCTGATATCTTTCAAATTGTGTTCCGGCTGTGTGACGGATTTGATACTCATGTCGTAAACGAGAATTCCCCGTTGGAAAGTTCCGATAAATAGTTTCCCGATTTTTCTATCAAAATAGAGATCGATGACTTGAACTTTTTGATTTTCCAATTTGTCACAGTCGATAAGTTCCAAAGTGTTGTTTTCCAGTTTGGCATAGTGAACGCCCCTTTCCGTGCCAATAAAGAAATGAGATTTATCTATTTGTTCGATATCTGTGATTTCTTCTTTTATTTTATTCTTTATGTGACCGATCTGGCCGGTAGCTGTGTTGTAGAGGAAGATTGTTTCTTCATTGCATAGCCAGATTTGTTTGTTTTCGTCAAGCCATGCAAAGCTGATAGGAGCAGGCAAATCGCGAAAGTTTTCTATCGGTAGCTTATAGACGAGTTCGAAGGTATCGTGAAGCTCATCGTATCGGAATATCTTTCCTTTTTTCCCGATTTCCCATAGTACTCCTTCTTGGTCGATGTATAGCCAGTTGAGGTTTAACAGAGAATTTACTTCTATGTCACCATCCATCAGTTTATATTGTTTGAACTCTTTGCCGTTATAACGGTCGATTCCTTCGTGAGTGAGGAACCACATATAACCGATCCTGTCTTTCTGAATGCAGTAAACTCGCCGATTGCTTAACCCATCTTCCACTCCAAGATATTGATACGTCTGAGCGACACAGGTTAGAGGAAACAATAATAATAGAAAAATCCATTTTTTCATATGAATAGGACTTTTAAGGGTTATTGAATCTTATTATAGAGGGGAAAAGTTTGACAAAATTAGGAAGAATTTTCGATATAACAAAATTTTGGATGAAGATAACGTGGATCCCAAATAACTGGCGGATCAGTTATTCTATCGCTGTTTGTATATGTTGTTTATTTCAGGAATTTAAGTTGCAGAAAACAGGAATTAGGTTAGATAGGGGAAGCAGGAAGAGAAAAAGACAAAGAGAGTGTATCATAAAATGACACACTCTCTTTGTGGAATAAAATCTTAAAGGATTGTTTATTTCATTTTTGTCTCAATCCACTTACGGGCATTGACAAATGCTTCTATCCACGGAGTTACCTGATCGCTGTTTTTGCGGTCGGTAGGATAACAACCGTTTTGCCACGGGAAGATAGAACGTTCCAAGTGGGGCATGATAGCCAGGTGACGGCCGTCTGCACTAGCCAATGCTGCGACAGAATAGTCGGAACCGTTCGGGTTAGCCGGATATTCATCATAGCTATACTTCGCTACTACATTATATTTATCCTCATCGTATGGCAAAGAGAACTTTCCTTCACCATGGGCCACCCAAATACCTAGTTTGCTACCACTTAGAGAACCGAACATTACACTGCGGTTTGTCGGTATGGTAAGGCCGAGGAAGCGTGACTCAAATTTATGTGAATTGTTGTGCAACATCTTGCCTTTTTTCTCCAGTTCAGGATTGATAAGGTTGAGCTCCATCATCAACTGACAACCGTTGCAAACACCCAATGATAAGGTATCTTCACGTGCATAATATTTATCCAATGCTTCTTTTGCTTTAGGATTGAACAAGAATGCACCCGCCCATCCTTTGGCAGAACCAAGCACATCAGAGTTGGAGAAACCACCACAGTAAACAATCATGTTTACATCTTCCAGTGTTTCACGTCCACTGATAAGGTCGGTCATTGTAACGTCTTTCACATCGAAGCCTGCCAAGTAGAGTGAATAAGCCATTTCACGTTCGCCATTTGTACCCTTTTCACGGATGATGGCGGCACGGATACCGCTTGGAGTACGACGGTCCGGAGTAATGCCATATTGAGAAAACTTACCTTTGAACTCTGGCATAAATGCGAATTCTACAGGTTGCATCTTGTAGTTCTCGAAACGTTTCTTGGCGCAACCGTTCATAGACTGTTTGCGGTCGAGCAGGTAAGAGGAAGAATACCAGACATCACGCATATAATCGATGCCGAATTGGTAGGTAGCATCGTCCTTGGATACCAGAATGTGACGTTCGTCAGTCGGTTTACCCAATTTCACGAAACCTATACCTGCATCTTCCAGAATCTTCTTCACTTCATTCTTATGCTTGTCGCTGATCTGGATAACGATACCCGGATTTTCTGCAAACAGAATCTTAACGATATCCTGTTCCTTCATATTGTCAAGGCTGATTTCCATACCGCCTTCTACGTTAGAGAAACACATTTCGAGCAATGTGGTAATCAAACCACCGGCAGATATATCGTGTCCTGCAAGAATCAGTCCTTTGTTGACAAGTTCCTGTACGGCAAGGAATGCATCGCGGAAATATTCAGCGTCCTGTACGCAAGGTACATCATCGCCTACCTTACCCAGAGATTGGGCGAAAGCCGAACCACCCAGTTTCAGTTCGTCGAAGCTGAAGTCGATATGATAAAGTGTAGTCTTTTCATTGTTAACCAATACCGGAGATACAACTTTCTTCACGTCGGAAACTTCGCCGCCTGCAGAAACAATCACTGTTCCCGGAGAAATAACTTTCTCACCGTTAGGATATTTCTGTGTCATAGACAGAGAGTCTTTTCCGGTAGGAACATTGATCTGCAGCGCACAGCAGAAGTCGCTCAATGCTTTAACAGCTGTGTAAAGGCGGGCATCCTCACCTTCTTGAGAGCGGCAAGGCCACATCCAGTTGGCAGACAGAGAAATGCTGTCCATGCCTTCCGCCATCGGAGCCCAAACAAGGTTGGTCAATGCTTCGGATACGGAAAGGATAGAGCCGGCAGCCGGATCGGCTAATGCGGCTTGCGGAGCATGACCGATAGAGGTAGCGATACCTTTCTCGCCACGGTAGTCGAGTGCTACGACACCACAGTCGCTCAACGGTAACTGAAGTTCACCCTGACATTGCTGACGAGCTACTTTACCTGTTACCGAACGGTCTACTTTATTCGTCAACCAGTCTTTGCAAGCTACAGCTTCAAGCTGCAATACATTCGTCAGATATTCATGAAGTTTAGACAATTCATATTTCGGCATTTCATAATGACGTTCCACTGTTTTGTCTATCATGTATGTCTTGGGAGAAGAACCGAACATCTGTTCTACGGCAAGGTCGAACGGACGCACGCCGTCAGCTTGTTGGAAAGCGAAACGATGATCACCGGTTGTTTCACCGACTACGTACATCGGAGCACGTTCACGTTCGGCAATCTTACGTACGTGTTCGATTGCTTCTTCTTTTATCAACAGCCCCATACGTTCCTGACTTTCATTAGCGATGATTTCTTTGGCTGATAATGTCTTGTCGCCGATAGGCAATTTGCTCATGTCGATCAATCCACCGCATTCTTCTACCAATTCGGACAGGCAGTTGACGTGTCCGGCCGAACCGTGGTCGTGGATAGAAACTACCGGATTCACGTCTTCTTCGCAAAGAGCGCGTACTACGTTATTGGCACGTTTTTGCATTTCGGCGTTGGCGCGTTGTACTGCATTCAACTCGATGCCACTGCTGTAACGGCCTGTATCGACAGAAGAAACAGAACCGCCACCCAGTCCGATACGATAGTTATCACCACCGATGACCACAACTTTATTTCCTGCTTCGGGAGCTCCCTTCAAGCAGTCGCGTTGTGTACCGTAGCCTACACCACCGGCAAGCATGATTACTTTGTCGTAACCATAAACTTCCTTATTTTCTGTGTGCTCGAAAGTCAGCACCGAACCGCAGATTAACGGTTGACCGAACTTGTTGCCAAAGTCGGAAGCACCATTGGAAGCCTTGATAAGAATCTGTTCGGGAGTCTGGTACAGCCATTTGCGTACCGGAAGGATTTCTTCCCATTCGCGTCCTTCTTCCGTGCGCGGGTAAGAAGTCATGTAGACAGCAGTACCTGCAATCGGCCAAGAGCCTTTACCACCACCCATACGGTCGCGGATTTCACCTCCTGTACCGGTAGATGCGCCATTGAACGGTTCTACGGTTGTCGGGAAATTATGTGTTTCCGCTTTCAGTGAGATAACGCTTTTGATATCCTTTATTTGGAAATAATCAGGTTTGGAGTGATCTGCCGGAGCAAACTGTTCCACAACCGGACCTTCAGCGAAGGCTACATTATCTTTATAAGCGGAGATGATTTTGTTCGGATTTTCCTGTGTGGTCTTTTTGATCATCTGGAACAGGGAAGATTCTTGTTCTACACCGTCGATGATGAACGTTCCGCCGAAAATTTTGTGGCGGCAGTGTTCGGAGTTGATTTGTGCAAAACCGAAAACTTCAGAGTCGGTTAATTTACGGCCGAGATCGTTTTCTACTTTCTTCAGGTAGTCCATTTCTTCTTTAGAAAGTGCCAGGCCTTCTTTTTCGTTATACACTTCGAGATCTTCGATGTAAATGATCGGCTCCGGCTGACGGTTGGTTGTGAATACGTTCTGGTCGAGTCCTTTGTACATACGTTGGAGCATCGGGTCATGATCGGCATTTTCGTCCTTAACAGGGAAGTATTCCTCGATGCGGCTGATGCCTTCAATCCCCATATTTTGGGTGATTTCTACAGCGTTTGTACTCCAAGGAGTGATCATTTCGCGGCGCGGACCAACGAAACAGCCTTTCAGGTTTTCTTCACTTTCCATCACGGCTTCGCCAAAAAGCCAGCAGAGTTTATTACTTTCGTCAGGGGTGAGCTGATGGTTGCTCTCTACGGCAATCACGCTCTTGGAAGGGGTTCTGAAAAAAAGAATCATGTCTTATATATATGATTTTATGATTTGCTATTTTTTTCTGTGGTGCAAAGATAAGGAATTTCATTGGTGGTGAAAAAAAAAAGGAAGATAAATCGGGGTACTTACAAGATTTTAGATGTTTTCTTTCGATGTTGAATATAAAAAGGTATAGTAAAATGGGTTATTCGGGATGGTAGAACAATTATATTCCGGATTTTTATAATATTATTATGCATTTGTATAGTGCTTATTCCCAATAAATGTTTTATCTTTGTTTCTACAACAAGCAGTCTGCTTTTTACAACTAATGTAAAACACAACACACTAGCTTTAAGAGTATCTTAAAATGTAAAACAATTTAGTTGAATTTAAAATATAATTAAAATGGAAAGCAGACTACTATCATTATTCACCTTATTTCTCTTGTCCGGAATCTTATATTCTTGTGCAAAAGAAGATGACGACAAAGTGTCAAGCAGTGGCGAACGGAATTTAGAGTTTAAAATCAATGTGAGTGATTTTCAAGAAAGCATTGGGGGAAGCCAGACGGAACAGGAAGCGGCAGTCAAAAGTCTCTTTCTTTTTTTATTCGATACCAACGAAAAAGAAGTATTGCAAGAAAGTCGTCAACACACGTTTGACGGAGGTGTTTTTTCTATTACTCTTCCTGAAGATGTCATAACTAATGGGGTGCGGGCCTATTTGGTTGCAAATGAAGAAATACAGACGAAACCTATTACCGAGACAGAACTATTGCGATATAGAACTACCCGACAACCGAAAGATTTTATAAATAAAGGCTTTCCTATGTCTACTGCAAGAATAGATATTCCTATTGCTGTATCTCAACTTCCGGTGACTGCTACTCTTCGACGGATTCCTTCGGCCCTTTATGTTCAAGTTGAGAAGATGGAAGGTATTGAAGATTTATATAATAATAGTTACCAAATTGAAATTGAGGACTTGCAGACCACTGAAGGTGCTTTGTTTTCTGATGCTATTTCTGGAAATGCGGTTCAGGAAAAGACTGATTATAGTTCGAAACTGACTGCTGTCAATACTCCCGAGAATATAGCCTATTTTTATCAGAGTAAAGATATTAAAATCCATATTACTCCTCGTCGACCAGATTTGGGAAAAGTGAAGGACATAGTAATTGATAATACTAATACGATTAATCGTCGTAATAAAAAATATTTGCTCACTATTAAGCCGATAAAGACAGCTACTCGTTCAATGGATTTTTCTCTACAAGTAACCGAATGGGATACGGAAGTCATTGTGGCGGAAATACCTCTTGCTCCTGACGGGCCGCAGGAAGATGGAGTACTTTTCGCAAAGAACGTTACTATGTCTAGTGGGTGGTATGATCAGAATAAAGCTTATGGTAAGGAAGGTTTTTCTTATGATTCAAATCTTTGCTGGGCGTGTGCCTTCACTAATATGATTCAGTGGTGGCAAAATCTTTATATAGCAGGTGGAGGTGTTTTACCGGTTAATACACCTAATGGTTATATACCCGGACGTGAAACGGCTAGCTATCGTCAATTGGCAGTCTTTGAAGAATTCGCTAAAAAATATCCTAATGATACAGGTTATGTACTTACTGCTACATCATGGTATTTTAAAACTTTTTTACCGGACGTTTTCCCTAATCATGACTTCTCGGAAGATGATAATACTGTTTTTGCGGAATTTTATCCTTCAACTATAAAAGACTTTTCAAATATCCTTATTGCAGGGTTCGAAGCTGGTGGTGTTTTTGGTATGAATTCCTATCCACCAAGTCATGTGCGTACACTTTGGGGGTGTAGATATGATACGGAAACAAAGATTGTTAAAGAGATATTTATCACGGATTCAGATGATAAATTTGTCGGGATCTGGAAGGATATGCCTGTAAAGGTTTCTCCTGAAGGGGAACCAATGGCTAATACGGCAATAATAGACCGTCTTTCTCTTTTATATCCGCCTAGCAACGTGCACAAATAGGGATAGAGGGACATTTTGATTATTCTTGTGTGGAAAAAACGTTAATATACTATCCCCATATCATAAAAAAGTGCGATATTTGCGACATGATTCAGATAGAGACAATATTCGATATAATAGTTAAAGGCTTTATTATTGGCGTTGTTGTGTCCGCACCTCTTGGTCCGGTGGGCGTGCTGTGCATTCAAAGGACCTTGAATAAAGGACGCTGGTATGGCTTTGTAACAGGGCTGGGAGCTTCTTTGAGCGATATAGCATACGCTTTGCTTACCGGTTATGGTATGAGTTTTGTATTTGATTATATCAATAAGAATATTTTCTATTTGCAGCTGTTGGGGAGTATTATGCTACTCCTTTTTGGTATATATACCTTTCGGAGCAATCCGGTACAATCCATTCGTCCGGCTTCGTCGAATAAAGGTTCCTATTTTCATAATTTCATTACCGCTTTTTTTGTAACACTTTCCAACCCATTAATTATATTCCTGTTTATCGGACTTTTTGCCCGTTTTGCATTTGTGCAGCCGGGTGTATTGGTGTTCGAAGAGATAACAGGATATTTTGCCATAGCTATGGGTGCTTTAACGTGGTGGCTCGGAATCACTTATTTTGTGAATAAGGTACGTACAAAATTCAATTTGCGCGGTATCTGGATACTAAACCGGGTTATTGGCAGTATTGTGATGCTGGTGTCTGTAGCCGGACTGGTTTATACATTGCTGGGAGAGTCACTTTATTAAGAAATAGCTTATGAATCAGATAGCACAACAACTGAAAGAAAAGAATATTGCCGAATACCTTATATATATGTGGCAGGAGGAAGATCTGGTCCGCGCCAATCATTGTGAACCGGAGGAAATCGAAGCGAATGTGATTGCCCGCTATCCGGAAGACCAACGGCCTGCCATGAGAGAATGGTATGGAAATCTGATAACGATGATGGGTGAGGAAGGTGTTCGTGAAAAAGGACATCTGCAGATTAATAAAAATGTAATTATCAATTTGACTGAATTGCATAATGCATTGACTTCTTCTCCTAAATTTCCTTTTTATAGTGCCGCTTATTTCAAGGCATTACCATTTATCGTAGAATTGCGAAATAAGAACGGTAAGAAAGAAGAGCCCGAATTGGAAACTTGCTTTGAGGCATTGTATGGTGTGTTTTTGCTTCGTCTTCAGAAAAAAACGATTAGCGAAGGCACTGCAAAAGCAGTGGAAGCTATCACTAGTTTCTTGTCTATGTTGGCGAACTATTATGATAAAGACCGCAAAGGTGAATTAAAATTGGACGAATAAATGAGAATTTTAGTAACGGGTGCCAACGGTCAGCTTGGCAATGAGATGCAGATGCTTGCGAAAGAGAACCCGCAACATTTGTATTATTTTACGGATGTTCAGGAACTTGATATATGTGATAAAGAAGCCGTTTGGTCATACATTTCTGAAAAACAGATTGATGTGATTGTAAATTGTGCAGCTTATACGGCAGTAGACAAGGCGGAAGATGATCGGGAATTGGCTCATAAACTTAATAGTGTAGCTCCGGGTATTCTGGCACGTGCCGCGCAAGCCAATAATGCTGCTATGATTCAAGTGTCTACGGACTATGTCTTTGATGGGACTGCTCATACTCCTTATACGGAAGAATGCAAGCCTTGTCCGGACTCAATTTACGGTTCTACCAAGCTGGAAGGTGAACAGGAAGTGATGGACCATTGTGAGAAAGCGGTGGTTATCCGTACCGCATGGCTTTATTCCATTTATGGAAATAATTTCGTGAAAACGATGATTCGTCTCGGAAAGGAACGGGATGGTTTGGGAGTTGTTTTTGACCAGATAGGAACTCCTACTTATGCCAATGATCTGGTGCGGGCTATTTACACAATTATCAATAAGGGGATAGTTCGTGGTATTTATCATTTCAGCAATGAAGGCGTATGTTCCTGGTATGACTTTACGGTAGCTATTCATCGTTTGGCGGGAATAACTTCTTGTAAAGTGAGACCTTTGCACACTGCGGAATATCCGGCAAAGGCAAACCGTCCCGCTTATTCCGTGTTGGACAAGACAAAGATAAAAACAACGTTTGGCATCGAGATTCCTCATTGGGAAGAGAGTCTTGAACGATGCATTGGTAAAATGAAGAATGATGAATAAATATGGCAGATAATACAGAAATTTTGAGACGGCGAACGTTCGCCATTATTGCGCATCCGGATGCGGGTAAGACATCTTTGACGGAAAAATTATTGCTTTTTGGTGGACAGATTCAGGTAGCGGGTGCGGTAAAGAGTAATAAGATTAAGAAAACGGCTACGTCCGACTGGATGGAGATTGAGAAGCAACGTGGTATTTCGGTGACGACTTCCGTGATGGAGTTTGATTATCGGGACTACAAGATTAATATCCTCGATACTCCCGGACACCAGGATTTTGCCGAAGATACATACCGTACGTTGACTGCAGTGGATAGTGTGATTATTGTAGTGGACGGTGCAAAAGGTGTGGAAACACAGACGCGCAAGTTGATGGAAGTTTGCCGTATGCGAAAGACTCCGGTAATTATTTTTGTTAATAAGATGGACCGTGAGGGAAAAGACCCGTTCGATTTGCTGGATGAATTGGAAGAGGAGTTGATGATTCAAGTTCGTCCCTTGTCATGGCCGATTGAACAGGGACCTCGTTTTAAGGGGGTATATAATATTTATGAACAGAAACTGGATTTGTATCAGCCGTCTAAACAGATGGTGACGGAAAAGGTTGCCGTCGATATTCATACGGAAGAGTTGGATAAGCAGATTGGCAAAACGCTGGCGGATAAGCTGCGTGGTGATCTGGAGCTGATTGAAGGGGTTTATCCGGAGTTTGATGTTGAATCTTATTTAGCGGGTGACTGTGCACCGGTATTCTTTGGATCGGCTTTGAATAACTTCGGTGTTCAGGAGTTGCTGAACTGTTTCGTGGAAATCGCTCCGAGTCCTCGTCCTGTACAGGCTGAAGAAAGAGAAGTGAAACCGGAAGAACCTAAATTCACCGGATTTATCTTTAAGATTACCGCTAATATCGACCCGAATCACCGTTCTTGTGTTGCATTTTGTAAGATCTGTTCCGGAAAATTTGTACGAAATGCTCCTTATCAGCATGTACGTCATGGAAAAACAATGCGTTTTTCATCGCCTACCCAGTTTATGGCACAGCGCAAGACAACGATTGATGAGGCATACGCTGGAGATATTATCGGTTTGCCGGATAATGGTACTTTCAAGATTGGCGACACGCTGACAGAAGGTGAAATGCTTCACTTCCGCGGCTTGCCGAGTTTCTCGCCGGAAATGTTCAAGTATATTGAGAATGCCGATCCGATGAAGCAGAAACAACTGGCTAAAGGTATTGATCAGTTGATGGACGAAGGTGTGGCTCAGTTGTTTGTCAATCAATTCAACGGTCGTAAGATTATCGGTACGGTGGGGCAGTTGCAGTTTGAGGTTATCCAATATCGTCTGTTGAATGAGTACAACGCGTCTTGCCGATGGGAGCCGGTGAGTCTTTATAAGGCTTGTTGGGTAGAAAGTGACGATCCGGCAGAATTGGAAGCTTTCAAAAAACGCAAATATCAGTATATGGCAAAGGATAGGGAAGGACGTGATGTATTCCTGGCAGATTCCGGTTATGTACTTCAGATGGCTCAAATGGATTTCAAGCATATTAAATTCCATTTTACAAGCGAGTTTTAAAGTATATTCCATACTTTGGAAATTTTGGAGAGTGTGAAAGAAAGTTCCTTTGAGCTTTCTTTCACACTTGTTTTATATGTCTGCGAGCAAGAAACTTTGTGGTTTTATACTTTATTATCCCTCCCTTAATTAATTTTATAATAAATATTTGGTATTTTCGAACGCTTTTTGAATAAACGACTGAAATTACTAATAATTTAATTATATGGAAAATATCGAAACAGCGATCCTGCTGATGGTAGTCGGAATGGCTACAGTATTTGTTATTCTGCTGATTGTGATTTATTTAGGAAAATTTTTAATTACTCTGGTCAACAAATATGCTCCTGAAGAAGTGCTTCCTGCGAAGAAGGAAACACAGAAAGGTCCTGCGCCTATTCCGGGAAATATTCTGGCCGCTATCAGTGCTGCTGTGAATGTGGTGACATTAGGTAAGGGAAAAGTCACTAAAGTGGAAAAATTATAAATCTATAAAAAGTTATATCATTGAAAGACATGAAAAGAGAAGTAAAGTTTAGTTTGGTTTTCCGAGATATGTGGCAATCTGCCGGAAAATATGTACCTCGTGTAGATCAACTCGTAAAGGTAGCTCCTGCTATTGTTGAAATGGGCTGTTTTGCCCGCGTAGAAACCAATGGCGGAGGTTTTGAACAGGTAAATTTATTGTTTGGTGAGAATCCGAATAAGGCTGTACGTGAATGGACTAAGCCGTTCCACGAAGCCGGTATTCAAACTCATATGCTCGACCGTGCGCTGAACGGACTCCGTATGAGTCCTGTTCCGGCAGATGTCCGCAAACTGTTCTATAAAGTAAAGAAAGCACAAGGCACAGATATTACCCGTACATTCTGCGGATTGAACGATGTCCGCAATATTGCTCCTTCCATTACGTATGCAAAGGAAGCAGGGATGATTTCGCAATGTTCGCTTTGTATCACTCATTCGCCTATTCATACTGTGGAGTACTACACCAATATGGCGTTGGAGCTTATCAAACTGGGAGCCGATGAAATCTGCATCAAAGATATGGCAGGTATTGGACGCCCTGTTTCTTTGGGTAAAATTGTAGCGAATATCAAGGCTGCTCATCCCGATATTCCTGTGCAATATCACAGCCATGCCGGTCCCGGATTTAATATGGCAAGTATTCTTGAGGTATGCGAGGCAGGATGTGATTATATCGACGTAGGTATGGAGCCATTGTCATGGGGTACAGGTCATGCCGATTTGCTGAGTGTACAGGCTATGTTGAAAGATGCCGGATATCAGGTTCCTGAAATCAATATGGAAGCTTATATGAAGGTGCGTGCATTGATTCAGGAATTTATGGACGATTTTCTCGGATTGTACATCAGCCCGAAAAATCGTCTGATGAACTCTTTGTTGATTGCTCCCGGATTGCCGGGCGGTATGATGGGGAGTTTGATGGCTGACCTTGAATCCAATCTTGAATCTATCAATAAATACAAGGCAAAACGTAATTTGCCGTTTATGACACAGGATCAGCTTCTTATTAAGTTGTTTGATGAAGTGGCTTACGTATGGCCTCGTGTCGGTTATCCTCCGTTGGTTACACCATTCAGTCAATATGTGAAGAATCTGGCCATGATGAACGTGATGGCGATGGAGAAAGGCAAAGAGCGCTGGGGAATGATTGCTGATGATATTTGGGATATGATTTTGGGTAAAGCCGGACGTTTGCCGGGTAAACTCGCTCCTGAAATTATTGAAAAGGCGGAGCGTGAAGGCCGTAAATTCTTTGAAGGGAATCCGCAGGATAACTATCCGGACAGTCTCGACAAATACCGTAAGTTGATGAAGGAGAATAAATGGGACGTAGGGCAGGATGACGAAGAACTCTTCGAATATGCCATGCATCCGGCTCAGTATGAGGCTTACAAGAGTGGAAAAGCAAAAGAAGACTTCTTGGAAGACGTTGCTAAGCGTCGTGCAGAAAAAGATAAATCTCCGGAGGAAGATGCAAAACCGAAGACACTGACTGTGCAAGTTGACGGACAGGCCTATCGTGTGACAGTGGCTTACGGTGATACCGAACTTCCTGTTGCATCAGCCGCTACCGCTGCTCCGGCCGGAGAGGGCAAGGAAGTGCTTTCACCGCTAGAAGGCAAATTCTTCTTGGTGAAGAATGCGCAGGAGACTGCTTTGCAAGTAGGCGACACGGTGAAAGAAGGTGATGTCATTTGTTATGTGGAAGCCATGAAGACCTACAATGCCATTCGTGCAGAGTTTGGCGGTACGGTTACTGCCATTTGCGTTACTCCGGGAGATGCTGTTTCAGAAGATGATGTATTAATGAAGATAGGATAATGAACGAGATATTTGAGAATTTATACGAGATGACTGCGTTCAGCAATATCATTGCCGAACCGCAGTTCCTGATAATGTATGCCATCGCGTTTGTTCTGCTCTATCTCGGTATCAAGAAACAGTACGAACCGCTGCTGCTTGTTCCCATTGCTTTCGGGGTGTTGCTTGCCAACTTTCCCGGTGGAGATATGGGAGTCATTCAGGCAGATGAGAATGGTATGGTGATGGTAAACGGAGTGTTGAAAAACATCTGGGAAATGCCGTTGCATGACATTGCCCACGAATTAGGCTTGATGAACTTCATTTACTATATGCTGATTAAGACAGGTTTCCTGCCTCCGATCATCTTTATGGGTGTCGGTGCGTTGACGGACTTCGGGCCGATGTTGCGTAACTTGCATCTTTCTATATTCGGTGCGGCTGCACAGCTGGGTATCTTTACCGTGTTGTTGGTGGCTATCTTGATGGGGTTCACTCCGCAAGAAGCTGCTTCTTTAGGTATTATCGGAGGTGCGGATGGTCCGACGGCCATCTTTACAACTATCAAGCTGGCACCGCATTTGTTGGGTCCGATTGCTATTGCGGCTTATTCCTACATGGCACTCGTTCCGGTGATTATTCCGTTGGTAGTGAAACTGTTCTGTACAAAGAAAGAGTTGAGTATCAACATGAAAGAGCAGGAAAAAATGTATCCTTCGAAGACTGAAATCAAGAATCTGCGTGTATTGAAGATTATCTTCCCGATTGTGGTAACTACCGTTGTTGCCCTCTTCGTACCAAGTGCAGTGCCTTTGGTGGGTATGTTGATGTTTGGTAACCTGGTAAAAGAAATCGGTACCAATACATTCCGCTTGTTCGATGCTGCTTCCAATAGCATCATGAATGCTGCTACTATCTTCCTCGGACTGTCCGTAGGAGCAACGATGACATCCGAAGCATTCCTTAACTGGACAACAATCGGTATAGTGATCGGTGGATTCCTTGCATTTGCACTTTCTATAACCGGTGGTATCTTCTTTGTGAAATTGGTAAATCTCTTCTCCAAGAAGAAAATCAATCCGCTTATCGGTGCTACCGGATTAAGTGCTGTGCCTATGGCAAGCCGTGTTGCTAACGAGATTGCTTTGAAATATGACCCGAAAAATCATGTATTGCAGTATTGTATGGCAAGTAACATTTCCGGAGTAATCGGTTCTGCCGTAGCTGCCGGTGTTCTGATTTCTTTCCTTGCGTAATTAGGAACAACTGATTTCTGAAAAGAAAAGAAGGGAGTGTCAACATTCTGCGTTTTGACACTCTCTTCTTTGTTAGATGAATTTAAAATTTGGTTTTTATTATTCACTGATAACTCTTCTGTATTCCGCTATTGCTATCTTTTCTGATAAGTATGCATTAATCAAGTTTGTATGTGCTTGTGTCCATGATAACTGTGCGGATAATACGTCTACCATATTTGCTTTTCCCTCGTTGTAAGAGAAAGAAACCAGGTCGAGATTTTCATTAGCCAGATTCATCGTTTCTGTGGCTGTCTTTACCTGATATTCCGTTTCAGTCAACTTAGTCAGTGCGGCTGAAAGTTCTTCGTTAATATTGTCCGTCACATAGCTTTGTTGTAACTTCTGTATTCCGATAAACGCTTTTTGTTGGCGGTTCGTCTTGAAACGGGCGCCCCATCTGAAAATCGGGATATTGAGATTAATGCCGACAATGGGATTGAATGAAACATCATATCCGAGATTTGGCGTACTAGTTGCCCATCCACCGCTGAAATACATACTCAACTGAGGATTGAATTGACTTAATGCGGCTTTACGTTGCGCTTGACTTTTCATGATGTTC
Organism: Bacteroides zhangwenhongii; assembly: GCF_009193325.2. Classification (NCBI taxonomy): domain Bacteria; kingdom Pseudomonadati; phylum Bacteroidota; class Bacteroidia; order Bacteroidales; family Bacteroidaceae; genus Bacteroides; species Bacteroides zhangwenhongii. The sequence goes on along the minus strand of NZ_CP059856.1, from coordinate 4,779,432 downwards.
ACTTCCGTACTTTCATAATCCGCACGTCGTTGCAATACATTTTCAAGAGAAAGGATTTGTATAGGAGCAGAAGTCTTGTCAATAGTATAAAGACTGTCTACGGGGGTGTTGGGAGCTATTCCCATCAGAATATTCAATTTCTGCAATGCCAACGTGTAATTCTGACGGGCTTTGATATATTGAAGTTCAGCTTCTTTTAGCCGGGTGGAAATCATGAGTAGGTCTGTACGGCTAATCATTCCATCATTGAAACGGTCTAGAATAATATCATATTGCTGTTTTACGATATGTTGATATTTATCGGCAGCTTGCAGCATTGCTTGTGAAGCAGACGCATTCCAATAGACTGCATCGCTCTGATAATGAATTTGGTCGATTGTCATTTCCTCATTGAGCAGGCCGAGTTTTTCATCCGCTTTGGCAATCTTGTGTTGAGCGTTGAGTGCCCCTCCTGTATAAAGAGGTTGCGAGACGACGAATACTCCTTGATAGGTGTGGTTACGGTATTCCCCTAATGGCTCGTTCCATGCTTTAAGATCACTCATATTGAGTGTACCGTCCGCATTGATATCGATTTTGGGCAGGAAACCGGTATGAGCAATCTTACGTGCCTCCGCACTTGCTATAGTTTTTAGTTTCTGTTGCTTGAGTATTTGGCTATAAGCTTCCACTTTATCCCGGTACGCTTCCCGGCTGAGAAAGGGGTGTTGTGCCTCGGCTGTAAGACTAAGGAGCAGCAGAGACAGAGTTATTAGTTGAGTTCTCATTTTATTCATTGTAATTTATTTCTTCTGTCTAAATAAGGGTTATATTTAGTTTTTGATTCTTTGGATAGCGCAATAGGCCACCGGAAGAACGAATAGCGTCAGAGCTGAAGCGACCAACAATCCTCCCATAATCGTAGCCGCCATACCTCCGAACATCGCATCAAATAGTAGCGGTAACATTCCCAAAATTGTTGTTCCGGAAGCCATCGCTACGGGGACGATACGGCTGGTTGTAGCACTGACTACAGCTTCTAAAGGCTTTTTACCCATAGCTGTTTCCAAGTCTATCTGTTCGACGAGTACAATCGCGTTTTTGATATTCATTCCAATCAATCCCAGTAAACCGAGAATGGAAAAGAAGTCGAACGATTTGCCAAGTACTAATAATCCCAGCACGATACCAATGAAGATCAGTGGTAACATCAATAGAATTACGGTCGGTTTGCGATACGTCTTGAATAAGAACAACAAGGTTACAAACATCAGGAAGAAAGTCAGCGGTAAATTTTTAGCCAACGCCTCATTTGATTCGACTTGACTTTCCTGTTCTCCGAAGTACTTCATTGTATATCCTTCTGGGACCTTAATTTCTTTCTGTACCTGAGACCACACCTGGTTGAAAGCGGCAATTGCATTTACTCCTCGACGTGGGTCGCATTGTGCCATCATTACCATCTGACGGTTGTAATCCTTTACATTCGAGAATCGGTATTGGAAATCAAAATCCGAGACCACTTGTTCCAGGCTGGTTGTTTCATTTCCGCTGCCGAATACGGGTAGGGTACGCAAGTCATTGATACGGAATGAGTCCACTGTATTATCTTTCAATAAGATGGGAAGCACTTGGTCTCCTTGCCTGTATTCCCCTAATGTCATTCCGGTGGTACCGATTTGAATACTTTGAGCCATTCCTTGTCGGGAGACTCCTAGAGGTTGTGCCCGTTCCGGACTATATACCGGTTTCCATACGGGGATTTTATTTCCCCATGAGTTTCGGATATTAATTAAATCCGAGTTTTGATGCATAATCTCCAGTGCTTGATTGGTAAGTGCCACGAGTGTGTCTACATTCGGTCCTATAAAGCCTATCTCGATAGCTGCATCTACTGCGGGAGATAGTTTGAACAGGCTGGTACGAGTGATTGCATTCGGATAGTTGGCTTTCATATATCCGTCGAAATTCTCTTCATATTCTTTCGTATACTTGCTATCCGTCAATTCAACTAATATGTTGGCAAAGTTCGGTTTTGGACCTACCGAAGTGGAAGCCAGGTAATACCTGAGCGGGGTGCTTCCAAAAGTGATTGATACCTTTTTTACTTCCGGTTGCTTCGCTAAATGATCTTCTACCGATTTCATTTCTTTCACGACATCTTGGATACTATATCCATCAGGATAGAATACGTCTGCCCGGAAATAGGGTTTGTCCAAAGAAGGGAAGAAGTTTTGTGGCATCGTTCCCATGATAACCAGCGAGATAATGAACAGTACCACCATCGAACCTAATGTTAACGCTTTTCTGCGAATCAGTGCACGTAGGATGGAAGCGAACTTGTGGTAGAACGGTTTATCGTATGGATCTTTTGCACCATCGTTTACTTTTGCTTTCAGGATAAAGTTACCGAATACTGTGGTCTGCGTGAGAGCAAGTACCCAACTCAATCCCAAAGATATGGCGAGCACCACGAAAAGCGGTTTTACTATCTCCGCCACAGAAGAAGGAGCGAGATAAAGTGGCAAGAATGAACAAATGGCAATGAATGTAGCTCCGAGTAATCCCCATTGAGGACCGGTAGCGCCATCTATCAGGGCCTTTCTTCTATTTACCCCACGTGCAATAGCGATTTGTGCATTGTCTGTTACCACAATGGCGTTATCCACCAACATTCCCATAGCGATAATGAATCCGGCAAGGGAGGTACGATTCAGTCCTACACCGAAGAAAGACATGATGAGTAGAGTTCCACCGATGGAAAAAATAAGTGACGAGCCGATTAGTACACCGGCGCGTAAGCCCATTACCAGCATAATGATTACAATTACAATCAGAATAGATTCGATCAGGTTGATGATGAATCCGTTGTTGGCTTCGTTGGCTATTTCATTTTCCAGATATAGGCTCTGCAACTCCAGACCTACGGGCATGAGCGGCAACAATTCGTTAAGTTTGTTTTTTACATTTTCTCCTGTCTGCACAACATCTCGTTGCGGGTCGGTCGATACACCGATACCGATGGCACGTTTCCCGTTTACGTGCATGATGTTGGACGGCGGATCCATATATCCTTTCTCTATTACAGCGATGTCACCCAGTTTCACTTGTCCGGCTTTTGTTGTAATTACTTGGTTGCGGATGTCGTCAACAGTAGTATACATACCGTTGGCTGTTACCCGTAGCTGCTGTTCGCCGGCTCGGATTTCTCCGGTATTGATAATCTGATTTTGCGATTGCAGCAGACTGGCAAGTTGTTTCGGATCGATACCCATGCCAACTAATTTGTTGGTTGAGATATAGATATTCACTACCTCTGTCTGTACTCCGAATAGGGCAACTTTCATCACTCCATCTGCTGTGACTACCTGTGTTTTAATCCGTTCAGCCCAATTGCGCATCTCTTCGTAAGAATAACCTTCATCTGCCGTCAGTCCGTAATAAATGCCGAATACATCGCCAAAATCATCAGAAACGGTCGGGGTAGATGCGCCACTTGGCAACTGGGGCTGTATATTGAGCACCTTTCGTCGCAATTCATCCCATTTCTGGGGAATGGAATTGGCTGCTAATGAAGGTTGCAGCTCGAATGTAATTTTAGAGAGTCCGTACATGGATTCTGATTTGATCTTATATACGCCACTCATACTTTGAATCTCACGGGAGATAGGTTCGGTAATCAGTCGTTCTACTTCAGCCGGTTCGGCACCCGGATAACGGGTCATGATAACCGCCGACTTGATGACGAACGGAGCATCCTCTTTCTTTCCTAGCTTACCGAAGGAAGTGATTCCCCCGATTAGCAATACTGCAAGAAAGAAATAGATGATTTTCGTGTTATCTAATGAATATTTAGCTAAGTTCATTTCTCTATTTCTTTTACGGTTTCTCCTTCTACTAACTGGTATACGCCTGCGATAATGATCTTTTCTCCGGGTTTCAGACCTTCTGAGATTAGTACTTGAGCTTCTCCGGTAGGTGCATTGACAGTCACTTCACGTTTGTGTACTTTGTTGCCTTCCACTACCCAGACATACATTTTCTTCCCTTCACTTTCGCCAAATACGGCGCTGAGCGGCACGATTGTCCAACTGTCCTGTACCAATGGACCGACATCGGCCGTGAAACGTATGCTACACGTAAAGCCCGGTTTCACAGCATAAAGATCTCGATCGAAAGACGGATCATCAATTGTTATGCTGACCGGGATTCCCGTGCCGTCTGTTGATATATCAAGGTATTCTTCTAATTTTGCCTGAAAGATATGTCCTCTGAATGTGTCGAATTCTACTAGAAAACGAGGATCTTTAGTGCGAAGCAGATAGAGATAGACATCCGGTATGGTGAATTTGATACGCAGATTACGGGTGTTGACTAGTTGCACGATACCTTCTCCGGAGTTGACACGCTGATAGTTTTCTACCAGACGTTTTTCGATGGAGCCGTCGAAAGGAGCTGTCAGTTTTGTGTCGCGCATATTATTGACGGACAACTCATATTCGGATTTTGCTTTCTGATAGTTGGCAAGGCTGATTTCATATTCCTGCACAGAGATCGCTTGGCGGGAGAGAAGCCGTTTGTTACGTTCTACCTGTGCAGCTGCCGTTTCGTAAGCAGATTTGGTTGCGGCATATTGTAATGCAATATCTCTGGGATCAATGGCTGCGATCAGTTGTCCCTTCTTTACTTTTTCTCCCTCGATGACGGGCAATTGAATGATCTGTCCACTGACACGGAATGCCAGTTTTACATATTCTACCGCTTCTACAATTCCCGAAAAATCTTTTCTGATAATCGATCTAGACTCAACAATTGCAGTCTTTACGGGACGACTTGTTGTTGTCTTCGTCTCTTTTTTCTGTCCGCAGCTTGCCAGTAAAATTGCAGCTATCAGGACGAATCCATATTTCTTCTTCATATACCATACTGATGTTTAGAGTTTTTGCGTTGGTTCGTTTCTCTTTATTACAGAGAATAAACAACTTATGGATATGAATGTTCGGGAAAACCGAAAGATTTAGGTCTTAGCTTCTCGGTCTTTTCGGTCTTCCGGAAAAGATTGTGAGTTCAAAAATGGTGAATATGATTTCTGTCGTTGTATAACCATTAAGATCATATTCCAGGTTTTCATTTTCATCGTAGTACTTGAGGTAGACAGTTGGAGTACCTTTGTCGAAATCGAGAAAAAGATAAGAGGTATAATCGTAGATACCTAAATTGGCAAATTCATTTAAGATAGCAGTGTTGAAAAGAGTGCACCATCCTGTAGTCTGTTCGTAGCCGGACATTTCGAACCTACGATGCTCTTTGCTGAAATCATCCTCGTCCACATGTTTGAGTTGCCTTTTTATTTCCGGACCGAAAGAGAGGCGCTTTCTGATAAAATTGAGAACTTCTTCTTTTGTCATTTGTTCTAATTGGGTTATTTCCATTACTTTAGTTTGTTTATTATCTAACAAAGGTAGTTTCTTTATTCGGTAAAAACTGTGTACGCTGATATTTTTTAAGATTTTTCTGTTCTCTCTATGTAGCTTAAAATGAAAAAGAGGAAATTCCCCGCTGAGAATCCCCTCTTTTCATCTTTAACGAAAGATCGAATTATTTCTTCTTACGGTCACCGTAACGGCTCATGAACTTATCAACACGACCTGCAGTGTCTACCAAAGTAGATTTTCCTGTATAGAACGGATGAGAAGTGTTAGAGATTTCAATCTTCAGCAACGGATAAGTTTCACCTTCGAACTCGATGGTTTCTTTAGTTGCTACTGTTGATTTAGACAAAAACATATCACCATTTGACATATCTTTGAATACTACCGGACGGTATGATTCTGGATGAAGGCCTTTTTTCATTTCAGTATCTGTTTTTTTAATTTATATTCTGTTACTATTTTGGTAAGAAATAGTGTAATGGTCATTTTCAGTGCGCAAAGATAATGCTTTTCTGTGAAATAGAAAAAGGTTTTGCTGAAAAACTTTTGTTTATGACGCATTGCTTATTATATAATAAGGTGTATTTGCCCAAAGGGTTATTATTTGTCTTTTAGTTATTTGTTTGCAAGGTAGACATTACAATCTAATGTCTACCTTGCTTTCCGGCAAGAAATAGATGTTCTATTTAAGCCTTTTTCTACTATATTTTTCTTTCCGATGTTCGTTATTCGGTGGATAATGCTTACTTTTGCGTAGAATTTTTATTCACTAACAATAAACTTTAAACAAAATGGTAAATTACAAAGATTTAGGATTGGTAAACACGAGAGAAATGTTTGCTAAGGCTATCAAAGGTGGATATGCTATCCCGGCATTCAACTTCAACAATATGGAACAGATGCAAGCTATCATCAAGGCTGCTGTTGAAACTAAATCTCCTGTGATTCTTCAGGTATCTAAAGGTGCTCGTCAGTATGCTAACGCTACTTTATTGCGTTACATGGCTCAGGGTGCTGTAGAATATGCTAAAGAATTAGGTTGCGCACATCCGGAAATCGTTCTCCACCTTGATCATGGAGATACTTTCGAAACTTGCAAATCTTGCATTGATTCAGGTTTCTCTTCAGTAATGATCGACGGTTCTCATCTTCCTTACGAAGAAAACGTTGCATTGACTAAGAAAGTAGTTGATTACGCACACCAGTTTGACGTAACAGTTGAAGGCGAACTTGGCGTATTGGCAGGTGTAGAAGATGAAGTTTCTGCTGACCACCACACATATACTGACCCTGAAGAAGTAATTGATTTTGCTACCCGTACAGGTTGCGACTCTTTGGCTATTTCAATCGGTACTTCTCACGGTGCTTACAAATTTACTCCGGAACAATGTCATATCGATCCGAAAACAGGTCGTATGGTTCCTCCTCCATTGGCATTCGAAGTATTGGACGCTGTAATGGAAAAACTTCCGGGATTCCCAATCGTTCTTCACGGATCATCTTCAGTTCCTGAAGAAGAAGTGGAAACTATCAATAAATATGGTGGTGCTTTGAAAGCTGCTATCGGTATTCCTGAAGAAGAATTGCGTAAGGCTGCTAAATCTGCAGTTTGCAAAATCAATATCGACTCAGACTCTCGTTTGGCTATGACTGCTGCTGTACGTAAGGTATTTGCTGAAAAACCGGCTGAATTCGACCCGCGTAAATATCTTGGTCCGGCTCGTGACAATATGGAAAAACTGTACAAGCACAAAATCCTTAACGTGCTCGGTTCTGACAACAAATTGGCTCAGTAATCAGATTATTCCAATATAAATATATAAGAAAAGGCTGCAACCATTATGGTTGCAGCCTTTTCTAGTTTCATGATTTTCTTTAAATCGTGATTTTACATTAAGAATCCAAGCAGGATACCGGCAGCAACTGCAGAACCGATAACTCCGGCTACGTTCGGACCCATAGCGTGCATCAGCAGGTAATTGGTCGGATCGTATTCCAAACCGATAACTTGTGAGATACGTGCAGAGTCGGGAACGGCAGATACGCCTGCATTACCGATTAACGGATTAATCTTATTGCCTTTCTTCAGGAAGAGATTGAATATCTTTACGAAGATTACGCCTGAAGCTGTTGCGATGATAAATGACAATGCGCCGAGTGCGAAAATCTTGATAGAATCGAAAGTCAAGAACTCGGAAGCTTGCGTAGAAGCACCCACTGTCAACCCTAACAGAATAGTGATCGTATCAATCAGCGGACCACTTGCCGTATTGGCCAGACGACGTGTCACTCCACTCTCTTTTAATAGGTTACCGAAGAACAGCATACCTAATAAAGGCAAACCGGAAGGAACCAGGAAACAAGTCAGCAACAGACCGATAATTGGGAAAATCACTTTTTCCGTATGAGAAACAGCGCGTGGCGGCTTCATACGGATGACACGCTCGCTCTTGGTGGTGAGCAGACGCATGATAGGTGGTTGTATCACCGGAACCAGTGCCATATAAGAGTAGGCGGATACAGCAATGGCTCCCATTAAATTAGGTGCTAGTTTGGAAGACAAGAATATGGCTGTCGGACCGTCTGCACCACCAATGATACCGATTGCTCCGGCTTGCATGGGATCGAATCCCATTTCCAATGCAATCATGTACGCACCGAAGATACCGAATTGTGCTGCTGCACCGATCAACATCAATTTCGGGTTAGAGATGAGTGCGGAGAAGTCCGTCATAGCCCCAATGCCTAAGAAAATAAGCGGCGGATACCATCCGGATGTCACTCCTTGATACAATATATTCAAAACTGAACCTTCTTCATAAATACCGACTTTCAGTCCGGCATCCATATTGAAAGGTATATTACCGATCAGTATACCGAATCCGATAGGAATCAGCAACATCGGCTCGAACTCTTTGGCTACTGCCAAATAGATGAACCCCAAGCCGACAAGAATCATGACTATGTGTCCTGTGGTAGCGTTGGCAAAGCCTGTGTAGGTCCAGAAGTCGGCTAGGTTGTTTCCTAAAAAGTTTATGAAATCTCCCATATTATTCGATAATTACGAGGTCAGTACCTTCAAGAACAGAATCTCCCTTGTTTACATTGATTGCAGTAATCTTACCGTCTTTGTCAGCATTGATATTGTTTTCCATTTTCATGGCTTCCAATATAATGATGGTCTGTCCTTTCTTTACTGCATCTCCTACATTAACTTTAATATCGAGGATAACACCCGGAAGTGGAGATTTGACGCCTGATTTTCCGGAAGCTGGAGCGGCCGGTTTCACCACCTGAGTAGGAGCGGCCGGTGCATTAGGCATAGGACGTACTACTACAGGTTTAACGGCTGCTTTGGGCTTCTTTTCCATTTCCACTTTATAATGCGTACCGTTCACTTCTACGTGAGCGATATTATCTTCAATATCTCCGATGGTTACTTTATATAAGTTACCGTTGATTTTATATTTATATTCTTTCATCGTTTTTACTTTTTATAAGGTGACTTACTTTCTGGGAGGAGTTTCGCGCAAAGTATAAATCTTTGAACTCCACGGTGAATAGCTCCGTTTTACGCGAGTAATGGTCAGTACAGTTTCTTCTACATCATGTACTTCATCCTGCATTTCGTGCAATGCCATAGAAATAGCGGCATAAACTTCGCCCGGAGCTTGTGACAGCTCTTTGGCTTCATGCTTGTCGATTCCTTTGGATTTCATTGTATTACGCTTACTCAGGTTGACAGCGACTTTACCTACTACTTTGAAAGCGATATACAGAAGGATAAGTCCGCAGAATACTACGCTCATGGCTGAAATGGACATACCGATACCAACCGAGTCATGTTCTTCGAATTTTTCCATCTTGGCATTGCTGTCAAGAGTTTGGTTATTAGTGCTTGGTGTAACATATTTGTCACTGCTTCCACCTTTCACTTCCCATTCTGCTGCTCCGTCGCTAACACGTGCATACGATTGGTTAGGACCTAAAACACCAGCAGGTATCACAACCTTGTCGATTAACTTTTTACCGGAGTCAAATAACCCGATCCAATTGGCGGTTTCCGGATTCAGCTTGCAACTTGTGTGGAAAGTACCACGGTTAGGCTCGCCGTCTGCCCAGAAAAGGGCATGTTGACGCGGCTTTATCAATGTCAGTACGTCACCTTTCGGAATAAAGTAAGTAACTGTATCGCCCGGTTGGTTGCTCACTTTCAGTAAGCAAGCTGCCAAATCGGCGCTACCGAATGATTTATTGAATATTTCAATCCATGCGCTGTGCAGTCCGTAGTCATCCTGAAAATTACTTTGGTTATCTATCAAGACCTCGTTCAGTACCAGCTTGCTGTTCGACTTTTTCTCCCCACAAGAAGTAAGCCCGATCAGTAATAGCAGAGAAAGGAATATTCCGATTTTGGTTTTATTCATAATCGTTCTTGTTTTAATGTGAAAAGTTGGATTACAACGGAATATTTCCATGCTTCTTAGCCGGATTGGTCAGTTTCTTAGTCTGCAACTGTTGCAAAGCGCGAATAACACGGAAACGTGTGTTACGTGGCTCAATCACATCGTCAATGTAACCGTATTTAGCGGCATTGTAAGGATTAGCGAACAATTTCGTGTATTCTGCTTCTTTCTCGGCTAGGAATTGAGCGGGATTCTCCTGATCTTTAGCTTCGCGTGCATATAATACCTCTACTGCTCCGGCACCACCCATTACTGCGATTTCAGCAGTCGGCCATGCATAATTCATGTCACCGCGAAGCTGCTTACAACTCATCACAATATGAGAACCTCCGTAGGACTTACGCAAAGTAATAGTTACTTTAGGTACGGTAGCCTCACCGTATGCATATAATAATTTAGCACCGTGCAGGATTACACCGTTGTATTCCTGACCTGTTCCCGGAAGGAATCCCGGTACATCTACCAGCGATACGATAGGAATATTGAACGCGTCGCAGAAACGGACGAAACGTGCACCCTTACGAGATGCGTTGCTATCGAGCACACCTGCCAGATATTTCGGCTGGTTGGCAACGATACCTACTGACTGTCCGTTGAAACGTGCAAAACCGATGATAATATTCTTAGCATAATCTTTTTGGATTTCCAGGAATTCTCCGTTATCTACGATGGCTCCGATCACTTCGTACATATCATACGGCTTAGTCGGACTATCGGGAATAATGTCATTCAAAGAATCTTCCAGACGATCGATTGGGTCTGTGCAATCCACATACGGAGCTTCTTCAAGGTTATTTTGAGGAATATAGCTCAACAGTTTGCGGATTAATGCGAAACCTTCTTCTTCGGTTTTGGCAGTGAAATGAGTGACGCCTGATTTGGTAGAGTGAACACTTGCGCCACCGAGATTTTCCTGGCTGACGTCTTCACCTGTTACTGTTTTTACAACTTTCGGTCCGGTAAGGAACATATAGGAAGTGCCTTCCATCATCAAAGTGAAGTCCGTTAGAGCCGGAGAGTATACGGCACCACCGGCACAAGGACCGAAGATACCGGAAATTTGCGGAATGACACCGGAGGCAAGGATATTACGTTGGAAGATTTCAGCATAGCCGGCAAGAGCATTGATACCCTCTTGAATACGGGCACCGCCTGAGTCGTTGATACCGATACAAGGTGCACCCATCTTCATGGCCTGATCCATGATTTTGCAAATCTTCTGTGACATTGTTTCAGACAGTGAACCGGCAGAAACGGTGAAGTCCTGTGCGAACACATATACCAGACGTCCTTCGATAGTACCGCAACCGGTTACTACACCGTCTCCGGGATAGTGCTTCTTGTCCATGCCGAAGTTCGTACATCTGTGCTCAACGAACATGTCCATTTCTTCAAAGCTCCCTTCATCCAGCAACATAGCCAGACGTTCGCGTGCTGTGTATTTCCCTTTTTCATGTTGCTTCGCAATTGCTTTTTCACCGCCTCCGAGACGTGCTACGGCACGGCGTTCAATAAGCTCTTTAATTTTTTCAAGTTGATTACTCATGAGTTCTTGTTAGTTTTAGAGTTTATGATTAATGTTCGCAGAGTTCTGTCAGCACACCTAGAGTGGACTTCGGGTGGAGGAAAGCGATATTCAAACCTTCGGCACCTTTGCGCGGAGCCTTGTCAATCAGGCGGATTTCTTTGCTTTCTGCTTCTGCCAAGGCATTGGCTACGCCATCTTCTACGGCAAATGCAACGTGATGAACACCTGCACCTTTGTTTTCAATAAACTTAGCGATGGTACTCTCGGGGCAAGTCGGCTCCAACAGCTCAATTTTTGTTTCGCCTACTTTTAAGAAAGCAGTTCTTACCTTCTGATCTTCCACTGTTTCAATGTTGTAACACTTCAAACCCAATACATTTTCGTAGTAAGGAAGGGCTTCTTCGATGCTTTTTACGGCAATGCCCAGATGTTCAATGTGTGAAATCTTCATAACTATACTTTTTTATTTGGTTTTAATTATGTGCTTATATGGCATAAAACAGCACAAAGAAAGACAATTCTTACCTAATAAAGAAATATTTCTGCATTTAATTGCTGCGTTATAAAGCATAAAAAATCATAGGACAGGGATATGAAGAGCCGTTTTGTAATCTTGAGATTACATTTAGATATAAAATTTGACTAGAAGATTGTTTAGCCAAGTCCAACTGACACGAAACCAGCGGCGGGTGCTGCTTTGTTTTCCACCAAAGCGAAGCACGAAATCCCGATAGCCATGTTTACGGAACGGAAGTCCTACATCCATGAATTCCATGTGGCGGAACCCGCGTTGATGGGCATCTTCCAATGCTTTCCAAACAGCCAGTATACCGGGATATTGCAATGCGTATGTCTTTCGCATTCCTCCTGAAAACCAAAGGAAGGCACTCTCTCCGGAATAGATACAGACAGCTCCGCCGATAATTTTCTCCTTATATTTGACGATGAATATTTTTGCTTGTTTGCCCCTGATGAGCATACTGTTCATGTGTCGGAAGAAATCGTTGGCGGGGAAATATCTGCGTATACGGGAGGAATAGACTTTATGTAGCATTCGTGAGAAATCGCGAATCTCTTCTACTGTATGTGCCTCTTCTACTTTTGCTCCGTTCTTAAGTCCTTTTTTTATTTGCCGGATACGTGACGGACTAAATCGGTCTTCTACATTTTTCATACTATGCAGCGAGTTGCGTACCCGTAGCCAATTGACCGGAAAGTAGTTATTGTTTCGGAAGAAACGATAACCGAACATCGAATTATTCAGATTACGGAATTCGATAAGGAAGCAGGTGCGTGTTGCCTCCTGAGTGAGATGCTCAAGCATCTCTCCAAAAACTTCCTCAGCTTTTTCCTTGTTAGCGGAAAGCGACTCATCCAACCCTTCGCCTTCACTGTATACTACACAGTGTTTTACCAATGAAGAGGGGAGCCATCTTTTTGCTTTGCGGATGGCTGCGAGTAAACGTGCCATTGGTTTGCCGTTTTCCGTTGCCACTATCAATAAAGGAGTATAGCCCGGAGTCGCTTCGTAAATCAGAAACAGCTCTTTGGAATGAAAGGTATTCTTTCCCGGCAAATAAGGAATATCCTTTCCTTTATAATATGTTGTTAGTTTAAGTGGCATTCAACTACAAAATTACAATTTTTATTTCTCATACAACAAGAAAACGGATAATTTATTGGAAATGCTAATAGTACAATTTTTTATTTTTTTGGTAAAAATGTATCAGATAAAAGAAATATAGTATCAAAAGTGAGTACGTATATAATTTATAATCGTCATTAATATGATTATAATCAAGTGGTTTTTGCAAAACAACGAGAATTAATATTAACTTTAAATTAAGACGAATGAGTAATTATGCATTTGTTGAAACATGGAGAACACATCAGAGACGTGCTTCCATGATTTTAGGGCTCTCATTATTGTGCGCCCCCCTGTGCTCTCCCGCTTATGCGGAAGGCGGAGTGTCTGATACTATGGTGCAAGCTGTAATGCAAACAAAGACAGTGAGAGGAACTGTGTTGGATGAAACCGGTGAGCCGCTGATTGGAGTTTCTGTTGTTGTGAAAGGTACGAATACAGGTACGATTACTGATTTTAACGGTAACTTCTCAATTAATCTTCCTGTTGGGAAAAATGTTTTGGTGCTTTCCTATATTGGGTATAAGGAGCAGACAGTGACGGTGACTGGTAACGCTCCATTGAACCTGAAGATGATTGCTGATACGCAGGCATTGGACGAAGTTGTGGTAATCGGCTATGGTTTAGTGAAGAAACGCGACTTGACAGGAGCTGTATCTTCTGTGAAAGCTGATGATATTACGATTGCTCCGACTTCTAATGCAATGGAAGCTCTGCAAGGTAAAATTGCAGGTATGGATATAACTAAGACTAGTGGTCAGATTGATTCAGAACCTTCTATTATTTTGCGTGGTTCTCGTTCCATATATGGCAGTAATGAACCTCTATTCATTATTGATGGTATGCCGGGTAATTATAATCAGGTGAATCCTTCGGATATTGAAACAGTCGATGTGTTGAAAGATGCGTCTTCTACTGCTATTTATGGTTCTGCCGGTGCCAATGGGGTAGTCATGATTACTACTAAACGTGGTAAGCAAGGCAAGGCTACCGTGAATTTTGATGCTTACTATGGTTTTAGCGGAACTCCGAACTATAAGCATGGAATGACTGGTGACGAGTGGGTGAACTATCAGAAAGAGGCTTATGCTTATAAAAATGGTTCGCTTCCGGAAAATATGTCTAGCGTGCTGAATAACGCTGATTATACTAAAGCCTATGAGACAGGAAAGTGGATTGACTGGGTTGACCAAGTATCCGGTAATACGGCTACTACCCAAAAATATAGCTTGTCTGTAAATGCCGGTGGTGAAAAAACCAAAGTTTTTGCTTCTCTTTCTTATAATAGAGAAGAAGGACTTTTGGCTAATGAGAATCTGAATAAATATCAATTTCGCTTGAATATCGATCAAGAAATTTTCAGTTGGGCTAAAGTCGGTTTCACATCCAGCCTTGCTTATCAAGATAAAAATCAAGGGGTGAAGAATACGTTTACCAAAGCTTTAACTTCTATGCCTTTGGGAGATGCTTACGATGAAAATGGAAACATAAACCATGAGTTTATAGAAAATCAAAATACTCCTCTAGGCGACTTTATCGAGGGACAATATGCTAATAATACTAAGACTACTTACATTAATTCGAATGCTTATTTAGAATTGACTCCCGTCAAAGGATTGAGCTATCGTTCGCAAGTGAGTGCCACATTGAGTCATTCGCGTCAAGGTCAGTATTGGGGGGCGCAGTGTAATGCCAACCGTCCATCATATGCAGGCTCTCCTCATGCGGCTATTACCAATAAAGATGGCTACTCGTATCTGTGGGAAAATATTCTCAATTATAAGCTGACGGTGGCACGTGACCATGATTTTGGCGCAACTTTCATCACTTCTTGGCAGAAGAACAATAATGAAAGTTCGTTAGCTTCCGGTAGTGGGCAGGATTTGGATAAGTGGTCATTCTGGAGATTGACTTCCGCCAAGTCACAACACATAGAATCGGATTATCAACAAAAGCAACAGATGGCGTATGCAGTCCGTTTTAATTATGCGTATAAAGGCAAATATCTTTTGAATCTGTCTAATCGTTGGGATGGAGTATCTTGGCTGTCCGAAGGACATAAATGGGACTCTTTCTTTGCTGCTGCATTAGGTTGGAGGGTTTCAGATGAAAATTTTATGGAAAGTACTAAAAATTGGTTAAGTAATTTGAAACTGCGTTTGGGTTATGGTGTCACCGGTAATTCGGGTGGTATTACCGCTTATTCTACCTCCACTACTCCAATTGTTTATTCTGCTAGTGGTGTTTCTGTAGGTGGAGCTGTTGTACCGTTCGCACAATATACAGGCACGGTGGCTAGCCTGGATTTAGGCTGGGAAAAGTCATACAACTGGAATATTGGTCTCGACTTCGGATTATTTAATAACCGTATTGATGGTTCTGTAGAGTGGTTTAAAACAAAAACGAAAGGTTTGTTGTATTCCCGTACACTTCCTATAACTTCGGGCTTGACCGGTTGGGGAAGTCCATTGAAAATGTGGCAGAATTTGGCGGAAACCGGCAATCATGGGGTGGAAGCTACCATTAACTCACATAACATTAAGACCAAATCGTTTACCTGGAATACTACTTTGTCTCTGACTTGGAGCAAAGAGAAAATCGAATCATTGCCTGATGGCGATTTGGAAAAAGAAAGTTTGTTTGAAGGAGAACCTATTCATTCTTTATACGGTTACAAATATGCCGGAATTTGGGGAACAGACAGTGACGAGGAAACAATGAAGACATATGGCGTCAAACCGGGTTTCATCAAGATTGATACGGTGGAAAAAGATGGAGATGGTGGCGTTCATAAGTATAGTGACAAAGACCGTCAGGTTTTGGGACACACTAATCCTGACTGGATTGTTGGCTTGAACAACACATTTACTTTCAAGAATCTAGATTTGTCAGTATTTGCAATGGGACGTTTTGGGCAAACCATTTGCAGTGACTTATTAGGTTATTATACTGCGGAACAGTCTGTAACTACCAATCAGCTAGCTGGCGTGGACTATTGGACGGAATCTAATCAGGGTGCCTATTTCCCACGTCCCGGAACAGGAACGGAACAGAAAACTGTTTATACTGCACTTAAATATCGGGATGGTTCGTTTATTAAGATTAAGAATATCACGCTGGGATATACGTTGCCAAAGAATATTTCCCAAAAGGTATTGTTGTCTAAATGTCGTGTGTATGCCACCATGTATAACCCTATTATTTGGGTGAAAGATAAACAATTGAAGGGTACCGACCCTGAAACGAACGGTTCGGATGCTTTCCCAACTTATCGTCAGTTTGTGTTTGGCGTGAATTTAACATTTTAATAGAGAAGGAGATTTGATATGAATAAAACAATATATAAGATTTCGTTGTCTGCCGTTGCAGCAACCATGTTGTCTTTTCAGGCTTGTTCTTTGGAAGAGGTCAATCCGGGTGGTTTCCTCATTGAAGACTTGACACTGACTAGTGAAGGGTATACTGAATTGATTAATCAATGCTATTTTTCCATGGAACGCGGATTTTATGGAACGGATGGATGGATGGCGTTCACAGAAGGAGACACTGATTTGTGGACTTACAGAGCGAATGATGCTAATAGTTATCAACAGTTTTTCTGGTTCTATGCCGGTGCGGCTGCTAATACCACATATACCGATAACATTTGGAACAATGCCTACGATGGCATTGGGTCATGCAATACGGCTATCTCTTTGGCTGATAAAGCTCCTTTTACTACCGAAGAAGAACGGAATGCGAAAGTGGCCGAGGCACGTTTCCTGCGGGCTGTTTACTATTTCAATTTAGTGGAGCAATTTGGAGCTGTCACGAAATTGGTCGATGTGCCTAAGTTGCCGAACTATGCGCCAACACGCACCGAGCCCTTGGAAATCTATAAAGATGTGATTATTCCGGATTTGGAATTTGCCGCAACATGGTTGCCTGTTGGCGATCACTCTACCACTACCACACCGACCAAAAAGTCTGCTATGGCTTTCTTGGCAAAGGCTTGTCTTCAGACGTATGAGTATGGTTCTATTGAGTATCTGCAGATTGCATTGGACAATGCAAAAAAGCTGATAACCGATTGTGAAAGTGGAGGAAATACTTATATGACTTATATGTATCCTACGTATGCGGAGGTGTTCAAAGAAGATAACAATTTTGAAAATAAGGAGGCTCTTTGGAAACATCGTTGGGCTGCTAGTTCTAGCGCGCATGGTTCTAGTAATGGTAATTACAAGTTGAATCGTAACGACGAATATTTCCTTTGTAACCTGACGAAGTTTGGTGCTCGTCAAGATAGTCAGGAAAGTCGTCTGACATGGGAAGGATCTATCAATGGTATCTTTATGCCTACTCAACACTTGCTGAGTCTCTATGTGCAAACTGATGGAACTTTGGATCCCCGTTATCATCAGTCATTTACTACCGAATGGAATGCGAACCAAAACTATTCATGGACTTCTGACGATTGTACTAATTTCCGTAAAGACAGAAGTGTGGAAGGTAAAAGTCTGACCATTGGCGACTTGGCAGTTAAGTTTATCACTCCGCAGGATAATGATTATGAGACAGAAAAAGCTAAAAAAGCAACCTCTGACTATCTGATAGTAGATTATGCTGATGTGTATGACGCAGCGAAGAAAAATGTGATTATGAAGAATGGATCTAATGAAAATCAACTTCGTTATTTTTATCCTTCTCTCAATAAGCATAACAGCAGTAATTATTACGTAGCCAGCGCTTCTAAAAAACGTAATGGTAATTTGAATGCGACATTTATTATGCGTATGCCCGAGGTGTATTTCATTGCTGCCGAAGCAGATCTTTATTTGAATGGAGGAACCAATGCACTTGGTTATCTAAACAAGGTTCGTCTTCGTGCTAATGCAAAGGCACTTCAAGAAACCGTAGACGTGCGTACCATTTTGGATGAACGCGCCCGTGAACTATGTGGAGAATATTGCCGATTTTATGATCTAAAACGCACAGGAATGTTGAAAAATAAATCTTATTTGGAAGCGACACATCCTGATTTAGCACAATATTTTGAACCGAATTACGCACTTCGTCCTATTTCTACTAATTTTACAGCTACCATTTCAAATGGTGCAGAGTATCAGAATCCTGGTTATTAACAGATGTGTGTAATAATAATTTTGATGAAGGCAGTCATTTTTCTCATTTAGTTTTCGTAGTCAAATTGCCAATGCGGAAGAATATGGAACAAATGGGTATTAGACCTTTATAGATTAATTATTTTGTAGAGAGGGATATGTCGTGAGATACATTTCTCTCTTTATTTATCGGTGCTTATTGTAAGATGAATTAAAAGCCTTGCTGCATTTTTTTCATTTTTTGATATTTTGTGTACTTTTGTTGTACTCAAATTATATTGATTATGATAGAAGAAATATTAGTTTACAACAAAAAATTTGTTGAGAACAAGGGATATGAATCGTATATTACCAATAAATATCCCGATAAGAAAATAGCGATTCTTTCTTGTATGGATACCCGTTTGACAGCATTGCTTCCGGCAGCGTTGGGTATAAAGAACGGCGATGTGAAAAT
The DNA here is from genome assembly GCF_009193325.2 of Bacteroides zhangwenhongii. Lineage (NCBI taxonomy): Bacteria > Pseudomonadati > Bacteroidota > Bacteroidia > Bacteroidales > Bacteroidaceae > Bacteroides > Bacteroides zhangwenhongii. The sequence goes on along the minus strand of NZ_CP059856.1, from coordinate 4,760,823 downwards.
GATAAAAAATGCAGGTGGTGTTATTTCCCATCCTTTTGGTAGCGTGATCCGGAGTTTACTCGTAGCTATCTTTGAACTGGGTGTGGAGGAGATTATGGTGATTGCCCATTCTGACTGTGGGGCTTGCCATATGCATAGTGAGGAGATGATCGGGAAAATGAAAGCACGGGGGATCAATCCGGATTATATTGACATGATGCGTTTCTGCGGAGTAGATTTTAATTCCTGGTTGGACGGTTTTGAAGATACGGAAAAGTCGGTAAGAGGAACTGTTGATTTTATCGTACACCATCCTTTGATTCCTTCGGATGTGAGAGTTTACGGATTTATTATTGATTCTACGACCGGAGAATTGACGAGAATAGTATAATTGCATTATCTTTGCATACATTAATCAGATGAAACCGGAAATGATATGGAAAATTTCAGTGAATTGATAAAGAACCGTCGCAGTATGCGTAAGTTTACTGATGAAGAACTGACTCAAGATGAGGTGGTTGCCTTGATGAAAGCCGCTTTGATGTCTCCCTCTTCCAAACGCAGTAATAGTTGGCAGTTTATAGTTGTTGATGATAAAGAAATATTAAAAGAACTGTCTCACTGTAAGGAGCAGGCCTCTTCCTTTATTGCTGACGCCGCTTTGGCGATTGTTGTAATGGCTGACCCGTTGGCGAGTGATGTTTGGATTGAAGATGCTGCGATTGCCTCCATTATGATACAGTTACAGGCGGAAGATCTAGGATTGGGAAGTTGCTGGGTACAGGTGCGCGAACGTTTCACAGCCACCGGAATGCCTTCCGACGAATTTGTACATGGAATACTGGATATACCTTTGCAGCTTCAGATTCTGTCCGTTATAGCTATCGGTCACAAAGGAATGGAACGCAAGCCTTTCAATGAAGAACACCTTCAGTGGGAGAAAATTCACATTAATAAGTTTGGAGGAAAATAACGATGGGAGCTGCCAAAGCAAATAACAGCAAAGATACCTATATGGCTACTGCTGTTTCTTTTATAGTAATAGGAGCACTCTTTTTGATCGATAAACTGATTCATTTTTCTTCTCTTGGTTTGCCTTGGGTGATGAATAAGGATAATATGTTATTGTACGCTTCTGTCTGTTTCCTTATTTTCAAACGGGATAAATCCATTGGTTTCGTGTTGCTGGGACTTTGGCTGGTGATGAATATCGGGCTGGTGATATCGTTGCTGGGCTCGTTATCAGGATATCTGTTGCCATTGACGTTGCTCATCATCGGAATTATTTTATTTTGGATTGCAAAACGGTAAAGAAGTGATGAATAGAAGTATAGAAGATACTCCGATTGTGTTTATCGGTGCCGGGAATTTGGCCACTAATCTGGCAAAGGCGCTTTATTACAAAGGTTTTCGTATCGTGCAAGTGTATAGCCGGACGAAAGCATCTGCCCGTGCTTTAGCCGAACAGGTAGAAGCCGGATATACGACGGATTTACAGGAAATATCAAAAGAAGCCCGATTATATATTGTATCTCTGAAAGATGCGGCTTTTGTTGAATTATTGCCTCAGATAACGGAAGGAAAGCAAGATGCGCTGCTGGTACATACGGCGGGCAGTATCCCGATGAGTGTTTGGGAGAAATATGCGGAACGTTATGGAGTGTTTTACCCCATGCAGACTTTCAGTAAGCAACGTGAAGTTAATTTCCGGGAAATACCCTTCTTTGTTGAGGCGAAAAGACCGGAAGATGTGGAACTTCTGAAAGCGATAGCTGCGACTCTTTCGGATAATGTGTACGAGATAACTTCCGAACAGCGTAAGAGTCTTCATTTGGCTGCTGTCTTTATCTGTAATTTTACAAATCATATGTATGCCTTAGCGGCGGATTTGCTTGAAAAGTATAATCTGCCTTTCGATGTCATGCTTCCGTTGATTGATGAGACTGCGCGTAAAGTGCACGAATTGACACCTCATGAGGCACAAACCGGACCGGCAGTGCGTTATGATGAAAATGTGATAAGTAATCATCTTGCTATGTTGGCAGACTCGCCGGCGTTACACGAAATATATAAATTAATGAGTAAAAGTATCCATGAGCACCATCAATTATGATTTGTCCCGTATCAAGGCGTTGGCTTTCGATGTTGACGGAGTCTTGAGTTCGACCACAGTTCCCCTGCATCCCTCCGGTGAGCCGATGCGTACTGTGAATATTAAGGATGGTTATGCTATCCAGCTTGCCGTAAAGAAAGGGCTTCATATCGCTATCATTACCGGAGGGCGGACAGAAGCCGTACGTATCCGCTTTGAAGGCTTGGGAGTGAAGGATTTGTATATGGGCTCTGCCGTAAAGATACATGATTATCATGCGTTCCGTGATAAATATGGATTGTCTGACGATGAAATATTATATATGGGGGATGATGTGCCCGATATAGAAGTGATGCGTGAATGCGGTCTTCCCTGCTGCCCGAAAGATGCTGTTCCGGAAGTAAAATCCGTAGCAAAGTACATCTCTTATGCCGATGGCGGTCATGGCTGCGGACGTGATGTGGTGGAGCAAGTGCTGAAAGCTCATGGGCTGTGGATGGCACAGGATGCTTTTGGTTGGTAGCACACAAAAAAGAACAAACAGAATAACTAATTCGTAATTGATAAAGTAATGCTTGATAATTTAAAGAAATATCAGATCATATTAGCTTCCAACTCGCCTCGTCGGAAAGAGCTAATGTCGGGTTTGGGAGTGGATTATGTGGTAAGGACTTTACCCGATGTGGATGAATCCTATCCGAATACATTGGCTGGAGCGGAGATACCCGAATTCATAGCCCGTGAAAAGGCGGACGCCTATCGTGCTATGATGAAACCGGGAGAATTATTAGTGACTGCTGATACCATTGTGTGGCTGGATGGTCAGGTTTTGGGCAAACCGGAAGGGAGAGAGGGGGCTGTTGAAATGCTCCGTGCACTTTCGGGGAAATCACATCAGGTTTTCACCGGTGTTTGCCTGACTACTACTGAATGGCAGAAAAGTTTTACCGCATCTTCCGATGTTCTGTTCGATGTCTTGTCTGACGATGAAATACAGTATTATGTCGATTGTTATCAACCTATGGATAAGGCGGGAGCATACGGTGTACAGGAATGGATTGGATATATCGGAGTGAAATCTATTTCCGGTAGCTTCTATAATATAATGGGACTCCCCATACAAAAGCTGTACGGGGAGTTGAAAAAGTTATAATAAATCCAACATTAAAGGAATGTCTTCTTCTCGAACACCTTGTTTGAGAAGAGCTTCTTCATCTTTATGGAACATTTCCAGGAAATGTTCACGGCTTTCACAGGCTATAATTGCCTTTCCATAGAAAGTGACCGCTTTCTGGATATCTCCCATCACCCATGCAACGTGCCCGGCATTCATGTAATCGATTGCCTGCGGCTTTTGTCCGATGATTTTCTCGTAATATTTCATGGCTTGTTCATATTTCCGGCTGATGAATGAGCACCATCCGATACCGCGCCATGCTTTCACACAATTGCTCTTGATGAAGTCCAACTTGAAGAAGTAATTCAACGCTTCTTCATATTGTTCCATTTCTGCCAGGCAATTACCGATATAGAAAATTACGTTTGCATCTTCCGGAGCCACTTCCTCTACCTTTTTATAATAGGCGAGAGCCGCCCGGTAGTTCTTAGTCAGCCGATAGCAGGTAGCCAGATGGCGGTTGTTCCAGATGTTATCCGGTTTTAGTGTATCAGCTTTCAGATAGGCCTGAATAGCTTCTTCGTATTGTTTTGTTTTCTGTAACACATATCCGAACTTTTGGTAACCGTCAGCAATATCGTCCCCTTCAAATTCTCCGATTTCTTCCAACTCTTTGTAGATTTCGACCGCTTCCTCCCAGCGTTCTTTTGATATATAGAAGTCGGCGATGGGGAATAACACGTCTGCCCAATACAAGATATTGTCGAGTGCGGGAACATTATGGAAGTCAAGTTTATCTTGAAAAATATCTCTGAATTCCTGTCGGCGCACGCTCAGCTTGAAGAAACGGTAAAGATCGTGTAAATACTGGTTGCTGATAGCACCCGGACTTTCGTTAAGTCGTTTTATCATTTCAGGATTTGAATTTGAATTCTCCATCAATTCGTTCATTTGCTGCTCGTTGAGCTGGCTGAGCATCATGTCCTGCTGCGCTTGGGGTAATTGGTGGATGGTGAAAAACAACGAATATTTGTCGCTATTGCTGAAGATTCCCGCTTCAAGTATCAAGTCCAATACTGTGTTTCCTTTATTACCTGTTTTTTTCAGCGCTTTTAGTACGCTGGAGTGTTGCTTGCTGAAAGGATAGAACCAGTTCTGCACTTCACGGAAGAACGGATAACTCTTCAGAGCGGCAAATGTACTCATATATACATCAGCTCCTTCAAGCTGGAGCTCGCTCATTTCACGCAGCTTGTCTCCCAAACCGGATTTTTCGAAAGTGTCTTCCCAATCCGGATTCTTGTCATCGTTCTCTTCATCGTTCTCCTCTAGGTCGAATCGCATATTCTTCATAGAAGAGACAGACTTCAACATTTCAGGAATAATCTCTTCCCGCATCTTTTTATCGATTTTCTCTGTTTCCTGACATAAGAGCATTTGGTGATAAACACGTGCGACCTCCTTTCTGAATGTAGGGATTTCATCCATGAGATCTACTCTCTTGAGGATTTCCGGATAAAAGATCAAACGGTTTCTGTAAATGTGGAAGATAATCATTACACCTACCAATGCCCGTTGGCTGACGCTGACGTTCGAATGACTGTATGCGTTGAGTAGCCACATTATTTTCCGCACATCGAAACTTTCCATCAAACTTAGTGTGACAGCGCTTGTGAACAGGCATAAATCTTCTCCCGGAAGTAATTCGGACGCAAGCATGGCTTGTGCCTCTTCTTCGTCCTGAGGAGTCCATGCGCTGTTTGTCCATACCCTGACGAACATGAATTTGAGTGTGTCTTCATGCCGTTTCAGGACTTCATCCATTTTTGTGTCAGAGAGTAATCCGCTGACTGCCAAGTCGTCATTGAATGACTCCAATATATGCAGTATTGTTTTAATGCCGTAGTTCGCTAAGTCCGGTGATGTAGGAGTGCGGCGCACTTCGTGATAATAGTTGGATGAAGCGTTGTCCAGCATGAGCAACCGCGATTGGTCGGCGATAGCCCACGTATCCGTAAGCATTTTCTGATACAGATTCCATCGTTCGGGATCATTGGCTCCCTGTCTCATATAATCGAGCATATACTTATATGAAGTTTGCAGCTGTTCCAATCGGGTACGTAAATCCCAGTCAGAGCATTGCCACAACAGGGATTCCAATTGTATCAAGGCTTCCTTAAGTCTTCTATCTTCAAGTAAGGAATATATATATGCGTATTGTTCATTAATTGTTTTTTCGTTCATAATTTGATCAATTATTTATTTCTTTCCATCTACATGGAACAGTGCAAAAAGAATGCCAAAAAAGGGAATCAACGTATTAACCTTCATTATAGGTTATAAATAAGGGCAACTCTTTTCACAAAGAACTGCCCTTCAAAAATGTTGAAATCTTATGTGAATTTATTCTTGAATAGCGGCGATGCCCGGAAGGATTTTTCCTTCGATTGCTTCAAGTAATGCGCCACCACCTGTTGAAACGTAAGATACACCGTTGGCCAGACCGAACTTGTTGACACAAGCTACAGAGTCACCACCACCGACGAGTGAGAAAGCACCGTTCTTGGTTGCTTCAACGATAGCTTCACCTACTGTACGTGAGCCGTGAGTGAAGTTGTCAAATTCGAATACACCTGTAGGACCGTTCCAAAGAATAGTCTTAGATTCTTTGATAACGTTAGCGAAGATTTCTTCAGTCTTAGGACCGATATCAAGACCTTCCCATCCATCAGGAATTTCGTTAACCGGACAGAATTTAGTATTTGCATCGTTAGAGAAAGCGTCAGCGATTTTAGCGTCAACAGCCAAAACCAGGTTCACACCTTTTTCTTTAGCCTTCTTTATCAGATCCAAAGCCAAGTCAAGTTTGTCGTCCTCGCAGATAGAGATACCGATTTTACCACCTTGCGCTTTAGTAAATGTATAAGTCATACCACCTGCGATAATCAAGTTGTCTACCTTGTTCAACAGGTTTTCGATGATTTCGATTTTAGAAGAAACTTTAGAGCCACCCATGATAGCAGTGAACGGACGTTTGATATCGTTCAATACTTTATCTACGGCTTTCACTTCTTTTTCCATCAGGTAACCGAACATCTTGTTATCAGTATCGAAATATTTAGCGATCAATGCCGTAGAAGCATGAGCGCGGTGAGCAGTACCGAATGCGTCGTTTACATAGCAGTCAGCGTAAGAAGCCAATTTCTTGGTAAATTCTTTCTGGCTTTCTTTTACAGCTTTCTTTGCAGCAGCTTTTTCTTCGTCAGTTGCGTCTTCTGCCAAACCTCTTGGTTTGCCTTCTTCTTCAGCATAGAAACGAAGGTTTTCGAGCAACAGCACTTCGCCCGGTTGCAGAGCAGCAGCTTTCACGGCAGCTTCTTCACCCATACAGTCGTTAGCAAACTGAACTTCAACACCCAGCAATTCAGACAGGTGTTTGATGATATGTTTCAAAGAAAATTTATCGGCAACGCCTTTCGGACGACCCAAATGAGAGCCAATGATGATGCTTCCGCCGTCTGCTAGGATCTTCTTCAAAGTAGGAAGAGCCGCACGCATACGGGTGTCGTCTGTGATGTTGAAGTTTTCGTCCAAGGGTACATTGAAGTCCACGCGAACAAATGCCTTTTTACCGGCAAAATTGAATTTGTCAATTGTCTGCATAATACTCTATTTTTATTTAAAAGTGTTTTTAAGATTCTTCGTTAAGAACGACCGCAAAGTTACTATTTATTTCGGTTCTCCGTTATTAAATCGTTATTTATTCTTGGCTTTTGATTCCTCTTTTGTAACTTTATAGGTGTTACAGAAATATTTGCACATCATTTGCAAACCACAGGTAGCACATTTGGGAGTACGTGCCTGACAAACATAACGACCGTGAAGGATCAGCCAATGATGGGCGATAGGGATCAGTTCCTCCGGAATATTCTTTATCAGTTCTTTTTCCACACTAAACGGAGTAGTGCAACTGTCCGGCACTAATCCGATGCGGTGGCTTACCCGGAATACGTGTGTGTCAACCGCCATTGCCGCTTTATTGAATACTACGGACTGAATCACGTTGGCCGTCTTCCTGCCCACACCGGGCAGCTTTGTCAAGTCTTCCAGATTATCGGGAACTTGGCTTTGGAAGTTATTCACCAGCATTTTTGCCATGCCGACCAGATGTTTCGCCTTGTTGTTCGGGTAAGATACACTCCGGATATATTCAAAAACGACTTCGGGAGTGGTGGCTGCCAAAGCCTCCGGAGTTGGAAAATCTTTATATAAAGGCGGAGTAATCATATTTACCCGTTTGTCTGTGCATTGGGCGGAGAGGATTACTGCGATCAGCAGTTCGTACGGATTGTTGTAATGTAATTCTGTTTCGGCCACAGGCACGTTCTCCTGAAACCAGGCGATCACTTTCTCATAACGTTCTTTCTTTCTCATCGTAGTTTGTTTTTATGGTAATGAGGCGTTACTTTGATTTTAAAATAGATGGCGGAAACTACCGTCAGGCAGGCTCCGAACAGATAGGCTTTGTCAAATGTGCTGATTTCTGCAATATATCCTCCCGTCAGCATACCAATACCGATTCCTACATCCCACGAAGTAAGATAGGTGGAAGTGGCCGTCCCCCGTTGGCTGTTGGGAGCCAGGTTGACAAACAGCGTATTGAACGCCGGAAACATGATCCCGAAGCCTACGCCCATCAGTAGCGCGACACCGAAAAACAGGATTGTGCAGACCGCTTCATTCCATTGAATCAGATATACGCAAGAAGCTAACAGAAAGAAACTGAAAATGACAAGATACAGTCCGGCGGCTATTACTTGTGTTATTTTCCCCCGATCCACCAACTTCCCGGAGAATATCCGGGAGATGGCCATACCGATAGCCATAAAAGTGAAGAAGAATCCCGTTTGCGTGTTTATTCCTATCTGACGGGCATACATGGCTACATAATTGGTAGTCATGCCGTAAGGAATAGAAAGCAACAACAGGCTAAGTCCGGCAGGCAATCCTTTTAACAAGATAAACCGGTCGAGTGAAATAGGTTCCCGTTTCACCGGAGGTTTATAGGGTGTTTTTACTAAACTGGCGGAAATAAATCCCAATACACATGAACCGAGCGCATAGCAGAATATCGTAGCAAAAGAGACTCCCGCGTCATGCAGGAATAATCCGAACATCGGTCCGATGGACATCGCTGTGTTGTTTGTAAGTCCGTAATATCCTAAACCTTCGCCTCTGCGTGAAGAGGGCATAATGTCGATAACGATTGTATTTCCGCCCACCGTAACCATCCCGAACGAGACACCGTGAATAATACGGAATATGATAAATAAGGTCAGTGAACCGGCAATCAGATAACCGCCGAACATCATCATAAAGATAAAATAAGCGAAAAGATACAGCGGTTTGCGTGCAAATGTATCAAGCAGATAACCGGAAAACGGACGAATGCAAAGTGCCGCTACTGTATAACAGGAAAGTACGATACCGATGGTAGAGGTCCCTGCCTGGAAAAACTCGGATAAATAAAACGGCAAAACGGGAATCAGCAGCCAGAAACCGAAGTAGAGCAGAAAATTGGCTGCCAAGATGAAACAATAACTAGGAGTAATGAGTCTATCCTTTGCCATAATGAATTAGTTTATTCCACCATTAGTTCACCACAGATTACACGGATTAGCACAGATTTTTAATAAATTCCCAATAATCTGTGTTAATCCGTGTAATCTGTGGTGAATATGATTAGTAGGCGCTCTCGAATTCCTTCAGGAAGCGTGTGTCATTTTCAGAGAACAGTCTGAGGTCGTTGACGCGATATTTTAAGTTGGTGATTCGTTCAATGCCCATTCCTAAAGCATAACCGCTATATATCTTGCTGTCAATACCGTTCAGCTCCAGCACGTTCGGATCTACCATACCGCAACCTAAGATTTCCACCCAACCTGTGTGTTTGCAGAAAGGACAACCTTTTCCACCGCAGATGTTACAGCTTATATCCATTTCGGCACTGGGCTCTGTGAAAGGGAAATAAGAAGGACGCAGGCGGATTTTGGTATCTTCACCGAACATTTCGCGGGCAAAAAGAAGCAATGCCTGTTTCAAATCCGTGAAAGACACGTTGCGGTCTACGTATAAAGCTTCCACTTGGTGGAAGAAGGCGTGTGCACGGTAGCTGATAGCTTCGTTACGATATACGCGTCCCGGACAAAGTACGCGGATAGGAGGTTGTGTAGACTCCATTACACGGCTCTGTACGCTGGATGTGTGTGTACGCAAAACGACATTGTGAGACACTTCGGTATTGTTTTCAATAAAGAAAGTGTCTTGCATATCGCGTGCCGGATGGTCTTCCGCAAAGTTCATGGAAGAGAATACATGCCAGTCGTCTTCGATTTCCGGTCCGTCTGCGATGTTGAAACCCATTCGGGCAAAAATATCGATGATTTCGTTCTTCACGATTGTGAGCGGATGGCGCGTACCAAGTTTCACAGGATAAGCCGAACGGGTCAAATCCAATCCGTCGCAACCGTTGTCTTGGTTTTCAAACTGCTCTTTCAGCGCATTGATTTTATCCTGCGCTTTCGTTTTCAGTTCATTCAGCCTCATGCCGACTTCCTTTTTCTGCTCAGCCGGTACGTTACGAAAATCTGCCATTAAGTCGTTAATGGCTCCCTTCTTGCTAAGGTATTTGATGCGGAGAGCTTCGAGTTCTTCGGCATTGGAGGCGTGCAAGGCTTCCACCTCTTTCAGAAGTTGTTCAATCTTAGCTATCATATTTTTGATATATTGTTATTCAGTTTCTTGGTAAAAACCTTGCAAAGATATAATATTTATTTCAGTTGGTGAAATCTATATAGACGTTTTTATGGAGTTACTTACTTTAGGTTCGGATTTAAAATCGCATCCTCGTAAGGATAGGGAGCGTACATTTTACTATCATCCCATGTACCCGTTACGGGCACCGCTTCATTTCTCTCGATACCCTCCGCTACTTTTATTAGCGGGTTCTCCTTGCGGTATTCAAAATGATCTTTGTACCGGTACATCCTGAACATATCCCTGGCCCTGCTTGCAATGCCTCCCCAATAGTATCCGGCTATTTCCCAGCCGTGCTCATCGTAGGCGGCTTCTGCCAGTGCTTCGGGTGTCATGGTTTCCTTATAAAAATTAGTTTCTTGACCGTCAGCCCTGTTACGTACCTTATTTAATACTTCTATGGCTTTTGTATTGACTTCTCCCGAACGCCCTGTTGCTTCGGCATACCAGCAATATACCTGCGACAGCCGTATCAGTTGGAGCGTCTTTTCGCCTGCCGCGTTCACCAGAGCGGGATTGGTGTAATCGAACTCCGTTCCACGTACAGCACCTTCCACCGTTTTCATGAAAACAGGTGCAACCACTTCGCGGGAAGGTGGATCGGTGTCATACCACCAGTCATGTAGCTCGCCATCGCTCAATATGATTTTAGGAAAGTAAGTGGCATCTTTGCGCGGTCCTTCCGGAAAAGCTTTCCAGAATTTGATTTCTCCATTGGTATCTCCCCATCCGCCTTGCGCCATATCCTGAAGGAAGTCGGTCAAAGGAGCGGCTTGATTTGTCTGGTTCCGGTTATAGTAGATGCCCAGCAGTAACTCTTTATTCTTATTATTATATTCCCAAGAATATACCTGGCTGTATTCATCCAGCAGTGCATAATTATAAATGTGGTTCTCCACACCGTCGATTACTTCTTTTGCTTTGCCTGCCGCCAGTTTATAATATTCCGTTCCTTTGTTGAGCGGCCATCCTGCCATGCACATATACACGTATGCCATTGTCGCTTTCACTGCTCCTTCACTTACGGCGATATTTATTCCGTTTCTGGCATAAGGCTCTTTGGTGTAATTTGCAGGACAGTCTGTTTCTGCAATCTTCAGGTCGGATAGGATCAATTTATAAACTTCTTCTTCTGTTTGCAAAGGAGCGTTGTAATTGATTTCCTCTTCCAGCATGATAGGTACTTTTCCCCACGTTGTCACCAGATAGAAATACGAATAGGCTCTCCAATAATGTGCCTGTCCGATAGCAGCCTTAATTTCTTCCTCTGATACGTCGGGGGTGCGTCCAGCATTGTTGATAATGAAGTTGGCGGCTTTGATTACTTTGAAACGCTGTTCCCACATACTGGACAGCCATGAATTATTATCTTTCACATCAAACTGGTCATGTTCCCTAAGCGGCTGTTTGTTGCTGGAAGGGTGGGTGGAAATATCATCACCGGCTAGGAAGTTAGTACCGCAAAGATTATTGCTGGCCTGTGAACTTGCTATCACGGAGTATAATGCGGTCAGTGAAGCATCAAGATCTTCTTTGTTGCTGAAGAATTCTTCTGAAGGTAACTGTCCTTTAGGGTCTTCGGTCAGGAAGTCGTTGCACGAAACGAGACATAGACCCGCCCAAACGAATGGCAATGTCTTTTTGATATACTTATATGTTGTTTTCATCTTGTTCTTTATTTATAGGTCAATGGTTAAAATCTGATTTTGGCGCCAAAAGTTATTGTTCGTGGGATGGGGTACGCACCATAGTCCAGACCGTCATAGCTGGTATAAACCTCCGGATCCATTCCTTTGTAACGGGTGATTGTAAAAAGGTCTTGCGCGCTTACGGATAATTGTATGCTTGCAAACTTGGCAACCCGTCTCGGAATGCGATACGAAATGCTGACGTTCTTCAATTTGACGAAAGAAGCGTCTTCCAGCCAGAAATCCGAGTTGGCGTAATTCTTACTTTCGGTATTGGTGAGGCTCGGATAAGCTGCTTCCGCTTTGTTGCTTACGTGATCCCAACCTTTGAAATAAGCATCCCGCAGCGTGACGAAACGTGAATTCCCGGTCATTGAGGCGGCCGTGTAGCGGCTTATATTCAGGCGGTTGTATCCGGTGGCGGCATTGAAGAAGATGTTTACAGTCCAGTTTTTCCAACTGATTGTGTTGTTCCACCCCATTGTCCATTTCGGGCTTGCCTGTCCTTTTACTACCAAGTCGTCGGAAGTAGGGCTGGTAGTCAGGCTGCCGTCTGCTTTCTGATAAAGGTTGGCGCCTTTCTCGTCGAATCCTTTCCATTGATATACATAGAAAGATCCCATCGGATAACCGGGCTTCATAATTTGCATCGCGCCGCCCAAATCGCTATAGTTGGCTGTCAGTACGAAGTCACTGCCGGCAAGGTCGGTTACTTCATTTTTCACATAAGCGGCATTGAAACCGGTCTCCCAAGTCACCGTTCCTTTCACCGGGAAGGTGTTGACCGAGAATTCAACTCCCATGTTCTTCAGTTCACCCTGATTCACCCAATACGTACCTCCACCGTTGTATTTGGGTACTTGTTTTTGGAAGAGCAGGTCTTTGGTTATTTTCTTGAACCAATCGAATGTAATGTTGAACCCGCCTAAGCTTAAATCTACTCCCAAATCATATTGGTAGGTCTTTTCCCAAGTGATATCGGGAGTAGGGAACTGGTTACCCCAATACCCTGTGTAAGCATTGGAAGTACCCCAGCCGTAAGTTGCGCCCGATAACATTCCCAGCGTACTGTATGCGGCAATGTCCTGATTACCGGTGACACCGAAACTACCTCTTAATTTCAATTGTTCCAATATATGTTGGTTGCTCATGAACTTCTCCTTTGCTATATCCCAAGCTACTGCTGCGGATGGAAAATATCCCCATTTATTGTTTCCTTGAAATTTGGAAGAGCCGTCCGCTCTTAATGCGGCAGTGATGAAATACCGTTTCTTGTAGTCATAGTTGGCACGTATGATTCCTGAAGCAAGAGACGCTTCTGTGTACGAGTTGCTTGCATTTCTTATGGCGGCATTGGCGATATTCCAATATCCTACGCTCTCATTGTTCAGATTCGAACCGGTACCTTGCAAGCCCGTATCCCATGAGCGGCTGATTTCCCATACGGCCATTGCCGTAACGTTGTGGTCACCGAATTGTCTTTGCCAGGTCAGGTTATTGGTATTCTGCCAATAGTTATGCATATTGCTGGTGTTGTTCATGCTGTTGATTGCACCGGGAGCTTCCAATTTCGATTTGAAAGAATAGGAAGGGCTGTGGTCGTAGTCGTATCCACCTTGTACGGAGAACGTAAGCCCTTTCATTATCTTGAATAATAAGGTCAGGTTGGCATTGAGGTTATAACTGTAACTGTCACTGTAGTTAACCATCAGCTCGCCGTATGGATTCGAGCCGTTGGCGATGTTATACGGGTCTCTGTTGTATATGCCGGTTTCCGAGTCTTTCATTTCCATCGTAGGGGAGAAGTTGGTGATATGAAACCAGTTGGCGCCGTCGTTATGCTTATGCAGACTGCTGGCGTTCATCTTGGCGGAGATAGTCAGCCAGGGTTTTACATCAGCATCGATGTTTGCCCGGATACCATAACGTTTGTAATCCGTCCTGATAGTGACGGCTTCCTGATCCAGCATATTTCCGGAAATAAGATATTTCACTTTGGCGTTTCCGCCGGAGATGCTTAACCTGTAATCCTGCGTGATACCGGTGTGGGTGATGAGGTCAGCCCAATTGATTCCTTTTGTCCCGTTTTTGTAGGCTTCGAGGTCTTCTGCTGAAATCGTAGATGAACCGCGTATATCATTCAGTGCCGTTGCATATTCATATGCGTTCAGTAAATCATATTGTTTTCTCACTGTGGAAAGACCTACGGAAGCATCGAACGTAATACTGGCTTTTCCTTCGCTACCGCCTTTGGTGGTGATCAAAATAACTCCGTTTGAACCTCGCGAACCGTAAATAGCGGTGGATGAAGCGTCTTTCAGAACTTCCATCGATTGGATATCCGACGGATTGATACCGTCCAGCCCGCTGGAAGAGATGATTCCGTCTATCACGTACAACGGGTCACTACTTTTATTGATAGAGGTAGTACCGCGTACACGTACTTTCATGCCTGCTCCGGGCACACCGCTTGTCGCAGTAACTTCCACACCGGGTGTCCGGCCTTGAAGGATGTTTTCCACTCGTTTTATCGGCTGGTTCTTGAATTGCCTGGTCGACACACCGGAAACGGAGCCCGTCAAATCGCTTTTCTTGACTGTTCCGTATCCTACCACCACTACCTCTTCTAGTAGCTGATTGTCTTCTTTCAGTATGACATGGAGGGCTGTTCTTTTTCTTATTTTTATTTCCTGCGGATGATATCCGATATAAGAAATAACGAGGGTGGCTCCTTGGGGAACACTCAGTGTAAATTTGCCGTCCATATCACTCGTCGTCCCTGTCGTTTCTTCTCCTTTTATTAATACAGAGGCGCCGATGATGGTTTCTCCTTGTTCGTCATAAATAATTCCTTTTATGGTTCTGTTCCCGCCTTCATCGGTTTCGTCTTCTTGCACTTCCGTCACCGGCTCTCCTTCTGTCGGGGCTTCCATCGGCATACTTGCTGCTTGTGAAAACAGATGTGATGGTAAAAGGAACACAAACAGAATGCTTAACAACCATTTGCTTTTTCTTGTCACTTTCATGTTTATTTAAGTTTAGATTTTCTTATAGGGATTGAATTCTGTTAATAGTTAGTGGGCAAGCAGCGTGCCAGACCATTCTATATACTGTCCGGATAAAACGTAAATAATTGATTTTTATTGTTATAGTATTTAAGAAATAAAGTGTGTTTTTTTAGAAGTGTGGAATTGCAGACTGTGGAATTGTGTAAAAATTCCACAGTGTGGTGGAGTATATTCCCCATTGTTTTATCGGTACGCATTGAAATAATTTATATCTTTGCACCGTTATGTACCGAAAATCCGGCAACTTATGAAAAAGATTGTTTTCACTCTTCTGATTTTGGCTTTTTCTTTTCGCCTTGCGGCCCAGATAGACTATTTGGAGCCGGTGCGATCTCTCTCTACTTATAAAGGCGAGTTGGGTGAATATTATCGTAGTGTATTCTCTTTGTTAAATACAGGTTTTCAGAAACAGCCTTATGCGCGTTTTACAGCTATTCCTTCCTTTTCGCCCGAATATGCCATGTCGGTGGAAAAGAAGAACGGACGTTATTTTCTTATATCGAACACGCTGTCACGAACTTATTGGCAGGCGGAGAAAGGAACGGTGAAAGTGGAGACGAAATCAGTTGCCATCAGTCCGTCGCTTTATCGGTCTTTGGGAGCTATCTTTCATATAGTCACTGAGCAGATACAGGATTTGGATGGTTCCAGTGCTGGTTTGGATGGGGTTGTCTATTATTTTTCTTCCACCAATGAGAAAGGGAAAGAGCGGATGGGACGGAAGTGGTCTCCGGAAAAAGGAACTTTGATGGAGCGTCTTGTGTTGGTTTGCCAGTCGGCTTATATGTTGTCCAAAGGTGGGAATATATCGGAGCAGACTTTGGCAGAAGAAGCCGCTTCTCTGTTGAAGGCCCTGCAACAACGCAGCAAGGAAGCTCCCGATGCATATAAACAACCGATATATGTTGGAATTTATCAGGTAGGTCCCCGTTCGAGAGCGCTTTCCGGAAAACGGATAGAAGAGTTAGCTCATTTTCCGGACATGACTCCTGAAGAATATATTGCCGGACAGATGGTGTATCCGGCCGATTTATTGGAAAAGAATATTCCCGGATTTGCTTTGTGCGAGTTTACTATTGATAAAGAAGGAGTTATACTTCGTCCGCATATAGTACGGTCTACGCATCCGGAGTTTGCGGAAGAAGCTCTCCGCATTGTAAAAGGAATGCCGAAGTGGGCTCCAGCTCTTGTAGAAGGTAAACCGACAGATAGTAATTATACTCTTTATATTCCTTTTCGACCGCAGAATTATCGGGCGAAATAACCTTCCTCCCCTAGTGTAAAAATATAAAATCCTCTATCACCTATCACCTGTTGCTCTGAATTCCTTTATTCATCGTGCTTTCAATAGGGTGATAGGTTGTGTGTAATCTATCACCGCACCTGTCACCTATCACCGCTTTCTCTGAAAACAGTAATCGGTAGAATGTCTCTCTTACTATTGGTTATTTTGTTTCATAGCTGTTTGAAACATTTTGTTTGCCACCGTAAAACACTATGTTTCACGCTGCCAAACACTTTGTTTCGCACTGTCGAACACTTTGTTTCAAGCCGTTGAAACACGACTCTACTCCGTATGTTTGGGATGAATCGTATAGTTGGTTTAGGCGAATCGTATGGTTAGTTTAAGTGAAACGTATGGTCGATTTAGGCAAATCGTATGGTCGTATTGGGTGACAGATGTTTTGCCAAGATAGTTACTCATGTATAATCAGATTCAAAAAATCATTAAAACAAAGAACTTTTCTTGTTCTTGATTGTCTTATGACCATAAATATATAAAATGAGAACTTATGGATGATATGATTAACAGACACGATTCGATTGCAGAAGAAAATATCGAACCGAATGGTCGTCCGGCCACGAATGATTTTGAAGAATGGAGCAGCGAAGTTTCTGACCGTGCAGACAATGTTTTCAAGAATGATACGAAAGACGGTCCCGACAAAGACCGTAAGAAACGTATAAAGGAAATAGATGAAGTGATAAAGAAGGACCTTGAATAAAGGTCCTTTATTTGATTACAATCTCTATTTGTATATTTTTAGGTATAAGTTCTACTCCATATTTTTTCTTGAATGCCGCTTTTGCTCTTTGTACGGAAGTTTTCCCTTTAATTCAACAATACTCGTTGTGACAATGATCAAGTATTAAATAATCGCACCTGATGCCTTCAGTGATTTGGCAACCGTCGACTTTTATTTTTGTTAGTAAATGTTGGTCAGGGTTTAAGAAAATACATTTGCATTTATTCTCTTTGATTACCAGAATTTTATCTGTCATTTCTCGTGTACATTTTCCGGATGTAACTTAGATACGTTATCAGCCTCTATCATATTATTCAAGGTTGATAATAGATATGGACTATGTGTTGTTACTGTCAGTTTACCGACTCCTTGCTCACCTATGAATATATTGAAATCTTTCAATATAATTTCTGCTGAAGTGATCGCTCCAAAGTTGCGAATGATGAGTTTACGTTCCATATTACTATACGACTTATATTTTCGAGTCGTGCAATATAATCATTTAATGGTAGAAAATCAAAAAAGAGCAACTCTGTTTATGAATTGCTCTTTTAAGAAGTGGAGCGTATCGGACTCGAACCGATCACCTTAACACTGCCAGTGTTACGCTCTAGCCAGATGAGCTAACGCCCCTTTTTTCTCTTATATGATAACGTTTGTAAACGAATCTCTTTTGTTGCCGCAAATATAATGCAATATTCTGAAATAATTGCTATGTTTGCGGTAAATAATCTATTAGAAGGAAAAATATGTTGATTTATAACACCACTTTTCAAGTGGACGATGATGTTCACGATAATTTTTTGATTTGGATAAAAGAATCTTATATTCCCGAAGTACAGAAGCACGGAGCGCTGAAAACGCCACGTATTTGTCGTATACTGAGCCATCGGGAAGATGGGAGCGCCTATTCTTTACAGTGGGAAGTAGAGAGTAGCGGATTGTTGCACCGCTGGCATTTGGAACAAGGGGTGCGATTGAATGACGAACTGACTAAGATATTTAAGGATAAGGTAATCGGATTTCCCACATTGATGGAGGTGATAGAGTGATTCAACCGGTAAAAGAGAAGATAATTCTGGGGATAGACCCCGGTACGACAATCATGGGATATGGAGTGCTGAGAATAAAAGGAACCAAACCTGAAATGATTGCTATGGGGATTATCGACTTGCGTAAGTTTGCCAATCATTACTTGAAACTGCGCCATATCCATGAGCGGGTGCTGAGTATTATTGAAAGCTATTTGCCTGATGAACTGGCTATTGAAGCTCCTTTCTTCGGCAAAAATGTTCAGTCTATGTTGAAATTGGGACGTGCGCAAGGAGTGGCGATGGCAGCAGCGTTAAGTCGTGATATACCGATCACCGAATATGCCCCGTTGAAGATAAAGATGGCTATTACCGGAAACGGACAAGCATCGAAGGAGCAGGTGGCGGATATGTTGCAGAGAATGCTTCATTTCTCAAAAGCGGATATGCCCACCTTTATGGATGCGACCGACGGTCTGGCTGCCGCCTATTGTCATTTCCTGCAAATGGGACGGCCTGCCGTAGAGAAGGGATATAGTAGCTGGAAGGATTTTATAGCGAAGAATCCGGATAAAGTGAAGTAAACTTTAACAATAATCAGATTACGAAAAATAGTATCATAGGAGAGCTTGAGATGAAGATAGGAATTAATTCAATAATAGGAGTGACTACAGTGGCAACAGTGATGAGTTGTTCTTCTGCGAAAAAGGAATATGCTTCCTTCGAGTTGTATCCCGTCCGTACGGGAAGCCTTACGGAAATGGAATATACTCCGGAAGCTACGAAATTCACCCTTTGGTCACCGACAGCAGAAGAGGTGCGCCTGATGCTTTATGATGAAGGTGAAGGAGGCCATGCCTATGAAACTGTGAAGATGGAACTTGGAGAGGATGGAACTTGGGCAACTGTGGTTAACAAGAATTTGCTCAATAAGTTCTATACTTTCAATGTGAAAATCAATGATAAATGGCAAGGGGATACTCCGGGAATTAATGCTCACGCCGTTGGGGTGAACGGAAAACGTGCCGCTATTATCGATTGGAAAGCAACGAACCCGGAAGGATGGGAGAATGATCAACGTCCTCCGCTGAAATCTCCTGCCGATATGATTATCTACGAAATGCATCATCGTGATTTTTCGGTCGATTCTACTTCCGGAATAAAGAATAAAGGAAAGTTCCTTGCTTTAACCGAGCATGGAACGATGAATTCGGACAAATTGCTGACGGGAATCGACCATCTGATAGAGTTGGGTGTGACGCACGTGCATCTTCTTCCTTCCTATGATTATGCTTCCGTAGATGAAACGAAATTGGATGAAAATCAGTACAATTGGGGATATGACCCGTTGAACTACAATGTTCCGGACGGCTCATATTCAACAGATCCTTATCAACCCGCCACTCGCGTGAAAGAATTCAAGCAAATGGTACAGGCGTTGCATAAAGCCGACATCCGGGTGATTCTGGATGTGGTTTACAATCATACGTTTAATACGGCGGAGAGTAATTTTGAACGTACAGTACCCGGTTATTTTTATCGTCAGAAAGAAGACGGGACATTGGCGAACGGTTCGGGTTGTGGAAATGAAACGGCTAGTGAACGTCCTATGATGCGTAAGTTTATGATAGAATCCGTGCTTTACTGGATGAAGGAATATCATATCGATGGTTTTCGCTTCGATTTGATGGGAGTGCATGATATTGAAACGATGAACGAGATTCGGAAGGCAGTGGATGAAGTGGACTCTACTGTTTGTGTTTACGGAGAAGGATGGGCTGCTGAAACGCCTCAATATCCTGCTGATTCTTTGGCTATGAAAAAGAATGTGGCGTATATGCCCGGAATTGCAGTCTTCTCGGACGAGTTTCGTGACGGACTTTGCGGTTCTGTTTGGGAGAAAGGTAAGGGAGCTTTTCTTGCCGGAGTGCCGGGAGGGGAGAACAGTGTTAAGTTTGGTATTGTGGGAGCTATCGAACATCCGCAAGTACGCTATGATTCGGTGAATTACAGTCGGCAAGCCTGGGCCGGACAGCCTACCCAAATGATTAGCTACGTTTCCTGCCATGACGGTTTGTGCCTCGTTGATCGCTTGAAAGCAAGTATGCCGGGAGCTACTCCCGAGCAACTGGTTCGACTTGATAAGCTTGCGCAGACGGTAGTCTTCACTTCGCAAGGTATTCCTTTTATCTATGCAGGAGAAGAAGTGATGCGCGATAAACAAGGAGTGGACAATAGTTATAAGAGTCCGGATGCAGTCAATGCTATCGATTGGCGACGTAAAACGACGAACGGAGATGTTTTCATGTATTATAAGCGGCTCATAGATCTGCGTAAGTCCCATCCCGCTTTCCGTATGGGAGATGCGGAAAAGGTTCGGAAGCATCTGGAGTTTCTTCCGGTGGAAGGACAAAACCTGATTGCATTCCGCCTGAAGGATCATGCGAACGGGGATAGTTGGGAAGATATTATCGTGGCTTTTAATTCCCGTATGACTCCTGCGCGTTTGGAAGTGCCTGTTGGTAAATATACAGTGGTATGCAAAGATGGCGTGATAGATGTGCGTGGATTAGGTACGCAGACCGGACCGGAAGTAATTATTCCCGGACAGTCTGCATTGATTATGTACAAGTAGCTTTTGTTTGAAGATTAAGAATCATTTTCCGGTATACATACCGATAATAGTTCCTGTAAACCCACCTGCTTTATGGGTGCTTAAGATGGTGGCATCTAAATCGTTGACTACTTCTTGCCATTTCTTCTTGTCGAAGGATAGGGCGAAGCTGTATTTTCCACCGCGTCCAGTGATGCGAAGGTAAAGAGGGAGGTCGGTTCGTTTATCCTCTAGTGTAAATGTACCTTCAGTTGTCTGTTTGCCATTGTCAGTACGGACTACAGTAATCACTTGTTTTCCTTCCCGGATTGTTTTGCCAAAAATGAGATTGAATTTTTCATTCTGATAGCAGACAAGTCCGGCAAATGTTTGTTCATTGAGCGGAGTGAAACTCATTTCCGTAGTAACAGTGAAATTGGTATGTTGCTGACGATGACCAATAAAGGCGGGAGCGCCCACAGTATAAATATCAAAAGCGGCAGGAGTCAGATGAAGTTTGCCTTCGTGAATACTCCACCAGTTCTCTCGCGGTGTCCGGATGAACAGCCATTCCAAAGCTAATTTCTCATCGGTATTGAAGTCATCTCTCCATCTAAAGTTACCTGTAAATGTTTGTGGCGTAATTCCGGCAACATCAGCTTTCCAATTTTCGGGACGTACAACAGTAGGAATTGCTTTCCCTTTTTCCATAATGACAGGTGTTCCCTTTTTCCATGTAACCGGAAGCAGGAATGTTTCACGTCCGGTATGGTATAAGTCACCTTCATAAGGGCGGCAAGCCAGGAATATGGCAAACCATTGTCCGTCCGGTGTTTCAATAAGATCGGCATGTCCTGTGCAGGTGATTGGATTGGCACGGTCTTCGGGGAGATCGCGTTGCGTTAAGATCGGATTGTCGGATACGGGTCGGTAGGGACCTTTCACATGGTCGGAGGTGAAAATAACCTCTGAATGATTGACGGATGTGCCACCTTCAGCAGCCATCAGATAATATTTTCCTTTGATTTTATAGAGATGGGGTCCTTCTATCCAGATAGGATGTTTGCTTTTGTCTACGCCTCCATCTACGATGACTTGTTTTTTCCCGAATGTCTGGTCGGTGCCCGGATCATAGTTGTGAATCCAGATGGCACGATGCCCGTCATATTCCGGTATTCCTACTGGTGCGTCATTATGAACGAGATATGCTTTTCCATCTTCGTCGAAGAAGAGGGAAGGATCGATTCCGCCAACTTCAGGAAGAAGGATCGGGGCGCTCCAACCTTGTTGCGGGTCTTTCGTTTTTACAACAAAATTGCCGATGCCATCTACGCAGGTGGTAACCACATAAAAAGTGTCATTAGCAGGATTATAGCTGATGGCTGGTGCATAAATACCTCCGCTTAGGCGGATGTTGTCGAGTTTTAATTGTGAGGGACGGTCGAGTACGTGTCCTATTTGTTCCCAATGTACGAGGTCACGGCTATGTAGGATTGGGATTCCCGGATAGTAAGAGAAAGAGGAATGTATCATGTAATAGTCTTCTCCTTTCCGGCAGATACTGGGATCCGGGTAAAAACCACAGATAATCGGATTCCGGTATTCATAGATCGAATCAATCGGTGTTTCGAAAATAACATCTTCTCCCTGATATTCGAAGAAGTCGAAAATGGCTTCATTTGTTTGGGGAATGGATTGGCATCCGGTTATATTTAATCCGGTAGCTATGGTAAACAGGATAATAATTAGAGAAAAGAAGATCTTTTGTGTCGTCATGGCTCTACTTTATTAATGAATGAAATGGAACATTTGTGATACATGGCAAAGATAACGGCTTCTTTTCTAATTCGGATTCTTGTTTGTAACAAGTCTTATTCTGTTTGTTACATCTGTTGTTCTTTATATTCACTCGGTGAAATTCCGTAAAAGTCTCTGAATGTATTGGAAAAATGAGAGAGGTTGGAGAAGCCTGTAGCGTATGCAACTTCCGAAACGCTTAGATTCTTCTCACGTAGCAGATTGGCAGCTTGTTTCAGTCTGATAGAACGAATGAAATCTCGTGCTGACTGATTAGTCAACTCCTTTAATTTGCGGTGCATATGTACGCGGCTCATTCCAACGTTGGCTGCCAGCATCTCTACATTAAGGGTAGGGTCGGCAAGATGGTCATTGATGGTTTTCATTACTTTACTCATCAAGATCTCATCATTGGACTTCATTTCTATCTTTGTTATTTTTTCTTCTACTTGTTGTTCACCTACCAGTTTGCCGCGCAGTCTTTCCCGATTGGCTATCAGGTTACTGATAGTAGTTCGTAATAATTCAGTGTTGAATGGTTTTACGATATAAGCATCTGCTCCAATTTCAAGCCCTTCGATTTGGTCTTCGGCTTTCGATTTGGCGGTTAATAATATAATCGGTATATGATTGATATTGATATTCTGTTTTATTTTCCGGCAGAGAGTGATCCCATCCATTTCGGGCATCATAACATCACTGATGACGAGATCGGGTTTCTCCTTCAAAATGGTTTCCAGTCCTTCCCGTCCATTTGTACATTCATAGATACGGAAATCACTATCCAGTTCGCTACGTATGTAGCGGCGTATTTCTTCATCATCTTCTACGATTAAGACGCGATAACGTGTTTTTGCTTTGGGTTTCCTGTACTCATTGGCTTTGTTTTCTTCTTCCGTTTCATAGATCGAATCTTTGGGAAGTTGGGAGATGGTTGGCTCGCTTCCGGTTTCTTCAGGATTTTCCAGTTCCTCTGCTTTCAAGTGATTACTACCTAACGGTAGGCGGATGATGAAACGGGTTCCTTGTCCGTCTTCGCGGTTTTCTGCTTTGATGATGCCGTGGTGCAGTTCCACTAACGACCGTGAAAGATGCAGTCCGATTCCTGTACCGAAATTAGATTGTGTCATGTCGTTGTCAATCTGATAGAAACGCTCGAATATTTGTTCTATTTTGTTTTTGTCAATACCGATCCCGTTATCGGTGATATCTATCTCGAAATAATCTTTCAAAGCACCCCGGTAGGCATCGTTGTGACCAGTTTTCAATAACACTTCGATATTTCCTCCCTCATGTGTATATTTGAAAGCATTGGAAAGGACATTCATCAATACTTTGTCAAAGTTATTTAGATCAATCCATACTTTCAGAGAATCAGCACCTTCCAGTTCTTTTTCGAAAGTGAATGTGATGTTCTTTTTTTGCGCTTGATAATTGAATGTTTGCATCAAGTCATTGATAAATCCTACGATGTCTGTTTCCCGGAATTTCAGATGCATTTGTCCTTTGTCCAGTTTTCGTATGTCCATCAGTTGATTGATTAGACGTAGAATACGTTGGGCATTCCGGTAAATCATGAGATAAACCGGTTGTTTCTCGGAATGTTCGGCTAACAGTTTCTCTAACGGGCTGATGATAAGAGTCATCGGGGTACGTATTTCATGTGAGATATTAATGAAGAATTGTAATTTGGCTTCGTTAATCTGTTCCATGTGTTTTTGTCGCATCACTTCTTGCCGGTGGCGGATACGTGACAGAATATACATGGTAAGAGCATAGATTAGTAATGCTCCGAGGCATCCCCAGATTACTTTTGCCCACCAGGTCTGGTACCAGGGTGGAGTGATGGCAATAGTAACTGTACGGATATTAGAGAAATTATTATGGTCGCGTGCCTGTACGGAGAAAGTGTATTTCCCCGGTTTCAGACTGCTATAAGTCACCCGGTTTGTTCCCGGTTGCGTACTGATCCATTCATCGCTTAATTCTTTTATCTTATATTGATAACTAATCCGGTCGGGATTGCTGAATTCCAAAACAGAAAAATCAATGCTGAATGTATTTTCATTATATGCCAGTGTAAATTGCTCGGTATCCATGACAGCAGTATCAGTGATGACATTGTTGCCGGATTTATCCCCTTTTTTCACAGGGCGGTTAGCAACGTGAAAGCCGGTAATCAATACATTCATTTCTTTTTTGATTTCGGTGATATCCTGGGGGTAGAAAGCTGTTACTCCATTGGTACCTCCAAAAAATATCTTGCCGCGTTTATCTTTAAATACAGCAGTGCGTGTAAACTCATTTCCTTGCAGACCGTCGCCTGCATAATAGTTGATAAACTTCTTTTCCAGAAGATTCAGTTTGGAGATTCCCTGATGGGTACTGATCCATATATTTTTTTTCTCGTCTTCAGCCAGGCCGCAAATAATATCACTGGGGAGTCCATCGGCAGTAGTGAAAAGTACAGGTGTTAGTCTGTCTTTATTCAGGCAGACCAATCCTTCGGAAGTACCAGCCCAGATCTCTCCATTACTACTTTCCAATAAACTGTAAACGACATACCCGGGGAGGAGATTGTTTTGCTTTTTATAATTGATAAAATTGTCCGTTTGAGGATTGAGTACGGCCAGACCTTTATAAGTGCCGATCCATATCATTCCCTCTTTATCTTCCAGTAGGTAGCTGATCCAATCGTTCGGAAGACGGTTGATGCTCCAGTCATCGTTTTCGTTGCGGGTAGATTCGTAATAGGTGACATGTTGAGTTGGTAAATTGATTTTGTATAAGCCCGAACCATAAGTACCCACCCAGAGATTCTTGTTTTTGTCTTCAATGATGCAGGAAACTTTGGGCTTGCCTGCGTTAAGATTTCCTTGTAAAAGCGAGGTGGCATCTTGACATGTTCCGGTTTGTTTGTTCATCCGTGCCAGACCATCGAAGTAAGATCCTAGCCAAAGTTCCTGATTGGAATCTTCATAGAGACATAGGATAGTGCCGGGGACAGATTGGGGATTACCTGCCTGATGGGTGTAATGGCGTAATTGTTTTCCCTGATCGTTTATGGCATATAATCCGTCGTTATCCGTACCTATCCAGATTGTAGCTTGTTCATCTGTATGAATAGCCATAACACAGCTGGAACCAATGGTGTTGTTGTGTATTGATTTGTAGCCGTAGTAGTCGAACTTATTTGAAATGCCGGGCACTAGTATCAAACCTTTCTGAAAAATGCCCAGCCATAAATTGTGATCTTTATCTTCGATTAACGAGTGAACCTTGGATTTGGAGAAGTCAAAGGGACCCGCATTAATCTCACTGTCCACAATAATATCTTGTTGAGGCTGATATTCTTTTACTCCTTCACCGTCTGTTCCTATGATAAGTTTTCCACGGGTATCAATGATGAGAGTCCGGATATTCAAATTCATCCGGTTTTGGTAGAGGACAGGTTCGAAGTTTCCTTCCTGTCGGGATGATAGTCTGAAAAGACCTTTTGTCAAGGTTCCTACGAAAATTTGTCCGTGTGCATCCTCACAAATGGCAGAAACGTCATCACCTGCTATATGATAAGGTGCTTTATAGCTTTTAAGCTCTTTACTTTCCGGAGAATAACGGTAAAGTCCTTTTTCTTCTGTAGCAATCCATAAATTTTGCCGGGAATCTTCGAAAATGACATTCAGGTAGTTACTACCTATCCGGTCTGTCAGTTCGGTTTCGATATGGAAGGAGGCGGGATTGCTGTTCTTTTTTAGGGATATGGCGCCTTGTCCGGAAGTTGCTATCCAAAGATCTCCGTTCCGGCGTTCAATAATGGAAGTGATATGAGGATTCTTTCGTCCGTCTTTCCGAGAGATGAATAATTCGTGAAAGTTGTCTGTGGCGCGGTCATATCGTTGTAAGCCATTGATGCATCCGATCCAGAAATTACCGCGACTGTCTTCGAATAATGTCCGTACATAGTTGTTCTTCAAACTGGTGCTATCCGTAGCATTATGTCGATAGATCGAGAAACGTGTCCCGTCGAATTTATTAAGTCCGTTTTCGGTAGCTATCCAGATAAATCCTTTCCGGTCCTGATATACGGCATTGATCAGACTGTTGGAAAGTTCTTTGTCTGTTGAATAGAATTTGCCGGTCTGTGCTTTCATAACAGGAGTGCTTCCTATCAGGAAACAGTATATGGAAAAAAGGAATAGGATTTGTGCTTTCATACTCATTAATATAAGCAGGGTTTATTGGTACTTTTTATATAGACAAAGATACTATATTAAATTAAAATAGCATTAGCTTTGTTACTTTTCCTTTTACTGATGTTACGTGCAAACCCTTTAGGAATGCTTCTGGAAGGGGTATGTAACGGGTGTGCAATAGCTTGTAACGTACATGCAAGTGTATGTAACCGCCTGTCAACTGCTTGAAACAAAATCTCCACCTATGCTTGATATATTATCCATAAATTTGCATTAACAAAAAAATGAATTGTCGGACACCTTAAAATAATAACTGCTTATGGAAACATGAATTCCTTACTCTATTCCTTATTATAAATAAGAAGAGAAAAACCTATAACTTGGATTAACCACTATCATTATTAATTAAAAAAATGATTTTATGGAAAGCACAAATCATTATTTTCGACCGTTAGGTCTTATCATTCTTTTCTGCCTCTTCCCTGTATGGGTATTGGCACAGACTGTTTCCGTGACGGGAGTGGTCAAAGATGCATCGGGCGAACCGATTATCGGAGCCAGTGTAGTAGAAGCTGGCACTACCAATGGTATAGTTACCGATTTGGATGGTAATTTTAAGTTGAATGTATCAGCCAAAGGTAGCTTGAAGATTTCTTTTATCGGATATCAGACACAAACGATTCCTGTAGCCGGGAAAAAGCAGTTTGATATTACCCTCAAAGAAGATGCAAAAGTATTAGACGAAGTAGTTGTAGTTGGATATGGTCAGATGAAACGTAGTGACCTGACCGGTTCTGTTGTATCGGTCAACGATGAAGCCATTAAGAAATCTGTAGTGACTTCCGTTGACCAGGTACTGCAAGGACGTGCTGCCGGTGTGCAGGTACAGGCTAATAGCGGTATGCCCGGTGGTAGTTCTTCCATCCGTATTCGTGGTATCAACTCTTTGAATGCCTCCAATGAACCTATCTTTGTCATTGACGGTGTTATCATCGACGGTTCCACAGGTTCGGGAAGTGATAATGCACTGGCATCTATCAATCCTTCGGACATCGTCTCTATGGACGTATTAAAGGATGCTTCCGCCACTGCTATTTATGGTGCGCGAGCTGCAAACGGTGTGATTATGATTACTACCAAACGTGGACAGAAGGGTGAGGCGCAAATAACTTATGACGGATATATAGGATGGCAGGAAATGCCTAAAAAACTGGATATGCTGAATCTGCGTGAATATGCGGAGCATAAGAATGTTCGTTCAGGAAAAGACTATTCGGGAAATGATTGGGGAATAGTGAACAAGGATAATAACTTTGTTCGTCCGGATTTACTAGGTGAAGGTACAGACTGGCAGGATGAGATGTTCTCTAAAGCTATGATGACCAGTCATAATCTTTCTGTGACCGGAGGTACTGATAAAAGTAACTATGCTTTGGGAGCAGGCTACCTCAATCAGGATGGTATTGCTGTTGGTTCAGGGTTCAGGCGTCTGAACTTACGAGGTAGTTTTGATGCCCAGGTGAAGAGCTATTTAAAAATGGGTATTAACTTTGCGTTTAGTAATTCCCGTCAGAAATTGACTGTATCTGACGAGTCGTTGATTAGAACTGCTTTATTGCAGAGTCCGAGTGTGGCTGTTCGTAATGCTGAAGGCACATTTGACGGACCGGATACGGACGAATGGGTACAAACGAATCCGGTGGGTCTTGCCATGATTAAGGATAACCGCAACGAGAAAATGGGTATTCGGGCAAACACCTATGCTGAAGCTACTATCATTGACGGACTGACGTTTAAAACGGAATTGTCTTTCGATTATGGGGTAGCTAATACTTATAAATTTGATCCCTCATATACTTTTGGTGCGATTGAAAATACAGACCGTCAGGGGACTTTCTCCAAATCATATAATAAGTTCTGGAGTTGGAGAAATATCGTGAATTACATGAAAACTTTTGGAGTGCACAATGTGAATGCAATGATTGGTCAGGAAATGCAGGAGAGCAAATGGGAATATCTGATGGGAAGCCGTATGGGATATTTGTCCAATGCTGCAACCGACCTGACATTGGGAGATGCCGCAACAGCCAAGAATAATGGTAATAGTGGAGAAAGTTCGATTTTATCTTATTTCGGCCGTCTGTTCTATTCATACGATGACAAATATCTGTTGACATTTACTCTTCGTCGCGACGGTTCTTCCAAATTCTACAAAGATAATCGTTGGGGATGGTTCCCGTCGGCTGCTTTGGCTTGGAAGGTTTCCAATGAATCTTTTTTGAAAGACAACAATATTATTAATAATCTGAAATTACGTTTAGGATGGGGTGTTGTAGGTAATCAGAATGTGCCTAATAATGCATATAAAGCCATTTATTCATCTGTTGCTACCGTTTGGGGAACAGGATTGCTGGCTGGCAATACTCCGAATCCCGAATTGAAATGGGAGTCTACTTATTCAAGTAATCTGGGACTTGATATTAATCTTTTCCAGAACAGGATTGAATTGATAGCCGATATTTATTATAAGAAAACAAATGATTTGTTGTTGCAAGTGCCTCTTCCTGCTTACGTGGGAACTTCAGGTCAGGGCTCTACTTCCGCACCCTGGAAGAATGTGGGTTCTTTGGAGAATAAAGGACTTGAGTTGACTTTAAATACAGTGAATATTGATAAAGGCGGATTTCAATGGAGAAGTAACGTGGTATTCTCTATGAACCGTAATAAAGTAAAATCGCTGGATACGGCAACCAGCCTGATAGATAAGAGTAATCAGACAGGCGAAACAATAACCGTACTGACACGTACATCAGTAGGAAACCCTATCGGACAGTTTTATGGTTATAAAGTGATTGGCCGCTTTGAAAAGGCTACTGACTTTTACTATAAAGATGCTTCCGGAGCAATTAAGCCGGTAGCATTGCCTGAAGGTATGTCGATTTCCAAGAATAGTGTCTGGATTGGTGATTATATTTTTGAAGATGTAAACAAAGACGGTGTTATCAATGAACAGGATCGTACTTATATCGGTAATCCTGAACCGGACTTTACTTTCGGCTTCGGTAACTCTTTCTCTTATAAAGGCTTCGACTTGAGCATTAACCTGACCGGATCGGTAGGAAATGAAGTTGTAAACTGGGGACGTCGTGAACTTGAAAATCCACGTGGCAATAATAACATCCTGAAATCGGCTTTGGATTATGCACAACTGGCTTTGATTGATCCGAATGGTCCGGATGATTATCGGAATATACAGATTGTAGGCGGTGACCCTTATGCTTGCCGTATGGCTATTGCCAAAGGGACGGATGATTCCAATTATCGTTTCAGTGACCGCTTTGTGGAAGATGGTTCTTTCCTGCGTATTCAGTCTATCTCTTTCGGCTATACATTTCCGCGTAAATGGTTGGCACCGATTGGTATTCAGAATCTGAAACTTTATTGTAACCTGCAGAATGTATATACATTCACAAAATACAAAGGGATGGACCCGGAAATAGGTTCTGCCAATCAGGACGCTTTGCTTACAGGCTTTGATAACTATCGTTATCCTTCTCCGCGAATTTATACATTCGGTCTGAATTTAACCTTTTAATCATTTAAAGTGACTAAATATGAAAACAAGTAAATATATATACTCTTTCATGTTGGCTGTAGCTTTGGCGTTTGCAGGATGCAGTGACTTCCTCGATTCTGAAGATAACTCCAATATCGCAGGAGATAATTTTTATCAAACGGAAGATGATTTCCGGGCAGCAACAGCTCCTTTGTATAATAAGGTGTGGTTCGACTTTAACGATAAGTTCTATTATGGACTGGGTGACGGACGCGGATTCAACCTTTGTGCGACAACCTCTAATTATATCTATCCTTTTGCTGATTTGACCGAAACCGGATTGACGGGACCGTTAGTTTCGGCTTGGGGTTCATTGTACAATATAGTACAGCAAACTAATAAGATTATTAACGGGATCAAAGGTAACTCATCCAATAGCGAAGAAGTGAAGAACCCATATATTGCTGAAGCACGGTTCATGCGTGGAGTTGCTTATTCCTATCTGGCGATGTTATGGGGAAATGTTATTATTAATGAGGATACGGATGAACTGGTGGCTAATCCTATTGTCAATACCAGTCCGGTAAGTGATGTCTATGAATTTGCGATGCGTGATTTGGAGTTTGCGGCAAAATATCTGCCGGAGGTTTCTTCTGCTGCCGGACGTGTCAATAAATACAGCGCATTTGGTATGTTGTCACGTGTTTACCTGACGTATGCCGGTTACAGTAGTAATCCTAATAGTGCGACTCGTAATCAGGATTACCTGGATTTGGCAAAGAAAGCGGCTTTAAAAGTGATAGAAAACAGAAATTTTGAACTGATGACTGATTATGCCGATTTGTTTATGATTGATAAAAATAACAACTCGGAAACACTGTTTGCTTTACAATGGGTTAGTAATGGTACGTATGGGGAATGTAACACGATACAGGATTATTTCGCTTGTGAGTCGGCTATTACCGGTAATGACCGTGCATGGGGCGGCTATGTCTTTGCACAACCGGACGTGATTTGGGAGTATGAAAAAGGAGATAAACGACGTCAGCCGACTTGGATGGCTTATGGCGATCATTATCCTGAAATACAGAAAGCAAACGGAGGATATACTTGTGAGAAGAAAGCGTCGGGTACTGTTTCCGGAATTTATTGTAAGAAATATGTTTGTGGTTCTAGCAAAGATAATGCGAAGATCACTTCCGGAAGTACTCCTATCAATACTTACATGTTGCGTCTGGCAGAAGTATATCTGATTTATGCAGAAGCTATATTGGGAAATAATCCTTCAACAGATGATGCCGATGCAATGGAATACTTTAACAAAGTGCGCAAGCGTGCCGGTTTGGAGCCCAAAAATTCGATTACTTATGAAGATATTCGTCGTGAGCGTAGACTGGAACTTTGTCTGGAAGGACAGTATTGGTATGACTTGGTGCGTAGAGCTTATTATAAACAACAGGAAGTACTCAATTATATCACCGGACAGGATAGGGGTACTGCTGTCCCTGTAGTATGGGATGCGGATACACAGACTTTGAAGAGAGACGAGGATTCGGATGAAACGAAGCGTGCCATAGGTGATGTCGATTCCAGTATATTCCTTCTTCCTTATCCGGAATCGGAGACTGTGCAAAATCCTTTGTTGAAAGCGGATCCTGTGCCTTATGCATTTAAGGAAGACAGAATAACCGATTTGTTTAACTAAAAACGAGAATACGAATGAAAAGCTTGATATATAAAAATAGTATGAAAGCATTTGGCTTATTGGTGAGCCTACTCATCTGCTCTTGTTCATTTGTTTCGTGTGACGACGATGATGATAATGGCGGAAGTTCTGTGATGAACATAACAGGGATCTATCTGGAAGACGCGAAGTCGAATGTTACTGACCGTTTGGTTGATTTTGCCCGTTTGGGACAACTGATCCGAATTGAAGGTGAAGGATTCAACGGATTGAAGAAAGTGTATATTAATGGATATAACTGTTATTTTAATCCGGTATTTGTTTCGAATAAATCTTTTCTGGTTAGTGTGAACAGTAAAGTTCCGACTACAGAAGCAGATGAGAATGTACGTAATACAATTCGTTTGGTAAAAGATGGCGGTGAATACGTTTATGATTTCCAGATTCGTGCTGCTGCCCCGTCTATAACGAAAATCTCCAACTGTATGCCGAATGTAGGTGAACCTATCATTGTTTATGGAAGTGGATTGACGGAAATAGCAAAAGTCATTTTCCCCGGAAATGTGGTGGTGACAGAAGGTATTATTTCTGATCTTGACGGTGAATATTTTATGGTGGATATGCCTGCCGGAGTTTCTGAAGAGGGCGGTTCTATTTTCGTAGAAGGTTCGAATGGTGGTGCTTATTCTCCTGCCTATTTCAATTATAAGAAAGGCTTGTTGTTGAACTTCGATGGAGTGGGTGCACAAGGGGCATGGGGCGATTCTGAAAGTATGATTCAAACAACCGAACTGGAATCTGCTTCGATTGGTGAAGGTAATGTGTCGCAAGGTGCTTACTGTCGTTTGCCATTAGAAAGACAGTTGCCGGTGGCAGCAGCGAAGAATCGTTGTGCTGAAGTTTGGACAGCTGGTAATGGCACTGATCCTGACTGGTTGACGCTGGGTGTCCCTGCTGAAACTCCTGTTGCCGAATGTGCTATTCAGTTTGAAATCTATGTGCCCGAACCTTGGTCTGAATCCGGATTCCTGAAGATTTGTGGTCAGAACGGATTCAATGGTGGAGAATGGGAGAGAGACTGTTATAATTACGTACCGTGGCTTGTAGGCGGAAAGATCGTTCCTTTCCAGACAACCGGTTGGCAGACTGTAACTGTTCCGTTCAGTGAATTCTACAAATCGAAAGCATCCAGCGGAGCTTGGACCACTTTTGCCGATGTGGCCGCTACCCGTGCATCTGCTTCTTATGCCAACTTCGGTTTCTATTTTGAGAACTCTGATATTACATTGGATAAGATCACAGGTGCGAGCTCGGATAAAGAAACAGAGTTTCTATCCAAAGCAACTTCCGTGAAAATTTATATTGATAACTGGCGTGTCGTACCTTTGACGAAGCCGGAATATACCGATTTCCCGGACGAAGAAGAGGATGCAGAATAATAATGACTTTAAATTGAAAAGATTATGAAATACAGAAATATGCTTCCGTTTGTTGCCTTGTCGGTGCTGATATTGACATCGTGTGACGATAATAAGATGGAGTGGTATAAAGACCCTACACATGGAGCGGTTACTTCTTCCGAACTGCCTTTACAGTTGGCTGAAAAGATTTCCCGTTACAAGCCGTTGAAAGAATATTTATCCGATCCCAACTTTAAGTTGGGTATCGGAGTGGGGATGGATGAATATCTTGGTGACGAGACAACGACTACCATTGTGAATGAGAACTTTAATGATCTGACGATAGGATATGCCATGAAGCACGGTCCTATGGTCGATTCTAAAGGGAATTTGAAATTTGATAAGGTCGATCAGTTGTTTACAAAGACCACAGAAGCGGGTATCAGCATTTATGGGCACTGTCTGATTTGGCACACTAATCAGAATGCGAGTTATCTGAATAGTCTGATTGCACCGGAAGTTATTCCGGGGCCGGCTGGAACAAATCTCTTACAGAATGGCAGTTTTGACGAGGATATAGTTCCGTGGGCTTCCTGGGGAGGAGGAAAAGCGACAGTTGAACATTCTGCAACAGAAGGGTTGGGTAATACGAAAGGTTGTATCAAGGCCGTTACAAGTGCAAGTTCGGCCAAACCGTGGGATTTGGAGATTCAGAGTGAAGCAATACCTGTAATCGAAGGGCATCGTTACCAAATCTCTTTCTTTATCAAATCAGAAGGAGTAGGTGCTGTACGTCTGGCATTTGAAGGAATGAATACAACGTATCCTAATATTGATGGAAAAGAAACGATTCCAACTTCGAATAGTTGGCAGCAGATTGTTTATAATAAGGAATTGATAGGTACGGATATAATGCCTGCTGAAAATTCTGATAAGCTTCAGTTCCGAATAGATTTAGGTGCTGTTGCTAATATGACTTACTACATAGATGATATTGTTGTTGTAGATTTGGAGGGTGAGCCTACTGTGGTAAATCTCATTAGTAATGGTGACTTTGAATCTGGGACAATTGACCCATGGAATTCTTGGGGAAATGGTTCATCCAGAGATATATCCGAAGAAGGAGAGGGGGTTAATGGAAGTAAATATGCAATGAAGTTAACCAATCCTGCGGCAGGGGATCAAATACATGTTGCTCAAGCATGTTACACTTTGGCTGCACCGCTTGTTGAGGGAACACAGTATAAGGTTTCTGCATGGGTTAAGTCTACAGTTTCTAATGGTAAGATCCAAATGCAAGTACAGGATAATGCGGATTTTTCTGGTCCAAAGGATGTGACCAATACGTGGAATCTGATTGAATGGACTATTACAGCAAAGGCTGGAGGGCATACCAAACTTTTATTTGATTTTGGTTTAGTGGCAGCAGATTATTATATTGATGATATTGTTTTGGAAGAAATCGAGACGACTCGTGCTGTCATTCGTGCTTCCGGTCCTACTATCATTGAGAAGACCGACGAAGAAAAAGCCGAGATTATCAGAGATGCTATGGAAGACTGGATTTCAAAGATGGTTACCCATTGCAAACCTTATGTTCATGCATGGGACGTAGTCAATGAACCGATGGATGATGCAAAAACATCAGACATTAAGACTGGTAAAGGCAAAACTGATCTGGCTTCTGATGAATTCTATTGGCAAGATTATTTCCTGACTCCGAAAGATTATGCTGTAGAAGCCTTCAAACTTGCCCGCTTATATGGAAATCCGGATGACAAACTATTCATCAATGATTATAATCTGGAATATAACCTCAATAAGTGTGATGGTCTGATTAAATATGTGGAATACATCGAAAGCAAAGGGGCCACAGTGGATGGTATCGGTACACAAATGCATATTGCTATTGATTCCAATAAAGACAATATTGCTCAAATGTTCCAGAAACTGGGTGCTACCGGCAAGTTGATTAAAGTATCCGAGTTGGATATTAAGGTTAACACCTCGTCGCCTACTACTGAAAATCTGGCACAACAGGCAGAAATGTATCAGTATGTCATTGATATGTACAAGAAGTATATCCCGGCGGACAAACAATATGGTATTACCATCTGGGGAGTATCGGACAATGAAAAAGAACATGTGAATTGGATACCGGATGACGCTCCGAACCTTTGGGATGCTAATTATGCACGTAAACATGCTTATAAGGGAGTGGCCGATGGTTTGGCTGGTAAAGATGTCAGCGAAGACTTTACCGGAGATTTGGAATAAATGATTTTATAACGATTAAAGAAGGGAAGAGTGAGGGTTACAGTAGTTGTTATGATCTTGGAGCGGATCAAATGAATAACAATAACTACTGTAATCCGCTCGTTCTAAAACTTTCCCTTTCCTCCTGTTTATCGGTGGTTTCAGCTTGAATGTAACATTGCAACAAGTTTTTGTAACATACGTAAACGATGATGTAACAAGCGAGTAATGATTTGAATCAGAATTTCTGGGTAAGTGGGAAGAAACTTCCTAAGTTTGCAAAGTGGAATCCCGATGGAGTTCTTCTCTTGCTAAATTATCATGAAATAAAGACATATAAAAGAAAAGACAGAATGAATAAGTATTGGTTTTATAAGGTAGGGTTAGTAGTTGTGTTCCTTTGCTTCGCCTTGTTGGGCGGAGCAAAGGTTAAACTTCCGGCTCTTGTTTCCGACGGAATGGTACTTCAGCGTGGGGAACCTGTCAATATCTGGGGAACGGCTGATCCTGATGAAACCGTTGATATAACTTTCCTGAAAAAGAAATATAAGACTGTTGCCGATGCACAAGGCAACTGGAAAGTGACTTTGCCTGTTTTGAAAGCCGGCGGACCTTATACGATGACTATTAATGATATCGAATTAAAGGATATTCTTATTGGTGATGTGTGGGTATGTTCCGGGCAGTCGAATATGGAATTGCCTGTTTCACGGGTTACAGATCGTTTTCGCGATGAAATATCTACGGACAGTAACTATCCGATGGTGCGCTATATAAAAACACCTCTGCTCTATAATTTTCATGCTCCGCAGGCAGATATTCCGGGAATTTCCTGGCAAGCGATGACTCCTGAAAATGTGATGCCTTTCTCTGCTTTGGTCTATTTCTTCGCTAAAGATGTCTATCAGAAGACAAAAGTTCCGGTAGGAATCATAAATTCCAGTGTCGGAGGTTCACCGGTAGAAGCGTGGATCAGTGAGGGAGGGTTGAAGCCTTTTCCATTTTATTTGAATGAAAAGCGTATCTATGAATCGGACGACTTGGTGGAATCAATGAAAAAAGAGGAGAGGAAGAAAAGTCATGCTTGGAATGTGGCGTTGTTTCAGGGAGATAAAGGGATGCATGAGGCTACCCCTTGGTATGCTGCCGATTATGATGATAGCAATTGGAAAGAAACAGATTTGTTTGCTTCCGGCTGGACAACAAACGGACTAAATACCATCAATGGTTCCCACTGGTTCCGTAAAGACTTTCAGGTGTCTGCACAACAGGCGGGAGAGAAAGCGACTCTTCGCTTGGGATGCATCGTGGATGCGGATTCTGTTTATGTAAATGGCACATTTGTGGGGACTGTCTCTTATCAGTATCCTCCCCGTATCTATACCATTCCTGCCGGATTGCTGAAAGCCGGAAAAAATACAATAACCATACGCCTTTTCAGTTATGGCGGTCGTCCTCAATTTGTAAAGGAGAAGCCTTATAAAATTCTTTTCGGAAAAGGTCAGCCGGAAAAAGGAGAATCGGAGATCAATCTGGAGGGGAGTTGGAAATATCATCTCGGTGCTCCTATGCCCGCTGCTCCGGGACAAACGGCTTTTCATTATAAACCCACAGGACTGTATAATGCCATGATTGCTCCTTTGCTGAACTATACGGTATCCGGTGTTATCTGGTATCAGGGAGAATCGAATGTCTCACGCAGAAATGAGTATAAAGACTTGTTGACGGCTATGATTAGCGATTGGAGACAACGATGGAATAGATCAGATATGCCTTTCTATATCATTGAACTGGCGGATTTTCTTTCACCCACAGATAAAGGAGGACGCGCTGCCTGGGCGGAATTCCGGAAAGCGCAGGCGGAAGTAGCCGATACAAATAAAAATGTTACTCTGATTAAAAATAGTGATTTAGGAGAATGGAATGATATTCATCCATTGGATAAAAAGACGCTAGGGCAACGAGTGGCAGCAGCTATCTTGATAGAAATGAATACGAAAAACAGAAAATGACCAATTTATCTATTTTATGGAGAATACAATAAAGACCAATGAAGCGAAAGGTTTCTATAAACTCTC
Organism: Bacteroides zhangwenhongii; assembly: GCF_009193325.2. Classification (NCBI taxonomy): domain Bacteria; kingdom Pseudomonadati; phylum Bacteroidota; class Bacteroidia; order Bacteroidales; family Bacteroidaceae; genus Bacteroides; species Bacteroides zhangwenhongii. The sequence goes on along the minus strand of NZ_CP059856.1, from coordinate 4,723,448 downwards.
TTGGCTTCAACGTATAGGATTCGGTTCCGGTGATTTGGCGCAAAACCTTATTTACCAGACCGTATGTATGTATCTGCTGATTTTTTATACCAATGTATATGGACTTAAACCGGAAGTGGCAGCCGTGATGTTTCTTATTGTCAGGATAGTGGATGTCCTTTGGGATCCTCTGGTGGGTGCTTTCGTCGATAAACACAATCCTAGACTAGGTAAATACCGTTCATATCTTATTTGGGGAGGAATTCCGCTGACTGGTTTTGCTATTCTTTGTTTTTGGAACGGCTTTTCGGGCTCACTGTTCTATGCCTATTTCACTTACGTTGGATTATCCATGTGTTATACATTGATTAATGTGCCTTATGGAGCACTGAATGCGTCACTTACCCGCGATACGAATGAAATCACGGTGTTGACGTCAGTGCGTATGTTTCTTGCCAATTTGGGCGGTTTGGCCGTGGCATACGGTATTCCGATACTGGTGAAGGTGTTGTCTCCCGATGGCAAAATCAATACTACTGCATCTGCTAACGCATGGTTTATTACGATGACTATTTATGCTGTTATCGGATTGGCGTTATTGGTGTTCTGCTTTAGCCAGACGAAGGAGCGTGTGGTTATGGATCAGGAGGAGACATCTAAAGTAAAAGTGTCCGACTTGTGGGTAGAATTTTGTAGAAATAAACCTTTGCGTATTTTGGCGTTCTTTTTCATTACTGCTTTTGCAATGATGGCCATTGGTAATTCTGCCGGTTCATATTATATGATTTATAATGTACGTGCACCGGAGATGTTACCTTATTTCATGGCCTTGGGCTCGATACCCGCATTCATTTTCATGCCGATGGTACCTGCCATTAAACGTGCCATTGGAAAAAAGCAAATGTTTTATGTATTCCTTTCAGTCGCTATATTGGGTATGGCATTACTGTATATTATTTCTGTGGTTCCGGTACTCAAAACGCAGATATGGTTGGTCTTTGTGGCGCAGTTCATAAAATCTACCGGAGTCATTATTGCGACAGGATACATGTGGGCTTTGGTTCCCGAAGTGATTTCGTATGGAGAATATACTCATGGTAAGCGTATTTCAGGCATAGTCAATGCTTTGACCGGTATTTTCTATAAAGCGGGAATGGCTCTTGGGGGAGTTGTACCGGGACTTGTTATGGCTTTTGTCGGATTCGACCAGACAAATGAAGTGTCACAATCGCCTTTTGCCGAACAGGGAATACTGTGGCTTGTGGCCGTTATCCCGGCATTGTTACTTTTGGTCGCTATGTTCATTATTTCTAAATATGAACTGGAAGATAATGTAATTGACAATATAAATGAGGAGATAGAATCGCGCTGTAAAAAAAGCGAATAGATAAGATAGTAGAATGTTTATTACTCAAAAATATAACGTATGAAACTCAAACGAATAATTCTGTTGTTGACAGTGATGTTTTCTTTTTCTTATGGAGAAGTTTTTGCGAAAGATGGAAATTCGCTGAAAAAGGCTTTGAAAAACAAGTTTCTGATTGGCGTGTCAGTGAACACACATCAAAGTTCCGGTAAGGATGTCGCAGCTGTTGAAGTTGTAAAGAAGAATTTTAATTCCATCGTGGCGGAAAACTGCATGAAGTCTTCTGTCATTCATCCGAAAGAAAATAAGTATAATTTTGCGCAGGCAGATGAATTTGTCAGTTTTGGTGAGAGCAATCAAATGGCTATCATTGGTCACTGCCTGATTTGGCATTCACAATTGGCCCCTTGGTTTTGCGTAGATAAGGACGGGAACAATGTTTCTCCGGAAGTCCTGAAGAAACGGATGAAAGACCATATCACTACCATCGTGAAACGCTATAAAGGCCGCATCAAAGGCTGGGATGTAGTAAATGAAGCGATTGAAGATAATGGAGCATATCGCAAGACAAAGTTTTATGAGATTCTGGGGGAAGAATATATCCCATTGGCTTTCCAATATGCACACGAGGCCGATCCGGATGCCGAACTTTACTACAATGACTACTCAATGGCCCAACCGGGCAGAAGAGAAGCCGTCGTGAAGATGGTGAACGATTTGAAAAGACGTGGAATCCGTATTGATGCCGTAGGTATGCAAGGGCATATCGGCATGGACTACCCGAAAATCAGTGAATTTGAGAAGAGTATGTTGGCTTTTGCTGGAACAGGAGTGAAGATAATGATAACAGAACTGGATTTGACGGTGATACCATCACCGAATCCCAATGTAGGTGCAGAGGTTTCCGCTTCCTTTGAATATAAAAAAGAGATGAATCCTTATCCGGATGGATTGCCGGAAGAGGTATCGAAAGCATGGACTGAAAGAATGAATGACTTTTTCCGCCTGTTCCTGAAACACCATAACCTCATTACTAGGGTTACTCTTTGGGGAGTAGCCGATCAGAATTCTTGGCGTAATGACTGGCCGATGAGAGGTCGCACGGATTATCCGTTACTTTTTGATCGCAATTATCGGCCGAAACCGGTAGTCGACCTGATTATCAAAGAGGCTGAAAAAACAAAATAAGTTTCTAACAGAAAACCGAAAAAGCATGAAAACAGAAAAAAGATATTTAGTTCCCGGTGATTATATGGCTGACCCTGCCGTACACGTATTTGATGGCAAACTGTATATTTATCCCTCGCATGATTGGGAAAGTGGTATTGCCGAAAATGATAATGGCGATCATTTCAATATGAAAGATTATCACGTGTATTCTATGGATGATGTGATGAACGGTGAAATAAAAGATCATGGAGTGGTGCTTTCCACAGAGGATATTCCTTGGGCGGGTCGTCAACTATGGGATTGTGATGTGGTTTGTAAAGATGGTAAGTACTATATGTATTTTCCATTGAAAGATCAGAATGATATATTTCGTATCGGGGTAGCTGTGAGTGATAAACCTTATGGTCCTTTTATACCGGAAGCTAATCCGATGAAGGGAAGTTACAGCATCGATCCGGCTGTATGGGATGACGGAGATGGTAACTATTATATGTATTTCGGTGGATTGTGGGGTGGACAACTTCAACGTTACCGTAATAATAAAGCCTTGGAATCTGCTATTTTGCCGGAAGGAGAGGAGGAAGCAATTCCGTCGCGTGTTGCTCGTTTGAGTGAAGACATGATGGAGTTTGCCGAAGAACCCCGGGCAGTGGTAATTCTGGATGAAGACGGTAAGCCATTGACAGCAGGGGATACAGAACGCCGTTTCTTCGAAGCTTCGTGGATGCATAAATATAATGGTAAATACTATTTCTCCTATTCTACGGGAGACACTCATTTGCTCTGCTATGCAATAGGTGATAACCCTTATGGTCCGTTTACTTATCAGGGAGTCATTCTGACTCCGGTGGTAGGATGGACTACTCACCATGCTATTGTAGAGTTTAAAGGCAAGTGGTATCTGTTTCATCACGATTGTGTACCATCAGAGGGGAAGACTTGGCTCCGTAGCTTGAAAGTCTGCGAACTTCAGTATGATGCAGACGGGCGAATCATTACCATTGAGGGAAAAGATGAATAATAGGATACATTAAAACAACCGCCTCTATTTGAAAAACATACCTACTTTTACCAGAATATTAGGTAATAGGGATTTTTCAGGTAGAGGCGGTTATTATTAAGTATGAATGCTTAATTGACTTATGCTATCATACTGTAAATTAATTGTGATAACATACTTTGTACTATGAGGAATATATTTGCATTGACATTCACTTTGTTTTTTTGCTTTTTTTCTATTTGGGCAGAAGATGGAAGTGCCTTGTGGCTTCGTTATGCATTGGGAGCGAAAGCGGAAATTAGCAGCAAGAAACAATCGCCTACATTACGTATTGCCGTTTCCGAATTACAGAACTTCTGGCAGGGAGGAATCCCGGTTACTTTGGAGGTTCGGAATAATAAAGAACTTCGTGCACTTGGAAATGAGGGATATACGATTCAGACCTCCAAAGGTGGCAGTCAAATAACGATAGCTTCTTCCGGTGAACAAGGAGTACTTTATGGAACGTATCATTTACTCCGTCTGCAAGCTACCGGACAACTACCGGAATCAGCTTTGCAATCCCTCGATATCTCCGAACGACCTGATTATCGAATTCGTATCCTGAATCATTGGGATAACTTGGATGGTACAATCGAACGCGGATATGCCGGACATTCACTTTGGAAATGGGACGAACTTCCGTCTGTTGTCTCTCCCCGTTATGAAGCCTACGCTCGTGCCAATGCTTCTATCGGCATTAATGCCACCGTAATAAACAATGTCAATGCAAGTCCTAAAATACTTTCTAATGATTATTTGCAGAAAGTCAAAGTCTTGGCCGATATTTTCCGCCCTTATGGCTTGAAAATATATCTTTCTATCAATTTCTCTTCTCCCGCAGCTTTAGGCGGTTTATCCACTTCCGATCCGTTAAATAAAGAAGTGATAGACTGGTGGAAGCAGAAAGCCAAAGAGATTTATTCTCTGATTCCCGATTTCGGAGGTTTTCTGGTGAAAGCGAATTCCGAAGGGCAGCCCGGTCCGTGTGATTACGGACGCACTCATGCCGAAGGAGCCAATATGCTTGCTGATGTGTTGAGGCCTTATCATGGAATTGTGATGTGGCGTGCTTTCGTTTATTCTCCTACCGACAGCGACCGTGCCAAACAAGCCTATCTTGAATTTGAACCTTTGGATGGTAAGTTCCGGGATAATGTTATTGTGCAGATCAAGAACGGTCCGATAGATTTCCAACCCCGTGAGCCATTCAGCCCGCTGTTCGGAGCTATGAAGAAGACGGCAGTTATGCCCGAGTTTCAGATCACACAAGAGTATCTTGGCTTTTCCAATCATCTTGCGTTCCTTGCTCCTATGTGGAAAGAGTGTTTAGACAGTGATACTTATCTGCAAGGCAAAGGCTCTACCGTTGCCCGTGTGACAGATGGTTCTTTATTCTTTCATCCGCTCACGGCTATTTCCGGAGTGGCAAATATCGGTGATGATACTAATTGGTGTGGACATCCTTTTGCTCAAGCCAACTGGTATGCTTTCGGACGATTGGCATGGAAACATTCGCTCTCTTCCGAACAGATAGGAGAAGAATGGTTGAAACAAACTTTTCTTCCCGTTACCGGTGCGCAAACCGATACTCCGGCAGGAGAAGTCATTCAAAAAGAGCAAATTGACGCTGAACTCTCCTTTCTCAACTCCCAAGTGCTTCAGAAATCGAGAGAAGCAGTAGTAGACTACATGATGCCTCTCGGCTTGCATCATATCTTTGCATGGGGACATCATTACGGACCGGAACCCTGGTGTGATATTCCCGATGCTCGCCCGGATTGGCTGCCTCCTTATTACCACCGTGCCGACAACATGGGAATAGGTTTCGACCGCAGCAGTACAGGAAGTAATGCTACCGGACAATACCATTCTCCATTATGCGAGCAACTGGACAATGTGAATACCTGTCCGGAGAATCTGCTCCTTTGGTTTCACCATGTTCCTTGGAATCATCAGATGAAGAGCGGACGTACACTTTGGACAGAACTGTGCTACGCGTATGATCGTGGTGTAAACGAAGTGAGAAACTTTCAAAAAGTGTGGGACAGGATGGAACCGTATATTGATTCCGAACGTTTTCGTGATGTGCAACACCGCCTGAAGATTCAGGCACGGGATGCTGTCTGGTGGCGGGATGCTTGTTTGCTTTACTTCCAGCAATTCAGCAGACAACCGATACCTTATGAATTGGAACGTCCCATACATGAGTTGAAAGATATGATGGAATACAAATTGGATATTACCAATTTTGAATGTCCACCTTACGGGTTTAGTAAGTAAAGATATTCCCTATACGGAACGAATAAGAATATGTTTGCAATTTGGCGTCTTTTATGATAAAATTGTTACCTTTGCGGGCAATTATAAAACAGAATAAAAGAATATGAGTCAAAATACATTTAGCATGGCGGGGGGCGTAGCACGCAACCCGCTTGTGCGTTTAGCCAAACCCATCACGGCAACTATCGGAGCGAATGAACATATAGCTATTGTAGGTCCTAATGGTGGTGGTAAAAGTCTTTTTGTAGATACTTTGATAGGAAAATATCCTTTGCGTGAGGGAACGATTGAATATGATTTTTCCCCTTCGGTCACTCAGACTGTTTATGATAATGTGAAATATATTGCTTTCCGTGATACTTATGGGGCAGCCGATACCAATTACTACTATCAGCAGCGTTGGAATGCTCATGATCAGGATGAAGTGCCGGATGTTCGTGAGATGTTGGGCGAAATCAAAGACGACAAGCTGAAAAATGAATTGTTTGAACTCTTCCATATCGAACCTCTTCTTGACAAAAAGATAATTTTACTTTCCAGTGGTGAACTACGTAAGTTCCAACTCACTAAAACTCTGTTGACGGCACCTCGTGTGCTGATTATGGATAATCCGTTCATCGGTTTGGATGCACCTACCCGCGAATTATTGTTCTCCTTGCTTGAGCGTTTGACAAAGATGTCGTCGGTGCAGATCGTCTTAGTTCTTTCTATGCTGGATGATATACCTTCGTTTATTACTCATGTCATTCCTGTGGATAAGATGGAGGTCTTTCCTAAAATGGCACGTGAGGCTTATCTGAAAGCTTTTCATGACAGAGATACGGTTGATTCTTTTGAGGAGTTGCAGAAACGGATTATCGATTTGCCTTATGACGGAAATACCTATGACTCGGATGAAGTCGTGAAATTGAATAAGGTGAGTATTCGTTATGATGACCGTACTATCCTGAAAGAATTGGATTGGACGGTATGTCGCGGTGAGAAGTGGGCATTAAGTGGGGAAAACGGAGCGGGTAAATCGACCCTGTTGAGTCTGGTTTGTGCAGATAATCCGCAGTCGTATGCCTGTGATATCAGTCTTTTCGGGCGGAAAAGAGGAACGGGAGAAAGTATTTGGGAAATCAAGAAACATATCGGTTATGTCAGTCCGGAGATGCATCGTGCCTATCTCAAGAATTTGCCTGCTATTGAGATTGTAGCCAGTGGTTTGCATGACAGTATCGGTCTGTATAAACGTCCTCAACCGGAACAGATGGCTATCTGTGAGTGGTGGATGGATATATTCGGTATTGCAGATTTAAAAGATAAACCATTCTTGCAACTATCCAGTGGAGAACAACGTTTGGCCTTGCTGGCAAGAGCTTTCGTCAAAGACCCGGAACTGCTGATTCTGGATGAACCGCTTCATGGCTTGGATACCTATAATCGTCGCCGGGTAAAGAAAGTGATTGAGGCTTTCTGCCGACGCAAAGATAAGACGATGATTATGGTGACGCATTATGAATCGGAACTACCCGATACAATTACGAATCGTGTTTTCTTGACGAGAAACCGATGAAAGAATAAAATCAGCATTTTTAGGTATTGGCAACTCCTTCTTCTTTGGTGAACTTTGTAGCGAAACAAACTGTTCTATATATAACTAAAGAAGAAAGGAGACCAATAAAAATGAAAAAAATAGTATTGCTTCGTCATGGAGAAAGTGCTTGGAATAAAGAAAACCGCTTTACGGGTTGGACAGATGTCGATCTGACCGAAAAAGGAATTGCCGAAGCTGAGAAAGCAGGCGAGACATTGAAGGATTATGGCTTCAATTTCGATAAAGCCTATACCTCTTACTTGAAAAGAGCTGTCAAGACGCTGAATTGTGTTCTTGATAAAATGGATCTCGACTGGATACCTGTTGAAAAGAACTGGCGTCTGAACGAAAAGCATTATGGCGATTTGCAAGGATTGAATAAAGCGGAAACTGCCGGGAAATATGGTGAAGAACAAGTGCTGATTTGGCGTCGTAGCTATGATATTGCCCCTAATCCGCTTTCGGAAAGTGACTTGCGGAATGCGCGTTTTGACTACCGTTATCATGAAGTTCCCGATGCCGAACTTCCCCGTACCGAATCACTGAAAGATACCATTGAACGTATTATGCCTTATTGGGAATCGGATATATTTCCCAACCTGAAAACAGCCCATACTTTATTGGTTGTGGCTCATGGTAACAGTCTGCGAGGTATCATCAAACATCTGAAACATATTTCTGATGAGGAAATTGTAAAACTGAATCTGCCTACTGCCGTTCCTTATGTATTCGAGTTTGACGAGAACCTGAATGTCTCCAATGATTATTTTCTTGGAAATGCGGAAGAAATCAAAAAAATGATGGAAGCGGTAGCCAATCAAGGAAAGAAGAAATAAAGTGTTGTATATTTAAAAAAGTAAAGTTATGAGTAAAGTAATTGATTTGTTGGGAGATAAAGCCGGATATTATCTGGATCACACTTGTAAGACTATTGATAAGTCTTTGATTTATGTGCCTTCTCCCGATACGATAGATAAAATATGGATTGATTCCGACCGTAATATAAAAGTGCTGAACAGCTTGCAAGCTATTCTCGGACATGGACGTTTGGCTAATTCCGGTTATGTATCCATTCTTCCTGTCGATCAGGATATTGAACATACTGCCGGAGCGTCTTTTGCTCCGAATCCTATCTACTTCGATCCGGAGAACATTGTGAAATTGGCTATTGAAGGTGGTTGTAATGCGGTCGCTTCTACATTCGGCATTCTGGGAGCGGTGGCACGCAAATATGCCCATAAAATTCCGTTTGTAGTTAAACTGAATCACAATGAATTGCTGACCTATCCTAATTCGTATGATCAGGTGATGTTCGGTACAGTGAAAGAAGCATGGAATATGGGAGCTACGGCTGTCGGTGCTACTATCTATTTCGGTTCGGAACAAAGTCGTCGCCAATTGGTGGAAATCGCTGAGGCTTTCGAGTATGCTCACGAATTGGGGATGGCCACTATCCTGTGGTGTTATCTGCGTAATAGTGATTTTAAGAAAGATGGTGTGGATTATCATGCTGCTGCTGACTTGACCGGACAGGCCGACCGTCTCGGAGTTACGATCAAAGCAGATATTGTCAAACAAAAACTTCCTACGAATAATGGTGGTTTCAAAGCAATAGGTTTCGGTAAGACGGATGAACGTATGTACACCCAACTGGCTTCGGAACATCCGATTGACCTTTGTCGTTATCAGGTTGCCAATGGTTATATGGGGCGTGTCGGTTTAATCAATTCCGGTGGTGAGTCGCACGGAGCTTCCGACTTACGTGATGCGGTTATTACAGCCGTAATCAATAAGCGTGCCGGAGGTATGGGGTTGATTAGCGGACGTAAAGCGTTCCAAAAATCGATGAATAAAGGTGTAGAATTATTGAATGCTATCCAGGATGTTTATCTTGATCCGGCAATTACCATTGCCTGATTATAGGAAAGATGAGAATTAATTCTTATCTTTGACTACTAGATAGTTAACCATTAAAATTTAGAAGTATGAAGTTTTTTATTGACACAGCCAATTTGGAGCAAATCCAAGAAGCGTATGATCTCGGAGTACTTGACGGAGTGACTACCAATCCTTCGCTAATGGCGAAAGAAGGTATCAAGGGAACCCAAAACCAACGTGAACATTATATTAAAATCTGTAATATCGTCAATGGTGATGTAAGTGCCGAAGTGATAGCTACCGATTACGAAGGGATGATTCGTGAAGGAGAGGAACTGGCAGCACTCAATTCGCATATTGTAGTGAAAGTGCCATGCATTGCGGATGGCATCAAAGCTATCAAGCATTTTACGGAAAAAGGGATTCGTACGAATTGTACATTAGTCTTTTCTGTGGGACAGGCTTTGTTGGCGGCTAAAGCCGGAGCTACTTATGTTTCGCCTTTTGTAGGACGGTTGGATGATATTTGTGAAGATGGGGTAGGGCTTGTTGCTGATATTGTACGTATGTATCATACGTATGATTATAAGACACAAGTACTGGCAGCCTCGATTCGTAATACGAAGCATATTATAGAATGTGTGGAAGTGGGTGCTGATGTTGCTACTTGTCCGTTGAGCGCTATTAAGGGATTACTCAATCATCCGTTGACGGATTCGGGATTGAAGAAGTTTCTGGAGGATTATAAGAAAGTGAATGGGTAAAATCAAATGAGTGATAAATTTTAGGTGCGGAGTCCGCATCTGGAAAGTGAATATTCCGGTGACTGTGTCAACAGTCGGTGAATATTCACTTTTTTCGTTTCTCTTTGTATTGTGTAGGAGTTTCCCCTGTATATTGTTTGAAAGTTGTACTGAAATAACGTGAAGTGGTGAAGCCGACTTTCTCGGCTATTTCTGTAAATGTCATATCCGTTCCGGTAATGTATGCTATTGCTTTCTCCATTCTGAACTTATTGATATAATCATTAGCCCCCATATCGGTCAGGGCTTTCAACTTATTGTAAAGTGAAGCCCGGCTCATACCGATTTCTTTGCAGATAAAGGCTATATCCAAACTGCTGTTGTCCAGATTTTCTTGAATGATCTTATTTAACTTGAGCAGGAAGGTCTCGTCTGCCTGGCTGAACGTACTTTCTTCCGGTGCAGGGATTACTCCGGCATTCAGGTATCTTTTCTTGGTAGACTCACGGTTTTTCAATCGGTTACGAATGATTTCCATAAGCATTTCTATCTCAAAAGGCTTTGTCAGATAGGCGTCCGCTCCATTCTTGTAACCGCTTAATTGACTTTGCTGGTCGTCTCTTGCCGTTAGCAGAATAATAGGGATATGGCTGATTGTGATATCTTCCTTGATACTTTTGCAGAGTTCATATCCATTCATTCTAGGCATCATTACATCGCTGACAATTATGTCCGGCGTGTGGCTTCTGATAAGTTGAAGGGCTTCTGCACCATCCGAAGCTATCACTACCCGTTTAAAGTATTCTCCCAACGATTTTTTCAGGAAGTCTGTTAAATCCGGATTGTCGTCTACAACTAAAACTGTATATGGAGTTGTATCGAAATCATCATTGCCGGGTGCTTGTTCATGGCTGTCGTCACTCATCAGTTCGTTCAGATAGGCTTTCGGTTGACAGATGATTTCTTCTGATTCTTGTCTTAACGGCAATTCAATGAAGAAAGTCGCACCTGCTTCCTGATTGTCGTATGCGCCGATGGAACCACCTTGCAATTCAACCAGAATCTTTGAATAAGACAGTCCGATTCCAGTTCCGTTTTGTTCTCCGGAGCCTTGATAGAAGCGTGTGAAAAGTTTTTGTGTATTGACTTGCTTCAAACCGCTTCCTTGGTCGGTGATAGAGATACGTATTCTGTCTTTTTCAGGAAGCAATTCTGATATAATAGTGATTTCCGTATTCTCCGGACTGTGTTTCAATGCATTGATAAGCAAGTTGCTCAAAATAATTTCGCATTTGTCTTTATCGAAACTTACCGTTTCTATTTGCGGATCCAGTTGGTATCGGATACGTACGTTTTTAGCTTCTCCTTCACTGATGAAATCCTGTGAGATGTGTTCTATCCATTGGTTGAGGAAGTGAGGCTGTATCTGTATTTTACTTTCACCCACTTCCATTTTTCGTACGTCAAGTACCATATTAATCAGATTCTTCATCCGTTGTGACTGCCTGTAAATCGCCTTTATGGGCAGATATTGCGGCTCTTCAGGAGAGAGTGATTTCAATATCCGGCTAAGTGGAGCGTGTATCAATGTCAACGGTGTGCGTAGTTCGTGGCTGATATTAATGAGGAAACGTACTTTTTCTTCGTATACCTGTTGCTCATGCTCTTTCATCGCCCATTTCAACTTTTCTTCTTTGCGTTTCAGAGCCCTTCTGAAAGTCTCGATAATAACGACAGTAATGAGAACCGCACAGCTAAGGATAAACCACCATGTGCGATACCAGGGAGGAAGAATGGTCAATACCAATACTTGTTGATTGGGAATCCAACTACCATCTTTTGCTGTGCAGGACGCTGTGATTTTATAACTTCCCGGAGGGAGTGAACGTATAACCAGTTCAGGGTTATATGATTCTATTTGTTGGTCGTTCAGTCCTTCTATTTGATATCGGTATACTTTCTGTCGGAAGATGTCTTTTTCTTTAGACATTATCCGAATGATTATATTGCTGTTCCAAGGAGCGGAAATACTCGTTGGATTATTGTTTAGCTTATCATTGACGGACTCACCATTGATGATGATATCCGATAGTTGAAGTTGGGGTATTTCGGTAGTGATTAAGGGTAGGGTACTATTGATGTGCAATAATCCCTTCACTCCGCCCATATAGATATTGCCTTGTGAACTTAACAAACAGGGTTTGGATAAGTACTCGTTTTGAATGACACCGTCCGATTCGCCGAAAAGCACAAATTTCTGTTCTTTGATTAGCCAGGCGAACAGCATATTATTGGTTCCTATCCATACTTTTCCTTGTTGGTCGCACACAATCGATGTGACTTCCGAGAAAAGGGAAGTGGATATGGGAGTTTGTATTTTTTTATCGGGATTATAATGAAGCAGCCCGTAATTATTTCCTATCCAGAATTCTCCATGCTCATCCAATGAAACAGAGTTGATAATAGTGTCCTTGTAGCATTGATACAGAACTTCCAGTCGGTTGGTGCGGTTATCCAGCCGATAAATGTGCTTTATGTCGTTCAGATAAGTATAATTCCCATAGTTTGTTATGGGTAAGAAAGTGCCGATAATGTCCAGTCCTTCTTGTTCGGTTGCAATATTGAAAGTTTGCTTCTTCAAGTCATATTGATATACATGGTCTCCAAGTAACAGAACGCTATGAGGGCTGTTGGAAAATAAATTGACTGTCTTTCCCCGCTTCCCGAGACGCATGGAGGTTTCCGGATCTATAATCATGAATGGTGTTTTCTCACCTGTTTCCGGGTTGAATACGAATATTCCTTTTGAGAAAATGGAAACCAACAGATTGCCGGAAGTGAATGGGGAAATGGAAGCGACTTTGTCTTCCCAAGTGGATGGGTAATGGGTGAATTTCTCTGTGATAGGATTAAAGAGATTAATACCGCCGCCGTCTGTACCCACCCAGATACGGTCGTTCGATTCCTGATAAAGACTGAGTACGGTATTATAACTTAATCCACGGTTACTGCCCGGAAAGACTTCCGTATAGGTTTTCATGGAGACTTCCCGGATATTGATCAATCCGTTGCGGATACTTCCTGCCCACATATTATTGTTCCTATCATTGTAGAGACAAAAGATAGAGGTGGCGGGAAGTGAATAGTTATCACCTCCGGAAATGTGTTCCAGCAAGGATAAACGTCCTGTTTTCGGTTCAAGGATATTGATACCGCCTCCGTCTGTTCCTATCCATATTTTTCCTTCCCGTTCGGCAAGACTTAAAACGACGTTGTTGCTTAGGTCGGAATTGTGAATAGTATAGGCTTTCACCAGCTCTCCGTTATGGGTGAAGCATTTTATACCTTCATTGTAAGGGGCAATCCAGATTCTGTTTTGTGAGTCGATCAACATATTCATGATTTCCTTTCCGCAATCGAAAGGTGGGAGACGATGCTTTCCCGTATTCAGATCCAGCAAAACAAGACCTTGCCACCGGCTGCAACAAAGGACAGTATGTTCGTCCCATAGGCTTAGTAAAGAGATATTAAAATTACTCCCTTTATTCAGCTTCTGCAGAAGGCGAAGAGAAGAATCCCGATAACTATAAAAGTATACTTTGTCTTTAGAACCAAACAAGACCCCGTCTTTGGTCAGGCAGGTTGAATAGGCGATAATAGGATTACCTTTTTCATCCGCAGGTAAGAAAAAATCATCGCTTTGGCGTTGATAGCGGGCTATTCCTTTGTCGGTCAGAATCCAAATATTGCTCATTTCATCTTCTGCAATCTGATGGATTAAGTTATTGGGAATCGACTGAGGATTGTTTGGAGAATGAACGTATTTCTTTAGCTCATGTCCGTCATATCGGCTTACTCCAGCCTTCGTTCCTATCCATACAAATCCCTGTTTGTCTGTCAAGATACATCTCACGGCTGAAGTCACCCCATCTTTTAGGGAGAGCTGTTTATAGTAATAATGGCTGGCTTTTAGGTGCGTGACACCGGCAAACTGCATAATAACTGTCAAACATAGTAGGATAAAGATTTTTATTCTCATGAGATTAGGTCAGTTAAACGAAAGCAAAGGTAGTATTATTTGTTTATAATTCCTATCTTTGCTCGAAAATATGTAACTATGATTACCGAAGAATTACAGAAACTTTATCAGTCATATACGGGAGTTCCCGCTGAAAATGTAACAGAATTACCTTCCTCCGGTTCCAATCGCCGTTATTTCCGGCTGACAGGAACACAAACACTGATTGGAGTATATGGAACTTCTGTTGATGAGAATGAGGCTTTCTTTTATATGGCGGAACATTTTCGTAAGAATGGGCTTCCTGTTCCCGAAGTACACATCGTGTCGGAAGATAAAATGTATTATCTGCAAGAAGATCTGGGAGATACTTTACTTTTTCACGCTATTGAGAAAGGACGTGCTACCAGTGTGTTTTCCGAAGAAGAGAAAGAGTTGCTTCGTAAAACGATCCGTCTGTTGCCTGCCATTCAGTTTGCCGGAGCTGACGGATTTGATTTTTCCCGTTGCTATCCCCAGTCGGAATTCAATCAGCGTTCCATACTTTGGGATTTGAATTATTTCAAATATTGTTTCCTTAAAGCTACCGGAATGGAGTTTCAGGAAGACAAGCTGGAGGATGATTTCCAGAAAATGAGTGATGTTTTGCTCCGTAGTTCTTCCGCTACTTTTATGTATCGTGATTTTCAGAGTCGCAATGTGATGATAAAGGATGGAGCCCCTTGGCTTATCGACTTTCAAGGAGGACGAAAAGGTCCGTTTTATTATGATATTGCTTCTTTCTTGTGGCAAGCCAAAGCAAAATATCCCGATAGCCTTCGGAAAGAATTGTTACGGGAATATATAGAGGCTCTTCGCAAATATCAACCGATTGATGAACCTTATTTTTATAGTCAGCTCCGTCATTTTGTACTTTTCCGTACTTTGCAGGTGTTGGGGGCTTATGGTTTTCGCGGCTATTTTGAGAAAAAACCTCATTTTATCCAGAGTGTTCCATACGCTATCGCAAATTTGCGCGAGTTGCTTAAAGAGGAATATCCGGAATACCCGTATCTCTGCAAAATGTTGCGTGAACTGACCGGACTGAAGCAGTTTACGGATGGCTTGGAGAAGCGTCAACTGACGGTCAAGGTAATGAGCTTTGCCTATAAAAAAGGTATTCCCGATGACCCGACAGGCAATGGCGGAGGTTTTGTATTCGATTGTCGTGCAGTGAATAATCCCGGAAAATACGAACGTTATAAGTCTTTTACCGGATTGGATGAGCCCGTGATAACTTTCCTGGAAGAAGACGGTGAGATTCTTCGTTTTCTCGACCATGTTTACGCTTTGGTGGATGCTTCCGTCAAACGTTATATGGAACGCGGATTCAGTAATTTGTCGGTTTGCTTCGGTTGTACCGGAGGACAGCACCGTTCCGTTTATTCAGCGCAGCATTTGGCGGAACGTCTGAATAGAGAGTTTGGGGTTAAAGTGGAATTAGTACATCGCGAACAGAATATAAAACATACATTTGAAGCAACTATATAGAAGATCGTTATGAAAGCAATGATATTTGCGGCCGGTTTGGGAAGTCGGTTGAAACCGCTGACGGATACTATGCCTAAAGCTCTTGTTCCCGTAGCCGGGCGTCCCATGCTGGAGCACGTTATCTTGAAGCTGAAAGCATTCGGCTTTACTGAAATAGTAATTAATATTCATCATTTTGGCGAGCAAATACTTGAATTCCTGAAAGTGAATGACAATTTTGGACTTACTATCCATATTTCCGATGAACGTGATGTGCTACTTGATACAGGGGGAGGAATCCGGAAAGCCAGTTCTTTTTTTGAGAACTCCGATGAGCCTTTTCTTGTACACAATGTAGACATTCTTTCGAATGTGGACTTGAAAGAACTTTATGATTATCATTTGCAGACTGATGGTTTGGCTACTTTATTGGTAAGCCAACGTAAAACTTCACGTTATCTGCTTCTCGATGCGGAGAAGAGACTTTGCGGATGGATAAACAAGGATACAGGTCAAGTGAAACCCGAAGGTTTTCAATATGAACAATCATTGTTCCAAGAATATGCGTTCAGTGGCATTCATGTGCTTTCACCTGCTATATTCCAATTAATGGAAGTTCCCCTGTGGGAAGGAAAGTTCTCTATCATGGATTTTTATCTCTTCACCTGTCGACAAACGAACTTCTTTGGTTATCCGGTGGAAAATCTGCAACTTATTGATATTGGTAAACCGGAAACACTTGCTAAGGCAGAGGAGTTTATAAGGTCTTTCGGCAAATAGTATTGTTCGCTGGGTCGAATAACATGAGCTTGGCTAATTTAGTTTTTGTATTTGTTTGGGATTCCAACATATTTCCTTTACCTTTGTTATAATGAAAACAGAAATAGAAAAAGGAGGCGAACAAATGACAAGTAATTATATTCGTTTCGATTGGGCAATGAAACGCTTATTGCGTAATAAAGCTAATTTTGCCGTACTGGAAGGTTTTTTGACTACCCTTTTAGGGGAATCAATCCTTATTCAGAAATTATTGGAGAGTGAAAGTAATCAAGAAGATGAGTACGATAAATATAATCGTGTGGATTTGCTTGCCGAAAACTCTAAAGGTGAGCTTATTTTAATAGAAGTTCAAAACAATAATGAATATGCTTATTTCCAGCGTATGTTATTTGGAACATCTAAGTTGGTTACCGAATACATAAATCGTGGAGAAGGTTACGACAAAGTTCGTAAAGTGTATAGCGTTAATATCGTCTATTTCTCTTTAGGTAGCGGTAAAGATGTTGTATATCATGGTAAAACGGAATTTCGCGGAATTCATCAAGGGGATGTTTTAGAACTGACTCCATTCCAAAAACAAACTTTCAAAGTGGATACTGTCAGCCAACTTTATCCGGAATATTATATATTGAAAGTGAATGATTTCAATCAAGTAGCAAGAAGTCCGCTTGAAGAATGGATTTACTATCTGAATACAGGAGATATTCCCGATAACGCTACTGCACCGGGATTGAACGAGGCACGCCAGCGATTGAAATTGGATCGGATGACAAAGGAAGAACTCAATGCTTATTATAGACATTTGGATAATATTGTTATTTTGAGAGATAATATATTCACGGAACGTGCAGAAGGACGTGCAGAAGGACGTGCTGAGGGACGTTTGGAAGGACGTGCCGAAGGGGAAAGAAATAAGCAAATTGAGATTGCGCGTAATTTAAAGAAGGCAGGGGTTTCAATAGATGTTATTTCACAATCTTCGGGATTGACAGTAGATGAAATAGAGAAGTTATAAAAGTATTACTTTAAGTAGAAATAAAAAAAGAAAAGGCGGGAATGCTCAAAAAGGGTATTTTCGCCTTTCCTATTTTGTTTTATATACGTATCCAAAAATGTCTAAACAACTCGTATTATCCGATGAAATGGACGATTTTAGACAAAATTGGAAGAATCGTAGCTAAAATAGAACACATACAATCTTGAATCTTCTATACATTTGTAGCAGAGAATGACGATAGAAAGTCATTGCTATTATTAAAAGGTAATCTTAATTATTAAACTTATGAGAAGCAAATTCCTATTTTTTTGTCTCTTCCTCTTTGGAATGTTGGCAGCTTGTAAAGACACAAAATGGGTGGATGTTCCAGCTGGCACTCCTCCTGAAGGTTCAGTTGTTGGAAAACCGGGTGATGACGAAGAACCAGATGAACCGGATCCAACAGAAAAATCATTTATTAATTGTTCTTATATACGTGGTGATTTTTTTGAGATAAATCGAATCTCTGGAGCAAGTATGGGTGCTTGTAATGATTTGATTTATCTGACAGCTCGTCCTTATGCTGACGGTGACTTGACATTTGATCTGCCGGTGAATGACGCAGAATTTACAGGAGTATCATATATGCCTTCTTATGAAGGTCGTAATGGAGTGGTGAAATTTGATGGTGCCGGAAAAATGAACGGTGGAGATGGTTTACTTCATTCCCCGGATGGGGCATACAAGAAGTTTACATTTGGTACTTATCTATATATAACTGAATGGATAGATGGTGCTTATTTATTTAATAAGGTAAACAATAACTCTACCATTATATCTTTCCAACTTGGTGAAACTGAAGGAAATTTAAAATTTACTATTGGAAATTCTACGACAACTATTGTCAATGACAATTTAAAGCCGGGTGCTTGGCATTATGTAGCGATAACTTATAGTGGAGGAAAGGCTAAATTATATGTAGACACTAATAATACCCCTACAGAATTTACGGGTTCTCTGCCTGCTGAAATTCCTAATACTCGTGCAGATTTCTTTCTTGGAGAAAAATTCAAAGGATATTTGGATGAGACATTCGTTAGCAGTTTGGAAGTAGGTACGTTGGGTAGAAATCCTATCTCTTTTGATACTAATATTTGGAATAATACAAAAACACTTGCTTATTGGAAATATGATGATTCTGCACAGCTCGGAAAAGATTCTCATACTTGGGCTATTCGTTTAGAACAAATACGTGCTGCATTAAATGGACAAGTAGGAGACCGAAAACTACGTTTGGGTATCGCTGGTGGTGAATGGTTGAAGATGGTTGGTAATGAAACTGCGCGCACTAACTTTGCTAATAATGTTAAGAATGTTTTGGATAAGTATAATATGGATGGGGTCGATCTTGACTTTGAATGGGCTTATTATGCTAGTGACTTAACTAATTACAGCAAAGCCATAGTAAAACTGCGCAACGTATTAGGAAAAAATGTATTTTTTACGGTTTCCTTGCATCCGGTTTCTTATAAGATAACTCCTGAAGCAATTGCTGCAGTTGATTTTATCTCTTTCCAATGTTATGGACCTCAGGCGGCTCTTTTTTCTTTCGAACGTTTCAAATCAGACGGTCAAACTGCTGTTGAATATGGAATTCCTCAAAATAAATTGGTGATGGGAGTACCTTTTTATGGAACTACCGGAACAGCGGGTGAACAAGTTGCTTATTATGATCTGATAAATAAAGGTAATCTTACTAACACTTCTGTGGATGAATGGATGTATAATGGAAAGAGCTATACACTCAATAGTCAGACTACAATTCGCCAAAAAACACAGTATGTGTGTGAGAATGGTTTCGGTGGAATAATGAGCTGGGATTTGGCTACGGACGTAGATGTGACAGATGATAAGTCTTTGTTGAAAGTGGTGAAAGAAGAGTTTGATTACTATGCTAATCCTGCCGTAGAATAACAGTATAATCTTAATTAGTAAATATAATATTATGGAAAAAAAGAAGTTCGTGAAAAAACAGGGACGGGTTGTTCTTTTTCTGATGCTCCTGTTATTGTTTCCTCTTGGTGCATTAGCACAACAAAAGATGATAAAAGGACAGGTCGTGGATGATAGTGGTGAGGCGATTATTGGTGCAACGGTCATGGTAAAAGGCAACACTGGAGGAACGATTACTGATATTGACGGTAATTTTTCAATTCAGGGAAAAGTTGGAAGTATACTTTCTATTACATACGTTGGATACGCTCCGATGCAAGTAAAGGTTACTAAATTGGAAGGAAATAAATATGTGATGAAAGAAGATGCCAAAGTATTGGATGAAGTGGTAGTTGTGGGTATGGATACACAAAAAAGAAATACGATTACAGCAGCTGTTGCTACGTTGAAAGATGATGCCATTGTCAATCGTCCTGTTACAGATGTCACAAGTGCCTTGCAGGGTAATATTGCAGGCTTAAATTTTGCTACGGACGCAGTGGGAGGTGGTGTCGGTGGTGAAACCGGTGCAGATATTAAATTTAGTATTCGTGGTATTGGTTCTATCAATGGTGGAGAACCATATGTATTGGTAGATGGAGTAGAGCAGAGTATGCAGAATGTGAATCCTGCCGATATTGCTAGTATCAGTGTTTTGAAAGATGCTTCCGCTTCTGCTGTATATGGTGCACGTGCAGCTTATGGAGTAGTATTGGTTACCACAAAAAGTGGTAAAAAGGAGAGGGCTAGCGTCACCTATCGTGGAACAGTTGGTTTCAGTTCACCTATTAATATGCCAAAGATGATGAACTCGTTGGAATACGCTATGTATAATAATCAGCAATATGATAATGGTGGAGCGTCTTCCGGTTTACAGAGAATTCCGGATAAAACTATTGAGAAGATTAAAGGTTTTATGCAGAATCCTTATTCAGCAGAATTTCCGGGTATTGAGGCTAATACTTCCGGTGATGATTGGGCAGGAGCCTATTATAATCAGTATGGCAATACTGATTGGTTTGATTATTATTTTAAAGATAAGTCTATCCGTCATTCTCATAACTTAAGTGTACAGGGTGGTTCTGACAAGGTAAACTACTATATTGGTATGGGATATACTTATCAAGAGGGTTTGCTGGATCAAGTGCAGGATGATTTGAGTAAGTATAATTTGAATACCAAATTACAGATGAAGACCAATAATTGGTTACGATTTAATTTGAATAATAATATTACTTTGCAGATGATTAAACGTCCGATGGCGAATCAGATGATTCTATATAATAAGATTGGTAGCCATCGTCCTACTCAGGTTACTCAGTTGCCTGTTGATTCAGAATACAATTTGCCGAGTTGGAATGAAATGTTATATTTGAAAAATTCTCATTATCAGAGGAACCGTATTTCAGATGCTTTGTCACTTTCTGCAACAGTAACTCCATTGGAGGGATGGGATATCACCGGAGAAATGAAAATCCGTTTTGATATAGAAAATAACGATCTGATAATGGAAAATAATCAGAAGTATGAAACTCCTGTGGGTACTTTTAAACCGGGTGATGCTACTAATCAAAGACAAGGATTTACTTATCCTGGTATTAGTTGGAAGAATATGTATTTCGGATCTTATACTCGTGGGAGTATGTTCAATTATTACTTATCACCTAATGTCTCGAGTTCATATACTCATCAATGGGGAGATCACTTCTTCAAGGCAATGGCAGGATACCAAATGGAATTAAAAGAAGATTCACAGGAATATATGTACAAAGATGGTATGCTGAGTAATGATATTTACTCATTTGACAACGCCAGTGGAAATGTAATAGCAGGTGAAGCCCGTTCACATTGGTCTACTATGGGATTTTATGCCCGTTTGAATTGGAACTACAATAATATTTATTTTTTGGAGTTCAGTGGACGTTATGATGGTTCTTCCCGTTTTGCTGCGGGGCATCGTTGGGGATTCTTCCCATCATTCTCTGCCGGTTATGATATTGCTCGCACGCCTTATTTCCAAAAAATGGCACTGCCTGTATCTCAGTTGAAGGTACGTGTTTCTTATGGTCGTTTAGGAAACCAAAATGGAGCGGGCTTATATGATTATATCGCTCAGATGCCCTTAGATGCACAGGGGACTAATGCTTGGTTATTACCGGGCACCTCTTCTTCCACAGCTTCCAAAGGTACGATTGCACAAACTCCGAAAATGATTAGTCCTTATATTACTTGGGAGAAAGTGGATAATGCTAACTTAGGTTTTGATTTGATGTTGTTTAAGAACCGTTTGTCAATTACTGCTGATTTATATCAACGTACGACACGTGACATGATTGGTCCGGCAGAATCAATACCAAGTATCAGTGGTATCGCTTCGGAAGATCGTGCAAAAGTGAATAATGCAACTTTGCGTAATCGCGGATGGGAACTTTCTGTCAGTTGGAATGATAAATTGAAATGTGGTTTCAGTTATGGAGTTGGTTTCAATGTTTTTAACTATAAGGCTGTAGTGACTAAATACAATAATCCGGAAGGTATTATTTATAATAACCATACAGGATTGGCTGCTAATAAAGGTTATTATGAAGGTATGGATCTCGGTGAAATTTGGGGATATCGTGCTGATGATCTCTTTTTGTCGAATCGTGAAATTGATGATTATCTGAGAAAAGTTAATCTGACGGCGTTCAAATCAAACGATCTTTGGCGTCGTGGTGACTTGAAATATATAGATACTAATGGTGACGGTAGAGTGGATGGTGGTAAAGGTACTTTGTCAGACCACGGAGATCTGCAGGTTATTGGAAATACTACTCCTAAATATTCTTTCGGTATTAATTTGAATCTTGGATATAAGGGTTTCGAAGTATCTACCTTGTTACAAGGTGTGGCAAAAAGAGATTTCCCGATTGCTGGAAGTAACTATATGTTTGGTGGAAATAACTATAACTTTAAAGAACATCTTGATTATTTCAGTACAGAGAACCCAAATGGATATTTGCCTCGTTTGACTGGTTGGAAAGATGATAAGGATTTTTTGGTGAATACTGGATACAATACGACACGTTATTTGTTAAATGCTGCTTATATGCGTATGAAAAATCTAACAGTGGCTTATACATTTAATAAAAAACAGTTGAAACATATTGGTATCAGCAATCTAAAAGTGTATGTAACTTGCGACAACTTGTTTACTATAACAAAGTTGCCGAAACAGTTTGATCCTGAAACACTGAACCAGGTAAATATGTCAGCGGGTGGTGATGCTAAGAATACGGCTCCGGGTTTAACTTCTCCGATGAAGCAAAATGGTAATGGTATGGTATATCCGATGAACCGTAACTTCGTGTTCGGACTTGATTTTACATTTTAATTAGATAATGATGATGAAAAAATTATATATATTATTAGCGGTAGGGGCAAGTGTTATGATGTCGGCGTGTTCCGATTTTCTAGATAGAGACCCCATGACAACCCCCAATAGTGAAACATTCTTGTCCAATGCAAGTGCAGTGAACAATTATATTAATGGTTTGTATATAGCACTTCCTTCTTTTGGTACTTATGATATGGGAGTCCGTGGAGAAGAAAAGAATAGTGACAATATCGTGGCGGAGGTTTATGATAAACGTCTTAATGGAGAGCTGTTGGAGACAGGAGGAGGTACTGCCGAATGGCAGAACGGATACCAGAATCTACGTAATGTAAATTATTTTTTTGAATATTATAAAGTTCCAGAAGCAGAGGAAACAAAGGATGTGCTGTCACTGAAAGGGGAAGCTTATTTTTTCCGTGCTTATTGGCATTTTTACTTACTAACTAGATTTGGTAGTATTCCTGTAATGGATAAATTTTGGGATGGAAACGCTACAGTTGCAGGTTTGCAAATTCCCCCACGCGATCGTTCGGCAGTGGCACAGTTTATTATTGATGATTTGAAGACGGCTAAGAATTTGCTTTATTCACGTAGTCAGTATAAAGGCTTGAGGATTTGCAAAGAAGCTGCTATCATCATGGCCATGAGAGTGGCGCTTTATGAGGGTACATGGGAAAAGTATCATAAGGGAACAGATTTTGCAGCCGCAGAGGATAAATCTACAGATCTTTTGGGACAAGTGTTGACACTAGGTGATGAATTATTTACTATGGGACTTTCTTTAAATACAAAGGATAATGATAAGAAATTTGTATCAAAAGAAGATGCTTATGCACACTTGTTTAATTCGAAAGATTTGTCGGATATGACAGAGGTCGTTTTTTGGAAAAAGTATTCGATAGCAGATGGAGTGACTCATAATTTGAGTAGTAACTTAGGTGCTGGTTATGTGGACAACAGTGGAGCGGCTGGTTTAGCTCAATCATTGATTGATAATTATCTGAATGCTGACGGAAGCTTTATTGATCCTAACGATGGAATTTATAAGGATTTCAACCTTACATTTAAAGAACGTGATGCTCGTTTGTTAGCGACAGTTATGCATTCAGACTGTAAATTTAAGTCTACATCTCCTGAGTCTAAGTCAAAAGCTATGTTTGTGGATGAATATTCGGATGAAAATAAACAGAAAGTTCGTCCTCCTTATCTAACAGAAAGTGGTCCGGCACGTAATGCAACTGGTTATCATATTCGTATGAGTATTGATACAACTTATGTCAGTGGTCAGGGTGAGACCTCACTTCCGATAATTCGTTATGCAGAAGCTTTGTTAGCTTATGCGGAAGCTGCAGAAGAATTAGATAAATGTGATCCTGATGTATTGGAAAAGACATTGAAGCCTTTGCGTGAACGTGCGGGAGTGACCTATACTGCTCCTGCTGAAATTGATCCTAATTTTACCGATTTTGGTTATCCAATCTCTGCCAAATTGCAGGAAATTCGTAGGGAAAGACGGTCGGAACTAGCTTTACAAGGATTCCGTTTGGATGACTTGATGCGTTGGAGAGCTCACAAATTGATTCAGGGAAAACGTGGAACAGGGGCATATTTTGGAGCAGATGGTGTGTTATACAAAGCATTTGATCCTAAAACAGCTGTAGATTTGAAGACTATTTTAACTACGGATGGTTGGCTTGATCCACAGAAAGAGGTTCTTCCACGAGGCTATCAGTTTGATTCTAGCCGTGACTATCTGCTGCCAATTCCTCCGAGTGAATTGTCACTGAATCACGAACTGGAACAAAATCCGGGATGGCTGAGGAAATAAGAGAATAGAACAATATTTATTGATGATAATTAGATAAATAAAGATATGAAGAACATATTATATAGAATGCTTCCAATATGCTTGTTTACTATAAGTTTGACAGGTTGTGAAGATGAAACAAAATATCGTCCTTTGCCGGAAGCGGTGCCGTTGACTATGAGCATTAACGAAAAGGCATTTGTGATGGGAGAAAATCTGAAAGTAAATATCAATGTGGATGCTGATGCAGATGGGAATGAGATGGTAGCTAACGAGGACTTTGATATTTACTTTACGGCTAAAGCTGGTACTGAAGATGTATCGGATGTATTTGAACCATTTAGCGGTATTGTTACGTTTCCAAAAGGTGAAAAACAAATTCAGGTGGATTTTCCAGTGAAGAAATCCGGATTGACGGGGAGTACTGCGATGGAGTTTGTTGCTTTCGCGCGTGGTTATAAAATGGCAAATTCGAGTCAAGCAATTAAAGTATCCGATTATTATCGGATAACCATGTCTTTGGAAAATAATGTAGATAATGTAGTAACGGAAGGAGATAAATTTGTTTTAGTGGCAAAAATAGATAAGGCAAAGGCAATACCTATTGATGTGACTATTACTCCTAAAGAGGGCGAGGAAGGGCGATATGAAAATTTGCCTTCGTCAATAACTATTCCTGCGGGAAGAACTAGTGTGAAGAGTGCAGCTATCACAATTAAAGCGGATGGAGAAAAAACGGGTGATTTGAATTTAACTTTAAATTTTGAAAGCTCTTCTTCTGTAAATCCAATGATTTCCCCGACATTAAGTATTGTGATGACTGATCTTGAATCGTTAGCTGATCCTGATTTGTATGATATGACAAAAGTCTATTTATTGCCGGAGAGTCCATTTGCATCTTCTCAAAATAGAGATCTGGTTCATTCATGGTTTACTGGAAGAGTTACTGATATAGAAGAAAATTCTGTCCATTCTAATGAGGTATTGGCTGCTGAAGGGTGGAAATTTCATTATGCAGTCGAATTTCATAAAATAGAGCCAGCTAATTATTGGGATGCTACTTCTAATATGCTAAGATGTTTTGCTAGTTCCAACGAAGCAGCTGTTCAGAAAGTAGCAACAGTGAACAATAAAGAATGCTCTAATTTAAATAATAATGGAGAGTTGGTAATGTGGGCTGATGCTGTGCATGGGGGCAGTAAAGCGTATGGATTTAGTGCTATGCAATGTTGTAAGGTTAATGGTGGACAGGGATCCCCTTTCTTAGGTAACTTTACCAGAATTTACCCGGGTATGAGAATTGAATTCAAAGTTCGCCTGCGAGGTGTACGAACAGGCTTTGTTCCTACTATAGAAATTAAAAATCCGGATGTAATGTCTAATGGAGCAATTAAGGCGATAAAAATTCTTCAGAATAAAGCAGGTTCTTTTATTACACAATCTGTGACAGGCGATAAAGTTGCTGATGCTGTATCAAAGGTTACTGCCATACCTCAAGCGAATGAATATAATATTTATTGGGTGGAATTGGTTGATGATGAGCATATTCAACTTGGTATTAACGGGATTGCTACAATGACTGTGAGTAAGAATGATTTAGGAAGTTGGCCTTTTGAGAAGGCTGCTATGCCTTCTAATAAGCTTGGATGTAGAGGGCTTTTTCTCGTAATGCGAATGAGCCCATCAGATGATCTTGAGGCTGGAAATATGGAACCGGGATGGGACTCAGACCTGAAATCTGTGTCTGATCCTGAAACAGAGGGACCGAGAATGGAGATTGATTGGATTCGTTTCTATGTTAATGATGCTTATAAGGTTGAAAGCAATGAGACGAATAATAGAAATACAATATTCTATTAATAAATTGAAACGTTCAATGGTTTGAGGTAAAGTCTGTGCTAAAGAGGGATTGTAAAAAATGGACGTACTTTGGTATAGATTGAGTGAGAAGAATTGAACTGAAAATATTGAAGGAATTTAATTAATGATTTGTGGAAGTGAAGATAGGGATCCCTCCCTATCTTTGCTTTCTCAATCTAACATAAATTTATTATGGAAAATCTGCAATCAAACTTATTCTATTCTTTAGCGGGAGTAGCTACCCTTGCTTCTTTTGCTTCATGCACCGGTAAACAAAAGCCTGCTGAACAGCCTCCCCTGAACATTGTCTATATCATGACAGACGACCATACGGCTCAGATGATGAGTTGTTATGATACTCGCTATATGGAAACACCGAATCTCGACCGTATTGCTGCCGATGGCGTCCGTTTTACTCAAAGTTTTGTAGCCAATTCGTTAAGTGGTCCCAGCCGTGCCTGTATGATAACGGGTAAACATAGCTGTGCCAATAAATTCTATGATAATACGACTTGTGTTTTCGATAGTTCCCAACAAACCTTTCCAAAACTTTTGCAGAAAGCCGGTTATCAGACTGCATTGGTAGGAAAATGGCATTTGGAGAGTTTGCCGTCAGGATTTGATTATTGGGAAATCGTTCCGGGACAAGGAGATTATTATAATCCGGATTTCATCACACAAGAAAATGATACGATTCAGAAACATGGATATATCACCAATCTTATAACGGACAATGCCATTAATTGGATGGAACACAAGCGAAACCCGGAGAAACCTTTCTGCTTGTTGATTCATCACAAGGCTATTCATCGTAATTGGATGGCGGATACTTGTAATCTGGCTTTGTACGAAGATAAAACTTTCCCATTGCCGGATAATTTCTTTGACGATTATGAAGGACGTCCTGCAGCGGCTGCTCAGGAAATGAGTGTCGTGAAAGATATGGATATGATCTACGACCTTAAAATGTTGAGGCCGGATAAAAATTCACGCCTGAAATCTCTTTATGAGAAATTCTTGGGACGGATGGACGAGGGACAACGTGTCGCATGGGATAAATTCTATGCTCCGATTATAGAAGATTTCTATAAGCAAAATCTGCAAGGTAAGGAACTTGCCAACTGGAAATTTCAGCGTTATATGCGTGATTATATGAAAACTGTGAAATCTCTTGATGATAATGTAGGTCGTGTGCTCGACTATCTGAAAGAAAAAGGACTGTTGGATAATACTCTTGTTGTCTATAGCTCCGATCAGGGATTCTATATGGGCGAACATGGCTGGTTCGATAAGCGCTTTATGTATGAAGAGTCCATGCGTACTCCTTTGATAATGCGTCTACCGAAAGGATTCGACCGTAGAGGAGATATTACTGAAATGGTACAGAACATAGATTATGCGCCGACTTTCCTCGAATTGGCAGGAGCGGAGATACCGTCGGATATTCAAGGAGTTTCGTTGGTTCCTTTATTGAAAGGAGAACAGCCGGAAAACTGGAGAAAAGCCCTTTATTATCATTTCTATGAATATCCGGCAGAACACATGGTAAAACGCCATTATGGAGTGCGTACAGAACGTTATAAACTGATTCATTTTTACAATGACATTAATTGGTGGGAACTGTATGACATGAAGACAGATCCGACCGAAATGCACAACCTTTACGGACAACCTGAATATCAATCCGTAGTGAACGAACTGAAAGAAGAATTGCAAAAGTTGCAAGAACAATACAATGATCCTGTTCGCTTTTCACCGGACAGAGGCAAAGAATAAATAAAATACATCAGCATGATTAAATATATCTTTATCTTATTGATAGGTTTTTTACTACCAATTACGACGGGATGTACTGATACTAACTTGACACATGACATACCCTTGGTTCCACGTCCGGCACATTTGATGCCGGGCAGTGGCAACTATCTCTTCTCAGACAAAACTGTATTTGTGGTGGAGAATGAGGAACAGGCGGCTGTGGCAGCCAGTCTTATTTCCCGATTTACCAATGTAGCCGGTTTTACTCCCAAGTTGGTTGTGGGCACTACGGAAAAGGGGGATGTTCGGTTTGTAACGGACGCTTCTTTAAAGAGCGAAGCATATTCATTGGAAGTTTCTCCAAAGGAAATTATCATTAAGGCTTCCGGTGATAAGGGATTCTTTTATGCTTTGCAAACTATCCGGCAATTACTTCCCGCATCTATCGAAAGAGAAAGTCCGTCGGATAAAAAAGAGAAGTGGAGCATTCCTGCCATGAATGTTCAGGATGAACCCCGTTTTGAGTACCGTGCCTTGTTACTGGATGCGTCGCGTTTTTTTATTCCTAAAGAGAACGTTTTGCGTATCATTGACTGTATGTCGATGTTGAAGATAAATAAACTGCATTTCCATCTGACAGATGACAACGGCTGGCGCATAGAAATAAAAAAGTATCCTCGTTTGACTGAGGTTGGCGCATGGAGAGTGGATCGTATGGACGTTCCGTTTCCGGCCCGGCGTAATCCGAAGCCCGGAGAACCGACTCCGATAGGAGGTTTCTATTCGCAAAAAGATATAAAGGAAATGGTAACTTATGCGACCGAACGCCAGATAGAGATTGTGCCGGAGATAGATATGCCTGCCCATAGTAACGCTGCATTGACGGCTTATCCGAAATTGGCTTGTCCGGTAGTGAAGGACTATATCGGTGTATTGCCCGGTTTGGGAGGACGAAACTCAGAAATCATCTTTTGTGCCGGAAATGACAGCGTTTTCACTTTTTTGCAGAATGTGATGGATGAGATTATGGAGTTATTCCCTTCCCGTTATATCCATATCGGAGGCGATGAAGCTCAAAAGACACATTGGAAAAAATGTCCGTTGTGTCAGGCTCGTATGAAGAAAGAAGGCTTGGCTAATGAAGAAGACCTTCAAGGCTATTTTATGCAGCGGATAAGTGACTATGTACGTAGTAAAGGTCGTGAAGTGATTGGTTGGGATGAACTGACTAACAGTAGTTTCTTACCGGAAGGCTCTATTATTCTTGGTTGGCAGGGATATGGCAAGGCTGCACTGAAAGCTGCGGAAAAGGGACACCGTTTCATTATGACTCCGGCACGTGTCATGTATCTGATTCGTTATCAAGGGCCGCAATGGTTCGAACCTTTGACATATTTCGGCAATAATACATTGAAAGATGTATATGACTATGAACCGGTACAAAAAGACTGGAAACCGGAATATGCTTCATTACTGATGGGGGTACAAGGTTCTATGTGGACGGAATTCTGTAATAAACCGGAAGATGTGGATTATCTTTTGTTCCCTCGTCTGGCAGCGGTGGCGGAAGTAGCGTGGACACAACCGGAAAAGAAAGATTGGGCTTCGTTTCTGCAAGCTATGGACCGGTATAACGGGCATATTGCAGAAAAAGGTATTGTCTATGCCCGTTCGATGTACAATATCCAGCATAAAGTAACACCGGAAAACGGTGGGTTGAAGTTAAATCTGGAATGTATTCGTCCCGATGTAGAGATTCGCTATACTATCGACGGCAGTGAACCTGCGGCAAATTCTTCTGTGTATTCAGACTCACTGATCGTAACAGGGACTCAACTCATTAAATGTGCTACCTTTGCAGAAGGTGTGCAGATGGGAAAGACGCTTGTATTACCGATTACGTGGAACAAAGCGAGCGCTAAGACGATACTTGGAAATAAACAGAATGAGATGCTTATGCTCAATGGTGTTCGTGGAAGCCTGAAACAGACTGACTTTGAATGGTGCTGTTGGGACAAGAACGACCTTATTTCTTTTACCATAGATTTGCAGCAGAAGGAAAAAATGAATACTTTTACAATCGGTTGTATCACGAACTATGGTATGGGCGTACATAAACCGAAATCAATACGTATAGCTGTATCAGACGACAATAAATCTTATCGTGACGTAACCGGATTGAACTACACTCCTGAAGAAATATTCCGTGAAGGCACCTATATTGAAGACCTTTCTATGGATATGAAAGGAACGGAGGCAAGGTATATTCGTGTAACGGTGAATGGAGCGGGGGAATGTCCTGCCGACCATGTTCGTCCGGGACAGGAATCGAGAGTATATTTTGATGAGATCATTATTGAATAGTACAACATAGTCATAACAATAACCATGAAGAACCTGAAGAAACGAACTTTTTTACTCTTATTGGCAGGACTGACTGCTACTGTTTTTGCTTCGGCACAGAAACAGCCGTTGCCCGAATGGCAAAGCCAGTATGCTGTAGGACTGAATAAACTCGCTCCTCACACTTATGTATGGCCTTATGCCAATGCTTCCGATATTGAGAAGCCGGGAGGCTATGAGCAATCTCCTTATTATATGTCTTTGAACGGGAAATGGAAGTTCCATTGGGTGAAGAACCCGGACAACCGTCCGAAAGACTTTTATCAACCTTCTTATTATACAGGAGGTTGGGCTGACATCAATGTGCCCGGAAATTGGGAACGGCAGGGATACGGAACAGCTATCTACGTCAATGAGACGTATGAGTTCGATGATAAGATGTTCAATTTCAAGAAGAATCCGCCGTTAGTGCCTCATGCCGAAAATGAAGTCGGTTCGTATCGCCGTACTTTCAAAGTGCCTGCCGATTGGAAAGGACGTAGGGTAGTACTTTGCTGTGAGGGGGTAATCTCTTTCTATTATGTATGGGTGAACGGTAAATTGCTCGGATATAATCAAGGTTCGAAAACAGCGGCTGAATGGGATATTACAGAGGTATTGACCGAAGGAGAGAACGTAGTAGCTTTGGAAGTCTACCGTTGGAGTTCGGGTGCTTATCTGGAATGTCAGGATATGTGGCGTTTGAGCGGTATCGAACGGGATGTATATCTTTACAGTACCCCCAAACAATATATCGCCGACTACAAACTGAATGCCTCTTTGGATAAGGAAAAGTACAAAGACGGATTTTTCGGACTTGAAGTGACGGTAGAAGGTCCGTCTTCTACGGTAAGCTCGATTACTTATACACTGAAGGATACCTTCGGCAAAGCTGTTCTGAAGGATGCTATCAATATCAAATCCCGTGGATTGAGTAATTTTATAGCATTTGAAGAGAAGAAGATTCCTAATGTAAAACCGTGGAGTGCCGAATATCCTAATTTGTACACATTGGTGCTTGAACTGAAAGATGCACAAGGGAAAGTAACCGAACTGACCGGCTGTGAAGTCGGTTTCCGTACTTCGGAAATCAAGAACGGGCGTTTTTGTATCAACGGTGTGCCGGTATTGGTAAAGGGGACTAACCGTCACGAACATTCCCAATTGGGACGTACCGTAAGCAAGGAACTGATGGAATTGGATATTAAGCTGATGAAAGAGCATAATATCAACCTGGTACGCAATTCTCATTATCCTACTCATCCTTATTGGTATCAGCTTTGCGACCGTTACGGATTGTATATGATTGATGAGGCTAACATCGAATCACATGGAATGGGCTACGGTCCTGCTTCTCTTGCTAAAGACAGCACTTGGCTGACTGCGCACATGGACCGTACACATCGTATGTACGAGCGTTCGAAGAATCATCCCGCTATTGTTATCTGGTCATTGGGCAATGAGGCCGGAAACGGTATCAACTTTGAACGTACATACGACTGGCTGAAATCGGTGGACAAGACTCGTCCTGTTCAATATGAACGTGCCGAACTGAATTACAATACGGATATTTATTGCCGTATGTACCGTAGTGTAGATGAGATAAAAGCGTATGTAGCGAAAAAGGGTATTTACCGTCCCTTCATCCTTTGTGAATATTTGCACGCGATGGGTAACAGTTGTGGCGGATTGAAAGACTATTGGGATGTTTTTGAAAACGAACCAATGGCACAAGGCGGTAATGTTTGGGACTGGGTGGACCAGTCTTTCCGTGAAATAGACAAGAACGGCAAATGGTATTGGACGTATGGCGGTGATTACGGACCGGAAGGAATACCGAGCTTCGGCAACTTCTGCTGTAACGGTCTGGTGAATGCCGACCGCCAGCCGCATCCTCATCTGCTCGAAGTGAAGAAAGTGTATCAGAATATAAAAGCAACTCTGCTGAGTCCGAAGAACATGAAACTTCGTATCAAGAACTGGTACGACTTCTCTAACCTGAACGAATATGAACTTCATTGGAATGTGACGGCTGATAATGGAGAGAAAATTGCAGAAGGTACGAAAGTCTTAGACTGTGAACCACACGCCACCATAGACGTGTCGTTAGGAAATGTGATTCTGCCGAAGACAGTCCGTGAGGCTTATCTGAATATTAGTTGGACACGTAGGGAAGCTTCTCCGATGATAGCCGAAGATTGGGAAGTGGCATACGATCAGTTCGTTATTGCCGACAATAAGAATTATACGGGCTATCGTCCGCAAAAAGCGGGTGAGACGACTTTCACGGTGGATAAAGAAACGGGAGCGCTTACTTCTCTTGCTTTGGATGGTAAGGAACTGTTGGCTACTCCGATCACTCTCAGTCTTTTCCGTCCGGCTACGGATAATGATAACCGTGACAAGAACGGAGCTCGCCTGTGGCGTAAAGTGGGATTGGATAATCTGACTCAAAAGGTGACCTCATTGAAAGAAGGGAAGAATACGACAACTGCGGCTATCGAGCTTCTTAATGCAAAAGGTCAGAAAGTGGGAACTGCCGACTTTATCTATACGCTTGATAAGAACGGCGCATTAAAGATACGTACTACTTTCCAACCGGATACAGCGATTGTCAAGTCTATGGCACGTCTGGGACTGACTTTCCGTGTGGCGGATACTTACGATCAAGTTTCTTATCTGGGACGTGGTGACAATGAAACGTATGCTGACCGTGACCAATCCGGTAAGATCGGCTTATATCAGACAACACCCGAACGGATGTTCCACTATTATGTCACTCCGCAATCTACCGGTAACCGTACAGATGTGCGTTGGACGAAATTCACTGATCGTTCCGGTGAAGGAATCTTTGTCGATTCAAATCGTCCTTTCCAGTTTAGCATAGTTCCTTTCTCGGATGTATTATTGGAGAAAGCCCGTCATATTAATGAGTTGGAACGTGACGGACTGGTGACTGTGCATTTGGATGCAGAACAGGCTGGCGTAGGAACAGCTACTTGTGGTCCCGGAGTATTGCCGCAGTATTTGGTTCCGTTAAAGAAACAGAGTTTTGAATTCACTCTTTATCCGGTGAAACCGGCAGGGCAGGCGCAGAAAAAAGAAAATTATTATGTGAAACATCTTGAGTTTCCTCAAAATGCGACTTTGGAGCAAAAGGTAGATATGGCTGCGCGATTAATTCCTACTCCCCAGCAGTTGTCTTGGCAACAAATGGAGTTGACTGCTTTTCTCCATTTTGGTATCAATACCTTTACCGGACGTGAATGGGGAGATGGAAAAGAAGATCCGGCGCTGTTTAATCCATCCGAACTGAATGCGGAACAATGGGTACGTACCCTTAAAGAAGCCGGTTTCAAGATGGTGCTGTTGACGGCAAAACATCATGATGGATTTTGTCTTTGGCCTACGGCTACCACCAAACATTCCGTAGCTTCTTCTCCTTGGAAAAAAGGACAAGGCGATGTAGTAAGGGAATTGCGTAAGGCTTGCGATAAATATGATATGAAGTTTGGCGTTTATCTTTCTCCCTGGGATCGTAATGCGGAATGTTATGGAGATTCTCCCCGATATAACGACTTCTTTATCCGCCAATTGACAGAGTTGCTTACCCATTATGGGGAGGTACACGAAGTTTGGTTTGACGGAGCGAATGGGGAAGGGCCGAACGGAAAGAAGCAGGTATATGACTGGGAAGCTTTCTATAAAACGATTCAACGTCTGCAACCGAAGGCCGTGATGGCAATAATGGGCGATGATGTGCGTTGGGTTGGTAATGAAAAAGGTTTGGGACGTGAAACCGAATGGAGTGCGACGGTACTTACTCCGGGCATTTACACCCGTTCGGAGGAGAATAACAAACGTTTGGGCGTATTCAGCAAAGCGAAAGATTTGGGAAGCCGTTCGATGTTGGCGGAGGCTACGGAACTTTTCTGGTATCCGTCGGAAGTGGATGTTTCTATTCGTCCGGGATGGTTCTATCATGCGGAAGAAGATACGAAAGTGAAGTCATTGAAACATTTGTCGGATATCTATTTCCAATCGGTAGGATATAACTCAGTACTTTTATTGAATATTCCTCCTGACCGCAGAGGTCTGATTCACGAGGCCGATGTGAAGCGACTGAAAGATTTTGCCGCTTATAGGAAAAGAGTGTTTGCAGACAATCGTGTAGTGAAAGGTCGGAAAGAGTGGAATGCGGTTTCGGGAAGTGAGAAGATTTATTCTTTGAAACCGGAATCGGAAATCAATGTGGTAATGCTTCAGGAAGATATCGCTAAAGGACAACGGGTTGAATCCTTTGCCGTAGAGGTGTTGACCGAACAGGGATGGCAGGAAGTCGGACAGGGTACTACCGTAGGTTACAAACGTTTGCTGCGTTTTCCGGCAGTAAAGGCTAGTCAACTGAAAGTGAAAATCAATGAATGCCGGTTGACGGCTCATATCAGTCAGGTCGGTGCGTTCTATGCAACACCGTTGCAGGAAGATAATCAGACGGAAAGTTGGAATGACTTACCTCGTAAAGAATGGAAACAGGTGGCTGCTTCTCCGTTGACGATTGACTTGGGAAAGATGGTACAGCTGTCAGCCTTTACATACGCTCCCTTGAAGGCGGAAGCAAAACCGACAATGGCTTTTCAGTATAAGTTCTATGTAAGTACGGATGGGAAGAGTTGGGCGGAGGTGCCGACTAATGGTGAGTTTAGCAATATCATGCACAATCCTCTGCCACAAACGGTTACTTTCAACAAAGGCGTACAGGCGCGTTTCATCAAACTGGAGGCTACAACGCCTGCTGCCACCACTGCTAAAGTAGAAATGAATGAGATCGGAGTCACAGTAGCTCCTTAATACAGATAACCTATTATTTCAGAACATAAGATGAAAAAAGAATATTATTATGGTATATTGCCTTTGGCTTTAACCTCTTGTCTGGTTTCTCAGACATCTGCCCAGGAAAGACAGATAAACCGTCCGAATGTAGTCTTTATTTATGCCGATGACATAGGCTATGGTGATTTGAGTTGCAATGGAGCGAAGACGATTCACACTCCTAATGTAGAGCGTTTGGCAAAGATGGGAGTACGTTTTACAAATGCGCATAGTGCTGCCGCTACAAGTACGCCTTCCCGTTATGCTATGCTGACCGGTGAATACGCTTGGCGTAAGGAAGGAACGGGAATTGCAGACGGAGATGCCGCATCTATCATCCGTCCGGAACGTTATACAATGGCGGATATGTTCAAAGAGGCAGGATATAGTACGGGGGTGGTAGGTAAATGGCATTTGGGACTTGGCGACAAGGGAGGTGAACAGGATTGGAACAAGCCTTTGAAACCGGGCACAAATGATATCGGGTTTGATTATTCATTTATCATGGCCGCTACCGGTGACCGTGTGCCGTGTGTTTTTGTGGAAAACGACCGGGTGATTAATCTTGATCCGAATGATCCGATTCAAGTAAGTTATAAAAAGAACTTTCCGGGTGAACCTACCGGGAAAGACAATCCGGAACTGCTGAAAATGCATCCTTCCCATGGTCACAATCAAAGTATTGTCAACGGTATCTCACGTATCGGGTATATGAAAGGTGGAAAATCCGCTCTTTGGCAAGATGATAAGATTGCGGAAACTTTAACCGGGAAAGCGATATCTTTTATTGAAGGACACAAGGATGCTCCCTTCTTTTTGTATTTCGCCACTCAGGATGCACACGTTCCTCGTGTGCCGTCTCCTCAGTTTGTTGGCAAAAGCGGTATGGGATCTCGTGGCGATTGTCTTCTTGAATTTGACTGGTCGGTAGGACAAGTGCTGGATGCATTGGAACGCTTGGGACTGGATAAAAATACATTGGTGGTTTTGTCTAGTGATAACGGGCCGGTAGTGGATGACGGTTATAAGGATCAGGCGGTAGAATTACTGGGCGATCATAAACCCGGAGGTGTTTATCGTGGAGGAAAATACAGTGCTTACGAAGCCGGTACACGTGTGCCGTGTATTTGGAGTTGGCAGGGAGTGATTCGTCCCGGTACCGTTTCGGATGCGTTGCTTTGTCAGATAGACTGGTTTGCTACTTTTGCGCAAATGATGAATTTCCGTTTGCCGGAGGGAGCTGCTCCGGATAGTGAACCGTTACTGAATGCCTGGACAGGTAAAGAAAAGAAAGGTCGGGAATGGCTGGTACTTCAGAATGCACAGAATAATCTGTCGTTGACGGATGGACGGTGGAAATACCTGCGTCCCGGGAAAGGTCCTGCATATAACAAAAATGTCAATATTGAATTAGGTAACAGCATGAAACCTCAACTTTATGACATAAAGAAAGATCCGACTGAAAAGAATAATGTAGCAGAGAAGAATCCGAAAATAGTGACGAAAATGTCGCAACAATTGGAAAAGATAGTAGACGGTCGTTATGGTTTGCCTTTGTAAAAGAATGCTTAGAGAGTAGCAGTGTAGACTGGCGTCTTGATTCTTTATGAGTCGGATGCCGGTCTTTTTTTATTTTCTAAACCAAATGTATATCCAGACTGTTATTTCTTAAAAAAGACAGAAGTTATGCTCGTAGTAGATTTAGGAAAGTGGATGAATAAAATCCTGATAGATTGGGGGATAGACCCGGAAGTTGCCGACCGTTTTGATGAAACTATTATTGCTATATTGATGATAGCGATTGCTGTCGGCTTGAATTATCTCTGTCAGGCAATTCTCATAGGAGGAATGAAACAGTATACCCGGCGAAAGCCGCATAAATGGAATACACTGCTGATGAAGCGTAAAGTGTTCCATCATCTGATTCATACTATTCCGGCTTTTCTTGTTTATGCTCTTTTGCCAATGGCATTTGTTCGTGGAAAAGAGTTATTGCTGATTTCACAGAAAGCGTGCACCATTTATATAATCTTTTCGCTGTTGTTGGCTATTAATGGTATCCTGCTGATGATTATGGATATTTACGATGGTAAAGAATCTATGAAGAACCGGCCTATGAAAGGATTTATTCAAGTCTTGCAGGTCGTTCTTTTCTTTGTGGGCGGAATTGTAATCATCGCTATTATTGTAAATAAGTCTCCTGCCAGTCTGTTTGCAGGATTGGGAGCGTCGGCAGCTATCCTGATGTTGGTATTCAAGGATTCTATTTTGGGCTTTGTGGCGGGCATTCAGCTTTCTGCCAATGATATGGTACGTCCGGGCGACTGGGTTACGCTGCCTTCGGGGGAAGCCAATGGCACGGTGCAGGAAATTACGTTGAATACGGTTAAGATTCAGAATTTTGATAATACAATTTCTACGGTTCCGCCTTATACGTTAGTGAGTACGCCATTTCAGAATTGGCGGGGAATGACGGAGTCGGGAGGACGGAGGGTCATGAAGAACATTACCTTAGATCTGACTACTTTACAGTTCTGTACACCGGAAATGCTGGACCGTTACCGGAAGGAGATTCCCTTGATGGCAGACTATCAGCCGGAAGAAGGGACGGTTCCGACCAATTCCCAAGTATATAGGGTATATATTGAACGCTATTTGTGCAGCTTGCCTGTAGTGAACCAAGATTTGGATCTGATTATCAGCCAGAAAGAGGCTACGATGTATGGAGTGCCTATTCAGGTTTACTTCTTTTCCCGAAATAAAATCTGGAAAGAGTACGAACGTATCCAATCGGATATCTTTGACCATTTGCTGGCAATGGTTCCCAAGTTTGACTTAAAGGTTTATCAGTATTCGGATTGAACGGAATACGTCACGTTGATGCCGTGGTCATGCCACGTTAGTGTCACGACTGTGCCACTACGTTGGCACTGTTATGCCAATGCGATGACACTATTGTGCCAACGTGGTGGCACTAAACTGCTTCCTGTGGCTGTGTGAGCTTTGTCAGGGGAGTACTAGTTCGAAGTCTGTATAGATGGGAAGGTGGTCGCTGAACCCTCCTTGATATTTCATTCCTTTATAGGTGCGAAAAGGTTCTTTACCTCCATACTTCTTGTCGTCGGTCAACAAAAAAGGAAGTTGGCAGACTTTCGCTTTTTCCTCATGAGTGAAGAAATTACCGGAAGTGTTGAGCAATGTACCGGATACAATTAAATGGTCGAGCAATCCCCATTCCCCATGATATTTATATGAACCGAAATTGGCAGTCTTTGCTTTTCGGGCAAGCAGATGATAGAGCTTTAACGGGGATAGGGATGAGGGTGAGGTAGCAGGATGGGTTGCTATATCCAAACTATCGGAACGGATAGGAGGAGCTTCCGCTTCGAGTATTTTACGAATTGATTTATTGTTGGGATAATCATTGAAGTCGCCCATGATGATGACTTGAGGATGGAGACGGGTATGCAGGACGCTATCCACTTCTGTGCGTAAAATTTGAGCGGCATGGAGTCGATAAGGCTCGGATTCTTTTGCTCCGCCTGAGCGGCTTGGAAGATGGCAGACGAATACATCCAATGTATCTCCGGTCAGCAGCAGACCGTTGACGTGCAGCAAATCTCTTGTCGGGCGATGTTGCCTGAACACAGGAATGGAAATAGAGCGGGAGGATAAGAGTTTGAATAAATCCCGTTGGTAAAGAAGAGCCACGTCGATACCTCTTAGATCGGGAGAGTCAGTCATTACATAACGATAATCGAGCTCTTGCAAAGGCGAACGGTGGGTGAGGTCACGGAGTACTGTGTCGTTCTCTACTTCGCAGAGGCCTATGAGTGCTGGAGCATTCCATTCACCGATAGCAGTGATGACACGTGCGATATCACTCAGTTTCTTTTTATATCTGTTGTAATTCCAATGGCGCATGGCATTGGGAAAGAACTCGTAATCGTTCTTCAGACTGTCATGGTGGGTATCAAACAAGTTTTCTGTATTCCAGCAGGCAACACGGAACCGGATATTTTCTTGTGCCGGTGCGTTCCATGAACAGATAACAAAAAAGAGTATGGTAACAGCTACTCTTGTTTCACTGTTACCATACTTTAGTTGTCGCAGACTTATCCGTCTTTTATTTTTTAGCAGGGACATGTACCAGAATATCCAATAAATGTTTCCAGAACTTCTCTACGGTAGGGATAAGCATCCGTTCGTCCGGAGAGTGTACTCCCGTCAATGTCGGTCCGAAGGAAATCATGTCCAATGTGGGATATTTATCGAGGAACAGGCCACATTCGAGTCCTGCGTGAATTGCTTTCACTTTGGCTTCTACACCGAACAGGCGTTTGTAGGATTCGGCTGCCACTTCGAGAATGGCCGAATGCGGGTTGGGCTTCCATCCCGGATAACCTTCACCGAAAGTGACTTCCGCTCCAGCCAGTCTGAATACGGCACGTACGGTATTTGCCATATCGTTGCGTGCGGACAATATAGAACTACGCTGGCTGGTTTCAATACGGATGATATGGTCGGGTTTCATCTTCACCGAAGCAAGGTTCGTGGATGTTTCTACCAGTCCCGGAATGTCTTGACTCATTGCATATACTCCGTGAGGAGCCGCGTACAGTGCTTTCAACAGGCGGTCGGTGGTATCTTGGTCGATAGCTGTCTGGCGGGGAGTCTCTGATTCGAGAACCAATTTCAAATCCGGTTCTACAACTGACAGCTCGTCTTCCATTTCACTGGCGAAGATGTTCAGTTCGGTGCGTACGTCATGTTTTGCATCTTCGGGAACTGCACAGATGGCATAAGCTTCACGAGGGATGGCATTGCGCAGATTTCCACCGTTGATTTCGCAAAGGTACAAATCGTGGTTATTGGCTATGCGGGTAAGGAAACGGTTCAAGATTTTGTTGGCATTGCCGCGTCCCAGATGGATATCTCCTCCAGAGTGGCCTCCTTTCAGTCCTTTTACTTCTACTTTGAAGAAGAAATATCCGGCAGGTACTTCGATTTCTTTATACGTAAATTCTGCTACGGAGTCAATACCACCGGCACATCCGATAAAGATTTCCCCTTCATCCTCAGAGTCGAGATTCAAAAGGATATCTCCGCTCATAAAACCTTCTTTTAGGGCAAATGCTCCGGTCAGTCCGGTTTCTTCATCTACGGTGAACAGACATTCCAGCGGTCCGTGTTCTATGCTGTCATCGGCAAGAATAGCCAGCTCTGTAGCCACACCGATACCATTGTCGGCTCCGAGTGTGGTTCCTTTGGCTTTCAGCCATTCACCGTCTATTTCTGTTTCGATTGGATCGGTGAGGAAGTCGTGTTGAACATCATTGTTTTTCTCACATACCATGTCAATGTGCGATTGCAGTACTACAGTTTGCAGGTTTTCCTTTCCGGGAGTGGCAGGCTTTTTAATCAGTACGTTGCCCGCTTCGTCCACTTTGGTCTCAAGATTATGTTTAGCTCCGAATGCCTTTAGGTAGGCAATCATTTTCTCTTCCTTCTTCGAAGGGCGCGGTACTTGGCAGATTTCTTCAAAATACTTGAATACGCCGGCCGGCTTTAGGTCTTTTTTTTCCATGTTGTTTCTTTATTATAATAAGGAATAGAAGGGCGGTTTTAGCTTCTTCTATTGCTAAATATGGTTAATTTGATTGACTTATCTGAACTCATATCTCATTAAAGCCTATCTTTGCATTCACAAAATTAATAGAAA
This sequence comes from Bacteroides zhangwenhongii, assembly GCF_009193325.2. NCBI lineage: Bacteria > Pseudomonadati > Bacteroidota > Bacteroidia > Bacteroidales > Bacteroidaceae > Bacteroides > Bacteroides zhangwenhongii. Next base: position 4,682,359 of record NZ_CP059856.1, on the reverse strand, counting down.
TGGTTGAGACTATACTGATAACTTTGTTAATAGTTGCTATTTCCCTGGTTTTATTGGGGGTGAAAGTATTCTTTACGAAGGGCGGGAAGTTCCCGAATGGTCATGTGAGTGGGAATAAGGCGTTGCGTAAAAAGGGAATTGGGTGTGCTCAGTCTCAGGATCGTGAGGCACAGAAGAAACCGCGCTTTTCTATTGATGAGTTAGAAAAGGCCTTGAATGATAGTATGAATTAAATTTATTAAAAACAATACTTATTAATTATGAATAGAATGAACTACCTCATGAACGGTTTGGCTGCTCTTGCGTTTATCGTTTTATTTTCACAATGCGCTGGCAAAGCTGATAATCAAACTGCTACAACTCCCGTTCAGGCAAATGCTGAATTGTCAGGAATGAAAATTGCTTATGTTGAAATAGACTCGCTGTTGGCCAAATACAATTTTTGTATTGACTTGAATGAGGCTATGGTGAAGAAAAGCGAGAATGTTCGTATGACATTGAATCAGAAAGCTAACTCCTTGAATAAGGAAAAGCAGGACTTCCAGAAGAAAGTGGAAAACAATGCTTTCCTGTCACAAGATAGAGCACAGCAGGAATATAACCGTCTGGTAAAGTTGGAACAAGACTTGCAAGAGCTGAGCAATAAGCTTCAGAATGGCTTGATGGAAGAGAACAATAAGAATAGCTTGCAGTTCCGTGATTCTATCAACGCATTCCTGAAAGAATATAATAAGACTCACGGATATAGCTTGATTTTCAGCAACACCGGTTTCGATAATCTGCTTTATGCTGATAGCGCGTTTAATATTACAGAAGAAATCGTAAACGGATTGAATGCCCGATATTCACCGGTAAAGAAATAGATCATTTTTTTATTATATATTTAAATTTTTTGCCTGTCCGGTACTGTAAAGTCCGGATAGGTTTTTTTGTGCGTGAAAACAAGGAAACGGAATGATCAGGGAGCTTCCGTTATATATTGTTTCATGCCTTCCGTGTAATAAGTCTCGAACTCTCCTTTTTCTCCACTATATATAAAGTAAGCATCAATCTTGGGATGCGCTTTACAGAAAGCCTCCGCTTTTTCAAGCCCCATCACCATAAATGAGGTAGCCAAAGCGTCGGCTGTCATACAATCTTCCGCTATCACAGTAGCGGACAGAATGTTATGCTGCACAGGATAGCCCGTTCTCGGATCAATGGTATGGGCATATTTCTTTCCGTCTTTGTAATAGAAGTTGCGGTAGTTTCCGGAAGTAGCCATACCGAGATCGGTCACTTTGAGTACCGTCTGTATATCTTGTTTTACAGAGAGAGAATCATCGATAGGCTTGTTGATTCCGATACGCCAACGGTCGTTTTTAGGATTGAATCCTTTTACCACCACTTCGCCACCTATATCTATCATATAGTTCTTGATTCCTTTTCTATCCAACAGACGGGCGACTACATCCACTGAGTATCCCTTGGCTACAGCACTACAACTCAACATAATACGCGGATCTTGTTTGATAATCTTTTCGTTCTCAAGTTTTACTTTGTCATATCCGGTGATTTGCAACAAACTATCTATCATTATGGAATCAGGGAAAGTGCCTTTCTTGAATCCGAATCCCCACGCATTGGCGAGTGGGGCTATCGTTATGTCAAAAGCTCCTTGGGTCTCGCGGGAGATCTCCATAGAACGGTTGAAGCATTTTTGGAAAAAAGTATCTGTCACTATTTCTTCGTTACGATTGACGCGACTGATGACAGAACTGTCATTGAAGGGTGACAGTGACAAGTCGAATCGTTTTAACTCCGCTTCGATTTCCGGTTTTAAGTCACCGTCATATTGATAAGTGATATTGTAAACGGTTCCGAACACCAGACCGGTAATACTGTTGTAGTTTGCTTGTTGATTGTGCCTGGCCAATATCCAGATAGTTGCCAGAATTAGGAAAGCCAGCCAAAGGAAACTCTTTTTTGTCTTCATACGCTCTTCTATTTAATAAGAAAACTCTTTTTTTATTGGAAAAATAGATGCTCAATTAATATTTTAATTCCGATAATTACCAGAATGATACCTCCCCATAATTCAGCTTTTAACTTCCGGGCAAGGCCGCAGCCACATTGAATGCCGAAAATAAGTCCGATTAATGACAGGACGAATGAAACAAATCCTATGATGAGGATAGGAGAAAGGATATCGCTGTAATCCTGAATACCCAAAAAGGCAAATGAAATACCGACTGCCAATGCGTCGATACTTGTTGCTACCGCCATGGTCAGTACTACCTTTAAGTTTGCCGGATTGAACAGTTGGCAACATTCTTCTTCTTTAAAGGATTCCCAAATCATTCGGCCTCCCAGAAAGGCAAGAATTCCGAAAGCGATCCAATGATCTATACTTTCTATAAGATGACTGAAGGTTTTTGCACACATCCATCCGATAAGTGGCATGATGGCTTGAAAAAGTCCGAAAGCAAAGGCCATGACTAGCATTGGTCTCCATCGGGTACGTTTCAAAATAATGCCGCTTGCAATGGATACGGCAAAACAATCCATCGCCAAACCTATTGCAAGCAACCAAATCTCTAGTCCTGTCATTGTATTCTAAAGAGGCAATTTATAGATGAGGGAATAGGTGATTCCCATATTATTTGATTTATATTTACCGTAACCCGGCACATACCACGGAGCGCCATACTCTCCGATAGAAGCTTTTGTCTTGTATTTCATGCGTACCGACCACCCCATATTAAAGTTCTTGTAAATACGCACTTTAACGCCTAAGACGATTTCCAACCATTGCACCGAGCCTTTCATGCCCAGATGGCTGAAAGGAACACTCCCTCCCCAATAATCGTCTTCTAAGCTGGGATTGCCTATTACATCTCCCCAAATAGGATCATTTGCCGGCAGGGTTGATACATCATATTTGAAAGAACTGAATGCATAACGAAGTCCGGCATATAAATAACTGTTTTTCTCTTTTTTCTTTGCCATCGTGTTGTAGTCTACGCCGATACGGAAAAAAGGGGCAGCTTTGCTTTTGTAGTGTATACCCGTTTCGCTCCAGGTGTCTGTTCCTCCCATGCCAAATTCAAAAGTAGGGATGAATTTGTTTTTAAGGTTGACACCAATGCTGACTTCTGAACTCATGAAGTCTCCTCCTAAGATTTTGCTTCCTATGCCGTATAAATCCACACCAATATACGTCCCGTTATAAAACGGAATCGTATCTATCTCGACAGTCTCTTTTTTCTTCTGGTCTCTTTTGGGTGTATGAGTAGGACGCTGCTGTTGTGCCAGTAACGGAAGACCGATACAAAAGAGTAGAAGCAGACTAATCAGGCGTAACCGGTGTGCGGTCGCGATAGTTAAAGAATATCTGTAAATTCTCAATTTCATTTGAATTGGCTTCTTTATTTCGTAATTCGATAGACGTTATTTTCTCCGTACTGTTTTTTCTGTTGCCGAATGCAGCACTGATGATGTTTTGTTTCATCATGTAGCCGCATTCCATAGACTGAAAATAGGGAGTGTTCTCTTGTACGATATATACTGTATCTACATCCTCGGGATTGCGTACCGGATCATATTGGAAGATAAATACGGTGGAATCGCTGGTATAGCGCAACGGCAACATTACTGTATGTACATCTTTCTCATTGTTGAGAATAATGGAGTCTGTTCCCATTGCTCTGACTGTCAGCGAGTCGAGTGTGTCATTGAGTACGGCCTTATCATTATCCGGATCGTTGGTTTTGAACGTACAATACATCATGGGACGTCCTGCCATAGAACAATCATTTTCGTCCGAACATGAACTGTGGATACCGATAGCGGCACCAACGATTATCAATAGGAGAAAGATACGAACTAAATTCTTCATAGTCAAGTATTGAATGTGAATCAAATTTTCTTTTCTATCTGGTAGTTATTCCGTTCCGGTGCGTTACGCGAGATTAATTCGCCAAGAAATCCGGCAAGGAATAATTGTGTGCCTATAATCATTGCCGTAAGTGACAAATAAAAATAGGGAGAGTCGGTCACTAGTCTATATGGTAGATTGTTGTACATTGCATATAGCTTACTGCCACCTACAATGATAACGGAAATCATTCCGATGAGAAACATCAGCGATCCTAACAAGCCGAAAAAATGCATCGGTTTGATTCCGAATTTGGAAAGGAACCAGAGTGAGAGCAAATCCAGATAACCGTTCACGAAGCGGTTAAGTCCGAATTTGGTTGTACCGTATTTGCGGGCTTGATGGTGCACCACTTTTTCACCGATTTTCTTGAATCCGGCGTTCTTTGCCAGATAAGGTATATAACGGTGCATCTCACCATACACTTCGATATGTTTTACGACCTCTCTGCGATACGCTTTCAGTCCGCAGTTGAAGTCGTGCAGGTTTTTAATGCCTGAAACTTTGCGTGCCGTTGCATTAAACAGTTTGGTGGGAAGTGTCTTTGACAGAGGATCATATCTTTTTTGTTTCCAGCCGGAAACCAAGTCGTAACCGTCTTCGGTTATCATCCGGTAGAGTTCAGGTATTTCGTCCGGACTGTCCTGTAAATCTGCGTCCATCGTTATAACCACGTCTCCCTGCGCTTCTGCGAATCCACAGTAGAGTGCGGGTGACTTGCCGTAGTTGCGACGGAACTTGATACCTCTTACATGCTCCGATTGGGATTTTAGCTTTTCTATCACTTCCCATGAACGGTCCGTACTTCCGTCATTAACGAAAATCACCTCAAATGAGAATCCGTTGGCTTGCATTACCCGTTCTATCCAAGCGTAGAGTTCGGGTAGTGACTCTTCTTCATTGAATAATGGGACTACAACTGATATATCCATTTCTTTAATTACTAGTTACGAATTACAAATTACAATCAACTCGGCTCATTGTTTCCGGGCTTCGCTTTTTTCATTACCATTAATCCGGTAGGGATGGCAAGGATACTTCCGAAAAATACGTCCGATGACAGCATTTGCATGGTAATGTTGATAGCGCTGAGCGAGTTTATTTTATCTGCATCAAACATATCTTTCATAAGTTCTTTGTTTTCTTGTAAAGCGGGACTTTGCTCTATCGCTTGGTTCCAAAAATCAGCAAGGGCGTTGAAGATAAAGCCGTGATCTATAAACTGGAAGTATATGTAATGTGCTACGGCTACCAATAGGGAAGCGAACATATACATAAATATAGTGAAAAGAACAGCGTGTGAGAATTGTATAGCTCCTCCGCATACTTTGTCGCGATAGATTTTTACGTAATAATAACCTATGATTGGCACGGCTAGCGTTAGAATAACATATAGCAATTGGAAAAAAGGTATAGTAAACATCAATGGAAGTAGTATGAATTTCAATATCCAATAAGCTCCCATATATGTGCCAAAATGCATGGCGTATTTCTGTAAATAGCTTCTGTTCTCTGTCATCTTCATTTATAAATTGCGCACAAAGGTACAAATAATATCGGTTGATAGAGGGAATATGGTTGTTAAAGTTAATAAAGCAATAAAAGTTGCTAGTAGAGATTTTTTTTATACTTTTAATTGCTTGAAATGTAGTCTGTTAGTTGTTTTACTTGAAAAAAGTTGTTCGTAGCTATTGCAGAATCCGTAAAAATGCCTACCTTTGCAACCGCAAAACGGGTAAGTCCTATACGGCCAGCTCCCTTCGAATCCTCCAGGGCTTGATCGCAGCAAAGGTAGTTGGTTGTAGCGGCGCGATATAGATAGCTTACCCACCCGCCTCTTTAGCTCAGTTGGCCAGAGCACGTGATTTGTAATCTCGGGGTCGTTGGTTCGAATCCGACAAGAGGCTCAAAAAAAGGATATATAACAGATCCAAGAAAAAAGCATTCAGGTAATTACCTGAATGCTTTTTTTATACCTTTTAATAGGGATTCAGTTTTTACTTGATTCTCTTGTATCCATACACAGCCAAATCGCCCAATTCCTCTTCAATGCGGAGTAACTGATTGTATTTAGCCATACGGTCTGAGCGGCTTAAAGAACCTGTTTTGATCTGTCCGCTGTTAGTAGCTACTGCGATATCGGCGATAGTAGTATCTTCTGTTTCACCCGAACGGTGAGAAGTAACAGTAGTGTATCCATGGCGGTGAGCCATTTCGATAGCGTTCAGTGTTTCTGTCAGCGAACCGATTTGGTTTACTTTAATCAGGATAGAGTTGGCACAGCCTTTTTCGATACCCATTGCAAGGAAATCTACGTTGGTTACGAACAAGTCGTCACCTACTAGCTGGCAACGGTTGCCGATGCGTTCGGTCAGCTTTTTCCAGCCTTCCCAATCATTTTCGCTCATACCGTCTTCGATAGAGTCGATAGGGAACTTGTTAATCAGTTCTTCCAGGTAGTTGATTTGTTCTTCAGCGGTACGTTTCTTACCTTTTTCACCTTCAAACTTGGTATAATCGTAAATACCATCGTGGTAGAATTCGGAAGAAGCACAGTCCATACCGATCATAACGTCTTTGCCCGGTTCGTATCCTGCTGCTTTGATAGCGGCCAGAATAGAATTCAAAGCATCTTCCGTACCTTCGAGGTTAGGTGCGAAACCACCTTCATCACCTACAGCAGTGCTAAGGCCACGGTCTTTCAAGACTTTCTTTAAAGCGTGGAATACTTCAGCACCCATGCGCAGACCTTCTCTGAAAGAAGGAGCACCTACGGGGCGGATCATAAATTCCTGGAATGCGATCGGAGCATCGCTATGTGAACCACCGTTGATGATGTTCATCATCGGTACAGGCATTACATACGTATTTGTTCCACCGATATAGCGGTATAAAGGAAGGTCCAGATAGTTGGCAGCAGCTTTAGCTACGGCAAGAGATACGCCGAGAATAGCGTTAGCACCTAAATTCGATTTAGTCTTAGTGCCGTCCAATGCCAGCATTGCGTAGTCGATACCTCTCTGATTGAGTGAAGACATACCAATCAGCTTCGGAGCGATGATTTTATTTACATTATCAACCGCTTTTTGTACTCCTTTTCCACCATAGCGCTGTTTGTCACCATCGCGAAGTTCCAATGCTTCGTGTTCACCTGTGGAAGCACCTGACGGCACAGATGCACGTCCCATAATGCCGGATTCCAATACCACGTCAACTTCTACTGTGGGGTTACCTCTTGAATCGAGAATTTCTCGAGCTACAATTTTTTCAATTTTCATCGTTTCTATTGTTTTTGAATAAGATTTCTGCAAAAGTACGGACTTGACGGGGAGCCGTTAGTCCGCTCTTATACTATAACAACAGGACGATGCTTTTTGTTTAAATCTGTTTTCCCACATATCCGCCGGCTAACGTTGCGGCTAATCCTATTCCTATACTTAATAATGTATATAGAACAAATGTTCCGTAAAATTCTCCTTTCAGCAGACCTACGCCGTCACTGGAGAAAGTAGAGAACGTTGTGAAACCTCCACATAAACCCGTTGTCAGAAACAAACGGACCTCGAACGGAAGGTGAAATCGCTCTGAAAGGGCATAGAACAGACCGATGAGAAAACTGCCAAGAAGATTGACCGTGAAAGTGGCCCATGGAAAATGATAAGGGACGATTCGTTCGTGCATTAACAACTGGATGAAATAACGCAGTGCACTACCGGTTCCTCCACCGATAAAGATATAGATAACTTCTTTACTCATTTGATTTTAGATACGTTACTGTCGAGATAATTTTTGGCAAAGATAGAAAGAACGTGTAATATATACTTTAATCATTCAGATTAATTGCAGGATAATTACTATATTTTTTCTTATTCCTAACTTTTGTAGTATTCTGAAAATTAGGTGCTTATGCTGAATGGAATTTTTGGATTATCTATATTTTAATTATAAAGAAAAACAGTTCCTATATTTCTGTCCTATCTTTGCGATACGATTATTAACTAACTCATTTATATCATGAAGAACATGAAGAAAAGAACTGTAACATGGCTTTGCCTGCTGTTTTCTTTATTAATGTGCACATCAGCAAAGGCTGAAAGTATTACTTCTCCCAACGGACAGTTACAACTTAATTTCTCCGTCAATGCGCAAGGAGAACCAATGTATGAACTTTCTTATAAAGGAAAAGAAGTAGTTAAGCCTTCAAAACTGGGACTAGAATTGAAAAATGATCCCGGGCTGATGAATGGATTTACTCTGGCAGATACTAAAACATCAACTTTTGATGAAACATGGGAACCGGTGTGGGGAGAGGTGAAATCAATCCGCAACCATTATAATGAGATGGCTGTTATTTTGAATCAGAAGGCACAAGATCGCAATATCATTATCCGTTTCCGTCTTTATGATGATGGCTTGGGATTCCGGTATGAATTCCCATTGCAGAAGAATTTGAATTATTTTGTGATTAAGGAAGAACATTCCCAGTTTGCTATGGCGGGAGATCATACGGCCTTTTGGATTCCCGGCGATTATGATACTCAGGAATACGATTATACCGAGTCCAGACTTTCTGAAATTCGTGGATTGTTGCAAGGGGCGATTACCGGAAACGCTTCTCAAACCTCTTTCTCGCCAACAGGTGTGCAAACTTCTTTGCAGATGAAAACGGATGATGGTCTGTATATCAACCTGCATGAAGCTGCTTTGGTTGATTATTCCTGTATGCATTTGAACCTTGATGACCGGAACCTGGTTTTTGAATCGTGGTTGACACCGGACTCACAAGGAGATAAAGGATATATGCAAGCGCCTTGTCGTTCTCCTTGGCGCACGGTAATCGTGAGTGATGATGCACGTGATATTCTGTCGTCTAAGCTGACATTGAATCTGAACGATCCTTGTGCCTATGAAGATGTTTCTTGGATTAAACCGGTGAAATACATTGGTGTGTGGTGGGAAATGATTAGCGGAAAAAGTTCTTGGGCATATACGGACGATGTTTACTCTGTGAAATTGGGCGAAACAGATTATTCAAAAACAAAACCGAACGGACGCCATGCAGCGAATAACGATAATGTGAAACGGTACATTGACTTTGCTTCTGAACATGGATTTGATCAAGTATTGGTAGAAGGATGGAACGAAGGTTGGGAAGATTGGTTCGGCAAATCAAAAGATTATGTATTTGATTTCGTTACACCTTATCCTGATTTCGATTTGAAAATGCTGAATGCATATGCGAAGTCAAAAGGAGTAAAGCTGATGATGCATCACGAGACATCCGCTTCTGTCCGTAACTATGAACGTCATTTGGACGTGGCATATCAATTTATGGTAGATAACGGCTACAATGCAGTGAAGAGTGGATATGTCGGCAATATCATTCCTCGTGGCGAACATCATTACGGACAATGGATGAACGACCATTATCTATATGCAGTGAAGAAAGCGGCTGATTATAAGATTTGTGTGAATGCTCATGAGGCAGTCCGTCCCACCGGACTATGTCGTACTTATCCGAATCTGGTCGGCAATGAGTCGGCGCGTGGTACGGAGTATGAAGCATTTGCCGGTAATAAACCGTTTCACACCACTTTACTTCCTTTTACCCGTCTGATTGGCGGACCGATGGATTATACTCCGGGTATTTTTGATACCAAACTTTCTTTCTTGTCGGGCGATCATAGTTTTGTACGTACTACATTGGCTAAACAATTGGCTCTTTATGTAACGATGTACAGCCCTTTGCAGATGGCGGCTGATTTCCCTGAAAACTACGAACGTCATATGGATGCATTTCAATTTATCAAGGATGTAGCCGTTGATTGGGATGACAGTAAGTATCTGGAGGCAGAACCGGGAGATTACATCACCGTTGCACGTAAGGCGAAGGGTACTGATAACTGGTTCGTAGGTGGTATCACTGATGAGAATCCCCGTACTTCTGCTTTTACACTTGATTTTCTCGAACCGGGAAAACAATATGTAGCGACATTGTATGCTGACGGAAAGGATGCGGACTTTGAAAAGAATCCAACTTCTTATCAAATAAAGAAAGGTATAGTGACTGCTAAAACCCGGATTTCTGTCAAACTGGCCCGTAGCGGAGGATTTGCATTGAGCTTGATTGAAGCAGCTCCGTCGGATAAGAAGATAATCAAGAAATGGAAATAAGATCTAGGCAAAGAGATTGTTCTCGGATTCCCCGTTTTTAATAAATATTAGTTGTTGCCCCACAAAGAAAACAAAACTTTGCGGGGCTCTTTATTTTATCAGACGGATTCTTTTTTGTACTTTTGCACATCTTTTTAAAAAACATCAATAAAGAGAATAACATGGGAGGTTTTTTCGGAACAGTCTCGAAAGCTAGTTGCGTGACTGATTTATTCTACGGCACAGATTATAACTCACATCTGGGTACAAAGCGGGGAGGACTCGCGACATACAGTAAGGAAAAAGGGTTTATACGCTCCATTCATAATTTGGAAAGTACCTATTTTCGAACAAAGTTCGAAGGAGAATTGGACAAGTTTAAAGGAAACGCCGGTATCGGCATTATTAGTGACACAGACGCTCAACCTATTATTATTAACTCTCACCTCGGTCGCTTCGCCATTATTACCGTTGCAAAGGTTGTCAATATTCAACAACTGGAAGATGAACTCCTCAATCAAAATATGCACTTCGCCGAACTTAGTTCGAGCAATACCAATCAGACAGAACTTATCGCATTACTTCTGATACAAGGTAGAAACTTTGTGGAAGGTATTGAGAATGTGTTCAAGCACATCAAAGGTTCTTGTTCAATGCTTATCTTGACGGAGGACGGAAGTATCATCGCTGCTCGTGACCAGTGGGGGCGTACTCCTATCGTAATAGGAAAAAAAGAAGGAGCATACGCTGCGACAAGCGAATCATCCAGTTTTCCGAATTTGGATTATGAGATAGAGAAATACTTAGGTCCCGGTGAAATCGTCCGTATGTATGACGATCATATCGAACAACTTCGTGAACCGAATGAGGATATGCAGATTTGTTCGTTCTTGTGGGTGTACTATGGCTTTCCTACTTCTTGTTATGAAGGACGGAATGTAGAAGAGGTGCGCTTCACTTGTGGATTGAAGATGGGACAGACAGATCAATCGGAAGTGGACTGTGCTTGTGGTATTCCTGATTCGGGAGTGGGTATGGCTTTGGGATATGCGGAAGGCAAGGGTGTTCCTTATCACCGTGCGATTTCAAAATATACACCGACCTGGCCTCGTAGTTTTACTCCTAGTAATCAGGAGATGCGTGCGTTAGTGGCGAAGATGAAATTGATTCCGAACCGTGCAATGCTTGAAGGTAAACGTTTGTTGTTTTGTGATGATTCTATCGTTCGTGGCACGCAGTTGCGTGATAATGTGAAGATACTATATGATTATGGAGCAAAAGAGGTACATATGCGTATTGCCTGCCCTCCATTGATTTATGCTTGTCCGTTTGTAGGTTTTTCCGCTTCCAAAAATGCGTTGGAACTGATTACCCGCCGTATTATTAAGGAATTGGAAGGTGATGAAAATAAGAATTTGGATAAATATGCTACTACCGGGTCTCCCGAATATGAGAAGATGGTTGGTATTATAGCCGAACGTTTCGGGCTTTCTTCTTTGAAGTTCAATACAGTGGAAACATTAATAGAAGCTATCGGTCTGCCCAAATGCAAGGTTTGTACACATTGCTTTGATGGCAGTAGCCATTTTTAAAGTGGTCAGATAGGTCAGTTAAGTATCCGGATAAAATTATACAATAAAAAAGAGCCGTGAATTGCTTTGTAATTCACGGCTCTTTTTTTACCTTTACGGCACTATAAACTATCAATTTGTAAATTGTAATTAGTAACTTGTAATTAAAACGATATGACTTTAGTAGACAGATTTTTAAAGTATGTAAGCTTCGATACACAATCTGATGAATCGACAGGGCTTACTCCAAGTACTCCGAAGCAGATGGTTTTTGCAGAATACTTGAAAAAAGAGTTGGAATCTTTGGGGTTGGAAGATATAACTTTGGATGAGCATGGTTATCTTTTCGCCACGCTCCCTGCCAATATAGATAAAAAGGTGCCGACTATCGGGTTTATTGCTCACATGGATACAAGTCCGGATATGACGGGTAAGGATGTTACTCCGCGTATTGTAGAAAAGTATGACGGTTCGGATATTGTACTTTGTACTGAAGAAAATGTGGTTCTTTCTCCGTCGCAATTCCCTGAATTGTTGGATCATAAAGGAGAAGATTTGATTGTAACCAACGGAAAAACTTTGCTCGGTGCTGATGATAAGGCCGGTATTGCAGAGATTGTTTCTGCAATGGCCTATCTGAAAGAACACCCTGAAATCAAACACGGAAAAATCCGTATCGGTTTCAATCCGGACGAAGAAATCGGTGAAGGCGCTCATAAATTCGATGTAGAAAAGTTCGGTTGTGAGTGGGGATATACAATGGATGGCGGTGAAGTGGGAGAGTTGGAGTTCGAGAACTTCAATGCTGCTGCCGCTAAAGTTACTTTTAAAGGGCGTAATGTACATCCGGGATATGCTAAGGATAAGATGATTAATTCCATTTATTTGGCCAATCGGTTTATTACTCTGCTGCCGGCACAGGAAAGGCCGGAGCATACTACGGGATATGAAGGATTTTATCATCTGATTGGCATTCAGGGTGAAGTGGAGCAAAGCTCAGTTTCTTATATCATTCGCGATCATGACCGTACTAAGTTCGAAAACCGCAAGAAAGAAATGGAACGTCTGGTCGCTCAAATGAATGCCGAATATGGTGCGGGTACGGTGACTCTCGAATTGCGCGACCAATATTATAATATGCGTGAGAAGATAGAGCCGGTGATGCATATTATCGACACCGCTTTTGCTGCAATGGAAGCTGTTGGTGTGAAACCGAATGTGAAGCCGATTCGTGGAGGTACGGATGGTGCACAACTTTCTTTTAAAGGCTTGCCTTGCCCGAATATCTTTGCCGGTGGGCTGAATTTTCACGGACGTTATGAATTTGTGCCTATCCAGAATATGGAGAAAGCAATGAAAGTAATAGTGAAGATTGCCGAGCTTGTAGCTTCCAAATAACTGATACTTAAAACTTAATACTTAAAAGAATATGAAAACCACTCCGTTTACAGAGAAACATATAGCGCTTGGCGCTAAAATGCACGAGTTTGCAGGTTATAATATGCCTATTGAATACTCCGGTATCATTGACGAACATCTGACGGTCTGTCAGGGTGTCGGGGTGTTTGATGTATCCCACATGGGAGAATTCTGGGTGAAAGGTCCGAAGGCATTGGCTTTTCTTCAGAAGGTGACTTCCAATAATGTGGCGGTACTGACTCCGGGAAAGATTCAATATACTTGTTTCCCGAATGATAAGGGAGGAATTGTAGATGACTTACTGGTATATCAGTATGAACCGGAAAAATATATGTTGGTAGTCAATGCCGCTAATATTGAAAAGGACTGGGACTGGTGCGTTTCTCATAATACGGAAGGAGCGGAATTGGAGAACGCTTCGGATCACATGGCGCAACTTGCTGTGCAGGGACCGAAAGCGATTCTTGCTTTGCAAAAATTGACTGATATTGATCTGTCATCAATTCCTTATTATACTTTTAAAGTCGGAAAGTTTGCAGGTGAAGAGAACGTGATAATTTCTAATACCGGCTATACGGGTGCAGGAGGTTTTGAACTATATTTCTATCCGAATGTGGCTGATACCATTTGGAAAGCGGTCTTTGAAGCCGGTGAGGAGTTTGATATCAAACCTATCGGTTTAGGAGCTCGCGATACACTCCGGTTGGAGATGGGATTCTGTCTGTATGGAAATGATTTGGATGATACTACTTCACCGATAGAAGCCGGACTTGGATGGATAACTAAGTTTATAGAAGGTAAAGAGTTTATCAATCGTCCGATGCTGGAGAAGCAGAAAGCAGAAGGAGTAACCCGTAAATTGGTTGGCTTTGAAATGGTTGATCGTGGAATTCCCCGTCATGGGTATGAACTTGTAAATTCGGATGGGGAGAAGATTGGGATCGTTACTTCGGGCACTATGTCGCCTACCCGCAAAATCGGTATCGGCATGGGGTATGTGAAACCGGAATACGGCAAGGCAGGTACGGAAATCTGTATCGATATGCGTGGGCGTAAATTGAAAGCGGTCGTGGTAAAACCTCCGTTCAGGAAATAATTGAATATTTATAGAAACGCAGATTAACGCAAATTCACGCAGAAGTTTAATTTCAAATCTTATTCTGCGCAAATTTGCGTTAATCTGCGTTTCTTATATGGATAAACGTTGCTCATTCCATAGATTTATTATAATTTTGTCAGCAAATATGATGAAATAATGTCTCAGTTACCTACTCTTATAGCCGATCTCGCACTGATATTGATCTGTGCAGGCATCATGACTTTATTATTTAAGAAGTTGAAGCAACCTTTGGTTTTAGGATATGTGGTTGCCGGCTTTTTGGCAAGTCCGCATATGCCTTATACGCCTTCCGTAATGGATACTGCGAATATTAAGACATGGGCGGATATAGGTGTTATCTTCTTGTTGTTTGCTCTCGGACTGGAATTTAGTTTTAAGAAGATAGTGAAAGTGGGTGGCTCTGCTATTATTGCCGCTTGTACTATTATTTTCTGCATGATCCTGTTGGGTATAGGTGTTGGTATGGGCTTCGGCTGGCATAGGATGGATAGCCTGTTTTTGGGTGGTATGATTGCAATGTCCTCTACTACGATTATTTATAAGGCTTTTGATGATCTGGGGTTACGGAAAAAACAGTTTACCGGCTTGGTCTTGAGTATCTTGATTTTGGAAGATATTTTGGCAATTGTGTTGATGGTCATGCTTTCCACAATGGCTGTAAGCCATAATTTTGAAGGTACGGAAATGTTGGAAAGTATCGGTAAACTATTGTTTTTCCTAATTCTCTGGTTTGTGGTCGGTATCTATCTAGTACCGGAATTCTTGAAACGTTGCCGTAAACTGATGGGAGAGGAGACTTTGCTTATTGTGTCGCTGGCACTATGTTTCGGTATGGTGGTTATGGCGGCCAATACGGGTTTCTCTGCTGCTTTCGGTGCGTTTATTATGGGATCTATTTTGGCGGAAACAATTGAAGCGGAATCTATCGACCGGTTAGTGAAACCTGTTAAAGATCTTTTCGGAGCCATCTTTTTCGTATCGGTAGGAATGATGGTGGATCCGGCGATGATTGTAGAATATGCCATACCTATTCTTGTCATTACTTTGGCGGTTATTTTGGGGCAGTCCGTATTCGGAACATTTGGAGTAATACTTTCCGGCAAACCATTGAAGACGGCTATGCAATGCGGCTTTAGTCTGACGCAGATTGGTGAATTTGCATTTATTATCGCATCTTTGGGAGTCTCGCTGCACGTGACAAGTGATTTTCTCTATCCGATTGTGGTGGCTGTTTCCGTCATCACTACTTTTCTGACTCCTTATATGATTCGTCTTGCCGAACCGGCTTCTACTTTCGTAGATGCTCATCTTCCCGTTTCATGGAGGAAATTCCTGATGCGCTACTCTTCCGGATCGCAGACTGCGCTCAATCATGAGAACTTATGGAAGAAGTTGATATTGGCAATGGTACGTATTACTGTCGTTTATTCTATTGTCAGCATATCGATCATTGCGCTTTCTTTCCGTTTTGTCATACCTTTCTTTAAAGAGAACCTGCCTCATTTGGGAGCTTCTTTACTTGGAGCCGTGTTTATCATTCTCTGTATTGCTCCATTTCTGCGGGCTATTATGGTGAAGAAAAACCATTCGGTGGAGTTTATGACTTTGTGGCACGCCAATCGTGCAAATCGCGCTCCGCTGGTATCGACCATTGTGATTCGCATTATGATAGCGGCACTTTTTGTTATCTTTGTGATTTCCGGATTATTCAAGGCGTCTATCGGCCTGGTTATCGGAGTTGCAGTGCTGGTAGTGTTGCTAATGGTATGGTCGCGCCGCTTGAAAAAGCAGTCTATCTCGATTGAACGTCGTTTCTTCCAGAATCTTCGTTCCCGTGATGTGCGTGCGGAATATCTGGGGGAGAAAAAACCGGAATATGCCGGACGCTTGTTATCGCATGATCTCCATCTTGCCGATATGGAGATTCCTGGTGAGTCTGCTTGGGCGGGAAAGACATTGATGGAACTGAATTTAGGAAAGAAGTTCGGAGTTCATGTTGCTTCCATTCTTCGCGGAAAGAGACGGATTAATATTCCGGGTGGTTCTGTCCGTCTGTTTCCAATGGATAAAATACAGGTGATAGGGACGGATGAACAATTGAATGTGTTTAATGAAGCCATGCAAAATGGGACAAAGGTGGATTGGGATGTGTATGAAAAGAGTGAGATGACTCTAAAACAATTAATTGTTGATAGTGATTCCATGTTTTTAGATAAGACCATTCGTGAATCGGGCATTCGGGATAAATATCATTGTATGATAGCAGGTGTTGAAAGTGAGGATGGAACATTGATGATTCCAGATGTGAATGTGCCGCTTGAAGAGGGTGATGTGGTCTGGGTGGTAGGTGAAAAAGAGGATGTATACCAATTAGTCAATCAAAAAAACGAAAAAGTACAAGTCGGATAGGAATGTTATGCCTATTTTTGTAAACGATAAAAACTTAAAAATAATAATGTCATGAAGAGCGATCCGAAAGAATGTCTGTATTGCCAGAATAATGAAACGCTGCATAATCTGATGATTGAGATTGCGCAGTTGAGTGTGTCACGTGTATTCCTGTTTAAGGAGCAAACCTATCGCGGGCGTTGCCTTGTTGCTTACAAGGATCATGTGAACGATTTGAACGAGTTGAGTGATGAAGACCGTAATGCTTTTATGTCAGACGTTGCACGTGTTACCCGTGCCATGCAAAAAGCTTTCCAGCCGGAAAAGATAAATTATGGTGCATACTCAGATAAGTTGTCTCATTTGCATTTTCATTTAGCGCCTAAATATGTGGATGGACCGGATTATGGAGGTACATTCCAAATGAATCCGGGAAAGGTTTATCTGACTGACGCGGAATATCAGGAACTGATTGATGTAGTTAAGGCAAATCTATAAATGATAATCTAGAGTCCACGGTTCACGGTTCACCACAGAGGACACAGGGGACACAGAGGTTGTATATCGGAGCATACCTATGGTATCCTGTAATTGTATTAAGAGTATAATCATGGACAGTGCCTAAAAGACTCTTTCCCCTATTTCCTCTGTGTCCTCCGTGTCCTCTGTGGTGAACTATTCTTCAAAGTCAAAATCGAAGTCGAAATCGTCCATAAACTCCGGAGTTGTAAATTCTTCCAGCTCGCGGCGGTCTTTTTTAGTTGGGCGTCCGGTTCCGCGTGCACGGTCTATGAATCCGCTGATTTTGCTCATTTCTAACAATTCGTATTGATCGGGAGTAGTGACGTTTTCCATCATCTCCGGTACTAACTTTGCACCTATGCGCTTTTCGATAGCCTGCAGTACCTTGAATGAATAGGTGATAGGTGGCTTTTTTACCTGTATGACATCTCCCGGTTTTACCATACGGGCAGCTTTCACTAATGCGCCATTGATGGTGACGCGTCCTTTCTTACAAGCTTCCGCTGCAATTGTGCGTGTCTTGAAGATGCGGACAGCCCACATCCATTTATCTATTCTTGCTTCCGCCATTTTATTTCTTATTAAACTGGTTCATAGTGATATCAATTCCGGAAAGGCAAAAACTCTTGATGATTTCTCCAGCTGTTTCTAATCTTTCATTCATTGTTTTCCAGTCTTCATCAGTGAAGTGTCCGAGTACGTAATCTATTTGTCCGCCACGAGGAAAATCATTTCCGATACCAAAACGCAAGCGGGCATAGTTCTGAGTCCCTAATGTTGCAGCGATATGTTTCAAGCCGTTGTGTCCGGCATCGCTTCCTTTTCCCTTCAAACGTAACGTTCCGAAGGGAAGTGCCAGATCGTCTACTACAATCAATATATTTTCTAGTGGAATGTTTTCTTTTTGCATCCAATAGCGAACGGCTAATCCGCTTAGGTTCATAAAAGTAGACGGTTTCAACAGTATCAGTTGGCGACCTTTGATCGTGAAATTAGTGGTGAATCCGTAGCGGCCGTCAATAAAAGGAGGCGCACTGTTGGTTTTAGCCAATGAATCTACCGTCATAAATCCGATGTTGTGGCGGGTCTCATGATATTCGGGACCAATATTCCCCAGTCCGACAATTAAATATTTTATCATTGTTTTTTCGGTAAAACAGTTCGTTAATGTAGAAAGAGAAACGCAGATTAATACAAATTAATGCAGACTGAACATCTGCTTTAATCTGCATTAATCTGCGTTTGAAGTATATCTCTGTTTACAGGGATAATCTCAGATTATTTGCCTGCAGCGGCTGCTGCACCTCTTGCTGCACGAGTCAACTTAACGGCACATACAACGGCTTCTTTAGCACTGATCAGTTCAAGACCTTCAAAGCTCAATTCACCAACTTTGATAGTCTTACCCAATCCTAAGTGAGAAACGTTGATGATCAGTTTTTCAGGAATTACATTGTACAAAGCTTTCACTTTGATCTTACGCATCTGCAATGCCAACTTACCACCGGCTTTTACACCTTCTGCAAGACCTTCCAACTGTACAGGAACTTCCATTACGATAGGTTTAGCTTCATCAATCTGATAGAAGTCAACGTGCAGGATAGTATCCTTTACCGGGTGGAACTGGATGTCTTTCAAGATAGCGTTTACTTTTTTGCCATCGATCACCAAGTCTACTACGTAGATGTGCGGAGTATAAACCAAGTTGCGAAGACCTTCGTTAGTCACTGTGAAGTGAACTACTTCATTACCTCCGTAAAGTACACAAGGTACACCACCGTTCTTACGCATTTCTTTCAAAGCTCTTGCCTGTTCTGAAGAGCGTTCTGCAATTGTTCTTGCAGTTCCTTTTACTTCAATTGATTTCATTTCTTTAAAAATTTGTGTTACTCTAAATTAAGTTAGTTTGCTTAATTCACCATCACACGATGTGGATTATCACACGATGTTGCAAAAAAGCGGTGCAAAAGTACATCTTTCTTTTGAGATATCAAAGAGTTACTCCTTTAAAAGTCAATATCAATCTTAATTTCACTCTCTAATTTCTCTTCTTGGGCTTCTTCGGTAGCTTTTCGCTCATTCTCTTCATCGGCTTCTTGGTCCAGCTGACCGCTGTAGTCACCCATTTCACTACGGTCGATAAAGCTGATAGCTTCCGTCAACCCTGCCATAAACTTCTGAAAGTCTTCCCGGTATAAGAAGATTTTGTGTTTCTCGAAGCTCACTTGAGAGTCATCACCTTCTCCCGTTACCACTTTTTTACTCTCTGTAATAGCCAGGAACATTTCATCTTTACGATTCTTTTTTACGTCAAGGTAATAGATGCGTTTACCTGCTTTAATGGACTTGGAGAATACGATCTCCTTGTCATTCATGTCTGCGCTCATTTTCTTTTTTAAATCTTCCATATCTTACGGTCCGTTTATAATCGGCCTCAAAATTGGATATTTTTTTTAAACTGTCAAAAGAAAAAGCGCAGAGAATGAAATACTGCATTAAAAAATGTGATTTATTTGTGGAAACTCATTAAAAATATCTACTTTTGCAGTTCGATAACAACAGTATTAATTTGAATTATGATCAACAGAGTTCTTATTCGTCTTAAGATTATACAGATAGTATATGCCTATTATCAGAATGGCAGTAAAAATCTAGACTCAGCGGAGAAAGAGTTATTCTTTAGTCTTTCAAAGGCGTATGACCTTTATAATTATTTGCTAATGCTGATGATAGCATTGACAGAGTACGCACAAAAACGTATTGATACGGCAAAAGCCAAATTGGCACCTACGGCAGAGGAGTTATATCCCAATACAAAGTTTGTGAACAACAAGTTTGTTGCTCAATTGGAGGTCAATAAGCAGCTTACAGAGTTCATAGCCAATCAGAAAAGGACTTGGGCGAACGATCAGGATTTCGTAAAGGAACTTTATGAAAAAATTGTGGAAACTGATATTTATAAAGATTATATGGCTTCCGATGATGATTCTTATGAAGCAGACCGTGAATTATGGAGAAAACTCTATAAAACATATATTTTTAACAACGATTCTTTAGATCAGGTGTTGGAGGATCAAAGTCTGTATTGGAATGACGATAAGGAAATCGTAGATACATTCGTGCTGAAGACAATTAAACGTTTTGATGAAAAGAAAGGCGCTAATCAGGAATTACTTCCGGAATTCAAGGATGATGAAGATCAGGAATTTGCGCGCCGTCTGTTCCGTCGTACTATTTTGAACTCTGACTACTATCGCCATTTGATTAGCGAGAATACGAAGAATTGGGATTTGGACCGTATTGCATTTATGGATATCATCATTATGCAAACTGCCTTAGCGGAAATTTTAAGTTTCCCGAACATTCCGGTCAGTGTTTCGTTAAATGAATATGTAGAAATAGCGAAGTTGTATAGCACGTCTAAAAGCGGTAGCTTTATCAACGGAACGCTGGATGGAATAGTTAATCAATTGAAAAAAGAAGGTAAGTTGACCAAAAACTGATACCTTTGTATACATTATAGAAACTAAAACAGATTATTTATGAACGTATTGACTTTATTATTAGATGCTCCTGTTGGGGCTGCCGGAGGTGGAAGTATGATGTGGATCATGCTGATAGCGATGTTTGTTATCATGTATTTCTTTATGATCCGTCCTCAAAATAAGAAACAAAAAGAAATAGCTAATTTCCGTAAATCTCTTCAAGTAAATCAGAGTGTGATTACTGCCGGTGGTATACACGGAACAATCAAGGAAATTACTGACGACTATGTTGTACTTGAGATTGCTTCTAACGTAAAGATTAAAATAGATAAGAATTCTATCTTTGCTGACGCTTCAGCAGCTAGCAATCAATCTAAATAAATAGCTGGTAAATACATGCCTATGTTTGATCGTAGGGAAATAAGATATACGTATTTAAAACTATCTAAGAGAATTAAGGATTTTCTGCTCAGTGATAAGAGCAGAGAGTTCTTAATTTTTTTATTTTTCTTTTTGATAGCCAGCGGATTCTGGTTACTTCAAACATTGAATAATGATTATGAAGCGGATTTCTCTATCCCGGTGCGTATCAAAGACGTTCCTAATAATGTAGTGTTGACCTCTGAACCTCCTTCCGAACTTCACGTCAGGGTGAAAGATAAAGGGACTGTCCTTCTGAACTATATGTTGGGCAAAAGTTTTTTTCCGGTGAATCTTAGTTTTCCTGATTATAAGGGAAAAGATAATCATGTGAAGATTTACGCCTCGGATTTTGAAAAGAAGATAATAAGCCAGTTGAACGTGTCTTCCAAAATTCTTTCTATAAAGCCGGATACATTAGATTATATCTATTCGGAAGGAAAGTCCAAACTGGTACCTGTTCGTCTTCAAGGAAAAGTGACTGCCGGACTTCAATATTATGTGTCGGATACGATTTGCAATCCTGATTCAGTATTGATATATGCTCCGGAAGGAATTTTGGATACGATAACGACTGCTTATACGCAAAAGATAAATTTGGAGAATATTTCGGATACTACGCGTCAACGGGTTTCTTTATCTCCGGTGAAAGGAGTAAAGTTTGTTCCGAGTTCGGTTGAAATGACATTCCCGGTCGATATTTATACGGAGAAAACCGTAGAAGTGCCGTTGCATGGAATCAACTTTCCGGCGGATAAAGTGCTGCGTGCCTTCCCTTCTAAAGTTCAGATTACTTTTCAGGTAGGCTTAAAACGGTTTCGTAGCATAAAAGCGAGTGACTTCGTGATTAATGTCTCGTATGAAGAGTTGCTGAAGTTGGGTTCGGATAAATACACGGTTAAGTTGAAATCATTTCCAAGTGGAATCAATCAAATCCGTATTACTCCGGCACAAGTTGATTTTTTGATAGAACAAATATCTTCCAATGGCGATTAAAGTAGGTATAACCGGTGGTATCGGTAGCGGGAAAAGTGTGGTTTCCAGATTGCTCGGCATAATGGGAATCCCTGTTTATATTTCTGATATAGAGGCGAAACGTATTACGAATACGGATGAGGTGATTCGTCGGGAACTGTGCGCTTTGGTTGGTGAGGAAGTTTTTCAGAATGGGGAATTAAACCGTCCTTTGTTGGCTGCCTATATGTTTGGGTATCCGGAACGCACGAAAGAAGTGAATGGGATCATTCATCCACAGGTGAAAAATGATTTCCGTCAATGGGCCGGTCGGTTGAGCGGTAAACCATTAGTCGGCATGGAATCAGCCATTCTTATAGAGTCTGGTTTTAGAGATGAGGTCGATGTTTTGGTAATGGTATATGCACCATTGGATATAAGGGTGGAACGTGCCATGCGACGTGACGGTTCTTCAAGGGACTTGGTAATGAAGCGTATCGAGGCTCAAATGAGTGATGAGGTTAAGAGAAGTCAAGCCGACTTTGTGATTGTGAATGACGATGAAACACCCTTAATTCCGCAGGTTTTAGAGCTTATTTCTTTGCTATCTAAAAATAATCATTACCTTTGCTCCGCAAAAAAATAATTAATAAACAAAAGAATATATACTATGTTGAAGACTATCTTGTCTATCTCCGGCAAACCGGGATTGTACAAACTCATTTCGCAAGGAAAAAATATGTTGATTGTAGAATCAGTCAATGCTGAGAAAAAACGTTTTCCTGCTTATGGCAATGAAAAAATTATCTCTTTGGCAGATATAGCAATGTACACGGACGATGCGGAAGTTCCTTTGTATGAAGTGTTGGAAGCAATCAAGGAAAAAGAAAAATCTGCAGCCGCTTCTATTGATCCAAAGAAAGCAACTCCTGAACAATTGCGTGAATATTTGGCTGAAGTATTGCCGAATTTCGATCGTGAACGTGTGTATGTGGCTGATATCAAGAAATTAGTTTCCTGGTATAATATCTTGGTTGCTAACGGAATCACGGAATTTAAACCGGAAGAGGCTAAAGAGGAAACAGTTACGGAATAAGGAATTGATCCGATTGTTTAATCGAAGTGAAAGCATGATAATCACATAAAGATGGTTATCATGCTTTTTTAGTTGGAATGTGGATATTTCAAAAATATATTAGTATTAATTGGGTAATCTTTGATTAAAATAAATATCTTCTGTTTATATTGTAAATAATACTTCTTTTTGTGTATCTTTGCCTCCATAGTTTTAAATTGATGTTAGGGGAGATGGAGACAATAACAAATAAAGAAGTAAATGTCCGTTTGGACAATCAAAAAGGAACCTTGTGCATAACCGGCTTATTAGTTGGTACGATGGTGTTTTTATACGATTCACAGGGAGAGCTGAGGGGGAAGTCCAAGTTTGAGTTGCCCTCAATTTCTATGCTGGTTCCTAAATATGGGACTTATGTATTGGTGATGAGCCATCCGAACTGTCAACCGGAAGTTCGTAGGATTATATATTCAGAGAAATAAAAAAATGAGAATGTGTCATACCGCGATGAACGCAAATTATCGCAGGTTATTTATGACACATCCTCATTTTAATTTAATGAAACCTTTAATTCCTGAATACTAATCCGTCACCGCTAGCGTCTACAATAATTGCTTTGCTTCGGTCTACTTCCTGAGAAAGTAGTTTTTTGGACAAGTCGTTCAATAGGTAGCGTTGAATAGCCCTCTTTACTGGACGTGCTCCGAATTCGGGATCATATCCTACTTTAGATAAGAAGTCCAAAGCAGCTTCGGTCATCTCAAGTTCCACTCCGTTTTCGGCTAACATCTTCTGTACGCTCTTGATCTGTAAGAGTACAATCTGCTTGATTTCCTTTTCTGTTAACGGCAAGAACATGATTGTTTCGTCGATACGGTTCAAGAATTCCGGACGAATGGTCTTTTTCAGCATATTCATCACTTCCTTTTTCGTTTCTTCGACTACCTCTTCTTTGTTTGCACCATTCAGCTTCTCCATCTGGCTCTGTATATAGGAACTACCCATATTTGAAGTCATGATGATGATAGTGTTCTTGAAGTTGACCACCCTTCCTTTGTTGTCCGTCAGTCGTCCGTCATCCAATACTTGCAACAGAATGTTGAATACATCCGGATGAGCTTTCTCTATTTCATCGAACAGAACGACAGAATAAGGTTTCCGTCGGATAGCTTCCGTCAGTTGACCGCCTTCATCATATCCTACATATCCCGGAGGCGCTCCGACCAAACGGGAAACACTATGCTTTTCCTGATACTCGCTCATATCGATACGGGTCATCATCGTTTCGTCATCAAACAGAAATTCAGCCAATGCCTTTGCAAGCTCTGTTTTACCCACACCGGTCGTTCCGAGAAAGATGAATGAACCGATCGGACGTTTCGGGTCTTGCAGTCCGGCGCGGCTACGACGTACAGCGTCCGCAACAGCTTCTATCGCTTCATCCTGCCCGATAACCCGTTCGTGAAGCTCTTCTTCAAGATGCAACAGTTTGTCTTTCTCGCTCTGCATCATTTTGCTGACCGGAATACCCGTCCAACGAGAAACTACGTCTGCAATGTCTTCGGCGTCTACTTCCTCTTTAATCATGGCGGTATCACCTTGCATCTCGCGGAGCTTTTGCTGAGTCTCTTCTATTTCTTTGTCCAAAGCTTGGAGTTTACCGTAACGTATTTCCGCAACTTTTCCGTAGTCGCCTTCCCGTTCCGCCTTTTCAGCCTCAAACTTCAGATTCTCAATCTCCACCTTATTCTGTTGGATCTTGTCCATCAACGTCTTTTCGCTCTGCCATTTTGCCTTGAAAGACTTTTCCTGCTCTTTCAGTTCGGCAAGCTCCTTACCGATGATTTCCAACTTAGGCTTGTCATTCTCACGTTTGATGGCTTCACGCTCAATCTCCAATTGTTTGATTTTACGGGAAATCTCATCCAGCTCTTCCGGAACGGAATCCACCTCCATGCGTAATTTAGCGGCAGCTTCGTCCATCAGGTCGATAGCTTTGTCCGGCAAGAAACGATCGGTGATGTAGCGGCTACTTAGTTCTACGGCTGCAATGATCGCATCATCTTTGATACGGACATGATGATGGTTCTCGTAACGTTCTTTCAGTCCACGCAGGATAGAAATTGTGCTCAAGTTATCCGGCTCATCCACCTGCACGATTTGGAAACGGCGTTCCAAAGCCTTATCCTTCTCGAAATATTTCTGGTATTCGTCGAGAGTCGTAGCACCGATAGACCGCAACTCGCCACGTGCTAAGGCCGGTTTTAGGATATTGGCGGCGTCCATTGCACCTTCCCCTTTTCCGGCGCCTACCAGCGTGTGAATCTCGTCAATAAACAAGATGATATCACCTTCGGATTTCTTCACCTCATTGACTACGGACTTCAACCGTTCCTCAAACTCACCTTTGTATTTTGCACCGGCAACCAATGCACCCATATCCAATGAATACACCTGTTTGTTTTTCAGATTTTCGGGCACGTCTCCACGAAGAATACGATGCGCCAATCCTTCTACAATGGCTGTCTTACCGGTACCCGGTTCTCCAATCAGAATCGGATTGTTTTTAGTACGACGGCTCAATATCTGAAGTACGCGGCGGATCTCCTCGTCACGTCCGATGACAGGGTCCAACTTACCGCTACGGGCAGCCTCATTCAAGTTGATGGCATACTTTTCGAGTGACTGATAGGTGTCTTCACTTGATTGCGACGTAACCTTTTCTCCTTTTCTCAATTCACTGATGGCGTTACGCAGTTCCTTTTCCGTCATACCTGCGTCCTTCAGGATGGTAGAAACGGTACTCTTGACAGTCAGCAATGCGAGTATGATATGTTCCAGTGAGACGAATTCGTCACCCATTTCTTTGGAATACTGTGTCGCTTTCTGTAAAACCTCGTTGGATTCACGACTCAGGTACGGCTCGCCACCGGATACTTTCGGAAGTGAATCGATTTGTCTGTCTACAACAAGAGCAACCTGTTGTCCGTTCATGCCCAATTTCTGGAAAATGAAGTTAGTGACGTTTTCGCCTACTTTCATCACTCCCTGCATGATGTGGACAGGTTCAATAGCCTGTTGTCCCCGACTTTGTACCAGGTTCACGGCTTCCTGCACCGCTTCTTGAGATTTGATGGTAAAATTGTTAAAATTCATATTGTTGTTCTCCTTTCTTATTTCATGTTTCTAATAACACTTAAAAGGGCGCAAAAGATTTGCCAAGTAGAAAAATATGACAAAATAGCATGATTATTAAGGAGTTAAAGGACAAAATGACTTTTTTTGTTTAGTGCAGACTGACGAATTTACAAGATAATCAAGTGGATAAATGAAAGTATTGTAGTATCTTTATCCGCTGTAATGATATAATTAAGGTATATATGAATGATAAACCCCAAATAAAACTGTCCGAAACAGTAGTGCTGATAGATGCCGCTTTTTTGAATTTTGTAATAACGGATATAAAAAACTATTTTGAGAAGACATTGCAACGTTCTTTACAAGAGATAGACCTTTCGTTGTTTACTTCCTATCTGACTCTGGATGCAGGAATCAACGAAGGAAAGAACGAGGTGCAATTTCTTTTTGTATATGATAAAGAATCGAGACACTTGCAACATTGCCAGCCTTCCGACTTGCAGGAGGAGCTGAACGGAGTTGCTTTCCAAAGTCCGTATGGCGAGTTCTCTTTTGCCGGTGTCCCGTCGGAGGGCATGGTGTCGAGAGAAGACCTGTTTATGGATTTGCTTTCCGTTGTTTCCGATTCGGCGGATGTGAAGCGGATGATTGTTGTTTCTTTCAACGAGGAATATGGGAAGAAAGTGACTGATGTTCTACAGGGACTGAAAGGCAAGGAAGTTATGCAGTTCCGTATGAATGAACCGGAAATACCGGTAAACTACAAATGGGATATGTTGGCTTTTCCTGTGATGCATTCATTGGGAATAAGGGCGGAGGAGTTATAATCGCTAATACTAAGTTGCTGTGTCCGATTTTCGTTTAAAAGTTTTTCAGAGTGTAGCGAAGAACCTAAGTTTTACGAAGGCTTCGCAAGAGTTGTTTGTCAGCCAGCCTGCTATCACCAAGCATATTCAGGAGTTGGAGACTTGTTACCAAACCCGTCTTTTCGATCGTCAGGGAAGTAAAATCTCCTTGACTGAGGCCGGAGAGCTGTTGCTGAAGCATAGTGAAAAGATTTTGGATGATTATAAGCAATTGGAATACGAGATGCACTTGTTGCATGACGAATATATCGGAGAATTAAAACTGGGTGCCAGCACTACGATTGCGCAATACGTCCTTCCTCCTTTATTGGCCAACTTCATAACAAAGTTTCCACAAATCAATCTTTCTTTGATAAATGGGAATTCCCGTGGGGTGGAAGTGGCGTTGCAGGAACATCGTATTGACCTGGGATTGGTAGAGGGTATCTTCCGTTTGCCGAATTTGAAGTACACTGCATTCCTGCAAGATGAACTCGTGGCTGTGGTTCATACGCGGAGTAAATTGGCGGTTGCCGACGAAATCCTTCCGGAAGAACTTCCAAATATCCCTTTGGTCTTGCGCGAAAGAGGTTCCGGTACATTAGATGTATTTGAGCGTGCTCTGCTGCAATATAATCTGAAGCTCTCTTCTCTGAATGTTTTAATGTATCTTGGCAGTACGGAAAGTATCAAGCTTTTTCTGGAGCATACGGATTGTATGGGAATTGTTTCCATCCGTTCGGTACATAAGGAACTTGTTGCCGGCACTCTCAGGGTAGTTGAAATAAAAGGAATGCCGATGCAACGTGAATTTAACTTTGTTCAGTTGCAAGGGCAGGAGGGAGGATTGTCCCAAGTCTTTATGCGTTTTGCGGGACATCATAGCAAGAGTTTATAACCTCGCTTAGGAATCTCTACTAGAAGAAAAAACAATATTATCTCTCATCTCTCATAATTTGCTTGTAAATTGCTGATTATTAGTTTGATATTTTATGAGAGATCTTTTTTGTGCTACCATCTCTCATATATTAAGGCTCTATCTCTCATACTTTCCGCACCTTTTGAGATATAATCTTTGGTAACTCATTATTCTTCTTGTTTCTTTTTTATATAGATTCTGTGTGCACCTCTTCCAGCGATTCCGATTCCGGAATTGGGTTGATCTCCCCATTGTTTTAATTCTATGGTTGCTGCCGTTTGTAAGAGTCCTGTTAGGTTCCGATATTCATGAACCGTAAGGAACGAATGCTCGTCGAGATATTTCAATGCCAGTTTGAGGCGTTGCTCCGGTGTGAACTTCTGTGAGGAACGTTGCTTTTTCCAAGAGGCTCTTTCCAGTCGGCATCTTTCATTAATTCTTCTCGGCATGATTTTGTCTACTCGGAAATTTACATTTCCTACATAAATACTCTGTGCATTACGATGTTCACTTCCTTCTTCGGCTCCTTCCCGTTCTTTATCTTTGTACAGGGCTAGCGACGCTGTGAATGTGCCGATTCCGTCTATCTTAACCGAGCGTCCTTCCGCCATTATGTGTGCCATTTCGATGGAGGTTTGGAGCAATATGCCTTCTATATCTCCTGGGCTGAAACCACTGACGTCACCCACTCGTTGGGCGAGTTCTTTTATGCTTGCATTGTCTACCCGTGCAAACTTCGGATATGTGATTCTTTTCCCCGTATTCTGTAAGTCGGGCATCTCCTCCATTATGTACTTTGCCATACTGTTTGTTGTTTAAATCATTAGTAGATAAGTTCTTGTATACTAGGGCAAAACTTCTTTTTCTCTAATAGATAAGTACTTTTGGATTAAGTATAAACTATAAACGGAGCTTTCGTTTTTACAAATGAAACTTGCGTTTATAAAAACGAAAGCTTTGGTTATAAAAACAAAGCCTTCGTTTATAGTTTTCTCTTGTACAAAGGTAGGTTTTATATTTGAGAAAAAGAAGTTTGGCATTAATAAAAAGGAATTTATCTATTAATAGATTGCGTGGAAAGTACTAGGAAAAGTGGAAGTAGGAAAGGATGTCTATATGTGTTTAGACGATTGCTGGGAGGGGTGTTTCTAGTTTTATTCTATTACTTGAATAAAAATGAATGAGATGAAGTAGGATATTTGATTTTATTTTCATATTTTTGCAGTTGTCTATAGCGATAGGCTATTATTTGTAGAGATAAAATTGTAAGAAGCGTTGTGCTTCATTCTTGTGACTGAAAACCTAGGAAATTTTCAATGACACACGGGAATGACACAGTATGTTTCCTACGCTGATTCAGCGTGGGTCTGCTGTCCATCTATTCGTGTGTTTGGGTTTTCCTAGGACCTTCAGTTGCAGATAGTTGGCACGCAGTTCCGCGCTTTTTTTGTGTACTTATATATTGACTGATTTTTGGGAACTGGAAGTCTGCTGAATTTGATATTAAATAAAATTGATTATATATGGCAGCAATTATTAAATCCATCTATTGGGAGCAAATGGACCAGGAAGAATTAGTCTATAAGTTTCCATTCAATAACATTACTACAGGTAGTGTGTTGACGGTTAATGAAAGTCAAGAGGCTTTCTTTTATAAAAGTGGTACGCTTTGTGATTCTTTTACATCGGGTAGGCATACGTTGAACACAGCTAATTTGCCTGTTCTTCAAAAACTATTGAATTTACCTTCGGGAGGAGAAACGACCTTTACGGCTGAGGTATGGTTTGTCAGCAAACTAGAAAAGCGCAATATGCTGTGGGGAACCGGAGGTTTACGAATTATTGACCCCTATTTTCAAATTCCGATAAAGATTGCTGCTCGTGGACAATATGGGATTCGTATTGTAGACGGGGCTACTTTTTTGAAAAAATTGATTGGAACAGTTGGACATGCTGATATGGAATTGATTGACAATCAGTTTCGTATAGATGTGATTGAGGCTGTAAGGGTATCCATTGCCAAATACATGAAAGAAAATGGAGTGAATGTAAATGAACTGGGAATGGAATACAGAGGAATATCTAAGGAAACTTCCAAAAATCTTCAACTTTCTTTTAATGAATATGGTATTGAAGTTTTAAATTTCAATATCGAGGATATATCATTCGACGAGAATGACAAGGGATATCAAACGGTGCTTTCTGGTATTGCAGAACAGGCTCGTTTAAGTAAATTAGGAATAAATTATCTGCAACAAAAGCAGTTGGATATTGCACAGACAGCTGCGGGCAATGAAGGCGCGGGCGTAATGATGGGAGCTGGTATGGGATTCGGAATGGGAAATTCAGTGGGAAATATGATGGGAAATGTGATGACAAATGTGGGGATGCCTTCTACTCCTCCGCCACCGCCACCTGTAAATTCTTCTTTTTATATAGCACAAAATGGACAAACTACGGGACCTTTTACTATGGAGGTTCTGAAAGATATGGCGTTGAATGGGCAGTTAACAAAAACTACTTATGTCTGCAAAGTCGGCTCACAATCGTGGGTGTTGGCTGAAAATGTTGTGGAAATTGCAGCTTTGTTCTCTTTAATGCCACCCCCTCCACCTCCAGGCTTGTAATGGTGGAGTGTGTAAATTAAAATATTAATCATATATATATACTTATGAAAGCAAAGAATTTCTTGATTTTATTTGTGGCTATACTTGTGATAGTCGGGATTACGATAGGACTGTTTTATTTGTTAGGTCCAGAGGAAAAGACTCATTTATTTTACGCTAATATGGTGGTCACTTCTATATTAGAGATTATGCTCTTGTGTAATCTTCCATTTTTTACTAATGGAAAATTAACCACGGTTCGTAATACTTCCATTAGTATGCAGTTGTTTTACTTCATATTGTCGGAAGCTATTTGGATGCTGGTTTTCAATGTTTTTTTATCCGATACTGTTGATACTAAATACTATTATGCGGGTTTACTTGTTATCTTTTTAATCTTTGTTGCATTGATTAGCATTGTCGGAATCGGTGGGAATGTACAGGCAGAGAAACAAAAAGAAATAGAGCAATCCGTGATGGTTCGGAAAAGCCATTTAGCTTCTACGCAAATGGTAATGATGGAGTATCGACAGGCTTTACGTGATGTTGATAGTGAACAGAAAGATAGGCAGGGGCAGCAATTGAAAATTCTGTTAGATAAAATAGCGGCTATTCCGGCAGAAAAGTTAGAACGTAATGCAACTGTAGTAGAGGATATTAATATCAAGCTGAATGGATTAAAATCGTATTTCCAGATACGGAAAGAGAGTGTCGAGGTGGATATGGATACTTTGACCCGGGAAATTGAAAACTTTACAGAATATATATCTTACATTAAAAATACATTGTAATATGAGTGAAGAAATAAAATGCCCCGTATGCGGTGGCAATAAATTAATTGTGGGTGCTGATCCTTTTCAAAGGAAATGTGCATATTGTGGTGCGGTAGTACAAACAGAACCAAATCAAGAAAAAAAGTCGTCGGAAGTACAAACTCCGTCAAATACAGTGGTACAGGTTACTGTCCAACAAACGCCTCAGAGTACGCAGCAATATACTCCTCAATACGCGCAATCTACGAAAAGTAAGACGACAGCGGGGATGCTTGCTATATTTTTAGGTGGATTAGGAATACATAAATTCTATTTAGGCAAAAATGGACAAGGTATAGCATATTTATTGTTATTTTGGTTTTTCTGTTGGACTGTTTTTGTCCCTGTCTTAATTACTATAATTGCGTTTATTGAGGGAATAATTTTACTTACGATGAATGATAATGAATTTCATCAAAAATATGGCTAATTAGGTTATTGTTGTGGGGGGAATGGCTTAGTGAATGAGGAAGATTTAAGGAGCGTCTTTCTAATTCATGATAGTCATTTCCCCTTATTCTAATTAAATAAAGGATGAAATATAAATTATTCCGTAGAAGTGGAATCAAATACAAATCCTTTCTTTTTATATGTTTACTTAATCTCATCTTTTTAAAGATTGTTAGTTTGTAAAAAATATAGTCGTAATATAGGAGAGTATAATATGAAAATAAATGAGACTGTTACAACCAACTGTAAGTTGAAGCATACGTTTTTATTCGTGGAATTGATAATGTTATCTATATTGATACAAGTTGCTATATATATAGCATTAGACTCCATAGTATTGGAAAATAAAGAAATTTTTCAACTGATTGTTTTATCTGTTGCAAATCCAATAACTGAATTGGTATGTACTTTAGTCGCAATAATTATGTATATTATTTAATAGAGCGTTTTGTTAAACGTTTCCGTTTGTGAGCTCAGTTTGACAATTTAATCAGTTGATTATGAATTGGAATAATAAAATAATCTTCTATTACTGAAGATAAAACAGAAATGCGTAATGTTTTTTTACGAAATGGGTTTATTGGAAAAGAAAGTTTATTGAAAAGTTATACAGTTCTCATTCTTCTTACTATCTTTGTTCTTCATCTGTTAAGAACGATAGAAGTATGGATAGTATTACTGCATATCTTTTGGAGGAAAAGCAATCTAAGCGAAAAGGGGGATTGTATCATAAAACCCAAGTGAGTTTGACTTATAACTCTAATCGAATAGAAGGGAGTAGGCTTACTGAAGAACAAACTCGTTTTATCTTTGAAACTCGTACTATAGGTTTTAGGGATGAAGAGGCTGTACCGGTTGATGATATAATTGAGACATCCAATCATTTTGTGGCTTTTGATTATTTGCTTGATACCATTGATGAACCCTTATCTGGAAAATTGATTAAAGAATTTCATCGAATATTGAAAACTGGAACGGCGGATGCAGCGAAAGCTTGGTTTAATGTAGGTGATTGGAAAAAATATCCAAATGAGGTTGGAGGTATTCAGACTGTAATGCCTGATAATGTAGATGCGGAAATAGCGAATTTGAATGATAAATACTATTCAATTGTCTGTGTAACATTTGAAGATATTATAGAATATCATTATTGTTTTGAAAGAATTCATCCATTTCAAGATGGTAATGGTAGGGTAGGGCGGCTGATTATGTTTCGTGAATGCCTTCGTCATAATATCGTTCCATTTATTATAGATGAGCGCCATAAGCAATTTTATTATCGTGGACTTAGGGAGTTCGCGACTACTCGTGGATATTTGCTAGATACTTGTCTCTCTGCTCAAGATACTTATGTAGCGTGGGTAAAGTACTTTTATCCGGGATTATTAGACTGATAGATAGAAATAAAATCTGACTTTTATATGGGCTGTTTAATGAATCTTTTATGGTTGTTGCTTGGCGGTATTAGCGTTATCACCTTTTGGAAAAGATATTGTAGAAGTGTAATAAGGTAATCTTGATAAAGAAGAGGTTAGAGCTATAACTAAAAGTTATAACGTATAATTAGAAACGATTAGCGTGTCTTGATTGTTTGTCATACCTTTGCGCTCCAGAAAAACAATTAAAGATATATTATATGATTTCAACAGCTACAAAAACATTGCAGGCAAAAAATAAGACTATTTATGTCGCCCTGCTTTCTACTTTGACTCTTTTCTTATTTTTGGATTATATTCCGGGTTTGCAGGCATGGTCTGCATGGGTGACTCCTCCGGTAGCTCTGTTCCTCGGACTTATTTTTGCATTGACTTGCGGACAGGCACATCCGAAATTCAATAAAAAGACTTCTAAATATCTATTGCAATACTCCGTTGTCGGATTAGGATTCGGTATGAATCTGCAATCAGCGTTGGCTTCCGGTAAGGAAGGGATGGAGTTTACTATTATTTCGGTGGTAGGTACATTGGCGATAGGTTGGTTTATCGGACGCAAGATATTTAAGATAGATAGAAATACTTCTTATCTGATCAGTTCGGGAACGGCTATTTGCGGTGGTAGTGCCATTGCGGCAGTAGGACCGGTATTGAAGGCAAAAGATAGTGAAATGTCTGTGGCATTGGGTACTATCTTTATTTTGAATGCTATCGCGCTTTTCATATTTCCAATGATTGGTCATGCTCTGAACATGAGCGAACATGAGTTTGGTACTTGGGCGGCTATTGCTATCCATGATACAAGTTCTGTGGTTGGAGCCGGTGCTGCTTATGGAGAGGAGGCTTTGAAGGTGGCTACTACCATCAAATTGACTCGTGCTCTTTGGATTATTCCGATAGCTTTCGCTACTTCATTCATTTTTAAGAGTAAGGGGCAGAAGATTAGTATTCCCTGGTTTATTTTCTACTTTGTACTGGCAATGATCGTAAATACTTATTTGCTGGATGGAATGCCGGAAATTGGAAATGCTATTAATGGAATTGCTCGCAAGACATTGACAATTACGATGTTCTTTATTGGTGCTTCTCTTTCGATAGATGTTCTGAAAGCAGTTGGCGTAAAACCGTTATTGCAGGGAATAGCGTTATGGGTAGTCATTAGTTTGAGTACATTGGCATATATCTATTATTTTGCATAAGTAAGAATAAGGATAAGATAATATATAAAAGAAGTGGGAGAATGTTCGTTTCGTACGATATTCTCCCACTTCTTTTTGTACAACCCTCAACCCTCCGATTACAGCTCCTCCGATTACAGCTTTGAAAAACTGTAAGGTGGGAGTGATTATTTTTTCTTTAACTCTTCAAAGATCAGTCCTTCCAGCTCTTCTGCAAGTTCCGGATTGTCGGCAATACATTGTTTGGCGGCATCGCGTCCCTGTCCCAGCTTCGTGTCGTTGTAACTATACCATGAACCGCTTTTCTTGATGATTCCCAGATCGGCACCCAAGTCAACGATTTCTCCGGAATGGGAGATACCTTCACCGAACATGATATCAAATTCTGCTCTCCGGAAAGGAGGAGCCACTTTATTCTTCACGACTTTTACTTTAGTCAGTTTGCCCAGAATCTCTTCACCATCTTTGATCGGTTGTCCCGGACGGATATCCAAACGTACGGATGCGTAGAATTTTAAGGCATTACCACCGGTAGTTGTTTCCGGACTGCCGAACATTACACCGATTTTCTCACGCAACTGATTGATAAAGATACAAGTTGTACGTGTCTTGCTGACTGCTGCTGTCAACTTACGTAATGCCTGAGACATCAAACGTGCCTGAAGACCTACTTTGTTGTCACCCATGTCACCTTCAATTTCAGCTTTAGGAGTCAATGCGGCAACGGAGTCGATTACGATAATGTCGATAGCGGAGGAACGGATCAGTTGTTCTGCAATTTCCAATGCCTGCTCCCCGTTGTCCGGCTGGGAGATGTACAGGTCATCGATGTTTACACCTAGTTTAGATGCATAGAAACGGTCGAAAGCATGTTCTGCATCAATGAAAGCTGCTATACCGCCAGCCTTTTGTGCTTCGGCAATGGCATGAATGGCCAATGTCGTTTTACCGGAAGATTCCGGACCATAAATTTCGATGATTCTACCTCTTGGGTAACCTCCCACGCCAAGTGCCACGTTCAAGGCTATGGAGCCTGTCGGGATCACTTCTACTTGTTCAACACTGTCGTCACCCATTTTCATGATAGAACCTTTACCGAAGCTCTTTTCTATCTTTTCCATGGCTGCCTGTAAGGCTTTTAGTTTTTCGCTTGATGCCATTTTATTATCTGTTTCAAAATTAAGTTCGTCTTTCTTTGCCATACCTTATTCTACAATTAATAGATTTATTGATTTAAAATCTGTGCGGCGTGTTCTTTGGTCTTCACCTCTTTGGGAGTGATAATCCGTTCTACTATTCCTTCTTCATTAATCAGGAAAGTAGTGCGGAAAGTTCCCATGTAAGCGCGTCCGTACAGCTTCTTTTCTCCCCACACACCGAACTCTTCTACTAATTTCTTGTCAGTATCGGCAATCAGCGTGAAAGGAAGATTGTTTTTCTCGATGAATTTCTGATGTGATTTCTCATTGTCTACACTGACACCGATTACTTCATAGCCGGCTTTGCGTAGTTCGGAGTAGTTGTCGCGCAGATTACACGCTTGCGCGGTACACCCCGACGTGTTGTCTTTCGGATAGAAGTACAACACAATCTTTTTCCCTTTATAAGCACTTAAACGGATTTCTTCGCCTTTTTCATTGATTCCCAAGATTTCCGGTGCTTTATCTCCTACGTTTATCATAACTTTCTTTTTATCGAACAGGGCTACTCTTACAATTCCAAATCTTTGTCGAACTCTTCATGCCACGGAAGGCCTTGTTTATTGAGTTGTTCCATGAACGGATCCGGATTGAATTCTTCAACGTTGTTTACGCCCGGACGTTTCCATTCGCCTTTAAAGAACATCATAGCTCCGATCATTGCCGGAACTCCGGTTGTATAGCTCACTCCCTGCATACCTGTTTCTTTGTATGCTTCCTGGTGGCTGCAATTATTGTACACATAGTAGGTGCGTTCTTTTCCGTCTTTCAAACCACGTATACGGCAGCCGATAGAAGTTTCGCCTTCGTAGTTTTCGCCCAAGTCCTGCGGGTTAGGCAGAACTGCTTTGAGGAATTGCAGAGGTACAATCTTCACCCCATTATAATCGACCTCGTCAATGCGAGCCATGCCAATGTTTTGGATAACGCGTAAATGAGTTAGGTATTCTTGTCCGAAAGTCATCCAAAAACGTGCACGTTTGATAGTCGGGAAATGTTTTACCAATGATTCCAGTTCCTCATGATATAGAAGGTATGAATCACGTGGACCGATATTCGGATAAGTCAGGTCCTTATGAATTTCCAGAGGACCGGTAGTTACCCATTTACCGTTTTCATAATAACGTCCGTTCTGCGTAATCTCACGGATATTGATTTCCGGATTGAAGTTTGTTGCAAATGCCTTGTGGTGGTTTCCGGCATTACAATCTACAATATCCAGATAATGAATCTCATCGAAATAATGTTTGGCTGCATAAGCTGTATAAATACCGCTTACTCCCGGGTCGAATCCACAACCAAGAATGGCTGTCAGTCCTGCTTCTTTGAAACGGTCGTGATATGCCCATTGCCAACTGTATTCGAAATGAGCTTCATCTTTCGGCTCGTAATTGGCGGTATCCAAATAGTTTACTCCTGCTTTCAGACACGCTTCCATAATGGTTAGGTCCTGATAGGGGAGGGCAACGTTAATCACCATTTCCGGTTTGAAATCATTGAACAGAGCTACCAGCTCGTCCACATTGTCGGCATCGACTTTTGCTGTTTTTATATTGGGGTTACCTATTGCCTCGACGATTTTATCGCATTTCTCTTTCGTACGGCTGGCAATCATTATATCTGTAAAAATGTCGGCATTCTGTGCCACTTTGTGTGCAACGACAGTACCAACACCACCTGCACCAATAATAAGAACTCTACCCATTTTCTTTAATTGCGAATTAAAAATTAAGAATATTAGAATTGTTTATGGAGCAAATATACGTGATTATTTTTAGATAATCATTCGTCTCGCTCTCTTTTTATTTACCTTTGTGAAGTCTATTCTCATTTTTTTTGGTATCTTTGTCCTCAATTTAACTTAAACGTTATAACAATATGAATAAAGTACTAGTTTCAATTTGCATTGCGGGTACAGCGCTTGCAATGTCTTCATGCCGTTCAGTAGAGAAGGCAATACCTTTGTCATCAATCAATGGCGAGTGGAATATCATAGAGGTCAATGGCTCGAAAGTGACTCCGGGCGAAAGCAGAACCCTTCCTTTTATTACTTTTGATACTGCAACCGGTCGTGTGTCCGGTAATAGCGGCTGTAATCGTATGATGGGTAGTTTCGATGTAAATGCGAAACCGGGAAGCCTTTCGTTGGGCGCGATGGCGGGTACGAAGATGATGTGTCCGGATATGACTACTGAGAGAAATGTATTGGGTGCTTTGGCACAAGTAAAAGGATATAAGAAAGCCGGTAAAGATAAAATGTATCTTTGCAATGCATCCAATCGTCCGGTTGTGGTTCTTGAAAAGAAGGAGGCTAATGTGAAATTGTCTGTTTTGAATGGAGAATGGAAAATAAAGGAAGCGAATGGCGAAGCAATCCCTTCTGGGATGGAAAAGCAACCTTTCATCGCTTTTGATGTGAAAAAGAAAACGATTCATGGCAATGCCGGATGTAACTTGATAAACGGTGGCTTTGAAACCAGTGCAAGCAATGCTAAATCAATCTCTTTTCCGGGAGTGGCAAGCACGATGATGGCTTGTCCGGACATGGAAACGGAAGGTAAGATTCTGAAAGCCTTGAATGAGGTGAAGTCGTTTGATGTATTATCAGGTGGCGGAATCGGTTTGTATGACGCAAATAATGCATTAGTGCTCGTCTTGGAAAAGTAATAAGTAAGAATAATATATATAATAAGGTATGCCTGTGTCGCACATGACGACATAGGCATATTTTTTTTGTTGGCATTGAACCAGAACCGCCTGTATTTGTTTAATGAGTCAGTTGCTGATAGTGTCCGGGTTTGACTGTGTCAGCAGTGTTTTATTTGTTGAAACTGTCTTTTTGGCAGATATTATGTCAAGCATTCGTATAATTTCTTTTTGGCATACGGTTTGTCTTTTAATAAACGTCCGTTTGGGATTACACCCTAGGAAAAGGATGGAAAAACAACCGGACAAAAGAAATTATAGAATAAATAATAAATAAAAAATAACGATCATGGGAAAAATTATTGGTATTGACTTAGGAACAACAAACTCTTGTGTTGCCGTATTTGAAGGTAACGAACCGGTAGTAATTGCAAACAGTGAAGGTAAGCGCACAACTCCTTCAGTAGTTGCTTTTGTGGATGGTGGTGAACGTAAAGTGGGTGATCCTGCTAAGCGTCAGGCTATTACCAACCCTACGCGTACGATTTTCTCTATTAAACGTTTCATGGGTGAAACTTGGGATCAAGTACAGAAAGAAGTAGAGCGTGTTCCTTATAAAGTAGTGAAAGGTGACAACAATACTCCGCGTGTGGATATTGACGGTCGTCTGTATACTCCGCAGGAAATTTCTGCAATGATTCTTCAGAAGATGAAGAAAACCGCTGAAGACTATTTGGGACAAGAAGTGACAGAAGCTGTGATTACCGTTCCTGCTTATTTCTCTGACTCTCAACGTCAGGCTACAAAAGAAGCCGGACAAATTGCTGGTCTGGAAGTAAAACGTATTGTAAACGAACCGACAGCCGCAGCTCTTGCCTACGGTCTGGATAAGGCTCACAAAGATATGAAGATTGCTGTATTCGACCTTGGTGGTGGTACATTCGATATCTCTATCCTCGAATTCGGTGGTGGTGTATTTGAAGTGCTTTCAACAAATGGTGACACTCACTTGGGTGGCGATGACTTCGACCAGGTAATCATCAATTGGTTGGTACAGGAATTCAAGAATGATGAAGGTGCTGACTTGACTCAGGATCCGATGGCTCTGCAACGTTTGAAAGAGGCTGCTGAAAAAGCTAAGATTGAACTTTCTTCTTCTACAAGCACAGAAATCAACTTGCCGTACATTATGCCGGTAGCCGGTGTACCTAAGCACTTGGTTAAGACGTTGACTCGTGCTAAATTTGAATCTTTGGCTCACGGATTGATTCAGGCTTGTCTTGAACCATGTAAGAAAGCGATGAGCGATGCAGGTTTGAACAATGCCGATATCGATGAGGTAATCCTTGTAGGTGGTTCTTCCCGTATCCCGGCTGTTCAGAAACTGGTAGAAGATTTCTTCGGCAAGACTCCTTCTAAGGGCGTGAATCCGGATGAAGTTGTTGCTGTAGGTGCTGCTGTGCAGGGTGCTGTTTTGACAGATGAAATCAAAGGTGTGGTATTGTTGGATGTTACTCCGTTGTCAATGGGTATCGAAACGCTGGGTGGCGTAATGACTAAGCTGATTGACGCTAACACTACCATCCCGGCTCGTAAGAGTGAGACTTTCTCTACTGCTGCCGATAACCAGACGGAAGTTACTATCCACGTATTACAGGGAGAACGTCCGATGGCTGCACAGAATAAATCAATCGGTCAGTTCAATTTGACAGGTATTGCTCCGGCTCGTCGTGGTGTTCCTCAAATTGAGGTTACATTCGACATCGATGCCAACGGTATCTTGAAAGTATCTGCAAAAGACAAGGCTACCGGTAAAGAACAGGCTATCCGTATCGAAGCTTCCAGCGGTTTGAGCAAGGAGGAAATCGAAAAGATGAAGGCTGAAGCTGAAGCTAATGCTGAAGCAGATAAGAAGGAGCGTGAGAAG
Organism: Bacteroides zhangwenhongii; assembly: GCF_009193325.2. Lineage (NCBI taxonomy): Bacteria > Pseudomonadati > Bacteroidota > Bacteroidia > Bacteroidales > Bacteroidaceae > Bacteroides > Bacteroides zhangwenhongii. The sequence continues at coordinate 4,642,183 of NZ_CP059856.1, read as the reverse complement.
ATTGATAAGCTGAATCAAGCTGATAGTGTAATTTTCTCTACTGAAAATCAGTTGAACGAATTGGGCGATAAGTTACCTGCTGACAAGAAAGCTCCGATTGAAGCTGCTTTGCAGAAACTGAAAGATGCTCATAAAGCTCAGGATTTGGCTGCTATCGATACTGCTATGGCGGAAATCAATACTGCTTTCCAAGCTGCAAGTGCTGAAATGTACGCTCAGAGCGGTGCACAGGGTGGAGCGCAAGCAGGTCCTGATATGAATGGCGGTGCTGGTCAGCAAGATAACAGCAAGCATGGAGATAATGTACAGGATGCTGATTTTGAGGAAGTCAAATGATTCCGATAAGGAAACAGATAATAAACAATAAGCAAAAGCGTGCAGCTCAATGAGTTGCACGCTTTTTGCGTTCAGAAGTTTCTTGCGATACTTTTCTTTATATTTGGTATTGTCGGGAAAGAAGTAAATCGGCTAATAGAACCGCTGCTTTTTTTATATATCTATACCATATTGCTTGCAGATGCTTGTTTTACAAATCAAGTCTTTCTGCGGAATAGAAAAAAGTTGGTCCTCAATTTGTTTTGCCGTTCAATGAGATTACTGTAACTTTGTGTCCGGTTTAAAAAGATTGTATATTATGGAGTTACCTAAAGATCCGATGATGCTGTTTAGCGTTATCAATATGAAATTGCGGGATTGCTATTCTTCGCTTGATGAACTTTGTGAAGATATGGATGTAGATAAGGAAGAGCTGGTGAGTCAATTAAAAGCCGCAGGCTTTGAATATAGTGCAGAACATAATAAATTCTGGTAACGGTCTTTTCTTTAATTTACAGACTAACAATCTATCCGGATATCCGAAACGTCTTCATGCTCTTGGCAGAGCTTATGGAGACGTTTTTTTTATCTTATTATTATTTCCTTCCATATCCTTCACTCGTTAATAAAAGCAAAAAGCAAGATTCTGTATTTAACTTCCACACTTTTATGCGTTCTAATAGACAAAGTTCAGAAAAAGAATCGATGATAAATGAGAATAAAATCAGAGAAACTTGTGCCTCGAATCGCGAACGGGGATTCAAGATGTTGATGGACGTTTTTCAGGAGCCGATATACAATTATATTCGTAGACTGGTTGTATCTCATGAAGATGCAGAGGACGTACTTCAAGAAGTGTTTATCCGCGTGTTCCGGCACTTAGACCAGTTCCGTAGTGAAAGTTCTTTGAGTACGTGGATTTATCGGATCGCGACAAATGAAAGTCTGCGTTTGCTGAATGACCGTAAAGAAGAAGGAAACGTTGCCTCCGAAGAGATTCAAGAGGAATTAATAAACAAGTTGCAAGCTTCTGATTACATTGATTACGAGAATGAGTTGGCAGTGAAATTTCAGGAAGCTATTTTGAGTTTACCGGAGAAACAACGTCTTGTGTTCAACTTGCGTTATTACGATGAACTCGAATACGAAGAAATAGCACGAATCTTGGATAGTAAGGTGGAAACACTTAAAGTAAACTACCATTATGCAAAAGAGAAAATAAAGGAATACATATTAAATAGATAGAAGAATGAAAAAGGATTTTGATTTTGACGATATTGGAAAACGTACCCCTTACCGTACTCCTGATGGCTTTTTCGAAGATATGCAACGGAGAGTGATGGAGCGTGCGGGAGTAAAGCAACGGCGGAAGTCACATTTGAAACTGATTGTTTCTGCGGTTGTTACGATGGCGGCAATATTAGCCGGATTCTTATTCGTTCCGTCCTTGCGTCAGATAAATGACGTTAAGTCGCCTTCTTCGATATTGGCTGTCGATAGAAGTAATGGTACGGACGCGGTAGATAAGTGGATTAAAGAATTGTCGGATGAGGAGTTGGAAGAGCTCGTCAGCTTCTCTGAAAACGATATATTTTTAAATTAAGTAACTCAATCAATTATTTAAAACGTAAAGATTATGAAGATGAAATTTATTTATGTACTTTTGGGTGCTCTCCTGTTGGGGAGTCAGATGAGCCTTTCTGCTCAAAACAATGATAACAGAGAAAAGAAACAGCGTCCTACGCAGGAACAAATGGTGCAGATGCAGACCAATCAGATGGTTAAAACGTTGATGTTGGATGATGCAACAGCAGCTAAGTTTACTCCTGTCTACGAGAAATATCTGAACGAATTGCGTGAATGTCGCATGATGAACCGTAAGCCCAGAGCGGAAAAAGCACAAGGTGCGGAAGCAAATGCTAAAAGAGAAGGTCAACGGCCGTCTATGACTGATACGGAGATAGCGGCGATGTTGAAGAACCAATTTGCTCAGAGTCGCAAAATGTTGGATATTCGTGAAAAGTATTATAACGAGTTTAGCAAGATACTTTCTCAGAAGCAGATTATGAAGATCTATCAACAGGAGAAAAGCAATGCGAATAAATTCAAAAAAGAATTTGACCGTAGAAAAAAAGGACGTAAACCGGGACAAGGACACCATGAGGGACAGAAGCCTCGTGCTCCGCGTCAAGGTGAAAAATAAAGATTAGGTTTATTATTAGAGTTTTATTTTACTAAATCGACACAAAATTGAACATAGGCAGCCATATTTGTTTTTTTCAGCGGCGTTTGATTAGTTGTTATGTCTTCTTGCTGATTATCAGTTTGGCTGCTTATGCGCAGTCCGGTGGAAAGCGTTTCTTCGGACGTGTCGTTGATTCGGAAACCTATCAGCCGGTACCGTTTGCTACGGTCCGGCTTTTGGCTTTATCGGATAGCTCCCTGTTAGTAGGAGGGGCAACCGATGCGGAAGGTAAATTCCGATTGACCGTTGCCGCTCCCAAAAATAAGTCTTTGTTGCTTCATGTCTCTTTTATCGGATACACTGCGGTTTATCGGGAAGTATCGCCTGTAGCGGACAGTCATAAAAATAATCTGGGTGATATACCTTTAGCTCCGGAAGTAATTGCTTTGGATGAAACCGTTGTGGTAGGACAAGCGCCTATGGCGGTAACCGAAGAAGATACAACCGTCTTTAATGCGTCTGCTTTTCGTACTCCCGAAGGTTCGATGTTGGAAGATTTAGTGAAGCAACTTCCCGGTGGAGAGATAGATGCGGACGGAAAATTGTTGATTCATGGAAAAGAAGTGAAGAAGATTCTGGTAGATGGAAAAGAGTTCTTTTCCGACGATCCGAAAGCGGCATTAAAGAACCTCCCGGTGGAAATGGTGGAAAAGCTGAAAGCGTATGAACGTAAGTCTGATTTGGCACGTCTTACGGGGATTGATGACGGGGAGGAAGAAATGATTCTCGATCTGTCTGTGAAAAAGAATATGAAACTCGGTTGGATGGAGAATTTTATGGGTGGATATGGAAGCAAAGACCGTTATGAACTGGCCAATACATTGAACCGTTTTCGCGACAACTCCCAATTGACTATTATCGGAAACCTGAATAATACGAATAATCAGGGATTCTCTGAGATGCAAAAAGAATCAGCAGTCTCCAGCGGTAACCTGCGTACACAAAAAGGACTGACTACTTCCCGTTCTTTAGGTATTAACGCTACATACGATTGGCAACGCGTTAAATTTCGTTCGAATATTCAATATGTAGGTACGGACAGGCTGGAAGATAGTCGTACGACAGTCGATAACTTTCTCCGTCAAGATAAGTCGATAACGCAAAGTACGGGGCGCAACCGCCTGAAAAATGACAATCTGATCGCAAATGTGTTTTTGGAATGGAAGATGGATTCTGTTACAACCTTAATCTTTCGTCCCCAATACCGTACTGCCGCGAATGACAGACGTAACGGTAGTTTCCAGCAAGGGTGGGGGAATGATGTTTTGCTTAATGAGAAAGAGTCATCCGGAACCAATCATAATTCTTCGTACAATGTAACGATGATGATGCAACTCAGTCGTAAACTGAGTCGGATGGGGAGAAATATAGCCTTGAAAGTGGATTATGGAAGTAATGCCTCTTCAACGGACAGAAAGAATCTTTCTACCACGCATTATTTTAAGAACAATACGGAAAAAGTTCAGAATCAAAAGATAGAAGACGAAATAGACGGCTATAATTATCGGGTACAACTGGTCTATGTAGAGCCGTTACCTTGGTTGCATTTTCTTCAGTTCCGTTACAGTTATCAGTATCGGGCGAATAATTCCGATCATTTCGTTTACAATTGGGATAAGGATTTGGACGAATTTACTCCCGATTATGATGAAGAGGCAAGCAACTGTTTCGAAAATCAGTATAGCAATCACTTGTTTAATGTTGCGGTTCGCACTTCCCGAAAGAAATATAACTATAATATAGGTGCCGACTTTGAACCTCAGAAGTCTGTGAGCCATTCCGTATTGAAGGATGATCCGGAAAATCAATTGGAAAGATCTGTTTTTAATTTCTCTCCTACCGTCAATTTCCGTTATAAGTTCTCCAAGCGTACCCGTTTGCAAATAGTATATCGGGGAAAGAGTCGCCAACCCAATATACGTGATCTGCAGCCTGTGACAGATCGTACCAATCCTTTGAACATCCGGGTGGGTAATCCTTCTTTGAAACCTTCTTATATAAATACATTTACGTTGAATTTCAATTCCTACAATATGAAACGTCAACGGAATATGGTTGCCACCGCTTTGGTTGAAAACACGATTAATAGCGTAACCAATCAAGTGACGTATGATAGCGAAACGGGGGTACGGACCACGACTCCACTCAATCTGAACGGGAATTGGCGGGCTTTGGGTTCTTTCTCCCTCAACACTCCTTTCAGAAACCGAAGCTGGATATTCCGCACCTACTCATATGTGCAATACCGGAATCAGAACGGGTATACCACTATCAATAAAGAAGCTCCCGTGAAAAGTACTGTGAAACATCTTACCGCCCGTCAACGTCTGCAATTAACGTATCGGACAAAGCAGATGGAGATCAGCGCACGTGCCGAGTTGCTTTATAATAATTCGCACAACAATGTGAAAGAAACGCGTACGGAAACGTATGATTATCGTTTCGGGACGGAAGTACAATATTATCTCCCTTGGGGAATGGAATTGTATACCGATCTTACCTATTTCCAACGTTCCGGCTATGGTTACGAAGGTTATGCTCGGGAGAATCTGATGTGGAATTGTCAGTTGTCGAAAGCCTTCTTGAAGCGGAAACAATTGTTGCTCCACTTCAAGATATATGATATGCTCCGTCAGGATGTTTCAATGATACGTACCATTACCGCTACCGCTATCCGTGATACGGATTACAACGCTTTGGGTTCTTATTTTATGGTACACGCTATTCTACGCTTGAATCTGATGGGACGCTAATTGGAAATTAAATCTTCATTTGTCTGAAACCACTACCCTGTTTTGGTTGTTGTATGTCATGCGTATAAAACGGTGAAGAGTGGTAGTATGTTTAGATTGATGAAAAAAATAAAAGATGACGGCCGTTGGCGAATCTTCAAACTGAAATTGATTGATGCGCGGCTTTACTTCGTCAGTATCTTTGTTGGATTGCTGACGGGGCTTATTGCTGTCCCTTATCATTATTTGCTTCAATATTTCTTCAATCTGCGTTACGACTTTTTCAACTCTCATCCCAAATGGTATTGGTATATCCCCCTTTTTCTATTGATGTGGGGCATTCTGGTATTTGTTTCCTGGCTGGTCAAGAAAATGCCTTTGATAACAGGGGGAGGTATTCCGCAGACACGAGGTGTCATTAACGGGAGGGTGGAATATAAACATCCTCTGATTGAATTGATCTCTAAATTTGTAGGTGGAATACTTGCGTTGAGTACGGGACTTTCTTTAGGGCGTGAAGGACCTTCCGTCCAGATCGGCTCCTATGTAGGCTGTTTGGTTTCCAAATGGGGCAGAGTGCTTGCCGGTGAGCGGAAACAATTACTGTCTGCGGGGGCAGGTGCCGGGTTGGCGGCTGCTTTCGCTGCGCCGTTGGCTTCATCGCTGTTGGTTATTGAGTCCATAGAGCGGTTTGACGCTCCGAAAACCGCCATTACAACTCTTTTGGCGGGGGTAGTAGCCGGTGGGGTTGCCAGTTGGATTTTTCCGATTAATCCTTATTTCCAGATAGATGCGATAGTGCCGGGCATGACGTTTTGGTCGCAAGTGAAACTGTTTCTTTTGCTGGCTGCTGTTATTTCTGTTTTCGGAAAACTGTTCTCTATAACTACTCTTCAGGTGAAACGTATTTATCCTGCCATCAAGCACCCGGAATATGTGAAAATGCTGTATCTGCTTTTCATTGCTTTCATGATTTCTATGACTGAAGTCAATCTGACTGGGGGAGGGGAACAGTTCTTGCTTTCGCAGGCTATGCATCCGGATATGCATATTCTCTGGATTGTAGGTATGATGTTATTACACTTGGTCTTTAGTATTTTTTCTTTTTCTTCGGGATTGCCGGGAGGAAGTTTCATTCCTACATTAGTGACAGGCGGACTGCTTGGGCAAATTATAGCCTTGATTATGGTTCAACAGGGAGTCATTGCCTATGAGAATATTAGTTATATCATGTTGATTTGTATGTCTGCTTTTCTGGTGGCAGTCGTCCGTACTCCTTTGACTGCTATCGTCTTGATAACGGAGATAACAGGACATCTGGAAGTATTCTATCCGTCGATTGTTGTAGGAGGATTGACTTATTATTTCACGGAAATGCTCCAGATAAAACCCCTTAATGTAACTTTATATGAAGATATGATTCATTCGCCCGCATTTAAGGAGGAAACACGCTATACCTTGTCTGTTGAGGTGATGAGCGGTTCTTATTTAGACGGGAAAATTGTAGATGAACTTCGCTTGCCGGAACGTTGCATTATCATTAATGTCCATCGGGATAAGAAAGATTGTGCGCCTAAGGGACAAACGCTAATGCCGGGCGACCAGGTTCAGATAGAAATGGATTCACAAGATATCGAGAAACTATATGAACCTTTGGTCAGCATGGCAAATATTTATTGACCGGATTATTCAATGCTTCTGAGCCATGAAATTTCTTCTGCCCATTTGCTTTCATCCGGAGTTTCGAGTATGAGTGGGATATTATCGAATCTGGGATCTTTCATCAGTCTTTCAAAGAAAGCCTTTCCTATCAGGCCTTCGCCTATACTGTCGTGGCGGTCTACGTGGCTGCCCAATGCTTTCTTGGAATCATTCAGGTGCATCCCACGGAGATAACCGAAACCTACTTCCTTGTCAAATTCATCAAAGACCTTATCGTACTCGTTGACAAGGTCGTAACCGGCCGTATAAGTATGGCAGGTGTCCAGACAAATACCTACCCGGCTTTTGTCGTCCACCCGGTCAATGATATATTTAAGTTGCCAGAATTCGTTTCCCAAGTTACTGCCTTGTCCGGCTGTATTTTCGATAACGGCCGTCACGCCTTTTGTCTTTTCTAACGCCAGATTGATACTTTCTGCGATAAGGGATAAACAGTCTTCGATTGATATCTTATTGAGAGAACTTCCAGGATGAAAATTCAATAACTTCAGGCCAAGCTGTTCGCAGCGTTGCATTTCGTCCAGAAAAGCGGCACGGCTTTTGGCAAGTCCTTCTTCTTCCGGATGTCCCAAATTGATGAGATAGCTATCATGAGGCAAGATGTATTCCGGTTGGAAACCATATTTATTACAATTCTCTTTGAAGAGAGCGATACTTTCTTCCGTCAATGGTTTGCTTACCCATTGGCGTTGATTCTTGGTGAACAAAGCAAACGCGTTTGCTCCTATTTCATGCGCATTGACGGGGGCAAGCTCTACCCCGCCGGATGCACTTACATGTGCGCCTATTTTTTTCATTGTGATATCTATTAATTGTATGAGATGATTATGTTGGCTATGATTGCAAAGGTAATGAATATATTTAATATAGGAATATATTTAATAAAGTTTGAAACTGCTCCCGTTGTGCGTAGCTTTGAATGCTTTTTATTGTAGTAAGACTTGTGTTCTCTTATATCCTAACTTCCTTATGATTATATCTAAACTTCCGTTTTACAGCAATGAAACTATAAACGAAGATTGCGTTTATAAAAACAAAGGCTTCATTTATATAAACGCAACCTTCGTTTTTATAATCAAAGGCTTCGTTTATAGATTGCGACTAGTCAAACCGAGATTTAGTTACTGATGAAGAGAAGTTTGGCTATAGGGAAGAAGAAGTTGTCTATTAGTAAAACATGGCTGGGTATGTGCCCTATTCACATATATGTGAAAGACTGATGAGGGGAAGGCCCTTCACCCGCAAACGACGATGAATAGGACGTTATGGCGAAAAGGTGAAGGACTTTGAAATTTTAAATCCATACATATTAGTTCGTTGGTTTTCGTGAATTGTATTGGGTTGTCATCGTGGAGAAAAAATAAAAATAAAAGAAAGTTTGTATGTTTTAATATTACTTTCTATATTTGCAACATCCAGCTAGCCCCAGAGGGGGCGGCGGGGACTTTTTATAATTAAGAAAGGCGTTTACCAAACGTTATCTTCTGCATTCGAATCTCGCAAATTTGAAATCTGTAGGGAGATACGGCAACGGGAAGCGTCCACTTAAGGTGTCGTATCAAACATTATGCTGCGCATGGTGTTCTGTATATCTCATCTTGGCGTGGGCTAGCTGCGTTGCTTATCCTTACAGATGGGCAATGCGAGAGCCTGAATGCGGGATAAGCAAAAGTACAGACTCCCATGCCTTTTTATTTATTGCCCAATCCGGGGAGGCTATAAGCAAAACAAACAATAGAATGCAATGAAACAGTGCAATTTGTTTATAGTTCCATTTTCTTTAATGCCAGGTATATGCTCTCTTCTATATATACCCTGCGCTATCAAGCCAACTGAACAATCTTATTTTTTAGTTTAATTATTTAATAGTTACTTACAAATGAAGAACAAATGTAAGAAGAACAGTAGTGTGATGACGGCTATGTGCTGTGCTATCATGCTGGTATGTAATGTGGATGCTTACGCTCAGAAGTCTTCATCCGTTAATCCGGTTAAAACATCGATACTGCCCAACGTGGGGTGGCGGGATGTGAAGTCGGATATGGAAAAACCTTTTGATGTAAATGATCCTAATTGGCCACAACTCGACACGAATGTCAGGGTTAATGATTTGATCTCTGTTTGCCCGAACAGTTTCTGTGTGGTGTCAAACTTTGGTAGAAAGTCCAATCGTGGAATGATGACTTTTGTTTTGGAAGTCAAACTGCAAAAAGGTAGCAGTTTACTCTTTAATGCTGATAAGAATGTCCGGCTGACATTGGATGGAGCGACCTATAAAGCGTTGCCTTCTTCCAAAATGAATTTGATACCTGGTAAGAGTTTGAAAGGAGAGGTGAATATACCTATCCGTAAATCTTTGAAAGGACGCCGTACGGCTACCTTATTAATACAAGTCGGTGATGATTTGCATCGCTTCGAACTTGCCGGGAGTGGCGGAGGAAGGACGCAGGAATTGGCGTTAGTACCTTATAATCCTACGTGGATGGCATCGGAAAAGAAGAAAAACGAGAATCTGGAAACACGGCAGAGAGTGGAAGAAGTGAAGAAAGCTGTGAAGAAAGCGGAAGATGTGACGAAAGACATCAAGGATGATCTGAAGGAAATGCTGGCTACGGCGATTGCCTTATTGCGTGCCAATAATCAACTGACGGAGAATACGAAGGTGGACGTGAATGCCGAAGTCATGCCGGAAGTAAGAAAAGACGGGGCGGTGGAATATAATATGAAGGTGCGCTATGATGTTCAGGTCGTTTCCGATTATGTTAAGAAGATGAATATATCACAAGCTACTGAAGATTGGTCGGCTGGGAAATACCGCTTGAAAGATTCGCAGGCGGCACTTCAGACCGCAGGCATAATAAAAACAACAGTTGAGTCGAAGCTGGAAGAATATATTGTGCCGGGAACTAAAGTGACTGTGAAGATTATTGGAGGAACAGATGCGGCTCCATTTAGAAATGCAGTTGCATACGATGGCAGTTTCGGTGAAATCAAAGACGCGGAATGTTTTGTGAACGGAGCATATAGCTATGTTTCGGTAAACAAAGAAAAAGGGATTAGTTCTAATGAACAGCTTGCTTATTTGCGTACATTGGATATTAAAGATTTTATGATGGCGCATGTAGGTCCTTTCAGGGCAGCGGATATGCGCTACGAACATTTTGCGGAAATAGCTAAAGAGGTGGGAGCGCAATATCGTCGTGTGGCTGTAGAAATTACGATACATAATGCTTTCCAAAAGAAATATCCCGAAATAGCTTCCTATCAGGAAAATGTGTACGACCGGAAATCGGATGTAGATATTAATATTCCGGTTGCGCAGGTTAAGTCAAATGCCGTGGCGGTGATTATTGGTAATACTGATTATCAGGTTGCTACCGGAAAACAGGGAACTACTAAGGTCGGTCCGGTGAAATATGCTGTCAATGACGCGAAAACGATGCGTGATTATCTGATAAAGACGTTGGGAGTGGAAGAAAATAATATCTTGTTTAAGGCCAACGCCGATAAGAAAGATTTTGATGACATCTTTGGCGTAGACGGACAGGAAGGTAAGTTGGCTCAGATGGTAGCTGCCACAGGAGCCAAAGAAGTTTACTTTTTCTATTCCGGTCATGGATATCCGTTTATGGGACAACCCTATTTGCTGGGAGTCCGTTCGAACCCGAAAAGTTGCAAGGAACAGGCTACTTCTTTACAGAGTATCTATAAAGTATTGGGGGCATTGCCGGTGGATAAAGTGAATGTGATTACTGATGCTTGTTTCTCAGGACAGGAGATAACGATGGAAGCATCGGCTACGGAATTTGTTCGTCGTCCTAAACCTGATAAATTGGCGAAATTCGTCATATTGTCGGCTGCGAAAGAAGATCAATACGCCAATTGGTATAAAGATAAGAAGCATGGACTGTTTTCGTATGTCCTGTTTAAAGCTATGCAGAATAAGGCACAATCGGACTTAAATGGTGATGGAACATTGACGTTTGATGAGCTATATAAGTATTTGTCGGACGAACAGGCAACGGGAGTGCCTTATTTAGTGAAAGAGTTGGAAGGTGAACAAGTGCATCAGAATCCTGTACTCCAAGTAAGTGCACGTGCAAAAGATACATTCATAAAATATTAAACTAACAAATTAGTGAATAATGAAGACAATAATAAAAACAGTAGGGCTACTGTGTGTTTTATTTGTATTTTCTGTGAAAGGAAATGCGCAGTGGCGTTTTGGCTTTGAAGGAGGTCCCGGATTTAGCTCTGCTTATGAATATGACTCTGACGGTTATTTTCAGAATGAAGACAAAACAGGACGGTTATTCGGTCAGGCAAACTTTATGATGGATTATCTTTTACCCCGTAACTGGACTCCTAATTACCTCGCTTTGTCATTACGGGCAGGATTAGGCTTCATGTGGGTGGAAGATTGCAGTACTTTTGACGGTTATGATACTTATACACAATCTATGGGTGTGGATATTCCTTTGGAAGTGGAAGTAAAATATTTGCTGACAAATCGTGCCCGGGTATATTTGAATGGTGGTATTACTCCTTATGCGGACATATCCTCGTCAGATTCATGGGATAGAAGTCCGAAGGATGATCCGGAAGTTTGGGAAGATACCGGTACTCGGCCTTTTATTCTTGGTTATCAGTTTGGAGTCGGAATAGAATTTGGTAATTTTCGTGTCGGCTATAAACACTTCTGCATGAGTAAAACAATTGACAAAGCTGGATTGGGAAATAAAGCGAAACCGGTTCATGCGCTGTCGGTAGGATTCTGGTTTGGAGGTAGCCGTTTCTTGAAGAAACATTCTACTTTGAAAGCTTATTAGGAAAGAAAGATGGGTGTGAAAGGAAAGATATGCCTGATAGTGGGAGTCTTGCTGTACACCGTGTCCGGTCGTTCACAGATTTTTCACGGAGTTCCTTCTTCGGATTGGGTGTTAGTGGAAGGTTGTACTTCCATAAAGATTCCCTGCGGAGAGGAACTCGACCGGGAAGGGCTTTTGAATATGGCACAGCAAGAAGCTATTGAGAAGAAATTCGGTACTTCCATCGCTTACGGTAACTTTATGAAATCTTTTGAAAGCGAGCTTCGCCATTCGGAGTACTATGTCGATTTGTCTTCCCAATTTCCACAGGGGATTTGGAAAGCGGATCTTATGGAACCGGAATGGAGTTCGAAAGAAGCGGAGATTATGAAGGCAAACCGCAGGGGAGAACTGAAAAAGAAAGTAGCTGCCATAGAGTGGACATGTCGGGTAAAGGGTTATGCGCAACCTTTAAGGCAAATCCTTCCGCAGTTTGAGTTTCAGATTTTGAATGGACGGAAACAGGTGGTTGTAGAGCAGGCGATTCTGAAAAGAGAAGCTAAATTGTCCGTCGGTATTGATTCGGTATTTCGACAAGGTGATTTGTTTATCACCCGGTTTCGTAGTACGAAGTCCGGACACTTGGTCTTGTTCATGGACAATGGAGAAAATGCGTTTCGTATGCTTCCTTATGCGGCTTTCGATCACGAAGATGATGTTTGGGTAGAGGCTAACCGTTGGCATTCTTTCTTCGATTTGTCTGCTGTTCCGCTGAAAGAGCAGAAAATGGTAGATGAGCTTGAACTGATGACCGATAGAGAATATGATGCTATTCGTGTCTATTATCTCTTTTCGGAAACTCCTTTTACAAAAGATTTCTTTTTTACAATGGGCGATACTGAACATAAAGAACTTCCTGAAGGGTACAGTGGACTTCCTTCGGTAACTTCCCGACAATTTGCGCTTTGGTTACAACAGAACAGGGTTCGGAAGCCGGATTTGCAGATTAGTGTGGTTGACTTAATTATTGATAACTTAAATAAGGAGGTGAAATGAAGTGCTATTTATTAATCTTATTTTTAGGAATGAATTGTTGCGTATTTGCTATGAAGAGTTTGGGAGATGGTCAGTATTTCAAGACAACTCAAAGTGCAACTACAGCTTCAGTAATTTCAGCACGTCAGAAGGCACTACTGTTTGCTAAAAACACATTGGCTACAATGGTGAATGGCAAAGTGGAAAATGTGACGAAGAGTTATATTGAGCATAATAGTGAAACGGGAAAGTCCGCCGATGATTTTATGACAGAGACTCGGATGACCGCCAATATGTTATTGCAGAATGTGACTGTGACTGATGAAAATGTAATTAAGGAGAAGAATGGGAAATATACAGTGTATATCACTCTAAAACTAAGGAAAGATGACGTATTGAAGGCACTTTGTAAAAAGTTATCTGCGAATAAGCAGGATAAAGAGACTTTTCACAAGGAAGTGTTTGTAGACCTATGGGAAAGAGAAAATAAATGAATTGATAATTTAAAAGACAATGATTATGTATATGAAATATGTAAGGTTATTATTTTTGATTTGTGCATCCGCTATGTATGTGGGATGTTCGGAAGATCCGTTTGATTGGAGCGGAGACAGTGAAAGAAGTGTTCCGATTCCGGTGGATTTGAGTTTGGAAGTAGTTGAGGATATTGTCTCTGCTAGTTGCAGAATTGAGTATCATGAGGATGATTTACCAATTCTTGAAGTCGGGTTCTTTTATGGAGATAATGAAGGAGTTACTTATAATACAGGGACGAAAATAAAATGTACGGTCAGTGGTAATGTGTTTACTACAGAGGGTATATCCAATTTTCTATCTGATAATATGAGATATTGCTATGTTGGCGCGTATATTACAACCTCAAGAGGAACTGTGACTATAGGACCTGAATATATTGATAATTCCGACTATGTTCCGATGCCAAAGCCTGAAGGACTCAGTTTGAGTTATAGCAAACCTTATGTAAAAGCCCGTTGTAATATTGATTATTCAGGCACTGAATACTCAATTAAAAAAGTTGGATTTTATTATGGGACATACTCAAGTGCTGTTAGTTTTATAGAATGTGAGATTGTGAATGGCTCTTTTCAAGCGTCTATACCTGTAACAGGTTGGTCCTTCTGTTATGTTTATGCAGCTGTGCAGAGTTCTAAAGGAACAAAATATAGTGAAACAAAAGAAATACATTTTTAATTGGATATTATGAAGAAGATAATTGTATTCTTGTTGACATTATTAGTAATAGTATCAACAACCGAGCTTCAAGCTCAGAACAAGGCATTGGAAAAGGCATTAAAGAAAGAATTTAAAGCCAAGCAAAAAGAATTGAAACAAGGAAACTGGAAAATTTACGGTTCATCCCGCAGTGCGGATGTAGTTTTATTAAAGCATTTTGATAGATTGTCTACGATGGGGGATGATGCGGTAGAAGTACTTGGAGTTGCTTCAAAGTTCAAATCTAAAAATGTCGGTGTACAGATGGCTTATAATAATGCGGTAGTAACTTATGCGCAAAAAGCCGGTAGCCATGTGAAAGGTAGGGTTGTTTCCGATATTTCCGGAGACGGAACGGAAGGAACCAGTGAGTTTGAGCATTTCTATGCAGCCTACGAACGTGAAGTGGAAAAGGAAATAAAAGGTGAATTGGAACAGAGCTTTACCGTTATTCGTGAAAATGGTGATGGTACTTTTGAAATGCAAAGTTACTTTATAGCCAGTGAAAGTGCAGCTACTAAGGCACGCATACGGGCATACGAGAATGCAATGAAAGAATCGGCTGCCGCACAAAAGTATGCCGGAAAGATAAGTGATTTTATCAAAGAAGGATTTAAATCACAGGAATAGATTAGATTAGTTTGTAATGAAAGCGAAATGGATTTGATTAGTGTTAGTATCGCATTGGTTAAGACTGATTTCTCATTATAAATGTTTTCAGATTTCTCATCAAATAATAATTAAAAGCAATTAATTATGAAACGTTACTTTTTGTTTTTTATGATATCGTTGATCATTCCAATAACATTATTCTCACAGGAAAAAATAACTTGTACAGTATGTGGAGGAAGTGGAGGATCGTGGCTCTCTATTGGCTATGTGCCTTGTTTTTCATGTGGTGGTACTGGAAAAATAGTGAATCCTGCATATATGAATCAGCGAGCTTATAATAGTGGAATGGCAGAAGCTGCTTTTATGCGTGGTAAAATAGATTTATCACATAGAGATTATGATAGTGCATTTAAGTTTTTTAAGAAAGCGGTTGATAATGATTTAAAAGAAGCGATATATTATCTAGGTATATGTCTTGAGCTAGGATATGGTATCACAGTGAGTCATGATTTAGCAAAAGAAATGTATGACATTGGTTCAAAAATGGGTGTGAAAAACTGTATTGAGGCGGTAGCTCGTATCAATAAAGAAGGTTTCTATCCTGCGACTGATGATATGCGCGAGAAGTTTAGGGTGGCTGTAAAAAATATGCTTGCTTTTCAACTTGGAGTAAATGATGTTTCAATTCCTTCTTCTGGGAGTAGTCGTGGTTCCTCTTCTTCGTCAGGGAGGACTTGTCCGGGATGTAATGGAACGGGAGTCGGTGGTGAAAAAATAATTTATGGGGCAGAATATACTAGTGGAAGCAACTTCTATTGTCCTAAATGCAGCCGTACTTCTCCACATACACATCATACCCCAATTTGTCCTGTATGTCACGGAAGAAAAACGCTTAGATAAATCACAGGAATAGATTAGTTTGTAATGAAAGCGAAGCGGATTTTAGCGGGATTAGTTTTGTCCTTTTGTGTGATAGTACTATCTGCACAACAAGAGAAACAGACTTTTGATGAGTATCGGAAAGAAATGCTGAATAAGTATGATACTCATCGGAGGAATATGCTCGAAAGGCATTCTGAATATCTGAAAGGAATTTGGAAGGACTATCAAAGTTTCATAGGAGAAAAGGCTGATATGATTCCTAAACCTGAAAAACAACCTGTTGTCAATTCGGCTAAAGGAGTTGTTTTATCTTCTCCTTGGCTGCTTGACACTGTTCCTGTGACGGATACCATATCATTGAATAAAACAGATATCCCGCTAAAAGCGCTTTCGGATTTACCTCTAAATAAGAAAAGAGTATATACCTTTTACGATTTGGAGATAGAATTACCAGAGATAGAAAAGGAAAAAGAACCTGTTTCCTTTTCTACGTTACAAAACATTTCTGCATATTGGGAAATGATGCAGAAAAAACATATTGGTTTTCAATGGATATCCGGAATGAAAGAGATTGTTTCTACTTATGGCTTTAATGACTGGCTGGAGGTTGATTTGGTACGTCATTGCGTCAATCAATCTTTTACAGGAGGGACGTCCGAAACTCGTATAGTATTTACTCATTTTGCATTGGTACATTTGGGTTATGATGTTCGTTTGGGAATCACTGATACGAAACAGTTGGTTTTACTAATCCCTTTTCGTCAGATGGTCTATGGGCGTTCTTTTATTAAATTAGATGGGAAGAAGTACCATATTTATTATGATGAATTGAAGGGGCGGGAAGAAAAGACACCGGTCATTTCAACTTATGAAATACCGGAAGTAGATAAGGCAGGTAAGGAGGTGGATTTAATATTCCAACATCCGGTAACTTTGCCTGTGAATGAATGGAGAAGGTTTAGTCTTACTGATGGTCAGTTTGCCATTGAAAGCGAGGTCTCTGTGACATTAATGAAGATGCTGTCTCATTATCCGCAAATGCCTGTCTCTTGTTATGCTGTGTCGATTTTGCAACCTGAATTGAGGAGAATAATTGTAGAACAGGTAAAGAAACAGGTAAGCGGCTTAGGTGAACTGGAAGCTGTCAATCGTATTTTAAAGTTCGTGCAATATGCTTTTCCGTATGCTACGGATAGTCAGCAATTCGGCTACGAAAAGCCTTTCTTTATGGAAGAGCTTCTTTATTATCCCCAATGTGATTGTGAAGATCGTGCTGTATTTTATGCATATCTGTTAAGATACGTTTTGAACCTTGATTGTCATTTAGTTAAATATCCCGGTCATGAGTGTGTTGCGGTTAGACTGACTTGCCCGATTGAAGGAAGTGGCTATATATATAAAGGAGCATATTATTCAATATCAGATCCTACTTATGTCGGTGCAATGACTGGTATGTGTATGCCTGATTATTTGCATGAAAAGCCGGTTATTGAATGTTGGCTGGGTAATAATCCATAAAATACTTGTTCGTGCAAATTTAAGTACTTATCTTTGTTCTCATAAATTAAATGGTAACTCATTATGGAAATAGGAGACAAAGTATTAGTATCACCCGATTTGACTATGCTTGCCGACTGGACGCCGGCAACGGTGATAGAGGTTGAAAACAATCCCTTTATTGGCATTGTCATCTCTGCGAAGACAGATAAGGGAGTTATCTTTTTCGGGCAGAAAGATTTGTTTAAACCACTAAAAGAAGAGGAATGTTTGCAATAAGTTTCGATATGGTCATTTCGGATCTCAAAAAGCATTATGGTGAACCTTACAATAATGCTTATTTTGAAATAAAAGAAGTTTTAAGACGAAATGGCTTTAACTGGGTGCAAGGTAGTACTTATCTAACCGAAAGTGATGATTTAGGTAATGTTATTAAGGCGATTATGGCCTTGTCGAAAATAAATTGGTTTAAGAAGTCCGTTCGTGATATCAGAGGTTACAAAGTAGAGAACTGGTCTGATTTTACGGATATAGTGAAGAATGCGTGACTTTTAGGGATATTCAGTAAATGTTCCTCTTTCTCATAAATCAAGAGAAAAGTTTTACCTTACGGGCACTATAAAATATTTTGTGTAAATGTAAAATACGGGATTCAGTACGAGTTTCGTATTTTTTTATTTAATAGATTTGCAAAATGAAAAAGATTATGAAAGAGAATCATGTAGTGCCTGATGAGGTTTTAACCAAGGAGTTCCTCAGCCATTTCAAAACTGAGGCAGACGTAAGCAAGTTCCTAAAGCAGCTCCACGCCCAAGTGCTGGAGAAGATGCTTGAAGGTGAGATGGATGCTCATTTGGGTTATGAGAAACATTCTGTTTCCGGCAATAACAGTGGTAATTCCCGTAACGGCAGTTACCCCAAGAAAATCCAGACCGAGCACGGCGAGGCTGTCATACCCATCCCTCGTGACCGCAACGGTCAGTTTGAACCCATAGTAGTCCCCAAGCATGAAAGCCGCGGGCTTTCCATAGAAAAGCTTGTTATCTCCTTATATGCCAAAGGAATGAGTGTGTCCGATATAGAAGAAGAGATGCGCGAGATCTATGAGATAGAACTCTCCACCTCTGCCATCTCCATCATCACAAACAAAGTAAACCAGGCTGCTCAAGAATGGCAGAACCGTCCTTTGGACCCGGTCTATCTCATCGTTTGGATGGACGGTATTGTCTTCAAGGTCCGTGACAACGGGAAGATTATCAACAAGACTGTCTATCTCTGTGTCGGCCTGAAACAAAACGGCTTGAAGGAAGTTCTTGGCATGTGGGTGGGTAAATCAGAGAGTTCCGCCTTCTGGATGGGTGTTCTCACTGACTTGAAGGCCCGTGGGGTACAAGATATACTGATAACCTGTACCGATAACCTGAACGGATTTACGGACACTATACGTACCGTATTCCCTCAGTCATCAACTCAGATTTGTGTTGTACATCAGATAAGAAACTCATGTAAATATGTCGTTTACAAGGACAAAAAAGAGTTCACGGCAGATATGAAGAATATCTATAATGCGCCAAACAAGGAAGTTGCTGCCGCGGAGCTTGATAATCTGGAAAAGAAATGGGGAGGGAAGTACCCTTATGCCATTCTTTCATGGAGGAACAACTGGGATGATCTGACTGTTTTCTTTCAGTTCCCATTGGAAATCAGAAAAATAATCTATACCACAAATCTCATTGAAAATCTGAATGGAAAAATCAGAAAGTACACTAAATCAAAGCTTTCATTCCCGTCGGATGACGCAGTGAAGAAGATGGTATACCTTTCCTTGATGGAGATTGAGAAGAAATGGACAATGCCGATTACTAACTGGGGATTGATTATGAACCAGTTTATGCTTATTTTTGAAAACAGAATCCAGATATAAGAGAACTTATAACTGAATCCCGTTTACATTTACACAATATTATGGACACTGCCACCTTACGTGAGCTTTTCTCTTAATTTTTTCTGTCAACTCCCCATTCCTTCATCCTTTTTTATAGAATATTATTTACATATTCTTATGTTTTCTCTTCCAACCTTGCATTATGTACATGTCTTTTTTAGGGGAAGTTAAAACCTCTCCTGTTTACCTCTCATTTTAGTCAGATTATGCAGCCTTTCTTATTTTCTTTTCAACCTTTTCTATCATACATACCGCATTGGCCGTATGTATTCCAAAGAAAATCCAAAGCATTTCCGTTTTCCTGTTTCTGGCTTTTATCCTGGCCAGTGAGTAATGTTGTTTCTGTGTTCCAAAGCTTCCTTCCAGGCGGGTGGCTCTTTCACGGCCGAGTTCCGACCGTAAGATCTTACGAAGCGGCTCGTCTTTGGCCGCTCTGCCCTTACGCTTAAAGGAAGTACTGATGTGATATCTTGTACAAAATTTCCGGTTGGCATTATTAGCATAGATTGAATCCGCTGCCAGCGCCTTCACTCTAACCCCGGTCAGTTGTTGCAGACGAATACAGTCCTTCAAACGTATTCCTTCGTTGAAAGCCTTAAAGGAGATATGTTCTATGAAGGAGATCCCATCTATCTGTATATTGTTGACTTTGGCGCCGAATTCAACGGATTTGGTTTCCTTGCCTCTGATAATGGGACGAAGGTAATGCCGGTCGATACTCACAATACGGTCGGACACTTTTTCACCTGCAAATAAATACTTCCCTTGCTCAAGGACCCTCTGTATGACCGAGAAACGTCTTTGGTAATCGGAGGATAGTGTAAGCCTGTCCCTGTAGGATGAATGAAGCAGCTTCAGCTGCTCAAGTAACTTTTCCAACAACTGAAGTAACCTGCGTTTAATCATACGGGTCTGTGATTTCCTGCGTTTACGAAGTTTGCTATAAGCAAGGTAGGCGCGGCTTACATCAAGATACTTGTTACGGGGACGTTGTATGTGCAATGTACGGCAATGTTTGCACAGATGACGGTGAAGCCATACAATACCTTCCCATAAGAGTTTGACATCGGTAGGAAAGCGCAGATGACTTTCATAACAGGTGGCATCGGTCATACAGACATGAAGGTTTTCAAGGTAAGGTTTCCAGTGCTCAGCCAGAATAAGCTGGAGGGACTCAATATCAAGATGTTCCGCCTGTTCCTGACGGATTGCACTGACGATTTTTGAATTGGTCAGTGGATGAAGAGGATCAATCTGAACACCACAGAATATCTGGTAATGAATATTACCGTTTAAATGTTCGATCAGTTGTGAATCGGAGAAGTTGGTATAGGACTTCAAGACCATCAAGGCTATTTTACCTTCGGGAGAAAAATAACTTTTACGCCCCAAAGTGGAAGACTTCAAATGCATTTGGCGGGCCAGTGCCGAGAAAGGAAACAGAGAATGGAGCCGACCTAATTCACTCGTTGCAAAACTTTGACGATATTTTTTTAGTATATCGAACTCGGTAAAACCTAAACTAGGTTCGATTTCTGAAATTTTTTGTATCTTTACCATGTGTTTTTATATTTAATTACCCCCGTTTTGGCCGTCAAACCGTTTTTTGGGGGGAGTGCTTAAAGATACAAAAAAGGCAACTAATTCGCAATGAAGTAGTTGCCTTTAATTTTATTATTTTAGGAATATCCCTAAATTAATGAACGTTAGGAAGAAGGAAAGATGGAAACAGGAGGGCAAAGCCCCCCTGTTTTCATTTGAATACTATAAGTTTATATCTCAAAGTCCGGCAAATAATCCGTCAGTACTTTACTGATCTGTTTGCCTTTTATCTGATCGGTTACAATTGTTGCACCTTCCTTTTTACCTGCATCATAGTTCAAAGAAGCCTTTTCAGATTTGTTGGTGACGGTGATAGCGGCTTTTCCTTTCTCAGTCAGATTGCAGTTGATAACCCAATCTCCGACTTGAACGGTATTACCGTTACGGACTACTTTCATATCCGGGCGATTATTTCCATGAGTATCCATAACCGTTAAGAAACGGGCAACCTTGCATGGAACGGTTGTAGAAGAGAAATGCCAGTGATTAGGATATTTCAGAGTTTTCCCTTGTGCGTTCGTTACATTTTTCCAGTTTGTCGGAGCACAGAAGAAAGTATCTGCAATAGCCTGTTCTGTCTTAGCCGAACTGAAGAGGTGAGCTACAGAAACTCCGCCTGCCTTATTCTTGCCCGTAACTTGCACTTCGTTCGGAAGTTCTTTCATTTCCATAGGAAGTTCTACCGTATGCAAAAGATAACTCCATGTTACAGCCTCTTTACCCTCCAGTTCGTCATAAATCACATATACGCCACTATTGCCTAATTGGATGATATGACGGCGGAACATATCCAGTTTGTTCTCATCCCATCCTTTTTCCGGAGTATATTGAGTACCCGATAGCTCACCGCGTTTCAGCCAAATGGGAGCAGTGACTTTTCCGTACGCATTGGACGCATCACCCACCATATAGGAAATCTTTTCCCCTTCATACCAACGTGGAATCCAGCCGTATCCTTCCGTACCTATCTTCTGCGTCATGCCATTGACCAGAATACTATTGTGCGCACGTGTATTGCGGTAGGCGTACATGCAATGATCATCCGTAAAACCGGTACGATGACCGCTACTGTAGAAAATAGCCTTCCCACCATAGAACGTGTTGAAAGCATTCTGATTAGCCAGTGCATGAGAAGTGGAACCGTAAGGACTCGAACG
The DNA here is from genome assembly GCF_009193325.2 of Bacteroides zhangwenhongii. NCBI lineage: Bacteria > Pseudomonadati > Bacteroidota > Bacteroidia > Bacteroidales > Bacteroidaceae > Bacteroides > Bacteroides zhangwenhongii. The sequence continues at coordinate 4,620,398 of NZ_CP059856.1, read as the reverse complement.
GAATGAAAGCATGGCATTCTTACCTATATCTCCCAATGAAGTATGCATCGTTGCTATTCCCGTTTCGTTGAATACTTTTGTCATAGGGAGCTCAGCCAATGAACGTTCCTCTTTCGGCAATGATTTTTTAGTAGTACAGCGGTACCAAGTCAAGTCGCCGGATTTACCTAAGAATGTTTTCTTCATGATGTCCGGTTCTTTTTCCAATATCGTACGTGCATAAGCTGCCGCCCACGGATTATTACATTCACGTGCCAGTGCATCTGCGTAGCCCACACGTGTACCGTTCGGCTTCATCTTTGTCTCATGAGAATTCCCCTGTCCGGCAGATTTGGAGAATGGCGGTTGCTGATAGATGACATAAAGTGCATTGTTGTTATACCACGGGTCGGCAAAGAAATCGAATCCACTGATACGAGAGTAGAAAGCAGGCACTTCGATCAACGTGCGGAGATTGACATGGAAATAAGAATCGCCATTATGCCATCCCCCGTCCGTATTAAGTCCCGGCAGGCGAGATACCCATTCATTGTAACAATAATCCACCCAAGTAGAAGCTATCGGAAGTTCGCCGTACGTAGCGAAAGCTGCCATATTTAGAATACGGAAAGTCATTTGCCAGACATGATTGTCGGCAATACGGTTTTCCAGATGATTGACATACTCATGATAGAACTTCTTGCCATTATCGCGGATCGTTCTCAAGAGCAGCTTTTTTTCTTCCGGTTTCATCAGATTATACCATGCATCGTATGCCGAAGTACTCATCGACAAAATCGTGGAGCGGTTGAAATCTCCTGCAAAATACTTGCTGTTTTTCCATGAGAGAATTTCAGAAAGGCGTTTGATACCTTCCTTATAATACACCTCATCTTTAGTCAGCAGATAAGCGCGTACCATTGCTTCAATGTTCGCTTCTTCACGGTCTACAATCTTCCGGCTTTCCCGAATCAGTGCAGAACGGTATTGCACGATGTTCGTCAGTTTCACAACCTGTGTCGTATCAATTTCCTCTTCCAGATGTTTCAGCGGGTGATTCAAACATTTATTGGCCTTTGTGATATACGCCTGTGCTTCCGGGTTGTTCTTATTCCGTTCGATGATGTTATCCCAGTCGTTCGCATCGAGCAGAATACGGGGATGAGTCTTTGGAAATTTAGCCAATACTTCTTGCAGTGAAGGCGGGTTGAAAGTACGCGTCTGCTCGTCTACATAGAAATGGTAAACAGGCGACCATTCCTCCTTACCGTCTTTGTCAACGTATGCGTGCTGCCAATACCATTTTCCTTTCCCGAATAATTTGAAAGGATTGAAGAATGCCCATTTCCTTTCGGCAGTGATAACTTCCGACTTAAACTCCGGATCACGTGCGATGCGGATACGATAAGTTACTTCCGGTTTGAAATCCTCTTCTTCCACACCGTCGAGTACGGCGCCGAGATGCGGATACTTATCCGGCCACATGAAGCGTGGCGGATTAACTGCAATATGCTGTCCGTCCAGTGGCGAAGGAGTTTCACGTACCTCATGCATCAATGTCTGTTGGCTAAGGCGCATAATACCTTTCTGGGCATATCCGTTTGCGGATAACAGGATGGAAAACAAAAGGAGAATATAGCTTCGTTGTTTCATAATCATGCTTTTTTAAACAGTTCTTTCAGTTTCACTGTCTTATTGTTAATCAACGGGCGAGCCCAAAAGCCGATGAACGTGATGTATCCTACAAAGACCAGGATAAACAACATACCTGTTCTTAGCGACGTAGCATCGGCTATCGTGCTGACAATCATCGGACCGCCTGCTCCGCCTACGATTGCGGAACATAAAATACCGGCAAAAGAGCCATGATGTTGTGAGGCGGAATTCAAGGCCAGAGAGAACACGATGGAGTACATCATTGAAATGCTGAATCCTACGGCAGGGAAAGCAATCAAAGCAATTCCCTTGCTTCCGAATAAAGCGGAAAGCAACAACACAATCGTCAATACTCCCGAAATCTGTAACAATCGTTTGCTGTCAATCAACTTCAGCAGCAACATTCCGACCAGACAACCGGCCGTCATCAATCCCCAAAAATAACTAACGGCTTGCGCGCCATCTGTTTGAGGGTTGACTCCATGATACTGTTCGAGGAATGTACTCATAAAGATAGAAGTGCCCTGCTCTGTGCTGACATAACAGAAGATTCCCATAAAGAACAGCCATACATACTTTTGTTTGAATAAAGCCAGATAGGAATCCTTTGATCCGCTTTTCTCGTCTTCTTTCAATTCTATTTTCGGGAAACGGGAGAGACTGACGGCAATCAACATGACCAACAGAATTAAGGCGAATACCCAATAAAGCGATACCCAAGGCATTTCCCGCGGGGTGACATCTGCCAATAAATCAATGAAGAATCCTTTTCCGGCTGTGTACGTTGCCGGATCAAGTTCACGAATCAGATAAGTATACACTAAAGGACTCAGGAAAGAAGCGATTCCAAACATAAATTGCGCCAGTTCGGCAACGAACGCATAGTTCTCTTCCCCTCCCACAGTACGTTGAAGCGGATTCAGTACCGTTTGCAGCATAGCCATCCCCAAGCCGATGATGAAGGAAGAAGCCAGCAACATCGGATAGGTATGCATACAAGCAAACAGAATAGTTCCGATAAACGGCATTAGGAATCCGCCGAACAATACCGGCTTTTCACCGAAACGGTCGATCAGTAACCCGGCGGGAATGGACATGATGGCATAAGCCAGAAAGAAAGAAGTCGGGATAAAACCCGCCATTGCCAGGTCACTTAAATTGAAGTTGTGAATGATGTCCGGAATAAGTGGTCCCAGAATATTAGTGATAAACGAGATTGTGAACCAAAACGCCATTATCAGCGCCAGCATTCCTATATTTCTTTTCATAATTTTGAATAAGTTGAAAGTTGACAATTGGAAGTCGAGAGTTTATTCAACTTTTAACTTTCCATTAAAGAAGAGGGAAGCGGCCCCGATACTTCCTGCCTTATTGCCTAATGCGGCAGCCATGATTTCCGTATTCACGGCACAGTCGGAGATAGCATAACGGTGTGCTTTTTCACTCACTTTCCGGATATAAAAATCACCGGCTTCGGAAAGGCCTCCGCCGATCACAATCTTCTGAGGGCTGAAGGTATTGATGAATCCGGCAATACCGTGTCCCAGAAAATCGCAATGTTCTTCCAGTGATTCGGTGGCAATCTTATCGCCTTGTTTGTAAAGACGCACAATTAATTCACCGTTGATCTCTTCGCCCGGATAGGAGATACCGGCTTCTGCTATTCGTTTACTGAAACGTCGTACGAGAGCGGAAGTAGAAGCATAGTGCTCCAGACAGCCGACAGAACCACAAGCGCAGGGCTCTCCATCGGCAATTAAGGGTACGTGCCCTAATTCCGTTCCCCGATTGGCAAAACCGTTGAATAATTTACCGTCGATAACAACTGCACCGCCGATACCGGTTCCTACCGTTAAGAAAACAACATGAGTCGCCCCTTTGCCTGCCCCGTACATAGTTTCACCTAGTCCCATCAGGTTAGCGTCATTCCCCAATAAAACCGGAATGTCGGTTTCTGCTTCAATGCGGTCTGCCAAACATAGGTTTTCCCATCCCTTGATGTTCTCCGCACCTCCCAGAACGATTCGGTTCGTACAATCTACGATACCCGGTGTTCCGATTCCTATACCGTTAATCTTACAATTCTGTTCTTTTGCAAAAGCCTTCACTTCATTGATGGCGGCAACCAACTGTCCGATGACCGCTTCTGCCGATACATCGGCTTTCGACGGCAACTTCCCTTGAAAATGAAATACGCCTTCATTATCAATAAGGGCGTATTTCACTGAAGTTCCGCCAAGGTCAATTCCTATAGCGTATTCTTTTTCCATATCATTTTAATACTTGATTTACACTCTTTCTGCCCAGATCGGTGAACTCCACGCCCATTGTCCGTCGCGTTGACGGGCGCGTACATAGTAATAATCCGTATCACGTTGAGGCTCTTTATCCTCCATGTAATGTTCTACCGTGAAGCAACTTTCCGGCATAGCGCGGTTGAAGAGGATCGCTTCGCTCAACCAGCCGATCATAAAGTGCGAACGTGAACCTTCAAGCAGTTCACCTAATGTATGTTCAAACTTCTTGCCATTGAATTCTGCGATAATCTTACCGTCTTTCGGCATTTCCACATCAAGTATTACAGCCTGCATAGCCGCTGTGGTAGTATTCGGATTCTTGCTGCTGTACATATCCAGTTCGGTTTCCTTGTCGTTCACGGAAACGATGCGGTTGACGTGCGTGTGGAATTCTGTTTCACCTTCTTGCGGAGAAGTGAAGGCCGCACCACGGAAGCAAGGAGTTACACCGTGCAATTTTCCTTTATCCAAAGACAGTTTACCCTGCCAGTGTACATATTGTTCTTCGCGGTTCCAACCGAAATCCATCTTCACTTTGCAACGTACCGTGTCACCTTCCGGAGCAACCGGAGTCAACGGACCGTTCATGCGGGCCAGAATCTGACCGTTCTTTATAATATCTACATAGTCGATACAGCTTTCACCGGTTACATTCACATAGATGCGACGGCTGTTTCCGCGAACTACATCTCCCATAAAGGCATCATTCAATCGGAAATCGATAAGAATCTTATCACCTGTTGCGGCGCATACGTGACGGGTACGGAGTGCGTCCCAGATTGCATCACGGGTTAACGATGGAGCAAGCACTCCGATACGTCCGTCTCCGTAACTTCCCGGATAACCGGAATGCTGGTCGGTAGAAGCCATGATACCGAACTTATTCCCTAACTCAAGACCGTATTGAATGGTTCCTTCCCATTGGCGAGGTCCCATATCATGCAGATACGGATAATCTCCCTGATCACTTTCCGCCAGACCGTGACGGGAATACATCTCTACGAACGGAGTCTGATCTCCTTCGGTGAAACATTTCCAGTTGTAGCCACGATAACCACCTTGATAACCCATGTGGTGCGGAGTGATAAATACTTTATGTCCTTTGGCTTTTTGTTTCCAGTCCTCAATGGAAGTACATTCAACAAGCGGTGCATCCAGGTCATAGTTCAGTGCGACATGGTCACCATGTTCCATGCTGTGAGCTTCGTAGCCGATAAAAGCGAGGAATTCACCTTCTTTATTGTATTCGTTTGTCATGGCTACATATTTCTCGTAACCACCTTCACGCAAACGTTTGAAAGCACCTGTATGATAATCGATTACCCATTTCAGACGAGGATCGTCCGCTCCGGGAATATCCGGCCACATGGCATGGGGAGTGACGCTGACAAAATCCAATTGTCCTTTTGCTGCTTCAAAAGCGTCGCGCATATCGCCGTGTCCGTATGTGATGTTACAGTGGTTATGTAAGTCTCCCCAATACATTTTGAGGTCGCTTGCCGATGGCATGATTTTCTTTGCATCTTTGCTACCCGGTGCACAAGCACCCAATAAGCTGCCCGAAGCTGCCAATCCGAGGAAAGACCAGCCTGTGTTTTTTAAGAACTTTCTTCTATCCATGGTTTTAGTAATTAGTTTATCTGTTTTTCATTAGTCGGCGATCCCCTTTGAAAAGAACTTTCTCTTTCTCATCGGGATCGGTGTCTTTGTACTGTTTTTGAGTCTCCTCAAGAAGTTGCATCAGTTCCTTTTGTTTTTCTGCATATTCCGGTTTGCCGAAAACATTATTCATTTCTCTGGGGTCGGCTTTCATGTCGTACATTTCCCATTCATCAATGTCATTGTAGAAATGAATCAGTTTGAAATCTTGGGTACGGATACCGTAATGGCGTTTTACAGAGTGCTCGGCAGGGTATTCATAATAATGATAATAAGCTGCTTTTCGCCAGTCGGCAGGAGTTTTGCCTTCGTTCACCAATATCGGTTTCAGCGAGGCACCTTGAATATCCGATGGTATTTCCACCCCGGCAAAGTCGAGGAAAGTAGGGGCAAAGTCAACATTCATGCTGATCGCATTGCTTACGCTTCCTGCTTTGATTGCCTTCGGATAACGGATGATAAGCGGCATACGCTGGCATTCTTCATACATGAAGCGTTTGTCGAACCAGCCATGTTCACCGAGGAAGAAACCTTGATCGGAGGTATAGACAATAATTGTATTGTCCAGCTCACCAATCTTTTCGAGATAATTCATCAGGCGACCGATGTTTTCGTCCACTGCCAATGTGGTAGCCAGATAATCGCGCATATACTGTTGGTATTTCCAACTGATCAACTCTTTGCCTTTCAAGTCGCCCTTACGATATTCTGCGATACGTTGTGCATACACAGAATCCCATTTGTCCTGTACTTCGGCAGGCATACGTTTGTACACACTGTAAAGACGGTTGGTAGTATCTTTCAGCATTTCTTCACGAGTCAGCAGTTTGAGATCCCAGTCGTCAGTCAAAGTATGTTCGATAGACATATCCTGTTCACGAGCCGCTCTTCCACGTCCTTCGTAGTCGTCGAACAAGTTGGCAGGTTCGGGAAAGGTAGTATTGTTGAAGATACCCAGATAGCGGGGAGCAGGCATCCAGTTGCGGTGCGGTGCTTTCTGATGATACATCATGCAGAACGGTTTGCTCTTGTCACGGCCTTCGAGGAATTTGATGGCTTTATCTGTGATAATGTCTGTTGCATATCCTTTTTCAACGATATGTTTACCGTCTTCCCAGAAGTCAGGATCGTAATAGTCGCCTTGTTCATGCTGACCGCTAAGGATGCTCCAATGGTCGAAACCTTGCGGCTCACTGATAAGGTGCCACTTGCCGATCATGGCAGTCTGATATCCGGCTTGTTGAAGAAGCTTTGGAAATGTCTGCTGGTCACCGTTGAAAGTGCTGGCATTATCGGTAAAGCCGTTTTCGTGACTGAATTTACCGGTCAGGATACAAGCACGTGAAGGGCCGGAGAGGGCATTGACAGCATAACAATTATCGAAACGGATACCTTCGTTGGCAATCCGGTCCATGTTAGGAGTCTGGATCAGATTTCCTCCATAGCATGACATCGCCTGGGTGGTATGGTCATCCGTCATCATGAAAATGATGTTCGGCTGTTTGGCTTCTTCCTTCTTTTGACCACTGCATGAAGCAAGGCTTAATGCAGCCAACGGGAGGAATAGGGTAGAGGGTTTTTTCATCAATTACTATATTTTGTATTTTAGTGACTGTTTCTTTCCGTTTACTTTCACTTCTACTTCCAGACCATTTTCATCGAACGCTTTGTTCTTGAATTTAGCGTCAAATTTAGGGGCATCTGCGCTTTTCTTTATCGGATAGATTACAGTGATATAACGTACAGCTTCTTCGCCGTCTTTCTTCACGTTGAATGATACATTCATACGTTTGTAGCGTTTGCGGTAAGCTGTAGAACACCATCCCGGTTCTTTTTTCATAGTCATGCCGGTAGGACCGAAACATTGCAGTTTCATGTTGCTTCCATCCTCGAACTGAGTAAGGAATGTCATGTCTTCGCGACTGTTTGCGATTTCTCCCTTCGGCATTTGATAATGAAGGTTGATGGAACCTTTGGCGCTGCCTGCCAATTCGTCTACAATTACAAAGTATGTGTTGTCGACGAAGAAAACGGAACGGCGGTGCTTCAAGTTTTTGTAGCTTGGGTTTTCAGTCACCAGCGTTTGGATTGTTCCTTCCGGCTGCCACAATTTAGTTACAGATTCAGTTGTATCCAGATTTTTGTTGTTCAGAGTCACAGTATTGTGAACACAAGTCTGACGGTGCCAGTTGCGTTGTTCCATTACTTCACCTTCGCCTGCATACACATACGAACCTGAATCCGGGAACAGATTTTTGCCATTGAACCACAGTTCGAATGTACCGTTGTCCGGTTGGCAGTGCCAGAAAGCTTTCGGACCGGCTTTCACCACCATTTGAGTAGCGTCCGTTCCCCAAGAGTTGCGGAATACGAAGAAACCTGATTTCAAGAATCCTTTAGACATATAATCCGGCAATGCACCTTCTTTACCTTCTGTTGCGAAGTATTTGATAGCCTGGTTTTTCGGGAACAATTTGCTCCATGATTTGTAGTTCTTCACCATTTCCTTCTTTGTTGTCAGTTTTGCGTCACTGAAACACGGATTTGTGTAGTCGGGGAAAGAGATGTTTGCATAGAACATAATCATGCTTTCGATAGTATCCAGATAGTTTTGTGGGAATTCTTTGCGGAATCCGTTTGCGTCTGCGATACCCAATGCTTTACAGAAAATATTGATTGCGGCAAGATGATAATGCGGGTCAAGCTCGAATTGTCCCCCATCTTCATATACCTGTACATGAATTTCACGGTTCAGGATATCAATGCCGCTCTTTCTCCATGCCGGAGCGTCCTTGAATTCAGGGAAGAAAGCACCGGCATAAATCATACGCTGAGCTTCAAACAACAAGTGGTTACCTTGATCTGAGTAATTGCCCAAAATATGTACAGCGTGTTTGTGATAGTTCACCAAGAACTCAGTCAGGAAATCCGGAGTGAAGGAAGGAGAGGGGAGGAACAGTTGGAATTGTGAGGTCTGATCTTGCAGACGGTTGCTCACTTCCAACGGACGCCATGCAAAACGTACGTTTTCCACTTCACCTTTGATTTTGCCATCACTTACTAGCTCATATTCTTTCTTGTCCATCTTCACCAACGGATTCTTTTTGATCCAGTCGATATACTGATGAGCCCATTCTTTGGCATATTTCTCATCACCGGATATGCGGTAAGCCTTACCCATCGGAGTGAACCATTTGTGACGGTGCAACTGCCAACGGAGTTCGTTATCTTTCACCGGCCAATATTGCCAGTTGATGTCTTCTCCATAATTATAAGAAGGTTGATAACCTTTGTGTACAAAGAAAGTATGTTGCAGCGCGTCGTCTGCCCATTTCTGTTCTTCTTTACCGATAGTGATTTTGTTCAGATTGATATCCGGAGTTTTCACGTTTGTACGTGCGCGATAGTAATCAAGCAATGCTTTGGCTGCATCTTCATTTTTACCCTCCTGATGGAGTGCTTTCACTTTTTCCAGTCCCGGGTAGTCCAGATTGAGAAGTGAAAATACTTCGCTTTTCAACTCTTGGGCATAACCTTTGCCTACGAAACATGCAAATGTCAGTAGGACGATATATTTTAAAGTTTTATTCATGATATACTTTACGATTTTAAAATTTGCTATTGGACTCTTACTCTTATATTACTGAATCACTCTCAACTCTCCATTCTCAACTCTCAACTTCTTCAACTCCATGAATCTCTTCAATGCTTCCAGATAGTAGTAGTCGGCATAGTTTAGCGGAGTGTCTATCTCAGAACCGTTAGGCAATGAGCCGACAGAGTGCAATAGGATAAATCCTTGATTATCGCCAACTTTTGCGAGGTATGCATCGCTTGACAAACTCTTCAGAATCTTTTCTGCGTAATCCAGATATTTCTGTCCGTCGGGAACCATAGTGCTCAACTCGATTAATGCAGAAGCAGTAACAGCTGCGGCCGATGCATCACGCGGAGTCTCTTCTGTCACAGGAGCGTCATAGTCCCAATAAGGAATAGCGTCGTCAGTCTTCACACGATCCATTATCATGTCGGCTACTTTCACTGCAAAGTTCAAGAAAGTAGTGTCGTTTGTTTCACGGTAGCAAGCTGTGTAACCATATACAGCCCATGCCTGACCGCGTGCCCATGAAGAATCATCGTTCTTGCCTTGATGAGTCTGTTTGCGTTCTACTGTTCCGTCGTTGTTGTAGCTCACTACATGCCAGCAAGTATAATCCGGGCGGAAGTGGTTGTTCATAGTAGTCATAGCGTGTTTAACGGCGATGTCTTTATATTTGTTGTCACCTGTTGCTTTTGCTACGTTAAACAGAAGGTCGAGGTTCATCATGTTGTCGATGATAACCGGGAAGTTCCATGTTCCGAAATCCCATGAACGGATAGCGGCGATAGAATCGTTGAAACGTCCGCAAAGATTATCAGCTGTTTCTTTCATCACGGCTGCGATAGTATCGTTAGGGGCCAGACGTTCGGCATTGCCATAACTGCAATTGATCATGAAGCCTAAATCGTGTGTGCCTTTGTAATAGCGTACAGGATTCAAGAGATTTGTATATTGAATGGCTTGTGCTTTCAGAGTATCGTTTCCTGTCAGTTCGTATGCGTACCATAAAGAACCAGGGAAGAAACCGCTTGTCCAGTCATAAACGCCACAAAGACGGCGTTTACCTAATTGCTCTGCAGTCGGTTGTGCACGAAGTGAGTCTTTGAAAGTCAGTGAGTCTCTTTCTAACTGACGGCAAAGGAAGTCCATATCGTAGCCTGTACGGATAGAACGCGGCAACATACCTGTGCCATTAATTTCCTCTGCGGAAAGCTGTAATTGTGCAGAAGCTACATCCAGTCCTTTTTTTATCCAACTGTAGTCTTCCTTAGGGGCTGTTTGGCACGATGCAAGCGCAATTGTAACCGAAGCAAAGAGAACGAGTTTCTTTTTCATGTTATTCATTTTAAGTGATTGTTTTTAGAAGTTTTGTAACTGATGCAAAAGTAGGCGAAAGCTCTAATTTTATGTTACAGGATTGTTGAAAAGGCATTTAATTAAGGCTTTTCAAATATTGATTTTGTTGAAAAAGGTTTTAATATTCTCCAATATGCCTGGTTAGGGGCATATTGGAGAGGGATTAGATTAGTTCCATTTGGGATTTTGTACAAACTGTTCACATAAATCCATATCACGTTGTGGGATAGGGTAAAGTTCATGTTTGCCAAACACTGTATATCTTCCTGCAGTATTATATGCTTTGTTTTTGACCATATCATTATCAAAGAACCACTCTGTGATTGCATTGGATGTTTCTTTAACAGTTTTATAGTAGATGTCCCAACGTACTAAGTCCATACGGCGGTGTCCTTCGAATGCAAGTTCATAAGCACGTTCGTCTTGGATAGCTTTACGGAAGTCTTCGTAAGACAAGTTCTTTAAGTTATATTTGTTGTTTCCATAGGCACGTTCACGTACTTTATTTATTGCATCATATGCTTCTTTAGTCGGACCTTGCTTCCATTCATTGAGAGCTTCTGCATATAATAGTAATACGTCGGCATAACGTAAGAAATACCAATTGACGTTTGATTTGTCATTATTGATTAATTTGTTTTTTACGTATTTCTCAATGTCCCATTTGGCAGGTGTATAGTTTTGTTTTTCTTTGTTTTTTTGTGTACTTAGTGCGTCGTTTTCTAATGCTTTTTTATCAGTATCACTTTTACCTTTAGCATATAAAACTTTATTTGGATTATACTGGTAATTTGCTACAGAAAGATTTAGACGTTTATCTTTAACAGTTTCCGGATGATATACTTCGCCGTCTGCTAAGTCTTTTTCTCTCCATTTTAAAACAAAAGGATGAACAACTTTAACATTACCAGCACAACTACCACGTTCTCCAGCGAGCATTGTTGTTTTTACTCCATTCCATTTTCCAATACGTCCACATGGGTCGCTGGCACCACCAGATGCTGTTGGGCTGTAGAAACTAATTTCAATTAGACTTTCGGTCGGATCCCAAACACCATTACAAGTATTGTCCCATAATTGTTCAAAGTCATTTAATAAATCATGTTTTTGTGATTCGACCAGAACTTTCGCTGTTTTGGCTGCTTCTGCCCATTTTGTGTGATCTTTGACTGGATAACCTGCCCATGTAGCATAGACTTTAGTTAATAGTCCTAAAACAGCTCCCTTGGACATACGGTATTTATTGCTTTGGCGATTTGTATCGTCTATTGCATAAGGAAGTGTTTGTATAGCATGTAACAGGTCTTCTTCAATAAATTTATAAATAGTTTCAGGTTTTTCCTGAACGAAAGTACTTGGAGCTTGTTCGGACATTGCTGTATTAGTCATTAATGGCACATTACCAAATCTGCGTACCAACTCGAAATAGCACATACCACGAATAGCTCTTGCCTCGGCTATGTAAATATAAGCCAATTGTTTGTCTGTTTCATTGAAATCATTCATCCGTTGTTGAAGAATCTCCATGAAATCATTTGCATTATAAATAGCTTTATACAAAGCAGCCCATGTTTGTTGTATTTCCGCTTGGCTTGCATTAAAAGCATTGGCAGGAATGATACGATAATTTTCTGTAGTATTTCCTTCTACTTGTTCACAATCTGTTGCTAAATTGAACAGAATTGAGAGGTGGTAGCCATACATTGCATCACTCACTAAACTTTGATAAACGCCTAACAATACAGTTTCCGCTTCTAAGGCGTTTTTCATGAATCTATTTTTATCAATCTCTGTCCGAGATTCTTCGTCAAGCGAGCATGAGAAAGGAAGTATGCACATCGCTGACAATAATATATAATAAAATATCTTTTTCATTGCGTTCTTTATTAGAATTGAAGATCAATACCGAATGTAAATACTCTACTCTTAGGATAAGCACCCCAGTCTAAACCTGGTGTCATAGGATTACTTCCTGCCGTACTAACTTCCGGATCATATCCACTGTATCCATTGATGCAGAATAGATTCTGTCCACTGGCGTAAACACGTAATTTAGATACATAAAATTTCTTAGTCCATTTATGCGGTAACGTGTATCCGAGAGTAACATTCTTCAAACGTAAGAAGGAACCATCTTCTACAAAACGAGAATATACATCATTTGTTATATAACCTTTAACCGAAGGTACTTTATTAGATGCATTTGTTTCACTCCAACGATCGGCTACTTCTGCCATCATGTTTCTACGGCCATTTCTAGTTTGTGTGGCATACAAACGTGTAGCATTATAGATGTCATTCCCATAATTGAACTGGAACATGAAACTTAAATCTATTCCTCTATAGTTGAATGTATTTGTAATACCACCATACCATTTAGGAAGTGCGTTACCTATTACTGTACGGTCTTCCGAAGTAATAATGCCATCACCATTCTGATCTTTATATTTTACAACGCCAGGACGTAAACCATCTGCATCAGTATAGCGAGTGTTATTTACTACTCCTTCCTTTAAAATATATTTAGGATTGTTCGCGTCTGTATATCCATCTATGTAAAAGTCAGAACTTTGGTAGATACCATCAAATTCATACCCGTAAATCAAGCCTAATGATGAACCCACAATAGCTATATAATCATCTTGTGTAAAGTTTCCGTCAAAACCGGAACGAGTTGTTTTATAATTAGCACCGGATTCTAATGACTTTAGTTCATTACGAATGAAGGAAATATTGAAATTGGTATTCCATGTGAATGATTTCGTCTGAATGTTAGTACTGCTAAGATTTAACTCTATACCACGGTTTTGTATTTTTCCAATATTTTGATATTGAGTACTATGTCCGGTGACATGTGCTAATTCTTGAGCTAACAGCAAATCTTTTGTGTTTTTGATGAAGAAATCTGCTGTAAAGTTTAAACGGTTATCAAAGAAACCTAAGTCTACTCCTAAATTGACACTTGATGAACCTTCCCATTTCAAATCTTGATTCTTAATTTGTTTAGGAGTAAGTACAGTTACTAAACTGTTACCAACGCCATATCTGTTGTTTTGATACAAATCAAGTGAGAGATAATTAGAGATTCGGTCGTTACCAACGATACCCCATCCAAAGCGTACTTTGAAATTAGACACCCATTCGATATCTTTCATAAAGGCTTCTTCTGATACACGCCATGCAGCAGAGAATGAAGGGAAGAAACCCCATTTGTTTTTCTTTGAAAATACTGTAGAACCATCAGCACGTACTGTAGCTGTTAGTAAGTAGCGATTGTCATAGTTGTAATTACCACGTGCAAAGAAAGACAATAACTTTTTGTCGCCAAAGTCCGTAACGACTTTGCTTGGGGTAGCCCCCAGTCCTAAATTGTTATTACCTAAATAATCAACGGGAAAGTCCATTGCCTGTCCTAATAGATATTCGCTGCTACGGTAAGCAATTTCATGTCCTAGCATGATGTCATAGCTGTTTTTCTTGTTGATTTTTTGCTTCCATGTCAATTGGTTAGAATTTGTCCAACGCAAATCGCGTCCCATTTGAGTATCTCCATAAGGCTTTTGTCCATTACGGAATGCTTCCTTCGAACCGTCTTTATAGAATTTGTCTATACGATTGTTTGTTGTGTTATAAGTGGCTGCTGTTCTGAAAGTCAGTCCTTTAATAATCTCCCAGTTTAAGGAAACATTAGCTGACCACATTTCAGCTCTTTTTTTATTGGTTACAGATTCTGTTTGTCTTACAGGGTTTACTTGCGCTAAACTACTTCCATCTTCTAGCATTACCGGGTCGATTGCAGAAGCTAGTAATTCTTCATCTGTCAATTTAAGACCACCGGTAGGACGTGCACTTAAAATTTGTGCCAACATATTAAAACGTCCGCTGTCTGCTGTTGTTCCAACTCCTCTTCTATTTGTTTGTGCGTAGTTCATAGTTGCATCAAACGATAGTTTCTTGGTAAGTTTTTGTTTTAAACGAAACTTAGCTGTTGTTCTGTCAAATCCACTGTTGTTGAAAATACCGTTTTCATTGTAACGTGTGAACAAAAGAGAGTATGTGGTTTTTTCGTCTCCACCTGTGATTGAAAGGTTATGATCTTGTGACCAAGTAGGATTGAATGTTTCATCCTGCCAATCTACTCCGCTTTGACCGATATAATCTTCTAATGATTGATAACGATATGGAATACCATCATCATCATTTCCCACTTTATAATATGTATCCGGATACTTCTCATTAATTTCCCCTTGTAATTTTACAAATTCATAAGGGTTGAGGAGGTCTAGCTTTTTAGTAATTTTACGATAGCTGGCAGAACCGTTATATGTAACTGTGGGTCTTCCGATTTTTCCTGATTTAGTAGTGATCATTACAACACCATTAGCTGCACGTGCACCATAAATAGCAGAAGAAGAAGCATCTTTCAAAAATTCCATAGACTCAATATCTGAGTTGGCAATATTATCAATATTATCTACTTCGAATCCATCTACAATGAGTAGAGGAGAAGCATCTCCGGTCATTGTACCGACACCACGAATATTGATATTGAAACCGGAACCAGGACCACCATCAGATTGAGTGATTTGTACACCGGCAATTTGACCTCCTAAAGCTCCAATGACAGAACTACTTTGGAAACCTGCAACATCTTTTGCTGCTACCGAAGCAACAGAACCAGTCAAGTCACTACGTTTCATAGAGCCGTAACCTACTACAACTACTTCATCTAATGCTTGATTATCTGGTACCATTTTTATGTTTACTCTTTGCTGACCGGTATATTTCACTTCCTGTGTTTTATATCCGATATAGGAAACCACAATGATATTTCCTTTTTGGGCATTGATAGAATAATTACCATCAATATCAGTAATTGTTCCTCCACTATTTCCTTTTATTAAAACAGTTGCTCCAATTAACGGAAGATCAGTTTCATCTACAACTGTTCCTTTAACTAAATTCTGGGCATACAGACTAATTGACATGACCAGAGCCAAGAGGGTGATGAACCCTCTATGGCTAATTGTTTTGGTTATTATATTGTGCATAATTATTAGATTATTAGTTTTACTCTTCGTAATTTTCATCGAACCAAATGATTAGTGGTGTTGCTTTACCCCCACCGTTAACATTTCCTATTATACCATCAGTACAGAAAGTCATTTCTGCTGCCATAAATCCATTAGCGTATCCCTCGCTATCTTTCCACATATCTTTAATGATATTCACTGAATGTTCATGGTTTTTGTATTCTATAGTATTCGGATTGTAATTAATTACATAACCTAAGGATTGAGAACTATTATCTTTGTAGCCACTGTTTGTGAAAAATGCCATCGGTGGTTTGTTTGCATTATTTTTTTGTCCACAAGCTTGCCATAAATGAGCCATGAATGGTGAGATTTTATTGGGGTCGTTTTTGTCATAAGGTATGCCATTAGTATGATTGCCTCCAAAATTGTAGTAGTTGAAGTTTCTACGATATTCCAATAAGAACTTCTTACGTACATCACCTGAAAGTTCACTGTCAGGTTCTCCTTTAAGGATTATTTTAGGAGATGTTGATATTCCTCCTTTATGTGGATTAACGTGTAACACAAAGGGATAATATTCGATTTTGACATTATCTTGATTGTATTTTGTCCAATTGTTGAAATGGAAGAAAACAGGGACTTTAAGTTCTGTCTTATCATTCACTGTTGCAGTGATAATTCCGATATTGGATGTGGCTGCATCTCCTTTCCAACCAGAGAATGTAATTTCATTATTAGAAATATTCGCATTTACTGATGTAGAAAGTTTTTCGTATTTAAATGTAATCTTAGCATTAGGATAAGCATTGGTTTTTATAGTGAAAGTTTTATTCATATCATTTTCACTATTGAATCTAAATTGATTTTCGTATTGAATACCCGGTAATGCATTACCGTTTGTATCTAAATTATTACCACAATGAATGTATGTAATCCTATCTATATTTTGAGTTAGTTTGAAAGTTATATTGGCTTCTTTTTCATATTTTGAGTTAGCAACTTTGACTTTCATCGTATAAGAGTCTTTACCCTCATCATTTATCACTAATTTATTTCCCTCTTTCATAGTGATAGCGCCTGTCGTTGTATTAAATTCAATGTTTTTTTGTAACTCTGGTTCACATTCAATAAGTGTATATTTAATGTTTTCACCTCCACCGACTATAGTTGGCTCTATAGTGTATGATGGACCAAGTTCCATTCTTTCAATTGTATTTGTTTCATTTTCATAATAAAATTGATCAAATTTTGCGATAAATGCTACTGTTTTTAAAGAATAGGCATTTTCAATAACTGTTCCTATCTCTCCTTCTTCATTGTACATATTTCTTGCACATACACTAATCTTATAGGTTGTTCCTTTTTGTAATCCATGTCCAGCTTCTACATATAGTTTACCTGTATTTTCATTAATTTTAATAACTTCTTGTTCGATGGCAGGTTCGATTGTATAAATGCTAAATTTTAATCCATCTGTGGCTCCCTGATATGTTGGAAGTACCGATTCGAAAGTTGTTCCTTCTGGCGTAGCTGTACTTTCTTCTTCTAATTCTCCTTCTGCGGGATCATAGAAGAAATTAAGTGGTTTAGATGTTACTTTAATGTTAATACTATTTTTCTCATCCAACAAATATTCATTTGTACGGGTTGATAATAGAATACTAACTGCATATAAAGCACCTGGTTCTAAAATTTTTGATTTTTCATCTTGTACAATAGTGAATTCTCCTTCTTGAGAGATACTGAAACATTCTTTAATACCTTCTGTTGTTACTAATTCGTAAACAGGTTCTTCTGTATTCTCATTGGTGATTTTGAATACATCAGAAACTGTGTATGAACTGATGGAGATATGTTCTTCACCAGTTGTTGTTATTTGGGCTATAGGCATATCAATTTCACTATTTTTATTGATGATATCTCCGTAATCAGCCTGTATTAATTTAGGAGTGATTATTACGCTTTTGGGAGCGGATGCTAATAATTTAACAATTACAATATCTTTATATTCATATCGAGTCCCTCCAGATACGCACGAGATGGAGATTTTGTAATGTCCTTTAGTTGCGTTTTCTGTGTTTTGCACAGAAATTACTCCAGTTTCAGAATCAATCTGAAAACAATTTCCTGTATACACTTCATTGTTAAGTGTGATACCGGTAATTGTAAAATCAGAAGGGGCACTACCTTTGTATGTAGGTTTACTGATTGTTCCGGTCATAGACGGAGCTATGTTGGTCAATCCTGTATAATAAAGTGCGAAGTTGGACGAGTCTGTTGTTTCTGTATCAGAACAAGAAGCATAGAACAGCGGTGAAACTGTAACTATTAGAATCGCCAAAAAACTAAATGTTAATTTTCTTAGACTCATTTTATATCAGTATTAGTTATTATTATAGGTTGATTATTTAGTGTATCCTAATTCATATGTCTGATCATTTACCGTAACCTCTAATTTTACAGCATCTTCAATAGATTCCTCAATATCTGTGAATGTAGCTGAGATGTCAGGTGTTTCGTTTGAAATGGGATATATAACGGTTATATAACGTACTGGTCTATCTGCTGTTTTTTTCATTACGAGTGAATAGGCTTTACGGGCAAGGAATTTCCCTTTGGTATCGTAAGAAATATATCCCTTAACTTCATTCTGTGTGATATTTACATTTCCAAAGCTACGTATGAATAAGTTGTTATTATCATCGAATGTTGTATGTGCTCCGTAGTTATCTGTATCTAAGGAAACAGATTCTTCCGTTTTATCATCACAGAGGTGGAAATATAGTTTGCTGAATCCAGTTGCTGTTCCTATACCTTCATCTACTATTACAAAGAATGGCTTTTCTTTGGGTGTGACAAAGAAGATGGAACGTCTATGAGTAAAGTTATCGTATCCTTGATTTTCAGTAGCAATAAACTGATATTGATTAGTTTCACCTTTACGAATTAATTTACCTAAGGTGTTTTTGATATCTTCATCTCCATATCTTTTTGCATTAGGTTCATCATTGTCTTCTGCTTCTTTATTGCTTAGAATCATTGTGTTATGCGATTTTGTTTGACGGAACCAACTGCGAATATTATTAGGAGTTCCAGTACCTACATAAGAAGATACTCCGGAATCAGGGAAAAAGTTACGCCCATTATGATATAATTCAAATGTTCCGTTATCCGGTTGATTGTGACTCCATATATCCATCTTTTCATTTGAATAGTTATTACTATGTATTAGCATAGTTGAAGTTTTATCCCATCCATTTCGTAGAATATAGTGTCCGGAGTTCTCGAAAACTTTTATTCCTGCGCTTGGTGCATGTCCTTGTCCACCACGAGTTGCCATCCACGCTAATTCTTGATTATTGGGGAACATTTCAGCGTATTTCTTAAAGTTTTTCTCTAATACACTTTCTGTTTTCATCCACGAATCATTGAATGCCGATGTGCAATAGTCATTACTGCTTGCCTCAAAATAATTGGGATAGGTAAAATGCATAACTATTTCAGTTGCTTTCTCTAAAATTTGGTCAAGTTTAGAAGTGAGTAAGTTTTCCGGTAGATGATTCTCCTGGATAAGTCTTTTAAGGTTATAAAGTTCGTCTAATATACCTATATGGTAATGCAAAGAAAGGTCACTAAGCATTCCGTCCGGTAAGAATTGTTTTTCAAGTTGCTCATTAATGATTCTACAACCTTCTGCTTGCCATTGAGGAGCATCCTTAAATTCAGGAAATAAAGTTCCGGCAAATACCATTGAGATTATTTGGCTAAATAGAATATTGTTTTCATCTTTATAGCGGTTTTTTAGTAAAAAATCGGCATGTTCTGAGAAGTGAACTAAAAAGAAAGAAAGCCATTGGGGTGTGAAATTGGATGAAAACTTGAAATATTCAAATGCTTGTGCTTGCCCCATTAGACGTGTGGATACTTGTAATTGCCACCATGCAAATTCATCTACAACGGTTTCTGTTTTTGGGAATTTGGATACCCAATCTGAATATACATCTTTCCATCCCAACATATATGCTTCATCTTGGGTTTTTTGATATGCCATAGCCTGAAATGGAATCCAATTGTGTCGATGCAACTGCTTGCGATATTCGTTATCAGCATCTTTAGGAATAAATTCCCAATTGATCTCTTTTCCTGACTTTAAGCTATAGGGAACTTTTTCTTTACCATTTCCAAGATCTTTTTCTTCTACATAATTATCATTAACATAAAAACGATAATTATTTTCTGCTAATGCTAATTCTGCATATCTTGCTTGCTTTGTTGTAATAGAGTTTAAGGATACATAAGGGTTAATGATGCCAATTCTACCTCTATAATATTCGAGTAGAGCTTTGGATGCAGAGTAATAGTTACCAGTTTCATACCAATTTTTTACTTGCTCCAAGCCAGGATAATCTAAATTGATAACTTCAAATAAACGTTGATCAATTTCTTCGTTAGGGAAACTAGTTTCCTCCTCGGCAGAATCTTTTCCACTGTTTTTGTAGAGTTCGTCGTCATCTGTGCATCCTGTAAATGCAATCAGTGAGAACACGCAAATAAAGAAGATGTTCTTCATACTTTATTAGGTTTTAATTATTAAAAGTTATATTTTACTGTTTGCAAATGTAATCTCTTTATATATAACGATTAGCCGAAGTTGTTCAGGCTTTGTTCAAAAATGTTTTTTTGATATTAGTTTTGTTGAATCATATGCTATTTCTGTTCAAAAAAACTGTTTATGACTTGAAAATAGGTCTTTTGTATGTCATAATGTAACCTTCTCATACATATATAGAGGAAGGCTTTTGTACATTTTTAGGTGTTGGTTTGGACGTTTTTTAGTCCAAAGTGATTTTTGGAAACAGGTGGAATGGGAGAGATTATGAAGTCCGGAATCTTTCCTTGAGGATAGATCAAGACCTCTTCTCCTTTCTTTAAATCAATTTGATACGTATCGTTGGTGGTGGCTTGTACAGTAAACGTCCGTTTCCCTTTGAATATGGGATTAACGATGTCGGTAGTTACGATACATGGTTCTCCTGTAAGACTTTTGATGTGGATAAACAGTGTTTTCCCATCCTTTCTGTTGGCAGATACTTTGAATGCTCCTTCTGTGCGTAAACCGGAGAAGCAGACATCCTTCCAAACGTCCGGCAGTGCAGGGAAAATACGGAGTTTCCCCCCCAACTTTGTATTAACATATCATGTATACATTGTGCACCTGATAGTGGCGTCTCGATAACCGGGCCGCTTTCTTTATACATAGTGGTCGAACTAAGGAACTTGCCAAATAATTTATTTAGATAGGATAGAGCCTCGTTTCCTTTTCCAATAGCGGAAGATATAGAGGATGCACCTGTACATGAGTAACCTAAAAGAGCTTTCGGTTTACTTTGCCAAAAGGCTAATGATTTCTCTATAAGTCGGGTATTGTTTGGTTGCTCCTTATTAATAAGGTATAAAGGATAGATGGAAAGCAAGTGTGAATAATGCCTGTGGGAGAAAGCATAAGGTGTGTCTTTTCCAATAAGTAACCCATTTTCATCCATCGGATACGGAGTGAGATTATCCAATACATCTTTCCAGGTTGAATTTAGTGGATCTTGAATCTGCAATCGCTGTGCTGACTCCAATAAGGTCTGACAACCCCAATATAATAATGCAAGGTCAAAGTTACAGTCTTCCGTTACACCATATTCGGGAGAATAAGTTTCAGGTAGATGATATTTGCCGTCTTCTCCTTTTTGGATAAAATGAAGATAGTAATTGATAGCCCCTTTTAATAGCGGGAACAATTTGTTACGCAAAACTTCATCATCCATTTTATGACGATAAATAAGCCAAAGATTATGGCAGGCCCAAGGAAGAAGCCCCACTTGTGCTTTTCCTTTACCGGGAATTCCTACAGTGGTCGTCATGCATTCCAAATTTGAAGCAACACCTATGCCCAATGAGTTGTGACGATATGCGGCAGGTATGTTCAAGCGTAGTTGGTCAATGTGATTATAGAGTGCATTCTCTAGAGATGCGGCTAAATCCAAATGGTCGGAAGCATTCAGTGCCCAGTAGGTGAGTTGCACGTTGAGGTTCCACCAAGCATTTGGCCACGGTGTTTCAGATAACCACGGACCGGTGTTATCTATTAATGCCCGTTCGCCACGAGTAGCTGAGGCTAGTTTATACATTTGAATCCAGTAGAAATTTTCTTTCTTTGCATCCGGTAAGCTGATGAAACTAGCGGGATAATAAGAGTTCCACCATTGCCGATGAGCGTTTTGAAGTGCTGCATAACCTTTACGTATAGCTTGGCGTATTTCTGCTTTACAAATCTTTTTTGAAGTACTTTGTGGATAAGTGTGTGTAAGATTTATCCATAAGATTCTTTCTTGTGGAGACGTTTTTGTCTCTTGCCATCCTACGGTTGTTTCTCCTCCTGCCAATAATTCTTGTATAGATAAGTTTATCTCATTTTCTTTGCTGTTAGTAGGGGAAGGATTGAGTTCATAACCTTCGGGGATCTTATTCGTTTTTCCTTGCCTTTTGAATAATAGATAACGCGGGCTGTTGGCTTCAGCAGCTATCCATTCCCATCGAAAGTCATGTTCGTCTCCTTCGGTAGTTGCTTTAACTACGATGATCATATCATCAGCATGAACGAAAGTTTGTAGATGGATAATTCCTTTCGTAGTGGTGATTTCGGTTGAAGCCTCTGCGTTCCAAAGATCAAGACGCATCTTGCCGCTGATTATTTCTCCTTTAGGGTGTAAAGCAAAATGCCCGGTAAGTAGTCGGGGAATTCCAAATACATCTCTTTTTGCACGATGATCGTGTACATCACAGTTTCCTGTTTCCAGGCGTATATAGTTTTTATCCGGTTCTTTGTAGATCATTACTCCCAACCTGCCGTTACCTAGATAGGCTGAGTCATACCAATATTCCGGTAATCTTTCCCATATCATATCCTGCTGACTCATAAATTGAGGCCAATTTATATTCTGCTTGATATCCATAGAATAAACATCCGCACTACAAAGGCAGATTAAAAGCAGAAGGATACAGTTATAGTATCTGCGTTGAATATTCATAGTGCTATTTATGTGTTTATAAGGTTAACGAGAGATTTACAGGTTGCTAACAAAAATAGGAATAAAAATAATAAATTCCAACTAATTGCTTGAATATATTTTTGCATAACTTTTAGTGTTTGAGTTGAAAGCTTAGTGGATATACCTGATTACTGATAGTCACTTCAATAGAAACATGGTTTGAGTTTGACGAGTCATCAGTAAATTTTGCACTGATCTTTTGATTGGAAACCTTACTGACCGGATATAGTATGGTAATGTATCGCACGGGGATACTTCTTTGTTTCTTCATAACAAGTGAATAGGCTTTTCTTGTTGAGTATTTTCTGTCGGTCTGATAAGATATCCGTCCATCAAAAGGCTTTAGGGTGATGGCCTGATTTCCAAAGCTTCGGATTAATAAGTTATTGTTTTCAAAGGTAGTATGTGCGCCTGCCTCTTGACTGTCCAGAATAACATTATTTACAGATGTTTCATCGCAAAGATGGAAATATAATTTTGCATAACCGGTTGCTGTGCCAAATCCTTCATCTACCAATACGAAAAATTCGGTCGGTTGTTTTACATAAAAAACAGCACGGCGGTGTTTGAAATCATTGTATCCTTGATTTTCGGTAACTATGAGTTGTTGGTCGGCATTTTCTTCTTTTAGTAGTAACTTGCCTTCTGCCTTGCTGATATTTTCTGCACCGATATCTTCATGATCTTCAGATTTTCCCAGTACCATTGTATTGTGCGCTTTGGTTTGCCGAAACCATCTGCGTAGTTTCATTACTTCTGCATCATCCTCTTTCATATATGAACATACTCCGGAGTCCGGAAAGAAATTACGACCGTTATGATATAACTCGAATGTTCCGTTATCAAGTTGGTTATGGCTTGAGTCTTGTAACTTGGAAGATATGTTATTGCTAAGTATCAGCATTGTAGACTCTGGTGTCCAACCGTTGCGCAATACATAAAATCCGGAATCTTCGAATGTTTTGATTCTGCTGTCGGGAAGAGTGCCTTCATTACCATACGTTTGCATATACTTTAATTCAGAATCTTCCGGAAACATTGCCGCATACTTCACAAAGTTTTTGTTTAATACACTGCGTGTTTTTATCCATGAATCATTGAATGCGGGACTGCACTGTTTGCTTCCTTTCTCAAAATAACTTGGGTATGTGAAGTGCATGACAACTTTGGTGGCTTTCAAAAGTGTTTCATCGAGCTGCGGTGAGAGCAGATTGTCCGGCAATTTATTCAGTTGGATAAGCCGTTTGAGATCATAAAGTCCGTCTACTATGCCTATATGATAATGAAGAGAGAGATCGTTAGTCATTCCATCTTCCAAAAATAACTTTGTAGTTTGATCATTTATAATCTCACATCCTGTTTTCTGCCATTGTGGGGCATTCTTAAGTTCCGGAAACAATGTTCCGGCAAATACCAATGCTACTGCCTGGCTTAGTAGAATATTGTTTTCTCCGGAATATTTGTACATAGATAAATAATCGGCATGTTCAGCAAAATGTATGAGGAAAAAGGAAAGCCATTCCGGAGTGAAATGAGGGGAGGATTTGAAATACTCGAAAGATTCTGTTTGCCCCATAATACGTGTGGACATTTGGAGCTGGTGCCATTGGAATTTGTCCGGCTTCCCATTCGGCTTTGGATTTTTGAGTATCCAATCTGTATATACTTCTTTCCATGAAAGCATATATTTTTCATTCTTGGATTTTTGATAGGCTTTGCCCTGCATTGGTATCCAATTATGGCGATGTAACTGCTTTTGATATTCATTATCAGCACCTTCGGGAGCAAATTGCCAATTAATCGTTTGGCCGTTACTTTTCAGTGAATATGGAATTTTCCGATCTTTGTCTTCCAAGTAATTGTCATTGACGTAAAAACGATATTCGTCTATGGCATAATCGGCATAACCTTGCTCCGTGTCATTAAGAGTAGCAGTCAGATTGGGGTTTTCAATGGCCGTTCTGCTTCTGTAGTAGGTAAGTAACTTTTGCATTGCTGCATCATTCTCACCGCTTTTATATAAAGATTTTATTTCTTCTAATCCCGGATAATCAAGATTGAGAATATCAAATAAATGTTCTTCGGCCTCTTCCTGAGGAGGGGTTGGCTCGTCTTTGGGAGGAAGATTATTATTGTTTTCCTGAATGTCGTTGTCAGTGCACGCTATAAACGTGGCGATAAGAAATAACAATATGTGGATACCTAATTTATTACCGAAGTTCATAGTATTAATTATTAGTTTACGCAATTTCTGAGTACTGATTTATTTCTCTGCAAATATATGGAGTAAAGTAGCCTGATTATGGATAATTTTATTGAATAGTATTTCAATTTTGTGCAATGTTCCTGTTTGATACGTGGAAAAGGCCGTAGCATTTTGTAGAATTGTGCTGTAGTGTTAATAATCTCGTCTACTTATATTATGCAAAACATCTTGGTCTTTTGATAAGTTCGTCTAATAGAGTTAATGAGTTGGAGTTGAGTAATCGACCGGTTGCTGTTGTGTAACCACATGGAAAGACAAGTGTAACTTATCGGTTACACAACTGTAATGCATTAAAGAAAAAATGCACTTTTCTCTTGGAAAAAAGCGAAAACATCCTGTTGTTTTTTGTAAACTTATTCTATTTTACCCTTGTTTTTGGACTTAAACCTTTGATAATGAGGACTGCAACATTTTTGTATTTCCCCCTATAATACTTAGAATAACTACAAAAATGTCACAGGCGATGAAAGAGAGGTTCATATTGCTGTTTTACAATAAAAATTCTTCTATATTCTCCGGAGTTATTACTGTAAAAGTAGCTCCCGGATAATTCTCAGAAAATGCTCTTGGAAATTTGGCAGAACGTTTGGGATTCCACTTGAATTCATAAGTCATTAACTTTCCATTTCCTTCTTCTATCAAGTCTATTTCCTGCATGGCAGTTGTACGCCAAAACCATGTGTTATGCCATAAATGGTGATATTGAAGATATTTGATTCGTTCTGAAACAAGGAAATTCTCAAATAAAGCTCCTATATCTGAACGGGTTTCTGCTAACGAAAAGTTGGCGATTACAGCGTTACGTATTCCATTATCATAGAAATATATTTTTCGGCTGCTTTTTAGTTCATTCCTGAGATTACGGCTGAATGAACCTAAACGGAAGATTATATATGATTGTTCGAGCAATATAACATAGCGTTCTACTGTTTTCGGATCAAGATCACATAATTGTCCTAATTCATTATAAGAGACTTCAGAGCCTATTTGAAAAGCCAGTGCTTGAAGGAGTTTTACAATCTTGTCTGCCTTTTTGATGTGTTCCCAATCTAAAATATCTTTATATAGGTAGCTGTCTGATAGTAACTTCAGAATTTCACTTTCCGAACCGGGATGTGTAACTACATCCGGATAATAGCCAAAAACCAAGCGGTGTGGTAACAGACGTTTTTCATCCAGTAAACCATGATGATTGACCATTTCTTGAAAAGAAAGAGGGTACATTTTATATTCCCATTTTCTTCCGGTAAGAGGCTCATTTACTTTATTGGCTAAGTCGAACGAGGAACTTCCTGTGGCAATCAATTGTATTCCATTTATTTGGTCGGTGATTAGTTTTAAGCGTAATCCTATATTTTCGATACGTTGTGCTTCATCAATGATGATAATTTTCTTTTTTCGAGCATTTTTTTGGATTTGGACTTATCCTTTTGTCCTCTTAATATATTCTGTCGGTAGGTATCCAAAATATTTCTTGAAACTTGTAGCAAAGTAAGACGGGGTATTGAATCCCACCATTGTACTGACTTCCGCTACGGTATAACGTCCGTCTTTCAATAGTTTGGCAGCTTCGTTGAAACGAATCTTACGTATAAAGTCGATCGTGGATTCACCGGTAATCGCTTTCAGTTTCAAGTGCAAGTTGGAGCGGCTCATGTTCATTTCTCTGGCAAACTCATCGGTGGAGAACTCGATATTGTCCATATTCTTTTCTACAATACTTACGGCACGTTTAAGCAAAGCCTCGTCCATGGCATTAAACGTGATCTTTTCGGGTTCTACTTCCAAAGACTTGGAATAACGTTCAAGCATACGTCTGCGTGTACGCATCATATTTTGTATCTTCGTGGTCAGGATCGAAAGAGAGAAAGGTTTGGGGATGTAGTCGTCCGCACCCATTTGCAGACCTTCCATCTGGTCTTTTATTTCGCTTTTGGCTGATAACATAATTACCGGAATGTGACAGGTCGGAATGTTCTGTTTCACATTTTTGCATAACTTGATACCATCCATAACGGGCATCATCACATCAGTCACGATAATATCTACCTCATTTCCTTTCAGTTTCTCCAATGCTTCTTCACCATTTCCTGCCTCTAATATATTGAACAGTTCGGCAAGCCCGCTACTTAGATAGTGCCGGATTTCATTGTTGTCTTCTACGATGAGAATGGTTCCTCGCTTTTTGTCACCGGATTCTATAGCTTCATTCTCCACCTTTTCCGTGTCGATGAAATACATTTCTTTGGAATTGGTGGAATATACCTGTTCCTCCTCGCTCTTATTGCCGTTGGCAGCCAGTTCGGAGGGCTTGTAGATACTTATGTCCTGTGGCAGATAGACGGAGAACGTACTTCCTTTTCCTTCTTCGCTATCCAGTTCGATATGTCCGTGATGTAGTTCGACCAGACGTTGTATCAATGAAAGTCCGATACCACTTCCTACATGTTCACTTTCGATCTGGTAGAAACGCTCGAATATTTTTCCCTGTTTATTGATAGGAATACCGATACCGGTATCACTGACTTGCAACACCAGATAATTATTTTCTTCCTTCAACGTGACAGTAATGCTTTGGCCGCTTTCTGTATATTTGAAAGCATTCGAAAGCAGGTTGTTTACTATCAATTCCAGATAATTAGGATCAAAAAGTACCTCTTTATCTTCCAGATCGGAGTGGAGAGTATAAGTTATCTTTTTGTGGCGTGCCAGTTTATCATAAAACAAGAAATTTTCTTGTATCAGTTGGTAAGCGTTCGCTTTCTTGGCTTTCAATTCGAATACTCCGAGTTCGGCACGGCGATAATCCATCAACTGATTGACAAGGTGTAGCAGACGATTAGCGTTTCGTTGGATATATTCTAATTGGTTTCGTGTCCAACGATCGCTTATCTTATTGATGATATCCTGCAGAGGAGCCAGGATAAGAGTCAATGGGGTACGAAGTTCATGGGAGATATTGATGAAGAAACGCATTTTCATTTGGTTGATTTCCTCCTGATGTTCTTTGTCCCTGCGTTCTATTTCCAGTTCAGCTTCCATGCTTTTGCGCATCCAGAAGAAACGAAAAACGAAAGTGATGAAGCCGATAAAAGTGGCTAGGAAAAGAAGAATAGCCCACCATGTTTTATACCATATCGGAAGTACGATAATCTCGAGTACAGTTGGGATAGTGTTCCATTTACCGTCACTATTGGCGGCTTTTACCATGAAATGATAAGTCCCTTGTGGCAGATTAGAGTAGGAAACACTACGTTTATCTGTCAGATAATACCATTCTTTATCGTATCCTTCCAGCTTGTAAGCGAAAGTATTATGTTGTCCTGAAATATAATTGGATACGACGAACTCAATGGTGAAAGCTGTTTGCCAGGATTTCAGTGTGATACTTTCAGTTTCACTGATGTTTTTAGTCAATATGCCTGTTTCATCGTCCGGGCGGACCGTTTTATTAAATAGCTGTAGCTTGGTTATTACTACCGGTGGAGTGTATGGATTGTCCAGCAACAACTCCGGACGGAAAGTAGTGATACCATTGATACCACCAAAGTACATTTGCCCGTTGGCAGTGCGGCAGTAGGAGGAAGAGTTGAATTGATTACTTTGTAATCCATCCGATTCTGTAAAGTTACGGAACTTTTCCGTTTCCGGATTGAAACAGGAAATACCACGATTGGTACTCAGCCAAAGTCGTCCGAAAGTATCTTCCAGTATGCCGTAGACCACATTATTGGGCAGTCCATTAATTGTAGTGTATCGTTTGATTGTTTTTTCTTCCTCATTAAAGCAATAGACTCCTTCACGTGTGCCTATCCAAATAATACCATTGGAAGCCTCGTAAATGCAATTGGTAAATAACTTTGTAACTGATGATTCAGGTAGTATCGTAACTTCTTGTATTTCCGGTCCTTCCTGTTGAAAGACTGATATACCCTCTTCGCCGCCAATCCAAAGTCGTTTGTGGGAATCCCTGAATAAGATTGTGATTCGTTGGGGAGTGAAAGGCGTGCCGTCTTTCTCTTTTTCTATGGTTGTAAAACTGCGTTCTTTCGGATTGAAACGGACTAAAGCGCTGAGTGTTCCCAATAAGAGATTACCGTCTTTGTCGGGAAGGATGGCATATACATTCTCATTGACAAGCTGGCTGTTCAGCTGATTGAAACTTTCCATCCGTCCACTGTTACGGTGGAGGACGTTCAATCCTCCGGCGTGTGTACCTATATATACCAATGATTTTTCTTCATCCACATATACAGCTTTGATATTGTTGGAACCGATACCGATTTCACGCTCGTTTTCTTGCAAGGCGTAATGGGTGAAATGTTGTGTCTTGGTGTTGTATAGATTTAATCCGCCGTCATTGGTTCCTATCCACAGATTCTTGTCCTTGTCTTCTACAATACAGCTTACTACATTGTCACTCAACGAGTTCTTATATGGGATGCGCTGTATATTCTTGAATCGGTTTCGGATGGGATGGTAATAGTTGAGACCGCCAAAGTAGGTGCCAAGCCACATTCCTCCCTGTGAATCCATAAAAATACTTCGGACGGAACGTTGCGAAAGGCTGCCGCTTTCTACCGGACTGCTGCTATATGAGACGAACGAGTCACTGGCTTCGTGATAAATATTCAAATCATTGAAAGTTCCTATCCATAGACGGTTTTGTGAATCCAATGCCAGAGAACGTATGTAATTGGAACTTATACTTTTCGGATCGGAGGAGGAATGGAGGTATGTCTTTAGTTCTTTAGTTTTCGGATTGAGCAATAATAAGCCTGCCCCTTCGGTAGCTATCCATATTCGGGTGGGAGATTGCTGTAAAATAGCCTGAATCCGCTTGGTATCCAATATAGGAGTCACTTTCTCCAGATTTTTTTGAGTGACGGAATAACTGTAAAGCCCGTCTTCCATCGTACCGATATAGATTATGTCGCCATGCCGGTAAAGAGCGGAAGCTATGATTTTGTGCATGGCAGTGCTGAAAGCATCTTCTACAAACTTGGATTCTTGGCTGTCGAACATGATCAGACCTTCCTGTGTGCTTACCAACAATTGCTCAGGAGAGATTTCTGCGATGCCGTTGACCTGTTGCCGTTTGCCTTTTTTTTCATAGAAAAAGTTCTTGAATTGGTCTTTTTCTTCATCATAATAAGATAGACCGTCTCGTGTTCCTATCCAAACCCGTCCCTGACTATCGGTCTTGACAATTCTTGAAATGTCATTGGCAATGCTGTTAGGATCATCTTCATTGTGTTGGTAAACTGTGAATGCGTATCCATCATATTTGTTTACCCCATCATAAGTGGCAAACCACATATTGCCCCGTTTGTCCTGATCAATGGCGAATACAGTGCTTTGTGACAATCCTTCATTGATAGAGATATAAGAAAAGTTGATAGGTTCCGGAATTTCCGAAAAAGCGGAATGGGTACCTAAATACAGAAATAGCAGGCAAATGACTATATTTTTAAGGTTGCTCATTATTAGGTCATAAGATTAATAATGGCACCAAAGATAATAAAATCTTTAATATGCCCCATCGTTTTATCCGGAAAACAATGCAACCTTTTCCGGATAATGTTAAATATCTTTCTTCATTATTAGTCGATTTTCGTTATCGATGCGTTGGTAGGATATTTCATTCATAATGCTTCGAATCAGGAAAATACCCAATCCCCCGATAGGACGTTCTTCAATAGGAAGTGTAATATCCACATCTTCCACTTGTGTGGGGTCGAAAGAGGCTCCTTTATCCGTCAGAAGGAATATCAGTTGTTTTTCGGTAGCCGTTACTTTTAGCAAAATGGCATGCTGCTCTTGTGGAGGATAGGCATACATGATGATATTGGCAACAGCTTCTTCTAGAGCCAGATTGATATTCATGGTTGTTTCTACAGACAGAGAAAGTTCTTCGCCTACTTCTTCTATAAAACTGGCTAAAACAGTTATTTCGTTTAGATTGTTCGAGATTGTTATTTCTTTTTCCATAATGATGTATTAGTTAATGATTTTATATTCGGGTTCGTATTGAATGAGTAAGATAGTCAGGTCATCACTGGCTTCAGCTTCTTGCACATGGTCTGCGATGGAGGTGACAATGACATCGACGATAGTGCGCACATCCGAAGAGGCATTATCAGATAAAACTTTCTGTAATTTTTCATCACCATAAAGCTCCTTCTCCGCATTCTCAGCTTCTGTAACTCCATCTGTATAAAGGAATAACTTACTTCCTTTTTCTAAGGTAATTTCTGTGTCCGTATATGTAGAGCTATCAATGACTCCTACGAATATCTGAGTCGGAAACTCCAAGAATGATACGTGCTTGTCCGGATGTATGAGTATGGGAGGATTATGACCGGCATTGCAGATTTTCATTTTGCCTGTTGATAAGTCAAGAATTCCGACAATTAGTGTCACAAACATATTGGATTCGTTACTGTTAGAGATTGAGTTGTTCATCTCTGTGACGATTTTGGCCGGTGAATCTACTTGATGGGACAGGGTGCGGAATAGGCTACGGGTGATAGCCATGAATAGGGAAGCCGGCACGCCTTTTCCCGATACATCTCCTATCAGGAAGTAGAGTCGGTTGCCATCCATATAGAAGTCATAAAGATCGCCTCCCACTTCTTTGGCGGGATGTAAGATAGCATGTAAGTCCACGTCGTTACGGTCGGGGTAAGGCGGGAAGATCTTGGGTATCATTCCCATCTGTATTTCTCTAGCTATGGAAAGCTCACTTTCGATCCGTTCTTTGTGGGCTGTCGTTTCTTTTAATTCACTTACGTAAGCAGACAGGGATTTTTGCATATAAGCCAGAGAATCGTGCAAATCCTTGATTTCATCCTTGGAATAGACCTGTGGTAAAGTTACATCAAATCTTCCGGTAGCAATTTCACGGGCCGATTGGGAGAACTGTTCCAATGGGCGTACCAGTCGTCGGATAATACTATATACAATTATGAACAGTATTAGTATGCCGATCAGGAAAGTATAAATGATTTTTCGGGAAGTGCTATCCAGCTCCTGAAGGATAATCCGGCTCGGACAGACTGTACATACAGACCATCCGGTCTCTGGGATAGCGGTATAGAAAGCATATGAATCCGTTCCTAAATTGTTGAACCGCATTGTTCCGGTTTGTCCTGCCAGCATATCGTGCCCAATTTGTTCCTGTGCCCGATTATCCGTTGCAAATGATTCTGCGAATACGGTTTCATTCAGAATCTTACTTCTGTCTTCATGAGTCAGGAAACTTCCGTTGCGGCTAAGTAAGTAGGTGTAGCTGGTAGGATAGGGCTTCATCAGACTTATGTTGTCGGTAAACTGTGAAAGGGATATGCTGGCGATAAAGATGGCGTACAATTCACCTTGATTGTTATATAAAGGTTTGGAATAAGTACTCATAATGATGTTCCCTCCTCCGTCATCATAATAGGGCTCACTCCAATAATCCTGTTTCAGCATTTTGGGAATGAGATACCAGTCCATACATGGATAATCATAATTTGGGCTACCTAATATCTGATAGGTAATCTTATTACTGCTGAATGAGACATAGGGCATGAAATATTTCCCCTTTTCTTTATAATAATCCGGAATGAAAGCTATGCCGCTTCCTACAATGAGGGGATTATTTTTAATGATGGAAGTAATGATATAATGTAAGGAGTCCGGTTGATGTATGTTTTCCTCCAATATCCAGACGGACTGGTTGATGGTAGTCTCTACAGAACCCAATTGATTGGTGATTTCTGTTGCGATATTGCTTAATAGTCCATGGGTACGTTCAATGGCGTAATTCGTCACTTTCTCATGGCTGTATTTATAGAACAATCCCATGATTGTGGCAAAGACAATCAGCGTGAACGACAGTATGTAGATACTGAGCTGGGTTGCAAAAGAACGGGAGTATGTGTGTGTCATGTAATAGTGCGGTTATTTTACAAAGTTCTCATATTGAAGGGTATTTGTTTCTCCGGTATTCTCCGGCAATAAAATATCCATTGCCGTGTCGAATCCCTCACGGCTCAACCGATAGGGACGCCGGCCGTTTTTATCAGTTTGCAACCGTAGTATTTCATCCAGCATTTTACGCTGGTGATAGCGGTTGGTTCCTATATTGTAATGACGAACTTGTTCCATTACGATATCGAGCGCTTCTTCACGGTGCTCGTAAGTCCAGTTCCATCCGCGAATGCAGGCGCGGACTAACTTTTGCACCGTTTCCGGATGTTCCTGATAATACTTCTCGGTGACATAAAGCCCGTCCTCAGGCAGATTGTATCCATAATCGGCAAAACGCATTATATGTGTGGAGTCTATCTCCATCCCGCATTCCGTAAGTTGCGGGAATTCGTTATAACTTCCTACCATACAAATATCTACTGCATTTGAGAGAAAGAGATTGATACCATTGTTAAAGCGTATCCAGTTTACGTGAAGTAGATATTTGTTTGCAACCTGGTCTAGTAGTTCCTGGCTGAGATGATTCCATACGGCAATATCTTTGTGTTGCAAGGATGAAATCCCTTTCAATGGTGAATGACTGACTAATATCAGGCTGTTTTCTTGTGATGTTTGCATGATATTCACAACTCGGTTGCCTTTCTGATACGCTATCAAAGCTTGTGATAGGTTAGTGATAACCGCTTGTGGCGCATCTTCTTTAAGGTAGAGAAATGAGTTTTCGGAATGGGACGGGTGCTTGATATGTACATCGAGTCCTTCTTCTTTGTAGAAACCCATTTTTTCGGCTACATAATAACCTGCAAATTGTGCTTGAGCTGTCCACTTTGGTATCAAAGTTATGGACTGTGCGTTCGCTGTATCTGTCATCAGCCATACGGATAACAGGATACCAATAAGGATGTGGATGGCTCTCATACCTATGCGGTTAGCGTATGGTAAAAAGATTGGAACATCCTGTCATATCAAATATCTTGCGGATTTCGGGTTTCATTGCTTCCAGCACAAGTTGGCCATTGTGCTGTGTCACGCTTTTTTGTAATGTAATCATGCTTCGCAAACCGGAACTGCTGATGAATGACAGGGCTTCACAGTTGACAATGATATCGGGATTTTCCATATTTAAGAGAGGTTGTATGATTGTGTTGAATGTATTTGAATTAGCTGTGTCGAGTCGTCCTTCGACAGTCAATATGGTCACTTCCTCTATTTTGCATATGTTTGTTTTTAAAGTAGCTTCCGGTTCGAAATTCATATCAATATTTTTAGTCAGAATCAGCTCATTGTGATTATTAGTTGAATGATACTCTACTTTGTCCATGGTACGCCGGATTAAAAAGAGTCCCAGTCCTTGTGTCAGGTGTTGATCAAGTGATTGTGTGCTGGTGGTTGCTTCTTTTTCTGTCGGGTCGAATGAAATGCCGTCATCAATGATTCGGGTAGTCAGCATACCGGGAGCTACGGAAGTCCGTAATATGATTTCACTCTCTTTATTGGGCGGATAACCATAGCGGATGATATTGGTTACAGCTTCTTCGATAGCGAGGTTGATACTCATAGTGATACTTGCCGGCAAGTGCAATGACATTCCTAATTCTTCTATAAATTGGGCGATTCTTGTAACTTCATCTAGCTGATTGTCAATGATGATTTCTTTTTCCATGTTTTTTAAGTAGCGTGTCATAAAAATATTGTTTGATTGAATGCTTCAACAAAAGTACAGCTTTATTTAAAAATAGGAAATCAATCAGCTTGAAATATTCCCTGCGTTGAACGAAAATAGAAAGAATAGGATGTATTTAAACTGATTTAACATAAAAACAGAAAAAACCCGGTGCAATTACTGCCCGGGTTTTCACTATTATTTGCTCTGGAAATGAGAAAGATTACTTTTCTAGATTTCCGATCTCATCCAGATTTTTCTGGATATCTTCATCCGTCAATGAATAGTTGACCAAATCACCTGCCAGATACTTGTCGTATGAAGCCATATCGATCAGTCCGTGTCCGGAAAGGTTGAACAGGATAACTTTCTCTTCTCCTGTTTCCTTACATTGGTTGGCTTCACGAATAGCAGCTGCAATGGCGTGGCAGGATTCGGGAGCCGGAATGATACCTTCTGCTTGTGCGAACAGGCAGCCGGCTTCGAATGATTCCAACTGTTGGATATCTACCGCTTCCATCAATTTGTCTTTGAGCAATTGTGACACGATCACACCTGCGCCATGATAACGAAGACCACCGGCATGGATATGTGCCGGAGCGAAATTATGCCCTAATGTAAACATCGGAAGGAGCGGAGTATATCCGGCTTCGTCACCGAAGTCGTATTGGAATTTACCACGTGTCAGTTTAGGGCATGAGGCGGGTTCGGCTGCCACAAAGCGGGTTTTCTTTCCTTCCAGTATGTTATGACGCATGAACGGGAAAGAGATACCGCCAAAGTTGGAGCCTCCTCCGAAACATCCGATCACGACATCCGGGTATTCACCTGCCATCTCCATTTGTTTTTCGGCTTCCAGACCGATGATTGTCTGGTGAAGGGTGACGTGGCTAAGTACCGACCCAAGCGTGTACTTACAGTTGGGAGTCATTTGTGCCAATTCGATAGCTTCGGAAATTGCTGTTCCTAATGAGCCTTGATAGTTGGGGTGAGCGGTCAGAATATCTTTACCGGCACGGGTAGACATGGATGGAGAAGGAGTAACCTGTGCTCCAAACGTTTGCATGATGCTACGACGGTAGGGCTTTTGTTCATAACTGATCTTTACTTGATAAACGGCTGCTTCCAAACCGAATACTTTTGCCGCATAAGAAAGAGCTGCTCCCCATTGTCCGGCACCTGTTTCGGTAGTGATATTGGTTACGCCTTCCTGCTTGCAATAGTATGCCTGTGCCAATGCGGAATTCAATTTATGAGAACCGATGGGACTTACACTTTCGTTTTTGAAATAGATATGAGCCGGAGTACCGAGTGCTTTTTCCAATCCGTATGCACGGACTAACGGTGTGCTGCGATAATATTTGTACATTTCGCGTACTTCCTCCGGTATTTCAATCCAAGCGTCGGTCTGATTCAATTCCTGGCGGCATAACTCTTCCGCAAAGATAGGATAGAGATCTTCTGCTTTCAGTGGTTGTTTAGTTTTCGGGTGCAACGGTGGCATTGGCTTGTTTACCATATCAGCCTGAATGTTGTACCAGTAATGTGGAATTTCTTCTTCTGGTAGGATATACCGTTTTCTTTTGTCACTCATAATATTGTGGTTTTTAATTATCTGCTGCCAAAAGTAGGCAAAATTTTTAATATTCAGATAAATTTGTCAACAAAGAATCGGTTTCGATTGTTATTTTAGTTAAGTTTGCACGACGTTATAAAAAATATGATATGAAGATTTATCATAAATTCCTGTTATATCAGAACAAACTGCTAAAACCTTATATACGAATTATACTGGGCTTAGTGGAGGCTTTAACTTATTTAGCGTCTCTTGCGCTAATTGTCGGAGTGATTTATGAACACGGCTTTCCGTTGTCGGTAGATGAGATTGCGAAAATACAAGTTCTGTATAAGGCTGTATGGATCATCTTTCTGATTGATGTAACGTTGCATATTTCGCTTGAATATAGGAGCACTAAAAAGCAATATCGGAAATTGGCCTGGATATTGAGCGGGTTGTTGTACCTGACTTTGATACCTGTCATTTTCCATCGTCCGGAGGAGGAAGGAGCTATCTTGCAGTTCTGGGAGTTCTTGGATGGCAAATTTTACCATTTGATATTATTGCTGGTCTTTTCTTTATTGAATCTGTCAAACGGATTGGTACGTCTGTTGGGACGGCGTACCAACCCGTCTTTGATATTGGCAGTCAGTTTTCTGGCTATTATTCTTATTGGCACGGGATTATTGATGTTGCCAAAGTGTACGGTGAATGGCATTACTTGGGTTGATTCGCTGTTTACGGCTACGAGTGCGGTGTGTGTGACGGGGCTAGTACCGGTGGATGTATCGACTACATTTACGACAGGAGGGCTCGTTGTCATAATCTTGCTGATTCAAATCGGTGGTTTGGGAGTGATGACATTAACGAGTTTCTTTGCGATGTTCTTTATGGGAAATACCTCTCTTTATAATCAGTTGGTTGTCCGGGATATGGTCAGTTCCAATTCATTGGGTTCTTTGTTGTCTACCTTATTATATATATTGGGCTTTACATTGGTGATTGAAGGAATCGGCATGGTCTCTATCTGGTTCAGTATTCATGGTACGTTGGGGATGAATCTGGATGAGGAACTGGCTTTTGCTGCTTTTCATTCCATTTCGGCTTTCTGTAATGCCGGGTTCTCTACGCTTTCCGGCAATTTGGGGAATCCGATGGTGATGACCAATCATAACTGGTTGTTTGTCTCTGTTTCCTTTTTGATTATTCTGGGTGGGATCGGTTTCCCTATTTTGGTTAACTTCAAGGATATCGTTCTATATCATCTACGTCATTTCTGGAGGTTTATCCGTACCCGTAAGTTGGAAAGGCACAAGGTGCATCATCTTTATAATTTGAATACGAAGATTGTGTTGATAATGACTTTGCTGCTTTTGGTAATCGGTACATTGGCGATTGCCGCTTTCGAATGGAATGCTTCGTTTGCGGGGATGCCTGTTGCGGATAAATGGACGCAGGCATTCTTTAATGCCACTTGTCCGCGAACCGCCGGTTTCAGCAGTGTCGATTTGGCCTCTCTGAGTGTACAGACGTTGTTGGTTTATCTGGTGTTGATGTGGATTGGAGGTGGGGCGCAGTCTACTGCCGGTGGTGTCAAAGTGAATGCCTTTGCGGTAGTCGTTCTCAATCTCGTAGCTGTGTTGCGCGGTACGGAGCGTGTCGAGGTGTTTGGTAGGGAGTTGTCTCATGATTCTATCCGGCGTTCCAATGCGACAGTGGTTATGTCATTGAGTGTACTATTTCTTTTTATTTTTATCTTGAGTATGCTCGAACCGCAAGCATCGTTGATGGCATTGACGTTCGAATGTGTTTCGGCGCTTAGCACGGTAGGCTCCAGCTTGAATCTGACTCCGAGTTTGTGTGATGCAAGCAAATTATTGGTAGCGTTATTGATGTTTATCGGTCGCGTGGGCTTGATCACATTAATGCTTGGAATTGTGAAACAGAAAAAGAATACAAAATACCGTTATCCGAGTGATAACATCATCATAAACTAAAGATATGAAGTATATTATTATTGGTTTAGGGAATTATGGTCATGTGTTGGCAGAAGAGTTGTCTGCATTGGGACATGAAATTATTGGTGCGGATATCAGCGAAAGCCGTGTGGACGCAATCAAAGATAAGGTGGCTACTGCTTTTGTAATTGACGCGACGGACGAACAATCTTTGTCGGTACTTCCGCTGAATAGTGTGGATGTGGTGATTGTGGCGATTGGCGAAAACTTCGGTGCGTCTGTGCGGGTAGTGGCCCTGCTGAAACAGAAGAAAGTAGCCCGTATTTATGCCCGTGCAATTGACGGCGTGCATAAGGCGGTATTGGAGGCTTTCAACTTGGAGAAGATTCTGACTCCGGAAGAAGATGCTGCACGTAACTTGGTGCAATTACTTGACTTCGGGACAAATATGGAGGGCTTCCGTATTGACTCGGAATATTATGTAGTGAAGTTTACCGTACCGAAGAAGTTTGTGGGATATTTTGTGAATGAACTGAATCTGGATGGAGAGTTTCATTTAAAACTTATCGGGCTGAAACGTGCGGATAAAATAACCAATTGTTTGGGGATCTCCCTGACAGAGCTTCATGTGAAAAACAATTTGCCGGAGGATGAGAAAGTAAATGAGGGGGACGAATTGGTTTGTTACGGTAAATACCGTGATTTCCAGGCTTTCTGGAAAGCTATCTGATAATTGCTTTATGTGAATATCGGCTATTGGAGTTCCGGTTTGCAATGATTAATAACCACAGGATGAAGTTGGACATTGCATTCTGTGGTTGTAAAGTTTAGTTGTACAATTAAACTTTGCGTAGTTTCCGGTTTGTGCTGGTCGAATACGAAATTCCCCAAACTGTAAAAGATTGGTTTGCCATCGTAATATTCCTCTTTTTGAATGATATGAGGATGGTGCCCGATGATTGCATCCGCTCCGGCGCGAATGAGCGAGTGTGCACCTTTTCTTTGGACAAGGGTAGGGAGGGGCTGATATTCTACTCCCCAATGAAGAATAACGACTATGTAACTTTTGGGATTCTGCCGTTTGAAGTTTGTGATTTCTTCTTTCAGTTCCTCTATCGGCTGCTGACAGATACCGGGACTGTTTTCCAGATATACCCAATTTTCCAAAGGAAGTGCAACGGAGTTATAAAGTGCCACTTCTATCTTTCCTTTCTTAATAAGAACAGGTCGGCAACTTTGTGGGGAAGTATCTCCGTAGCCTACCGGAGTAATTCCGGAGGATAAGAGATATTGATTGGTGTCTGTCAATCCGTTTCGTCCTTGATCTATTGTATGATTATTTGCCATAGCAGCGTGAGTAATACCGGCTTGGGATAGAGCTGTTGCCCATATTGGTTCAGCGCGGAAGATATATTTCTTGTGCAGTGGTGAACGAACGGAGGTAATAGGGCACTCTAGATTGATAACTGTTGCATCTACGGAGCGGAACAGTGGTGTGACTGATTCAAATAAGTGTTCGACACCTTTTTTCCGGATTTGTTGGCGTACTCCCCTGTCCAAAAGGACGTCTCCTGTGAAAGCGATAGACAGACATTCTTCTGAAGGCTGTTGACAGGCAGCCAGCATTAGGAATATGATTCCAATGCCAGCTGTGATTCGGCTTATCTGATAAAAGTTCATTAACAACCGGAACTATAAAAAACTCTTTCATCTACATGAGGCTCCTTCTCTATTAGGATACTCTTCATCCACTCCGGTACGGCGGGTGCTTTCTTTTCTTCCAGCATTTTTTGCCATTCTTCATCGGTAAGCCTTGTGCCTAGTGGCTGGACAAACTCGTAATAGCTGAAGGTCGCCCCACGAGTCAAGTAGAGATTGCCTTCTATTTCTATTACGACATAAATATTGTTGGCATTTCCTGTCGCTACATGTAGTATTCCATTCTTGTTACAACCCCTTATATTGCGGGTATAAATATCGGCTACTATGGCTATCGACTTGTCCGGACCTTGTACTAATGACCAATCATCCAGATGCAAATCTGGGTCAACCACAGATAAAGTGAAATACTCAATACTGCTACCCATATATTCCAGTGTCCGGTATTCCGGTTCTGTCAGTTTCTCTCCTCTCAGTTCTTTTTCTGTTACTTGAATAAGGAAGGTGACGTAGTCATTCAATTGATCGGTTTTTCCTTTCAGGTCATCGGTCATACAATCGTTCTGTTGCAGGATTAGTCGGGTGGCTTGGAGAATGTTCTCCATTTTCCTCCAGAAAGGTAGATTAGGTTCTACATATCCTACAACGATTGGATCGGGAGGTCCGGCACCTCCACATTCAGCAGCCATTGGCTGTTCTCCATAAAGTATGGCATCGTGTTTTAACTCTGCCCAAGAAGCCAAAGCTGTATTCAGATTCTTGTATCCCCATTCAGGAGTTTGCATGAATCCCGGATTATTTTTGTCCGTTTGTTGCATGGTGAGCAAACTCTTCATCCATAGTTCGTAGACAGAGAGTTGTGTGGATTTACTTGTTTTGAATTTATCCTTTAGTTGTTGTAATTCTTTGGAATATTCGCTCCAGTTATTAGGCTCTTTATAAAAATCAATCAACAAACTTTCAGCAGTACCTGTGCCAAAGGCTGCGAATACATCCAAGCCTTTCGGGTAGGCTCGTTGGCTATTGGGATTGACATCAACTAACTTTTGAATTACTTCATTGTCAGATAGATACCGTTGTGGCATAAAGTTTATTTTATCCCGGCAAGTGATTTCTATCTGAGGCTTTATGTTGTTTTTATGTTTTGCCAATCCAATGAGAGCCTGATTCACTTTCTCTATTTGTCCGGCTGTCAGTGCGTCTTCAATATGTATGGCATTATTCTTTTCCAAAATTCGGGCGATATCAAAGATGGATAGGTTGTCAGCTTCCCCCATTAGGAATGTGAGTGGGGTATAGATATGTTGATATAACTTTATCAGTGGTGTCTGGTCTATACTTTTGTAAGTACAAAGTACGGCAGCTTGAAAAATGGAACGTTTCAATTGTTCCTGTTGCTCCCTGCAAAAGCAGGCAGTTTGCATCCACATCATTGCTTTGAAATATGCTTGTAATTGCGGTTCTCGCGTGTAATGTCCACGAGGCTTGAAAAGGCTATACGGGAAATATGCATCTTTGTATGAAAGAAAGTCAGAAAAGTTATCTTCCTGTTTATTAATGTGCTCTATTTCTTCCTGATATTCTGTTTCATATTTGGAGGGAACGGTAAGCGTCTTATTGGTCAGCAGATAATAAGGGATGGCATAGAAGGTTGCTGCGTGTTCAGCCATATCTTTCAGGGATTCGTCCTCCGTTTGTTCGGCCAGCTTGATGCAGGTTGCATTGAAAGAACGGCATAGCATTTCGAGTGTAGGAATGATATGTTGCTTTTCCAGACTCTTTAGGATATAAGAGAAATACATGTGGAATGCTTGCAGATACAGGTCGGTAGTAATAAAATTAGGTACTTGGCGGTAGTCGTTTTCTTCGTAGGCATGAAAGAGTTGCAGGTTATTTCCTTTTGTGATGACAAAGTTGTTCTGTTGTAGTTTCTCCAATATTTCTTTGTCTATATCCTTAAATTGGAACAAGTTGACGATGTTATTTGTATTTCCCAGGTAATAGGAATCCCGTTGTATGAATTGTTGCTGGCGTAGTTCTGTCATACGTGCATCAATACGGTCGACAAAGGCTTTTTCTTCAGGTGTCAGGTTGACCTCTTCATAGCTTTCTGCAAACTTTACTTTTCCTTCTTCTGCATCCCAATATATATCATTGACTAAATTGTTATACCATTTGGTATTGGCTGAGAAAAAAGCATTGATATCCGCTTCCATAAAATGATAGCCATGTATGGCATACGGATAACTGCGTAATAACCGTAGTTCCTGAAAAGAAAGATGGCTGATATCCTGCTTTAAATCAATGGACTGAGGTAGTACCGTATCAGTCAACAGCGAGGAAACGGGATTGGTAATTGTATCTGTTTGTGCAGATACAGCGGGCATGATTTGGTTGTTTTTGTTTTTATTCTTGCATCCGCAGAGAATGAACAATAGTATACAGGTGAATAATAATAGTCGTTTCATGTTTATTTCCATTCAATTAATTACGCTATATAGTATGATGATAGTAGCTAATGTTTGAGGATATGTATGGCTTCCTGTTTTTTAACCTCCCGTTTTAAGTATCGCTTGAAATCCAGACCGAATCCTCTCCAGATGTATTCTGCGACTAGAAACTTCCCACTGCGTTCCCGTTCTAGAGTCCGTATCCGTGTGGGAGTCTCTTCACGGATTATTCTGAAGTCTTCCAATGGTTGTGCTACCCTTGACCCTAACCAAAGCGGACGGATATAAGTTTCATCTGCAATCCGGTAGATAAATAACCGTTTGTCCGGTTTGGGATCAAATCTTGTCGGTTTGATAACTCCGACAATGATTTCGGGAACTCCGTTTCCTGTAATATCTCCATAATCAAATTGATAGACAGGGTAGGGCAATTCCCAGGTGGAATGACTGGGACGATCCGTGTCCAGCTGGATAACATAAAGTGAGTCGGACTCTTTATTCAGAGACACTTCCATGTGTTTCTGAGCAACCTTCCATTCAAACCTGTTATTGTCGTGGCATGAACAGAATATAGGCATAAGACCTATTAAGAGGAGGAAAGAAGTCCTATATGACATATCCGTAATTTTTTCTGATGCAAAGATACAACAAAAAACTGAGAATGAGGGCAGAATGATGAAAAATCTGTGAGAATGAGCGGATTAATTGATTTAGTTGGATTCTCTGTGCAGACAACAGATGCCACAGAAAAGTCAGTTGAAGCAAGAGTTTCGTTACTATCCCGTTACTCTTTTCGCTGGCGAGGAGGTCTGAAAAGCCCGTGAGGAAATGGCTGTAAACTATCGAAATACAGCGTTTCGGGAGGCAAAATTAGGGTAATATCTGATGTTGCCTGCGGGAAAAGGACAAAAAAGACGTGAAGCGGATGTGATTGCGCCGATGTGCTGCGGTTTGCTTACAGCCTTTCAGCTCTACATGGAATAATTTTGCAAACAAAAACAATGTAGAGTATGAGCAGAAGCACTTTCAGGGTGTTGTTCTACCTCAAGCGCAACGCGCCGAAAAAGAACGGAATGATTCCCGTGATGTGCCGCATCACGGTGAACGGAAAGGTATCACAGTTCAGCAGCAAGTTGGACGTGGAAGAAAAGATGTGGAACGTGGAGCTGGGCAAACTGACAGGCCGCAGCCTCGTGGCACAGGAGGGCAACCGTATGCTGGACAAGATACGGCTTGGCATCAACAAGGCGTATCAGGAGGTGTGCGACACCGACGGATATGTCACTGCGGAAAAGGTGCGCAACGCTTACTTAGGTCTGGGACAGAACCACAAGACCCTGCTTGCCGTGTTCAAGCAGCACAACGAGGACTATGCGAAACAGGTGGGCAAGATGAAGAGCGAGCGCAGCTACTGGAAATACCGCGTGGTATATAACCACCTGACGGAGTTCATCAAGCAACGCTACAAGATGAGCGACATCGCCCTGCGTGAGCTGACACCCGCCTTCATCACCGACTTCGAGCTGTTCCTCCGCACGGAGAAGAACCACTGCACCAACACCGTGTGGTCATACATGATGCCCTTCCGCAGCATCATCTTCACCGCCATCAACAACGGCTGGCTGGAGCGTGATCCCTTCTATGCCTACCACATCACGAAGGAAGAGACCAAGCGCGGCTTCCTGCCCAAGGAGGAGATTACGGCACTCATCAACGGCACGTTCAAGAAGAAAAGCTATGAACTTATCCGGGACCTCTTCATCTTCTGCTGCTTCACGGGACTGAGCTGGCGGGACATGTACAACCTGACGGAAGAGAACCTGCAGACCTCCTTCGACGGCCACCTGTGGATAAAGACCAACCGCCAGAAGACTGGCGTGGAGTCGAACATCCGCCTGCTCGACGTGCCCAAGCACATCATCGAGAAGTACAGCGGCATGGCAGAAGACGGACGGCTGTTGCCCGTCCCATGTTATGGGAACTGCAAGAACGGCATCAAGGCGATAGCCAAACTTTGCGGCATCAACAAGAACGTCACATGGCACCAGAGCCGCCACTCGTATGCCACCACCATCTGCCTCTCCAACGGTGTGCCGATTGAGACCCTGTCGAAGATGATGGGCCATACCAGCATCCGCAGCACGCAGATTTATGCGAAGATTACCGCCGAGAAGGTAAGCAACGACATGGAATGCCTGTCCAAGCAGATAGAGTCCATGGAGCAGTTCATTTGTCAGACCATCTAACACGGAACGCCATGAGAAGAACTATCAGAATAGACGAGCACGGCCACGTGCGCATGGAGGGCAACCCGCAGGAAGAAGTATGGATGACCCTCGCAGAGATAGCCGATCTGTTCAACCTCACTGCCGCCACCATAGGCCGGGAGATAAAGGCCATCCGCAAGACGGGTGTGCTGGTGGACTATGAGGTGTGCAAATATATCCGCAAGGCGGACGGCTGTTCCGTGGACATCTACCACTGGGACATCATCGTCGCCTTGGCCTATCGGATAAACACCTTCTATGCTCACGCCTTCCGCGAGTGGCTGAAAGAGACAGCTACGAAAGAAAAGGATAAAGAGGCGCACCAAGCCATCTTCATTCCCCTGTGGCCTTTCGGGAATAACTGAAAGGACAGAAATAACAAACGAAAAAGACGG
This sequence comes from Bacteroides zhangwenhongii, assembly GCF_009193325.2. NCBI lineage: Bacteria > Pseudomonadati > Bacteroidota > Bacteroidia > Bacteroidales > Bacteroidaceae > Bacteroides > Bacteroides zhangwenhongii. The sequence continues at coordinate 4,575,524 of NZ_CP059856.1, read as the reverse complement.
ACGGACAATCCCACTCATCAGGGTTGCCCGTCCGTCTTTTTCATTTTTACATGCTAAACATCCGCCCTTCGGTAGTTAGCCTCCAGCAACCGCTGTATGTCATACTCCCGATAGAGAGCCTTGCCGCCAAGCAGAATGAACGGCAGTACACGGTTGTTGCGCAGGTTCTGCAAGGTGCGGCGGCTCACCTTCAATGCTTCCGCCACCTCCTTGTCCGTCAGGTAACGGTCACCGTTCAGCGGAGGGGTATAGTCCTGCAGGAAACGGTTTATCCTGCGATGGCTGTTTTTCAGCGAGAGGAGCATGTCCGCCACCTGCCCTTGCTCCAGCGTGAGAATCTCCTGCTTCATAGGCTGCTCTCCTTACTATTAGTGACGAGGCTTTCCACGTCCTCCCTGCGGTAGTAGAACTTCTTGCCAATCTGCGAGCAGGCAATCAAGCCCTTGTCCCGCATTGTTTGCAAGGTTCTCGGACTGAGGCGCAGCAGCCTGCACACCTCCTCGTTGTCCATCCACTTCGCCATGCGCCTGTCGCTCTCACGACCGCACAGACGGTTCACCTTCTCCGTCAGCGACGAGACATCCGCCATCAGTGCCTCGAACGCCTTTCTTTCAATGATTACTACTTCCATGATTCTGAGTGTTGCTGTGATTATCGGTGCAAAGTTACGCCGCAACCTCCTAAAACCACTCATTTCCAGTGCAGGTGGCAGCATGTGGAACCGTTGGTTTAGCCATCCAAAGCCAATTGCAAGAAAATCTTCTATGAGTCATCTATGAGTCATAAGTTCACCCTTTCCATACCCTGTAATTTTGCAGCAGAAACAAGAAAAAACAGTATTGATTATGAACGTAATAATGATGGAAAGTGCCGCCTTTCAGGAACTGGTCGGGCACATTGAGAAGATAGCGGAGCACATCCGCAGGTATGAGGACAGACTGACCGTTCAACCACAGGAACGGTGGCTGACCAGCAAGGATGTGACCGCCCTGCTCGGTATCAGCCTGCGCACCCTGCAACGCTATCGTGACGAGGGGCGCATCCCCTTCTCGCTGATGGGGCGTACCTGCCGCTACCGCCTCACGGATGTGGAGCGCATGATGAAGGAGTGCTCCATGAGCGGCAACGCAGAGCGCATCGGTGAGCTGCACAGACAGTATATGGTAAGGACTGGCAAGAAAACATAAAAACGGCAAGAAAATGGATACGTACAAGATAGAGCGGCTGTTCCACCTCCTCATGGAGCGGCTCGACAGACACGAGAAGATACTCGACGATCTGCTATACCGCAGCCAGCGACAGGCGGCAGGTCAGGAGGAAGGTACGGAGTGTAAGCTGTACAACGGCGAACGCCTCTACGACAATCAGGACCTCTGCTTGATGCTGCAGGTGAGCAAGCGGTCGCTGCAACGCTACCGCACGTTAGGCATCTTGCCCTACCTCATGCTCCGGCAGAAGACCTACTACAAGGAGTCGGACGTGGAGAAGTTCCTCTCGGAGCATATCGACTGTTTCCAGAAAGAGAAGATGGCGGACTACAAGGCCCGCATCCGATAACAATCAATGTTTCACAATTAAAAGTCAATCAAGATGGCAAAGAAAAAAGACGAAAAAGACGTGCTGATAGTCCGTGATGAAAAGACGGGCGAAATCAGCGTGGTGGCCGGATTACAGGCGGACGGCACCCCCAGACGCACACCGCCAAAGATGGAGAACGCACAGGATTTTCTGCAGTTTGACAAGAACGGCGACGTGCTCGACAATTTCTTCCGCAACTTCTTCCGGCAGTGCAAGGAACCCAGCCGATTCGGCTTCTACCGTATCGCGGCAGACCAGGCGGAGAACCTGCTCGGCGTGATGAAGGAACTGCTGAAAGACCCCGTGGCCAATGCCGACCTGCTCGCACCCCACAAAGTAGATACCTCTGCCTACGAAAAACTGGTGGCGCAGGAACAGAAGGCACAGGAAGAGCAGAAGAAAGAACAGAATCAGACAAACAATGTAGAACCCCAAAAACAAGAAAACATGGAAAAGAAACAACAGGAAAACGTGCAGCAGAACGCACCAGAGAACAAACAAGAGAACAAGCAAAGGCAAGGCTACCAGCCCATCGACGAAAGCCGCATCGACTGGCAGGCTTTGGAAAAGAACTGGGGCGTGAAGCGTGAGGAGCTGGAACAATCCGGCGACCTGCAGAAGATGCTCAACTACGGCAAGTCCGACCTCGTGCGTGTCACGCCCAACTTCGGAGGAGAGTCGTTCAGCCTCGATGCCCGCCTCTCCTTCCGTAAGGACGATGACGGCAACGTGCGACTCGTTCCCCACTTCATCCGCAAGGAGCAGAAGCTCGACGAGTACAAGGGACACAAGTTCACCCCGGAAGAGAAGAAAGCCCTGAAGGAGACAGGCAATCTCGGCAGAATCGTGGACTTGGTGGACAAGGCCACGGGTGAGATAACCCCCTCCTTCATCAGCATCGACCGCAAGACCAATGAGATTACCGACATGCCCGCCGCCCGCATCCGCATCCCCGAACGCATCGGTAAGACGGAGATCACCCCACAGGAGCGAGAGTTGCTCCGTGCCGGACTGCCCGTCAAGGACAAGCTCATCGAGCGCAACGACGGCCGCAAGTTCGTCACCACCCTGCAGGTGAACGTGGAGCAGCGAGGCGTGGAGTTCGTGCCCGGCACGGGTAAGTCGCCCCGTACCGTGGAGGAGCAGAGCAACAAGGAATCCCAAAAGGTGGATCAGTCAGCCCCGCAACAGGAACCCGGCAAGCAACGTCGCAATACATGGACCAACGAGGACGGCAGCATCCGCCCCATCACCAAATGGAAGGGCGTGCCCTTCACCGAGGAGCAGAAAGCCGACTACGTGGCGGGCAAGACCGTCAAGCTGGAGAATGTGCCCGACGACAAGGGTGTACCCTCCACCATGTACCTCCGCTTCAATCCCGACAAGGGCCGTCCCTACCGCTACGACACCAATCCCGATAACGCCCAGAAGGTGGCTCCGGCAAACGAGAGCCGCACGCAGGTGGCCGTCAACAGTCAGGGCAAGACCAATGAAGCGACCAAGAATGTCAACGAGCCGCTGCAGAAGGGACAGACCGCCCCGAAGGACGACATCCAGCAGAAGCAGGAGAAACGCAAGAGCAAAGGCATGAAGGTATGAACCGGAGTGCCACCACTGAATCCACTATTATCCCGAATATTCATCATGACAACATCAAAACAGTAAATCAGTATGAAGACGATTATCGCAGAGAAGCCCTCCGTGGCACGTGAGATAGCCCGCATCGTGGGTGCAACCAAGAGAGAAGAAGGTTATTTTTCCGGCAACGGCTATGCCGTCACCTGGGCCTACGGGCACCTGGTTCAACTCACCATGCCCGAAGGCTACGGCATCCACGGTTTCGCCCGTGAGCACCTACCCATCCTGCCCGACACCTTCACCCTGCAGCCCCGTCACACCAAGACGGAGAAGGGCTACAAGCCCGAACCCAGCGTCGTCACGCAGATACGCATCGTGGGCAGGCTCTTCAGCGAGAGCAAACAGATTGTAGTGGCCACCGATGCCGGACGCGAGGGCGAGCTCATCTTCCGCTACCTCTACAGTTACCTGAACTGCCGCACCCCCTTCGTTCGCCTGTGGATCAGCTCCCTCACCGACAAGGCCATCCGCGAGGGATTGCGCCACCTCGAAGAGGGCAACCGCTACGACCGCCTCTACCATGCCGCCAAGGCACGCAGTGAGGCCGACTGGTTGGTAGGCATCAACGCCACGCAGGCCATGACCATCGCCGCAGGCAGGGGCACCTACTCCCTCGGACGTGTGCAGACACCCACGCTGGCCATGGTGTGCGCCCGCTACTGGGATCACAAACGCTTCACGCCCGAAGCCTTCTGGCAGGTGCATCTGTCTGCGGAAGGCACAGGGGAACAGACGGTGAAGTTCTCTTCCTTGGAGAAATGGAAGGAAAAGTTCCCTGCAGAGCATATATATAATAAGGTAAAGGCGCAGCCCTCCCTGCTCGTCACCAAGGTGGAGTGCAAGGAGAAGGTAGAGGACACGCCGCTGCTCTACGACCTCACCACCCTGCAGAAGGAAGCCAACGCCAAACACGGCTTCACGGCGGAGAAGACACTGGAGATAGCGCAGAAACTCTACGAGAAGAAGCTCATCACCTATCCGCGCACCGGCAGCCGCCACATCCCCGAAGATGTCTTTGCCGAAATCCCCAAGCTGCTCGCCTTCTTGGGTGGCTATCCCGAATGGATTGGCAAGGTGCCCCACAGGGACAGGCTGACCCGCCGCAGCGTGGACAACAGCAAGGTCACCGACCACCACGCCCTGCTCGTCACGGGCGAGAAGCCCCTCTTCCTCTCCAAGGAGGACAACACCATCTATCAGATGATAGCCGGGCGCATGGTGGAAGCCTTCTCCGACAAGTGCGTCAAGGAACTCACCACCGTCACCGCCCTTAGCGGCGAGGCGGAGTTTGCCGCCAAAGGCTGTGTCATCCGTCAGGTAGGATGGCGTGCCGTGCTGGGTGAAGAGAACGAGGAACAAGTACTTCCGCCTTGGAAGAGCGGCGACACCCTTGCCGTATGCGGCGTCAGTCTCACCGAGGGCAAGACCAAGCCGAAGCCCCTGCATACCGAAGCCACCCTGCTCTCAGCGATGGAGACGGCAGGCAAGGACGTGGAGGACGAGGAAGTGCGCCAAGCCATGAAAGAATGCGGAATAGGCACTCCTGCCACCCGTGCCGCCATCATCGAGACCCTCTTTGCCCGCGGCTATGTGCAGCGTTGCAAGAAGTCGCTCGTGCCCACCGAGAAGGGGCTGGCCCTCTACTCCGTAGTGAAAGGAATGCGCATCGCCGACGCTGCCCTCACAGGAGAGTGGGAACGTGAATTGGCACGCATCGAGCGTGGGGAGAAGGAAGCCTCCGCCTTCCATGAGGAGATAGAGCGATACACCACGGAAATCACCGCCGAACTGCTCTCCTGCGACAAGATCTTCGGGCACAAGCCCTCCGGCTGCACCTGTCCCAAGTGCGGCAAAGGGCAGATGCAGTTCTACGGCAAGGTGGTGCGTTGCGACAATCCCGAATGCGGTCTGCACGTGTTCCGCCAGAAAGCCAACCGCGACCTGAAGGACGAGGAAATCAAGGAACTGCTCACCGCCGGGAAGACCTCCCTGCTGAAAGGCTTCAAGAGCAAGCAAGGCAAGAGTTTCGATGCCATTATCGCCTTTGATGCCGACTTCAACACGGTATTTGTCTTCCCCGAAGTGAAAAACAAGGGAAAACATTCCCCGAAGAGGAAATAAATGAGTACCTTCGCCACTGAATCAAAGTCTAATCGTTGGTTTTAAACCTTCGTTTTCTCGCCATGGCAATGATTAAGCGAGCTTATCATTGCTCATCTGGCTTATCGAAAACGTTCTTGTTCTTCTAAGACCGGACTGATTTACTTTGGATTTAGTGGTGGCACTTCGGGAGGGATACCCGGAGTGCTTTTTTTCTTCTATCCCGACATTTAGTATTCACCACTATAATCCAAGAATAGACATGAACAAGAACGAAAAGAAGCGGAAAGAGCTGTCGTACTACCACCTCTATCTGCGAAAACACCTTCAAGAGAACCGTTTTGAGCAGGCCGGTGATGCCTCCTTCATCGAGACCCGTGCCGACCTGGCCGCAACCGCCTACGAGCAGGCACGCCGTGGGGGCTATCCCATAGAGGGAGCGCAGGAACTGGCGATGCAGACCCTGCTGAAAGGGCTGCACCACTCCAAATACGCCATCCTGCGTGAGGTCATCACGAACGAGTTTGCCTACGAAATCCCAGAAACGCAGCAGGAAGCCTTTACCGCGAAGCTGCTGCCCTTGGTGGACAACGTGTTTTCCATCTACGACCTGTCCGACGACCACTTCGCCCAGTCGTTGGACTATGACCTGCTGTACAGCGAACTGACGGGAGCTGTCGTACTCTATCTGGCCGAGTATGGCGTTTAACCGCAAGCAGCGACTGAGGGACAACATTGAGGCGATACGGACGGCCTTCCTCCTTGACCGGGAAGGGCGCACCCCCACCGAGGCCGAGCGCGACATACTGCGCAGCTACTGCGGCTTCGGAGGCTTGAAGTGCATCCTGAATCCCGCCAAGGAACTGACGGATGCCGTCCACTGGGCGAAATCCGACCTCGAACTCTTTGCCCCCACGGCGGAACTGCACCGCCTTATCCGTGAGAACAGCCGTGACGAGACGGAGTACAAGCGTTATGTCGATTCGCTGAAAGGCTCCGTGCTCACGGCCTTCTATACCCCGAAGGAAATCACCGATACCCTCGCAGGCGTGCTTGCGGGGCACGGTGTCGTGCCTGCACGGTTGCTGGAACCGTCGGCAGGCATGGGCGCTTTCGTGGACTCCATGCTGCGCTACGCACCCCAAGCCGATGTGATGGCTTTCGAGAAGGACCTGCTGACGGGCAGGATGCTCCGCCATCTTCATCCCGACCGGAAAGTGCGTATAGAAGGTTTTGAGAAAATAGAAAGACCTTTCAACGACCATTTCGACCTTGCCCTGTCCAACATTCCCTTCGGTGACATCGCCGTGTTCGATGCGGAGTACGAGAAGCGTTCCCTCATGCACCGGACAGCGGCGAAGAAGATTCACAACTACTTCTTCCTGAAAGGACTCGATGCCGTGCGTGACGGCGGCATCGTCGCCTTCCTCACCTCGCAGGGCGTGCTGGACAGCGAGAGCAACAACGGCACCCGCTTCCTGATGATGAGGAATGCCGATCTGCTGTCGGTGGTGCGTATGCCCAACAACCTCTTCACCGAGAATGCCAACACCGAGGTGGGTTGCGACCTGATTATCCTCCAGAAGAACAGTCGCAAGGAAGAACTGACAGAGGATGACCAACTGTTGACGCAGACAGTGAAGGACAACCATACCCATGTGACAACCAACCGCTACCTGTTGGCGCATCCAGAATTGGTCATACACACCAGTGCCAAACTGGACACCGACCCTTACGGGAAGCCTGCTATGGTCTATCTGCACGAGGGCGGTGTAGCAGGAATCGCCGAGGATTTGCGTAAGCGGATTGATGCTGATTTGGCTGCACGATTGGACGTGGCACACTATAAGGGTGTGACAGAAGAGATACCTGTCCAAGCCATTCCGTCTGCAACCAAGGAAATCAAAATAGCGGAAGAAGTCCCGCAGATCAAAGAAGAACCGAAAGAACAACCTTCGACAGATTTTTTCGCAGAAGGGAAGGCGGTACAACTTACCCTCTTTGATTTATGGGAGTACACCGTTCCGCAAGAGAAGCCTGCCCCGAAGAACAAGAAGAAGTCCGCTGTCGCCAAACAGGCACAAAAGGGGAACAATCCCACACCAGCACGTGCGGAGATGCCGAAGAAGCAGGACGGCGAATCATTGCAGTCTTCACAGAAAAATGCAGACGATGCCCCCAAAGAAGATAAGGAAACCCTGCCGGGCGATATCTATGCGGACATCAACTGGGAGGACAATCCGCCCATCAACGGATTCTATGAGGCCATGATGACGCTGACACCCGAACGGCGGGTGGCACTGCGGCAGGAAGCGGAGCGCCATCGTCAGGAGCAGTTGAAGAGATTGGGCGTGAAAGATACGCTCAATCCCGCCTTCATCCCTCCTATGGGAGAGATAAAGCCGCTGTCTGAAGCAGAGCCGACACATGCAGATGTAAAGCAGTCACCGCTTGACCTTACTCCGCATCCCTACGACCGTACCTTGGGGCCACACCATCGTGAAGGCTCCATCGTGCTCGATGCGGCAAGGAACGTGGGCTATCTGAAAGACCTCACGCCCTACGGATCGATGTTCCATCCTGCCGACCTCAGCGGATTCCAGAAAGAGAAACTGATGCTCTATATCTCCCTGCGCGATGCCTACGAGCGTCTGTACAGCTATGAGGCGGAGCACCACGAGGAGAACAAGCCGCAGCGAGGCTACCTCAACACCTACTACGACGAGTTTGTCCTGCGCTATGGCCACCTCAACGCCAAGCAGAACGTGAAGTTGCTGCTGATGGACGCCGCAGGGCGCGACATCCTTTCCTTGGAGCGTGAGGAGAACGGGCAGTTTGTCAAGGCCGACATCTTCGAGCGTCCCGTGTCATTCTCCATGGACGAGATTGTGCAAACCGACTCGCCGGAGGAAGCCCTGTCCGCCTCACTCAACAAGTACGGCACGGTCCATCTCGACTATATGCGCTCGCTCACCGACACCACCGTGGAAGAACTGCTTGCAGCCCTCCACGGCAGGGTCTATTTCAATCCCTTGGCGGACGGCTACGAAATCAGCGACCGCTTCATAGCCGGGAATGTCATAGACAAGGCGGAGCGTATCGAGGCATGGATTGCCGACAACAGGGAGCATGAGCATCTGGCAGAGGCGAAAGAGGCGTTGCAAGCATTGCAGGATGCCGCCCCACAGCGCATCACCTTTGAGGAACTCGACTTCAACTTCGGCGAGAGGTGGATACCCACGGGCATCTACTCCGCCTACATGAGCCACCTCTACGAGACCGATGTCCGCATCGCCTACGCCCCCGGCATGGACGAGTTCTCCGCCGTATGCGACCGTAAGAACATCAAGATATGGGACGAGTTCTGCGTGAAGGGCTACTACCGCCACTACGACGGCATGAGCTTGCTGAAGCACGCCCTGCACAACACCTGTCCCGACATGATGAAGTGCATCGGCCAGGACGAGAACGGCAACGACATCAAGGTGCGCGATGCCGAAGGCATACAGCTCGCCAACGCCAAGATTGACGAGATACGAAACGGCTTCTCCGAATGGCTCGAAGAGCAGTCGCCGGAGTTCAAGGAACGGCTCGTGACGATGTACAACCGCAAGTTCAACTGTTGCGTGCGCCCAAAGTACGACGGCTCTCACCAGACCTTCCCCGACCTCGACCTCAAGGGGCTGGCCAGCCGAGGCGTGAAGGACATCTATCCCTCGCAGAAGGACTGCGTATGGATGCTCAAGCAGAATGGCGGCGGGATATGCGACCACGAGGTGGGGACCGGCAAGACGCTGATAATGTGCATGGCAGCACACGAGATGAAACGGCTGGGCCTCGCCCACAAGCCGATGATTATCGGGCTGAAAGCCAATGTGGCGGAGATTGCTGCCACTTATCAGGCTGCCTATCCGAATGCCCGCATCCTCTACGCTTCGGAAAAGGACTTCTCGACCGCCAACCGTGTGCGTTTCTTCAACAACATCAAGAACAATGACTATGATTGCGTCATTATGTCGCACGACCAGTTCGGGAAAATACCTCAGTCGCCGGAGTTGCAGCAGCGCATACTGCAAGCGGAACTTGACACGGTGGAGGAAAATCTCGAAGTCCTGCGGCAGCAGGGCAAGAACGTGTCGCGGGCGATGCTGAAAGGGCTGGAGAAACGCAAACACAACCTTGAAGCGAAGCTGGAGAAGGTGGAACACGCCATCAAGTCGCGCACGGATGACGTGGTGGACTTCAAGCAGATGGGTATCGACCATATCTTCATTGACGAATCGCACCAATTTAAGAACTTGACTTTCAACACCCGGCATGACCGTGTGGCGGGGTTGGGAAACTCGGAAGGGAGCCAGAAAGCCCTGAATATGCTCTTTGCAATACGCACCATACAGGAGCGCACTGGCAAGGACTTGGGGGCGACATTCCTCTCCGGTACGACCATATCCAACAGCCTGACGGAATTGTACCTGCTCTTCAAGTATCTGCGTCCCAAGGAACTGGAACGGCAGGACATCCGCTGCTTCGACGCATGGGCGGCTATTTTCGCCAAGAAGACAACCGACTTCGAGTTCAACGTGACAAACAACGTGGTGCAGAAGGAACGTTTCCGCTACTTCATCAAAGTGCCGGAGCTTGCCGCCTTCTACAATGAGATCACCGACTACCGCACGGCGGAGGACGTGGGTGTGGATCGTCCGCACAAGAACGAGATACTGCACCACATACCGCCGACACCTGACCAAGAATATTTCATCAAACAGCTGATGGAATTTGCGAAGACTGGCGACGCCACGTTGTTGGGCAGGTTGCCGCTGTCTGAAACGGAGGAGAAGGCAAAGATGCTCATCGCTACCGACTACGCGCGGAAGATGGCTTTGGATATGCGCATGATAGATCCCAATTACGAAGACCACCCCGACAACAAGGCGAGCCACTGCGCCAAGATGATAGCTGAGTATTACCATAAATACGACGCGCAGAAAGGCACGCAGTTCGTTTTCTCGGATTTGGGTACATACCAGCCGGGCGACGGGTGGAACGTGTACAGCGAGATAAAGCGAAAACTGACGGAGGATTACGGCATACCGGCAAGCGAGGTGCGCTTCATTCAGGAGTGCAAGACGGACAAGGCTCGCAAAGCAGTGATAGACGCCATGAACGCCGGGACGGTGCGTGTATTGTTCGGTTCCACCTCTATGCTCGGAACGGGCGTGAACGCGCAGAAACGGTGTGTCGCCATCCATCATTTGGATACACCGTGGCGACCGTCTGATCTGCAACAGCGTGACGGACGTGGAGTTAGAGCCGGCAATGAGATTGCCAAACATTTTGCCGGAAACAACGTGGATGTCATCATTTACGCCGTGGAGAAGTCACTGGACAGCTACAAGTTCAACCTGCTGCACTGCAAGCAGACGTTCATCTCGCAGCTCAAAAGCGGGGCTATGGGCGCACGTACCATCGACGAGGGGGCTATGGACGAGAAATCGGGCATGAACTTCTCGGAGTATATGGCATTGCTTTCCGGCAATACCGACCTGCTTGACAAAGCGAAGTTGGAGAAGCGTATCGCCTCACTCGAAGGGGAACGCAAGTCGTTCAACAAGGGCAAGCGGGATTCGGAGTTCAAACTGGAATCCAAGACGGGAGAACTGCGTAACAACACGGCTTTCATTGATGCCATGACGGAGGACTGGAACAGGTTTCTTTCGGTTGTGCGGACGGATAATGAGGGCAATCGCCTGAATACCGTCAAGGTGGACGGCGTGGATTCAACCGACGAGAAGGTTCTCGGAAAGCGTTTGCAGGAAATCGCCAAGAACGCCACGACGGGCGGACTGTACAAGGCTGTCGGGGAACTTTACGGTTTTCCGATAAAGGTGGTCAGTGAGCGGATTCTCAAAGAAGGACTGGAGTTTACCGACAACCGCTTTGTGGTGGAGGGAAACTATAAGTACACCTACAACAACGGGCATCTGGCGATGGCAGACCCGATAGCCGCCGCACGTAACTTCCTGAACGCATTGGAGAGGATTCCGTCCATCATCGACCAGTACAAGGCAAAGAACGAGGTGCTGGAAAAGGAGATTCCGCAGTTGCAGGAGATAGCGGGCAAGGTGTGGAAGAAGGAAGACGAACTGAAACAGTTGAAATCCGAACTTGCCGCGCTTGACCGTAAGATTCAGTTGGAGCTTGCACCGCCTACACCGGAAGTTGCCGAAAAGGAGAATGAAAGGCAGGAGGTCAAGCCGGATGCAAGTAGTGTACGGTACGAATCATCACAACATACTGAAAATGCTCCGCAGATACACAGCCCAGCGAATGATCGACCTTCGTCTGGCAACTCCATTGCCAACCATATCGTCATTGGACGTCAGGGATTATATACAAGAGAGGAAAACCGCTCGAAAGGAATAAAAATATAATCCAGATTAAAGAGGTTGTCTAACAAATCTGAATTTTACGATTTCACCCCGTCAGAATAAGCTCTGACAGGGGTGATTTTCATTTTCGGGGACTTATTAGACAGCCTCTTTTTGCATTGAGATACGAGACTTTAGATATTGTGATAGGTTAAAAAAAGAAAAATTCGATGAAAAAAACGCACGATTATTTGGTTGATTCAATCGTTTATCGTAATTTTGCGATGAATTAAAAATGAGAAGTGATTATGGCATATAGTAAAGCACAGCATTTTGAAGACCGGGACGTGATGGCAGCCCGTTTTGCAAAGGCTCTGAGCCACCCGGCACGAATAGCAATCGTAAGGTTGTTGGCTAACCATAATGCCTGTTGTTATTGTGGAGACTTGACAACGGAATTGCCAATCGCGCAGTCTACCATATCACAGCATTTGAAGGTACTGAAAGATGTAGGTCTGATAGACGGCGAGATAGCTCCACCAAAGGTTTGCTATCGTATTAACCGTGAAAGCCTGCTTTTGGCAAAGAAGTTGTTTTCAGAACTCTTATGATTTGAATAAGAGTTTTTTTATTGGTATATAACATCGTATTTTTACGATATAAAATAAACTATGGAACAGATAACGGCAAAAAGAGAAAAAAGAAAATCACTGCTGAGAATAGCAATCCCTATCATATTATCATCCTGTCTTCAGATCTCATACGATATTACGGATATGTTCTGGGTCGGGAAACTGGGAAGCGGAGAAGTGGCTGCTGTTGGAACAGCCGGATTTTATATCAAGTTGGGTTGGTCTTTGATAAGCGTGATAACCATTGGTACCATGGTATCGGTTTCACACAGTATAGGGGCTGAAAAGAAGGACAGAATACAACACTTCATATCATGCGGAATACGCAGTACATTCGTGTTGGGGATATTCTATGCCCTGTTCGTCTTTATGCTGGCAGAGCCTCTTATATCCCTTTTCAATATCGAAAGACCGGAAGTAAACACGATGGCTCAGAACTATCTGAGGATAAGCAGTATCACTGTTCTTATCATGTTTATGAACCTTTTGTTTACCGCCATTATAGACGCACACGGAAAGACACAGTTCTCGTTCAGGGCGGTACTTTATGGGAATATCGTCAATATCATTCTTGACCCTCTGTTTATATTTTATTTCGGACTGGGAGTGGAAGGTGCGGCATGGGCTACGGCATTTTCACAGTGGGGTGCCATGATGTATGCGATATATCTTCTCAGACATAGGCTTGAACTTACCTTGAGTATAAAAGCGGTACCCCGCAAGTTTCTCAGGAAAATACTTGGAATAGGCACAGCACCTGCCATGCAGCGTATTTTGTTCTCGCTTATCGGTATAGCCATCGGGCGTATAGTAAGTATATGGGGAACAGATGCAATAGCCGCACAGAAGCTGGGTCTTCAGATAGAGTCGCTTTCGTTTCTTCTTATGAACGGTCTTATGCAGGCAACCTCCATACTGATAGGGCAATATTACGGGGAAAGGAATACGGATATGATTAGGAAATGCTATCGTACAAGCATCAGGCTTGGATATTGTATTTCCATACCTGCCACATTCATATTTTTAGCTTTCCCGGAAACCATACTGTCATTTTTCGTGAAGGAGGCTGCCACCATAGAAATAGGCAGTGCCTATCTGCGTATAGTCGGCTTCTCACAGCTGTTTGCCACACTTGAAATACTCACTTCGGGAGCTTATACCGGACAGGGGCTTACCAAATATCCTGCAACCGTGAGCATCGTGTTCACCACAATGAGGATACCTCTTGCCCTTCTGCTTGGCAAAAGTATGGGAATGGGAATAGATGGTGTCTGGTGGAGCATATCGCTTACTAGCGTGATAAAGGGCATTGTACTTTATCTATTATATAGAAAAAGGGAAAAGGAACTTGAAGAATCAAACATACAATATAGCAGTATATGAATACACAGGATTTTTGCTTTATACTTAAACAGAACAGCCATCTGCTTAGAGAGGGGTGTTTCGGACTTGAAAAGGAAAATGTCAGGGTCAATCAGGACGGTACGCTTGCCCTGACTCCACACCCGGCAGTATTTGGCGACAAGGGGAAGCACCCTTATATAACCACCGACTTTTCAGAGAGTCAGGTGGAAATGATAACTCCGCCGCTGCCAAGTGTAGGAGAGGCTTTGGGATTTATGGAAACGCTGCACGATGTGGTTACGGAGAATATCGGCGATGAGCTTCTCTGGCCTCAGAGCCTTCCTCCTGTATTGAAGGAGAATCAGGAGATACCCATTGCACATTATTCGGGAGAGTTCAAGGACAAGGAGTATTACCGTCAGAAACTTGCCGGAACCTACGGAAAGGAAAGGCAGCTTATTTCGGGAATACACTTCAATTTCTCTTTTTCGGAAAAACTGATGGACGTTCTGCTAAAAAGCGGTGTTTGCGGCAGCTCTATGGAGGAGGTCAGGGAAACGGTATATTTTCGTGTGGTAAGGAACTTTCTCAAATACCGCTGGCTTTTTATCTGGCTGTACGGTGAATCTCCGCTTGCAGAAGAAACCCTGAATGTGATTTCGCTTAAAACGGGAGAAAAGCAGCCCATGAAGTGTGGGGTAAGCCTCAGTCTGAGGACAAGTCCATTAGGGTATCGTAACCGTGAGGAGTTCTTCATCGATTATTCCTCACTTGAAGCCTATAATATGTCTATTGACAAACTGATAAGGGAAAACCGTATTGACGGACCTCACGAGCTTTATCTTCCGGTCCGTATCAAGTTTCTGGAAAAGGATAATGGTTCTCCTTCTTATATTGAGGTACGAATTGTGGATCTTGACCCGTTTACAAAATCGGGGGTATGTGCAAGTGCCATTTATTTTTCTCACCTTCTGCTTGTCTATTCTCTGCTGAAGGAGGAGAACGGAAGTCTTACGGAGGAAGAACTGCAAAGGGCAACACGTAATCAGGATATGGCTTCATGCTATGGAAGAGACGAAAAGAAGGAGTTGAAATGCTGCTCGACCACTGTACAGCAGAAAGCTACTTCTATTTTAGAAGATATGGAGAGAATTCTCTCAGAATATGGGGTGCTTGACGATGAAATCTACCGTCAGGAGATGCAGCATAATCTGTACCTTGTACAGAATCCTGAGAAGCGTATAGGCATGGTACTGTATGAGAACATAAACAGGGTGGGGTTTGTACCGTTCCATCTGGAAAAGGCAAGACAGTATAGGGAAACCACCATAAGCGGAGGTTACAGATTTCATGGACTGGAGGATATGGAAATGTCCACACAGCTTCTGCTGAAGGCTGCAATACTTAAAGGGATAGGTTTTGAAATACTTGACCGTAAGGAAAATTTCATACGTCTGTTTGACGGTAAAAAGGAAGAATATGTGATGCAGGCAACCAAGACCTCTCTGGACTCATACGTGTCTGTACTGATGATGGAAAATAAGGTGGTAACGAAGAAGGTGCTGGAACGTGCCGGAATAAGCGTGCCGGGCGGTTATGAATACACGTCACCGGAGGCAGGTATGGCAGACTACCGCCTGTATGCAGGGAAACCTGTGGTAATCAAGCCTAAGTCCACCAATTTCGGATTGGGTATAACCATACTGAAGCACAACTATGATGAAACGGACTTCAAGGCAGCCTTGCAGATAGCCTTTGAGCATGACAACACGGTGCTTATAGAGAAGTTCATACCGGGAAGGGAATTCAGGATATTCATCATCAATGATGAAGTGGTAGGTATCCTTCACCGTGTTCCGGCAAATGTGACGGGTGACGGTGTTCTGAATATCGGACAACTGATAGACAGGAAGAATGAAGATCCGCTCAGAGGTAAAGGATATCGCACCCCTTTGGAGAAAATCAGAAAGGGGCGTGAGGAAGAAATGTTTCTGAAGCAGCAGGGAATGGATTTCAACACTGTACCCAAAGAGAGGGAAGTGGTCTATCTTCGTGAGAACTCCAATATCAGTACGGGAGGAGACAGCATAGATTTTACAGACGATATAGACGATTCGTACAAGGCTATTGCTGTGGAAGCTGCAAAAGCTCTGAACGTGAAGATTACCGGACTGGATATGATGATACAGGATATTCATGCTCCTGCCACACCGGATAACTATGCGATCATTGAAATGAACTTCAATCCTGCCATACATATACACTGTTATCCGTTCAAGGGCAAGAACAGACACCTGAACCATAAGATGATCAAGGCTTTGGGATTTTAAAGACAGTGCAGACAATAAAAAGGATATGACCTATCCTTTTTATTATAGGTTTAACCAACGTATATTTACGATTTAAATATATATAATCACATGGAACATATTACATACATCGGAGAAGTTGTTGAAAAGTTGGCGGATTATTCATCATTCCCTGAACTTTTCATCAAATATGAAGAAGGAGACCCGATACCTTCAGGTAAAGCCATACATGAGATAATAGAACTTTGCCGTGCAGTCCTGTTTCCGGGGTATTATGGAAATCATACGGTAAACAGCCAGACACTCACATTTCATCTTGGGGTGACACTGGAGAAGCTGAGCAATATCCTGACGCAGCAGATACAGGCGGGTATGCTCTTCGGAAATGAGAACATGAAGGAAAGGATAAAGGGAACTCCCTGCTGCCAGACGGCAAGAAAGTATGCCGAGAGGTTCATACGGAGCCTTCCCGAAATGAGAAGGGTGCTGGCAACGGACATTCATGCAGCCTTTGACGGAGATCCGGCAGCGACCTGTATCGGGGAGATAATATCCTGCTATCCTGCCATCAGAGTCATTTCAAACCACAGGATTGCCCACGAACTATATAAAATGGAGATACCGCTCATACCGAGAATTATCAGTGAGCTTGCCCATTTTGAGACAGGGATAGATATTCATCCGGGGGCTGAGATAGGAGAATATTTCAATATAGCCTAAAATCCGCAAGCAATCTCAATGGCAATCTCAATTGCAGTAAAGAGCTTGAACACTATGCATCATGATAGTATGAGCGTGAATTTTGTCCGATTTGTGCATACCTTCCCCTTACCCCACAATGCGACTTGAGGCAATACGCAGATTAAAACCATAAGGAACGGACTTTATCCGAATCCAGTTTTGAAAGGTCTTGCATAAGCCCGGTTTTCAGTATAGATATTCAGCACGTATTGCCTTGCTGTCATGATCCACTTGGCAGGTACGGAGATGAAGCTGAAGACAAAAGCCTTTATGCGACTCGTTTCCTTGAGCCCGAAAGCCTTGGTGTCAAGCTTGCTAATGATGGTCTTATAGAAATTGTGTATCAATGCCGTAAGCAGAAGGAATACAGTGTTCTCTGACATGAACGACTTGGGGAGCCTGTTCCAGCCGAATCCGTTGTTCATATCATCGAATATACGCTCTTTGCCCCCACGCTTGTTGTAAAATTCGACGATGTCTCTTGTTGATGAGTCATAATCGTTGGTAAGAATGGATCTGTAGGTGTATTCACCTTCCCACAAGTCAAGCTCTCCATCCATGCGCTTTTGTCTCTGAATGACAAGACGATAGCACTTGCCTTCCCATTTCTCAACAAGAATGGAATTGAGTTCAAACTGGATGCCGTTGATTTCCTCCGTCTTCCATCCCCTCAGTGAAAACAAGTCATCGTAGAGCGAACTGCATCTGTTGGCGCGGATGTAGAAGTGCGTGCAATGCTTCTCTATCTCACTGACAATTTCCTTCGAGCACGAACCACAGTCGGCTCTGAAGCGATTCACACGGATGCTGTTGGCTTCCAGTAGGGCAAAGAATCTCTTGTGGGTCTCAGCCTGATAAAAGCGCACATTTGTGTTGCCATCGCTGTTCTCAACATAGACAATCATGTCACCGATGACATATACGCCAGGTCTGTAGCCGAGGAACTTCTTGTATGTCGGTTTTGCATCATACTTCTCTGTTTCAAGGAACTGATGGTCGAAATCAACATCATAAGATTCCACCTCATTCAGTTCACCGGTGGAAACCAAGGCTTTTATAAGCAAGGCGTTGAGCTTGTCTGCCGTATTGAAATCATAGGTCTTGCCCTTATCGGAAGTATATGAGATGTTTTCCTGTGTTAGTTCCTTGATGGCTCTGAGGATGGTATCAGAGCTGCATGTGCGCAAGGTCGGATGATACGAGAGATGACGCATCAGATGCGATGTTACATCCTCCACGCATGAACCGCCACAGAAGTATACGCTCATCAGAGAACGAATAATTTCGCTGTACTGGTATCCGATGATACTGCGGCATCTCTGACCAAGTGTCTGGTCGATAATAGGTGAAAGCATGGAGTCAAATCGCTCCATGATTGAAAAAATTCCTCCAAAAGGTGTGAGTTTTTCGGATTTTATTAGTTCCTTTGCCATGTCTTGTTACGATTTACGCTTGTTTTGAATTGCAACACTAAGATAAGTGAAAAATCTGACATGGCAAAATCCTGAGCAACTTTTTGTTGCTCAGGAACTTATAAATAAAGTTAAATCAAAGTGTTGCGGAATTAAGGGTAAAAACGAAATCAAGAGTTTGGACGAAAGCGATAGGTTAAGCAGATAATGGAATATTTATATTGTAAAGATGATAATTTTCAGGATTTTGCAAGTGGTCGGGTTCTTTATGGAGGAAAAGGAATACCGAATTTCCCGATTCGATTGTTGCTTGAAATTTACGGTCGGGCACTGGAGCGTTCGAATAAAAAAGAGGATTTAGTCATATATGACCCTTGTTGTGGGGGAGGCTATTCCCTTACAATTCTTGGATATTTTCAAAATAAGTATATCAGAAAAATATATGGTAGTGATATTGATGAAGATATGGTAGCTCATGCAAAGAAAAATATATCCTTACTTACTGATGTTGCTTTGAAAAAGAGAAAAGCAGAGATAGAGGAACTTTACAATTCTTATGGTAAGGAATCTCATAAGGAGGCATTAGATAGTTGCGATAAATTAAGCATTATGCTGGGGAATGATATATCGACAGAGATTTTCCAAGCGGATTGTACGATGCCTTTGCCGGAAATATTGCCTGATATAATTATTACGGATGTTCCATACGGAAATTTGGTGGAATGGGAACAAGGTAAGAATTCCATGGATGCTATGTTGGAACAGTTATGGAGAATTTCGCATGAAAATACAATTTTAGCTGTATGCATGGATAAAAAGCAGAAAATCAATTGTGAGAAATGGGAAAGGCTAGAAAAGCAAAACATTGGGAAACGAAAATTTGAAATTTACAAAAAGTAAGAATTTTGAAAAGCCTGACTATGTAAATGAGGCAATGGAAACTTTGAATTTGAGGAGGTGATAAGATGACAGCATATATGAGATTAAGATAATACCGCGAGTTGTGTTGCGGTACATCCGTATTACATAACTCGCTTTCGGTCAAGAATGTAATAATGGAGGATGTCATGAATAAAATTATTAGATTTAATGACAGCGAAAAGCTTTTTCGTTGTCCAATATGTAAACGAAAGTTAAAGATGGTAGGCAATAGTTTGCTGTGTAGTAATAAGCATTGTTTCGATATTTCTAAATTAGGATATGTGAATTTTGCATTAAATCAAAAGCAATCTAAGCATTATAGCAGAACTTCTTTTGAAAGCAGAATGGATATTTTAGAAAAGGGATACTATTCACATATTCTTACGGAGATAACACATATATTGAGCAAGCTTGAAAACATAACAACTATTCTTGATGTCGGATGTGGTGAAGGATATTATTCTAGAAAAATCAAAGAACTATTTCAAGCAGATATAGTTGCTTTTGATATTTCAAAAGATGCCATTTCCCTTGCTTCAAAAAGAGACGGTAGTAAGTCTATAAAGTGGTTTGTGGGTGATTTGGAAAATATGCCAATTAGAGACCACTCAGTAGACTGTATACTGGACATATTTACACCAGCTAATTATTTGGAGTTCAATAGAGTTCTGACGGATAGCGGCTATATTGTAAAGGTTATTCCTGGGAATAAACATCTGATGGAGTTCAGAAACATTGCAAAAGAACATTTGAAAAATCAAGAGTATTCCAATGAGAATGTGATTAACTTATTCAAGAAGCAGTATTCTGTTATTTACCAAAAAAGAGTTTCAGAATCATATGAAATGCCGTTAGAGGATATTAAAATTTTTGCAGACATGACCCCACTGCTCTTCCATGTAGATAAAACTGAGATTGATTTCAAAAAGCTAAAAACTTTGACGATTGATGCAGAGATATTTGTGGGAAGTCTATAACGCTTGAAACTTTCAGTTTGACGGAGCAACAAATTCCAATTTGTTGAACTGAATAGCACATACTGACCGATAGGAACAAGGATGAAATATACCTTGTTCCTTTTCGTTTACCCAGGGCATTCATAGAAAATGAATAAACAGGTCAGTTATGCATACCAACACTTATCTCGGACAGAGACTTTAGGAAAGTGTATTCATGGTTCTATGTATTTGTGCCCGGCGCTATTAATTGCATTAGGAAAATTTGAATATTATGGTTCTGGAGGTTGTCAAATTGGTGATTCGATAGATTCACATAATAGACCATTTTCTCATATTGCTTCAGTGATTGAATGTTTTAATCACAAAATAAGTATAGAATCTAATAGAATAATAGGTAATTTTGGTGACAATAGCGATATAACCGAGTTAGATATAAAAAATTTTTCATACTCTAGCGAAGATTTGAGTGGACCGCTTGTAGGAGGGGCCACTAAAACGGCATTACTTTTATCTGTTAACAAACAAAAATTTATCATAAAAAATCCATATTTAAAAACGGATGTCTATGATATGATTGATTTTTTGCGCTTAATAGGTAAAAAAATTGACATCTCTGATAATTCTATTGTCTGCAGTGGAAATGTTATGGCTTCTTCCAATCAGTATATTGAATTTAATCTAACTCAATGCATAAGTGAAATTATAACATATTCCACGTTAGCTTTAATAAATAATACAAATTTGACATTTTTAGATTTAAACAAGAAAACAATTTCGCTAACTTTAAAACCTGAGATATAATATTATTCAATCAGTGACAGAAAAATTATCCTCTTTGCCTTATATAGAAACATAAATGCTATTAGACCACTTGAAGTTACGGTCATAAATCAAAAGGATGTTGTCCCTTGGAAATTTCCTCCTAAACATGAATTTATGTATGGTGAGTGGCTAAGGGAGCAGTTTGATAAGGGAGCAATTCCTGAGCCAACTTATGATCCCGATTTAGCAATTCTTTTATCTCAATTAAGAGAAAATAGTATTAACCTTTTCGGACCAGAGGCAACAGAAGTGATTGAGCCTGTACCAATGACAGATATTCGAAGGGCGATTAAAGAATCCTTACCCGGGTTGATAGCTAGCATTGAAGGTGACGAACACAATGTGATTTTAACTTTAGCCAGAATGTGGCTGACATCCTCTTCCGGTAGAATTTGCTCAAAAGATCAGGCTGCTGAATGGGCGATACCTAAATTAGCCAAAGAGCATGCTACTTTACTTGAAAAAGCAAAAAAGGCTTATTTGGGAGATTATGATGACAAGTGGGAAGGAATGGAGACTGAGATAATTGAACTCGTTAATTATTTGAAAAGATCTATAGAGTCTTCCCTTAATATTTAAATCCTTTTCGAATAGTTTAAATACAACAGTGATTAGTTTTTAATGCGTATTATTGGTGTTTATTACTTCGATATGTTCCCTCATACCTCGTTTTCTCAAAAAACAGTAAAAAATTGATAGATATGTTTCCGCATACGTCGGGCTCTAAAATTAGCCAAAGACATCAATTCCATCAACTCGAGCCACGTGGAGTGCGTAGTTTTGATGTCAAGGGTAAGCAAATAAAGGGCGAAAAGAAAGCTATAAAACTGCTTGAAACTTTTGAATATAAACCTGAAAAATATGCCGAAACCCTCATGACAATTTAGAAGTCGCCAAAGTAAATGAAAATGTTCTGTCGCACGTCTTATTAGTATATCTTAGCATATCACTAATAATGACGATTATGGCAGGGATTCATTTCGATCAGGTTGTATCGCGCGGTTGCGGTATGGACATCCACAAGAAGGTGGTGGTAGCGACGGTCCAAGGCGAAGGGATCTGTAAGGAGACCAAGTCTTTTGACACCTTCACGAGTTCTTTGACACAATTGAGAGAATGGTTGGTATCATTAGGAATCACTCACGTTGCGATGGAGAGCACTGGAGTGTATTGGAAACCGATATACAACGTGTTCGAGGATTACATCCGCAACATCTGGATTGTCAATGCCCGTCACATCAAGAATGTTCCGGGTCACAAGACAGACAAGAACGACAGTGAGTGGATATGCCAGTTGCTAATGGCAGGATTGCTCAAGCCCAGTTTTATTCCCCCTCGTGAGCAGCGCGAGCTTAGGGATCTTACTCGTTACCGCCGCAAGCTGATAGAAACGGTGTCGGCCAACAAGAACCGCATCATCCGTACGCTTGAGGACGGCAATGTCAAGTTGTCCAGCGTTCTGAGCGACACGAGCGGCTCAACTGCGACCAAACTGATAGAAATGCTTTGCGATGGCAGGATTCCGACATTGGCAGACATAGAGTCTGTACGACACAAGCGTTGTCTGCATTCCGCGGAGGAAATGCTTGAGGCATGCACGGGTTATATGAACAGCCACAAGATATACATGCTTCAGAAGATACGTTCATGCAACAGACGGCTCACGGAGGAAATCACGGAGATGGACAGGCATATCAAGGAAATCCTCTCTCCCTACGAAGATGTCATTGCAAGGCTGAGCGAGATACCCGGAGTGCAAAACCGCACCTGCGAGGAACTGATAGCCGAGATTGGTCTTGACATGGGCAACTTTCCTACTGCGGCGCATCTTTGTTCCTGGGCAGGAATGTGTCCAGGCAACAACGAAAGTGCTGGCAAGAAGAAGAGCGGAAGGACGAGCCACGGAGACAAGCATGTAAGGGCTACACTCGTTGAAGCCGCATGGGCTGCCTCACGAACAAAAGGGACGTTCTTCATGGAACGCTTCAACCGACTTGCCCCACGCAAGGGCAACAAAAAGGCGTTGATTGCCGTTGGGCACTCCCTTCTCAAGTGCATACACTATGTGTTGTCAACAGACGGAAGATACAAGGAGCTTGGAGACAGTTATGTGCCTGAGAAGAAAGAGAAGCAACGCAAGGAATACCTGAAAGGTGAGTTAAAGAAACTTGGCTACCATGTAGTCCTGACGAAGAAAAAAGATTAGCCTACACAATATAAAACTGGGGACTGAGTTAATCCAAGGCCGAATTTTACTGGAACATCCCGAGTCCGAAAATGAAACTGGTCCCAACTGCTGAGAGGCAAAGTTTGTGACATTATGAGCACGTGTATGAAAATTCAACATCAACTCAGCAGTATAAATATAAATTGCCGAACATGCCAGCCGCGCACTTGCCCAACAGTGAGTGCTCTCTATTTTTGTGTCATTGGCTCAGAGAATACATAAAAACAAAGTAAAAACAGCCGTTATAAACTAAAACGGCACAAATAATTTTCGTATGAAAGAGTTAATCATATTTTTGAAGTACTCGGTCTTTCACTTTTTGAATGCTACGATATGACCGAGAAGCTTTATAAAGAAGTGAAAAAAATTGCAACGGAGATAAATAACTTTTTAAACGAGGAGAATTCAGATGAAAGAAAACAAATATGATGATAATATATTTTTTCAAAAATACAGTCAAATGAGTCGCTCACAGCAGGGACTAGCCGGTGCAGGAGAATGGGAAACATTGAGAAAGCTGCTGCCGGATTTTAAAGATAAGCGTGTGCTTGATTTAGGATGCGGCTATGGATGGCACTGTATTTATGCGATGGAACACGGTGCTTCTTCTGTTGTAGGTGTTGATATTTCTCATAAAATGTCTATGGTAAAAAGTTAAAAAATCCTCCCACTTTTGTTAGATATATTTTTTTGTGTAATTTTGTAATCGTTATGCGGCAGTAATAATATACATATTAATACGAGTTAGTAATCCTGTAGTTCTCATATGCTACGAGGAGGTATTAAAAGGTGCGTTTCGACAATGCATCTACTGTAGTATATTATTGCTTAATCCAAATGAATATTATAAATTTAGGAATTCTTGCTCACATTGATGCAGGAAAAACTTCCGTAACCGAGAATCTGCTGTTTGCCAGTGGAGCAACGGAAAAGTGCGGCCGTGTGGATAATGGTGACACCATAACGGACTCTATGGATATAGAGAAACGTAGAGGAATTACTGTCCGGGCTTCTACGACATCTATTATCTGGAATGGAGTGAAATGCAATATCATTGACACTCCGGGACACATGGATTTTATTGCGGAAGTGGAGCGGACATTCAAAATGCTTGATGGAGCAGTCCTCATCTTATCCGCAAAGGAAGGCATACAAGCGCAGACAAAGTTGCTGTTCAGTACTTTACAAAAGCTGCAAATCCCGACAATTATATTTATCAATAAGATTGACCGTGCCGGTGTGAATTTGGAGCGTTTGTATATGGATATAAAAACAAATCTGTCGCAAGATGTCCTGTTTATGCAAACTGTTGTCGATGGATCGGTTTATCCGGTTTGCTCCCAAACATATATAAAGGAAGAATACAAAGAATTTGTATGCAACCATGACGACGATATATTAGAACGATATTTGGCGGATAGCGAAATTTCACCGGCTGATTATTGGAATACGATAATCGCTCTTGTGGCAAAAGCCAAAGTCTATCCGGTGCTACATGGATCAGCAATGTTCAATATCGGTATCAATGAGTTGTTGGACGCCATTTCTTCTTTTATACTTCCTCCGGCATCAGTCTCAAACAGACTTTCAGCTTATCTCTATAAGATAGAGCATGACCCCAAAGGGCATAAAAGAAGTTTTCTTAAAATAATTGACGGAAGTCTGAGACTTCGAGACGTTGTAAGAATCAACGATTCGGAAAAATTCATCAAGATTAAAAATCTAAAGACTATTTATCAGGGCAGAGAGATAAATGTTGATGAAGTGGGTGCCAATGATATCGCGATTGTAGAAGATATAGAAGATTTTCGAATCGGAGATTATTTAGGTGCTAAACCTTGTTTGATTCAAGGATTATCTCATCAGCATCCCGCTCTCAAATCCTCCGTCCGGCCAAATAAGCCCGAAGAGAGAAGCAAGGTGATATCCGCTCTGAATACATTGTGGATTGAAGACCCGTCTTTGTCCTTTTCCATAAACTCATATAGTGATGAATTGGAAATCTCGTTATATGGTTTGACCCAAAAGGAAATCATACAGACATTGCTGGAAGAACGATTTTCCGTAAAGGTCCATTTTGATGAGATCAAGACTATCTACAAAGAACGACCTATAAAAAAGGTCAATAAGATTATTCAGATCGAAGTACCACCCAACCCTTACTGGGCCACAATAGGGCTGACTCTTGAACCCTTACCGTTAGGGGCAGGGTTGCAAATCGAAAGTGACATCTCCTATGGTTATCTGAACCATTCTTTTCAAAATGCCGTTTTTGAAGGGATTCGTATGTCTTGCCAATCTGGTTTACATGGATGGGAAGTGACAGATCTGAAAGTAACTTTTACTCAAGCCGAGTATTATAGCCCGGTAAGTACACCTGCTGATTTCAGACAGCTGACCCCTTATGTCTTCAGGCTGGCTTTGCAACAGTCAGGTGTGGACATTCTCGAACCGATGCTCTGTTTTGAGTTGCAGATACCCCAAGTAGCGAGTTCCAAAGCTATTACAGATTTGCAAAAACTGATGTCTGAGATTGAAGACATCAGTTGTAATAATGAGTGGTGTCATATTAAAGGGAAAGTTCCATTAAATACAAGTAAAGACTATGCCTCAGAAGTAAGTTCGTACACTAAGGGCTTAGGCATTTTTATGGTTAAGCCATGTGGGTATCAAATAACAAAAGACGGTTATTCTGATAATATCCGCATGAACGAAAAAGATAAACTTTTATTCATGTTCCAAAAATCAATGTCATTAAAATAATGGAGCGGTCAGGAAATTTCTATAAGGCAATACGGTTGGGATATATACTTATCTCCATTCTTGTCGGATGTATCGCATATACCAGTTTCTATGAATGGCAGAAACTGGAAGGACTTGAAGAAGAAAACCGACAGATAGATAGGTTCCGCCTTCAGTTACATTCTGCATATGTTCAAATGATAGAGTTTTCTCTGCTTGGGGAAACCATATTGGAATGGGATGCCAATGATTTGGAGAACTACCACTCCCAACGTATGGTGATGGACAGCATATTGTGCGGTTTTAAGAAGACCTACCCGTCTGAACGGATAG
Source organism: Bacteroides zhangwenhongii (assembly GCF_009193325.2). Taxonomy (NCBI): domain Bacteria; kingdom Pseudomonadati; phylum Bacteroidota; class Bacteroidia; order Bacteroidales; family Bacteroidaceae; genus Bacteroides; species Bacteroides zhangwenhongii. Next base: position 4,549,398 of record NZ_CP059856.1, on the reverse strand, counting down.
ACAGTCTGCGCTTTCTACTGGAAGATAAAGAAGTGCAGATGCGGAAAATCGTGCAAGTTCTTGAAAAGCAAGATTCCATTAACAAGAAGATTGCCGGACAGGTTCCGGTCATTGCAAAAAAGAGTGCGCAGGAGCAGCCTGTCAAGCCAAAACGCAAGGGATTTCTTGGCATTTTCGGCAAAAAAGAAAAGCCGAAGCAGACAACAGCCACGACTATGCTCTATACGCTCCACCGCGATGCAATAGCACAACAGCGTACACAAAGCCGCCGCCTGTCGGAACACGCCGACAGCCTTGCCGCCCGCAACGGAGAATTGAATTACCGGTTACAAGAACTTATCTCCCATATGGACACAAAAGTATATCAAGACCTGCAAAATCGTGAGGCCGAGATAATGACCATGCGGGAGAACTCGTATATGCTTGTCGGGAGCATGACCGCCATTGCCTTGGTATTGCTGCTCATATCCTACATCATAATACACCGCAATAACAGAAGAATCAACCGTTATGAAAAGGAAACGGAAGAACTGATAGGGCGATTGCAACAGTCTGTCCGTGCAAATGAGGAACTGATAGCTTCCCGTAAGAAAGCCGTGCATACCATTACCCATGAGCTGCGCACACCATTGACAGCGATAAACGGCTACGCAGAGCTTATACATGAAAACGATGCAGAATGTGCCGGTCGTTATTCAGTGAATATGTTACAGGCATCCCGGCATATGACAACCATGCTGAACTCGTTGCTTGAATTTTTCAGGCTGGAAAACGGGAAGGAGCAACCAAAAGTATCTCCGTTTCGCCTGCAAAGCGTGTCCGAGATGCTTAATGCGGAATTCCTTCCACAAGCAGAGAAGAAAGACCTTAAACTGACAATCGAATGTGATTCGGACGTTATTTTGGCAGGTGATAAAGAACGTGTCATTCATATCGGCAACAACCTGTTGTCCAATGCTGTCAAGTTTACACAATCCGGAAGCGTATCATTCCGTCTTTGCCATACAGAAGGCTACCTTGTGTTAAGCGTGGAAGACACCGGCAGCGGGATGAACAAAGAAGAGCAACAACGGATATTCGATCCATTTGAACGCCTGTCCAATGCAGCCACACAAGACGGATTCGGTCTGGGTTTAAGTATCGTGAAACGGATTGTTGATATGCTTGGCGGAACAATACGGGTTGAAAGCGAGAAAGGGAAAGGTAGCCGTTTTACAGTACGAATACCTATGTTGGTTGCGGATGCCATTGCCGAAAAGCCGGAATTACGGTCAGAACAACGCCTTGAAAAGACGTATTCGGTTGTCGCACTTGATGACAACGAGATAGTGCTGGGCATGGTAAAAGAGATGTATGCCAGTGTCGGAGTGCATTGCGACACCTTCAGCAATGTCGGTGATATGATGGAGGCGTTGCGCACACGGCATTATGATTTAGCAATCGTGGATTTGAAGATGCCGGAGATGAACGGCTTTGAGGTATTGGAACTGATGCGTTCATCAAGCGTCGGCAACTCAAAAGAGATACCCGTCATTGTGGCAACTGCATCCGGCAGTTGCGAAGCTGAGGAACTGACAGCGCAAGGTTTTACAGCCTGCCTGTTCAAACCATTCTCACTGTCAGAACTGATTGAGGCATCGGAAAAATGCCTTTCAGCCAACACCAGCAAAGAGGAAATACCTGATCTGGCCTCCCTTCTTGCTTACGGTGACAAGGCGGCAATGCTTGACCGCCTGATAACCGAAACTGAGAAGGACGTGCAGGACGTAAGGAATGCCGGAGCAAGAGGCGACCGCATGGCTTTGGGCGAATGGATACACCGCCTGCGCAGCTCTTGGGCTGTAATTCATGCTGATAAACCGCTGTGGGAACTATACGAATTGTTGCATCGGGAAAATGAATGTTCGGAAGCGGAGTTGCAACGTGCGGTATCATCCATATTGGAGAAAGGTAATATGATCATCAATGTCGCCAAAAACGAAAGGAGGAAGCTCAATGAAAATCTATGTGATTGAGGACAATACCGTCTATAACGAATATGTCTGCAACCTTCTGAAAAAAGGCGGCTTCAAGACCGAGCAGGCATACCATCTCAATACAGCCAAGAAGTTGTTGACCAAGATTGGGGATGATGACATCGTGCTTGCCGACCTGCGTTTACCCGAGGGTGACAGTATAGAACTGTTAAGATGGATGCGCAAAAATGAAATGCGTCATCCGTTCATCGTAATGACAAACTACGGTGAAGTCGGTTCGGCAGTAGAGAGTATGAAACTCGGGTCAAAAGATTATATACAGAAACCTCTGCTGGAAGACAAACTGCTACCGCTAATCCGTTCCATACAGGAAGAACGGGACAGACTGGCGCAACGCCAAGTGCCGATATTTATTCGACAAGGCGCAGCATATCAGAATATAAAGAAGCGGGTACGCCTTGTCGCTGCCACACGTATGAGTGTGCTGATACTTGGAGAAAACGGGACAGGGAAAGAGCATATCGCGCAACACATCCATGCCCAAAGCAAACTGTCTGACAAACCTTTCGTTGCGGTGGATTGCGGGGCGTTATCTCCGTCATTGGCGCAATCCGCTTTCTTCGGGCATCTCAAGGGGTCATTTACCGGAGCTGATACCAATAAAACCGGGTATTTCCAAGAAGCCGAAGGCGGAACGTTATTCCTTGACGAAGTCGGTAACCTGACGCCGGAGATGCAGCAGATGTTGCTCCGTGCCATACAGGAACGACGTTACCGACCGATAGGGGCCAAAGAGGACAAGGCAGCCAACGTGCGTATAGTTGCTGCAACCAACGAGGACTTGCATAAAGCCGTTGCCGAGAAACGCTTCAGACCGGATTTGCTATATCGTTTGCAGGAATATGTGATAACAGTACCTCCTCTGCGCGATTGTCCGGAGGACATAATCCCGTTGGCTGAGTTTTTCCGCGAAATAGCCAATCAGGAACTGGAACGGAACATACAAGGCTTCAGCACATCCGCCTGTAAAACCTTGCTCGCCTATCCGTGGCCGGGCAATGTACGTGAGCTGAAACAGAAGATTCTGTCAGCCGTACTGCACACAGAAGGCGATATCATAACGGAGAATAGTCTGGAACTTGACAATGAACAAACAGCTTCATCCATCGGTTTTACGCTAAAGAGTGATGAAGAAGAGAAAGACCGCATACTGCGGGCTCTGAAACAAACTGACGGGAACAAAAAGCTGGCGGCGATACTATTGGGCATTGGCAGGACAACGCTGTACAACAAAATCGAAGAATACGGAATTGACGACGCAAAAGAATGAACAAGCCTTATGTGTGTACATTTTCTGAACAATAACCGTGTTCAGAAAATGTACACGTGTTCAGATTGTGAACACATTTTGTCCTTCAGAAAAATCAGTCTAAAAATATTTTCGCTGTTTATGTCGCTATAAATCAGTGTAAAACATATCTAGCTTCACGATTTCCTATTTGAGGGAGCGCATTTTGCATTGTATATCAGTGTGCGCACAACGACAAGCAACTATAAACCCTCAAATGGAAAAAGAACATGAACTACCTCATATTGGCGGAAACAGAATTTTTCGCCATGATTAACGAAGCCGACAGCGGCTGTCTGAAGACCGCATACGGTGGTTTCATAAGCTCAGTCATATCGTTATGCCATGAATGTGCTGACCGCAACCAAGCTGCCATTACACTGGCATATACCGAGAACGAATTGCAGTATCATAACACGCTGTATACAGCTGCCGGAAAAAGCATGACCGACTTATATGTACGCAAAGCCCTTGCCTTTGTGCGCAAGATGCAGAAGTTCCTTGCAGCTCCCCAAGTGCCACCACTCACATCCAACATCCATCCCACCGTTATCCCCACAGCAAAAAGCAAAACACAGAAGTCCCTGCAATGGACGGGCAACACCCTCGACCTTGTGGAGCTGGTTTACGGGCTGAGCGAGATGGGCTGTATAGACAACGGCGAGACTCCCTTGAAGGTGCTCGCCCCTGCCCTCTACGAGTTCTTCGGACTCGACACCAAGGAGTGTTACCGCTACTACTCCGCCATCAAACTGCGCAAGAATCCCAGCCGCACCTATTTCATCGACAAGATGCAGAAGAAACTCAATGAGAAGATTCGACGGGATGAGGAATTGGAGCGGATGAGGCGGTAAAAGGATGTGATTTAGCCAAAAAAGCATAAATTATCACCTATTTTTGAATAACACTATCTGTTATTTGAAAATAAAGTTGTAACTTTGCAGCAGAAAAGTATAATAGAATATGTAAGTCAAATATAGACAGCCAATGGATATATTCTTTCAGAGCAAGAAACTGGAGAAGATAGCATCTGACCCACGAAAATGCTTAAAGGAACTTGGTCAGACAAGAGCTGAATTGTTCCAGAAGCGTCTTCGAGATCTCTATCGAGCCGACACCTTGGAAGATGTGCGTTACCTGCCAGGACGCTATCATGAACTGAGCGAAAACAGGAAAGGACAATGGGCTTGTGACCTCGACCAGCCGTATCGGCTGATATTTGAGCCTCATGAAGACCCTATTCCGACCGACGAAAACGGCAAGTATGTCTGGATAGAGATAAAAGGAGTAGAAATTGTAGAAATAGTGAATTATCACGGTAAATAGTATAGTATTATGGCAACTTTAAAGAAATTCGTTCCGCCGGTGGAGTTTCATCCCGGTATCACCCTTTCAGACAAACTGAAAGAGATGGGGATGAGCGTAAAGGAGTTTGCTGTGCGCACTTCAAAACCGGAGAAGACCATCTTTGCCGTCATTGGCGGCAAGAGTAGTGTGACCTCTGATATGGCTGTGGCGTTCGAGAGTGTCACAAAGATTCCCGCACATTTCTGGCTGAACATACAGCGCGGGTATGATGAGTATGTTGCTCGACAGAAAAGAGAAGAGCAACTGGCCCTGGCATACGAATGGGCATGTTCGTTCCCCTTGGCAAAAATGATGGAACTGGGCTGGATTCCCATGGTAAAGACGGTTGAGGAGAAAGTCAAGGCATTGCTCTCGTTCTTTCAGGTCAGCACGGAAAGGGCATGGGAAGACTACTACCTGAACCAACAGTTGAAAGTGGCATTCCGTATATCCCTCAATAACACCAAAGAGCCGCACGCCATATCCGCATGGCTGCGTCAGGGAGAAGTGCAGGCAGCAGAAACGGAAGTCTGCGAGTTTTCCGAGAAGGCACTGCGTGAAGCTATCCCTGCCATGAAAAGCCTCTGTGCTGAGCATCCTGCTGATTTTGCCGTGGCATTGCAGGAACTGTGTGCCAAGGTGGGCGTCAAGCTGGTTTATACACCTTGTCTGCCCAAGGCTCCCATCAACGGCTCCACAAGATGGATCAATGATGCGCCCTGCATTCAGATGACGGGAAGACATAAGAGAAACGACATATTCTGGTTCACATTCTTCCACGAATTGGGACACATCCTGCTACATGGCAAGAAAGACATATTCTTGGAAGACATTGAATATGCGGACAAACAGAAGGAAAAGGAGGAAGAGGCCGATGCTTTCTCTTCACGCACCTTACTGTCTCAGGCAGAGGAAAACGAGATAATCAGGCAGGGAGATTTTTCTGCTGATACGATTCGATATTATGCAGAAAAGTTCAATGTACATCCCGCAATCATTGTCGGAAGATTGCAGCACAAGAAGGTAATTCCATTTACCGCACATTCAACTCTGATAGAAAAGATAGAGCTTTTCAATTAGCACGATATAATAAGCCCTCCAGGCGAGCCGCAAGGCAGCATACTTGGAGGGCGTTCTTCATTTTAGGCGGTAGCGGAATCATTGTCCACTACTGCCTTTTTCTTACTTATTCTGCAACAGATGCTTCAGGCTTTCATCGCTGGCAATGCGCTCCAGCTCGTCCTTGACTATCTGCTTCACCTCGTCCTTGATGCGGTTGTAGTTTTCCTGCACCTTCTCCTTCATGCAGTCGTTGCCATGCTCGTCCGTGAAGTCCGTGATGACGGGAATGGGCTTGTAGGCTTTCGTCTCGGCGGCGACCTTCGCATTGTCCACCACAATCTCCGCATGGAAAATCTTCTGCTCGATGCGCTCGTCGAAGTTGTCGGAGACAGCACCCACGAACATGCCCTGCGTGAGGCCGGAAATCTTGCTGGGCGGGATGAGTGAATCCATCTGCGTGTTGATGGAGGTGGAAACGTCCTGACGGTTGATGGAGATGGACTGCCGCTTCTGCAACACCTTACCGAAACGCTCCGAAAGCGTCTTGGCCGTCTCGCCCACCACCTGCCCGGAGAAGATGTTGCCTACGGTGTTCATCACCACCTTCGCCTCCTTGTCGCCATAGTCGCGCACCAGCTGCGAGAAGTCCTGAAATCCCAGACACACCGCCACCTTGTTGCTTCGTGCCGTGGCGATGAGGTTGTCCAGTCCCTTGAAATAGATGGTGGGCAGCTCGTCGATGATGACCGACGATTTCAGCATCCCCTTCTTGTTGATGAGTTTCACGATGCGGGAGTTATACAATCCGAGTGCCGCGCCATAAATGTTCTGTCGGTCGGGATTGTTGCCCACGCAGAGAATCTTCGGTTCTTCGGGGTTGTTGATGTCGAGCGTGAACTCGCTGTCCGACATCACCCAGTAGAGCTGTGGCGAAATCATGCGTGAGAGCGGAATCTTCGCGCTGGCAATCTGTCCCTGCAGCTGTTCCATCGCTCCTCCCTGCCAAGCGTCCATGAAGGGGGAAAGGTAGTTCTCCAGTTCGGGATAGCTCGTCAGAATGGGAAACACATCCTCGTAGCGGCGGTTGAGCAGTTCGATGGCATGGGGAAAAGTGCAATACCTGCCGCCCTCGTAGATGCGCAGGAACCAGATGATGGCAGCGAAGAGGATGATGGGCGATTCCACGAAGAAGTCGCCCTGCTTCTGCACATCGGGTAAGTCAAGGGCATTGCTGCCCCCTTCTCCCCTAAGAACCGTACATGAGAGTTTCCCCTCATACGGCTCAAGCAACTCAATATTTCTATTTGTTGTTAGAAATCGGCTCATACTTTCAACATTTTCGTTTATTTCGCTTGTAGCAGTTGTTGTGGACAAGTTGCCGTACAATCGAACCACCAACAGATATTTCGTTGACGTTCCATGCTTTTGTACAATCTATTTCCTTGCCACATAACGGACAAATCCGGTTCTGCTTGTTCCATAAATATAAGAGAGACTTATATGGGGCATAGAACGAAGCGGTTTTTTCAATGGTCGGGAAAAATGGGCGAAAGGTTTTGAAAACCAAAGGGTTTAGGCATGATCGGGAAAATGGGCTGAATATTTCGAAGCGGTTTTTCTCTTTACATGGCTTACATCTGCTTTACGTTTGAGGGGCTTTTCTTCGGATATTCGGGGGATTGCTTTACATCGGGCTTGCAGATGGGGCTAAAACGGCCTGGAAGGGTTTTATTTTCGGCTGTGTGGCCGTTTTATGGCTGGGTTGATGGATTTTGTTATATGATGGTGTGAACGGCTGTGTGGCCGTTTTTTTGTGCCTATTTTTAAAGATGTTGCCTTAAAATTCTTCCAAATAAGTATTATTTGGTATATTTGCAGCATAATAGAAACGAATATGGCAAAAGTGATTCATGTGCATTTGCTGCATAAAATAGACGGGACGAAGCAGAAAGATTGGTATTTCAGCAGTATATCGGCTGTTTATACGGTTCTGACGGCAGATCAGGTGGGGGCAACCAAGAATTACCTGCTTCATGCCGGGCTGTCTGGTAACGGCACAATATGCACGAAAAAGGCTATAATTAAGCAATCTACGCTCATCTCGGGTGGTAGTAAGGGAATGGTTAGAACGATATAATAGCGCCGTTAGAAAGGCTTGTAGGCGTTATTTCTTTGAATGCTGATTGGGGAGCTTATGGCTCCCTTTTTTTATGCCCCTACGGTTGGTTTTATTTGGTTAGGGGTTACTATTGGGGTTACTGTTAGGGGTTACTACTTCTTTAAGTTAGGGGTTACTTTAGGGGTTACTTTTTCAGTTCTCAGAGGGTACGCCCGAAATAGGAAACTATGTTATAAATGAAAGCAAGTGCCGTTTTTCTCTGTTTTCAGAGAGGAAAAACGACACTTGTTTGTGTGATATACCTTATTATAATAAAATAAATCCTTTGATTTACAGTGTATTTACGAGTTTGCTTCAGGTAAATTCCTTCAAAAGTGTGTGCGTGCGTCCTTTTTTAGCCTTCTGTAGGAGGCATGCGTGTACCACTTAGAAGAACTTGCTGATACTTCCGATTACTTCAAAGACATTGATGATGCGTGATTTGTCGAATTCCTGTTCATCGTAGTCATTGGTGTTGATGGGGATGAAGCGCAGCTTGTCCGGATCCGGCGACCTGCGGAGGATTTTAATGGTGCGGATGGTATCCAACACCACTGCATAGATTTCGCCATATTGGATGTCGTTGAGTGTGCATTGGTGCAGGGCAATGATGTCGCCATGGTTTATTTTGGGTTCCATGGAGTGCCCGGTGACATTGCACCAAAGGCTGGTTTTTTCGAATCCCCTTATTACAATGTTGGTGGCAGGTATGTTTACCTGTGAATTAAACACTTCATCAAAGCCCCCGATAAAGTCCACATCGTAGTATGGTGTACCGATGGATGGGTTCATAGATGTGGTAGGCAGAGTCGAAGAATTTGCTTCGTCTATTGTTTTAATGCCGTTCAAATCATCTTTCAACATGCTTCCTGCACCAGTAAGTAACCAATCGGCAGATAATTCCGGATAGGCTAATAGAATTTTTTCAATATTCATTGAGCTCATGCCTTTGCCAGACACCTTTGCTTTCCCAATAAGTCCAACAGAAAGACCGGCATTAACAGTCATTTGATTGTCATTTATGCCCTTTTTCTCCATGAAATATTGAAGTCTTTCTATAAAATTCATATCCTTATATTGATTTTCTTCCATATTTAGTTTGATGTATTGAAATAATTCTATATATTTGCAGCGTGTTTAAGATGTAAACAGCGCGCCAAATATACAAAAAAGGCGTGTGATTAGCGAATTTTAAGGATTAAAGAAAATGAAAGCAAAAGTAATTATAGCTCAAGCAACAGCCGAGACCGCCGAAGCTCTTTACGGACTGGTCAAGAAGATGGTAGATACAACAGCAATCAAGGCTTATCCCAGTGTAGATTATCAGGCAGTTTTCTTTTCAGCTGATAGATACGACTTAGACTTTGTAAAAAGAGTATTGGCGGATAAGTGCTTTTCTTTCAAAATTGAAGATGCAGAATAATACAATAAAATAAGTGAGTTTATGACACAGCAAGAATTTATGGAACGGACGGGGATAACCCCTACAGCAGAGGATTTTGATTACATCCATGCGGTTTATCTGAACACTTCGATGAACAAGGATGAGTTCTGCAAAGATTTCAAGAAACATGGGGACAGCCGGATTATCCGCGATGTTCATGTGCGAGTGCTGAACTATGAAATGAAATGTGAACGTCAAAAGGAAGTTATCGACAACCTGACCGATTTTCTGATTGGCAAGGCACATGCGTATGACGATACCGATTTCCGCAAAGAAGCGGTAGGGCTGGTCGGTGAGATGGAAGTGGTGAAACGGACCATTGAATTGGGGCTTCCGCTTTGGGATGAAGACAGGATGGTTGTCCTTTCGATGATAGAAGAACAAGGCAAATAGATTGCCGGATAACTGGCAGCCCGGAAAGACGGGCAGGGGCGGCAGGCACGGCCGGAGAGTTGGTAAATCGAAATAAGAAAGCGTAGAAAGCCGTCGGGGTTCGATTCCCCGCGCCCCACGATATAAACTTTTAAAATTTAGAGTTATGGCAAAGAATTTCAATCCGAGAACAGCAGAGAGTCTGTTCAAACAGAAGTTGCGCACGATGATAGGCAGTACGGCACATACGCAGAATATTGCCGACCAGGCGATGGAGCTGGCTGGACAATTCATGACGGAGGATGAGATAAGCAACTCGGATGCCTACCGGGTGATAGAGAATGTGAGCTGTGTGTGTGAGGAAGCGATGCAGGTGCTGGTCGAAGAACTGCAGAAAGGGACACGCCTTCATGAAATACTGACGGGTGATTAGGAAATAGCGGAAGCCGTTGAAAACCTTTGAACGAACGATAACGATTAAAAAGTATGACGATATGAGAAAGCAGATTTTGACAGATAACGAGACCAAGACCTTCTTGATGAAGACATTCGGATGCAGCCGTCAGGCTGTGTGGCAAGCACTGAATTTTGTCCGTGACAGCGATCAGGCGCGCCGGATACGCACTCTTGCCCTGAAGCGAGGCGGCAAACTGACTGACGGGAACTTCATCCCGAACTGCGAAACCACCTTCGAGGAGTGCGAGAAGACCATGACCTGCACTTTCGGTCCCCGTGTAAAACTCGTGGTCCACAGAAAGACCAATGATGTGGATGTGTACGTGGACGGAAAACGGACTGAAACCTACCAATGTGAATTTGTATCGGATTTCATGCAGCTGCAGCACGAGACCCAACAGATGGCATCTGCCTTATAAATAGAAATGAAATGGAGTATTATGGAAAGATATTGTGCATATCCTACAATGACCTGACTTACGATGACCGACCGGTGATGGTGAACGGAAAGGCAGACTACAGCAGAAGCCGCACGCTGAAAGGAGTTCATCCTTCCACTCTTTCCGAAGAAGAACTTGCTCCCATCATGTCGATACCCAATTACAAGAAGTTAGCGGCAAAGGAGAAAATCAATGTAGTTCGATCCGGAAGAGGTCTGGGAGGTTACGTTTTGGTAGAAATAGCCACCATGCCCCTACGGTTTCAGGAAAGGATAAAACTAAAATACGGAGATATGAAAGAAGACGTAATAAGAAACTGGCTCGGCAGCCATTACCACATCGATGCGAAAGCCCGGGAATTTTACACCCGGTTCCGTTTTGACAACGGAGATACACTGCCACCGGAACACATCCAAGAATATACGGTAAACGCTTCGGTAATTGAGGCAGTGATGCGTGCCATGGAGGATGCCACGTTTATGCGAAAGGCCATGAAGGCCGGGCCGGTGAACTGGGGCGAACTGGCAGGAGCCATCAGTTACTACCAAGCAGAGTTCGGACATACCTTGCCTGTCAGTTCCAACCGCTTCAAGAAGCGTGTGAATGACTTCAAGGCCAACGGCTATGAAAGCCTTATCAGCCGCAAGTTCATGAACCAGAACCGCCGGAAAGTGACCTATGACATTGAACGCCTGCTGCTGAGCATCGATGCCCAACCGGAGCAGCCCTTCAATACCACCGTGTGGGAACAGTACAATCTATTTGTGCAAGGAGAACTGGAGCTATATGACCCCGAAACCGGCGAGGTGTTGAATCCGGCAGACTTTACCGACAAGGATGGAAATCCGCTGGTATTGAGCCCGGCCACAGTAGCCAACTACCTGAACAACCCCAAGAACAAGGCCCTTCGCGGTAAGCTGCACATGAGCCAATGGGATTTCAACAATGCCTACCGTCCTTATCATCTGCGCAGCATCGGTGAATATTCCTTGAGTAAGGTTTCTCTTGACGACCGCGACCTGCCGCGCCCAATGAAGGATGGCAACCGAGTGAAAGCCTATTATGCCTACGATGTGGTGAGCGGTGCTGTGGTGGGATATGCCTACAACCGGTACAAGACTACCGAGTTATTTTTAGACTGCATGCGAAACATGTTCCAGACCCTGGACCGGAACGGCATGTATATCCCCGCCGAGTTAGAAGTGGAACACCACCTGGTAAGCGACTTTGCCGACGGATTGATGCAAGCCGGTACCGTCTTCCCCCTGATCCGCTGGTGTAACCCCGGGAACTCGCGTGAAAAACGTGCCGAGCACAAGAACCGCGAAAAGAAATACGGTGTGGAGAAACGCACGCAGGTAGGTATCGGCCGATGGTATGCCAAGCTGGAGGCCAACCGCCCGAAGGAAGAAAAGGTGTATGACGAAAAGAACAACACCTACAAGGTGAAGACCTATAGTTATGAAGAATTGGTAGCCGATGATATACGCGCCATTGAGACCTTCAACGCACAGCCTCACCCCAACCAAAAGCGCTATCCGGGCATGAGCCGTTGGGATGTGCTTTGCGCCCATCAGAACCCGAACCTTGCACCTTGGGACAAGGCCGTTCTTTACCGGTTCATCGGACAGCACACCGAAACAACCATCCGGCAGAACACCTACTGCACGGTGATGTACAACCAATACGGACTGCCCAGCCCGGAAATCATCGAAAAGCTGGAGCCGAGGAACTACAAGGTAGATGCCTATTATCTGCCCGATGCCGACGGAACCATCAACGAGGTATATATCTACCAGAACGGACGATATATCGCCACCTGCAAGCCCGTAGCCCGTTACAATGAGAATACAGCCGAGCAGACCGAGTACGACAAGGCAGCCTATACCGAACAGTCCAAGTATGTAGCTCAATTCGACAAGATGATGAAGGACGGCAAGATCAAGCGTGTGGGCATCCTTGCCAAAGAGGAAGCAAAGCTGATAACAGAGGTACAGGCGGAAGCCGTTCCCCTTCCTGCACAAGCCGAGGAAGAAGATTACTCAGCCTATATGGACATCAGTGCCTTCGAGCATGATGCAGTAGCCAAGATATAATTAACGACGTTAGAACGAATTTAAAACAGCATTCAAATGGAAATAACAAATGAAGTAAAGCAACGTATTGTGGCAGCGATAGCCACCGACCGTGAAAATTATCCCAGTGACAACCGCCATGCCACGGCACTGGGCATAGCCCCCAGCGTTTACAATGCCATCAAGCGGGGCAATTATGAAAAGCAGGTCAGTGATGCCAACTGGGTAGGTATAGCCCGAAGATTAGGCGTGCAACTGCGTACAGAAATACCTTGGCTGGCAGCACAGACCCCGACCTACGTGTTTGTGAGCAAGCAGCTGGAAGTGTGCCAGGGAAGCGGGCTGAGTGCCATCCTGTGCGATATGCCCAATATCGGCAAGACCTTTACAGCGAAAGCTTACGTGAAGCAGCACAAGCACGCCGTATATGTGGACTGCAGCCAGGTGAAGACCAAACTGAAGCTGATACGCTACATTGCCAAGGAATTCGGTGTGACCAGCAACGGACGCTATAGCGACGTGTATGAGGATCTGGTGGCCTACCTGCGCACGATTGATACGCCCCTGGTTATCCTGGATGAAGCCGGGGACCTGCAGTATGAAGCCTTCCTGGAGTTAAAGGCGCTTTGGAACGCTACGGAACGCTGCTGTGCCTGGTATATGATGGGTGCCGACGGATTAAAGGAGAAGATCAACCGCGCCATCGAAGGCAAGAAGGTGGGCTATACCGAAATGTTGAGCCGCTACGGTGACTCCTACAGCAAGGTGACCCCGGACGATGCGCAGGAACGCGAAAAGTTTCTGAAGGCACAGGCTGCCATCGTCGCAAAAATCAATGCCCCGGACGGTGCCGACATTGCCAAGATTGTTCATAGCACCGGAGGCGGCTTGCGGCGCGTATATACCGAAATCGAAAAATTAAGGAGGATGCAGGCATGATAAGCAAGATAGAAATGCAAGCGATGGATGCTGTTATCGGTATCCATCGCGAGATGAGAAAAGCGAATGAGATAGACTGGGAACAGCGCAGATATGAAATTGCCAAAAGCATGCTTCCGGTAGTAAGAAGCAATTCATCAGGTATAATGTCTATAAAACAAGTTGCCAGACTTGCTGTGGACTATGCTGATGCTCTTATTGAAGAATTGAAAGGAGGTAACCGTGAAACTGAAGAGAGCCTACAGTCCCGGTGAGGTGCTGAACATGAAGATTCCCCGGTTCGAGTTTTCCGGGGACTGGCAAACCTCGATAGGCAACCCGGCCAAGAGCGGCGTGTGGATTATTTGGGGAGCCAGCGGAAACGGTAAGAGCAGCTTTGTGATGCAGCTGGCCAAGTACCTGTGTAGCTTCGGACGCGTAATTTATGACAGTTTGGAAGAAAGTACCGGTTTGTCGTTCCAGATGAGCCTGAAACGGCACAAGATGGGTGAAGTGAAAAAGAAGCTGATTATCCTTGACCAGGAACCGATGGAGCAATTGGAGGAACGGTTACGGCGCAGAGGCAGTCCCGGAATCGTGATTATCGACAGCTTCCAATACAGCGGCTTGAACTACAAAACCTACAAGGAGTTCAAGGAACGTCATCCCAAGAAACTGTTTATCTTCATCAGCCATGCCGAGGGGCTTCATCCGGCAGGTAGAAGCGCCCGCAAGGTGGAATATGATGCCGATGTGAAAATCATGGTAAGCTGTTTCAAAGCCTGGTGCAAAAGCCGCTTTATGGAGCGGCCCGGTGAGCCCTACGTGATATGGGAAGAAGGTGCTGCCAAAACATTGAAGGACGATAATATGGAGGATTATTTGAATGATGGAATGGGAGAATAAGCTGTACCAGATACTCCTGAAAGAACAGGAAGCGGAGGCCGTGGTGGACGATTGGGTAGAACGTAACATACAAAGCGACCTCCGTCTGCGCAGGGCCAAGACAAAGGGACACGTAGTGATAGAAACCAGGGATGTGATGTTTGCTCGGAATATTCAGGTATGGCATCCGTCCTGCCAAATAAACATTAAAGATTTGAAGTGATGGAAAAGAAAGAAGAAAAGAAAGTGTGCTGCATCTGCGGCAAAGAGTATGAGGGCTACGGATACAATCCGTTCCCGGTGAAAGAAGAAGGCTGCTGCTGCCAATCGTGCAACTACAGTGTGGTGGTTCCGGAACGGTGGGAACGACACAAGGCTTTTCAACGTGGTGAAGCGACCGGTGCCGGGAAAGTGTACATCAGCGGAGCCATCGCGCACTATGATATGAATGAGCGCAAGGAAGCCTTCAGCCGTGCCGAGGAGAAACTGATGGCACAAGGCTATGATCCTGTAAACCCTTTCAGGAACGGATTGCCGGATGAAGCTCATTGGAGAGCCCACATGCGGGCCGACATTGCCCTGTTGCTGGCTTGTGACTATATCTACATGCTGAAGGACTGGGAACTGAGCAAGGGAGCCAAACTGGAGCTTGACGTAGCCAGTTCGTGTGGCATTAAAGTATTGTTTGAATAACCTTTTAATAGTGAATGTATGGAAGAAAAACAGAAAGTTCAGGTCGTATTTGAATTTGACCGTTCCGAGTATGACGCGTATCTCTTTTTGATGAATCAAAAGAAGACGA
The DNA here is from genome assembly GCF_009193325.2 of Bacteroides zhangwenhongii. Lineage (NCBI taxonomy): Bacteria > Pseudomonadati > Bacteroidota > Bacteroidia > Bacteroidales > Bacteroidaceae > Bacteroides > Bacteroides zhangwenhongii. Next base: position 4,534,115 of record NZ_CP059856.1, on the reverse strand, counting down.
AAGAGGTAGAGCAAATATGGAACACCATGAGCGGTGAGCCTGTGGTTGCGGATATTGATTTGTTTGAAGAGGACAGCCAGTCTGTAAAACTTATGATGATAAGTTTGGCAATTCTTTCAGTGGAGAAAAAAGTGAAAGGATGATATGGCACAGGAAGTAACCAATTTCGCCCGGTTCTATGCATTGTTCAACAAACTGCCTTATCAGGGCGATCGGGAGGAATTCAAAAAACAAATCGTGCTGCAGTACACGTGGAACCGGACAGACAGTCTGAAGGAAATGACGGCCAAGGAGTATGAAGTTTGTTGTACTGCTCTGGAGAAACTGAGCGGACAAGACGAATGGCGGCAGAAACTTCGCGAGGAACTGCGACGGAAACGCAGCGTCTGCCTGAAGCTGATGCAACAGTTGGGTATAGACACCACCGACTGGAACCGGGTGAACGAATTCTGCAACAACCCCCGGATAGCCGGCAAGCCCTTTGTTCAGGTTAGTACAGCCGAGCTGGAACAACTGGCCATCAAACTGCGGGCTATCCAACGAAAAGGAGGTTTAACCGATAAATAGAGCAATATGGATAAAAAAGCACATGAAGCGCTTGAGCGCATAAGAAAAGACGTGACCCTTACGACATCCGATATGGAGAACCAGGATGCAGCGGAGTTTTTCAACGAACTGGCCGACTGGGCGTATGCCAATGGGGAGGCCATGCTGATAGACGATGAACCGGAAAAGCAGGATGATTATGAGGATAGATGACCAAGACAAGCTGATAAAAGCGGGGTTCTGTATAATACGAAAGGATGATTATCCAGGCCCGAGGATAAAGATGTGTACCGGCATAAACGGTGGCTGGAAGACATACAAGAAGTTTGAAACCAAAGCAGAAAGAGACAGGACATTCGCTTTGCTGCTGAAGGATGACAAAGTAATAGCTGATTAACAACTAAAATGATTTAAAATGGAAAAGAACAATCAAAGTGTGGACATCAAGTCCCTGAGTAAAGAACAGCGAGCAGCCCTCATGGCCCAGCTGCAGCAAGAAGAGAAAGAAGACCGCATCGCCCGTCGTGAAACTTACGAGGCATTACGCGGTGAGTTTATGCACGAAGTAAAGACCAACGTTCTTGAGATGGTGAATGCCGTGACCGGGTTCCGCGGATGGCTGGAAAAAGAAGCCGATGCCTTTACCAAGGTGATGAAGGAATACGGCCAGGTGAAAAGCGACGAACAGCGCAGCTATACCATTACGGACGGAGACTTCCGTCTGGAAGTGAAAAGCAACAAGGTGAAAGGCTTCGATGAACGAGCCGACATGGCAGCCGACCGTCTGATTGACTATTTGAAGCGCTACATGCAGAACAGCGAGAAAGGTTCTGATGATCCGATGTATCAGATGGCCATGACCCTGCTGGAGCGCAACAAGATGGGCGACCTGGACTACAAGAGCATTTCAAAGCTGTATGAACTGGAAGATAAGTTCGATGAAGAGTATGCAGACATCATGCGCCTGTTCAAGGAAGCTAATGTAGTGCAGCGCAATGCCACCAACTACTACTTCAGCCGCCGCAACCCTGAAAACGGCGTATGGACCCGCATTGAACCCAGTTTCTGCCGTTTGTAGCCGAAACCCGTTAACCCTATAAACAGAAAGCGCCGCAGTTGTTATAATTGCGGCGCTTTTGTTCTTAAAATAGATGGAAATCAGTTATTTTTGTAAGAGAAATAAAATGTATGGGCAAAGGACGGGATAAAGAACTGATCAAGCTGCGTGACGAGGCACTATGCCGTCGTTACTACTATTGGACAGAAATACAGCGGTTGCGGTTCGACGATGCTTTAAAAGTGTTGTCGGAGCGCGAATTCTTTATATCCGAGGAACGTATCATGACCATCATCCGCCGGAAATCACGTGAGGGAACAGACTACAATCTGAAGCCTGTTCCCAAGGTGAAAGCCCCCCGTCTGACTGCCGCCCAGCTGGAACTATTCCCCATAAGATGACGGCATGGCCGATTCATCGTGCAGTGTGAATGAGAACGTCATTTCATAGACCTTGATGTAATGCGGCATGGCATACGAACGGCTTTTCTCGCGTACCAGCGGCGAAGCGTTGTCCGTGCATTGCAGACACTGCAGCGACTTGTATAATTTCTTGGCCAGCTGCTGCCTTTCCCTCACCTTGTCATACGTGCCGGATGCGTAGCTTGTATCGTCGTAACAATCGATGGCCAGCCGGACGGTCAGTGCGGATTCGCTTTTCTGTGCCCCGTATCCGAGGTCGTGCCAGTCGGAGTTTGTATTTCCGATTAATACACAAGGGAAAGTGACCGGGTACTGGTCTTCTTCTGCTCCCATTTCCAATTGTCCGTAGTCCTCGTCGATGAGAGAGAGTTCCGGCATTTCCTGTGCAATCTGTTCCATGATTGCGATAAAAATTTCGTCCATATCGTTATTGGTTTAAAATGTTGGTAATTTCCTGGTCCACCTTTTCCCGGATACGCCGGTTCAATTCTTCGCTTTCGCCCATGAACTGGCGCTGCGGGATGCGGATGTGCAGTTTCTTTTTTTGGGTAAGCGCCATGTTCCTCCAGAACTGTGCCTGCGGATTCAGTTCCTTCGGCTTGGAACGTCGTTTGACGCGTTTCTTTTGCCCTGTGCCGGTTTTTTTTCTTTTTCCCGAAGCCTTGTAGAACTTGGCCCATGCAAAGCGCCTCATGCGGTCTGTGACGGTGACATCGATTTCCCCGCCCCAGTTGTTGATGGGTGCATAGACCACCTCGTTGAATACCCTTACCCGGTAGTCTGCAGGTGTATATCCGACCGATTTGAACAGATGTTTCCTGCCGGAGAGCAGCGTTCCATAATTGCTGGCGGCATCGAAACCTCCCGAGGACAGCCGTTTGGCTTTGGGCCAAGGGTGAAGACCGCCATTGACAAATCCACCCTGCCGGAAGTTATCCTGAAAATGGTCTTTGGCCATTCGTCCTACCATGACTGGCATTTTGCGGCGCATCATACTGTCCAGCCTGTCACGTTTCCGCTTTATCATTTCCGTAAAATCTTTTATGTCCATAATCATCAGTAATTCAAGAATAATTTATAACTTTGCAACCGAGGCTTCCAATATGCCTTTTATGCGTTATGAATATACCGGAACAAGTAAAGAACGAGGCCCGTGTACTTATTGAGCAATACGGTGACACCTTCGAATACCTTGGTATTTATGAAGGCCAGGAAGCCTATGTGTTCAAGTTTCCGGGGGACTCCTGTACCGGTTATCCTTTCGTCTATCTGTATGACGGTAAAGACGCAACCGAAATAACCGGTCCGTTATCCCTTGACGTTATCGATTCATGTATCGAAAATATCGAGGAAGGAGACATCGAATAGCTTATTGTCAATTCTCAGGACTCCCCTGCAGTTGTGGGAAGTCGCAGCTCCTATTTCACATAAATATTTTACGTCTTTCCATTCCATTCCTGAACCGGCAGAATTATCGCTTTGGGGTTCGATATACCTTAGTTCACCATCCGCAAACCGTTGCAGGATTGTAGCATGACCTCCTCCACTTTTCCAGCCGATGCACAATTCATACACGCCTTCTTCCTTACATACCTCATTGAAATACTCCATGTACCTTTTAGGGGTCATTTTCAGGTATCCTTTGTGCGCAAGCCAGCTGTTTATACTTATATGTTGCGCCGGAGTACCGTCGGTGTTTTTCCAGACTTCAAAAGCACGTCCATTACTCAGATATTCAAGTTTAGACCCTGCGACATTGCCTTTGGCGGTAATATCCCATCCACGTAATCGTAAAGCGTATGCCGGTGCGCAAGTCTGGCAGTTGATACTGTATGGAGTATCCCGTTTTTTATCGTAATCGCTGTTCTTCCGGTATCTGTTTCCCCTTTTATCGCGGTATATTCCTTTGGAATCCAAAATATACTCTTCCACATGTTTGGGATTTGCATTCTGTTTGTCCGCCTTATCCACATCCATAGGTTTTCCTTTTTTGATTTTAAGAGCCTTTTCCATTTCGAGGTTGTTCCGGGCAATGGCCATTTTTTCCTCCCCGGTAAGGTAGTCCGGCATTTCCGCAATCATCTCGTCAATACGGGCCATAAGTTTATCCACCGCTTTTTGGGCACCCTTGTGGGCTTCTGCCTGATATGGATGATTGTCGGAAAACAGTTTGCCGTCCGTTCCCGGATTGTTATCCAGTCCGGGCTGGGGCTTGTTCTTGTCGTCTTCGTCCGGAAGTGGTGTCGGCTCCTCGTCGGTGGCAGTGAGGTCGCACTTGCAGTTCCACCGGTCGCCCGGTCGGTGGATGTTCCAGAACGTGTCATCAATCGGCCGGATGGTATTCCAGAACGGGCGGTGGTCAGCCCCCGGATGAATGGAGGTGGACGGTAGCCATTTGAGGTTGGGCAGAATATCGCGTTCGCGCAGGAACTGTTGCCAGTCAGCCGCCTGATGCGCCCGGATGACCGCCGTATCATACTCCGTCCGCAGCCAGTGACGAACCTGATGGGAAGCAATGGGCAAGACTTCCTGTACCCATTTGTCGAACGGTTTTAAAATGCCGTTTGAATCCAATAAAAGTCGTGCCATGTCATTCTGCATACGATGTACCTTGAATGCCGAGAATACGGCATTGTTCCGGAGTATGGCATTTCTGAAATCCTCGTCCGGAGTAATGGCCTTGGATTTGCTGAACCCTTCCTTTGCCGCCTTGTCCATCTTTGCCCATATTTCATTGAACAGGTTGATTTCGATTTCGGTTGCCGGATGAAAGTCCCTGCTGTATATGTTCAGCAAGGCACGCCGCAGCACCTCTTCGGAGAAGTCAAACTCCATGGAGATGCTGCCATTATCAGCCGCATACAGTCTGTCGACTACCAGTCTAAAGCTGCCCCGTCTGCCGGGGCTTTCACGAAAAAACCTTTGAGCCAGTTCCGGAAGTTTCTTTTCTGTTTCGGTGTCGGTTCATCATCCCGTCCCTTATTCGCTGGCTCCGGCTCCTTCTTCGGGCTTGGAATCTGGTCGGCTTGTTCAGCCGTCTTTTGTTCCGCCTTCAGCTGCTCGTAATTGGCCGGTTTGTCGATACCGAATTCCTCATAGAGATAGTCGTCGTCGATGGGGATGTTGAAGTTCTTCTTCAGCTGCGTGAGGATGGATATTTTGGTACCGGCATCCGTTTCCTTCGGTTCGGGGAAACAGAACGTACCCCCTTCGGTGTTGATGCCCATGCGCAGCAGAATGTCCGTCATGTCGTAATTCAGCACGTTGAGCACGTACTTCCGGTCGGCCTCCAGTACCTTGTCCTCTACTTTCTTATGAACCGTACCCAAAGCCTGCGTGCCTTTTTCGGACGATTCGGTGGTCAGCGTATTGCCCAGTATCAGTTTGGAAATTTCGTTGTTGCACCGCTCGCAGAGGCGTTCATAGACATCGGCAGACCCTGTTTTGTTTCCGGCTTCCGTGAGTTTGAGTTCCGTGTCCTTGGCATGGAAGAACTGCGCCAGACTTCCGGCATTGGCCGCATCCTCCATGGCCCGCTGGCGTGACTCGTCGTCGTCGGAATCATAGATATATTCCTGGATAGGCATGCCGAATACCTCGGAGAACTGTGCCCAGTCGCCCGTAGTGTTACGTTTGTAGATGACCCAAGGTGCAGCCTTGGCCAACAGCCCCAAATCGGACGGTGAACCCACAAACAGCAGGTCGGTATATTCATTCCAGGAATGGCCGGTAATGTCCGTCTGGTGGCGCAGGATGAGTTCCCTGACCGGATCCACATGCTTGCGTGGTACCAGGTCATAATCCACCCACTCCTGCAGCTTGTAGAACTGGCAGAGCGAGAAGCCCCAGAATTTCGCATCAAGGATGTCACCCACCAGCCGGTTGAACCAGGGCGACTGTATCTGTTCGTTGATTTTATCGTCGGGCTTCCCGTCCACCCGGAATTCCATGTTGGAGCACAGCACGGCATTCTTTCGCTTTTCGAGCACACAGGAAAGGTGGGTATCCATCAGAATGTCCTCGTAGAGGTCATAAAGTTTGTAACGTCGCGAGAAATCGACATTCTCGGCCACCCTTACGGCTGCCATGTAGTCGGAAATGTCCAGCCCGAAGCGTTTGGGCTGTGTGAGCACAATCACATTCGGTCTCTTTTGTCCCGGCAACGTGAAGTTTCCCCCTACGGTGATGATGCCGGCTTTGCCAGTTTTTCTGTTTTTCTTTTTCATGATGCTTGCTTTTTACCAGTGGTTCGTTCGTTTGCGGTTGCTTTGAATGCGGAAATCCGACCTGCCCGCCCTTTGTTCCTCGGGCAGCAGCGGAGCCCCTTCGATTGAAATGTCCTCGTCGGCCACCGCCTTCATCCATTCCACCGCCCGTTCGTAACGATCCTTGCGTACCTGGGAAAGTTTCTGCGGGTTGTGGATGCAGAAGATGTGATAGACCGCCATGTCGATGACCATCATCAGCACGAGCTGGTTACGGTTCTCGCCGGTGGCTGCAAAAATCTTGTTGCAGTCGTAGCGTTTGCCCAGATAACACCGCATTTCGGCAATGGCCCTGTCCTCGCAAACCTCAATGACCGTTTCGTCTTCGCGAACCAGTGCGTCGAGGATGTCTCGGTGGATGCTCGCATCGTAATCGGTAAGTTCAACAAATTTGCTCATAGTCCTATTGTTTTAGAGTTGTCATAATCTTTTCTTATTCCGTTTTCTTACATCCTTCCGTGATCGGAATACGGGCGGTTCAATGCGCCTGATCAGTTCGTCAATGATACGGTTCGCCCCTTCGACCGCATCCGGTCCGTCGGCCGGATAGCGCATGGTCAGGGTGAACAACTTGAATTGATCCTCCAGTTCCTTCATGTGCGGATTGTCCCGTTCAGCCTCGTTGAGGATGAGGTTCCCCTCGCGGTTGAGCGGTTCAAGGTTGGCCTCGATGCGCGTAGCCTTGTCCGTCTTCTTCTCCTCGTCGCCCCGGATGAACAGCGCAATCTTCTGTTCGCGGCGTACTTTTGCCACCAGCGGTTTGAACACCTGTTGGAAGAAAGGGTCCTGCAGCTTGTTGTTCTCCATGTAGCAATAGACATTGGTCTTGCCCCCGACAAATTCAAGCATCCGGACATACCAGTCAATGAACTCCGCATTGAGCGCCTGTGCCAGGAAAGTCTTGATGACGTAAAGCCTGCCACCCAATTTGCCACAGAGCGAAACCGTCTTGAAGGATTTGCCTTTCTTACCCTTGCTTTCGCCCGGTGGGGTCGCCATACACCACGAGGAACTTGAATTTGGAGAGTGCCGGAACCTTGCCGTATGCAATGTTTTCGAATACCTCTCCCACGGAAATCGGGTTGTTGAAATATTCTCCCTGTGCCGCCTTTTTGGATATTTTGGACAGTGTGCGGTCGATGTCCTCTTCCGAGTTCTTTTCCGGCCATGTGGAAAAACCGTTTTTGTCGCGGATGTTCACGATGTCCCAGGAGTCGGCCATTTCGCCCGCCCTCACCACGCAGCAGTCCTTGGCGATGATGTTTCCGCAGAAGATGACCAGTGTAGGTTCGGAAATGGACCTTGTGGGATACAGCGCATTTTCCCACCAGTCCCAGCGCTTCTGGATGATGTCCGGGTTCTTGGTATCCTCGTCCGTATCAAAGTCATCGACCAGCAGTACGTCGGGACGTATGGCCTCGTTTCGCGAACCACGCGGAGATTGTCCGGCACCCAGTGCGCGGAAAGAGACCTTCCCTTTGGTGGTGAATTCATCCTCGGTCCATGAGCCCGGCAGTTCCTGTTTGCCGTAGTATGCCATGATGCGTCCGTTGGCTTCGAGATTGGCCCGGTAGGGATCGAGCAGGCGCACCGCATTGTCCTTGCTGTTGGAGGTCAGAATCACATTCTTTTTGCGTCCGGTAAGCGTGAGATTCATGACGATGAACATGGTGACGGTGGATTTGGCCAGCTCACGGCTCCAAGAAAGCACCTCAAACCATTCATCGTGTGCAATGATCCGCCGGATAGCCTTTTTCTGGAAGTCGGCAAATTCATATTTGACATAATTCGGAAAAAAGAACTTGATCCATTCTATGGGATGTTTCTCAAGATATTCCCGGTGTTTTTCCCGTTCGGCTGCCGTCATGTTCCTATCGACCGGTGTAGCCCTTGCGATGTCTTCTTTGTACTTCTCCCAATCGAGGAGAGCGAGTCTGTCAGTCTGTTTCATTGTCTATCCCTTTATAATTTGTCTTTAATGTACGCATCGGCCAGGCGTGTAATTTCCTTTGCCTTTTCGAGGTCGGCCGCCCGTACCCAGTCGATGAGCCCGGTGAGGACACTGATGATGTCGGCAATGCCCACTTCCTGCTCCATGTTGCGTATGGTCGCCGACAGTTTCCCGAGGATGTCAGCCTCCTTGGATGAGGGGAACCGTTCCCCTTCGGGCCGTTCGGCGATGGCCTTGTTTATTTCGGCCACCTGCCGGTAGAGGTTAGCCACCTGTTCCTGCCTTGTGAGCGTAAGCCCCACCTTCTGTTCCTCCCACTTCCCGGCCCGTACCCAGTTGGACACGGACACCCGTGACACGCCCACCCGGTCGGCGATTTCCTGCTGTGTGAGGTTTTCCTTGAGGTACAAAGTTTTTGCCCATTCCTTTTTCTGGGCATTCGTCAAATCTGCCATAAATCGTCCTTTTTAGTTGTAAATCACGTTACAAAATTGCATGAAAAAGCGGGGTTTGTAAAAGCGCGTACGCATGATGACGGGTTACAGCGTTATGATAACGCCAGAAAACGTTATGATGCGGACGCGGTTTCTTGGTGCCATGGGAATGTTCTATTTTCGCACCATCGAAAGGCGGGGAAACCGCTGGTAAAGACATGACGATGAGCAGATTTTTCAATATTACAACGAGTGACGACGGCACCAGTACGATATTCCTGTACGGGGACATCGGAGACTATACGGAGGTGCAAAGCGGGCGCATAGCCCAGGAACTGATGGAAGCCGAACGCGTGAGCCGACGCATCCATGTGCGTATCAACAGCAACGGCGGGGAAGTGTACAGCGGCATTGCGATATTCAACGCCCTGCGCCATAGCCAGGCCGACATCCGCATTTATGTGGATGGCATAGCCGCCAGCATGGCCAGTGTGATAGCCCTTTGCGGCAAGCCCGTAGAAATGAGCAAATATGCCCGTCTGATGCTGCACAGTGTGAGCGGCGGGTGTTACGGCAACAAGCAGGACCTGCAGCGTTGCATGGAAGAGATAGAAAGCCTGGAAGGCAGCTTGAGTGAAATCTATGCCGAGCGGCTGGGCATGAGCAAGGAAGAAGTGAAACAGACCTATTTTGACGGCGAGGACCATTGGCTGACCGCCAAGGAAGCCCTGGACCTTGGTTTCATAGACGACATCTATGATGCAGACCCCGTGCCGGCAGACAGTACACCGGCGCAGATATATACTTTATTCAATAACCGGCTCGTTGAGCCACAAAAAAACAGAGAAGACATGAATCTGGAAGACGTAAAGAAACGCCCGCGCTTCAAGGACTGCGCGAGTGATGCGGATGTGTTCCGCCTGATGGACCAACTGGAGGAAGAGGCAGGCAAGGTACCTATCCTTACGAAAGAGAACACCGACCTGAAGGCCAAGGTGAAGACCTACGAAGACAAGGCTGAAGCCGAAGACCTTGCCGCCCGCAAGCAGCTGCTTGACGCAGCCGAGCAGGACGGTCGCATTGATGCGACTACCCGCCCCATCTACGAAAACCTTTTGGCCAATGACCGCGAGAACGGCGAAAAGGCCCTGGCCCAACTGCCGGTAAAGCGCCGTGTGATGGAAGACCTGCATCTGGAACCGAATGGTGAAGAAAGCCCCTGGAACAGGCGTATGCGAGAAATTAAGGACAAACGTAAAAAGTGATTGAACTATGGCAATAATTGTAAGAAACACGAATTACAGCGGCGAGGTACTGGAACAGTTGCTGACGCTTGCCGCTACGAGCAATGAGATTGTGGAAAAGGGGCTGATCATGGTGATTCCCGGTGTGGAGAAGAAAATCAGCCTGCCGCGCCTGAAGACCGGCAAGATGCTCCAGAAGCGCAAGGAGAACCCCGGCGTGGAGGATTCGAAGGGCAACTTCAACTACGACGAAAAGAGTCTTGACCCGGTGGACTTCATGGCCTTTACGGTGTTTAACCCCCGCACGTTCGAGAACATCTGGCGCAAATGGCAGCCGAAGGGCAACCTGGTATTCTCGGAACTTCCGCCCGAAGCGCAGAACGCCCTGCTTGCCGAGTTGGCCAAGCGGGTACAGTTTGAACTGGGTGACCACTATGTGAACGGTGAATATGGGGATGATGACGACCACTTGTTTAACGGCATCCTGACCCAGATGGCCAAGGATACTGAGGTGATTGTGGTGGACAGCGCAGAATCGACCATGCTGGGCAGACTGAAAGCCATGCGTGCGAAGATTCCCGTGGCCATCCGCAACAACCCGGACCTCCGCATTCTGATGAGCGTGAACGACTTTGACAAGTATGATGACGAGCTGACCCAGCGCGAGTCCAAGAACACGAGCGAAACCGATGTGAATGCCCGTCGCTACAAGGGCATTACCATTGAGACGCTTGCGGCCTGGCCCGATCTGATTGTGTGCACCCTCTGTTCGCCCCGGCGGCAACCTGTTTGCGGCTGTGAACCTGCAGGACGATGAAGACGTGATTCAGATTGACAAGATCTCGAACGCGAGCGAACTGTACTTCTTCAAGATGCTGATGAAGGCTGACACGAACATTGCCTTCGGTGAAGAAGTGGTGGTGCTGGACAAGCGAAGCAACCCCGTGTTCAAGGCGAGCGAGAAGAAGATTTCAGTTGACCCTGCCAGTGTGACCCTTGAGGCAACCGGTGGCAGTGAAGAAGTGACCGTGACCGCCAGCGGAGAATATGAGATAGGCAGTGCCCCTGCCGGCTTCAAGGTGGAAGCGACGGATAAAGGCGTGAAGATTTCGGCCGGTGCAAACAGTGGCAGTCAGAAAACCGGTACACTGACCCTTACGCTCAATGCCGACCGCAGCAAGACGGCCAAGATTACCATTACCCAAAACCAGAAAGAATAAGATGGTATGGCAAAATTGAAGTATCTGGTAATTCACTGTACGGCAACCCCGGAGGGGCGTGAGGTATCATCGGCGGACATCCGGAAGTGGCACACTTCGCCCGTAAGCCAGGGTGGCAGAGGTTGGAAACAGGTGGGCTACACCGACCTGTTCCACCTGCAGGGCGGTGTGGAACGCTTGGTGAACAACAACGAGGATGCGCAGGTGGATCCCTGGGAAGTGACCAACGGAGCCAAGGGGTACAACAGCGTGAGCCGCCACATTGTGTATGCCGGCGGTGTGGCCAAGGACGGCAAGACCCCGAAGGACACCCGCACCGGCTGCCAGAAAAAGGCACTGGAGAAGTATGTGAAGGACTTCCATCGCAGATTCCCGGATGTGCGCATTGTGGGACACAACGAGCTGGCGGCCAAAGCCTGCCCCAGTTTCGATGTACAGAAATGGCTGAAAGAAATAGGTATTAACCAATAATAAAAGAAGCAATCAATGAAACGAATTATGCTGTTTATGATGCTGATGCTGGGAACAGTATCGGCTGTGATGGCCCAAGGGGCCGATGTTCCGGCAACGGACTATGACGCAATGATTGGCACCTTTGCCGGTTTCGTCGGCGGTGTGGTGGTGCTTACTGAAGGGTTGAAAGGTTTGTTCCCCAACATGAAAGGCTGGGTGACGCAGCTGGTGAGCTGGTGTGTGGGCTTGGTGTGCGCGATGCTACTGTGGTGGCTTGATGCCGGATTTGTGAGTGATGTGAGCTGGGACATTGCCTTGCTCTATGGTTTTGGTGCCTCACTTGTAGCCAATGGGGTAGCCGACACGGGACTGGTGCAATGGGTTATCGGACTATTCCGAAAGAAACGCGAGGAAGCAGAATAAAAGGTTGACTGACTAAAAAACGGGTGGTATGGACTTTAGCGAGATCATGAACATTATTCTTAGCGGCGGCCTTGTGGGCACTGCAGCAGCCATCGGTTCCCTGCGTGCTACGGTGAGGAAAGCGAAAGCGGAAGCGATGAAAGCCGAAGCCGACGCAGAGGGTGTGCGTGTGGATAACGCAGAACATGCCACCCGCGTTTTGGTGAGCAATATTGTGGTACCCTTAAAAGAAGAACTGAATGCAACAAGAAAAGACCTGCAGGCCAACAAGCGCGAAATGGCGCGACTGCGCAAGGCCATTGACACTGCCAACAGTTGCCGCCATCATGATGACTGTCCTGTGCTTGGCGGGCTGCGCAAGCAGCAGGAAGAGCACGACGGTGGAGAAGATACAGACGGAATCGGCAAGCACCGACAGCGCGAGCGGAAGCCGACGGGCGGGACTGGTGATGGCGGGTATACCGGCGAGTTCGGTGAAGCTGTCTATACCTGCGGACAGCCTCCGTAAACTTCCTGAAGGTGCCGTGTACCGTGGCAAGAGCGGACAGGCGAATCTGACCGTAGGCAGCGACGACAGCGGGAACATCGTGGCCGAAGCCTCGTGTGACAGTCTGCAGCAGCTGGTGCTATGGTATGAAGAAGAGCTGGCGCGCATCCGTAGCGAAACCAAGAGCGAAATTTCAAATGACGTTCAAACAGTAGAAAAACGCCCTCCGAACCGGATGCGGACGTTTATCACAGGTGTATTGGCCGGCTTATTGGCCGGTGTGTTATTAACCATCAAACTTTATAAACGATGAACAAGAATTTCATGTACGGCATAGGAGCCGTAAAGTATAAGGATTTCACAATCGGGTATATTGAAAAGAACTCGTTTGACCTGGGCGGCAAGAAACCCGAGGCCGCGAAGATCGAGGCCGAACAGGTGCAGGGTGCCCCGGTGCTGGTCATCCCACAGAGTAACGGCGGCATCGCCCCGACGTTCAATGTGATCCAGATGAACTATTCGAACCTGCACAAACTGCTTGGCGGCAGCCTGCATTATAAGAAAGAAGACTCGGAAAAGAAAACTCCGATCGGCTGGACAGCCCCGTCGGAGGTGCTTGTCATGCAGGGACCATGGGAACTCTCCCTCGTGTCCGGACAGAGTGTACTGATTCCCAACGCCACGCTGCTTTCCAATCCTGCAGGCAAGCTGACCCTTACAGAAACCTCCAAGATAGAGGTTACGCTCGAAGTGGCGATGCCGGAGGACGGTTCGCAGCCTTACGGCGTGTTCGATACGGAAGCAATACCGGACGAGTGGGGGCAGTACAAGCTGCCGCCGGCGGAAGCCGCGGCTGCAGCATCGCTCCAAAGTGAGGAGGGCTAACGTATGGCTGACCGTTTGGAACAACTGATAGAGATGGAGTGTGCGGACGCGCTGCTTGACAGCGGCGTGTCCGTACCTCTTAAAAGGTGGAAGCTTCCGTGGCTGAAACGCCCGGTGGAGGTGCGTGTGACGATGAAGCGTCCGAGGCTGCGGGGTCAGATTCTGCTGGCGCGGGAATACCTGAAGACGGGTGTCAAACCCGATTGGCAACCGAAGGACAAGACCGAGGAACTGGCCTTTGTGGCGGAGCATGGTAAGGCTGTGAGCCGCCTGCTGGCCTATACGGTATGCCGGGGATACGTGTCGCGGCACGTGGGCATCGGGGTGACAGCGTGGGTACTGCGGAACTTTGTGGAGTGGCGTTATCTGACGGCCATGTTCCGAACATTCGAGCGTCTGATGGGCACGAAGGATTTTATGCGTATTATCAGCTCGACAGCGCGGGCGAACCCGATGACTCCGAGACTGAGCCAGGCAAGGAAGGGGAGTTAAGAACCCGGTATGAAGGTTCCCATAGCCCTTTCGGCTTCGTGTGGCAGATTGCATCGGCGACCGGCTGGAGCGTGGATTACATCCTTGATGGGGTGAATTACCAGACGCTGATCATGATGCTGAGCGACGCGCCGCGGTATGTGCGGAAAAAGCAAGGCGGCGGAAACGGTGCTCCCAGACCGGAACACAGCGCCGAGGATGAAGCGAACGATATAGTAGGATTTTTTCAAAGCAAACTGGAATGAGCAAACCTGTAGAAGTTGAATTTTTGATGAAGGACAAACTCACGCCCGGCATGAACAAGGCCGAACGTGAGGCGCTGGAACTGCGTAATACCGTCAGGCTGCTGGAGGCTGAACTGGAAAGGCTGCGCCTTGCCGGGGAGACGGCTGCCCCCAATCTGGACCAGAGTGCCAATATCGCGCAGATCCATGCACTGGAGAAGCAGCTTGAGGAATTGCGCGGCAAACTGAAACTGCTGCAGGAGGAATCGGAATCCGTGCAGGTCACCCCTGCAGACATGCCCAATGCACAGCGCCAGTTCAACGGGCTTCACAACAGCATCCAGCAGATGGCCCGTGAAATGCCTTCCTTGGCCATGGGACCGCAGATGTTCTTTCTGGCCATATCCAACAACCTGCCGATTTTTACGGACGAACTGGCCCGTGCCCGTAAGGAATATGATGAGCTGCAGAAGTCAGGCAAGAAAGGCACACCGGTATGGAAACAGGTCCTGTCCTCGCTCTTTTCCTGGCAGACGGCCATGACCACCGGCATCATGCTGCTGGTAATGTACGGTGATGAAATCTGGGATTGGACGAAAAACCTGTTCAGTGCCAAAAAAGGCGTGGATGAATTCAACGTATCAGTCAAGGAAATGACCGAGATAGAGAAGGACGGCCGTGCCCAGATGGTGCGTACCCGCTTCGAACTGAAATCGGTCATCGATGAAATAAAGAACTTCACCGGCAGCAAGGAACAGGAAAAGGCGAAGGTAGAGGAACTGAACCGCAAGTACGGGGAATCTTTCGGGTATTATAAAACACTTTCCGAATGGTATGATACCCTTATCCAAAAGAGCGAGGACTATGTACAGGTCCTGCTGCACCAGGCCAATGTCCAGAACCTTGTAAAAAAAGCTGCAGAAGCCGATGAAGAGGTGAATAAAATCAAGGCGCAGAAACCGGAAGAGGCGGAAAGCGCCATGGGTTTTTTCGGGAAATGGGGACAATATATCATGCAGTCAAGCATGGCAGAATCCGGGCAGTTCTATGATGCACAGGCTGCCATTAAGAAACATGATCAGGAAGCTTATGACATACTGTTGAAAAATGCCGAAAACAAACGCGACGGTTATCTGAAAAAAGCGGAGGAAGAGGTAAAGAAAGCGGCAGAAGCAGCCAAAAAAGGAAATATCGGCGGACATACCGACCCCGAACAGTCCGGGAAGAATCCGGAAGCGGAAGCCAAGCAACGGCTTGCCACAGAGCGCAGGCTGGCGCAGGATCTTGCCGCCCTGCAGGCCGAGAACCGGAAGGAAGAGATAGACCGTATGCAAGCCGGTACCGAAAAGAAACTGGCACAAATCGAATATGACTATAACGCCCGGAAAGAAGAAATAAACCGGCAGGAAGCCGACTGGAAGCGTGAGAACAAGGAAGCCGGTCTTTCCACCGGAGATAACGGACTTACCGGGAGCAACAGGATGAACTTGAAAAAGCCCGTGCCTCAAACACCGAGTCAAGGAAAAAAGCGGAGGCGGACGTGTACAGGGAAGAGGCGGAAGCCATGCGTGACTATCTGAAGGAATACGGGACCTTCCAGCAGCAGAAACTGGCCATCGCTGAAGAATATGCCGAGAAAATCCGCAAGGCACAGTCCCAGGGCGAAAGGCTGACTTTGGAGAAGCAGCGTGATGCGGCTGTGCACAAAGTGGACATGGAAGCCCTTACCCAGAAGATAGACTGGGGAGCAGCGTTCGGGGATTTGACCGGTCTGCTTGCAGACCAGATGAAGAACCTGCTTGGCGAGCTTAAACAGTATGTCAAGACGGATGAGTTCAAAAAAACGGGAGCCGCAGACCAGCAGGTCGTTTACGATGCCATCGAACGGATTCAAAGCATGCTCCCCGGTGGCAACGGGACATTGGATTTTGCCCGGCTGCAAACGCAGATGCACGCTTTGGGGGATGCCGTAACACGCGTGCAAAATGCGGAACTGCAGCAGGAAGCGGCATTCATTCGGTTAAAAGCAGCGCAGACCGATTACAACAAGGCTCTTGAAAGCGGTAACCAGGCAGAAATAGAACGTACTAAAATCGCTCTTCAAATGGCCCAATCGTCCAGCATTTCAGCTGACGAAGAATACCTGAACGCCACCTCTGAAATGAAGGCGCTTGCCGGGAGGTGAAAAGTGCCTCCCGGGACACGGTTGACGGGTTGAACATGGTATCCGACGGGTTGCACGGCTTTGCGAGCGGAACCTTGCAGGGATCATTTGAAGGAATCCAGAACATGCTTACCGGTCTTTCAAAACTGAATATCGGAGGCAAGGTCGGCGATGCCATCAGCCGGATGTCCGAAACCCTGTCAAGTGCCGGAGTCATCGGACAAATCATATCGGCCATTCTCTCCATACTGGATTTGCTGAAAGACGGTATTGGCCCGATTATCTCATCATTGATAGATACCATTTTCAATGCGATAACCGGAATACTCGACAATATCCTCAGCGGAGACCTGTTCAAACAGATAGGCGGTTCCCTTGTGAATGGTATCGGAGGACTGCTGAACACGGTGTCTTTCGGAGGTTTCAACAAACTGTTCGGCATCGGCGGGAACGCCAGGGAAGTGCAGGCGGCTATAGACCGTCTTACGGACCGGAACGAGAAACTGCAGACTTCCATCGAAGACCTGACCGATACCATTAAGGCAAGCAAGGGGACAAAATCGGTGGAAGCTTACCGGGATGCTTACAAATACCAAAAAGAAACGAATGCAAACTATCTGCAGATAGCAAAGGAACAGGCACGCTACAGCGGAAGTCACCACAGCTGGAACTACTACTGGGGCGGTTTCAACCAGGCACAGATAGACAAACTGAGCGGACAGATCGGCCGCCAGTGGGACGGGAACCTGTGGAGCCTGAGCCCGGAGGAAATGAAGGCACTGCGCAGCAACGTGGATATGTGGACGCAAATCCAGAATACCGGTAAGGGAGGCTATGGCGGGCGACTGACCGAGAAACTGGATGACTACATAGACCAGGCCGGCAAGCTGGAGGAACTGACCGACCAGCTGTATGAAGGGCTGACGGGCATTTCGTTCGACGGTATGTACAGCAGCTTCATCGACAACCTGATGAACATGAAGTACGGTGCCAAGGATGCGGCGGAGGATATATCCGAGTACTTCATGCGGGCGATGCTGAGCAACAAGATCGGTGAGATGTACAGCGACAAACTGAAAGGCTGGTGGGAGAAGTTCGGCAAGGCCATGGAGGACAACGAACTGACCGAGGCGGAACGGAAACGCGCTGATGGAAGAGTACATGCAGTATATGGATGAAGCCCTTGCCCTGCGTGACAACCTGGCGGCAGCCACCGGTTATGACAAGCGCAGCAGGGCGGTACGAGCCAAAGTGCGAAAGCGGGCGGCTTTACGGCCATGACGCAGGACCAGGGCACGAAACTGGAGGGCATGTTCACCGGCGGGCTGCAGCACTGGAGCAGCATGGACGACCGGCTGGAAAGCGTGGTGGAGAAGATGGACGGCTGAAGGGCATCTGGCCCGGATAGCCGAGAACACCGGTGTGAGCGCCGGACACCTGGGCGAACTGAAGGAAGTGATAAAGAAAATGATACGTGACGGACTAAAAGTGAAGTGATATGGGCAATATACTGAGCGGACTGGTGCTGGTGAACGGCACGGACATCTGGACGGAATACGGCGTGTTCCTGGTGGAAGACCGGCGCGGGGGCATGGAGAACCTGACGGCCATCCTGACCCCGAGCAAGGCCAAGAAGGATACGGCTGTGGACATACGGGAAGAGCACGGGGAAAAATACAGCCCCGTGCTGACCCCACGGAATGAAGCGCGTGACGTGACGCTGCATTTTGCGCTTTACAACAAGACCCAGGCAGGCTGGATGAAGCAGTACTTTGCCTTTGTGAATTTCCTGAAGCAAGGGAAGGACGGCTGGCTGGAGATCCGTTTCCCCCAGCTGGATCTGCAGCTGCGGGTGAAGTATGCCGACTGTACGAAGTTCACCCCGCTGACCTATCTGTGGACGGAAGGTGTGCATGCCGGAAAGTTCCGGGTAAAGTTCCGGGAACCGAAACCGATTATATACCATTCAAACGCTATTGGAATATGCTTATAACGATATATGATAAAGCCGGAACCAAGCGTGCGGATGTGGCCGTGAACGACAGCTCGACGCAAAGCAAGGAAGTGCAGGGAGACAATGTGCTTTCCCTGTCGTTCAGCTATTATGCCTTCCTGCCCCTGGACGTGAACGACTACACGGACTATCTGGGCGAACGGTACTGGCTGACAGAACGCTACACGCCGAAGCAGGTGAGCGATGGTGAATGGGAGTATAACCTGAAGCTGTACGGTATCGAGAGCCTAATCAAGCGGTTCCTGGTGCTGGAGACGACGGACGGGGACACCAACCCCCTGTTTACCCTGACGGCCACGCCCCGCGAGCATGTGGCGATGGTGGTGAAGGCTATCAATAACGGCATGGGCCACATTACTGACTGGAAGACGGGTACGGTGGAAGGTACGGAGCTGATCACGATAGACTACGAGGGGATGTACTGCGACGAAGCGCTGAAAGCCATCGCGGAAAAGGCAGGCGGCAAGGTGGAATGGTGGGTTGAGGGGCAGACTGTGAACGTGTGCCGCTGCGAACACGGGGAAGAAATCACCCTTGGCTATGGCAAGGGGCTGACCTCCCTGGAAAGAGATACGAGCAACACGGCCAAATTCTATACGCGCCTGTTCCCGGTAGGCTCGACCCGCAACATCGATGCGGAGAAATACGGCAGCCCGCGTCTGATGCTTCCCGGCGGCAGGAAGTACATCGAGCAGGGCGTGGAGGAATATGGCATCTATGACCATTACGAGCAGGATGCTTTCAGCGGCATCTTCCCCCGTCGGGTCGGTACGGTGAGCTCGGTTCGCAGCGAGGAGGTGGCAGACGATGAAGGAAACAAATTCACCGTCTATTATTTCCGGGACGGGGAACTGGACTTTGACCCTAACCTGTACGAGCTGGCCGGAGAAACCAAACGTGTGTCGTTCCAGACGGGCGACCTTGCCGGACTGGGAGAAAGCGATGACCACTACTTTGAGGTGAACTACGACAGCGCGGCACGTGAATTCGAACTGATCACCATCTGGCCCTACGATGACGACACCCAGCTGCCGGGCGGCAAGCTGGTGCCCCGAGCAGGCGACACCTATATCCTGTGGAATATCCGGATGCCGGATGAGTATTACCGGCTGGCCGAAGAGAAGAGGAGTTTGCGTGCGGTGGACGAGTACAACCGGGACCCTGGCTGGACATTGCCGCCTACAAAGCCCCGACAGACCCGGTATACATCGAGGAGCACGGCATAGACCTGTTTGTGGGCAGACGGGTGAAGCTGGAGAGCCGGAAGTATTTCCCGGAAAAAGGCTACCGTCAGAGCCGTATCACCAAGATCAGCCGCAAGGTGAACGAACCCGGGCAGATGGACATCGAGATAAGCGATGCGCTGCAGGTGGGCAAGTTCGACAAGGTGACGGACAGCATCGGTGCGCTGAAAAGCTATACGAAATCAAAGACGGAAGGCGCTGCCCTTCCGGACATCATACGAAGCTGGGACAAGACGCTGCCCACGGACAACAACCTGTTTTCCGCCCGGCGCAGCCAGAAAGAGTTCCTGAGCAAGAACCAGCCGGACACAGCCAAAGAGTCCATCCGCTTCCTGAAGGGTGTGAGCTTTGGCGAGGCTGCTGGCGGCAAGCCCTGCGGCATCGTGGATGGTGAGGGCAATGCCGAATACTTGACTGCCGTGATCCGCGAACTGCTGCGCAGCACGGAGTTTGTGGACGGGCTGACCGGTGAGGGCTGGCAGCTGTGGATTGACCAGCTGACCGGACTGACAAACCTGACGGTGGACAAAGTGACTGCCCGGCAAAGCCTGGTGGCGCTGGAACTGCTGATCGAGAAGGTGCGCAGTGTGTGCGGCCAGCTGGTGGTGTCCGCTGCCAACGGCAAGATCAAGGACGTGGTGAAGCAGGGCGACAACTACCGCATCGTGTTTGAGCAGGATCGGGCTTTGTGGCCCATGACCTGATGCGCTGTGCGGTTACGGGTGGTAAGAAACTAAAAGCATACTGGGTGGAGGTGGCTTCGGTGATAGCCGGCGGTGTACTGGTCCCGGTAAGCGAGTTTGGCGGGGTGAAGCCGGAGGCAGGCGATTGAGTGCGTGCTGATGGGCAACACCGAAACCCCGCTCGGCAGAACCTTATATCCATTGCGGCCACGGAGGACGGACAGCCCCGTATCGACATTCTGGACGGTGTGAAGGCCAAGAACTTCAACGGCTGCCTTCGTTGCCGGCTGGGTAGCTGGACGGCATCAGGAGCAGCGCTCTTTCCCGGCAGACAAACAGCGAAAGGAAACGGCCTGTATGCCGACAACGTGTGGCTGAAGGGTACGTTCGTGTTGATGACGGGCGAGGACATCCTGACGCGGTTTGAGATAACCGAGGGGAAAATCCATTCAGCCGTGGAAAGCTTGCGCAAGGAAATACGCGAAGAACAGAGTTATCTGGACAACAGCAGTTTTGCCGACGGCATGGACAAATGGAAGACGGGCAGCAAGGCTACGCTGTTCACCCTGGGCGGACGCTGGATCTGGGCGAACGGCGGTCCTTACGGTACGAAGCCGGACGGCCATGCCGAGATACGGACCGACGGCAAGGTGCCTTATGCCTATATCCGGAACAGCTATATCATGCAGAAACTGGAGGACTTCCGGCTGGTACCGGAGTACCGGCAGACGAACAGCCAGGGCGAACGGGTGCCCGGCGTGGTGTATCTGTCGTTCAGCTACCGGGTTATCAAGGCCGGAAGGTTGAAAATAGAATTTGTGAACGCTGATAAGACCGGGTTTGAGAACTTCAACATGTTCGGCCATGAAGAGGACCTGCCCGTTGGCGGTGAGAAGATGTTCACGTTGGACGGACTTTGGAACGGCACTGGCGACTTCAAGCTGTCGTTTACGGGCGTGATTTACATTTCGCTGCTGGTGTTCAGCACCAACAAGGCGGACGCACTGGCCTATAAGTACCGTACACTGTTCGAACAGAGCGACCGGCTGGTAAAGATTTCAGCGGCGGTCTTCGACAAGGACGGTAATGCGCTGAAAGAGACCGGGCTTGTCATAAAGCCTGAAGGTTCCGGTCTGTATGCGCAGGACAATACAGGAAAGATTGCCCTTATCGGGGTGAGCGTGGAGGAAGAGGACGAGTACGGAAATACCGTGAGCAAAATCAAGCTGACAGCCGACCATATACAGCTGGAGGGACTGGTAACGGCCAACGGCAACTTCAAGATACTGGAAGACGGCAGCATTGAAACGACCAACGGTAAGTTTACCGGAGAGATAGACAGCAGCAAAGGGAAAATCGGCGGCTTTGAGATAGGGAACGGCCGTATCGGTTCTGTGGCCGACTCTCACGGGAGCGGTGGCGGTCTTGCCATTTATGATGATTTTTTCCGTGTCGGCGGCAGCAAAGGATATGTGATGTTCGGTGATGATGTGATACCGTCTTCTGCAGGAGGAGCTTTTACCGCTGTCGGTCGTATCGTGAACTCAGCCCCCAATATATACGGGAATTACGGCTTCGACCAAGCGAACTATGGATTGTTTATAGATGTTACCGGCGGTACGAAGAACTACGGTATCAGCAGCAATGCGGCATTACTTGCCCCGGCGTTTATCAATACGAAAGCCAAGCTGCTTACCTTCGGAAGTGGAAACTACACGGTGGATTTCTCACAACACAATATCATTTTGATGTATTACAATGAACCCAACTACAGTAAGGTAGAGGTTACGCTGCCGTCGGAAAGTTCTGTGGCATACATACAAGTTCGGCATGAGTTACTTGCCTACCGATTTTGCAGCCATTGTCACGTTCAGGGTCAGACCCGGTTCAAAGAATATCATACTAAAAGGTATCTATAACCACAATGAAGATTTGCAAAACTACGAGATGGCATCCGGGGACTCCGTAACGGTACTTATTACAAAAGCGGACGGATTCCGTTACCAGATATTGAATCATTCATCCTAAAAAACAGATATATATGAAAAAGTTAGATTTCAGGAATTTCAGCGTTCCCACCGGAATAACCCGTCAGACGAGGGAGGTTTTCGATGCACGTGAGCAGATAGCCGATTTGCTGTATACGCGTGTCAGTGGCATCAAGGCCCATCGGCTTGCGTTCAAGATTTTCGAGAGTACCGGCGAGACCGAGTTCAGCGATGAGGAAACCGGGATGATACACATGGCGGTGGAACGCTATTGTCTTCCCAATGTGATAGATGCCCTGAACGAAATCCTGGGCGGGTCAGAAACCGATAAAAACGAATGAGTATGGCAGAAATGACACAAGAAGAACTGGTTCAGGAAGTGCTGGACCGTGTACTCCAGAGTTCTACCGGCGTGGAGGACTTGGAGACCGTCACCTCGCTGAGCGGTGTGAAATCACTGCCCGGGGAGAAGGACGGCAAGATGGTGAACGTCCCCCTGGAACTGATAGGGAAGCCTGCGAGCGATGCCGCCGCCCGTGCCGAGGCTGCCGCCAAGAAAGCGGAAGGAGCCGTAGCCGGACTGGAGGAAAAGACCCAGGCCGCCACGGAAGCGGCCACCAAGGCCAACGAAGCGGCAGCCAAGGCAGAAAACGCCGCTGCCAAGGTGGAACAGACTACGGCAGCAGCCATCGGCGGGGCTACCGCACGCTTTTCCTCATGGATGGAAACAGGCAACGTTTTACCTGACAAGAGTACCAAACCGGGCGGCAGCGTAGTGTATGTAGCGGATGCCGGGAAGTTCGCCTACCACATGGACTCCACCCTGTACGGGGACTGGGATGTGGCGGGTGTGCCTCCTGCCGGCATATTCATGAATGCGGACCGGACAGCCATCCTGCCGGACAAGCTCTACCTGCTGGGTGATGCCGTATATACCGGAACAGGCGGCAGCCTGAGACTGCTGGCCTACCGGCATGAGGTGATGAGCGGGGAAGCTTACGAGGCGCTGCAGGACAAGGATGCGAATACGCTGTATCTGATTTATGAGGAGGATTGACGATGATAACCATAGGCGGTAAGGAAATAACGGCTGCGTATGTGGGGAAACGTGCCCTGTCGGCAGTCTATGCCGGGGCAAGACTGGTGTGGTCTGCGATAAGCAGCTGTTTCGGACTTGGATACTGGAAAGGCGACGAGCCGTGGAACGGATCGGACGCATGGAACGGTAGCAGTAAAACTGATAAATGAATGATTATTATAAAAGGACAGTATTATGGCAAAAAGGAAAATAAGCGGAATCATCAACGCGACTGAACATCCGATGAATCTTGAAACACCATGGAATCAGAAACAGCCGGACGGCACCTATCATGCCTATGCAGGCGATGACATCGAAGCGTTCCTGAAGAAGGAACTGTCAAACCGTACCCCTACCGAGGAACTGGTGAGCGGCGAGACGAAACCTCCTACATCCGGAACGGTGTTCGATGCGATGGTGGGTACGGTGACGGACGTGGATGTGCAGGACAGCGAGGACGGCACCCAGTACGTGATGACCGTCAAGCAGAAGGACAACCAGGGCGGCGAGAGCTCGAAGGAAGTGCGCTTTTCCAAGTACACGGACGATGACAAGGTGGTGGTGAACATCGACCTGACGGACAGCGGCGGTGCGGGACTTCCCGCCTCGCAGTATCTGGCACTGGGCAGCGGCTTTGTGGTGAAATACTCCGTAGGTGTGGGCACTGCCGGTGGCGGTACGGTGGACGGCTACAGCGACCTGAAAGCCCGCGTGATCGTGAAACGCGGTTCGACCGTCATCAGTGAGTTCCGGGATGCGGAGTTTGTGGGTGTTACAGCCGGACAGAGCTATACCTTTGACGCTTCGCCCTACCTGAAGGATGCCACTGCCTATACCGTACAGGTGGAAGCGCAGGCAACTTACCAGGACGGCACGCTGATGAAGACGGCCACGGCCAAGGTGACCATGGTGGCCATGGAGCTGGAGACCACCTACTCGGCGGGCAACGGGCTGGCCGACGGGGGATATAAAAATGACGTGAACATCCCCTTTACTGCCAAGGGCACGAGCGGTGAGAAGAACATCTACTACCGCGTGAACGGCGGACAGGCCTTTACCCTCGGTCTTTCGGCCGGCAGCGGTGTGCAGCAGAAGAACGTGACCATCCCCCTGACACAGATGCAGGAGGGTACGAACGTGGTGGAAGCCTACGCGCAGCATGAGAACTCCGGTGTGGTGAGCCGGGTGCATTACATTACGCTGCTGAAGGCAGGCGGAGGTGTGACAGCGTATGCCGGCCTGATGTTCAGCCACCGGGCAGCGGGGTTCCAGCGTGACTGGAAACACCCGGTGCTGGAGGCAGAGCAGTTCACGGCATGGAACTTCACGTATGCCGGCTATGACCGCGATGCGTATACGGCCCGTGTGAAAGTGACCGACCGGGGCAGCGTGGTGAAGGAAGACCTGCTGCAACGCGGTGAGACCGGCAGCTACGGACGGACGAACGTGAACGTGGAACCGTTGGACTACCGTGTGTCATGCGGCGATGCCGTGCTTGAGGTGCAGGTGAACACCACATCGCACCCGGACATTGAAGCCACGCTGGCACCGGATGCCGTGTGTACGTTTGACGCCTTCGGGCGAAGCAACACGGAAAACAACCCGGCAAGCTGGGTGAGCGGTGACAAGCGTATGGAGTTCCGGGACGTGCTGTGGAGCGTGAACGAATATGGTGCCGGTAGCGGCTGGCACAAGGACCGCCTGCTGCTGGCCGGTGGTGCAGGTATGACCCTGACCGCTGACGGCGGTTACCGCCCCTTCAACGAGGCGGACAAGCCCGAGGGATTTGCCATCCGTGACGTGGGCATGACGCTGGAGATAGAATACAGCACGGCCAACGTGACGGATACGGATGCCGAGCTGATCACCTGCCTGGGGCAGCTGGACAACGGCAACCGGTACGGGCTGATTGTGACTCCGGAAGAGGCCAAGTTCCTGACCGGTGTGGTGACCGAGGCGATGGATGCCGGACAGGTGCTGCGCTATGAAGACTCGGTGGGTACCAAGTTCCAGCCGGGTACGAATATCCGCATTACCTACGTGTTCTATCCGAACGTGCAGACCAACGAACAGCGCACGCTGATCGGTTTCTATGTGAACGGTGAAGAGTCGGCTGCTTCCAAGTGGCTCGACAAGGTGAATTTTGACATTCAGAGCCAGTTGGAATTTAAGTCGGCAGGTGCCGACTTGAACGTGAAGAGCGTGCGTATCTATAACAAGGCGCTGACCTCGGACGAGGTGCTGAACAACTACATCGTGGACCGCAACCACCTGGAGGATGCCGACGGGGAACCGGGCGTGCGCTCACTGGATGAGGACAACCGCGTGCTGAATGAAGGAGATACGGTGAGCATGGAGAAGCTGATGGGGCTGATGAAGAAGCGCCGGAACTCGATCCTGGTACTGATAGGCACGGGCAGCGTGGGCAGTGAGGTTCCGAGCGAGAGCGACACGCTGAACGTGGTGGATGCACTGGCCCAGCTGAACGACAAGAAGGCCAATAAACTGGTAAGGGAGGTCCGTTTCTATAACGGAGAGGACAGGACGCTTGACTTTATCCTTACCAACGTATATGTCCGTATTCAGGGTACTTCTTCCGTGAACTATGCCAGAAAGAACTTCCGTTTCTACTTCCAGAAGACGGCAAGCGGCTGGACGGTTACATTGAGCTACGGGGAGATTGACGGAAACGGCAGGCAGAAGAATCCGGTGGTAACTACCGGCAAAAAAAATCTCTTCAAGTTACGCAGGAACTCGGTAGGCGCGAAGCTGGCATGTTCCAAATGCGACTTCTCGGACTCGTCCATGACCACCAATACCGGAGGTGCGAAGCTTATCAATGACGGACTGAAAGAGATGGGGCTGCTTACGCCTGCCCAGCGTTACGCCAAAGACCATGGGCTGGAGGATGATTACCGTTCGGCCATCGACGGCCTGCCGTGCGACCTGTTCGTAGCGAAGAGTGCCGACGAAGACCTGACCTATTACGGCCAGTACAACATGAACAACGAGAAGAGCGACAGCTACCCCATCTTCGGGCAGGATGAGACCATCGGCGGCGAGAAATGGGGCGAGGGCGACACGCTGAACTACCTGGAAGCCGACGAGGAAGGACACAAGCAGTACCTGCCCGTCTGCTTCGAGACGCTGAACAACTCCAATCCGCTGTGCCTGTTCCACTGGTTGCCGAGTACCGAACCGGAGCATAAGGATTTCATGGACTACAACTTTGACGGAGGACTGGAATTTAATCATCCGAAAGATACCTTCTGGTCGGACGGAGGCGGTGACGCGGAGGAAGAACCGAACCTGAAAGACCACCTCGGTACCGGTGACAAGTACGACAAGATGTACAAGGCCACCGACCGCATGATGAGTTTCGTCTACCGGTGCGTAAAGGAAACGCCTGCGGGCAGGAACATGGTTTACAGCACGGAATCCCATTCGTTCGAGGGGGTGGACTATGAGGACGACGGCGACAAGTTCCCTACCGCCAAGTGGCAGAGCGATACGTTCAGGAAAGAGGCCGGGAAGTATTTCGACCTTCCCCACCTGATTGCCTACTATCTGTACGTGCAGTTCAACCTCGGCGTGGACCAGCTTGCGAAGAACATGCTTATCCGCACATGGGACGGTGTGAAATGGTCGATTGACTATTATGACGGCGACTGCCAGCTCGGTTCTGACAACAAGTCGTTCCTGACCGGGAAGTATGACGACAACCGCCAGACGAAGCGCGACGGGGCTTATGTGATGCAGGGTCATAACTCGTGGCTGTGGAACCTCATCGTGGCCAATTGCTGGGACATGATTGTGGAGATTATGGTGAGCGGATGGAACGGGGGCGCAAGCTTCATGAGTGCCTTCAGTATCCAGAAAGCCATTGACCATTTCGATACCGAACAGATGAAGAAGTGGTGCTCGCGCCTCTATAACAAGTCCGGCATCTTCAAATACATCTACCCGTTCCTGAACGAAATGCCGGTGGGTGCTGACGGTGCCAAACAGACCTATCCGCAAATCTACGGTCTGAAGGGTTCGTTGAAAGCACACCGGAACTACTTCATCCAACGCCGGTATGACCTGAAGCAGGTGGAGTACGGCTATGTATCCACGCTGGGTGCCCAGTTCTACCAGAGTACGGCATCGCTGGACAAGGCTTATAAACTGAAACCGATGCAGTACCGGCTGACCATCCCGTACCGTGTGCAGCTCTCCACCAGCAACGGCGTGCAGGCCGACAGCGGCGTGGTGGATGCGGACGTGCTCCATTCCCTGCAGCTGACCCGTGCCTTCGGTGAGAACGACCCGCTGAAGATTATCGGTGCAGCCAAAATCAAGGAGCTGGTATGGCACGAGGATGCGTTCGCAATCGGCTTCAACTTCGGTCTGCTGACCTCACTGGTAAAACTCGACATGAGCGTGGAGAAAGCCAGCGGTTACCGGAACGGCTCGTTCATGGCTTCGACCAATGGTATGCTGCTTCTGGAAGAAGTGAACATGCGGAACAACCGGCTGGCCCGGAACGGGGACAACGGGAATGTGGCCACTTTGGACTTGAGCTGGCAGGGCCGCCTGAAGAAACTGGACGTGAGGGGTACGGGGCTGACCCGTGTGAAACTGGCCACCGGTGCGCCCGTTGTGCAGTTATGCCTGCCGGACACGATTGAGGAACTGTTCCTGGAATATCTGACCAAGCTGTCCGATAGTGGCCTGATACTGGAAGGGATCAATAATGTGCGGGGCTACCGCTACACCAACTGCCCCGGCATCGACGGGTTCGCTATGCTGGAACGCCTGCACCAGGCCAGACTGAACGGCAGCGGCAAGCTGGAGCGCTTCGTGCTGGAGATAGACCGGGAAGACGACGGAACCCTGCTGAAGAAGTATTACGACTACGGAACGTATACACAGACGGGTGCCGTGGATGACCGGCATTCGGGACTGAGGGGCAAGCTGACCCTGACGAAGTATCTGGCCGATGAGGAACTGGAGAAGTATGCCGCCCGTTATCCGGAACTGACCATCAAGCAGCCGCCCTATACGATGATCGAGTTTGACGACAGCGTGGCCGACGATGCCAATGTTTCGAACCTGGACAACAAGACGGGGTACAAATTCGGCAATACGTACAAAATGAGCGGGCATGTGAATGCCATCCTGTCCAAGCGCCACCGCGTATTGGCCAAGGTGACGAAGATGCCCACGAGCCGGAAGGTGGAGATAGCCGGGCAGCAGGTGGAAGTGAACAACCCGGACGGGGAGATGACCTATTTCCCCCTGCATGACGAAAGCTCGAACTTCTATGCCGATGCGGAGGATATGAACGACTGTACGGTGGCGAAGCTGGACGGCAGCGAGGGAGACTGGATGATGTATGAGCCGTTTTACTGGAGCAAAGGCATCAACGATTATTTGAACAACAAGAAGTACGCCTGCTACAGCAGTTATCCGGAGGACGAAATGCCCCCGGTGCCTGAGGCGACGGTACTGACACTGGATGCCATCAAGGAGACACAGGGCGGCTGGCTGGGTGAACGCAAGATCATGAGCGGCAAGCCCACGCTGATGGAATCCTATACGACGGACAAGGCTTATTCCGTGTGCAAAGTGGACGTGTCGGGTTACAGACGTGTCCGCTTCCCGAGCGTTCCAGGAACAGGGCTTATCGGCAGTGTGTTTGCTGATGCGGAGGGAAACATCCTGAAGAGTATTGTGGTGCCGACCATCGGCTTGAAATTTGAAGCCGGCATGTATCTGATAGCAGACGTTCCGGAACGTGCTACAGCCCTGCATTTCTCCATTCTGAACACGGCAGAGTTTGACTGCGTGGTACTGAGCCACAGCGACAAGATAGAGGACATGGAACCGGATTGGGTGGCCAATGAGGAGCATCTGTGTGCCGTTGTGGGCAGTTCGGTGGTGGGCAGTAAACTGCGTGCCTGCATCACCGGAGCTTCGACCACGGCAAGTATGACCTGGACGGACTTCCACTACTACAGCCAGCAGCGGGGTATGCAGCAGATAGATGCGCTGATGCACAGCCGCATCGCGAACCTGAGCTATGCAAAGTACGGGCGCAGGGATATGCAGGAACAATGCGGTGCCGGTCAGCATAACAATAACCGCACAACAGGCGGAACGGCCGAACACGGGATGACAGACACCATCGGCTACGATGAAGCGTATGTCATTAACAACAAAATCACGAATTCGCTGATTGACGGCCTGGTGCACCAGTATGCCTGGTATAAGAGTCGGGACGAATACGGACAGGCGACTGTGGTGCAGGTGAACAATATCTGCTGCCTGGGCTATGAGGACATCTACGGCAACAAGTATGACATGATGGACGGCGTGGATCTGCCGAACGACAGCGGTAACGTGGGCAAATGGCGCATCTGGATGCCTGACGGCAGTATCCGTATGGTACAGGGCAAGAAGGACAGCGGTCAGTGGATTACAGGCGTGGCGCACGGCAAGTATATGGACATGATTCCGGTAGGTAATCTGAACGGATCATCTTCTACTTACTATACCGACATGTACTGGATAAGCACCGCTACGGTCCGTGTGGTCTATCGCGGGTACTACTATGCGTATGCGGGTGGCGGTGTGTCGAATGCGAGTGCGAATAGCGATGCTTCGAATACGGTGCGAGTGTCGGCTCGCGTCTGGCCTTCCGCGGCAAAATCGTCCGGGCGCAAAGCGTGGCAGCGTACAAGGCGATACGCGAGGTGGCGTAAGCGCAAAGCGCCAAAGCGTGGAGCGAAGCGACTAAAACGAAAGAACGGGATTCGGATGGTTTCCGAATTCCATTTAAAAGGTATTCAAATACCGGCGAAGCCGGTCGAAAAAATAGAATTTTGAGGTATATGAAAAAGATTATCGCATTTTTAAAAATGAGTAACCGTTACAAGCATCTTATCGGTGGTTTGATGGTAGGTCTATTGGGATTTACTCCTTGGACGGCCTTTTATGCTGCGGCCATTGCAGCTTCCTGTCTGGAACTGAAAGATACTCTTCGGGGAAGTCCTTGGGACTGGATTGATTGGGGGCTCACCGTCGCGGGTGGCAGTATATCCGTTTTATTTTGGATGATAGTGTAATTCGTTTATCTGTTTTGCCTGTTAAATCAGTAACTTTGCAAGCGGTAGAGTTCCCCAATAGTCCGTGTGGTCTATCGCGGGTACAACAATGCGAATGCGAATGGCGGTGTGTCGAATGCGAATGCGAATAACGATGCTTCGAATACGAATGCGAATGTCGGCTCGCGTCTGGAAATCTAACAAATCGGCGTACAGCAGCGGGGACGTGTCCCCGAAGCGGTGCCGAGGGGAGCAAGCCACAGCAACAGCACCAGAAAAGGTGGAAAGCTGAAAAATCACGCGTCGGGTGGAGTTTGGTAGGCTGTTATCAGTTCGAAGAAGTCAGACCCGGGGAAAGGAAGGCCCTCATCTTCCATGTTTATTAACCAATAGCTTATGCGCAGGGAAGGATATATTATCGAGGAAATCATCGAATACTCCAATATGTCGGAGGCATTCGATTCGGTACTTCGCGGAACCGATCGTAAGAGGTCAAGGCAGGGACGATTCCTGCTTGCCCATAGGGAGAAGATTATCACCGAACTGACGGCTTCCATTGCGGACGGCTCATTCCGGCTGGGCGGCTACCATGAGAGGGAAATTGAAGAATACGGTAAAAAACGTATTTTGCAGATCCTGTCCATGAAAGACCGCATCGCTGTGTTTGCCATCATGAATGTGGTGGACCGCCACCTGCAAAAACGTTATATCCGGACAACCGGTGCAAGCATCAAAAGGCGCGGTACTCATGACCTGATGAACTGCATACGTACCGATTTGCAAAAAAATCCGGAAGGCACGCTTTACGCATACAAATTTGACATCCGGAGGTTTTATGACAATGCGCGGCAGGACTTTGTTATGTGGTGCTTCCGGAGGGTGTTCAAGGACAAAAGGCTGTTGGTCTTGTTGGAGCGGTTTGTTAAGCTGCTGCCGGAAGGTATCAGTTTCGGACTGCGCAGTTCACAAGGGGCAGGAAATCTGCTTCTGTCTGTATTTTTAGACCACTATCTGAAGGATAAGTACGGGGTTCGTTATTACTATCGCTATTGCGATGACGGACTGGTACTCGGTAAAACGAAAGCGGAATTGTGGAAGATTCGTGATGCTGTTCACGGGCAAATGGGAAAAATAGACTTGGAAATAAAGCCGAATGAACGGGTGTTCCCTGTGGAAGAAGGCATTGATTTCCTTGGCTATGTTATCCGTCCCGACTATGTAAGATTGCGGAAACGCATCAAACAGAAGTTTGCCCGGAAAATGCACGAGGTAAAATCGAGAAAAAGACGGCGGGAACTGATTGCCAGTTTCTACGGCATGACGAAGCACGCCGACTGTAATAAGTTGTTTAAAAAATTAACAGGCAAAGAAATGAGAAGTTTTAAAGACTTGAATGTCGCTTACAAGCCGGAAGACGGTAAAAAGCGATTCCCCGGAGTGGTGGTAAGCATCCGGGAACTGGTAAACTTACCCATTGTAGTGAAGGACTTTGAGACCGGTATCAAAACCGAGCAGGGAGAAGACCGCTGTATTGTGGCCATCGAAGTGAACGGCGAGGCAAAGAAGTTCTTCACCAACAGCGAGGAAATGAAGAATATTCTCGCACAAGTAAAGGAAATGCCGGATGGTTTCCCGTTTGAAACGACCATCAAGACAGAGACATTCGGCAAAGGTAGAACCAAATACGTGTTTACATGAGAAGAGTTGAAGGAAGTTCCGGGGTTTCGCTGATGGAATGCACGAACCCGGTTAAAGACAAATGGCGCATCCGATGGGATGTGCAGGAAAAAGAGAACGGCTCTGCCTCCTACATGGAAGAGGAGTTCGGGCATAAGCCTACTGATGAGGAAATCCACACATTGGTTATGTCCTGGTATAACAGCCAGACTGATGCGGCTATCCTATCCGGATTCGCCTATAATGGTGCCCATGTATGGCTTTCTGTGGAGAACCAGTACAACTATAAGGCAGCATACGATTTGGCCGTTCAGACGGGCGGAGAAACCCTGCCAGTGACGTTTAAGTTTGGTTCGGATGAACAACCGGAATACCATACTTTTACTCAGTTAGAAGAACTGAAAGATTTCTATACAAAAGCAGTAGGATTCATTCAGACAGTTCTGGCTGAAGGCTGGGAAAAAAAGGACAAGTTCAATTTGGAATTATATCGGATTGAGTGATTGACAATCCCTTCGGGGGAGGGATAAAAAAAGCCCCCGGCCTGTTAATATAGACGCCAATCATTTATTAACACAAAACGCCACGAGAGTGCGCGACCGGGGGCAATGCCCTCTGCCGCACTCTCGTGGCGTTTTTACGCATTAAATAAATGATTGGCATTGCAAAAGTACAAAAATGATTGGATATGACATTGTTTGAAGCACTTAAATTTAACAGAGAACCGCTTGAAATGCTTATAAGTTTGGGCGGCAAGCAGGATGACCTTCGATTCATAGACTTATATACGGAGTATGAGGTCATGAAAAAACAAGGTGAAAAGACCACTTATGCAGTGGCGTTTTTGGCAAATAAATATTCGGTAAGCGAACGTAAGGTGTATGATGTTATCAAACGGTTTGGAAAGCACTGCACGCTCGGTGCAGTGTGATTGATGTGCCGGGGATGCCTTGTGTTGTCCGGTAGAGCTACCTTTGTACAACCAAAAATAAAGCTCATGAATAAGTATTACCAGACATTAGACAAGATACTCCAAACGGGCAAAATCCAGACCAATAGGAAAGGGCGTATCAAGTATCTATTAAACGAAAGGCTCATGCTAACCCCCGCTGATTTACTTGACATATTTGAAAGCCACGGGATAGCCAGGAAAAAGCTGAAAGAGGAATTGAAACTGTTTATGCAAGGAGTCCGGGATGTGGAAAAATACAAAGAGGCAGGGATTACCTGGTGGGATTATTGCGGCCATACCCTTGTAAACAGCTATCCAACTTACTTTGAAAAGCTTCCACCCCTCATAACCAGGATTAACCGGGAAAAGCGCAACAGCAAGAATTATGTCCTGTTTCTTGGAGAAACCGGGGTGGAAAGCAACCAGGCACCCTGCCTGAGT
The DNA here is from genome assembly GCF_009193325.2 of Bacteroides zhangwenhongii. Taxonomy (NCBI): domain Bacteria; kingdom Pseudomonadati; phylum Bacteroidota; class Bacteroidia; order Bacteroidales; family Bacteroidaceae; genus Bacteroides; species Bacteroides zhangwenhongii. The sequence continues at coordinate 4,500,683 of NZ_CP059856.1, read as the reverse complement.
CTTGTGCAGTTCCAAATTGATGAGGGAGAATTGGTGCTATCTGCATATCAGCGTAGTTCTGATGCGAACCTTGGGCTTCCGGCTGATATTTATCATCTTTATCTGATGGCAAGGCAGGTGGAGCTTCCCCTGAAGTCCATAACCCTTGACCTTGGAAATGTGCATATATATGAAAATAACATTGACCGGACTCTGGAACTGTTATCCGGAGTTGAAAACATTAAATTTGACTTGAACGTATGAAGAATATGAATTTATCTGCACCACTGCCATTTGTAGGCCAAAAAAGAATGTTTGCTAAAGAGTTTATTAAAGTTTTGGAACAGTTCCCTGAAGATACCGTGTTTGTGGACTTGTTTGGCGGTTCCGGACTTCTTTCGCATATAGCCAAAAGAAGCAAGCCCGATGCTACTGTTGTCTACAATGACTTCGACAACTACCGGTTCAGACTGAAAAATATCCCACAGACAAATAAACTGCTTGCCGATATTAGGGAGCTGGTGGGTAATTCGATACCCAAACATAAACCAATTAAAGGGGAACTTAGAGAACGCATTTTTAAACGTATCGAGGAAGAAGAACTAAATGTTGGGTACGTGGATTTTATAACCTTATCATCCTCACTTATGTTCTCCATGAAGTATAAATTGTCTGTAGCCGAAATGCGCAAGGAAGTCCTTTATAACAACATTCGCAAGACCGGTTATCCGGAGTCTTCTGACTACTTAAAAGGGCTTGAAATTGTATCATGCGACTACAAAGCAGTATTCAACCAATATAAGGATGTTCCCGGAGTCGTCTTTTTAATTGATCCGCCTTATCTTTCCACTGATGTTGGTACGTACAATATGTATTGGCGCTTGTCTGATTATTTGGATGTTTTAAAGATACTCGAAAAGCATTCCTTCGTTTATTTCACATCCAATAAATCCTCCATACTTGAACTGTGTGAATGGATTGGAGCAAACAAAACCATTGGCAATCCTTTTGAGGGTTGTACAAAAAAGGAATTCAATGCCCACATGAATTATTCTGCCGAATATACAGACATGATGCTGTATAAGAAACAGGAAAAATTAGTTCATAAAACAGCTGCTTAGCACTGAACAAAGATACAATTTTTCAAGTAGAAGGCCAAACTTTTGAGCCTTATTTTAATGCCGTTATAAAGCCATTTTTTATGAAATTATAAAGCCGAAACAGAGGTCATTACAAAACTTTTGTTTCGGCTTTTTGAGTGTTGCGCGCTTTCCTTTTTTGAACGCTTCGTTTTGTCCTTTTCCCTGAAAATCGAACGCTTCGTTTCGGATTCTGCGGAAATTTGGATTTGCGGATTATACATTAGCGATCTTCTTTCACGTAGGAACACAAGTAATAGCCATTGACACTATCATTAATTATGCCAATTCTATGGGTATGGATTTACTGGAAGCAAAAGCATTTCCCTCATATACTCTGGCATGTACAATGATCGGCTACATATTGGGAATCATCGTAATCCCCAAATATATCTCACAAAAGAACGCACTGATTGTGTGTACAGTACTAGGATTATTCCTCTCATTTGGAGTTGTATTGGCTGACTTTAATGTAACTCTTTTCGGCCATCAAGCCAATGCCTCCATCTTTTTTCTCAATGCACTAGGCTTTCCCAATGCACTAATTTATGCAGGTATCTGGCCATTATCCATTCATGGATTAGGAAAGTTTACGAAAACAGGTTCCTCACTGCTAATCATGGGACTTTGTGGAAATGCGATCCTACCGTTAGTTTACGGTCATTTTGCTGAAATATACGATTTGCGTATCGGCTACTGGGTATTAATCCCTTGCTTCCTTTATCTTGTATTCTTTGCTGTTAAAGGGCACAAGATCACTTCATGGAGATAAAAAACAAATGATGAATAAACCTCAAACAACATAAAATGAAGAGACTAATCATTATAAATGGACAACTCATCTTTCCGGACCATATTGATACCGGTAAAGCATTGATATGCAACAACGGAAAGATTGAACAAATCGTCACCAATGAAATGCTTGAAATAAACCCGGACGACCAAATAATAGATGCGAAACAGCAGTATGTATCTCCCGGTTTTATTGATATGCATGTTCATGGTGGTGGCGGGCACGACTTTATGGACGGAACAGTGGAAGCATTTCTAGGAATCGCAGAAGTCCATGCGAAGTACGGAACAACAGCTATGGTACCTACAACGCTAACCTGTACTGATGAAGAGTTAATGAATACTTTTACCACTTACAAAAAAGCGAAATGCCTCAACAATAAAGGTGCTAAATTCATAGGGTTACATCTTGAAGGTCCTTATTTCTCACCCTCCCAGTGTGGAGCGCAAGACCCTAATTATCTTAAAAAGCCATATCCAAAGGAATATAACCATTTTATCAATGTCTCACAGGATATTGTGCGCTGGAGCGTTGCTCCAGAACTGGAAGGAGCTATCGAAATGGGTAAAGAGTTGCAAAGGCAGCATATCCTCGCTTCCATTGCACATACCGATGCAATCTATGAAGAAGTGGAAAAAGCATACAAAGCCGGGTATACCCATGTTACCCACTTATATTCGGCCATGTCATCCGTAACACGCAGAAATGCTTTTCGATATGCAGGAGTAGTAGAAGCGGCCTATTTGATTGACGACATAACAGTGGAAATCATTGCTGACGGTATACATCTCCCAAAACCGCTTCTTCAGTTTGTCTATAAATTCAAAGGACCCGATAAAACTGCACTTTGCACCGACGCAATGCGAGGAGCAGGAATGCCGGACGGAGAATCCATTCTGGGAAGTCTGACCAATGGTCAGAAAGTAATTATCGAAGACGGAGTTGCAAAAATGCCGGACCGTTCAGCTTTTGCAGGCAGTGTAGCCACTACCGACCGCTTAGTCAGAACTATGATACAAGTAGCCGATGTCCCTCTCACCGACGCTGTACGCATGATGACGCTTACCCCCGCCCGCATCTTACATATAGATTCATCTAAAGGTTCTCTTGAAATAGGCAAAGATGCTGACATCGTCATTTTCGACAATCAAATCCATGTTATTAACACAATATCAGAAGGCCATGTTATCTATAGTAAATGAATCAGAAACCAAAGTATTTCAACAAGAGCTGTTGACCGTTAAAATTTATCCCACTCTCCAACAGATGGGCAACGAAGCAGCAAAAGAAGTAGCTGACAGAATCTGCAAACTCTTGGAAGAAAAGGCTGAAATCAATATGATCTTTGCCGCCGCTCCCTCACAAAACGAATTCTTAAATCATCTAATTCACGATAAGCGAATTGACTGGACCAGAATTAATGCCTTCCATATGGATGAATACATCGGTATTCATCCGGACGCGCCACAAAGTTTCGGTCATTTCCTCCGCATCCGTATTTTCGATAAAGTTCCTTTCAAAAAAGTGAACTACCTGAATGGACGTGCAGAGAGCCTTGAAGAAGAATGCAAACGATATGCCAATCTACTTACTAAGTATCCGGTAGACATTGTCTGTCTGGGTATCGGAGAAAACGGGCACATTGCTTTCAATGATCCGGATGTGGCTGATTTCAATGATCCCAAACTGGTGAAGATCGTAAAACTTGATCCGGTATGCCGCCAGCAGCAAGTCAACGAGAAATGCTTCGAGAGACTGGATTTAGTACCCAAAGAAGCATTGACACTAACAATTCCCGCCTTGCTAAAAGCAGAATGGATGTTTTGTATTGTACCTTTCAAAAATAAGGCCCATGCAGTATATCGAGCTATTTACGGTGAAATTTCAGAAAAATGTCCGGCTAGTATATTGCGAAGAAAAGAAAAATCTTCGTTATATTTGGACGCAGAAAGTGCAGAACAGATAAATCTATAACCAATCATGAAAAACAGAATCGCTTTTTTCTTTATATTACTGATGATCAGCACCAGTATATACGCACAAAAAATAATGAGAATAGGAATCATCGGTTTGGACACTTCCCATTCTACCGCTTTTACAGAATTGATCAATGGCGGTTCCGATGAAACTTTTTCTAAAGGGTTCCGGATAGTAGCCGCTTATCCGTATGGTTCTAAAACAATTCAATCCAGCTACGAACGTATTCCCGGATATATTGAAAAAGTAAAAGCACAAGGAGTAGAAATCGTTTCTTCCATAGCAGAGTTATTGGATAAAGTAGATTGTGTACTTCTGGAAACAAATGACGGACGACTTCATTTGGAGCAGGCAATGGAGGTATTCAAAGCCGGTAAGATTTGCTACATAGACAAACCTATCGGAGCTACATTAGGAGATGCTATTGCTATCTACGAGATGGCGGAAAGATACAACATACCGATCTTTTCATCCTCTGCCTTGCGGTTTACTCCCCAAAATCAGAAACTGCGGAATGGGGAATTAGGCAAAATTTTAGGAGCAGACTGCTATTCTCCACATAAAGTGGAACCTACCCATCCGGATTTCGGTTTTTATGGGATTCACGGAGTTGAGACTCTGTACACTGTTATGGGTACAGGATGTGAGTCTGTCAACCGTATGTCTTCTGACAGAGGGGATATTGTAGTGGGGCGCTGGAAAGACGGAAGAATCGGCACATTCCGAGGAATCACCAAAGGACCGCAGATTTATGGAGGTACAGCCTTTACACCCAAAGGCGCAGTAACCGTCGGAGGATATCAGGGATATAAAGTACTCCTCAAACAAATCCTAACATTCTTCCAAACAGGAGTTGCACCTATTTCAAAAGAAGAAACAATTGAAATATTCACTTTTATGAAAGCTTCTAATATGAGTAAAGAGCAAAATGGAAGAATCGTCACATTGGAAGAAGCTTATCAAAAAGGTAGAAAAGATGCACAGAAATTAATTAAGGCTTATAAGTAAGAATAAAGGATGAAACGCATATACAACAATATCGGTTTTTTAATACTTTCATTGGCGATTGCCTCATGCTCCTTATCTAAAAGACAGGCTGACAATGAAGCAGACACGAACGAATCTCGTAAAATAGAGCTGATCGTTTTAGATCCGGGACATTTCCATGCCAGTTTACTCCAAAAAGACACGCTGACAGATGTCAACGATACAATCCACATATATGCTCCCGAAGGGACAGGACTCAACCAATATATGGAAAGTATCAACTCTTATAACCAGCGTGCAGAGGCCCCCACCTCATGGGTAAGCCAAGTATATACAGGAGATGATTATCTCTCCCGGATGCTCACCGAACAGAGAGGAGATGTTGTTGTTTTAGCAGGAAACAATCAAAAAAAGACACAATATATAATAGAATCCATCAAGGCTGGATACAACGTTCTTTCGGATAAGCCTTTAGCTATCACCCAACAAGATTTCGACTTACTGGTTGAAGCTTATCAGTTGGCGAAAGAAAAAGACCTTCTTTTATATGATTTGATGACAGAGCGATATGATATTCTCAACATCATAGAAAAAGAATTATTACAAAAGAAGGAACTGTTCGGCGAACTACAGCAAGGTTCACCGGAGAATCCTTCTATCACTATGGAAAGTGTTCACCATTTTTTCAAAAACGTATCCGGCAAACCATTGATCAGGCCTGCCTGGTATTACGATACAGCGCAACAAGGTGAAGGTATTGCTGATGTAACCACTCATCTTATTGATCTGGTGCAATGGCAGTGTTTTCCGGACAAAACGATCCATTATCTGTCGGATGTGAAAGTAACCAAAGCTACACACTGGCCCACTCCAATCACATTGCCAGAGTTCTGCCAATCAACTCAAATGGATTCTTTTCCTCCTTATCTTCATAAATACGTAAAGAATAACGTATTGGAAGTACTGGCAAATGGAACATTAAATTTTACGATTAAAGGAATCCATATAGGAATGAAAGTCATTTGGAACTATACTCCTCCAACTAATGGTGGAGACACCTTCACCTCTATCAAAAAAGGTAGCAAAGCCACATTAAAAATAGTCCAGAATAAAGAGAACGGATTTATAAAAGAGCTCTACATCCAAAAAGCCCAAAATACCGAAAATGCCACATTCAAGACTCAGCTGGAGAAAACCATTAAAGAATTGCAAGATACTTATCCGTTCTTATCTATAAAAGAAAGAAATAACGGACTTTATCTGATTGATATTCCACAAGCATGCAGATCAGGACATGAAGCTCATTTCAGCAAAGTTGCCAAAACATTCTTGCATTATCTTCAATACAAGGATATGCCGGAATGGGAGAATGAAAACACAATCTCTAAATACTATATTACTACCACTGCAGTAGAAATGGCTAAGTCAAGAGATAAATAAATGAATCAATAGAATGTCAGCAACAAGATACCAATATTATGATAATGAATCCATGTTTCATGGATTCATTCCTCATATCATGGGGACACGATTTGATATCTTGATCATTCATCCTGATGTTACTTTATTACACCGGATATGGGTAACTATCACAAATGAACTGGAATACCTGGATAGAATATTAAATCGCTTTGACCCGAAAAGTGAAGTTAGCAAAATCAACGCCTTACATTCTCAGAACCCCATTCCTATCAGCGCTGAATTAGGTAATATTCTTCAACTCTGCCAGTACTACTATGAACACACGTTCCATCTCTTCGACATTACGTTGAAGGATTTCTCGGAAATACAATTCTGCAACCGACACATTTCTTTGCCTGCCTCCGAACTCACACTCGATTTCGGAGGATTCGCGAAAGGTTATGCACTACAAAAAATCAGGAATATCCTCCAACAAGAAAATTTGCAGAATGCTTTTATAGATTTTGGCAACAGTTCGATACTAGGCATGGGACATCATCCTTACGGCAATTGTTGGAAAGTAAGTTTTCTGAACCCATACAATCAAAGCATTTTAAAAGAATTCAACCTGAAAGACTGCGCATTATCAACTTCAGGCAACACGTTACAATACAATCGGCACATCATCAATCCACTTACCGGGATATATAACGGTGAACGGAAAGCGAGTACCATATTATCCCCCGATCCTTTGAAAGCGGAAATACTCAGTACAGTCTGGATGATTGCCGACCACAGGCAACGGGAGCATATTGCAAAGAACTTTAAAGATATACAAGCAACTCTATACGATTTATAATATGAAAGATAAAAACAAAAAGGGAGTAGATCTAGGCCTCAGACAATTCATAAAGAATCTGGGATACGTAGCCGGAGGGACCGCTTTGTTAGCAACGACTCCATGGCTTACCTCTTGCACTCCGGAAAAACTAAAAGAGATCAAACATGAGAAAGCACGGGTAGCCCTAATCGGTACCGGCTCCAGAGGGCAATATCATATTCATAACCTAAAAGAGATACCTCATGCGCAAATCGTCGCTTTATGTGACAATTATGCTCCAAACCTTCAACAGGCGTTGAAACTTTGTCCCACTGCCAAGCCATATACGGATTATCGTAAACTATTAGAATCCAAAGACATTGACGGAGTCATTATCTCCACTCCATTGAATTGGCACGCTCCTATGGTACTAGACGCACTAGCCGCCGGGAAACACGTCTTTTGTGAAAAAGCAATGGCACGCACATTAGATGAATGCAAAGAAATCTACGACACTTACATACATACCAACCAGGCACTTTATTTTTGCATGCAACGTATGTATGATGAAAAATACATCAAGGGAATGCAAATGATTCATTCCGGCCTTATCGGAGATGTGGTAGGCCTGCGCTGCCACTGGTTCCGTAATGCGGATTGGCGTCGTCCGGTTCCCTCTCCCGAACTGGAACGGAAGATCAATTGGAGACTATACAAGGAAAGCTCCGGAGGATTAATGACCGAACTAGCCTGCCATCAATTGGAAGTTTGTAATTGGGCAGCCGGAAGGATTCCAGAATCCATTATGGGTATGGGGGATATCGTATATTGGAAAGACGGACGGGAAGTATATGACAGCGTCAATGTAACCTACAGATACTCCGACGGAATCAAAATAGCATACGAATCACTAATAGCCAACAAATTCAACGGTATGGAGGACCAGATACTCGGAAGTAAGGGGACAATGGAAATGGCAAAAGGTATTTATTATCTGGAGGAGGATCATTCAACATCGGGTATCCGACAGTTGATCGGGCAGGTAAAAGATAAAGTTTTTGCAGCCATACCAACCGCAGGACCGAGTTGGAGACCGGAAACAAAAATGGAATATACACCACATTTTATCATCGACGGAGATATTCATGTAAACAGTGGGCTAAGTATGATCGGAGCAGATAAAGACGGTTCGGATATTATCCTGTCTTCTTTTTGCCAATCCTGCATAACCGGAGAAAAAGCACAAAATGTAGTGGAAGAAGCATATTGCTCAACTGTTCTATGCTTGCTTGGCAATCAAGCCATGGATGAGCAACGCAGCATTCTCTTCCCCGACGAATATAAAATACCTTATATGAAATTCTAAATCATGAAAGATATTATCATCACATCAAAAAAACTGAAACGAGAAAGAAATATCTATCTTTTAAGTTTCATACTGGCATTTATCATCAATATCATTGCCGTCATTGTCTACACCCGGCCATGGATTGAATTAATATCCCAAATCGGATATGTGATTGTCATCAGCTTTCTCATTTACTTCCTACTATGGATTCCTCGAGGAATTTACAATGCTTTTTTCTACCTTTTCCGAAGGAGAAAATAAAAGAATTACGTTTTTTGAAGGAAAAATGACGGAAAAGCCCATTCATATATCCCAATAACCACCTAATTTTGAGAAAAAATAAATACTATGACTACAAGAAGAGATTTCATCAAAAAAACAGTGGCAGGCACAGCTGCCCTTTCTTTAGGAAGTATTCTTCCGGGATTCGGTTCCAACAGGTATCAAGATATTCTGGGAGCTAACGAAAAAATACGTATCGGAGTTATTGGTGTAAATTCCAGAGGCAATGCTCTCGCTCAAGGATTTGCCAAACAACCCGATTGTGAAGTTACATACATTTGCGATGTTGACTCCCGAGCACTTGAAAAATGCCAGGCCGCTATCCGCAAACTGACCGGCCGAACTCCCAAAGGAGAAAAAGATATACGCAAGATGTTGGAATCCAATGAATTTGAAGCGGTAGTAATTGCCACTCCGGACCATTGGCATGCCAAAGCCGCCATCATGGCAATGCAAGCAGGCAAACATGTCTACCTGGAAAAACCTACCAGCCATAATCCGGCAGAAAATGAAATGTTGGTACGGGCAACATTAAAGTATAATCGGGTTGTTCAAGTAGGCAACCAACGCAGATCGTTCCCGAATGTAATCAAAGCGATGGAAGAAATCAAATCGGGCACTATCGGCAAAGTGAGATATGCCAAATCATGGTATGTCAACAACCGCCCATCTATCGGAACCGGCAAAGTAATTCCCGTACCGGATTATCTGGACTGGGATTTGTGGCAGGGCCCCGCTCCTCGTGTACCCGATTTCAAAGACAACTTTATTCATTACAACTGGCATTGGTTCTGGAACTGGGGAACCGGAGAAGCTTTAAACAACGGAACGCACTTTGTAGATATGCTACGCTGGGGATTGGGAGTAGACTACCCCACAAAAGTAGACTCTATCGGTGGACGTTACCGCTATCAGGATGATTGGCAAACACCGGATACCCAACTCATCACTTTCCAATTTGGCGACGAAGCGTCTTTCTCATGGGAGGGACGTAGTTGCAACACAATGCCGGTAGACGGATATGGAGTAGGAACAGCATTCTATGGAGATACGGGAACCATCTTTATCGGTGGCGGCAACGAATATAAAATAACAGATATCAAAGGTAAGACAATCAAAGAAGTAAAGAGTGATTTAAAGTTTGAAACCGGCAACCTGCTAAATCCTTCGGAGAAATTAGATTCTTTTCATTTCCGGAACTGGTTTGACGCTATCCGCAAAGGTACTAAGTTAAACTCCGGAATTGTAGATGCCTGTATCAGTACCCAGCTAGTACAATTGGGTAATATTGCTCAGCGCGTCGGCCATTCATTACAAATCGATCCGGGAAGCGGCCGTATTCTCAACGACCTTGAAGCCAATAAGCTTTGGGGAAGAGAGTATGAGAAAGGTTGGGAAATACGTGTTTAAACCATATCTACATTTCCCGTTTTCATTAGGTCTATAATTTCACATAAAGGTATATCTAGTCCAAGATATGCCTTTATTCTTTTCTTTCATAAGCTGATTTATACCCTTTTAACATTCGGAATATCCCCCTTTCTTTTCCGAAATCTCTTTTATTTTTGTATTTTTGCCTGCGTATGCGTTAAAATAATAGTATATACAAATTTATGAGTGACGAAATCAACGAGATACCGGAAGGACATTCAGATTACAAACCGGCGGACGCACGGGACGAAAGCGTAAAACATCAGCTCACAGGCATGTACCAGAATTGGTTTCTGGACTATGCTTCGTACGTTATTCTGGAACGTGCCGTGCCTCATATCAACGATGGTTTGAAGCCGGTACAACGCCGTATCCTACATTCCATGAAGCGTCTGGACGACGGACGATATAACAAAGTAGCTAACATTGTGGGACACACCATGCAGTTCCACCCTCACGGTGATGCTTCTATCGGAGATGCCCTGGTACAGTTGGGACAGAAAGACCTGTTGATTGATTGTCAAGGTAACTGGGGTAATATCCTTACCGGAGACGGCGCCGCTGCTCCCCGTTATATAGAAGCACGCTTATCCAAGTTTGCGCTGGATGTTGTCTTCAATCCTAAAACAACTGAATGGAAACTTTCTTATGACGGACGAAACAAAGAACCGGTCACTCTTCCCGTGAAATTCCCGTTATTGTTGGCACAAGGCGTGGAAGGTATCGCCGTGGGACTTTCTTCCAAAATTCTACCGCATAACTTCAACGAACTTTGCGACGCCTCCATCAGCTACCTGCGTGGAGAGGAATTCCAGTTGTATCCTGATTTCCAGACAGGAGGTTCTATCGACGTAGCCAAATACAACGACGGAGAACGCGGCGGAGCGGTGAAAGTACGTGCCAAGATCACTAAGATTGATAATAAAACACTTGCTATCACAGAAATTCCATACGGAAAGACGACTTCAACAGTAATCGACTCTATCTTGAAAGCTGTTGATAAAGGAAAGATCAAAATCCGTAAGGTAGACGACAACACGGCTGCCAACGTAGAGATACTGGTACATCTTGCGCCCGGCACTTCTTCGGACAAGACTATCGATGCACTGTATGCATTCACTGATTGCGAAGTAAGCATTTCCCCCAACTGTTGTGTCATTGATGACAGCAAGCCACATTTCCTAACCATCAGTAAAGTACTGAAAAAGTCGGCAGACAACACGTTGGATTTACTGAAGCAGGAACTGGAAATTAAGAAAAGTGAAATACTGGAAGCATTGCATTTCGCCTCCCTCGAAAAGATATTTATCGAAGAACGCATCTATAAAGATAGAGAGTTCGAGCAGTCCAAAGACATGGATGCAGCCTGCGAACATATCGACAAGCGTCTGACACCTTATTATCCGCAGTTTATCCGTGAAGTGACCAAAGAGGATATCCTCAAGCTGATGGAAATCAAAATGGGACGTATCCTGAAATTCAATTCAGACAAGGCGGATGAACTGATCGCCAAGATGAAAGAGGAAATTGCCGAGATTGATAACCATCTGGCTCACATCGTAGATTATACCGTCAACTGGTATCAAATGCTGAAGAACAAATACGGCAAGAATTTCCCGCGCCGCACGGAACTCCGGAACTTTGACACCATCGAAGCTGCCAAAGTAGTGGAAGCGAACGAAAAACTTTATATCAACCGTGAAGAAGGATTCATCGGAACAAGTTTGAAGAAAGATGAGTTCGTGGCATGCTGTTCGGATATTGACGACGTTATCATCTTCTTCCGCGACGGTAAATATATTGTTACTCCCGTCGCCGATAAGAAGTTTGTCGGTAAAAACGTACTCTATGTCAATGTATTCAAGAAGAACGACAAGCGCACAATTTACAACGTGGCATACCGTGACGGAAAAGAAGGGACAACGTATGTCAAACGCTTCGCTGTAACCTCCGTTGTCCGCGACCGTGAATACGATGTCACTCAAGGAACTCCGGACTCACGTATCACTTATTTCAGTGCCAATCCGAACGGGGAGGCCGAAATCATCAAAGTGACACTGAAACCGAACCCGCGTGTCCGCCGTATTATCTTTGAACAGGACTTTAGCGAAGTAGGTATCAAAGGAAGACAGGCACGAGGCATTATCCTCACCCGGCTCCCGGTACATAAGATCGCCTTGAAACAGAAAGGCGGTTCTACTCTCGGAGGACGTAAAGTCTGGTTTGATCGGGATATACTCCGCCTCAACTACGACGGAAGAGGAGAATATCTCGGAGAATTCCAAAGTGAGGACACCATATTGGTTGTCTTGAACAACGGTGATTTTTATACCAGCAACTTCGACCTGAGCAACCATTACGAAGATAATGTAAGTATTGTCGAGAAGTTCGATCCCAACAAGGTATGGACTGCCGCACTATATGATGCAGACCAACAGAATTATCCATATTTGAAACGTTTCTGCTTTGAAGGTTCCAACCGCAAGCAGAACTATCTGGGAGAGAATAAGAACAATCGCCTTATTCTGCTGACGGACGAGTACTATCCGCGCCTGGAAGTTATATTCGGAGGACACGATAGCTTCCGTGATCCGCTGGAGATTGAAGCCGAAGAATTTATCGCAGTCAAAGGTTTCAAAGCGAAAGGCAAACGTATCACCACCTACGCAGTGGAAACTATTAACGAGCTGGAGCCTACCCGCTTCCCCGAGCCTGTACAAGAGAGTCAGGAGGAGCCGGAAGAAGAACCGGAGAATCTGGATCCGGACAGCGACAAGAGCGAAGGCGATATTATTGATGAAATCACGGGGCAGATGAAGTTATTCTGATGAAGAAACAAACACTATATCTAGGGCTGGCAGGATGCATCCTGTTCGCCCTTTGCACAAGATTACAAGCGCAGACAACAGACAGTCTGCAAATCCACCGTTATGTAACACGTGCAACGATGTACGGTGTCGGATTTACGAACGTGTTCGATACTTATCTTTCGCCTCAGGAATACAAAGGAATCGACTTCCGTGTTTCCCGCGAAACAATCCGTATGACTAAACTTTTCGACGGGAATGTGTCTGTACAGAATTTCTTCCAAGCGGATATCGGCTATACACATAACCGTGTCGACAATAACAATACATTTTCCGGATTGGTGAACTGGAACTACGGGCTCCATTACCAGTTCCGCCTGACAGAGAACTTCAAGCTGTTGGCAGGAGGATTGATAGACGCCAACGGAGGTTTTGTCTATAATCTTCGGAACACAAACAACCCGGCTTCGGCACGGGCATATATCAATCTGGATGCATCGGGAATGGCTATCTGGCACTTGAAAATCAAACGTTACCCGATGGTATTGCGCTATCAAGTGAATTTGCCGGTAATGGGAGTCATGTTTTCCCCTCATTACGGACAATCTTATTATGAGATATTCTCGCTGGGAAATGCAGGAGGAGTCATCAAGTTTACTTCTTTACATAACCAACCTTCACTCCGGCAAATGCTCTCCGTCGATTTCCCGATAGGATATACTAAAATGCGTTTCAGTTATCTGGCTGATTTGCAGCAATCCAATGTAAACAATATCAAGACACACACCTACTCGCATGTGTTTATGGTAGGATTTGTGAAGGAATTATACCGTATCCGAAACAAAAAAGGAGCTAGTGTTTTACCGTCATCGGTAAGAGCTTATTAAGTTGAGAGTTGAAAATTGAGAGTTGAGAGTTAATACAAGATTAAGAATGAGAAATAATATTAGACAAATACTTTGGCTGCTCTGTTGTCTTCCGGTAGTGACCGGATGTATCAGGGAAGAGGAATACGCCAATGATCCTGTAGGAAACTTCGAGCAACTATGGAAGATTATTGATGAACGGTATTGTTTTCTGGAAGAGAAAGGCATTGATTGGGACGCTGTTCACGACAAGTATGGAAAACTGGTGAAACCCGGAATTTCGGATGACGACCTGTTTGATATACTAAGTCAAATGCTATATGAGTTGAAAGACGGGCACGTCAACCTCTCCTCCTCCAGTCGTATTTCATATTACGATGCCTGGTATCAAGGATATCCTTGGAACTATAGAGAGGATATCTTATACAATTACTATTTGGGAAGTGCCAGTTCCGGTTATCGTACATCCGCCGGTTTGAAATATAAGATATTCGATAATAATATAGGTTATATCCGCTACGAAAGTTTTAGTGCCGGAGTTGGAGACGGTAATTTAGACCATGTACTCGATTATTTGAAGCTCTGCAACGGATTAATCATTGATGTACGCGACAACGGAGGAGGAAACCTGACTAATTCCACCCGTATTGCCGCCCGTTTCACCAACGAAAAGACATTGACCGGATATATCCGGCACAAAACCGGTCCGGGACATAATGACTTTTCTGAAATGGAGCCGATCTACCTGGAACCCTCTAATAGCATCCGTTGGCAGAAAAAAGTAGTTTTACTTACCAATCGCCGTTGCTACAGTGCCACGAACGATTTTGTGAATGCCATGCACAGCCTAAACAACGATAACGAAGAGCAAAGAATTTTTCAGGTAGGCGACCAAACCGGAGGCGGTTCCGGGCTACCTTTCTCTTCAGAATTACCCAATGGTTGGAGTGTTCGCTTCTCAGCCAGTCCTCACTTTAACAAGTATAAAAAGCCTCTGGAAAATGGAATAGAGCCAGATGTATACGTAAATATGGATAAGATTCTGGAAGAGGGAATAGAGCATGGAGATGCAGAATCACAAAAGAAGGATGCACTGATTGAAAGGGCATTTGAAATATTAAGTGAATAACTTTATTACCGAATTATTTGTCAAATCAGAAAATCTTCCTATCTTTGCACCGCTAAACAAAAGCGACGCATGCGGATGTGGCGTAATTGGTAGCCGCGCCAGACTTAGGATCTGGTGCCGTGAGGCGTGTAGGTTCGAGTCCTATCATCCGCACACTAAAAGATAGAAGCCTTCAAGAATTCTTCTTGAGGGCTTTTTTGTTAAAAACAAGTATTCTTCCCTTTTTCATAATCTTTTTTGAATTTGGTTTGTTTCCTTTGTTACTTTCGCCGACAGGCGACAGAATAGATACTTCAACCTAAATAGTAACAAATGGAAAAATTTAATGCAATGAGGACTAGACTTTCACAACATCTTCAGACAAAAGCCATCAGGCTAAAGGGCTTCATTATGCTCACTTGCCTGTTACTAGGTTCTATCTCTGCCTTTGCACAAACAAAGACGGTGACAGGAACGGTAACAGATGCCGCCAATGAGCCGTTGATCGGTGCATCGGTACTCGTACAAGGGACTTCTACCGGAACCATTACGGATATGGACGGTAAATATTCAATCTCCGTCACTCCGGAGGATGTATTGGTATTTTCATACGTGGGAATGACCACACAGAGTATCAAAGTAGGAGCACAAAGCATAATTAACGTCACCCTAAAAGAAGACTCGCAAGTACTAGCCGAAACAGTCGTTATCGGATACGGTAGTGCAAAGAAAAGAGATCTGACAGGTTCCATCACCAACGTCAAAGGAGAAGAAATAGCCAATAAACCGGCTATGAACCCACTTTCTTCCTTACAGGGAAAAGTGGCAGGTGTGCAGATTGTAAACTCAGGACGAGCCGGGGCCGATCCGGAAATCCGTATCCGTGGTACCAACTCCATCAATGGATATAAACCGCTGTACATTGTCGACGGTTTATTCAATGATAATATCAACTTCCTTAATCCGGAAGATATCGAGTCGATGGAGATTCTGAAAGACCCGTCGTCTCTAGCCATCTTTGGTGTTCGCGGCGCAAACGGTGTTATCATCATCACCACCAAGAAAGCAAAAGAAGGACAGACCTTGGTCAATATAAATACCTCTTTCGGTTTCAAGAAAGTGGTAGACAAAGTAAAATTAGTCAATGGCGCGCAATTCAAAGAACTGTATAGCGAACAGCTTGCCAACCAGAAGGATGACCCGTTCGATTACACCGGCTGGGACGCCAACACCGATTGGCAGGATGAAATCTTCCAGACTGCCTTTATCACGAACAATAATATCAGTATCACAGGAGCTTCTCCCAAACATAGTTTCTATCTGGGTGTCGGCTACTCTTACGAACAAGGCAACATCGAGCATGAGAAATTCAGCAAGGTGACCATCAATGCCAGCAATGATTATAAAATCACCGACTTCCTGAAAGTAGGCTTCCAGTTCAACGGCGCACGCCTTCTCCCTGCCGATTCGAAACAAGTGTTAGGCGCCCTCCGCTCCACCCCTATCGCTCCTGTATATAACGACGAGTATGGATTATACAGCGCTTTGCCCGATTTTCAGAAAGCACAGATCAACAACCCTATGGTAGATGTCGATTTAAAAGCGAACACCACGAAAGCTGAAAACTATCGTGCGTCGGGTAATGTCTATGGCGAAGTGGACTTCTTGAAGCATTTTACCTTCAAAGCGACATTCTCTATGGACTACGCTTCCAACAACGGACGTACCTATACTCCTATCATAAAAGTATACGACTCCACCGTCAAAGGAGATGTTTCCACTTTGGGAACAGGTAAAACAGAAGTCAGCCAGTTCAAGGAAAACGAGACGAAAGTGCAGAGTGACTATGTGCTGACCTATACCAACAGTTTCGACAACGGCAATCATAACCTGACAGCCACTGCCGGCTTTACCACTTATTATAACTCACTAAGCCGCCTGGACGGAGCGCGCAAACAAGGAGTAGGCCTTGTGATTCCGGACGATCCGGATAAATGGTTCGTCAGTATCGGAGATGCCGCTACGGCAACCAATGGAAGTACCCAATGGGAACGCAGTACCGTGTCTATGCTTGCACGTGTCATCTACAACTATAAAGGAAAATATCTGTTCAACGGGTCATTCCGTCGGGACGGTTCTTCCGCATTCTCTTATACAGGCAATGAGTGGCAGAATTTCTTCTCGCTAGGCGGCGGTTGGCTGATGACCGAAGAAGAATTCATGAAGGACATCAAGTGGCTGGATATGTTGAAGATTAAGGCCTCTTACGGAACATTGGGAAATCAGAATCTGGACAAGGCCTATCCTGCCGAACCGCTATTGACCAATGCCTATTCGGCTGTATTCGGTAAGCCGTCCATCATTTATCCGGGATATCAACTTGCCTATTTGCCTAATCCTACCCTCCGCTGGGAAAAAGTAGAGGCATGGGAAGCCGGATTTGAAACGAATATGCTTCGCAACCGCTTGCATTTCGAAGGTGTGTATTATATGAAGAACACTAAAGATTTGCTTGCTGAAGTTCCCGGAATCTCCGGAACAATGCCCGGTATCGGTAACTTGGGACAGATTCAGAATAAAGGTGTGGAAATGGCGATCACCTGGCGCGACCAGATCGGCGAATGGGGATATTCCGTCAGTGCCAACCTTACCACAATCAAGAATAAAGTAAAAAGCCTTGTTCAGGACGGTTATTCCATCATTGCCGGAGATAAACAGCAAAGTTACACAATGGCAGGTTATCCTATCGGATACTTCTATGGCTATAAGGTAGCGGGAGTCTATCAATCGGAAAACGATATCAAATCGTCCCCTGAGAATACACTTGCTACAGTTACTCCCGGTGACTTGAAATTCGCCGATGTCAATAACGACGGAAAGATCACTCCCGCAGACCGTACCATGATAGGTGATCCGACACCGAATGTCACTTACGGTTTCTCGCTCGGCGTGGACTACAAGAACTGGTCTTTTGGTATCGATATGATGGGACAAGGCGGAAACCAGATCTTCCGTACATGGGACAACTATAACTTTGCCCAGTTCAACTATCTGGCACAACGCATGGACCGCTGGCACGGAGAAGGAACATCCAACAGCCAACCGTTATTGAACTCCAAACATTCCATCAATACGTTGAATTCCGAATACTACATCGAAGACGGCAAGTTCTTCCGTATCCGTAACGTACAGTTAGCATATTCTTTCGACAAGAGCCTGCTCGCAAAGATACGTCTGCAAGCCCTGAAAGTCTATGTCAACATTCAGAACCTAAAGACATGGAAACATAACACCGGCTATACTCCCGAACTGGGTGGTACCGCTACCGCATTCGGAGTGGACAACGGCAGTTATCCCGTACCGGCAGTCTACACCTTCGGAATCAACTTAACCTTTTAAAACGATAATTGTATGAAACTGGATAAATATATATTTTCAACCTTTATTGCCGCTACCACACTGCTTCTGAGCAGTTGCAGCGACTTTCTGGACCGTAGTCCGCAAGGACAGTTCACAGAAGATGACAATCCGAACGCACTAGTGAACGGTAAGATCTATAATGTATACACCATGATGCGTAGTTTCGACGTAACCTCCGGTACACCCGCCTTCGCCATCCATAGTTTCCGCTCCGAAGATGCGGAGAAAGGAAGTCTTGCCAGCGACGGTTCCGATGTGGCCGAAATGTACGACGACTTCATCTACACTCCTTCCAATGGTCAGTTAGGTGCTTATTGGGGCAAAAATTACGCCATCATCTATCAATGCAATGACATTCTCGACGCTATCGCCGAAAAGGAAACAACGGGACAGACGGAAAGTGAAGACATCATCAATAAAGGAGAAGCCTCCTTCTTCCGTGCTTATTGTTACTTCAATCTAGTAAGAGCCTTCGGTGAAGTGCCTTTGGTGACTTATAAAATCAACGACGCTTCGGAGGCCAATATTCCGAAAACGACCGCTGATAAGATATACGAGCAAATAGACCGCGACCTGAAAACAGCGGAAGAGTCATTGCCTGAAACATGGAGTTCCGATTATACAGGACGGCTGACTTGGGGAGCCGCACGTTCTTTACACGCGCGTACCTATATGATGCGTAACGATTGGGACAATATGTACACCGCCTCCACCGACGTAATCAAGAAAGGCCTTTATAACCTGAACACCCCGTACAATAAGATATTCACAGACGAAGGTGAAAACAACAGCGGTTCCATATTCGAACTACAATGTACCGCTACTGCCGCCCTGCCGCAAAGCGATATTATCGGTAGCCAGTTCTGCGAAGTACAAGGTGTCCGTGGAGCCGATCAGTGGGATTTAGGCTGGGGATGGAACATGGCAACCGAACACATGGCGGAGGCATACGAACCGGGCGATCCGCGTAAGAATGCCACTCTGCTTTATTTCCGCCATTCGGACAGCGACCCTATCACTCCGGAGAATACGAACGAGCCTTACGGCGAATCTCCTGTTTCTCCGGCGATAGGCGCCTACTTCAACAAGAAAGCATACACCGATCCGGCTTTGCGTAAAGAATATACCAATAAGGGCTTTTGGGTAAACATTCGTCTGATCCGTTATGCGGATGTATTATTGATGGGAGCCGAATCAGCCAACGAAAAAGGAATTCCGGGAGAAGCTATCGACTACCTGGAGCAAGTTCGTGCACGTGCCAGGGGTTCTAATGCCAATATACTGCCCAAAGTGACAACTACCGATCAAGGAGAGTTGCGCGAGGCCATCCGTCACGAACGCCGCGTGGAACTAGGAATGGAATTCGACCGTTTCTACGACCTTGTCCGTTGGGGGATTGCCAAAGATGTGTTGCATGCGGCAGGAAAATTAAATTACCAGGACAAGAACGCCTTGCTTCCACTTCCGCAGACGGAAATTGATAAGTCAAAAGGAGTATTGGTACAAAATCCGGATTATCTATAAATAAATATAATAACATGATATACAAAAAGTTAAGTTTACTCATCCTATTGTTTGCCACAGGTCTTCTGACTGTATCGGCACAAAAGTCTCCACAGGATATGGATCGCTTCATCGACGTACTGATGAACAAAATGACTTTGGAAGAAAAAATTGGGCAGTTGAATCTTCCCGTCACCGGGGAGATTACCACCGGTCAAGCCAAAAGCAGTGATATTGCCGCCAAAATCAAAAAAGGCGAAGTGGGAGGACTGTTCAATCTAAAAGGAGTAGAGAAAATACGCGATGTACAGAAACAGGCAGTGGAAGGTTCCCGCTTGGGTATCCCATTGTTGTTCGGCATGGACGTTATTCATGGTTATGAAACCATGTTTCCCATCCCGCTCGGTCTATCCTGCACTTGGGATATGTCCGCTATTGAAGAATCCGCCCGTATTGCAGCTGTAGAAGCCAGTGCCGACGGCATTTCATGGACGTTTAGTCCGATGGTGGACGTCTCACGCGACCCTCGTTGGGGACGTGTATCCGAAGGTAGCGGTGAAGACCCGTTTCTGGGAGCCATGATTGCCGAAGCGATGGTACGCGGTTATCAAGGAAAGAATATGCAACGGAACGATGAAATCATGGCTTGTGTGAAACACTTTGCCTTATATGGCGCAGGAGAAGCCGGTCGTGATTATAACACCGTAGACATGAGTCGCCAGCGAATGTTCAACGACTATATGTTGCCTTACGAAGCTGCCGTCGAAGCAGGTGTAGGCAGTGTGATGGCGTCATTTAACGAAGTAGACGGAATACCCGCCACCGCCAATAAATGGCTGATGACCGATATTTTGCGCGGGCAATGGGGCTTCAACGGTTTTGTTGTAACCGACTACACGGGGATTTCCGAAATGATCGATCACGGAATCGGTGACCTTCAGACAGTATCGGCACGTGCCATCAATGCCGGAGTCGATATGGATATGGTAAGCGAGGGCTTTGTGGGAACACTGAAAAAGTCCGTTCAAGAAGGTAAAGTTTCGATGGAGACACTGAATACAGCCTGCCGTCGTATTCTGGAAGCCAAATATAAACTCGGATTATTTGATAATCCTTATAAATATTGCGACCCAAAACGTCCGGCACGTGACATCTTTACCAAAGCCCACCGTGAAGCCGCCCGCAGGATTGCAGCAGAAAGCTTTGTCTTATTAAAGAACGACAGCCCCGACGGGAACCCTAACGGAAATCCGCTATTGCCTTTCAATCCCAAAGGCAATATTGCCGTAATCGGTCCGCTCGCCAACAGTCGGACGAATATGCCCGGCACATGGAGTGTGGCTGCCGTGCTCGACCGCTCTCCTTCATTGGTGGAAGGTCTGAAAGAGATGACAGCAGGAAAAGCGAATATCATGTACGCCAAAGGGAGCAACCTGATCAGTGACGCCGCATACGAAGAACGGGCAACGATGTTCGGCCGTTCGTTGAACCGTGATGGTCGCACAGACCAACAGCTGTTGGACGAGGCACTCAATGTAGCACGCCGTTCGGATATTATCATTGCCGCTTTAGGAGAGTCTTCGGAAATGAGTGGCGAGAGCAGCAGCCGTACGGATCTGAATATCCCCGATGTACAACAGAACTTATTGAAGGAACTGCTAAAGACAGGAAAGCCTGTGGTACTGGTATTATTTACCGGCCGACCGCTTACGTTGACTTGGGAACAGGAACATGTACCCGCTATTCTGAACGTGTGGTTCGGAGGCAGTGAAGCTGCATACGCCATTGGCGACGCACTCTTCGGTTATGTCAATCCGGGTGGTAAACTCACTATGACTTTCCCTAAGAATGTCGGACAGATTCCTCTTTATTACGCACATAAGAATACCGGACGCCCGTTAAAAGAAGGCAAATGGTTTGAGAAGTTCCGCAGTAATTATCTGGATGTGGACAATGATCCGCTTTACCCATTCGGCTACGGACTGTCCTACACTACCTTCTCTTACAGCGACATCGACCTGAGTCATTCATCAATGGACATCACCGGCTCACTGACCGCAGCAGTAGAAGTTACCAATACCGGCACATGGCCCGGCACAGAAGTGGTACAGCTCTACATCCGTGATCTCGTAGGCAGCAGTACCCGCCCTGTGAAAGAGCTGAAAGGTTTCCAGAAGATATTCCTGCAACCGGGTGAGATGAAGATTGTCCGTTTCAAGATTGCTCCGGAAATGCTGAGATATTATAACTATGACTTGCAACTGGTAGCCGAGCCGGGTGATTTTGAGGTGATGATCGGCACAAATAGCCGGGATGTAAAATCTGCGAAATTTACTTTAAACTAAAGCGAAATCATTATGAAAGATAAATATCGAAGAATGTCAGAAATGGGTGCATTACCTCTCACACTTGTGTTTCTTGCGGCCATCATCCTGACTTTCGGAAATTGCAAAAACAAGGGTAACCAATCGGATGCGTCCGCTGCCGACACACTGACAGATGATGCCTTAATGGACACTGTCCAACGGAGAACTTTCCTTTATTTCTGGGAAGGTGCGGAACCGAATAGCGGCCTGGCTCCCGAACGTTACCATGTAGACGGGGTATATCCCCAAAATGACTCCAATGTAGTCACGTCCGGTGGCAGCGGTTTTGGTATCATGGCTATCCTTGCGGGGATAGATCGTGGCTATGTCACCCGCGAAGAGGGATTGGCCCGGATGGAACGTATCGTTTCCTTCCTTGAGAAAGCCGACCGTTTTCACGGCGCATACCCTCATTGGTGGTATGGTGACACCGGAAAAGTAAAGCCTTTCGGTCAAAAGGACAATGGAGGCGACCTGGTGGAAACCGCTTTCCTCATTCAAGGTCTCCTTGCCGTACACCAATATTATGTAAACGGAAATGAGAAAGAAAAAGCGATCGCCCAACGCATCGACCGTATCTGGCGCGACGTAGACTGGGACTGGTATCGGAAAGGCGGGCAAAATGTGCTCTACTGGCATTGGAGTCCGACGTACGGCTGGGAAATGGATTTCCCCGTACATGGCTATAACGAATGTATGATTATGTATATCCTTGCCGCTGCTTCGCCCACGCATGGAGTACCTGCCGCCGTTTATCATGACGGATGGGCACAGAACGGCGCCATCGTTTCTCCGCATAAGGTAGAAGGAATCGAACTGCATCTCCGCTATCAGGGAACGGAAGCCGGACCGCTCTTTTGGGCTCAGTACTCTTTTCTGGGACTCGATCCCGTAGGACTGAAAGATGAGTATTGTCCCAGTTATTTCCACGAAATGCGCAATCTGACATTGGTTAACCGGGCTTATTGCATCCGCAACCCCAAACATTACAAAGGGTTCGAGGCAGACTGCTGGGGACTGACAGCCAGTTATTCCGTAGACGGATATGCCGCTCATTCTCCCAACGAGCAGGACGATAAAGGCGTCATTTCTCCTACCGCCGCACTGTCATCCATCGTATATACTCCGGAATATTCGATGCAAGTGATGCGTCATCTCTATAATATGGGAGATAAGGTATTCGGTCCCTTCGGGTTCTACGACGCTTTCAGCGAAACGGACAACTGGTATCCGAAACGTTACCTCGCTATCGATCAAGGTCCTATCGCAGTCATGATCGAGAACTACCGGACAGGATTGCTTTGGAAACTCTTCATGAGCCATCCTGACGTGCAAGCAGGACTCACCAAGCTCGGTTTCAACACCAACAAGCAGGATGTGAGACAACAATAAAAAGGAATTACGGTTGGCGGGAGCGGGCTATTGAGCCCCTCCCCCACCGGTATTTCCATTTCCACCTCCTCCACCTTTGACATCGTTGTTGTCAATGCTTCGGGCAGCTTTCTTCACGCTCGCCTTCAGTTCTCCAATCCGATAGCTGATACTGAATCCATAATACCGGCTCGGATATTTACTGGAGCTCTTCGACATAAAGTTTTGTCCCTCAGTATGATTATTGTATGTCCTGTATTTCTCCACAAAGTTGTTACAATAGACATTCAATGACAGACGGTCTTCTTTCAAGAAAGAACGGCTCAAACCTAAACCATAGTAATTATAACCCGAACCTTTTCCTTGCAGACTAATATATGGTGTACTCCCTCCTCCATTCAGGCTCAGACGGATTTTCCAAGGCAAAGTATGCTGTATTCCTCCATAAGCGGAACCGCTCCACCCATAATTATGCAAATTCTGTGAAGGACTTCGCAAATCCCTGTAGTTTCCACGCCCGTTAATATAGATCCGCGTCTTGGAAGAAGCATTCCAGTTCACATAAAAGCTCAAACCGGTTTCCCTACTCTTCCCGATATTATCATAAGTACTGTACAGAGCACCTTGAGGAGCTTTATGGTCTCCATCAAAGATTTCTCCATTCGGGTCGGTAACCAAATGGCTGACCCTTTCGATACCATTATTATTGAAAGAATGGCGCAACGAAAGGTTGACATTGAATTTCGCCGTGAAATTGCTATAAGACAAATCGAACGAATGGCTTTTCTCACTCTTCAGGTTCGGATTACCCTGATTAATAAACATCGGATTCTGATTGTCAAAGTAAGGATTCAAGTTCCAGATTCCCGGTCGCCAAATACGCATATTATATCCTCCACGCAGATTCTGCGTCTTTCCAAGCTTGATACCTAACGAAACGGAAGGTACCAGATCGCTGAAATTCGTATTGAAATCCTCTCCCTGACCTACAATATACTTCACCCGTTGCACGGTCTGTTCATAGCGAAGTCCCGGTTTGAAAGTAAGCCCCTTATATTTCAGCGTATATCCGGCATAAGCCGAAATAATATGGTTCAGATGTCGATACTCGCTACTACGATCCTCGGTATATACATAATTTTCACTTCCTCCTTCGGCTTCATAAAACTTATTGTCGCTGGAATTACGGCGGACAATATACTTGGCACCCGTTTCAATCGTATGCAATTTCCCAATCGGAGTCGTGAAGTCCACTTGGAAAGTCTGTTCCATCGTATTCGTTTTTCCATCCGAATGGAAGTTCTTTAACAGGAGATTATCTACGATTTCCTGTCTGTCCGCCTCCGGTTCGATGTCCAAGTAGGTGTTATATGAATCATTTGTTTGAGGCTGTGAGTTTATTTTATAAGAGAGGGTAATCATCCGTTCCTTATTCTTCTTCGAGGTACGTTGGTAATCTACATTACCATTGATGGAATACCAAGAGCCTTTTCCATGATTATCCGTATTATACCGATAGGCAAAACTCTGATGGTCGGCTCCATACATGATGGAACTTCCGTCACTATTACTCTTATTATTACTGCCGTACATTCCGAAAGCCACCGTCAGCAGCCGTAACGTATCTATTTCGTAACTAGCCTCCAGATTTCCATATTGAAAGTTCCCTTTCGACTTGGAGCTGCTTCCCGATTCCAGATACTTCTCTTTGTCCGATTCATAATTTTCCCGGTAACTGTCGGAATAGCTACGCGGACTGTTGTTATAATTATAGTTGTAATTGGCGGAGAGGGTCAGTTTTCCTTGTTTTATCATGGCATAGCTACCCGCACCCACCCCGTTATTATTGGCATTTCCTCTAAAAGTAGCCGTATATCCTTCAAATCCGCTACCCACCGTAACAATATTCAGAATACCTCCGATCCCCTCCGCATCATATTTAGCGCCCGGTGAAGTAATGACCTCAATATACTTGATTGTATTTGCCGGCATACTTTTCAACACCTCTTTCGGATTGTTGCTCATCATATTGTTAGGTTTCCCATTCACGTGTATCTTGAAACTGCTGCTACCGTTTACCTGCACATTATCCTCTCCGTCCACCGTTACCAGAGGAACTTTCCGAAGCATTTCCAATATACTGTTCGATTTTGAATCCGGATCATCTTCAATGTTGTATTCAATCTTATCCACATCCACTTTAACCAAAGGCTTTTGTGCGACGATTTCCACACCTTTCAACACATTGTTAGCCTCCGAAGAGTATAAAGTCCCCAAATCAACCACCCTCACCGACGGTTTTAAAGCAAATTCTTTCACGATAGGAGATTTGCCAATAGAGGAAATCGTAATAACATACTCACCCGAAGCCACATTCAGTTTTTCCTGAAAGTGTCCGTTCGCTCCGGTCACCGCCATTTTCACGGCCTTATTCGGAGCATTCTTCTTTGTAATCCTGATTGTTGCATACGGTTCTCCTTCCTGAGTTAAGGAATCCAATAGTATCCCTTTAACAGTAAAAGAAAGAGGAGCAGATTTCTGGGCCCATCCCAACGCAGATGTAACGAACATGAATAGTAATAGTAGCAATAGTCTGTGTTTCATGACTAGAATTATTTAGTTTTTTATTAATCTTCCCTTTACTGTTTATTTGTTTTAAAGCCTCTTCCGGAGTACCGTCCACCTTAAATTCAAAAACATAAATGGCATCTTACATCTTTAATTCCGTCTTATCTACATAGACGTTATTATTATTGCGTAACTGCTCAAAGTTTTGTATTCCTATCGGATATATTCTAAAAGTATTATCCATGTCTGTCTTTATTAAAGTGAATCACAGGCAAATATAGGTATTTACAGACAGACCGCAAACAGTAGATAAAAAAATAAATGCACAGATTCGAAATAACATCAAGTTATTCAAATCTATGCATTTACATTGCAATATACGACAATAAAATTAACGTATCTCTTTCAAAAAATAAATCAATACGGGGAAGTGATCACTATATCCATTAATAAAAGTATTACTGGAGAACGTACGCCACGGATATCCTTTACGTTTTCCTTCCTGTGTTGTCAGGAAATCACGATTAAATATTTCCGCTTTCCAAAATTTTAGAGTCGATCGGTCTTTACCCAAAAGATTACCTGAAATAATCAACTGGTCAAACAGATTCCATTTGTCCTGATAACATAAGGAACCAATACCACGGTCAAACAAAGGCCATGTGGCATTAAAATACCCGTCCAGTTCTGTATCTTTTGCTTTCCGACGAGCTTGCAATACATCTTTTGTGCTTTTATTATTCGGATCATCGTTCATATCTCCCACGATTACCACTTTAGCATTAGGATCAGCAGCATGAATGGAGTCTGCTATATGTTTAGTTATAGCAGCAGCGGCCTCTCTATAAATTGAAGAGCGGTCACCACCATAACGAGAAGGCCAATGATTCACAATCATGTGAAAAGACTCTCCCGCCAATAATCCACTGACCAACAACTGATCGCGTGAACGGAAATTCGGTTGTGAAGGCATTACAAAAGGATACGTCTTTGACGAAAGCAAAGTGAATAATTTAGGATTATAAAGACATCCCACATCTATCCCACGACGGTCAGGAGAATCATAATGCACAATCTCCCATCCCATTGAAGCAAGCGGCTCAGTCTTCACCAAGTCTTCCAGCACTCGACGGTTCTCTATTTCGGAAACACCAAGAATAGCCGGTCCACCCGGACATTTCTCACGGGCCAACTTAGCTATGACCTTTGCCATATTCTTCAGTTTCTGCTGATATTTCTCCGGTGTCCATGCATAAGGACCATCCGGCAGAAACTCATCATCACCCGGATTGTTGGGATCATCTTCCGTATCAAACAGGTTCTCCAAATTATAAAAGCCTGCGGAATACACACCCAAACGAGTTTGCCCCATCAGTCCTACCGATAGAGCAAACAATAAAACATTCAATAATACAAGTTTCTTCATTAGCTATTGTAATTATTGGAATCTAAACTCTTTGTTTCCAACTTTACTTAGTTGGCTCCGGCTTGATAGTATCACCGCCTCCACCACTTCCGGGAACTACTAATTTCACATCAAACAGACGTAAACCTACTGTATTCTGTACTGATGAAGAGAACTCTAGTTCTGTCGAAGCGCTAACAGACACATTCTCTATTTTCAGTTCAAACGGTTTGTTCGCCTCTCCATTAGATTGCGACACAACTTTGGAGGGAACAGACAATTCCACCCCATTGCATTTCACTTTCAAAGCAGCTAGGTCCTGAGTAGTACCCGCATCATACACATTCGCTCCCACATTATAGATCAAAGTAGCCGTTGTAGCTCCACTTATCACAATATTCTTGATGATAAGTTTTACAGTACTACCTTGAAACCATATATTGCCATCACCGCTATTAGAACGTGCACTCAACTCATCCAAATCACCATCGAACATGGAATTAGGATTATCAAATGTATTGGAAGCCGCAGCGTTCCACCATTCGGTTACTGATACCCATTTACCATTAATTTTATCAGGTGACTTAAACGTTTCCTTGAACAATATCGTTTCACCGGTTTCTCCACCTTCGCCACCGCCTTCCTCCGGATCAATTCCATCAAAGCCGAACACGTCTGAACGGGCAGGAATGGAAATCTGCCACGTGCCTTTAAAACGTCCGAGAATACCCACCACAGTTCCTGTTCCAACCGGCAGTTTTTCTGCCGCAAAAGAAGCATAACTACTTGTACGCACCATAATCACGTTACCATGAGCATCTTTCAGATTTTCCTCTCCATACTCTTTTGTTTCTACTTTGGCAAATGTATTCTTGCCACCATTTTCGAAATGAACACCTTCCAATTGCACCAAGCGGTACGTCATGCGGTCCACATCTAGATTCACCGTACTAATATCCGTTATCACTTCCGGTTTCACATTATCTGCAGACGGCCACCCGTTCTTCTGTACACGTTCCTTAAAATCGGTCATAGTCAAACGATACGCGCTACCACCATTCGGATCGCCCAATTGCTGCTGCTCGCCATACACAGACACACACAATCCTTTCAGATTAACAAATACTTCCTGCCCACGACGATAGAAATTGCTGACATTACTTTCGTCCACTTGTATTGGTATAGCTCCTGTTTCATCCTGTACGATAACCTGTTTGTAAATATTGCCAGACTCATCGTTTCCAGATATATACGCACGTAATATCCAATCGTTATTAATTGTTTCCGGCTTATCTTGCGTAGCGTTTTTGCTGTTCGCTTTCAGATCAGCAATTGTAATGTTCGCCGGTGCTCCGGTATAAACGGGCTCATCCAATGGAGGAGCATCATAATCGCGTTCACAACCGGTCAACACTGCGGCAGCCAACACTAAAAAGGAGAATATTTTCTGAGTCATTTTCATATTTGTTTCTATTTAAATCGTTATACTCTTTTTGCTCCGTTTAGTTTAAAAACGGTAGCTGATGTTCGCAAAACAGTTGATACCCTGCATATAATAATATTTATTAGGGAACAACAACGGGTTCACCAAAGTTCCATCGGAACCAAACACACGTGCCTGTTCGTATCCTCCCGTACGAATATCACGCTTATTGAGCACGTTATTGACCGAGAGGTTGAAGTTAATAGACTGCCGATTACGCAGATAGAAGATCTTACCTACTGAAAGGTCAAGCGTGCAAGCACTCCCGATGCGTTCCTGTGTGGTCATTGTCTGATAAGTATTCCATTGCTCCGGAATCGTAGGATCCACCGAGTCATACACACCTTCCATGCGACGAGCTGGTGCCACATCAATATAGTTACGTCCAAAAGCATTAAGATTAGCGCCCAAGAACCAGTAGTCAATGAAATAGCGCACTCCAAACGTACCGGCAAACTGTGGCGTGCCGGATACATATAAGTTCTTCATATATACTCTCGAAGTCTTATCACCCTGTGTAGCCTCGTAGTTTTCCACAGCCATTGGATTGTTGTTATAATAGTATTCCGAAATAGTACCTGCTAAATCAAAGCTCCAGTGATCATCCAACTTATAAGTGGCCCCCAATTCAATACCACGATGTATACGGTCCACACCATAAAGCACGTGATTGAAAAAGTTGGTTCCGTTAAAATAACTACTACGCTCCATTTGATCATAGAAGTTGGTCTGATAGAGAGAAACACGTCCCGTGAATGACGGCAATGAGAAAATATAATTGACATCGGCAGAAAATACTCTTCCGCTCTTTAATTCCTGCCCATTTTCCACATCTTCGGAAGTAAAATCAGAAATACGAGGAGAAAGGTAAGCGTTGTTAGCCAACGGAGCTTCCGTACCATAACTTACATTGGCGGTCAAGAAATGACGACCGTTGAACTTATACGTCAATCCGGCTTTCATTGCCATATCTACAAACGAATGTGTTCGTCCCTTGCCGTAAGAATTCTCCGGGTAGCGCCCGTTCTTCATCTTACCATCACGATAGAAGCTTGTATAGCTGACTTTCGCTCCATAATAGAAGTCTACTTTAGCATACTTGTGCTGATTCATTATCCACGCATTCGCTTTGAAGATGTTCAAGTTGAAGTTATAGCCGAAGATACCTCCTTCATACACTTTACGATCGGGGCGGTTCAAGTCGTTCTGCTTACTGTCAAGATTGTCGTAAATGTCTCGCTCGGCATACTTGTCATAGTCCATCACATACGATGCACCCAATAAGTCGTCTACCGTCTTGAACTGGCGTGAGAGAGTGTGGCGCAGTTCTGCACCTGCTGTCAGCCAATTATGTTCACCCAATTTCGTATTGAAAGTGGAGTTTAAGGTTGTCTCAAACAAGTCGCTGCGACGTTCTTCCACCATATATTGCGCTCTTCCATCAGGCTGTGCGTAATTAGCAAGGTACATTTCATCCCAATTGACCTGTGTGACACTTGTATTATTACGTCGCCATAACAGTTCTACATCTTCTGCTGCTTCGGTAGATACCATAATTTCTTTAGCAAACGGAAGTTTACGGTAATAATCCGGACGAGGGTCAGAAGCATTGTACCAGTTCAACGCCGTGTTACCATAGCGTCCGTAGTGTACCCCCAATCCCGTGACGAGTGAAGACTCGTCATCAATCTTCCATACGTGCGAAAGCACCAGTGTAGGGTCGAAAGCCATTACGACTTTCGCATTTCTTTTCTTTCCGTTCTGGTAACCCCAGTTCGGATTGTATTGGTAGTTGTCCACCAACTCACACGCCTGTTGGTAGGTGGCACTCTGCTGACCACGTTGCACGGGAGAGCCGAAAGTAACGATAGAGAAACTATGTTCCCCATCTTTCCATTGTTTTTCAGCAGAGAGGGCATAAGAAAAATTGCGATAAAACGTTCCGTCTACGGCTCCTTCATGCGAGTATCGTCCGCCCACAGAAGCGGCAAAAGCCCACCCGTTGTCAAGCAAGCCCGTAGAGTGAGTTACCATTGCCCGCAAATAATAATTTCGGTTGGCATAGGAAAGTGTAGCCTTCGTGCCGGGAGAGATTGAAGAAGCACGCATATTAATATTTTCCGTACCTCCGATAGAACCATAGGTGAAAGCGGAAGGACGATTATAATTCACCACATCGCCATTGCGAGTCATATCGTTCAACGCTCCTATGGATGAATAGTTGAAAACACCTCTCAACTGGTCGTTGAAATTAACTCCATTGATATATCTTTGCTCGTAGATGTTCTCGTATCCTCTGACACGAAAACGCATAGGGGATAACTGATAAGAAGCCTTATTCAGATAGACATCATTAGAAAGTATGACTTTCGAACTAATTTCCTGCGAACCGCTCTCTACATCATCGTCCACCGATGCCTCGTCGAGCACTCCAATCAATGAAAGATTATCAGTGATGGTCAGTTCCACCACCTCAATGTTGCCAAGATCGGTCACCATGCCTTCGGTCACTTCCGCCAATATGTTTTTTGGAGTGATGCCTACAGAATTGAAGATTAGCACATCTTTCCCTGGTGACACTTCATCAAAGAAAAAAGCTCCTTTCACATCAGTTCGTGTTTGACGATTCTCCCCGTTTAGAGTGACAATAACTCCGGGAACGGGACGCTTACTATCCGCACCAATCACGCAACCTTTTATCCCTGTGCCTGTTCGCTGGGCAAAAAGAAAGGAGGGGAAAAGAAGTGCCAGTAAAAGCACTAAAGTTTGTTTCATATATGAACTATTAATTTGTTTGCAGAGAGATAAAGCCGCTATTTTCATTCAGAGCCATTTACGCTTATATCATCACTCTCTTTATGTATGAATAAAAGAGGGTGTACCGACAGGATTTAAAACACATCCATTAGCACGCCCTCCGATAAATTTAAGATTTATTTACCTGTACCTAGCAGTTTTATACTGTCAATACGGAAGCCCACCGTATTAGCTGCATCCGAAATAAATTCAATATAAGAAATTCCATCGGGTACATTCAATTCTACTGTCTGATATTTGTTTCCGGTAGTTATGGCTACATCGGGCACTGTCATCATCGTACCGCCACAATCCACTTTAATGATATTCTGATTAGAAGTATTATTTGCAGCAATAGAATAGCTTAACTTAAGATTGGTATAATTAGTCACGTTGAAACCGGAGATTCTCAACGCAGCTGGTTTTTCTATGGTAGTGGTATAAGCCGGGAACCATACATTATTGGTTGTAGTAGCAGTTGCTCTGACATCTCCGTTTTGATATTGACCGGCAAAACGGTCATTAAAAGTCAAGTTCGGATTATCCCAACCAGTATAATCATTAATTTTGGACTTAGTTGAGCCTAAAGGTTTAGCGTCTCCGCATGTCTCCAAAAAGATTACCTCTTCTTTTCCTGGTTCCGGAGTCGGATCAGGATTCGGGTCTACATTACCACCTTCGCCACCATCGGCCACCACTTTCACATTCTGAATCTGCCAAGTTGCAGAAAATGTTCCATTACAAACATACTTAAAAGCAAACTTAATTGACTTTCCTGCATATTTAGATAAATCAATATCACCAGAAGCTACATAATTATAATCAGCACCAGTTCCATAAGCAGGAATTGTCAACTGCTCCCATTGTTCAGCAGCAGCTTCTGTAGCCCATAAAGTAAGTACCCCTTGACGCTGTGTCAAATCAACCTTGCTATAATTATCACAATGCATAAATGTCAAAGTAGCTTTAGTAGCTTTACTCAAATCAACAACAGGTGAAATCAACCAACTTTCGCAAGCATTACTTGTATTATTATAAAAACCGGAAGCTTTCATATAGCCTACATTTTGATATGCATTATGTGCCCAAACAAAATTCATTCCGCCCAAAGCCTTATTGTTAATAGTAAATGCTCCCTGACCTGCATTGAACGATTCATCAAGTAGTACTACCTCTGACGGTTCCGGAGTATCCGAACCCTCACCAAAGTCCACATTGATGTCACCGCCAGTCACTTCATTCCAAGGTGAAATAGTAGCCGCATCCATCGTAATGACCGGCTGACCATTTTGGTCACTCAGCTTCACATTGTGCGTATATTTGCTACCACCCACCAATTCAGTCTGTGGATAGTCAGCTTCAAACGTCTTGCCATTCAGTACAAACACCACCTTCACGCCTGTCAACGCAGCAGCAGGAATCATAATTGCGCTGGCTTCTGCTCCGTTCACCAAAGCCCTGATATCAGTAGGAGCTGCTTCATTTGTCAATGTTCCGTCTGCCAAAGCAAAATCGGCAGTCGTATTCAACCCCTTGAAAGTAATAGTTAGTCCGTCAAGCGAAGGAACCGTAGCGTCTTTTGTGATGTTAAATACAATTTGACTCAACTTGTGTGCAAACTGCAATTGCGGATTATTAGTCGTACCTTTGGCAAAGCCCGTAGCATTGTTAGAGTAAAGCAGGTCGATATCCGCCGGTTTGGTCTGGTCCGTCACGTTCACCTTATATAGATTACCAGTCAGCGAAGCAGCATACGGATAGTAAGCCACAAAATCCACTGTACTTCCATCGGAAGGGTAATACAACGCACTTTCCGCATTACCAGCAGTCAATATTCCATTCGCATCAGTAGTATGCAATTTGTTGGCAGCCAACGCCGCATTCAAGTCACCTCCGGCAGCCTTCATGAAAATTCCCACTTTGTCGCCTACCGTCCATTTGTTTTCCACGGCCCTCGTCATCCCCTGAATAGAGGCATTAAAACTAATAGGCTGACTTCCGTCATTCCATACACTTTTATCATCATTGTCCACACAGGCTGTGAAAACAAGGGCTGATAATGCGCCCATACATAAAAGATTAGTTAGCTTCATAATCATCAATAATTAGTTAAACGTATATAGGTCTAAACTTTTGTTGTTATCTCCATTGGCTCGTATTCAGTGTAGCCTTAATGTCTGCCGAAATAGACGGAAAGAAGGTAAAACCTGTTTCTTTTTCTAAAGTGCTCACAGACCTTGCATAATTCATATAATTTTCTTTGGATACAGTTCCATCATTTGGTATTTTAAACGCAATAGTATAAAAAACGCCACCTAATTTACGTGCTATCGCTTTGTAATAGTATTTGGGGACAGCCACATCATTTCCAGCAGCATCCACTTCATATTCAACAGCTTCACTTTCTGTATTTCTAGCCATAGCCCCCGTCACCACAAAAACAGTGTCTACATTGCTTCCCCACCCGCGAACGGCAGCTTCCAAATCTCCCCAAATATCTCCATTCATATCTTTATTTTGTGGGGTAGCATTGGTATAATAGAAAGTTGTCGCATTCATCGCTCCATTGCCGGTTCTATCTTTGCTCGGAATCTGATGTCCTCTATTATAGTCTCTACTATACATATCTCCAGCCTTCTTAAAATTAGCTTGCAATGAAGACGAAAGTTCCGGATCGGGTATCCAATTATCCTGTCTTTGGAAAGTCCCTACACATCCGTTATAGATTGGATATGCTACCCAATAAGCCATTCGCAAATCTGAATCATAAAGCAAAGAATAATTTCTGGCTGTGGGCTTATCGGGCATATAATGATTAAGATAATGAACATTCGCCTTATCCATCATAGTCTTCGTAATGACTGGCGTTTCTCTCCACTTAGCATAACCGGTCGCTTCATCAGGAACGATTGGCGAACCTCCCCCCTTCACTGTAACAGCAAAGACATATTTTTTTCCGCTATCCAGCGACTTAATAGTAGTAGGCAATGCAAATTTATGCGTTTTACCGCCTAGTCTCAGTGTTATTTCAATGCCGGAAGTTGTGGCAACCGGTAACAGTATAGCTTCCGCTGCATTTCCTGCACGACGCATAGCTATTGTACCGACAGAAGCTTCATCTACAGTCAGCTGCCCATTGGTCAGATTAAAATCAGCCTTTGTTTTCACACCCGATATGGAGGCAGTGAGTCCCGAGAAGTCCGTACCATCCGAGCTGCTGATGTTCATCACCAAACTCGACAATTTATGATAGAATTGGAGATTACCCGTAGGAGAATCAGCCGTACGTCCCGTCAAGTTGTCTGCATAAAGTAAGTCAATGTTCTCCGGCTTGGCCTGATTAGTCACGTCTACCTTATATATATAGGAATTTATTGTACTTTGATAGGGATAATAAGCAATAAAATCCACAGCACTCCCGTCTGTCGGATATTCTAACGTTCCACTAGCAGGGCGAAAATAGCCATCATTCTTGGCAGTTACAAAAGAGATATTGTCAGCTCCATTCACTATCGCATCGGGATTCAAATCCATACTTTCCTTTTTCATATAAATACCGATATGATCTCCCGCTGCCCATGAAGAACCTCCAGCACGGGTTAATGCTTCATCTTCCACCACCGAGAAGAAACGTACCTGTTGCGATTTCACGCTTTCCGCCTGTGGCAAACTTTCTTTCTCACAAGAGCCTAAAACCATTAGTAGCACTAAGCCCCACAAAACATTACTCTTTTTCATCTGTCTTTATTTAAGTTATCTTTATTCAAACTTAACCCAAAAGGGAAAACGCCATATTACATTAAGATTACAACTACGGAGCATATACGCCTTATTTATCCGTTATTTCCCTCTTTTCTAAGCTCCTGTCCAAATGCAGAAGAATCGAAAACAAATATAACAAACACTAACGAAAGAAACAACATAAAAAGCAAAAAAATCACATAAATATAAGAATTGATAGAAACCACTCATTATATAACAGTAAGATCCACATCAGATTCATCGGCTATCATCCTATCGGGAGAACTTAAAGTGGGCAGATCAGCAACGTTTATAAATCATTGCATATTTATGACGAGACTTCTCAGCCAGGTTAGGTATCGAACTAAAGTTAATGGTTAGCAGCAATGTATATTAATGTAAATCTCAGCAGCCTTCACCTTTTCGCTACAACGCCCTACCCATAGGCTATAACGGGTGAAGGGCAACTCTTTCACCCACTTCTTCAATGTTCCGCCCATGCTTCCTCTTAACAATATGGATATAACACGATTATATTTTACAGATACTTGCCCTTCCTCTTCGCATTTTATATTTATCACAGCTATGATAAGTACTTATCATAATAATGACACTTACTTATCACATACATGATGAAATATTATCATATATGTGATAAGTAAAAGATACGGGTAGCGAATACAAAGCTTGCCCAAGAGACAAACAAAACTTAGCTAATAAAAGTAGATAAAATGCTTTTAATAATTTCAAAAGAAAGAGAACGCAGCAATTTGCAACAGGAACCGTTGAAAAGTAGGTGAAGATACCACCCTTCACCCGCTAACACCGATAAATAAAGCGTTGCAGCGAAAAGGTGAAGGGGAAAACAAACTTGCAATATCGTCCTGACTTTATCAATACGCCAATCACTGCCGGGTCACTCTGTTTTCCATGTTCATCATCAGTACACTAAATTCAATGGTGGTCTGCCAGCCATTATAATAACACAATCCAAATCGCCAAACAAATGTACGTTAGAACTAACAGCAATACGGATTTTGTTTTTTGAGTGGAAAAGTGGTAAAGTCTGGAAAAAAATCGTAGCTTTGCAATAACTAAATAAACAGATAGATATGGAACAGCAGGACAGATATATACGGTTTGACTGGGCGGTGAAGCGCCTTCTCCGTCAAAAAGCGAATTTCGACGTACTCGAGGGATTCTTAACGGTCCTTTTGGGTGAAGAAGTGAAAATCATTGAACTGCTGGAAAGCGAAAGTAATCAGCAAAGCGTAGATGACAAGTTCAATCGCGTGGATATCAAAGCCAAAAACAGCAAAGGCGAAATCATCATAGTAGAGATTCAAAATACGCGTGAGTTGTATTACTTGGAACGTATCCTTTACGGTGTCGCCAAAGCAATCACAGAACACATTTCTCTTGGCGAACGCTACTACGAAGTGAAAAAGATTTATTCCATTAGCATTCTGTACTTCGACATCGGAAAAGGAAATGATTATTTATATCATGGACAGAATAGTTTCACCGGAGTACACACCGGAGATCGGCTTGAAGTAACAACAAAAGAAAAGGACGCTCTCGTCCATAAACTTCCTGCTGAGATTTTCCCAGAGTACTTCCTTATCCGCGTAAACGAGTTCAATAAAGTAGCAGTCACTCCTTTAGAGGAATGGATTGAGTACCTAAAAACCGGCTGTATCCGTTCAGACACCCAAGCTCCCGGTTTGGCGGAAGCTCGCAAAAAGCTGATTTATTATAATATGTCTCCTGCAGAACGCCATGCTTATGACGAACACCTGAGTGCCATCATGATACAAAATGACGTGTTGGATGGAGCTAAATTGGAAGGGCGTATGGAAGGGCGCATGGAAGGAAAAATGGAAGGGTGTATAGAAATAGCCCGAAATCTGAAATCAATGGGATTGGACACAGAGACAATCCAAAAAGCGACAGGATTATTACCGGAAGAAATTCAGAAGTTATAAATGACCTCTAAGCATATAATTAAAGTAAGACTGTCTTCTTTTTACCTATTAGAAGACAGTCTCTTTTTATATCTAAGAAAAGTGAAATTATTCATTCTTCATTTAAATAATCTCTATCCCCTTCTCCTTGCAAAGTTTCAAGCCAAGATCTTTCAGTCTGAATTTCTGAATCTTGCCACTGCCCGTCATCGGGAATTCATCCACAAAGAAAATATATTTGGGGATTTTATAACGAGAGATTTTATTTCTGCAGAAGTCACGCACATCTTCTTCCTGCATTGTCACACCTTCTTTCAGAATGATAAATGCACCGACAGCCTCTCCGTATTTCTTTGACGGAACACCGGCTACCTGCACATCTTTCACTCCATCAAGTTTATAAAGAAACTCTTCGATTTCACGTGGATAAATGTTCTCTCCACCACGAATAATCATATCCTTGATACGCCCGGTAATCCGATAATTTCCATCTTCATCCTTAATGCCCAAGTCGCCCGAATGAAGGAAATTATTCTCATCAATGACTTCCGCCGTAGCTTCCGGATTCTTATAATATCCCTTCATGGTGTTATATCCACGATTACACATCTCACCCTGTACACCAACCGGACATTCCTCACCCGTCTCCGGATCAATCACCTTCACTTCCGTAAACTCAAAATCACGCCCTACCGTATTACAGCGCACATCAAATGAATCATCTATACGGGTAGCCGTCATACCGGGAGCCGCTTCCGTCAATCCATATACACTGGTCACCTTCATATACATCTTTTCTTCTACCTGCTTCATCAATTCGACAGGACACAACGAACCCGCCATAATACCGGTACGAAGACAGGACATATCAAAGAGGTCAAACATCGGGTGATGTAGTTCGGCAATAAACATAGTAGGTACTCCATAAAGAGCCGTACAGCGTTCCTTGTGAATGGAAGCCAGTACAACCAACGGATCGAAACGCTCCACCATTACTTGCGTACAACCATGAGTCAGACAGTTCATGGTAGCCAGCACAACTCCGAAACAATGGAACAACGGCACACAACAACAAAGCTTGTCATTTGCCGTGAACTTCATGTGTTCACCGGTCAGGAATCCGTTATTTGCAATATTATAATGTGTCAACATCACTCCTTTCGGGAATCCGGTAGTACCTGACGTATATTGCATATTGACCACATCGTGGCAGTCAACCTTGCTTTTGAGCTCATTCAAACGGTCATCTTCCACATTCTCTCCCAACAAAAGAATCTCCGCCGTATTATACATTCCGCGATGTTTCTCCTGACCGACATATACTACATTCTTCATATACGGAAAACGCTCGCTCTTCAAATGACCACGTTCGCAAGTCTTCAATTCCGGAAGCATGGTATAAGTCATCTGTACGAAGTCGCTATCCTTCTCGCCATTTACAATACAAAGGGTATGCATATCCGAGTTCTGGCAAAGATATTCCAACTCGGATTGCTTATAGTTCGTATTTACCGTAACATATACCGCACCAATTTTGGCACAAGCATAAAGCAACGTCAGCCAATCCGGAACATTAGCCGCCCAAATGCCAACATGGGTTCCCCGTTCCACGCCGATAGAAATAAGTCCTTTCGCCATATCATCCACACGGTGATTGAACTGGCTCCAGGTGAAACGGAGGTTGCGGTCGGAATATACGATATATTCCTTATCAGGGGTCTCTTCAGCCCAGTGTTCCAGCCACTGGCCCAAAGTACGATCAAATAATTGCATGTAATTAGTGATTAATTGATTAGTAATTAATGATTAACCGTATTTCGCTAAATCGGAGTGTAAATCACTGCCAGAATCTTAGCGGCCTGCCCCTCGTAAGCATGCACATGATGAGGAACAATGGAATCGTAATAAATGCTATCTCCCTCTTCCAGCAGATAGGTATTTTTACCATAACTGATTTCCATGATACCTTCCATCACCATAATAAACTCCTCTCCCTCATGAGAAGACAGCACAAAGTCGGTATCCTCAGTCGGCATTACGTCGATAATAAACGGCTCCATGTGGCGATCCGCTTTCGACTTCGACAGAGAATGATATTCCATGTGCTTGCGGGAATGAATCGCATTATTAGAGAAACTAATCGCATCTTTAGCTTCTTTCTTACGGCATACCACCGGACCGACTTCATCTTGGTCGTCAAGGAAAGTACCCAAACGCACTCCCAGCACGCGCGCAATCTTAATTAGCGGTGCAAGAGAAGGAATATCGATATTATTCTCGATACGTTCAATCTGTTCAATGGCCAGACCGGAACGTTGCGCCAGTTCTTCTATGGTTATTGTTTTATCTTCTCGCAGAGCTTTAATTTTTTCGCCGACAATTTTACTTGTATCCATATTGAAAGCATTTTAGTTATCAAAGGTGATAATTTATAATAATTAAACTGCAAAAATAGCAAATTCTTTAGATGGACACAATTATAAGTGAGAAAATATGCTCATCAGCCCAAAAGAAGAAATAAAAAAGCCGTTCCCCCTAACAAGGAACGGCTTTTCAATCTTTTCGCAGCAAGTAAATTACTTACGCAAACCGAGTTCTTTAACGATTGCACGATATCTTTCGATATCTTTTGCTTTCAGGTAGTCAAGCAAACGACGACGTTTACCTACCAACATTGTCAAAGCTCTCTCTGTACTATAATCTTTTCTGTTGAGCTTCATGTGCTCAGTCAGATGAGAAATACGGTAGGAAAACAAAGCTATCTGCGCCTCAGATGAGCCAGTATCAGTGTTAGACTTTCCGTACTTTCCGAAGATTTCTTGCTTTTTAGCAGCGTCTAAATACATAACTTTTAGAATTTTAATATAGTAAATTATTCTTTTGAGCGTGCAAAGATAGGTATTATCTTTATATCCCACAACGTTTTACAAGAAAAAATTGCTATCATTGCACATATTTCTAATCCTATTTTCGTACCTTTGCAGCCAAATAATAGGTATTATATGCAAAATATTCGAAACATTGCAATCATTGCCCATGTAGACCATGGGAAAACAACGCTGGTTGACAAGATGCTATTGGCGGGAAACTTGTTCCGCAACAACCAAAATAGTGGTGAACTTATACTGGACAACAACGATCTGGAACGTGAACGTGGTATAACGATTCTTTCTAAAAA
Source organism: Bacteroides zhangwenhongii (assembly GCF_009193325.2). Taxonomy (NCBI): domain Bacteria; kingdom Pseudomonadati; phylum Bacteroidota; class Bacteroidia; order Bacteroidales; family Bacteroidaceae; genus Bacteroides; species Bacteroides zhangwenhongii. Next base: position 4,459,950 of record NZ_CP059856.1, on the reverse strand, counting down.
CGTTTCCATCAACTACAACGGTACCAAAATTAATATTATTGATACTCCGGGACATAGTGACTTCGGTGGTGAAGTAGAACGTGTGTTGAATATGGCCGATGGCTGTATTCTGTTGGTAGACGCCTTTGAAGGTCCCATGCCTCAAACCCGTTTCGTACTGCAAAAAGCATTGGAAATCGGTTTGAAACCCATTGTCGTAGTCAATAAGGTGGATAAACCGAATTGTCGTCCGGAAGAGGTTTACGAAATGGTATTCGACTTGATGTTCAGTCTTAATGCGACGGAAGACCAGTTGGATTTCCCCGTTATCTACGGTTCTGCCAAAAACAACTGGATGAGTACCGACTGGCAAAAGCCAACCGATACAATCACTCCACTGCTGGATTGTATCATCGAAAACATTCCGGCTCCACAACAGTTGGAAGGTACTCCGCAGATGTTGATTACTTCTTTGGATTATTCTTCCTATACCGGCCGTATTGCCGTAGGCCGTGTACATCGCGGTACTTTAAAAGAAGGTATGAACGTAACGCTTGTAAAACGCAACGGCGATATGTTCAAGACTAAAATTAAGGAGCTTCATGTTTTCGAAGGTCTGGGCCGTGTGAAAACGACAGAAGTCTCATCGGGAGATATTTGCGCATTGGTAGGTATCGACGGATTTGAGATCGGAGATACTGTTTGCGACTTCGAAAATCCGGAAGCTTTGCCGCCAATCGCTATTGATGAACCGACCATGAGTATGCTGTTCACCATTAACGATTCTCCGTTCTTCGGCAAAGACGGTAAGTTTGTGACTTCACGTCATATCCACGACCGCCTGATGAAAGAGCTAGATAAAAACTTGGCTCTTCGCGTAAAGAAAAGTGAGGAAGATGGTAAATGGATCGTTTCCGGACGTGGTGTACTTCACCTTTCCGTACTGATCGAGACGATGCGCCGCGAGGGATATGAACTCCAAGTGGGACAGCCGCAAGTTATTTTCAAAGAGATTGACGGTGTCAAATGTGAACCGATTGAAGAATTGACTATCAACGTACCGGAAGAGTATTCAAGCAAGATCATTGATATGGTGACACGCCGTAAGGGTGAGATGGTCAAGATGGAAAATACCGGTGAACGTATCAATCTTGAGTTTGACATGCCCTCACGCGGTATTATCGGCTTACGAACGAATGTATTGACTGCTTCTGCCGGTGAAGCGATTATGGCTCACCGTTTCAAAGAATATCAGCCATTCAAAGGTGAGATAGAACGCCGTACCAACGGTTCCATGATCGCTATGGAAAGCGGAACAGCTTTTGCTTATGCAATCGACAAATTGCAGGATCGCGGCAAGTTCTTTGTATTCCCGCAAGACGAAGTGTATGCCGGACAAGTGGTAGGCGAACATTCTCACGACAATGACTTGGTTATCAACGTTACCAAATCGAAGAAGTTGACGAATATGCGTGCTTCCGGTTCCGATGAAAAGGCACGTTTGATTCCTCCCGTTCAATTCTCTCTTGAAGAAGCGTTGGAATATATCAAGGAGGATGAATATGTAGAAGTTACTCCGAAAGCAATGCGTATGCGTAAAGTAATTCTAGACGAGATAGAACGCAAACGTGCAAATAAGAACTAATTAACAGTATCTCAATATAGTAATCCCGACGAAACGATCAAAGTTCCGCCGGGATTTCATTTTCCGTACACTCAGAAAAGACTATACTCTCATTTCTCTTTCATCAATCCTTTAGCCACATCATATTTTAGCTGATAACTTTGCCCTTTTATGGTTTTAAAGGACAACATTTTATCCCCATACTTTATCACACAATTTCCTCCCGCACCGGAATGTACCGTGGCTTCTTTCAACTGATTATTCTCCCATATCATATCAACCTCAAAATTTCCTTTTGCACAGATACCACTGACAGAACCGTCTTTCCAGGCATTCGGCAAAGCCGGTAATAACTGGATAAAGCCCATGTGACTTTGAAGCAGCATTTCAGTAACTCCTGCTGTACCTCCGAAATTTCCGTCAATCTGGAAAGGCGGATGTGTATCCCATAGATTATCCATCGTTCCATTTTTCAGCAAATTGCCAAACAATGTATAGGCATGATTGCCATCCTGCAAACGTGCCCATTGATTTAACTTCCACCCCATGCTCCAACCGGTAGCCCCGTCTCCCCGATGTAACAAGACGACTTTAGCGGCTGTCGCAAGTTCAGGAGTGGTGACCGGAGATACTGTATGTCCCGGATGCAGCCCAAACAAATGATTCAAATGACGGTGTTCATCCTTCGGGTCGTCAATATCCGTCGACCATTCCATCAGCTGACCATAACGCCCTATTTTATAGGGGACAAGCTTAGATAATACATCGTTCCACTGCTTACGTTTCTTTTTATCAACACCCAACACTTTACTGGCCTCAATGGCATCCAATAATATTTCACGGACCACAGCATGGACAAAAGTAGCCCCTTGGTCAACAGGACCATGCTCGGGAGAAGTAGAAGGCGCCGCCATATAAGTACCGTCCGGCTTATGCCATAAATAATCAACCGCAAAATCCGCACTACTCTTGATCAGTTCATATCCCGTCTCTTTCAAAAAATTCAAATCCCTTGTATAGTCATAATATTCCCAGATATGAGTAGCCAACCAAGGTCCTGCCATCGGGTTGAAGTTCCAAGACATATCCTGACTTTCCAATGGCGTAGTGAAACCGAATATATTGCTGGAAATAGATGCCGTCCAACCTCGTGCACCGAAATAAGATTGTGCAGTCTTTTCTCCCGGTTTCACCAAAGTACGGATAAAATCGACCAAAGGCAACATACATTCGCTCAGATTAGTGGGGCAGGCAGGCCAGTAGTTCATCTGAACATTAATGTTATTATGATAATCTACACGCCAGGGACCATCCACATCATTATGCCAGATACCTTGCAAGTTAGCCGGCATATTACCAGCACGAGAACTGGCAATCAACAGATAACGTCCAAACTGATAATACAGCTCTTCCAAATAATAATCCGGTTGTCCGTTCCGGTAGTTTTTCAAACGTTGCGGAGCCGGTATATCAGATGTCTTTACAGTGGGATTCAGATTCAACCGGACTCGATTAAAAAGAGCGGCATAATCGCTATAATGTTGCTGGAACAAGGCGGTATATCCTTGCATCACCGCATTATTTATCCACTGGCAGGTTGTCTCAGCCGGATCGACACCGACATAAGTCTTAGGGTCCTTAAAATCCGGATTGAAGTTCATCTTGTAATCAGTATCCGCCGTAACATAAAACACGACCTCGTCAGCCCCCTTTACGGTCAGCCTGCAACCCGTATTCGATAAAGTCCCACCTTTTGTCTCCGCCTGAATACGGACTACATATTTCATACCATTATTATTCAAAGAGGCGGAAAAGACCAATCCTTTATCCCCGTCACCGGACAGACTCCCTTGAGATATCGAGTTAGGCGCATAGCTAAAGACAAGATTCTGCATCCCTGCTCGGTCTGCACTAAAACGCATCACCATTACATTGGCAGGATAAGAAATGAAATAACTACGTTGATAAGCCACATTGTCCTTCTTGAACTGCACGACGGCCAATGCTGAATCCAACGAAAGAATACGCTTATAATCACTTATTCCCAACGTATCAAGTCCGGTTTCCACATAAAATTCACCCATGATGGTAAAATTGCCGAAACGGAACGGCTTCTCTCGATTCGCCTCATAAGGTACTTCACTATTGAAGTTCTGACGTGTCAGCATTTCCGCCTTCTGCTGGTCCCCTTCCGTAAACGCCTTACGTATCTCATCCAAAACATGAGCGGATTGTTTATTAACATTCCAATAATACTCCGCTCCTTTCGCCGTATTAGGACCACCCCGCCAAAGCGTCTTTTCATTGAAAGTGATACGTTCGGTGTCCACTGACCCTATAATGTTAGCACCCAGACTACCATTTCCAATGGGCAATGACTGCGATTCCCAAGCTGTGTGTTCTTCCACCACATTCGGAGTATCAAACCAGATTGAAAGCCCTTTGGTATACTCTGTTTCGCCCGCAAAAATACCAGAGACTAGAAATAAAGAATTGATAAACAAGAAACAGAACTTTTTCATGATTGTCGCATTATTATTCAAGGATTAATCAAATGCCTATATACTTTATACAAAAGTAATGAAAAAAACTCTATGTACAATCAGACTATCTGATAAGTTTCCCTCCACAACCAATTACCTTCAAGATCAAAAAAAGGAGCAACTACCTCATCAGGCAATCGCTCCTCCTTTATCTAGTCAATTGAATTGTATTATTCTACTTCATTGTAGTCGAGTACTGTTTTCTTATTAGCCAAGATACGGTCATACTCTTCTTTTGAACCAACAATAAGTTTTTCAAATTCACGCTGGCCTGTACCTGCCGGAATCAAGTGACCGCAAATAACGTTCTCTTTCATACCCTCCAGTTTATCAACCTTGCCGTTAATAGCAGCCTCATTCAATACCTTCGTTGTTTCCTGGAAGGAAGCAGCCGACATAAAGCTTGAAGTCTGCAAAGCAGCACGTGTAATACCTTGAAGAATCTGAGTAGAAGTTGCGGCTACCGCATCACGAACCTCAACAGGTTTCAAGTCACGACGTTTCAGCATACTATTCTCATCACGCAACTTACGGGCAGTCACAATCTGACCGGCTTGCATATTTTGAGAATCACCTGCATCAACCACGACTTTCTTACCCCAGATACGATCGTTTTCCTCCATGAACTCAAGCTTATCTACAACCTGTTGTTCCAAGAAACGAGTATCACCCGGTTCGTCAATCTGTACCTTACGCATCATCTGACGCACGATAATCTCAAAATGCTTATCATTGATCTTCACACCCTGCAGACGGTATACATCCTGAACTTCATTCACGATATATTCCTGTACAGCCGTAGGACCTTTGATAGCCAAGATATCCGCCGGAGTAATAGCACCGTCAGACAACGGAGTACCTGCACGTACATAGTCATTTTCCTGTACAAGGATCTGCTTAGACAATGCTACCAAATATTTCTTAACCTCACCAGTCTTAGAAGTTACGATAATCTCACGGTTACCACGCTTGATCTTACCCATTGTCACCTCACCGTCGATTTCAGAAACGACAGCAGGATTGGACGGGTTACGAGCTTCAAACAATTCAGTAACACGAGGAAGACCACCCGTGATATCACCCGCCTTACCTACGGCACGCGGAATCTTCACGATAACCTCACCAGCCTTCACTTTCTGACCATTTTCGATGATCACGTGACCACCTACCGGCAAGTTATAAGTACGAATCAGATCACCGTCTTCTGTCAAGATATGAGCCGAAGGTACTTTTGTCTTATCTTTGGATTCAATAATAATAATTTCACGAAGACCTGTAGCTTCATCCGATTCAACCTTATAAGTAACGTTTTCTATTACGCCCTCAAATTCAATCTTACCGGTTGCTTCAGTAATGATTACAGCGTTGAACGGGTCCCACTTAGCAATCATCTTGCCTTTTTCTACCAATTCACCATCGCCTACATACAGCGTTGAACCGTAAGGAACGTTATGAGTAGAAAGAACGATACCGGTATTTACGTCTACAAAACGAACTTCAGCCAAACGACCTACTACCACTTTTGCAGATTCACCCATCTCGTCTACAATATCTACCGTACGCAACTCTTCAAATTCAAGACGTGCATTGTTTTTAGCAACGATACTTGCATTGGCAGCGATATTGGCGGCAGTACCACCGGCGTGGAATGTACGCAATGTCAACTGTGTACCCGGCTCACCGATAGACTGAGCAGCGATTACACCGACAGCCTCACCCTTCTGAACCATGCGGCTCGTAGCCAGGTTACGTCCGTAACATTTAGCACAAACACCCTTCTTAGCCTCACAAGTCAGTACCGAGCGGATTTCAACACTCTCGATCGGAGAATCCTGAATCTTCTTGGCAATCTCTTCTGTGATTTCCTCACCACCGGCAACAAGCAGTTCTCCTGTTGTAGGATGAATAATATCATGTACGGAAACACGTCCCAAGATACGTTCGTACAGAGTAGCAATAACTTCATCGTTATTCTTAAGGTCTGTACAAACCAATCCGCGAAGTGTACCGCAGTCTTCTTCTGTAATAATCACATCGTGTGATACGTCCACCAGACGACGAGTCAGATAACCGGCATCGGCAGTCTTCAAAGCTGTATCCGCCAAACCTTTACGAGCACCGTGGGTAGAGATAAAGTACTCCAACACCGAAAGTCCTTCTTTAAAGTTCGACAAGATTGGGTTCTCGATGATCTGACCACCTTCTGCACCTGCTTTCTGGGGTTTTGCCATCAAACCACGCATACCTGACAACTGACGAATCTGTTCTTTAGAACCACGGGCACCGGAATCAAGCATCATATATACAGAGTTGAATCCCTGGTCATCCGAAGAAATAGTCTTCATCAGGATATTAGACAACTCGGAGTTTACATGTGTCCAGATATCGATCACCTGGTTGTAACGTTCGTTGTTGGTAATGAAACCCATGTTATAGTTGTTTACGACTTGTTCCACTTCGTCGTAACCTTTCTGTACCAAGGTTTCTTTTTCCTCCGGAATGATAATATCACCCAAGTTGAATGACAAACCACCCTTGAACGCCATCTGATAACCCAAGTTCTTGATTCCATCCAGGAAGTCGGCAGCCTTAGCCACACCACATACCTTGATTACATCACTAATAATATCACGAAGAGATTTCTTAGAGATGATTGTATTGATATAACCGGCTTCAGGCGGAACGATTTCATTAACAATCACACGTCCTACCGAAGTTTCGCGCATTACGTCTACAATGTTACCATTTTCATCAACGTCTTTCACGATAACTTTCACCGGAGCATGAATATCTACCTTACCTTCATTGTAAGCGATCAACGCCTCTTCCGGTCCGTAGAATGTCAAACCTTCACCTTTCGCACCGGCACGCAACTTAGTAATATAGTACAAACCAAGAACCATATCCTGCGCAGGCACAGTAATAGGCGCACCGTTTGCCGGGTTCAATATATTGTGTGATTGAAGCATCAACATTTGCGCTTCCAGAATTGCTTCGTTACTCAAAGGCAAGTGAACTGCCATCTGGTCACCGTCAAAGTCGGCGTTGAATGCCGTACATGCCAACGGGTGCAACTGGATAGCTTTACCTTCGATCATCTTAGGCTGGAAAGCCTGAATACCCAGACGGTGCAATGTCGGAGCACGGTTCAACAGTACCGGATGTCCCTTCATTACGTGTTCCAGAATATCCCAGATCACCGGTTCCTTGCGGTCAACGATCTTCTTGGCAGACTTCACAGTCTTAACGATACCGCGCTCGATAAGTTTACGGATAATAAACGGCTTGTACAATTCGGCAGCCATCAATTTAGGGATACCGCATTCACCCATCTTCAATTCCGGACCAACGACGATTACCGAACGGGCAGAGTAGTCAACACGCTTACCCAGCAAGTTCTGACGGAAACGTCCTTGTTTACCTTTCAAGCTGTCAGACAATGACTTCAACGGACGGTTGGCGTCTGTCTTCACAGCACTTGACTTACGTGAATTATCGAACAAAGAATCTACAGATTCCTGAAGCATACGTTTTTCATTACGCAAGATCACTTCCGGAGCCTTGATTTCGATCAGTCGTTTCAGACGGTTATTACGGATAATCACACGACGATAAAGGTCGTTCAAGTCAGAGGTAGCAAAACGGCCACCATCCAACGGAACCAACGGACGAAGTTCGGGCGGGATAACCGGTACGATACGTACAATCATCCATTCCGGTTTGTTGCGTCCACGTGATGCACGGAACGATTCTACTACCTGAAGACGTTTCAAAGCTTCATTCTTGCGTTGCTGTGAAGCATCGTTACCTGCACGGTGACGCAATTCGTAAGACAAAGCATCCAGATCCAAACGGGCCAGCAAATCATAGATAGCTTCAGCACCCATCTTTGCAACGAATTTGTTCGGATCATTGTCTTCAAGATATTGATTGTCTTTTGGAAGTGTATCCAGGATATCCAGATATTCTTCTTCAGAAAGCAAATCATATTCAGCTACACCGTCTTCAGCTTTTACACCCGGCTGAATAACAACGTAACGTTCGTAGTATATAATCGAATCCAGTTTCTTTGTCGGCAATCCGAGCAAATAACCGATTTTATTAGGGAGCGAACGGAAATACCAGATATGAGCCACCGGCACAACCAACTGGATATGTCCCATACGTTCACGGCGTACTTTCTTTTCAGTAACTTCCACACCACAACGGTCGCAGACGATACCTTTATAACGGATACGCTTGTATTTACCGCAATGACATTCATAATCCTTGATAGGACCGAAAATGCGCTCGCAGAACAAGCCATCACGTTCGGGTTTGTACGTACGGTAATTAATGGTTTCAGGCTTCAAAACTTCACCACTCGAATTCTCAAGGATTTCTTCCGGAGAAGCCAGACCAATTGAGATCTTCGAGAAATTACTTTTCGTCTTATTTTCTTTTCTAAAAGCCATACTCTATATTTAATTGAAAATGGAAAATTAAAAATTAAAAATTAAGAAACCGAAGAATGAAAACTGAAAACTAAAAACTCTCCATTTCCAGTTCTCAATTTTCAATTCCCAATTTATTAATTATTCCAAGTTGATACTCAAACCTAATCCTCTCAACTCGTGCAACAATACGTTCAAGGATTCCGGAATACCAGGTTGCGGCATCGGTTCACCTTTCACAATTGCTTCATAAGCTTTCGAACGTCCTACCACGTCATCAGACTTGATAGTAAGGATTTCCTGCAGGATATGAGCAGCGCCAAAACCTTCGAGTGCCCAAACCTCCATTTCTCCGAAACGCTGACCACCGAACTGTGCTTTACCACCAAGAGGTTGCTGAGTAATCAATGAGTACGGACCGATAGAACGAGCATGCATCTTGTCTTCAACCATGTGGCCCAACTTCAACATATAAGTTACACCTACAGTTGCCGGCTGGTCAAATTGCTCACCTGTACCACCGTCACAAAGATACGTTTTACAGTAACGCGGCAGTCCTGCTTTGTCTGTCCATTCGTTCAGATCCTCCATTGTAGCACCGTCGAAGATAGGAGTAGCAAATTTCACACCTAATGTCTTTCCGGCACGTCCAAGTACAGCTTCAAAAATCTGACCGATATTCATACGAGAAGGCACACCCAACGGATTCAATACAATGTCGACCGGAGTACCATCTGCCAAGAACGGCATATCTTCCTGACGAACGACACGAGATACAATACCCTTGTTACCGTGACGACCTGCCATCTTATCACCCACGCCGATCTTACGTTTCTTAGCAATATATACTTTTGCCATCTGGATAATACCGGCAGGAAGCTCATCACCAATGGTAATAGCAAACTTCTTACGCTTCAGTTCCGCATCCAGTTCTTTATATTTCTTGATGAAATTCATCACCAGGTCACGAATCATACCGTTAGCATGCTCATCACTGGTCCAGTTACTCAACTGGATAGAAGTAAAGTCAAGTGAATCAAAATCAGATGCACTGAACTTCGCTCCCTTAGCAATCACTTCCGCACCCAAGTAGTCTTTCACGCCCTGAGAAACCTTGCCTTCTGTCAAAGTCATCAGTTTCTTAACTAGAATACGTTTCAAGTCTGCAACCTTAGATTCAAACTCATCATCAATCTTAGGCAACAGTGCCTTGTCCGCCAACTTAGAGCTACGGTTCTTGATCACACGTGAGAACAATTTCTTATCGATAACAACACCTTTCAGAGAAGGAGATGCCTTCAAAGAAGCGTCCTTCACATCACCGGCCTTATCACCAAAGATCGCACGAAGCAGTTTTTCTTCAGGAGAAGGATCAGATTCACCTTTCGGAGTAATCTTACCGATCATGATATCACCCGGCTCGATACGGGCACCGATTCTTACGATACCGTTTTCGTCCAAGTCCTTAGTTGCCTCTTCACTGACGTTCGGGATATCGGAAGTCAATTCTTCCATACCACGTTTCGTTTCACGAACTTCGAGAGAATATTCTTCTACGTGAACTGAAGTCAATAGGTCTTCACGTACAACGCGCTCGTTCAATACGATAGCATCCTCATAGTTATATCCCTTCCAAGGCATATAAGCCACCAACAGGTTCTTACCCAATGCCAGTTCACCCTTTTCTGTAGAATAACCTTCGGTCAAGATATCACCCTTCTTCACCCGTTGTCCCTTGTCGCAGATCGGACGCAAGTCAATCGTCATATTCTGGTTAGTCTTGCGGAACTTAGGTATTCTATATTCCTTCAAAGCAGGTTCGAAGCTTACGAACTCTTCGTCTTCCGTACGGTCATACAAAATACGAATAGTAGTAGCATCCACGTAGTCAACAACACCATCTCCTTCTGCAGTAATCTGCGTACGGGAGTCTCTTACCAACTGACGTTCGATACCTGTACCTACAATCGGCGCTTCACTTCTCAACAAAGGAACTGCCTGGCGCATCATGTTAGATCCCATCAATGCACGGTTAGCATCATCATGTTCCAAGAACGGAATCAATGAAGCGGCAATAGAGGCAATCTGCTGAGGAGATACATCCATCAGGTTAACTTCAGACGGTTCAACAACCGGGAAGTCAGCATCCTGACGAGATTTAACTTTATTACGCACAAATGTACCGTCGTCATTCAACGGAGCATTACCTTGTGCAATAATCTTTTCTTCTTCTTCTTCGGCCGTCAGATAAACCAGACCGTTTTCAGAAAGATCCACTTTTCCATTTTCTACCTTACGGTAAGGAGTCTCAATGAATCCAAGATCATTAATCTTAGCGAATACACACAATGAAGATATCAGACCGATGTTCGGACCTTCAGGAGTCTCGATCGGACAAAGACGACCATAATGTGTGTAGTGAACGTCACGAACCTCAAATCCGGCACGTTCACGGGAAAGACCACCGGGACCTAACGCAGACATACGGCGTTTATTCGTAATTTCAGCCAATGGGTTTGTCTGGTCCATAAACTGAGACAGTGCGTTCGTTCCGAAGAATGAATTGATTACAGAAGAAATAGTCTTCGCGTTAATCAAATCAATCGGAGTAAACACCTCATTATCACGAACGTTCATACGTTCACGAATCGTACGGGACATACGAGCCAAACCAACGGCAAACTGGTTGGAAAGCTGTTCGCCTACTGTACGCACACGACGGTTACTCAAGTGGTCAATATCATCTACATCTGCCTTTGAGTTAATCAACTCAATCAGATACTTAATGATTTCAATAATATCTTCCTTAGTGAGGACACGCACATCCATATCAGTCGTCAGATTCAATTTCTTATTGATTCTGTAACGACCTACATCACCAAGGTCATATCGTTTTTCCGAGAAGAACAGGTTGTTGATAACTTCACGTGCACTTGCATCATCAGCCGGATCGGCATTACGCAACTGACGGTAGATATACAACACAGCCTCTTTTTCCGAGTTACTCGGGTCCTTCTGCAATGTATTATATATGATAGAATAATCGGACTGGTTCGGCTCATCCTTATGCAACAGAATGTTCTGAACTCCCGATTCAAGAATTTCATCAATATGCTCCTCTTCCAGTACGGTTTCACGGTCGATAATAACTTCGTTACGTTCGATAGAAACCACTTCACCGGTATCTTCATCAACGAAATCTTCAATCCATGTTTTCAAGACACGTGCAGCCAGTTTACGGCCCAGCACTTTCTTCAGATTTGTCTTGTTAACCTTCACGTCCTCCGCAAGGTTGAAAATCTCAAGGATATCTTTGTCATTCTCGAAGCCAATCGCACGTAACAAAGTAGTTACCGGCAATTTCTTCTTACGGTCGATGTATGCGTACATCACATTATTGATGTCAGTAGCAAACTCGATCCACGAACCCTTAAACGGAATAATACGAGCCGAATAAAGTTTCGTACCATTGGCATGTACGCTCTGACCGAAGAACACACCCGGAGAACGGTGAAGCTGCGATACAACTACTCGTTCGGCGCCGTTGATAACGAAAGTAGCCTTATCAGTCATATAAGGAATAGGGCCGAGGAATACGTCCTGAATCACTGTATCAAAATCCTCGTGATCAGGATCGGTACAGTAAAGTTTAAGTTTCGCTTTCAAAGGAACACTATAAGTGAGCCCACGCTCTATACAATCATCGATGGTATAACGCGGCGGATCAATATAATAATCCAGAAACTCAAGAACAAAATTGTTTCTAGTATCGGCAATAGGGAAGTTTTCAGCAAATACTTTATACAATCCCTCATTCTTACGTTTTTCGGGCGGGGTATCTAATTGTAGAAAGTCTTGGAATGACTTCAATTGTACTTCCAGGAAATCCGGATATTCGAGCGGATTCTTAGTCGAAGCAAAATTAACTCTTTGATTTACAGTATTTGAAGACATCTATTAATGAATTTGGAGAACTTAATTTGAAATATATACACAAAAAGGTTAAGAATCCTCTTGCGAAGGATTCCTAACCGAATTACCTGATTACCAGGCCAATGTTATTTAAGTTCAACTTCAGCTCCAGCTTCTTCCAATGTTTTCTTCAATGATTCTGCTTCGTCTTTAGCCAAACCTTCTTTAACTGTGCTAGGAGCACCGTCTACCAAGTCTTTAGCTTCTTTCAAACCAAGACCACAAGCTTCCTTAACGGCCTTAACTACTTGAAGTTTAGCTGCACCAGCGCTCTTCAATACTACGTCGAAAGAAGTTTTTTCTTCTGCGGCAGCAGCACCAGCTGCAGGACCAGCAGCAACAGCTACAGCTGCAGCAGCAGGTTCAATACCGTATTCTTCTTTAAGGATAGTTGCAAGTTCATTAACTTCTTTTACTGTCAAGTTAACTAATTGTTCTGCAAAAGCTTTCAAATCTGCCATTTTTTGTATGATTTTAATTGTTTAAATACTTTGTTGTTTTTGAAAATTATTCGGGTCTCTCACCAAGAGTCTTGAGAACTCCGTGAAGGGTGTTACCACCTGATTGAAGAGCAGAAATAACATTCTTGGCCGGAGATTGCAACAGTGCAACGATATCGGCGATAACTTCATTCTTACTCTTGATTGCAACGAGAGCATCCAATTGATCTGCACCAATGTAGAAGCTTTCTTCTGCATATGCAGCTTTCAGTCCGGGAATACCGTCTTTCGCTTTATCCTTGATAAGTTTTGCAGGAACGTTTGCAGTGTTGCAAAACATAACAGCAGTAGTACCCTTCAAAGAATCGTAAAGAGGTGAAAAGTCTTCTTCCAGGCTTTCAAGTGCTTTGTGAAGCAAGGTGTTTTTAACCACCATCAATTTGATGTCTGATTTAAAACAATCTCTTCTCAGTGCGCTTGTAGCAGTAGCGTCCATCGCTGTAACGTCTACCAAATAGAAGTGACCATATTCCTTTACTGTAGCAGCAATTTGCTCTATAATCGTACTTTTATCTTCCTTTCTCATTATTTCTCTGTTTTATTAGATTTCATCCACTGATTTCGGGTCGATTTTGATACCCGCACTCATTGTACTAGAAAGATAAATACTCTTAATATATGTACCCTTTGCTGCGGTCGGTTTCAGCTTGTTCAGTGTAGAGATGAACTCCTTCGCATTGTCGCGAATCTGATCAGGACTGAATGATACCTTACCGATAGAAGTATGAACGATACCGCTCTTATCAACTTTAAAGTCAATCTTACCTTGTTTTACTTCTTTTACAGCTTTAGCAACATCCATAGTTACAGTACCACTCTTCGGGTTCGGCATCAATCCACGAGGACCAAGTACACGACCGAGTGCACCAATTTTACCCATGATAGATGGCATAGTGATAATCACATCAATATCAGTCCATCCACCTTTGATCTTTTCAATATATTCGTCAAGACCAACATAGTCAGCACCAGCTTCTTTTGCAGCAGCTTCAGCATCCGGTGTACAAAGTACCAACACACGTACTTGTTTACCAGTACCATGAGGAAGTGAAACAACACCTCTCACCATCTGGTTAGCTTTACGTGGATCAACACCTAAACGTACATCAATATCCAATGAAGCATCAAATTTGGAAAAAGTGATTTCCTTTACCAAAGATGCAGCCTCTTTCAGTGAGTATGCTTTCCCTGCTTCAATCTTTTCTGCAGCTAACTTTTGATTTTTTGTCAGTTTACCCATTACAATTGAAGTTTATTAGTTATTAACCGGGAACTCCCCTTTTACAGCGATACCCATACTTCTAGCTGTACCTGCAACCATTCTCATGGCAGCTTCCACAGTAAAACAGTTCAAGTCAACCATTTTGTCCTGAGCAATCGTACGAACCTGTTCCCAAGTAAGCTCGGCAACTTTCTTACGGTTAGGCTCAGCAGAACCACTCTTTACCTTAGCCATTTCAAGCAACTGAATGGCAACGGGAGGAGTCTTGATTACAAAATCGAAAGACTTATCTGCGTAGTAAGTAATGATAACAGGTAAAATCTTACCTGCCTTGTCTTGGGTTCTGGCATTGAATTGCTTGCAAAATTCCATGATATTGATACCCTTAGAACCCAAAGCAGGTCCAACGGGAGGTGATGGATTTGCAGCGCCTCCTTTAATCTGTAATTTGATTAGTCCAGCAACTTCTTTAGCCATTTTTTTATTGATTTATATATAAACATTAAACGAAGAACAACAACAGCGTAACAATTCCGTGTTATTCCTTTTCCACTTGCATAAAGCCCAATTCAAGCGGTGTTTTACGCCCGAATATCTTTACCATGACCTTTAGTTTCTTTTTTTCGCTATTCACCTCTTCAATGATACCACTGAATCCGCTGAAAGGACCAAAAGTAACTTTAACAGTTTCACCAACCACGTACGGAATATTGAGTTCTTCACCCGTTTCCTGCAATTCGTCCACTGTACCAAGTATACGATTCACTTCTGATTGTCTGAGAGGCACCGGTTTCTCGGAGCCGCCTAAAAAGCCTATCACATTCGGAGTATTGCGCAAGTGATGAGAAACCTCACCAACCAAAGCAGCCTCCACCAAAACGTAGCCAGGAAGATAACTTCTTTCCTTCACAATTTTCTTACCATTGCGAACCTGGTAAACTTTTTCAGTCGGAATCAATACCTGAGATACATATTCACCAAGGTCGCTGTTTTTAATGTCAGCTTCAAGGTATTCCTTAACCTTAGCTTCTTTTCCGCTAATAGCACGCAGAACGTACCATTTCTTCTCAATCTCAGCCATTTTCAATTCCTAATTTTTAATGTGGATAAACAATTTTTTCCATGAAGTTCTGGAAACAGACATCCATACCCCATACTACCAATGCAATAAGCAGGGAAGCATATAAAACAACTACTGCACTGTTAGCAAGTTCAGAATACGTAGGCCACGAAACTTTATGAACAAGTTCGTCGTAAGATTCTTTAATATAAGCTATTACCTTTTTCATTTCAATAATATTAGCACGGGAGGAGAGGCTCGAACTCCCGACACCCGGTTTTGGAGACCGGTGCTCTACCAACTGAGCTACTCCCGTGTGTACATAATCAGTTCCCGATAAAGAACCGGGAACTGATTAATTATTGTGTATTAGTCAAGAATTTCTGTAATCTGACCAGCACCTACCGTACGTCCACCTTCGCGGATAGCGAAACGAAGACCCGGATTCAATGCTACAGGGTAGATCAACTCAACTGTGATAGTTACGTTATCACCCGGCATTACCATTTCAGTTCCTTCCGGCAAAGTGATTTCACCTGTACAGTCCATAGTACGCAAGTAGAACTGAGGACGGTATTTGTTGTGGAACGGAGTGTGACGACCACCTTCTTCTTTCTTCAAGATATAAACCTCAGCTTTGAATTTAGAGTGCGGTTTAATCTGACCCGGTTTACAAAGAACCATACCACGTTTGATTTCGTTCTTGTCGATACCACGAAGCAACAAACCTACGTTATCACCAGCTTCACCCTGATCCAACAGTTTACGGAACATTTCAACACCAGTTACAACTGATTTCTTATCTTCACCCAAACCAAGGATTTCGATTTCGTCACCTACGTGGATAACACCTGTTTCGATACGACCTGTTGCTACAGTACCACGACCTGTGATAGAGAACACGTCTTCAACCGGCATCAAGAATGGTTTATCAACATCACGCGGAGGCAGTGGAATCCAAGTATCAACAGCTTCCATCAATTCCATCACTTTATCTTCCCACTTTTCAACGCCATTCAATGCGCCAAGAGCAGAACCACGGATGATAGGAGTATTGTCACCATCGAAATCATAGAAAGAAAGAAGTTCTCTCATTTCCATTTCAACGAGTTCCAACATTTCTTCATCATCAACCATATCGCACTTGTTCAAGAATACAACCAGACGAGGTACGTTTACCTGACGAGCCAACAAGATATGTTCGCGAGTCTGAGGCATCGGACCATCAGTTGCAGCACAAACGATGATAGCACCGTCCATCTGAGCAGCACCAGTAACCATGTTCTTTACATAGTCGGCGTGTCCCGGACAGTCAACGTGTGCGTAGTGACGGTTAGCTGTTTCGTACTCAACGTGTGAAGTATTGATAGTAATACCTCTTTCCTTTTCTTCAGGAGCGTTGTCGATAGAATCGAAAGAACGCAACTCAGAAAGACCTTTCTTTGCCAACACTGTAGTGATAGCAGCTGTCAACGTTGTCTTACCGTGGTCTACGTGACCGATTGTACCAATGTTTACGTGCGGTTTGGTACGTTCAAATTTCTCTTTAGCCATAGCTTTACTTGTTATTTATTTGATTAATAATCAGCATTTACATCTTTATGAGCTGTTACCGGGATTTGAACCCGGGACCTCTTCCTTACCAAGGAAGTGCTCTACCACTGAGCTATAACAGCAAGAAAAAGAGCGGAAGACGGGGCTCAAACCCGCGACCCTCAGCTTGGAAGGCTAATGCTCTATCAACTGAGCTACTTCCGCATTCTTGCCAAAGTTGTCACTCTGATCGTGGGCAAAGATGGATTCGAACCACCGAAGGCGTAAGCCAGCAGATTTACAGTCTGCCCCATTTGGCCACTCTGGTATTTGCCCTTAAACAAGTGGAGAATGTAGAGTTGAAAGTTGAGAGTGAATTCTTTCCGTCTCAGTTCTCCTTATTATTTTCAATTGAAGTTTCAAATTTCGCATGGAACTCTCAATTTTCCATTCTCAACTTTCCACTTCTTTGAGCCTCTTGTCGGATTCGAACCAACGACCCCGAGATTACAAATCACGTGCTCTGGCCAACTGAGCTAAAGAGGCGTTCTAGCTAAAAAATGCAACCGTCACGTTCTAACGCGAGCGAAACGGCTGCAAATTTAGTTATTTATTTCTTTCCCGCAAAATATTTGGGATTTTTTTATTTGCTACGCTGTTTTTCCTTGTACTTAACCAGTTGTTTTTCGAGTGCTTCCACATCCAAATCAATCGCTTCTTCAAACGTATCACACACTTTGCTGGCATAAAACTCCCCGTTAGGGACAAGTATTTTAATACCTGCTTCTTTATTTGCAGCAACTTCCGGTTTAACTACCTTTAATGACACCTCTACTTTCTTTATATCTTCGTAATATTTTTCCAACTTAGACACTTTTTTCTGAATAAATGCCTGCAATTGCTCTGACGCATCAAAGTGAATTGATTGAATTCTAATATCCATACTTACCTCCTTTTTTTAGGCTCTTGGATGAGCCTGTTTATACACTTTTTTAAGTTCTTCAAATGTGGCATGCGTATAGATCTCGGTTGTTGTTATACTCTCGTGACCCAAAAGTTCCTTTACTGCGCCCAACTCCGCATTATTATTCAGCATTGTGGTTGCAAAAGTATGCCTCAACACGTGAGGACTCTTTTTTTTCAGCGTCGCCACCTTTGACAGGTTCCGTTTCACTAAATTATAGACCAGATTCTTATAAAGCCGTTCGCCGTTCTCTCTTACAAAAAAGGCCTCCGACCTTTCCGGAATCATTTCGTTTCTTACATCAATATACCCAAGCATCCAATCCCGCAGTTCATCACCAAACGGAATCAACCGCTGCTTGTTTCTTTTCCCGGTCACTTTCAGGCAAGATCCTGAGAAATCCACATCTTTATCATCCAAATCTATCAATTCCGAAAGTCTCATGCCGGTAGCATAAAACATTTCAATAATCAATCGATCCCGACAACCTTTAAACCCCTCGCCAAAGTCCGTCTCATCCAGCAATTTATTCATTTCATTTTCTTTCAGGAATACCGGCAACGGTTTTTTATTTTTAGGTCCCACTATTTTTCGTAATGGATCTACCGTCACCTCTCCTTTCTTCAAAAGAAACTTATAAAATGTCCGAAGCGTACTTAGCTTGCGATTTACAGAAGTTGAGGTATATCCCTTATCCATCAATGAAACAATCCATTCACGAATCAGTTCAGCCTCGACCTCCAACGGATCAAATTTCCCATACTCTTCCTGAGCAAACTCCTGTAATTGCCTTATATCCTCACCATACGCAAGAACGGTTTTATCAGAATAATTCCGCTCATACCGGAGATAATCAAGAAAAGATTCTATCAACATAATCGCTACATCTAAATCGTGCAACGAATGTATGAAAAGAATTCAATAATTCAAAGGAAATTACGAATTATTAATCTTCTATTTGCTGAAGTTGTTGTACGTAAACTGCACGTTCCTTCTTAAGTCTTTTAGTTACAGACGGTTTGTCAAACTGCTGTCTGCTTCTCAATTCTTTCACAATGCCAGTTTTCTCAAATTTTCTTTTGAACTTCTTCAGCGCTTTTTCAATGTTTTCGCCTTCTTTTACAGGTACTACAATCATTTTGTTACTATTAATATGTTATGATTAAAAAAATTCCGCAGTCAAATTGCGCCGCAAAATTACACATACTTTCTTTATTCACAAAACTTTCGGCAAATATTTCTCAAAAACTATTCATAAACAGGTCATTAAATACAGAAAGTTAGTACCTTTGAAACATTTATATGTCTATAATAATATAATAAGGTATGAAACAGAATATAAAAGAACGAGTACATGCTCTGCGCATGACATTCCATCCCAATTACATCAAAGCATTCATTATCCCCAGCACCGACCCTCACCTTAGTGAGTATGTGGCTCCCCACTGGATGTCACGCGAATGGATTTCCGGTTTTACGGGTTCTGCAGGAACAGCGGTCATCCTGATGGACGAAGCGGGATTATGGACCGACTCACGTTACTTCCTTCAGGCAGAGAAAGAGCTGGAAGGTAGCGGCATCACACTCTACAAAGAGATGCTGCCGGAAACTCCAAGCATAACAGAGTTTCTCTGCCGGCACTTAAAACCCGGAGAATCCGTAAGCATCGACGGGAAAATGTTCTCTGTGCAACAGGTAGAACAAATGAAAGAAGAACTAGCGGCACATCAGTTACAGGTAGATATATTTGGAGATCCATTAAAAAACATCTGGAAAGACCGTCCCTCCATACCTGACTCTCCAGCCTTTATTTATGATATCAAATATGCAGGAAAAAGCAGCGAAGAAAAAATATCCGCCATCCGTGAGGAGTTGAAGAAAAAAGGCGTCTACGCTTTATTCATATCTGCACTGGACGAAATAGCATGGACTCTCAATCTACGAGGAAACGATGTACATTGCAATCCAGTCATAGTGAGCTACCTGTTAATTACACAGGATGAGGTGACTTACTTTATTTCACCGGAAAAAGTGACGCCGGAGGTCGAGACTTATCTAAAGAAACAACAAATAGGAATACAGAAATATGATGAGGTAGAGACATTCCTGAATTCCTTCCACGGAGAAAATATTCTTATTGATCCACGGAAAACGAATTATGCGATTTACTCGGCCATCCATCCGAAATGTTCCATTATTCGTGGCGAGTCTCCCGTCACATTATTGAAAGCCATTCGCAATGAGCAGGAAATAGTCGGCATCCATGCTGCCATGCAACGGGATGGAGTGGCACTTGTCAGATTCCTCAAGTGGCTGGAAGAATCTGTATCTGCCGGAAAAGAAACTGAATTAAGTATAGATAAAAAATTGCATGAGTTCAGGGCAGCACAACCTCTCTACATGGGAGAAAGTTTCGACACCATTGCAGGATATAAAGAGCACGGAGCAATCGTGCATTATTCGGCAACACCGGAAAGCGATGTAACTCTTCAACCTAAAGGATTCCTACTCTTAGATTCAGGAGCACAATACTTGGACGGAACCACTGACATCACTCGTACCATCGCATTAGGCGAACTGACGGAAGAGGAAAAGACGGATTATACCTTAATATTAAAGGGACACATAGCATTGGCTATGGCCAAATTCCCAGCCGGAACCCGCGGTGCGCAACTCGATGTACTGGCTCGTATGCCTATCTGGAATCACAGAATGAACTTCCTCCATGGCACAGGGCACGGTGTCGGGCATTTCTTGAGTGTACACGAAGGGCCACAAAGCATTCGCATGAATGAAAACCCTGTAATTCTCCAGCCCGGCATGGTTACATCCAACGAACCCGGTGTTTATAAGGCAGGCAGTCATGGGATACGTACGGAAAATCTGACGTTAGTCTGCAAAGATGGAGAGGGAATGTTTGGAGAATATCTTAAATTTGAGACTATCACTTTATGTCCTATCTGCAAAAAGGGGATCATCAAGGAGATGTTGACAAAGGAGGAAATCGAATGGCTGAATAATTATCATCAGACTGTTTACGAAAAGCTATCTCCGGATCTTAACGAAGAAGAAAAAGCTTGGTTACAGGAAGCCACTACTTCTATTTAAAGATAAGATGTCTGACACCCGGGTGTCGGACAACATAACATAGTATCAACTAAAAACATTATTAAATCAAACAAATCCCATGGCTTTAATAAAATCAGTACGCGGATTCACTCCCGAAATCGGAGAAAACTGTTTTCTCGCAGACAATGCAACTATTATAGGAGATGTAAAGATAGGAAATGACTGTAGCGTCTGGTTCAGTACCGTGCTACGGGGAGATGTCAACTCTATACGAATCGGTAATGGCGTTAACATCCAAGACGGAAGTGTCTTGCATACATTATACCAGAAATCGACTATTGAAATTGGCGACCATGTTTCTGTGGGACATAATGTTACCATTCACGGAGCGACCATCAAAGATTATGCATTAATCGGCATGGGCTCTACTATTTTAGATCATGCCGTAGTGGGTGAAGGAGCAATCGTAGCAGCCGGATCGCTGGTATTAAGCAATACCGTGATTGAACCCGGAAGCATCTGGGGCGGCGTACCTGCCAAGTTCATCAAGAAAGTAGACCCGGAGCAGGCAAAGGAATTGAACGAGAAGATTGCCCACAATTATTTGATGTATTCGCAATGGTATAAAGAAGAATAAGTCAGTTTCACAGATGACTTATAAAAAGATAGCGGGAGACTCTTTTCGGAAAGAGTTTCCCGCTATCTTTTTATAGAAACATCAAAAATTAATCATATTCATGATTTTTTCCGTCGCACCGGACTTACTGGTCACATAATATCCGGCATTCTTTCCCGTCTCGTCTAAAAAGTCCTTGTCTGTCTGGAAACGGTCTAACAGGCTTTTCAGTTCTTCGTAATCCTTGATGGAGTAAGCACCTTTCGCTTCCAGCAGTTGCACGGCTTCCATAAATTTCTGATACTTCGGTCCGAAAATGACAGGGATACCATACACGGCAGCTTCCAGCGTATTATGAATACCAACACCAAAACCGCCACCAATATAAGCAATCTCTCCGTAGCGGTAGATGGAAGACAGTAAGCCGAAGCAATCGATAATCAGACAATCCGCTTTCAATACATTTTTTTCATCGGCACGAGTATAGCGCACATACGGACGTTTCAACTTACCAATAATCTCCACCAGATGATTCTCGTCAATCACATGCGGAGCGATAATCAGTTTCATTTCCGGATGATTATTGAAATATTCGAGAAACAGATCTTCATCCGGTCCCCACGAACTGCCGGCAACAAAAGTGAAAGCATTGTTTCCTTTGAACTTCTCCACCAGCGGAAGGTCTTTCGCCTCCTCACGTATTTGCAGTACCCTGTCGAAACGGGTATCTCCCACCACTGTTACACGGAGAATGCCAATCTTCGACAAATAACGTTTGGAAGCCTCGTTTTGCACAAACAGATGGTCGAAATCTTTCAGGACATTGCGATAGGTACCGCCATACCATTTAAAAAACACTTGGTCACGACGGAAAATAGACGACACACTATATACCGGAATCCGGCGCTTGTGAAGCTCATCCAGATAATTCTTCCAAAACTCATATTTGATAAAGAACGCCATACACGGATTAGTGATATCAAGGAACTTCCTCACATTCCGGGGTTTATCAAACGGCAGGTAGCAGACAATATCCGCTCCCCGATAATGCTTGCGCACCTCATAGCCCGAAGGAGAAAAGAAAGTCAGCAATATCTTATAAGCAGGATATTTTGCCCGAATCATTTCTATCAACGGACGCCCCTGCTCAAATTCTCCCAATGAAGCGGCGTGGAACCAGATATACTGTTCCCCCTTTTCCACCTGCTGGCGCAAAAGTTCGTACACCACCCAATGCCCCTTCATCATCTTACGGGGCTTGCGACTGAACGGTGCGGCCAAATGAACGATAAAGTCATAAATGACTATTGCCAGGTTGTAAAGCATAGCACTATGTCGATTACTTCAAAACCTCAACCGCACGTTTGATACGAGCTATTGTTTCTTCTTTACCCAATACCCAGGAAATATCGAACATATGCGGGCCTTTTCCTTCGCCCACCAATGTCAGACGGAAGGCATTCATGATATTACCTGTATGGTAACCTTTCTCTGCAATCCAGTCCATAACGACTTTCTCCTGTCCTTCGATACTGAAGTCCTCGATACCGGCAATGACTTCCGCCAGTTCAGTCATACATTTTGCAGAATCCTCTTTCCAGCGTTTCTTCACCGTCTTTTCATCATATTCGGTAGGGGCTACGAAGAAGAAGCTACATACACCCCATAATTCTTTAATGAAACTGACACGGTCTTTCATCATGCCAACCACTGTCACCACCTTTTCGAAAGGAACTTCCACGCCTTGTTCTTTCAAAAATGGCAAGAACAGTCCCGCAATTTCTTCATTAGGTTTCTGCTGTATATATTGATGGTTGAACCATATACCTTTTTTATAATCAAATTTGGCTCCCGACTTGCTGCAACGATGAAGATCAAACAGCTTTATCAGTTCCTCCATCGACATTACTTCCTGATCGTTACCCGGATTCCAACCCAACAAGGCAAGGAAGTTGATTACCGCTTCCGGCAAATAACCGGACTCACGGTAGCCCGAAGATATTTCTCCGGATTTCGGATCGTGCCATTCTAACGGGAACACAGGGAATCCCAAACGGTCACCGTCACGTTTGCTCAATTTTCCATTTCCTTCCGGTTTCAACAACAAAGGCAGGTGAGCAAATTCCGGCATTGTATCTTCCCAGCCGAAAGCACGATACAACAACACATGCAATGGTGCGGAAGGCAGCCATTCCTCACCACGGATCACATGAGAAACTTCCATCAAATGGTCGTCAACGATATTCGCCAAATGATAAGTAGGCAGTTCATCAGCCGATTTGTAAAGGACCTTATCATCAAGAATGGATGAATTGATGATAACTTCTCCACGAATCAAGTCGTTCACACGAATATCTTCATTCGGCTCTATCTTGAAACGGACAACATACTGCTTGCCTTCTGCAATCAGCGCATCTACTTCTTCTTTCAACATTGTCAATGAATTGCGCATCATGCCGCGCGTAGACGCATCGTACTGGAAGTTCGCAATTTCCGCACGTTTGGCATCCAATTCCTCCGGAGTATCAAAAGCAATGTATGCTTTTCCGTTCTCCAACAGAACCTGCACATATTTTTTATAGATATCGCGACGCTCCGACTGACGGTAAGGACCGTGTTCGCCACCGAAACTCACTCCTTCATCAAAGTGGATACCCAGCCATTTGAAAGATTCGAGGATATACTCTTCCGCTCCCGGAACAAACCGGTGAGAATCAGTATCCTCAATACGAAATATTAAGTCTCCGCCGTGTTGACGCGCAAATAGATAATTATACAAAGCTGTACGCACACCACCAATGTGCAATGCTCCCGTAGGACTCGGAGCAAAACGAACTCTTACTTTTCTTTCTGCCATAATTTGGGTTAGTATAGGTAAATCGCGGCAAAATTAAACCTTTTTTTCCACACTATTGTTTTTTTTTGTACTTTTCGCAAAAATTTCAGTGGATATGGAACATTTGAAGAAAAAAAAGAGCTTTTCATGGAAAGATTTGTTATATAAATCGCTGCTATTCATAGGTACTGTGGCATTGATTGTCTATTTCCTACCGCGCGACGGCAAGTTCAACTATCAGTTTGATATAAACAAGCCTTGGAAATACGGACAGTTAATCGCAACTTTCGATTTTCCTATTTATAAAGATGAAGCGATAGTGAAACGAGAGCAAGACAGCCTGATGGCTCTCTTCCAGCCCTATTATGAACTCGACAAGAAAGTCGAGAAGGAGGCGATAGCCAAACTGAAAGAGAACTATCATACGAACCTGAAAGGGATTCTTCCTTCTACAGATTATTTACGCTACATCGAACGTACGCTGAAAGAGATTTATCAGGCGGGCATTGTATCTACCGAAGCTATACAGCAACTTTACAAAGATAGCACATCCGCCATCATGGTAATAGATGACAAGTTGGCCAATTCGCACCCCATCGAAGGAATTTACACGGTAAAGAAGGCATACGAATATTTACTTACGGCAGACTCCGTTCACTTCAACAGGGAAATTCTACGGCAGTGTTCGCTGAATGAATATATCAGCCCGAACCTCACTTTTGACGAACAACGGACTCAGACAGCCAAAGAGGAGGTACTGAACAACTATTCTTGGGCAAACGGCTTGGTTGTAAGTGGTCAGAAAATTATCGATCGGGGCGAGATCATCAGTCCGGAAACTTATAATATTTTGGAATCCCTGCGCAAAGAGTCCATCAAGCGAAACGAATCCATGGGACAAA
The DNA here is from genome assembly GCF_009193325.2 of Bacteroides zhangwenhongii. Classification (NCBI taxonomy): domain Bacteria; kingdom Pseudomonadati; phylum Bacteroidota; class Bacteroidia; order Bacteroidales; family Bacteroidaceae; genus Bacteroides; species Bacteroides zhangwenhongii. The sequence continues at coordinate 4,434,697 of NZ_CP059856.1, read as the reverse complement.
GCCGTCTGATTCTTGGAGGACAAATTCTGTTTGTCGGCATGTTAATGCTTTGCTTTATGCTCTATCTTGATTTGTTCCGAAAAGATTATTATCAGCGAAAGGGCAGTCTGTCACTACTCTTTACATTGATTGTATTTTATAGTATTGTTACGGCTTTTATGATGACACATAACCTATTCAATGTGTATATCATTCCGTATGCAATGCTACCTATTATTATCCGTGTGTTCCTTGATTCGAGAACTGCGTTTCTGACTCATGTCATCACAATATTAATCTGTTCCATATCACTACGCTTTCCACATGAATTCATTCTCACTCAGCTAGCTGCCGGTATGGTTGCGATATTCAGTTTGAGAGAACTGTCACAGAGATCACAGCTTTTCCGAACGGCATTATTAGTCATACTGACCTACGCCGCTGTTTATTTCTCTTTTGAACTGATGACAGAAAACGGACTTGCCAACGATTTCTCGAAGTTGAATATACGGATGTATACCTATTTCTTTATCAACGGAATTTTATTGCTGTTCGCCTATCCATTATTATTCCTATTGGAAAAGACGTTCGGATTTACTTCCAACGTTACTTTGGTAGAGCTTTCAAACATTAATAACGACTTACTGCGTCAAATGTCCGAGACTGTGCCCGGAACATTCCAACACTCCATGCAGGTAGCCAATCTAGCAGCGGAAGCAGCTATCCGTATCGGCGCCAAAAGTCAGTTGGTGCGTACCGGAGCTTTGTATCATGATATCGGGAAAATGGAGAATCCGGCTTTCTTCACCGAAAATCAATCAGGAGGAGTCAACCCGCATAAAAATCTAGGTTATGAACAAAGTGCACAAGTAGTCATCAGTCACGTGACAGATGGATTGAAACTTGCCGACAAACATAATCTGCCTAAGGTTATTAAGGACTTTATCAGTACTCACCATGGACGGGGAAAAACAAAATATTTCTATATTTCCTGGAAGAACGAGCACCCGGACGAAGAACCGAATGAAGAACTGTTCACCTATCCCGGTCCGAATCCGTTCACCAAAGAGCAAGCCATCCTGATGATGGCAGACGCTGTAGAAGCCGCATCACGTAGTCTTCCGGAATATACAGAGGAGACAATCAGTAACCTGGTCGACAAGATTATCGATTCCCAAGTCACTGAAGGTTACTTTAAAGAATGTCCTATCACTTTCAAGGATATAGCCACTGTGAAAGCTGTATTCAAAGAAAAACTAAAGATTGCTTATCACACCCGGATCAGTTATCCTGAGTTAAAGAAGTAAGCAGCCCCGCACAAGCGTCTTCAAGTATGTCAAGCACATATTCAAAGCCCTCAGCCCCTCCATAATAGGGGTCGGGGACATGATCTGCCGGGATACGAGTACAGTACTCCGTCATACGATGAATCTTCTTCCATTCTTCCGGAGAAGGAGCTTTGTCTTTCAGATCATCTATGTTCCGGTCGTCCATACCGATTATCAGATCAAAATTATAAAAATCTTCCGTACGGACAGGACGCGAACGATGTACCAATTGATAACCGCGACGAGCCGCGTGAGCACGCATCCGACTATCCGGTAATTCACCCTGATGATAAGACAAGATTCCGGCAGAATCTATCACAAACTCTTTCTCCAGTCCTGCTTCTTTTATCAAATGAAGCATTACACCTTCAGCCGTAGAACTACGGCAAATATTTCCTAAACAGACAAATAATATTTTCTTCATTTTCATTACATAGGGTCTACATCATAATACACAATCAAAGATTTATAGCGTTCGTCCGCCAACATCTCGCGCTGGATACGTAACAACAATTCCCGTGCACGTCCCATCGGGGCATTCTGCTCAATCTTGACGACGATCTTCTTGATAAATAAAGTCTGGATACGGGCAACAGGAGGTTTATCCGGGCCTAATACCCGATTGCCAAATACAGCCCGCAACTTATCCGCCATCACTGCCGCCATCTGATCCAGCAACGCTTCATTATGATTTTTCAGATAAACATATACCAGCCGGTAATAAGGAGGATAATGGAACATCTGACGTTCCACCAATTGTCCGCCTACCATATCTTCATAATCATTGGCAATGACCTGATGAATGATAGGATGATCGATACTCTTGGTTTGCAATACCACCCGTCCGCGTTTGTTCTTACGTCCGGCACGTCCCGCTACTTGTGCCATCAACTGAAAAGCACGTTCATAGGAACGGAAATCGGGATAATTCAACATGGTATCGGCATTCAATATACCTACTATACTTACATGATCGAAATCCAATCCTTTTGATACCATTTGCGTACCAATCAATATGTCCGTCTTTCCCTGCTCAAAGTCTGCAATAATCTTCTCATAAGCTGAGCGGGTACGTGTAGTATCCAAGTCCATCCGGGCTACGGCAGCTTCCGGGAAAAGGATTTTGATGTCATCTTCAATCTTTTCCGTACCGAAACCACGGTTCACCAGTTCTGTTCCCTCGCAGGCAGGACAGGATTTCGGCAGTTGATACGTATAACCGCAGTAGTGACAGGTTAATTGATTAATTCCTTTATGATAGGTAAGGCTTACGTCGCAATTCTTACACTTAGGCACCCAACCGCAGGTACGACACTCCACCATCGGAGCAAACCCACGACGGTTCTGAAAAAGAATCACTTGTTCCTTCTGTTCCAAAGCCTCTTTCATATATTGTATCAGGAGTGGCGAGAATTGTCCGACCATCCGCTTTTTACGATGCAGTTCCTTGATATCCACCGGAATAATCTCCGGCAACTGGATTTCTTTATATCGTTCTTTCAGTTGTACGAAACCATATTTTCCCTCTCTTGCATTCTGCCATGACTCGATAGAGGGAGTAGCCGTACCCAACAAAGTTTTAGCTCCGTACATGGCAGCCAATACAATAGCCGCGCTACGCGCATGATAGCGGGGAGCGGGATCTTGTTGCTTATACGTATTTTCGTGCTCTTCGTCCACAATCACCAATCCCAGATTTCGGAAAGGCAGGAAAATAGAAGAACGAACACCCAGAATAATATCATACCCGTTCTCTCCCAGTTGCTTCCGCCATATTTCAACCCGTTCGGCATCGGGGAACTTAGAATGATAGATACCCAGACGAGCACCGAAGACCCGTTGCAAACGCTCCGTAATTTGAGTGGTCAATGCAATTTCCGGCAACAAATATAACACCTGCTTTCCCTGACGAATCACTTCTTCTATCAGATGGATATAAATTTCAGTCTTACCACTGGACGTTACCCCATGAAGCAGACAGACATTTTTCTCCTGAAAAGACTGCACGACTTCATCAAATGCACGCTGTTGAAACTCATTCAAAGGATTTAATTCGACAATCTCCTTCTCCTGCTTATCCAACCGCCCGATTTCATGGTAGTAGATTTCAAAAATCTTCTTATCCACCAATCCATTCAATACAGAAGGGGCCACATTAGCCCGTTGCAACAGTTCTTTCTTGGAGACTTCTTTCGGAGTTCCCGCTCCTAAAACACCGGAACACTCCACATACTTCATGAGTAATGCCAACTGCTTCGGAGCACGAGACAGAATATCAAACAGGATATGAAGCCGCTTTTCATCCGCTGTACCCGCAAGCCGAACCCGTGCCTCTGTTTTAGGTTTATAAGTACGCCTCAACTCCTCCTTTACGAAAATCGCTTCTTTATCGAGCAGAGACTTGATGACCGTAAGAATATTTTTGATACCACTGTCCTTCTCCAGTTTAGTGACGCACTGTTGCGAATCTACGGCAAGTAAATCCAAAATGCGTTGCTCACGTTCCGGCAATGGCGCATCCGCTTCAAAATCAGGATTATATTCAACAATAGTTTCACTCTCCAGTTTCAGACCGGAGGGAAGTGCCGCTTTATAGACATCGCCTTGTGTACAGAGATAATAATCAGCTATCCACTCCCAAAATTTGAATTGAGCGGGTAACAGAATGGGAGAAGCATCTAGCAATGCAGATATATCTTTCACTTCGTACTCCGTTGGAGCACAATAATGAACGTTAAGGACGATAGCCGTATAAAACTTCTTCCGCCCGAAAGGAACTACCACACGGCAGCCTATCTTCACATCTTCCGCACATTCATCCGGCAAAGAGTAAGTAAAACTCTTCGGAAGCGGAAGCGGTAATATGACATCTACATACTTTTTCATTGCAGCTACAAAAATACAATAAAAAAACGGGGATTTAAAAGAAGGGAGAGAGAACACTTAAAAAGAAAACTCTACTTCATACAAGAATTGGAAGAAATATATTCGAGAGCGCAACAGGACAATCCCAAACAAAAAAGAGTTTCCGGTTATCGGAAACTCTTTTTCATATACTATGTAAAGTGATAGACTACTTAAAAAATATAGGCCACAGATACTTGCCAAGTCTTAGTTTTATAAGAACCGCCAGTGTCAATATCAGCTGTATCGCCCAATGGGATATTGTAATTAGCACCCACCTGCAAATGGTTCAGCAACTTCAAACCAGCGCCCACATTGATACCTACTTCAGCTTTCTTCTTATCAATTCCCGATTTCTTTTCAAAATCGAAATAAAAGTCAGGACCTGCAGCCAGATAAATACCAGCCAGGCTTCCCAAACCAATGGTATATTTCAGGTTTACAGGAATATCAATACCGTTTTGTTTAACAGTAATATCTTCATTTCCTTCTGAAACTTTGATACCTCTTTGAGCAAAAAGCAAAGAAGCATCTACCCCCAATCCTACGATTGGAATATTAAACTCGGCCATCGGACCGATAAAGAAACCTGTGAAATTATCCTTTTTAAAGTTTTCGCTCACATTAGAGAAACTCGCCTTTGACAAGTTCAAACCTCCCTTTACACCAAAGTGTATCTGCGCCTGAGCAGGCATTGCCATAGCTATACATATAGCAATCATTAAAGCACCAAAAATCTTTTTCATAAATTTACGTGTTTATAATTCGGGACAAAGATATATATTTAGATTAAATAAACACAATTTATCGGTTGTTTGTTCATTTAAAGACGTCGTTGCCCTTCCTGACGAACTAACAAGCATTTCTTATTAATTCGATTTTACTTCCTGATTTTCATACAGATTCTTTTCAGCCAACAGGTACAGCAAGTAGTCTGCCCCAAGACGAGTTCTTTTTCCAACTTCTGTACTCGGTCACATTGTTTCAGCCATTTGATTTGTAAGGTATCATAGAGGATTCCGGCTGCTTTATATCTTGTGATTTCTTTATCTTGTTTTCCCAAGAGTGATAGGTATATTGAACAAAGTTTTGATTTATCTATGCAATATCGTTCCAGTTTTTCGATATACATCAAGGTAGCCCCTTTTTCATTTCGACTCATAAACTCCTGAACACTGTCATCACTGATGATGTCGATGCCCGACCTTTCGTAGTCCACGGTGATTTCTCGCATTTCTATCAAGACCCAGATATATTCTGTCTCGAATCCATACTTTGCGGCTGCCTCTTCTATACTAATCCATTGTGCCATAGCGTTTGTTTTTTCATGTGTGATACAAATAAGGGATGAATAATATTTTATTCATGTATATTAGTACAACGAGCATCCACGCTTTTTGCAATCCGTCGGGTGGGGATGGCTAGGTTAAAATTGGGGCAATTTATTACCGGCCGAATACAAGAAAGACGCAGATGCTGCTGTACCATTATCCGATTTCAAGGCTAGCTACACCCTCCAGAGAACAATGATGACAGCAGACACCCACGTCAATCGTTTATATATAACACATCTCTTACGAATATGTTGATATACATCCGTTCACGTGGAGTATCTACCGTATCATCTCCCTCTGTTTGAATTAGCTATTTCGAAATCGAGAGATAATACGCTTTTACTCCATATAGGAAATAAAAACCGCTTTCTGCCTATTCCATCACGCTGATGGGCTGAAAGCGTACCGCAAAGATATATGTTTTTTCTGAAACGCAGTCGAAATATGGAAATAAATACTGGAAGTTATGTATTAAAATGAATCTGACAAAAGACGACTCTACTTCTCGTTCTTGATTATCGAAATATTTCTCACAAATAAAAGTTATAGCAGTTTTTACCCTCACACTCTCACACCTTCGCTCAATTCCTTTATTCATCGTGGTTACAACGTGTGAGGGTAAGTGCGGTAGTAGGGTGAGGGTAACTTTCTACCCTCACTACCGTCACGTAAACGCTTCCACTAATCGGCACCTACGGAGAGGCGTTATCATCTGATATACAGAGCATTAATTGTTTTCACAAGAAGTATTAACAGCTATCACCCCAAGTATTAACACTTTAGACTTCAGCCATTAATAATTGAAAAATCAGGTATTAACACATGAAAAATGGTGTGATAATACCTGATCAATGGTTTAATGTCATCTGAAACAACAGGTGAAACGAGCGTATAGATACAGATGAAAGAATCATGCCATATAAGTTTGCAAATGGCTTATCCATTAGGAAAGTTACAGTTTCCAATAGGACGAATTAAAGTTTCATGTAATGATACTAACTGTTTCCCGGTGAGAGACTATAGTTTCCCCGTAAGGAAACTACATTTTCCCCGTAGGGAAACCATTGTTCCCCCATAGGGGAAACTTCAGTTTCAAGCCGGCAAACAAATTGTTTCAAGCCTCTAAACAGATTGTTTCATGCCGGTAAACAAATTCAAGCTGCCGCTGACCGGAAATTAACCAACCAGTAATCACGAGAAAAACACAACTTACCTGACAGCTGAAATCAGGATGGCCCACACACAGCGCATACGACTAGAAAGACGTATTCTTACTACTCTATGAGAACAAATCATTCAACGCTTCGCTCATGCTGGGATGAGTAAAGATGAAATCACGCAGGAAAGTATAATCCTGACCTGTTTTCATTGCCATGGCAACTATATTGATGACTTCGCTGGCATCAGGCGCAAACAGCATACAACCTACTATTTTTCCCGTATTCTTATCAATGACAGCTTTCAGCAAACCGTCCGTCTCTCCCAATGTCTTCGCTCTCGGTATCGCCATAACAGGCAACTTCTTGATAATCACATCCAAATTCTGTTTACGAGCCTCATCCTCATTCAATCCGATACGCGCCAACGGAGGATCAATAAATACGGAGTAAGCAACCGGATTACGGTCACTTGTTTTCCGCTCCTTATCTCCAAACAAATCTTCACGAATAATCCGATAATCATCCAATGAAATATAGGTGAACTGCAAACCACCTTTCACATCACCCACGGCACGTATATTCGGATTAGTTGTCTTCAGATATTCATCCACAATGATCGCTCCACGTGCATCCGTCTCCACTCCGGCAACTTCCAGATTCAGATCTTTCGTATTGGGTCTGCGCCCCGTAGCCAACAAAACCGCATCAGCTTCAAGTTCGAACACTTCACCTGTTTGTGAATCAGAAAAAACAACGACAGCTCTATTTTCAACATGCTTCACAGATTGTACCTTCGCGTTCATCCGAAAAACAACGCCTTTTTTCTCTAATGTCCCCTTTACACTTGCAGCAATATCACGGTCTTCACGAGCAATCAGTTCCGGATAACTCTCAAGCACTGTCACCTGCGAACCGAACGAAGCATACATAGACGCAAACTCTAAACCAATATAACCGCCGCCAACAATAACCAACCGACGGGGAAGATCGGCCAATTCCATGATTGAAGTACTGGTATAAACCAAAGAATTGTCCGCAACTCCTTCAATAGGCGGAATAATTGTTTCCGCTCCGGTGTTGATAATTATTTGCTTTGATGTCAACCATATTTCTTCAGTAGATGTACGGACGGAAACCACATCGGCAGATACAAAAGAACCTACACCTGTATAAACTGTTACATTAGGATGATCTGCCAGATTATGGTAATTCTTGTCTCTCAACGCACTTGTCACAGACTCCTTCACAGCAATAGCATTGCGATAAAACGCACTTCTTTCTTCAAATGTGGAGTCTTTCATACCGGAAGCAATTTTAGCCTGATGAACCAGCGTCTTTGTCGGAATACAGCCGATATTGATACACGTTCCTCCATACATTTTATCAGAACGTTCAACAATGGCGACTTTCCGCCCACGTTTTGCAAACTCTGCCGCAAGGGTCTTTCCTCCCTTACCGAAACCGATAATAATAACATCAAATGTATTCATATCTATATAACTTTTAATGGGTTCAAGACTTGCTTATTAGGTTAACAATGAATGATATTGCAAAGTTCGTTGCTTTCGAAGTAATAAACAATAACCATTTCGCCGGATAAATTAGCAATTATTCCCGTATAAGGTCAAAGTAATAAATAATCAAAAATCGCCGGAACAGATCAATGATCTGCCCGGCGATTTCTCATCTTAAACCAATCTCCACTTACTATATATCAATCAACGATTCGGGTGAATGTCCAACTTCACCGGCTTAATCATATTTTCCGGCTTTAAGATAGTATCCAAGTCTTCTTTGGAAAGAATGTTATGTTCCAAAACAAGTTCATAAACTCCCTTCCCGGTTTCCAATGCTTCTTTGGCTATTTTAGTAGAGTTCTTATATCCGATCACCGGATTGAGGGCTGTCACTACTCCAATGCTGTTATGCACATCTCTCCGGCATTTTTCTTCATTAGCCGTAATGCCGTCGATGCATAAGGTGCGCAAAGTGTCAAAACCATTCATCAGTAAATCGGCAGACTCGAAACAGCATTGTGCCATCACCGGCTCCATTGCATTCAGTTCCATTTGAGCTGCTTCACCGCTCATGGCCACACAAAGGTCATTTCCTATTACCTTGTAGGCCACCTGATTCATCACTTCAGGGATCACCGGATTCACTTTTCCGGGCATGATGGATGAGCCCGGCTGCATTGCCGGCAGATTGATTTCTCCCAATCCGCAACGCGGACCGGAAGCCAGCAACCGCAAATCGTTACATATCTTATTCATTTTAACAGCAATACGCCTCATCGCTCCCGAATAACCTACCATGCAGGAAGTGTCCGAAGTGGCTCCCACCAAATCGTCTGCTAGTTTGATATCCAATCCCGTAATCTTGCGCAAAGCGGCGATGCACTTCTCCGCATATTCCGGTTCGGCGGTGATTCCTGTTCCGATGGCCGTTGCTCCCATATTGACTGCCAGAAAATCCTGTGCAGCAAAATCGAGATTCTTTACTTCATGTGACAAAATACTTGCAAAACCATTAAAGGTTTGCCCAAGAGTCATCGGTACGGCATCTTCCAGTTGGGTACGCCCCATTTTGATGACATGTGCAAACTCATTCGCTTTCTTCCGGAAAGACTCGATCAGAACCTCCAAATGCTTAACCAATTTCAAATGAGTATAATACAGTCCAATGTGGATGGCTGTAGGATAAGCATCGTTGGTAGATTGCGAACGGTTGACGTGATCGTTAGGCGAACAGAATTGATATTCTCCCCGCTGATGCCCCATCAGTTCCAATGCCCGGTTGGCAATCACTTCATTGGCATTCATGTTGGTGGTCGTACCGGCTCCTCCCTGAATCATATCTACGGGGAACTGCTCGTGATGCTTTCCTTCAAGTATTTCTTTACAGGCTCTCAAGATAGCATCCGCTTGTTCTTCAGTTAATAAGTCCAGTTCACGGTTGGCAACGGTGGCTCCCATCTTGGTAATAGCCAATGCCTGAATGAACAAAGGATATTCATTCAAATGAAACTTGCTGATGCGAAAGTTTTCAATGCCACGGAGTGTCTGTACTCCATAGAGTGCACTTTCCGGCACTTCACGACTACCTATCAGGTCACTCTCTGTACGAGTTTTTTTTGATAAATTTTGTTCCATATCGGTTGTTTTATAGTAATAACGTTTTCGTTAGCTCTTATAATAACCAACCAGCGATGTTATTGTTTTAATAAATATGCAAAAACTATTCAAAGACTTTTTTGTTGTAAATAGAAGAAAAAGAAAATACAAAGACAAGAATCGCTTATCTTTGTTTTTGAACTTAAAACAGCAATCTATGATATTACAATTAGCATTTGTTCTGACAGCCATTATTATTGGCGCACGCCTGGGAGGTATCGGACTTGGCGTAATGGGAGGCGTAGGGTTGGCAATACTCACGTTCGTTTTTGGTTTACAACCCACTGCGCCTCCCATCGACGTTATGTTAATGATTGCCGCCGTAATCTCTGCCGCTTCCTGTATGCAGGCAGCCGGAGGTTTGGACTATATGGTGAAACTGGCAGAACATTTGCTTCGTAAAAATCCTTCACACGTCACTCTGCTTAGTCCGCTGGTGACTTACCTCTTTACTTTTGTAGCCGGAACCGGACACGTGGCTTATTCCGTGCTGCCGGTGATTGCAGAGGTTGCCACCGAAACAAAAATCCGTCCGGAACGTCCGTTGGGTATTGCCGTCATCGCTTCCCAGCAGGCCATTACGGCAAGTCCGATCTCTGCCGCTACCGTGGCACTTCTCGGACTTTTAGCCGGATTCGACATTACCCTGTTCGACATTCTCAAAATTACGATTCCCGCCACCATCATCGGAGTGTTGGTAGGTGCTTTGTTTTCCATGAGAATCGGTAAGGAACTGGTGGAAGATCCCGAATATCAGAAAAGATTGAAAGAAGGTTTATTCAACAATAAAAAGGTGGAGATTAAAAATGTCAAGAACAAACGTTCGGCAATGATTTCCGTTATCATCTTTATACTGGCAACTGCTTTTATCGTGCTTTTCGGTTCTTTTGAAGGAATGCGCCCCAGTTTCCTGATTGATGGGGAAATTGTCACCTTGGGAATGTCTTCCATCATCGAAATCGTGATGTTGTCGGCTGCCGCAATTATCCTGTTAGTAACGAAGACGGACGGAATCAAGGCAACGCAAGGTTCTGTATTTCCGGCAGGTATGCAGGCGGTGATTGCCATCTTCGGTATTGCCTGGATGGGAGATACCTTTCTTCAGGGAAATATGGGACAGTTGACTCTCTCTATTCAGGGAATTGTGCAACAAATGCCGTGGCTGTTCGGTGTCGCCCTGTTTGTGATGTCTATCCTGCTATATAGTCAAGCTGCCACTGTACGGGCACTCGTCCCTCTGGGCATTGCGTTGGGGATTTCTCCTTATATGCTGATCGCTTTATTCCCGGCCGTGAACGGATATTTCTTTATTCCGAATTATCCTACCGTGGTGGCTGCGATTAATTTCGACCGTACCGGGACAACAAAAATCGGCAAATATGTGTTGAATCATTCGTTCATGATGCCCGGTCTGGTATCGACCGTTGTGGCTATTGCACTGGGTTTGCTTTTTATACAAATATTCTAATAGATTCATATTATTAACCTAAACATCATTCAGTTATGAAACAATTCAAAAGCTTTGGACTGGTAGTAGTCACACTACTGTTTTCCGTAACTATGGCATTCGCCGCAAAACCGAATATTCATATTCTTGCTACGGGAGGAACCATCGCGGGTACGGGAAGCTCGGCTACCGGAACCAGTTATACGGCAGGACAAGTTGCCATCGGCGCACTGCTCGATGCTGTACCCGAAATTAAAGACATCGCCAACGTAACCGGAGAACAGATTGTAAAAATCGGTTCGCAGGACATGAACGACCAGGTTTGGTTGACGCTTGCCAAGAAAATCAATGAACTACTGAAACGCCCGGACATTGACGGCATCGTGATTACTCACGGAACAGACACCATGGAGGAAACTGCTTACTTTCTGAATCTGACTGTCAAGAGTGACAAACCGGTGGTATTAGTAGGCGCCATGCGTCCGTCTACCGCTCTAAGCGCCGACGGCCCGTTGAACCTTTACAATGCCGTTGTTACCGCAGCCGCAAAAGAATCGAAAGACAAAGGGGTATTGGTTGCCATGAACGGCCTTATCCTCGGAGCGCAAAGCACGGTTAAAATGAATACGGTCGATGTACAAACTTTCCAGGCTCCCAACTCCGGCGCACTGGGTTATGTACTGAACGGAAAAGTGTTCTACAACCAAGTAACGCTAAAGAAACATACTACCCAGTCCGTTTTTGATGTCACTCATCTGAACGCGCTTCCGAAAGTAGGTATCGTGTACAGCTATTCCAATATTGAGGCCGATATGGTAACTCCGATGCTTAGCAACGGATACAAAGGAATTATCCACGCAGGAGTAGGAAACGGAAATATTCACCAGAACATCTTCCCGGTACTGACGGATGCCCGTCAAAAAGGTATTCTTGTCGTTCGTTCTTCCCGTGTCCCGACCGGACCCACCACACTGGATGCAGAGGTGGACGACGCCAAATATCAGTTTGTGGCTTCGCAGGAACTGAACCCGCAGAAATCTCGTGTTTTGTTAATGCTTGCACTAACAAAAACTACAGACTGGAAACAGATTCAGCAATATTTCAACGAATACTAAAAACCTGACTTACTTATGAAAAAATGGATATTCATGCTGCTCCTCGCGGGTAGCATACAGGGAATATATGCTCAAAAAACAGAGAAAAAGGAGAAATTCAATCCGAACACTCCCCTGTTTGAAGAGCTGACAGACGTGAAAAAGAAAACAGATAAATTCAATCTTTATCTGAATATGCAAGGGAGCTTTGACGCTCATTTCCAGAATGGTTTTCAGGAGGGTGACTTTAATATGCACCAGCTTCGTATCGAAGCCAAAGGAAATATCAACAACTGGCTGTCTTACCGCTATCGTCAGCGCCTCAACCGCTCGAACGATGCAAACGGCATGATTGATAATCTCCCGACTTCTATCGACTATGCCGGAATCGGTATCAAGCTGAATGACCAGTTTAGTCTTTTTGCAGGAAAGCAATGTGCCGCATACGGTGGTATCGAGTTCGACCTGAATCCGATTGACATCTATCAATACAGTGATATGATTGATTACATGAGTAATTTCATGACCGGATTGAATGTGGGTTATAACATTACTCCCGAACAGCAACTTAACCTGCAAATATTGAACAGCCGTAACAGTTCTTTCGATAATACTTACGGAATCACAGAGGATGCCGAAGGCAATCTCCCCGATCTGAAATCGGGCAAAATGCCACTGGTTTATACATTGAACTGGAACGGTAATTTCAATAATGTATTTAAAACCCGTTGGTCGGCTTCGGTCATGAACAAGGCTAAAAGTCACAATATGTATTATTATGCTTTAGGTAACGAGTTGAATCTTGGAAAATGGAATGCTTTTGTCGATTTCATGTATTCAAAAGAGGATATTGACCGCAAAGGAATTATTACCAGTATCGTAGGTCGTCCGGGCGGACATAATGCTTTTGATGCGAACTATCTTTCGGTTGTTGCCAAATGTAATTACCGCTTTCTTCCGAAATGGAATGTTTTTGTGAAGGGTATGTATGAGACGGCTTCCGTAGGCAAGGCGTCCGAGGGAATAGAGAAGGGAAATTACCGTACTTCCTGGGGATATCTGGGCGGTATCGAATATTACCCGATGGAAACCAATCTGCACTTCTTTATTACCTACGTAGGACGTTGCTATGACTTTACTTCCCGAGCCAAAGCATTGGGACAAACGGATTACACTACAAACCGGGTATCTGTAGGTTTCATCTGGCAAATGCCCGTATTCTAAATACTGTAAGATATAAAAAATACCCGATAGCTTTTTTGTATAGTTATCGGGCATTTTATATGTTCAGTTCTCAGTTAAAACTAATACTCTTCCTCGTTGAAGAAAAAATCCTCCTTACTAGGATAATCCGGCCAAATATCTTCGATACTTTCATAGATTTCGCCCTCATCTTCCATCTCTTGGAGATTCTCAATAACTTCAAGAGGAGCACCCGAACGCATGGCATAATCAATCAATTCATCCTTGGTTGCCGGCCAGGGAGCATCTTCAAGTTTTGATGCTAGTTCCAATGTCCAATACATAATTTTGAGTATTTAAAGTGAATACTAAATTTGTCTTGCTTTCTATTTTTCGGCAAAAGTATAATAAAATCTATCATTTCCAACTATTATCCCAAAATATTTCGTTATTTTGTTCATCAAAATTAATTTTCCGGGATAATACAAACAAATAATCTGACAATCTGTTGACAAAAGCTAATACTTCGGGCGAAATTGTACAAGTTTCGGATAAAGCCAAAATACGTCTTTCGGCCCGTCGGCAGACTGTCCGGCAGATGTGGCAAACAGATGCGCCCCGACTTCCACCCGGAATAATAAAGGAACAAAGCTCCGGCAATTGTTCGTCCAATTTATCAATTTCATGTTCAATACTTTCTATGTCTCCGGAAGTTATAATACTCGCAGGTTTCAACTGCATTTTCTCCTGATCGGTAGCGAGATGGGAGCCGATAGCAAACAACTTATGCTGAACTCCTAAAATAAAGTGACGGTCCGCCTCATCCAACAGATAGGTGTACAACCAGCCCAAATTCGAATTCAGTTCGTCCACTGTCCCATAGGCTTCCAGGCGGATATGCGTTTTCGGCACACGACTGCCGCCAACCAGGCTGGTAGTCCCCTTGTCACCGGTTTTTGTATATACAAGGCTCTTTTTCATAATTTTCTTTTTTAATCATCTATATAAGGTTAACGTACAAAGGTTCTCAGAAGTTGACGATATAGTGCTGTTTTATCTTTGTTTTATCAAAAAAGAGTAAACCCAAGTCATACAAATCAAAAGTAACCCCAACCCGCTCGTCCTCCTTCAATTGATTCCAAAGCGTTTTCATCTTCTTTGAATAGCAAATTCCCTGCACCACAAACACACTTTTCAAAGTAACCCGCTGCGCACAAATATGAAAAACTTCTTCTATCAGTTCAGGATTCTGATAATTATTCATATATAAAAAATCGACCGGAGTATCTGCATCCAAAAACAGTTCCGAGAGGTCGGAAGCAAATAGATAAGAAGCGGAGGGTTTAGCCGATTGCAAATAAAGTGAAGCCGTCGAAGGCTGTCCCACTTCTATAACAGTGGCAGGTTGTACTTTATTCACCAACCGGAACAAAAAGCGGTTTATTTTTCCTCTACTCTTACTCCACCCACATTCTCTCACTTTCTTTCTCTGCTCTTCTTGCAAAGCATGATATGCATAATAGGGTGTATTCTCATAAATCACATCCGTTATCAGACTGAAAGCAAAAGGGGAATGCACACCATATCCGCAACGATAGCGAAAACGGGAAAGCCAAATAAAAGGTCTTTTTATAGAAAGTAGAAGATTCATAAAACAAACGTTCGTTTTTTATTCTCGGATACAAAGATATGTTTTTTATCGCAAAGACAGAATAGTGGCGCGAGAAGAATTCAACAACTGAATATACCCCGATTGTCTAAAATTTATCTACTTTTGTAACGTCTAAAAATATTCGAAGAATATGGAAAACAAGAATATGCTACAAAAGTTGTTTGGATTCAATTCGCATTCCATGCAGGTAAGAACTGAGATTCTTGCAGGTATTACTACATTTCTGACTATGTCATACATTCTTGCCGTGAATCCTAGCATACTGGGTGTCACAGGCATGGATAAGGGGGCGGTATTCACCGCTACCGCCACAGCTTCCTTAATAGCCACTCTTATTATGGCGGTATGGGCCAAACTTCCGTTCGCGCTTGCTCCCGGCATGGGACTAAATGCTTTTTTCGCTTTCACAGTCTGTCTGGGTATGGGCAATACTTGGGAATTTGCATTAACAGCAGTGCTTATCGAAGGCCTCCTGTTTATCCTGCTGACCCTTTCCAACTTACGTGAAGCCATCCTCAATGCCATACCAGACTCCCTAAAGAACGCCATTGGGGCAGGTATCGGACTTTTTATCGCCTTCATCGGATTGCAGAATGCCGGAGTTATCACCAAGAACGATGCAACCTTAGTGACACTCGGCAATATCACTTCCGGCTCTCCGCTTTTGGCGCTTATCGGACTTGCCATCACTTCCGTGTTACTTATAAAAAAGGTAAAAGGGTCTATGCTATGGGGAATCCTTTTGACAATGTTGATCGGCATTCCGATGGGAATTACCGAATTTAACGGAATCGTCAGTATACCTCCCTCATTGGAACCGGTATTTTTCAAGTTCGACTTCTCAAAAGTGCTCACCACTCAAATGGCTTTTACTGTGTTTACATTGTTATTTATTGATATGTTCGATACCATCGGCACATTGGTCGGCGTATCCAACAAAGCCGGAATGTTGGTTAATGGGAAAGTGCCCCGTGCCAAACAGGCATTTATGGCCGATGCTATCGGGACTACCGTAGGGGCAATGTTAGGAACCAATACGGTAAGCACATTTGTAGAGAGCGCATCAGGCATCGCTCAAGGAGGCCGTTCCGGAATCACTTCTTTTGTAACTGCTATCTGCTTCGGAATAGCCTTACTTTTCGCACCGCTTTTCCTCTCCATCCCAAGTGCGGCAACCTGCCCTATCCTGGTATTGGTCGGTTTATTCATGATGTCACCTATCAAAGACATTGATCTGGATGATTTCACGGAATCAGTTCCGGCATTCATCTGTATCATTATGATTCCAATGGCTTATAGCATTTCAGACGGTATTGTTCTCGGGCTTATCAGTTATGTACTGACCAATCTGCTATCGGGTAAGTTCAAGAAAATATCACTCACCATGTATATTCTCGCAGCCCTCTTTACTCTCAAATATCTGGTATGACCGAAAAAGATAAAAAACAAATATAGAAAAAGAGGGTATGTCAATGGCTCATTCGATTCCGAATCTTGACATACCCTCTTTACACTCATCCATTTCAAGCAATTACCGAAGTCTGAACATTACAGGCACAGTATATTTTACTCGAACTTTCTTACCGTTCTGCACTCCGGGTTTCCACTTCGGCATAGAACTGATCACACGAACAGCCTCTTTATCCAAATACGGATCAACCCCTCGTACCACTTCAGGATTCGTTATCGTCCCGTCCTTGTCTACAACAAACTGAACAATAACCTTTCCTTGTGAGCCGGTTTCCTGTGAAATCGTCGGATACTTGATATTACCGCTTAAATATTTCATTAAAGCAGCCGTACCACCCGGAAACTCCGGCATAATCTCAACGCTGACATGAATAACGTCTTCAACTACCGTTTCGGTTTCCACCACAGGCGGTATCCATACAATTTCATGAACTGCATTCATATCCTCTGATACTGTAGAAACCTCGTCCGTCACCTCTATATCGTTCTTTACTATTTCTAATATGTCTACGACCTTATTTTCGGGAGGTGGAGGCGGTTCCAGTTTCTCCTCAGGGAATGTGATTGGAACTAGCTCTGTCACAAAGATGGATTCATCATCTGATGATAGTGCCGCAACCCTGACATCATGTTGTGTCCATTCGAACGAAACGAACATGAAAGCGAGCGCAACAACCAAACCCATCAACAACCAAGAACCCCGTTGATTCTCAATTGCAGCCTTTTTTGATTTCTTGGCTTCCATAAAAAAATGTGTTTAAGTAATTAATAATAGAAAATATATAGTATATATACTACTTCTCATTTTTCCTCTTAAGCATTACTTAAAGTGCTCTCTAGCTGCAATAAATATAGTATTTTTATTGACAGGGTGTTACGCTTCCGCTTGTTTATTCTATTCTTTTGCCTTCTTTTGGATAAAATTTATGAATTCAACTTACAGCTTTTACCTCAAAAACAGAATAAACAGGAAATTTCAGTCAGTCTTGCGAATTGCCCATCGCCTTTTAACAAACAGCATTTGCATATCTATTTTTCAGAATGCAACAGTTCCTCAGAATACATCTTTATCTATTCTTCTTACCTATATTAGTTTTTCGATTGCCTAATTGGTTTTCGTTCAACAGTTGTTGAACGAGCGCTTGACAATTGTTGAACTATCGTTCGACAGTTGTTGAACGAAAACTGATTAGGTAACGAAATACATATCCATAGGAAAGGATACCCTTGCAGATACCACACTCCTAACAACATACAGAGAAATACACCCGTGTAGTGGATAAATTAAAAGAGGAAGCAACAAACAACTTGACCGAACTAAAGTTTTAATCCTAAAATACTTATTTTGTAACTATGAATTTTGAAACATTAGTAAAACATATCAGCACGATACAGAACACGTTGCAGACACAAGCCGCACACGCTGTAAACCTTGCCCTTACTTCCCGTAACTGGCTTATGGGTTGCTATATCGTGGAATTTGAGCAGAACGGAGAAGACCGTGCCGCATACGGTGAACAATTGTTGAAGAAACTGGAACAACGGCTGAAAACAAAAGGTCTGAATGAACGTAGATTCCGTGAATTTAGGCGGCTGTACCTTATTTATCCACAGCTAAAAGAACAAATATTGCACTACATAATATCAGGAAATGAAATTCGGAACACACTGTCCGCCGAATTCACAGAACCAATTCGGCACACGATGTGTGCCAGATTAAATACAGCAGACAATCAGATTAATAACTGGAATATACCTGCCGAAAAGCTATTTAACAGGCTGCCATATTCTCACTTAAAATTTATATCCAAAATTGAAAACCCAGTCAAACGTGCTTTTTATGAAATGGAAGCAATGAGAGACTGTCGGTCTGCAAGAGAATTGGAACGACAAATAGTGTCTTTATTGAAATACAGGAGAACCCCAACCGTAGTAATATCGAACCAAAGTTAGATTACTCTATCAACCTGATTAACAATATAGATAGCTATATAAGAGATGCACCTGTAGGAATTAAAATCAAGCTAATTAGTTCGATGTTTCCCGAAAAAATCGAATTTGACGGAAAAACATATCGAACCAATTCTTATAACAAAGTGCTTGATTTAATCTATCAGCAAACCAACGAGTTACGGGGAGTAGAAAAGAAAAGCGGAGAGAGTTTTTCAACTTTCTCCGCTTCAGTACCCAGACCCGGTACAAGCCATAGAAATCATAGGAAAATAAAAGAACATATCTTCTTTATTATCAATCACTTGTATATTTCCTATTTTCTCTATTTTTGCCATATTTTGCCCATTTTCCGTTATTCAGTACACTTTTAGTACACTTTGAAATATCATTTTCTTTTGTACCTTTGCAATATCGGAAAACAAAAGAAAATCAACTATTTAGCGTAATCACCCGGTTATGGTACCTAAATCGGGATAAAACCTCTAAACAATGGCAAAGTTAGAAAATAAAACGAAAGAAAACCCCAAGTTAGAACAAAATAAGCTCTCGGATGGTAGAATTAGCCTTTACTTAGAGTATTATTTAGGTAGAGAGGAAAAGCCCGTATTAGATAAAAACGGCAATCAAGTGTACTATGATAGTGGAAAGATGCAAGGTAAGCCCAAGTTTGCAGTAAAGCACAACAGGCGAAAAGAAAACCTTAGTCTGTATCTGATAGATAAGCCCCGTACCCCTGCAGAACGTCAGCAGAACAAAGAAACGTTGGAGCTTGCTACAAAGATACGTGCGGAGCGTGAACAGGAGTTTAAAGAAAGTATGTTGGGCTATCGGTTAAAAAAAGATAGAACGGTCAATTTCTTAGACTATTTCCAAGCCTATATCAACAGTTATACCAAGAAAGATATTCGCATGGTACAAATTGCACTTAGCCGTTTTAAGGACTTCTTAAAAGAGCAATACCCCATGAATGAGTTTAGTATCAAACCGGAACTTATCACCAAAGAAATGATGGAGCAGTTTGTAGCCTACCTGCAATCCCGAAGTGTAGGTGAAGGGGCTAAAAGCATTTACCAGCGTTTCAAGAAAGTTATTCGATATGCGATTGACCACGATGTAATGTTGAAAGACCCATGCAAAAGTGTTACCTGCAAAGTGGATAGCCAAATGCTTCGGAAAGATGTTCTTTCTCCCGAAGAAATACAAAAGTTGGCGGCTTGCCATTATGACAACGAGAACCCGAATGTCAGACGTGCTTTTATCTTCTGCTTATACTGCGGTCTGCGTTTCTGTGATGTAAAAGACCTTACCTATAAGAATGTGGATTACGCTAATCGGTTATTGAAATTTGAGCAAAGTAAGACAAAGGGACATTCTGCCAGTAGTGGTGTAGTTATTCCCCTGAATGATGGTCTATTGTCTATCATTGGTGAAGCCCCGGCAGATAAAAACTGCTTGATATTCGATTTACCTACTTACGAAAGCTGCTGTAAATCAGTAAAACGTTGGGTAAAGAGAGCCGGAATAGACAAACATATAAGCTGGCATTGTGCCCGACATTCGTTTGCCGTGAACATTCTGAACAATGGGGCAAATATCAAAACCGTAGCCAGCCTTTTAGGGCATAGCGGATTGAAGCATACGGAGAAATACACCCGTGCGGTGGATAAATTGAAAGAGGAAGCAATAAACAGCTTGCCCGAACTAAAGTTTTAACCATAAAAGACTTATCTTTGTAACTATGAACTTTGAAGCATTAGTAAAACATATCAGCACGATACAGAACACGTTGCAGGCACAAGCCGCACACGCTGTAAACCTTGCCCTTACTTCCCGTAACTGGCTTATGGGGTGCTATATCGTGGAGTTTGAGCAGAACGGAGAAGACCGTGCCGCCTACGGTGAACAATTGTTGAAAAAACTGGAACAACGACTGAAAACAAAAGGTCTGAACGAACGTAGATTCCGTGAATTTAGGCGGCTGTACCTCGTTTATCCACAACTAAAAGAACCTGTTACACAATACATTGCATCACAAATTCAAATTCGGCAGTCATTGACCGCCGAATTCACTGAACCAATTCGGCGGTTGGTGACCGCCGAATCTGAAAATGGCGTTTGGAAACTATCAACAGAATACCCACAAACCGAAACGTGGATGATTCCGGCTGATAGATTATTCAACAGATTATCTTCCACCCATTTAAATACCATATCGGGAATTGAGAACCCGGTAAAACGTGCTTTCTATGAAATGGAAACCATGCGTGGCTGCTGGTCTGTAAAGGAGTTAGAGCGACAAATCGCATCTTTATATTACGAACGTAGCGGACTATCCAAAAACAAAGAAGCCCTCTCCGCTTTAGTCCAGCAACAAGCAACCTTATTACAACCTAAAGATGTTATCAATACCCCTGTTACTTTGGAGTTCTTAGGGTTGAATGAACGTGCATTAGTGACGGAAAACGATTTGGAACAATCCATTCTTGACAACTTGCAACGCTTCCTATTGGAAATGGGACATGGCTTCTGCTTTGAAGCCCGGCAAAAACGCATCTTGATTGATGAAGATTATTTCTTTGCCGACCTTGTGTTCTATCATCGTATTTTGAAATGTCATGTTATTGTAGAATTGAAGATAGACAAGTTCCACCATGAGTATGCTTCGCAACTAAATATGTATCTGAACTATTTCAAAGCGGAAGTGATGCAGCCGGATGATAATCCACCTATCGGTATTCTGCTTTGCACTGAAAAGGGAGATACATTAGTAAAGTATGCCACTGCCGGATTAGACCCAAATATCTTTGTACAGAAGTATAGGATAGAACTTCCAACAGAAGAAGAAATAAAAGAGTTCATTTCTTCCTCAAACTATGAGAGTTACAAACTTTAAAATTGGCGAAAAGAAAAGGTTATTTCTTCTTTCGAAACTCTGCCTTGCGAAGTTTCACGGAAACACGGGTGTGGGATAGAGATTTCTTCATAAGGATGCTTATTTATAGAGATTGTCTATTCCCTTTTTGGGCACATATACGAAATTGCCGATTTGCCGAGTAGGAATTGAAAACTTTCTGATTTGAAGATAGAGTGTACTGTCATTCATGTGATATTTCTCACACGCTTGCTGTATCGTGTAGCAATCCTTTGGTTCCAAACTATACAGCTTGGGAATGGGCTTGGACTGCTTTTTAAGCAGACTCTTCCTTAGAGGGTACATCTCCATAAGCGTTTCTTTGCTTACCCGTGTTTGGCGTTGCCCTACATTAACACTTGGAATAACGCCCTTTCGGATTTGGCGATAAAGGGTTTCCTTACTGATGCCAAACAAAGAATAGGCTTCGGGAACTGTTATGTACTCCTGGTCATTGGGAATAGCTTTGGCTATAGCATCCAAACGTTCATTTCTTTTCTCTTCATCTTTCCTGCGCTTAAATGCAACTTTAGAACATCTTGGTGAGCAATACCAAGACGTGATAGTCTTTGCGACGAATGGCTCACCGCAAATCTTGCATTTCCTTGTTATCTCAAACTTTGCTGCACCCATACAATTCTACTTTATTATTACTTATGCTTGTTAAGTGTCACATTATCTACCAATAAGTGTTGGTACAATTATGGCACAATAATACAGCTAATATCCGAATATAACAAAAGAAATACAAAGTTTAACTAAAAAGAAAATCCGCATAACTCATTGAGCTATGCGGATTTATCTATCTATACCTTTCGGTAGTTATCTATACCTACTTAACTTTGTATCATTTAATTCGTAGAAGTATAGTCCTACGAATTAAATGATACAAAGTCGCTATTTTATTCGAAAGAATGATAACCTATACTTCCCAAAGAGAGTATAGCGTACAAAATTAAACAGGACCTAAGAAGCTTTCGGTACAAGTGAAATAGCAAAACCTCCACCAGATGCAGTGCTAATTTTCAACGTTGTTTTATTAGTGACAGTCTTTGTCTCAATCACATAATCTGTGGGATTATTACGATAATGAGCCTTCTTACCATCACGATAAATCGTAGCAATATACTTTTGCCCTGTAGGAAGAAATGAAAAATCAATTGTCGCAATACGAGGAACTTCACCGTTAGTACCACCTACAAACCAATTGTCAGTATTCTTTGCACATCGAGCTACAGTTATATATTCCATTGGTTCAGCTTCAAGGTAATAACTTTTATCCCAATCAAGGGCCACATCTTTAATAAACTGAAAAGCGTCGAGATATTTCTCATAAGTTTCCGGAAGATCGGCAGCCATCTGAAGCGGACTTGACATTGTGACATATAACGAGAGCTGGTGGGCAAGTGTAGTATTCACCCACGATTTTTTATCAGAATTATATTTTGTTATATCATTCTCAAACAACCCCGGAGTATAATCCATCGGACCACCAATAAGACGGGTAAATGGTAGTATCGTTGTATGGCTCGGCTTACTTCCTCCAAAAGCCTGATACTCAGATCCACGTGCAGACTCATTACTAATAAGGTTGGGCCATGTTCGGCAAAGACCAGTAGGACGTACTGCCTCATGAGCATTTACCATAATCTTGTAATCAGCAGCCTTTTCAACAGCATACTGATAATGATTAACCATTCGCTGAGTATAATGATGTTCACCTTTGGGTATTATATCACCAACATAACCACTTTTAACAGCCTTATATCCATTATCCACCATAAACTGATATGCTTGATCCATACGACGTTCATAATTGCGTACAGCACCAGATGTTTCGTGATGCATAATCATCTTTATGCCTCTGGACTTGGCATAATCCCGTATTTCAGGCAAATTAAAATCAGGATAGGGGGTAACAAAATCAAATACATCTTCCTTAAAATTACCAAACCAATCTTCCCAACCGATATTCCATCCCTCAACTAGCACGGCGTCAAAACCATGTTCCGCTGCAAAATCTATATATCGTTTCACTTTCTTTGTAGTAGCCCCATGACGTCCATGAGGCTTAGCATGGGTATAATCTGTTTTTCCAAGATGAATATTAGGAAAATCCCATGTATAGCTCCAATCGCTTTTCCCAGTAATCATCTCCCACCAAACACCAATATACTTGGTAGGAAATATCCATGAAGTGTCCTTGAGTTTACATGGTTCATTAAGATTGAGCGTGATACGGGAGGCGAGAATGTCACGGGCATCATCGGAGACAATGATGGTGCGCCAAGGTGTATAGCAGGCACTTTGCATATATGCCATCTCCCCATTGACATCGGGCGTAAGCCATGACTTAAATACATAATTTTTATCATCAAGATTGAGGTGCATAGCCGGATAATTAACTAAAGCAGCTTCATGAAGATTAATATATAAACCATCATCGGTCTTTAACATCAATGAAGTTTGTACTCCAGTAGGCGAAAAAGACGTCTGTGACAAGTTGTCAGAAATCGATTTTTCCATTAATCCACGTATTTCCGAAAGCCGACTACGTGTGTAATCATATTCCTGTGTATCATAATCTCCTGGAATCCAATAGGCCGTCATATCACCCGACATAGCAAACTCCGTGCACTCGTCTGTGATAACAAAATAACTTAATTCGCGCTGCTGTGGGAACTCATATCGAAAACCGAGTCCATCATTAAAAAGTCTAAAACGTATAGACATTAGACGATTGGTATCCGCTTGCCTGAGATCTACTAGCACTTCATTGTAATGATTACGTATGACCGATTCTTCTCCCCATACAGGTTGCCACGTTTCATTCAACGAATCATTTGTTACAGCAGTCATTTTAAACTTTTCAAATAATTGGTCTGAGTTTTTTAGCATAAATCCAAGTCCACTTGGCTTTATAACAGTTTTCCCCTTATAATACAACGCATAAGTCGGACGCCCTTCTGAAGATAAAGAAAAATTCATTTTCAGATTGCCGTCAGGCGATGAAAATAGCTGTTCGGCAAAAGCTGAGGTTGTACATGCCAAGCAAAATGCCAAACTTAAAGATTTAAATAGTTGAGTTATCATAAATGTCAAAATAATACAAAGATTATATTTTAAATAATTTTGCAACAGCACCACCGCCACGAGCAACAGGAATTGAAAGCGTCGTATTAGCAGTTACTTCACGAGTTTCAATCTCTACCGGATAAGGATTCCTTTCCCAATCAGCATCACATCCATCGCGATAAATAATAGCCTTATATTTACTGTTAGCATCTAGAAAAGAAAGACTGATATTAGCTATACGGGCTTCTGCACCAGTAGCAGTAGCCAAATACCAAGAATCATGACCTTTACTTTTACGGGCAACAGTTATATATTTCCCAATCTCAGCTTCCGGATAAGTCGTTTTATCCCAATCGGTAGGACAATCACAAACAAATTGAAATGGACCAGGATTATTCTCGTAATTTTCAATCATATCAGCAGCCATTTGAAGCGGCGAATAGAGAATCACAAACAGTGCCAGTTGCTTGGCAAGTGTTGTATTGGGATGTGTCTGTGGCATTGCGTCATTCTCAAAATTGAATATAACCGGAGTAAAATCCATAGGGCCAGCCAATCCCCGGGTGAATGGTAAAGTCACTGTATGTTCCGGCGGATTACCACCTTCTTCATTCCATGCATTCCATTCTTGTCCGCGTACTCCTTCTTGAGTCATTAAGTTCGGCCAAGTACGTTGTAACCCTGTGGGAATGACAGGCTCATGATTGTCGATGGCAATCTGATATTTGGCGGCAGTCTCAATCACCTTACGGTAATGTCTCACCCCAAACTGACTACTATGGTATTCTTTATTATCTAGCAAATCTCCAACATAACCGGTTTTGACATAGTGCATTCCATTTTGCCGATAAAGTTTAAATGCATCTTCCATCTGCCTTTCATAATTAGCAATTCGCCCACCCGTTTCATGATGGCCAATAAGTGCAACTCCTTTACTACGTCCATAATTATTAATATGTGTAATGTCAAAATCCTTATACGGATGTACATAATCAAAATTCCATGACTTCCAATCTGGATTCCAACCTTCCACCAATACTCCACCAAAATTATTTTTAGCAGCGAAATCCATATAACGAATAGTATTTTCTGTTGTAGCTCCATGCTGTGGTCCATCATACCATGTGTGAGTTTTCATGTGGTAACACCACCAAACACCAAGATAGCGTTGCGGCTTTATCCACGAAGTATCCATTATCCGACAAGGTTCATTCAAATTAAGCATGAGACGTGAAAGCATCATGTTACTGGCATTGTCAGCGATTATCAGTGTACGCCATGGACTTACCCGTACACCAGTAACAAATACCTTTTCACCACTACTCCATGGTGTAAGCGCAGCACGAAGTACATTACTTCCCGGTGTAGCTCGTACATTCATAGCAGCGAAATCTGTCAAATTAGCTTCATGAAGTGCTATATGCAATCCTTTGTCAGTACGTATGGTGACCGGAGTACTCGCCCATCCTATCTTATCTATAGGGAGTTCACGAAATAGACCTTCGTAAAAACGTATCCCTTCTACTGGAAGTGACCAACTCGTATGGTTATCTGCAAAAGTAAATTCGGTAAGTTCATCCATGATTACAAAGTCACCCAATTGTGCTTGACGCGGAAATTCATAACGAAATCCGACACCATCATTAAATACGCGAAATACAACACTAATCTCACGACCTGGAGCTATTTTCTTCTGCACGAGATCAAGCGCCATCTCATTATAGTTATTTTCAATTACCGATTCTTCACCCCATACCGGATTCCACGATTCCGAAACAGTATTACGCCGAATACTAGCAACTGAAAATCCGGTAATCATGTCAGGAACGTCTTTTAGCTTCAAGCCCAATCTCGATTGCGACAACACTACTTCTCCGCCACGAACAATCCGATAAAAGATCTCCCCTTTTTTAGAAACCTCGAACGTCACTATTATATGCCCATCCGGGGATGCTATATGATGGGTATTACTACCCATCATCAACATGCTCGAACATAATACAAAGAAGCAACTAATAAAAATTTTATGTATCATTTCAATTCAATATAATCAATAAAGAACATACCATTACCACTACCCTTACAGATATCAACATCATTCACGCCTTGGTTAAGTCTTACAGTTACAGTCTGATCTTTCCAAACATATTGTTCATCAAAAGAAATCTGCTTCTCATCTCCGTTTACCTTAAAAACACCAGCACCCGGAATATCAGAGGAAGCACGTCCTCGCACAATAACTGTATAATCGCCAGTCACAGGTACCTCAACAGCAAAGAGCACAGAAGCGCCTTCACCCGTAAAATTACCCACATAACCAAACCCGTCAGAGTTCTCCGCTATCGGCGGTAAATCCGCATCGTCTATTGTCCAATCGTTTTTGCAAGACATCAGTCCTACTGTTATCGCTATAAAAAAGGAAAATATAATCTTTTTCATTTCAGTCATTTCTTACAAATTAATAATCGGTTGTTACTTTTGAACTTTTACACTGCCACGTAGAGCAGCAACTTCAGCCTGATAACGTTTGCATGAAGATGTGATACGAAGAATACGACATCCATGTGCAGGTATGTTAACTTTATAAGCACCTTCAAAAGCACCTAAATCAGAATGAGTCCAAAGATCACGTATATTACTAACTTTTCCTTCTTTAATACCTAAATCACGCAAAAAGTTAATAGACATATTTGAAGCTTCTTCCTCTCTGTTGAACAATCCAACAATCCACTCACCATTAGGCAATTGCCCCACCCATTTCGAGCTTGCAATTTCTGATGGATTACCCGACATTGGACGTGCACTAAATCCCATTTTATTAAGTGCCAGAATTTCCTCGTTTTGATAAAAACGCTCACACCCATTAGCTGTATCATACTGATCGGCAATAGCTATGGGCGAACCGGTTATAGCCATTAGTGATACCCAAAACTGACGTTCTGTATCACTTTCACAAGTATTTAACCTAATAAAGTCGCCATCCATCATGATTTGCCCACGGGCGGCTACATCACTAAATCCAACAAAACCATCAAAAGCATTGCCCCACTGTGCCCAACGGTCTTGTTGAATGCCACGACGACGATTACTGATAAAATCCCATCCCCCACCGAAAACATCCTCACTAATACGAAAAAGATCACCGTATGGAATTTCGTTAGCGGCATGATCGAAACAATTGGGCATTACCAAAGAGATAAAAATTTCATCACCCGCTTCTTCCTTAATCCAACGAAGAGCCTTCACATAACGTTCTGTACCATAAGCATCTTCGTAATAGTTCAGAAAATCTATTCTAAGAAATGAGAATCCAAGATCAATAAAATAACGTACATACCCTTTAATCCACTGTTCAGCACCCTCCTTATCTGTATCTACCCAATAAAGATAATCATTAAAATTAACATTTCCCTTGATATCACGAGTGGTCTTTGTAGAGCCTTTCACTGGTAAATTGTTCTCATAAGCTTTTCTCGACATCCACAACGGATCGTAATAAATCCCTGTTTTCAAACCTTTCTTCTTGTTATAATCGATCCAATAGGCAAAATCATGACTCCAAGCGTCATTATACTTCGTTATATATCCATTTTCATTTACAGTTTGTGCTCTTTCAATCCAACCATCAGTGCATACCATATCATAACCGTAAGAGAGAAAATTCTTGGCTACCCAATCTACCGATTTTTGATAACGATCCTCGGCCAATGGGCTATCAGTTACAAAACACTGTTCGTAGGCCATCCAATAAAGAGGACCAGCGCCATGTCTCGTAAATCTACTATCACGAGCACTGACTACTACTGAAACAAAAACAAGTCCACACAAAAATATACTTCTAATATTCATATCATTTTGATTTAATAGTTTATTACTATAATTACAAATTTACTCTATCTTGAACACGTAAAGTGTCATTCCCTCGACATCGACTTCGATTCGATATTTTCCACTGTTTTCTAGAGAAATACCCCATGACGCAGCCAACGGATTACCAGGTCCCTGAACTTTCTTCATCCTATAAATGCCACTGTCTTCTACTAACTCACGATATCCATCACTATCGCCTTTTTCTGGTATAAGGAAAACCACTTGATCCCAATTTCCTTTAGATGTAATGAAATTGAATTGACGATTTCCTTCTGCCTCAGTATAATAAAGTTCACCTTCCCAACTAAAACGTTTGGATGCCTCATCATATATCAATTGTACTCCCGGATCATTTGAATCAGTACCAGAATTACCCGCAACCCCCTGTATATACAATTCGTTAATCTCTGGTTTGTCAAGATCGCGAACCTTTTCTAACGTAACTGTTAAGGATTCAACATCCACTATAATTTTGTATACGGCACTACCTTCTTCCGGTATTCCGAAAAATGCATCTTTTAGTGTACCTTCACCTTGTGAGCAACGTTGCAACCTATAGGTTCCAGGCTGTATGACTTCGATATACCCGTCAGCAGTAGCATTTTCCGGAACAAGAAAATCAACTTGGTCCCATTCACCTTTTTCTGTACAAAATTTGAACTGCTTATTTTCTGTATTATAATGGATTTCTCCCTCCCAAGTGAAGATATTCCCATCGGACGAATCCATATATAGCCCATCAGGTGAATTCCATTTGCCAGATGCATTTCCAAGCATATAAAGTTCTGGTCCTAATTCAATTTCACTAAGCCAAGTCGCAGTAATAGTAATGTTCTTTTTACCCTTCGAAGCGTCTACTATAATTCTATAATTGCCGGGGGTCTCAATGTTCCATTTGCTATCAGGATTACCGGTAGGCACATACTCCACAGCTACGTCAGCAACACCCGATTTATTTATGACTGTTCCCGCTACAACAGGCATAAGAAACTCATCTTCATATTTTCCATTATTATTAATAGGGCATTTCATCTCCCCCTGTCTAAGCGCTCCTTCATACTGAAACACATTTGGTGAAATATTTTCCATTGGATAGGGATTATTAATATCCCAACCAGCCGGGGTAGCATCTCCAATAATAAAAAGTTGATTTAGTTCAAACTCTTTTTCATCAAGTTTCTTTACTAATACAACAGTTACCGTCATATCTTTCACATTAATAGTGATATCGTAAATACCATCTTCTCCTTCATGAATACCCCAAAAATGGTCTTCAAGATCTCCGGTCAGTTCTGAACAAAGACGTGCATTATTAGGTGCATTCTCTCCAAATGTAGTATAAGCATAAGATTTTCCACCCACCACGCCTGAGGAAGGGATGATATAATAAATTTTATCCCAATCACCTCGTGCAGTACAAAATTTAAATTGTTTATTGTCACCGTAATAACGCAATTCTATTTGACAAGTAAATATATTCGGATTAGATGTTTTTTCCATCGGAACAGCCAAATTAGAATCAAAATTGTTTTCTGCCCCATAACCAAGAATATAAATCTGTTCATAGAGTGAAGCATCACCCGTTTCAACAACCTTTAGTTCCTTTTCTGCATCACAGCTATTCAGCAACACTGTGAAGAAGAATCCCACTATCAATAATAGGTAATTATATATTGTCTTCATCTTTTGTTTCATTGTTTAAAAGTTCAAATAAGTTTGCGGCATCAATAGCCAGGATTTTGTTTAAGATTATGGTTTGTATCCAATGATTTACGCGGAATGGGGAAAATCTTTGTATGATCATCTTCATCGGGCGTCTTATCCCACCATGAACCTGTATTGAATTTCCCGAAACGAATCAAATCGACACGACGACGTCCTTCACCAAGAAACTCGCGTCCCCACTCATCCAAGAGTTCCTGTTCATCAAGTGCAACACCTCCTTCCGGAACATAAAGATAATCACTCCATCTCTCTTGTGGATAATTGCGTTTACGCACGGAATTGAGTAAAATTCCAGCTTTCGACAATTCCCCCAAACGAAAACGACACTCTGCTAAAGCATATATGATTTCCGGAAGGCGTATTTCCACAAAATCCGATTCCATTTGACCGGATTCATCATCACTATAGAATGGATACTTTACATAATGCCATCCGGACTGATGGTCTCCTGAACGGAGATTACTAGTTTTGTTTATAGGCCATTGATTAGGACGTAGTCCCTTAAATTGTCCGACAGCATCACGAATATACAATTCATAACTACCATCAGGGGAGGTCATATTCCCCCTCACCCCATCTTTTACAACAGGAATAGAACCAAACAGGAACAACCCCTCACGTTTGTTGTTACCAAGATTTTTGTAAAGTTTCAATCTGACATCTTCAGGATAATTACGAAATTTCTGAGCAGTATTACCGAGTGTATAACTGTAAAGTTTACCATTCAGATCATAGCTTGGAGTAAGGGCATATTTGCAGTTATGATCACCACCTTCGCTTTTGGAATCATTAACGTAATATTCCATCTGTTGTGGGACGCTCCACCAAAACGTATCACCTTTGTAAAGCCAAAAAGTATAATTCTGACTACTGGGAAAAGCGAAGAGAACCTCATCAGAAATATCATTATTCCAGTCAAATACTTCATCCCAACGGTCTGCTACCTGATAGGGTCCATATTCTCCATCAACTATTTTCTGGGCATACGTAATGCACTCTGTCCAACGTGCTTCTCCAATATATACTTCAGCATTCAGATATAAGCGTACCAATAATGCCGCAACTCCAGCTTGGGTCCATTGCCCTTGTTCGTTACCGTTGCCACCAAGCCCCGATTTAGCATTGATTAGATGGAGGATTTCTTTTAGTTCATCTTCTATAAAAGTAAACAGCTTTTGGGAAGAGACTTGTTCGCCAGATCCACTTTTAGGATCAGAAGAAGTATAGAGAGGAACATTTCGGAACTTATCAAGTAAACGCAGATACAGCCAAGCTCGAAGAGCACGATTCTGAGCTTTCAGATTACTGAATTCCTGCTCGGAAAAGCCAAAATCAGCAGGATCCAATCTACTAAGATCATCTATTATGTAATTACTTTGCATAATACCTGTGTAGCAACCATCCCATTCCATATCAAGATATTTACTTTCAGGAGTTAACTCATGGTATTGAAGAGCCCGCCATTGTCCAGCATCATCCCACCACCCATCACGTGTACAGGTCATTATTTGGTCTGCCGTTAGTTCGTTAAGAGGAATATTTGATTGAATAGACCAATAAGCATGTTCAAAGGGGCGAAGAGCTGCTCGTATAACATCTGTCTTAGTGTTATAGTAATTATCACTCATAACATCACTATATACAGTCTCACTCAAATCCGTGCATCCAGTTGTAATGACAGTGAAAACGAATCCGCCTATAATGGCCAATATTTTAGATTTCATGATTTTAAAATTTTATAAGTTTAGAAATCAAGTTGTACGCCAAGAATAAACTGACGGCAACTCGGATAATATGTACGTGAACCAGTAGCTCCCGGTGTCAATCCATTAGTTTGTATAGAAGAAGGGTCTACCCCACTGTAACGGGTAAAAGTTGCAAGATTCTTTGCTGTAAACGAAAATTTGACAGATTCTAGAAAATGAGATTTAACGGGCCATGTATACCCTAACGAAAGCATATCAAGTTTCACATAATCTCCTTTTTCCAAATAATAATCAGTCACCACATTTTTACCTTTTATTTCTGCATTTTTTGTATATGCTTTTTGCAAGACATTTCCTGTAAAACTCTGAGTACCATAGTAGAAATCATGTACATTGAAAATATCATAACCAAATGCACCACGAAAGAAAATGGAAAGATCCCAATTGCGCCAATGAAAATTGTGTGTCATCGATGCGGTAAACTTTGGAAGTCCATTACCAACAATTTGCTTGTCATCATTTGTTCCGTTAGCAGCAGGTTTTATATTACCTTCCCGGTCATAAATCATAAAATTACCGTTTTTATCAATACCAGCATATTTCCACATATAAAAATTACCGATACGTTCACCAGCAGAAATACGTTGTAAGGTATAGAGCGGATATGGATCAGAAGTTTCAACCATATCATAATAATCCTGTCCCACATAATCGGAATTACTGAAATTAACAAACTTGTTGTCCATAGTAGCCCCAACAAAATCGATAGAGTAGTCAAAATCTTTCAACTGTATCGCAGTAAAATGAAGGTCAAACTCAAATCCCGAATTTTTCATCGTTCCAACATTGACAAAAGTTGTAGAATGCAAATAGGGTGGAACAGGAACATTATAGTCTCCCAAAAGATCCTGCTGTTTACGATTATAATAATTGAAAGAACCGGAAATACGATTGTTTAATAGCGAAAAATCGATGCCAATATTCCAGTTTTTTGCCTTTTCCCAATGCAAGTCATTATTCACATTTTTACCTGGCCCCCACACTTGTAACCACTGTCCGTTATAATAGTAATAACCAAACCCTGACATAGTACTGAGTGACCTGTAGTTGCCGAAATCCTGATTACCGGTTTCACCGTAATCACCACGAATTTTCAAATCATTAATCCAACTAATATCCTGCATAAATGACTCCTCCGATATACGCCATCCGGCAGAAACAGCAGGGAAGTTCCCCCACTTATGATCTTTACCAAATTTTGAAGAACCTTCATGCCGTAGTGAAGCAGTTAGCAAGTAGCGGCTTTTCCAGTCATAGCTGACACGACCAAAGAAAGCTATCAACTTGGAATCTTCAGCCCATGAACCCACTCCCACATGGCCTTCTTCCTTATCCCAATCGCCAGTACCGAGATTATTAGAACCAATACCGTCATTTATAAAATCTTTGTTCTCACCAGAGAGATTCTGATCTTTTGTATACTGATAAGAATAACCAACCATGGCTTTTACATTATGCCCGCAAAATGAACCATTGTAATTAGTAAGCCATTCCAGAATACGTTGAGACTGCTTTGCATATTTGCGCGATCCTTCACCAGAATATCCTTGGGCGATAGCTAGTGTAGAAGTAGAAGGACGAAACCAAGAATCGAAATTCGATGATTCGTGTCCAGCAAACGTAATCTGTGTATTTAAAATCTGCCCATTCTCAGAATCTTTCCATAATAAAGGTAATAAGTTAAGTTTGGCAGTAGCATCATAGTCTAAAAGTTTCGTTTCCGAAGTATTATCTTCAAGGTTAATCAACTCAACAGGATTGTATCCAGCAGCCTGACCAGTAATTGCAGTATATTGACCTGGATTGTCTACATCCATAATAGGAGTCGTGGGATTAATCTCCAACGTATTGCGAAATACATCCCAAGATGAGTTTTTACGTTTAATAAGCCTTGGAGCTACATTAGCTGTAAAAGTGAATAGTCCGTTTCGTGTCGTCTGCTGTATGCCTGCTCTTCCACCATATTCCTCCCGTGACGAGTACAAATCCACTCCCTCAGCTTTACGATAATCTATCGATACACGGTAATTGTTTTTATTGTTTCCGCCACTAAGCGATAATGTATGCTGATGCATCCAACCCGTTCTCGTCACAGCATCTAACCAATCATCATTTCCACCAAGATCATTACCATAACCACCCGGAATACGCAATGCGCGATATTGTTTGGCAGTAAGCATATCCAATTCATGATTTGCAACACTTGCTGAAACCGTTCCCATATAAGAAGTATGTATCTGCCCGTCACGCGTTCCTTTTTTGGTTGTCACAAGAATCACCCCGTTAGAACCACGTGTTCCATAAATAGCTGCTGCTGCACCATCTTTAAGTATGTCAAAACTGGCAATATCGTTGGGATTGATGTTCGTTAGATTTCCACCGGGAATCCCATCAATCACAATTAACGGACCGGTTCCCGCACTTCTCGACGATACGCCACGAATCTGGATACTAGCCTGATTATTAGGATCGGCTGCACCGGTATTAGTAATTGATACACTGGGTACTTTACCTTGAATCATCATAGATACATCAAGAGAGGTAGACTTCAAAAAATCTTTCTCATTGATATGAGAAATT
Source organism: Bacteroides zhangwenhongii (assembly GCF_009193325.2). NCBI lineage: Bacteria > Pseudomonadati > Bacteroidota > Bacteroidia > Bacteroidales > Bacteroidaceae > Bacteroides > Bacteroides zhangwenhongii. Next base: position 4,400,074 of record NZ_CP059856.1, on the reverse strand, counting down.
GAAGAAGTCAATTCTTTCTTATCCATGGTACCATAACCGATTACCACAACTTCATTAAGCTGTTCACTATTCTGTAATAACTTGATAGTGAGCCTCTTCATTCCATTAACTGAGATAGTCTGATTTTTATAACCGAGATAACTGACTTCCAATACTGCTTCAGGCAAAATCCCAGTAAAAGAAAAGTTGCCATCGACATCCGTAGTGCAACCTTTTGAGGCTACCCCTTTTAGTCTGACAGTTGCTCCAATGAGCGGCTCATCGGTTTCCGCATCCACAACTGTCCCCGAAACATTGATTGCCTGAGCAAACAACATAGTTGTCCAACCAGACATAACTAACAATGTTAATAACACAAATCTTGATAGTAAGTTTTTCATGGATATGATATTAAATTAATTGAGATTAAAATTCTATCACAAAAATAGAATGCAATTATACAAGATAAAAATACAAAACTGATAATTAAGAAAAACAAAATGGATAATAAGATGATAATCAACTTATTACCCATTTTACAGATATGAAATAATTAAGGTCAAATAAAGATTTTCTCAAATGCTATAATCTGATTTTATCCCTTATACTTTGGGAATTGCCATAATGTAATCATCAAATTCCTCTTTAGGGACAAGTGCTTTAGCTTTGGTTTTGGCTTTATATACATATATCGTATTGGTAGACAGATTTAAATATTTAGCCACATCCGTCGGATTACTAATGCCAACACGCATCAGGGCAAAAATTCTTATTTCAGTGGACAATTCTCCAGAACTATCGATGCTGACCTGATATTCTTTTGGAAATAACTTGTTGTATTCATCAACGAAGTTAGGAAACAATTTCATAAAAGCTTTATCAAAAGCTGAAAACAGCCGCTGCCATTCCTTTTTAACCCCCATATCATACAACAAATATTTTACTTCATCATATTTCTTATCATTCAACTTACGTATGGCGGTATTACTCATCTCAGCAACCTCGTTTACATATTGATTGGCTTTGATAGATTCAATAATGTAACGGTCCTTGATTTCATTCACTTCTTTCAGTTTCAAGTTCAGCTCAGAAAGCTGTTCATTTGATTTATCGAGTTCTTCAGTTTTACTACGAATAGCTGCATTCGACTCACACAAACTTCTATTACGTCTTCTAATTTTAGCATACATTAAAAACAGAAGAAGAAGCAACAGCCCAAATAATGAAATGGCATATATTAACATGGTCTTTGTATTACGAAGCCATACATAACGTGCATTTTCTATTGATGGAAGTACAGAATTAACCTCAATCTGACGAATTCGTGAATTATAGGTTTTGGCATCATCAAGAGCTAAATGAATATATCGACTTGCTCGACTAAGGTCACCGCGTTGCTGCATTAATATAGCAAGGTCTTTAGCAGCTGTATTTTCTCTAGTTAACGAGCGAATATCATAAATTACTGCAAGGGCAGCAAAATATATTGCAGAATCTACTTGCTCCACACCTTTATATGTATTACTCAATATAGAATAGTTGATTGCTTTTTCATGATCGTTCAAATGGTGAACCCTAAGTAGTCGGATGCGCTCATCAATAGATTCTCTCGGTAGATACTTCCACATCACCTTTTTCTCAATAGCTGCATAATCATGCTCATAGCTGCCAACAGGAGTCAGGGACAAGATACTATCATAACACGTTTCCCTTGAATGAGCATAACGAAGCCCCAATTTAGATTCACGACCTACATACGACTCCAAATTTTGAAACATACGTGCTTTTAAGGTATAATAGTGTGGCAGAACCGCTTTGGGAATAGCAGTAACTTTAATCAACTTATCCACTTCAGCGGCTTCCTTAAAGAAACCCACCGAAGTGTAACAGTCGAGGAGAGCCACATGCGCTAGAACGAGCTCTGACTGATTGTTGTTTTCAATAGCGATATCATACATCTTGTCAGCATAGGCATACACTGAATCAAATTGATAATTTCGATATTCGCTATACAGAATACTACATAAATCAAAACGGGATTCTCCAGTAGGTAGGTTAGCCAATTTGTTTTTAAGCAGAATCAACTGCTTTTCCTTTGCCACAATGTAACTGTGACGATTGTCTATTTCAGTATCAAGTGCAGATAATACCGAATCTATTTGCATGGACGTTACTGCGGCAACCGGCATAATAACAAAGCTAAACACCATACTCAGTAAAACAGACCTGATAACTTGACAATACAGTGAATATAAAATTGAATATGCATCCATATAGATAGTTTTTTCGTGGAAATGGTTAACACATTAATAAAAGAATACTGCAAAATTATACAATTTCGGATATATACACCAATTATAGAACAGCATTTTGTAAAAAACGCCAAGCATTGTTTTGGAACATAACAAGCATTGTTACGCCTTATAAGGATATATTCTCAAATAGGTAGGTATCTTCTCAATCGCATAGCGTAAAGTTGTTTGTGACATAGCATTCTTATAGTGTACGACGAAATCAAAAACTTCATCCCAATGTGATTCACTCACTACTTTAAGCATCCAACCGCAATCTTTTCACACCATCTCATCTTGATCGCACAGCATAGCTGTAGTAATCTCAAGTATATCTTCAAAACACAAACCCTTTCGAGCAGGGATAATCAGAGTTACTGCAACATCTTGATGTACCCAACAATTATCCGATTTTATCCATGCTTCCAGATAAAATACATACCGAGAAATCTTTCGGTTCATAACACTTTTTTAATGAATAGGCACACGCCACTACAACTTCTCAGTTATCCAACTGCCATAACTGTTCACACTGTTCGAATATCTCTGTTTTCGATTTAACACAAACCTTCTTATAAAATTCGAGACTATCCAATAAATTGTATAAATAAAAAAAACTAAATCTTGGAGTTTTCTATCACACAAAATTGTGGACAATGACGTATATAAAAAGAGAATAGCTATAAATCATTGATTTATAGCTATTCTCTTTTTATATACGTTTACTTATCGATTTTACTTCACTTCCTCAAAATCAACAACATTAGAGGCATCAATCAATTTATTCATTAAATTTACCCATGTAATATTAGCATTACTGTGCGCAAACTTTCCTTGCACATACGCATTTTGAAATTCTTTCAACAGCGTGTCATAATAAGATAAACTAATATAAAATGTACAACTATTATCATCCGAGTAATTGGATTTTGAATAAATATCTCCCTTTTGAGGTCTGGAAAATATTCTTTTTGAAAAAGCTTGAAACAACATAGCCAATTCTTGTCCATTAAAAACTTGTTTTTTCTTCGTTTCCATAATATTATTTTTTAAGATGAAAAAAGCGTGGAACATCCCCTACGCTTCTGAGACTTTGGCGAGCCTGTACTGCAAATAAGGAAAGCCCACGCTATAGCGCAGGCGTTCACTTAAATTCATTGCAGTACTTAAAATCGCCAAATTTCAGAAGCAAGAATAAAAGCTAACGCTTTAATATATACATTTATAGACTTCAATAAATCAAAGTCCATGCAAAAATAACAATTTTCAGATTTAAATTCGCAAAAAATATTTTTTTGTTCTTTTCAACATCAATATTTTATCTAAGTCAAACTAATTTAGATAAGCCGAAGTTATGAATACGGTTCATAACTTCAGCTTTACTCCGCTTATAGTTTACCCAGTTTATCGGCTTCTTTTCTCAATTGTTCGGCTTGCTCGTTCAACAGCCTTGCACGTTCCAGTGCTTCCGCCTGCTTTTGGATGCGGTATTCAAAATCCATCACTGAATCGGTCAGCCTTCGGATAAAACCATTATCCCGTTGCCACTTGAACTTGTTTTCCAGCATATCAAAAGTTTCTCCGTCTGCCTGTCCTTGCATCAACAAATAGCGGTATTTCATATCGTTGTCCTGCAACTGCTGCATACGTTCAGCCAAACGAACATTCAAGAATATGGAAACGAAACAGATAACCAGCACTGCCGAAAAAAGAAACAATCCCGGACAAATCCAAGAAGCTACCTTGTTGTAAATCCGTTGATAGAGCGGTAAGGGCGTAGCTTCCTCTTTATCCGTCTTGCAAGAGCCCAAAACATCAATCATTACCTTGAAACAACGGTAGGTTTCCAATACTATTTTCTTGGTGTCCTCGATATGTTTCTGCTGACCTTGCATCCTGTTCCTTATCTCGTCAAGCTGGCTTTGGATAGCCTGCAAATCCTTTTCGGGAACAGCCGGGTTACTGTGCAGTTCCGACAATGCCTGTTCGATTGCGTTCAGTCTTTCGAGAGTTTCCCCCCGACTGGCTGGCGTTACCTGTGCTTCCTGCTTCTCTTTCAGTTCTGTAACCATTGAGAGAAGCCCCTCTAAAATCAAATTTTCCTCCATACGCTTATAACTTTAGTTGTTTTTTCTTTTTTTTCTTCTTCTTTCTCAAAAAGGAATCATCGGGCATTTCATCAGCCGGGGCTGACAAACCGGAAAACAGACCGCCTAAACCTGTTATAAAAGAATTATCCGCTTTGTCGGGTGCTGATACTGATTTCTGAACAGGTGCGGTAACCGTCTGCTTATTGCTTCCGACTGTCATCTGCCCTACATCCCCAAAACATTTATCCAGTTTGGAGAAACTGAAACTACGGTCTATCTCCGAACCCTTGAACGTGTATTCACCTTTGGAAAAGGAAACGCCTTGTATCTCGCCTGTCTGTCCCTTGTACTTGAACCGGATAGTAATACCCTTTTCCGCTAACCGCTCCTGTAACTGCTGCCAGTTTCGGGATTTCCCGATTTCATTCTTTACAGCGTTGTAAATCTCGTATTTCGATTTGTCCAGCTCTTTCAAGCGGTGCTGCTTCACCTGTTCTTTTCCACCAGCGAAATAAAGCCCGTGCTTGGCTTTCAGCTTCTTGCATACCTGCTCGTTACGGTACATATCGTTCCTGTCCGAAATGGTCTTGCCGTTGTTGTCAATACGGTTGAATACGATATGCACATGTGGGTGTTCCCGGTCTTGATGGCGCACGATGATATACTGCGTATCGGTGATTTTCATTTCACGCATATACTCCTGCGCAAGCTGTATCATCTTCCCGTCTGTCAATTTGGGCGCATCCACTGCCGAATAGCTTAGCGCAATATGTCCGACTGGCTTTTTTAAGTCGGGATTCATCCCGGTCTGCATACAGAAGCTGCGGATTATATCTCCCCGGCTTTCTGTTAGTACCCCCTCCGCATGGAGCAAAGCCGCCTGTTCCTTGCCAAGCACATAGTTCACGCAGCCCTTAAACCCGCTTCCCTTTTTTATTTTTCCAATCATCCGACAACTGGTTTATAATTTCGACAATCCTGTTTTTCAGTTTCACTAGTTCCACCGCCACCAGTGCGAAACCTCCGGCATTCGCCCGGTGCGCCAACTGGTTGATGTTGTTGGCTTCCCCTGCCAGTTTGCGAATGGTGTCCGCATCCTTCCTGTTCAGCCGGGGTATGACCTCTGCCGAAACAACTGCCTGCCGTACATACTCACTGACACGCAACCCGGCTTCTCCGGCTCGCTTTCTGATGGCGTAATACTGCAACTCGGTCAGTTTCGTACTGACAACCCGTTGCTGCTTCTCTATCCGTTTCTTTGCCGGACGTCCCCCCGGCTTATCCTTTATATTCGTCATAAGTTTTTACGTTTAAATAGTGTCTTAAAAATTGCGACCAACGGGAGAAATTTTCTTTGCGATGAGCAAAGCAAGGTAGTTTCGGTTTACCGAAACATAACCTTGCTCTCCAAATTAAACCGCCTGCCGTTGGTAATCCTGCCGGACTAAATCCCCCTGCCCCTTTTCTGTCTTGGGGCGGCACGTTGTCCGGTTTCCTGCTTTATCTCCTGCACTTGGCTGGTGCTGTTCTTCTGTTCCTGCTTCTTGCCGCACAGGTAATCGTTCAAGTCCGAATAGCCCCTATAATTGCCCGAGAAGTCACGCACATGGAAGGAGTATTCCAATGCAATAGCCTGTGTCGCCTTATACCCCGTCTCGTCATTGTCAAGCATACAGTGGATGCGTTCATACGGGTACAGCACGTCAATGGCTTTCGGCACGTTGACAGTAGAGTTGAGTATGACATAATCCTGTCTGTCAAGGTCGGGCATGGTCGGACAGTTCTTCATCCGGAACGTGAGGAAAGAAAGATAGTCCATAAAACCCTCGAATACCAAACATTTCTCTCTCGGCTCTCCCTGCTGCCGTATATGGGTGATGTCTTTCGGGGCGATGCAACCCTTAAAAAAGGAATTGCGAACCTCGTAACCTCCTGCCATGTTCGGGAAACCGATAGCAAAGAATGGTCTGCCGTTATTGATAAAATGGAGTTCCTTGCATTCTCTTTTTGCCAGTTCGACATTGATACCTCGTCCCTGCAAGTAACGGAGCAATGCCAGATGGGTCAAGTCACGGACTTCCAAATGTTGGAAACTCGGTTCTGTCCTACGCTGGGGAAAAGAAAAACTGACCGGACGGATGTGCGGTGTCTGTTCTGCTATCTGGTTTAAAAGGTATGGCACGCTGCCGGAGCAATAAAGTTCCTTTGCCAGTGCAATGATGTTGCCGCCCTTACCTGCGCCAAAGTCATACCAAAGGTTGCGGTCAGTGTTCACCTTGAAAGACGGTTCGTGTTCCTCCCTTAACGGTGATTTGTACCATAAGCCGTTGCCCTGCTGCTTGACAGGAGAGTAGCCTAAACTGTGCAGATAGTCTGCGATGGGTATTTGTTTCACATCTTCGATATTCATAACATTTTCTTTTTGGGGGATTAAAAAATAGTTGAAAAGTGCGCCAGTCCTGTTTAGTCCGTTATATATATACCCGTACCATACTAAACCTGCTTGTTCCGATACAGGGAAATAGTAAGTCCGTTCCTCTTATATATACACCCGGACTAAACCAAACGGACTTTTAATAATGGAAATCGGGATTATAGCGGTAGCCCTTGCCCTCTTTCACAATCATGCGCTTGTTCACAAGAAACTTGTTAAGTGACACAAGGACATTGCGTCCACGCTCGTAGCCGATACTCGCATAACCCTGCTTCAATGCCGCTATGACATTGGAATAGCCTTGTACCACCTGCTTGCCGAAACCGTTCTCCAACGCTTCCCGGTGTTGCTGTTCAGTCAGTTCCGTAAGCGGAAAATTCCTGTCCTGCTTAGGTTGTTGGAATACATAATCATCCACGATTTCGGGTAAAGCGTTGTCATTGATACGGAATGCGAACGGGTCAAACTCCCGGTCACGTATGTGCATTGCCTTTACCTCGCTTATGTTGCCGTCCTGCCGGCTTTTCGTGATTTGCAGGACGGTTTCAGCCTTGTTGTTCAGTTCCGTGCCGATATGCCCCCTTGTGTTGTCATCCCCCTTATTCAAATGTAGAACAGTATGGATATGCAGGTTATATCCGCTTGACCAGCGCATCAAAAGGTTGATTAGGTCGGTTGATTCGCTGGGACTGTTGATGTCGTACATCAAGTCACGGATTCCGTCAATGATGAGCAACCCCACATCGGGCATATTTTCAAGCATATAGCCGATAATCTGTTTCCGCTTGTCGGGGGTCTGCTCTCTTAGCACGATGAAAACAAAATCGTCCCTGTCCTTGTCGGTAGGTAGTCCGGCAAGCCGTAAAATACGCTCCATGACCTTATGGCAATGGTATTTGCTCTGCTCGGTATCTACATAGAGGATTTTCCGCTTGTTCGGTGGCAGGTATGCCGAATACTTCAGTACCTCGTCATTCTTCAACGCTGCCGCAACGATAGCGGAGATGTTGAATGTCTTTTTGCTCTTGGCTTTACCCGTGGATGCGCTGAAATTACCCAGCGTGCCAATGGTAGAGCCGTTCACCCAGAGTATTTCGGGCGGCACTTCGTAAGTGTCCGTTACCTTTAAATGAATGGTTTTCCAAAGGGCTGCGAAATCCTCTTTCTGTATGGTAACACCCTGCCCGGCTTCTGTCGCTTTTCTATTTTCCATAGCCGTTATTTCTTTAGAGGACGGTTAAGGATATACTTCTGCGCTTCCTGCTCTATCTGCGCCTGCGTCTTGACCGGGTTCTGACGTAACCATGCTTCCAACTCCGCTTTCTCAAAATAAAGCATTTTGCCCTGCGGCTTGTAATGGGGTATCAAGTTACCCGAAGTCAACTTGTACAGGTAACTTTTAGAAAGGTTCAAGAACTTGCTCGCTTCATCGAAGCTAAGCACACTCTTTGAAAGGAACAACATCTTTTCGAGTTCGGAAACTCTTAACTCTAAATCTCTTTCCATATTGTTTAGGAATTTAGGTGAAACAATATGAAGGTGCGCACCCTCGTTTTTTTGTTAACGGGGGCAAAGTTAAGAGGTTGAAAATGAAGTCTAATTGACCTTTGTTTGAGCGTTCAATCTATGCTCAACCTTTTTTCAGTTGTTTGATGTATTTGTCTATGATTTCATATCCTTTCGGATAGATGTTTTTTGCTTGGTCTGTCGCACTCGACAGGTCAGTACGTGTAAGCGGTTCTCCTTTTATCTTCTTCAATATCAGCTTATTGTTTGCTATGACAGACTGCCATTCATAAACGATGTAATTATAACAGCTAAGTTGCATCATAAGATAGGCTAACAGACGAGTATTATTAACTTTCAATACCCCATTCAGTTTGCAGTTGAAAAAATCGGTAAGTATTTTGGCACTGACGGTAGTAGTAAACATATTCGCTTCATTCACACAGTCGGTCAGAAGTTTGATTTCATTGGCTTTCAACGTGGACTTGAAAGGATTGCTTTTGCCCACAATCTTGGTTGGATTAGTATCTGCACTTTCCTCTTTCTCTTTTGGCAAGACTTGCTCTTGGATGGCAACCGCATCTGTATGGTAATTGCTTTCCTGTTCTTGCAGATAGCGCAAATACTTGGAAAGCACGACAAGATTAACGATAATAGACAAATAGGGAAGCCGCCCATCATAACAGGACGGTTCATGCAAATATGCGTCCATATCAAAATCAGAGCAGCGGAAACCGATATACTTTTTTCTTTCATCAGAATTCAAGTCCTCAAAATAACCGCTTTCCCACAAAAAATCGGGAATATCCATATCCAATACAATGTTACGCACGACACGGTATTTTTGTTGGATGGCTACAATATTTTCAGTCACACGGAAAATTTCTTGCCGCAAATAATCCTTTAGCTGAGCTTGCGTCAAATATTCACGTTTTAAAAATAGTGCATCTACTTTAGTTTTATAGTCATGAGCTATACAACTATCTAATATCTTCTGTATTTCTCTGAAATTGTTTTCCATATGATTTTCCATAATCGTGCGCCTTTAAACGTTCTTACTACAAATATAAGGTAAGAATCTCACTTTTCCCGAAAACATCGGCAATAATAAGGTAGATAAAGATAGGATAAGCGTTAAGAAATTATAAAGATATGGGGAAGAAAACTATTAAAGTACACCTTTTCTTTGTATTCGTCATTCAGTACACGTTTAGTACGCCCTATAAAAGCAGAAAACCCTAATAATCAAGTGATTATCAGGGTTTATTCGTACCCAGACCCGGGGTCGAACCGGGATGGAAGTGAATCCACTGGTGTTTGAGACCAGCGCGTCTACCGATTCCGCCATCTGGGCATACTTGATTTCTCAATTGCGGTGCAAAGATACGACATTATTTTGAATCTGCAATAGTTTGGTAGAAAAAAGGAGAAAAAAATAATAAAACATATCTCAAACACTTCTATATTCAGAGAATAAACCGTACATTAGCAGAAACTTTTAAATAGAGTCTCTATTATGACAAACAAGGATAATTATTGCGTGATTATGGGTGGCGGTATTGGAAGCCGCTTCTGGCCGTTTAGCCGCAAAACATTGCCTAAACAATTCTTAGATTTCTTCGGAACCGGTCGTTCACTCTTACAACAAACGTTTGATCGTTTCCAAAAGGTAATACCAACAGAAAATATTTTTATCGTTACCAATGCAATGTATGCAGACTTAGTTAAAAAGCAGCTACCCGAAGTAAACGAAAAACAAATACTGCTAGAACCTGCACGAAGAAATACCGCTCCATGCATAGCTTGGGCCTCCTATCACATCAGGGCACTGAATCCAAATGCCAATATAGTAGTGGCCCCCTCAGACCACCTTATTTTAAAGGAAGATGAATTTCTTGCCGCTATCGAAAAAGGACTGGATTTTGTCTCACACTCTGAAAAGCTACTGACACTAGGAATTAAGCCTAATCGACCGGAAACCGGATACGGATATATACAAATCGCCGAGCCTGCCGGAGATAACTTCTACAAAGTAAAAACATTCACCGAGAAACCGGAACTGGAATTAGCTAAGGTATTTGTAGAAAGTGGAGAATTTTATTGGAATTCCGGACTGTTCATGTGGAATGTAAATAGCATTATCAAAGCGAGTGAATCCTTATTGCCCGAGCTGACTTCTAAACTGGCGCCCGGAAAGGAAATTTATGCCACTGATGGAGAAAAAGCATTTATTGAAGAAAATTTCCCGGCATGCCCTAATGTATCCATCGATTTCGGCATTATGGAGAAAGCAGATAATGTATATGTATCATTAGGAGATTTTGGCTGGTCTGATCTTGGAACCTGGGGATCACTTTATGATTTATCAGACAGAGACCAAGAAGGTAACGTCAGTTTAAAATGTCATTCACTTTTATATAACAGCAAAGACAATATGGTAGTATTACCGAAAGGAAAACTCGCTGTAATTGACGGATTGGAAGGATACCTGATAGCGGAATCCGAAAACGTCCTACTTATTTGCCGTAAAGACGAAGAACATTCCATCCGCAAATATGTCAATGACGCCCAAATTCAACTGGGCGATGACTATATTTAATAAATAAGGCAACTTCTTCATTACGAATCAGTTGCCTTATATTTTATTATTTTAGGAATATCCCTAAAAAAGCTTGCAATACTTTGAGTACACGTTATACTCTCATAAATCAAAATCTGTAAGAGGTTCCCACCGAGAATGATGCATGAACAGGAGTCAAATCTCCACCCGACCATATATCTTTAGTGTATAGTCGCAAACGAGGTTCGGCAAAAACACCGAATCCCTTAAGCAGTTTATAATAAAAATGTACACCGCCCTCCGCACCGATATTCGTTTTATTAGGCTCTTTTCCGAATGAAAAAACAGGACCTGCAAGCAACTCAACACCAAATTTACGGTTCGGATTATAACCTCCCATAAAATGAGTCACATCAAAGAGATAATCTGCCGATAAACTAATCAGCTTACGGGCATCCGATCCGTTCTTTCCCGGCAAAGCAACATAATCCAAGCCTACCCGTGCACCGGAACAAGGGAAGAACTGCCGTCCCCCAGACACTCCTATTAAAACTCCAAGACCGGAACCGTCATCTAGTTTCACCCGATGAATAGGCATATTTCCACCTACATTCCATGAGGCAAAATAGTAAGGTTCGAATTCACTTCTGCGAGCAGCCAGCTCTTTCAACGTCTTACCACCTGCACGACGGAATTCCAGTCCGACCTGCACACTCATCACATTATCTGTCGTAGAGATGCGAGGACCCACATAATTATCAATAACGTTGACATCTCTGTAAGAATAAGGAATACGAGAGAAACGAGGTTCTATAAATAATGCCGTATGATCGGAGAAGTAATATTTACATTGCAGCCCTGCCGTCACACCGGCATATGCAGCACCTGCCGCACTAACCTTTATATTTTCATTTTGCCTCCGTACCTTACCTAGTTCCAGACCTAACATCGGAACAATTCCCCAACGTTGTTCATTATCATGCTGCCAGAAAGAAAGAAGATTCAACATACTCTCTATCCGGACTCCTCCTTGCATCGTTCGCTTGTCAGCAAGAGTTCCATCTTCACGCGCAGCCTGTCCCCAACTACTTATGCCTGCAAAACCGGAGAAACGTAATCCCCAGAAAGGTAGAAACCATTTACCGGCAGATACACTCATAGTAGGCCCTACCGAAGCTAAAGCTCCCATAGAACGTCCCGAACCACTTAGGAACTGAAAGCCGACACCTCCACTGATGAAAGTATTTCCCCAGAATGTTCCATCACCAAAACCGCTTTCTAACAATCTCTTACGATAAGAAGGGCTGAACCGATACGAAGTACCCACCGCAAAAGAGAGCTGTAAAGGAGTTCCCTTACCCTCACGCGAATTGATATAACGTTGCGTATACAGTCGCAATTTAGACTCAGCAAAAACATCAAATTGCTCACCTAGCCTCCAATAAGGACGTACACCGCCTTCTCCTCCCAAATAGGTCTTTCCCGGTTCAAAGCGATGGGTAATGACCGGACCGGCAAAAACTTCCGTACCAAACTTACGTTCCAGATCATAACCGATTACCCAATTGGATATATCAAACATATAATCCAAAGAAAGGCTCGTAAAAGTGTAACGGTCAATCTTAGCATCCGCCAAACGGGTAGCCGCATTGTTGAAGTCAAGTCCTAAACGGAATCCGGAAAGCGGACTAAACTGCCGTCCGACCGCAGCTCCGGTAATGAAACCCGGGCGGCGTGAAGTAGGGCGGTTCAACTGTTGCGGCATTGTCATGCCGACAGCATAAGAAGTATAATAATAAGGAGTAAAATCTTCCCTAAGTTTGGCTAACTGCTGCCATTGCGGACGAGTAGGACGACGCAATTCGACCCCTACACTAATATTCATCAGCTTATCCATAAAAGAATACTCATTCACTTTTCCGGAAATCGTCTTCTCTGTAAAGGTATAAGGTACGAACGACATACGTGGTTCTACGAAGAAAGCCAAGTTCTCTATCGGATAATACTTAAACTGTACTCCGCCTGTCCATCCCGTATATGTTTTAGAAATAACCTCCTGCTCATCCTGTTTCTTCATCATCCCCAACTCGACACCGAACATCGGGACAACTCCCCACCGCATAGAACGCGCTTCTTTCTTGAACAACGCAAAAGGATTCAACATCACTTCTGCCCGTCCGCCTCCATACAGAGTCATTCTGTCCATACCTGCCTTTTGATTCTCTTTCCACGCATCATACGATCCAAATGCAGATAAGCGGAAACCAAACAGATCCAAGAACCATTTACCTATGGACACATTAAAAACAGGTCCTGTAGAGCCTAGCAGTCCTTGTTCCCTGGCCAATGAGGAATTCTGCGCTTGAAGTCCCATAGCCGCACTGATGAAAGTATTATCCAAGAAATTCTCCTCTCCTGCTTCCGTACTTCCACGCTGCTTGAAGGTTCCTAAACGATAATTCATCCCCACACGGGCATTAAATCCCATATCATATCCGTGCCAGTTATTTTCTCCGGAGATATCGATATTATCGGTATAAAAGGAGATTGCCGGTTCTACAAACACGTCCAGACGCGTCCCGGTAGCCAACTTCATCTGTAAGCCCAGATGGAAATCGCCCGCTCTTTTTTTCTCTCCAGCCAAAGAAGCGAGATGTACACCCAGCCCTTCAACCGTAGAAATCTCGAACATACGATAAGGATTATATCCGGCAAAAGCCGTACTAAGATTGAATATATGATCTATACCGAACGAATAATTGCTCCATTTTTCATTATCACTCTGGCGACTGGCGCTTTGCCATGTTCCATAGAGTCGCATTCCGTTTTTAGAAGAAAAGAATTTAGTGGCAGACAGTCCGATTTCCGGTCCGCCGGAAAGATTCATATCCCCTTGTGGAATAATACGGTTGTAACCACCCCAAAAACCGAAGAAGAAGTTATCAAGGAACTTTTTATTGTTGAACTCCATCCCTTTAGGCTGATAACGTTTCTGCATTGAATACTTCATTGCATTGAACTTCACACGATAGGCTGTATCGGCCTGGCTTCTTCGTTGCATTGCGGAATCCTGAGCAGCTGCTGCATCTCGCATCTTTGCAATGGAATCTTGCTGCTGGGCAAGTACGCCGCCCGCAAATATTCCACAACAAATACACGTCAATATATATCTTTTCATCACCATTATTTATCTATTTAAGCTATTCATTTCCTCCCGTAGTCATTGCATCTTCATACCCCATCTTAGCATATTTGAAACAGTCTTCACTGATATCTCCATCCCATTCGGCTATTGAGATATAACTGCTGTCCTTCTTGAAACAGTTTGTCAACGCCTCTTCTGCCTGCATGGCATAAAAGTCTCCTTTACGACAATATAACACCGCTTTCAAGTACATCGTCTTCGGATCGTCTGCGGGTAAATCCTCCAATGCTTTCTCCGCTTTTTCATTCCATGCGTGTGTCTTCATCGCCAGACACATCACGACATTATTAAGAGGCGAACTATTCTTGACCAATTCAAATGTTTCCAAACGACGGGCTATTTCCGTATCATTCAATCCGCTGGTCACTTTATAATATCCTCCCAAGCAGAACGCAAATGCCTTTATCTTCTTGTTCTTCTCATTGTCGGGCAGTAATTGTGCCAGACGACTGGCCTCCGAGAAATCTCCCTTCTTCAAATACATGGCAAGTTGATTGGCTACCACCTCCTCAACATTATCAATACCAATCACACGTCCGTCAAACGTACGCTCCACATTACAGCCTCTCACTGAGAAATCAATTAATGGCTTCAATACTTCCGTATCCACCGTATCGCGTTTCAAGTAAGCCACCGCTAAATTATTAGCAGCCAGCACCCACGGCTTTCCTCCCGTCAATTCTTGAGAATAGTGATATGCACGGCGATACAGCTCCTCCAATTCCTTAGGATCTTTCACCATATTGAATAAGTGCCAGTATTCATACAAAGCAAAATTCTTTTTTCCCGAATGATAATCAGGATCATTCCGGTAACGATTCAATATTTCCTCCTTCGTCAAGGCACGATAAATTTCTGCGGTATATTCGCACTTCATTGAACGCAATTTGGGAAGATGGCTTTTTATAATGGTGCTATAATAAGGTAAAGCAGCTACTTGCCGAAATTGCTGGTCTTGGTTCTTCGGGTATTTCTCTACAATTTCGCGAATAGCGGCAGCCTCCGCAGGCAGCGTATCTTGCTCCAGCAAATCCGCTACCTCCAACCAAGTAGCAACTCGCGAATCATTAGGTGTATAAGTATACAAACGTTGCATCGTATGAGCCGGAATAACAGAGTACACCAACGAACGTGCATACGCCAGACGACGTTGCGACAAAGCCATATTAGACGCATAAGAACCTTCCGGTGACGAAACGCTATACAAATGAAGTTCTTTCAAAGTAGAACTTTCGCCATTTACCACCTCCAACAGCTTCGCTTTCAGTTTATTCAACTGTACTTCATTATTAGGATCTTCAGGATCCAATTCCGCCTTCCCCAGTAAGAAGCTCAAAGAAATGTCTTCCACACCGGTACGGCGTTCAACTTTCGGTTTTTCCTCATATTTCTTAGGGTCCAGTTCATACTGGTCGAGCGAATATTCGAGGAAACGTAACGGACGTCTGGGGCTACGGGTGGAGAGCTCCAACAAGCGTTCGTAATAAGGACGCGTATAATCTTCCATCTGCATAAGAGCCAGCACTTGGAAGTTATCTTGCGCATTGGATAGTTTGATTGTATCATTCCACATATAGGAAGCCTTCTCCGCCGAGAGGGGTTCGTTTTCAATGATAAAAGCGTCCAGCGAATCCCGGGTTATATCATATCCCATACGACGGTCCTGAGTCAGATAATATTGCGAACCATCGTATACACGAGGCAGACGATACATTTCAACTTTCTTTCCTTTACTATTATTTATCACGTATGGCTGTACGATCATTCGGGCATTGTCCTTTCCAATACGTGGAGGAACTGCAACTTTTGCCCCGTTCAAAATAATCATATCTCCATACTGGTCGGGTGTTTCGGGCATGGACGTTACCTCTGTACGTTGCCCCACAACGGTTACCTGACTAATCATGTGTCCCATATCTACATACGTAGTAATCTCCCGTCGACCACTGATTGCTTCAAATACGGCGGGCGCCGTACTTACTTTGATAACCAATGAACCGGTCTCCGGTAAAGTAATCTGATAAGCTCCCGTCGCATCGGGTACTTCGTACATGGCTGAAAGGGTCAAACTGATATTGTCTTTGTTCAGTGCCGCTTCCATATCCTTTCCTTCTTGAACGGTATTGAAATAATAAATCTTTATGTCACCAATAGAAGAAATATCAAACGGGACAGGTTTTCGTTTCTTCTCGGATGCTTCTTTGTCCAGAATACGTCCCATCACTAATTTGGGAGCTTGCGCATTCAACTGAACACAAGTAGCTAAATAACATATCAATAGAAAAGCTATTCTCATAGCTCCGTTCACCCTTATCAAATTTACTTTCATATCTACAATCTCACTTTCTAACTATCTAATAATATAAGAAATAGAAACCGCTAACTTGGCTGGAAACAATTTATATCCATGCGCATTCGTCTTTCCCGGATTATTGATCAGATAATCCTCAAAATTATCATTCTCATAGTATTGTTGGTGCCAGAAACAAACGGCTCCGAAACCTGCCGAAAATTCAAGGTTCAGACGTTTTCCCAATACCATCGAATATCCCATCGTTATACCAATGCCTATGGCATCTCCATCGTAAATATGTTTTCCCAGATGCATATCATAGCTCGCCCCCAAAGCGGATATACCGATGTATTCACGCACCATAGGACGTCCGTTAAACCAATATCGATACTCCGGCTGTACTCCGATAAGCTTGATATCTGTCCCCCAAGGTTTGTATCCTCCATAGAAACTTAAATCAACACTGGAGCGTTCTCCCACTACAAGTTCACATCCTAAGTTAGGCACTCCTGCCAAAAGTGACAAGCCATTGGTTTTCACTGCTATTTGCTGGGCGCACACCTCTTGTGCTCCAGCCCCAAGCAGCAAAATAAAGAAGAACAGATATTTTACGATTCGTGTCATGCTTTCAATTACTGTAACTTAACATCCTTATCTATTGTCGTACCGTTAGTCCAAGAATCCACATTTGCCGGTCCTGAGAATGTAGCATCCTTTGGCAAGAAATTTATACGCATCAATGTAGTCTTTCCCTTTTTTATCGGTATCTTATACCCATAACTAGAAGTATAAATAGTATATTCACGTTCATTATTTCCCCCATCTTTAACCAGACAAGTGATTTTTTTTATCAATGTTTGCTCAGGTGGAAACATGAACTTCGCAACAGATTCTCCTGGCATATTATAAGCTATCCCTACGTTATCTACAGGATGGAAACAAGACAATAATTTGGGAGAAGAAAAAGATAATGTTCCGTCCGTTAAAGACATCCAGCCAGTTTCAGGAGTATCACACTGTACTGTCACAGATTGAACCCGATAATTAGCCTCACAGACCTCTGCACTTGTCGAATAAAAACAAAAATCCAGTCGTCCAAACGCATGTTTAAAATTCAGAACAATAGGACTAGTTCCTACTTCTGAATACCATGTTGGTGTTTGAGATGTATACATATAATCTTTAGTAAGAGACATATCAGCAGTATTCAGCTTCCATGGTATAGCCCACTGAGCCACACTCTTTATCTCGCGCCACTCCACATCTTCAGTAAAAGGATAATAACCGTATAACATTAATCCAGCATTACTCGTATTAGGAAAAGTTGCCAAATTTTCTGTTTGCAAAGTCTCATATCCAGGCACATAAGTATAGCAAGCATTAAACAGATTCTGCTGAAAATCACTTTCACGTTTTTTATTAAACAAGTCACAATCTGAATTCGAAGCACCCTGAATTGCGGGAATACCAAAAATGCCTACCTGAGCATTCGGTTCAAGGGTCGTTAATGGCGCACGAGTTCCAGGTCCTATCACATCTACAACAATAGAAGCAGAAATGCTGGAGCTGAAAGATAACACAGCTCCACCATTCATATTATTGTTATTATTACCCGATTGAGACGTACCATCATCATCCTTACTACATGCTGTAAAAAATAATAATGATACGCCTACTATCATCCATCTATTCATATAAATTAGTTTACTTCTTGATCAATAGCACCTTCACTTGTCCACGGTTCTAATGACGCATCCAAATCAACTAAACGTAAGCCATATATTGTCAAATTAACGGTATAAATTTTACCAGCTTCAAACGGAGCTACAGCACCATCTTTCTTATATGTTATAGTAATTATATTTTCTTGCGTTTTATCTTTACCATTAACATTAGCAACCAATGTTACTTTAACCTTATAAGTACCAGTTGTTGAAGGCAACACCATTGTAGTTCCAGCATTTGCTCCTGTATTTTCCACTGGAGATACATCCGTAGCCGTAGAATTACTATATGGTATATCTCCTTCAAAATACACAGGAATATCATCATCAGCAGCGGCAGCAGTTAAAGTTCCTTTATTAGCACCAGCCACAACCAAGCTAGCTTTTGGAGCTGAAATAACCTCTATATTCCTAATACTTACAGGCCAAACTACACCATCACCTGTGGTATATCCTCCTTCGTCACCTTTAATACCCTTAAATTGTAATTGAGTTAATAAGTGTTTGAACTTCAGCACAGGAGTTTTACCTCCCTTACGAAAATAACGAGCATTATACCCATTATACTTTATACCATCTACTATTACCTCTCCTTTTTCAGCTTCAGCATCAGCAGCAATTGCTTCTCCCCAAAGAATATCTTGGGCACCCGTAATATCATATGTGGCCAAAACAGCATTTTGCGTAATTGTAGACTGCGGCTGAGGGCTACATGAATAAAAAGAAAAGTCTACATCACTATTCAAGGGATAAAAATAAACTTCTGAACCATCAAAAACAACATTACCGTTTGAATCAACTACGCCATTTGCATAATGGTTTGGTCCCGGAAATAAACAAGAATCATCAGTGTCCCAACCAGTACCGGTATTATTTAACCCCCATACACGAATAGGAGTATCAGTCCATCCAGTTACAGCCGCTCTCGTCTCAGTAACAGAAATTTCAGGACTTGCACTTAAAGCTATTCTTCCATCAAAAGGTATATCTATAATAGAACTATCCTGTCCCTTCTGATCACCCATTTCTCCATTGGAACAACTCGCCATCATCGCTATTATTCCAAACACAAATAAATTATTTTTTTTCATATATAAATTAGTCATTATTGTACATCTGTAAATTCATCCGGATTCATACTAGCAGAACCACCTTCTCCCCACGCACCAAGTACAGCCTCAATTTCAACTTTCTCTACACCATAAACACTTATAGTAATATTGTAAGAATTAGAGGCCTTAAATTTATCAAGTTTAGTACCATCTTTTGTTGTTACATCAGAGGCTTTCAATATTCTAGTAAATGTATCTTCGGGCTTATCTATAGGATTACCATTCGCATCCTCTTCTTGACGAATTGTTACTGTAATTTCATAAGATTCCACTTCTGGCTCCACCAATAATGCTTCACCAATCGTTTTGGCAGGATCATCTTTTCGAGGAGCATAAGAATTAGCTGGCACTAGATCTATCATTTGACCATCATCACCTCTTTCTTTAAGAGCCAAAGGTACCCTATCGGCATCATTAGTTGTCCAAACAATCCCCTTATCATCTTCATCAGAATAAACAACAGCTAACTCACCTGTCGTTTTTGACTTTACTGTAACAGACTTTACATAAGCTTTCTCCGGTGCCGCATTACCTTCTCCATCTACAAAAAAGACTAAACGAGTTAATAAATGTTCAAATGTCATAGAAGGTTGAACGCCTCTACGAGCGGTATATGAACTAAATGCTTTATTATAATCAATTTGATCAAGATTAGGCTTTTGTTCATCAGTCAATTTAGCTTTAGCAACCATCAAATCTTCCGCACCAGTAATCGTAAACTCTTTAAATAGAACTTTGTTTCCATTGCCACTTTTTCCATCTTTCACTTGTGCAACTGTACCATCCGATATTGCATTATCAGCATAATAGCCAAAAAAGTCATAGGCTCCATTACGAGGAAAATAACGAGAAGGAGTTCCTTCCAGCCAAGTTATATCTCCCCTATCAGATCCACCAGTTGCTTTCGCTTTTTCATCAAATAACACATAAGTATCCTGAGTTGTAGTAATTTTGTCAGCACGAGTTATTCCCGTCTCTGGATCTTTTTGGCAGGCATAAATATGAAGTATTTCATTATTCCATTTGCCGTGTAAATCATCTTTATCAGCTCCAATAGAGCCAGAACTTCGAGTGGGAGTTGCATCTATTTTAGCAATTGGAGCAGATGCAGAAATCAGGATTTTGTCTGCACTCGGAAGCATATCTGTTTCATCTCCAGATAAGCCTTCGTTTTCACTTTGCGAGCAAGAAGCCAGTATCCCGGCTGTCATCATTGCATAAAGAAAAAATCGTTTCATAAATCACATAATTTTTAGATTAATAATATATTTAATTTCACATTTCATCTTCAAATTTATCATTCGGGTTTATAGTTCCACTTCCACCATCTTCCCACATCCCCATTGTTACCTTCGGCGTAATATCAGACAGACTATTAACCGTCAGATAAATAGTATAAGCTTTTCCTGCACTGAATACTTCATCATTTTCTAGTTTAACATCTACTTCTGTATATAATGACCCTTGCAATCCATTTTCTGCACTCAAACTAATTTTAGCCTCATAAAAATCAGCAGGTGCCACTAATAAACTTGTACCAGTATCACGATCATTATCTATATCTTTGTCAAGGACATAAAGATGATCCCGTTCATCCCCATATACAGGACATTTAGCTACTACGCACCAACCATCACTCCCTATCAATTCTCCATTCTTCTTTCTGAGTTCGATATACTTATATTCTTCATTATTAAATGAGATTCCTCTTTGAGGTTTCGTTTGATCAGTAGGATCATTCACCGCCACTATAAAACATCCTTTATATTTTGAATTTACCTCAATCTTTTTTACAGTTAAACTAGGATCCAAAGGGGGAATGTTCTTTTTTTCATCTTTGTCCTCATTGGGACTATTATCCGGTTTACAAACCACAAAGCGAAGAAGTACTAAATGATGTTCAAACTGAAATACCGGATTTAGTCCATGATTAGCAGAATATGCACTATATGCGCGTCCCAAGATCTTATCTTTATATGGATTACCCTCGTATTTATCTTCCTGTTTGTCAATATTTGCCATAGATGACATAAAGTCTCTGCGCCCATCCAGTTCGATGTCGTAATAGATATAATCTTTCTCACGGTGACACTCACTAACATAATCATCTAAATAGTAAGCAAAGAAATTGTATGGCCAATCGGTATGTCTCATATTATAATAGATACTCTGCGACTCTTCATCTGGATAGAAAAGCATTAAATTGGAATCTTCCTTCTTCACTCCTACTTCTTTCCCGTGGTTAGAAACCTGTGCATTCACTCCTCCTGTTCTAGAACCATCCAACAAACAGAAATCTTCGTTCGTCGCACTCCAAGGTTTGGACAAGTCTGTCTGCGGATCCTTATTGAACGCATACACATAGAATCTTACTTGATTCCAAAAATCGGCATCATTGCCATTATTGACTTCACCACTACCACGTGTCAGTATATCAAAATCAGACATTCCTAAACTCAACACAATAGGAACTGGCTCCACTAAAGGCGCATCATCGTCTGTCGGCAATTCCCCAACATACGTATCTCTGGAACAATTAAACAACAGTATCGAACAAAACCCGATTAATAAGTATTGTTTAATCCTCTTATATGTTATCTGTCCTTTTTTCATCATCCCATTATATTTCTACATGAATATCATCATCTACCGGTATCCATCCACAGATGCCATCACTTCCCATTTCAGGATTCAAACCAACAATACGAAAAGGTGTCTCAATTTTCAATACAGCCTGATCTTTCGCCTTCTTTCTTTCATTGACTTGCCCTGTTTCTACCGTAATTGCCTGTTCCTTGATCTGCTTCGACAAATTTGATTTCGCATGAATAGCACGAGTATCCGTACCTGTCTTCACATATAAAACTATACAACAAACACCGGGACCTGTAATCGTATAACTATCTACACTCCCTACTAAACCAAATACCTCCAAAGATGCTTTACACGAAAGAGTCACAGTAGGCTTCTCTTCTTCTACAGACCGAGAAACCTCCGGGTCAGTAACTTCTACAATTGTTCTCTTCAACTCTGCGATATTTAAAATGCCGGTAGATAGGGAAACCTCAGGAGCGATACCCGCCATTTCTATATAGATATCTCGAATATCTTCCTCTGTCAACTGATTTCCATCTTCATCCGCTACTAGTTGAACAGTAAAGTTTATATCAATATGTTGAGTTAAAGAAACAAAATCGAAAGGTTGCGTATAATTCTTCCCTGCATCCAATTCTAAATAGTCACAACGGGCAACCAACAACTTTCGTCCCGCTTCCCGCACATAACCGATACCGGGATTTAGATCCGCCCATTTCCAATTATTTACAAATTCTTTGCTAACATCTTTGTGTTCCACTTCCTTATGGCGCATTTTAACTTCTTTCACCGGAATCGCCTCATTAGTCTTAAATTCATCCAGATTAACTAATTCAACTCTTGTATCCTCTTTTTCAACCTGTACGTCTCCATTTGCTTCATCCTTCTGCGTCACTGTCACCATCGGATATGCAGGATTAGTAAAAGCCATCATAAAATATTCACCTCCAGGCAGCTTAATATCAGGCTGATACTCACTCTGAGGTTCGGACTGGTCATCGGGAGGCGTGGTGTCAGTATTATCACGAGTGGTTGAACCGTCACCCGAAGTTTCAGTATTTCCGTCATCAGGAGTTATTGCCGTTTCTTCTTTGCTCTTCTCCACTTTAAAGTTTCCATTTTTATCTGTCTGATAAACTATATGGCGTGTATTCAAGATACGAGTAGCCACAAAATATAATTTCTCAGGCGTTTCATCGGCAGATAAGCCCAGTTCATTCCAATTATATGTAACCGAGAACCCATCCACCACGTGCGGATGTGTAGTTTCATCACACAGATCTACCTTTGTACAACCGACCAAAAGCAAGGAAGCCAATAGAATTTGATATATAACAGTCACTTTCATTACGCTTCACCTCCCTCATTAGTCGTTAGTGGCACGATTCCCTGATCTTTCAAAGATTGTGGTTCGACGGCCTGCGGTTCAGGCGAATCAGACTTAGCAGGCTGTTTCTCCTGAGCAGGTTGCTGTTCCTCCGTTGATTGTTGTATCTCAGGTGTTTCCACTACTTTTCCAGCTTGCTTCTTCTCTTCTTTTGAATTTTTCTTCTCCAACTTTTTCACTTGTTCCAAAGAATCTTTCATCAACTTATCTTGTCTCTTAAGCGAGTCCTTTATCTGGTCCAAAGCTTCTTTTGCCAATCGTATAGAGTCTTTCTGCAACTCTTTCAGATGTTTCGCCTTATCCCGTGCTTCACTAATAGAATCACGCCTCAATTGCTTTTGACGCTTAGCTTCCGCACGCGCATTTATCTTATCATAATCAATTAGCTTATACTTGTTCTTGACAGAAGTAGAGAAACGATAAACAAAAGCTACCCGCAAATCACTGACAACCGGGAAAGGAACTAAATGGCCTCCCTTACTTTTTTCAGGTAAGCGAGGATAACAATTACTTTCAGCATCATGCTTATACGCATCATATTTAGTGTATACAAATCCGACACTGGCACCTAACTCCAAATCAATGAAGTTCTGGCGATAACCATATAAAGGAATGCTGAATCCACCGGATACACCCAAACCGTAAGCAGAACCCTGCATTCCTGTCGAACCAAATTTAAAATTATAGTTAGCAACGTCAGCATACACCCCCCAATAATAGGCACGCCAATAACGAGGATGGAAACGTTTAATAGTGAACACTTCCTCTTTCATCCGTTGAAAGAAAGAAGCAGAATCCAGATGATGGAAGTTACGTTGAGTAGTACGGAAATATTTCCGGAACTCCATACGGGCATCAACCAGATTATATACAATGCTAGGTTTGTAATTTTGAGAAGTATTCCAGTTGCCTTTGATACCGAGACTTAATGTGTAGTGTTTGTAAGGAGAGCCGAACAAATCGAATTCGGCAGTAACATTAGGTAACAATACAAGCCACTCGACAGCATTTGTTTTAAATGCCCATCGAGATTTAAAAGGCATGATAGAATCTTTGTTTTCTACTGCCTTCTTACGCATAGAAGATTGAGCATAGCATTCTACCCCTAAAAAGGAAAAGAATAAAAACAATACACAAAATAGTAGTTTTATTCTAGAAATATGCCAAATCTTTTTGCGTTTACATATAAACGACACCGGCTTTCCTTGTACAAGGAAAGCACTATGCCCTTCGCCCTCATTTCCCATAACCTGCGTCTTACGCGTTTATTTTTGCTTATTTGTCTACATTGTTCCCTAATACAATGCTAATCAGGCACAAAAATAGATTAAATATTATGAGATAACAAATATAAATCTAACTTTTTAATAAAACACAAAAAGAAAAAAGAAAAACAAAGTTTTTCAATCTTTTTATTAGCAGAAAGCAAACGAAAAAGAAGATGTTTGTATGACAAATAGAAAAAAGGAGACTTTCTTAAAGATAAAAGAATAATAGCAAAACAAGGTTGCAGGCAATCACTGCTCCGAAGCCTCCCAAAATCCAAGGACGAAGTTTACTTCTTTTCCCGGCAAAGAATAAGGCATAAAACATATTCACCAGTATATTACTTACAATCGCCTGCATACTGCAAGCTGTAATAATCAGTACGGCAACGCTCCCCGTGTTTTGCAATAAGTTCAAAATAAAAGGGGTTATATCGCTGAAACCGGATACAAAAGAGAGCAAATTCAATCCGCTTGTACCGGCGTAAACCAAAGTATAATGTGTCAAAACCGTAAATACGACAAATAATACGGCAAAGATCAACGCAACCTTAAATTCCAATGGATTGCTACTATCATCCTCTTCCGACTCGACAGAAGTATCTTTAGGAAGTTTCTGCCGTGAATGAATAAACCAGCCTACTATCGCAGATACCACTGACATTATCAACAGGTACGGATAAATAGAAAGAAAGATCTCCCTGCTAAAAATAAGTATCAGTATCATAAAACGCAGAAACATCATACTGACCGCCAATAACATGGCTGCGACGTACTCCGTAGCCTCTTGCTCCGAAGCTTTCCGACTTTTACGTGCAAGTACCGAAATAGTGGCTGTACTACTATACAACCCACCTATAATACCGGACACCAAAGTGCCGGATTCATGAAACACATACCGCTTCAGCAAATAAGAAAGGTAGGAAATACCTGAGACGACCACTGTTGCCAACCAAATAGAATAAGGAGTCAGATTTATATCCGGAATCAGGTTTTTATGTGGAAGCATAGGTAATATAATACCACTAATAGCCAAAAACTTTGCCAACGTAATCATTTCATCATTTTTCATCCGCTGGGCAAATTCCGTAAAGGTATGCTTTAGTTCTGTAAGCAGAAGTACCGTCACAATCACCATGACATAGAACCAGGAAGGTTGGGTGGACACAATGGGAGCCAGACAATAGGTGATTAAGGCGATAATAATAGTCGTCACGCCAAAAACATGAAATTGAGCCTGCTTCACATAATAGTTCAGTCCCAGCAACAGTCCCAAAACGGCGCCTCCTCCCATAAACAAACGCATACTCGTAGGGTCCAATATATAAAGAAGATAGCCTAATATACCGATGAAAGTAAATGTGCGGTCAGTACCGAAAAGAGTCGTCTCCCCTTCACGCTTCAGACTGATACGGCGCTGTGAGAGTCCGATTAACAAGGAGAATAAAGTCACCAGAATAAAGGTTACCAATTCGCGTGGCACATAACCATATAACTGTTCCATATCCATATACTACCCTTTTTATTATAAGAACAAATATACGGTTTATTTGTTAACGTTCACCACATCTTATACGGTTTTTTCATTAGCCGGGAATTGTAATAACGTATATCGCCCGTCACTTCTTCACCGATAAAGTCCGGCTTCACAAAGGCCTCATCTTCAGAAGCCAGCTCGACTTCCGCCACCACAAGCCCCTCATTCTCACCATAAAACTCGTCAACTTCAAATATATGCCTGCCGCTACGCACCAGATAACGGGTCTTGTCAATAATTCCCGGTTCACACAACTTCATCAATTCTTCCGCCTCCGGCAAAGACAGTTCCTTTTCCCATTCATAACGGCTTGTACCAGAAGCGTTGGAAGCCCCCTTGATAGTCAGGTATCCCTTATCATCCCGGATACGTATCCGGACAGTCCTTCCACGAGCACTGCTGATATATCCCTGCACAATACGACTTTTCGCAAATGCCAACGACTTATACTCTCCGATAACTAAAAATTTACGTTCTATTTCTTGTGCCATGCCGCAAAAGTAATCATAAAAATCAGAACCTTGTCATAAATTCAATTACGATTTTATCCTGCTCCGATTCTTTCGGGATACCGGTTTTCTTATAGAAATACTTTTCGAAGTTCAAACGAAGGTCGGCAATGAAAGCTTTTGAAAGGCTAAGTGTGATCCCACCCGTGACACGATGGCGTGCATAATCGTTTATAACCAAAGCATTTGTCGTCTTATCTATTTTGCCGTCACTATGATCCGTCATCATGTCATAACGTGCAAGAAAAGAAATTTTATTGAATACTTTCTTCAAAGGTAAGTCGTAATTGACAAAGCTATTCACAGCGTGCACATCTTTAAACGTCTCATGCCCGTACATTTTATATAGATATTCCGCTTCAATATGAAAACGATTATTTTGATAGTAAATACCGGCATCATACATATTAATCCGTACGGATTCCGGCTTTATCATCTGGGTGCTGAGTGTTATATTCCAATTTTTGCCGGGTAATAACTGAGCTTTAACCGAGTAGTTCAATGTTTTATGCCATTCTTTCTGATTGGTAAGCCCCGAACCGTTAAATAATCCGGCCTCAAGAATAAACGGAAAGCCACTCGTATGTTTATAAGCAGTAGTGAACCCAACATCACGGACATTTCCTACTTGCTTGGCTATGAATGAACGATTGGCAAAATACTGTTGGTGAGGAGAACGATGAGCATCAATCGTAAAAGGTACCCGCATTTGCCCAATCGTGAAATTAAGATCTTTCATCGGAAAGACACGTACATACGCATCCAGCATTTTAATAGAGCCCTCGTCAGAAAGGTCGATTTCCGCTTTATAAGCAACCAAAGGATGCACATTTCCCGAAACACTAAAGCGCGCATTACGTACTTCAAAACGACTTTCCTCTGTTTCTGTCTGGAATTCGTATTTTCCCCGAATCGTTCCATGAATCTCGGGCAAATAGTCTTTCCATTCCATCGTCTGCTTATCTAATTTTTTGCCATCTCCGGCGTCTTCTTTAGCCTGTCCGAAAGCTGTTGCCGCCAACAATAATGTTACGACTGTTGTTGTAATTCTACTCATTTCAGTTGTTTGCTACTTAATCCGCAGCAAAAGTACAACTGCAAGGATACACAAGAATGACAATCCGGTTACAGTAGTATTACAAAAAAACTCACCACAGATTACATAAACCTGTGGTGAGATTATCAGCCGAAAAAGGAAAAGGCAATCAGCATAATCAGTGCCAAAATAATTAATGAGACAAACACTATTTTGACAACCTTCTGGGCCTGCTCTTCTTCCTTCTTACTAATCGCTACTTTTTTCTTACCCTTGCCCATAATAGTTAGCTTTAAAGTTCAACGCTAACAAAGTAAGGACAAATCTTTTAACTTTCCAAAAATAACAGTTGCTAATTTTGTATTTTATGATTCCTGTGAAGAGAATTCCATCAGATAAGCCTTAATAAAATCCTCTATCTTGCCATCCATCACTCCGTTTACATCCGAAGTCTGATAGTTGGTACGATGATCTTTCACACGGCGGTCGTCAAATACATAACTTCGGATCTGCGAGCCCCATTCGATCTTCTTCTTTCCCGCTTCCACCTTCGCCTGTTCTGCCATACGGTGCTGCAACTCTTTATCATATAAGATAGAACGTAACTGGCGCATTGCATTTTCACGGTTCTTAGGCTGGTCGCGGGTTTCCGTATTTTCAATCAGAATCTCCTCTTCCTCACCTGTATAAGGATCTTTATATTGGTAACGCAGACGAACTCCGGATTCTACCTTGTTCACATTCTGACCACCGGCGCCACCGCTTCGGAAGGTATCCCAAGAGATACGTGCCGTCTCAATATTCACCTCAATACTGTCGTCTACCAACGGGGTGACAAAGACAGAAGCAAAAGATGTCATACGTTTACCCTGCGCATTGTAAGGAGAGACACGTACCAAACGGTGCACCCCATTTTCTCCTTTCAGATAACCGTAGGCAAAATCCCCTTCAATATTGATCGTACAGGTTTTGATTCCGGCCTCATCACCTTCCTGAAGGTTGGCAATAGTAGCCTTATAGCCATTTGTCTCAGCATAACGCAAATACATACGCATCAACATAGAAGCCCAATCCTGACTCTCCGTACCACCGGCACCGGAATTGATCTTCAACACACAATCCATTTGGTCGGCCTCATCACGAAGCATATTCTTGAGTTCGAGCGCTTCTACCGCCTCACGCGCTTTCGCATAAGCAGTATCCACATCTTCCTCTGTCACCAATTCCTCTTTATAGAAATCAAATGCCAGCTCAAGTTCATCTGCCAGCGTTTTGACCTCATTATAGCCGTCAATCCACTTTTGCAGGTCTTTCACCAACTTCATTTGGGCTTCAGCTTTCTTCTGGTCATCCCAAAATCCCGGAGCCTGCGTTCTTAACTGTTCTTCTTCGACTTGAATTTTCTTCCCGTCAACGTCAAAGATACCTCCTCAGCGCATCCGTGCGCTCTTTCACGTCTTTAAGTTGTTCAATAGTAATCATCTTCTTAAATTAGAAATTAAAAGTTATAAATTATAATCGTACACTTATCTCACATCGAATCTCAAGCCTGGCTCTCAACTCTCCTCGTACATCTTCTCAATCAAGTCTTTATAATTTTCAGAAACGACCGAACGTTTCAGTTTCAATGTATTGGTAAGCTCTCCACGCTCCATACTAAATGGTTCGGGAAGCAAGGTGAAACGTTTGATTTGCTCATAATGCGCAAACTGTTGTTGCAAGGTTTCTATCCGCGCACGGAACAACCCTACAATCTTAGGATGTTGCAACAATTCACTCATATCCTTATACTCAATACCTTTTTCTTTCGCATACTCTTTCACATATCCATATACGGGGACAATCAAAGCAGAGACGAACTTACGCTGATCGGCAATAATAGCAATCTGGTCAATATAACGGTCGATAACCAACTTTGTTTCCAAAGCCTGCGGAGCGATATATTTTCCATTCGAAGTTTTGAATAGATCTTTAATACGCTCTGTCAAGAACAACTGACCATTCTTAAAATAGCCTGCATCGCCCGTATGGAACCATCCGTCCGGATCAATAGCAGCAGCCGTAGCTTCCGCTTTCTTATAATATCCTTTTGTAATGGTTTTACCTCGAAGAAGAATTTCATTATCCTCACCGATCTTCACTTCAACTCCCGGCAACACAACACCTACCGAACCGATATCATATCCCACCGGCAATGTGCAAGACACAGTAGCCGTAGACTCTGTCAGTCCATAACCGACAACCATATTAATGCCTACCGAATGGACAAACTCATTGATTTCATCAGGCACGGCAGCACCGGCAGTCGGAAAGAAATTCCCGTTTTCAATACCGATGGTCTTCTTCAGTAAAGAATAAATTGTCTTTTCGTAGAACTTATATTTCAATTGATTCATCACAGGAGGCGTCTTCCCTTTCCGCAGATAATCAAGATTGTGAATCTTACCAACCCGAATAGCATCCAACATCAATGCCTTCTTCATTCCTGTGGTCTCATTGATCTTCTCTTGTACTCCGGCATACACTTTTTCCCAGAAACGAGGAACGCTACACATCAATGTCGGACGAATTTCCTTAATGGTTGTCTGTATATCCGCCGGACGGAGATTGATACAGATCTGTACCCCTTTATGAATACAGAGATAGCACCAAGCTTTTTCAAATACATGCGTCAATGGAAGGAAGTTCATAGAAACATCCTTATCCGACATCGTGGTCAGGCGGTCGTCATGAGTGCGAAACTGTTCCAAATAACAGGAATGATGAAGCATGACCCCTTTCGGTTCACCTGTCGTTCCGGATGTATAAAGAATATTAGCCAAATCGTCATAAGAGGCACGTCCCGTACGCTCTTCCACCACATCATTGTGCGGAAGTCCTTCTCCCATCGCCATAAACTCATCAAAATAGATGGACGACACATCACGGGGGTCTTTTACGACCGAACGGTCAAAGATAATCAGTTGTTGCAGTGAGGTGCAAAAGCCAAAGATACTGAATGCAGCGTCGTATTGAAATTGCTCACCTACAAAAAGATAGCGTATTTGTGCGTCGTTGATAATGTATTGTGCTTGTGCCGGTGAACTGGTCGCATAAAATGGAATGGTCACAGCACGATTGGCGAATGCACCAAAATCTACATAAAACCATTCAGGCTTGTTTTGCGAAAAGATACCGATATTCTCTTGTTCTCCCACTCCCAACGCAACGAGTGCATTGGCAGCCTGCCTCACAGTTCCGGAGAATTGATTCCAGGTGATCGGAATCCATTGAGCTGTCTCATAGTCACGGTACCTTAAGGCTACCTTGTCGCCATACTTTTCAGCCTGACGATGGACTAAGACAGATAAATGATGATAAGTCATACTCTTTGTATTAGTAAATATGGTACAAAGGTATTAGTTTTATTTGAAACAATTGCTCAAAACGACTATCTTTGTGCAAATATTAAGTAATAGACAAAATATTTGCAGTATGAAATATGATATTCCGACTATGGCAGCAGAGGCTACAAGCCTTCTTAAGTCGTTAATCAGTATCCCTTCTCTTAGCCGGGAAGAGACTCAGGCCGCAGACTTCCTGCAAAATTATATTGAAATGGAAGGTATGCAGACCGGACGCAAGGGTAATAATGTATGGTGTTTTAGCCCTATGTTTGACCTGAAGAAGCCGACTATCCTGCTCAATTCCCACATAGATACCGTCAAACCTGTCAACGGCTGGCGGAAAGACCCGTTCACGCCACGTGAAGAGAACGGAAAATTGTATGGACTGGGAAGCAACGATGCAGGCGCAAGTGTTGTATCTCTATTACAGGTGTTTCTGCAACTATGTCGTACTTCACAGAGATATAATTTGATTTATCTTGCTTCCTGTGAAGAAGAAGTATCGGGCAAAGACGGAATTGAAAGTGTATTATCTGGACTCCCCCCCATTTCATTCGCCATCGTAGGCGAACCGACGGAGATGCAACCTGCCATTGCCGAAAAAGGGCTGATGGTATTAGACGTTACCGCCACAGGCAAGGCAGGACACGCCGCCCGCAACGAGGGAGACAATGCCATTTATAAGGTATTGAATGATATTGCCTGGTTCCGCGACTATCGCTTTGATAAAGAATCGCAGTTACTAGGACCGGTAAAAATGAGTGTAACTGTAATTAATGCAGGTACTCAACACAACGTAATTCCCGATAAGTGCACTTTCGTTGTTGATATCCGTAGCAACGAGCTTTACTCGAATGAAGATTTATTTGCTGAAATCAAGAAACATATCTCTTGCGAAGCCAAAGCCCGCTCGTTCCGTCTCAACTCCTCACGGATCGACGAGAAACATCCGTTTGTCCAAAAAGCAATAAAAATGGGGCGTGTCCCTTTCGGTTCCCCTACTCTATCCGACCAGGCATTGATGTCTTTTCCATCGGTAAAAATAGGACCGGGACGTTCTTCACGTTCACATACGGCAGAAGAGTATATTATGCTGAAAGAGATAGAAGAAGCTATCGGACTATATCTGGAATTATTAGACGGACTTCTGCTTTAATACAGAAGTCCGCTCGCTATACTCTAGTATCTTCAACTATCACTTTATCGATTGAGCCAAGGCTCCGGATTCAGTTTCTCCTTTTCACGACGCAGTTGGAAATGCAACACCGTCCGCCCATTATCCGTCCCATCCGAAAAGACCTGTCCGATGTGCTGTTTAGTTTTCACCGTATCACCGGACTTCACAGAAGCGGAAGACAGATTACAATAAACAGAAATATAATTCCCATGCCGGATAAGAACATTAAATAATCCGTTCAGTTGGAATACGGCCGCCACTTTTCCGTCAAAGATGGCACGTGCTTGAGCACCCGGCTTTCCTTGTATATCTATTCCTTTATTATCAAGTTTCACATTGCGTAGCCCCTCTACCGCATATTGCCCATAATGACTGGTGATGATATAAGCACCGGATATAGGCATAGGAAGCTTTCCACGATTGGCGGCAAAATTGCCGGATAGCTCCCGATCCGCCTTACTCATTGTATACACCTCCAAAGGCTTCGACTTCGTTTTCGCTCCGGTTCCAGCCGATTGCCCTTCCTTGCCTTGCGCCTTCCTGCGAGCCGCCTCCTCACGACGGGCTTCCTCCTGTGCACGCTTGCGGGCACGTTCAATCTCTTCCGCAATCAGCTTGTCAATACGGGCATTCAGTTGATTAGCCTCTCTCCGTTTCTTATTAATCTCATTCTGCAATCCTCTTTGTTTCTTTTGCAGATTGGCAACCAAAGTCCGTTTTTCTTTCTCCTGTGCTTCCAACTTCACTTTTTCGCCTTCACGTTCTTTCAGCAAATTCTCTTTGGCAGCCTTTACCTGCTGCCGTTCCGCCTTCTTCTTACGTATCTGTTCCTGTTTTTTCAGGATTTCTTCTCCTTGCAAACGCTGATAGGTAGCATATTCGCGAACATAACGCATACGGCGATAAGTTTGCCCCAAGTTCTTGGCAGAAAAAATAAACATCAGTTTTTCCTCTATCGATTTGTTCTTATACAGGTATTGGACAGAAGCTTCATATTTCTTTTTCTTATCTCTCAAATCTCTTTCCAAGCTCCTCAATTGCCGTTGAAGAGAAGCCAACTCACGCTCGATAGCCTCTACATCATTGTTAATAGCCATGATATAACGTTTCCTCTCTTCAATCTGCCCGGTCAATGCCGCCAGACTATTCAACTGGCTACCTACATCTTTCTTTGTATTCTTCAATATCGTTTCCGACTCGGCAATCTGTTTTTGCAGCGCACCACGTTTGCCCTCCAACTCACGAATCAGTTTGTTCGATTGAGCGAAAAGCGGAACTGCCAGCCAAAGGCAACCGATAAGAATAACAAAAAAACGTTTCATCATAACAAAGCTACCAACATTTTTATTAATTCTTCCAAAGGAACCTGTCTGTACTTAGAACTCAACTCAGTCGGAGTCATTGAAAACTCTTTCGTAGAAAACTCATAAAGTTGCACCTTTGCTTTTTCCAACGAAGAAATTCCTATATCCTTTCCTGTCAGTTCTGTCTTACCACCGGGTAAAGACGCATCTGTCAGTATCTTCTCCAAACGAGAGAACTCCGCATTCTTAGGTAATATACCTTTCAGTTCTTCTTTACTTGCACGAACAAATCTTCTGTTCATCCTGTCCACTAACAATACCTCTTCAGGAGTCACTTCGATACGTGCTACCTCTGTACGTAGAATAGGCATCAGCAAAGAGATTTGCACCCGTTCATGAGTTTTCATCTTCATGGTTCCTCCTACCGACAGGCTTCCTCCTTTTTTATCGGGAATAGTCAGTTGGAGCTTGGAAGCCAGATAACTGGATACAGGCGCCTTTGTCTCCGAAGTCACCAAGCGCTTCGAACTCTTACAACCAGCCAACACAACCACAACCAACAATAGATAAACTATTCTTTTCATTCTGCTATAAATTTCTTCTTTTCTATTTTCTGCTTCAATGTTTTCGACTCACTACCCATCTCCAATGCCTTCTTCCAATATCCCAGTGCGCCTTCCACATCACCCGTCATAAAATAAATATCCCCGCAATGCTCCACTATCACATCACTTTTCCCTCCATCACTCTTCATTGCATTATCAATATAAATACGAGCCTCAGCATAGTTGCCTTTCTCAAAAAGAATCCAGGCATACGTATCGAGATAAGTCGAATTATTAGGTTCTGCCTTTACGGTCTTATAACTCATTTCTTCCGCTTTATCCAAATCACGCCGTTCCACAGACAGATAATAGGCATAATTATTCAACGCACCGATGTTGGAAGGGTTATACACCAAAGCTGAATCGTAGGCAGCATAAGCTTCCTTCATTTGCTTTTTGGTATGATAGATATCCCCCATAATTGAATAGAAATCCGAAATGACCTCTTTTCGGGTATCGGGTGTAATATGCTCTAATGCCCTACTACAAATACTCAACACACTGTCTGTCTGCTCTGCCTGATGATAGGCAATAGCCAGATAATAATAAAGTTCCAATGCATCCGGAGTAGCTTCAATGCCCGGCTCGCAGACTTTTATAATCTGCTTGTAGTCTTCCTTTTTCACGGCAGCGCTGACCAACATCAAGCGGGCAGCCTTATTCGTGGGATCTAAATCAACCACCTGTTCCAATACAGGCACTGCTTCCGGTTCCATATTCTTCGACAATAGATACTGTGCATAAAGCATGGGAATCTGCGGATCATCCTGGTCCAGTTCCATAATCCGATCAAACAGGGCTATCACTTGAGTACTGTCTTTAGCGGTCGATTGCTCATTCTCCACAATAATCTGACGCATCACATTAATTTTAGTATCAGGCGCCACTTTCTTATTCAGCAATAATGTGTCCAATTGTTGCTGATACAATTCTTTCTGTCCGGTCTGCTCATAATAGGAAGCCATCGAGAAAAGCGCCATCGGATTATCCGGTTCCACAGCCAATACCTTCTGGTATGCTTCGTATGCCTCCTGCTTCTTTCCGTTTTGCAGATATACATCCCCCAGTATCACTTGATAGCGCATATCCATCGGATATTCCTGCACCAGACTTTCTATCTCCCTGAATGCTTTTTTATCATCTTTCATCTGAAGATAAATACGGAATTTCTCCATAGACAACTGTTCGTTCTTTCCCAAACGTTTCTCCAAACGGTTCAATGTGGAAATCACATCATTATATTTCTCCTGACGGCTGTAAATATCAAGCAAATTGAACAAAGGGTCTTGCTTCGCCGGAAAACGAGTAACCATTGTTTCAAGCAAAGTCACAGCCTTATCCAGTTCATTCTGCTGCTGATACAGGCTGACTAATCCCTGACTATACCAATAATTGTCCGGAGCATAAGCTACCGCTTTCTCTAAAGCAGCCTGTCCCTGAGGCACCTGACGGAGAAACATATAATATTGAGAAATTTCATAAAGGGCGGACGGAGCGTTCGGATTGATTTCCAAGCAATGTTGTAACAGACCAAAAGCCGTAGCATATTCTTTCTTTTCCTTCATCCGTATAGCTTCAAGAAAGAAATAGTCATATTTACGTTGCTGCTCTTCCGTCAGTTGCAATACAACAGTTTTGTCCTCCTTCCTCACCTTTTTCTTTTTACCTTGCACAGTCGTGCAAAGAGGAAACAGTAAGGCATTTATCAGCAAGAATAGTATTATCTTTTTCATTTTTCCCCTGTATGACCGAAGCCTCCGGCTCCACGTTCTGTTTCATCAAGCACCTCCACTTCCTGCCACACGGCTTGTTCATGCTTGGCTA
Organism: Bacteroides zhangwenhongii; assembly: GCF_009193325.2. Classification (NCBI taxonomy): domain Bacteria; kingdom Pseudomonadati; phylum Bacteroidota; class Bacteroidia; order Bacteroidales; family Bacteroidaceae; genus Bacteroides; species Bacteroides zhangwenhongii. Next base: position 4,364,255 of record NZ_CP059856.1, on the reverse strand, counting down.
TCACCATTTGGGCGATACGTTCTCCATCTTCAATCACAAACGCTTCGGACGATAGATTGACTAAAATAATGCAAATTTCTCCCCGATAATCCGCATCAATCGTTCCGGGAGAATTGAGAACGGAGATTCCTTTCTTGATAGCCAGCCCGCTACGGGGACGTATTTGCGCTTCGAATCCTTTCGGAAGAGCTATATATAATCCGGTAGGTACCAGACAACGCTGTAACGGTTCCAATATAATAGGTTCGGAAAGATTAGCACGGATATCCATTCCTGCAGATAATTCTGTGGCGTAAGCCGGAAGCGGATGCTTCGATTTATTGATAACTTGAATATTCATAAAATACACGTTTACTATATTAACAGGCGAAAATACACATTTTGAACTGAAAAATAGTTAAGTTTGCAGTTAAATAATAAATAATGCACACATTTGCCATGAATTGGAACCAATTAATATCAGCTAAACGCTTCGGAATGGAAGAATTCCACGAAGTACGACAGGAGAACCGCTCGGAATTTCAACGGGACTATGACCGTCTGATCTTCTCCGCTCCTTTCCGCAGGTTACAGAATAAGACGCAGGTATTTCCCCTGCCGGGCAGTGTCTTTGTACACAACCGGCTCACACACAGTCTCGAAGTTTCTTGTGTCGGCCGTTCTCTAGGCAATGATGTAGCCAAAGCCATCCTGCAACGCCAACCGGAGCTTCAAGAATCCTTTTTACCGGAGATCGGTTCTATTGTCTCCGCCGCTTGTCTGGCGCATGACTTGGGAAATCCTCCCTTCGGACATTCCGGTGAGCGGGCTATATCCACATTCTTCTCTGAAGGGAAAGGACTCCGCTTGAAAGAAATACAGCCGAACGGAGAGCAACTTTCTGCGATGGAATGGGAAGATCTGACACATTTTGAAGGAAACGCAAACGCATTCCGACTCCTGACCCATCAATTTGAAGGCAGGCGGAAAGGAGGATTTGCAATGACATACACGACATTGGCTTCCATTGTGAAATACCCCTTTTCATCGAGTCTTGCCGGCACAAAATCCAAATTCGGATTCTTCGTCAGCGAAGAAGAAAGTTTCCATAAGATAGCAACCGAGTTGGGATTAACCTTATTTAATGAACATCCGTTGAAATATGCACGTCACCCATTGGTCTACTTGGTAGAGGCCGCAGATGACATCTGCTATCAAATGATGGATATTGAAGATGCGCATAAACTGAAAATCCTCACTACCGAAGAGACAAAGGAACTGTTAATGGCCTATTTCAGCGAAGAACGCCGGGAACGCATCCGACAAACCTTCCTCATTGTCAGCGACACGAATGAGCAAATCGCTTATCTGCGTTCTTCCGTCATCGGATTACTGATTCGCGAATGTACCCGTGTATTTCTGGAGCACGAAGCGGAAATTCTATCCGGCACTTTTGAAGGAGCGCTTATCAAACATATATCCGAGCGTCCGGCAAACGCATACAAGCACTGCGCCGAAGTATCCCTGAAAAAGATCTACCGGTCAAGGGATGTACTGGACATCGAGTTAGCCGGTTTCCGCGTCATCAGTACCTTGCTGGAACTGATGATAGATGCGGTAACCTCTCCCGGAAAGGCCTATTCCGAGTTGCTCATCAACCGGGTTTCAAGCCAGTATAATATAAAAGCGCCTGCACTCTATGAAAGAATACAGGCGGTACTTGACTATATATCGGGTATGACCGATGTCTTCGCTCTTGATCTTTATCGTAAAATTAACGGCAACAGTCTGCCTGCGGTGTAACAACTTTCGGAGCGAATGCTTCATCATTATCACAAGGCATTTTCATCGCATCCGGATGGCTTTCTATAAACGTCTGGATGTGTCTCATCCGCTTATCCTCCAATATCTCATCTACCGCAATCAGGATTCCGGTTTCTTCCACATCGCCAAATTCATAGTTGATGGCGGTTCCGAACATCCGCATCGTAGGACTCAAACTCATATAAGCATTCACCAACGGCGGGATGTTATATCCCAATTTGCGAATCTCACAATTCAATATCTTATAGTCCTCCTTGAAAGTATCCTTACAGAACAAAGCCTTTAACTCTTCTTCGGAAGTCTCCGACTTCAAAGGCTCCATTGGAGTAACCAGTTCATCTTTATCATAGAAGTGCTTTTTGAGGAAATAAAGAATCATATCACGTCCCCGACGATGATAACTAGGATACATGGTCACTTTTCCAAAGAAATACTTCACATTCGGCATGACCACCGTTAACGCGCCCAACCCATCCCACAAATTATCCAAAGCAAACAATCCTTTGCTACCGGCACGTGTAGACTGATATTCGAGCGTAACGAACGAACGCCCCAGTTCAATGGTCTGAGGAAGATATTCTTTAATAAAAGTTTCCGAGAAATGAAACATATGAGAAGTAGCCAGAATCGGAGCGCCTTTCTCATCGAAACGCACATCCGTTCCAAGCAAATACCGATAGCCGCCCAATATTTCTTCTGCTTCCGGATTCCATACGATCAACTGTTTATATGGATGTTCCATAGTGTCATATTCATCTATATCCATCGACAGCCCCGTTCCTCCACCGGCAGCACGAAAAGCAATTTCACGCAAACGACCGATTTCCCTCATTACATTGGGGGCATTCTGATAAGTAATAATATAAATCTGATTATTACTTTTATTCGTCATTCGCAAGCGTTTGTCTTCCGTCAACTCCGCCTTCAGCAGCTCTTTGCTTACCGGTTTAATAATCTCTTCCATATTTCTTGTTATAGTTGTTCTATCAGTTACAGTTTATATACAATGTCTTTCACGTACTCCGCCCACTGTGCCGGAGTTTTCGATTTATCGAAAGTCTTCCAGGGTATCGGCTTACCGAAAGTTACAGTAAAAGTCTGGTGTCGGTTCTTGAACATTTCATCCGCAAGGTACAACATGGCGATATTGAACTTAATGCCTAATGCTTTGCAGAAGTTTGCCAGATTATAAAAGAAATCGGAGTTCCGACCTCCAAAATGCACGGGGATTACATCACGTTCCGCCTGTATACTCTTTACTACAAATGTCTTCTTCCATTCCAGATCGCGAATCACTCCATTACGCCGACGCGAGCAGAGACCGGCAGGAAACATGATCAGCTGATCGTCGGACTTAAATCCGGCCTCCACCATCTTGGGGAAGTCCTTTGCCTGTTTACCGGTTTTATTGATAGGTATGCAAAGCGGAGCTAATCCGTGAAGATTCATCAACAAGTCGTTCACCAGATATTTCACCTTCCCGTCATAATGCCGCCCCAGCACATAACCAAGCGCGACACCGTCCTGTCCTCCCAGCGGATGATTGGACACAAAGGTGTACAATCCGTCTTTAGGCAGGTTTTCGATACCTTTCACATCCACCTTCGCATCCAGAAAGTCCATACATGCCTCCAAGAAGTCTACCCCTACTTTATCTTTCGATTCATTCAGGAATACATTGATCTCATCCTGATGAACTATTTTCTTCAAATAAGAAATCACGAACTTAGGGATGTACTTATATTGCTTCGGAGCTTTTGTCCGAAGAATCTTATCGACATCAATCAAAAATAAAGAGTCATCAGTCATTCTTTTCAAATAAAAATGATGGCACAAAATTAACGGTTCTTTTTTATTAATCGCAATAATTTGGTAGAAAATGCAGGATTAAAGTTCATAACACAAAAAAATAGCACCCAAAAACTATCAAATACCACCTAAAAACTATCAGCTGACAATTTTTAGGTCAAATTCAGTCTGATTTTCCCCCATCGGATTCCTGAAAATACCGTAAAATTGCAACATCGAAATTTACGAACGAATATTCACAATTTAAAAGCAACACAGTATGAAAAGTTTAAGCTTCAGAAAAGATTTAGTAGGAGTACAAGAAGAATTATTCCGCTTCGCCTACAAACTGACAACTGATCGTGAAGAAGCAAACGATTTGTTGCAGGAGACATCATTAAAAGCATTAGATAACGAAGATAAATATATGCCTGATACTAATTTTAAAGGATGGATGTACACCATCATGCGCAATATATTCATCAACAACTACCGCAAGGTAGTCCGCGATCAAACATTTGTTGACCAAACCGACAACTTATACCACCTGAACTTGCCGCAAGATGCAAGTTATGAAAGTACAGAGAGAGCATACGACCTGAAAGAGATGCACCGGGTAGTCAACAAACTCCCTAAAGAATACAGAGTTCCGTTTGCAATGCACGTTTCAGGATTCAAATACCGAGAAATTGCGGAAAAACTGAACCTCCCTTTGGGTACAGTAAAAAGCCGCATCTTCTTCACACGCCAGAAATTGCAGGAAGACCTGAAAGACTTTCGCTAGACCTTAACTAAAAAGATACTAAACTGTACGAGCCCCGAGTGTTGAGCATACTGACACTCGGGGCTCTTTTTTTCAAGTAAATCAACATTTAACACTCTGTTGAAAACTTCTCTAAAAGTTTTTGTGGAAAATCGTGGGGAATTGTGGGGAATTTCATACTTTTACGGTCTCTTATTATAATAAGGTAATGATACGTTTTTTAGGTAATATTGAAGCCAAAGCAGACACTAAAGGAAGAGTGTTCATTCCCGCTATCTTCAGGAAGCAATTACAAGCTGCTTCTGAAGAAAGGCTTATTATGCGTAAAGACGTATTTCAAGACTGCCTGACTCTATACCCAGAAAGCGTGTGGAACGAGGAGTTGAACGAACTTCGCAGCAGACTTAACAAGTGGAACAATAAACATCAACTCATTTTCAGACAGTTTGTGAGCGACGTTGAGGTGGTGACACCGGACAGCAACGGACGCATATTAATCCCCAAGCGGTATTTACAGATCTGCAATATACATGGGGATATACGCTTCATCGGCATCGACAACAAGATAGAGATCTGGTCGAAGGAGCGGGCAGAACAGCCGTTTATGTCACCCGAAGAGTTTGGAGCGGCATTAGAAGAAATTATGAACGATGAAAATAAACAAGATGGAGAAAGATGAACTGACATATCATGTGCCTGTACTGCTGAAAGAAAGCGTTGACGGGATGAACATCCGCCCTGACGGAACGTATGTAGACGTTACCTTCGGCGGAGCGGGACATTCACGAGAGATTCTTTCACGGCTCGGGGAAGGCGGACGACTTTTGGGATTTGACCAAGATGAAGACGCCGAACGGAATATCGTTGATGATCCCCACTTTATTTTCGTACGCAGCAACTTCCGTTACCTGCACAATTTCCTGCGTTATCACGATATCGAGCAGGTAGATGCGATTTTAGCCGATCTAGGTGTGTCTTCCCATCATTTTGATGACAGTGAACGCGGTTTCTCTTTCCGTTTCGACGGAGATCTGGATATGCGCATGAATAAACGTGCAGGACTTACGGCAGCCGATATCGTAAACACTTACGAAGAGGAACGCCTCGCCAACATTTTCTATCTCTATGGAGAATTAAAGAATAGCCGTAAACTCGCTTCTGTGATTGTCAAAGCACGGAACGGGCAGGCTATCCGTACCATCGGAGAGTTTTTGGAAGTCATCAAGCCACTTTTTGGCCGCGAAAGGGAAAAGAAGGAATTGGCAAAGGTATTCCAAGCACTGCGGATTGAAGTAAACCAAGAGATGGAAGCCTTGAAAGAAATGTTACTGGCAGCAACAGAGGCATTGAAACCGGGTGGCAGACTAGTAGTGATCACCTATCACTCATTGGAGGACCGCATGGTGAAGAACATTATGAAAACCGGAAATGTAGAGGGAAAAGCAGAAAGCGATTTCTTCGGGAATCTGAATACCCCCTTCCGCCTTGTCAACAACAAAGTGATTATTCCTGACGAAGCGGAAATAGAAAGGAATCCGCGTTCAAGAAGTGCTAAATTACGAATTGCAGAAAAGAAATAAAGAGAAATGGAAGAGGAAGTAGTAAATAAGAAAACAGAAGAGGGAAAGAAGAAAAAACGCACCTCACTAAAAAGTATTCTGGGTGGAGACATTCTGGCTACCGACTTTTTCCGCCGTCAGACGAAGTTGCTGGTACTGATCATGGTATTCATCATCTTCTACATCCATAACCGCTATGCCAGTCAGCAACAGCAGATCGAGATAGACCGGTTGAAAAAGGAACTGATAGATATAAAATACGATGCGCTGACACGTAGCTCGGAACTGATGGAGAAGAGCCGCCAGTCACGTATAGAAGACTATATTTTTAGTAAGGAGAGTGATTTGCAGACATCCACCAACCCTCCTTACCTTATTAAATAGGTGGAGATCTGGGAGTTTTAAAAGAGAAGCACTGTGGCAGTTAATAAAAAGAATATAATGACCCGCTATTTCTTCGTCATCCTCGTGATGGCGTTGATAGGTGTAGCAATTGTCGTAAAGGCAGGAATCACTATGTTCGCCGAGCGTCAGTATTGGCAGGACGTAGCCGATCGCTTCGTGAAAGAGAACGTAACGGTGAAGCCTAATCGTGGAAACATTATTTCCTCCGACGGTAAACTAATGGCCAGTTCCTTACCCGAATACAGGATATATATGGACTTTATGTCCGGTGAGAAGGACGAAAAACGAAGAAAGAAAGATCAGGCCAGACGCGATTCCATTCTTAACGCCAACATGGATTCAATCTGTATCGGACTGAACAAGATTTTCCCGGATAAGAGTGTCGCTCAATTCAAGGCACATCTTAAAAAAGGACGCCAAGCTAAGAGCCGTAACTATCTGATTTATCCGAAACGCATCTCCTATATACAATATAAAGAGGTAAAGAGATTGCCTGTGTTCTGCCTGAACCGATACAAAGGAGGATTCAAAGAATTAGCCTACAATCAGAGGAAAAAACCGTTTGGCTCGTTGGCCGCACGTACGTTGGGAGATGTTTATGCCGATACGGCAAAAGGAGCCAGAAATGGTATAGAGTTAGCTTTTGACACCATCTTGAAAGGACGGGACGGACTGACACATCGCCAGAAAGTGATGAATAAATACTTGAATATAGTAGACGTACCACCGGTTGACGGTTGCGACCTCCTCACTACTATTGATGTGGGTATGCAGGATATTTGCGAAAAGGCATTGGTAGACAAGTTAAAAGAGTTGAATGCAAGTGTTGGTGTAGTCGTTCTGATGGAAGTGGCTACGGGAGAAGTAAGAGCAATCGTCAATATGATGCAGGGCAAGGACGGAGAATATTACGAAATGCGCAATAACGCCATCAGTGATATGCTTGAACCCGGTTCTACCTTCAAGACGGCCTCCATTATGGTAGCTCTTGAAGATGGGAAAATCACTCCTGATTACGTAGTGGATACAGGCAACGGGCAAATGCCGATGCATGGTCGCGTGATGAAGGACCACAACTGGCATCGCGGAGGATACGGCAAACTAACTGTCACCGAAATATTAGGGGTGTCTTCCAACGTGGGCACATCGTATATCATAGACCACTTCTACGGAAGCAATCCGCAAAAATTTGTCGACGGACTAAAACGGATGAGTATTGACCAACCTCTCCATCTGCAAATAGCCGGAGAAGGGAAGCCGAACATTCGGGGACCCAAAGAAAGAAGTTATTTTTCAAAGACCGCCTTGCCATGGATGAGTATCGGTTACGAGACACAAGTACCACCGATGAACATCGTTACTTTTTACAATGCAATAGCCAACAAAGGCGTAATGGTGCGTCCCAAGTTCGTAAAAGCAGCGATAAAAGACGGAGAGGTAGTAAAAGAATATCCGACCGAAGTTATCAATCCGAAGATATGTTCGGACAAGACATTGGCAGACATACAGATGATATTGCGTAAAGTAGTAGGCGAAGGACTTGCCAAACCGGCAGGAAGCAAACAGTTCCATGTTTCGGGAAAAACGGGAACAGCGCAAATCTCACAGGGAGCAGCCGGATACAAGACGGGGAGAACGAATTATCTAGTCAGTTTCTGCGGGTATTTCCCATCAGAAGATCCTAAATATAGTATGATTGTTTCCATTCAGAAACCGGGACTACCGGCCTCAGGAGGTTTGATGGCAGGTAGCGTATTCAGCAGGATTGCCGAAAGAGTATACGCCAAAGACTTACGTTTGCCGCTCACCAATGCGATTGATACGAGTTCCGTAGTCATTCCGAACGTAAAAGCCGGAGAGATGAGGGAAGCTCAGCGGGTATTGGAAGAACTGAATATTCAGGTGCAAGGTAAAATAGCCAACGCAGGAAAAGAAGTGTGGGGAAATACCCACCTGGCTCCACAAGCCGTAGTGCTGGAGAGTCGGAGCAATATGCAGAATTTTGTACCGAGTGTCATAGGTATGGGAGCTAAAGACGCTGTATACCTGCTGGAAAGTAAAGGGTTGAAAGTGCATCTTGTCGGAGTGGGCAAGGTAAAAAGTCAGTCGATAGCCAACGGAAGCATTGTTAGAAAAGGACAGACAGTGACGCTTACGCTAAAATAGTGAATGATTAAAAAATAAATAGAGTAATGTTATTAAATGAGCTACTGAAAGCAATCCAACCGGTACAGATAGCCGGAGATTCAAATATAGAAATTGCCGGAATCAACATAGATTCCCGTTTGGTAGAAGCCGGACAACTGTTCATGGCTATGCGCGGTACGCAAGCCGACGGTCATGCCTATATACCCGCCGCCATCAGTAAAGGCGCCACCGCTATCCTCTGCGAGGATATGCCCGAAAAACCGGTGGCGGGAATTACCTATATACAAGTAAAAGACAGCGAGGACGCGGTAGGCAAGATTGCCACCACCTTCTATGGAGATCCGACTTCCAAACTGGAGTTGGTCGGTGTCACCGGAACGAATGGAAAAACAACCATCGCTACCTTATTATATAATACCTTCCGCTATTTCGGATATAAAGTAGGACTTATCTCTACAGTCTGCAATTATATCGATGACGAGCCGATTCCAACGGAGCACACCACACCTGACCCTATCACGCTGAACCGTTTATTGGGACGGATGGCAGACGAAGGATGTAAATACGCCTTTATGGAAGTCAGTTCCCATTCGATCGCACAGAAGCGTATCAGCGGATTAAAATTCACCGGAGGTATCTTCACCAATCTCACCCGTGACCATCTGGACTATCATAAGACGGTAGAGAATTATCTGAAAGCTAAGAAAAAATTCTTCGATGACCTACCGAAGAATGCGTTCAGTCTGACCAATCTCGATGACAAGAACGGACTAGTAATGACGCAAAACACACGTTCCAAAGTCTATACTTATTCGCTGAGAAGTCTCAGTGACTTCAAAGGACGGGTGTTGGAATCCCATTTTGAAGGAATGCTACTTGATTTCAACAATCACGAGCTGGCAGTTCAGTTTATCGGCAAGTTCAACGCTTCCAACTTATTAGCGGTATTCGGTGCCGCTGTCCTGCTTGGGAAAAAAGAAGAAGATGTGTTGGTTGCCCTTAGCACACTGCATCCGGTTGCAGGACGTTTCGACGCTGTGCGTTCAAAAGACGGAGTTACCGCAATTGTCGACTACGCCCATACTCCGGACGCCCTTACTAATGTGCTGAATGCCATACACGGGGTATTGGAAGGGAAAGGAAAAGTAATCACCGTAGTAGGTGCGGGCGGCAACCGTGACAAAGGCAAGCGCCCCATCATGGCAAAGGAAGCCGCCAAAGCCAGCGACCGTGTTATCATCACTTCGGACAATCCCCGTTTTGAAGAGCCGCAAGACATCATCAACGATATGTTGGCCGGACTGGATGCGGAAGACATGAGAAAAACATTAAGCATCGCCGACCGCAAGGAAGCCATCCGTACGGCCTGTATGCTGGCTGAGAAAGGAGACGTAATACTCATTGCCGGAAAAGGGCACGAGAATTACCAAGAGATAAAAGGAGTAAAACATCACTTCGACGACAAAGAAGAAGTGAAGAGAATGTTGAACGATTAGACACCAACCACTGAAGAAATGTTATATTATTTGTTTGAATGGCTGCATAAGCTCAATTTTCCCGGAGCGGGAATGTTTGGATATACCTCATTCCGTGCACTGATGGCAGTTATCCTCGCCCTACTTATTTCGAGTATCTGGGGAGATAAGTTTATCAACCTGCTTAAGAAAAAACAAATCACGGAGACACAACGGGATGCGAAAATCGACCCGTTCGGCGTCAACAAAGTAGGCGTACCAAGTATGGGAGGCGTCATCATCATTACAGCCATCCTGATTCCTTGCCTGCTTTTAGGCAAGTTGCATAATATATATATGATACTTATGTTGATCACCACCGTATGGCTGGGATCACTCGGTTTTGCCGACGACTACATCAAGATTTTCAAGAAAGATAAAGAAGGACTGCATGGCAAGTTCAAGATCATCGGGCAAGTAGGTCTGGGACTGATTGTCGGACTTACTTTATATTTAAGTCCGGACGTGGTCATTCGCGAAAACATCGAGATACACAATCCGGGACAGGAGATGGAAGTGGTACACGGAACAAATGACTTGAAATCTACCCAGACAACCATCCCTTTCTTTAAGAGCAACAACCTCGACTATGCAGATCTGGTAGCTTTCATGGGCGATCACGCACAAACGGCCGGATGGGTACTGTTCGTTATCATCACCATCTTTGTCGTTACCGCCGTATCCAACGGAGCCAACCTGAATGACGGAATGGATGGAATGGCGGCGGGCAACTCCGCCATCATCGGAGCTACGCTAGGGATATTGGCTTACGTATCATCACACATCGAGTTTGCCGGCTATCTGAACATTATGTACATTCCGGGATCGGAAGAACTCGTAATTTACATCTGCGCCTTTATCGGTGCATTGATCGGCTTCCTCTGGTACAATGCCTATCCGGCACAAGTATTCATGGGAGATACCGGCAGTCTGACGATTGGCGGAATCATTGCCGTATTCGCCATCATCATTCATAAAGAATTGCTGATACCGATTCTCTGCGGTGTATTCCTCGTAGAAAATCTGTCGGTCATTCTTCAACGGGCTTACTATAAAGCCGGGAAACGAAAAGGAGTGAAACAACGGCTGTTCAAACGGACGCCGATTCACGACCATTTCCGCACTTCCATGAGTTTGATAGAACCGGGATGTACGGTGAAGTTCACCAAGCCCGACCAACTGTTCCACGAATCAAAAATTACTGTCCGTTTTTGGATTGTGACCATCGTGCTGGCAGCCATAACGATTATAACGCTGAAAATAAGGTAAACGCTGAAGATAACTGAGGCGTGAATTAACAATAAAGATTCAGAGAGTATTAACCCGATTATTAACTTTTAAAGGATGTGCACAACTAATAGGCAATTCAGCATATTGGAGACAAGAGCACATTAGTGTAAATGAAAAGAATAGTAATTTTAGGAGCTGGCGAAAGCGGTGCAGGTGCAGCCGTACTCGCTAAAGTCAAAGGATTTGAGACGTTTGTTTCGGATATGTCCGCCATCAAGGACAAGTATAAGGAACTTCTCGACAGCCACCACATTGACTGGGAAGAAGGCCGCCATACCGAAGAACTCATTCTGAATGCCGACGAAGTAATCAAAAGTCCGGGTATTCCGAATGACGCTCCCCTCATTCTGAAACTGAAAGCTCAAGGAACGCCGGTTATATCAGAGATTGAGTTTGCCGGACGTTACACGGACGCCAAAATGATCTGTATCACCGGTTCGAACGGAAAGACGACTACGACTTCCCTCATCTACCATATCTTCAAGAGTGCAGGTCTGAATGTAGGTTTGGCAGGTAATATCGGCAAGAGCCTGGCTTTGCAGGTAGCCGAAGACCACCATGATTATTATATTATCGAACTGAGTTCTTTCCAATTGGATAATATGTATAACTTCCGTGCGAATATAGCCGTATTGATGAATATTACTCCGGACCATCTGGACCGCTACGATCATTGTATGCAGAATTACATCGATGCCAAATTCCGTATCACCCAGAATCAAACTCCGGACGACGCTTTTATCTTCTGGAACGACGACCCTATCATTAAACGCGAATTGGCAAAGCATGGTCTGAAAGCACACCTCTACCCTTTCGCAGCCGTAAAGGAAGACGGAGCGATTGCATACGTAGAAGATCACGAAGTGAAAATCAATGAGCCGATTGCTTTCAATATGGAACAGGAGGAATTGGCTTTGACAGGACAGCATAATCTGTACAATTCTTTGGCTGCCGGTATCTCAGCCAATCTGGCAGGTATCACCAAAGAAAACATACGCAGGGCCCTCTCCGACTTCAAGGGCGTGGAACACCGGTTGGAGAAAGTGGCACGTGTCCGTGGAATTGATTTCATCAACGACTCCAAAGCGACGAACGTCAATTCGTGTTGGTATGCCCTGCAAAGCATGACTACCAAAACAGTATTGATTCTCGGTGGAAAAGATAAAGGAAACGATTATACGGAAATTGAAGACCTGGTACGCGAAAAGTGCTCGGCTCTTGTATATATGGGACTTCACAACGAGAAGCTGCATGATTTCTTCGACCGTTTCGGTTTGCCCGTAGCAGACGTGCAAACCGGCATGAAAGACGCTGTAGAAGCCGCCTATAAATTGGCGAAGAAAGGTGAAACCGTATTATTGAGTCCTTGCTGCGCTTCTTTCGACCTCTTCAAGAGTTACGAGGATCGTGGCGAGCAATTTAAAGAATGCGTCCGCGCCCTTTAATTTTTAATTTATAATTTTTAATTTCTGCAAGATTGGATTTATTAAAGAACATATTCAAAGGCGACAAGGTAATCTGGATTATTTTCCTTTGTCTCTGCCTCATCTCGATAGTCGAGGTGTTCTCGGCAGCGTCGACACTGACTTATAAAAGTGGCGACCATTGGGGACCGATTACACAGCACTCTGTTATTCTGATGGTGGGTGCAGTAGTGGTGGTAATTCTACACAACATACCCTACAAATGGTTTCAGGTATTTCCGGTCTTCCTGTATCCGATTTCTCTGGTACTGTTGGCATTTGTCACCCTGATGGGTATCATTACAGGCGACCGTGTCAACGGAGCTGCGCGTTGGATGACCTTTATGGGATTACAGTTTCAACCGTCGGAGTTGGCAAAAATGGCGGTTATCATTGCCGTCTCATTTATCTTGTCCAAGAAACAGGACGAATACGGAGCCAACCCGAAAGCCTTCAAATACATCATGATTCTTACCGGACTGGTCTTTCTGCTTATTGCACCGGAAAACCTTTCAACAGCCATGCTGCTATTCGGAGTTGTATGTATGATGATGTTCATCGGGCGGGTATCTTCCAAGAAACTGTTCGGTATGCTGGGGCTAATGGCACTTGTAGGCATAGTGGCTGTGGGAATACTAATGGCCATTCCCGGAAAGACACTGCACAATACACCGGGACTTCACCGTTTCGAGACCTGGCAGAACCGTGTTTCCGGCTTCTTCGAGAATGAAGAAGTACCTGCCGCCAAGTTCGATATTGATAAAGACGCGCAGATAGCACACGCCCGGATCGCCATTGCTACCAGCAATGTAGTCGGCAAAGGTCCGGGCAACTCAATACAACGCGATTTCCTCAGTCAAGCCTTCTCCGACTTTATCTTCGCCATTGTGATCGAAGAGATGGGATTGATAGGGGGGATATTCGTGGTATTCCTCTATCTATGCTTGCTGATGCGGGCCGGACGAATCGCCCAGAAATGCGAAAGGACTTTTCCCGCCTTCCTTGTGATGGGGATTGCCTTGTTGTTGGTATCGCAGGCAATACTGAACATGATGGTTGCCGTCGGACTATTCCCCGTCACAGGACAACCGCTACCTCTAGTCAGCAAAGGAGGAACAAGTACATTGATTAATTGCGCTTACATCGGAATGATATTAAGCGTCAGCCGATATACCGCTCATCTGGAAGAACAGAAAGCGCACGATGCGCAGATTCAGTTGCAGATCGCGACAGATGCGGCCGCCAATTCGGAAGCTCAGACTGCTGCCGAGCCAACTGCACAGATTTTGAACAGCGATGCAAAATTCGAGGATGAGAGTGACAAGCGATGAACGGTCAGTAGCACGAAACGGTCAACTGAACGAAACGGATAGGAGAAAAGAACTATGATGGAAAAAGAACTTAGAATTATTATTAGTGGTGGAGGTACGGGAGGGCACATCTTTCCCGCCGTCTCTATTGCAAACGCGATAATGGAGTTACGCCCTGACGCCAAAATCCTCTTTGTAGGAGCGGAAGGCCGTATGGAAATGCAACGGGTTCCCGATGCGGGCTATCAGATCATCGGTCTTCCGATAGCCGGTTTCGACCGCAAGCATTTATGGAAGAATGTATCGGTAATCATCAAACTGATACGCAGCCAATGGAAGGCGCGCAGTATCATCAAGAACTTCCGTCCGCAAGTAGCGGTAGGCGTAGGCGGTTACGCCAGCGGTCCCACGTTGAAGACTGCCGGAATGATGGGAGTGCCTACCTTGATACAGGAACAGAACTCGTATGCCGGAGTCACCAATAAACTATTGGCACAGAAAGCCCGGAGAATCTGTGTAGCTTATGACGGTATGGAGAAATTTTTCCCAGCCGATAAGATTATCATGACGGGAAATCCGGTACGTCAGAACCTGACAAAAGATATGCCGTCCAAAGAGGACGCACTACGTTCTTTCCATCTGCAACCGGACAAGAAAACGATTCTTATCGTAGGTGGCAGCTTGGGAGCGCGCACCATCAATAACACGCTGACTGCCGGATTAGCGACAATCAAAGAAAACGGAAACATACAATTTATCTGGCAAACCGGTAAATATTACTATCCGCAAGTGACAGAAGCCGTGAAAGCGGCAGGCGCACTTCCCAATCTATATGTAACGGATTTTATCAAGGATATGGCAGCTGCCTATTCAGCGGCCGACCTTGTTATCTCCCGTGCAGGAGCAGGCTCCATCTCCGAGTTCTGCCTATTGCATAAACCTGTCATTCTGGTACCTTCCCCCAATGTGGCCGAAGACCATCAGACTAAGAATGCCCTAGCACTGGTAGACAAACAGGCAGCTATCTACGTCAAAGACAGCGAAGCGGAAAAGACATTGATAGATGTGGCTTTAGCCACCGTCAATGATGAGCGGAGATTAAAAGAATTAAGCGAGAATATAGCCAAGCTGGCTTTACCCGATTCTGCGAAAATCATCGCGCAGGAAGTGATAAAACTGGCGGAAGCAAAGAACTAATCGATTCATACAAATACTAAAGATAGAAGAAATGAATATCGAAACTATAAAATCAGTCTATTTCGTAGGTGCCGGCGGTATCGGTATGAGTGCCCTTGTACGCTACTTCCTCTTCAAAGGCAAGGTAGTAGCCGGATATGACCGTACTCCCACTCCATTGACTGACGCTCTGATTGCCGAAGGCGCACAGATACATTACGAAGAAAATGTGGATTTGATTCCGGATGCTTGTAAAGACAAAGAAAGTACGCTCGTCGTATTCACCCCCGCCGTCCCACAGGAACACGAAGAACTGGTTTACTTCCGCAACAACGGATTCGAGATACAAAAACGCGCTCAAGTATTGGGAACGATTACACATTCGAGCAAAGGCTTGTGTGTAGCCGGTACTCATGGCAAGACCACTACATCCACCATGACGGCACACCTGCTCCATCAGTCACACGTAGAATGTACCGCCTTTCTCGGAGGAATCTCGAAAAACTACGGAACAAACCTCTTGCTTTCACAGAAAAGCCCTTACACGGTAATCGAAGCCGACGAATTCGACCGTTCCTTCCATTGGCTGTCCCCGTTTATGTCTGTCATTACAGCTACCGATCCGGATCACTTGGATATTTACGGAACAGAAGCAGCTTATCTGGAAAGTTTCGAACATTACACAACCCTCATCCAGCCGGGCGGCGCATTGATCATCCGCAAAGGCATCTCACTACAGCCCAAAGTGCAACCCGGTGTACGCGTCTACACCTATTCACGTGACGAGGGCGATTTCCATGCAGAGAATATCCGCATCGGAAACGGAGAGATATTTATAGACTTTGTGGCGCCGGATACCCGTATCAATGATATCCAACTCGGAGTGCCGGTGAGTATCAATATAGAAAATGGCGTAGCCGCTATGGCATTGGCACACCTGAACGGAGTAACTGATGAAGAGATTAAAAGAGGCATGGCTAGTTTTCGGGGAGTAGACCGCCGGTTCGACTTTAAGATCAAGAACGACCGGATAGTCTTCCTGAGCGACTATGCCCATCACCCCTCAGAAATCAAGCAGAGTGTACTGTCTATGCGGGAGCTTTACAAAGACAAGAAAATCACAGCTATCTTCCAGCCACACCTTTATACCCGTACGCGCGATTTCTATCAAGACTTTGCCGACAGCCTGTCGCTGCTTGACGAAGTGATTCTGGTAGATATCTATCCGGCACGCGAAGCCCCGATTCCGGGAGTTACCAGCCGGCTGATTTACGACAATCTCCGTCCCGGTATCGAAAAAAGTATGTGCAAAAAGGAAGATATACTGAACATTCTGAAAGATAAAAACATTGAAGTATTAATAACTTTGGGAGCAGGAGATATAGACAACTATGTCCCCGAGATAAAGAAAATACTGGAAAGGAAGAATGATTAATAATTTATGGTAAAGAGAATCCTTCTGTCCATCGTCATGTTGGTGCTCATAGCCTACCTGGTCGTAGCTGTCAGCGCCTTCAACCGCAAGCCTGCCGACCAGACCTGCCGTGACATGGAATTAGTTATTAAGGATACCGCTTATGCCGGTTTCATCACCAAAGACGAACTGAAAGGTATCCTTCAGAAAAAAGGCATCTACCCCATCGGGAAAAAGATGGAACGCATCTCTACCAAGTCATTGGAACGGGAACTGAGTAAACACCCGTTGATTGACGAAGCGGAATGCTACAAGACTCCTAGCGGCAAAGTCTGCGTGGAAGTGACACAACGCATTCCCATCTTACGGGTAATGAGCGCCAATGGTGAGAATTACTACCTTGACAACAAAGGAACCGTCATGCCTCCCGATGCAAAATGCGTCGCTCACCGGGTAATTGTCACCGGAAACGTAGAAAAGTCGTTTGCAATGAAGGATTTATATAAGTTTGGTGTATTTTTGCATAACAATAAGTTCTGGGATGCGCAGATAGAACAGATTCATGTATTGCCCGACCGCAATATCGAATTAGTGCCACGTGTGGGAGACCACCTTGTCTATCTCGGCAAACTGGATGACTTTGAAGACAAACTGGCACGCCTGAAAGAATTCTATAAGAAAGGGCTCAATAAGGTAGGCTGGAACAAATATTCACGCATCAACCTTGAATTCAGCAATCAGATTATCTGTACGAAAAGAGAACGATGAGTGATAAGTGATGAGATATAAGTGACAGATCTCTCCAAATAGTAAATTGTAAACAATTAAATAGTAAATAAAGAGATGGCAACAACAGAATTTATCGCCGCTATTGAACTTGGTTCATCGAAGATAACCGGTGTGGCCGGAAGAAAGAACAGTGACGGAAGTATGCAGATACTGGCGTATGCACAGGAAGACTCTTCTACGTTCATCCGTAAAGGAGTTATCTTTAACCTGGACAAGACGGCACAAAGTCTGACTTCTATCATCAACAGACTGGAAGGTGAGTTGAAAAACTCAATTGCTAAAGTATATGTAGGTATTGGCGGTCAATCACTTCGCACAGTACGCAACGTGGTAAGCCGCGATCTGGAAGAAGAAGCCATCATATCGGAGGAACTTGTCAGCGCTATCGGCGACGAGAACATCGCCATCCCGGTGGTAGACATGGACATACTGGACGTAGCGCCACAGGAATATAAGGTGGGAAATAACCTGCAAGCCAATCCGGTGGGTCTGGTAGGAAGCCATATCGAAGGCCGTTTCCTCAATATTGTCGCCCGTGCTTCCGTGCGGAAGAATTTGGAGCATTGCTTCCAACAGGCAAAAATAGATATAGCCGAACAACTGATTGCCCCGCTCGTGACAGCCAACGCGGTATTGACAGAAAGCGAACGCCGTTCGGGCTGCGCTTTGGTCGACTTCGGTGCAGATACGACTACCATCTCCGTTTACAAAAACAATATCCTCCGCTTCCTGACTGTGCTGCCGCTAGGAGGTAACAGTATCACACGAGATATCACCACCTTGCAGATGGAAGAGGAAGAAGCAGAACGTTTGAAGAAAACCTACGGTGACGCTCTTTATGAAGAAGAGCCCGAACAAGAAGAGGCTACTTGCAAACTGGACGATGACAGTCGTACCATTAAAGTAGCCGACCTCAACAATATCATCGAAGCCCGTGCCGAAGAAATCATTGCCAATGTATGGAATCAGATACAACTCTCCGGCTTTGACGACAAACTGCTGGCAGGAATTATCATGACAGGAGGAGCTGCCAACCTAAAGAACCTGGAAGAGATGTTGCGCAAACGTAGCAAAATAGAGAAAATCAGAATGGCAAGACTTCCACGTAATACCGTTCATGCCCCTAGCGATATCCTGAAAAAAGACGGCTCGCAGAATACGTTATTCGGGCTTCTGTTTGAAGGGAACCAGAATTGCTGCCTGATAGAAACAGTTTCTCAACCTGCTCCGGCCACTCCTAAACCGGAAGCGGAAGTTCTCAAGACAGGCGATATATTCGAAAACGACCAGGAACTGAAAGAACAAGCCCGCATCGCCCGACTCAAGAAAGAGGAAGAGGAACGAGAAGCCAAACTGGCTGCCAAAGAAGCCGAGAAACTTCGCAAGCAGAAAGAAAAGGAGGAGAAAGAAAGGCGGAAAAGAGAAGCTAAGCCCGGTTGGTTCACAACAAAAATGAAGAAAACGATTGAGGAAATGACCAACATCTTCAATGAAGATGATGAAATGAAATAACTTCCGGAGACATAGCTTGTAATTTGTAAATAGTAACTAGTAATTAGCATAAGATTATGGACGAGATAGTACAATTCGATTTCCCGACAGATTCACCGAAGATCATCAAAGTGATTGGCGTAGGTGGTGGTGGTGGCAACGCTGTAAACCACATGTACCGGGAAGGTATTCATGATGTAACGTTCGTTCTTTGCAACACGGACAACCAGGCATTGGCCGAATCACCGGTTCCGGTGAAACTGCAACTGGGCCGTAGCATCACACAAGGTCTTGGAGCCGGCAACCGTCCCGAACGGGCACGCGATGCCGCCGAAGAAAGTATAGAAGACATTAGAAACCAACTGAACGACGGCACCAAGATGGTATTCATCACTGCCGGAATGGGTGGTGGAACAGGAACCGGCGCAGCCCCTGTCATTGCCCGCATCGCAAAGGAGATGGATATTCTGACAGTCGGTATCGTTACCATCCCCTTTATCTTCGAAGGGGAAAAGAAAATTATCCAAGCGTTGGACGGTGTGGAACGTATCGCTCAACACGTTGACGCTTTATTGGTTATCAACAACGAACGCTTGCGCGAAATATATGCCGACCTTACCTTTATGAATGCATTCGGCAAGGCCGATGATACACTCTCCATCGCTGCCAAAAGTATTGCCGAGATTATCACCATGCGCGGTACGGTCAATCTGGACTTTGCCGATGTGAAGACTATCTTGAAAGATGGTGGAGTAGCCATCATGAGTACCGGATTCGGTGAAGGAGAAAATCGGGTAACCAAAGCAATCGATGATGCGCTGCATTCTCCGCTACTCAACAACAACGATATCTTCAACGCCAAAAAGGTGATGTTGAACGTTTCCTTCTGTCCGTCATCCGAATTGATGATGGAAGAGATGAACGAGATACATGAATTCATGAGTAAGTTCCGCGAAGGTGTGGAGGTTATCTGGGGTGTCGCCATCGACAACTCTTTGGAAACAAAAGTGAAGATTACCGTACTTGCAACCGGATTCGGAGTAGAGGATGTTCCCGGCATGGACAGCCTGCACGCTGCGCGCAGCCAGGAAGAAGAGGAACGCCAACTGCAACTGGAAGAAGAGAAAGAGAAAAACAAAGAACGCATCCGCAAAGCATACGGAGAAAGCGCCAGCAATATCGGAAGCAAGAGCCTGCGCAAACGTCGTCACATCTACCTCTTCAATATGGAAGACCTGGACAACGACGACATCATCGCTATGGTAGAGGATTCTCCCACATATATGCGCGATAAGACAACCCTCACCAAGATACGGACCAAAGCCGCTCTGGAGGAGGAAGTCGCAACGGAAGAAGCAACAGACGAGAATGGCGTGATTACGTTCTAAACAAAGAACTAAGAACGAAGATTATAAACTCGCAGAATCAGGCTTCGGTTATAATTCTTAATCTTTAATTTTTAAATATAATAGTATGGATTTATTTGATAAAGTCAGCGAAGACATAAAAAACGCAATGAAGGCAAAGGACAAAGTAGCCTTAGAGACTTTGAGAAACGTTAAGAAGTTTTTCCTTGAAGCAAAGACTGCTCCGGGAGCTAACGATACACTGACAGATGATGCGGCACTTAAAATCATCCAGAAACTCGTAAAACAAGGAAAGGACTCTGCCGAGATCTATATCGGACAAGGCCGTCAGGACTTGGCTGACGCAGAGCTAGGACAGGTAGCCGTTATGGAGAAGTATCTGCCGAAACAAATGTCTGCCGAAGAACTGGAAGCGGCATTAAAGGAAATCATTGCCGAAGTGGGTGCCACCAGCGGAAAAGACATGGGTAAAGTAATGGGAGTAGCTTCCAAGAAATTGGCAGGACTTGCCGAAGGCCGTGCCATATCAGCAAAAGTAAAAGAGCTTTTGGGATAATTCATCCACTCTCTACTGAGAAGTTTTTACTTTCGATCTCTCATCTCTCATAAGTCAGAGATAAAAGATTAAATATCAGCAACATACTTTATGAGAGATAACTCACGATGAGTTATCTCTCATCATTTCTCCCAGTATCTCTCATCATTTCCTCAAAACATCTCTCATCATCCTTCAAGTACCGGCATTCATCTATCAAAGTACCGGCATCCATCTATCAAAGCACTGGCATAAGTTTACAAAACTACCGACATTGTTCTGTTAAAACACCGACATAATTAATTCGTCACGGCCGTGACGAGATCTCTTCATGGCTGTGGTAGGATCTCGTCACATCCGTGAGAAGAAGTCACCACAGCCGTGACGAATCATCTATATCGGCATCCGATATGAACAATGCAGGGAATAAACACATTGTATCCCTACTTCTTTCATCTACTAAATCAGTGCCTATCAGCCGAAAAGAGCTAATCAAACAGTTCTTTCAACACTTCTAATGATTTCAATACCGGGAAGTCCGGCAAATGCAGACTATAATAATCATTGATAGTCGTCAGACAGCGAGTACGTTCGGCACGACTCATACCGAAAAGATGCATAGTCTCATAATTCATACGCATCAATTGCCGAAGACGTCCCGCATCTTCAGGATTGATATAGGATGAATGCAGCTGGGGACGAGTAGAAGTAAAACAAGCATTCAGCAAATCGAAGTAATCACCGGCATGATAGTCTTCCAGATTGGGATAAAGGCCCAAAAAACGGGAAAGACGCATTAGAAAAACAAGATGGAAATTAGAGAATCCTTCCCTGCACTCATCCAACCAAATGATGGAATGCTGCAAATAAGCAAACAGCGGACGGTTCTCAGCCTCCTCCCGAATAGCCCGATAAAGGAATTCCGATAGAAAAAGCGCCATCGCAGATTTATAAGGATCATAGGGAATGGAAGAAAAAGGATAAAAGGATTTCGCCTCTTTCACCCGATAAAGAGTCGCATTCGGTCTGTAATCCGCCTCAAATTCAATAAAAGACAACGGCTGGAAAAGAACGGATTTCACCGCTGCTTTTCGTGAACGGGGAACCGCCACAAGAAAAGAAGCCCTGCCGGAAAGCTCCGTGTATATATCTACAATGATAGAAGTATCATTGTACTTTAATGTATGAAGAACGATTCCTTTCGTTTTTTGCAGCATAACCAATCACAAATTTCCATTCCGGAACAAAACTACAAAAAATCTTCTAAATAAGAATCCCGTTGACTGCCGAATAAAAGAAAATAAGCGATTCCGTTCGCAGAGAGAAAGAAGACGAAAAGAGCACCCTTTATATATAATAAGGTATAGGCAAAAGTACATCCGATATTGGCAAAAGGAAAAATGAAGTTTTCTCACGAGAAACAGAGAAGTATAATCACCTGAATATCAGGAAGAAAAGAAAGCTAAAAGAAGGCAACCGGAAAATTTATACTATTTTTTTCAGCAAATTGTTTGTCAGTTTCAAAAAAGTTCCTACCTTTGCATCCGCAATCGAGAAACAAACACAGATTCGAGAAAGCAAAAGCAGAAATGCAACACAGGATGGCCCGTTCGTCTATCGGTTAGGACGCAAGATTTTCATTCTTGAAAGGGGGGTTCGATTCCCCCACGGGCTACAAGTTAAAAGAATAAACGAACTAAAAAAACAGATTAGTCGAGATGGCAAATCATAAATCATCACTGAAAAGAATCAGACAAGAAGAGACTAGAAGACTTCACAACAGATATTATGGCAAGACCATGAGAAACGCTGTTAGAAAGCTTCGTGCAACTACTGATAAAGCAGAAGCAGTTGCAATGTATCCGGGCATTACAAAGATGTTGGATAAGTTGGCTAAAACAAATGTGATTCACAAAAACAAAGCTAACAATCTGAAATCTAAGTTGGCTATTTACATCAACAAGCTCGCTTAATAAGAAGAATTCAATAATTCTATATAGCATCAGGCTGAACTTTTAAGTTCGGCCTTTCTTGTTTATAATTATCTGTATACCAGTTCACCCAAGAAAACGGAGAATCCTCTTCCATTCTTAATTTTTCACGGTTTATTCTTCGTCAAGTCGACAAATTTCACTATATTTGCTCTGTTATTAAAGTTAGAAAGGCAATTATGAGCGAAGAACAAATCACTCCCAATAACGGGTCTTATTCTGCGGATAGTATCCAGGTATTGGAAGGTCTCGAAGCAGTAAGAAAACGCCCTGCGATGTACATCGGTGACATCAGCGTAAAGGGACTTCACCACTTAGTATACGAAATTGTTGATAACTCCATCGACGAAGCGTTGGCAGGATACTGTACGCACATAGAGGTGACAATCAACGAAGACAACTCAATCACAGTACAGGACAACGGACGCGGTATTCCGGTAGACTATCACGAGAAAGAAAAGAAGTCGGCATTGGAAGTAGCCATGACCGTACTGCATGCTGGAGGTAAGTTCGATAAAGGATCCTACAAGGTATCCGGAGGTCTGCACGGTGTAGGTATGTCTTGTGTGAACGCATTGTCCACGCACATGACTACTCAAGTATTCCGGGGTGGTAAGATTTACCAACAGGAGTATGAAATAGGTAAACCACTTTATTCTGTAAAAGAAGTCGGTACTTCCGACATTACCGGTACCCGCCAACAATTCTGGCCGGATGGCAGCATTTTCACGGAAACGGTGTATGACTACAAAATATTGGCTTCACGTCTGCGCGAATTGGCCTACTTGAATGCAGGACTACGTATCTCACTGACCGACCGCCGCGTGGTAAATGAAGACGGCAGTTTCAAAAGCGAGCAATTCTATTCGGAAGAAGGTCTGAGAGAATTTGTACGCTTCATCGAGTCTTCTCGCGAACACTTGATAAACGATGTTATTTATCTCAATTCAGAGAAGCAGGGAATTCCTATTGAAGTGGCTATTATGTACAATACCGGATTCTCCGAAAACGTTCACTCATACGTTAATAATATCAACACCATCGAAGGTGGTACGCACCTGGCCGGATTCCGTCGTGCATTAACCCGTACATTGAAGAAATATGCCGAAGACAGCAAAATGCTGGAAAAGGTGAAGGTGGAAATCTCGGGAGATGACTTCCGCGAAGGTTTGACTGCTGTTATTTCTGTAAAAGTAGCCGAACCTCAATTTGAGGGACAGACTAAAACGAAGTTGGGTAACAACGAAGTAATGGGTGCCGTAGACCAAGCGGTAGGTGAAGTGTTATCCTACTATTTGGAAGAACATCCGAAAGAGGCCAAAACAATTGTTGACAAGGTGATTTTAGCCGCTACCGCCCGTCACGCTGCAAGAAAAGCCCGTGAAATGGTACAACGCAAGTCTCCGATGTCCGGAGGCGGTCTACCGGGTAAACTAGCCGACTGTTCGGACAAAGATCCGTCTAAATGCGAACTGTTCCTTGTCGAGGGAGATTCGGCAGGCGGTACTGCAAAACAAGGCCGTAACCGTATGTTCCAAGCCATCCTCCCGCTACGCGGTAAGATTCTGAATGTGGAGAAAGCCATGTACCACAAAGCTTTGGAAAGCGAGGAAATCCGTAATATATATACCGCATTAGGGGTAACAATCGGAACGGAAGATGACAGCAAAGAAGCAAATATCGAAAAGCTGCGTTATCACAAGATTATCATCATGACCGATGCCGACGTCGATGGTTCTCACATCGACACATTGATTATGACTTTCTTCTTCCGCTATATGCCTCAAATCATTCAGAACGGATACCTGTACATTGCTACTCCTCCGCTCTACCTTTGTACGAAAGGCAAGGTAAAAGAATATTGCTGGACAGACGCGCAGCTTCAGAATTTCATCGACACTTACGGCGGTGGTTCCGAAAGCGCCGTACACATCCAACGATACAAAGGTTTGGGTGAGATGAATGCGGAACAGCTATGGAGTACGACTATGGACCCCGAAAACCGTATGCTGAAACAAGTAAATATAGATAATGCAGCGGAAGCCGATTATATCTTCTCCATGCTAATGGGTGAAGACGTAGGTCCGCGCCGCGAATTTATTGAAGAGAACGCAACGTATGCAAATATCGATGCATAGTTGTCATATTACGTTTTTATAAACCAACCTCACATCTTACAACGAGGAAACGCCTGCCGGAGAGTAATCTCACAGCAGGCGTTTTTCTTTTCATCTTACTATCCCGTGGAACCGGGAATCAGAGAAGATGTTGTTTTTTCAGTTCCTCAACCGCTATTTCCAGTTCTTTATACCATTCCTCACCGAACTTACGGATCAAAGGTTCTTTCAGGAACCGATAAACCGGGAGATTTTCCTTTTTACCCAGCAATACTGCCGCCTTGCATACATCCCAACGATGATAATTGACAGCCTTGTAAGGTCCGTAATCTCCGATACGGATAGGATAAAGATGGCAGGATACCGGTTTATAGAAATCTGTTTTCCCTTCACGATAGGCTTTTTCAATAGCACAGTAGCAACATCCCTTCTCATCATAACAAGTAAAGACACAGTCTTTATTATTAACAATAGAGGTCACCAGATCTCCTTCCTCATCCGTATATACCACTCCTTGCTTTTCTATTATCGCGCGGGCTTCGGGTGCCAGCTCATCCCAAATAACCGGCAACACTTCTTCCAGTTTCTCCACTTCCTCCAACTCTACAGGCGCCCCTGCATCTCCCTCAATGCAACATTCACCTTTACAAGCGTCCAGATTACAAAGGAACTTTTCCCGAAGCACATCCAGCGATACAACTACATCATCAATCTGTATCATTTGCAATATTTATATCAGACAAAAAAGGCGGAGTTCTACCCCCGCCCTCCCAATTATAAGAATCTAAATTACTTAATCAACACGCTACCGTCCATTTCAGCCGGAACTTCCAATCCCATAATCTTCAGGATAGTCGGAGCGACATCAGCCAGACGGCCGTTCTCTACTTTCGCAGCCTTATTTTCTGTCACGTAAACACAAGGAACGGGATTCAGAGAGTGAGCCGTGTTCGGAGTACCGTCCTCATTCAAAGCGTGGTCAGCATTACCATGATCGGCAATGATGATTGCTTCGTAATCCTGTGCTTTAGCAGCTTCGATCACATCTTTCACACAAGCATCTACAGCAACAACAGCTTTCTCGATAGCTTCGTAAATACCCGTATGGCCTACCATATCACCGTTGGCGAAGTTCACTACGATGAAATCATATTTGTTTTCGTTGATAGCAGCCACCAGTTTATCTTTCACTTCGTAAGCGCTCATTTCCGGTTTCAGGTCGTAAGTAGCTACTTTTGGAGACGGAACGAGGATACGGTCTTCCTTGTCAAACGGAGTTTCACGTCCACCGTTGAAAAAGAACGTCACGTGAGCATACTTCTCCGTTTCAGCGATATGAAGCTGGCTCATACCCCTAGCAGAAAGATACTCGCCCAAAGTGTTAGCCACATTTTCTTTGTCGAACAGGATATGTACACCTTTGAAAGAAGCGTCATACGGAGTCATACAGTAATATTGCAATCCCGGAATGGTGTGCATGCCTGCTTCCGGCATATCCTGCTGGGTCAACACAACGGTCAGCTCTTTGGCACGGTCGTTACGATAGTTGAAGAAGATTACCACGTCACCTTCTTTGATTGTTCCGT
The DNA here is from genome assembly GCF_009193325.2 of Bacteroides zhangwenhongii. Classification (NCBI taxonomy): domain Bacteria; kingdom Pseudomonadati; phylum Bacteroidota; class Bacteroidia; order Bacteroidales; family Bacteroidaceae; genus Bacteroides; species Bacteroides zhangwenhongii. The sequence continues at coordinate 4,337,746 of NZ_CP059856.1, read as the reverse complement.
CGACATTGGCATTTACAATCGGCTTGATAAATTCGTCCGTCACACCTTCATCGTAAGATTCCTGCATTGCCAGAACCATATCGGTTGCCTTCTTTCCTTCACCGTTCACCAACAGGTCGTATGCTTCTTTTACACGTTCCCAACGTTTGTCACGGTCCATTGCGTAATAACGGCCGATGATGGAAGCGATCTTTCCTGCCGATTTCTCACAGTGAGCAGACAGTTCCTCAATAAATCCCTTACCGCTCTTCGGGTCTGTATCACGACCGTCCATGAAGCAATGGATGAATGTATTGTCGATATTATATTCCTTAGCGATATCGCAAAGTTTGAAAAGATGAACAAGTGAGCTATGTACGCCACCGTTGGAAGTCAGTCCCATGAAATGCACATTCTTTCCGTTTTCCTTTGCATAAGAGAAAGCCGAAATGATTTCCGGATTTTTCAGAATACTATTGTCAGCGCACGCACGGTTGATTTTCACCAAGTCCTGATAAACTACGCGTCCCGCACCGATATTCAAGTGTCCTACCTCAGAGTTACCCATCTGTCCGTCGGGCAAACCTACATTTTCACCGCTTGCCTGGAGCTGAGAGTGAGGATAAGTGTTCATCAGATAATCCCAATAAGGAGTGGGAGTGTTGAAGATTACGTCGTCTTTCTTTTGGTCACCTAGTCCCCAACCGTCGAGGATCATTAAAAGGGCTTTCTTACTCATAATATTTCAATATTTAAATTATCACTCTGATTTTCGGGCGCAAAGGTACAAAAAAGATGGTTACGACGACGCTTAATCTATGTTAAGCCAGTTGATTATCAACGGGCAATCCAACTATTTTCTTTACCTTTGCAACGCTTTTAAATTAAAATCATAGAAATATGGACGATTCAAACCCGCGAACGTGCACAACTAGTATTAATTAAAGCGAACAGAGTCATTAATATCCGATGTCTCTGCTCGTACTAAACAACGAAAGGAGACAATAAGATGAGAACGTATCTTTATTGTGAGGCCGGCTTTGTGGAAAAAGCACAATGGCTGCCGAATAGCTGGGTCAACGTAGTATGCCCGAACAATGATGACTTTGAATTTCTGACTAAAACACTAAATGTTCCCGAATCATTTCTTGACGACATAGCTGATACCGACGAACGTCCGCGTACAGACACGGAGGGGAATTGGCTGCTCACCATTTTACGTATTCCAGTGCAGAACAAGCAAAACGAGAATCTGCCTTTCGGCACTGTCCCCATCGGCATTATCACCAATAATGAAATCATTGTATCCGTCTGTTATTACAACACTGATTTGCTGCCGGACTTTATCGAGCATACTCGCCGGAAAGGTATCATCGTCCGCAATAAGTTGGATTTGATTTTACGGCTTATCTATTCTTCTGCCGTATGGTTTCTGAAATATCTGAAACAGATAAATCTGGACATCAGTGCTGCGGAAAAGGAATTGGAACGCAGTATCCGTAATGAGGACCTGCTTCGCTTGATGCGATTGCAGAAAACACTGGTTTATTTCAATACTTCCATACGGGGCAATGAAGTGATGATCGGCAAACTGAAAACTATTTTCCAAGACACGGACTACCTGGACAAGGAATTGGTAGAGGATGTTATTATTGAATTGAAACAGGCACTCAATACCGTCAATATTTACAGTGATATCCTTACAGGCACAATGGACGCTTTCGCGTCCATCATCTCGAACAATGTGAATACAATCATGAAACGCATGACCAGTTTATCCATTGTATTAATGCTCCCGACATTAATTGCCAGCTTCTATGGTATGAATGTGGATATCCACCTAGAAGAAGTACCTTTCGCTTTCTCGTTGATTGTGCTCTTCTCCATCGGATTGTCAACATTGGCGTTCGTGATATTCAGGAAGATCAAATGGTTCTAAATTCCTGTTTCAAAAACGTATACTAGTTTAAGGAAGCACTTCCAAATATAACGGATCGGTATGTACCGATTCGTTTCTTTTTTCTAAACGCACAGGAGATGTTGACACAACAGTCACTGCAGCTCCTATTACACCCAATAAACCATGCGCATTCCCTATGCCATTTGCAAACTTTGGATTAGCTCCCCATCTGCTAAGCGTACAATCATACCAGAAATGGGGAATCTCGACTTTACCGGCTTTCATTGGAGTCAGTTGAAACTTTTTATATTCGCCTACATGATACGTCACATCCTCAAAAGAAACCGGTTTCCATATTATGCTGTCAACAGGAATCTCCATAACTGTACACGAAGACACCTTTGGTTGAGATAACCGGACAGAAGTTACTTTCGTATAGGTAGTACATAGCTTTAAAGATAAAAAAGCACTTTCCCCCATACGGACTGTATCTTTATTCAATGTCGCTACAAGTCTTACCACCGGATTATAATCCTTCTTTGCAAGCACACTCTGCGCATTCACCACTACAATATTCAAAGGGGCTGATATATTCAGTTTCCCTCCGAACCTTGCTTTCAAAGAAGGTAGTTCCAAATTTCCCTTTTGTTTAGCCTTTAACTTAAACAGCAATTGATATTGCGTTACTGTATCCCCTGCAACCAACAATGTATTCGTACGAAATTCGTAGCTTTGGGAACCATAGTTCAGCGGTTCAAACTGTTCCGTAATGTTGACTCCCACGTCTTTAGGTCGCCGTTTCATATCAAACACTATTTCAAACTCTTCTCCTACCTCTACTTTTTTCGGGGCCGATAACTCAATATTTTCTTTTCCACGATCATAGGCCGCTTGCTTGTCTTGCTTATTAATATTGAGTCGATCCGGGTCGTAACTGCCAAATTTCACTTCTCCTTTCACGGAAGCGATAAGATTAACCGGAGCGAGATCATACTTCAATCTACGAGTTTCCACATACATACGATTGATTGATATATCCTTTCCACCAGACACTTTCACTGACCGTTGCAACCAATTACCAGCCTCATCCGTCTCCAAATAAATATAGTAATAAGTCAATGCACCCGACGGGATTGTATCACAATGAAATATCTCCTTACAAGGCCATTTTTCCGTACCCTGATAAAAGTATTGATGTTTACAAAACGGATAAGAATGAACAAGATATTCTTGTAAACGCCCTTCCGCATCAAAAATATATTCTTCAGTATTACTCCCCGTATCACAAGAGATTTCTCGACGCATAGTTTCCGAACATTCCAACTTGGCTGCTGTTACAATACCTTGTTCCAGCATATATTTACAACTATCCTGATAAGCAAACTTCTTACCATTTAGCCGAATAAGCTTCCCCGTTTTGTCAAACTTCATCAATGTTCCATCAGAATATCTAGCCTCAACCACTTTGCCTGTCAGACCATACATCTTCCTATCGTCTATCTTATCAAAGATATTTGTCCGGGAAGCATTTGCACTTTGCATACAAAGACTCAACAACAAACCGGAAAGAAAGCACACTAATCTTAGTGCTGTAAATATCTGCCGTTTCATAAAATATCAATTATCAATAATAAGAAAAACTTATCTGAGTATCATAATCCTCTCCGGTTGAACCATCGCTGTTATAACTGCTATGTTCATATATACGAGCCAAACGATTATTACTCCACTCATAATTAAAACTAAAGATATTTTGCCCATCATCATTCTCATTCTTTAGTACACTCATCAGCTGATGAGGTGCTTTCCCTAATATATTCAAGAGAGAAGCATAACATAAAATGACATTATCCCCACCGCAAGAAACCATATCGTCATCATTTCTAAACATCATAAAATATGGAAGATTAATAGAAGATTCAGGTAGTTTGTCTGTCTGATAACTTATATCAGCCTGATAATCATCCCCCGCTCCTTTCATTGTCGTCATCAAATTATTTGACCATGTCATCTCAACACGTCCCGATTGAGTTCCACTCGATGTAGACGAATAAGAGTAAGAAATACTTTTCAAATGTTCATTTGTATCATAAGTAAAGTTCAACGTACCGGTTCCTGAATAATCATTCTCTGCATGTCGATAAGTGCAAACCGCTTTCTCAGCCCAGCCTTTGTAATTTAAAGAAAAATCCACAGTATATAAGGTGTGATCGGACAAAAGAGCATTCTCCACATGAATCGTTTTGGAAGTATAAGATACGGCTACAGTACCTTGTGCATCATCTTCCTCTCCATCTGTATCTATCAATTTATAATCAATCGCCTGAATGCGCAACTGGTCATCATAATAAGGTAAAAAACTTTCAACATATCCTTCTGTTGCGGACACTGTTATATCATGAAGCGAGTCTGCACGTTTTAAATGCATAGTCACACTATTTCCACAACTAGCACAGGTTTCTACAAAAGTCAGTCGGTCATTCGTTAATTCATCATACTTCAATTTTCCATATCTACCATCTCCAAACACAAAAGCCACAATTTTAGTTTCTACTATTACCTCATAATTAAAAGTAGCCGGTTCTTCTCCAGTCTCAACAAATACTCCCGTACCATCTCCTGCAAACGAAATCGTACCTTTCTCTCCTTGATGTTCTCCGTTGGAACAAGTATAGCCTATTTCCCCTGACCAAAGTCCCACTAGCATAGATGCCATACCCTCGTCATCTTTTTCATCATTATTGTCTGAACATGAACTTGTCCACAAGGCCAATAAAAAGAAAAGTAATCCACTAATAATTCTTTTGTACATAATATATTATTCAATTCGTTTATAATGTTCCAAAGCTACATCTTTTTTATTAGCCTAAAAAACATATAATTACGCAAACATATCTAAAGCCCACTTTACTATGACTATCTTATCTAAAAATGCGACTATATGACCAAAATTATATTTAGAACAGAAGACATAAGCCTAGCCCATTGCCTTTTAAGCAAAATCCTAATTGACAGGAATTATTATAAGAATGTCGCTGCTGCAAATTATATTGCCACACAGCCTTCTTTATTTTATTCCTACCGGCAATTCTCATATAAATTCCACTGCCGACTCCTGTAGCCATAATCAGACCACCTACCCCTATCAGTGTTTCATCCTCCCAAGAGCCTAACTGTCCCATAACTACAGCTCCCATGATTATCCCACCTACCATCGGCAACCAAGCCCTGGCAACTTGTTTCTTTCCTCTCTTATACTGAAAATATAAATCAGGATTTTCAACAAAAGCCAATTGTATACCATCCTTATCTAGTTTCTCAGTTCCCATATAAAGTTTACCCTTTCACAGACATTTCTTGCCCATAATTACTAAATCCGCTCGCACTTCCAACCACTTTTTTATCTGTATTCCCATTAAAAAAGCTATTTAAGTTATTACCTATCGTTATAAAAGCTTTTTGTATAGCTTTTCCCGTAATCGTTTGCTTAAAACCTTCCGCACCGCCATTCAATTCCGCCCCACCTAAGGCGCCATATTCTAACGAGAGTTGTGATTTACCCTGTGATTTACCAGTTCCGCTACACATGAAAACAACTTCACTCGTTTGTAAATCAATTACACGAGTCGTTATGCTAACCGCTGCTTTTAATGTCCCCACTTGGGCATTAGAAGCATATTGCGCTCCTACATTCTTACCCATGATTCCTTGAACAGCCCCCATGATAGAAGCTAAAGGAATCCCAGTACGAATATTAACTACATCCGGTTTCTGCATTGTTACCTGAATAATATATTGAGCACCTTCGATCTTACCTTTTTGAATAGCTGTCGCAGGATTAATATATTCTCTCGACAAATTCAGTTCATCCATTTGGGCATTCAATACAGAACGGTCCAATAAACGCACCTTATCACATAACATCAACTGTTCCATTAATACATCTGCAACATATCCGCCGAAATGACCGATTCCAACAACATCATTAACTTCTGCAGGAGAAACTATAACCCTTATTTTATCAGAAAGGTTATCCTTATGAGTTGTAGTGAGCGACATCTTTTCTTCTGACCTCACGACAGATTTATCCAAATCTTTCTCCGGGCGAACTTCCATACGACTACCTAAAGTACCCTCTTTTACAATCATTCCCACTTTTATGTCCTCTATTTGCCCAGAAATAAATTTAGCAACAGAATAACCATCATAGACTCCAGTAACTTGGATCTCAGCACAGGCTTCTGCCTCTTTCCTTATTTTTTGTTTTGTCACAGGATGGATCATATATCCACTGCTACCATACACCAAAAGTTTCGTTCCATTCTTCACTTTAGGAGTTGACAGATCAATATAGATGTTAGTCTTCTCAACATTAATCACATAACCATTTTTTGTAACTTGTCCCCAAAGCCCGATAGGCAAGAGTAACAAAAATAATCGTAAAAAGATTTTCATATAAGTTCTACTTTGTTTTCCAAATACAATCTAGCATAAATCTCGCATCGCAAAGATACAACGCCATATACAACAATGTATACACAATTATTATTTAGGCATATCTGTTATTTGATGACTATTCTCCATATTTCTACATTTAATTCTCAAGATAAATAGCCACAATTTAGATTATATCTATCATATTTATTACATTTGCCATAATAATCAATCATAACCCTACTTCATATGACAACAGAAGCCGACTTAAAAAAAATTGTAGGCCAACGTCTACAAATGCTCCGTTTAGAAAAATGCTTAACGCAAGAACAAATGGGAGAAAAACTGAATTTATCTACAAGTGCCTATTGCAAGATTGAATATGGAGAAACGGATCTAACATTGACCAGATTAAATAAGATTGCAGAAGTCCTCAATATGTCAGCCGTAGAATTATTCAGTAAGATTGATGGAAATACTTATTTCAATCAGCCTAAAGACTGCGGTTTTGTTGGCATTGCCCGAGACAGCAGTACTATTAAAGTAGAATCAAATGAGAGCCTACGAGAACTCGTGAACGCTAATACGCAGCTAATTAAAATGCTATGCAAGCGTATCGAGATTCTTGAGAATAAAAACCTATGAAGACTTAATAAACGCGAGGTGTTGTATTAAAACTCGTTTTAAACACAACACCTCACACAAAATACAGTATCTACTGATATTATTATTCTACTGACAGGAACGGAACTGTGACTTTTGTAGTCATAACATAATAAAAGTTCAATTCACCAGCATCCTGGTCTCCTAACAAAGTAGTATAGATAGAGCAGGATAAAAAACTCTCTACAGTTTCCCCAAGATCACCGGCAAAAAAACTGGCATTAAATGACCAGACTTTAGTATCCGGATCCTGAAAAAGATTTCTCTTCTGATAGCTTACACCTCTACGCGCTAACTTTCCTACCTTATCTTCATCTATTCCCAACATTTTGCGCTCATCCTCGATAGATATAGTATAATATGATCCATCCGGCATATTATCCACTTCAGTGAGAGACACTTCCTTTGCTTCCGCCGTATAACTACTTATCCTATAATAACGCATTGATAATGGTTTCTCGATAATTAATTCTTCATTCTTGCCAAACAACTGTAAAGTGAAATTAAAGTCAATGTATTCTCTATCTGAATTCTTAAAATCCGCCCACTTAGTATCAAGCATATTAGGTTCCAAGAACACTCCTCCCCTATTAAGCCTATTTTTAACAAGAACGAACAATGCTCCTTCTCCATTTTCAAAGACAACTTTCGCATCTGTAAATTGGTTATAGTCATAGCTCCAATATTTTCCATCCTTGTTTTGATAATAATAATGGTCGATCAAAACAACATAAGGCAGAGTAGAAGTTTCTTCAGCTCCCAAGAAATCTAACGTCTGCGCTTGCGGACAATAGATGTGCAGACACTCTTCTACCGTAGGCCGGATATTCAACACGCAAGCTGATGTAGCGGTAATCAATTGTTGCTTCCCATTAACATCCCGATAACTAATCACCGGCGCTACATGATCAAAAGATACCATATCCACGTCAACCGACGCCTTCATATGAGCCACCCATTGTCCGTCCAAGACTTCGCCCGAAGCATTCTTATCGGGTTCCACCGACAGACATTCATAATACAAAGGATTAATATAGGAAGCACGTGTCTCCGCTTTCCCCTCATCCTCTTTCTGACGGATGTACACGTCACTTTTCAACACATCCAATGCAAAGTTTCCTTTAGATACCTGAAAGCCGGACGGATTCACCCGAAAACGGATCTTAAACTCCTCACCCTTCAGAATTTCCATCGTATCGGTATCCAGCATTACAATACCGGTTAATACGGTTTTCTGCAAATCCTGTATATCATCTTTCAAGTCCTTCGTACACGAGAAGAATGAAAGACACATTCCCGTCAGAAAGCCCAACCAACTGACAATCAAAAGTTTTCTTTTCATAAGCATTCTATTTTAATTTAGTGTATCCCCCCGAGACACTTCTACGAATCGGGACTTTTTACTTCTAATATCAAGGCATTACATCGCAGCTTTTCGAATTCTTTTGTTTCAGATTTCCATACTACCGGCCTCCAATCATTTATCTTCAAGAAATTATGCCACCCTGCTGCCTGTGCAAATACATAAAGCAGCCAAAACTCAATTCATACTGACTACTCACTTCTTCTTTCCAGACATAAATGCAACATAACAGAAAACGCTCCCAGCACCACTCCTTTGCTTTTTTAAGTTCTATTAATACAAATATAAGCATATTAATCAACAATAAAGCAGCACTACGACTATTTATTGCAACTAAACAATAAAATACGTCAATTACCCATATAATAATTAAGACTATGGAATGTTATTGCAAAAAAGAGTGTACCAATTAGAATTAGGCACACTCCTTCCACTTTCCTCATTATATATAATGTACAACTAAAATCTGAATCCGATACCGAATTGAACGGATGAATATCTGATTTTAGGCTGAACGCCCAGCGCATCTTTCATTTTAACCGAAGTTTCCCCGCTGATAGTCCCCTCCATTCCTTCGAAACCGTTCACATAATCCGTAAAGGCGGAGTAATCCAGGTCTTTCTTTAGTTTGTTGATAAAACTTATATTATAGCGCGCATCAATGAATAAGCCGTTCTTAAATGCGTACTCAATACCCAATGTCGCACCAACATCAAACTTCTTCAGGTTATCACCCATCAAATCGGAACATACATCCTTAATATCATCATACTTAATCGCTCCCGGCAAATTATTCTCTTCCATCGCACCTTTAATAAGCGTCTCTACATTGTCATTCGGTTTCAATTTACCACCCATACGGAAGGCAAAATACGGTCCGGCTAATACGCTTAGTCCACCTACCGGCTGAAACTTCGCCAAAATGGGCAGACGGAGTGTATGCGTATTGTACGAAATCTTCATATCACCCGTATTCACCGGCTCCGCAGCCGGGTCTTGAGAAGCGTTCATCGCATTGATGAAATCTTCACCCATACCAATCTTGGCTCCGGCATAGTTATAAAGAAGTTCGGTTTGTATTCCCCATTGTTCGGCAAACTTAAAGTTGTTCACTACTCCCAAATAGAAACCGGTTTTGTTACCCGGATTGATTTTAAGACTTACATCCTCGACACCCAACTTATAGAAAGTCATATCAATACCTCCCTTAATACCCCATGTACATTCCTGCGCATCCGCCATCATCGCAGATGATACTACCGCTAAAACCAAAAGAATCTTCTTCATACGCTTTTCTTTTTTAAATTTAACATAAGCTAGTTTAGTGGCAGTAAAGATATGATTATTTATTAAATATATCAAAGAATAGTTGTACATTTGTGACCAATGTACGTTAAACGAAACATAGTGAAACCATTCTATCTTATTATTCTCCTTTTGTACAGTTGTATTCATATAAATGCACAAATCAGCCAAGATACCTGCCGCCAGCATACGGCAAAGAATCTAGCCGACTCGATATGGAAACTGGAGGAAGTTGAAGTCACCGCCGGACGAACACGCAAAGCGATAACCGGCACCATGTCCGGCCGGTTGGTTCTGCAAGCCGACGCACTCAAGAACTTACCGCAGTTTCTGGGTACTGCCGACATTATCCGGACAATGCGGCTAATGCCCGGAGTACAAACAACCGGTGAGGGCAACTCCGGACTATACATTCGCGGAGCAGAGCCCAGCCACAATCTTCTCCTCCTTAATGATGCGCCGATATACAACCCTATGCACTTGATGGGATTCTTTTCCATCTTCAACGGCAGCCATCTCAACCGGGCTACGCTTCTGAAATCATATATCAGCCCCCAATACGGAGGACGGCTGGGCAGCACACTCTCCATCGGAACCAGAGACTCCCTCACACGGCGAATAGGCGCAGAGGGGAATATCGGGCTGATTTCTTCACAAGGTACCCTGTCTATTCCCGTCAGCAGAAAGAGTTCGCTTTACTTATCCGCACGAGGTACTTACCTGAATCCGATACTTGGTCTTTTCAATTCAGCAGAAGACGGAAGTAAGCTACGCTACGGCTTTCAGGACTATAACCTGACTTATATCTATGCCCCTTCCGAGAAAAGCAAGATTATCATTAACGGATATTTCGGAAATGACAAACTTACCATCAAGCAAAATGACTACCAAGTGGATGCAGGTATTCAATGGAGTAACTTAGCGTCCTCTATTCAATGGCAACTGAATTTAAGGAAAAACAGAAGACTGGAACAGACTCTTTTCTTCTCTGAATATGAAAATAAAATAAATATAGACCAAAGCGGAGCCGTCATCAGACTACCGTCCGACATTAAAGACATGGGCTACAAAGGGAATTATTCATTCTATTGCCTGAAAAGCCATTGGACGATAGGCGCAGACTACACGTATCATCAGACACATCCCCAATATCCGGAGGTTGACAATTTATATGGAACGAGTCTCACTTCCACAGTAGAAAAATATAAAACACACGAGACAGGAGCATACCTGAACTGCGATGCTGCGCTTTTCGCTAATATGACTGCGCATATCGGTTTAAGATACAGCAGTCTTTTTCATGTTTCTCCCAACGGGCAGTTATCCAAATACTATGGAGGACTGGAACCTCGTTTTTCTTTGGAGTATGAACTACATACTAATCAAAAGGTGATCCTATCTTATGCGCTGCAACGCCAATACATGAATCAAGTTGCCGTATCCACACTAAGTTTTCCGATAGATTTCTGGGTTCCTGCCTCCCAAAATATCTTACCGCAACTAGCACACTCTTTTTCTGCCGGATATTTTCAATCCATATTCAATGACAGTTATGAAATATCTGTCGAAGGGTATTACAAACGGCTAACCAACCAGTTGGAATTTAAGGGGGGATTGTTCGACATGATTAATCAGCAATATATCATTGAAGACCGGTTGCTCTCCGGAGACGGCTATACGTATGGAGGAGAATGGATGATAAAAAAGAATAAAGGACGGCTCACTGGATGGATTAGCTATACTCTCGGTTGGTCAAGACGCAAGTTCCCGGCGATTAATAACGGAAGATTCTTTCCGGCCAAGCATGACAGGCGTCATGACTTATCGATTGTCACCAATTACCGGATTAATACGAAATGGGACTGTTCCGCAGTTTTTGTATACGCTACAGGAAGCGCGCTTACAGTTCCCATATCCGTATATATGATCGGAGAAAATGCAATCAGTGAATATGGTCCGCACAATGGTGCGAGAATGCCGGCATACCATCGCCTTGATCTTTCAGTCAACTATTGGTTTAACAGAGGCGCTACTCGTGAAAGCGGTTTGAACTTTTCACTTTATAACGCTTATGCGCGCAAGAATCCTATCTCCTTAGGGTATAGCATTCATACGGATAAAGAGAATAAAACTGCCGAGCTCGAAAAAAGAGGTCCGGGACTTTACCGGTTGATTCCTTCAATTAGTTATATGTTTAAATTCTAGGCCATGAAGATTCAATACTATATCATAAGTATGTTTTGCCTGTTATTAATTGGCTGTAATCCGAAATGGGATTTCGATTCCGAATTGTTTGAACCGCAAATTGTAGTGGAGGGGTGGATTGAGAACGGACAGTTCCCCTTAGTTTGCCTCACTCAAACTAAATCATTAAATAATTCCATTGGTGAAAATGACTTGAACGATCTTGCCATCCGATGGGCAAAAGTCAGCGTGAGCGATGGAACAAAGACGGAAATCCTGACCGGAAGAATAAACAAGAATTATATTCCTCCTTTCATCTATACCGGTTCCGAGATAAGAGGTGAAGTAGGGAAAACATATACACTGACCGTAGAATATTCCGGCAGAACCGTTACAGCGGAAACTTATATTCCTCAACCGGTCAACTTAGATCGCATTGAAGTGGATAAGTGCGAAGACAGCGATACCCTGTTCCAAATCAGAGGATATTTCCAAGATGACAAAACAGCCCATAATTATTATAAGGTTTTCACACGTACCCTCCCCGATGACACACGTTTCTTCGCTCCTTTTTTAGGGACATTCAATGATAATATTATTTCGGAAGATATGTCGGAAGCTTCGATTTCCATATATAGAGGTGTACATTTCATTACTACAGAAAAGCATACTCCTTTCTACAAAAGGGATGAAACCGTAATGATTAAGTTTGCTCAAATGTCCGAAGAGGGTTTCCTTTTTTGGAGTGATTACGAGAATGAAGTAACGAACAAGAAGAATCCCATTTTTCCCAATAGCAGTAATCTGAGAAGTAATGTGAAAGGAGGGTTGGGGGTCTGGTGCGGATACGGAGTAAGCAACTATACTGTCAATATTGCGGAGGAACTTACAAAAAAAGACAGCGCATCAAAAGAGAGGTAATGCCCTTTCTTCTTGATGCACTGTCTTTTTAAAACTTATATCATCATTTTCTTACTTCAACAACTTAACGTATTTGTTGACCAAAGCCTCACACTGTTCAAGCAAAGACTGGAATTTCACCTCGCTGAAGTAATCGTCGAAACTATATTTAGAACCGTCTTGAGAGAATACAATAAGCGGTTCTATATTCCAATCGTCATTATCATTAATAATTCCATCCCCATTATCATCCTCAGCATACGCTTGGAAAGCAATATTTGCTACTACGTATTCACTCTCGGCATAACGCAATTCTCCGTGAATATATTGATTATAGACATCTGCCATACGCTTATGATATGCTTCATACGTCGGATCATTCTTTCTATCTTCTTCTATAATCTTCTGTAAGTCCGAACAAGACAGATTTACCCGCAGATCATCCATGATCCGTAACTCGCCTGCCGCACTCTTCAATGGAGGGTCGAATCGCAAATTCGAATCAAAGATTCCATTGGCGTCTAATGAGACTAATACTTCTCCATCCTTAGAGAAAGTAACAACGGCCATTGATTCACTGTTATTATTATTTATATCGGCAACAACTCCAAAAAGATATCCGCTAGCAGACAAAGAACTATTAACACTAATCTGAGTTTCAGCTTCATTCATGTTAATACTGGAATTCAATTCTGCCAATGTATCCGTTCCTAAAGTTACCTTCATACTTACCCCTACCGGTACAGTCCGACCTTCAAAACGAATCGTTTTATCTGAATAAGTAGCATGTATAGTGGCGGCAGTGCCATCAACTTTAAACTTATAAATTACTTCTCCCTTCTGTCCGGTCTCCTTATTATCCCACTGACTAGTAGATTCATTATATTCCCATGTTCCATAACTCATATCAACTACAGCAAATCTGGTAGAAGCCAAAGAGACCATTTCACTTAAATCCGTATCTGCACAGACCTTACCAACGCTTTTCAAGACGCTATATATTTCAGGAGATGGTATAATTTCATCAAACCGAGCAATTGTCTTCAACAGTACAGCATGATCATCCGGATTAATTTTCGATAAGAGATTCATTCCAATGTTCTCGAGTTCTTTTTTGTTTTCATCCGGAGTTAGCTCCGTGATAGGTTTTCCCTGACGTTCCGGAGTTCCCTCTCCATCACTATCGCTACAACCGGTAGCTAATGTAACCAAGCAAATGCACGGCAATAACCATTTCATAAGTCTTTTCATAATTTGTTCCTCCATGAGTTCCTGGTTTTTATTATATTAGCCAACTAAGACGAAACTCTTGCTTCTTAGCCATCCATCATTAATTTATAATACAGATCACAAAAACATTAAAAAAGAATAAAAGCAGCTGTCGCCTTATATCACTTTGAACAGATTATAAGCGACAAGCTGCATATTATACGTTTTTTCTTCTAGAGAAATTAATTAAAAGAGAATGTTTAGAGAGAGAAATTATTTTTTATCCTTGTTTACAGCAGGCTTTTCTTTTATTCAATGGAATAGAAACTCCCAAGAATGCATTACAGCATTTTGTATTATTTCCAAAGAACATATAGTCAGTACCTACAAAGAGAGGTCCTAATTTCAAAGCCAATCCTAATGACTTACCTGCACTCTGAATCATTGAATAACTAACCGCTACATTGAAGTAGTTCTTCGGACGAATATTAGCAGAGAAAGTCAATTCAGACATTGTTTTAGGTTTTGTAAAACGTGTAGTGGAAAGAGCACCTACAACCAACCAATTATTCAACAATGCGTATTCTGCACCAAATACTAGCGTAGAGTTCAACCATGTCTTACGAGATTTTGCACCTGTTTCGTCCATCTCCATATGCAACATATCATAATTCAAGACTTCACCACTACTCACAATATTTGCAAACTTTTCCATATCACCCGGAACATTACTGTCAAAACTAAGTCCATCTGTATTAGCTCTTGCAATGCTAGTACTCCCTTTTGACCAAGAAATGAATCCTAAATCCAATATTGCCGCCGATACTGTCAAATTATCAAGTAATTTATAGGAAGCTCCTAAATCGATAGCAGCACCGTAACCGGCAATTCCCATATCACCTGCTTCAAAATCAAAGTCATCAATATATCCTTCCTCGCCTTTCTGTAGATTCAGCCCTTTAAAAGAACTTTCCAAAGAAGCTTCCACATCAATATTAGCTGAGCCATGAATTTGATTTGCCAATTCCGGATTATCAACGATAGCACCAATATTAGGCTTGCCGTCACTATCTAAAGGTATTCCTTGCAACTGTGCATCTACACCAATGCTCTTTACGTCCAATTTCAAATTACCAATACCAAGCAATGCTTTAACCTTACCACCTACCGTCAAACGGTCATTAACCTGACGGGCATACCCTAAACCGATTTCTGTATAGGCGTTAATCTCCAGACTCTCCTTTCCTACATTACGACTAAAGTCTGACCAATCAAGAGATTCAAAATCAATACCATTCATCTCACGCATAAAAGTGAACATTGATTTTGGAATAGAAGCTCCCATATCCATACGTACACCTACATTAAACGACCAGAAATTTTTTCCTTTATACCAACCGGCAGACAATATATCTGTGCTTAAATTAAGATTAAGTTGATTGTCACTCTTCAATCTATTCATAAACTTATCACTTGTGAAGAAGTCACTATCAGAACTACTATCCACAATATCCATAATATCCTGATAACCTAATGATTTAGAAGAGACTGAAGCATTAAAAGCACCAATCACAGGAATATTAATATAACCACGTCCCGGTGATAAAGCAGGATTTAATTGTTGACGATAATGCACTCCTTCCATAAAATAAGAAGTACGTAAGAACTGCGCATTCGCAGGAAGAGTAATAATTGTCATAATGAAGGTCATCCCAATGAACTTCATAAAAGAAAGTAGCTTGTTCGTTGCCATGATTTTATACTTTTTAATTCTTGTTATTGTTTGCAAATATATAGTATTTCAGTAACAAAAAAAAGCATTAACCAACAGTTTTTCAGCCTAAACAGAACATTTTTGCGGTTATACATAACAAAAACGTGTCTATTCTGCAAAAAAATGTAGAACGGATAAGAATAGAAGAAGCCCAAACTGATTTAAAAACCTAAAGTCAGTTGTCCATCTCCCAACAAATTGAAGGTCATTCGATGGTAAGGAGTTGTTCCCCGTTCGGCAATAGCCGCACGGTGCTTTTTAGTCGGGTAGCCTTTATTGTGATCCCAATCATAATAGGGGAACTCCTCATGAAGACGATTCATATAATCATCTCTGTATGTCTTTGCCAATATAGATGCGGCCGCTATTGAAAGATACTTTCCATCCCCTTTCACAATCGTTGTATGAGGAATGCCGGGATATTTATTAAAACGGTTTCCATCGATTAGCAAATGTTGGGGACGAACAGCCAATTGATCAACGGCACGATGCATGGCCAGAAAAGAAGCGCGCAAAATATTTATCTCATCAATTTCTTCCGGTGAGACAACACCAACCGCCCAAGCCACCGCTTCCCGTTGTATGACCTCACGCAATGCATAACGCTGTTTTTCCGTCAGTTGTTTGGAATCATTCAACAACTCATTCTTAAAATCTCCCGGAAGAATAACCGCAGCAGCATATACCGCTCCCGCCAGGCAGCCACGACCGGCCTCATCGCATCCTGCTTCAATCAGATTCTCATTTAAATAAGGTAATAACATCTTTATCGTTTTTATTTAGCTGCAAAATTAAACGAAATAAAAAAGGAGACCGTATTTCGCCTCCTTTTTCTTCCTTATTTCTCACTTTTTAGAATAAACTCCAAGCAACAGTAAGCCCTGCCATCACAATAGCTACCATACTCATAAGCTTTATCAAAATATTCAAGCTCGGACCGGACGTATCCTTAAAGGGGTCACCCACCGTGTCACCCACTACCGTCGCCTTGTGAACCTCACTTCCCTTTCCACCGAAGTTACCTTCTTCCACATATTTCTTTGCGTTATCCCATGCTCCTCCGGCATTAGCCATAAAAATAGCCAATACAAAACCACTACTTAAACCGCCAATCAACAACCCAAGCACACCGGGAACGCCAAAGATGAGCCCGGTAAAGATAGGAGCGATAATGGCAATCAAGGAGGGAACAACCATTTCCCGTTGAGCGCCTTTCGTAGAGATGGCAACACAACGTTCGTAATCCGGCTCCGCCTCTCCTGTCAGAATACCTTTAATCTCACGGAACTGCCGACGTACCTCATCTACCATGTGTCCCGCCGCACGCCCAACAGCATTCATTGTCAGTCCACAGAACAGGAAAGCCATCATCGAGCCAAGGAACATACCTGAAAGAACTTTCGGGTTCATCAGGTTTACTTCATAATAATTCATGAAATCTACAAATGTGGCATTTGCCACACTGACAGTTCCACCATCCGGGAAAGTAAGCTCCACGCTTCCAAGACGTGTCAAGCCGATTCGTATTTCTTCAATATAAGAAGCCAGCAAAGCCAAGCCGGTCAGTGCCGCCGAACCTATCGCAAAACCTTTACCGGTAGCCGCAGTCGTATTTCCCAACGAGTCGAGCGCATCAGTACGCTTACGGACTTCAGCACCCAGCCCGGACATCTCGGCATTACCACCTGCATTATCCGCAATCGGACCGTAAGCATCGGTCGCCAGCGTAATGCCCAACGTAGAAAGCATGCCGACAGCCGCAATGCCGATTCCGTACAATCCCATTCCGACATTAGTGAAATCACCACCGGAAGCCAGCAGATAGGAAGCAATGATACCAACCACCACAGCAATTACAGGAATTGCCGTAGAAAGCATACCCAACCCTATACCGGAAATAATGACAGTTGCCGGTCCCGTCTTACCGCTCTCGCTCAACTTTTGTGTAGGACGATAGGATTGGGAGGTGTAATATTCCGTAGAGCGTCCGATGACAATACCGACCAGCAAGCCGACTACTACGGCACAGGAAATCAAAATCCAATTATCCAACTGCAAAAGCCATAGTATCAAGAAAGTGGCAACAACAATAAGTACCGAACTAAGATTTGTCCCAAACGCCAATGAGCCAAGCAAATCTTTCATCGTCGCATTCTCCTTAGTACGGACAGCGAATATACCTATAATAGAAAGAATGATTCCGACAGCCGCAATCAGCATCGGCGCAATCACTGCCTTAAACTGCATTGCCGTATCCGCCGAATGGATAAAGGCGGCAGCACCCAGCGCAGCCGTTGCCAGAATAGAGCCGCAATAGGATTCGTATAAATCAGCTCCCATACCTGCCACGTCACCGACATTGTCACCGACATTATCGGCAATAGTAGCCGGATTACGAGGATCATCCTCCGGGATTCCGGCTTCTACCTTACCTACCAGGTCAGCCCCGACATCGGCAGCCTTCGTATAGATACCTCCGCCTACACGGGCAAAAAGCGCTTGCGTCGAAGCTCCCATCCCAAAAGTAAGCATGGTAGTGGTAATCACACAGAGTTTATGAGTAGGTGTCAGTGCATCAGCAGGAATCACCGCATTCAGCAACAGATACCAAAAGGAAATATCAAGTAAACCGAGACCGACAACCACGAGTCCCATCACCGCACCACTCCGGAAAGCGATTCTTAACCCCGCATTCAGTGAATTGCGAGCTGCATTAGCGGTACGTGCCGAAGCGTAAGTAGCCGTTTTCATTCCAAGAAAACCGGAAAGACCGGAGAAGAAACCACCTGTCAGGAAAGCAATGGGAACCCATGCGTTTTGTACGTGGAAACCGTATGCCATAATCGAAAACAAAATCACCAATCCCAAAAATACGCAACCTACTATTTTGTACTGTTGTTTCAAATAAGACATAGCTCCCTTGCGCACAGCAGCAGCTATCTTTATCATTTGAGGTGTACCCTCACTCTCTTTCATCATTTGCTTATGAAAGTAATAAGCAAAACAGAGGGCCAACACGGAAGCGACCGGAACCAGCCAGAAAAGAATGTCATCCATAGATCCAAAATTATTAAAGGGTTTACAATCGCTAAAAATATGGAAATCAATCGAAAAAAGCAAGTAAAAAAGAAAGAAAATCAAAAAGGGATGAATAGCAGTATCCATGAAAAAGTTGCAGCTATACCGCATGTATTTTACGATATAGCTGCCATTAATGTTAAAGAGAGAGAATTTATAATATAAGCATAGTCTCACGACCCTCCAAATATTCGTTTTATATATTAGACGCATCAAACTCCAAATAACTGCACTCGGAGGGAACTTTTTTTAGTTAAAGAATAAAAAAAACGCCATTCCTTCAAGGAACAGCGATTTAATATATGAGACTACTTTGTTTTTATGGACTAAAACATATGGCTGACACGTTCGATTCCTGCCACCAATGCATCTACTTCAGCTTTCGTATTGTACATAGCAAACGAAGCTCTGACGGTACCTTCAATACCAAGTCGCTGCATCAAAGGTTGTGCACAATGATGTCCTGTGCGGACAGCGATACCCAAACGGTCTAATAATGTCCCTAAGTCAAAGTGATGAATATTACCTACCAGGAAAGAAATTACAGCTCCCCTGTCGGAAGCTTCACCGAATATACGCATATCGGGAATTTCCTTCAATCGTTGCAAAGCGTAAGTAGTCAGTTCATGTTCGTGATCCGCAATCCGTTCCATGCCGATACCGTTCACATAATCAAGGGCTTTCGCCAATCCGGTCGTACCGATATAATCCGGTGTGCCGGCTTCAAATTTGAAAGGAAGTTCATTGAACGTCGTTTTCTCGAAAGAGACATATTGAATCATCTCTCCTCCTCCTTGATAAGGCGGCAGACGGTCCAACCACTCTTCTTTTCCATACAGCACGCCGACTCCTGTCGGTCCGTATATCTTATGGGCAGAGAACACTAGAAAATCGGCTTCCAAATCCTGCACGTCCACCTTCATGTGAGGAATGGACTGGGCAGCATCTACCAGAAAAGGCACACCATGGGTATGTGCTGTCGCAATCATCTCCTTGACCGGATTCACAGTGCCCAAGACATTGGAAACCTGAACTACACTGACAATTTTAGTACGTTCGGAGAAGAGTTTCTCATATTCATCCAACAATAGCTCACCTTTATCGTTCATCGGGATTACTTTGATGGCAATACCTTTGCGGGCTGCCAACAACTGCCAGGGAACGATATTGCTGTGATGTTCCATCACCGAAAGGATAACCTCATCTCCTTCTTCCATAAATTCATCACCGAAACTGGAGACAAGCAGATTAATGCTTTCCGTTGTTCCCCGAGTGAAAATCACTTCGTTAGTAGTACGGGCATTAATAAACTGACGTACCGTCTCACGGGAAGCTTCATGCAGTTCCGTAGCCTGTTGAGAGAGATAATGTACGCCGCGATGCACATTTGCATTCACGGAGTAATATTCATCTACCAACGAATCGACCACCAGACGAGGCTTCTGCGTCGTCGCACCGTTGTCGAAATAAACCAAAGGCTTACCATAAACCGTACGGCTCAAGATCGGAAAATCCTCACGTATCTTTTGAATATCCATTTTTATGTTCATTTACAGATTGCACATCCCTGACATCTGTTCAACTCACCACGAAAGCGTTTTTCCACCAACAGATGAAGGCGGTCCTTCAACGCATCCAGACGAATCGTATCAATCACTTCATTGACAAATGCAAACATCAACAGCAACCGCGCTTCTTTCTCCGCAATTCCACGTGCACGCATATAGAACAATGCATTTTCATCAAGCTGCCCCACTGTCGCTCCGTGCGAACACTTCACGTCGTCCGCATAAATCTCCAACTGGGGTTGTGTATACATCCGCGCATCACGGGTGGCGCAAAGATTACGGTTGGTTTGCTGGGAACTTGTATGCTGCGCATCAGGACGCACCAGTACCAATCCGGCAAAAGCACCTACCGATTGATCATCGAGCACGTATTTAAACAGCTCATTACTCGTACAGTTGGGCACTGCATGGTCAATACTCGTGTTGTTATCCACATGCTGGTTCTTATCAGCGATAGCCATGCCGCAAAGATTTATTTCAGCTCCCTCACCTGCCAACAACACTTCGGTTGTATTACGGGTTGTACCGTTATGCAACGTCATGCCATTCAGAAGTACATTGCTGTTTGCTTCCTGCTTCACATACAGGTTGCTGAAACGCACCGTGCTGGTATGTGTCTCTTCCAACTCATACATATCGAATACCACATTCTCTCCGGCAAAAATCTCAATCACCTGCGTTGCCAGAAAATTCACGTTATCCATTGCATGGTCGCAAAGCAATAAACGTGCCTGTGCACCGTCTTCCAGAATAATCAGCACACGGCGGTTGACCATAAAGTTGACATCCGCACGCAGGATGTTCACCAACTGAATAGGTTTTTCCACAACCACATTCTTCGGTACATAGAAGATAACACCATCCTGTGCAAAAGTCGTATTAAAAGCTGTCACACCATCTTTGGAGGTATCCGCCAACTTACCATAATACTTCTTCACCAACTCGGGATACTGTTCGGCCACCTCTTTCAGACTGCCGAAAATAACGCCCTCCGGTAAATGGGTTTTAGGGAGTGCCTTATTATAGAATGCGTCATTGACCACAAAATAAAGAGCTGTGCTCATGTTCGGAACATCGCACTTAAACACCTCATACGGATTGACCGGAATAGCAAGACGGTTCAGATTCAGACCGAAATCCGGTTCAAAATACTTGCTTACATCCGTATATTTGTACTTCTCCATCTTACGGGTCGGAAATCCGATTCGCTCAAAATCGGCAAAAGCAGCAGCACGAGGGGCATTTAACACCTCAGCGCTATGTTTGCAGATCATGGCTTCCGTTTGTGAGAAGAGATCTATGTATTGTTGTTCAGCATTCATCGTCATTCTCCTACTTCTTTCTTAATCCAGTCATAACCTTTATCCTCCAATTCCAGAGCAAGTTCCGGTCCGGCAGTTTTCACGATACGACCTTTGTAAAGCACATGCACAATATCCGGTTTGATATAATCGAGCAGACGTTGGTAGTGGGTAATGACAATCGTACTGGTTTCGGGAGTCTTCAGTTTATTTACCCCTTCGGCCACAATACGGAGCGCATCGATATCCAAACCGGAATCCGTTTCATCGAGAATACTCAAACGCGGTTCCAGCATTGCCATCTGGAAAATCTCGTTCCGTTTCTTCTCTCCACCGGAGAAACCTTCGTTCACCGAACGGTTAGCGAGCTTATTGTCCAGTTCAACAACCGCACGTTTCTCGCGCATCAGTTTCAAGAATTCACTGGCGGTCAGTGCAGGCAGACCTTTATATTTGCGTTGTTCATTCACAGCAGCACGCATAAAGTTTACCATGCTCACACCCGGAATCTCTACCGGATACTGGAAACTAAGGAAAATACCCTCATGGCTACGGTCTTCCGGACTCAGTTCCAACAGATTCTTTCCATAAAAAGTAACCGAACCTTTCGTTACCTCAAAAGCAGGATTACCCACCAATACGGAGGAAAGCGTACTTTTACCGGAACCGTTCGGTCCCATAATCGCGTGTACTTCGCCCGGCTTTACCGTCAGGTTAATGCCTTTCAATATCTCTTTGCCATTAATGCTGGCATGCAGGTCTTTTATCTCTAACATAATCTTGATTAAAATTCATTTATCCTACGCTTCCTTCCAACGAAATAGTAAGCAACTTCTGTGCTTCTACCGCAAATTCCATCGGAAGCTTATTCAATACTTCTTTTGCATATCCGTTCACAATCAGCCCGAT
This sequence comes from Bacteroides zhangwenhongii, assembly GCF_009193325.2. Taxonomy (NCBI): domain Bacteria; kingdom Pseudomonadati; phylum Bacteroidota; class Bacteroidia; order Bacteroidales; family Bacteroidaceae; genus Bacteroides; species Bacteroides zhangwenhongii. Next base: position 4,315,179 of record NZ_CP059856.1, on the reverse strand, counting down.
AGCGTCTTCTGTCGGGATACCACGCTGATTGCAATAGAAAATCTGATCTTCACTGATCTTGCTCGTCGTAGCTTCATGCTCCACTACCGCCGTCTCATTGTGAATGTCCATATACGGGAACGTATGCGCACCGCATTTATCCCCCAGCAACAGCGAGTCACACTGACTGTAGTTACGGGCATTATCCGCTTTTTCCGCCACACGCACCAACCCGCGATAGGAGTTCTCGCTATGTCCGGCAGAGATACCTTTACTTACAATCGTACTACGGGTATTCTTCCCTAAATGAATCATCTTCGTACCGGTGTCCGCCTGCTGAAAATTGTTTGTCACAGCTACGGAATAAAACTCGGCCGTCGAATTATCACCAGTCAGAATACAGGAAGGATATTTCCAGGTAATTGCCGAACCGGTCTCCACCTGCGTCCAAGAGAGTTTGCTGTCCACCCCTTTGCAGTTACCACGCTTCGTCACAAAGTTATATACACCGCCCTTACCTTCGGAATCTCCCGGATACCAGTTCTGAACGGTACTGTATTTCACCTCCGCACGGTCGTGTACAACAATTTCTACAATAGCGGCGTGCAACTGGTTCTCATCCCGCATCGGAGCCGTACATCCTTCCAGATAGGAAACATACGAATCATCATCCGCTACTATCAATGTGCGTTCAAACTGTCCCGTGTTGCGGGCATTGATACGGAAATAGGTGGAAAGTTCCATCGGACAACGTACTCCCTTCGGTATATAGACGAATGAGCCGTCCGAGAACACTGCCGAATTCAATGCGGCAAAGAAATTGTCACGGTAACCCACTACCGACCCCATATATTTCTTTACCAAATCCGGATGTTCGCGCACTGCCTCACTGAACGAGCAGAAAATAATTCCCTTTTCCATCAGTGTTTCCTTGAATGTCGTCTTTACGGATACGGAATCCATTACCGCATCCACCGCCATCCCGCTAAGAGCCATCTGTTCTTCCAAAGGAATTCCCAGTTTATTAAACGTCTTTATAAGTTCAGGATCTACTTCTTCCATACTTTTCGGTCCTTCTTTCTTCTTCGTCGGGTCAGCATAGTATGAAATAGCCTGATAATCAATCTCCGGAATACGGAGATGTGCCCATGTAGGCATTTCCAGCGTCAGCCAATGGCGGTACGCTTTCAGCCGGAACTCCAGCAACCATTCAGGTTCGTTCTTTTTCGATGAAATCAAACGAATCACATCCTCATTGAGTCCACGCTCAATGATATCGGTATGCACTTCCGTGGTGAAGCCATATTTATACTTCTCCTGCGTCAGTTCCTTTACATATTTATTGGGTTCTTCTTGTTGCATCTTTATTCTCTAATATATATTGTTGAGTCATATTCTTTGCAGCAGGGAAAAAAATTCCCGCAAACGTCTCCATCGGATAATATAACAAGGATTCTTCCTTTTTTGTTGCACTAATTAACTTATTATCGCCATCCACAAACTCTATCGCTCCAATCACCACACTTGTCAATAACAAAAATTTAAGCGCTCCCAACCCGCTTCCCAGCCAACGGTTCAACCAGTTCAGCGAAATGGCTTTCATCGCTTTTGTCAACAAGGAGGCAATCAGCACAAAAATCAACGGAATGGCAATCCATATCATTATGAAAGCCAATACCTGCGCAACGGTCATCGAATCTGTCACTGCCGGACAGAGCTTCTCCGCCAAAGAAGCATACAAAGCCTTTGCCGCCAGCAAACCGACTATCAATCCCAAGATAGAGGCCAACTGACGGATAAAGCCCTTTATAAAGCCTACAATCGCCCCTGCACCCACTACTATAAGGATTATTATATCAATCGTTGTCATATTCCTTTCTATAAAGAAAAAAGAGGCACGGAGTTATAATTCACTCTGTGCCTCCGTTTATTCTCAATACAGTACAGTTTATAATGTCTGTTTCACTTCTATTTCCTCGAATGTCTCGATCATATCGCCCACCTTCATGTCATTGCAATTCACCAGACTGATACCACACTCGAAGTTTGTACCCACTTCCTTCACATCGTCCTTGAAGCGTTTCAAAGCGTTGATGTTTCCGGTAAAGATAACGATACCATCGCGGATCAAACGAGCCTTGTCGCTGCGTTTCACCTTTCCGGTCTTCACCATCGCACCTGCTACAAGTCCCACCTTCGTGATGTTGAATACTTCACGCACTTCGATCGTAGCTGTCACCTGTTCTTTCAGTTCCGGTGCCAACATACCTTCCATAGCGGCTTTCACCTCCTCGATTGCATCATAGATGACAGAGTATTTGCGGATATCGACACCTTCCTGTTCCGCCATCTTAGCGGCAGCACCCGAAGGACGTACCTGGAATCCGACGATAATCGCATCTGAAGCGGCAGCCAGAGAAACATCCGACTCGGAGATTGCTCCCACACCCTTATGGATTACATTAACCTGGATCTGTTCGGTAGACAACTTAATCAAGGAGTCGCTCAATGCTTCGACAGAACCGTCCACGTCACCCTTCACAATGATGTTCAATTCCTGGAAGTTACCCAAAGCGATACGACGACCCAGCTCATCCAATGTAAGGATCTTCTGCGTACGCAAGCCCTGTTCGCGAGCCAGCTGCTCACGTTTGTTGGTAATTTCACGGGCTTCCTGATCGCTTTCTACCACGTGGAATGTGTCACCTGCGGCAGGAGCGCCATTCAATCCCAGAATCAATGCCGGTTCGGCAGGTCCTGCTTCCTTGATACGCTGATTACGTTCGTTGAACATAGCCTTCACACGTCCGTAGCTTGTTCCTGCCAATACGATGTCTCCCACTTTCAAAGTACCGTTAGATACCAGCACAGTAGCTACATATCCACGTCCCTTGTCCAATGAAGACTCGATAATGGAACCTGTAGCATTACGGTTCGGATTTGCTTTCAGATCAAGCATTTCCGCTTCCAGCAATACCTTTTCCAACAAATCTTCCACACCTATACCTTTCTTGGCAGAGATATCTTGTGACTGATATTTACCACCCCATTCTTCAACAAGATAGTTCATGGCAGCCAGTTCTTCCTTAATCTTATCCGGATTTGCCGTCGGCTTATCAACCTTATTAATAGCAAAGACAATAGGTACACCTGCCGCCATCGCATGGTTGATTGCTTCCTTTGTTTGCGGCATGACGTTATCATCGGCAGCTACAATAATAATGGCGATATCCGTAACTTTCGCACCACGGGCACGCATAGCGGTAAACGCCTCATGACCCGGAGTATCGAGGAATGTGATACGGCGTCCGTCCTCCAACTTCACATTATATGCACCGATATGCTGTGTGATACCTCCGGCCTCACCGGCAATCACATTCGCCTTACGGATATAGTCAAGCAATGAAGTCTTACCGTGGTCAACATGTCCCATCACCGTAACAATCGGAGCGCGCGGTTCCAGATCTTCCGGAGCGTCTTCCTCTTCCACAATAGCCTGAGCAACTTCCGCACTTACATATTCGGTCTTGAATCCGAATTCTTCAGCCACCAGATTAATTGTTTCAGCATCCAGACGCTGATTGATGGAAACCATGATACCGATACTCATACAAGTGGCGATTACCTGGTTGACAGAAACATCCATCATCGTTGCCAGTTCATTAGCCGTAACGAATTCGGTCAGCTTCAATACCTTGCTGTCCGCCATTTCCTGATCTTCCAATTCCTGCATACGGTTGGAAGCCATCTCGCGTTTCTCTTTACGATATTTGGAAGTCTTATTCTTACCTTTGGTTGTCAGACGAGCTAGAGTTTCTTTTACCTGCTTTGCTACATCTTCCTCGCTTACCTCCTGTTTGATAACCGGTTTCTTGAAGCGATCCTTATTATTATTTTTACGGTTATTATTGCCACCCTGGTTGTTGCCGCCACCATTGTTACCGCCTTTGCCTTGCACATTCGGTCTCGGAGCAGCAAAGCCCGAAGTAGCCACGTTGTTCACGTCCACCTTCTCTTTGTTGATACGGTTCCGCTTTTTCTTGTTTCCGGCCGCGTCAACATTATCTTTCACTCCACCCTTCTGCAGTTTCGAGTCATCCTTGCGAATCTCTTTAATGATAGCTTCTTTCATCAACTTCTTCTGATCCTGACGGATTTTCTCTTTCTCTTCACGTTCGCGGCGTTTCTCTTCCTTCGATTTTTTCTTAGGACGGGTAGACTGGTTCAATGCAGCCAGGTCAATCTGACCGATTACATTGATTTTCGCACCCAATTCCGGTTGACGGATCTTGAATATCTCTTCTTCTTTAGAAGTTTCTTTCTCTACCTCTACCGTTGTCTCCGGAGCTATTTCCGCCGATACTGCTTTCACAGGTTGTTCCATGCTGTTATGTTCTTCCGCCTTCACAGGTGCAACTTCTACCTTCGGCTCTTCTTTAATCACTTCCTCCACTACTTTTTCAACTTCTGCCGGTTGCTTTTCCACTATAGGTTCCGGTTCTTTCACCGGTTCCGGTTTTACAGCCTCCGGTTGCTTCACCGGTTCTGCCTGTTTGACCGGTTCAACTTGTTTAGCCACAGGTTCCGCCTGAACAGGCGCTACCACCTCTTCTACCTTCACCTCAGGTTCCTTCTTCACTTCCGGTTGAGCTACTGGACGTTCTTCAACAGTTTCTTTCTTCTGTTCCGGTTCTTTCTCAACTTTCTCAGTTCTACGACCGTTCAATTTATCCAAGTCAATTTTCCCGACAGGTTTAAACTTCGGGCGTGCATCCTCCGGTACGACTGTTTTGATCACATCTTCCGACTTCGGTTTTTCCGGCTGCTTTTCAAAGCCTTCAATCGATACCGACGCCTTATTACGATCCTTATTCTGACGTTCCTGAATGAAACGCTCCGACTCAAGTCTAAGGTTCTTATCTGTACTAAACTCTTTTACGAGTATAGCGTATTGCTCCTCGCTAATTTTTGTATTAGGATTAGCCTCAACGGTATACCCCTTCTTTTGCAGGAACTCAACTACCGTCGCGATTCCTACGTTCAAATCTCTTGTAACTTTGTTTAACCTTATCGTCATATTTTAAATTTAATGAATAAATGGAGCTTTAAGAAGTGGAGAGTGGAGAATTGAGAGTGGAGAGTGGAAGAAAATCCACATTCACTCTCAACTCTCAATTCTCAATTCTCACTTTCTTCAAACTCCGATTTCAAAATGCGTATTACCTCGTCCACCGTCTCTTCTTCCAAGTCCGTCTTTTCAATCAACATCTCACGAGGAGCATTCAACACAGCCTTCGCCGTATCGATGCCGATAGCTTTGATAGCGTCGATCACCCATCCGTCGATTTCGTCTCTGAATTCATCGAGATAGATATCCTCATCAGCTACACTCTCATCCAACTCACGGAACACGTCGATAGTGTACTCAGTTAACATACTGGCCAGTTTGATATTCAAACCGCCTTTACCGATAGCCAACGAAACTTCTTCCGGTTTGAGGAATACCTCCGCTTTTTTCTCCTCCTCGTTCAGACGGATAGAAGAAATCTTAGCCGGGCTCAAAGCACGCTGTATAAACAATGAAATGTTCGATGTATAATTGATTACATCAATATTCTCATTGCGCAATTCACGAACAATGCCATGAATACGACTACCCTTTACACCTACGCAGGCTCCTACGGGGTCGATTCTGTCATCGTATGATTCCACCGCAATCTTGGCACGTTCGCCGGGAATACGGGCAATCTTCTTAATGGTAATCAAACCATCATTAATTTCGGGTACTTCCATCTCGAACAGACGTTGCAGGAAAACGGGAGAAGTACGTGACAAGATAATCTTAGGATTATTATTCTTGTTGTCCACGCGGGCAACCACCGCACGGGCCGTTTCACCTTTACGATAGAAATCGCTTGGGATTTGCTCCGTCTTCGGCAACAGCAACTCGTTTCCTTCATCGTCCAGAAGCAACATTTCCTTTTTCCAGATTTGATAAACTTCTGCATTGATGATTGTACCTACCTTATCTATATATTTATTATAAATACTGTCTTTTTCCAATTCCAGAATCTTGGAAGCCAATGTCTGGCGGAGATTCAGGATAGCACGACGACCGAATTTGGCAAAGATCACTTCGTCAGTCACCTCTTCACCCACCTCATAGGAAGCATCGATTTTCTGCGCTTCACTCAATGAGATCTGCATATTCGGGTTCGTCAGGTCTTCATCGGCCACAACTTCACGGTTACGCCATATCTCGAAGTCCCCCTTGTCCGGGTTCACGATCACGTCGTAATTCTCATCGGTGCCAAACATTTTCGCGATAACACTACGAAACGACTCTTCCAGTACGCTAACCATCGTCGTTCTATCGATATTTTTCAGTTCCTTAAATTCCGAAAATGTATCAATCAAGCTGATTGTTTCTTCTTTTTTGGCCATAACTATTTAAAGCTAATTAAGTATTTAGTATATTTTATTTGCTCGTAAGTGAAGGTTTCGTCCTCTTCCACCAGTTTCGGACGCTTAGCACCTTCCATTTTCACTTTCTTCTGTACAGACACTGTAAATTTCTCTTCATCCGCATCTTTCAGAACACCGGTCAGTTTCTGTCCACCCTTAGTCATCACTTCCACTTCCTGTCCGATGTGGATGTAATACTGTTGCAGCACCTTAAAGGGCTGTCCGATACCGGCCGAACCCACTTCCAGTTCATAATCCTCCTCTTCACGGTTCAGTTTCGACTCTATGTAGCGGCTAAGCTCCACACAATCTTCAATCCAAACACCTTCCGCATGGTCTATCTCAACCACGATCTTGTCATCCGGGCTCACGGTCACTTCTACTAGAAAGTAGTCTTTTCCTTCCAGCCACTCTTCTACAATCTGACAAACAGTTTTCTTTTCTATCATTTATTAACTATATAAGAACAAAAAAAGGAGCTTAATCGCCCCTCCACCTTTCATCCGTTTTCGGTTGCAAAGATATAAATAATCTGTTCGACTACAAAACATTAAAGAAAAAAAGTATGAATTAACAGCCTTATCTTTGTATCTTTACACCGCAATTAAAAAAATAAGCACTATGGCACATCGTCTAAACACCAATAAACAGTTCATGGTAGGCAACGGAATCCTGGCTTTTGCCGTCATCTTTGTCGTTGTTATTTTTATTTATATGAGTATGCGCCTGCAACGGGAAAAGCAGGAAGAACGACATTTCATCGAAACCTATACCATCAGCCTGGTCAAAGGATTTGCCGGAGATTCCATTTCCTTATTTGTCAACGACAGTCTGATTTCCAACCGAACCATGCCCGAAGAGCCGTACACGGTGGAAGTCGGTCGTTTTGCCGAACAGAGCGCATTACTGATTGTAGACAATCAAACGGAACTGGTATCCACTTTTGACCTTAGCGAGAAGGGAGAAACTTACCGGTTTGAGAAAGAGGCGGATGGCATCAAGCAACTGGCACGATAGGATTAAGCCTTATATTTCTGTACGATATTTCTTCAGTTCTCCTCGAAGCGCCAATGCCTTGCCTTCCGTAAATTGATTCAGAAGCGCCCAGAAACGTTCGCCGTGATTCATCTCGCGGGTATGGCACAGTTCATGCAGAAGTACGTAGTCTATCAGATGAGAGGGTAGTAACACTAGATAATAGGACAAATTAATAGTTTTCCGACCCGAGCAACTCCCCCATCTGCCTTGGCTGGAATTTATTTTCACGCTTGTGTAAGACAGCCCATGTTGCCTGGCCAAGCGTTCCAAACGTGGTGGAAGAATACTTTTCGCATTCCTCCTCATTGATTCTTCAATCACCTTACGCAGCCAATCCTGCAGATTTTCGTCCGCAAAGTCCGCATCAGGCGGACAAACGATTTGCATAAAGCCCAATCGTGAATTTGCCAGAAAGCGGTCTTTCTCTCCGGATACCAGAGACAGTTTGAAAAACTCAGCTTCAATCTTATAATTCAAATCAATCAACGGCCGACCCATCTTTTGACGGGAAGCCAGAAGTTTTCCACGAAGATTCTCGATCGCCTGCTTTACTTCTTTCAATGTAGTGCCCGGAGGAACCGAGACATAGACAGCTTCTCTCTTTGTACGGAACACCAGACTTCGCGCACGCGGATTAACACGCACGATCAAACATCCCAATTCACTATCTTCTATAATTGTTTCCTTCATCATAATTGAGACACAAAATTAATAAAAAAAGTAAGGTGATACATAAAAGGGCTACTGCATCACGCGGTAGCCCATTTATTTAGTTAGTTTTAATCTAAAAAATTGAGAGAATTGAAAACTTCACAGTTTCGCCTTCGTTGTTGTTTTAATTAAGCACACTAACTATATTATATGTTTAAAGCAAATGAAAATGTCTATTCGTTCATAACGTGCGCCTTATGATCAATCCTCGCCAAACTGTCGACGAGTGCCTGATCCGCTTTCACGTCATTCGAGATTGCGACCGACGGTGCGGTTACCTGTTTACCAATGGTATCTGCCGCCAATACACTTCCGTCATCTCCGGAAAAAGAATGTTGCGCCACATTCCCCAACGACAGGATAATTGCAATTACGGCAGCCGCCTTGAACAGAGGAACGAAGCGACCGACCAGCGTCAAGCGTTTTGCTTTTACCACCACCGGCTCTACCTCTGCCAGAATACGCGCGTCAAAGTCTTCGCCCAGCCCTACCTCTTGCTGAACCTGTTGATAAACGAACAAGTTCTTATAACGGAGCAGATGAGCCGGAACCTCTTCTTTTAAGAAGAAGTCACGCAATGCCGCTTCCTCCTCAACAGAAGTCTCGCATTGCCAATATCGCTCCAAGAGCTGTTCTATATCTTTATAATCCATATTCGTCAATTTCTAAATACCTTTGTTTTACCTTTTGTCTGGCTCTGAACAGATTTACTTTTACCTGTTCCTCGGTCAGATTCAGAAGGGCTGCAATTTTTTTATAGCTTTCACCTTCAATGTCCCTCAGTTGCATGATAAGCCGCTGTTTTTCGGGAAGTTCATCGACCAGTCTGTTAATGATCCTCATTTTTTCATCATGAACCATCCGGTCATACGGACTATTGGCATCAGGCTCCTCCTCCATTTCCGGAGTGAGTTCCACATTCTGAGCTTCTTTCTTCTGACTCCGGTCTATCGCCAGATTCTTTGCCACAATCAGGCAATAGGCTTCGACCGATTCGAATTGCGACCACTCATCACGCTTGTTCCACACTCTTATCATGGTATCCTGAACGACATCCTCGGCTTCGGCTCTATCCAGAGTAATTCTGAGAGCCAATCGAAAGAGTTTATCTTTCAACGGCAAAATATCGTTTCGGAAGCTGATTTCTTGCATCTCTATAATAATGACGGGCTAGGATACGAAAAGTTACAGGCGCCCACTACTTTTTTTTGAATTATTTTTTTATCCTTGTTCCTCCATTGTCGTTAATCGCTGACGCTAAGGTGATTATCACTTCCGACACCCCCGCATTTATTGCTTCAAAAGAGTTCTCCAACTTCGGAATCATACCGCCTTGAATAACGCCGTTGGCTACGTATTGTTCGAATTCGGCACGGGTAATCTGCGGAATCACACTATCGTCATCGTTCTCGTCACGCAGCACTCCTTTCTTTTCGAAACAATATACCAACGTCACATCAAACAGTGCCGACAAAGCCTTAGCCGTCTCTCCGGCAATCGTATCCGCATTGGTATTCAGCATATTTCCCTGTCCGTCATGTGTCAATGGAGCCATCACCGGAACAACTCCTTTGTGTATCAAATCCGACAGTAAAGTTGCATCTACCTTTTCCACATCCCCAACAAATCCATAATCCACATCCTTGACCGGACGTTTCACCGACCGGATCACATTCATATCCGCTCCGGTCAATCCGAGTGCATTCACTCCGCGTGCCTGCAGTCCGGCAACAATACTCTTATTGACCAAACCGCCATACACCATAGTTACCACTTTCAATGTCTCCGCATCAGTAATACGGCGACCATTCACCATTTTGCTTTCAATGCCCAGTTGTGCGGCAATCTTTGTAGCCGAACGACCGCCGCCGTGAACCAGCACTTTGTGTCCTTCAATGGCAGCAAAGTCATTTAACAACTGACGAAGGGTGGCTTCCTCTTCTACGATTTTGCCACCCACCTTAATTACTGTTAGTTTTTCTCTCATTATTATTCCAAATACGTATATCCATAAAGTCCCGAACGGTAGTTGGAAAGAAATTCTTTTCCTTCTTCCAAAGAGATCTTACCCTCTTTCACCGATTTCGTCACCCAAGTTTCGAGTGTACGTACCAGTTTCTTCGGACTGTATTGCACATAGTCCAGTACTTCCGCTACCGTTTCTCCATCAATAATCTGTTCGATACTGTATCCCTTCTCATTCACCGAAACGTGTACGGCATTCGTGTCACCGAATAAGTTATGCATATCTCCCAAAATCTCCTGATAAGCCCCCACAAGGAAAACAGCGACATAATAAGGCTCCGTTTTCTTCAAAGCATGTACAGGCAGATAATGAGCTACATTACGCGTAGAAATAAAGTTGGCAATCTTACCGTCCGAATCACAGGTTATATCCTGCAAAGTAGCCGAACGTTCGGGCTTTTCATCCAACCGCTGTATAGGCATAATCGGGAATATCTGGTCAATCGCCCAAGAGTCCGGCAATGACTGGAACAATGAGAAGTTACAGAAGTATTTATCCGCCAACAACTTAGACAATCCCCGGAATTCATCAGGCGCATGTTTCAAACCACCGGCAATCTGATTGATCTCACGAGTGATCGACCAATACAGACGCTCGATCTGCGCACGGGTCTTCAAGTCCACGATTCCATGACTAAACAAATCCAACGCCTCTTCCCTGATCTGCTGCGCATCATGCCAAGCCTCCAACATCTTATTCTGGTTCAGTGTATCCCAAATGGCATACAATTCCTGCACCAGTTCATGTGCATCCGGAGCAATCTCCTCTTCATCGTCCCATTCGGGCAAGGTAGCCGTTTCGAGCACCTCAAAGATAAGTACCGAATGATGCGCCGTCAAGGCACGGCCACTCTCTGTTATGATGTTCGGATGCGGGATACCGTTCTTGTCACTCACGTCCACCAAAGTGGAAATCGAGTCGTTCACATATTCCTGGATCGAATAATTGACACTCCCCTCACTGCTGGATGAACGTGTTCCGTCATAATCGACTCCCAATCCGCCGCCGATATCGACAAACTCGACCTTGAATCCCATCGAATGAAGTTGCACATAGAACTGTGAAGCCTCGCGCAAAGCGGTCTTGATGCGGCGGATCTTCGTCACCTGACTTCCGATATGGAAATGAATCAACTTCAGACAATCCTTCATGCCCTTACTTTCCAGAAAATCGAGTGCTTCGAGCAACTCACTGGAAGTCAAGCCGAACTTGCTGGCATCTCCTCCCGACTCTTCCCACTTTCCGCTACCGGAAGAAGCGAGTTTGATACGGATACCGATGTTGGGTTCCACATTCAGCTGTTTTGCCATCTTCGCTATCAGCTTAAGCTCGTTCATCTTCTCCACAACGAGGAAGATACGTTTACCCATTTTCTGGGCAAGCAAAGCCAGCTCTATATAACTTTCGTCTTTATAACCATTGCAGACAATCAATGAGTCGGAATCCGTATTGACGGCAATCACCGCATGGAGCTCAGGCTTGGAACCGGCTTCCAGTCCAAGATTGAACTTCTTTCCGTGACTGATAATTTCCTCCACTACAGGGCGCATCTGGTTGACCTTGATCGGATAGATAATAAAGTTCTGCGCTTTATACCCGTATTCCTCAGCCGCCTGTTTGAAACAAGACGACATCTTTTCAATACGGTTGTCCAGAATATCCGGGAAACGTACCAGCATAGGGGCTGCCACATCCCGCAACTGCAACTCGTCAACCAATTCTTTCAGATCGACAGTCACTCCGTCTCTACGCGGTGTAACAACGACATGTCCTTTGTCATTAATACCAAAGTACGAGGTCCCCCAACCCGTGATGTTGTAGAGTTCCTCAGAATCTTCAATACGCCACTTTCTCATTTTTCTGTAATTCAGTGTTTTTAGTAAATAATTGGAGGGCAAAAATACAGATTTATCTACATCTTGCCAATTAATTGCCTATTAATTCGTTCAATTATGTTATAATCCGAGAAGTTGTTGCAAACGTTGCACCGATGTTTCAATCTGCCATCGGTCTTCCAATTCGTCCGCATTAAAGATATAATGTGCCTGATGATAAAAAGGCGCGCGTTTTTCAAGTGCCTGTATGATAAAAGTCTTCAACTCGTCATCTTCTTTTCCCTGAAGGATGGGACGCTGCTGCTTGGCCACACGCAAGCGTCTGAACAGCACATCGGGATGCACATCCAGAAAAACCGTCTTACCTGCCCGATTCATAAACTCCATATTATCAAAAAAACAAGGCGCTCCCCCACCCGTAGAGATTACCACATTTTCGAACTCGGCTACCTCATGAAGCATATTCCTCTCCAGCTCCCTGAATCCGGCCTCACCCCGTTCTGTGAATAACTCTCCCACCGTTTTGTGGAAACGCTCTTCGATATACCAATCCAGATCAATGAACGGTATATTCAACTTGCGGGCAAAAGCCTTGCCCAATGTCGTTTTTCCGGCGCCCATATAGCCGGTAAGGAAGATACGAATCATAAATGACTAATTTTACCTGCAAAATTAGTCATTTATTTCATTATTTAAAGATTTTCACTCTTTCTTCGAGCGGTTGGAATTCTTTTTCTCCCGGTTTTCCGGCAGGAAGCCCGAACGGCATTTCGGCAATCAAGTGCCAATGCTCCGGCAAGTTCCATGTCCGACGCACTTCCTCGTCAATCAACGGGTTATAATGTTGCAATGACGCTCCGAAGCCCACATCTTCCAGCATTGTCCACATAGCCAGTTGGTGCATGGCGGAAGTTTGCAGCGACCATCCCGGAAAGTTTTCCTGATAGGAGGGGAAAGCTTCCTGAAGCCCTTTGACTACTTTCTGATCTTCAAAGAACAACACAGTGCCATATCCACAGGCAAACGAGTGGTCTATCTTCTCCTCTGTTTTCACAAAGGCGTCTGCCGGCACAATCTTCTTCAAAGCGTCTTTCACGATTTTCCACAATTTTTTGTGAGACTCACCCAGCAGTAACACCACGCGTGTGGACTGGGAATTAAATGCCGAAGGCACATGACGAACAACCGTACTCACGATACACTCGATTTCCTGATCGGATATAGGTGACTGATTAGTAATTGAATAGTAAGTCCGACGATGTTTTAATGCTTCACTAAAAGATCTTTCCATAATATTTCCTTTCTTATATATGATATTTCTTAAACTCTCTTTTTTTTATAACAAGTAACTCTACTAACTTGTTCAGTTAGAGAATATATTCGTACCTTCGCAGCCGAATAAACCATTATCTTTTATGGCTAAACAGAAATTCTACGTAGTATGGGAAGGCGTCACTCCCGGAGTTTATACCTCCTGGACGGATTGCCAGCTCCAAATCAAAGGGTATGAAGGCGCCAAATATAAATCTTTCGACACCCGTGAAGAAGCCGAACGCGCACTCTCAGCCTCACCATACGCTTATATAGGAAAAAACGCAAAAAAGAAAAATGAAAAGATATCCTCCGATCTGTTGCCTCCTTCCGTGATAGACAATAGTCTGGCGGTAGACGCGGCTTGCAGTGGAAATCCCGGCCCTATGGAATATCGCGGCGTACACATAGCCAGCCGACAAGAGATCTTCCATTTCGGTCCGATGAAAGGAACGAATAATATCGGAGAATTTCTGGCTATCGTGCACGGACTGGCGATATTGAAACAGAAAGGATTCGATATGCCCATTTATAGCGACAGTGTCAATGCCATCAGTTGGGTACGACAAAAGAAGTGCAAGACCAAACTCCCCCGAAATGAGGAAACAGAAGCACTGTTCCAATTGATAGAACGGGCGGAAAAGTGGCTGAACACGAATACCTACACTACCCGTATCCTCAAATGGGAAACGAAAGAATGGGGAGAAATCCCGGCGGACTTCGGAAGAAAATAAATATGATATAAAATTCAAAACAAGTAAATATGAAAACATTGACTTCTAACAAAGCTTTCTGGCTACTATTAGTCATTTGCGTAGTAACGATCCTTCCTTTTCTCGGGCTGCCGGAGTATCACACCAAAGGCGAGCCCCGCGAATCGATTGTATCCTATTCTATGTTGGAAAGCGACAACTGGATTTTGCCGAGAAATAATGGAGGAGAGATACCCTACAAACCACCTTTCTTCCATTGGACTATTGCAGCCGTTTCAACATTGAACGGCGGTCAGGTTACGGAGATGACTTCCCGTTTGCCATCGGCCATCGCGCTAATCTCCATGACTCTTTTCGGCTTTCTTTTCTTCGCCAAAAGAAAAGGAACGGAAGTGGCGCTGCTCACCGCATTCATCACCTTGACCAACTTCGAGTTACATCGTGCCGGAGCCAACTGCCGGGTGGATATGGTGCTGACAGCCCTCACCGTCTGTGCGTTATATTGTTTTTACAGATGGTACGAGAAAGGGCTTAAAGGCATTCCCTGGCTAGCCATCCTTCTTATGAGTTTGGGAACGTTGACCAAAGGTCCGGTAGGTACGATCATTCCCTGTCTGGTTACAGGTGTATTCCTTCTGCTCAGAGGAGTAAACTTCTTCAGGGCTTTCCTTCTCCTTTCCGCATGGGCCATCCTTTCACTCATCTTGCCGTTCTGTTGGTACATAGCCGCTTACCAACAAGGGGGAGAAGAATTCCTTGCATTAGTCATGGAAGAGAACTTCGGACGTATGACCAACACAATGAGTTACGACTCCTGCGTGAATCCCTGGCATTACAACTTCGTAACCCTGTTTGCCGGTTATGTACCTTGGACGTTATTGGCAGTGCTTTCTCTTTTCAGTCTCACCTATCATAAATTCAGTATCCAGCCGGCTGCCTGGTGGAAACGCTTTACCGCATGGATCAAGAATATGGATCCGGTGGATTTGTTCGCTCTTACCAGCATAGTTGCCACATTCATATTCTACTGCATACCGCAAAGTAAACGTAGCGTATACCTAATGCCTATTTATCCTTTCATCGCATACTTCCTGGCCAAATATTTATTCTATCTGGTGAAGAAACGCTCTAAAGTGATAAAAGTATACGGTAGTATCCTCGCCGTACTGAGTTTACTATTATTTGCCTGTTTCATTGCCGTGAAATGCGGTCTTATCCCGGAAACAATCTTTCAAGGCCGTCATGCGCAGAACAACATCAATTTCCTGCGTGCCATACAGAACATTAACGGAATCGGCTCTTTCATATTAATTGCCATTCCTACGTTGCTTGGCATCTGCTGGTGGTTCTATCAACGCAAATATACACTCAGCAACCGATTCCTCTATGCCATCGTTGCCCTGACTATGGGAATGTATATCGCACTGGACGGAGCTTACCAGCCACCTATTCTCAATTCAAAATCGGTAAAATCCGTTGCTGCGGAAATAGACCGGGTAGTACCGGCAAGTGCAGGCACGCTTTACGAATTTATCGAAGCCGGTGTACGTTCCATAGGTGACCCTGTACACTATTTTGAGATCAACTTCTATCTGGGAAACCGGATCGGAAACTTCTACAAAGACCGTCCTTCGGAAGGGTTCTTGCTAATAGGAATGCAGGATGCAGAACGGAATCTTCCCGAGTTCGAAAAGGAAGGCTACCAATTCGAACGGGTCTATCAATCACCCAAACCCGTTCTTCGCCAGACTGCCGAGATATACAAATTCATCAAAAAGTAGTCTCGGATGAATTCACTGTTTTTCCATGCTTCACCAGATATTCCGCTGACTGGAGCATGGAAAAACTATATTCTTTCAAGGGCAGAAAACTATCATCCATCGGAACGTGAACCAGCTTTCCATTATCGGTATGATAGGCAAATTCCTGATTCGTCTCATAATTGTACATATACAACTGAGTCGCATTACGGCCTACAATCATATTATCGGCTGTATAAAACATACACGGACGTTCTTCTTTCAACAAGTCCACTCCGAAATTATTCTGCAAATAATCAATACCCAACAGTCCCAATACCGTAGGCTGTATGTCTATTTGTCCGCCAAAAGCCGTATGTTCCGCAGGAGTTATACTGTTGGAATAAATCATCAACGGGATATGATTATACGATTGCGGAAGCTCACACTCCGCATCCCCAACCAATTTGCCATGATCTCCCTCCAACACGAATATCGTATTCTCAAACCACGGCTGCTTGCGCGCTTCTTCGAAAAATTTACGCAAAGCCCAGTCCGCATATTCCACAATCTGAGTTTCCGGTTTGTCCGTTCGGGGATGGAAATAAGGAGGTATTACATAAGGCGGATGATTGCTGATTGACAATAAGGTAGCGAAAAACGGTTGCCCTTCGTCTGCCGTCCGATTCAAAACCGGAATAGCATAGTCGTATAAGAAATCATCCTGTACTCCAAAACTATTCACAACCTTCTCAGACGGATAATCTTCCTGAGCAAAGACCTCATCAAAACCGTTCGTCCTGAAAAAGGCATTCATATTATCGTACTGCCCTTCATGTGTCATAAAAAACAGATTATGATATCCATTCTCCTTCAATACCGTAGGCAATCCCGAATAATGGGGAATCACCGAACCTTTCATCAAGTTCCGTTTCATCATGGCAGGAAAAGAATATAAAGTAGCGTACAAACCATGATTGGTGTGAATCCCCGCCGAATAAAAGTTGGGGAAACTAAGGGAACAGGCATACAGGCTATCCAAAAAAGGAGTCAGATTCTGTGACTGCCCGAAACGTTTCATAAAATTGGACGACATCGACTCCATCATAATCAATACCACATTGGGACGGCGTTGCGATACACTATCCTGTGAATTATGCCGATAAACCGCCAACGGAGAGACATCCGGTTCACCCGGCCGTGCTAACAAAGCTTTTACTTTTTCCAACGCTTCCTGTTCATCCATCAGATGCAGATATCTGTTTTCCGGCCGTCGGTCGTCCAGCACGCTCGTCAACAAATTAAAAGTCGGACTGACTCCCAACTGATTCAAAAAGGCATCCTGACAGAAATAAGCGGCACTTACCTTGATCGGATTATAGCCTGTACGTCCCCTAATGCCAAATACACAGAGCCCGATCAAGCCAAGCCCTACCAAACCCGCAACACTTCGTTCCAAGCAAGGGAATGAACCGGGAGCAAACAGGCAACGGTGACGGAAATACCGGCCAAGAAAGGCAATCCACACAATAAAGCCAATCAAAAAGAGCAGGAATAAGGCAATGGACAAATAATAGGAAGTCTCTCCCAATATCATCCCCGCAGTAGTACCCGCATAACCGAACCATTCGAAAATGGAAGAATTGATATGCTTGAAAAAGTAGGCGAAATAAGGAATATCGGCCGCACTGATCAGATAAACCAACCCATAAAAGACACTGAAGAAGATAGTGAAGAAACGGAATAAAGCCTTCCCGTAACAGTTGCAAAGCCCACAGACTACAGCTACCGTCAGCGGAAGCAGTAATATGTAACAACCTATCACGTTATCGAACCATACTCCATGTATAAATGCTATCAATGACAGACTTTTATCAGACAGTGCTTCGGCAGTCAGTTGATGGTGAGAAGAAATGAACAATACCCCTCTGAACAATCCGGTGATTATCAGAGCGGAAAGATGCACGGAAAGTATATATACAATAAGATTTAGAAAACGTTTCATAATAGCTTTTTCTTTTTATGAATAGTTCTGAAAGCAGCCCTACTGTTTATTTTTATAAGTATATACGAAGTGAAGAATCAGGAAATTGATGGGAACGACTACGATAAGCACCAATATAGGAGCGAGAAACTCACCGAATCCGATCCACAGGAAAAGGTTCAGCAAACCTACCTCAAGCAGATAATTGAGTAAATGACTAAAACCAAACCCGACGGCGTTGCGCGATGAGGGTTTGGAACGGAATGTAAAGAATGTAGTTAGAAAATAGTTACAGACAAATCCGACTGCATAACCTGCCGTAAAAGAAAGCGTCGGATTGGCTGCCAACAGCACCAGACAATATACGCCATAGTGAATCGCCGAAGATATCGTACCGACGATGCCAAAACGCATAAACTGCCAGAATTTCTCCTGCCAGTCCGGGTGTTGTTCCCATGTCTCTTTAATGACTTTGTTTATCCTCATCGCATAACACCTCTTCTACATTATAAAGCGGACGATGTTTCACCTCTTTATATATCTTTCCGATGTACAGCCCTACCGCACCGATTGACATCAGGACGACACCGCCTACAAACCATACGGATAACATCAGAGAGGCCCAGCCATGTTCCGCCGTTCCCGCAATCAACGAATAAAGGACATAAAAACCGATCAGAATGCTGATAAAGACAAAGATAATACCCAAATAGACAATGCCATAAATCGGCTTCACCGAGAAGGAGGTTATTCCGTCGAGAGCCAGTCCCAGCATTTTCCGCAGAGTATATTTAGAGCTTCCGGCTGTGCGTTCCCGAATCACGTCGTCCACCGTAGTAGAAGGAAAGCCCAACAGAGGAATAATGCCGCGCAGGTATAGATTACGCTCTTGATAATGTGACAACTGTTCCAGTACCCTCCGGCTCAGAAAGCGGAAATCGGCATGGTTATAAATGGATTCCACTCCCATCCTGCGCTGCAGTTTGTAGAAAGCCGTAGCGGAGAGACGTTTCAACAACGGGTCGGCCTGGCGGGAGACCTTCACTCCGTACACCACATCGTAACCGGCTGTATAAGCATCAATCATTTCCTCTATCGCATTCAGGTCATCCTGCAAATCCGCATCAATGGTAACAACGGCGTCACTCCAGTCTTTGGCAGTCATCATCCCTGCCATGATAGCGCTCTGGTGACCTACGTTCCGCGCCAGATTCATTCCTTTCACGTAAGGATTCTCCTTATGCAGCTTCTTGATAATGTTCCACGTACGGTCCTTGCTACCATCATTTACAAAAAGCACGAAGCTGTCCGCACTGATCTTTTCCTTCCCAACCAGCTCATCAAACAAGGCTGTCAAACGGGCGGCTGACTGTTCCAACACTTCTTCCTCATTATAGCAGGGAGACACAATTGCCAATTTAATCATTTCTCGTTCTATTTAGTTAGTTCTGTCCGTTTCATTTTCGCAAATTCCGAGTACGTCAGGAAATTGGCTTTCTTCTCCTTGAAGTTACGGATCAGCAGATCCAGCCGTTCTTCCATCCCTTTGCCGGAATGATTACGGATAATAAACGGCATTTTAAATTCGGGATGTTCATTCAATGGATAAAACTCCCACGGGTGAAAATAGGTCACAAAATAGCCGTCGTGCTTCAGCACCCTGTTTGCCATCCATTGGTACAACTTCACCGGGAGATTATGGCAAGACAACCAGAATAGCGGAAAACGTATCCACGGAGTCACCGACGCAGGAATTTGAAGAACCTTACCCGTCATAAAGCAAGTACGCGGCTCGGAAAGATGCATATATCTGCCGGGAATAAACGCCGGATTCAATGAAGAATTATACAGATATCCCATCCGCTCTATCTCTTCATCGGACACCGGAAACATACGAGGCTGGCGATACCCCTCTATCTTCCTCCCCGTCAACCGTTCGAGTATCTCTTTGGAACGACTGACATCCGAAACCTGAGGCTGCCAATGGTCACACCCATGAGCCGCCACTTCATGCCCTTCATCCATAATACGGCGCATCACCTCCGGAGCATTCTCCGCAAAGTTGCTTGTACAGAAAAAAGTAGCCCGCACCCCATTCTTTTTCAGACAGTCCAGTATCTTGTTCGTACCATAAACCGATACTTCCATTGCCTTATCCAGCGGAAAGTCCACTCCATGTTCACGGGGTACATCAAACTCCTCTGTGTCAAAACTTAATAATATCATTGTCAATTAGCTTTCTAATCAGATTTGAATAACATTCAATAAAAATTGTTTTAGAGGAAGTAAATACTCAGCCTCTAAATTCCAATACTTAGGATTATCGAAAAAAAACTCTTTTTTGTTCTTAAAACGTTCAAGTTCTTTTTTTGATTTCTTTATAGACTCTAAATAAGCATATATTTTGGCTTTTCTATTTGGAGTAATATATTGAGAATTACCTTCGTTATCTACATGTCCAGCAACACACTTTTCATAACCCTCAAAGCATTTTAGAAGGCATGTATGCTCTTCATTAACAATATGTTCTAATAATAATTCAAAATCGCCATCTTCTTTGTCATTTGGAAATAAAAATAATTCAGCAGATATAGATAGTTCTTCCAATCTCTCTTGAAGATAGCTTTTCCTGACAATATATCCTCCCCCATTATCAGCAGAATCCGCATCAAAGATTATCAAATTAACACCCCCTCGTTCTGTATTTTCTTTAAACTGCTGATCTAATAAGTGCAGCTTGCTATACCCTCCAGCTTGAATAATTTCCCACATTCCTTTGTTTTCCCCCAAAAGGAAAAGGAGGTACTTGTCTAAAAACTCTGAATCTCTCCCCTCTACAAAAATTCTAATCATCGTATTTCAATTTCTTGATTAATAACATACTGAAACTTTTCATAGGGATATTGATAAGCTTTCAATTCGTCTGTTGGCATATGCCTCAATGAATAACACATTATATCATTTTGAGATTCAATACATTCACTATCAGATAATACTTTATTTAAGGACTGCAAAGATTCAATATTATGTGTAGTTGCAAAAACCTGAACATCCAATAAGTTCGCAGTTTTTATAATAGCTTTCCATAAAGAAGATAAAGAAGAAAAATGCATCCCATTATCTATTTCATCGATAAGAACAAGTCCTTTCTTACATTCATAGAGAGATGTTATTATCGCTAATAATTTCCTTATTCCATCCCCTAACATATTAATAGGAACCAATCTATTCAACCCTATGTCAACATTAACGCCTGATTTTAACACTGCAATAGACTTTATTCTAGGTTCTATATGTTGCAATATTTCCACTATTACTTGCTCCTGTTTTTCTTCTATTATACGTGTCAAGTTATCAACGGCAATATTGAATGCAAATTTAGAATTAATATATACCCCGGATAGCGTCTCTTTGTATTCCTTAGAGGACCTTACTTTTATATTGCCATCAACTCCTTTCGAGGTAATGATAATTGCCGCGCTATCACTTTTCTTTTCATTATCAGCTTTGGTATAGCTAAAATTCATTGTCAAGCCGGTACTTATATTAGCTTCTTTATTTGAAAGAGCCTGAGTAGAAATATCCTCTTTAGATATAACGATTTGAGATTCGGAAACGATAGGAGTGATTTTCAATTCTCTAATAGTTCCATCCATCATATTACCAGATATTTGAATATGATTGTCAGAAATCATATTATAAAAGTTCAAAGCAAGATCTTCTTCATTGAACCTATTATAATCTCTAAATTGATTGATTCTTAAGTTAAGAAGAGGATTTGAAAATCCAGACAATAAAAATATACCATCAAGCACTGTCGATTTACCGCAATTATTTTTACCTACCAGCAAATTTATTTGCCTTAAATCAGAAAGAACAAGATGTTTTATTCCTCTAAAATTATTTATTTCAACCTCATTAAAAACCATATTATTCTGTTATTTAGCGGGTAAAGTTACAATAAATCTGTTATATCTTGATGCTTTTATATATTATTTTAATAATGCAGCAAAGATAGAAATTTCAAATTTAAGTCCCTAATCATTAACATTAGCCAAATACCTGCTTCTACAATAGGAAATAATAAATGTTTTACGCGCAAAACAAATCACTCCAAAGCCACTACATGATAATAAACCCCATGTGTTTTCCTGAACGACTCTACTCCCAACCGTCGCAGGATACGCCCGAAATGAGTGGCTTGTCCGAAGGAGAATTTCATTTTGGCGGCTTTCTGTATACGTTGCAATATATCCGCAGCAAGCAACCATTCGCCTTCTTCCTCCTTTCCTGCCGCCCGATAATACACCTGAAACAACTGTTCAATAGCGGGCGACTGCTCAAATTCCTGATTGGCTTCCGTCATGATGGCCTCATCCCGCTCGTCAAACCAATACCGTTCATTCTTATATAATGCCGCCATCGCTTGCGCGTAAAGCTGTTCGTAATCAATAGGACGGACGACATCTATCACTCCCGTCACCTCGACAGCGATATAGCGGCGGCTGCCGGAAGTGTCCGTCAACAAGTCCTTATGATTACTCGTACCGATAAAAGAAGCATAGCGCCGAAGTTCCTCCACCGCCGAAGCATTGGGACGCCTTGTGTTCACAACCGGTTTTTGAAGAATATGCTTTAGGAAAGGCTGTTGAGTAATGCTGATCTGGTCGAATTCATCCATATTAATCAACAGGAAACGATTCAGATACAGTTCCGCATCCCGCTTCCGGCTGAAATCAATGCTATCCGTATAATAAGCCTGCAGACACGGTTGCAGAATCAAACGGCAGAACGTAGATTTTCTGTATGCCTGCGGGCCAACCAATATCGGCGAAGTGCTATTCGCATAATTCTTCCTCATCATTCCACGCCAATGCGCTACCATGCTGAGAAACCAACGGCGAAACAAATGCGGCCAATGAGGATTGTCGCAAGGCACCCGTTTTGCCAGATCCCCAATATGATCCTTTCCATCCCAATGGGGAAGGTCATAAAGAAATTCCTCAGCTGGTTGATACACAGGAACATGATCGGAATTCAGATAACGCACCACATCCTTGTCCCAAAGCTTAAGCCCCTCGTACTGCGCATTCATCGTAATGCTTGCCATCTGCCGTTTGTCCACCGGATGAAAATAGAAATTAAAGGTATTCCGCTCCCGACATTCCACCTGTGTAGTCAACTGGTTGAAACGAAACTCATAGCGGCGTTTCATAAACTCATCCATCTGCATAACGAATATCTGCTCGGGAAGCAGACTGCTCTTATCGGCAAACCCACGTCCGGAACGATAGACATTCTTCACCGTCTCCCGAATCAGAAAATCATCCTTCGGCAAGTGATAATGAGCGCGCGACCACCGTACCGTATCCTCTTCGGGAATACCTGCACGGAAACAATGTCCCGCAAGGGCAACCAGCAACGAATGTATATCTCCGTCCGGCTGAAATTCCTCCTGTTCCTCCAGCGCCCGCGCAAAAGCCGCTTCGAACAGAACGGAAAGCGCTTCATGACTTTCATATCCGGGCGCAAGCCGTTGTAAAGGGGAAGTCTCCGTCTGTACCTGTTCACGATAAGTCGTTTCACCGGGCATAGATGCGGGCTGCTTCATGTAAATCGGCATTGATTCGGGATTGAAATACAGCTCCGGATCGAAAGTCAGGCGACAATACTGTTCCAACGAAGGCTCTTTCAGTTCAATATGAAAAGGAAGTTGAGGTTGGTAGAACTTCACCGCCAACCGATAAGCGTGCGCATGAAACAATTCCGCTTGTTCGCGGGTGACCGGCAAAAGATCGTCAGGATAAGTAAAACGTACCCAGATCTTGACAGACTTCCCGGAAGAACCGACAAATGCCAGATACGTTTGCGGGAGTTCCTTCACCCACTTCTTCACTTCATCGGCCTCCATAGGCCCCGACAGATTATTCACCTGAATCATTACAATACCATTGTATTCCGCCATAACCATCACCCCGTTTCTACGGACAAAGGCGGCAGCAGGAAGCAGTTTCGGCACTTTCTGAACATAGTCGTTTTTATCACCGGGAAGCATATAGGGCAGGACTTCTCTCATTTTTGAGACGGGCTGTGCTTTGGTTTCCACTTTCATCAGCTCCACGAGCTGCTCAATTCTCAACGTACGCAGTGTATTCACCTTGCCATCGTCTCTTACTTGTGTTATTCTCATTATTTTATTTATTTGTCCTGCATGTGTGGTGTAGGGCTGTTGTTTACAGACACAAATGTACTGCAAATATTTCACAGAAGCAAATGTATCGTCTCGACACCTTGTATGCAATATTTTAGCGGCAGGAAGTTTTTTATGTATTCAATTTGTGGCATTGTCCCATTAAATTATTAGCCAATAAATTTACTTCCTAAATTTAATATCTAAAATTTCAGCCAAGGCAGGCTTGATCTTCTCCAACATTCGTTCAAACCCTAAATCGCTAGGATGAACACCATCAACAGTACCCTCATGATCTGTTCCTAGAAAATGATTTTCTTTTATTAAGTATAAGTTTTTAAAACCGAGTTCGTGAAGGATGTGTATTTGATCTTCTATTGCTCTATTTTGTTCTTTTACCATCTTACATATTTTCATGTTAAAATTCCCTTTCTCACGAATAACGGACTGAATGACAATTATGGGAGCATCGGTATGTTTGTCACGGATCGTTTTTATGAAATTGATAGTTCTATCACATATCTCATCGACTGAAGGATTGGGAATACAATCCAAAATAAAAGCATCAACATCATTTATTTGAGATAACATTTTTGCAACAGGTAATTCCATCTTGCCATTTCCACTTAACCCCATATTAATAAACTGATATCCACTACTACGTGATAGTTGAGACGGGTAAGCCAGTCCAGGTCTACTGGCAGATGCTCCTTGGGTAATACTCGACCCATAAACAATGATTTTTCCTTTAAATGGATTATCCATCTTTTTCAAATAGGATTTTTTTGATACTCCTATCTCTAAATGTGTAATTTCATCATATAAAGGTAAATATATCAAACATTCTTTTTCTGATTCATCCATATTTTCTGCTAATATAGAAGATGAATCTATGCCTTGGGGAATACCGACCCCTGCATACTGCCATATTCCATCTTTTCTAATGTATAAATCAAGTCCTTTTTGCATAATGGGAGTCATATTGGCATTTTGTTTTTTATTAGGCACTCTCCATTTCACCTTTATCACTGAACTATTTGTTTTAAAAGCAATGGCAAGTCCCGCCGAATAAGTATACAGTTGTTTTACAGTCAATGGCAGATTTTGATAATGAGCCGTGTCAATGCGATGAAAAAAATCTCCTTCCACAGTAGCTTTACCAATTAATTGTAAATTGCTGGCATTTGTATAAACTATGTTTTCTTCATTGGCTGCTTGTAGCCATAAACCAGCATAAAAAGCAAATAGAATCAAAATATGTCTTTTCATATATAAAATATGATTACCTAATTAAATTGGGGATTCAGACTCACCGTTACACTCTTTTTGTTTCCTACAAAAAGCTTGGCTTTAACTTCATTTGTCCTGCATTTCACTGGCTTATTCCAAATCTTGGAATTTTTAGTAGGCTCTTTCCCGTCAGTGGTATAGTGGATTTCTCCACCCAAAATAGGAGTGTTTGCAAATAAGAAACCATCTTTGTCAATATATAAACCTGGAAAAGGTAGCCTATAGTTTATATTCATTTTATCCCAATAAGGGATTTCTTTTTGGGATATACGCTTGTAATAAAATGCCAGATCCTTTTCAAAAGCAAGCTGCTCGTCTATGCCTGTCATAGGTTCCCATATGGGAGAAGAGTGCCATCCACGTTCGGCAAGCCCCATAATTTTAGGAAATAAATAATATTCAACTCCTTTGTAATTGCGAATAGTTTCACTCCACAAGGCAGATTCTACTCCTTTAATGTTTTTACGTCCTTCGGCTGTCAAGGATGTTTTTTCCTCTTGTATTTGATTAGCGAGGAGGTGAGTACGTATTGAGCGGTAGATGCAATAAGGAAGTAGAGCGAAGGATTTTGATTCATCAACGTATCCATTCCAATTATGTCCTGGTTCATCTGGATGTGCATCATACGCCAGATCGAGATAAAAATTAGTGGCATTACTCAAAATAACAGGATACCCTTTATTGGCAAACTTATAGATTAATTCATCCGAATGATTATTGGCAGAGGTTCGCCAACAAGAAATGCCAAAAGCATTATCAGTTAAATACTGCTCGGAGATTTCATCATGTCCTAGAACAACCTCTTGCCAACCTGAAAAAGGTATTTTTTGTTCTTTTAAAAAATCGACCATCCTCATTATAAAATAATCAGATAGTTCTTGTACATCGGTCATACTATATTCCAGCATGAAATCTTTGCAAATTGGAGATCCTTGCCAAGCACCTTCGGCAACTTCATCTCCACCTATATGGATAGATTTTAATGGTACACCAGCTTCTTCATACATAAGTTGAAGTTCTTGTATCACTTTCTTCATAAAACGATAAGTAGAAGGCATCGCTACATTCATTACATTGTCCGAATACCCTTGTGCCGACACATAATGGGAAGCATCGTGAATGTCGTTCAATAGGTATTCATGTGCTTTAATAGGATCTGTCTCAAGATATCTCTCATAACGGGCCTTCATGGCAACAATGGCAGCACGGGCATGTCCTGGAGATTCAATCTCCGGGATTATTGACACATGCCGATCAGCTGCATATCGAAGCAAGTCAATAAATTCATCACGAGAATAAAAGCCATTACCTGATGTCTCTGACTGATAATCGAAATTCCCATTATATGCAGGATACAAACATTCGGATTCATCATAAGTATGTCCCCTGTGAGAGGCTATTTCCGTCAATTCCTCTAACCCTGGAATTTGTAGGCGCCATCCTTCATCATCTGAAAAATGAAAACGAAAAACATTTAGTTTATAAGAAGACAATATATCTATTAATTTCTTTAAATCAGTTATCCCTATGAAGTTACGTGCTACATCTTGCATATGTCCTCTATAGGAAAAATCCGGATAGTCCTTGATGAAAACAGATTTTATGGAATAAGGGACCTCCTGCCCTTTCAATAAGGACAAGAAAGTTTGTATTCCATTGAAGATACCGTGCGGAGTTATTGCTGAAATATGTATTTTATCGTTTGTCACATTCAATTCATAATATTCTTCGTTGACGGCATTTTCTTTCTGCTGCAAGTAGTCTAGTGTCAATTGGACTTCTGATAGAGAGTCTTCTACAATCGCATATAGGGAAGCTAATTTGTCTTTCATTATGGCTACTTCCGTATGAAAATCCGGATGGGCAACAATATGTATTACATTCTTTAGTTTCAGATATGACTGAGAATATGATACGTGTTTCACTGCAGGTATCACTTCTATACCATTTGCATGCTTCATTGCACTCTCTATACGTTTATTGTCTTTATACACTTGGATAGCTTTTTCATTTTTTGAGTATATAAATGGTAGCGAACGAGTGACTAATTCTATAGGTAATGGAGTCGAGCTATGAGACTCATCTACCCAATAAACTCCTTCTGGTTTCATTGAGTATCCCGGCATTTCTCCGCGTCCACTTATAATTAGTATAATAGAATCACCTGGATTTAAAGGTTTGTAATTTTCTTTAGGAGAGATACGGTGAAATGTTCCTTTCACATTCTCTACCTTTACCATATTTGATTGTTGCTTGCAACTTTTCATTGGAAACTGGGAATAAAAAAGGCTCCAATTGCGACCAAGAGGAGTGTTGGATATGTTTTTAATAACAAATCTATGTTCATTGTTATTACTCTTGTTTATATCTGGTACACTCACTTGCCACGACACAGAAACTGGAGCTTTCCTATTTGACAGCTCACAACCTATTACAACCATGAATGTACATAATATTAATGATATATTAATTACCTTACTCATAATTCTCTTTTATTTCATCTCACTATTAATAAATCAAATCAACGCCCATTACTTATGTAATTTTCTTTTTCGAAGATATTGTAATAAATAGGCTGGGCGGTCGGTTTGGATGATGCGTGCTCCTAATTTATCTATCAAATATCCATAACCTGCATCTGGATTTGATAGTGAAAGGTCGTCATCATGTCCACCTGCCATCGTGTCCCATAGTGTATTATACCAAATCAAAGATTTTCCTTTCAACATAGCAGGAATTCTTTTAGGCAATTCGTTGTTGTCTTTTATAAACAATAGTTCGAAAGCAACAGGATTAATATCCTTACAAAACTGTTCTATTTGTTGTTCCGCATTAAGTTTATCCAAGCTCACAATAGGCATATAGATGATTTCACAGAGATATTTCTCATATTGTCCTTTGACTTGTTCAACAGATTTACCTCCTTTCATTATAACCTGATTGACGGTTCCCGTCTTTTTTAATAAAGCGTAAACTTCATCAAAGTAACGATCAGCCTTGTCGAGATTTATCATAATTTTCCCCTTGGTTAACAGTAATGCTTCCTCCAAAGTTGGAACTTTGTGTTTTGTTCGAATTGCACAGCCATTTCGAAGGTATAAGTTTGATATGTAATCCATTGTAACCTCTGACACCTTCCCCTTTCCGGTTGTCGTACGATTCAAAGTTTCATCGTGCATTAAAATAAGGACTCCATCTTGGGTTCGTTGCACATCTAATTCTACGATATCTACTCCCATTTTTATTGCATTTTCAATTCCTTCAAGAGAATTCTCAGGAAAATTGCGCCAATCGCCTCTGTGAGCAACAACCAATACACTGTTAGTAGAACGAGACATTAATTGCTCGCGAATTTGGCTCACTCGATTTTGTGCATAAAATTGAGTCGATAATAAGGTAATTATGAATGATAAAATAATTCTTTGCATGATTTTTGTTGATTATATGATGGAAAGGGCGTATTTAGAATTATACGCCCTAATTTGGTTTAACTATAGCCCGGCATCGTATGCGCCTGCCTGCATTTTCTCTACATTACGGGATTTGCCACGCCCATCAATGCTGAACGCTGATTCACCGCACCATTCCAAAAAACTAACTCCTATTGCCTTATCATCTACTTTGAAATCTCTTACAACGTCTATTACTTCTCGTGTAGTGGCAAAATTTTTAATTTTTTCTTCTGATACATTCCATTGGTAAACGCCATCTGTAAGTTCTGGCTCCGGCATTTGGACATCGCTATAATCAGTGTCTTTCTCTGTAGCTCCCCAGCCTTGATCAGCTGCTTGGTAGACATTGTAGCCTTTGGAAAGATAGGAAGACTTATCGAGGTAAATTGTTCGAGTTCCTTTCCCTTTGCTAAATAGAGAATTTACTAAAACTGCAGAATAACTAGGACTTCTAAGTACACCATAATTATTTTTTTCGTTACCTATAATAGTTGTATTCGCAAATAAAAAATAACCGTCCCCATTAACAACAATGTTTCTGTCGTCATTACCAGCCGCTCCCCAGATGGTTGTATTATTCATACACATAATAGCCTTGCCGCCTGTATGAATCGCTGTACTCCATTGTCCTGTGACATAGTTCTCATATAAGGTACATGTATTCATAAATAATTGACAGTTACCATTTGCTACTATCAAGGCACCACCACGATCTCCTGCAATGTTATCATGTATTTCTACATTATTCATAAACACATTACCTTGATTGATAAAGATGGCACCACCACGAGGGGGCGTTGCCTTTTTTACATTAAAATTTTTAATTACACAATCTGTTAGGTATAATGAGCTGATTCCATTAGAGTAAAATGCTCTCACAGCTCCATCTGTTTCCTTGTCATATTTTCCATCGAACACACAACCATTGAAGTATAAGTTCATTTGATTGCCCAATTGAAAAACTGAATTGGTAGTTTTGCCTGCATTGCTATCCGTATTTCGTATCAATGATGTGATAAAACGTTTGGTATCCCTTTTGCTTAAATCGCCACCAGTGCTCTCTGGATCATAGCCGCCTTCTATATAAATATCTACAGAGCTGTTGTAACTAGTGTAATCCATTCTTATTCCAGCATCGTTTTTTACTAACTTATATTCACCTGCAGCCAAATAGATGTTCTTTCCATCCAGTCTTTCTGCATTTTCAATTGTGATATCTGCGTCGCTGTTTGCACTTAGCAAGTTACAGAAATAATCTGCACTCATTGCATTGTCCCATGAACTGCCATCAAGACTCCCTTTTCCTGTTGGAGAAACATAATAGCACTCCAGATCTTCTGGCATAATCACTTCCTCATCCAAATCATCTGTTCCTGTTACCAATGGAGGGTCTACCATTTCATAGTTCTCTTGGCAAGCCTGATTCATAAACAAGGCACAAGCTATCATTGTCAAATATGAGAGTATAAATAATATTTTTTTCATTGCATCTTCTTTTTTAAAGTTCAACTGTTTATTTTCTTTTGTCAACGAATGATATCTGGATAGCCCGGATTTTGTTTCAAATATTTATTCTGCTCCAAAACTTTCTGAGGAATGGGAAATAATTCATAATGGTCATCTTTATCTTTAGGCTTATCCCACCATTCTTCTTGAAAACGTCCAAAACGTATGAGATCTGTGCGACGACGAGTTTCATTTAAGAATTCACGCCCCCATTCATCCAACATTTCTTTTAGGTCAATTTTTACATTGCCTTCAGGCTTATAAGCAATGTCTGCACTGAAAACTTCATAATTACGTTTACGAACACTGTTCAACAATTTTCCTGCTTCATCTACCCTGTTTAAACGAATTAAACATTCTGCTTGGGAATATATGATTTCGGGCAAACGCATAATGGTATAATCCGACTCAGCAAAATATCCACCAGTAAATGAATAAAATGGATATTTCACACAATAGAGTCCTGAGTTAAAGTCTCCATTCTCATATTTGGACTCTGCATAATTGAGATTGGATATAATTCCCTCCGGAGCTTTTCCTTCAAAACGCCCTACTTGATCTCTTAAATAAATAACGTATTGATTGAAGGGATCATAGGCATATCCGCCATTCATTCGTGCATTGGGCACTCTGCCTTCCAAAAAAAACATTCCTTCGCGTGATTTATTGCTTGTATTTTTGTATTGTTTGTAACGTACATCTCCTGGATATTTCAAGAATTTTTGCGTTACCATACCTAACTCATAAGTAAATAATTGAGGTGGATTTTGATTGTCATAACTTGGAGAAAGAGCAAACTGTGGATTTCGCTCACCATCTCCTTCAATATCCAAATAGTTGGCAGATCCATAGGGCATACTACGTCCATATACTGTACGGTGGTTCTGAAGCATATGCCAATGATTCATTCCATACGAAGAGGGAAATGCAAATATTACTTCATTGGATGTATCATTGTTCCAATCGAAAGCTTCATACCAATTTTGAGCAACTGCATAATATCCAAAATCTCCTTTTGTAATGCGAGCACACATCTCTTCACAAGCATTCCACTTTGCTTCACCAATCCATTTTTCTGCATTTAAGTACAAACGTACCAACAGTCCTGCAGCAAATGCTTTAGTACATTGTCCCTGTTGTATCCCATTGCCTGATTGACCATTTTTGGTAGGTAAACTAGACAAACAATCAGTCAATTCCTTTTCTATAAAATTGAACAAAATTTTCGGTTCAACCTGTTTCTGATTTTCAGGTAATTTATTTATGGCTTGATCGGAAGATGTACAAAGTACGGCATAACGATAGACATTGAGCAAACGTAAGTATTGATAAGCACGGATACAACGCAATTGCCCTTTGAAGCCGTCCCATTCTTCACCCGTGAATCCAAAGTGGTCTGGAGATAAACGATTTAAGTCATCTAAAATAACATTGGCTTGAGCAATCGTTAAATAAATACTATTCCATTCTTGATTCCAGCGTTCTTCAACTAAATCATCATACTGATGACGATGAAACTTAGCCCACACACCACCATCAACCCACCATGTTCCACGGCTAGGAGTTATTAATTGGTCAGCACAGCACTCTTCACTCCAATTCGCCTGATTTACAGTGGAATAAATTCCTTCAAATGGGCGAAATACAGCATTGATAATATCTTGTTTTGTTCTATAATAATTATCAGACATTACAGAACTATATACTGCTTCATCCAAATCCGTACACGATGAGAAACTGTATACTGCAATAGCTATAAGTCCTAATTTAATGATATCTTTTATTTTTCTCATACTATTCTTATCTTAAAAGTTAACTTGTAAACCTAAAATGAATTGAAAAGCGGATGGATAATAGTTTGCGTTACCCCCAAATGTTCCAGGGGTTAAACCATTTATCTGATAGGTTGAGGGATCTACACCAGAGAATTTTGTAAATGTGTACAGATTGTTAGCAGTACCAAAGATACGAATTCTATCTATGTACTTTTTCTTTATGTCGAGCGTGTATCCTAATGTAATATTATCAATTTTTAGATAATCTCCCGGCTCAATAAAATAGTCGCTCAATATATTAATTCCTTTTTTAATATGTGCATTTTTTGAAAAAGCTGTAGTCAGCAAATTGGTTGTTCCACTTTGCAATCCATAATAAAAATCATGTACATTAAAAATGTCAAACCCACATGCTCCGCGCAAAGCAATGGTCAAATCAAAGTTTTTATAAACGAAGTTGTGAGTCATTGAACCTGTAAATTTAGGTAGGCCATTACCTGTGATACTTTTATCATCTTCAGTTGCCTCTGCAATTGAAATAGCTTTGCCATCCTTGTTGTACACCATCCAATCTCCTTCTTTATCTACGCCAGCATAACGGTAAGTAAAATAGTTGCCTATCCGTTGCCCTTCTTCAATTCGCTGCAGATATCCTGGATTATTGGGGTTTGCCATCTCACAGGTTGAATAATAGCTCTGCCCTTTGTAAATATCATTGGAGAAACTAACAAACTTGTTATTGTTCGTTGCACCAACCACAGTCATATTCCATGTAAAGTCCTTCATTCTAATAAGATTGGCTGTGATATCGAATTCAAACCCTGTATTGCGCAATGTTCCTACATTAGCATAAATAGTACTATACAAGTTAGGAGGTGTAGGAACATTGTAGTTCCCTAGCAAATCTTCTTGCTTACGAATATAATAGTTCAGTGAACCACTGATTCTGTTCTTAAACAATGAAAAATCTAATCCTATATTTTGATTGCGTCCCTGCTCCCATCTAAGTTCAGAATTAACGTTCTTACTTGGTCCCCATACGTGGAAACTATTTCCATTATATTGATACCAGCCAAAAGCTTGATAGGTTGCTAATGATTTGTAATTGCCTATTTCCTGATTGCCGGTCATACCATAGTCATAGCGTATTTTTAGATCGTCAATCCAAGAGATTGAGTCCATGAACTTTTCATCTGAAATACGCCAACCTAGCGAGAATGCCGGAAAATTTCCCCATTTATGATTTTTCCCAAAACGGGAAGAGCCCTCATGACGTAAAGAAAAAGTTAGCATATATCGTTCTTTCCAATCGTAGTTGACACGTCCGAAAAAAGATATTAGCTTATGGTCACTTTTAGATGATCCCATCATTGTTTTCCCTTCTATAGAGGCGTATAAACCCGCTCCTAAATTATTGTATCCTAAAGCATCCGAATCAAAGTTCCAATTTTCAGCATCAAACCCTTGACTGACACCGTACATATAGCTATATCCTAACATCGCACGAATCTGATGATTTTTTATCCGAGTTGAGAAATTCGTTATCCATTCAAGGTTTGTGTCTGAACTTTTAGCAAAAGAACGTTTCGCCTTGCCATCTATTCCTGCATTCACATTTGGACCATAAGTAGAAGGTGTAAATGTACCAATTAATTTGTCTACCTTATATTGCGATACTGTTATTTGAGACTTCAGTACCATATTAGGGTTTTGCGGATTAAATAGCGGAAGTAAATTGACACCTGCAGAAGCATTCCATTCTAGAATGTCAATTTCTGTATCATCCTGTTCTTCTGTGAGTCGCTCGACAATGTTATATAACCCACTACCTGAAGGAAAGCGATAATACCCATTTTTTTCTTTTGGATCGTAAACAGGTACTGTTGGATTATTTTGGATAGCACCTGTAAAAACATTAGCTGCGACTTGACGTTTGATATCACGAGGACTAATATTGGCTGAAAATGTAAAAAGTCCATCTTTCGTTGTATGATTTATGCTTGCACGTGCCCCATATTCTCGGCGGTCAGAACGAAGGTCCACTCCTTCCGCATTCCGGTAATCGACCGTCAAACGGTAGTTTGTACGGGCAGTACCTCCAGATAATGTTAATGTATGCATGTGTGTGACTCCTAGACGAGTGATTTCATCGAACCAGTCTGTACTAGAACCTAAATCATTCAGAGGGTTGGATGGTATACAATATGCCCGATATTGTTCTGCATTCATGATATCTAACTCATTTTTCACTTTATTGAAGGTAACAGATGTACTATATGTAGTATGAATTTGTCCATCTTTACTACCTTTCTTAAGATTGACCAAAATAACCCCATTGCTACCACGAGTACCATAGATAGCTGATGCTGCTCCATCTTTCAGCACATCAATCGATTCAATATCTGCAGGATTAATATTGGTTAGGTCACCTCCAGGTATGCCATCAATAACAATGAGTGGACTGAGACTTGCATTGCGTGATGATATACCACGTATTTGAATACTGCCCGTACTGTTAGGGTTTGCTAAGGCTGTGTTGGATACAGATACACTGGAGACTTTTCCTTGTAATAGCATTGATGCATCTAAGCTTGAAATTTGATTTAAATCTTTGGCACTGACGTGTGAAATAGCAGAAGTCATTTCTTTGCGCTTCATTGTTCCATAACCGACAACTACTACTTCGTTTAAGAGTGTGTTTTCTTCCTTTAGGACAATACGTAACAGCTTTTGTTTTCCTATTGCTATTTTTTGAGTCTCATAACCAATGTATGAAACTGTAAGGTAACTATTCTGTGGTACTGCAATAGTGAACTCACCATCCATATTTGTTACGGTTCTTTCGTGTGAATCAATTACTTGAATTGTGGCACCTATTATGACCTCGCCTTTTTCATCTACAATAATTCCTTTTACTTTCTGGTCTTGTTGCATTTTTATGGTTGTTGCATAAATATCTGTTCCACTCCAAAATGTAATCATTAGAGCTAATATGCAACAATATAGGTTGTGTAATTTATTGATCATAAATGTTATTATTTAGTATAAGACATAGGGTTAACGTTTTCCTCGTTGTTTCAAAGCTTTAATAAGTTCCTTGGGAACATCTGTCATAATCATTTTTACGTCTGGGAAAATGGTGAGCAAATCATCTAAATATTCTTCATTCAGTTCATATTCAGAAACATCGCTACCTGTCCAGGCAAGCATACCAATGGAAACAATCATACCATCTGCTATGCCCTTGGACATATCAGTACTCTTGCCATTTGTCATATAACTGCCTTGAATAAAGTAGGCCCCCGGTAAACCAACCAAGGCTTTGTGTGCACCGACCCATGGATATGCATGTGCATCCTTATCCAGATCCAACACTTCTTTTACTTTCTGTTCACTATTGCAGTAAAAGAATACAGATTCCATCATTTCCATTTTTTTGACGATATCAAAAACTTGTTTAGTAGATGCAGTACGGGGTGAATAATCCAGATTGAAATATATTTTCCCTCGACCGGCTTTCAAGAAGGCTTCTAGAGTTGGAATTTTTTCATCTGTCAAATTTCCATTTCTATCTTTTAGGTAATATTTCTGAATTTCTTCGAAAGTCATCTTTGTAATATCACCACTGCCATTAGTGGTCGCATTAATTGTCTGATCATGGCATACAACAACCACGCCATCTTTAGTTACATGAGTATCACATTCTATGATTTCCGCACCTGACTTGATAGCCGCTGATACAGAAGAAATCGAGTTCTCGGGAATAGTTAAATCGGTTGTATGTGCCCGATGAGTCATAGCCCATACTTTTTTATAATTAGGATCTTTAAACTGTTTCATCGCTTCGGTTAAAGCCAACAAGTTATAAATCCTTATCCGCTTTTGGATTTTATGCTCTCCAGCCGTAATATTCATCGTATAATCTCCGCTCTGGGTATATTTATGTGTTATCACATCAGTAGACATACCTTCTTTTATAGTTCCATCTCCGAAATCAATATGAATATTGATCTTCTTATCAAGATTCAGAAACCTTACTTCTACTACTTCCTTCAACATGGCTCTCGTACATGTGGAAAGATACGGATTCTTTTTTACTGAGTCTTCGTCTGAACATGCTGTAAAGATACTACCTATATATAATAGCAATATCCAACAACAGTTCATCGCCAACATTTTAATAGTTATCCCTTTGCTATGGGACAAGGAAAGCAAATAATTTTTCTTCATTAGCGTTATATTTTATGATTAACAATTACAATACAAATGATATTTTCATTTGCGGTGATAAAATTAATAATAAAGAGAAAGCGTTAAATCGGTGAAATTGAAAGAAGTAGATTTCAAAACATCACCTTACACATAAAACACTGATTATCTACTAATTAGTACACATCACATAGACTAAGAAAGTAGAATATATAACCGTAGATGGTAGAGTATTTTTCTAGCAGAAAATCTCTATGATACTTCTTGTAATTACTTTGTAATGCTATTGTTATTGTATTTGCATCACTTTTTCTTCGAAGACATCACGTGATAGTGCTTTTTCACGTAGACGTGTTCGGTAATTGTAGATGGTAGTTGGAGAATAATGTAATAATTCAGCAATCTGAGCGCTCTTTACAAAACCCAAGCGAATTAAAGCACAGATACGAAGTTCTGTATTTAGTAGTTCTCCTTCTTTCAGTATAAATTGTTCATCGGGAAGAAGTAAATCATTTACAGAGGTTACAAAATTGGGAAATATATGTAGAAATGCTGAGTCAAAATGCTCGTATAGTTCTTGCTGCTCCGTGACAAGTAGATCGCTGGCACATGAGGTCATTTTCATCAAGTCAGAATACTCTTTCTTAAGCAACTTTTTATTGACTTGTTTACGAAAATTGTGCATACGGTCTACATAAGTAGAACATAACTTAAAAAATCGGGAGATATATACTTCTTTAATATTATTGCTGTCTAAAAGTTCCAAATTGGCTTTTTTAAAATTGTTATTGGCAACTGTTAGGTCCTTGTTTAAACTTTGTTGTTTTTCTTTAGCCACCTTCAGGTTCATCATTTGACGATAAACATACATCAATGTTACTCCCAACAGGAATGACAATAACGTAATTAGTAATAAATAAAACTGAAGTTTCTCATTCTGCTTGCTTATTATACCTTGAAAACGACTATTAATCATAGAATAGGGTATAATATGTCTCCAATTTCGCATACGAGTTTTATATGCCTCAGTCACACTCCATGAAAAATTGATATAAGTATTTGCCCGAGTGATATCCCCCCTTTCATACATTATTTGTGCTAAATTCATAATTGAAGACTGTTCCTTTATGGCTGAACGTACGTCTGAAATAGCTGAAAGAATAAGATAATATAAAGATTCATCGTCTTTGCCCATTGTTCTCAAAATGCCGGATCGGTCATAAGTAACTAAGGCATAAAAAGATGTGCCAAATGTGGCTGATTCCATACGTTTGTCATTCCAGTATAAAGCTTTTTGATAATCTCTTATTTCTTTAGCTTGAAACATTTTTTCTGACAAATAGGCATCATCAGCAGGAGATAATACCTGTAGTATGGAATCACGGTATGTTAAACCTATATTTCGATAATGCATCGAGGTGTGCTTGTTTCTAGGCAAACTTACTCCTGTTTCAAAGTACAAACGTTTACAATACATATAGTATCGTCCTAAGAGAGAAAAGGGAAGCGTGGAACGGTCTATCTTTGATAACATATCTTTAGCCTCCAGATACATTCCTACACATGTCAGCAAATATACTTCTTCCAATAAAGTCTCAACTTCACAAGTAAAATTATGTAAGTGTTTTGCTAAAGCCAAGTTTTTGTATAGATAATGAAATGCAGAATCTGAACTATATGTCTTATATTCATTATAAATTGAAAAGTTCAAAGCATAACGATCTATTGAATTAGGGGCAACAGTCATAGATTTTAAATTTTCTATGCGTTCCTTCTTATTTTTTTCATATATGCTGTAATTATTAATATCATGATCCAAAACATTGAGTAATGAATCTATTTCTTTATTAGCATATATCCAAGTGGATAATAAAAAAAATGTGATTGATAAGATATAACGCAAAGAATTCATTTTCTTCAACTATAATTGATTGTTTAGTACAAAGATAACGATTATTTAATAATAATCAACTTTCTAAGAATATTGTACCAAGAGACATACTAGCAAGAATATTCGTATCCTCTTTCAAACTTCCTCTTCCCCCTCTCCCAACAAGCTGTATTCCACAAAACAACTTACAGTATTTTATATGAAAACAACTGTCTAATCTCTTGTTTTCCAGCTCCAAATGTCGTATCTTTGATGAAGCATTGCAACCGTTCCACTCCAGTGATCAGATCCGTCTACTCTAGTGAACAGTACCGTTCACAGTAGTGCACAGAACCATTCACTAGAGTGGAACGGTTGCAATGCCGGTAAATTATCCGAAAACAAAGGCAAGATATGCCAACAACATAAGTAGCCTGACATATAAATCACCATTAAATCAAAACAGAAATGGCAATACAATTCGAGTTTTACAAGAATCCCCAACCGGAAAAAGAAGAGGAAGAACCAAGTTACCACCCAAGAGTGGTTAATTTTCAACACGTCACTTCTCAAAGGTTGGCAATGGAAATTCATCAGGCAACTACTTTCGGAAAATCAGAAGTAGAAGCTATGTTGATGGAATTGAGCAGATGCATGGGAAATCATCTCCGCGAAGGAGAAAGAGTACATTTGGACGGAATCGGTTATTTTCAAATCACTTTGCAAACAACCGAACCGGTACATTCACTCAGCACACGTGCTGATAAAGTGAAATTTAAATCCATCCGCTTCCAAGCCGATAGAGATCTAAGAAGTGCATGTATAGCTACTCATGTGCGACGCTCAAAATACAAACCACACTCCGCTTCCCTTTCCCAAGAAGAAATAGATAATAAATTGACGGAATATTTTGTAACCAATGTCGCCCTGACACGTTCCAGAATGCAATCGCTTTGTGAATTCACCCAAAGCATGGCGGCACGGCAACTCCGCCGGTTGAAAGCGGAAGGCAAGTTGAAAAATATCGGAAAACCGACACAGCCCATCTACGTTCCGGCTACAGGATATTATGAGAGATAAATCGGAAATCTATGAGAGATGAAGGAGAAAAGTATGAGAGATACTTTGGATTTCTGCATCTCTCATAATATAACCATCTAGTAATTAACGGTTTATATTAATTTATGAGAGATATGAGAGATGAAGAATCAAAATGCATCTAGTATGAATCAATAATTCTCTCTTAACAAATGAATATTTTATATCCAGTTCAGGCAAAGTTTCCGTTTAAGCCACATAGCTAAAAAGCGATCGCTAATGGAATAAAAGTTATTGTTTTCTGTCGTAATTAAATCACTATCCAACAACCTTTTTGCCGCTGACTGTACAGAACTGGCAGAAGACAAATTATACTTCTTGATAAATGCTCCAGACTGAATCCTTTCTGCCTTTCCCTCGCAAGCCAAAGCCTTAAGTAATCCACGTTGTTTTTCAGGAATACCATAAAGAATTGACTCATAGATCTCTCCGCTATCATCCAGTTTCTTTTCAATGGCGTTGCGAATAATTTCAGCAGTACAAATATCCGTAGTCATATAATAAGCCAGATAAAAAACACTCTGTATATACCATGTATGCCCTTCAAATAATTCATAAACATACGCTACTTCCTCCGCACTAATCCGTTTACCCGATTCACGAAAATGCCGGATAATAAAATCGCTGTATTTCTCCAGTGGAATAGGCTTCAAACTCAATACGGAAGCACTATGATAGAATGGCTTCGAAGCACTGAAAAACATATTTTGCAGCATATGTCTCTGACTACCGGCAAAGATAAAAGATGCATTAGGACAATGCTGAACATACGTACGAAGCAGAGCTTCCGTGTGAGCCTCCGGATACTTACTAATTTGTTGAAACTCATCAATCGCTACGACACATCGTTTA
Source organism: Bacteroides zhangwenhongii (assembly GCF_009193325.2). NCBI lineage: Bacteria > Pseudomonadati > Bacteroidota > Bacteroidia > Bacteroidales > Bacteroidaceae > Bacteroides > Bacteroides zhangwenhongii. Next base: position 4,275,136 of record NZ_CP059856.1, on the reverse strand, counting down.
CTTGCAGTATTGATATAAGAGAATATTTCATCTAATGTCCGCTGAGGATCTTTGATATCTCCAATTCCGAAGGAGGCTTCCAGTAACCCTTGAGAATCAAAGCTAATGCGGAATTCCAAAGAACGGACAATTCGGCAGAATGCTTCTACGGCATTCTTTCCTTTGGGTTTCAACACCTCACAGATTTTATTACCCAGTAGTACAATAAAATCAGAAAGATTCAGCGTAGAATAAATATCAATAAAGAAGCAATAATAGTTCTCGCTAAGTTCAGGCTTATGAAAACAATGAAGTATCAACCCAGTCTTCCCCATTCGTCGGGGAGAAATCATGACTTTATTATTCCTACCCTCTATATCCATTATAATCTCGGCACTCTCTTGTTCTCTATCGCAAAAATATTCTGGTGATACATACCCAGAAGTAATAAAAGGATTCTGATTCATAATGATACAACAATTATTCTTTGCACCAAAGATAACAATTCTTAGCCATCATGCAAAAAGAATGATGCAAAAAGAATGATTATATAACAATAAATATATTCGTCTATAAAAAAGATTCATAATCACCGGAATAGGATTAGCAGATTCAGAATCTATGCTGTTCAGTACTTGTGAATCAATTTCTCCATTTACCATCCGATGAAGAGCAGGATGACCCTAGCAAGTAGTAATTCCCCATCTTTACCAATTGATAAATAAACGCCGTTTTATCAATATAAAAAGCCATCGCTACGAATCTTCTCAAAGTTCTATATACTGGAAATTCCATTTCCATTAAAAAAAATCCCAAAAACAATCGTTGTAAGTAAAATAATATTATATATGTTCCTAATCACAAACAGCCTAGACAAATATCTACTAAACGTTGACTTCTTCCGAAAAATCGGAGATATATTATATTACAAGAACAAACACTTTTATCGTTGCAAGAATAGTATTGAGGACTTATTTGCCAGTTGGGGATATGACATAAAAGATGTAATTTTCAGTTACTGCTATAACCTAGGAATGACAAAAGAACAGACGAGTAATATCCTTTACTTTTTCTGTAAGAGTTCTCTTAGTATGCCCACAGTCGGGATCTCCACTTTTGAACAATTTACAACCCATATCGAAGCTAGCTGTAAGGATAGTAACATCAAGACACACATCCGTACAATATTAGAGAATACTCCTAATACTATACAAATACGGATATCATCAGTCATCAATTGTGCTCATCGCCGTAGCACAGAAAAATCGAATAATATTCCATGTTTCTCATGTAGATATTACAACCGTAGTCTCACCATACTTAAAGCAAACCTAATAGACCACGAAAGTACGCCTTCTGATATGCCTAAAGCTATTAAATTTCTTCGTGCTATCCGTAATAAAGAATTAAAATCATACCGTCACAGCGAACTAACGCAAGCAGCATTAACATTGGATGCTATGGGAAACGTGCAACTAAGTTGTTCGCAAAAAGAAGATTCTATCACGGAGGATTTAATAATGTTTATCCTCACTAATGACGAATCACAACTAAGGTATTATTCCTTCAGCCGAATAGAAAAAGCTATATTATACTATATGGCAGCAATGGAGTATCATTATAAAGCAGCAAACAATAAGGAAGGGACGCAATGTATAGTAAAAATATTCAATATCATTTCAGCATATATACGCACTCACCCAAATTCACTGCCCTCTTTTAGAAATATTATAGGTTTTGACATCGAACTTCAAAGGAGATTTGTATGTACAGCTATCGAAGAAACATATTCAAACCGAGACTATGACAATATAGTTAAAATAAATGAATTTAGGAGAAATATCCAGACTACAGAAAACATAAAACCCAAGTTCAACCTTGGGCTGACATCTATCATGCCCGACATAGAAGAGGTACTACTAGCATATTACGAAATAAAACTCAAGCTTAACCTAATACAACCCGATGAATTCTTTGATTTATATAATAGTCCATCACTCACTTATTTGCGATGTGATTCACTTACTTATAATCGAGTAATATCTCTACTTTTTAAGGTGAACCTGAATGAGTGCATGATGAATATTTTATTACAAAATGATTATATATGCAAGGATCACGCCATATCAATCAACAAAAGTCTCTACGAACAATACTTATTAAGCAAAGATGGAATAGACCCAGATAAAATTGAAAAAGTGCAGAGTTATCTTTCCAAATCAAAAGTATCCGACCACAAAGAATTAGTTGAGTTTTTCATTTCCGATTCTATTCTAGCTCTAACCTATATCACCGATTTCTTATCTCCGACAATCCGCTCCACCCTATTCACGAACAGCTTCTGTGGAGGAATATACCGTAATCTTTATATATGGACTTTACGAAAAGAAGCCGTGGAGAATATTTATAGAGAAAAAGTCATAAACGATTATAAAAGATTCAGAGATTTGCTTTTACAGAAACTCGAAAGTCATGCATGGAATATGTTACGAACCACATACCTTAGCGAGACAGCAAATATGTTTTACAATAATGCAATCGAGACGCACACTGAAGGCCAGACATACCAGAACTTTATAAAAGGATTTTATATCCTGGATGACGACCTACAAAATAATACATGCCAGTTCTATCTTGCTCTCGAAAGATATAAAATGAATATAGGTGATCTTATAAATGACCGTATTGAGAAACCAGCAGCTGAGAATAAATATTATCAACCGATAGAATACTTTAAATGGCCCAAACAAGGATAAAAGTAAGCAATCAGTAAACCCCGTATTGCATAAACTTTAAAGATATTTGGATGTCTCTTAAAAATTTCGACTTTTCTCTGCAAAAGTCCCAGTTTCTAAGAGACATCTCTTATTTTTTGAAGATTCTTAAATGATAGTTCTTGCGTCCCAAAGCTACGGGAGGGACACTATTTTCGATGAGATTGTTGTCGAGCATATATCGGCCATCCATGGTATAGCGCACCAGCTGACGTGAGTAATTTAAGAAGTAGCCGATGGCTTTGCCGATTGGACTCTTGGGAAGCACCTTGCTCTGCTCACATATACACCACTTCTCAAAAGCACGGATAAGATACGGGGGGGACTGATTGCTTACATCCAGACTTGGTAACTCCTGTCAACAAAGCAAACTTTTGCCAAAACAACGAGGACGACTCAGGAAATAGTAACTTCAATCTGTTTAAGTCCACATCGTACAAACATACATATACCATCTCAATATAAAAAACCAAATGCCCAGAGAGGAACCACATTACGCATTCCGTACTCAATATCATCTTTCACAACATACGCATTCTCCACATCATGCACCTGCTTCTGCGATTTATTCTTTCCACCTACTTCAAAAGTATAACCACCTACCGTAAAATCAGAAACATTCGATGTAGTTACCGGACAAACAACTCGCAGAGCAGAAAAGAAAAACGTTTCGCGCACGTTACCAATATCCGGTGTATTGTCAGAAAGTGCATAAGCCAAATTCGTATTATTCAGATACACCTTGTCCACTTTGCCTAAAAGTCTGACACCTTCCGTCTCTGCCCGAAGCTGATTAATTATTCCAGCCTTTTCCAGATAACACATCAAATCGGAAACCGTATTTCTATTCATATCAAGCAAAGTCGCCAACTTGGTAAGATTTGGTTTAAACGGAACACTTTTCGCTATGATATATAACAGTCTTTTCAACTTTAATGCTGTCGCTATATTCATATTCGCAAAAGTCGGTATATCATTTTCCAAAGTCTGCTTAATGATACTTTGCAAACGGAGCAAATATCCCTTTTCTTGAAAGAAAGGGTAATAACCATGCTGTAAATACTCCTTAAACAATAAAATAGGGCGCACCTCGGCATAAGGAAAATCTACTTTATGTTTCAGTATATCTTCCAAAGAATAAACTGGTAAATGATAACCATACGAAATGGCAAGGTATTCGCGGAAAGACAATCCTACCATACGATATTCCAACTTTCTACGACTCAAATCAGCCTCTCCGACTTCCAAATCCAATATAGAGGAACCACTATACACGACTTGCAGTTTTGGAATCAGATCATATATATTCTTTATCTCCCGAGCCCAACCAGCATACTTATGTATTTCGTCAATATAGAGTTTTTTTCCCCCATGCTGATAGAAGTCCATTGCCAGATCAAACAGTTTATGTTCCGCAAAATACAAATCATCAGCTGTCACAAACAAGGTCTCGTCAATATTATCATACAGCTTGATATGTTGCAAAAGCATAGTTGTTTTACCAACACCGCATGGGCCTAAAATAGCAATAAGCCTACTACTCCACTCTATCTCATCATGGAGATAACGGATAAAATCAGTGGATATGTTGTCAAGCAACATTCGGTATGACCTATAAAGCGTATCCATCATTTCTTGTTTTGGGGTTATACAGACAAATATAGAGTAAATCGCTGAATAAAACTAGCACTTTTTAGAAAAACTGCAGTTTTTATTCTGCAATCTACTCTATATTTACAACATTTTTTACAGAACTAAATGATAACATCTAATGAATTGTTCTATATAGGATGCAGAGAATAATATAAAAAGCCAAATAGTTTGCATATCAACATTTAAAGCCCTGCATTTGTTAGTATGAAGATATAAGTTTAATCGTGTAGAAATGCTTGCAGAAGACACGAATGGAGAACTACTAATTAGGGATATTCAGTAAATGTTCCTCTTTCTCATAAATCAAGAGAAGAGTTTTACCTTACGTGAGCTTTTCTCTTAATTTTTTCTGTCAACTCCCCATTCCTTCATCCTTTTTTATAGAATATTATTTACATATTCTTATGTTTTCTCTTCCAACCTTGCATTATGTACATGTCTTTTTTAGGGGAAGTTAAAACCTCTCCTGTTTACCTCTCATTTTAGTCAGATTATGCTGCCTTTCTTATTTTCTTTTCAACCTTTTCTATCATACATACCGCATTGACCGTATGTATTCCAAAGAAAATCCAAAGCATTTCCGTTTTCCTGTTTCTGGCTTTTATCCTGGCCAGTGAGTAATGTTGTTTCTGTGTTCCAAAGCTTCCTTCCAGGCGGGTGGCTCTTTCACGGCCGAGTTCCGACCGTAAGATCTTACGAAGCGGCTCGTCTTTGGCAGCTCTGCCCTTACGCTTAAAGGAAGTACTGATGTGATATCTTGTACAAAATTTCCGGTTGGCATTATTAGCATAGATTGAATCCGCTGCAAGCGCCTTCACTCTAACCCCGGTCAGTTGTTGTTGCAGACGAATACAGTCCTTCAAACGTATTCCTTCGTTGAAAGCCTTAAAGGAGATATGTTCTATGAAGGAGATCCCATCTATCTGTATATTGTTGACTTTGGCGCCGAATTCAACGGATTTGGTTTCCTTGCCTCTGATAATGGGACGAAGGTAATGACGGTCGATACTTACAATACGGTCGGACACTTTTTCACCTGCAAATAAATACTTTCCTTGCTCAAGGACCCTCTGTATGACCGAGAAACGTCTTTGGTAATCGGAGGATAGTGTAAGCCTGTCCCTGTAGGAGGAATGAAGCAGCTTCAGCTGCTCAAGTAACTTTTCCAACAACTGAAGTAACCTGCGTTTAATCATACGGGTCTGTGATTTCCTGCGTTTACGAAGTTTGCTATAAGTAAGGTAGGCGCGGCTTACATCAAGATACTTGTTACGGGGACGTTGTATGTGCAATGTACGGCAATGTTTGCACAGATGACGGTGAAGCCATACAATACCTTCCCATAAGAGTTTGACATCGGTAGGAAAGCGCAGATGACTTTCATAACAGGTGGCATCGGTCATACAGACATGAAGGTTTTCAAGGTAAGGTTTCCAGTGCTCAGCCAGAATAAGCTGGAGGGACTCAATATCAAGATGGGCCGCCAGTTCCTGACGGATTGCACTGACGATTTTTGAATTGGTCAGTGGATGAAGAGGATCAATCTGAACACCACAGAATATCTGGTAATGAATATTACCGTTTAAATGTTCGATCAGTTGTGAATCGGAGAAGTTGGTATAGGACTTCAAGACCATCAAGGCTATTTTACCTTCAGGAGAAAAATAACTTTTACGACCCAAAGCGGAAGACTTCAAATGCATTTGGCGGGCCAGTGCCGAGAAAGGAAACAGAGAATGGAGCCGACCTAATTCACTCGTTGCAAAACTTTGACGATATTTTTTTAGTATATCGAACTCGGTAAAACCTAAACTAGGTTCGATTTCTGAAATTTTTTGTATCTTTACCATGTGTTTTTATATTTAATTACCCCCGTTTTGGCCGTCAAACCGTTTTTTGGGGGGGGAGTGCTTAAAGATACAAAAAAGGCAACTAATTCGCAATGAAGTAGTTGCCTTTAATTTTATTATTTTAGGAATATCCCTAATTACATCGAGTTTTTATCGGGAGCTAAAATAGTATTAGTCTTAAAGTAATTCATTCGAAGAATAATATCCGACAGTCTCCAACATTCTTCCCGATGTCTCTTCACCGAATCCGAGACATTCACTCCTCCTGCGGAAATTCCTGTTCTATAAGTTGCAAAATCGCTTATTTCATCACTAAAGACACTTTCACCCAAACCAGTAAATGAATAATCAGTACACCCCATCAGGTCTAATAAGGAAGGATATATATCCACTTGCCCAATAACTTTATCAGTATGTTCCGAAGAAAGTGGAGAATTCAGAATAATAAAAGGAACAAAACAATCCTCTCCTTTCAACTCTTCACGGTCCTCATACTCATTAAAAGGAAGAGCATCATGATCACCCGTTATCACAATAACACTATTATCATATATTCCCTCTTCTTTTAACTGTGTCACAAACTTCCATATACACTGATCAACATACTGCAATATCACCATATAATTCCTTACATCCTCATTCTTTATTTCTATACTATCAAGAAGAGTTTTCATATGTGGTGGTCTAATCCATGGATCATGAGAAGACATAGTAACAATCTGTGCATAAAACGGTTGCGGAAGTTTTAGTAAGAGAGGAAGTGCCTTTGCGAATAACTGTTCATCAGCTTCTTCAAATCTCTCCGAATCTCTAAGTCGGTCATATAAACATTCAAACTGATAAGCTCGAGACATCGCTTCTTGATTCCAATAGTTTTTATCATCCCACAGAAAAGAAGCAGTTGTATACCCTTTTTCCTTCAAAGCAGCAGGAAGAGAAGGAAAGGTATTAGCGGCATAACAAGCTGATACAGCTCCAGTAGCCAAAGGCAATATTCCTGTATTAATAATCAATTGTGCATCACTAGATCTACCATCTTTTACCTGAGGCATTTCTTTTGAAAAGTAAATTGTCTTATCTTGCTTTAACAATTGATTGATATGGGGAGTAATTTCAATACCATCAATATTCATTCCAATCGGCCAAGAATGCAAAGACTCTACCAATATCAAAATCAAGTTCTTACCACCCTCAACCTTTTTCTTTGCACAATTACTACCATTTTCTATACTACACATAAAATTTTTCGCATACTGCTCTTCCTTTTCAGAAATACCTTGAAAGATTCCAATCTGATAGATCCAATAATGAACGATACCAAATTCCTTAAAAGCTCGTACGGGCTCTATAGTATAAAGTCCATTTAACGTTGCATAACCAGGAGTAGGATTTCTCTTACAAGCATAATATACAACAATACCACCAAACAACAACAAACAAAGAAGTGCAATTTTGATTCTTGACAAAAAGAAACATTTTAATTTTCTATATACACAACAATAATATATACACCCAAAAACAGAAGGAAGGACGACCAATATATCCCTAAATTTAATGAGTCGGAAAACACTAAGCGATAATCCATCCAAATTATAAACCATCAAATAAGATGACAGAGGCATTATTGTAGAATAAACACGATAATACCAGATTATAGATAGAAAATACACATTGACCAACAATAAATAAGGAAAAACTAGAATTTTCTTTCGCATAAATAACAAAGGAAAAGCTATCAACATTGCATCTCCCCATCTTCGAAATAGTGCGTAATCTTTGATATAATGTATCTGAATATTATGGAACATTTCTCCCATACTCAAATAAAGTAACATTGTCAATATCAAATAGATAATAGCTCTATCATACAAAAGAAACATTAAATTCTTTTTTGGAATATTATTCATTATCGCCCGATTTATAATATCAACCTATATCATAACAAAACTTTTACTAAGATAATAGCTCTTCTATAAAAACAAAAATAACCAAAACAGTTTATAACCTGCCCCTCATTCCCCCATTATTAATGCTTTAATATTCTTCTCAAAAATTTCCATTGTAAAATTATCATCATATATTTTTCTAGCAGCCTTACCCAACATCGGCAGTTTATCCTTATATAATACCATTCTTTCTATAACTTCGGCCAGTGCTAAAGGATCACCAGCAGGAACCTTATACCCATTTTTTCCATTTTCAATGAAACTTGCCGTACCTGTATTCTCACTCACAATCACTCCTTTTTCCAAAGCCATTGCTTCAGTACAAACAATAGGCATAGGATCATCTAATGAAGGAGATAACGCTATATCCACATTAGTAAACAATTGCAATAGCTGCTCATGTTCCAGTTCGCCAATATACTTCACACAAGAATAATGACAATGTTTGACTGCCCTTTCAACTTTCTTCTCTATCGCAGCCCCCACAATATATATATCTATCTGTTCACGAACCTTCTTGGACAACATATCCAAAGCCTGCAATAGAATAAGCTGTCCCTTCCTGTCAGAAAGTGTTCCTGGCAACAAAAGCTTAATCTTATTATCCAAAGTTTTATTCGCCAATTTGATTTCAATATCAGGTATGCCATATAATAAAACACCTAGTTTATTTTTGTCTAGAATATAAGGATCTGCAAATGACTTAGAATACTCTCCCACAGCATAAACTTTATCAAACAAAGAGAATAATACTGACAGATCCTTAAATCTCGTCCACCCAGCATAAGAATAGCGCCCTTCATGTAACCAACAGATTTTCCTTGCCTTTATTTCTGAGAAGTGCTCAATAAGCCATACAGTTTCCAATGTATTAAAGACAACAACATCAAAGTTTGACAAAAAACCAGAAAGGGACCAATGTCTCAAATTATAATTCATTAATAAAAATGGCTCTACTAACAACTTGATACCCAATTCAGAAATTTCCTTTTCCATAGGTCCGTGTTTCAAAGATAGAATCACTGGTGTTGCTCCTATTTTTTTTAGCATTATAGCCATATTCAACAAAGCGCGTGGAGCTCCTGTCAAAGATAATTCATGACTTATAAGCAAAACAGTTTTAGTCTTTTCTCTCCATTTCCCGACCATCTCAATATCTGTTTCTTGAATTTCCAGAAGTTCTTCCGTTCCCACAGGAAATACTTTCAGCCTTTGTTTCTTTCCATAGCGTTCATAATGAATCAAAGGATTAACATTATTCAACCATACATCCACATAATTGCTTAAATAAGCATTATTATTAAAATAAGGCGACGGATTACACCCTTTTTTCCAGCCCACTAATAAATAATGCATTGTTGGATCAGCTCCATCTAGCAAATCAGCATACTTCTCACTATAATAAGAAAGTTCAAACAGGTGTGATTCTTTTAATATTTTTACATTTTTCAAAATCCGCCGCGAAATTTTAAAACCATTCAAACGATCACTCATGTAAATAAACCAATCACGTTCAGCAGTATACTTTTCTGCATTATTTATATTATTAAACGAGCTATGCTGCCTCCAATACGTAAGTTTGTCCGTCGTATAAAACAGAAGCTCATTTTTTAGTATCTGCCTATATAGCCAAAAATCAATCCAAGCGGGAATCGGTGTATTATAATCTAAATTTTGGAAAACGTCCTTTCTAATCATGACAGCAGAAAATGTAGGAATATAATTCATTCCTTTATGCCCGTTAATATCCAGATTATTTCCTCCTACAGATAAAAAGGCATCTAAATCCTCCACATATTTTTTGCGAGCATTCACCATCTTTTCTTCACCAAACAGTTCTACGTTATTAGATATAATCTTTACTTCTTGATAACGATTGATTATATCTACTTTCTTCGATAAATGCTGAGAGTCCCAAAAGTCATCACTTTCACAAAATGCAACAAATTCTCCCTGAGATTTTATTACCCCCAAACGTACCGTTTCAGGTAGTCCCCTATTTGCATTTCCTGGATGTCTATAAAGCTTAATATTATCATTTTTAGATAAATATCGATTGATAATATCCATAGAATTATCTGTCGAGCCATCATCAACAATTACAATCTCATAATTAGTATACGTCTGCGACAGTATAGAGTCAAGAGTTTGAGGTAGCAAATCCGCATAGTTGTAACTTGCCACAATTACACTAACCAAAGGTCTATTATTTGTTTTTTTAGCTTTCTCAATTCCAACCTGACCTACATTAAAACACAACCGTCCTCTTTTCTTTCCATGGAATAAATAATGTTCAAGAGGATTCATATTCCTGTCTTGTACATCTGGATATGCATACAGATATTTATTTGTAGAGAACTTCTCTGACGGATTTTTACCTTCGCGCCATCCTTTTTCCAAATAATGTTTAACAGGATTAACTTTACCTATTTCTGGATATTGACTTAAATACCACTTTTTATCAAAAAGACTAGAATTAGATATACCATAGTACATCATTCTATTAACAAAAGACTTTTTTATTTCTCGAAATATTTTCATATATAGTTTAGGAATAAAATTATTTTTTCTTACAAGCTCTGCATATCATTCAATTTTTTATAATATCCGTTTAGAGCTATGAGTTCTGCATGCTTTCCCCGTTCCACAATTTCTCCTTCATAAAGCACGCATATTTCATCTGCGTTCTTAATAGTACTAAGACGATGAGCAATAGCAATAGTTGTACGTGATTTCATTAAACGCTCCAAAGCTTCTTGAACTAAACGTTCTGATTCAGTATCCAATGCAGAAGTTGCTTCGTCAAGAATTAATATCGGAGGATTTTTCAAGATCGCACGAGCTATACTGACACGCTGGCGTTGACCACCAGATAAACGACCGCCACGATCACCAATCATTGTATCATATCCCTTCTCTGTCTCCATGATGAAGTCGTGAGCGTTAGCAATTTTCGCAGCCTCAATAACCTGATCCATAGTAGCATTCTCCACCCCAAATGTAATATTGTTATAAAAAGAGTCATTGAAAAGAATTGCTTCTTGGTTCACATTTCCAATTAACGAACGCAAACTATGTATAGACACAGCATTTACATTTTTCCCATCAATCAGCAATTCACCTTCCTCTACATTGTGATAACGAGGTATTAAATCAACCAATGTTGATTTTCCAGATCCTGATTGTCCCACCAAAGCTATAGTTTTACCTTTCGCTACTTCTAAGTTTATATGCTTCAATACAGGTCTACCCTCAACATAACTAAAGCTAACATTCTTAAAACTCAACTTATCCTCAAAGCTATCCAAAGGTAAAGGATTAACAGGATCTTTTATATGGCTCTCGGCTTTGAGTATCATATCAATACGATCCATACTAGCAAGTCCCAAAGGTATATTGTAAAAAGCCTTAGAAAACTCTTTTAGAGGATTGATTATACTATAAAGGATGACTAAATAAAAAATAAAAGTTGCAGCATCCATAGGAGCATAAGAACTATTCAAGATCAATGCACCACCAAACCATAACACAATGATAATTACACACGTTCCCAAAAACTCACTCATAGGATGAGCCGAACTTTGACGTATCACCATTTCATTCATCGCATCTCTAAAATCATTATTAGTTTTAGTAAAACGAGCCAACATTTTACTTTCAGCGATAAAAGCTTTTATAACTCGCAGACCTCCCAATGTTTCATCCAATTGAGACATAATATCACCCCACTGCGACTGAGCTGTAGCCGATTGTCGCTTCAGTTTACGACTGACAACTCCCATAACCCATCCTGCTAAAGGTAAAATGACAATTACAAATAAAGTCATTTGCCAACTCACCGAAAACAAAGTAATGAAACATACGACTAACGCTATAGGATTACGAATAAGCATATCAATAGAGCTCGTCAAAGAATTCTCAACAGCTGTAACATCAGCACTCATACGAGCAATAATATCTCCTTTCCGTTCTTCCGAGAAGAAACTAAGAGGTAAATTCAACACCTTCGCATATACCTGAATACGAATATCACGTACAATACCAGTACGAAGCGGAACCATTATAGCAGAAGATGCAAAATAGCCAACTGTTTTCAAAAGAGTCGCCAATATTAATATACATCCCATAACAATAAGTACGACGAATGCACCATGCGATTCTACTATTTGGTTTATCCAATAGGAAGCGTTGTTCATCAATACATCCTTGTTTAAATGTGCCAAATCCATCGGCTGATATTCATAAACCTTCGTGTCAATCTTGAATAATATATTCAAAATAGGGATTATAGCTAAAAAAGAAAACACATTAAGCCATTGAGACAAGAAGTTCAATATCAAAGAACCCACAAGATACTTGCGATACGGTTCAATATATCGCTTCATTAAAGTAAAGAACTGTTTCAGCATAAATTTAGTTATTATATATAAAATGCAAAATTAATCATTTCTAATTACTCAGCAAAAAAGAATGACACAAAAAAACAAACCATTGACGGTTATACCGAATATAAGCCTACCTACTTGCAATATTTAATTTTCAGGATAGGAATAATACCCAATAATTTATATTCCCATTTCCCATTCAAACACGTAACATTCAAAATGTTGAATATTCCGAACAAATAATAGCTATAAATACTATTCTGAAACGATATTTGAAGAGCAGGAATAAAGCCAAACAGATAGTACTTCTTTTTCTCCGGCTGCTTTCCACCAAGCGGATTACGTTTTTTCAGTTCAGCATATATGTAGTCGCGTCCAAACTCTTCTGGCACTTTATGAACAAGCACCAGCTGTTCCTTATACGTTTGCTCAGCAATAAAATTCAGTTGCCAAAGTTGAAAACAATCCTCCTCGCTTAAACCAATATGACAACCTATATGATGAAAGAAAGAAGTAGAATGATCCTTACGAGACTGAGCATCATAGTGAAAAGAATATCCACCATATCTATATGTTACAAAACAGTGTGGAACATATTGGTGTTTATACCCCTGAGCATAAAGACGAATCATCAGATCCGAGTCTGCAGAAACACGATAAGACAAATCGAAGCCACCCATATCTCTTAAAACTTTCGTTTTAACCAACATGGTCTGATGGCAATAATGCTCTCCAACAAGCAACTTTGACAAATCTCCTTTCCACTGAAATTTTCTACCCGACTTCTTAAGAACACGAGCATCCGCATAGGAATAATCAGCTTCATTATCTTCCAACAACTTAACACTAATTGCGATTCCTTCTGGATTGTGAAAAAAATCATCTGAATTTAGAATACTAACATACTTACCGTTAGCCTTTAAAATTCCTTTATTCATCGCATCATATATGCCTGTATCTGGTTCAGAAAACAGTTTTATCCAACCTAGACTCTCATATTTTTTAAGTAACGGTAAAGTGCCATCATCAGATGCCCCATCAATAACGATATGCTCAATATTCGAATAACGTTGATTATGTACACTCTCCAAACATTGAATAATAAATTTCTCCCTCTTACCTTTAATTAAATTATAAGTTACAGTAATCACTGTGACCAAGGGGATACTACTTCCATTTTTCTGTTCCACAAATTTACGCATATCTCATATATTTTATAATGCCGGAAATACTATTCTTCAAATGCTTCCATGAGAAAGGACGCCATAAGAACATTTTAAGAACTTTTCTCTTAAGTAAAATATCACAACTAGACATTAATATCCGTTTTAAAAAATCATAAGATGCCAATTCTTCGCATTTATGAATCTTTTTGTCTGAAATATTAAGGTCGGAAGTTTTCATCGGCAATAGATGTTTCCATTTCTCATGTAAACGCAAAGTTGTGGAGAACCAACTTGCATCACTAAAGTTTCCCTGCGAAAAATGTTCGATCAACATTTGATTAGAGCAACACACATAATTCTTATAATTTGCAGACGCTATCTGCAATGAGAAGTCAATATCATAACAATGAAATCCGGTTAATAAATTCTCATCAAATGGATATTTTTTCCAAATTTCCGTTCTCACAAAGAATCCCAAACCATCTAATGTTATGACCTCTTGAAAAGGCTGGTTCAGATCAGCATTCTCTACCAAAAACAGGGTCTTTCCTTCTTTTATTCTCTGATAGAAATAGCTAATTTTACTCATATCACAATACTGATACCAACCACTACAACACGAAAATCTTGCTTTGTCCCCGACAAAACCCACAACCCCACAATCCGGTTCTGCCAGTTTAGAAATTATAAGCTCTCCCCACTTATCAGACAGTAGCCTAATATCTTCATGCACAAAAAACAAATATGGATACTTTGCTTGCTGTGCTCCATAATTATACACTTTTGCTATAGGCCAATGTTTTTCACGATTATCAATTGCAATAATTTCATATTCCACGCCTATGGTTTGTGCTATATTTTGTTGCAAATCTTTTAAAAGATGAGGAGAAACAGAACAAATAATAATTGATACCATATCTTTAATACTTTTCTATCAAACGAGACCAAAACGGATAATACTCTTCATGATACCAAGCATGACAGCCGAAAGGCAGTCGCCGTTTATTATAATCAAATGCCCATTCTGCACCTACTTCCATTGAGAATTGCAGTGCTTTATCATAACGGGGAGTCCTCAAACGATATTGTTTCTCCCTAATTTCAACAAAAAGCAAAACATCCTCCGGATAAAAAGGCTTTGCATCGTCCAGCCATTGAGTTATTTTATCTTTATATTTATGAGTAATCGCTATCATCTTGGTTATATTCCTTAATGAAAAGCCACCATTTCCCACTTCGTATGTAAAATATTTCCATCGCCTCAACTTTGGACTATTTATCAACCTATAAAAGAAACGCTTTAACAAAAGATATTTACTATTTCCTATCTTACCTTCCATTTGTTCTGGCAACCACGGAGCACCGATATAATCATATCCTTGTCTCGCCCAATCCAATAGCTCATCGCGAAATACATATGCATCTAACTGAAAAATAAGCATATACTGATAGTTGGCAAATCTCTGATAAAAGTCCTCCTTGAGAACCAACTTGTTATATGCCCTCAAATCAGAGAAGCAATCGTCTGAAAAGTTTTCAACTTTCAGCAACGAATACCGTGACAACAACTCATTTATATCCAAGCTTACCGGTTTAACTACTACAAGGGAATAATCAGCCAAGACCTTTACACATTGATTTAGCGACATTTCCTCATATTTCGTCAAAGTAGTTTTATAAACAGGAATAACTACAACTATATCCTTTTTCTCCATCATTTCAATGTATTTCAACAGTCCATTCACACTGATTCAATTGCCTTTTTTAATCGTTCCATTATCACACTCCACGAATAATATGTTTCCACATATACCTTCCCCTTTCTCCCCATCTCCATACGAAGTTCGCTTGAAGTCTCCAAACTTGCCAATTTAGATATAAAATCATTCTTATTCCAATAGGCAAGAGCCGCCTTTCCACTCTTACTACAATGCTCTTTTAAAACTTCGCATTTTCCATTCACCAACATCGGCTTACCAAGATACATTCCTTCTAAAAGAATTAACGACAAGCTTTCAAATTTTGAAGGATTTACCATAATCTTTGCATGGCGAATGATTGCATATTTCTCATTTTCGCTAACAAACCCTGTATAAATCAAGTCTGAATGTGAAACAGGTGCTGAAAATAATCCACCTACTAATACAAATTTAAGTTTAGAGTTCGTGTATTTAGCTTTATAACGAAGGAAATATTGAACAATATGGTTCAATTTGCCTTTATCTATCCTACCAACATAAAGCAAATATTCTTCGGGTAAATTATACTTTTTCTTAACATCAACCCAATCAGCATCTGCAACTGCGTTAATGCCAACACTTATAATTCCATGAGGGGACATTCTCCTACCAAAGATATTTTCTGCAAGGCGTTGTTCTGAAACTGTATTAAAGCCAATATAAGCCACACTCGTAAATACTTCAGTATAGATAGCTCGAAATGTAGAACTTTCATAATGCATAGTAGGAATCAGAATCGTTTTATCCGGAGCACACAATGACGTATAATAAGCAAGAGGATAAGATATATTTATCGGAATAATCGCTTTATACTCATTTTTATACTTTTGTATATGAGCTATCAAACGAGGGGAATAAAACATATAACTTTGCATCACTCGTTGCTCCATCTCACTCACTTGTCGCCAGATAGGATATACATCAGCTATAAAATGCAAAACATTCAATTGATAAAGTATCTTTCTAAGTTTTCGGATCCATTTGGACTTACGTACATAAAAACGATGTAACTCCGAGTGAACCGGTTCCGCCATAAATCGCCTCACAAGCACTCCATTTATCCATTCATCTCCAGCAGGTGCATCATTATCCCCTTTGACGTAATTCTGCACACATGTCGACAATACTTCAACATCATAGTTCACAACAAGTCGTTCTGCCAGCATTTTACAGTGCTGTTCAACGCCCCCATTTACTTTTTCTCCATATCCTGTGACAACAAATACGACTTTCGCCTTCATGACAGCTTAGTACTTTGCTTATCTTTCACTATTCCATTTTCACACCATACTGTTTTTTCCTCGATAACCTTTTTCAGAACTTGTTCATGATATTCTAAATTTTCTCTAGAAGCAAAATTATGATAAAGGTGAAATTGCACCCCTCCCATCTTCAATTGTTTCTTTTGAATGCCAGCATGAATCAACCGATAAGAAATTTCCACATCTTCCTGTCCCCACATTTCCAAAGATTCATTGTAGCCGTTTACACGAAATAAATCTTCTTTCCAAAATGCCATATTACAACCTCTTATCCGCAACATAGTATGTTTTGCATACCGATTAGACAAATAACGTCGAAGTATTCGAGAACGAAAAGCATTTAACACAAACCTAAGATTCTGTTTTAGAAGGGCCGGATATTTTTCAATTCCTTTTAAAAGACGAGTCGTAGACATCTTTCCCAAGAGCACACGACTACCACAAACAAAATATCCTTTCTCGGCCAACTCTAAATGGTCCGCAATAAAATGCCTGTCTAAGATTATATCTCCATCAATCTGGATAATATAATCCCCCTTCGCCTTTTCTATAGAACGATTACGAATCGCTGAAAGACGAAAGCCCTTATCCTCATGCCACACATGCACAATAGGAATATCTGTTTTCGCACGCATTTCATCAATCAACTGTCGTGTGTCCTCACGTGAGCCATCGTCTGCAATCAGGATCTCAGCAGGCTTCACTGTTTGCACAAAAGCACTATAAAGACAAAGAGACAGGGCCTCTTTCCAATTATATGTGGATATTAATAATGAGACTAACATTTCATTAAGATTTAAATTCTACTTTCGTTACTTTTTCTCATCTTCCGGCCAATTATAATCCAACTCAACCTCCCGTTGCAACGCAGCCGCAATAATCTCATTTGTACTCTCTATAATTCTCTTCTTAATACCCGTCGTACTAACACCGGGGGTATACGGAAAATATACCACTCTCTTCCCGGGTTGCTGCTTTATCCATTCCAATCCTTCCAAATATTTGTCTTTCCAATCATCTCCTATAGTTACAATATCAATATTTTCTCTCTCTAATTGAGCAATCTCTGTCAATTTCACCTGCTTCACCACTTTCGTCACGCATTTGATAGACGAAACAATCCGTATACGTTGCTCAAAAGGAATAATCGGCGGCATTCCTTTATAGTGCTGTATCAGTTCATCCGTACTTACCCCTACTATCAATTCATCACCCAATAAGGCTGACTTCTCCAAAATATTCAAATGGCCAATATGGAACAAGTCAAAACTGCCGGATGTAAATACTCTAACTTTCTTTTCTTTCATAACTATATAGATTTATCGGTTTTCTATTTCTTTAATTCTCCTTGCCAAATCATCCAGATCTTCATTAGTCTGAACACCCAGATGGGACACACGGAAATAGTTCGGAGTTCCTCCAGGCATAATAAAAATCTCCTGTTTCAGCAATTCCTTAAAAAGAATATCACCATTTTTCCGAACAAAGAAACCTGTTATGCAATTTGAAGGTACTTCAGCCGGTACTTCCCAATTATTCTGTTTACATAGTTCACGGAAATAAAGAGCTTTCGCCCGTACGGATGCAATGATATTGTCCACACCTATCTTCATATCACTCTGCAAACGTGCATGTAACTGAAGGAATAAGGTAGTAGCAGGACTATAAGGAGTTTGACCGCGTTCTAAATTCTTCAGATTCTCTTCAAAATCAAAATAATAAGATTTATGCGAAAAAACTGTCTGAAGCACTCGGGGAGAAAGAAACAAGAATGACAATCCCGGAGCTATGTTCAAACCTTTCTGGCTACTTGTGATACAGATATCAATGCCCCAGCCAGACATATCCAATGTATCAGATAAGAAAGAACTGATGGCATCTACCACCAAAGATACCTCATACTTCTTACAGATAGCAGAAATCTTCTCCATATCATAAAGTTGTCCGGTAGAGGTCTCGTGATGTTGACATAAAAAGACATCAGGACGAGAAGTACGTACCCGTTCTTCCAGTTGCGCATAGTCTATGTCACGAGCAAAAGGAACCTCAAATATTTCGTTCGGACAGTGATAATAATCACAAAGACTCTTCCAACGGTGTCCGAACGATCCGCCTACCAGAATAAAAGCTTTCTCACATTGAGAGACATAATTAGTCACCACCGCATCCATCGCTCCTGTTCCTGAGGCCGTATAGAATATCACACGTCCCTCCGGACAGTTTATCAGATGCAATAACATTCTCTCCGAGTCTTTCACAAGCTCAGAGAATTGCGCTGTGCGCATATAAGGAAAAGGCTTCCCTCCTATTTGGAGGATCGAGTCTTCTATATTTCCAGGAAAAACATACGACTTCATATTTCACTCAATTAAAAATTTAACATTTATTCTCTCACCTCTTCTTTATTCTCCCAAATTTCTTTATGCTTGTATATTTCCGCCACAAGTTAAGCTTACGCTTTTCGGGTACTCCGTGACGATGAATATAATCGGCTACTGCATCCAGCATTCGCCTGCAAACTTTCCCATCCAAGTAAGGATCGTAATTATCTACAATCCAACGACGTTTGGCGATGTCTTCTTCATTATATTGCGCTCTTTCAAACGCTTCCATCAACTGAGCGACATCGGTTATATTAGTCCAATAAACATCTTTTGCAATAGTACGATAGGTAATGACCGGTCGTCCTAAAAGAAGAAATTCATAAACGGTGGAAGAGGTGTCACTTATCATCACATCCGACATCAACTGATATTTCGTGACGTTAAAACCATCTACCCATACAATATGTTCTTCTTGTTCCGCTAGTTGCTTGTATTCATCAATCCATTCCTTCCGTGTCAACGGATGAAATTTCAGAAGCAATACAATGTCCCTCATCTTTACTAAATGCAACAAAGCTTCTTTTAATGCAGGAAGAGATGTTAAAGATGGTGAAAACGTCGGCGCATACAGCACTATCTGCTTTTTACCATGCTCTCTCAATAACTTCTCCCGTTCCTGATCAAAATCATGCCAATGGGTTTTAATCCAATCCTGTTTGGGCCATCCTGTCTCCACCACTTCAAAATCACCATACTTTACCGCCAGTTCTTTAAACTTCTTAGTAAAGAAAGGGCCTTGCGTAAAATAGGTATCAAAATACCGGCGGATCACCCAATGATCTTTCTTCTCTGCAGCATATCCGTGAAAAACCTGCACCTTTACTCCTGGCAGATAATATGGAACAATATTGCCCGGAACAAATATTGCTTCCGGAGAGAAATCATAAACTTCCTGTATAGAATGCGTATAGGTAACTTCTTTCTGTAAAGGGAATACCGGAATCTTCGGAAGATGAATATACCACAACAGTTGGTTATCTTCCGACTTCAATGCTTCCTGATAAATGGGATACAATATATCAATAGCATATTTGTTTTCGCAAAACAGAACAATACGCATAATTCTATAGTTCCAATTTATATTTTACTATATGTTTCTTCGCAAAATAAGTCCAGAATTTCTTCCGACATGCCAAAACACGTTCTACACAATGGGCTTCATTAGCATGACGGGCTTTCGCATATTCTTTAGCCAACATTTCGAAAAAAGCTTTCTGTCCCCACAACCGGGCAAAATTAGCGCAACCCATATCGACACTGATCTCTCCAAAAGTCATTCTATTAATATCGACCAACATGAAATGGTATTCTCCGTCGATCTGATCAAACAGGATGTTGCCCGGTGAGTAATCACGATGCATAATACCCGCCTGATGCAGATTGGCCGTATATTGTGCAAATGCGATAATGACATCTTTACAACGTTCGACATCTGCATTTCCAAATTCATAGAAATTCCGTTGATAGGGTGACTGCATACTAATAAAGTAAGAGTAATTTATCAACCCGCATTTCCGTTCTTCAATATAAGCAATTGGAACCGGTGTTTCAACACCTTTCTGAAGCAGCATCTGGGGATACTCAAAGGCACGCTTCCCCTTCGGAGTACGGAAAAAAGAATAGACGATACGGTTAGCCAAAGCCGGAATTCCATAGCGTTTCACATTTATCTCTATCCCGTCGACTTCCATCACTTTTATCAGATTCCTGCCGGAGTAGATGATTCGCCCTTCCCGCTCAAAAGTATCAGGAACACTCTCTATAAACTTGCGCAAATGCTCGTATGTAGGATTCACTACTATTTTCATATTTCATCTTTTATCTGTCCTGTTACCCTAAAATACTTGTCCAATACAAGAAGAGAAATCAATTCCTCTCGATTTCTATCCTTAAACTGAGCAACATATTCATGAGCATGATTTATAATTTCCTGTGCCTTATCTATATGTTTTATATAATAATTAGCTTTCTCTTCTAAATCAGAGAAATCAGGTTTGATTTCAATATAATGATAATCAGGAATTAACATTCCTTCCATGAACCAAGTCTCACAAGTTGGTCGAGGCATTATCGCAATAGAATTAGAAGACATCACCCACTTCAAATTACTAGCAACATCATTCCCTTCAAGTGCCATAATAAATTTGTAGTTCAAATGTTCGCGAATTGTTTTTTTCTCAGTTTGCCACGCTACGGGATCAGGCGTATTCTTACTCACATCCCCCAAATCACACATCGGATTCCCGAAATACATCTCCATAAATTTCTTTCGGGAAGGCTTTCCCTTCACTTTTCCACGGAAAATAATCATATCCTTCTTTTCTGCAAACTTTTTCTTATCATTGACAAAAATAAAGTGCCGTACCTTGTCTAATTTCAGAATAACAGAATTTTCATTATCGCTCATCAATGGACGGCTTTTTACAATTGAAGGATACTTTGGGACATAAGTTACATCACCTGGACAAAATTCCCACTGAAAAGAGTTCGGGAACCAACGAGTGTATTGATAAGTATCAAAAAAATACACTTTTTGTTTACCCATTTTATGTTCTGCAAGACGGGGTGCAGAAAAAGGTAGTTTCACTCCCGCTGATAACTTAATATAATAATCTACACGCTGCTTTATGTATTCATAATCTTTCCGACGAGAAACGGACAGTAACTTAGAACGTAATCTCATTTTAAAGAAGCATGTGGGCACTAATAATCGTAGCATGTTCACCGAATAATAAACAAACTTAGGATTTTTACCGCTACACAACTTATATAAAAACTTATTCTTCATATCATCTAAGTACTAAATACATAACTGTAAAAAACGACACACCATTATAATCGGCAAAGTTAGTTTTTTTTAGGGATTTATCCTTAAAAAAAGATATCTAAATCTGCACAAGCTCGTTTTATTGCCTCAAATGTATAAAATCCCCGGCTAAGCCTATCATCGATTTTTTTTACGTTTCGTTTCATTTCCTGATATTCTTCCACCGTCATCCGAGTAAAAACATCTTCCAATTCTTCTAAAGAAGAAATACATATTCCTATCTTATTATCCCTTACAAAAGATGATAGTCCTGCTTTTTCCCATATTATAACAGGAAGCCCACAACGTATATAAAGAGACATTTTATGAGGGGCATTATATTGCAAATACTCTCCCAAAGGACCTTTTCCTCCCTCCAAAGCCGGTCCGTACCATACGATTCCAAAATCACCTTCCGCTGTTGCAATCAAATCATCAGAGGATACAAACCCTTTAAAATTCACTTCTGCGTGTAATCTGTCCGGTTCAAAGCCACTTCCATAGAATATCAACTCATAAGAACGAGGCGCATTAGCCATCTGATATAAAAAATCATTATGGCAGGAGGCCAAGACACCCGCAAACATCACACGATACGGACGACCAGGCCCAAGACCAAGAGATTTTATTTCTGTTCCTTGACGATTTGCCGATAAATAATCAAAGATTTCCAGTATCTGCAATTTCGCCTTAATCCCCTTTTTTTCTAACCACTCTTTCATCGCTTCACTATGCACAATGATGCTATCCGAATGATTCAATCTTGATATTTCCTGTGAGACAGTCAGTCTCTTACTTCGGAAACAGCCCAGATCATGAATCAATGTAACCACTTTGCATCCACGCCAATGAGCCACATTACATACGAAAGTATAATACTTCTTCAATGGGTACTGTAAAATTAGAACATCTCCCTTTCTCAAACAAAAAGCGCTCTTTACAACACTAAATAAAGTATAACAAAAAGCTACAACTGTATGAGTATAGCGTGCCTGCTTCAATCCGACATTGTGAAAGCCATGCAGTTCCATAATCTGTTCAATGTCCGTTTTCGCTTTATTACCGGCGCCACTTACACCTTTATAATTTCTTGACAAATAGCAAATCATAATTTATTTTCTTAATTCATTGTTAACCAAAGCCAATACAGCCTCCACCGTGTCATCCATATCAAAATAAGCATATTGAGCCAAACGCCCGCCAAACAAAACATTCGCCGTAGTATTCGCCAAATCTTTATATTTCTTTAAAAGCGTCATATTAGTATCATCATTCACTGGATAATAGGGTTCGTTTTCAGCAGTAAAAGCCGCAGGATATTCACGGGTAATCACCGTACAAGATTGCGTACCAAACTCAAAATGTTTGTGCTCAATAATACGAGTATAAGGAATCTCTCTTTCACAATAATTTACGACAGCATTACCCTGATAATTATCAATTTCAAGACGTTCATGTTCAAAACGAAGACTACGATACTCTAAACGCCCAAAACGATAATCGTAAAATTCATCTATACAGCCGGTAAATAAGATTTTATCAGCCAATTTATCCAATTCTTTACGGGCAGAAAAATAATTCGTATTTAAACGTATCTCAACATTTTCAAGCAACCTATTTATCAATTCATTATATCCTCCTTTGGGAATTCCCTGATATTCATCATTGAAGTAATTATTATCATAAGTAAAACGGAAAGGAAGCCTCCTGATAATAAAGGCAGGAAGTTCCGTTGCCGGACGTCCCCATTGTTTTTCTGTATAACCTTTTATCAATTTCTGATAAATATCTTTTCCACAAAGCGTCAAAGCCTGTTCTTCCAAATTGGCCGGAGATTTTATATATGCATACTCTTTACGTTGCTCTTCAATCTTGGCTTTCGCCTCTTGAGGAGTATTAACGCTCCATAACTTATTAAAAGTATTCATATTAAAAGGCAGATTATATAATTCACCTTTATAATTTGCTAATGGAGAGTTAGTATAGCGATTAAAGACAACAAAACGGTTTACATAATCCCAAACTTGCTTATTGCCCGTATGAAATATATGAGCTCCATATTGATGCACATGAATGCCATCCACATTCTCGCAATAAATATTTCCACCTATATGACTACGTTTATCAATTACCAAACAACGTTTACCAGCATTCGTCATCTGATGTGCAAATACAGAGCCAAACAGTCCTGCGCCTACCACCAAGTAATCATATTTCTTATTCATCCATGTCCTGTTTTAAAAATTCAGTACTTCTTTATAACTCCGTTTAGTATCAAAATGTAATTTTCCATGCAATGTCGGTTGATGAACAGGAGTCATATAATCACCAAAATCAATTTTCAGAATCTGATCATATCCACTTGGTACGGGTATTTTTAGATTCTCAAAATCCATATATTCAGTTCTATCATAGCATGAACGATTTTTTATCCTCGTTTTATAATTTAATGACAATGTAGACACTAATTCCGTTTCAGACACAGGGGCACTTCGTAAGACCTCTTCATATCTAGCGTAAAGCATCTTATCCCAACGACATTTTCGATATAAAGTTTTCGGGAAATGAGATATTAATTTAGACACAGACTTCAACAGTTGCTTGTATACTTTCACTTTACGTAGATGTTTCTGTAAAGTCCGGGGCACATCGGGGACTCCATCCAATACAAATATGTCAATAAATACACCTTGATTAAAACGAGATTTAGGATTCGCAATAGCAGCTGTCTCACTATTTCGTATTTGAGCATGACGATTGCCATAATATTCATCTGAATAAATCGTCTGAAAGAAATAAGGATATGTAAATTCTTTATCGGCAACTTTTACAAGCTTATCATAATCATCCCTAAACATTACCATATCAATATCATCATCCCAAGGGATAAACCCTTTATGCCGAACAGCACCAATCAGAGTTCCGGAGTCGGCCCAACACTTCAAATCATATTTCAGGCAAACAGCAAGTAAACGTTCCAACATATCCAGTTCACAAGCCCAAACCTCCTTCATTTCTTTCGACACCAAATATCCGGAGATATTTTCTTCTTTTAAAAAGTTTTCATTCAACATATCATACTTTTATTGCCTCTAGTTTTATTTTTATTCAAGAAAAGCAATTAACCTACAATCGCCTCTATTTTCTCTATCACCTGTTCAGGAGTAATATTTTTCAGACAAGCATAATCTCCCCTCCAACAAGGCTTTTGCCCGTAAACCGAACAAGGTCGGCAAGGCAAATCCAGCTGTACCGTATTAATGGGTAATTGTTTCCACCCCATAAACCCGGCGTATGGATGGGTAGCCCCCCAAATAGAGACGACAGGTATATTGACCAGCGACGCCAGATGCATATTGGCAGAGTCCATTGAAAGCATTACATCCAAATGGCTCATCAGATTTAACTCGGTACGCATATTCAACTTACCGATCATAGATACGATGGAGGGATATTTGGCTATCCAAGCATCAAACACTTCCTGCTCTTTCTTGCCTCCTCCGAACAGAAAGACCTTCACCGTAGGATCTGCCGCAAAATGGGCAACGACCTGCTCCTGCAGTTCCAACGGATAAATCTTGCCGGTATGTTTGGCAAAAGGAGCAATGCCAATCCATTTCTGTCTCCCTTTTGGACCGGTTACAAGCTCTATCTCTGCAAAATTTCCTTTTCCTTCACCATAAATAGAAGAAAAGTTTAGCAGAACCGGAAGTCCCAGCTTTTCCAACACATCCGCATAACGGCGAAAAGAACTTTTCTGGTTCTCCATCACCTTATGGTGGCGGCGAACCAGTTTCTGTTTACCTGCCCGCCCTTTACAGATAGAAGCCACCGGTACATTAGCAAGCCGAAACCGCAAACATAAATATCTGGAACGGAGCACATGATGAAAGTCCGCCACATAGTCAAACCGCATTGCTTTCAACTCCGAGTAAAGGCTGTTCAATCCCCAAAAGCCTTTATGCTTGCCTGTCAGATCTGCTCCTACAAAACTTACATTCTCCGGCAATTCCTGAAAAAGCGGTTGCCACACGGAACGGCTCAGTACAGTTATCTCATGCTGGGGATATTGCACTGCCAGCGAATGTATTACGGGCACTGTCATTGCGACATCACCAAGAGCCGAAAAACGGATAATGAGAATACGCGCCATTCGTTATTTCTTTGCATAAAGCACCGGATTCAATGCCGGGTCGTTATACATCTTCATCTGTTTATATACTTTCATATATTTCTTTCCGGCTTCGATGTCAGCCAATAACTGATCAATAGCCGACGAAAGATCCCTGCGTTGCTCTAACAAAACATTCAGTTTGGTCTGGCATTGTGTACGATGTTCTTCGCTAGTATCCGTACGTTCCACCTCTTGCTGCATGTGGTAGATTTTCAAAGCAAGGATAGACAAGCGGTCTATAGCCCATGCCGGGCTTTCCGTATTGATTGTCGCATTGTCAAGGGGGATTACCTCTTTGTATTTGTCAAGGAAGTAACTATCAATCAACTCTACCAGGTCCGTACGATCCTGATTGGACTTATCGATTCTTCTCTTCAAAGTCAAAGCAGCCGCCGGATCAATCTGGGGATCACGGATGATATCTTCGAAATGCCACTGAACGGCATCTATCCAATTTTTCAAATATAAATAATACTCAATCGACTTCAACTCGTAAGGATTGTTCATCTGAGCGTCTACACTATCCGTTACATGGTAATCATTAGTCGATTTCCAAAAAATCTCGTTGCAAAGGTTACTAAATGTCATAATCTTAACTAGCTATTAGATATATAATAGGGCAAATCTATGTAATATTTCTCAGACAAGCAACCCTTTCTTACTTTTTTATTTAGTACCTTTGTGGATACCAAAGATAAATTGTATATGAAAATCATTATAGACAACAAGATACCTTATATAAAAGAAGCCGTCCAGAGTATAGCAGATGAAGTAGTTTACGCTCCCGGAAAGGATTTTACACCGGAACTGGTACGGGATGCGGATGCGCTTATTGTCCGTACCCGTACACATTGCAACCGTGAATTATTAGAAGGAAGCCGGGTAAAGTTCATAGCGACAGCTACGATTGGCTTCGACCATATCGACACGGAATATTGCAAACAAGCAGGCATAGAATGGACTAATGCACCGGGATGCAACTCAGCTTCCGTCGCGCAATACGTACAAGCTTCGCTTCTGGTATGGAAATCTATGAGAAACAAAAAGCTGGAGGGACTGACTATCGGTATCATAGGTGTTGGAAATGTAGGAAGTAAGGTAGCAAAAGTAGCAAAAGACTTTGGGATGCGGGTCCTATTGAACGACCTGCCTCGGGAAGAGAAAGAAGGGAATCGTTTCTTTACCTCTTTAAATGAAATAGCTGAAGAGTGCGACATCATCACCTTTCACGTACCTTTATATAAAGAAGGGAAATACAGAACCTTTCATCTGGCAGATACAAATTTCTTCCGCTCACTAAAACGCAAGCCCGTCATCATCAACACCTCTCGGGGAGAAGTCATTGAAACGGGAGCTCTTCTGGAAGCATTGGACAATAAATCGATTTCGGATGCCATCATTGATGTATGGGAACACGAACCGGAAATCAATCTCGAACTGCTCAAGAAGGTCATCATAGGCACTCCACACATTGCCGGATATTCTGCTGACGGGAAAGCAAACGCAACACGTATGTCTTTAGATGCTATCTGCAGATTCTTCCGGATAGAGGGGGATTATGAAATTCATGCACCGATACCGGATTCTCCTGTCATCCATGCAGAAAACTACGAAAATGCACTTCTCCAAATATATAATCCGGCTGAAGACAGCGACCGGTTAAAAAATCAACCAGAGCTATTCGAAACCTTACGTGGAGACTATCCATTAAGAAGAGAAGAGCAAGCTTATATAATTAAATATAAAGAATAAGGCGTACCATCTCCTACGTCTTATTCTCCACACAATACTCTCTCTATAATACGGGGGAAATGTTCATACTCCAAAGCATGTACTTTCTTGGCTACATCCTCAGGAGAGTCGGTCGGAAGCACCGGGCAAGCAGTTTGAAAAACAGTGTTTCCTTCATCATAATGTTCATTTATATAATGTATAGTAATGCCGCTTTCTTTCTCGCCCGCAGCCACCACCGCTTCATGAACACGGTCGCCATACATCCCCTTTCCTCCAAACTTGGGCAAAAGAGCCGGATGTATATTTATAATTTTATTGGGATAAGCATGCAAAAGTAAATCCGGAACCCGGACCAAGAAACCCGCCAACACCACAAAATCAATGTGATATTCCTGCAAAACAGCCAGAATCTCATCTCCAGCCATCCAATCTTCCTTTGGAAACACGTTACAAGGTACTCCCAGACGGTGTGCACGTTCCAAAACGTATGCATCACTTCTGTTTGAAAGTACCAACGAAACCTGAATGGCTTCGCTTTTTCGGAAATACCGGATAATGTTCTCTGTATTAGAGCCGGAACCGGAGGCAAAAATTGCGATGTTTTTCTTCATAACTCTCAAATTCAATGCACAAAACAGTGAAAAATGTGCAAAACTTTGCATTTATTTAGTCAAATATTTGCGCAAAACGATAAATATTCATTCCTTTGCACCGCAAATTTAAAGAAATAAAACTAATTATTAATTAAAAACTTAAAGTTATGTCTGAAATTGCATCAAGAGTAAAAGCGATTATCGTTGATAAATTAGGCGTAGAAGAATCAGAAGTTACAACCGAAGCAAGCTTCACTAACGACCTGGGAGCAGATTCTCTTGACACTGTAGAACTTATCATGGAATTCGAAAAAGAATTCGGTATCTCTATTCCTGATGACCAAGCAGAAAAAATTGGTACTGTAGGTGATGCTGTATCTTATATCGAAGAACACGCTAAGTAATCCGATTTCATCAATATGGAATTAAAAAGAGTGGTAGTAACAGGTCTTGGCGCCATTACTCCCGTTGGCAACAGCGTTCCTGAATTTTGGGAAAACATCGTGAACGGGGTTAGTGGAGCAGGACCTATTACTCATTTTGATGCGTCGCTATTCAAGACCCAATTCGCATGTGAGGTGAAAAACTTCGATGCAACAAAATACATCGACCGCAAGGAAGCAAGAAAGATGGATTTGTATACTCAATATGCCATCGTTGTAGCCAAGGAAGCGGTAGAAGATTCTGGTCTTGACATAGAAAAAGAAGACTTAAACAAAATCGGCGTTATCTTTGGTGCCGGTATTGGTGGTATACATACATTTGAAGAGGAAGTGGGCAACTACTATACCCGTCAGGAAATGGGTCCGAAATTCAATCCGTTCTTCATTCCCAAGATGATCTCGGATATTGCTGCCGGACAGATTTCCATCATGTATGGTTTCCACGGTCCTAACTATGCGACTTGTTCAGCATGCGCTACTTCTACCAATGCCATTGCAGATGCTTTCAATCTGATTCGTTTGGGCAAAGCAAATGTAATTGTATCCGGTGGTTCGGAAGCAGCTATCTTCCCGGCAGGCGTAGGCGGTTTTAACGCTATGCATGCATTGTCAACCCGCAACGACGAAGCTTCTAAAGCTTCACGTCCGTTTAGCGCAAGCCGTGACGGCTTCATCATGGGCGAAGGTGGCGGTTGCCTGATTCTGGAAGAACTGGAACACGCTAAAGCTCGCGGTGCAAAAATTTATGCAGAAGTTGCCGGTGTAGGTATGTCTGCAGATGCACATCACTTGACTGCTTCTCATCCGGAGGGTCTTGGAGCTAAACTGGTGATGAAGAATGCATTGGAAGATGCAGGAATGGATCCGAAAGAAGTAGACTACATTAATGTGCATGGTACATCTACTCCGGTAGGTGATATTTCAGAAGCAAAAGCAATCAAGGAAGTATTCGGCGATCATGCCTTTGAATTGAACATCAGTTCAACGAAATCAATGACAGGTCACTTGTTGGGTGCTGCCGGTGCGGTAGAATCTATTGCAAGTATTCTTGCCATCAAGAACGGCATTGTTCCTCCGACTATCAACCACGAAGAAGGTGACAACGACGAGAATATTGACTATAACCTTAATTTCACGTTCAATAAAGCACAAAAACGCGAAGTTAATGTTGCCTTGTCCAATACATTCGGATTTGGCGGTCATAATGCGTGCGTTATCTTCAAGAAATACGCTGAGTAATATCGTGTTACGTAACAAAATAGATAAGATAAGGCTCCTATTCCGCAAGGATAGAGAGTCTTATCTTTGTTTTTACCGGATACTCGGGTTCTATCCACGCAATATTCAGCTTTATGAGCAGGCTCTCCTGCATAAATCAACCTCCCTCCGTTCGGAAAAAGGGCGTCCGTTGAATAATGAGCGACTGGAGTTTTTGGGGGATGCCATCCTTGACGCTATCGTAGGCGACATCGTCTACAAGCATTTTGAAGGAAAGCGGGAAGGATTTCTTACAAACACGCGTTCCAAGATCGTACAACGGGAAACCTTGAACAAGTTAGCCGTAGAAATCGGACTGGATAAACTCATAAAGTATTCCACCCGTTCGTCTTCTCACAACAGTTATATGTACGGAAATGCTTTCGAAGCATTTATCGGGGCTATCTATCTGGATCAAGGATATGAACGCTGCAAGCAGTTTATGGAGGAACGAATCATCAACCGTTACATTGATCTGGACATTTTATCCCGTAAAGAAGTAAACTTCAAATCCAAATTGATTGAGTGGAGCCAAAAGAACAAGATGGAAGTCTCTTTTGAACTAATCGAACAATTCCTCGACCGGGACAGTAATCCTGTATTTCAGACTGAGGTACGGATCGAAGGATTTCCTGCCGGAACCGGAATCGGATATTCCAAAAAAGAGTCTCAACAAAACGCCGCCCAAATGGCAATCAAAAAGGTAAAAGATCCTGTATTCATGGCAACAGTCGATGAAGCTATCCAAAGCAAATTCCCATGCGACGACCTTGAATCACCAGATCATGATCTTCTGTAACTAATTTTAATTTCCCGGCTACTTCAGAGAGAGGAATAGACGATATACCATCTCCTTTCAAAGCTACCATACGTCCGAATTCTCCATTGGCAATCAATTCTGTTGCATGACCACCCATCCGCGTAGAGAGATTACGGTCGAAAGGAGTAGGTGAACCACCACGCTGAATATACCCCAGTACCGTTTCACGGGTTTCGATACCGGTCTCATACTCAATCTCTTGAGCGATATATTCTGCGGCACGCTTACGGCCGTCTGTCTGAATCCCTTCGGCCACCACCACGATAGAATAAGGTTTTCCTTTTTTCAGTCTCTCCAAAATCGTATTGCCGATATTCTTAATACTATAAGGAATTTCGGGAACAAGAATCACATCTCCTCCACCTGCCATGCCGGAATATAAAGCAATCCAACCTGCCTTATGCCCCATTACTTCAATAACCATCACTCTTTTGTGGGAACTGGCAGTAGAATGCAGGCGGTCAATAGCATCGGTAGCAATGCTTACGGCCGAATCGAACCCGAAAGAAATATCCGTTCCCCAAATGTCATTGTCAATCGTTTTAGGAACAGAAACAATATTCACCCCCATCGCAGCAAATTTGGCAGCGGTCTTTTGCGTTCCGTTTCCTCCAATACAGACAACACAATCCAGTCCCATTTCACGAATATTCTGAAGAATCAGGGCAGGCTTGTCCACATCGGATACAACACCTCCTTTTTTGAATGGCTTTTCGCGGGAAGTACCCAACATGGTTCCTCCAAGATTCAGTAACCCGGAGAGAGATTTATCCGTAAAAGATTCCACATCTTTAGTCAACAACCCTTGAAAACCACTATGAATACCTATCACTTCCATCCCATAATAATTGATGGCAGTCTTGCACACGCCACGAATGGTGGCATTAATACCGGGACAGTCCCCACCGGAGGTTAAGATTCCAATTCTCATTGTCTTATTTATTAGTCAAAAACTCGGAGATTTAGTGAAACTCGAAGATTTTAACGATTATTTCCGTCGTAAAGATAGAAAAAAAAGATAAATAAGGTTACTTTTGCACGAATAAACATTATCATGTTAAAGCAGAAATGAATATTACAAAAATTATCAGCAAGACTTTCGACTCCCGTTTAAAACAAATAGATTTATATGCCAGTGAAGCCAGCGAGATACAACACCGTGTATTAAATCGTTTAGTGCAACAGGCTTCCCAGACTGAATGGGGGAAAAAGTACGACTACTCCTCCATCCGCAGCTATGAAGATTTCAGAAAACGTCTCCCCATTCAGACATACGAAGAAATAAAACCATACGTGGAGCGTTTACGGGCGGGAGAACAGAATCTGCTTTGGCCATCAGAGATACGCTGGTTTGCCAAATCATCCGGAACGACGAATGACAAAAGTAAATTTCTTCCTGTCAGCAAGGAAGCATTGGAGGATATTCATTACAGGGGAGGAAAAGATGCGGTAGCCCTTTATTTCCGTATCAATCCGGACAGTCATTTTTTCTCCGGGAAAGGACTGATACTGGGAGGCAGCCACAGCCCGAATCTGAATTCCAACCACAGTCTGGTCGGAGATTTGTCGGCCATCTTGATTCAAAATGTAAATCCGCTTGTTAATTTCATTCGTGTTCCAAGCAAAAAGATTGCATTGATGAGCGAATGGGAAACAAAGATAGAAGCAATTGCCAACAGTACGATTCCGGCAAATGTAACTAACCTTTCCGGTGTTCCGTCTTGGATGCTGGTGCTTATCAAACGAATTCTTGAAAAAACCGGGAAACAGACTTTAGAAGAGGTATGGCCGAATTTGGAAGTATTTTTCCATGGCGGAGTAGCCTTCACACCTTACCGTGAACAATACAAGCAGGTGATACATTCACCGAATATGCATTATGTAGAGACGTATAACGCTTCCGAAGGATACTTCGGCACTCAAAACGATCTTTCTGATCCTGCCATGCTGCTGATGATTGATTACGGAATCTTTTATGAGTTTGTTCCATTGGAAGAAGTGGGAAAAGAAAATCCGCAGGCGTATTGTCTTGAGGAAGTAGAATTAGGCAAAAATTATGCTATGGTGATTTCTACTTCTTGCGGTTTATGGAGATATATGATTGGCGACACGGTGAAATTCACCAGCAAAAATCCTTATAAATTTGTTATCACAGGAAGAACGAAGCATTTTATTAATGCATTCGGTGAAGAACTTATTGTCGATAATGCCGAGAAAGGACTGGCTAAGGCTTGTGCGGAAACCGGAGCACAGGTCAGCGAATATTCTGCCGCACCGGTATTTATGGACCAAAACGCCAAATGCCGTCACCAGTGGCTGATTGAGTTTGCCAAAATGCCTGATTCGGTTGAGAAATTCGCAGCGATATTAGATGCGACTCTGAAGGAGGTTAATTCCGATTATGAAGCAAAACGCTGGAAAGATATTGCATTGCAACCGTTGGAGGTGATCGTTGCCCGTCAGGGATTGTTCCATGACTGGTTAGCCCAAAAAGGAAAATTGGGGGGACAACATAAAATTCCCAGATTAAGTAATACCCGGGAATACATAGAAACAATGCTATTGCTAAATCAATAATAAATCACTCGCCTGAGACCCGGGTATTGTACATCCCGACACCCGGATCTCAGGCATACCGACACCCGGATCTCAAGATGCCTGACACCCGGGTGTCATACACATCATCTTTCCTCCGAAATTAGCGGGCATTCACTATTATCCCTCCTCCCAACAATAAACCATCTCTATAAAACGCAGCAGCTTGTCCTGCCGCAATTGCAGTTAAGGGCTCATGAAGTTGTACATGAAGTAAATTATCCGGTGTAACAGTGACCGTGCAATGGTTTTCTTGCTTACGATATCGTATTTTCACGATGACATCATTGTAGCCCAGAATCTTTTGGGGATTTACAAGATTCCAATCTTTCAGCTGCATTTCTGTTTTTTCCAAAGCAGAAAGAGAAGACAACACAACTTCGTTCTTTTCGGGATATATCTCTTTTACAAAAACAGGGCGATTCAGATGAATGCCTAAACCACGTCTCTGACCGATGGTGTAGAAAGGGTACCCTTCATGCCAACCCATAAAATTCCCCTTTTCATCGACGAATTTTCCCCGTCGGACCATTTCGGACCAACAGCTGACATTTTCAGACCAATGGCTGACATTTTCGGACCGCAACTGACCATTTCGGACTAACCATTCTTTTAGGAAGCTCCGATAGTCCATCGGACAGAAACAGACTCCTATACTATCTTTTTTTGTCGCAACTTTTTGGAAACCACGTTCGGCAGCCCAAATACGAGCCTCAACTTTTGTAATATTCCCCATCGGCAACAGTATCCGCCGAAGTATATCTTGCTTCAGCCCCCATAGAAAAAAAGACTGGTCCTTATCCGGATCAGCGGCATAGGTTATATAATAGGTATCTTCCAACTTTACTTTCTGAACATAATGTCCGGTCGCTATATAAAAAACACCCATTTCATCGGCAACTTTAGCAAGCAAAGGCCACTTCAGATAGTTATTACAGAGTGTACAAGGGACCGGAGTACGACCTTCCATATATTCCTGTACAAAGTATTCTATGATTTGCTTACGAAAAACATCACGGGCATCATACGTGATATGACGAATACCCAAACGCTCCGCCAAACTACGTGCATCCTCCAGATATTCTGTCGAGTCGTTCAACTCATAGAAACGGAAAGTAATTCCGGTTACTTCATAACCGGCCTCCAGTAGTCGCATGGCAGCAACAGAACTATCCGTGCCACCGCTCATACCCAACAATACTCGTCTATTTTCTTCTATCATACTGCAAAATTAAGGATTTTCCCGTATCTTTGTCAGTTAAAGCCTAAAGAGAATGAAAGAGAAAACATCTGATGGACAAATTATAATTGTATTGACAGAGCATCCCGTACTCGGCATATTGCTCATCCCTTATATAGCTGAAAGATTAAGTGACAACACATTACAATTAGTAGAACAAGCATTTCACGCCTCTGCCGAAGCTATGAGCCGGATGAGTGAAGCGGAAAGGCAGGCTATTGACATCGCGTCACACTATACGGAAAAGTATTTGATGGGAGTATACTCCCGAGAGAAAACAGTCTCCCGCTTCCTACATAAATTATCCGAAGACCCCGAACGGATAAAAAACAACGTCCGTCCATTTATTGAAAAAAAATTGCAGGAAATGCTGACTCTGATACGTGAAAAGAAGTTAGCGCTTTATCAGAAACAAGGGGGAAGTAAACTGCTGTATGCCCATCACGCCTACCACGTACATCCACATGACGCTGAGGTTCGTTTCATGTTTCAGGTAGATGAAAAAACTTTCCGCTATCAACTGCAATGTTATTACAAAGGCGAGCCATTCTCTCTCAGTGAGCAAAAGCCTGTCAATGTGTTAACATCCATGTCGGCCACCTTATCATTGGGAATGGAGTTGTATTTTTTTCCAAACATTGAAAGTAGTCGGCTTTTGCCTTTTACAAAAAAAGAAGTCATCAGCGTAACGACTTCCGAAACCGAAAAGTATATTGACAACATTCTCATTCCCATAGCCCGTTATCATAAAATCAAGACTGAGGGACTGAACCTGACCGAGAAGAAACAAAATTGTGAGGCAATGTTAATCATCGAAAATACAATTTACGACAAACAGTTGCTACAGCTTAGTTTTCGTTATGGCGACCAGACCTTTACTCCGGACAGCAATACCGGTATGAAAAGAATCATTTACCGAAACGAATCCGGAAAGATATGCTGTTTCCGGCGAAATGCCAATGCAGAGAAAAGAGTGATACACTTCTTGACAAATGCCGGACTACAACGTATCAGCGATGCCCACTTTCAGTTATCGCCCGATATTCCCGAAAGAACACTCTCCGAATGGATCAGCAACCACCGGGAAATATTACAACAATCTTTTATATTATCCGGTAATATGGGGAGCACACCTTATTGTTTGGACGAAATACGTATCGAACAAAGTTGCGATGATAATCCCGACTGGTTTGAATTACATATTACCGTCGTCATCGGTGGCCTACGTATTCCCTTCACACGTTTCCGGAAACATATCCTTGAAGAGAAAAGGGAGTTCCTGCTACCGGACGGGCGAATGATTTTATTACCGGAAGAATGGTTCAGCAAATACACGAATATGCTGGAAATGGGAGTCCAGACAGAAAAAGGATTCCGCTTAAAGCATACATTCATAGGCGTAGTAGAGACTATCTTGAATACACCTGCATCCAAGACTCCTACATTCAAGAAAGAAATACGTAGCATTCATCCGCCCAAAGGACTAAAAGCACAGCTACGTCCCTATCAGGAAAAAGGATTCTCGTGGATGGTACATCTCAACAAAGAAGGATTCGGCGGATGCCTGGCAGACGACATGGGATTGGGAAAGACACTTCAGACACTTACCCTGCTACAATATATCTATAAGCCAATATCCCCAACCGCCCGTCAGACTGCGGATATTACCGTCTCTTCTCCCGCCATCCGGGAAGCAAAAGCGGATACCGACGGACAGTTCTCTTTATTCTCTTTCGACTCCGAAGATGAGTTACTGCCCCAGCCACACGAGATTCGTGGAAAAGAAATGAATCCGGAAAATGTATCACAACCACAAGCACGAAAGCCACGAAAACCCGCTACACTTATTGTGGTCCCCACGTCGTTACTTCATAATTGGCGTCGGGAAGCAAAACGTTTTACCACGCTTTCAATGGTAGAATACACGAGTACCAGTATTCTCAGCAAGACACATCCGGAGAAGTTTTTCGGACGTTTTCATTTAGTGTTCACAACTTACGGGACAATGAGAAAGAATATTGACATACTCCGCTCCTACTGTTTTGAATACATCGTACTCGATGAGAGCCAGAATATCAAGAATAGCGAATCGCTCACCTTCCATTCGGCTATCCAACTGCAAAGCAAGTACAAACTAGTACTTACCGGTACTCCGATTGAGAATTCCCTTAAAGACCTGTGGGCGCAATTCCACTTCATACAACCGGACCTGCTAGGTTCGGAAAGCAGTTTTCAAAAGCGATTTATGTTACCAATCCGTCAAGGGAATACCCGCATAGAAGCACAACTGCAACAGTTGATCGCTCCATTCATTCTCCGCAGAAGTAAAAGAGAGGTTGCTCCGGAACTTCCTCCGCTTACGGAAGAGACAATCTATTGTGATATGACGGAAGAACAAAACACCTGGTATGAGCAAGAGAAAAACAGCCTGCGCAATATTCTGCTTCAACATCCTCAAAGTACGGACAAACTGCACTCATTCAGTGTCTTGAACGGAATTCTACGCTTACGCCAATTGGCGTGTCATCCTCAACTAATCTTTCCTGATTTCACGGGATCTTCCGGGAAAACCTCACAAATCATTGAGACTTTCGACACCCTACGGAGTGAAGGACACAAAGTATTAATATTCTCTTCATTCGTCAAACATCTGGAAGTACTGGCAGAGGCCTTTCAGGAACGTG
Organism: Bacteroides zhangwenhongii; assembly: GCF_009193325.2. Lineage (NCBI taxonomy): Bacteria > Pseudomonadati > Bacteroidota > Bacteroidia > Bacteroidales > Bacteroidaceae > Bacteroides > Bacteroides zhangwenhongii. The sequence continues at coordinate 4,237,652 of NZ_CP059856.1, read as the reverse complement.
GCTGGAAGTACGCCTTACTGACAGGAGCTACCAACGACCGACCTTCCGAAATAGCCCATTTCACCGAACAAAAAGATGTGCAGGCTTTCCTTATTTCTTTGAAAGCGGGAGGAGTAGGACTTAATCTGACACAGGCCGACTACGTATTTATCATCGACCCCTGGTGGAATCCTGCCGCCGAATCACAAGCTATAGCCCGTGCCCATCGCATCGGGCAGGATAAACAAGTGATTGCCTATCGTTTCATTACTCAAGGCAGTATAGAGGAAAAAATCCTTCAACTTCAAGACGAAAAACGAAAACTGGCAGAGACATTCGTTACTGATAGCGAAACATTGCCAGCATTGAGTAGTGAACAATGGGTGGACTTGCTAAAATAAAACGCTCAAAAACTATCAATAATAAAAAGTATTATTATCTTTGTTATCATATAATAGAAATGTTATGAAAACTACGAATGAATACCTCCAAATACTACGCAATTATATGCATAGCCGCGCTGCTGAATATGGTATCACACACATGGGGATTTTCGGCAGTGTAGCAAGAGGAGAACAGCATGAAGGTAGCGACGTAGACATCTGTTTCGAAGGTACCGCCCCCACTTTGTTTACTTTAGCTCGTATAAAAAACGAATTAGAGGCATTATTTGGTTGTCCGGTAGATCTTGTTCGTCTCCGTGAACACATGGACGAGTTCTTAAAACATGAAATACAGCAGGAGGCACTCTATGTGTAATGATAATGCCAAAGTAAAACACTTAATTGGCAAAATAGCCGAATCACTTGAAATTATTCTTCAACGTTGTGAAAATATTCATACGGTAAATGATTTCTTAGATACTCCCGGAGGTACCTCTCTACTTGATGGAATTTGTATGAAACTTATAGCTGTAGGCGAAAGTATCAAGAATTTAGATAAACTGACTAATAAGCAATTATTTCCTAAATATCCACAAATTCCATGGAGAGAAGTAATGGGTATGAGAGATATCATTGTCCATCATTATTTTGAAATAGATGCAGAAGTAATCTTTGCGACGGTTAAAGAAAGCATTCCTGAGTTATTAACAATAATACAAAAGATCGGAAAAGAGTTGTAATTTTCCCAACCATACAGCATGAAATACAAACTTATCGTGCTCGACCTTGACGGCACACTGACCAACTCCAAGAAAGAAATCACCCTCCACAACAAAGAGGCATTGATACGTGTACAAGAACAAGGTGTACGACTTGTCTTAGCCTCCGGACGACCAACCTATGGTATCGTACCTCTAGCCAATGAATTGCGGATGAACGAGTTCGGCGGATTCATCTTGTCCTATAACGGAGGAGAAATCATCAACTGGGAAACGAATGAAATGATATACGAGAACGTGTTGCCTAATGATATCATTCCCCGACTTTATGAAGCTGCCCGCACATACCATCTGACTATATTGACTTACGACGGAGCAGAGATTGTGACTGAGAATTCCCATGACCCATACGTAGAAAAAGAAGCGTTTCTGAATAAAATGGCGATTCGTGAAACCAACGATTTTCTTACTGATATCACCCTGCCGGTAGCTAAATGTCTGATTGTGGGAGATCCGGACCGACTCATTCCTTTGGAATCGGAACTATGTCTTCAGCTACAAGGACGTATCAATGTCTTCCGTTCAGAACCTTATTTTCTTGAATTAGTCCCACAAGGTATTGACAAAGCACTGTCTCTTGGTGTTTTATTAGAAGAGACAGGTGTAAAACGTGAAGAAATAATAGCAATGGGGGATGGCTACAATGACCTTTCCATGATAAAATTCGCAGGACTGGGTATTGCTATGGGGAACGCTCAGGAACCGGTGAAAAAAGCGGCTGACTACATTACCTTAAGCAATGAGGAAGATGGCGTTGCCGAAGCCATTGAGAAGTTTATCTATCAACAATAGCCTACATATCCGGATTTTATACTAACTTTGCGATTCCAATAAAACAAATATAAAAGGTTATGGAACATCAACTTACAATTTACAACACTTTAAATAGAAAGAAAGAGTTGTTCGTACCGCTTCACGCTCCTCATGTAGGAATGTACGTATGCGGGCCGACGGTCTACGGTGATGCCCATCTCGGACACGCGCGACCCTCTATTACATTCGACGTTCTTTTCCGATATCTCACTCATCTAGGATACAAAGTGCGTTATGTACGCAATATTACCGACGTAGGTCATTTGGAGCATGATGCCGACGACGGCGAGGACAAGATCGAAAAGAAAGCGCGTTTGGAAGAGCTGGAGCCAATGGAAGTTGTACAGTATTATCTGAACCGCTACCACAAAGCAATGGAAGCACTCAACGTACTTTCGCCAAGTATCGAGCCGCACGCTTCAGGGCATATCATCGAACAAATCGAACTGGTACAGAAGATTCTCGATGCCGGTTACGCTTATGAGAGCGAAGGTTCCGTATATTTCGATGTAGCCAAATACAACAAAGACCACCATTACGGAAGGCTTTCCGGCCGCAATCTGGACGATGTACTGAATACGACCCGTGAACTGGACGGACAAAGTGAAAAGCGTAATCCCGCCGACTTTGCCCTTTGGAAGAAAGCGCAACCCGAGCATATCATGCGTTGGCCGTCTCCGTGGAGTGACGGTTTTCCCGGATGGCATGCCGAATGTACCGCTATGGGACGCAAATATTTGGGCGAACACTTCGATATTCACGGTGGAGGAATGGATTTGGTTTTCCCTCACCACGAATGTGAAATTGCACAGTCGGTCGCTTCTCAGGGGGACGATATGGTTCACTATTGGATGCACAATAACATGATTACCATCAACGGAACAAAGATGGGCAAATCACTCGGCAACTTTATCACGTTGGATGAGTTTTTCAACGGTACCCATAAGTTGTTGGCGCAAGCCTATACGCCCATGACTATCCGTTTCTTTATTCTGCAAGCGCACTACCGCAGTACGGTGGACTTCAGCAACGAAGCATTGCAAGCATCGGAGAAAGGATTACAACGCCTGATGGAAGCCATCGATGCATTGGAGAAAATAACTCCAGCCGCCGCTACTTCAGAAGGAATCAACGTTAAAGAGCTACGTGCCAAATGCTACGAAGCAATGAATGACGATTTGAACACTCCTATCGTCATCGCACAACTTTTCGAAGGTGCCCGTATCATAAATAATATCATTGCCGGCAATGCCACAATCTCTGCCGAAGACTTGAAAGATCTGAAAGAGACTTTCCATCTGTTCAGTTTTGACATTATGGGATTGAAAGAGGAAAAGGGTTCTTCCGATGGCCGTGAGGCGGCATACGGGAAAGTAGTAGATATGCTGCTGGAACAACGTATGAAAGCAAAAGCCAATAAAGACTGGGCGACATCCGACGAGATTCGCAACACGCTGACAGCACTCGGGTTCGAAATCAAAGATACAAAAGATGGTTTCGAATGGAAATTGAATAAATAAAAAATACAGAAGACCGGTTCACCACGAACCGGTCTTCTCTTCTTTCATAGAAACTAAAGCAACTAATACCCTTTCTTAATATTCACTAATCACTTATTTTCCATGAGCATCTCAACAGGTTGCCCATGTTGGCAAATCACTGTCAATACGGTATTTTCTCCCTGTTGCCTCAATGTTACATTTTCCATCGGACTCTTTAGCGTCCAACGCCCTTTAAGGCATATCTCTTTACGAATGGGGCGGCTAGGCTCTTTCGTTGTATATGTTTTCTCTTCTATGTTTAAGTTAGGATCACATACGCTCAGGCGAATGCTCTTGTCCGACTCTTGTGCAACCATCACCATCGTTTCGGCCGGAATGGAAGCAACCACTTTGTCATTTGCAGATTGATAGGTTTCAAAAGCAGCATAACCCGTAATACCCGTTTCCTTATCATAAACGACGTGAGCTGTTTGATCACGTTGCAAGACTTTATATGGCAGGGTCTTACGAAGTTCCTCCAAATCGGAAGAAGAAGGTTGTATAAGAATCATATATTCGTATGTTCCATCTTTCGGAGCCTTACCATGTGCTATCCAGGCAGAAGAGAATTTTCCTTTCGTCACCGCTCGGGTCTTCTCATGGCGCGACTCCTGTTCCGCCACTTGCGAACGGACTGCCCCATCTACTACATGATAATAATTATCATAACCATCATGCAGCCAATAGCCATCATCTCCCACCTTACTGTCTTTACCATTATATTTCGTCTGAAAAAGGGTAGTTTCCGTTGGGTACTCAGTATTACTGTTCGTGATACCCGTTCCCAGACAAACCATTCTGTTATCGAAACAGAAAACAGACTTACGGGCTACAAAGTCGGGCGTAAAGTTCTCATAATCACGTTCCATCAACTTCATAGCGAACATTCCGTTTTTACCGTCCAAAGAAGTACTTCCGGAAAAGTTCTCTTTGGAACGCGCCATAGTAGTTCCCTTCAACGGACTATCAAGCAACTCAAAGGGTAAATGAATGGTAGTCGTACCCGGTAAACGATTCCAGTCCCATCCTTCCTGCACAAAACCACTTCCGGCACGGGAAACAGGATTTCCTTTACCCATAATCTGCACAGAGCCATAACTCTGATAACGCCCGTAGCGATTATCTTTCGCATAAATCTCGACTCCCCAGACATCAGTTGTATATCCTTTCAATGTCACCATCCAATCCGCACGACGGAATATTCCCGCTGAACCATAGTTGTAAACAAAGAATCCTTGTGGAGCTTGGGCTGCCTTGACACCCTCTTTCTTAAAAAAACGTGCATTCGGAGTATCTTTGCCACGTACCAAGCGCAAATAATCAGCAGCCAGATTACGGTCGAACGCATTCCCTTGACCGGACAAGTCACCTGACAGAGCAATATTGGCAAACGCTTCAATATCATCACTACCCATCTTTCCACCGAAAGGATGACGTCCACTGATACCGATTCCCCATTCATAAAGATTACAATAATTACGCATGGCCATAAAAGCAGACTTTATATGCTGGCGGGCTTCTTCCGTCAACTCGAAACTCGTTCCATTCGTGAAAGCGATGAATTCTCCTACTGTTGCCAATACTCCGGTGGTATAGCCGGGATAAAAACCTCCGTGATGGAAAGTAGTCCCATCCACTTTTATACCGCCAATTGTTCCGGAGGTATAGCGTAACGAAGAAGACAGCCAACGGGACAAGCCGCTCAACGCCTGTTCCTGTTCTCTTGCATCCGGAAACATCATGGCCGAAACGAATTTCGCCATCAGCAGTGTATGCCAGGAGTCTAATAGTTCGTCCCGCGTGGGCGAACATGGCTGGCGGGTTTCCTGCAAAGCAGCCCAAAAACGCAATGTAGAGAGATATGCATCCCGATGAGGATGTTTATAAATCGCATCACGCATCAGCCAGGCAGTCGTATATATCTTACGAATCTGATAACCATAATGATGATTGGTTCCCATACCGCTACCAAAGGCAAATCCCTGGTCAATAGCATAATCGAATACCGTAAAGTAATTCTTCTTTGAAGCCTCGTTCTGATTACAGAGATAATCGTATGCAAAACCTGCAAGCATGGTCTCAATATCATTCCATGACATTTCCCCTTTCTTCTTATTCTGCTCGTCGGGAGCGACAATAGGAGTTCCCACAAATCCCGTTCCGGCAGCAGAAGGTGTGATAGCTGCTTTTTCAAATGTCTTATAAGCTGCATTAATCTGCCCTTGCGGAGCTTTTTTCACTTCCAGAAAATCCGTTAAACGCTGTTCTATCGTTTTCAATTCTTTCTTTCGCTTATCGGTCAACTTAGTTGCCAACGGGATATCATACGACTGCTGTTCCCATTTCCACACAAGGCACCAATGCCAAAGGTCACGATTGGACAAACCGTTATTAGCCGGTAACTGTTGGTCGGGAGTCGTCCTCAGGTTCATTTTCTTCTCCGGGAAAATCAAACGGTCAAGAAAGACACGTCCTTTCCGTCCGGGAGCAACGAGCCGATACCCAACAATATTCTTATCCTTCTTATTACCTTGCATATATGCGAAAGAAATCCAGCAAGCACGCCAACCGACTGCTTTCAAGTGATACGAAAACCAATAGGAGACCTCACCCGCTTTATTCAGGAACTCGAAACGAATAGAATCCTGCTGCGGCTTTTCATTATAAATCCACAACGTAATACCAAACTGCTGTTCTTTTTTCGCATTCAGAGACAACGGATTGATTTGGACATCCAATGTAGAACCGGGATGAAAATCCCATTCCAGGCTATTCTCCCCTTCTTTGTAGAAAAGAGAAGAAACCTTGACATCTCCCTTCCCTGAAACCTTAAACGTTTCGGGAACTCCGTCTTCGAAACCGATAAGTTGAGCAAAAGCAGAAGAAATTCCTCCGAAAAGGAAGAATAATATCAGAGTTATATTTTTCATTGCTATTCTTAATTTAAACGCAGATTAACGCAAATTATCGTAAACTTAAGGATTCAATCTCTGCGATAATCTGTGTTAATCTGCGTTTTATAATTACTAGTCATTTAATAAGGAATCCGATCCGACAAAATTTTCTCTGTGTACCAAGGATCATTTATTTCTTTCAGCATGGCTCCCATTTCGCGATAGAGTTGCTCCACCACTTCCTTATTTTCTTCCAAAGGCAAATTGTGCAATTGATAAGGGTCTTTTACATCATCAAACAAAAGGCTCTTTTTCAACTGTTTCGTATTACGGTCGATATATAAAGCTAGTGTATACTGCGCAGTTTTAATACCTCTTGAAGAAGGGAAGTAGGTTTGCACCAATCCGTTCTCATCTTTTTCGCCATCCAAGTTCTGAATATAGAGTGCACCGGTGGGACGTACGATCTCCGCTTTCTCATCAAAGAAAAGAGGAGCGAAATTACGGCCTTGTACTTCGGCAGGGATTGAATCCCCCAATCCGCACAGTCCAAGAACAGTAGGCATAATATCCGGTGACGATAACAGCAGATCATCCACTCTCGGCTGAATTTTACCGGGGAAACGTACCAAGAAAGGTATATTCATAGATTCCGAGTAAGGCGAATTCTTCGGATCTTCCGTACGTTGGCTACACATGGTCTCGCCATGATCGGAAGCAAAGATAACAACCGTATTCTTATCCAATCCCAAGTCTTTCAAAGTCTCCAAGATCTGGCCGAAAGCACGGTCTACTCCCGTCACAGACGCAAAATAATAACGGACAGACTCTGCCTTCTTCATTTTCAGATCCACGTTCGGACGAACCAGCAGGCTATCCAACGGTTGGCTACGGTAAAGGTTGAAATCCTCTTCCTCGCAATCATCCAAAGAACGATACGGACTGTGAGGCGGATTCATTCCTACCATAATGAAGAACGGTTTCTTTGTATCGCGTACATTCCCTTCATTTCTCAGATAAGAAACGACCTTGCCCGATTCATGCAAAGGCGACCACTCCTTCGGATCATGTCTTTTACCATCCGTATCCCAATAATGCGGATTCTTATGTTCATCGAAAGTTCCATAAGAATACCAGTAATTAAAACCATGACGACGGTCTTTCGGTGTATAGGCGTCCCATACCGGACGCTTAGTCTCTACATATTGTCCCGGATGTTCGGGATCGTTCGGAGTCGGGAAGTCAGCATGGAGCTTGCCGAAATACGCACAATCATAACCAGCTTTGCTGAATACGTCACCAATACATTCCGCATCTTCACGCAAAGAACTGATAGGCCGTGTAGAATTACAATTCAAAGGTACACCGCTACGGTTCGGATACATACCTGTCAGCAGCATTCCACGATGCGGACTACTTAACGGACAGTTACTTTGTGCCGAAGTCAACACTATTGATTCACGTGCAAAGGCATCCAGATTGGGAGTATGCACGGGATCACCCTTAAAGTTTACCTTATCCTGAAACCCGTTCTGACTCCAGATGCCCAATGCCTGGTTACGGTATTGATCAGGGAATACATAGATAATATTCGGATGTTCGACTTGCTCTGCTACCTGTTTCGGAGCTTTGCATCCTTGTGCGGCAAACAGCGTCAAGCCGCCGACCAGAAGGTTGATAGGTTTATTCATATTCATTTCTCCAAATCTCTTTTACGCATCAATGCTTCCAAGAAATAATAGTCGGCATAGTTCAGGGGAACATCTATTTCCTGACCGTGAGGAATACTACCTACCGAGTGCATCAGGATAAAGTTCCCGTTTGTACCCACTTCGGCACGATAAGCAGGAGAGCCCAAACTTTCCATGATCTTATCAGCAATTTCTTTATAATGATTACCCGGTCGATAACCATCCAATTCGTAGAGTGCAGAAGCTGTACATGCAGCAGCGGAGGCATCACGAGGTTCGTTCGGAATATTCGGAGCATCGTAATCCCAATAAGGAACGAGATCTTCCGGCATATTCTTATTATTAAAGATGAAATTATATACTTTTTGTGCTTGGTCGAGGTACTTTTCGTCTTTCGTATAGCGGTAGCAAGTAGTATATCCATAGAGAGCCCAAGCTTGTCCGCGAGCCCACGATGATTCGTCCGCATATCCCTGTGCTGTCTGTCTCTTGCGTACTTCACCGGTTTCCGGGTCATAGTCTACTACATGATAGCAACTGTTATCCGGACGGAAATGGTGTGCCATTGTCGTATTGGCGTGTTTCACAGCGATATCATAGAAAGTGGAATCTCCGGAAAAGGCTGTTGCCTCAAACAGCAGTTCAAGGTTCATCATATTGTCTATAATTACCGGACACTTCCATCCACGCGTTCCTTGCCAACCTCTATCAGCATCCCATGACTGGATCACACCTGCTCCGGGACGGAAACGGGTAGATAAGGATTTGGCAGCCTCCACCACTACATCTTTATATTCTTTCTTATCTGCCAGGCGATATCCGTTCAGATAACTACAACCAATCATGAAACCTACATCATGATGCCATTTCAAATGTTTCACAGAGTCTAATGCTTCTGTATATTTTTCAGCCAATGGTAACCATTTTTTGTCTCCGGTCAGATTATAAGTCAACCACATACTACCGGGGAAGAAACCGGAACACCAGTCATCAATAGGGATATAAGAAATACTACCATCTTTGTTAATTGTTCTCGGATTCAGAATCTTACCGGATTTCTCGATAATATCTGTTTGAATAGTGTTTTGTGCTACCGCGTTGTCAATGTTGTCCTGAATAAAGTCTACTTCAGCTTTTTTTTGTCCACCGCAACTCGTAAAAACCAAAAGGGAAAGTCCTAATGCGCTAAGAATTGTTTTCATAATACACGGGTTATTTGTTAAGTGATTAATTTTCTTGATGGCAAAAGTAGTGCATTTGAATAGAATTGACCGGCCTAAATAATCCAAATGAAGGACAAATTTGGTACATTTGCAGAAGAAATATACATATCAAATTAAAAAAACAAATATTATGACGCCACAAGAGTTTTTCAAGAATGACATATTCGCCACAAAGGCAGGTATAGTACTACTGGAAGTACGAAATGGATACAGCAAAGCCAAATTAGATATCAAACCGGAACATCTGAATGCGGGAGCACGCACACAAGGAGGAGCTATCTTTACTTTGGCAGATCTGGCACTTGCCGCAGCCGCCAATTCACACGGCACACTCGCTTTCTCTCTTTCATCTACCATTACTTTCGTTCGTGCAAGCGGCCCGGGAGATACTCTTTATGCTGAAGCACACGAACGTTACATCGGTCGGAGTACAGGTTGCTATCAAGTAGATATTACCAATCAAAATGGAGACTTAATTGCGACCTTCGAATCCAGTGTGTTCCGAAAAGAGCAAAAAGTTCCTTTTGAGATAGAAAAAGAAAAATAAAATCCCTTTGAGAGTTATTATTCCCCCCACCTATCTCATTTTACAATAGAAGTCAGCGGATGACGGTTACCTCTAACGTCGTTTAGGAATGCTTTGGCAGAACCGAAGTTTAAATACAAATCCAAACGTACGGGAAGATGATTCAGGTCATCTGTTATAAAAAAGGTAATCACCTCTTTTTCCTTACCTTTCTTATCATATTCCACTAATGAGAAGATCAGACAGCGATAGGTTGTTCCATTCTCCGCCTTTACATTCTCCTTTCCACGATAAATAAGCGTCTGTTCTTCTACCTTTCTTCCGGTAGCCATCGGAAACTTGATTTTATCCCCTATCTTATAATCCGCAGGATCGTAAGAACGCGCCTGTGCCAGAATACTCAACATATCATATATACAACGGCTATCACTTGCAACTGCCTCATCAAAATTTCCATCTCGATATGTGCGCTTCTGATTGACAAAACAAAGACCATCCTTATAAGAGAACCAAGCCTCATCTACCGTATACCGTTTCCCTTCTTCAGCACCTTTGCGAAAATAACGAGGTTCCAACTTCTCCCCGATCACGCAAGTCAGCGTGTCACGCATCTTGAAAAAGAAGTCCGCCCGTTTACTGCCTAGAGCAAGCAGATTGATCCGGAACGCAGGTTCCGAATGATAAGTTGTCGCATTTGTTGTCAAACTGGCAAGCCCGGCTTTCACCCAAACAAATTTCCAGTTAAAATACAAATCATACATTACATGTTCACCGGTCTGAAACGCATCATTTTTCGCCTCACATTGGGCACTTGCAGGAAGGGCAAAAGCACCCGTCATTAATGCCACTAATCCAATAATGAGTTTACGTCGGACGTTAACGACGCCGGTTCTGATTATTTCGTTCTTTTTTCTTCTTGTCTTCATCTGGTTTTTGTTTTTTAAGTTCATCCGGTTTCTGCTTATCAACAGGAGTCGCATGAATATCCCATGGTTGTGTCACATCCCACAATGCTTTATATTCCAAGATAGTAGGGTAATAGAAAACTTCTTCCGGTTGTATGCCCTTTTCAAAGTCTCCCGTATCCCACTCGCCATTTCCATTCCTATCATTAATCAACCGAGCAGCATACTTTCCAGGATTCAAGAAATAGAAATCAACCATTCCATCCTCCTCTACTCTCCGTTTACGAACGACTTTATCTTGGGCATCAAGTAATTCTACAAAAGCCAACGAATCCGCTCCACTAACATTAAAATGAAGTGTGAAATACTCATCTTCGCTGCGAACCTTGAACCCTTGTTTTATTTTATCAGTAAACAATCCGTATATACCATGAAAAGCAGTCGAATCTACCGAAAACTCGTACTCCAGAGTCGGCTCCCAATCATAATAGAAATTGAACTTTTTCAGATTTATCGAATCCTGCTCAAACTCGAACGGTATATCCTTCCAAAGCGTATCGACTTTCTGCCGCAAATGAATTGCCGCACTATCAAAGCTGGCTATCGGCTCTTCAAAATCCAAAGAAATGTACCCATACACATCCATTGATGAAGGGACATTGACTTTTACAGGTAAGAACTTTGTAGGTTCCGGTTCTTCTTCCTCATCTTTCTTTTTCTTCTTTTTCTTTTTGGGCTTTTCCGGTTCTTCTTTCTTATATTTCTGCTTCGACACCAAATTCAAAGTATCCGTACGAGGCACCAATTGATTCAACGTATCTGTATAAAGATAAGTCAGACTCATAGCAAGAGTATCCTGCTTGAAGAGCAGAGAATCTTTCACCCAATAATGAATCGTATCGTTCCGTTGATTCTTCTCGATAACAAAAGCATCCTTTTCATCGAAGTTCAACCCTTTCAGCACAGGCAAAGTGTCCGCCTTACCGGCAAAATAGAACGTAAACTTGTGTGGGATAAGCCGCTCGGACTTAATCAGATACTGTGAATAATTAAATTCCTTAAAAGCACGGAGAATTACATCATCCGGCAAATAATGCATATATTTCTTTTCAACAATCGTATCATACGTCAGAGAATCCACCCAAGCTGTGTCCATACGGGTACGTTCTTCCATACGAGGAATAATCAGAGAATCATGAAAAGCGATCATTTCACTCTTCTGATTAAAAGTAAAGTTCTGGTCTGCATCCATCAATCCGTAAATACGGTATTTGCCGGGAGCCACACCACGAATAGAAAAACGTCCCCGACTGTCAGTACGTGCCACACGGTCGAAAGGTAATTTGTTGAAAGCCGAATCGTTCAAATTGGAATGTAACCCGACAAGCATACCTTTGATCGGCTCCAAGTTAGAAGCATCAAGCAAAGTTCCTGCAACTTCCATCGTATCGATTTCCGTACCCGTAGAAAAGGTAAAAGCGAAATTACCCAACGGATTACCTTCATTATTGTCGACAATAGCATCCGAAAAGTCGATTGTATAAGTAGTATTAGGCTTCAAAGAGTCAAGCAGATTCACTTGTATCCTCTTGCCGGAAGCCTTTATTTCAGGCTGCTGTATCTGAGGAGGGGAAACAACCACCTTTTCAGTCGCCTTTTCCAGTTTTATAAATTCGTCAAACACCAAAGAGACTTTAGTCCTCTTATTATTTAAAGCACCTGCAACAGGAGTGCTACCTATAAAACGGGGTGGTGTCTCGTCAATAGGACCACCGTCCGGTCGTCCGATACTGGCGCAGGAATATAGCATGACTACCAGCGTTATTACCGGAAGTACCTTGCGTACTATTTGTTTTATCTTTTGATTCTCAAACTGTAACATGGTGCAAAAATAAGTGTTCTTTACCAATAAATACCATACTTCTAGCTAATTTATTGAAAAACGAAGCGATGGATTCCTGTAGAAATCATTATCTATGCTGTTTTTATTTCTTTTTCTCACTAATCTTACTACCTTTGTTAGCTGATATTATTTCGTATGACTATAGTTATGCGTAAAGTAGACTATAGTTATCCTTACGCATAACTATAGTCATACGCAAAGGAAACTATAGTCAAACGAAATAAAAACAGTAAACGAAACACATCCGAACAGGCAAACGGATATTAAATATGCCTACATAATATAATTACGCAAATGAGCATACGTTACGACCTTTACGAAACTCCAGATATTCAACAGACAGGCGAACAACAACCACTTCACCCCCGTGTAGTTATCAATGGAACCGTCGACCAGAACGAATTTCTGGATCGCGTACACAAATTCACCGGAATAAGCCGCAGTTTATTGTCAGGTGCCATGCAGTCTTTCCAAAACGAGTTAAGAGATTTACTCGCTAACGGATGGAATGTGGAACTAGGGGATATCGGTTACTTTTCCGTTTCTCTGCAAGGCCCTCCCATCATGAAGAAAGAAGAGGTACGTGCACAATCTATCAAACTGAAGAATATCAATTTCCGCCCAAGCGCTCAATTCAAAAAGGAAGTAGGCTGGCAAATGAGATTGGAACGCGGAGAGTCTTTCACCCGTCCGCATGGAAAAGGACACAGTGAAGAGGAATGTCTGGCTATAGTCAATGACCATCTTGGGAAATATCCCTGCCTTACGCGTGCCGATTATTGCCGGTTGACAGGACATGACAAGCAGCGGGCGCTCAATGAACTGAATGCTTTTATCGAACAGGGGGTGTTGATGCGTTACGGGGCGGGGAAACAGGTGGTTTATGCGAAGAAGTATCCATGTTCGGTATGATTCCCGGGAATGATGGTATTTCGTTAGGTAAAAAAGCTTATAATACAATCAATTTATTAAAAACCAGCCCTAATTGAATGATTTTTTGCCCTTCATTGAATAAAATAATCCTTATCTTTGGCTCCCGAAATTCAAACCTAATACAAAAAACCCATGAAGAAACAACTACTTTCCTGCTGCCTGGCGGCATTGGGACTGACGGCAATTCAAGCGCAAAGCTTCAATGAGTGGAAAGACCCGGAAGTGAATTCCGTAAACCGCTCTGTCATGCACACTAATTATTTTGCTTACGCATCGGCTGATGAAGCTAAAGCCGGTATCAAAGAAAACTCAGCGAATTTTATGACTTTAAACGGTCTTTGGAAATTCAACTGGGTGAGACACGCAGAAGCACGTCCGACAGATTTTTACCAGACTAATTTCAACGACAAGAGCTGGGATGACCTTCAGGTTCCCGGTGTATGGGAATTGAACGGCTACGGCGACCCTATCTACGTAAATGTAGGATATGCATGGAGAAGCCAGTTCAAGAACAACCCACCGTACGTTCCGACAGAAAACAATCACGTAGGTTCTTACCGGAAAGAAATCATCGTTCCTGCCAACTGGAAAGGAAAAGAGATTTTCGCCCATTTCGGTTCGGTAACTTCCAATATGTATCTTTGGGTGAACGGACGCTACGTAGGATATAGCGAAGACAGCAAACTGGAAGCTGAATTCAATCTGACCAACTATCTGAAACCGGGTAAAAATGTGATTGCTTTCCAAGTATTCCGCTGGTGTGACGGCAGTTACCTGGAAGATCAGGACTTCTTCCGCTACTCCGGTGTAGGACGCGACTGCTATCTCTACGCACGCGACAAGAAATACATTCAGGATATTCGCGTCACTCCTGATCTGGACAGCCAGTATAAAGACGGTACGCTGAATATCGCCGTTGACCTGAGAGGAAGCGGTACAGTTGCCTTAGACCTGACAGATGCTCTAGGCAACAGTGTGGCTACTGCTGATTTAAAAGGTTCAGGTAAGTTAAACACCACTTTAAACATTTCCAATCCTGCTAAATGGACGGCTGAAACACCTAATCTTTATACACTGACCGCTACATTGAAAAACGGCAACAATACAATAGAAGTAATCCCCGTTAAAGTAGGTTTCCGCAAAATTGAACTGAAAGGCGGACAGATACTCGTCAACGGACAACCGGTACTCTTCAAGGGAGCCGACCGTCACGAAATGGATCCGGACGGCGGTTATGTAGTTTCTATCGAGCGTATGTTGCAGGACATCAAAGTGATGAAAGAACTTAATATCAATGCCGTACGTACCTGTCACTATCCGGACGACAACCGTTGGTATGATCTCTGCGACCAATATGGCATCTACGTGGTAGCTGAAGCGAATGTAGAGTCTCACGGAATGGGATACGGTGACAAAACATTGGCCAAGAACCCGATCTATGCCAAAGCGCATTTGGAACGCAACCAACGCAATGTACAACGTAGCTACAACCATCCGTCCATCATTTTCTGGTCATTAGGCAATGAGGCCGGTATGGGACCTAATTTCGAAAAATGTTATACATGGATTAAAAATGAAGACAAGACCCGTGCCGTACAATATGAGCAGGCACGTACCAGTGAATTCACAGATATTTTCTGCCCGATGTACTATGGTTATCAGGACTGTATCAAATATTGTGAAGGAGATATCCAAAAGCCTCTGATCCAGTGTGAATACGCACATGCGATGGGAAATTCGCAAGGAGGATTCAAGGAATATTGGGACATCATCCGCAAATATCCGAAATATCAAGGTGGCTTCATCTGGGACTTCGTAGACCAGTCTTGCCATTGGAAAAATAAAGACGGAGTGGCCATCTACGGTTATGGAGGTGACTTCAACAAATATGACGCTTCGGACAATAACTTTAATGATAATGGTTTAATCAGCCCGGATCGCATACCGAATCCACATGCTTACGAAGTGGCTTATTTCTATCAGGATATATGGACAACTCCCGCCGATCTCGCCAAAAGTGAAATCAATATTTTCAATGAGAATTTCTTCCGTGACCTGTCTTCATATTATCTGGAATGGCAATTGCTGGCAGACGGGGAAGTTGTGCAAACAGGCATTGTGCCGGATCTGAAAGTGGCACCCCAGCAAACCGTCAAAGTGCAGATTCCGTTTGACACAAAAAACATCTGTCCGTGTAAAGAGTTACTGCTCAATGTCAACTATAAACTGAAAGCAGCCGAAACATTGTTACCCGCAGGAACAACCATCGCATACGAGCAACTGAGCATTCGTGACTATAAAGCTCCGGAGCTCAAGCTGGAAAACCGGCAGGCTTCCAATCTGGCAATCACCGTGCCCGGTATTTTGGATAACGACCAAAATTACCTGATCGTCAAAGGCGAAAACTTCTCTATGGACTTCAACAGGCACAACGGCTATCTCTGCCGCTACGATGTGAACGGAATGCAAATGATGGAAGACGGTAGCGAATTGACTCCCAACTTCTGGCGTGCACCGACCGATAATGATTTCGGAGCAGGCTTGCAACGCAAATATGCAGTTTGGAAGAACCCGACATTGAAGCTTACTTCCCTGAAACATGCTATTGAGAATGATCAGGCCGTGATTCGTGCAGAATATGACATGAAGTCGATAGGAGGAAAATTATTCCTGACTTATATCGTCAACAACAAGGGAGCAGTAAAAGTTACTCAGAAGATGGTAGCGGACAAGAGCAAGAAAGTGTCTGAAATGTTCCGTTTCGGCATGCAGATGCGTACGCCTGCCAACTTCAACGAAATAGAGTATTACGGACGCGGACCGATAGAGAATTATGCCGACCGCAACAATGCAGCCAAACTTGGCAAATACCGTCAAACGGTAGAGGAACAATTCTATCCATATATCCGCCCACAGGAAACCGGAACGAAGACGGACATCCGTTGGTGGAGACTCTTGAATATCAGCGGAAACGGTTTGCAGTTTGTTTCCGAAGCTCCGTTCTCTGCTTCCGCACTGAACTATACCATTGAATCATTGGATGACGGTGAGGGCAAAGACCAGCGCCATTCCCCCGAAGTGGAAAAAGCAAACTTTACAAACTTCTGTATTGACAAGGCACAAACGGGACTGGCATGCGTCAATAGTTGGGGAGCTATACCATTAGAAAAATATCGTCTTCCATATCAAGATTATGAGTTCAGTTTCATAATGTCTCCCGTATCTCATAAACTAAAGTAAAAAACATAGTTAAAAAACACGGTATCAAAGAACAAGAATAGCGAAATTACTGTACTTTTGCAGCCGGAAACTGATTATTAATAATTAGTTTCCGGCTTTTTTGGCCTTTAAATCACTTATCTACATGAATGATGACACACCGGTAACAAACGCATTACATTAAAAACAGATAATTATTAAGTATGAAAAGTAGAATTGTTTTATTTGCATTTTGCGTAGCCCTTTTGTCTAGTTGTGGCAATAAGGGCAACGGAACGGGACAAGTCCCAGAATATGCAGTACAAGAGTTACAAAAGACCACTGCTAATTTAACGACTGCCTATCCGGCGACAATCAAAGGTAAACAAGACGTAGAAATCCGTCCACAGGTATCAGGCTTCATCACGAAACTATGTGTAGACGAAGGAGCAACTGTACGCAAAGGTCAAGTTCTATTCATCGTTGATCCGACACAATATGAAGCAGCAGTACGTACGGCTGAAGCAGCAGTCGCAACAGCAGAAGCGGCAGTGCGTACCCAACAGATAACAGTGGATAACAAACGTGAACTGAACAAAAAGCAAATTATCAGTGACTACGATCTGTCAATGGCTGAAAACACATTGGCACAGTCTCAGGCACAATTGGCACAAGCGAAAGCACAGCTTACCACAGCCAGACAAAACCTCTCTTTCACACAAGTGAAGAGTCCTTCCGATGGTGTAATCAATGATATCCCCTATCGTTTAGGAGCACTGGTGAGCCCTTCTATCGCTACTCCGATGACTACAGTTTCTGAGATAGAAGAAGTATATGTATATTTCTCCATGACAGAAAAAGAATTGTTGGCGATGACTAAAACAGGCGGTACCATCAAAGAAGAAATCGAAAAAATACCGTCTATCAGACTTCAGTTGATTGATGGTACAGAGTACAGCATCGAAGGTAAAGTGGACGCAATCACAGGAGTGATCGACCAGTCAACCGGTTCTGTAAGTATGCGTGCCCTCTTCCCGAACAAAGAACACATCCTACGTAGTGGTGGAACAGCAAACGTACTGATTCCTTACACAATGGAGAATGTAATTACTATACCGCAATCAGCAACAGTAGAAATCCAGGATAAGAAGTTCGTTTATGTCCTGCAGCCGGATAACACGGTGAAATATACAGAAATCACCATCTTCAATCTGGACAACGGAAAAGAATATCTCGTTACTTCCGGTTTGAACTCCGGAGATAAAATCGTCATCGAAGGCGTGCAGAATCTGAAAGATGGTGAAACCATACAACCAATCACACCAGCTCAAAAAGAAGCAAACTATCAACAGCATTTGAAAGACCAGCACGATGGTAATTTAGCTACTGCTTTCAATTAATAACTTAGATAATCGTATGAAGTTAGATAATTTTATTAACCGTCCGGTACTATCAACAGTTATTTCTATTTTGATAGTCATTCTGGGTGCTATCGGATTGGCAACATTGCCTATCACCCAATATCCGGACATTGCTCCCCCTACCGTGTCGGTAAGGGCTACATATACGGGTGCCAGCGCGTCAACCGTATTGAACTCCGTCATCGCTCCGTTGGAGGAACAGATCAATGGTGTAGAAAACATGATGTATATGACATCAACTGCATCCAATACGGGTTCCGGTGATATTTCCATCTATTTTAAACAAGGAACAGACCCGGACATGGCTGCCGTCAATGTACAAAACCGTGTCTCCATGGCACAAGGTCTGTTGCCTGCCGAAGTAACCAAAGTCGGTGTAACCACACAGAAACGCCAGACTTCCATGTTGGTAGTATTCTCTCTCTATGACGAGACAGATACATATAGCGAATCATTTATTGAAAACTACGCTAAGATCAACTTGATTCCTCAGGTTCAACGTGTACAGGGTGTAGGTGATGCAAACGTTTTGGGGCAGGACTATTCTATGCGTATCTGGTTGAGACCGGATGTCATGGCACAGTACAAACTTGTTCCCGGTGATGTCTCTGCAGCCTTAGCGGAACAGAATGTCGAAGCTGCTCCCGGACAATTCGGTGAACGCAGTAATCAGACATTCCAATATACCATCCGCTACAAAGGACGTCTGCAACAACCGGAAGAGTTTGAAAACATCGTTATCAAATCTCTGCCTGACGGTGAGGTACTCCGCTTGAAAGATATAGCAGAAATTCAATTGGATCGTTTGGGTTATAACTTTACAAACCGTGTAGACGGCCACAAGTCAGTAACCTGTATCGTATACCAGATGGCAGGAACCAATGCAACACAGACCATCAGTGATATTGAGCAACTGCTGGATGAAGCATCAAAAACCTTGCCTACCGGATTGAAGCTTAACATTTCCATGAATGCCAATGACTTCTTGTTCGCTTCTATTCACGAGGTGTTGAAGACATTGATCGAGGCATTTATCCTGGTGTTTATTGTGGTATATATCTTCTTGCAGGATTTACGTTCTACGTTGATTCCAACCATTGCCATTCCGGTAGCTCTTATCGGTACTTTCTTTATCCTGTCTTTGGTAGGATTCAGTTTGAACTTGCTGACATTATGTGCGCTCGTCCTAGCCATTGCGATTGTGGTCGACGATGCCATTGTGGTCGTCGAGGGTGTGCATGCCAAGCTTGACCAAGGTTATACTTCCGCCCGTCTGGCTTCTATCGACGCCATGAATGAACTGGGTGGTGCTATCGTATCTATTACGTTAGTCATGATGGCCGTGTTCGTCCCGGTAAGTTTCATGGGAGGTACGGCAGGAACATTCTATCGCCAGTTCGGTATGACTATGGCTATCGCTATCGGTTTGTCTGCATTGAACGCTTTGACATTGAGTCCGGCTTTGTGTGCTGTTCTTCTAAAACCGCATAAAAAGGAAGATGGAACGGAAGATTCGACATTGAAGGAACGTATGAAAGTAGCTTATACGGCAGCTCATACGACCATGATCAACAGATACACCGAAGCTATCGGAAAAATGCTACATCCGGGAATCACACTTACTTTCACGATTATTGCTATTCTCGGTATGATTTTCGGTTTCTTCAGTCTCAATCCGGTGGTTACCGCAATTTTTGTACTTCTTAGTATCCTGGCACTGATCGGTATGAGTACGAAGAAGTTCAAGAACAGATTCAACGATACATACGAGTCTATCCTGAAACGTTACAAAAAACGTGTATTGTTCTTTATTCAGAAGAAATGGCTGTCTATGGGATTAGTTACCGCCTCTATCGTACTGCTTATATTCTTCATGAACACCACGCCGACAGGTATGGTACCGAACGAAGATACCGGAACCTTGATGGGAGCAGTAACATTGCCGCCGGGTACATCACAAGACCGTTCTGAGAAAATCTTGGCACGCGTAGACAGTCTGATCGCTTCTGACCCTGCTGTATTATCACGAACCATGATTTCCGGATTTAGCTTCATCGGTGGTCAGGGACCTTCTTACGGTTCTTTCATCATCAAGCTAAAGGACTGGGATGAACGTTCTATGATACAGAACTCGGACGTTGTAGTCGGCTCCTTATATATGCGCGCACAGAAGATTATCAAAGAAGCACAGGTATTGTTCTTCGCTCCTCCTATGATCCCGGGATATTCGGCATCTACAGATATCGAGGTGAATATGCAGGATAAGACCGGTGGTGACTTGAACAAGTTCTTTGATGTAGTAAATGATTACACGGCAGCCTTGGAAGCACGTCCGGAAATCAACTCGGCAAAAACATCTTTCAACCCGAACTTCCCGCAATATATGATCGACATCGATGCGGCGGCTTGTAAGAAAGCTGGTATCAGTCCGAGCGATATCCTTACAACTATGCAAGGATATTATGGAGGTCTGTATGCATCTAACTTCAACCGTTTTGGTAAGATGTATCGTGTTATGATTCAGTCTGATCCATTGTCACGTAAGAATCTGGAATCTCTGAAGAATATCAAGGTACGCAACAGTGCAGGTGAAATGGCTCCGATCGCCCAGTTCATCTCTGTAGAGAAGGTATATGGTCCGGATATTATCAGCCGTTTCAACCTTTATACTTCCATGAAGGTGATGGTAGCTCCTGCCAGTGGTTATACCTCCGGTCAGGCACTGGCTGCTCTTGCAGAGGTTGCTCAAGAAAACCTGCCTACCGGTTATACCTATGAATTAGGAGGTATGGCACGTGAAGAGGCTCAGAGTAGCGGAAGTGCTACCGGGCTGATATTTGTGCTCTGTTTCGTATTCGTTTACTTATTATTGAGTGCGCAGTACGAAAGTTACATACTTCCATTGGCCGTATTGCTATCCGTTCCGTTCGGTCTGTTAGGTAGCTTCCTGTTTGTCAACGGTGTAAGTGCACTCGGTAATATCTCAGCGTTGAAGATGATTCTCGGTACGATGTCCAACAATATCTATATGCAGATTGCATTGATCATGTTGATGGGTCTGTTGGCAAAGAATGCCATCTTGATTGTAGAGTTTGCCCTCGACCGCCGTAAAATGGGTATGAGTATCACTTGGGCAGCCGTATTGGGTGCCGGTGCCCGTCTCCGCCCGATTTTGATGACATCCTTGGCTATGGTAGTCGGTTTGCTTCCGTTGATGTTTGCTTTCGGTGTAGGTGCTCACGGTAACCGTACACTGGGTACTGCTTCTATCGGAGGTATGTTAATCGGTATGATCTGCCAGATCTTTATCGTTCCTGTTTTATTCGTTATCTTCCAGTATCTGCAAGAGAAAGTTAAACCGATGGAATGGGAAGATATTGACAATACAGATGCTGTAACAGAGATTGAACAATACGCTAAATAATGAAATTCGATATGAAGAAACAGATTCTATATATGTTGTGTGCAACTGCTCTCTTGAGCAGCTGCCACATCTATAAGTCGTATGACAGACCCGAAGATATCACAACTTCCGGCCTGTATCGCGATCCGGTAGCGGATAACGATACACTGGTTTCGGATACGACCAACTTCGGTAATCTGCCGTGGAGAGAAGTCTTCACCGACCCGCAACTACAGTCTCTCATCGAAGCGGGACTGAACCAAAATACTGACCTCTTGTCTGCCGCGCAGAATGTGAAAGCCGCACAAGCCTCCCTGATGTCTGCACGTCTGGCTTATGCCCCATCTTTGGGATTGTCTCCACAAGGAACAATCAGCAGCTTTAACAAGAATGCAGCTACAAAAACTTATTCATTACCGGTTACAGCCAGTTGGCAAGTCGATTTGTTCGGTCAGTTACTGAACTCAAAACGGAATGCACAGGTTACTTTGAAACAGGTTAAGGCATACCGTCAGGCTGTACAAACTCAAGTAATCTCAAATGTAGCCAATATGTACTACACGTTGTTAATGCTTGACCGCCAACTGGAAATAACTAAAGAGACGGCCGAAATTCTGAAGCGCAATGCCGAAACAATGGAAGCGATGAAAGATGCAGCAATGTACAACATCAATTCAGCCGGTGTTGAACAAAGTAAAGCTGCTTATGCACAAGTACTTGCTACCATTCCTGATATCGAACAAAGTATCCGTGAAACGGAGAACGCCCTGTCTACTTTTTTAGGAGAAGCTCCTCATGCCATCAAGCGTGGCGTATTGGAAGCACAAGTACTTCCGACCGAGCTTTCTGCAGGCATACCTATTCAATTGTTATCCAACCGTCCGGATGTAAAAGCAGCCGAAATGTCACTGGCAAGTTGCTACTATGACACCAACTCCGCACGTGCCGCTTTCTATCCGCAAATCACACTCAGCGGTTCGGCAGGATGGACAAACAATTCAGGAGCAGGGATCGTTAATCCCGGTAAATTATTGGCTTCCGTTGTTGGTTCACTGACACAGCCTTTGTTCTATCGGGGACAGAACATCGCTCGCTTGAAAGCTGCCAAAGCGCAGGAGGAACAGGCTAAATTATCTTTCCAACAGGCCTTATTGAATGCCGGTAGTGAGGTTAGCAACGCGTTAAGTCTATACCAAAAGACCAGCGAAAAGGTAGAATCCAGAAAAATGCAGGTAGAATCTGCACAGAAAGCTTCGGAAGATACAAAAGAATTGTTTAACTTAGGAACCTCAACCTATCTGGAAGTACTGTCTGCACAACAATCCTATTTGAGTGCACAGCTCTCTCAGGTGTCCGACTGCTTTGATCAGATGCAAGCTGTAGTAAGCCTCTATCAGGCATTGGGTGGTGGAAGATAAGAATAACTTTAAATATATAATACTATTATGATTAGTCCGTTAGCTTACGTAGACCCCGAAGCAAAATTAGGTAAGAATGTAACAGTTCTGCCTTTTGCCTACATTGAAAAGAATGTAGAGATCGGAGATGATTGCATCATCATGTCTTACGCTAGTATCCTGAAAGGTACTAAAATGGGAAAAGGGAACAAGGTACATCAGAATGCCGTTCTCGGAGCGGAACCGCAAGATTTCCACTTTACGGGAGAAGAGAGCAGCCTGATTATCGGTGACAACAATGATATTCGCGAGAACGTAGTTATCAGCCGTGCTACATTTGCCGGCAATGCTACTAAAATAGGAAATGGCAATTATCTGATGGATAAAGTACATCTTTGCCATGACGTACAGATCAACAACAACTGTGTAGTTGGTATTGGTAGTACCATTGCCGGAGAGTGTACATTGGACGATTGCGTTATCCTAAGTGGTAATGTTACGTTACATCAATATTGTCATATCGGTAGCTGGACGCTCGTACAGAGTGGTTGCCGCATATCCAAGGATGTACCTCCATACGTTATCATGTCGGGAAATCCGGTGGCATATCACGGAGTAAATGCCGTAGTTCTGTCACAACACCGCAATACTTCGGAAAGAGTCCTCCGGCACATTGCCAATGCATATCGCCTGATTTACCAAGGTAACTTCAGTGTGCAGGATGCAGTGCAGAAAATTATCGATCAAGTGCCAATGAGTGAGGAGATCGAGAATATCGTAAACTTCGTGAAGAACTCGGAAAGAGGTATCGTGAAATAATACTCACCACAGAGGACGCAGAGGACACAGAGGTTTTAAAATAAAGATAGTAAAACCTAAGACACCAAAAAGCAGATTCATGTAGATTGCATAAGTATTAATCATTGCAATATCTACATGAATCTGCTTTTATTATATCCGGATTATGTACTTTTATCTTCCTTTCTCCGTGTCCTCTGCGTCCTCTGTGGTGAGAAGCTATTCAAACTCCAGTGTTCCGAAAAAGTCGGGACGATGGAAATCCGGTTTCTCTATTTCTATCGGATTCCATGACAGGAAATGGGGAGTCTGCAACTCATCACCACATTTATAGAAGTTAGCTTTTATCTCTTTTCCATCAAGGGAATCAATCTGATGTTTGAAGAACACTTTATAAGGAATGATCAAGGCTACTTCCCAACCGGATTCGTCAGCCTGTTCTTCAAAAGGCACATTACCCAAACTGGACCAGCGTTGCACAAGGGCGGTTATTTCTTTCGGAGCATGTTCACGGCCATTGCGTGCAGGACCTGCACCAATCAGAATCGTTCCGATACAATTACATTCAATATTATAATACACCCCATCATCTGCCGGTATAGAAAAGAATTCTACACAGGAGTCGGTCCATACAGAACCATTATCTTCTCCATATCTGGCACGTATACTCTCTTCCTTTACCTTAAAATGCAACAAAATAGAGTCCTGCGTGTGAGCTATGCGAAAATTTACTTTAGGCTTGTAGGGATACTCAGCCCAATTAACACATTGAATGGGTTGGAAATCAATCTTTTCTTCATCGAACAATTTCGGAAGCGAACAAGCCTCTACGTTAGCCGCACTAATTTTCTTTACTTTCATATTTCTTTCGTTTGGATGATACAAATATAGTTACTTTCTTCTAATAAGGTTCACAGAAATCAAATAAAAACAATATATTTGCCAATAGTAATACCTTAAAAGAACGAATTAGTGAAAAAAGTAACCCTTTTATTTCTGCTGTTTTTAAGCATCTCTGCAGTCCATACACAAGGTCAAAACATCACTTTCAGTCATTTGACCACGGATGACGGCCTTTCACAGTTCTCTGTCAATAGCATGTATATTGACGAAAGAGGAATTATATGGATCGGCACACGCGAGGGACTGAACCGGTATAACGGTAACGATATCAAAAGTTTTAAACTCAAAAAAAATGACCCGAACAGCCTGTTCAGCAATACAGTATTGCGTATCACCGGAAATAAGAAGGGGAAAGTGTACCTGCTTTGTACCGACGGTATCGCAGAATTTGACCTGACTACTCAGCGGTTTAAAACACTACTGCAAGGGAATGTAGACGCCATCTACTATAATGAGAAACTATATATAGGTAAAAGAGAGGAAGTTTTCGTGTATAACGAAAGTACGGGCAACTTCGACCTTTATTATCATTTGGCGGGAAAGGATATCACTTTATCCTGCCTGCATCTGGACGATAAAAAGAACCTCTGGATGGGGACAACCGGCAATGGAGTTTACTGCCTGTCGGAGAACAAAACAGTATCCCAACCTATCACAAAAGGCAATATCACAAGTATCTACGAAGACTCCTCTAAAGAGTTATGGATAGGTAGCTGGGAGGAAGGAC
Organism: Bacteroides zhangwenhongii; assembly: GCF_009193325.2. Classification (NCBI taxonomy): domain Bacteria; kingdom Pseudomonadati; phylum Bacteroidota; class Bacteroidia; order Bacteroidales; family Bacteroidaceae; genus Bacteroides; species Bacteroides zhangwenhongii. The sequence continues at coordinate 4,212,235 of NZ_CP059856.1, read as the reverse complement.
TATACCACATAACGACAGACGGTAACATCGAAAATCTTCGGCATGACCCCAAAAAACCGAACAGTCTATGTTCCGACTTTGTCAGAAGTTGTTGCGAAGATAATGCCGGTAATTTATGGATAGGGACATTCTACGGTTTGAACCGTTATGACAAAAGTAGCGGTCAGTTCCAGGTTTACACAGCCGATGACAGAAGACCGGACGGACTCACTCACTCTTCTATCTGGTGTATCGTAAAAGACGGTCAGGGAACCATCTGGCTGGGAACTTATTTCGGAGGTGTCAATTACTTTAACCCGGAGTACGAAATATACACCCGCTACAAAGTAGGAGACACGGAAAAAGAAGGTTTAAGCAGTCCGATTGTAGGAAGAATGACAGAAGACAAAGACGGTAATCTGTGGATTTGCACCGAAGGGGGAGGTGTCAATGTCTACAACCGGAAAAGCAATACCTACCGTTGGTATCGACATGAAGAAGGGAAAAATAGTATTTCGCACAATAACGTAAAAGCGATCTATTACGACCGGAACAACGACATCATGTGGATTGGTACCCATCTGGGAGGATTAAATAAACTCGACTTGCGAACCAATCGCTTTACCATATATCGGATGAAAGCAGGAGATCCTGCTTCACTGCCATCGGATATTGTACGCGATATCGTACCCTACAAAGACAAGCTGGTCATCGCCACACAGAACGGAGTCTGCCTTTTCAACCCGTCCACAGGTAGTTGTCGGCAACTTTTTAAAGAGACCAAAGAAGGAAGAAATATCGGCATGGTGGCCAGCCTTTGCTTCGATAAAAATGGTACTTTATGGATTGCGGCCACCGGAGAAGGAGTTTACTCTTATCGCTTTGACAGCGGGGAGCTGACCAATTATTCACATAATCCGGCTACTCCGAATAGCCTCAGCAATAATAACATCAACAATATTACGCTGGATAGTAGTGGCAACCTGTGGTTCTCCACTTCCGGAAGCGGTCTTGACCGTTATCGTGAAGAGAGCAATGACTTCGAGAATTTCGATGTACAAAAAGATGGTTTATCCAGCGATTGCATCTATGAAGTATTCGAATCATCTATCCAAAAAGGAAGTTTATTATTAATCACCAATCAAGGATTCTCGCAGTTCGACTATCCGCACAAGAAGTTCTACAATTATGGTACGGAAAACGGATTCCCGTTAACAGCCGTCAATGAGAATGCCCTATTCGTAACCCACGATGGAGAAGTATTTTTGGGAGGTATTCAGGGAATGATTTCTTTCTGGGAGAAGAAGTTGCATTTCACACCGAAATCATATAGTATTATTCTTTCACGCCTGTTAGTCAACGGCAAAGAAGTACTTCCCGGAGATGAGACGGGAATTCTCGAACAATCCATCTGTCATACTCCCAAAATCAGCCTGAAATCAGACCAATCCATGTTCAGTCTGGAGTATGCAACATCCAATTTCATTCCCGCCAATAGAGACGAGATAGTCTACCGCCTGGAAGGTTTCTCCGACGAGTGGAACCATACATACCGCCAACAGACGCTTATCACATATACCAACCTGAATCCGGGCAAGTATACATTAATCATCAAATCGCAACGGGACGGTATCGAAGAGGCACGGCTCCAGATTCTGGTACTTCCTTCCTGGTACGAGACATGGTGGGCTTATCTGATCTATACAGTCATTACAATCAGCCTGTTCTGGTTCCTTATCCAGAACTACAATTCACGTATCAAGCTGCGGGAATCATTGAAATACGAAAAGAAGCATATCGAAGATCTGGAAGCACTGAACCAGTCCAAACTTCGTTTCTTTACCAATATCTCCCATGAGTTCCGTACCCCGCTTACCCTGATTGTAGGACAAGTGGAAACGTTGTTGCAAGTACAGACATTTACTCCTAATATATATAATAAGGTATTAGGAATCTATAAGAACAGTCTACAGTTGCGGGAACTGATTACAGAATTACTTGATTTCCGTAAACAGGAACAGGGACACATGAAGATAAAGACGAGCAAGCATAATCTGGTGGAGTTCCTCTACGAGAATTATCTGCTCTTCTTAGAGTATGCAAGCAGTAAGCAGATAAACTTCAACTTCATCAAGCAAACAGATGACATTGAAGTATGGTATGACCAGAAACAGATGCAGAAAGTAATCAATAACCTTCTATCCAATGCTCTGAAACATACCAAAGCAGAAGATACGATAACAATCAAGGTGTCGCAGGAGCAAGACCATGCCATCATAGAAATAAAAGATACCGGTTCGGGTATTGCTGCTGCCGAAATCGATAAGATATTCGACCGTTTCTACCAGACCGAACATCTGAACTCATTGAACACCGGAGCCGGAACAGGCATTGGTCTGGCGCTGACAAAGGGAATCGTAGAACTGCATCACGGCACTATCCGTGTGGAAAGTGAACCCGGCAAGGGAAGCAGCTTCATCATCACCCTCAAGCTTGGGAACCAACACTTTACGGAAGAGCAGATCGTCAAGGAAGATGTAGAATCCACCATTCAGCAACAAACGGACGTGTTCGTTCCTTCAGTTGAGGTATTGCCCGATGCCGAATGGAAAGAAGAAGAGAGCAACAAGCGTATTGAGGATGCCAAGATGTTGATTGTGGAAGACAATGAATCTATCAAACAAATGCTAGTCAGCATTTTCGAAACATTCTATCAGGTCACAACCGCATCCGACGGAGAAGAGGCTTTGGAAAAAGTGAAGGAAGAGATGCCTAGCATTATATTAAGTGATGTCGTCATGCCCCGTATGTCCGGAACAGAACTTTGCAAACGAATCAAGACAGACTTTAATACCTGTCATATTCCGGTGGTACTGTTGACAGCCCGTACTGCGATAGAACATAATATTGAGGGACTGAAAATCGGTGCGGACGACTATATCACCAAGCCGTTCAATACGAACCTGCTGATTTCCCGTTGCAACAACTTGGTTAATTCCCGCAGACTGTTACAGGAGAAATTCAGCAAGCAACCGCAGGCTTTCGCACAAATGCTTGCTACCAACCCGATGGATAAGGAAATGCTGGACCGCGCTATGGCTATTATTGAACGCCATTTGGACAACCCGGATTTCAACGTCAACATTTTCGCCCGCGAAATGGGTATGGCACGTACTAATCTGTTTACCAAGTTGAAAGCCGTTACCGGACAGACTCCGAACGACTTCATCCTAAGTATACGTCTCAAGAAAGGAGCCGTCATGCTCCGGAACAATCCGGAACTGAATATCACGGAAATCTCCGACCGAATCGGCTTCTCTTCTTCGCGCTATTTCAGTAAGTGCTTCAAAGAGATTTATCACGTCAGTCCGTTGGCCTACCGTAAAGGGGAAGAGAAAGAAGAAGGGGAAGAAGAAACAGCGTAATATCCGGTATTATCAGGAGTGTACTATTTTGTACTTCAGTTGTACATTACTAGTCATCCTTGTTTTCTCAATTGTTTATCTTTGTATCAGTAACATTACCCCTAAAAGATAAACATTATGAGAAACGTTTCACGCCTATTCCCGTTATTGCCCGGCATTGCCATGCTAACCGGCTGCAATCACGCATCTCAAAAGAACAACGGACAAAACGTTCAGAAGCCGAACATCATTTATATATTTGCGGATGATCTTGGTATCGGTGACTTGAGCTGTTACGGAGCGAGTAAAGTTAGTACTCCCAATATTGACCGCCTGGCAGGACAAGGAGTACAATTTACCAATGCTTACGCCACTTCGGCTACCAGTACCCCTTCCCGTTTCGGGCTCTTGACGGGTATGTATCCCTGGCGGCAGGAAAACACGGGTATTGCTCCCGGAAACTCGGAACTTATCATCGACACTGCCTGCGTTACAATGGCCGATATGCTGAAAGACGCCGGATACGCTACCGGTGCTGTCGGCAAATGGCATCTGGGACTGGGGCCGAAAGGCGGAACAGACTTCAACAGCCAAATCAGTCCGAATGCACAAAGTATCGGTTTCGATTATGAATTCATCATTCCGGCAACCGTAGATCGTGTTCCTTGTGTATTCGTTGAAAACGGACGTGTAGTGAATCTTGATCCGAACGATCCTATCACCGTCAGCTACGACCACAAAGTAGGTGACTGGCCTACGGGAGAAGAAAATCCGGAACTTGTGAAATTAAAGCCCAGTCAAGGACACAACAATACCATTATTAACGGTATTCCCCGTATCGGCTGGATGACCGGAGGAAAATCCGCTCTTTGGCAAGATGAAGACATAGCCGACATTATCACTGACAAGGCTAAGAACTTCATTGCCTCACATCAGGAAGAGCCCTTCTTCTTATATATGGGTACGCAAGACGTGCATGTGCCCCGTATCCCCCACCCTCGTTTTGCAGGAAAAAGCGGACTTGGAACACGTGGCGATGTCATTCTTCAGTTAGACTGGACTATCGGTGAAATCATGCACATATTGGATAGCCTCAACATGGCCGACAACACCATTCTGATCTTCACCAGTGACAACGGCCCCGTGATTGACGACGGCTATCAGGACTATGCCTACGAGAATCTTAATGGTCATACTCCAATGGGAATCTATCGCGGTGGCAAATACAGTGCTTACGAAGCCGGTACCCGCATTCCTTTTATCATTCGCTGGCCTGCTAAGATACAGCCTTCCAAACAACAGGCACTTTTCTCGCAGATCGACACTTACGCATCACTTGCTTCGCTTCTGAATCAGCCCTTGCGCAAAGGTGCAGCCCCCGACAGCCAGGAACATCTGGATGTACTTTTAGGCAAAAACAATACAGGTCGTGAGTATGTAGTCCAACAAAATCTGAATAACACACTTGCCATTGTTAAGGGACAATGGAAATATATTGAACCAAGCGATGGTCCTGCTATCGAGTTTTGGACAAAGATGGAACTGGGTAATGACAAACAGCCTCAGCTATATGATCTCTCATCCGACCCATCGGAGAAAACGAATGTAGCGAAGTCACATCCCGAGATTGTAAAAGAGTTATCCGCATTATTAGAAAGTGTAAAAGAAGAATAGAAATATGAGAATAATAGATTTGTATGATTTTGCACCTATCTTGAATAATTCTACCCATACAAGAAAAGTCAATCTGTATATCTTTGCAGACGTAGATTCAATAAAATCACTTAATTTTTAATATATGGAAAAACATTTATCCACTCAAACTAGGAAAAGGATTCTCTCCTCACTTGGACTGATCTTATTTTCTGTTTCTTTTGTACTTGCACAGGTACTTGTAAAGGGTACAGTGAAAGATAACTTAGGTGAAGGAGTGCCGGGTGCCAGCGTTCAGGTAAAAGGAACTTCACAAGGAACAATCACTGACCTTGATGGTAAATTTGCTCTTAATGTACCTAATAAGAATGCAATACTAGTTATTTCCTTTATCGGTTACACTACTATCGAGCAGAAAGTTGACACACAAAAGCCAATGCTCATCACACTGAAAGAAGACACCAAAACGTTGGACGAGGTTGTCGTTGTCGGTTATCAAGAAGTACGTAAACGAGACTTGACAGGTTCTGTTGCTAAAGCGAATCTGAATGACGTACTGAGTGCTCCGGTTGCTTCTATTGATCAAGCTTTAGGAGGACGTATTGCGGGAGTTAATGTAACTTCAAGTGAAGGTACACCCGGTAGTTCTATGAACATCGTTATTCGTGGTAATAACTCGTTGACTCAAGAAAACTCTCCCCTGTTTGTTATCGATGGTTTTCCAATTGAAGATTCATCTGCAGCAAGCACTTTGAACCCATCGGATATAGAATCAATGGAATTCTTAAAAGATGCGTCAGCCACAGCTATTTATGGTGCACGCGGTGCCAATGGTGTAGTTATCATTACAACAAAGAAAGGTAAAGTAGGTAAGCCTCAATTATCTTATGATGGCAGTTTTGGCGTACAACACATCACTCGTACCATTCCGATGATGGATGCTTACGAATTCGTAAAACTGCAAAATGAAACTTATCCTGAAATTACGGCTAGAACCTATCTCATGAATTATCAAGGAAAGCAGTGGTCACTAGAAGATTATCGCAATATCCCTCAATATAACTGGCAAGACGAAATATTCCAAACAGCTTGGCAACATAACCATACTGTCAGATTGATGGGAGGTACAGAAGGGATTCGATACAATGCTTCTCTCTCTTACTTCGATCAAAATGGAACCGTGTTAAAGACCGGGTATGAACGTATGCAGGGACGTATGAATACAGTTGTACGTCGCAATAAACTGAATATGAGTCTCACTACCAACTATTCACGTTCAATCCAAACAGGTAGTACTCCTTCCGCAACGTCTTATAGTGGCATGAATAACCTCTTCTACAGTGTATGGGGATATCGTCCGGTTACAGCTCCTGACAAACCATTAAGCTCACTAATGGAAACTGTTATTGACGAAACAATCGATAGTAGTAGTGACTACCGCTTCAACCCAATCATGTCTTTAAAAAATGAATACCGAAAATACTATATCAATAACCTGCAAATAAACGGATTTGCGGAATATGAAATCATCAAAGGCCTAAAGCTGAAAGTATCAGGTGGTTATACTTATGATTCACGCAATCAGGATCAATTCAACAACTCAAAAACACGTTACGGAGGTCCAACTTCCACAGATAAAGTCAATGCACAAGTTGTCCGTCAACAACGTTTAACTTGGCTGAATGAAAACACATTGACCTATCAGACTAATATCAAAAAGAAACATTTCTTTAATGCATTGGCCGGTATTACATTCCAAAACTCAGATTATGAATATTATTCGTTCCGGACAACTCATATCCCTAACGAATCACTCGGTATGGCAGGGATGAGCGAAGGACAAGTAGGAGCCACAAGTTCTGCTAAATCTTCTTGGTCAATGCTTTCTTATCTAGGACGTTTGAACTATAATTATCAATCCAAATACTATGCAACGGCTTCTTTCCGTGTAGATGGATCTTCCAAATTTAACAAAGATAACCGTTACGGCTATTTCCCGTCAGCTTCTTTAGCATGGACTTTCACAGAAGAAAACTTCATGGCCCCCCTAAAGAAGATAATCTCCAGTGGTAAACTCCGTGCAAGCTGGGGTCTTACGGGAAACAACCGCATCGGTGAATACGATTATTACGCACTATTGGCAGTACTTAAATCAAGAGTTGGTGCTTACACATCCAACAACTCTATACCAAGCGGCGTATATCCTTTTGATAATGATGCAACTAATGCTGGTGTTGTTCCAACATCTTTACCTAATAAAGATTTGAAATGGGAAACCACAGAACAATGGAATCTTGGACTTGACTTAGGATTCTTTGACGAACGGATCGGAATTACAATGGATATCTATCGCAAAACGACGCGTGATCTATTACTAGACGCCACATTACCCTATTCCTCCGGCTATTATAGTGCAATCAAAAATGTAGGTAAAGTACGTAACGATGGATTGGAACTGAGTTTAAATACTACTAACATCAAAAACCGTGATTTTAAATGGACGAGTAACTTCAACATCTCCTTTAATAAGAATAAGGTTCTGGAATTAGCCGAAAATCAGACATCGTTATTAAGTTTTGCACAGTTTGATCAGAAATACAATAGCCAGTCAAGCTACATAGCCAAAGTAGGCTACTCCATGGGAATGATGTACGGATACGTCTATGAAGGAACTTACAAATATGATGATTTCAACAAATCAGGTAGTTCTTATAGTTTGAAACCGGGAGTTCCTCACTTCTCAACAGAAAACAATACTCAACCGGGTATGCCTAAATATGCTGACTTGAATGGTGATGGTGTGATCGACTCCAATGACCGTACTATCATTGGACGTGGTCTTCCAATACATACTGGAGGTTTCACTAATAACTTCGAGTATAAAGGAATAGATTTAAGTATATTCTTCCAATGGTCTTACGGCAACGATATCATGAATGCCAACCGTTTATTCTTTGAGAGTGGAAACAACAAATCGCGTGAACTGAACCAGTATGCAAGCTACGCCAACCGTTGGACTCCGGAGAATCCGACCAGTGATATCCCCTCCGCTACCGACTCTAGTTCGAACCGTGTATTCTCTTCACGTATCATAGAGGATGGCTCATTCTTACGTTTGAAAAACGTAACTCTCGGATACACATTCCCGGCACAGATGACTCGGAAATGGAAAATCGATAAAGCACGTGTTTATGTTGCCGCCCAAAATCTTTGGACATGGACTAGTTATTCCGGCTACGATCCTGAGGTATCTGTACGTAGCAGCAGCGCTTTAACTCCGGGACTGGACTATTCTTCTTATCCTAGAGCCTATTCAATTAGCTTCGGTGTAAGCTTAGGATTCTAAACCGATGATTAATCAGTAATTCAAAACAAGATTCAGATTATGAAAACATTAAAAATAGCAATCATATCTTTACTGGTTGGCTTCACATTCGCATCCTGCGAATTTCTAGAGAAAGAGCCAACAAAGTTAACTCCGGAGAACTATTTCAATACGGAGGAAGAAGCTGCTTCCTTCTTGACTGGTATATATGCCACTATCTCTCAGCAAGCTTTTTACGGTGCAGATTATATGTACTTAGTTGCAGGAGATGATATGTCACATTATGGGGGTAGCCGTGGTCCTGCTGATAGAGGACTTATCTGTAACAATGCAACAACCAGTGATGCAACTGTAACTGCACTTTGGTACGTATTATACGCAGGTATCAACCGTGCTAATATGTTTTTAGAAAACATCGACCACGTAACCGGAATGTCAGATGCTGTAAAAGCACAATATATAGCAGAAGCCCGTTTTCTGCGCGCTTTCTACTATTTCACTTTGGTTCAATGTTGGGGAGATGTTCCGTTTAAGACTTCTTCTACTCAAAGTGTTGTCGGTCTTGATATCCCTCGTACCGATAGACAAACTATCTACAACTTTATTGTCACTGAAATGGCTGACGCAGTAGAAACCGGTCTGAAATCGGCAGCAGAACTATCTTACAAGCCGGGACGTATCTCGCAATCGACCGCATGGGGAATATTGGCTCGCGTTTACCTATTCCGTGCTGGAGAATATCATCGTGAAAAAAGAAATGCGACGCAGGCAGAAACAAAAGACTATTATGAGCAAGCCAGTTTTTACGCACAAAAAGTGATAGGAGCTGGTCATGGACTCGCTGAAAACTATTGGGACTTTTTCATCGACTTATGCGCCAACCGTTACAACACCACTGCCAACGAAAGTATTTGGGAAGCAGAATTTGCAGGAAACAACACTTCAGACACACAAGCGGAAGGTCGTATCGGTAACTTCTTCGGAGTGCCAGCCAAAGACTTTTCCTCAAATAGTAGCATTGTAGGGAAAGCTGATCCGGGCTATTGTTATGGCTTCATTTACAGTACCCCTAAACTGTATAATCTATATATAAACAATCATGACATTGAACGTTTTAATTGGAATATAGTTCCGTTCACCTATGTGTTTACCGACAATGGTGTAACCGGCCGTACCTTTGAATTGGGTAAAAAAGCAGAAGTGATGGCCCAGTATGGCCCGATATCTTATCAATACGGTGATAAAGATACAGAGAATACTTCAAAAACGACTAATTACAGTCGCCCATGTGGAAAATTCCGCCGTGAATATGAAGCCGATAAGAAAGATAAGAATTATACTTCTATCAACTTTCCGATCTTACGGTATTCCGACGTACTATTGATGATTGCAGAAGCAGAAAATGAAGCTAACGACGCACCTACCAAACTAGCCTATACTTATTTGAACGATGTTAGAAGACGTGCCGGTATCACAGAGTATCCGGAAACCTTATCAAAGGAAGAATTCCGTCAAGCTGTAAAAGACGAGCGCGCTATGGAGCTTTGTTTTGAATATACTCGTCGTTTTGATCTGATCCGTTGGGGGGAGTTTGTAGACAATATGCAAGCATTGGTATCTCAAGCTCAATCAGGAAATGCTGCAAACTGGCCTCAAGGACAAACCAATGTATATGCATATTTTAATATTACAGATACATACAATTATTTCCCTATTCCCGATGCGGAGATGAGTGTAAATAAAGCTATTACACAAAATAATCCGGGATGGTAATAACAAGTTTCAACTAATAAAAGCAGATTAAAGTATGAAAACATATAAATTAATAGCTCTATGTTTGGCGAGCCTATTCTTTGGTGCGTGTGAGGATGGCTTAGATGAAGAGGTAGGTCTCCAAGTATCTGTAGCTACAAACGAAAATACCAGTTACGATGGTCAGATAGTGACAGTGAAAAAAGGTACTCCCGTACAATTCCTATTATCCGGCGATCCAGACTTTATATCTTTCTTCAGTGGCGAAGAAGGATATAAATATCAGTATCGCGAACGATCCAGTATTGATCCCTCTCAATTAGAAAAAGTCAGTCTTGACTTCTCTATAAATCTACAATACGGTAATATAAATGGAACAGAAAGACACGTTTATATATCGGATGAGTTCCCTGGATTATCTAAAGACAATTTTGAGAATGATTCTATATTAGTAGAACAGTTCGAAACTGATGGCCGGTGGAAAGAGATTGTCAATGAATATCCGGCTATCAGCAAAACTCAATCATATAGTATTGACGTATCCGAATATATAGGGAAAAAGGTCACTTTAGCTATTTGTTATAGAGGACTAAAAAATAATGCAGCTCAATCCACTTTCCGTTTTGACCAGATGTGTTTTACTGATGTAATGAAAAATGGCCAAACCACCCAATATTCTGCAGGGTCCTTTGGTTTTGTTCCTTTGAATATGAAAAACAAATGGAACCTTTCTGACCAAGCTAAGATGAAAGGAGATCCTGAATACGGTTCAGAAGCTGGTATAAGTGGTATATGGAATCTAGATAATGTGGGTACCGGAACTCTCATATTACAAAGCAGTTCTATAGGATCTGGTTTGAAATACAGTTGGCTAGTATCAGATCCAATAGCTGTAAATTCGTGTACTCCAGATCAAGGAACAAAGATAAAAGACATTACCCAATCTTTGGATTCTTACACTCATACTTATAACGAAATTGGTATTTACAACGCAACATTCTTGGCTAGAAATGCAAATATAGATCATGCATCTACAGTGACGCGCAATTTAGTCATTAATGTAGTCGAATAAAAATAACTAATAAATAAAATAACTAATACACATATATCTATGAATTACTTTAAATCAATCCTGTTAACCGCATTCGCGCTATTTGCACTAGCATCATGCGATACTGACGATTTGAGAGACGATGTTGATAACCTGAAAGATCGCGTTAGTTCTCTAGAAGCACAAGTCAACTTGTTGAATGATAATATGACAGCCATCAAGCGCTTGCTTGAAGGTGGTCAGAGCATTACGAATGTAAACGAAGTAAGTGGAACATATACATTGACCTTAAGCGATGGTTCTACTATTAAATTAACTCAAGGTTCTGAAGGAACAGTGAAAATTCCAGAGATAACCGTAAATACTGACGGTCAATGGGAAGTAGAAGGTGTTGTACTCACACAAAACGGTACACCTGTACAGGCTGTAGGAACTCCGGGTACAGATGGTATTACTCCTAAATTCCAAATTACCAAAGATGGTAGTTTCTGGCAAGTTAGCTATGATAATGGTACAACATGGGAAGATGTAAAAAACGAAAAGGGTGAGAAAGTATCTGCCGTAAGTTCCGGTGAAGGAGGAAGTACTGATACTTTCTTTGAATCAGCTAAGGTAGAAGGAGACTTCTTTGTAATCAAGCTAACTTCAGAAAGTGAACCTATCTCCATCCCTATCGTGAAAGATGTTATCTGTAAAATAGTAGAACCTACAGAAGGCTTTAAAAATGGAGTATGGGAAATTGGTTACGGTAAGACTGCCACAACTGAAATTGAAATTAAAGGAGAAAATATTATAGCAAATGGACCTGCTGGTTGGACAGTAAGTGTTAGTGATATTGACGAAAGTACTAACAAAGCGACATTGAGTGTAACGGCTCCGGCAAATGCTGCGACCCTCACACGTGCTACGGCTGATAACAGTTGTGAGGTTACAGTACAAGCTAATACAAATGCAAGCTGGGCAGTTGCTAAGATTCAAGTAAAAGCAATAGAAATTATTGATAGCTATTATGAACTTTATAAAGCAGGAGGAACAATTACAATAGGTGGAATAGAGATAAATAAAGAGACCTTTAAAGATGCTGTTTATATTTCAGACAATTCTCCTATAGAAAAAGAAGGTATTTATTTCATTAAGGAAGGGATAACAACCAGTTATAATGGAACAGGAACGATTACAAATCTAATTATTATCGGAGATAATTCCCAAGTTAAAAGTTCACTAAATGTTAACAAACAAATAAAACTAATACAGCCCACAGCAAGTCAAGGTCATTTTATATGCAAAAATATAAATATAGTAGGGACCACAGAGCTAAATAATCAAATATTTACATATAACACGGACAATAATCCTTTCAAATATGTAATATTTGACCAATGCCAAATAGTTCCAGCCCCAGGAAAACATCTATTGTATCTAAGTACAAATACACGTTCCATTAAGAACTTCTATATAGAGAATTCTATTTTTAAATCAGAGGAAACAAATGAAAAAAATGTTATTTCTTTAGGAGGTAGTACTAGTCAAGAATATCAGAATGTTGTATTTAAGAATAACATATTCTATTGCATTTCTGGAAAAGTAAGCAAATTTTCTTTATTTAAAGGACAAAATGCAGGTATTACCAAATGTACTATAGAAAATAATACATTCATCAATATGGAAACTGCTACTACGGCAATGGTATATACGTCTAAATTACCAACTATTTCTATAAAGAACAATATATTTTGGACAAATACAACTGGAGCAAACGATTGCTATATTCTGCGTATTGGTAATCCCTCTACAGGAGATATATGTGTAAATAACATAGTATATAAAAGTATGTCATATACATGGCAGATGTGCTATGGAGGTAAGCTCCCCTTTGCTGGAGCAGAAGAACTAAAATCCGTAACTTCTAATCCTTTTGACGGCGGCACCTTCGACCTCGACAAAGGTATCTTCATTCCTAGTGCAGAATATGCCCAATATGGTGCATCCATCAACTAATACCGATGACAGATATGAAAAAAGTAATATCATTAATATGTATCAGCCTACTCGTCGCACTTTACTCGTGCGACGAACGGGATGACTTGCGCTCCGACATTGATGACCTGAAAGACAGAGTCGCCAACTTGGAAGCCAGCATAGAACAGATGAACTCAGACATCAGTAACTATCAACAGATGGTTCAAGGTAAAATACTTATCGTCGGCTACAATAAAGACGAACAAGGAAACTATACAGTGGAACTAAGTAATGGCGAAACTATTACTGTATACAGTGGAGAAGTCGATATGGCCGATATGCCTCTATTCAGTGTAAATACAGACGGGAATTGGACTTATACAATCAATGGTATAACAACAGAACTAAAAGATAAAGAGGAAAATCCTATCAGTGCCTATCCTGAAACCGGAGACGCAGGGGTAACTCCCCAAATGCGAGTAAGTGCAAAAGGTTTTTGGGAAATTTCAGTTGATGGCGGAACAACTTGGGAACTATTAGGAAATGATCAGATTGCTGATGGAACAGTGGCAGCATCCAGTGCAAGTTCTATATTCAGCAACGTAGAAATTGACGAAGCTACAGGAGAAGCAACTTTTACTATACGTGCTGACGAAAGTCAAGTCACGGTACCCATTTACGGTAAGGACTTCTATCTAACCATTGAACACAGTGGTACCGTTACTTTCGGGCTGAAACAAGAACAACGTTTTAATGTGCAACAGGCCAACGTAGAAACTGCTGTCATTGAAAACAATACATGGGGTATCAAACTGACTGAAACGGAATTGATTGTAACAGCTCCTGCAACAAACGTGCAAAATAAAGAATATGAAGAGCTAATATACATCAAAATATTTTCGAAAGAAGGCTATTGCCGAGTTGTCAAACTACCGGTAAAATTGCTCACAACAGAAATAGATGCCAATTCGGCAACTGCCTGGCAAAGGTTTAAAACAGGAAATGAAAATGTATTGCTCGACTACTCGTATGCTGGATATAATCATGGAGAAAGTGCGCCGCAAGGCGCATTTTCTTTAGGATACAAAGTGTTCAACGTAAAAGAACGGATGACGGATAAAAAGATGAATGCCCGGCAAGCACTGATTGATATTCTAGAAGAGAACGATATGACAAGAACCAAGAATACATCAGCCATCAAACCAAACGCAAGAGTCGTTATCTATTTTCCCGCTGGTGACTATGTATTGCATAATGACGATGACAATAAGAAAGATCCTGATAAACAACAGGACGCTCTCGACTCTAAAAATAATAACGTCAGCACAGGTATTGAAATCTATGCCGGAAACTTTGTCATTAAAGGAGACGGACCGAGCAAAACACGTCTGATTATGGAAACCCCAAACTTACCAACCAGCGTCACCAATACAGGTTCATCTCCTGCATTATTGACTATAAAGCATACCAACAGCCCCAACCATCCGAATAATTCAAAGAAACTAGCATCAGTTACCGAGAACGCAACACGAGGAACATTTACTATAAAAGTAGATGGAACAACGAATATCAAAAGTGGTAGTTGGGTACAACTACGTTTACGTAGTGGCAATAGAGATCTCGTACAAAGTGAAATCGGTCCAATGACGATCAATAACAGTTGGGCTATTGCAAAGAATCCAACCTATATGGATACAAACGACAGCTATGGCGTAAAAATCACCGAGTTTCATCAAGTAAAAAGTGTGAGTGGAACTTCTCTGACTTTCTACGAACCTATCATGCATGATATTGATATAGCATACAATGACGTAGAAGGATGGGAGATCCGTGAATACAAATATATGGAAAATGTTGGAGTGGAAGATCTCTCATTTATTGGCAATGCTTTAGATGGATTTTCACATCATGGTGACGACTATAATGTAGATAAAAACCAATTTGGCTGGCAATATGACGGTGCATATAAACCACTGGTGTTAAATCGTGTAGTCAACTCATGGGTTCGTAATGTTAACTTCGAAAGTGTCAGCGAAGCATTATCGTTGGCAGAATCAGCCAACTGCTCCGCTTATAATATCCGCATCAGCGGTTATCGTGGCCATTCCGCTGTACGTGCTCAAGGTTCTTCACGCATTTTTATCGGTAAAGTTCGTGATGAAAGTGCCGGAAAGGACAGCAAAGGCAAGCAGTGTCAAGGGCAGTTCCACGGATGTGGCGTATCAAAACCAAGTATCGGCACTGTTCTTTGGAACGTCACTTGGGGCAGTGACGCCTGTTTTGAAGCTCACGCTACTCAACCAAGAGCCACTTTGATTGATAATTGCAGTGGAGGACTTGTATATTATCGGGCTGGAGGAGATGAAAATGAAGTACCCAACCATTTAAGCGATCTTACTCTATGGAATCTGAATGTGACAGGTACTGACGAACATTCAGGAAGCTTCTCGTGGTGGTTGCCTAATGACAAATGGTGGAAGATTTACCCGCCTATTGTAATCGGTCTCTATGGAGGGACTATTACATTCAAAGATAAGAGCCAGCTTTCTTATGAAGAAAGTATCGGAGCAAAAGTAACTCCAGAATCATTATATGAAGCACAACTTCAAAGTCGTTTGGGATATGTACCCGGATGGCTAAACGCTATAAAATAGACTTTGTGTCTACACAATTTTTCTAACCGATAAAAAACGTATATGAAAATCAGACTTTAATCAATTTAACACCGGAAGAGAGGGGCCGCGAGGTTCTTCTCTTCTCTTTTTCATTCTCAACGCCCCTCCGTATCTACAAGAGAAAGATTTCTGAATTCTAACCCTAAATTATTCTTTTACAATAACACTAACCGAACCATAAATACAGTACTTTTGCAAGTGCAACAAGGAGATAGTAATAGAGAAAATAATATCAGATCGATGGAACTGCAACAGCTACCCATTCATTTCGCCCCATTACAAGGCTATACAGAAGCATTTTACCGCAATGCGCATGCTACCGTTTTCGGTGGTATAGACACTTATTATACCCCGTTTGTACGAATTGAGAAGGAAAGTTTCAGGAATAAAGACGTCAGAGAGATTGATTTCGCAAACAATCATGTGCCGCATTTAGTTCCTCAACTGATTGCTCCGTCCGCAGAAAAAGCGGAGACCATTCTTTCCCTTTTCATTGAAAAAGGATATGGCGAAGCAGACATCAATCTGGGATGTCCTTTCCCTCTTTTAGCCAAACGGCATAACGGCTCGGGAATACTTCCTTATCCAGAAGAGGTCAAGACATTATTAGGTATAGTCGTGAAGTACCCGCAAATCCGCTTTTCCGTAAAAATGAGATTAGGCTGGGAAAATCCGGAGGAGTGTCTCGCCATCGCTCCCCTATTAAACGACCTTCCTCTAAGACAGGTAACAATGCATCCCCGCTTGGGCAAACAGCAATATAAAGGAGACGTAGACCTCAAAGGCTTTGCCGCTTTTCAAAGCGTTTGCAAACATCCGCTTATTTATAACGGTGATATAAAAAGACGGGAAGATATCCTGCGAATCCAAGAGCAATTTCCCATGCTGGCGGGAATAATGATCGGACGGGGATTACTAGCCAATCCGGCATTGGCACTGGAATACAAAGAGAACCGCACACTATCCGCCGATGAAATGAGGAACAAACTACACTCCATGCACACATCCGTATACAGCCAATATGCCGCACAATTGGAAGGAGGGGAAGGGCAACTGCTCAATAAAATGAAAACCTTCTGGGAATACCTGGCGCCTGAAGCAGACCGGAAATTGCTAAAAGCAATCCATAAAAGCGGCACACTCCAGAAGTACAACCAAGCCGTTCTTAGCTTTTTTGGTCAACGATAAGTTAATTGACGGTTATTTTTTGTAATTTTGTGCCCGTCTATAAACAAACACATGATGAAAAAATACATTCTAATCTTTCTTTGCCTGATGATGGTATCGGGCAGTTTTGCTCAAATAAAGGACTTCAAGTTCAAATTTTACGGACAGATTCGCACCGACCTCTACTACAACAGTCGCGCCAATGAAGAAACCGTAGACGGATTATTTTATATGTATCCGAAAGATAAAGTACGTGACGAAGACGGAAATGACTTGAATGGAACGCCAAGCAGCAACTTCTATACTTTATATTCACGTCTGGGAGTAGACGTGGCTGGTCCTAAACTGGGGACAGCCAAGACTTCCGCCAAAATAGAAGCTGACTTTCGGGGTACCGGTACTTCTTATTCGGTAGTCCGCCTGCGCCATGCTTATCTCAATCTGGATTGGGGGAAATCGGCCTTATTGCTCGGTCAAACTTGGCATCCACTATTTGGAGATGTTTCTCCGCAGATTCTGAATCTTTCTGTCGGAGCACCCTTCCAGCCATTCAGCCGTGCACCGCAAATTCGTTACCGCTATACTAATAAGAACTTCCAACTGACAGGAGCTGCCGTATGGCAATCCCAATATACCTCGCAAGGTATCAATCCCGATGAACCCACTAAAAGTAAAAAGAGCCACGAATACTTGAAAAACGGCTGTATTCCGGAAATTTACGTAGGAGCCGATTATAAAAACGGAGGATTCCTGATTGGTGCGGGAATCGAAATGCTGTCAATGAAACCACGAAAGGAAGCTATCGGTGGAAATGGGAAGAGATTCAAGGTAGACGAACGAATCACTACTTTATCCTATGAGGCTCACATGAAATATACCAATAAAGATTGGTTTATCGGAGCCAAAAGCGTTTTGGGCTCCAACCTTACACAAGCTTCTGGACTCGGTGGATTCAGTATTGAATCTATCGATGAACGTACAGGAGAACAGAAGTACACTCCAATTCGTGTTTCCAGCTCGTGGTTCAACCTTGTCTATGGAAAAAAGTGGAAACCGGGAATTTTCGTCGGATACGCCAAGAACTTGGGAACAAGCGACGAATTATATGCTCCGAATGGAAAGGCACAACTTTACGGAACAGGTACAAATCTCGACCAATTGGTAACGGCGGGTGCAGAACTGACTTATAATGTTCCTCACTGGAAGTTCGGACTGGAGTATACGTTAAGCACAGCATGGTATGGTTCTCTCAACCCAATGAACGGGAAAATTAAAGATGCGCATGCTGTATGCAATAACCGTATCGTAGCGGTTGCCATGTTCATGTTCTAACCTCTCTCATAAAGTTAAACTCATCCATCTGCTGTCATCCGTCACATAAAAGGGGATAAAGCATTGATAGTAAACCTGTAAGACTGTGACAGCAGTGTGTGATGGCAATGTGACAGAAGGAACTGCTGTCACACGTTGCCAGCTTATTACTGTCAATCTTATGCGGAAGGAGCTATACAGTTTCAGCCGTTAGAAACTTTAGTTTCCATACGCGGAAACTTTGGTTTCATCGGTGAGAAACTTCAGTTTCATGCGCTTGAAACTAAAGTTACAAGGCAGGAAACCAAAGTTTTCAACGTAGGGAACTACCGCTTCTCCAGCATGACTTCAAGACTTGCACCATCTTTGCAAGTGAAGCGGAGTACTGTTTGCTTCTTGTCAACGGAGAGTACTTTACAGAACGGAGTTTCCTTTATATTCCACTGTCCTTTCAACGTTACAGTTACCGGAATCTCACCACTTTCGTTATCAATCCACGGGCGGGAATAGATACTGCGCTCTACCCGCTTTCCGTCTTTATCAAAAGCCTCGTCGCTTGCACCGCGATACAATGCCAAATCCGGTTGCGATACGGTCAACAACATCTTTTCCGGAGATTCTTTGCGAATCATAACCAGGCACGAAGTATCCGTCCGCTGCAATAATCCACCGGGAAGCAACGCTTGTGGAGTTTCAAACAGTACATAAGAATAGATATTGTCCGATAAAGACTGTACGATGTGGGCATTACGGTCTTGTTGGAGAACTTTATATGCAGGCTTCTTGGCGAACGCTTGTAAGGTAACCGTACTTGTCTGCGGAAGAACAGCATACTCATAACTTCCACCTTTAGGTGCTTTTCCATGATCGACAACCAATGATACCCAATCCCCTTTCGTCTCCTTACCGGTATCCTGCATACGGGAATGTTGCGGGAACTTCTTCTCAAAACGAGCCGTAACGGGTACATAATATCCGGTTCCGAGATGATCCATCCATATTTTACCTTCACCTTGATAACCTTTCCAATAATCATGTCCCGCTTTGTCGGTTACCGCCAATTGGAATATAGTGGTTTCAGTAGGATATTCCGCATTGGCATTTTCAATATCCGAACCTAGACAAACGATTGTTTCACCGATGAAATGGAAAGATTTGCGTGCTCGGTGGGTTCCGTTATACTTATCATGTTCATGCAGCTTCATACCGAAGTTCCCATTCTCTTTCTGTTGTGACAGTCCGCCGGCAAAAGCTTCATCGGAATAAAGCATTTCTTCCATACCGGAGAATGTATCCACATTCATCACTTTCGCTTTCAACTGTTCGAGTGGAAGATGAATGGAAGTCACACCCGGCATACGGTTCCAATCGAAACCTTCCTGTTGCCATCCGCTGGTAGCAGGCGTCACAGTCTGTCCCGGAGCTGCGGTAAGAATCTGTAAACTTCCATGTGCCAGATAACGACCATAAAGATTATGTCCCAGATAATGTTCAGCCGCCCAAAGATAGCGGGAATGTCCGCGCGCCACTGCCGACCAGTTACCGCGACGTTGTACAGAGACACAGCCATAACCCATCGCCAGATTTCCTTGAGGATCGGGTTCAGGGCGGAAACCTTCCTCTACAAGCTGCCTTGCAATCTTTTTCTCTTGCGCATTGGATACTTTCGGCATATACTCCGGTTCTTGATCATCGGAAGAAGCGCCGGACACCAAGCGCAGATAAGCGGCTGCCACTTCTTTGTCAAATTCCTCCTTTCCATCGGGGGTTCCCGCCATAGCCATCATTGCATAATGCATCGGCACTAATTTTCCTTTTCCATCGGGATGACGACCGGACAAGGCCAATGGGAAGTTTAGTTTATTGCAATAAAAACGCATGGCAAGCAACACATTCTTAACTGTTTCATGTGCCAGTTCAGAGATAGCAAATTCTGTCCGGTTGAAAAGATAAATCATATTAGTCGCTCCATCCAAACCACCGACGGCATAAGCCGGATAAAGGTTACGATGATGGAAAGCCCCCCCATCCGCCTTAAACGAACCGGCCAATCCCGGAGCCGGACGACACCCGTAATCTATCCAACGGGAAAAGGACCGCAAGTATTGTAACTTTTCAGGAGTATCTTCCATCATCAGAATGCTTGCTATACGACCGGTAGTCTGTGTATTGAATGAATCCATATCGATACCGTTACCTTCCGGCTTCGGATATACTTCATTAGTGATGGCATACCAACGCAAGGTACGTTCGGCTTCCTGCAATTTACCGGCCTCACGCAACACATCTTTCATCAGGAAATAAGCCAGATACAGACCACGGACACTATACCCGTAATGATGAATATTTCCCCAACAACTACCGTACGTCACCCCCTGATCGGTAATATGGTCATACATTGCCAGGAACTTCTTCTTCATTTCATTCTGAACTTCCGGCTTCGCCGTACTATTATTATAGGCAACGGCAATTTTCTTCATCAAGTCGAAATAAGCACGCATCTCCACACCCATCTTGGTCAGCATATCTTTGTCCCAATTCGGTATAATGCGTTCATAAGCCTCTGAAGCACGTACCATAAAAATAGGTACCCCCGAAACCTTGCCATTCTTATAGGTAATCTGATAGAAATCATATTTCTTGCGGATAGTCTGTATCTCTTTATCCGATACTTTACCTTTTGTATAATTCATGTCACGGAAACGCTTCTCCAGCAACTTCATCTCTTTTTTTTGCGCATCGTTCACCGGAGTCAGTTCGATATCCAGCTGCAACAATGAATGTTTATAGACAACCAACCAATGATTATTAGTTCCGGCATTGACAAAAGGGACTTGCAAGTCGGCTGTTTGCTGACGGGCATCTACCTTCGTAGCAGTGATCAAATGATCGATGAAAAGGCTTCCTTTTGCATTCGGAGCAACAATACGAAGCTCATTCATTCCTTCTTCCGGAGTACCCTGCATATCCCGTTCGTAGCAAACCCATGCGGCACGCCAACCGCTGAAATTGATTCCGAAAGGAAACGAAGTACATTTCTTGCCATCTTTCAAAAACTCAAACTCAATTGTTGCATCCTGAGGCTCCTCATTGTACACCCATACTATAAAAGCGGAAAGATATAAATCTTTACCCGTCGGGTCTTTCTTTTCAAACTTTAAATCCTTCTTCAATTCCAATACCCCTCCGGGCTCAAAGCCCCATTTCAACGAATGTTTTCCGTCTTTATAATGTGTATCGGAAATAGAGAGTTGCGAATTGACACCTGTTATGTAATCCGGAATCTTCGATTCCTCGAAAGAGAACATCCGCTCGTCGGTCACGACTTGCGCATGAAGAAATGCTGAACACAAAAATGAAAATAGGGTAATCACCCGTAATCTGGTAAAGAGTTGTTTCATCATGGGTATTTATATCTTATTTAGGTTTCTATATGCGGTATAAACAGTCTCAAAAAGAAGTCACTTTAAAGCCGGTAAACAACACGTGGTTTTGCAAAAGGCGCAGACCGAAATGTCCGTCTCCTTCGTTTCCGGTGAGGGTATAGCGGAATAATTCTTCACCATTCACTGCGTAAGTAGTCATTCCTTTTTCTACCCGAATCCGGATTTCATACCATTTATTGGGTACAAGCAAATGCGGCGCATCGGTATACTCCTTCAATAACGGTTTGACTTTATCAACTGCAATACCATAATATTCTCCTCTGTAACGTCGGAAACGGGTGGTGGAATTATCATTTCCCCCGTATCCAACGTAAAAAAGGTTCAATGTATTATAGTTCTTAAAGACACCGTTGCGCCACTGACTGCGAGCAAAAAGATCGTCGGGATGTTTAGGATCATTGGCAGCCCAAAAGCAATTCAAATCACTCAGACGGTCGTGCCTTCCCCCTTTCATCACCATACAGATATGGTAACTGATTTCATAATCACCCGTCAGACGCTGTGAGGACCATAGAGTCAACCCACCCGGTACAATCAGTTCCAATGTATCGGTATGTTCTATTATCTGTAAAGCATGGGATTCATCTTCTATTTTCCACTGTTTCGCAAAGACGCTAGTATGTTGAGCAAAAAGCGCCACACTATTCAAAAGAAGAAAAGTAATCAGACTGTAGCTAATAAAAAATCGCTTCATTATTTACGGTATTAGTTTAAAGATCATTCTTTCGGATACAAAGAAACCCCTCTTTTCGAAAAAAGAGGGGTTCAAATTGTACAAAATACCTCAAATAACGTATCGGGTATGCATTTGTATTACCAAGCTTTTACTATTTTCTCGTCATCCGGATGGAGATACCAATCTTTATAAGCAGCACCCTTTGAATCTAACCATTTGTAAAAATCCGGATAAGCTTCTTGAAATTTCAGCGACTTACCTTCTTTGACTTCATAGATATGACAGGTCCCGACCGGAACTTTAATTCCCCAAGTAGCACCCCTTTCATTAGAATACAAATCAGCGCCCTGCAATGAAGGAGTTTTCTGAACCAAATCATTATATGTACCCTCGTAAGCAGAAGTCGGCTCATACCCTCTCATGTGGATTTCAAAATCGTTGTTATCATGAGATGCAACGATAAAGAAGTTTTGTCGCTTCGTGTCAAGAATCAACTTTTCAAACGCTTCAAGCTGAGCCTTTCTTTCATCTCCTGTCAAACCTTCTTTACCAATCAATCGAATTTCAGCACGTAGCATAGGCAACCCTTCCCTGATATGACCAGGTGTTACCTGGAAATAATTTTTCGGTTCATCGGCTTTATCATTGTCCAATGTAGACAAACCGTTCAATGTAATGACCGTACCTTTAGTTTGGGCTTTATCTACTGTCAATTTTGCAAATCGATTGGGACCTTCCGTATCATTATTCCAACACCAATTCGGCACATCCACAATTACTTTATCAGCTGCAGAAAGCTCTTCTTTTTTCAGCTCTCTCATAGTCCCTTGTCCGCCTTTCAAAAGAAGTTTTGCCGTAATCCGATCTACATACTTACTATCCAAATCGCTCAGCACAACACCTAATGTAGTAGGATACATTCCACCGACAGCACGGACATCCAAAGTAAGCAACAGTTCCTCTTTACTCCCTTGAATAGCCATCCGTTCCTCATCTTGACACTCAGTTACTTTCAAGTCGTACTCAAAAACAACATCGTTAAAATCTTCATCATACCAGATTTCCCGATCGGTAGGCCATCCGTCCTCAAACATAACTACACCTGTGTTATGATAGAAAAGATAACCCGCATCCGTCTCACTGGTCGGTTGTACCGCATCTTCAGGAAGCGCAAGTGTAACCGATGCTATGCGGTTGGTTTCATAAAGGAAATCACTCTCATCCGCGCTACGAGTAAGAGGAGAGGATAACGCAAACTCCTTCATAGCAGTTGTTCCCGACACCGTATTATATTTCATATACACCGTCTCGCAAGCAGCAGGAACATTCAACTTAAGTGTACGGGTATTTTCCACCAGCACATCTCCGACAAGCAGACTCGCTTCCGAACCGCTTTTATCAGAATACACACTCACAAGCGCAGAAGAGTTTTTCGGGGCAGCAGTCCCTGCATCCTCATTCCCATTCTTAAACTCTGTATCGGAGCAAGAAGTCGCCATCAACATAGCCCCCATAAGGGCAAACATCCAACCTTTAATCTTCGTCATAATTCTCAAATTTAATAACCGTTTATCTTCCTTTTCTCAATTGAATGCACGCTTTATGCCATCCATAAGCAAGCCCATTCTGTTAACTAATCACAAAAATATTTAACCTACAATCATATATCAGCCCCGTCTATTTTTAATTTCTTCCCTTTCCATCGAAAATAACAAGTAGCTATAAAACTTATCGCAAAAGCCTTGCTCATCGGTGATGGATAATATATACAAGTTATTTCTTATATTTGCATAAGAACAAGACATCTCATACAACAAATGTAAGGAATTCGTTTTGAATATACAAGTTTTTGGCTAAATATATCAAAAGAAATGGAACAAGTATTATATGGAATAGATTACATAGAATATTATTTCTACTGGATATATTACAAGTTTATTGGCTATCCTTTAATAATAAGAATATGTTCGATTGCTGTAATGTTCTGCATCATTGCGTACCTATTTCTCCTATTCCATATTATATACGGTATATTTAAGAGACGTAAAGAAAAAAAGAGATACCTTCAGGCTCACGACAAATATTATGAAGAGATGAAATCCATCTCACTGGATACCAATACGATAAGCGAGCAAGAAATTGCCGATAGACTGAAGTATGATACCAAAAAACGTCCCAAAACCAACGAACTGCGTATCATCACCCAATTACTGACCGAAATCAAGAGCGCACATGAAAATGAGCTCAATGAATTGAACTATCAATCCATACAAACCGTATTTCAGATAACCCGTTTCCTCGAACATGAGCTGCAATTCGGGACTAAGAGAGCCAAGATACAAGCTCTGAAAATCATTCAATCCATTAATGGATACGCTTCTGAGGCTGTATTGGTGCGTTTCCTTTATCACCGCAAAATAGAGTTAAGGAATTCGGCACGCTATACATATATGTGGTTAAGTCAGGGAAACCCGTTCCGTTTCTTCGATGAAGACATCAGCATGAAGCTAAGGCAATGGGATATGATGGAGTTACACGCTATCCTCGAACACCGCCGGAAAGTAGGCTACAATACACCGAGTTTCATTAAATGGGTGAATACTTCGGCTGAAGAAAATGTGAAGATATTCTTCATCAATGAGATCAGACTCTATAATGAAACAGAAAGCGCCCCGACTCTCGCCAAGCAAATCAATGCCCGTTCTGTAGAAATACGAAGCGAGGCAATAAAGACGTTAGGCAAACTTAAGTACAAAGAGGTGGAGCCGAAGCTAATAGAGATGTATCATGTGCAGCCCGAAGAAGTCAAAAGGCAGATTATCACAGCTATTGCAGAACTGAAAACTGACAAGGCCTTAGGATTCCTGTACAATGCTTACGACGACGCCGACAATTGGGGAACAAAGCGAGTGATTCTGAAAGCCCTCTACGATTACAGCGCTATGGGCAGGAAAACATTCGATCAATTGGAGAGAAAAGCCGATTCTCATACAGCGATCTTATTCGCTCATACAAAACACCCGCTCATTAACCAGTTAATATAAAAAGAATATGAAAGATATACTATTTACCTTCTTCAATTATTTCGTATTCTTTTATACGAGTATGCTGGCGATATCCTTTGTCGTGTTCGCTTTCCTCTCCTTCATTTCCTTGAAACGGAGAAAAGACTACTATGTGGAAAGTTATGTGCGGAAAATTATCAAAGAATCTCCCTATACACCGGGTATTTCGGTCATTGCCCCCGCCTACAACGAAGAAAAGACCATTATCGACAATATTAATTCGATGCTTGCCCTCGAGTACCCGGCTTTCGAAGTTATTATCGTGAATGACGGTAGCACGGACAAGACTTTGGAGAAAATCACCGAACATTATGAGCTGGTAGAAGTACCATACGCATACATCGAACGAATCAAGACCAAACCGTTCAAAAGACTTCTAAAGTCTACGAATCCGAAGTACAGCCGTCTCATCGTTGTCGATAAAGAGAACGGAGGAACGAAAGCGGACGCTTCCAACGCAGGTATCAACGCCTCTTCCTATCCTTATTTTATCTGTACAGATGTGGACTGTATTCTGGAGAAATATGCATTGTACCGTTGCATTTCACCGATTATATCTTCTGACAAACAAGTGATTGCCGTGAGCGGAACCATGCTGATGGCTAACGGTTGCGTAGTGAAGGACGGACAGATTGTTGATGTCAAGACTCCGCGTACCCCTATTCCGCTTTTCCAGAACCTGGAATATATGCGTTCCTATCTGATAGGTAAGATGGGATGGTCGGCCATCAACGGGATGCCGAATGTATCCGGTGGATTCGGGCTTTTTGACCGTTCCGTAGCCATTGCGGCAGGAGGTTATGACGGTACTTCCTTTGCGGAAGACATGGACATGATTACCCGCATGGTGGGATATATGTGCGACTTCTCCCGGCCTTACAAGATAGTGCAGATACCGGACACTTGCTGTTGGACGGAAGGGCCTCCCAACCTGGCAATGCTTTACCGCCAACGCACTCGTTGGGCACGGGGATTGTTCCAGACATTGAGCGTCCATCACAAGATGATTTTCAAGAAAACCTATAAACAGATGGGATTGTTAACCCTGCCTTATATGTTTATCTTTGAATTCTTGGCACCCATCATTGAGGTTACGGGATTCGGCGTTTTCATTTATATGGCTTTTACAGGGGCTGTCAACTGGAATACGGCATGGATGATTTACCTGACCATTTACGTATTCTGCCAATTCCTGTCCATCGTGGTCATCACTTACGATTACTACGTCGGAATGCTTTATAAAAGAGGGTACGAATATTTATGGATTATCATTGCCTCCATATTGGAACCGATTTTCTACCATCCCATCATCACGTTCTGTTCTCTAAGGGGATATCTCAGTTATCTGACCAAAAGGGACTTCAAGTGGAAGAAGATGGAACGGACAGGATTCAAACAGAAGAAAGAAAACGCCAATGAGAAAGATGCCAATATCAATCCTGAGCCCGCAACAATATAAGAATGTATAAACAATAAGATAAGATGAACAGAGTATTCCTCCATAAAATTACCATATTAGGTTGTTTGCTCCTGCTGATAACCTCTTCCATCGGAAGCGACAAAGGTTTCCAGACGCCGGAGCAATATGCCCAGATCATACAGGAGCATTTTGCCAATGAAGAGTGGGAAGCGGGGAAAGCACTGTTGGATGAAGGACTTCAGAAATACCCGAAAGTCTCCGATCTTCAATGGCTCATGGGTAAATACTGGTTCCATGAGAAAGACTACGATCAGTCTCGTTACCATCTTGTCAAAGCGGTGGAGGACAATTATAATAATGTCAATGCCAAACATTTGCTGGTGGATGTCGAGGACATCACAGAAAATTACTCCAGTGCGATTTGCTATGTAAATGAGTTGCTGGAAGTAAATCCGTATTGGCGCGGATTGTGGCGCCGAAAGATTGAGCTGTACCGCAAACAGAACAACGATGTGGAAGCCGACCGTTTGCTGAGACGTATCAATCAGATTTATCCGAACGATACCATTTTACGGAAGGATTATGTATATAGCCTGGAAATGGGATATCGCCAGATGAAAAAAGGCGGTAACCGGAAGGAAGCAATCGAAAGACTGACCGAGCTCATCAAGATATCTCCCGACAATGAAGAGTTTTATCTGGACATTATCAATCTGCATTTGCAGGAAGGTAACCGGGAAGCCGCTTTAGGATGGTCGTCCAATGGATTGGCCGCTATTCCCGGAAGTTCCGCGCTTATCATCAAAAGAGCCGGAATTCTCGGTGAATTGGCACGTTTTCCGGAAGCATTGGTATTTGTACGGGAACAGATGAGAAGAAATAACAGCCCGGCAATACGACGTATGTATAACAATCTGTTGCTGGAAGCCGCCCGCTCCGAAAAGCAACGGGATCCTTATGTACTCTACGGAATGGCTTATGAAGGTGGAAACAAGGATAAGGAAGCATTGGACTATCTGCTGAATACCTCCGTGACAAGGGGATACACCGATGATGCGCTCTTCTATATCAGAGAGGCGAAGAAACAATACGGTAACACAGACAAGGGAATCTTGTATAAGGAATATATGCTTTATCGTCAAATGAATGAGGACGATCTCGCTTACTCGGCTTTAAAGAAGCTGTATGATATGTATCCCGACGATTACGACATTACTTTGGCTATGTCTTCCCTTCACATGAAGAAAGCCGAAAGACTTATGGAACTCGGCCTGTATTCGGAGGCATTGCCTCATGTATTATTCGTTTCACAAAGGCATATAGACAACGAAGTCAACGGTGCCGCATGGGAAAAAGCACTGAGTTGCTATATCAATATGAAGCGTTACAACGAAGCGCTCGCCACATTGGATACCATCACACTTCATTTCCCCGATTATGAAAACGGCACGTTGAAAAGGGCATTTATCCTCGATAAAATGGATAAAACAGAAGAAGCCTTGCAACTTTATCTGTCTGCCATCGAACAGAGTGATGAGGATATGCGCATCTTCTACGTGATAGGATACGAGGAACTGGCAATTCCTTACATCAAGAAATGTATGGAAGCGGGGGCTACGCGGAAAGCATACGATGAATCCGTCAAGCTCGTCAGTCTGAATCCATCGAGTGATTTAGGGTTACGCTATGCCATCAACTCGTCCGGATTATTGGGGAAATACGATGAATTCGAGAAATATACGGCACAAGGCATCAATTTCTATCCGGAAGAGCCATTCTATCAAGCCAAAAGGGCTACCGTATTGGACCGTGACAAGAAATACGAAGCTTCGCTGGAATTCTTGAAGCCGATACTCAACAAATATCCGAGTAATAAGGAGATTATAGGCGCTTTCTCGCAAAGCAGTGAATACCGCGCTTTGCAACTGACAAAAGCGAAAGAACCGGAGCAAGCCCTTGCGGTGCTTGACACAGCTTTACTTTTCGACAGTCAGAACAAATCTCTGAAATACACAAAGGGAGTGGTGTATGAGGCTAACAGACAAGCTGATTCCGCATACTATTATCAGAAATTCTACGAGCCTTCAATCATGGAATATCGCTCTTTCCAACGGCATTTATCGGGCTTACGAAGCATGATGCTTAAAAATGAGATAGCCCTGACTTATCTGCGTGCCCGCTATGGTGAAGAGGATATTATCACCTCTGTCGCCACAGCCGAATATACCCGGAAGAACCGGAAAAACACTTATACCGGACGCATCAACTATGCCGGAAGAAGCGGATCGGCAAGCGATAATATGGAGGCGGAGGAACAGACACCGGGAGGAGTCGGCATTCAGGTACAAGGTGAATGGACGCATCACTTCTCACCGAAATGGAGCACTACGATCAATGCCGCTTTTGCCACCAAATACTTCCCGGACATTACTGCCGATGTAGCATTGCGCCATTATCTCAAGAATGACTGGGAAATAGCGGGACACGTCGGCTACAGACGGGTAGCTGCCTACAACAAGCATTATGAGTGGAATAACGAATTCTTTGCCGGAAGCAACGGAGAAAACGGTTACATATTCACCGGATGGGATGAGTCGAAAACAAACCTGCTCACCGTTGGCGGAGAGGTAGCCAAGACCATCGAAGAGGTCCGGCTTAACGCCAAACTCGACCTTCATTTCTTTAACTCCAAATTCTATTACAATGCGCAGGTCGGTGCGAAATATTTCCCTGCCAGCGATGGAAAGACAAATATCAATGCCATGGCAAGTATCGGTTCGGCACCGGAAACGGCCGTATTAGACTATGCGTTGCCCGGTTCCTTCTCACATACCAACACAATGGTAGGTTTGGGAGGTCAATATATGGTCAGTCCCAACATTACCATCGGCCTGATGGGGACTTGGAATACCTATTATAACCAGACGAATACAGTGCGGGGAACAGATCCGCTCCATCGAATAGAAACGGTATCGACACGCTATAAAAACCTATATAATATCTATGCACAGATCTATATTTCATTCTGATAAGCTATGCCCCCTACTGGCAGGAATGATATGCGTTTGCTGCCTTTTATCCGGCTGCCGTATGCAGGCGCGCACCGAGATATTTGCCTCCAAGGAAGGCTACCTCGTCACAATCGGCGAAGACCCGACGGACAAAGATACCCGATGGGCCAAATATCTGTACGAGCACCTCAAAAAGCGTGCAAATGACGATGAAATGGTCGCTTTCGGGGTATCGGAGAAGGAAATGTGGCGTGTTATCATACACATAGATCCGACCTTGCAGGAAGGGTTCAGGATCGCTATCAAAGGATCGGATATAGAACTCACAGCTACCGATGACAGACAAATGTTATGGCTGCAATACCAATTGATAAAAAAGATAAGCAAGGAAGACCCGCGTATCGACGGCTCCGACCTTCCTCCCGCCATCATCAACCTGACAGATACCTGCGGTACGTTTGCTTTTGATTATCAAAGTATCTATTCCCCTTCCGGTTTGAATCCCGATTATACGGGAGTAATGGGACTCAACAACTTTGACGACAGTTGGGGTATATGGGGACACAACCTGAGAAAAGTATTGGGAGACAATGTAGATAAGGTATATGCTACCATCCACGGCAAGACAGACGACTCACAACTTTGTTTCTCTTCCGAAGAGATGTATCGGCAAATTGAGAGCTATATCGCAGATAATATCGGTGAAAAGGGAAGTTCTCGTTTTGTCATTGCTCCGGATGATACTCCGTACGCCTGTACTTGCGCCAGTTGCACAGCGATGGGGAATACGGAGAAGAACGCAACACCCGCCGTCACAGAACTGTTACTCCGGCTGTCGCAGCGTTTTCCCAAACATTCCTTTTTTACCATATCCTATCTGAGCACCAAACAGGTTACGGACAAACAGTTGCCGTCCAATGCAGGTATCATTGTCAGTGCCATAGACTTTCCACTCCGCCGGATAGACGGCAAGAATGCACAGGAAAAAAAGTTTATGCAACAGCTGAACCAATGGAAGAAAGTTACGAAGAACATTTATATATGGGATTACATCAACAACTTCGATGACTATCTGACACCTTTCCCCATATTGAAGATAGCCCAGCAGAGACTCCGGTTCTTCAAGCAGAACGGAGCCAGTGGCATTTTCTTCAACGGAAGCGGATACAGCTATTCTTCTTTCGATGAAATGAGGACTTTTGTACTGTCGGTACTTCTCATCAACCCGGAACTTCCCGTTGAGGAACTGGTCAGAGACTATTTCAATCAAGAGTACCCCCTATCAAAGAAATGGCTGTACGACTATTACATTAACTTGGAAAACAGCGTCCAATCCGGTAAGAAGTTAGGTATCTATGCCGGTATTGCAGAATTGGAACAGTCATTCCTCAATCCGGAGAAGTTTATCAAATTCTATGATGAAATGGGCGATTATGTTTCCGATGCGAAAGGAAAAGAGCGTAAAAAGCTCCATGAACTCCAGACAGCCTTGTCTTATACACGTCTGGAGATGGGACGCAACCACAGTTATGATCCTTACGGATATGCCCAACGAAACGGAAAACAAATCCAACCGACTCCGCAAGCGCGGAAATGGCTTACCCAACTCAAAGAACATCATGCTTTCACAGGAATGGAGTACTATAATGAATCGGCCGATGAAATCGACTACTATATAAAAGAATGGGAACAGTATATACTTGCTTCCGACATTAAAAAGAACTTATTTCTCGGAATCATGCCTTCTTCGACTCCTCCAACGGACAAAGATGGGTTGAAGAGACTCACAGACAGCACACACGGTTTACCCGGCAATTATCATTGCGGCTGGACAACTCTTCCGAAAGAAGAATATGAAATCAGTCTGCCTGTAAAAGGTATCAATAAGACAGGAAACATTTATATCAGTTTCTTAAATCTTCCCAGACATCGTTTCTACCCTCCCCGGCAAATCGAAATATCGAAGGACGGAGCAATCTATAAGACAATCAATCTGGAGACGGATGATTCCGTTGAAAAGGGCGAATTAGTTAAAACAACCACTCCGATAGATTTGAACGGGGCAGAACAGGTAAATATAAAGGTCATGGTAGCTAAAAAGCCAAGAGCCCAGATCGGTATAGATGAAATCGTATTCGTTCCATAAAAAGTAAAAATAAGGTAACCCCTAACATAAAACATCCACTATGAACAAATCGATACTTTATATCCTCTTATTAACAGTATTTCCCTTCTTCCTCTCAGGGTGTAAGAAGAAAGTACGTCCTACAACTATGGTCATAAAAGACTCGGTAAGGCATTATTATCCTATCAAACAAGGACAACAACTAGATATCATGTTCACAATCACCAACACCGGTGACGCTCCTCTGGTCATTTCGGATATCCAGCCTTCTTGTGGCTGTATCATTCTGGATAAAAGTTCACATATCATCATTCCGGAAGAGGGCATCAGACAATTCAAGGCAACCTACAACAGTATTAAGAATATAGGCGAGGTTGTTCACCGCATCCGGATTTTCGGAAATATGCTTCCCAACGGGAAAGCGGAATTGACCTTTGATGTCAATGTAGTACCGGACGCCGACTATACACGTGACTATGAGGAACTCTTCCAAGAGTTCAATGCCAAAAACGGTATTGTCAAAGAGATGGTGGACGGAAAAGAGTCCGAACTGGGATATTATGTAGGGACACCATAAACAAAGTCCCTACCGGCTATTCGCTAGGGATGTATTTCCTTGAAAGCTGCATTCTCTTCCTTTACCTGTTGTATCGTCTGTTTCAATTCAGCAATAGGCAGGTCGTAGCCGTACCATCCTGTATAGCAATCTACTACATACCATTTTCCATCAGGCAAGAGCTGGAATTCGACACGCAAGTCGACTTCCGATTCCTCATAACCGGCTTCAAACACTTTGCGATCAGGCTCGTTCAATGTGAATTTGGAAACATAAATTCCCCCCTCTTCTTGCGCGATACGTTCTTCTTTCATCGTCTCGCTATCCAATAAAGGCCATTTTTCCTTAGTAAAAGGGAATGTCTTCTCTGTTTCACCATCATCTGCCAATAAGGTAATCGGAGTTTTCAACGGGAACTTAATGCGAGTGTACTGGAATGCTGCACTGGAAGTAAACTTATCCAAAAACGGTTTGAAGTCCTCACCGGATTGCGCCACCGCCTTACCGGTGGGAATACCAGCAAACAACACTATCATCAGCAAGCAGTATACAAACTTTTTAGCTCTCATAACACGATATAAATTAAGAGTTTGATTGATGCTGCAAAGATAATGACTAGTTTGATATCTTGATTATTTGTGCCGCAAATATTCATAACCAAAACGGCAATACAGGCATTTTCTCCGGTCGCAATACTCTTTCTGCAACTGTATCAACGCCTGACTGTCCGCCGCACTGACCACCGGAAGGCCCGCCGCACTCCACGAACGGATAATATGATTGTCTTCCGCTTTCAATTCTTCCAGAAAGCGCCCGGCACGTTCGCACATTCCCTCGTCTGCCTTATGCAGTCCGTAGGTATAAAGAAAAGGAACTACCGTATTGATAATAATCAGGTCTTTTGACCGCTCTCCCATCGTTTTCTTCTTTTGCGAGGAAGTCCGGCCGAACAGATAATGACTTTCCCAATAAGAAGAAGTGCCGACCTCAAGAAGTGTCCTCACCTCCGCCAGTGTCCCTGCTTCCAGCAACCGCGAGAACAGCTTATCCCCTCTTTGATAAAGGTAGGCCAACTGAGCCAGACGAACAGTAGGAAAGTTTTCGGGACGAAGCCGGAGAAAACGCCAAAGAGTAGCATTCATCACTTGGGTGAATTCAAACTTCCGCTGCAAGTAACGGAACTCCTTGATAAGACGTAGACTATACTCATCCTCCTGCCCTTTTTTAAGAAACGAATCTTCCAACAATCCTGCCAAGCCGTAAAAGAAAGCCTCTATCTGGAACAAATCATTGCGATGTTTATCTATCGCACGGAAAGGCAACATTCCCGCCCACGTTTCAAAAGCGTCTCCATTCAAGCCGAAACCGAAATTGCGGGCAAGAGTGACAAAGAAGGCATCCTCCCAATTATGATTGCAATGCTTCAAGCGCTCCGTTATCAAACAGGCTTTTTCTTCCAAACGTTCCGTTTGCAAAGCTGTCAGCCAAGAATGGACGGTAAGTTTGGGAAGAGAGGCGAGGATAGGATAACAAGCCGGATACTGATCGGCTACACAGAGCTCATGATAGTGAGACTGCACATTTTCAGGACAAGTCAATATTAATTGCGGAATTCGCCCGCCGTCCGTGCGGGTTACCTCCATATCCGCCTCACCGACCACATGAAGAATGACCGAATCGTATGCTTTATCCTTATCGTGACCGTGACGGAGCCAATCCGAAGAGTGTATATGTATTTCTATATTTCCCACCCATAGCGTACCGTCAATCTTTAGTTTCGCATTAAAAAAGTCAGGACCGGCATTGGGATTTTGCAGACCGGAATCAATCACTTCTACCGGTAAGCCTTCAGTGGTTTGCAGTACTTTCAGAGGAAATAATTTATGTTTCCACACGTAGTGGAGAAGATGTTCCATGTTAACAAGACGTTAATGTGCACTGCAAATGTAATAAAAATCCTATCTTTGCAACTATTATTTTGAATATAAGTCAGAAAACAATGAAAATAGCACTGATCGGTTACGGAAAGATGGGCAAGGAGATAGAAAAGGTAGCCCGTAGTCGCGGACATGAAATTGTCTGCATCATCGACATCAATAATCAGGAAGACTTCGAATCGGAAGCATTCAAATCGGCTGACGTAGCCATTGAGTTTACCAATCCGATGGTAGCTTACAGTAATTATATGAAAGCCTTCAAAGCCGGTGTGAAGCTGGTATCAGGCAGCACCGGATGGATGGCCGAACATGGCGAAGAAATCAAAAAGCTCTGTACGGAAGGTGGAAAGACCCTTTTCTGGTCGTCCAACTTCAGTCTGGGAGTTACCATCTTCTCAGCTGTCAATAAGTATCTGGCTAAGATCATGAATCAGTTCCCCAATTATGACGTGACGATGAGCGAGACGCATCATATTCACAAACTGGACGCTCCGAGCGGAACAGCCATCACTCTGGCGGAAGGTATCTTACAGAATATAGACCGCAAGGACAAATGGGTGAAAGGAACATTCGCCGCACCGGACGGAAGCATTAGCGGAACCAACGACTGCGCTCCGAACGAACTTCCCATCGCTTCCATCCGTGAAGGAGAGGTGTTCGGTCTGCACACCATCCGGTACGAATCGGATGTGGACAGCATTACCCTCACACACGATGCAAAAAGTCGTGGAGGTTTTGTACTCGGAGCTGTATTGGCAGCCGAATATACAGCCCAGCACGAAGGATTCTTGGGCATGAGTGATTTATTTCCATTCTTGAACGATTAAGATTTCAGAACCTAGTTCAAATATATACCATTATGAGACAAGCCACACGCGCACAATGGATTAAATGCGCCATTGCTATTCTTCTTTATCTTGCCTTCCTTATCTGGGTACGGAGTTGGTGGGGATTGATTGTTGTTCCTTTCATTTTCGATATTTATATCACAAAGAAAGTACCTTGGTCTTTCTGGAAAAAGTCGAAGAATCCGGTTGTCCGCAGCGTGATGAGCTGGATAGACGCCATTGTTTTCGCACTGGTCGCCGTTTACTTCGTCAATATCTACATCTTCCAGAACTACCAGATTCCTTCCTCTTCGTTGGAGAAATCATTGCTGGTAGGCGATTTTCTGTACGTAAGCAAGATGAGCTACGGTCCTCGTGTGCCGAATACACCGCTTTCTATGCCGTTGGCACAACACACACTGCCCGTCTTCAACTCTAAATCATACATAGAATGGCCGCAGTGGAAATATAAACGAGTGCCGGGATTCGGCAAAGTGAAGTTGAACGATATTGTCGTATTCAATTTTCCGGCAGGTGACACGGTAGCAGTCAACTACCAACAGACAACAGATTTTTACACGCTGGCTTACGGTGAAGGACAACGTATCTATTCCAAACGAATCGATATGGACAGCTTAACCCGTGCACAGCAGCGTGCCGTATACGACCTGTACTACGCTGCCGGACGGAAACAGATTTTAAATAATCCACGTACTTACGGAGAAGTCCTCTGGCGTCCCGTAGACCGCAGAGAGAATTACGTAAAACGTTGTGTGGGTCTTCCCGGTGATACTCTCCAGATTGTCAACGGACAAGTGATGATTGACGGTAAGGCTATCGAAAACCCCGAAAACCTGCAATTCAACTATTTCGTGCAGACTACCGGTCCGTATATCCCGGAAGATATGCTCCGTGAATTGGGTATCAGCAAAGACGACCAAATGCTGATAGAAGACTCCGGCTGGGAAAACGGATTATTGGAGATGGGACTCGACAGCCGGAATGCACAAGGCAGACTGAATCCGGTATATCATTTCCCGCTCACTAAGAAGATGTATGACACGCTGTCCGGCAACAAGAAACTGATCAGCAAGATTGTGATGGAACCGGAAGATTACGCAGGCCAGATGTATCCGTTGAATCTTTACACGAAATGGGACCGCAACAACTATGGTCCTATCTGGATTCCCGCCAAAGGAGCTACCATCACGCTGACAGAAGATAATCTGCCTATCTATGAGCGTTGTATCGTAGCCTACGAAGGCAACAAACTGGAAGTGAAACCGGACGGTATCTACATCAACGGTGAAAAGACCGATCAATATACCTTCAAGATGGACTATTATTGGATGATGGGTGACAACCGTCATAATTCCGCCGATTCCCGTTATTGGGGATTCGTGCCCGAAGACCATGTGGTAGGCAAACCGATTGTCGTATGGCTGTCGCTTGATAAAGACCGCGGATGGTTTGACGGTAAGATCCGTTGGAACCGACTCTTCAAGTGGGTAGGATGATAAGTGTACGGATAGAATAGCGTGATAAGGTGATAAATATTGATGAACATTCATAAATTCAAATGGATACTGGCATTTGCCGGAGCAGTAGTCGTAGTGCTTCTGCTCCGGGGATTTGCTTTTACATCCTACCTTATCCCTTCCACCGGTATGGAAAACTCCATTTTCCAAGGTGAACGCATCTTAGTCAACAAATGGAGTTACGGGTTACGAGTTCCTTTCATGTCGCTCTTCTCCTATCATCGTTGGTGCGAAAGTCCTGTACAGCGACAAGATATCGTAGTGTTCAATAATCCGGCCGGAATCCGGGAACCTATCATCGACCGCCGGGAAATCTATATCAGCCGTTGTCTCGGAGTGCCGGGTGACACCTTATTTGTTGATTCCCTTTTCTCAGTTATTTCACCCGAAGCACAGTTCAACCCGGATAAGAAAAGGCTTTATTCGTACCCTGCCTCAAAAGAAAATCTGATAACTTCACTGATGCATACGCTTTCCATCACCAACGACGGATTGATGGGAAGCAATGATAGTACCCACGTGCGCAGTTTCAGCCGTTATGAATACTATCTGCTGGAACAGACGATGAATGGAAAAGAGTGCTTCATTCAACCTCTGTCGAACAAGGGAAACACTGATCCGAATCCACTGATTGTTCCCCAAAAGGGACAATTTATACGTGTCTGTCCCTGGAACATAACCCTGCTACGAAATACACTCGTGATGCACGAAGGCAAACAGGCAGAGATAAAAAACGATACCCTCTACGTGGACGGAAAGCCCACGAAACACTGTTATTTCACAAAAGATTATTATTGGATGGGGTCTAACAATACCATCAACTTCTCCGACTCGCGTCTTTTCGGATTTGTCCCGCAAGACCATGTCATCGGAAAAGCCTCCGTCATATGGTTCTCCAAAGAAAAAGATACAGGGCTGTTTGACGGATACCGATGGAACCGTTTTTTCAGAACAGTGAAATAATCTCCGGATCATAAAAGAAACTACTCCTGAATAATATCCTTCATTATAGAGTCCCCTAAACGAATTAAAATGAAAGAAATGAAAATAGCTTATTTATCTTCAGCTTATCTCGCTCCCGTCGAATATTATACCAAGTTGCTGGCTTATGACAAGGTGTTTGTAGAACAACACGACCACTATATCAAACAAACGTATCGTAACCGATGTACCATTGCCGGCCCATCCGGCGAATTAGCTCTTTCCATCCCAACCGTAAAGCCCGACACATTGAAGTGTCCAATGAAGGATATCCGCATTTCCGACCACGGCAACTGGAGACATCTGCACTGGAACGCCATCGAATCAGCCTACAACAGTACTCCTTTCTTTGAATATTACAAGGACGACTTCCGTCCCTTCTACGAAAAGAAATACGAGTTTTTAATCGATTTCAACGAAGAACTATGCCGGATGGTCTGTGAATTGATAGATATTCACCCCACTATGGAGCGTACTAGCGAATATAAGATGGAGTTCGCTCCCGGAGAATTCGATTTTCGGGAAGTCATCCATCCCAAAAAGGATTTCCGGGAAGTAGATACAGAGTTTGTTCCACAACCTTACTATCAGGTTTTCGAGTCCAAACTGGGTTTTCTACCTAATTTGAGTATCATAGACCTGTTGTTCAATATGGGACCGGAAAGTCTGTTGGTACTAGGCAAACAATAACATCACTCTTCTATCCGTATGTAGACAACAAAGGTGAACCATGTCGTCACATTATTTATACTCGTACAGCTTTACGTGTAAAATACTGAATTCTCCGACAGGAATACGTACATGCCTTCCCTGATGGTCCTGATCGCCATTCAGGCGCCGGATATATTTCAGTGAACCATCTTCATTCACGCTGACCTCATCCACAGAGCCGATACCGGCTCTCATACCACCTTGCCATGTATTGTCCGTTTTTTGCGCCTTTCCGCCCACACTGACAAAGCCATCCTCACCCAATGCAACCGAACTTTTCACCTTATTTTCTCCCTGTTTCTTGAATTCAATTACCATGCCACTACCAGCCACTATATACTCATTCGAAGCCAGACGCAACAATACACCTCCTCCTTCGGGCCATACACTTCCATCCCGGGCACGAGGGTCCCACGGTAAAGTGAAGTAATGACGGCAGGTAATCTCCAAATCATCGTATGAAAGTATTCGTTCTTTATTCTCCCCATCAAACAGAAGACCGTTCATCACTCCTATCCCCTGATATTTGGTTAATAAAGGCATCAGTTCTTTCAATTTACCATAGCTTTGCACCAAAGGCGAATCTGCTCTATCCGAACCACTTTCAATGGAGAAAGGACAAAAGCCAATCGCATCATGCTCTCCGAACACATAGAAAGCACGTACTCCATCATTATTTTCCAGGCGAATTTCCGGTATAAAGAGAGGATTATTGTGCAGTTTATACTTTGCCACCCAATCAACGAAACCTTTATCATATAAGTCCGGAGCCAGAAAATCAATGTTGGGTGCTGCATAATGCCATACATCTATCAAATGAGCCAATGGACCTGCCGACGGGTATTCTCCCGGTTTCCTTCCCCTGCTGTTCATTGCTGCATTGACATACAACGGAATATCATAAATAGAACGTGCTAACTTTGCCATTCGTTCTACGTACTGCGCATACGACCAGGCCATAAAAATTTCATCCGTATACACGTCTGCCCCAAACACTTCCTGCCACGTACCTTTCTTCTTGAATCCCTGGCTCTCCCATTTTGCCAGCATTTCGGGATGCAGAGATCTCTTGTTCTTCTGTAAATAGTCGATGAAAAGGGGCGGAACTGGTGCATAAAACAGTTTATCCGCTTCTTTGGAATAATCGCGGGCATCTTCCAACATTCCGATTTCATTCTCTATCTGAACCATGACGACCGTTCTCTCTTCCTCATCCACAGAAGCAATGTGTTTCATCCATTGGGAAAAAGCACGGCTATCCGCCTGAAACACATTCTCCGAAAAGGAACTGGCTATTTCAAGGGGCTTCCCTGTTTTCGTATAGGCACGCGGGTATTTCTTATAATCTTCCTTAAACCAAATTGGAGCGTAACAACTCATTGAGTTTTTCCACGCACCGAACCAAAGGAAAACCACCTTCAAATCATTCGCACGGGCCTGTTGAATCACTTTATCCGTCAGGGTAAAATCAAATTTACCTTCCTGTGGTTCTGTTAAATCCCAATATGTAGGAACCAGTACTGTATTCAGCCCCATACGTTGCAATTTCGGGAATATACGTTCAATATCTTCGATGGAGGAAGCTGAAGAATTTCCCAATTCACCGCCAATCACTAAGAATGGCTTTCCATCTACCATAAGTTGTGTGGTACTTCCCTGTTTCTGCAAATACGGAAGTTTCTGCTGTGCTTGAAGAGGCAGAATAAAAAGGAATAGAACCCCAAAAAGTGTGTTTCTCATAACAATCAGCTTTATCATATTATCTGAAAGCAAAGTTACAACAATATAAAAAAAGGAGCACAACCTCTTGTGTTCCTTTTCTATCGGACAGGTTACAGATGCTTTATGTTACGTTACATCTGCCTTTATCTATACATTATCTCCGGTTCTTATACCCTCTATTTGCGTTTCCTAAGCAATTTTTAGAGAAAACTGTTTATATCGCTACTTCTTCACAATTCTTCTCTTCATTAGATTCTGCCGCATCCAGCCGATTCAACAAATAGCGTACATTTTGAAGATGTATATCGTTATTCCGATCCATCTTCTTAAACTGCCAACTGTTTTCAGTGGCATCAATATACAATTCATTAACGTTCTCACTGCATCGGCACTTTGGAAACGATTGAGGGTCAGATAAAAAGCCATCATTTCATCATCGGATGAAAAGATAACGTGCATGAGTTGCGTCGCGTCCCCCGGACGAGCCTGCTGGTTGCTTAAAACTTCTTCCATAAGAATCTTAATTAAATGGTGAATAAATTAAGTTCAATGGGGCGATACAGAAGGGTAGTTTTAAGAAATAAAAGAAGCGGTTCCGCCTGTCCCATTGCTCTTCACCATCCATGACAGCAGTAGGTGCACTAACATCCTACATGGGGGTACGAAACCGCCATATAGAATGATGGGACAAGCATAAAAAAGCCTGTCACACTGATACAGCAGGTTCCCCTGCCATGGATTTTGATAAAGAGCATTGCAATGCTAGAATATAAAATCAGAAAAGAGAAAAGAAAATCAGTATAAATAGAAGTTTACAGTAATAAATTAAAGCAGAAGGATAAATGAGAAGATAGCACCGTGAAGATGCTTATATCGTATAGATTAAGGGTCTATACATTCTATTTGTTGGGTATATAGATCCAACAACTCAAGTGTTAATAGCTTAAATATAAAGTATTAATAAATGCAACCGCCGTTACTGTAACGGCAATTCCGCTAATGAAAAACAACACAATATACAATAGGTGGAAGTCTTATCAAAAGAATTCCTACAAGATTAAAACATAAAGCTAAATCCTTTATTGTGAGAAGCTTTATATTTTTGAATTTCCAAAGACAGTGATTTTTTCAATTGCACCGCCATGAAATCCAAAAAAGGCCGGTTGGTTTCATCATCTTGCGCCTGTTGTAAAGAAAGGATATAATCTGCCCTATCCTCCTTAAAAATCTTAGCGGGGAAAAGATGATAGCAGAATTGAATATAGTTCATCAATAAGCGAGCTGCTCTCCCGTTACCATCCACCCAAGGATGAATAGTCACTAAATTGAGGTGAGCATTAAAACTTAATTCGTATTGTTCACGGAACGTTTCCACATTCTTTTGCCGTTCCTGCAATAGGAAGCAAAATTCTTCTACTTTAGCAGGTACTTTTTGATAATCCATATAGGAACGCCCACCTACGCCAGCCGTAACGCCACACAAACGGAACTCACCTCTGGAAGAATCGAAAGAGCCGCCTATTGTATTATGCCTTCCCCCTGTTGTCCGCATCAAAGTAGCGTTTAACTTCTGCAAGAAAGCAGGAGTTATAGCAGTATTGTATTGCGCTTCCTCCTTAGCAAGCTCGTATGCTTTCTTCAGGTCCTCATTCATCAGATGATATACCAAAGGCTTCCCTTTAGCTGTTACACCTTCATCGAAAAGAAGCTGTGCATCCATTTCGGTTAGTGTAGAACCTTCAATGGCTGTAGAATGGGTAATAAGAGAATAGAGGTAGTACTTCTCATAGTCCACCGACTGACTGATACCGAGTTGCTGAAACTCCTTATACAGTTCCTCTATTTCCTGCCAAATACCTTTTTCCATAATAGGTTACCTTAATTGTTATTTTTCCCAAAATTACTTCTGATACAACACTTTACCAAGCGAAACGACTACTTTCTTACTATTTTTTTGCAAACGCAGGGAAAATTAGGCAAT
Source organism: Bacteroides zhangwenhongii (assembly GCF_009193325.2). NCBI lineage: Bacteria > Pseudomonadati > Bacteroidota > Bacteroidia > Bacteroidales > Bacteroidaceae > Bacteroides > Bacteroides zhangwenhongii. The sequence continues at coordinate 4,169,963 of NZ_CP059856.1, read as the reverse complement.
AAAAAACGCTAAGTCAATTTGTTGCAATCACTTAGCGTTTTCCGAGTACCCAGACTCTCTGTCATCTCCTTAAAAAATCTCTAACCAAACATCTACCTATTTCAACTCAAATGGTACAATACCTTTAATATCCCTGGATGAACTACCGATAATTGCTTCAAACTTGCCCGGTTCGGCCACCCATTCGTGTTTAGCATCATCAAAGAAACTCAATGCTTTCTTATCAATCGTCAGCGTTACCGCTTTCTCTTCTCCCGGAGCCAGTTTCACTTTCTGGAAACCTTTCAACTCTTTGATCGGACGAGGGAGAGAGGATTTCTTATCGCTGATATAAAACTGAACAACTTCTTGCCCCTCACGCATTCCTGTATTCTTCACATTGACCGTGAAAGAGATAGTATCATCTGCTGTCATTGTTTTCTTGTCAGCCGAAGGCTTTCCATAGGCGAAAGTAGTGTAGCTCAATCCGTGTCCGAACGGGAACAACGGTTTGATTTTTTCTTTATCCGCCCAACGATAACCTACAAAGATATCCTCACGATAGATTTCATTAATAGTATCTCCCTTATGTTTAGACTGTGCCAATTCTTCTTTATTGCCCGGATATTCTCCTAATTTATGAGCCCCCACATCTTCCAGTTTTGCCGGGAAGGTGAAAGGAAGTTTTCCCGAAGGATTGGCGTCTCCTACTAATACGGAGGCAAGAGCCGTTCCGGCTTCCGAACCCAGAAACCATCCCTGAACAATAGCAGGCACTTCATTCACCCAGGGCATGGCTACCGCATTACCGGAAATATTAACCACAATCAGGTTTTTATTTACCTTTGCAAGTTCACTAATCACTCTATCCTGTGCGTATGGCAAACCTAAAGAAGCACGGTCCGAATCTTCACAGTCCTGATGGCTACTCTTATTCAGACCACCGAAAAAGATTACATAATCAGCATCTTTAGCCACCTGCAGAGCCTCAGCAAGGAGTTCATCTTCCGAACGATCATCTTTCAAGTTCTGTCCGGTCTTCACTCCATTATATTCTCCTGTCGGATCACCGACATACCCACGGGCATATACAACCTCTGCCTGCGATCCCACTCGATTTTTCAATCCATCCAACGGAGAAACCTCATATTTGACTTTCAAAGAAGAACTACCACCGCCTACTGTCATCATCTTAATCGCATTCTCACCGATAACGGCAATCTTCTTCGCTTTGTTCAGATCGATAGGCAACACGTTATTATTATTCTGCAAAAGAACAATTCCCTCCTCGCCTATCTTTCGTCCGGCTTGCCCGTGTTCGGGAGAGCCTAAAGAACCGAACGGTTTATTCGGATCCATTGAGGTGCGGAAAATCAGACGAAGGACATTACTTACCTTTTCATCCAACTCTTTTGTACCGACTTTCCCTTCCTTTATCAACCGCAGATAAGGGAAAGCCAAATAGTAATTATCGTAAGCGTTTCTCGTTCCGGCAGATAATCCGTTTGTCCACGAACCAAACTCCAGATCCATACCGTTATAGATGGCCTGTTCGGTATGATGCACACCTCCCCAGTCAGACACCACTACTCCGTCGAAGCCCCATTCATCCCGAAGAATATCTTTGAGCAAACGTTTATTGTGGCAACCATGTTGTCCTTGATAAAGGTTATAGGAACCCATTATCGACCAAGTTCCCCCTTCCTGAACAGCAGCCTTAAAAGTCGGCAGATATATCTCATAAAGCGCACGGTCGCTTACTTCAACATTAGTTGTATGCCGGTTGAACTCCTGATTATTCAACGCATAATGTTTCACACAGGCAGCCACTCCGTTTTCCTGTACCCCCTTGATGTAAGGAACTACCATAATGGAAGACAAATAAGGATCTTCGCCCATATATTCAAAATTACGTCCGTTCAAAGGGGTACGATAAATATTCACACCGGGACCTAACAGAATGTCTTTCTTCCGGTAGCGTGCTTCTTCACCGATACTTTTTCCATAAAGGTAGGACATTTCGGGATTCCACGTCGCGGCAAGGCAAGTGAGTGCGGGATAAGCAATACAAGAATCGTTTGTCCATCCTGCCTGATTCCATTCATCCCATAATACTTCCGGACGGATACCGTGAGGACCATCGGTAGCCCATACTTCCGGAATGCCGAGACGGGGTACACCTGCCGAACTAAATTTAGACTGTGCATGAATCATCTTGACCTTTTCTTCAAGAGTCATCCGGTTCAACGCATCTTTCACTCGCTCTTCGATTGGCTTGTTTGTATCCAAATATACCGGTTTCTGCGCACAGACAGGCAATGCGGTCATTATGGATAGGCCAAGTAACATTGCTTTGAGTTTCATATTCATATAATTTCTATTCTTATTCAGACTTTACTATCACAGTATTCATACTTTGAGCCAGATTCTCAATTGTTGATTTCGAACCATCCAACGGAGCATAGATTTCCAAACTGGACTTCAACATACTTCCATCACAAAGTTTGTTTATTTCTTCCTCATTCATTGCCGAACGGTAGAAGAACAGTTCACTGTACTCTCTGCCCTCTGTAGAACTATTATCACCGATAATAAACTTACCTACAGTCAGTTTCTCGTTCAATTCTCCTGCTAAACTCTTATCGGTGTATAGCAATGTACGTCCTTGTGCATAATAATGTGTCAAAGATACTACATGCCATTGATTATCCGTAACATCTCCACCTACTATTTTACCTTGCGATGGAGAGTTATATACTACCTTTCCCTCCTGAATCTTCAAAGTTCCCATAGTATTGCCACCATTTGTAAAAGTGGCAATCGTTCCATCTGTAGCACCTTTCACTTTAAAGGAGATTGTAAACGGATGTACTGTTTCTTCCGGAGTAAATTCCAAAACCTTTCCCGCCAAAGTGTATGAAGTTCCGGAGACACGTGCAGGAAGAATCTTACCAGCTTCTATTGCATCAAACAACGAAGGAACCATGGCATAAAGGAATTCACGATGTCCTTCTGTATTCGGATGATAAAGATCCGTACCATTCTGATAACCGTCTGCCCATTTACCACTACCGTTATCTATTGCACCTAACATATTGACAGAAGGAAGATCCCACTCATGAATCAGCAGATTCATCTGTTTTACATACCTATAATCGCTCTCCTCAAAATCTCCACGAGTATAATTATTCATCATCACAGGATATTTACCGTCTTCACGCGCTTTCCTAATCAAGGTCTGCATATTGTCTTTGAATTGATTATAGATAGCCTGCTGATCGGCAGCCCCATGTATTCCCTCATTACCCAAAGAAAGTCCGAAGATAACATACTTGCCACAGTCATACAACAAATCATTGTAACGAGCCAACAAATTCAATGTACTGTTTCCACCAATAGAAATACCAGATGTATACCATGGCAGACGGGTCTCCTGATTCTTGAAACGCTCGTCCTGCAATTCACCGAACATATAGGCATAACCATGATTACTGTCTGCCCCCTGTCCGTTAGCGACAGAAGATCCCATTACAGAAATCTTAAAAGGATCTATACCTTCTTCACCACAATCAATATAGAAAGCGAAACGACGGAGATCTAAAGTGATATTATACGTACCATGATTCAAATTTATATCACTGGAAGAATAGCCGGAATTGGAGAAAACCACTTCATTAGGAGTATCAGAAATACGTTTCATTGTATAATCCCAACTTTTGTTCATAATAAAGTTGAAACGGGCACGGTCACTTGCCGTACCAAGTCCGGTCAGTTTTACCCGTCCGCCCCATACACCTTTACCTTGATAGGCAAGCGGTACACCAGCTCCGGCATTCCAACCTCCTTCCGTAACACTCCCAACAATACTCCATTCTTCTACCGGAGTAATGGTATAACTCTTTTTTGACATATCCACTACAATATATACCGGACCTGTCACCTCTGCCGAAATACCGTAACTATTCATCGCCACAACACCAGGTTCATGTCCCTTTCCAATATCAGTAGATACGCCCTCCGGTGTTACCCCCTTGAAAGAAAACTTACCCGATTGAAGTGACAAAAAAGCTTCAAACTTATTACTTACCTTGTCCGTCGGAGAAATCACGTGCATAGGCACTTCTCCTTCTTCTACCGCACTACCGGTTATTGTCAATGAAGTAAATGTTTGGGGACGTTTTACATCGGTATATTCTTCTAGCTTCAAAGCATTTATTGCCATATATGCTCCCGTACTACGAGAAACAGCAAAGGTCAGAGTGCCTTCTTCATCCGGATAGACTAATCCGGACTCACAGATATTTCCAATATTCTGGTTAACCCCTTCCCCGCCTAAGTTTGTTCCGGCAATCTGCAACTCACCTTGATAACTGTTCAACCCGGACATCGTATAATAAGCAACACGTTTCTCTGTGGCACTTCGGCTACCGAACGCATAGAACTTATATGCCTTCTCCTTATCCAAGCCGGAAATGGTAAAGTTATTGCCATTCTCCCCACTCTCTATATAGAAATAATCTTCTGTAGCTGTAGATACGGCAAAATCTTTCAACAACTCTGCGTCAGGAGTTAACAAACCACCTCCACCAGAACCTCCATTAGTAGAAAAACGGGTATTCAACGTAAGTTTATAGTCTACGGAAGTACCTTCCGAGTTAACAAAGTCCTTAAATACAGAGTTAATAGCAGCATGAGTCCCATCATTGTTATAAATATTATTCCAATAGTGTCCGTTCTCATCCGGACTTTTAGTTTGAGAACCTCTATTTTCACCTCCTACCGAACCGAAATCAAAATAAAGGGTTTGTACCAATACAGGATTGATAGGCTCCGGCGCAGGTATCACTACCTCTTCGTCTTCCCCCGGTATGGAAGAGACAACAGGATCATCATCATTGCAAGAACCAACTGACAGCATTCCAAATAATGCAAATACTAAGCATATATATTTTTTCATATCTTACTAATCTTATGATTTATGATTCTTCTATTATTTAACATTGGTATATTCCTCTATTTTCAAGGCATTAAGTGCCGCATAATTACCGACCTTTTTTTCCAGAGTGAACTTTATTTTACCATTTCCATCAGGATAAATAATATCTGATTCACAGATATTTTTTATGTTCTGATTAATACCGTCTCCTCCACAATTAGTTCCTGAAGTTTGCAATTCACCTGTATAATCATTGGATCCCGACATAATATAATTTACTATACGTGTATCAGCGGTTCCCCTACTACCAAAGATGTAAAACTTATATCCTTTTTCCTTATCCAAACCAGAGAAAGTAAAACTCCTATCCTTATTTTCACCATTTTCGGTATAGAAATAATCTTCAGTAACTGATTTTATAGCAAAATCTCCCAATAGTTCTTCCTGAGGACTCATTAAGCCACCTGCACCATCCATTCCATTAGTCGAGAAACGAACGTCTAAAGTTAATTTATATTCCGTTGGAACATTATCCGAATTAATCAAAGGCGAGTAAACAGTACCGGCGTCAGCATATTTAGCCGCATCACCCGTTCCTACATTATTATTACAGATATTATTCCAATAATGATTATTCTTATCAATGCCTTCTGTTAATTCTCCCCTGCCGGAAGTCTTCGAACCGAAATCAAAATACAACGTCTGTACCAGCGTCGGTTGCGGTTTCACCTCTCCATCCGAAATTTTTTCCAGAGAAACTGTCCCCTTATCGTTTCCGGCTGTCAAATCAACAGTTAATACATAAGTAGCTCCTTCCTCAAGGGTTACACCATCTGCTAATACAATATTTCCATCATCATTCCCTTCGTCTATTACTTTGATCAATGCTTTTGAACTTTCAACGACTGTCAATCTTTTATTTTTAGATAACTCTTCTCCCCAATTATTTTGATAGAAAAACTTACAACCTATATAATCATATCTGAAACGCTGTCCTATTGATGAACCATGTTCAGGACCTGCCACTCCGGTAAACTGATATTTCTTAGGCACAATCTCTGATACACTGTAATTATTTCCTGCATTCCATCCGAATTGATAATCCAATGAAGGAGAACCGACTCCCCAACCCATTAGCCAAATAGCACCATGTCCGTCATCAGAAAGAGTAGCCTCCTCATCACCGTTCATGCGGGTCACACTAAAATATTTCTGCTTCATATTAGCTACTACACGATACTTGCCATCCACCGGTAAGAAAGTCAATGTGCCATTGGATTCTTTCCTGAAATAATCCGGATTAATCCACCAGCCATCCAGATCTATACCCACAACTACTATGGCCTGTCCCTGAGTAAATGATTTCTGTATCAGATAAGTATTCGCATCCTGTGCTATCATCTTCTCTCCGTCAAACAATACATTGACCAATGGAGAAACTGCGTATGTAAGCACATTGAAAGTTACCTCATAAGGTTCTGCCTCCGTACCGGAGAAAGTGATGGGATCCACATTCTTCCCTTCCGCAAGCTGATTCTCATTATCCCAGCCGAAAGTCAGTTCGTTACCGTTTTCACCTACTTTCGGGGTTTTAAAATAAGCCTTCATATCCTGAGGAAATCTACCGGTCACACTATAATTATACAGAGACTGCCTCTTCATCAGATATTCTTCACCCATTTCGTCAACCAAAGTGACATAAGGGAAGTCCGGTCGGGACAAAACAACCTCCCGCTCCATTTCCGTAGTAGTGAAATGGATATTCTGAAGAACAAACTTCAAAGTAGCCCTACCATCAATCACGTTGGGATAATAAGGCACAAAGACTTTGCCCGTATAATCGCTACCACTTGTCTTGGTACGAATCACAGTTTCCGACACCAACTCCTCTCCATAAAAAAGTTTCGCTTTCAAAGTAGAAAGAGGTACATCCACATCCGAAGCCTTAATGGTGAACGGGAGACTATCGCCATAAAGCGCACTTACTTTCCCAGCTCCGAGTTCCATATCCGGATTACCCGAAAGGAATTCATCGTCACTACAGGAATTCATGGCCAGTATTCCTACCAATGCCAATATTATATAGATACTTTTATTCATGTCTTTATACTTTTAAGGTTCTTATTTCGACTTCGCCCAACGGTAAGAGGTCACAGACTTGCCAGGAACATCATAAGCAAAATGACGTTTACCATCACTGATAGTTATCTTCTTTGTCTTCTCATTGTTGTTCATCAAAACAAAGGCGTATGTACCATCCGTATTCTCGAAAGCAGAATACATAATATTGCTGTCGGAATAGCCGGATGCACCGATACGTACTGCGCCCGGTTTCACTACACATGAAAGATGGGCAATGATATAATAATGTGAGTTACGAATGATTGTCTTATAGTCACTATTGCTGATATCCACCGCTCCATAGCAAGTCTGGCAACCGCCTTCACGATTGGGAGCACGGTCATTATCAAGCATCAGATTCCATACGATCACCCCTTTACACCAATTGTTCACTGTTCCCAATGCAACTTCTTTCATATCTTCCAGCAATCGCTTTGACAAGTCACGTCCGCTATTCCATGTACCGATAGAAGTTTCCGTAAACAGTAGTTCTTTCTCGGGATAAGCTTTATGGATTTCCAGCAGTTCCTCACGATCGCCGCCATAATTGTGATATGCTGCACCGGCTATATATTGGGATGCATCGCTATCACCGTAAATCTTGACCGGATACTGTTTCTCTGCCTCAAGATTGCTGTAATCATAATTATGATCATAGGCATAAATCTTTGTATCCAATCCCGCAGCCTTGAACTGAGGTCCGAGCGCAGTCTTCACAAAGTCTCTCTGTTCTTCCCAACTCATGTACATCGAAGCCGAATTGCCATGATTCAATGGTTCATTTTGAGGAGTCACAGCATAAATATCAATACCTTCGGCCTTAAATGCCTGTATCCATTTTACGAAATAGGTAGCATAGTCTTGATAATAAGCAGGATTCAGCTGTCCGCTTGTCCATGTCGTCAGCGGGGTAAGATCTTCCAAACTCTTTACCTTCATCCACAAAGGGCAAGTCCAGGGGGCTGCAATAATCTTAATAGAAGGATTAATGGACAGAATCTCTTTCAGAATCGGCAAGATATAGTTTTTCTCTTCACTCTGCAAAGCAAAGTTCTCTATTCCTTTCGTATCGCAACAAGTATACTCGCTCAACGAAAAGTCCGAACAACCAATCGAAATACGAATATAACTAAACCCGAAACCACTATTATCAGAGAATGTTTCGGTCAGGAAATCATGGCGGTCCGCCGGCTGCATCTTTAAAAGATTAAAGCAGGTAGCTCCCGTTATGGCTGCCCCGAAACCATCCATTGTCTGATATTGTTCTGTAGGATCCAGCGTGATAGAAGTAGGTGCCAGGTTATCCTTCGAGCTGAAGTTAACCGCATCACGGGTTAAATCACGTGTCAGGCTGTTGGTCGTTGCATAAATCGTCACATCCCCGGTTGGAACAGGTGCTACCGGTTTTTCTGCGTCGTCACTGTTGCTGCATGCAGCTAATATGGTGAAGCATCCTAAAAAAGTCAATGCTATATTTCTCATGTTTATCATAATCTTAAGTTTCTAATATATTAATAACCCGGATTCTGTTGAATCTTATCATTCGCATCAATTACTGACTGTGGGATAGGCAAGCGATAGGAGTTCTTATCGAAAGCATAAACCTGCGCCTTGCGTCCTGAATCTTTCGCATACACAGCATTCATCACTTCTTCTACCTTGTCCAGACGTACTAAGTCAAACCACCGTTGTCCTTCAAAAGCCAGCTCCAACCGACGTTCTTTAAGCAAAGCGTCAATCATGGAATTCTTGTTTTCACGAATAGATGAAGGAAGTTTCCCCAAACCGGCACGTTCCCGTATTTCATCAATAATACCGGCAGCCGCTTCCAAATCAGGTGTATCCTGCATTATCAATGCCTCTGCCTTCAGCAACAGCACATCAGCATAACGATATTTTATGATACTGCTATTGGCCGAACGGCATTTGTACATGAACGGATAATTATCCGACGGATAATAATTGCTCCATGAGCAGTCATAATAAACAACCGACTCTTTAAAACGAACCTCATCACCTTCTTTCTTGAAAGCATTAATCAAGTCACGTGACGGAGTTACCCATTTCGCCCATGTGAAGTTAGTATTCCAGTTCACCAAATCGCGTCCGAACATCCACGAACACCAATTGCCCGCTCCGGGAGTAAACTGTGCTTCAAGAATAGCCTCCTTTGTGTTACGTACCTTCGCATCCGTATTAGCGTCGTTCATGCCAAACAAATCGCTGAAGTCTTCTACCAAATCGAAGCCATCCGCTTTCACCTCATCACAATATTGGATTACCTTCGTATAGTCACGCAACGGCTTTTCCGCATAAATCTTAGCTAATAATGTACGTGCCACCGATTTGGTGAATAACGTCTTATTGCCCGGTGTATTGTCCGGTGCATACTTCACAGCGTCCAACAAGTCTCTCTCAATCTGCTGGTAAGCTTCAAGCTCCGTATTCTGCTCAGGGAAATACTGGGAATATACATCTTCAATATTATCCGAAGTAATATCATCCGCCACAGTTGTAATCACCGGGAAGTCTCCCCAAAGACGCACCATATCAAACATAATCATAGCACGGAATATCTCCGCTTCCGCTTTATACTGTGCCCGTTCGTCGGCAGTCAATGAATTATCTTTCACCTGGTCGATGTTGCAAATCAGCTTATTGGCACGGGCAATATCCTCCAAATAACGGTTCCAGTCACGCTCCAATACAGAATTCGATCCTTCAATAGAATTATTTTCAAACGGAACGACTTCCGCTCCTGTAGTGCCTGCATAGGCATTATCCGCATGAGAATCCGCAATCAGCAACAAATCCACATACCAATGTTCCTGACGGTCACGCATCTGATTGTAAAGCGTAGTCAGATGGCTTTCAACAGCTGCCTTATCTTTGAACACAATCTTCGTTCCGTTATCCGTTATTCCTTCTGTCACATCCGAATAGGTGTCTAATGGCTCATAATCCAGTGAACAGGAAGAAATCCCCAATAACAGACCGGACGTCAATCCACAAAATATAGCTCTTAGTTTCATAATCTTTCCTTTCATTAGAATTCAACATTAATACCAAACACGTATGATCTGCAATGCGGGTAAGTTCCCCAGTCGATACCCTGCACTGTACCACTATTGCCCCATTGGTTCACTTCCGGATCCATACCGGAGTAACTGGTCCACGTCAGCAGGTTGGTAGCTGTAAAATAAGGTTGCAGACGGGTGATTCCCCATTTCTTCAAGAGTTTACCTTTCACGTTGTATGACAAGGAGACGTCTTTCAACCGCAGATAACTGCCATCCTCCACGAAATAAGTAGAATTCAACAGTTTAAAATTAGCTTTCGGCACATCCGTTATCTGTCCGGGTATCTTCCAACGTCCCAACACGCGGGTCGACTGATTCTTACCGTCATACATACCTTCTGTTTCGATACGTGAGGCGTTATAAATATCATTTCCGTATGAACCTTGTATAAAGATACTTAGATTAAATCCTTTCCAGGAGAATGTATTGGTCATACCGTAAGTGAAATCCGGATTCGGGTCACCGATATAAGTACGGTCGGAAGATGAGATCTTACCGTCATGATTCAAGTCACGATACATCAGCTCACCGGTTTCCGGGTCCACACCGTCGCTGATATAGCCATAGAAACCTCCCAAGGCACGTCCCGGCTCATTACGTACAACATAATCATTGACTACATCCGCTGTCTTCGCATCATAATACACTTTTTGCAATTCCAGCTTCGTCAGTTTATTCCGGTTGAAAGAAATATTGAAATCCGTATCCCAAGTAAATGCTCCGCCACGAAAGTTCTTCGAACTGATAGAAAGTTCAAAACCCTTGTTCACCATTTCACCTTCGTTTCTGGCTATCGAAGTGGCTGCGGCAGCACCGGCAGGCAGAGATACATTCATCAGCATATTCTTTGTTTTCTTATAGTAGTAGTCCGCATTGAACGTTAACCGTCCATTCAAGACTGTCAGATCCAAACCGATATTTGTCTGTGTGGTTGTCTCCCAAGTTAAATCGGATGTACGTAAGTTCGCCTGACTGATGGTCGGTACGGCATTGGCATAATCCGTCTTATCCCCTTCCTCACCTTTCTTAAACCATTCGATACGACCGATGTTATAACGTTGCAGATAAGCATAGTCTCCGATACCCGATTGGTTACCCGTTTGTCCCCAACCTCCACGCAGCTTCAAGTCATCAATCCAGGTCAGATCTTCCATAAACTTCTCTGAAGAGATACGCCAAGCGGCAGAGAATGATGGGAATACCCCCCAGCGATGGTCAGGATGCAGTTTAGAGGAACCATCAGCACGGATATTGGCAGTCAGCAGATACTTACTGTCGAAATTATAGGCTACACGTCCGAAGAATGACATGATACCCCATTGGGAAGCCCCTGTTCCGGTATTATCCCAAGAAATCTTATTGGCCGCATTCAAGGTCTGGATCTGGTCATCACGATAATGAGAACCGTTAATCCAACTGTTTGAATAGTCGGAATCCGTCCACGACGAACCGGCCATGACTTCCAGTCCATGCTTTTTGAAGTTCTTATTATAAGTCAAGACATTATCAAATGTCAGGACCGTATTCATGTTCCGATTATCCGAAGCCTCTCCATATTGGTTGCGTCCCCAAGTAGTGGAAATAGGATCAAGGAAAGTAGTATTGACAGCATTACGGCGGTCAAGAGTAAGTGTCGATTTGAATTTCAACTCAGGAAGAATCGTCAGCAACACGTTACCGGAAGCCAATAAACGATTTTCTTTATCTTTATTGTTCTTTGCACGTGCCATATTCTCCAGCGGATTGGTGATATTGCCCACTCCATAAAAATTATTATAATACTGGTTAGGGTTCAAAGCGTCCCAAACCGGAGCATACGTCGGAGTATTGATAACCGCCAGAATAACACCTCCCCGATTCGCTCCTGTTCCCATAGCGCCTCCTCCATTGCTTGTATAGTCGGAATAAGAGATATTAGCACTAACGGTCAACCATTTACGAACCTGATTTTCGAGATTCACACGGAAGTTATAACGTTTGTAATAAGAGATGTCCAACACACCTTGTTCATTCAGATATCCGGCAGAAAGGTAGTATTTCATCTTCTCGTTGCCATTGGATACAGCAATCTGATAATTCTGGGTCTTCCCTGTCTGGTATGTCTCGTCAAACCAATCGGTGCGGTCGGGCAATCCGTCAGGCAGAGACACCAGTCCGATCTCGTCCTGCAATTCTTTGTACTGTGCCGCATTCAAGGACTCCACTTTATCGGCCACTTTATTCAGTCCGAACTGGGCAGTCAGAGAAACTTTCGCATTTCCCGTCGCACCTGCTTTTGTCGTAATAAGGATCACACCGTTAGCGGCACGCGAACCGTATATAGATGCGGAAGAAGCATCTTTCAAGATCTGCATACTCTCAATATCATTCGGAGAAAGGAACTTGATATTGTCTACCGGCACTCCGTCTACTACATATAGCGGATCGTTACTCCCATTCATTGAAGTAGTACCACGCACACGGATAGACATCTCGCCTCCCGGCGTACCATTGGGCTGGATGACCGATACACCTGCCGCCTTACCCTGAATGGCCTGTCCGGCAGATACAATGGGACGCATATCCAGATCTTTGGTGGATACGGAAGAAATGGCTGTCGTCACATCTTTCCGTTTCACCGAGCCATAACCGATTACCACCACTTCATCGAGCACTTCATTATCTTCCTGAAGTGTGACCTTCATTTGACGGGCAGCCTTCATCTCCTGCGACTTATAGCCCACATAAGAGAATACCAGAATGGCATTTTGTTGAACATTTAATGAGAAGTTACCGTCCAGATCGGTAATCGCACCGTTAGTCGTTCCTTTTTCCTGTACACTAACACCGATAAGCGGTTCGTTCTGCGCATCCAGCACCTGACCGGAGGCAGTAATTTGTTGTGCGGATGCACTCAATGATAGAAACATTGCCAGAATAGCAAAGAGAATCTTGCGACTCCCCGAAAGGATTTTTCGCCTGTTCTTTTTCATGCGTACTAATTTTAAAGTTAATAATAAAGTCCGTCCGCAATGGAGTTCCTCTCATTGCTTCCGAAGCACAGGTCAAAATTATAAAGAAATGAGAACGGATTCATAAGAGGGGGGCAATAAGTGGATACCATTAAAAGGCAAACATCTCATTTCCAAACGCTTAATTTCTTTTCTTCAGTCTAAAAAAGTGGATAGTTTACAGCCTTGATTAGCGGATTTTCCGTACTAAATCCTCAAAATCCTCTCTCGAGCCACGAGTTTTGTTCTTCACTTTTGCACGGTAATTATAGATTGTGTTCACCGAATAACGAAGGAACTCGGCGATCTGTGAACTGTCTTCAATGCCTAGACGTATCAAAGCGAAAATACGTAATTCGGTATTCAACAGTTCGTCTTTCTTCAATACAATCCGTTCATTATCCTGCAGCAGGTCATTAAACTTCTTCACGAAATCGGGGAACAGATGTAGAAAGGCTGTATCGAAGTTGGCATACAGCTCTTCCAACTCTTCGTCAAGAGCGTCCTGCGAACGGGTTATCTTTAAAAGTTCCGCTATCTGTCCGGCGGATACTTTCTTATTCACCATACGCCGATAAGCATCCAAACGGTTAATATAGGTGGAGCACAGCTTGATAAACCGTGCGATATATTCCTCCTTAATCTGATTGGACTCCGAAAGTTCCATGTTGGTGGAGGACAGGCAACTGTTCATCTGCCTCAACTCCTCATTCAGTCCGTTTAACTGCTCGTTAGCCTGTTGAAGATGGTTTCGTGCATCCGCAAGTTTCTTCATCTGACGATAGATATAGCCCAAAGCCACTATCAACAGTACCAACAATGTAGTGATAAGCAACAGATATTGCTGGAGACGACCGTTCTGCTTTTCAATCATTGCCTGATAAGTCTTGTCAATCAGCGAAAGTACATCAGCACTTTGCCAGCTACGCAAACGGGCATTGTAGAACTTGGTCGCATTCCATGAAAAACGCATATACTGATAGGCACGCTCCATATCTCCGTCCTCATAAAGAAGTTGGGCAAGCATCCACAGCGACGCATGATCTTTAATAGCCGAACGGATATCTGAAATAGCGGAGAGGCAGAGATTCTTCTCCTCCCCTAGATGATCCCCACTGTACTTGTAGATGAGGGAACGATGATAAGTGGCCATCGCATATTGGGGTGTATACGGCTCCATCTCCGCCAATCGGAGGGCATTTATTTTCAAGGCTTCCTCATATTGATGTTGGTCACGAAGCAACGCTTCACGCATCAACAGACGTTCTTCCGATGCAGGCGGCAATATGGCGTACAAAGAATCCCTATATGCCTGCGAGATACTCCAATAATGTCCCGAAAGGGCTTTATCCTGTGTATAAACGCTCAATTCGCCATACACATGGTCAAAGCAAGTGTAATAATCCGGGATTAAGCGAGCGGCTACTTCCTGACGATCTACCGACTCCAAGACGTCGATAGACTCTGTATACATCCCCGTCGAAGATAATAGTAATGAGAGCTGCAGCTTGCTTTCTATCTTCCGGTCTGTATCATGCAGATACTCTGCAATCCGTATATTCTCATTCAAATAATGAATGGCGGAATCGCAGATAAAAGCTCTGTATTCTTTGTATATCTGATTATTCAAGTTGTAATGTTCCGCTGACTTGACCTCTGTTCCATTTACCAATGACTTAAGATGTCCGATACGCGACTCACGCTGGGCAACGTATGTCTCATGCTCTTGAATCGTCCGGTCAAGCACGTTCAAGAGTGAATCTAAAGTCTTATCGGCCCAAGTATATAACGGCAAAGAAAGAAATACAAGGAATAACAGACTATTCTTTTTCATTGGAGTATCAAGCTTTAAAGTACAAAGGTTAGTTATTCAGTCATTTTTCTTCTTCCACCATCCAGCGCTCCACATTCCGCTTTTCCGCACTGAACTCTACACCGACTTTTATCACTTGCCGACCCTCTGCCACATAAGGAAGCGTATAGCCTTTCTCTTCAATCTGTTGCAGGGCCTGTCCGGCAGTTCCTTTCAACTTAAACTCGAATACATAAACAAACTTAGGAGTCTTTACAACAGCGTCTGCACGACCCCGTGAACTATGGACCTCCGCTTGGGTGAACTGCCCCATCAATTTAAATATCAAATAAATGACTACCTGATAGTGACGCTCTGTACGGTCATTCAGTTCGTATGGGAAATCAGCGAAGAAGGCTTCAAAGCGGCGCATGAAAGCATCGACATCGCCACTCTCCAATTCGTGAATGAACTTACCAATATAAAAACTACGCTCCTCATCCGTAACCGATGTATAAAATGGTACCAGAAAATTGAGAAAACCATAGCGAACTTCATCGTTAGGAAAACCTAGACGATACATCTGAAAACGCTTATCATAATCCTTTATAGTCAGATAACCACTCTGATAAATCAACGGGATAGGATTCTTTCTATCCGCACGGTATTCGGTAAAAGCGGAAGCGGCTGTCTCTATACCGTCCATCAACAAACGAAGATCGTAATCGCTCTCTTTCAACAGTTCTACAAGAAAAGTAGGTGTACCGGTCTGGAACCAGTAATTGCCGAACTCTTTACTGAAGAACGCATTCAAAACACTGAACGGATTAAATACACCTTCGCCATTGGGATGAAAATGATAACCGTCATATTGACGAGTCATCGCATCCACAACTTCCTCCACATTCATGCCATTGGCACGCGACAAAGCCATAAGTTCAGGCTCAAAATTGGAAAGAAGCTCTTCATGCGTGATACCGCAAAGAGTAGAGAAATCATAATTCATACTGATGTCATTCAACTGATTCAAGTCACTGAACACACTAACTTGAGAAAACTTTGTGACACCGGTCAGAAACGCAAAACGGAGGTAACGGTCCGCACTCTTCAATACCCCGTAAAAAGCCTTTAAGGTAGAACGGTAAGACTCAAGGAGAGGTTCATTCTGAATGGCCTGCAACAGTGGCTTATCATACTCATCTACCAATACCACAACACCCTTGCCCGTCTGTTCGGAAGCACGGCGGATGACATAAGCAAAACGTTCTTCCGAAGCACGGTCACGCTTTTCTTCTCCATACACCGCTTCCCATCGTTCTAAGTGCTGATTTAAAATAGCATCCAAATCCGCCGGAGTGGTGTACTTACGGGCATTCAAGTCGAGATGAAGTACTGGATGCTCTTCCCACTTCTTCTCCAACTCTTCCACAGCAAGTCCCGTAAAAAGCTCACGCCTCCCCTTGAAGTAGGCTTCGAACGTAGATATCAACAGACTTTTCCCGAACCGGCGCGGACGACTTAAGAAGAAAGGCTTGCCAATGTTCGCTATAGTCCACATCAATGCCGTTTTATCCACATACAGATACCCGTCATTGCGAATATCCTCGAAAGTCTGAATCCCGATGGGAAGTTTTCTACCCGTTACCAACATACTGCTTCTGTTTTTAGATTGTTATCACACACGTATCTGCTACAAAAATACGAATTATACAGACGAAAACAAGTAGCATTCCTCTTTTTTAATTAGAATCACTCTTCATCCGTTCCGCAAATGCGCACACAAGCTACAGATCGTCAACGGGCGGCACAATAAAATGCATCTGATTGCCACGTCCCACTCTCTTGATAATCCCTTCGGCCGCAAAAGACTTGAGGTCAGCAAGCGCGGAGTTCTTCAAGCGACCTGTGATTTCAGTATAAGTAGTCCTTGTGATGAACCCATGCTTCCGGATATGCTGCAATACAATTTGTTCCAGTTGCTCCCTGTCCCACTCTTTCGAAGTACGGAAACCGATACATCTCCTACGTTCCAAATCTCCCCTGATACCGGTACGGAAAGACTTGGACGCACGGAAATTCACTCCATCAAAGGAAACGGAATTTGAACGCAAGTCATTCTTGTTCTCCACCAGGCGGGACTTTACTTTGGCAGAGAAGAATCCGAACTCTCCCAACTCCACCCGATATCCTTCACTCAGGTACTCCAACGTCTCGTTCTGTAACTCGGAAAGGATTCCTTCTATCATCCCCTCCTTGAAACCGGTTCTTTGGGCCACTGTCCGGATAAGACGCTCTGCCGTAATCGTTCCGCTATACACAATGTCAGCATACATTGTTTCCTTCTCACCCTCTTTCGTGGTAAGGGACGGTTTTTTCTTCAAATTGTAATAAGCCATAATTCTTTTCTTACTATGTTTAGGACTCTTCAGTGCAGAGAATAAGAATGTTCAGTGCAGAAAACAGTGCGGTTTTATGTAGCCGGGAAGTCGTCACCTTGCAAGGTGACCATCGGCACCTTACAAAGGGACAAAAGGCACTTTATAGGGTGACAAACGGCACCTTATAGAGTGACATCTCTTTAGAGAAAAGAATAAAACCTGTAAAGATACGAATTTAATCAGCGAAAAGCAAGACCGCCTACTAATTATTTGTAAATCAACGTAGACAAATATTCCTCTGCAAACATTTCATTGGACACCTCCAACAACTGTTCCGCCGTCAAAGCTTCTATGCGTTTAAAGACAAGCTCGGACGACTCGTATTTGTGATAATGCAAATAGGTCTTCGCCATTCCCAAAGCATTATTCTCAAAATTGTCCGAAGCCACTCCTATTTGCCCTATCAGTTGCTTCTTGGCCGCCGCCAACTGGGACGAAGTCATCTTCGTATCCCGCATCCGCTTCAACTCTTTATAAGTCAGTTTCAAACAGGTATCCATATCTTCAACATCAGTGCCAAAGTAGATACAGAAAGCTCCCGTATCGGTGTAAGAAGTCAGATTGGACTCGACATTATATACCAGTCCCCTACGTTCGCGCAGAGATACATTCAGCTTGCTGTTCATACCGGGACCGCCAAGAATATTGTTCAGCAAATAAAGCGCCGTACGCTTATCGTCATACGCATTGTATCCACGACTGCCAATCATCACATGAGCCTGATGCGTATCCTTAGCGACTGTCAAATGCTCGGGAACATAAAGCGGAGGAGGCACACGTCGGCTGTTTACCTCTCCGGCAGGGACATCCGACAGATACTTCTCCGCCAGACGGATTATTTTTCTGAAGTCATATTGCCCTTGAACGAAGAATACCATATTTCCCGGCTGATAGAACCGGCGCGTAAACGAAAGGACATCTTCGGTGCGAAAGCTACGCAACAGCTCCGGCTTACCCAGGATGTTCCTCCCCAACGGGTGGTTACGGAAAATCATATCCTCGAAATCATCGAATATCAATTCCGACGGAGTGTCTTCGTATGATTGGATTTCATCAATGATAACCTCCGTTTCCTTCTCAATCTCGTGTTGGGGAAAAGTGGAATGAAACACAATATCCCCCAGCAATTCGAGCGCCCGTTCCAGATGTTCGGTCAGGAAAGCGGAATAGACTACCGTTTCTTCTTTATTGGTGTAGGCATTCAAGTCGCCGCCTACATTCTCCATCCGGTTAAGGATGTGCCAGGCTTTCCGCTTCTCCGTCCCCTTAAAGATGAGATGCTCCACAAAATGAGCCATCCCCTGTTCGCGCTCCGCCTCATCGCGTGTTCCGGCGTCGATGGCAAAACCACAATAAGCTACTTTCGAGAGAGTCGGTTCATGGATAATACGAAGGCCATTCGGTAGTGTATATTCGTTATAATGCATTGTTTTCTACTTCCTTATTGAATTATGCCGCAAAAATACAATAAAACTTATTGCTGTTTATAGAAAATTGCAGATATTTGTGGACTATAACAGTAACAACGTATATGGAAAAGATAGGAATATTCTGTTCTGCCGCCGCAAACATTGACAAAATGTACTTTGAAAGTGCCCGCCAAATCGGCGAGTGGATGGGTAAAACAGGTAAAACGTTGATTTATGGAGGAGCCGATCTCGGACTTATGGAATGCGTAGCGCGTGCCGTGAAGGAAAACGGCGGCAAAGTAATCGGGGTAGTTCCTACCAAACTGGAAGAGAAAGGACGTGTCTGCACGTTCCTTGATGAAGTGATCCACACCCACAACCTTAGTGACCGGAAAGATATCATGACAGAGAAATCGGATATCCTGGTAGCATTGCCGGGAGGCATAGGCACATTGGACGAGATATTCCATGTAATGGCTGCCGCTTCCATCGGATACCACCGGAAAAAAGTCATCTTCTACAACGAATACGGTTTCTATGACGAACTGTTGAAAACACTCAAGACATTAGAGGATAAAGGATTTGCCCGGCAGCCTTTCTCCACCTATTATGAAATAGCAAACACGCCGGAAGAATTAAAAGAAAAAATAAACTGATTATATGATAGACTCCATCAAACAACTATTGCAACAGGAAGCACAAGCCGTGCTCAACATCCCTGTAACAGACGCATACGAGAAAGCTGTACAACTGATTGTAGAACAAGTACATCAGAAAAACGGAAAACTGGTTACCTCCGGCATGGGAAAGGCTGGACAAATTGCGATGAACATTGCTACTACTTTCTGTTCCACCGGTATTCCGTCCGTTTTCCTGCACCCCAGCGAAGCGCAACACGGCGACTTGGGAATCCTGCAGAAGAACGACTTGCTTTTATTAATCTCCAATTCCGGCAAGACACGTGAGATTGTCGAACTGACCCGGCTGGCACATAACCTCGACCCGGACTTGAAGTTCATCGTGATCACCGGAAATCCGGACAGTCCGTTGGCACAAGAATCGGATGTCTGCCTGAGCACCGGAAAACCGGCTGAAGTCTGTACATTAGGAATGACTCCTACCACCTCGACAACCGCGATGACCGTCATCGGGGATATCTTAGTGGTACAGACCATGAAAAAGACCCAATTCACCATAGAAGAATATTCGAAACGCCACCACGGCGGTTATCTGGGAGAAAAATCAAGGTCACTATGCGAAAAGTAATCGGTATCGGAGAGACCATCCTCGATATCATCTTTCGAGGAGAACAGCCTTCCGCAGCCGTGCCGGGAGGCTCCGTGTTCAACGGCATCGTGTCCTTAGGAAGAATGGGAGTCAACGTCGGTTTCATCAGTGAGACCGGCAATGACCGTGTAGGGAATATCATCCTGCAATTCATGCGTGAAAACAACATCCCAACCGATCATGTGAATGTATTTCCCGACGGCAAATCACCTGTATCGCTCGCTTTTCTCAATGAGCAAAGTGACGCTGAATATATCTTTTACAAGGACTACCCGAAGCAACGTCTGGATGTGCTGTTTCCCAAGTTGGAGGAGGATGATATTGTCATGGTAGGCTCATATTATGCCTTGAATCCGGTATTGCGGGATAAGATTCTCGAGTTATTGGATCAGGCGCGTGAGAAGAGAGCCATTATCTACTATGATCCGAACTTCCGTTCTTCACACAAGAATGAAGCGATGAAACTGGCCCCTACCATTATCGAGAATCTGGAATATGCAGATATTGTGCGCGGTTCTTTGGAGGACTTCCTCTACATGTATAATATGCAGGACGTAGACAAGATATACAAAGATAAGATAAAGTTCTATTGTCCCCGTTTTGTCTGCACCGCCGGTGGCGACCAAGTGTCTTTGCGTACCAACCTGGTCAGCAAAGAATACCCGATAGAGCCGTTGGAAGCCGTCAGCACCATCGGAGCCGGTGATAACTTTAACGCAGGCCTGATCTACGGACTGCTTAAATATGATGTCCGTTACCGCGACCTGAATAATTTGAATGAAGAGATCTGGGATAAAATCATTCAGTGCGGAAAAGACTTTGCCGCCGAAGTTTGCCGCAGTTTCAGCAATTCGGTATCGGTGGAATTCGCAAAGGGATACCGATAACGGGAACACACGTAAATTACTATTAACTTTGGCTAATTATCGCAAAGGAATTACCACATCTGCCGGTAATTCCTAACTTTGCGTATATGATTCACCCAGACAAAGAAACTATGTACAAGAACCTGTTAAGCTGGCTTACCATTCTATTGGTGCTTCCATCCTGTTCCGACACCCCGCCGACCATATCAGTGGTATGCGAAGAAAACAATGTAGGAAACTGCGTCATCAAATGGGAGACCACTCCTTTACTGAAAGGGCGGGTACAAGTATACGCTTCCACTTCTCCTACATCGATTCCGGAAGATTCTCCGGTGGCAATGAGCAATATCTCCAGCGGTAAGATGACAATTATAACGGAGGATCCGTCCCAGCGTTATTACTATCTGATGGTGTTCAACAACAAATACCGGGTCAGAGTGGCTACCCGTAATGTCAATATTCCCGGCATACAGAACTTCCGTGACTTGGGAGGATATAAATCTACTGATACGGGGAAAATCATCAGTTGGGGTATGCTTTATCGTTCCGCACAGATAGACAGCATTTCCCCCTGCTCACGACGGGAACTCAAAAACATGGGTGTACGAACCATCATCGACCTCCGTTCGGAAGAAGAACGCCATAACTACCCGCAATTGAGTGATAACGAATTCAAGATTGTGCATATACCTATTCCGACAGGCAATATGGAAAGTATCTTGCAAGGAATCCAGAAAGAGAAAATAAAGAGTGACACCATTTACCGTCTGGTAGAACGGATGAACCGTGAACTGGTAGCAAATTATCAAAAAGAGTTCAAGGAGGTGTTCAACGTACTTCTCAATCCGGACTGTTATCCTGCCGTGATTCACTGTACCTCCGGAAAAGGACGGACAGGAGTAGTGTCGGCCTTACTGCTTGCCGCATTAGGGGTGAATGAAGACGTGATTATGTCCGATTACCGTCTAAGCAACGACTATTTCAATATACCCAAAGCCTCAAAATACGCCTACGAGCTACCGGTAAATTCACAGGAGGCGATTACCACCATCTACTCGGCCAAAGAGGACTTCTTGAATGCCGCCAAAGAACAAATTGAGTCGGAATATGGAAGCGTTCAAGCCTACCTGAAAAAAGGAATCGGACTTTCGGCAGAAGAAATAGAGCAGTTACGCAGTATATTGTTAATAAATTGACTATCTTTGCAGCCGAAATAAAAGATATACAGAGATTTAATGAAGACATTTGAAGAGCTTGGCGTTTCTCCGGAGATACGTAGAGCAATTGAAGAGATGGGATATGAGAATCCCATGCCGGTACAAGAAGAAGTGATTCCGTACCTTTTAGGAGAAAATAATGATGTAGTAGCTCTTGCACAGACAGGAACAGGTAAAACAGCCGCATTCGGTTTGCCCTTGCTCCAACAGATTGACGTAAAAAACAGAATTCCACAATCACTTATCCTCTGCCCTACCCGTGAGCTTTGCCTCCAGATAGCAGGTGATCTGAATGATTATTCCAAATACATTGACGGACTGAAAGTGCTGCCTGTATATGGCGGTTCTTCTATCGACAGTCAGATACGCAGCTTGAAAAGGGGGGTACATATCATTGTCGCCACTCCCGGACGTTTGCTGGATTTGATGGAACGCAAAACCGTATCTCTATCGACTATCCGCAACGTTGTGATGGACGAAGCGGACGAGATGCTGAACATGGGATTTACGGAAAGTATCAACGCTATTCTTGCCGATGTTCCGAAGGAGCGTAACACATTGCTTTTCTCGGCAACGATGAGCCCGGAAATCGCGCGTATTTCAAAAAATTACCTGCAGAACGCAAAGGAAATCACGATTGGTCGTAAAAACGAAAGCACCAGTAACGTAAAGCACGTTGCCTATACGGTGCACGCCAAAGATAAATACGAAGCGCTGAAACGCATCGTTGACTTTTATCCGCAGATCTACGGTATCATCTTCTGCCGCACACGTAAGGAAACTCAAGAGATTGCAGACAAACTGATGCAGGAGGGTTATAACGCCGATTCACTGCACGGTGAACTTTCGCAGGCGCAACGCGATGCTGTAATGCAAAAATTCCGTATCCGCAACTTGCAACTGCTTGTCGCTACGGACGTAGCTGCCCGTGGTCTGGACGTGGACGACCTGACTCATGTCATCAATTATGGATTGCCGGATGACACGGAAAGTTATACCCACCGTAGCGGTCGTACGGGACGTGCCGGAAAGACTGGTACTTCTATCGCTATCATCAACCTCCGCGAGAAAGGAAAGATGCGCGAGATAGAGCGCATTATCGGCAAAAAGTTCATTCCGGGCGAAATGCCAACGGCAGCCGGAATCTGTCAGAAGCAGTTGCTGAAAGTGATTGACGAGCTTGAAAAGGTGAAAGTCAATGAGGAAGAGATTGCCGAGTTCATGCCGGACATTTACCGCAAACTGGAGTGGTTAAGCAAGGAAGACTTGATTAAACGCATGGTGTCGCATGAGTTCAACCGTTTCGCTGAATATTACCGTAACCGTGCCGAAATAGAGATCCCGACCGACAGTCGCGGAGAACGTGCCGGACGGGGTGATCGCAAAGAAGGTGGTTTCGAGAAAAGAAGCAGGAAAGCCGCTCCGGGCTTCAACCGTCTGTTCATCAACTTGGGTAAGACGGACAGTTTCTTCCCTAGCGATCTTATCGGTCTGCTCAACAGCAATACACGCGGACGTATTGAGCTCGGACGTATCGACCTGATGCAGAACTTCTCTTTCTTCGAAGTTCCGGAAAAGGAGACGATCAATGTAGTAAAAGCTTTAAGTCGCAGTAAATGGAACGGACGCAAAGTGGTAGTGGAAGTATCCAACGAAGAAGGAGGCAAAGAACGTGCCCCACGCCGCGAGAATAAGGATAGAAAGCCCAAAGAGGTCTCGGTAAAAGGCTCCAAAGCGAGCAAGAAAGAGAAACCAAGCCGTGCCGAACGGGGATATGCAAACGCACGTGGTCCTAAAAAGAAGGATGATTGGCAGGCGTTCTTCAAAGACAAAGAGCCTGACTTCAGCGAAGAAGGATGGGCACGCAGAAAACCGAAGAAATAGATTCACCACAGATTACACGGATTAACACAGATTAAGAGAGGAGAAACGTTTTATTCTTTTCTTTCTTCAATTCACGTTTAATCTTCGTCCTAATCTGTGTTAATCCGTGTAATCTGTGGTGAAAAAGACTTCGGTATACATATAAACTGTTTTATTTGGCTATTTTCAACTCCTTGATAAGATTCCCTGCTTTTCCGTACTTTTCTATAATAAAAAGTACATAACGGATGTCTACACCTATACAACGTTGAAGCTCGGGTTCAAAGACAATATCACTGCTCATTGCTTCCCAATTACCATCGAATGCCAGTCCCAACAATTCACCCTTACCATTAAACATGGCACTGCCGGAATTTCCTCCCGTAATATCATTGTTAGAGATAAAGCAAACACTCATATCCCCCTTTTCATTAGCATATCTACCGAAATCACCGGAAGAAAACAGACTCAGCAGTTCCGGTTGGACAGCAAAGTCAATATCTCCGGCGTGCTCTTTCACCTTTTCAAAGATTCCTTTTACAGTCGTATAATAATCATAAACAGCCCCGTCAAAAGGTGAGTAACCGTTCACCGTCCCAAAGCTCAAACGCATGGTAGAATTAGCGTCGGGGTAGAAGTTACGGTCGGCATACATACGACGCATGGCAGCATTGAACACACGCTCCCCCTGTTCTATCTGCTCGGAAGCCTCAGAGATACTTTGATTCATCTCATAATACTTCACTATCAGATCGAGACTTAAAGCTACAGCCGGATCCTCAAATAAGTTATAGGTAGTATCCCGCTCCAAGAAACGTTTCAGACCTTTGGAAGAGGTTATTTGGGACGTGGCATACAGAGAATCCACATAGGCCTGAATGTTCCCGTTGTAAAGCGTATCAATCTTCTCATACATGGCAGGCAGATACTTCTTGTCTACTTTTGCCTGATATTCTTTGAGCATGGAAACAAAGACTTCTTTGTCAATGGCAAGATCCAGGTTGTCATATTTCTCCAATAGTTTCTTGATACGTGTAACTACCTGCTTCTCTTCCGCCTCAAAATCGAAATTCAAGATTTCCAAGGCAAGCTGAACCAGTTCAGGACCATTAATAAATGCTTCACCGAAATAGGCTAAGGCATGATTTGTCTCCCGACGACCGCTGTAACTCAATTCCAAAGAAGAAAAAAGACGAAGCAACTTTTCTCTTTCCGCCGGATGAGATTGAATCCATTCGCGAAGTGCAGCCTCAGCCGCCCGTTTCTTTTCCAGAACTTTCAAATGCTTGATAGCCTTGTTTGTTCCAATGCTGTTTTTCCAGTAGTTAGAGCTCTCGTCGTACTTTGAAGCATACTTGATACGAATATCCGGACGATGGTCCATCTCCCGCTTCCAGATAGCCTGTTTCACTCCACGCACATCAATCATAGCCTGATTAATGCCGTTCATCATTTCTTCGATACCGTACGAAGAAAGATAGCGTTCCGTACTTCCCGGATAACCAAGCGTCATACAGAACGAGCCTTCCCTATAGCCGTCCAAAGAGATAGGAGCTACATATTCGGGGTGATAGGGAACGTTTTCGGGGGAATAGTCCGCCGGACCGTTCTGGGCATTGGCGTAAATACGGAATACGCTAAAATCACCAGTATGACGCGGCCACATCCAATTATCCGTATCCCACCCGAATTTACCGACAGAAGAAGGAGGAGCAAAAACCAGGCGTACATCATTATAATCCCGATAGACGGAAAGCCAAAATTCATTTCCCGCATAATAAGCGTCTACAACACCGGTCAAGGTAGAATCCTTCTCGGAAACTTCCATTCCGATTACATTCATGATAGAGTCGACGGCTACCCTGCGTTCCGCTTCTGTTCTGGCATATTTGGCAGCAGACAGTACCCGCTTGGTAACATCTTCCGTGCGAAGCAGAAAACGGACATACAACTCCGGATTCGGCAGTTCTTCTTGAAGGCTACGCGCCACGAAGCCATCTTTCAGATAATCGTGCTCCACCGAAGAGTGTTGCTGAATACTGCTGAACCCGCAGTGATGGTTAGTAAAAACCAGCCCGTCGTCCGAGACCACCACTCCCGAGCAAAAACCTCCAAAGCTAACCACAGCATCCGCAAGACACGGTTTCTTCGGATTATAGAGTTTGCTTACAGGCATCTGCAAACCAAGATCTTTCATCACCCGTTCTGTCTGCTTGTTCTTTTTAAGGTTTCCCAACAACCACATTCCCTCATCGGCAAAAGCATTCGAGAGACAGATAGAAAGAAGCACGACGGCGGTTAGTCTGAATTTCATGTTCTTATTTTTAGATTCATTATTCTGTAATCAGTCGCAACTGCTTGGCTCCCACCCTAGCTTTCAACCATTCGCTGATTTTCTCTTTCTCGGCAACGGAGGGGCGTTTGGAGAACTTCAGTACAGCCAATGTGACTGTATCCGTTTTCAACGAATCAACCCGTACCTCAAGTGAATGAGCAATGGAAAGAGTGGTGATGGAAGGATAAAGGACCTTCAACTCAGGAACCAGTTTACGGCTCATTGCATCATATGTCTTGTATTCTTCCAAAGTTTTCTCCAGTTGGGAGATCTTCACTTTCTGTTCCTGAAGCCGCTGCTCGCTGTTCTTGTAGAAGTCTTCCATCACCATAGCACGAATGGAAGACACATCTACCGCTTCATTGTTCATACCCTGCAATACAATTAACTTTGTATCGTCCAGCTTATATTCTTTCAATTTGCTGCGAGCGATGGAGATGGACGCATCCGGCACCTCAGAACCGATCAGAACAACGCGGACTTCTTTATGTTCATAACTGATCTTTTTGTCGAGTACTTGCGTATTGTCAAATCCCAGCTGTTCGTTAATAAAACGATTGGCTGCCGCTTCGTAGAAAGTACTTTTTATAATGCCGTAGGTCAGGTAAACAGCCGGACACATCGTCAGGATGACGATCAGAACAATGTACTTGCGTACGGTCTTCTCACGGGTTTTATCTACAAACTCTTTCCGTTGGAAGTGCATCACACGGACACCGAGAAAAGTAGCCAGACTGATAAATACGGAGTTGATGAAATAGAGATAGAAGGCTCCCAGAAAATAAATGAGATTACCAGATGCCAATCCGTATCCTGCCGTACAAAGCGGCGGCATTAATGCAGTAGCGATAGCAACTCCCGGAATCACATTTCCTTTTTCTTTGGTGGAAAGAGCTACAACACCCGCCAGACCACCGAAGAGTGCGATAAATACATCGTAGATTGTAGGTGAAGTACGCGCCAAGAGCTCTGATTGCGAACCGGCGATAGGAGCGAAAAGAAAAAAGATCGTTGCGGTCGTCACACTGAAAGCTGTCGTAATAAGGAAACTCTTCAAAGAGCGTTTCATCAGTTCAAAATCGTTCAAACCGACAGACAGTCCTACTCCCATGATAGGTCCCATCAATGGAGAAATCAGCATGGCACCGATGATTACAGCAGTAGAATTGACGTTCAAACCAAGTGACGCCATAAAAATGGCAAAGATTAGAATCCATAAGTTAGCTCCTTTGAACTCTACTCCCTTACGGATAGAATCAACTGTTTCCAGTTCGTTATCCTTATCCTTTCTCAAGTCCAGATATTCGCCTAGAAAGGATTTGATGGCAAATTTATTGCGTTCATCTGTCTTCATGATTATTTCTTCTTTATGAATCGGTTAATAACAGGGATCTGACTTAACGGTAGATCGCGTTTGATAATATAAGCAACAAACAGTAATAAGAGTATCGTACGGAAAGCAAGACGGAGCGCAAGATTAGAGATAGGCACTTGTTCCCCGAGAATGTACAAAACGGCAGCTAACGCCACATAGCAACCGATTCCCCGCAGATCATACCCGATAGGGTATTTCTTCTGACCGACAAAGTAGGACAGCAGCATAGCTACAGCATAACCGGTGAAACCGGCCCAGGCACAAGCCATATACCCATATATAGGAATCAAGAAAATATTCATCAGTACAACAATGAGACAAGCAATCAGCGAGAAGTAAGCTCCCCATTTGGTCTCATCCGTCAACTTATACCAGAAAGAAAGGTTGAAATAAATACCCATAAACATCTCGGCAATCATCACAATAGGAACTACACGAAGTCCCTCCCAATAATCACGGCCTATGACATACCGCAAAATATCCAAGTAGAACATCACCGCCAGGAAAGCAAGCACGGTGAAAATGATAAAGAACTTCATAGCCTGTGCATACATCTGTTTGTTATCCTTATCCTTGCTCTTGCCAAACACAAAGGGCTCATAAGCAAAACGGAAGGCTTGGGTAAACATTGCCATAATCATGGCTATCTTACTGGTTGCCCCGTAAATGCCAAGCTGCACGGCTGCTTCAGCCTCATCCGGATAGACAAACGGAAAAATAATCTTATCGGCTACCTGATTCAAGATTCCGGCAATACCGAGAATCAACATCGGGAACGAATAATAGAGCATTCGTTTCATCAAAGAACGGTCAATGCAATAACGGAAAGCACGAAATTCCGGTATTAGTCCCATCATCACCGTAAACGAACAAATCAAATTTATCAAGAAAGCAGCTCCTACATCCGTACCTTTCAGAACCACGAAATAAGTGATATTCAAAGAAATACTGATAAATATAAAGAGTAGCTTCAGCCCCGCAAACTTGATGGGACGTTTCTTATAACGCAGATATGCAAAAGGAATGGCTTGTATGGCGTCCATCGCAATCACGATGAGCATCATCCCTAAATACCAAGGATGTTCTCCATAACCGAATAAATCGGCAATAGGAGACAAAAACAGAAGGCAGAGAAGCAAAAAAGTAAGAGAGACACTGCTCACCATCAACAAAGAGGTAGAATATACCCGGTTCGGATCATCATCTCCCTTATTTGCAAAACGGAAAAAACCGGTTTCCATACCAAAAGTCAGCAATACGAGTAATAAAGCTACAATGGCATACATATTAGTGATTACCCCATAGCCACCGCTCGAAGCCGGAAGGGAGATCGTATAGATAGGCACCAACAGATAATTAAGGAATTTCCCTATAATACTGCTTGCACCATAAATTGCAGTGTCTTTTGCCAATGATTTTAATTCTGCCATTTTTATTAGTGATTAGTTGTTTGGTGGTCAATGATTAAACGATCATTAATCACCAAACAACGTTTTCTGGTTTCCGCTATAAAGACTTCTTCCCAAATGCTTATAAGCAAGCTCCGTCACTTCACGCCCACGAGGAGTACGTTTCATGAATCCTTCTTTTATGAGGAAAGGCTCATATACCTCTTCAATGGTTCCCGCATCTTCTCCTAAAGCGGTTGCAATAGTCGTCAGTCCCACAGGACCACCCTTGAACTTGTCTATAATCGTGCAGAGAATCTTGTTATCTATTTCATCCAAGCCGTATTTGTCGATGTTCAGTGCTTCCAATGCAAACTGAGCTATCTCCGTATCAATAGAGCCGGAGCCTTTCACCTGCGCAAAGTCACGTACCCGACGGAGCAACGCATTGGCTATACGAGGGGTTCCACGACTGCGGGAAGCGATCTCAGCCGCCGCACGTATCGAACAAGGCACATCCAATATAGATGCGGAACGACGAATTATGCTACTCAAGATATCATCATCGTAATACTCCAGATGCAGGTTAATACCGAAACGGGCACGAAGCGGAGCTGTCAGCAAACCACTACGTGTTGTCGCTCCAACCAACGTAAAAGGATTCAAATCAATTTGAATGCTGCGCGCAGAAGGACCTTTATCAATCATAATATCGATACGATAGTCTTCCATAGCAGAGTAAAGATACTCTTCTACTACCGGAGACAACCGATGAATCTCATCAATAAAAAGCACATCATTCGGCTCAAGACTAGTTAATACACCTGCCAAATCTCCCGGCTTATCAAGTACAGGACCGGAAGTTACTTTAAATCCAACTCCCAATTCGTTGGCGATAATATTCGAAAGAGTTGTTTTTCCTAATCCGGGAGGGCCGTGAAGCAGCACATGATCGAGTGCTTCTCCACGCAGGCGCGCCGCCTTCACAAAAATGCGAAGGTTTTCCACCACCTTGTCCTGTCCGCTGAAGTCCTCAAAGCTTAACGGACGGAGTGCATTCTCGAAATCCCGTTCTTTTGAAGTAAGCTGATGTTCGCGTATGTTAAAATCTTCCTGTTCCATTTATTTCTTGAAAGTAGGAGACAAAGATAGAGATTTACATTCATTTTCAGTATAAGAAAGCTGAATAAAAAAGCCTGATAGCATGAAAAGCAACGATAAAATATTACTTTTGCATTATCTATATACATACAATCAACTATGGTTCTAAATTACATTTGGATAGGATTCTTTGTTATTGCCTTCATCATCGCCCTCCTGAAAGTTATTTTTCTTGGAGACACAGAGATATTCACTGCTATCATGAACTCTACATTCGACTCTTCAAAGACAGCTTTTGAAATCTCGCTAGGTCTTACAGGAGTATTGGCGCTTTGGTTGGGCATCATGAAGATTGGCGAGAACAGCGGATTGATTAATGCATTGGCCCGCTTTCTAAGTCCGGTGCTTTGCCGCTTATTTCCGGACATTCCTAAAGGGCATCCGGTGCTAGGCTCCATCTTTATGAATATGTCTGCCAATATGCTCGGTTTGGACAATGCCGCCACCCCGTTGGGACTGAAAGCCATGAAAGAACTGCAAGAACTGAATCCGAAAAAGGATACCGCTTCCAATCCAATGATTATGTTCTTGGTGATTAATACCTCCGGCCTCATCATTATTCCGATCAGCATCATGGTATATCGTGCACAAATGGGAGCTGCACAACCTACGGATGTATTTATTCCTATCCTGATAAGTACTTTCATTTCAACTTTAGTCGGAGTTATAGCAGTCAGCATCGCTCAAAAGATAAACTTAATCAATAAACCAATTCTCATTTTAATGGGTGTTATCTGCCTTTTCTTTTCGGGATTGATCTATCTGTTTCTAAGTGTATCGCGAGAGGATATGGGCACTTATTCTACACTGATAGCGAATATTCTGTTGTTCAGTGTCATCATCCTGTTTATTTTAACGGGAATCAGAAAGAAAATCAATGTATACGATTCTTTTGTAGAAGGAGCCAAAGAAGGATTTACGACGGCTGTACGCATCATTCCTTATCTGGTTGCTTTTCTGGTAGGAATTGCAGTGTTCCGCACTTCGGGAGCAATGGATTTTCTGGTGGGAGGTATCGGCTATATAGTAGGTCTATGTGGGGTTGATACGAGCTTTGTCGGGGCCCTACCTACTGCACTGATGAAATCACTTAGTGGCAGCGGTGCAAACGGCCTGATGATCGATACGATGAAAGAACTAGGACCGGATTCTTTTGTTGGGCATATGAGCTGTGTTGTACGCGGAGCTTCAGATACTACATTCTACATTCTGGCCGTTTATTTCGGCAGTGTGGGAATTACCAAAACTCGTAATGCGGTGACCTGTGGTCTGATTGCAGACTTTTCGGGTATCATAGCCGCTATCTTAATCAGTTATTTATTTTTCTTTTAAATCATAACATTCAATTATGGCTGTAACTTATCAAACTGAAGGCGTAAAAATGCCTGATATCAAGAAACGTGAGACTACGGAATGGATAAAAGCTGTAGCAGCTTCTTATGGAAAAAGACTCGGTGAAATCGCTTATATCTTCTGCTCGGACGAAAAGATTCTGGAGGTTAACCGTCAATATCTGCAACACGACTACTACACCGATATCATTACTTTCGATTATTGTGAAGGTGATCGTTTATCAGGCGACTTATTCATTAGCCTGGACACAATACGCACTAACGCGGAGCAATTTGGCGCTTCTTATGACGACGAACTGCACCGTGTCATTATCCACGGGATTCTTCATCTTTGCGGTATTAACGATAAAGGACCCGGAGAACGGGAAATTATGGAAGCTGCGGAGAATAAGGCATTAGCTATGCGACAAGTGTAAGCAAGCCTCAACAGCAAACGGTTTCAAAAAGTAATCAGTTTACTAAAACATACTATACTGTAACATACACTAACTATAATGAAGACGCCCCATCGTAATCACTACGACGGGGCGTTTTCATTAGCAACGGAATTGCTAACACTATTTATTCAAGAGAGAGAAATTTATTATTTGATCTCTACCGCTTTATTTATGCGATAAATTAAAAGTTCATAATGTGAACGATCAGCCTCAGGCATAACCGCAATACTCTTTTCCAACATCTCTTTCGTACGCATCAACATATCAAAATAATATGCAGCGACTTTGGTCTGATTCGTATAAATAGGCGGAATGGATGAGAAACCACTTACTTCTTCAGGAGTCTGCAAAGAATGCAGATAGTGCTCTACATTTTCTCCTTCACGCAAAGTAGCCAGACTGATCTCCGATTTCCGGGTATCTGCAAATGACGTCTTTGAGGCCTTAAAGCTACCAATAGGTGCAGTCACTGTAGAGGTAGCAATAATACTTTCCAGAAAAGCAGTCTGCAGAGCCTTCTCAACATTATCCAACGTACGACGTTTCAAAGTTCCTTCCCATACTACATTATAAATGTCATCCAAATATTCAGAAGCCGTATAAGCCGTTTCCGGGAAACGTTCCGTACACACTTCGATATAAGGCAAACGATTAAAGATATTCTTGAAAATTTCCAAACGCATCATATCTGCCTTCTTATCAGCAATTGTGAAATCTGTAGCACGAGCTGCACTCTCTATCCAGTCCAGATCTTTTGCCAGGCTCAGCACCCTGTCCAATGCAGCCTTTTGCTTCTCGCGGTCTACCATCGAGTAACTCGGAAGCACATCTTTCTCACGAATATCGTTCAGATAAATACCACCGACATACGAAAGAATCGCATATACACGACTATTCAGTCGATCACAAAGTGCTGAATATACCCGCTTGCGCATTGTCATATCCTTGTCCCCTTTTGAGAACCAAGTATAATAATTCTCACAACCGGTACGGATATTGGAAAGCATGTAATCAAATGACTTCAAATGATCGTCTCCCAAGCCCCCACGAGCATTACGCGGATCTGAATCAAAACGAGACTGATTACGGATATAAGCATAATGAGAATCTCCTGTGTGTTGACGAATCCAGCTATCCAACGTTGCTTTTTCTTCCTGTAATGAAGAGGCATAGATAGGCTGATACAGATATTTGATAACCAATTCATCATACGGTCCAGGGTTCGTATTGACCAAACGCACTCCTTTCCGGACATCATCAGCCGTAGCCACATCATTAATCACTACCCCACCCATCACAGAAGAGGCTAAACCATACTTTTGCGTAAAGCTGGCAGAGCGCAAAGAGTCTACCGGATAAGCAACAGAAGCTCCCCAGTTCGCTGCAAGTCCTAATCCTGTTCCTACTGCCTGAGCAATAGCGGCTTGAATCAGTTCACCTTGCACCTCTTGCGGGAAAATAACAGTACGTACACGAGGATCGGTTGCCACAGTTGCCGCAATACGGTCTACATACTGTACACTGATCAAGTTCGCATTAATCAATATAGAAGCATTCAAAATCTCACCGGTACGAGCATCAGAGTGAAGAGTGGTTTGTGCAGTATTCATCCATGAAGCAGAGTAACGGATGGTCATGCAATCCAAACTGTGTGCATTAAACAAAGTATCATTCTTAGGAAACTCTTTCACACAAATCACATTCTTAAAACCAATTTTTTCAAAAGCCTTATTCCAGGATTCCGCTCCGGCTTTAATGTAAGGATGCCACTTGACGGGTAGTAAGCTATCAATATAGAATACTAATTGTTTCTTCGGTTCCACCAGTTCACCCCGACGGTAAGCAGCGGAATCCGAAGGCTCAATCCGCCAACGTTTTGCATAACGTATATTCTTCACCTCTTGCCCCGCCCCGGCGAAGTCACTTTTTAACTGTGTAGTCAATCCAAGACGTGAATCTGCCAAACGGGGAGTCATAGGCTCTTCCGGCAAAACACATAACATCTTATTTACCACAGCCGTCAACGGAACATTCTCATACATACTATAAGCTCCCATCAAAGTGTGATTCACCTTATATGCCAATTCTTCACGAACGGTAATATTATCTCCGGAAGCGGAAACGCCCAAAACAGACGATTTATCAGATTCCAAAGAGTGGTCGCGAGATACAAAACCATAATAGCCGTTAGCAGAAGTCGATGGGAAAGGTTTGGTAAAAGCCGAACCTTCCAAGAATAAACCTTTCATATTCACTACAAGAGCGGAACTATCCGGCGTACATGCCAACACTTTAAAGCTCTTGAAGATACCCGGATTATGTGAATGATTCAGTGCACGGGTAATATCAGAGTCACCACTCGTATTGACAGGTTTGCTCAACAAAGGCATACGCGCCACGATTGTCGAATCGATCATCTCAAAACGCAGACGTACATCTGTTCCGCCCAGTTGTCCCGGTGCACCTTCCCCACCGTCACTCGTGTTTTCTATAGAAGAAGTCAGCAACAGTTCCCGTCCTAACATAGCAACCGGAAACTCAACATACACTTTATCTTCCACCTTATGAATAGTCATCAGCCCATGAGCTGTCTGCACTTTCTTGTTCTTGAAAAGCTTCTGATAAGGTGTCAGCACTTCTTTCTTTTCCTCTTTTTTCTTCTTTTTAAAAGGCCAGATCGCATTTCCGTCTTGTGGCAGGCAACACATAAAAAGAAGCAATAAACAAAGTATCTTACTATATCTATTTCTCATACTTCCTATCATTTTAATGCCTGATCAATTTTGTACAACAATAAGCGATAATGGCGTTGCGTATCAGCAGAGCCGGTAGAAGCACTTGCTGCAACCAAGCTACGGATTTTCTTCAATTCGCCGAAATAAACATGTTCCATCGGTTCCAACGGAGCCTTCAAATCAACATCATCCTCAAAACCGCTAATTTCTTCCAAACGGGCTGCCTGCATTTCAGCATGCTTATTATTAAAGCATCCCATAAATTCTTCCGAGACGATGCCAAAACGCTCACGAGAAGCAGCCTTCAACCATTCAGGAATCTCAATAATACCATACATATCCGTAATACCTTTACGAGTCGCATTTTTAGCAACTCCGGTTACAGATCCTTCTATCAGTTTTGTCAGATAATTCATCTGCAGACGCATCTCCGTATCTGTCAAAGTTTTACCAGCACGTGTCGGTGCCCATACAAAACGTTCGATATCTGCCAGATATTCTTTTTGAGTGTAAGGAGCGGATGTCGCCTTATCCGAACAGATAGAAACAGCACCACAACGAGATAAGATACCATCAATAATCGCGTTCTCCATTTGCATAGCTACAGAAGTACGGATAGGAAACTCTTTCAAAGTCTCATTCGCATCCAACCAAGAAAGATCTTTCAACTCATTCAACAAGAAATTCAACGCTTTCTTCTGTTGCTCTTTCGACACAGTCTGGTAACTCGGACGCTGATCTCCGTCATAACGTTCATTCAGATAAATACCTCCGATATCAGCTAACACGAAGCTTAAATAGCGTACATATCCATAGACAACTTCATCATATAAAGCAGTACGGAACTCAAAATCCTTATCTTTGTCTGCTACCCATTCATTAATATGTTTCAGGATATATTGCAGATTACGACGTCCATATTCTGAAGCTTTCACAGGATCATCTCCCAAATCTTCTTCTACGGAACTCGGATCGAAGCGACGTTTAAACTGCTGCTTACCATAACGATACTTGGGATCACCCGATTTCTCACTGATCCATTTGTCCAGTATAGGAATTTCTTCTTCAGATGTTTTCGCCTCAAATATTGGTTTATACAACCAAGAGATCGCATAATAATCATAAGCGCCAAGTTCAGGAGGTGTCATGCGTACCCCTTTCTCCTTATCGCCCGGCTGTGCTATATAGTTATTACGTGCATAATCCATGATAGAATAAGTCGTTCCATACTCCTGAGTAAATTTCGGATCACGCAATGACTCTACAGGAATGGAAGAAGAACCCGCCATATTATGCATTAGAGACAGAGTGTGTCCTACCTCATGAGAAAGCACGTAAGCGATACAGTCTCCCAATAAGTCTTCACGCAACACTACATCACGAACTTCTTTATCTGCCGGGGCAGTCTGCAGAAAACGCCAGTACTGAACCAACTGCACAATATTATGATATACCGTTACTGATGCATTTATGATCTCTCCCGAACGAGGATCAATCCAAGAAGGTCCCATTGCGTTGGCTACAGTAGAAGGGGCATAACGGATACAAGAATATTTGATGTTTTCCGGATCAAAGTTAGGATCGTTTTTAGGAAAATCCTTTGCTATAATCGCATTCTTAAAGCCAATCTTCTCAAATGCTTTCTGCCATACCTCAACTCCTTTATGAATGTATTTATTCCAACTCAACGGGAATGCATCATCAATATAGAAAACAATAGGCTTTTTAGGTTCTACTAACTCTCCACGCAGATATGCGGCAGAATCCGACGGCTCCAGATTCCAACGATGAGCAATATGGCGAGTACGCAATCCGCGTCCTTCGGAAGCAAACTCAACAATAGAGTGTTCGAAAATACCAATACGCGGATCGGCATAACGATGACGCATCGGCTTTTCCGGCAACAAGATAAAGCTACGGTTCATCACAGCCGAGAAAGGCATATTTTTTACCGCATAACCTCCTTTAGCCCCTACACTTACTTTATAAGTCAACAAGGAACGGACACTGACATTGTCTTCAAAACCTTTGATGCCCTGTATAAAGGAGCTTTCCTTCTCAAAATTCTTATCAATGTTCGCTCCCATCATTTCTATCAATGAATAAGGAGAGAAAGGAGAGAGCATCTTCTTATCGCTCAACAGATAGCTGGTCATATCAAATACAACCGCAGTACTGTCATTATTGTAAGCCTTTATCTCAAAAGTTTCGGCAATAGCCGGCATTGTACTACTCTGCAAACGTTTTTTTATTTCCCGATCATCCGAAAACTGTCCTGCCTGCACACGACGCAATGTGATCGTTGAATCACGCTGCACAAAACGAATCAAAAAAGGATCACTAGACTTCTCACCTACACATCCAAACTGATTATCCGTTGTTTCTGCAATTGTAGATCCCAACAGGATATCACGGTTGAGCACTTTGAGCGGCAACTCAAAATAAACTTTATTATCAAACTGATGAAGAGTAATGAAACCTTTTGCTGTCGTGACTTTCTTGCCTTTGAACAGTTTGTCATACTTAGTTTCTTTCTTCTCTTTCTTTTTTGTCGTAGCTTCCGTAGAAGCTTTCTTCTTGTTTTTCTTCTTGGCTACGGCGGGGTTGATCATAGCCCCGCATAATGCGACCAAGAGAAATAAATAGATTTTTCTCCGCATATAAATATTTTAATTTTTAATAATTGATTTATATCCAGTTGGCGGCTTGCTTCCACTTATAGATGACTTCTATAACTTTACCCAACCCGTCTTGCTTGAAACGAATTTTTTCTTTCGAATCGCCAGTATTCATAACATCCCGAATAACGGAAGTAGAGAAATCCAAGACATAAAATTCACCATTTTCTAACCCGACACCGGCATCACCCTGGAAAGAAGAATTATTTACATCAATACTTTTTATCGGAGCATCAAATTGATGGTATTTATACACTTTACTTCCATTAAAATAGTAGAAATATAAGGAGTTTCCACTGGAAATCAACAAATAAGGGCGATAATCTTGTGCATAATACAAAGCAAATTGAGAATCTTCTTTCATTATAGCACCCAATTCTGACGTTACATCTGTCTGCGAGTTAATCTCAGCATCAATACTTCCTCCCCCATAATAATCACTTACGGTGAAATCTTGCAAAAAATAACGGTTACTTTTACGAAGCACTGCCGCATATTTCAATCCCATCCAAGAATCATCACTATGAGCGTCCACATAAAGCACTTCATAATCAGACATATCGTCCAATTTACCCCAATCTGGATTTCTCTCATAAATTGACTCATTAGTAACAGAAGGTACAATCAGCTGTCCACAATACTTCCTGCCATTCCATGACTGACAATCTGTAATATGAAAGTATCGTTTCGAGTTCTTATCATAGAGTAGCGTTCCTCCATGATCGCAAAAACGCGGAGCACGTACTATCATCGTACCGTCTACCGGTTGTTGCCGGTATGACAATGGAAGTTCGTCCATAAAAAAACTGTTGTTAAACAGTTTATAAGAATCCTTAATACGAGTATATACCTTTCCATCCATGCCTATTGCCATAGAAAGATACAGCATATCATATACCCTCCAAGGTTCGAACCCTTGCGGATAGGCTCCATGAATGAACATAGACGGCAATGTACCTTCGGTCTTATAGGTACTTCCGGAAACATCTATTGTTCCTTGTCCCCCTTGTTGCACCAGCCAAAGCCAACTGGTAAAGTCCTGCGGTTTGTCTTCTGCCCAGAAGGAGACAAAGTGCTGACTGATAGAGACCGGCTTGCCTCCCAGAGAACTACCGGCATTAGAAATACCATACACATCTTTAGTCACAGCACAATCATACACAGACTCGTCTTCTTTGCCGTTTTCGCCTGGTACAATCTTTGTAGTCGGACGTAGGTAGGTCAACATTGCCGTTCTGTCCTCTTTTTCAGACAAGACTACCCAAGCACTGTTTACATAAGGAGAAGTTATAGTAATACTCGAAGCATAAAAATAAGATACACCAGTTTCCGTATCTGTCACGGTCAGTCGCAAATCCATATATTTTCCTTCTTCATCCGCCATCCAATTCAGATTACGATCGGTAGAGATTTGCCGTCTGTTCAACGACCATGAATATGCTAGTTTGTTGGTCTCTTCTCCCAAAGAGAATGCAAGTTGAGGTTCAATCTTCAGCACATCGCCCATTACAAACTCAGTAGCCTCCATCGTAAAATTGACAGTTACATCATTCATCAACTTATAGTCATAGTTTCCTTTGTCCTCATAGCAAGAAGACAAGCAACAAACTACGACAGCCACTGTCATCCAATATATCTTTCTCATATACATTTCTTTCAAACTAAATTAATAAATAGGCACTGTCATCGGCTTGCCATTTGCTTCCTTCAAACCATATTTTTCAATAGCATCTTTCAGGCGCAATGCACACTGACGCTGTTCTGCCGAATTCAACTCTCCAAAACGAAGCACTTCCTCGCCACCATATTCTACCAATGCCAAATACTTTTCACGAGTATATGCTCCCAAATAAACGGTTTCTACATCTTTCGTCCACCATAAAGGTTTGCTTTGTACGTTATTGAATACGATTTTTATAGTCTCGTAGTTCTTTACACTTCCGGCAAAATGTTCATTCGGCTCTATCCTTAACAGCAATTCTACATCCTCTTTCAGTGATTCGGTTTTCTTCAATTTCAATTCCAAAACATCTTCCGCCACATTAGCTCCAAAAGTCGGATTGATGGGTAACTCATAGTTTTCACTTTGTGCCGTTGTCTTGTCTGCTACTACTCCAACTTTATAAACAGTAGGCGTTTCAAACGGACTTCCTACCAATCGCATACCAATTTTCACTGTCAGTTCATCATCAAGTGGATAGTTGTTAAACGATAGTTCGATTGCTTCATCTCCACTTTCCATCAGTTCACTGAAAAACAAATAGTGCTCCCCATGATAGGGCTTTATTTCATCTTCAGAACAAGCGACCAAGCACAAAGCAAATAACGATAATAATATGTATTGTTTCATCTTTCTACTGTATTAATCTTATTAAATATCTTCGTTTTCAGGATGCTCAAACACAAAATTCACGTTCTTTTCATCCATATCAAAAGGCTCTTTCATATTCAGACGCTTATACAGAAAGTACAACTGTCCTTCTCCAATCAATTCTTTACGCATCTCTTTGATCATCTCCTTGTAAAAAGCATCTAAAGATGAAGGTTCGGGAAGAGCCAACATCAGCCCCCTGGCATGACGAACAACATCTAATGCCGCACCAGCTTTATCCAACTGATTGTTACGTGCATAATACTCGCCAACTATATAATACAATTCACTCAATCTCAGCATTGGTATCATGTCATAACCAATAGTACCCTCCTCTATCAGATATTTCCGGGAACAATAAGAAGCTCCTGTGACCAATGTCAACATCTCATCTTTTCCACGCACATCTTCTTTCTTCTCCAGTTCTTCATCATAAATATCATCTTTACTGAACAAGAACAGATTTTCACTACCATTATTAGTGAATGGCTTGTACTCATCGGTCAATACATTGTTATGAGAAATCGTAAAAATCAAGCTCTTGCTGTCTTTCTTGTCTTTCGATAACTCTGCCGAATTAATGAAATCGAAATAAGCTCTGTCTTTATAAGTAGAGTTAATAACCTCTTCCGAGCAACTGAAAGCGGCATCGTAATCTTTTGCCCACATATACATGCGTGCCATCCAAGCTGTAATGGCATAATAATTCATGCGATAGCCGCGAAAAGCATAAAACACATCATCAGGCAAGTCTGTGGTTACTCCATCCCCTCTCATACGTACATCATATTGCATCCATTCCGGGTGTTGCTCTACATCGCACATAGCTACCAAACGTCGGGCTTCTTTAAAATCCGCTTCTATCTTCTTCAAGATTTCCGCGTTTGTGTAATAGGTTGTATTGATAACAGGATACTCGTCCACATAAGGAATGTATGCTTTTCCATCATCGACCTCCATAGAAGGAGCAAACATACGCAGAAGCTCGAAGTGCATCAATGCACGCAATGCTAACGCTTCGCCCCAGATCATATTCTTCTCCATCTCTACTCCATCAAAAAGCATTGCGTCTGCCTCACTGATATTGTGAATTAGGTTATTGCAGCTGGCAATCACATTATATCCTTTCGACCACATCGCCGAAATAAAAGACTTCACATCGGTATCATCGTAAAGAAACTGGTAAGTTTTATAATAAGAGCCAGTATTCTTAAGGTGTTCCGGCAGGTACTGATGTCCCAGTACTTCAATAAATCCATAACTCAGGTTTCGTCCATAAAGGGAGTTGTCCGACATATTCAAGTAGATGCCGTTAAGTGCATTACGGTAACCGCTCCCTTTGGCGAACAGATCTTCTTCATTCACTTCGTTGGAAGGAGACACTTCCAGCCAATCGCAACTGCCCGCCAACAGCATCACTAAGAATAAATATAGTGTATTTTTAATTCTGATTTTCATTGTGTAAATTGTAAGGGGTTATAGACTCATTTTCACAGACAGAGCGAAAGAACGGGAATAAGGATAGTCCAATCCGCGTTCTGCACGCACGGTCGAAGTACGTAGGAAATCGTTGCCCGAGAGTTCGAAACGGAGCATTCCCAAATGAAACTTCTTCAATCGTTCGGCAGGAACATCATAGCCTATGGTGAGCGAGTTGAATGACAACACGTTGTAGTCTTGAATAAAACGGCTTGTAGGACGCGTAGTGGCTATCATACCTGTCTGCAATCGGCCAAACGGTGCCATATCACCTACATTCTGCCAACGTCCGCTCAACACACGACGGTCTACATTCTGCGAAGAGATAAGTGCATTCTCCACTTTATCGATCAACGTCCGGTTGTAACGCTGACCACCAAACTCATACATAAACGTAGAGAAGAGCGTAAAATTCTTCCAGCGCAGATTCAGACCAAACGTACCTTGCGCTTTCGGTTCAGTATTTCCGATGACCACCTGATCGGAAGCAGCCCAGTCAT
Source organism: Bacteroides zhangwenhongii (assembly GCF_009193325.2). Classification (NCBI taxonomy): domain Bacteria; kingdom Pseudomonadati; phylum Bacteroidota; class Bacteroidia; order Bacteroidales; family Bacteroidaceae; genus Bacteroides; species Bacteroides zhangwenhongii. The sequence continues at coordinate 4,128,174 of NZ_CP059856.1, read as the reverse complement.
AAGTAATCGAACCGTCTTTTTTCACAAAAATCTCTTTACCGTCTGCCGGGTTAATACCCAAAGAACGAACTCCGAAAATAGAAGTCAACGATCCACCTTCCACATATTGCAAATAGGTTTGTGCATATTTCCCATCCGCTCTTTCGTAAGCTTTATCATAATCATCGTATTTCGCCAAGACTTTGTTATTGTAATCTTTCAAGCTGTCCGAGATCTTCAGAATTTCATTTTTATTGTGTCCTAAGTTGGCAAACAGAGCTACTAACCAATCTTTGTTCTGGAAAAGGTTACTGCGCAACTGGATTTCTACTCCTTTGTTCATCACTTCACCAATATTATCCTTGTATGAAGTAAAGCCCGTAGAACTGGGCAAAGTCACGCTGTTGACCAAATCGACCGTCTTCTTGCGGTAATAAGAGAAGTCCAACTGAATCAATCCGTTCAATATGTTCAAATCCAAGCCCAAATCCCAGTTTCTGGTTTTTTCCCAGCCTAAATTGCGGTTACCCAACGCTATCAATGAAGCTCCCAAACCAGTCTTATACCAGTTGTCGTTGATAATCCGATACATAGTCTGTGCATCATAGGGTGAAAAATTCACTTTACCGGTAACACCGTAAGTGGTACGTATTTTCAGACGTTCCAGCCATTCCATATCCTTCATGAACGAATAATTGTGGATATTCAGCCCCAAACCGCCCGAGAAAAAAGGTGCAAAACGCTTATCGGCTCCAAACTCGGAGTTTCCGTCGAGACGTATGGACACATCGGCTAAGTAGATGTTGTCGTACGAATAATTGAAAGTGCCCAACGCACCAAACAAGCGACTCTTGGAATCGGATGCTGAGGGCATGCCATATATAGAGTTTGCATAGCCTACCGACGAGAGAGTACCGGAAGGAAAGCCTCGGTAATCAATAGAAAGCCCGGTGCCTGTGCTTGATGTGGCATTCATACCGACAAGGAAATTCAAGCTGTTCTTTTTGATGTTACGGTTGTAAGACAAGGTCAACGTAGCGTCCCACGACAAACTGTTGGCAGTAACGATATTCAACTGACCGGAAACAACATTATTCAATGACAGTCTATCGCTGTTTTTCTTTGAAAGCGGATCCAAGAAATCATTGGCTTCCGAATTGGATTTGGTCACACTAAACTGACCTTTGAGCAACCAATGCGGAGTAATGTTCCACAACAACTCCGTATTGTTTATCAATTCCCACGACTTATCACGGCTGTAGCTTCCCAATGTAGCCTCGTACAAAGGATTCTCGCCTCCGCTGGTTCCGTTCCATCCATACGTCATCTCCAAATACTTACCATTCTCATCCAAATATACGTCGTAGGGCAGTTTGGAGGTATAATCCGCAAAGCTGCCGTAGGGTGAATCTGAAGAGTTAGTATAGGTGTAAGAGAAGCTGTTGCGCAACTGGAAGTTTCCCAAGGTGTATGACAAAGAGAGACCTCCTGACATACGGTCACGATACGAATCTTTCATCACACCGGCATCGTTGTTGTACGACAAGTCGACCCCCCAACGCAGGTTCTCTGTTCCACCGTCAAGATACAAACTGTGTTTGTGATTGAACACTGTACGGAGAGGTTTCGACAGCCAGTAAGTATTCACACCACGAACCACATTATTCAGTTTCTTATGATAAATCTGGTCCAGCCTGTTCTGCTCGCTAATGAATGTTGCACTTTCCGGATCGGCCTTAAACAGTCCTGCCGCAACCTCTGTCTGCAACTTCTCCTTAGCGTCCATCAGATTGTAATCTGTTAGATCCGGATATTCCAATGTACCGGTAAAATTATAATTTACATTAATTTTCCCCGGCTTCGGAATCACAGTTGTAATAATCACCACCCCGTTGGCAGCACGCGAACCATACATTGCCGTAGCAGCGGCATCTTTCAGAATCGTAATACTCTCGATGCGACTCGGATCCATATCGTACAGTTTCTGTACACTGATTTCGAATCCGTCCATAATAAACGTAGGAAGGTTCGGATTATTCTTCAACGCTGATTTAGAGAGGTCTTCGGCAGCTAGTTCGGTAGTTCCGATTCCGGAACGCCCACGGATATACAACTCGGGGACGTTGTTTGGGTTGGACCCCATCAGGTTGTTTTCTGCAATACGAAATGAAGGGTCGAACACCTGCAAAGCACCCAGTACGTTTGTCTTTGAGACGGACATCAGTTGGTCGGCAGATACCGTTACAGACGTACCTGTAAAACTATTCTTGCTGATTTTCGCATAGCCGGTCACCACCACCTCATCCAATTGCTTTGAGTCCGGTTTCAACCGAAATGTATGTGTCTTGTCCAAATTCAACTTTGCGGTATGGATCTCTATCGGTTGCATCCCAACGAAAGAGATACGCACAATAACATTTTTGTCAGGCAGTCCCAAAGAAAAAGCCCCTTCCGCATCCGTCATCGTGCCGATGTTCCTCTCTTTCCCCATAATCAGAACAGTGACACCCGGCAAGGGTTCTCCTCCCTCATCTACTACCACTCCGGTTATAATTTTTTTCTTCTCTTTGGACTGTTTGTATACAATAGTCACAATATTGCCTTCAATCTCGTAAGTATAGCCTGTGTTAGCCAATACTTTATCCAAAACTTCAGTGATAGGTTGTCCCTTACTTTGGATCGTGATACGAGACATACTCTTTACTTGCTCAGTGTTATAGATAAAGTTCAAACCTGTCTGAGCTTTCACTGCATCAAAAAACTCTTTAACTGATGCAGACTTTAAATTAAGGGATACTTTCATTGAATTAGACTGTGCTGTAGCCGATGTCGGTGCGAACAACAGAAAAATAATACAGAGAGACATCACAATACGCTCTCTGGCCCTTTTAATTTGCATGGCCTCCTCCTTTTTTAGTAAATGTGGTTAATAATTGTTTTATTCTCTTCTAATAATAATAGCTTCTCCTTCAACATCCATTTCCAGATGAGTAACTCTTTGAATTGCTTTTAATATAGGGATTATAGAACCGTAACGATCAAGGTCGCCGGTAAAACGTATCGTCTTTATATCTTCATCTTCAAACATTATTTTCTTATCATACCAACGGGATATCACCTCCATAAGGGTTTCCAAAGAACAATTATCAAATACAAAACGTCCGCTATTCCAAGCTATATAAGGTTCTATATCTACCTTGCTGATTTGAACATCCTGTGTTGCTCCATTTAGGACGGCCAGTTCCCCCGGATGTATCTTATGCTCATCCCCCTGATTAGGAAGAACACTGATAGCTCCTTCCACCAATACCACTTTCGTGACTCCGGCTACATGTGTATTGACATTAAAAGAGGTACCATATTGCTTGACAATCCCATTTGCTGTTATAACCCGGAACGGACGGTCGTCTTTAGCTATTTGAAAATAGGCCTCTCCATCCAAATAAACAGTACGACTAGCTGCACTAAAATGCGACGGATACTTTAAAGTCGTATTATAGTTCAAATGCACTTTTGTTCCATCCTCAAAAGTGAGCCAAAATTCACTATCATCATAAGTGACCAATTTATTATTGTCAGTAGCAGTAACGTCTCCATTTTCTGATTGTGTTTCTTCCATAACTTCTGGAGATAATATCGGCAAGATAGTCGAGTCCTGCAACGATTGATGGGAAGCCGATTTCAATTCAATTTCCTGCCCGCCGGCCAATACAAGAGTAGCTTTCTGCTTTCCCATCTTTTCCGAACGTATCATTGCTAATTGATCATCCTGTACTCTTACAGGTACGGTATCAGCGTTTCGCCACATTCCCACCCAAATAGCAGCACCAATAATTATAGGGATCATAAAGATAGCAGCATATCTCCAAAGCATCCTGCGATGGATTCCACGAACTTGAAAATGTTTTTCCTGAAACTTTTTCCAGGCCTGTTCCTCGTCCACTGTTGCAAATTGACGGTATCTTTCAGACAAATCAGTATCTTGCATTAGACTTTCATAGTTCTTTTTATTTTCTAAAGAACTTTCAATCCAAACTTGCAATCGTTTCTCTTCTTCTTCCGAAAGCTGTCCTAGTAGCTGGTCATGAATTATAGAATTTATATTTCTTTTGCGTTCCATTATATGTTTTTGCATCATTTATATAAAGACGACTAAACAAATAAAATGAGGGACAAGTTAAAACAACTTTTTTTCAAAAAATATCTTTTTTATGGAAGAATAGACAAAAGCAATGCAAAATGATATGGACTTAACTTTTTCCGGAGCAAAGACATCGCCCGTTTCTTTTGCGTTTTAACGGTCTCAAGAGAAACATAAAGCGCAGCTGCTATTTCTTCATTCTTCTTACCCTCCATATGCAACAAAAAGACCTGTTTGCAACGTTCCGGCAAAGAATCAATAGTCATAAAAAGTTGCCGAAAAATCTCCTCTGTAAAGAAATCATCTTCTTCCTCATCTCCTACTCTGTATTCCTGATGTGATTCTATTATCTTCTGCAAATAATCAAATTCAACATCTTTATGTTTGAGATAATCAATTGAAGCATTCCGAACGGAATTATATAGATAGGCCTTCAATGACACCAATGACTTAAATGATAATTGCTTTTCCCAAAGAGTAGAAAACAGTTCCTGTACAATATCCTCTGCAGCTCCAGACTCCCCTGTTATCTGTATTGCATAACAAACCAATGCCTTATAATAAGTCTTATAAAGCATACGGAAAGCTGTAGCATCCAGTTTATTTATCTGTTCTATGGAAATCTCTCTGCTATCCATTTTGGGCATTTTGTGCCAAAAATACAATTAAATAGCGATATTCCATGCTAAATATAATATTAAATTGTTCAGAACATATCGTAATAATTTGATAAATATTTACGTAATGAGCTACAATTCTGATATAAAAAAGTAAAAGACACCCCATCGTAATCCCTACGACAAGGTGCTTCTATTAGCAACATAATGCTAAATTAACACTAAATTATTAAGAGAGAGATTTATTACTTTTCTTTTGGTGCAACTTCCGGAGTCACCAACTTCTTTATCGACTTCATATTCAGATACAGAAAAGCCAACCGCGGCTGTGCTTCCTGAACAACCAGTTCCAATGAATCAGATGTTACATAACCAATACGTTCACGTGTTTTATACACTTCCGTCTTCCCATCTTCCCCTTTGCTAAATCCTTCAACGATTAAATAACCATTATCAATCTTCCAAGTTTTTAAATCTAAAGAAGGAATATTGATAGCAGAACATTTACCACCTTTCTCAAACTCAAATCCTTTGAGTTCACCAGTAGATTCATAGGTATAAGGATTACACCATTTACCAATAATTTGTTTTTCCACCTTGTCTTGTCCGTAGCTGCTGAATGCAAAGCAAGACAGAGCTATTACTGTAATTAATAGTTTCTTCATTTTTTTATTTTTCTAGTAAGTCATATTTCTGATCAATTCCGCGCTCTCTTAGATGAATACCCTCTTTCATCCAACGCGGTTCTTTCGTTCCTTTCAGGTAATAATCAAAGAACTGTTTCATTCGGATAGTCCAGTCTTTTTGTGCTGCCTGACTACCAAGAAAATGTCCTTCACCTTTGTAATTAAGATGCCATGCCGGACGTTGCAAACGACGCATTGCTAAATAAAGTGCACGACCTTGTTCGTAGGCAACAGCCTCATCCTTATCATTATGCCAAATTAATAATGGGGTATGTATTTTATCCGCTTCCACAATAGCAGAACTTGCCAAATATTTATCCTTGGCTTCCCACAAACTCTTTCCCATACGGCTTTGCCATTCTTCATACATGAAATAACGCGGCAAACCGCTTCCACCACGAATACCCAAATAACCGGTTACCATATCAGTAATAGGAGCCCCAATATTAGCACAAGTAAATATATCCGTCTTTGTCACCAGATAACTAGCCTGGAAACCTGACCAACTATGTCCCTGAAGACCTATTTTCCCCGGATGTGCTATTCCCTGCTCTATCAGGTATTTCGTTCCGCTTACTACGGCATCATAGCAGCTCTGTCCCGGCGTTCCTACAGTAAAATGTACATCCGGCATAAATACAATGTACCCATTACTCACAAAGTACATCACATCCGCCATTGCACTGCTCAAACCTGGAGCATTATAAGTATTCAATCCGCCAGAGTGAGTCTCATAAAATTGTACCAATACTGGATATTCTTTCTTAGGATCATAATCTTCGGGAAGATAAAGCAGCCCTTTGTTCGGCTTATTCTCGTAATTCGTCCACTCCAGAAGCTTAACCGTTCCCCATTTATATTCATTTTGTTGGGGATTAGCAGTTGTTATTCTGATTGGATTGGAGAAATCCGATTTACTCCACCATAAATCACGAAATTCCGATATGTTCTGACGATTCCAGATACAATACTTCTGGTTATCAGAGAAGCGGTGAATTGCATAGATATAAGGACCTCCCATCAGTTTTTTCAGATTACCTTTCATATCAAGCAAGCATATTTCTTCATCCATAGTATCAGTATCCCAGACACTCACCATAATCTTTTCATCCGAATCAAAAACTTCCTTATCAATATTGCTAGTCATTTTACGGATAAATTTCCGGTTTTTACGTCCATATCCCTTCGTAAGGCACTCCGACTGACGTTCTCCTGTCAAATCTATCTTCCACCAGTCATAAGCGTCATAAATCAATACATTATTGCCTTCAGCAGTCCAACCTGCAATACCATAAGCAGGTGCAGGATTCGGTTTGTCATAGTCTTCTTCAAATATAGGATAACCGATAGCAGTCGATATATCGGTTAGCTTGCCTGTAGCTCCATCAAATTTATTCCAGACTTTCGCCATAGGATCATACATCACCGCCCATTTACCGTTTGGCGACCACCGCGGCCTTGTCCTGTAGTTACGTCCTACTAATTGTTTTTCTCCCGTATGCACATTCACAGAATAGATGTCAAACGGCATTTCATTAAGCCATTCTTTCTGCATACGATAAGGAGTTTCGTCCGTATAAAGTACATAATGAATTTCTTCCGCACGGTCCGGCTCCAACAAATTGGCATAACTGGGAGCCACTTCCATCATTTTTTTAGAAGCAATATCATAGATATATTTCGAATACTGGGGATGGAAATAACGATCGCGCGTCTGCAAAGTAGGAACTTCATATTCATCCCAAGTCCATAATTCCAGCTCGAAGCTCTCATCAGGCTTTACCTTCTCTTCTTTTTTATCTTTACTCACTTTTCCCTGATAGGGTCTGAGCTCAATTGTCAGAAATTTCTGGCTATGTGATAGAGTTGCCCGGGCAAGTTCCATTCCTGTAGGGAGAATAATCTCTTTACGGTCAAAGACCAAATCACAGGTATTCTTCTTTAAAGAGAAATTATACCATAAAGAATCGTTCACTGTAAACTCTCCAGTCATCTGTTTGGCATCAAGGCTGAAAGAAGAAGGTTCTTTCTTGACGGAGCTTTGATAAATAGTTTGGTAAGGACCAGCCAGTGGACCATAACACAAAGCATTTCCTTTGGCCTGTTTACGAATAAAAAGAATTGAACGATTCTGATTATACAGCGTATAGTAGCCTATACTGTCAATCTGAAATGCAGTTCCAGTTTTAAGATGACGTACTACCAAGCGGTCGAAAGCCGGAATATGGCTAACCGTATCTTCCGGTACATTGGTTACAGATACCGAATAAGGAACTCCTTCTACAGGATGGAAAGATTCTTTATACACCCACTCCGTTTTCACTCCGGACGGTAACGACATTAATATTGTCTTCATATTTCCAGCAGTATCCGCCTGCTGATAATAAATAGCCTGGTCTGCATCATAATATTGAATCTGCTCGACATCAGACAATGCTATTTCTTTCCGTGTACGCGAATCAAACAGATGTAATATCTTAGACTCCTTATCATCGGGATTATATTCCATCGGAGCAATGCGATAAGTTACCCATCGCCCTGTCGGAGAAATATCGGGTGATTCGACGCGCTTCCACGACATACAAGCTGCTATATCCAATGGTTTCAATAAGTGAGACTGTCGTTCGGCAGGTTGATCTTTCACTTTTTGTTCTGCTCCGGCAGAGTTGTATGACAGCAGCGCAGCTACCAAACACAAATATCTAAAGAAAGAGTTCTTCATATAGTTTAATCTATTGCCTTATTTACTACGGTTTATATCTTCCCAACAGTCTGCACGAGCATCACCCAGTAAATGCTTGGCAAAAAAGCGATACATTTTCCTTTCAAAATATTTATCTGCAGAACCATATCCATGACCAGCTCCCGGAATCACCAACATATCAAAATCTTTACCAGCTTCAATCAGTGCTTTAGCCATGCGATAAGTGTGTGCAGGATTAACATTCTTATCCATATCTCCTGTCACAAGCATCAGATGGCCTTTCAGGTTCTTAGCAATTTCTGCATTCGACTTTACACTGAACTTATATTCATATTCTTTCGTCTCGTTGCCTAAACTGTCCTTCACCACCTTTTCCACTTCTTTCACACCATTATAACACTCTCCCCATCCACGATTATAAATACTGTTATCATGGTTACCGGAACAAGACACAGCGGCCGTATAAAAGTCCGGATAGGTACAAATAGCAGCCGCAGCCATAAATCCACCACCGGAATGGCCGTAAATACCCACTTTCTTTCCATCAATAAATGAATGACGTTGCGCTAGCTGTTCAATCGCATATTTATCATCCGCCAGTGGGTAATCGCGCATATTACCATAACCATAACGATGGTAAGCCTTACCGCGCATCGGTGTATCACCTCGATGCCCTACTGTAATTACAATAAAGCCGAGTTGCGCCATGCGAGTACAATAACTATCATCTAGTGTAAAGTTAGTAGGTACAAATCCGAAATAAGGTCCGGGATAAACAACCGAAATAATCGGATATTTCTTCTCCGGATCAAAGTCAGACGGTTTCCACATCACTCCATACAAATCTGTAACATTATCGGCTGCCTTCACGACAAAACGTTCCGGTTTTTTCCAGCCTGATGCATAAACTAAATCCAGATCTGGTTTTGCCAACTCCATAATCACCTTGCCTTTTCTATCTTTCAGCATAATTTTAGGCTCCATATCCACTCTTGAATAGGTGTCTACATAGTAATTATGGGATTTCAAGAAATTCACATTATGCTGTCCGTCTTCCGTGCTCAAAGGAGTTACTCCTTCTTTGTCAATATCAACCTCATAAAGCATGTAATAGAAAGGATTCACTTTTTTATCTTTTCCATATCCATACAGATAAACTTTGCGTTTCAGCGTATCAATAGAATTAATATAACCTGTTACCCATTCACCGGAAGTCATCACATTCTTAAGGTTTCCATCTCCATCATAATGATAATAATGCCCCCAACCAGTACGCTCTGAACGGAATAGAATATCTTTTCCATCATTTAAGATTGCAACATTACGGGCATGTGGATCACGATATGGTTTATCTTCTTCGTGAATAACTTCCTTTACTTCCATAGTTGAGAGGTTAACAGAACACACATCTACCTCATCCCAAGTACGCTTAGTACGTTCAAAGAACAAGTATTTGCTATCTGAAGTAACATGAAGAGGCATTATGTATTGGTCTTTCCATTTGTCTATCTTCGCCTTTTTTGCCGTTTTCTCTACAATATCAATAATCGTCAATTCATTTTGAGTAACATACTTATCACCAGGAAACTCATATTTATACTTTATCAACGAAGGAGAATCTTCCAATGAATTGATTACCCAGAAGTCTCGCAACAAACGGTTATCATCACGTACAACATAGATATGGCGATTATCGGGACACCAAAGCGCCGTTGTCGGTACTTCTCCATTCTCCCCAGCTTCCTCTTCACGAGCATAAGAAAAGTTTTCTACCCCATCAGTAGTCAACTGCACCTCGGTTGTATCCACTCCCAATGCTTTATTCCCCTTTACATACAAGTTGTGGTTCTTAGCATACAAAATATACTTTTTATCAGGCGAAAAAGTCATCCAACTATAAATTGGTTCTTCCGGTTCCTTCTTTTCTTCTTTCTTCTCTACTAATGTCAACTTACCCGTCAAACGATTATAGCTATATCGTTTACTCTTATAATCAAATTCAAACGAGCCTTGGTCTTTGGCAAAAGTTACAGATGAGATATCCAGTTTATTTCTATCTACTACACCTTTGGTAAATTCACTCAACTGCATAGCCATCTTCCCTTTATCAAAAAGAGGTTCACGTTTTCCTGCAGCAGGCATCACATAATAATAGTCCTTACCTACTGTCGTCTGAAACTCAAACCAGAAATTATCTGTATCGTTTATCTCCCGAGGGTAAACCGATAAACTAATATTAGATAATTTACCTCCTAAAGTAAAATCCTGAAATTTATCTGCCAATTCATAATTGGCAAATATATTGCTTGATTTACCAATAGATACCTGAGCAAGCATCTGCACCATAGTGCAAGATGTTAGTATAGTAGCTACAAAAAAAACTTTAATACTCATTATAATAATTCTTTCGAAAAAACATTCATATATTAATTAAAACTCAAACCAGAAATAATCAAACCCACGACCAAGTTTATAAAGTGCATCAACAACATTACCAAAGTGGTTATCTTCTATAACTTCATTAGGAAACAGCTTACCCAAAGTTACTTCTTCACAAACCCCAGTAGCCTGATTCTTAGTTTCTTTAACTTCATAAATACTGAATGTTCCATCCGCTAACGCAACTCCCAATTGCCCATTATAACTTGGCATATATGGAGAAGCAGACAAGTCATTAACTGCTAACGATACTATATCACTAGTCATTTCTCCTAACAAAAGCATTGCTTCATTATGGTTAGTACCAGTCTCCGGATCTTGACCATATTGACAATACCATAGTCTATTTCCATCTGCAATTACAACAAACATTTTATTATTAAAAACTGCAATGTCTTTATAATTTGGTATTACACCTAATCCTTTCTCAAAATATTCAGCTTCCGAGATAGTTGCAACACCTCCTCCATCTTTTCCTTCCAATGCGAAATATCTCAATCCATACGAATTACTACCAGGCTCTTTCATCAGTGCAACCCAAGCAGGAACAGCTGCCGAAACATCATAATCATTTTTCCTTGCACTAGCAGCAGGAATCATATCCACAACTTCTTGAGACATTTTCTGAAAATGTTTCTGATCATTCATTTCTGTAATTTCATAAACATTTCCAGTCAGTTTAGTAGAATTCTCACTGATGGTTGTACTATAATCACTAACAGTAATACCACCGTCATAAATTCCAACTAATGTATTATCTTCCTTCAGCGCTGGAATAACGGAACAATAAAGGTCATTAATTTTAAGACTCTGAAACAGTCTACGAAACTTCATTCCATTATTTAACGGAACAGATGTATAAAATCCCGCATGAAAGTCACCCGCATCAATTTTATTATTTAAGAAAACATGCCCATTCTCATTACGAAGTAATTTTGCCGAATATGTCATAGCAGCTTCTACGGGAGAAAAATTATCAGGTAAATCTTTATTAAATTCTTCAAAAGTATACAATTCATGTTCCAAAGTATTACCATTCAATTCAGCCCATTTATCTTGCTTTACAAGCAGTTCATCATATACTTCAAGCCCCAATGAACTATAGTAATCCATATTACCCAGATTTTCCATTAAACCAATAGGATTCATTCCTAGATTAGGAGTTACATCCATCTTCACTCTATGATACACTAATGAATCACGTGCTTCCTCATTCCCATCTATAGTTGTAAAATAGGTTACAGTGGAAGGGATTATAAAGTTCAAAATAGACCTGTTATCATTTCCTTTAGAAAGAATAGCCCATCCGCGTTGAAACTCTGTCCGAATCTTAACAGTTGTTGATCTCGCAAACTTTACCCCCGACTTATTATCTATCACAGCAAAAGTAATTCGAGCAGTACCACTTTTAGAAGAAGAGAAAGTATAGGACGGACCTTGTTCATCCGCTAACAATTGGCCATCCAAATACCACTCATAACTCACATCCGGTGCAATACTATCAATTGTAAACTTAAAAGTCGGTGTTAAAGTTAACTTTTCATCTACAGCAATGCTATAATCATCTTTAAGTCCTCCAATAGATTGATATCCTCCTTGAAGCTCATTTAGCTTATCATAATTATAATTATTGTCATCATCCAGACAAGCTGACATAGCTACACATAAGATTGCTATGACTATATATACAAACGATTTATTCATAAACTAACTTCCTTTCTATTACCCTGCAACAGGAACTGTAATCTCTAATTGTGTTTTCTCATCAACCAATGGTCCCAAACCTTGTGCTGCTCTTTCCGCATTAATATCTTTCAAAGTATTTTTCAGCTTCAATGCATATTTACGTAGCACTTGTTTGTTCTTACCATCAAATACCATATCATCCTTTTTCAACTCATCCAAGAACATCTTATATTTATCTTCTAAATATATCCCTAAATAATACTCTTCAACCGAGTTGAGAGGAGTATCAGCACCACCTGCATCAGCTACCGACCACCAACTGGGTTTAAACAAACGATCTGTTACAGTAACAATTGCCCTTGAGTATTGTCTTGCCCCCTCTCTTACTTCTTCCTTCTCATCTATCTTTAATGCTAAAATCAACGTGTTAGTACTCAATATCTCTGAATTCTTAAATTTTATATAAACATTTCCCGTCAGTTGCCCTTTCTCAATCAGACACTCTGTTGGTAATTCATATAAATCGGCAGGTAAAGTTGTACGGTCTTCATCTACACTTACAGAAAACTTCAAATCTTTATCCTGAACTTTACCATATACTGAAACCTCTAATGGAATCTCCGGAACTTCGCCCTCATTATAAACTTTAAAAGAAACAGTTGTAGTGTCTTTAGTCATATCGTTGGCAAAAATAATATACGAGACGTCATTATCATTGACCATCAAGCCTTGCTCTTCACAAGAGATAAAAAAGCTAGAGCAGCAAAAGCATGCTATAGCAGGAATTATAAAATTCTTAACATTCATTTTCTTACTCCCAATTTAGTTATTTGATATTACTTTCCGAATCGGGCAACGGTAATACGACGTATTCTTCCGTCATCGGAATCTCACCACTATCACAGGTCAAAACTTTATTTAGACGTTTAAACATGTATAATGTTTGTCCCTCACCAAAAAACTCCCGACGTGCATCATTTACAATCATATTCACAAAATCATTCTTAGAAGAAACAGATGAATAATCTACAGTCTTAATACCGCGTCCTTTTTTCACTTTTTCTAAGTAACTTTTTGCTTCAGCTATTTTAAGCAAATCACCTTCTGTATAAATTGCTTCAGCCGCAATATAATATACTTCAGACATGCGAATCATTGGAATAATCTGATTATTTGCCTTACCGTATTCTGTACTTTCCACTTGTTTATAATATTTCAATGTACGATAATTATATCCATAGTATTTTGATTCCAACTGATACTTAAAGCGAAAATCATCCTCTTTCTCTACACCATATACAGCATCAAGCATTTTACTACTCCAAGACAAATAATTCTGATCAGATTCTGATTTACCATCAGTCAGATGATTGATCTCACTATCCCAGTCTACTAATTCTGTAGGAGAATACAATGCAAAAATTATATTATCATACATCTTCATATTACCGTTCTTAAAGTTATCAGAAGCATAATAAGATTCATCGGCTGCAAAATATTTTGTTTTCCCCTCTTCATCTATCAACTTTTTCGCTTCCGCGTATGCTTCGTCGTTCATTCCTGCATATAAATATACTCTTGCTAATATGGCTGTTACAGCATAGTAATTCAAGCGGTACCCTCTTAGCGCAGCAAAAGCACCTTCACCAGCCACTTTTTGCACAAAGCGCCTATCAGGATTAAAATTTGTACTTTCTGTATCTATATCAAATAAAATACGTTGTGATTCTTTTAGATCAGCAATAGCATGTTCCAGACAATAGCTAACCGTTTGTTTATCATTTACATAACTAGGATATTTATCTACATACGGAATAAAAGTACGTGTATTAGGATTCGCAGCAGGAGCAGGAGCATACATACGAAGTAAATCAAAATGCATATATGCACGTAACCCTATTGCTTCTCCCAAAATCATACGGCGTTCAGTATCGTGATCATAAAATAATGCAGGATCAGCAACCTCTGCCTGCTGTATCAAGTTATTACAGTTGGCAATAATATTCCAGGCAGCATTCCACATAGCATCTGTTGTTGGTGTCAACTCTGAATGCTTATAATTAAAATTACAGATTTTACTCATTGCCTGTCCACTACCGCTCGTTGGAGCTCTATTCTTATCATACACTTGTCCCCAAGCATCTACAATCCCCCACGTCAAATTACTTCCATACAAATCAAATGTTGATAATTTACGATAAATACCATTCAATGCTGTCCGGAATCCATCACCTGAAGAAAAAAGATACTCTTCCTTGATTTCATCAGAAGGATATAAATCAAGCCAATCTTGGCAGGATGAAAACGTTAGTGCTAAACAAGCTAATGATATGATTGTTCTATATATTCTTTTCATACGAAAATTATTTGTGCCGTTTTAGTTTATAACGGCTGTTTTTACTTTGTTTTTATGTATTCTCTGAGCCAATGACACAAAAATAGAGAGCACTCACTGTTGGGCAAGTGCGCGGCTGGCATGTTCGGCAATTTATATTTATACTGCTGAGTTGATGTTGAATTTTCATACACGTGCTCATAATGTCACAAACTTTGCCTCTCAGCAGTTGGGACCAGTTTCATTTTCGGACTCGGGATGTTCCAGTAAAATTCGGCCTTGGATTAACTCAGTCCCCAGTTTTATATTGTGTAGGCTAATCTTTTTTCTTCGTCAGGACTACATGGTAGCCAAGTTTCTTTAACTCACCTTTCAGGTATTCCTTGCGTTGCTTCTCTTTCTTCTCAGGCACATAACTGTCTCCAAGCTCCTTGTATCTTCCGTCTGTTGACAACACATAGTGTATGCACTTGAGAAGGGAGTGCCCAACGGCAATCAACGCCTTTTTGTTGCCCTTGCGTGGGGCAAGTCGGTTGAAGCGTTCCATGAAGAACGTCCCTTTTGTTCGTGAGGCAGCCCATGCGGCTTCAACGAGTGTAGCCCTTACATGCTTGTCTCCGTGGCTCGTCCTTCCGCTCTTCTTCTTGCCAGCACTTTCGTTGTTGCCTGGACACATTCCTGCCCAGGAACAAAGATGCGCCGCAGTAGGAAAGTTGCCCATGTCAAGACCAATCTCGGCTATCAGTTCCTCGCAGGTGCGGTTTTGCACTCCGGGTATCTCGCTCAGCCTTGCAATGACATCTTCGTAGGGAGAGAGGATTTCCTTGATATGCCTGTCCATCTCCGTGATTTCCTCCGTGAGCCGTCTGTTGCATGAACGTATCTTCTGAAGCATGTATATCTTGTGGCTGTTCATATAACCCGTGCATGCCTCAAGCATTTCCTCCGCGGAATGCAGACAACGCTTGTGTCGTACAGACTCTATGTCTGCCAATGTCGGAATCCTGCCATCGCAAAGCATTTCTATCAGTTTGGTCGCAGTTGAGCCGCTCGTGTCGCTCAGAACGCTGGACAACTTGACATTGCCGTCCTCAAGCGTACGGATGATGCGGTTCTTGTTGGCCGACACCGTTTCTATCAGCTTGCGGCGGTAACGAGTAAGATCCCTAAGCTCGCGCTGCTCACGAGGGGGAATAAAACTGGGCTTGAGCAATCCTGCCATTAGCAACTGGCATATCCACTCACTGTCGTTCTTGTCTGTCTTGTGACCCGGAACATTCTTGATGTGACGGGCATTGACAATCCAGATGTTGCGGATGTAATCCTCGAACACGTTGTATATCGGTTTCCAATACACTCCAGTGCTCTCCATCGCAACGTGAGTGATTCCTAATGATACCAACCATTCTCTCAATTGTGTCAAAGAACTCGTGAAGGTGTCAAAAGACTTGGTCTCCTTACAGATCCCTTCGCCTTGGACCGTCGCTACCACCACCTTCTTGTGGATGTCCATACCGCAACCGCGCGATACAACCTGATCGAAATGAATCCCTGCCATAATCGTCATTATTAGTGATATGCTAAGATATACTAATAAGACGTGCGACAGAACATTTTCATTTACTTTGGCGACTTCTAAATTGTCATGAGGGTTTCATTATAGTAAGTCTTAAAATTGTGCTTTAATTGAAAAATTCACTTTCCATGATTTTGGATAACTTAATCCACGTTCTTGACGGATGGAGTTCCAATTTATAAAGTCACTTGAACTGGCCTCAAGACGAAGCATATTCATACCTAAATACTTCCTTATCCATTCACGTTTAAAATCATAACTCAATGTCAATGCACTCAAACGGATATAAGATTTATCCTGTACAAAACGCGATGTAGGCAAGGTAGTCAATTTACTATCCTTAATATTTTTAAACTGGGCAACATCTCCAGGTTTTTGCCAGCGATCTGTCAATACTCGTAAATCCACGTTTCCTCGCTCTATCGCTGCATTCTCCACTCGATCTACCAAAGTCTGATTGTACTCTTGCCCTCCCCATTCATATAAGAAAGAAGCAAACAGACTCCATTCCCTATAAGTAAGATTTACACCAAATGCTCCATTAAACTTCGGTTCTGTATTACCCACAACAACTTCTTGCGTAGCATCCCATTTATCGGACACTGTACCATCTCTATTCAAATAGATCTCTTTACCAGTAGTTGGGTCGATACCTAATGATTTAACTGCCCAAATGGATGTCAATGATTGTCCTTCTTCATATTGTGCAATAGGTACAGAATAGTTAGCATCTTTCAATGAATAATTTATATTCTGTGCATCCTGCTCCTTTTTATAAAATTCAGCTACACGTTGATTATATGCTTTCTGTGAATCAGATATTTTCAATATTTTATTTGTATTGTGTGCCATATTTCCCCACAAAGCTACTATCCAATCACGATTCCGATACACATCAGCACGTACAGTCAACTCAAATCCCTTATTCATAACTTCACCCATATTGCTTTTATAAGTAGAGAAACCTGAAGTATTAGAAAGACTGACATCATTAACTAAATCTATCGTTTTCTCATAATAATAGTCAGCTTCTACTGTTAAACGCCTGTCAAAGAACTGAGTTTCTACACCAATATTAAACTTATCGGTTTTTTCCCATGTTAAATCCTTATTACCCAAAGCTTTTAATACCGCTCCGTAACCAGTTGCATACCATTCATCGAAAAGAGTTTCATACATTGTAGTAGCTGCATAGGAAGGGAAATTTACTTTTCCCGTACGCCCATAAGAACCACGTACTTTCAATTTATTCACCCAACTATTTCCTTTTAAGAAATCATAATTATGCAAGTTTATTCCCAAACCTCCTGAGAAAAAGGGTGCCCACCTTTGATTAGAACCAAATGCAGAAGAACCATCAAAACGTACCGAAACATCCGCTAAGTAAATATCATTCCATGTATAGTTGGCTGTAGCCAATACACTCACCATGCGAGAAGTTCCTTCTGTACGTGTTGGTTTTTTATAGATTTCTGAAGCATAATTTAAAGAGTGAAATTGTCCTGATGAAAACCCACGATAATGGGCACTCGTATTATCCTGCGAACCTGCTGAAGCTTCCCATCCTATAGATACATTCAAATTATGTTTTTTCTCAAATGTACGTGTATAATACAAAAAAGCATTTGCATTCCAGTCTAAATTATTCCCATTAGTTGTGTATAGATCCCCTACCTTATCTTCATTCCCACTTGAAGATTCCCCCAGCACACTAGTTTTAGACGATAACGGATCTATAAATTTCTCACTATTAGCGTACTTTCTAGTCACACTAAATTGTCCTCTTACAGTCCAATAGTCAGTCAAATACCAATTTAAACTTAAATTATTTGTAATCTCATCATATGCATTCCAATCATAATTCGCCAAAGTTGCTTCGTATAAAGGATTATTTGCCGCACTATTCCTATCCGTTTTCGAGAAGGCTAGTTGCTCTACTAATATTCCATCTTCATAAGGAGTGTCATAGGGTTGCATACTCGTGTAATTGCTGAATGAGCCATAAGGTGATTCAGTTGATTTCGTATGGGTAAAAGACACCGTATTTTTTACTTGAAGGCTTTTCATTCTATAATCCAAAGAGAAACCGACACTATAACGATCGCGAGAGGACCCTTTCATAACTCCCTTTGTTCCATTATAAGAAGCATCCACACCATACCTCAAGTTTTGTGTTCCTCCTTCTACATACACACTATGTTTATGATCAAAAGAATTTCTTAATGGCAATACTAACCAATTTGTATCTACTCCTTTTCGTATCTGCGCATACTTTTTACTATATGAATTTATAATATTTCCCATATTATCTCCTGCCGACACATCAAATAACCCGGCAAGTCTCTCTATTTCCAACTTCTCGGATGCATTAGCCAAATTATAGTCTCTTAAATCAGGCATTTCCAAAGTCCCAGTAAAGTTATAAGACACACGTACTTCGCCCGGTTTGGGAGCCACTGTAGTAATAACAACAACTCCGTTTGCTGCACGTGAACCATAAATTGCAGTTGCAGCAGCATCCTTCAAAATTGTCATACTTTCAATTCGGGTAGGATCAAGGTCATACACCTTCTCTATACTCACTTCAAAACCATCCATAATAAAAGTAGGCAAGTTAGGATTATTCTCTAAATTTGATTTAGAGAGTTGATCTTTATCCAAATCCCTCACTCCAACTCCTGAACGTCCACGAATATACATCTCTGGTAATGCATTCGGATCTGAACCAAATTGCGTATTTGTCATAAGACGGAAAGAAGGATCAAAAGACTGCATGGCATCAATTACATTAGTTTGAGATACTTTTCGTAAATCATCACCTGTAATCTGCGTAGAGCTACCTGTAAAACTAGTTTTACGAACATTACTATATCCGGTCACAACCACATCATCCAATGTTTTTACATCATCAGCCAATATAATCTCCAACGCCTTTCTACGAGTGGCATCCACCTGGACCGTCTGTTTCTTCATGCCGATAAAAGAAACTTCCAAGGTCACTTTATCGTTTTTCACATCCAGTGTAAACTCACCTTCAATATTGGTAGAAGTACCCGTACGAGTACCTTTCACAATAATACTAGCTCCCGGTATCGGCTCTCTATTCGCATCAACAACCATACCACGGATACGATTTTCACGCTTCTCCGTCTGCATCTTACGAATAACAACAATACCATCCTTCACAGCATAATCAAACCCTTGCGGATTCAAAATCAACTTAAGAGCCACTTCCCATCTCTCGTTTTTTACATTAACAGATACCGGAGAAACTCCCTTGAACATTTGTGAATTGTACAACATATTCACTCCTGTCTGCTTCTTCACTGCATCCAAAGCCGTCTCAACTGAGACATTACGCAGATTCAAAGTCACCGTCTTGTCTTGTGACGGTAAAGCCCATGTGCTAAGCGTACAGCACATCGCCACTAAAAAACATAGCAGCCATCGTCTTTCTCTCATAAATTAACAATTAAACTTATCTAATATTCTATTTTGCTTCTAATCTTCCATTTTGCCATAAATCAAAATATTCCGACCACTGATCTTATAAGTCAGATCACCGGTCAGTTCCAATGCCTCAAGGAATGAGTTGATTGTCCCGTAGCGCTTCAAACTACCACTATAAGTTATGTTGCGTAAATCTTCGGTTTCATAATATACTTGTATGTCGTACCAGCGCTCGAACGTTTCCATGATTTCTCCTAAAGAACGATTATTAAAGACATACAGGCCTTCTACCCAACCTACATATTCTTCCAGATCCACCATACGTTTCTCCGAGCCATTAGCCGAAACGACTGCCTGTTCACCCGGCAAGAGAGTGATAGCTTCCACATTCGGTGCAGAGAATTGCACTTTACCACGAACCAGTGTCGTGTAGCAGACGGAGGCGTTGATGTAAGCATTTACATTAAAAGCAGTACCCAACACAATCACATCTCCAAGATGGGTCTGCACAACAAACGGATGATTTTCATCCTCAGCGACATCAAAATAGGCCTCACCTTCCAAAGCTACAAGCCTACGCTTGCCAACGAAGCGTACAGGATAGGTCAACTTAGAGCCAGCATTCAAATGAACCGTAGTTCCATCCGCAAGGATTACCGTATTTTCTCCTCCACGCGGTATAACCAGTTCATTTGATTTTGCCGATTGCTCTTCAACGTTTTTTTCTTCGTGTTGTGTTGTAACGGTTGATTGATAAGACAGTACTCCTTCTTTATATTTTACCTGAATACCATCCACTACCACATTTACTTCTTTCTTATCCACATCAATGACACTACCATCGGGTAAGGTCAACTGTGCTTGTTGCGTACCCGGCTGAATCAAAGGTCTGCTTTCTTCTTTCGGAGAAGAGCTATTCAACATATAGAAAGAAAGCCCCACTGCGAAAATAACGACAGCGGCAGCAATATACCACCCGATGCGAAGAGACCGACGTCTTTGTCTTTCCGGTTCGACTTGTCCTATTTTTTGAAGGAAAGATTGATAAGCTTTCTTCGATGAATAATTTTGACGTTCCTTAAAGGCAGCTTTCAACGTCTCACTATTCTGCAATTGCTCATATATCTTCCGCAAGTCCGAACATTCCTCCAATCGCTTTTCAAGCTCCTGTTGTTCCGCTTCATCCGCTTCTCCTAGAAGAACTCTTCTCATCAAAGCAGCATCTTGATATACATTTTCGAACTTCTTCATCTTATTGACCATTCTTTAATTAAACGACTGTTTAATTTCTCTTTATTATAGATATACATAACTTATAGAAAAGGGTGACAAAAAGATTCTATTTTTTTAGTAGAATAATATAGAGAGGTCGATTTTTGCGACAAAAATATATCATTTTGTCACATCAGAAAAGAAATAGCGGTGATTTTAACAAAAGAAACAAAACTTAATCAATCTATAAAAAGGCAAATATGTATCAGAATGTTTTTTCTTATTTTTAGAGAAATAAACAAAGAATTATGGAATTCATGGAATCCCCCAGCTTCTCACGGAGAAATCTATAGCTGCGCGTCTTTTGAGTTTTGACGGTGTTAATACTAATTCCCAGACGTTCCGCAATCTCTTCCCAAGTATACCCTTCAATTCTCAGCAAGATGATTCGGCGTTGTTCGGCTGGAAGTTCTTCAATATGGTGATACAACTGGCGGATAATTTCCTCCTTTACCGTTAAAGCATAAATCATATCCTCATCTTCCACACCTTCTCCCTCAGCAAGAGAACTTAAAATAGTATCATGGATCTGATTATTGCGTATATATAATAAGGTGTTATTATAGCAGGCACGATAAAGATAATTGGCGAGTTCCTTGATATCAGAGAAAGTACGCTTACCTTCCCAGATAGAAATAAAAACCTCCTGAACCAAATCTTCCACCGCATCGGGCACCGGCAATATCTTGGAAACATACACACATAGAGCGGCATAAAAACGATCATAGAAATCGCCCCATATCTTTTCATCCTTTCGGTTGACTCCCGCTACTATGGCGTCAATTTTATCCTTCATACTGTCACATTACCTGCGAAAAAAGAAAACAGAATTCATCAAAAACGCTGTAACTACTTACTTTTGCGATATTTACGAATGCAAATATATTGTTTTTTTCAGAAACGCAGGCTTAACCAAGCTACAAAATAGAAAATAAAAGCAGCGCCATCCTAAAACTAATTTTTCATTTTCATCTCTCATATCTCTCATAAAAGGAAGGTAAACAACCTATGATCAGACGATTATATAATGAGAGATGATTTTAAAGTTCCGCATCTCTCATACTTTTCACGAGATCTCTCATATCTTTTACAGGATCTCTCATACTCTTTCCTCTCATGACAAACGCAAGCTTCTTTTCTTCTTTATCCAACAGTACTTCAGCCCACAACCAACAGACATTTATATGCAAGGAAGCATTCAAGAGCGCTTTATCAAGCCATATTCCCCGCATTATCTATTGCGCATCCAAACCGTTGCACTCCAGTGAACAGATCATTGTACTCTAGTGAACAGTTCCGTCTACTCCAGTGAACGGTTCTATCCACTAGAGTGGAACGAATGGAATGTCGCTTTTATAATCTGAAAAGAGCGCCAATCCAGGATAAGACTACAGAGTATTCATCTATGAAATAGTACTGCTAATGACACAAACGGGCATAAAAAAAGAGCGAATCATTCCGCTCCACCTTAAAGAATCCCCATTAATGGGATTCTTCTTTTCTTCATCTTTCATTTACTTGTTACCTAAAAACTACTCTTTTACCAATACCTAATCAAAACAAACTTTTTCCTAAAAAACAATCTAAAAAATCTAATACCTTAAATTTATAAACTAATACCTTCTAATTTTTTACCTTTTAATTTTTCTTTTTCTAATACCTAAAAATTTAAGTAGTTTCACAACTACGATGCAAAGGTATAGCTGTTTTGGAAAATGACAAGAGACATTTTATTAAAAAATATATTTGAACTTATTTTTTTGACTTATGTCAAGAGTTCGGGTGAAAAACGGTCTAGTTTCTTCAAAATTCTGGCAATTCCCGAAGTAGCAAAAAGAAAGCATACGAAAACATATAGAGGCAAAATTCTTACTTTTTAGTAGAAAGTAAACCACCAAAGCAGCAAGAACAACTTTATTTTTTGAACAAACTGTATGTTCATAACCCGAAATCACGGCGTTTTTTTCAATCCGCCCGTCCCTCTCCCCGATTTTTCGGAAGCAAAAACAGCTTAAAGATACAACTCTCGCAACTTTTCTGTAACTTTGCAGCGTTAGATAATAAATAAGATAGGAATGGATTTTAAGTACGACGTAATTGTAATTGGTGCCGGACATGCCGGTTGCGAAGCGGCAGCCGCTGCCGCTAATTTAGGTTCAAAGACTTGTCTCATCACAATGGACATGAACAAGATTGGACAGATGAGTTGCAACCCGGCAGTAGGAGGAATCGCCAAAGGACAAATTGTACGTGAAATAGATGCACTGGGTGGACAGATGGGATTGGTTACGGACGAGACGGCCATCCAATTCCGAATCTTAAACCGGTCAAAAGGTCCTGCCATGTGGAGTCCGCGCGCTCAATGTGACCGCGCCAAGTTTATCTGGTCCTGGCGGGAAAAACTGGAGAACACACCCAATCTTCATATCTGGCAAGATACCGTCTGCGAACTTCTGGTGGAGAACGGAGAGGTGACCGGCCTTGTTACAGTTTGGGGAGTTACCTTCAAAGCGAAGTGTGTCGTACTAACCGCAGGAACTTTCCTCAACGGACTTATGCACGTCGGACGTCATAAGTTGCCGGGAGGAAGAATGGCCGAACCGGCTTCTTACCAACTGACCGAATCCATCGCCCGTCACGGGATCACATACGGTAGAATGAAAACCGGAACTCCGGTACGAATAGATGCACGCAGCGTTCATTTTGATCAGATGGAAACACAGGATGGAGAATGTGACTTCCATAAGTTTTCATTTATGAACACAAGCGTGCGGCATTTAAAACAACTTCAATGCTGGACCTGCTATACGAATGAGGAAGTACATCGCATTCTACGCGAAGGTCTGCCGGATTCCCCTCTATTCAACGGACAGATTCAGAGTATCGGTCCACGTTATTGTCCGAGTATCGAAACCAAGATCGTTACTTTCCCCGACAAGAACCAGCATCAGTTGTTCCTGGAACCGGAAGGTGAAACCACCCAAGAATTATACTTGAACGGATTTTCTTCCTCGCTTCCGATGGACATACAGATCGCAGCGCTAAAACAAATTCCGGCATTCAAAGATTTGGTGATCTACCGCCCGGGATATGCCATCGAATATGACTACTTCGACCCGACACAATTGAAACATACGTTGGAATCGAAGATTATCAAAAATTTATTCTTTGCCGGACAGGTGAATGGTACTACCGGATATGAAGAAGCCGGAGGACAAGGATTAATAGCCGGAATCAACGCACATATCAATTGTCATGGTGGCGAAGCATTCACATTAGCACGTGACGAAGCATATATAGGCGTATTGATCGATGATCTGGTAACAAAAGGTGTAGATGAACCTTATCGGATGTTCACCTCACGGGCAGAATATCGGATCTTGCTCCGAATGGATGACGCAGATATGCGACTCACCGAAAGAGCCTATCAGCTTGGCCTGGCCAAAGAAGATCGTTATCAATTAATGAAAAGCAAAAAGGAAGCAGTGGAGCAAATCGTTTCCTTCGCACAAAACTATTCGATGAAACCTGCATTAATCAATGATGCACTCGAAAAGATAGGAACCACTCCTCTGCGTCAAGGATGCAAGTTGATAGAAATACTGAATCGTCCGCAAGTGACGATTGAAAACATATCAGAGCATATTCCGGCATTCCAACGGGAATTGGAAAAAGCGACAAGTTCCGATGAAGGCCGAAAAGAAGAAATTCTCGAAGCTGCTGAAATCTTAATCAAGTATCAAGGATACATTGACAGAGAACGGATGATAGCAGAAAAGCTGGCACGATTGGAAAGTATAAAAATTAAAGGGAAGTTTGATTATGCTTCCATTCAGTCGCTATCTACCGAAGCCCGCCAAAAGCTGGTAAAGATAGATCCGGAAACAATTGCCCAAGCAAGCAGAATACCGGGAGTATCTCCAAGCGACATCAATGTATTACTGGTGCTTTCGGGACGATGATAATGCGCAACGTTTCACGTGAAACAAAACATTTAAAGAAACGATATAAATCAATGATTATGAGCAAAGAAACGCTAATCAAAAGTATTCGGGAAATACCAGATTTCCCCATTCCCGGAATCTTGTTTTATGATGTTACGACATTATTCAAAGACCCGTGGTGTTTGCAGGAATTGTCGGATGTCATGTTCGATATGTATAAGGACAAAGGTATCACAAAAGTTATAGGCATAGAATCAAGAGGTTTCATCATGGGGCCTATTCTGGCAACCCGTCTGAATGCCGGCTTTGTCCCTATCCGCAAGCCAGGCAAGCTTCCGGCCGAAACACTTGAGGCAAGTTATGACAAGGAATACGGAAAAGATACCGTGCAGATTCATAAAGATGCGCTGGACGAGAACGATGTAGTTCTGATACACGACGATCTGCTGGCAACAGGAGGAACAATGAAAGCTGCTTGTGAACTTGTGAAAATGCTAAAGCCTAAAAAAGTATATGTAAACTTCATCATCGAGTTGAAAGACCTGAACGGGAAAGCCGTATTCGGCGATGATGTAGAGGTAGAATCCGTACTGACGCTATAATACTCCGCGTCCTCTGTGTGATGAAACCCAAAGAATGAGAATAAGCATACGTATGGAAGCGAAGTTCAATGAATATCTGAAAGGAATCGTAGCCAATCTTCCCGAAAAGCCGGGTATTTATCAATACCTGAATTCGGAAGGAACGATTATATACGTTGGAAAGGCTAAAAATTTAAAGAAAAGGGTCTACTCCTATTTCAGTAAAGAACACGAACCCGGAAAGACACGGGTGTTGGTCAGCAAAATCGTGGATATTCGCTACATTGTAGTCAACACGGAAGAGGACGCTCTCCTTCTGGAAAATAATCTGATAAAGAAATACAAACCCCGTTACAACGTTTTATTGAAGGATGACAAGACTTATCCTTCTATTTGCGTACAAAACGAGTATTTTCCCCGAGTTTTCAAAACGAGAAAGATAATAAGAAACGGTTCTTCCTATTATGGTCCGTATAGTCATATCCCCTCGATGTATGCGGTATTGGACTTAATAAAGCATCTATATCCTTTGCGGACTTGCAATTTAAACTTAAGCCCGGAGAACATTCGGGCAGGCAAATTCAATGTTTGCCTGGAATATCATATCAAGAAATGCGCCGGACCATGCATCGGGCTGCAATCACAGGAAGACTACCTCAAGAATATCGATGAAATCAAAGAGATTCTCAAGGGAAATACGCAAGAAGTAAGCCGTATGCTGCTGGAGAAAATGCAGACATTGGCAGGCGAGATGAAGTTTGAGGAGGCACAGAAAATAAAAGAGAAGTATCTTTTAATAGAAAACTATCGTTCGAAGTCGGAAGTGGTCAGCTCTGTCCTTCATAATATAGATGTCTTTTCTATCGAAGAAGATGAAACCAATTCGGCCTTCATCAATTACCTCCATATCACCAACGGAGCTATCAACCAGGCTTTCACTTTCGAATATAAGAAGAAGCTGAATGAATCAAAAGAAGAACTTCTGACGCTGGGCATTATCGAGATGCGAGAGCGTTACAAGAGTCAGTCGAGAGAGATTATCGTTCCTTTTGAGCTTGATATGGAGCTGAATAATGTCGTTTTCACCGTTCCCCAACGGGGAGATAAGAAGAAGCTATTGGAACTTTCCATCTTAAACGTGAAGCAATACAAGGCCGACCGCCTGAAACAGGCGGAAAAGCTGAATCCGGAGCAGAGGAGCATGCGTTTGATGAAAGAGATACAACAAGAATTGCATCTGGAAAGACCTCCATTGCAGATTGAATGTTTCGATAACTCGAACATACAAGGTTCTGACGCAGTGGCAGCCTGCGTCGTATTTAAAAAAGCCAAACCATCGAAAAAGGATTACCGGAAATATAATATAAAGACCGTCGTAGGCCCGGATGACTACGCTTCGATGAAAGAAGTCGTCAGAAGGCGTTATCAGCGTGCTATTGAAGAAAACGCTCCTCTACCCGACCTGATCATCACTGATGGTGGAAAAGGGCAAATGGAGGTCGTCAGAGAAGTTATTGAGGATGAATTACGCCTCAATATTCCTATTGCCGGACTGGCAAAAGACAACCGCCACCGTACATCGGAACTCCTATTCGGCTTTCCACCGCAAACAATCGGTATCAAGCAGCATAGCCCGCTTTTCCGCCTACTGACACAGATTCAGGATGAAGTACACCGCTTTGCAATCAGTTTCCATCGCGATAAACGCAGCAAACGGCAAGTGGCATCTGCGCTGGATACCATCAAAGGGGTTGGAGAAAAGACCAAAACGGCTCTTCTAAAAGAGTTCAAGAGCGTAAAACGAATCAAAGAGGCCTCATTAGAGGATATTGCTGTCGTTGTCGGAGAAGCCAAAGCAAAAATAGTCAAAGAAGGATTATAATATTTTCTTCCCAATACACCGTTTTCTCTTCTTAATTTTGTAAATTTGCCTTTCATAATCATGAAATAAAAGAAGAGTAATGCGAATTGTTATACAACGGGTAAGCCATGCATCAGTCACTATTGACGGAAACTGCAAGTCTGCCATCGGAAAAGGAATGCTGATTTTAGTCGGTATCGAGGAAGCCGACGGTCAGGAGGACATTGACTGGCTCTGCAAAAAGATAGTAAATCTGCGTATTTTCGACGATGAAAATGGAGTAATGAATAAGTCCATTCTGGAAGACGGAGGCGAGATTCTGGTCATCAGCCAGTTCACTTTACACGCTTCCACCAAGAAAGGGAACCGCCCCTCCTACATCAAAGCTGCAAAGCCGGATGTATCCATTCCGCTTTACGAGCAGTTCTGCAAAGATCTGAGCAGCGCATTGGGCAAGGCAATCGGTACAGGTACTTTCGGGGCGGATATGAAAGTCGAACTTTTAAACGACGGCCCTGTTACTATATGTATAGATACCAAGAACAAAGAATAACAGACTGACTAACCATCAGTAACAACCCTATTAATCACAATTATTAACCCCTAAGCACTAAAGAAATGACTCTGGAAGAAGCTCAAAAACAAGTAGACCAATGGGTGAAGACATACGGCGTCCGCTACTTTAGCGAGTTGACCAACATGGCAGTCCTGACCGAAGAAGTCGGAGAACTGGCACGGGTTATGGCTCGAAAATATGGCGATCAATCCTTCAAAGAGGGAGAAAAAGACAACCTTGATGAAGAAATAGCAGACGTATTATGGGTGCTTCTCTGCATTGCCAACCAAACGGGTGTAGATATCACCGACGCGTTGCAAAAGAGTATAGACAAGAAAACGAAACGAGATAATAAAAGACATATCAACAACCCAAAACTGAAAGATCATGGAAGAGAATAACTCACAGCCTAGCAAGTATGATGCCGCACTGGCAAAGTATAACACCAATCTGAACGATGCGGACATCCAAGCTCGCGTAGCCGAACTGATCGAGAAGAAAGTTCCGGAAAACAATACGGAAGACGTTAAGAAGTTCCTGTTCAACTGTATCGACCTGACTACACTGAACAGCACAGATAGCGATGAGAGCGTAATGCATTTCACCGAAAAAGTCAATCAGTTTGACGATGAATACCCTGATCTGAAGAATGTAGCGGCAATCTGCGTATATCCTAATTTTGCCGCTATCGTCAA
Organism: Bacteroides zhangwenhongii; assembly: GCF_009193325.2. Lineage (NCBI taxonomy): Bacteria > Pseudomonadati > Bacteroidota > Bacteroidia > Bacteroidales > Bacteroidaceae > Bacteroides > Bacteroides zhangwenhongii. The sequence continues at coordinate 4,099,652 of NZ_CP059856.1, read as the reverse complement.
GAATACGTTGGAGGTAGACGGAGTCAATATCGCCTGTGTATCAGGAGGTTTCCCTTCATCTCAGACTTTCATCGAAGTAAAAGTAGCAGAAACTGCATTGGCAATCACAGACGGTGCTGATGAAATAGACATCGTCATCTCCATAGGCAAGTTCTTGAGCGGAGACTACGAAGGAATGTGCGAAGAAATAGTGGAGTTGAAGGAAGTGTGCAAAGAACATCATCTGAAAGTAATCCTCGAAACAGGAGCCTTGAAGAGTGCTTCCAACATCAAAAAAGCCTCTATCCTATCCATGTATTCGGGTGCGGATTTCATCAAAACGTCCACCGGCAAGCAACAGCCTGCCGCCACTCCAGAAGCTGCGTATGTGATGTGTGAAGCCATCAAGGAATACTATCAGAAAACAGGAAATAAAGTCGGCTTCAAACCGGCAGGGGGCATCAATACGGTCAACGACGCAGTTGTTTATTACACCATCGTCAAGGAAGTACTGGGCGAGGAATGGCTCAACAACCAGCTGTTCCGCTTGGGTACCAGCCGTCTGGCCAATCTCCTCCTTTCGGATATCAAAGGCGAAGAAATCAAATTCTTCTAACCCCCTAAGGCTACATTAGCAATCAAATATGCCCCGCCGCGCTGGCTCCCGCCTTTACGGAAGCCGACGCGGCACTTTTTATATTAAGAAAAACTAAAGTTCGTTATCCTACAATTCAAAAATTCCTTATCTTTGTAAACGATTTAGCGATGAAAATATAGCTAACCAGTTATATTAGAGAACGTTTCATTTATTACCAACTTCCTGGAATTCGGCAAAATTCAAAGTTATGAAGGTAATAAGCAAACGGGTCTCACGCACCTTCATGTATATACTTTTGTTATATATCGAACGGAGCGTGGGACTGTTGCTTGTATTATCATAACGGCTTGCCGAAGCCTCAGGAGGATACATTGCAACAGTTCTCACGCTTTTCATAAATCTGAATGAAAGTATAGGATGGATGTATACACGAGAACCTTACGATTCAATCATAACCCTCTAAACCTGTTCCTCAAAACCGAGAGGAAAAAGGGATTACGCATCGGCTATATGGAAGCCGCATTGGAAGGATTTTATCTTAATTCCATAGAAACCGGAATGCACCCGCAAAAATTATCCGATTTGTTGTTAGAGAAATTTTATTGTAACGATACCGAAGCCGTCACCGGATTATTCCAATTTCTGATCAATGAGGGCGATAGGGTCTCCTATCAAATCATGCTTCCTTACCTGCTTTCAGCAAGCAATATACATGAGTTCGAAGAAATCATTCGCAAACGCTTTTTCGGAATAGACCGCTTTGTCCGGCAAGGAAAGAATCTATACAATTTCGTGAAGTACACAGAGGAAAGAAGAGACCCTATTATATGGATAAATGATTTGGAAAGAGGAATTGTCGGATGGGATATGGGGCTGCTCGTAGGATTGGTTCGCAGTGCTTTAGGAAGCGGATATATTACAAAAGAAGAAGCCTGGAGATACATAGAACAGGCCAATACATTATGCGCTGATGTACTCCATACACCGGAAGAAATAGATAAAAGCTTCCTAATAGGCAAAGCTATGAAATCAGAAAAGATAGAAGATTGGGATCGATTTTTGTCTTGTTATTCCCGATTGGATAAATATCGAAAGTAATCATTTTTCGCGGTCCACCACGTAATTCAGATAGGCCCGGAGAGCTGTACATACATCCGAATCCGGCAAAGAGGCCAATAATCCTAGAGCTTTCTCTTTATACAAATTCATGGTTTGAATTGCATATTCGATACCTCCGCTTTCTTTGATAAACGCGATCAAACGGGCTATTTCGTCAGGGGTAGCCGTACCGTCTTTCACCTTGATCGCAATCTCCCGGGCAGCATCGTCCTTCGTATTGTTCAGCACATAGAGAGCCGGTAAGGTCAACTTGCCTTCGAGCATATCATTACCTGTCGGCTTACCAATCTCCTTACTATCAAAGTAGTCAAAAATATCATCTTTAATCTGGAAGCAAATACCAATATACTCCCCTAGTAAACGGGCGAATTCGGCTTCTTCCTCATTTGCATCTACCGAGAGGGCGGCAGCCTTCGTGCAGGCAGCAAAAAGAGCAGCGGTTTTCTTACGGATTACATCAAAATAAACGGATTCCGAGAAACTATGATTACTTACATTCGAAAGTTGAAGCAATTCACCGTCGGCAAGATCCTGCCCCAGCAAAGAAACCAGTCGAATGATAGGATGGCTTTTCGTTTGCTCGGCGTGAACCAGACTAGTGGCAAGCAAATAATCTCCCGTCAACACGGCTACCTTATTATTAAAGATGGCATTCACTGAAAGCTGACCACGACGTTCGGTACTCTCATCCACCACATCGTCATGCACCAAACTGGCTGTATGAAGCAGTTCCAGCGAAACAGCCGCATGAAGGGTAGAAGGACGGACGGCATCGTAAAGACGTGCCACCAACAAGACAAGAATAGGACGCATCATCTTACCATTCCTCTGCCGTATATGGGATACGACACTGTCGAGCAATGCATTCGAACTGGAAAGAGAACTATCAAAAAGTTTCTTGAAAGCCTCCAGTTCCGCTTCAATCGGAGTTCTGATAAGTGATATACTGTCCATTTACTACACAATTTGAGCACAAAAGTAATAATAAAACGCTTAATACGGTATTTTTTTGTATTTTTACCATGAAAAATTAATTAAATCTATGGATTCAGATAATAAATTATTTCTTTTAGACGCTTATGCACTGATATACCGTGCATACTACGCCTTTATCAAAAACCCCAGAATCAACTCCAAAGGATTCAATACTTCAGCCATACTAGGCTTTGTGAATACCCTAGAAGAGGTGCTGAAAAAAGAGAACCCGACGCATATAGGAGTGGCTTTCGACCCTTCGGGGCCTACCTTCCGCCACGAAGCTTTCGAACAATATAAAGCACAACGCGAAGAAACTCCGGAAGCAATCCGATTATCCGTACCTATTATAAAGGATATTATCCGTGCTTATCGCATTCCTATTCTGGAGGTTGCCGGTTACGAAGCCGATGACGTGATAGGAACACTTGCTACCGAAGCCGGTCGTCAAGGCATCACTACTTATATGATGACACCTGATAAGGATTACGGACAATTGGTAAGTGACAAGGTATTCATGTACCGTCCCAAACATACGGGAGGCTTTGAGGTAATGGGAGTGGAAGAAGTGAAAGCCAAGTTCGATATTAAGTCTCCGGCACAAGTGATTGATATGCTCGGTCTGATGGGCGACTCTTCGGATAATATCCCCGGCTGTCCCGGCGTAGGCGAAAAGACCGCTCAGAAACTGATTGCCGAATTCGGAAGTATCGAGAACCTATTGAAGCATACCGACCAACTGAAAGGAGCATTAAAGACAAAAGTGGAAACGAACCGGGAGATGATAACATTCTCTAAATTCCTGGCAACTATCAAAATCGATGTACCTATCCAACTTGAGATGGATGCGCTCGTTCGCGAGCAACCGGACGAAGAGGCGCTTCGCTCCATCTTTGAGGAACTGGAATTTAGAACACTTATCGACCGGGTACTTAAAAAAGAGACTTCCGCTCCTCTCCCACTCTTTCCCGAAAAAAGTGAAGGGATACAAGGCGATTTATTTGCAAATTTCACGGGCAACGAGCCGAGTGAAGCCAAAAAATCGAATCTAGAGACGTTAGAATCGCTCTGTTGTGACTATCAACTCATTGATACAGAAGAGAAAAGAAAGGAAATTATTCAAAAGTTACTTACATCTAAAATTCTCTCGTTAGATACGGAAACCACCGGAACGGAACCGATGGATGCAGAATTGGTCGGAATGAGTTTCTCCATTGCCGAAAATGAAGCATTTTATGTCCCGGTTCCCGCAAACCAAGAAGAAGCGTTAAAAATCGTCAATGAGTTTCGACCGGTATTCGAAAACGAAAGTTCGCTGAAAGTGGGGCAAAATATCAAGTACGATATGATTGTTCTCCAAAATTATGGAGTGGAAGTAAAAGGCCCGCTCTTCGACACAATGATTGCTCACTATGTTCTTCAACCGGAACTTCGTCACGGGATGGATTATCTGGCAGAAATCTATTTGCATTATCAGACGATTCATATCGATGAGTTGATAGGGCCGAAAGGTAAAAACCAGAAGAATATGCGCGACCTTGCTCCGAAGGATGTTTACCGCTACGCTTGCGAAGATGCAGACGTAACGCTGAAATTGAAAAACGTACTGGAGAAGGAATTGAAAGAGAATGGCGCCGAACGTTTGTTCTATGATATCGAAATGCCTCTCGTCCCGGTATTGGTCAATATAGAAAGAAACGGAGTGTTATTGGATACGGAAGCATTGAAACAGTCGTCCGCTCATTTTACAGAACAGATGGAACGCATCGAAAAAGAGATTTATGATCTGGCAGGCGAGACTTTCAATATCGCTTCGCCGAAACAGGTCGGTGAAGTTCTGTTCGATAAGCTGAAGATTGTAGAAAAAGCCAAAAAGACAAAGACAGGGCAATATGTCACTTCGGAAGAGGTTCTCGAAAGTCTTCGCCACAAACATCCGGTGGTGGAGAAAATTCTGGAACACCGCGGACTGAAGAAGTTACTGGGAACGTATATCGACGCACTCCCCCAACTTATCAATCCACGTACGGGAAGGGTACATACCTCTTTCAATCAGACTGTCACCGCTACAGGACGTCTCAGCTCAAGCAATCCGAACTTACAGAATATCCCCATACGCGACGAGAACGGAAAAGAGATCCGTAAAGCATTTATTCCGGATGAAGGTTGTCTTTTCTTTTCCGCCGACTATTCACAGATCGAGCTACGGATTATGGCACATCTCAGTGAGGATAAGAATATGATCGACGCCTTCCTCAGTAATCATGACATCCACGCTGCAACAGCCGCTAAGATTTATAAGACTGATCTGAAGGATGTGGATTCTGATATGCGCCGCAAAGCAAAAACCGCCAATTTCGGTATTATATATGGTATATCCGTTTTCGGACTTGCCGAACGGATGAATGTAGAACGAAAAGAAGCCAAAGAATTAATCGACGGTTACTTTGAAACCTATCCCGGAGTAAAGGCCTACATGGATCAGAGTATCCGGGTGGCTCAAGAGAAAGGATATGTGGAAACGATTTTCCACCGGAAACGTTTCTTACCGGATATCAACTCCCGGAATGCAGTCGTACGCGGATATGCGGAACGAAACGCTATCAATGCTCCTATTCAGGGAAGCGCGGCCGATATTATCAAGGTGGCTATGGCACGTATTTACCAACGGTTCCGGGCAGAAGGGATAAAAGCCAAAATGATTCTGCAAGTACACGACGAATTAAATTTCAGTGTCCCCATTGATGAGAAAGAACGGGTAGAAGAAATCGTTATCGAAGAAATGGAAAAAGCATACCGTATGCACGTTCCCTTAAAAGCGGATTGCGGATGGGGAAAGAACTGGCTCGAAGCACATTAAAACCGATAATGCATCTTGCACCGCCACAGCGCATACCGGCAAAATTGCAACAGGATTAAGTAATAACATTATTTAACCTGACAACCAGAAAGCAAGAAAAAGGAACACTTTTTCAACGAAGTGATTCATTCTATATCCGGCAGATTGACTGCCGGATATTTTTTTGTCACCAATATTGCCAAAAAGCAAGTCAATACTAGCGCACAAATCTGACATTTTGATAATATTTCATCTTCGATATTGCATAAATACCAAATTAATATGTAATTTCGCAGTGTAAAACAGATATAGTTATAGAAAAATGAAAGAATAACTCAAAAACTTAAATAGCCATGAAAGCCAAAGTATTTTTAAAGATGTTCGTTGTATCAGCAGTTCTTCTGGTTGCATCACTTGCCACTTCTGCGCGCAGCAATGATGGTCAACTGATCTACAATCCGATAGAAGAAAATGGTATGACAATAGGACAAACTGTTTACAAAATGGACGGAAGTACCCTTGCTAACTACATGAAGTACAATTATAAGTACGATGATAGCAAACGGATGGTTGAAAGTGAAGCTTTGAGATGGGACAGTGACAAGGATGAATGGCAAAAAGATTTACGAATCAACTATATTTACGAAGGTAAAACCGTCACTACCAATTACTATAAATGGAACACTAAAAAACAAGCCTACGTATTGGTTCCCGAAATGACCGTTACGATGGATAATACAAATATGTAACAAAACTCTCTCTCATTCTAATATTCTAATAGCAAGGAATGCCGCTTCTGGTGAAGAAGTGGCATTTCACATTATATAATCGGATGTTCCACGTGAAAATACATTATTTATCCTGAATCCCAATCAATCTTATTATTTTTTTAATACCTTTGTACCCATATAAATATGAGTAACTGACCTAATGAGTCCACTGAACTTCACCCACATTCTGACACAGGCAGTCGATGAGCTATCGGAAAGCGAATCTTACAAAGGACTGTTTCATCAACACAAAGATGGCGAACCACTGCCTTCTGCTAAGGTTTTGTATGAAATTATCGAGCTCTCACGCTCTATTCTATTTCCCGGTTATTACGGAAATTCGACCATTAACAGCCGGACTATCAATTATCACATTGGTGTAAACGTTGAAAAACTATTTGATCTGCTTGCAGAGCAAATTCTGGCCGGATTGTGTTTTAGTACTTCCATAGAGGGAAAATGCAACGTCTGCTCCGATTCCAAACGGGAAGAAGCAGCCCGCCTTGCCGCTAAGTTTATCAGCAAACTGCCCACCATGAGGAAAATACTGGCAACAGATGTGGAAGCTGCCTATAACGGTGACCCTGCCGCCGAAAGCTATGGAGAGGTAATCTTCTGCTATCCGGCTATTAAAGCTATCAGCAATTATCGGATAGCACACGAATTGCTGGAACTCGGAGTGCCTTTAATTCCCCGTATCATCACAGAAATGGCGCATAGCGAAACAGGGATTGATATCCATCCGGCAGCTAAAATAGGCAGTTACTTCACTATCGACCATGGTACGGGTGTCGTAATCGGTGCAACCAGTATTATCGGTAATAATGTCAAACTATACCAAGGTGTTACTTTGGGGGCCAAAAGTTTCCCGTTGGATGCTGACGGAAAGCCTATCAAAGGGATTCCCCGCCACCCTATTCTGGAGGACAATGTTATTGTTTATTCCAACGCCACTATCTTGGGAAGAATCACTATCGGGCACGATGCAACTGTAGGAGGTAACATCTGGGTAACGGAGAACGTGCCTGCCGGAGCAAGAATCGTACAAACCAAAGCAAAAAAATAATATCAAATAACTATATATGAGCGAACAATTCGAGATGATAGCCAAGACCTTCCAAGGACTGGAAGAGATACTTGCAGAGGAACTGACAACACTAGGAGCCAACGACATTCAAATAGGCCGTCGAATGGTTTCATTCAGTGGAGATAAACGTATGATGTATAAAGCAAATTTCTGCCTTCGTACTGCTATCCGCATTCTGAAACCAATTAAAAACTTCACTGCTAAAGATGCAGACGAGGTTTATAATCAGATACAAACCATTCCATGGGAAGAATATCTTGATGTAAACAAGACATTTGCTATTGATGCGGTAGTGTTCAGCGAAGAATTCCGCCATTCAAAGTTCGTTTCATATAAGGTAAAGGATGCGATTGTGGATTACTTCCGCGAGAAAACCGGGAAACGCCCGTCTGTCCGCATCAACAATCCGGACGTACTGCTGAATATTCACATTGCACAGACTACTTGCACTTTGTCTTTGGACTCTTCAGGAGAATCACTGCACCGTCGCGGTTATCGCCAGGAAGCGGTAGAGGCTCCGTTGAATGAGGTGTTGGCTGCCGGCATGATTCTGATGACCGGATGGCGTGGAGAATGCGACCTGATTGACCCGATGTGCGGTTCGGGCACTATTCCTATCGAAGCGGCACTGATTGCAAAGAATATTGCACCGGGAGTATTCCGTAAAGGATTTGCTTTCGAGAAATGGGTGGATTTCGATGCGGATATGTTCGATGAGATTTACAATGACGACAGCCAGGAGCGTGAATTTACTCATAAGATTTATGGATACGATAACAATCCGAAAGCGAATGAGATTGCAACTCACAATATAAAAGCTGCCGGTGTGTCGAAAGACGTCGTGCTGAAACTCCAACCATTCCAACAGTTTGAACAGCCAAAAGAGAAATCAATCATCATTACCAATCCTCCTTATGGAGAACGTATTTCTACAAACGATTTGCTCGGTCTCTATCAAATGATCGGCGAACGTCTGAAACATGCGTTTGTAGGAAACGAAGCATGGGTGCTTTCTTATCGGGAAGAGTGTTTCGACCAGATTGGTTTGAAGGCAAGCCAGAAGGTTCCTTTGTTCAATGGACCATTAGAGTGTGAGTTCCGCAAATATGAGATTTTTGACGGAAAATACAAAGAGTTCAAGAGCCAGGAAGAGGGTGAAGAAAAGAAAGAAAGTGTAACTGAACAGACTCCAAGATTCAGAGAAAGAAAAGAATTCAAGCCACGCAGAGAAGGTGAGTCCAGACCTCGCAGAGAGGGAGAATACAAGCCACGTAAAGAAGGTGGTGATTTCAAAGGTGGTGACAGAGATAGAAAACCACGCGGAGAATTCCGTGAAGGAAGAGATTCGAGAGGACCAAGAGAATTTAGGGGGAACCGGGAGCCGAGAATTCCGAAAAAGGAAGAGGAATAAGCTGTTTCAACCTTGGGCACTTATTCGCTCCGTAATTCACTAGTTAATAATTAATTAAAAACTTGAAGTTCCAAATTGGAATTTCAAGTTTACATCATAGTTCTAATGTTCAACCGAAAATCGGAACCAGTCAAAAATGGATGATATAGCCATTATAGAAAACAAAATATACGAAATCAGAGGGCAAAAGGTTATGCTTGACTTTGATTTAGCAGAAATGTATGGAGTTGAGACTAAACGTCTCAAGGAACAAGTGCGTCGTAATATCGAGCGCTTTCCTGCTGAGTTTATGTTCGAGCTAACAAAAGAAGAAGTCCAGTTTTCAAGGTCGCAAATTGCGACCTTGAAAACTGGACAAGGACATAACATCAAATATCTTCCATTTGCATTTACTGAATATGGTATAGTCATGTTATCTAGCGTCCTCAAATCCAAGGCCGCTGTGGAAGTGAATATCAATATTATTCGCGCTTTTGTACGTATGCGCCAATATCTTCTATCTAATGTTCCTCAAAAAGAATTGGAAGAATTAAAACAACGCATCGAATATCTCGAAGAAGATATTACTTCTGATAGAGAAAGTTACGAAAAACAATTTGACGACCTATTTAATGCCTTTGCAAAAATAAGTGCAATTATCCAATCAAAGCAGACTCCTTTGGACAGAGTAAAAATAGAAGGATTTAAAACAAATAATAAAGAAAAGAGCAATGAGTAAAATTGGAAAAAGAGCTATTCTGTTATTGTTGGCACTACCAATCGGATTCAATGTTATGGCACAAGAAACCAAAAAGCCGACGCTGGAAGAACTGATTCCGGGCGGCGAGAGTTGCCTCTATGCAGAAAACCTGTACGGACTGCAATGGTGGGGTGACGAATGCATCAAACCGGGCATCGACACTCTTTATTCGATTCAACCCCAAACAGGAAAAGAAGAAATCCTGTTCACCCGTGAACAAGTAAACAAAGCACTGGCATCTGCCGGATACCCAAAGTTATCTCATCTTTACGACCTCCGGTTCCTCTGGGATGACAAAACGGAAGTATTACTGCCTAGAAACGTCCGCTATGCTGTTTACAATTGGAAGAAGGGAGAAGTTATCGGCAGAGATGACCTGCCCAAAGAACCATCTGCCAACTATGACTATGCTATCAATAAGAATCTCGCCTATACCGTAAAAAACAATCTGTATGTCAACGGACGACGAATCACCAACGAACCCGAAGGTATCGTTTGCGGGCAATCTGTGCACCGCAATGAATTCGGTATCAACAAAGGAACCTTTTGGAGTCCGAAAGGCAATTTGCTCGCTTTCTACCGCATGGACGAAAGTATGGTGACTCAATATCCTCTTGTAGACATCACAGCACGTGTAGGAGAAGTAAATAACATACGTTATCCGATGGCCGGAATGACCAGCCACAAGGTACAAGTCGGTATTTATAACCCTTCTACCGATAAAAGCATTTACTTGAATACAGGCGATCCCACCAATCGTTATTTCACCAATATCAGTTGGGCGCCGGACGAAAAAAGTATTTATCTCATAGAGGTAAACCGCGATCAGAACCATGCCAAACTCTGCCAATATAATGCAGAGACAGGTGAGCTGATGCAGACTTTATATGAAGAGACACATCCCAAATACGTCGAACCGCAAAATCCAATCGTATTCTTGCCATGGGATGACACCAAGTTCATCTACCAAAGTCAGCGGGATGGCTACAACCACCTTTATCTCTTCGATACACGCACCAAGATATATCCCGAAACACATACTTCTGTCAACGGTGGCACATACCGTCAATACTGTAAGGTAAAACAACTAACTAAAGGAGATTGGTTGGTAAGTGAGATTCTGGGGTTCAATACCAAACGCAAAGATATCATCTTCACTGCCATAGAGGGGTTGAAGAGCGGACATTTCGCCGTTAACACCGGCAACGGAAAGATGAGCCAGCCGTTCAGCACCTCTCAAGAAAGCGAACATAACGGACTGCTCAATGCGTCCGGCACATATCTTATCGACCGTTATTCGACCAAAGACCAACCCCGCATTATCAATCTGGTAGACACAAAGAAGTTCAAAGAAACCGTCAATCTGCTAACCGCCAAAAGTCCTTACGAAGGCTACCAAATGCCAAGTATCGAAACCGGAACAATCAAAGCAGCCGATGGTACTACCGACCTTCATTTCCGAATCATGAAACCGGCAGACTTCGATTCAAGCAAGAAATACCCGGTTATCGTCTATGTCTACGGAGGTCCTCATGCACAATGTGTCACCGGAGGATGGCAGAACGGTGCACGCGGATGGGATACTTATATGGCAAATAAAGGTTATATCATGTTCACCATCGACAATCGTGGCAGCAGTAACCGTGGACTGGCATTTGAGAACGCCACTTTCCGTCGTCTCGGTGTGGAAGAAGGCAAAGACCAAGTAAAAGGTATAGAATATCTGAAATCCCTGCCTTACGTGGACAGTGAGCGTATCGGCGTACATGGATGGAGTTTCGGAGGGCACATGACTACTGCCCTGCTTCTCCGCTATCCGGAAATATTCAAAGTAGGTGTTGCCGGAGGTCCTGTGATAGACTGGGGGTACTACGAAATAATGTACGGCGAACGCTATATGGATACGCCCGAAACGAATCCGGAAGGCTACAAGGAGTGTAATTTGAAGAACTTAGCCGGACAGTTGAAAGGCCATCTGTTGATCATTCACGATGATCATGATGACACCTGTGTGCCGCAGCACACCCTATCGTTCATGAAAGCCTGCGTAGACGCACGCACTTATCCCGACCTGTTCATTTACCCGTGCCATAAACACAACGTAATGGGCCGTGACCGCGTACATCTGCACGAGAAAATTACCCGATATTTTGAAGAACATCTATAATACCAACTCATTATGAAGATATTATTACTAGGCTCGGGCGGCCGCGAACATGCACTTGCATGGAAAATAGCCCAAAGTCCGAAAGTTGAAAAACTATACATTGCACCGGGTAATGCCGGAACAACTGCCGTAGGCGAGAATGTCAATATCAAAGCAACTGATTTTGACGCTATCAGTACTTTCGCCTTGAAAGAAAACATCGAAATGGTAGTAGTAGGTCCCGAAGATCCGTTGGTAGAAGGAATCTATGACTATTTCCAGAATCGTCCGGAGTTAAAACATATTGCTGTTATCGGCCCTTCCGCACAGGGAGCACAGCTGGAAGGAAGCAAGGAATTTGCAAAAGGCTTCATGATGCGTCATCATATCCCGACAGCCCGTTATAAGAGCATTACTTCCGCCAACATCGAAGAAGGTCTGGCCTTCCTCGAAACACTGGAAGCTCCTTACGTACTGAAAGCTGACGGACTTTGTGCCGGAAAAGGCGTTCTTATCCTTCCTACTCTGGATGAAGCGAAGAAAGAACTGAAAGAAATGCTCGGCGGTATGTTCGGCTCTGCATCTGCAACTGTTGTCATCGAAGAATTCCTAAGTGGTATCGAGTGCTCCGTGTTCGTACTGACAGATGGAGAAAACTATAAAGTCCTCCCCGTTGCCAAAGACTACAAACGTATCGGCGAAGGCGATAAAGGACTGAATACAGGCGGTATGGGTAGTGTAACCCCCGTTCCGTTCGCCGATGAAGTGTTCATGGAGAAAGTACGCACACGTATTATCGAACCGACAATCAACGGACTGAAAGAAGAAAACATCACCTACAAAGGTTTCATCTTCCTCGGACTTATCAACGTAAAAGGCGAGCCGATGGTTATCGAATACAACGTCCGTATGGGCGATCCGGAAACAGAAAGCGTCATGCTCCGTATCCAAAGTGATCTCGTCGAACTGCTTGAAGGCACTGCCGCAGGCAATCTGAACGAAAAGACATTGGTTATGGATCCACGTTCAGCCGGTTGTGTCATTCTCGTCAGTGGCGGATACCCGGAAGCCTACGAAAAAGGATTCCCCATCAGCGGACTGGAACAAGCTGCCGCTACGGACAGTATCATCTTCCATGCCGGAACAGCAATGAAAGACGGACAGGTAGTGACAAACGGAGGACGTGTCATCGCCGTTTGCTCTTACGGTGCAACCAAAGAAGAAGCATTGGCGCAGAGCTATAAGGTGGCGGATATGATCAACTTCGACAAGAAGTATTTCCGCCGCGATATCGGATTCGATTTATAACAGACGAATGAGAAATAAAAGGTTACAGAATCAAGTAACGGCAGGACGGTTCACCCTGCCTGCCGTTACCCTTATCTGCACTCTTTGCTGGGTGTCGACCTCCTTTTTATTTCCCCAACTCGCATCCATCCCCACACAGGGCAACCAGCCTTTCTTCTGGCAATCCATACAGAGCTTCCTGCTTCCGGGCTGGGCGGAACGGATCGTCAGCTTTCTAATCTACGCCATTATCGGCTATTTCTTAATAGAACTGAACAATCAGTTCGGCATTATCCGTATGAGGGCTTCCATGCAGACAGCCATTTACTTCCTGTTTGTCACCGTCTGTCCGGAGATGCATCTGCTATATGCGGGAGATATTGCCGCTTTGGCTTCTCTGATATCCATCTATTTCCTGTTCAGAAGCTACCAACAATCACACGCGGCGGGTTACCTTTTTTATTCCTTCCTCTTTATCGGAATGGGAAGTATCATTTTTCCCCAACTTACTGTTTTCTCGGTACTCTGGATACTTGAGGCTTATCGTTTCCAATCTCTCACCCTACGCAGTTTCTGCGGGGCACTGCTCGGCTGGATGTTGCCTTACTGGTTTCTGTTCGGACACGCATTCTTCTACAATGAGATGGACCTGTTCTACCGTCCTTTTATCGAGCTGTCAACTTTCGGAGAAGCTTTCCACCTACAGATCCTTCAGTCTTGGGAACTGGCGATATTAGGATATCTGCTTGTGCTGTTTATTGTCAGTGCGGTTCATTGCATCGCTGCGGGATTTGAAGATAAGATACGCACACGCGCCTATCTGCAATTCCTGATAGATCTGACCATCTTCCTCTTCCTGCTGATAGCCATCCAACCGAATTATTGCAATGACCTGTTGCCATTGCTTATGATTAGCAACAGTATTCTGATAGGACACTTTTTTGTACTGACCAATAGCAAAAGTTCGAATGTATTTTTCATCATTTCCTTAGTCAGTCTCACCCTTTTATTCGCATTCAATATATGGACGCTTTTATAGACTCAGCGATACAACTCCTCATAGAATGGGGACTTCCGGGATTATTTATCTCGGCTTTATTGGCGGGAAGCATCGTGCCTTTCAGTTCCGAACTGGTATTGGTAGCCTTAATCAAGCTTGGCTTGCCTCCTATCGCCTGTCTGTTGTCCGCCACTTTGGGGAACACCGCCGGAGGAATGACATGTTATTACATGGGACGTTTAGGCAAAATCGCCTGGATTGAAAAATATTTCAAGGTAAAGAAAGAAAAAGTAGACAAGATGGTAAACTTCCTGCAAGGGAAAGGAGCCATGATGGCATTCTTCGCCTTTCTCCCCGCCATAGGGGAAGTGATTGCCATCGCACTGGGATTTATGCGGAGCAACACATGGATTACGGTAAGTTCTATGTTTCTCGGCAAACTAATACGTTATATCCTTCTCCTATATGTGCTCGAAAGCGCATGGGATGCAGTGGCAACATAAGAATGTAAGAATATTAGATAACAAAGCATTAGAGTGAGTGATGAAAAGAATTATTGAGAAAACCGATGATGGGAGCGCTACCCTGTTTGTTCCGGAATTGAATGAACATTATCATTCGACGAAAGGAGCACGCACGGAATCTCAACATATCTTTATTGAGATGGGACTGAAGGCTTCCGCTTCCACCGCCCCACGTATTCTTGAGGTAGGTTTCGGCACCGGATTAAACGCATGGCTCACCCTCAAAGAGGCCGAACAGAGCGGCCGGCATATACATTACACCGGATTGGAACTATATCCTTTGGAATGGCAGACGATAGAGCAACTAGGATATATCTCCAATGATGAACAATTAACAACGAGCGACCGGCAGCAACCGGCTATCGAATTGTTTAAGCAGCTTCATACATCACCTTGGGGGAAAGACGTGCAACTCACTCCACACTTCACACTACAGAAAGTAGAAACGGACGTGAATAAGTTGAGAGTGGAGAATGGAGAGTTGAGAGTGGACAATGCCAATGACAGCGTAGTCAACTCTCCATTCTCAACTCTCCATTCTCCATTTAACCTAGTTTACTTCGACGCTTTCGCCCCCGAAAAGCAACCGGAAATGTGGTCGCAAGAACTATTCAACTGTCTTTTCGTTTTATTAGACGAAGGCGGAATCCTGACTACCTATTGTGCCAAAGGGGCTGTCCGGAGAATGTTACAAACAGCCGGATTCACAGTAGAACGCCTTCCGGGACCTCCGGGAGGAAAACGGGAGATATTGCGCGCCCGAAAAACAAGAAATGAGAAATAAGATAGAAAATCACGAAATAGAAAGACCAATGAAGAAACAACTAAAAGATATAAGAAACCTATTCTTGGGAAGTGTCTGCCTATTATTGGCAGCCTGTGCCGGACGTCCCTCCCAAACCAACAGTAATGAAGAGAAACCTGTAATTACGGTTACGTTGGAGCCTCAACGTTACTTCACCGAAGCCATTGCGGGAGATAAGTTCAAAGTAGTCAGCATGGTTCCCAAAGGTTCCAGCCCGGAAACATACGATCCGGTTCCCCAGCAACTTGTTTCTTTAGGGGATAGCAAAGCCTACTTCCGCATCGGATATATCGGCTTCGAACAAACCTGGATGGACCGCTTGATGAACAATACGCCCCATATTCAGGTATTCGATACTTCCAAAGGAATCGACCTTATCTTGAACAATAACGACCACGGACATGGAAACGGACATAGCCCCCACGACGGCCATATCCATGCTGTAGAACCGCATATATGGAATTCTACCGCCAATGCATTAATTATTGCGGGAAATACCTATAAAGCCCTCAGCCAATTGGATAAGGGCAATGACGCCTATTATATGGCCCGCTACGACTCTCTCTGCCAACGTATACAACATACCGACAGCCTGATTCGCCAACAACTTTTTTCACCGGAGGCAGCCAAAGCCTTTATGATCTATCATCCGGCTCTCTCCTACTTCGCCCGCGACTACGGACTGCACCAGATTTCTATCGAAGAAGGAGGAAAAGAACCCTCTCCTGCCCATTTGAAGGAATTAATAGATCTATGTCGGGCAGAAAACGTACAGGTCATCTTTGTACAACCGGAGTTTGACAAACGCAATGCGGAAACCATCGCGCAGCAAACCGGAACGAAAGTTGTCCCCATCAATCCGTTAAGCTATGATTGGGAAGAAGAAATGCTGAACGTAGCCCGAGCACTTGCTACGCAAGCTGAAGCGAAATAGAAGAATCAAGAACCCGCCTAGCCATTTCAAGCAATGAAACCAATCATCGAAATAAAAAACCTATCCGCCGGATATGACGGCCGCACTGTTCTCCATGACGTCAATCTGAACGTCTACGAACGTGATTTCTTAGGTATTATCGGTCCCAACGGAGGTGGTAAGACAACACTTATCAAGTGTATCCTCGGTCTGCTGAAACCGACAGGAGGAGAGATTATTCTACATATTCCTGCGACAAAAGGACCTGATATTCAGCCCTCACTCGGCTATCTTCCCCAGTACAGCACCATAGACAAGAAATTTCCTATTTCGGTGGAAGAAGTGATCCTGTCAGGATTGAGCATACAAAAGTCTCTCACCTCCCGATTCACTTCCGAACAGAAAGAGAAAGGCAAACAGATTATCTCCCGTATGGGACTGGAAGGGCTCGAACACCGTTCTATCGGACAATTAAGCGGCGGACAGCTGCAACGTGCCCTGTTGGGGCGCGCCATCATCTCCGACCCTGCGGTATTGATTCTCGATGAACCCAGCACGTATATCGACAAGCGTTTCGAAGCGCGTCTTTATGAGTTATTGGCTGAAATCAATAAAGAGTGTGCCATCATTCTTGTCAGCCATGATATCGGCACTGTGCTGCAACAGGTAAAATCCATCGCTTGTGTCAATGAAACGCTGGATTACCATCCGGATACAGGCGTCACTACCGAATGGCTGGAAAGAAACTTCAACTGCCCTATCGAGCTATTGGGACACGGTACATTGCCTCACCGGGTTTTAGGAGAGCATCATCACCATCATTAAAAATACTGCCATGCAAAAAGCGATTTAGAGTGTAAAGATATTCCTCTTGCAGAACAAGATAATCCAAGCAGACCTGCTTAATTTTCCTGCTTTATCATCGACAGACATAAGCTTTTATTTATTAGGTAAGGCAAAAATAACTCTTCTTTTTTGCATCCAAAAATAAATCAGCCAAATTACCAAAGGCCAACCTTACCAAGAGAGCCAAGTTCCAAGCTTGCAGTTTTCACTCCCATTGCCTTGAATGCCCTTACAATCGTAGAAAAGGATATACTTTTCCCACTTTCTATTTTCGATATTTGTGCTCTTTTAACCCCCATAAGCTCACCTAATTGTTCTTGGGTAAGATTTTTAGCCTCTCTTGCCCGCTTAATAGCTTCACCAATAAGGAAGTTATTAATATCAGTATCGTATTTTTTGCGTGCTGGAGTATCTTTTGTACCTACTACTCTATCCAGCATTTCTTCATGAGTATAAACTTTCATTTCTTCCATATCATTACTTTTTAGAGTTGAAATATATTTTTCTTAGTTCTTCTGCTTTCGCAATTTCCTTTGATGGTGTCTTTTGGGTTTTCTTCACAAAGCCGTTAGTAGCAATAACCAATGTCTCATTATCAGTATCCCAAAATGAAAGCAAACGGTATGACATTCCACCATACAAAGTTCTAAACTCCCAAATATCAGAATCACCCATTTTCTTGAATAACTCCTTGTCTATCACTAGCATGGCTTTTCCTATATTATAAGCAATTTTACCTCTTACTTTTTCATCCAAGGATTCCAAGAACTTAATCGCCTCCTCCATATATATCACATTGAATCTTGCCTTTTCCTCCATGACTTTGCATTTACGAAGCAAAGATACAAAAAACGTTCCTATTTTGGAAACAAAGACTAATGTATTTTAGTTCAAATGCCCCGCCAAATCATTTCTGCTTGGCGGGGCATTTTATCATTCTACTTTCTTATCCCAAAAGCTATTCCTTGTTCTTCTGCGTCACTTCGATACCCTCCGGCCAAATAGCAGGCGATGTATGTGCATGAGCATCATTTCCATGCCCTGTGTAATCCTCAGCAATGTCGTCATGTCCTTCGTTAAACTTCCAATAGGCACAAAGTCCGGAAGTAGTAGGATCTACATTATACATATTATCAAAGATCTCCTGTTGTGTTCGTACCACGTTCCAAACACGTACCTCACAGATTTCACCATCAAGTTGACGGGAAAAATCGGTAGGTTCTCCATAGGAATGACCTATCTTGAACATGAAGTCCTTGCCACGATTCTGCATACCCAGATTAATAGGTTCTCCTTTCCCATAATCCTCAATGCGACTCTGTTCACGACCATCTACGTACATGACTGCCACTTTCTTTTCTGTATCGAAAGTGACTGCCACATGATACCATTCACCTTCCTGCAACAACTTGCTATTGTCAGCGTTGGGGAATTTAATCTCATTACAAGAGAATTGCAACTGCTGTGCCGGGAAACCCGCATCACCCAAACGGAACAAACAATACTGCTCGATACCCATAATGGTAGATATTTCCCTCGCGTCTACCCCATTTTTGAAGTCATTCACACGAATGATAGCCTCGTAAGTGAGTTGTTTCATATTGTTCACTACAGCAGCCGTAGGACTTCCTTTATCAAAGCCTGGCACCTCAAAGAAATTGTTTTTCAAGCTGACAGCCGTAGTGATGGCACTGGAACGACGTACCACATAACAAATAGTCTTTGAACCACCCAATGTACCCATACCACCCGAGACTTGGTCAATAGTGATGGGAAGCAAATAACCTGCATCAATTTCAAGATCAATAAGACCGGAGAAGTCAATAGTGACAGGTTTGGAACTGATTTCACCCCGTGGAATTACAGTCTGACCTGCCGACAATTTATAATGTTTGGCATCAAGCATTGTATAGTTAGCGCCAAGACGGGCATTATAAATATCAACCAGCGAAGCATCTACTTTGATACCGACATTGATATCCTCACTTGCGGGACGTGCCAACAAAGCGGAAATCTCCTTTTTCCCTGTCTTTATGGTACGGTTGAATGTGAAATTGGATACATCCTTCAGTTGGGCGGCATCCAGATATACTACGTTATCAAAAGGTGAGGCATTGCTATAGTCCTTATTGTCGCAACCTACGACACATAGTAACATTGTCATGGTTACAATAATCAGTAAACTTACAGTAGTAAGTACACCTCGAAATATTCTTTTTATATTCATACTTATTATTATTTTAAGTTTAATCAAAGACAAACAATATATGTTCGACTTTTAGGTAACTGTCTGAGCACAGAAAAACAATAAGTTTATTGTTTTACCAATCTTTATGGTATCCATTGTCTATAGGATTACCTACTTGAGCATCCAGCAAATAATTGACATACATATATAGTCCATATTCAAAATCGTCTATATCAAAATCCCAACTATCACCATCATCCATAAAAGGAGCAAAACTACTATCAAAAATTGACATAACAGCCCCCTCCATTTCAGCATATTCTTGTCCTATTAAGTCAAATCCAAAAACCAAAATATCACTATTTTTCTTCCTTTCCGTTTTCCATTGAGCTATCATCTCATACATAAGTTCTCTATGCTGTGAATCATTATTAAGATAAAGAGGTATATTCACGCTTCCATAACATTTTTCATCCAATCCTGCAATAGGCTTGCGTGTATATTTACTATAAGCTTGGGTATTTTCTTTTAAATCAGGATTGATAATCTGTAAGTCATCCTTCGATGACGCATAGCCATGCCATGCATAATCAATGTATTCCCCCACTTTAATACCAGCACATTTTCCTGAATCATAGAAGTATTTAGTAGCATTTCCTTTATCTACCAATGTCAATAACTTATCAGGCAATGCATTGCGCAATGCCTTTATCAGTTTTGGATAAGAAACAGTATTCAAAGCAGGCATACCTTCTTTGCCATACTTACTATCTTCATCCCAAAGATTTACACCATCTAGCTGATAACGATTTACCACCTCTTTTACTTGACCGACAAAATCTACAATTTGGGCATCTGTCATATTACAGAAACCTACCCCCTTACCACCATTCTCAATGCAAATACACACTTTACGACCATATTCCAAGAGATGACGAATATATTTATCCCTATGTTCTAATACATAACACAAATCACTTCCCAATTTAAGCGAAGTACGTTGATTGACAACATTATAATCTATTGTCGCCTTTTTCAAATTTACAATATTTCCCAAACTATATACAGGAGGGGTAGAGCCGAAATCATCCGCCTTAATGCCCCATGCTGCTACAATCAGAGGTTGGTAAGTTTCCGTATTTACATAAAATACCGAAGTTATGTTAGGCAATAGTGGTGGTATATCAATTAAATAGCCACCTTCATCCTTAGTAGTTGTAACCTTTTCCCGGAAACCTATCCTATAATAAAGTACTTGTTTTTCAGTTTGTAGCTCTATCCCCATAGGAACCTGTTCCAAAGTAATTGCCAACAGATAAAGCGTACCAGACTTTAGTCCTTCAGAAGAAATGGCAAGCTTAATGGGAGCTGATATTTTTTTTCCTTTAGCTATGGTAAGCACACCATCGTCATCAATACGCACATTGGTAGTCGGCAATGGTTCCATTTGTGTTTGATGATTATCATTGTAAGTATTCACCAATAACTCATTAGCAACTACTTTTAACGTAGTAGTACCTAAAGCAGGTTTAGTCAATGAATAGCTTATTTTTTCAATATGCTCTTCATCGCCTTCATACAAATTGACAGTTAGCATCCTTGATAAAGTTCTCTCACTGCACAACTGTCCCCCGACAATACTCATTGGAGCCTCATCAGGCAACTGTCCAGCAGGCATAGAGATATCATCCCCAGTACAACTCGCTACTGCCATAAACAACAGTGGAAATACAAGATATTTAAATAGATTATTTTTCATATCATTATTCTGTTTTATAGGTTTTATCATATAGATTATTCATCTTTCTTACCCATTCTCTCTTATCTTGATGAGTTCATCATTTGAATAGCCTTTCGGGTGACTTCATAATTCATCCCGGTATGAAAATAGTCATCACTCAGATTATAAATAGCAAGTCCGCCCAAAGGACCGACCGAAATCACACGGTCAGTCATGTTAGCCACAGCGTCTAGTTTATCACCTTCTTCACTGACTAACTTACTCCCTACTTTAGCAGAAAGTAACAATTTATCTTTAGCCAATGCTAAATTATTTATCACATTCGTTACATAAAGTTTTAAATCTACAGCATTTGCAATAGTAGCGGTATTCAACACCACATAATCCAGTTTATCCAAATCGTCAGTATCAACAAATGCAGGATCACCTTCAAATATCAGCAAATCATCATCCCTTAATCCCGCAGATAATTTAGACACGATTAACTTAGCCGCCTCACGACGAGCAGCCTGTTCAGCCTCTGTTCCGCCATAAAGAGGTGTACCTTTAATGGCA
Organism: Bacteroides zhangwenhongii; assembly: GCF_009193325.2. NCBI lineage: Bacteria > Pseudomonadati > Bacteroidota > Bacteroidia > Bacteroidales > Bacteroidaceae > Bacteroides > Bacteroides zhangwenhongii. The sequence goes on along the minus strand of NZ_CP059856.1, from coordinate 4,078,130 downwards.
AACCCATTCATGCCCAATTGAGAAGCAGTAGCAATAGCCTTGTCTAACCACGCACCCAGTTTGGCGGCATCGGTCAGAGTAGACATTTGGGCTGTATAATCCACCAAATAGAGTACTTTAATGCTCTTTTCCTGTAATAGGAGAATATCCTCGCAGTCATAAGAAGTGAGACTTTCGGGATGTGTCGGGGTTACAATATCCAGTGAATCGGGCAATGAACGAAGGTAAGCACCTTCATTCTTAGGTTTTTCGGTGCCATTATCGAAACTGCCGTAGGTAATAAAATGCTCGCTTTGCCTATAAGTACGTAGTGCTTCCATGTAACGAGCCCAAAGTTCAGGGTTCTGTTCTTTGGCATGCTGCGGGTCAATGTCAACGGTTTTCTGATCCGTCAAGTCGCTGCATGAAGCGGTAGCAAACAATGCCAGTAGCAGGAACAGATAAGTGAAGATGTTAGGAATGGAAATTTTCATATTCATATCTTCTTGTTTTAGTTTCTATATCTTCTTGTTTTTTAGTTTTCACATTTCTTGTGTGATGTTTCTATTGTCTCGGTTTTTTGTCCCACCAAAGGCGGGTAGCACCATTATCGGAACCACCCAGCAAGCCGACGGCCTCTAGAATATACTGACGGTTACCGGAATATTCGCTAGGTGGATACCACAAGCGACGTATCTTAGCTTTAGTATCGTCAATAGTACCACCACTGTTATTCACCACAACAGGCAGTAAATGAGGATAATCTGTGCGACGATATTCGCTCCATGCTTCTACTGTGCAAGGGAACATGGCAATCCATTTCTGGGTAATGATACGCTCCAGATTCCTTTCAGTATATTCGTCACCCTCCTGCCAAGCAATTGTAATGTCGCTGACAGCTCCGGCAGAATAGGTTCCATCCACGGGGTCAGTATAGGCTTGCGGCGTATTGGAAGCATTGGCAGCATAAGCAATAGCATCCGTGGCAGGAAGCCCATACTGCTCGAAGGAAAGAGTGATCGCTTCCTCATACAAGCTCTTGGCATCACCACCCATCGCCCAACCGCGCAATGCGCCTTCGGCACGCAGGAAAGTAACTTCTGCCGCATTCATCCACGGATAAGGGCTTGTGGTCGAGATGATTGGCTTGCTGTAACGATCAATCACGCTTTCCTTATTCACCACGTTGATACCGATGCGAATACCTGCAAAACCGGATACATTCACAGACTTGCCATCAACAGTTTCCGGCACTTCCACTTTGGTGAACATCTTGTCCCGGCGAGGATCTTTATATCCGTTCATATAACTGATAAGATCGGCACCCATCCGGTGGTCGGACCAGCCGTTGAAAACCATAGAAGCACGGTTCTCTTCTACTTTCATCTCGGCATTGTCTGTATTTTCAGTGAGAACACCTGCCGCTACTGCCTCCTGTGCTACTCGTTGTGCCGTAGTAGGATCGACATAAGACATACGGATAGCCATACGTAGCTTCAGAGAATTGGTAAACTTGTACCACTTACTGATGTCACCATAATAAACATCATCAAATTTGCGGAATGCTTCAGGATTCATCGTGATATTCTCTTTCAGCACCGCAGTCACCTCGTCCAGTTCCTTCAACATCTGCTTATAGACGGCTTCCTGTGAGTCATAGGGAACATTGAGCGAAATGCCGCCCTGCTGATCCACGACCTTGCTGTAAGGGATAGGACCATACATATCCGTCATGCGATGCATGATGGTTACCCGCAGCAGTTTGGCAAGCGCTAGTGCTACAGGATCATCACTCAATTTTAACAAGTCACGGTAAAGCGGATAAGCCTCGATGAAAGTATCCCCATACGTCTTGTCCTGCCAGTCGACAGACGGATTATAAGTTTCAAATTTATCGGTGCGCACGAGGGTGGTTCCATAATATCCGGCAAACGGACCTGCCGCCAAGGCTTCGATAAACTGATAAAGGTGTTCTTTGGTGGGCACCACCAGTCCCTGCAAACCTCGCAGGGTAGAGCCTATATTATAGTTCTCGCGTCCCTGTTCTTCCTTGGTCACTTCGTAACCCTTGCGGTTGATCTCATCGAAGTTGCCCGTACAGGCAGCTTCACCCGCCAGAAGAAGAGTCAGAGAAAATATCTTTAAGAAAGATTTCACTTGTTTCATACGATTCGATTTAATGGGTTAAAAGTTTATTCTCACATTCACACCAATATTGCGGGTACTCGGCAACATGAAGTTATCGATGCCCTGATAGTAACTACCGGTATTGGCCACAGCTTCAGGATCGAAAGGTGCACGGCAATAAATCATCCACAGATTACGACCTACCAAAGAGACGTCGATGTCGCACACACCTCCTAGCCATTTGCGGGGAATGGTATAGCCTACACTGGCTTCTTGTAGACGTACATTGGTGGCGCTATAAGTGTAATACTGCGGCAACCCGCTACTATTTCCGATGAGACTGTAATACGTTTGCGCATCTACCAGAGTACGTCCATTGAGCAATACACCACCATTATCACGAGCCTGCGCCGAACGTTCGGACACTCCGTACTGGTCCATTGCCGCCTGGGTAGCAGAATAAGCAATACCTCCGATACGTGCCGTAAAGAGTGCGCTTAGACTGATTCCACGCCATGTGAAGCGGTTATTCCACGCCAAATTGGCTTTTGGAAATACACTGCCCAGCTTAATGTCCAGCAAATTATCTTCGGTGGTCAGTGCACCGGAAGGATCAATTTCCACCATACCATTATTATCCCGTTTCAGGTCACTTTGTGTGTAAAGGTCACCTAGTGTGCCCCCTTTCTTTAAGATGAAGCGCGCTTTACCCATTCCGCCTACATCGAGACGATCCAGAATGATGGGCAATCCCGTTTCAGGATGGATATAGCCATTCGCAAGTTCTTTTATCGTATTCTTGTTGTGAGAAAGAGTGAAGTTGCTTTCCCAATGCAAATGGTTGTTCCAAGTATGTCCGTAGCCCAATGAGAGTTCCACACCGGAGTTGCGCACATATCCTGTCTGGAGATAAATCTTGCTGTAACCGGAAGATACGGAAACTTTAGGATCGAAAGTCTGGTTGAAAGTATTCGCTAGATACCATGAGAAAGCGAAGCTGAAATCCTTGAAGAGGCGCATATCCAGTCCCAATTCCCATGAATTGGTACGTTCAGGCTTCAGGTCCTTGATAGGATAATGCGCCTTGGGCTTCCATTGTTGATTGGGCTCATCGTATCCGCGAGTAGGAGACGTCAGGTTACGAGGATAAGGCATACCAACGGAACTGAAAGAGCCACGCACCTTCATATAATCAATAAATTCCGGCAAGGTCAGCATCTCGGAGATAACACCAGAAAGACCTACGGACGGATAGAAGAAACAGGGCGTAGAGGAATTGGCGAGTTGCGAAGCCCAGTCGTTACGTCCGGTCAGTGTAAGGTAGAGCATGCTTTTCCAGCCCACTTCCACACTGGCAAAGACAGATTGAGTCTGTTCCTGCCATTCATCCTGACGGGCTTTCTTCTTCGTGTTATCGAGGTCGAACACATTAAACACGTTCGGTATCCCCTTTTCATGAATCGGCCCCCGGTAACTGAAATCCTCGTATCTGTTGTTCACAATGCTAGCACCCACGTTTGCCACTAGTGAGAAGTCGGCAAAACGCTTGTTGATGTTAGCAAGCACGTCGGCATACGTCTGTGTTTCATCGGGCTTGGAAATGGTATAGTGTCCCTGCGTACTCTCTTCGGTAATGGTAAGGTTAGAACTGGCGTAAAGCTTCTGCTCATACTTGGTGTGGGTGTTATCCACACGTACACGTCCCGATATATTCAGCCAGTCGGTAATGTCATAGCTTAATTGAGCAGACAGCATATAGCGCTTCTTCTGATTCAGGCGCAGATTACGGTAGGCAATCCAGTAAGGATTCTGCATACGGTAGTCACCTTCCCCCTGCGGCCAGAACATAGTGTTGATCTTACGTGCCGGATCCCACCGCTCGAACACCTTGACAAGCTCGAAGTCATCTCCCCGCGGGAAAAGATATACAGGCACAATGGGATTGGAATAAATACCCTGATTGGTCATGTTACGGTCATTCTGAATGATATAACTGGCTCCTACGTCAAGCTTCATCCGGTCGTTAAGGAAGTTCGTCGTATTACGGAAAGTAAAATTAAAACGGTTATAACGATTGTTGGGTACAATGCCCTGGGAATTTACCGATGCCACCGAAAAGAAAGTCTGATTCTTCTCCGTACCGGTAGAAAGGGTGACAGAATTGGTGAAGATAAGTCCCGTATCAAAGAAATCCTTCGGTTCATAATTGGTGCGTGAAGCGTCATTCAACTTCGCTCCCCAACTTAGGATCGTAGAGCCTCCGTCTTTTCCCCGGCTTCCCGTTCCGTAACGGTTCTGAAATTCAGGGAGCACGAAAGGACGGGCAAACTCGGTATTACTGTTCACCGTCACCTGCAACTTACCCACTTGTCCGCGCTTGGTAGTGATAACGATTGCACCATTGGCAGCATTACTACCGTATAGGGCGGCAGCGGCAGCACCTGTCAGTACGGAGATACTCTCAATATCGTCCGGATTGATGTCGGCGATACTTTCCGTAACACCTCGCGAGTCAAATTCCATTCCACCTCCACCGCCAAAGTTGTACATCGGTATACCGTCGATGACATAAAGCGCATTACTGCTCTGTTCGATAGACTTTGCACCACGCATCACCACCTTGCTGGCTCCACCCACACCGGAAGAACTACTGTTGATAGTGACACCTGCCACTTTACCATTCAGGCTGTTGATGAAATTAGCATCTTTAATGCCGGAGATTTCGTCCGCTTTCACCTGTTGCACATTATAGCTCAATGCTTTCTGTTCGCGTTTGATTCCAAGGGCAGTCACGACTACTTCGTTGAGTTGTTCCACAGCAGTGGCAAGCGTCACATTATACACGCTTTTATCTGTCACTTTCACGTTTTGAGAAGTATAACCTATATAGGTGAAATTGAGTATGCTACCCACCGGAGCTTCGATGGAATAGCCTCCATCTATATCCGTAATGACTCCACCGGCAGAACCTTGTACCTGGATATTGACACCGATAAGCGGTTCGCCCGCTTCATCCGTCACTTTTCCTTTGATTTGTTTGCCGGAAGACGTCTTTTCCTGTACCGGTTGGGGAATAATTTTAATGTATTTACCTTTCAATTCGTAGGTGAAGCCTGTACCTTTCAAGATGGTAGAGAGAGAATAATCCAGTCCGGCTTTGTCCAGATTGAGATTGAGGGCAGGTTTGTCACGCAGCAGTGAGTTGTTGTATCCAATGGACAATCCCGACTGCTTTTCCACTTTCTTCAATGCTTCAATGATTGTGATATTGTTCTCACGGATGGTGATCCGCACATCATTTTGAGCAAAAGCTGTTACTTGTAGCAAAAATAAGCTGAAAAAGAGTAGAAAACTTCTTCTTACACCTCGCTTATCCGCTATAAATGTGTAATTTTGTAGCATTAACTTTTAAGTATTAGTTTGTTAACTAGGTTGTTATTCACATAGATCAGATCAACAGAGTGTAACACTCTGATGCGGAAAAGTTGATTATTTCATATCCGGGATGGAGTGGCGCTCCGTTCCGGATACTTTTTTCTCATGGGCGGTTATTGTGTTTTTTAAGTTATTGATTTAGTTATTTTGACTTCTTATTCCTTTTCTGTGTAATGTAACACTTATCTCCTTCTATCTTGAATTTCAGATTGCCCGCCACGTCGACAATGATATCCATGACTTCGGCTAAAGGTGCCTTATCCTTAAAACGGAAACTCAAACGGTCTTTTTTCAGATTGCTCAAGCTGTAGACAAACGTATAATCATATTTCCGTTCCAATACGCGTATAATATCCTCCACCGTCATTTCGTTGAATACCAGTTCGTCCCGCTGCCAGGCGGTGACATCTGCCATGTCAGGGCGCAATACCCGGAACCGGCGGCTCTCTTTGTCATACGCCAACTGTTCGTTAGGCTGCAATATAGTCTGCCGGGTCAGATTTTCCCATTCCACCAATACACTGCCCGACAGCAGTGCCGTACTGATTTCCACATTCTCGGGATAAGCACTGACATTGAATTCCGTTCCTAAAGCAGTCACCTGAAAATCATCCGACTTCACAATAAAAGGGTGCTTCTTGTCAGGCTTCACTTTAAAATTAGCTTCACCAACCAAATAAACGCAGCGTTCTTTTCCTGTGAATTGTTTTGGATATAACAAGGTACTTTTCGAGTTCAACTGAACCTGACTGCCATCCGGAAGGGAAAGATGCCGCATCCCGGCTACAGGAACAAATTCCTGTATAAGATCATTCTCTGTTCTCTCCGCCTGCATCACCAAATAACCCAAGGATGCAACCACCAATAAGAGAACAGCTGCAATGGATTGCCAAACACGTAATACACGGATTTTATGATTAGGAGCGGCAGGAACTGAAGAAGCTGTGTAAAGTCCATTATTCCGTTTCCAACGTTGGAGCTCTTTCTCCACGTGAGGCACTTCACCCATAGCGTGCGCTGCCGTCCAGATTTCTTTTAAAGCTTTGTCTTTTTCTACGGCATGCTCCCTGTCCGTCAGCCATCCGTAGAAATTCTGCCGGATAGTTTCCGAATAAGTATTCTTAGTGAACGAGGTCAGTATCTGCCGAAAATAATTCTTCATATAGTTGTGCTATTAGTAGTGAATACATATATAGCACGACACAACTATGAAGACTACTCAAATGAAATGAAGAAAAAATAAAATATATACGATTTTTTTTAGTTCGAGCAGGGAAAGATAGATTTGACGCTCTACAGTACGCACCGAAATATCGAGCTTTTCCGCAATTTCCAGATTACTCATTCCCTGGATGCGGCTCATCTCGAAAATCAAGCGGCGACGCTCGGGAAACTGTTCGATGGCCATTTGCAAGGCTAATTGCACTTCTTTATAATAAATCGCGTCCAGCGTACCATCCGACGGAGACAAATCCTTGAAAAGACTTTCTTCCATCTGTTCCTGTTGGTAAGACCGCTCTATCCGCTTATGTTTGAGAAAATCAAAAATGGCATGTTTGGTCATAGCATAGATATACTTGTCTATCCCGGGGTTGTCCTGCCAAATCTGAGGTTTGGTCCACAGCCGCGTGAAGACATCCTGAGCTATGTCATCCGCATCTTGTCCCGATTTAAGGAGCATTAAGGCAAAATTCTTCACCAGCGAATAATGTGCCTTGAAGACCAGATCGAATTCTTGTTCCAGCTTTATATTGTTGTCCATGACATCACAAGTGTTTGTTGCTAGCGAACAAAAGTAGAAAAATAAATCAAGAACTGAAGTGGATTAGGTAGAAGAAAAACAAAAAACAGCATATTTGACTACAGAAAAAATGTTCCCCACCGAGAGCCCTTATACTTAATAAATCTTACTTTCTTCTGCATTATGCAGTTAAATCACTATCTTTGCGACCGCATAACCTGTTTTTAACGAATAAACTACCATAGTGCTAATGAAACAGTACAGAACCGTAAACAACCTCATGGGTTGGCTTACATTCATCATTGCGGCAACAGTCTACTGCATGACGATAGAACCGACCGCAAGTTTCTGGGATTGCCCTGAGTTTATAACTACCGGCTATAAATTGGAAGTCGGACACCCGCCCGGCGCACCTTTCTTCATGCTGATGGCGAACCTTTTTACACAGTTCGCTTCTGACGTAACGACAGTTGCGAAAATGGTGAACTACATGAGCGCCCTGATGAGCGGTGCCTGTATCCTGTTCCTTTTCTGGAGTATTACCCATCTGGTTCGCAAGCTTATCATCACCGACGAGAACAACATTACCAAAGGGCAGCTTATCACCATTATGGGCAGCGGGCTGGTCGGTGCCCTGGTATATACATTCAGCGACACATTCTGGTTCTCCGCTGTAGAAGGTGAAGTATACGCTTTCTCCTCCCTGTTCACCGCAGTCGTTTTCTGGCTGATTTTGAAATGGGAAGACGTGGCCGACCAACCGCACAGCGACCGCTGGATTATCCTGATCGCTTATCTGACCGGCTTAAGTATCGGCGTACACTTGCTGAACCTGCTCTGTCTGCCTGCCATCGTACTGGTATACTACTACAAGAAAACTCCGAACGCTACTGCGAAAGGCTCTTTGATAGCCCTACTCGGTTCAGGCGTATTGGTAGCCGCCGTACTCTACGGCATTGTGCCGGGTATTGTGAAAGTAGGCGGATGGTTCGAACTGCTGTTTGTCAACGGACTCGGAATGTCGTTCAATTCCGGCGTTGTAGTTTATATCGTCCTGCTTGCAGCCGCCTTGATCTGGGGAGTGTACGAAAGCTACACCGAAAAGAACAAGACACGCATGGCTATTTCATTCATCTTGACGATTGCCTTGCTGGGTATCCCGTTCTACGGTCATGGCCCAAGCAGTATCGTTATCGGTATTCTGGTCATTGCCGCTTTGGGCATTTATCTTGCTCCGAACGTACAGGCTAAAATCAAAGAGAAATGGCGTATTTCCGCACGTACCATGAACACAGCCATGCTGTGCACCATGATGATCGTAATCGGATATTCTTCATACGCGCTGATTGTCATCCGTTCCACCGCCAACACTCCGATGGATCAGAACTCGCCGGAAGACATCTTCACGCTAGGCGAATATCTCGGCCGTGAGCAATACGGGACACGTCCGCTTTTCTACGGTCCCGCTTTCTCTTCAAAAGTAGCGCTTGACGTAAAAGACGGCTATTGCATCCCCCGCCAGTCGGAAACGGGCAGCAAGTATGTCCGCAAAGAGAAGACTTCTCCCGACGAAAAAGACTCTTACATCGAACTTCCGGGACGTATCGAGTACGAATATGCGCAGAATATGCTTTTCCCGCGTATGTACAGTTCCTCACACGCCCAACTTTACAAGCAATGGGTGGACGTGAAAGGCCATGATGTGCCATACGACCAATGCGGGGAAATGGTAATGGTAAATATACCTACCCAGTGGGAAAATATCAAATTCTTCTTCACCTACCAGTTGAACTTCATGTACTGGCGTTATTTCATGTGGAACTTTGCCGGACGGCAGAATGACATACAGGGTAGCGGGGAGATAGAACACGGCAACTGGATCACCGGTATCCCGTTCATAGATAACATACTTGTAGGCAACCAGGAATTGCTTCCGCAAGATCTCAAGGACAACAAAGGACACAATGTATTCTATTGTCTGCCGTTGATTCTCGGATTGATCGGACTCTTCTGGCAGGCTTATCGCAACCAGCGTGGTATCCAGCAATTCTGGGTAGTATTCTTCCTGTTCTTCATGACAGGCATCGCCATCGTGCTCTATCTCAACCAGACACCCGCACAGCCTCGTGAACGTGACTATGCGTATGCCGGTTCGTTCTATGCTTTCGCTATCTGGGTCGGTATGGGAGTGGCAGGACTGATTCAGTGGTGCTCAAGAATGAAACCCGAACAACGCCTCATCGCAGGAGCTACGGAAGAAGAAGCCGAGAAGATTAGAAAAACGCTGGAAGAGAAAAGAGCGAAGTTTATCACGGAAGAAGAAGAGGCCGAGCTGCAATATAAACTCGACTCGCTATACGAAACTTACGTCCCGTACAAACCGTCTGCGGCAATGGCGTGCATCCTTTCCATCATCTGTTTGCTTGTCCCCATACAAATGGCAAGCCAGACGTGGGATGATCACGACCGTAGCGGCCGTTTCGTGGCACGTGACTTCGGGCAGAACTACCTGATGACCCTGCAGGAAAAAGGCAACCCGATCATCTACACGAACGGTGATAACGATACCTTCCCCTTGTGGTACAATCAGGAAACAGAAGGCTTCCGCACAGATGCCCGTACCTGCAACCTAAGCTACCTGCAAACGGATTGGTACATCGACCAGATGAAGCGTCCGGCATACGATTCTCCATCGCTCCCTATCACTTGGGACCGTGTGGAGTATGTGGAAGGACAAAATGAATATATCCCGGTACGTCCGGAAATGAAAGCCTTCATCGACAGTTACTTCAAGCAAGCTAACGAATTGGCAGCCAAAGGAGATACGACCATATTATCGCTCGTACACTCCATCTTCGGTGAGAACCCTTACGAACTGAAAGAAATCATCAACCGCTGGATGCTCGGCAAGAACGACCAGCTGAAGGAGCTTCTCAAAAAGACCGGAAAGGATATACAGCTCCCGCTGATTCCAACAGACAGTATCGTGATGAAGATAGACGAAGAAGCTGTACGCCGCTCCGGCATGAAGATACCGGAAGCTTTGGGCGACTCTATCCCCGAATATATGACGATCACCCTCAGAGACGCCAATGGAAGCCCGAAACGTGCGCTCTACAAGAGTGAGCTGATGATGCTCGAAATGCTCGCTAACGCCAACTGGGAACGTCCTATCTATATGGCAATCACCGTAGGCGGAGAGAACCATTTGGGCATGGGCAATCACTTCACGCAGGAAGGTCTCGCCTACCGCTTCACTCCGTTCGATACGGAAAAGCTGGACAGCAAGATTGACAGCGAAAAGATGTACGACAACCTGATGAAAAAGTTCAAGTTCGGCGGCATCGACCAGCCGGGCATATACATCGACGAGAACGTGATGCGTATGTGCTACACACATCGTCGCATCTTCACGCAACTCGTAGGGCAGCTCATCAAAGAGGGCAAGAAAGATAAGGCACTCGCTGCGCTCGACTATGCAGAGAAGGTGATTCCGGCTTACAACGTGCCGTATGACTGGGCAAACGGTGCTTTCCAAATGGCAGAATCTTACTATCAATTAGGTCAGAACGAGAAGGCCAACAAGATCATTGACGACCTTGCCAACAAGTCACTCGAATATATGATCTGGTATCTCAGTCTGAACGATAGCCAGCTTGCCATTGCCGGAGAGAATTTCGTATATAACGCAAGCTTGCTTGACGCGGAAATTCGCTTAATGGAGAAATACAAATCAGAAGAACTCGCAAAACATTACTCCGAGCAACTCGACCAATTATACAACGAGTACGTGACGAGAATGAAAGGGAAATAGTAATTTAGTACAATGTTTATAGAACAACCACCTTGGTTTTTCCGGGCGTTGTATCCACAAGCAATCTTCCGGATGGATCCGAACGTACGGGCAGTCTATCTGACTTTCGACGACGGACCCATCCCGGAGGTTACTCCTTGGGTATTGGATTTATTGGAAAAACACCACATCAAAGCTACCTTTTTCATGGTAGGCGACAATATACGCAAACACCCGGATGAATATCGAATGGTAGTAGAGCGCGGACACCGCATCGGCAACCACACATTCAACCATATTCGCGGATTTGAGTATTCCAATCCGGACTATCTGGCAAATGCCAAGAAAGTAGACGAGATTATCCATTCAGACCTATTCCGTCCGCCACACGGGCACATGGGTTTCCGGCAGTACTATACGCTCCGCCACCACTATCGCATCATTATGTGGGACCTCGTAACCCGCGATTACAGTAAATGTATGCGTCCCGAGCAGGTATTGGACAACGTGAAACGCTATGTACGTAACGGCTCTATCATTACCTTCCACGACTCACTGAAATCTTGGAACAACGGGAATTTGCAATATGCCCTACCCCGTGCCATCGAATTCCTAAAGGCAGAAGGGTACGAGTTTAAAGTATTCTAGGATATCGCATAAATGACTCTGATTATATGCTTTGAATTACATAAATCGTATAATTCAAAGCATATATTCCCTCCTATCCTATCATAATCTCATTTTTTTATTTACATTTGCAACGGACTCTTCCGCAGAAAGCCTTCGGGTGGTGAGGGGGAGCCGTTTTTATATTGAGAAGACGTTTACAAGCGTTTGTCATTGGTGTTCAAAACTTCGCAAATTTCGTTCTACCGGAATGACGAGCTGCAACGAAGACGTCCTCCTGATGTGTGCTTATATACATCCGTGCCTCGCTTTGAGAAACAAAGAGAGGCTGCGGGTGTTGTACATATCGGCGTGGGCTTTCTGCGTTGTTCGTTCCCGGTAGCTGGCATTGCGAAGGCCTTGAACACGGAACGGACGAAGGTAAGATTCCCGCGCCTTTTCCATATATATTCTTCCAAAGTTACATTTACTAAAATTAGTTCACCTACGGGAATCTGGGCGAAACACACAGCGTTGTATGGATATGATTCATGCAGGACAGCTTATCGAACGTATTCTTCACGACCAAGGACGTAGCGTCACTTGGTTCGCTGCCCAATTGTGTTGTACCCGTCCCAATGTCTATAAAATATTCCACAAAGAAAATATTGATATCCAACTGCTTTGGCGTATATCCTGCATCCTCAATCACGACTTCTTCAGAGACTTGTCCGATACGATCAACCTCATCCCTCCTACGAACACTGTCTCCAAATAGGCGACATATTTGTCACCATTTAGGAACTACCCGTTTCCCCTTTGTTATGTTCCTTTCACATACCTTTGCGACATATTAACAAAACTCACAGAATGATGAAGATGAAAAAGCTAATTCTATTAATTGCATTGATTCTCGGTTGTACATTGGAGAGCTATGCTCAAAAGTCAACATTTCAGTTTCGTGACGCACAATCGCGTGCAGGTGATGCAGTAAGTGAAGTATGTGTAAAACCCGTAGTGGCGGAAGTCAGGCTGCTGGGAGGAGAGACTCCCAAACGACAAGTATTCACCTATAAGTTCACACGTGAAGAAGTAGAAATCGGATTGAAAGGAGAGTTGGGCAATGTCCGTTCATGGGCTACTTATAAGGCTAACGAAGATGCCGGTAGCGACGTTATCATGGCAGCCACCTATAAAGTGGAAACTAACGATGAAGGAGGCTACACAGTAACGGTGGTGGGCTTCCCTGCCGTTTTTAGTAAATGGTACACCGCCACTAAGGACGATTATGAATGGATAAGGATAAAAAAACTCGCTCCTACCGATGAGAAAGGGGTAATAGCACCGGTCGTAAAAACCAATAATTAACTATTAAAACATAAGAAACAATGAAAAAAGTATTATCAATCGTAGCCGCACTTCTCGTATGTGTAGGCACACAGGCACAGATCGTATCATCCAGAAGTTCCATTGTAAGAACAGAAAAACAACAGTCCAACAAACAGTGGTTCTTACGCGGTGGCTTAAACGTTATGAAAATGACAGGAGACGATGATGAAAGCGGTAGCAAACTTGGTTACAACTTCATATATGGCTTTCAGAAACCGATGGGAAGCATAGGAACCTATTGGGGGATGGAATTCGGCCTTGGCTCTCGTGGTTGGGGATACTCTGAAGATGATTACGAAATCAGCCAAATAGCACACAACGTACAAATTTCTCCGTTTACATTCGGATATAAGTACAACATCACAAATAATATTGCACTGGACGCACATCTCGGAGCCTATGTAAGTTGTGACTATTTAGGAAAAATCACCGAAAAAGAAGACTACAATGGTAAAACAGAAGAAACTACCGTGAAAATTGGAGATTGGGATGACTGGAAACGTTTTGACGCAGGCATGAATATCGGCGTAGGCATATGGTACGACCGTTTCAATTTCGACATTACCTATCAACGCGGATTTATCAAAACTTGGGAATCAAATACAAGCAATGTACTGATTCGTTTAGGTGTAGCATTCTAAACTCTGCCAACAAGATTATAAAAAAAAGTAAAATCAAACCTTTCAATATCATTTTTCATTCAGCATTCATGTTCTCCTCTCTCCGTAAGAAGAGACTTGAATGCTGTTTTTTCAAATCACTCAAAACAAATTAATATGAAAACATTATGGAAACTGGCTACTTGCGCAGCCGTAGTATTATTATCATTCAGTATGTATTCCTGTGGCGATGATGACGAAGACTCCATCGGATCAGTAGACGAATTAGTAGGAATGTGGGAAGTCGTCGAACATAGCGGATATGAAATAGAAGATGGCGAACGCGAAGAGGACAATCCATCATACTATGTCGGCAGACGATATGAACTGAAATCTGATATGACCTTCAATAGTTACTCCAAAGGAAGCAGTAACCCTAGTGAAACCGGTAAATGGGAGTTAAAAAACGGCTCTGTCCATCTTATCTTCTATTATCCGAATGACGGTGGATACGATTATGAGGATCCGGATATTATGAAAATTGTAGAGATATCCGCTGACAAACTTGTATGGGAATATCATTGGAAAGAAACCGGATGGGAATTATACGAAAAAGAGACTCTGAAGAAAATCGCTCAATAAGCAACGTATCCATTCCAGGCGGATACCACATGAATAGACATATCTTGTTCTTTCCATTCGGCTTCTGTCTATACTGGAACGGTAGTATCTTATATTTTCTTTCACAAGTGAATTCCGTAATCTGTTTTTAGTCTTTCTTTCTTAGAAAGAAATAAGCAAAAGTTTCTTTCCTGCAAAGAAACGAGGGCAAAAAGTAAATCAGCAAATGGAATATTAGCAAACAATATATCAGGAAGTTCTCTTGGCATACAAGCAGCTATTAGCTATCATACAGGCTATTAAAATATGCCGCATAGAGTATTAACACCTGTCGTCTCAGGTATTAACACTTAATATATAGGCTGTTAATACCTGAGACGACAAGTATTAACAGCCTAAAAACAAGGTATTTTATACCAAAAAACAAGTTTAATAAGCCACCGTCAACGGTGTGCGTACTTTCTGTGCATATTGGGACATATATTCATTCCAGGCTTCTGCCGTCTTGATAGCAGCTTTATCCCACGCAGATCCCCAGTAATAAGTATATTCCGAACCCGGTTCATATTCGCTGACAGCCAGCACGTGACCATCGGCCCCACCACGTTCTTTCTTTTCCTTCTCTTGGAAAAGAACTACCTTAGCATCCTTCACCTGTGCAGGGAACGCAGCACCAACAAAGATTTTGCCGTTTCCACCACTACGGTCGGTTGTAGGATCGACATAAGTGATATAGCCATTCGCAGCATCCGCCATCGTTACTCCATCCGGTTCGCGCAAAACCAATCCTGTAGCCACAGGCATTGTTTCTTTCAGATTGGTGTACGAAATCACCGCTTTGTTCAAATACGAGCCTGCATCCAGCGAAATTACACGCGTTTCCACCACACCGGAATCTCCACGAACCACCAGGGGATTAAATTCCAGCTTCACAGTAAAACGCAACGGACCATTATCAAGGATTTCCTGTGTACGATAGCAGTAAGGATAGACAATCGTATCACCCTCCATCAAAGCCGATGTACCGCAGCCCAACGTAGGACCTACCGCATAGCAATCCATTCCGTAACCATGATCAACGTGATAAGAGATGGCACGTTGAAGTTCGGCAGCCGCCTTGGGATCCGTTTTCTTCAGTTCGGCAATCTTCGCACGCTTCTCCGGATTGAGCTCTTCGGCATAAAGAGCTTCCAAGATCGGTTCGGTAGTATTATACTTCGTGAAAAGGTCATAACCGAATCCACGCTCGTTTCTTGCCTGCAAAGCAGGACCATACGCACGAAAACCTACCAAGTCATTCTCCCAAGCAAGGTCATCAAGACGCTCGGGGTAATATTTACCGCAAGCAATCACATTAAAGGCTTCCGGAGCACCCGGCTGAATGGTATAAGTAGCCGTACCATTAGCTTTCACCGTAGCCGGGAAAATAACCTTTTCATCGTATGTCACCTGATAGGGAACCTGCTGTCCGTCCGCATCAAGCACTACAATCTGTGCCGTGTCCGCCAGTTTCAACTTCGCAACCACATCACTCATCGGTACTTCCACCATCTCCCCTGTACGCTCTAAAGCCAAAGGATTGGTCACTGTAACCGTCATTGCCTGTTTGCTGTTAGTACAGGAAGCAACTCCCATCAAGACTGCAGCAACCAGAATTAATATCTTCTTCATGATTAATCTACATTGAATGAATAATAAAAAGATAAGGTGACAGACGAAAAGAGGAAGCTCTTTACCATTCTATCACCTTATCGGAATATCTCGTTATCTCACTATTATTTCGGTTGTTTTCCGATATAAGCAAGGATACCACCGTCTACGTAAAGGATATGACCGTTGA
Source organism: Bacteroides zhangwenhongii (assembly GCF_009193325.2). Taxonomy (NCBI): domain Bacteria; kingdom Pseudomonadati; phylum Bacteroidota; class Bacteroidia; order Bacteroidales; family Bacteroidaceae; genus Bacteroides; species Bacteroides zhangwenhongii. Next base: position 4,062,000 of record NZ_CP059856.1, on the reverse strand, counting down.
CAGCGTTAGAAGCTTCAGAAGCAAGGAATACGGCAGGACCTGTCAGTTCTTCCGGATTCAGCCAACGACCGGCCGGAGTCTTAGCGCAGATGAACGAATCGAACGGGTGACGGCTTCCGTCTGCTTGCGGCTCACGCAGAGGAGCAGTTTGCGGAGTAGCGATGTAACCCGGGCCGATACCGTTACATTGGATGTTGTATTCACCATATTCAGAGCAGATATTGCGAGTCAGCATTTTCAGACCACCCTTAGCGGCAGCGTATGCAGATACAGTCTCACGTCCCAATTCAGACATCATAGAGCAGATGTTGATGATCTTACCTGCACGTTTCTCCATCATTGCGGGCAAAACAGCCTTAGAAACGATGAACGGGGCGTTCAGGTCGATGTCAATCACCTTACGGAAATCAGCGGCTTCCATTTCGTGCATAGGCACACGACGGATGATACCTGCATTATTAACAAGGATATCAACTGTACCTACTTCTTTCGCGATAGTGGCAACCATAGCCTGTACAGCCGGTTCGTCTGTTACATCACATACATAACCGTGAGCTTTGATACCTTTTGCAGCGTATGCAGCCATACCTTTGTCCACCAACTCCTGATTGATGTCGTTGAAACAAATAGTAGCACCTTGTTCTGCGAATGCAGAAGCGATTGCAAATCCGATACCGTAAGAAGCACCTGTAACGAGAGCTACTTTACCTTCCAAAGAAAAATTCAAAAACTGATTCATAATTTTTTGTTATTAAATTAGGAAAATTATTGTAGTTGTTTATTTCAAGTCTGTTATCAATGAGAAATCCTGATCTCCGTAGTCGAGGTTCTCGCCGCCCATGCCCCAGATAAAGGTATAATTGTGGGTAGCGGCAGCCGAGTGGATAGACCATTCGGGTGAAAGAACCGCCTGATCGCCTTTCATCCATACATGGCGCGTTTCGTCCACTTCGCCCATAAAGTGACAGATAGCATGGTCTTCGGGAATTTCAAAGTAGAAATAAGCCTCCATACGACGACTGTGTACGTGAGCAGGCATGGTATTCCATACACTTCCCGGAGCAAGTTCCGTCATACCCATCTGCAATTGGCAGGTAGGAAGCACCTGATTCACCAGCATTTTATTGATGTTACGATGATTGGACCCTTCCAGAGAACCCATCTCGGCAACGACTGCATCGGCTTTCGTCACTTTGCGGTCAGGATAGTTGCGGTGTGCAGTCAGCGAGTTGAAGTAGAACTTAGCCGGATGGGCAGCGTCCTTACTTTCAAAGGTCACCTCACGATCACCCGAACCCAGATAAAGGGCTTCTTTATAATCAAGTTCAAATACCGCATCGCCTGCTTTTACAATACCGGGACCTCCCACATTGAAGATACCCATTTCACGGCGGGTCAGGAAGAACGGAGCTTTCAATGGATCAATCGCTTCAAGCTTCAGCACCTCACCAACAGGAAGCGCGCCACCTACCACCATACGGTCGTACATGGAATACACCATATTTACTTCATTGGGGACAAATATCTTTTCGATTAAAAAATCTCTACGGATTCTTGCGGTATCATAACTTTTTGCATCTTCGGGATGCGCAGCATAGCGAATTTCATAGTTCGTTTTCATACTTTATTTATTTATAGTTATTGAATAAGCCTCTCTGCTAAATGCACGTCGTTTACGTACACGATGCAAAAATAGCAAAAGAAAACGGGTTAACATTACAATTTTGTTCCAATTATCCATCAAAAATGTCCAGAAACGTTGCAATGTACACTTTTTTAACGAACTATAATACGTTTCGGAGATTTTTTTTACTTAAAGCGAACTACAAAAAACCCCGCAAAACATTTACTTTTGCGGGGCTTTGTATCTTCTAAACTGTTACTTTGTTGGACTACCAAGATTCGAACTTGGACAAACAGAACCAAAACCTGTTGTGCTACCATTACACCATAGTCCAAACTTATGCGCTTTCTGTTAAAAAGCGGTGCAAAGATAGAGGTTTGCAAGCAAACCTCCAAATATTTCATTCATTTTTTTACTTTGCTACCTAATAAATAATGAGCTATTACTTTGCAATCAGCAAATAATAGTTCTTTTTACCGCGCTGAACAAGCAGATATTTCTCATCAAGCAGGTCGGCTGTCGTAATTACCTGGTCAAAAGCCGCCAGCTTTTCTTTATTCAACGAAACGCCTCCGCCTTGAACCAACTTACGCATTTCACCTTTCGAAGCAAATACAGCCGCATTATCAACGAATAAGTCAACAGCTTTCACACCTTCCGCCAATGCATCACGGGAAATCTCAAATTGAGGCACTCCTTCGAATACAGCAAGCAGCGTATCCTCATCCAATTTACGCAACGCTTCCGAAGTTGCATTACCAAACAAAATGTTTGATGCATCCACTGCCGCGTTATAATCTTCTTCGGAATGAACCATTACGGTAACTTCCTTAGCTAGACGTTTCTGAAGGATACGCAAGTGCGGAGCTGCCTGATGTTCTGCAATCAGAGCTTCTATTTCTTCCTTCTCGATGGAAGTGAAAATCTTGATATAACGTTCTGCGTCAGAGTCGCTTACATTCAGCCAAAATTGGTAGAACTTGTAAGGAGACGTATAACGGGGATCCAACCAGATATTCCCGGATTCCGTCTTACCGAACTTACCACCGTCAGCTTTTGTAATCAACGGACAAGTCAGCGCAAAAACCTCTCCTCCATTCGTACGACGAATCAATTCGGCACCGGTAGTGATATTACCCCATTGGTCGGAACCGCCCATTTGCAGCTTACATCCCTTTGTCTCATATAAGTGGAGGAAATCATATCCTTGAAGTAGCTGATAAGTAAACTCGGTAAATGACAGTCCGTCACGTGCCTCACCGTTCAGACGACGCTTTACAGAGTCTTTTGCCATCATATAGTTCACTGTGATATGCTTACCTACCTCGCGAACAAAATCAAGGAAGCTGAAATCTTTCATCCAGTCATAGTTGTTCACCAGTTCGGCACGGTTAGGCACCTCCGACTCGAAGTCGAGGAACTTGGCAAGCTGTTTCTTAATACATGCCTGATTGTGACGCAATGTCTCTTCATCCAGCAGGTTACGTTCCGCTGATTTTCCCGAAGGGTCACCAATCATACCTGTAGCGCCACCGATCAATGCCAACGGTTTATGACCGCAGCGTTGGAAATGACGAAGAATCATCACTCCACAAAGGTGACCAATGTGTAGCGAATCGGCAGTCGGGTCGATACCCAAATAGGCAGTCACCTGCTCTTTGCTTAACAACTCTTCCGTTCCCGGCATGATGTCCTGCAACATGCCACGCCATCTCAATTCTTCTACAAAATTCATCGTATTACTCTTTAATTATTAGGTTTTTATTCTATTTCAATTCCGTGAGGGGCAAAAGTACGACTCTTTCTCGGAAGATACAACTCTTATGCCCTAAAAAAGATATTTTGAATGTTCCGTCGGATTGTTTCGCGCAGCGTTTCCACTTCTACCCCACGCACTTGAGCCGCCCGATACAGAATATCCTCAATATCAAGCTCACTATCGTCCGTCTCCAGAAACAGACGGTCATCGGGTACCACTCTCATCGCTTCATCCGAATAAAATTCTCCGAAAGACAGATACAATCCTTTGTCCAGCATTTGTTTCGCCTGTTCGGGCTTTCCCCTGAAACCATGCCATATCCAAGCCTGCTTGGGTTGAAATTCTTTTTTCACAGCCAGTATCTTATCCGCCATTCTCACATTGTGAAGAATCAGCGGCAAATCATATTCCAGCGACATAAATATCTCAAATTGCAATGCTACCATTTGCTCATTTATGGAAGCCCCTTTCAATTTGTCCAGGCCACATTCCCCTATGGCAACAATATGCTCATCAGGCAAGTGATCAATAACAAAATCCGAGTGCCGTTTCAAGTTACCCGGCTTCAGTTCCCAGGGATGAATGCCGACAGAATAGTAATACCCGTCCTGAAGAGGTGTCCCCGCTGACTGCCGATAATTGATAATAGCTTTACCACCGGACTGGATCTCTCCCTTATGGGTATGAATATCCAAAATGGCATTGGCAACGTTTATATTGTTCTCTCTCATTATTGTTTTTTTATTTATATGATTAAGGCACGGGGTCATAACCGGAGCCACCCCACGGGTGACATCTCAGAATACGCCGCACAGTCAGATACAGCCCTTTTACAGGTCCATGTTTCTTAATCGCCTCGACCGCATAGGCCGAACAAGTCGGTGTAAACCGGCAAGAAGGAGGAGTTAACGGTGAAATACAAGCCCGATAAAAATAGATAGGGATAAGCAGCAAGAATGAAAACACTCTCTGCAGCATGTCTTTTACGAATATCCAGCTGACAGATATTCGGGAGCCATGAAATTTCATGAGGATAGTTTTTCAGAGATGCGCGAAAGCGCTATTTTCATCTTCTCTTCCAATTCGGCAGTCGCTGTAAGCTCGTCCGACAGATAGATAAAGGCGATTGCCAAATGCTGTTCCCGGCCTTGCAGACATTCCAACAGGATGGATTTATTCTTCCGGTAAGCCTCGCGTATCTGACGTTTCACCCGATTGCGCTTTACCGCCCGCTTGAAACGTCGTTTCGACACGCTGATCAGTATGGAAGCCGAAGCCTCGCCTTGTTCGACAGGCATATATACAACGCGTATCGGAAAGATGGAAAACGACTTTGAAACACCGCCTTCAAACATCTTTCCGATCAAAATCTTACTATTCAGCCTTTCGGCCTTACACAAAGTATATATACCCACTCTGTTTATTTATTGTTTTCTTTGATAAACATATCAAGTGCGGCAGTCATTGACGGAGCCTGCACCGTAGGAGCTTCAAGATCCAAACGAAGACCGGCGTCACGTACAGCCTGTGCGGTAGTGGAACCGAAAGTTCCGATCTTAATCTCTTTCTGATTAAAATCAGGGAAGTTCTTCTTCAACGAAGTCACTCCCGCAGGACTGAAGAACACTAACATATCATAATCAAACTCTTCATCCGGTGTAAAATCATTGCTGACCGTACGATACATCACAGCTTCCGTATGCTGTATACCATTCTTGTCGAGCAAATTCTTCACATCGTCATTATGCACGTCCGACATAGGGACGAAATATTTCTCCGTTTTATGCTTCACAATCGAAGGAATCAAGTCTTCAATCTTTCCCGTAGCTCCGAAGAATATTTTACGTTTGCGATATTGCACATATTTCTGGATGTACAACGCAACGGCTTCCGTCACACAGAAATACTTCATCGTTTCGGGAATCGTCACACGTAACTCGGTACATAAATTAAAGAAATGGTCAATAGCATGACGAGAAGTGAATATAACGGCAGTGTGGTCGAGAATCGAAATTTTCTGTTGCCGAAATTCTTTCGCCGAAAGACTTTCAACCTTGATAAACGGCCGGAAATCTATTTTTACGCCATACTTCTCTGCTATGTCGTAATAGGGAGATTTCTCTGACGCAGGCTTAGGCTGCGAAACTAGTACTTTTTTAATTTTCAACGTCCTAAAATTTTATTAGCAATACATCATTAATTTGAACCATACCTTGATAGAGTAGCAGACAAGGTACTATTTCAAGAGCGCAAAAGTACAAAATTAATAGGAAAAGGTCGCCAAATTGATGAAAAAAAAGCTTTATCCACTTATAAAACATCAATATTTTAGTGAAAATTAGAATAATTGAACCGATTATAATCAAATTGATAAAACTCAAGTCAAAATAAACGAGAAAAAGTACGAATGGGAAAAGGGCAAATCCTACATAATATATGAGTGCAGAATAAGATTCCAGCCACATATTTGTCCTGTTTTTATCAAAGAAAGTCCACCCCAGAAACATATAGAGCAACCATTTCAGTAAGAAATAAACAAGGCAAAAGCCGACATAGATTCCCAACAATAGGAGAGAGGATACATGCTCCATCAAGGCAGGGCACATATCATGAAAATAATTGAAGAAAGTGATGCCTGCCAACACACAGGTTTGCAACACAAGCACAAGCAGATAACGTACATCAGCCGCCGTAGAGCTATCGAAAATACTTGTCCGTTCGCGATGCAACACAAAATCTTTCACTTGCTGAGAAAGAAATTTCTTTCCTTTAGCCAGAGCAATGGACGAAAGGAAAAAGCAAGCCAACAGAGTCAGAGCAATAGCATCATCCGTACGGGGAGAATAGGAGATAGGAATGCCTTCAATGCCCGAAGTAAATAGTTCCACAATCATATAGCCGCAAATTTACGAATGGAAATATCCCATACAGGAGTCTCATAGAGCAATCTCAACGCTTCTTCGGGTGTCTGTGCCACTTTCCATATATCTCCATGCTGTTGACGCATAAAATTCTCGTCAATCGCCTTCCCAAGCATTTCCAGCAATGGATCAAAGAAACCGTTTACATTGAGAATAATAATAGGATTGAGATACAGTCCCAATTGCTTCCAGGTAATAATCTCCAGCAGTTCTTCCAGCGTACCGCAACCACCGGGCAGCGCAATAATGCCGTCACTCAGATTTGCCATCTTCTGTTTCCGTTCATGCATGGACTCCACTTCAATCAGCTCCGTCAATCCCGTGTGCTGCCAGTTCTGCTCTACCATAAAACGAGGAATCACTCCCGTCACTTCCCCACCATTCTTCAATACCGCATCCGCAACGGCACGCATCAAGCCGATACTACCTGCCCCGTTAATCAATCGGATATGATGTTCAGCAAGCAAACCGCCCAATTCTTCGGCTGCTTTAAAATACACAGGATTTATCTTGGTGCTGGAAGCGCTATATACGCATACGGAATGTATCTGGTTCATTGCTACGATTTATTGTATCACCCTGCAAAATTACGAAAAAAAACAAAGGCCGCAACCTCAATTCCCGGAAAAGGAAAATGAAATCGCGGCTCTTATCAAACAAGTCAAGCTCGGTTTCAGACTATTTACAGACCGAAAGCGGCTTTAATTTTATCTACATAGTCGAGTTTCTCCCATGTAAAGAGTTCAACGTCTACCGTCTTGTCTCCTTCATAGCGGGAGAAGAACTTCTTCGTTACCACCTGCGGTTCGCGCCCCATGTGACCGTATGCAGCCGTTTCCTGATAAATAGGATTACGAAGTTTCAGGCGCTCCTCGATAGCCTTCGGGCGAAGGTCGAACAGTTGGTCGATCACACGGGCAATCTCACCGTCGGTCATGTTCACGTGAGAACGGCCGTAAGTATCTACAAAAATATTGATCGGACGAGCCACGCCGATAGCATAACTCACCTGTACGAGCATTTCATCCGCTACCCCTGCCGCAACCATATTCTTAGCGATATGACGCGCCGCATAAGCTGCGCTGCGGTCCACCTTGCTAGGGTCTTTTCCTGAGAAAGCGCCACCACCGTGAGCACCTTTACCGCCATACGTATCAACGATAATCTTACGTCCTGTCAAACCGGTATCTCCGTGAGGACCACCGATTACAAACTTTCCGGTAGGATTGACATGATAGATAATTTTATCATTGAACAGCGCCAACACCTTATCATGATGAATGGAAGCAATCACACGAGGCATCAGAATCTCGATCACATCACGACGGATGATAGACAACATCTCTTCGTCAGCCTTCAGCTGGGCAGCCTGCGAATCATCTTCCGGCTGGATAAAGTCATCGTGCTGCGTAGAAACAACAATTGTATCAATACGAACAGGAGTTCCGTTGTCGTCATATTCGATAGTCACCTGGCTTTTTGCATCGGGACGAAGGTAAGTCATCACCTTTCCTTCACGACGGATATCAGCCAGCACTTGCAGAATGCGGTGTGCCAGATCAAGAGAAAGCGGCATATAGTTTTCCGTTTCATTGGTAGCATAACCGAACATCATACCCTGGTCGCCCGCACCCTGTTCCATCGGATCCTGACGTTCCACACCACGGTTGATATCGGGGCTCTGCTCATGAATGGCGGAAAGCACACCGCAAGAGTTACTTTCGAACATGTACTCTCCTTTGGTATAGCCGATTTTCTTAATTACCTCACGTGCGATGAGCTGGAGATCAACGTACGCTTTTGTTTTCACTTCACCCGCTAGCACCACTTGTCCGGTAGTCACTAGTGTTTCGCAAGCTACTTTCGAACTGGGGTCGTAAGCCAACAGTTTGTCAAGCACGGCATCCGATATCTGATCGGCTACCTTGTCGGGGTGTCCTTCTGACACCGATTCGGATGTAAATAAGTATCCCATCTTTTTAAATTAAGAATTAAAAATTGAAAATTAAAAAATGAGAGAGAGCAGGAGAGGTGAGTGCTGCAAGGATTAAACCGCAAAGCGTCGGTAAGACGTGTTTTAGCATTTTTTTCCGTGGTTGCAAGCTACTCAAATCTGTCCACACTTTCATTTCGGGTGCAAAGATAAAGAGATTTCGGAGATAATGAGTATCTTTGACCCGTATTTAACACATAAATAGATTTAAAATGATTCTAAATAAGAAATTAAAAACGCTCTTAGTCCTGGCGCTTTATATAGGCTTTACGATTGCCATCTATGCCATTGTCTGCCATTTCATTGACAGACCGTTCCAGGAGATTCATCTGCTGTATGCAATATTGATAGGCTGCATTGCCTATTTGCCGGTATTTATTGCGGAGAAAAAGAAGAAATAAGTTCCCGCATCGTCTTCCCCAATACCGGATGTACCAGTTCCGGAGCTATTTCCACCAACGGTTTCATCACGAAGTCACGTTCCGTCATCAGCGGGTGGGGGAGATTCAATTCCGCCCCGGACGGAGTGACTGCAGAGAGAATCAGATCCTCATAAAGCAACAGGTCAATATCAATCAGGCGGTCGCTATAAGCGCCATTGACCGACTTCTTCGTGCGTCCCAATTCGCGTTCAATCGACTGCGTTTTCTGCAACACATCCAAAGGAGACAGTTCCGTTTCCACACAAGCCGCCGCATTCAGGAAACTATTCTCAGAGGTAAAGCCCCAAGGGGCAGTTATGTAAAAAGCAGACAGGGAAACGACTTTCCCTATCTGCTCTTCTATTTTTTGCACGGCAACCTTAAGATTCTGTTCTTTATCTCCCAAGTTAGTGCCGAGTCCTACATACACTTTCGCCATTATTTATCCAGAATCAGCATTGCATCTCCATACGTACCGAAGCGGTAACCTTCTTTCAGCGCTACATGATAAGCATCCATCACCTGTTCATAACCGCCAAAGGCAGCTACAATCATCAGCAAGGTAGAAAGCGGCATATGGAAGTTGGAAATCATTGAATTGGCTACGGTGAATTCATACGGAGGGAAGATAAACTTATTAGTCCAACCCTCAAATTCCTTCAGATGTCCGTCCGTGCTGACCGCACTTTCAATCGCGCGCATCACTGTCGTACCTACCGCACACACATTCTTTCCATTATCTTTCGCACGGTTGACAGTCTTCACAGCCGCTTCATCCACAAACATCTGTTCCGAATCCATCTTATGCTTTGTTAGGTCTTCCACATCGATATCGCGGAAGTTGCCCAAACCGGCGTGCAGAGTGATGTAAGCAAAGTCCACTCCTTTGATCTCCAAACGCTTCATCAACTCACGGCTGAAATGCAGGCTGGCAGTCGGGGCAGTCACCGCACCTTCGTTCTTCGCAAAGATAGACTGGAAACGCTCCGCATCTTCCGGCTCTACCGGACGGTTGATAATCGTATGGGGCAGGGGAGTCTCGCCCAATTCATATAAAGCTTTCTTGAACTCGTCATGAGGTCCGTCATAAAGGAAACGGAGCGTACGGCCACGCGAAGTAGTATTGTCAATCACCTCAGCCACCATCGAATCGTCCGGTCCGAAATACAGCTTATTACCGATACGGATTTTACGGGCCGGATCCACCAACACGTCCCACAGGCGTAGTTCCTCATTCAACTCACGCAACAAGAACACTTCGATACGGGCACCAGTCTTCTCCTTGTTACCATACAAACGAGCCGGAAATACCTTTGTATCGTTGAATATAAACACATCCTTATCATCAAAATACTCCAGAACTTCCTTGAACATCTTGTGCTCAATCTTACCTGTATTACGATGCAATACCATCAAACGCGATTCATCCCTATACTTCGTCGGGTGCAACGCGATCTTGTCTTCGGGTAACTTAAATTTGAATTGTGATAATTTCATATCTATTCCTTATTACGTTAATTATTTTCTTCCTCATTTTCTATTTCCTGCCGGTCTATCCACTCTTTAAAGTGTTCAGGGTCCAGACAGTCTTCCAGACGGACATCGCCCACACGTGTACGAATCAATCCCGTCAGATGCGCTCCGCTGTGGAGTGCTTCGCCAATGTCGCGTGCCAACGCACGGATATACGTTCCCTTGCTGCATACCACACGAATCCGAATCATCGGCTCCGGTGTCTCCAGACAGCATTCCAGCAATTCAATCTCGTCGATAACAAGCTGCTTCGCCTTTAGTTCGACTTCCTCGCCTTTCCGTGCCAACTCATAAGCACGTTTTCCATCCACCATGCAGGCGGAGAAGGCAGGGGGAACCTGTTCTATCGTACCTATAAAATGTGTCAACACTTCTTCCACCATCTCCCGCGTGATATGTCCGGTAGGGTAGGTGGCATCTATCTCGTGTTCCAGATCGTACGACGGCGTAGTAGCCCCCAGCCGGAGCGTGGCGATATACTCCTTCGTATGATATTGAAACTCTTCTATCCTCTTCGTGGCCTTACCCGTACATACTATCATCACCCCCGTTGCAAGAGGATCCAGCGTACCGGCGTGCCCGACTTTCAGTTTTTTCACTCCTATCCGGCGACAGATATGATAGCGGGCATGTCCCACTACTTTAAATGAAGTCCACCCGAGAGGTTTATTAAAAAACAGTACTTCTCCTTTTTTAAAATTCATCAGCCTTTATTTATAACTCATCCGCTTCTGTTACAACTCATCCAAAGCCCATCAGCCTATTTGCAGATTATATCCCATCAACAACATCACCAGAATAGCTCCACCCACGATAATCCGGTACCAGCCGAATGCCTTAAAGCCATATTTGGTCACGAAGTTTATAAAGAACTTTATAGCAAGCAAAGCGACGATAAAAGCCACTACATTACCAATGATAAGTGCCGGCATATTATTCATCAGTACTTCAGTCCCTCCATCCAGAAAGAGTTTCAGCACCTTATATCCGGTTGCCGCAAACATCGTCGGCACCGCCAGGAAAAACGAAAACTCGGCTGCTTCCTTACGTGTCAGTTTCTGCGCCATACCGCCCACAATGGTAGCCATCGAACGCGAAACGCCCGGTATCATGGCAATACACTGAAACAAGCCGATATTGAATGCTTTCTTCTCTGTCAGCACCGTATCTTCACTTCCTTTCGTGAATATTCTGTCGCAAAACAACATGAACACTCCGCCAATCACCAGCATAACGGCCACCACCGTCACACTCTCCAACAATTCATCTATCTTATCACTGAATAAGAAGCCCAATATAGCCGCAGGGATAAAAGCGACCAACAGCTTCCAATAGAAATCGAACCGATGCAGCAAACGCTTCAGCCAGGAAGTACCGGCAGGCACCGGAGTGTTGTTCAACCGGAAGAACCGTTTCCAATAAAGGCAGACAACCGAAAGAATCGCGCCAAACTGAATAATAACTGTGAAAGCCTTCACGAATTCCGTACTCTCTACTCCCAGTATGTTTTGTGTTATAATCATGTGTCCCGTAGAAGAAACCGGAAGAAACTCCGTCAATCCCTCCACAATAGCGATGATAATTGTTTCAAATGTAGTCAGATCCCCCATCTTTATTTCTCTGTCTTTTGAGTTTTAGGTTTGCGTAACACAGCGTATATCATAGACAAGAAGCCAAACAGGCAAACAGCAGGCGCTATTTTTATTCTACGTACACTGAAAATATCCGGTTCAAAGGCTGTTTCGGACGACGAAGGTCCCGCCATCAGCAGGAACCCGATGATAACAATCGCCATTCCTATTGCTAGCAAGATAAAGTTCACTTTATCAAAGGCAAATTTCTGCTTGTCAGACATAGTTTCAATTAAAAATTATAAATTAAAAATTATAAATTAAAGTCGCAAACGACGTGTCTCACTACCTCAACTTATTACTTATCACTCATTATCCGCTAAATATAGTACAGGCTGTTCGCCCTCATTCTCAGATATTTATTGATTGACACATAGGCGCAGAGCCATGTAATCACAATTCCAAACACCAATACGCTTGCACATACAATCAACATCACCTCGGGCGTGATGACCTGGAGCAGCTCCGGCTCGTATGTCACCGCCCAATAAGCAGTTCCCATCAATACCGTATCTGCCACAACCGCCGCCAACACTCCGCTCCACACATTCTTCCGGAGGAATGGGCCACGAATAAATCCCCAACTCGCACCTACCAGTTTCATGGTGTGAATGAGGAACCGCTTGGAGTAAATGGCCAGCCTTATCGTATTGTTTATCAATGCAAAAGAAATAAAGGTGAGCACTACTGCCAACGCCAGCAGCACCAGGCTGATATTCCGTATATTGTCATTCACTGCGTCAATCAGCTCCTTCCGATAGAGCACATCCTGTATGTTGGTATTCCTCTTGATTTTCTTCTCTATCTTCGCGATACTGTCGGAATTCGCATACTCGGAATGGAGCTTGATTTCGATAGAAGCGGTGAAAGGATTATAACCCAGAAACTCTTCGGGGTCAGTACCCATCGCCTCCGTCTGCTCTTTCAAAGCCTGCTTCTTAGAGATGTATTCGGACTCTTTCACGAAAGATTCGCCGTTCAGCTTCTTCTGAAGTTTCAGTATGTCGGCCTCCTTCATATCGTCACTGATAAGAATAGAGAAACTGATATTCTCACGAACATAGACGGAAAGATTGTGTGCCGTCAACACGAAAAAGACGACCAGTCCCAGCAACAGCAACACCAGTGTCGTACTGATACTCGACGTAATGAACTGCATGTCGAAAATCGAACCTGACTTATACTTGTTTTTATTTCCCATGCGTTATCTCTTTTTTCGGAATACGTAAATCATAGAACTGCTTCGTTCCTTTCGTCCCAAAGCGTTGAACCAAGCCAGCGCGCCTGCATACATCCCTTTCAGGAAACTACACGAACTGCCACGATGTTTCTCGCTCAGCATAGATACGTAAAACGCATCGAACGGCATCGGATGGCGTGCTGCCATAATAAAACCGTGACGGGAAGCCAACTGCTGTATAGTGCCCGGAGTAAAATGCCAAAGGTGACGGGGAACGTCGTATGCCGCCCAATATTCGCCATAACGCTTGGCGTCGTACGAAGAACAGTTGGGCACTGCCACAATCAATACTCCTTTTTCCGTCAGCATCTCACGGAGTCGTTCCCACACCTCACTGAGATGTTCCAAATGCTCCATCACGTGCCAAAGGGTAATGACATCAAAGCTATCGGGAGCAAACTCTTTCAGTGCCGGCTCCGGCTTTACGTCCAGATTGAAATGCGCTTTTGCAAATTCACGTGCCTGCGGACTTTTCTCTATCGCCTCCACTTTCCAACCACGACGTACCATCGTATCGGCAAAGTAACCGGTTCCCGTACCTATATCGAGCAAACGTCCCGTCTTGCGATGCGCTTCTCTGGCTACCAGACGCGCTTTGCGGCCCAGCATATAGGAACGTACGTAATGATAGATATTATTCATCGCGCCCTTGCGCGTATCAGTGTGGGAGATGTAATCGGGAGTCTCATAATACTTGCCTATCTCTGCTTCTACCGGAACTCCTTGCGTGAACGTAAAGCTGCAATCGTCACACGAATACAGCTCAAACTGTTCGCCCGAAGCATAAAAATCCGTACAAGTCATGACGCGTTTCAAGTGCGTACAGCCACACACCGGACAAGCATTTATACTGAGTTTCTCCATTAATCCTAAAACAAAATTAAGTGCTGCCTCAATGCAAGAAGCAACACTATACCCTAATTTGGTGCAAAGAAACAAATAAAATGTGATGGATTGGGCTTTCGTTAAGGACTTTTAATAGAAATCAGAAATATAAACCCTGCATGATTTTGCTAAATCTTGAGAGATAAAATGATAAAGCAGCCTGTTGGGAGAAAGAAGTATACCAGTAAATACTAATCCTCCTGCGGTTGTTTATCGGTTGACATACTTTCCTAGTCAGATATAAGCCGCATTATTAAATTGTTTATGCGGCTTACTTAATATAATCATGCGCCTTGTTTAATGTATTTTTCCGGCAATTAGTATTCGTTTGACGTACATGAACCATTCGGTTCACCTGCGAGAACCGGAAAGTCTACGTACGTCATCCGAATGCTTCACATACGTGAAACGGGAACGTAGTGCCTACAAAACATATTAGTAGTGCCTTGTTGTATGTTAAGCCTACCGGGTTTTGTTTTAATTCCCACACCATATGCAGAGAACATAGCCGTCCAACAACAACTTTACCGGAAGGAAAACACTGCGAAAACGCAATCTTACGGTCAAAAAGGGCATTCTTAATATAAAGAAATTAATGGTCAGATTATAAACCAAGCTATTAGTAATCAGATATATAAATTGCATAGTAGTAATAAATAAGGTGATAATAGGAAAGACGAAGCTTTCTATTATCACCTTATTATCACTGGCTATTGTCACTAAATTGCATTTGATTATCAGAGAATTAAGTCTGAAAAGTGACAAGTGATAATAAAAAGAGAATTTTAAAACTCTATGAGAGGTCAGCGTTGCAACACACTCCTTTCAGTGTAGCCGAACTAGCTTCCGTGATACGTACGTTCACGAAGTCGCCGACACGATGTGTGCCCCGATCGAACACTACGACACGGTTCTGTTCCGTACGGCCGAACAACTGGTCACGCGAGCGCTTGGAGACTCCTTCCACAAGGACTTCGTACGTCTTTCCGATACAACGCTGGTTGGACTCGGCGGACAGACGGTTCTGCAAGGCGATAATCTCGTTGAGGCGACGCACTTTCACCTCTTCGGGCACATTGTCTTCAAGATGTTTCGAGGCATACGTCCCCGGACGTTCAGAATATTTAAACATGAAAGCCGCATCGTATCCGCACTCTTCCATCAAAGAGAGCGACATGGCGTGATCTTCCTCCGTCTCGGAATGAAAACCGGAGAAAATATCCGTTGTCAGTCCACAGTCGGGGATGATACGTTTGATAGCCGCCACCCGGTCCAGATACCATTCGCGGGTATACTTGCGGTTCATCAGCTTCAGAATGCGGGAACTACCGCTCTGCACAGGCAAGTGGATATGCTTGCACACATTGGGAACCTGTGCGATTACTTCAAGCGTTTCGTCGCTCATATCCTTCGGATGGGAGGTCGTGAAACGGATACGTACACCCGGAGCCGCCTCCGCCACAGTACGCAGCAACATCGGGAAAGTGACTGTCTCGCCCGTCGGTTTCTCAAAACGGTAGGAGTTGACGTTCTGCCCCAGCAATGTCACCTCCTTATAACCTTTCGCCACCAGGTCAGCCACTTCGTTCAGGATACTCTCTACATCACGGCTACGCTCGCGCCCGCGAGTATAGGGCACGATACAGTAGGTACAGAAGTTGTTGCAACCGCGCATGATGGACACGAATCCGGAAATATGGTTGCCGCAGATACGCGACGGAATCACATCCCGATAAGTCTCGGTAGTGGAAAGTTCCACATTGATCGCCTTCTCTCCGGCTTCTACGGCGGCAATCAGATCGGGCAATGTCAGATAAGCGTCCGGCCCCACCACGAGGTCTACGTGATGATTCGTTATCAGATCGTCCTTCACCCGCTCGGCCATACATCCCAGTACGCCCACAATCAAGTGTTTTTTCTTTTTCTTCAACGAATGGAAGAACTCCAGACGGTTCAGGATTTTCTGCTCCGCATTGTCACGGATAGAACAAGTGTTCATAAACACGGCATCGGCCTCCTCAAGCGTTTCCGCCACAGAGTAACCGGCCATTTGCATCACTGAGGCAATCACCTCGCTGTCGGCCACATTCATCTGGCAGCCGTAAGTCTCGATAAACAGCTTTTTGCTGTCATCAGCAGTTGCGGATTTAAAGTCCGCTCCCGTTAATTCGTTCATACTCAAATCTAAATTAAAAATTCGGCTGCAAAGATACGGCTTCGCTTTTAATAAGATACAAATCAGCGCGAAAATAACACCAAAACTTACGATTAAGTCACATAACTTGTAATTAATGTTAATGGAATAAACATTTTCCGGCAGTATTCTTGGCAATTTTAATTTTATTTTTCACATTTGTGCAATGAAAGAAACATTAGATTTTTTCATAGTTAAGGTTTAGGTTAAAAAAATTAAGGGGAGCTGTGAAGCTGCCCTTTTTTCATACTGAAAAGTTATCCTGAATCAGATTTAATACGTAACTTTGGCAGATAACTAAATAGCAGTGAAACACAATGGAAGATTTCTTAAAATTTCTCTTGATAGCAGGCGTCATTCTTGTGGGAATATTTAAAGAGGTGAATAAGAATAAAAAGCCCGGCAAACGCCCCGTTTCCCCTATGCCATCGTCCGACGAAATAAAACCGGACGCAGTTCCTATGCCCGAAGCGTGGAGTAACCCCAAACGGAAAAAGAAACGGGAAGAAATATCCGTAGCCGCCTCCATAGCGAACAGCGCCGCACAAGACAAACGCAATATCCGGCAAAACTCCCAATACAACGCTCCCGACGAGTCGTCGCCCGGCAACGAACAGGATTTCGCAATCCGCTCGGCGGAAGAAGCCCGACGCGCCATTATTTGGGGAGAAATTCTTCAACGAAAATATTAAGCGATAATTAACCCTGAAATATCAACTGTATTTTAACACGAAATTGTACTATTTATGCCACTAAATCGTATCTCGGCAGCGGAAGCTGCAAGCCTGATCAAACATGGCTACAACATCGGCCTTAGCGGATTTACTCCCGCCGGAACGGCCAAGGCTGTCACAGCCGAACTCGCAAAAATCGCTGAAGCGGAACACGCGAAAGGAAACCCGTTTCAAGTAGGAATTTTTACAGGTGCATCTACCGGAGAATCTTGTGACGGCATACTATCACGTGCCAAAGCCATCCGTTACCGCGCTCCTTACACTACCAACGCCGATTTCCGCAAGGCTGTGAACAACGGAGAAATTGCCTACAACGACATACATCTTTCACAGATGGCGCAGGAGGTGCGCTACGGATTCATGGGCAAAGTGAACGTTGCCATCATCGAAGCTTGCGAGGTGACTCCGGACGGAAAGATCTACCTGACTGCCGCCGGCGGTATCGCCCCGACCATCTGTCGCCTGGCAGACCGGATTATTATCGAGCTGAACAGTGCGCACAGTAAATCCGGTATGGGACTGCACGACGTATACGAACCTCTGGATCCTCCTTATCGTCGCGAGATTCCGATCTACAAGCCGAGTGACCGCATCGGACTGCCGTACGTGCAGGTAGATCCGAAAAAGATTGTCGGTGTGGTGGAAACCAACTGGCCGGACGAAGCCCGTTCTTTCGCCGCTGCCGATCCGCTGACCGACAAAATCGGGCAGAACGTGGCCGACTTCCTTGCTGCGGATATGAAACGCGGTATCATTCCGGCTACATTCCTTCCGTTGCAGTCGGGCGTGGGAAACATCGCTAACGCCGTACTCGGCGCATTGGGACGCGACAAAACAATTCCCCCTTTCGAAATGTACACTGAGGTGATTCAGAACTCCGTGATCGGTCTGATCCGCGAAGGACGTATCAAGTTCGGCAGCGCCTGCTCACTGACTGTCACTAACGACTGCCTTGAAGGTATTTACAACGATATGGATTTCTTCCGCGACAAGCTGGTGCTCCGTCCGTCGGAAATATCAAACAGCCCCGAAGTGGTTCGCCGTCTCGGTGTAATTTCCATCAATACGGCTATCGAGGCGGATATTTACGGTAACGTGAACTCTACCCACATCGGTGGCACGAAGATGATGAACGGTATCGGCGGCTCGGGCGACTTTACCCGCAACGCTTATATCTCTATCTTCACTTGTCCGTCTGTGGCTAAGGAAGGCAAGATCAGCGCTATCGTCCCGATGGTGTCTCACCTCGACCACAGCGAGCATTCTGTAAATATCATCATCACCGAACAGGGTGTTGCCGACCTTCGTGGCAAGAGTCCGAAAGAACGTGCGCAGGCTATCATCGAGAATTGTGCGCATCCCGACTACAAACAGTTGCTTTGGGATTATCTCAAACTGGCCGGCGGCAAAGCCCAGACTCCACACGCCATCCAAGCTGCACTCGGAATGCACACGGAACTGGCTAAGAGCGGTGATATGAAGAATACGAACTGGGCTGAATACGCAAAATAAATAGAATATAGGATTTACAGTATTCTGGGCCAAATAGATATAATTGTATTCTCTGGTAAACAAAATCCGGTTATTTTTGTTTATTAGAGAATACAATTGTACTTCGGACGAAGTACATAAATATCCAACTCAGCGAAAAGATATATCAACGCTTAGCAAGGAAACCTTCAGCCAAATACATCCGTACAGGATCGCCATACAGTTTCAAACACCTCATTCCATAGACCTTATAAAGAGAGGAAAGCGCAGACTTTATCCTGAAAAGCTCTTGCCTTAGCAGCCGAAAGTACATTCTGGTTCATGATGGCGAATGCCACTTCGTGCCCGTTCTTCATACGCAGATAGCCCGCAAGCGTATTTATCGCTGTAAACGATCCTGTCTTGGCATGAACGTTCCGAAATACAGGCGCACTCTTCATTCTGTTTTTTAACGTACCGTCTACCCCGCCAACGGGAAGAGACTTGTATAACTTCTGAAAAATATCCGTCCGCGAATAGGCATATTTCAAGAAATCGACCAATAGGGCGGGAGAGAGGTAGTTATAATTGGACAGTCCACAGCCATCCGCAATCTTATAGTCTTTCGGGTCGTGCCCCAGCCGACGGATGAGTTTCATAATCTCGACAATCCCGTCTTCGGCCGCCACCTGTTTCTTTCCCGTAGCCTGCGCGCCCAAACGGCAAAGCAAGGCTTCCGCATTCAGGTTATCACTCTCTTTCATCAACTGGTTCAACACTTTCTGCACGGAAGTATTCCAGCACGCCATCTGCTCCACTTTCACGCTGTCACGGGGCAACTCGGCGAAATCATACGACGGAGGAACGGCGATTCCTTCTCCCCGAAGACGTTCAAGAAAGGTGTGCATGAAAAAACGGGGAGAGTCATAAATATTGATATCATCTTTTCTGATCGAAGCGACATTGCCCGAAACAGTTAGATTATTCCCGCTCGTCAGCCAATCTCTGGTAAAAGAGAACTTTCCGGCGGAGGAAGCGCGTGTTCTCGTCCGGTTTGTCAAAGTATAATAAGAAGACACGGGCTGGCAGGAGACGCTTGCCGTATCCCCCTGCACGGTAGAGGGAACTACCGATATCCGCACCGTTCCCTTGCAGAACATCAACGGAGAGAGATAGGGCTGATAACCTGCCGGAGTATCATCCCATGCCCATCCATGCCCCCAGTAAAGGGAATCTTTCATCGAAATATCCCCATACACTTGCCCGTTAATCACAGAAAACGGGTAACTGATCACTTTCTTAACCAACGAATCCATTGCCTGGCTGTCAAACTCCGGATCGAACCCACCCACCACATACAGGTTTCCCTGCAATGTATCATGTTCTATCACTCCGTCGTGCCACACTTCCGTACGGAAAGGCTCATCGGCTTCGGGACGGGAGAGGGCGGTAATGGCAGTCAGCAGTTTCATGGTAGAGGCGGGACGAGACAGCTTCTCCGCACGATAGTCATAAAGTGGTTTCTTAGCCGTCAGGTCGTAGACGGATATGCCGACTTCGGATGATTCGGGAAGCAGTTGCTTGATAAGCGAATCTATTTGGGAGAAGTCCTTTTGTCCCCATAGGGGAAGAAAACAGAAAGAAAAAAGAACTGATAAAATAATATTCTTCATACTACACTGTCTATACTGTCTTACATTTATCACATATCCTTTACCTGTCCAGTCACGCACTCCAATCTTATTAATTCGTACTACAACGTTTCCCGGAAGATTTCTCCTACCGTGGGATGTGGGAAAACAATCTTTTTCCATTGTGCTGCCGTCAGTCCGAGTTCAATGGCAGTCCCCGCAAGAGTGATAATCTCCGAAGCGGGATTTCCCAATACGTGAGCGCCAATCACCCGCTGCTGTTCATCCAACAATACTTTGCAAACTCCGTTCACTCCTTCATTTTCCGCAACAAAACGACCGGAATAGGCCATAGGAAGTTTTACTACTTTATACTGAATGCCTTTTGCAGAAGCCGATTCTTCCGTTTCGCCCACTCCGGCAATCTCCGGATTGGTATAGACAACTCCCGGAATAGCGCGGTAGCTCATAGTATCTTCTTTTCCCAAGATGGAATGTACGGCAACTTCCGCTTCGCGGACAGCCGTATGCGCCAGCAAAGAGAATCCGGTCAAATCACCGCAAACGTAGACATTAGAAAGGGATGTCTGCATTCTCTCATTTACTTTGACGGCACCACGCTCTGTCTTTTCCAAAGTCAGGTTTTCAAGTCCGAAACCTTTCGTCACAGGACGACGGCCGACACTCATCAGTAATTTCTCCGCAACAACTGTTCCGCTCCCCTCCACATTCTCGTATGAGACAACGGCGCCTTCCTCTGTCTGTGACAAAGCAACGACCTTCGTACTAAGCAAAAACTTAATTCCCCGTTTCATATAGTCAGCACGCAACAAAGCGGAGAGTTCTTTATCCATACCGCCCAAAATCTCATCCATCATCTCTATAACCGTCACCTGTACTCCAAGACTGTTGAAAAACGAGGCAAATTCCATTCCGATCACTCCACCGCCAACGATGACAAGTGAAGCGGGCAGCTCCTTATTGTCCAATGCTTCCCTATGCGTCCAATAATCTACGGAATCGACTCCCGGAATAGGAGGGATAAAGGTTTCAGATCCTGTACAAAGTATCAGATTATCCCCTTCATAGGTTTCTTCACCACAACGAACCGTATTTTTATCAATGATCTGTGCTTCTCCCGCCACTATCGTAACATTGTTGGAAGTCAGTTTGGATTTTACTCCCAATACCAGTTTACGCACTACTTTACTTTTACGGGCAATGATTTTTGCCAAGTCGAAAGATACCTCGGAGACATTCACCGCATACTTTGACGCATGGCGGGCACCGTCATACGTCTTTGCCGAATACAATAATGTCTTGGTCGGAATGCATCCTTCATTCAGACAAACACCACCCAGATTATTTTTCTCGATAAGCAATACGCTCAAACCGGCCTTACCGGCAGCTTCGGCGGCTGTATATCCGGCAGGACCGCCACCAATAATAATTAGTTGATACTTCATAGTATATAATCAGTTAATCTTTTTTCAAGCAATTCGACAAATTCCCGTTCCTTGACAGGCATCACAGAGACGAACTTACCCTTTCCATATTCTATCAGCACATACTCCGTCACCGAAAAACGCCCGAACTTCATAGAGTGGCATTTCCTTATAGCGGTAATCTCAGAGATAGGAATTACTTTTTTACGAATAAAACGCCCGGTAGATATCTCCAGAATCCCGTTAGGAGTAACCGTATAAACAGTATGGATAATCTGCTCGATCACAACAATCAGCATAAGTATCAGCAACACCGCCGGCAAGATATACTTACACCACAATGCACCGACAACGTTCACAGTAAGTACTACCAACAGGAAATATTGGTACCAAGCAATACGTGCATGGAAAATTCGATTCATTTTGTCAGATTTTTGCCCGCAAGGTAGCAATTTTATGAATTAGTGACAACGAAAAGTACAACGAAGTAACTTATTTTGTAGCTTTGCGGTGAGAAATAACAAAACTATGGTAAGAAAATTCGATTTCCTCGTCATCGGCTCCGGAATTGCCGGTATGAGTTTTGCACTGAAAGTAGCGCACAAAGGTAAAGTTGCACTTATCTGTAAAGCCGGATTGGAAGAGGCCAACACTTTTTTTGCACAAGGCGGTATAGCTTCCGTAACCAATCTTGCAGTAGATAATTTCGAGAAGCACATTGAAGACACAATGATTGCCGGAGATTGGATCAGCGACCGAAATGCTGTGGAGAAAGTAGTCCGCAATGCTCCCGAACAGATCAACGAACTTATTCATTGGGGAGTAAATTTCGATAAGAAAGAAGACGGAGAGTTTGATTTACATAAAGAAGGCGGACACTCGGAATTCCGTATTCTTCATCACAAAGATAATACAGGCGCCGAGATTCAGGAGAGTCTGATAGAAACAGTAAAAAAGCACCCTAATATCACAGTATTCGAGAACTTCTTTGCCGTAGAGATCATCACGCAACACCATTTGGGAATTATCGTCACCCGTTATACACCGGGTATCAAATGCTACGGCGCATACGTGCTGAATGAAGCAACAGGCGAAGTGGATACTTTCCTTTCCAAAGTAACCGTGATGGCAACAGGTGGTTGTGAAGCTGTTTACCGTAATACGACCAATCCTTTGGTAGCTACGGGAGACGGTATTGCTATGGTTTATCGTGCCAAAGGTGCAGTGAAAGACATGGAGTTTATCCAATTCCATCCTACAGCCCTCTTCAATCCGGGGGACCGCCCCGCTTTTCTTATCACGGAAGCGATGCGTGGATATGGTGCCGTACTGCGTACACAAGACGGCAAAGAGTTCATGCAAAAATATGACTCACGGCTTTCACTGGCTCCACGTGATATCGTGGCCCGCGCCATTGACAATGAAATGAAACAACGTGGGGAAGACCATGTATTCCTCGACGTGACACACAAAGACCCGGAAGAGACGAAGAAGCACTTCCCCAATATCTATAAGAAATGTCTCAGTCTCGGCATTGATATTACCAAAGATTACATCCCTGTGGCACCCGCAGCACACTATCTCTGTGGCGGTATCACGGTCGATCTGGACGGACAATCCAATATCCGCCGCCTGTATGCGTTAGGAGAATGCTCCTGCACAGGTCTGCACGGAGGCAACCGTCTGGCTTCCAACTCGCTGATAGAAGCGATTGTCTATGCCGACGCTGCCGCCAAACATGCGCTCAGTGTATTGGAACGTTATGACTTTAACGAAGATATCCCCGAATGGAACGACGAAGGAACCATCTCCAATGAAGAACGTGTACTGATTACCCAAAGTATGAAGGAAGTTAACCAGATCATGGAAGCATACGTTGGCATTGTCCGCAGTAATACCCGGTTGATACGTGCATGGAACCGACTGGACATCCTCTATGAAGAAGCCGAACGGCTGTTCAAGAGTAGCAAGGCTACCCGCGAATTGTGCGAATTGCGCAACATGATCAATGTGGGGTATCTCATCACAAAACAGGCTATGGAACGTAAAGAGAGTCGAGGCTTGCATTACACGATTGATTATCCGCATAAGAAAGATTAACAGGAACATTCCACAACTTACAAAGTGTAAGTAGAATATTAAAAAACGCGTAAAAAGAACGATTACCTTGTTCTTTTTACGCGTTTTTAGTCTTTTATACCTATCTCATATCACATTCCTAACATGCAAGTCTATAAACACAGGATTTCACAGCTATTCCCGAATATTTATTCTTTTTATTAAATTACAGGCTGGATTTATTGTCTTTTAATTATTATATTGTATTTTTGTGCCATCATCCTATTTGCCACAGATATGGCAAATATAAAAACATGAAAGCATGGGAAAATTCAAACTACCAATCTTTTTGCTCATCCTTATAGGGATATCCGTAAACAATCTCAAAGGACAAACAACAGCGTATTCAAACTGGTACAAAGTGTATAATGATACATTGCAGGGCATAAATATGGAAAAAGCCCTACACTTTCTACAAGAAAAAAAGCTAAAACCCCACCGGCAAGTCATCGTGGGTATCATCGATTCGGGTATAGATACGACCTCTATCGATCTAGCACCCGCACTTTGGCGTAATCCAAAAGAAAAAATCGACGGAAAAGACAATGATAAAAACGGATACGCGGACGATTTGCACGGATGGAACTTTCTCGGAACTAAAGACGGGACATTCAACATGACCAGTGCCGGAACTGAAGAGTACCGCGAATTCAAACGGTTATATCCCAAATATAAAAATATCGATCCGGCAGATATACAAGATACTACTGAATATGCCTACTACGAAAAGATGAAAAAGAAGGCGGGTATCATGAGTTATATAAAATATGTGGGTTATACGGCCGCAAAAGACCAAGCATATCAGCTGATAGATTCTGTGCTGACTACTATTCCCGGAATAAATATAGACACACTTACAGTCAATGGATTAACTCATCTTCCTATTGAAGATCCGGCATGGGGCAACGCCTGCCAAACACTTTTTGTCGATATGTTCAAGAGTGGAAAAAAATCATTATGGAAAGATGTTCATAAGCAACACCGCAACACATTTGCCTTGATGCAGAAAAGATTATATGGTATCGAGCATGATGCTGACAAAAGGTTATTAATGGGCGACGACTTAAAAAATCCTTCAGACCGTTTTTACGGAAATTCGTTATTACAAGCAGAAGGATGCGACCATGGCACTTTCGTTGCAGGAGTGATTGCCGGACAAGGAATCAATAATGCTGCCATTACCGGTGTCTGGCCCCAAGCGCGGTTGATGATCATACGTGCCGTTCCTGACGGTGACGAATACGACAAAGACATTTCAACCGCTATCCGTTATGCAGTAGATAATGGCGCTAAGGTTATAAACATGAGTTTAGGAAAATACACCTCACCCGATGCCGACATGGTAAATGAGGCTATTGAATATGCTCTCAAAAAAGACGTACTTATCATCCAAGCGGCAGGCAATAACAAACGGAATATCGATCTCATCACCTATTTTCCTTCAGCAAAGGATGCGCAAGGAAAAATATTCCCTAATTACTTGAGAGTCGGTTCTTCTGACAAGAAAGGGCAACTAAGTCAGTTTTCCAACTATGGAGCAAAAGAAGTAGATGTATTCGCTCCTGGAGAAGAAATCACCTCGGTAACGGTAGGCAACAAATACATGGTATCACAAGGAACCAGTATAGCCACCCCCATAGTAAGTGGTGTAGCGGCAATGTTACGTGCCCATTTCCCAAAGCTGACGGCCACACAAATCAAAGAGATATTAATAAAGAGCGTTCGTCCGGCTGACAATTTAAAAGATCGTTGTACAAGCGGAGGAATCATTGACGCACTACAAGCAGTCAAATTAGCAACCGAATATAAAAAGAGATGAGAAAAAACACTGTCATAGGTTTTATAGGCCTGCTGTTTTGCTTATGCATACAAGCACAAGGAACATCCACATCGGTAAACAGTACTGTAAACGATGTGGACTGGGCACGTGCTGAAAAATTTTCCTCTGATGCACTGGAGCAATATATAAAAGGCAAAAGACCTTATCCCAACTGGATTGAAGGTAGTTCTTATTTTTACTATAATGTAAAAGAAGATAATGGAGTTTCTTACTATCTGGTTAATGCCAAGAATGGTAAAAAACGCAATATGATAAAGGATAACCTGCAATTCGTGCAACAATATGCAAGAATCACGGGTGACACACTTGACGCAAGGAATATACAGCTTTACGGGTATCGATTTAAGAAGAATGACTTCAACCGCTTTTATCTTGATAAGAAAGGAAAGTCTATGGTGTATGACATGCGCACCGGAATACTGACACAGATAAAGGCAGAAAACAAAAAGAAGGAACGCCCTGTTCTCAAACCATCGTACCATAGTTCTGACTCACTCTTCACTATGTTGGGATGCGGATATGACCTCTATATACGTAACAACCGTACAAGAATCATACACCGTCTGACAAAAGACGGTAAAGAGGATGCGTCCTATACTTACCGTTGCTCTAAAGACACAATAGAGTCTAACACCAAAGGATTCTGGCTGGGACACCGTTATGTCTGCCTAATGCAGGATATGAGTGAAGTAAAAGAAATCAGCCTTATCAACTCCCTTGCACGGCAACGTCCGACGACAAATACCTTCAAGATGCCTATGCCCGGTGATGCCGGAGTGCGTCAATACCGTATGTTTTGGTATGATGCCGACCATGAACAAGGGAAGATGCTACCGATTGGGAAATATCCTGACCAAGTAGTAACTTTGGACTATTTCCGTTCTCCCGAAGCTCTTTTTTTCACGCGCAGAAGCCGTAAGGGTGATAAAATAGACCTTTGCCGTATCAACGTGACAGATGGCACAGTCACTGAGCTTATCTCGGAAGAATGTGCTCCGCACATCAACTTGACCCTATCGGGCTATCGCATTATAGAAAAAGGAAAATATTTCATTTGGTGGTCGGAACGTACAGGAAAAGGTAACTATTATCTGTACAATAGTGACGGACGATTACTAAACCGCATTACACATGGTGATAACCTCGTAGCAGGCAGTATCGTACATATAGATACCTTACGAAGAAATATCATTTTTGCCGGATATGGTAACGAACCTGATACTAACCCTTATTATACCTTTTATTATAAGGCCGATTTTGACGGAAAAAAACAAACGCTACTCACTCCGGGAAACGGTAACCACGAATTAACCCTGTCCGACGACCAACGATATGCCATCGATACATATTCACGTATGGACTTGGCGCCTGTAATGAATGTATTGTCTCTCGACCGTCCCACACAATATTTTGAGGTAAATCGCATGGACGACAGCCTGTTGCGAAAAGCAGGATGGCAACCGCCTTTACTGTTAAAGTTGAAAGCGGCCGATGGGAAAACAGATCTTTACGGGCTCATGTATCTACCGTCTCAACTGGATAAGAACAAAAAATATCCTATTATCAGCAATGTGTATCCCGGTCCCCAAGATGATCAGATTCCGCAATCATTCACACTTGACGATAATGGTAACCAATCACTGGCTGAGCTTGGGTTTATAGTCATCAATGTGGCTCCACGTGGAAGTTCTCCTTTGCGTGGACACGATTTCTATAACTTCGGCTACGGTAATCTGCGTGATTATCCGTTGGCTGATGATAAAAGCGTAATTGAGCAGTTAGCAAAGAAATACCCGTTCATCGATCTTAACCGTGTGGGTATTTACGGACACTCCGGAGGAGCATTCCAAACAGTAGCCGCCATCCTCACTTATCCCGACTTTTATAAAGTAGCGGTAGCTGCTTCGGGCAACCATGACAACAATATCTATATCCAATGGTGGGGAGAAGCATTTCACGGACTGACCGAGAAGACTGATCCAAAGACCGGAAAAACGGTATTTTCCACCAAGATTCCGACCAATATGGAACTGGCTAAGAACTTAAAAGGCCATCTGATGCTTATCACCGGCGATGTAGATAAGAATGTTCCTCCTTCATCTACCTATCGCCTGGCAGACGCTCTGATAAAAGCCAACAAACGTTTCGATATGTTTATCCTGCCGGGAAAAGACCATGGAGTAATGTGTCCCTATTATCAGAATTTGATCCGCTACTATTTTGTAGAGAATCTCATTCAACCGGTAAAGCAACATATTGATATCATCAATCATAATTAACCCTAACTCAAAAAGCTTATGAAGTATCAGAAAACATTCAAAGCATTCGTGTTTGTCTGTCTCTGTTGCATGGCTACAATCCTGTTCGCTCAAAAGCCGCAAGGCGATGCGACCATTCTAGTGAAAGTAACCATTGTAGACGTAGACAAGAATCCCTTGCCCGGTGCAACAGTAAAAGTTACCGGTAAGGCACAGGGAGTAGTGGCTAACGACCAAGGAGAAGTTTCTCTGTGGGTAGACCGGAACACCCAGATTGAATTTAAGTATGTGGGTATGAAACCGCTATTCATGCGAGTAACCAAGCCACTGTCCGGCTATATCACATTAGAAGATGAAACCTCCGAACTGGATCAGGTAGTAGTCACCGGATACCAACGTACGACCAAACGCCGTACTACCGGTTCACTGGCAACACTGACAGCCAAAGACCTGAAAGGAGCCCCTACAGCCAATTTGGATATGTTGATGCAAGGAAAAGTTGCCGGAATGGACGTGAAAGCTGTTTCCGGTCGCCCGGGAGAATCGGCCAAAATACGTATTCGTGGTACAAACACAATTACAGGTAATGCAGAACCATTGTGGGTGGTAGACGGGGTACCTTTGCAGAAAGATATTCCAAGCATATCAAGCAGCCAAATCCGTGCAGGTGATTTCAATGAAATCTTTGCAAATGGTATCTCCGGAATTAACCCAAACGACATTGAATCTATCACAGTATTGAAGGATGCTTCAGCAACAGCCATTTATGGCTCTCGTGCAGCAGGAGGCGTTATTGTAGTAACAACCAAACGAGGAAAAGAAGGGAAAATGAGTATTAATTATTCAGCCAATGTTTCTATCGTCACAAGACCTCCAGGCAACGCTAATCTAATGAACTCCAGTGAGAAACTGGCTTGGGAGCAAGAGTTATGGAATGAATTCTCTGCCAAAGGTTTTGCCGATGGTACTCACTATCCGGTTATTGGCGCGGTCGGCATGATTCGATCCGGGTACGGGAAATACGCCAATATGACTTTAGAACAGCAAAATGCGGAAATAGCCCGTCTTGGCGAACAAACAACTGATTGGTTTGACGAATTATTTCAAAATTCAGTTTCAAACAGCCATTATCTTTCTCTCTCCGGAGGATCGGAAAAAAACTCTTATTACGTTTCCTTAGGATATTCGAAAAACAATGGACTAGTAAAAAAGACCGATTACGAACGCTACAATGTAAGTGCCAAACTTGATATGAAGCCCAACAAACGGGTGAAACTAGGTATCTCTGCTGATATGGCTATACAGGAATCCACTTCACCATCACTGAATGTTGACCCTTTCAAGTATGCCTATTTTGCCAATCCATACGAAAGAATATACAACGAAGACGGATCATATGCAGCAGACAATACATATTACAGTATAACTCATGCTAATGGTGCTTATGACAAATTATTACCGGATGGTGGATACAATATTTTCCGGGAAATCAATGAAACATCCAACGAGACCAAGAATATGTCCGCATCATTAATCGCTAATCTAAGTGTTAACATCTTAGACAATTTAAGTTTCGAAGGATTGGCCTCTTACGGATATGTGACAAATGCCTCCGATAATATCAATGGCAAAAACACATACGCCGCTTGGCAGGACCGCCCATTTGAAGGTAGTGCTAGTAGTATATCTAAGCGTACATACGGTTCTATTACTCAGACCAATGCTTATAACACCAATTACAATTTACGCGGCCAGCTCCATTATTTCAACACCTTCGGTCGCGACCATTATATAAGCGCATTGTTAGGCTCGGAGATACGAGGACAATATTCCAAAAGCATCTACGAAAAACGATATGGATATGATCCCATATCCGGTAATTCTTCTATCCCTATATATCCGGAAAGTATGGATATAGGCTATAACAACCTGATTTCGTATGCAGCCATCGTTGATCAGCTATCCGGTCAAAGTATTGTAGAAGACGCCTTCGCTTCTTTTTACCTTTCATTAGACTATGTATTCAAGCAACGTTATATTCTCAGTTTGACAGGACGTACCGATGGCTCGAATAATTTCGGTAGCAATGAACAATTCAACCCTACCGGCTCTGTCGGTCTATCTTGGAATGTTGATCAGGAAGAGTTCATGAAACCTTTAAAACCTATTATCAGCACTTTATCTTTACGAGCTGCATTCGGATATACAGGAAACATTAATAAGTCTGTTTATCCACAATTGGTAATGGATTATGAAAACTCATTCCGCAAAGCCGACAATGATTATTACCGCATGGGAACATTACGGAATGCCCCGAACGCCAAATTACGCTGGGAAAAAACACGCGATATGAAAATCTCTATGGATATAGGTTTTCTGAATGACCGTCTGCGCCTGCAAGGTGAACTTTATGACAGACGTACACGAGATGCCGTGACCAATGTACCGGTGGTTTACACTACAGGATTTTCATCTCAAAGTTATAACACCTCAGAGCTGCTGAATCAAGGAGCGGAAGTGACAATAAGCGCAAATGTATTGAAAACTAAAGATTGGAATCTTTCATTAACTGCCAATATTGCTTACAACCGTAATAAGTTGCTAAAATATTCCTCGCCTAATGGAAGCATTTTCAATTCTAACTACGTAGGCTACCCATTAAGTTCTATTGTCAGTGGAAAAGTAATAGGCATTGATGAGAAATTAGGAATTTATGCTTATGCCACCCGTCCGGACGTTACAATGTCTACGGAAGCAGACCGTGGTGAAGCTAAAAACTATGCTTTCTATTTGGGAACCAGTAACGCACCTACCAACGGAGGATATTCCATCTCTTTATCATACAAGAAAATAAACCTGAGTTTAGGAGGTTCTTATTCTTTAGGAGGAAAAATACTGAACAATATCACTTGTCCGGTATCCTACACTATGCTGAATGAATCATCCTCACCCATTGAAAGTATTCCTACACAAGAAAATGACCTGTATACCAATTTCCTGAACGTAACAAAAGACCGTGTGAATCGTTGGACAAAAGACAACCCGATAACCAATGGATACCCACGTATCATTGATGCGTATGGAGAATATCTCGGACTGGATAATTACATGACAATCAGTAGCCAGATCACTCGTGCCTCGATGTTGGAGAAAGTATCTTATTTCAAACTCGGATCATTATTATTAAGCTATAACTTTGAAAACGAATGGCTTAAAAGAGCACGTATCAGTTCATTGGCATTGTCATTCAGTGTTAGCAACTTATTTATAATAACCAACTATTCCGGTATTGACCCCGAAACCCCAGGAGCAGTTTATCCTACTCCACGTACCTTCTCTATGGGAGTTTCTATCGGATTTTAAGAACAGAGCACTATGAAGAAAAGAAATATAATAAGTATTGCGATACTAGCATTATTATGCGTATCGTGTAGCAACTATTTAGATATAAAGCCTTACGGACGTACCATCCCTAAGACGGCAGAAGAGTTCTCAGCACTTATTCACACACGCCTTAACAGTATTGACGCCGGTTCAGACAGCTATTTGGTAGGTAATGCCAATCAATGGATGACATGGGATGCCGTATGCGGTGATAATTTTGAAACTTGTCTAACCGGATCGGGCGCACGTGCTTTAGCAACATACGTAGGTGATATTATCCGCCAAAATCAATACACCAATTACTACCAATCTCTTTATGAATTTATTCGCGACTGTAATATCGTATTGAATGAAATGGAAGAAAACGATACGGAAGAAGCTAATAAAATTCGGGGGACAGCCTACGCCATAAGAGGTGCGGCATATTATCAATTATTACGGATATTCTGCGAAGTACCCCGTACGGGAGAATTTGACACACAGCTCGGGCTTCCACTTGTGACAACATTTGATATGGAAGAAAAGCCACTCCGCAGTACCATGCAAGCCACTATCAATCAGATAGAATCTGATCTGCAAAAGGCTGCCGGATATCATATCAATGATAAGATCTACCGTTTCACGGAAGATGTCGTAAAAGGATATCAGGCTCGTATGTATTTCTGGACACGGCAATGGAGCAAAGCACTTCCGATAGCCCAAGACTTATTGAATAAATATCCCTTATTGGAAGGTGAGGCATACAAAGCCATGATGACTAACGCGTACGAATTGACGGGCAACCAGCTTTTAAAATCATATCTTGCTGTCACAGCCACCGGCAGCGACGATCTGTCCGGAGTAAATACCACCCTTAAATATCGCCCCGTCAGCCTGCGTTTTTTAAGTACTTTCTCCGAAGAAGAAAAAACAAGCGATATCCGCTATGCACTTTGGGTAAATACCGAACGGCAAGCAAAAAAGATTTTCTTTTGTGGTATGAGAGCAGCCGAATTCAAGCTGATGGAAGCGGAATGTTATTATCACATGAAGCAAGAAGACAAAGCCCTGAAATCCATCAACGAACTGCGGGCGCATCGCATCAATAATTATACCGACCTGACAGTTGACAAACTACCAGCTCTCTCAGACAAAGAAGTCATAAAAACGGATGTAGAGGGTAATGCTCTAACCCCACTAATGGGATTCATTCTGCAAGAACGCAGAAAAGAGTTATTTCTGGAAGGAGACCGTTTCTTTGAGCAAAAACGGAATGGCTCACCGGAATATTGGACAGCACTCAATGGCCTAAAGTATGTGACAGAGAAATATATGTATACTTTTCCAATTCCTTTGCACGATTTGGATTTAGAGAACGGATTGATACAAAATCCTGGATATAAAGAGATACAAAATAAATAAAATGGAGGATTTAAATATGAAAAAGAAAATATATAGCGGGATATTTATGATCTCCCTCGCATTATCCGGAGCAATTTACGCAGCTTGCGAAGATATAGATGAATTGCCACCGCAATCAGATACTAATTTCATAAATAAAACCTATAAATTACCCAATCCTACTGTGTTGACTACTGAAGAAGTAGCGGAATATAATGCGATAAAAGCAGAATATGAAAGCAGTATAAATCAATAGCAATAACCACAAAAAACCAAGAAATGTTATGAAGAAATTAGGGCATTATCTATATATATTGATGAGCATGACATTTATTCTTGCTTCCTGTTCATCTGATGATAACCAGCGCCTGCCTCAAATCTATATCGACCAGCCATTCTATACATTGGCCAAAGGGAGTATAGAATTGAAAATAAAGGCTGACCAAGCTCCTCCTACGGATGTCTCTATTCCTATTCTGTTTGCTGGAACGGCTGTTGAAGGTGTAGATTTCACTGCATCGGAATCATCCATCCTACTGAAAGCAGGTGAGACAGAAGCTACTTTTACATTAACCCGTATTGAAGAAAATATCGGTGATGAAAATAAAGAATTATATGTTAATCTACAAAAAGCTCCGGAAGGTTTCTCGTTGGGATTGATGAATTATGCTTCTGTAAACTTATTAAATAATAATGGAATCATAATGTCCTTTGAGAACAGTACAGGAAAAATTGGATTCAGTGCTGACTTCTCTATCAAACTGACTAATATGAAAGGAGGAGTATATAAGGTAAAAGTAGAGACAACCTTCGATATTGAAGTAGATGAAAGTTCTACCGCAATAGAAGGGGTACATTATGAATTCGTAAACGGAGCCAAGGCTGTTGTTCCTATCAACAAATATATAGGAAGTTTCTCTATCAGATACCTGAAGAAAGAAGAAGGGAAAGATAAACTTATCCTCCGTTTAGCTAATAAAGACGGATATGCTATAGGTAGTAACGGCACACTTACTGTCACTATAAGCGGACCGGATATATTTACCGGAACTTGGGCGTTTGATAAAATAACAAATCTCAGTTTGTTCACAGACTATATGGAAGATATCGACAAAGCACCGAAAGGGACACCTTCAGACCGAATAACATTTAAAGGTAATTCTTACTTGGAATATACATTCACTCCCGATCTATCGGGAGATCTGAAGAATTATTTTGGGACATCTCCCCGTAAAATAACTTTCAAAGAAGAAGGAAATAAGGTGTTCCAAGAAGAAAGAGGTGCAAAGGTAAAAGTATCCATACTGGAAATACCTGATGTAAACGTCAATTTCTCTACTACCTACAAAGACATCCGTCCGGCCCTTGTCGGTTTCCGACTAATCACAGTAGATAGTAAAGAAGTATTGGAATGCACATTGGATGATTATGAACCGCAAGGAGAAGATTTTGGAGCCATGATTTATGAATTTATGGGCTCTATGGAAGATGCTCCACTTCGTATTCACTTTAGCAAAGTAGAATAAAACTAGGAGCGCACAATAAAGCAGCTTTTCCTAATTTATTATTAATCCCTTTGTTCCGTTGATTTGATACGGGACAAAGGGATTAATAATTTCTTCCTGTTTCTTATAGAGAGATTTTCAAACGTAGCTTATTAATACCCTACATTAATTCCCATATCTTACACACCTTTCCTGCTGCCAGATAAACGACATACGTACGTATCCTGTAGTTGGGAAATTGGTGATTAATATCAGCAACATAACTGTCCACCTGCTTCACATCTTCCATGCGTGGAGCATTCAAGCTTTCAACCATACTTGCATCTTTAGCCTTGAAATATTTGAACTCAACGACACGGCAATCATTATGGAAAGTAGAGCCGGGAATACCGGTCAACACAAGGTCTGCACGCCCATTGGGCAAATTTTGTTCCAAAGCAAAGGTATAGCAATTGCTTAGATATCGACTCATCACCTCATAGCAAGAACAACGGACGAAATTCTCATTGATCTTATCAAATACCTGAGCAGGAAATTGTCCGAGATACTCCTTGAAATAGTTCTCAATAACAGGTTCCAACTGACGGTCGTCAATAAAACGCCGATAGACCGGAACAAAAAGTTCCACGTCCGGAAACGAAAAGCTTCCCGACGTGGAACCAACTATCTTCTAATCAGAAATCCTCTTTTAATAGTTTTCCTTCTTCACTTCGAAGTAAGCCTGCGGGTGCAAACAAGCCGGGCAAACTTCCGGAGCTTCCTTACCTACAGTGATATAACCGCAGTTACGGCATTGCCATACTACTTCACCTTCTTTAGCGAATACAGTCATATTCTCGATATTGTTCACGAAAGCAAGATATCTTTCTTCGTGACCTTTCTCAGCAATAGAAATATTACGATACATAGCGGCAATCATCGGGAAACCTTCCTGTTCTGCCACATCTGCGAAATGAGGATAATCCAGCGACCATTCTTCGTGTTCACCAGCAGCGGCAGCGCGAAGATTTTCGAGTGTAGTACCGATTACACCTGCCGGATAGCTGGCAGTGATTTCTACCATACCACCTTCCAGGAACTTAAACATACGTTTCGCATGTTCCTTTTCCTGATCGGCCGTTTCAGTAAAAATAGCCGAAATCTGTTCGTAACCTTCTTTTTTAGCCACACTTGCAAAATAAGTGTAACGCATTCTTGCCTGTGATTCTCCAGCGAATGAAGTCAGCAGATTCTTCTCTGTCTGAGTTCCTTTAATACTCTTAGCCATAATTCTTATTATATTTTAAATTGGTTGATTACCACACGTAACTTGTCGTATTATCTATAACGCAAATATAAGCTATTTGTTCATAAAACGCCCTACTTTTCTCATTAATAAAATCTATGCCCTCATTGATAAAACCTATCAAAAATCAAATAGTATGTCGAGAAACATACTTCTTTCGATTATTTTATATAATTTTGCAACCTCTACTTTACAAAAGACAAACGATCACGTAACAACTCATAGAAAATGAAACTATTTGAATTCAAACCTAAATTGGTTTCTTGCCTAAAAAATTATTCAAAAGAAACATTCATGGCAGACTTGATGGCAGGTATCATCGTTGGTATCGTTGCGTTGCCGTTAGCCATTGCCTTTGGTATTGCTTCGGGCGTATCACCCGAAAAGGGTATCATTACCGCTATTATTGCCGGATTTATCGTCTCATTGCTGGGCGGAAGCAAAGTCCAGATCGGCGGACCGACAGGTGCTTTTATCGTCATCATCTACGGAATCATCCAACAATATGGAGAGGCCGGACTGATTGTAGCAACGCTCATGGCAGGTGTTCTCCTTATATTATTAGGAGTATTCAAGCTAGGAGCCGTTATCAAGTTCATTCCTTACCCGATTATCGTAGGTTTCACCAGTGGTATCGCTGTGACCATCTTCACCACACAGATAGCCGATATCTTCGGCCTGTCGTTTGGAGACGAGAAAGTTCCGGGTGACTTTATTGGAAAATGGTTGATTTATTTCCGCCATTTCGACACGGTGAACTGGTGGAATACCATCGTAAGCATTATCAGTATCATCATCATCGCCATCTCACCCAAGTTTTCCAAGAAAATTCCCGGCTCACTGATTGCTATCATCGTGGTGACAGTTGTCGTTTACCTGATGAAGATGTACGGCGGAATTGACTGCATCCCAACCATTGGCGACCGCTTTACAATCAATTCCGAGCTACCCGATGCCGTTGTACCCACATTGAATTGGGAAGCCATTAAAAACTTATTCCCGGTTGCCGTCACGATTGCCGTGTTGGGAGCTATCGAATCACTGTTGTCCGCCACCGTTGCCGATGGTGTGATAGGCGACCGCCACGATTCCAACACAGAACTGATTGCACAAGGTGCAGCGAATATCGTAGCTCCTTTGTTTGGCGGTATCCCCGCTACCGGAGCCATTGCCCGTACTATGACAAATATCAACAACGGAGGTAAGACACCGATAGCCGGAATCATCCATGCAGTCGTCCTGCTGCTGATTCTTCTCTTCCTAATGCCGCTTGCGCAATATATCCCGATGGCATGCCTTGCCGGAGTATTGGTCATCGTTTCCTATAATATGAGCGGATGGCGCGTATTCAAGGCTTTACTGAAAAATCCAAAATCGGATGTAACGGTACTTCTGATCACATTCTTCCTTACTGTTATCTTCGACTTGACAGTTGCCATCGAAATCGGACTTATCATCGCTTGTGTACTCTTTATGAAGCGTGTTATGGAGACTACCGAGATTTCTGTTATCACGGACGAGATTGATCCGAACTCGGAGCTCGATATCGCTGTACACGAAGAGAATCTGATAATCCCCAAAGGAGTGGAAGTATATGAAATCAACGGTCCTTACTTCTTTGGCATCGCCACGAAGTTCGAAGAAACGATGGCGCAATTGGGTGACCGTCCGAAAGTACGTATCATCCGTATGCGTAAAGTTCCGTTTATCGACTCTACGGGTATCCATAACCTGACCACTCTTTGTGAAATGTCGCAGAAGGAGAAGATTACCGTTATCCTTTCCGGAGTCAACGAGAAAGTTCATAAAGTATTGGAGAAATCCGGGTTCTATGAACTATTGGGAGAGGAAAATATCTGTCCGAATATCAATGTAGCATTGGACAGAGCGAAAGAAATTGTAGAGTAATAATCTTATCTAATAATAACATGAAAAGACAGCTTTTAATTCCCGCCTTACTACTGTTATTTCTCCCTTTTGCACAAGGTAAAGTTAAACTTCCTGCAATGATGGGAGACCACATGGTACTCCAACAAAATAGTTCCGTAAAACTATGGGGTCGGGCAGACGGTAAAAAGGTAACTATCACCACTTCATGGAATAACCGGACTTATCGGACATCTACCGATAAAGACGGAAACTGGCTGGTAAAAGTAGACACTCCTGCCGGAGGATATACTCCTTATTCCATAACAATCAGTGATGGAACTCCAGTCACTCTTTCGGATATACTGATTGGAGAAGTGTGGATCTGCTCCGGCCAGTCGAATATGGAAATGCGCATGATGGGAAATTCAGCACAACCTGTTGACAACTCGCTCGAAACGATTCTGAATGCAGGCAACTATCGTGATCGTATCCGCTTTATCACCGTACCAAGAATCAAAGACATTCAAAAGCGGACAGATTTCGAAGGAAAAAAATGGGAAGTATCTTCACCGGAAACAACTATTGATTGCAGTGCCACAGGCTATTTCTTTGCCAAGCAGCTAACCCAAAGTCTCAATCTTCCGGTAGGATTGGTTATCAACAGTTGGGGAGGTTCGGCAATCGAAGCATGGATGGACGAACAAACATTAAGTACCATCGAAGGCATGAATATAGAAGCTGCCAAAAGTCCGAAACGGGATGTACGCCAACGCTTGGAATGTTTATACAACTTGATGTTATGGCCTGTCAAGAATTTCACTGCACGTGGATTCCTTTGGTATCAAGGAGAATCGAACATATCCAACTATCAGTTCTATGCTCCGATGATGACAGCTATGGTACAGCTTTGGCGTAATGTATGGGAAGCACCGGATATGCCCTTCTATTACGTTCAGATTGCCCCTTATAAATATAAGAACAGTCGTGATATAGAAGCTGCCTTACTGCGCGAAGCTCAAGTGAACGCATTGAAAACAATCCCAAACTCCGGTATTGTTCCTACCACAGATATCGGCAATGAGTTCTGTATCCATCCTTCCCAAAAAGAACCGGTAGGTCTCCGCCTTGCAACTCTTGCATTAACTCAAACTTACGGAGTACGCAAACTGCCATCCACCGGACCTATGATGACTAACGTGGAATATACTGACGGCAAAGCAATAGTAGCATTCGACAATGCTCGTGCCGGACTATTCCCCACGTTCGAACAATTGGAAGGATTCGAAATAGCAGGAGCTGACAAAAAATTCTATCCGGCAAAAGCTAAGGTTGTAGGACGTAGCAACAAGGTAGAAGTACAAAGCGAACAGGTCTCTCAACCGATAGCCGTACGATATGCTTTCCGCAATTATGTAGGCAATATTACCTTACGGAATACTTTCGGATTGAGTGCTTTCCCATTCAGAACAGATACATGGGATGATGTGAAATAAAGAACAGAAAAGTTATGTGAAACAAGGAGGAAAAACCATCCGCCACATTTTTGCTCTTATTTTAAGTATTATAGGGGGAAAAACAAAAATGTCACAGAACTAATAATCAATTACTTAACCCTAAAAAGGCCCTTATTTTAAGAAAAGTTCACAGAAAACAATAGGTTGTTTTTGCTTTTTTCCGTGAGAAAACTGCATTTTTTGCAATATGTTATTTACTGGCATATTGCTCCCCATATTTATATCTTTGTTTGCACTTGTGCATTCTCCCGAACAGACTTGAGCAGCCGCCTTGTTGCACTTATGTAACAAGACAGCTGCTCAAGTGCATTCAACGAATACATATAGAAGAATTGATTAACTGATGGGGAGAAGTTATTAATCTATGCAGAAGAAACTACGAATGCTACCTTATGAATAAATGAAAATATAGAAATGTTCTTTATAAAACACACTCTCATACGGAAAATGATTTTATAAAGAACATTTCAAAGTTCTATCTATTAGAGCGCTAAAAGAGATTTAGCTTTTAAAATCGGTACGTCCTCAGTTGTTTATCCACTAACATTCCGTCCTTCAAAGTTAATTCAAACTTCACTTTACGTTTTGCCTTCAGTTTTAGGATAAAGAGATCTTCCGAACCTTTCAATACCTCTTGTTTACCGATATTGACAAAGGTAGGATAGAGAGCTTTCACCCCACTGGTATGGAGACGGTCGTTAGTCAAATTTTCCATCGCTTTCATGTTCAATGGTTCTACACCTACAAATTCGTAATCATTCTGGTCGTAGGGCAATGCAAAGCTAAGTGCATTCACCGCTTGGAGTCCATCACCTTTCACACGGACTTCCACGATTTCATCTTTCTGATACAAACGCTTCGGAGTAC
Source organism: Bacteroides zhangwenhongii (assembly GCF_009193325.2). Classification (NCBI taxonomy): domain Bacteria; kingdom Pseudomonadati; phylum Bacteroidota; class Bacteroidia; order Bacteroidales; family Bacteroidaceae; genus Bacteroides; species Bacteroides zhangwenhongii. The sequence goes on along the minus strand of NZ_CP059856.1, from coordinate 4,022,498 downwards.
TGATGGATAGAGAACCGGATACTTTCACCGTATCTCTCTCGCCAATACCACCATCAAGCTGGGTAGCTACCACAGAAATATCATAAGCATCTATCAAATCATTCATGTTAATATCTCCTTTACTAATATAACCTTCGTAATCTGAATCCCCACGACGCAAACCCGTATAGTTCATATAAGAAGTAAGGTCGTTACGGTCGATCTTACCGTCATTATTGATATCTCCTTGCAGATAGCTGGCTGTTCCGGGTACTCTGAATACATAAAGTTCACGACCGGAAGCATAATTGCCCACACCTGCCGTTACATTGATTTTGATATAACGTGCGGTAGGATGAGTACTAAATTCAAATACTTTCACTTCACCATTCCGCTTCCAATCGAACGCTCCGGCTTCCGTCCAATGTTCCTTATCCATACTGTAAGAGACAGAGCCCTTCAGTAGTGTACCGTTTCCGGCATCCGTACGAGGCAGATAATGAAACTTATCAAGCTGATTAACAGTTTTGAGATCAATTATCAAATCCAAAGGAATAGCGTTGGCACTGTACTTCGTATGCCAGTTATCACCAGATTCGGCAAAGTCGAACAAGCGGTTAACACCGAATCCCTCCTGTTCCGGGAAAGTACATTCACCTTCAATACCATGGATGGCAAATTCCAGAGGATTTGACTTCGTTGTAGTATTAAATTCAGCCCAATCGGAAACACCGTCCTTGTTGACTGCACGTACTTTGAAAGAATAAGGAGTTTCGGCTTCCAGCCCTTCAAACAGCAGGTAAGTGTTGCGGATAGTCGTATAAAGCATCCCGTTAAACTCTATTTCATAGAAGTCGGCATTAGCTACTTTATCCCATGTAGGCTTCAATGTGTAAGCTTCTCGGTTTTCCTCCGTTACCTGTGCATTTTGCGGGACAGCTAAGGTTCCCATGCTTACACGATAGCGGTCAATAGGTTCATAACAGAAGCCGCTCACATTCACTACAAGCTGATTGGCAGTGATGTCCGCAGCAGCCAATCTTACACGTAGCTGCGGATTCTTGGTAATAACCACTTTCTCAAATTCACTGCCTTTTGTGGCAAACTTATTCAGATTCGGAGTTTCCTCATACCAAAAGACGTTTTCACCCTTCAGAAAATCACCGGCAGTGCTTACCTCTTTTAATTTAATCGTCTTACCGTTCAGCTTGGCGGACAATTTCTTCGGTTTCCCGGTAACGTTGATACGCAACTCCGTCCTTTTATCTTTCACAAAACCGTCAAAACTTCCGGATGACGGATGGATGGTAATCGTAAGATTGCCTTTCTTGGCGTTTACATTAGACTCGATTAGGGTAGATACCGATTTTCCTTGCCGATACGCCTCTGTCACACCGTCATCATCATACTCCACAGTTGCGGTATGACGGTTCGGGTAGAACTCATAGATGCGGAGAGACGGATCTATCTCGCTGACATTATTATGAGGATGAGTCATCGGAATGATAGAACCATGCTTCACAAACACGGGAAGTTTCCAAATGGGAGTATCGAAGTTGTTGAGAATACAGTTACCTTCATACTTCTCGCCGGTGAAGTAATCAATCCAAATGCCTTCGGGCAGGTAGATACCGTCACGGATATCATTGCCTTTCCCATCCGCCTTAGTGTTCCGGTAGACGGGAGCCACGAGGAAGTCCGTGCCATACATGAATTGATACTGCGTGGCAGGCCCGTATGTATACGCATTCGGATAATCAAGGAACATGGCGCGGATAAGCGGCATTCCATCTACCGCTTCTTTGGCGAAGCTATATGTGTAGGGGATTAATTCGGATTTCAGCTTCAAGTACATTCGGTTGATGGAAGTGGCCGGTTCGCCTAAAGCATGGGGGTACTTTTCATTGGCTCCCCAGCCATCCATATTCAACTGCATGGGGGTAAATGTCTTCCATTGGAAATCACGAATATTGACTGTTTCATTTTTGCCGCCAAAGATACCGTCCATATCCGAACAAATATTGGGTTGCCCGGAAAGGCCGGAACCGATGTAAGTCGGTATATGGAAACGGATATATTCCCATACACCACCGGTCTGGTCGCCGGACCAGATGCCTGCGTAACGTTGCGTTCCTGCCCAGCCGTCGAGTGAAATAATGAAAGGACGGGCATCGTTGCCATAATAAGGCATGATGTGTCCTACATCGGCTACACCGTTCAGTCCGAAGGAGTATCCGGCCCCTACCCAAGCCACGTCGGTCTTGAGTACGCGTACGCCTGCATCACGGACTTCCTTCACGATGTCACGTTGCAACAGAGCACTCACGCCTTCTTTGGGATGCAGGTCGGACTGTGTCCAAAGTCCGATTTCCACTCCGTTCCTACGGGCATATTCACCCAGGCTTTTCAGGTTGGCGATATTGCCGTCCAGCGTCTCCGTCTGTCCGTAACCGGCTCCGTAACCATCATTCGGCAACAGCCAGCCGAGCGGCATATCATGATTCCTGTAACGGTCAATAACGGCACGTGCCGAAAACTGGTAATTGTTTTTTTCACCGTTCAAAGATTCCTTGACGCCACCATTGTCTTTCTGACTTTCCTTATAACGTTTTCCGTCCTCAAAAAGAATTCCTTTCTCATCCTCTTTCCAATAGTCGCGGTTATAGGCGTTGAGATGTCCTTCATAAAAACCGAATTTGGGCAACAGCACGGGATTTCCCGTCAATTGGTAAAAATCATTCAGCAAGGCAGCGGCTCCGTCGTTGACCATATAAAATAAATCAAGGTAAGAAGAATTGTGAGATAGTTTCACTACGTTTTTTTCTGCCGCTCCAAAATCATATTGTCCTTTTTTGAAGGTGTGCCACATCATTCCGTAGCCTTTTGTCGACCAATAGAAAGGACAAGGGGAAGCGACTCCTCCGTCTGTCCAGCTGTTTTGGTTTTCAATAGCTATCACTTTGCCTTTGTGGGAGAAGCGTCCGTTTTGCACACCGCCACCATAAAAATACTCGTCCGGTTGTCCTTTCAAAGTTACGGTCACTTCTTTCGAACTGAATACCACTGGGGCAGTTTGCTCAATGACACATACGTTCGTTTCAAGATTAAAAACTTTCATCAGAGCCGTCTGTTTGTCCAGTTCAACCCTTACTTTTCCTGTAGTAAGAATGATACGGCCTTCTTTCTCGTCTACCGTCAAACCGGAAACTTTACGGCGGGGGTGGTCGACAAGTATCCGTGCTTCCGGTTTGGCTTCGGGATCACGAATGACGCCTCCGGAGTTATCCTGAAAAACACGGAAGATATTCTCTCCATAAAAATCGATTATCATCCGCTGATTATTGGCAAACAACACATCTACCGTTGTGGGATTCATCTTTTCCGCACGAAGGATTCCCGAAGTCTGCCGAACACTTGCAAGAGAAATATTATTTCTGTCTGACTTTCCGAATACTTGTATAGAAAGACTGGAAATGGGATATAAGACTGATAGCAATACGATAAATCTAAGATACCGCGAACAGAGAGAATGGCTGTTTTTCATATTTACTCATTTAGAATTAGACATAAGATTACTTACCGCTATACAATGATAAATACCCACTTCTGCTTTGCAACCCTAACTTTACACCGTTTTTTTTAAATATTCTTCATTCTTATTACTTTTTTTCACTATTCCCCCCCAAAAAAGCCTACGTACTACGGATGAATGCAATAAATAGTTATAAGCATTATCCGTAGTACGTAGGCTGTAAACGTCTGAAAAAACACTAATAAGAAGCTGTTGCCGGAATCCCTTCTTTCTCCAGTAAAGCCACAATACGGTCTAATTCCTCATGTGTAGCCTTCTGCAGATCATGGTCGGGTGTTTCCCGATCAATCGTATAAGTCATCACTTGACGGGGAGCGATTTCTTTCACCGCTTCTATCCAGGGAAGCACATATTTATCAGATGTATTATTCATGTCCTTTCCCTGATAACCTCCTTTCAGAAACATCGTTTGTACGATACAGTTTCCTTTGAACTCTTTCATCTTTTCGATGATTTTTCTCACAGAGTATTTTCCATTAGGACGGTCCAACAGATGGATATATTCTTCATCCACTGTATCCAGTTTCAGAATATTATTATCTACCTTATTCAATGCTTCGAACACGGCAGGACGATCAATAAATGTAGAATTACTCAATACACTGACTTTCGCATTTGGGAAATACTTGTCGCGAAGTGCGAGTGTATCTTCTATGATCTCCGGAAAATGAGGATGCGCAGTAGGTTCTCCGTTTCCGGCAAAAGTCAATACATCGGGCGCAGGACCATTTGCCTGCATATCCCTCAACTTCTCTTCAAGAACCGCACGGACTTCTTCACGGGTTGGAAGATGTTTCTTTGTACGGTGTTCGGCATTGAAGCCGCATTCACAATAGATGCAGTCGAACGAACAAACTTTACCGTCATCCGGCAATAAATTGATTCCCAAAGAAACACCCAAGCGGCGGGAATGTATAGGACCGAAGATGGGTGAAGGAAAAATAATAGTCATCTTTCTGTTATAATTTACTTCTTTCAGTTACTACTCACTTCATTAAGTACGACAAAGATAACTCAAAACTTACAAAACATTTACGAAACGGAACGAAAATACTGCTCTATCCTTTGCAAAAAGAGTAAATATAGTTCACGGACTTCCATCTGTGAATGAGTAACGCTAAGTTCTTTTAACTTGCCATACAAGCCGTGTAGCTCATTCTCCAAACAGCCAGTCGCATACTTATGTTCACCGGAAGCCCCACGCACAACATCTAACCACGCTTCCAAACACAGCAACTGAATATCCAACTGTGCATAACTGATCGTTAACTCCGAATTGAATCCATTAAATAATCCTTTATACAGGTCTTGGAAAAACTCCGGATAGCCACATCGGATATAATTCTTTTGCAGTAACCGTTTGAATAGTTTCCTCACCTCAGGATATAGCAAATCATTTCTGTTTTCCAACAAATTCGCCTTCACATAATCACACTCCATTTCAAGGGTCGGATGGAACAAATATTTGTCTAAATTCATCATTGCCTGATGTTGTACTTCAGCAGGTTGTCCCTCACGGATATTTTCAGCAATCCCCGCCAAATAAGAAGCATACAACTGAATGGCTTTTCTATAAAGCTCGCGTAACGAGCTACTTTTCCGAGCTACTTTTTCTTTGTACACAATCTTATCCAACTGACTAAGTATCGTCTGTAGATGAACGATCTTCACTGCATAATCTTCCGGCCTCTCAACAGCATGGAAATCTCCCAGCCAACGACGAAGTTTCTCACGCTCATCATAGCAATTCCCGGTACCTTTCAAAGGAACATAACCGAAATAAATAGCCCGTTCATCTTCTTCTCCAACTTTCAAAGGTCCATTACACACTGCTTTTGAACGTACTTCACTCAATCCCAACAAGTGCCCGACCTCTTTGGCCACTTCGTTCTGCAACAACTCTTTTGCAACTTCCTTTGAGTAGCGGTCTGTCCGAATACGTGAATCAGTTGCACCGCACGTCAATAGGTAATTATCCAGCAGCCCCTTCATAAAACCATGCCCTATGTTCAGTCGACATGAGAGAATCTCTCCTGTTCGGGGATGATGAGTCAAGCTACTTTTCACTCCCGGCATTCGTAAGTCATAAGAGATAAAGGCAGATTGCTCCGCCGACACAACTCTACGGTCAGCGTATTTTACCTGCAAAACCGGATGACGTAACCCCGCTTTGCGGAATGCTCCGTTCCACGCTTCTACTCCCGACTTCACCGCCTTGAAATATTCTTGCGGGAAAAGCGTGTCCACATAAAAGGTTAGCGGCTTTGCCAAATCCCAACGAAGAATCAACGAGTCTTCCACCATACAATAAGGATCTTGCGAATAATCTTTAAAATGTAAGGTACGGTAAGGTATTCTGTTATCCGCCAAACGAATCCTGTCCTTCTTCTGCGGAAGCAGACGGAGCACACAAGTCACTTCCAGAGGCATACTGCCATCAGGCAGTACTATTGCCGAACTAGAATACATATATCTTTCCGCCTCCACTCCATGATAGCGCTTTACAGTGAATGATACTCCCTCATCAAAAGGATGTATTCTCACCACTTCGGACAAGGCGGGAACGAGCGAACGAATAAAACTATACTGATAACTGAACCATTCGTCTCCATTCAGCAGATATTCCGTGATCCGAATGATAGCTCCCCGCTCTCCGGAATAGGACACTACCGAATGGCTGATTCCCTCCGGCTGTACATTGGACAATGAAAAAGCCTGCTGATAAACACTTTCCGTATCTAGTATACGTTCCATATAAAACGGCTGCTGGAAGCAGACAGTTCCTTCAGTAGGAGAGGTGATACGCACCACTCCCAAACCATTGGCGGGACGACAGAGCAAATCAAAACCTCTGTCGATCTGCGCACTGATTTGCATTTCACGGCCGATATATTCGGAAGGTATCTCCAAGTATACTTCTCCGTCCGCCACATAGACGGGGAATACTCCATCTATCTTTTTCATTCCTTCAACGAAGAACTCCTCAAACGGTCTGACTGTCTCCTGTGCTTGCACAAATGCACCGACACACAGTAATATAAAGAATAGTACTCTTTTGTTTTTCATAAATCTCTTTCTATCCCTTTCTCATTATTAATTTTCTTCAATGCCTGCCTCGCGGCTATCAATAACCGGGACGAAGGCACCTTCTCCGGGTTTTCCGTCAGTTTCAGCAAACTACTTACATACAGTGTCTGTATCTTATGCTTTGCAGCATCCACTAAAGCGGAATCCACTGATGTACTGTCCGTCCTTTCCGTAAACAATCCCTCATGTACACCCTGCAAAAATTCATCTACCGAAAGCATACCCTCACACGCATTCTCCGATTCCTCCACTTTCCGAAGGGAACGTATCAAATCCGGCATCAGTCCCTCATAAAAGTGTTCCAATTCTTTAGCGGCATTCAATTCCAAAGGAGTAGTGAGCGATTCGTTAAACAGCCACACTGGCGGTTGTAAGAAGTAGGTTTGCACGAACTTCAAAGCCTTCCGGTTATAATCCGCTTTCTCCGGCAGGTAGATATTATCATTCTCCAAACCGGCAAGGCGCTTTCCGCCAAAATGCGACAAGACATGCCGAACCCAATCTGTATAATGCTGGACGATAGACTGATAACGTCCTTGCAGCACGTGTAAAGAGACTTTATCCGCCACTCTCCAAGCCTCCGGCTGCGCACAGATATACTTCAGATTCTCTATTCCCTGCGCATTAATGGCGACATGATCATTGCCTAAATCCTCCATCTGCGACTCCACATCTACTCCTGCCGAAAAATGTAGCAAAGGATTCTGTTGCTGTTTCTCATTCCATGACCTTCTGTTCTTTTCCCTTTCCCTAGCGTCCTTTCCCTGAAATATCCGATAGCCCCATTCGATAGCCCATCTGTCATATTTACCAATACGGACACGCCTGTTCTTCAGGTCGACTTTATCGCCGGGCCGCAACGCATAGTTGCAACGCACATAATCCATGATGGAAGTTCCTATCCCATTGCGGTTCAGAAATTCATTATCCCGCAATTGTTCTATGGAATAATGAGAACTACCCAGAAAGTTGTGTTCCAGTCCCAATGTGTGACCTACTTCATGAGTCAGCACCAGCTTGATAAGTTCATATTGCAAAGAATCCGGCAATACGATGTCCCATGCTTGAGGATCATTGGCACCGCATTGGGCAAAGTACCATTTCTGTACCAAATTCAAGACACTACTGAAAATGCCGATGTGGCAGGCGATAATCTCACCCGAACGGGATTCGCAAGGAGTAGGGCCGTACGCATTGTTCAGACCGGATATCTTCCATGAAATGAACGGATAGCTGCTGTCATAGATACTAAACTCCGGATTTTCTTCTGCCGTAGGTGCCAGACACGCATCTATCGCATTCTTAAAACCCGCCTGTTCAAAAGCCGGTTGCCAGTCGCGTACGGCTTCAACGATACAGTTAATATACTTTTCAGGCGTATTGCGGTCTATATAGAAAATGATGGGTTGTACAGGCTCCACCAATTCCCCTTTCATATACCTCTCTCTGTCTTCGGGACGTACTTCCAGCCGCCACCGTTTAATAAATGCTTTCCGACGGGAAGGGTTATCTCCCTCGAAGACCTCTTTTCCAATAGCAAAATAAGAACCGCCATCAGCCGTGACTGCCTCCAAAGGTTGCTCGGACAGTAAACGGATACACAATCCCGCATCCCAATCACCTATATAAGAAGGAGTTTCCGGCTGTCCCGGCAGTCTTAACGATGAGCTTCCGTACTTACGGGATATATGGAACAACAGACGATCTCGATAACCGGTGATTTCTTTTATGTGGTCTTTATCCCTCTGACGCGAACCGATCGACAAATCGAAAGATACGATATCAAGCGTAAACAAAGGAAAGTCTTTCAATATTGAACCTACTTCCACCAATGAACTTCTTTCACTTTTTGCCCGAATAGGCAACGCTTTATAGAGCCTGTCATTTCCTCGCTGGGCAGCGATACGAGCGTATGTTCCCGCAGTACCTTCTACTATTCTTTCATTCAATGGGTCTACCATCCACAATTCATTTCCCTGCTTGCGGAGACTGAAGAAAACAGGACCTATCATATCGCCTGCATAACCGAACTTCTTCTCCATATCCCGATAGGGACGGGCAGGAGCCGCCAAGATAGTGGTAGTAACAGCAAACTCACGTCCCAGCAATGAATCGGGTACTTCCCAATAAAGGCGATCGCCATTGCGATAAGTGGTGAACATACCGGGAATGACTTCCACAGAAGATTTCTCTCCCGTTGATAAGTCATCTTTTGCAGATGACTCTCTTTCAAGAAAAGCAGCAATGTCCGGCTGCTGCCCGTACATACAGGTACAAACAAAGACGGACATTGCTATATTGATTATTCTTTTCAGCATAAGAAGTAATACATATCATTATTCATAATTGTAAGTGATATCCACTATCTTACCAATAGGCTGATTAGGATCTTCGTAAACACAAATACTTCTCTCTTCACGAGAAATATCACCTGCCATTGTCAACTGTATTTCCACAACTACCCCCTTCTCACCTGTATTGATACCAAGCCCAAGACACATTCCTAATTTTTCCTTATATTCTCCCTCCGCTTCCCCATCATTTTCTTCTCTCACACTTTCGGGATCCTTAAATTTAAGACTAGCAATTTGTGCCGATGAATCGACTTCATAAGCATAAAGTTCTGTCACTTGCCCACGGTCAAGGTTGATACGATACAATTTATTACCGGAAGCCATAAATATGATATTTGCCGTATAGGCATAAGAAGCAGCAAATTTAGCTGTTTCTACATCCACCTCCGAAGGGACAGCTATTGTATATTTAGCAGCGCAAGTAGGATCCTCATTTTCCCAATCCGCACTAAACTTAAAGACCGTGAGTTCTTTTCCGTTGAAAGGAGCAGTGATAGCATAGGCATAATTGCCATAGCTTCCTCCGGTAATTATATCTTTCACTTGTAACGACGGGTCTATGGCATCCGGATCAAAAACATTAGCATCATCTTCCATTGAATAAATGCTCACCGGCTTTTGGTCGCTCCAAGGAGTTCCAAACTTACGTATATTTTGTGTAGCCTGATTCCCCATATAATCAAAAGTACCAGGAAGAGAAGCATTAAGAAAACAATGGTTTACTTTATCGAAAAACAACAACCCACCTTTATAAGAACCAAAAGCGGAAATAGCAGGATACTCGTTACCGCTTTTCACTGAGTATGGAACGCAGAAAGCATCCATAAAAGCACAATATGCCTTTCCATTATTCACAAATAATTCGCCATGAGTACTCATTTTATAAAATTCAATCTTTAAAGATTCTCCCTCATTGACCGGTTCAAAAAGTATTTTATCAGATCGGTATATTGGTTTCAACGTACTCGGAGTAAATAATGACAAATCACAATCTGTGACTAACATCAATGCCGGAATTACCTTAAAGCCCAAAAAAGATAACATATCTTTCAACTTCGAATTTCCATAATTTTTTCTTGCACTAACAGCCAAAGGTTTTCCACTAAGTGGAAAAGCCTGATTCAATTCCGACTTAAATACATCAGAATAAACATAATACCCCTCTGGAGTACCTTCGATAGCTCCTAATATACCACTTTCTTCCTTTTCTTGTAATATAAACCAACAAGGATTTAAAGGTCGAATAATAGCAACTTCCCCAGTCTGATACCAAGTTGTTCCGTTCTTCCTATCTGTAACCACTACCATTAAACCTATATTTTCTGATTCATAGGGTTCAACCGTTATCTTACATTCTTTTCCTACAGAATAATCTTCATAATCGATCATTCTTTCCGAACCGGCCTTTACTCCTTTCTTGGTCTTTTTCCATTGAAATACAAGATTGGCTTCATTCTGCTCTAACGTTTGAGAAATCTCCGGTACAATAGATACTTCCACCGCTTCGTCTTTCGGCATACGTAACTTTGTTTCAGGTATTTTGACTTCCATTGAATTCACTTCATGATAATCATAATCCCCTTTATCATCATAGCAGCTTATCTGCAACAAAGCTACTACAACAAAACTTATTATATAGATGATATACTTTTTCATAATAGTTTCTTTTAATCTTATTCAAAACTTATTTCATTTCCATCTTCATCCAAAATAGGAGGGTTACCTTCTGCTTTATAATTTGCATAAGCATCTACAACTTTAGCCTTATCAGCATCAATATCTTCTACATCTTCCGATGTATGTCCCAATATATCCATCATAAACATATATTTGGCATCACTATAGTCTCCCCATTCCCAATCCCACTCATCAGGTTCAATTTCCCATCTCACAGAAAAAATTATCTGATTCTTTTCTACCAACCCTTTATCAAACTTATGTGCAGAATTATCTAAATCAAATTCGAGATTACAACCATATAAATTCTTACCTTTCTTCATTTCCGGACGAGTAAATCTAAAATAAAAGACCTGATGGATAGTATCCAAAGAAGTATATGTATACTTATCGTTCAATAACACATCTACAGAATTTTTATAATTACTGTTCGGAGTTACTTTTACACAAAAATCACGGCTTTCTTTCAAAAGATCCCCTTGAATCTGTACGGTAAAACTATCTACTGAATAAGGTTCTTTCTTCACATAATCCGTATCAATAAGAATACGTAAATGTGTATTTCCATAAAAATTAATACGAGGTGTCTGATTGTACAGCTCTATTTCATTTTCACTGCACCCCATATATACACCACTGATAAGAATCAGTAAAGCAAAATATATAATTCTTTTCATAATGCTTTATCATTTAGAGTTATTTCCAAAAATATACTCATTATCCGGCAGAGTCACCTGATAATGTGCATCGGTCATAGCTTCTACTCCACAACCATAATAAGTACTATAATCATGCGCTTTCAAGAAATAGAAAAGTTGCCCCTCGGCAAAATACTCTTTTCTATATTCTTTCATAATTTCATTGACGCGCTTAGTCTGTTGCTTATTCTCTTCCGAAGCAGCATCAACATTATCATAGCCATCGGTTAGAATCTCGTCATTATAAGAAATGCCCCGCGCAAAACGGACTGTATTCAATGCTTCGGCGCTCTCCGAAGGAATAGTGGCACATTCCGCTACGATATAATACATTTCCGGCAGACGAATCAAAGGTACCGCATTAGCTCCAGAATAGTTATAAGACACTGTCAGCGGCTTTTGATTATACTTTCTACTAAAAACGACTCCGCTTCCGTCTGAAGAATTTACGACAGTGAACATCACAGCCAAACGTCTCCAATCCGTATTACCGGCTCCTTCAGTTTCATAAAATAATTCATAATTTTCTTTTGAAGTCATGAAGTGATATTCCGTATTGACACTTTCCATATCCATACCATTATCCGAAAGTAAATTAGAAAATTCATTTACTGTTATTCCGAAAATCTGCTCTGCATATCGTATGGAATTATAATTAGCAGCCGTTTGTGATTTATATAAAGTAAAATATTTAGAAGCTCCAATTACCTCTCTGGCATATTCCACAGCCAATTTCCGGCTTTCCACATCCCCTTTATAACAATATACACGAGCTAACATTGCTTTCACAGCATACAGATTCATCCTGAACTCACGATTCACAAGAAAATGATTCTTATCTTTGTATGCTTCATTTTCATGATCTGTAAAAAAGTCACACGGGTCATTCTCTTTCAGAAGTTTTTCAGCCTCATTCAAGTCTTTCAAAATAGCGTTTACCACTTCATCTGCTGATAGAATAGGAGTAGCATCTTTATTGAAAGCTGTACGATAAGGAATAGCCTCAGACGCAGGATTCTTTTTATAAACCGGACCAAACAAACGTAATAAGTCAAAATGAAGAAAAGCCCGGAGTCCGAGAGCTTCTCCTTTCATAGTTTCATAAAATCGTTCCGTTACCAATACGTCTTTATTCTTATCTACATATTCCAGAAAATTATTAATATTGGCGATGATAGTATACATATCTGCATAAATCCCGTTCTTTTTACTTAAGAACTGATTTTCATAATCAAACACAATACTTTGATTAAAAACGGTATTCGTATTATAACCGGGATAATTTGTATATAAACCTGCCAATTCATCCAAATATCCATAAGTCAAATCTCCGGCATATAACTCTCTTGTTCCTAATTTTAAGTAAATACCCGTAAGAGCATCCTTGAACCCGGATTCCGATTCAAATTGCTTATCGGCAGGAATAGAAGTTTTCGGAGAGACATCCAACCAATCACTGCAGGACACAATCCCCAGCACCATTGTCGTTAATAGTATATATATAATATGTTTCATACAAATATGTTTTTAATTAGAAACCTACATTCAAAGAAAATGTGAACTGACGTGAATAAGGATAATATAAACCTCTTTCACGTTTTACAGTAGACAAGTAGAAGAAATCTTCCATATTGAAGGATACTTTAGCCGAACTCAATCCCCAATGGCCGATAAACTTGGTATTCGTACGGTCCATACGATAATAGACCGATAAAGAACTTCCCTGAAATACATTTTCATCCATAATAAAACGGGAAGTAGCCTTCGTTTCCCATCCCGTAGAATTAATAGCACGGAACTGTGCCTTATCACCCGGGTTCATCCAACGGAGTTGAGATACCCTGCGGTCAGCATTATATTTCAAATTCGCATTTTCCACTTTATCAAGTAAAGTCTGATTGTATACCTGACCACCAAACTGATATCTGAAACTTACATCGGCTCCCCATCCCATATAAGTAAAAGAGGAATTAATATATCCTTGCCATTTAGGTTCCGTATTACCAATTGGTACTACATCATTCGCATTCCAATTGACAGCACTTGTCATTTCTCCATTGCGTTTCAACAAAATTTCATCTCCAGAAGCCGGATCAATACCCAACGAACGCACTACCCAAATACGGGAAAGAGATTCTCCTTCTTCATAGCGGGGTAATGGCATATCTTTTAGCTTTAATGAATTCTGATCATTCATGTGTTTCATCGCTTCTGATATTTTTAATAATTTGTCAGCATTATGCGAACCGTTCACCATAATGGTCCAATAAGCTTGTTTGGCAGTATTCTTATAAGGAATAGCAGAAAGACTGATCTCCCAACCTTTATTCTCTATCTTACCGATGTTCTCGGGATATTTGGGAAAACCAACGGAAGGTGCAAGACTAACCTGAGTAATCATATTATCGGTTATTTTACGGTAATATTCTATACGAGCGGTAAAACGCTGGTCAAATAGTCCCAGTTCCAACGCTAAATTGGTACTTTTGGTAGTTTGCCATTTTAAACTTTCATTGTGCATTGCCAGAATCTCCGAACCGGTAGCATCTGATGAATAATAAGGCAGCAGCAGGTTAGCATATGTATAATACCCATGTGCCTGATAAGGGTCAAACCCTTGTGAACCGGTAGTACCATAAGTACCTCTCAATATCAAGTCGGAAATAAAAGAGACGTTTTTCAAGAAGTTTTCTTTCTTTAAATCCCAGCGCAATCCAGTCGACCAGAAAGGAGCCCATCGATTATCTTTTCCAAATTGAGAAGAACCGTCCAAACGTATATTGAAATCAAACGAATACTTATATTTATATGAATATCCTCCGGCTGCTACCCAACCGATAGACCGACTGGTGCTTTCCAAACCGGTTACTTTTTCATTATACTTTTTACCAAATAATAAATTATCCATATTATCATTCGGGAAACCTGTAACATAGTTACCAAAAGTTTCCGAAGTATTCTCTAATACACTCATACGGGCATTAGCTGTCAGATAATGATCTCTCAGTTGTTTATTCCAACTTCCTGTTAAATCTACTCCCCAACTAACCGATTCACTTTGGCTTCTGCGATAATCACCTCTCAGAGTAGGATCAGTCACATCATCAAACGCAGTATGTTGTGCAGGACGGAAAATATCGCGATGTCCTACACTTTTCGATAACGAAAACGCACCTTCCAAACGAAGTTCTTCAGTAGGATTGTATTCTACTTTAAAAAGCTCGCGTACAGCAAAATTCTTACTTTGATCCTTACTGTTGAATGTAGTGTTATACATCGGATTCAAGTAATTCGAATCACCTCCTATTCCTTCAAAGTTATCCAAACGTTTCTGAATTTCTCCATCTTCTCCATAAGGACGTAAATAAGGGTTCAAACGGGTATATTCACTGAAACTTCCCCACGGAGACTCATTAGCAACCGAATTATCAAGAGTTATACTATTCTTCAACAATACTTTCTTCAAACGATACTGAAAATCCAATGAACCTGTCAATACATCACGCTTACTGTCTTTCATTACACCCGGAGAATTATTATATCCGACATACATCCGATAGCGTAATGCCTCATCACCTCCTTCCAAAGTGACAGTGTGGCGTTGTTGAATAGAAGTCTGTAAAGGCTTATCCAACCAATATGTATTTACTCCCGCCAATACTTCACGCAATTTATACTGATAAAGTCTCCATTTTTCCAGTGTTTCCCCGCCATACGTATAAACCCCTCCTTTCAATTCCGCATCCAGTTTCTCTCTTGCATCCATCAAATTATATCCTGTCAAATCCGGAGTTTCAATACGAAGTTCACCTCCGTATGTAACCCAGATACGTCCGGGTTTGGGAGTTTTACTTTCAATTACGATTACTCCATTCGCAGCACGCGAACCATATATTGCTGTAGCGGCAGCATCCTTCAACAGAACAATAGAAGAAACGCGGTCGGGATCCAAATCGGCTAGTGTCTGTATACCAATTTCAAAACCATCCATGATCAGCAACGGTTGATTTGCGTAAGTTTCATACTCACCTTGAACGGCAATAACATCATTATTGGCCGAATTAAAATCAACCGCACCTCTTGATTCCAAATCCATATTGGCACCGCCGCGCATACGCATATCAGGCAAATTGTTCGGATTGGAACCCATGTTTATATTATCAACGATACGCAGTCCGGGAGCAACGGCGGCCAATGCTTTAGCCACATTATTTGTACTGTATTTCTTCAAATCCTCTCCTTTGATAGTGACAGACGAACCGGTAAAACCTTCTTTCTTGCGGCTGAACATACCGGTCACCACTACTTCGTTCAATGCTTTCGTGTCTGTTTTCATCACTACCGACATATAAGAAGTGGGATTCAATAACTGAGTCTGCATACCCACATACGATACTCTGACCTGATTATCTTGTGGAACATCGGAGAGTTTAAAATTTCCGTTATTATCCGTAATGGTACTGATATTCGCATCCTCCACCATAACGGTCGCTCCAATCACCGGAAAGCCATCTTCTTCGGAAAGCACTTTTCCTTTTACTTCCCGTATCACTTTAGCGGTCTTTTTCGTAATATTGATAAACTGGCCGTCGATGTGATATTTCAACGGGTGCTTTCCTATAATCACCTTCAATGCTCCGTCGATTGTAGCTTTTTCCACTTTGCCTGTGACTGTGTAAGAACTGATTTCATCGTAGATAAAAAGTACTTTATATCCCGATATTTTCTCCAAACGTTTAAAAACAGAAGGCAGCCCTTCGTTTCTAAACTCCATCGTGATCTGCTTCCCTTTTTCTTCCTGCGCCTGCGTATGCAGCGAATATGCAAAAAGAGAAAGCAAGAACAAAACAATGAACTTCTGTGCCCGATTCTTTTTCATAAGCCTGAATAATAGTTAAGTAATATTTCATTTTTTAAATTGTATACGAAGTTTAAAAAAGAATGGTTACCCTTAAAAGGAGTTATTTTTCAGAAATATACTCTTTTATTCAGATTTATGTCTTTTTGCTCGTCTTTTATTCAATAATAAGCTTTCCTGTTTCCAAAGAAGCGGTAAAGCTCTCCATACGATTCAATAATTCGATCAGATGATAAATGTCTTGGTGACGATTTGCAAAGAAATGCATCCGATAATCCATAATTTTGCTATTACGGAACTCTATATCTATATTATACCACCGCCCTATCTCTTTCATCATGTCAACTAAGGCAACATCGTCGAAATAGAAAAATCCTTCCTTCCAATACAAGAATGACTCTATATCAACTTCATTCACAACGTATGCTCCATCAGAAGACAATTGCGCACTCTGTCCCGGTTTCATTTCTACGGCATGTACTCCACAAGTATCGCTAACTGCTACTTTTCCTTTTATCAGCGTGACACAAATTTCGGCAGGGGAATAGCTTCTGACATTAAATTCGGTCCCAAGCACACGAACCTGTGTATTACCGCTCTTTACGATAAAAGGATGTCCGGTATCTTTAACCACTTTAAAATAAGCTTCACCTTCCAACGTAACCACTCTTTCTTTTCCCTTGAAAACCGTAGGATAGCACAAACGGCTGTCCGAGTTCATCAGTACTTCGGTGCCGTCAGACAAAACAACCGTAAATGTTTGCCCCCTAGGAATACTCAATCTGTGTATTTGAACTTTAGTCTTTCTTGTTTCCTTGTTTTCAGTCTGCACAGGGCGATAACCCACTCCTTTTGAAGAAACTTGGGCAATGGTAGAAGGAAATGTTTGCACAATTTCTTCCAGAGGCTTGGCTTCTTTTTCATCGTCTACCTGCAAAGTGACTTCCTGAGCGGAAGCTTTTGCCTGAAAGACTTGAATATGTTCCGGTTCCGATGAAAATAACATCCCACGCAAAACCAATACAACAATAACCGTTGCCGCCACTCCGGCAAAACTTATCCAAAAGAGAGAAGTATTTTTTCTGTGCTTATTATCTTCAGAATGTTTACGATGAAAATCAGCCAGCTCTTTCTGTATATCAATTACCAGTGTATTTTTCGCTTTCTGCATCTCTATGGTAAGCTCCGCCATATCACTGCATATCTGCATACATTCTTCATCTTCCTTTAAACTTTGTATCTGTCCGGAAGTGACACTGGAAGTATCCTCCATTATTTTCAGAGCTTCTTCTTCCGACTTACTTATATTTATATCTTTAGTGTCCATAAATCATTTATTCGATATATATATTTACGATTTAAAGTTCATCTTGGTTACCTTTTTGCCCTAATTCTTCACGGAGAATACGCAAAGCTTTCACTATATTCTTATGAATAGCAGCTACACTGACATTCAGTTCTTCCGCCACTTCTTTATATTTCTTGTTCTGAATGTAACACGCTTCCAGAATCCGACAATTATAAGGTGTCAGCTTTTCCATCGCTTTGCGAATAAGTAAAATACGATTGTCCGACTCATGAGAATGGGATTCTACGATCCGACTTGCCAACTGCGAAGCAAATTCCACATATTCTTCATGGATGTTTTGCTTACGAAGGTAATCGATACAACGGGTACGGATAATTGTATAAAGATAAGTCTTTGCCGTAATTTCTTCTATCTTATCATAATTGCGCCACAAATACTCAAAGGCATCACTTACGATATCACGACAGACTTCAGCATCATTGATGAAATAGTATGCAAAATATACAAATTGCGCATACCATTCATTAAACATTTTGTCAAAAGTGGCTTTATCTTCCATGAATATCGTAGTCTCTTATTGTTTTTCCGATTGACAAAGATAGTTTAAAACTTAATACGGAGTTGCATTTGCACATCTGCTTTTTTATTTCCGCGTATCAAATCATTACCGGAACCTATCTCGTTACGATCCAGGTAGACCGTCTCTCCGAACTTGGTTATGAACAACCAGTGTTTGTTCGGTTCATATCTCAGCCGGATACTATATCGAAATCCACATCCTTGAAATGAAGGAGTATAAAATGTATAGAGCAGCCCTTTCTCGGATGCATATACGCGCGAATCATAACTGTCGGTATAAAAGTAACTGCCTTGAACGTCAGCAAACAGCCTGGCCCAAGGCAGTTGGGAGGATATCATCTGTGTAACCTGATATCCGATGTTAGCAGCTCTGTCCTGAAAATGAAAATGATTATAATCTAAAGTTGTACGACTGCTAAACACTTCTTTCAAAGAATAGTTCAAACGATAACGAAGTCGGTGGTGAAAGACAGGAAGTGTCAATGCTCCTTTACTACCCGTCCAGTCACGCTCTTTTCGTTTATAACGGTACTTCAAATCCATCGAAATATTATTTTGCGGAGTAAAAGTAGATTGAAGCAGTACATCCGCTCCACGAGAAGCTTTATTGACTCTGTATTTTTTCCACGGAAAGGAAAACAAGTCGAATGAAGCAAAAAACCTCCAACGGGCAAAAGGAGAGGTTTCCAACCCGAAATAATATCCCTGCTCATTCTGGGTCGTACTTCCTTCCTCAAAAGAATGAGCGAACATTGCCCAATAATTATAGGAATAGAACCGGTGTATCAACATAAGTATCGTGTTCTGAACCGGTGAATATTGCAAACGGTTCAAAGAAGCCCAACCTTGTTTTCCCATCGCCGTCTCTCCCTGAAAAGAAAAACGATGCCAGCGATAAGCATAATCTACTCCCAAGTTATAAAAGTTATTCCCATGAAGATTGTATTTGGAATAGCCTGTTAATTCCGGTTCATACGGTCGGTTGAAAACATAGTAAATACCGGTGATACCCAACTTGATACGGTTCTGTTGATAAGTTATATTTCCACCTGCCGACTGTAATGTGAACAAGTTCCGCTTATCCGCTTCTTTCCGGCTCCGATGCAGTCCGGTTTTATAAATAGATGTAATCTCTCCGTCGGTTAGCACTCCATCCTTTTTCCGATGTGAATAAAATGCGGAAACATCCCAATGATTATCTACACTCACCGTAGCCGCCACTCCCCGAAAGTAATTGTATTCGTCCGTAGAAGAGTGTTTCTTTATTCCACCACTACGATTATTGAAAGAAGAAGCATAGATCGTTTTCCCCATCAGATAATCCGTACTAACCACTAGCCCTTGACCGAAACTTAACCGATAGTTACCAACAGCTAATGTTTTCAACCGACCACAGTTTTTCAACAGCAGATAAAAAGAATAATAATCATAGCCGTACCGATTATGCAAAGCTCCGAAAGGCTCTCCCGCATCTTTCTCGCCAACCACTCCCGCATAAAGCCGATCACTATATCGAAAACCATATTTCACAGAGTTATAAACAGAAGGTCCCAGATAGGTATGTTCATAACCTTTACGCTTATAAAACGGTATATCCATGCGGGTTAGCACTTCATGCTTACCATATTTAGCTGCACTTTTCAACATGGTTTTCCACTGAAAAGCAGGTTCATTGTTAATAGCTTCTACATAAACAAAAGGCAATAGATACTGGATAGTCTGCCTGTCTATATCCTCTACCAACTGAAGTTCATAAATGGTTTTCATCTGTCCGTGAATATAGATATATGCCAACAAATGTTCGATCTGAATATCGCTCAGAAAAGGAAATTGTTCAAGTTGTTCACGAGTGGCGATATTCAAATTAACCGGTTCTTTCAAACGGCTGGAAAGTTCTTCCAATTCATTTTCCAAATTCAAGGTATTCACAGAGTTATCAATATCATTATTAACAGATAAATCTTCGAGAATATCCTCTAAAAGACTTTCAGTGGGGTTTTGAGCACTACAAGCAGGAATTATGAACAAGCTGTTTATAATACTTATCAACCGGATTAGTTGAGTAGTTTTCATCAATAAAAAGTATTTTATTCCTTGCTTTCTTTGCAGACAAGGGCGCAAAGATACTTTAAATAGGTTAACATCTTTGTGAAAAGACTAAATAATAAAATTTTAGTTCTATTTTTGTACCGTGAAAAGAAGGCTTAACATAGTAGTAATGACACTGTTTGCCATCGTTTGCTATTCGCTGAAAACGCAGGCGCAGGAAAAGCAAAGCATCAATGGATACTTGGTTCCCATGTGTATCTACAATGGAGATACGATTCCATGTGTCCAGTTAAGAACTGTGTATATCTTCCGTCCGCTGAAATTCAAGAATGAAAAAGAACGTAGAGAGTACTATCGCCTCATACGCAACGTGAAAAAGGTATATCCTATCTCTAAAGAAATCAACCAGGCTATCATCGAAACTTACGAATATCTTCAAACTCTGCCCAATGAAAAAGCACGCCAAAAACACATCAAACGAGTAGAAAAAGGGTTGAAAGAGCAATATACCGCCCGAATGAAAAAACTCTCTTTCGCACAAGGGAAATTGTTGATAAAGCTAATAGACCGCCAAAGTAACCAAACCAGTTATGAACTGGTGAAAGCATTTATGGGACCTTTCAAAGCAGGATTCTATCAGGCATTTGCCGCATTGTTCGGTGCTAGCCTGAAAAAGGAATATGATCCGCAAGGAGAGGACAAGCTAACAGAACGTGTGGTGTTGATGGTGGAGAACGGACAAATCTGATACATTATCCACTAATTCACAGAAGCTATTAACTCAACTGTTGATAACCGAATTGCCGGCTATTAATAATTGAGTTTTCAAGTATTAATAACTGACCTGTCAAGTATTAACAGTTGAAAACTCAGCTATTAACAACTGACAAGCAACTTATTAATAACTGTTCTAACAGCTATTCACATTAAAGTTACCGGATAGTTATTAACAAAATAAAAACCTTTAATAATCAGAGAATTAACTAAATAATAAACCAGTTATCAACCATTTATTAACCAATACGGAATTGTGTTCTTAACGTAGTTTCTTGAACAAATCCCAAATGACAATCCCGGTGGTTACCGAAACATTCAAGGAGTGTTTGGTTCCGTATTGGGGAATTTCTATACAGCCATCCGAATGGTTGATAACCTCCTGCTGCACTCCTTTCACTTCATTTCCCATCACAATGGCGTATTTTTTGGTCTTATCCAATTCGAGCTTATCCAACATAATGCTTCCTTCCGCCTGTTCTACGGAATAGACAACATACCCCTCTTTCCGGAGGTTATCAACCGCATCAACAGCGTTATTAACATACTTCCAATCGACAGTGAACTCAGCCCCCAAAGCCGTCTTATGCATTTCGGGGTGTGGAGGAGTGGCCGTTATGCCACAAAGGTAGATACATTCAATACGGAATGCATCCGATGTACGAAATACGGAACCTATATTATGCAGACTACGAATATCGTCCAGCACCACTACCAAAGGCAGTTTTTCGGCTTGTTTGAACTCTTCGGCACTAATACGGTTCAACTCTGTTATTTTTAGTTTACGCATACGTCTTTTCTTTATATGATGTTCTTGTTTCCTTTATATTGCGTTCTTGTCGCAAAGGTAACTCTTTTCTGTTAACAGAGATGTTGATAACGGTTTAAAACCTGTCAAAACTATCGGCAAAGATTTTGAAAAATAATTCTTGCATTATTCAAAAGAAGATATAAGGAGGCTTCTTTATGAACATTCCAAAAAATAAACTCTAAACTTTCTACACAGACATAAACATATTTTTCAGCACTTATCTGCCTGTTTATATCCATAAAGTTTTTAACTTTGCACTTTATCAACAGGGAGTTAATATATAACTTCAATTTGGGGATATTTCCATTGATAATAAAGCAAGTAGGATAAGATATCTTCTTATTTATTCAGTTTATAACGGACTCATAAAGCAGAAGTATGAACTAATAACTTATCAGGCAAGGAAAATCGTATTTATTTGCTAACATTATTAACAGGCTATCATCACTAACAAAGGATTTTTTTTAAAAGAAGGAAAAAAGAATATAATAATGAATGAACTAATAAAAGCTATAAACGAGCTGAAGAAAGAGAAGAATGCAATCATTCTGGGGCACTACTACCAGAAGGGTGAGATACAAGATATCGCCGATTACGTTGGTGACAGTTTGGCATTGGCCCAATGGGCGGCGAAAACGAAAGCAGACATCATCGTGATGTGCGGTGTTCACTTTATGGGTGAAACGGCAAAGGTTCTTTGTCCGGAGAAAAAAGTATTGGTTCCCGATATGGCGGCAGGCTGTTCGTTGGCAGACAGTTGTCCGGCGGATAAGTTTGCGCAGTTTGTCAAAGAGCATCCCGGATACACCGTTATTTCGTACGTCAATACGACAGCTGCCGTGAAAGCGGTAACGGATGTAGTGGTGACTTCCACTAATGCGAAGCAGATCGTGGAAAGCTTCCCCAAAGATGAGAAAATAATTTTTGGTCCGGATAGGAATTTGGGAAATTATATCAACTCAGTTACGAACCGCAATATGTTACTTTGGGACGGAGCCTGCCATGTGCACGAACAGTTCTCTGTTGAAAAGATTGTGGAGCTGAAAGCACAACATCCCGAAGCATTGGTGCTGGCACATCCCGAATGTAAGAGTACGGTACTGAAACTGGCGGATGTAGTAGGTTCTACGGCTGCCCTGTTGAAATACGCCGTGAATCATCCCGAAAATACATATATTGTGGCTACCGAATCAGGTATCTTGCATGAGATGCAGAAGAAGTGTCCGCAAACAGTGTTTATTCCCGCTCCTCCGAATGATAGTACGTGCGGCTGTAATGAATGTAGCTTTATGCGGTTGAATACGTTAGAGAAGCTGTATGAGTGTCTGAAGAATGAATCACCGGAAATTACGGTGGATCCGGAGGTAGCGAAGAAAGCTGTGAAGCCGATTCAACGGATGTTGGAGATTTCGGCTAAGCTGGGATTATAAAATTTAGAATCTAATATACTATGAAACTAAAATCATTCTTATTTTTTTTGTTATTGGGTTCTGTTTCTATTTTACAGGCTTCCGATAGGCCTCTAATTAAGATAGAAACAGAACGGACCAGCCTGATCTATCAGGTGGGGGATAACGGGCGTTTGTATCAGAAGTATCTTGGTAAAAGACTGAACCATGACTCTGATATACAATTTCTTCCGCAGGGAACCGAAGCTTATCTGACTCATGGTATGGAAGATTACTTTGAACCGGCTATCCACATGCGGCATAATGATAACAACTCTTCATTGCTTCTTAAGTATGTGGAGCATTCGAACGAACCGAAAGGTGACGGAGTCAACGAGACGGTGATTACACTCAAGGATGATAAATACCCCGTTACGGTGAAGCTTCATTATATAGCTTACGGCAAAGAGAATGTCATCCGTACTTTCAGTGAAATCAACCATCAGGAGAAGAAACCTGTTATCCTCAGCAAATACGCTTCTTCCATGCTGCACCTGAATAGTAGCAGATATTTTCTGACTGAATTTTCCGGTGACTGGGCACATGAAGCCAATATAACTGAAAGGGAACTGGATTTTGGTAAGAAAGTGGTGGATACAAAATTGGGCACACGTGCCAATTTGTTTGTTTCTCCTTTCTTCCAACTGTCTTTAGGTAATCCTTCACAGGAGAATGCAGGTGAAGTGCTTGTAGGTACTTTGGGATGGACAGGCAATTTCCGTTTTATTTTCGAGGTGGACAATAAAAACGAGTTGCGCATCATCAGTGGTATTAACCCGTATGCTTCTGAATATAAACTTCCCGCCAACGAAGTTTTCCGTACTCCGGATTTCTATTTCACTTATAGTTGTCAGGGTAAGGGTGAGGCCAGCCGTAGTTTTCATGATTGGGCACGCAATCATCAGGTAAAGAAGGGTGGTGAAACACGCATGACTTTATTAAATAATTGGGAAGCGACTTATTTTAATTTCGATGAAAATAAACTGATCGGTCTGATAGATGAGGCTACCAAATTGGGAGTGGATATGTTTCTGTTGGATGACGGCTGGTTTGCTAATAAGTATCCTCGTAGCAGTGACCGTCAGGGATTGGGTGACTGGGAAGAAACGGCAGACAAACTTCCGAACGGAATCGGACGTCTTGTCGAAGAATCACAAAAGAAAGGCATTAAATTCGGTTTGTGGATAGAGCCGGAGATGGTGAATCCCAAGAGCGAGCTTTATGAAAACCATAAAGATTGGGTGATTCATCTGCCTAACCGTGATGAATATTATTTCCGTAACCAAATGGTGCTTGATCTTAGTAATCCGAAAGTGCAGGATCATGTATTCGGCGTGGTAGATAAGTTGATGACCAAGTATCCGGGTATTGCTTTCTTCAAATGGGATTGCAATAGTCCTATTACAAACATTTATTCAATGTATCTGAAAGAAAACCAGTCTCATTTGTATATTGATTATGTGCGTGGACTCTATAAAGTGTTGGACAGAATCAAGGCGAAGTACCCTGATCTTCCTATGATGTTGTGTTCCGGTGGTGGCGGACGTTCTGATTATGAAGCCTTGAAATATTTTACAGAGTTTTGGCCAAGCGACAATACTGATCCTATCGAACGTCTTTTTATTCAATGGGGATTTTCGCAGGTATTTCCCAGTAAAACACTGTGTGCTCATGTTACCACTTGGAATCGTGGAACCAGCATTAAGTTCCGTACGGATGTTGCTATGATGTGTAAATTGGGATTTGATATTAAGTTGGATGATATGAGTCAGAGCGATCACTTGTATTGTGTTCAGGCAGTCAAGAACTATAATCGCTTGAAGCCTGTTATTCTTGATGGTGATTTGTATCGTCTTGTTTCTCCTTATGGCAGCAACCATACTTCTTCCATGTATGTGGGGAAAGATAAGAAAACAGCCGTGGTTTTTGCTTTTGATATTCATCCTCGTTATGGAGAAAAAACATTACCTGTCCGTTTACAAGGACTGAATTCGGATCAGATGTATCGTGTGAAGGAAATTAACATGATGTCTGGTAGTAGTTCTTCTTTGAAAGATAATGGTCAGCTTTTCTCCGGTGAATATCTGATGAATGTCGGTTTGAACGTTTTCACTACACGACAGTTGAATAGTCGTGTTATTGAAATCAAAGCAGAATAAAATATAGGAGAATATTAAAAGTAAAGATAAAATAGTCTTTGCAGGTTATTTTATCTTTACTGGCTGTACTACCAACTCCGCATTTATAAACTTCTTTTTCGTGATGTATGAAGTATATAATTAATGAGCAAGCAGAGTGAATTACTGTGCTTTATATATTGTTGGAATATGGATTATTAGCGTTGTAAGAACTCACAGAGCTTTTGTATGGCTAATGCACGGTGACTTATTTTGTTTTTTATATCATTTCCTAGTTCGGCAAAAGTCTTGTCATAACCTTCCGGTTGAAAGACAGGATCATATCCAAAGCCTGATTCACCCCGTTTCTCTTTGATTATCTCGCCTTTTATTATTCCTTCGAAAAGATAATTCTTACCGTCCAATATCAATGAGATAGCAGTACGGAACTGTGCTTTGCGATTTTCCTTTCCTTCTAACTCGTGGAGCAGTTTAAGCATATTGGCTTGCGCGTCATGTCCTTCTCCACCTGCATAACGTGCGGAATAGACTCCGGGAGCTCCACCTAATGCTTCCACTTCCAGACCGGTGTCGTCCGCAAAGCAGTTCAAACCGTAGTTGTTGTAGATAAAGGAAGATTTCAGCAACGCATTTCCTTCCAATGTATCGGCTGTTTCGGGAATATCTGTGTGGCAATCGATATCATTCAGGCTTAACAATTCTATTTGATCTCCCAAAATGGCTGCTACCTCTTCCAGTTTATGGGCATTGTTAGTGGCAAATACAAGTTTGCGTTTCATCATTCTTTTTTATTTCAATAGAGTTATTCAATAACAATCAACTGATTATTTCAACTTGTCGAATCCTTCTCCATATACTCCGATAACGGAACTTTGTGAGATAAATGCATTCGGGTCGATACGTTTTACCATGCGGAAGATGTCTAATGACTGGCGTTTCTTGGCGAGTACCACCAATACTTTTACATCGCCTTTACTATACCATCCGGTGCCGTCGAGTACCGTTACCCCACGATTGGTATCTTTTATGATATGGTCGGCTATTTCATCGTATTTTTTTGAGAAGATAAGAAATTGAACCGATTGACGGGCACTGTTGATAATCCAGTCTAATACGACACCAATAATGAACAGTGTGACAAAACCAAAGATAACACGGCGCCAGTCATGGAATATAAAGTAGCAGGAACTGATGATAACTACGTCACAGATCATGATCATTCTTCCGAGTGATACATCTTTGTATTTGTTGACGATGGCTGCAATGATATCCGTTCCACCGGTACTTCCGTTATAATTGAAAGTGATGCCCAAACCTACACCGCACATGGCTGCTCCGATAATACAAGCCATGAAATCTTGTCCGGGTCCAAGCAATAACGGTTTGCCGTCCAGTGTCATATCCGGTGCCACTACATAATTGTTGACTATCAACTGAAAAAGCCAAAGCAGGAATGTCAGCATAAAGATGGCGTATGTAGTCTTTATACTGAATCGGGGACCTAGCATACGGATGGCAAATGTCATCAGAACTGCATTGATAATAAAATATGACCATTGGATCGGAAATCCGGTTGCATAATAAATAATAGCTCCGATACCGGTAGTTCCACCGGTCGTTATCTGGTAGGGTAGTAAGAATGCCGCCCATCCCAAAGAATAACTTATCAATCCGAGAGTAATGTAGATATAATCTTTCACTTCTCTCATTAATTCCGCCTTTTCCAGTTTATACATAAAAGTAGATTTATATGATAGTTTCACCACAGATTACCGCAGATTATCACAGATTTATTAATTCGTGATTTATCTGTGTAAATCCGTGTAATCTGTGGTGAGACAAATTAAAGTACGACGTTTACAATCTTCTTCGGGACAACGATAATCTTTTTCGGTGTCTTGCCTTCGATCCATTTTTGCGAACGTTCGTCAGCCAATACAGCCGCTTGAATAGCGTCCGATGTTTCATCTGCTGCAAATTCCATATTGAAACGTGCCTTTCCGTTGAAAGAGATGGTATAGTTGATTGTGTCTTCTTTCAGATATTCTTCGTTGTATGCAGGCCATTCGGCATCACATACGGAAGTTTTGTGTCCGAGTACATCCCACAACTCCTCGCAAACGTGGGGAGCAAAAGGAGCAAGAACGACAACAAGCTGTTCCAATATCTCTTTCTTGCTGCATTTCAGATTGAAAAGCTCATTTACACAAATCATGAATGCACTGATAGAAGTATTGTAAGAGAACTGTTCGATGTCTCCCGTTACTTTCTTAATCAGTTTGTGCAAACTCTTCAGTTCCTCTTTCGTTGCAGGTTCATCCTTTACCAGATATTCGTCTGTACGACTGTAGAACAATGACCAGAATTTACGGATAAAGCGATGTACCCCGTCTATTCCGTTGGTATCCCAAGGTTTGGATTGTTCCACCGGACCTAAGAACATTTCATACATACGAAGTGTATCCGCACCGTATTTGTCTACAATCATATCCGGATTTACTACGTTGAACATGGATTTGCTCATCTTTTCAACTGCCCATCCGCAAACGTATTTTCCGTCTTCCAGAATAAACTCTGCCGTTGCATATTCAGGACGCCATGCCTTGAATGCATCCAGATCGAGAATGTCGTTGGATACGATATTCACATCGACATGGATCGGAGTGACGTCATATTGATCTTTCAGATTCAGAGAAACGAATGTATTGGTATCTTTGATACGATATACAAAATTGCTGCGTCCTTGAATCATGCCTTGATTTACCAATTTCAGGAACGGTTCTTCTACAGCGGAAATGTTTATATCATGCAGGAATTTATTCCAGAAACGAGAGTAAATCAAGTGTCCGGTAGCATGTTCGGTACCACCTACGTAGAGATCTACGTTCTTCCAGTACTGGTCTATTTTCGGGTCAACCAATGCTTTGTGGTTACGTGGATCCATATAACGGAGATAGTAAGCGGAAGAACCGGCAAATCCGGGCATTGTATTCAATTCTAACGGGAAAATGGTAACATTGTCGATCTTCTCGTTTTCTGTGATACATTTGTTTACAGTATCCCACGCCCATTTGGTAGCGTGACCCAATGGAGGTTCGCCTGTTTCGGTAGGCAGGAACTTAGCTACTTCCGGAAGCTCCAATGGCAGACAGCTTTCGTCAATCATATAGGGCATTCCGTCTTTATAATAGACAGGGAACGGTTCTCCCCAATAACGCTGGCGTGAGAAGATAGCGTCACGCAAACGATAGTTTACTTTCACACGTCCCAAGTTATGGTTTTTCACATATTTCTTGGTTGTTGCAATGGCTTCTTTGATAGTCAATCCGTTCAAAGAAAGGTCACAGTAAGGAGTTACGTCCGGGCGCGGAGAGTTGCAGACGATACCTTCTTTTGCATCGAAACTTTCTTCGCTAACGTCACACCCTTCTACCAACGGACGGATTTCCAATCCGAAATGTTTGGCAAAAGCATAGTCGCGGCTATCGTGAGCGGGTACAGCCATGATGGCTCCTGTTCCATATCCTGCCAATACGTAATCACTGATCCAAATAGGTACTGCTTCACCGGTAAACGGATTGATGGCATACGCTCCACTGAATACACCGGTAACGCTACGGTCGGCGATACGTTCGCGCTCCGTACGTTTCTTGGTGCGGTCGAGGTAAGCATCTACTTCCGCTTTCTGTTCGGGAGTAGTGACTTGTGCTACCAGTTCGCTTTCCGGAGCCAATACCATAAAGGTAACGCCGAACATCGTATCTGCACGGGTAGTAAAGATAGTAAATTCAAGATCGCTGTCTTTTACTTTGAATTGTATTTCGGCACCTTCCGAACGGCCTATCCAGTTCTTTTGAGTTTCTTTCAGTGAATCAGTCCAGTCGATAGTGTCCAATCCGTCCAGCAGGCGTTGTGCGTATGCGGATACACGCAGACACCATTGGCGCATCTTTTTCTGAACGACAGGATAGCCGCCACGTTCGCTGACCCCGTCCACTACTTCATCGTTTGCCAATACAGTTCCTAGCTCGGCACACCAGTTTACCATCGTTTCACCCAAATAGGCAATGCGATAGTTCATCAGGATTTCCTGCTGTTCCTTTTCACTCTTGGCATTCCATTCTTCAGCGGTAAAGCTAAGTTCTTCGCTGCAAGCAGCGTTCAATCCTGCAGTTCCTTGACTTGCAAAAGCTTTCTCCAGTTCTTCGATTGGACGTGCTTTTTGTTCATCGTTGCAATAGTAGCTATTAAACATTTTTTGGAAAGCCCATTGTGTCCAATGATAATATTCCGGATCGCAGGTACGGATTTCACGGCTCCAGTCAAAAGAGAAACCGATCTTGTCCAACTGTTCGCGGTAGCGATTGATATTGTTGACAGTAGTGATAGCGGGGTGTTGTCCGGTCTGGATGGCATATTGTTCTGCGGGCAGACCGTATGCGTCATATCCCATCGGGTTGAGTACATTGAAGCCTTGCAGTCGTTTGTAACGGGCATAAATATCCGAAGCAATGTATCCCAACGGATGTCCTACGTGTAGTCCGGCTCCTGACGGGTAAGGGAACATGTTTAGTACATAAAATTTTTGCTTTGAATCGTCTTCCTTAACTTGGTAGGTTTTCTCTTCCACCCACCTTTTCTGCCACTTCTTTTCAATTTCTCTGAAATTGTACTCCATAGTGATAAAGTTTTTATTTATAGTGATTTATATTGTTATTTCAATTTGAGGCACAAATTTACGTGATTTGTACCAAACTACCTAATATTTATATGGGTATTCCTGGAAGGCTTGTTTTAATAATTTTAAGAGGTTTAATTTATGGTACATATAAGCTAGAAACATGAAATTTGGCAATGCTACCTTGAAAAAGAATGATTTAACATTTAATATAAAAATAATTCTATATTTTTGTTTCTCTTATAATGAAAATCTATGAATAATAAAAGTACAATTGTTTGTATATTACTGTTATTTTTTTTATGTAATGTCCTGTATGTTAGGGCAAATACAGGGCTCTTTTTCCAGGCTCACAGAGTGATTCCGGAAAAGCGGACGGAGCTAAATTTAACTCCGAATACTCCACTTTCTTTTCATGATGGTTTTTCATTGGGTTTTGATGTTCATTTGCGCAATGAAGAGCATAATTATGGGTATATTGTTCGTGTTATTTTAAATGATACATTAAATATTGACTTGTTGTCCAATAAAGGATGGAGCCACAGCCAATTATTTTTGATGAAAGGAAATCAAAGTCTGGTAGATATATCACACTTAGATTCGATTCCTAAATTCAATAGTTCGGATTGGTTTCAAGTAGAACTTAAGTTAAACTATAAAAAGCAATTAATTGTCTGTATTCTAAATGAAAAAGAATGGAGTATTCCCGTGAAGTTGCCGCAATTGAATAATGTTCGTATAGCTTTTGGGTTACATACCGGGCAATCTTTTCCAAGTACAGATGTGGCTCCGATGAGTTTGCGTAATGTAAGGATTTTAGATCTGAAAGGAGAACTCTTGAGAAAATGGACTTTATTACAACATGGAGATAATGAAGTTTATGATGAGGTTAAATCTTCCCGGGCTACAGTACGAAATGGGATTTGGGAAATAGATCATCATATTCGGTGGAGAAAAAAAGCTTCGTTTATTATACCGGGGACTTCTCTTCAATTTGCTCCATATCAACGTCCGACAGATGGGGGGGTGTTTATAGCCTTAAAGGATACTATTTACCAATATTCCATAGAACGGGAACGATTGGATACTGTTATTGTAAATACTGGGCATCCTTATTTTACAGCTGCTTCCAGTTTAGTATATGATTCGGTTCATGATGAGTTGATTTCCTATAGTGCAGAACAAGAACGACTGAATCGTTATAGTTTTGAAAAAAATGAATGGGAAAGAGCTATTCCTGATATACTTCTTTCGTATCTGCATCATAGTAGCTGCTATATTCCTGATTTGGCAAAAGTTATACTTTTTGGTGGCTATGGATTTTATCGTTATAGTTCGGTCTTGTTCATGCATTCCATTGATTCAATATCTTGGCAGCAAAAGGATCTTGCTCATTTGATTGAACCTCGTTATTTAGCGGCAATGGGATATTTGGGAAATAATAAGGTTTTATTGTTAGGAGGGTATGGTAGCAAATCTGGTAAACAAGAAGGGAACCCAGAGAATTATTATGATCTTCATTGCATAGATGTTGAGAAGATGAGCAGTCAAAAATTGTGGACTTTTTCTAATGCAAAGGTGGAAGCATTTGGAAATGCAATGGTAGTAGATCTTGATAAAGAGCATATTTATGCACTTTCTTTTGCTAATGATCGAGCATTTTCTCAAATCAGATTGAACTGTTTTGGAATTGAAAAACCAGATCGAACATATATGGCAGATTCTATACCATATCAGTTTCATGATACCAGTTCTTATTGTACTTTATTTTATAATCAAGGTACCACTGAATTAGTTACTGTTTTAGCATATCAGGATGGCATCGGAAAAACTTGTGTCGAGGTATATACATTAGGGTATCCTGTTTTGCACTTATCAGACGTACTTCAATCTGTTCCTGAAAAGCATTCAACAGGTTGGATATGGTTGATTTTGATTATTGGAATTGGGGGAACATTGGCAGTGTTAGTTATATTATGGAAGAGAAAGCAGAAAAATGTTGTAAGAAGAGATGAAAACTCATTTTATACTGTAGAAGTGAAGGAAAAAGAATTAATTCAGCCCTCTTTTATTCGTTTATTGGGAGGTTTTCAGGTAAATGATTCGGAAGGGCATGATATAACTTCTCGATTTACTCTTATATTACGTAGTTTGTTTGTATATATGTTGTTATATTCCTATAAAAATGCTAATGGCATAACCTCGGAACAACTAAATGAAATATTTTGGTCGGATATGGACAAGAGTAATGCTACTAATAACAGAAATGTGAATATAAGTAAACTCCGATTGTTATTAAAGGAAATTGGCGGAATCAATATTGCCTATAAGAACAGTTATTGGTATATGACAATAGATTCATCAGTGAATTGTGATTATATTGAGATTTGCGACTTACTGAGAATGGTAAAGGAAGGCAGTGAAATAAATGTAGGACTATTAAATAAAATTGCCGAATTAGGGAGTAGAGGAGAGTTATTACCTGATATTACAGAAGAATGGGCAGATAAATTTAAGTCTGAATATCTGATTTTATTATCAGATGTGTTATTGGATGCTTATGAGTTTGTAAAAAAGAGCAAAGACTTGATGCTTTTACTGAAGTTATCAGAAACAATGTTAAGTTGTGATTCGACAGACGAAACTGCTATACAAAATAAGTGTTACGCTCTTTATCATTTAGGTAAAAAAGGTCTGGCAAAACAATGTTATGAAAATTTCTGTGCAGAATATATTCGAGTGCTTGGGGTAAGACCAGATTTTAATTATACTGACATAATAGGCAATTAACAGAAATAAATTATAGTTAGAAAGAAAGGTAGGATCTTTGTGTATAGGAAGTATCTTCTTTTCTTTTTAAAAATAAATATTATGAATTAAAAAGTTGTTTTTCAAATGTTTATATAACCTATTATAGCTTTTTATTTAGTCGATTAAGTCGTGATTAATACCTGATTAAGACGCTGATATTACTTTTGCTTATCAATTTTATAAATTATAATAGAATGAAAAGCATACGAAAGACAGCGTTGATTATTGGAGTATTCTCTTTCTTTGTTTTGGGATCCATTTCTTACGCAAAGGAGAAGACGGAACCGGTAGATTATGTAAATCCTTATATGGGAAATATCAGTCATTTATTGTTTCCCACTTATCCGACAGTTCACTTGCCTAATGGAATGTTGCGTGTATATCCTGAACGGAAAGATTTCACTTCCGATTTGTGTCATGGACTTCCAATTGCAGTGACAAGTCATCGTGGAGCTTCGGCATTCAACTTGAGTCCTGTTTGCGGACTGAATGAAGGAATTTCTTCCGTGCAGGACTATTCTTACGACAGAGAGAAAATATCTCCCTATCATTATCAGGTTTACCTCGATGAAAATAATATTTTGGTTGATTTTGCTCCTTCTTATCAGTCCGGTATTTATACTTTTACTTATGAAGGAGCAGCCAATAGCCAGATTATACTGAACACACGGAACGGTTATTTATTCGTAGATAATGAAGGAATAGGTGGTTGTCAGTATTTGGATGATAAAACAACAATCTATCTTTTTATGGAGTCAGACTGTGAAGCGATTTCCAAAGGTGGTTTGCAAAATGGAATAATGAATTCTGCTTGCCAACGGGTAGACGGAGAAAATGCAGCTATAGTCTTTGATTACGGTTCTTGTAAAAAGATCACTCTTCGATACGGAATTTCATTTATCAGTATAGAACAAGCAAAGAAAAATCTGCGCCGTGAAATCCACACGTACGATATAGATAAGGTGGCAGAAACCGGACGGAAGATATGGAACGAAACTTTGGGAAAAATAGAAATAAAAGGTGGGACAGATGATCAAAAAGTAATATTCTACACTTCGCTGTATCGAACTTACGAACGAATGATTAACATATCCGAAGACGGATCTTATTACAGCGCTTTTGACAATCAAATACATATGGATGGTGGAATTCCTTTTTATACAGATGACTGGATTTGGGATACATATCGTGCTGTACATCCTTTACGGATTCTGATCGAACCGGAAAAAGAACGTGCGATGGTCAGTTCTTTTATCCGTATGGCACAGCAATCGCCCAACGGATGGATGCCCACCTTCCCCGAAATAACGGGTGACAGCCATCGTATGAATGGAAATCATGCAGTAGCTACTATATGGGATGCTTACTGCAAGGGAATCACAGACATTGATTTAGAACAAGCATACAAAGCATGTAAGGGTGCTATTACAGAGAAAACCCTGTTACCTTGGCAGAAAGGGCCGTTAACAGAGCTCGATTCTTTCTATCAGCAATACGGATATTTTCCTGCACTCCACCCGGGTGAAGAAGAAACATGTTTAGGTGTACATGGCTTCGAACGTCGCCAAGCTATCTCTGTTATGCTTGGTAATTGTTACGATAATTGGTGTCTGGCACAAATAGCACATACATTCGGATACAATGGCGAATACGAACAATTTATGAAAATTGCCTATTCCTACCGCAATGTATATAATGCCGAAACTGGATTTTTCCACCCTCGCGACAACAAAGGAGACTTTATTTACCCTTTTGACTACCGTTTTTCCGGTGGTATGGGAGCACGTGACTATTATGGAGAAAATAATGGCTGGATCTATCGTTGGGATGTACAGCACAACCCGGCAGATTTGATCGCGCTGATGGGTGGACGCGAGAAATTTATAGATAACCTGAATCAGACTTTTAGAGAACCAATAGGCGAAGCTAAATTTTCTTTCTATTCTCATCTTCCGGATCATACGGGAAACGTAGGGCAATTCTCAATGGCAAACGAACCTTGTCTGCATATTCCCTATCTTTATAATTATGCTGGTCAACCTTGGATGACTCAAAAAAGAATCCGTTCTTTAATGAGGCAATGGTTCCGTAACGACTTGATGGGAGTACCAGGTGATGAAGATGGTGGTGGAATGAGTGCATTTGTCGTATTTTCAGCAATGGGTTTTTATCCAGTCACTCCAGGCTCTCCAACCTATAATATAGGTTCTCCATTATTTAATCATGTAAGGATAGCATTAGGTAATGGGAAAACCTTTGAAATCATAGCTGAAAACTGTTCGGACGAGAACAAATACATTCAGTCTGCAATGCTTAACGGTAAACCATGGAATAAACCGTGGTTCGAACATAAAGATATAATGAAAGGTGGAAAGTTAGAATTAGTAATGGGTAACAAGGCAAACAGGTTATGGGGAGCTGCATTGGAGGCAGCCCCACCTTCTGCCGAACCTCTGGCTTCCACTTCTCACTGATTTAAAAAATAGATATGTTTAACTTTAATAGAATGAATAATGAAGAAAATCACATTGTGGGCTTTAAGTGCCATGACTATGTTGGCCGGATGCTCAGCTAGCGAAGTATCTTCTCTGGTAGAGGAAGCGCAGGCGTCGGATCTTATTTCAGGAGCTGTTTATAAAATATCTCCTTATTCCGATGAAACTAGAAGTATGTTCGTTCGGAACGCTTCTTTTGATGAGGGAACAGAAATTGTGGCTTGGACTGATACAAAAGTGAATGCCCAACGTTGGCGTCTAACCAAAGATCCTACTGGAGTGTATTTTTATTTGACGAACGTATACACGGGTAAGTCTGTACACATACAATCACCTGTTTCCTTGGGTGCACGCTTGCGCCAATATGGGAAAGAAAATGATTATACTTATAAATGGACAATAACCAAAGCGGAGCAAGTCGGACCGGATTGCTATTACATAAGTCCTTCTTCCCTTGCTAGTGGTGAAAGGCTCTATTTGGAAATAGGAGGCGGTGAGGATGGTACAAATATACAGTCCTATATCAAAAGAACCGGTGACCAAGCCGATAAGCAGATATGGAAATTGGAAAGAGTGCAGGAAGCGCCCAATAAATTTACTTCGGTGATGCGTGACGAAATAGTTCGTTCCTGGAAAGCACAATACTATAAAAAGTCGCAAAATAATGCGGGCTATACCTTGAGTGATGCTGAACGGTTGAACAACGCCAGCCACCAATGGCAGGACGCCGAAATGTTTGAAATTGTGTTGGATGCCTACGAAACTACTCAAGATCCTTCATATAAAGAAATGTTTCACCAACTGTACATCAATTTTGTAGACGAGAACCAGAAGAACTGGTTATATAATCCCTTCAATGATGATATTACTTGGATGGTAATTGCTTGTGTACGGGCTTATCTGTTGTTTGGAACACAAGAATATCTTGATGTAGCCAAGGAAAATTTCGATCAAATGTATGCAAGAGCCTTAATGCTGCCCGAAGGTGTACTGCGTTGGTGTGAAAAAGAAGCCGAACGTGATAAAACCAATTCTTGCATTAATTGTCCGGCAATGGTTGCATCTTGTTATCTCGCACAGGCTACGGGAGATGCAACCTATTATGAAAAAGCGAAAAACTTGTATGAAAAACAGTCAATCTATCTTTATGAATCTTCTACTGGTATGGTGTACGACTGTGTAACGCTCACTAGTCTTTCTCCTTGGAAATGGGCTTCAACCTACAATCAGGGAACTTTTCTAGGTGCTTCCCTCATGCTGTATCAACACTATAAAGATGCATTGTACAAAACTAATGCACAGATGACGGCCCGTTATACTATAGAACATTTCAGCGATGATAATGGAATATTGAATGCACCGGACGAACGTTCGGACAATGACCGTCGTGGATTTAAAGGAATATTGATGAGATATCTACGTTCGTACATTAACATAATGAACGATACTCAATATCTTCCGTGGATGGAAGCAAGTGCTCTGCAAGCCTATAATAACCGAAATTCAAAAGGTATCATATGGACAGTGTGGGAAGAAAAGTCTGCCGAAAACTTTGTGTATAAAGCAAGCGATAAGGATGTGCGCTACAGTAATGATCCTTGGGGAACTTCTACAGCGGTATCCATTGCGGTCAATCTTCCGCTTATTCAGAAATAGAGAGTGTAGAACTATTGTAATTAAAGAAAATATGAAAAATACAAGATTAGCGTTTGCATTCATACTTATTCACCTGTGTATCATGACATTTGCACAATCTTCCAAAAAGATAACAGGTCGTGTAGTCGATGAAAAAGGAGAGCTTTTGGTAGGAGTTAATATTATGGAAGTGGGGACACAGAACGGTACATTGACTGGAATCGAAGGAACCTACTCATTAACAGTAAAGAATAGTCGCTCGACACTGAAATTTTCTTATATTGGTTTTGATAGCCAGGAGGTAATTGTTGGTTCTAACACAGTAATAGACGTAACACTGAAAGAATCAAAATCGGAACTTGAAGAAGTGGTAGTAGTGGGTTACGGTAGCCAGCGTCGTATCAGTACTATTGGTTCGCAATCCAATCTGAAACTAGGTGATATTAAGCAGCCTACTGCTAGCTTGAGCACTTCATTGGCAGGACGTCTTGCCGGAGTAGTAGCCGTACAACGTTCAGGTGAACCAGGTAAAGATAATGCCGATATTTGGATACGTGGTATTTCTACGATGGGAAGTTCTTCTCCCTTAGTCTTGGTTGATGGGGTAGAACGTTCTTTTAATAATATAGACCCGGAAGATATTGAATCTTTCACTATTCTGAAAGATGCTTCAGCCACTGCTGTCTACGGAGTACGGGGAGCTAACGGAGTAATCCTAATCAAGACAAAACCTGGTATTGCTGGAAAACCTTCTGTCAGCGTAGACTATTATGAAAGTGTCACACGCCTTACTAAAATTCCAAAATTGGCTGATGGAGCCTCTTACATGGAAGCCGTGAACGAAGCTCGCAGAAATCGTGGATCCGAGCCCATTTACTCTGAAGCTGAGGTTATAAATACTCGTTTGGGAACTGATCCTGTGCTTTATCCTAATGTAGATTGGATGAACGAAGTCTTTGATGATTTTGGACACAACCGCCGTGCCAACATTAACGTAAGAGGTGGTGGACAAAATGTGAACTACTATGCATCAGCAAGCTACTATAACGAAAAAGGGTTGATAAAGACAGATCCAAATGAATCTTATGATTCTAAGATTGGATATACTCGTTATAACTTCACTACTAACCTGAATATTAATGTTACTCCGACTACTAAATTGGATATAGGTGCGTCAGGTTATTTGGGCGAAGGTAGGAAACCTTACGAATCTACTTCTGATATATTCCGCGTAGCTATGACTACTTCACCTGTAGATTATCCAGTCATGTTCTATGTTAACGGAAAGGATTATATCCCTTACAATCAGCCTAATAGTGGATTTAACAACCCCTATGTCGGTGCTACGAAAAGAGGATTTCGAACTGTTACCGATAGTCAAATTTACTCTAATCTCCGTTTAACCCAAGACTTGGGATTTATCACGAAAGGATTGAGTTTGACAGGTATGTTTGCTTTTGATACTTATAATTCACGTACTGTGAAACAAAAGAAGGCAGAATCTACCTATTATTGGGTGGATAAAAATAATCCTTACGACAAATACGGGTTTCCCATTTTGTCGCAAACTTATGAAGGATCAAAGACGTTGGATTTTGCTGTTGAAAGTTCTGGTAACAGAAAATATTACTTAGAAGCATCACTGAATTACTCCCGTACATTTGGAAGACATCGCGTAGGCGGGCTGTTTTTGTTTAATCAGGAAGACAAAGTTATAACAACCGAGGGTATTGATCTGATAGCCGGACTTCCTTACCGTTCCCGTGGTTTTGCCGGACGTGCCACTTATTCATGGGATGATCGCTACTTCGCGGAATTTAATATCGGTATCAACGGCTCCGAAAACTTTGATCCGTCTAACCGTTACGGAGTTTTCCCTGCCTTCGGAGTGGGGTGGGTACTCTCCAATGAGAAATTTTGGAAACCTTTGCAATCCGTTATTTCTTTCTTTAAGGTCCGTTACACCAATGGTATGATTGGTAATCAAGCAACACCTAACCGTTTTTTGTATATGGAAGCACTTCAATACAATAGTAGCTACGGCTATACTTTTGGTACTGACCGACGTAAAGTGGATGGTTATAAGGTGAAAAACGAAGCTGTAAAAGTGACTTGGGAAAAATCACACAAGCAGGACTTAGGTTTTGACCTTAAATTCTTGAATGATGACCTTTCATTGGTTCTTGATTTGTACAAAGAACATCGTACCGGTATTTTTCTTGACCGTGGAGCAGTACCCGGTTTTATCGGAATCACTTCTACCCCTGTTGGTAATCTCGGGATTGTAGATAATAAAGGTATAGAAATTGATCTCGAATATAATAAACAGTTCAATAAGAACTGGGCACTCTCTCTTCGTGGTAACTTTACTTATGCCAAGAATGAAGTGATAGAGAATGATCAGCCTACCCAGCAATATCCGTGGATGGATAAAAGAGGGCACAGTACTTTGTCACGTTGGGGATTGATAGCTGATGGACTTTATACACAAGAAGAAGTTGACCGAATCAACGCATGGGAAGCATTGCCTGCTGTGGAAAAAGAGAATACAGCTCGACCTTTTCCGAAACAATTTGGTACAATCTATGCAGGAGACATCAAATACCGTGATTTGAATGGAGACGGACAAATTGATGTTTATGACGAAACAAAGATAGGACGTGGTGACGTACCTTCTATTGTCTATGGATTTGGTTTTAATCTTCAATATAAAAACTTTGCCATTAGTACCCTTTTTCAGGGAGTAGCGCAAGCAGACAGATGTTTGAATGGACTTGGAATACAGCCTTTCTCCGGTTCGGGTGGTGAAGGTAACCTTTATGCTAATATCAAAGATCGTTGGACGGAGAACAACCCGCGACAGGATGTTTTCTATCCTCGTCTTGCCTATGGTTCGGATAAAAATGAAAATAATTTTAAGACAAGTACTTGGTGGCAAAGAGATGTTAGCTTCTTACGTCTGAAATCCTTGCAGATCACTTGGCATCTCCCAAAAAGATGGACAAACGCTGTCTTATTGAAAGGTGCTTCTATCTATGCGATGGGTACAAATCTGTTTACGATTAGTAAGTTTAAGTTATGGGACCCGGAATTGAATACCAATAATGGTACTTCCTATCCTAATATTTCTACTTATTCCATTGGTATCAACTTTAATTTCTAAGAATATGAAAAGGAAATATATTACTTTATTAAGTTTGTCAATCATGTTGGTGTGTCAGACCTCATGTTCGGATTTTTTTGATCAAATGCCGACAGACCGTTTGACTTATAATGACTTGTTTGAGTCAAAAGCCTCTACAGAGAAGGCTTTAGCTACTGTATATGTCTATCTGCCAGATGAATTTGCCCAACGTTTGGCGGCGGATGGAAGGCATACTACTCCTGGCATATGGACTGCCGGGTGTGATGAGGCTGAATACTATTGGGATTTTGTGCCATCACATTTAGTCAATAACAATACCATTACTCCGAAATCGTCTATAGTTTCATCCTATTGGGAAAAATATTATGCAGGAATTAGTGCTGCAGGACGTTTTATACAGGGTGCTCCCCAATGTAAGGATATGGAACAAAATCTGTTGGCGCAATGGATTGAAGAAGCCCGTGCGTTGCGTGCTATGTATTACTTCTACTTACTACGTATCTATGGACCGATACCAATCTTGTCTGATGATCCAATCAGTATGGATGCTCCTTTAGAAAAAGTACAGTTACCTAGAAACAGCGTAGAGGAATGTGTGGAATATATTGTTTCTGAATTTGATAAAGTATTAGATAGTGGTTGTCTGCCAGAGAAATCGCTTACTTACAATTGTGGAAGAATAGACAACAGCATTGTGATGGCTTTTAAAGCAGAAGTGTTACAATATGCTGCAAGTGACCTATATAACGGAAAAAATTCCTTTGTTGCCCAGCTACGGAATAAAGATGGAAAGAAACTTTTTCCTGAAGACATCTCGGATGAAGCGGTGAAAGCGAAATGGAGAAGGGCTGCTACAGCTTCCAAAGCATTCATTGATAGGTTCGTTCCGGGAAATTATGATTTAACCAAAGTTTATACAAACGGTGTATTAAATGCCTATTTGTCTTGTCGTGATGCTGTGAGAGGAGAAGATTTCACTAATACGGAAATGATATTCTACCGTATTAACACTGATTATTCATTGATGCAATATGACCGTACTCCGAGACATACCGGTGCCGTAGGCAGTGGTTACCGAGCATCTGGCGGATTGGGCGCTTCCCAACAGATGGTGGATGCTTTTTTCATGGCGAATGGTAAATTACCTATTAGTGGATATACAGACAATGGTAAAACGCCTGTTCTCAATCCTAATACAGGTTATGAGGATAGTGGTTTCTCTTCTGAAAGCTATGTAGATGAAACAGGAACCATATTGGCTCC
Source organism: Bacteroides zhangwenhongii (assembly GCF_009193325.2). NCBI lineage: Bacteria > Pseudomonadati > Bacteroidota > Bacteroidia > Bacteroidales > Bacteroidaceae > Bacteroides > Bacteroides zhangwenhongii. Next base: position 3,981,118 of record NZ_CP059856.1, on the reverse strand, counting down.
CAATGGAGTACTGAAAGCTTGGGTGGGACGTGAACCTCGTTTTTATGTAAATATAACTTTCTCCGGTCAGAAATGGCTAAATACAGAAGAAGGCGCTTTCTATTCCGACTTTAGTTACGACGGAAATTCGGGATTACATGGTGGAGAATGCCCGCCGACAGGTTATTGTGTAAGGAAGAATGCGCCTTTGGGGGCTTGGAATACGGGGAAACAGATTTGTATTATGTTGCGTTTAGCTCAGGTCTATCTTAATTATGTAGAGGCACTTAATGAATGTGAACCTACCCATGCTGATATTCTGACTTATTTGAATCTGATTCGTGAAAGAGCAGGAATTCCTACTTACGGGTCTAAAGTCGGGCAGTTACCTGTTCCATCTACCCAAAATGAAATGCGGGAGGCAATTAGAGCGGAGAGGAGAGTGGAACTAGCTTTCGAAAGCAGTCGTTATTTTGATGTTCGTCGTTGGGGTATTGCCGAAGAAACAGAGAATATGCCACTTTATGGTATGTATGTGAATGGAAACGGTAATGACTTTTATAAACGTACCTGGTTTGAAAATAGAATATTTGAGAAGAAAATGTATTTTTTCCCAATTCCGCAAGGTGACATTGATATTGATAAAGAACTGGTTCAGAATCCAGGTTGGAGTGCTAATGTTTAACCTTTTAAATGAAAAATAAAATGAGAAAAGTATTGAATCAAATCGGAATGAGTGGATGGGTAATTTTGTTGGGTTGTCTATGTATGGTTTCTTGCATACTGTTTTCAGGATGTTCGGACGATGATGAAAATAACAATCGCGAGCGGTATATCACCCAACTGACTGAAGAACGGAATGTCGTGGATTATCTATTAAAAAACTCTACTTACGGCACAGAACCGGGTACTTATCCTGAAAAGAGTAAAGCGATTCTTGAAACGACCATAGCCGAAATTGATGATTTCGTCAGTCGCCTGAACAACGGGGAAACTACCGACCAGCAAACTGTAGACACCCTTGTCGAAAAAGCGGAAGAAGCCATGAAGAAGTTTAAAGACTCCGTTATCCTCGATGTTTCCGAGGAACAGAGAAATTTGCAGCAACTGAAGAACAAACTCTCCGAATTGCAGAATATACTGGAAACTTCCACCTACGGCACGGAACCGGGCACGTATCCCGAAAGCAGCAAATCTATATTGAACGCTGCCATCCGGGAACTCACGGAACTGATCGACAAAGCATTTTCGGGAAGCATCCCCCTGACGAACGCCTTGGTAGAAGAAGCCATTCAACAGGCGGATGCGGAGATTGACTCGTTCCGCGAGACGCAGATTGAAACCGAAACATTCTACAACTTGGTGGTAGACGGCAACAACGGCGGATATATTGATTTCGGTTATCATAAGGAATTTGCCGACTTCGGTGAAACACAACATACGGCTCTGACCATTGAATTGTGGGTGAAAATCGACGAATATTGCACCAAGCAGCATGAGGATAACAGTACTTATCTGTCAGCGTGCAACGATGAGCCCTGGGGCGGATGGCGCATCTATTCCCGTTTCCATACGGGCGAAAGTGACGACTTGATCCGGGCGTCGATTCCTATTGACGAAGACGGTAAAATCGTACTCGAGGAACCGTATTACAGAGCTCCTTTACTGGGGTATAAGACATGGATGCATTATGCCATCGTATATGCTGAAGACGGAGTGCCGGGCGAAGATCAGGACGAACGTTTTAGAATGTTTTACAATGGCGAGAAGAAGGGAAAATCCATCCGTATCGGACAGAATGAACGCCGCTGGGTATATACAGCTGACTCTTACCATCAGGCTCAAATACCTATGACTGCTTTCTGCCGTCTGAAAGCGGACGGAACCCGTATGGAATATTTTAAAGGTTCTATTAAATATATGCGTATCTGGAAAAAAGCGCGTACTGCGGACGAAATAAAAGCATCAGCGGAAGGAAACTGTACAGTCGATCCTGCTGACCCGAATTTGGTCTGCGCCTGGGATTTCGTAATCTCCGAGACAGATCGGGATATGACAAAAACAGAATTCAAAGACCTGACAGGCAGATATACGGCTGTTCTGAAAGGTGGTGCGGAAAACTTTACCTGGAAACCTATTAATAAATGATAATGAAGAAATATATGAAATGTTTGCTGTTCGCCATGGTATCCATGGCGGCAGCTTCTTGCTCGGACCATGCAACGAAGGAGATGGAGGACGATGCCACTCTCTCCGGTGAAGTCACTTTTTCAGCCACTTTGAACGGTATCGAAACAGGTAATGATCTTTCAAGAACCGTATTGACAGGCGGCACAAAGGTAGAATGGGTGGCAGGCGACCGAATCAGTGTATTATACGGAAATGAAAACAAGGAATATATGACCGCTTCGGGCGGTGAAGCGGTGACCTTCACAGGAAAAGCGGACGAAGTTGCCGAATATTACTCGCTGTATCCATATAACGCAGATGTCGCTCTGAATGGAAAGAATATCACAACCGTGCTCCCGGATATTCAAAAACCGGTAGCGGATGGATTTGATACAGACCTTAGTGTCATGGTATCCCGAACGACTTTGGAGAAGAAATCTTTTATTTTCAGGAATGTATGCGCATTGTTGAGATTTGAGTTGAAAGAAGCTGGGATAAAGTCTGTCACATTGAAAGGTAACAATAATGAAGTACTGGCAGGTAAATTTACTGTCGGGTGGAATGATGGCGATGAATCGTTGGTGCAGAATGTTACTGATGGCAAAAGCACGGTTACGCTTGAGAACAACGGTGCTGTATTGGAAAAAGGAGTATACTATTTTGTAACCCTTCCTGTCACCTTTTCACAAGGTGTGACTTTGATATTAAAAATGAGTAATGGTACGGAGCTGACGAAAAATTTGTCTGATTTCAAGGAAACGACACTCTCTAATCATATCTATGACTTGGGGCAAGTAAAAGTCCTGTGGGAACTATCTATCGAACAGGATGATTGCTACACTGATGTTACAGTGTCCGATGAGGCGGGAAATGTCTTATCTCTTGACGAAGGGTGCTATCGGGTAGGGACTGCGTGCACTGTAAAATATAAAATTGCAGCTGATAAGAAACCTTGTAGTCGAGGAGCATTCGTTGTGGAAGGGGCTGTTTCCGAAGATTTGAAAGTGACAGAGAAAAAAGGCTATTTTTGCTGCTCCTTGACAGGCATTGATTCGGATACTAATTTGAAACTGAAAAATAAGGCTCCTAATGTCCTTGATTTTTATTTTAAAGATAATACCTATTCCGAATATCTGACCGGAGATAAGAATGACTGTTCGGGAATTATTTTCCATGTGGGGGCAGGACAAGGTGACAATATCAGTGACTATGATGGTAAATTGACAGAGATTCATGGATATGTATTTGCTGCCGATCCTTCTGGTATTCAATTCGGCTCTATCAAAGAATGGTGTACGGAGAACTATCGGAAAGAATTGGTTGGCACGCACGAACACCCTGACGATTGGTGTGGTTATGCAAATACTAAAATGATTTTGAATCATGCGAAATTAAAAGGTATCACCTTGTCTGATGATAACTATACACATATCTACCGGGCTACAAACTATACTATCCGGACGGCCCCCGAAGGAACTAGTGGCTGGTATCTGGGTTCTAAAGTGCAGATGGAAGCAGTTGCCGAAGCGCATGACATAGGTATAAAAGAGCGTCTTCAGGAATGTTCCGATGCAGAATTATGGAGAAGGGATAGCCATCATTGGCGACACTTGGGAACAAGCACGGAAAGAAACGTGACCAATAGCAAAGGTTATTACGGAATATACGATATCGAAGATGCATCAGCGGCCCGCAAAGGTTACAAGGACTATGGAGAAGATCCCACCCCTGTATTAACTTTCTAAAGAGAAATTTGATAAAAATGGAAAGATTGAAAACATATAAGATAATAATGGCCGCCATTCTGACGTTTGCTGCGTGTTCGGACTCGAAGTCGGTAGAAGAACTGACTATACTGCCGGATACAGGGGTTGAAATGAACCATTTGGCAGAATGTGAAGCATGGAAAGCAATCCCCGGTGGAGTGACACAATACGTTGATCCGAAAATCGGTAGTGGAGGACATGGTCATGTTTTTGTTGGAGCTAATGTTCCTTTCAGTATGGTGCAACTAGGCCCTACAAGTATACCGACGGACTGGGATTGGTGTTCTGGCTATCATGACTCTGACAATACAGTGATAGGTTTTTCACATACTCATTTGAGCGGAACGGGAGCCGGGGATTTGGGAGACATCACTGTCATGCCGGTGATTGGTGACGTGACATACGCCCGTGGTAAGGCGAGCGACCAGACGTCAGGGCTTTGGTCGTATGCCGACCGTAGTAAGGAAATTACTCATCCGGGTTATTACTCTGTCCCTTTACTCCGTTATAATGTATTGGCAGAGCTTACTGCCACAAAGCGTGTAGGCTTTCATCGCTATACTTTCCCCGATTCACAGGAAGCAGCTATCGTAATTGATTTGGAAAACGGTATCGGTTCAGACCAAGTGCGTGAGGTATCTATGACAGTGGAAGGAACAGATATGGTGGTGGGTTATCGTAGATCAACAGGTTGGGCAAGCGACCAGTATGTCTATTTCGCTGCTCAATTTTCTAAACCTTTCACTAGTTTTGATTTACATGGAAACAGTGGCAGATATGGTCGTGCTTCGTTCTCTACGGAAAAAGGAGAGCAGATTCTTCTGAAAATAGCTTTATCTTCGGTATCAGTGGAAGGAGCAAAGAAAAATTTGTTGGCGGAACTTGCGGAATGGGACTTTGACAAGACTGTGGCAGCTGCTAATCTTGCATGGAATGAGGAGCTTGGTAAAGTACGTATTCATACGGCAAGCAAAAGTTATCTACGGATATTTTATACAGCTTTGTATCATACGATGGTAGCTCCTTCCATTTACAGTGATGTTAATTCTTCAAATACTGCATATACCACATTTTCACTATGGGATACATATCGTGCGGCAATGCCATTGATGACTATTCTTCATCCTGACAGAATGCCGGATATTATCAATTCCATGCTGGATATTTATGATAAGCAAGGACGTCTACCCGTGTGGCACTTATGGGGGAATGAGACGGACTGTATGGTAGGGAATCCTGCTATACCTGTAGTGGCAGATGCCATTGTAAAGGGATTTAAAGACATTGATATGGAACGTGCTTTCACTGCTATAAAGATGACGGCAAATCATGATGGACGTGGTGGTTCGCTTAGAAAGCAGTATGGCTATATTCCTTGTGATTTATTTCAAGAAGCTATTGCCTACGATATGGAATATGCCATAGCGGATGCTGCTGTCGCTGCTGCAGCCAATCATTTGGGAAAGGATGATGACTATCGTCTTTTCACCGAACGTTCTCATTCGTACCGTAATTATTTTGATGAATCAACTGGATTTGTCCGTGGAAAAGACAGTAATGGAAATTGGCGGACACCTTTTGATCCATTCGCATCCCAACACAGAGCGGATGATTATTGTGAGGGGAATGCTTGGCAATATACGTGGTTAGTTCCCCATGACATAAGTGGACTGTCAGAATGTTTTGGAGGTCGTGATAAATGCATTGAAAAACTGGATTCATTGTTTGTGTTAAGCGAAATAGTGGGAGCGGGGGGCTCTCCCGATATTTCGGGATTGATAGGGCAATATGCTCATGGCAATGAACCGGGGCATCATATTCTTTATCTTTACTCTATGCTTGGTCAGCCTTGGAAAACTGCAGCCCGTGTCCGAGAAGTACTTACTTCACTTTATCACGCAGCTCCGGATGGTTTATGTGGTAATGAAGACGTCGGTCAAATGTCTGCATGGTATGTACTTTCTGCATTGGGATTCTATCAGGTAGAACCAGCGAGTGCCCGTTACTGGTTCGGAACTCCATTGTTCGATAGAGTTGAAATAACTGTACCTGGAGGAAAACTGGTTCTTATAGCGAAAAATAATTCTATCCTGAATAAATATATAAGGAAAATTACATTGAATGGCTGTGAATATACCAAACCTTATATCTTGTACACTGATATAATGGCTGGTGGTGAATTAGTTTTTGAAATGGGGGCCACTCCGAAGCAATGATGGTAGAAAAGAAGAATATATGATGAGAAGAAAATATTTGTTGCTATTGGGTTTATGCTTTGTATATCTTGTTAATGTTAGTGCATTGATTACCGGCCCAGTGGACTATGTTAGTCCGCTGGTTGGTACGCAGTCGAAGCACGCACTATCTACCGGAAATACTTACCCCGCCATTGCGTTACCCTGGGGAATGAACTTTTGGGTTCCGCAGACTGGTAAAATGGGCGATGGATGGGCCTATACGTATGACGCTGACAAGATCAGAGGATTCAAACAAACCCATCAGCCAAGTCCCTGGATCAATGATTACGGTCAATTTGCTATCATGCCGGTCACCGGTGAAGCAGTATTCAATCAGGACCAGCGTGCCAGTTGGTTCTCTCACAAAGCTGAAACGGCTACCCCTTATTACTATAAGGTATATCTTGCCGACCATGATGTAGTGACGGAGATTGCTCCGACAGAGAGATCCGCTGCTTTCCGTTTCACTTTCCCCGAAAACGACCACTCTTATGTAGTGGTAGACGCCTTCGATAAAGGCTCGTTTGTGAAAGTAATCCCTTCGGAGAACAAGATCATCGGCTATACTACTAAAAATAGCGGTGGTGTTCCTGCCAACTTTAAAAACTACTTTGTACTGGTATTCGACAAACCGTTTACTTATACGGCTGCCGTAGCCAGTGGTGTGATTGACACAAACAAACTGGAAGTGACGGACAACCATGCCGGCGCACTGATCGGTTTCAAAACCCGCAAGGGCGAACAGGTAAATGTGCGTGTAGCTTCTTCTTTCATCAGCCCCGAACAGGCTGAACTGAACCTGAAAGAGCTGGGTACGGACAACATTGAACAGATTGCAGCGAAAGGTCGCAAGGTATGGAACGACGTTCTGGGACGTATCGAAGTGAAAGACGATGATATCGACCATTTGCGTACATTCTACTCCTGCCTGTATCGTTCGGTATTGTTCCCCAGAAGCTTCTATGAGATAGATGCCAAAGGAGACGTTATGCACTACAGCCCTTATAACGGTGAAGTACTTCCGGGCTATATGTTTACCGACACCGGTTTCTGGGATACATTCCGTTGTCTTTTCCCATTCCTCAACCTGATGTATCCATCCATGAATACAAAGATGCAGGAAGGATTGGTGAACACCTACAAGGAAAGCGGATTCCTGCCGGAATGGGCGAGCCCCGGTCATAGAGGTTGTATGGTTGGAAACAACTCTGCTTCCATAGTTGCCGACGCTTACCTGAAAGGATTGAAAGGATACGATATTGAGACGTTGTGGGAAGCCGTGAAACACGGAGCGAATGCTGTGCATCCGAAAGTGGGTTCTACCGGACGATTAGGACATGAGTATTATAATAAGTTGGGCTACGTTCCTTATAATGTAGGTATTAATGAAAATGCAGCCCGCACACTGGAGTATGCTTATGATGACTGGTGTATCTACCAACTTGGCAAAGCCTTGAAGAAACCGAAAAAAGAGATTGAAATCTTTGCCAAGCGTGCAATGAATTATAGGAACCTGTATGACCCCGAACACAAACTGATGCGTGGCAAGAATGAAGACGGCACCTTCCAGTCTCCGTTCAACCCGTTGAAATGGGGAGATGCTTTCACAGAAGGTAACAGCTGGCATTACACCTGGTCGGTATTCCACGATCCTCAAGGTCTGATCGACCTGATGGGTGGTAAAGACGGCTTCAACCAGATGATGGATTCCGTATTTATTCTGCCTCCGATATTCGATGAGAGCTATTACAGAGCCGTTATCCATGAAATCCGTGAAATGCAGATCATGAACATGGGCAACTATGCACATGGCAACCAGCCGATCCAGCACATGCTTTATATGTACAACTATTCCGGTCAACCCTGGAAAGCGCAGCACTGGATTCGTGAAGTAATGGATAAACTCTATACTCCTGCTCCCGACGGTTATTGCGGTGATGAGGACAACGGCCAGACTTCTGCCTGGTATGTATTCTCGGCAATGGGATTCTATCCGGTATGCCCGGGTACAGATGAGTATGTCCTGGGTACTCCTTACTTCAAAGAGATGAAACTGCATCTGGAAAACGGAAAGACAGTAACCATCTCCGCCCCGAATAACGGAGACGACAAGCGTTACATTTCATCAATGACACTGAACGGCAAGGAATACACCAAAAACTACCTGACTCATCAGGACCTGATGAATGGCGCCACCATTTCTTTCAAGATGGATGCCAAACCCAATCAGCAACGTGGTACGAAAGAAAGCGATTTCCCTTACTCTTTCTCTAATGAATTCAAAAAGAAGAAGTAATCATGAAAAAACAAATCAAATATATCAGTGCAGGTATGCTGGCGGGTATGCTTCTCTGCGGTGGCCAACTGCAAGCTTCCAACCGTATGACGGAAATGCATGTATGTCCGGCAGATGCCATTCAGAAAGATAACCGCCCGGAAATATCCAACCGCCTGTTCCGTTCGAATGCAGTGGAAAAGGAGATTCTTCGTGTACAGAAGCTTCTGAAGAATGCGAAGCTGGCATGGATGTTTACCAACTGTTTCCCGAATACCCTGGACACTACCGTACATTTCCGTAAGGGAAGCGATGGCAAACCGGATACATTCGTATACACGGGAGATATTCATGCCATGTGGCTGCGCGACTCCGGTGCGCAGGTATGGCCTTATGTGCAACTGGCTAATTCGGACCCCGAACTGAAAGAAATGCTGGCAGGAGTGATCCTCCGCCAGTTCAAATGTATCAATATCGACCCGTATGCAAATGCGTTTAATGACGGCGCCATTCCTAACGGCCATTGGATGAGCGACCTTACGGATATGAAACCGGAATTGCACGAACGCAAATGGGAGATCGACTCCCTGTGTTATCCGTTGCGTCTGGCTTACCACTACTGGAAGACTACCGGAGATGCAAGCATATTCACCGAAGAATGGATTCAGGCAATCACTAACGTACTGAAAACCTTCAAGGAACAGCAACGCAAAGAAGGAGTAGGCCCTTATAAATTCCAGCGTAAAACAGAACGTGCACTGGATACTGTGAGCAATGACGGCCTTGGAGCACCGGTGAAACCTGTCGGTTTGATTGTTTCCAGCTTCCGTCCTTCGGACGATGCCACTACTCTTCAATTCCTGGTTCCTTCCAATTTCTTTGCCGTGTCTTCTTTGCGTAAGGCTGCGGAGATTCTGGAGAAAGTAAATAAGAAAACCGCCTTGTCTAAAGAATGTAAAGACCTGGCGCAGGAAGTAGAAACAGCTTTGAAGAAATACGCGGTATATAATCATCCTGAATATGGTAAAATCTATGCCTTCGAGGTGGATGGCTTTGGAAATCATCATCTGATGGACGATGCCAACGTGCCGAGCCTGCTTGCGATGCCTTATCTGGGCGATGTGAATGTGAACGATCCGATTTATCAGAACACCCGTCGCTTTGTATGGAGCGAAGACAATCCTTACTTCTTTAAAGGCAAGGCAGGTGAAGGAATCGGCGGACCGCACATCGGTTATGATATGGTATGGCCGATGAGTATTATGATGAAAGCCTTTACCAGTCAGAATGATGCCGAAATCAAGACCTGTATCAAGATGCTGATGGATACGGATGCCGACACGGGCTTTATGCACGAATCTTTCCATAAGGATAATCCGAAGAAATTTACCCGTGCATGGTTCGCTTGGCAGAATACTCTTTTTGGTGAACTGATTTTGAAGTTGGTTAATGAAGGAAAGGTAGATTTATTGAATAGTATACAATAATATTCTTCCAATTTTTCTCCTAAATACAAGTCAATACCAATATTGAAGATCAAAATATGACATAAATAAGCTTTTGCTATTGACTTTTTCATTTTTATTCTTATATTTGGGGAAATAAAAATGGAAATAGAGAATATGATTATATAATTTCAATAGGTGGGATGTGCAAAATGCACAACAAAGGATAACGAATGGGCAAGAAACTTCTCAGTTTCTTGCCCATTTTTGTGATTGAATCAGATAGGGATATTCATAATTTGAAATGCATTACCTAAGTAGCTTTAACCGATTTTCATCTAACGTAATTTCATACTTTCTCCCTTTTACAGTATTGAGAGTATATTATCTTTATACCTCAAATACCATATATCTGGTGTGGTATGCATAGACATAAGCTATCTTGTTTGATGACGAACGGTTGTTTATGTGTGAATTGGTATATAATAATCTGTTATTCAATAGTATATCTGTATGATTGAATAAGCATTATAACCGTTCCACTAGAGTGCAATGAACCGTTCACTAGAGTGAACAGATCTCTCTACTGGAGTGCACTGTTCTGTTTACTTTAGTGGAACGATTATTATGTAGGTAAGATTATCTGTAAATGATAGGCGTTTATACTAAAGATATAAGTACATTGATACATCAATAACCGTTCGGTGAGAATGGAAATAGCAATATTTGTTGAGTTGTATAAGGCTATTTGAAGGGAGAAAATATGAGAGATGAGTGAAAAAACTATGAGAGATAACGGGAAAAGAATGAGAGATGCAGGCTTATGGAAATATCTCTCATAAACTATCTGTCTGATAATATGTGCTTTATCTATGTTTTATGAGAGATATGAGAGATGAAATGAAAATATTCACTCGTGTAGCATATTGAGGGACAACCTTGCGCATAACTTCCATACAGGATAATCATACGCACGTTCGAAAGATTCTTTTGCATGATGCGCTTGTAATGCGAGTTCCTTTTTTGTATTAAACCTCTTCGCATATCGGCATATCCATTCCTTTGTATACAACCACAATCTTATGAAGTTGTGTAGTGCCGACTGCTCTCTTCACCGTATCGGTGTCAGCATAGCGATTGGCTTGAGCAATAGCTTCCAGTCGCAGTTCTTCTACGCGGCTTTCGGGGTCTTTATACTTGGCATATTTCAGTTCCACAATGTAACTATGCTTCATGTCGGAATAGATATCCAGTAGCGGACAAAGGAAAATGTCGACATAGCCTGCCTGTGTGTCCTGTTCGGAAATGGGACGGTAGAAACGGTTTTGTGCTGTCATGGCAAGTGTGAAGCCATGGACAAAAAATTCACCTTTCTGCTTGTCGCGCTGGGAAGTGTAGCGTTTTAGACAGTTGGCAATATAGTCGAAGTAAGCTTTCCAAGAGCCATCGTAGGCAAGGGCACTGGCAAGTTCGTTCTTCTCGTAACTACTGAAATTAAGTTCGGCTTCGTTATAGGTACTTAGCAGATAGGTGTAGATTTGTTCGCGGACTACCTGATTGGGGATGGTGAGTTTGGTTTTTCCTTTATACGTGCCGCTAATGGTGAGCATACCGAAATAGTAAAGCAGACTCACAAAGTTGTCAGGATTGGTGATATTGATGGCAGGAAAACCTTTTTTCAGTTCTCCGGTGACGTAGCCTTCGCTCACCAATGTTTGTATGATGGAGGCATCGTGTGCAAACTCTTTGTCCTTCCGAATGAGCATACGTAATTTTTCGTAGTCGATACGGATATTGTCTTCTACCATATCCCGGGGGGCTTTGCCTCGTTGAATATAATTCTTGACGAAGTAGAGTACCATGTTGGAGTTGTACATAGTGGTTTCACCGTAACATTCTTCTGCAAAGCAGTAGTTGTCATACCAAGGTTTCATTATTTCTATCAGTTCGTTTACACTGTGACTGAATGGACTGGTGGTGGAATAATAGGTAAGCATTTGGCGGACTTCTTCTTCCGTGAAACCTATCATCTCGTTAAATTCCGGTGTGAGCGAGTAGTTGGTTCCGATGTTGAAACCGCTTGTAAGGTCGTCCATTGTCACGGGACTTACGCCGGTAATGAAACAACGTTCGATGCTGGAATAGGTTCCGGCTTTAATTTTATTGAAGAAGGCACGCAGATAACCTTCGCCATGCGTTTCGTCCGTATAACGGTGCAGGCTCTCTATATCAGAGAGAATGGCATTGGTGAAATGATCGTATTCGTCAATAAAGAGGTAAATACGTTGGTTGGTCTTATTACATTCTGTGAACAGGTATTCAAATTGTTCGACAGCTCCTTCTTTTTTGTCGAGTTCTTCCTTGATGCCTTTGGGAAGATAGTCGGCGTAAATGTCACAGAAGTAGTCGAACATTGTTTGGCAATGCGCGTCCAGTCCCTTGCGGTAGTTGTGCAGTTCGCCTACTATTCCGGAGAAGTTGAGGTATAGTACCAGATAGCTGTTCCGGTCGCGCGTAGGATGCTTTCCGATGTAAAGGTCGCCAAACAGCACTTCGAATTTATCCTTGGCAAGTATATCATAATAGTGCTGCAACATACTTACTGTGAGACTTTTGCCGAAACGGCGCGGGCGAATAAAGAAGAAAAACTTGTCCGCCTCTTCTATCATGGGTATAAACCGGGTTTTGTCTACATAATAACAGTCGTCGCGGCGGATTACTGCAAAGTTCATCATGCCATAGGGGATACGTTTTCTGTCCGGTGCTGTATATTTTTCCATAACTTATTCCTTATTTTAGGAGCTTTCTTTGAACATAAACAAAGGTACGGGCTTTTTGTTACTTCTCCAAACAAACATTCCATAACTTCTCGCTATCTTTGCACTCTATTAAAAAAACATTACCATCACTATGGAATTGAAGCATGGGTATTATCATTTGATTGCAATATTGACTGTATCAATTTGGGGATTGACTTTTATAGCGACCAAAGTATTGATTGGTTATGGGCTGACTCCGCAGGAAATCTTTTTCTATCGCTTTTTGATTGCTTACGCAGGTATTTGGATAATTTCTCCCAAGCGTTTGTTTGCCAATCGTTGGAAAGATGAATTTTGGCTGATGGCAGGTGGTATTTTTGGCGGGTCACTTTATTTCTTTACTGAAAATACGGCATTAGGAATCACGCAGGCTTCCAATGTGTCTTTCCTTATCTGCACGGCTCCTTTGTTGACGACTATTCTTTCTTTACTCTTTTATAAAAGTGAAAAAGCTACGAAAGGGCTGATTGGCGGCTCACTATTAGCTTTGGCAGGAGTAGGATTAGTGGTCTTTAATGGGAGTGTAATACTGAAAATCTCTCCTGTAGGTGATTTGCTTACTTTACTTGCCGCTCTTTCGTGGGCATTTTATAGCTTGATTATACGGAAAATGACGGGGCGTTACCCCACTGTATTTATCACCCGCAAGATATTTTTTTATGGAGTATTGACCATACTTCCCGCCTTTCTTCTTCATCCGTTACAACCGGATCTTGATATACTTTTAAAACCGATTGTATTATCCAATCTTTTGTTTCTGGCTGTTCTGGCTTCCTTGATATGTTATGTCCTCTGGAATGTGGTCTTAAAACAGTTGGGAACTGTTAGAGCTTCCAATTATATCTATCTCAATCCGTTGGTGACAATGGTAGCTTCCATGATGATTTTGCAGGAACAAATCACTCTGTTTGCATTAATAGGTGCAGGCTGTATTGTCTGTGGGGTGTATTTGGCGGAAAGAAAAGGGCGTTAATGAGCCGTACGGACATAAAAAAAGGGTCAACGCCTTGACCCAACCTTTGTTAACCTTAAATCTAATACTATGAAAAACACATTGCAAAGGTACGGACTTCTGTGATATTAGCAAATTATCCAAGAAAAATAGTATGTTTTATAACACGTTTTAATATTATCTTCCTGTTTGTTAAGAAAAACATCCTCTCTTTTTAAAAGTATGCAACACTTATTTTGAAAATTGAAACGGGGGATACCGTTGATTCTCTGCCGGAAAACCGTTATCTTTGCAAAGATATTGCAATTGTTTACCCTAAATAAAAAAGAAAAGGAGAGAACCGTGAACGAAGAAGAGATCGTCCTTACCCCGATGATGAAACAGTTTCTGGATTTGAAGGCACAACATCCGGATGCAGTGATGCTGTTTCGTTGCGGCGACTTTTATGAAACATATTCCACAGATGCCATTGTTGCCTCCGAGATTCTGGGAATCACATTGACAAAACGTGCAAACGGAAAAGGTAAAACCATTGAGATGGCGGGTTTTCCCCATCATGCTCTCGATACGTATCTTCCTAAACTGGTTCGTGCCGGAAAGCGGGTCGCTATCTGTGATCAGTTGGAAGATCCGAAAATGACAAAAAAGTTGGTGAAGCGAGGTATAACCGAATTGGTGACTCCCGGCGTTTCTATCAATGATAATGTACTGAATTATAAAGAGAACAACTTTCTGGCTGCCGTTCATTTCGGCAAGGCTTCCTGTGGGGTTGCCTTTCTTGATATTTCTACCGGTGAATTCCTAACTGCAGAGGGACCTTTTGATTATGTAGATAAACTGTTGAATAACTTCGGTCCGAAAGAGATTCTTTTTGAAAGGGGCAAGCGGCTGATGTTTGAGGGTAATTTTGGCAGTAAGTTCTTTACATTCGAACTGGATGATTGGGTATTTACGGAAACAACGGCCCGCGAAAAACTTCTGAAACATTTTGAAACGAAGAACCTGAAAGGGTTCGGAGTGGAGCATCTGAAGAACGGTATCATTGCTTCCGGTGCTATCCTGCAATATCTGACGATGACGCAACATACGCAAATCGGGCATATTACTTCATTGTCTCGTATTGAAGAAGATAAATATGTCCGCCTGGATAAGTTTACGGTACGTAGTCTGGAGCTGATCGGCAATATGAATGATGGCGGAAGCAGTCTGCTCAATGTGATTGACAGAACGATCAGCCCGATGGGAGCACGTTTGCTGAAACGTTGGATGGTCTTCCCGTTGAAGGATAAGAAACCGATTGATGAACGATTGAATGTGGTGGAATATTTTTTCCGCCAACCGGATTTTAAAGCTGTCATCGAAGAACAGTTACATCTGATAGGGGATTTGGAACGTATTATTTCCAAAGTGGCTGTAGGGCGTGTGTCACCGCGCGAAGTTGTTCAACTGAAAGTGGCATTGCAGGCCATCGAACCCATTAAACTGGCATGTATTCAAGCGGATAATGCAAGTCTGAATCAGATAGGGGAACAGTTGAATCTTTGTGTCACTATTCGTGACCGGATTGCCAAAGAGATAAAGAATGATCCGCCATTGGCTGTCAATAAAGGTGGGGTGATTCAAGACGGTGTGAATGCGGACTTGGATGAATTGCGCCGGATTTCGTATTCGGGGAAGGATTATTTACTCCAGATACAACAGCGTGAAAGTGAGCTGACGGGTATTCCAAGCTTGAAAGTGGCTTATAATAATGTATTCGGATATTATATCGAGGTTCGTAATGTCCATAAAGATAAAGTTCCGGCAGAATGGATTCGTAAACAGACATTGGTTAATGCGGAGCGTTATATCACACAGGAGCTGAAGGAATATGAGGAAAAGATTCTGGGGGCGGAAGATAAGATTCTGGTTTTGGAGACGCGGCTATATACGGATCTGGTGCAGGCATTGATGGAGTTTATTCCTCAGATACAGATTAACGCGAATCAGATAGCTCGCTTGGACTGTCTGTTGTCATTTGCTAATGTAGCTCGGGAGAATCATTATATTCGTCCTATTATTGAAGATAGTGATGTCTTGGATATCCGTCAGGGACGTCACCCTGTGATTGAGAAACAGCTCCCTATCGGTGAGAAGTATATTGCGAATGATGTAATGCTGGACAGTACTACTCAGCAGATTATTATTATCACAGGTCCTAATATGGCCGGTAAGTCCGCTCTTTTGCGTCAGACGGCGTTGATTACTCTCCTTGCACAGATCGGTTCGTTCGTTCCTGCGGAAAGTGCTCATATCGGATTGGTGGATAAGATATTTACCCGTGTGGGGGCAAGCGATAATATTTCTGTCGGTGAGTCTACCTTTATGGTGGAGATGAATGAAGCGGCGGATATCTTGAATAATGTTTCTTCCCGAAGTCTTGTGTTGTTTGATGAATTAGGGCGCGGTACTTCTACATACGATGGTATTTCTATCGCTTGGGCGATTGTGGAATATATCCATGAACACCCGAAGGCGAAAGCGCGCACATTATTTGCCACTCACTATCATGAGTTGAATGAAATGGAGAAATCTTTCAATCGTATCAAGAATTATAATGTATCGGTGAAAGAGGTGGATAATAAGGTCATCTTCCTTCGTAAACTGGAGCGCGGTGGTAGTGAGCATTCTTTCGGTATTCATGTAGCGAAGATGGCAGGTATGCCGAAGAGCATTGTGAAGCGTGCAAATGAGATCTTGAAACAGCTTGAATCTGATAATCGCCAACAGGGTATCTCCGGTAAGCCATTGGCAGAGGTGAGCGAGAATCGTGGAGGGATGCAATTGAGTTTCTTTCAGTTGGATGATCCTATCCTTTGCCAGATTCGTGATGAAATATTGAATTTGGATGTAAACAATCTCACTCCGATCGAGGCACTGAATAAGTTGAATGATATCAAGAAGATAGTCAGAGGGAAATAAGCAATCGATTGATAATGTAAAAAGACGTGTTAAAACGCAGATTAACGCAAATTATTACAGATTATTAAAGCATATACATAGGGATATTCAGTAAATGTTCCTCTTTCTCATAAATCAAGAGAAAAGTTTTACTTTACGTGAGCTTTTCTCTTAATTTTTTCGGTCAACTCCCCATTCCTTTATCCTTTTTTATAGAATATTATTTACATATTCTTATGTTTTCTCTTCCAACCTTGCATTATGTACATGTCTTTTTTAGGGGAAGTTAAAACCTCTCCTGTTTACCTCTCATTTTAGTCAGATTATGCTGCCTTTCTTATTTTCTTTTCAACCTTTTCTATCATACATACCGCATTGGCCGTATGTATTCCAAAGAAAATCCAAAGCATTTCCGTTTTCCTGTTTCTGGCTTTTATCCTGGCCAGTGAGTAATGTTGTTTCTGTGTTCCAAAGCTTCCTTCCAGGCGGGTGGCTCTTTCACGGCCGAGTTCCGACCGTAAGATCTTACGAAGCGGCTCGTCTTTGGCAGCTCTGCCCTTACGCTTAAAGGAAGTACTGATGTGATATCTTGTACAAAATTTCCGGTTGGCATTATTAGCATAGATTGAATCCGCTGCAAGCGCCTTCACTCTAACCCCGGTCAGTTGTTGTTGCAGACGAATACAGTCCTTCAAACGTATTCCTTCGTTGAAAGCCTTAAAGGAGATATGTTCTATGAAGGAGATCCCATCTATCTGTATATTGTTGACTTTGGCGCCGAATTCAACGGATTTGTTTTCCTTGCCTCTGATAATGGGACGAAGGTAATGACGGTCGATACTTACAATACGGTCGGACACTTTTTTACCTGCAAATAAATACTTCCCTTGCTCAAGGACCCTCTGTATGACCGAGAAACGTCTTTGGTAATCGGAGGATAGTGTAAGCCTGTCCCTGTAGGAGGAATGAAGCAGCCTCAGCTGCTCAAGTAACTTTTCCAACAACTGAAGTAACCTGCGTTTAATCATACGGGTCTGTGATTTCCTGCGTTTACGAAGTTTGCTATAAGCAAGGTAGGCGCGGCTTACATCAAGATACTTGTTACGGGGACGTTGTATGTGCAATGTACGGCAATGTTTGCACAGATGACGGTGAAGCCATGCAATACCTTCCCATAAAAGTTTGACATCGGTAGGAAAGCGCAGATGACTTTCATAACAGGTGGCATCGGTCATACAGACATGAAGGTTTTCAAGGTAAGGTTTCCAGTGCTCAGCCAGAATAAGCTGGAGGGACTCAATATCAAGATGGTCCGCCAGTTCCTGACGGATTGCACTGACGATTTTTGAATTGGTCAGTGGATGAAGAGGATCAATCTGAACACCACAGAATATCTGGTAATGAATATTACCGTTTAAATGTTCGATCAGTTGTGAATCGGAGAAGTTGGTATAGGACTTCAAGACCATCAAGGCTATTTTACCTTCAGGAGAAAAATAACTTTTACGCCCCAAAGCGGAAGACTTCAAATGCATTTGGCGGGCCAGTGCCGAGAAAGGAAACAGAGAATGGAGCCGACCTAATTCACTCGTTGCAAAACTTTGACGATATTTTTTTAGTATATCGAACTCGGTAAAACCTAAACTAGGTTCGATTTCTGAAATTTTTTGTATCTTTACCATGTGTTTTTATATTTAATTACCCCCGTTTTGGCCGTCAAACCGTTTTTTGGGGGGAGTGCTTAAAGATACAAAAAAGGCAACTAATTCGCAATGAAGTAGTTGCCTTTAATTTTATTATTTTAGGAATATCCCTACATATGGTTATAAAACAAACACATATTTGCGATAATTTGCGTTAATCCTGCGTTTTAACATCAAGCTACTTTCTTCTTTTTATCATAGAAGAACATGAAATAAACGCCTATTATGACAAATGGAATACTTAGCCATTGTCCCATATTAAACATCATTTGGTCCTCGAACGCTTCCTGGTTCTCTTTCAGGAACTCGATGAAGAAGCGGAAGGTGAAGATATACGTCAGGCAGAGTCCGAAGAAGAATCCGCGATGCAGTTTCTTGCTGTAATTCTTATACAGATAAATCATGATGAAGAACAGGATGAGGTAGGCGATGGCCTCATAAAGCTGTCCCGGATGGCGAGGCTGCATATCTACACGTTCAAAAACGAATGCCCAAGGTACATCGGTCGGTTTACCGATGATTTCAGAGTTCATCAAGTTGGCAAGGCGGATGAAACAGGCTGTGATCGGTGTAGCTACGGCAATCATATCCAATACATCCATATAGTGGAGTTTTGTCTTACGGCAATACAGCCATAGTGCCACTATCAGTCCCAGTGTGCCTCCGTGACTGGCCAGCCCTTCGTATCCGGTAAATTTCCAGTTTCCATCCGGCATAAACTTGATGGGAAGAATCATTTCCCAAAAATGGGACAGATAGTATCCCGGATCATAGAATAAACAGTGTCCCAGACGGGCACCGATAAGAATACCAAAGAAACAGTAAAAGAAAAGCGGATCAAACTTCTTCTCTTCTATCTTCTTATCCCGGTACTGGTAGTGAACAATAACGTATGCAAAGAATATTCCTACTGCCCACAATAATCCGTAATAACGGATAGAAATGCCGAACAGGTTGAATAGTTCGGGATTGGGATTCCAGTTGATGGATAATAGCATGGTATTCATGTTATATAGTTATTAATGGGTTAATGATTAGTGTTTGGTAAATTTTTCCGCAACCATTCGGTACGTCGGTATGTCGATACCTTGTTCTTCTGCCGCTGTGATCATATCGAAAAGCAGTCCTTGTATTTCGGATTCGTGTCCGCGTGCCAAGTCTTTTTGCATGGAAGCAGTGCTTTCGGGATCAAGTTTATCAATGACTTTCAGATTGTAGGCAACGGGATCTTCCGGAAATTCAACACCCAGTTTCTTTCCTAAAGCAGCGCTTTCTGTGGAAAGCCCGATAAAGGTGTCCCGCACTTTTCCCGGTTTCTGAACCTCACCCATCGGGACATCGTAGTAAGCGCCCGTTACAGCCATTGCGGAGATGAACGACCACTTAATGAATGTATCCCGATTGATATCGGATGACAAATCTACTTTGATACCCGCTTCTTGCAAATCCTGTTGGATGGCTTCCAATAAGCCGGGTTTTACAGTTGTTCCACGATGAGCGCCATATACCAGCCGGAAGATTTTCCCCATTTGGGTGATCTCTCCTGTGCCGGATACGAAGCCTACAATGTAGATACAACCATCCAGAACCTTAACTTCCGGAACAAGTTTCTGTATGCGCGGCCCTGTACCGTACACATTCAGTATAGGAATGACAACCGTATCTTTGTGGGCGGCTCTTTTAATGAGTTCTACGATGGAATCGACCGAATAACCCTTTACGCATACGAATATCACATCTGCTTTTCCATCGAACTCTTCTGCGGTGGTTGCCGGAATATGGAGTGTATGTTCTCCTTTAAGATCCGACTTCAGTTTCAGTCCGTTCGTCTGTATTGCCTGTAAATGGGCTCCACGTGCAATACAAGTAACATCCTTGCCTGCCAGCGACAAAAATCCTGCGATACTGCCGCCTACCCCTCCGGTTCCTGCAATGAGATATTTCATTTTAATGAAGAATTAAGAATTTAGAATGAAGACTGGGAAAAGTTCTTCATTCTTGATTTATTGTTATACGTTGAAACGGAAATGCATGATGTCACCGTCCTGTACGATATATTCTTTGCCTTCCACACCTAGTTTGCCTGCCTCTTTCACAGCCGCTTCCGAACCGTACTGGATATAATCATCGTATTTGATGACTTCTGCACGGATAAATCCTTTTTCAAAATCGGTGTGGATAACACCAGCACATTGAGGAGCTTTCCATCCTTTGTGATAAGTCCAGGCTTTCACTTCCATTTCTCCGGCTGTGAAGAAAGTTTCCAGATTCAACAGCTTGTAGGCTGATTTGATGAGGCGTGCCACACCCGATTCTTCCAGTCCTACTTCGGCAAGGAACATCTGCCGGTCTTCATACGTTTCCAGTTCAGCGATATCTGCTTCCGTTTTGGCTGCAACAACCAAAATCTCGGCATTCTCGTCTTTTACGGCTTCGCGCACCATATCTACGTATTTATTGCCGTTTACGGCACTGGCCTCGTCTACGTTGCAGACGTACATCACCGGCTTGCTGGTCAATAGGAATAGCTCATGAGCAATTTTCTGCTCATCTTTTGTTTCAAAAGTCACTGTACGTGCGGATTTGCCTTGCTCCAATGCCTCTTTGTATTGGACTAACACATCGTAAGCTTGTTTGGCTGCTTTGTCTCCACCGGTCTGTGCCTGTTTCTGTACTTTCTGGATACGGCTTTCGATGGTTTCGAGATCCTTCAGCTGCAATTCGTAGTCGATAATTTCTTTGTCGCGGACAGGATTCACACTTCCATCTACGTGCGTTACGTTATCATCGTCGAAACAACGGAGTACATGGATGATCGCATCTGTCTCACGAATATTGGCGAGGAACTTATTTCCCAGTCCTTCACCTTTGCTTGCGCCTTTCACCAGTCCGGCGATGTCTACGATTTCTACCGTGGTAGGGACGATACGTCCCGGATGTACCAACTCTGCCAATGCGTTCAGACGTTCATCGGGAACGGTGATAACACCTACATTCGGTTCAATTGTACAGAAAGGAAAGTTTGCCGCCTGTGCTTTTGCGTTCGACAAACAGTTGAAAAGTGTCGACTTACCCACGTTCGGTAGTCCTACAATACCACATTGCAATGCCATTTATCTATTTCTTTTTTATTTAGTTATCGATAATCAGACTGCAAAGATAGGTATTTTGGTAGAGTTTTAGTATTTTGCTTGGTATTTCTTATAAAAAATCAAGAACAAAGTGAATCCGATCAGGGCAAACGGTACACCTGTCAGGGCAGGGTAGCGGTATCCTCCGCTGACGGCAAGTCCGCCTGCGTATGCGCCAATGGCGTTTCCCAGATTAAAAGCAACCTGTACGCAGGCTGCTCCCAACATCTCACCGCCTTTGGCTACACGGATGATTAATACCTGTTCCGGGCTGGATACGGCGAATAGTCCTGCCGTGCAAAGACACATCAACAGGGCTGCCGCCCATTTGTAGGGTGAGAGGAAGAATATGAGCAACAGCATGATGCAGATAAGTGCCTGTGCGGCAGTTCCTACTTTTCCGGGTGTGTAACGGTCGGAGAGTCGTCCGCTAATCAGATTGCCCATTACCATACCGAATCCGGCAAGAATCATCAAAGGGGTAATACTTTCGACTGAGAAACCGGAAATATTTGTCAGCATTGGGTTGATATAGCTGTACCAACAGAATACACCTCCGTTGCCTAATGCCGTAGCGCCGAGAATTAACCATGGAGCAGGAGTTTTCAGGAAACGGAATTGTCCTTTGAAACCTGTATCTTCCAGTCCTTCTACGTGGGGAACCCAGCGCCAGATATAATATAGGATAACGATTCCCCAGATTCCTACCAACAGGAAAGTGATACGCCAGGAGAGCATGGTACTTAGAGAAGTTCCCAAGGGTACACCGAAAAGATTGGCAATGGTCATTCCGGCAATCATGATCGAAACGGCTTCCGAACCTTTTCCTTTATCGGCCAGTCTTTCCGCGACGATAGAACCTACTCCGAAATAAGCACCATGAGGAAGCCCGGAGATGAAACGGGCAATTAGCAATACCCAATAATTGGGGGCCATTGCCGCGCAGATATTACCTATCATAATCAAGGTAACCAGTACTAACAGAATGTGTTTCAACGGGTATTTACGGGCCAATGTCAATACAGGTGCGCCAACACATACGCCCAAAGCGTATGCCGAAATGAAATGTCCCGCAGTCGGGATACTGATACCTAGATCTTTTGCCACGTCGGGCAATATTCCCATCATTACAAATTCGGCAATACCCAATCCCAGTGTGCCGAACGCCAATGCAATAAGACTCTTCTTCATACGAAACCCTACCTAATACCTGTTACTTTTTACCTTTATTTTTTTGCGGGTGCAAAGGTAAAACAAAATTGGTCAGGATGAGTTCGTGTGAAACGATTTTGATTTAAATCAATTCATACAGGAAGACATATAGTTGACGGTTATTCATTAATCACTATGTTACGGATGACGCATTCCGTACCTTTACTTTTAGGGTTTTTCTTTTTAGATACCCGTATCGTCAATGTATGTGTTTTCTTATTGTCCAATTCGGAGGCCAATACGTATAGCCATGGAAGATAAAGGCTTTTACTCCATTTGGTGAATGTATCTAACTCATGGAATTCTTTACCGTCAATGCTATATTCGATAATTCCCGAATATGGTCCGCAAGCCATGAACAAGCCTACAGCCTTTCCTTTGAAAGAATAGGTGAAAGTAGCTCCCGGAGAGTCTGCATAAAGCATTGGAACATTTACGAACCCTTTTCGTGTGTTTGTCTTTTCTTTGGGTTGCCAAGAAGGGACAATAGTCCAATCGTTTTTAATCCGAGCTTCTTTCAGGTCGATGAATTTTCCATTAGCATAACTGTATTTATCTAGAGATCTTGCAGGTATCTCATGTTCTTTGCGTGTGATATTTTGGGGAAGTGACCACATTTTATCCCAGAGTGCCTGTATGTCGGCTGCATAGAATTTATGTCCAAACCATTTAGGATGTACGCCGCCAAAATCTTTCCAAGAGAACTCCTGCTTTTCTATTCTTTCCGAAATTTCTCGGGCACAATTAATAGAAGGAATCAGATAATGATTTGCTACCCGTTCATGGTTTAGGATAACATCCGGAACTTGTCCTTTGGGGAACATTTCTAAGAAGGGCTCATATACAAAATGCAACATGATAATATCTGTGTATGGATTGGCTGTCAAAGTGTGGCGTATTACTCCTTCCATGCCACGTACTTGTTCCAACGGAGGGAAACCGTTGGTATGGTCATTGACTGCTCCCTCAATAAATAACAAGTCGATATTTCCTTTTGCCAGTATATCATTGTCTAATCGGAAAGCGTGCGGGGTTGTTCCGGTAGAAGGAATACCGGCATCAATAAAGTCAAATTCGGTAAAAGGAAACCGTTGCTTCAGTTGTTCCTGAATCATATTTCTCCAACCGCGCATTTCGGTAATAGATCCTCCGAAAAAGGCAACACGTCCTTTCTTCTCTTTTTCAAAACGGATAAAAGAGTTCGTCAGGCTACCTCGAATATTATAATATTGCTTTTCCTTATATGCGGGTTGGTGTCGAAGAATAAAATCGACGATAGGTTCCGGATTCTCAAGACTGTGAGGATGATGCTCCGCTCCCGGTTTGATAATGACTTCTACCGGGCCTCCTAATTCAACATAGGTATCCCTTACCAATTTCATATTTTCGGCAAAAGGAACTACGGTATCACTGTCTCCGCATACGGCAAGGATGGGTACTTTGTGCTGGGCTAATGCTTGCAGATGGAATATCGGATTTTCTTTGAAAGTTTCGGGAGTGGCATCTGTCAGTTCCCAATGCTTCAAGAAGTCCTTCCAATGTTTTTCTCTTTTTTTCCCCGGCCAGCTGAACATATCACATACCGGATTGTCAAGATACATACAGGCTACTTTGTCCGGATGGGCGATTCCCCATTGCAGAGCATAGTATCCTCCCCGACTCAGTCCTTCCAGTACAACTTTGGGAGATAGTTCATATTGTGACACCATGTTGTTGTAGAAGTCCGTTCCTGTTTTGATAGATTTCGGACAGCCGTATTCATGAGTCAGATCGTAATAGACTACATGGAATCCTTCTTTCAACAACGCTTCGTCTGCGTAAGCGAATACACCGAAGAATGCCGGTCTCCATATCCAGGGATTACCCTCCAATGCCTTTTGGGGACAGACTACGGTAGCTGCTTTGTTCTTATAGGTGAAATCGTAACGTTCGTATCCTTTCCATTTTCCTTTCAAGCCCGGAAAAGGTTGTATCTCGTGGGTACTTTCTTTACCTGTCAGCGCCTTATAAATCGTTTTCGCGAGAATATGGGCGCCTTGTTCATTAGGATGCAGGTTATCCACAAAATTCTCCGGCATATTGGCAGTGACCGTGTGCAAGTCTATTACCTGAGCATTCACTTCTTTAGCCACCTCATTAATCATGGGAATCACTTCTGTCGTAATCACTTTGTCGCGCTCACTGAATTTTTTGCCATTGATGGTTACCGGATAGCAAAGATATATTTTCACGGCAGGAGACACTTGCTTGAAAGAGCGGATCATTGTCTGCATATCTTTAGGATATTCATTTTTATATTTCCAGAATATCGGATTAGTGTCGTTTGTCCCCAACTTTATAATAAGGATGTCCGGCCGGAAGTCGAGTGCCTGCTTATAAGCCTTCTCTTTCATGTATGAATTGCTTTTTTGAATCATTGTACGACCGCTGACACCGAAATTGCGTACCTCATATTCCTTGCCCAACATCTGTCCAAGTATCATGGGATAACTGTCTTTATCCCGGTTTTTAATGCCGGCTCCGGCAGTGATACTGTTTCCTACACAGGCTACTTTTATCTTAGGGGCCGTTTTAGGATCTGTCTTTGCCTCTGTGTGAACACAAAGAACT
The DNA here is from genome assembly GCF_009193325.2 of Bacteroides zhangwenhongii. Lineage (NCBI taxonomy): Bacteria > Pseudomonadati > Bacteroidota > Bacteroidia > Bacteroidales > Bacteroidaceae > Bacteroides > Bacteroides zhangwenhongii. Next base: position 3,955,880 of record NZ_CP059856.1, on the reverse strand, counting down.
ATACCTAGAATTATCAAGAGTAATTTGCTTTTCATACCGTTCAATATATTTATTCTAAGCTATATAATAAGTATCTTCTATCCGTTTTGGGAGTATTCATATACTTTTCGCTAATTGCCTCCCAGCCGGATTTTTTGTCATAGAAAGAAGCCCGACGCAGTATCCAGCAACTTGTCTGTTGCTCTTTGTCCCAACCTTTAATCTGTTGATACGGAAATTCACTTTGTGGTTTGCCTACGAAGGAAGCCATATACTCCAGGGCTTTTGTTATGTTTCGTCCGTCTTTGGAAGTACTGTTGTATATATCAATGTCCAAATTCCGGCAGACAGCACACATATCCATCATGTGAATCAAGTTGAAGTTGGTATAACCGAATCCTGTGGTACGTGCCAATTCACGGGGCTGCTTGCCGTCCGGTTCAATTTGCGGGAATAAACGTTTCTCTGCAAATTCGCTGATTGTTTTCCGTGCCAGTGCGGAATCTCCGGTAAAGAGCGCATATACTGTCTGCTGTACGTCGAAAGCCAATCCGTGGTTGTTTTTTGCAGTTCGTTCTTCGTTGGCTACGGAACTGGTCTGTATCCATTTCAGATATTCCTTGAACCAGTTTTTAAGTCCTTCGCGGTCTGCTTTTGTGAAGGAAGTGGAAGTACTCATCATCTCTACTACATCCAATACTTCAATGAACGCATAAGCATCAATCATGCCGAAACCTCTTCCTTTGCCTCCGTTGCGTCCCGGAATCATCTGTCCGTAGTTCATATTGGGGTTCATGCGGGTTGCGGGATTCAGAAACCAGACACGGGTGAATTCTGCAGCTTTGGCAGCGTATTTCTCGTTGCCGGAGAAATAGTAGGCAGTACCCAATGTAAGGATGTTACTTATCGTCTTGCCGATATTGGTGCGGTCGCTGGTTGCATTGGGATTCCGGACACCGTCTTTCCTGATATAGGGAAGGCCGTCGGGCTTAGTGGGATCAGGCCACCAGTAAGGCCCCATACTCATGTAGTCGTGTTTGTCTCCGCTACCGGGAACCATATCTTTATCCATTACAGAGACGGGTTTGTTTTTCAATGCCTTGTCTGCATCACTCATTAATCTTGCAATGGCAGGTGCGTACTCTTTTTCTTGCATACGTGCCTTTACTTTGGCCAGCTTCTCTCCGTCATAGACTCTGGTGGCAGGAACTTGTGCAGTCGTTTTTCCTGCTCCGGAGAGCAGGAAAAAGACAGCAATCAACAATCTTATAGAGTTTTTCATGGTTTTATCTGTTTATTTGATTGAAATAAATGTAGTTTTAATTTGTGGAATATCACAACGGACAGATACAATAGATTCTCCGTTCCGTTTATTTACCCGAATAGCGGCACGGCCATTATAAGCCTGTACTTTTCGCGAACCGATGGAAGTTCCTTGATTTTCGATCAGTTTTCCATCTCCCGTCAGTCCGAACTCTATGAAGTTTTTCGCGTTCAGGCAGGGGATTCCTTGTGTGTCTACGATTTGTACTTCCACCAAAGAAAGGTCGGTTCCGCAGGACGTTACTTTTGTTTGCAAGCGTGCCGGAGTGCCCCATGTGCGGGTCTCGTATACAAAGCGTAGGGTATCTGCCACTTCCTCTTTTCCTTTAGAGCGTGCGATAACCGTATTCTCTCCGGCTTGTAACCGACACTTCCAATGCAGTCCCGCTGCCGGATAATCCTGGCTGTTGCGTTTCTTCATACCTTGTGATACACCATTGACCAACAGTTCCACTTGAGGGCAGTTGGAGTATACCAGTATTTCTTTCTGTTCGTCTGCTTTTCCCCAGCGGACAGGCCATGTATGTCCATAGATGTGTATCATCGGTTTTTTGGTCCAATAAGACTGGAAGACGTAATACGTTTCTTTGGGAGTCAAGTCTCTTTCCACTACTCCTTTCTGGTTGACATAAGGAACGGGATTCTCGGGGCGTACCGGTGTAGAGAAATCTTTGAACGGCCAATAAGCGGAACCTGTCAGCCAATCCATTGTCTCCTGTTCTTTCAAATGCCAGTCGATGAGGCGTACCATATAGCTTTCCGACCAATCACCGTCTTTGGAGGCACGTGCGCTTCCACCGTATAAGGAAGCGTCTCCTGCCCGTTCGTCCGTACCCTTACCGGCTTCTATCTTATCCAGATTGATGAAGGGGTCTTCTGCATGGCGGCGTGCATGGCAGTCTCCTCCCCATTCGGCATGAAAGAAGTGTTTCACCTGCTGCATCTCATGGTATGAGGCGTTTTTATAATCAGTAAATATACCTCTGTACCATCCTGCCCAGATAGAAGGAGAATAGACATCTACGATATCTTTGCAGAAATCACATCGGCGGATGGCAGTTACACGGTTGTCATCCAGTTGATGCGCGAGGTCGTGAAGCTCTTTCATGAAAGTCCGTATCTTTCCCTTATCAAATTCCGGAAAGTCATTGGGCCAGTCATTTTCATTACCCAAGCCCCAGATGATGATTGCCGGATGATTATAATGCGTATGAATCATACTCTCCAACATTCGTTTGGCTTGCGCCTGATAGCGCTCACCACCCAATCCACCACGGCACCAGGGGATTTCTTCCCATACAAGAATACCCAATTCATCGCATAGAGAAAGGATAATGCCGGATTGCTGGTAATGTCCCAGACGGATGAAGTTGACACCCATCTGTTTCATTAGGGTCATTTCTTGTCGCATTTGGCTCTCCGTCATGGCGGCTCCTACGCCCGCATGGTCTTCGTGACGGTGAGTACCACGTAACAACAGTCGTGAACCATTGAGCATGAAAGGGCCTTTTTCAATAAACTCAAATCGGCGGAAACCGAAGCGTTCAACCGCTTTCTGTTCCTGATTATTGTGTTTCAGCCGTACTTCGCAAGTGTAAAGCTGCGGATGTTCGTCCGACCATAACTCCGGCTTCCGGACAGTGGTTGCCAGTAAAGCTGCTTTCCCAAGTGGCAATACTTCTTTTTCTTCGCTGAGTATCACTTTGCCGGAAGGGTCTTTGATAATAATGTTGGCGGTGGCTTTTCGCACGTCTGCCGGATTGTAAAAGAAAGCATGGACAGAAAGTGTTCCCTTTTTCAGTTCCTTATCCGGGTTCGCATCTATCTGTATCCGTTCTATGGAAACTTCCGGCACATATACCAGATTAAGGTAGCGGTATAATCCGCCGTACACATTGAAGTCTGATAGATCGGAGGGGATCATTTCCGCGTCACGGCTATTGTCGCATCGGATGGAAAGAGGAATCTTGCCATCGAATCTCTTGGCACATTCGGGAGTAGCGGCAAAAGCTTGTACGGCTTCCGTTATATCTGCTGTCCATTCATCGTAGCCACCTGTATGTGTGGCAACGAGAGTGGTGTAAATATATACTTCCGTCTTTTGCCCCGCACCTTCAAAATCAAGTAGAATTCGTCCGTTGGGATAAGGATTATTGATATCCAGCAATGTCTTATACCATCCGGGACCTTGATAATAGTTCAAGTCCGGGTCTACTGCATCTGTCGCGTTGAAGCAATGTGGCAATGTGACGGGTGTCCATAAAGGTACACTTTCCGAAGTTCCCGGACTGGCTGGGCGTACCGCTTCCCAAATATTTCCGATATCTCCCCGAAGATAGAGCCAGTTGTCGGTGAGACGGGTTTTATGTTCAGTGAGTACTTTAGCCCCTGCCGTTGACAGACAGGCTACCAATAAACATATTGTATAAATAAGTCGTTTCATCTTTCAGTTTCTCTTTTAGAATAATTTTCCGGTTTTCTCCAATCTGTCTTTTCTTAGCAAAGCTTCGATAAAGTAATAATCGGCATAGACGATAGGTACGTCCACTTCCACATTTGTCGGTTTGGTACCTGTACTGTGAAGTAACAGGAAACCATTGTCATGCCCCATAGTAGCCCGATAATTCTTGGACAGGTTCTCTAGTATTTTATCCGCCCGTTCTTTGTCACGTTCGGCATTTTCAGGATCATATAAGCTGAGTTCGTAGAGTGCTGAGGCAATTATCGCCGCTGCCGAAGCGTCACGAGGCTCGTTCGGAATCTCCGGAGCGTCAAAATCCCAGTAGGGGACATAGTCTGTCGGCATATGGGGGTGATTGAACAGAAATTCTTCCACCTTCTTTGCCTGTTGCAGGAACTCCGGTATTTTCGTTTCCCGATAACACATGGTATAGCCGTACAATGCCCATGCCTGTCCGCGCGACCAAGCCGATTCATGTGATAGTCCCTGATGCGTATTCTTTTTCAATACTTTTCCGGTGATGGTGTCATAATCGATCACATGATAGCAACTGTTGTCGGGGCGGAAATGATTCTTTAAAGTTGTCCGTGCATGGTTGACGGCGATATGGTAGAAGGTGGAATCATTGCTTTCACGGGTAGCCCAGAACAGGAGTTCAAGATTCATCATATTGTCGATAATGACCGGACACTGCCATTTCTTTTGATTGTGGTCCCACGAACGGATAATACCCGCCTGCGGCTTGTAGCGACCTGCCAATGTACGTGCTGACTGCAACAAGATTTCTTTATACCGTTCATCCTGAGTCAGCCGGTATCCGTTGCCATAACTGCAATACATTTTGAAACCCATATCATGTGTCTTTCCATTCATTTTTTCCTGTTCCAGCATATCGGTGTGTTGCTGCGCTTTCTTTTTCCAGAAATTGTTCTGAGTGTATTCGTAGACATACCACAGTTCTCCCGGAAAGAAGCCACTGGTCCAGTCTTTGGAAGGAACCAGATGTAAGGTACCGTCCGGTTCGGAATTGCGGGGATTGGTAAGTTCTCCCCAACCGTTCTTTTCCCGTTTCTTGCGGCTCTCGGGTGTTTCGTTGGTACGGGCATAGTCTATCTCGTCAAAAGCAACACGTAGTTGCAATTGTGCGAACATCATATTATCTTCTACCAGCGTGTTCCCGAGTTTGGGAGTGCAGGAAGAGGCTAATCCGATCCACAATCCCAAGGCGAGAGTATGTGATATGCGTTGTATTCTTCTTTTCATATATTTATGTATTTAGTCTGAGTATTTTCCGGTTTCATTTCTCCAGACGGACTGCAATAGGGTTCATGTATTGATTTCCTTGATATTGTTTGCCTTTCAGGTTGCATTCAAATGCTCCTTCGGGTAAGCTTATTTTGCCGATCCGGATACTGCTGCTTCCCTTCCTCTCGTGATAAGGAGGATAGTTTGCTTCAAATATTTTTCCGTTGATTTCCACAATCACTGTTCCCTTATCATCTTTTCCGGCTGTGTTATAATCCAGATAAAGAGTGTATTCCGCCGGCTCATTGAGACGGAGTCTCCATTTCATACTTTGACTCTCATTCTTCCAGTTTTTGACATAGTTGCGATTGGGCTTGCCATCGCCATAACCGAGCCCTCTTCCTTGTAACTCTGCATCGAACGTATAGAGTACATTTGTTTGTCCGGCGTCAAGCAGGCGGATCGGGTTGGGAAGTTTCTGTTTGCCCAATACCAAAGCAATGACTGAATTTATACTATCCGGGGCTTTGGCGGGAACTGTCAGTTCGTAGTCATCCGTATTCAGACGTTTGAACTGGACAGAAGCCTTTTTATCTGCGAGAAACCATCCTTTTCTAATGTCGGAACGTAATCCGCCGATAATCAGTTTGCTGTCAGCAGGCCAGCGATAGACGTGAACATATAGAGTATCTCCTTTTAAAGTCGTTACTCCCCAAGGTTGTATAGGCAGGTTAGTCCGCCGGGTGCCATAGATACTTTCTCCATTTACTTTCAACCACTTTCCGATTCCTTGAAATACCTCTATGTCTTTTGAATCCCATTGTCCGTTCCCCATCGGACCGACGTTCATCAGAATATTCCCACCTTTGGAAGCGGCGCTAGCTAACAACTGAACGAAGAAAGGTACGGATTTGCGAACAGTATCTACCCGGCTATATCCGTATGATTCGTTGGTAGTGGGAATGGATTCCCAAGCTCCTTTGGTGGGGAAGAAAAAGGCAGACCGGTCGCCCGTATTGCGATAATCACCCATATTCTGTGAGCCGAATCTCACTAATCGTCCGTTGACTACAATTTTATTTTCCCGGTCAACCTCCCGAATTGCTTCCAGAATACGGATATTCAGATAAAGCGGAAGTTTGCTAGGGGTATCGAACCAGAGGATATCCGGATCATACTTCTTGACAAGCTCCTGTATCTGAGGTATTGACTTTTCGTTCACGTATTTTTCTGCTCTAGGTAGAAAATTGCGGCGTTCCCCTTTCCACCAGTTAGCTCCGCCCAGCAACTTGTCTCCGCCCGGGTTATCATAATCCCAATCATTGCCCGGAGCGTCCGGATGTTCCCAATCGAAAGCGTGCGAATAATAGAAACCGAACTTGATTCCGTATTTCCGTGCCGCTTTCCGCAATGCTTCCATCGGATCTTTGCCATACCGTGTCATCCGCATATCGTAAGGATAGGCATCGGACAGATACATGGCGAAACCATCGTGATGTTTGGCTGTGATGATGAAATACTTCATTCCTGCTTCTACCGCATGACGTACCCATTCTTCCGCATCGAACTCGGTGGGATTAAAAGGAACAACCAGTTCTTTTTTGTATTGTTCCAGAGGAATGCGGCCTTTACGCATCAGGTGTTCGGTATATCCTCCCAGCTCTTTACCTTTCCAAATACCTGCCGGGACGGAATACACTCCCCAATGGATGAAGCAACCGAATTTTGCTTCATTGTACCATGCCATACGGTTGTCGTAATTCTTACGTGATTCTTTCCACCATCCGTTGCCTGCTTTTACAATCGCCTCTTTATCTTGGGGAAGCTGTGTATTGGCAGGCACCTCAAGTCCTTGTTCATCACCATTCTGTGCTTGAACGTTGAAAGTGATGTTGCTGATAGCGAGGCAACAAGCAAATGCGATGGATTTATGATAACTTTTCATAGCATACATTTTTTATTTCAATGAATAGGTTTCTCCTTTTTTAGTCTCTATCACCTGTTCTTCTTTGGAGAATCCCTCCCGGATACGGCAGGTGCCTCCCAGATTTGAAGTGACGGATAACCGGCTGATTTTTCCTTTTTTCCATTCCATGTCGATTGTAAAACCACCTCTGGCACGGATACCACGGATACTGCCTTCCTGCCAGTTGTCAGGTAATGCCGGCAATAGGTGGATGTATCCTGCGTGGCTTTGCAGGAGCATTTCTGTAATGCCGGCGGTAGCACCGAAATTACCGTCAATTTGGAAGGGTGGGTGAGCGTCGAATAAGTTGGCGTATGTGCCGCCTCCTTTGATACTGACTTGGGTGGCGTCTACATATTTAAGTCCGTTTTGTAGCATAAGCAATGCATGATTACCGTCATGCAAGCGTGCCCAAAAATTGATTTTCCATGCCATAGCCCATCCTGTTCCGCCGTCTCCGCGTAGTTGGAGTGTACGGCGGCAGGCATCAGCCAGTTCAATATCCTTTTCAGGGATAATCTGTTTTCCCGGATGGAGAGCGAACAGGTGGGATACGTGCCGATGTTGAGGATCTATTTCCTCAAACTCTTTTTCCCATTCCAATAACTGTCCTTTGGAACCGATATGTAACGGCTGGAGATCGGCACGTACTTCTTCCAATTGTTTCCGGAAAGCAATGTCCGTATTCAGAATGCGGGAAGCCTCAATACAGTTGGTCAGCAAATCCCAGGTAAGACCGAGATCCATGCCGGAAGAACGGCTTAGTTCGGCGTCTTGTGTTACTCCGTTCTTGTCTGTATAGCGGAATCGGTTTTCAGGAGAAGTGGAAGGATTGGTTATCCATTTTCCGGTTTGCGGGTCTTTTTGCAGCCATTGCAACAGAAACTCTGCCGCTCCTTTCATAATCGGATAAGCGGTTTGTGATAAATAAGTCCGGTCACCTCCGAAGGCATAATGCTCCCATAAATGTTGACAGAGCCATACACCTGCCATAGGCCAGCACGACCATCGCGGTGAACCTTTCGGGTCGGTTTCATATCCTCCGGTAGGGGCTGTCTGCGCCCATGCATCCGAATTGTGATGGGCCAACCAGCCACGTTCCATTCCGTAGTTGATTCTGGCAGTCCGGGCACCGTTCACGGCAAGCCGTTGGATGAAATCGGAAAGAGGCAGAAAACATTCCGGCAAGTTAGCTGTCTCCGTCAGCCAATAATTCATTTCGGTATTGATGTTCGTAGTATAGTTCGACCCCCAAGGCGGCTGTACAAGCGGATTCCAGATTCCTTGTAAGTTGGCGGGGAGTCCGCCGGGACGGGAAGAAGCAATCATCAGGTAACGTCCGTACTGATAATAAAGTTCCAGTAATCCGTTGTCGGAAGGGGCTGAACTGAATTGTTTTACTCGCAGGTTGGTAGGTAACTTTTCCTTTTTAGGCGTACCCTTGCCAAGCGATAGTTCTACGCGGTCAAAAAGTTGGCGGTAGTCTGCTGTATGCCGGTCCATCAGTTCCTCATAACTCCGTTTAGAGTCACTAAGTTCAATCTTCGGCTGATGAAAGTCGGTCGCTGCCGATAGGAGTAGTACTACCTCATCCGCATTTCGTATAGAGAGGATAGAATCATTGGATGCATAAGTACCTCCTTTCGGCAACAATTTGACTTGCACTTTAAACTTTAAACCTAATTGATTGTGATAAATGACTTGTCGGGGGTCGTAGTCACGGTTTGCTACATAACTGGGAGCCTTTCCGTCCAGCAAAAGTATATTCCGGTCGGTTGCTCTGACCTGGTAATGTAACAGGCTGTTCAGTTGCACGTCCAAAGAAACGGATTGCTTTTTGTCGGCTTCCAGTTTGACAACCATTACCTGGTCGGGGTATGAGATAAAGGAAGTGCGGCGGAATCTCACTCCGTCCACTTCATATTTCACCGTGGCGGTGGCATTTGAGATATTCAGATCTCTATATATGTTTTTTGGCTGTTTTTGTGCGGGTTGGGATAGCATTAAGTTCGCCATTGGCAAGTAACGAGCCGTATAAGGGCCCTGCGCATTTGCTTTCCAAAGCGCACTTGCCCGGACGTAATCACCCTGATTCACCGCTTCGCGAACCGAAGGCAAGACTTCCGCAGCTTTCGGGTTGTCGCAATCCTGAGGATATCCCGACCATAATGTTTCTTCGTTCAGTTGATATATCTCGTGTAGCGGGTTGCCGTAAACCATAGCTCCGATGCGACCGTTACCGAGAGGAAGTGCCTCTTCCCACACGGTAGCCGGTGCGTCATACCAGAGTTTGTAGTCTTTCCCGAAGCCAGCGACTGCGGAAAAGAACATCCATCCTGAAAACAATAGACTTTTTACCTTCATATTTTTCGTCTACAATTTCTTTACTTGTCCACTATTCACTATTTATTCATCTAAGATTTCGAAGGCTTTCGCTGTGTTTGAGATTAGTTGAACCGGAGGTAGTTTCACACCGAGTTCCAGTTTGATGATAGTAGCAATCTTGTCCGGAGCTTGAGAAGGCACGTTGATTGCGACACCCTTATCCGTCTTGCTGAATTTCAGTGTTGACTGGTCAGCAAGCAGTGTTGCTTTCTTCACTTTATACGGAGTCTCAAAAATCAGTTTGCCGTCCTTTGGCCATTTGAATACGGACAGATAATATACGGAATTCTTCTTCTCATCTTTGCGGATGCATTCTCCCCATTTAGGGAACACTTCGCTACGTTGTGTACCGTAAATAGCTTCACTGTTCACTTTCATCCAGTCACCTACTTGTTTCAGACAATTTAGAGCGGGAGCGGGAATGGTGCCGGTAGGGTCGGGACCTACATTAAGCAGATAGTTGCCTCCGCGAGCGGCGATTGTATTCAGGTTGCGGATAACGGTTTCTGCATCTTTCCATTTGTTCTCCCAACTTTTATATCCCCAGGAAGTACCGATATTCATGCAAGTCTCCCAGTCTACACGTTCAATGTCTTTGGCCTTCGGTATCCGTCCTTCCGGAGTTTTGTAATCACCCGGGAAATCAGGACGTTTCAGACGGTCGTTAGTGATGACCTGCGGATATTTTGCCAGCTCGTCGGTAATCTTTTGTGCGACTTCTTTGGAGATGCGGTGCGGAGTGTCCCACCACATAACGGCTACATCACCGTAATTGGTAAGTAACTCTTTGATTTGAGGCAAGGCTACATTTTTGAAATAATCCTCTATGGAAGCGGAACGTTGCAGGCAATCCCAGCCGCCGAGATTGGCTTTGGTAAACTGGTCGATGGCAACCGAATCCGGATTGGCCCATCCCTCTCTCATCTCTTTGCGGATAGTACCTCCACCGGGATTACACCAGTCTTGAGTTTGTGAGTAGTAGAATCCCAGTTTCAAACCATGCTTGCGGCAGGCTTTTGCCAATTCGTCTACAATGTCCCGTTTGAAAGGAGTGTAATCTACGATATTAAAGTTACTGGCCTTACTTTTGAACATGGCGAACCCATCGTGATGTTTCGTCGTGAAGATGATATATTTCATTCCCGTATTCTTGGCGGTGAGCACCATTTCTTCGGCATCGAACTTGGTCGGGTTGAAAGTACTTGCTTTGGCACGGTATTCGCGTACGGGTATCTTGCAGCGGTTCATAATCCATTCGGCTCCTCCGCGGCGCTGATTGAACCCGTTATAAACTCCGCCGTAAAGACAATAAGGTCCCCAATGTATGAACATTCCGAACTTGGCTTCGCGCCACCAAGCCATTTTCTCGTCATGGCTCAACTTCTTTTGTTGCGGTTGGGCGAATACGTTTACTGTTAATAGTAATAATAAAACTATTGATAAAACTTTTTTCATGGTGTGTGAATGTTATTCGTTGTTTAAATTTAGATTAATTTTCTGCGTCAAAACTACGACATCTTTACGAAAATGGATTATAAAGGTAAGTCTAATACTTATAAAAACTGCCATTTCATCGAAAATACTTTATTTTGCAAATAAATGGTGTAATTTTACAAGCCGGGTGGAAATAGAGCGGAAAAACACTCTTCGGTACAAGAAAATGATGTAATGATTATAAATATGTGTCAGTGTGCGGATGAGTTGTTTTTTATAAGAATCTGGCAGATATCTGCAATCTTGTTTGGAGAATGTGCCGTACTTTAGCTCCCAAAATAATAATTTGACCATGAGAACTACTGTAAGCAGTGCGGTACTGCCTATTTACCGCTATTTATTGGTTATCGGCCTTTTCTTCCTGAGCACGGCGTTCAAGAAAGAAGATACCGGTATCCGTGCCGTTTACGATTTGATAGAACGGGTAACTCCGGGCTATGGCAAACAGTTTGTGTTGGAGCAGATTCCTGCGGGTACGGACGGACAGGATGTGTACGAAATCGGTGGAAAAAAAGGAAAGGTTATCCTTCGCGGAAACAATCCTGTTTCTCTGGCTACAGCGTACAACCAGTATTTGAAATACACCTGTGGCGCGCATGTTTCTTGGTTTGGCGATCAGTTGAATCTGCCTAAAAAACTTCCCGCTCCTGTGGAATCTCAAAAAGGGATGCACGTGATTAATGGAAAGTACCGTGTTTACATGAACTACTGTACATTCAGTTACACCGCGCCTTGGTGGGATTGGAAACGTTGGGAACGCGAATTGGACTATATGGCGATGAACTCCATCAATATGCCGCTTGCGCCTATCGGACTGGAGGCTGTATGGTATAATACATTGATGAAATACGGATTTACAGACAAAGAAGCCCGTGCCTGTCTGGCAGGACCGGCCCATTCCGCATGGCAGTGGATGCAGAATATACAAAGCTATGGCGGTCCGCTTCCGTTGTCATGGATACAATCTCATGTCGAATTGGGACAAAAGGTAATTAAGCGCCAGTTAGAATTGGGCATGCAACCCATTCAGCAAGGTTTCTCCGGCTATGTTCCCCGCGAGATGCGACAGAAATTTCCGAAAGCGAAGATCAGTAAACGCGGAGGCTGGTGCGGTTTTCAGGGAGCTGCCCAACTCGATCCGACCGATCCTTTGTTCCAATCTTTCGGACGTGACTTCATGGAAGAGGAGAAAAAACTCTTCGGAGCACATGGTGTTTATGCAGCCGACCCTTTCCACGAAGGTAAACCACCTGTTGATACTCCTGAATATCTAGGTGCGGTTGGAAAAGCGATTCATCAGCTTTTCAAGTCATTCGACCCAAATGCTTTGTGGGCAATGCAGTCATGGAGTTTACGTGAGCCGATAGTGAAAGCTGTTCCCAAATCGGATTTGCTCATCTTGGACTTGAACGGCGGACGTTGTAATAAGACACATAAGGAGGAGAAGGATAACAAGAATGCTCCTGTCTGGGGATATCCGGTCGTGGCGGGCAATCTTCATAATTTTGGCGGACGTATCAATATGCACGGTGATTTGCGCTTGATAGCTTCCAATCAATATGCCACTTCCCGTAGCAAATGGGACAATGTATGTGGTTCGGGTTTGTTTATGGAGTCTATCATTCAGAATCCGGTTTTCTATGAGTTGGCGTTTGAAATGCCGCTTCATGCAGGGGAAGTCAATATTGAAGAGTGGTTGGCGGGATATGCGGCACGCCGTTACGGAGCGCCTTCCGAAAAGACGGCACAGGCATGGCGATACTTGCTCGAAGGCCCTTATAAGAAAGGAACGAATGGAACGGAGCGCAGTTCGATTATTGCAGCCCGTCCGGCATTGAATGTCAAGAAGTCGGGACCGAATAAAGGATTGGGCATTCCTTATTCACCACTATTGTTATGGAAAGCCCAGAAATTACTTCTGGAGGAAGCAGATAAAATGGGAGCTTCCAAACCTTACCGTTTCGATCTCGTCGATTTGCAACGCCAGATATTGACTAATCTGGGACAGGTGATGCACAAACGCGCTGCGGGTGCTTTCCGTAAGAAAGACCGTAAAGGCTTCCTGTTGCATAGTAACCGTTTCCTCGAACTGATGCACGATACGGATGTGTTGCTCCGTACCCGTGAAGAGTTCAATTTCGATAAATGGCTGACTGATGCCCGCAGTTGGGGAACTACGGAAGAAGAAAAGAATCTGTTTGAGAAGGACGCCACTTCATTGGTTACTATCTGGGGTGGTGACGGTGATCCCCGTATTTTCGACTACTCTTGGCGTGAATGGAGCGGGCTGATTGAGAACTTCTATCTGAAACGCTGGAAAATGTTCTACGATGAGATGTTGGGCTATCTTGACCGTGGCGAGGAATATAAGGAGGAAGGTTTGCCGTTAGCTTACGGTCGTGAAGCTTTCCGCGCAAATGAGCTCTACAATAAGATGGGAGACTGGGAGATGAGTTTCGTCTCTACATACAACAAAGCACGTACCCCGATTACTGAGGGCGATGAGATTGAAACGGTAAAACGTCTCTTTAAGAAATATTTGGAAATTTCTAAAGACTATTACTCTAAGGAAATGGCTGCCGATAAGATAAAAGATGGCAAGTCGTTTGAGAATCTGGGAGAAGACTGATTCAGGATACTTGAATCTATCGTTTTTGACATAAGAAAGTTGAAGTTGACTCTGCGCCATCTAAGTGAATGACATTCGCCCGATGGCGCAGGGCGTTTTATACCATGTTAGCAATTAAATATTTTTATCTATGAAGAATATATTATTTTTTATCAGCTTGCTGCTCATAGAGTGGCAGATAAGCTATGCCGGTGAATTGCCTGTACGTGAGCGTATTAATATAAATCGTGATTGGCGCTATCAGGAGCATGACCCTCAAGAAGTAGATTCCGCTTTGCATTATACTCGTCTGAAGCCTTACTTGCTTCCTTGTGCCAATGATTTCATTCTTTTCGGGAAGAAGCATATACGTCCGAAAGGAAATCCGGGCAATGAGATAGCATACGTGAAACCGGATTTTGATGACAGCAATTGGAGACAATTGAATTTACCGCATGACTGGGCTATCGAAGGACCTTTTAATATTGATTATGACGGAGCGACCGGGAAACTTCCTTATTGGGGAATACGTTGGTATCGCAAAACGATTGATTTGCCGCAGGAAGATAAGGGAAAACAGATTTATCTGGACATAGATGGAGCCATGTCCTATGCATCTGTCTGGTGTAATGGTAATTATGTAGGTGGGTGGCCTTACGGATATACCTCATTCCGTTTGGATTTGACTCCTTATCTGAAAGCCGGTCAACGGAATGTATTAGCTATTCGTCTGGATAATCCGAATGATGCCTCCCGCTGGTATCCCGGTGGGGGAATTTATCGGAATGTATGGTTGGTAAAGACTTCTCCGGTACATGTGTCACAATGGGGAACTTTTGTGCGCAATGTGAATGTAACTAAGGAAAAGGCTACAATGGAAATGTCGGTTCGCATGGAGAATCATACAAATAAGGATGTTCGTGTTGCAGTGCAAACCAGTGTATATTTGCAGGATAAGGATGGAATACCTGTCGGAAAAGAAGTCGCTGATTTTCGGAATGAAGAGATAATTGTCAGGAAAAAGAGTAAGATAACGACTGCTGCACGCTTCTGTGTGAAGAACCCACAATTATGGGATATTGATGCACCGGATTGTTATGTGGCAGTCAGTCGTATTATGGTCGGTGGAAAAGAGATCGACAGGTATGAGACTTCTTTTGGGATTCGGAATGCGGAGTTTACTTTAGAAAACGGGTTTATGTTGAATGGCAGAAAAGTTCCCATAAAAGGAGTATGTATGCACCATGACTTAGGGGCTTTGGGGGCTGCGTTCAATATCGTTGCGGCTGAGCGGCAGTTGCGGATTATGAAAGAAATGGGGGCGAACGCTATCCGTACATCCCACAATCCGCCTGCACCGGAACTTGTCGCTTTGTGTGACCGCATGGGATTCCTTATGCAGTTGGAATTGGCAGATGCCTGGCGGAAAGGCAAGCGTAAAAATGATTATAGTGTATTGTTTGATGATTGGAGTGAAGCGGATATGCGTTCTCTGGTAAGGCATTACCGTAATCATCCTTCCGTTATTATGTGGAGTTTGGGAAATGAGGTTCCTGACCAATCGACTGACACGGGAGTGGAAATAGCTCATAAGCTTACTGCATATAGCCATGACGAAGATCCTACACGTCCTACTTCCTATGGCTGCAACCGAGGAGATATTGCGTATCGTGAAATTGTGAATCATGTGGATGTTTTCGGACAGAACTATCATCAGAAAGTGTATGGCGATTTTTTGAAACAAAATCCGACACGTCGTTACCATGCCAGCGAGACTTCTTCCGCCACCAGCTCGCGTGGAGAGTATTTCTTTCCTGTGAATACACGGGCCAGTGATAACCGTGCGAATTTCCAGCTTTCTTCTTATGATATGAAAACCGTAGGGTGGGGATGTATGCCCGAAGATGAATTTGTCATGCTTGAAAAATATCCTTCAATGAGCGGAGAGTTTGTGTGGACAGGATTCGACTATCTGGGAGAGCCTACGCCCTACAATAAAGATCTGACTAATCTTTTGAACTTCAGCGATCCGAAAGACCGGGAGAAAGCTAAAAAGGAATTGGAGGCATTAGGCAAAATCAAGTCACCTTCCCGTAGTTCTTATTTTGGTATTGTCGACTTGTGTGGTTTCCCGAAGGACCGTTACTACTGTTATAAAAGTTATTGGCGTCCGGATGTGCCTACGGTACATATCCTGCCCCATTGGAATTGGGAGAATCGTATCGGTGAAATAACTCCTGTATATGTTTATACTTCTGGAGATACTGTGGAACTTTTCCTGAATGGAAAGTCTTTGGGACGGAAAGAGAAATCGCATGCTTACGATCGTTTGAGATGGATGGATGTGCGCTATGAGCCCGGTGTACTGAAAGCGGTGGCCTATAAAAACGGGAAAAGGTGGGCGGAGGAAACGGTGGAAACAACCGGGAAACCGGCAAGAATACAAGTCACTCCGGAAAAAAACGCATTGAAAGCGGACGGTTCCGACTTATCATTTATTCGTGTGACAGTTGTAGACGCTAAAGGCCGTATGGTTCCCCGTGCAAATAACCATTTGAAGTTTTCTGTCTCCGGTCCGGCAGAAATTGTCGCTACGGATAATGGTGACGCTACGGACCTGACTTCTTTCCAATCATTGGAACGGAATGCTTATAACGGAATGGCATTAGTGGTTCTTCGCAGTGCTTATCAGGGCACAGGTAAAGTGGTGCTGACAGTAAAAGCGAAAGGACTGCCGAAACAGAAAGTTGTATTGTCTTTGTATTAAATAATGTCTATAAAAAAGGATAATGAAGAGATTGATTGTATTCATAAGCATATTCTTTATGAATTATGCAGGTGTCACTCTATATGCGCAGAACTCTTCGAAAAGAGTTGCCGATGTGGAGACTAACCAAAGTAAGAAAAGTGTATTATGGTATAATGAACCTGCGCCTAACAGTGGTTCTGTGAGTCGTGTTAAGAGCAGGGGCTTTCCTTACGATGAAGATTGGGAGCGTTGGAGTCTACCTATCGGAAACGGATATATGGGAGCGTCGGTTTTCGGACGTACGGATACTGAACGCATCCAACTGACCGAGAAAACACTTGGAAACAAAGGGCCTTATAACAGGGGAGGCCTTACCAGTTTTGCGGATATTTACCTGGATATCCATCATCAGGTTCCCATGAACTATCGTCGTGTGCTGTCTCTTGACGATGCTATCTCTACGGTCAGTTACGAGTACGATGGTGTAAATTATATGCGGGAGTATTTCGCCAATTATCCCAGTAATGTCATTGTTGTCAAACTGAAAGCGGACAAACCAGGAAAGGTGACTTTTCTTCTTCGGCCGGTTCTTCCCTATTTGCGTGAATATAATGACGAGAAGAACGGGCGGACGGGACGTGTGTCTGCGCAAGGCGATTTGATTACCATGACTGGGGAAGTCCAGTTCTTCCGTCTTCCGTACGAAGCCCAAATCAAGGTGTTGCCAAGTGGTGGTATGATGAGTGCTTTTAATGATGCAGACGGAGACCACGGGATGATTCAGGTGAACAATGCGGATAGTGTCGTTCTGCTGATTGCTGCCGGGACTTCTTACCAGTTGAACGAGACCTTGTTCACGCTTGCACCGGAAAATAAGTTTACTGGCAATGAACATCCTCATGCAGCTGTGACCCGGCGCATCGCACAAGCTATACAAAAGGGAGAAGCTGCGTTAAGGATGGAGCATCTGAAGGATTATAGAGAGTTGTATGGCCGCGTCGAGCTGTCTCTGACAAATAAACAGTCGAATATTCCCACCGACCGGTTGTTGCTGGATTATAAGAATGGCAAGGAGAAAAGGTATCTGGAAGAGTTGCTTTTCCAGTATGGACGCTATCTGCTGATTGCTTCCTCGCGGAAGGGGGCGTTACCACCTAATTTGCAAGGAGTATGGAGTCAGTACGATTATTCGCCATGGTCAGGAGGGTATTGGCATAATATCAACATTCAGATGAACTATTGGCCGGTATTCAATACAAACCTTGCGGAACTGTTCGAGTCATATGTGGATTATAACGAGGCGTTCCGCAAGGAGGCGAATCAAAAGGCCATTGCCTATCTTAAGAAGTATAACCCTTCTGCTTTGGCTGCCGATCCGGAAGAGAACGGATGGACTATCGGTACGGGAGCCAATGCGTTCGCCATCCCCGGTCCCGGCGGACACTCCGGACCGGGAACGGGCGGATTCACCACGAAACTGTTTTGGGATTATTATGACTTTACGCGCGACGAGAAAATCCTGCGTGAACATACTTATCCCGCCATTTTGGGGATGTCGAAATTCTTGAGCAAGACGTTGAGGCTTTCACCCGACGGCTTTTTACTGGCAGAGCCGTCCGCTTCGCCCGAACAGCGTCATCAGGGAGAATATTATCAGACTAAAGGATGCACGTTCGACCAAAGCATGATTTACGAGAATCATAATGATGTGTTGAAGGCTGCACATATCTTGAAAATCAAAGACCCGTTTCTCCGGCTTGTCAAGGAGCAAATCGGCAAATTGGATGCTATCCATATTGGAGAATCCGGACAAATCAAGGAATATCGGGAAGAAAAGAAGTACAGTGATATCGGCGACCCACATCATCGTCATATCTCCCACTTATGTGCACTCTATCCGGGAACTCTTATCAATGGTACTACTCTTGAATGGATGAAGGCTTCCATTGTCACGTTGGACAATCGTGGAGATAAATCGACAGGTTGGGCAATGGCACACCGGTTGAACCTATGGGCTCGTACGAAGGATGGAAACAGGGCTTTTAAATTGTATCAGCAATTGTTGAAAACCGGCATACTGGAGAATTTATGGGATGTGCATCCGCCTTTCCAGATAGATGGTAATTTCGGGGCAACAGCCGGAGTGGCGGAAATGCTTCTTCAAAGTCACGAAGGATATATCGAACCTCTTCCGGCCTTGCCGGATGCATGGTCAAGCGGCTCTTATAAGGGGCTGGTGGCTCGTGGGAACTTTGTTTGTTCCGTGAAGTGGAGCAACAAGCAAATCACCCGTATGCAGATTTTATCAAGAAGTGGCGGCGAATGTATTTTGAAATGTAACCATGCAGGAACGGTAGCAGTCAATGCGGAAGACGGACGGAAAGTGAAAGTAAAGGTTCTGGGAGAACATCTCATCAGTTTTGCCACAAAAGCGGGCGGGACTTATGACATTCGGAATTTATAGAAATGTAGGCAGTATTGTTTGATGTGTAAAAGGCTGCAAACTTGATAGAGTTTGCAGCCTTTTACTTATATCTATTATCTATGCTTTATCTTTCAATGTAGATTGTAAAGTTCATTTAAAGATATGACATCCTTTAATTGTAAAATTCAATCAAAACATATTTTTACAATTATCTGGCTTATATCTGTAATTCATTGTTCTATAAGTCACATACTTTCGTGCAATCAACAATTAGAACCTTGTATTTAATACTTGAAAGCATGAAACAGACACTCTTTTTGGCGGGTATACTGATAATTGTCATGTCCTGCCGTCCCTATCCGAGAGAAGTAGAAGAAGTATTGGCGTTGTCCGGTGATAATCGTAATGAGTTGGAACGCGTACTCAATCATTTCAGGCAGAAGGATATGCAGGAATTTGAGGCGGCATGTTTCCTGATTGCCAATATGCAGTATCATCAAAGTAAAGAAGAAATCATTCCGAATGCTGCCTATTACGACCATTTCCGGAAAACAGATTCACTTTATGAAGTTGTTTTTTCTCATCTTCCCATTTCTGAAATGCGTTTTGTCAGATATGGGAAATATGATTCGGTGATACATGCTATGTCCGAAAACTTCGATCGGCTTCCCGAGGTTACTAAGAAAACTATTATAAAAAGTGACCTTGAATGTATAAAGGCGGACTATCTGTAATGTTTCGTCCCATGCAAGATGAACATATTGATAATAATTTCGAGAACTGGATTGCCAAAGATTTGAATGAGAACAATGAATTGATTGATAAAGACTGTAAATAAATGTATTATGAAAACAATAAAAATTATTTTATTACTGTTAGTTGTTACGACTGGTAGCCTTATGGGACAAAAAAGCGTATCTCCAACAAAGAATCTGGATGCTTATGTCGGTACTTGGGTTTATCAAAATAGCGATACTATTTTTAAGATAAGATTACAAAAAGGGCAGAAAATCGGGAGGTCTGACATATATAACGGACTTTATGGCGGCTATTATCTTTCCGTAAAAGGAAAAATAATAGAAAATTATTGGGGTGAACTTCCTGTGTACTGGGATTCTTCGAAAGAACCTCGTCCTGATAATCTGTATATATGGGCTTCTAATCATTCGTATACTTTAAATGAGATTGATCCCAATTATGTAAGTGTCTGGTTTTATGACCAACGTAAAAAACATTTTGGCGGCAAGGGTATTAGTGGCGGGTATATCCATCTATTATCTCCTACAAAGATCCATTGGAAGCTGAATGAGGCACTTGGTATTTGGTATGAGACTGAAGGTGACGAATCTATCACTGATGCTGAGCGTCAACCTATTGGCTTTTCTGTTCCGGATAATGTAATCATGATGAAAGAATAGAGAGTATCAATATCATAAAAATCCTTCGAAGTACCTTGGCTCTTCGCTATAGTATTGATATCTTGTTGCATTATTGTGCAATTGGATATTATTTGTGGCGGAGAGCCTAAAATCTTAAAGTAGTATGAAAATTGCTAAACTATTAATCTTGTGTATATTATCAACTATAGGGTTGATTGTTTTTTGTATTTTTATGGTAGAATTGATTATTCCAAGTATTGGTCGTAATATTTTAAAGAATTCTATTCTGTCAGAGTTTATTTTAATGAATTTATTGTGTCTGTCATACATTATATTTTGTATATGGTACTTTCTTGTAAGAAAGATGCTATCATTACGTACTAAATGTTTTAGATGGGCAGTCAGTATATTGTCAGGGATTGCCGTTTGGTTTATAGCTATTTGTTTGTTGTCGGAAATAATAATATCATTAAGGAAATAATTATGAATTCTCTTTTTTTGTTTATCATCTTTTTGGTATCTATAAACATAGATTCTTTTTCACAAGATACAAAATCTTGTAAGTGCCAAATAATAAACGAGTTTATGGATAATATGGAGATAAAATATCTTGTTGGAAATCGTTTTACCAAGGACCTTTCTTGTTTGGAATCTCGTATTTTGGATAAGGCAGATATAGTTACAACGTATTGTTGTTTTATTTTAGAGATTCATGAAATGAATATAAGGAAAAGAACAGCTAAGTTGGTCGCCAAGAATTTTTCCTCCAATCGGTATTCTACTGTTTATGTTAGGGCATTTTTCAAGAAAAAGAGAAGTAAATGGCGACTGAAATCAGTCTATATGGATTTTGTGAAAAGATAAACGCTAATGTTTAAGAGGATGTTCCCAAAGAAGCTGGACTAATATTAAGTCTTTGCAACATCCTTTTTTAGAGTAATTATTCAAGAAAGAAATAATTGTTTTACTAAAAAATCAAATGCTTATGAGAAAAAGTAAGCGCAAACATTTACTGTTTGCATTATTGGCGTTGCTAAGCATTGGCTTCTATGCCTGCTATGACGGAGAGGACTGGGCGCATGATTGTTGACGAGGAGACCCGTCTTCATTTTGACGAGTTGCGTGCGCAGAAGAAACTTCGCAACTCTACTCATTTGGTCATCATGAAGGACTTGAAGACCGGTCATGTGCGTAGTTTCATTTCTGTTTTTGTGGGTTCCTATGATTATCTGAAGAAGACGAAGCGTATGAGCCGTAATACTTATCTTTATCGTGAGAAGGATTTCGATGGCAAAGTCTTGTTCTTCAAGCTGAACGGTAGTATGATAAACGGCTGGAAGTATCGTGACGGTAAGATTGTGGGCAAAATAATGCCAATTGACGAGGATGCGAAGATTCTGATGACTCGTAGTGGTGGTTATTGGGAAGAGCAGTGCTATACGGAAACCTACTATGAAGAGGTAGAGGAATGTGAGGAAGAGGCACAGCCTTACTACGATGAGGAGTTCGGGCTTTGGGGAGTTGAGACGGTGGTTACTTGTCAAAAGGTAGATAAACCTATTTACACACAGGTTTGTGAGGATGTTTGGGTAGAGGATGAGGAATTCGGAGGCGGAGTTGAGCCGGATGTAACATGTCCTATTTGTGGTAAAATCAATTGTTCAGGTCATAATGATTCTATTCCCAAACCTTGTGATAGAGCTCAAGAATTATCTTTAGATACCGGATTAGTATCTCGAATCAATGAAATTTATAAGAAAACGTATCCGCATAAAGCAGGTAACACGGAACAAGGTTTTATTTATACATCTAAAGGTGTAATAATACATCCCACATTCACTGATATGGGAAGTGTGAAATATACCAATGCTCAGGTGGCAGGTCATGAATTTAAAGAATGGTATCATTCTCATCCTGGAGGAGGGGCAACGATTCCTTCTTTGGGTGACCTGAAAGCCTTATCTCTTCGTTATCAACAGGGGCATATCAAATCAGATGATTTTACTTATGGAGTAGTTTCTTATTATGGCTGTTTGAGTATCATGATTTCTTCTCCTAAAGATTTCACTACTTTTGCAGAAAAAGTTCGTAATAAGGAGTTTGATGATGAGTGGAATACTAGAATTGATAATGGAGAAATAGTCTCTGGATTTGAGATTAAAATACAGCAAGTTATGTCTTTCTTTACGAAGCATAAGGCAGGGCTATCTGTAATGTTTCGTCCCATGCAAGATGAACATATTGATGATAATTTCGAGAACTGGATTGCCAAAGATTTGGATGAGAACAATAAATTGATTGATAAAGACTGTAAATAAATGTATTATGAAAACAATAAAAATTATTTTATTACTGTTAGTTGTTACGACTGGTAGCCTTATGGGACAAAAAAGCGTACTTCCAACAAAGAATCTGGATGCTTATGTCGGTACTTGGGTTTATCAAAATAACGATACTATTTTTAAGGTAAGATTACAAAAAGGACAAGAAGTCGGTAGGTCTGCAATATACAACGGACTTCATGGTGGCTATTATCTTTCCGTAAAAGGAAAAATAATAGAAAATTATTGGGGTGAACTTCCTGTGTACTGGGATTTTTCGAAAGAACCTCGTCCTGATAATCTGTATATATGGGCTTCTAATCATTCGTATACTTTAAATGAGATTGATCCCAATTATGTAAGTGTCTGGTTTTATGACCAACGTAAAAAACATTTTGGCGGCAAGGGTATTAGTGGCGGGTATATCCATCTATTATCTCCTACAAAGATTCATTGGAAGCTGAATGAGGCACTTGGTATTTGGTATGAGACTGAAGGTGACGAATCTATCACTGATGCTGAGCGTCAGCCTATTGGCTTTTCTGTTCCGGATGATGTAATCATGATGAAAGAATAGAGAGTATCAATATCATAAAAATCCTTCGAAGTACCTTGGCTCTTCGCTATAGTATTGATATCTTGTTGCATTATTGTGCGATCAGTTATCATTCTTAGCGGAGAGCCAATCTAAAGTTTAATTTATAAATTTGGTAACTTATGAAAGTAAGTAAGCGCAAATATTTATTGTTTGCATCATTGGCATTGTTGGGCATCGGCAGCTTGTCTGTCTGCTATGGTGGAGAGAAGTGGGGAGTTCGGTCGGTAGATCATCGTGAATCCCGTAAACATAACAAGCAGTTGACCGTTTCCGTAGCCCGGCAATGGTATGAGTCGCATTATGATTCGGTGGTTTGTTTCAATACACGTTTCGGCGGCAATGATGATATGCCTGCATTCATTAAACCCAAGTGGTCGCATGCCACCGAGAGTAACCGTGGACGTTATGAGGTAGTTCAGATGCCTATCCTGACTCAGGCCCGGCATATGATTGTTGATGAGGAGACCCGCCTTCATTTTGACGAATTGCATGCGAAGAATAAACTTCGCAACTCGACTCATCTGGTTATCTTGAAGAACTTGGAGACCGGACAGGTGCGCAGCTTTGTTTCGATATTTGTCGGTTCCTACAAGTATCTGAAAAAGAAGCGGATAAATCGTAATACTTACCTTTATCGCGACAAGAAATTTGACGGCAGAGTGATGTTCTTTAAGTTGAACGGTAGTATGATAAACGGCTGGAAGTATCGGGACGGTAAGATTGTGGGCAAGATAACCCCCATTGATGAGAATACGAAAGAACTGATGGCTCGTAGTGGTAGTAAGAGAGACCATTGCTATGAGGAAACTTATTACGAAATGATGGAAAAATGCGAGGAGAAGTCGCAACCACAAAAAAGCGTATCTCCAACAAAGAATCTGGATGCTTATGTCGGTACTTGGGTTTATTAAAATAGCGATACTATTTTTAAGATAAGATTACAAAAAGGGCAGAAAATCGGGAGGTCTGACATATATAACGGACTTTATGGCGGCTATTATCTTTCCGTAAAAGGAAAAATAATAGAAAATTATTGGGGTGAACTTCCTGTGTACTGGGATTCTTCGAAAGAACCTCGTCCTGATAATCTGTATATATGGGCTTCTAATCATTCGTATACTTTAAATGAGATTGATCCCAATTATGTAAGTGTCTGGTTTTATGACCAACGTAAAAAACATTTTGGCGGCAAGGGTATTAGTGGCGGGTATATCCATCTATTATCTCCTACAAAGATCCATTGGAAGCTGAATGAGGCACTTGGTATTTGGTATGAGACTGAAGGTGACGAATCTATCACTGATGCTGAGCGTCAACCTATTGGCTTTTCTGTTCCGGATAATGTAATCATGATGAAAGAATAGAGAGTAGTAATGTTATAAGATTATTTTTAATGCTTCATGAATTTATGGTTGATGATGCATGATTTTATTCGTCTGACAACGGTTTCTTTTTCGTCTGACTATAGTTAGACGAAAGAATAACCGTTGTCAGACGAAAGTTCAACTATAGTCAGACGAATAAAGTTATGTATAACGAGTATTAAATCATTGCATACTACCAATTAGGTTTTAGGAAAACTAAGATTAGTTCATTTCCATACCGGTTATGAATTTATTTCCCTTCCTGCTTATTCTTGAACTCAGTAGGTGACATTCCGTACAACGCCTTGAAACAATTCGAGAAATACGCCAAGCTATTATAGCCAACGGCGCAATATACTTCCGTAATCGTCATATCGGTCTCTTTTAGCATTTTCGCGGCAGTTTCCAGTCGGAAATTGCGGATGAACTCATTTGGTGAGTAACCGGTGATCTGCTTGATTTTGCGATAAAGGTTTGATTTACTCAGTCCAAGCTCTTTACAGAACGCATCAAGATTCAGATCGGAATTGGAAATGTTCTGTTGCAGAGTGGCATATAACTTTTGCATGAATTTCTCGTCGACGGAAGTTACATCTACGCCCAGCGATTCGAGGGAGAAGTTCTTGCTGTAAAGGTCTTTCAACTTCTCGCGACTTTGAATAAGATTATCCACTCTTATTTTCAGAATAGAGGCATCAAAAGGCTTTGTGATGTACTCATCAGCTCCTGCGGCATACCCTTCCTTGATATCATCCGTACCGGTTTTGGCAGTTACCATAATAATAGGAATATGACTGGTATTCATATCTTTCTTCAGTCTTTGGATAAGTTCGATGCCATTCATCTTGGGCATCATCAAGTCGGTGATGATCAGGTTAGGAAGCAGGTTGACGGCTTTGGAAAGGGCGTCCTCACCGTTGGTGACACCCACTACATTGTATTTATCCGCGAGGCAGGAACAGATGTAATTGTTCAGGTCGCGATTATCTTCTACCACAAGAATAGTCGATTGCTTCTTTCCCGAATTCTCTGGTTCGAAAGCTGTGTCAGGAAGTTCCACATTGAATGATACAGACGCATTATCAGTGGATTCTACAATTGCTTCGGGAGCAAAACAGCTCTTATCAATGGGTAGAACAAACCTGAAAATCGCTCCTGAACCGATTGCGTTTTCCGCCCATACTATTCCATGATGCATTTCTATGATCGCTTTGCTCAAGCTCAGTCCGATGCCTGTTCCCGATTTGGAATGTTCGTTCTGCGCTACTTGGTAGAAAGGACGGAAAATCTTTTCCAATTCATCGGGAGCGATGCCTACACCGTTATCTTGAATAGATACGGTGAGATATCTTATTTCATCATTCTTATATCTATTCAACTTGGCGGGTACAAAAATACTCAGTTCGGAAAGAGGTTTTATGTCCATCTCTACCAGTACGGAGCCGCCGTCCGGCACATTCTTGAAAGCGTTGGAGAGGAAGTTGAAATACACTTTCTCCAACATATTCCAGTCGAACCACAGCGGTTGCCGGTCAACGGAATGCTTGAATTTCAGATGGATGTTCCGATATAATGCCAGATCCTGGAAGGAAGCTACTGCTTCATGGGTGAACTTAACGATGTCATTCTCCGAAACTTGCAGTTTCATTGTTCCGCTTTCATTCTTCTGCAAGTCCATCAGATTATTGACAATGCGCAACAGGCGTTGGGCATTGCGTAGCATCAACTGAATCTTATAATGGATATCTTCAGCCAGATCCGTACGTTTGACAAATTCTTCCAGAGGAGCGATAATCAATGTCAGCGGTGTGCGAAGCTCATGAGAAAAGTTGGTGAAAAGACGATTACGTTCCTGGTAATATTCCTCGTGTACTTCCGCTTCCATTTGTTTCAATCGGATATTATTCTGTAAACGTCTTTTCTCGGTAAAGTAGCGGATGATAAAGGCAATCAAGGCGATGGCAATAGTGCTGTAAAACAAATAAGCCCACCAAGTTTTCCATAATGGCGGCAGGACGATAATCTCCAGAGCTGTTCCTTGTTCATTCCAGATACCGTCATTATTGGAGCCTTTCACCACGAAATGATAAGTGCCTGCCGGAATGTTGGTGTAATAGGCAGTACGGCGGCTTCCTACTTCATTCCAATCGGAATCGAATCCATCCAGCTTATAAGCATATTGGTTTTTATTGTTAAAGATATAATTCAGCGCACAATATTCAATCATTATATTCGTCTGATTATATTTCAGTACAATCTTTTTCTGGGTGGAAATACTTTCTTTGAGAATACCCGCCTTATCGTTCGGTTGTATCAAAGTGTTGTTGATGTACAGTTTATCCAGAATGATGGGGGGAATATTAGGGTTAGTGATTATATCACTTGGATTGAAGAGCGTAAAACCATTGTTGCCTGCAAAGAATATCCGGTTGTCCGAAAGGCGGATACCTGCGCAAGGTGAGAATTCCTGTACCTGTATGCCGCTTTCCTGTCCGTAATTGATGATGTTCCGCGTACGGAGATCAAGGTTAGAAATCCCATTCAAGGTAGTGAGCCACAATGTATTGTCATTTCCTTCCACCACTTTGCACACCTGGTTGTTCAACAGGCCGTTATTTTCGTTGTAGGTAGTGAATTTCCCGGTGGAAAGAGAGAGCTCGCTTAGTCCTCCGTCGACGCTGCTAATCCAAATCCTTCCCGAACGGTCTTTCAGAATGCTGCTGATAGATGTTGCTGCCAGTCCGTTTGTGCGGTCGTAAGCAATGAGCGTACGGTTGATTTTGTCATAGCAGAATAGCCCGTCGCTTTTCGTTCCGATAAGGTAAACATCGTTATCCACTTCGCAGACGCAGATCACGTGTGAAAAATGGACGTTGCCCTTACCTTTGACCGGAAACTCGGTTTGTATGGTATGTGTTCCGTCATTGGAGAGAAATACAAGCCCCTCGCCCATGCTGATACCACCGATAATAATATGTCCCGACCGGCTTCGGCTGATGTGATAGATAGGCCTGCGGTCTGTTGTCTGATAAAATAAGGAGAATTGCTGGGAATGCAGGTTGAATTCGTACACTTCTCCCTGACCGGTTCCACATAAGATACGGTTTCCGTCCAAATAGATGGTTTTGAATATACTTTGGGGGGAAGTTCCGGTATGTTGTGGTAACTTATATTGCTGGAAAGTCTGTTGTTCCAGATCGAAAGCAATTAAACCGCCACCTTCGGAGCTGATATACAGTGTTCCGTTGTATTCAATGGATGGACCTAAGATACCAGGATTGGTATTTAAGGCAACTCCCGGATTATAAAAGTCAAACAGATGTCCGTAAGGATTGTAATAGTCGGCTCCTCCGGCATAAGTCCCGATCCAGATGGTCTGCATTCTGTCGAAAAGGATACTATACACAGAGTGATGGGTCAGTGTTCCCTGTTCGCCATATTTGTATGTCAAGATTCGGCTTGTCACCGGATTGACGATGTTGAGTCCGTCGAAAGTCCCTATCCACATTTCGCCCGAAGGAGATTCTTTGATACAACGGATATTATTGTTGGATAATCCGTTTGAGGTATTATAATGCACTATTTCCGACAAATCGTGTTTAATGACGCATACACCGTCCTTATAAGTCCCCAGCCATATATTATCTTTCTTGTCGATATAGATATCCTTGAGGTAATTGGAACTGATGGGCAGGATTTTGGAATCCGTCCGGAAAGAACGGGCTACCCGTTTTTTCTGTTTATCGTAAATCAGGAGTCCGTTTCTGCTGGAAGCGAGATACAGTTCGTTGTCCTTTTCCAGAATGGCACTGATGGAATTATCAACCAACTCTTTAATGGGAACCGCTTTCAGATTGTCCGATTCGGGTTCGTATATGAAGAGACCTGAAAGAGTTCCTACCCATAATATATTCTCTTTATCAAGGTAAAGCGATAGGATTTTATTGTTCATTGAACCGGCCTTGTGCGTAAGGTAGTACCGTTTGAAACTATTCCTGCTTTTATCGAGTTTGTTTAAGCCGTTTTCCGTACCGATCCATAAGTTGGCTTCTGCATCTTCGGTGATGCAGGCAATAGTGTTACTGCTGATACTATGAGGGTCGTCGGCGTGATTCCAGAAGATCTCGAAAGAGTTCCCATTGAATTTATTCAGCCCGTTGCGTGTGCCGAACCACATATATCCCTGTTTGTCTTGGTATATGCAGGTGACGTTCAACTGCGATAGCCCGTCTTTGACGGATAAATTGGAGAAATGATATCTTGGAGCCGCAAAAATGACTTGCGAAAGTATAGAAACGACTAAAATACATAGTAGCTTTTTCATAAATGAATTATATTTGGGGTGCCTAATTACGATGAAGCAAAAATAATAAAAAAATGGGGAATAGTCTTTGCTAATAGGCTTATTTTACGCTGTATACCCATCTCTGGGCTATTTTTACAAGAATTGGGAGGAATATTGCAAGCGTGGAACCTTCTCTACAACTCTTTGGAAGATTCTATAAATCACGTCAATGGACTATTCCCTATTTTTGTAACTGGAAGAATGAAGCAAAACTTTCTCTGGCCAAGAAGGGATTGATTTGATTCTCCGCAAACATTTATATGAAAAACATTGTAATATGAAAAGAATTCCTATCTTTCTAATAAGTACTATATTAATGGTATTTATATTTGGAACTTCCGCCTTAGCTTCTTCGCCGGGAAGTGAAGGTGTTCAGCAATCGGTGACGGTGAAGGGTACGGTTGTCGATAGCAATAACGATCCGTTAGTCGGCGTATCGGTTTTTGTGGTCGGTGCTTCTTCCGGTGCTGTCACCGACATAGATGGTCATTTTTCCATCAGTATGCCTGCTAATAAGACTACTTTGAAGTTTTCTTATGTTGGGTTTTCAACACAAACGGTTTCTGTGAAGAATAAAAAGAATATTCGCGTGGTGTTGCATGAGGACTTGCAACAACTCGACGAGGTAGTCGTTGTGGGTTATGGCGTACAACAAAAATCCCATTTGACCGGAGGTATTACTAAAGTAAATACGGAAGGCATTGAAGATATGCCCGTCTCCCGTTTGGACCAGGCGCTGATGGGTAAAGCTGCCGGTGTTCAGATTCTGAATCTTACTTCAGAAGTAGGAGCGGAACCGGATATTATGGTGCGTGGTACTTCTTCATTTAGTGCAAGCAGTGCTCCGTTGGTTGTCGTAGACGGTTTCCCGATGGATGACGGCATTGACGCTATCAATCCGAGTGATGTAAGGAGTATTGAGATTCTGAAGGATGCAGCTTCTGCTGCTATCTATGGTTCGCGTGCGGCAAATGGCGTTATTATGATTACTACTAAGAGCGGTACGGCAAACAAACCCAAATACTCCTTGAAATTGAAATGGGGTATGAGGGAAGAATACAAACGTTATCCGATGTTGGATGCAAAAGAGTATATACAGCAACGGATAGCAGATTATGAGTTGACCGGACAATCTCTTTCTTCCGGTGACATTGCTCAGTATATTATTGCGGAGAACAGTGATGTAAACTGGCAGGATGAAGCATTCCGCAGTAATCCGTTCTTTTTCAGTGCCGATTTTTCCGTTAGTGGCGGAGCTAAAGGGTTGCGATATTTCGTGTCCGGAGCTTATACGGATGATAAAGGTATGTTGAAAAAGAACTACTTTCAACGTTATAACTTCAGGGCGCGTATTGATGCTGATCTTTCCAAGCGAGTAACGGTAGGAGTGAATATAGCCCCTACTTACACGGAGTCGGAACGTCCGGGAGCTAATTATATGGGATTTGTGCGTACTCCATCGTGGATGCCTGCACGCCACAACGAATACACGGCGGCACTTACCGGTAGAAAGGTAGGCGAGTATACTAAAGGTGCGCATTTTAGCAATATGCTTTATTCCGGCATCAATCCGCAGACAGGAGAAGAGGTTACGGATTTGAGGGCTACTCCTTGGAACTCGAACAACAATAATCCCCTTGGCACATTGGAAAGTATCTCACAACCGTCCGAGCAATATCGTATGCAGTTGCAGGGATATATTGAGATTAAGTTGCTGAAAGGATTAAAATTCCGTTCTTCCAATAGTTACAATTTGAATTATTCTGAGTCGACTGTTTACCGGAAAGAAGGTGCGGTGAATGATTCGGATCCTAGTCGTGGATATTATTCCAATAATAAGACTGTTCGTTTATCTTCGGAAAATACGTTGAATTATAGCACAAAAATTAAGAAGATACATTCTATTGATGCTTTGTTGGGTGCTTCTGTCTATCTGAATACGACCACAAAGGCAGGTATTCTCGGGTTTGATTTTATGACGGATGATATCTATTCATTGAGTGCTGCCGGACGAATAGATCAGTATGAAGGTACTTCTTTACGTACCGGAACATGGAAAAGTGATGATGCGATGGTATCTTATTTCGGCCGTATAAACTATGCGTTGAAAGACCGTTATCTGTTCTCGGCTACTATTCGTACGGATGGTAGTTCAAAGTTCGGTAAAGATAATCGCTGGGGATGGTTCCCTTCCGTATCAGGTGGCTGGCGGGTTTCAGAAGAGCCTTTCATCAAGGCAAACGTTCCTTGGCTGAATCAGTTGAAGATTAGAGGTAGTTACGGTATCACAGGAACGAATGCCATCGTTAATTATGCGAATACCAATCTGCTCGATCCTGCTCCTTATGTGCTGGGTGCCGGAAGTGGTTCCGTCATAGTGGGCTTTGCCAATAATTCTAAAACATTAGGTAATTCAGCATTGCAATGGGAGCAGACCGGAGAATACAATCTCGGATTGGATATTGCGCTTTTCAAAAATCGTATTGGTATTACATTCGATTATTATTATGCGATTACTAAAAGTTTGCTTTACGAGAAAACGGTTAACAGTGTTTCCGGATACAATAAGGCATGGACTAATGAAGGAAAATTGAGAAACAAGGGTTTTGAAGTGGAGCTGACTACATATAATTTCAACGGTCGTAAATTCAAATGGAATACTTCATTTAATGTATCTGTGACGCGCAACCGTTTACTCGATTTAGGCGGACCGGCAGAACAGATTACTGCGGGGAACTACAAACAGTATTATATTGCGAGAGTGGGTGAACCGTTGATTCAGTTTTATGGATACAAAACGGTTGGTGTATGGAAGACGCAGGAAGAAATAAACAACAACCCGCATCATGTGTCTGACCGTCCGGGAGGATTGCGCGTAGCCAATACTAATGGAGATGGTGTAATCAATGATGACGATCGCGTGCCTTTAGGCTCTCCTTATCCTGATTTTATTTGGGGGATGACTAACTCTTTGAAATATAAAGATTTTGATTTGTCATTTGTCATTCAAGGACAAGTGGGCGGAAAGGTGTTCAACGCCAACGGAAATTATAATGAATTTAATGACCGTTCACCAAAGTATATGTCCGGAAGATGGTTGAGTGAGGAACATCCGGGAAATGGGAAAGTGCCGTACCGTGATTTCGGTATCTCTCACTTCCTTACTGATTATCTGATTGAAGATGCCGGGTTTATGGCATTGCGTGATGTGACTGTCGGATATACTTTTCCGAAAAAGATGTTGCGCAAAATGGGACTTTCTGGGTTGCGTGTGTATGCTACGGGGCAGAATCTGCTTTATCTGATGTCAAGCAACTATCGGGGGGTAAACCCGGAAGCACGTTCCGGAAGTCGTGCCGCAATGGTGAAGAATAGTGCACAGGCAGGAGCGTTCCCAATTATGAGAACGTATAATGTAGGACTTAACATTAACTTTTAAAATGGCAAGCGATGAAAAGAGTATTTAGATATTTACCAATTCTGTTGGTCTTTTGGGGATGTGACAGCTTTCTGGATAGGGAGTCGTATGATAAAATGGATAGCGATGGTTTCTATAATAGCACCACAGCATTGAACTCGGCTGTAATTGCTTGTTACAATGGTATTCAAGATGCGTTGGATAGGGAGTTTTTTGTAACAGAGGTGCGTTCGGACAACTCGCGCAACCGTAATCAGGCTCCTACGGGTAGTACGGATTTGGAGATTACTCACCTGGATATTTATAAGGTGGAAACGTCCAATGCGTTGAACAACGCTTATTGGGAAGCGGTGTATCACAATATAGCCAATTGCAATGCTGTGTTGCAGCATTTGGACGGTGCGGACGATCCTCAGATGAGAATACAGTTTGAAGCGGAAGCACGTTTCATCCGGGCTTATCACTACTTCAATTTGGTCCGTCTTTATGGTCCTGTATTTTTGGTGAGTGAGCGGATTTCTCCGGAGGTTGCCAAGCAGGCGGAACGTAGTTCGAGAGATGAGATATATGCTTTTATTGAGGAAGACTTGAAGTTTGCAGCTAAAGAGCTACCGGAAAAGTATGATGATGAAAATTTGGGACGTGCCGACCAGTGGGCAGCGAAAACGTTGCTGGCTAAGGTATATCTGACACTTTCCAATAATGGGAAAATCACAAAGATGCTCGAACAGGCAAAGACATTGTTGGAAGATGTGAAGGAGAATAGCGGATATGGACTGTTGCTTGATAGCGGACTGACGGGCAGTGCTTATGCAAATCTGTTCAGTACGGCCAATGAGATGAATAAAGAGATGATATTCGTATGCCGTTATCTTGCCGGTGGTAAGGGCTTGGGATCTCCGTTTGCCAATTATTTCGCTCCATCGTCTAGTGAAGACGCGGTAATCTATGGGAGTGGAAGTAGTTATAATTGTCCGACAGAAGATTTGATTGATGCGTATAAATCGGAGACAGGTGACCAACGTATGGAAGTGGTTTTGAGTGAAACCTGGACGAGCAAACTGGGAGTTCTTCAGCATGTAGGCTGGGTAAGGAAATATTATTCTCAGGTGACTGTACGTTATGATGCGGAAAATGACTGGCCGATTCTTCGTTTTGCCGATGTGTTGTTGATGTTGGGAGAGATTGAGAATGAACTGAACGGACCGACGGATATAGCGAACGGGTATTTGAATGATATCCGTGAGCGTGCCGGACTGGATGCGATAACCCCTGCCAACCGTGTGGAGTATCGTGCGGCGATGGCGAGAGAAAGAAGACTGGAATTTGCTATGGAGAACCAAAGATTTTTTGATTTGGTGCGTACGAACCAGTTTATCGAAGTAATGGAAAACCATTTACGTACGGAAAAGGTAAGAAATCAAAGTAGTGGTAGTAAGAGCGACTATTATGGCAATGAAAAATATAATACGTATGTACCGAATCCTAAATTGGAGAACTGGCAGTTGCTGTTGCCCATTCCTTATAATGTGATGATTTCGGCTCCGAATGCGACACAGAATGTCGGTTATTAAAGCAGTTGTGTAAATTAAAAGACTTGAAAGACATGATGAATATAAATAAAATAATAATAGGGTGGCTTTCTGTTATAGCGAGCGTATTAGTGCTTGTTACGGCTTGCCATGAAACCTTGAACGTAGATCCTTTGGATACCACCCCACCCGAAATTACAGGGTTTACTCCTAAAATCGGACAAATTGGAACGATGGTCAGCATTACGGGTACTCATTTGAGAGATGTTACTTCCATTAAAATCGGTGGAGTTGAAGCAAATGTCACTCGTGTGAACCGCACATTGGTAATGGCGGAGATTACTAAAGATAATCTTTCTGGTAAGATAGAAGTAACCAGTCCTTATGGAACAGCTATCGCTGAAGAAGATTTTGTGATTGAGTATCTTAGACCGGAAGTGACGGAATGGTCTAAGGAAACGGGAGTCTTCGCTGCAATGGTGATTAAAGGTAAGAATCTGGAGTTGGTAAATGAAATCAGCTTTGGGACAAAGGCGTCTGTTTTGAAAAGTGATTTTGAGCTACAGTCGGATGAAAAGATAGAGATTATTGTTCCTTATTATGAGTCTGATGGAGCGGTAGATCTTGTGCTGAAGTATAATTATGGCGTAGATCCGACGGAATTGGTGATTGAAAATGCATTCACATTGGATGCAACTGCTCCGTCTGTTACTTCAATTTCCGAAAAGGCATTTATTGGAGCTACATTTGATATTATAGGTAGTAATTTGAATGTGGTTGAGAAAGTTTTGTTGGAAGGTCGTGAATTGGCTGTTGAGCTAGCTACATCGGAAAAATTAACTTGTTTGGTACCGACTGATTTTGAAGTAAATGATAATGCCAAGATTGAATTTGTTTATTTTGGTGGAAAGATGCAGACATCAGTTGGTAATATCGCTCTGAAAGAATCTCCTTGTTATGTATGGAAGAGGATAACGTTGTATGGACCTACACACCCGAATGTGAATTTCTTTAGTGGAATTACAGGTTTGTCATATACACCTTGTGAATTTGAAGCGAATGCAGGCAAGATTCATCTAGCATTATATCCTGGTGCTAACGGCTTGAACTTTGGTTCACTTTATCCGAAAGATGGTGGTTTGTTGGATAAACGATGGACTTGTAATGGAAATCAGATTTCGGGAGCAAACGGGGTGCCACTGCGATTCCGTAAGCTCAAAGAGAGCAATGAAGCAGATGCCAAATTCATTAAAATGATCAATGAGGGTACGTTGGAGTATTTTGATGCAGAGAAGGCAGCTGAAGCAGGTTTGTTATATAGCCCAATGAAACAGGTTATTCGTTATAAGCTGGAAGATGATATGAGTGGTGGAACTGGTGGTTTGCCATATAACGAAAGTAATGATGAAGGTATTACGATTGGTGGTATTAATTTGTTGATGGTTACGGACAAGAACTATAAGGAAGTTCTTCAGATAGGTTTTGTGAAGTTGATAAGTGTGAGCAGGACTTCCGCTGCCGATGCAAATGGTACGATGACAATTGACTTCTATTTCGAGAAAAAATAATGATTTCTGGAAGGATGGGATCTGAAAAATGAGTTTTTAAAGATAAGAAAATGACAACAATGAAAGATATAATAAAAGAAATAAGCAAATGGACTTCAATTATTATCAGTGTATTGATGTTCGCAGTGTCATGTAGTGATGACAAGGAAGACGGAGCACCGGAAGAACCGGTTCCAGTTGCACCTACTATAACTAACTTTGTTCCACCTCATGGGGTGCCTGGTGTAACAATTACAATAACCGGTACCGATTTGAAAGAAGTGAGTGAAGTAACAATAGGCGGAAAGGAGGTAACGCTTGTCGGTGAGGCTACGGATACAGAGATAAAAGTGATGACTACGGAAGAGGTGACAGGGGGCAAGATTAAAGTAACTACTCCGTATGGGACTGCCGAAACGGTCAGTGAATTTGTGGTGGATGAAGTATTTCAAGCACCTTCTTTGATTACAGTGCCACAGGATAATGTTAGTTATTTGGATATTATTACGCTGGAAGGTGAAAATCTGGATATAGTGGAAAAGGTTTTCTTCGGTAATGTTGAAGCAAAAATTATAGGAGAGGATGAGGCTACCAGAGCTGTTGAAGGCGCTTCGGGAACAGAGCTGAAAGTAGAAGTTCCTTATTATGAGGTAGCAATAGGAGAGTCTGTAAATTTGTTTTTGGAGTATACAGATGGGGATGGTCAACTAGTAAAAAAGGATACAGAGAAAAATTTCACGGTAACTCCGCGTGCTCCTCAGTTGGAAAACGTGTCCTCCCTTGAGGCAGATTTCTTTGAGTCAGTCTCATTAGAGGGAACAGATCTGAATTTGGTAGAAAAGGTGCTTTTTGGTACGACTGAAGCCACTATTGATAAAGAAAGCTCAAACAACACAGTATTAAAAGTTACTGTTCCTTATTATGAGGAAGAAGAAGCTGTGAAGATCACTTTGATATATCGCTATGGAGAGAAAGATAATATACTAGAAGGGAGAAAAAGCGATTCTGCTGATGAGTTTGCTGCAAAAAAAGTTAAACCGGAAAATGTAGAGTGCCCAGCTAGTGTAATGCTTGGAACTTCTACATTTGAAATAACAGGAGATAATTTGGATAAGGTAGAGAAAGTCCTGTTTAATGAAACAGAAATCACTAGTACTTTATCTGATGATAAAATGAAGTTGATTTGTTCACTTCCAAGTACGGTTGAAGCAAGTAGCAATAATACAATTACTATTGTGTACTGGCAGGAGAACAAAAAGGAAGTGATTAGGAGTGATTTTGGAATCAAAGAACTCGTTAATTATATCTGGAAGAATGTAAAATTGTATTCGAATGAAACGGAAAGAAATTATTTTAGTGTAACAACAGGAAAAGAATATACGATAGAAAATTATAAAGAAGTACAGAATGAGCAACTTCTTTTATCATTGACGAATAAATGGAAAGAATCTAGCAAAGAGGCTTATATACAAATGTCATCGTTATATTCTTCCGATCGATCAGGTTTACCTATTAAATTTCGTAGAATAGGTTTTAATACTTCGATAGATGGTTTGGAACAGGGTGTTATTGATTTTATTAAAGGAAATAGTGAAGAAAATGTGGAGAATACTCTTATTAGTTGGAATAAAATGAAAGAGATAGGCTACGATTCTAATTCTAGGGAGTCTTCCGTTATTCGTTATAAATTGAATGATGATGCTTATAATGAGGGTACTTCTGGGAATGGTAAATATGAAGGTACGAAATTAGGGCAAATTAGTGCAATAATACTTAGAACTGGAACATTAAGTGGTGATGTGAGTGAAGTATTAGGTATTGGATTTGTAGAGTTGGTTTCAGTGGATGCTGACTACACACAAGAAGGTGTACAAAATTCATCTTGGACGGTCAATGTCTATTTCCCCAAAAATATTCTTGAGAATATAGATAAAGTGATACGATAATTTTAAATTATAACAACCATGAAAAAAGTAGTATTATTAGCCGCATTCGCTGTGGCAGCATTGGCAGCCAATGCACAAGTATTGAGAAATGAGTTTTTAAAGGACTACAAGCCGGGCGATAAACTGGAAAAGGGCATTTATCAGGAAGCAACGGAAGCGATCCGTATCAATACGTGGAACGGGGCGTTCGACCAGAAAAGAGTACCGGAAATACCAAGTCCGGTAATTGTGAACGGACTTACTTATGATGGTTATCCCGAAGGAGGAGCTGCCATTAGTCTGGGAGGTTTTCCTAACGATATCAAAGGTAGTTGTGTCAGTGTTTATTCATTGTCGGACAACAAGAATGAATTCCGTAAAGGAGCTTATTACCTGGCTTTCCTTGTCAACTTGAAGAAAACAGGTGGTGGTTTCGCTGAACTGGTCGGAATGAATGTCAGCCATACTGGTAATGCAACGCGTGGTAAGGTATATGTGAAGCGTGGTGAAGATCGTAAACTTATATTTGGTGTAGGTGCACGCAAGCTTGGTGCAGAATCTAAATCGTACGATTTTAACAAAACTCATCTGTTGGTGTTGAAGATGGATATTGCCAAACAAGAGATGTCTTTGTTTATTGATCCTCAGTTGACAGCGGAAGAGCCTACTCCGGAACTGGTAGCGAAAGGTGAACCGGGAGAAATTAAGAATGCTATCAAGGGTATCTATTACCGCTATCGTAGAGGTTGTGATGGAGCTGTCGGAAGTTTCCGCTTCTCAAATAATTGGGCAACAGCTATCGGTAAATAAGTAGTATGAGGAAAGGAATATTTGTAAAAGGATTCTTGCTGGCAATTTTTCTCTCTGTGGGGTTTGTTCATGCCGTTGAGAAAGTGTATGTATTGGAGAATCCTTATATGTCGCGGACACTTGCCGTCAAGGATGGAGTTCTGTCGACTCAACAAATAGTCAACAAGCAAGCCGGGACCAATTTGGTTCCGGTTTCTTGTCAGGAGTTTGCTCTGCGCATCTCTGAAGGGACTGATAAGGAGGGAACAGACAGAATACTGACTGCAAAGGATTTTGTGGTGGAGTCGGTGGATAAGAAGTTTTCTTCTTCTATCAAAAGCTATCGTTTTCGTTTGAAGAATAAGACACATAAGCTCACTGTTGATGTTTGTTACGAACTGGCAGAAGACAATTTCTACGGACACAAGTATTTGGAAATAACTTCCGGAAAGAAAGTGACGCTGGAAAAGATAGATGTGGAGTCCATTGCTTTTGAGGACGCATTTCAGAACTATAAGTTGAAATTGATAACAGCGCGGAAATCCGGTGGATGGAAACCGGGGCTGGGACAGCCGGTATATACAACGGCAACGGCTACATTCTGGGGAATGGAATTTCCAGGTGCTTTCAATACGGTGGAAGAAGGTAACACGATTACTTGTGGTTATCTCCGTGGCAGGGAACTGTTGCCTAATGAGCGCTACACCACTTACCGGAGCGTGGTAGGGATGGCGGATGATAAGAACTTTATTGATGATACGTTCTTTTGCTACATTGACCGTATTCGTCGTCGTCCTGCCCGCTTGCAGGTACAATATAACAGTTGGTTCGACTATGGGGGGCGGGTATCTAAAGAGACATTTGCCAAGAGCCTTCGAAAAGTACATGACGAATTGGTAGTTCGTCGGGGATGTCGTCCGCTCAATGCATACGTGATTGATGACGGATGGCAAGACAAAGGTAAGAGTGTGACGTGGGCGGATACGGTTTGGAAGATTAATAATAAGTTTGCTCCTTACTTTAAGGACAGCCGGAAGGAGGTGCTGAAAGCAGGTTCCACATTAGGAATCTGGTTGAGTCCGGCGTCTATTTTCGGTGCGCGTCCGATGGTGGACAGGATGAGGGGATATGGTTTTGAAGCTCTTTCCTATGGTATGTCCATGACCGGAGAGAAATATATGGGCAAGTTGGAAGACCGTGTGATTGACTTGGCACGGCATGGAGTCTCTTATTTCAAGTTCGACGGTTTGTTCGGTCACTTGAATATCCGTGATTTTGAACTGCAGGGACGGGGCACACCGGCAATGCCGCAGCTTGGTCTGGATGGCTTTTCTACTAGTGATGAACGTCTTAATGACCCGAAATATGATGAGCTGAAAAGCTATTATTTAGTGGCCGGAACAGAACGCCTGATGAAAATTTTTGATGGTCTGCACAAAGTGAATCCTGATATTTTTATCGCTATCACCAATGCAGCCTATTTAAGTCCGTGGTGGCTGTCCTATGTGGATGTAGTATGGCTGATTAATGCTGGAGACGCAGCGAAAGGAAAAGACCGTACGGGAGAGTTGGTGTATCGTGATCATGTGTATCATCAGATTTGGGAACAGGAGAACACCAAATTCCCGATGAACTCTATCTTCAACCATGAACCGAAAAAGGTGACTGCCAATGAGGACCGCAAGAGCTTTAAAGATTATCTCTTTATGAACCTGAGCCGTGGTACGGGATTCGTCGAACTTTACCTCAAAACGGACAGTCTGTCGGCTACCGATTGGGATGTATTGGCGGAAGGATTGAAATGGACTTATCAGGCATTCCCTACATTCAAAAGAGTGCGGATGCACGGAGGAAATCCGAAGAGGAATGAAGTTTACGGTTATACAGCCTGGAATGATAAACAAGGATATATCTCCATTCATAATCCTTCGGCTGAACAACGTGAATATAAGATAACTTTGGATCGTAAGATGGGCTTGATACCGGATTCGAAGAAAGTGTATCGGGTTACTTCCGTATTGGAGAATAAGTCGGAGGGTGTTCAGAAACAGTATCATTATGGTGATGTCCTTTCGTTGACACTCCGCCCGAAAGAAATATTATTGCTGGATTTCACTGTACGTTGACAGTTGGAGAACAGAATAATAGCAGTTGAGAAATGGAGTAATTTAATCTTGGAAATAGAATGAAAATAAAAAGACTAATAAGTATTGTGGCCTGTTGGCTGGCTTTATATACGGCAAGTGGACAGATTCAGTGGAAGCAGGTGGAGCCGGGCGTATGGAAAGGAATGGTCGGCAAGCCGGAAGCGTATTCATTGTTGGGAGTTTCGGGGGCCGCTCCTTTGAAAGAAGGTTTCAAGCTACTTCCGGAGGTTGGATTACCTGCTATGGCGAGCGGGGTTGTCAGCCGGATTGAAGCCGGTAAGACGATGTTACGGTTACCGCTTCGTAAGGAAGAGCAATTGTATGGTTTCGGGCTGAATTTTCAGACGGTGCACCAAAGAGGGAAGATTCTGAATTTGCACGTCGACCACTATGGTGGAAAAGATACGGGACGGACTCATGCACCTGTGCCTTTCTATGTGTCTAGTGCGGGGTATGGTGTATTTATTAATTCCGCTCGCTATCTGACGGTCTATGCCGGTTCGGCTGCTCGCAAGGACAGTCCGGAAAAACCGGTTGCCAAAGACCGTAATACGGATAAAAGCTGGAGTTCGCAACAATATTCCGATGCGGTTGAGATTCTGATACCGGCAGAG
This sequence comes from Bacteroides zhangwenhongii, assembly GCF_009193325.2. Lineage (NCBI taxonomy): Bacteria > Pseudomonadati > Bacteroidota > Bacteroidia > Bacteroidales > Bacteroidaceae > Bacteroides > Bacteroides zhangwenhongii. The sequence goes on along the minus strand of NZ_CP059856.1, from coordinate 3,915,266 downwards.
GGGGTAGAGGTTTACCTGTTTGCCGGACCTACTCCGCTGGATGTGATACGTCGCTATAATCTGTTATGTGGCGGTGGAACATTACCTCCCCGTTGGGGACTGGGATTTACGCAACGGACGCAGAAACTGTATGACGCGGTACAGGTGGAAAAAGAGGCGGAAGAGTTTGAAGAAAAGGGATATCCGTTGGATTTCATCGGGTTGGAACCCGGTTGGCAGAGTAAGGCTTACCCTTGTTCGTTTGAATGGGACAAAGGGCGTTTTCCGGATGCGGAAGCATTCGTCGGACGAATGCGGAAGAAAGGGGTACGCATCAATCTGTGGACAAATCCGTACGTGTCTCCCGCTTCGGGAATTTATGAGGATATGTATCCATATAGCGGTTCGCATACAGTGTGGTGTGGAATTGTACCTGATTGGGGAATGGAACAGGCACGACGTATTTGGACGGACAAGCTGGAAAAGGAGCATATTACCATTGGGGTCAGTGGATATAAAATAGATGAGGTGGACGGATACGACCGTTATATATGGCCGGATGTAGCTACGTTCCCTTCCGGTTTGTCTGCCGAACAACTGCGTCAGACCTATGGTTTATGGGTACAACGGATTACTGCCGATATCTACAAGAAGCATAATCAACGCACTTTCGGTCTGGTACGCGCCTCTAATGGTGGCGGAAACTCATTCCCGTATGTACTTTACAACGATTATTACAGTCATCGAGATTTTATCACGGCGTTGGTCAACTCCGGCTTTTGCGGAGTACTTTGGACACCGGAGGTCCGTAGTTCGAAAAGTGCTGAGGATTGGTTACGCCGTTTTCAGTCAGTGGTTTTTTCACCGATGGCAATGATAAACGCTTGGGCAAGCGGGACGAAGCCATGGACCTTTCCTGAGGTGGCGGAACAAGTCAGAGAATATGCCTTGTTGCGTATGCAGATGATACCTTATTGGTACAGCGAGTTTGCCAAATACCATTTTGAAGGGACGCCGCCTTTCCGGGCGATGAACTTGGAACCCGGATTTGAGTCCGGCAGAGCGACTTATAAGGAGGAGGTAAAGAACAAGAATCTGGAGGATAATCCTTATTTGGAGGCTGTGGGCAAGGAAGTGAAAGACCAGTATATGGCGGGAGAATATTTGCTGGTAGCCCCGATGTTTGAGAGGGAGACGCAGCGTACGGTGGTGTTGCCGAAAGGTAATTGGTATGATTTTTACACAGGCGAATATGCCGGTAATGGAGAAGTGATAACAGTGAAGCCGGGTTTGGACCGTATTCCGGTTTATGTAAAAGATGGGGCGATCATTCCTATGATGGAACCGAAGCTACATGCTCCTAAGGCAGGTGAGAAAATAAATCTGGAGATTCGTCATTATGGTATGGCGGAAAGCAGCTATCGCCTGTATGATGACGATGGAGAGACTTTTAATTATGAAAATGGGGCGTACTCTTGGCGTTCTGTTACCGTCAGCCGTACTCCGGAAGGTAAATTGAAAGGAAATATTGGCAGGGCGAAAAAGGGATATCCCGATAATATAGGGAAAGTAACCTGGAGATTTATGACAAACTGAATGAAGACATTTTGATTATGAAAATATTTTCGATTTCTCTTTTTGATAGAGTGAACTGTAAGACTATGTGTTTCAATCTTGGAGCTATATTGCTGGGCGGATTCTTATTATGTTCGTGTAGCGATGATGAGAAGATGGAAGAACCACCGTTGTTTGTCAAACCGGTGGCTCCTGCTGTGAATCCGGTGGATGGTATATGGATAGAAGAAGATACTGATGACCTGGAAAACGGACAAGAACGTCATTTGACCTTTAACAGCGACTTCACCTATCGGCAGGATATATATTCGGCCGGAGGCGACCGTTTGCAAATAGAGCATACGGGTAGTTACGAGACAAAAGGTGATCTGCTTTATTATAATAATGATGATGTGCGGAAGTTCAAGATAGAGAATGACCGGCTTCAAATTGCAGCGTCTTCGAATGGGAAAGACAAAGAACGGTTTTATAAACGCTATAATTATGATGATGGTATCAAGGCGGCAAGCAGATTGGTACTGTCGGCGAAAGGGATGTTGACTAAGGAAGAACTTGATGCCTTCAAGGGGTATATGATATATAATTCTGCCTTGCAAGTACCGGTTACTCCCCAATATGATAATACGTGGGTATTCCGTACTTTAGGCAAGAGTATGGGAGCTTGCACACGATTGTTTGAACTGACTTATGACCTGACATTCCTGAACCGGGTGATTGAGTATGCCGATGCTGCGCTTTATACCCGTAACGGACAACCCGGTGGAGATTTTCGTATAGTGGGGTGGACGGGTGAGCCGAATGATATCTGGCCGTCTACCGGAGCGGATGAAGAGAAAATTGACGGGGCAGTGGAACAGGGGGCCGTGTTGGCACGTATTGCCTATTGTGCACGACTTATTCTGCAAACTCCTTCTATCTGGGATCAGAGAGTGGCCGCCAACGATCGTTATTATTATGGTACAACTTACAAAAAACGTGCGGAAACATATCTGCGTATGTGTGATGAGATTTATGATACTTGGCTGACAAGATTTGTTCATCCGGGAGACCAGGTTTTCTATCGCAGGAGCAGTACTGCTTTAATTGAACCTATTGCCTGGAATCAGGCTCTGATGGCTTGTGACGGATTAACGTATATGGCGCAATGTCATGAGATACTGGGAAATACTTCAAGGGCTGACTTATATGACCGGGTGGTACGTGATAATCTGGAATTTTTTATCAAGGATTCCTGGACTAAGACTTCTGAATCCGGTACTACCTGTCTGCAATGGCGTTATTCTAAAGTAGCCGATAAGGTGAAACATGCAGAAGACTTGAATCATGCTTCGCTGGTGGCTAATGTAATTTATAATATCTATTTGAGTGGTCGTCACCCGTATATTGATGAAATAATAGAGCAACTGGCTAATACAATGTTTGATATCGTATTTTGCACGAGGGATGGACAGGGACGTTTCCCGGGACGTATTAATGGCGTTTACGAAGGTAAATATATGGATAATTATGTACGCGATGACCATATGCAACTGACTGATATCCGAAAAGACTGGTATGAAAAGGTACTGGAAATCAATAAAGGGAGACTGTCGGGGAATTTGCCAATGATAGGTCGTGCCTTGTGGTGTAAGGCCCGTCGAATATCTGCTCCGGAGGACATTACTGCCCGTTTTGAGACACGGGGACAGGAAGTAAGCATATCATGGAGAAGTACAGTATCAGGGGGAAATGTACGGATTCTGCACTCTACGGATTTATGGAATTGGAAGGAGATTGCAGTGGTATCTGCTTCGGCAAACAATTATAAAGATACAGGCAGAGACGATACAAAGACACAATATTATCGTTTGGTGTCTGTAGAGGGAGATGAGGCCGGTTATTCTCCATTGATCTGCGTCTCGAAATAAGATTATGTAATTATAAAGGTTAGTTTATGTTGAAATGCACTCTGGAAGTTCTTATACTTAACGATTTGTGCTCTTTTTATTGTCAATCTGTCAGGATGATATTTAAGTGGTTGAATACCAATTTTATACCGCATGACAATAGATGCTGATAATAGGTTGAAAGTAAAAGATATGCATTTTTATTGTCAGCCTTGATTTCTTGTCAAATGCCTTGTTTTAAGATTAATCAAGTGGGACTTTATGGGGAGAGTAGCTGGTATACTTATGTTGGGATGCCGGTATAATTCCACTAAAGTACCGGTATCTTTAGTTCGTCACGGCCGTGACAAGATCTTCCCACGGCTGTGGTAGGAACTCGTCACGGCTGTGGGAAGAAGTCACCACGGCCGTAGGAAGTTAACAATATCGGCACGTTAATGTACAAATGGTTATGGGACAATGGAAGTATAACAGTTGTACAACGGTTGTTTAATGGGTGCTTGTCATAAATTTCTATATGACTTCTTCCATAATTTGTTCCTTTCTTTAGTTCTCATATTCATGAGATAATGTAAAAGTAGCATATTCCCGCAGAAAGAACAAAGAAAGGGAAAGAAAGTTGGAGTGTTGACGCACCAGAGTGATGAATATAAACCTTCGTACTTTTTTATGTCATTAGCCGAATAATGTTTATAATAAATCTGTTTTTGTTCCCTCTTTTTAATAAAGATTGTTCTTCCCGCCTGCAATAATTTTCTCCTGAAAGCCGGAAGTTTCTGAAAGACTTTTATCTTTGCAACTATAATACATACGGCACTATGAAAAAAGTAATTTTGATTCTTCTGGCAATCGCCTTTCCCGGCCTGCTTTGTGCAAAAGATAACAAGAGTACGGATGCGTTACTCCGTGAGATTGACGGTCTCGTCAAAAACCGTCGGACTTATGGAGTGGAAAAGGAAACGCGTATCACCGATCTAAAGAGATTATTGGCTGAGGCTGCTTCCGATGAACAGCGGTATGGATTCTGCGGACGTCTTTTCGATGAATACCGGGCTTATAACTTGGATTCGTCCTTTGTATATGCTCAGAGGAAAGAGGAATTGGCACACCGCCTGAATAAACAGGATTATCTGGATGATTCCGCTATGAATATGGCGGAAGTGATGGGAACTACCGGAATGTATAAAGAAGCCCTTGAGTTACTGGGGAAAATCGATAGGAAAACACTCCCTGATTATCTTTATGGCTATTATTACCATTTATACCGTACTATTTATGGATTGATGGGTGATTATGCCGTTACGGAAAAAGCAAAGAAAGAGTATTATCGGATGACGGATTTATATCGGGATTCTCTTTTGCAAGTGAATGCTTCCGACTCTTTGGGGCACGCATTGGTTATGGCCGATAAATGTATTGTTCATGCCCGATACGATGAAGCGATTGATATGCTGATGGAATATTACAGAAAGCCTTCTTTAGATGACCATGCACAGGCAATGATTGCCTATACCGTTTCCGAAGGTTATCGGTTGAAAGGAGATAAGCAGGGGCAAAAACACTATCTGGCTCTTTCGGCCATTGCCGATTTGAAATCAGCAGTAAAAGAATATGTATCTTTACGTAAACTTGCTTCGCTCGTCTACGAGGAGGGAGATATTGACCGTGCCTATAATTATCTGAAATGCTCTTTAGAAGATGCTACCCTGTGTAATGCCCGTCTTCGTACTTTGGAAATTTCGCAAGTCTTTCCCATTATAGACAAGGCTTATCAATTAAAGACGGAACGTCAGCAACGGGAAATGAAGATCTCGTTGATATGTATCAGTCTGCTTTCCGTTTTCTTGTTGGCTGCCATTTTCTTTGTCTATAAACAGATGAAAAAGGTAGCTGCTGCGCGCCGCGAAGTGGTCGATACCAATACGCTCCTGCAAGAACTGAACGAAGAACTTCACGATTCCAATTCGCAACTGAAAGAAATGAATCATACGCTTTCGGAAGCCAACTATATCAAGGAGGAATATATCGGGAGATACATGGACCAATGCTCCACTTATCTCGATAAGATGGATTTATACCGCCGTTCCCTGAATAAGATTGCTGCTGCCGGAAGGGTGGAAGAACTATATAAGGCTATTAAATCTTCCCAGTTCCTTGATGAAGAACTGAAAGAGTTTTATGCGAACTTCGACGTGACTTTCCTGCAACTCTTCCCCAATTTTGTGGATGAATTTAATGCCTTGCTTACCGAACCGATGCAACCCAAACCGGGAGAACAACTGAACACCGAGCTGCGTATCTTCGCTCTCATCCGTCTGGGAATTACGGACAGCACTAAAATAGCGCAATTCCTTCGTTACTCTGTCACTACCATCTATAATTACCGGACACGTGTCCGTAACAAAGCTTTGGGGGAAAGAGAGGAATTTGAGGCTAAAGTAATGAAAATAGGGAAGGTGGAAGAGTAAGAAAACCACTACTTTTTTAGTTAGTGTGCTATTTTTTAATAATCTGATTATTAGTGATTTATATAGTTGTTTACTATGCAAATCACTATATTTTTGCTATCTGCTTTAAGGAACAGTATAAAATGTAGATACTTTTGTTTCGTAGTCATTTCAGCAATGACACAGAGAGTAAAAACAAAAGTAACCCTAATATTAACTTTAAATTAATGTACATGAAACAGAGTATGAAGTCGAAAGGCTTTGAACGCCGCCTCTTATTAATAATGTGGGGCTTGTTCCTATCTCTTAGTGCATTCGCACAACAGATTTCAATAAAAGGACATGTAGTGGATACTGCGGGTGAGCCGGTGATCGGTGCCAGTGTAGTAGAAGAAAGTACGACGAACGGTACGATTACCGATATAGACGGTAACTTCTCCCTGAAAGTGTCCCCTAAAAGTATGCTAACCGTTTCTTTTATCGGATATGCCACTCAGACGGTTCCGGTGAATGGCAAAACGTCCCTGACTATTACTTTGAAAGAAGATGCCGAAGTGCTCGATGAAGTCGTTGTCATCGGTTACGGTACGATGAAGAAGAGTGACTTGACTGGGGCTATCTCTTCCGTTTCTTCCAAAGATCTGATGAAACAACCCTCTCCTAGTTTGGGAGCAGCTTTACAAGGACGTGCAACCGGGCTTCAGGTAATTTCCAGTGGTGCGCCGGGCGATAATGTGTCAATGAAGATACGTGGTATCGGCTCCATCAACAATAGTGATCCGTTGCTTGTCATCGACGGGGTACCGACGGATGTTCCTTTGAACATGATTAATATGGATGATGTGGAGACGGTAGACGTGTTGAAAGACGCTTCCGCTACTGCTATTTACGGTTCGCGAGGAGCTTACGGGGTCATTATTATTACCACAAAGAAAGGGAAATCGGACGCCGCTCACTTTAACTTTAAGGCTTCTTACGGTATCGAAAAGGCTATCCGTACACTTGATTTGCTGGATGCTACTCAATTTGCTTCCCTCCATAATGAAATGATGACAGCTAACGGTCAACCGCAGAATCCTCTGTTTGAAGATCCTGCTTCATTGGGCAGAGGGACAAACTGGACAGATGAATTGTTTCAGACTGCCGCTACCCAGAACTATTCACTGAACTATTCCGGTGGAAATGATAAAACGACTTATTATGTATCTGCCGCTTATTTCAACCAGGAAGGTATCGTACGTACCACTCAATATGAGCGCTATACGGTGCAATTCAATATGGATACGCAGATGAACAATTGGTTGAAGATGGGAAACAAACTTTCGCTGAATCATGATATTAAAAAGAAGGGCGAGTATAGTATTAAAAATACCATGTTGGCACTGCCCACACAGGCTATCAAGAATGACGATGGTTCTTGGGCAGGTCCTGTAGGGCTTCCGATGTATGTAGGAGATATTGCTAATCCTATCGGCAAGATGATGACCAACTCTACTGCTACTAAAGGTTTCAATATATTGGGTAATATCTACGCCGAAGTAAAACCGTGGGAATGGCTGACTTTCAAAACTATTGTTGGAGTACAGGCACTCTTTTGGGATGATAAAGGCTGGTCGCCCAAGTATGACTGGCAGCCGATTTCCCAACCGGAATCGTATGCTTCCCGGAAGTATAACAAAAGCCTTACTTTATTGTGGGACAATACTCTGACTTTTAATAAGACGTTTGCAGAGAAACATCAACTGACTGTGATGGTAGGTTCTTCTGCACAGAGTAACACGTATGAGTATTTGGGCGGTTCCATTATGGGATTCATCAGTCCTACTGCGCAGCAATTGGATAATGGTACGCTCGAACCGACTGTGAACGGAAATGGAAGTGACTGGGCATTGCTCTCTTATTTAGGGCGTATCAATTATACATACGATAATAAATACCTGTTGACAGCTACGATCCGGCGTGACGGTTCTTCCCGTTTCAGCAAAAAGAACCGATGGTCTAATTTCCCGTCCGTATCTCTTGCCTGGAGACTTTCTGAGGAACCTTTCTTTAAAAAGAGTTTCTGGTTGAGCGATGTGAAACTCCGTGCGGGATATGGATTGACCGGTAATCAGGCGAGTGTGGGCAATTATGCGTATGCTTCCACCATTCAGACTATTCAGTATAACTTCAATGGTACGCAAGTAAATGCCATTGCCCCGTCGGTAATGCCAAACCCGAATGTTCGCTGGGAAGAGGTGGAGCAATATAATGTCGGTGCCGACCTGACAATGATTGACGGCCGGATCAATCTTAGTCTGGATGCTTATATCAAGAATACGAACGATATGCTGGTAGATATGGTAGTACCTATCTCTACCGGGTATTCGGATATCAATGTTCCTAAGATCAATGCGGGTAAGATGCGGAATAAGGGATTTGAGGTTTCTGTCAGTTCCCGTAATCTGGTGGGTGAATTTTCGTGGAATACGTCTCTCAATGCTTCTTACAACAAGAATGAAATTATCCGCTTGAATGGGGATGTCCCGATGTATTTCGATAATAATATTCATGCAGTCGGCCATCCGGTCAGTTCTTTCTACGGGTATGTGACGAACGGTATTTTCCAGACACAGGAGGAAGTAGACCGCTACGCCATTCAGACGCAAGGCAATGACCCTTACAACCGTACTTCTGCCGGTGATATTAAGTTTAAGGACCTGAATAACGACGGAATCATCAATGATAAAGACCGTACTTATCTCGGCAGTCCCACTCCGACATGGATTTTCTCAATGAACAATTCATTTGCCTGGAAAGGTTTCGATCTGGAAATCTTCCTGCAAGGGGCGGCGGGAAACAAGATATACAATGCAAACCGGGCCTCTTTGGAAGCCATGTCCGTAGCACAGAACCAGATGACGACCGTTCTCGATCGTTGGCGTGGCGAAGGAACAAGCAACAGTATGCCGCGTGCTGTATTCGGTGACCCGAATAAGAACGGGCGTGTTTCAAATCGTTTTATAGAAGACGGTAAATACTTGCGTCTGAAGAATGTGACATTGGGCTACACCTTACCGGCCGCATGGAGCAAGAAGGCGGCGATGTCTTCTGTGCGCTTCTTCGTTTCGGGGCAGAATCTACTGACATTAACCCGTTATACGGGGCTTGATCCGGAAATTTCCGGATCGGGAAATGACAATAACGTGTATCCCGTATCCCGTAACATCACGTTCGGCGCATCTGTTTCTTTCTAACTACTTTTATATAGAACCTTTAATTGATTGACAAATATGAAAAAGTTCAGATATATACTTCCTTGCTTCCTGTTGGGCTTGACATTGAGCAGCTGTAATGGTTTCCTTGATAAAGAACCGTGGGACTCTATCGATACTTCCAAGAGTTTTCAGGCAGCGGAAGATGCGATAGCTGCCGTAAATGGTGCTTATCAACCGCTTCAATGGCCCAAATTATATAATATGCGTATGTGGACACTGGATATCGTGGCCGGTAACAGTATTGTCGGTGCAGGTGGAGGTACAGATGGCATAGAGACTACCGATATGGCTAACTTCATAACCACCACCGATAATGCCGGTGTGCTTGATGTATGGCGCGGTCCGTCTCCGGGTATTCTCCGTTGCAACTTCGTTATTAAGAACGTTCCGGGTATGAATATTGATCAAAGTTTGAAAAACCGTTGTTTGGGAGAAGCTAAATTCTTGCGTGCTCATTATTATTTTATTCTGGTTCGTCTTTTTGGAGGAGTACCTTTACTGACGGAACCGCAGACTTCGGAAGATGATTTGAAACCTTTCCGTGCTTCGAAAGAAGAGATTTATAAGTTGATAGAAGATGATTTGAAAGAAGCGATCAACTTACTACCGGATAAATCTTCTTATTCCGCTTCCGATTTGGGACGTGCTTCTAAAGGCGCAGCGATGGGGTTGCTAGCCAAAGTGTATCTGACCCAAAGAAAGGAGTATGCGGAGATTGTACGTCTTTGTGAGGAAATACAGAAATTGGGTTATCGTTTGAATGATGATTATAGTGATAACTTTAATCCGAATAAGAAAAACGGACCTGAATCACTGTTTGAGGTACAGTATTATGGTAAGACCAATTATGATTTCTGGAGTAATGAAAACCAATCTTCTTGGTTGAGTGCGTTTACCGGCCCTCGTAATTCGGATATGGTGGCGGGTGGCTACGGATGGAACCAGCCGACTGCCGAGTTCGTCAGCCAGTATGAAGAAGGGGATAATCGTAAAGATAAGACTATTCTTTATTTGGGATGTCCTGACTTTGACGGAAAGCAATATCAGTCTTCTTATTCTACAACGGGATACAATTTGCGTAAGTTTCTGGTTCCGAAATCCATCTCTATGGATTACAATACCAGTCCGGCCAACTTTGTGGTACTCCGTTATGCGGATGTGCTACTGATGAAAGCGGAAGCGTTGAATGAACAAGCTTTGACAACTGATGCGGAAGCCCCTTTGTACGAGGTTAGAAAACGGGCAGGACTGACTAATCGGGCGGATATCGAAGGATTGACACAGGATCAGATGCGGGAGAAAATTATTCAGGAACGTCGTATAGAGTTGGCGTTTGAAGGAGACCGTTGGTTTGATTTGGTTCGCCTGAAAGACAACTATGCTCTGAAATTCCTTCACTCTATCGGAAAAACCAATGCGGCGGAAAAACATTTGTTAATGCCTATACCGTTGAAAGAGATTGAGGCGAATGGAAACTTGAAACAGAATCCGGGATATTAATAGTAAAAAAGAAAGATTATGAAAACAAAGATATATATTGCTCTGACGGCTTTATTGGCGGGCTTTGTATTTAATTCGTGTATTTCTGATGAGATGGAGACAGATAAAGGAAGTGAGTCTTTGGTATTGTCTGTATCGTCCGAAGTAGTGGAACTGGACCAGTTGATGAGTGATAGGGAAGCTTTTCATTTTGCTTGGACTGCTGGTAGTAACTATGGAACAGGTTCCCGTATCAGCTATGTTCTTGAAATGGATTTGAAAGGTAACAATTTCGCAGGAGGACTGAAAAAGGATATGGGTGCAACGGATTCCCGTATTCTGGCATTTAACCATAAAGAGATGAATGACTTGTTGGCAGAAGTGTGGAATAGTTCTTTGGATGAAACATTGGAGTTTGAAGCTCGTGTGACTGCTGCTGTGTTGGGGCACGAAGAGTTTACTCAGGTTTCTCCTGTCGTTACATTCAAACTGACACCTTATATAGAACGTTATCTGAATCTGTGGATGATTGGTGGAGCAACTGTAGGCGGGTGGAGTCTGGATAATGCTACTCCGATGGAATCAATTGAGGATGAACCGAACGGATTTGTTTGGGAAGGTGTGCTTCTTTCAGGAGAACTGAAATTCGTCTTACAGAAAACTTCTTTTGTCCCTTCTTTTAATAAGGATGGTGAAGATGAGAATAAACTTGTATATAGGGAAAGTGATGACGAACCGGATGAGAAGTTTATGATAAGCACTCCGGGTAACTATCGGATAAAACTGAATCTAAGCACATTGGATATTGAGATTACGGATTTGGGCGGAGAGATGGTTTATCCTAATCTTTGGATGATTGGTTCGGCTACTACAGGCGGTTGGTCATTGGACGATGCAACGAAGATGACTCCGATAGCTGATGAACGGAATGGCTTTGTTTGGGAAGGAGAACTTAAAACAGGACAACTTAAATTTGTGACCCAACAGAGTAATTTTTATCCTTCGTTTGGTAAAGACGGAAATGCTGAAAATAAATTGATTCTTATAAATGAAGGAGAACATGATGGGGATGAAAATAAGTTCAATATCAAGCGTGGAGCTAATTACCGGATAAAACTAAATCTAAGTACATTGGATATTGAATTTACTAATTTAGACGGTGAAGAACCGGATAATAGCGAGTTCTGGATGATTGGAACTGCAGCGGGAGATACACCGATAGCCATGTCGAAAGATGTTTCAAATCCTGATGTTTTTACTTATAATGGAGAATTGCAGGACGGTACTTTCCGGATTTCGAGAGACAAAGAGGGGATTGAAGCAGTGACGGAAGAGAAACAAACGTATCAGAGTAAATATGCTATAACATTTGATGCCGGTAGCCAGGATTTGGCTATGGAACAAATTGTAGTTTACGAAAAAGTCTGGGCAATGGGACAAGCTATATCTGGTGACTTTGCTTGGGATAAAGTGAAAGAGCTGACTCAAAGCAGTTCTAATAAGAATGAGTTTGTATATGAAGGAGAATTGGGAACGGGACAAATAAAGTTCCCACTCCAATTCGGTGATTATAATGGCTTATTTTTCGTCCCAGAAGTAGATAACAAAGGAGTGTATGATGAATTTATGGATTCATGTTATCTTCGTTCCGAGAAAGGTGATAATAAATGGTATATGAATAATCCCGGAATCTTTAAGATTACCATCAACACCTACAAAAAGGAAATTCATTTTCAAAAGCAATAACGATTAATACAGATTGAATTATGAAATTAACGAAATATATAATGGTTTGTGTTCTGACTTTTTCATTGGCCGGTTGTATTGACGATGAGCCTTCGCACAATCCTATTACTTATGGTGACGGGTATATCACCGTATTGTTGTCTACTGACAAAGCCGCCTATCAGCCGGGAGAACCGGTACAACTTTCTTTGAACAATCTTCCCGAAGGGCAGGTGACCATTCGCTATAAGCATCTCAATAAGGTGCTTTCCGAAACTCCCCTCACCGGAAAGTCATGGAGTTGGAATCCGCCGGCAGATGACTTTAAAGGTTATATGGTCGACTTATATACAGTAGAGAATGGTGAAGAGGTCATTTTGAGCAGTGTTGCCGTTGATGTGTCTTCCGACCCTGCACGTTTTCCGCGCAACGGATTTCTCTCCGAATATGGCAAAATGAGCGAAAAGGAGATTAACAAGGTAATGGATAACCTGAATCGTCATCATATCAACTATGTGCAGTATCAGGACTGGCATTACAAACACCATAAGCCATTAGCAGGTTCGCCTTCTGCTCCGATGGATGTATGGAAAGATATTATCAACCGTGATTGTTACCGTTCTACCGTACAGGGATATATTGACGCTGGTCATAAGCGGGGGATGAAATCTCTTTTCTACAATCTTGCTTATGGAGCTTTGAGCGATGCGGCCGATGATGGCGTGAAAGAAACTTGGTATCTGTTTAAGGATAAGAAGCATGGAAACAAGGATTATCATCCGCTAGGTTCTCCTTTCAAAAGTAATATCTATCTGACGAATCCGGCATTGCAGGAATGGAGAGATTATATGGCTCAGCAGAATAACGACGTATATGAAGTTTTTGATTTTGACGGCTATCAGATTGACCAGTTAGGTGGTCGGGGAGAATTATATGATTATAATGGAAACTCTGTTGATCTCGCAGCTACTTTCCCGGTATTTATAAAGGCGATGAAAGAGGCTCAACCGGAAAAGTCGTTGGTGATGAATGCTGTGGGACAATATGGTCAAGAAAACTTGATTGCGAACTCTCCGGTAGATTTCCTTTATACTGAAGTGTGGGAAAAGCCGACCGATAACGGCTTTAGCGTCCTTTCAAATATTATCACAAACAATGACCGATGGTCGAACGGAAAGAAAACTGTATTGGCTGCTTATATGAATTATAAGCTTGGCGGTGAAGGGCGTGGCTATTTCAATACCCCTGGTGTATTAATGGCAAATGCCGCTATTCATGCATGGGGTGGTGCGCATCTGGAATTAGGAGAACATATGTTGACTACCGAGTATTTCCCTAACAGCAACTTGGCAATGAAAGGGGAACTGAAGAAAGCAATGGTGACTTATTATGATTTTATCACCGGGTATGAGAATCTCTTACGTGATGGTGGAGAGTTTTATGGAGTTACAGCTTCTTCTACAGATGGGAAGATGACCGTCAATCAATGGCCCCCTGTCCGTAATCAGATTGCCACTATCGGGAAACGCTTTGATTGTAGGGACGTGATTCACTTCCTTAATTATACCAATGCTGTACATTTGGATTGGTGTGACTCTAATGGGACGCAGGCCGAGCCCTCTTTGATTGAATCGGCCCAAACAAAGGTAAGCGTAAAGGGGATGGTAAGAACAGTCTGGGTAGCCTCTCCGGATGCACGTTTCGGAGTCTCTCAAGAGCTTGATTTCGTTCAGGAAGGGAATGAGATAAAGGTAACACTTCCGTCATTGAAATATTGGACAATGTTGGTAGTAGAGTATGAATGAGGCTGATAGATACGGAATAAATAAGAGGATAGTGCGAATATGAATAGAATAATAGGATGGATGATAGCTTGTTTGTTACCTATCTCTGTGCTTTGTGCTACAGATAACGCAAAGGTATGCACTTCTTTTACACAGCAAGGGCGTCAGGTGACTTTTCACCTGACGGACAGTGCTGCGTTACAACTACAGCTTTGTAGTCCTTCGGTAGTCAAAGTTTGGTTTTCGCCCGATGGACAGCTGCAACGGAAGAATGCCTCTTTCGCAGTGATTAATGAAGAGTTGGAAGATGTAGGAACCGTTCATGTAGACGAACAGGCAGCCTGTTATGAGATCTTTACTCCGAAATTGCGTATTCGGGTAAATAAATCTCCGTTGAGTCTTCAGATATTTGATAAGTATCAGAAACTCCTGTTTAGTGATTATGCCGACAAGGGGCATGTGAGTGAAGGAACAAAGAAGACGGAATATAAAGTGCTCCGTCGTGACGAGCATTTTTTCGGACTGGGAGAAAAGACAGGAAAGATGGACCGTCGTGGCGAATCTTATAAGATGTGGAATAGTGACAAACCCTGTTACAGTATAGTGGAAGATCCGCTCTACAAGAGTATTCCTTTCTTTATGAGCAGTTATCGGTATGGTATTTTTCTTGATAATACGTACAAAACGGAATTCAAGTTCGGTACGGAAAGTCGCGACTATTACAGCTTTGAAGCTCCGAACGGTGAAATGATCTACTATTTTATCTTCGGCAAAGACTATAAGGAAATTATCGGCCAATACGTCGGACTGACGGGCAAACCTATCATGCCGCCGAGATGGGCGCTGGGTTTTGCTCAATGCCGTGGTCTGCTGACAAGCGAAAAGCTAAGTCGCGAAATAGCCGAGGGTTACCGGAAACGTGGAATCCCTTGTGATATTATCTATCAGGATATCGGCTGGACGGAATACTTGCAGGATTTCGAATGGCGCAAAGGAAACTATGAGAATCCAAAGAAGATGCTTTCGGATTTGAAAGGGATGGGTTTTAAGGTAGTCGTATCTCAAGATCCGGTAATTGCACAAGCCAACAAAAAGCAATGGGAAGAAGCAGATCGTTTAGGTTATTTTGTAAAGGACAGCACGAACGGTAAAAGCTACGATATGCCCTGGCCTTGGGGTGGTAACTGTGGAGTGGTGGATTTCACCCTGCCTGCCGTAGCCGACTGGTGGGGAACCTATCAGCAGAAACCGATTGACGACGGTATCTCCGGCTTCTGGACGGACATGGGTGAACCTGCCTGGAGTAACGAAGAGCAGACGGAACGTCTCGTCATGAAACACTATCTGGGTATGCACGATGAAATCCATAATGTCTATGGATTGACTTGGGATAAAGTGGTGAAAGAACAATTTGAAAAGAGGAATCCGGACCGTCGTGTGTTCCAAATGACTCGTGCTGCTTATGCCGGATTGCAACGTTATACGTTCGGTTGGACAGGTGATAGCGGGAACGGAGATGATGTGTTGCAAGGCTGGGGACAGTTAGCCAATCAGATTCCCGTAATGCTTTCCGCCGGTTTAGGACTGATACCGTTTTCTTCCTGTGACATTACCGGTTACTGTGGAGATATTGAAGATTATCCGGCTATGGCCGAACTCTATACCCGTTGGATACAGTTCGGAGCATTTAATCCTTTGAGCCGTATTCACCACGAGGGAGATAATCCGGTGGAACCGTGGCTTTTCGGTCCCGAAGCAGAAAAGAACGCAAAGGCGGCTATCGAGTTGAAATATCGTTTATTGCCCTATATCTATACTTATGCCCGCGAAGCTTATGATACAGGATTGCCTATCATGCGCCCTCTGTTTCTCGAATACCCAATGGATATGGAAACATTTTCTACGGATGCCCAATTTATGTTCGGCCGTGAATTACTGGTAGCCCCTGTGGTGAAGAAAGGCGCTCGTACCAAAAATGTCTATCTGCCCGAAGGTACATGGATTGACTATAATAGCAAGAAGACGGTTTACACCGGAGAGCAATGGACTACGGTTGATGCTCCCTTGTCCTCCGTTCCTATGTTTGTGAAGCAAGGTTCTATCATCCCCACCATGCCGGTGATGAACTACACCCATGAGAAACTGGTATATCCACTAACTTTTGAAGTTTTCCCTGCACAAGAGGGTGCACAGGCTACCTTTACTCTCTACGAAGATGAAGGAGAAGACTTAGGATATCAGCGCAATGAATTTGTCAAAACGCCGATTGTTTGTAATACTTTGGCAAATGGATATGAATTGACTGTCTCTGCCCGTGAAGGAAAAGGTTACACTGTCCCCGGTCCGAGAAATCTATTATTCCGTATTTATTCTGCGAAAGCTCCGAAAGAGGTAACTGCCAAAGGAAAGAAGATAAAGAAAGCTAAGACGGAACGATTGGAAGAAGATTTAGAGAATGACACGGAATCTGTATTATGGAGTTGGGATAAAGAAACCGGTGTATGTAGTGTGCGAATGCCTGATAAGGGTATTGATGAGCAGATTATGATTATTTTCAAATAGTTATTCTTATCTTTACCCCGTATTTAATGTGGCAAATCAACATAGAAAAACATGAGAAAACTAAATTTACTGATTCTGGTATTGATAAGCTCTTTTACGGCCATGCGTGCCGTTACTTCCGAGAAAGACTTGTGGCAACTTCATACTTCAGATATTCATGCTGATTACGTAGGAGCTCCTGTGGCTAATGGCGGTATTGGCCTTCTCCCCTGGAAAGAGCCTTTTTCCATTCAACATGTTATTCTCAATCATGTATTTGATACAGACGGTCCTAAAGGCGTGAGCCGGGTACTGAAAGGAATCAATCCTTTTCTGTTGACATTGGAGCTGGACGGAAAGAAGATTGATGCAAATAGTCTGTCTGACTGGAAGCAAACGATTGATATGAAAGAAGCTACCCACAATACTTCTTTTCTGGCAGATAAAAAAGCGAAAGTCACCTATAGTATCTGTGCCTTGCGTAATATGCCTTATGCAGGATTGATCCGCGTGGAGGTAAAAGCCCTCTCATCACTGACTATGAAAGTCATGAACCGGATGGATGTTCCCGATGAATATATCAATCCCGAATCCCGTTTTCGCACTCTATTTGAATCGAACCTCCGTATGGATGTGTTTCAAACCAGTGCCCTTTCCAGACACCGGCAAGTAGAAGTCGCTGCTTCTTCCGCTTTCTTATTTCAAGACCGTAAGAATTTTGCTCCGACATACGATGAAACTTCCAAGCAATTATCTTTTACCGTATCTCTGAAAAAAGGAGAAACCTATTCTTTTGCATTGGCAGGTGCCATCTGTTCCAAGCGTGACTTCATAGATCCTTACAATGAGTCTGAACGTCAAATCACTTACGCTATCCACGAGGGTGCCGACCGTCTGATGGCTTTCCATTGCCAACTATGGAATGAACTCTGGCAAGGTGATATTCGTATTGAGGGTGATGATGATGCTCAACGTGCAGTGCGTTTCGCCCTGTTCAACCTCTATTCTTTCGGAAGAGAGGGTACCGGATTGAGTATTTCTCCCATGGGGTTATCTTCACAGGGGTACAACGGGCATATCTTTTGGGATACGGAACTTTGGATGTATCCTCCTATATTATTGCTCAATCAAGGCATTGCCGAATCTATGGTGAATTACCGTACCAACCGTCTTGCAGCTGCTTGCAAACGTGCTATCACCCATGGTTATCGGGGTGCCATGTTTCCTTGGGAAAGTGACGATGCTGGTGAAGAATCTACTCCGACTTTTGCCTTGACCGGACCTCTCGAACATCACATTACAGCAGATATTGCCATTGCCTGTTGGAACTATTATTGTGTCACTCATGACCTGCATTGGCTGCGTTCTCACGGTTATCCACTGATGAAAGCAGTTGCCGATTTTTGGGTAAGTCGTGCCGAACGGAATGAGGATGGTTCTTATTCCATTCGCAGCGTGGTGGGAGCCGATGAGTACGCTATTGGGGTCGATGATAATGCTTTCACCAATGGTGCTGCCATTCGTGCTTTGGAATATGCTTGTAAGGCAGCTGAGACTTGTGGATACCTGATACCCGACCAATGGAGAGAAGTCGGGAAGAATATCCGTATTCTTTCTTTTGCCAACGGAGTGACACGTGAACATGCCACTTATAACGGAGAGATGATAAAACAATCCGATGCTAACCTGTTAGCCTATCCGCTGGGAATCATCACAGACCCGAAAATCTGGGAAAAGGATATGGAATATTATACCGACCGGATTGATCCGAAAGATGGTCCTGCCATGTCCTACTCCGTATTTTGTGTGCAATATGCCCGAATGGGAGATGCGAAGAAGGCTTATGAGATGTTTCGTCGTTGCTATGAGCCCAACTTACGCGCACCTTTTGGTGTGATAGCCGAAACAGCAACCAGCAATAACCCCTATTTTGCTACCGGTGCAGGCGGGCTGCTTCAAGCGGTAATCAATGGATTCTGCGGCTTACAGATTACGGATGAGGGTATTGTACAGGTTCCTTCCGTATTGCCCAAACATTGGAAAAAGGTGACAGTGATGGGAGTAGGACCGGAGAAAAAAACGTTTGAGAGGGGCGGGTAAAACACTTCTACCATTCACGATTTTTTCTAATTAGTGTTTTTTCTGAAATTTCAGAACTGCCTTTACCGGGAAATGATCCGAAGGAATATGAGATTCATACTTTCCAGTAGTTTTGTTCTTGGTGCGATAAGTATCTGTTAATACACCGTATTTCTCTACAGTAAAATTGGGGGTTACGAAGATATGGTCAATACGGTTCGGAGTATATGTATTCGGATTCCAGCCTGTACATGTCCCATTAGTCGCATATCTCATTTGAGCTACCTCGTAAGAATCTGATAATATTCCGGATTCATGAAGAACCTGATAACTTTCACTGGTTTGGTCTACATTGAAATCACCTGTCAGTATAACGGGATCTTTGCCGCACATTTCCTTAATTTTGCTAATAACCAGTTTGGCACTTTCTCGGCGGGCTACCACTCCGATATGATCCATGTGCAGATTAAAGAACCAGAATTTGAACTTACCGGTTTTGTCTTTGAATTCTCCCCACGTGCAGATGCGGGTATAAGCAGCATCCCATCCTTTATTTGGCTTTGTAGTGTCTTCCGACAACCAGAAGTTACCGGACTTGAGTAGCTTGAATTTATCTTTCCGATAGAAAATAGGAGCATATTCTCCTTTTGTCTTGCCGTCATCCCGTCCTACACCTATGTAGTTGTACGCAGGCAGAGCGTTGAGCATGTCTTCCAGTTGATTATGTTTCACTTCCTGTGCTCCAAAAATATCGAAGTCATGGAAAGTGATTAACTGGGTAAGTACCGGGCAGCGTTGTTCCCAGCCATTTCCCGCTTTGGCATCGTTGGGATTACTGTTTCGTACGTTGTAGGAGGCTACATTTAGTTGCTGCGCATTCAGTATTGACACACCACAGAGCGCCAATACAATCAAAAGTTTTCTCATTGTCTTTTTATTGTTAAATGGTTATTTAGTATCTTTTTCTTCTGTTTGTTCGCTTCTGTATTCTTTGGGAGATGTATTGTACAATTTCGCAAACTCCCGGTAGAAATAAGACTTGTTCGAGAAGCCTGATTTATACATAATTTCGGTGACGGTGAGCTTAGTTGTTTTTAGCAGGCTAGCGGCATACTCCAAACGAATGGTACGGACAAACTCGCTTGGTGTTTTTTCAGTCAATTCTTTGAGTTTGCGGTACAATCCTGCTTTACTTACTCCTATAAAGTCTGCAAGAGAATCCGGATTCATGGATTCATCGTCGATATTATCTTCAATGAACTTGATAATCTTGTTCAGTAATAATTCATCCTCTTTGTGCATGGTGATCCCATCCCTTACAATAAGAGAGGAACGGCCGGATTTGAAATACTCTTTCATCAGAGAGTATTTATTAATCATATTCTCTACCGCACTCAACACATGTCTTGGATGGAAAGGTTTAGGGATATACAAATCTGTCCCGTGATTATAGGCATTGATCTGGTCTTCAATAGAGTTTTTGGCAGAAATATGAATAACCGGAATATGCGC
Source organism: Bacteroides zhangwenhongii (assembly GCF_009193325.2). Lineage (NCBI taxonomy): Bacteria > Pseudomonadati > Bacteroidota > Bacteroidia > Bacteroidales > Bacteroidaceae > Bacteroides > Bacteroides zhangwenhongii. The sequence continues at coordinate 3,895,002 of NZ_CP059856.1, read as the reverse complement.
TGTCCGTTCATTAGACTTCAATATATCTGTCAGTGTAATGCCATCTAGTTTGGGCATTAATACATCACTGATAATGATGTCCGGTTGCTTTTGTTCTACTTCTTTCAGCGCCTCTTCTCCATCGGCAGCTTCGCGAACCTGATAGTAGGGAAGCAGAATATCTTTCAACAGTTCCCGGATATTCTTTTCGTCTTCTACAATCAGTATGGTAATTTCTTTCTGCTTAGGAATGAAAAGCATTTCACTGATCTCTGTCTCTTCTTCTGTAGGCTGACTTTCTTTTTCGGAATTCACGTGCATAGGAGGCAGGGATACATTGAATTCTACATATTCTCCCAAAGTACTTTCTATAGTGATTTCTCCACCTAATAATTCAGTCAGGCTTTTGGTTAGGTTCAGACCCACTCCGGTACTTCCGGCGTGCTTCAGGTTACTGCTCTCGAAAATCTTAAAGCGACTGAATATTTCGCTCGTTTGCTTTTCAGTCAATCCCTTACCAGAGTTGCGTATACGGAAATGTAATGTTCCGGTAGTGGCATTCTGTCTTATTTCAGCCCGGATATATCCTCCGGACGGTGTATACTTGAAGGCGTTAGATAATAAGTTGAATATAATTTTCTCCAGTGCATTCCGGTCTGTAGTAAAAGACGACACTTCTTTACTTTTGAAACTAAAGTCTATTTTATTCTCTTCAGCAATTTCAGTATAGTTGTCTGACACATAATCAACGAGTAGCTGGATATCTACTTTCTCTGCATAGATAGCCGTATGTCCCGATTCTGCTTTCCGAAACTCCATTAGTTCGTTGATGAGTTTCTGCATCCGGTCGGCATTGTTCTTGATGATGTAGATATACCTTTTCGTATAACTGTCAAGGTCTGCTTTTTCCAGCAGATGCTGTGCCGGACCATATATCAGTGTTAGCGGAGTGAAGAACTCATGTGCCACGTTCGTAAAGAAGTTCAACTTCGATTCATGAATACGTTGTTGATTTTGCTTTTCAATATGTTCTAGTAAAATCTGGCGATTCAGTCGGATACGATTCTTGATGACAGACTGTGTTATATAAATAGCAATAGCAATTAAAATAAAATAGATAATAAAGGCAGTAGTACTTAGCCACCAAGGATAGGCGACATCCAGATGAAGAGAGTAGATCTGATTGCTCCATACACGGTCACCATTAGTACATTTTACTTCCAGTTTATATTTCCCCGGAGGAAGTTTGGTGATGACGATATTGGGGTTGTTTTCGTTGTAAATCCATTCATCGGCGAAGTCAATAATCCGATAACTAAATTCGCAGTTCTCGTTGTTGATAAAGTCGTGTGCTGTGAACCCTAATGTAATGTAAGGTTCGTCATAGTCGAGCCGGAGCGTATGATTAAGAATCCGTTCGTAAATGTTCTGGCTGGTATTATTAATTTTTAGACTATTCAAACTTAGAGTAGCAATATGGTCCCGTAAACGTATTTTGTTCTCATCGAAATAATTCAGCCCACTGACTCCTCCGAAATACAACCATCCTGCTTTATCCTTAAAAATCGCTCCATCGGAAAATTCATCATTTTGTAATCCGTTTCTGGAAGAATAGTTAGTAATCTTTCCCGAAGATAGATTGATAAAAGAGATACCTTGATTGGTACTTGCCCAGATATTACCGTTTTCATCTTTCAGAATACCGTGAATCGTATTGTTGGGTAGTCCGTTATGATCCGTATATTCCATAATAGATGGCGGAATGTCTGCCGGAAACAATCGATTGAGGCCGTAACTGGTGCCTATCCAAATGCTGGCAGAATCTCCTTTGGTCAGATAGAGTATATCATTGTTGGTTAGGGATAAAGTAGAGTCTATCTCATGAATTTGTAGGAAGCATTCGGATGCGATATCGAACTTATTGATTCCGCCGCCTCGTGTGCCTAGCCAAAGTTCATTTTCATTATACCCGGCAATGACCGAATAAATGATGTTATTACTTGGTGAGGAAGGTCCGGGAGATTTATATTGTTTCATTTCTGTCACTTTATAACTTTTTCCTTCCCTTTGCAAGCTTAGTTTGATAAGTCCATAGCCGGAAGTGCCCAACCATAATAGTGAGTCGTTATGAGTGAACAGAATGCTGTATACAGCTTTGAAAGTCGGATATTCAGCAGGAATACTTAACTTCTTTACCTGACTGCTATTCAGTGGAATATAATTGATGCCCGTTCCCTCGGTTCCGATAAATATGTCTCCGGACATATTTTTTCGGATAGTATAGACAGAATTGGAAATCAATCCGTTGCCGATTGACAGATAAGGTTCGACCTGCCGTTCCTGTTTGTCAAGCAGCAGAATTCCTTCTCCTTTGGTCCCCACGAGTATATTACCATTATCTTCTTCGCAAAAACAACGTACGGGATAATCAGTTTTTACGGTGTGGAATGGGGAACTGTGTTCATAGACTTCCAATACTCCTTGCCCGTCGGTGCCTACCCAGAGTATATTTTGCGAACCGATGTAGATGGTGAAAATGGATGCTTTCGCTGGTAATTGAGGTAATTCCGTTGAAGTATTATCTTCCAGATTATACCTGATACATCCCCCTTCGATAAAGCTGATGAGAAGATACTCTTTGTGACAGATAACTTGCGAAACCGTTTTATTTTCCGGAATATCTATGCTATTCAGTATGCGGTTGTCTAAAGAAACAGTTAATGTCCGGTCATCGTTAATGATAAGATAATCTTGAGAAAGATAAATGCCGGAAATGGAAGCAGGTTGTTTGATTTCTTTTTTGAACGAGAGTTCGGGATTAGAGCTATGGACAGATAGTTGATAATGTAATAATTGTCCATGTCCTGTGAGGAAGAATACTTGGTCTTTGGAATCAATAACGAAGTTTTTGATGTCATCAGGAAGATTATTCTTCAATGGAACAAAGTCTTGTTTCCGGTCGTCAAAATAGAATAAACCTTGTTCCTTCACATAGCAGATAATGTATTTGCCGGAAGTGATACCCAGCAGGAATGATTTCTCTTGTTTGGGCGGATTGTTCTGCGTACCTAAATAATAAGGAGTAAATTGCTGTGAGGAACGTTCCCACCGGTTGACACCATAGTCGGTAGATACCCACAAGACAGAGTCATTTTGCTCGATAATTTGCCAGATTACATTATTACTGATAGATCCTGCATTTTTTTTATTATAAGAATAGGTTTTAAAGCTACGTCCGTTGTAGGCATTCAGCCCGTCCCATGTTCCTACCCAGAGAGTATGTTCCGAATCTTCCAGAAAACAATTCACTGAATTATTGGATAACCCGTCTGCATTCGAAATCTGTTTCACTACATTCTGGGAATGTAATAAAACAGGCATCAGGCATGAATAAATAAGGATGCAGATGTAGCGGAAATATGAGTGTTTTCGTAGAATCATGTCGCAAAGATAGAGAGGAAAAATAAGAAAACAAAGATAAAAATATGCTGTACAACACCTGTATACCCTTTTGAGAATATAGTACACCTTTTACGTTGTTGTGCAGGGTAGCTTTGTCACCAGAAATAAAAAAACACATATTTAATAATCTGAAAATGGATATTGCAAAACGATTTCATCAAAACCCATTGTTGAAACCCTCCGACTTACAACCGGGAATAGAAGGTATGGAAATTACCTGTTTCCTGAATCCCGGCGTGTTCCGTTTCGACGGAAAAATCTGGTTATTACTGCGAGTGGCCGAACGGCCTGTGCAGAAACAGGGAGTTATTAGTTTTCCCGTATATAATAAAGATGGAAAAATAGAAGTGCTCTCTTTCGATGAGAATGACCCGAAACTGGATGCTTCCGATCCTCGTGTGATAGGATATGCAGGGCAGAATTATCTGACTACCATGTCTTATCTCCGACTGGTATCGAGTGAAGACGGAATTCACTTCAAGGAAGAGCCGGATTATCCTCCTATTTTTGGTAAAGGAGCATTAGAGGCTTTTGGCATTGAAGATTGCCGGGTGGCCACTACTGCCGATGGTTATTATCTTACGTTTACGGAAGTCTCTTCTGTAGCTGTTGGTGTAGGGCTGATTCATACTTATGACTGGAAAAACTATACTCGTTATGGCATGATTTTCCCTCCTCATAATAAAGATTGCGCGCTGTTTGAAGAGAAAGTGAACGGAAAATATCTTGCACTGCATCGTCCGAGTAGCCCAGAGTTGGGTGGCAACTATATTTGGCTTGCCGAATCACCCGACCGACTGCATTGGGGCAACCACTGTTGCATTGCAACTACCCGTCCTGATAGTTGGGACTGTGCCCGCGTGGGTGCAGGAGCGGCACCTATTCGTACAGAGGAAGGGTGGTTGGAAATTTATCATGGTGCGGACTATCAAAACCGTTATTGTCTGGGAGCTCTTCTACTTGATTTAAATGATCCTTCAAAGGTAATTGCCCGAAGTAAAGAACCTATCATGGAGCCTGTTGCTCCTTACGAACAAACCGGATTTTTCGGGAATGTAGTTTTCACCAACGGACATTTGGTAGAGGGAGATAAGATAAGGCTTTATTATGGTGCCAGTGATGAAGTAATCTGTGGGGCGGAGTTGTCTATTGCAGAGATTCTCCGTTCATTAAAGTCGTAATATAAATAAGATAGATAATGAATAAACTAAAAAGAGAGTATCAGTTCTTCAAACAGCAAACTTCTAATGTACGGGTCTTGCTGATGACTAATCTTCTTTATGCGCTGGTGCTTCCTGTAGTTGAGATTTTCGTGGGCGCTTATGTGATGCGCCATACCAGTGAACCGGTTTCGGTGGCTTTTTATCAGCTTTTCATGTACATTGGCATCATCACTACCTCATTTGTGAATGGTTTCTTGTTGCGACATGTGAGTGTGAAGATGCTGTATGCAGGAGGGATATTAGTTAGTGGATTGTCGATGTTTGCCATGATGCTGGTAAAGTCATTAGGCTTTGTGGAATTGGGTATAGCAGGATTTGTACTTGGAGCTGCATCGGGCTTCTTCTGGACCAATCGCTATTTACTGACTCTGAATAACACGACAGATGATAGTCGTAACTACTTCTTCGGGCTGGAGTCTTTTTTCTTTTCCATTACTTCGATTACTGTACCTTTATTGATTGGAGCATTTATCAGTCAGATAGATGGCAGGGAAATAATGGGATGCCTGATTGATATTAATGGAGCCTATCGGTTGGTGACGGTTGGAGTAATCATAGTGACTTTGTTTGCTGTAGCCGTTTTATGGCGTGGTAAGTTTGCCAATCCGGTGCAGAAGAATTTTCTGTATTTCCGGTTTTGCACACTTTGGAAAAAAATGTTGTTGCTGGCTTCCCTGAAAGGAATGGTACAGGGATTTTTGGTGACCGCTCCTGCTATTCTGGTTCTGAAGTTAGTAGGTGATGAAGGCGTACTGGGTTTAATACAGGGAATCAGTGGTACACTGACAGCTGTTTTGGTTTATGTATTGGGACGAATAACCAAACCTGAAGACCGGTCGAAGGTATTTATAGCCGGGCTACTTGTCTTTTTTATCGGTACTCTGTTCAACGGAATCTTGTTTTCAGCCACCGGAGTGATTATCTTTGTCCTCTGTAAGGTGATCTTTCAGCCATTGTTTGACTTGCCTTATTACCCTATTATGATGCAAACCATCGATGCAGTAGTAAAAATCGAAAAAAGAAATGAATATACCTATATTTTAAGCCATGAGTTCGGACTATTTCTGGGACGTGCTTTCGGACTAATACTTTTTATGGTACTCGCATTTGTCATATCACAGGATTTTGCATTGAAGTACGCATTGATCCTGGTGGGAGCTTTGCAGTTGATTGCCTATCCATTAGCCCGGAACATCATCAGACAGAATCAAGCTATTCGCTAATATTTCAAAATCGTTAAATCGTCGTTGCAAACGAATGAATTATTATGTTGTACAGCACCTATATACCCTTTTGAGAATATAGTACACTCAATTTTTGTGGAGTGAGGGTAGTTTTGCTGACAGAAAAACAAGGAACGACTGATTCGGAAAAACTAAAAAATGACGTATGATAAAACTAAAAGCTGTAATCTATTTAATTAGTATGATGACACTTGCCGGATGCTCGGGTCAGAAGCAAACATCTGCTGTTGTTGAAGAGCAGAACGAACATTGGATAATAGGTCCTTTCGTTCGTCCGGAAGGAGTGAATCCGGTGATTTCTCCACAACCGACTACTTTTCAATGCCCGATGCGCAAGCAGTTGGTAAAATGGGAGGAGAGTGATACTTTCAATCCGGCAGCCACCGTTAAAGATGGAAAGATTGTAGTACTCTATCGGGCAGAAGATAATTCTGCGCAAGGTATAGGAAAGAGAACATCCCGCATTGGCTATGCAGAAAGTACGGATGGAGTGACGATGAAACAATCGGATGCCCCTGTATTATTCCCTTCCGAAGACGATTATAAAGAAATAGAATGGGAAGGAGGTTGCGAAGACCCGCGTGTGGCAATGACGGAGGATGGATTATATGTAATGCTCTATACAGCTTGGAATCGTCATCTCCCCCGTCTGGCAGTTGCTACTTCCACCGACCTGAAGAACTGGACAAAGCATGGACTTGCTTTTGCAAAAGCGTATAACGGACGTTTTGCCAATATAGCGAGCAAATCTGCTTCTATTGTTACCGGGGTGAAGGATGGAAAACTTGTCATTGAGAAAGTGAATGGCAAATATTTTATGTATTGGGGGGAAAATGCCGTATGTGCAGCAACTTCCGACAACCTGACAGATTGGGCACCGGTATTGAACGAGAATAATGAATTGAGAGAAATTGCCAAACCTCGCAGCGGCTATTTTGATAGTCGTTTGACTGAGTGTGGTCCTCCTGCCATAAAAACAACAGATGGTATTGTCCTACTGTATAATGGTAAGAACGGATATAAAGAAGAAAGAGATCCGGAATATCCGGCTGGAGCTTATTGTGCAGGGCAGTTTTTGTTCGATGCCGATGATCCTTATCAAGTACTGGGTCGTTTGGATAAACCATTCTTTGTGCCTGAGGCTGCTTTTGAGAAGAGTGGTCAATATAAAGACGGAACAGTATTTATAGAAGGATTGGCTTACTTCAAAAATAAACTATATCTCTATTATGGCTGCGCTGATTCGCAGGTTGCAGTAGCGATATGTGATAATAATATGGATTTAAAACTCAAAACACATAACTAATTTAATCTATGAAACATGGTTGTAAAATGAACACGGTTGTCTCAAAGTCGTTCAATGACCGGCTGAAGATAGCTACTGTTTCAGCTTTAATGGCAGGGACGTTCTTGTGTCTACCTTTCACGGTATATGCAGAAAATCCTTTGATATCAGATGTTGAACAGACGGTACGGAATATCTCGGTAAAGGGTGTGGTGGTTGATGCCAATGGAGAACCTGTTATCGGAGCTTCGGTACAGTTGAAAGGGAGTGCCGGTATAGGAACGATTACTGATTTGGATGGTAAGTTCACTTTGTCAGTTCCGGCTAACGGAGTGTTGCAAATATCCTATATCGGATATAAAACGGCTGAAGTGAAAGTAAACGGACAAGCCGGATTGAAAGTAACTTTGCAGGAAGATACGGAAACGTTGGATGAAGTGGTAGTAGTAGGTTATGGTATTCAGAAGAAAGCTTCTGTGACTGGATCGGTAGCTGCCATCTCTTCGGATAAGTTGATGGAGGTAAAAGCTCCTAGTGTGACAAATATGCTTGCCGGACGTTTGCCGGGGCTGCGTGCCGTGCAACGTAGTGGTAGTCCTGGCGATGACGGAGCTTCTGTTGATATTCGCGGATATGGAAGTATGTTGGTGATTGTGGATGGTATCGAGCGTGATTATGCCCAACTAGACCCGAATGACATCGAATCAATTTCCATACTGAAGGATGCCGCCGCAGCTGTTTACGGTTTTAAAGGTTCTAATGGAGTTTTATTGGTGACTACTAAAAAAGGAACGGAGCAAAAGGCAAAGATAGAATATAATGGTTACGTAGGTTTTCAGAAAGTGACCCGCTATCCGGAAATGATGAATGCCTATGAGTATGCTTCACTTTACAATGAAGCGATTCATAATGCGAATCCGTGGCGCGGAGCTTCTGCTTACTCGCAGGAGCAGCTGGAAGCTTACCGGAATGGTACGGCAGGTACGGATTGGTGGAATGAAACCATGCGTAGCTCAGCTCCTCAAACTTCACACAACTTGAGCATGACGGGAGGTACGGAGAAGGTGAAATATTATATGTCTATCGGATATATGGATCAGGGCGGCATCATCCGTTCGGGCGACTGGAACTACCAACGTTACAATGTCCGTTCAAACCTAAGTGTAGAAGTTGCTAAAGGGGTGAACGTAGAGTTGCGTTTGAGCGGACGGTTTGATAACCGCAAGAAGCCTTATAACGGCGATAATCTGTTCCGTTCGGCACAAATGGCAATCCCGACTTATTCCATGTATGCCAATGATAATCCGGATTATTGGGGAGCGGTAGGTGATATGGCTAATCCTGTACATGTATCCAGTTCGGATGACAGCGGATATGAAGATCGTCTGCGTCGTGAATTTAACAGCTCATTGGCTATTACCTGGAAACTTCCCTGGGTGAAAGGACTGATGGCAAAAGCATTGGTTGCTTATGATTATACAAATAAGGAATGGAAAACGTGGAGGAAAGATTTGTCGGAATATACTTATGATTATGCCAATGAAGAGTATATAGAGAAAGTGATTAATACCGCACATTTGGAATCGAAACTGGAAAATTATGATAAACCGACTTATCAGTTCTCAATGAACTATAATAATACGTTTGCCAAGAAGCACAATATTGGTGCTATGCTGGTATGGGAAATGTATAATGACAAAAGAAGTTGGGTGACCGGAACACGTGATTTTGCTATCGGACTCATTCCTGACTTGGATTATGGAGATAAAACCAATCAGGAAGCCTCCGGTAAAACACAGGAAACGGCACATGCCGGTCTGGTGGGGCGTTTGAATTATGATTTTTCCAATCGCTATCTTGTTGAGTTCAATTTCCGCTACGATGGAACCTATAAATTCCGTGAAGGTAATCGTTGGGGATTTTTTCCAGGTGTGTCTTTAGGGTGGCGTGTTTCCGAAGAGGCCTTTTTCAAGAAACTGTTGCCTGATATGGACAACCTGAAAATCCGTGCTTCGTATGCCAAAGTGGGAGATGAAGGAGACTTCGACGCTTTTCAATATCTGGATGGATATACATCTCATGGGAGCTATATTATGGGCAGCAACGGAGTGACTTCCGGTATGACTACGGTAGGTATGGCCAATCCGTGGCTGACCTGGTATGAATCAAAGATTATGAATATTGGCTTTGAAGCCTCTTATCATAGAGGATTGATTTCCGTAGAATTCGATTGGTTCCGTAGAAACCGTTCGGGACTTCCTGCTACTCGTGTAGGATCATTACCTACTATTTTCGGAGAATCAATGCCGCAGGAGAATCTGAATTCTGATATTAATACGGGATTTGAGATCGTAGTTGGACATAAGAACCGGATTGGTAACTTCAATTATAATGTGTCGGCTAATTTCTCTACTACCCGGATTAAGTATGATTATGTAGAGAGAGCTGCTTCTACCAATATGTATGATGATTGGCGTAATAACACGAACGGTCGTTATAAAGATATTCGTTGGGGAAAGAAAGTTATCGGACAGTTCTCCAGTTTCGAGGAAATCTTGAATTCACCGGTTCAGGATAAAGACGGTAACCGTTCATTAATGCCAGGTGATCTGAAATTTGAAGACTATAATGGGGATGGCATTATTGATGATAACGATACGCAGCCACTCGGACATGGTGCTACTCCACGTATGTATTATGGATTGAATATGTCTGGAGAATATAAAGGATTCGACCTGACGGTATTCTTTCAGGGGGCGGCAGGTCATGATATTTATGTCAGTGGGGATATTCTGGACCCATTTATCCAGCAGGGTTTGGGTAATGGACTGGCCATCATGACCGACCGTTGGCATCGGGAAGACCCGACCGATCCTTATAGTAAGTGGATTTCCGGGTATATGCCTGCCGCTCGTGTAGCGGGTGTTGCGGATAATCGTTCCGGTAATTCATGGTCACTGCACAATGCAAGTTATCTGCGTCTGAAAACATTGGAGCTAGGGTACACACTACCTAAAGCATTGACGAAGAAAGCAGCTATCGACCGTGTGCGTTTTTACATCAACTGCAACAATCTGCTGACTTTCACTAATCGTGATGGATTGATGAAGAATGTTGACCCGGAAAGCAACTCTAGCGGAGTGCGCTATTACCCGCAAATGAAGACATATAACTTTGGTGTGAATGTAACCTTCTAAAATCTATAAAGACAATGAATAGAAATTATTTGAAATATATATGGATAGCCGGAGTATCTATCCTCGGATTGACGGGATGTGATGATTACCTGAATCGTGAAAGTACCAGTGGGGTTAACACTCCGGATCTAATTTGGCAGAATCCGAAAGCAATTACAGCCGTTTTGGCGGATATGTATGATTCCGGATTAAAGCTGGATGAGTTTGATGATTGGTATGGAAGCAAGAAAGCGAATTTGGCGAATCAGACCAGTCTTTCGGATGAGGCTACGGCCAGTTATCAGAAAGAGAGTGCATTTGATAAATCAAATTCTACTTATTCTTATGGCGATTATGTATTTAATGACGATATGGTGACTCGTTATAAACAGATCCGTATCGTAAATAACTTCCTGCTGAATATCGAAAAGACTTCAGTGCTGAGTGAGGATGAAAAAGAAGAGATTGGAGCAGAAGCCCGTTTTATCCGTGCAATGCAGTATTTTGGGTTGGTGAAACGTTACGGAGGTGTGCCTTTGCAAACTATTCCTCAAGAATACACCACCGGAAATACGCAAGCGCTGTATCAGGCTCGTGATACGGAAGCAGCTACGTATGATTTTATAATCAATGAGTGTAAAGCCATCTATGGATCATTGCCGGAAGTGCGCAACAGCGATGCCAAATATCGGGCCAATCGTGGGGCGGTATTGGCTTTGTGGTCTCGTGCAGCATTGTATGCCGGCACTATTGCCAAATACTCTAAAGCACTTACCTTGACGGGGGAAGCCGTTTCCAAAGGCTATGTTTATATTCCGGAGACAGAAGCGGAGCGTTACTTTGACGAATGTTATACAGCTTCATCAAAGATTTTGGATGAGATGGTTCCTCGTGTATATAGCTTGTACAAGTCGACAAGTACGGATCCGGAAGAGCTGGCACAGAACTTTTATAATCTTTTTTCTAAGACAGTGAACGGGGATAATGGAGAGTATATTTTTCAGAAACAGTATAATGTAGCTGCCGGAAAAGGGCATATGTGGGATAAACTGAACGTTCCTTTCTCATATCGTGGTGATGGTTGGGGATGTGGTATGTCTCCGGTTCTGGAAATGGTTGAGGAATTTGAATATATCGACGGCACAGAAGGTAAACTAAAAATGAAGGATAGCGGTGGAAAGGCGATTAGCTACGACAGTCCGTATGACATCTTTAAAAATAAAGATCCTCGTTTATTAGGTTCCGTTTACTTGCCTGGCGCTGATTATAAAGGATATGGCGGTGGTAAAATAGAGTGGATGCGTGGAGTAATCAACGGACAGGATGGAATAGGAACCAAATATGAAGCTTCCGCTCAACCGGATAAGGAGAATAAGGTAGTTATCGACGGACAGACTTACAATACTTCCGGGAAAGACGGTGGTTCATTAAGTGTAGGTGACGCCAGCAAAACAGGTTTCTATCAGCGAAAGTTTTTGGACGAAAGTCTGACGGATTATACGGATATTGATGCAAAACGTTCTTCTACCCCTTGGGTTGTGTTCCGTCTGGCAGAAATCTACCTGAATCGTGCAGAGGCTTGTATGGAGTTGAATCAGCATTTGGATGTGGCTTTGAAAGATATCAATGAGATCCGTGGCAGGGCAGGTATCAAGCTGTTGACTGCCGGTGATCTGACTCTTGACAAGGTTCGCCATGAACGAAAAGTGGAACTTGCTTTTGAGAAGCATCGTTACTGGGATTTGAAACGTTGGCGTCTGGCCCATTTGGATGTCAGCAAAGGTGGCTTGACTAATTTCCGTGGTACAGCTCTTTGTCCATATTACAATGTCAAGAGTGGAAAATACACATTTGAAACTGGGGTACCTGAAAAGAGAAAACGTCTTTTCCTCGAAAAGAACTATTATACGGTTTTCCGTGCGGAAGATTTGAGTACAAATCCGTTGATGACGCAGAATCCGGGTTACGGCAACTGATATGTTCAATTATAAGTTAAAGAAAAACCGATATGAATAAAATAATAAATATAGGATTGACTGCATTATTCGCCTGTTTCATGGTAGCATGCGAAAATGACATCGACAATTATGATGCACCGAATGGCGGTGTGCATGGCACCATTTATGACAAGGAAACGAATGAGCCGATTCCCATGCCTGTGCCGGGAAGTAGTGGGGTGATGATGAGTTTGTATGAGCAGAACACCGGAGCTACTGCTTCGGTCGATTTCCGGGCCCGGCAGGATGGGACATTTGAGCATACCAAAGTATTTAATGGTAATTACCGCATTCAGGCAAAGGACGGCCCTTTTGTTGGAGTGTGTGAGGGATATGTCACCGTGAACGGACAAACGCAGGTTGACTTATATACCATTCCATTTTCGCGTATTAGTCTTGATGTTACTGTATCCGCAGATAATAAACTGACACTTACCTACGATGCAAAGACATCGAACGAAACATTGCAACTGACAGATGTTTCCGTTATCTGGAATTATGCTCCGGGAGTAGACGTGAACAATGCTAATCATGCTACTCTTTCTTCATTGGGAACAAAGGCCAGTGGTACGCATGTCATTGACTTGATGAGTGATACCGAATTTATTGAGAATCACTATAAGATTGTTTCCAATAAGAATCGGGTATACGTGCGTGTTGCGGCTACGGTAACGGCGGAAAGCAAACCGTATGTGAACTATAGCCGGGTGGTGGAAGTAACTGTGAATGATATCAGATAAGGTAAACGATAAAAAAGAATGTAACAATGAAACATAAATTCTATTTATTACTGGTACTGTTGATAAACGGTTTGTTTATCGGCTGCAGTTCGGATGATGATGGTGTAACTCCTCCTGACGATAAGGATGGAGTACTGGTAAAAGTCATGTCCTACAATATATACAGCGGGCAGAAAGTTTATTCCGGAAAGAAAGGAATGGAGGCTATTGCTCAAGTGATTAAAAAGGTAAATCCGGATCTGGCCGGTTTACAGGAGTTTGAAACGAAAACCAATAAGGTCGAGAAAGCGGATATTATTGCTTTGATGAAAGAGGTGACGGGAATGCAATATGCTTTCTTCGTTAAAACCCGTGATGTGGATGGTGGAGAATACGGTAATCTGATTCTCTCAAAATATCCGATAAGCGACGAGGTGAATTATGATTTACCGAGAATAGAGACCGTGGAAGATGTTTACCCACGCTCTATGGGAGTTGTGAAAACAGAAAAAGAGGGGAAGAACTTCTATTTTGGAGTAACTCATTTGTCTCATGTCGGTAATGAAACCAACCGTATCAATCAGACCTCAACTATTCTGGAAAAAACGAAGGGGATGGATGCCCCGATGATATTGACCGGCGACTTTAATGCGTTGGCTGATTCGGGTCCGATGAAGATATTGTATGAGCGTTTTGATATTGGTTGCCTGAACGGGAACTATGGATTGACGACCGGAACTCCCGTTCCGGTAAAGGCTATTGACTTCGTGTTGTATACCCCGGATAAAGGAATGGCTCCGAAGGCTTATGATGTGTATTATGATGCTTATGTAGAATCAGACCATTTTCCGGTAGTAGCTACATTCAGTATAAACGATTAATCTAAAAAGATAGAAACATGAAAACATTGATTCATCATTTGAAACGATTTTCGATATATACACTATTGCTTGGGGCAGTAGGTTTTGCTGGTTGCGAAGATGAGAATCGGCAGGATATGACGCCTGAAATCGGAGAAGGTGAAGTTACTCCTAAGATTACGATGTATACTCCGACGACAGGTGGAAAGTCTACTAGCCTGACTTTATATGGTACTCATTTTGGTACGGACTTGGATAATATCCGAGTGACGGTCAACGGAGTAGATGCAGAGGTGACAGGTGCTTTGGGGAATATTATTACTGCCAATGTGCAGAGAGGTTCTGGTTCCGGTCCGGTGAAAATATATATCGGTCAGGGGGAAAATATTCAGGAACTGACTTATAAAACAGAATTTGAATATTCTCAGTCTCCTATTGTAAGCTCGTATATCGGCAGCTATGTTCCTAAAGACAAAACAGAGAAAAAAGAGGGTTCCTTGATGGAAGCAGTCCTTTGGAAACCGGGTTCTATAGCCTTTGATAAGGAAGGCACTTTATATATTGTGGAAGACGATGACCGTGATATTCGTATTGCAAAAGATAATCAAGTAGCTACTTTTCTTCGTGGGGACGTAACGGGTGGAGTTGCATTTAGAATGATGAATATCGCTTTCTCACTGGATGGCAACACTTTGTTCTTGTCTAATGATGCGAATGGTTCCGGAAGCGCACATATCGCCACTATGTCATGGAGTAATGATGCGCATCAGTATGATACTGGAAGTCTTGCTACAATATGGTCGATAACTTCGTCTTTAGGTAACGGTGTTACCAATGTAGGCGTACATCCTGTTACGGGAGAAGTTTTTTCCGTAGCTCATGGAAATGCCATGATTTACAAATATGATCCGGAGCAGAATACGATGGTGACTACCGGACAACAACTTCCCGATGCGGACGGAAAGAATGCATCGAAAGTGAAGATCCGTTGCATCCTTTTCGATAAGGCAGGAACTACAGTGTATATGAGTTCACAGGAGAAGGATGTGATTTATAAAGGGGATTATGATATGGTGACCGGATTATTTTCTAATCTTCATATTTGGATTGGACAGTATGATAAAACAGGCTTTGTAGAAGGGCAAGGAAACGATGCCAGACTCCAAGAACCTTGTCAGATGGATTTGGATGAAGAAGGCAATATTTATGTAGCAGTCCGTAAAAAGCATCGTATCGCGAAAATTACACCTGATGGAGTAGTGACAAGTTATACAGGTACAGGTACTTCCGGTACTACGGATGGGCCATTGGATAAGGCACAGTTCAATCATCCGGAAGGAGTGCAATTCGGGCCCGACGGTGCATTGTATGTTTCAGATTATTGGAATCATAAGATTCGCAAGATAGAAAAGGATTAATAGGGTATTAGGTAAAAAAGATTGTTTTGAAGGATAACATTCACTCACTAATTGACGATATATGAATTTCAGAATATGCATTTCGTTATTTCTGGTATGCTGTCTGTTGTCCCCTGTGATGGCGCAGAGAGACAAAAATAAGCAGAAAGAAGTTACAGTAAAAGCGATGACTTACAATACTTACAGTGGGCGCAAACAAGGTATTGATAAAATAGCCGAGGTTATAAAACAGGAAGATCCGGACATTGTTTCACTTCAGGAAATAGAAAGAAATACAGAGATTAATCCCTGGAATACTCCTGAAAGATTATCGGTACTGACAGGCATGAAGTATTATTATTTTGCCCATGCACTTGATATTCCTACCGGAGGAGACTATGGAAATGTAATTCTTTCCAAGTTTCCGATTTCGGAAGAGAAAAGCTTTAAATTGAGTGTATTGAAGGAAAACGACTACGTTCGTTCGTTTGGTTATGTAAAAGTGATGAAAGAGGGCAAAGAATTTTATTTTGCTACGACACATCTGGACCATAAGTACGAAGATGCTGCCCGTCTGAAACAGATTGATGAGATTCTTGCTTGTATGGAACAACTGGACAAACCAATCATCCTCGGTGGGGATTTGAACTCCCGTCGTGGTTCTGTTACCATGACTGCTTTTCAGAAGTATTTCACAGTAAACTGTTTGAGCGACGCTGCTCCGTGGACAGTGCCCGTTCCAAGTCCGACTTATACCTGCGACTGGCTGATTTATGCTCCGAATGAAGCCTTTACAGTAAAGGCGTACAATGTTTGTTATTGGGCAGATAAAGAATCGGATCATTATCCGGTAGTGGCTACCTATCTTATCAAATAAGACGATACTTGCCTAAAAATATATCTGCGTTTAGGAGGATGGATATCTTTTTTTAGGCAAAAGCGAATATTTTTTTAGGCAGGTGTTCAAAGGAGTGTTTTTAGATTAGCGAGTAGTTAAGGACCATTAAAGCACTTCGGTGGTTTTCCCTTGCTGTATCTTTGCATCGTGATCACAAAACAACATTTTTATCAAACAATTTAAAAACTTAAAATTATGGGATTACAGTATGCAGTAAAAGAAAGAGTCTTTAATTTCGATGAAACCAAAACTAAGAAGTATGTCGCTGCTCCGGTGAGCGATGGAGTAATTGATTTCTCGAAATTGTGTAAAAATGTATCATTGATTTGTGGCACTCATCGTGGTCAGGTCAAATTAGTCTTAGACGGTCTGCTTGATTCATTGGAAGGATATATGGATGAGGGAAAAACGGTGAAGCTAGGTGAGTTCGGTACACTTCGTCCTACGTTTAACGCTAAAAGTGGTATAGAAGCCAAGGATGTCGATAGTAGTAATATTATAGTGAGAAAAATAGTTTTTACCCCGGGAAGTCAGTTAAAAACGATGTTGAATAAGATGAGTATCTCAAAATATGTACCATTGGACGTTGTGGCAACAAATGGAGGTAATGGTGGCTCTGATTCTGGCGATGGCGGAAATTCGGACGGTAATCACGGAGAAGCTCCCGATCCGGCAGCTTAATTGAGAGACTAGCTGTTAACTTGAAAAATAATAGAGGAGGACATTTGTTCTCCTCTATTATTTTTTATTGCTTTCTTTTGCTTTTTAGATATGCCCGTATTCGAACTCCGGAATCTCTCCTTTGGTCGATAATTTGGCAAAATCAATCAGGTTGGACAAGTGGCGGAGTACCAGCTCTTTCATTCCATCCTTATCTTTATTTTTTATCTTTTGTAACATCTCTCTGTGTTCTGCATGGACTGTTTTTTGAGGAACGGCGCAGACTTTATATTTTTGATAATATTTTAATATATCAGGAGTAATGATAAGCAAGAGTGAACTAATTACCGGGTTGTGTCCACCTTGTGCAATTGCTTGATGAAATGCAAAATCTTTCTCAACGCGTAGCTCTGTGTCAAACTTTTCCTCCAATTCGACAAGTGTTTTTTCGATATTCTCCAAATCTTCTTCTGTACGGTTAATTGCACACAATTTGCAAACTTCGATCTCCAACAGAACACGTACATATACCAAACTGGAAAAGTCATATTTGCTTATTTTCAAAGCATCGGTAATCATGGTATCCAATTGATCTTTGGAGAACTCGGAAACTACTGTTCCGCTCTGAGGATATATTTTTACAATTCCATATAACTCCATCTTTTGTAAAGCTTCACGAACATGCGAGCGGCTGACCTGCAGAAGTTCAGATAATTTCCGTTCAGACGGTAGACGTTCACCAGGCAGAATCCGGCGCTCTG
This sequence comes from Bacteroides zhangwenhongii, assembly GCF_009193325.2. Classification (NCBI taxonomy): domain Bacteria; kingdom Pseudomonadati; phylum Bacteroidota; class Bacteroidia; order Bacteroidales; family Bacteroidaceae; genus Bacteroides; species Bacteroides zhangwenhongii. The sequence goes on along the minus strand of NZ_CP059856.1, from coordinate 3,877,341 downwards.
CGATTTGTTTTTTTATGTGTTCAATGACAAGCTTAACTGGTTGCGAATTTACTTCGTCTTTCATAAGATATAAATATTTTAAAAGGTTTTCCTTCCTGTTTGCGGCTGTAAAAGTACGAATATTATATTTCAAAGTAAAGCTTTACAGTAAAAATATTCTTTTTCTTCTTTATAAAGATGTACGCGTAATATTCTATTTATAAGCTGATTATATGATATTGTTAATAAATAATAATTGGTAAACCAAAATTTTGGTTTACCAATTTTAATCACTACGTTTGTCATAGAAATTAAAACACTAATCTATGAACAACTCCTGTATTGTAAAAAAGGTCGTATTGATGTTCCTGTTGTTGGTAGGGACATTGAACATTTATTCCCAGCATGTAGTTACTGGTAGAGTGATAGATGAACAGGGCCCGTTGATTGGAGCTTCGGTTACAGTTAAAGATGCTGCTGTTCCTACGGGAACCGTGACGGATGCTGAAGGTAAGTACTCCATTAAAGTTCCTAATTCCAAGACAATTTTAGTCTATTCGTATATCGGATACGTTGATAAGGCGGAGGTAATAGGTAAACGTACAGTGGTGAATGTGACGTTGGAAGAAGATTCGAAAATGTTGGATGATGTCGTGGTAATCGGTTACGGTACGCAGGCAAAGTCCCATTTAACAGGTTCGATTTCAAAGTTAGAAGGTGAGAAACTGATTAATGCTCCGGTGAGTGATATGACATCTGCTTTGCAAGGTGCAATGACAGGTCTGACGGTTTCCAATGAGACATCGGAGGTGGGAGTAACTCCTTCTATCCGAGTACGTGGCACAGGATCTATTTCGGCAGATAGTGAGCCATTGGTTATCATAGATGGCTTTCCTGTATCCGGTGGTTTATCATCCATTAATGCTGCGGATGTAAAATCAATTGAAATTTTAAAAGATGCCGCTTCGGCTGCTATTTATGGGTCACGTGCCGCTAATGGCGTAATTATGGTGACTACTAAAAGTGGTACGCCGGACAAACCGAAATATTCTTTCAAATTTTATCAAGGATTTAAGTATGCATATCAGTTGCATGATATGATGACTTCTTCCGAATGGTTGGATTTATTGGAAGAAGAAGCTGCTTTAGGTGGTCCGAAAGTTCCGAGCGCTGCACGTGGAGCCGCTTATTTGGAGAGCCAGATGGGAACTACCGATTGGCAGAAAGAAGGTTTACGTGATATGGCAGGTATCACTAATGTACAGATGAGTGTTTCCGGTGGACGTAAGGAGACGAAGTATTTTATTTCGGCAGCTTATACCAAAGATCAAGGGGTAATGCTGAACAATTCATTGGATAAATTGAATTTCCGTACCAAAGTGGATACCAAACTTTCAAAGATAGCCACAGTAGGTGTTAATATCTCCGGTACATATAGTAAGACGGAACGTCCGAAGAATAATTTTATTGATTTTTACCGTACTCCTTCTTTTTTACCGGTCTATCACAATGCATATAGTACTGAATTAACCGGTTATGAAGGATTTGCAAGAGGTAGCCATTTTAACAATATCATGACACCGACTGCTGTAGATGCAGATGGGAATCCGTTGTTGGATGCCGATGGTAACCGGGTGTTGGAGAAATCGTCTCCGTTTAGCTCTGCCAATAATAATCCGAAAAGTGTAATGACTAATACTTTCCGTTGGAGCGAGACTATGCAAGGATTGGCTAGTATGTACCTTACGCTTGACCTTTGTAAGGGATTACAGTTTAAAACCTCCAATGGATTAAATGTTCGCTTTGCTCCTTCTTACTATTATGGTAATAAAGATGCTACAAAAGATAAAGAAGCAAGTCGTGCTACATATTCCAGTGCGCTTTATATCGATTTGTTGAGTGAGAATATTTTGAGCTATCATTTGGATTTTGGAAAGAATAAAGTTCACACTATTGACGCTTTGTTAGGATATACTGTAGAAAAGACACGGAATCAACGTGTAGCTATGGCTGCGACAGGATTTGCAACTGATGATATTCAGACGTTGAATGCTGCTACCGTTTACGAACTGGCGAGCGAAGGTAATGGCAATACGGCTGGTACAGGAACTTTCCGGTATCCGGATGTCGTATTGGAATCTTATCTGGGACGTATTAATTATAGCTATTTGGGATGCTATCTGTTGTCTACTTCTTTGCGACTGGATCGTTCATCGCTCTTTTCCAAAGGCAATCGTAATGCTTGGTTTCCTTCCGTATCACTTGGCTGGCGTGTGAATGAAGAGAAATTTATGAAGAATATCAAAGCTATCTCTAACTTGAAACTTCGTGCATCGTATGGTGTGACAGGAAATAATCGTATCAGCTATAATGCAGCTCTTGAGGTATTGAACAGTGCAAATTATGTGACGGGTAAAGGTACAGGCGCTTTGGTTAATGGCTCTGCAAACATCTCTTCCTCATTAGCTAATTCTAATATCACGTGGGAACAGACTGACGAGTTTAACTATGGCTTGGATTTGGGACTTTTCAACAACCGAATTAATCTGGCAATAGATGCCTACTATTCGGTGACACGTGCACTATTATTTGAACAACCTACACAGTCGTTTACCGGTTATACTCATTATTGGAATAATATAGGAAAAGTTCGGAACTCAGGCTTGGAGATTCAACTTGATACACATAATATGAAAAGCCGTAAGTTTTCATGGGATACTAATATAAATTTTTCATTGTCACGTAATAAACTGTTAGAGTTAGGTGGCGAACAGCAAATGATTTCTTTGGGAGAAAGAAATGAAGGCTATCTTGCTAAGGTAGGTGAACCGTTGATTCAATTTTATGGATATAAGACGTGTGGGGTATGGAATAGCGCGGAAGAAATTGCTGCTAATCCTCATTTCTCAGATGATGCACCGGGAGGAATACGTATCGTAGATACTAATAATGATGGTTCTTTGACTCCTGAAGACCGTGTTGCATTGGGAACTCCTTACCCTGATTTCACATGGGGTATTACTAATACTTTCCAAATCAAAGATTTCGACATCTCATTCCTGATTCAGGGTGTACAGGGAATTACAGTACTTAATGGAGATGTTTACTATAATGAAACAAAAAAATGGAATAAGAAGTATACAAAGAACCGTTGGGTGAGTGCAGAACATCCGGGTGACGGAAAAACTCCTTATCAGAATGTGAAAACGGGACATGACCTCATGCTTACCGATTATCCTTTGCAAAACGCTTCGTATGCTTGTTTACGTAACTTTACGGTAGGATATACTTTACCGGCAACGGCTGCCCGTAAGATTAAATTGTCCGGTGTACGTTTTTATGTGTCGGGTAGTAACCTGTTTTATATTTGGGGAAGCGGTTACAAAGGCATTAATCCGGAGTCACGTATGACATCCGGTGACTATTCCAGTGCTATGATTTCTGGATACCAGCGTGGTGGATTCCCATTGACTTCTACTATTTCTGCCGGTTTTGATATTAATTTTTAATGGAGGAAAACGATGAAAAAAGTAAATTATATAGGATTATTGTTAATCGTTATGCTATTTTCTGCTTGTGATCTGGACCAATATCCTTATTCGGAAGTGGCAGCAGATGAATATGTGAAGGATGCTTCATCAGTGAATAATCTAGTGTTGGGTTGTTATAATTCTCTGCATGATGTGATGTATTACGAGTGGGCTGTGACCGAGTTACGTTCAGATAACGGACGTATGTATGCGGCCGGATCCTCTTCCAATACTACCCGGTTGGTGGAACAGCTTGACCAGGGAACTATTGTACCGGAAAATGAATGGGTAGAAACGTATTGGAATGCCTGCTATGCCACAATTGCTCGGGTAAATAATGTTATCTCTTACCTTGATGTAGTGACAGATGAGACACTACGGAATCAATATGAGGGAGAAGTACTTTTTCTTCGCTCATTGGAATATTTCAATTTAGTTCGTTTGTGGGGACCGGTGTTCATCGTTACTTCTAAGGTTCCTTCTGAAGTGGCTCGTGATATGCAGCGCTCTACAGTAGATGAGGTATATGCACTTATTGAAGAGGATTTGGAAAATATTGTCAATAATGAATTACTTCCCGGCAAGATGGCGGATAGTGACTTGGGACGCGCAGACCTGAATGCAGCGAAAGCATTACTTGCGAAGGTATATGCTACACACTATCGGGTAGGTGATGAGAAGTATGCTCGTGCGGCGCAGTTGTGTAAGGAAGTTCTTGAAAGTGAATCTGTGGGAAATCCGCAATCGGGTAGCAATCTTGTTGCTTATGATAAAATTTTTGATATTAGTAATGAGATGAATAAAGAAATCATCTTTGCGGTTCGTTATCTTTCCGGTAATGTAGGTCTTGGTTCGCCATTCGGCAATATGTTTGCTCCGGTCAATAATGGCGCGAATGTGATTATCGGTACTTCTTCCGGTTATAATACTCCCACTGATAATATTATTGCGGCTTACGAGCTAAGAGGAGAGGGAGCTGATAAACGTCTGGATGTGAATGTCGCTCAGAAATATTTTAATACAACTACTCAAACGTGGGTGACAGAAGGTAATTGTCGTTATTGTAAGAAATATGTTAACCCTGTGTCTACGCAATATGATGGTGAGAGTGATTGGCCTGTGATTCGTGTTGCCGACATTGCTTTGCTTTATGCAGAACTGACTAATGAGATCTCAGGACCCTCGGCTGATAATCTGAAATATCTGAACATGGTTTGTGAACGTGCTGGTGTTTCTACCTATACATTAGCTGATTTGCCAAGCCTTTACGATTTTAGAGAGGCTGTACGTAATGAACGTAGGCTGGAGTTAGCTTTTGAAAATCAGCGCTGGTTTGATCTTCTTCGTTGGGGCATTGCTACTCAGACGGTAAATAATTATTTGAACAGCGAGCTTCTTTATACGGAATATTCTTATACGGTGAATGATATAGAAGATTGGCAAACATTTTTGCCTATTCCGGTGAGTGTGATTGACATTAATCCTGAGATAGCGCAGAATACGGGTTATTAATCTTTTAAATGCTTACAAATATGAAACAATATAGAAAATGGACTTTGGCAGCATTATTTGCCTGTTTATTCTTTTTGTGTGGTTGTGATTCTACGTCGATGAAAGATGTGGCGATTAGTTCACCGGAGGTTCTTTCTTTCTCGCCTGAGAGTGGAAGTATAGGTAGTGAAGTGATTGTTACCGGAGAATATTTGGATGATGTGGTAAGTGCTACTATTGGTGGTGGAAAAGTTACTATTTTGCAGAAAGTATCCAATCAGCGTTTATCTCTAAAGGTAACGGATCAGGCACGAAGTGGTAAAATTGTATTGACCAACTCAATCGGTGAGGGTGTATCAGAAGCAGAGTTTACTCTCGAATATCCGGCACCTGTTGTTTCGCAGACCGGAGTACCTTCGGAAGTTGAAATGGGGAATAATTTGTTGCTTTCTGGTAGTCACATGAACGTGGTAAGTGCCGTTCTCTTTACTGCTGCTGAAGGAGGAACGGCTGGAAATGAGGCTGAGATCGTCTCACAAAATGAGAATGAGATAGTAGTGAAGGTTCCTTATGTGGAGAGTGACAGGGCTATGGTGACATTCAAATACTTTAATGGTACGGAGAATGTGGAGACATCAAGTTTTTCTGCACCGCAGTTGACAGTGAAACGTTATGAACCGAAGGTTACAACTAATGTATTTGAACCGGCTAATGTAGGAGATGTGGTAGTATTGGAGGGAACTTATCTTAATAAGATTGATAAAGTGCTGTTAGGTGATATTGAGTGTACCATTCCGTTGCAGACTGAAACTGTATTGAATTTTGTGGTACCTTCGTCGGAGAACTATGAAGATGGGGATAATACGAAGGCACTGAAAATTTCTTATTTTGACGGACGTGAAGTGCGTACCTTGACGGATGCATTCGTGGTGAAAGTGCCTTTCGTCTATTTCTGGGAGAATAATAAAGTATATGGTCAGGGACGTATTGAGGGACAGCTATCTTCTTTCTTCTCTCCAAAAACGGGATTGGTCTATGCAAATAGTGATTGGAGTACTGTAGTAGATCCAGTTTCTATGAAATATAAAGCTGCTACTTGTTCTGCTAATAATAAACCGGCGGTTTCAGAGAGCGAATATAATTCAGTAAACCCCTATTTTTTCTTCTCAGGAGCTTCTGCAGGGCAATTACAGATTAATAGTCCGGCAAACTCAAAAACACAATTGAAAAACTTCTATTCTACAACAAATTCCAGTTCGCAAGTGACAGGAGGAAAAATAGATTGTTATGGTACACCAGCATTGACTTTCTTATGGCTTGACCCATCTAAATCAGGCTATAAAACTCTGATTGATGAAGTGAAGAATGGTACATTATCAAAGATTGATGAGACTACTTTCCCTATAGATGTGGAAGCTAAAACTTGTCGTGGTTTTAGTATTGCAAGTGCGAAGGCCTCGCCTAATACAGATGTTTGGGCACCGGATATATTTAAGGTAGGTGAAGAAAAGATTGCCAATGTAGATGCTGTTTTGCTTGTATTCTATTATAATGTAAAAGGCTCGGTCGATAATGTTGCTGATAATATAAAACGTATCGGGGTTTTACACATAAAAACAGTTGACTTTAAGTTGTATAATAACACGAATGCACCTTCGTCCAGTTCGATTGAATTTGATATGTACTGGCAGAAACATGATTATGATTACTCAAAAGTTCCAGTTCAATAATTTAAAATGATGATACGAGATATACATAAGGCGATTATAGCTTCCCTGTTCATTGGGTTACCGTTACTCTCTTTTGCAAAAAGATATGACGTAACACTTCCTGAAGTAGCTTCCTGCTTAAAAACTGCACAGCCGGGTGATCAAATTTATATTAAAGATGGTCAGTATAAAGATATGCAGTTGAAGTGGATGGGTAAAGGGACTGAAAAGTCTCCTATTTCCATAAAAGCTTTGAATCCGGGAAAGGTAAAGATAGAAGGTGGGTCTAATCTACGAATAGCGGGAGAATGGATATCTGTCGACGGATTATATTTCACAGATGGATATGCTCCTAAAGGTTCTGTAATAGAGTTTCGTAATGGACAAGAGTTGGCTAATCACTGTCGTCTGACGAATTGTGTGATAGATAAATTTAATCCATCCCGTCGGGATCAGGCTTATAGCTATATATTGCTTTATGGTCGTCATAATAGAGTAGATCATTGTTCATTGACAGGAAAATTAAATTTGGGGGTGACATTAATTGTCATCCTCAACGACAAACGTTGCCTGGAGAATTATCATTTGATTGATCACAACTACTTTGGAGAAAGGCCGGTATATGGTTCGAATGGAGCTGAAACAATGCGTGTGGGAACCTCTCAGCAGGCTTATAGCTCCTCAAACACAATCATTGAAAATAATCTGTTCGAACGTTGTTCCGGAGAAGTGGAAGTAATTTCTATCAAATCCAGTGATAACATCATCCGAAACAATACTTTGTTGGAATGTGAAGGAGTAGTTGCTTTGCGCCATGGCGATCGTAATACGGTGAATAACAATCTGTTTATCGGCAACGGACGTCGTAATACAGGCGGTATCCGTGTAGTTAATGCCGGACATCGGATTTATGATAATCTATTAGTCGGTTTGGCGGGTACCCGTTTCTTCTCGGCTTTAGGAGTTATGGATGCAGTACCCAATTCGTTGCCAAACAGATATTGTCAGGTTGTTGATGTCGAAATGTTCCGCAATACATTTGTTGATTGCACAAATATAGAATTTGGTACAGGCAAAGATATGGAACGTACCCTTGCACCGGAAAAGGTTGCTTTTACGGACAATATTATTATCAATAAGAAATTGGCTCAGCCTTATATAGCTGTTGACGATGTATCGGGTATCCGGTTTAAAGGTAATAAGGTACAACTGAGCAAGAACTATTCGGCGCCGGGATTCATTACGGAAAAAGTGAAAGTTCCTCAGTTGCCTGATAATACTGTGATACGTAAGGATAAAGGTGCTTCGTGGTTTACAAATCAAGTGGCACAGTCCACAACTAATGTTCATAAAGAATGCAATGTATCTCCGGGTACGAATCTGTCCGAAATCGTTCATTCGTTAGAACCGGGCAGTATCATTATTCTGTCAAAAGGTACGTATCCTATTCAACGTTCTATACTCATCGATAAGCCGTTGACAATTCGTGCCGCTGATCCGGGTAATAAACCGCTCATTCGTTTTAATGGAGACAAACCGGATAATATGGTGACAATAGCTGATGGTGGAGAACTGAAAATTGAAAATATTGCTTTCGATGGCGTATTAGAACCGGGAAAAGCATTGGCTAAAGCGGGAATATCTACAGCTTTTGATATGATTCAGCCTTATACATTGACAGTAGACGGTTGCGAGTTTCAAAACTTTGGAGAAGGCGGATTCTTTGCAATCAAAGGAACAAAGGCTACTTTTGCCAAAAGTGTTACTATTAGAAACTGTTTCTTCCGTGATCTTTCAGGAGATGCCATCAATTATGCAGCAGAGAAAGATGATATAGGTCGTTATAATGCTGATGATATGCTGATTGAAAACTGTTCTTTCTACCGTTTGCTAGGTTTGCCTATCAATATTTATCGCGGTGGAAGTGACGAAAGTACGGCAGGGCCTTATGTTACTATCAGACATTGTACTTTCGTAGACTGCTGTAACAAAGAGCGTGGGAGTGTCATGCGCTTGATTGGTCCGCAAGTATTGACCGTAGAAAACTGTAATTTTGATAATAGTGGACGTGGCGGAGCAACGATCCGTTTGGATGAGGCCACTTGGGAAAAGGTACGCATTGCGAACTGTAATTTGTGGAACTCCGGTAGAATGGTAACTACCACTGCTCAGGCTATACAAGGGAAGATGTACAATATCCGTCCTGCTTATACTAATGCTGAAGCATACGATTATGTACCTGTACGGGGGAGTGAATTGGAGAAACTTTCTATTGGTTTGCGGAAGAACTGAATAGCTGTGCGTAATATGAGTATCGAAAAAAAAAATGAGGTAAGATGAGAAAATTTGTTAGTTGTATATTTATGGTTTTAGGAGGGTGTCTTCTTTCATTTGCCCAACATCCGTCTCTTCTTTTCACGCAGGAGGAAGTGAGCGAGATTAGGGCAGGAAAGGGGATGGTGCCCGAGTTCGACAAATCGCTCTCGGAGGTATTGAGTGCGGCTGATGCAGCAGTAAACTCTTCTATATCCGTTCCGGTTCCTATAGATGGTGGCGGTGGTGCGGTACACGAACAGCATAAGTCCAATTATTATGTTATGTTTCATTGTGGAGTTGCCTATCAACTGACCGGTGATAAGAAATATGCTACCTATGTGGCCAATATGCTGCAAGCCTATGCGAAGTTATATCCCACTTTGGGCTTTCATCCTTTACAGCTTTCTCCTGTTCCGGGACGTTTGTTTTGGCAGACTTTGAATGAAAGCGTATGGTTAGTACATACAGCAGTGGCTTACGATTGTATTTATAATACACTTTCATCCAAACAGCGTGCCACTATCGAGGAGAATTTATTTGTTCCGATGGCAGACTTCATTATGGATGGAATGGGAGATAACCATGCCAATAAAAAGACCTTTAATAAGATGCATAACCATGCGACATGGGCTACGGCTGCTGTCGGTATGATCGGCTTTGCCATGAATCGCGAAGATTATGTAAAGAAGGCACTTTATGGCTCTGATGAAACAGGTAAGCGTGGTGGCTTTATCCGCCAAATGGATTATCTGTTCTCTCCCGACGGTTACTTCACAGAGGGCGCTTATTATCAACGTTATGCCATTTGGCCTTTCGTTATCTTTGCTCAATGTATTGATAACAAATTACCGGAACTGAAAATTTTTGACTATCGGGACCATATTCTTTCAAAAGCACTTTCCACATTGATACAGCTTTCCTATGAGGGAGAATTTTTCCATATCAATGATGCACTACTGAAAGGACTTTCCGCACAGGAACTGGTATATGCGGTAGATATATTGTATAATATGAATCCTTCGGATAAATCACTGTTATCCGTTGCTGATAAGTATCAGCATACTTATCTTCCTATTATCGGCGGTTTCAAGGTAGCTCGTGATATAGCCCGTGGAGAAGCAGCCCCGATTGTTTACCGTAGCAGTCTATTTCGTGACGGGCGCAAAGGAGATGAGGGTGGTATAGGTGTAATTCGTTCTACAGCTTCCGGCTTAAATAGTGCTTTGACGCTGAAGGCTACTTCACACGGTTTGAGCCATGGACATTTTGATAAACTGACAATGGCTTATTACGATAATGGAAACGAGATTCTTACTGATTACGGTGCCTCCCGTTTTCTGAATATTGAGGCCAAGTACAAAGGACATTATACGCGTGAAAACCAATCGTTTGCTAAGCAGACAATCGCACACAACACCTTGGTGGTCGATGAAACATCCAACTTTGGCGGAGATATAAAAGTATCTTCCCGTTATCATTCGGACATTATTTATCATGATTTCAACGGAGGACATTTTCAGGTAGTGGTAGCAAAAGATGCTAATGCTTATTCTGGCGTGGAGATGAAGCGTACATTGGCTTACGTGACTACTCCTTTCCTGCAATTTCCCTTAATTTTAGATGTACTGCAAGCAAATGCGGACAGAGAACATCAATACGACTATCCTTTATGGTATAACGGGCACTTCGTCTCTCTGAACTTCCCTTATACTAAAGCCGGTAATGAATTAAGAACTCTTGGAACGAAGAACGGTTATCAACATCTTTGGCTGGAAGCCTGGGGACAGAATGAGAGTAAGAATACATCTTGTTTTACCTTTGTTAATAAGAACCGTTTTTATACTGTCAGTACAGCGACAACTCCGCAGACCGAAATAAAAATGCTCCGTTTGGGAGCCAATGATCCAGACTTTAATCTGAGGAATGAAACAGCTTTTCTGATAAGGGAAAAAGCACGTAAGAACCACACATTCGCTACTTCTATCGAAACGCATGGAGATTATGATGTGGTGATGGAAACTTCCAACAATCTGGTTTCTTCTTGCGAAGAAGTGAAAGTACTGATGGATACGGCTTCCTATACAGTTGTAAAAGCCATATATAAAGGTGGGCATTTTGTACTGCTTTGTCTTAGCAATACGGATAATAGTAAAGAGAAAAAACATAATCTGACCATCGATGGACTTGATTATACATGGAATGGTTGTTGCGGAGTATTTATAAGATAAACAAACCATTAATAGACAAAAGTATGAAAACATGTAGTGAAACTTTTCAGTTTGAGAAAGATTTGAAGTGGGAAAATCCTGCTCCGGGTGTTAATCGTCAGATAATGGCCTATGACGGGCAACTGATGATGGTCAAAGTAAAATTTGATCAAGGTGCGATAGGAAGTATGCACGAGCATTATCACAGTCAGGCGACTTACGTAGTAAGCGGTAAGTTTGAACTAACTATCGGTGACAAGAAAGAAATTCTTTCTGCAGGAGATGGTTATTATGTAGCTCCTGATGAGTTACATGGATGTGTTTGCCTCGAAGCTGGTATTTTGATTGATACATTCAGTCCTGTGCGTGCAGACTTTTTAAATCTCTGAGCGTATGAAAGTGAAAGGACTCCGATGGATGGTTATCGGATTAATCATGTTGATAACCATTATCAATTACCTGGATAGAGGCACGCTCAACTATATGTGGGTGGCTAATATTGATTATCGCTTGGTTTCTCAAACGGATGCATTGGCAGATAAAGGCAATCATGCTGTTTTGGCAGGAGAGCAATATATCTTGACGGCTGCAAACGGAAATCGTGACTCGGTCAGTGTAGCCAACGTACAGATGAAGGAGAAAAATGGAGTTACGTTTGTGACCAATCGCGAAGGTATCGCTATCGATCTCGGCTTAATAGATCGTAATGATCCCGACGCTTCACAACAAGCGAAAGATATTCTCGGTCTGATTACTATTTTCTTTATGATAGCATACGGTATCAGCCAGCTTGTTTCCGGGAAACTGTACGATAAGATTGGATGCCGGAAAGGTTTTTTCTGGAGTGTGTTGATATGGGGTACGGCAGATGCCTTGGCTTCTCTTTCCAGGGGGATCTTCTCGCTGACTTTTTTCCGGATGATGCTCGGATTGGGTGAAGCAGGTCCGTGGCCTGGTACGACAAAAAGTAATGCTGAGTGGTTCCCACAGAAAGAACGTGCTTTTGCACAGGGATTGTTTGGAGCGGCAGCTTCCATAGGTTCTATTCTGGCACCGATTATTATCCTGATGCTGTTCATTGCCTTTGGATGGAAGCTGACATTTGTTGTAGTCGGTGGATTAGGGCTGATTTGGTTGGTCCCTTGGCTGATTATCAATAAAGAAGGACCGAAGAAGCATCCTTGGATTACGGAGGAAGAACGGACTTATATCTTGAGTGGTCAGCCTGAAAAGGAGTTGAAAACCGAAGAAAAAGGAAAGAGTTGGGGAGAACTGCTTCGGGTGAGAAAGAACTGGTCTGTTATTCTGGGACGATTCTTCCTTGACCCAATTTGGTGGATGTTTGTGACGTTCTTACCGCTTTATCTGGCAGATGTATTTCATCTGAATATTAAAGAAGTGGCATTTTCTGCTTGGGTACCTTATGTGGGTGCGGCATTGGGAAGTATTGCCGGTGGTTGGTATTCCGGTTGGTTGATAAACCGGGGACATACAGTGAATTATGCCCGTAAAGCGGCTATGTTGCTTGGCGGGTTTATCATAATTCCGTCTATTTTGGCGGCAATCATGTCTACTACGGCTCCTGTTGCTATCATCTTTATGGCTTTGGTATTAGGAGGTTTTCAGTTCTTCATGACGAATTTACAGACTATACCGAGCGATTTACATAGTGGTAAGTCTGTGGGCTCTTTGGCGGGACTAGGGGGTGCTTCGGCAGTATTAGGAACTATTCTGGCAATACTTTTTGCCAGTTATATTACGAATTGGATATTATTATTCAGCTTGTTGGGAGCTTTGGTGCCGCTGTCGTTGTGCTCCATTTTCCTAACAGTAGGAGAGATTAAACAAATAGAAAAATAAACGTATTTTAAAAACAAGACGATTATGAAATTAGAAGGTAAAGTCGCTATCGTGACAGGTGGTGCACGCGATCTTGGTCGCGCAATATCAGTGAAATTGGCAGCAGAAGGTGCTAAAGTTTGTTTGAATTATTTCGACAATGAAGCCGATGCACAGGAAACACTGGCGTTGATTAAGAATGTTGGTGGTGAAGCTATCGCAGTTCAGGGTGATATGACAAAAGCTGCAGCGGTAAAGAATCTTTTCGCAGAGTGTAATAAGGCTTTTGGTGACAAGGTAGATGTATTGGTAAATGTCGTAGGTGGAATTGTAGGCCGTAAAAAGATTACTGAGCAAGATGAAGCTTGGTATGATTTCCTGATGGATGTCAATATGCGTTCCGTATTCCTCTGTACTCGTGAAGTAGTTCCAATGATGTCGGCAGGTGGTTCCATCATTAACTTTTCTTCATTGGCTGCACGCGATGGTGGAGGTAACGGAGCTTCCATGTATGCAACAGCGAAGGGGGCGGTGATGACATTTACTCGTTCTATGGCAAAGGAACTTGGTCCACAAGGTATCCGTTGTAATGCGGTTTGCCCGGGTACGATTGCTACTTCTTTCCACGATCGTTTCAATACACCGGAGAATCGCGAACGTATGAAAGCTTCTTACGCATTGCGTCGTGAAGGAACTGCTGAAGAAGTTGCAGACTTGATTTGCTTCCTTGCTTGTTCTGAGTCTTCTTACCTGACAGGTACGAACATTGATATTAACGGTGGTTGTTTCTTCTCTTAAAGAAGAATGACTGATTCAAAAATTAATGGCAGTCGGGTGGCAATTAACTGCCCGACTACTTACCTACTTTAAAGATAATAGTTATGAGACGAATCTTTGCCATGTGGGCTGTATGCCTCTGTTGGGGAATACTGAATGCTGCTCCGTTGGGGCCGTTTAATGCGACATTACTTGAACAGCTAAAGAATGACTATCAGAAAGGCGACAAGGATGTTGTCCGGTACATCGAATTTCAGGAAAAGGTAGCGGAGAAATATATAAAGATGACTCCTTTATCGGTGACCGCCAAAAAGAAATTGCCTCCTAGCAAAGATCCACGGGATTATATGACCTTATCTCCCTATTGGTGGCCTGACTCTACAAAAACGGATGGACTTCCCTATATCCGAAAAGATGGGGAACGTAATCCCGAAGTTTATGAATATCCTGAACGTGAGAATGCCAATCGCTTCGGTGATGCCGCTTACTGTCTGGGAGTGCTCTATTATATAACAGGAAAAGAAGTCTACGCCAAAGCATGTGCTGTTCATTTAAAGATATGGTTCACAGACCCGAAACTGGGTATGAATCCCAATATGACTTATGCACAATCCGTGCCGGGTATGAAAAATATGCGGGGTTCAGGCTTTATCGACTCTCGTCGTTTTAGCCGTGCATTGGGTGTTGCCCGATTGATAGAGGGCTCTAAAAGTTGGACACTCTCAGATAAGAAAAAGCTTGATGACTGGGCCACCGCTTTTTGTTATTGGATGGAGAACAGTACGCAAGGGCAAAGAGAATCTCATGCAGCCAATAATCATGGCTTGTGGTACGAAGCTATTCATCTGATGGTATTGGCCTACTTAGACCGTACCGACCGTATTCGTGAGGTGGCTGAACAAAGTATTCTTCCCAAGATGGGTACACAGATTGCTGATGATGGCTCATTACCCCAAGAGTTGAAACGTACTCTCTCTTTACATTATTCAACTTTCGCTTTGGAAGCTTTGATGGAAGCTAATCAAATCACCAGTCAAATTGGTATTAATTTATGGAGTACGCCTGCTCCCAATGGAAAAGTGGCTTCACAGGCAGTGGATTATCTATATCCCTACTATCTGAATCCTGAAAGTTGGAAATTCAAACAAATTAAACCTTTCGACCAGTCTCGTGCAGCTATTCTTCTTTATGAAGCAGGAACAGCATTGGGCAATCAAAAGTATATTGATACGGCAAAGCGTATTGGCTTGAAATACAGTACATCTGATGTGGAAACGATACCGTATCTGATTTTGAAGAAGAAATAGAGTTAGAAGACATAATTTATCCTCACCTAATATTAAGTGATAACATGAAATTGAAATTGTTTTTTTATTTGTGTATGCTGCCGTTTCTTTGTCTTGCTCAGGAAACTCAACCACAACAGTTTTCCAATCGTTATGGTATGAAGATGAAGCAGAACGAAGATGGCTCTTATTCGTTGCTATATGCAAAGAAATATGCGAAACTTATTGATGTGAATACAATTCCTGATGTAATGACTCCTTATACTTACCAGGCAAACCGCTTGAAAAGCAAGGATTATAAAGGAGTAATTACAAAAGACATTGTTTACAAAAAGTATGAAGATTATGAGCTGATACTGACAGTTGATTTTGCAGAAACTGATAACCCTGCTCCTTTTGTAGTTTATCTCCACGGTGGTGGATGGGCACGGGGCAATAACGGTTCGTCTAGATCTTTATCCCAATATTTAGCAAAACAAAAGGGGATCACTGGTGTACGTGTATCTTATACATTGGCTCCGCAATCTGATGCAACCGTGAAAGTTTCTATCCAAGATGTTTGGGATGCTGTGAAATATATACGGGAACATGCTGCAGAGCTGAATATCAATCCTGAATGCTTTGGCTTTCTGGGAACTTCCGCCGGTGCTCATTTGGCTGCGGTAGCTGCAATGACTGTACCCGGAACGAAGGCCTTCGTTGGTTACTCCGGTATTTATGATTTGGAAAAGGCGGCTATCATTCAAAAGACGAAAGACCCTCAGCGTATTGGATATTTCTGTGGCAGGGATCCTAAAGTACTTCGGGAAGTATCTCCTGTCAACCTGATTCCCAAAAAGAATGTACCTGCTTCCATGTTGGTATGTGGTACATGTGATGTTACGGTAGAATGTGAGCAGAGCGAGATATTTGCATCGGCTTTAAAGAAAAGAGGGGGAGTCTGTGAACTGTTGAGATATGAATATTATGACCATAATGTCAGTTCAAAGACTTCTGATAAAATGGAAGAGATTTTCTTCAAATCGGTAGATTTCCTGACTGACCATGTTAAATAAGTCCAAATGAGAAAAGGAATCTTATTTTTAGCCCTTTTTGCTTTTATCGCCTGCTCCAACAGTTCATCGGAAGTGATAGACGAGAAAGAACAACCGAAACCTGAACAGCAGGTGGATGGTACATTGATTGCTGACGGCAATAGTATAAAAACATATGACTTGATTAAACGTTCGGGATATAACCATGAAGCGCCTGATTCTTCACGTGAACATAAGACCGCTCATTTTCAGCATATTCAGCAGGTTTATGATAATCAGTTGAATAAGTATGTATTTGCTTTCTTCATTCATGCTACGATCGATGATGATCGTGGGCTTACAAATATTACTGACCGTCAGCGCAATGAGATAAAGACGGATAACAAATCTCCGGAAAGTCTTATCGGACAAAAGGGAGAGGCTATGGTATTTCGTTGGAAATTCTGTTTGCCGATAGGGTTTCAAACGACGACTAAATTTTCTCATCTTCACCAGTTGAAAGGTATTGATAACTCGTCGGGCACAGCAGATGTCAGTTCTCCTCTTATCACTCTGACTGCCTATTCTAACAGCAAAGGGGGACAACAATTGCGGGTACGTTATGATAAACGTGGTGGAAGCACTACTACCCTTATTAGTACAGACCTTGTTGATTTTCTAGGCAACTGGGTAGAGGTAGAAGAAAAAGCCTGTTTCGGTGAGAACGGTTCTTATGAAGTGATCATCACACGTATCAAAGATGGAAAAGTTCTTTTAAAACTAGGTCCTGAAAAAATGGATATGTGGCGTACGGATTGTACCGGACTTCGTCCCAAATGGGGTATCTACCGTTATTTGGGTGAGAACCGGAGTTGGCAAGATCGGTTGCGTGACGAGGAAATCCGTTTTGCCGATTTCTCTATCAAAAAACTTTAGAGAGGGATTTTAAGAACAATATAAGAAAGGGACAGACTATTGTTTTGTCTATTATGGTGGTTCTCCTGTCTGAAATATATCTTCGGGTATATTTGGGGATAGGAGAACTTTATTTTTGGAGGGATAGTAAGTTAAGGACATTAAGAAATCTCTGACTGTTGGTAATGTTTGTTTATGGTTGATTATGTTTGCTTATAGCAAAAAAATATGTGAAATGTTCTCTAAATAATATATTTAAGTAACTTTGCTCCCATCACGGACTCATGTTGAACTTTAAGTCATTTACTGGAATGGGAAAAAGTGCGGATTGGATAAAGGAAGAGAAGTTTAAATCCTTTTTTACTCAATACTACAAAGAACTCTATTATTTTGCTTGTGGATATGTGCAAGACACATGCATTGTAGAAGATATCGTTAGCGAGTCTTTCGTCAAGTTGTGGGCGAATATGGAGAATATTCAGGAACTTGCGATGAGAAGATACCTGCTGCAAACGGTGAAAAATGCCTGTATTGATTATCTGCGGGTCCAGAAAGATTTTTTTCCGGTGGAAGAATGCCATACGCTGGCTGATTTGGATGAGAATCCATTAGAATATCTTATTTCTCAAGAAGATGAATCCCGCATTACTGCTGCAATAAGTGAACTTCCACAACGTTATCAGGAGACTTTAAAACTTAGAAGTTTCGAAAAACTCAAATATAGCGAGATTGCTCAAAAGATGGATATTTCTGTAAATACAGTAAAATCTAATCTGCGTGAAGCGATTCTTATTTTAAGAAAAAAACTGGGAATCTTACTAATCTTTATTTTTTTTCAGATTTAGAACCACCCTTTTTCTAACTTACATCGTCTTTAATATATATGCAAGAAAATAATAACATAGATAGAATAAATGAACTGGTATCTTCTTTTTTCGAGAAAGGATTATCAGAAGAGGAACGGACTGAACTGAAAAAACTGCTGGAAACTCCAGACAATAAACGTTATTTCAGAGAAGTCTACACAGTTGAATTGGTTGCCCGAAACATGAAACCTGATAATTATCTGGAGTCTGCCTACGATAGAGTCATGGGCACTATTAAGGAACAATCTCACAACCAGCCTGTGCAGAAGAAAAGATATCTGATGATGTGGAAAAATGTAGCAGCGATTGCTCTCCTTATTCTGTCCTGTTGGGCTGCTTATGAATGGGGAAGTCATAATGACAGTCTTGCTGTAGATGGGATTACAATGGTAAATGCTCCTTTAGGCTCTAAATCTGTCTTAAGTCTGCCGGACGGTTCTGTTGTAACATTAAATTCCGGGAGTAGTATTACATACACAAAATCTTTTGGGAACGAGGAGCGAAAGATTGAACTACACGGAGAAGCCTTTTTGGAAGTGCAGAAAGATAAGAAGCCATTTATTGTTTCTGCCAAGGGAACAGAAATAACAGTGTTGGGAACCAGTTTTAATGTGAAAGCCTACGATGATGAGGATATTGTGGAAACGACCTTAGTCAGAGGTTCCGTAAAAGTGAAACCCGATGCAGGGCAGGACATTCCCGAAGTTTATCTAAAACCAAATGAAACTGTTTTGATTTGTAAGAAAAATAAGGAAGATATACAGGTCGAATTCCGAAAGGATGTGAATACTCTTTTATATACATCATGGAAAGATCCTAAGTGGATTATCCAAAAAGAGACAATGGAGAGTATAGTAAAGAAACTTGAACGTAAATATAAAGTACAGATAAGTATCGAAGACGAACTGTTGAAACACTACAAGTTTACAGGAATCCTGATGGACGAAACGATACAACAAACGCTTGACTTAATGAGAGACACTGCACCTATTGACTATGCATGGGAACAGGGAATCATTAAAATCAGAGTGGACAAGAAACGAAGCAAAGACTTTGAAAAGATAATGAACGATTGACCTTAAAATGTTTAACTTTATAAATTAATATGACGCCTATGAGACACATCTGACTAGAAAAAATGTAAGGCCGAAGAAAAGGGCAATTCCTTCGACCTTAATTAAATTGTCCTAATCACTAATTATTAAAAACAATTTATTCACAAAGATATGAAGAACTCGCAAAAAAACGGCAAAATTTGGATAAATAAAGTAAGTGTTTGGTATTGAGGAGAGTTAAGCCAAATTCTTCTATACCTTTCCAAATCGCTAAAATGCAGGATAATGAAAGGTTAAGAGAAAGATTTGCTACTTATCCGTTGCCTTTTTTAGCCCCGGATAATCCGGCAAAATAACGCTTAACCACCTGCGGTTTTACCGTTCACCATGCAAAGAACCCTATATTTTGCCCGTAAAGATAACCGTTTTTTTCCGTTTTTCATGGAAATACAGGTTATGTTACCGGCATCCGGGGTTTTATTCTTTGTTCCGCTATAATTTTCATAACTGTAAATAACTCTATATCAAGTAATTTTGCAACATAAAAAAATAGAGTTATGAAACAGACGGATGTAACGGTTACGTTCTACCTCAAAAAGAGCGAAATGAATGACGAGGGACATTGCCCGGTCATGGCGAAACTTGCCGTCGGCAAATTTTCAGAAGCGGCTTTTAGTGCGAAAATGTCCGTACCCGTTGCACTGTGGGCATCCGGACGTGCCACGGGTAAAAGTAACGCCGCGCGGGAAATCAACCGGCAACTGGACGATTTGCGAGCTTCAGCCATTTCCATTTATGACGAACTGTCAGCCACCCGTGAGAATGTAACGGCTGAAGAAATAAGGAATCTGTTGTTGGGGACGGCTTTCGGGCAGGAAACCCTGTTGGGTTATTTCCGGACGTTCATCGAACATTTCGAAAAACGTGTCGGCGTGAACCGGGAAAAGGGAACAGCACAATCTTACCGCTATGCTTGTAACTGTGTGGCTGCTTTCATCCAGGAGAAATACAAGTTGTCGGATGTTCCTTTCACGGCCCTGAACCGTTCATTCATCGACAACTATGACCTCTACCTACGCACGGAGCGCCGCTTTGCCCTGGGAACTATCGTGTTGCTTGTCACACGGTTGAACACGATTGTCGGGGAAGCCATCGCGGAAGGGATTATCACTGCCGACCCGTTCGCGGGGTATGAAGCCGAACATCCCGAGCGGGAACAGAAATACCTTACCGCCGCAGAGTTACAACGGCTGATGACCACACCCCTGCACGACCCGAAACTCTACCATATCCGCGACCTGTTCCTCTTCTCCTGCTACACGGGTATCCCTTACGGGGACATGTGCCGCCTGACGACGGAGGATCTGGAAGTGGCCGAGGACGGTGAGGTATGGATCAAGACCGCCCGCAAGAAGACGAAAATCGACTATGAAGTGCCGTTGCTCGACATACCGTTGCTCATCCTCGACAAGTACCGGGATATGGCCCCGGAAGGAAAACTGCTGCCGATGTACAGCAACAACGAACTCAACCGGACACTGAAACGTATTGCCGCCATTTGCGGAATTGAACGGAAGCTCGTCTTTCACTGCGGACGCCATACCTACGCCACCGAGATCACGCTTTCGCATGGTGTCCCGCTTGAAACCGTCAGTAAAATGCTGGGGCATAGCCGCATTTCCACGACGCAGATTTACGCCAAAGTGACCGATGACAAGATCGACATGGATACCCGGTCTTTAGAGGAAAAGATTGCCGGCCGCTTCTCCGTAGCTATTTAATCTATCATTGACAATCAAATTCACAACGATTATGGAAACGAATAATAAAGAGATAAAACGCCGCAGCACGTTCTCCCTGCTGTTCTACATCAACCGCACGAAAGTCCGCAAGGACGGAACATGTAAATTGTTATGCAAGGTAAGCATCGACGCCAAGTCGGCCCCGATCAATATCAACGCGTTTGTCGATCCATCGCTTTGGAATCCGGAAACCAAAAGGGCGAACGGACGAAGCGAGAACGCCCGAACGGTAAACCAGGCAATAGAGAAACTGACCGAAAAAATCACCGGACATTACCGTCATATTCGTAAAAGCCTCGGTTTCGTGACGGCCGAGCTGGTCAAAAACGCCGTGGAAGGAATCGGGCAGAAACCGTTCACCCTCCTTGCCTTGTTCCGCGAGCATAACGAGGAGTTCCGCAAGCGTGTCGGCGTGGATCGCAAGGAAGAAACTTATGAAAGTTACGAGAACTCCTATAATATTTTAGCCTCCTTCGTGAAAAAAAGGAAGGAAAAGGAGGATGTAGCGTTGCGGAGCCTTGACCGGGAGTTCTACGATGATTTTGAAATATTCCTGCGTACAGATCGTGAAATGAAACCCAAGACAGTACACGAGCATCTTTACCGGTTGAAAAAAATGACCAAGCGGGCTGTCAGTCAGGGTACACTCCGGCGCGACCCTTACGGGAAGCTGCACCCGGAACTGCCCCGGCGCAAGAGCCGCCATTTGAAACTCGAAGACCTCAAAAAACTGATGGAAACTCCCGTCGGTAAACCCAACCTCCAGCGGGTGCGGGACTGGTTTCTCTTCGCTACCTTCACGGGGTTGTCCTACGCCGACCTGAAACGCTTGTCCGAAAAAGACATCACGCAGTCGGACGACGGAACGTACTGGATACACATCCGGCGCCAGAAGACCGAAACGCCCTCGGCCATCCGCCTGCTGAACGTGCCGTTGCAGATCATCGAGAAATACCGCCACGAGCGTAAAAGCGACAGGATTTTCAACCTCTATTGCCGGGGGTATCTCATCAAGCTCACCAGAGAACTGGGACGGACATACGGCTTCGACATGACCTTTCACAAGGCGAGGCACAATTTCGGGACACATATCACGCTCTCGCTGGGTGTGCCTATCGAAACTGTCAGCCGCATGATGGGACACAAGAGCATTTCCACCACGCAGATTTACGCCAAAGTGACCGACCGCAAGGTGGACGAGGACATGAAACGTCTGAAAGAACAGACCAAAGGCCGGAAAATAAATCTCTACGAGGAGGACGAACCGGAAACGGCAGATATTATAACGGTAAACGGTTGAACAGTATAACAAAAATTGATAAATTTGTATGACTATGACGACAAGAGAACCTATCAGCATTGAAAACGGGCGGGTGGAAATCCACACGCCGGAGAACCGTGTATGGCTCACGCGCCACCAGATTGCCGACCTGTTCGGAGTCTTCGTTCCTGCCGTGGGGAGCAACATCCGCTCCATACTCAAAAGCGGCATACTCCGTGAGGAGCGGGTTTACCGCCGGGAGCGCAACCGTGACGGCGGTATTGTCGAGCTGTATTCGCTCGAAATGATCGCCGCGCTGGCTTTCCGCTTAAAATCCGGGAATGCCGAAGCCTTCCGACGGTGGCTTGTCCGAAGGGCCACGACGACCGCCGTCGTCTGGCAGCTCCCCGGCATGAACACGATATTGAACTGAAAAAGAAGAACGGCCGTGATGGCCGTTCTTCTTTTATACCCATTCCTGTCCCCCGATACATTTCTTCCGGGAATCTTCCAGAAATTTCTGTATCTCGGATTCCATGTATAGTACCTTGCCCTGAATCAAATAATAGGGAATGATCCGCGCCGTGCGGTATTCCTGCAATGTACGCCTGCTGATTTTCAGCAGCCGGGACAATTCCTCGTCGGTGACGAACCGCTCTCCCTTGAGTGTCCGGCCTCCGGAGGATTCCAGTTTATCCAGTGCCTTGCCGGCCTTTTCCAAACGCCGGAAGAGATCCGCCACACGCGGATCGTGCTTGTCGATGAAATAATGGCTCATAACGCGGCGGTATTAGGATAGTGCGACGATTGCAGCAGTTTCCCGACATCTTCCGGTTTGTAGAAGATTTTGTGACGGATGCGGCTGAAAGGCAGCAACCCTTTCTCCCGGTAGGTTTGCAGGGTACGTTTCGATATCCCCAGCACGTCACAGACATCCTGGTTGTCCAGCCATTTTTTCAAACTCACGTCCTCCTGCCTGCGGCATAACGCCTCGGCTTTTCTTTCAATGGCTTCCACGTGCCCTGCCAGCGCGTCGAAAGCCTTCACGTCCATACTTATTATTTCCATGTTCTGTTTCATTTTTTGTTTCCCGGATGCCCAAAAGTACACAAATGAACAGTATCTTGTTATCAGCCAGTGGTATATGGACGTATCCGTCTTAAAAGTGGCAGCGAGTGGCGCCACGTCCGGCGGAAACGATCCTCCGCCGATACGGGATCGGCACGCTCCGATACGCCAATCGCCCGTGAAAGGAAATGTTCGCGGGCGATTTATCATTCCATGCAGGGTGAGCCGTGAACCGACTTTCGCGAGCGTTCACGGCATATCGTTTTCTCCCCGTTTCTCTCCCATAACCTTTTCCTCTCTTTTTTTCATGCCGCGGAGCGCGGTATGGAAATCTGTTGTCAGTAGCAAAGGTAGTTACGGGGCTCACGCTGCTGCAAGATCGGGCCGCGGGGCGGTTTGCCGCAAAATCTTCCTCTTTCCCTGCGGGCGAGCGTATTTTCCGACAAAATCTTGCAGCAGCTATCCCCGACACCTTTTGATGCTACCGAAACAGATTCCATCCATACCGGCTCCGCTACGGCATAAAAAAAAAGTCAAAGGTTATGAGAAACGAAGAGAAAAATAAATGGAAACAGAAATCCTCCAACCTTCCACTTGGCATAAAGGCAAAGGTCGGGTTGGCGGTAAAGGTCGGGGCGGTGGCTTTGGGCTTCCACGTGTGGGGTATCGACTTTATTTGGGTCGTTTTGGGCTTCACGTTCTGTTATGACATCCTGCGGGGCATTTTCTCCTGCCTTGTTTCTCTCGTGGCTCTAACCGGCTTTTTCTATTTCCTATTCACTCACATCTTCTAAATTATTACAGGTATGACAAAGTACATTTCATTATTCGGAGCGACTACCACGGACACACGGGTGCAGGTAGTCAAGGAAAACCAGGTAATCATCGGTATCGGTGCGGGTGCGAGCAGAAAGCGTTACGTCGTTTACAAGGTGGAACACACCGCCCGTGGCTACGTGTACCACATGGTCGATACCGAAACAAAGGAAATCAGCCAAACGGACATTCTGCGACCCCTCTCGCAAACATTCGGTATCGGCAGGTACTACGACGACGTGAACCCCGAGTTCATGGACGCTTTCGAGGTGGCTTTGCTCGTGGGGCAGGCGGAAGAGCAAGCCACGGCGCAGGCCATCGCCGCCGCCAAAGAGAAAGCCGAGCATGACCGCATAGCGGAAATAGGAGCGCAGAGGTTACGCCGCATCATGCCCGAAGGGGTGCAGGGCGTAATCATCGCCGAACTCAACGAAACGGAATACACTGACCCCTCTTACGAGTGTTCGACCACCCGAAGCGTGCGTACCGTCATTCTCGGCTTTTCGGCCACCTCCCGCAACGGCTTCGGGGAGTTGAGAAAGGCGGCGGCCAATTTCCCGCAAACGGCGCACCTCTCCGAATACGACCCCAAGAACGAACACCGCTATCCCGTTTTCACGCTCGGCAAAAGTCCGAAATACGGGTGGAGTGTCTGCAAACTGACCCACTACACACGTGAAGGGTACATCGACAGGCTGGCATATATCGCAGGAAACGAGGAGAATATATGTCTGCCCGAGCCGAAAGACGAAAAACGGGCGGAACGCACTGAAACGAGCGTGCAAGGCGGGTTTATCATCGTGGACTATTCCGAGAAGGCGATAGCCGTATTCGGGGACACCAAGCCCGTCAAGGACGCCCTTCACGCACTCGGGGGACGCTTCAACGCACGGCTGACGCATGACGGGCAGAAGAGAGCGGGATGGATTTTCCAAAAGACCAAAGAGGACGAGGTGCGGCGGCTTCTCGGAAAGGACGAATAAATGTTGAACACGGGGCGGCTCGCCGCCCCACAATACCAAAAAATCATGGCACAAGGAACAGATTATTTCAAACTGACGATACAGAACTATCTCGACGCACGGGCACGGGAGGACGAACTTTTCGCACCCCGATACGCCAACCCGAAAAAGAACATTGACGATTGCTGCACTTTCATCATCAACCAAGTACGGCAGAGCGGTTGCAACGGGTTTGCCGACGAGGAAATATACTCTATGGCACTCCACTATTACGACGAGGAGGACATCGACATCGGCAAACCCGTCAGTTGCAAGGTAGTGGTCAATCACACCGTTGAACTGACCGAGGAGGAAAAAGTCGAGGCACGGCGGAACGCCATACGGAAGGCCGAGAGCGAAGCCTACGCCAAGTTGGCGAAAGCCAAGTCCAAACCCAAGAAAATCGAAGATAACAAACTAATGCCCAGTCTATTTTAGTTATGAAACCGAGAACAAAATTCCAACAGAGCGTTGTGGCGGCAAGTAAACACCTGCCGCCGCTTACCCCCGCACAAATCGAATGGGGGTACAAGAACTGCATCGAGCATATCGGACGCCGCACGCCGAAAGGACTTATCACCTGCACCGAGTGCGGCCACACGTGGCAGAGCGAAAACGGAGAACTCACGGACAATCTGTTAGGGTGCGAGTGTCCGCACTGCCACACCCCGCTGAAAGTGGAAACCACCCTGCGCCGCAAGTTCAACGATTACGAGTATTTGTGCATCGTAACCCGCTGCAGGGGTTTTCAAGTCCTGCGCTTCGTCTATATCGAGTGTTGGGCGAAAGTGGGACAGACGCCCGTTTACACCCATATCGAAGCCGTACAGCGGTGGATTGCCCCCGACGGACGCTCCGCAACCTTCGCACGGCTGCGCCCGATGGGCTTCTTCGTTCACGGGTGGAGTTGGTCGAGCGCATTGGAACTGCGGGCGGAGAACGACGGGAAATACAACATCACGCCCACACGCATCTATCCCCGGCAACGGCTTATCCCCGAACTGCGCCGAAGCGGCTACGGTAAACAACTCCCCGATGTAACCCCTTTCGACCTTATCCACCTGCTGCTCTCGGAGAACAAGGCCGAAACGCTGCTTAAAGCGGGACAAACGGCACTCGTGCGATTTTTCGCCCGTTCCTCCCGCAATATCGCAGACTATTGGCCGGCCATCCGTATCGCCATCCGTAACGGGTACGCTATCGGGAAACCGACGGAATGGTGCGACTACATCGACCTGCTGCGATTTTTCGGGAAAGACCTGCATAACGCCCATTTCGTGTGTCCCGCAGACCTGCCCGCAGCGCATGACCTCTACATGGCTAAAAAACGGCGGCACATGCAAATGGAACGGCGGCAGGAGGAACGGCGCAAGGCGTTGGAACAGGAAGCCTCGTTTGTCAAAGCCAAAGGACGGTTTTTCGGAGTGGAGTTTTCCGACGGGGAAATCCGCATCAAGGTATTGGACAGCGTTGAAGCCATACGGCAGGAGGGCGAGGCCATGCACCACTGCGTGTTTACCAACGAATACTATCTGAAAGCCGACTCGCTCATACTCTCGGCCACAATCGACGGCAAACGTATCGAAACGATAGAGGTGTCCCTAAAACGCATGGAGGTCGTGCAGAGCCGTGGCGTGTGTAACAAGAATACCCCATACCACGGGCAAATACTGAAACTGATGAAGGGGAACATGTCCCTTATACGGAAACGAATGACAGCATAAAAATCGGGGCGGCGAAAGCCGCCCGCAAAAACAAAATAGAATGAACCAAATAGCATATAAATTCGTGTCGTGGGACGTTCCCGCACTCGAAAGCCTTGCAGGCTCAAAAGCGTACATATTACGCAAACGGCTCAATGACGGGGGAACGCTCACCCGTGAGGAGAAAGACTGGATTACCCGTGAGGTAAACCATAACACCTATTTCAAGGACTCCATTCCGCTTTTAGGGTATCGTTTCAACTTTGTCGATGTACTGAAAACATTCGTGGTAAAGCAGTACGGGCATTACACGGAATACAAGGGCGTGGACAAGACGAGCATACGCTCCATGTTGTACGGCAGAGTGGAAAGGATTGTCGAATTATAAAATCGGGGCGGCGAAAGCCGCCCTACAAAAAAACATAACAATGAAAATCATCTATAAAAGCTACATGGCACGCCCGCTCAAACCCTTCGGGGAGTGGGATTGGGAAGTTCGGGAAGCAGTCAAGACGGCCCTTGCGCTCGTCGAGGGGAAAAACGGGTTCAAAACCCATTCCGAGATATGGCGAAGGTGCAACCTCGTCATTACCGTGGGACACAACATCTACACCACGAGTATCGAGATACGACCACCCGAGCAGGACGTGATACGCCGCAGGAGCAACTGGCATAACGGCTACGCCTACTACTGCAACGGCGTGTTCTGGGCGAACATGAGCAGGGTTAGAGTGGAACTTGTCTGATTAAAAAATTTCGGGGCGGCAAAAGCCGCCCGTAAAAAGCGAGAATATGAAAACGAATGAAGTAAACAAGGAAATCTCCTATGAAACGCTGCTCGTAACCTTCGGCGAGGGTATCGGGCGGCTCGACACCATGTTCGACGACCCGCAGGTGTGGGGCGTTGCCACGCTGAAGCAGTGGATCGACGGGTATGAAACTACGCGCTTCACCGAAATCGACGACCGAACGGCGGTTATCACATCCGAATACAACATGGACAGCGTGAAGGAATGGCTGCAAAAGAACACACCGATTATCAACCTGGAAAAACGATAAAATCATGCGCAAGTACAAATTATTCATCGGCTACCGGCTGCTGGGAGAGTTTTCCGGTATATGGGAAGCCAAAAATTTCGCCGCTGAAAGCGGCATGAGCGGAATTTTCTCGCTCGTGGGAGAAAATTACCGGGACAGTTGGTACGAACCAAAAAAACAGGACAAGAATGGAAACAAAGATTAAAGACATCACGGGAGCGGAAATAACCGTTACCGACTTAAAAGAGGCGGTACGCCAATGCCGGGAGTGCCTCGCAAGTCCCTACCTGATGCCCTCGGGGCATACCGTGGGGGAAAACCATGCCTACATGTTGCGGCAACTGCTCGCCCTGCAAAGGCGGAAACGGGAACACGGCAGGCAACGGCCGTGAAAATACGACGCGAAAAAAATCGGACGATAACAACCGTCCGATTTTTTTGTTTCCCGTCAATCGACCGCCGTATGGTCGCCCAGCTTCCCGTGCAGTTCACGCCCGATATGTCCGGCAATGCCACGGGGAGAAATTTCAGAGATTGAACCCCACCCGCCATGCGTGTATATGCACGTCTTGAGCGGTTCGGTACGGGAAAGGTAGAACAGATAGCCGTTGCGGAGCAGGATGCCCACGAACACCGAGCCGACCTCGATGTCGGCGATCTCGTCAAAACGTATCTTCCCGTCATTGTATAATACTGCCGTGCCATCCGCATCGGGAATGACGAACAGATCGTCTTCCATGACAATCCCGTGCAACTCGATTAGCGACCCCAGGCATTCACTCGCCGATACCCGGTCGTAATCACCCTTTACCTCATTTGTCGATTTCGTTTCCATATCGCTTTTCTTTAGGTTCAGACAAATACCATACGAAAAAGGCGTGAGAATACGTTAAATACCGGCATTGAGGTACAGCCAAGCACCCATCCACTCGATAGATAATTTCTCCCCACGCCGCTATCGCATACGCTTGACGCATATAGACACGACGATGAAGAAGAGAACTACCCATTATTTTGCGAGCGGATTAAAATTTGGCTGTTTTCAATGCCCCACCATAATGTGTTCCTTCCGTATGTAAATCGCCCGGCGGCACGCCGCCGGAGGATTCGATTGCAAATATAACGATTTCATTCGGGTATCGGCGACAATACGTGCGATTTTTAACAACCTTCCTGCCAAAGAACTACCCGCCGTCCTACAATTTCGGCCCCCGGGCGGGTTTGCGGGGCGCGACCTTCGGCTGCGCCTTCTTCTCCCTGGGCGGTTCGACGATCCGCAGTTTGAGTTTCTCCGTCTTACGGTCGTAACGCACCTCGCAGCAGTCAATCTCACCCGCAACCGACGTCCACACGTTGTTCACACGCACCGCGCCGCCCGAGTAGAGGGTCTTGTATTGTTCGTATTCGAGCGGCTGCCGCAATTTCGCGTCCACCTGACGGTGGAACGAATAGATATTACGTCCCTTTGCTATCTCGTCGGGAACGTAAACCCGCAACTCGGGATGGGTGGCCTCGGCATAGAGGCACAGATCCGCCGTGCGAAGCTCCCTCGGAACCCACTGGATCATCCTCGGGTCGCCCCGCACGGCCGTATCGGCCACGAGCGGCGTGATGGCCGTCTGGGGAATGTCGTACAGCACCCCCGCATCCTTGCGAACGGCCTCCAACGCCACCTCCTCCGTTACAAGCCGGCGGTTCAGGTGCAGGACACTCATCAACCGGTGTATCTTTTGCGGGTCGTTCTGCTCGCGGAACACCTGCAAGACCAGGGCGGGGTCGCTCAACGCGCTGATAACCGAGAAATCGGTTTTGTCCTTCCCGTAGGTACGCTCGAAAGCCTCCCGGCTCATCTCCGGCGTCCGGGCTTCGCGGGGGACGCCTTTCAGGTTTTGCGGGTTCTCCCGCACCAGGCTCATGTATAGATCCGGGCTTTTCATGCTCTCGGGCAGGTGGGCGATGGCATAGGGACTGCGCCGTATGGCCTCCATGCACAACTCCGGCGTTTTCCACTTCTCGGGGACATATTGCAGGTAGCTCCCGTCGTGCCCGACGGCCCGGCGGCACATCTCCTCGTTCTTGGCGTGGTCGGGAAGGTTGTAGAACAGCTCCGGCTCCAGGGCGAAAATTTCCCGGGCCACCCTCGGCGTGAGGAACCAGGGGTTCATGTTCTCCAAAAAATCGAAGGTCTTATCGTAATTCGTGCAATAGAACCCCAACACTTTCAGGTGTATCTCCTCGAAGGGGATATAGCGGAGGACACGCAGGTCGTCGGTACGGGCCAACGCCCGGTTGCAGACCTCCGGCGTGAGCTGTTCGGGGTTGAAAAAGCGGATGGCCAGGGGATCGCGCTCCAGCGCCATCCCGCACAGACGGTCGGTTTTCAGATGTTTCGGAACGTACTCCAGTGCCAGGTAGTTCGAGGACACGGCGGCCTCGCAGACCCGTTCCGTGCGTAATTCCTCCGGCACTTCATGGAGCAGGATGCCGTCCCCGCTGACGGCACGCAGGCAGACTGCCTCCGTGCGCAGTTCCACCGGCACGAGCGAAAGGCAGGACGCGTCCATCCCCACGCCGTGAAGGGCCAGTTCCCCGGTCATGACCTCCGGGGCAATGGAGGCGAAAATCTCGAACTTGTCCACGAACGACATCCCGAATTTTTTCAGCCCTTCCAGGCATATATCGGGATACGGAATGTAAGGGAGTATCTTGTAATCGGCACTGTCCACCGCTTTCAACGCCGCACGGCATATTTGCGGCGTCCTCAATTCCCCGGGGACGGCCTCCAGCACCAGACCGTTGCGCTTCACGGCCGTCATGCACAGTTCGGGGGTCTTCAACCCCTCCGGAACGTAATACAGCGCGTAGCTGTTGCTATCGACGGCGGCACGGCACATTTTCGGTGTCTTCAGACGGTCAGGGACGAATTTCAGTGTTTCGCCCCGGTGGCCGGCCGCGGCAAGACAAAGTTCCGGCGTTTTCATCGCTTCGGGAACGAACTCGATGTTGAAAGCCGATTTCTTGATGGCGAAACGGCAGACTTCCGCCGTTTTCCGATCCTCGGGCAGCGTCTCGAAAAGGTTCTCGCGCCACGGGTTCTCGTACACCCCCGTATCGAGATAGGCTATATCTATTCTCTCTTGCTCTGTCATGGTTTTCAGTATTTATGGAAAGCGCCCGGGTGACGGGCGCTTCTCTTGGTTAGACATATTCCGTTATCGTTCCGTTTCCTCCGTCCCGTTCTCGCTCTGGAACGTGAAGGAGGTCTTCACGACCTGACCCGTGTTGTCCTCGACATAGACGTCGATGGTCTGCTGGTCATCGCTGCGCGATGTGTAATAGAGGCGGAACACCTCACGGTCGAGCGGATAGCGGTCGTTGGGCAGGAACACCGTACCGTCGTCCATCCTCAACTCACCGCGCCCGTCGGGCTGGAAATAGCGGATCGTGTAACGCGCGCCGTCATATCTCCCCTCCCGCACGAGCGTGCAGCGGATTTCAGCGGTTTCACCAACGGAGATTCGCTTCTGAACGGGCATCGTTTCCAGAGAGAACGTGTACGCCTGCTGTATATCCAGCCCGTTGTCGCAGGATGCGCATAAAAGACCCAGGGCGGCGATCCAGACCGCCAGGGCCAATATCTTTTTCATCTTTTTCATGTCGCTTGCAAGTTTAATGGATTATGAATTTCACGCCCAGGCCGAACTGCGCGTGGAAATGTCCCGTTGTAGTGCCCCATAGGATACGCTCACGCCCCGTCAGCGAGAGGATAATCCTGTCGGTCAGGTACGCATCGACCTCCAGCGTGACGGCCCCGCCATAGAGGAAACGGTCGCGGTGGCGGAGCGTAGAGCCGTCATAGAGCCGCCTTTCGCCCCGGTTCACACTCTCGTAACCGGCCAGCGCCGAGCCGCCGAGGTAGAAGAAAAAAGTCCTGGACGGGTCGGCGAGGAACTTGTAATAGTAACCGCCCTCGGCAGTGAACTGCGCCACAGGGATACGTTCCGACTTGTAGGGGTAATAACGGTTCAGGAACTCCGCGCCGAACACCCACTTGTCGGCATTCTTCGCGTAGCGGCTCATGGCCAGCCCGAACCAGTAGCCCGTTTCGCTGCGGCTGTCCCGGGTATAGAAGCCGTCGGCCATGCCTCCCCGTATTTCCAGCCCGCGCATGGCGGGCAGGGCACGCTGGGCGTGCGCCCCGTCCGAAAGGAGGAGGCATAACCCCAGCGTGAGAATGAATATCGCCCGTTTCATATCACTTTACCTTTAACTCGTTGATAACACGTGCGCGCACCAGGTCGGCATTCTCCACCGTGAAAGTCTGGTGTCGCCCGCCTTGCTGCTCGTGCAGTTCCACGACCAGCTGCTTGTCGTCGGCCAGCGTGAACTTCGGGAGCGTGAAGACCATGCGCTCGGTACGCTTGCCGCCGATGACCTGCACGTTGTTGTACGCCCGCACGGGCCATACGACCTGCTCCTGGATGGCCGTGCGTTTGGCCACCTTCTTGTCCGTAATCTTGAACGTCAGGTAGTCCACGTTGAAAGGCACGTTGGAGGAGTTTTTCAGTTGGAGGTGGAAATAAAGCAGGTCGTTATGCACGTAGATACCTTTGAGGAGGTATTGTACCCCGAAACGCTTGCAACCGATATGCTTGATCTCGCGGCGGTCATTCTTGTAAATGGACTGCATGATCAGTTTGACCAGCAGCGGAGATTCGCATCCCAACTCCTGCAAATAGATGTCCAGCGCGTTATTGGGGCGGTTTACCGCCTCCCCGCCATGCAGGAAGTCCGCCATCTCGACCGACAGTTTCACCGGCTCGTCGGCATACTTGACATTGAAGCTGTAATAGGCCCCGTCCTCGGTAATGACCGAAAGGTTGCTCTCGCGCGAGAAATCACGCAGGGCCGCCTTTACACGCAGCACGTTTTCCGTGCCGTCGGCTTTCGCCGCCAGAAGATCCGAAGACCCCAGATCGACGTAACGGATGGCCGAGGGGAAAATCACATGAACGGTCTTGCTGAACGTCACCTCCAGCGCGTAGGGCGGGATAACCCGGTTGAAGGTCAGCGGACGGGTAAGACCGTCGTACAAATCGCCCGTGGAGGGCTTTTCCTGCGCGTGGGCAGCGAACATGCACCCGATAAAAGCGAGTGCCAGAAGAATCTTTTTCATACTCGATAATTTTTTGATTGTTGATAAAAATGGATTTTTTCAGTGGTGTACGGAAGTACGTCGTTTGTACCCTTATTGAAGGGGCGGGAGCAGCAGGACGCTGTAACCGGCCTTGAGCGTGACCTTGACCGAGCGCATCTTCTTGCTCACGTATTGCGACACGCCCTGGATGGCGCTGCGCCCCAGGTCGGAGAGCAGTTGCGAACCGGCATCGTCCGTGATCGTGATACTGCTGCCCATGCCCGCACCCATATTGGCGGCGATCTCCTTCACGGCATTGAGTTCTTCCGACCCCGGCACGGGAATACCCTCGTTGCCGTTCGTGTCATAGACCGACAGATCGACCGGAACGACCGCCCCGCCGTGCTGGACAGCGCTGACCTTGACCGTCAGCCGTTCGCCGTTGATCCTCGCCGCCCCCGTTACGGGCGTACCCGAGGGGATGAGCAGATCTCCCGCCATCATCGGTTCCAGCAGCCGGAAAGTAACCTCCCCGCCATCGGTGAGCGTCACGGTTTGCTGCACGGCGGCACGGATACTGTTGCGCTCGGGCTCGCGAAGGTCGCTCCCCACCGTGTTGAACCCCCAGTTCCGGGGCTTGACGAACTCACGGGCGAAGACCGAATCGGGCAGCGGGGCGGCGAGCAGCGACACGATGTTACGGCGCACCTGGCGCACGGGCTGCACGGAAGCCTTGCCGGAAACGGAGGTCTTCTGACGCGGGGCTTCAGGGGCCTGACCGCCATTCATATAGCGGGCGGCGATCTCGTAGGACTTCTCCAGCAGCGCCACCTGCTCCTCCTGGGCCGTTTTCTGCGCCTGCTGTTCTTCCAGGCGGCGTTCCAGTTCCTCGATGCGGGCCTGCATCTCGCGCTCTTCCCCCGTTTCACCGGCGGTCTCCTCGTAGAAACTGCCTAACTGGCGGTTGATGTCGGCATAGGCGGCACGGGAAGTCCGGAAAGCTCCCGACGAACCGCCGGCAGGGCCGGAAGACTTATCCGGCACGGCAGCGGGCATGACGGGCTCTTCCTCCTCGTCCTCCATCCCGAACGCGAAATCCTGCAAGGAGCGCATCTTTTCCCGCTCCCTGCGCCGCATCTCCTCCTGCACGTAGGCATCACGCTTGTCCGAGAGGATACCCTCCGATTCCGGGGTCGGCAGCTCCGTGTTGAAACCCGCCGAAGGCTCCTCCCGTTCTTTTTCGCCGGGGGAGAAGATCAGCCACATGCACCCGGCAAAGGCCAGGAAAAAGAGCGGGAAGACCACCATCTTCTTCCGCATCTGTATCTGCCGGGGCGTGAGTTCCTTTTTCCCCGCCTCCGGCTGTTTATTCTGTTTTTCGTTCGTCGTCATAATTGAAATCTTTTAGATGTTTTACACTGTCGGCCTCCTGCCGTTGTCTTAATTCCAGTTCCAGCCGCTCGATATGCCGTATCTGCATCCGTTCCCCGGCTCCCTTGCCGAAGCGGTAGATGGAAGACACGGTAAAGTAGAGCGACAAGACGGAAAAGAACAAGAGCAGCGTGAGGATCACGATAATCCGCTTATCGGGCGAGAGCGCCCCGCAAGCGCGGCGCAGGTGGTCTTCGACCCACTCCCCGAAAGCCTTTATTCTCTTCTTTGCCATAACCTTATCTTTTTAATGTACGTAAATCGCGGTTCTCCAGAATCTCGAATTTCTCCATGATGAAACCCTGCGGGTTATTGTCCGAACGCCCCGAGTTGATCAGCTCGCAGCGCGTGACCAGCGAACGCTCGGTGATGTTGCTCTCGCGGACAATCATTTGCCGGGCATAGGTCATGGCCCGGTAGGGATAGGCGTTGAAGTCGCACACCACGGAGTCCACCTCGATACGCTGGCTGATGTTCCCCGACACCACACGGTTGTAGTAACCTTTCTCCTGCATGTCCTGGTAATAGGCGAAGGCGCTCTTATCGACCAGGAACAGCGCGCGGTTGATGTTGCTCTCGATGGCCGCACGGTCGGGCGAGAGGGTGAAGAACAACTCGTGAAAACGCCGGATATGTTCGCGCGCCTCCACGGGGCGGTTCTGGCTCAAATCCTGCGAGAGCGCCAGCATCAGCGACTTGCCCCCGTCCAGGACGTAGATCTTCTCGCGCTGCTTTTCGGCGAAACGAAAGCTCGCGACCACGCTGAACACGGATACCAGCGCGCACAGGCAGAGGAACACGATACCGAAAAGCCGAATCTGCCTGAAACTTGTTTCGATGTTTTTTAATGACTTGAATTCCATTGTCCAAATTGTTATGAATGATTATTGTTACCTTGTGTTGCCAGGTTGCGCCCGTTGGGGGCACTGCCCGAAGCCGGGCCACCGCCGCTGTTACCGGAGGAGGAACCGCCACCGCCGCGACGCCCGAACGTGCGGCCGATCATGTTGCCGGCGATACCGCCCGCGACACCCGTGGCGAATGCCCCGGCCTTGTTGATACCGCCCATAGCCCCGCCGGCTCCGCCCGACTGGATCACCCACTCGGCAACGGTGGGGATCGTGAAATAGCCTATGATACCTATAATCAAAAAGATAATATAGACACCGCTGCCACTGTCGGGAATGTAGTTGGGGTCTTGCAGGGCCAGGACGTCCGCCTGGAGCATCAACGTCTGGATCTTGGCCAGCACCGCGGAGAACAGGTCGGCGATGGGAAGCCAAAGGTACACGCTGATATAGCGGGAAATCCAGCTCGCGAGCGTCGAGTGGAAGCCGTCGTAAATGGAGAGGGCGAACGACAAGGGCCCCAGAATCGACAGCACGACTAAAAAGAATGTCCGCAGCGTGTCGATGGTAAGCCCCGCGGCGTTGAACAACAACTCGAAGAAGTCCCGGACAAGCTGCCGGAAACCGGCCTTGATGTCGTACCACGTGCGTTCGGCCCACATGCTGATAATCTCGCCCAAGTCCGTGATACCCATATCCGCAAGCCGTTGTTCATACACCTCGTCGTCCACTAACCAAGCCTTGCCCTCGCGCCTGCGGGCCTCGGCTTCCAAATCGTCCTTCTGTTGCTGGTATGCCTGCAAATCCAATGTCTGCCCCTCCAGTATGGCGTGCGTGCCCTGCACCACGGGCGACATCACGGCGTTGATCGTCCCCAGAACCACGGTGGGAAAGAACATCACGCACAAGCCGATGGCGAAAGGCCGCAGGAGCGGGAACACGTCGATAGGCTCCGCATTGGCCAGTGCCTTCCATACCCGGTAAGCCACGTAAAAGAGCGCACCCAGGCCGGCGATACCTTTCGCCACCCCGATCATGTCGCCGCATAGCGGCATCATCTCCTGATACAGGTTCCGGAGAACCTGGTGTAAATTGTCGAAATCCACGACTGCCTCCGTTTTCAGGTTACCAATATCTGTCGTTCGGGTTCCCGTAAAGTGCCAGCACCCGGTGCGCGTCGCCCTTTTCGCGGCTGCGGATGAAGGACACGGAGATGGTCTTGCGCGTGTAATAGCGCGTGAGGTTGCGGTACTCCAGCATCTTCGTGTAAACCTGATCCACCACGTCCATCCGCTCCTTGTCCGAGAGCGAGAGGCCGTTGCCGCCGGTTATGACCGTCTTGAGTTCCGCCACCAGCGCGCCACCCTCCTCCAGCAACCGGGCGTAACCCGCCGAGATCGCCGCCAGCTCGTCCACCGTGAAGTTCGGGTCTGAAACCATACGGTTGAATCCCGAGGTGTAGATTTCCGTGATCTCGCTGACCATTTCGAGCGTCAGCTTCACCTTCCGGGCATCCTTGATGATGTTATGCACCGATTTGAGGGCGTCGTAGTAAGCCTTGCTCTGGTTATAAATCTTGATACTCTCTTGCAGCGACTTGACCATGTTGGTCGCCGTGGTCGAGCTTTGAACCGCGCTCTTGATGTTCTGAACGAGGTTCGACGGGTCGATGACCGTCCACTGCGCTTTTGCCTGGTACGTGAAGCAAAGAAGCCCCACGAACAGCGTTAAAATCAATCGTTTCATCCTTTTCATTATTTAATTCGTGAATACTTGGGCGGTCATTCCGACGCCCGGTAATAATCCCCGTAGGCGGAGAGCTGGAGCACCTCGCGCCCCGCATCGTAGGCCAGGGCGACATACCCGTAGAGGTCGAAGTAACGGATACCTCCCCAATACTTCCTTACGGGACGGGAGAAGCGTGTCCCGTCCTTGTAGGACACCTCCACGTAAAAACCGCCGCCCCGGCGTCCCGGGTTGCGGTAGATGCGAACCCGGGGAGAACCCGAGCGGCTTTCCCACTCGCCCGCCACCTCGTACAGCGCGAAGTCCAAACGCGCCGCCGTGGGGTCTGATCCGATACACTTGCGATACATGGCCTGCCCTCCCTTTAACGTTTGCCCTCGGCGAGCTGCCTGATCGCCAGTTCCATATCACCGCCCAGCTCCCCGGCAAGCCGCTGTACCTCCACTTTCTCCGTTTCCTCGGTCGTGTAGGCCAGGTACTCCGGGACGCTGACCTCCGTGGCATAGACCGCCGACTGAACGCCGCCCAGACCGATCCAGACCTCCTTGTATTTACGGGAAGGGTCGTTGGACTGGTTAATCGAGAGAATCTGCGCCTTCTCCTTGTCGGTCAGCCCCAACAAGGACTGAATCGCGTCGAAACGGTTCATGAACTTGCGCTGGTCGAGCAGGATCTTGCAGTCCGAGTTGTTGATGATCGCCTCCTTGACCACCGGGCTGGAAATGATGTCCTCGACCTCCTGCGTCACAACGATGGCCTCACCGTAGTATTTGCGGACTGTTTTATACATATAACGCAGATATTCAGCCATATTGGCCGTAGAGAGCGCCTTCCAGGCCTCCTCGACGATGAGCTGTTTGCGTACCCCCTTGAGCCGTCTCATCTTGTTTATGAAAGCCTCCATGATGATAATGGTGACCACGGGAAAAAGCTCCTTGTTTTCCTTGATGGAATCCACCTCGAAGACCACGAAGCGCTTCGAGAGCAGGTCGATGTTGGCCCGGGAGTTCAGAAGGAAGTCGTAGCGTCCGCCCTTATAATACTGCCGCAGGGTGATGAGCATGTTGTCGATGTTGAAATCCTCGCGGCTGACCCGGATCTCCCGCTCCTCCAGCTCACGGCGGTAGTCGTCTCGCAGGTACTCGTAGAAACTGTCGAAACACGGCACGATATTCCGGTCGGCGCGGATACGCTCGATATAGGCGTTCACGGCACTGCCCAGCTCGCCGCTCTCGGTCTTCGTGATCTTGTCGTCCTCGGTTTTCCAGAGTGTCAGCAGCAGCGTCTTGATGCTGTCCTTCTTCTCCACGTCGAAATAGTAATCGTCGGTGTAGAACGGGTTGAAACTGATGGGATGTTCCTCGGTATAGGTAAAATACACGCCGTCCTCACCTTTGGTCTTACGCCGGATCAGCTCGCAAAGGCCCTGGTAGCTGTTACCGGTATCCACCAGCACGACATGCGTGCCCTGCTCCCAGTATTGGCGGACTAAATGATTCATAAAGAATGACTTGCCTGACCCCGAGCCGCCTAACACGAATTTATTCCTATTCGTAATGATCCCTTTTTTCATCGGTTCGTCCGAGATGTCCAGGTGCAGGGGCCTGCCGCTTACGCGGTCGCACAGCTTGATGCCGAAAGGGCTGGACGAGGATTTATAGTTGGTTTCCTCCGTGAAGAAACAGACTGCGGGCTCGATGAACGTGTAGAACGATTCCTCGGCGGGGAAATCCCCCGCGTTGCCCGGCATACCCGCCCAGTAGAGCGTGGCGGCGTCCACGGTGTTGTGGCGCGGGCGGCACTCCATCAGAGCGAGCTGGCTGCCCACATCATTGCGGATATGCCGGAGCTCCTGCACGTCGTCCGACCAGGCCAGCACGTTGAAATGGGCCCGGACGGATTGAAGACCGAACGAGTGCGCCTCGTTGAGATACTGGTCGATGTCGAGTAGGTCAGCCCCCTTACGGGAGCTTTCCCCTCTAAGAACCGTACGTGAGAGTTTCCCCTCATACGGCTCAAGCAATTCAAAACTTTTATTTGTAACTAAAAGCCGGCTCATAGTAACTTCCATTTATTTCTGTTAGTAATTCGGCTGCAATGATCATGTATTAGGACTTTCGCCTTTCTACTGCTCCCTGTCATTTCAGTAATTTTCCAGGGAGTTTCCCGTGTGATGTGCTTGCCACACACAGGGCAACATTGCATTTGCTGATTCCACAGGCGATAGATATATTGCTTGCCGTCTAAGTGTGCAAGCATTCTTCGGGTCTTGTATTGATCGAAGAAATCTTTCCAATCGGCATCATATGGGTTGGCCTCACTGCGGATTTTGATATGTCGCTTTATTTTCGTATCCGACAATCTCACAAGAGTGTGGTATTTATCCACTTTCCTGTTTTCAAGCGGTACGGCAAAAGTCCAGCTTCTACCTCTTACAGTGTGATAATACTTGTTGGCAATCCATCGTTTACCTTTTTTGGGATGTCTTCTGCGAGACCATCGCCATAGTTTGTTGAAAATTTGTGCATCTGTTTTACGGAAAGTTTCCGATGCAGAACACCCCTTGTAGTAGTTCGCCCATCCTCTAATGACTGGGTTTAGCAATCGTATCAAAGATTGTTGCTTAGAAGACTTGTTCTTGTCCACTATTTCACGAACCTTATCTAAAAATCTCTTTCGACTCTTCTTGGATGGTTTTGTGATAAACTTGCCTTTATATTTTCTGATATTGAACCCAAGAAAATCAAACCCTTCTTCTATATGAGTTATCTTAGTCTTTTCTTCTGATAAGGTAAGCCCTCTTACTTGAAGAAACTCAATGACTAATGGTTTAACATGGTTCTCCAACAACTCCTTACTCTCTCCTGTGATAATAAAATCATCCGCGTAGCGAACAAGATTTATCATAGGAGTATAGTAATTTTTCTTCGAGCGGTTTATCGGAAAGCTATCGGCAAGCAGTTTTTCCAGTCCGTCCAAAGTCATATTTGCAAGAGTTGGGGAGATGATGCCGCCTTGAGGAGTTCCCTCCTCTGTCGGAAAAAGTTGCTTGTTGAAAATAAATCCACTTTTCAACCATTTACGGAGCAAAACTTTATCCATAGGGATATTGTCAAGCAACCATTCATGACTGATATGGTCGAAACAACCTTTGATATCACCTTCTAAGATCCATTGTGGGGATGTCGTCCTTGCCAGGTCATTGAAGCATTGTTGAACGGCATCTGCCGTGCTCCTTTCTTTTCTGAAACCATAAGAATTGGCATCAGCCGTTGTTTCAGCTACGGGAGCCAGTGCCATCAGATACAATGCCTGCATAGCCCGGTCTTTCATAGTTGGTATACCCAATGGTCTTAATTTCCCGTTACTCTTTCTGATATGTACTCGTCTCAGAGGTTGGGGTGTATAACCTCTCCTTTTCAGTTCGGTTATTGCACACACTTTAGCATCTGGCGTTTTCCATGTTACCATATCGACGCCAGCCGTTTTACTCCCATTATTGGAAGTTACACGTCTTACCGCTAATGCTTTAGCGTAAAACGAGTGGGTCAGTGTCCACTGCAAGGCTTTGACCTTGTTGTGGCGACCCTCTTTTTGAGCCTTTACAATGCGCGCTTGTAGCTTTTGAACCGCAGCTTCGCATTTGAGCCAATTTATACTGTCCCATTTGCTCTGCGTTTGGTCAGTCGATGCACACGATTTTTTAATTTCGTTCATTTGCTTTTCTCCTTTTAAAAGTTCTAAAAGTTTCTTGTAAAGAATCACCTACCGCAGAAGTCAGCCTGCTTTCGCAGCGGGATGATGTTTCAATCCCTATTCACCCCATTACAGGGTGGCATTCGCTTTTTCTGCAATCCTATACCCGCACTCCATTCGGCATTCCTTACGGTCTGCTTACCTGTCATTGGCAGGAGAAATACGGGCTTACTACGTTCCGTGCAAGTAACTTATAAGTGGGTTAGGTTCTGTCTATTACACCGGCAGTACTCTGTTCGTGTATTCCCAGAATGGAGAGGAATAACCGACTGCTTCCCTTTTGGGCTGAAGCCTATCAGTATCTTTGGCTTCTTCAACCTTACGACGTTTAGACGACAGTTCGCTTACGCTAACCATACCACCCAAGCCAAGCTCCCTGACTGTATGATACTAACAGCCATTGTCTTTCCCTCACGGTTCTGACTGCTCCTTTCGGAAGGGCTACCTTGTCTGGACAGCTTTGATACAGTATATTACTATTGGTGCATCTGTCCATAGGCTACCGTTGACGAAACAACGGGTTAAATCTAAGTTTAACAATTACTTACACAGCGACGTATCGCACCCACTCCTTGTTTATCTGGTTCCCGCGGGAGTAGCGGGAAAGGGACTGCATGTTACGCGCACGTTTCTCGAACATACGCAGGTTTTCGTCGCTGTCTTCCAGGAACACGTACTGGTTGTAAAGGTGGTCGCAGGAAAGCAGAAGCCCCACGGGGGCCGCGAACGAGAGCAGGCAGTCCGAACGGTCGGTGGAAAGACGCTCGTAACGGGTGTCCGTACCCACGCGCCCCGGCAGGTCTTCCGTGTCCGAGAGCGTGTGCAGGCACACCCGTTTGTTACCCACGCGCAGAACCTCGGCCCCCAGCTCGATGTCCTGAAGAGAAGTCGTCTCCGAGAGCGAGAGGGAAAAGTACCGCTCCAGCAGGCCCGGACAATCCGCCGTACCCGTGATCTCGTCCCCCGTGAGGCGGACAAGGGTCAGGAAACCCGAATCGTTCAGAATACGCTCGAACTGTTCCGCCGCCTCCAGGAATTTTGTCGCCGATTCCCGGTTTACCTCTTTGGGAATGATGTTGCCCCGGCAGAGGGTCGAGAAGTCTGAACGCATGTGCATACGCTCCCTCGTCGTTTTCGTCAGGTAGAGGAAGCAGGCGTGGGTCAGGAACGGACGCTCGTTGAAATGCCGCTCGTAACTGCGGGAGAGGAAACTCATGTCCCCCTCGCCCGTGGCCGGGCGGTAACGCTCGCGGATGAACCAGTCCTGCTTGTGTACCACGCTGTATTCGGGCAAGACCTTCAGGGCCTTGCACCAGGCGGCGTGGATCGCCTCGTACTCGGCGGACGTGACGGTGAACAGCTCCGGGAGTTCGACCCGATAGGCGACCGTTATGTCCGCATCCTTGCTGATGATACAACCGCCTTCCACGGCCAGGAGCGGGAACTTGCTTTCCAGCGTGGTGGCTTTCAAGATGTTTCTCATACGCGGCCCCCCTTTCTTTTCAGCAACCGGCGCAGGGACTTGCGGTTGAGCAGGTAGCGGGGATGCCGGCGCGCGGCGAGCAGCTTCATCAGCCCGTGTTCCCCGTAACGGGCGTTCAGGCGGAAGGTAA
Source organism: Bacteroides zhangwenhongii (assembly GCF_009193325.2). Classification (NCBI taxonomy): domain Bacteria; kingdom Pseudomonadati; phylum Bacteroidota; class Bacteroidia; order Bacteroidales; family Bacteroidaceae; genus Bacteroides; species Bacteroides zhangwenhongii. The sequence continues at coordinate 3,835,138 of NZ_CP059856.1, read as the reverse complement.
GCCAGACCAGCACCGAAGCCGCCGCAACGCCGAAAGCGATACATACCCACTGATCGACCCCTGCCATGTAGAGGATGACGAACACCACGAAGACGGCCAGCAGGCCGCCCGCGAAGATGAAGAGGTACTGCGCCTTCAGGCCCCGGAACTCCACGCTCTTGCCGATTCCCTTGTTGATTCCATATTCCATAATTATTTGCATGACAGGTTGGACTACAAGAAGAAAGAGCGTAGGATCGTCGCGGCGACAATCAGGAAAATACACGCGCCGAACCAGCTCGCGGCGGTCTTCGACGTGTCGGGGTCGCCGCTCGAAAACTTGTTATAGACCTTGATGCCCCCGATAAGGCCGACCACAGCCCCAATCGCGTAGATGAGCTTCGTTCCGGGATCGAAGTAGCTGGTTACCATGTTGGTAGCCTCCGTAATGCCGGCGATGCCGTTGCCCTGCGCGAAAGCGGAGGAGATGGCGGCAAAGAGAAATGCCGCCGGAAGAAGAATCTTGTTCTTTCTCATAACTCGATAATGTTTGAATTGTGGCGCGGGGATGGATAGGCCCCGCACCGGGTTAAACTTCTTGATTCGTTTTTTTTCAGTGGTTCGAGGATAGCCTCACGCGCTACCCGTAGTCTTTTTCTTTCATCGTGATGTCATTATGGGGTTAAACAAACTCACGGACGTCGAAACCCGTGGGAACCGAACCCTGCGGAGATGGGCTTTCCGCAGACCTCTCGGACATACGCCGGTGAAAAGCCGAGAGGTAGGTGTCGATCAGGGATTTTACCCTGTCGTTCCCGTCGGGGCAGCCCGAAACGATGACCTCGAACATGTCGGTCTGTTTCAGGCCCAGGAGGACACGTCCCGTTTCCTCCCTTTGCTCGTCTGTTGAAGGTGGATCGTGTACCACGTGGCGGTAGGCTTCGCCCATCTGTTCAAAACTAACCCCCTGGGCAAGCGAGCGGCCCAAAAGGGGCAGCTCTTCGGTGTCGTCTTCATCCTCGTCATAATCCGGCTCCTCCGCGTCCGCATCCGGGAAAGATTCATCGTACAGCGGAAAGTCGATTTCCAGAGGTTCGTTAGGCTCCCCCTCGGGAGCGACACCGAACACTTCATCCAGGTCTTCCGGCGGAATCTGCCGGGGGTGTTCGGGTACATTCGTGGGCACAAATATATCGGCTTTTTCCGTAACTTTTTCAGTTTCAGATTCTACGGCAGCTTGTGGCCGGGAGTGGCGCAAGTCGAGGACAAAGCGGCTCCTGCCGATGATCTCCTGCCGGCAGGGCGTGTCTTCGGCAACGATCCCGTCTGCCGGTTCGTTACGTTCCATCCGCCGCAGGCGGAAAAACGCCCACAAGGCATACCCCACGGCAAAGAGGGGCAGCAGCCACAACGCCCCGTTCATCGCTCCTCCGCTTTGGGTTGCCGGGAGGCCACGGCCTCACGCTCCTCGAAAAGCCGCTCGATGGTTTCCCGGTTATCGTCCAGGTGCGCCTTGAGAACCTTGTCCACGTAGGCCGTGATCGTCACGTCGCCACGACCGATGACACGGGTGATCTCGCGGATACGCTCGTGATACGACGGACGTATCTTCACGTGCTTGTTACCGGCGAAAGGCAGCCGCAGCAGGCAGATGTAACGGGCCAGGTACTCGGCCTCGGGGGTGGGGACAGTCCCCACGGCGACCTCCCCCGAAGGGCCGTCGGGGACGATAAGGGTTTTCATCCTGCGCCGGTAGCGGCACACGCGGAAGATGAAGGGCACGGCGACGCAAAGGACGGCCGCCAGGATAACAGATAAAATAATTGCTTTGTCTGACATGATGGATTGTTTTTAATGGGTTGTAAATATTGGGTTCATAACTAAAAAATATCGGAGTTCCGTTTCTTGTAGAGTTCCGAAATTTCCTCCTGATAGGTCGCGAAATGCTGCTCCAGCACATTGTCCAGGTAGCTATACAGCGAGAGTTCGTTCTTACCGATAACCTGCACTATCCGGGTTATACGCTCGTGAAACTCCTTGCGGATATACACCGTTTTGCCGCTTCGGGTATTGGAGGGGGCGTTCCGGATAAAAAGACGCTCGTAATCCTGGCCTTTCCCTCTTCGGCGGCGTCCCTCCTCTTTCGTAGCCGACGAGGAGGCGGCCTCGCCGGACGGTTCCGATAGAGCCGATGCCTCCTCCTCTTTTTCCGGCGTGTAAGGATGCAATGGCCGGTTTCGACTTTTGGCCTGGCTGATGATGAAGGAAGCGTCCAAACCGTCGTCATGTTCTTTTCCGCTCATGAGATCCTACTTTAACAGTTCGATCAATTCATCCACGAGTTTATCCAGGTTGCTGCCCCGGATCAAAGAACGGTCTGCCGGGAAGAGCGTGGAGCGGAAGACAGAGCGACGGCTGGCGTTCTGCTCACGACGAAAACGCTTGGTGTCAGGCAAGAAGGTCTTCAGGACAGGAAGATCCAGCTCTTTCATTACCGCCTCGTAAACCTGATATAATTCTGTCTTTTCACGTCCGTCCACCATGTTCCATAGCATATACAGCCCTTTCATCCGGGACTTCTCGCGGCCCATGATATGCTCCTTTACCACAACCGCGTAATTCAGGGTGCTTTCCATGACAACCCGGTCGGCACTGATCGGGGCGACGAGATAATCCATTCCGGCCAGGGAATGAATCAGATCCTCGTTATTGATCGTACCGGGAAGGTCGAAGAACACATAATCGAAATCACCTTGCGGCAGGAGGTAGTCGGCATCGGCCAACGCCTCTTTCGTGTTGCTTTCCACGACAGGATAGGCTTTCTTTTGAAGCCGGGTGAATTGTTCGTAAGCTAACCTCTTGTAATGTTCGTCTTCGAGGGCAAGCTTCAGGTCACGTTCCCGCATCTCCACGATGGAGTGTTGGGGATAATCGCAGTCGATGACCGCGACATTGAAACCCTTTACATAGTGCAGGTAAGAGGCTGCCAGCACCGTGAGGGTGGTTTTGCCCGCTCCGCCTTTTTGGGTGGAGAAGGCCACGAATTTCGTTTTCTCTTTCATTGTTCCATGCGTTTTTAGTTATACAATCGGGTAATCGTTCATCTCTTCACGTATCCGGGCAAGTGACGGCATGAGATTTTATGCAGGTATGCCGGCACGCATATATGCTGGTGCGCTGGCAGGCTGTTACGCCGGTATGCCGGTGCATGGGCGCGTGTCCGATTTTATACTCATGCGCAACCGCATTTGCTTATCCGGACAAAGACCCGCTTTTTCCTCTGCACACGGTGTTTTCTGCATCCGTCCGCACGTGTGCGGACAGGAGGATGTGTCATTGCCCGTATCCGTTCTCACGTGCAAAGTAAACCCTTAAAAACACGGGTTGTATGCTCTTTTTCCGCTATGGCCGCGTGTGGCGTCAAAGTGGATGCAAGTGGCATAATCGCTTATGGCACAAGCGATTGAATAGGTCGGTATCTTTGCCTCGTGAACGATCCCGACGCTAATGAAGCCGTCCTTGCCCCGTTTTACGGCGGCTCTTTCAATGTTCTGTCCGCGAGCGGGCAGAAGGTATTTGCAAAGGGCAAATAGCAAGCTGTGTTTTCTGCTGCACGATTCTCGTTTTGCAGCAGAAAACAGCTTGCCCGCAAGGGGGAGAAAGCACCTCCGGAGTCGGTGCTTTTCAGAAAGGCGGCAAGCCGCGAAGGGATCGGAATTTTCAGGAACCGGTGGGGCCCTGGCCTCTCCTTAAAATTTCGATGCGATGGAAAAGAACAGAAAGCCCCGAGGGGGCAAAGGGGGACGACCCGCGAAAAACGACCCGGCCGTTTACCGCTTTTCGGTAAACTTTTCAGCCGTGGAACATGCCCGTTTCCTCGACCTTTACGAGCAGTCCGGGCTATTGTCCAAAGCCGCTTTTATCAAAGCGAGAGTGTTCAACGAGGCGTTCCGGGTGGTAAAGACCGACCGGGGAACGCTCGAATACGTGGCGAAGCTGACCGCTTTCCACGCCCAATTCCGTGCCATAGGAACGAATTATAACCAGGTGGTGAAGGAGCTGCACGCGCATTTTTCCGAGAAGAAAACACTCGCGCTGCTCTATAAACTGGAGAGAGCGACACGTGAACTGGCGGCCGTCGGGCAGCAGGTCGTGTCGCTCTCCGAAGAGTTCAAACAACGATGGTAGCCAATATCACCACCGGAAAAGACGTGTACGGCGCGCTGGCGTACAACCAGGAGAAAGTCGATCGGGGCGACGGGAAGGTACTGCTGACCCACATCGTGAGGGAGCCGGTGGATGGGCGCTTCAACGTGGCCGCGACGGCAGAAGACCTCCTGCGCTGGATGCCCTCGCACTACCGGACGGAAAAACCCGTCGTGCACGTGTCGCTCAACCCGGCTCCCGAAGACCGCCTCGACGACGGGCAACTCGCGGAGATAGCCGGGGCCTACATGGAGCGCATGGGCTGGGGAGGACAACCTTATATCGTATTCAAGCATACCGACATCGGACGGGAGCATATCCATATCGTGTCGGTGCAGGTGGCCCAGGACGGGCGCAAGATAAACGACAGCAGGCGCAACGAACGCAGCGTGGCCGTTACCGAGGAACTGGAACGGGAGTACGGACTGCATCCCGCCAAAGGGAGAAAGCGGGAGAAAGGGCAAGGGATCGTCCCCGCCGATTACACGCGGGGCGACCTGAAACGCCAGGTGGCAGCGGTAATAAAACCGGCCGTGGCGACATACCGCTTCCAGACCCTCGGCGAGTTCCGGGCATTGCTGTCCCTATATAATATAGGTATAGAGGAAGTCCGGGGAGAGCGGAACGGAACCCCCTACCGGGGATTGCTCTACACGCTGCTGGACGAGAACGGGGACAAGGCAGTGGCCGCGCCGCTCAAATCCTCACTGTTCGGTAAAGAGGTCGGGTATGACGGGCTGGAACGGCACATGGAGCGCAGCGCCGAACGGTTCGGGAAGGACGACACGAGGAGGCAAATCCGTGGCCGGGTCGATAAAGCGCTTCGGGGAGAACCCACGGAGGAAGAACTGCGCGAACGCCTGCGGGGAGCCCGGGTGGATCTCTACATACGACGCAACGAAAACGGCCGCATCGTGGGTGTGACCTTCATTGACCACGAAACACGGACGGTCGTGAACGGATCACGGCTGGGAAAGGCATACTCGGCCAACGCCTTCGAGCTGCGCTTCGGCGGAAAACGGAATCCCGGGGAAAACACGAGGGGCTTGTCCCCGAAACAAGCGCCTGCCGGACGGGACGGGCAACGGAAGCGGAATACCTCACGACGGAGGAAAGTATAACATCTCAATTATCATTCATTTATTAAATCTTACGGTTATGCAACAGGAAGACGACCTTCGGGGTCTTGCAAAAACAATGGATTTCATGCGGGCATTGAGTATCTTGTTCGTGGTTATCAACATCTACTGGTTCTGCTACGGGCAGATACGGGAATGGGGAATCAATATCGGCGTGGTCGATAGGATTCTGCTGAACTTCGACCGCACCGCGGGGCTGTTCCGGAATATACTATGGACGAAACTTTTCGCCGTCGTGTTCCTCGCCCTTTCATGCCTCGGGACAAAAGGAGTAAAAGAGGAGAAAATTACCTGGCGGAAAATCACGGCATCGCTGGCCACGGGAGGCGTGCTGTTCTTCTTCAACTGGTGGCTGCTGGACTTGCCGCTGACGGCAACGGCGAACGCGGCTTTCTACATACTGACCCTATCGGCCGGGTATATCTGCCTCTTGATGGGCGGCGTGTGGATGTCCCGCCTGCTGAAGAACAATCTCATGGATGACCCTTTCAACAACGAGAACGAATCATTCCAGCAGGAAACACGCCTGATCGAGAACGAGTACTCCATAAATCTGCCGACGAAATTTTACTATAACAAACAGTGGAACAACGGGTTCGCCAACGTCGTAAACCCGCAAAGGGCTTGCATCTGCATGGGAAGCCCGGGCAGCGGGAAGAGTTATTGTGTTGTAAACCAGTTTATTAAACAGCAAATCGAAAAGGGCTATACCCAATACATCTATGACTACAAGTTTCCCGATCTTTCGGAAATCGCCTACAACCACCTGCTGAATCACCAGAAAGGTTACAAGAAAATCCCGACTTTCTACGTCATAAATTTCGACGACCCGCGCCGCTCGCACCGCTGTAACCCCATTCACCCGGACTTCATGACCGATATTTCGGACGCCTACGAGAGCGCCTATACCATCATGCTCAACCTGAACCGAAGTTGGGTGCAGAAGCAGGGCGATTTTTTTGTGGAAAGCCCCATTATCCTTTTCGCGGCCGTGATCTGGTTCCTGCGCATCTACGACAACGGGCGGTATTGTACCTTCCCGCACGCCATCGAGTTCCTGAACAAGCGGTACGAGGATATTTTCCCGATTCTGACATCCTACCCGGAACTCGAAAACTACCTCAGCCCCTTTATGGATGCCTGGCTCGGAGGCGCTCAAGACCAGCTCCAGGGCCAGATAGCATCGGCCAAAATTCCGCTTTCCCGCATGATTTCGCCCCAGCTATATTGGGTCATGTCGGGCGATGACTTCACGCTCGACATCAATAACCCGGACGATCCCAAGATACTCTGCGTGGGGAACAATCCCGACAGGCAAAACATTTACGGAGCGGCTTTGGGATTGTATAATTCCCGGATTGTCAAGCTCATAAATAAGAAAGGCCAGCTCAAATCGGGCATCATCATCGACGAGCTGCCGACAATCTACTTCAAGGGACTCGACAACCTGATCGCCACGGCCAGAAGCAACAAGGTCGCCGTGCTGCTGTGCTTCCAGGATTTTTCACAGTTGAAGAGGGACTACGGGGACAAGGAGGCCGCCGTCGTGATGAACACGGTGGGCAACATCTTCTCCGGGCAGGTCGTAGGTGAAACGGCCAAAACACTCTCGGAACGGTTCGGTAAGGTATTGCAGAAGCGGCAGAGCATGACGTTGAGCCGCAGCGACAAATCGACATCCATATCCACGCAGCTGGACAGCCTGATCCCGGCCTCGAAGATCTCGACGCTCACGCAGGGAATGTTCGTCGGGGCCGTGGCGGACAATTTCGACGAACGTATCGAGCAGAAGATTTTCCACTGCGAGATTGTCGTGGACAACGAAAAAGTGAAAGCGGAAACGGCCCGGTACAAGAAGATACCACAAATTACCGACTTCACGGATGAGAATGGGACGGATCACATGAAACAGGTCGTGCAGGAAAACTACGAACGTATCAAGGCAGAGGCCGGCCGCATCGTCGCCGAGGAGCTGGAACGTATCAAGAACGACCCGGTGCTTTGCAAGCTCCTGCCGGAACAGAACTAAATGAACACAAACACCCCGCAAACACCCTCCGTTACCTTAACGGGGGCTGTTTCCTGGTTTTATAACCGCACAGCTGGTGTTTTGGAGCATAAAGTAGTGATTATGTGAACGGAAAACATTATTTTTGTGTTCGGAATCCTTTTAATTATAAGTATGACAGTTACCGATATATACGAAGCAATGAACAGCAAGGCGGAAACGTTTTTCGAGTGGTTGCAGGCTCACCCGCAATACGGGTTGCTGTTTGGTGTCGGGTTGCTTGCCCTATGGCTTGCAGGGTTGCTGTTCCGTTGGAAATGGGCGTGTCATTGGCAGTTTAACAGCAAACTGTGGTTATTTGACGATTGCAAGCCTGAAACACGCCGCAGGGTTCAGATTGTGTTGGTCAGCGTTCTGATTATACTTATATTGGTTGGTTTCTTTGTATGGAGATAACGGTATGGAAAAGGACAATCGCAAATACCGGATCTGCTTCATCGACTATATGTGGTATGTAGCCGAGATATGGCACGAAAGGGAGCGTACCAATCTCAACGGACGTATGCTACTGTTTTGGTGCTGGCTCTTCGTCCTACTCATACCGCTTGGGTTTCCGCCGATATTGCGCCTTTTCGGCTGGATGATTGGTTTGGCCATAGTGATTCCTCTCTGCTTTCTTCCCGATTTATTCTGCAAGCTACGCTATACAGCCGGACGGCGTGAAGCACTCCGTGAACATTACGGGAAGATGAAACATCCCGGCAGGAAGCTCGCCAAAATAGTTCTTATCGCTATCGCCCTGATCGTGGCAAATGTAGCGCTGATGTTCCACCTCGGATTTATACATTGGGCATGATGAAACGGCAGGAGAATAAGCAACGGTTTTATCTCTGGGACTACCTCTGGTGGATGGGGGAGAAATGGAAGCAGGCAAGACGAACAGGCAGGGTCGATGGCGAAATGATGCTCTCGATTTATATCTTCGCTCTTTTGATATTCCCTATGATGACTGTTACTATCCGGCTTTTTCCAGGTGTGTCGGCATTGTTGCCATGTGTCGTTTTTAGCATTGTCACATTTGCCGTTATGTCGCTCGTCAGCAGGATTTACAAATGGCGAGGCAAAGCAGTGATGTCTCACTATGCCAAGTGCAGGTTTAACGAACTCCTTGCGGTTCTGTTATTTTTCCTTGCGATGGCCATTATCTGCTTTATGATGTATCTTCTTGACAAAAAATGATACATACTTTGATACGGACTCCGGGCCGTTATATCGAATGGTCTAACTCGATGTACCAGTTTCCCTTGATGGGCTTGTAAAGCGTGGTGTCGTTGTACGTCCTGCGGTAGATCTCGTTCAGGTCGCCATGTTCGGTGATACGGATATTCCGACGGCTTCTCAATCCGGGATCGTAAACGAAACTCTTGGACGTTCCGGCATCCACGATGCCGTGGGAGTAGTACGGCATAACGAGGCTCACATATACCGAATCTGCCGTTCCCCATTCCCTGCGATCAACAAGGATAAAACCGCATCCAATTTCTGATAACAGGGAGTCGAGTAGGATTCGCTCCGGCTTCAACAGTCCATATACCGGGATGTCTTGTTCATCATTCGTTTCATGGGATGTATCGCTTTGCTCCATTGAATCAAGTATAATAACCTCTTCCGGAGAAAGCGGCGGGTAGTGAAAACTACCTTCTGAACTCTCTGCCATGATTTCGTACACCTTACGGAACGCCACCTCGTGCGTGGTGAAATGGCGTATCATTTCCTCGTCGCTCGGTGGCATGGGCGGCTCTCCGCAACTTGCGGCAAACAGGCTTGCTAAAAGCAGGATTGTGATGGGTATTTTCATTTTTGCTCCCAATGTTTTTCAAATTACTGATATATATCTGACAGCAATGCCTTTGAGTTCTTCTACACTGACTTTTCGGCATGCTTCTAAATTCAATCTCTCTAAATTATACAAACTTGCGATTGTTGGTTTTAGGTTTGTGAGAGCCGTACACCTTTGTAGAAAAAGAGTTTTTAGATTGACACACTTTTCCAAACCTTCGATCGAAGTAAATGAACCTCCGATAATACGCAAATACTGTAAACTAATGGTCTTTTCTAAAAATGAAAGGTTGTCTGTCCTAACTTTGCTTAGCTGAAGCCAATTTAATTGATGCAGCATTTCCCAACCACTGATTTTTGCATCATAACTGATATTGACTTTCTCTAATACTGGAAAAAGAGATAAATCCAAGTCAAAATTATTATCTACTCCCCAACGGAAATCTTTCAGTTTTGAAAGATGATATAATCCAGTAATGTTCGACCTTTTAGAAAGAGAAACGATCCAATGAAATGTTTGTATAAAATCCCGCCCATTTAGAAAATCAAAGTTTACAACTCTTTTTATATCATTCTTTTCAGAGCGGACTAAAACATCTTTGATATTATGTCTTTGGGCATAATCAAGACCTTCTTCTAAAGAATCAAAATCTATCGTTATGCCTTTAAAATAAGAAAACTCACTATAATCTACTTTGTATTTTTCCATAAATGCAATTCTTTTCAAAAATAGGTAGTGATTTGCTTTTTCGCTGTAATCTTCGCTTCAAGCCTTGATATGCAGCTATTTTTTCCGTTCAATTACAAATATATACCATAAGGACGAAACTTCGGAATATTCGGTCTTCCTTTTTTCAAGGTATGCTCAAAAGCAGTTTTTGCGGGCGGTTGTTTGGGCGTTCCCCTTCGGGTCGGGCTTTCCGCTGCAAGTCCTCGCTATGCTGTGGGCTTTCCCCTGCAATCCCTAACGTGGGTGAAAGGGCTTTCACTATCTTGCGCTTACACCTTGGCGCACGGCGACATGGGTGGATCTCCGGATACAACCGCTAAAAACAATGTTATGACAGATTTCTTCATTCTATTTATTGGGTATGTTGCTGATTATTCAAAATTCCGTATCTTCTGTCCATTCCAGAGAGTCCACCGGACAAAGTCCGGCGTTATTCACTTCGTACCACCCGGTCAGCAGTACCCTTATGCTGTCCGGCGTATATCCCTTGACCCATGTGCATTCGACAAACTTCCGTCTGCCGTCTTGGATTTCCTCAAAGGTGGCGTGGTTCAGCAACCCTGCACGAAACTCTCCGCCCATATCTCCCTCTGTTGCCCTTACCTGCATGACATAGACCGGTTGCCCGTAGCGGGAGGTGCGACCGTCCTGATTGATCAGATATAGCAAGGCTTCGCTGGGTACTTCCTGACGGGCTCCTACCGTGATATGCAGCGCAAGGTAATCCCTCCACCTTTGTGGAACTTCCGTCCGTGTGTTCTCCACCGGCTCCGCCTTGCGCCCGTCTATCCGCATCAGTGTGCTTGGCAACAGGTTAATTTCGGCAATAATCAGAAAGACGAGGGAGAACAGGAAGAAGTAACATCTGAAGGGGCTGAACCTGCGTCCTTCATAGTGCTGCATGACCGCTTGCCTTCGTGAAAACGGGTATATCCAGCCGCGCGAAACACAGTGATGGACTACGACGATTCCAACTATCATGGCGACTGTAAACCACCCAAATGCCGGGGAACCGTAAAGAAAATGAGCGGTTGTAAGGAATATCGGCTCATAGATAAATATCATGATGCAAAGCATCAGCATGGACTCCCCGTCGGGGCGTCTTGGCTCACCCTTATAATGCCATTGTGCCATTTCTCCCAACCAGAACAGATAGTCGAAGAAATAATAATGCCGTTGTCGTTCTTGCTCCTTATATTCCCGTTTCTTCATTCTAAATATATTGCATGGGTAATGTTTGATAGTGCTCCGCTTATTCAGCCAGTTTGCTATTAAACCGCCTACTATTTACTTTTATTTATTGTAAATACCTTGTTTTCCTCATTTATATCATAAAGCCCATCAAGATGAATGTGATAATCATCTTCATTTTCATATCCAATCATATCGTACATCCTACTTTTCTCTATTGCATAGATTTAATAAATTCTTAGCCCATTTGATTTTTGCATTAAACCCCTCCCAAGATGCAGACTGCTCTTTCCAATAATCAGGGATATCAGTATTGGCACCATGCTCCAAAAGGAGTGTGAATACTTCTTTGAATCTTTGATAAGCTATATTTACATCAAATTCCGGATTCCAAATTAGAGTATCAGGCAGATCGGATTCAAACATATCCGATGTCGAATGTATCATTGAGTGAGAGAGATTTACTCCATGAAAGAAACTATTAACCCCCTTGTTATCTGTAAGGTTGATGTCCATCCGATGTTCAATAAGATACTTCAATATTTTTAAAGAATCTTCGTATGTACCGCATTGTAACCCATATTTGGGTATGCAATGTGTAACAGCGGTATAGACAGCTTGGTGACTTATATACATATCATCTTTGGGAGTATAGTCATTTACATTCGCACCCGCATCTATTAAGAAACAGACAATATCATAGTGACAATTCTTGATTGCTATGCGTAAAGGGCACAAACCTTCATCCCTTTTGCGCCATCCTTTTTCTATGCTATTGATAAGAACAGGATTTTTTTCTATCACTTGCTTAACTGTATCGAAATCTCCTTTATTTATCGCATCAAATAACTTCTTCATTACTTTCCTTTATTATTGTTCCGCTTTAAGCGGTAGTGCTGTTTGCTATCTGTTTTTTCGAGTTATTACAATATCATCAAAACTTAATGGCAAAGACTGACCGTTTGGTCTATATTCTTTCCAATCTTCAATGTTGGGACTTTCATAATCCATCATTATATGATAAAAGGAGTATAGACCGGAATTTTCTTGAGGTAAATCCGGCAGACTATGTATGTCATAACATCCAACATCTTCCAATCCTTTTTCTTCAATCCGTTTCAACCATCCTAAAGCCTTATCTATTTGTTGAAGATAGGAAAGTTCCTGCTGATTGCCATGCTTCAGGGCATCAACAGTTTTTATTCGTTCTTTTTGTAATAACTCAATTATATCTTTCATTTTATTTCTTATCGGTAATGCTTGGCAGCGTTTCGCTTTAAGCGGCAGTGCTGTTTGTTATCTAAATCTTAATGTCTTTATTGGCAAAATCAAGGCACTATTTCGTAAACGGTTCGTTCGTTGTTCCTGAAAATGGTCTGCTCAATCTGTTTTCCGACCTTTACGATGCTGTCTATGTCAGCATTGACTTTCAGGCTAAGGACGGGAGCGTATTTCAGATGTTCGTAATCGACCGGAGTATTGTTATAGGTTGTTTCGACAATAGGATAATTATGTTCCTTTGCGAACTGTTTCAAGGTATCTATGTAGGGAAGCTGCTCTTTACCCATAGCTTCAAAATCTATGTAAAACTTTCCGTTCTCCAGCACAAAGTAGATGCAGTCCACACCATTGGAACAAATACCTATAAAATCATAATCAGTATTTCCTGCCTGCACGTTTCTCAATACATCCGGCAGTTTGTCTATCGTAATCCGGGCAGCAACCGGGATATTGGAGTTTATACCGTCGTTTTGCGTCACTCGTTTATTCCCATGCCCGCAACTCAATAAACTTAAGATAGAAGTAAATCATAGTTTTATGCTTATTATTAAATAGATAATGTTTGGCAGCGTTCCGCTTATTCAGTCGGTTTGCTGTTTGTTAGCATCATCAGAAATCCATAAACGTATCATTTTCCATATAATAGTTCAACGCATCAATATAGTCATTAATTGATGCAGTTTCTTTTTGATCAAATACGGACATCAATACATCTTCAAATTGTTGCCCGTAATAAAATAAATCCAAAGACTTATCTCTTACAAAATCTGGATATACTTCCTCATCATTATCATCTATCGTAGGATATAGTTCCAAATAGCATAATTGATTCAATTGGGCTGTACCCTCATTGGAGTATAAGCAATAGTTAGAGTCAGTGAAGCCATTATTAGCTATATTTTTAGAAACTATTTCGATAATTTCTTGTAAACGATATGGTTTTCTTAATTCTAATTCTTTCATAATTTCAATTTTATATGATGCTAATGTTCGGCGGATAAACCACCTTAAAAGTTTCATCTGTTTGTTATCGACCTATTTTATTTTTAGTTTTTGACTATATGCAAGTATTACGAAACGATTATCTAATCCACAATCAATTACATCATTCTTTTCTAATTGAGAATAGGCTTTTACAAATCTATTTCGACATTTACTTGAATGTATGTAATGATTGAAGTAGTTCTCGGCTTGTTCCTTTTCACCATATCTCAACATATATGGCAGGGCAAGGAGAGAGTCTTTCGTGTATTGATTGAAACAACAGCCATGTTGCGTAATGAAGTCAATAGCCATTTGTCTATTCTCAAATAAATCAAATATCGGACAAGCATATTTTTCAAGTAAATCAATTATTGTTTTTATTGATGGAGCATAGCTTAGTCCGGCAAGATCCCAAGATTGATATTGATTTATTGGCGATAGGTATCCAATATGATTATGATATACTAAGCCATCATCATTGACATTGAGATTCTCTTCTTGCACCCACTTTTTCAAGTTTTTACAGGTAATCGTAATCAGTGGATATATAGCCACATTACAAGATGAATTATATACACTTGAACGAAACCATATTTCAAAAGTCAAATTTTTGTCTTTTGAAATCTTTTTCAAACATTGTCCATTTTTAGACGGCTTAAATCCCATTGCGATAAAAGGAATAGCTATCTCATTGCAGGCTTTAATAAATATATCTCTTGGTTTCATTTCTTGTTCTTTTCAGGTCGATAATGTTTGGCAGCGTTCCACTTATTCAGTCGGTTTGCTGTTTGTTATCAAATTCTCATTTATCCATTTCTTTACTTTTTTCGTTACAAATGACATTGGAGAAACACCTGAATTATTATTCACTGTTATATCTGCACCATTTTCCAATAATGTAATCGCAGATTTGTCATTTCTATCAAAAATGGCAATGAATAGCGGGGTACGACCATTTTCTTCTTGGATATTTAAGTTTGCCTTTGACCCTGCAAGAAGTTCTATAATTTCCGGGCTATTCTCTTGAGCAGCGAAATGCAACGCCGTCCACCCAGAGTCATCTTGCAAATCCAAATTCAAACCATTCATTTTGTATTGCTTTATTAGTTCAATGGCAAACGTACTCTTTCCTTCGACAATGAAATTCATTAATAGATTTCTTCCATCTCTATCCACAAAATCACATCCATACTTATCCACAAATGATATGACTTTTGTAAAATCATCTTCGTCGAATAATTCAAACATCAGATCTTCTGCTTCTTCGTTATATTTTGTACTCATAACTGCTTTATTTTAGAATTTGATAATGTCTGGTGGATAATCATCATTAAATGAGATTGATCCGCTTGTTATCCGTCTCATTCCTTTTTTAATGATGAAATAAACGATTCAAAATCACTCGCCAATAAGGAAAGAGCTACTTCTTCCATTTCCAAGAAATAGATTTTACCTTCAGCTTTGTCAAAAACGAAATAATTGCCGAATGGATCTATAGCAAATGGTATTACAGTATTCGGGATTATATCACTCAAATCAGTTATTGTCGCCGAATACGTCAAGTCTTCAAATTCTGTGGACTTTATGGGCAGAAAGAAATCCACCACATAATCCTGACTATTTTGAGTGTATATCGTTTTATTTGGTTGACCTCCGTTATTGGCAAGAAGGAACGATTTGATTTCCTGCGGGAAAATAAATTTGTTTTTCCGCTCAACATCAGCTATATCCTTAGCTGTAATTGATTCTGATTTATTGTTAAATTCAAGTTCCATTTTATTTTTTATTTTGACGGATAATGTTTGGTGGATAACCGACCATTTCGAGAGCAATTAATCCGCTTTTATCTGCCCATTCTATTCTTCTCATTGTTCAAAATGGATATTATTCTCTGCGACATATTTCTTAATCGGCTCAACTATATCGGTAACGTAGTTTGTGCACTTAAAAAATTCTCTAAATATCCAACCTCCTTCACTTGCTTTGGCTAATGGAACCAAAGTTTCTTCAATGAACTCTTCATGGTTGCACAAGAGAGAACAGATTACTCCTAAGCTAAACTGTTTATCTGCATATATATGTTGAATATGACCCGAATTTGAGTAAAAATCTATAATTTTTGTATATTGTTTGACAAAAGGTATGATATACGGAAAAAAATCCTTTTTCAAATCGTTTAAGAATCTCTCAACGTTAGGAGTCTTGTCACTCTTATTCCCGAAAAAATAATCCATATCCATTAGATGCTGCTTAAACCAATCAATATTATTATCAAAGCAAACTATGATGTTACCACCAGCGTCTTTTTTATTTAATGGTTCTAATACAAGACTACATAAATATGGATTCTTTATTTTAGCTGATACACCCATACAAAAAGTGTTTTTACCGGCATATCCACCTTGGGTTGTTTGAAAGTAAAACTCAATACTACAATCGTTTTCCACTATGTAAGTAAAGTAGTCTTTATTCTTTTTTGCTTTGACCACATTTACAGGAAGCATCTCTTGTATTCTTGTAAACATGTATTTTAGGACTTCCGCTTTAGTTTCCATATCACTTTTTTTAGTTCATATTATTGGGCAGATAATGTTTGGCAGCTAACCGACCTTTAAGGGGAGGTTGAGCCGCTTGTTATTCTTTCAATTTGGATATGGAGTGTAATATTACAGCTCTTCTATTGGTTATACCGGTTTCTTCACATATACAAGCAATTCCATCAGACAATATTATGGCAAAGCCAAAATTCGACTGTATTCCTGCATTTATAGCCTCTGATATATCTGCCCATTTTTGATCCAGCTCAAAAAAACCGATGCAATATCCTTCTTTCTCTTTAGATAATTCACGAAGTCTATCTGTCAAATGGATTAAATCCGTAGAATTATAGACCTCGACAATCTTATTCTCATTTATAATATCCATCATATTATGACAAATTCGACTAATAGCTTTTACTCTTTTTTTGTTTGATGACAGTTCAAAAAAGAAACGGTCTTGATAACCAGACTTAATGAATTGCTTACAAAAAAAATCTTCTATGGTATTTCCTTTATTCATATCCAATTCTTTTGAAGAATAATGTCCGGCAGATAATCGACCGTTAGGGAGATTCATCCGCTTGTTATCGTCATAAATTGTACTTCATTAATAATGATTTAAATTCTTCATTTAACCTCTTTCCTCCAAATTGAGCAGCAACTTTTTGAATACTGTCTTTTTGCATTACAAATTCCAATTCAGTAGGCTTTAATTGAGAACAACACCAATCAAATACACGCAAATTGGGAATATTGGCTATGCTTTTTATATCAACTAAATTTTTACATTCAAAAATAAATAATTTATATAAACTATGTAAGTTCGATAAATTGGGGAATTTGATAAACGGTTGTATGTAACCAATGATTAGTTCTTCTAAAGAAGAAAGATTGGCTATATAATCAAAAGTTTGCTCTTCCTTTGTGGCAATACCATTAATACATAATTTCCTTAGATGTGTCAATTTGCTTAATGCTGTATAGTCATTGAATTTACACGCATACATCCTAATATCTTGCAATTCGGGCATATCCAAAATAAAATCCATTGAGTCGCCTTTGATATGCCACAACGATAACATAGTTGCATCTTTATACTTATTCAATTTGATTTGAGGACAAGTAAGATATGCAACGTGAACACCATTCTGCTCAATTTTTCTAATGCCTTTCTCCATATTCTTTTGACGATAATGGTTTGCAGCTTGCCGCCGTTAGGCGGAACAGGTGCATGTTATTCGCATATTATTCGGGTCGCCAATATGGATGTAATGCCGTTCCAATATTAAACATTGGAACATTAAACTCATTTATCCATTCAAGGCGAGTCCAAATGCCAGAGTTTTCACCGACCATAAGCATCTTTTCATTACAAAAAACAGCTTCCATTTCATAAGGGCGACGACCAATTTCAAAGTTCATTACAATAAATCTAACTGGAGCTTTATCTTGTAACGGTACAACAACCGAATTGCATTTTAAGGTGGATTTTGCCACTTTACCTAATGTCTTTCTACTATGTCTTACAGCTTCAATAGAGCGTTTGGCATTTCTCGAAATCGCCATAGGTCTATATATCGGACCAAATTCCGGCTCTACATCATTTGGCAAGACATCCATTTTATCTACTAACTTTGTAAGACCGTCAATCATCATTTCTTTTATTTCATTTGAATTAATATTGCAAAATCCCGCCCATGCAACAAGCTGTTTGTCGGTAGGAAAACTCTCGCCGTCCACATCAAACCACACATTAAAATCGCTGCCCAAAGAATTGATATAGATAGGAGATTTGGCTGTATATAGTCCCCAATCATCAATTTGCCAAAGCGAGCAATCAAAGTTTGATATATAGTTTTTTTCTTCCATTTGTTTTTGCGAATAATGCCCGGTGGATAATCGCCATTAAAGGAGATTGATCCGCTTGTTATCTTTTTTGCTACATTCCTTTTAAGTTCTCTTTTATTTCCTCTACTCTTGCCTCAATCTTCTCAAGGGGATATTTTTCACTTCCACCGAGAGCATATATCAATACTAACTCTCTCATTTCAGCGTAAAGAGCCTCTCTTATATCTGTTTTATTCCCAAGTTGGATACTTTCTTGAACATTTTGCTCTCGTCCTTCTAATAGCGAACCGTTGCATCGACTCTTTATATTTTCAACATCCGTCTCTGCCTGCATGATTCCCGCCAATGCCTTAGATTCATGCAGAACATCTTTACTTTTTCTTGAAGCATAATAGACTAAAGCCAACACCAGTTCGACTTGTGTCCATGTATTCCAGTTGCCAGTAAACGATACAGAAAGAAGTATTGAATACAGTTGAGTAAACTGATTAGTATAACCATAAATATACAGCCAAAAACACAGGTCTTTCAGATTTTCCAAATCTTTTGAAGACTTGAAGTTCATCTTTTTCAGAACCTTCTTGCTCAAACTCTCGATACGTTTATTCCCGAGAGAAGATAGGCTCAATACAATATTTGTTAGTTCTTCGTTCATCGCTTATTATTTATTCAAAAAGATAATGTTTGGTGGCTAACTTACCTTTAAGATGTTAAGCCTCTTGTTATCGACCATATTATATCACAAATTTATTCTTCACCCACTTTTCTATTTGTTTTCTGTTTATGCCTTTGCTTACTGATAAGTAGGCTATTTTTTCAAAATTAAATTGAATACCAAAATAATTCTCTACCTCACTAACAAAATTATTCAGATCTAATATATTAGGAGTGCTAAATACTGTCTTATCAACGCTAATTGCCCGAATATTACTATCTGAAAAAATAATTTGTTTTTTTCGAGAGGATAGTTCATTTTCGATTATTATTTCATAGGTATCTCCCATTGTTCGCGGGTTACTCAGCCGCATTTCAAATGAAAATCTTTGCTCTTTTTCTTCATCGGTAAGTTGACTGGATGTGAGCCATTCTCCATCTGTTGTAATTATAAGAGATACAGACCAATTATATTTATCCGAAGGCACTATATTGAGATTTTTCAATAATATATATGCTGGTAAATCATCGGAAATTTTATCATAATACTTTCGTATCTTATCGAATAAAGGGTGCTGAATTTCCGAATAGCCAAATAATTCAAATAAAAAATGTAAGTAAAACGGTTTACCGTGAATATATTTGTCTATAAGTTCGTCGAAATACTTTAAGACATTCTCTTCTTTGGAGAAGGCTAAAACCGCCCATACACCTCGTAAGCCAACAATATCATGATGTTCACAAAATAGTCTTTCTGTTTTATCATACTCCGCCAAACATTCTAATAGAAAATTATTTATTTCTACGGTTGAGAACTCTTTAAGTTTTATTACATTCTTATTGTCAGGATAATAACTATCAAGTTTAATTTTGTTATATAGTCGATTAACCAACTTCCCGGTTTGTTTTGGCAAATGGTCTTTCTTCTCCAATATGATATTTCTTAAATCCATCATCTTTCAGTCATTTAATTATTTATCAGTTAGTTAATCTTTTTTATGGTCGATAATGTCCGGTGGATAATCAATTTTCGGAGAGATTTATCCGCTTGTTAGTCGCCTTATCTCTCATATTGGAAGTGTTTTCTCATGTGGTACAAGAATTTCACCCCTATCATTATGAAGACTTAGAAGCCTTCTTGTTTCAGATAAAATCATTTCTTCAAAAGAGTTCCATTTTAATAACGAGGTAGCATCCCAGCGTTTGCAAAAATGAACTGTGCCATCTTCTGAATTTATATAGAGCTTGGATAAGTCATTATCATATCCCCCAATGAAAAAGTAGGACTCTTTTGCATTTTTAGGTCTTTCGAATTTGTTAAGTTCGGATAAAGAAAATGGTTCAGGGGTAGCTTCCAAACTCCTGCAATACGATTTTCTCAACCCATCAAAACATAGAGTAGTATTAAAAAGATTCAAACCATTAGCATTTTTTATTAGAAACGAACGATATGCAATAGGGATTTCCCGATGCATATCTTGTTCTAACTTTACGATTTCTTGTTCACTCAATGGCGAAAAAACACGAAAATTATATGCTTTGGGAGCGATAAAAGGCGCATGACCATATAATTTTGTTCCGTTTTCGTATTCCTTACATCCATACTTTCCAAAAGTCTGAATGTATTTCATTATTTCCGTAAACACTTCCATATTTTCTTTTTATTTTTTCAAGCGACTAATGCCCGGCAGATAAACTGCCTTCAATGTTTCATCTGTTTGTTAGCAACCGCTTTTACCATTCAGGAAAATTATCTTCTATATATTGTTCTAATGACGAAGCGATGATTTCTATTTCTGCATCACTATCATGATAATATATTTCGACCTCTCCCTTAGAATTAATCATTATGGGATTGCCAGAACCATCATCTGAAATCACATAAGTATCTGTAACATCGGGATGAACTTCTCTGAATGATTTAGTTTCATCGACCACATTTTCATTGCCGTCTAAAGCATTAATCATCATTCCTGCGTATGCAGCTCCGAAATTCTTGATAAAGTCTATATAGTCAGAACTAAATTTTACTCCTAATTCTTGTTCCGCACATAATACCTGCTCATCAGATGCAGGTGTCCCAATCATATCATGTGCCGTTAGAAATCTTCTCAATCGTTCTATAAGATCCTTTTTCATATTTACTTCTCGGTTGCTAATGTTCGGCAGCTAATCACCGTTTAGGCAATTGCGGTGCGTGTTATCGGCATATTGATTATTTAATGATAATCAAATCACCATCTACAAATCCAACTGCGATATGTTCTACTCTAAAAATATTTAAGTCAGCAAGTTCATTGAGTAAGTCTTTAAGAATAGCTACAACTATTTCTAACACTTCTTCCCATTTTAGTTTGTCTGAAATTTCAAAATTAGGACAACTTCTTTGAGCTGGTTCAAAACTTTCATCACATGCCCAATCTTCATCCTTTTCATCAAACCAAATAGAACCAACCATTTCTAAACCATAAGGTTCATAAAGATTAAAGCTCAAAGCCACAATATCAGAAGGCAATTCTTCTGTTTTATCAATATTGATGATCCAACTTTTGATAACTTCTTTTAAATCATTTGTTTTAGTATTCATTTTCTTCTAATTAAAAATTGAACATTTTATTGAGCCGATAATGTTCGGCAGCGTTCCACTTATTCAGTCGGTTTGCTGTTTGTTATTGACCTTCTTTTCTAAATATTCAATTTTCCATTCTCTTGCTTTTTCGTTAGGTACATTGCATAATTCATATATTTCATACCATCCATCTTTACCCATTTCAACAAAACTGCAATCATAACCGGTATAGAGTTCCTTTGCATAATCTTCAGTTGAATTGAAATGTTCAAAAGAAAGAAAATTAAACGTTTCTTTTCGCCACTGATTATGATTGTATTCATCAATAATAAAATTCAATGGCTTATTCCCATAATTCATTTCTACATATTTATCAAGTGATACGAAGTATAACAAGATATGTAGTGAACCATTTATTCTAATGACATCAATACCATTATTGCCTAAATATTGATTATGGACTTTTCTTATACACTTATGCAAGTCATTGATTAAAATATTAGATTCAATCAATAACTCAAAAGTTATATTATTATTTATGTCCTTTATTTTAATAATCATTTTGCTTTTTAGGTCGATAATGTTCGGCAGCTAATCGCCATTTTGGGCGATTAAGGTGTATGTTAGCATCACTTCTAATAAAAGAATCACATATCAGCTAATTTCCACTTTACTTCAGAAGCTGATACATCATCATCAATATATGCTTGCAAATAAGCAGCTAAATCTTTATATCGACTTTCACCGTTGCAATCATATACCCATAATTCCGGTTCTTCTGTACCGTCAAACCATATTAGGCAAATCATTTCATAGCCATTATCGCTTGCTGCAAAAATGGAAATTCTGTTTGGCGCAAATAGTCCAGTAGCATGGTCTTCCCAATAATCCTTTGAAGCTTTTATGTCGCGAACAATTCCTATCAACCGTTCATCCTTTTCATCTTCATTCCATGGACTTTCCATTTCTTTTGTATCAAGCCAATCTCCATGTGTCGCATTAATCCATTTACCAAATGCCCCATACCTGATTTTCAACATAGGAGAGACATTTCTATAAACTCCTTTTTCAAGGGTAGGCACTCCCTTATGAAAGTCGATAGCTTGGCTTATTTGAACCTTACCTTCTAAATCAATGACTTCATCAAGCAATTCTTTTATTGTTTTCATTCTTTTTTATTTGATGCTAATGGTTTGCAGCTTGCCGCCGTTAGGCGGAACAGGTGCATGTTACCGATATATTTTTTACGAACATTGCCAAAATCCTGCGATTATTTCATTGGTTGTACAGCGCTTATACAAATACAAAGCTCCATATCCGAAAGGATAACTGCCAATAGTAACATCTTCACTATATCCGTCCTCGTCTATTGATAAGAAAAAAGAAAAACCATGTTTCTCTAATTCTTTATAATAGCTTTCTTCATCTTGGATAAGGGAAGGTTCACCACCTATTTTTACAAGTATATTTTCACTATCCTTATCTTCTGAATATTCACTGATAGAACACATGTCTAAGCTGGCGTTTCGCTTTTCTGCACAATTGCCAATTTCGGAAAATTCATGTTCTATTACTTTGACTGCTATTGAGGGATATATGTTGTTGTCAATAAGAGTGTCATAATCTTGGTGAATGATGATAGAAAGCATGATGTTCTCCTTTTCAGGATGTACCAGTGTTGCATAGAATTTATAATCGCAAGGGATTTGTCCTTCTATACATTTAGGAGGATTGCCACCAATCCTGCCTTTTACATTCTTATCGAATGGAATACATTTGGCATATCGTTCGTTCATATTTTCTTTGTTTTTATTATTATCGGTAATGTTTGGTGGCTAACCGACCTTTTTCAGGGGAGGTTAAGCCGCTTGTTAGTCGCACAATTTGTTCTTTTTTCAACTCAACTATTAGCTGCTCATATTTTTATCATCTTTACCATAAAAGGTTATGGCAGATAGACGACCTAATCTATACCATTATAATTATCCTTCGGCTTTAAACCATTCAAGATATTTAATGCCGTTGTAATCTACTAATTCCTCAATATGTTTTTTGGGAACATCAGAATCATCGTAACTTTTTTTCTTTATATAGATGTTCTGATTTTTCTTTTTATCTTTAAATCCATTAGGAATATAGCAGACTATACAATTCGATGCTGATACATGTTCTTCCTTGACGTAGAGTTCAATTACCCAATCAGGCACAAATTGATTGTTTATCATCCTTTTTACCATTTCAAATGGATTCTCAAGATGATCCAAAATTTCCACTTTCAAAAATTCTGGGTAATAGAACTTAATTCCTATGTCCTTGCAGAACTGACAGCGATGGTCGGGATTTGGGCGTTTCTTTGTACGACCTTCTTCGTAATCTCGTATTTCTTTCATGTATTCATCTTGATTGAAATACTCCATAAATTCTTCCCTACTTTTATCGGTTGTGCCAATCCAAATCATATATTCTAATCCAGCATTAGACCCTTGCATTCCTTCAGGCGACAGTTCAAACTCAAACGTACCAAGATAAGTCATGGTTGTGGTATTCTCTGCCTTCTTAGGAGATATACCCTCACGACAATTATAGCAGATAACAGCATTTGCCATTGTAATATTTTTATCAGCTATCGACAGACTTATCTTTTGGGTATCAGCAGGAATAAGGTTAAGTAATCCTGCCAAGCCGTCAGATGTGAATTTCATAATAAGAAAATCCTCATCATAGCTCATTACACCAAGCTCCTTACAGAACTGGCAACGAAGTTCCTTATTGTCTTCATCATAATCTTTCCACCATTGACGGAAAGCCGATTGATCCATATATTTCTCAAAGTCAGCTTCGGAATCGAATTGACCGACCCATATCATTATCTTACTCATTTTCTTTTTTTTATTTTTCAAGCGACTAATGTTCGGCGGATAAACCACCTTAAAAGTTTCATCTGTTTGTTATCGACCTATTTTATTTTTAGTTTTTGACTATATGCAAGTATTACGAAACGATTATCTAATCCACAATCAATTACATCATTCTTTTCTAATTGAGAATAGGCTTTTACAAATCTATTTCGACATTTACTTGAATGTATGTAATGATTGAAGTAGTTCTCGGCTTGTTCCTTTTCACCATATCTCAACATATATGGCAGGGCAAGGAGAGAGTCTTTCGTGTATTGATTGAAACAACAGCCATGTTGCGTAATGAAGTCAATAGCCATTTGTCTATTCTCAAATAAATCAAATATCGGACAAGCATATTTTTCAAGTAAATCAATTATTGTTTTTATTGATGGAGCATAGCTTAGTCCGGCAAGATCCCAAGATTGATATTGATTTATTGGCGATAGGTATCCAATATGATTATGATATACTAAGCCATCATCATTGACATTGAGATTCTCTTCTTGCACCCACTTTTTCAAGTTTTTACAGGTAATCGTAATCAGTGGATATATAGCCACATTACAAGATGAATTATATACACTTGAACGAAACCATATTTCAAAAGTCAAATTTTTGTCTTTTGAAATCTTTTTCAAACATTGTCCATTTTTAGACGGCTTAAATCCCATTGCGATAAAAGGAATAGCTATCTCATTGCAGGCTTTAATAAATATATCTCTTGGTTTCATTTCTTGTTCTTTTCAGGTCGATAATGTTGGGTGGCTAACCGACCTTTCAGGGGAGGTTGAGCCGCTTGTTAGTGTCATTTTTTATCTTATTCTCAACCAATTAATGAACATATCTGTAAATGATTGGGATAAAAATCTATTCTCAGATAAGTCTAAATCTCCTAATGGTTGTAAAAAAATAAAAGTAGGTTCTCCAAAATAAAAACCGATACAATTATCGCCTCCATCAGTGCCAATAACCAAAGATTTTTTCGACAAATACTTTTGTATTTGGTATTCTTTGTTCAGTTGCATCAAATCTTCAATCTTCCATAATGATAAATATTGACTACCAATATTACCTTCTCCACCATTACTCCATAACATAAATTCCTTATAATCATCGGGTAATGGAAACAACTTTCCCACACTCAACATTATTTGTTGATCACATGGAGGATTGGAGTGCCAACTTTTATTGATTTTTTCTATTATCTGTTTCATTATAATTTTATATGACACTAATGGTTTGCAGCTTGCCGCCATTAGGCGGCACAGGTGTTTGTTAGCATCGTTTCTTAATCAAGTTCAGCACGAGAAAACAAATCCATAATCAATACATGGTTTTCACACGCTTCCTTGAATTGTAGAATAAAGCTTTTCAATGCCTCTTTATCTTTTGAGTAGGCACAAAACATACTACCTTCAGAATCAAAATCAATTTTATCCGATAATTCTGGTACTTGTTCTTCCACAAAGACACGAGCTAAGGACTCCCAGTCATAGCCGTTCCCCTCAAAGCCCTCGTCCTCTCTTGCTTCGAAGATTTCAGCTTTGTATTCTCCAACATTCAGACATACTGAATATGTCGATCCATGCTCGACCCAAAAGAAAGGTTGAATTATTTTTTGTTCAAAATTATTAGTGTCCATATTGTTCTAATTCTTTAAAAAGTTCATCTCCATTTGCTTTAATACCCTCTCTGAATTTGACAGGAATTTTATTGCCGCAGCGTTCAAACCAATCGTTGAAAACTTTCTTCCATTCCTGAACTTTCTCTTTTTTGATACTCAAATTTGCATCAATTGGAAATCTTTTTGCAAGCATAATTAGTATTTCAATATGTGCTAAAAGAGCTTGTGTTGGTTTGTTGGCTGTTTTCAACCATTCTGCATTTTCTTCAATTTGTTTTATAGCCAAATTAAAGTAGCGTGCATTTGCCATATCAGCCATTTCATTACCATCGGGTGCAGTACTAAATATTTTCATTTTTTATTTGTTTTAAGTTTTACATCCAGATTATACTTTCTAAAATCATTAGTACCCATATTGTTCTAACTCTTTAAATAGTTCATCACCATTGGCTTTTATACCGTTCCTGAATTTGGCAGGAATTTTATTACCAACACGCTCAAACCAATCGTTGAAAACTTTTTTTCATTCTTTTACTTTGTCTTTCTCGATTAATAGATTTGCATCTACGGAATATTTTCTCGTTATAGTTAATAACAAATCTATATTTGCTAATAATGGTTGAGCGATTTCATCGTTTTTCCTCATCCAATCACAAACATCTTCAATCTGAGAAATAGAGAATTTTATATATTCTACTCCTACAAATTGTGCATTATCATTGCCATCTGGTGCTGTACTAAATATCTTTTTCATTACATTTCAATTTATTCTTCGATGCTAATGGGTTGTAAATAGCAACTGTTAGGGTTGCTTATTTATTTGTTATCCGCACATTAATTCTCTTCATCATTGCCATAGGCTAATTCTATATCAATAAACTGAATTACCAACTGACATATTTCGCCGCCTTCGTCTATGCCCCAATAAACCGGATACGTACCATCTCCGAACCCTGATTGAAAAATGGGAATATGATACTCCGTCCCCGGCACTTGCCAATTTAACCAGTCTCCGCCTGCACGTTGATATTCTGGATGGAGATAATAGTTTTCTTTGAATAATGCAGCAAAATATCCATCATAAGGATTATCATCGGGATTATCTTTGCGCCATTGTTCATCCCAGTCGCAATAAATACGGTGGATAATTTCATCACATACACATCCTAAACCAGCATCTACACAAAATCCAAAGTAATCACCCTCTTCCAATGTTTCAAGGTTTTCATTCCCAACTAATGCTTCATAGAATCGAACAGCCCGCTTTTCATTGAAGCGCAAACGTACTGCGGCATAACGGTCGCAATCCTCGTCGTCAGATTTGATTACACAAATTTCCGTTTCATATTTACCCGCAGGAGCGTTCTGAAAATATGGACGTTCGTTTCTGTTTGGGAGATATACCAATGGATCTCGTACCAAAAGATTTCCACTCGGCAAATCGCAAGAACCGATATTAATCGTCGTTAACGATTTTCCTGCAATTTCTTCTTGCTCAAAATAAGTATTGAGGTCAACAGGGCAGACGGTTTTTTCTTTTACCGATTCCCATTTTTTCATCCAGTTGTTTTCTAATTCTTTCATATTCCTTTTTGATTTTTAGTTGCGGATAATGTCCGGCAGATAATCGACCGTTAGGGAGATTCATCCGCTTGTTATCGTCATAAATTGTACTTCATTAATAATGATTTAAATTCTTCATTTAACCTCTTTCCTCCAAATTGAGCAGCAACTTTTTGAATACTGTCTTTTTGCATTACAAATTCCAATTCAGTAGGCTTTAATTGAGAACAACACCAATCAAATACACGCAAATTGGGAATATTGGCTATGCTTTTTATATCAACTAAATTTTTACATTCAAAAATAAATAATTTATATAAACTATGTAAGTTCGATAAATTGGGGAATTTGATAAACGGTTGTATGTAACCAATGATTAGTTCTTCTAAAGAAGAAAGATTGGCTATATAATCAAAAGTTTGCTCTTCCTTTGTGGCAATACCATTAATACATAATTTCCTTAGATGTGTCAATTTGCTTAATGCTGTATAGTCATTGAATTTACACGCATACATCCTAATATCTTGCAATTCGGGCATATCCAAAATAAAATCCATTGAGTCGCCTTTGATATGCCACAACGATAACATAGTTGCATCTTTATACTTATTCAATTTGAT
Organism: Bacteroides zhangwenhongii; assembly: GCF_009193325.2. Classification (NCBI taxonomy): domain Bacteria; kingdom Pseudomonadati; phylum Bacteroidota; class Bacteroidia; order Bacteroidales; family Bacteroidaceae; genus Bacteroides; species Bacteroides zhangwenhongii. The sequence goes on along the minus strand of NZ_CP059856.1, from coordinate 3,807,463 downwards.
TTGAGGACAAGTAAGATATGCAACGTGAACACCATTCTGCTCAATTTTTCTAATGCCTTTCTCCATATTCTTTTGACGATAATGGTTTGCAGCTTGCCGCCGTTAGGCGGAACAGGTGCATGTTATTCGCATATTATTCGGGTCGCCAATATGGATGTAATGCCGTTCCAATATTAAACATTGGAACATTAAACTCATTTATCCATTCAAGGCGAGTCCAAATGCCAGAGTTTTCACCGACCATAAGCATCTTTTCATTACAAAAAACAGCTTCCATTTCATAAGGGCGACGACCAATTTCAAAGTTCATTACAATAAATCTAACTGGAGCTTTATCTTGTAACGGTACAACAACCGAATTGCATTTTAAGGTGGATTTTGCCACTTTACCTAATGTCTTTCTACTATGTCTTACAGCTTCAATAGAGCGTTTGGCATTTCTCGAAATCGCCATAGGTCTATATATCGGACCAAATTCCGGCTCTACATCATTTGGCAAGACATCCATTTTATCTACTAACTTTGTAAGACCGTCAATCATCATTTCTTTTATTTCATTTGAATTAATATTGCAAAATCCCGCCCATGCAACAAGCTGTTTGTCGGTAGGAAAACTCTCGCCGTCCACATCAAACCACACATTAAAATCGCTGCCCAAAGAATTGATATAGATAGGAGATTTGGCTGTATATAGTCCCCAATCATCAATTTGCCAAAGCGAGCAATCAAAGTTTGATATATAGTTTTTTTCTTCCATTTGTTTTTGCGAATAATGTTCGGTGGATAATCGACCATTAAGGAAGATTGATCCACTTGTTAGCTGCACTTATTCCAATTTATAAATAAGCCCTTTTATTGTACTTGCAATCAATATTTCTTTATCATCAGGAGAGAATGAAATATTACCATAGCCGATATTTGATAATTCAGCCAATATTTCCATATTAGGGAACGTACAAAGTTTTAGATTATCTTCTTGATATAAGGCAATCATCTTGTTGTTATGCGAAAGTTGTATATCCAAACAGCCTTGTTGGTGTTTAATTGGCAGTTCTATATTTAAGGGCAAAATGCGAAAAGCAAGATTGCCTTCTTTCGCAAAGTATAACACTTGCTCTAAATATTCACTATACAGAAAATTTGCATCGTCCAAATCGCAGAATGTTTGTTCAAATGTTCTGTTGTTCATATCAAACCAAAGATAGAAGTACCGATTCTTTTCACTTGTCCCTTCTTCCGGTCTGCGAAACCCGTCAATGAAGTATAATTGGCGTGAAGGGATATAACATATATGTTCATACACTTCTCTCATATCTTCACGGAATCTCGTTTCCTTTCCGTTTTCAATATCATAAACTGATATATAGCCGTATGGAAAATCATACCCCAAATTAATGACATACTTGTTATCATGTGAAATACAAGCGTCACCATCACCATTTGAACTGCCTATTTTCGGTTTAAGTTTGCAACGGATTGACATGGTTGCTAAATCATACACAACAAGTTTGCGGTCATTATTTTTAGCCAAGAGCAAGTTGCTGTCGTCTGAAAAGAAAACAGATGCATCGCCTACTTCTTTGAACTGTGCTAAATGCCGATATGTTTCATTTTCAAAGATGTTTATCTGACTACTATTAACTTGTGCAATCAAATGTTTGTCGTCTGACATCTTTAGAAAATATGACTTCTTAAAAGTTTGTATCAGTTCCATGCTCATTATTTTTTTATTTGCAGCTAATGGGTTGTAAATAGCAACTGTTAGGGTTGCTTATTTATTTGTTATCCGCACATTAATTCTCTTCATCATTGCCATAGGCTAATTCTATATCAATAAACTGAATTACCAACTGACATATTTCGCCGCCTTCGTCTATGCCCCAATAAACCGGATACGTACCATCTCCGAACCCTGATTGAAAAATGGGAATATGATACTCCGTCCCCGGCACTTGCCAATTTAACCAGTCTCCGCCTGCACGTTGATATTCTGGATGGAGATAATAGTTTTCTTTGAATAATGCAGCAAAATATCCATCATAAGGATTATCATCGGGATTATCTTTGCGCCATTGTTCATCCCAGTCGCAATAAATACGGTGGATAATTTCATCACATACACATCCTAAACCAGCATCTACACAAAATCCAAAGTAATCACCCTCTTCCAATGTTTCAAGGTTTTCATTCCCAACTAATGCTTCATAGAATCGAACAGCCCGCTTTTCATTGAAGCGCAAACGTACTGCGGCATAACGGTCGCAATCCTCGTCGTCAGATTTGATTACACAAATTTCCGTTTCATATTTACCCGCAGGAGCGTTCTGAAAATATGGACGTTCGTTTCTGTTTGGGAGATATACCAATGGATCTCGTACCAAAAGATTTCCACTCGGCAAATCGCAAGAACCGATATTAATCGTCGTTAACGATTTTCCTGCAATTTCTTCTTGCTCAAAATAAGTATTGAGGTCAACAGGGCAGACGGTTTTTTCTTTTACCGATTCCCATTTTTTCATCCAGTTGTTTTCTAATTCTTTCATATTCCTTTTTGATTTTTAGTTGCGGATAACGTTATACTATCAGCCGATTTGGCTGTTATTTTCTTTAAGTATCAGACCTCGTCTTCCTCCATCAACAGATCGTCCAACGGGCTTTTGATATTGCTTTTGAAAGTGTCGGCTATGTGGACATACCTTTCCGTTGTCTTGATGTTGTTATGTCCCATAAGCTCTTTCACAATCTTGATGTCGGTTCCTTGCTCCAGCAAGTGGGTGGCGAAAGAATGGCGCAGCAGGTGCGGATAAATCCGTTTCGTGATTCCCGCTTCCCGGGCCGCTGCCTTCAGCCGTTTCGACACGATACTCTCGGTGAAAGGTTCGCCCGGTCTGTGTTCAAAAAGCCACACTTTCGGTTTGTATAGTCTGTTATATTCCGTCAGCTTTTTCATCAACGGTTTTGATAGCAGGGTGTAGCGGTCTTTTTTTCCTTTACCCTGCCGCACCCGTATCAGGGAGCGGGATTCGTTGATGTCGCCGGGTTTCAGTTCCAGCAGTTCGCTGATGCGCAATCCTGCGGAATAGAGTATGGAGAACATGCAGAAGAAGCGCAGGTCTGTCACCGTCGCGTCGAGTATCTTCTTTATTTCCTCCTTGCTCAACACGTCGGGCAGCGTCTTCTCCCGTTTGGCACGGTTCACCTTGTAACACCGCCGTTCCTGACCGAGAACTTTCTCGTAATAGAACTTGATGGCGTTGATACGCTGGTTTTGCTGGCAGGAGGATATGTTTTTCTCGTGGATGAGATACAGCAGGTAGTCGTTTATCTCGCCGGGGGTAACCGTTTCAATCTTACGCCCCTCGAAATGCTGTTGGAAATCGCGGAAATAGGAGGTATATACCCTTACGGTATGGTCACTGTAACGCACTTGCTGAAGTTTTTCCAGATAGCCTTCCGGCAGTGGCGGCCGTTTGTCTTCCTCTTTACGGGGGGCGGTTTCCTTGATGGCAGAATAGTCTATAAACGCCATTTTCACATAGCGGTCGAAGAACTCGGCAAGCACGAAATCTTCTGCCGGCAGATAAGCCCTGCCGCCGACAAGCAGTACGTTTTCTTCCTTCGACAGCGACAAGCGGATGTCATTGTCATTACCGAAAGTCACTTCGACAAATTCTCTCCCGTTTCTTATCACCGGAGAAAGTTTGATCTTGGTTTTTGGGGTATATATTTCCATGCCTCACGTTTTGTCGGATATTGAAACCCGTTTTCGCAAATTTATAAAAAAACACGGGTTATCCATGCGCTTTATTGACATTTAACAATAGATCCCGACTACCTGACAATAAGGTGAGGAGCCACGAAAATACCCTCTGCCAAATCCGTCCTTCCCGGCACTCCGTTTCTCCGATTTCCTCTGCCCTGCGCCACAAGCGGCCACTTCTGTGCCCGATGCTTCCATAGCCTTTCCAACTCTTTTACGTTCAGCCGGTTCCCCTTACTTTCGTTCCCGCATCGCTATTGGTGCTAACTAAAAACACTCGTAATTATGGACGAAAACGTAAAGAACGACGCTAAACAAGTCATGCTCGTTCAGAATGCCGACGACGGACGACTGCAAGCCGTTACCGGCGTGGATCGGGACGGCAATATCCAGACCGCCGACCCCACGGATCAGAATGTGGCGAGCCTGCTGAACGTGAACACGCAGGATTCAGCCCTCGAAGCCTTCTTCAAAAAGTTCATGGAACAGGCCCAGAACCCCGTCCACACGGGTATCTTCGTCATGACGGAGAATGCCCTGAACAAACTTATCCGCATCGACTTCGACCCGGAGATTCTGGAAAATTACCGTATCGACCCCTCCGAACGGCTTCAGACGCAGGAGCAGCGGCAGTTCGAGCCGCTGGACGTCACGAAGATAGACCTGGCGGATATGGAGAAGAAAGGTATCCGCATGGAGGACATCGAGCCGCACCTGAAAGCCATGTCTTACGGACATAAATCCAACGGGCTGGTGGAGATGAACCCCGAACTGGAGAACGGGATGCGTGTTTCCACCAAAGGGCGCGTGTCGCTCGAAGAGCAGGCGGACGGCTCGCTGCGCGTCGTGCCGCATTACTGGCAGGAACGGCCCGACCTCGACGCCCCCTTCCACGGGGTGCTGCTCGACGAGGAGGCGAAAACGAACCTGATGAACACCCGCCACGCCGGGAAAGTGATCGACCTGGAGCTGGAGCCGGGCAAGCTCACGCCCTGCTACGTGTCGATAGACAAATGGACGAACACGCTGGAACCCATGCCCGTTTCGTTACTCGAAAAACGTGCCCGCATCAAGGAGGCCGACCTCTCGGAAGGCAAGCAGATGGATTTCTACGGCGGCGGCAAGGTGTTGCTCGAAGGATATACCACCCGCGCGGGTTATAAGCGGGATGCCTATATCCAAATCGACGCGGCCGAACGTAACTATTCCTTTACCTACGACGGTTTGGATCGCAACCGCTACGCCCAGGAGAACAAGGAGATTTACCGTCAGAAGGCCGCCGAGAAAAACGGACGGCAGGAAACTACGGCCTCCGAACGACAGCCCACGCTCACGATTCACCGGACAATCCTCAAAGCCTCCGTGCCCAAAGAGGCTTATGACCAGTGGACGGAAGCGGTGAATGATCCCTCCAAGCGGGCGGATGTCAAGGCTTTCTACATCAAGGGCATGGTCAAGGACGGGCAGGGTGAGCCGTTCAACGCCTGGGTCAAGCCCAACTTCGAGCGTAACAAGATGGACTTCTTCCGCTGGAATCCCGACCGTGCGAAACGGCAGGGAGCGGAGGTCAAACCCGCCGTTGAAAGCCGTACCCAGGTCGCCGTCAATTCCGAGGGCAAGACCGTCGAAGCGGTCAAAGGTGTGAAAGAGCCGCTCAAGCAGGGACAGCAGGAAGCCACCCCGACGCAGAAGAAAAATTACCGCAGCAGCAAAAAGAGCAACTCCAAAGGTGTCAAGGTATAACGTATGAAATGGTTCTACATGCAGGCCGGAGCCATGCCGCTCCTGATCGCGGCGCTGGCCGCCTTGTACCTCCGGCCGGGTAAACGCAGCCCCCCGGAGGAGGCGGACGACGGACGGCAGTATTACGACGGGAACGGCAACCATGTCTATTACGACCGCCGGCTGATCGCCCGTCCGGAAAAAGAGAAAGAAGAAGAACTACAAGAAAACAACCACTGAAAAATCCGAATCATCATGCAAGTAATTATCGCAGAGAAGCCCTCGGTGGCGCGTGAGATCGCCGCCATCGTGGGAGCCACGAACCGTAAAGACGGTTTTATCGAGGGAAACGGCTACGCCGTAACCTGGGCCTTCGGCCACCTGGTCGGGCTGGCAATGCCCCAACAGTACGGCATCGCGGGTTTCCGCCGGGAAAACCTGCCTATCCTGCCATCATCGTTCATCCTCCTGCCCCGGCAGGTTCGGGAGGGTAAAGAGTATAAGGCCGACCCGGGTGTCGTGAAGCAGCTCGGTATTCTCCGGGAATTGTTCGGCATGGCCGAGCGCATCATCGTCGCGACCGACGCGGGGCGTGAAGGGGAGCTGATCTTCCGCTACATCTACTCTTACCTGGAATGCCGCACCCCTTTCGTGCGGTTATGGATCAGCAGCCTGACCGACCGGGCCATCCGCGAGGGGTTACAACACCTCCGCCCCGGCAACGAATACGACAACCTTTACCTCTCGGCCAAAGCCCGCAGCGAAGCCGACTGGATCGTCGGTATCAACGCCTCGCAAGCGCTTGCCGTGGCTGCCGGGCGGGGCGTCTGGTCGCTCGGACGGGTGCAGACCCCCACGCTGGCGATCATCTGCTCCCGTTACCTGGAGAACAAGGCGTTCAAGCCCGCCACCTATTTCCGGCTGAAGCTCTCCACGGCAAAGGAGGGCACGGAGTTCACCGTCCTCTCCACGGAGAAATTCGACGGCAGGGAAAAGGCGGAAGCAGCCCGCGCCGAGGTTATCGGCGTCCGAACGGTACGCGTCGTGAACGTGGAGCGCAAGGAGGCCAGGGAACAGCCGCCTCTCTTGTACGACCTGACGACACTCCAAAAAGAGGCCAACAGCCGGTATGGTTTTTCGGCAGAAAAAACGCTCGACATCGCCCAGTCGCTTTACGAGAAGAAGTTCATCACTTATCCCCGTACCGGCTCACGCTATATATCGGAAGATGTGGCCGAGGAGATTCCGGCACTCATCGGGAACATGACACGCTATCCCCGTTTCGCGGAATACGCGGGCAGGATGGATACCGCATCTCTCTCCCGCCGAAGCGTGGACAACGAAAAGATCGCCGACCACCACGCGCTGCTTCCCACCGAGAACCTCCCCTCCGAACTGGATGCCGACCACCGCATCGTCTATGAGATGGTCGCGGGGCGGATGCTCGAAACCTTTTCCGGGGCCTGCGTGAAAGAAAACACTTTCCTTACCCTGCAAAGCGCGGGACATGATTTCACGGCCCGCGGCAGTATCATGGTCGAGACGGGCTGGCGGGCCGTCCTGAATGAACCTGTCGAAGAGAAAGAGGAGGACATGACCCTCCTTCCCGACATCGTGCAAGGCGACGAGCTGCCCGTCAAAGGATGCGGCACGGAACAGAAACAGACCCGGCCGCGCCCCCTTCACACGGAATCGAGCCTGCTGGCGGCGATGGAAACCGCCGGACGCGAACTGTCCGACGAGGCCGAACGCGAGGCGATGAAAGATGCCGGCATCGGCACGCCCGCCACCCGTGCCGCCATCATCGAAACGCTCTTTGCCCGCGAGTATGTCAGGCGAGAGAAAAAGTCGCTTGTACCCACGGACAAGGGACTGGCCGTGTATGCCGTGGTCAGGGACAAGAAGATTGCCGATGTCGCCATGACGGGCGGCTGGGAACTGGCCCTCTCGAAGATCGCCACCGGGGAGATGGACGCCCCGACGTTCCATCGCGGTATCGAGGTCTTCACCTCGCAAATCGCCAAAGAACTGCTGGAAGCAAGAATCGACGGCGCGGAGAGTGACACAGCCTGCCCGCGTTGCGGCAGGCCCGTGGTGTTCTATCCCAAACTCGCCAAGTGTCAGAATCCCGATTGCGGCCTGACCGTATGGAGAACCGTGGGCCGCAAGGAGCTGACCGACAAGCAGCTCGCGGAACTGCTGACCAAAGGCAAAACCGGCACGATCCGGGGATTCGTCAAAAACGGCGGCGGAACGTTCGACGCGGCCCTCACGCTCGATGACCAGTTCAAGACCTCGTTCGTTTTCGAACCGCGCGATACTCCCAGGCAGGGAAAGAGGAACAAACGGAAATAATCGTTACCTTTGCCACTGGAAAAGACCTGTCATAACGAGATACGCTTGTTTGATAAGGATTTTTTCAGTGGTCGGCGCTTCGGGTGGGAACCCGGGGCGCCTTTCTCTTCCCCGATTATCAACGACCACTAAAAATTCTTATCATGCCAGACAAGCAACACCATACCCCCACGGGGGAATTGTCCTATTACGGACTTTCGTTACTATCCTACCTCAAGGACAGCCACCCGGAACTCATCGCCGAAAGTGAGTTCATCGCCGAGCGGGCCGACAGCGCCGCCCAAGCGTACAGCGAGGCGATCCGTTCGGGCTGCAACCACATCGAGGCCGAAGAAATTGCCCGCGAGGAACTCTGCCGCGGACTGCACTTTTCACCCTACAACACGCTGGTAAACATCCTCTGGAGGGAATTCGAGGCGGAGATTCCCGAGGATACCGCCCGGCAGGCGGCTCTACGCCTGCTGCCCCTCTGCCGCGGGGTGCTGGAGAAGTACGACCTCACGGACGACTTCGCCGACACGCCCGACTACGAACTGTTCTATACCGAACTGACGGGAACCGTCCAAATACTTCTCGAAGATGGCATTCAATAAGAAAACCCACCTCCGCCAGAATATCGACGCGCTGAAGACGGCCTTCACGCTCGACAGGGAACGGCGGGCGCCGACTCCCGAAGAAGAAAGGACACTCGGCGCATACAGCGGCTTCGGCGCCATCAAGGAAGTGCTGGAAAACCCCACCGGGAAACCGGACAAGGACGGCATGGCAACGCTCGTGGCCGAGTTGCACGAGGTCATCAGGGCGAACACCCCCGACGAACGGGAATACAAGCGCTACATGGACGGGATCAAGAACTCCGTCCTGACGGCTTTTTACACGCCCCCGAAAGTGGCAGACGCCATCGTGGAGGCGATATGGGACACGCGGATCGTCCCCAAACGTATTCTTGACCCCAGTGCGGGAACGGGGGTTTTCGTCAGTGCCGTGGATTTCCACGCCCCCTATGCGGAGATCACCTGCTTCGAGAAAGACCCCGCCACGGGGTTGATCCTGAAGCACCTGCACCCCGAAAAACGGGTGCGGGTACAGGGATTCGAGCGCATCGAACCCAAATACGCCGGTTACTACGACGTGGCCGTGAGCAACATCCCTTTCGGGGACGTGGCGCTCTTCGACCCGTTCTTCTCCACCCATACCGACCCCGTGCGGCGGCAAGGCACACGGGCGCTGCACAACTATTTTTTCATGAAGTCCGTCGATATGGTACGCGAGGGCGGCCTGGTGGCATTCATCACCTCGCAGGGAGTATTGAACGCCGAGCAGGGACGCCCCGTGCGCGAGTGGCTGATGAACCGCTGCGAGCCCGTATCGGCCATCCGGCTGCCGAACAACCTCTTTACAGAACACGCGGGGACGGAGGTCGGCAGCGACCTGGTTATCCTGCAAAAGAAAGCCGCCACGGGGGAACTGTCCGAACGGCAGCGGGATTTCATCGAATCCCGCAAGCTGTCGAACGGCATCCGGATAAACAACCTTTTCCAGTCGTTCGACAGGGTGATCCATACCGAGGCCAAAGTAGGCAAAGACCCCTACGGCAAACCGGCGATGGAGTTCACCCACGCGGAGGGCGTGGACGGCATCGACCGGGAGATGCGGCGTATGCTCTCGGAGGATTTCAACCGGCATTTCAACGAGAGTTATTGCCTGGAACATGCTCCGGAACAGACACCCGGTACACCGGAGCGGGAATTGTCCCGTCCCCGTCAGGCGGAACGCCAGCGTGCCGAAAGACACGAGCCCCGCCTTGCCGGAGAAATCGTCAAGGAGATTATCGCCGATGCCCGTAACCTTCAGCAGCAGCGGGAAGAGGAGGAAAAACGCCGCGTCGTCGCCGAAATGGCGGCACAGGGCTACCATGTCGATACCGAAACCGGGGAGATTACCCGAATCGAAAACAAACCCGGACAAGTGTTACCGGATTCTGCTGCCACACCCGCCGGAGAACCGACCGGGGAGGATCTGGCCGACTTCGGGGCCTGGTCGAAAGAGCGGGAGAATCGCTTGTGGGAGCAGCACCCGCCGAAACCCGAAGATTTCGGCATGGCAGATACTCCCGTGCAGCACGTGGGCGGAATAACGGAACCGAAACCGCGGGAGGGCTTCGCCGGGTCGCTTTTCGACACGGTGGAAACGGCGGCTCCCGCACCTGCCACCCAAGCTGCCGAACCGGTAAACGTGCAGCAGGAACCGTTGCTGACGCTCTACGATCTGTTCGGCTTCAGCGCCGAGGAGCGGCGGCAGGCAGAACTCGGTATATCCAAGAAAAGGAACAGCCGCCGGGGAGCAAAGCGGAAGACGCCCCGACAACCCTCATTATTCGCCCCGGCCTCCTCTCCGGAGGAACAGAAGAGCGAAATGCCGAAAACGACGCCACCGGAGCGTGATCCCGAAGACTTGTATGCCTCCCTGAACTGGGAGGACAACCCGCCGATCAACGGCTTTTACGAGATGATGATGTCGCTTACCCCGGAACGGAGGGCGGAACTACGCCGACAAAGCGCCCGGCAGCAGGAAACCCCGGAACAGCGGGAACGGCAGGCGGTACGCCCCCCGACGGAAGCCCCGAAAGACAGACGAAAACAAGCCGCCGGTACGCCGAGAACGGGCAGCTTGTTCGACACGCCGGAAAATCCGGAGGAGGAAGAACCCGGTAAAGAAACGCCGCAGATACGGGAGGCGGATATGAAACCCCGCCCGTTCGAGGGGGAGGTCGCCCCCTATTTCCGCGAGGGGACACTCGTCACGGACGGACAAAACCGGGTCGGCTACCTGCGGGAGACTGAATCCCTGCAACCCATGTTCCACCCGCTGGAACTCACGCCTGCACAACGGACGAAAGCCTCCATGTATATCGAGATACGCGATGCCTATTACCACCTTTATAACAACGAGGCGGAAACGCTGACGGCGAACCCCGCCCTGCGGGAGATGCTCAACCGGCTTTACGACAATTTCACCGAACGCTTCGGACGGCTCAATGACAAACGCAACCTCGACCTGATCAAGATGGACGCGCGGGGGACGGAGATTCTGTCGCTGGAGCGTTACATCGACGGCAAGGCACGCAAAGCCGACATCTTCGAGCGTCCCGTGGCCTTCAATCCCGATGAGATCACGCACGCCGACGACGCTTCGGAGGCCCTTGTGGCCAGCCTGAACAAGTACGGCCGGGTGGAACCGCACTACATGGCCTCGCTCACGGGAACTACCGTGGAGGGAATACTCGGGGAACTGAAAGGACGTATCTATTACAACCCGGAAACGGACGGCTACGAGGTTGCCGACAAGTTCATCGCCGGCAATGTCATCGGGAAAGCCGAACGGATCGAGGCGTTCCTGCGGGAGAATCCCGACCACGCCCCGGCCCGGGAATCGCTGGAGGCTCTGCGCGAGGCGACGCCCAAACCCATCGCTTTCGACGACCTGGATTTCAACCTGGGCGAACGGTGGATTCCAAAAGGTGTTTACGAGCGTTTCGCCTCCTCGCTCTTCGATACGGAGGTGAAGATCACCTTCGCCTCCAACCTGGACGAGTACGGCGTGAAGGCGGAAGCGACGAACGTGAAGATCACGGAGCAGTATGCCGTCAGCGCGCAGACCCGTAAGTACAACGGCCTGCACCTTTTGAAACACGCCCTGCAAAACACTTCGCCCGACATCACCAAGACCGTCCTCAAATGGGTGGACGGAGAACGGCGGGAGGTCAAAGTGCGTGACGGGGAGGCCATACAGCTCGCCAACAGCAAGATAGATGAGATCCGGGGTGCTTTCCCCGAATGGCTGCGCGAGCAGTCGTCCGACTTCAAAGACCGCCTGACAGACCTCTATAACCGTACTTTCAACTGTTACGTGCGCCCGAAGTACGACGGGACGCACCAGGAATTCCCCGACCTCGACCTCAAGGGGCTGGGAATCGACAAACTGTATGACAGCCAGAAGGACGCGATATGGATGGACAAACTGCTCGGCGGCGGGATAATCGACCACGAGGTGGGCGGCGGAAAGACCCTTATCATGTGCTGCGGGGCCTACGAGAAGAAACGCCTCGGGCTGGCCAATAAACCCATGATTATCGGGCTGAAAGCCAACATCCATGAAATAGCCCGGACGTTCTGCACCGCTTACCCGATGGCCAAAGTCCTCTACCCGGGCAAGGAGGATTTCACGCCCCGGAAGCGTGAGCGCATCTTCCGGGAGATACGCAACAACGACTGGGACGCCGTGATCCTCTCGCACGAACAGTTCGGCATGATACCCCAGTCCCCGGAGATACAGCAGGAGATATTGCAGGCCGAGCTGGACTGTGTGGAGGAGAACCTCGAAGTGCTCAAAGCACAAGGCAGGGACGTTTCCCGCGCCATGATGAAAGGGTGTCAGAAACGCAAGGCCAACCTGGAAGCCAAGTTGCAGAAGGTGGCGCACGCGCTGGAAACACGCAAGGACGACGCCGTGGACTTCCGCCTCATGGGTATCGACCACCTCTACGTGGACGAGAGCCACAAATTCAAGAACCTGACTTTCACGACCCGGCATGACCGGGTGGCGGGCCTCGGAAATCCCGAGGGGTCGCAGCGGGCGCTCAACATGCTTTTCGCGCTGCGTACCATACAGCAGCGCACGGGCCGCGACCTGGGGGCGACGTTCCTCTCGGGAACGACCATCTCCAACTCGCTCACGGAACTGTACCTGCTTTTCAAGTACCTGCGCCCGAAGGAACTGGAGCGTCAGAATATCCGCACCTTCGATGCCTGGGCGGCCATATTTGCCAAGAAAACCATCGACTACGAGTTTTCCGTGACCAACGAGGTCGTGCAGAAAGAACGGTTCCGATATTTCATCAAGGTTCCCGAACTGGCCATGTTCTACTCCGAGATTACAGATTACCGCTCGGCGGAGGATATAGGGATCGACCGACCGCAAAAGAACGAGATATTGCACAATATCCCGCCGACACCCCAGCAGACGGAGTTCATAGAACGGCTGGTGCAATTCGCCAAATCGGGCGATGCCACGCTCCTGGGCCGCCTGCCGCTCTCGGAGCGGGAGGAAAAGGCGAAAATGCTCATTGCCACAGACTACGCCCGCAAGATGTCGCTCGATATGCGTATGATAGACCCCGAACTATACAGCGACCACGTGGACAACAAGGCGAGCCACTGCGCCCGTATGATTGCCGGTTACTACCGCCGTTTCGAGGCGTACAAAGGTACGCAGTTCGTATTCTCCGACCTGGGAACCTACAAACCCGGAGCGGGGTGGAACGTCTATTCCGAGATACGGCGTAAACTCGCGGAGGATTACGGCATACCCCAAAGCGAGGTGCGGTTCATCCAGGAGGCGACCTCGGAAAAAGCGCGCAAGGAGATGATCGCCGGTATGAACGCCGGAAAAATCCGCGTACTCTTCGGATCGACCGAGATGCTCGGGACGGGAGTGAACGCGCAGAAACGCTGCGTGGCGATACACCACCTGGACTGCCCCTGGCGTCCCAGCGACCTGGAGCAGCGCGACGGGCGGGGAATACGCACCGGGAACGAGATCGCCAAACTCCATGCCGACAACAAGGTGGACGTGATATTATACGCCGTCGAGAAGTCGCTCGACGCCTACAAGTTCGGGCTGTTGCACAACAAGCAACTGTTCATCCGCCAGCTCAAGACCAACAACATGGGAAGCCGTACCATCGACGAGGGGGCCATCGACGAGAAAAGCGGCATGAATTTTTCCGAGTATGTAGCCGTCCTCTCGGGAAATACAGACCTGCTGGACAAGGCCCGCCTGGAGAAGAAGATCGCCACGCTCGAAAGCGAACGCCAGGCATTCGTGCGCGGCAAATCATCGAGCCGCTACAAGCTGGAGCAGATCACGGAGAAGATAGAGAAGAACAACGACCTGATACGGCGTATCGGCAAGGATCTGGAACACTTCAAGGCCCGCGTCGAGTTCAACGAGGACGGCTCGTACCGCAATCCCGTGAAACTGAACGGGCTGGAAACCTCCGACCCCAAGCTCATCGGGAAACAGCTCAACCGTATCGCCGAAACGGCACGCACGCTCGACAGGCTCGAACCCATCGGGAGCCTCTACGGGTTCGAACTGCTCGTCCAGAGCGAAACGACCGGGAAAGACGGGCTCGACCTGGTGCAGAACCGTTTTTATGTCCGGGGTGAAGGGGATTATCTATACCAGTATAACTACGGGAATATCGCCTCCGACCCGCGACTGGCGGCGATGAACTTCATCCACGCGCTCGCGACCATCGAGCCGACACTGGAAAAATTCCGGAAAAAGAACGAGGAACTGGAGAAAGATATTCCCGTCCTGCGGGAAGTGGTGGAAAGTTCCTGGCGCAAGGAGCCCGAACTGACGGCCCTGAAAACTGACCTGACGGAAATAGACCGCAGGATACAGCAAAGCCTCAAACCGATAGAAGAGAGCGAGGGAAAGGAGGCGGAGGAGGATAACGACGTGTGCCGGGAACGGCATGACACGGCGGAAGAGCTCCCGAAGGAAGACAACACGGCGGCCCGTATTCCTTCCCGGCTGCGGCAGATTGCCGACGCCTCCGGGGGGCGCATCGTGATCGCGGGCGTGGGCAGCCCGCCGGAGAACGGCCCCGCAAAGAAAGGGATTAAGATGTAAGCGAAAAGCCGACGGAAGTACAGATTTCCGTCGGCTTTTTTCATATGCCCATGAGCGTTGTTGTCACACTTCCTGCAAGAGTGTTTGCAGCTCCTCCTGCGTGGGAAGATAGGTCATGTACTGGGCGGCGAAGACCTGCTTTTCATCTTCGGGCAGCGTATAACGGACGACCGCGTCGTTTTTCTCCGCGCAGAGGACGATACCCACCGGAGGGTTATCCCCGGGATTCATCAACTCACGGGTGTAGTAATTGACATACATCTGCATCTGCCCCAAATCCTGATGGGTCAGCTCCCCGGATTTAAGGTCTATTAAAACGAAACAGCGGGCCAGGTAATTGTAAAAGACCAGGTCGATGTAGAAATGCTTGTCGTCGAAGGAGATACGCTTCTGTCGCGCGACGAAGGCGAAGCCTTTCCCGAGTTCGAGCATCAAGCGCTGCAAGCGGCTGATGAGCAGTTGCTCCAGATCGGTTTCCAGAAAATGCTCTCCCTGGGGGATACCGAGAAACTCCAGGATATACGGGTCGCGGATGATCTCTTTGGGTTCGACACGCCCGGGTTCGGTACGGGAAATCTCCTCTTTCACGGCTTTCTTGTCTCGGCTGGCCAGCAAGCGGTCATAGAAAAGCGTGTTGATTTGGCGGTCGAGCTGCCGGACACTCCAGTTTTCCTTGACGCACTCGTGCAGGTAAAAATCACGGGCGGCATCGCCCGACACCTTGAGAAGCGTGCGGCAATGCGACCAGCTCAATTTATCACACAGCGTGTGATATTTCGGGTAGCACTGGTAAAACTGCCTCATGTACCGCAGGTTGGTGGCCGTGAACCCGTTTCCGAACTCCGCCACGAGCCGCCTGGAAAGGGTGTTGATGACAGCCTTGCCATATCCGGCACGGCCGGTTCCCTGCTGCTCGTACTCCACTATGTATTTCCCTACCTGCCAGTAAGCCCTCACGAGGGTCGAATTGACATGATGTATCACCTTCGCGCGCGCTTCCTGCAAGATATGGCGCACGTTATGCAGTAGCTCTTCCTCCCCTTTGTCGGCAGGATATATTTTATCTGTTTCTTTCATTGTTCATTATTATATAGGCTTCCAAGTGCAAACATACTGATTTTACGGCAAATATCGAACGGTTGTACCGCCTTGTCGTGCCTTATTCCATGTATCTCCGCGTTTTTCCATGACGCCGGACTCTCGGGACAGGGCCTAACCGGAACCGGCAGGACGATCCTTTTTCAGCTTGCGGAAATTACTGAAGTTACGCTCGATGAACCGCAGGACGTCCGATTCCCGGTAGAAGGTCTTGTGATAGATCATCTCGTAAGGCAGCTCTCCCGAGGTGCGGTAACGCTGGAGTGTGCGCTTGCTGATATTGAGCATACGGCACAGGTCGTAATTGTCCAGAAGACGCTCCCCGTCAGGCAGGATGGAAAGCGGTTGCTCCACGTCCCCCGCGCACAGCTTCTCAATACGTTCCAGCCGTTCCGAGAGCCGCTGCATCCATCCGTCGAAATATTCCTTATCCAGAAACATGGCCTACTCCTTTGGTCGGTTTTTGCGCCGCACGGAACGCTCCTTCAGCACACGGCGGATTTCCGTGAGGGAATAATACAGCTTCCGGTTGATGGCCGAATAGGTGATCACGTGATCCGAGCGGAGGCGTTGAAGGGTACGCCCGCTGATGCCCAGGTAACGGCAGACCTGCTCGCCGTCCATCCATTCGTCGTTTATATACTCCTTATTCCATGCACGCCCCTTTTCAGGGAGAGAGGCGATTGCAGCCTCTATTTTCTCTATACGCCCGACAAGCTCGTTATAGGCTCGCGAACTGATCACTATGATTTTCATACTCCTTTGTTTTTTAGTCTGTTACAAAGGTCGGGCTTATATGGACAGCTTAAAACGAGGTCGGTACGACTTTTTTTTGATAATTTGCAGTGAACTGATTCTCAACGGTTCATGCGGTGAAGAAGGCAGTGTTTTTTACCGAAATCCGCGGCCCGTACTCGGTATTTTTATTGGCAGAAATGCGATAGCATACTGTGATTCAACGCTTAACGGTGTTCTAATCCGGACGGGGCTACAACGGAACACCCGTATCGGCTCCTTATACGGGTGCAAATACGGGCGTTCGGGAAAGTTCCTTTCGAGAGTTACGGGGGAAAACCGACCTCGGTTCTTTTGTTATATACAACGCTGATTATCAGTGCTTCTATAAGAAATAGAGTGCTTTACCGGTTCATGTTCTACTCGGAATTGCCGTTTTTCTTGTTTCGCTTCCACGTCTGCATACGTTTAAGCAGGGCCTCTTTCGCCTTGTCAAGCCACGGTGTCGGGTTGTTTCGGATTTTCATATCGCAGAATGTCCTCGAAAGGTTCATGTCGAGGTGTACGTTGAAAGCGTTGGAAATGTAGCTGGCAAGTTGCGTGAGTGGCACATTGCCGAAACAGCCTTTACTGTCGAGCAGGTAAATAAGTTCCGTCAGATCCGTCTTCGAGTCCTGCCATGTCGGACGCACGTCAGACAATGGCAGAACCATGTTCCGGAGGTTCGTGCTCTCCAGTGATTCCAATTCGCCCATAAGATAAACCGACAACATATCGTTGGCCAGGATTTTCGCCACCTTGAAATCCGCGTTTGTCGAAAACTGCGGGTCGAGTTCATAGTAGAAGGTTTCCAGGTATTGCTCCGTGTCGGTCTGCCCGCGCAGGAAATAGAGGCTGTCCAGGTGTGTAGCGCCGCTGCGGAAATAGCGGATAAAGTCGAGGCGTTTCTGCGTGTACGCGTTGATGGCCCGAACATGGGCGTCCAGGTACTCCCGTTGTGCCTCGATACTTCCTACCGGACGGTTCATCTCGATATTGTAGAGCTTGCGGTAATAGATCAGACGGCAAAAAAGACGAGGTTTGATTTCTTTGAAGAACTTTATTTCCTCGTCATCGTTTTGAAAACGGTAGCCGATGATATATTGTTTCAAACGGTCGAACGCTTCTCCCAGGACACGTGACGCTTCAAGCGACTTTTTCAACACGTCGGTATCCCGCGATTCGATACGTTCGATACTCCGCAGGACTTCGCTGTTTAATTTTTCTATAAATGCAATCATAATCCGTCTTGTTACTTTCGCGTATAAAGTTAGCGAATCGAAAAACCGGCGGATTACGATTTTTATCTTTCTCTTCGTTTTTTTATCACGGAGCCGATTTTAATGTCAGATCCGACCTTCCTGGCGGATGGAAGTGGGATTGCTCCCCATATTCCGCTTGCAAAAGTCCGTAAAGTGGGATTGGGCGGAGAAACCGCACATGTAGGCTATTTCCTGCAACGTGTAGTGTGTCGTCCGCAACAACTCCCCGATACGTTCGATACGGCGCTGACGTAACCACGAGGAGGCCGAGCAGCCGAAAACCCGCTGGAAACGCCGGCGGAAGGTAATCGTGCTGGAATACCCGCAAACCCCGGCGAGTTCCGTGACGTTATCCGAGGCAAGATAATTCGATTTGACACGGGAGATGAACTCGTAATCGTCCCCCAGGTGCAACAGCTCCTCGAACTCCCCGACATCGGCGGGAGTGAGATGTTCATAAGAGGCGTCGAGCATTTTCAGCATGACAGCAGCGTTACATTCAACGGGCATACCCAATGTCTTACGGGCTTCACGCAGGTAATTCTTGAACCGCAGCCGCAGCGTGTCGTGATGCGGGTAGGAACACTCGGACAGAATGGTGCAAACCGTCCGCAGTTCATCGACACAACAGTAGCCGAAATACCACGTTACAAGACGCTCGACGTAATGGACGACATGAAATTCCTCCGAAAGCATCAGAAGAAGCAGGAACGGGGTGAAATCCTGGTATTCCCTCGTTATGGGACGGGGTGCTTCGTCAAGCAAGGAGGCGATGTCCCGCATCAGCAGAGAATCTCCCGAGTACGCTTTTATTTGTTCGGAACTGCGGGCATAATCCCGGTAACGCAATATGACCGCCGACAAAGCATTGAACTTCACGGCGTGAACGCCTTCTATAAAGGAAGGGCGAAGACTGTTGTAAATGGATAAGTCGGTTTGCATAAGTCATTTCTATAAAACGGAGCCGCATCCCCTTGTTGCCAAAACTCCGCAAGTCGTTACTTATGAACCGCTTGGAACACGGTACGAATCCTAATTACAAATATATCGCATCTGATAATCCGGAACAAATATCAGCAGGTAAAAATGAAAATAAACCTCGTTATTTTTGATTATTACCTGCAATAATATTATATTTGCAAACAAATAAGAGTTGTTTGACAGCATGAGAAATATAGTGTATCAAAGCACTTTACCAATTTCTTATCCGTTGCCCATTCTCATGCGAGTTTCTTTTAATCTATTTGTAGTCAATTAAATACCTTCAGACTACATCAAATATAACAAAAAATATCTGAAAGTAAAATTCTTGGGTTCAAGAATTACAGGCTTCCTATGTCTATTTTGTTGCCTTATAATGTTCGCTTTTGAATGTTATGGACAACAGACAAAACGGGAAAAAATTACCTTGAGTGTTGTTAACCTCCCTGTTAGAGAAGTAATCAGAAACATCGAAAAGCAGACTGATTATCGTTTCTTCTATTCGGAGAATCTGAAAGATCTGGATAAACCGGTTTCTATCAAATGTGAGAATGTAGGAATAGAATCCGCCATGCAGAAGATTTTATCCGGCACCTCTTTAGATTATAAGATAAATGAAAACCGGGTTGTTTCAATTGTTCCTAAAACTCAATCGAAAGAAAGACCAGAACGATTGACCGGTTCTATCGTTGACGAAAAAGGAATTCCTTTGATTGGTGTGTCTGTACTAATAAAAGGCTCTTCACAAGGCACTATCACTGATATTGACGGAAAATTTCATCTTGACAATGTAGATCCTTCTTCAACGGTTGTCTTTTCGTATATAGGTTATGAAACAATTGAAAAACCTGTAAACGGGAAAAGAGAATTAGCCGTTATCCTGAAGGAAAATTCTCATTTACTGAAAGAAGTAGTAGTTGTTGGTTATGGTGCACAGCGAAAAGTAAACTTATCGGGAGCGGTATCAATGGTATCCGTTGATGAGCAACTATCCGGCAGGTCTATTTCAAGCACTTCTACTGCATTAAGTGGATTGGTACCGGGATTGATGGTGCAGCAGTCCAGCGGTATGGCAGGGAAGGATGGGGCTACTTTGAGAGTACGCGGACTGGGAACTGTCAACAATTCTGTTCCTCTGATTGTAGTTGACGGTATCCCTGACATAGAGATAGATCGGATTGATATGAATGACATAGAAAGTATTTCTGTATTGAAAGACGCTTCCTCGTCAGCAGTATATGGTTCCAGAGCAGCCAATGGCGTTATTTTGATTACAACCAAAAAAGGGAAATCAGGGCGGGTAAACGTGAATTATTCAGGTAATTTCTCCGTTGGAAAAGCGACCGGTTTCTATGATTTTTTAGCAGACTATCCAAGGGCACTGACGTTGCATAACCAAGCAGCGACAAATGGTAATAGTGGAGCTATTTATAAAGATGGAACAATTGATGAATGGATGGCGAAGGGAATGGTCGATCCGCTGTTGTATCCTAATACTGATTGGTGGGATGTCATCTTCCGCTCTCCTTTTACACAGAATCACAGTTTGTCTGCTACGGGTGGAAATGATAAGGGAACTTATTATCTGTCTATCGGTTTATTAGATCAGGAAGGATTGATGATTAATAACGATTACAGACGCTATTCTTTCCGTGTTAATGTAGATCAGAAAATTGGCAACCATTTTAAAGTAGGTCTGAATGCCGCAGGGCAATGGTCGGATCAGGTATATCCCCTAGATGAAGGATTACTTTCTTACGGGAATGCTTCAACATGGGAAATGGTCAGAACAGTGGCAGGTATCTTACCGCAACATCCGGTGACAGGGGAGTATGGTGGGGCTATGGCCTATGGTGAAGATATTTTGGCCAGTAACCTTTTGGCAAAATATAGTATAAACAACAATAAGCTGGAACGCAAAGACTTTAATGGTATGGCTTTTTTGGAGTGGAAACCTGTATCGTTTCTCCAGTTTAGGGCAGATTATGGTTTGACTTACCGGAATGACTTTACAAAATCATGGAGTATGCCTACTATCTTACAGAACTTTCAAACAGGCTTAGCTGGTTATGAAACTGTAACTAAGAGTACCGGCATCACAGATTACACGCGCGAACGTACGAAGACAATCCTGAACCTGCATGCTATCTACAATCAGGAAATTTTCAGCGGGCATAATCTGCGCTTCCAGTTTATATATTCTGAAGAATATTGGCATGAAAGATCACAAAGTAGTTCCCGTAATGACAGGTTTCACCCGAATCTGACTGAAATAGACGGTGCGGGAGTGACCACTCAATCTACAGGCGGTTCGTCTAGCAAAGAGGGGTTACGTTCTATTGTGACTAAATTGAACTACGATATACTTGATAAGTATATGCTACAGGCATTGATACGTTGGGATGCATCGTCCAAGTTCTCCAAAGGTCACCAATGGGGAACATTCCCTTCTGTATCTGCTGCGTGGCGTTTCTCGGAAGAAGGATTTTTTGAACCTTTAAAGGATATTGTATCTAACGGAAAAATCAGAATGTCTTGGGGGAAAGTCGGAAATAATTCAGGGGTAGACCGTTATTATCAGAAAGATACATATAGTTCTTACCCATATACGTTCGGAAATAATGTATTGGTGGAAGGTTATGCTCCTTATAAATTGATTGACCCCAATTTTACCTGGGAATCTACTGCTATGACAAATCTGGGATTGGAACTTTCTTTCTTCAACAATCGCTTGAAGATGGAACTGGACTTATATAATAAACTGACTACAAGTATGATTCGTCCGGGACAAGTATCCAGGTTATTGTCGGGGCTGGAAGCACCCGACAGGAATATCGGAGAGATGAGAAACAGGGGAGCGGAGATTTCTCTTTCCTGGCAAGATCAGATTGCTGATTTCTCTTATGGTGTTGGTATCAACTATTCATATAATAAGAATAAACTGCTTAAATGGAATGAACGATTGGGACGCGGAGATAAGTTCCTGGGTTATCCTTACGAGATGGTCTATACCTACAAGGCGATCGGAATTGTACAAACGTGGGAAGAGGTGGCCAATGCTCCTTACCAAAGTGATAACTTAGCTCCGGGAGATCTTTTGATGGAAGACATCAATGGTGACGGAATGATTGACAGTAATGATAAAGTGGCTATGCCCAATAGTATGCGCTACATTCCGACAAGTGACTTTAGTATAAGTTTCAATGCAGATTGGAAAGGATTCGATTTGAGTATGCTTTTCCAGGGAAATGCGGGACGAAAGAATTTCTGGCTGGATAATTTCAATAATGTAAATGTATATACTTCTCGTTATGCTTTTCAGGAGCATCATTTGGATACTTGGTCACCTGATAACCGGGGAGCGAAATTTCCACGTCTGACATCGGGGAGTAATGGTGGATTTAATCAGGAACAATCTACGTTCTGGTTATACTCATGTGACTATATCCGATTGAAGAATATCCAGTTAGGATATAGAATACCGTCAAAGATTCTCAAAAATATAGGTGTAAACTCCGTGCGCATACATGTATCAGCAGAGAATCTGTTTACGATAACCAAATGGCCGGGATTGGATCCGGAGAAACTTCCTAAAAGTGGTTCGGAGATTCCTTACCCGCTTATGAAAAACTATTCTTTAGGTATAAATATAACGCTTTAAAACGATATAGTATGAAAAGAGCTATGAGAGATATATTATTGCTGGTTGTCTTGTTGGTACAGACAAGCTGCATTGATAATCTGCTGGATTATCCGGCTACTACCAAGATCAGTGCAGATACATTTTGGGAGACTACCGAGGATGCGGAGAAAGGGGTAAATGCCGTTTATAATGCCATGCGTAATGCATTTGGATTATTTTATAGACTGGATTGTTATCCGAATGCTGACCTGGTTTATTTTCAAAATGCAAATAGCCAGTCAATCACTTCTGATTATTGGAATAAATGCTATGCTTCTGTCAACCGGGCTAATAATGCTATCATGCAATTACGCAGAATGCAGGGAGAAGCTGTGACTGATAAAGAACTTAATCTTTTGAGACGTTATGAAGGAGAAGTCCGCTTTATCCGTGCCCTTCATTATGCATTGATGATTGATTTGTATGGTGATATACAATATTTGGACCATGTGCCTACACAAGAAGAAGCCTATTCTATTGCTAGAACGCCTATTGCGCAGGTGAAAGATTTGATTTTCGCAGACTATGACTATGCTATATCGGTACTTCCGGTTTCGTATGAATCGAGTGAAGACCAGGGGCGGGCAACCAAAATAGCTGCTTATGCTTTCAAGGGGAAGTTAGAACTGTTTTGGGCTAGCTGGAAAAAGAACGGGCGTCCGGAAGTCGACAATTTCCAGCAAAGTGAGTCGGAAGCCAAAGAATATTATGAAAAGGCTATCGGTAATTTCAAGGAGGTAATGAAACCTGCCTACAATCTTCAATTATTTAAGGATGGTGCTCCCGGAGAGTATGTGAATCCCAACTATCTTCAACTCTTTACACTGGAAAATGAAAAATGCTCGGAAGTCATCTTCTCTCTTCAGTACGGAGGACCCAATATCGGGCAGGGAGAAGAGTTTGTCAAAATCTTCGGAAACCGCAGTGTACTCAATGGATGGGCAAACATGCAGCCGACAAATTATTTGGTAAATTTATATCAGAGTACCAAAACAGGTGATTATGTTGACCCTATAATTCTGAACAAAAACCAGAATCTGGCAAATGGATCAGCTAACCCTAAAACATATGAAGGACGTGATTACCGGATGCGCAGTACTATTGTATGGAACGGGCAGAAGATGCGTACAATCACTCCTGACGGAATGACTATTGGAGACAGCCTGGCTTTTATGTTTGGTAATAAGAATGGGTATCTGGATTATAATGATAGTAGGACGGGATATATGTTCCGCAAGTTTGTCAGACAGTATGCGGGCTATTCAAGATCTAACGGACCGCAGGATTTTTATCTGATGCGTTTGCCGGATGTCTGGTTGATGTATTGTGAAGCAATGAATGAACTTCATGGCCCGTCGGATGAATTGTACAACCTGATTGACAAGATCAGGGGACGGGGAAAACTCCCTGCACTGGATCGTAATAAATTTAAGACGAAGGATACTTTTTTTGATGCGATCAAACAGGAAAGAGCTATCGAATTTGTGGCAGAGGGGCAACGGTTCTTTGACCTTAGGAGGTGGCGCCTTGCAGAAACAGTTTGGGATTACCCCAATGGCCGGGAACTACGCAGCACTTTGAATGACTTTATCCAAGATCAGTATAAGAATGCAACAGACCGTACTTTCCCAAGATATTACATTTACAATATACCGGAGGATGAGCGGGTACTGAATCCTAATCTGACTCAAAATAAACCATGGTTGTAATTAAAACATAGATAAATGAAAACACATATCATATTAATGGTAAAAGTATTATTCCTTGCCATCGTTATGGGAGCTTGTGATACCGATGAAGAAGTGTATCAGGTAACGGACCGGACGGATGCTTATATAAGTTCTGTGCAATTATATACGGCAGATAATCGCAATGTTGCTACACAAGTGACGATTGATGATGTAAATGGGATTATTAATGTGGAAGTCAAGAATGGAGTGAATTTAGCCCATCTAAAACCTCGTTGTTCTTTGGCTCCCGAGGCAACTATCACTCCTAAAATGGGAGTATGGACTAACTTTAGCGCACCTGTGAAGTATACCGTTATTTCTGGAAGTGGAGAGGTATATAAGGAATATGAGATTATTGTTGTTGAAAAGGAATAAGGAAAGATATGAAAAAGATAATTTGGTTTTCGCTGTATTTACTGCTGTATACTGTTACAGTGGTGTTCTATTCGTCTTGTTCTGACGATGAAAGCCCTTTGAGAAATGATCTCTTACGGAAAGATGCAGGCCCGGTTCTGGTGGGAAATACATTAGAGTTTGCCTATGCGATAGGGTCTACTGACGGTACTTCGATAAAGGCTGTAGAGATAACAGCATCCTTTCCGGGTGCCGAAGGAACGGGAATTGCCATGAATAGCAGATATACCAATCCTAATAACGGAGAAGAAGAGGAAGTGCGTATTGCTACAGAAACAAGTACCGAAGGAACAGTCTCCAAGGCTTATATTGTTGATACGATTGCTGCAACTATACGCTATTTTTATGTAGTGCCTAAAGAAGCCAGAGGAAATAAGATAAGGTTTCATTTTCGTAGTATAACCGAAGGTGGTGAGGCTACTATTCAGTCTCCTGAATATACAGTGAGTAGTGTGGAAATCTTTAAGAATCTGTCATTGTCGTCCGGTGAGAGGAACTGTTTTTCTTTGGAGACAATGCAATCTTATTCCGTGGCTCAAGTAGAGGAATTGGGTATTGCCGACAAGATTGATTTTATATATACGTTTAAATCGACGATGGGTTCCGGATGGTCATTTGCTCATGGACTGGTGGCCCCGTCCAATGAGAAAGGATATTTATATCCTGTTGAAATCCCGTCGGGAGCAACCAACCGCACTTTGATGGAGAAAAGGTATTGGCCTGATGGTCAACTAAAGACTAGTGGCGTGCCTACGATATACGTCGATGAGATTGATCTGCGCCAGGCGGCGTTGGATGGAGTTACTACACATGCTTATGAGTTAGGACAAGATCAGGGAGTGCTGATAAAGAGTCATGATCAGAAGTATATCGCCTATTTGTATATCAACGAGACAAGCAGTAACCTGCAACGTATGAATTTTGCGATAAAGCGTTTAACTTTAAAATAGTCTGATATGAAAAACTATATAAAAGATATATATCTGTTAATCATCTTTCTTTTTGCTGCGATGGCTTGTAGTGACAATGAAGAGTTGATAAAGAAAGATGAACCGGGAGAAGTGATACCGCCGGTCGTGGTAGAGCCCGTAACCGTACTGGATGAGCATTTTGATGATAAAAATAAGTATTTGACATCCGGTGGACAGCCGTTTCCTTCTTTTTTCTCTAATGGTTATTTTGAGAGAGTCGTATCCGATGAGGTTATTCAGGATTTGAGTTTGAAGGTGTTTTTGACACAATGTCAGTTGGAACCGGATGCCCCTGGTGTTTCAGTGAATGGCACTACGACCTCGGACGGACGTATTTTGCTGGATGCCAATACCGGAGCTATAGAGACAGGATTGCTAGGCAGTGTTTCAAAAGTATCATTGGTAGCGGCTAACGCTTCGGCTAATAATACGGGAACTAAAGTCGTATTAATGATTAAGGCCAAAGGAGGAAATTGGGAAGTTTATGCTAAAAGCCCGGTTCTTTCAGGCACCAATGCTTATGAATGGGTATTGGATAGGAAAATAATGAAATATCCTATTTATGTGAAGGTTGTTGCAGATGAGGCAGCTTCTTCAACTGCCTTGGCAATCTATGATTTTAGTCTGGAAGGAACTTTGTGTGAATCTCCTGTTGACCCGGGGCCATCTCCGGAAAACACATTGTTCAACGAAGGATTTTATAATGATGGTGAAGGTATAAAAATCTTTAAGGCTAGTGACGGCTCGGCTTTCCCCGGAGGAACTTGGAATACTAAAGACGGGCACTTTGAGAGAACGATAGGAGAACAAACATTGAAAGTACAACTGCATGGATGTCGTATTGACTATACAGAGAACAGAATTTCAATCTATGGAGAGAGTACCTCTAAAGGACGTTTGCAGATAGGAACAGGGGGCGGATATATTGAATTTCCTGTACTGGGTTCCATTAGTAAAATCTCTTTGGCCCTTTCTGCCGGAACTGCCGGAGATGTTGCTACCCGTGCTTTGATACAATACCGGGATAAGGGAACTACTGACTGGAAAGACCTTGCCATGAGTGAAGATATTACAGCAAATTCGCCTATGAAGTGGGTACTGAACGATGTTTCTGCCAATCCGGTAGCTATTCGCATCATGCAAGATCCGGCTATTACTAAGGGAAATTCGTTGGCTATTTATGATTTGGTGATAGAGGGTGTGACGGACTTGTTGCCGGAAGAAGCGGTTGACATCACTTTAATGGATGAAAGGTTTAGAGATTTGGCTATCTATGTGGTAACGGAGACAGGACAGGCACCGGATCGATACACTTTCTATGAAAAGTTACATTATGATCGCGTAGTGGAAGGAAGGACTTTACGTACTAAGATTTATCAGGGACGTGTCCAGAATACAACCCAACCACCAGCGAATGCGAATGGTGCGACACAAGGGCGTCTGTTATTAAAGAATTTTGCTGATGGTGGTGCTTTGGAAACTCCTATTTTCGGTAGAGTTAAGTCGATAGTCGTGAAGATAATTGCAGCAGATACCGGGCAGAAAAGTAAAGCCATACTTCAGACAAAAGGCGTAGGCGATGAAGAATGGACGGATTATGCCGTTACTGATGAGGTAGATGAAACAACAGTTTTGTCATGGGAGTTAGAGAATGTTTCGGATGAACCTGTTGCATTGCGGATTATACAGCATCCTGATTACACTCATAATATGGGTATTTATAATCTCACAATAGAAGGTACACTTTATTAATCAGATACAATATGAGAACAATTAAATTTCTATTATTATACATACTTCTATCCCTCGTTGGAGGGATAGAAGCAAATGCCCAGTTGAAGCATTTGGATAAAACAGCGAATTTTGGAGAGCATCCCCGATTACTGTTATTTGATAGTGATATTCAACAAATAAAAAGTAATATTGAAAAGAATGAACTATGGCGGAAGATAGATGATGTCATTCAGTCGGAAGCTCGTAAACTCTTTGAAGTGGATGCTTTGAAGAGAGTACAGAAAGGACGTAGAATTCTGGAGGTTTCACGTGAGGCCTTGCGGAGGATCTTTTATCTGTCTTATTCCTATCGCATGACTTCGGATGAACGATTTAAAGCGAGGGCAGAGAAAGAAATGCTGGCCATTGCTGGTTTTGAAGACTGGAATCCTTCTCACTTCCTGGATGTGGCAGAAATGACCTTGGCTATGGCAATCGGTTATGACTGGTTATATCGTGATTTGCCGGAGTCTTCAAAAAGTGAAATCAAAGAAGCCATTATCAAGAAAGGAATAGACACCTCATTCAGTACAGATAACAATAGTTGGCTTTCTTCCGGTCATAACTGGAATCAAGTGTGCAACACCGGAATGGCCTATGGAGCCATAGCAGTTTATGAAGATATACCGGAAATAGCAAAAGTAGTCGTAGATAGAGCTATCTCTTCTATCGCTTTACCAATGAAGGGATATGCTCCGGATGGTGCTTATCCCGAAGGGTTTACCTATTGGTCTTATGGTACCAGTTTCAATGTGCTGTTCCTGTCTGCTATTGAAAAACTCTTTCATACTGATTTCGGGCTGTCTTCAATGGAAGGTTTTCTGCCTTCTGCCTATTTCATCGAGAATATGATAACTCCTTCGAAAGAAAGTTTTAATTATGGCGACAGTGGTGATGCCACTTCTTTGAATCCTACTCTTTTTTGGTTTGCAGATAAGATGCATGATTCGACTGTGTTGTGGAGTCAATATTATTACCTGACTAAAAAGAAAAGCAGTTCATTTACAAAAAACAGAATCCTCCCAGCATTGATGATATGGGGAAAGAACATCGACCTGGACCGTATTCTTCCACCATCCCGGAATTTATGGGTTGGACAGGGTGTAACTCCGGTAGGTTCTATGAGAACTTCCTGGACAGATTCCAATGCCATCTTTGTCGGACTTAAAACCGGACGTGCCGGAGCCAACCATTCCCATATGGATATAGGGTCATTTATCATGGAAGCAGATGGAGTGCGCTGGGCAATCGATCTTGGACCACAGGATTATACTTCTTTAGAAACGATAGGAATTGATTTGTGGAACAGAAAGCAGAATTCACAGCGATGGGATGTTTATCGATATAATAACTTCTCCCATAATACATTGGCATTTGATAAGAAAAAACAAGATGTAGGCGGATATACCCGTATTAATAGCTATGGCGATTCTCCCGGATTCATGCATCTTATTTCGGACTTGACGAATGCGTATAAAGGGCAGGTGAAATCTTGCTGGAGAGGGATTGCCATTGTTGATAATCGCTTTGTGGTAGTGCAGGATGAAATCGAGTCATTGGATAAAGCGACAGAATTGACTTGGTCAATGGTTACCAAAGCCACTGTCAGAAAACTGGATGATTACAGTCTGGAACTGACTGAAGGGACAAAGAAAATGATTTTCAGAGTAGAGACTAATCAGAAAATCAAACTGAAAACTGCTCCTGCTAAATCTTCCAATTCTTACGATGCTCCTAATGATGGTGTAACCATAATTGGTTTTGAAACTCTAATACCTGCCTCTACGCAGGTGAACTATTGTGTGAAACTGATCCCACAGAAAGCAAAGGCGAAGTATAAAACAACTCCGTTGAAAGAGTGGAAGTAAAATATTAAAATATACTTGAGTATGAATAAGATTATTAGATATTTGGCATTTTTATTATTATCCTTCACAGTGATGAGTTGTGATTCATCCGATGAAATGAAAGATATTACTATTTCTCCGAAGGAGGAAGTAAAGCCGCAAGTGGTCAAGGTATTCTCACATCCGGGTATCCTTTTTACTTACGAAGATATGGCCAGGATAAAGGAGCAGGCTTTTTATTATGCAAAACCTTGGAAACTGGGTTATGAAATGTTGAAAGGTCACGCTAATGTGAATTATGTAGTACAGGGTCCTTATGCGGAAGTAGAAAGAACAGAAGGAGTGAATAGTCCCGCAGCGGGAGCAATGAGTAGTGACTCCCAGATGGCATATCATTGTGCCTTAATGTGGGTTATAACAGGTGAACAGCGTTATGCTGATAAAGCTATTGAGATATTGAATGCCTGGTCGGGTACATTGACGGCTTTGATCGGGGGAGATGATATGCTGATGTCAGCATGGTATGGTTTCAATCTGATAAATGCTGCTGAAATATTACGTTATACAGATGCGGGATGGAAAGAAGCGGATATCATTCAGGCTGAAAAAATGTTTAAAGAGGTCTTTTATGACTTGATAAAAGACTGGAAACGTGGGCGCGCGGGAAACTGGGATACTGCGATAACCAAAATGCATTTAGCGGTTGGGGTATTTTTGGATGATAAAGAGATTTTTGACAGAGCTATCGCTTTTTATAATTCAACGACCGAGGGTAGTAACGGAACGTTGTCGAAGAACATCTATGATACCGGACAGAATTTTGAAAGTGGGAGAGATCAGACCCATGCGCAATATGGAATAGGGGGATTGGCAGAATCTTGTGAGGTGGCGTGGAAACAGGGAATTGATCTATATAAAAGTATGGACAATCGTTTGTTGAAAGGCTTTGAATATATGGCAAAATATAATCTGGGTAATGACGATGTTCCCTTTCAGGGGAATGTGTATGGAAATTCTATTTCAACGATCGACAGAGGAAATCTTCAACCTATCTATGAAATGGTGTACAATCATTATTATAATAGGAAAGGACTTTCGGAAGCAGAAGTGGAATATACTAAGAAAGCGGTAGATAAAGTGCGTGGACAGGGTGGTGAGAGCTGGAATGCGCAATGCCTGGGATTGGGAACGCTTTTATTTAATGAAAGTAAGTAGGAATATTATTTTATAAGAATCAAAATGAGAAATAGTAGATTCATTTTTGGTAGTTTTATCTTTATTCTGCTGGTGGGGTGTACTTCTGTAGACAGTAGAAAGCAGTTTGTAGAAGAGAATATTATCTATGCGTGTGAACAGACTCATTGTATGCTGACATCTTTAGGTGAAACGCAAGGGCGATATCCAAGAAGTACGAAAAAAGATGGCAGTTTATCTACGACAGATATCTATGGATGGACAAGCGGTTTTTTTCCGGGTACATTGTGGATGCTATATGAGCTTACAAACGATAGTTGCTGGAAGGAGAAAGCAGTGGAATGGACATTACCACTTGAGCCGAATAAGTATAATACAAAAGATCATGATGTCGGTTTTATGATGTACAATAGCTTTGGCAGAGGTTTTGCTTTGACGAAAGATAAAAGTTATAGAGACATTTTGGTACAAACGGCGAATTCATTAATGACGAGATTTAATCCGAATGTTCATTCAATCAAATCATGGGAAGGAGGGAAAGCACCCCATGACACAATAGTGTGGCAATTTCCTGTAATCATAGATAATATGATGAACCTTGAATTGCTTTTTTGGGCATCCAAAGAGACGGGGGATAAAAAGTATTATGATGTGGCTGTTACACATGCAAACACTACTATCAAGAATCATCTCCGGGAAGATTTCAGTTGCTATCATGTAGTCGATTATGATTCCATAACGGGAGAAATCAGGGATAAGGCCACTGCTCAAGGGTATGCCGATAATTCTGCCTGGGCGAGAGGACAGGCTTGGGGGATTTATGGATTTACAATGGTGTATAGAGAAACCGGAGATCCGAAGTATTTGTCTGTAGCACAAAAAATGGCTGATTTCTTTTTGAATAACCCGTCTTTGCCGGAAGATAAAATACCTTTATGGGACTTTAATGTTGGGCAGGATGGATATACAAAGGGATGGAAATTTGATGATACAAAGCTAGGTTATATTCCAAGAGATGCTTCTGCCGCTGCCATAGCTGCTTCTGCTCTTTTAGAACTATATCAGTATACAAAGAGTCCGGAATACTATGATTCGGCTGCCACGATGATTCACAGTTTGGCATCTGATCTGTATAGAGCAAAACTGGGCGATAATGCTGGATTTCTTTTGAAACATTCGACGGGCAGTCTGCCACATGGAAAAGAGATTGATGTGCCCTTGGTTTATGCCGACTATTACTTCCTGGAAGCCCTATCACGTTATTTGAATACTGATAAAGCGTCCTAGATACTAAAGAGTCGGTAGAGAATGAGCTTTTTAATCAGACAGATGTGGTATGAAATTACCACATCTGTGGTATTTCCCCTGAACAGAATCTGCACTATCTTTGTCATATCTTAAAACAAGAAAATTTAAAAACAGATATATATGGAAAAGATTGCAAAGAAATTGACGGATCTAGTAGGTAATACTCCGTTATTGGAACTTAGTAACTATAATAAAAACAATGATTTGAAAGCCCGTCTGATTGTAAAGATTGAATCTTTCAATCCTGCGGGAAGTGTTAAGGACCGTATCGCATTGGCTATGATTGAGGATGCCGAAACGAAAGGTGTCTTACAACCCGGAGCAACGATCATTGAACCGACTAGCGGAAATACCGGTGTAGGATTGGCTTTTGTTTCAGCAGCGAAAGGCTATAAACTGATTCTGACGATGCCTGATACAATGAGTATTGAGCGACGTAATCTTTTGAAAGCCTTGGGAGCGGAATTAGTGCTGACTCCTGGTGCGGATGGTATGAAAGGGGCAATTGCCAAAGCGGAAGAATTAAAAGCTGTAACTCCGGGAGCTGTCATCTTACAACAATTTGAGAATCCTGCTAACCCCGCCATGCATTTACGAACTACCGGTCTGGAAATATGGAGAGATACCGAGGGGAAAGTCGATATCTTTGTAGCCGGTGTAGGTACTGGCGGGACAGTTAGCGGTGTAGGTGAAGCGTTGAAGATGCGTGATCCGAGTATAAAGATAGTGGCAGTGGAACCATCTGATTCTCCTGTACTGTCGGGAGGAAAACCTGGTCCTCATAAGATTCAGGGAATCGGTGCAGGATTTATTCCTAAAACGTACAAAGCCTCTGTTGTAGATGAAATTATTCAGGTGCAGAATGACGATGCTATTCGTACGAGTCGTGAACTGGCCAAGCAAGAAGGGTTGTTGGTCGGCATATCTTCGGGGGCAGCTGTATATGCTGCTACGGAGCTGGCGAAGCGACCGGAAAATGCGGGTAAGATGATCGTTGCGTTATTGCCTGATACAGGTGAACGTTATCTGTCTACCATTTTGTATGCTTTTGAGGAATATCCTTTGTAAAATACAATTGGTAGAATAAAAATGTGAGGTAACTTCCAAAGATTTAGATTACCTCACATTTTTTTTATATAGATATTATTCTGGATTCTTTATTGAACCTCGAAACTTCCCTTCAACCGAATATCCTCCGAAGAAGCCCCTACCATCACCGAGAAACTTCCCGGTTCTACTGTAAAATGATTATTCTTATCCCATAACCCCAAGTCTTGAGGAGTAAGGGTAAAGCTAATCGTTTGTTCTTCTCCTGGTTGCAAATGAATACGTTCGAAACCGCGTAATACTTTATCGTAGGTTGTTACACTACTAAAATCATCACGGATATAAAGCTGGATCACTTCATCTCCTGCTTTCTTTCCTGTATTCTTTACAGTGCATGAAAGAGTGATATTCTCTTGTGCCCCGATAACCGGTTTGGAGACTTTCAAGTCTGAATATCCGAAAGTCGTATAGCTTAAACCATATCCGAAAGGATAAAGCACACCGGCAACACGAACTTTTCCTTTAGAATCCGAACCTGGTTTGAATGGGAAAGCGAAAGGTATCTGTCCCACAGATTTCGGGAAAGTAACAGCCAGACGTCCGCCCGGGTTATAGTCTCCGAAAAGGACTTTTGCGATGGCATCTCCCATGAATTCGCCGGGGAACCAGGCATGAATGATGGCAGGAACATATTTGTTTGCCCAGTTGATTGTGGCTGCTCTTCCGTCTACCATTACCAGAACGACAGGTTTTCCTGTGGCATAAACAGCTTCCAATAGTTGCTGTTGGCGCCCGCAGAGATCGAGGTTGGTACGTGAGAATTCTTCCCGAACCGTCTTCTCATTTCCACCTAATACAAGGATAGCGACATCCGAAGCCTTTGCTAATTCTACGGCTTCATTAATCATCGCTTGCTCCTGTGTATCCAATGGAACATTGTATAGTTCACTCTCCGGGAAATACTTATCAATAATGTCACAACCTTTTGCATAGCGAACTTCTGCATTGGGCAGATATTCTTTGATTCCCTGATAGACAGTCTTTATAGATGCATTGGCGGGACCGTATCTGCAAGTCAGTTCTTTCACTTCTTCCGCATTCGGACCGATAACAGCTATTTTGCTAAAACTCTTGGATAGCGGAAGCATCTCTTTTTCATTCTTCAAAAGTACGATGGACTCTAAAGCTGCTCTCATAGATACATCCTGATGGGCGGCATTATGCACTACCACTTCCGGGCGACGGTCATCACCGGGATACGGATTATCAAAAAGCCCCATCATAAACTTGACACGGAGAATCTCACCAACACGTTGATCGAGCGTATGCAGAGAGACTTTGCCCTCACTAATAGCACGACGCAATGGAAGAATAAAATCCTGTGGCGGAGTGAAGTTCGTGCGGATATTCAATCCGGCATTTACCACTTGTGCAGCCATTTCTTCTTCAGTCGGAGTGATACGATGTTTAGTGTGTAGAAATTCCACCGCTTCACTATCCGAAACTACATATCCCTTAAATCCCCATTGCTGACGCAGAATTTCCGTGAGGAAATGATAACTTCCGGAAACAGGCTCCCCGTCATAGTCATTGTAAGAACTCATGACGCCCAATGCACCCGCCTCCTGAATACCTTTACGGAATGGTTCCAGATACAGAGTTTTCATCTCACGCGGAGCCACGTGCGGATCGGTACGTGTACCTCCATCGCGTCCACCGACCGGAATACTATAAACGGCAAAATGCTTCGGAGTGGCAACGATTCCTTCACTTTGCAGACCAAGAATCATTTGCTTACCCAATTCGCCTACCAGATAAGGATCTTCTCCGTAACTTTCAACTACACGTCCCCAGCGAGGATCTTGTGCGATGTCCAGAATCGGAGCATAAATATTGGTATATCCGAGTGCTTTCGCCTCATCTGCAGTGACTTTCGCAATTTCCCGGATTAGTTTTTTGTTCCACGTGGCACCTTGCCCGCATTGAGCGGGAAACATGGTAGCCCGGTCGTGGCACAATCCGCGTATTCCCTCATTGGTAAAATCGACCGGAATACCCAGTCGTGTCTGTTCCACAAACCAGCGCTGAACGGTGTGGCGATTCTTCACACTGTTAGCATACGGATAGGAGATTTCAGAACCGAACTTACCCAGTCCGTTGGCCTGCTCGTCGATATTTCCGATACCGTCTTTCCAGATTTCTGTCGACCATCCGTCGGTAGGCCATGCATCTTTCAGTACCCGTCCCGAACCGTAGAGAGTAGCCATCTGACAGGTCTTCTCCTCCAGTGTCATTTGCGAAAGCAAATCCGCAATACGGGCTTCGATAGGCGCGGAAGGATCTTCATATACATCCTTTACACCGTTCTTGTTGAAGTCGATCCAGGTCTTTTTGTATATGTCCTTTGAGTTGCTCACGATTTGATTACCAGCGAGGCTACTATTGGTAAAGAGGCCACCGGTAGACAAGATTAAAGTGAGTCCACATAGTATTTTCTTCATATTCATGGCTTTTCGTTGGCTCGCAAACCGAAGACTTTTCCCGTCATCTGCTCGATGGGCACTTGCCATACTTTGACATTGCGCACGGCAGGTTCGGAATAGTTGAACTCACTATCCGTGTAATGACGCATGATAATATCCAATACCCGACGTTTTTCATCCATATCTTCTATGAATGTCACCTTTCCACGACACATGGCGCTTTCGGAACGCATACTGTAACTGCACGCTACTTTTTCGTGCTGATATACGAGTTTATGACCTATGCTGAAAGTGATGCATACATTATTATTATGTTCCAACATCTCCAACTTGCTGCCTTCGGGACCCGAATGAAGGTATAGGATGCCATTCTCATAACCGAAGTTCATCGGAACTACGTAGGGATTGCCTTCTAAATCTGTGATGCCTACAAAGCAGGCATCGCAGTGGAGGATAATGGACTCGATTCGTTGTTTGTCTTCAATAATAAAAGTTTTCATAATTTATTTCTCAATTAATTCGAAGTCGAGCTGTTTCTTTTCCAGATTGGCACGTGCTACACGAACAGTAATAGCATCTCCCAAACTATATGTTCTGTTCTTGCGGCGTCCACGAAGGCAATAGTTCTTTTCGTCAAACTCATAATAATCGTCATCCAAGTCACGGACAGGGACGAGACCTTCGCATTTATTCTCGTTAAGTTCGACATACAGTCCCCACTCGGTTACTCCGGAGATGACACCATCGTAAATCTGTCCCAGACGTTCGCTCATGAATTCCACTTGTTTGTATTTGATGGAAGCCCGTTCGGCGTTGGCTGCAATTTGTTCCATATTTGAACTGTGATCACAAAGATCCTCGTATTTGGCCTCGGATACACTGCGTCCTCCATCCATATACTTCGTTACCAGACGGTGAACCATCATGTCCGGGAAACGGCGGATGGGTGAGGTGAAATGAGTATAATAATCGAATGCCAGTCCGTAGTGACCGATGTTATGTGTAGAATAACGGGCTTTTTGCATAGCACGGATAGACACGGTCTCAATCAGATTCTCTTCCTTCTTTCCATGTATATCATCCAACAAATGGTTGATGGATTTTGAAATATCTGTTTTTGTTCCGCTTGTACGTACCTTGTAGCCGAAGCGAGCGATGAATTGTGACAGATTCTCCAGTTTCTCCGGATCCGGCAGATCGTGGATACGGTAGGGCAGTACTTTAGGCTTTTTGTTTTTGGGTACACGTCCTATCTTCTCTGCTACGGTTTTGTTGGCAAGAAGCATAAATTCTTCTACCAGTTTATTGGCGTCTTTCGACTCTTTGAAATACACACTGATAGGTTTCCCTTTCTCGTCAATTTCGAATTTCACCTCGTAGCGGTCAAAATTGATTGCTCCCGCTGCGAACCGTTTTTCGCGGAGTGCTTTCGCGATGGTGTCCAGCATAAGTACTTCTTCTTTGTAGTCACCTTCTTTAGTTTCAATAATCTGCTGCGCCTCTTCGTAAGTGAAACGGCGGTCGGAATTGATGACTGTATGCGCAATGCGTGAGTCTTTGATTTCTCCTTTCTCGGTAATATCGAAAATCACGGAGAAAGCGAGTTTCTCTTCATTCGGACGGAGCGAACAGATGAAGTTGCACAGCCGTTCGGGGAGCATTGGGATGGTGCGGTCTACCAGATAAACGGAAGTGGCACGCTTTTCAGCTTCTTTGTCGATGATTCCTCCTTCTTTTACATAGTGTGTCACATCGGCAATGTGTACGCCTACTTCCCACAATCCGTTTTTGATGGAGCGGATGGAAAGCGCATCGTCGAAATCCTTAGCATCTTTCGGGTCGATAGTGAAAGTTGTCACCTTGCGGAAGTCTTCACGCTTGGCTATCTCTTCGGGAGTGATTTCTGCCGGAATCTTATCGGCTGCTGTCTCTACTGCTTTCGGGTATACGTATGGTAAGCCGAATTCTGCGAGAATGGCGTGCATCTCAGTGGTATTGTCGCCTGCTTTGCCTAATATGTCTATCACTTGTCCGATGGGATTCTTTGCCTTGTCAGGCCACTCTGTTATTTTCACGATCGCTTTATCTCCGGTTTTTCCGCCTTTCAGTTTATCTTTCGGAATAAATATGTCATTGGCAAGTGTACGGTTTTCCGTTACTAGAAATGCGTATGACTTGGCTACTTCCAATGTACCGACAAAAGTGTCGTTGGCACGTTCCAGTATTTCGATTACTTCCCCTTCTGCCTCCCTGTTCTTTCGTTTGGCATAAAATGTAATTTTTACCTTGTCATTGTTCATGGCATGGGCGGAATTGCGTTCTGCTACGAATACCGGTTCGCCTCCTTCTTCGGGAATAAAGGAATTCTTTCCATTGCTTTTGCGTTGGAAGGTACCTATCATTTCTGTGCCGTGATTATTCAGACGGAACTTGCCCTTCTCAATTTCGGAGATATAATCGTCATCCAAAAGGTCATGTAATATATCGACGCATAGCATTTTCTGCGGATGGGTGGTAAGACGCAATTCCGAGAAAATGTATTTCATACTTAGAATTTCACTGGATTTGGCGTGGAAAAAGTCTATTAACAACGCTGCCAGCTCTTTTTTACTCATTCTCTTACCGGCCTTTTTCTCTTTCTTTTCTTTCTTTTTCGCCATAATATGTATTTTTATTGGTCATCATCTGTTGATATGGCTACAAAGTAAATAAAAAAACCGGTAATAATACTATTATATTTATCGTATCTTTGTAACCGAAATTTTAATTGTATTTATATAGAGCCGAAAAGTAGGAATGGAGAGTATTTTAATTACGGGTGCAAGCGGTTTTATCGGGAGTTTCATTGTAGAGGAAGCGTTGAAACGAAGGTTTAGTGTGTGGGCGGGAGTTCGTCCTACTAGTAGCAGACAATATTTGAAGAATCGGAAAATTCACTTTCTGGAACTGGACTTTGCACATCCTAATGAACTTCGTGCCCAACTCTCCGGTCATAAAGGGACATATAATAAGTTTGATTATATCGTTCATTGTGCCGGTGTTACGAAATGTTTCGACAAAAAAACTTTCGACTACGTGAACTATCTTCAGACAAAGTATTTTATTGATACGTTGAGGGAGTTGAATATGGTCCCGAAGCAATTCATATATATAAGTACGCTTAGTGTGTTCGGTCCTGTGCACGAGACAGATTACACTCCGATAAAAGAGGACGATTCTCCCATGCCCAACACAGCTTATGGTTTCAGTAAGTTGAAGGCTGAATTATATATTCAAAGTATCCCCGGTTTTCCTTATGTCATTTATCGCCCTACGGGAGTGTATGGACCTCGTGAATCAGATTATTTCCTAATGGCTAAGTCCATTCAGAAGCATTTTGATTTTTCGGTTGGTTTCAAGCGGCAAGATCTGACTTTTGTCTATGTGAAAGACATTGTGCAGGCTATTTTCTTGGGTATAGAGAAAAGAGTCATCCGAAAGGCGTATTTTCTGACAGATGGGAAAGTCTATAAAAGCCGCGCGTTTTCGGACTTGATACAAAAAGAATTAGGGAATCCGTTTGTTCTTCATCTGAAATGTCCGTTAATTGTGCTAAAAGTTATATCTTTGCTCGCTGAATTTGTTGCTACGCGTTCCAAGAAGTGCAGTACATTGAATTCTGATAAATATAAGATAATGAAACAACGCAACTGGCAGTGTGATATAACCCCGACAATTAACGAATTGGGATATACACCCGAATACGATTTGGAGAGGGGGGTACGTGAAACCATTGCCTGGTATAAAAACGAAGGATGGCTTTAGACTTATTTAAGCGTGTAGAGACCCGGAAAGGGTTGTTTGCTGTGGAGAAGATTACATTGATTTATAATCTGCTGACTTCCATATTGATTCTATTCCTGTTTCAGAGGATGGACCATCCATGGCATATGTTATTGGATAGAGCCATGATTGCTGCAATGACTTTCCTGTTGATGTATCTTTATCGGCTTGCCCCTTGTAAGTTCTCGGCGTTTGTGCGTATCGTCATTCAGATGAGCCTGCTTTCATATTGGTATCCGGATACTTTTGAATTCAATCGCTTTTTTCCGAACCTGGACCATGTCTTTGCTACCATCGAACAGTTTATCTTCAGTGGACAACCTGCTATCTGGTTCTGCCATACGTTTCCTCATATTCTGGTCAGCGAAGCGTTTAATATGGGATATTTCTTCTATTATCCGATGATGCTGATTGTGGCGTTGTTTTATTTCATTTATAGGTTCGAATGGTTCGAAAAGATGTCCTTTGTACTGGTTACTTCTTTCTTTATATATTATTTGCTTTATATCTTTATCCCAGTGGCAGGCCCTCAGTTCTATTTTCCGGCTATCGGATTTGATAACGTGGCTAAGGGAGTTTTTCCTGCTATCGGTGACTATTTCAATTATCATCAGGAGTTGTTGCCCGGACCGGGATACCAGCACGGATTCTTTTATAGCCTGGTAGAAAGTTCCCAGCAAGTGGGTGAACGTCCCACAGCGGCATTTCCGAGTTCGCACGTCGGCATTTCTACTATCTTGATGATTATGGCTTGGCGCGGCAGTAAGAAGCTGTTCGCCTGTTTACTGCCTTTCTATTTGTTGCTCTGTGGGGCTACCGTATATATTCAAGCACATTACGTCATCGACGCTGTGGTAGGATTCTTCTCCGCATTTTTATTGTATGTAGTGGCAACCTGGATGTTTAAGAGGTGGTTTGCACAGCCGATGTTTAAATAGAATTTGTGTAGTGTGAACCGTTTGTTTGTAAGTATTCTCTTTTTCTTTCTCTTTTCTCAAAATCTTTTTATACATTTGTGTCATTAATGATTGTTTCGGAATGGGATCAATCGTTAATGGAGCAATTATATAAATGTGATAATTATTATTTCTAGATAGTGAAAGTCTGGTAAATTTTCTACTGAATACGGGAATAATAAGTATTATAGATGTTTACACCCTTGTTAAGCCATAGGGCGTGGACTGTCTTTTTACTTATTCGTATTCGGGTTTACCAGAGCCTCACTATCTGATAAGGAAAAGCAGTATCACGCCTTTTTCGTTTTTTTCGATGAACTATGAAAAAAAGTTTGTTGCTGCTGTCACATTTTTAATGTTTCGTTCAATAGTTATGTAGATAGACCGATTTACCGGATAGGAAAGAGTTATAAAAGTTAAAGTGGTATAAACAGGCTTTTCCTTTGTAGTGTGATCTGGTAGATTTTGGTTAGGAATACGGGGGAGAACCGCTCGTTTTATACCACTTTATTTGGAACAAACGATTAAAATATGGATAAGAAGATTATGAAAAACAAACATTTATTCGTTACTACCGCCTTGACGTGCTTTGTCATTACTGTGCTAACTTCTTGTGGCAGTTCTAAGCCGACAGTCTACACACGTGCCGATGAACAGAATGAAAGATTGCAGGAACTGGTTCAGGTCGGTTGGCAGATTCATGGAACAACACGAACCCTGCGGGGAAAACTCAGCGAACATTATGCTAAGATGGATGCCAACCCGGATCTTTATGAAGTGATTGGCACATCTACCGGTTGCCGTTCTGCCACAGTATGCAGGTCGGCAGCTTTCAATGCGGCATGCGTGGAGATGGCGGTCAAGATGGGACAAGACTTGAAGGGAAAGACGATGCGTGACATGGGAATAGACGAAGGCGTAGAGTTGCCGACCGAGTACAATCGTTTTCAGGAGGCTTGTATCAGTAAATTTCAAGGAGCTGTGAAGGGGGATTTGGAAGAAAGTTTTGCATTAATGCGCAAGGGTTCGGATGGATTGAACAGTTATGAGATTTATTTTCTGGTGGATAGGCAGTCGGCTAGGAAGAGGCGTACACAGGCCATTAAAGATGCATTGGAAGAGTCTAATCTCCATAAAGATTATGCAAAGTCAGTTGAAAAGTTTATCAATGATGAAGTCGAGTAGGTAAAAGTAAGGCTTATGAAACTAACTTTTATAAGAAAGATACACTCTCTGTCTTTTATGATATGGATAGCGTTGGGAACTTCGGTCCCTTTACATGTTTGTGCGCAGAAGGTTTTGGAACGTTCGGAAAAGTTCCGTCCTGCATGGTTGGCAAACAGAACTCCGACTCCTGGCAATGGTACTTTCCATTATCAGATAACGGAAGGGGAACATCGTAACTTGGAGGATGCGCGGCACAGTTGCCTGCTGAATCTTTCTACCTATATTAAAAGGACGCGTCACATTAGCGAACAGGCTGTGGCACAGATTGCACTTCAGCAGGACAATGGCATTGCTTCCGAAAGTGAGAATTATCATTTCTCATACGATATACAGGGAGAGCGGGTTACCGTAACTTCTTGCAAATATGATGAATACTGGGAATATCTTGTTTATCCGGATGGAAAACGGGTCTATCGTTGTTATGCGCTTTATGGAGTTGCGGATAAGGCGAATCCGGCTTTCGACCGTTTGTCATTCAGTAGGAAATATGGAATGAGAGGTTTTGCCCGGTCGCTGATTGTACCCGGATGGGGACAACTTCATAAAGGAAATACTACGAAAGGAGTCTGTATCTTGGGAGGAGAAGTCGCATTAGTCGCCGGGATATTGGTAGCGGAGAATTTGCGCAGCTCGTATGTGAAGAAGATGCGTGAGCAGCCTAAGCACCTGGAAACTTATAATACCAAGGCTGATAATTGGGAGAATGTACGTAATGTATGTATCGGTGGTGCGGCAGCGCTGTATGTGTATAATTTGATAGACGCTTTGGTGGTTAATGGGCGTAAGCGGTCTATCAGACAAAAACAGAAGTCGGTCAACCTGGCTGTCTATCCTTCTATGGGGGATTGTAACGGAATGACATTAGGCTTTCGATTTTAATAAACAACAAACTATATACTATGATGGCAAAGGTATTTATCAGATTGTTTTCGGGGCTCTCCTTCTTGTGTATATGCGGGCTGTTTTGCAGCTGTGCTAAAGACGAAGTAGAGACGATGGGGACAATATATGGCATAGTCAATGATGCCGATAATGGAGAGCCTATTCAAGATGCTCATGTTTCGCTTTCCCCTTACGGGAAAACAATAAATACGGGGAGTGACGGCAGTTATGAATTTCCGGAGATGGAGCCGGGACAATATACCATACAGATTGCGAAGTTCGGTTATAAGACGAATACTAAACGGATATCGGTAGTTGCCGGTGAGAAAGCTTCTGGAGATATGGTACTGCAATGGGGTACTTCCCGCATCAAACTGAATATCGCTTCGTTGAATTTCGGCGGGCAGTCTACAAGCAAGACATTTACCATTCGCAATATCAGTACGTCCGGTACGTCTGTGCCGTGGTCGGTCACGAAATCCTCTCCTGCGTCTTGGCTGTCGGTGAGCCCCTCAAGTGGCAGCACGGCATACGGAAAAGAGAGTGCGGTGGTAGTGAATATCGACCGCCAGCGAATCACGAAAGATGAGACGGTCATTTTGCTTGTAGAAGCGGAGGGCGAAGCACTCTCTGTTGAGGTGTCAGTCGCTAAAAATGGAAGCGATGGCGGTGAATTGGATGGCGGCGGCAGTTGCGGTACGATTACTCCATATGATTCAAGATTGAAAACGGAATTTGTGCAATGTATCAAGATAGGAACTATGGTTGAATTTAGTTTTAAGATACTGAATACGGGAGATGATGTGACTTTGACTTTTGATACGTCCTTGCTAAAAGGATATGATGATAGTGGTAAAACGTACGATTTTAACAGTAGTGAATTTTATGTAGGCGAACAGCGGATTTATTCCGGTGGAACGGCTTCCGCGTCCTTCCCTGAAAATGTTTCTGCAGCTTGTCGGGTGGTAGTGAAGAATGTGGCTTCGGGGGCAGGTAAACTTACACGCTATGAAGTGGTGACTACGAATTCTACTCCGTGGAAGGTATTGAATTCAAAGATGCAGCTTGAGGATATAAGGTGGTAATATAAACTTACTCGTCGGCGGAATTAAATTGATAAAAGATTTAATTCCGCCAACGAGTATATAATATAAAGAAATCAGAACTAACAAAATGAAATATATTATGAATATGAAACAGTTATTGAAACTAATACCGATTACTGGT
This sequence comes from Bacteroides zhangwenhongii, assembly GCF_009193325.2. Classification (NCBI taxonomy): domain Bacteria; kingdom Pseudomonadati; phylum Bacteroidota; class Bacteroidia; order Bacteroidales; family Bacteroidaceae; genus Bacteroides; species Bacteroides zhangwenhongii. Next base: position 3,764,246 of record NZ_CP059856.1, on the reverse strand, counting down.
TTGCTGACAAGCATGATAGGATGTAATATAGCATCTAAGATAACAGAGAAAGCAGTGGAAAGGAAGCAAAATTCGTTGTGGCTCTATTATGCGGTTACTCCTTTGATTGAGAATATGACAGGATTTGATGGTGAAACTGCCACCTTTGTCCCTGATTTTGTGAATTATCCTACTGATTGGGCAAAATTTGGTTTGAAAAGTGCGGTTTCTAAAATAAGTTGGGGACGTAAGACACGGACTGAAATGAAATTTAATGAAAGTGGAAAACTGACGTATGTGGGGAACTGGTTTGACGAACAACGAAGATATGGTGATCCTATTGGCTTTAATTATGATGAATCAGGCAAATTGCGTTATATGTACAATAAACGTGGAATAGTCGATGGTTCAGACCTTTCCCGTCATTCGCAGCATTATGGATATGATTCATCGGGAAGACTCATTAGTCGTGACTATGGAACCTATAGTAAATCTTATCATTATTACGATAATGGCAAATTGAAAAGTGTTGATTTTGTTCCTAGAAAAGAACATTTTGGGCATTACTATGGAGAAGGTGATGTCTATTTTGCATGTGATGATAAAGGGGATATTACAACCATGAAACGTAGAATAAGTGGTCATCTCTTATTTGGCAGTGCGAGGGGAGAGTTATGTTCTTCATATATTCATGGGGATGATGGCTTATGTATGGGAAGAAAAGATACTTATATTCTTGAAAATAATAAAATTGATTCAATTTGCAGTATCGAAAGTTATACTTATAATGAATATGGAGATTTGGCGTCATGGACACATGAAAGTATTGTATATCCATCGAAGAAAACTGCTGATGCATTTACTTTAGATTTTGATTATGCGTATGATGAGGCTAGAAATTGGATAAAGAAGGTTGTCAAGGGTGATATGATTGAAAGTCTTAAAAGTGATTTGAAGTGGTATGGAAATATCGTAAAAGGAGATGATGGCTCTTTGCAACTTGAGTGCTATCGCACTATCAAATATTATACAGATACAAACTGCAAGTCGCATGAACAAGAATAAATAAATTAACGAATTTAAATAAGGTACAATGAAAAATCTGTTACTATTAAGTGCAATCGTGTTGTTTACCGCTTGTGCATCTTCTCCACTTAATAAATCGGTCACGGAATCGATGTCTGTAGAGGAGGTAAATGCATTGAGTAAAATAGCTGGGTATGAAAAATTTCCTCAAACATACGAAATAATAGAAAAAACAATGAAGCACAGCACTACTGCGGAGAAAGCTCCTTTTGTTGATCTATCGTATGGACGATTTTATCGTTGGGGAAAAGCAACTCTAAATATGGATAATAAAGAAGCAAAAAAAATGGATGAGTTATCGTGGGCGTTTATGGGCTATCTATCAAAAAATTGGTTTAAATATTAATCTTAAAAGTAATGCAATTATGAAACAATTATTTTCTATTTTCTTGTTGTCAGCCATCATTTTTGGATTGGTAGGCTGTGGTGGTAATCAGCAAGAGAGAACTTCGGATTTGATTAATTATGAGTTAAAGGGAAACGTGAAGCTGTGCAATAAGGCTACTTACATTGTGAGTATTAATGATAAGGATACAATAAGGGAAGGAGACATTCAAGAAGAGACTTTTATCTTTTCTAAAAATGGCATCTTGAGTAAATTGGGTGAACAAGAACTTATGTACGATAAACAAGGAAATCTTGTTCCCAATGAGTTGTTGGATAGTATTGTCAGAAATGACAAACAGCAGATAGTGAGAATGGTTTATGCTCGAAAAGGTGAAGACGGAAAGCCTATCTCATTTACATGTTATACATATAATGACAACGGTTATCCTGCTACTATCACAGGTTATTATAAGGGTACTATTGTAGATGAACTCAAATTGGCTTACGATGATAGTGGAAAGCGAATAAAAAGCGATATCAAGTCTGTTTATGACGAAAAGTGTTGTGTCTATTCAGAAACATTTGATTATTTGGAATTTGATGCACATGGCAATTGGGTAAAGCGTTTGTGTAGGCGGGAAAGTAATTGTAGAGGAAATTTGTTAGCCATGCAGAGGCGTGCGATTACTTATTATGGTGAAGACAGTGAATCCCTATCCGAAGAGGATATGCTTTTGGGGGAGATACTCACAGAATCTGATAGAATAACTGATGAGCCTTTTTCTGAGGAGGAAATTACTCCTATCATAGCACCTGAGGCAGAAGAGAGTGAACTGGAATCGGATATAGCTTTTGACGTAGTAGAGCAAATGCCTGAATTTCCTGGAGGAATGTCAGCTTTGATGAAATATATCACCACAAACCTTCAATATCCTGCGGCGGCAAAAAAAGCGGGAACACAAGGGCGTGTGATTGTGCAATTTGTGGTAGAGCGGGACGGTACGATAACCAATGCCAAAGCGGTGCGAAGTGTGGAGTCTTCTATGGACGAGGAAGCTGTCCGCATCATCAATACCATGCCAAAATGGAAGCCGGGAATGCAAAGAGGTAAAACGGTGCGTGTGAAATTTACAGTTCCTGTCATGTTCAGATTGGAGTGATCGGACGACGATGAGACAAAATTTTTTGCCATGAAACGATTTCTTGTATATCTTGTTTGGGCACTGTTTCCAATCTATGCAATCGCCACAAATTATGTGGTGCAGGTTAATACGGAGCTGAATGTACGAAGCGAACCAAATGCCGATGCTATGTGTGTAGGAAAACTCCGCAATGGCACGCAAGTGGACGTTACTGCTATAAGCGATGGATGGGCTGTCATCGATTACAATGGCAACACTTGTTATGTGACAGCTAAATATCTTGTTTCTTCCGGTCAAGGAGCACCGATCCCACCATCTGCAGAGAAAAGCGGTACTTCGACTTGGAAAATCATCATGTGGATTGTGTTGGGTATATTGGGTATTGTCATCTTCAAATATGCTTTCGCCATACTTATTCGAGCGATTTCGATGGGATTAGCCTTTGGGGGTATAATGCTCCTGATTTGTCTCCTGCTTGACTATTTAGATATCATAGAATCGGGCAGTGTGCCTAAAGTGTCTGAGTGGGGAGCTTATATCGGTGTAGGTATCGGATTGATAACCGGACTGCTCAATCCCAAGCAGGCGGTAAAAGACATGCAATCTTCCCCAAAGAAAAAGAGGAGCCAGCCCGACTTGGAATCGTATGTAGGGTATGATGAATATGGCCACCGCATAGAGCTGAACCAAACACACGAAAACAGTCTGAGCAACTTTCACGATAATGACGGCAACGAGTGGTGTCATGATTCTACCGGATTCCATAGAAAGTGATAAATCAAGCAACAACCAGACATTCCTAAATATTAATCTTAAAAATAATTTGAATATGAAACAATTTTTCTCTATTTTCCTGTTGTCGGGAATGATGATCTGCTCCGTGGTAGGATGTGATGGTAATAAGCCAATGTCAAGTTTGATTCTGGGCGAATTACAAGGTAATGTAAAAACTTGCAAAATAAGCACGTATATATTATATATTGGTGTGGATACATTAAAACAGTATTCAGGAAAAACAATAATTAATTATTTGCCTGACGGAATGGAAAGCAAGTGCGAGGTATTTGATAAACAAGGAAATTTGGTTAATAGTTATCAATCTAATTCATATGATATTATACGAAATGAAAAGCAACAGATTGCTGAAGTATTATCTGTGGATAAAGATGATAGTGGGAAGCCTGTGATGAGAATTTATTGGACTTATGACGAAAAGGGAAATCCTATTGTTTGCGAACGTTATAGTCCCAATGATAAAGGAATAAGCAAGTTTACTTATAATAATAAGGGATTCCGGGAAAAATTCAATACAGAGATTGATAATGGGAAACATTTGATGGTTTTTGGAACTTATAAGTATTTGCAGTTCGATGAAAAGGGTAATTGGACAGAACGTTTGATTGAACAAAAAGGAGAGGGACAAGATAATCTCCCTTATATAGAAGAGCGGGAGATTGACTATTATGATGAGAAATAAATACCGCCACAACTCAAGAGAACGAAGAAGAAGGATATCAATCTACAGATAGATACTAAACACATTTTAATAAGATGAAAGCGAATTATTTACTTTTAGTTGTTTTATTGTTTGCCATTGTCGGCTGCAAAAACAGATCCGGTAATGCGGATAATCAAGAATCAAAAGCCTACTTGTTTGAGTCGCTGGCAGATACGGTGACTGCTAGTACTGTTCATGCGGAAAGCGTGATTGAAGAAAACGCTCAACCTTTCAAGGGAGTATGGGTGTTCGAGCTGGAAGCGGAAACGGACGAAGAGGGCGGACTGCCATACGGTCGTTATGAAGTGACGTTGGCTATCAATCTCTATGAGAAATCCATTTACAATGGTTTCGGATGGAATAATGGCGGTTTCTTTGTGGCGAATGACCGTCACGAGGGAAACTGTAACATCGTGGCGTGCAAGGTGAATGGTAATGAGGCGGATATTCAGTATGAATCTTTGAGCGGTGCCATTATAAGTGCGAAACTGGTGTACGACCCGAAGAGTAAGTCAATGACACTGACGGATGGTGAGGTGGTAGATGCCGCCGATGTGGAACAAGGGATGATTAATGATTATCAAATATTGTGGGATGAAACGAAGTTGGCATTTAAGAGCAGTGTTGTTTCCGGACAAGGTCATGTACACTTGGAAGGGACGCTTTCGAAAGCTAAAATTAAGATGGCGTTGAACAATCCGGATCCCGATGCGAAGGTAAGGGGACACTATTGCTATACAAAGTACAACACTCCCATCCTTTTAGAAGGTATGGTGGAAAACGGTGTCTATATGCTAAAGGAATACAACAACGGTACCGTGACTGGTACATTCACGCTCACTACTGACGGACAAGGTGGATGGAGCGGTAGTTGGAGCAACGGAGAGAAAACATTGCCTGTGAAACTTAATGAGATATTATTATGAGGGGAAAACAAAACTAAGTAATCATCATAAAGTTATAATAGTATGATAAACAAACAAAAAGTTCATGGAAAATCCGCTTTTATAGAAATGGTTGGTTCGGTCGTTCTATTGATTTCTTTGTTTCTGCCGTGGATAACGTTATCCATTGGCGGTTCGGGAACATTCGGATTTGTTACTCATCAGTCTTATTCTTTTTTTGAGGGAATAACACAATTATCCCGTTTGGGTCGGGGAATCTCTGACCTCTCAAGTATATTTTCTTCGGATGGCACAGAAATAGTCAATTATGCAAATATTCTTTATCTGATTCCGTTACTTTGCATTGTGAATCCGATAGTTCAATATTTTATACGTCTCCCATGGCTTTCTTTTTATACAGCAGTGATTCCTACTGTTTTATCTTTTACGGTGGGGGTCGGATATGGCTATGTGACAAATGAACTGGGTGTTTATAGCAGTCTGGGTGGGGTGGAACTTGGAGCAGGGGCCGCTCTTACTATTTTCGTAGGTTCATTGATGATTATTGCTTCATGGAGTAGTATGGGATGGTATTATAAAGAGCATTGGAAGTTTCTGGTGACAGCGACTGTCTGGACTATTTTTGCTTTTATGTGTAAGGACTCGTTGAGGGGAATGGAACCCGGAACCTTGATGGCTTTGGCCGTTTTTTTTGTTCTCATAGGATTTACCCATATTCCTTTTATTATTTATACGGTTGTGGTGTTGCTTGTATCTGTAGCTACGGAGCCGGGGGAGATAGGCAAGGGAGAACGGTCGATTGAAGAGCATACTCCTGCGCATCCAAAGGTAGAGACAGACGGATATATGGATAGCATACGTATGCGGTCGGATGAAAATCTGAAAGAAATCTTACGGAATAGGGAGGATTATAGCGAACGATTAGTGAAAGCGGCTGAAAAGGTATTATTGGAACGATTGGTCGCTACTACCGAGCAATTAACTCCAGTCGAACCAGAACAAGCCCTGTCGGATGATGAAAAATATAAGGCCTATCAGCCTAAGAAATAGGAAACTTCTCTGAAGTCTCATACGACACTGATTGTTTCCGTTGCAGTAACTAAAAATAAGTACAATGAACGATGTCTTTTCTTTCAGTATGAATAGACGTATATTATTCTGCGCATTCCTATTCATTGCCTTCTCGGTTCAGTTGTCCGCCCAAGATGACAACTCGTTTGGAAGCAATGGGTTCACCGGTTTTCGGGAAGAACTGTTGGAAGACTACAATGATTTCCGACGGGAGATTAATGCGGAATATATTGATTTTCTGACAAAAGCATGGAAAGAATATCGCTTGTTTCAGGGAAAAGTTCCTGATGAAACACCGAAACCTTTGTCCCCTGTCTTGTTTCAAGAAGAGAAAAATATGCGGGATGAAGCAGTGAAGGTTGACGGGATACTGGAAAAGATACCGGACAGTATGCCTGTCCGTAGAGGAGGACAGAAAGAGGAGGATTCGGACAACCGTTGGTTAGGACAAACGAATGATTCGTTGCGATTAGATTTCTTCGGGGCGGAATTGGCTATACACTATCAACGTCGGCAGTTCTCGTTGTCCGGTATAACGGAGCGTTCGGTGGGGAATCTTTGGAAAGACATTACAGATAGTCGTTTTACGACATTATTAAAGGATATGCTTCACCACAAACAGAAGATGCAGATGAACGATTGGGCTTATTTTTTACTGGCGAAAAAAGTGGCTGCCCGCCTTTCAAGCTTACAGAGTAAAGACTGCCGGATGGTATTCCAGCACTTCTTGCTGGTACAGTCCGGTTATGATGTACGTTTGGGCAGGGTAGACAACTTTCTGGTATTGTTGCTCCCTGTTCGTGAAGAGGTATATGCCTGCCCTTATTTGGAGTTGGATGGAAAATTATTTTATGTGATTTCCGATGAAGATAAAAAGATGAAGGGTCATTCGAGTATATTTACCTATCGGTTGCCGGATAAATTGGTTCAGGCTCCTTATCTGTCATTGATGATGCACAAAGAATTGCTACTGCCTGTATTACCGAAATCTTTTTGTGTCAAGGCTGCGGAGATGGAAATAAAAGGAGAGGTGAATCAGAATGAGATACGGTTTTACAAGGAATATCCTTCGTGCGAGTTAGCGGTATATGCTCGTGCGGCTGTTACGGACAGACTTGGTAAACAGTTGAAAGCCGCTTTGTCTGCGCACTTATCGGGAAAGCCTTTTGCTGAGGCGCTCAACCGATTACTATTGTGGGTACAGGCCGGATTTCGTTATCAGACTGACGGAGAACAGTTTGGATATGAAAAGCCTTTCTTTATGGCAGAGAATTTTTATTATCCGGCTTCCGATTGCGAAGATCGTTCCATACTTTTTGCCTGGCTTGTCCGCCATCTTTTGGGTAGGGAAGTGGTGTTGCTTGATTATCCGGGACACATGGCAACCGCCGTTTCCGTGGGTAAGGATCAGATAAGGGGAGCTTATGTCGAATTGAATGGTAAAAGATATGTCGTATGTGATCCTACTTACGTGAATGCGAAAGCGGGGCAAATGATGCCTTCTTATAGAACGAAACGGGCTAAAGTCATTAGATTATGATTACTAATCAAGCGATAGAGGAACTCGTAGCGAAAGAGTGCGAACGCTATGAACTGGAAAGGAGTGGATTTATTGCGGACAGACAGGCGGCGATAAGGGAACTTGTCGCTCAAACCGGTATTTTACCGGAGAGCTGTTCCTTGATAGAATTCGCCGAATGGAAAGAGCGATTATTGAATGATTGGTATACCCGTCGGAGATTTGCCGGATTTTTCCATCGGAAGTCAGAGAAACGTTGTATGTTTCGCATGGTGAAACGGTTGCTACAAAATGCAGTGTTCCGCCTTCGGAAGAAACAGACGGAATTGACGTTGGATGATGAGTTGAAAATGGAGGAAGGGCGTACTGTTGCGTTCAAATTATCTTCAGCCTTTTTTGAAGGGTTTTATAAGAAAACCTGTTGCAACGGGACGTTGTTCGTCTCACCCGGACACCTGGAGACTGTTTGCATAGATGAATTGTCTTTGTTGTTTCCCTTAAAATATCCATTGCTTTATGCACGCCTGACAGCGAAAGATAATGAGTTCTGGGAGGAGATATGGAGATTGATCCGCCGTTTTGTACGTTTTCTGGTAGTGGATATGGGAGGAAAGGAAGACACGGAAATGATACAGGAAGTCAGTATGGAAACGGTGCTTTCCGTTCAGGAACAGATGGAACGGGGGAAGTTGGAGCAAATTACGTCGGCACGTCATCTGTTGAATTCACTGCAGATGACCGGAAGGAATAAGTTTCGTGAATGGCTTAGGACGGAAAGCAGGAAAAGGGAGGAGATTCTGCTGAGTGAAGAAGATTGGGGGAAAGTGGAACAGGCGAAAGAAGATAGGAGAGAAGTGGATACGTGCGGAGCAAACAGACGTTTTGATTATTTGCTTGATATAGATGAGAAGGATGAGTACGAGGTATGCTGTGCGCTGGTGGATGTATTAAGTTATGGAAGTGGCAAGGTGTATGGAGAATTGGTGGAGGGAAGAGAAGAGTTGGCACGGGCTATGTTACTGCTTTATGTAGAAAACAAGCCATATGAAGAGGTAGTACGGATATTGTATAATACATCGGATACGTCTAAATTAGTGAATCTGAGAAAGTCTGTCAGCCGTGGAAAGGAATATTTGAAGAAACGGATGGCGGATTTGATAAAACTTTATAAAAGAAAGGGGGAAGTCCCTTTTGCAACGGAATGAACCGGAGGAATATAAAAATGGAAAAGAAGTGTGGATACAAACGTGCGGATGTTTGGTTATATATACAGAACCGTATGGGTAGGGAAGAAGAAACCGAGTTCCAGCATCATCTCCTGACTTGTGATGATTGCAAAGAGGAATTAGTACGACTGCGTTCGGTTATATCGTCCATTCAGCGGAAAGAAAAAAGAAAAGGAACTTTTCGTAATTGGATGATAGCCGCTTCGGTAGCTTGTGTCGTATTGGGAGGTGGCGGATATTGGTATTATTACTCTTCGATACGGAAAGACGGTCATCTATTGCCGGAGGATGTACATCAACTGAAAGTCAATCCCCCCATCATACGGGGGGATATGGATAGTATTGCTCCGCAGGATTCTGTACGGATGGATTGGTAAGTATCTCATCAAATATCCGAAAGAGCTCCTCCTTAGTTTCTGCCCGTAGCATGGCAATGCGTGTGTTGCGGAAATTGGGAATTCCTTTGAATAGGGGGCTGGCGGCCAGATGACGGCGTACGTGCAGGATACCTCTGCGTTCGTCCAGCAGATTGACGCTGTCGACCACCTCCTGGCGTAGTACATCCATGCACCAGTCGAAACTGAGTGGTGGCAGTTCTTCACTGGTTTCCAGATAGTGTTTCACTTCCTTGAATATCCACGGACGTCCGAAGCTGGCACGCCCGATCATTACTGCATCTACTCCATAGCGGTCAAAGCACTCTTTGCAGCGTTGAGGCGTAGTCACGTCACCATTGCCGATAATAGGAATATGCATCCGTGGATTCTTCTTCACTTCACCTATCAGTGTCCAGTCGGCTTCTCCGGTATACATTTGTGCACGGGTACGGCCATGAATAGTCAATGCGGCAATTCCGCAATCTTGTAACTGTTCCGCTAAATCTACGATAATCTTATTATTGGCGTCCCATCCCAAACGGGTTTTCACAGTTACGGGAATCTTTACTGCATCTACTACGGCACGGGTAATCTCCAGCATTTTCGGAATATTCTGCAACATTCCTGCTCCTGCCCCTTTTCCGGCCACTCTTTTCACCGGACATCCGAAATTGATATCCAGAATGTCGGGCTGCGCTTCTTCCACAATTTTGGCTGCTTCTACCATTGTCTCCGTATCTTTTCCGTAGATCTGAATGGCGACAGGGCGTTCTTCATCACTGATACTGAGCTTTTGTGCGGTCTTGCTGACTGCACGTATCAGTGCGTCGCTTGATACAAACTCGGTGTATACCATGTCTGCTCCGAACTTCTTGCACATCAGGCGGAAAGCCGGATCAGTCACGTCTTCCATAGGAGCGAGCAGAATAGGGTGTTTACCCAAATCTATAGGACCAATTTTCATATATGATTTTGTTATTTACTGTTTATGATTGAAGTAACTTCTTGTTTTCGCTGCAAAAATACGGAAAAAAGCCTACCTTTGTACGCATTCATTTGCTTAACTGATACAAATAAGTATATATTCTATGAGTCTTAGTTTGAAAGATTTTGAAATAATGGCTCCTGTCGGTTCGCACGAATCTCTTGCTGCGGCCATTCAGGCAGGTGCCGATTCTATCTATTTCGGTATAGAAAACCTGAATATGCGTGCCCGTTCGGCCAATACATTCACGATTGATGATTTGCGGGAAATTGCCCGTACGTGTGATGAACACGGGATGAAAAGTTATCTGACGGTCAACACGATTATCTATGATAAAGATATTCCTTTGATGCGTACGATTGTCGATGCGGCAAAAGAGGCGGGCATTTCTGCTGTGATTGCCGCCGATGTAGCGGTAATGAATTATGCCCGTCAGATAGGGCTGGAGGTACATCTTTCCACTCAGTTGAATATCTCCAATGCGGAAGCCTTGAAGTTCTATGCACAATTTGCGGATGTAGTTGTACTGGCCCGTGAGTTGAATCTGGAACAGGTGGCGGAGATTTATCGACAGATTCGGGAAGAGAATATTTGCGGACCGAGCGGTGAGCTGATTCGTATTGAAATGTTCTGTCACGGTGCGCTTTGTATGGCTGTATCGGGTAAGTGTTATCTCTCTCTGCATGAAATGAATAACTCCGCCAATCGTGGCGCTTGTATGCAGGTGTGCCGTCGTTCATATACCGTCCGTGATAAGGAAACAGATGTGGAACTCGATATTGATAACGAATATATCATGTCACCGAAGGACCTGAAAACCATCCACTTTATGAATAAAATGATGGATGCGGGCGTACGTGTGTTCAAGATTGAAGGGCGTGCCCGTGGTCCTGAATATGTGCGTACAGTGGTCGAATGCTATAAGGAAGCCATCAAGGCTTATCTGGAAGATACATTTACCGACGAAAAAATCGCGGCTTGGGATGAACGTTTGAAAACGGTCTTCAACCGTGGTTTCTGGAATGGTTATTACTTGGGACAGCGTTTGGGAGAATGGACCCGTAACTATGGTTCTGCCGCAACGGAACGTAAGATATATGTAGGTAAGGGTATCAAATATTATTCCAATATCGGTGTGTCTGAATTCCTGGTGGAGGCTGCTGAAGTAAGTGTAGGCGATAAACTGCTGATTACAGGGCCGACTACCGGTGCGGTATTTATGACCTTGGAAGAAGCCCGTGTCGATTTGAAACCGGTGCAGACAGTGAAGAAAGGTGAGCATTTCTCCATGAAATCGGATAAGATACGTCCTAGTGACAAGCTATATAAACTGGTATCTACCGAAGAATTGAAGAAATTCAAAGGTCTTGATATCGAACAGAAAAGAGGTTAACTCCCTCGTTCCTGCTTTCAATTTTAATTCTTAACTTTTAATCCTTAATTTTCAATAGATGAACTATATCTATGAGTTGGAGATGAAGGTACGCGATTACGAATGCGATCTTCAGGGAATTGTGAACAATGCCAATTACCAGCATTATCTGGAGCATACTCGCCATGAGTTTCTGACTTCGGCAGGCGTAAGTTTTGCCGGGCTCCATGAACAGGGAGTAGATCCGGTGGTGGCACGTATTAATATGGCCTTCAAGACCCCGTTGAAGAGCGGAGATGAGTTTGTATCCAAGTTATACATGAAGAAAGAAGGGGTCAAATACGTATTCTATCAGGACATCTTCCGTAAAAGTGATAATAAAGTAGTAGTGAAATCCACTGTTGAAACGGTATGTGTAGTAAATGGACGTTTGAGTGACAGCGAATTGTTTGACAACGTCTTTGCTCCCTACCTGAAATGATATCCGACGAAGAAGAACAGCTTTACAGTATCGCTCTGACAATGGTGCCCGGCATAGGGCATATCGGAGCGAAACGGTTGGTTTCCGAGGCGGGTAGCGCCCGTTATGTATTCCGGAACCGAAAAGAACTTCCCGAACTGATTCCAGATATAAATCAGCGTGTAGTGGATGCGTTGGACTGTCCGCAAGCCGTCGTTCGTGCCGGGCGTGAACTAGACTTTATCCGTAAGAAGAATATCCGTTGCCTGACGTTCATTGACGAGGATTATCCTTCCCGTTTGCGGGAGTGTGATGACGCTCCCATTGTTCTTTTCTTCAAAGGAAATGCCGATTTGAATTCCCTTCATATTCTTAATATGGTAGGCACTCGCCATGCTACCGGTTATGGGACTCAGCTTTGCGCGTCTTTTCTGCATCAACTCAAGGCTCTTTGTCCGGATGTACTGGTCGTCAGCGGCCTCGCCTATGGCATTGATATCCATGCCCACCGTGAAGCATTGGCCAATGACCTTCCTACAGTAGGAGTTCTAGCGCATGGCTTGGATCGTATCTATCCATACGTCCATCGCAAAACTGCTATTGATATGTTGGATAATGGCGGGCTATTGACGGAATTTCTCACTGAAACCAATCCCGATCGTCACAATTTTGTCAGCCGTAATCGTATTGTTGCGGGTATGTGTGACGCTACTATCGTTGTAGAGTCTGCCGAGAAAGGAGGTTCTTTGATTACTGCCGAACTGGCCGAAGGTTATCAGCGTGATTGTTTTGCTTTTCCCGGCCGTGTGGCTGACGAGTATTCCAAAGGATGTAATCAGTTGATCCGGGATAACAAAGCCTCTATGATTCTCTCTGCAGAAGATTTTGTTTCAGCGATGGGGTGGAACACGGGTTCTCATCCTGTAAAAACAGAGAATGTGCAACGTAGTCTTTTCCTCGACTTATCGGAAGAAGAACAAAAGATTGTCAGTATTCTGGCAAAGCAAGGAAGCCTTCAGATTAATACATTGGTAGTGGAAGCGGATATTCCGGTTCAGAAAATGAGCGCCCTTCTTTTTGAATTGGAGATGAAAGGGGTGGTTCGTGTATTGGCGGGTGGAATGTATCAGCTATTAAACTAACGGGTGAATTGGTATATGTAGGATATTTGAAAGAGAATTTCATTTCCGTAGTTTACTTTCTTCTTTATTGATGATTCTTATGCAGCCTTTTCGATAATTAATTGTAATTTTGCATTGGAAAAATCATCAAAATTTCAAAGGTTATATGACTAATGAGTATTCTTTAGATGGTACGACTCTTAAGCAACGCATAGTAGCGATGCCTGAAGATAGTATTCTGTTTCGCTCCGACTTTCCTGAATATCACATTGAGTTTGTAGGGAGTATCTTGTCCGAATTGACAACAGAAGGTGTTCTTGTAAGAATTGCCCAAGGTATATATGCAAAGCCAAGAAAAAGTCGGTTTGGCATGGTACTTCCTTCTGTTGATAAAATTGTGCAGGCTATTGCTGCTCGTGACAATGCTGAGATTTTACCCTCTGGCATGACTGCTTTAAATGCGTTAGGATTGTCTACTCAAGTACCGATGAACTATACATATCTAACTACAGGTAGTGATAGAACGGTAAAATTGTTGAATCGCGATGTGATATTGAAACGTGGGGTTCCTAAGAACTTCTGTTACGAGACTCGTCTTATTTCTTTACTTGTGCAGGCTCTAAGGGCCTTAAGGAAAGAAAATATTGGACAAGAAGAATTGCAGACAATTAGACAGTTAGTGTCAAAAGAGCCAGATAAAGAGGCTTTAATGAAAGATGTGGACTTGATGCCTGTATGGATGAAAAAAATTGTTAAACCTATGCTTAATGTTTAAAAAGGAAGGATTTATGGGGAACCTATGGCTTAATAATGAACTGGTTGATCGCTTGGCAATGTTGCAACAGACGGAGATAGAACATTTTGGCATCAATCAAGTAGCGATAGAAAAAGACTGGTGGGTAACAGTTACTTTAAAAGCATTATTCCAAACCGATTGTCATGAGGCATTGATATTCAAGGGAGGTACATCTCTATCTAAAGGATTCAACATCATTGAACGTTTTTCTGAGGATATTGACTTGGCTATTGGCCATTCATTCTTTGGTATAAATAAGACAAGTAAGAACCAGCGTGACAAGTTGCGTAAAAAAGCCCGAGAGTACATTCATGGGACACTTTCATCTCAACTGGATGCACGGTTGAAAGATATGGGTATTACGGGGTATAGAATTGAAAATATTACCCAAGTTCAAGATAAAAACGGTGAATGGAAAGTGATTGACTCAGACAAAGACCCTACGGTCATATTACTACACTATCCTTCCATTGTGGAAGATACTATCAGCTATATACCTCCACGTGTAAAGATTGAAATTAGTTGCCTTTCTATGGACGAGCCAACAGAGGAACGTCAAATCCGTTCGTTAATTGGTGAGACTTTTGAGGATGAAGATTCAGATGCCAATAGCAATATAAGAACAGTAGTGCCAACTCGCACATTTCTTGAAAAACTTTTTCTGCTTGCTGAGGAATTCCAGAAAGAAAAACCAAGAAGCGTGCGAATGTCTCGCCATTTGTATGACTTAGAGAAACTGATGGATACAGAATATGGGCGTGAGGCATTGGCAGACCGCTCACTTTATGATGCTATCGTGGAGCATCGTAAGGCGTATTATGCCCTAAAGTATGCCAATTATGATCTCCATAATCCTGAAACAATCAATTTTATGATTCCAAAGAAAGAAATGGAGGTATGGAAAGCAGATTATGCAGACATGCAGCGTTTCTTCATTTATGGAGAGTCTCTGGAATTTGATACACTGATGCAGAGAATGAAAGAGTTGCAGAAAAAAGTAAGAAATTAGTATGCAATCAGACCAAAAACAACATATACTAAAGGCTGTAGAGCAGATACAAAGAACAAATGAGGCTCACATTATTGTCAGATATAAAAAAAGGAGCAACGCCTTGCTCCAACCTTTGTTAACCTTAAATCTAATACTATGAAAAAAATCACATGACAAATGTATGCCTTCCTGAACTAACTTCCAAATAAATCTGTCATATTTGTTTCTCTTTTGAATTCTTTTACTGATTTTTACTGTTGTCATGTAGGTCAGTGGCGGTAACGCCGCTTTTCTCATTAAAAACTATACGTGCGCCTTTCACCGTAGCTCCTTTGTGTTTCTTTATGCTTTAAGTTTTACAATTCATTTGACAAAGAATAATTGCCCAGTGGCAGTCTGCCGGCTTTCGCCTGAAGTGACGTTATGTTTCACATCATACTTGCTGCTTTTATCCTTTGAGACTTCTTTTTGTCTTGTGTGGGTTTGCCTGTCAGGCACTCGTATATAGCTTCCTGAATTTGCTGGCCGCGTACGTTCTTACGGTAAAGATAGCCGTTTTGGTCAATTACCAGAATAAAAGGAATACCGCTGAATTGATATGTATCCATCACCTGTCTTCCGCCATTGGGAGCCTGCGCTTGGGGCCAAGGCATATTCTCCTCTTTCAAAGCTCTTATCCAATCTTCCTTTTTGGCATCCACGCTGACGCTTAGGAACTCTACATTCTTATTTTTGAACTCTTCGTATGCTTTCTTCAAGTTAGGTACTTCTTGACGGCAGGGACCGCACCAGCTTGCCCAGAAATCTAGCACTAGTACTTTTCCCTTAAAATTTTGTACATTCATCTTTTTGCCTTTGGGAGTATAAGCCTCGAATTCGGGAATTGACTGTCCGATTTGCATACGCAATTCGCAGTCTCTCTTTTTTTTCGCTGTGGCACGGTAATTTGCCACTACTTTAGGATTGCTTTTTTCTAATGTATTGAGCGTCTTTTCTATTAGTGCGGCGTCTTTCTCTTCATCCAAATCGTTTATGGCAGCTATCACGCTAGTGCGATCGGCATAGTGTTCGCAGATGTAGCGCATATGAGCGCGGTAGTTCTCTTGGTCGGAATAGCCGATAGCACTCGCCACTCTTATCTCCTCTTTCTCGTCTTCGTGAATTTTCGAGTTGTAGAGCTCACGATATAGCTCAATCATCTGTTGGTAGTTACGGTATCTTTCGAAGTTAATCCAGTTCATTACCTCGTTGTTTTTGCCTCCTCTGATGTAGACATAGGGTGGATTTTTTATCACAATTTTAGCGGTGTCTCGTCCGTGAAAGTCTACTTCTAGGTTCTCGTCTTCTACCCAAATGTTCACGCTTTGCCACCATGGGTATGATAAGCTTAGCGATTGTGGTTTGTCTACATTAATGGTGAGCTTGTATGTTCCGTCTTTGTTTACAGGAGTTTCGGCAACGACTATTTTCTGTGTACCCTCGTGGCGTGTCGCTTCGATCTTGTTCATTTTCGGTTCAATAAACTTGATTTTGCCTTTCACTTCGATGGTATGCTGAGCCATGATGTTACCTGTACTGAAGCAAATTAAAGAAATCAAAATCAGTGTTTGTTTCATGGAATAAATTCAATTATTTTGTTTATAGGTATAGTACCTGAAAGCGTACTATACCTATATAATTAGTTCTCACAAGGATAACCATGGATCCTTGTGAAGTCTTATATTATTTGAAAATGGATTCAGGGACCTCTCCTGTCCATGATAATGGTTGTTTTATCTTGAATAAGCGTAGAATTACCGATGCCGTGTTGACTGTATTATTCGGTTCTTCTATTTTAAATCCCTTTTTGATTTTGGGACCTGTGATTCCCCATGGTACAATCATTTCGTTGGTTGTTACTCCGCCGTGTCCGTTGTTAATACCTCCATGGTCCGATAAAAACATAAAATGAGTGTCCTTGTACAATCCTTTTTCTTTCATTTCATTGATGAATTTGCCAATTTGAACGTCGGCTTCTTCAATGGAGTGAATATATTCAGGTGACATCCATTTATGTCTATGTCCGGCATGGTCTGTATGAACGGAGTATAGAAATACGACTGTCGGTTTATCCTGATTCCGGACAATAAAATTGATGGCTTTCTGATAGTTAGGTATGTACTCGTCTTTTTCAAGATAAGAGACTTCATCAAAATACTTCTTATTATAAGGATAGAATAAATTAATCCAGTTATAGTAGAAAGCAGTTTTTATTTCCGACATTTCTTCTTTAAGGATTGTGAATACAGACGGATAATATCCATCTGTATCAGTTTCTACGGCAGGAAGCACAAACTTGTCGATTTTCCATCCGTTGTTTACCACTCCATGTTGTTCGGGACCACTTCCTGTGAGGTGACTGGTCCAATTGGGCAGGGTGACCGAAGGCATTGCTACGCGCGTGGTCAGAGAAAATGCTCCTTCGGCCATTAATGCATCCAAATTGGGAGTGTTGGCCTTTTGATAACCCTCTACCGATATGCCATCAAGAGCGATCATAATTACTCGTTTGGGCTTGGCAGAGATTGTCAGGGAAGTTAATAATAACATTCCCATAACGAATATTGTTATTTGATTTTTTTTCATTTTCTATTGAATATCTATACAGTGTTGTATCGGAGATAAAATGAACGTAAATTCATAATCTTGGTAAGGAACCTGATACTCAGGCAGTGCAATGCTTCCCCAGCTATTTACACATCCGAGCCCTGCTTGTATCTTGTCAATACATAGGTTCGTTAAATTAGCTTCTTCTACTTCCGGAGAATGTCCTTGCTGCTTGCTCCAGCCCTCATCCAGTGATTCAATGGTATAATGCAAGGCTGATGCTGAGAATGGGGAGGCCGCAACAACTTCAATACCATTTCCGGCCTTATTTATCATTCTCCACCAACGGATATCGGTTTTCGTACCGTTTTCTTGCGGGCGGATATAAGAATAGAATTGTTCTGTGACGCTTTGACGATAGATACCTAAGTTAGTACAATGATTACGGTCAATGTAGTTTTCGATAGGACCGCGTCCGTAATACTCGATAGTCTCGAAGCTACGCGGCATTTGCATTTGCATACCGAAACGAAACATATTGGAGACTTTGGCCTTTTTGTCCGTTGTCATTTTTTGAGTAACCTTAATGGCACCTTCGTTATTGATGACGTATGTCAGATTGAGTTTCGCAGACACTCCCGGCATCTCATAAGCGGTTTCTACGATAACTTGCTTGTTTTCCGTACGTTGTTTTAACGACTTTAACCTTATTTCCGGATTTTTCCAGGCTACATACTTGCGATGGATGTGTGCACCGAAATCATTGTCGGTAGGAGCACGCCAGAAATTAGGTTTCAGGATAGCTCCTTCTTTAATCATATCCAGTCCTTTTATCTGATATTTGGTGAGATATCCGTTTGACCTGCTGAACTCGATCCGGAAAGCATCGTTGCTTATAATCAGATAGTGTCTGTCGTTATCCTGCACTTCCGGAGCTACGGTTTCAGTATTGCTTAGTTCACAATTTCCCAGTTGCATGGATGGTGCTTTATACGGGTTTAGGGTGAGTTGCTCTTTGGCTACTGTATATCCGGCAGGAAGCAAGTCTTCATTATTTTTCAGTTTGTAGGAAATGTTCAATAACCATTCGGCTTCCGTATCTGTCTCACCTAGGTTTAGCTTGACTTTCGCAGTCTGTTGAGGTTGTACGTTCAGATTGTCAATTCGTCCGCAGCGTACACTTTTTCCATCTTTCAACATTTCCCATTCCAGATAATAAGCTGACAAGTCACGGAAGAAATATTCATTAAAGATATTGATTTCTCCATTTTTAAGGTTGGCAGGGGTAGTCCAGATGTTCTGATAGAAATGGCGAACCTCGTACGCATGGGGATTAGGTACACGGTCCGGACTAATAAGACCATTGTTGCAGAAGTTGATGTCGCTGGCGTCAAAACGGTTGAAATCACCGCCGTAAGCATATATCATCTTACCGTTTTTCCCTGGCCAGCGTACCGATTGGTCAACGAAATCCCAGATAAAACCTCCTTGAAATTTCGGATATTTGCGTACCAAGTCCCAATATTCCTTGAATCCTCCTTGTGAATTTCCCATAGCGTGGGCATATTCGCATTGAATCAATGGTTTTTGGTATTTATTGTCTTTGCTATAATTCTCGCACCATTGATAACCGGCATACATCGGGCAGTAAATATCCGTTTTCCCTTTTGTTCCGGCTTGTTCATATTGTACGGCACGGCTGGGATCTTCCGCTTTTACCCAATCGTATGCAGCTTCAAAGTTCGGGCCATATCCTGCCTCATTTCCTAACGACCAGATAATAACACTTGGGTGGTTGAAACAACGTTGTACGTTACGTTGGTTACGCTCCAGATGCGCTTTCTTATAGTCTTCACGTTTGGCAAGTGTGTTTTTACCGTATCCCATTCCGTGAGACTCGATATTGGCTTCGGCCACTACATACAAACCGTATTGGTCGCAAAGCTCATACCATAAGTTGTTGTCGGGGTAGTGGCAGGTACGTACGGCATTCAAATTGAACATCTTCATCATCTGAATATCCTGAATCATACGTTCGCGTGATACGACATAACCGCCATCGGGATCCATCTCATGACGGTTGGCTCCCTTGATTAAAATCGGTTGCCCATTGACCAGAATTTGTGCATTCTTCAATTCTACTTTGCGGAAACCGACTTTGACTGGGATTACTTCCAGTACTTTGTTTCCTTCTTTTAGTGTTGCGCGCAGGGTGTAGAGATAAGGAGTTTCAGCCGTCCATTTATTAGGAGATGTAACTTCCATCGTTGTACTTATATTACCTGAAGCATTTAGTGATTTGGTAACTACGGGTTGATTATCTGCATCAAATAGTCCTAGCTCTACTTCACCGCGTCCTTTTGTGGTGAGATTGATAGCTAATGAACCGTTCTGGTATTGTGCATCCAAGTCGGGGGTGATACGGATATCGGCTATTTGTTTTTTACCGCGGGCATATAGATAGCAATCACGACCTACGCCACTGTAGCGGAAGAAATCCTGATCTTCGAGGTATGTTCCGTCACACCAACGAAACACTTGAAAAGCTATCAGATTCTTTTGTCCCGGTTTCAGATAAGGAGTAAGATTAAATTCGGCTTCCATTTTACTGTCTTCACTATAACCTACATATTTACCGTTTACCCAAAGATACATATTGGAAGTCACAGAACCGAAATGAGCTATGATTTCTTTTCCTTTCCAATGAGCAGGTACAGTGATTTCCCGACGGTAGGAACCTACGTGGTTATTAACGGTAGGCACTTGTGGAGGATTGTTCCTGAATTGTTCACGCCAGGCATAACCTACATTCACGTAGATAGGATCTCCGAATCCGTTCAGTTCCCATACACCGGGAACAGGCATTGTATTCCACCCTTTGTCATTAAACTCCGGTTGCCAGAAATCAGTAGGGCGGGCATCGGCATTGGGCACCCAATTAAATTTCCAAGTTCCATTCAAAGTCATGAAATTGGATGATTTCTCTTTGATTCCCTTTATAGCCGCTTCCGTTGATTCATAAGCGAAATAATTGGCGTGCATTGGCGCACGGTTTACAGCGTTTATTTCCGGGTCTTGCCATTCTTTGAAAGACTGGGCGTTTGCCGTCATGGCTAATACGGCAAACAGTCCGGTAACGAAATGTTTCTTCATGATAAAATTAGTGATTATTCAATGTTTACTTTTACTTCCATTTTAGGGGTGACACTAACTTCGATATATGAAATTATATTTCCCATTAAGTCGGTGCGTGATTTGGTCTTTTGTTTTTTTCCATTAACGGTTAGCTCATCCACTTTTCCCATATAGGCAGCTTCCCAAGTTAGTGTGTCGGTGGTATTGTTGGTAAACCGGGTAGCCTTGTTGCCATCGTGCCGAACAGAAATTAGTCCGCCTAGTAGAGGGAGATTGTCTATTTGAAGATAATGTTCACCTATGATTTTAGGTAAGGTGGTCACCCGTTTCCGTGATGCCTCAGGTACTATTCCCATAGCTCCACTGACAATGCCTTCTATCATTCCGTAGGATACCTCCGGGTATTCAAAACGGTGCATGGTAGTAATGGTTGTCAGAATGTCATAAGCTTTTTGTGTATAGTTGTAACGGTACCATAATAATGGGAAATGTGAGATGTTCTCGATGTTCCAGTTTTTGCGTTCCATCATTTTTTTTATTGTTCCCTGAATGCGTTCTTTTTCTTGGGCTGCATTGAACCATAGCATATATGTAAGTCCTTCTCCGTCGGCAAATTGGTTGTCCTTTGTCCAGAAAGTGTGGTATGTTTTGTTTTCATCATTCCACCAGTCTTCCTCAAGATGTCGGCGATATTCCTCAGCCTGAAAATGAAACTTTTCGCTTTCTGCTTTTTGACCCAATGTTGCCAGTATTTTACTATATGCTTCGAACCCTCCGTAGAGACTTGCTACCAAGTCGGAACTATTAGTTAGTCCGGGATAGTTTTCCACATACGAAGGAAGCCCGCGTACTTCACGCCAGCGGCCTTTAGAAGTTGGTTTTATGTTCATTTCTTGTGTACGAAGCAATATATTCTCCGGTTCCAATTTCCAGCGTTCCACATATTCGTTAACAGATAGTTGGAAGAATTTTGCCAATGTTTCATCTTTCAGGTAACGTTCGTCTCCCGTCCATTCATACAGTCGTTGGCAAGCGAATATAACGTCGAAGTTGGCATTCAGATTGTACCAGAAATTAGCATCGTCCAAATAATCGGCGCTGCACGGATTATTATCTTTATCTATTTCCCAAAACGTACACCAATCTTTTGAATCGCTGATGTTTTTAGCGAATTTCTTCATCATGTTGAAATTATGCTTGGATAATCCTAACATTTCGGCTGCGATACTTTGGTGGGAAGCGTCACGCATACAAAAAGCATTACGCCCTGGTAAAGCTGCTTCGTACCAATGACCAACGGGATCGTTGCCATTGTGGGAGTAGGAGAGTGCCATTTTTTGAGAACGCTCAAAGGTCTCCACCAATTTGATATCGGACGAGGAGAAAGTCACTTCTTTGGTTCCTTGATATGTTTTCCTATTACTGGGATAACTCCAGCATAATGTGGTACATATTAATAGAAGTGGTGTAATTGTCGATTTTAAAGTCATGGTTAGCTTATCAATAATGTGTTATGCAAAAGTTTCGTAGGAGACTGTTGGCTTCACCTACGAAACTTTTATATTAGTTAGTCTATATTGATGGAATACTTGAAAGTTGATTCACCGTCAATAGGCTTTTCTGATTTGTCAATTAGCCCTTGTTTATGGAGATCATAATAAGGTAGCATTTTATATGCTTTTTTTCCGGTCTTTTTATTAATAGCTTCTACCAAGAAGAGTTTATAGAAGGAACCGGCATATGGACGGTTGTTCCACCCGCCCTCTTTTTCCCAGAAGAGTTTTCTAGCGTCAATTTGTATCACTCCTCCAGTCCCTTTAAATTCATGTTTAACGGATTTAATGATACTGCCCTCTTTAGGATAGAATTTCAATGTGAAATCATCGCACGGTTTCCCTTGTTCAGTAACTGTCACCTCCATATTTTCGGGAAAATATGCCGCAACTGTGCCACTACCGGCGCAATGTTTTGCACCTGTGACGTTGATTACATAAGCTTCATAATCACTCCACCATACCTCACCAATTGGCCGGTTATAAGCTCCCATCATATTTCCCCATTCGGCAGTGAAAGACTGCCCATTGATTTTATTATTGGATGAGCTTAGGTCGCATAAATACGTATCAAGTAATCCGCGAAAGTGTCCTAACTCATGTGCCAAAGCTTCTTCAAAACCTGATGTTTCCGGATTGAGTACTCTGTCGAACTCTTCAGCGTTCTTGCAATGGGCGCCCATACCAATGAGATCAATGCCTGCGTTCATATCGCCACTGTAGCTTCCTCCCCCCATATTGATATTGTCATCTTTATAAAAGTCGTAGCAGACTATTAATTGAAATTTGTCATAAGGTATCCTAGGGTTATCTTTTCTACTGAAGTAATTCTCATCATACACGATGATGTCTTTCACATCGGGTACAAAGATATAGTTTCGTTTCAATAATCCATTCTTGTCGAGTGCATTAAAGCGTTCGGTAATAGCTTCCCATTGAATGGCGATTTTTTCTTGGAAGTATTTCATGTCTCTACCTGACATCTCGTAGCCCGGTTTATCAATGGCTATTTTTACATGGAATATGCAATTTTTTCCGTCGTCATGTTCTCTTTTCACATCATTATATTCATTTGTATTGATGACTTTTATTATATGAATATCATGATTCACCGCAACCTTGTTATCGATTCCTGTTAATTTTATTGGTACAATATAGTTGCCATATCCCAACGGTTCTCCTGACGAGAGTGTACGTTTTACTTTGATTGAAGCGCTACATTGCTCTTCTCCTTCTGTTCCGGTCATTTTGTCAAGTTCGTATGCGGTTGAGGGCAATAATTGATATTCGGTACTGTTTTTTGTATTGTACTCTTTCAACCATTCTTCTGCATTGTTTGGAATGGTAAGATCTAAACTGATATTTCCTTTATTTGGAATAGGTTCGGTTGCTTCTTGTTCTTCGTATGTACATGCTGTTATTGATCTCTCTTCTTCTTCATTCACCATTCTTAGAGTTATTTCTTCTTCTGATAATTTAAGAACGGGATAATCCATATTTACCACGTAAATGGCGCCGGAGTTGCTCCGGTTCCCCACTTTCAACGGTAAGGCGTATTGTTTGCTTTCCGTATCTTTCCGTATCACTTCGAATAATTTGTTCGGATACATCGTTACAAGAATGTCTTTAGCCTTCTCGCTGTCGGTAAATGAGAGATTGGTTTCGCTCAACTTGTAAGTGCCTTCCGGCATCACATGATAGTTGGTGCCATTTTTCTGGTTGTAAGCAGCCATTTCTGCTTGTGTATAGGGAGTTATTTGCGTATTAAACGTTCCCATACCTCTGTTCAGCACGGTCATTGTTTGCTCGAAATTATCGTCTTGATAAGAGAACTCAGCGGCAACGTATCCGCTTTCTTGGAAGCAGGCAAGATTGCCTGCTTCTTCATTGTCATCGTTGCAGGCGCTTGAGAATGCTACAACGGTGTTTAATAGGAAACAAAATAGAAAATTGTTATATTTCATATTCACAGTTTTAATTGTATTTTACCACTGAATTTGATCTCGTTCAGGTTTCAATGTATCTAACTTGCGTTCCATGCTCATACTTCCTTTCACCCGGTTAGGAATCTCATAGTCTTCATACGTACTCACGTCGTTGTAACGGTATTCCATATTGATGGTGGTGTAATGGTGTTCGATGTAAGGGTAAGTGGCATCCTCCATTACTCTCGTTGTGTAAGTTGGTTGTCCGATTACTTCGAAGTCTATCTGATTTTCCGAATCAACCGCTTTCGCGCCAATTGTTCCGTCCTCGTTGAAAGTCAAGGCGATTTTATACTTCTCACGATCTATCAATTCCTCGCTGATATTTCCTGCATAGAAGAAGCATTGGTTTTCGCTCATGACAAAAAGGTTACGTTCTTCTACTACCATCGAATATTGGTCGTCATCGATATATATTTTCATATTAGTGGCTGAGTACGTACCAGAATAGTCATTATAAGGCATTACGCGTAACAACGCTTTCCGATAGTTCTGTCGTGGATTGGGATCGTAAGCGTCTGTGTCGACAATAGTCAACGGCAATACCCATTTGTGTCTTAGATCCAATCCTGAAAACTTGAATTTAATATCATACAGTCCTTGCCATTCTCCGGCTGGAATGTGGCAAGTGCCCGAAGGCAATTCGTAGTTCACCTGCGGAAGTTCCTGATAATACAAGTCTTCTCTCAGTTTGTATCGTTCAGTATTCAGATCCTTCAACGTATCCTTGTCTACTTCAATCTGTATGTCTAGATCGGATTCGTTGATTTGTGAGCCTCCTATGATGACCGGTAGCTGATAGACAAACTCTCCATTCCCTTCGTAGGGTATATAGATATTTGTCACTCCTTCGCTATTGATTACGGCTTTCAGAGCGATATTCTGATAGTAGATTTCATCTTCCCATTCGTCGTTGCAGGCCGCATTTGTTAGCAGCAATCCTGACATTAAAAAATATGCGATATAATTTTTCATTTCTGTCTTCGTTTTTAGAGATTATTGGTCATAGCTTTCCCATCCCGGATTTTGTGTCATCCGCATGTTTTTATTCAACTCGTTTTTGGAAATTGGCCAGAAATACATCTTACGGTTGAAAGTGGTCGGAATATCGGACAGCGTCACTTGCGTGTGAAAATAATCTTTTGCCGTCTCACTCATATAGATATTACACCCTGTTATCGGCATGGACTCTTCTTTCTGTGCATCCTTCCATCTCCGAAGGTCGAAATAGCGGCTGTTCTCAGCAAAGAATTCAATCTGGCGTTCGTGCTTCAGTGCCTTCCGGAAAGCTCCTTGGTTTTGATACACATCGGTTTCATCATAATCGGGGAGACCAGCACGCAGACGTACTCTTTTGATGGCATAGTGCATCTCTTCCTTATCACGGGTGATGGTATAAGACTGACTGCCGTCCCACGAAGGAATGGTGTATTGTGCGCCCGGATTCAGTTCGTTCAAAGCTTCGGCATACCACAGAAGCACGTCGGCATAGCGGATACCGACAATGGGCTTGGCTATGATAGTTCCGGCTTTGGCATTATCACGTGTGCTGATGTATTTCATCACTCCGATTCCTGTACGCAACACATTATCCTTAATTCCCCATCCACTGTCCATTCCGCGATAGTAGAACACCTGTTTGTTGCGGTCCTCAGGCAGTTCTGCACTAGTGGCAGGCCAGAATGTTCCGTTATAGGCGCAAGAAGCGTAGAAGCGTGGTTCACGATGTGCATAGCGCTTGTTTACTCCTTCAAGGAGAGGTGCATAAGTCCCGCTTGCTGCCTCTGAAGCACTAATATACATATCGTCACCGGTATATTTCTTTGTTTTATCGAATGGAGTACCGTCGTTCATTTCGTAGGCATCACATTGTTTACCAGTCATGGCATAGCAATTCCATCCGCCTATTTCTCTAGGCATACCTCGTTGGGATAAGGTACTGGCATTAATGTTTTGTCCTACGGTGAATATCATTTCCGGATTGTCGGACGGGTGAAGGTTGCCGTTGAACATATTCTGATAGGATTGCAAAGGATCAATATCCGCCCATCCGTCCGGATAGTTTTGGTCTGAAAAAGGTTTATGAGGTGGAGGTGTAATAGTGGCCGGATAGTCAATTGTTCCTTCCGAACGCGCTTTCACGGTATAGAGTCTGTATACTCCTCTTTTCCCCATTTCTACTACGTCTTTCGCTGCTGCTGCGGCTTTTGCCCATTTTTCCTCATTATATTCCTGTCCCATCAATAGGCGGCCTTGATCGTCTACCATATCTGTGAAGCGTTCCGATGGTATCGGGTCGCCCGGTCCTCCGGGATTGTTGATGGGGCTGGCAGCGTAAAGCAATGCTTTTGCCCGGGCAGCCAGTGCGGCACCACGTGTAGGACGGGCAATGTTACGGCTGTCGCGGTCTTCCGGCAGATCATAAGCTGCCAACACCATTTCTTGAGCAATAAAGTTCGCACACTCATCGTACGTGCTGCGCGGAGTGGCAATTTCGTCATAACTAAGCGAGTAGTCCATTCCTTTGTCCGGCATCAATGGTATAGGGCCGAACTTTTGCAACAATTTCCAATAAAGATAGGCGCGGACAAAGCGTGCTTGCGCTTTGTAGTCTTTTCTTTCTTCCGGTGTAAATTCCGGATTGCGGTCAATGTTATGAATAAAGATGGAAGCTTGGCGGATACCGTTGTATGCCTCATACCAGGCACTACGGTGAAACTCTTCATCGTATTCGGCATATTTGAACCTGCGAAGTTCAGACATGGCATCGCCAAAGATATAATCATCCGCAAAATTGGTAAGGCAATACTCTCTGTTGTTAATATCCGAATTATAAAGTGTCAGATAAGCATAGGCTTGTGCCAGCCATTGTTCGGAGAGTTCTTTACTCATGAAAATCTTTTCCAAATTTTGAGTCGTTTCTTCCAGTTTATCCGATACATTCAAATAATCAGAGCATGAGCTTGCGGCCATTCCCAGGCTCAGCATGGCTACATATAATATATGTTTCTTTTTCATTGTATATCAGTTTTATGCGTTATGTACTTACAGGGTGACGGTCAGTCCCAATGTATATGATTTGCTCAGCGGATACTGTTGTCCCGTGCTGCTTCCCATTTCCGGATCCCACATCTTGAATTTGCTGAAAGTTAACAGATTCGTTCCGATGAAGAATACCCTGATATTGTTCATGTATAATACACGTGAAATATTCTTAGGCAATGTGTAGCCTACTTCCAAGGTTTTTAGGCGGAGGTAAGAACCGTCACGCAGCCAGAAAGTGGAGGCACGATTATTATTGGCATTGCCGTTCCAGCTCAGACGGGGGTATTTGGCATTGGGGTCGGGGTTATCCAGGCTCCAGTAGTTACCAACGTAGTCATCAAACACATTTCCCCATTCACCCTCACTGAATGCATAGATACTTTGCCCTTTGATGAAGAACGATGATTTGCCTGCTCCTTGAAAATGTACATTGACATCAAGTCCCTTCCATTGTGCGGAGACTCCGAAACCATAAATCAAATTCGGACGGGTTGTCGCTCCGATGGGGACGACATCGCTATCACCGATTCTTCCGTCGCCATTGACGTCCTTGTATTTGATGTCACCGGGCATAATCGAAGAACCGCCTACCGGGCTTTGGTCAGGGCTGTTACGGATATCTTCATAGTCTTTGAATAATCCTACGGCTACCAAACCCAATGCTTGACCGACACGCTGACCGGCCTTCATTTTATACGGATAGAGTGAGTTTACTTCATCGTATTCTTGAATCTCATTCTTGCTATAAGTAAAGTTGCCGCGTAAAGTAAAGTCTACTTTTCCGAACTTGTCGTGGTAGGCTATATTGCCGTCGAAACCTTTTGAAAGTACCTTACCCACATTGGCATTGGCTTTCAGTCCGTTCATGCCGACAATCCACGGTAGATTGGTACGATTCATGAAAATTCCGTCGCGTGTCTCGTGAAAATAGTCAATCGTACCCGATATTTTGTCATTGAGAACAGATATGTCCAATCCCACATCATGCTTTGTGGCAATCTCCCAAGTGATTTCTTCGGAGGTAATCATTGAATAGGTCAGTGCATTGTACTTGTTGCTATTGTTTCCTCCTGCCCAAGAAGTATCTACGTAGTCTCCCCATGTGTATGAATACTCATTTAGGTTGCTGAATCCGGGTAAGTAGGGAAAGCGTCTGCCTACGTTATCGCTACCGACCTTACCGTAAGAGTAGCGGAGCTTGAACATACTGAGCCAAGGCAAGTTCTTTTTCACGAAAGATTCCTCTGCGATGTTCCAGGCCAAAGAGTAGGCGGGGAAAAATCCGAACTGGCGTCCGGGTGCAAAATTCTCGGAACCGTTGTAGCCGAAGTTGAAGTCGAAGAAGTAGCGGTATTTCCATCCGTATGTGAATCGCCCGGCAAGCCCTTGATGTTTGCGGTCGAGCCATTCATAATCACTGACGCTTTGTGTATTGGTATTGGCATCTTGAGTGTATTTCAACGTTCCTCCCACCCGGTGGTCGCCGAAAGTGCGGCTATAGTTCAGAATGGCCTCGAAAAACTCTTTACGTGTGCCTTTGGCGGAGGAACTGTGCTTCATCACCTGTTCATCAGCAAGTTTATGGAAAACCATGTTCCCATTACTGTCCCGTTCCCGTTCAGCCTTCCAAAGTTCGGGCCATTGTTCGTGAAGCTTTGTGTTCTCGTTGAAGGTGTCGAATCCGAAGCGTCCCGTGAACTTCAGTCCTTTGGTGATGAACTTCAGGTCTTGTTCCAATGTGATGTTGGTTTGTATGGTGTTATTCCATTTTTCTTTGTATCCGTTTTGCGTGGAAAGCATCCAAGGGTTAGCTTTATTGCCCGTACCGGAACTTCCTAATTTCCCGTCGGAGTAGTATATTGGTGTAGAGATTGGATTATGGCCTACGATAGATGCCCACAATTGTGATTCTCCCCCTCCGCATCCCGGTTCATTCTGTTTGGATAACCATCCGGATATGCCCATTTTCAGTAAAGTGGTCTTGGTAACGTCGACGTCCACGTTCATACGATAGTTCCAGCGTTGGTAATTGGGGTTGGAGTCATATTTGTCTCTTATTGAACTGTCCACTTTATACATACCGTCTTCGTTCAGGTAACTCATGGAGACGAAATAACGGGCTGTGGTACCACCACCGCTGATGTCTACATTGGCGCGTTGAGTCATGGCACCGTCTTTCAACAATGCATCCATCCAGTTGACATTTGGATAAAGGTCGGGGTCCATTCCGCTGCGGAACAAATACATGTCTGCTTCGTCATAAAGAGGCTCCAGTCCGCGTGTCACTCGTGATTCGTTCAGCATGGAGGCATACGTAGGCCCGTCAACGAACGAGGGTGTGTAGGTACGGGTGTTGTAAGAAGATTGTACTTTTGCATTGATATTTACTTTGCCTGCCTTACCGTGTCTGGTGGTAATCAATACCACTCCGTTTGCACCTCGTGAACCGTAGATAGCTGTGGCCGAGGCGTCTTTGAGTACGGAGAAAGATTCGATATCTTCCACGTTAATCTCGTCAAGGCTACGCTCGAAACCGTCTACCAGCACCAAAGCGCTGTTGCTTGCTCCGAATGTGGAAATACCGCGGATCCAGAAATCGGAAATGTTTTTTCCGGGCTGACCGCTGTTCTGCATGGCCATAATGCCCGGTACATTTCCGGCCAAAGCGTTGGTAACGCTCGAAGTTGGTGTTTTCAGCAAATCCACATTTACTGTGGAGACAGCTCCTGTCACGGTTACTTTCTTTTGTACACCGGTACCGGTTACCACTACCTCATCAATGACGTTTTTGGTCGACTCTTTCAGCACCACATTGACCTTTTTCATGTTCTCTTTAATCAATATTTCCTGTGTTACCATACCGATATACGAGTAGATCAGAGTACTGTATGGAGCTATTTTGATAGTGTAGTTTCCATCAATGTCGGTAATCACCCCCAAACCACTTGTGTTTTTCACGGAGATATTGACACCGATGAGCGGCATCCCGGTCTCGTCTTTCACGTTTCCGGAGACTTCTATGCTTTTGTTTTGAGCATACGTTCCCCAGACGCAACCCGTTAGCAGACAGATTGCAATGAATAATATTCTTTTCATATTTACTTATAATTGTGTGTTAATCATTCGTTTACTGAACAGAAATGGTACGGATGCGTCTGTTGTTCTTGTCACAGACGTAGAATGTGGCGGTCGATTTCTCATAACAGAGTCCCATTGGAGTGGAGAAACGGGCATCGGTTCGTATCGGTCCGTCGATATATCCCCAAGTTCTGCCGTCGGAAGAGGCGCTACCCCGTCCTGCATAAGTCGTGACAACTCCTTCGGGAGATACGATACGTACACAATGGTTGCCGGCATCCATTACGTAAAAGTCATAAATATCATCTTTTCCCTCCTTTATGTATTGTTCATTTTTTACAAATACGCCTTGCATCGGGATGTCGAAGCGGGCATTCGTTCCTACTCCGTCCATATATCCTCCCGAACCGGAATAACCGACGAATACGTCAGGCTTCTCCAGTTGGTTGGTTTCGGGGTGGTAGATCACTTTCTGAATGCAGTGTTGTCCGCGCGCCAGACAGTAAAGGTATTTGCCCTCAGGATGAAAAACCGCATTCTCATACCATTGTCCGCCACTTCCGAAGGTGTGAAGTTCTTGAGGATCCCATAATCCGGTTTCAGGATTGAATATACCTTTATAAAGCATCGACTTGTCTTTGGTGATAAAATAGATTCCCCAGTCGTCCGGATCCGCATCGTTGATGAAAATACAGTTCACGTTTTTCATGATCACGCAGTTGTGTGGAATTTGGAAGTTCTCTTTTCTTAAGAAGTAATATATACCGGGAGCATCCTTCACTGTGGTTACGTTGTTAACAAACAAGGTGTCTTTTTCCTTGCTCCAACACATCGTATTGATGGACTTCCAATCTACGGAACCGGATTTTAATATCGTAGTTACTTCTTGAGTGTCGAGGTTCATCTTACGGATGGTTTTGTTACCTTCGCAAAAATAGATTTCCCTTCTTCCGTCTTTGTCGTCAAACAAAGCCAATCGCGGTTCAACAGTCTCTGCCTCTTCAAAACTTCCGTTTTTCACGGAACTGTTTCCGTTTTCATCTACTTTACCCCAAAGTGTTCCTACCATTTCGTTAAAATGATACGTGAACCTTTGATCGAACGTGTGTTTCACATACTCGTTTCCATCGGGATTCTTGATGGTCACTTCTACGTATCCGCCGCTGGCACGTGCCGGTACCATGCAATAAATCTGTTTGTCGGACGAGTGAATGACCTTTGCCTTCTGTCCACCTATAAATACTTCGATAAGGGAAATGTCCGTTCCGAAGTTTTCACCGTTGATATACATGCGTGTACGTACAGGACCCTCGTTGGGGGTAAAATCGGTGAAAGTCACCGGTTGATCAGGATTGGAGGGAGAACCCTGAGGTGCCCCGTATGTGGTTCCCCCATCTTGACATCCTCCTAATCCGCTCAAGCAAATTGATGAAAAAAATACCAAAGTGGCTTGTTTCCATACAGTTGAAATTGTTGTTTTTCTTTTCATAGCTTGAAAATACTAAAGATTAATGTTTGGTTGAAAATTCATATAACGACAGAACTATTCTATATTAGTTTTTTTCTGTGTACGAAAAGCATGTCTCTGACATTGCTTGCTACCAAAGTGGCGGTTGATAAATTCTAAGTTTTCATGGTATTTGAATTAAAGTTTATTAGAAGATTTTTCATGAATGCAAAGTTATAATAGAATTGTTTCTTTCATTTTGTTTTCCATCTCTAAAACTTTGTTTTCCGTTTCGTGGGGTGTTCTTTCCGTCTATTTAACACTTCCCCTTTCCTAGACTACCTAAGAAACCAGATTTTATCATAACAAGAATTCTGAACGTTAAAAACTCCATGTTACGTTGAGAATATGTCGTAGTGTGTGACAGACTCTTTGCGGACTCATGCTATTTCAGCATATATCCTTTTTCCTTTTCCTGTTCCAACACTCTTTTTAATTCTTTCAACTTTTCCGGATACTTTTTAGCCAGATTGTGTTTTTCACCTATATCTTTATGTAGATTATAAAGTTGTTCTTCAAGAGAGTTACCCGTTTCTGTATGAGTGATTTTATAATAGGGAGTACGGTCGCAAGGAGTGATATATTTCCATTCTCCGTCAGAAATAGAAATAGACTGAGCGGCTTCTATGATGTAATCCCGTCCTTTTTTATCTGTTCCCAATAATGCGCTTAGTTGCTTACGGCTATCAATAGCAACACCTTCTTTTAGTTCTGTTCCTACTAGTTCGGCCATCGATGCAAATAAGTCGATGTGTGAGACTAAGGCGTTTGAGATGCTTGGAGTTACTCTTGCTGGCCAACTCACAATAAAAGGAATTCGTGTTCCTGCCTCAAAATTACTGTATTTTCCCCCTCTCATATCTCCCCAAGGACGATGTTCTCCAAGTAGTTCTATAGCTTGGTCCAAATATCCATCGTTGACAACCGGACCGTTATCACTGGTAAGAACAATCAATGTATTTTCTGCGATTCCCTGTTTTTGCAGTGCTTTCATGATTTCACCGACTGTCCAGTCAAATTGTAGAATAGCGTCTCCCCGATATCCCATACCACTTTTGCCTGTAAAGCGAGAATGTGGATAGCGAGGCACATGAATATCATTGGTGCCTACATAGAGGAAGAAAGTGGTATCTTTATGCTCTTCTATGTAGCGAACGGCTTTGGCAGTAAGAGTATCGGCGATATTTTCATCTTTCCATAATGCTTTTCCTCCTCCTTTCATATAACCAATACGTGAAATGCCATTTACAATAGCTTGGTTATGCCCATGATTGGGGTAGGGCTTTAGCTTTGTCAGTAATTCGGGATGATCTTTACCCAGAGGTTCTCCGGGAAAAGGCTTGGTATAGCTAACATGAATAGGAGCATTGACATCATAATTGGCTACCCGTTGGTTCTCAATCCAGACGCAAGGTACCCGGTCACCTGTAGCTGCCATAAGATATGAATAGTCAAAACCGATATCTTGAGGACCGGGGGTGATAACTCCATTCCAATCTTGAGTTCCGGTCTTATCTCCCATCCCTAAATGCCATTTGCCGATAGCTCCGGTTGTATATCCTGCCGATTTAAACATATCCGCAATGGTTGTTTGTTCCGGTTTGATTATCATTCCCGCATTACCCGCAGCGATACCTGTGTCGTTCCGTCGCCAACTATAATGACCGGTGAAGAGAGAATATCGTGACGGGGTACTGGTAGCTGCTACTGAATGAGCATCCGTAAAGCGAATACCATTTGCGGCAAGGCTATCCACATGAGGAGTGGAGATTGTTTTTTCTCCGTAGCAACTGATATCTCCGTAACCTAAGTCATCGGCTACTATAAAGATGACATTCGGTTTTTGCTGTGTGGCAGTATTGACCGCTTTGTTTACGTCGATACATCCTCCTGTTAGCAGAGAACTGCCAAAACTACATCCTAGTAATAGTTTTGTTTTCATGATTATATTGAGTTTATAGTTATATTTACCAGTTAAATTTCGGGCTGTTTGTATGGGCCTTGTTTGCAAGCTTTTTCAACTCTTCCGCTTTGCTGCGGTTGTTTTTGATGAGATTATGTTTTTCACCGATATCATGGGGAAGGTAATACAACTCTTCCACCAACTTATCGGGTTTAGAAAGATTCAAGCGAACTAACTTCCAACCATCTTTCAGAATGGATTGTTTTCCTCCTGCTTCATAGAATTCGAAATAGATATACTCATGTTGTGGTTGTTTGTCTTCTTTATTTAGAAGAACCGGTAAATAAGAAATTCCATTTACGCCTTTGGGAACTTCTGTATTTATAATATCGCATACGGTAGGTAAGAAATCCCAAAAAGCGGAGATATGCGGAGTTTTCCTATGTTCTTTTATATGTTTGGGCCAAGAAAAAATGAATGGGGTACGAATTCCTCCTTCATATAAATCCCGTTTGTATCCTCGGAACGGACCGTTACTGTCAAAGAATTTAGGATCGTGGCCACCGACGCAATGCACGCCATTATCGGAAGAGAATATAAAAATAGTATTGTCCCATTCTCCTCTTTCTTTAATAAGAGAGATTATTTTTTCTACACTCCGGTCTATTTCGGTTATCATAGAAGCATAAGCGGCTTTTGGGGCTATTTGTGTTTTAAATCCTCCTTTTCCATTTTTATTGATATAAGGAGTTTCAGGGAACTTTCCTTGATATTGGCTGATATCCGGATAATCTAAGTCAGCATGAGGGGGAGTAATGGCGAAATAGGCAAAATAAGGCTCTTCTTTTTTACGGGATTTGATGAAATTCAAGCCTTTTTCCAGTATTAACCAATGGCTATATACTTTTCCACCGAGTTGGATCTTATTCTCATTCTCATATAAGTATTCGGGATAATATCGATGGGCATCTCCTTGAGACAAATAGCCAAAGAAATAGTCAAAGCCTTTATTGATCGGGCTGCCACTTGTTTTTGGTCCTCCAAGTCCCCATTTGCCTACACACATGGTGGAATAACCTTTTTGTTTCAGCACTTCAGCTACTGTTGTTTCATTGGCGGGGAGGTGCAAGTCGAAGATTCCTTCTTCACTTTTGACACCTTTATTTCCGCGTATATAAGAATTACCGGTATGTTTTCCTGTCAATAGGCAGCAACGGGAGGGAGCACTTACTGTAGAGCCACTGTAATGTTGCATGAATTGTAAGCTTTTTGAGGCTAGTTTGTCTATATTCGGAGTCTGAATTTTCGGTTGGTTGTAATAGCAATTGATATCTCCTATTCCCATGTCATCTACCAATACGAAAACAATATTAGGACAATTTTCAGCATTGATTGCGGCTGGTGACAGGAAAAAAGGGATTAATAAATTCTGTTTTTTCATGGTATATATCATATATAGTATTCTATATACAAAATTATGATAAATACCTTATTTCTGCTTTGTTTCCCGTCTATAACACTTTGTTATCCGTCCCATTGATTGTTCTTTCCGTCTATTTAACATTTTTCGGTCCGGTTTATTTTATGAAAATTATTTGTAAGTATTTGAATTACAGTATAATAGTGGGTTGATTCATTATTTCTGCTTTCTTCGTGAAAAATGAAGGTTATTATTTTCTATTTAATATCTTTGCACCAAGATACTAACATATACTACTATGAGAACCTTTCTATCCATACTACTGTGCTTGATTTTATCAAGTTTAAATAGTTCGTCCGGAAATGAAATATTTAAGCATTTGACTATTAATGACGGACTAGCCCATACGGATGCCAATTGTGTTGCCCAAGATAGTACGGGTTTGATGTGGATTGGTACTTTTGCAGGATTACAAAGTTATGACGGATACTCGTTGCAGACCTTCAATTATTATCAGGAAGGGCATAAGATCTTCAAGTCCCATAATCGGATACAGGCTATGGTTTGCACGAAAGATAAACTTTGGGTGGGGACAGAAAGCGGATTGACTTGTTTTGACTTGAATACCCATCGTTATGTACCGTTTTATGTGAGAGAGGGGGAGCAGAAATATGATTCAGATTTAGCTGTGTACAAACTATATGTTGATCCTGCCGGTTGCCACTTATGGACCGGTTCTTCTCAGGGAATGATAGTCATGCGGATTGATAATGACACGATACGTCCATTGAAATGGAATAGTGAGGAAGAACGTCTTTTTGGAAAAAATATAGGTGATATACAGTTCCAGGGGGAAATAATATGGGCAAACACAGGCAGGCATATCGCCCAATTGGGCATACGCGATGGTAAGGTTTCTGTTCTCAAAAGATATCCGACAAAAAACTTGTTACAAAAAGATGAGACAGTACAAAGCATTTATTGTATCGATGACTTTCTATATATGCGTACCGGAAGCGGGTGCTATCGGGTATCGCTCGCTGGTGGAGAGCTTCACGAGCCGACGTTGGTATATGCGGATTTTCATCATATTAATTCCAAGATTCCCACATATACGAATGGTAAGTTTATTGTTGGCAAGGATGGTAGCTTATGGTGCGGTTATCTGGAAGGAATTTTTGAAGTGCGCTATCCTTTTTCGGAAACTCCTTCTATTCAAGAGTATCTTAAGAATGCCAGAGATGATAAACAATCCATGCAAAAGATCAGGGATTTGCTAATTGATAAATATAACAATTTGTGGATAGCGACAAGTAGTTGGGGGATATACTATCGCACTTTGTCGAATCCTCTTTTTAAGAATCTTTCGAATGTGGATTTTAGGGAAATGGGGCTTTCGCAAAATGAGATTATATCAGTGACGGGACAAGAAGACGGAACAATCTGGATGGTCGTTGAATATGCCAATCTGTTTCGTTATGTGCCGCAGACGGGACAACTAGACTTGGTTCCCTTGCCCAAAGACCGGCTTCATGATATCTATTTGCAGAATCTGGAGATGAGTCACGACCAGAGACATCTTTATATAGGCTCCAGTCATGGCGTTTTCATTTATGATATTCTTACGGGGAAGTTGGAACGAATGTCGGTGACGAATGATCCGAATGCTTATAGAATACATATGAGTATAGCTGATCTGCGGGAAGATGAGTCCGGTAGGTTGTGGATCGGTACATGGGGAGATGGGCTTCTCTGTATAGACAATCCACTGACTTCTCCTGCTGTAGCGCTTTATCTGAACACACAAACAGATCCGTGCATTCTTTCCAACCAAATATCAGATATGCTTATCAGAGATCGGTCGGTATTTTTATGTACTACGAACGGCTTGAACCGTTTGACATTGACAGAAGACGGAAAGATAAAAACGCTTGCTGCTTATCAGACTAATGAAACCTCTCCGGAGACCTCCATGTCCACTAATTACTTGGCCGGCATTGATTGCTACAATGATTCGGTCTGTTGGATAGGTACCATTGGTGGTGGGTTGAATAAGCTTGTATTGCATTCTGAGCGTAAGAATGATTATACGGCCACTTGTTATACGATGCAGGATGGACTGGCTAATAATGACTGTGAAATTGTTTTAGTAGACAACTCCGGCAATGTGTGGATAGGGGGCAATGGGATGGTTCAGTTGGATATCCAAAAGAATAAGATGTATACATACGGCTTTGCCAACGGGTTGCAGAATAATGCGTTTAAAGTCAATGTCTCTTATAAGGCTAAAGACGGTACATTTTATATGGGAGGCTTGTATGGAATCAGTTCTTTCCGTCCCGATCAGTTTACGCATGATGCCGGTCTGTATTCATTAATGTTTACCAATTTGTCTGTGAATAACCAACGGATTATTCCAAATACAATTTATGATGGACGTGTTGTGCTGAATCGTATTCTGAATGAGACTTCCAAGCTGACATTGAACTATAAGCAGAATAACTTTACAGTCTCTTTTGCCGCCTTGGGGTATGAACTGTCTGATCAGATTATGTACCGTTATCGGTTGAAAGGCTTTCAGAATGATTGGCGTATATTACGTTATATCAATAATGAAGTCTATTTCTCCAATCTGCCGTACGATTCTTATCAATTGGAGGTAGAGCTTTCGACGGACAAGGGATATACTTGGCAAACACCGGGAAAGGAACTGGAGATTATAGTATTGCCTCCCTGGTGGTTGTCTGCTTGGGCTAAAATGGTATATATAATCATTGTAGTATTAATTGTTGTTATAGCTTTCCGCCAATATAACAAAGAGCAGAATCTGAAGAAGGAGAACGAGATACAAAAAATACTGATAGCGCAGGACGAAGAGAAATACCAGGCAAAGATGCAGTTTTTCATGAATGCTTCACATGAACTGAAGACTCCGCTGACTCTTATTCTGTTGGCTGCCGAGAAACTTACTGACGCGAACCAGCCGGGTAAGGAATGCAGGACTATCTTGTACAATGTAAAACGGATGTTAGCTCTTATTTCCGAATTGGTTGATATCAGGAAACAGGATTTGGGACTCTCTACATTGCATTTGGATTGGATAAATATGTCGCAAATGATTCGTCAGTTGTTTGACGATATGAGTTCTTGGGCCGAAAACAAGCATATCACCATAACATATAATGCTGATGACAATGATATTGAGATGGACGCCGATAAGGAAAAGATCGGTAAGATGATACTTAATCTGTTCTCGAACGCCATCAAATATACCGATGAAGGGGGGAGGATAGATATCTCTTTCAAACAGGGAACGCAGAAAGATGTATCTCCGTGCTATGATACAGTTCATACGGAAGGTGCTGTTCCGGCTGATGTCCCTCTTTGTATCCTTACCGTGAAAGATACCGGGATTGGTATTTCTTCCGAATCCATTCACCTTATTTATGAACGTTTCTTTCAGGTGAATGGAAATTCACAGTCACATTTAGGTTCGGGAATAGGACTTGCTATCGTAAAGAGTGTGGTTCTCCAGCACAAGGGAATGATTGTGGTGAGTAGTGAACGGATGAGGGGAAGTGAATTTATAATTGCATTGCCTGTTTACGAAAATTGCAGGAGCAATGAACCGGCTGTCGGGAACCAGCTTCTTGATGTCAGGAGTTTTATAGACGAACAGTATAATGAGTTTGAGCCGGTGAAAGCTAGCAGTGTGGGTGGGGATGAACCGGTGATTGACAATCCGGACTTGCCGACATTATTGATTGTGGAAGACAATCAGGAATTGCAGTCGGCGTTGAAAGAACGCTTGTCCGCCTTTTACAATATTCATATTGCGGATAATGGGCGTATGGGGTTGGAGAAATGTATGTCAGTCTTTCCCGATATCATTGTCAGTGATGTCATGATGCCCGAAATGGACGGGATAGAGATGTGCAGGCGGATAAAGAACAATCTTTCCGTAGCTTCTATTCCTTTGGTATTGTTGACTGCCAAAGATACGGTAGAGAGTCAGATAGAAGGATATGAGTCGGGAGCTGACTTATATATAGCCAAGCCTTTCTCTATGAAACTGTTGGAAGTGAATATACATCGGTTGCTTGTACAGCGGGAACAATGGATGCGAGGCAAAGCCGATCGGGGAATCTCCGAATCTGGCGTGGAGGAGGTTGAGGTATCCGAAGTGAAATCCGGTGACATGGAGAATGGAGAGGAAAAAACGCTATACGATACGGAAGAGCAGAGGATATTGACAGAGCGGCTTAAGAGCGTGATAGATGAAAATATCAGTGATCCGAATCTTTCGCCGGAACAACTATCAAGTGCGTTGGGAGTCAGCCGCTCCAAGTTATACAGGGAAATAAAAAGAATTGATGGCTATTCTTTGTCCGATTATGTCCGCAACGTCCGTCTTGAAAAGGCGGCTTATCTGCTGGTTAACTCTCATCTCAATATTCAGGAGATAATGAATGAGGTCGGATTTATCAACAGTTCGCATTTCACTAAGGTGTTTAAATTGAAGTATGATATGACTCCGAGTGAGTATAAGCGTAATACTTAATGTTTTTAGTAGATTGCACAAGCCCTTCACCTTTTGGCTGTATCCACTTGTTCATAAGCATTAGAGGGTGAAGGCGCTGCCTTTCACCTGTATATTCACCATAACCGGCTGTATCAGCGGTCGGTTTTCTTTATATCTAAATTCCTTTTCTGTTATAGCACAACTTCTTTAGAACTATATCTAAACTTCTTTTGAACTGTAGATAAACTATAAACGGAGGCTTTGTTTTTATAAACGCAACCTTCATTTATATAAACGAAGCCTTTGTTTTTATAATCAAAGCTTTCGTTTATAGGATACTTATGGTTGAAAGCAACTTTACCTGCGTCGAAAATAAGTTTTGCTGAACTGATGTGAGGTTAAGGTCGGGTGAATTTGTTGCCTTTCACCCGTTAATGCCGATGAACAAGTGGATACAGCCAAAAGGTGAAGGGCATTTTTATTTTAAATATTTCCTCGAATAAACGTTAAATGGACGGAAAAAATAGTTGTTGGGACGGATAACAAAGTGTTATGGACGGGAAGCAAAGTAAAATACGGGGCTTTGACCTAACTTTGTGCACAGAGATAAACTTCAATTTTTTTTAATATGGATATAAAACTCTTATCTGTTGTTTCTTGTACGTTGTGGAGCACCGGCAGTGCGACAGCGATGTCGGATACGGCACAGGTACAGGAAAGACAGAAACCTACCAATATATTATTCTGCATTGCTGATGATGCGGGGCACATGAGTGCATACGGTACTCCGTGGGTTCATACTCCCGCTTTCGACCGGGTGGCGCGTGAGGGGGTTCTTTTTGAGAATGCATATACTTGCAACGCCAAATCGGCTCCTTCACGCGCCGCTATTATTACCGGTCGGAATTCGTGGCAACTGAAAGAGGCGTGTAACCATTGGGCGGATTTTCCGGCTGAATTCAAATCCTACCCTGAAGCATTGGCAGAGAACGGATTTTATGTAGGTTGTACAGGCAAAGGATGGGGACCCGGAATAGCCAATGATATTCATGGAAAAAAGAGAGAGATTACCGGGAAGATGTGGAATGAAAAGAAATTGGTACCACCTACTTCGTGTATATCTAAGGTAGATTATGCGGCGAACTTCGAAGAGTTTATGAAAGCGCGGCCGGAAGGAAAACCTTTTTGTTTCTGGTATGGAGCGTTGGAACCGCATCGGGACTATGAATACGGCTCATCATTGAAAGTTGGAAAACGACCGGAACGGATAGACTCTGTGCCGGGTTATTGGCCGGACAATGAGACGGTACGCACGGATATGTTGGATTATGCTTTGGAAGTGGAGCATTTTGATACGCATCTGGGACGTATTCTCAATATATTGGAAGAATCCGGCGAATTGGAAAATACGATTGTCATTGTCACTTCGGATCACGGAATGCCTTTTCCCCGTTGTAAAGGACAGGAATACAATAATTCCAATCATATCCCGATGAGTGTGATGTGGAAGAACGGGCTGGTGAAGCCGGGACGTAAAGTGGATGATTATATCAGTGTGATAGATATTGCGCCTACTCTGCTCGAAGTTGTTGGCATCAGTCAGGAAAAGGCAGGTATGCGTCCTATCACCGGACGTAGTTTTGTGGATATTCTGAAGAATGAGAAGTCGGATATAGACCGTAATTTTGTTATGATTGGCAAAGAACGGCACGATGTAGGGCGTCCGGATGACCGGGGATATCCTATCAGAGGTATGATTCGGGGCAATTATCTGTATTTGAAGAATTTTGAAACGGATCGTTGGCCGGCAGGAAATCCGGAGACCGGTTATATGAATGTGGACGGAGGACCGACAAAAACGGAGATTCTGAAGGCTCGGAGAAATCCTAAGACTGCCCATTATTGGCAGTTGGCCTTTGGCAAACGGGATACGGAGGAACTGTATGATATAAAGAAAGATCCGGATTGTATGGTTGATCTGGCCAAGAAGCCGGAATATGAATTGCTGAAACGAAGGATGGAAAAGGAAATGACTGCCCGGTTGGTAGAGCAGGAAGATCCCCGTATGTTCGGACGTGGAGAACAATTTGATCGTTATCCCGATATGAGTGGAGCCTACCAGTTCTGGAACCGTACGAAAGCCGGAGAAAAAGTCCCTTCCGGATGGATCAGTGAGACGGATTTTGAACCGGTTGCCAGCGGATTGAAATCCGGATGGAACAGTGAAAATGAAGCAGAATTCCGTATTCAGGATTTTGAACAACAGCAACACCCCGATGTAATGGCTAAGGTAAATAAGACCAATGGGTATAGTTTATTGGATAACGCGACTGGGATAGTCGCACGTAAGGATAGGGTTTTGTTAATAAAGGTAGGAGAAACCGGAGGAGATACGCTCCGGATCAAGATTCAGAACTTGGATTGTCCGAACGGAGATGGTTACGAGAACGGTTCTTCCTACTATTTGTTACACGAAGGTATGAACCGGATTATTCCGGAAAATGATGGACTGGTGTATGTGTTGTTTCATACACGAGGAGAAACGACCGGTAAGAAGGTAAGGATACACTTTCTGACCGGTGAAGTCAATGGGTATTTTGATATAAAGAAGCATAAGGCTTCACAGTGGCGGACATTGTTGGATAAAGCCACTTACAAGTATTTTGATGTATTGGGTGAGTATACCCACCTTACCTTTCCGGTGGAGAGCTTCAGGCAATATACACCGGATGGTAAGGCGTTGGTGGAAGTATTCGACCGCATTGTGACGCTGGAACATGAGTTTATGGGATTGGACAAGTATACAGACAAGCGGTTTAAGAACCGGCAATATTGCCATGTAGTAAATAAGGGATATATGTATGCGCCCAATTATCGTACGGCTTATGGTATCGGCACGATGGAGAAAGTTTGTGATATTGACAAACTGACCGGCATTGCCCTTTGGGGACCGGCACATGAGATAGGGCATATCAATCAGATACGTCCGGGAGCCAAATGGCATGGCATGACGGAGGTGACGAATAATATTTATTGCCTGTACGTGCAGGATGCATTTGGTATGACAACGCGTCTTCAGAAAGAAGTGGAACGGCCTACGAAAACCTATGATGACTGTTGGTATGAACGTGCGATGACGGAATACTTTACCCGTAATCTTGCACACAATGAGAATCGTATCAACCATTGTCGGCTGGTTCCTTTTTGGCAATTGTATCTTTATTGCGCTAAGGTGAAAGGTAATGATGATTTTTATAAGGATTTGTATGAGGCTGTCAGAACTACTCCTAATCCGGTTACAGCCGGGAAATGTCAATTGGAGTTTGTGAAAAAGGCTTGTGCGGCGGCAAAGATGGATTTAACTCCTTTCTTCGAGAAATTCGGTTTTCTGAAACCTTTCAGACAGGAAGTGAACGACTACGGAAAAAGAATGTTTGAAGTGACGGCGGAAGATATCGAACAGACACGAAAGGAAATAAAAGCGAAGAAGTATCCGAAACAGCAATTGCCTTTCTGGTATATTACGGATAATACGGTCGATTTATTCAAGAATCCCCAGCCTGTAGAAACGGGTACGGCTGTATGCAAGGGAAATACATTTACCATGAAGGACTGGAAAGGTGTAGTGGCATACGAAGTCTTTCAGAAAGGAAAACTTGTATTTGTCGCTCCTTTGCAACAGTTTACAGTGGAAGGTGTGGCAGTAGATGAGAAAACGAAAGTCTATGCTATTGCGGCCGACGGAAAAAAAACAAAAGTAGACTTCCAATGGACGGAGGATTTGGAGCAGCAGAAGAGGATGAAAGAAAGAGATTCGAAATATGGGAATATGTATAATCGATAATTGATAAAGAAATAACTGATATGAATAGAATGTATTTGTTAACATTGCTGGTGATATGGTTCCTGTCGGGAGAGATTGCACAAGCAAAATCTGCTAAAAAAGAGATATTTATTCCGGCAAAATCTTTAAAGGAGAACAAGTTTAACCAGCCTGACGGACAATTCAGTTATGATTATATGACGGAGTCAGAGAATCTGGTGTTGTTTTGGGCAAAGTCTTTTGGTAAGGAACCGACGAAATACGCTGATAAAGGCAAACGCTTCTGTCCGGAAGAGATATTAAGAGAAGGCGAACGCTTTTATAATTATTATGTGGATAAATTGAAGTTTGTTGATAAGAAGAAGTCATTCTCAAGTCGTTATAAGATGATAATCTGGATGTACAATGATGATCAGACATCCGCTTTCGGTTGGGGAGACGAGGGAGTAGGCATGATGTGGATGCGTCCTTGCCGTGCTCAATCTTATCCTTATTGTGCACTGGCCCATGAGATGGGGCATTCTTTCCAGTATATGGTAGGAGCTGACGGTGCCCGTAGCTTTCCGGTGAGCAGCCCATTGGTGGAATATACATCGCAATGGATGTTATGGCAGGTATATTC
This sequence comes from Bacteroides zhangwenhongii, assembly GCF_009193325.2. Taxonomy (NCBI): domain Bacteria; kingdom Pseudomonadati; phylum Bacteroidota; class Bacteroidia; order Bacteroidales; family Bacteroidaceae; genus Bacteroides; species Bacteroides zhangwenhongii. The sequence goes on along the minus strand of NZ_CP059856.1, from coordinate 3,720,212 downwards.
GGATTGGACTACCATAGAGCAGTATCATTTGGATGCCTATATGGATCAGACACATTATTCATTGCTGAGTGTGCACAATATGTATCACGCTCCGCAGTTTATGGAATATTGGGCAAATAAGCACGGGCAAGATATCATATCCCGGATATGGCGGCAGGCAGAGGGCAAGGAAGATCCGGCTGCTACCTATAAGCGGCTGACCGGACTTAATCAGCAACAGTTCAATGATGAAATTTATGAAGCGGCATCCCGCTTTGTTGCTTGGGATATTCCACGTATAAAAAGTATATGTAGCAGCTATGCCAATCAGCATCGTTGCAAATTGGATAAGGTGGCCGACGGGTGGTATCAGATAGCTTCGACGCGTTGTCCGCAAAATTATGGGTATAATGCCATTCGGCTGAATGTGCCGGAAAGTGGAAAAATTGTGTCTTTGGATTTCAAAGGTATTGCCGGTAGTGAGGGATTCCGTTCGGAACGGGTGGATAAGGCCGGTTGGCGATATGGATTTGTTGTTGTTAATAAAGCAGGAAAGTGCCTTTATGGTGATATGTATAGAGGTAAGAACGGAGAAAACGGCACTGTTCGTTTTGAGATTCCCAAAGATACTCAGTTCCTGTGGTTGGTGGTTACGGGTGCTCCGACCGAACATTGGGACTTTGTGAAGCCTTGGAGCACTCCGAAAGAAGAGTTGGAGAAAGAGGCGCAATGGCCTTATCAAATCCGTTTGGAGGGTACTTCGATCCATTCGTCAGTGTTGAAAGCGAAAAAATAACTAATTGTTCTAATATGAATATCATGAAAATAAAAGCTCTCTTGATGTTGGGATTAGGAGTCCTTTCCGGTAATTTATATGCGAAGGATTACTTGATTTCGACTCCTAATACCTCTTTATTAATCGCTGCGGTTCCCGGTGAGAAATCGAAGTTTCAATATTACGGTTGTCGTATTTTTGAGAAAGATATACAAGGCATTTATGACAGCGGACTGGCTTTCGGACTGGAAAGTTATCCGGTGTTCGGACTGAATACTCCGGGAGAAAGAGCGATGGCAGTGACACACGCCGATGGCAATATGTCGTTGGACTTGGCTGTAGAGGAGGTGAAACAATATACCTCGAATGAGGCGGAAGTCACGGAGATCCGGATGAAGGATAAAGTTTATCCTTTTGTGTTGAAGCAGATTTATAAAGCTTATAAAGGAACTGATATCATTTCTACTTGGGTGGAAGTGGAAAATCATGGGAAGAAGCCCATTACCTTGTATCGGTTCGCTTCAGCTTTTATGCCTGTACCGCGCGGTGACAACTGGATGACACATTTTCATGGTTTCTGGGGGGCTGAATGTACACAGGATGAAGAAAAACTGACGAACGGACAGAAAGTGATTTCCAATAAGGATGGATTGGCAAATACCGAAACGGATAATCCTTCATTTATGCTGACAATGGATGGCAGGCCTCAGGAAGAAAACGGGCATGTATTGGGAGGTACATTGGCGTGGACCGGTACCTACCTTATTAAAATGGATGTGCATAATACAAAATTCAACGTGTCGGCAGGTATCAATGAAGAAACGTCACATTATATATTAGAGCCTGACGAGGTGTTTACTACTCCGGAATTTGCCATGACTTACAGCACGAATGGCAAAGGGGGAGTGAGCCGCGCTTTTCATCGCTGGGCGCGCGAATATAAACTGAATCAGGGCAAACGTCCTCACGATATCTTGTTGAATAGTTGGGAAGGGGTTTATTTCAAAGTGAACCAAAAAGAAATGGACCAAATGATGGAAGCTTTTTCTGCTATGGGAGGTGAGTTGTTTGTAATGGATGACGGTTGGTTCGGAAACAAATATCCGAGGGACGGTGCAAACAGTAGTTTGGGTGATTGGGAAGTGTGCAAGAAAAAGTTACCTGACGGAATAGAGGGTTTATTACGGTCTGCCCGAAAGCACAATATCAAATTCGGCATTTGGATTGAGCCGGAGATGGCCAATACCAAAAGTGAATTGTTTGAAAAACACCCCGATTGGGTGATGAGGATTAAGAACCGTCCGCTTTCTACAGGGCGTGGCAAGACGCAAGTGGTATTGGACTTGACGAATCCGGAAGTACAGGACTTTGTGTTTGGTGTAGTTGATAATCTGATGACTAAGTATCCGGAAATAGCTTATATGAAATGGGATGATAACAGCAGTTTGATGGACTACGGTTCTTCTTACTTGCCAAAGAATAAACAGTCTCATCTTTATATTGAGTATCATAGAGGGTTGAACAAAGTTCTGAAACGCATTCGTTCCAAATATCCGAAGTTGGTAATGCAGGCATGTGCCGGAGGTGGCGGTCGTGTGAATTATGGAATATTACCTTATTTCGATGAATTTTGGACTAGCGATGATACGGATGCTTTGCAACGTATCTACCTTCAGTGGGGAGTGTCGGGCTTTTATCCGGCTATAGCGATGGCTTCTCATGTCAGTGCGGACAAGAATCACCAGACAGGACGTCGTATTCCGTTGAAATTCCGTTTTGATGTGGCTATGTCCGGGCGATTGGGTATGGAAATTCAGCCGAAAGAAATGAGTGAGGAAGATAAGGCATTTGCTAAACGTGCCATTGCCGCTTATAAGAATATTCGTCCGGTGGTGCAGCTCGGAGATTTATATCGGTTGGTCTCTCCTTATGACAATAAGGGTGTTTCTTCTTTAATGTATGTAACGCCTGAGAAAGACAGAGCGGTTTTCTATGTATACAAGATTTCCCATCTTCTGAATATGGTGATTCCGAATGTGCGTATGAACGGATTGGATGCAGGGAAGATGTATCGTTTGGTTGATCTGACGGCAGTAAAGGAAGATAAGCCCTGTTCGCTGCACGACAAGGTGATTAGCGGAAGAATCTTGATGGAAGAAGGAATTTCTCTGAAAAATCTATTGAAGAGTGAATATTCCAGTTTAGCTTTGGAGCTTCAGGAGGTAAAATAAGAAAAACAAAATAGTGATGAAACGGAAAATAGTTTTGATAGCAGCCGTATTGGTCTGGTCTTTTTCCCAGGTTTTTGGAAAAGGAAAGTTTAAGCAGGAACAGTTTGTGAATCTGCTGAATATTGAAGTAGGATATAGTGTATCTCCTAACGGATATTTCTTTTCTGACTTGGGTGATTGGCACGGTTATGGCTTTAATAATCCTTCTAATCTGTCGTTGACCGGCGGATTCAGAGGGCCGGCATTTGCAGGAGAGCGTTCGCTGAAACTCCAATGGTTGTCGGATTGCTTTGAGAAGTTGACGGTAGTGGAGAAAGTCGGTCAGGATATGAAGAAGATTCCTTTTACCGGAAAGGCGACCCACGAATATCTGCCCGGTAGGTTGTGTCAACAATTACAAGCCGGTGATATCCTTATCCAACTCAAAGAGATTGCAGTGTCCGATAGAAGTACGATGATTGAATATACACTGATCAATCAGGGGACAGAGGAGAAAACAATCGGTGCGTTATTGAGTGGAAAAGCGACCTATAAAGACGCTCAATGCAAGGCTCTTTCTAAAAATTCTTTAGGAATAGGCGTTGCGGATAACAAGCATCATTTTGTGGTATCGTTTCCTGAAAATAGTGTCTTGACGATGAAAGCTAAGAATACATACGAAACGACAATGGAAAGTAAACAGTTGCGCCCGGGAAAGTCGTATGTCTTTTATACTTTTACTACCTATTGTCCGGCAGCCTCTCAAGAGGAAGCGATCTCTGTTCACCGGACATTGGAGGTAAAGAAAGCCAAGAAGTATCTAAAAGAAAATCAAAAACGTTGGGAAGGTTATATCAACAGTATTTTGGAACGTCCGACTCCTTATTTGCAAAGTGACCGTAACCGGAAATGGGCTGTAAAAGCTTTGATGACATTGCATACCAATTGGCGCAGTGCTGCCGGAGACTTGAAACATGCCGGTGTACAACCTGCTACCGGTCATTTTGATGCTTTTTGGGCATGGGACAGTTGGGAACACGCAACCGCCTTGTCTATTTTCAATCCGGAATTGGCAAAAGACCAGATGCGTACCATGTTTGATTTTCAGACTCCGGAAGGGATGATTATTGATTTGGTCTCTTTGTATCAGAAAGATAATAATAAGGCTTGTTCCAAACCGCCTATTGCCGGATGGGCTACCTATATGGTGTATCAACGTACAGGAGATAAAGCATTTATCAAAGAAATGTTACCCAAATTATTGAAATATCATAAGTGGAGATACACATACAGAGACCATGATCAGAACGGTTTGTGCGAATATGGAGGTATAGGACCGAAAGTATATATGGGACAATGGGAAAGCGGTATGGACGTGGCGGTAAAATTTCATGGAGTGAAGATGTTGAAGAATGCGGAAGACGCTTACTCTTTTGACCAGGAATCTATAGAATTGAACAGTTATCTGTGCGCTGAGAAATTTTATTTGGCTTATATGCTGGAAGAGATAGGAGATAAAGAACAAGCCGCTACTTTGAAAGCGGAAGGAAAGAAATTGAGGAAAATGATTCAAGACAAATTCTTTGATAAGGAAACCGGATTTTTCTATGACCGTAAACTCGGTACGGGAGAGTTGGTGAAAGTAATTGATATTTCAGGATGGATTCCTTTGTTTACGAAAGTGGCTACTCCTGAGCAGGCTGCCGCTGTCAAGAAGAACATGCTGGACCCTGAGTTGTTTGGTACTTATTTTCCTTTCTCCAGCTTGAATCATAAACACCCGTTATACCGACCGGACAGGGGGTATTTCCGTGGACAGACTTGGATGAACTATACTTATTTTGGCATTCGCGGCTGGAAGAATTATGGTTTTGCAGAAGATGCGGAGAAGTATACACGTTTGTTGCCTGACAGGTTGAAAGGTCTTGCAGATCCGGGATATCCTATTCGTGAAAATTGGAATTCCGCTACCGGAGAGGGGATGACCGCCATGCATTTTGGATGGTCAAGCGCTTTCTCTATTCTGCTACTGTCGGAGGACTCGGATACTTTCCCTTATGTGCCATAAAAAACAACATTTAATATTTAATAGCTATGAATCGAATTTTAACAGGCTGCTATAGCTTGGCAGGACTTATACTGATGGCGGTTTGTACCGGTAGCCAACAAGTTCCTTTTAGACCGGACAAAGATAGTGTGAATATTGCGGAAATATCCGGAGAACGTTGTATCAGTGGAGTGTATCCGCATCTCACAACATACGCTCATGCTCGTATCAATGGGAAGTATGGATTTGGAAATGAGTGTGGAATTGGTGCGATTGTTCCTTGGCAGGGTAAACTGTATATGGTGAACTATGCGGCCCATGAGCCGAAGGGTAGTGAACATAAATTGTACATTGTCGATAAGAATAAGAATATGAAGATTTATGAGGGTAGTGTGGGAGGAACTCCTGCTGCCCGTATGATTCATGCGGAGTCCAATCAGTTGTTGATAGGTCACTATCTGATAGATACTGAAGGGAATATTCGGACAATTCCTATTAAACAAATGCCGGGACGTATTACTGCGATTGCCCGTCATCTGACCGACCCCCAAAATAAAGTGTATTACTATGATATGGAAGGTATGCTTTATGAGGCGAACGTGCATACGCTGGAGACCAAGAAATTGTATCATAACCCGTTGCCCGGATGGCACGGTAAAGGTGGATATACAGCGCAAGGCAAGCTGGTGCTTGCAAACAATGGAGAAGCCGGTGAGAATCCGAAAGATTGGCAAGTTCCCGTAGAAGGGCAAAAAGGACCGGAGAAATATGGTGTATTGGCAGAGTATGATGGTAAGAAATTTACGGTTGTTGAACGCAGGCAATTTACGGATGTTACTACGCGTAATGGTATTAAGGCGGTTCCTGACGAACAGGCCCCATTGTGGACAATGGGATGGGACAAGCGCTCTATCCGCTTGAAAGTGATGGAAAATGGTCGGTGGAGTACCTATCTGCTTCCAAAAGCCGCCTACAATAATGATCCTTCTCATGGCTGGTTTACCGAATGGCCCCGTATCCGCGAGATTGGCGGGAATGAGATGATGATGGATATGCATGGGATGTTTTTCGATTTTCCCGCAACTTTCTCAAAGGACAACTCATCCGGTATTCGTCCGATAGCCTCCCATTTGCGCTATATCCCGGATTTCTGTTCATGGAACGGGCAGATTGTATTGGCAACCGATGAGTCGAGTATTCAGGGAAATATCCTCACCGGTCAGCCACAATCCAATTTGTGGTTCGGAAAGAAAAAAGATTTCCTGAATTGGGGACCGGCTACCGGATATGGAGCTATTTGGCTGAAGGACGTTGTCTCTTCGACGAAAGTAAGCGAGCCTTATCTGTTTGCCGGATTCGACAGACGTATGGCACATATTATTAACCATTCCAAATCTCCTCTGTCTTTTGTTGTTCAGATAGACAAGAAAGGGAATAATGAATGGACAGACTATAAAACTTTCCAACTGAAAGGGGAGGAATACCGGGATTTTATCTTTCCGGAGAATGTGAAAGGTGAATGGATACGTTTGAAAGCGTTGACAGACGGACAGGTTAGCTTTGTTTTGCATTATACTACAGAACGGTTTGTTTCAGGTGAGAAGTTTGCAAAGTTGTTTACCGGACTTGCCGAAGTGGGTACGGCGGATGAGATTCTTACAGCTAAACTGTATAGCAACCGTTGTAATTATAATATGTCCTGCTATGCTTCCGTCATGAAAAATGGAAGAGTGGTGGATAAAGGAGAATTTGAGTTCCGTAAGTTTACTTTTGATTTTGCACCGGGCATTGTAGAACCGCAGGCTTCCCGAGCATTGGAAACTAAGGTGCATTATTTCAAGCAAGCACAGTTTGATGCGAAAGTGGTGGACAAGAAACTGATGAAAGACTTGTGGAGTGTGGATGAGGCTTCTGTCATTTTACACACCTCCGAAGGTGATTTACGTTTGCCTAAGGGGAATCCGGCTTTTGATACAATGAAAAGTGCTCGTTGTGTACGCGAGGTAGAGTCCGAGCGCGAATTAGCCAATATTCATGGAACATTCTATGAGTTGCCATTAATCCATGTAGGGAAAGAACCTTTGTTCAAGATGATGCGGCCTGTTTCTTCACATAATTATTATATTGATGACTATAATACATGGAATGGATTGTTGGCTTTGTCGGGCGTTAGAAGAGACGCGAGAACGTCTAACTCTGTATATATAAATAAGGAGAAGACAGCCGGATTATGGTTTGGAAGTATTGATGATTTGTGGAAATTGGGGAAACCGGTAGGGCATGGTGGTCCGTGGATGAATACTTCGGTGAAAAGCGGAGTAATGAGTGACCCGTATCTGATGACCGGCTATGATAAAAAGACACTGACGCTGAAAGCCGACCGTGACGTGACCGTGACGCTTTGGTTGTCTGTATCTCATTATTTGAAAGAAAAGGTAAAGTCCAAAGAGTTTGTATTGAAAGCGGGAGAAGAGATGACGTATGTGTTCCCCGAAGGGTTTAGCGCACATTGGGCTTGTCTTTCTGCCGATAAGGATTGTAGGGCTACTGCACAATTCCTCTACGAGTAATTTGAAAATAATGAATATAATGAAGCACATAGTACTATATTTTATTTTTGGACTATTGGGATGTGTCTGCTGCCTGTCGTCTGCTTGGGCGGCAGACCGCCCTTTGGTTTTAAAGTCACCGGGTGGAAACCTGGAAGTGGAAATCATTACGGAGGGGCAATTGGCTTATGCTTTGAAGCATAAGGGTAAAATATTGTTGGATAAGAGTCCGATCGGATTGGTGCTTGAAGACAGGACATTGGGCGAGAATGTAAAGGTGAGACGTGTGAACAGACGCTCTATGGTTAAGGAGGATATTGTGTCTCCACATTATCGTTTCCCAGCGTTTGTTGTGACTTACAATGAACTGGATTTGAAGTTGAGAGATAATTACGGAGTTGTTTTCCGTGCATACGACGAGGGAATCGCCTATCGTTTTTACACCTCTGCCAAATCTCCTTTAGTGATTAAGGATGAAGTGGTCCGGATGAATTTTCCACAGGACTATGAGACATACATGGCTTATTCTACCGTGAAACCGGGAAAAGACCAATATGTGATGGCTTTCCAGAATATCTATACAAAGGCAACGGTAAAGGGTGTCAATACAAAAAACATTGCTTTTCTGCCGGTTACAGTCGATTGCGGAGAGGGCCTGAAGATGACACTCTTGGAATCTGATTTGGAGAATTATCCGGGTATGTTTGTAAAAGGCGACGGAAAAAGTTGCTCTTTGCAAGGCACGTTTGCCAAGTATCCTTCCGAAATGAAAAGCTTTCCGCCACGTGCGATGAAACGTGTGGTCGGCCGTACTGATTATATTGCCAAGACAGAGGGAACACGCAATTATCCGTGGCGTATATGGGCGGTGACGGAACAGGATATTGAAATGCCTGTCAATAATCTGGTGTATGCTTTGGCTTCCCCCAACCGTATTGGTGACTGCTCTTGGATAAAGACTGGAAAGGTCGCATGGGACTGGTGGAATGATTGGGGAATCTATAACGTTGACTTTAAAGCCGGTATCAATATGGAGACTTATAAGTATTATATTGATTTCGCGGCGGATAACCGGATAGAGTTCGTTGTACTCGATGAGGGTTGGTATAATCCGGGTAAAGGGGATATGCTGACTGTCGTTCCGGAGCTGGACTTGGAAGAGCTGGTTCGTTATGGCAAGAGCAAAGGAGTGGATTTGATACTGTGGACGGTGTTCAATGTATTGGATGACCAGTTGGAAGAAGCCTGCAAGAAGTATTCGGAGATGGGTATCAGTGGATTTAAGGTAGATTTTCTGGACAGAGACGATCAGACAGCCGTTGAAATGGCATACCGTATTGCAGAAATGACAGCCAAGTATAAATTGACTTTGGACTTGCATGGATTCTACAAACCTACCGGCATGAATCGTACTTATCCGAATATTATCAATTTTGAAGCGGTATTTGGTATGGAGGAGATGAAATGGAGCAAGATAGAGAAAGATATGATGGAGTACGATGTGATAATGCCGTATATACGTATGATGGCAGGGCCGGTCGATTATACACCGGGAGCTATGCGCAATGCGACAAAGAAGGATTTCAAGGATATTTATTATAATCCGATGAGTCAGGGAACCCGCTGTCATCAGTTGGCTGCCTATATCGTACATGATTCTCCTCTGACGATGCTTGCTGATAATCCTACTATTTACAAAGAGGAACAGGAATGTACGGATTTCATTGTGAGTGTTCCGAATAAGAATATAGAAGAGACACGTGTATTACAAGGCAAACTAGGTGAATTTATTGTGATGGCACGTAAGGTAGATGGTAACTGGTATGTAGGCGGAATGACCGACTGGAATCAACGTGAAATCACATTAGACTTCGGTTTCCTGAGTGAGGGCACTTATGAAGTGACTCTGTTTAGTGATGGAGTCAATGCGAATAAACAGGCGGAAGATTATAAAAAAGAGACTTTTAAGGTAACTTCCGCTTCGATAAGGAAAATCAATGTGGCTTCCGGCGGTGGTTTTGCTATGACCATTGTGAAAAAGTAAGTTTAATAAATCAGAATAAATTTAGTAACATGAGAAAACTAGTACTACTGGTGACAGTTCTGTTGTGTACAAGCGTGGCTGATGCACAGCAATACTGGAAAATAGATGAGGGAGGCAATAGCATTACATGGCAGGTAAAGAAAGGAGACGTTCATCATGACCACATCGAAATGGCAGGTAAGCGGGTAGCTACTGTACTGAGGTATGGCGTGGATAAGAATGGTGCTTTTGAACTGAACAAGAGTATGGTATGGCCTATGCTTCGTACTATTCCTAATAATACTCATGGTAGCCTGATGCGTCGGTTTGACTGGAACCCTTTGAAAGATGTGTTTGTTAATGGCAGGCCTATGCGTGAAGAGGTTAAAGAAATAACATTCAATGGCACATTGGAAGTAATTAGTAATATTGTTTTAGGCAAGGGCAATTCTTTACGTTTGAAACGTGTTTATTGCCCGTCGGTCGATCTGCCTTCTTTAGTGGAAAGTTACACGTTCACTAATCAGGGGAAAGCTAAAGCAAGCATAGAACTGCCTTCCTGCACGAATGTGCTGACTACCGATGCAGCTAAAGGAGTGGATGGTCGATATCGTATTGAAATGGTTCTTCACAACTCTGATGCGGTGGTGCTGAATCCGGGTGATTCGCATACGTTCTTTGCTACCCTTTCCGGATGGAAGTCATCCGAGAAGACTTTGAAGATAGATGTCGGGGAAGAATTGGAGAAGCGTAAGTCTATTGTTGCCGGATGGATAGATAATCTAGTGTTGGAAACTCCTGAGCCGGTAATTAACGAGATGTTTGCCTTATCAAAAATCCGGGCTTGTGAGAGTATCTATGAAACCAAATCCGGTCCGATGCATGGTCCTGGAGGAGAAAGTTACTATGCGGCTATCTGGGCGAACGACCAGGCGGAATATATCAATCCTTATTTTCCGTTTATCGGTTATCAGTATGGCAATGCGTCCGCAGTGAATTCATTCAAACATTTTGCACGTTATATGAACGATGAGTGGAAACCGATTCCCAGTTCCATTGTTGCAGAAGGTGACAGCTATTGGAATGGTGCCGGTGACCGTGGTGATGCTGCCATGATTGCTTACGGTGCGGCCCGTTATGCGCTGGCAAGTGGTAATAGGGAGGAAGCAAAGCAGCTGTGGCCTTTGATTGAATGGTGTTTGGAGTTCAACCGTCGGAAAATCAACGAGGGTGGAGTAGTGGCTTCTGATTCAGATGAACTTGAAGGACGTTTTCCGGCAGGAAAAGCCAACTTATGTACTTCTTCTTTATATTATGATGCTCTTCTTTCGGCGGCTTATCTGGCGGAAGAGTTGGGTAAGGGAAGTGCGGTATCCAAAAAATATCGTAAACAAGCAGCCCAATTGAGGCAAAATATGGATAGTTATTTTGCCGCAGAAGTGGAAGGCTTTGATACATACGCCTATTATAAAGGAAATGATGTGTTGCGTGCATGGATTTGCATCCCGTTGACGGTGGGAATCAATGAACGTGCGAAAGGAACGATTGATGCGCTTTTCTCTCCCCGTCTGTGGACGGATAATGGATTGTTGACAGCGGCCGGCAGTAAGACTTTTTGGGATCGTTCCACTCTGTATGCGCTTCGCGGTGTCTTTATGGCAGGGGAAGTGGAGAAAGCCGTGAAATTTATGAAGCATTATTCTTCTACCCGTCTGTTGGGAGCACATGTGCCATACGCTGTTGAGGCATGGCCGGAGGGCGGACAACGCCATCTTTCTACTGAAAGCGCTTTGTATGGACGTATTATCACTGAGGGAATGTTAGGTATCCGTCCTACCGGATTACATTCATTCTCTATGACCCCCAGACTTCCACAGGAGTGGGATCGGATGGCGCTTCGCCATATCAAAGCGTTTGCTTCCGATTTTGACATTGAACTGGAACGTGTGAAAGCGCAGACTATCCGGGTAGTAGTGAAGAAAGCCGGAAAAGTTATCTTGAACAAGAAGGTGAAAGATGGAACTACGCTAAATTGTAAAATTTAAGTTTGCATATATGAATCTGCTATCTAGGAAATGGACGGCTATCTTATTGATGGCCGTTCCTTTTTGGGCGAACGCTCAGAAAGGTATTGAACTGAAAGACCCTTCGGGTAAAATTCAGTTGAATGTGATGTTGGGAAATACGGTTACATATTCCGTATCTCATGGGGAAGATGTCATCATTGAAACGTCTCCTATCTCCATGACACTTACCGATGGAACGGTTTTTGGAAAAGAACCTCGCTTGAAGAAGAAAAAATATAGAACGGAGAATCAGATGATTTATCCCCCTATCTACAGAAAGCAATCTATAAAAGATCATTTTAATGAATTGACTTTAGATTTTAAAGGCGGATACAGTTTGGTATTCAGGGCTTATGAGGATGGTGTAGCCTATCGTTTTATATCTGATTTGAAGAAGCCGTTTATGGTAGAAAGTGAACAGGCTGTATTCAATCTGCCGAACAATCCGAAGGTTTTCGCGGCTACTCCAAAAGGTAGAAAGATAGACGGAGTGGAAAATCAATATCACAGTTCGTTTCAGAACACATATAGACATGTGGAACTGTCTAAATGGGATAAGTCCCGATTGGCGTTCCTGCCTGTTCTGTCGGAAAGTGAGAATGGGAAGAAAGTTTGTATCACGGAAGCCGATTTGTTGAACTATCCGGGTATGTTTCTGAAGGTATCTTCCGATAGCAAAGGATTTTACGGGGAGTTTGCTGCTTATCCTAAAGATATTTCCGTAGAAGTAAGAGGACTAAAAGGTATGGTAAAAACACGTGAACCTTACATTGCTAAAGTGGAAGGTAGAACTGCATTCCCATGGCGTGTAATGGTCATTTCGGAGAAAGATACGGATTTGTTGTGCAGTGATATGGTGTATAAACTTGCCACTCCTGCAGCAGAAGCTGATTATTCCTGGATAAAGCCCGGAAAAGTGGCTTGGGACTGGTGGAATGATTGGAATCTGTATGGCGTGGACTTCCGTGCAGGTGTGAATACGGAAACCTATAAATATTATATTGACTTCGCCTCTAAATTCGGAATTGAATATGTGATATTGGATGAGGGATGGGCGGTTGCCGGACCGGCGGATCTCTTTCAGATAGTGCCTGAAATAGACATGGAGGAATTGATACGTTATGCTGACAGTAAGAAAGTAGGGTTAATCCTATGGGCAGGCTATCGTGCCTTTGATTTGGATATGGAACGTGTCTGCAAACATTATTCCGCTATGGGAATCAAAGGTTTTAAGATTGACTTTATGGATCGGGATGACCAGTATATGGTAGACTTCAACCGCCGTTGTGCGGAAACGGGAGCTAAATATAAGTTGCTTATTGACTTGCATGGAACACACAAGCCGACAGGATTGCAGCGTACATATCCAAACGCTATCAACTTTGAAGGTGTTCACGGATTGGAAGAAATGAAATGGGCTCAACCGGGTACAGACCAAGTGACGTATGATGTAACGATGCCGTTTATCCGTATGGTGGCGGGCCCGTTGGATTATACACAGGGAGCGATGAATAATGCCAATAAAGAGAACTTTAAGGCCGTTTATTCGGAACCGATGAGTCAGGGTACACGTTGTCGTCAGTTGGCACAATATATCATATTTGACTCCCCGTTGAATATGTTGTGTGATGCGCCTACCAATTATTTGAAGGAAGAGGAATGTACTAAATTTATAGCGGCCATACCGACTGTTTGGGAGGAGACTAAAGCATTGTGCGGAGAAGTTGGCAAATATTTGGCTATGGCCCGTCAAAAGAATGATGTATGGTATGTAGGAGCATTGACTAACTGGGATTCTCGTGATATGGAATTGGATCTTTCTTTCTTGGGAGAGGGCGAGTATAAGGCTGAGATCTTTGAGGATGGTATCAACGCAGATAGAGTAGGCAAGGATTATAAACAAAAGGTGATTCCTGTTCCTGCTGATCGCAGACTAAAGATACACATGGCATCCGGTGGTGGACATGTGATGCGGATATGGAAGTAGGGGTGTATATTATTAATCATTATCTATATTATGAGTATTAACAGAAGGTCTTTTTTAAAAGCAATGGGTGGAGTTGCTTTATTTAGCATTGTTCCGCGCCAGGTATTAGGAGGTGAGAAATTTATTGCTCCAAGTGATCAACTAACTAAAGGTATTATTGGTGTCGGAGGTATTGGTAAGAGCAATTTGCATTTTACCAGCGATGAACGCTGTCGGTTAGTAGCAGTCTGTGATGTTGATAAAAAACATCTGGAGCAAGCTGTGAATCTTGGTAAACGGAAGTTTGACCAAACTTTACAAACCTATCAGGATTACCGGGATATGATTGCGGACCCTAATATTGATATTATACATATTGCAACCCCTCCTCATTGGCATGGCATAATGGCGGTAGAAGCGGCCAAAGCCGGTAAGGATATTTGGTGTGAAAAGCCGATGACACGCACTATCGGTGAAGGAAAACGCGTAGTGGAGGCTGTTAAACAAAATAATCGTATTTTCCGACTGAATACATGGTTTCGCTTCAAGGATACATTTTATGGGCTAGGCACTACGGTAGAACCACTGAAAAAGCTAGTGTCTAACGGAATGCTGGGATGGCCGCTGAAAGTACGGATTTCAGGCGCAACAGGATTCGCATGGAAATTCTTCTGGGTAGGAAAAGAAAATCTCAAGCCGGAAACGGTTCCTGCAGAGTTGGATTATGACATGTGGTTGGGACCGGCTCCTTATAAACCTTATAATTCCCATCGTGTACATCAAACCTTCCGTGGCTATTGGGACTATGACGGAGGTGGCTTGGCGGATATGGGACAGCATTATCTTGACCCGGTGCAGTATATTTTAGGGAAAGACGACACATTGCCTATCAAGGTAGAGGTGGATGCTCCGCAGCAACATCCGGATGCCGCCGGTATTTGGCGTAAGATTACTTATACATACGAAGACGGTTGCCAGATAATTCTTGAGGGAGAAGGTTTTGAAAGTAAAGGAGACGTTCCTTATATCGAAGGTCCGTTGGGAAAGGTTTATCAGGGATTTCGTTGTACAATACCCAATGTCATGGACAAGTTGGCTGAACTTCCCGATCCGGAGCCGCAAAACACCGATTTTATCGAATGTGTGAAAACACGGCAGAAATTTGCCCTTAACGAAGAAAGCGGGCACAACAGTTGTACATTGGTCAATATGGCTGTAGATGCGCTACGTTTGAACCGGTCGGTCTTGTATTTTGATCCGAGAAAACAACTCTTCCTCAATGACGATGCAGCCAACCGTCTGATAGATCAGCCTATGCGCGGGCCGTGGAGTATTTAACCCTATTTTAGTCATATATACTATTAAGAATAATGGAAACATTGAAACAAATCTGCTTAGTATGGGTATTCATGCTTTTGTTGCCTATATACATCAGTGCACAAGACGGTCGCCAAAGAGATTACCGGACAATTGTGGCCGACGGGTTGGCGCAACTTCCTATATCTGAAACCGAAAAACGAAATAAAGTAATGTCGGAGCTGGCAAATACCGGTGACAAAGGTATGGAAATGATGGCTGGTATGTTACTCCCTGCCGACAAGGGAAGAAATGCTACTGTAGAATATGCCATCAGTGGTGTGGTCGGTTATGCGACGATTGCCGGAAACAAAGAACAGCGCGAGGCTGTCCGAAAAGGATTGGTCTCGTCTATTGACATCTGTAAGGATAATGCCAACCGCGCTTTTCTCCTGTCACAGTTGCAACTATGTTCGACTCCCGATAATATCCCTGTGTTCATCAAATATATGGGGGATTCTTATTTGGCGGATTATGCTATCCGCGGCTTGGTAGCGACTCCCGGCAGTGAGGCTACTCTCCTCGAACTGATAAAGAAAAAGGAAATATCGCCAAAAATACTTGCACATGCCGCTTATGAGAGCAAATTAAAAGAGGCTGAACCGTTTTTGTTGGAATGGTTGGAAGAGGCGGACGCTGATACCCGAAAAGCTATCTTTAAAGCACTGTCGGTCTGTGGCTCTTCTGCTTCGTTGAAGACGCTGTCTGCCGCGGCAAAGGAAGAAGGATACGAATGGAGCAAAGATAAGGAAGCTACTGCCGCTTACTTGAACTTATTGGATAACCTGATAGAAAACGGTGAGAGGGAAAGGGCGGTAAAAGCTGGCAAGAAACTATTGAAAAATGATAAGGCTTATCTCCGTGGTGCTGCATTAGATATTATTCTGCTTGCCCAAGGTGCTGAAGGTATGCCTTACGTTCGTTCCGCTTTGAGAGACAAGGATATTGAGGTTCGTAACGGGGCGCTTCATTCAGTGTCTGCATTTGCCGATGACAAGGTGTATGCTACTATTGCCGGATGGATTCCGACTTTATCGGACGAGGCACGTATAGACGTAATCAATTGGTTGGGAAGTCGTCATGCGGCTTCGCAGGTAAGTGCGATAATTGACGCCGTACGGTCAAGTAACGATATGGTGGCTGCCGCAGGTATTGCTGCTGCAGGACGTATCGGTGGTCAAGAGGCTTTGAATGAACTGACGGCACAGTTGGGAGGACGTCATGCGGAGCTTGCGGCAAAAGCAATGCTGACTTTCAACGGAGACATAAAAGAGGGCGTCAAGGTAGCTCTCAATGGCAATGCGGACACTCGGATACAAGCGCTCGGATTATGTTCCAAACGTAGGATAAACGAGGTATCCGGACAGGTATTTGCTATGCTTCAGTCGGAAACCCCGGATATAAGGGAAGCGGCTTACAAGGCACTGCCCAATGTTGTCACTTCCGGTGATGCTGACCGTTTGTCCGATTTGCTTGAAAAGTCAGATAAACGTCACATCTCTCACTTGCAGCATGCATTGAAAAACGCAATTAATGGACAAACTCCCCAAGAACAATGTAAAATAGTAGAGTCTTATATGGCAAAATCGGCTTCCCCGGCTCTTTATTATCCCATTTTGGCTCAGACGAATACGGACGAAGCTGTTAAGGTACTGAACAAAGAATTTACTGTAAAAGGTGACAATGCCGCTTTCCAGTCTTTGCTGACAATAAATAACCCTAAAATGATGGATGCGCTGTTTCGAATTGCCAGCCAGAAACCGACTTTGAAAAACCAAGCGTTGGAACGCTATATTCCACTCGTGTCAAAGTCTTCTTTGCAAAGCGGACGAAAACTTCAGCTTTACCAACAAGCTCTGAATCTGAATCCTTCGGTAAAGGTTCAGAAGCAAACGTTGAAAGCTTTGGCGGGCATCCGGAAATATCCGTCACTGATGCTTGTTTCCAAATACCTGAATCGGTCGGGAACCGCAGCTGAAGCAGCCGCTGCTGTGAAAACAATCGTAGCGAAAAGCGATGAACGACTTGGTGGTGATTCCGTAAAGATTATTCTGGAAAAGACACGTGAAGTATACAGGACGTTGCCGGGAGCTGATGCCGGATATGCAGTGGATGAAATAACCAATTTGTTGTCTAAATTACTTTCTGCTCCTGTCTTCGCTCTACCGGAAGAAGAAAAGAAACAAGGTTTCGAAGTCTTGTTTGATGGTACTTCACTCCACAAATGGACAGGTAACAAGAACAGTTATGTCATAGAGAACGGAAATATATATGTATCGGCTGGTTATGGTAGTGGTGGAAACCTCTATACTCAAAAAGAATACAGTGACTTTGTGCTACGTTTTGAGTTCTGCTTCGATCGCGAGGGTGTAAACAACGGTATCGGTATACGCACCCCGATGGGCGTGGACGCTGCCTATCACGGTATGGAAATTCAGATACTCGACCATGACGCCCCCATCTACAAAGGTCTGCATGAATACCAACAGCATGGGTCTGTCTATGGAATCATTCCTGCCAAACGGGTGAAGTTCGGACCGAACGGTACATGGAATGTGGAAGAGATACGTGCTGTGGGTGATCATATCACGGTTACTGTAAACGGTGAGGTTATTCTTGACGGTAATATCCGTACAGCCTGCAAAGGACACAATGTATCCAAAGACGGTTCAAGAAGGAACCCGTACACTGTAGATCATCTGAATCACCCCGGGTTGTTTAATAAAAAAGGACATATCGGACTTTGCGGCCACGGGGCCGGAATCCGCTTCCGCAATATGCGCGTGCTTGACCTCAGCAAATAGTAACTTCTATAATTAAAAGATACAAATAGTACCATGAAGCAAGATGTTTTTTTAGGAGATAGTCCTGTTAGAATTGTTGCTATCGGAGCAGGGAACCGAACTAATAAATACTTGGAATATGTACGTATGCACCCCGATCGGCTACAACTGGTCGGGGTTGTTGAAGTAAATGCCAATCGAATGCAACGCATAGTTGAAGAGTTTAAATTGGATAGTAACCATTGCTTTGCTGACTATAATGATTTTTTTGCCCATCCTTTTCCTGCTGATGCTATATTGATAGCTACTCCTGAAAATCTCCATTATGATCCTTGTATTAAAGCCATTGAGGCTGGTTATCATGTGTTATTAGAGAAACCGATTGCACAGACTCTTGAGGAGTGTAATGATATAGCTGCACGTGCCAAACGCAAAGGTGTACTTGTTGGAGTGTGCCATGTGCTTCGGTACCATCCTTATTTCATGAAGATCAAGGAAATTGTTGATTCGGGCGAACTGGGGACTGTTATTTCTATTAACCATACTGCTTCTGTGGGATTGGATCGTTCTTTGCATGGATTTGTCAGAGGTTTATGGAGTAAGGAAGAAAACACTAATCCGATGCTGATAGCTAAATGCTGCCATGATATTGATTTATTGTTGTGGTTGACTAGGACACCTTGCAAAAGGCTTACTTCGTTTGGCTCCCTGCGTTGGTTTCGTTCGGAAAATGCACCCATGAATAGTTCTGACCGCTGTATCAATTGCCATATTGAGGCAAAGTGCCCGTATTCTGCAGTTGATCTTTATTACAATCGCCGAGATTGGATCTCGAATTTCGATACTCCGGAAGGAAAGACCTTGAACGAGGTATTATTGGAGGAACTGCGTCACGGTAAATACGGGCGTTGTGTTTTCCATTGTGATAATGATGTAGTTGATCACCAGATTCTTTCTATGGAAATGGAAAGTGGAGTAACTGTCAACTTCTCAATGGATATATTTACAAGTGATGACTGCCGGGAGACCCATGTAAAACTGACTCATGGAGAGATAGATGGAAATGAGCTTCGTTTACGTGTTCGTAAGTTCCGGGACAATGAAGAACGGGTATTCGATTTTTCTCATATTTCCAAGAAGCCGTTCCATGCTGGTGCTGATTTGAAATTGGTGGATGATTTTGTGAAAGCGTTATCTTGTAAAGAACAGAAACTACGGACTTCCATCGAAAACTCGGTCGAGAGCCATCGTATTTGTTATGAGGCGGAACGAAGCCGTTTGACGGGAAAGACAATAGAATTGGGATCTTATTCTTAGGTTATATAAAAATACAGCAATGAAGTTTTATCAAAGAAAAACATTATACTTTCCTAAAACAATTTGATCTATTATTCGTTGTTATTAAAGATAAATAGGATCATATCTGGCATTATGATATAAAACATATCTTTATATCCTTATAAAATATGGATTTTGTTGACTATATGTCAGGATAATATCTTATATTTGTCTATGTGAAGTTAACCGAAGAAAAAAATCATTTTATTACTAATTGCGATGAAAAAGGAAATCAAATTCAGTCTTGTTTATCGGGATATGTGGCAGTCTTCCGGTAAGTATCAACCTCGCGTTGACCAGCTTGTACGTATAGCTCCATTGATTGTTGAAATGGGTTGTTTTGCAAGAGTTGAAACGAATGGAGGTGCTTTTGAGCAAGTGAATCTGTTGTACGGTGAAAATCCTAATAAAGCCGTCCGTGCTTTTACCGCACCTTTTAGAGAAGCGGGCATTCAAACGCACATGCTCGATCGCGGATTGAATGCGTTGCGTATGTATCCGGTTCCGGCAGATGTGCGTAAATTGATGTATAAAGTCAAGCATGCGCAAGGAGTAGATATCACACGTATCTTCTGCGGACTGAATGAGACGAGAAACATAATTCCTTCCATCAAGTATGCTCTGGAAGCGGGCATGATTCCGCAGGCAACCCTTTGCATTACATATTCTCCGGTACATACTGTTGAGTATTATACACGAATAGCCGATCAGCTGATTGAAGCCGGTGCACCTGAGATTTGTTTGAAAGACATGGCGGGTATCGGTCGTCCCGGTATGTTGGGCCAACTGGTCAGGACCATTAAGGAAAGACATCCGGATGTACTGATACAATATCATGGTCATAGCGGACCGGGATTGTCTATGGCATCTATCCTCGAAGTTTGTGAGAATGGTGCGGATATCATTGATGTGGCTATGGAGCCCATGTCTTGGGGTAAAGTGCATCCGGACATCATTTCGGTACAGGCGATGTTGAAAGACTTAGGTTTCCGAGTTCCCGATATTAATATGAAAGCGTATATGAAGGCCCGTGCCATGACACAGGAATTTATAGATGATTTTCTGGGCTACTTCATGGATCCTACCAACAAATATATGTCTTCCCTCCTTTTGAAATGCGGTTTGCCGGGTGGCATGATGGGTTCTATGATGGCAGACCTGAAAGGGGTACATTCCGGAATCAATATGATATTGAGGAGTAAGAACGAACCGGAACTTAGTCTTGACGACCTGCTCGTAATGCTTTTCGATGAGGTGGAATATGTATGGCCCAAGTTGGGCTATCCTCCTTTGGTGACTCCTTTCAGCCAGTATGTGAAGAATGTTGCACTGATGAATCTTATGCAGTTGGTAAAAGGAGAAGAACGCTGGACAATGATAGATAACCATACTTGGGATATGATTCTAGGTAAGAGTGGACGTCTGCCGGGCACGCTTGCTCCGGAGATTGTAGAACTGGCTAAATCGAAAGGATATGAGTTTGTCGATACTGATCCTCAGTTGAACTATCCGGATGCTTTGGATGACTACCGCAAGGAAATGAATGAGAATGGCTGGGAGTATGGAGAAGATGATGAAGAACTTTTCGAGCTGGCCATGCACGACCGACAGTATCGTGATTATAAATCGGGTGTTGCCAAAAAACGTTTTGAAGAAGACCTGCAACGTGCCAAAGATGCGGCGATGGTGAAGACCGGTTATTCAGAGGAAGAAATAAAGAAATTGAAGCGTGCCAAAGCAGACCCGGTTATCGCTCCCGACAACGGACAGGTGCTTTGGGAAGTTTCCGTAGAAGGACCGTCCATTGCCCCGTTCATCGGACGTAAATATCAGCACGATGAAGTATTCTGTTACCTATCCACTCCGTGGGGAGAATACGAGAAGATTCTGACCGGATTTACCGGACGTGTGGTGGAAATATGCGCACAGCAGGGCGCTACTGTACGTAAGGGAGATGTTATCGGCTATATTCTACGGAGCGATATCTTTGCGTGAGATTTTGATGAGAGTTAGACTATAGGTCTATAAATAAGTCAGGCTACAATCTGTGATGAGGTTGTAGCCTGACTTGTTTGTAGGTACTCAATGTAATAGCTACAAAAAAGCTTTTGGCAGTTAGAATCTCGATGGCTATTCATTGGTAAATTGGAGTGCTGAATATGGGAAATACATACTTTATAAAATTCACTCTTGCTATTCTGTGTGTGTGATAAGCCATATTTAAACACCGAGTTATTGGCATTGATAAAAGAATATCGTATTTTTGCATCTGAAACTTATAAACTTGAATGATCCTTATATGTATAATTCCATAGAAATATGTGCAGGTGCAGGCGGTCAAGCATTAGGACTTGAGATGGCGGGATTCTCTCATGTTGCATTGGTCGAATATGAAAAAGACTATTGCGAATGTCTGAAACGCAATCGGCAGGAATGGAATATTTTCTGTAAGGATGTGCATCATTTTGATGGTAAGCCTTACTACGGGCAGATAGATTTGCTAGCAGGAGGCGTACCTTGCCCTCCGTTTAGTGTTGCAGGCAAACAACTGGGAGCTGATGATGAGCGTGACCTTTTTCCTCAGATGCTCCGACTTGTGCAGGAAATTAATCCACGTATCGTTATGATAGAAAATGTCCGTGGAATTTTAAGCTCTAAGTTTAATGCTTATCGGGAACAGGTACTTCAAACGTTGAAAAAATTAGGCTACAGTACACATCTTCAATTATTAAATGCTTCTGATTATGGTGTTCCTCAGCTACGGCCACGAGTAATCATTATTGGAATACGAAGAGATCTGACAGATGTCTTCATGTTTCCCGAAAAGATACCAGAGAAAACACTGTCTGTAGGTGAGACTTTATATGACTTGATGTCAGCCAATGGTTGGAGAGCTGCCGAAGAATGGAGGCGGACAGCTAATAAAATAGCTCCCACTCTGGTAGGCGGAAGTAAAAAACACGGAGGTCCAGACTTGGGTCCGACAAGAGCACGTAAGGCGTGGGCAGAGCTTGGTGTAGACGGTCGGGGAGTAGCTAATGACGTTCCTGACGCAGACTTCGTGGGAATGCCACGATTGACTCCGGAAATGCTTGCAAGACTTCAGGGATTCCCCGATAGTTGGGATTTTGGCAAGCGTAAGACGATTGCCTGTCGGATGATCGGCAATGCTTTCCCTCCTCCTGTTGCTATGAAAATAGGATTGCAAATCAAAAAAGTATTGGATTATGAACGCACTTATTGCAGAAGCGAGAAAAAAATATCACAAAGAGCTGTTATCTAGCGGTGTAATGACTATTGATAGCAAAGGAATTCCAAGTAATGCTGACAGTTCCTCCAAACTATCAATAAATATTGCCCGTGGCATTGCTGACCAATTAATGGCTGAAGTCCACGAAAAAGCAGTAGGACAGACTTCAGGTGCCAAATTTGAGCAAATGAATATGAATTTCTTGATGAATACATTTCCCTACCTACAGAATTTACGTCCGGGAAAATGGCATATCTCCAAACTGGGTAATCGTAACTCCGTCAAAACAAGTAGTTTCGCTCAATACGAACATCTGGAATATCTCAGCCTGCTGACCAAAAGCGATGCTCGACTTGCCGCTAGCATGGGTAACGATTATATGGTAGCACCGGATGTGGTTATTTATCGAGAGACAGAGACGGATGATATAATAAATGAGAAAACTGATATTATTGATGATTCCGTGTGTAATCTTGCCGATATACGAAAAAGTAATGGTGGGTTACCCATTCTTCATGCTTCTATTTCAGCCAAATGGACGATGCGTAGTGATCGTGCACAAAACAGCCGGACAGAAGCTCTCGGATTGATAAGGAACAGAAAAGGGCACTTACCGCACATTGTTGTGGTAACAGGAGAACCAATGCCCGCACGACTGGCATCATTAGCTTTAGGCACAGGAGATATTGACTGTATTTATCATTTTGCTTTGTATGAGCTCATCAAAGCGGTTCATGATACCCAAGCAGAGGATTCTATTGAATTATTGAACATTTTGATTCAGGGAAAACGGTTGAAAGATATCAGTGACTTGCCTTTGGATTTAGCTGTATAAATAACTTTAATATTACCAATATATCTGTTCATGATAATTGATTATTAATAATCATGAGAGCCATTCATACATAAAGAGAATCCCCTGTCGGACAGTCGGCAGGGGATTCTTTTATTAATCAAATTAAGCTCTTACTATTAGAAAATAGGAACTTAGTCTTTCAGTTTTGCTCTGATAAAATCACGGTTCAAGCGAGCGATGTTGCTGATAGAGATGTTCTTCGGACATTCGGCCTCGCAAGCACGAGTGTTTGTACAGTTACCGAATCCCAGTTCATCCATCTTTGACAACATAGCTTTTGCACGGCGCAAAGCTTCCGGTTTACCTTGCGGCAGCAAGTTCAACTGGCTGACTTTTGCAGAAACGAACAACATGGCAGAACCATTCTTACATGCAGCTACACAAGCACCACAACCGATACAGGAAGCAGCATCCATAGCTTCGTCAGCGATAGGCTTTGGAATCAGGATAGAGTTAGCATCCTGAGGAGCACCTGTGCGTACGCTCACGTAACCACCAGCTTGCATAATCTTGTCGTATGCAGTACGGTCTACCATCAAGTCCTTGATTACAGGGAAACCGGCCGAACGCCAAGGTTCAACAGTAATCGTATCACCATCCTGGAAACGACGCATATAGATCTGACAAGTAGTAGCACCTGTTGCAGGACCGTGCGGGTGTCCGTTGATGTAAAGAGAACACATACCGCAGATACCTTCGCGGCAGTCGTGGTCGAATACTACCGGTTCTTTTCTTTCGCTGATGAGCTGTTCGTTCAGAATATCCAGCATTTCGAGGAAGGAAGTATCGCCGGGGATATCTTTCATTTGGTAGGTTTCAAAAGCACCTTTAGCCTTCGGACCAGCTTGGCGCCATACCTTCAGTGTAAATGATATATTTTTATCCATTTTCTTCTAATTCTTTTAAATGTTTAACTTCACCGATTAGCTCTTGTAGTTACGGGTTTGAACCTTGATAGCTTCGTATACCAGCGGTTCTTTGTACAACACCGGAGCTTTTTCATCGTCACCTTGATATTCCCAGCATGCTACATAGAAGAAGTTTTCGTCATCACGTTTAGCTTCTCCTTCTTCAGTCTGGTATTCTTCACGGAAGTGACCACCACAGCTTTCGTTACGGTTCAATGCATCGTAAGCAACAAGCTCACCCATTGTGATGAAGTCGTACAGACGGATTGCTTTGTCAAGCTCTACGTTCATACCTTCTTTAGAACCGGGGATAAACAGATTCGTTTCGAATTCCTTGCGGATTTCTTTCAGTTCGGCAATACCTTTCTTCAAGCCTTCTGCCGTACGTCCCATACCTACATATTCCCACATGACATGACCCAGTTTCTTGTGGATAGAATCAACAGATTCTTTACCCTGGATGCTCATGAACTTGTCGATCTTAGCTTGAACTGCCTTTTCTGCTTCTGCAAATTCAGGAAGATCAGTAGAGAAACGAGGAACAGTGATTTGATCTGCCAGATAATTCTGGATTGTATAAGGCAATACGAAGTAACCGTCAGCCAAACCTTGCATCAATGCAGAAGCACCGAGACGGTTTGCACCGTGGTCGGAGAAGTTACATTCACCGATAGCGAACAGACCCTTGATAGTGGTTTGCAGTTCGTAGTCTACCCAGATACCACCCATTGTATAGTGGATAGCCGGATAAATCATCATCGGATTATAATATTTTACGCCATTAATTTCTTTTGCCAGTTCTCCCGGATTAACGTCAGTGATTTCTTCATACATATCGAAGAGGTTGCCGTAACGTTGGAGAACGATGTCGATACCCAAGCGGTTGATAGCTTCAGAGAAGTCAAGGAATACGGCTAAACCAGTGTTGTTTACACCGAAACCTGCGTCGCAACGTTCTTTAGCAGCACGGCTGGCAACGTCACGCGGAACCAAGTTACCGAATGCCGGATAGCGGCGTTCCAAGTAATAGTCGCGGTCTTCTTCAGGAATGTCACTTCCTTTGATTTCGCCTTTCTGAAGTTTCACAGCATCTTCTTTTTTCTTCGGAACCCAGATGCGACCGTCGTTACGGAGAGATTCAGACATCAAAGTCAGTTTGGACTGCTTGTCACCGTGTACCGGGATACAAGTCGGGTGAATCTGAACGTAAGCAGGGTTAGCGAATACAGCACCCTTGCGGTAGCAAGAGATAGCAGCTGTACAGTTACATCCCATAGCGTTGGTAGACAGGAAGTAAGCATTACCATAACCACCGGTAGCGATAACTACAGCGTGAGCGGCAAAGCGTTCCAGTTTACCTGTTACAAGATTTTTAGCGATGATACCGCGGGCACGTCCGTCAACGATAACCACGTCTTGCATTTCATAACGGGTATACAGTTTTACAGTACCTGCGTTTACCTGACGGCTCAGTGCGGAGTAAGCACCCAGCAACAGCTGCTGACCGGTCTGACCTTTAGCGTAGAAAGTACGGGATACCTGTGCACCACCGAAAGAACGGTTGTCCAGTGTACCGCCATATTCGCGGGCGAAAGGAACACCTTGTGCCACGCATTGGTCGATGATAGCGTTAGACACTTCAGCCAGACGGTATACGTTAGCTTCACGTGCACGATAGTCACCACCTTTTACAGTATCGTAGAACAGACGGTAAACGGAGTCACCGTCATTCTGATAATTCTTTGCAGCATTGATACCACCCTGTGCAGCGATAGAGTGCGCACGGCGCGGAGAGTCCTGAATACAGAAGTTGAATACTCTGAAACCCATTTCACCAAGTGAAGCAGCTGCAGAAGCACCTGCCAGACCTGTACCCACAACGATGATATCCAAACGACGCTTGTTAGCGGGGTTCACCAATTTCTGGTGAGCTTTATAGTTGGTCCATTTCTCAGCCACCGGGCCTTCTGGAATTTTTGAATCTATCTTGATCATAATATTATTTACAATTTAATCATTTACTATTTACTATTTAGCAAGCACCGTTGCAAATCAGTGTTTTCACAAAGAATACTACGACTACCAGTGCGAAACCGAGTACTACAATCGTAGAGTAGATGTTAGAAATGCATTTCCAACGATTGATCCATACTTTGTTGTTCCATCCCAGTGATTGCATTGAACTCCAGAAACCGTGAGTCAGGTGGAACCACAGAGCAAACAGCCAAACAAGGTAAAGAACCACATAAGTCGGGCAAGAGAATGTCTGCTGGATGTGATAAGCACCGTTAGCGGCGTAAGCCAGCGTCAGGGTGTCAGCGTGCATACCCATGTTGTGCATCAGTTCCGGCAACTGCATTTTTGCCCAGAAGTTGAAGAGGTGTAAGCCAAGACCTACAATTACGATAATACCTAACACCAACATGTTTTGAGAAGCCCACTCTACGGTTTTAGGCTTGTCGGTCACTGCATAGCGTTCGCTACCACGCGCTTTGCGGTTCTGCATGGTCAGCCAGAATGCATAGATGATGTGAATGATGAACAGAGCAGCCAATCCTGCGGTAGCCACTAACGCATACCAGTTTGCTCCCAGGAATTCACAAATCATGTTGTAACCATCAGCCGAGATGATCGCAACCAAGTTCATCGCCATGTGAAATGTTAGAAACAGGACAAGGGCGATACCGGTAACGCTCATCACCACTTTCCTTCCTACAGATGAATTACTTAACCACATAAATGATTGAATTTAAATTATTTAATTGTTAGAACTAAAATTTCGACGTTTTACACCTCTTACGGACTGCAAAAATAGGGGAAATAGATTGATTGAGCAAGGAATTAAAGAAATAATTCTTTAATCGCTAATCTTTCCGATTTTTTCACCGTTGGCTGCTTTCTTGCGTAAGGCGCGTGGAGTGTCACCAAAAGAGTCTTTGCAGAAGTGCGCAAAGTGGGACAGAGAGTCGAATCCGTATCGGTTACATATCTCTGTGATTCGCATATTAGTGTGTTGGAGGTCATCCAGAATGCCTTCCCGTTTTTTCTCCAGTATCCATTCGTATACGGGGATTCCGTACATATTTTTGAAGAGTCGGCGGAAGGTCGTGGTTGTGTAACCTCCCAGATGTGCAAATTCTTCCACACTTTTCACCTTGCTGTAATTTTGTATCACGAAGTATTGGAAGCTCTCCGTATAAGTACTGATCGGGTAGAAGAAAGTCTTTAATTGAGGTAGCGGATAGAAATTGGTAATCAGGAATACCAATTCCTTACATTTCAGTTCGATATATTTGCTGCAGGGAGATTCTTCATTGAGGAAGTCGGGCATACTGCTGATAAGGGAATGAATTTTTTCGCTCATCACCAGAGGGGTGTAGGTCAAGGGTGCTTCCGCTTGATCTTTTATTTCATTGTAACGGTCTTCGCAGAGTAGAGGGAGTTCGTTGAACCAGAATATGATGTATTCAACGTCCGTAAGAGCCAGTATTTCTATTTTAGACCCGATGGCCTGTAGGATAAACTGCTTTTCGTGTAGGGTATTTCCCGGGTACTCTTCACTATTGATAAGTAATTCGCCTTTAAGCATGAAAAGCATACAATTTTGCGTACACTTATCCTTAGGAATGTGTTCTCCTTTGGGTAAGCTCTTATATACAAGAGTGTTTTCTGTAGCTCTGGGACACCCTGTACAATTCTTATATTGTATGCAAAATGAATCTTCTGGCATCAGTCTTATTCGTGAATTATTATCATCAGGGAACAAAGATAGGATTTTTTGTGTAAACTTGTGCTCTTTCTGTTGATTATTGGAAGTTATATAGTAATTTTTGAACATCATTTTATGCTGAGAGTGCATACTTTTGTGGTTGAAACTCATAAAATATTAATCGTTATGCTAATACCTAGAAAGATTATCTTTTCTCTGTTTCTGTTGGTCGGTGTATGTCTTTATGCACAACAGAAATCTTTTGTAAGTTCTTATGTGCGTGGAAATTTCTACAACCGGGGACGTGTCGCTACTGAAAGTCTGCGGGCAAGCGACGACCTTATTCTATTAAATGTCCATCCCAATAAGGACGGATCGCTCTCTTTTGAGAACCCTCGTGCATTTCAAGGTAAAGGAGTCACTACTTGGGAGGGATTGATAAAATCCATTCGTGCTGAGGTGAAAGGGACGAAGGCGAAAGTACGGATTGGAGCTTCCGGTGGTCAGTGGAAGGCGATGGTGGCTGATGAAACCGCCCGTACGGCATTTGCAAAAAATATAAAGAAAGTGCTCCGACAAAATAAGCTTGATGGTATTGACCTGGACTTTGAATGGGCGGAGAATGCGAAAGAATATGAGGATTACAGTTTGGCTATTCTCAAGATGAGGGAAGTGCTGGGCAATAAATACATTCTCAGCGTATCTCTGCATCCGGTTTCTTATAAGATAAGTAAGGAGGCGATTGCTGCCGTTGATTTTATTTCACTTCAATGTTATGGCCCTTCACCGGTTCGTTTTCCGGTAGAGAAATATTGTTCGGATATACAGATGGTATTGAAATATGGTATTCCGAAAGAGAAGCTGGTGGCAGGAGTTCCTTTTTATGGAGTGACAAAGGATAACTCGAAAAAGACAGAAGCTTATTTTAGTTTTGTGCAGAATGGGCTGATTACGAGTCCGGCAGAGAATGAAGTAAATTATAAAGGAGAAGTGTATGTGTTCGACGGGCAAGATAATATCCGTGTCAAGACACGTTATGCGAAAGAGCAGGGCTTGAAAGGAATGATGAGTTGGGACTTGGCTACAGATTTGCCGTTGGATAACAGCCAATCATTGCTTAAAGCCATGATTGAAGAATTGAATAAAGAGTAGAGTCGTAGACTGTAATTGTCATTTAAACGCAGATTCTCGCAGATTTGATTATCAGTTCTTTGCGAGAATCTGCATTTAGTTTTTTATACCTGCTTTATCTGTTTCAAATAATCTGAGGGTGAGACACCGAATTCTTCTTTAAAGCATTGGCGGAAATAGCCTGTACTGTTCATTCCTACTTTATAGGCAATTTCAGATATATTAAACTTCCCTTCGAGCAACAGCCGTTCCGCATTCTGCATTTTCACCTTCCGGATGTATTCGTTGGTTGAAAGTCCGGTAAGTGCTTTCATTTTCCGGTAAAGAGTGGAACCGCTCATACACATCTTGTCGGAAAGATAAGTGATGTCAATCTTCTCTGAAGAGAGGTTTTCTTCGATTAAAAGAGTTATTTTCTCAATAAACTCATTATCCAGCTTGCTTAGAGCCTCGGCTATTATGATACGTTTCTCGTTCAAATCCGTCTGATTGCCCGGAACAGGCTGTGCTTGGAATTGGGTAATCAGTTTCTTTCTCGATTCGAGTAGATTATTGATTCGGCTGCGCAAAAGAGAAGCGCTGAACGGTTTTGTCAGGTAAGAGTCGGCGCCTACTTCATAACCTTCTTCTTTGTCCTGTAGCGAATCTTTGGCTGTCAGCAGAATAATAGGAATATGGCTGGTACGTACATCCTCCTTTAACTGCCGGCATAGGGTAATACCATCCATTACAGGCATCATAATATCGCTGACAATGATATCCGGGATGTGGCTGAGCGCCTGTTGTTTTCCTTCTTCTCCATTATCGGCTGTGATTACCTCAAAAGAATCGGAGAAGGATTCGGCAATGTATTTCTGTATTTCTTCATTATCTTCTACAATCAGCAAGATCGGTTTGCCATTGTCTACTGTATGTTCTGAAGTGTTTTCGGAGGTCGTTGCTTGAGCAGTATCCTCTTTTGCCGCAGGTTCGGTAGAGTCGGCGTGCAAGGCGTTGGGATAGATATTATCCGTCAAGAGGCTGATGTAGAAAGTGCTGCCTTCGTTTTGCACACTTTCTGCACGGATTTCTCCTTCATGCAGCTCTACGAGATTCTTTACCAGAGCCAGACCGATACCGGTTCCCGATGCCTGATGTTTGCCGCTTTCCTGATAGTAACGGTCGAAAATATGTGGCAGTGCTTCGGCGGAAATTCCGTATCCTGTGTCGCTTACTTTAATTTCCGTATATGCCACCTCATTGCGCACGGTCTGATACAGGCTTAGGGTAATACATCCTTGTTCCGTATATTTGATGGCATTGGAAATCAGATTGTCCAATACGATGGTGACAATTTCCTTGTCAAAGAAAAGAAGCATTTCTTCTTTTTCTATCTGAATTCGGAAATCAATCTTTGTCTTTTGATTCAGTTCTTTGTATTTGAGACCTATTTCATAGATCAAAGGGGCGATGTTGCCTTTGCAGACACATAGCCTTTTGTTTTGTGTCTCTGTCTTTCTGAACTCCAATATCTGATTGATGAGGTTGAGCAGGCGTAATGCACTTTGGTGGATGACCGACAATTTCTGAGCTTGTTTTACCGGGAGTGAGGTATCCTTTTGCATATCCTCCAGCGGACCGAGAATCAAGGTTAGCGGTGTACGCAGTTCGTGTGTGATGTTGGTATAGAAACGCAGGCGTTCCTGATTTAATTCCTGTTCTTGTTCGTGGTTCTTCTTTTCCAATGTGTAAAGGCTTTCCAAATCCAGCTTTTTCTTATATGCGTGAAGGATTAGATATACAATGCCGGCAGATATCAGGACATAGATAAGCTTTGCCCACCAGGTGAGCCAGAGGGGCGGGTTAATCCGGATAGTCAGGGAGGTGGCTTCTTCCGGCCATTCCTGGTTGTGAATGCGCGCTTTGATAAGAAACTCATATTTTCCGGGAGGAATGTTACGGAATGTCACGCTATTGTTTTCATTGACTGTGTACCACGAATTTTCTAGTCCTTTCAGCATATACACATATTCCACTTGATTGACCAGAGAGTAGTTTTGTACGTTGAATGTCAGCCCGAAGCTGTTTTGTGCATGGGTCAGTTCAACCTGTTCTCCTTTGGATACATTGATGAACAGGTCATTATTTTCGGGATTGCTCAACCGTCCCAGTACTTTCATTTCGGTGATGATAGCCGACGGATTGGCTTGGTCGTTCATTGTGATATCCGGATCGAAACAACATACTCCGTTGATTGAGCCGAAATAAATCAGTCCGTTCTTGTTTTGCGTTACGCAGCCGCTTGAGAAACTGCCTGCCGGGACATCGTCCGAATGACCGTAATTGTAGAAGCAGTTTTTATCCGTGACGTAGCAACTGATTCCTTTATTATTACTGAACCAGATATTACCTTTCTTATCTTCCGTTATGGCACAAATATTGGTATTGAGTAAGCCATCTTTCCGTTGGTAAGTTTTATAGGTCAGTGCGTCGGTTGACGGGAAGCATACCAGTCCTTCTCCTGTCCCCACCCACATTCTTTTCAGTCTGTCTTGTATGATCTGGTTGATGGTGTTGGAGCAGAAACCTTCCCTTTGTACGAAGGTTTGAATCAATTGCAGGTCCGGACTGTATACTCCAAGTCCGTCTCCGAAAGTACCGATCCAGAACCGGCCTTTCTCATCCTGTGCGATGGCACGTACAAAGTTACTGTGCAATTCGCTGTTTCCCGTATGATAATGCCGGATGATTTCCATGTTCAGAGGATTCAGTACGATGATTCCTCCACTGTATCCTACCCAGATATTATGTCGGGAGTCTTCGTAGATTGTACGGACATCCTGATTGGATTGTCCCATCAGAGAGATGGAACGGAAAGTTCTGTTGCGGCTGTCATAGTAACTGATTCCTCCTTGGAAAGAACCGAACCATAAGTTGCCTTTCGAGTCTTGCAGGGAAGTGAGTATAAAGTTTGAAGGAATTTCTCCGGTTTCTTTTTTATAGATAGCGGTGCGCTTGTCCCCTTCAAATACATTGATTCCTCCTCCGTCCGTACCGATCCACACCCGTCCTTGTCTGTCTGTGCAAAGACTGCTTGCCACTTTGTTGTTCAGGCTGTTCTCATTGCCGGGAATGGGAGAGTAGCTCAATGTTGTGAATAAAGGAGGGGTACTGCTGATGAAATTGATTCCTCCTCCCCACGTCCCTATCCAGATATTGTCAAAAGAATCTTGGAATATGCATCGGGCACTTGCATTGGAAAGACTTCGGTTATCATCTCCTTCTTGTATATATTCGAGGGAGATCTGGTCCGGTGAAAGAAACATACTTTGCTTTAGATCCAGTATGGTAATGCCATTCAGCTCGGAGGCTATCCATAGTTTGCTGTCATTTAGTTGTTTGATGGCGAGTATGCGGTTACATAAGGCTTCGTGCTTGTCGTTTTTGTTATTCTTGAAGGTGATAAAGTTGCTATCGGCAGCGTTGAAGAGAGCCAGTCCTTTGTCTGTTCCCAGCCAGATATTTCCGTTTGTGTCTTTGGTGAGACATCGTACATCATTTCCGGGCAGGCTCATCGGATTATCCGGCTCGTGTCGGAAGTTTTTCACACTTTTGTCTTTCAGCGAGAGAATGCTGAAACCCCCGCTAACATGGCCGATATATAAATTCCCGTCTCCTCCGTCCAATACGGTCCATGTTTGTTCGTCGGGCAATCCGGGAATCGTGTTTTTATTGTAATGGGTAAATTGTCCGCTGTTGATGTCGAGATATTCTATACCTCTATAATAGGTACTGATCCACAGACCGTCTGCACTTTGGGTAGAAGGGGCGATATCCGTTACATCATTGGTAATCAGACTATGCGGATCCTCCGGATTGTGCAGATAGGGGATGAATTCCTGTTTGTCATAGTTATAGGCATTTAATCCGTCACGCTGGGTAGCTATCCATATCACAGGACGTTTAGTGTCGGCATACACCCGGTTAAGCTCATTGCCGGTGATTCCCTGACTGTTTTGTGACGGGTCATTTTTATAATAGGTGATGAAACGGGTTCCATCGAACTTGTTAAGCCCTTCTTCCGTAGCAAACCATAGAAAACCTTGTTTATCTTGTGTAATGCTGACTACATAATTATTAGACAGTCCTTGTTCAATTCCCAACCGCTTTACGGAATAAGTTTGTGCTGCCGACTGGAAGATGGATAGCAAGGACAAGAATAAAATGGAAGCAATGTGTTTTTTCATAACTCGTGCCTATTCGTTTCATTTACAGGCTCAAAAATAGAAATAAATATTTTATTTAGAGTATGTAAATCGTGCATTGCATGATTTATGTAGCTTCTCTGCATGATTTTTATCGGTTGTATGTATCTTATTCACTTATATTTGCATTGTGAAAGCAGACGATTGGTTCTGTCTTTCACGATAAACCGATAAGTTTTAATCATTAAATACTATTATTATGAGAGCAAAATTCTTGCATGGTGCAGCGTTATGGACTTTTCTTTTTGCTGCAACGTTGACTACCGGGTGTAGTGACGATAATGACTACAAAGATGTAGACGGGCAGAAGCCAGTTGTAGAGTTGATTGCCGATCATATCCATGTTGATCCGGGCAGTGAGTTAACGTTGACTGCTACCATTACTGATGCAGATGGTATTCGTTCTATCAGATTACAAAATGCTGAACTTTATTTAGATAAAACTATTGATTTACTTAGCATTTATGGTGAACCATTATATTCTTATGAATTAGAATATGCTATTACTCTTTCTGAAAAACTGCCGAGAATGGCTGATTATCCGATTATAGTTACTATTACAGACGTAGGAGGGCGTTCAGTTGAACATACCATTATGGTTTCAACGGATAATGATTCGGAAAAACCGACAATCAAATTTGCAGCAGAGGGTGAGTTCACAACTTTGACAGCGGAGGATGGAACCGTTCCGTTCCACTTTATAGTAGAGGATGAACAGGCCTTAGATTATGTAGAAGTAAGTATTCCGTCCTTGGAGTTGGTTGAGAAAGTAGATGCGGAGGGAAAAACTAAATTTGATGGTGTGGTGAGACTTCCAATTGCGCAATCGGGAACTTATGATGTAAAACTAAGGGTCGTTGATAAATTTGCTAATGAAGAAACTACTACTACATCTTATACAGTCAAAGTGGTGGCGGAAATGCCGGATTTTCAGAAAATGTATCTTAGTGATGTTGAGGATGCCAGCCAGTTGACTTCTGATGTGTTTGGTGTTCCGATGAGAATTGAACGTACGGGAGCATATACTTATAAGGCGAATTATTATTCGCAGAAAGCAGGGACGGAGATTTATTTTATTCCTCAAAAGGCAGATATTTATCCGATTTGTTTTGGTAGAGACCCCAATAATCTTAATAAATTAGTCTCTGATCCGAGTATTGCTGAACCGATAGTCCTTGAACAGGCTAATGTATATTATGAAATAACTTTCAATATATCAGATAACTCATATTCAATGAGTACTTATTCGATTGAACAGGCGATTGATCCTGCGCCGCATGAATTTGGCTCAATTTCTTTAGATACGTGGAATAATGGTGGTTCATGGCTCCAAGAGTTTTATTTTGGTTATATGACAGATGCTCCTAAGAATATCCAGAGATTTGAGCAAGATAACATTAATCCTCATTTATTTTATCTTAAATCATTGTCACTTAAGGCAAATACGCAGATGAATTTTATAATTCATAATTGGCACCATGATAACTGGTGGGATTATTGTGCATGGTATGTTGATAAATCGGAAGGAGCAGATGCCGTTTATGACCCTGAAGTTTTCGGATATTTTAGTGATGAAAAGGCGGTACATATAAATCCGGCTTGGCAAGGGACTATGTTGACCAGACAAAATAAAGACTGGGCAAAGCCAACGGTAAAGACAGCCGGAGATTATAAACTTATATTTGACGCTCATCTCGGAAGGGTTAAGTTGATTCCTGTTGATAACAAGTAACATTAAATTTAATATGAAAAAGCAGATATTATTATTGTGTCTCGCATTAATAAGCTTATGTGGCTATGCGCAGAACATTACTGTAAAAGGCGTTGTGACTTCGGCTGCGGATAAGGAGCCGATGATCGGTTTGACAGCCTTGATAAAGGGTACGACAAACGGTACCGTGACCGATTTGGACGGTAACTATACATTGAATAATGTGCCTAAGGACGCAATTGTGGTTTTCTCCATGATTGGATATAAAACACAGGAAATTAAAGTGAACGGACGTACTACAATTAATGTAGTGATGCAAGATGATACGCAAGCATTGGATGAAGTTGTAGTCATCGGTTATGGTGCAGTGAAGAAGGGCGATTTAACCAGCTCCATTGCAGCTATCAAAGGTGACGAACTAAAAACGTTGAGTTCCGGTAATGCAATGAACTCTTTACAGGGGAAAATCAATGGCGTACAAATATCAAGTGCAGGTGGTCCCGGTACAGTTCCCCGCGTCATCATTCGCGGTGTGTCTACAGTCAATGGATCCAATCCGTTGTATGTAGTTGATGGAATGCCGGTAGGAGATAATATAAACTTCCTTGATCAGAATGATATTGAATCGATGCAGGTTTTGAAGGATGCTTCTGCTTCTGCTATTTATGGTACCCGTGGTTCGAATGGTGTTGTTTTGATTACCACCAAGAAAGGAACAAAGGGGGCAACCAAATTCACTTTCACAGCTTCAGCAGGTTTTCAAACATTAGAGAAACCTGATATGGCAAAAGCTTCCGAGTATGAATATGTATTGAAGTCAAGATACATTAATGATGGTAATGTGCCTATGTATGTGGGGTATAATGGCATTACTGATGCTGAAGGAACCGATTGGTGGGATGAGACGATGAGGAAAACGGCATTGATTCACAATTATAATTTAAGTTTCTCCGGTGGAACGGATAAACTTCTTTATTCGGCAAGTATTGGTTATTTCGGACAGGATTCTCAATATAAAATAGGAAATTGGCAAAAGTTTACAGCTCGTTTTAGTATGGAATATACTTTTAACAATATTGTAAAGGCCGGTATTGATTTTACTCCCAAGTATGAAAACTGGAAAGACACTCCCGACTTGATAGGATCTATCATGGCTATGGACCCTACTACTCCGGTGATGCGCCCGGAAAGTGAATGGACGGATAATGAATATGATAATTATTCCCGTTCTCATAACAGCCAAGTCTGGAATCCGGTAGCTAATATGGCACGTATGGCGAAGAATACGGATGAATATGGCTTGTTGGCTACTCCGTTTATCAATATAGAACCGATTAAAGGGTTGATCTTTCGTTCACAATTGGGATTGAATGCTCGTTTCCGTTTATATGATGAATTTACTCCGACATTTGATATTGATAATTTGGAGCGTGCGGAAACCAGCGTGGCAAAAAGGGAAATGAAGAATTGGATAGACTGGAACTGGACAAATACGTTGACATGGATAAAGTCGTTCAATCAGAAACATAATCTGAATATAATGGCAGGTTATACTATGGAGCGTTTCCAACACTATTGGCTGACAGGCTCACGTGACGGAATTCCTACGAATCACGAACTTCTGCAATATGTCAGTGCAGGTACAAAGAATCAGCAGGCTTCCGGAACTAATTCCTACTCTTCATTGATTTCCTATCTGGGACGTGTGATGTACAATTACAACGATCGTTATTACCTTACTGCCTCTGTACGTGTGGATGGTTCTTCTAAATTCGTAAAAGGGAATAAGTATGCAACTTTCCCGGCTGTATCCGGAGCGTGGCGTGTTACTGGTGAAGAGTTTATGAAAGACCAGCATATTTTTGACAATCTGAAAATCCGTGCTGGTTGGGGACGGGTAGGTAATCAGTCTATTGATGATTCGGCTTATGCTTCTACAGTCGGTACAACTGATTATGTGTTCGGTCAGGAAGGTAATCGCGAGATAGGTACAAGTGTAACTGCTATCGGAAATACGAAAGTACAATGGGAAACAGTAGAAGACTTCGGAATCGGAGTGGATATGGGCTTTCTGAATAATCGCTTGACGGTAACGGCAGACTGGTTTCAAAAGAAGTCACATGATATGTTGATGAAGCGTGATAACCTGTTGATATTGGGTTATCCGATGTGGAACGGACAGATGTGGGAGAATATTGGCAGTATGAAAGCTACCGGTTGGGAATTGTCTATCGGTTGGGAAGATCGTCAAGGAGATTTTACTTATGGTGTCGGTTTGAATTTATCTTCTGTAAAGAACAAGGCCGAAAAACTGATGGGACAACCTCTTTATACGGGTGGATTTAATGGTGATTATATTATTCGTAACGAAGAAGGCGGAGAAATCAGCCGCTTCTATGGATATGTTGTAGATGGGATCTTTCAGAATCAGACGGAGGTCAATGCGCATACCGATGAACATGGAAAAATAATTCAGCCTAATGCCGTACCGGGTGATTTCCGTTTCAGGGATCTTAACCATGACGGTGAGCTGGATGATAAAGATAAAACTTATATTGGTTCTGCTTTCCCTGATCTGATGGTAGGTCTGAATGCTCATCTTTCTTACAAGAACATTGATTTCCTGGCTAATTTTTATGGTACTTTTGGAAATGATGTATTCAACACTACGTTGGGACGTTATTCCGGTGCCGGAGGAGAGAATGTATATGCGGGAACTTATAATAAAGTTTGGCACGGAGAGGGAACGAGTAATTTCTTACCTCGTTTGTCTGTGAATGATTCGAATATGAACTACAAGCGTCCGTCTAGTTTCTTTGTTGAAGATGGTTCTTATATGCGTTGTAAACTTTTGCAGATAGGCTACACCCTGCCCAAGAATTGGACGAAGGGATTCAGCTTGAGGCTATCATTCTCCGCACAGAATCCGTTTACAATTACAAAATACTCCGGTATGGATCCAGAAACCGCCTCATTAGGAACGAAAGGTAATGTGACGGAATCCGGTATCGACTGGGCAGGCTATCCGAATCCTCGTACTTATCTGTTCGGACTGAATCTAAATTTCTAATTTAATATATAAACTAGTAAAGACCATGAAGAAATATATATTAGGGCTTTCCATAGCCGCTTTTACAATCTCACTTTCCGGCTGTGCCGATTTTCTGGAAGAACCGGTTAGGGCACAACAGAACCTGGATGACTACTTCAAAAGTGAAGATGAATGTAAACAGCAGATTACAGGATGTTATCAGTCTGTCTTTTTTGATGACTGGTGGCAGATACAGAAATTTTATATAGCAAGTGATATGTGTACGGATGATATGTGGATGGGAAACACAACGCAGGATCCCGGAGAATACCGTGACCTTGCCCATTACACCGGAAATACATATAATGCGGGAAATGCTTGTCAGAACTTTTGGCAATATCGTTATAAAGGTATTCTAAGAAGTAATGTTGCGATAGAGCAGATTCCAAAAGTCGTTTTCGAGAATGAAAGTTTGAAAAAAAGATATATTGCGGAGGCTAAATTCCTGAGAGCATTTCATTACTTCGAATTGGTAAGAAACTTTGGAGGTGTACCTTTGGTACTGGGATTGAAATTGCCGAGTGAAATAACGGGTATCAAACGTGCAACTGTGGAAGATACTTATGCGCAGATAGAAAAAGATCTGTTGGAAGCTATTCCTGACTTGCCGAAACGGAGTGAATACGACGCTATGGATTTAGGCCGTGCTACAAAAGGGGCAGCGCAAGGGTATTTGGCGAAAGCTTATCTGTATCAGGGAAAATATACGGAAGCAGAGCCATTATTACAGGAGATTACTTGCAGAGGTGAGTTTGCTGGTGGCAGAGAAGAATATGAATTGTTGAGTGATTTTGGACAAGTATGGGATATAAACCAAAGAAATAGTACCGAATCATTGTTTGAGGTCCAGACTAATAGTGATGTCTCTTATAATTTGGGTATACGTATTCCTATTGTTTGTGGCTCGCGTGATGATAGTGGTTGGGCGTGGGGACTTCCGACAAGCAATTTAGAGAGAGCTTTTCAAGAGGAAAAACCTGTGCGAGAGACACCGGAGGAACAACTTAATGAAGATTACCGTTTGAGATGGACGATTATTAAGAATGGAGCGACAAAGGTTTATGGCGATGCGAATGCTAAAAATCCTTATGTAATATCTCCGAATGATCATAAGTCTCCCCGTGTTTCACGTAAATTATATATACCTGTGGAAAAACGGCCTACTCCCTATGATGCACCTCATATTCCTTTGAATTATCGCTTGTTGCGTTATGCCGATGTATTGTTGATGTATGCGGAAGTGGAGAACGAACTGGGACATGATGATGAGGCTAAATGGGCTTTGAATAAAGTTAGGGATCGTGTATATTTAGCTCCGTCGACGGCTACCGGCACTGAACTTCGCAACGCTATTCGTAAAGAGCGCCGCTTGGAACTGGCGTTGGAAAATAACCGTTTGTATGATTTGCGCCGTTGGAAAGATGATAATGGTAAATCGGCTATTTGTAATGTTATGGGACCGAATGGTACATTTGTTGCCTATAATAAGATTGGTTATGATTCGGATGAAAGCAGTAACCAAAAAGAGAATAGTAATAAAGGTGTCAATTTCAAGGAGGGCAGAGATGAACTTTTCCCCTTGCCTCCAACGGAAATAACCTTGTCGGGTGGAAGTATTGAGCAAAATCCCGGATACTAAATCAATTCAATTTCAGTATAATAAAGACACAATGTTATGAAAAATAAATATATCCTTTTAGGACTTTCGTACTTGGCTGCTCTGTGTTCATGCAGTGACGACAAGGCTTTTGAACCAGATTATCTTCCGAAGATAACTTCGGACCATGCGATGACATCAACGGTAAATGTTGCCAACAAACATCAGGTTATTGATGGATTTGCTTCTTCTGACGCTTGGACGATGGATTATATCGGTAAATATTGGAGTAATAATGCTAAGGAAGGCATTGCTAAACTTCTTTTCTCTCAAAAGGTAGAAAGGGGAAACCCGGAAGGTATTGGTCTTTCCATGTGGCGCGTAAATTTAGGTGGTGGTACTGCCGAGCAGGGCGAAGCTAGCGGAATTACGGATAAGACTCGAAGAGT
This sequence comes from Bacteroides zhangwenhongii, assembly GCF_009193325.2. Taxonomy (NCBI): domain Bacteria; kingdom Pseudomonadati; phylum Bacteroidota; class Bacteroidia; order Bacteroidales; family Bacteroidaceae; genus Bacteroides; species Bacteroides zhangwenhongii. The sequence goes on along the minus strand of NZ_CP059856.1, from coordinate 3,680,174 downwards.
GGAATGTTTCCTGACGCAGAATGGTACGTATGATTGGAATAAATCTAGTGGGCAGCAGTACTTTATGCAGAAAGCAAAAGAATATGGTTGTAATAATTTCGTATTGTTTAGTAATACTCCTCCCGTACAGTTTACTGTCAACGGTAAAGGGTCGGGTGATTGGTGGAACAATAATTTAAGAGAAGATTGTTTTGATGATTTTGCTGATTTCTTGGCCACTGTGGCTAAACATTTCTCTGATAATGGATACAATATCTCATATATAAGTCCATTGAACGAACCACAGTATTCATGGGGAGGAGATGGTCAGGAGGGATGTTCTTGGCAACATGTACATGTGGCAAAGATGGCTAGAGCGTTGAATGAGAGTCTGAAGACAAAAGGGCCTGAAAATACGATGATGTTATTGGCGGAAGCTGCCAAGGTTCCTTATCTTTATACTACTGATGACAGTTGGGCAGATCGCGCGAATGTTATTCCAACTTATTTTAAGTCAGATTCAGAACATTATCTTGGCGACTTGGAACGTATGCCTAAGTTGATTTGCGCTCATAGTTATTGGTGGGATAAAACATGGGATGTGTTGTTTGATTCACGCACGAAAGCCCGTGCTGAGGCGGATAAATATGGGTTGAAACTTTATCAGACGGAATGGAGTATGTTGGGCGAAGGATATGAAGATTACGAAAATTATGATCAAGCAACTTATATGGATTTGGCTTTGAGTATGGCTAAAGTGCTGCACCATGATTTGGTAACGGCAAGTATGAATTCTTGGGCATATTGGACAACAGCCTCACAGGAAGTTTATAGCCAGAAAAGCCGTTTTTACATGATTCGTTTGATTCCGACCGGAGGAGATTATGGTAATATTGCTGATGGTGGAACTTATGAGTCTAGCAAGAACCTGTGGGTGTTGGGTAATTATAGTCTCTTCGTTCGTCCGGGGTATTATCGGGTAGATTTGAATATCCCTGAAGGAGATAAAAAATTCTTTGGTTCTGCTTATATCTCTCCTGAGGAAGATAAGTTGGTAGTGGTATATACTAACATAAATGATGAATCTATACAAATGGAAACATCTATCGAAGGATTGAATAAACAAGTGGTTTCCATGAGACAATATGTAACATCAAGTACGAGTGATTTGAATGAGGTAGATGAATATTTGAAAGGATATATTCCGGCTAAATCGGTTGTCACAATGGTTTACGATTTGAAATAGAACGGATAATATTTTCAATAGGTATATTGTAAAAAATGAAAAGTAAAGTGTTCTTGGCCTCTTTAGGCTTCTTCTACATGAGTATGGCAGGCGGGTGTTCCCAGTCTGCCACTGATGTTAGCTATCAGATAGAAACAGACCGTCCTTGTCAGACAATGACTTATTTCGGCGCTTCCGACGCCTGGAGTATGCAGTTCATCGGACTTTGGCCGGAGGAAAAGCAGAATCAGATAGCCGACTGGCTGTTCAGTACGGAGAATGATGCGAATGGACAGCCCAAAGGTATCGGTTTGTCTCTTTGGCGTTTTAATGTCGGTGCAGGCAGTGCGGAACAAGGTGACGACAGTCAGATTGCTTCTCCTTGGATGCGTGCCGAATGTTTCTTGCAACCGGACGGGACCTACAATTGGAGCAAGCAACAGGGGCAACGTAACTTCCTGAAGTTGGCGAAGGAGCGTGGAGTCGATAAATTTCTGGCTTTCCTCAATTCTCCTCCCGTCTATTATACGCAGAACGGCTTGGCTACAAACACGGGGCGCGGTGGTACGGCAAATCTGAAACCGGACTGTTATGAAAAGTACGTCCGTTTTCTGGCCGATGTAGTGCAGGGGGTAGAGCAACACGATGGTATCAAGTTCAACTACATCTGTCCTTTCAACGAACCGGACGGACACTGGAACTGGGTAGGACCGAAACAGGAAGGTTGTCCGGCAACGAACAGGGAAATAGCCCGTACTGTCCGTCTGTTGAGCCGGGAATTTGTGAACCGGAATATGGATACGCAGATTTTGGTAAGTGAATCTTCCGATTACCGTTGTATGTTCCGTACGCACGAGACAGATTGGCAACGTGGTTATCAGATTCAGGCTTTCTTCTGTCCGGACAGTGTGGACACATATTTGGGTGATACTCCGAACGTTCCCCGACTAATGCTGGGACATAGCTATTGGACAACGACTCCTTTGAGTGAGTTACGCAATATCCGCAGTCAGTTGCGGGATACATTAGACAAACACGATGTTGACTTCTGGCAGACGGAGACTTGCATCATGGGCAATGATGAAGAAATCGGAGGAGGAAATGGATTCGACCGTACGATGAAGACAGCTCTTTATGTCGCCCGTATCATTCACCATGATATTGTATATGCCGGTGCAAAGAGCTGGCAATGGTGGCGTGCCATTGGCGGTGATTACAAAGACGGACTGATTCGTGAATATACTACGGACGATAATTTCTTGGATGGCAGAGTGGAAGATTCCAAACTGATGTGGGCTCTAGGCAATTACAGCCGTTTTATCCGTCCGGGAGCAGTCCGGTTATCCGTTTCAGCTTTCGATCAAACAAACACTTTCATTCCCGATGGCGACACTGACCAGCAAGGATTGATGTGTTCTGCTTACAAAAACGTGGATGGAACGTATGTGATAGTCGTTATAAACTATGCCAATGAAGAGAAAGAGTTTTCTATTCATAAAGAAAAAGTCGGGAATGCACAATGGCAGGTTTATCGTACTTCGGATAAAGAAGGAGAGAATTTGCTACCGGTAGGAAAAGTGAAGAGTGGAAAGATCGTTCATATTCCGGCACGTTCTATAATAACACTTCAGAGCAACTAATAAAAGCAGCTTTATATTCTTTATTTCTTTTTGAAAGCTGTACATTTGTGTGTCCGTCCATTGCTACGAAGGTAATGGACGGACACAATGCGTAAATAAGGAGGCATTTTATGGACAATAGAGGAAAAATTGTCATTTATCAGACAAAGGATGGGAAAACTTCCATTGATGTGAAGTTGGAGAATGAGACGGTGTGGCTGACACAGGCGCAAATGGCAGACTTATTCCAGAAGGATAGGACTGTCATCGGTAGACATATAAATAATGTATATCGGGAAGGAGAGTTGGAGCGTGATATCACGTGTGCAAAATTTGCACATATGGGTAGCGATAATGACCAGCAATATGAGACAGCCGTTTATAATCTGGATGTAATCATCTCTGTCGGCTACCGTGTAAAGTCGCAACGCGGCACCCAATTCCGTATCTGGGCGAACAAAATCCTGAAGGACTATCTGATTAAGGGTTACGCCATTAATCAGCAGGTCAAAGCTGCCCAACTGGAAGACTTGAAGAGTACCGTACGTCTTCTTTCTAACGTCATCGAACACAAACAATTGACGCTGGATGAGGCCAATGGACTCTTGCGTGTGATTACCGATTACACTTACGGTCTGGACACGCTTGATAAATACGATTACCAGCAATTGGAAGTAGACTCCACGACTCCTACTGAAGAATTTCGTGCCACCTATGAAGAAGCAATGGAAGCCATTCACCTTTTGCAGAAAAAGTTCGGAAGTAGTGACTTGTTTGGAAATGAAAAGGATCAGTCGTTCAAAAGCTCTATCAACACCATTTATCAGACATTCGGTGGAGAGGAACTTTATCCAAGCATTGAAGAAAAAGCCGCAATGCTTTTCTATCTTGTCGTGAAGAATCACTCGTTTAGTGACGGTAACAAGCGTATTGCCGCTTTTCTGTTCCTTTGGTTTCTGGAGAAGAACGGTATACTGTATAAATCTGATGGTTCGAAGTTAATCGGTAACAATACGCTCGTAGCACTTACGTTAATGATTGCTGAAAGCCGGACGGAAGAAAAGGACGTGATGGTGAAGGTAGTAATCAATTTGATTAATAAGAATAATTGAATGTAGGTCTTATGAATGGGGGGGATATAAATAATTGGGCACTATAAAATATTTTGTGTAAATGTAAAATACGGGATTCAGTACGAGTTTCGTATTTTTTTATTTAATAGATTTGCAAAATGAAACCCTCATGACAATTTAGAAGTCGCCAAAGTAAATGAAAATGTTCTGTCGCACGTCTTATTAGTATATCTTAGCATATCACTAATAATGACGATTATGGCAGGGATTCATTTCGATCAGGTTGTATCGCGCGGTTGCGGTATGGACATCCACAAGAAGGTGGTGGTAGCGACGGTCCAAGGCGAAGGGATCTGTAAGGAGACCAAGTCTTTTGACACCTTCACGAGTTCTTTGACACAATTGAGAGAATGGTTGGTATCATTAGGAATCACTCACGTTGCGATGGAGAGCACTGGAGTGTATTGGAAACCGATATACAACGTGTTCGAGGATTACATCCGCAACATCTGGATTGTCAATGCCCGTCACATCAAGAATGTTCCGGGTCACAAGACAGACAAGAACGACAGTGAGTGGATATGCCAGTTGCTAATGGCAGGATTGCTCAAGCCCAGTTTTATTCCCCCTCGTGAGCAGCGCGAGCTTAGGGATCTTACTCGTTACCGCCGCAAGCTGATAGAAACGGTGTCGGCCAACAAGAACCGCATCATCCGTACGCTTGAGGACGGCAATGTCAAGTTGTCCAGCGTTCTGAGCGACACGAGCGGCTCAACTGCGACCAAACTGATAGAAATGCTTTGCGATGGCAGGATTCCGACATTGGCAGACATAGAGTCTGTACGACACAAGCGTTGTCTGCATTCCGCGGAGGAAATGCTTGAGGCATGCACGGGTTATATGAACAGCCACAAGATATACATGCTTCAGAAGATACGTTCATGCAACAGACGGCTCACGGAGGAAATCACGGAGATGGACAGGCATATCAAGGAAATCCTCTCTCCCTACGAAGATGTCATTGCAAGGCTGAGCGAGATACCCGGAGTGCAAAACCGCACCTGCGAGGAACTGATAGCCGAGATTGGTCTTGACATGGGCAACTTTCCTACTGCGGCGCATCTTTGTTCCTGGGCAGGAATGTGTCCAGGCAACAACGAAAGTGCTGGCAAGAAGAAGAGCGGAAGGACGAGCCACGGAGACAAGCATGTAAGGGCTACACTCGTTGAAGCCGCATGGGCTGCCTCACGAACAAAAGGGACGTTCTTCATGGAACGCTTCAACCGACTTGCCCCACGCAAGGGCAACAAAAAGGCGTTGATTGCCGTTGGGCACTCCCTTCTCAAGTGCATACACTATGTGTTGTCAACAGACGGAAGATACAAGGAGCTTGGAGACAGTTATGTGCCTGAGAAGAAAGAGAAGCAACGCAAGGAATACCTGAAAGGTGAGTTAAAGAAACTTGGCTACCATGTAGTCCTGACGAAGAAAAAAGATTAGCCTACACAATATAAAACTGGGGACTGAGTTAATCCAAGGCCGAATTTTACTGGAACATCCCGAGTCCGAAAATGAAACTGGTCCCAACTGCTGAGAGGCAAAGTTTGTGACATTATGAGCACGTGTATGAAAATTCAACATCAACTCAGCAGTATAAATATAAATTGCCGAACATGCCAGCCGCGCACTTGCCCAACAGTGAGTGCTCTCTATTTTTGTGTCATTGGCTCAGAGAATACATAAAAACAAAGTAAAAACAGCCGTTATAAACTAAAACGGCACAAATAATTTTCGTATGAAAAAGATTATGAAAGAGAATCATGTAGTGCCTGATGAGGTTTTAACCAAGGAGTTCCTCAGCCATTTCAAAACTGAGGCAGACGTAAGCAAGTTCCTAAAGCAGCTCCACGCCCAAGTGCTGGAGAAGATGCTTGAAGGTGAGATGGATGCTCATTTGGGTTATGAGAAACATTCTGTTTCCGGCAATAACAGTGGTAATTCCCGTAACGGCAGTTACCCCAAGAAAATCCAGACCGAGCACGGCGAGGCTGTCATACCCATCCCTCGTGACCGCAACGGTCAGTTTGAACCCATAGTAGTCCCCAAGCATGAAAGCCGCGGGCTTTCCATAGAAAAGCTTGTTATCTCCTTATATGCCAAAGGAATGAGTGTGTCCGATATAGAAGAAGAGATGCGCGAGATCTATGAGATAGAACTCTCCACCTCTGCCATCTCCATCATCACAAACAAAGTAAACCAGGCTGCTCAAGAATGGCAGAACCGTCCTTTGGACCCGGTCTATCTCATCGTTTGGATGGACGGTATTGTCTTCAAGGTCCGTGACAACGGGAAGATTATCAACAAGACTGTCTATCTCTGTGTCGGCCTGAAACAAAACGGCTTGAAGGAAGTTCTTGGCATGTGGGTGGGTAAATCAGAGAGTTCCGCCTTCTGGATGGGTGTTCTCACTGACTTGAAGGCCCGTGGGGTACAAGATATACTGATAACCTGTACCGATAACCTGAACGGATTTACGGACACTATACGTACCGTATTCCCTCAGTCATCAACTCAGATTTGTGTTGTACATCAGATAAGAAACTCATGTAAATATGTCGTTTACAAGGACAAAAAAGAGTTCACGGCAGATATGAAGAATATCTATAATGCGCCAAACAAGGAAGTTGCTGCCGCGGAGCTTGATAATCTGGAAAAGAAATGGGGAGGGAAGTACCCTTATGCCATTCTTTCATGGAGGAACAACTGGGATGATCTGACTGTTTTCTTTCAGTTCCCATTGGAAATCAGAAAAATAATCTATACCACAAATCTCATTGAAAATCTGAATGGAAAAATCAGAAAGTACACTAAATCAAAGCTTTCATTCCCGTCGGATGACGCAGTGAAGAAGATGGTATACCTTTCCTTGATGGAGATTGAGAAGAAATGGACAATGCCGATTACTAACTGGGGATTGATTATGAACCAGTTTATGCTTATTTTTGAAAACAGAATCCAGATATAAGAGAACTTATAACTGAATCCCGTTTACATTTACACAATATTATGGACACTGCCAATAATTGAGAGACACCTCGCCGCAAGGTATCTCTCATTCTATTATAGTCTTTACTTTATGGCATTTGTTTCATCCTCTTTTATTTCCGCCTTGCCGTAATATCCCGGCATTGGTACATAAATCGGATTATAATACGTATGAATATTATTCAATTTCTTTTCTTCTTTCAGTCGTTTGATATGGCGGGCGGCTGTGGTGGAGGTAAATCCGCATAACCTTTGAAAATCGATGCGGGTTAACATAGGTTTATCGTTGAAGTAATTCGTCAGCAACTTGTCTATCTTTTCATTTGAAAGGGAAGCGGAATGGTTCCTTAATCTGCTACGCTCCACATGGACGACACTGACAGACCTTTTCAACTTGGCGTCTGCCTTGAAACAGATGTTGGCCTTTAGCTTTATCTGATTCGCTTTCAGCTTGGGCGAAGTGATCGGCTCCTGGCTGTTCAGCTTAACCTGGAAATAACCGATACCATCCAGATGAACGCTTTCTCCTTCGCGGAGACGATAGCCCATGAAGTGACTCAGTGATTCGAGTACCGACTTTACATCCCCTTCGGTCAGAGAAGTGGCCATTTGGATTTCCTTTGCCAGATAATCCGTGTCGATGTGTTGGAAGTTGACCACACGTGCGTGGTATGTTTCCTTGTTTTCCTCATCCTTCGGGTGGGGCGTTTTGTACAATTCAAATTGTATTGCCATTGTATCTTTGTTTTTATTATTATATAGCTGTCGCTTGCTTGGTGTAGAGCTACTGCTTACTTCCGGTCAAGCTACTGCCTGTTTGTCGCCAAGTGGCTTTATATATACATTGTCCTGCCTTTGTTGTTGGATTAAGGTATAAGGATAGTTGTCTTCCGGAGCCTTTATCATTAGTTTGTCACGGCCGTGACGAGATCTCTTCATGGGCGTGGTAGGATCTTCTCACGGCTGTGGTAGGAATTTGTCATGGCCGTGAAGAATAGACTATATCGGCCTCAAAGGTAAACTATATAAGGGAGAAAAGCAAATGATTTCCGCTTGTTTGAGTAATTCGTCCCGTATGTTTCTTGTGATATGCCGGTGATTTCATAGTCGGATGGGCTTTTCTTAGAAAAAAGTCCTATCTTTGTACAAGTGTCATACGCTAATGAATGGAAAGGAGAAACAGATAATGAAGCAGAGGATTTACCCTATCGGCATACAGAGCTTTGAGAAGTTGCGTAGGGATGGCTATATTTACGTAGATAAGACAGCGTTGATTTATAAATTAGTGACTACCGGAAGCTATTATTTTCTCAGTCGTCCGCGTCGTTTCGGCAAAAGCCTGCTGCTTTCTACATTAGAAGCTTACTTTCGTGGAAAGCGGGAATTGTTTGAAGGGCTGGCGATAGAACAACTGGAACAGAATTGGACGGTACGTCCCGTTTTGCATCTGGACTTGAATATCGGGAAATATGATGCACCGGACAGTCTGGACAAAATATTGGATAATGCTTTGACTGCTTGGGAGGAACAGTATGGTACGGGACCTAGTGAAACGACTCTTGCCCTCCGCTTTAAAGGAATCGTACAGCGTGCGGTGGAGCAGACCGGTCACCGTGTCGCCATCCTTGTGGATGAATACGACAAACCTATGTTGCAGGCTATCGGCAACGAAGAGTTGCAGAAGGAGTACCGTAATACGCTGAAACCTTTCTATGGCGTACTGAAAACGATGGACGGATATATCAAGCTTGGTTTCCTGACAGGCGTGACCAAGTTTGGAAAGGTGAGTGTGTTCAGCGACCTGAACAATCTGAAGGATATCTCCATGCGGCGCGATTATATTGATATTTGCGGCATTACAGACAAGGAACTGCATCGTTATTTTGACAAAGACCTGCATACCCTTGCCGATGTACAAGGATTGGATTATGAGACCGTTTGTCTTGAAGTGCAGAAACGCTACGACGGATATCATTTCAATTTCAACACGCCCGGCAGTTACAATCCTTTCAGCCTGCTCAATACTTTTGATGCAATGGCGTTCGGCAGTTATTGGTTTGCCACAGGCACTCCTTCTTATCTTGTCTACTTATTGAAGAAACATCATTACCGCCTTGAAGAGATTGAAAAGGTGGAAGTTACGGAAGATGTGTTGGACAGTATTGATTCCGAAGGCACGAATCCCATACCTGCCATTTATCAGAGTGGCTATTTGACTATCAAAGACTACGACCCGGAATTCGGTCTTTATACGTTGGATTATCCCAACCGTGAGGTGGAAGAGGGATTCGTGAAATATCTGATGCCTTTCTATATCGATAAGAGCGAGGCAGAAGCACCGTTCGAAATTCGTAGATTTGTGGGAGAAGTACGTAATGGTAATATTGAACGGTGGTTGGTGGAGTGACTGAACGGTGATAGGTGACAGATGTGGTGATAGGTTAAAAAACAACCTATCACCGCCGGAAACCCCGATGAATAAGGTGTTTGATTGCCGTCGGTGATAGGTGATAGAGAAAAGTGATTTTTTTATATAGGAGAGAAGAAGTCCTTGTTTATTTCAACTTCTTCCCGTATTCGTCCGAATTCAGTATTTCCAAAGCCTTTTGTACACTTTCATTCGTTGTGTTCATTACCCGGAAATATTCGGTCATATCCCAAAGGTCGCGGGCAATCAGTGCTTTGAGCTGCGTTTTGATAAGTGGGAGTGCTTTCTGATATTGTTCTTCATTGAACTTCACACCCTCTTTCTCGCCCATCTCCCGCAAAGTAGCCAACATATTATCGTCAATGACAAACTTCTCGTTGAATGATTCGAACTTCTTATACTTGTTAGCTAATTCTTTTCGGTGTCCCTCAATAAACTGCATGGTAAATTTGATGATAACCCCTTTGCCTACCAGGTTCCGGTGATAATCCGTATACAATGTCGTATCGATTGGTACGAAATAATCGGGCATGATACCACCACCTCCATACACAGTACGTCCTAGTTTCTTAGTCTGTACCTTTAATGAATCCGGGAAGTGAATGCTGTCGGCATTCATCAGTTCACCATGATTGAAACGGTCGATGAGGTCTTTGTTGTAATCGACCGTACTGCCATACGGCTTTTGGATAGAACGTCCCGATGGAGTATAGTAACGGGCGATGGTCAGACGAATCATGGAACCATCCGGCAAATCGATAGGACGTTGCACCAAGCCTTTGCCGAAAGAACGGCGGCCTACAATAATTCCTCTGTCCCAATCCTGTACCGCACCGCTGACAATTTCGCTGGCGGAAGCTGTATACTCGTCTACCAATATGATGAGGCGGCCATTACGGAAGTCCCCGTTACCTTTGGCATAGAAATCACTACGCTTGGCAGTCCGGCCTTCGGTATATACGATGAGCTCCTTTTGTCCCAAGAATTCGTTGGCAAGGTCAATGGCTGCATTGAGATAACCACCTCCGTTTCCTTGCAGGTCAAGAATCATATCTTTCATTCCTTTCTTCTGGAGATCCTTCATTGCTTTCTTGAACTCTTCAGCAGTTGTTGCTCCGAAGCGGTTGATGCGGATATAACCCGTTTTAGGTTGAATCATATAAGAGGCGTCGAGGCTAAGGATAGGTATCTTATCTCTCTTTACTGTAAACAATAAAGGGTCTTGCACGCCACGACGAACGATTGTCAGATTGACTTTCGAACCTTTCGGGCCACGAAGACGCTTCATGATATCTTCCGTACTCATTTTCACCCCGGCAATAGCGCTGTCGTTCACGGCAATGATACGGTCACCGGCAAGGATACCGACTTTCTCGGAAGGTCCGTTGCTGACAGGCTGTACCACCAACAGGGTGTCTTCTATCATCTGGAATTGCACTCCGATACCCTCGAAGTTACCTTGGAGCGGTTCGTTCATCTTCTTCACTTCCTCTGCATCCGAGTAAGTAGAGTGCGGATCAAGTTGTGCCAGCATCTTGATGATGGCTTCTTCTACTAACTTGTCTTCATCTACTTTGTCCACATAGAAATTGGAGATTGCAAACTCTGCCATTTGCAACTTACGCATAGCAGCCGAACCGAAGTTCTGAGCTTGTACTGTAAGTATTGTCCCCAGACAAACCAAGAGGACGTATATTTTCATTCTATTCATAATCTTACTTTATATTATATAATTGCCGGATACGTCTGCGTCATTCTCAACTTTCCATTCTCAACTCTCAACTTATCACCATTCCTTCGGGAATAAACTGGCTGATATCTTTGTTGTAAGTTAATAATTCGCGTACAATCGTGGAACTGACACAAGTCTGTTCGGGTTCAGTGAAAAGTAAGATGGTTTCAATGCCTGCCAGCTTACGGTTGATGTCGGCAATTGTCTCTTCGTACTCGAAGTCTTTCACCGTACGAATGCCACGAACGATAAACTTAGCGCCTACTTCCTGTGCAAAATCAATAGTCAGACAGTCGTACGACATTACTTGTATACGAGGCTCGTCTTTGTAAAGTTCCCGGATCATCTGTTCCCTTTTTTCAATGGGAAAGTACGTATTTTTGTTCTCATTGATACCGATTCCTATCACGATTTCGTCCATAAAGGTAAGTGCACGTTTCACTACCGAATAATGTCCGATGGTGAAGGGGTCGAATGTACCCGGAAATATTGCTTTTCTCATGATGCCAAGTCTTCTTCTATAACCAGATTGTCTATAATAAAGTTTTGTCGTTCCATAGTATTCTTACCCATGTAGAATTCAAGCAGTTCTTTCACTGCGTCCGTCTTGCGCAAAGTTACCTGTTCCAAACGCATATCCTTACCGATAAAGTGCTTGAATTCGTCCGGCGAAATCTCTCCCAGACCTTTGAATCGGGTGATTTCCGGATTCGGGCTTAGCTCTTCGATGGCGTTGATACGTTCTTCGTCAGAATAACAATAAATGGTCTTCTTCTTGTTGCGTACGCGGAACAAAGGAGTTTGCAGGATATATACATGCCCTTTCTTGATGAGATCGGGGAAGAATTGCAGGAAGAAAGTAATCATCAGCAGGCGGATGTGCATACCGTCCACATCGGCATCGGTTGCTACGATTACCTTATTGTAACGCAGACCGTCCAAACCATCCTCTATATTAAGGGCAGCTTGGAGGAGGTTGAACTCCTCATTTTCGTAAACTACCTTCTTGGTCAGTCCGAACGAGTTCAACGGTTTACCGCGAAGGCTGAATACAGCTTGGGTAGTCACGTCACGGCTTTTGGTGATGGAGCCGCTTGCTGAGTCTCCCTCAGTGATAAAGATGCAAGATTCTTCTTCCAGTCCTTTTCCTTTCGGGTCGTTCAGATGAATGCGGCAATCGCGCAACTTGCGGTTGTGAAGATTGGCTTTCTTCGCACGTTCGCGGGCAAGTTTCGTCACGCCTGCGATGGCTTTACGTTCCTTTTCCGACTCCTGTATCTTTTGTTGTATCGTCTCGGCTATGTCCGCATTCTTGTGCAGGAAGTTATCGACTTCCAGCTTGATGAAATCACCTACATACTTGTTGACCGTGATACCACCGGGAGCCATATTGGTAGAACCTAGTTTGGTCTTGGTCTGACTCTCGAAGATCGGTTCTTCCACATTAACGGCAATGGCGGCAACCAATCCGTTGCGGATATCGGTATAGTCCATGTTCTTGTTGAAGAACTCTTTAATGGTACGGGCGATATGCTCCTTGAAAGCACTCTGATGCGTACCTCCTTGAGTAGTATGCTGACCGTTGACGAAAGAGTAGTATTCTTCTCCGTATTGTCCGGTATGAGTGAAGGCGATTTCGATATCTTCCCCTTTCAGATGGATGATCGGGTAAAGTCCGGTTGCCGTCATGTTGTCGTTCAAAAGGTCTACCAGACCGTTGCGCGACAGAATGCGGTGCCCGTTATAAATGATGGCAAGTCCCGTATTGAGATACGTGTAGTTGCGCAGCATTGTCTCGATAAATTCGGATTTGAAGCTGTAATTCAGGAATAATGTATTGTCCGGTTCGAAGAAGATATAAGTTCCGTTGTCCTCTTCGGTGCTCTGTGTCTCGTCCGTCAGCAATTCTCCTTTGGAGAAAGTGGCGATACGTACCTTGCCGTCGCGGTAGCTGCGTACCTCGAAACGGGAACTGAGGGCGTTGACAGCTTTTACACCGACTCCATTCAGTCCGACACTCTTTTTGAAAGCCTTGCTGTCGTATTTACCGCCTGTATTCAGCATACTGACAGCTTCAATCAGTTTTCCTTGCGGAATGCCTCGTCCGTAGTCGCGAACGCTGACACGAAGATTCTCCTCGACAATGATTTCGATTTTCTTACCGGCCTGCATTTTGAACTCGTCAATACTGTTGTCAATTACTTCTTTCAGGAGGACATAGATTCCGTCTTCGGCATGCGCGCCGTCGCCCAGTCTACCGATATACATACCGGGACGTGTGCGGACATGTTCCATGTCGCTCAGGTGGCGGATGTTGTCGTCAGTGTACTCTACTGCATTGTTGTTGTCTACAGGTATCAATTCGTTCTCTTCCATAGCTTTTATTTTATCTCTTTAATGAACGCACGGCGGCGCTTATGTTGTTGAGTCTCAAAGTAATCCCATTGTGCCTGGACTTTTCCGTTCAGTTCCAGTTCGGGGTTGCTTTCTGCAAAGATAAAACCTAATTTTTGATAAACCGGAATTAAATCGGAAAATAACAAAGCGTTAACACCTTTATTCTGATATTCGGGTTTCACGGCAACGAGTAGTAAATCAAGCATTTTGGCACGGCGTTTCATGAATAATGCTTTCAGCAGATAGAACCATCCTAAAGGCAACAACCGCCCGTGCGACTTTTGCAGGGCTTCGGCAAGGGATGGCATGGAGATTCCTACGCAGACCAGTTCGTCGTTGGCGTCGGTGATGAGGGTTACCATGCGTAAATCGAGAATAGGCAGGTACATTCTTACATACTGATCGATTTGCTTTTGGGTCAGAGGTGAATATCCGTAGAGGGGACTATAAGCTTCGTTCATCAGTTCGAATATCTTCTGTCCGTAGTCTTTGGCTATTTTCTTTCCGGAGGTATATTTCTTTATCTTGAGGTTATATTTGCGTTGAATCAGTTCGGAGATGCGCTTATGTTTGTCGGGGATGGCCTCCGGTATGTAGATTTTGTATTCTACCCAGTCGGCATCTTTCTCGAAACCGAGTTTCTCCATGTGTACCGGATAGTAGGGATGGTTGTAGATGGTGGCCATCGTGCTGAGTTGGTCGAAACCTTCCACCAGCATACCTTCCGCGTCGAAGTCGGTAAATCCGAGAGGTCCGACAATGTGAGTCATGCCCCGTTCCTTCCCCCAATCTTCTACGGTTCTTATCAGTGCGGAGGATACTTCTGGGTCGTCGATGAAATCGATCCATCCGAAACGGACGTTCTTGGAATCCCATTTTTCGTTAGCGCGGTTGTTGATGATAGCGGCTACACGCCCTACTATCTTATCGTCTTGGTAGGCGAGGAAGTAATCGGCTTCACAGAACTCGAACGCTGCGTTTTTCTTCTTGTTGAATGTGTTAAGCATATCGTCATACAGGTCGGGCACGGAATAGGGGTTATCCTTATACATCCTGTAATTGAAACGAATAAATTTCTTAAGTTCTCTCTTCGTAGAGACTTTCTTGATTGTAATAGCCATATCTCGTATTTATGATTCAGGAAGCAAAGATACGTGATAATCTTTAAATTACAACGCGCCTGAAAGAGAAAATATAGTGTCGGGAGGATTAAGCAGTGGGTTATAAATAGGAAAAATACCGGAAATGATGACCATACATTCATTACCGGTATTTTCTGTCTGCTTTTTGTATATCGTTTATTGGCTGATGTGTCCTTCGAACGGGGAAGCCGGTAGATTTGCAGAATTGTATAAATTTGCATCATCGGGGTTATCTCCCCAAGCATAGCGTACGGAAACCGGTTGTTGTATTTCTGTATTCCATACTATTACTTTGTTGTTTTCTATTTTAGCCTGTGCCCATTGGTATTTTCCATCTGTACCGGCAATAGCGAATCCTGATAAATAGCCATACTTATTATGAGCCACTAGCTTCTCTTCACAAGTGTCGAAAGTGATCTCCAATGTATTTCCGATTCTTTTTACCGACTGGAATACCGGACCGGTGCAAACAATAGAGTTATATCCGTAATCATTGTGAAGAGCGTGCAAGGCAAGCCGTTTACCTACATCCTGTTTGTTACGGGGATGGATGTCATTTTCTTCACCGATGTCTATAATGACAGCCTGTCCTGTATGTGGTAAGGCCAGTGTCTTTGACTGTGCATCCCTCAGGTTTGCCCAATGACTCTCGGAAGGCTGTTTGGCCGGAGACATGAAGTTTGCCAATTGAACCCAATAAAATGGGAATTCGCTATTCCATCTGCTTCTCCAGTCTTTAATTAAAGCCGGAAATAGATCAATGTATTCGTTGGCGCGGGCAGCATTGTTTTCTCCCTGATACCAGATAACGCCTTTCATCCCCAAACCTACCAACGGGTGAATCATTGCGTTGAACAGTAAAGAAGGAAAAGCATTAGGACCGTATTCTACATAATCATATTGCGCACTCGATACTGCTACTTTATACTTCCAATTATCACACAAAGGGAAAATCCGGTTGTTGACTTTCAGATATACTTCATCTTTAGGACCATATAGTCCGCCTCCTCCACGATAGTCGGATATTTTAATAGTGATGGTATTCTGTTCCTTTAATACTTTTGCCGGGATCTTGTATAGACGTTTCAGGTCATATCCTACCGTTCGTCCTACTTCGTGTCCGTTAACCCAGGTAATGTCATCGTCATCGATGGTACCGAGACTCAATTCTGCATCCTGTCCTAAACAGTTGGCCGGTATGGAAAACTGATAAGTAAACCATACAACTCCATCTATACCGGATAACTCTTCATTTGACCATAATGACGGAACAATATGTTCCTTCCAGTTTTCTGTAGAGGTGTTTCCCGAATACCATTTCTCTTTTTCTCCCGGCTCGTTTATGATGGCTTGTTCGAATTCCTTTTTGACTTTGTCGCTGTGTTTGATGTATTCTTCGAATTCAGAAGAGCGCATACGGGACAATGGCTTCTCGTATTTTGGGAAATGGTCCATAACTTCCATGCTAATCCAAGTTTCAATATCTGTGCCACCCCATGAGGAGTTGATGAATCCGATAGGAATATTGAGCTTTTGGTATAGTTCACGCGCAAAGAAATAGCCGACGGCTGAAAAATCAGAAGCGGAGGCGGGTGAACATACTTCCCATTTACCTTTTAAGTCGGTTTTAGGAGTGTGTCCCATTTCTTGAATTACGTTGAATGAACGGATTTGAGGGTAATTGGCAGCTGCAATTTCTTCGGTGGCGTGATTAGCGCTACGAAGGCGAAACTCCATATTTGACTGTCCGCTACAGATCCATACTTCACCGATTAGGATATCAGCAAATGATAAAGTCTGTTTGGGACTTCTCACGTTTAGAGTATACGGTCCACCGGCTTGCATAGGGGGGAAGCTGACTGACCATTTCCCATTTTTATCGGTTCGGGTACTCTTTTGGGCATTTCCTAATGTTACGCTAATTCGCTCGCCGACATTGGCAGTTCCCCATATATTGATCGGCTTCTCACGTTGCAGCACCATGTGGTCTGAAAAGAAAGAAGGTACGGAAAGCTGTGCCATCATTTGTGATAGGGCAAGTAGCAAGCAGACTGTTAATGATAGAAGTTTTTTCATCCTGTGAGTATCTGATGATTATTTATTAATGTATTCTTTGGGGAGCAGAATCTTACGAAGCGTATCGGCAAAGATTGCAGCCATGCGTTGTTGGATAAATGAATGTTCTCCGTGAGGTGGATGCCATCCGAATACTTCTCCATGAGTCTCTTGTGAATCACCTGTGTAGATTAGGCTATATTGTTTGCCTGTAACCGGGTGTTTCCGGTTTTTGGAAAATCCGATGTATCTGTCGAACTCCACTACCGGAAATCCCCATTTCTCTGCCAGTTTCCGGACCGAAGTGTTGAATATCGGACGGCTGTCATGCCAATGAGTACATAAGACAATGGAGGCCGGTTTTCCGTAAGGAGTATTGTAGTATTTGGATTTGGGATTGTATTTCTGGTTATAGCAGTCTGATATGTAACGCTTGATGACATAATCGTAGCAAACGGCATAGTCGGAAGCGTCAAAAGGAGTTTTATAATCTTTGTAGTTCTCTTTTAAGTTTGCTTCGTTATATACGTCTTTTTCATGTACTTGCATTAGGACGAAGACATCAATGTCGTCAAACTCTTCCGGAGTATAGAGGGTGCCGTCCAGCATTTTATTGGCTGTGTGGGCTATAGATTCTGCACTTATGGCACGATTGATAGGAATGGCGTGAAGGGCACGACATCCCATTTCAAACCACTTATTGTTAGGTTCGGCAAAAGATGCTCCGGATAATAAAATGGTATAAGTATCTTTATTTTGAGCTACTCCTGCTAAAGCAAGCAGGCAAATGAATGTAAATAAGATGATTCTTTTGTACATAATTATTGCTGATTGATTAATAGTTGTGTGAAATCAAGTTCAAGTGAATGTTTTCCGGCTTGTAAAGTTATCGATTTTTGGGATTCCTGCATTGTAAAAGGAACAAATGTTGCAGAAGTTCCTGCCGGGATATCGATTGTATAACGGATGCAGTCATTAGTTTGACGAATCCAGTTGATATTTAACCACCCATAAGGAGTATTATAGCGTATGGTAAGTTCATTCATATCTGCCGGAAAGAAAGGTTTTAGCAGGATATATCTGAATCCGGGATGCTTTTCATCGATTTGAATCCCTCCCAGTCCTTTGTATAGCCATGCTCCTATTTCTCCGAACATAATATGGTTATATGAGTTGTCGATAACGACATCTGTCCGCCAATTCTCATGTAGGGTGGTAGCTCCTTGTTTAATCCAATATCCCCACGAAGGATAAGTGTCTTGTGAGGCGACTTTATAGGCAGTTTCCGGATATCCGTTATCTGACAGGGCGGAAAGTAGAGCTTTGCTTCCTAATAAGCCGACATCCAGATGATAATCGTCTTTTTCTACCAATTCATGTAATTTGGCGGCAACTTTCTTTTTATCTTCTTCCGGAACGATTCCCCAATATAATGGCATGGCCAGTTCGGTTTGTGTTCCTTCTGCGTATATTCCAGTTTCCGGATTGAGAAAACGAGTGTTGATGGCATTCTTTATGTTCTGGGCTAATGTGTTATAATAGGATGCATCTTCTGGATATCCGAAAAGTAGTGCTGCTTTTGCCAAAATATGGACATCCGTATAGTAATAGATGGAAGAGGTCAGGGTGATATTGCTTTTTGAGCGTACAGGCACCCAATCTCCCAATCCCCAATCTGTAAGATATTCTGGTGATATGGATTCTATATACGAAACATATTTCTTGATTGGTTCATACATACGGCGGAGTAGTGTGGTGTCTCCGTAGAAGCGATAAATCTCCCAAGGGATAATGGCGACGGCACTTGTCCAGTCAACCCCGTTGGCCCAGTCATATCCCCATACAGAAGTTGGAATGATACACGGGAGCACTCCGTTGTCTTTTTGCTCATCGCAGAAATCGTTCATCCATTTTTCATATACGGAAATGCCGTCAAAATTGTATAATCCTGTTTCAATGGTGATATGCGCATCTCCTGTCCAACCATTCTTTTCCCGTTGAGGGCAGTCGGTCGGATAACCGAACAGGTTGGCTAAGTAGGAACTGTTGGTAGCTTCCCATATTTTATTTAGCAGGTCGGATGATGAAGACCAGTAGCCGGTTGCCGGAACATCACTGTGCATTTCGACAGCAATGAGATTCTCACCGGATAGTTCGATGGGAGCGGATGACGAAATTTCTACAAACTGAAAACCTTTGTAGTTGAACTTGGGCATGAAGCTGTCTTCTTTTCCGCTAAGGATGACGATGTCTGTCTGAAAAGGATCGCTGTCGTCTGTCGGCCGGTAGTGATAATCTATATTTGCCATGTTTACCCTGCCGTTTTTGTCTAAAAGTTCTCCATGTTTCAGGCGCAATATTGTTCCTTTTTTCCCTTTCACATTTAGTTTGGTGACACCTGCAATGTTTTTGGGGAAATGGTAGACGTAGCAGCTGTCATTTATTTTTTTACATTGAGTTGCTGTATAGCGGGCTGTTTCACGAATCGGATGCATAACTTGTGATTTGATTGTTTCCGTAGGTGATTCGGTTTCTTGTGCATGATGCCATTCGGTAGCGTTGAATCCGGGTGAGTCCCAACCTGTTAATTCTTTTTGTGCATCATAATGTTCGGCTGTATAGATACTGTTGAAAATAATTGGGCTGTCAGTTGTTTGCCAGGTTGAGTCAGTACCCAGATATTCTGTCGTGCCGTCTGTGTAACGCAGACGCAGTTGTGCAGTGAATCTAGGACAGTTTCTCCATGAAGCCTTGTCGAAAAACCATACTGCTATGGATTGATGATTATACCATCCGTTCCCTAGCTGTACTCCCATAACATTCTCACCCATAGACAGTGATGATGTAACATCATGAGTGACTGATAATATACGTTTGTCGAAATGTGTATACATAGGGTCTAGGAAATGATTTCCTGTCCTTTTTCCGTTGATAGAAAGTTCATGCAGGCCTGCCGATGCAATAGTAAGTAAGGCCTGTTCGACTGTTTTGTTTAATTGGAAACTCTTTCTATAATAGGGTGCCGGGCGGTATGTGATGTCATGTCCGTCAGTAATCCATTTCCCTTTCCAGTCATTGGTTGATAAACATCCTGTTGTGAAGGAGGATATGGGGGAAAATGTAGTTTTCTGTTTGGAGGAGGTTTGATAGCCTATTTTCCAATAATAAGTCGTATATGAATCTAATGGTTGTCCATCATAGGAGGCTCTTATAGGAGCTCCTATGATGGATTTGTTCCAATAAACGGACTGACAGTCTGATAATTGGGCACTGTCTGTTGATAGCCATATTTCAACTTTGTTAATACTATCTTCCTCTAGCAGCGGAAGTTTCCAGGAAAGTCTGGGAGTTTGAGTATCCACTCCTATAGGAACGGGTATATTCTCACATTTTAATTCAAATGGCGTTTTTAGCTCTTGAGGCGTACATGAGAATAGGGCTGTACCAAGTAGTAAATACAAATAGGACCGAATTGGAATATGAGCCATATTGATTCGTTGATTAGTGATGAATTTATTTTTTTCTTCTTCTTTCTTCGAGTTCCGTTGATATCTCATATAATCTTTTTTCATTTAGCGGATAACGTGAAATGAAGATTGCAGATAACATGGTAGCAATGGCCGGGAAAATACTCATCATCATACAAATACCGGTTTGGGCAAAATCAGATTGAATCACGTTTGCTTTGAAACCGAAATAAGCCAGTAACCATCCGGTCAAAGCACCTCCGATAGTCCATCCGAACTTTTGAGACATGGATGAAGAAGAAAATATCAGGCCGGTTGCCCGTCTTCCGGTTTTCCATTCGGAGTAGTCCGATATATCTGCATACATAGACCATAACAAGGGGGAGATAATACCGGCACAGATACTTATTAAAATCTGTAAGCATAAAATTCCCCAAATAAAATCTTTGGGAAGAAAGTAGAATAACACACTTAAAATGGTGGCGCAAACCATAGCCATGAAGTACGTTTTCTTTTTACCGATTCTCTTGGTGAGGGATGGTACGAACATGATTCCGAGAATATTGGCTGCTTGTCCTAATACCAGGTAAATAGTAATGAGTGTGATGGCACTGTTCATGAATGAGAAGGAGAATGTGTCGGAACCATCTACATAATATTTAAAATAGAATACAGCGGAACCGTCACGGAGAGAATTGAAAACTAATGCCATGATTCCTGCGCATAAAAGTATCCACCAAGGTTTGTTTTTTCCTAAATCTTTCAGGTCTTCTTTGAGTGATCCTTTTTCTTCCTTTATAGGCTGCACTCTTTCTTTGGTCCATAGAAACGTTAACAGGAACATGCCGCTGGCCATAATGGCGAATACGACTGCGGCCATCTGCCAGCCGAAAGCAATGTCGGGTAGGCTCTCTGTTATTTTCATCTTACTGAATATATCGACCAGCGGCTCAATGAGGAATAATACCAGAATACTTCCCCCAAACGCAAATGTCATACGGTAGGAGGAAAACTCTGTGCGTACTTGAGGATTGGCAGACATTACTCCTAATAGAGATGCGTATGGCACATTGATTAAGGAATATACCATCATCATAAGAGTGTATGTGGCGTAGGCAAATATTATTTTGGTGGTCATGTTATCTCCGAAAGAAGAGAAGGTTAGTATGCCACAGATACCGAATGGTATTGCCACCCATAATAGGTAAGGACGGAATTTTCCCCATCGGGAACTGGTCCGGTCACCTAATATTCCGACAAACGGGTCAAGGAAAGTATCCCAGATACGTGTGATGAGAAACATTGTTCCTACAACGGCCGAGGAGATACCTACCACGTCTGTATAGAAGAATAATAGATACATGGTGAATAACTTCCAGAACATGGAAGAAGCTGCATCTCCTAATCCATACCCGATTTTTTCTTTTAGTTTTATGTTTTCCATGGTGGTGCGTTTATTGTTTCAGGTATTGCTTATTATGATTTACCATAGTAATGATCTGTTTCACGGATTCTATGGAACGAAAACCGTCTGCCGGCGTGTGCAGACAATAATCTACAAGCTGGCTTACTGTTGATTCGGCTACATGAAGACGGGTGTCGGAAGACGCATAATAGATATAAACTTTTCCGTTGTCATCTTCAATCCATCCATTTGAGAATAATACATTCGATACATCACCGATTCTTTCTTCTCCTATGGGAGCCATGAAATAACCTGCAGGTTCGGCTATAATCTGTGTCGGATCTTCTAAGGAAGTCATATATAGGTATAATACATAGCGTAGTCCGGCTGCGCATCCTCTTACTCCATGTGCCAAATGTAACCATCCCTGTGGGGTTTTTATGGGGTGTGGCCCTTCTCCGTTTTTTACCTCCTTGATCGTATGATAAAACCGTTTATTGATGATCTTTTCTTCTTTTATTTCGGCATGACAGATGTCGTCTATGAGTGCCCAGCCAATGCCTCCTCCATTACCAGCGTCGATAAAGCCATCCTGGGGGCGGGTATATAAAGCGTATTTCCCGTTAACGAATTCCGGATGAAGCACAACGTTTCGTTGCTGGCTTGGAGATTTCAGGTCCGGTAAACGTTGCCATGTTTTCAGGTCCTTTGTTCGTGCAATACCTGCTACGGCCACTGCTGACGATAAATCACCTGCCGGAGCGTTCGTATCTTTACGTTCCGCACAGAAAATGCCGTAGATCCATCCGTCTTCATGTGCGGTCAGGCGCATGTCGTACATATTGGTGTCGGGAACATCTGTTTCCGGCATTTCTATCGGATAATCCCAAAAGCGGAACCCGTCTACCGGGCTGTCGCTTTCCGCTACTGCGAAGAATGACTTTCGGTCTGCTCCCTCGACACGTGCCACAAGGTAATATTTATGATTGATTTTGATTGCTCCTGTATTCATTACCGCGTTGATGCCAATCCGCTCTTCCATGAATGGATTCTGTTTCTCATCAAAATCATACTTCCAGATTAATGGTGCATGTTCTGCTGTTAACACAGGATAGTGATAACGTCTGTATATACCGTTATTGTTATTGCATATCTCATTTTTCCGGGTGATAAGAGCTTCATAGTGCTGTGTCAGCTCTTCTAATCTGTTACTTTTCATATTCTATAGTTATTTTTTATCAGTTGGTTATTCGATTATTAAAACCCAGTCATTTCCTTTTCCTTCTGTAGGCGAGGATATGGAAATCGTATCTGTTGTCGTATACTGGTAGAATGTGGTTTGTCCGTTACGGGGATTCATCCATTTTAAAGTCCGTTTGGGACTACTCATGGAAGGCAGATAGATGGTTCTTTTCCCACCTTGCGGAAGATATACCAGTATATAGTCTTTGTTGCCGAAGGCTACGGGGTAGTTTGTCTTTTCTAAAGAGGCATTGCCAAAAATGCTTTGTTGGCTCTTCCCTTGAGTAAAATCAAATTTCTCCCATAATCTGCGAAAGTGAATTAAATCCCATGCTCCTTGTTTGTCCATAGCCTGATGCCATGGAGTATCGGCATCACATTTAGATTCGCGTCCGGTGTCAAACATTTGCCATATATCATTACAACCATATGTATAGCCACAGGCTCCACTGAACATGCTTTGGTAGAGTGTATGGCGGACGTCATCCTCTCCGAATCTTCCGTTCTCTTTTTTAAAATTGATCGGAATATTCTCATATCGGGGTTCTCCATCCATACATGGTTTGTGTGGCTTCCTATTTAAGTCGGGTAGAAGTATGCGTTGATAGATGGCGAAATCCTGTTGAGCATGTCCGGACTGACACATATTGAAGTCCAACCATGGAGCGTCGTGAAACCAGTATGAGGATGAGTGTTCACCCTGCGGATGATAGGTCATCAAATGATTTTGGTCTATACTTTTAATGCCGGTTGCCAATGCGTTCCAGATGGATCGGTTTTTTCCGCCTCCACTCCGGTCACCTCCTATTATCCATATCAGGTTGGGCATATTCATATAGCGTTCTCCCAACCACTTGCCATATCTATACGCATTCTCCGGGGTGAAGATTTCCGGTCCTTTTCCCCATTGTTTGTCTACTTTATCGCCCCAGGTTGGCAGCAATGCTATATATAAACCTTTGGTCGCAGCCAGAGAAATTACTTTGTCTACACGGGCGAAATACTCGGGGGAAGGTTGGTCGATATTACCGTCGATTAATTGGGGGACTCCGTTGGAGGAGGTGTTAATGCCGTCTAATTCATCCAGAATTACAGTTTGTATGACGGTAAATCCCTTTTCTCTGCGATTCTCCAAATATCGTTCTGTCTCTTTGTCGTTTAAACGGCTGATGAGTTCCCAAGCTGTATCTCCCAGATAAAGAAAAGGAGTTCCATCCGTGTATTCCAGGTAGCGACCGGACGAATTTACCCGTAAGTTGCCTTTTGATAGATTCGTGGCACTTCCTGTCCACCGGTCTTCTTGAGCAGAAACACAGGTCGTACAAAGAATGAATAAAACGTAGCAGATGGAGAGTCGTTTGAGCATGATTCTATTTCTTTAAAGTATGCGTATATTTCTCAACTATGGGCATTTGCGGCCTGTCTTTTCCCTCTTTAGGGGTGATTGCCATGAAATAGGTATCCCACCACGGACCTGCTGCCCAATAGGTGCCGTTGATTCCGTTCTCTTGTAAATAGTGCAGGAACAAATCAAGAGTTTCATTCCAACGGGGATCATTGTCGGGAATTCCATATTCTCCGATAAAGCCATGGAAATTATTTTGTTTGATCCATTCGACAAAAGGTTTTACCCGGTCGATACCTTTTTCCGGATAACATCCCTCTTCTTCATAGGAATATTTATAAGTACCGGATGCATCTTTGTCAAAATATACATGCGCTTCAAAAGCGAGATTATTAGCAGGGTCTTTTAAGAATTTGAGTGTATCGCTTTGTTCAATCCAGCGTTCTGCCGATGACCAGTCATTGCCGCCTACCATGATAAGGGTGTTGGTATCGACCTGTCGAATGGCATTGATGGATGCTTGCGCCATGTCGAACCAATTAGTTCCGGGAGCCAGATCGTGTGGTTCATTCATCAGCCCGTAGCCGTATATATTTTTGAAAGTCGAGAATTCTTTAGCGATAGCTTGCCAGAAAGAGGCCAGATCTTCTATTGTTAATCCGTTACTTCCGATAAGGGTGTGTTCGTTATTCATGTAACGGCGACAATAATTATGCAAATCAAGAAGTACGACCATATCCCGCTTTTCTGCAGCTCTGACCAGTTCTTTCATTTTATTGAGGTCATGTTGGTTCAGCGGGCCTTTCAGATCCAGTTGCAACCGTTCCCATTTAAATGGTAACCTGACAAGTTTCAGACCTTTTTTGTGCCAATATTCGAGGTCCTGATCTGTCGGATAAGTATAGTCTTTATTATATTCTCCGGGAAAAGATGAACCGAAGTCGGCACATGCGAGGTTGACACCATAAGGTTCACCAGTCTCTTTTACTGGAGGTTGATTGCTTTTACATCCATTTAGAGTAAGTAAGCTTAGTAGTAGAAAAGCCGAAATAAAAACTTTTTTCATAATGTTCTGTTTAATAGGGTTATTGGAGGTTCCAGCCTTTTACAATCACTGGAGATTCCAAGTTTATTTTTAATTTTTTTGATTCCTGTGGATTAAGCCATATATAGTTCTCCGAAACGATGAGTTGATCCATCTTCTCCGGTACTTCTATGTGTACTCCGATGGCAGGATATTTTCCTGTATTTGTCAGAATCACTGCATTGCCCCTACGTTCCGTCTTTATGGTTGTCTGGGGCATTGATAAGATGGAGCCCGGGCGCACTTCATAATTGGTGAAGTAGTAATTCCGGTAGATACTCCGGTTATTTTTCACTATATCCAATACAAAGAACAACATGGTAGATTTGGTTTGCTCTCTGTTTAAATAGATTTCTCCTAGTTTTTTTACAACATTCTCATCTCCGGTGCCATTAAACGTATGGTTGGCGACAGTGTCTAGTTGATCATTGTATATAGATACCTTCACTTGATAAGGTTTTTTGTCCAGTTCTTGGCAATCATCGAGCAGATAAACAGGAAGGCTGACTTCCTGGCTGGAGAGATTGCTACGGTCAAATAACATAACTGCCGCTAGCGGAGCAAAAGATTTTTGCACAAAATAATGAATGGGTTTAATGATGCCGTAATAATCTACGCACGACCACGAGACGCCGGGATAATTGTCGTTCATCTTATAATAAAGTGCTCCCGTAGTATGAGGCCATAATGTACGTGCCCGTTCTAGTGTATGTCTCACTCCCACTACTTGTGCTAATTGTGATCCGAGAATGAAAGAAGCCAGCGAATCTTTCGGCATAAAATAACCGGAGTATTGAACGAGCTTTCCCATTTCTCCCATTGTTCCGAAGATAGGAGTGTGGTGTGTGAAGTTACCGCTCCTTCGGGGAGGCCACACCTCTTTCTCCCCATCTAAATATTTGTGTACTGTCTCAATGTGAGGCAATGATGCTATCCCAAATTCTCCCCAAAAAGGAGCGGTCATATTCAAATTATGATTGAGGTGGGCATTATCCCACCAGCAGTTATAATTGTGTTGGCTGCCTCCCCAAGCTTCCCCGCGATGGAAAGGACGAGTTCCGTCGAGTTCGATGCTTAGTCGTCCCATCATGTCAATGGCAGGGCCGAATGGCTTGTCCGATTCATTTCCTGCTCCCCACATCACAAGAGAAGGGTGGTTTCTGAGTCGTTTGGTATTTCTTTCTACCGTCTCTTTTAAAAGAGAGTACGGCTGCGTGTTATGGCTATTCCAGGCTGTTGGCCATTCTTGCATAACCAGTATTCCGTATCTGTCGCATAATTCGTAGAAGTCATCCGTCTCGGGCATTCCTCCTCCCCAAGCTCTTAGCATTTGTATGTGCTGGCTTTTGGCTATCTGAAGTAAATGCTCATATTTATTTCTTGAAAAGTCCATTAATGCATCCATGGTACACCAACCTGTTCCTTTTATAAACATCGGTTTCCCGTTGATGACAAATGTCCAGTTATAATAATCTTCTTTAGCACCATCGGTTAATGGCCTCATCTCAATCGTCCGGATGCCGAATGATGTTTTTACATGAGCTGTTTTTCCTTTTTGTGGAATGAAACGGAGATTAAGATCATATAGAGCTTGTTCTCCTCTGTCATTAGGCCACCAAAGGTGTGGATCCTTGATTTGAAAGTCCAAAGACAAGGTTTCTTGTTTACGTCGGCTGTTAATGTCAAAACGATAATATTGTTTTATTCCTTTGAAGTTTTTGGGAGATACTTCAGCATATAATACTCCTTTTAATGGAGATGATTGTTCGTGTAAATCAAACGTCAGACGCATTTGACCATCGAGTGAACGAGTGGCGACGAAAGGTGAGTCTATATCTACGGCGGCTTGTTCTTTTAGTTGGACACTTCGCCAGATTCCCAATGACGGAATTTGTGCATAATGCCATCCGTAAACGCAATTGAACACGACTGTATATTTCCAACTTTCATTTGCGTTGGGCGGCCAGTTCCCTAAAAACATTTGAGGAATGGCTTCAAGTTTTACTATGAGCGTATTTTTGTTCTTTAAATATTTACCTATTGAGAAATCAGGTCCTCCGAACATTCCTTCGTGTGTTCCTAGGAGTTTTCCGTTGAGCCATATAGTACATTTATTGGCAATTCCGCCAAAAGATAATATGCTGTGAGATAAAGGGGAGTTTAGTTCGAACTCCCGCTTCATCCACCATGTTTTATAAGATTGTTTTTCCGCTATAGAATCATTTTGACCGATGTATGGATCGGGTATGATTTTATTTTCTACCAGTGCGGTATGAATACTTCCCGGTACACGGGCAGGTATTTGATCTGTCCAGGAGGTATGCAAGCGTTCTTTTTCTGTTCCTCCTTCCGCCAGTTGCCAGATTCCGTCCAAAGAGAACTCCGCAGGTATATTTCCAACTGGAGGAATATTACCTGTTTCAGTCATCTGTGTACCTTTTACCTCTATGGGAGAAGGCTTTGCTGCAAAGCTTTTCCTGTCTATCTCATCCATGGATTTCTGTGCGATAACCATTGGTGTAGATAGAAGTAAAGTGATGATAGTGATGAATCGGGTTCTCATGGACAGTATTTAAATCTGGTTATTGTTGCGTACTTTTATATTTCAGGAGCGTATTCAGTTGCGGACGATCCTGAGTGTAATTGTTGGTCGGTTGGACAGATAAGGGATAATCGCCCCATCGCGGACCGGCGGACCAATAAGTTCCGTTCACTCCATTTTCTTGTAGATATTTGAGGGCTGAGTCAAGAATATCTAACCATCGGCCATCGGTATCAGGTACTCCATATTCTCCGACAAATCCGCGTTTGTTGTTTTCTTTCAACCAGTCAACGAAAGGTTTCAAACGTGCTACTCCTGTTTGAATGGTTGCTCCATCTTCATCATATCCTTTATCATAGTTTCCGGAAGAATCCGAATCGAAATAGATATGAGCCTGGAATATCAGGTTGTTACTTGGGTCTGTCAGAGTTTTCAGGTTGTCGCTACATTCCTTCCATCGTCTGGCGGAGCTGAATTCATCTCCACTGACAATGATGGTTGTTTTAGTATCTACTGTACGGATAGCGTTAATGCAGGCTTGGGCTATGTTCACCCATGGAGTTGATGCGAGCATCTCATAAGGTTCATTCATTATATCATATCCCCAGATATTCTTGTAATCCTTAAACTCTTTTGCCAGTTTTTCCCATACGTCGCAGAAATTATCAACAGTGCACCGTGCATTACCGATGATTGCATACTGATTGTTTTGCGAACTTTGTCCGTCGCAATATACGCAATATCTTCCAAAGTTATGCATATCCAAGAGTATCTGCATGTTTCTATCTTCAGCAGCTTTGACGAATTTTTTCATTTTTGCCAACTCTGTTGCATTTAGTTCTCCATTCATTGTGGGTTGTATGCGTTCCCAACGGAATGGAAAACGTACCAAATAGAGGCCTTTGGCTTTGAAATAGTCCAGGTCTTTTTCTGTTGGATAACCATAGTGTGTACCATCTACCCCCGGATATACATTTCCAAATTCAGCTCCTGACAGATTCACTCCGAAATAAGCCGTCTGTTTGGTGGGTTGGGGGTCATCACCATTTTCTTCTTCTTCTGATTTAGAACAGGATGAAAATAGAAGTGCTACAATTGTAACTAATGAAAATAAATCTTTTAGCATAAATCGAATCATTTTTGTTGGTGAGGGAACGCCGAAACAAAGGCGTTCCCTTTTTATTTTTACTTATGAACAAATCTGAAATTACACATACTTAAGTCGAAATCTTGAGCAGATTCGGGTGAAAATACGATTTTGAAAGCAGTATTGGTACTAGGATCGATAGGGTTAGGTAATAATGCTTCCGTATCGGCACTGATTCGTACTGTTTGCCATCCACCATAGGTGTTGACTGGAAGTCCGCCTTTGGAAGGATACCATATATACTCTCCTAAGATGATACGTGCCTGGGCTGATATTGGGAATTTAGCTCCAGTACAAATTTCAAATCTTAAATCGTAAGAGGAGGGATCTGCAGCTACTTCTGCTGGTACAGTAATAGTTCCGGCCCACATGACCATCCATCCCCAAGCGTTCACGGAATAATTGAAGCGGATATATTTTCCTCCTTCTACTAACGGTTCCGGTTGTCCTTCTAATGTGCCGTCGCATAGAAAATTTTTCGGGGCATCAGGGAAGTGGCTGGAATGCGTAAAAGCACCGAGTCCCGGCCAATTGTTGAAGTCGAAAAGCTGAGATACTCCCGGATCCATGTATGTGAGTTTGTATGCTTCATCCATGTTTGCTCCTTTTATGGTAAGGGTTGATTTGGGAGTGGCATTTGCCGGGATTTCTATTGTCAGTTCTGTACGGGTTGCATCGATTACATTAACCGGTAGGTTACCCAGATTGACAATCGCTTCTTCAATGGTAATGCCGTAAAGGTCGAAATTGTCGCCTGTAATAACTGTTGTATCTCCCGGTTGGGTGAATTCATTCTTGAGTCCGTTGATGGTTAAATCAGGGATGGAAACAACAAAAGGAATACTAAGTTCTCCATGTTTGGTTGTGATATAAATCGTGTTTGACACTTCTTTAGGAAGTGCACGGGGAATAGGTGCAAGAAGCATATCGTAGGTAGAATAGATCTCCTTGCTGTCCACTTCAATGTCATTGAATTTCAGTGAAGTGATGTCTCCGAGATTTGTTCCTTCAATTCGTACTACTTGTTCGAAATTTGCCCCGTCAATAGGAAATTCGGCGTCTGTTGCCAAAACGACTTTGTCTACACTCGGAGCACCTGTTGACGGTTTGTTTTCTTTGGCCTTCAGATCGTCCACTTCAACAATATCCGTACAGGATGTTAAAGCGAATATGGATGCTGCGATTATTGCAAAATATTTTATTTTCTTCATAATCTGTTTTTTTACATGGTTATAAGTGATTAATCCCATCCTGGATTATTTTCATTAATTCCTTGGTTGGTCAGGATTTCGAGAGTCGGAATCGGGAACAGTAAATGCTTGCTGGAACGTTGTTTTACGTTGTTTGCCTCATCCATTCCGCCTAAAGCATTCATGGCTTGCAAATAAATTCCCCAGCGTATTAAGTCCCAACGACGATCACCTTCTAAGGCTAATTCCATTGCACGTTCTTCAAGGATAGCGGAACGCAGGCTGGCTTTGTCGGTGAAATTTGCTAATTCTTTGCCTGTTGCGTTACTGCGTGTGCGGACATCGTTTAAAGCATCTACCGATTCTTTTGTCGGACCGTTTAATTCATTGGCTGCTTCTGCAAAGATTAAAACAACATCGGCATAGCGGAGGAATGGGTAATTAGCATCCGTACGGGGCTGTGTCTGATCAGCTATCTGTTGCGAGTATTTAGTCGTGAAAGCAAAGAACTGTTCTGATCCTCCCTCGTCACATCTCCATCCGGAAGTTACTTTAGGATTATCGAATGGAGGTTCTTTAGCTTCAACCATACGTTGCCATTTTCCGAAATTCGGATAATATGAGCCGCCTCCCCAGCTGGTATCGGAGTTCTGGCGTATCCAGCAATGTAACACTCCTTTGTCTACACGGTAGTCTTTTTCTTCAAATAATAGATACCAGTGTTTTCTGCATCCTACTGTCAAGCTGTTGTCTATGTTGCCTGCTGCATTGAGTCTGCCACAGTAGTGAGAGCTGAATAATGTACCATATAGTTCGTCTCCGGATTTAGTTTGCAAGCTGAATAAATGCTCGCTGCAAGTCTTGCCGGAAGGAGACCAGATCAAATCATAGTCCTCAAGTTGGTGTGCTCCATATTCTCCTCCGATAATATCTCCCGCAATTTCATAGGCCAGTCTGTAATATTCTTGGGAAGAAAAGCTCTCGTAACCGGCAACTTGATCCTTGGAGAATGTTGTCGGAACAGGTTCTGTATACACTTTGGTCATAGTACCATTTACATTCTGCATGACAAACGGTGCACCGGTCTTTACTGTTATCTGTTCTCCGGTAGCCGTGGAAGCAGAGCCGATAGTTGCATATACTTTGGCTAACAAACCTGCTGCAGTTGCAGCACAGACTCTTCCGGGTTTAAAACCATTATCTGTGTTTTTATAAATCATATCTTTAGCGTCTTTAAGCAAAGGTATGATTGTTTCCGTGTATACTTGTGCAATCGGAATACGCGGATTGTTGGTATATTGTCCGGATTCGTTTACACTGACAGAATAAATAGGGATAGCTCCATAAGCGCGTACCAGATAGAAATATGCCCATGCTTTAAGAAAATAGCATTCTCCTAATGCATTCTTTTTAAATGCTTCTGATACATTTTGCATCTTATTGATTTCAGAGACTGCAATGTTTGCCCGATTAATCAAAGAGTACATTCCGGTCCAAAGTATATCGGCCTGCCCGTCACCTCCTTGGAAGTTACCGCTTCCGAACTGGCTGAACTGCCATACAGCGCCGGAGATATAGTCACAGTCATAATCCAATGGACGTGGAAAACTACCGTATCTGAACATGGCTTCGTGTAATGTATTATATACTCCTGTTACCCACATGTCGGCACCATTATCAGAATCTTCAACATCTTCAGGGGCAATGAAGTCGAAAGGTTTTTCCTCGATCATACTTTCGCATGATGTCATTACTGCTCCGGATAATAGGAGAGTGGATGCCATCAGATATATGAATATATTTTTCTTTTTCATCATTTCTTGAGATTATAACGTTAATTTAAAACCTATTGAATATGTTCTGCTGCTCGGGTATGAGAAGATATCGACTCCTCTTCTGGAAGCGTCAGAACCAAAGGCGTTTACATCCGGATCAAACCAGCTATAACCTGTAATCGTGAATACGTTTGTGACTGTTCCGAAAACAGATAGGTTGCTGATACCTTTTATGACTGAACCGAAATTATAGTTTAAGTTGATCGTTTTTAGTCTGAAGTAAGATCCGTCCTCTACATAGCGGTCAGAGAGCTTCATATCACGAGTCATTGCAGTAGTGACGCGAGGCCATTTGGCGTTAGCTGCATTCTCTGGTGTCCAGCGTGAGTCATAAGCATCTTGAGTGATGTTGGCAATACTGCTCATTCCGATATTTGTCAGGTTACCGTTGAAAATATCATTACCATGAGTCCCTTGGAAGAACAATCCCAAAGTCAGATTTTTCCATCGTAAATTGGCATTCAAACCGTAAATAAAGTCAGGATTGGTATCACCGATGATAGCACGGTCTTCTGATGTTATCTTTCCGTCATTGTTTTTATCCAGATATTTGATCTCACCGATCATTCTGCGGGCTTCGTCATCAGAAGCTTTGGCATATATCGGATCTGCACGGACTTCTGCTATATTATCGTAGAAGCCGTCTTCTATATAGCCGAAAATTGTTCCGATAGGCAATCCGTTTCTTTGCAAAAATACTTCTTTGGCGCTATACCATAATTGGTTGGCATATTGATCTGCTGTTAAACCTCCAATTTCGTTTTTATTAAAGGAGATGTTACCGTCGAATTCTAAAGTCCAGTCTTTTTTATCCAATGCAACGATTTTACCGGTTAGCTCAAGTCCTTTGTTTTTGACATGGCCGAAATTCGTCCACATGGTAGTATAGCCGGTACTGTTCGGTATAGATACATTTTGTAACAGGTCATTGGTTTTCTTGTAATAATAGTTAGCAGATAAACTAATTCTATTATTCCAGAATCCCATGTCAAGTCCGATATTATATTGGTCGGTTGTTTCCCATTTGAGTTTGTCATTCAAAGGACCTTTGTAAGTTTGTCCTGCAAATCCACTGCTTAATGTCCCGTCCAGAGGGTAATTGGATGGTGCAAGTGAAGCGATAGTCTGGTAACTGCTGATAGCTTGATTACCTGTTTGACCGTAGCTGAGGCGCAATTTTAAATTGCTGAATATATTCAGGTTCTTGATAAATTCTTCTTCGGATAGAGTCCATGCTACCGCTCCTGAAGCGAAGTTTGCAAATTTGTTTCCCGGAGCAAAACGGCTTGAACCATCGCGGCGGAATGACGCTGTGAAGATATAACGGTCTTTGAATGTGTAGTTGGCACGTCCTAATAAAGAGACTAAAACTGCTTGCCCTCGATAGCTGGCCGGTGCCTCGATATTTAATGCCTGACTCATGTCGAAGTCTTGTGTGATGTCAGTCGGGAAGTTGGATGCGTTCATTGTTTTTCCACCCCAATCAGATTTTTCGTAAGTGAAACCGGCTACTACATTGAGATGATGTAATTTGTTGAATGTCTTATCGAAAGTAATCAATGATTCTGCTGTTAAGTTCTGCCAGAAATTGTCACTCTTACCAGCACGTCCATTAGAGGCTTTACCTTCTCCTGTTTCACGATTGTAGTAACTTGCACGATCGTTTACTGAATAACTGATACCTAGATTCTGACGGAATTTCAAGCAATCGAGGATTTTAATCTCGGCAAACGAGGAAGTAAATACATTGATTGATTTCAGCTCATCTTTAGCTGTATTAACGTATGTACGTGGATTGGCTGACAACCATGCATAAGAATCATCTTCTGTCTTGTCTCCTACATATAATGTCGGTAAATAAAGCATGGCAGAACGGATAATACTATAATCATAAGAATTTGACTTGGCAAACTTAGTTAACGAACGGGTGAAGTTGATATTTAATCCCGTATTTAACCAGGGTTTCACGTGGCTTCCGATGTTGGCACGAACAGCAAAACGTTCATAACCGGAATTCTTGATGATACCCGATTGATCTGTGTAATTACCGGAGAATGCATAATTGCTTTTCTCATTTCCTCCCGATACACTAAGGTTGTATTCCTGTGTTAATGCATCTTGTAGGATCTCGTCCATCCAGTTGGTGCCCTCTACCCATTCTTTATTACCATATTCGTCTTCGCGATAACCCGGATTGAGATAATCTTCCGGTGAAGCATAGTATTTACCGGAGTTAGGAACGATTTTGTCGTTCTCATCGCGACGGTAGTTCCATTTTCCACGATAAGGAAGGTATGAATAGGGAAGATTGTCATAAGCAGCTCCGTTGATTACACCTTCATTTACATAATTAGCGTAAGTGTAAGCATCCAGCATTTTTACCATTTTGGCTATTTTAGAAAGGCCGAAGTTGGCAGAGAACTCAACCTTAGCGTCTCCGGCACGACCTCTTTTAGTGGTGATCAATACAACACCATTAGCTCCGCGAGAACCGTAAATGGCTGTTGCAGAAGCATCTTTTAAAATATCAATTGATTCGATATCATTAGGATTGATTAATGAAAGAGGATTGGTTGTGGAGTTATTGCCTTCATTTGCCTTACTGCTTGGAGTATCTCCTACCTCAAACGGAATACCGTCGACAATGTAAAGTGGCTGTGAATTTGTAGAGAATGAGTTGGCACCACGGATAGTGATACTTACACCTGAACCGGGAGCACCGTCACTCTGGTTCACTTGTACACCGGCTAACTTACCTTGTAAAGCTTGGGAAATACTAGTCGGATTACCAAGCATCAGGTCATCACTTTTAATAGAGGAAACGGCTCCGGATAAATCTTTTTTCCTCATTGTACCATAACCGATAACGACTACTTCATCCAAAGACTTAGTATCATCTTTGAGTGAAACGTTGATTGTTTTACGGTTCCCTACAGTGACCTCTGTTGTTCTATAACCGATAAAAGTGTACTGAAGAACAGATCTCGGGCTTTCTACTGTTATAGTATATTTACCGTTTAAATCAGTGATGGTACCATTGTTCTTTTTAACTCCTAGCTCAACAATATTAACTCCGGGAAGGGGGTCACCTTTGCTGTCTGTAACAGTACCTTTAATCTCAATACCTGCTGCTGTGGCAGCTGTATTTATCATCCAAAACATAATCAAGAAGAGCCAGACTCCTTTTGATTCTTTTAGCATCCGCACTTTTGAGCGGGGAAAAGAAAAGAGATTCTTTTTCATTTTTATCAAATTTAAAATTAACTTTAGTATAAAATCTCGTATATTAATTTATTAATGCAAAGCTAGTAAATAAGGAATGTAAATTATTGACGTTATTTGCCTAAAACTGATATTATTTTATCATTCTTTATTTTTATAAATATGTGAGTTGTATTGTTGGATAAACTTACGGCTTTGACGTCCTGCGGGTTTTATTAAAGATTCGTCCCATCCTCCGTTTTTGCTTGCTCGCGGAAGAATCATGGAGCAAGTTTCGTTCTTGTCTGAAATGGACCAGTTAACCCAGCTGATCTTTTTGCTTTCCAGCCATTCTACCCAGCGGGTCCATTCCGGTATGTCTAATGGGCCGTCGCCAGTACATTCCATGCCTGCGCATTCTGAAACAAAGATGGGAATACCTTTTTTCCATGCCGCTTCAGCTCTATCCCGTAGCCCTTGTTTATGGGTAGCGGCATAGAAATGCAGAGTATACATTATATTATCGAATCCTTTTAAAGGACTTTCTGCTACCAAGTGTAAGTCCTGGTCCCAGTGTGGACTGCCTACGAGAATAATATTATCAGGATCATATTTACGTATTTCAGAGATAATATCAGTTGCATATTCTTTCACGCTTTCCCAACTGTCTTCCATGGGCTCGTTATATATTTCATAAATAATATGAGGATATTTCCCATATTTCTGTGCCATCATTGAGAAAAATGCTTTCGCTTCTTCTTTTTGTGGATAATAAGTATGCCAGTCGATTATTACATAAATATCATTTTTGATGGCTGCTTTAATTACTTTATTCATACATTTTAGAGCAAATTCCGGATTCTCGATGTAATTATCTTCAATAACTGTTCCCATTGCTGCACGTAAGACGGTACATTTCCAATCTTTTTTCAACCATTTTACAGATTGCTTATTGTAAAATCTGGGCCATAGATTATGCCAGCCATAACTGACTCCTCTTAATACGATAGGTTCTCCGGCTTGGCTACATAGTTGATTGCCTTTTACTTGTAGTTGTCCCCATTGTTTTACAGGGTCTTTGCTGTAACCGAATAATGATATCATGGAAAATAAGGTGGTAAACAAAATGACTTTCTTCATTCTCATAATAAATTAGGTATAACATATAAGATGGACGTTGCAAAGTAAGCACAAAAAAAATATGTAAAAAAGTGCTTTGTTATCATATACTGATACTTTTCTTACTATTTATTTAGAACAGGGGTGCATTACCTTATTATATATATAAAAAAGGATTAAGTCGGAAAATAAATATGATAACAGATAACTTGAAGGTTGAAATAGTATATTGATTTGATAATAAAGTAGTTGTATGCCTGTATAAGTTGCCGTACTTTTATGAATTAAATTTTATAGATAGAATTAATGTTTTACTTTATGTTTATTACCTTATGAAAAGAAGTATTTTTTTTATTTGTTTTGTTGTTTTCGGAGCTGTGTCACTGTTGGCAACTGGTTCAATAGTCTCTACAGTGCAGCCGGGTTGGCAGGTCGATAGTATATCTTATGGTATATCCCGAATGGTAGATATTGCATCTTTACCCCTGTTAGATCGTGGAACCTCGGTCCACTATGAAGGTAGCATTGATAAAAGAGGAAAGAATGCCGACTGGGATTGGAGCCTTTATCAGGATCAACGTGGAGAATGGGTAATATTTGATGCCGAGGGTCCGGGATGTATTTATAACCTTGTACAACATCGCTATATGAGTTCAAGTGATCCGCTTTTTCGCTTTTATTTTGATGGAGAAGAAACACCTCGTTTTAGTTTACGTTTATCTGAATTCGGAGAGAAGGAGCCCTTTATTAAGCCTTTGGCTGAAAGCTATATTGGTCCGTTTGATAATGGAAGAGGACCCATACGTGTGGCACGAAGCTTTGTGCCGATGCCGTTTAACAAGGGTTGTCGTGTAACCACTGATGTGAAACTGGAAGGTTATGACAGAACAAAAGGTGAAGGAGGTTGGGGACATATTGTATACCACACTTATACGGACAATGGAATCAATACATTTACCGGGAAGGAAAATTATGATACTTTGATACAATTATGGAAAAAACAGGGAAGCGGTTTTTTGTGTGATGATCAATTGGTATATCATCGAAAGTCGGAACAAAAGGTCAATGCTGGCGAATGTATTACTTTATTGGATGAAAAAGGAGAGGGAGTTATCGGGTCTTTAAAATTTTATCTTCCGGCGATTAATGAGCAGCACTTGCAGGATGTGTGGATTCATATGTTTTGGGATGCTCATCAACAACCCGACATTTCTTGTCCTTTGGCTTGTCTGGGAGGTAACTCTTTGGGTTTTCACGATACTAACTATTTACTGTCCGGATATAACACGGACGGTTGGTTCTATAATTATTTTCCAATGCCATATTGGAAGCATGTGAAGATAATGATTGAAAATCGTAGTGGCGTTCCTGTTTCTTTGGGATTTTCAGAAATAGCAGTTTCCCGCTCGGTTTATCCTACATCTAATACCGGATACTTTCGTAATACACCATATTATACACGAAAACATGTGGCAGGAACAGATAGTCCGATAGCTGCTATTCAAGGAAGAGGAAAAATGGTTGCCGCTCATATCACATGTCATGCCGAACGCTCGCATATTATTTCTTGCGAAGGGGATGTTCGTGTATATATTGACGGCAAACGGACACCGCAAGTTGAGAGTGACGGTTCTGAAAGTTATGTTTGTTATGGCTGGGGATTCCCGACTCCACCTGAAGTACATCCGATGGGTGGGTATGACGGTCTTCCGGATAATCCTTGGTCTATGACTCGTTTTTGTATTGGTGATAGTTATCCTTTCTATTCGGAGTTAAAGTTTGGAATAGAGTCGGGAGAATATAACAATCAGTATTTGGAACATTCGGGTACTATCTTTTATTATGGTCAGGATAAAAGTGTGTTGGTGAAAACCGATAGTTTGAATTTGAGTTCTCCGCATGCTATTAAACAGCATTCTTATAAGGCTATGGGCAATGTGCGGAAAACAAAACTGGAAAGTTTTTTTGAAGGGAAAGAGGACAGTGTTTTATGCATGGGAGAAGTTGTCCGGTTCAAGAACTGTAGTAGCTTCAGAGTGAATATCCTTTCTCAAAATGAAGGAGTGCGCTTGCGTAGATTGAGTGATCAAAACGATACCCGGCAAGCTGCACGTGTTTTTGTTGATGGTGAAGAGGTTATAGAACGTTTATGGTATGTAGCTGATAGCAATCCTTATAAACGCTGGCTGGAAGATGATTTTGAAATTCCAGCCAGATATACTAAGGGAAAGAAATCTTTAAATATTCGTATTGTTCCTGTTTCTATGTCTAAGGAGGGGAGGATTGCTTGGAATGAGGCAGAGTATCAGGTCTTTTGTTATATTATTTAAGTATTATAAATCAATACTAATGTATAAGCTATATAACAAGCCACCATGATACTTCCCTCTATCCGTGTAATCGTTCGTTTGGCGAAGAATAGCCCGAAGAACCAGAGCAGGATACCGGAACCTACTAATGTGAATAAGTCGAAGTTGGTAATTCCGTTAAGATGGAGCGGGGTGATACTTGCACTGCATCCCAATACGAAGAAGATATTGAAAAGATTGCTTCCTATTACATTACCGATGGCAATCTCCGGATTTTTCTTCAATGCGGCAACGATGGAAGTGGCAAGTTCGGGCAGAGAAGTGCCTCCCGCTACCAAAGTCAGGCCGATAATCGATTCACTGACTCCCAGACTGCGGGCAATACCAGTGGCTCCATCGACAAATAACTGTCCTCCATATATAAGTGCAGCCAGACCGCCGATGATATATAGAGTGGATTTCCACCAGGGGAGCGATTTGATTTCCTCTTCTTCGGTGGAGTGCTTGGCTGGCTGTGCATTGTCCGCTATAGGCTTGGAAGGACCAGAGGAAGCGATAGCAAATGTATATCCCATAAAGATGGCGAAAAAGCAAAGCAATAACAGACCGTCTACTCTATTTAGAATATTCTCTGATGCCTTATCCAGAAAGACATCGTTGGCACAAACCAATAAAATGATTGAAGAGAGTATGCAGAGCGGTATTTCTTTTCTGAGCGTATTACGGGTGATGACAATCGGGGCAAATAGGGCGGTGCAGCCTACGATCATCAATGTATTGAAAATATTGCTTCCCACTACATTACCGATAGCGATGTCCGCACTGCCTTTGAGAGCGGAAGAAACGCTGACCGTCAGTTCTGGGGCAGAAGTTCCGAATGCGACAATAGTAAGCCCGATAACGATAGGCGGAATGCGAAAGCGTTTGGCTACTGAGGCGGAACCGTCTGTTAATCCGTTGGCACCTAGCAGAATGAGGATAAGTCCCCCTATAAGAAATAATATATTCATAGCTTTTTCCGTTTGAATTGCAAAGATAATCAATTTAGGAATTGTAATGTCAAAAACAATCCGTATGTTTGCTCTGTTTTAGTAAAGAAGTGGATTGACCTTAATTTGTAATCATTTGAATAGTAGAATATGGAAATAAATAAAATAAAGCGGTTGGTGCTGATATTGTTGATGTCTTTTGCAACAATTGGGGTACAAGCGCAGTTGGAGCAGGCTGTCAAAAAGATATTTGCAGGGGATAGTATAACCGGTGTACATGCTTCTATGAAACAGGAATCGGACTCTGCCTATGTGGCAAATTTGCAAAAGACATTGGAGACTGCCCGGCTTAATGAGGCGAATATGCGGATGGAGATGGAACAGATGAAGCTTCAGATGGCCGCAGCCGATTCGGTGAAGTATGCCCAGCAACGACAACGCATCGATTCTTTGCGTCAGTTTACCAAAGGCATCCCTGTAGTGGCGGATGGCGATACTTTATTTTATCTTTATACAAAACGGGGTGGGTATACTCCTCAACAACGGGCGCAAATGACCGGTAGCGCCATTGAAGAATTGGGAAGGCGCTTCAATCTCCGTCCCGATTCGGTTTCTGTAGACCATTCGGATATTGTTTCCGATTTGATGTATGGCAATAAGGTGTTGCTATCCCTTACGGATCAGGACGCTTTATGGGAGGGCGTTTCCCGTGATTCTCTGGCGAATGAGAGACGGCAGAACGTTGTTGACAAACTGCACGAGATGAAAGCGGAACACGGGATTTGGCGAATGGCAAAACGTATTCTCTATTTTGTATTGGTGATTGTAGGCCAGTATTTTTTATTCCGTCTTACCAATTGGTTGTTCCGTAAGTTGAAAGTACGCATTCTGCGCTTGAAAGATACGAAGATAAAACCGGTGTCGATTCAAGGATATGAATTGTTGGATGCACAGAAGCAGGCGAATCTGTTAGTCTTTCTAGCCAGTGTAGGGCGGTATATCCTTATGGGATTGCAATTACTGTTTACCGTACCGCTGATTTTTATTATTTTCCCACAGACGGAAGGGTTGGCTTATCGTCTGCTCGGTTATATCTGGAATCCGATTCGTGGAATCTTTGTCGGTATCATTGACTACATTCCTAAACTGTTTACCATTATTGTGATCTGGTATGCAGTGAAATATCTGGTGCGTTTCGTGTTGTATCTGGCACGTGAAGTAGAGGGAGGGCGTCTTAAGATCAACGGCTTTTATCCGGATTGGGCAATGCCGACGTTCCATATTATCCGTTTTCTGCTCTATGCCTTTATGATTGCGATGATTTATCCCTACTTGCCGGGTTCCAACTCCGGAGTATTTCAGGGAATATCGGTGTTTGTCGGCTTGATTGTCTCACTCGGTTCGAGTACGGTTATCGGCAACATCATTGCCGGATTGGTGATTACTTATATGCGTCCGTTCAAGATAGGAGATCGGATTCAGTTGAATGATACTACAGGGAACATTATTGAGAAAACTCCGCTTGTCACCCGTATCCGTACGCCTAAGAATGAGGTGGTCACTGTACCCAACTCTTTCGTCATGTCGTCTCATACCGTGAACTATAGCACGTCAGCACGTGAATACGGGCTGATTATTCATTCTGAGGTGTCCATTGGTTATGATATCCCTTGGCGGAAAGTAAATGAATTGTTGATTGATGCGGCATTGAATACTCCCGGTGTAGTGGACGACCCGCGTCCGTTTGTTCTGGAAACTTCTTTAAGTGACTGGTATCCGGTATATCAGGTGAATGCTTATATCAAGGAAGCTGATAAAATGCCTCAGATTTATTCAAACCTGCATCAGAATATTCAGGATAAATTTAATGAGGCGGGTATTGAGATCATGTCACCGCATTATATGGCTATGCGAGATGGTAATGAAACGACGATTCCGAAAGATGATTTGAGAAATACAAGTCCTACAGATAAGGCTGCTCAAGAAAGTAAGCCGAAATGACTGTGACCGATAGATATATAGTTAGAGTGTCCCTTTCATCACGAAAGAGACACCCTATGTCGTGTGTTTTTTCTGAGAGTAGAATTTATCTTTTTAAGAGAACTTATTTCTTTCGGGTGATTGTATAAAGCACATTTCCTTTCTTGTCTATCATGCGTAGATTAAGTTCTTTCTTGTTGATAGAGCAGATGGAGAAACCCGGTTCAGGACTACAGAATTTTGTTCCTTCGATGGGCTTTACTTTGCGTGCCAGTGATGCAGAGGAATTGACAATATAGTCGATGTCACTTTCCGGAACGCGGATATGCTGGAAGTTGTGGATATGTCCGCAGATATACATATCTACTTTATATTTGCGCAAGAGAGGGTCTATACGTTTCTGCATGTCCATCCGTTCGCTTTCTTCTTTCGGGGTGTATGCATAGATAGGATGGTGTCCGGCTACGATAATCCAGTCTTCTTTGGCATTAGCCAGCACAGAATCCAACCATGCCAGTTGTTTGTTGATATCCTGTTGGCAGGCATCGGGGTATTTATCATTCTCTTTGCGGTATTTGTCGATCAGAGGAGTCGTGTCAATCCAAATGATACGGATGGTTGCACCTTCTTCTTCGAATCTCTTTGTATAGTAACGGTCGGGCATTGTCCAACGGCGGCTAATATTGGTGTAGTCCAATACAGCTTGTGTGTTACCGCGATATTCGTGATTTCCCAAAATCGGAAACCAATCAATCATCAATTCCGGATGAGAATAGATAAGTTCGTAGTTGGTCATCCATAAGGGGTCGTTCACGCTGCGCACTCCTTCGAAATGATGGATATCCCCGGTAGCTAGGACGAATTCGGGACCGACCTCTTCTCCCATCGTACCCATCAGTTCGGCAATCGGTTTTTGGTCATAATATCCGTTACGTCCCAAGTCGTTCGCTATGTAGAAGTTGAACTTCTGATCAAATATAGAATAATCCGTCAATTGTGCCTGAGCGAATGTACAGACGGAAATCAGTGCTAGAATCAATAAACCTTTAATCTTTATATTCATATTCTGTTGTATATTAGATGTTTGTAAATATATGCAATTATTTTATTTTTGAGGGACTGTTGGTTTAAAAGGAACAAATCAGCCTGTATCAGAAGTTGACTTTTACTCCGGCGTTAATCTTCACTCCATAGTGTTCCGACTGCATTGTACGGTCTTTGACGCCTTGATAATAACGCAACGGCTGGTTCAGCAAATTGGTGGCATCCGCATAGAACGTAGTCTTTATTTTCTTCCCAAACGTATAGCTGGCGTTCAAGTCCATGTAATTGACTGCATCGTAATAGCGGTCTAGTGCGGCAACTTCTCCCATTTCATCGATAAAACTGGAGGCGTAGTTATAAGAGAGACGTACGTTGAATCCTTTCTTCTCAAAATAGAGAGAGGCGTTGGCAGTGTGTTCCGGAGAACCGGGTAGAGACAAGTCTTTTTCATTTTCACGTCCTTCGAAGTTAAAGTTGTTCACTTTAGTGTGGGTATAGGTGTATGTGCCGTAGAATCCGATACATTTCAGTGCGGGAGCAATGAAACTGAAATCACGTTGGTAAGCAAGTTCTACGCCTAATAGATCTGCATCACCTGCATTTTGGGGCTGAGTGAATTTTTTGTATTCGTTATTCTGGTAGGTATAATCTCCTATTACCTGGTCTACAATGAAATCGTTGATTTTCTTGTAGAAAATGCCTGCACTGACCAAACCTACACTTTTGAAGTAATAATCTGCACTTAAATCGAAGTTGTAGGATATAGTCGGAGTTAAATCAGGATTACCCATCACCAGCTCGTTGTCGCTACGGTTGATATTCACGCACGGGATCAATGCCGAATATTTGGGACGGCTTAATGTTTCTGTAAAAGATGCGCGTACTTTGAAATTGTCGTTTACATCGTATTTGAATAAGACGCTGGGAAGCCAGTTGACATAGTCATTTTTATGATCACCGGTCGGTTCGAGGCTTTCATCTTCGTTTTCATCTACGTTCCAATTCCAGCCGTTGTATTTAATATGAGTGGCTTCCATACGGAGTCCTAACATCATCTTTATTTTCTTTCCGAGATTCTGGTCGAAACGGAAGAAAGCGGAAGTGACGTTCTCTTTGGCGTGGTAATTGCCGGAAGACTCTTCAAGAACCTGCTCGCCTTCCATATTGGCCAGATTGAGTGATCCTAAGTATTCTTTGGAGACGAAATCCGTAGCTTTGTATTGGCTGCCGGGCATGAAGCCGCCTCGGATCTGACTGGTAAGATTGTTCATGTATTCTGTATCGTAGGTGTCTTTATATGCATCTGCGTAGTCGTAGCAGATTACGTCACGGTCTTTTGTCTTGGAAACATATTTGGCTCCGAACTTCAGACTGTTGCCGTAGATACCGTTGGTTAAAGGCAGTTCGAAATTGACTTTGAATTTCAGGTCATTTTCATAGATTTCCTGATTGCTTTCGGTCAGTTCCTTTACTTTCCATTTTCCTCTTTCACCGTCTACTTTTCCATTGTGGAGGCTTACATCTGTTGTCACGTATGGAAAACGGTCGCCTGCATCTACGACGTCGAATCCGAGAAAGTCCTGTTTCAGGTTAAAATATCTTTCGTTCGGACGATCTTCGGTGGCACGTGCGTAAGAAGCTCCCCAATCCATAGATAGTTTGCCGAATTGGTGCTCTCCACTCAGACTGAAATCCATAGTCTGCTGTAATTCCAAACGGGCATTTTTATTGTTGGGTGTGCCTCCTTTAGTTTCTATCTGTGCGGATTGTTGCATTTCACCTTCGTCATCCAGTCCTGTCTTGTCCAGGTCCTTATAAGTGACGCGGTAACGGTTTTCCCAGTCATGGCGGCGGTTATAGATACCCTGCAATATCAGTCTGTGGTTCGGGTTTATATCGTAGTCGAAGGCCAATGAGTAGCTTTGGCGTTCACGGGTTACGTAGTATTGGCGTTTTTGTGCTTCTACCATGACTACTTCCCCTTTCTTGTTGACATCATATTCGAACTCCACATCATCCGATCCTACCGGAGCGTTTTGGTAGGAGATAGCAGCCATTACTCCTAATTTATTATTGAAGAATCGATCGCCGTAGGTAAGCCCCAGATTCAATTGGGCTTTTTCACTGACCCAGTTGTATCCGGTTCCGGCAGTAGCACTGAAAGTACGTTTGTACGGAGTGCTTTTCGT
The DNA here is from genome assembly GCF_009193325.2 of Bacteroides zhangwenhongii. Classification (NCBI taxonomy): domain Bacteria; kingdom Pseudomonadati; phylum Bacteroidota; class Bacteroidia; order Bacteroidales; family Bacteroidaceae; genus Bacteroides; species Bacteroides zhangwenhongii. The sequence goes on along the minus strand of NZ_CP059856.1, from coordinate 3,635,391 downwards.
GACGAGATTGATGGAGCCTCCGATAGCGTCTCCGTCCATATCGGAAGTAACTACTTTATTCACTTCAATGGTCTGTATCATATCGGCGGGAATCAGATCGAGCTGAACGTTTCGCGTATCACCTTCAGCGGAAGGAAGGCGGTTGCCGTTGATGGTTACGGAACTAAGGTCGGCGGAAGTTCCGCGTACTTGTCCGAAGCGGGCTTCTCCCTGGTCATATTGTACGTTGATACCATTGATACGTTTCAACGCATCTCCGATATTAGAGTCGGGGAATTTACCGACTTGGTCGGCTGAAACGACATTAGTGATTCCCAAATTGTTTTTCTGTGCATTGATAGCACGGCGTTGTCCCTGGAAAGCACCGCCTACCACTATTTCCTGCAGTTCCAATCCTTCGTTGAGCACTACATCTTTTTCGAGTGTCTTTCCGGCAGGAATGGTTATCTTCATTTCGACAGGAGAGTAACCTACATAACTTACTTTTACGGTGTATGTGCCGGGAGTAAGATTGGCAAATGTGTAGTAACCGTTGATATCACTTGTTACTCCGGTGTGTAATTTCTCAATATAGATGGAGGCTCCCGGAAGAATTTGTTTGGAAGTATCCACAATACGTCCGCGGATAGTACCTTGTTTGACTACGTTCACTTTTTCTTCTGCAAAAGTGTTACCGCTTGTACTCATAATTAAAAGAACTAATGAGACTAATCTGATAAATCGTTTCATAAATGTTAGCGTGCGTTAATTATTTGCTGCAAAAGTAGAGGGGTGACGTTTCTTGCTTTTTACAGTTGGTTGAAGAACGCATAACAAATATGTTACGTTTATATTACGGCATTTGAGATGTCTACTTGATTTTCTCGCAGCGGATCAGGACTTTCTGTTCGTTATTTAATGTGCTGGCAAATAGATAAGTATCTCCTCCTTCCGATAGCTTGAACCGTTTACGGAGTTCGGCTACCGTAGCCGGGAAGTTGCGGATGGTGATGTTTGCTTTCTTGAGGTCGGCCAGACATTCTTTGCTTTCTTTTTTATTGAAGCTGCATTGATTGACAATCCGGAATATTCTTCCGGGAAAGTTATCAATCAAGGTGTCGGAGGTGTAAAGATGACTGTTGGGGTGTAATTTCCTTATAGGAAAAGCGGATGACAGGCTTTTGAAAGCTCCGGCTTTCAGAAGGGAGGCATTAGGCTCATACAGATATTCATCTAAAGAATCTGTGTAGTTACATTGGCTGCATTGCTCCTGTTCACGGGTGAATGTAAAGTGTTGTCCTTCTTGCTCTCCTTTGGTGGAGAGGTTGACACAATGGATTATGATTTCTTGCGGTACTGTCTGACCGAGAATCAGCAGCAACTCCTTACATTCGTTATTGACGGATATAATATGGACTTCCTGTGTCTGTTGCAGTTCTCGTAGTGCCAATGAAAGGTCGAGCATAGGGGAGAGCTTTACCATTACCTGCTTGGCCTTGTTTAGTAAGAGTCCTTCGAGTTCGGCTACGTCGGGCTCGCAGTCGGAGATAGCGACAGCTTTACCTCCGTGCTCATTGCGGCGGGCGGGATCGAGAAAAATACAGTCTACCGGAGACATTGCTTTCAAGTGAGCTATTCCGTCTTCGTTCTTTACATTAATGTGGTTTAGACCCAATATGGGGAAATTGTGTGCGGCTATTCCGCACAATTCTTCTTGTCGTTCTACATAAGTGACGGATTTGAATCTTTCGGCAAGGAATGAACAATCTACCCCGAATCCTCCAGTCAGATCAGTTAAGGAATCTCCTTGTAGGAGACTGGCTTTGTAATAGGCGGTGATCTCCGAAGAACATTGTTCTAAGGACAGGTGCTTGGGATATCTTATATCTTCTATCTTTTTCCACGACGGAATCTTTTCTGCGGCAATTTGCCGTCCTGCAATCTGAGTGATAGCGACCGGCATATCTACATCCGGATATTTTTTGCTTTGTAAAGCAAGAGTACGTACATCGTCTGTTGAATGTTCGCGGATAAAAAGTCGGGTTTCAGAGGAGATATACATAAAGATATGGTTATATGGTACGATAATGTGATTAATGATGGGGTGCCGGTCATGGAATTAATTTATATTTCTGTTTAGCTACATCCCGGCTGCAATAATTGAAATGCCACCATTCACTGGGGAGTGCACGAAATCCGGCTTTTTTCATTACTGTCCGTAGCAGTAACCGATTCTGATGTTCCGTCTCGCTTATTTTTCCATTGTGTACCAGCTCGTTTTCTTGTGTGATATGGGCTTCTACACCCAGATGGTCTACTTTCGTTCCCATAGGCAATGGTTGTCCAAATGAATCCAGAATACTGAGATCCACGGCTAAGCCATAATTATGTAGTCCACCACCCCGATTCGGATTGGAGACGTATTTGTATTTGGAGGTTCCTTTCACTACATTCCACATTTTCTTCTGTACAGACATTGGACGGGCAGCATCGTAAATGATGAGGCTATAAGACGGGTGTAATTCCTTTAAAGCTCTTTGCGCCTTCACGAGAGCATATGCGGCGTCCGGGTGCAAATAAGCTTCTGTCAGATTATCGTAAAGGACTTTCCCGGTGAAGTTATCATCCTGTGTGTACATTAGCTGTACAGCAAGACTATTGTCTAGCTCAGTAACGTTTATCAATCCTAAAGAATCCATGTATAGAGTCATCGGACTTTTTTTAGGTTGAGGGGTTCTTGGGGGTACTCCGGAAATGTACGGGCACCATGTTAGTAGTAGGTAGAGAATAGGCAAACAGCATTTCATCATCATCATTATACTTTTTATTTTGTATGCCAAAGATACTCTTTTTGCTTTTAGCTTGCAAATGAGGCTATATCTAAAATATAATTTATTCCCGTTTTCTTCCGATGAAATGGGCAATTTTTTAATATTCATTCTCTGGTGATAGTTGTATATTGTATATAATTATTTGTATATATGCATTATTCTTTATATGTGGATAGATTTTTTTTTATAACTATTTCTACTTCCTACCTGTAATGTGCCGATAAAGTAATACATTTGTATCCATAATAAAAATGTTCTAGTAACATGATCTAAATCAGTCTTATGAATTTTAGAATATAAAAAAGACAGCTGTTTGTGAAAATCGCTAATATTGTTTGTTTGTGTTATCCCATTTTGAGTCAAGTGTGACTTCAAAATGGGATTTTTTGTTGTGTGACATACCGGGACACCACCCAAAAACTATCAAAAATGACCTAAAAATAGTCGGTGGATAGATTTTCCCCTAAAAAATGTTTATTCTCGGTCCATTGCTTCCATCGAATTCTCGTAAACTTGCACCATCGAATTGAAACAAGTATTCACAAATTAAAAGTAACGCATATGAAAAGTTTAAGCTTCAAGAAAGACCTGGTAGGAGTACAGGAAGAATTGCTCCGTTTCGCTTATAAATTAACAACCGATCGCGAAGAAGCAAACGATTTGTTACAGGAAACTTCATTAAAAGCCTTGGATAACGAAGATAAATATACCCCCGATACAAACTTCAAAGGATGGATGTACACTATAATGCGCAACATCTTTATTAATAACTATCGTAAAGTGGTACGCGACCAAACGTTCGTCGATCAGACCGATAACCTCTACCATATAAACCTGCCACAAGATTCAGGATTTGAAAGCACGGAGAGCGCTTATGATTTAAAAGAGATGCGCCGTGTGGTTAATGCTCTTCCAAAAGAATATAGAGTTCCGTTTGCTATGCACGTATCCGGGTTTAAGTATCGTGAGATTGCTGAAAAATTGAATCTTCCTTTAGGAACAGTAAAAAGCCGTATCTTCTTTACCCGTCAGAGATTACAGGAAGAATTGAAGGACTTCCGCTAAGCGTTCACTATTAATTTTCAGTTGGTATCAATAGGTATAGGGCAAAAGGATCTCGTTTCCTTTTGCCTTTTTTATTTTATGTGTCGGAGGCCTGTATCTGTTATGGGAATTTTTTCAGTAACTTTGTCACTGTTTAATTGACTGCTCTGACTTATCAGTCGAGGATAGTCGATTTGCTTCTCTAAATTATCGAAGAATAAATAAAGATATAAATGTTATGATAAAAGCGATCATGCTCGATGTGGATGGAACATTGGTAAGTTTTGAAACTCATAAAGTTTTGCCATCCTCTGTTGATGCCCTTAGGAAGATTCATGACGATGGAATTCGAATAGTCATTGCTACCGGTAGAGCGGCAGGCGACCTTCATGAAATAGCCGATGTTCCGTATGACGGAATTATAGCATTGAATGGTGCCGACTGTGTTTTGCGGGATGGCACTGTAATAAGAAAGTACCCTATTCCCAAAAATGATTTTAAGAAAGTCATGGAAATAGCAAAAGCCTTTGATTTTGCAGTTGCTATTGAATTGGATGAAGGTGTGTTTGTCAATCGTCTGACTCCGACTGTTGAACAGATTGCAAAAATCGTGGAACACCCTATCCCGGCCGTTGTAGACATTGAAGACCTGTTTGAAAAGAAAGAGTGCTGTCAGCTTTGTTTTTATATCGATGATGAGATGGAACAAAAGGTGATGCCGTTTCTGCCTAATCTTTCTTTGTCGCGCTGGCATCCTTTATTTGCTGACGTGAATGTGGCAGGGATAAGTAAGGCAACCGGGCTTTCGGTATTTGCCGATTATTATGGGATCGGAATGACGGAAATAATGGCTTGCGGCGATGGTGGTAATGATATTCCTATGTTGAAAGCTGCCGGAATCGGAGTGGCGATGAGAAATGCATCGGAGATAGTCAAGGCTTCAGCCAATTTTGTTACTGATACGGTGGAGAATGACGGGCTTTGTAAGGCGCTGAAACATTTGGGAATTATTTAATATTAGGTGCTCTGAAGCTTAATATTATAGGCTTGTTTCCCTATTCCTTATTCTTCGCTATTCCTGCTTTGTCCGTTGCTGTTGTTTTTACCTGTTTGGGAACAATTAAAGAACAACAATGCGGGGACATTGGGTAGATATTTGATGTTAGGAGCTATCCAACGAAGTGGATAGCGTGCAGGAAAATGAAGAAATATTGCCGGGACAAGATATAGGAAATTGGGACAAAGACACTACCATTTGCCATACAGCAGCACAACCTAACTGAATAAAACATTTTTTCTATTAAAACTAAACCTATAAGTTTCATTTTTCGTTTAATATTCGTATCTTTGTTCTACAGTAAATCAAAGAAGATATGACATTTGACGATATTACTGAAAATGGAAAGTTGTGGGCGGTACGCTTCAATGGAGAACCGGAAAATGAGCTTTCTAAATTATTTGCGAAATGGAATGATACGGATTGGTTACGTTCTTTTTTCAGAAAAAATATAGACGACCTTAGCAGCTATTTCAAAATAATGGATATTACACAAGCCGTGAAAGACACCATTGAGGATAGTGATGAACTGGAATGTGTTTTCTTGGATTTATCGCCGGAAGCTGATTTAAGTATGTTTTTTCGGCCGTTGAGTAACAGTGAGACGTCAGATGTGATGTTACAGAAGGAAAAAGCTCGCCTGAAACGTAGATTGAGACATTCGTCATGGCTGCGCTTGTATGCTATCAAATTAGTTTCTGGTGTATACATCATCACGGGGGGAGCTATCAAGCTGACAGCGACTATGCAAGAAAGAGAGCACACCCGCAACGAACTGACAAAATTGGAAAAGGTACGCCGCTACTTACTTGAAGAAAACATTACGGATGATATCGGATTTATGGAGTATCTGAATGATTAATATAATAATGGTAATGGAAGGAGAAACGATATGGAAGAAAAGATGAAAACAGTTGTTGAAAAGCTGAAGGAACGTGCTTCTACAACGCCTTCAAAATGGCGTGAAGAAGCTGAATACCGCCGTGCTAACAAAACGTGGTTGCGCTATTCACAACACATAGCATTACTAATGCTGGATAAAATGGATATGCTCGGAATGAACAGAAAGCAACTTGCAGAAAAGATGAATTGTAGTCCGCAGTATATCTCTAAGGTACTAAAAGGACGTGAGAACTTATCGCTGGAAACGCTTTCTAAAATAGAAATGGCGCTGGGGATTTCTATTATTAAGGAAGAGCCCATAACGGTATGATATTCATGTAAATGACAAACTGGAGGAAAGGTTTGCTATCAGATCTCTCGGGATCTCGTGCTCAAACTGCGGTAGGCTGCTGGCAGATAGTTTTTCTAGGAACGGCAGCTGGTACTCAAATTGCTAGCAGGTTAACGGGTGGTACCGGGTTACCCCCGCCCGCCTATATTGTTGAACGTAAAAAAGCCGCTAAAACTGCAATTTTAGCGGCTTTTTGTACTTAAATAACTGTTAGGTGTGGACCAGCCTGGGCTTGAACCAGGGACCTCCAGATTATGAGGCTCTAATACTAACCTTATATTAGGTTGATTGTTAACACGTTAATTATCTCTATGCAAGTTCAGAGGTCAACAATAGGTCAACATTGAACTTACTCTGCAAAGTTAACAATAAGTCCTCATATCAAGAACTAAATCACTGTTTATTATTACATCAAGGTGCAGAATCTTATTTATATGTGTGCCTGTCCTGCCATGTTTAAAACTCCGCTCTATGTATTATGTTCTTCTCCTGTTATTTAATATCATTAAATTTGAATTCAACCTTTCATAGATAGGGGTATTATATAAATATATCTTGTAGTAAAAGGTAGTATTGGTAATGTATTGACATCTCTTTATAACTAGGACAATCTCCCCCTCTTCCTAAATCAACTGACATTCCAGTCAATTCGTTTAACTTGTCTTGTGTTACTATTCTACTCATCGTTTAAATTCTTTATTACTTACCTTATTAAGTTCATCTTTATAGAATGCCTTACTATCTATAATAACTGGCTTACCATTTAGGAACCCTACATTAGATTCCATAATATCATCTGCAACAATCGTACCATTTGAGAATGATACATCATTAGTAGCCATTTACAGTTATCACGTTTAACAATTAATGTATTGTTATATTAATTTAATTACTATCTTTGTTGCCAGAGCGGCTATCCTCGTCTCGTGAGAGAATTAAGAGCCGCTTCATGGCAGATTAGTTATCTAATAACTCTTAATTGGAGGAGAAGTTATGAAGAATAACTATTCTTTAGGTAAGACTGTCTTTGTCCGCGACTACTGGCGGTTCCGCTATGGAAGGTGGGAACATGTCAAAGCTCACTGGCGTAGACCGCCCAGACGTAGACGAAGAGGTACTTACCTTAGGCACTGTGCCTGATTGCTTTGGTGATAAGCCTGTCTTAGTAAGGGCTTACACTCGTACTAGATTTGGCGACAGGAGCATGTAAGGGCGTACTGTCGCACTTTACCTAAGTAAAGATTCACCAAAGGAGCCTGATTCTCACCACAGAATTAGGCTCCTTTTATTGATGTAAAGTTACTCATTACTAGTCTACTAAACTAATGGGGATGTGTTAAGTATTGTTACTTCATTGTATCATCTCCGAATATGTCTTTTAATAGCTTCTCCAGTTGCTTAGGCTTAGGAGGGTCGCTAAGAACTTCTATAGTGTCATTACTATGTTTCAGTTCTTCCTTCCATTCTAACTTCTGCTTCTTAATATTAAGATAGCTCCACTTTACTCTTCTTATGTTCATAATTTACCTCCATTCTTATATCCTAGTTTACCTAATTCATTTAATATCTTGTGTACTGTGCTATCATCCAGACCAAATAAGGTGCTTATATAGTCCTTCGTTTTACTTTGCTGCTCTGGGGTCATTAAATTGTATCTAGGCGCTTTTAAACCTATTCTTAGTGACATCATTTCGCTGTTCAATTCTTTTGGACTGCCTTCCCAAGTACCAGCTTTGGTCTTTAAAGGAGTAAGAGCTTCTGATGTTATAAAATCATCATTCACTATTCTATAGTCATTAACCTTTGTCCGTCTATTTGCCATTAGTGCTAGGTCAGGTAGGGCATTTTGATAAGAATGCTGTAATTCATGAGCAACATTCATCCTTATTGCCCCAGTCGGAATTAAGAACTTAGAGTTAGGCGACTTACGTAAATTAATGTGGCTATTTATACCCCAACCTCTACTGTTGACCCCTGTAGAGTTGTCTGGATTATCAAAGTTGCTGTAAGTCTTGGAATTAAACGTATACTTGGTATTAGTTCCTTCTAGTGGTCTGATATCGTGATACACATCTGGGTAATTGTCACTCCTGTACTTATAATCGTCCATATTAATTGCTTCCACTTCAGCGCTAGTCGCATCTCCAACCTTATGTGCTTTCTCTAAATACCTTCTTCTCTCTTTGTAAGTAAGCGGATACGTTCCGTCTTTCCTAGCCTGTCTAAACCTCTTAGGAGAGCTTACAAAGTCCTTAGTAATAATTACATAGTCCTTACCAACTCGCTTAAGTGTCTTTAATGGCTTCTCTATAAAGTTGGGAAGTAATAGCAATTCTGCACCCAAAGCAGCCTGTCCGTAATTACCAGACCTAGCATCTTGGTATATATCTCTGGCTGATTCAATATCGCCTAATGGAGTAGTTGCTGATAGTATCTCTCTACCTACATCTCCCACAGCTCTCCTTCCTCTATCTACAGCACCTGCTAAGTTAATATTCTTAGTAGTAACTGTAACTTCTGGTAGAGTTACGTTGTTCATGCCATTCTCATTAGTAACTGGCAATACCATATTACCTCTCTTATCATAACCTCCCATATATTTAATAGGTTGAGCTGGATTCTGATACTTAATAATACCACCTTCTCTGAAACTATTATATACACCTCTTAATGAGTTGGCATATTCCTTAGCTTCTGCATACCTTCTCTTACCTTTATTGCTACCAGTAAGCTTAGCTACAAACTTATTAATATCATCATTCTCATCAAAGTCATATAGTCTCTTTAAGAATTGTATCTTATCTGCTGCATACTCATCCATAGAATTATAAGACCTAAACTTCTGCTTAATAGCTTCACCTTTAGCATTCTTATCATTACCAGTTACATAGTCACCTTTCCATGAACTACCAGTAGTCAGATTACCAAAGTTGTACTTACCTTGCGCAGACTTACCCCAACTAGATTCTAGTGCGTCTTGTGCTAACAACATTCTAATTGCATTATCATTAGTAATACCAGCCTTCTTATAAGCATTAATAAGTTCTGTAGTCCATTGCTTTCTGTTAGTATATGGACTCTTCCAAGTTGATTTGGCAGTCTTAGTAACTGGCTTATTAATTACTGGCTCTACTGTAGGATTATTAGCTACTACAGGAGATTCTTCTACTGCATCAGGTTTACTATCCTCTCTAGTAGGTACTACTAATCCTTGTGGAGTATTGTAAGTTGTATTAAAGTTGTATTCACTAAATGGATTAGTAGGATTAGTTATATCCTTATAATCTATAGTAGGATTCTCTACAACATTATAGTTTACAAATCTCATACCTTGTTGAGCTTTCTTGATTCTCTTCTTATAAGTTGGGCGGCTTGATTTAACAAACTTCTTGCGCATATCTCGTTTGCCATTCATAAGTATTCAACCTTTCTAACATAGGGGTATTATATATGAATATATGTCTTAGAAAGGTTGAATACTATCTAACAGCTTTGGATGTATCAATTCGCAGGAATACAATCAACAATCTGTCTAAATACATCACCTGCCATTAGTGGCACAATGCTTGTTAACCTGTTATTACATCAATAAACTCTTTAGGTAAGCTTACATTAGTCAGGTTTATAGCATTGTCAAATAGAGGAGCTATATCTTCATCTCTAAAGCCTGCGATTCCGCAACCAATCCTTGTAACTAAGAAATGTAGGTTAGTATTAGCCTTAGCAAACTCTATAAATTCATCTGTGTACGGTTTTATAGTTCTCACTCCACCTTGCATAGTAGGTATGGCATAGGACTGTCCTTGAAGTCCTACACCTTGTCCCATAATTGCACCAAAGCACTCTCTAGCAATACGTGCAGCACCGCCACCATGTATACCTTGTAAGTTACTGCCAAAGACAAAGATTTCATTGTCTTTTAATTCTCCAATATATGCAGGAGTAATACCACAACTTACTATTTTAGGCTTGTTACTCTCTTTAATCATAATAGTTATCTTCTAAGATATTATAGTTTAAATTTAGCTGTTGTAAAGATAAACATTATTTAATTATAGACTATCAACAATCTGCTTAAATACATCACCAGCCATTAGTCCACCACTGGCTGGTAATCCAGTCTTATTAATAGTAACTATGATACTATACTTGGGATTATCAACAGGGAAGTAACCACAGAACTCAACTGCATACATATCTTTAGTACTATCCTCATTAGTAGATAGCGAACTAGTTCCCTGTATACCTGCAACTACTACCTTATCAGACTTGGCAGGTTGCCCTAGTCCGTCAGTAATATTAAGTACTAGAGCTTTCTTCAAACTGTCAATATTAGCCTTACTTGCTATTTGGGGATTAATAACTACTACACTATCCTTATATAGTTGAGGCTGTATCATCTTCCCATTATTAGCAATGGCATTATAGAAGGTCAGTATTTGAATTGGTGATACCTGTTGGTTATAACCAATACTAAACCATACAAAAGCTGTCTTAGTCCAGTTGTTGTCTTTAGGAGTTATAAAGTGTGCAGGCTTTAAATTGGCTATCCCTGTTATACTATCTGGCTTGCCATAGCTCATATTAGCAAGTAAGTCAAAGCATGATTGGGGATTACTACCAAATGCTTTCTCCATAGTCTTATAAATAGCTATATTGGAACTAACCGCCAATCCTTCTTGTACTGTAAGTTCACCGTATCCGCCCCTATGCCAATTATGGTCTTTAAGCTCTCTACCGTGAACTTGGTAGATACCATTCCCAGTATCAACTCTATCACTCAATCTCACCTTACCAGTTTCTAAGGCTGCTAATAGTGATATTGGGTGCATCAGACCCGTAGACTGCCATACAGAGAGGTTCTCACAAGATTGGTAGTCTGTACTGTCTTTCTTGGTAAGTCCAACCAGAGCCTTAATTTGCCCTGATTGAACTTCCATTACTACTACCTGCCCAGATTGGGCATTTACCTCTGATAGCTTACTTCCCAATATGGCAATAGCATTAGTTTGTAATGTACTGTCTATAGTGCAAGTAGGTGATGTTACTTGCTGTCTGGATTGACAAGATACACACAGTAAGATTGATAGTAAATATATGTACTTCATGGTTTGTGACATTTAGGGTTATCTTTATTCCTTCTCACATAGAGTATACTAAAAGTGACTATTGCAATTATGATAAATGACAATACAATTCCAATGCTCCCATAAGTTAAAATGGTAACTCGTAAGGGATTGGTTTGGCTATCAGCTTGTTGCTTAGCCATTTCCTCTTGGTAAAGTCTCTCGATACCAGCTGTAAAGTCTAATGTACCACCTTGTTGTGCCTTAGCCTGTTGTTGCTGTTGGCGCTCTGCTTCCCTCTCTTGGTAAAGTCTGTTAACATCAGTCATGAAGTCTAATGTGCCTCCTTGTTGGAAGTAAGACCCTTTATGCTTAGATAGATGAGGTACTTTATCAGTAGTGGTAATACTGTCCATAGTTAAGCTATTTGCTGCCATTACTTGTTCTTTAGACTGGTAAGACAAGCATATAAGGATTGCTATTAAATATATATACTTCATAATTTATTGTGCTTAGGATTATACTTGTTCCTCCTCACATATAGTATTCCAAAGGTGACTATTGCGACTATAATGAATACTGATACGATTCCAATAGTCCCATAAGTTAATATAGCGGCTTGTTGTGCCTTAGCTTTTGCTTGTTGTTGCTGTTGTTCTTCTGCTTCCATTTCTGCAATGAACTTTGCTATATCAGCATTAAAACCCTCTTCATCAAACCCTATAACTCCTCCTTGTTGTTCTTTAGCTTCCTCAACTTTGGCTCTCTCTTCCTCTTCAAACTTCTTCTTGTAAGACTCTTCTATCCTCCTATCCCTACCAGATGTAGTTCCGTATTGGGCTTTGATAATTCTACTTCCTTCATCCTTAGAGATATGCTTGTCAGTTGTACTAGCAATACTGGCTTGTAATGTGCTTGTAGTCGCTGATGTTACCGCTTGCAGTTCAGTCTGATAACAGAGACATAACAAGGTTAGTATAAATGAAATGTACTTCATAATCCTAGATGTTAATTAAGTTTCTAATAATCCACCATAACACGACAATGATTAAATAGCACCATATATATGACTTATTGTGTATCTTAACATAAAGGTCTGGTCTACTGCATCTGTAGCATTCCGCCAATGACAGTATTACTATAACTGGAAGTGTTGCTACTAATAAAGCATTATAGTGGAATGCCTTTGATATATCTAAATGTAATAAATAATGTATTGCCCTTTGAGATCCACATCCGGGACATTGCAATCCAGTTAGAAGCAAGAATGGGCATTTAGGAAAGATACTATAATTACATGGATTGTAACAATAGCTAATAGTAGTTAGTACTAGTATCAGTACAACTACCCCAATCTTCCACCACTTCATTACTGCTTAGTAATTAGCAAGTAGCAGTATATATATTGCCCAGAATATAAGATAGACTACCACAAATGCCAACATTATAAAGAATCCCCAAAGAGTCCACTTCTTCGCCTGTCTGGAATGGTACAATGCCTGTTCATACTGCCCAGTAGAGTATAATGCTTCTATCTTGGTTGCGTTGACAATTCCCATGATACCAAAGGGCAGGCAACAGAGACAAGTCACTAAAATGGATTCTACCAACCATGTCTTAGGCATAATACTCTTATTGGCTATTGGCGGTTCCGGTGGTAGACACGCAAGTAAATCAGCTAATTCGGGTACTTGCTTGGCAGGTTTCCATTCAGTAAATCCTACCGTCCATACCATTGTGTTTGGCGTAATATTCTTACTGGCTAATACATCCAGAGGAAATGGTCCTTGCTTGGCATTGTTAATTAATATATAAAACTCCATAGTATTTAAGTTGCGCCTACCTATCCCCTCTGGTAGGCAGTTATAGAATTAGAAGCATTGGGAATGATAATGAGCCGTCTGACAGTGTGTGCGCTATTATAATGCTCCATAAATCATAATATTATGCACTACAGGACTAATAGCATATAACTGAATGCCATAGTAGTGTATTGTTTTACAAATATAATAATTACAACAATTACCTACCCAAAGAATTTAATATAAAAATACCTAATCTCTGGATTTAGTAAGGATTTTAACAGTCTACATACCATTTGAGAGGTAGGGGCTAGTTGTAAATATGCCTGTTCCATAGTCTATTATTAGTTGTATCTAGTTCCCAATAGATACAGTTCTACATACAAGAAGGTGCGGGAACTGTCAATGTATATGTCTCCAAGCATCGCCAAACGCTCCAATCACAAATACACAACAGTAACCCGCACCAGACGATATATGGACTATCATTAGATAGGCATATAACACTAGTGCGGTGTTGTGCACGTTCCTGTGATTGTATAAATTTGGCGAATTTAGAGACAAGAACGATGCAAAACACCTTTCGTTAATATGTCCTCCTATTGCTAGGATTGGCACAAAGATAGCGAAAGGTATTTGTATTTGCAATTAATTTTATGAGTTAAAAGCTAAGACAGTCATAAGTATTAAGTAACTCTTCCTGTCTCAATCCCAAGTACCTTTTAGTAATTGATACACTGGAATGATTGAATAGCTCCATGAGCTTGACAAGTGCAAGCTCCGAACTATCGCTGTTCATGTTATACACCTGTCTGCCAAAAGTCTTTCTAAGGGAATGGCAACTGAAATTGCCTATATGTAACCTGTACTTCCTCTTAATCTCTTTCAGCATGACATTGATTCTTTGGACTGTGTACACTGTCCCCTTCTGACTTATCAATACGGGTGCATTTATACCAACTGGATTTATATGCTCATAACAATCTCTGATATGTTGCTGTAGCTGCATATTAATCCTAATCGTCCTTTGCTTCCCTGTTTTAATCTCTGTAACGGTAAACTCGTCTGTATCTAATATCTGATTCCATCTTAAAGAAAGAATGTCAGAGATTCTTAGACCTGTAAAGCAACCCAAAGCAATAAGAAGTGACATTTTATAATTACTACCCTTTGCCAACTTCCTTATTAGGTTCATTGCTTCGCTCCATTGCAGGTAGTCTGCTGTTGTACTTGAATACTTTAGTGACATAATGTTCTGATTTATAGTAAAACTAATAAGAGTGAATATTAATTTTAAACTGGAATGTCTAACTTACTGACTACTAGTAAAACGTTCACTAATAGTAGAAGTGAATGTTATACTACCAACCATTGAAAAGGAAAGAGTGCCTATATATAGTATATAGATACCCTTTCAGTAATACTATTACCTCTTAGTAAAGCAATAGCCAATCAATAGAATATACCCAATCATTATAACTGGGTATAATAGCACACTGACAAAGAACGTAACAATCACAGCAAGTAAGTAGAACAAACTTCTCATAGTTTCATAGATTGAGTTACCACTAACTAAGAAACCATTGGTATTTGTTGTCACCATGTAAAGCGGAACATATCCCTGTTGCCAATTCTGTAGCATTATAGGCTCTATCCAAGAATGAATCTATATAGCTGCTCTTATTAGCACCTGTGAGCAAGTTGTAGAATTTCCACATAGACAAGTCATTTCCCAAGCTGCCAAAGTTCTCATCATTGATATACGCTTTTGCCACATTGTTAACCTGTGTATCAGTTAGTAACATTTTAGGTATGTCCTTTTGGTAGCCTTGCGGTAGTGATTGGTAAAGTCTCATCCTTCCAAGTAGTTGGCAAAATTGATGTTCCGTCATACTGGTATTGCCTAAAGTCTGCATCAAATGTATGTGTTTGGCTGCATCGTATTTGTGGAACATCTCCAATACAGCTTGATATAAATCCCTTGTATTAGTAACTTCCAAGCAACTAAGATAGCCATCTGTAGACACACATAGATTGGTGCAAACCTTACAGGTGAAACCGATAAAAACCTTGAATCTTTCAGCTCCTTTTTTGCTGTAGAGATTAGTGTGGTTATAGGCTCTGACACCACCAATAGTAAGTGTTAGCCTGTTACCGTGTACTGTCTCATAGATAGTAGGAACTTCAATAACGAAAGCACACCTTTCATAGTAGATAGTCTTGTCACTCTCTAATAACTGACTGGCTGGCTTATGTATCGCTTCCGGTATTCTGCCTTTGATTACATGAGATACACGAATGTCTGGCAGTTCAATTTGTTCACCGCTAAAGAATGTATTGGTTGCATCCTGTACCGCTTCAATGAAAGCCACATGAGACAATGTAGCTTCGTTGTCCTTAGCGAACACGGGTATAATACAATCATTCCTTAGATGCTCCAAACTTGCTTCAATCGTGTTGGCTTCAATGAACAACGGTCGCTTCTGTTTGGTAGGTTGCTCTTCAACTATTACCGCTTCTTCTGCATACTCTCCAAAGTTCATACTACTAGTTCTTTGTACTGGCATAATCTGTAATGTCGTTTCCATAATCTGTAATTTATAAAGTTAATATTAGAAGTTCCTCTGTCTGAAAGCTAAGTAAGCCACAGTCAGTATTAACAATCCAATAAAGAACTGTGGTATTAAGACTACAGGTACAATTAGAATTACTCCAATCGTTAATAACATCTTTAAATCTTCCATACGCATAATAATAGATTAGTAAATAGTGTATTTAAGGACGAAATGAGGACTTAATACGAATTACCATTCTTACCACTTCCCTTTGTGTATCTTTATATGTAGACATATATCAATGACTGATAAGCCTATATATTCAGACATTCAAAAGGTTTGTGGGCTGAATAGCGATTCATGTAATCCTTTCACTTCTCCTAATGATTGGTGAGGGGTGTAAGGGTAAACACAACTATAAAGTTCACAATATATACCTCATGCTCACTGTCTCATTAATAGTTCCACTTTATAAAAGCATAAATCTTGAATGGAACTACTTTCCTAATCTAAGGGGTGGGGGTATGATTTTAGATACTACCAAATTTGAGTTGGGGTATATAACATGAATATATCTTATTAAAAGGTAGTATCTTAATACATCTTTATATTGTCAGATTCAAATAGATTGGCTACATTTGCATAAACTCATAATTATATGAATTATGGAATACATTAATGAATTTCACAAGCAATGGATAGAGCGTACCCGCCAATCAATAATCTCTTGGAGCAAGCAGCCTGTATCACCGGAAGAAGTAAGGAAGCAACAGGAGAAGTTGAACCAACAGAGGGCTATAAGGGAAGGCAAATTAAAGAACTGATAGAATTTGCCAACGCCAACAATTTATGGATTGACTTGTCACACTTCAACATTACCTACATGGACAAGGGTGGTGAGAATGAAGTATTCCATGACGGTAAATCGTCTGTCATCAAGCTGAACAACTTTGAGTATGCAGGGGATGATTTGGAGAACTTCTTCATTCGCATTAACGCACACAATAAGTTCTTTAGTAATGTACCCTATCAGATGATTGGCTTCTCTTATAACAGCCGCCAGGAGTTCTGTGCAGTTCTCATACAACCTTACATATTGGCAGAACGGGAAGCAACAGAAGATGAGATTGCTGAATACATGGAAGCACTTGGCTTTGAAATGGATTATATAGACGAGTTTCATAACGACCAATATGAAGTGTTTGACGCTGTCCCCAACAATGTGCTGTACGGTATTGACAAGGATTTGTATTTCATTGACACTCAAATCAGAGTAAAGAAGTGATTTAGATATATGTGTAGAGTAACAAAGTCTTCAACCATATAATATAAATCTTATTAGGCAGTGTCCATAATATTGTGTAAATGTAAACGGGATTCAGTTATAAGTTCTCTTATATCTGGATTCTGTTTTCAAAAATAAGCATAAACTGGTTCATAATCAATCCCCAGTTAGTAATCGGCATTGTCCATTTCTTCTCAATCTCCATCAAGGAAAGGTATACCATCTTCTTCACTGCGTCATCCGACGGGAATGAAAGCTTTGATTTAGTGTACTTTCTGATTTTTCCATTCAGATTTTCAATGAGATTTGTGGTATAGATTATTTTTCTGATTTCCAATGGGAACTGAAAGAAAACAGTCAGATCATCCCAGTTGTTCCTCCATGAAAGAATGGCATAAGGGTACTTCCCTCCCCATTTCTTTTCCAGATTATCAAGCTCCGCGGCAGCAACTTCCTTGTTTGGCGCATTATAGATATTCTTCATATCTGCCGTGAACTCTTTTTTGTCCTTGTAAACGACATATTTACATGAGTTTCTTATCTGATGTACAACACAAATCTGAGTTGATGACTGAGGGAATACGGTACGTATAGTGTCCGTAAATCCGTTCAGGTTATCGGTACAGGTTATCAGTATATCTTGTACCCCACGGGCCTTCAAGTCAGTGAGAACACCCATCCAGAAGGCGGAACTCTCTGATTTACCCACCCACATGCCAAGAACTTCCTTCAAGCCGTTTTGTTTCAGGCCGACACAGAGATAGACAGTCTTGTTGATAATCTTCCCGTTGTCACGGACCTTGAAGACAATACCGTCCATCCAAACGATGAGATAGACCGGGTCCAAAGGACGGTTCTGCCATTCTTGAGCAGCCTGGTTTACTTTGTTTGTGATGATGGAGATGGCAGAGGTGGAGAGTTCTATCTCATAGATCTCGCGCATCTCTTCTTCTATATCGGACACACTCATTCCTTTGGCATATAAGGAGATAACAAGCTTTTCTATGGAAAGCCCGCGGCTTTCATGCTTGGGGACTACTATGGGTTCAAACTGACCGTTGCGGTCACGAGGGATGGGTATGACAGCCTCGCCGTGCTCGGTCTGGATTTTCTTGGGGTAACTGCCGTTACGGGAATTACCACTGTTATTGCCGGAAACAGAATGTTTCTCATAACCCAAATGAGCATCCATCTCACCTTCAAGCATCTTCTCCAGCACTTGGGCGTGGAGCTGCTTTAGGAACTTGCTTACGTCTGCCTCAGTTTTGAAATGGCTGAGGAACTCCTTGGTTAAAACCTCATCAGGCACTACATGATTCTCTTTCATAATCTTTTTCATTTTGCAAATCTATTAAATAAAAAAATACGAAACTCGTACTGAATCCCGTATTTTACATTTACACAAAATATTTTATAGTGCCTCTTATTAAAAGGTAGTATCTTAATAAGGTGCTATCTCCATTCTTATTAATACTACTTCATAAGCATATAAAGACTATATATTACAGACAGAGGTCAAATTATACCCTCTCTTAATATAATTAATAACAGGTATAAAATGACCTCTTTACTTACTTATTAAAGCTAAGAATTATATTAGGTAGTAAATCTTTAGTTGTGGGATGCCACTCTCTTCTCTGTTTGGCTTCATCATTACTTAATAGCAGTTCTTTAGGAGTAAGTTCCAATCTGTCGGGAAACAGTTTTAACAATCCAGCTTTTAGTAATTCAATATTATACTTAAATACTGTGTTCTTGCTTAGTCCCAACTTATCAGCTATTCCTATATTAGTAAGAGGAACGGTATTGTCCTCTGCAATTAGTAAGAGCTTGATATAATACCCTTTCACTTTCACGCTTAGCCTAACTTGGGTGAACTTATGGGATAGTGTAATAAAGCCTTTATAGTCTATGGCAGGTATCTGATACAGACTTCTCATTGTAAATTCATATACAGGGTGGTTGATTGGAGCGGGGTATCTCTTCCTTATTAATACTGCATCCATGTTCTTATTGAAGTTCCTTAATGCGCTTTCCTTCTCACCTGCAACCTTAGCTATATCCTTAATCCGTAGTCTTACATTATAATAGCTGTTTCTGTATAGGGACAGGCAGAAGAATCTATATATGTCAGGTTCATTTAAGGTGTTCAGCATTGACTTATTAATAGTTGCGTTATCACTTCTTCTGCTTGTCCTGTTTATTAAATGTTGTTTGGTAATATTCATTAGTAGCTGATTGAACATTAGTGGTAAATAGTAAATCTCTCTTCTCCCGTTCCAACTTGTAATAGTAAGCTGTACCAAAGTAAATCTTGGCTTCCTTCCTGTTGGCGAACTGCTTCCCTGTAGGTATATGTATTATCATAGCTGTTAATAGGTTAGTCTCTGTAATGCTACATATATGGTACGTGTCTTGCCATTCCGTTTCCGCTTGCACTTCATATAGCCATTGAATTGTGCCCACATTCCAATCTGAAACTTATTGTCTGATACATTGTGCCTTAAGGCTTTAGCTCTGATTTGTTCGTAAGTATACTCATCCATTGTTATTAATAAGATTTAAATAGGTCATTTGTAATGAATCTGGGTGAGATGACGGGTAATCTGGATATGGTTTGATTGAAGTGATACAAAGATAGTCAAAGTTCGGGACTATGCCTAATCCTTATGTCCCAACTTGGAATTATAGTCTATAAGTGATAATGAAGCCCAATAGTCCAGAGTGCAATGTCCGAACTATTGGGCTATGGGGGTATATTCAACCTTTTATAAAACGGGGTATATAATTCAAACATTCTTCCCTAAAAGGTTGAATGATTAATTATACCTTCTCACTTATAAGCAACAGGGCTTTGTCCTTCCTAATCCATGCATCTTGAGTATCGAAGTATAGATTAATACTTTGGGCTGTAATCTTATTGGGTGGAGTAACTCTTAACAACTGGAATATGCGGGTCAGTTCCTCTTTAATATACGTGAGCCTGTATTTCATTCCCACCTTGAATGAAGCCTTTATTAACTGAATAGTCTCCGTCCCTTTAGCATCTGTAAGGAACTGGGCAACTATCATCCGCTTCTTGATTTCAGCATAGGAGTAATCCACTTCCTCAATCACTTCCTTGCCTACCAGTTCGTATGCTTCAACAATGAACGGGTCGGTTCTTCGCAAGTCAGCTTTATATTCCCGTTCCTGTTCTGTCAGGTCATTACTGCCTAGAAATGCCAGTAATCTAACAATCTGCTTCCGCCTATCCTTTGTGTTTAACATCTTCAATTCACGTTTGAACCGGAAGTCTTCATCTGTAAGGAAAGAATTGTCAGCCGTTACAAATACATAAGTTGTTAGCACATCGCTATGTTGCTCATAAGCCTGTTGAAGTGACTTCCTATCATGGTAATACCCTGTTACCAGTGCATCATTTATATAGTTGTCAATAGCAAACCAATTCTTGTTCTTGTCTATGTCCAACATCTGATTGAATGGCAGACTGTCCATTGCAGCCCTATATGCTTCCCTCGCTCCCTTACTGGGTGCTGCATCGTAGAAGGTCTTGAGCACTTTATATACTTCCTCGCTTGTTCGGACAAATTCATTCAGTACCTCTTCACTCCTCTGTGGCAGGTCATAGTTGGTATTGGTAATATGTGTGACAGCCGCTATTCCATTCCTGAACCTGCCTATAATTTGGACTACATCAGAGTATGGGTCAAACATGGTTTGGTCTGCAAAGAACACATCTGTAACCAATATGACATAAGGTTTGAAGTCCAGTTCGATGTCCACCGCATTAAAGAAGCGACTTGTGAAGAAGTTATACAGTCTCATGTTGTCTACTTCCCAATTCTCATAACATCTTGTAAACTTGTTCTGTTTTAGTTTGTCGATACTCTTGGGGGCACAGAACACGGAAGACTTGTCTAACAGCTTTAATCGGGACATTATAGAGTAGATGATGTCTATAGAGTTTACGAATATGAAGTAAGGGTTGTCCTTACCTTGTCCTGTAATAAATGGCATCCAATCCAATTCCTCCCAAACTTCCCTTAATACGTTGGTTGCAGGCTTAACATCAATCTCTTTAGCGTAATCGTATGTAGGTTCTATCTTAATGATACTGAAATGGTTCTCTTCAAATCGTGGGTCACTGAATTTAAGCGGAGTTGCAGATACCAGTGCCTTGTCCTTAAATTTGAAGAAGTCATTCATAGGCAGGACAATATCAGTTCTATAGTCCACATCCTTTATAGTCTTGTGAGCTTCATCAATAAGCAGGAAGCAGGTATTATATATCTTACCGCTAAATGTCAGAAACGCATTCTTAACCTTCGGGAAGCTTTCGGGGGTAGTGAGTATCTTATAATACTTACCTCTGCTTGCCCTTAGGTATTTGATAATCCTGTCTGTCGTGACACCTTCATAGACACCTAACAGGTTATCATCCTTGTGTTTGGCAGAATTGCACTTACCTGTGATTACAGGAACATTCGGTTCTATAACAATGGAATGTCTCTTAGCCTTAATCTCGCTATAAGTCGCACCAATACCTGTCAGAGTCTTATAAAGAATGACATTGGAAGGAATCTCTTCCAGTACATCTGACAGATGTTTATCCGGTGAATCAATCTCAATATATGTGGTCTCCATTTATTAAAGTAAAATGATGTCACGTCCCCTTAGATAGTCCAGTAGCTCGTCTGTCTTCTTCAATTTGAATATTACCTTCCCGTTGTCAAATACCGATAGAGCTCTTACAAAGCCGTTCCCGTCTCTATGCAGAGGACTGAACTGTACAGTGATATTGCTTTCAATAAAGTTCTTCAATATACATAGTTGGAAGTCTTCCTCTTCTTCCACCTCTCCCTGTATTCCAAACGGCTTCGCATCAATGTCTTCAACTTCACCATTGACAAGATAGTTCATGAGCCAATAGAAGTTGTCTGCCTTAAAGATTACATACTTAAATGCACTGACCGTCTTTGATTCAATCCATGCACATGAGTAGTTGGTTATATCCTCATTGAAGAAACCTATGGTAAGATTCTCACCTCTAAGCATTAACTTCTTGATTAGATTGTGCGCTTCTGTGTTGCCGTAATTGTAAAGTTTATCTTTCATGTCTTAATGATGACTACTTAGTTAATGATGCTTCAAATATAATAATAAAATCCCACCTACAATGGCTGTAAGTGGGATATTCTTGAATTTACTAGCCAAGTACGTACTTCACGACCTTCGCATTAGCCCTGTTCTCATTGACAAAGTCCCGCTCAATGTAAATGTCCGTTACCTTCATTGCTTCATCAACATGGTTTAACGCTGCATGGACTGTATATTTGTCAATCCCTACTTTGTTGAGTGCTATGGTAGCCCATGAGTGACGGGCTGCATAATACTCTAAGTCTTCAATCTCCAATAATGCTCCAATCTCTTTCAGACCATAATTTATAGCTTTATTAAAACCTTTCTCGTCAACATAATATTGATAGAAGTTAAACAGGCGTTTGCCTGTGCTGTCCTTGTACTTGTCAATAAGAGGTTGCACTATCTTGGGAATGTCTACTATCATCTTTGCACTGTCCAATCTGCGAGCTTTGGTTTTAGTTCTGTTATAGACAATAGTATTCCCCTTCATTTCAGTAGCATTGTAAAGGTCTGCTGAATTAATTCCCATGAGGCAGAATGAGAGAATGAAGCAATCCTTAGCCAAGTTATAACGGCAGGTGGATTTATATCCTTTCTTCATGTCTTTGTAAGGTAACTTCCACACCTTTTTAATAATGTCTGCTGGAATGGCTCTCTTACGGGTAGCTTCCTGTTTAGGTATCTTGAAGTCCTCAAAGGGTGAGTTAGGAATGAGAATAAGGTTCTTGTCCTTCTTATTGAACTTGCGTTTAGCTTCATTGAACAGCTTCTTAATGCTTACCAAGTAGAGGGAGAGGGTACGATTAGAGGTAACACGCTTACCCTGTTGTATCAGTTGCTTGGTACGTGCATCACGTTCTCCAATTAAGAATGCTTTGAACTGCTCCAAGAAATCTAATGTGATAAGGTTTATATCCAGTTCCTCTTTACCAACAAACCGTACCAAGGCATTAATGGCAGTCGTGTAATTGGGTGCACCTTTGATTGTAGTTGAGGCTATCCATTCACGGCTGAATCTAATAAAGTCTATTACTTGCTCCTTCTCATGTTCATGGCTTAGGCGCTCCAATATATCCTCTAATGTGTAATTGTTTTGGTCTATTTGAAATTTGCTGCACCGTTCTTTATAATATACTACCAGATTATCAATCTCCTTCTTAATAGGAGTACCTTCCTTGAATTTGAAATCTTTAGTAAGTTCCTTAGGTGTTATGAATAGATTTGTGGATAGCCTTCTTACCTTTCTATTCATTGTAAACCTTACCTTGACATTGTATGTCTTATCACTCCTTTGTTTGTCCTGTTGGACTTCTGCTTTAATTGTTAGCATTTTAACCTATTAATTTGAGGTCAACAATAGGTCAACAACTACCTAAATTAAGGCTAATATTACCCAAGCAACAGACTTATATCTGTGAGGTTCTACAAACTAAAAGAGGCTCTATTCCCTTAGGAATGAGCCTCTTAGTTTGTGGACCAGCCTGGGCTTGAACCAGGGACCTCCAGATTATGAGAACGACAAAGTGATATTCTGCGATGGTCAGTTTTCTCAATATTTACTGTGTATCAAACAATTACGAATTTAGCTATCTCCTATGAAACTCACTAAATCCCCCTAACTGAAACCGTTTGTTTACGCATTGTTTACGCAGGTTTGAAAAGAACTGTTGTAATTATTCTCGTTTATATCTGTTTGTATAGGCTATATTTTGTCGCAAAACAGTTTTTTTGCGACAAACCTATACTAAAATGTCATCTTTAGCTTCCTGTCTTTAAATCATAGACTTAGCAATTACAACTTTTACAAAATCTACTTTTGTCTCTTTCGAATTCTTCTTTAATTCTATAAACTTGGGGCGAGTTAGGATAAACAATTAACGTTTCTTGTATCTTTTCTTTTATTTCTTCCTTAGTGTGGTTTCTAGATTTAATAAAGTATTCTAATTGCATTGATGCTAAAAGTTCATCCTTACGTTTACTAAAATTCT
Source organism: Bacteroides zhangwenhongii (assembly GCF_009193325.2). NCBI lineage: Bacteria > Pseudomonadati > Bacteroidota > Bacteroidia > Bacteroidales > Bacteroidaceae > Bacteroides > Bacteroides zhangwenhongii. Next base: position 3,611,405 of record NZ_CP059856.1, on the reverse strand, counting down.
CTTCCATCTCCTTAAGGAGGCGATTAAGTGTATCTTCAGTTTCTGTATTCCAAGGATAATGATTTAATAAACAACGAAAATATGCTTCTATATGATAAGAATTGGTCGATTTACGATTATAATTCTCTTTTGCCAAAGGAAGGGCTTTAGTATATTTTTCTTGATTCAGATAAACATTCACTAACTCTCGTCTTGCAATTTGCATATTAGAATTAAAATCTAAAGCCTTAAGGAGATACTCCTCGGCCTTGGAATAGTCCTCTTTATAGCGATAGTAAAATCCATACAGAAAATCTTTACTACCTTTATCTTTAATTTTGTCAATGTATGTAAAGAAAATTCTATCTTTCATACGAGCTAAAACTTGGCACAACCTATAGTACAATTCTTGCAGAGGTTCCTCTGTATAACTTGAACAATGTTCCAAAGCATGCAAACAAATATCTTTTACTGAATCATAGCTACCCTGATTATAAAGATCAATGACTGTACTTATAACGATAGACGGCATGACATACGCAAAACCTTTGCCAGACAGCAACTGCTTCCGCAAGTCATGTAAAAATATTGATAATTCTCCTAGATCATCTTCTGCCGTATCTATTTTATTGAAGATTATTTCTTCAATACGGGTTTTCATTATAGGATCTAAATCTAATTTACTTCTACGTATATAATCTGAAACGCCACCGTCCAAACTAATATTATTGCCTCCAGGACCGTAAAAATCTAAAATAGACAAAGATTCAAAATTATTTACGAGCTGTTCTATTTTAGGATAATCTTCCTCATATAATTGTTCGAGTAAATCGAAACTGATCATATCAACTTCAGCAAGCACTTTTGCTAAAGTAAGAGCAGTCTCATCTCCTTTAAACCAACTAATAACTCTGGAAAAGACTTCATCTCCTATTGCAATCAGGTTTTTAATGTCTTTCTTAGCAAATCTTACGTTCTTATCTTTAATTTCTCGAACTGCCTGTTCTAGTTGTTGGGGAGAGGACTGAAGACGATCCACAAAAAAATCGACATCACTATCATTTAGTTGAACATTATAATAACGACAGCAATTTACAAAAAGACGTTTGCGTTCATCTTTTGTAAACCCAGAAAGATTTATATGAATTATCTGGGGATATGCTCTCAACTCAGAATATCTAGGCTTAACCCTACTACTTATAAATATCTTTAACGAGTCTATCATGGCAGGATGGGATATAATTTCTTTACCCCATTCAGAAATAGTTCCGTCATATGATACAAAACTCATCTCATCTTCAATTAGTAAGAATGAATGAGCGTTGATTATCTGATTAATATAAGATACACATTTAGTAATTTGATGTTCATGATCTAATTTAAGAATATCCTCATATGATGCTTTACTAAAGCCCAAGCCTTCGTGCAATTGAAGTATAAAGTTGTCTAAATATGTTTTTTGAGGTAGTTTTATCTGAAATCCTTCAGGGATAAATGATAGTCCGCTACTGTCCTGAATACATTTTTGGATAAATCTAGTACGCCCACTTCCCGGTTTTCCCGAGACAATTAAAGAACGATGAGGCATATACACACTGTCGTACATCGCTCTTTGAAACTCATCTAATTCATTACTACGGCCAATAAACGTATTTATCCAATTGCCATATGCATTATTCCCGACACAACGAATTTTTCGTTGTGTTTCAATAATAAACTGACCTATAATTTTGGGGGATGTTATTGTTTTTATATTTAAACTCCAGTCACGGGTCATCCATGAAGGTAACTCTTCTAACTTTACTCCTTCTTCAATTATAAAAGGCATAAACTCTCTAATAACACCTGTGTCATAAAGTTGTCGAGCTTTTGACATTTCTAATTTAATCCAATCAGACTCAAGGGCATCTTTAGAAATTAGTAATACAAAAATCGGCGCAAAGTTTAGATTTCTAACTATTTCATTTACCGTTTTTGTCGCTGGATAAAAATCGAACTCGTCAACAATGCAATTGTCTCGTTTTACTGTGTCAACTATTTTTCTAACAAAATCCTTATGAGTACTTCTATGAGATATGAATGCTACGGTTGATTGCATATTACTGGTGTATTAAAATCATTATTAATGCTGCAAATATAATAAAACAAACTGGTTTGTTGAATATAATTCACTATATTTGCGCAATAAAATTACATTAAAGAATGAAGTTGAATAGAATTAAGGCTGTTTTATCCGAAAAAGGTATTTCTCAAACATGGCTGGCAAAGAGACTTGATAAAAGTTTTAGTATGGTCAATGCCTATGCTTGTAATCGGATTCAGCCTAATTTAGATACTTTGCAACTGATCGCTGAGATATTACAAGTAGACCTTAAGTATTTGATAACCGACAAAAAGGATAGGTGAGATGAAGCAGTTTTCAGAAGCAAAACTGTGTGGCTTTTCCTGTACTTGTCGAAGAACAAAAAAGTAGTAAGTGGCTGGCAGAACAATTAGGAAAAGACAGGGCTACTGTCTCCAAATGGGTGACGAACACTATGCAGCCAGACGCAAGAAACCTCCTACGTATAGCAGAGGCTTTGAATATTGATGCAGGTAGACTGCTCAACCAAAAACATTTGAACAATGAAGGAAATAGATATTATCCAACAGATAAAACTTGGCGAGGTCAGTAAGGTGCAGTTCAAAGAACGGCTCCTTGACAACTATGACATCGGTTGCGAACTGGTGGCTTTCAGTAATGCACGTGGTGGCACGTTGGTTGTTGGTGCGGTAGATAAAACCGGAAACATCAATCCTTTGTCCTATTTGGAAGTACAGGAAACCACCAATACACTTAGCAATATCGCATCTGAGAATGTTGTTCCTGCCATCCTTGTTGATGTGGAAACAATTTCTGTGGATGGCGGAAGCCTTGTTGTGGCTCATATTAAGGAAGGATTGAATAAGCCCTACCATGACAATCGGGGAATTGTGTGGGTGAAGAACGGTGCTGACAAGCGCAAAGTGTTCGACAATGCCGAGCTTGCCGAGATGATGACTGACTGTGGCAGCTTTTCGCCAGATGAAGCAGGAGTAAGAGATGCTACCATCAAAGATTTAGACGAGGGTACCATCAAAACCTTCCTTAGTAACAAGTTTGATAAGGTGTTAGCAAGAAAAGGCTTGGTGGGCGACGCATTTCGCGAAGCCTCTTTAGATACCGTCTGTTCTGCTATTGCCAGTGGGCACAATGGAGAGAAACTGTTACGTAACCTGCGTTTTATTCGTCCCGATGGTAAAATCACAGTGGCCGCGATGTTATTGTTTGGCAAGTACACCCAACGTTGGCTTCCAATGATGACTGCAAAATGTATTTGCTTTGTAGGCAACAATCTTGGCGGTACTCAATTTCGCGACAAGGTGAACGATGCCGATATTGAGGGTAATCTGCTTCATCAGTTTGAGACTATTATGGATTTCTTCACCCGGAACTTGCGTCATATACAGGTTGGGAATGAGTTTAACTCGCAAGGCGTGTTGGAGATTCCTTACACCAGCCTTGTTGAGTTCACCGTAAATGCTTTAGTGCATCGATCGCTGAATGCGACAGCCCCAATCCGCATATTCATTTTTGATGACAGGGTGGAGATACACAGCCCCGGAATTCTCCCTAATGGACTTACCGTAGATGATATTGTTATAGGCACATCCATGCCACGCAATATGTTCCTATTCACAAATGCCATCCACCTGCTTCCCTACACAGGAGCAGGTAGTGGTATGCTTCGTGCCTTGTCGGAGGACGTGAATGTCTCGTTCACCAATAATGACAGGACTAATGAGTTCGTGATTACTATAAATAGGCAGATAAGTAATCAACCCAATGCAGACTCTGACACCGACTTAGATACCGACTCTGACACTTTTAATGCGGACTCTGACACCAAACTTAGATACTCTGACACCGACTTAGATACCGACTCTGACACTTTCAATGCAGACTCTGACACTATACGTCCTAAAATAACAAATAAGCAGAGGGATATAGTAAACTTCTGCAGTGTGCCACGTAGCAGCAAAGAAATTCTTGAAAGGGTAGGTGTGACATACCATAGTAAGAATATTCAGACATACATCATGTCACTAATCGAGGCTGGCTATCTCGAAATGACCAATCCAGAGCATCCCAATGCCAGTAATCAAAAATATAGGAGAAGTAAAAAATGAACTCACATATATTCACTAACAAGAACGGCAACATACTGATGCGCGAATTTGAAAGAGTTCTTGATTTCATTATAAACAAAGACAAACTGTACAATAGTCTCTAAAAAAACAACGATATGGAATACGGAATAGTTTATCTTCTGACAAACCCTGTGATGCCAGGACTTGTAAAAATAGGCATGACCACACAGGAAGGCATTGATAAACGGATGAAGGAACTATATACCACAGGAGTTCCCATTCCGTTTGAGTGTAAATTTGCGTGCAAGGTCAAAAAAAGTGATTGTCTCAAAATTGAAAAAGCCCTTCATAAAGCCTTTGACCCTCAGCGCATCAACCAGAACCGTGAGTTCTTCCGTATCAACGTGGAGCAGGCACAAGCCATCCTCGAGCTTTTTCATCATGAAGATGTGACGGAAGAAGTGACGGATGAGATACAGAATGACCTCACCGATGAGGATAAAGCTGCCAGCACAAAAGCACAAGCCAAACGTCCACCACTCAACTTCTATGAGATGGGGTTGCAGAAAGGCGATATTCTCATATGGAAAGATGACCCATCAATTTCTGTTACCGTTCTTTCAGAGCGTAAAGTGTGTTATGAAGGAGAAGAAACTTCTATTAGTGCGCTTTCTGCTAAGCTAAAAGGATATAAGGTCAAGCATATACAGCCCACACCGCACTGGTTTTTCAACGACCGTTCTCTAAGTGAAATCTACGACGAAACGTATCCATTTGAAGAGTGAAGGCATATATAGGCTGCCTCTAAGTTTACTCATGAGTGTGGCAAGGATATGCCAAGAGCAGGAGAAAAACGAAACAAAAAAGATAAACGAAATATTCAAAAGATTCTAATGTATTATGGCAACGTGGCAACATACAGACATCATCGTTGTGAAAAAATATAGCATTAGTGCGACTATTGGGTAAGTTTGTTCAATCGCATTACGATTGAAGTTTGACTTCTGCCCATTTTGGCAGCGATGTATTTTACGCTCTTACCTTCATTATGCAGTTCTAATAAAAACTGGTCTGCACGCCTTGTCCATCTTTTATTAGCATTGGGGTGTTTTACATAGCTTTCTTCTGATACCTTTTCAGGATGCAAAAACTCATCTACAAATACAGATGGGAAACGCTTGTCGTATAGCACAAGTGTTTTCAACTTTGCTCTCGTTATTGCAACATAAAACAACCTCCTTTCTTCACCATATGGGAACTGATCACTTTTAGTCAGGACATAATTAAGCACAGGGTCATCGCTTACAAGTGATGGAAAGCCATAGGTATCTTTATTACATTGTAAAAGTATCACATAATCTGCTTCAAGACCTTTTGATTTATGTACTGTCAAGAACTCAATTTTTCTTCCTCCTATTACATAGTAAAATCTATTACCTTCTTTTATCCCTTGATACATAAATGACAAGTAATAATCATCAAAAGAATAGCGTCCCAATAAAAATATAGATTTATCCAATGGAATAGAATCTATAAGTTCTCCTATTGTTTTGCAGTAATCACGTCTGTCGTAAGAACAAAACTCCAATTCTGTTTTCATATCAGAACTGAATGAATGTATATCTTTTTTTATTTGTGCGTTATTACGTTGAATAAAACGAGATGATAAAGAGACCAAAGGCTCTCCAAATCTATATGTGGTTTCTATCTTATTTATCTCTGTTGTACCAAAATATTCTGGAAATTGATTAAAAAGAGCCATATCACTTCCCGAAAAACGATATATGGACTGCCAATCATCACCTACACAATACAACTTTGCAGGCGGATTTCCCTCTCTCAATACTTTTAAGAAGTTGTAACGGTCAACCGATATGTCTTGAAACTCATCCACAATGATGTAATCATACTCAACAAGATGTGTAGTACGACATATCTCTGTGGCTTGAAGAATCGCATCAGTAAAATCGATTTGGTTACTATCGCTTAATGCACTTTTATAACGTTCATATACAGGTTGAAATATGTTTTTGATGATAAAAACACTTCGTTCATCACCTGCATTCTTTGCTTGCTTCAGAACTTCTTTAACTGATTTACAACTTGATTTTACCAATGTTACGAAAGTAACTACAAGCCGTATAAACGCTTTTTCTTGCTTACTACCTTTGGGCAAAACCAAATCATATAATTCTTCGTCTGTTTTCTCTTGAATTGGTACGCCCACATCTGTTAATATTTTTTTGAGTTTATCTTTTATGTCAGAATAATGGAAATCTGCGCTTGATGTCACTAAAAGCTGAGTGCCAAATTTCTCATGAGCAGTTTTCTTCCAAGTTATACCATCATTATATTTTTGATTGGCTTCTTCGTATGTTATATTCTTGTCTTTTGCAAACCAAGCTGGGACAAGACCGTGTTCATCAACTCCGAAATGTTCCAAATAGATTCGTTTGGGTACTCCCTTTTGCTCGAAGTATATAGAAAAATCAGGGCGATATTGAGAGTGCATTTCATCTGCCAATTGATGTTCGTATGGCTCTTCATATCTGAATTGCACTCCAAGAGATGATAAAACAAAACATATCTTTTGTTCCTGTTCACTTCTCACATATATGGTTCTACCGTCCATATCGGGAAACATCGCTTTTAGCTGTACATTCTTTTGCTCTGACAATTTTTCTCGCCTTTCATTCTTGCGTTGTTCCCAATCTGCTTCATTGGTTTGGTAGTCGATGAAGTATTCTACTACACTTTTCTTAAAATCCTCATTCCCTAATAGAGTGTGATAAATATCTATAAATAAGGCATCAGTATTATCGCATATAGAAGGCTTAACACCAGTTTCTTTTTCGATAATATCAATGGCTAATTTATGAAATGTATAGCCTTTCAAACCGTTGGTAGCCATTCTCTCCGTTAGTTCGGCTGCTGCTTTGTTCGTGTAACTAATCAGTAAGATTCTATGAGGGGCAATGTCTTTGATTTCTGTTAGATACTTGACTTTTCCAACAATAGAAGAGGTCTTTCCACTACCTGCACTACTAACCACTAAACAATTATCTTCCTCTGAAACAATTGAACGTCTTTGCTGTTTATCCAATGGATATTTCAAACAATGGTCGAAAAAATCCTTGTGTGTATCAAGTAAGGAATTTATTACCGTATCATTATGTTGTTTGACAAGCCTCTTGATATTACCAAAGTCACGAATTAGGTTTGAGATTGTTACAGATGGCGTGATATTGAAAGTTTCAAGTTTCTTAACAAGTGAATATGCTTCTTGAAAATATGATATATAATGATTTGTGAAATCCTTTTCTTGCGCTGCCGATATTATCTTACCATAAAAAACATTGTTTAAGTCTGCCGGAATATCAATAAATACAGCATCGTTAAGTTTAGACAGCCTCTCTTGGGCTTGCTCGTAGCTGGACTTCTCACTATAAGCGGATATTTGAAGCAATTTTTCTGTTAATTCTTTGGATTTGTTTTTGAGGTGCATTCGTATTGCTACTATTATAAAAAGAGCAACAAAACAAATCAAAGCTATGAATAAAACTAACTGCATATCCGAGAATAATAGCTATTTAAATTTCTCAATCCACCTATAATCATCCCCTTTGGTACTCCATTGGAATTTCCACATATCTCCTGTATTATCATTTATGAGATAGTATTGATACATACTTGTCAATGGTTGAATGGAGAATATACATTTTTCGTTATCAGAAACTAACTCATATTTATTTATTGGTATGCAAAATAGATTATCCAAATCTTGTGTACTATATTGGACTTGCCATAATCGCCCATTATACGAATCTAATAGTATAAAAGTCCACATATTTTGAGTTCTGAACATCTGAAACCTATTACTCCAATTTGAAGTTGTTTCAGGATATGCAAGAGAGAAAATGTTTATCGGTGCAGCAAACATATAATCTTCGCCTTTTACACTAAATTGGACTTGCCAATTTTTACCTGTATATGTGTCAAGCATTATAAAAGTCCACATATTCTGTGTCTCATAAAGGCAAAATCTTCCTACTTTATCCCCTGAAGCTTCTCTCGCACTGCAAATTTCCCAAGATTGACCATCATCTTGAATTTGTTGTACTTCACCTGTCATCGTATTTAAACGGAGTTGGTTATGGTAATTTCTCGTAGAATACATTTTATAGGTTTGGGCATACGATACCAATGTAATAACCATTAATGCACATGATACAATAAGTTTTTTCATAAATTGTTGTATTATTTGATTATTAATTGGTTTTATTTCTTTGGGAATAAAGTTGATAATGCTCTTCTAATGGCTTGACGAATATCATCGGCTTCTGTTTCACCTTGTCCTTCTGCCGTACAAGAGCATATCATTTCATTGGTTTTTGCAGAATTAAATTGTATGGTTACTTCTATGGTATATCCTAAGCCTCTATTACGCCTACCACTCTCACCATAATTAACGATTAAAGTTTCATTAGCTAATTCTGGTTTAAGTTCGGGTAATATAACATATCCCTCTTTTATTAGTATTCCGGCTATTACATCACTCGGATTAACACTTTTGGTGGTTGAAGAACCATAGATGCCATATTGTCCTCCATATGTACCTCCTGTACTTGATGTTAATTCCTTTGTCGGAGAAATGTATGCGTATTTATACATTTCAACAGGGGCATTCCTGACGATTACAGGCATTCGAAGTGGTGCACATCCATTCATCAATAGAATGGCGCAAATGGCTAACAACCAATTTTTAATTATGTTCATACACTACACATTTAATCTCCAGTCCCATAGAGGAATTTAACCTACATAAAAGCGTGGAACTGTATGCCACACTCTTACTTGAAGGTCGTAGGAAACCTTGGATACGGATGTAACAATAGCAGCCCACGCTATAGCGTGAGAACCACTATGCTATCCTTGTATCCAATTTGAAAATTTCCTACGTTTTCAAGTACAAGATAAGCATAACGCTTCTTCTTTTTCTAATATGTCTTGGATAGAGTTTCCTCCAATCCAATTGCAAAGGTACGAAAAGTATTTGATATTCGATGGTTTATACAGGATTAAACTTATCTCGTGATATGTATTGTTTGCTATTATTGATACAGGTCTATTAATATTATGCTTTACAGACGAGTTTTCAAGTAATAAGAAATAAATATAAGCAGAAAACACACTAAAATAACCCAGCAAAACACTTTCGCCCAAAAATCGGAAACCCAAAAGCCTTGGTTTCGGCTGAGAATGGATGAAATTCTTCGCTCGTGGGCTTCCATTGCCTGAGCTTGCTTCTCAAAATGGCGTTTCATCACAATCTCGTCCGTGGTTAAAACAGCTTGTGAGTTTTTCATCAACAGTTCCACATCTTCCTGTGCAATACTAACTTTGAACTTTGTATTTTCTTGCGCATTGACAATGGCGTTGTTAATCCCGGTCACGATATTGGCGGAACTATCAGTAGCGGATTTAAGGGCTGCAATGGCTTCATTCAAAGTCATTGTAGCCTTTTCCAATGCTTCGGTCGCTTGCCGTAAGTCCCTTTGAGCAACTCGCAATTCCTCAATGCGCTTATCAACGGCATCCGATTCCACGGTTATCCGATGGTCGTTCTCTATCTCGTTCATCAGACCGTTCAGGTCTATGGGTTCATTCTTTGGTTTTCCTATGCTCATGTCCTTTGATATTGGGTTGAAAAATTATCTGTGAAGCCCTTTCCTGCGCTTGCACATTCGGTTCGCCATTCTCGCACAACGGCGTGCCCATTCAAGTTCGTCCTCGTCTTTGTCCCGTCCCCAGCCACCTGTATCAGAACCACCGCCACCGCTTGAAGCCGCCATGCTCGTGGCTGCATCCAAATATCCGGCAAACAACAGAAGAGCCGTGTGCTGTATCTCTTCCAGCTTAGCCAATGGATGTGCTTCCTCCAAAGAACACTCCTGACGGATGATGCAGTCTGCGGCTTCCGATAGGGAAACGGCAAATGTCCTGTTGTCATCCGTGCCAATGGAATAGTGCTTCATTACAGGTTGCGGTGTAGTCTGTGGCTTGGAAATGGCAGTCGGTGTGGCTGTCCTTGTTTGCTTGTCTTCCGCTTGCGGTTGGTTGATTTTACCCTCCTGCGGATGCAATTTCTGCCATGTCTTCATAATCTTTGAGGGGACAAGGTTGCGACCGATACCCAACTTGGATGACCTATAACTTGAGTTCCCTCGCTTGATGGAATAGCCGTAAACCGTGCCGTCCTCATTTTTCTGTATGTGTACCCCATAGCCATGCCTCACCAGTTCCGCTTCGTAGCGTTCCCAACTGAACTCATCCATCTTGCGCAGTATCTCCATGCAACAGTCTGAAACCTCCTGCCTGTGCCGTATGCCTATTTCTTCGGACTGCACCCAGCCGTAACGCTCGTTGATGATATTCGCAGCCATTACAGCCCTCATGCCGGACAGGTGTCCGTCATTTATCTTGCCCTCCATATCTACACGGTTGGCATCAATGTGCAGATGGAGAATGCCACTCTTGGCATCTCGATGTAGGGCAACAACGTATTGCGAACCTTTGAGGTTGGTCTGCTTTGAAGAAGCGCGTTTGGTCTTTTTAGACAGGTCTATGGAATCAAACGCTTGGATGAACTCGTCTGCCAAACGTGCCCAGTCATCCATCGTCCAACCCTTGCTCTCTTCTGCGGATGGGGAAATTTCAATTCTTATCACATTGTCGGTAAACGGTCTGCCTCTCTTCCTCTCGTTGGTAAACATCTTCTGCACAAGCATCATTCGTTTGAACATCGCTTCGGGCGATATGTCATCGGGCAGAAGATTGGTCTTGACTATATCTGCCCGATCTTTATTGACGGAGTATCTGATGGCATTTGAGCCATGCGAAATGGTAGCTGCTTTTGCAATCATAACAGGTGGGGAAATTTATTCGTTAAGGTAGGCTTCAATTTGATTCCAACGGTTGATGAGCTTTGTGGCAGCTTTCATCCATTGCTCCACAAATCGGGTATCGCTGAAATAGATGGCTCGTTTGTCCGCTTGGATGGACTTCACGGCAGCAACGACACGGATAAGGTCGCCCCTCGCATCCGAAAGGCTACACAGGGCTTCCACTTCACGCTCAGTTAGCCGCAGGTGCGGACGATGCCCTAAAGCCGTCCTGCGCACATAGTCACTCATGGTCAAACCACAGGATTGGGCGAGTTCCGCAGCTTTGGCATATTCGTCTTCCGTAACTCTGGCTTCAAGGCGCAGGATTCGTCTTGTGTCTTTTTTATCCTTTTCCTCTTCCTTGTTCCCGTCAATCTGTTTGACATTATCTTTATTCTTCATTCTTTTCTGTATTATAACAGGTGAAACATCTTATCTAAAAAAGTACAGCACGGTGGGAGCTTGCGACTGCCGGAATACGCTTATGTGGTACTGGCAAGCGAAGCGAGCCTGTGCGACATAGGCACTTCTTGTAACACTACATACTATAACATAGTACATTTTACTGTATCTGAAAGATTTATAATTGCCAGTCATTCCCTTGGTCATTAGTTGGTTCTTCCTCTGCCAAAGGCTGTGGAGAAGCCAATGTCGTAGTCGGATATGCCGAAGTGGAATTTACCTGTGCAGCATCGTTGTCGCTTCCATTGCCTGCAATCTCATAGCCTGATGTGGTTGTAGGGGTGTGGAGAAGCTCATGGTTATTTGTTTCGGCTTTCAATTCATCGTAACCATTTCTATTTTTGTCATCGTAAGCTGTAACAGGAGTTTCGCTTGATGTTGGTGAAGTCGATAAATCAGGGGAGTAAGTTTCATCCGATACGGCTGTGTTGTCTGTTTGCGTTTGGGTAGGGCAATTTGCTTCTGCGTTGCTCTCCAAAATATGCTGTTGTTTCATTGGAAGAATACTGTTGTTGTATGGACGATTAGCCGTTTTTTCGTTGCCGTCCTTGCGGTTTTTCATTCGGACATAAAAAGGGTTGTCGATACGCTTGCCGTCCAGCATCCAAGCCGATACGCATTTCTGCGTGTGAATACTCGTGCGGTTACTTTGAACGGATGCGACAATGCCAAGCTGATTCATCTTGTCTATCACACGTGAGATGGTCTTCTTGTCATAGCCCAATTTGCAGGACAATTCCACTTCTGACAAGGCAGCCTGTCCGACTTGCAATGTCATGGCAAAGCCTTTCTTGGAATACTCCGTTTGTTCCAACACGGTCGCTTCGATAAGCCGGTTCAAAATCTTCATTCGGTCAATGCCGTACTTGCTTCCTGCCAAATAGGAAAGCTGTTCCGATGATAATACGATACAATAGCTCAAATCTTTATTCATCATTCGTCTGTTTATGGATAATCTAAAACTGGTACAGCCAAAAGAAAAGTCAGTAGCGCATACCTTGCCCTCTCTCCGGCATATAATACTCCTTGTCGTATGCAATATGGTCAAGTATGTCCTGAAGCCTGTCCTGTTGTTCGGTGTCAAGTATACGGATGGCAGCGATAGTGATTCGCTGTGAGGCAATCCTGCGATGCTCGCAATTAGCTTCCGACATACTGCCGTCACCGTCCGCATGAACACTATGCAGGTATTCGTTTACCGCCATAGTCTGCTCCTTGCTCGGAAACGTGGAGGGATAACGGTCTTGAACATACGCAACCATGTGGCTGACTGCTTTTGCCAATAAAGGCTCATGTTTGCTGATGCGTTCTATCAGTTCTTCAGTTCTCATATTTTCAACTCTTTTTGTCCCATGTCCCAAGCATATTTTGTAACTTTTTCTTTTCACTGCTTTATGTTTCTATTCTTTTTTCAAAGGAAATAGGGACAAAGGGACATTATGTTTTTCTTTTCCCTTATTTTGAAAATTAGAATGGTAATTCCGGTTCACTTGGTAATGTGGCGCAGACTTCTTCGCTCGGTGTACCCACCCTCACCCAAGGATGCTTTGACCTCCCCGTCTTGTCACAATAAGCAGGATGCAAACCCTTGACCTTCTCCTGTTTGCTCCGTTTCCAATTAGGAATCATGGACATCAAGCGGTTGATATATTGTGAGGTGTATTTGGACGTATTGCGTCTTACCAAGTCATTGGGTAACTCCTCTATAATCTGTCGGGCACAAACCATATTGAGTGAGGTCATTGTGGAATTGGGTTCTGAGTATGCTCCTTTCTGATAAGCCAGTCGTGTCGGAATCATCCAACTTGCATACTGCACGGGAACTTCACGCTCCAGATACATTTCAATATCCTCCATGATTGGGTCAACAAGGATATTGGAATGCTGCATTTGTATTTCGTTGGCCTCGATTTCCATGTCTGGGGACAAGTAGAGTTTCATTCCTTGTCTATAATAGGTGTATGCCTCTGCCCAAAGTTGAGGAACGGAATGCTGCAAACAATCCAACCAATCTGATACATGACCGTTGCCTTTGACTGGGATAATCCACCATCGACGGTTCCCATTGTCCCCTTGCAAAAAGTTTGTCTCATTGGTAGTGGCCGCAAAGACATTGTGGCGCATAAACTCCACTACCTTATGTCCGTATGCAGGACGCATATAGTCGCTACAACGACTCAAGAAAGCCTTGGCCGCTTCTACATCATTCGCCCGTTTCAAACCATTTAACTCACTGATTTCAATAATCCAACCATTGGTAATAGTTTCTACTTTTTCCTTATCGCCACTGGCGAAAGAGAAAGAATCGTTGAACCACTTTCCGCTGATAGTCTTGAAGAATGTACTTTTTCCGATACCTTGTGGTCCCGGCAAAGTCAGTACATTATCAAACTTACAACCGGGACTAAACACACGCGCAACCGCTGCCACAAACCAGAGTTTAGTCTGTTCCCTGACGAGAGGCATGTCCTCCGCCCCCAGATAATCAATGATAGCCGTGGCTATACGGGGCTGTCCGTCCCATGTCTCTTGAGTTATGAATTCCTGCACAGGATTGAAACTCCGTTCCGATGAGGTCGTTTTTAGTATTTCAAATACTTTGTTCTGTGTCAAGCGTAGTCTGTACGTTCTTTCCAGATAGTCCTGTATCTTTCCCACCGACTCCTCATCAATCTTATTGCCATTGACATTGCGGAACAAAGGATTGAAACACACATCATCCTGACAAAAAGTATCGTACCTTATCTGACTGAGGTTCTCATCTAAGGTAAAAATGAGTCGGAGATTACTGATGGAACGAACCGGATTTCCATAACTGTCTGTTGCCAGTTGTTGTTTCCAATTTTCATCCATACGCTCACTCCTTGATGTGAATGCTACCAGCTTCCTTTGCCAAAGACAGTGCGAGGTCTGCATCCACCACTATCTTACGTCCTATCTGCGTGATGGCTTTGTCTATAACACCACTTTTTTTAATACGGTTGGCTGTGGGTACACTGCAACCGAACACACGGGCAATGCCCTCAATGCCATAATAGTTGCCTTTGGAGGTTGCCTGCGATGTGGGTTTTTCTATACTCTCCACACTCTTGCCGATAAGAAAACAAAGTTCTTCGCCCGTCATCATAGCGATGGGCTTTTGAAGTAATTGGGTAAAATTGAATTTTTCTTCCATACCTTTACTTGTTTGGTAATTAAACATTTTAAGTCTCGGTTCAACTCTGTGAAACCGATTTCACAAGCAAAGGTAGAGGATGAAACTCTGTGTATTGGTCGGTTTATTTATACCTTAAACTTACCGACCAATATTCTATATGTATTAACTGAAAAAGAGGGAAGAATAAAGATTTGGATAGAAAAATAAGAGGAATGTGTTATTTACACTCCTCAAAACAGATTGTCCACCTATCTATGATTTTCTTGGCTTTCTTATAACTGGCACTCTGCATAGAACACTTGAAATTAAACTCCTTCATCTCTCCATATCGCTTTTGGGGAACATCATATCCGTAGTGTCGTTGGGTAAGTTGTTCGATGGCGCGGTGAAAAGTCATATACTTCACTGAGGATTTAATATGTTCGGTTTTAACAAGAACAACGAGCAGATAGGCAAGGCAGATGTCTTCAGTGTTTGTTTCCAGAAATTCCATAATGCACTGTTTTACCTCGGCTTTGTTCCCGACAATCAAGTCATCAATGGTCATTACCTGTTTCTTATTTCCTCGTCTGCCTTTCATACTACGAAGAAGAAACGCAACCTCTTTCCAGATGTCAGCTCCACATTCATCAGCAGTCTTTTCCCATGATGCTTTTGTTTCAGTTCCCATATCAAGACTGTGCAGAACTAGGGCATTGATACAATCTTTCACCATTAGCATACTTCCCTGATCAATGTTCTCTGATAGTAGAAACTGATTTAGCAGCATCGCCATCTTTGTCAGTCCGTGGTCAAAGACAACATAATAATACATGCAATAAGGAAGATTGTCTTTACGCTCAATGACAAGGTCGTAGAGGTTAGCGAGGAAATGTCCTGTTGCCGATGCATATGTAAGGAATATAAGTCTTGCAAAGAAAGTTATGGCCTGATATATCATCTTTCTTTCAAGGTTGCTGAACATCCAGCATCCTTTGCTGTTCTTCATCAATGCCTCAGTCTGGCTGACGATATAGACTCTTTTATCTACAGACATACGATTCCATATCTCTATCGGTGTTCCCGAACGAACCATCAGGTAGCCGTTTACTTTCTTGGAGGTCACTTTTACCTCTCCGGTCTTCATATCTATGGCCATCCACTGTTCTTTATAGACAAGGCATTTTGCTATCATGTGGATATGCTCAATGGATAACCCCTGAATGCTTTGGGTAATATCTGCCATCTTCACTTTCCCATTCAAGACATCTCCTAACCAGTTATGGAATACCCGTACTTCTTCTGGAACACAGTTCTTAGCGACATCCATCATTTCGGTAATAATGCTCATATCACCTTTTTTGACTGCTTCTATCCGTCTTACAAAATCCGAATAAACTTTTTTGTTCTCAGTCTTCCATGCGCGAATAAGCATATCCGTATGCTCCTTCCTCAAATTGAAATCTTTTATCCGTTCTATGAAATCAAACATACTCTAAACTCTATAAAAGGTTATGCGAATAGTTTAGCCAATTCTTCTGTGGACATATTTGCCAGCTTAGCCAACAAGGCATCCCTTTCTGAAGTTTCTCCCAAGTTTAGCAGCTTTGAGTTGTTCTGCATCTGTATATCGAGAGGGTAATGCTCAATGTATATTTGAGTGATTGCATGGTCTGATGAAGCATGCCCCATGCTTTCAGAGATATAGTCCATATCTACTCCGGCATTATGCAGGTTGGTGGCAAACGAGTGACGGCACCATGTACCGGACGGGCAGATGGACTTGTCCCAATGCAGTGCCTCGTGGCAAATCTTGATGACACGGTCTTTCACATTTGAATTCTCCTGCACGGTGTACTTACGGCGCAGCTCTTCCGTTTCCGCACCTTTTAATATATCGGGAAACACAAAACCATCCCGGGTGGGTGGTGCCGCTATCTCGTCTAATACATATTGTAAGGGAGGGATGATAGGAACAATTACTTCCGAACCGTCAGCACTCCTACGGGAGGTTTTCTTTCGGTTGAAGCGGAAAGCCTTGCCATCTGTCTTGTAATAGTAGTTGTCGTATGTCAATCGCCCTGCGTCAGCCATATTGAAGCCGTTGCAAAGGTATTGGGCAAGGAATAGTCCCAATGAGTAGTGGGCACGTTGCGTATATTCTTCCGTCCAGTGTTCTGGATATTCCTTTGAAACAAAAAGGTTATAGAGTTCTGTCATTTGAGCGACATTCAAGAAGTTCTGTTTGCGCTTCGCACTTTTGGGTATGCTTACAAGACCTTTCTCTTTCTTGTTGGAAAAAGGATAAGGAATATCTTTGAGGAATCCTTCGTGTACACACCGATTCCATACGGCACGGCAACAACGTAGATAAATGCCTACTGTGGTGTCGCTGATTTTTCCAACGACTGCACCATTCTCGTCTTTAACCCCATTGTGCATCCCATCTTTCCATTTCTGGATTTCTGCTGCACTGATACAAAAGCCCTTAATTGTATTTGCTCCAAGTATCTTCCTGAATGATTTGAGCGCACACTCGTAACTTTCGGCCGTGGTAAAACGTGCTCCACCATCATCTGTTTTGAAACCATTGATAACTTGCTCCCATATACTGATAAACGATTGTGACTTGGTTGTTTCCTCTTCAGATAGTACCACATCCTCACCTATAATACATTGGCGCACCATCTCAAATGTCAGGATGCCACCCTTGTTCAGATTACTCAAAACTTTCTTGTATTTAGGGACAAAGGTATCTTTCCACTCTTTTTGAAGTTTGTAGTTCTCACTCTTGCATTTGGTTGCATTGCAGATGTCTGAGAACTTTTTCTCGCTAAAAGAACTTCCGACTGTAAGATAAAAGAACTTGCGGTCAATCGTGAAGCGAAGGGATAATGGGAACTCATACGCATTTTTCCTGCGAGTACGTGAATCCAACACGATAGAGACAGAACAATTACGTTCTTTGAAAAGGGGCATGGATTTCGTTAATTTTTCCATTGCATTCATTAGTTTATGTTCAACATAACCTCTGAATACAGACGCTTTGCAACGTGAGGCATACATATACAAAACGCTGCATATAACTACAGAGTCCCTATCCTTAAACGGATAAAAACATTGTCGTTATATGCAGCGGTGCAATCTCGTTGTCTTCTGTCGCTGACTGGTAACCGGGCTTATGCTAATCGGTCTCAACCCCTGAAGCAACTCCCGCGTTTCGTTTGTCATAGAGTGCCCTCCGACTAACACTCCCTTTACGCTTCGATTCATCGGAATGGGATGACCCTCCCACGAAGGTTAGGCAAACTCACTTTTCTTTTTCAAGAAAGAGCACCATTGAAGTCATGGCTTACCATAAATGTGTTGCATCTACAAAATTACAACATTTTTTCTTGCAAATATGCAAATGGAATATATTTGAGCTTATTTAACAGGCAAATGAGTGGAAAACAACGCAATCTTATGCTATTACCCCGTATATAGAGAAATTAGGATTGTATGGAGTTTCATAGAAATTCTATGCGTAAACATAATCAACTCAAACAGTTTGTTTACGCATTGTTTACGCAAGAGCAAGAAAAAAGCAGCTACGAAATTCGTAACTGCTTGATTTCCTTTGTGGACCAGCCTGGGCTTGAACCAGGGACCTCCAGATTATGAGTCTGTTGCTCTAACCAACTGAGCTACAAGTCCGGTGTATCCATTTACTGGATGCGGTCACAAAAGTAGTGCTTTCTGTCGAATTATGCAAATTCTTTTGATAAAAATCTGCTATTCTTTGCCTTCAAAACTTATATTTGCGTTTCGGATTCTTGGGAAACCAGCCTTTCCGTACCCGTTCTTCCTGTTCAAAGACCTCTTTAATGGTCCAAAAGGAAGAGAAAGCGAATACGCCTAGCAGGGAGGACAGAATTACATTGTCAACGCTCAATGACGCTATGACACCGCCTATGCCGAGTATCAGAAATATCCACCAACATTTAGTGCCCCAGTAATATTCGGCCTTTACCACAACAGGGTGAAAAAGGCCGATAATCAAAAAGGTACAAATTCCGATAAATAGCCCTGCAAGGTGATATTCATTCAGAAACTCCATCGCCTGTTATTTTTCTACGCGAATGGGGATTTCTTTCTTGATGCTCTGTTCCAGAGAAATCAATGTCTCGGTGGCTACTACACCCGGTATCTCTTGCATTTTGTTATTCAGCAAATCCATCAGATGTTCGTTGTCGCATGCGTACAATTTGGTCAGCATAGTGTATGGTCCTGTAGTGAAATGACATTCCACAATTTCGGGAATCTTCTGAAGTTCTGCCACAACAGCTTTGTACATAGAGCCTTTTTCCAATTTGATACCGACGTATGTACATGTTCTGTAGCCCAAAGATTTGGGATTAACGTGGTAGCCCGAGCCTACAATGACACCTAAGTCAATCAGTCTTTGCACACGCTGATGGATGGCTGCACGTGACACTCCACATTCGGCTGCTACGTCTTTGAAAGGGATACGGGCATTCTGGGAAATAATTTCTAGTATCTGCCTGTCGAGATTGTCTATTCTTTCCATAATAATAAATTATAATTTCCAGTTGTTATCAAATAGTAAGCAAATATAGAGATTTATTTTAATTATTCTTCTTTTTTGAGAGAAAAAATAGGCAAAAGCAAAAAAAAGAGGTACAAACGCTTTGCACCTCTTTCCTTTTTCTATTTAGAAAGAAACTTTCTTATTTCTTATCTTTTTCAATGCCCACCAGCTCAACTTCGAAAATCAAAGTAGAGAACGGTTTGATCTGGCCGCCTGATTCTCTAGCACCGTATGCCAGTTCCTGAGGGATGTAAAGTTCCCATTTAGAACCGACAGGCATCATAGTCAATGCTTCTGTCCAACCTTTGATTACTTGGTTAGCACGGAAAGTAGCCGGTTCTTTACGTTTGTAAGAACTGTCAAATTCTGTTCCGTCAATTAAAGTACCTTTGTAGTTAACTTTCACTTTGCAAGTGTCAGCAGGGATTTCACCTTTACCTTCAGTGATCACTTTGTATTGCAGACCGCTCGGAGTTGTTTTCACACCTTCTTTAGTCTTGTTGTCGGCAAGGAACTTTTCGTTTTCAGCTTTGTAGTCAGCGTATTTTTCAGCCAAAGCTTTTGCTTTGATTGTTTCCATAGCTGTACGGGTATAAGTCTGAGCTTCTTCCATAGTCATCATGCCGCCTTTTTCCAAAGTACCTGCGATGAAACCTGCCATGAAGTTAGCTTTGCTGATTGTTTTAGTAGAGTCGCCGACAAATAACTCCTGGTTGATACCTTTCATCATTTGGTTGCTGATCTGTTGACCGATTTGCAAACCTGCCATGTAAGCGATATCTTTCTTGCTGGTTTTGTTTGCACCTTCGTTCAAACCTTTGATGAAATCTGCCATGTAAGCGGTATCAACATCCAGACGGCCTGTCAGGTAGCCTTTCAAACCTTGAGTCTGAGCCATACCGATAGAATAAGACAGGGAGTCGAGTTCTGTTGACAGATTTGCTTTAGGAGACTGAGCTGTGCAAGAAGCAAGGCTTGCAGCAGCGGCGATTGCCATAAAAATACTAACTTTTTTCATTTTGCTTTGAAATTTTTTATTTATAATACTTCGAGTAATTCTACTTCAAATACGAGTGTGCTGTGAGGAGGAATCATTTCTCCGGCACCTCTTGCGCCATAACCCAGTTCAGACGGAATATACAGTTTCCATTTAGAACCTTCCGGCATCAGTTGCAGTGCTTCAACCCATCCCGGGATTACCTGGTTCACGCCAAATACTGCGGGCTCACCACGCTGAACAGAACTGTCGAACAGTGTTCCGTCAATCAAAGTACCTTCGTAATGGCATTTTACCTGATCGGTAGCCTGAGGCTTTTTGCCTGTACCTTCTTTTATTATTTCGTATTGCAATCCGCTGGGCAGAGTTACTACGCCTGCTCTTTTTTTGTTTTCCTCAAGGAATGCTTTCCCCTGTTCGATAGCGGCGGCACCCATTTTAGCTTCCAGTTCTTCGAAATACTTGTTTACTATTTCGCGGGCTTCCTGATGGCTGATAGCCGTCTGGTTGCCTTCCAATACATCTTTGATAGCTTGTGCGAAGTCGTCTACCGAAAGGTTGGCGATTCCCATACTTGATAAGTTTTGGCCGATTCCGAGACCAATAGAGTAACTGAATTTATCCATATAATGTTTTTTGTTGGCGATTGAAGCGTATTTCATAGTTTTAGCCTTCAATCAATTGCAAATTTATGAATCACAA
The DNA here is from genome assembly GCF_009193325.2 of Bacteroides zhangwenhongii. Taxonomy (NCBI): domain Bacteria; kingdom Pseudomonadati; phylum Bacteroidota; class Bacteroidia; order Bacteroidales; family Bacteroidaceae; genus Bacteroides; species Bacteroides zhangwenhongii. Next base: position 3,590,424 of record NZ_CP059856.1, on the reverse strand, counting down.
AAGTACGTGTTTTATTTGAATGATTTAATATTTGGTATTTAAAAATTCTTATATCTGTGAAAGTTAACCGCTTTTTACAAAAGAATTAGTTTTTTTGTTCGTAGGATTTAATCGGTTTATTCTTATTATCTAGGTTGGTTTATGCAGATAATTAATCGTCTGACTGTAGTTTGTTTTTCGTCTAACTATAGTCAGACGAAAGAGTTACTATAGTCAGACGAAAGTTTAACTATAGTCAGACGATTAAATATTAGTATGTTTGATGTTAACTATCTATATCTTTCATCTTAAAGTTCAGTATAAACCGGATTATATTAAGTGTAAGAAAGTTTTCGTTTATTCGATGATTCTGATTACATTTGTGTGGCTATTAAAAAAGAAGGAGGAATAGTAATGAAGAATCTGGTAGTTTTGACGGGTGCGGGTATGAGCGCCGAGAGTGGAATTAGTACATTTCGGGATGCGGGCGGTTTGTGGGATAAATATCCTGTAGAGCAGGTGGCTACTCCTGAAGGTTATCAGCGTGACCCGGCTTTGGTTATTAATTTCTATAATGAGCGTCGGAAACAGCTGTTGGAGGTAAGGCCGAACCGTGGACATGAATTGTTGGCGGAACTGGAGAAAAACTTCCATGTAACGGTGGTGACACAGAATATCGATAACTTGCATGAACGTGCCGGGAGCAGCCATATCATTCATCTGCATGGCGAACTGACGAAAGTGTGTTCCAGTAGAGATCCTCATAATCCCCATTACATAAAAGAGCTGAAACCGGAAGAATATGAAGTGAAGATGGGGGACAAGGCAGGCGACGGCACTCAATTGCGACCTTTTATCGTATGGTTTGGAGAAGCTGTGCCGGAAATTGAAACAGCCATCCAATATGTGGAGAAAGCGGATATTTTCGTTATTATCGGTACGTCGCTTAATGTATATCCTGCAGCGGGGTTGCTTCATTATGTACCGAGAGGAGCAGAGGTGTATCTGATTGATCCGAAACCGGTAGATACGCATACTTCCCGTTCGATACATGTAATTCAGAAGGGAGCTTCTGAAGGAGTGGCTGAATTGAAACAGCTGTTGGGAGTTTGAGAGGTTTTCTCTTCCCGGTTTTATTCCAGTTCGGTGGCAAAAATATGATTGTTCCGGAGTACTTCCGATATTTCGAGTGCAGAGATGTCCCTGCACTCGATTCTTAATATTTTCTCCCAATCCTCAAAGTCCATATTCCATTTGTCTATTTTAGGGAACTTTGCCAAAAGCTCTCCTATAATCCGTAGGCGTTTCGCCCATTAGATTTTTGTCCTATATAGAATACGTAGCCGTAGTATTCTTTATACTTATTATATAGGCTCTCTTCATACCGTTGTCCGGTGATGAGGTCTGCGGCTGCTTCATTTCCTGCATATTCCTTTAAGAAAGCTTCCTGAACCGGGAGCTGGGGAGCATAGAAATGCTCGGTCCAGCAATTTTCCGGTAAAATGAAATGGGCTGTCGGGATATATCCTGCTTTTTCCATTTGCATTATCTTTCTTGGGATCGTATCGATTTCCGGGTAATTGGCCATCCAGAAGTCTTCTATTTCGGAGGGACGTTCAGGGGTGAACCAGGAGGCTTCCGTTACAGCGATAAATCCGTTCTTTTTCAGGAATTTGTTCCATTCGTTCATACCGCGTTCGAATCCTATGTTATAGATAGCGCCTTCGGACCAGATCAGATCGAGTTCTTCCTCTTGAAACGGCAGAGCGTCCATGGAGCCGACGATACCCTTTACTCTGTCTTCACAATGGGCTTCTATTGCATTTTTGTTGAATAGCTCGATAAAGTCGGGGAAAAGGTCGATACCTGTAATTTGTCCTTTCGTATAGTTGGCTAATGCCATTGTCTGACCGCCTGTGCCACAGCCAATGTCGGCTATTCGTGCCTTGTCGGACAGTTCGTTGATGAAGCTTACGGCTTTTTGTGTGACTTCAGGACTTCCGGGACCTTGACGTTTTAATGCCTTGAAGTAATTACATATCAGTGTAAAATCGAATTCGTGGATTGATTTAAAATCGTTACTCATTGTTTTAATGTTTTGGTAGTTTAAAAATTTAGATATAGAAAGTAACTCTGACAAGAGTATGTCAGAAAACATAAGGGATAATCTGTAATGAGGGGAAGGTTTACAGATTATTTACAGAACGGAATCCTTATGGAATGAAAATGAGTTAAACATCCAATTTTTCTTTTAGTTTGTGGCAAAGATAGGGTTTTAGCTGTAAAACTCAATGATAACTTGGTTGAAAAAAGACTGTAAACTTGCATTTTAGCAAGAATAGTCAAATAGGAATATGTTTATATATCCGGTTGTATGGATGAGATTGATCGCCCAAATTGATTGAAACTACATTTTTTGAGTTATTTTTGTCGAATATTAAATACAAATCTCTCATTTAATGTATGATACCGATGAAAAGCAAATTATTACTCACATGTATCCTCCTGTTTTTCTGTTCCTCTTTTCTGTGCGGACAGAATCAATCTTCTAAAGTGGCAAACTCTGTTGAAACGAATAATGGATGCATACGGCACCCGTGGCAAGGAAAAAGAGTGGGATATTTGGGAGACTCTATTACAGATCCCAACTGTTATGGTGACAAGATAAAGAAATACTGGGATTTTCTGCAGGAATGGCTGGGAATCACTCCTTATGTATATGGTATCAGTGGCAGGCAATGGAATGATGTGCCCCGGCAAGCCGAGCAACTGAAGAAAGAACACGGCGGAGAAGTAGATGCTATCGTGATTTTGATGGGTACGAATGATTTTAATGGCGGTGTACCTATTGGAGAATGGTTTATGGAAACAGAAGAACAAGTGATGGCAGCCCGTGGACAAACCCAAAAGCTGGAAACCCGTAAGAAACGTACTCCTATAATGGATGGAAGCACGTATAAGGGACGTATCAACATAGGAATCAATAGACTGAAACAACTCTTCCCGGACAAGCAGATTGTGTTGTTGACCCCGTTGCACCGTTCACTGGCCAATTTTGGAGAAACGAATGTGCAACCGGATGAAAACTACCAGAACAGTTGTGGCGAATATGTGGATGCCTACGTGCAGGCTGTTAAAGAGGCCGGCAATGTGTGGGGAGTCCCCGTGATTGATCTTAATGCGGTGACCGGATTGAATCCGATGGTGGAAGAACAACTGATTTATTTCTACGATGCGGGATATGACCGTTTGCATCCCAGCACGAAAGGACAGATACGCATGGCACGAACGCTGATGTATCAGTTGCTTGCGTTGCCTGTTATGCTTTAGGCTACCGATGGATAACCGCTCGGAACACAAACCATGCATGATGTATCGTGGTACTGCTCCATCCATAATGCTTTGCCATAATGCGGAATCTCTCTTTGAGGGATGCTTTCCGGTTCCGGGTGGTCATGCCCTCGTCCAGATAGTCGATGATTGTCAGGTGAGTGTTGTGCAAAGTACGTGCTTTTTTCATGATGCGGATGCACCAGTCGAAGTCAGCGGAGAAACGGTACTGCAAATCATACGGCTCTACCAACGTGTGGCGGGGGAAGAATGCCTGATGGCAGACCAACATCCCTTGTTTAAAGCTTTTCCACGTTAAAGTCTCCGGAGCGGATAGCCTGCGCATACGTAGGAAATGACCGTTCTTGTCTACGATGGCTGTTTCTCCATAAAGTACATCAGGAAGTTCGTTGCCGATGATGGTATGTATCATTTGCTGTAATGTATTATCTTCGTGGAAGCAGTCGCCTGCGTTCAGAAAGCAAAGGTAATCACCGGTGGCAAGAGAGATTCCTTTATTCATGGCGTCGTATAATCCTTTGTCCGGCTCGCTGACGACAGTGTGTATCCGCGAACGGTACCGGTCGATGATAGATAAGGTCTTATCTTCAGATCCCCCGTCTACGATAATATATTCGACGTGATGATAGGTTTGTGAGATGACACTTAGAATGGTGTCCTCCAATACCTTCTCGGCGTTGTATGTTACCGTGATGATTGAGAATTTCGGAGTGGGATGGACGCTATGCATATTTTCCTGTTATTTTGTTATAGATATCCGTATATCTTTTGGCAACGATACTCTCCGAATAGTTACCCAATACCTTGCGGCGGGCTTGTTCTGAGAGTTCGCTGTATTCCGGTTCTGTCAATATCCAGTGAATACCGTTGGCAAAATCTTCCGAAGACTTGTATTGTGCCACGTAGCCATTGTGCAGATGGTCTATCATTTCGGGAATGCCGCCTACATTGAATCCTACGCACGGCACTCCGCATGCCATCGCTTCCATAATCATGTTAGGCAGATTCTCTTCCAGCGACGGGATGGCGAAAATATCTACTGAGTTGTATATATTCACTAATTCATGCTCATTCTTGATGTAAGGAAGTGAGTGTACACGAAAGGGAAGCAGAGCCTGTAACTGTTGGGATTGGTTGCCGAACGCAACTACCTCCAATGAATCTTTCCATTCCGGATGTTTTTCTGCCAGCATTTTGCAGGACTCAATTAAATATTCGACTCCTTTCCGCTTATCGGTAATCTTTACCGAACCGAACAGAATTAGTTTTTTGTTTTGCGGCAACATACATTTCGTACGTGCCTCCTCCTTCTTTTGTGGTTTGAAGAGATTCGTGTTAATGGCGTTCGGAATATTGACAATCTCTTTTCCTGCAAGCAATGCACTACTTTGTGCTTGTTCTTTCAGCCAATGACTGCAAGTGACGAAATGAATCGGGGCATGAGCATAAAGTTCTTGTTTGTTGCGGAAAGTGCGATATGACAGATCCTTCCGGCCTCCTTCCTTATATATATAGGGGCAGTGATGGCATTCCTTCCGGTATTTGGTACATTCCCGTGCATAGTGGCAGATACCGGTACAAGGCCACATATCATGCATTGTCCATACTACAGGCTTGCCGGATGACAATATCTTTCGGATATCTTTCAATGAGAGCATTCCCTGATTGACCCAGTGAAGGTGGATGACATCCGCCTGACGGAACTCCGGAAGTGACGTAATGTCCGTGCCGGTATTCGCTATATCTACATCAAACATATGATTCCGGTGAAAACGGTTGGCACTCCAGATGACAAGACGTTCCCACATGAATTTCCATACTTGCAACCAGCTTCTGTTCAACCCGACAACACTAATCTGGTCGGTCTGTTTGTCACGTACCAACATTTTAGCTTTGATACCGTTGTTTTTCAGCGATTCCATCAGACGGCTTGCCGCAACGGCCGGACCGCCCATCTTCTCAGAAGTATTAATAATCAGTATTCTCATTTTCTAAAGTTTGCTTGCCAGCAGGTTTGTATACAGATTGATATATTGTCCGGCTACTACCTTGCCCGAATATTTAGTCATTACTTCGTTTCTCATTGTTTCCGGTGACACCCGTTCTTTCCCTTCGGTAAGTCCCCATTTTATTCCGTCGGCCAGACTTTCCGCCGACTGATAGTCAGCCAAGTATCCATTCTCTTTATGGCGGATGATGTCTGCTTGCCCGCTGTTGCCGAACGAAACAGGCAGGCAACCGCAAGATTGGGCTTCAATCAGTGTTTGCCCGAAGGTTTCGTAGAGCGAGGCGGACACTGCGACATCGGCTGCCGAATAGATTTGAGAAAGCTCCTCCGCTTGGCTTACCCAGCCCATGTCGGTGTAACTGACAGGAATCAACGGAAGAATCTGTTGGGGGTATTTGGTCTTTCCGAAGAATATGAGATGCAACTCTTCACTCCGGAAGTCTTTTCGTCGGATTAAAAGGCGAATGGCCTCCATCAACGTTGGGAATCCTTTTATCGGATCATCAATACGGGCAGCCCCGAACACGATAATCCGTTTGTCAGGAAGAGATAATGCTTGTCGGCATTCTACTTTATTAAGTATCCGGAAGTTGTTCAGTGAGAGCGTGTTCGGTATCACTGTGACCGGCTTGCCTTTGAGTAGTGTGCTTTGGCGTACTTGTGAGGCGAGCCAATTACTTACTGTAACGATATTTATTCTTGCCGGAGAGAGTATGCTCTGTTTTTTCTTGAAGACGCGGTGAGACAAGTCGTTGTTCCCGGGAAAACGGAGAAAGTGGCAGTTTCCGCATTCGTTTTTGAATGATTCGCAAGAGTAGGAATAATGGCAGATGGAGGTACATTCCCACATGTCGTGCATCGTCCAGACAACAGGTTTGCCGGAGGTGATGACTTGTTGAATATTGTGCAAGGACAGCATGCCCTGATTGATCCAATGCAAGTGAATGATATCTGCCTCTTTGAAAAACGGAAGCCGGGTGACATCGAACCCCGTATTGGCAATGGATACCCTAAAAAGATTCTTCCGGCTGAAAAGATTATTTGCCCAAATAATGAGACGTTCCCAGATAAACGTGAACTTTCTTTGCCAAGACTTACCGACGGTATGTACTTTATCGGAGTGGCTCGTTTTGTGCAGTACCAACATCCCGGTGTCTATTCCGGCACCGTTGAGCGATTCCATCAGACGGTTTGCTGCGATAGCCGCACCGCCCATTCGTTCGGAAGTATTGATGATTAGTACTCTCATGCGCATAAAAGTTTATGCAAATGTACGCTTTTCGTTGCAAATCTATGGTTGCTTGCGATAAGTTTTTACCGTAGTAGTTAAGATTTGCGATAATTCGCGGCTGTAATGTTCTAAATTATATTCCCGTTCTGCCAGTTTCCGACCGTTGGCTCCCATTTGCTGTGCTTCTTCAGGATGGGTGTAGAGGTAACGGATGGCTTGTTTCCATCCTTCCGTATCATTATAGTCTACATAGATACCTGCTCCTTCTTTTTCGATGTCCATTTGAAATTTAGGATTACGTGAGCAAATCACCGGGAGTCCTAATGCAAAAGCTTCTACCAGTGTGGTGAGTCCCACGGTGTAGGGGGTGTCAAGGCAGCAGATGACTACTACTTTTGAATGTGCTACTTCTGTGGCGAGCTTGTGTGGGATGATACCGCCCGTGAAATGTATCCGTATGTTGGTATATGGTATATATTTTTTTAGTAAAAGCTCATAGTTCTTGTCTCCGGCGGCAGGTGTGGTAAACACATCGAGGGGAAACCCTGTTTCGGCAAATGCTTTTAACAAGGTGGTGAAGTCACGATTCTCTTTCCCGGTAGTGATAAACGTCTTTTCCGGTTCTTCTTCGTTTGCGGCTGGAAGGTGCTGTTTCAGATAGTCATAGAAATCAAGGTCGGCTCCCCAATGTATAAGGTGCAACTGACCGGCGTTGACTTTGCCTGATTTTAAAGAGTCCTCAATTAACGTCTGACTGAAAAAGAACATTTTATCGATACCTCTGTAATAAAAGCGGGAAATCAAATTCTTCAGTTTGTTGGAGTTTCGGACTACGGCTTGATGGTGCCAGATAGCAATGGGTTTGCGATACAATCCGAACGCACGTAAGAAGATAATAAGCTCTAGTCCGTAAAAGGAGGTACCATACAAAAGGTCGTACGGTTCTTTGCAACGTATGATTTCAAAGAAATTGTAGAGTGAGAACCGTATACGGGATGCGAAATGACGGTAATGGTGGAGTATCGGGTGAATACCGTGTTTACTGAAATGAGTGAGCCCATATAATATATGTCCGGGGTGTAAATGGTTCTTCCATTCGTCCAATGCTTCTTGTATGGGGCGTGTGTGATAATAGTATATTTTCATGCGCCGAAGTCTCCTTTCAAGGTACGTTTAATTCGTCGGATCGCTTTGGCCATAAAGCAATTTGTGCGGTGGTAATAGCGTGCGAATGCTTCTCTGGCTTTTTCATTTTCTTCTATTGGCGACCATTTTTCTATTGGGAGCGGTTTCATCCATAAGGTGGAACTGTATAAACCTCCACCGCCGCAGTTGGTGCCGCTTCCATCGAAACCGATGTTCTGAATAAGTGAACGTCCGGTGTTTAACGAGAGGATATCTGCTAGAAACAGGCTGGCATTCCAGCGGATGGCCCATGAATTATTTTTCCCTTCGATTTGGCGTCTCAGCATTCGTGTGAAAGGATAATTCCCGTTGAGGTCAAATCTCCGTGTGAGGTTACGTTCTTCCAATTGGCGGAGCAGCTCTTTCCCGTCGGGATTGAAATATTTCCATGCTCTGTCCCAAGTAGCCCACCCCCAGCTTCCGGTAAACTTGATAAGAAATGTATCGGGCAGGGAAGGGTCGTTGGTGAAATCACAAGCTTGTATGTGACCGACGCGTGGCTCGTCTTTGTAAGTCTCAAGTGCGTCGTTCATAAATTGTAGGAAGTAAGGTGCTGTAATCAAGTCGTCTTCCATTACGATAACCTGCCCGAAGCGACTGACTTGTGTAGTAACTCCGTCAATGATATTACGCGCAAGTCCCCAGTTCTCTTTCCGTTCGATGAGGGTGATGCTCTTAAATCCTGTTATCTTATGGATATAGTTGCGGACTTCAGTTACAGCTGCCTCGTCTGTGTCCTTGCGGGCTGCATCGGAATAGATGTAGAGCTCACTTTCGGCGGCGAGTGTGTTGTTTTGAAGTGTCTCCATCGTTTGTTTTAAATGTTCCGGACGATTGTACACGAACAGCAATATGGGAGCGTATTTTGTCATTATGTTATTTGGTTTTTGTTACTAGTTCAATAATTTTGCTGCCGAAGTACTGCCAAGCGTTTTCATCGAGAAATTGCCTATATCCAACTAGTGAGGCTTTTTCTTTTTTATGGTCTGAGAGGATGACGGCAATATCATCCAGACTTTTAAATGTGTGAACGTTTAATAGACTGTTGTGGCTGTAATCGATGAATGATCCGGTGGCTGGTCCTATTACCTTTGCCCCGAAAGAAAGGGAATCCATTAATACTCCCGAACTTAATACAGAATCGGGACAGTAAGGAATGAGTACAAAACGGGAGCAGGCTACGTAATTACTTAGCTTTTCAAACGATGGACTTTCAGGGATGATTTTGACATAATCAGGTGCTTTGTCCTGCAATTCTTTCAACAAAGGGGCGGAGGCACATCGTCCGATAATGCAGACATTGGGGTGTTGCTCCGGATGGTTACGTAGGTATGAAAGATATTCATGTATACCTTTATAGCGTGAGATAGTACCCCATATCAGCAAATCATAAAGAATATTATTCTCGGCAGGTAACTGTCGGGGAAGTCGATTGATGGTAGGATGGTGCAGAAAATGAACTTTTCCGCTGGCTTGCGGATATCTCTGCCGGATGATTTCCAGCCCTTCGGTAGCGTGTGTAAGTATTAAATCCGCTTTCCGGGCGATGAAACGCATGAGGAATTTTTTCATGCCTGTATACCCGTCATTGTGTGGTTTTTTGTTGTGCAGTACCCATACGATTTTCTTCTTTGCCAATTTGAGTACTGTTACGAAACAGATTGCCGTGACAGCTTGTAAAAGTCCGTATTTGAAATCAGGAATACTTTCAAACCAATTGAAGATAATCACGTCTCCCCATCGTTTGGGAGGCAATATGCTAAGAAGCGGGTTTCGGTGTGGAGGATTGATAACAGTACTTTCTCCTTCACGGTTCAAGGAAGCGATGAAATTCTCTATATAGGGATTGCTTTTTTCGTTAGGGTTTTGCCTTAAACGCGGAAATACAGTAAATGTTATCATATTCCTAAGTCATTAATGGATGGCAAATTTACTACAATCTCGGATAAAATACAAGGGAGTGAAAAAAGACTTGATGCATGATTGCAAAAAACGTGTATGGGGATAAAGTTGTTTATGCTGAATGCAACAGACGCAACAGGCTTTCAGAATTCCAACAATACTGCCTGTCTTCATATACCGAATTGTTCGGATGGTATATTTCTGCCTGAATGGATAGCTGCTGACAGCTTGAAAATATCTTTTTGTAACATTGCGCTGTAAGTGGTTGCTTAGGCTTTTCAGAGCAGTTTGCAGTCCTTCCCATGCATTGTACTTTTGTTCCGTATGGTAGGAAGTGGCTTGAGGATGTCTACGCCAATAGACCAGTCCTTCGTCAATGAACTCTATTGGTCCGGAGACAACGGCAGCCAACATTAGCAAGGAGTCATAGGAGATGTTATTCTCTTGTTTCACAACTTGCTGGAAAATGGGTAGGATATTGCGGTGGAAGAAACATTCGTGTCCCGGGACATATGGTTTCATTAATAGATAAAGCTCGTTGTAAAGTACATTAGATTTGTTCTTTTTTCCCATGGTCTGTTGGATATCCATGGTGAATAGGTAAGAGTTATGAAAAAGTAGAGAATGATTTTTTGCGTGGTTCATCAGAATCTCTATCTTATCCGGTCGCCAGATATCATCTTGGTCGGAAGAGGCGATATATTCACCTTCAGCTTTGGTGAAGGCGGATGAAAAATTGTAATTGAATCCTAGTGGTGCCTCGTTAATATAGAGTTTGACACGTGGGTCTTGTTTTTGATATGCTTCAATAATTGTTACTGTACGATCGGTAGAACAATCGTCTTGTATGATCAATTCATGGATGGGATAGGTTTGGCACAATATAGAATCTATTTGCTGTTCAAGATATTTATCTCCGTTATAGGTACACATAACGACTGAAATGGAAACCGGTGAGCTCGGATTAATATTCATATTTTTGAATTTGTGTAAATACTGTCTGCAAAAATAGCCAAAGAATAATAAACTTGTTTACTTTTGTGTTGGAAATGAATATATGATTATGGAAAAGATAATATTAGTGCCGGTGGGAGGATTAGCTAATCGTATGCGCGCTGTAGCTTCTGCCGTTACCTTGACATATAGAGTAAGGAGAAAGTTGGAAGTACTATGGTTCCGTGATTGGGGACTGAATGCTCCCTTTTTCAAAGTGTTTGAGGAACCGGAGTTGATGAATATATCCTTTTCGGAGACTTCTTGCAAACATTTGCTTATGTATGACCGTCCTCGCAGGCGTAATTTTTATCTTCCGAAACTTTTTCAGAAATTGTTGTTTGAGGATTGTCTGTATGAAAGGGATGTACGTGCTCTTTGTTATAAGGAGTCGGAGCTGGAAGAGTGGGCATCTCAAAGTGGACGGTTGTATATTGCTACTTGTGACCAGTTTGCGAATTACAGTACAAATTTACTTCGTTCTTTGTTTCATCCTGTCGCTTCCGTTTGTGAGGAAGTCGAACGCCGTTTTTGTTACTTTTCCAAGCATACGGTAGGTGTACATATTCGTCGTGCAGATCATACGGTAGCCATCCGTCAAAGTCCATTGGATTTGTTTTTTACACAGTTGGACAAAGAAAGTGACATGTATGATGATTTGTGCATCTATCTGGCAACTGATTCGGAAGAGGTGAAACAGCAGTTACGCAATCGTTATGGTGGCAGGGTGCATACGGCTGAGGCGGTTTCTGATCGTGGCTCGATTTCCGGAATTAAGGATGCTGTAGCCGATATGTATACACTGTCACGCACTCAAAAGATTTATGGATCTTCAGGCAGTTCTTTTTCGGAACTGGCTGCCCAATTAGGAGATATTCCCCTGCAAATACTTCGTGTTTAGATTTTCTTTCTTATAAATTCAATGCACTCACGGAATATCACGGATTGTAATTTCCATAAAATCAGAGCGTACAAAGATACTACCAGCACTATTTTTATGAGTAAGGATAAATATAGATTTCGGATTCCGAGAGTGATATAATAAGCGGAGGCAGTCAATGTGGCTGCTAATAAGAAATAAGGAGCGATATCCTTGAGTACGCAGGATAGAGTCAAAGGTATTTCTCTTTTGACGAAGAAATACCAGACAAAAAGCCATAAGATATTGATGGTAATGAACAGATAAATCATCATTGTGATACCATAAGGATAGCTGAGACATGCTGTGATAAGTTGCAAAATGCTGAGTGTGATATTGCAGAACATAAACACGGAAGAACGTCCCCGGCTGACCAATAGGTTTGAGAACAGGTTATTAATAGGGATAAACGCACCCCAGATACAGAGCAACTGCATCATTTGGGCGGAAACGAGCCATTTGTCAGTAATGGTAATCACGATGAACTCTTTGGATACAATGCTGAGGCCGAACATGGCAGGGAAAGAGATAAATGCGGTGAAGCGCAGCATTTTACGGAATACGGCTACCTGACGCTGGGTGTCTTCCGTTATGCTTGCTAATACGGGCTGGGCTACTCCGTTAATCATTCCTGTGATTAAGGAATGTCCCATGTTATTCCATTTGTTTGCTTGGCTGAAATCTCCTACTGCCTGCTTGGTATAGAATTTCCCTAATAGTACGGAGAACAGGTTGTTGTTGATAGTCATGAATATGTTGGTAATTAACATTTTACTACTAAAACCGAACATCTCTTTTATAGGAGAAAAGTCGAAATGGAAGCTAGGCATCCATTTGGCGAAGTACCAATTGAGTATAACGACAACTGCTACGTATACAAGTGATTGTATGGCTATGCCCCAATAGGCAAATCCATTTACGGCAAGGACTATTGCTGTAATACCGGATAATGTAAGTGAGGAAAGGGAAATAATCGTATTTTCTTTCACTTTGAGGTTGCGGAAAAGGATGGCGCGTGGAGCGATCCCTAAACTAGCGATAAAAAAACTTAGGAAAGCCAGCCGGGAAAGGGGGACTAATTCCGGCGTACGGTAAAACTCGGCAATCAGTGGAGCCGACAGGTAGAGTAATATATATAAGATGGCGCTACAGGAAACACTAAACCAGAATACGGCATTGTAATCTTTGTCCGAAGCATTTTTACGGTTGACCAGAGCGGAGATGAAACCGCTTTCCTGCAGGATGTTGGCTATCGTTGAAAAGATGGTCAGCATACCGATCATACCATAATCGGAGCGTGACAACAGACGAGCCAGAACAATTCCGAAAAGAAGTCCCAGCAACTGCTGTAAGCTGTTGCTGAGTCCTCCCCAAAATAATCCTTTGGCTGTCTTTTGTCTCAGTGATTGCTCTTCGCCCATTTTTTATTTTACTTCGCTGCCTGGCTTTACCTCCCGTCCCGGCATAATAACAGCCAAACTGCCATCATTATTTTCGGCGCTCAGAATCATTCCTTCGCTGACGATACCTTTCAGTTTGCGCGGGGCAAGATTGGCGATGAAGCAAACCTGTTTGCCTACCAGCTCTTCCGGTTGATAGTGTTTGGCAATGCCCGATACGATAGTACGTGTTTCCAGTCCGTCGTCGATTTTGAATTGCAACAACTTATCTGCCTTTGGTACTTTCTGGCATTCGAGGATAGTACCTACACGGATGTCCAATTTCGTGAAATCATCGAACTCGATGTTCGGACGAATCGGATTGGCTTTGTAGTTCGCTTCTTCGTTTGCTTTTTTAGTATCAAGCAACTTCTGTACTTGTGCTTCGATAGTAGCGTCTTCGATCTTTTCAAATAGCAGTTCCGGCTTATTCAACTGATGGCCTACGGGCAGCAGATTGTCTTTTCCTAGTTCAGCCCATTCGAATGTGTCCATATTCAGCATCTTACGGAGTTTCTCCGAACTGAACGGCAGGAACGGATCAAAAGCGATGGCGAGGTTGGCAACCAGCTGTAGGGAAATGTTCAAGATAGTGCCTACACGCTCCATATCTGTTTTGGCCAATTTCCACGGTTCTGTGTCGGCCAGATATTTGTTACCGATACGTGCCAGATTCATGGCTTCTTTCTGTGCATCGCGGAATTTGAAAATGTCGAGCAGTTTCTCCACTTCTGCTTTTACGTCTGCGAATTCTTTCAGAGTTTCCTTGTCATAGTCAGTCAATTCGCCCTGTGCAGGTACTTTTCCGTCAAAGTACTTTTGGGTAAGTACCATGGCACGATTCACAAAGTTGCCATATACAGCGACCAGCTCGTTATTATTGCGTGCCTGGAAGTCTTTCCAGGTGAAGTCATTGTCTTTTGTTTCCGGTGCATTGGCGGTCAGTACATAGCGGAGTACGTCTTGCTTTCCGGGAAAATCGGCCAGATATTCGTGCAGCCATACAGCCCAATTGCGGGAAGTGGAAATTTTATCTCCTTCCAGGTTCAGGAATTCGTTGCTCGGCACGTTGTCCGGCAGAATGTAACTGCCTTCAGCTTTCAGCATTGCAGGGAATACGATGCAATGGAATACGATGTTGTCCTTGCCGATGAAGTGAATCAAACGGGTTTCAGGATCCTTCCACCATGTTTCCCAACTATCGGGAAGTAGTTCTTTGGTATTGGAAATATATCCGATAGGCGCGTCAAACCATACGTACAAAACTTTTCCTTCTGCTCCTTCTACGGGAACGGGGATTCCCCAATCGAGGTCGCGGCTTACGGCACGTGGTTGCAAGCCCATGTCGAGCCAGCTTTTGCATTGACCGTATACGTTGGGACGCCATTCTTTATGATCTTCCAGAATCCATTTGCGCAGCCATGACTCATGTTTGTCGAGGGGAAGATACCAATGCTTGGTTTCTTTCATTACCGGCTTGCTCCCGCTGATGGCGCTTTTCGGATTAATAAGATCTGTCGGAGAGAGTGAAGTACCGCATTTCTCACATTGGTCGCCGTATGCTCCTTCCGAGTGGCAGTGAGGACATTCTCCGGTGATATAACGGTCGGCGAGGAATGTTTTAGCTTCTTCATCGTAGTATTGTTCGGACGTTTTTTCGATAAATTCTCCTTTGTCGTACAATGTTTTGAAGAAGTCCGAAGCTAGTTGGTGATGGGTCGGTGAACTGGTGCGGCTATACACGTCGAATGAGATTCCGAATTCCTCGAATGACTTTTTAATCAAGGAATGGTAACGGTCTACTACATCCTGCGGGGTGATTCCTTCCTTCTTGGCACGGATCGTGATAGGCACTCCGTGTTCGTCCGAACCGCCGATGAATAATACATCTTCTTTTTTCAGGCGCAGATAGCGTACATAAATATCTGCGGGTACGTATACACCGGCCAGATGACCGATGTGGACAGGTCCGTTCGCATAGGGCAATGCCGATGTGACGGTGGTTCTTTTGAATTTCTTTTCCATTGTATCGTGTGATTTTATTGTTTTCAGCTTTGTAATGTGCAAAGATAATGACTTTTCTTTCTTTTTTCCCGTAAGAAAGAATATATTTGTATTCAAGTTAAACGAAAATTAGAGTATGATATGATAACAACCCAGTTGCTGCGCCCTGAGAGCATTGTTGTAGTAGGGGCTTCGAATAATGTACATAAGCCGGGTGGCGCAATATTAAAGAACCTGATAAACGGCGGTTATCAGGGAGAACTTCGGGCTGTGAACCCAAAAGAGAAAGAAGTGCAGGGAGTTCCTGCTTTTGCGGATGTGCAGGACGTGCCTGATACGGACCTTGCGGTATTGGCGGTTCCTGCTTCAATGTGTCCTGGCATTGTAGAAACATTGGCTGGTCGGAAGCATACCCGGGCTTTTATCATACTTTCTGCCGGCTTTGGTGAGGAGACTCATGAGGGGGCATTGTTGGAAGAACGTATTCTGGAAACTGTAAACAAATATGGTGCGTCGTTGATAGGACCTAACTGCATCGGATTGATGAATACTTGGCACCATAGTGTGTTCAGTCAACCAATTCCAAATTTAAATCCGAAAGGAGTGGATCTTATCTCCAGTTCGGGTGCTACAGCCGTATTCATTTTGGAAAGCGCGGTGACTAAAGGATTGCAGTTCAATTCTGTATGGTCGGTAGGAAACGCCAAACAGATTGGGGTGGAGGATGTATTACAGTTTATGGATGAGAACTTCGATTCTGAAAATGATTCACGAATCAAATTGCTCTATATTGAAAGTATCCAAAATCCGGACCGATTATTGTTCCATGCTTCTTCATTGATAAGAAAAGGGTGTAAGATTGCAGCGATTAAGGCGGGAAGCTCGGAAAGTGGAAGCCGTGCGGCTTCTTCGCATACGGGAGCTATCGCCAGCTCGGATTCTGCTGTTGAGGCTTTGTTTCGTAAAGCGGGAATTGTACGTTGTTTCTCACGTGAGGAGCTGACTACCGTCGGTTGTGTGTTTACCTTGCCCGAACTGAAGGGAAAGAATTTTGCGATTATCACTCATGCCGGAGGTCCCGGAGTAATGCTGACGGATGCGTTGAGCAAGGGGGGGCTGAATGTGCCGAAGTTAGAAGGTAACCTGGCAGAAGAACTGAAAGCGCAACTCTTTCCGGGAGCTGCTGTTGGTAATCCGATTGATATTCTTGCTACGGGAACCCCGGAACATCTGCGTCTTTGTATTGACTATTGTGAAGAGAAATTTGAGAATATAGATGCTGTGATGGCCATTTTTGGAACTCCGGGACTAGTCACTATGTTCGAGATGTACGATGTGCTTCATGAGAAAATGCAGGTTTGCAGTAAACCGATTTTCCCGATACTTCCTTCCATCAATACTGCCGGAGCGGAAGTGGCAGCGTTCCTTGCTAAAGGTCACGTGAACTTTTCGGATGAGGTCACATTAGGGACTGCTCTTTCCCGCATTGTGAATGCTCCTAAACCGGCAGTTCCTGAAATAGAACTGTTCGGAGTGGATGTTCCAAGAATTCGGCGGATCATTGATTCTATTCCGGATGACGGATATATCGCGCCTCATCATGTACAAGCTTTGCTTCATGCAGCCGGTATTCCGCTTGTAGATGAATTTGTGTCGGATAATAAGGAAGAAGTGGTGGCTTTTGCCCGTCGTTGCGGATTTCCGGTGGTGGCAAAAGTCGTTGGACCTGTGCATAAATCGGATGTTGGCGGGGTCGTGTTGAATATCAAGAGTGAGCAACATTTGTCTCTGGAGTTTGACCGTATGATGCAAATAGCCGATGCGAAAGCAATCATGGTACAGCCAATGCTGAAAGGTACGGAACTTTTCATTGGAGCGAAATATGAGGAGAAGTTCGGGCATGTGGTCCTTTGTGGTCTGGGAGGTATTTTTGTGGAAGTGCTGAAGGATGTCTCTTCGGGTTTGGCTCCGCTTTCTTATGAAGAGGCTTATTCGATGATTCATTCGCTGAGGGCTTATAAAATCATACAGGGGACACGTGGGCAAAAGGGGGTGAATGAGGATAAGTTTGCGGAAATCATTGTTCGTTTGTCTACCTTGCTCCGTTTTGCGACAGAGATTAAAGAAATGGATATAAACCCGCTTTTGGCAACTGAGAAGGCGGTTGTGGCGGTTGACGCACGTATTCGAATAGAGAAATAGGACTATTTTATTATTCATTGAGACGTAATTGCTATCTTTCTTTTGTTATTTTGCCTACATTTGGTAATTCAAACAGAAAGCTAGAAAACACGTAATATGAAGAAGACTTTACTACTTTTAATCTGTCTTGTTTGTTACTCGGGCATTTGCCATGCACAAGTGGCGAATGAACATTATTATTTCAAAAATCTGAGTGTACAAAACGGATTATCCCAAAATACAGTCAATGCGATTTTGCAGGATAAGCAAGGATTCATGTGGTTCGGTACGAAGGATGGACTGAACCGGTATGACGGTTTGTCGTTCCGTAAATTCAAACATGATAATCGTAGTCGGCAAAGCATTGGCAATAATTTTATTACGGCTCTCTATGAGGATGCGGAGGGAAATATCTGGATAGGAACAGATGTGGGGCTCTACGTTTATTATCCGGAGAAAGATTCTTTTTTGCACTTTACCGAACTCAGTCTGGAGGGTACAAGAGTAGAACACACAGTAACTGCAATATCCGGTGATAATCAGGGATGCGTCTGGATGGCTGTAGAGTCACAAGGATTGTTCTGCTATGATTTGGAAAAGGACCAACTTCGGAATCATACATTAAAGGATTTTTCTTTTCTTACCAGCAATGTGCAGACTTTTGCTTTTGATAATAGCGGAACGCTTTGGATTGGCTGTTACGGTGACGGACTTTTCTATTCGAAAGACCGCTTGAAAACACTTCATCCCTATCTGTCTCCTGTGGATAAACAAGAAACTTATGCGAACGATGTTGTGATATGCCTCGCGAAAGGTGCGTACAATTGCCTGTATGTAGGTTCATTGAAAGGAGGGGTGAAGGAGCTGAATCTGACTTCGAATAAATTACATGACTTGCTTTCGGTGGATGAAGGTGGAGAGTCTGTATTCTGCCGTGAATTGCTGGTGGCTTCTGACAATGAACTTTGGATTGGCGCAGAGTCGGGGCTTTATATTTATAATCTCCGGACGGGCAAGTATGTTCATTTGCGTAGTTCGATTAACGATCCGTACTCTTTGTCAGATAATGCTATTTATTCTTTGTGCAAAGACCGCGAAGGTGGTATCTGGATTGGTTCTTACTTCGGTGGGATAAACTATTATCCCCGTTTCTATACGAATTTTGAGAAATATTATCCAAAAGGAGCAGCGAACGGGTTGCAGGGGAAACGTGTACGTGAGTTTTGTCAGGATAATCAGGGTATTTTGTGGATTGGTACGGAAGATGGAGGCTTGAATCGTTTTAATCCTAAAACAAAGACTTTCTCTTTCTTCACACCGAGCAATGCTTTTACAAATGTACATGGGTTGTGTATGGTTGGTGATAACCTTTGGGTAGGAACTTTCTCAAAGGGAGTGAAAGTGGTGGATACGCGGACGGGAGCTATTGTAAAAACGTATCTGAAAACAGAGTCACCTTATTCGTTAGTGGATAATAGTGTTTTTTCTATTTGCCGGACAACGACGGGAGATATTTATTTAGGTACTTTATTTGGTTTGTTGCGCTATAATAAACAGTTGGATGGTTTTGACCGGATACCGGAACTGAATGGAAAGTTTGTATATGATATAAAAGAAGATTCCGGTGGTAACCTCTGGCTTGCAACTTATGCAAATGGTGCTTATTGTTATAATGTAAACGAGAAAAGATGGAAAAACTATTTGCATGATGAAAATAATCCGAAAAGTCTACCCTATGATAAAGTGGTAAGTATCTTTGAGGATTCACATCGTCAGGTGTGGCTGACTACTCAAGGTGGAGGCTTCTGCTGTTTTCACTCGGATACGGAGACTTTCACCAATTATAGTTTGGCTGACGGATTGCCGAACGATGTGGTTTATCAGATTGTGGAGGATAAAGAAGGGTTCTTTTGGCTGACTACCAATAATGGTCTGGTATGCTTTCAGCCGGCTACGGGTGGAATGAAAGTATATACAACTTCCAACGGTTTGTTGGGAGATCAGTTTAACTATCGATCGAGTTTTGAGACGGAGGATGGAACGATCTATTTAGGAAGTATTGATGGCTTTGTAGCGTTTAATCCGAAGACTTTTTCGGAGAACAAGTCTCTTCCTTCTGTTGTGATTACGGATTTTCTGTTGTTTGGTAAGGAAGTGTTTGTGGGTGATCCGGGAGCTCCGTTGGAGAAAAGTATCACGTTCTCTGATGAAATCGTACTTCGGGCCAATCAGAATTCTTTCTCTTTTCGGGTAACTGCATTGGACTTTCAGGCTCCGAAAATGAGTAAGATCATGTATAAGTTGGATGGTTTTGATACAGATTGGTTGACGGTCGGTGAAAGTCCTATCGTTACTTATTCCAATTTGCGTTATGGCAATTATATATTTAAGGTTAAGGTGTCTAATAGTGATGGGGTATGGAATGAAGAAGGAGTATCATTAAAGGTACAGATATTACCTCCTTTTTATCTTTCAATTTGTGCTTATTTCATATATGCTTTGTTGATAATAGGTTGCTCTCTGTATGCGGTTATGTATTTCAAGAGACGTAGTAATTACAAACATCGTCGGCAGATGGAGAAGTTTGAACAGGAAAAGGAGCGTGAGGTATATCATGCAAAGATTGACTTCTTTACGAATGTGGCCCACGAGATACGCACTCCGTTGACATTGATAAAAGGTCCGTTGGAAAATATTATATTAAAGAAACAGGTGGATGCAGAAACTCGGGAAGATTTGAATGTCATGAAACAGAATACGGAACGGCTGCTGAATCTGGTTAATCAATTACTTGATTTCCGTAAAACGGAAAGTCAGGGGTTCCGCTTGAACTTTACTGAATGCAATGTTACGGAAATCTTGAAAGAAACTCATAAACGCTTTACCTCTTTGGCAAAGCAGAAAGGGTTGAATTTTGTTTTGAATGTACCTGAACAGGATTTTTATGCACATATCAATCAGGAAGCATTTACGAAAATTATCAGTAACTTGTTGAATAATGCAGTGAAATATGCGGAAAGTTACGTGCATATATCGCTGGAAGTGCCGGATACAGATGATGATAAATCTTTCCGTATTCGTACAGATAATGATGGTGTGATTATCCCAGACGAGATGAAAGAGAAGATCTTTAAACCTTTTGCCCGCTTTAATGAGAAAGAAGATGGAAAGGTGACTACTGGAACGGGGATCGGACTGGCTCTTTCCCGTTCATTAGCTGAATTGCACCAGGGAACTCTTGCTATGGAAAAAGGGGAGAAAAGTAATATTTTCTGCCTGACTTTACCAATTATACAGGATATGACCATTACATTGACACCGGAAGTCGAAATGGATAAAATGAAAGAAGCTCCTGCAGAACATATTGACAAAAAAGATAATAGACCAACTATATTAGTCGTAGAGGACAATCCGGATATGCTTTCCTTTGTTGTACGCCAATTGTCAAAAGAATATATGGTATTGACAGCTACCAATGGGATGGAAGGATTGCAGCTACTGGATGGCAACTATGTGAATTTGGTGGTTAGTGATGTAGTAATGCCAGTTATGGATGGTTTTGAACTGTGTAAGACGATTAAGTCGGATTTGAATTATAGCCATATTCCAATTATTTTGTTGACAGCGAAGACAAATATTCAGTCTAAGATAGAAGGGATGGAGTTGGGAGCCGACGCATATATCGAAAAACCGTTCTCAGTGGAGTATTTGCAGGCTTGTGCTTCCAATCTTATTCAGAATCGGGAAAAATTGCGTCGGACTTTTGCGAAATCTCCTTTTGTGGCTGCTAATACAATGGCATTGACAAAAGCGGATGAAGAATTTATAAAGAAACTAAATGAGGTCATCCAAATCAATTATACTAATCCGGAGTTCAGTATGGATGATATGGCAGATAATCTAAATATGAGTCGTTCTAATTTTTATCGGAAAATAAAAGGAGTACTAGATTTGAGTCCGAATGAATATCTTCGTTTGGAACGTTTGAAGAGGGCTGCTCAATTGTTGAAAGATGGTGAGAATAGGATAAGTGAGATTTGTTATATGGTTGGATTTAATTCTCCTTCTTATTTCGCCAAATGTTTTCAAAAACAATTCGGGGTATCTCCCAAAGACTTTGCTAGCTAATGCCTGTTATTTGGCTCATTTCTTCGAGGGAAAACATTGATGCGGCTATAGCACATAGTGTGGTTCCTTATGTGGGATTGTTACCGTGTATTGCTTCATCACCACCATACATACCTTGTGATTGCCCGTGGAATTGCCGGACGGCACCTAAATCTAATAGAAAAGAATCTCCAGTCAGATTATAAAGCCAGTAGACAATTTGTAAATTTTTACAAGCACGATATTTTGTCTAGAAGGCCTAGTTTCCTAGCGGCTGACTGGGAAGAGTCTGCAGTTGATAGCGAAAATAGCGTGTCATAAAATTTATAACTCGTTTGTCTTTAGTTGCCGAATAATATTTTTTAGGAACTTTAAAAACAACCATTCTAGGCCACCGTTGTAGTCCTTTTTCGGGGGATAACTGCTAGAAGGGCTGAAAAAAATATCGGAGTGTTGGCTTTGTAAGGCCCATTTCACCCATGATTGGACTTTCTGCTTTAGAAGGCTATTATCCATAATGTAGGTCAATGGCAATATTCCATCGATCCAGTAAGGACCACGTTAAAATAGTGAATCTTATATTGGTTGATATATTCATGGTGACGTTGAGTGAGATAATTTATAATATTGCTTATTCTACATAATCGATCCAAACTTTCATCTTGCCGGGAAAACGGTTATCCCATGCATAATAGGGGATGAATTGATAGCTTGTACTGTCTGCAGCAGTAGCTGTTATACTTATGATACCGTTTAATAATTGGGGGGTGAAAGTTGCTTTATAGTCCATCGATGGGGATATGGTAGCTTTATTATATAACGGGTTGTCGACTTCCTCCATACAATACACTAATGGACCTCGTTGTAGACAACGTTTGCCGATGTTGGCTTTTACACGTGGGTTTGCTGACATTACTTTTATAGGCATTGGCATATCAAATGTGATACTATCGTTGGCATTCCAGCTTCGTTCTATTAACAAATACCCCCTTTCTTGCTTTGCTCTATATTCTTTCCCGTTGACAGCTAATGTGTACTTATCACACCATCCGGGTAATCGTAGTTTGATAGTGAAAGTTTGGTTTTGTGAGGGATTTACGCGTAATGTAACTTTGCCTTTCCATGGGTAGTCGGTCGTTTGGCTTATGTCTACGGGTATATTGTTAATATTAACGGTTGTTGTGCTACCAATATATAAGTTTATCCACAGGGCATTGGATGAAGTTGCATAAATATAATTACCGACAGAAGGCAGGAAACGTGAGATTTGGCTTGGGCAGCAGGCTGTACCGTACCAGGCTTTGCGGTGATGCGATCCGTCGGATTCGAGCGGATTAACATAAAAGAAGTGATCTGCGGACAGAGAGATGCCTGCTAAAGCTCCATTGTACATAGATTTTTCTAGTATATCAATATATTTACTGTCTCCTTTCAACATATTCATTCGTTGATTCCAGAATACCATGCCGACGGATGCGCAAGTCTCGCAATAAGCTTCGGCATTGGGCAGATCGTAATCTTCCGTAAAACCTTCATTCTTGCGAGAGGAACCAATACCTCCTGTTATGTACATTTTAGTGTTAACAACGTCATCCCAAAGACGATCTAATGCTTGTATGTAAGTTGTATCTTCGGTAATAGAAGCCAAGTCAGCCATTCCTGTAAACATATACATAGCTCGTACTGCATGGCCATTAATCTTGGATAGTTGAGCTACTGGCTTTAAGTCTTGATAATAATCCTTGTTTTCCCAGTCTCCTAGATTCTGTCCGCGTTGTTCAAGTAGCCAGTGGGAAAGATGCAGATACCGTTGATCTTTAGTCGCACGGTAAAGTTTTACCAATGCTAGTTCAATTTCTTGATGGCCAGGTACCCATTTCTTTTTCTGTTCTCCGAAGGTTTTATCTATATGGTCAGCATATTTGATTGCAATGTCCAATAAAGTTTTTTTGCCCGTAGCGTTATAATAGGCTATGGCAGCTTCTATTAAGTGTCCACAACAGTACATTTCATGTTTATCCATATTTGTCCAGCGTTGGTTTAGATCATTTAGAATAAAATAAGTCATTAGATAACCGTCTTTCTGCTGCGCAGAAGCTATTTTGGCGATAATCTCATCTAACTTCTCTTCTAGTCCATTGTTTGGGTGATTCATTAGAGAATAGGCACATCCTTCTATCATTTTATAGAGGTCCGAATCATCGTATACCAGCCCTTTAAATTCTCCTGTTTCTAGTCCTCCTGCAATAGCAAAGTTTTTAATTCGTTGTGTTTCTATTTCGCATTGGCGAATACATGCAGGTAATGTCGTTTCTGCATGTTTATTGATTCTCGGAAGCCAAAAACTGTCTTTTATTTTTACTTTTGAAAAATCTACTGGTTCATTCTTTTGAAAAGGAATTTCTGTTTGTGATGTATTGCATGAGAATATTCCTAATGCAAATATTGGTAAGAAAACTAATTGCTTTATTTTTTTCATGATGTTCCTTTTATTATTTAGTAAATAAGAATTATAGGTTTGTGGCAGATGATGGTGGATATATTTTTATTACTTTGGTAGTATATTTATCTTTTGTCTTAGCAAAGGTTATCCTGAAAGTATGCACTCCTTCTGTCGTGGTCTTAATTTCCTCATCTACTCCTTCAATGTATTTGTATCCTATTGGTAAATAAAGCTCAATAGAAGAGGTCGTTCCGGGAATTCCTTCTACGATAATTTCTAGAGCTTTATTGGTTAGTTTTTGACTTAATATTCTGATACCTTTTGATATTTCACCATATTGTGGAAGTTGGTAGGCAGGCAGAGCAGACATTCCTTCATGAAGTAAAACTTCCACTTGAGTTGTTTTATCTAAAAAGATTTCTGTGCTAATATTCATATATTCTCCATTATCCAGTAAATCGAAAACAACTTCTTTCCCATTTACAGATACTCGTTCAACTCGGCTTCCTGGTGCAAATGATGGGCTAAAGGTAGCTTGGATTGGTTGAGTAGATGAGAAAACATACAGGATTTTACCTGGTTCCTTTTTCATGTTGAAGGAAATTGAAGTGTCTGCTATCCGGAGTTTTTCTACTTGCAGGGTATTCCAATGAAAAGGGAGACGTGGAGCTAGCTTTAATCGTTTACGTGGGGCATCAGGAGCAAATCCTAACATTCCCTCTACGATGGGCTGTAATACCATTGTTTCTGACCAACATTGGTGAAGGGTTACACCGGAGGGCTTATACACAACGCCGTTAATAACCTCGGGAATTCTGCCATGGGATATTTCACGGTAATTTTGTAGATTGGCCATTATATGTGAGAAGCCTTGAATATAACGTCCGACTTCATATTCAGCTAATGCAGTCCACCCTGTGAATAAAGGCCATACGCTACCAAAATGATAAGCTGTAGGGTTAAAAATAGGGTGGCTGTCATTAATCATACGGACCCCCCAGTCAGTGGAGAAGTGGCTGGAAGCGAATTTTTCCATCATGTGTTCCGAGCGTTTTTTATCGGTTACGCCCATATAAACAGGAACGGTAACTAGCACAATACATTCATCTGTATAACTGCCATCTTTGTGTTTGCCATAATTATAGTAACCTTTTTCGTTCCAGAAGTTTTTGTTTATTATCTCATTTACTATATTAGCATCAGACTTATATTTGGCTTTGTTGACAGTATCTCCAACTAAAGAAGCTATATAAACTGCATCGTTCAGAGCGGCATTCCATAGTCCAGCGAGATAGAATTCGGTGTGTGAACCATATAGGTCTCCGCCTTCTAACCATCCATGTCCAACATTGCTGATTTCTATTAAATGGTCTCCATCCGTATCGGTAGAATAGCAATAATTGATTGCTTTTGTAATAGCAGGCATATGCTTTTTTACGAACTCAAAGTCTCCGCTTGCTCGTAGATAGCGAGCGATCAGATTTATAAATAGGGGAGTTGCATCTGACGCGTCGAAATGAACAGAACCACTGGTTGTTAGTTCATGATATATTTTTCCATCTATTTGTTGATAACGTATCAATGTTTCCAAGACTTTGCGGACAGTGGTAAAATCACCTATGTCAGTTAATGCAAATGCTGACCAAATTGCATCACGACCAAAGTACCAGGCATATCCGGGGCGTCCACTTATCTTGTGTGCTCCTCTCCAACCGCGGCGAGAAGATGAGTAGCCTGCCATTAAGGAAGTTCCTATACCGGGAGTATCGACGATAAATTGTGCTGAACTGATTGTTGCCCAACGAAAACCTTCATTAAATAAAGAGTCTGGCGTTGTGATCGACAGGTTATTATCTAAATATTCTTTATAATGATTGATACTTGTGTTAAAAACCGATTGTGGATTTTCGATCACTTGTGCGTAACTATTGAAAACCTTGGATAGTCCTTCATTACTGGCTATCATGAAAATATCCATTGTTTGACTTTGTTCTACATTATAACTTACTGAGCATCCAACTTGATGCTTGTCTGTCACAATTCCTTGTGGCTTTTTATTTGGATAGATAAAGTCATCAAAACGTCCGCTTAATAAAGGAGTTCCCGGTAGATTTGCCCCTATTAATGAAACAAATTCTTTATTACTGTCGTGGATAATAAAAGCATTGGCTTCTGAGGACCAATGATAGAATATGGTTCCTAACGCATATTCGTCATATGGCCACATAAAACGTAAGTTACTTTTATAATCAGTTATGATCCGATGGATGTTGTTACCTTTCCACTCATAGTGAGCTATTGTCACGGCATTGTCTATTTGTGAGGTCAGAACTTCCTTTAAATAAAAATCGTGGTCTTGATATGTACGTATGATAGCATTGGGGCGTAATTCAACGGTTGCATTATAGGAATCAAGGGAGACTAAGGTGTCACGTCCGCTTATATCCAGCCAAATCCGATAGTCACGGAGAGATAGAAACGGATGAACCCATATTTCTTCAATTCCGCTTTTCTCTTTAGCAATCAATACTGCTTTTTGGGAAGGTAAATCTATTGTGGTATTAGTTGCTTTCCAGCATATTTTCTCTTGAGTTTTCGGAATATGCCATTGAATTGGTTGAGATATTGCAATTTGGGGAGTTGTTGTTTTTTCTTCTTTGATATCTAATGGCTTTTTTTCCCAATAAAAAGTTTTGCTTCTCATCGGTTGGCCACTTAGATAACGAATGCAGTTATGGGTGAATTGATTTAATATTTCTGTATGAAAATTTTCTTTATTATAATACAGAAAGCCGCCAATAGCTAAAATAGAACCTTTGCCTAATTGCGTTTCCCATAGAATTTTATCTTCTGGATGATAATAGATGTACTCCCATAGTGTTCCTATTACTTTCGCTGTTGAGGCCATTGGCTTATTTTCTCCGAAAAAACCAAGTACACGACATTGATTATCGATTGTCCCATGCCAAGTGTATGCACCGCCGAATAGTTGGTCGAATAGTGGGTGTTCACGATAAGCATGAAAACCTACTTTGCGTCCAAAACCTTTATCTGTGGCATCAAAGATCTTATTTTTTATAGGTTCTGGTTCGATTTGCCATGTATTTAGTAAACGGACGGCTTCCATTGATAATATCAATTTACCTCCATTAGTGGTGTATTTTGTCAAAATGGGTCCCGTTTGTTTTTCTTGCTCTGAAATAGGCATACTGTCTATCCGATGATACCATACAACATCATAGTGAGATAAATCGGTAAGAGTGTCTATTGGAAGATATTCATAAGTAATATCTTTTTCTGAATCCAATAAATGACCTAAAGCAGTCAATTCCGATGTTTGTTGTTCTGTACCACCATCGGTCAATAGGGCTACTTTTAATGTGTGATCGTGACATGCTGTAAAAAGTAGAAGTAAGCAAAGTATATTTATGATATGTTTATCGAATATTTTCATAATACATATATTTTAATGTGGATGATTTTCTGACATATAAAATTCCAATAGTCCTCCATTCATAATCATTTTGTGAGTGATAAATGGTCTTGGTAGTTTTTTACCATTGTACGAGACAGATTCTACATAGATGTTCGTTTCTGATTGGTTGTGTATTAGAATTTCAAATTGTTTGCCATTGTTAAGATGGATAATTACTTTATCTAATACAGGAGAACCTAATGCATATTCTCCTGATGCTGGATTTACTGGATAAAAGCCCATCATAGAAAAAGCTAGCCATGCGCTAGTTTGTCCCATATCGTCATTTCCGCTGATTCCGTTATATGAATCGTTGTATTGCTCATTAATGATTTGCCGTATCAATCGTTGCGTTTTCCATGGTTTATCTACATAATTATAAAGATAGGCATTATGATGAGATGGCTCATTGCCATGTGCATATTGCCCGATGAATCCTGATGCATTTTCATTGATTTCATTTGTCGGGGAGATTGTAGTAAATAATTTATCTAAACGTTTTTCCATTCCCTCTTTACCGTTCATTAGTTGCATTAAACCTTTTATGTCATGTTGTACAGAAAATAAATATTGCCATGCATTTGCTTCACAATAATATCGTTTGTATCCGTCACCATCATAGCGGAATGGATCGAATGGTTCAGCCCAGGAACCATTACTCATGCGAGGACGGAAGAAACCAGTTTGTTTGTCGTAGATATTCCGGTAAGTCATACTTCGTTTTAGGAAAAAGTCTGCATCTTTTTCCTTTCCCATTTTTTTAGCCATAATTGAAGCACACCAATCGTTATATGAATTTTCCAGATGTATAGAGGCTACTTCATAACCCAGGTCATGTGGATAGAATCCATATTGTTCGACTTGAGAGAAGAAAGAACTATTGGCATGATCACGGGTAAGTGTTTTTTTGATAATTTCATAGGCTCTGTTCCAGTCAATGCCATGTAATCCTTTTATATATGCTTCGACAATGACGGAAACGGCATGATTTCCTATCATACAATAGTTATCTACTCCCCATAGCCCCCAAATTGGCAGATAGCCGTATACTTCTCCTTGTCTGATTAAAGAATTGATGATAGCTGGCATTCGTTCTTGTTGGGTAAGTAATAGTAAAGGATGAGTAGCTCTGTATGTATCCCATAAGGAGAGGTTTGAATAATATGAGTTGCCTTTACCGAGATTGTCTTCGGTATAATTGGGGAGGAGTATATCCCCGTTGGTATCCGCCATATCATTAGGATGCAAATAATTTCGATAGATGGCAGAATAGAACATTCTTTTATATTTGTTACTTCCTTCTATTGTTATTTTGGAAAGTTCTCGTTCCCAGTCTGCGTCGGCTTTATTTTGAATTTCATTGAAAGTTTTGTTTTCAGCCTGAGATTTCATGTTTTCACGGGCGTTTTGAGTGCTGACTGCAGATATGCCTACTTGAATTTCTAATGGTTCTTTGCTCTCTTCAAATGATAGAACAGCTAGGGGAGATTTATTATCTACTCCACAAATCAGATCGGTTGAAGGGTAGTAACGTTTATCGCGGAACATCCAATAGTCTGCTATTGGGCGAGAAAACTTGATTGTAAAATAGATCTTCCGTAAACGGGCCCATCCTGTCACTATGCGATATCCTTCAAGTGTATGAGGACCTACAACTTTAAGCTGGGCATCAATCATTTTGAATGGTAGCCATTTTCTCCTTTTAGAGAGGGAATGATCTAAGTCTACAAGGACTCGTGGAATAGCGTTGGGTTGATAAGTATATCGATGGAAGCCTACATTTCTTGTGGCAGTTAGCTCGACATTTATTTGTTTATTTAATAGTACTTGATAATAACCAGGAGATGCACTTTCTTGCTCATGAGAGAATGTAGAGTGTAAATGGTTCATGTTACTTGCTGTAAGCTTTGTAATAATGGAATCTTTTGTACCAGTGAAAGGCAGAATTAATATGTCATATAAATCGGAAATACCAGTACCACTTAAATGTGTATGACTGAATCCATAGATAATAGAATCTTTCCATTGATATCCGGAACATGTGTTAAAAATATCTTTCTGTGTATCTGGGCTCAACTGAATCATACCGAATGGGATTGTTGCTCCAGGAAAAGTATTAGAAGGCAGAGATAGTGAATCCTGGGATTCTGAACCTATAAAAGGGTTAACCCATACAGTTAAATCATTCTTTAGTTCTTGTTTAGTACTACAAGAATATATCATTAACAGCCCTAAGAGTATATAACTTGAAAATGTTTTCATATTATGTTTTTCGCTATGTATTGAACAACAAAAGTAGGATGTATAAAATGATATGTATTGTGATTTTTGCCAAAACGATATAAATATTTGCTATAAATAAAGGATGTACACTCATTCTAGATATTTGAGAAAGTATGATAGCTGTTTTTATATATATTAGAATGAGGGAAAAGGACGATTTTCTTATTCATTGAGACATATTTTCTATCTTTTTGTTTTGGTTTTACTTACATTTGGGCAGTCAAATAGAAGTGGAAAGAAGTTGTTTGAGTTGTTTTGGGGATATTCTCAAAAATCATCAGACTTGCTCCTGAAGTTTTATAGAACAAATACCTGATATTATGGAACGAACCTTTATTAAATATTTTGTAAATAATAGTACGGGGTCAGATAGAAATATTTTTTCCGTCGGTTTTGAGGAAATTTCTCCTGGATCCTCTTATCCGACATTAAATCATTCTATCGGTTATTATTTTGATGCGGATAAGGGACGTGTTTTAAGAGAATATCAGTTAGTATATGTTACCAACGGAGAAGGTGTGCTTGAAACAGAAAATGGTGGTGTGTTTACTATTAAGCGAGGGATGATATTTGTTTTGTTTCCGGGAGAGTGGCATACATATTATCCCAATTATGAGACAGGGTGGAGTCATTATTGGATCGGATTTGGAGGTTCAGAAGTTGAGGGGTGGATAAGAAAAGGATATTGCTCGAAGGAAACTCCGGTCTTTAAAGTGGGGATTAATGATGAGATTGTGTCTTTGTTCAGAAAGGCTATTTATGTGGCTAATGAAGAACAAAGTTTGTATCAGCAGGTACTTAGTGGGTTGGTTGTTTATTTGGTAGCATTAATGTGCAGTATAGATAAAAATCGGTATGTAGGGAATGATGATTTTTCTTCTAAGATAGATTATGCCTGTGTACTTATGCGAGAATTGGTAGAACAGTCGGTCTCTATGCAGGAAATAGCTGTAAAATCAGGTATGGGGTATTCTCTTTTTCGTAAACTGTTTAAGGAGCGAATGCTCTGTGCTCCAGTACAATATTTTCTGAGTCTTAAGATACAAAAAGCTGTTGAGTTGTTGACTGCTACTACTATTCCTGTGAAAGAAATAGCTTATCAATTAAGTTTTGATTCTCCGGCTTATTTTTCTGCTCGTTTTAAGAAACAAATGGGGAAATCTCCTGTTGAATATCGGGAAGAGTATAGTAGCAAATAGTTATACTGTTTTGTCAATAATTGAAAGTTCTTCTATGGGATAGTGCCTAAGTTTGTATCATAACTAAAAAGTGAAATTATGATACAAAAGAAAATGAAAGTTGGGCTTCTAGGGGTCGGGTTGGATACCTATTGGGGGCAGTTTGAGGGGCTTCTTCCCCGTTTATTAGCATATCAGCAGGAGATATGTGAAGGGATTGAGCGAATGGATATAGAAGTGGTGAATGTAGGAATGGTTGATTCGCCTTCAAAGGCAATGGAAAGTGCATTATTGCTTAGGCAGGCAAATGTTGAACTTATATTTTTATTTATCTCTACCTATGCTCTTTCATCTACGGTTTTGCCTGTTGCCAGGGAAGTTGGAAAACCTGTTATAATGTTGAATGTACAGCCAACTCCGTCTATTAATTATCGGAAGGTTAATTCAATGGATGATCGTGGTAAAATGACCGGAGAATGGTTAGCTCATTGTCAGGCTTGTTCTGTGCCAGAGTTTGCGAGTGTGTTTAATCGGGCAGATATTCGATATGATATTGTTACAGGATATTTGTCGGATGAATTTGTATGGAAAGATATTGCATCTTGGGTGAATGCTGCTTGCGTTGTTTATGGGATGCGTAATAATCGTTTAGGAGTCTTGGGGCATTATTATTGTGGAATGCTGGATGTTTATACAGATGTAACACGGCAAAGTGCTGTGTTTGGAACACATGTGGAACTATTGGAAATGTGTGAGCTGAAAGCATATAGGGATAGTGTGACAGAAAGCGAATTGAGATATAAATTAGAGGAATTTTATGATAGATTTAATGTAGATATAACGTGTGAACCAGAAGAGTTGGAAAGGGCTGCACGTACTTCTATAGCTTTAGATAAATTGGTAGAAGCTCATCAGCTAAGTGCTATGGCTTATTATTATGAAGGATTTAAGGGTAATGATTATGAGAATATCGTGACTTCAGTTATTGCTGGAAATACATTGCTGACAGGATACGGAATACCTGTTGCCGGAGAGTGCGAAATAAAAAATGCACAGGCGATGAAAATAATGTCATTGTTGAATGCTGGAGGATCTTTTTCGGAATTTTATGCCATGGATTTTGATGATGATATAATAATGTTGGGGCATGATGGGCCTGCGCATTTTTCCATTGCTGAAGAAAAGGTGAAACTTGTTCCGCTTCCACTATATCATGGAAAGCCAGGTAAGGGATTATCTATCCAAATGAGTGTAAGGCCAGGGGATGTTACTTTATTATCTGTTTGTGAAGATAAGAATGGGGTTTTTCTTTTGGCAGCTGAAGGAGAAGCTGTAAAGGGAGAAACTTTACATATTGGTAACACGAATAGCCGTTATCGTTTTCGTTGTGGAGCTCGCCGCTTTATGAATGAATGGTGCAAGGCTGGACCGTCTCATCATTGCGCGATTGGTGTAGGGCATAAAATAGGGGAGCTGAAGAAGCTTGCATTCCTTTTGGAAATACCGATTATTATAATTGAGTGAATTTTAGAATTAAATGTACTTGAACGATGGATAGAAGAACATTCTTAAAATCAGTAGGGGTTAAAGGAATGGCTGCAATGACTGCCTCAGTAGTAGGTACGGAAATGTTGGCTGCAGGAGATATTCCAGGTGAAAAACTGTCGGAGGCGCTCGAACGGAAAGTAAAGGCAAATCGTTTACCGGAAGATTTGAATATGCTAGTTGATGATATATCTTTGTTAAGTAAACCTCGTAATTTAACGGTGGCTTGCTATACATTTCCCAATTATCATGTTTCTGCTCTGCATAATAAAATTTATGGTCCAAATTGGACTGAATATAATCTTGTAAGAAGTGCTCGTCCCTGGTTTTCGGGGCATGCACAACCTAGAGGGCCTCTGTTGGGAGAATTGGATGAGAGCAAGCCGGAAACATGGGAGAAATACAATGAGTTGTGTAAACAGAGTGGAATTGATGTTCTTATTTGGGACTGGTATTGGTATAATAGCGAACCCTGTTTGCATGAGGCTTTGGAGAATGGCTTTCTGAGGGCTTCAAACAAGAATGATGTAAAGTTTGCGTGTATGTGGACTAATCATCCTTGGTATGTACTGTATCCTACTGCAATGACGAATGGACATAATGTTTATCCTCCTAGTTTTAGACCTGCGGATAGTTCACTGAAAGAGTGTTGGCAGAGCTTATCATATATAATTTCTAGATATTGTCATTTAGAAAACTATTGGAGAATAGACGATAAACCAGTGATTTGTATTTGGGATCCTAATCGCTTGGAGAAGATGATCGGAATGTCACAAACTAAACAGCTGTTTGCAGAGTTGGTAGGGTTTGCGAAAAAAATGGGACATAAAGGATTGCATTTTCATTCATCAGGCTTTTATTCTCCTAATTCTAAGGAAGTTGGTTATAATACAGCTGGTTCCTATAATCCTTTTACTTGGGTTGCTGATAATTATCAGCCCAAGAATGTAGAGCTTCCTGATTATGGCATAGCGGCTGCTGATGTTGCTTTTAAATTGTGGCCGAAACATCATCATGATTTTGATATCCCTTATCTGCCCTCTCTTTCTCCAGG
Organism: Bacteroides zhangwenhongii; assembly: GCF_009193325.2. Lineage (NCBI taxonomy): Bacteria > Pseudomonadati > Bacteroidota > Bacteroidia > Bacteroidales > Bacteroidaceae > Bacteroides > Bacteroides zhangwenhongii. The sequence goes on along the minus strand of NZ_CP059856.1, from coordinate 3,557,147 downwards.
GTGGGATTCTACTCCGCGATATATACCTCCATTGGTGAGACCTGACAAGCCTAACCGGGATACTTGGCCCGGCTGTGTAATTTTAGAAGGTGAAAATCCTGCATCTTTCAAAGCATTGGTACAGGCGGCTTTTGCCTATTTGAATAAGCATAAAGATGTACCTCCCATTCTTACAATCGCTTGTTTCAATGAATGGACGGAAGGCCATTATCTGCTTCCTGATAATCGTTTTGGATATGGAATGCTGGATGCTTTGGCAGAAGCATTAGGGAAAGGGGATAATCATTTGCTACATGGCAAATAGTTCATGTTGGCGGATTTTGTAGGTATGAGACATTTATTTTATTTATTGGGATATTTATTTTATTCTGTAATACTCAAATTGCCTACATTTGTAACATGGCAGATTAATAATTGCCATATGAAAAATTATATATAAACTCAGATAGATTTGAAATAATGAAGAAAGCAACTTTATTTTTATTGCTATTCTGTTTTGTTACTACGAGCTATTCGCAAGTATCTTTATCGAATAGTCTGAAAGACAAAAACCAGTTCCCAATTGTTACATCTGCATCAAAAGCGGTACTCTGTTATGATGATGCAGATGAAGAGGTTGTGAAACGAACTGCAAAGTTATTAGTAGAAGACATAAGCCGGGTTACTGATAAAAAGTTGCAACTAGTATCTAATTTACCTTCAAGGCAAGGATATATTGTTTTAGTTGGAACATTGGGAAAGAATAAGGCTATTGATCAGTTGGTTGCCACTAAAAGAATAGACGTTAGCAAGGTACTTGGTGGATGGGAGCAATATGCAATTGATTTGGTAGACAATCCTTTCCCGGGAATTAAAAAAGCGTTAATTGTAGCAGGCTCTGACAGGCGGGGTACAGCTTATGGGATGTTTTCTATTTCAGAAGTCATAGGTGTATCTCCTTGGTATTGGTGGGCAGATGCCCCAGTGGTTAAAAGAAAGTCTTTATGTTTGAATGTTAATGCTTTTTCTTCTAAGGCTCCTTCTGTTAAATATCGCGGAATTTTTATTAATGATGAAGACTGGGGTTTGAAGCCATGGGCTTCAAAGACTTTTGAGCCTAAGGTTGGAGATATAGGTCCTAAAACCTATGCAAAGATTTGTGAATTGTTGCTTCGTTTGAAGGCCAACTATTTATGCCCGGCAATGCATTCTTGTACGAAAGCATTTAATCATTATCCTGATAATAAATTAGTAGCAGATAGCTTTGCTATTGTAATGGGGTCCGTACATTGTGAACCGTTGTTATTCAATAATGCTTCAGAATGGGATCGTAAGACAATGGGAGAATGGAACTATGTGACTAATCGTGACGGTATTAATGACGTTTTGCGTAAACGGGTACATGAAAACGGCAAGTATGAGAATGTATACACATTGGCTATGCGCGGAATTCATGATGCGGTAATGGCTGGTAACTTGACCTTAGAGGAGCAGGCACGAGTCTTAGAAAGGGCTTTTGATGATCAGCGGGAGATTCTGTCAAGTGAGCTACATAAACCAGCCAATCAGATACCACAAGCATTTACTCCCTATAAAGAAGTATTGGAAACTTACGATCATGGCATGAATTTGCCTGAGGATGTTACCATAGTATGGTCAGAAGATGATTTTGGATATATGAAGCGTCTTAGTAACTCGAAAGAACGGCAGCGTTCTGGTCGTTCGGGAGTCTATTATCATGTTTCTTATTGGGGACCTCCCAAACATTATTTATGGATAGCTTCTACACCTCCGGCACTGATGTATGAAGAGTTGGAAAAGGCATATCGCTCGACTGCAGATAGACTTTGGGTTGTGAATGTTGGTGATATCAAGCCTGCGGAATATCACATTACTTTATTTATGGATATGGCTTATGATATTGAGCGTTTTAATTATGATAATATTAATGTTCATTGTGTAGATTTCCTCTGCCGGATATTTGGTGAGAAGTATAGGGCTGATTTTACAGATATTCAACAGACATATTTTAAACTGGCTTTTGCTCGTAAACCTGAATACATGGAGCGTAGAACTGATACAGAATTCTCGATCCAAAATTACAATGAGGTTGATAGGCGATTGGCGGATTATGAACGTATTGCCATGAAAGCGGAAAATATAATGAAAGATTTGGAAGAAGAGTTTATTCCGGCATTTTTCCAATTGGTATATTATAATGTAAAAGGAGCGACATTGGTAAACCAAATGACATTAGGCGGACAGAAGAATCGTTCTTATGTTGCTCAGCAACGATCAACTGCTAATCTTATGAAAGATAAGGTTAAGGTATATGGTGATAGCTTGGAACTGATAACGGAACAGTATAATTCACTATTAGATGGTAAATGGAAGGGTATGATGTCTTTGATTCATGGTGGAGCGCGTTCTTTTGAACGTGCTAGAGTTGATTCAGTCAGGTTGGCATCTATACCTGTGTTAGGTGTTTCTTGTGAAAGTGAGGATAATCAGAAAGGGGTAGTAAATATTCATACAATTCCTTGTTTTAATAAATATCTACCAACTTCTCATTATATTGATGTGTTTAACAAGGGAACAGGAATTTTGAAATGGAAAGCGAGTACCTCTGTACCCTGGATTTTAATAGATAAGAAGAAAGGAAAAACTCGTTATGAGGACAGAATTAATGTTTCTATCGATTGGGAGAAAGCACCGGTCGGAGAAGATGGAAATGGTTCGATAGATATCTATACGGATGAAGATGAAAAGAAGACTATATTTGTGTCTGTATTTAATCCGGCTACACCTTCTGTGGAAGAACTGAAAGGCTTGTATGTAGAAAATAATGGATATGTTTCTATTGATGCAGCTGGTTTTCATCGAAAGAAGGAAATAGGGGAGATTAAATTTGATATAGTAGAAGGGCTTGGATTTGATAATAAGGTCGTTCGTTTGGGAGATCCTTTTGTTAAAACTCCTTATTTGGATGGTTTAGTTTTAACATCTAATTATGTGGCTCCTGTACGTGGTAATAATTATCCGGTATTAGAATATGATTTTTATTCTTTTCAAACTGGTCCAGTTGATGTATATACATATATGATGCCTATTTTCCCATTGGATAATGAACATGGTTCACGTTATGGGGTGATGGTGGATAATAGTCCGGTGTATTTACCGGAAGCTGGTGCTTCTTATTATAGTACTCCATGGATTCAGAGTGTACTGAGAAATTGTAGAATCAATAAAACGACTCATTTTATAGACAAACCAGGTAAACATTCCGTAAAAATTTATTGTGCACATCCTGGTATGATGTTACAGAAGGTTGTAGTTGACTTCGGTGGTTTGAAAAAGTCGTATATGGGACCAGAATCAACTAAAGTAAATTAAAATAGAAATATGGTAAGATTAATTTTATGTCTGTTGGTTATGATACTATGTTCGCCAGTTGCTTGGACACAAGTATCTTTAACCAAAAGTAATAATAAGTCTAACGAGTTTGGACTGGTGAACCGGAAAGGGAATGCGAGCCTTTATGTTGATGGGCGGGACTTTGAGGTTGTAAAGAAAGCAGCTAAGCTTTTTTCTGATGATGTACAATTAGTAACAGGTCAGGGTATTCAAGTAGGAACTACCGAAAGCAAATTAGTTCGAAATAGCATTATAGTAGGTACACTTGGGCATAATGAGCTGATAGATAAATTAGTTACTAAAAAGAAACTGAATGTTAGTTTATTGAAAGAACGTTGGGAAAGTTATTTGGTAGAGATAGTCCATAATCCTTTTCCAGGTGTTAATAAGGCACTAATTGTTGTTGGTAGTGATCGTCGTGGCACTGCTTATGGATTGTTTTCTATCTCCGAACTAATTGGTGTTTCTCCTTGGTACTGGTGGGCGGATGCCCCTGTCGCAAAGTATAATGAGTTAAATATTAAAGTTGATAAGTTTGTTTCTAAAGAGCCTACGGTAAAGTATCGTGGTATTTTTATCAATGATGAAGACTGGGGCTTACTACGTTGGGCAAAAAAGACATTCGAAAAGGAACGTGGAAATATAGGTCCTAAAACATATGCGAAAGTATGCGAACTTCTTTTGCGTCTGAAAGCAAACTATTTATGTCCGGCCATGCATGAGGCTTCTACTGCATTTAATAAGATACCAGAAAATAAACTGGTTGCTGATAGTTTTGCGATTGTAATGGGATCTGTACATTGTGAACCTCTCTTGTTTAATAATGCTAGTGAGTGGGATAAAAAGACTATGGGCGAATGGGACTATATCAATAATAAGGATATGCTTAATAAAGTGTTAAAGCAGCGTGTTGTGGAAAATTCGGCTTATGAGAATGTCTATACTCTTGCTTTACGTGGCCTTCACGACAAAGCAATGAGTGGTAGCAACGATATGAAGGAACGTGTTAAAATGTTGGGAGAAGCTTTAAATGCCCAGCGGCAACTTCTAGTGGATGTTATCAAGAAGCCAGCTAATGAAATACCACAAGCTTTTACTCCTTATAAAGAAGTTCTAGATGTATATAGTGCGGGTCTTGATTTACCTGAAGATGTTACTATCATTTGGCCTGATGATAATTATGGATATATGAAGCGGTTGAGTAGTCCTCGCGAGCAAAAACGTTCAGGTCGTGCAGGGGTTTATTATCATGTTTCTTATTTGGGAAAACCGCACGATTATCTGTGGATGAGTACGACTTCTCCTTCATTGATGTATGAAGAGTTGCGCAAAGCTTATGATACAACAGCTGACCGTATCTGGTTATTAAATGTTGGTGATATCAAGTCATGTGAGGCTTCTATGAATTTATTTTTGGCAATGGCGTATGATATAGATTCGTTTGATTATAATAATATATCTCTTTATCAAGCTCGCTGGCTAGCTAATATATTTGGTGATAAGTACTATAATGATTTTGTGGATATAACGAATACTTTTTATCATCAGGCTTTCTCTCGTAAGCCGGAGTTTATGGGATGGGGATACCAGTGGGCTACTAACAGACATGGAAAAGAACGTAATACCGACACTGATTTTTCATTTGCCAATTATCGGGAGGCAGATTTAAGATTGGCTGCTTATGAACGTATCGGTGCAAAGGTTGGGGAGATATTGAATGAATTGCCAGAAGAATATAAGCCGGGATTTTATCAGTTACTTTATTATCCCGTGAAAGGTTGCGAATTGATAAATAAGATGGTACTGACGGGGCAAAAGAATAGGTGGTATGTTTTGCAACAGAGAGCGGCGGCGAACAAATTGAAAGAACAGGCGAAAGTATATTATGATAGTTTACAAACTATTACTCAAGGGTATAATTCTTTATTGAATGGTAAATGGGAACACGTTATGACTACCCGTCAAGGATTTGCAGCTTCTTATTTTGAACTACCACAATTGAGAACAGTGGAATTGTTCGATGTTCCTTCGTTGGGAATATGGGTAGAGGAAGAGGATGTGTTGAAGGGAAAAGCTAGTTTTCACCTGTTGCCTGTATTTAGTACCTATTTACGTCAATCGTATTACTTCGATGTATTCAATAAAGGTAAAGGGGTGTTAGATTGGAACATAAAAACTTCGGAAGACTGGATACAAGTTGATAAGAATCAAGGAAGTACAGATACAGAACACAGAGTCTGGGTTTCTATAGATTGGAAGAAGGTTCCTGTTGGAGAGCGAATTTCTGGTGTTATTGAAGTGTCCGCAGGCAATGCTGGAAAAGAGAATATATACGTTTCAGTATTTAACCCTGTGTCTCCTCTATTAACTGAAATAGATACTCTGTTTGTCGAGCATAACGGATATGTTTCTATTAATGCTGCTGATTATCATAGAAAGGTCGAAAATGAAGCTATTAAGATTATGACTATCCCTAATTTAGGATTTGAGAATGCATCTGTACAATTGGGTAACCCGATTGCTCCTGCACAAAAAACAGGTAGCAGTATTGTGCCGCGTGTAGAATATGATTTTTATACTTTCGGTCAAGGGTCGGTAGATGTATATACTTATGTGTTGCCCACTTTCACCTTGAGTGCAGATAAAGGTTATGCTGGTCATGAGGCGACTAACATTGAAACTCGTTATGGGGTGTGCGTTGACGATGGTCCAGTGATGAACCCGTCGACATCTTCTTTTGAGTATGCACAGATATGGTATGAAAGTGCTTTGAAAAATTGTCGTATCAATAAAACGACATTACATATTAGCAAACCAGGGAAACATACTGTAAAGGTTTTGTGTGGGGATGCTGGTACGGTTCTACAAAAGATTGTATTGGATTTTGGAGGTATGAAACGTTCTTATTTGGGGCCACAACCGACAAAGGCCAAATAACGTTTTAATATTATAATATTCCTTTTCATTTATATTATTATTTTCTATAACACCTGGATATCAATCAATTTGATATCCGGGTGTTAATGTGTTTATGCCCGATTTTAAAGAATTTGTTAACTGCTTGTTGGAGCTATTTGGTTCTTGTATAGTCTGGAGTGATGATTAGATACAGCTTTCTTTTGAATTAGAGCTCATTTGGGATATTTCTTCCATTTATTGGGATGTTTCTTTTATCCTTAGAAAAACAAATCGTATACTTTTGCTTTTGCAAATAATTATATTATTAACCATAAATAGTAAAACTTGTATATGAAAAACAAATTGTTGTTACTAATGTTGTGTGCATTCTTTTTGCTTAGTTGTGGGGATGATGAAGAAATGCGATATGCAAATATTTATTTCCCATTATCTACATGGGCTTCAAAATGTGATTTTTTTATTGCAAATTTTGATTATGCTAAAGATACTACCTATGTTGTAGGAGTATATTGTGGAGGGAGTCTTCCTGTCCCTCAGAATGTAAACGTATCTATTGGGTTATCAGTTGATTCTTTGAAAAAACTTCAGGTGAAAGAATCTTCTTTTGCTAATTATGAGGTGCTCCCTGAAGGGAGTTATGATATTACTCCTGCAGATACAGTGGCAATGATCAAAAAAAATACAAATCGAGGAGATTTGCGAATTATCTTCCATACAACTAAACTAGATCCAACAAAGCAATATGTGTTGCCGTTGCGTATCAAGTCAACCTCTCATTATGAATTGGCTCCGCAACACAGTTATCTTTTCTTTGGAATAAAAAAACAATAATTTATTTTTTAATATGATGAAAAATTATAGTAAGTTTCACTTATTATCGAAGCAGACTGTTTTCTATAAATTGATTTGTTTTGTCGTTTTTTGTAGTTGTGTTTTTTATACATTGGATGTATTTGCTCAGAAAAACAAGCAAATTGTAATAAGAGGGAAAGTCGTGAATCCTAAAGGTGAAGTACTACCAAATGTCCTAGTTGATGTAAAAGAAACTTTGTCTTTTGTTTTAACAGATAAAGAAGGTTGCTTTACAATAGCTGTGCCTAATGAAGAATCTTGTTTGATATTTACATTGGATGAATATGAAAGAACAACGGTACAGGTAGGAAAAAGCCGCAATATGCAGCTTACTCTTCTTAGAAAAGTAGAAAGGTATGAGGACAATCTTGTACATTTAATGTATGGTTCACAAAGAGAATCGAGATTGGTTACAGCTGTAGAAACAGTTAAAGGTGAGCAGTTGGAGGACATCCCAGTTATGTTTCAGAATGCTGCAATCGCTGGACTAATGATGGGAGTTCAAAGTATTCAGACTACTGGTTTGCCGGGCGCTGATAATGCTAATTTATATGTACGTGGGCAACGTTCATGGAGGAGTGGTTCACCTGTTGCATTTGTAGATGGTCGTTTACGTTCGTTCTCTTTAATTGATCCTCATGAGATAGAATCTATTTCTGTGTACAAGGATGCAGGTTCTCTTTCGATATTGGGCTTAAGAGGGGCAAACGGAGCATTTATGGCTACTACTCGTCGAGGGAAAGAAGGAAGACCTATAATACGATTTAATGCACAGTTAAGTCTTTCGAAACCTACACAAATGCCGGAATATTTAGATTCGTATCATTATGCCCAATTATATAATGAAGCCTATCTTAATGATAATCCAGGGAGTGAACCGGTGTATAAAAAAGAAGATTTAGATTTATATGCAAGCGGTACATCTCCGTATACTCATCCAAATGTAAATTGGATTGATGAGATTTTAAAAAAACAAACAATAGCGCAACGTTATAATTTGAGCATTCAAGGAGGAAGTTCTAAGGCAAAGTATTTTGTTAATTTTTCATATCAAAATAATGATGGGTTATATAAAACAGCAGGACTGAATACATATAATACGAATGCTAATTTTAAGGTGTATTCTATCCGTTCTAATGTGGATGTTTCTTTAACTAAAGACCTGCTATTATCCGTAGATTTGTTTGGACGTCAACAGTTAAGGAATAATCCAGGGGGATCTATGAGTGCGGAAGGATTGTTTAAAACTGTATATTCCTTACCTGCTAATATTTTCCCCTTGAATTATGGACCGGATAAAGTAGCAGGAACTAATGATTATCGTAAGAATCCTTATGGGATCTTGAATCATAGTGGATATTCCAAATATATTCACAGTACTATGGAGGCTTCAATGAAAGCAAATCAAAAATTGGATTTTATCACAAAAGGATTGGGTGTGTATGCTTCGTTGGCTTTCGATGCCCGTTTTGATAATACGATTAACCGTAGTAAAGCATATATGGTATATGAATATACAGGTAAGGATCCGATTACAAGTGAAGATCTGTTTACCACATGGGGAGAACCTGGAAAACAGGTGAATAAGAATTCATTTGGTGATAGTAAAGTTCGTATTTTTGATGTAGAAGCAGGAATGAATTATGCGCGTATATTTGGAGGAAAGCATGATATATCTGGAGTCTTGACTTTTAATCGTACTCAGCAAACTACAGATACACAACAAATGGCGAACTTTCATCAAGGATTGTTTGGCCGTGCTTCCTATGCATTTGATGCTCGTTATCTGGCGGAATTTTCTTTTGGTTATCAAGGTACTGAGCAATTACCACCGGAAAAGCGCTATGGCTTTTTCCCGGCTATCTCATTGGGATGGGTTTTATCTGAGGAACCTTTTGTTAAAAAGACCATAGGAAATGATTTGTTGAGCTTTGTCAAGTTCTATGGTTCGTATGGCTTGACAGGGACTGATGATGGACTTCCTTATTTTTATTATCTGCCTACAATGTCTAATAAAGGTTCGAGCCGTTATCATTTTGGAGTGAATGGAACCAATGTAGGAGGATGGGGAGAAAATAGTGTTTTCAACTCCAATGTAACATGGGAAGAATCATTAAAATTAAACCTTGGTGCAGATATTCGTTTATGGAAGGATCGCATTTGCTTGGGATTCAATTATTTTAAGGAAAAAACGTCTCAGATATTAACAACTCGTTATACCGTATCTACTCTTTCGGGATATGGTTTTGGAGGTCCATTGGAGAATATAGGTAAGACGGAAAATAAAGGTTATGAAGCTCGCATTGCTTATACCGATAAGTGGGGAGATTTGTGTTGGACGGTAGGCGGTAATTTCAGTTTTATAGATAATACTATCTTATATAATGATGAGCAACCATATCCATATGATTATCAGAAACGTACAGGTAATTCTATCAATGATTTGTATGGCTATGTGTCAGATGGATTATACATTGATGAACAAGATCGTCTGAATAGTCCAAAAACAGATTTCGGAGCCGCTTATGCAGGTGATATTAAGTACAGAGACTTAAATGGTGACGGCGTTATTAATGAGCAGGATCAGCGTAAAATTGGAGATGCAAATTTAGCGGAATGGAGTTATGGATTCTTTGTAGGTGCTGCTTATAAAGGATTTGATGTAAAAGCACTGTTTACTGGTGTAGCAGATCGGGATTACACTTATGGTGACCTTAATATTATGGCTTTCAAGAATGAAGCTGGTAATGGAAATGAATGGGGAGGTGGCAGTGTACAAAAGTACCATTGGAATAATCGCTATAATCCTAATGATCCTTCTACTTGGCATACGGCTAAGTATCCTCGTTTATCTTTGTTGGGAGGAACACACAACCGCTTGGATTCGGATTTTTGGCAAGATAATGGAAATTTCCTCCGATTAAAAACTTTAGAAATAGGCTACACGCTCCCACAAAATTGGACTCGCAAGATTAGAATATCAAAAGCACGTATTTTTTATACTGGATATAATCTTTTTACTTGGCACAAAATGCGTATTCTAGATCCGGAGAGCCAGCCGGGTGTATGTAACTATCCGGTGCAGAAAGTGTCAAGCTTTGGTTTGAGTCTTCAATTTTAATAGTAATGAATATGAAAAAACAGATAATGATATTGTTTGTCGGTATGGCATTATTGACTTCTTGTTATGATGCGATGAATGAAGTCCCTTTGGAGAGAATGCCACCGGAAATAGCCTTTAGAGATAGTTTGAAGGTTGAAATGTTCGTGAATGAATTGTATGTTGGACTAAATACTGGTTTAGGAGGATATAATCGTTTTGGAGGAGGATCGGCTAATCAAAATAGTTTCTTTGACTGTGTAACTGATTTAGGGGTACTTTCTCCGATAAGTACAAATACAGAAGTTAATAGTTTTACTCGAGCTACTTTTCATTCTGGTTCGGGAGGAAACAAGGATGCTCGTTGGGCGGAAACTTATCAGCTAATTCGTAAAACGAATATAGTTTTAGAATACTTACATTATTGCGAAAACCTGTCAAAAGCACGTATGGCGCAATACATTGGTGAGGCTAAGCTTCATAAAGCAATATTGCATTATGAAATGTTGAAACGTTATGGCGGCATTACCATAATGGATGAATTATTTGAGGGAGGTGATATCAATATACCTCGTAATACTTTTGAAGAATGCGTAGAGTATATTGTACGTTTATGTGATGAGGCTGTTATCGGGCTTCCTTTACGTTATCCTGATAATGATTATGGACGGTTGACCAAAGGAGCAGCTTTGGGATTGAAGGCCAGAGTTCTGCTTTATGCTGCAAGTCCGTTATTTAATGAAAGGCCAATAGCCAATACGACTGTGTTGCAACGTTATGATTCTCCTGATAATACGCGGTGGGAACGGGCGGCAAAAGCTTCGCTGGATGTTATTAATCTGAAGCTCCCCAATGGAACTCCGGCATATGAACTTTATCCTTCCTATGAGCGACTCTTTTTTACTCGAGAAGGTAATAGAGAAATGTTGATTATGAGGATGCAAGGGATGACCAATAATGTAGAAAAACGTAATGGACCTGCCGGTTTTTCTGGAGCTACGGGCAATACTAGTTTGACTCAGGAATTCATAGATATGTTCGAGTTAAAGAGCGGTAAATTGCCTAATGAGGATGAGAACTATGATCCGCAAAAACCGTGGGAAAATCGTTGTGAGCGATTTAAGGCATCGGTGCTTTATAACGGATGTCCATGGTGGGATGCTGAAGTTGAAACTTACGTTGGAGGAAAGGACTATACAGCATTAAACTCTACGGCCAAAGGTTGTGTAACTGGTTATACATTACGCAAACATTTGGATCCTGAAGTCAGAATATCTGGTGTTGAAAAGAGCACTTTCCATGATTGGCCAATACTGCGTTTCGCTGAGATTTTGTTGAGTTATGCTGAGGCTGCTAATGAGTATTATGCAACATCAGACGATGATATTGTGAATGACGATATGGTGTATACTTGTGTTAACTTATTACGTACGAGGGCAGGGTTACCTTCTGTAGCAGATAAAACGAAGGGAGAAATGCGTACTATTATCCATCGGGAACGTACAGTAGAGCTTTCTTTTGAGGAAATACGATATTTTGATTTGCGTCGTTGGAGAGAAGCAGAGACGGTGTTAAATCGTCCTGTTCATGGTGTACAGATAACCAAAGACGAAAGTACGGGAGAATTCGTTTATAGTAATCCGATTGAGATAGAAGATAGAATCTTCCCAGAACGATGCTATTATTATCCGATTCCTCAGAGCGAGATGAATAAAAATACGGAATTGGTTCAAAATCCCGGTTGGTAACTCAGTATTGTAGAATTAAATGAAAAACAAATTCATGAATAAGTTTCTATTAACTTTAATAATAGTAATAGCGGGAGGATTATTTAGCTCGCTATACGCCCAATCATTGACGGTTACCGGTAAAATTGTCGATATGAACGATGAAGTTATGCCGGGAGTGAATATTGTGGAAACGGGCACTACCAATGGTGCTATTAGTGATATAAATGGCAATTTCAAAATTACAGTCTCTAGTTCTAAAAGTGTACTGGTATTTTCTTTTATAGGATATGAAGATCAAGAGATAGCGGTTGGCAAGCAACGGAACTTAAATGTGAAGATGCTGGAGTCTGGAGTTGATTTGGAAGAAGTTGTTGTGGTGGGGTATGGTTCACAGAAAAAGGCTTCTGTTGTGGGGGCAATTTCTACAGCTGACGCTAAAGAATTGCAGAATACAGGAACAACGAACCTAACACAAGCAATTGGGGGTAGAATTGCGGGAGTTATTTCCCGTTCTCCTGGTGGACGTCCGGGGGACGATGATGCTTCAATATATATTCGTGGTATTGCTAGCTATAATTCTGGGACTTCTTCCCCATTGGTGTTGGTGGATGGAATTGAACGTGATTATTCACAAATTGACCCGGAGGATATTGAGACTTTTTCTGTACTGAAGGATGCTTCTGCTACAGCTGTTTTTGGGGTTCGTGGTGCGAATGGTGTAATTTTAATTACGACTAAACGTGGTGAGACAAGTAAACCTGTGGTAGATTTAAGAGCTTCATTTACGATGAATACTCCCATGAACTTACCTGATAAGCTAGGTTCTTATGACTTTGCTCGTTTAAAGAATGAAGCTTTGATGAATGTGGGAGAAGTACCTGAATATAATTCTTATGACTTGGATATGTATCGTACAGGAGCTAGTCCTTATACACATCCGGATAATGATTACATCGGTGATCTATTAAAGAATGTCAGTACAAAACAACAGTATAATTTGACTGTGCGTGGTGGTACGCCTTTCGTACGTTATTATGTGTCGGCAAACTATGTCGATGAAAAAGGTATTTACAAAACATTTGATAATGACGATTATAATTCGAATGTATACTTCAAGCGCTATGGTATGCGTACGAATCTAGACTTTAATGTTACGAAGACGACTGTGTTTGGTGTGGATCTTTCCGGAAGATTGGAAGAAAGGCATGATAATGATGCTGAAAAGGGGTTGTATGAGTCTATGGTACGTCTGCCGCCTAACTATCTGAACTATGTGAATCCGAATGGTACTTATGGTGGAAAATTGAATGTGGTAAACCCATATGCTGCGTTATCTAGATATGGTTATAATCATTCAAAACGTAATGTGTTTGAGGCAGTGATAAAGTTGAATCAAAAGTTGGATTTTATAACAAAAGGTCTTTCAGCGAGGGCTATGTTTGGTTTTGTATCTAACATGGCGTCTAGAAGAGATATCACAGAACGTCCGGAATTATGGGAATATACGAAAGATGGGCAATATGTAATTGTAAGTGAAGAAACGCCGGTCCGAATAGATACGTCTGCCGGTCCCCATCGTAGAAATATTACAACGGAATTTGCAGTTAATTATGAACGAAAATTTGGCGCTCATGCTGTTACCGGCTTGCTTGCTTTCAATCAATTGAGCCAGTATAATAATGAAGCACTCCCTATTGGATACATCAATTATGTGGGACGTATTACTTATGGATACAAGAATAAATATTTAGCAGAGTTTAATGCTGGGTACAATGGTTCGGTTCAGTTTGCCGAAGGTAAGCGTTATGGCTTTTTCCCTGCGTTCTCTTTAGGGTGGGTTGTTTCTGAAGAGAATTTTTGGAATAAAGATAGTAAAATTTTCGACTATATGAAAATTCGTGGGGCATATGGTGAAGTAGGAAATGATAAAATTGGTTCAGATAAATATTATTACTTGCAAACCTATCCGATGTTAACTTCTAATCGTCCTTCATTTGGTATTGATAATAATCCAGAAAATCGTATTTATGAAGGTAAAGAGGGGAATTTAGATGTAACTTGGGAACGTGCAAGGAAGTTGAATGTAGGTATTGATATGAGATTTTTTAATAGCAAACTGGCCTTGACTGTAGATGCTTTTACGGAAAAAAGAGTGAACATTCTCGACTATGACCGTTCTATATCTACTATATATGGTATGTTGGGGGCTACAGATGGTAATAAGGGTTTTCCACCGCAGAATTTAGGTGAAGTGCGGAATTCAGGTTTTGAGATTGATGCATCTTTTAATGATAGAATAGGAAAGGTCTCTTATTATGTTAAGGGAAATATGTCGTTTGCCCGTAATAAGGTTCTGAAAAAAGGAGAAGAACCTCAAACTTATTCGTGGACCTCTGCTATTGGTAGAAAAGTCGGACAACGTTTTGGTATGATTACAGATGGATTTTATAATACGCAGGAGGAAATAGCAGCTTTGCCATCCCGCTTTTCCAGTAACTTGAAACTTGGAGATTTAAAATATAGGGATATAAATGATGACGGAGTAATTGATAGCTATGATGTGGCTCCTATTGGAAAAACTCGTTTGCCGGAGATTATGTATGGATTCACTTTTGGAGGAAGTTGGAAAGGCGTTGATTGGCAAATTTTCTTTCAAGGAGCAGCTATCACTGATCTTTATGTAAATGGATATGGTTATTGGGAGTTTACAAATACAGGTAGTGTGATGAAACATCATCTAGGGAGATGGACTCCAGATAATAAAGAGAATGCTACATATCCTAGTTTATCTCCTACAACTTCTAAGCAAAACCATAGGTTGTCCACATTTTGGTTGAAAAATGGGAATTATTTGCGTTTGAAAAATATGCAGATAGGTTATACACTCCCTACTAGCTGGACAAAGAAAGCTAGGATAGCATCAGCACGTATTTATGTGAGTGGAACAAACCTGCTGACATTTGCTGGATTTAAAGAATATGATCCGGAGTCCAATGACGGAGGAAATACTTCCTATCCTCAGATGAGAAATTATAGTGTGGGATTGAATCTTAAATTTTAAAACTTGTCAAAATGAAAATAAAACTTTATACGATAGTAAACTTGGCTCTTTTTATCGTATTTCTGAGTTCATGTTTGGATGCTTCTTCTTTAATGGATAAGGAGGATGTGGGAGATTTGTATGAGAAAGATGTATTTAAAGATCCTACATATGCCCGATATTTTGTGAATGATATTTATTATTCATTACCTAAAGGTGCCGAAGTTCCAGGCTCGTGGGGAGGAGCATATTTAGATTGTGCAACGGATAATGGTGAAGCTCGTTCATTGGATTCTGATGCACAGCGGTTTAATAATGGAAATTGGAATGCTGAAAGTGTACCTTTGGGAAGTGTGTGGTCTACTAATTACGCAGCTATTCGTGCATGTAACAAATTCTTGGAAAACTATGACTATATTGAGGAGAGAGATGGAGTTGCAACTCGTTCTGATTTAGAATATTTGCGTGGTCAAGTAATCTTCTTGCGTGCTTTCTTTTATGCTGAATTATTAAAACATTTTGGTGGTATTCCAATTTTGGAGGAAACATTGCATTTTGGCTCTCCCGAATTGAAAGGAGCAAAACGTGCGACTTTTGCGCAATGCGTAGATTATATATTAGGGGAATGTGATGATGCTATTGCGATCTTTAGAAGTGTAAATAAAGACTGGGCTGGTAATAACTTTGGGCGTGCAAATGATGGGGTAGCATTATCATTGAAAGGGAAAGTACTTGCATTAGCGGCAAGTCCGTTATATAATCGTCCTTCGGACTATCCTCAGTATGATTCCGAGAGTCAGAATAAGGAATTATGGCGTTATTCTGATTATAAGAAGGAACGATGGAATGATGCTGCGAAGGCTTTAAAAGCCGTGATAGATTTGGGACGTTATGATTTATATAAGAAAACCAATGGGACTAAGTCTGCTTATGAGACTTACTTCGTTACCCGTAATACAGTGGAAGAGTCTATATTTCCTTTCTTAAAGGGACCTTCTATTGATGTATATTATAATAATTTACCTTTTAACTTTATGTTGGTTCGTGGTAAGGGTAGTCCAGTTTGTTATAACTTACCTACACAAGATTTGGTAGCAACCTATGAGATGCAGAACGGAATGTTGCCGGAACAAGATGGGTCTGGTTTTCGTCCATTGCATCCATTTTCAGGGCGCGACCCACGTTTAGATGCAACAATATGGTATGATGAGGCTACTTTCTGTGGTGTGGAGTTTAAGACTTGGAGACGTGATGTGGATTCGGATAAACCTTGGGGGAAGGATTATATCCGTGGATACTCTCGTACAGGATTCTTCTTGAAGAAGTTTATGGATAAAGATTTGAATCCGACAAATAATGTTACGGTTCCAAATTCTTACCCGATCATTCGTTATGCCGATATTCTTCTGTTGTATGCGGAAGCGTTGAATGAATATTATGATGATCCTGCTTTGGCGCCTGATGATGCTATTTGTTGGGCTATTTCTACAGTACGCGCCCGAGCAGGAATGCCTGATGTGCGTACTACCTTTACAAATCGCGGCTGGGCATTGACACAAGAAAATGTTCGTAAGCTGATTCAGAATGAACGTCGTGTAGAATTTGCTTTTGAAGAACATCGTTTTTGGGATATACGTCGTTGGATGATTGGAACAGAAACTCAGAGAGTCGTTCATGAACAAGATATCATTTTGAAAGAAGACGATAAGACTAAGGAGTATAATATAAGAGAAATTGAAAGGCGCAGTTATGAAAATCACATGAATGTGATTCCTATTCCACAGTCGGAGATTAATAAGAATAAGAACCTGATTCAGAATTGGGGATGGTCACCACGTGTGATCGAGTAATTAATTTTAAAGAATAAAACGATATGAAAAATAGAATCTTTTTATTTTTAATGGTTGCGCTGATGGCTTTGTTTGTTACTTCTTGTAAGGAAGATGAAATAGTAGAATCATCAATACAGGTAACTACGCAAGGGTTTGCTCAAATAGGGCAAAATACAGCTTTTGTAAGTGGGTATGTTGCGAAGGGGATGATTACAGAGAATATGCCGAAAGGATTTTGTTGGAGTGAAAGCCCTTCTCCTACCGTGGACGATAATAAAATTGAGACTTTTGAAATGCTCAATGAAAATGGTTATATGTTGCAACTTAGTGGCTTAACGCCATCCACAGAGTATTATGTTAGAGCTTATGTGAATACTGGCAGTCATATTTATTATGGTAATGAATTGACGTTTACAACAAAAAATATTCCTGGTAATGGCTGGTGTGTGATTGATGATATTACTAAGATTACTCCGACCACAGCTACTGCATTGATGCAAATAGCGGATAATGGTGGGTCCGAAGTATTAGAGTATGGAGTGTGTTATACCGAAGCAGACAATCAGCCTGTTCCTCCCCTTGAGAATGAACCGACTATAGATGGAAAAAAAATTGTTGCGGAAGCTGGTGGATATGCGTTTAATGCATTTTTAGAGGGCTTGATACAAAATACTTATTATTTGGTACGTCCCTATTTTAAGACGAAAGATAGAATTGTGTATGGTGAGACTGTCTGGTTTGTAACTATGAATTTTGTTAAAACTGGTGATGTGTTTCCGGGATATCGGAGTGCTTATTTGTATGGTGAGGTTTTGATGGATGCTGGTTCTGCAACAACAGAACGTGGCGTTTGTTGGGGAACAACTCATGAACCTACAATTGAGACTGACTCTTATCAGAAAATAGACAAAGGTGTTGGGGGCTATTATTCTATTGTTGGAGGATTGGAGAAAGGACAGACTTATTATGTGCGTGCCTATGCAAGAAATATGGACGGCGTGTTCTATGGTTTACCTGTTGAATTTACAACACGTACAGGAGATATTGTTCCAGGTATGACTTTGGAAGATATGATCTTGGTAGAGAAAGGAATATTTGATATGGGAAATCCGAATACGGATACGGAAGCGTCTCCGATCGATAATAAGACAATGGGTAAAGAACCTGTTCATAAAGTACAGCTCTCAAAAGATTTTTATATGTGTAAATATGAGGTAACTGTTGAGCAGATGTGTACATTTTTAAATGTTTATCAGAATAGGAATAGTCGGACACAACCGGTAAAAGCATTGCATAATAGTAATACGAATGCTTGGAGTTTTGAGTACTCGGGAACAGCTCCTAATTTAATTTATAAACCTCGTGCAGGTAAAGATCGATATCCTGTTGTAAATGTGACTTGGCCGGCTGCAGAGCAATATTGTGAGTGGTTATCTGCCGAACTAGGCGTGAAGGTTCGTCTGCCAAGTGAAGCAGAATGGGAATATGCAGCTCGTGGAGGAAACAAGAGCAAAGGATATTTATATAGTGGAAGTAATTCTGTTAGTGAAGTATCTGTCTCGACAGATAATAGTAAAGGAACAGCACCTGTAGGTACAAAAAAACCGAATGAACTTGGTATTTATGATATGTCTGGTAATGTAATGGAATATTGTAGAGACTTTTTTGATTGGAACTTTTATGATGTGCATTTGGAAGAGACAGTTGTGGACCCTATCAATGCTGGAAAACTGACGGCTGATGGTAAAATGGTCGTTCGTGGAGGAAGTTTCAGACATCCGACGTATTTGAAAGTTTATACACGTGGCTGCAATCAGCATAAAGGAGAAGCAGGTAATCATAGTGGTTTTCGTTTTGTAATGGAACAGCTTCCATATAATTTGTAACAAAATAAATTAAAGAAGGGGTACTGGATGTATTTTTTAGTACCTTCTTCTTATATCTATAACCTTTTTAATATTTAAGACTATGAATCGATTAGTACAATTCTTATTTTTGTTTTTCTCATTACCATTAATGCTTTCCTGTGATGAAGCAGATGATTCCCAAACTTTGGAGAATACAGTGCAGATGTTAGTTGGCAAAGATTATTTGTCGGTATTGCCTGTAACTGTTCAGGTTGGTAATTTGTCCGGAACATTTACATTGAATATCGCAACTAATCTGGCATGGACTGCAACGACGGAGGACAAATGGATTCAACTATCCAAAAACGAAGGTGGAAAAGAACTATTAGATGTAAGTTATACTGCTAATGACGATGTGACGTCTTTCCGTAAAGCTAAAATTACGTTTTCAGCAAAGGGGGTAGATGATGTGGTAGTGGAAATAGTGCAAAGTGACAAAACTTTCACAAACCCGATAGCAGGTATACCCGATCCATGGATTATCCAACATCAAGGGACCTATTATACTTGTAAGGCTCACGGTGATGGAATTAATATTTCTAAATCAGATAAGTTGACTATTATAAGTTCAACAAAAGCAATTTGGACTGCACCTAAAGATAATGGAAATATAAAGCCATGGAACGCTTCACACGTATGGGCGCCTGAATTGCATTTTGTAGACGGCAGATGGTATGTATATTATGCAGCGGGACGTCCGTCATCAGAAAGTGGAAGCTATAAAATGCAGCGTACTGGAGTACTTCGTTCTAAGACGAATGACCCTATGGGGGAATATGAGGATATGGGGATGATTTATACAGGTGACGAATATACTGATAATGTTATACCTACCGTAGATAACACTTGTTATGCTATTGATATGGGGATTGTGAATATTGCTGGTAAATTATATGCTGTATGGTCAGGTACTATTAATAAAGAATCGGGTGGTGATCAGCGTATCTATATTGCAAAGATGAGTAATCCATGGACTATCTGTTCTAACCGTATTGAGATTTCCAAGCCTGACCAACCGTGGGAGTTGATAGAGCCTTCGGCAAAAGTAAATGAAGGACCAGCTTTTTTACAACGTGATGATAAGTTATTTGTTGTATATTCTTGCAATGGTTCTTGGACAAAATACTATCGTTTAGCTTATCTTATGCTTAATATAGGTGACGATCCAATGAATCCGACAAATTGGAAGAAGTCTTCGCACGATGTATTCTATAGATGTGATGATACAGTAGATAAAGATGGAGTGAACGGAGTGGGACATTGTAGTTTTACAAAATCGCCTGATGGAACGGAGGATTGGATTGTTTATCATGTGAAGAATCGGAATCATGGTAGTTATGAGACTGGACGTTCCACGTTTATTCAACGTTTTACATGGAATATGGATGGAACTCCGAATTTTGGGACACCAGTGGGATGGGGGGAACCTATAGTTGTTCCTTCCGGTGAATAATTAGGTTTATTATAAGAATAGTTATTTTGTGATAAAGAGCATATTTTTGTAAAGTAATTGAGCAGAATGATGAAAATAAGAAAAAATGTATGTATGCCTATTTATTTGTTGACGATACCGATATATAGTATTGCACAGCAAAGTATGAATAAACGAGATAAACCTAATGTATTGTTCATTTGTATAGATGATTTAAGACAAGAGTTGGGATGTTATGGCTCTATGGTGAAAACTCCAAACTTAGATAAGCTTGCTGATGAGGGCAGCCTGTTTTTTCATCATTATGTCCAAGTTCCTACTAGTGGAGCGTCGCGAGCCAGTATGTTAACTGGTAGGTTACCGAGGAAGGAACGAGATTTGTCTAATGAAGCTTGTAAGATAAATATATCCGGTAAAGAGGAGAGTGAACAACCGGAGACAATGTTTCATCACTTGAGGCGTAATGGATATTATACAGTGGGGATCGGTAAGATCAGCCATTATGCCGATGGCTTCTTGTATGGTTATACGCAGTTAAAAAGCGAATGTCTTGAATTGCCTCATAGTTGGAATGAGATGCTTTTTGATGCCGGAAAATGGGAGACGGGTTGGAATGCATTCTTTGGGTATGCTGATGGTAGCAATCGACAAAGTCGTAATCTGCAGGTTTCTCCTTATGAATGTGCGGAGGTACCGGACGAAGGTTATCCAGATGGGTTGACGGCTAATTTGGCACAGAAAAAACTCAGAGAACTATCGGACAGGCAGGGGCCTTTTTGTTTGGCGGTAGGATTTTTCAAACCTCATTTACCATTTACTGCTCCTCAAAAATATTGGGAATTATATAAAGAATCAGAAATTCCACTGTCTCCTGTACCGCAAATACCTGAAGGTACTCATAAATTTGCTTTGCACAATAGTAATGAATTTAATGGTTATTTGTTGGGAGATGAGAAAGCTTCTTTGAATAAAAGTATTTCGGAATCTTATGCCCGAAGACTCCGACATGCTTATTTTGCTTGTATAAGTTATGTGGACGCCCAAGTTGGTAAGATTTTGGATGAGTTGGAGCGACTTGGAGAAAAGGACAATACTATTGTAATAGTATGGGGAGATCATGGTTGGCATTTAGGAGACCAGCGTGTATGGGGGAAACATACATTGATGGATGTTTCTTTGCGTAGTACGTTAATAGTAAGAGCTCCATCTGCTTGTAAAGCAGTTAAAAATTATCGTATTGTTAGTGCTGTTGATATTTATCCGACTTTAATGGAGTTGTGCAACCTTTCAATCCCAGAAGGAATGGATGGACATAGTTTTGTTGAGTTACTGGAAAATCCTAATCAAAGTTTATGGTCTGATGCTGCATATAGTTATTTTAATAATGGTATTAGTGTCAGAGTTCCTAATTATAGATTAACGCGATATTGGCATAAGGGGGAATGTGTAACGGAATTATATAATTATCGTTTGAAAGGGATGGAAAAAAAGAATATATTTAGTACAGAAAAGAAAGCAATTGTTGATGAACTTATAGATGTATTGGAAAGGAAATATAACTTTTTTCATAAAGCCAAACCTTAAAATTCTATTCCTTATTTTATTATGGCGTTAATTTGGGACGCATTTGTGCTTTTCCGAGACATATGTTTTACTTTGTTATGATTATCTTACCTAATTTTGCTTTCACTAAAAGGATGTTTGTTTTTAAATTAACCACTAATTTAGTTAATATCATGAAAAAAAACTACAAAAAAATTAATGCTAGGATTAGGTTGCTTTTATTATTCCTAATTTCTACGGTGTATATTCAGGCACAATCGACTCGAAATGTCGTTGGAACTGTAAAAGATGCTTCGAATGAGCCTCTGATTGGAGTGAATGTTGTTGTTAAAGGTGATGCAACTTTGGGTACAATCTCTAATATGGATGGAGAATATTCGTTAAAGATCCCCCGTAAGAAGGCTACTTTGGTATTTTCTTTTGTTGGTTATAAGACAATAGAGAAAGATATTGATGCTAATGTAACTAAACTAGATGTTATACTACTTGAAGATACAGAGTTGCTTGACGAAGTCGTAGTAGTAGGCTATGGTACAATGAAAAAGAAAGATGTGACAGGGTCTGTAGCACATATTGGAAGTGAAGTATTGGATACTAAGGTTGCCACTAACGCTGTTGATTTTCTTAAAGGTAATATTGCGGGTGTAAATATTAGTGTGGATAATAATGCTTCAGGAGGAGGCTCAATTGAGGTACGTGGACCTGCTTCTTTGAAGGCTTCTACTTCTCCTTTGATAGTTTTAGACGGTAATATTTATTATGGTAATATTAGTGATATTAATCCTAATGATATTGAGAGCATGGATGTTCTGAAAGATGCTAGTTCTACGGCCGTTTATGGCTCTAAGGGATCCGCAGGAGTTATTATGATCAATACCAAAAGGGGAAAGACTGAGAAGCCTGTTATTAATCTTAGTGCAAAGGTAGGTGTAACTACTTTATTGGATATTCCAGATCTTCCTACACCAGAACAATATATACAAAGACGTGCTGACTACTGGAAAACCTTAGATTATTTTAAACCAAGTGCAAATCAGAAAGGTGTAGGCTATTATGATAATCCTTACAACTTACCGGATGGAGTGGATATGGATCAGTGGGCTTCTTACGATCCTTCTTTTTCCGGTGATTATGTGGAGACTTGGTTAACTCGTCTTCAATTGTCTAATGTGGAAATTCAGAACTATAAGCAAGGAAAGGTTGTAGATTGGCGAGACCATGTTTATCGTTCAGGGTTACGACAAGACTATAATATGTCTATTTCGGGAAAGTCGTCAAGAACTAATTATTATGCATCTTTGGGGTATACGAATAATGAAGGTTATAAAGTGGGTGACAGTTTCCAAACAGTGAGAGCTCGTGTTAATTTAGATACGGATATAACCAAATGGTTGAAGGTTGGTTTGGCTGCTCAGTTTGCAGATAGAGGAAATAAAGATATTGTAGCAGATACGGGAAATGCAGATGTGATGAGTCCTTACGCTAGTATGTATGAAGAAGATGGTAGTTTGAAAAAGTACCCGACAGATGATGCTAGAATTGTAAATCCTTTGTTGGCAGGTTCAGTTGACAAAAAATTCTATAAAACACAGACATTGAATTCTACCATTTATGGAAAGCTAACCCTTCCTTACGGATTTAGTTGGCAAACAAACTTTAATGTTCGATATGGTTGGAGAAAACAATATTATTATAAGTCAGATGATAAACCTAGTATTTCTAAAGGTGGTGAGGCTGAACGTGATGAATATTCTGATTACGAATGGGTTGTCGATAATATGTTAAAATGGAATTATACGATTGCTGACATTCATACGATTGATGCGACTTTTGTATATAGTGCTGAAAAGTATCAGTTTTGGAATACGGTAGCCTCTAATTCAGGTTTTGTTCCTAGCGGGGTTTTAGGATTTCATAATTTGCATGCAGGTATTAATCCTGTTATTAAGACGAATGATGAAGTGCAAACTGGTAATGCCCTATTAGGACGTTTGAATTATTCATTGATGGATCGTTATCTGTTAACTGCTTCTGTACGTAGAGATGGTTTTTCCGCTTTTGGTATAGAGAATCCTTATGGCACTTATCCTGCATTCGCATTGGGATGGCGTATGTCAGAAGAATCTTTCATTAAAAATCTGAAGGTTGTTGATAATTTGAAACTTCGTTTTTCTTGGGGGGAAAATGGTAATAGAGACATCGGACGTTATGCTGCTCTTTCTAAATTGAATGTAACGGATATGATTATTGATGGGAAACCAGTGAAAGGGGTATGGACGGATAATCTGTCTAATAATAAGCTGAAATGGGAGAGAACACGTGCCATGAATCTAGGGCTAGATTTTGGATTGTTTAAAGGGCGTTTGAGTGGTATATTAGATTTGTATTATAACAAAACCTCTGATTTGATTGTCGATCGTTCATTGCCTACTATTGTGGGGTATAATAGTGTGATTGCCAATTTGGGACAGGTGGATAATAAAGGACTGGAACTGACTTTGACAAGTGTTAATTTGAATATTCCGAAAAAAGTATACTGGACTACTACATTCATCTATTCTACTAATAAGAATACAATCAAGCATTTGTATGGTAATATGGTTGATGTGAAGGATGAAGATGGTAATGTAATCGGTCAACGTGAAGATGACGATGTTCAGAATGGATGGTATATTGGGCATGGCATCAAGGATATCTATTATTATAAATGGAATGGTATTTGGCAATTGGGTGAAGAGGAGGAAGCTAAAAAATATGGGAAACAGCCTGGAGATCCTAAATTGCTTGATTTAGATAATGATGGTCAGATTACAGAGAAAGATAAAGTTTGGTTAGGTTCGAGAACACCGCGTTATCGTATGTCATTGCGGAGTGATTTGAGATTATTCAACTGCTTGGACTTCTCATTTGTGCTTCGTGGAGAATTCAACTTTCTGGGAGAAGATAATTTAGCAAGAAATGAAGATAATCGTTTTTTCGATCGTTCGAATTCTATTATGACTGAATACTGGACACCTTGGAATCCAAGTACGGAATATGCCCGTTTGGGAGCTAACTGTGGTAATCCGAGTGTTTTGATTTTTAAGAAGAGGGATTATGTGAAAATGCAAAATATTTCGTTGGCTTATACATTTCCGAAAACTTTCTTGAAAAAATTCTCTATTGAGAATCTCAAAGTTAGCTTGAATGTGGATAATGCGTTCGTTCTGACTAAATGGAATTATTACGATCCGGAGAATATGGGTACTTGCCCCCGTATTTGGACATTGGGTGTAAATGTGACTTTGTAATTTATAAAATAGAAGAAAAATATTCAGATGAAAACAATGAAAAATATAATTAAATGTTTGACAGCTTCTTTATTGGTTGTAAATCTGTCATCATGTGTTGATCTTGATCCTGAACCATTATCGTTTTTCGCTCCGGAAAATACATTTATGGATAAAGAAGGGCTTGAAGCCTTACTTATTACTTCTCGTAAACAGATAAAATGGGAGTGGTTTGGTGATGCTTTTAATGCAGGTTATTGTGAAACACCCTTGGTTTATGAATATGCTTGGTCGGATATATCAGTAATGGGAGCTCCGGAGGTGAAGGAAATTCATAATCTGGAAACTCAACTTACTCCTACCACTAATATGGCCTTACATCTTCGTTATTGGGATTTAGCTTGGAATGGTATAAAATATGCTAATACACTGATTAGTCGTGTTCCTAAATCAAATATAGATAATGAGGATGATAAGAATCAGTTGTTGGCAGAAGGGTATTTTCATAGAGCATATTGGTATTATTTGTTAGTTAATCAATGGGGAGACGTACCTTTGTTATTAGAAGAGGTGACAGGACCAAAGTTGGATTTTTATTCAACTTCCAGAATGAAAATCCTGCAACAAATGAAAACTGATATGGAATTTGCTGTAAAATGGCTTCCCAAAAACGTACAGCCTGGTTGTGTAAGCAGAGCTGCCGGTGAACATTTATTAGCAAAAATATATCTTTGTACAGGTGATTTCCAATTTGCTGTGGATGCGACAACTAGATGTATCAATGATTATGGGTTGCATTTGATGAAAGAAAGATTTGGTGTGAATGCTTCTGATGCAAGTTTGGATGTTTTCAATGATTTGTTTCAGGAGGATAATATAAGTGCATCTGAAAATAAGGAGGCAATTTTTGTTGTTCAGGAAAGATATGGTATAGAGGGTAATGTCGCTCCTAAAGGGTCAGCACGTATGCGTAATTTTGTTCCTTATTGGTGTAATGGTGCAGCAGTGAAGACTCCTGATGGCAAACAGGGTACTACGTATGATGCAGGTCCTTATGAAGGATATGAATGGGTAGAAAAATTAGGACGTGGTATTGCAAAGATCCGTCCGACAAACTATTCTCAGTATGCTATTTGGGGTAAATGCGGAAATGATATAAGACATAATGATAACAATTGGTTTAACATTTCTAGACTTACATATAATCGCCCGGCTTCCAAAGGTGGTAGTGAAGAATATTTCGGGAAGCCTATTGAGCGGGCATTTGTAAGTGATACAATGCGTTGTTATTTTTCTTTTCCAACAGTTAAAACATTAATTTATAAAGATGATATTAATGTGGGTAAAACTCCTACCGGAGGCTTTACTGATACTTATGTATTTCGTTTGGCTGAAACGTATTTGATGAGGGCGGAAGCCTATTATTGGTTGGGTAATTTACCGTTGGCAAAAGAAGATGTGAATGAAATTCGCCGTCGTGCCAAAGCTCCGGAACTGCCATCTGTTACTTTGGACGATATATTGGATGAAAGGGCAAGAGAATTATACATTGAAGAACATCGTAAAGTGGAATTAACTCGTATTGCTTTCCTTAAAGCGCAGCTAGGTCAGGACGGTTATTCCTTAGGTAATTTCTCAGAGAAGAACTGGTATTATGATCGTATTATGGAAAAGAATAATTTCTTCGCAGAAGAATATTTTTATTCTACAAATGCTTTCATTATGAAACCTTACCATGTGCTTTGGCCAGTTCCTCTAACGGCCATAACTTCAAATACTCAGGGACGTATTAACCAAAATATCGGTTATTTTGGTGCAGAAGATAATATTCCAGTAGAATAATAGTAATTTGTCTCAATAAACGGACCTTGAATATTCAAGGTCCGTTTATTGAGACGTTTCTTCCATTTATTGGGATATTTATTTTATTGTATACATTCAAATGTGTCTATCTTTGTGTTAGATAATTTAAAACTAAATAATACCTAGAAACAATGAAGTATCAGCTATTAAGTCGCATAGGAAAATGGGTCGTTTTCCTGTTAATAATAGGATTAGTACCTGCCTATGCTCAAAAAAAAGGAAAAGAAAAAGTAAATCGTTTGCCGGATGATTTGGAAACACTTGCAGGAAATCCGGCCTTGTTAAAGAAACCGGAAGGATTGACTGTTGCGGCATACGCTTTCCCGAATTATCATCCTTCTGCGTTACATAATAAGATATATTCCCAAGGATGGACGGAATATAATTTAATTAGAAGTGCACGTCCTTGGTTTGAGGGACATCAGCAGCCACGTACTCCTTTGTTGGGAGAATTGGATGAGAGTAAACCTTCGACTTGGGAAACTTATAATAAACTTTGTAAGCAAAGTGGGATTGATGTGCTTATTTGGGATTGGTATTGGTATGATGGTAAGCCATGCCTACATGAAGCTTTGGAAAATGGCTTTTTGGAGGCCAATAATGCAAAAGACGTGAAATTTGCCTGTATGTGGACTAACCACCCTTGGTATGTGCTGTATCCTACGAAACGTACTGACGGGAGTAATGCATATCCTCCTAGTTATGATGCTCCTGATTTCTCAAAGGAAGAATGTTGGAAAAGTCTTTCTTATATGATTTCTCGTTATTGTCATTTGGATAATTATTGGAAAATAGACGGAAAACCGGTGATTTGCATTTGGGATGCTCGTCGTTTGGAGACTAAATTAGGAGTTGCGGGAGTAAAACAATTATTCGCAGAATTGACAGACTATGCAAAAAAAATGGGTCATAAGGGGTTGCATTTCCATGTTACAGGTTTTAGCTGTGGAAATATGAAAGAAGAAGGTTATAGTACCGTAGGATCTTACAATCCGATGGACTGGATTGCTGGACGTTTTCAACCAAAAGAGGTCGAGCTGCCAGATTATGGTACTGTGGCAGCTGATGTTGCTTTCAAACTATGGGATGAGCATCACGGGCAATTTGATATTCCTTATGTTCCGGCTGTGGCTCCGGGATGGGATTCTACTCCGAGATACATTGCTCCGAACAATCGTCCGGAAAAGCCGAATCGTAGTCAATGGCCTGCATGTACTATCTTTAAAAATGAGAATCCAGCATCTTTTAAAGCATTTGTACAGTCTTCTTTTGTATATTTGAACAAACATCCGGAGGTTCCTCGTATCTTGACTATTGCCTGCTTTAATGAGTGGTCTGAAGGGCATTATTTGCTGCCGGACAATCGCTTTGGCTATGGTATGTTGGATGCGTTGGCAGAGGCTTTAGGGAAAGGTACTAACCATACGAAACATGGAAAATAAATATATGAAGAGATTGTTGTTGATGGAAGCTTTTATTGCCATAAGCATCTCGCTTATGGCAGGAGAACCTAGTAAGACTTATAAAAATCCAGTTGTTAATTATAGCTTACCAGATCCTACAGTTATTGAAGCGGAAGATGGATATTTTTATCTTTATGCGACGGAGGATATTAGGAATCTTCCAATTCACCGTTCTAAGGATTTGGTGAATTGGGAGTCTGTCGGTACAGCTTTTACTACTGAAACGCGTCCAACTTTTGAACCTAAGGGAAATCTTTGGGCTCCGGATATTAATAAAATAGGAGATAAATATGTATTATATTATTCAATGTCTCGTTGGGGGGGGGAGTGGACTTGTGGTATTGGAGTAGCTACAGCAGATTGTCCTGCAGGACCTTTTAAAGATCATGGGATGATGTTTAGAAGTAATGAAATTGGGGTTCAAAATTCGATAGACCCTTTTTATATTGAGGACAATGGGAGAAAATATCTTTTTTGGGGAAGTTTTCGTGGAATTTATGGTGTAGAACTAAAAGAAGATGGTTTAGCTGTTAAATTGGGGGCAGAAAAAAAACAAATTGCTGGAACTGCATATGAAGGAACCTATATACATAAGAAAAACGGTTATTACTATATGTTTGCTTCTACCGGAACCTGTTGTGAAGGGCTAAAAAGCACATATCAGACTGTGGTAGGGCGTTCTAAATCATTGTGGGGACCTTATCTTAATAAGCAAGGTAAAACAATGTTGGAGAATAATCATGAAGTATTAATTTCTAAAAATAAAAGTTTTGTGGGAACAGGGCACAATGCAGAACTGGTGACTGATAAGGCTGGTAATGATTGGATATTATATCATGGTGTGAGTGTTGCCAATCCCCATGGAAGAGTTTTATTGCTAGATAGAGTGAATTGGAAAAAAGGGTGGCCTGTCGTGAAAAATAATTCAGCTTCTACAGAGGCTAAAAAACCGAAATTATAATAGTAAGCCTATATAATCACAATAGGATTAGTCATAATAGAATGGCAAAGAGATTGTTTATAGCGTTGTTTGTATGGATTTTGGGAGGTGTATTAGCATCTGCCCAAAATCAGTTAACAGTTGTTGTTCCGTTTGGAACAACTTATTTTCCGTTTGAGGAGGTTCGTTTGTTAGATAGCCCTTTTCGCACCCTTCAGCAGAAAGGCAAGGAGTATCTGCTTTGGTTAAATCCAGACTCTTTGCTTCATTTCTATCGTATAGAAGCAGGACTTGCTCCCAAGGCAGCACCTTATGCAGGCTGGGAGTCTCAAGATGTGTGGGGAGCTGGCCCGTTGCGTGGTGGATTTCTTGGATTCTATCTTTCGTCCGTATCCATGATGTATCAATCAACAGGCGATGATAATTTGTTGCAACGGTTGAAATACATATTAGAAGAATTGAAATTATGCCAGAAAGCGGGAAAGGATGGATTTTTGTTAGGTATTAAAAATGGTAGGGAGTTGTTTCAGGAGGTTGTATCAGGGAAGATAAATACTAATAACCCTACAGTGAATGGAGTTTGGGCTCCTGTTTATCTGATAAATAAAATGTTACTTGGGCTTTCGTCTGTTTATACACAGTGTAAACTAAAGGATGCATTGCCTATTTCTGTTCGTTTGGCAGATTGGTTTGGGTATATGGTGCTTGATAAACTTACTGATGAACAGATTCAACAGTTGTTAATTTGTGAACATGGTTCTATAAATGAGTCTTATGTTGATATTTATGAGTTGACAGGAGAAAAACGTTTTCTTGATTGGGCTCGGCGTTTAAATGATCGTGCTATGTGGGTTCCTTTGTCTGAAGGTAAGGATATACTTTTCGGTTGGCATGCTAATACACAAATTCCAAAATTCACAGGATTTCATAAATATTATTTGCATACAGGGGATCAGCGCTTTTTGTTAGCAGCTGAAAACTTTTGGAAGATTGTGGTACAGAATCATACTTGGGTGATAGGAGGAAACAGTACAGGTGAACATTTTTTCCAAAAAGAAGAGTTTGGAGAGAGGATACTTCAGATTGGAGGTCCGGAGACCTGTAACTCGGTGAATATGTTGCGTTTAACCGAATCTTTGTTTAGCCAATATCCTGACGCCTCTAAAGCTGCTTATTATGAACGGGTGTTATTTAACCATATTTTGTCTGCTTATGATCCGATAGAAGGTACATGTTGCTATTTTACTTCAATGCGTCCGGGACATTATCGTATTTATGCTTCCCGTGATAGCTCTTTTTGGTGCTGTGGGCATACGGGATTAGAAAGTCCGGCTAAGCTTGGAAAATTTATATATAGTCATGAGAAAAGTAGTGTTAGAGTGAACTTGTTTATTCCTTCTGTTCTTTCATGGAAAGCAAAAGGACTTGAACTGATCCAACACAATAATCTTCCAGAGTCAGATTTGGTGAATTTTACTTTGACTTTAAAGAAGAAACAGAAATTGGCTCTTCGTATCCGTAAGCCTGAATGGACTAATCACGTTTCCTTTATGGTGAACGGGAAGATAATAGATCAACCTTTGCTTGATAAAGATGGATATTGGGTCATTGAACGGGTTTGGGGTAAGAAGAATGTAATAACTTTGCAATTTTCACTACATGTATATGTGGAGCATTTAATTGGGTCCAAACAATATATTGCACTATTGTATGGTCCATATGTACTTGCAGGGCGTTTGGGTAAAGAGAATTTGCCCGTTACTTTTTTGGGAAAAATGAATAATACAGCAATGAATAAAATAGATTTAGACAAAGTGCCAACTTGGAAAATCCCTATAGAACAGATTCCTGCCTATGTGGAGCCAAACTCGGGAGATGCATTAAGTTTTAGGATAAAATTGGAGGGATTTGAGAACATGGTGTTGGAGCCATTTTATAAAATACATTTTGAACGATATGCTGTTTATTGGCCGGTAAAGTTTACGGGGCTTAATTAATGAATTTGTAGTAAAAAAATAAGTAGGTATGAGAATGATGTTAAGGACAATAATGGGTTGTACAATGGTTTTGACCAGTACGGTTATTTGTATGGGAGCAGTGAAGTATATTCCTGAAACTGTGAAGGTTGAACTATCTCTGAAGGTTCCTGGAAATGATGCAGTATCTTATCAACTTCGTCCCAATGAACTGAAGGATAGTTATTTTAGTTATGAATGGTGTTCGGATGAAAAGTTACCGATAACGGTTTTTCATAAAGTGGAAGAACAAGGCGAGCATACGCAATTGACGGTACAACTAACTGCTGCTCAGGATGTGTATTTTCATTATAGTCAACAATTGCGTACAGCTTATCGACATGATGATTGTCTGTTCTATATGCCAGGATTTTGGTATCGTCGCAATCTGCGTTCTCCTAAGGAGGCTCCGTCATTCCATACATCAGACAGCTGGTTGGTTCGTGAAGATAGATTAAGTGCGCCATTGACAGGTATATTTAGTGAGAAGGAAAAGCGGTTTGTTGTAGTGAATCGGTTGGATAAGTTTACTACAGATGCGTTGGCCACTCATAAAGAGGGAGAGATCATTCTTGCTGGAAAGACTTCTTTAGGTTTTACAGGGTTTGAGAATCGTAATGGAGTATCTGCTCTTTCTTTTGGTTTTCCTTATCGGGAGGCCCCTAAGAGTTATATTCGTAAGCTGACTTTAGCTCCTGAAGTAACAGCTTTTCAGCTTTTAAAGAAGGGAGAGTCTATTCTGTTGACTTGGAGTATTTTGGAGGGGAATGCGGATGATTTTTCTGACTTTGTTCGTTCTATGTGGGAGTATTGCTATGATACGTATGCTCCGTGTATAGTAAAGACTCCTCACTCTATAGCGGATGTAAAAGAAACACTTAGTGGCTTTTTTGTCAATAGTTTGGTTACAGATCGACCTTTGATTTATAATTCAGGCATACACTTAAAAACAAAAGATTGTGTAAGTAATGGGCAGGCAGAAGTTGGTTTTGTCGGTCGTGTTCTTTTGAATGCATTTAATGCATGGGAGTATGGTTGGCAATGTAATCGAGAAGATTTAAAAGCTAATAGCGTAAAAATATTTGATAGCTATTTGGAAAATGGCTTTACTAAAGCGGGTTTCTTTAAAGAGTTTGTAAATTTTGATAAAGGTTATTATGAACCGATTCATAGTATTCGACGTCAGTCTGAAGGCATTTATGCTATGCTTCATTTCTTGGCTTATGAGAAAGCAAGTGGACGAAGGCACCCTAAATGGGAGCAGTGTGTAAAAAAAATGCTGGATATGTTTTTACAATTGCAGAGTCCTGATGGTAGTTTTCCTCGTAAGTTCCGTGATGATTTTACGATTGTTGACCAAAGTGGGGGAAGTACTCCTTCTGCTACGTTGCCTTTAGTGATGGGATATAAGTATTTTAAAGATAAACGTTATTTGATTAGTGCAAAGCGTACGGCAGACTATTTGGAGAAAGAACTGATCTCTAAGGCTGATTATTTTTCATCTACGTTGGATGCGAATTGTGAAGATAAAGAGGCCTCACTTTATTCTGCTACTGCTACTTATTATCTTTCATTGATTACTAAGGGAGAAGAACATAAACATTATGCTGATTTGACAAGAAAGGCTGCTTATTTCGCTTTATCCTGGTATTATGTATGGGATGTGCCTTTTGCACCAGGACAGATGTTGGGTGATATAGGGCTGAAGACTCGTGGATGGGGAAATGTTTCTGTCGAAAATAATCATATTGATGTTTTTGTTTTTGAGTTTGCATCTGTGCTCCGATGGTTATCAGAAGAATATGATGAGCCTCGCTTTGCAAATTTTGTTGAAGTAATTTCTACTTCTATGCGTCAATTATTACCATATGAAGGATATTTGTGTGGGGTTGCAAAGTCCGGTTTCTATCCAGAGGTCGTTCAACATACAAACTGGGATTATGGTAAAAATGGAAAAGGGTATTATAATGATATTTTTGCACCAGGATGGACGGTCGCTTCTTTATGGGAATTGTTTACTCCCGGACGGGCTGAACGATTCTTACTTGATTAAATTGAATTATGCTCTTATTTATCAGCTAGTAAGTTTTCTACAGATTCTAATGACTTTACTAATCTTATATTAGAAACTTTAATATTAATGTAATGGTGAAACATTTGATTTTCTTTTTAGTCGTATTATTTAATTGTTCGTATCTGTTTGCTCAATGGAAACCGGTGGGAGAGAGAATTAAGACAGACTGGGCAAATAAGATAAACGTAGAGAACGTGTTACCCGAATACCCACGTCCTATTATGGAACGTACCGATTGGATGAACTTGAACGGATTATGGAATTATGTCATTTCTCCATTGGGGCAGGCTGTCCCACAGAAATATGATGGACAGATTTTGGTTCCTTTTGCTGTAGAATCCAGTTTGTCTGGAGTCGGAAAAATGTTGGGGGAGAAGAATGAATTATGGTATCAACGTAAATTTACTGTTCCTTCTAAGTGGAAAGGGAAGAGGGTCTTATTACATTTTGGAGCTGTTGATTGGAAAACGGATATTTGGGTGAACCAGGTTAAGGTTGGTCAACATACTGGTGGTTTCACTCCTTTCTCATTCGATATTACTCCTGCTTTGTTGAATGGAGAGAATGAATTAGTGGTGAAGGTTTGGGATCCTACAGATAAAGGTTTTCAACCTAGGGGAAAACAGGTTAGTAAACCTGGGGGAATATGGTATACGCCAGTCAGTGGTATTTGGCAGACTGTGTGGCTGGAACCTGTACCTATGCAATCTATTATAAATCTTAAAACAACCCCTAATATTGATGTGAATAAACTGACTGTAGAGATTGTAACAAATGAAAAGAATACTTCAAATAAAGTAGAAGTGAAAGTATTTGAGGGTAAGCAGTTGGTAGCCAAGGGAAGTTCAATTAATGGTATGCCTGTTGAAATTATGATGCCGGCACGTGTCAGATTATGGTCTCCGGACTCTCCTTTTTTATATGATATGGAGATTAGTTTGTTTGCAGCTAATAAGTTGGTTGATAAAGTAAAGAGTTATGCGGCTATGCGCAAATATTCTACGAAGCGAGATAGAAATGGTATTGTACGTTTGCAATTGAATAATAAGGATTTATTCCAGTTTGGTCCTTTAGATCAGGGTTGGTGGCCTGATGGCTTATATACAGCTCCTTCAGATGAAGCATTGATTTATGATATCCAGAAAACAAAAGATTTTGGATATAATATGATTCGTAAGCATATTAAAGTGGAACCAGCACGTTGGTATACACATTGCGACCGTTTGGGTATTATAGTATGGCAAGATATGCCGAGTGGTGACAAGAATCCGGAATGGCAGAATCGTAAATATTTTGAGGGAACAGAGGTAAAACGTTCTGTTGAATCAGAAGCGATGTTTCGTAAGGAATGGAAGGAAATTATTGATTGCCTTTATTCTTATCCTTGCATTGGAACGTGGGTACCTTTTAACGAAGCCTGGGGACAATTTAAGACCTCCGAGATTGCAGAATGGACAAAGCAGTATGATCCATCCCGTTTAGTGAATCCTGCCAGTGGAGGTAATCATTATGCTTGTGGTGATATGCTTGACTTACATAATTATCCGGGTCCGGAAATGTATTTGTATGATGCCCAACGTGCAACGGTACTTGGAGAATATGGGGGGATTGGGTTGGTGTTAAAGGAGCATATTTGGGAGCCGAATCGGAATTGGGGATATATTCAATTTAATACTTCTAAGGAGGCTACAGATGAATATTTGAAATATGCTGATATGCTAAAAGAGATGATTTTTCGTGGATTTTCTGCCGCTGTTTATACACAGAC
Source organism: Bacteroides zhangwenhongii (assembly GCF_009193325.2). Lineage (NCBI taxonomy): Bacteria > Pseudomonadati > Bacteroidota > Bacteroidia > Bacteroidales > Bacteroidaceae > Bacteroides > Bacteroides zhangwenhongii. Next base: position 3,521,987 of record NZ_CP059856.1, on the reverse strand, counting down.
TACGGATGTTGAAGTAGAAGTCAACGGTTTGATGACGTATGACCGCAAAGTGATTAAATTGGAGGAGCAACGCTTGAAAAAGGTGAATATTGAAATATGTAATGTGTTGAAGTAACAGTATTTTATATAACACTTGACAAAGCTCTAAAAAAGATGTATATTTGTACTTCAAGGTTATAAATAATTGGAATAATAAACAGAAAAATAGATGAATTTGAGCTTTAAAATAGTGCAAAGATATGACAATTATGTTTCTTCTCCGTAGTGAATGCTGGGAGATGAAAGACTTTATATAGAATGGAGGCTGTAAACTTTATGGGGGTTACAGCCTTTTTTGTTGTGAAAAAATCATGAATAAAGTTGAATTCTCTATTTGATTGTTCTTAATAAACTCAGATACCGTTTATAATAAACTACTCAAAAGTTTGTTATAAACGGTATCTAAGTTTACATATTAAGTTGTAAATATATTCGTACTATCTTGCTCCGCGTTCGGGAGTATGTCTTATAAACGGTAATTATAGTATACGAATAATGAGGTAATATGAGTTAACAAGACACGACTCTCTATCCTGCCCAATTTTCTCTATCCAGATTCCGATAACTTATGGCTTCCGCCAAATGAACGGAAAGTATCTGTTCACTTCCTTCTAGATCGGCAATGGTACGTGCTACCTTCAATATCCGGTCGTAGGCGCGGGCGGAAAGATTTAGACGGTCCATTGCATTCTTTAATAAAGAGAGACCTTGTCCATCCGGTTGGGCGTATAGTGACAGCAATTTGCTATTCATTTGAGCATTGCAGTAGATTCCTGAATACTCAGTATAGCGTTTTTCTTGTATCTGACGTGCTTGGATGACACGTTCACGAATAGCGGCACTGGATTCTCCTCTCCGTTGGTCGGAGATCTTATCAAAGGGAACGGGAATTATTTCAATTTGTATATCTATCCGGTCAAGTAAGGGGCCTGAAATTTTATTCAAGTATTTCTGCACTTGTCCGGGACTGCATACACACGCTTTGGTCGGGTGATTGTAATAACCACATGGGCAAGGGTTCATGGAGGCTACCAATGTGAAGCTGGCAGGATAATCTATACTGCTTTTTACACGGGAAATGGTGATGCGCCTATCTTCCAACGGTTGTCGTAGTACTTCGAGTACGTTTCTACTAAATTCTGGCAATTCGTCAAGAAATAAGATCCCGTTGTGAGCTAAGCTTATCTCTCCAGGCTGGGGAAAACTCCCTCCTCCTACCATGGCGGTTTGTGAGATGGTGTGGTGTGGATCTCGAAAGGGGCGCTGGGTTATTAGTGATGAATTGCGGTTTAGCTTTCCAGCTACGGAGTGTATTTTGGTTGTTTCGAGACTTTCTCCTAAAGAAAGTGGAGGAAGGATGGAGGGTAATCTTTTTGCCATCATTGACTTTCCACTTCCGGGTGCACCTACCATAATCAAGTTGTGGCCACCGGCTGCTGCCACTTCGAGGGCTCTTTTCACATTCTCTTGTCCTTTTACATCGGCAAAGTCAAATTCAAAGTTACTTTGTTGGGCATAGAACTCTTCCCGAGTATTAACTATGGTTGGCGCTAATTCTCGCTCATTATTGAAAAATTGGATGACTTCTTTAATATTGCTGACACCATAAACTTTCAATTGATTGACTACGGCAGCTTCTCGGGCATTTTGTTGGGGAATGATTAATCCTTCGAAGCCATCTTCACGAGCTTTAATCGCAATAGGAAGAGCTCCCTTGATAGGTTGTATGCTTCCGTCGAGACTTAGCTCTCCCATTAATAGATAGCGGGGAAATTTTTCAGAAGATATAGTGCCGTTGGCTCCTAGAAGACCGATGGCAAGCGGTAAATCATAGGCTGAGCCTTCTTTACGAATATCTGCGGGTGCCATGTTGACTACCAGATTACTGGTCGGTATCTTATAACCGTTAACTTGGAGAGCGGAAATTATGCGTTGATGGCTTTCTTTGACCGCAGAATCCGGAAGGCCGACGAGATAGAACATACAGCCACGCGAGCTGTTGACTTCGATTGTGATGAGTGTTGCATCAATACCTTGAACAGCCGCTCCGAATACTTTGATTAACACGTTTGGTTACTGATTATTTTTTCTTTTTGTTGTCTTTCTTATCTTTTTCTTCTGCTGCGGAGACGACTTCTTCAATTTTCTTCTTTAACTCTTCTCCACTAAGATTTTTAGCCAGGATTTTTCCGTCTGCCGACAGAAGAATGTTTGCGGGAATTTGCTTGATGGTATATTGTTTGGCAATCTCTGAATTAAGTCCGCTGAAATCACAAACTTGCTCCCAATCTAACGTATCGCGTTTTATTGCGTCTTTCCATTCTTTTTTGTCCACGTCGAAGGAGACACCGAGCATACCTATATATTTACTCTTTTTGTATTTCTTATAAAGTTCCTTTAGTTCATTGTTGTTACGACGGTTGGATATACTATCTCCCCAAGAAGCCCAGAAGTTGATTAAAAGGTTTTTCTTTTTGAAGTCTTCTGATGTGCGGGTAATTTTTTCTCCTTTGGCATTAGGCAAACTAAAGAAGGGGGCATATTTCCCTATTTCGTTTTTTTCGGCTTGGGATATGGTTTCGTTCAACTTCTCAATATATAATTTATCTTGCAATATTCCTGTCATGACTTCAATTAGTTTTTTTATCTTATTGAAGTCCGGAGATTCTTTTTGGACAAAATATCTATCTAGTAAATAGAGGCTTACGAAAGATGAATGATGTTGCTGTATGAATTCTTCAGCTTTTTGTTCCACATCTTTTTCGGACGGGTTATTTAAACCGCTCAGTTCTTTTTGGAAAGCTGTAAATTCTTCATTGTATGTATTGCCATCGATGGTTAGGGCTTCCAAACTACCGGTATCTCCCTTTATTTTGATTTTATTCCCTTTATCAAGGAAAATAGGGTATTCTATCTGATTCTTAATGAGCAGAAAAGCGGAGGTAATAGTGTCTATTGGGGTTGAATAAGAGAATTTGTCGTCTTTGGTGAAAATAGTATCTATTTGGTCGCGCAATTCGTCCATACCGTATAGATAAAGTGTATCTGTTCCCAATCCTTCGATTTCTCCGGTTATGCTTACTTCCTTAGAAGACTTGCTGCAACCGAATAGACAGATGGCTATGAGGATTAAAATGCTACTCTTTTTCATTGCTTTTATTTCTTTTCTGCGAAAGTACGGTTTTTTGCAGATAAAAAAAAGAATTGCCCGTCATTTGTAATGACAGGCAATTCTTAATATTTAAAATAGAGTGGTAATTCTATTATTTAACGATGTTCATGAAATCTGCATTTGTGAAGTATTTTGCAAATTCCAAGTCTGTAGCTGCTTTCTTAGCCAATGAAGAATCTTTAGCAACTGCGCTCTTCAAGCTGCTTGTTACCATAGAAGAATTGTTAGTTCTAGCGCCTAAAACAGCCATCAAGTAGTCTGTGTAAGCATCCGGTCTTTCTACGTTAGCCAAAGTGTTTTTAGCTTTGTTGTAGTCTTTTGCCAAGATCTGAGCCAATGCGGCACTATTAGTCTTAGAGTCACCGAATGAGTTTACAGCTCTTTCATATTGACCTTGAGCGATGTACAGGTTACCCATAGATTCGCCAAGTTCTTTAGTACCGGCAGCTTTACCGAAGTAAGCTTCTGCAGTTGCTTTGTCACCCTTCATCAAAGAAACCAAACCTAAGTTCATGTTCACTTCAGGAGAAGCGTTTACGTTAGCTGCTTTCTTGAAATAAGATTCAGCTTTATCGATGTTGCCAGCTTGATAAGCTAATTTACCCAAGTTATTGTAAGCACGGTAATCGTTCGGGAATTGTTTTGTAGCTTGAGTATAGATAGCTTCTTGTTTAGCAGGATCGTTAGTCAGTGTAGCTGCGTACAGCAATTCTTCGATATTCAATTCAGAAGGATTGGAAGAAGCCAACTTAGCGATTTCTTCGTCAGACTTACCGATGATTTCGTAGTTCAAAGTCAAACGAGAACGACGCAACTGCGGAAGAATAGTGTTAGCCAATTCTTTGTATACAGCAGAGATGTTTTTGATTTCGCTTTCTCTTTGAGCAGGATCTTGGTACATTGCAATAACGCGAAGGATCAACTCTTTGTCTTGAATGTTAGACTTAGAAACCAGTTCTTGGAAACCTTCCCAGTCCTGTGCTGTATATTTTGCATCAATCGGAGCATCGATTTTTGCTTTCTTCAGGTCTTTGTTCAACATCTTAGTAGTGTTGTTCTCACGGTTTTCAGCCAGTGTAGTATTCAAGCTTACACCACCATCTGGAGAAGCGTATGCAGATACTTCGATGTTGCTGATCTTCTTGTTAGCTGCTTCGTTTACGTTAGCAACTTCTTTGTTGAATTCTTTAGCAGTCTTCAACTCGCTTGAACGGATGTTAGCTTGTTGGATCAAGAACATGATGTTGGCATCGTGCTTTTCTTTGATGATACGTTGGAAAGCGTCTTCGCCCAATGCAGGATTAGCATTACCTAAAGTATTGTTAACTAATTCTGAAGTGGAAATTACACCATCAGCTATTTTCACAGCAGGAATAGTAACTTCTTTTTTACCGATAGTAGCCTTGAATTCGAGGTATAACTCGGACTTAGCCATTTCCGGAACATAGTCAAAAGAGGTTTTCATTGTGTAGCTACCACCCATCTTATAAGAGATAGATTGGTCGTTACCTTCCACCTTTTCACCTTGGAAAGTAGCCGGTTGGCCTTTAGCTTCACCACCATTCCATTTCAATACCGGAGTAACTTCTACAACCGCTTTCTTGTTGAAATACTTTTCAGGGAATTTACCATTGATGGTAGCAGGAACTTTACCACCTACTGCTTCCAGCACTTGCGGAGTAACAGTGAAGTAATCAGCTGACAGCGGACCCATTTTTTTGCTGCAAGAAGAGAATAATGCAACAACCATTGCCATGAGTAAAGGCAAGTACAACTTCTTAGTCATTTTAGGTATAAATTAAATGTTTGTAATTGAAATATCGTCTATTCACAAATCTTCTTCTACTTTACGCAGAAAAAGTAACGCAAAGATATTAATTCTTAATATAAATATATGGATAAGGGGGCGATTTTATCATAATTTAATGAAATAATGACTCTTTTTCTTTCCGATACTTAATATTTCGGGGATGATGTTCAATTATCTCACTGCGAAGCACATTGCGGTCGATGTGGGTGTAGATTTCAGTTGTTGCGATTGATTCATGTCCGAGCATACATTGGATTGCCCGTAAATTGGCTCCGCCTTCCAGTAAATGAGTCGCAAAAGAATGGCGGAAGGTGTGCGGGCTGATGTTTTTGGTAATACCTGCTTGCTGTGCTAGTTCTTTTATCATGTGGAAAATCATAATTCGCGAGAGTCTTTTACCTCTTCGTGGGCTGATAAAAACAAAATCTTCATGTCCGCTCTTGACTTCTATCTGATTCCGGTCTGTAAAATAGAGCTTTATCTCATTAATGGCTTTGGGGGAAATCGGAACAAGACGTTGTTTGTTTCCTTTTCCTTCTACCTTGATGAACCCTTCATCAAAATAAAGGTCGGATAGTTTAAGATTGACAAGTTCCGAAACGCGGAGCCCGCAGCTATATAGGGTTTCCAGAATAGCTCTGTTCCGCTGTCCTTCGGCTTTGCTGCGGTCTACAGTGGCAATGATCCGGTCAATTTCCTCTACTGTCAGTACTTCCGGGAGTTTGAGGCCTATATTAGGGCTTTCCAACAGCTCGCTGGGATCTGCTTCCAGATAGTCTGCCATGATCAGAAAGCGGAAAAATGATTTGATACCCGACAGAATGCGTGCTTGTGAGCGTGGATGAATGCCGATGTCGTGCAGGCCTGCCGCAAAACGTTGGAGGTCAGCCAGGCATACATCCAAGATATCAATCCCTTCTAAGGTCAGGAAACTTAATAGCTTGTCTAAATCTGTAAGATAAGCTTCCAGTGTGTTAGGAGATAAGGACTTTTCCAGTTTAAGATACTGCTGATACTTTCTGATTATCAGCGCTTGTTGTTCCTTCTTCTGTTTTTTTTCGTTGATTTCCATTTCTTTTCTCTATCTTTGCACCTTGAAATATTGTTCTTTGGATACAAAGGTATAAAAAAACAGGATTGTGCGATGAAGATACAAATTATTAATGGCCCGAATATTAATCTGTTGGGTAAGCGTGAACCTTCTATTTATGGAAGCGTTACATTTGAAGATTATCTTGCTGAGCTTCGCAAAAGATATGCTGACTTGGAGATCGACTATTTTCAATCGAACATTGAGGGAGAAATGATAGACTGCATCCAGCAGGTCGGATTTGACGTGGATGGCATTATATTGAATGCCGGTGCATATACGCATACTTCTATTGCTTTGCAGGATGCAATTCGTTCTGTGACATCTCCCGTGATTGAAGTGCATATTTCTAATGTACATAGCCGTGAGGATTTCCGGCATATATCCATGATTGCTTGTGCTTGTAAAGGGGTTATTTGCGGGTTCGGATTGCACTCGTATCGTTTGGCTCTGGAGGCATTGTTAGAGAATAAATAAAGATTATAATATATAAATAGGTAGAAAGACTATGTTATTGAAACAGACTAAAATTGTAGCTTCCATTTCGGATAGACGTTGTGATGTGGATTTTATCAAACAATTATTTGATGCCGGAATGAATGTGGTGCGTATGAATACTGCGCATGCCAGCCGTGAAGGTTTTGAAGCTTTGATTGCAAATGTGCGTGCGGTGTCCAACCGTATTGCGATTCTGATGGATACTAAAGGACCGGAGGTTCGCACGACTGCTAATGCGGAACCAATTCCATATAAGATAGGGGAGAAAGTGAAAATAGTTGGTAATCCGGAACTTGAAACGACCCGCGAATGTATCGCTGTCTCTTATCCCAACTTTGTGCATGACTTGAATATCGGTGGTACCATTTTGATTGATGATGGTGATCTGGAATTGGAGGTTATTGATAAGACTGCCGATTATCTGCTTTGTGAGGTGAAAAATGAAGCTACTTTAGGAAGTCGCAAGAGTGTGAATGTGCCGGGTGTCCGTATCAATCTTCCTTCTTTGACGGAGAAAGACCGCAATAATATTCTTTATGCTATTGAAAAAGATATCGATTTTATAGCCCACTCTTTTGTGCGTAATCGTCAGGATGTGCTTGATATTCGTGAAATTCTGGATGCTCACAATAGCGATATCAGAATTATCGCTAAGATAGAGAATCAGGAGGGAGTGGATAATATCGACGAAATTCTGGAAGTGGCTGACGGTGTTATGGTCGCTCGTGGTGACTTAGGTATAGAAGTGCCTCAGGAACGTATTCCGGGTATTCAGCGTGTGTTGATTCGTAAATGTATTTTGGCTAAGAAACCGGTAATTGTTGCGACTCAGATGCTTCATACGATGATCAATAATCCTCGTCCGACTCGTGCGGAGGTTACGGATATTGCCAATGCTATCTATTATCGTACAGATGCTTTGATGTTGAGTGGGGAGACTGCTTATGGCAAGTATCCGGTAGAAGCTGTGAAAACGATGACTAAGATTGCAGCTCAGGCTGAGAAGGATAAGTTGGAGGAAAACGATATTCGCATTCCTTTGGATGAAAATAGTAATGATGTTACGGCATTTCTTGCTAAACAAGCTGTTAAGGCTACATCTAAACTGAAAATACGTGCTATCATTACGGACAGTTACAGTGGACGTACTGCTCGTAATCTGGCTGCCTTCCGTGGTAAATATCCGGTATTGGCTATATGTTATAAGGAAAAGACCATGCGTCATCTGGCTCTTTCTTATGGGGTAGAGGCAATCTATATGCCGGAATTGGCAAATGGGCAGGAATACTATTTCGCTGCTTTACGCCGTCTGTTGAAGGAAGGTCGCTTGCAACCTTCCGACATGGTAGGATATTTGAGTAGTGGTAAAGAAGGTACGCAGACTTCATTCCTCGAAATCAATGTGGTGGAAGATGCTTTGAAGCATGCGGAAGAGACTGTTTTGCCGAATAATAACCGCTATTTGTAAAAAGCTATATGCAAGAGACTGAGTCTATAGACGAATATATTTTGCAGCATATTGATCCCGAGAGTGACTATCTGAAAGCACTCTATCGGGATACGCACGTAAAATTACTCCGTCCCCGTATGGCTTCCGGGCATTTGCAAGGGCGGATGTTGAAAATGTTTGTGGAAATGATTCGGCCTCGCCAGATATTGGAAATTGGAACGTATAGCGGGTATTCCGCTCTTTGTCTGGCTGAAGGGCTTCAGAAGGGCGGAATGTTACATACGTTTGAGATAAATGATGAGCAAGAAGATTTTACTCGTCCGTGGCTTGAGGAATCACCGTTTGCGGATAAAATCCGTTTTTATATAGGTGATGCGTTGAGCCTGGTTCCCGATTTGGGGATTATTTTTGATATGGCTTTTATAGATGGAGATAAACGCAAGTATATTGAATATTACGAAATGACGCTGGCGCATCTCTCACAAGGAGGATATATCATTGCCGATAATACGTTGTGGGATGGTCATGTGTTGGAACAACCTCGTAGTGCTGATACTCAGACGATCGGGATTAAGGCATTCAATGATTTCGTAGCAAAAGATGAGCGGGTGGAGAAAGTGATATTGCCCCTGCGTGATGGGTTAACGATTATAAGAAAGAAATAAAGGAGTAGATTTATGGAAACAACTAGACAGAATAAGATATCTCGACTGTTGCAAAAAGAGCTTAGTGAGATATTTCTGCTTCAGACAAAAGCAATGCCGGGTGTTCTGGTATCTGTAAGTGCTGTTCGTATCAGCCCGGATATGAGTATAGCCCGTGTTTATCTTAGTGTCTTTCCGTCCGAGAAGGCAGAAGAAATAGTGAAGAATGTCAATGATAATATGAAGACCATTCGCTATGAGCTTGGAACCCGTGTACGCCATCAGTTACGTATTATTCCGGAGCTGAAGTTTTTTGTGGATGATTCATTGGATTATATTGAGAAGATTGATTCTTTGCTGAAATGAAATAATTTGTTGCAGAGTTGAATTTTCCTTTTTATATAGCCCGGCGTTATCTTTTTTCGAAGAAGAAACATAATGCCATTAATATCATATCCGGCATTTCTGTGTGCGGAGTAGCTCTTGCTACGCTTGCATTGGTCTGCACGCTTTCTGTTTTTAATGGATTTCAGGATATGGTAGCCGGCTTTTTTACAGCATTCGACCCGCAACTAAAAATTACTGTTCGTGAGGGGAAAGTCTTTGATGGTCAGGACAAACGGATTGGCGTAGTTTGCCTGCTTCCTGAAGTAGATATATTTACAGAAACTCTCGAAGAGAATGCGATGGTACAATATAAAGACCGTCAAGCTATGGTTGTTCTAAAGGGGGTAGAGGATAATTTTGAAGAATTGACAGCCATCGATAGTATTCTCTATGGAGCCGGTGATTTTCTTCTTCATGATTCTATTGTGAATTACGGTGTGATGGGGGTAGAGTTGGTGGCAACCTTGGGTACGGGACTTCAATTTGTTGATCCTCTTCAAGTGTATTTACCCAAACGGAATGCTAAAGTAAATATGGCAAATCCGAGTGCTTCCTTTAATCGTGATTATCTTTATTCTCCCGGAGTTGTCTTCGTTGTTAATCAGCAGGAATATGACGGAAAGTATATTCTTACCTCTCTTGATTTTCTTCGTCAACTGCTGGATTATACAACAGAGGTTTCCGCTATAGAATTGAAATTGAAGCCTGGTGCAAATGTTTCATCTGTACAAGCCAAAATTGAGAAAATACTAGGTAATGATTTTATCGTTCAGAACCGCTATCAGCAGCAAGCGGATGTTTTCCGTATCATGGAGATCGAGAAATTGATCTCTTATTTATTCCTTACTTTTATCTTGATGATTGCTTGCTTCAATGTAATCGGTTCTCTTTCTATGTTGATTTTGGACAAGAAGGATGATGTTGTAACATTACGTAGCTTAGGAGCGGATGATAAACTGATCTCTCGTATCTTTTTATTCGAAGGTCGTCTTATTTCTCTTTTCGGTGCCGTTTCCGGGATTGCTTTAGGGTTGCTTTTGTGTTTCATCCAGCAGGAATTCGGGATTATCTCATTAGGTGGTGGAGGTGGTACTTTTGTTGTGGATGCCTATCCTGTGAGTGTTCACGCTTGGGATGTGTTACTTATCTTTGTGACAGTTCTAACGGTCGGCTTTCTTTCTGTATGGTATCCGGTGCGATATTTGAGTAAAAGACTTTTGTAATATTTATTGTATATACTTTTCTATAATTGATAACTTTTAATTCGGTTTTTATTTTTATATTTCCTAATATACTACTATATTTGGCACAATTTTGTTAATTAGAAGTAATCTGTAAAACACTTCCGTGAAACTTGAAAGTAATGACATAGACAGAATTGTAAACAGTGATGAAGCGGCTTTTTGCCGCTTTATGGAACATTATTCCTCACGTTTATACCACTATGTTTATGCTTTGATTGGTCAAAAGGAGCCATCTGAAGAGGTTGTAAGTGATGTTTTCTTTGAAGTTTGGAAAAATAGAAGAACTTTGGCTGGCATAGAAAATATGAATGCTTGGATACAAACAATAACCTATCGGAAGGCTCTTTCTTATCTGAGAAAAGAAAAGGGAAAGGCAGACTTATTGCTTGATGATATAGGAGATTTTATATTTGCCCCAATCCAATCTCCGGATGAGGCTATGATTAGCAGAGAAGAAATGGAGAAAATAAACAATGCTATTCAACAGTTACCACCGAAATGTAAACATGTTTTTTTCTTGGCGAAAATAGAAGGCCTACCTTATAAAGATATTGCGGCATTATTAGATATATCCGTGAAGACTATAAATAATCATATAGCTTTTGCATTGGAAGAAATTGCTAAGAAACTAAATATTCGCTTTTGAGAATAATATTTTTATTCTTGCCTTATTTGTTTGATTATCAATAGCCTATTCGTGAAACAAATCTGTCTTATATATTTTTTTTACATGAAATGAGAAAAAAGTTCATTTTTAACTAGGAGATTCTTTTTTTAATTGCGTCTTTAATTATAGAACAACATTAAAAAAGATTATGAACTTGAAAGAATACTTTCGCCTTGCAAATTTATTTGGTAAGTTGAATTCTCAGGAAAAACTTGAGGATGATTTTACCACTATGCCTGAAGGTGAGACGTTGAGGTTCTTTTGGGAAAGCTGCGAACAAGAGAAAATTGATGCTTCTTCCATTATAGAGAGAACTCGTATGAAAATACAAAAAAGCGAAAAGAAGCGCAAACGGAACTATTTGTTAATAACTTCCGCTTCTATTGCTGCTTCTATTCTAGTTTGTATATCAACTATTTATTTTATGAATCTAGAAACTGCAGTTGATTTAGACTTACAAGCTATTGCGGAAGGTCTAGACAGCCAGACTGTTGATGAAGTAACTCTGATAACTGCTAAAGAACAATTGAACTTAGATGAAGATGCCTTTATTAAGTATTCAAAGGAAGGAAAAGTTGCGGTTAATTCTCAGGTTATTAAAGAAGAAAAGGTAAAAGATGAACAAGAATATAATCAGTTGATTGTTCCCTCAGGTAAGAGGGCTAGAATAGAGTTGTCAGATGGGACTCGTCTAGTGGTAAACTCCCAGTCTAAAGTTGTTTATCCTCGTCGTTTTAAAGGTGACATTCGTAAGATATATACTCAAGGGGAAGTTTTTCTAGAGGTTGCTCATGATAAGAAACGTCCTTTTATTGTTGAATCTGAGGATTTTAAATTACGGGTACTTGGTACAAAGTTTAATATTTCCAATTATCGGGGAAGTGCGACCAATATTGTATTGGTAGAAGGATCAGTAGAAGTAACTGATAAGAATGAGAAGAAGGCACAATTGGCTCCACATGATTTATTGAATATAGCAGATGGTTCAATTGTCTGTCAGAAGCAAGTGGATGTAGCTGAATATATTAGTTGGATAGATGGAATTATGCTGTTGAATGGCAATACTTTATCGCAGATTATTCAGAAGCTAAGCATTTATTATGGTGTATCCATACAATGTGATCCATTGGTAGGTAGTGAGAAGGTCTATGGAAAACTAGATTTGAAAGATGATATAGATGAGGTGATTGAATGTATTCAGCAAACATTGCCATTTACGATAGAAAAAAGAGATACTAGTATATACTTGAATAAATAATAATTTTTTAATTAATCTTTTAAATATGCTTGCCTATGAAGAACAGATTATCATCATGACACAAAAAATCGGATAAATATTGCCGTATTTACCCGATAGTAATTCCTTAGTTAAATCAATAAATCCCAAATTGTTAACCTAAAAAGAAATTTTTATGGTAAAGAAAAGTATTTTTTTACACTTAAAAAAAAGACTTAAGCTTTTTTGCATTATAAACGTCTTTTTTATGATTCCTAGTTCTTCGTTCGGTACTAATTCTATCCGATGGAATTCCGAAGAAGATTTGTTCTCGGTACAATATGAGAATACCACAGTTAAAGATATCTTAGATTATATCGAAAAACATAGTAAGTACATTTTTATTTATTCAGCGAATGTTCAAAAAAATCTGAATAATAAAGTCTCCATTTCAGTTTCCAATAAGAAAATAGATGCTGTGTTGAAAGAATTGTTTTCAGAGACAGGGCTGAATTATAAGATGTCGGGAAGGCAAATTACGATTTCGGTCCCAGAAGCTCCTAAAGTGCAGCAAACTACACAGCAAAAGGGTATTAAGGTAACAGGTAACGTATCAGATGAAAAAGGGGAGCCGCTAATTGGTGTAACAATCATTTTGAAGAATGATTCTACAGTACATTCATTGACAGACATGAATGGTAATTATAGCATTATGGTTCCTACGAGAAAGTCAGTACTTTCTTTCCGTTATATTGGCTTTGTGCCTAAAGAAGAAATTGTTGATAACCGGAAAGTTGTTAACGTGCAGATGGTAGAGGATGTAGGTCAGTTGGATGAGGTCGTGGTTGTTGCTTACGGTGCACAAAAGAAAGAGTCGGTAGTCGGTTCTATTACTACGTTGGCGCCTGAGAAATTGAAAGTATCTACAAGCCGTTCATTGAGTAATAATTTGGCCGGTGTTGTTTCAGGTGTACTTGCGGTACAGCGCTCCGGTGAGCCGGGCTATGATAACTCCACCTTTTGGATTCGTGGTATCAGTACATTTGGAAAAGCCGGTGGGGATCCTTTGGTCCTGGTGGATGGAATTGAACGTGATTTGAATAATATTGATCCGGAGGAGATTGAATCTTTTTCTGTATTGAAGGATGCTGCTGCAAGTGCTGTCTACGGTGTTCGCGGTGCTAATGGCGTAGTGCTTATTAATACGAAACGCGGGCAGGTCGGTAAGCCGCGTGTTGTAGTAAAGAGTGAGTTCTCATTTACTCAACCGGTTAGATTGCCTGAATATATTGGAGCAGCTGATTATATGCAAGTATTGGATGATGCTCTGATTGATACTGGACAGTCTCCTATGTATGCTGATAGAATTGCAAAGACTCGTTCAGGATATGACCCTGATTTATATCCGGATGTTGATTGGATTGATGTAATCTCTAAAGATAATGCATCTAATCAGCGAGTGAGTGTTGATATCTCAGGAGGTACAGAGCGTCTGCGCTATTCGTTTGTTGCGGCTGTGTTCAATGAGCAAGGTATCTTGCAACGAGATAAGAAGCAAGAATGGGATCCTTCGATCAAGTTACAGCGATATAATGTTCGTTCAAATGTTGATTTAAAACTTTCTCCGACCACTCAATTACGTTTTAACATTGGTGGTTATTTGCAGGACCGTAATTCTACTACTCAGGATGTTAGCTTGATTTTTAGTCGTGCATTCCGAGCTGTTCCTTTTACCTTTCCTGCGCAGTATTCTTCAGGAGAAATGGCTGGAACGGAAGAAGGTAATGTTTGGGCAATGGCTACTCAAAGTGGTTATCAACGTACTAGTGCGAGTAAAATTGAAACATTATTTTCATTGGAACAGGACTTGAAATTTATAACACCGGGTTTAAAAGTTAAAGGTGTATTTTCTTTTGACCGTTATTCAAGCGGTACAGTGAAACGTTCAAAAACACCGGAATATTATAATGCTGCTACATCTCGAAATGAAGAGGGAGAACTTGTTTTGACAAAAAAGCAAAACGGTAGTAATTTTTTGGGTTATGATAAATCTGCTGATTATGGGAATAAGAGTGTGTATATGGAGGCAAGTCTGATGTATGATCATACATTTGCAGAGAAACATGCAGTTTCTGGTTTGCTTTTATTTAATCGCCGTAATTATGATAAAGGTGAAAAGTTACCATATCGTACTCAAGGATTGGCTGGACGTGCTTCTTACACTTACGGTGGAAAATATATAGCTGAATTTAATTTTGGTTATAATGGTTCTGAAAATTTTGCAAAAGGTAAGCGATACGGTTTTTTCCCATCAGGGGCAATTGGCTGGATTGTATCTGAAGAATCATTTATGCAACCAATGAGAAATATTATTTCAAAGTTGAAGTTGCGTGCTTCTTATGGACAAACAGGTAACGCAAACTTGTCAGGACGTCGTTTTGCTTATCTTTCTACTATATTGGATGATTATGCGACTTTGAAACTGTATAAATGGGGAGTAGAGTCTGGATATTCAAAAAATGGTATGGCAGAAGGAGAATTTGCAGTTCCTGATTTAACATGGGAAATTGTAAATAAAGCCAATATCGGTTTAGAATTAGGTTTATTGAAAGGTCTGGTTGACTTACAGGTTGATGTTTTCGAGGAACGGCGTCATAACATTTTTATGGAACGTGCTTCGGTTCCGGCAACAGCCGGCTTTATTAAAAAGCCGTGGAGTAATTATGGTAAAGTAACTAACCGTGGTGTTGAATTGTCATTGAATGTCAACAAACAGTTTAATAAGAACTTATATATAAGTTTAATGGGTACTTTTACTTATGCTCATAATGAAATAATAGAGAAAGATGAACCTCAGGCTGTAATTGGTACAAATAGAGCTGAAACGGGGCACCCGGTCAATCAGTTGTTCGGATATGTGGCTGATAGGCTTTTTACTGAAGATGATTTTGCAGATGTGGCAACAGGAACATTAAAAGAAGGAATTCCAGTGCAAAGCTTTACTGCTAAGGTACGACCGGGTGATATCAAATATGTAGATGTGAATAAGGATGGAGCGATTGATGCATTCGACCAATCACCGATAGGAGGTACAGTTGATCCCGAGATTGTATATGGTTTTGGACTGAATATGAAATGGAAAGATCTTGATTTTGGTGTATTGTTCCAAGGAATTGGAAGAAGTTGGAATATTCTTTCAGGAAACATTATACCGGCTTCTAACAAAGGTACTACTTATAATATATTCACTAATTATAATGATCGTTGGACTGTAGATAATCCTAGCCAGGATGTCTTTTATCCTCGTTTGGATTATGGAACTAACTCAAACAATAGTCAGCCTTCTACATGGTGGTTGCGAAATATGAGCTTTATGCGTCTGAAAA
The DNA here is from genome assembly GCF_009193325.2 of Bacteroides zhangwenhongii. Lineage (NCBI taxonomy): Bacteria > Pseudomonadati > Bacteroidota > Bacteroidia > Bacteroidales > Bacteroidaceae > Bacteroides > Bacteroides zhangwenhongii. The sequence goes on along the minus strand of NZ_CP059856.1, from coordinate 3,506,384 downwards.
ATATTGAATTAGGATATTCATTTCCCAAAAAATGGATGCAGAATATATTTATTTCTGGTGCGCGTGTCTTTGTCAGAGGTACTAATTTGTTGACTTTCTCGAATTTTAAATTATGGGATCCTGAAGTAAAAGATAAAACGGGTGCTGCTTATCCTGTAATGAAATCATTATCTGCAGGTTTTGAAATCAGATTCTAAAGATATAATAGTATGAAAAATAAAATAATAGTATTTATTGCATTAGGCTTAATAGCTTTAGTTCCTATGTCTTCTTGTTCTGATTATTTGGACAAAGAGCCGGATGATCAGTTGACATTGGAATCTGTATTTGAAAATAAGAATAATATGGAACGTTGGTTAGCATATATTTATAGCTTAGTTCCTAAATTTTATACATATGATGGTGCAGATGCTGTTGCTGATGAATTAGCGCCTTCTGTAGGATGGGAGTCTCAAGGCTTTAAAGCTATTTTCTATCAGAACGGAAACTGGACGGCGAATAATGAAGGGGTAATTAGCTATTGGACAACTTTTCCAAAGGCTATTCGTTCGGCATATACTTTTATAAAGTATGCACATGCAATTGCAGATGTTTCGGAGAAAGAGGTTAATTATATGAAAGCCGAATGTCGCTTCCTTATTGCACAATTTCATGCGATGATGGTTATGACTTATGGAGCTATTCCTATTATTCGTGAAGCTGCTGAGGAAACTACAGGAGAAAGTTTATTATTAAAACAAGAGCCTTTCTATACAGTAGTAGATTGGGCTGCAAATGAAATGCTTGAGGCCTCAAAAGAATTACCTCCGTTCTATGACGATGATAATAAATATGGTCGTATTACTTCTCTTACCTGTTTGGCTATACGTGCCCGTCTACTTACGTTTGCCGCTAGTGATTTGGTGAATGGAAATCAGGATACAGACATGAAAAATATGAAGAACTGTGATGGTACGCCGATTTTTAATTCAGAACATGACCCAAATCGTTGGAAACAAGCAGTTGAAGCTAATAAACTGGTGATTGATGAGGCTGAGAAATCGGGGCATAAATTACATATTGAATATTTGAGTAATGGAGAAGATATCGATCCGTTCCTTTCTTATCAGAATGCATTGATGCTTCGGCGTAATCAAGGTAATTTAGAAATAATATATCCTAGAACTTATGACGATGCAGGGTATTTCGATCGTCAGGCAAACCCGCGTAGTATGGGTGGGGCTGGTGCCATTGGGGTTACCCAGTCATTGGTTGATGCTTTCTTTATGAGGAATGGGTTGGTTCCTATTACTGGATATACGAATGATGGTGGCACTCCTATTAAAAACGAGGCTTCAGGCTATAGTGAAGATGGATACTCAACGGCAGATGAATCTTTTAATACAAGATGGATGTATGGGACAGCGAAAGGAGATGCAGCAAAGGATCAGAATGTAATTGTACCGGCTAATACATATAAAATGTATTGTGGACGTGAACCCCGTTTCTATATATCTGTCTTATACAATGAAGAATATCATTGGGGTAAAAAGAAAGCAACAAACTTTTTTAATGGTGGTGAGGATGGAGGTCCCTCTCATGATTCACCATGTGCTGGTTATTTGATTCGTAAGCGTGTAGACCCTTCTGCAATTCCTACAGAAAGTAGTGGTAATTATAAGAATCGTCAAGGATGTCTTTATCGTTTGGCTGAAGCTTATCTGAGTTATGCTGAATCTTTGAATGAATATAGTATTGATATGGGAACTTATGATTCTAATAAAAAGGAAATATTGAAATATATCAATAAGATTCGTGAAAGAGCGGGTATTCCTCAGTATAGTGAGGGTACGGAAGCTGGAAAAATAACAGCTCCGACTGATCCGAAAGAGATGCGTCAGTTAATTCGTAGAGAGAGACGGGTAGAAATGAATTGTGAAGCAGGATTACGTTTTGATGATTTACGCCGTTGGAAGGAAGCTGAAACTGCGTTGGACGGAAAGTTTTGGGGAATGAATATGTTGGCGAAGAAGGAGGATAGGGACTCTTATTACAAGCGTACTGTTTACCAAACAAGAAAGTTCATCAGCTATTGGTGGCCTATACCTCAAGATGAGATGGATGTGAATATAAATTTGAGACAACTGCCCGGATGGTGGAAATAATGTTTTACCTTAAAAACAATAAGTATGAGTAAAATAGGATCATTATATAAGTGGTTGCCGATGGCTGCTGTAATATGCCTGAGTGCATGTAATGATGATGACAAGAATAATAATCAATCTGATGCTGTAGAGTGTCTGGAACTGACTGCTTCGACTACGGATATAGAATTGGATGGCGACAGACTGGATGATGTAGTGCTGACTTTTGAATGGACCCCAGCCCGGGAAATGCCAGAGGAATACATGATTTCTTATGTGACTAAGATAGATATTGAAGGAAGCAATTTTAATTCCTGTGTGCGTAATGATGAAGAAGAAGGTGTGTTTAGTAAAAGCTACACAACGGCAGAATTACAGAACTTGCTGACAGAAAAATGGGGGCAGTCCAGTAATAAATCTGCAACGATTCAATTTCGTGTCATAGCTAAATGGGATGGTGGAACCCGTTGGGCAAAACCGGAAGTTCGTACGGTATCAGTAAACGTTCGACCTTATAAACCAATTGTTTTCGATGCAGATAGAGTTTATCTTGATGGAACTGCAATGACCGGAGGTAGAATCACGATGAGTAAGACGGTGGAGAATGAGTATCAATATGCTTTCTTGGGCGATTTGAAACAAGGAGAATTGGAGATTCCCGTAGAATTTGAAGGGGAAACTAATTATATCTGTCCGGCAGATGGGGAAGGTACTTTGCAAGATGGTGAAGCTGAAAATGTTATGATGAAGGCAGAACCTATTGCATGGAATATTCCGAAAGATGGTGAATATCGTATCGTAGTTAATATGGAGAAAAAGACTGTGACGATTTATTCTCCAGATAAAAAGCTGGAGCCGGTAGTTGTTAAATGGATGGATGTGGCTACTCCACCGGAAGAACATACTACCGTAGTTACAAATTTGTGGATGTATGGAGATGGAACAGGTTGGGGATGGTGGACAGGATTTACGCCAAGTCTGGCAGATCCTCAAGTATTGGTATATTCGGGTAATGCAATAAAGGGAGCTAAGGGAGTGAAGTTTGTTGTAGATGGTGGTACATACAGAAATAACGCTTGGGCATATAGTTGTAAACCGATTGATGATCAAACAGCCGGAAGTGCTTCGTTAGCTTTAGGAGTGACAGGAGAATTGTATGGCGGTTCTAGTAGAGGACAACGTAACTCTTATTATAACCTTCCGGTTGGCGCAAATTTCATTGTTCTTGATTTGAGAAATATGACAATTCGTGCAGAGAAACGTTGACGCAGTAATGTAATATTAATTATTGCCGTATCGGAATAGCGATTCAGATACGAAAGGACTCTCTTGATAGATACGGCAATATTTTTTAATTAAATAAGATTGGAATATATGAAAATAGAGAAAATGTTATCGGTTGTAAGACTATGGAGTTTGGCTTGTTTACTTTCTTGTTCGGGGACTTTATCTGCATGTTCAGGTGGCGATGACGGAGCGGTTGATGAGGGAGATAAAGGGCTTCCTGCCGGGAATGTAACAGTCAAGGTTATTGGAGATAAAAAGACAGTTCTTCGTAATCCGTTAAATGGATGGGTTATGTATATGGGACGTGGTTGGGATGAAAATTTCTGGACCACTATGGGATACGATAACATGAAAGTGCCGGAATTAGCAACACCGGTTAAGGTTTCCGATTATGCAAGTACTTGTTATATTCGTACTAGTTGGAGTTCTTTAAATCCGAGTGAAGGTGTGTATGTTTGGAATGATCCGAACGCTCGACTGACAAAATTGTTCAAAAGTGCGCTAGATAGAAATATGCGATTATCTTTTCGTATAGTTGTAGATGGGCGTGACCAAGGTCTGAATACCCCACAGTATGTATTCGATGCAGGTGCTGCCTCCTATCCGGATCCTAATGGAAATAATGGCGAAAGCCGTAAATCTCCTTATCCTGATGATGAAATATTTCAGCAAAAATATGCTGCTTTTATTGAAGCATTTGCCAAAGAGTTTGATGATCCGGATAAAGTCGATTTTATTGATGCCTATGGGCTAGGTAAATGGGGAGAGGCGCATACTATGGTTTATAAAGATTATGCAAATAAGGAAAAAGTTTTTGAATGGATTACAAGTTTGTATTCGCATTGTTTTAAGAAAGTTCCTTTGGTCATCAATTACCATAGATTGGTAGGTGCTAATAATACTTCCGGTTGGGGGGCAGTAGCCTCAGACACAGAAAAACTTTTGAATAGTGCGATAAATAAGGGTTATAGTCTACGCCATGATGCTTTTGGTATGACAGGTTATTATCAAGACTGGGAAAAACAGTTTGCTGAAAGATGGAATTATAAACGTCCTATAATAATGGAAGGTGGTTGGATTACTGGAGGAACACACCGTTATTGGATTGACCCGAGTGGAAAATATAGAGAAGGCCATCCGGAAGATGTTCGTCAAGGGGAATTTGACGCTTCTGCCGAAGCACATGTAAATATGATGGATTTTCGTGTGGGAGATGAAACAAATTCATGGTTTACCAAATGCTTTTCTTTGGTACAGCGTTTTGTTACTGAAGGTGGATATCGTTTATATCCCGATATGATTTCTTTGCCGAAAGATGTGACAAGTGGACAGAAAGTGTCAATTGTTCATCGTTGGAATAATATGGGATGGGGATATTGTCCTACGAATATACCACAGTGGAATCAAAAATACAAAGTTGCATTTGCATTGTTAGATAATAACGATAAAGCGGTAAAAGTATTTGTTGATGAGCAAACTGACTTATCTACCTGGTTAAAGGGCAAACCGACTACATATAACTTTGATTTAACAATGAAAGGAGTTTCTGTTGGAGTTTACAATTGGGCTGTAGGGCTTGTTGATACGACCAAGGATAATGAGATTGGTTTGCAAATGGCTGTAACAAAGAACCTGACAGATTCTGGTTGGGTGAGATTGCTGCAGGTTACTGTAAAGTGATTTACTGAGTAGTCTTATTCATTTCTTGAATTTCATTGGACATAGTAACTAAAATTAATTATTATGAGAAATTTGTTTTGGAAAAGCAAATCACTTTGGGGTGGTTTACTTCTATTATATATATTTCTGTCGTTTGGAAATGTTTTTACTTCATGCTCAGATGATGAAAAGCCTTATCCTTATTTGAGCAATAAATGGATGATAGTAGCCTCTGAGCAGGTGACTGTGATGACAGGTGAGGAAACTAATGTAAATATTACATTTAGCTCAGATGAAGAACGTGAATTGGAGTATGTTTGTACTTCTTCTAATCCAGATGTGGCTACTGCTATTATGAACTATGATAAAAGTATTACCATAGCGGGTGTTTCGTCTGGAAAGGCTTCTATAAAGATAGAATGCCCGGGGGAAACAAAACGTCTTTCAGCTTTTATTTCTGTGACGGTTAATCAAAGCCCGACAAGAATATTGGCAATAGGTAATAGCTTTTCTCAGGATGCGGTAGAACAATATTTGTACGAACTGGCTCAGGCGGCTGGTATTGAGGTTGTCATTGGTAATATGTACATAGGCGGATGTGACTTGGATAAACATCTGAATAATATGAGAGGTGATAATGCTGCTTATGAATATAGAAAGGTGAAAGATGGTAAGAAGGTTAATAAAAGTGGTTACCGCTTGTCTGATGCCTTAATTGATGAGAAATGGGATTACATTAGTTTGCAGCAGGCAAGTGGAAAATCAGGTAAGTATGAAACTTATGCCGCATTAGCGGACTTGATAGCCGAAGTGCAGACATTTCGTCCTAAAGCAAAGCTGATGTGGCATCAGACATGGGCTTATGCTTCTACGTCAACACATGAAAGTTTTCCGGAGTATAATAAGGATCAGATGACTATGTACAATGCGATTGTGTCGGCAGCCAACCAGGCAATGGAGGATAATACGGAACTCAACATATTGATTCCTTCAGGAACAGCTATTCAGAATGGACGCACTTCTTTCTTGGGAGATGCTTTCAACCGGGATGGTTATCATTTGGAAGTAACTTATGGGCGTTATACGGCAGCATGTACTTGGTTTGAGGCTATATTTAGACAAACAGTAGTTGGAAATTCATATGCGCCTCAAACTATTGATCCGCAAATAGTCAAGATTGCTCAGAATGCCGCACATTTGGCAGTAATGAAACCGGATGAAGTTACTGATATGATTGATTTTAAAAAACCGGATATTATATCGGGAGGATTGAAAACACCTATTTATGTAGATTTCGGTTCGAACTCTTTATCGTCTCTTCCATGGAATAATGTAATATCATACGTTGCATCTTCCACTCCTGTATGGTTGAAAAATGCCGATGGAGATTATACGAATATAGTTTTGAAAGTTCTTGGAGGATTTACTGGAAATTATGCGGGAGTTGGTGGTGAAGATAGTCAAAAAGCTATAACTGTAGATGGAATGGATTTTCCTATCTCAGCATGGAAAGATGGATTGATGCTAATTGGAACCAAAGGCGAAGGTGATACAGGAGCTGGGCAGATTGAAATTTCAGAATTAGATCCCGCTAAAAAATATAATTTTACGATTTTGGCTGTGCGCTATGCGGGTAGTAAGGATGCACGAGTTTCTGCTTATAAATTGAAAGGTAAGATTGAGAGTGAGACGAAAGTAATTAAAACAGGTTTGAAGATTGCAACCTCTGGTGATGGAGTTTATCCTTCTTTTGATGCTGTTCCATTTGCCGAGTATGTTACTAATTTTGAGAATATTGAACCTGATAGTAACGGAAAGATTATAATAGAAGTTGTTGGCAAAGATACAGGGCTTGCTGCAGATGGGCATATTAATGCTATGCGTATCAGTCAGGTAGAATGATATAAAATGGGACAGATTTAGATAGAACGAGGTCATCGGATTGATGACCTTGTTTCCCTATAGATTTGTATGAAAATCAGTGACAGACAATGTGTTTGTCTGAAGAGCTATTTGGATTAATAAAAATAACTAACTGACGAAAACGTAATGAGAAGAAAAGCATTAATTTTCGGTTTATGCCTGTGGGGAGTAGCATGTACTCTTTTGGCAAAAGATAAAAAGAATCTTCCTTTGTATAAGGATGCAGAAGCACCGATTGAAAAAAGAGTCGATGATTTGTTGTCACGTATGACTTTGGAAGAAAAAATTCTGCAACTGAATCAATATACCATGGGGCGGAATAACAATGTGAATAATATAGGAGAAGAGGTTAAAAAAGTTCCGGCGGAAATTGGTTCGTTGATTTATTACGATACCAATCCTACTTTGCGTAATAATGTGCAAAAGAAGGCTATGGAAGAATCCCGTTTGGGCATTCCTATTATTTTTGGTTACGATGCCATTCACGGATTTCGTACTGTGTATCCTATTTCTCTGGGACAGGCTTGCTCTTGGAATCCTGAACTGGTAGAAAAAGCGTGTGCAGTTACTGCGCAAGAAGCCCGAATGTCGGGGGTGGACTGGACATTCTCACCGATGATTGACGTAGCGCGCGATCCCCGTTGGGGACGTGTTGCCGAAGGATACGGTGAAGACCCGTATACGAATGGAGTATTTGCTGCTGCATCGGTGCGTGGTTATCAAGGAGATGATATGTCTGCCGAAGACCGCATAGCAGCTTGTTTGAAACATTATATCGGTTATGGCGCTTCCGAAGCTGGACGTGATTATGTTTATACCGAAATCTCTAGACAAACTCTTTGGGATACTTATCTGCTCCCTTATGAAATGGGCGTGAAAGCGGGTGCAGCGACTCTGATGAGTTCTTTTAATGATATCAGTGGTGTCCCTGGATCTGCCAACCACTATACGATGACGGAAATTCTGAAAGAACGTTGGGGACACGATGGTTTCATCGTTTCCGATTGGGGAGCAATCGAGCAACTGAAAAATCAGGGACTGGCAGCTAACAAAAAAGAGGCAGCAGTGTATGCCTTCAATGCAGGTCTTGAGATGGATATGATGTCTCATGCTTACGACCGCCATATGAAAGAGTTAGTTGAAGAAGGAAAAATAACGATGGCTCAAGTGGATGAATCAGTCCGTCGTGTTTTGCGTGTGAAATTCCGTTTAGGTTTGTTTGAACGTCCCTATACTCCGGTTACAAGTGAGAAAGAACGTTTTTTCCGTCCGCAAAGCATGGATATTGCCGCCCAGCTTGCGGCTGAATCCATGGTATTATTGAAAAATGAGAATCAGATATTACCACTGACAGATAAAAAAAGGATTGCCGTAGTAGGTCCAATGGCAAAGAATGGCTGGGATTTGTTAGGCTCCTGGTGTGGGCATGGAAAAGATACGGATGTAGCAATGCTTTATAAAGGGGTGGAAACTGAGTTCGCCGGAAGAGCCGAACTACGTTATGCGTTAGGTTGCAGTACTCAAGGAGATAACCGTGAAGGATTTGCAGAAGCACTGGAAGCTGCACGCTGGTCTGATGTAGTCGTTCTTTGTTTGGGTGAGATGATGACCTGGAGTGGTGAAAACGCTTCCCGTTCTTCCATTGCCCTGCCTCAGATTCAGGAAGAACTGGCAAAAGAAGTAAAAAAAGCCGGCAAGCCAGTTGTATTGGTACTCGTTAACGGCCGTCCGTTGGAACTGAATCGGTTGGAGCCAATTTCAGATGCGATACTGGAAATCTGGCAACCGGGTGTAAATGGTGCTCTCCCGATGGCGGGGATATTGTCAGGACGTATCAATCCTTCGGGTAAATTAGCTATGACTTTCCCTTATTCAACAGGTCAGATCCCTATCTATTATAATCGTCGTAAAAGTGGGCGTGGTCATCAGGGATTCTATAAAGATATAACAAGTGATCCTTTGTATCCTTTCGGGCACGGTCTGAGCTATACTGAGTTCAAGTATGGTGTTGTTACTCTTTCCGCTTCTAAAGTAAAACGCGGCGAGAAATTGTCGGCTGAGATAGCCGTTACTAATACAGGGAAACGTGATGGTTTGGAAACGGTACACTGGTTCATCTCCGATCCATATTGCTCGATTACACGTCCTGTAAAAGAGTTGAAGTACTTTGAAAAACAATCTATCAAAGCCGGAGAAACGAAAACCTTCCGTTTCGACATAGATTTGGAACGTGATTTGGGCTTTGTAGACGGAAATGGTAAACGTTTTCTGGAAACTGGAGAGTACTATATTCAGGTAAAAGACCAGAAAGTGAAGATAGAATTAACGGATTAATTTGAATCTTTTACAGGCTTGGTTGCCAACCGGTTAAGAAAATTACGGTTGATTTGAATTACCGAGTGATCAATAAATGGGTATATAATGAAGAAAATACTTTTACCAGGAGTTTTTCTGTTATGTGTTACTTTTATACAAGCAACAGAAGTTCCTTTTCAAAAAGCAGAAATTAAGTCTATCATGCGAAAAGTTGCGGATTGGCAAATTGCCAATCCACATCCTGCTCCGGAACATGACGACCTGAACTGGCCGCAAGGTGCTCTCTATGTCGGTATGGTCGATTGGGCTGGACTGGCAGAGAAAGAAGACGGTGATGATACCTACTATAAATGGTTGACCTGTATAGGTCACCGGAATTGCTGGCAGCCGGACAAGCGATTTTATCATGCTGATGACATTGCCGTGTCCCAATCCTTCTTGGATTTATATCGCAAATATAAAGATGAAGCGATGATTATCCCCACACTGGCTCGCACGGAATGGATTATTAATCACCCTTCTAAAGGTAATTTCAGATTGGTGGAGGGAGATTTGAAAACTTTGGAACGCTGGACTTGGTGTGACGCTCTATTCATGGCTCCCCCTGTATATGCTAAACTGTATATGTTGACAGGAGACAAGAAATACATCAGATTCATGAATCGTGAGTATAAAGCGACTTATGATTACTTGTTCGATAAAGAAGAAAATCTATTCTACCGTGACTGGCGCTATTTTGATAAGCGTGAAGCTAATGGAAAGAAAGTCTTTTGGGGACGTGGTAATGGTTGGGTACTCGGTGGCTTGGTTGAAATATTGAAGGAGTTACCCAAGAAAGATAAGAACCGCAAATTCTATGAAGAGCTGTTTGTAAAACTGGCTACACGGGTTGCCGGATTGCAGCATCCTGATGGCTTTTGGCACGCTAGTCTGTTAGACCCTTCTTCTTATCCGTCGCCGGAAACCAGTTGTACTACTTTTATAGTGTATTCCATAGCTTATGGTATCAATGAAGGTTTATTGGATAAGGAGGTTTATCTTCCTGTAATGATAAAAGGGTGGAATGCGTTGGTTTCAGCAGTCGAACCGGATGGCAAACTAGGTTATGTGCAACAAATCGGTGCTGATCCGAAGAAAGTGACTCGTGATATGACAGAAGTTTATGGGGTTGGCGCTTTTTTGATGGCGGGTAATGAAGTCTATAAAATGGCAAGATAATTTGCGCTTTTTCTTGAAGATGGTTATATTGTCACGTAATGAATGTACTGATGATTATAAGGAGCCACTACCTTGAACAACAACAATTAAAACATATATTCTATGAATAAAATAATAAAAACTGATATCAAAGTTTTGTCAATGTGTTTGTTGACTACTATTAAAAAGAATGCTATTAGTATTCAATAATCCTAAAAACGCTGTGTTGTGATGAAAAAAATCTTATTGATATGCATAGCCGTAGCCTGTAGTCTTATGGCTGTAGCCGAGGAACTGCTTATCGAAGCAGAAAGCTTCAGCCGGAGAGGTGGCTGGGTGCTCGACCAGCAGTTCATGGATCAAATGGGGTCGCCTTATCTCATGGCACATGGCATGGGTATCCCTGTGGCGGACGCTACAGCAGAGATTAACATTTCTCAGGCAGGTACATATTACGTATATGCCCGTACCTATAACTGGACTTCACCGTGGACTGGAGCGGCAGGTCCTGGAAGATTCCGCCTGGCTTTAGGCGATAAATTGCTGAAAACGACGTTGGGCCATACAGGTAATTCCTGGCAATGGCAATTTGCCGGAAAGGTAGTATTGAAAGCAGGGATTACCAGCCTTGCATTGAAAGACCTCACCGGTTTCGACGGCCGTTGTGATGCCATTTACCTTACGACTGATGCCAATACGCAACCCGCTACTTGGAGTGAGGCAGAGACAGCCGCACTTCGTACTCGCTTGCGACAACAACAGACGGTGCCCACTCATCAATACGATTTTGTGGTAGTAGGAGGGGGAATAGCCGGTATGTGCGCCGCTGCATCTGCTTCCCGATTGGGCTGTAAGGTAGCGTTAGTGAACGACCGTCCTGTGCTGGGGGGCAATAACTCGTCGGAAATTCGTGTGCACCTTGGCGGTATCATCGAAATGGCCCCCAACAAAGGATTGGGTCGTATGATACGTGAGTTCGGTCATGAACGTTCCGGCAATGCCCAACCGGGTGACTACTATGAAGACTGGAAGAAAGAAGATTTTATAGCTGATGAAAAGAATATTACCCTTTATGCCTCTCAGCGTGCAGTAGCCGTGAAGATGGAAGGAGACCGCATTGCATCAGTCACTATCCAGCATATCGAGACGGGCGAACGAACCGAACTTATCGCTCCTCTTTTTAGTGATTGTACAGGCGATGCTACCATAGGCTATTTAGCCGGTGCTGATTGGACTATGGGGCGTGAAGGTCGCGATGAATATGGCGAAAGTCTTGCTCCCGAACAGTCCGACTCATTGGTGATGGGCGCCTCGATACAATGGTACAGCAAGGATATGAAGAAGAAAACATCTTTCCCTCACTTTGAATATGGTGTGCGCTTTGATGCTGAAAACTGTGAACCCGTAACCATGGGCGAATGGAAATGGGAAACAGGCATGAACCGCAATCAAATCAGTGAAGGTGAACGTATACGCGATTATGGGCTTTTGGTGATATATTCCAACTGGAGCTATCTGAAGAATCACTATAAAGACCATAAGAAGTACGCTAACCGTTCGCTCGATTGGGTGGCTTACATCTCAGGCAAGCGTGAATCACGCCGTCTCTTGGGTGACTATGTATTGGCACAGGATGACATAGACAAGAATGTGGCACATGAGGATGCTTCGTTTACTACTACCTGGAGTATAGACCTTCATTTCCCTGATAGTGTGAACAGTGTACGTTTTCCCGGTGATGAATTTAAGTCGGCTACGGTGCATCGTTGGATTCATCCTTATGCTGTACCTTATCGCTGCCTTTATTCGCGCAATGTGGATAACCTTTTTATGGCTGGTCGTAATATGAGTTGTACACACGTAGCCTTGGGGACGGTGCGTGTAATGCGTACTACCGGCATGATGGGCGAAGTAGTAGGCATGGCAGCTGGACTCTGCCATAAGCATGGCGTGGAGCCGCGTGACATCTATCATCATTATCTGCCCGAATTGAAGCAACTGATGAAAGCGGGCTTGGGTAAACACAATGTGCCTGATAACCAACGTTTCAACGAGCCCAACGAATTGTTGGAAGTTCCGGGAGCTTACATCAAACCGTAGACAAACTATGAGCAAAAAAAGTATTATCACGATATTTCTATCGGCAATATGGACATTGCCGCTTTGGGGAGGACAACAGTATTACGCTTTTTTAAAAGGTGACACGCTACGTATGGGCAATGACTATATGGAACGCACCATGCTGTGGAATAACGGTGCGCCTGTTACTGTCAGCCTTACAGACAAGCAACACGGAAAAACCATTCCGACACAGGGCAAACAACCCGATTTCTCGATAGTGAAAGGTATCCCTACGAATGCTACGCTCACCGTGGGCGAGATACCGACGAACGGCATTCACGCCAGTTATCTGCAGGCTACTGTGGCTTGTACTATCGGTTCGCTGAATATAGAACGTCGCTATCGCATTTATGCAGACTGTCCCGCCATTGCTTGTGATACCTATCTGAAAGGACAAGTGGAACTTTATCAGAATAAAGAGGATAATCGTTCTAATGCCGATCGCAAAAATATAGAGCACACGGCTGATATGGCTACGGGGGTGAAAACTCCTACGCTGGACAGGCTGCAACTCAAGGGCAATCATTGGAGTGCCCGTACGGTAGAGTTTTTCGACTATACTGATTGGAATGACAACCTGATAACCGAGCGTACCTGGCTTCCTTACCGTCGTAATACATATCGTGGTAATCTGCTTTTTGCTCACGATGTGGCTACCCGTCAAGGCTTCTTTTTTTTGAAAGAAGCTCCTTGCAGTAGTACCCAGTTACATTATAATGGTTCTGACTTCGTGGCGGACTTTAGCGATTTTATGGTAGTGGGGCTGGGCATTGTGTCTAATGATGTAAAGCCGGATAGCTGGATTCGTATCTATGGATGTGTTATCGGTATCTATACCGGCGATGAGCAAGAAGCGCTTACTGCCTTGCGTCTTTACCAGAAACAACTGCGCCACCATACCGCTGCACAGGATGAGATGATTATGCTCAATACTTGGGGTGACCGCAGCCAGGATGCCAAAATAGATGAGGCTTTCTGTCTCGCAGAATTGGATCGTGCCGCACGCATGGGCATCACCCTTTTTCAATTGGATGATGGCTGGCAGAGCGGAAAAAGCCCTAACTCGAAGACCGCCGGAGGTAGTTTTAAGGATATTTGGAAGAACACCGATTATTGGACGCCCAACCCCATGAAATTTCCTCACGGACTGAAACCTATTGTAGAGAAAGGAAAGAAATTAGGTATTCGCATCGGATTATGGTTCAATCCCAGCATACAGAATGATTTTGCCGATTGGCAAAAAGATGCGCAAGCCATTATCGGACTTTATAAGAAATATGGCATCTGTTGTTTCAAGATAGACGGCTTGCAAATACCTACCAAGACAGCCGAACAGAACTTGCGCCGACTGTTTGATACCGTGTTGGAACAAACCAACCATGAAGTGATTTTCAATCTCGATGCCACTGCCGGTCGTCGCGGCGGTTATCACTATATGAATGAATACGGCAACATCTTCCTGGAAAACCGCTATACTGATTGGGGCAATTACTATCCCTATCGCACCTTGCGTAATCTTTGGATGCTGTCTCGCTATGTACCGGCGGAAAAGATGCAGATAGAGTTCCTTAACAAATGGCGCAATGCTGACAAGTATGACGCTGCCGACCCTTTTGCCCCCGCTCGTTACAGTTTCGATTACCTCTTTGCCATTACCTTGGCGGCACAGCCGTTGGCGTGGATGGAGGCTTCAAACCTGCCCGGAGAGGCTTATGCTACGGCATCTCTGCTTAAAGCATACCAATCCCTTCAACTCAGGTTTCATAAGGGCGTCATTTTGCCCATTGGTGAAGAACCTTCGGGACGCTCGTGGACCGGATTCCAATCGATTGTCTCCGACACGGAAGGCTATCTTATCGTTTACCGCGAAGACAACGGACAGGCCGAAGGAACCATTGACACTTGGCTTCCGAAGGGTAAGAAAGTCACCTTTACCCCTGTGATGGGAAGTGGCAGGAAGTCTACCGCTAAAGTCGGCGCACAGGGCAAAGTAAGTTTCGAGCTGAAGGATAAGAACTCTTTCGCACTTTATCAATATCGGATAAAGTAGTGGGAAAACGGCTTTCCGTATGTGTCTTGCCAATCAATGCGAAATATGCTAAGTGTTGATATATAGGTAGTTAATATGTAGTGTGAGAAGCGTTAATTCCTCAGCTGTTGGATGTTAACAGTTAAGGTTGTCAACTGTTAATAGTTGAGTCGGTAGGTATTAATAGTTGAAAAACGGAACATTAATGGTTGGGAAACGGAATATGAATTAAAGCAATGATACGTCAAATAAAAGAATGAATATGATAAAGATAGTACACATCTTTCTTCTGATGTTGTTTGTGTCCATGCCGTTAGGCGTATGGGCACAGCCACAAGAAAGACTGGTTCAAGTGCAGGTCACTCCCGACCATACCAATTGGCTGTATAAACCGGGAGAAAAAGTGAAATTTAAAGTGGCGGTATTGAAATGCAATATCCCACAAGATAATCTGGAAGTGCGCTATGAGATTTCGGAAGACATGATGAAACCTCATCAGACAGGCAAACAGCCATTGAAGAATGAAAAGCTTGAGATTAACGCAGGTACTATGCAAAAAGAAGGGTTTCTGCGTTGCCGTGCTTTCGTCAGTTGTCAAGGGCGTGAGTATGAAGGCGTGGCTACTGTCGGCTTTTCTCCTGAGAAGCTGCAACCGGTTACTCCGTTGCCCGCTGACTTTCTTGAATTTTGGAAGAGTACCAAAGAAGCCGCAGAAAAGTGGGCATTGGAACCTATAATGACTTTATTGCCGGAAAGGTGTACGGATAAAGTGAACGTATATCATGTCTCGTTTGCGAACAATGACTACGCGTCCCGTATGTACGGCATCCTTTGTGTCCCGAAGGTTGCCGGGAAATATCCGGCGATTCTGAAGGTGCCGGGTGCAGGTATACGTTCTTATAACGGAGAAGCCGAACGTGCCGGAAAAGGTTTCATCATATTGGAAATAGGTATTCACGGTATTCCGGTCAACCTGACAGGAGAGGTATATCACCGCCTTTATAACGGAGCTTTGAAGAATTACCACTCATTCAATATGGACAATCGGGATAAGTATTATTACAAACGGGTTTATACAGGTTGTGTGAGAGCCATTGATTTCATATATACGCTTCCCGAGTTTAATGGTAAACTGGCGACCTTTGGCGGAAGTCAGGGCGGAGCACTTTCCATAGTGATTGCAGGATTGGACAATCGTGTTAAGGGACTAGTTTCTTTCTATCCCGCCTTGTGTGATATGGCAGGTTATGCCCACGGTCGTGCAGGCGGTTGGCCGCATATGTTTAAGGATGAGAAAAACCGGACACCGGAAAAGATTAAAACCATTCAGTATTTTGACGTAGTCAACTTTGCCCGTCAAGTTAAAGTCCCGGGATTCTATACCTTCGGTTATAATGACAGGGTTTGTCCGCCTACCACTACTTACTCGGCGTATAACGTGATTAATGCTCCGAAAGAACTGTTCGTTGCTGAAACAACCGCCCATTATGCTTATGCGGAACAGTCGAGCGCAGCCTGGAACTGGATAATGAACTTCTTGAAGAATGAATCGAGAAAAGAATAATATACTAATACCACAAACTGATAGATAAATGAAAATAGCTAAAAAATTAAGCCTATCTCTCTTGTTGCTGACCGCTTTTGCAGGAAGTGCTATGGCACAAGAACTGATGACAAATGTATACGGTCGTGATATCCATTCATTGAATGGTAAATGGAATGCTATCATCGACCTGTACGACCAGGGGCAACGAATGAAAATCTATGAGAATCAGCAACCGAAAGGAAATACTGATTTCTACGAATACGCATTCGAAAGCGGATTGCGTCTTAATGTACCGGGAGATTGGAACTCTCAATTGCCCGAATTAAAATATTACGAAGGCACTGTATGGTATGGCCGTCACTTTGCTGCCAAACGTTTGGTAGACAAACGTCAGTTCCTTTATTTCAGTGCTGTCAGCTATCGTTGTAAAGTCTACTTGAACGGAAAAGAGATAGCGGAGCACGAAGGTGGTTTCACCCCTTTTCAGGTAGAAGTAACAGACCTGTTGAAAGACGGTGATAACTTTCTGACGGTAGAAGTGAACAATCGCCGTACCAAAGACGCCATTCCCGCTATGGCATTTGACTGGTGGAACTATGGTGGTATCACAAGAGATGTGCTGTTGGTGAAAACTCCCCGGACATTTATAGAAGATTATTTCATCCAACTGGATAAGAATGTTCCCGACCGTATCATCGTCCGTGTTCGTCTTTCTGATAAAAAAGCAGGTGAGAAAGTAGCAGTTGCCATCCCCGAACTTAAAATCAATGTGGAGCTTACCACCGATGCGGCAGGGAAAGCAGAAACTGTATTGAACGCAAAGAAGCTGCAACGCTGGTCGCCGGAGGAACCGAAACTCTATGGAGTAACCATATCTTCAAGTACCGACCGCATAGAAGAGCAAATAGGCTTCCGCAACATCACAGTGAAAGGTACAGATATTTGCCTGAACGGGAAACCTACATTTATGTGCTGTATCTCTTTCCACGAAGAAATTCCGCAGCGTATGGGGCGTGCTTTCTCGGAAGCCGATGCTGCTATGCTGCTAAACGAAGCGAAAGCGCTTGGTGTGAACATGATTCGCCTGGCTCATTATCCGCAGAATGAATACACGGTACGCCTGGCAGAAAAGATGGGCTTCCTTCTCTGGCAGGAGATTCCCATTTGGCAAGGCATTGACTTTACAGACAATGAAACCCGTAAGAAAGCGCAGAGAATGCTCTCTGAAATGATTCGGCGCGACCAGAACCGCTGTGCGGTGGGCTACTGGGGTGTTGCCAATGAAACACAGCCTTCCGAGGAGCGGAATAAATTCCTTACTTCCCTGCTCGAAACAGGCAAACAGCTGGACACTACCCGCCTATATGTCGCCGCTTTTGATCTTGTGCGTTTTGATAGCGGAAAACAGCGTTTTGTGATGGAAGATTCTTTTACTTCCCAACTAGACGTTGTTGCTATCAATAAATATATGGGTTGGTACCATCCGTGGCCCGTTGAACCGAAAGACGCTATATGGGAAGTTGTGACGGACAAACCGTTGATTATCTCAGAATTTGGCGGTGAAGCATTGTATGGTCAATCCGGTGATGAGAACGTAGTCAGCTCTTGGAGTGAAGAGTATCAGGCACGTTTATATAGAGACAATATCCGTATGTTCGACAATATCCCGAACCTGCGTGGAGTATCGCCCTGGATTTTGTTCGATTTCCGTTCTCCGTTCCGTTTTCACCCTACCAATCAGGATGGCTGGAACCGTAAGGGACTCATATCCGATCAGGGTATGCGTAAGAAAGCGTGGTATCTGATGAGAGATTATTACATGAAAAGGAGGAATAACCAATAAGTATAGTTATAGTTGATTGTGATGAAGAAATATAGAATTGTAGCGATTTGTATGTTTATGCTACTCATTTTGGCAGTGGGAGCGTACGGACAGCGGAAAGTGGTTAAGATATTGGCGATTGGCAATAGCTTTTCGCAAGATGCGGTGGAGCAATATTTGCATGAACTTGCAGAAGCCGAAGGCATTTCAACCATAATCGGTAATATGTATATTGGTGGTTGTTCCTTGGAACGTCATGTGAAAAATGCCCGTGACAATGCTTCTGCCTATGCCTACCGGAAAATTGGCACGGATGGAAAGAAGCGGGAAAAGAGCAAGATGTCTTTGGAAACGGTACTGGCAGATGAAGACTGGGATTATGTCAGTTTGCAACAGGCAAGTCCTTTTTCGGGAATGTATGAGACGTATGAAGCCTCTCTGCCAGAACTTATAGAATATGTAAAAGTGCGCCTTCCGAGGAAAACAAAGCTGATGTTGCACCAGACCTGGGCATATGCGTCTACTTCCAAGCATAGTGGATTTAAGAACTATAACCGTGACCAACTGACCATGTATCAGGCCATTGTCGATGCGGTGAAGAAAGCGGCTAAGGCGAATAAGGTAAAGATTATCATCCCTTCGGGCACTGCTATACAAAATGCGCGTACCTCTTTCATCGGTGATCATCTGAATAGGGATGGCTATCATCTGGATGTGAAGGTTGGACGTTATACCGCTGCCTGCACCTGGTTTGAGCGCATTTTCAAACACAATGTAGTCGGGAATCCTTATGGACCGGAAGGGTTGGATGAGGCGCGGAAAACTGTTGCTCAAAAGGCTGCCCATGCGGCTGTAAAACACCCGTATAAAGTGACTGACTTATGTTCTGTACCTTGTAGAAGAGTTGAAGCACCTTGAAAAACAACCTGTCAAGGCCGAAGAATATTCTACTGTAGGACCAAACTGTTAAAGTAGAACTGAAAGATATAGTTTTTTGCACATTCCATATTAAACACATGATTACCATGAAAAAGAAAACAGGCATTATTGGTCTTTGTATGTTCACCTGCAGCATTCTGACCTATGCACAAAGCATTACTCCCCAAGCCGAGCAACGCGCGAAGGAGATTGTATCTAAAATGACTCTGCAAGAGAAAATAGAGTATATCTCCGGATTTACGAGCTTTTCTTTGCGTGCAATTCCTCGTTTGGGAATCCCTGAAATAAGACTGGCAGATGGACCGCAGGGGATCCGCAATCATGCACCGAAAAGTACTCTTTATCCATCTGGTATTCTTTCCGCTTCTACTTGGAATCGGAGCTTGCTTTATAAATTGGGGCAGGGATTAGGGCAAGATGCAAAGTCCCGTGGAGTCAGCATTCTGTTGGGACCAGGGGTGAATATCTATCGTGCTCCCCTGTGTGGCCGCAATTTTGAATACTTTGGTGAAGACCCTTACTTGACGGGTGAAACAGCCAAACAATATATTTTGGGCGTGCAATCGGAAGGAGTGATTGCCACCATCAAGCACTTTGCCGCCAACAACCAGGAATGGAGCCGCCACCATGCGAGTTCGGACATAGACGAGCGTACTTTGCATGAGATTTATTTTCCGGCTTTCCGCAAGGCCGTACAGGAAGCCAATGTGAGTGCAGTGATGAACAGCTACAATCTCCTGAACGGTGTTCATGCCACCGAGCATAAATGGCTGAATATTGATGTCCTGCGCAATCTTTGGGGCTTCAAAGGGATCCTGATGTCTGACTGGACTTCCGTATATTCCGCCGTAGGCGCTGCCAATGCCGGACTTGACCTTGAAATGCCGAAAGGACGTTTCATGAATGCCGATAACCTCATCCCCGCCATCAAAACCGGTACAGTGACCGAAGAAACCATCAACCTTAAAGTACAGCATATCCTGCAAACGCTGATTGCTTATGGTATGCTTGATAAGGAACAGAAAGATAGCAGCATCGCAGAGGATAATCCATTCTCTCGCCAGACAGCTTTGGAGCTGGCACGCGAAGGGGTGGTATTGTTGAAGAATGAAGCAAACCTGCTTCCATTAAAAGGAAAAACAGCTGTAATGGGGCCTAATGCAGATTTGATTCCTACCGGTGGCGGCAGTGGTTTTGTCACTCCTTTTTCTACCGTTTCAGTGGCTCAAGGCTTGAAAGAACTGAAGAAAAAGAATCTGGTATTATTGACGGATGATGTGATTTATGAAAATATTGTCAATGAGTTTTATACAGATGCTAATCGTCAGGTGAAAGGCTTCAAGGCTGAATACTTTAAGAACAAGACGCTTTCGGGACAGCCGGAAGTTGTACGTACGGAGTCCTCTGTTGATTATGACTGGGGATATGGTGCACCGTTGGATGGTTTTCTCACAGATGGCTTTTCAGTCCGTTGGACGGCCTGTTATGTTCCACAGGCAGACGGTCAGTTGAAACTTCACATCGGTGGTGATGACGGTTATCGTTTGTTTGTGAACGACAAGCACATTACAGGCGACTGGGGAAATCATTCTTACTCCAGCCGTGAAGTTGAACTTCCGGTTGAGGGCGGTAAGGAATATCGTTTCCGGATTGAATTCTTTGATAATATATCTTCAGCAATTATCCGCTTCAACGCTTATAGCCTTAATGAGGCGAAACTTCGTCAAGGATTGGCGAAAGTGGACAATGTAGTGTTCTGCACAGGCTTCAACAGTAACACGGAAGGCGAAGGTTTTGACCGTCCGTTTGCTTTGCTCCGGTATCAGGAATTGTTTATCAAAAAGATTGCCTCCATGCATCCCAATGTCGTGGTTGTACTGAACGCCGGTGGCGGTGTGGATTTCACCAACTGGCATGATGCCGCAAAAGCTATTCTTATGGCCTGGTATCCGGGACAGGAAGGCGGACAGGCGATAGCTGAAATCCTGACCGGCAAGATTTCTCCAAGCGGAAAGCTACCGATTTCTATCGAAAAGAAATGGGAAGATAATCCGGTGCATGGTAGTTATTACGAGAACTTAAAGGCAGAGATTAAACGTGTAGATTATTCCGAGGGTGTCTTTGTCGGTTATCGTGGATACGACCGTTCGGGAAAAGAACCTTTCTATCCGTTTGGTTACGGATTGTCCTATACCACTTTTGCTTATAGCAATATGTCTGCGGAGAAAACGGGTGAACATCAGGTTACAGTTAGCTTTGATATAGAGAATACAGGTAAGATGGACGCCTCGGAAGTGGTGCAGGTGTATGTGCATGATATAGAATCTTCTGTTCCCCGTCCTCTGAAAGAACTGAAAGGATATGAAAAGGTATTCTTGAAGAAAGGTGAGAAGAAGCGGATTTCTGTAGTGTTAAATGAGGATGCATTTTCTTTTTATGATATGAATCAGCACCGTTTTGTAGTAGAGAAAGGAGCTTTTGAAATTCTTGTCGGCCCGGCTTCCAATCAATTACCTTTGAAAGCTACGGTTGAACTTTCCGGTTCATACTCGTTCTAATTTCCTCGTAAAGTCACATTTGACCAGTCTTAAACCAGGCTTATTTGATAAGAAAAACAAAAGAGGACAATAATAGAACCTCATCCCCCCAAAAATGGGTTATCCTGGAGAATGACAAAGGCGTAGAAAGAGAATTACTTCTCGATCTACGCCTTTATCTTTCTACGGATAGTGTGATTATTTCACTTCCCAAATATCATTAGTCATCAAAAGCTCCTCGAAATTATGGTATTTCTTTTTGCTTTTTACTTCTTCGATTTGTGCTTCTACCGCATCATTATAAGTCGGAGCGTCTACATCGCGGATGACACCAAGTGCGATGGGGAAGTCAGGGCCTTCCATCAAGGCTAGCTTTAACTGGAGTGTGTTGTCCTGGCAGTGTGCATCATGTATCAAAATATCTTTTTCTGTGATACCGTTCTCGCCTAGTTTCACTACTTTCAGCCCAAAACCTTCCTGCATTAATCCGAATTCCTTGTTTTCACCGAATAACATCGGTTTGCCATGTTCCAGATAAATCGCATTCTTGGCACGCCCTTCCTTGTTATATACGGAGTTGTGTGTACCATCATTGAAGATGACGCAGTTCTGTAAAATCTCGCAGACAGCAGTGCCCTTATGATTATAGGCAGCTTTCAATATGTCTATCGTACCGGGAGCATCTGTGGCAACAGCACGTGCGAAAAAATGTCCGCGTGCGCCAAAGCATAGTTCAGCCGGATTGAACGGGTCTTCTACGGTGCCGTAGGGAGAAGATTTGCTGACAAAACCACGCGGTGAAGTGGGTGAGTATTGTCCTTTAGTCAGACCATAGATACGGTTGTTGAGCAAGATCATGTTGATGTCGATATTGCGTCGGTTGGCATGAATGAAATGGTTACCTCCGATAGCAAGACCGTCACCGTCACCGCTTACCTGCCATACGGTTAGTTTGGGGTTAGCGACTTTGCACCCTGTCGCGATAGCGGCGGCACGACCGTGAATTGTATTCATACCGTATGTATTCATATAGTGAGGAAGGCGGCTGGAACAACCGATACCGGAAATTACTGCCGTATCCCATGGAGCGACACCGATTTCTGCCATAGCCTTGTGTAACGAAGCCAGGAAAAAGTGGTCACCACATCCCGGACACCAGCGTGGCTGTCCTTTTTTAAAGTCTTTAGCTGTATATTCGCTCATAATTTCTTGATTTTACTTGTTGATAATCTCAGTGAATGCATTGACCAGCTCATTGACAACAAAGGGCTGTCCTTTCACTTGGTTGAACTGATAAGGAACGAAACCGTCCACCTTCATACGGAGATATCCGGCAAACTGTCCCATATTTTGCTCGGCTACCACCACTTTTTTGTATTTCTTCATCAAGGCTGCCGTATTCTTTGGAAGAGGATTGATGAACTTAAAGTGTGCTAATGCTACTTTCTTGCCATTAGCACGGAGTTCGTCCATAGCGGCATGTAAATGTCCGTAAGTACCTCCGAAACCTACAATCAGCAATTCGGCATCTTCTTTGTCGCCTTCAACTTCTACGTCAGGTACTTCGATATTGGCAATTTTCTGCTGGCGTAACCGCGTCATCAAGTCATGGTTTTCCGGATCAGTTGAGATAGCTCCTGTCTTGTTGTCTTTTTCAAGACCTCCCAGTACATGAGTGAATCCTTCTGTACCCGGAACTGCCCAATAGCGAACACCTGTCTGCGGGTCCCGTTGATACGGTGTCCAGGTTTCCGACATTTCCGGACGTACGTAAGGAGGGTTGATAGCAGGATAATTAGCCAATTTAGGCAATTTCCATGCACCTGAACCATTGGCAACAAATGCGTCTGTCAACAACACGACCGGAGTCATGTGTTCCAAAGCGATCTTAGCGGCCATATAGGCTGAGTCAAAGCAGTCCGTAGGTGATGTCGCGGCAATGACAGGCATAGGGCTTTCACCGTTACGGCCGAAGAGAACTTGCAACAGATCTGTTTGTTCCGATTTGGTCGGTAGACCGGTAGCGGGGCCGCCACGTTGTACATCCAATACGACCAATGGCAATTCCATGATAACGGCCAAGTTCATGGCTTCTGATTTCAAACAGATACCAGGTCCTGAGGTGGAAGTAACAGCTAATGCACCGGCGTATGAAGCACCGATAGCAGAAGCACAACCGGCAATCTCATCTTCACATTGCACGGTGGTCACGCCCAATGATTTATGTTTTGAGAGTTCATGCAACACATCTGTTGCAGGAGTAATAGGGTAAGACCCTAAATAGAGTTTCAGTCCGGCTTTCTCTGCAGCTGCGATGAATCCGTATGCAGTCGCCTTATTTCCGGTGATATCCATATATTTCCCGGGAATGGCTGCTTTACTTTCAATCTTATATGTATGTGCTACGGAAGCGTGTGTGTTGTGTCCGTAGTCATATCCGGCACGAACTACTTTGATATTTGCTTCCGCTATTTCCGGTTTCTTGGAGAATTTCTCGCGGATAAAGTCTTCCGCTATGTTAAGGTCGCGGTTGAACAACCAGCATACCAGTCCTACGGCAAACATATTACGGCATTTCAGCATGGACTTATTATCCATTCCCGTATCTGCCAGACAGTCTTTTACCATCTGCGAGATAGGTGCTGCGATTACGTCCTGCTTGATACCCATTTCTTCAATAGGATTATCGGTGGTGAATGCCGCTTTATCTAAATCTGATTTTTGAAAGGCGTCTGTGTCGATGATGATACAGGCGGTGGATTTTGCAAATTTATATTGTGTTTTCAATGCGGCGGCATTCATAGCTACCAATACATCGCATTTGTCTCCCGGAGTATAAACCTTTTCTGCACCGATGTGTACCTGAAAACCGGAAACACCGGTTAGTGAACCTTGCGGTGCGCGGATATCTGCCGGATAGTCGGGGAATGTACTGATGTCATTGCCAATCGTAGCCGACACGGTCGAGAAGATGTTGCCGGCCAACTGCATACCGTCACCGGAGTCGCCGGAGAAACGTACTACTACCTCCTCCAATTCTTTAACCATCATTTCGTCTGCCATAACTTTAATTACTATATTTAATTTAAAAACTGTTTTTACTTTCAATTTGTGAGCGCAAAGGTCGGAAAGTTAATCGAATTATCAAAATAAAACGTACTTTATTGTCCTATTGACGCAAAATATTTGAAATATCTGGAAGGAACCTGTATTTTTATTCTTGTTAAATCAACAGAAACCGTTATCTTTGCAATCAAAATAGGAACGGCCTTGTAGTTCAACGGATAGAATAGAAGTTTCCTAAACTTTAGATAGGGGTTCGATTCCCCTCGGGGCTACTACAAAGAATCTATAGGAAGTTGTGTTGGATGCTTTCATGCTGTATCGAGTTTTAAGTTTTACAATGGCTTCTTTTAAGATGAACGTCTTATAGCTTCTATTTGTTTTAATAATCAATAGAAAAAGCCTCTTCCGAACTTCGGAAGAGGCTTTTTCTATTTCTGGAATATTTTATTCTCCCGCAGTTGTTGCTACAGTCTTTTTGTTCTTCATAAAGTTGTATGCAATCGGAGATGCAATAAACAGTGAAGATAAAGTACCGATTACAACACCGAGAATCATTGCGAATGCAAAGCTGCGGATAGAGTCACCACCGAGGATGAAGATACACAGCAATACGATCAATGTACTCAATGAAGTATTGATGGTACGAGCCAGTGTAGTGTTCAGAGAGTCATTGAACAACTGACGCTTGTCACGTTTCGGATACAATCCGAAGAACTCGCGTACACGGTCGAAGATTACCACCTTATCATTAATAGAGTAACCGATAGCCGTCAGGATAGCACCGATAAAGGTCTGGTCGATTTCCAGTGAGAATGGCAGGATACCCCAGAATAATGAATAAGCACCGATAATCATGATTGTGTCACAAGTCAATGCCGCAATAGAACCGATACTGTATGCAATGTTACGGAAACGGATCAAGATGTACAAACCGATAGCGATCAATGCCAGAACAACTGACCAGATAGCACCGGTCTTGATATCGTCTGCAATACTAGGACCTACTTTCTGTGAACTTACGATACTACCGCCTGTATGGTTATCGCGGTCAATGAAAGTAGCCAATGTAATATTCTGAGTCAACAACGGCTTCAGTGTTTCATATAAATAAGATTCGATTTCCGAGTCAACATTATTACCTCCGTCTTCGATACGGTAGTTAGTACTGATACGAACTGTTTTCTTATCTGTACCGATGGCAATAACACTAACGTTTGCATCACCGAACTTGCTTGCGATCAACTCACGTACCTGTTCCGGTTCTACCGGGTTTTCAAACTGTACCTTGAAGTTACGTCCACCTGTAAAGTCAATACTTTGACTTAGGCCGCGAATAGCGAATGAACCGATACAAACGATGATTATAGCACTAACAATAATCATGGATTTCTTGTTTGTTCCCATAAAATCGAAGTGTGTATTGGTCATCAGGTTCTTTGAGATCTTAGTGGTAAATGTCAGGTTCTGCCATTTATCTTTATTCAAGAAATGTTCGTAAACCAGACGAGTCATGAACACTGCGGTAAAGAACGATACGAGGATACCGATAATCAAAGTCGTTGCAAAACCACGGATAGGTCCTGTACCGAAATTGAACAGAATGATACCTGTAATAATAGATGTCAAGTTTGAGTCAAAGATAGCGGAGAAGGCATTAGAATAACCGTCAGCCAATGCTTTCTTCACTCCCTTGCCTGCACGAAGCTCTTCTTTGGTACGTTCATAAATCAATACGTTAGCATCCACTGCCATACCCAATGACAATACCATACCGGCAATACCGGACATCGTCAATGCAGCCTGGAAAGAAGAAAGGATACCTAATGTGAAGAAGAAGTTCAGGAACAAAGCACCGTTGGCAACCATACCCGGGATGAAACCATACATAGAGCACATATAGATCATCAACAGGACCAAAGCTACAACGAATGAGAAAATACCGGCATTGATAGATTCCTGACCCAACGACGGACCAACGATATCTTCCTGTACGATGTGAGCCGGAGCCGGCATCTTACCTGATTTCAATACGTTTGCTAAGTCTTTTGCTTGTTCAGGAGTAAAATGACCTGTAATCTGTGAACGTCCGCCTGTGATTTCTGAATTTACGTTCGGCGCAGAATATACATAATTATCAAGAACAATAGCAATAGAACGACCGATATTCTGTTTTGTCAACTGAGCCCAACGGCGTGCACCGTCAGAGTTCATTGTCATACTTACAGCCGGTTTGCTGTATTGGTCAAATTCGTCTTTAGCGTCTGTTACTACATCACCTTCCAACGGAGCTTTGCCGTTACGTTCGGTAGACTTGATCGCGTATAATTCGAATGTTTGTCCTTTCTTGTCGAACTCAGAAGGAGAAACACCCCATTTCAGACGAAGGTCTTTCGGAAGTTCTGCCTTGATTTCCGGCATAGCCAGATACTTGTTGATATCAGCAGTGTCTTTATAGTTTGCATAACCGATAACAGGACCTTGTCCGCTTGAATTCAACTGAAGCATAGACAACAGAGGATATTGTTTTTTGAGCTCTTCCATGTTTACAGAAGGCTTTTCAGAGGCTGTTGTGTCACCTTTCAGTACAGCGGCAAGGCTATCGGCGGCACTTACAGCTTTTTTCTCCACCGGAGTAGCTTCAGTGAGAACGGCAGCTTCTATTGTATCTCCATCAGCTGCTGTTTCTTCAGCTAAGATAGCGCGCAATTTGGCGTCAGCAGACTGCATGGAAGGAAGAACTTCCTTGGCTGTATAAGTTTCCCAGAATTCCAGGTTAGCAGAACCTTGGAGAAGTTTTCTCACACGTTCCGGTTCTTTGATACCCGGCAGCTCCACCATGATACGTCCCATTTTGTCTTCCAGACTTTGGATATTCGGCTGAACAACACCGAAGCGGTCGATACGGGTACGGAGTACATTGTATGAGTTCTCAACGGCAGCTTTTACTTCTGCTCTCAATACTTTTTCAACTTCAGCGTCTGTTGATTTCTGGTTAACCTTGTCTTTCAACTGTTGTGTTGCGAAGAGTTCGGAAAGTTTCGCCTCCGGAGCAGCCTTATGGTATTCTCTGATGAACAGGGTAATGATATCATCCTGACTGTTGATTGCCTGCTTTGCAGCTTCTGCCAATGCTTTGTTGAAAGCTTCGTCCGGCTTGTTGTCGGCCAGTGCTTTGATAACATCGGGTACAGAAACTTCAAGGATAACGTTCATACCACCCTTCAGGTCCAAACCTAAACTAATCTCCATCTCACGACATTGTTTCAGCGTCCAGTTACCCAGCCAGACTTTCTCGTTGGAGAGAGAGTCGAGGTAGTCTTGTTCTACTTTCGGGTCGCCGTTCGCAATTTCTTTCGCCTTGTTGGTATAGTGGCGTGTTACGAAGGAGAAGGAGAGGTAGAACACGCATACCAGCGTGAGTAATACCGCAAAAACCTTTACAAATCCTTTGTTTTGCATTTTACTTTTAATTTATGATGATTACTTTTTTAATTTAATATTCAGTTAAATTCTGTCGTATACAAGTTCTTTTTGCCGCATACAAGGCTGCAAATATAGTTTTTTTTTCACATTTATATGTAACAAGCCCTCAAATATTTGA
Source organism: Bacteroides zhangwenhongii (assembly GCF_009193325.2). Taxonomy (NCBI): domain Bacteria; kingdom Pseudomonadati; phylum Bacteroidota; class Bacteroidia; order Bacteroidales; family Bacteroidaceae; genus Bacteroides; species Bacteroides zhangwenhongii. The sequence continues at coordinate 3,478,218 of NZ_CP059856.1, read as the reverse complement.
TGTTTAAGGGCTTTTTTGCAGAATTATTTCATTCCCCTGTTTTTCAGCAATGGTTCCAGACTAGGCTCTGCTCCTCGGAAATTTTTATAAAGTACCATCGGATCTTCACTGTCTCCTTTTTCCAAAACATTGTGGCGGAACAGGTCTGCGGTGGTTTTATCAAAAATTCCGTGTTCTTTGAAAGCTTCAAAAGCATCGTTGTCCAATACGTTGGCCCACAGATAACTGTAATATCCGGCAGCGTATCCACCGATGATATGATTGAAGTAAGTAACGCGGTAACGTGGTGCTATCTCAGGGATCAGATTGAGTTTGTCCATCGCTTCTTTCTCGAATGAAAGTATATCCATATTGTTTACATCTGTCACTGTGTGCAGGTTCATGTCGAGGATAGCGGCTGCCAGCAATTCGGTAGTCATGAATCCTTGATTGAAAGTCTTCTGTTGCAGTATCTTTTCGATGATTTCATCGGGGATTGCTTCTCCGGTCTGATAATGTTTGGCATACATTTTCAGTACCTCTGGTTCGGTAGCCCAATGTTCGTTGATTTGAGAAGGGAGTTCTACAAAGTCACGTACTACGTTTGTGCCGGATGTTCCCTTGTATTCACATTTTGTCAGTAAGCCGTGTAGGGCATGTCCAAATTCGTGGAACAAGGTTTCTACTTCATCCATTGTCAATAGTGATGGAGTATCGCCTACCGGTTTGGTGAAACTGCAAACGTTGCACACTAACGGACGGGTTGCTCCTTGCTGCTCACGGTAATTACTCATCCAGGCACCTCCGCTTTTTCCGGCACGTGGAAAATAGTCCACATAGAAAATACCGAGTTGAGAGCCGTCAGCGTCTTTCACTTCAAACACCTCAACATCCGGATGATAGGTCGGAATTCCTGTCAGCTTGTTGAAAGTGATACCATATAGCTTGTTGGCTACGGCAAAAGCACCTTCACGTACATTTTCCAATTTAAAATAGGGCTTTGTCTCCTCTTCGGACAGATTATATTTCTCTTTTCGTAGCTTTTCGGTATAGTACCACCAGTCCCATGCCTCCAACTTTTCGCCTTTACCTTCCTTGTCCATCAGCTTTTGAAGCTCGGCAGCCTCTTCTTTGGCTTTAGGCAGTGCATAGCTCCAAAGATTGTTCAAAAGATCCATTACGTTCGTCGCGTTTTTAGCCATCGTCTCATCCAACACGAAATTTGCGTAACAGTCGAAACCTAACAATTTAGCTTTTTCCAGACGGAGAGAAACGATTTTGCGGATGTTCTCTTTGTTGTCGTTCTCATTGTTATTATTTCCCCGATTGATATACGCTTTGTATATTTGTTCCCGAAGCGGGCGATTCTCAGCATATTGCAGGAATGGCAGACGGCTGGCGTTATGCAGGGTAAATAACCATTTGTCCGGTTGCCCGGCTGCTTTTGCTTCTTCAGCTGCACTTTGACGGAACCATTCGGGCAATCCTGCTAAGTCCTCTTCTTTCTCGACGAAGAGCTGGTACGCATTATTCTCGTTCAGTACATTATTGCTGAATGTGATACCGAGTGTGGACAGTTCTTTGTTTATTTCACGCAAACGTGTCTGTTTTTCTGCGCTAAGATTGGCGCCTGAACGGACAAACTGTTTGTAGGTCTTGTCCAGCAGGCGTTTCTGCTCTGTGGTCAGATTCAGGGAATCTTTTTGTTGGTAGACATCGTTTACACGCTTGAAAAGTTTCTTATTCAAGGATATATTGTCTTCATGTTCCGAAAGAACCGGAGCCAGCTTGATGGATAGCGCAGTTAATGAGTCGGTCGTTTCAGCATCTGTCATATTGAAGAAAATAGCGCTTACCCGATCCAGGATTGGTGCACTGTTATCCAATGCCACGATGGTATTTTCGAATGTAGGGATTTCCGGACTTTCGATGATAGCTTCGATATTTTGATTTTGTTCCTCGATACCTTTCAGGAAGGCAGGCTCATAATGTTCCAATTTGATTTTGTCAAAGGAAGGAACGCCATACTCGGTTTGGAACTCTGCAAAGAAAGGATTACTTTCTGTTTTTGTAGCACAGGAGTACATCATACAACTTACTGCTAAAAGGGTTAATGTCTTTTTAATCATCATTATGTGTTTTATAATATAGAATTTTCCGTTTTTATCGTTTGCTGATATAACACCAAATCGGATAGTGGTCCGAAGCCTTAATAGAACGGTCTACAGTGCAATTATAGGCTTTCAGGTCGGGACTAATCAGGATATTGTCGATTCGGAAGTAGAACTTGTTCTGGTTATAGGAGATTCCCAATCCTTTACCGGACTGTGTGAAAGCGTCATCCAGTTCTTGAGTGAGAACCCGGTGGGTATACGAAATAGAACCGTCGTTGAAATCTCCACATACAATCATTGTAGGATAATGGCTTTCTGTAATAATTCTCGCTACGGAATCTGCTTGAGAGGCACGGATAGCCGATGCTTCCCCTAGTTTTCGAATTAGTTGGCGGAGTCCGGTCTTTACTTTTTTAGCATTCGGATCTTTTATCATATCTTCATAGATCCCTCTGTCTTCTTTGGTGAGCTTGTTGGATTCCAAGTGATTGTTGATTAATGTAATAGTGTCATTATTTACATTCAGCACATATTTCATAGAACCGTTATAATCACTTTTATACTCAATAAGTTGTGACGAGAGTATCGGGAATTTGGAGAAACAGGCAAGCTGCACATCTCCTTTCCTTTGTTGGCGAATGGATTGATAGGGATACGCTTTTAACGCTTTCTTTACATCCTGCTCCGTTACGAACTTCTTATTGCCGGCTGTGTTGTATTCTTGCAGGCAGATAATGTCTGCATTGCTGTTTTTCAGATAAGATAAAATCGGATTCTTCCCATCTTTCTTCTTCAGATTACTAAAGCTCATTACATTGTAAGACAGAACTTTGATACTTCCTTCCGGTATTGTCCGGGTAGTAGAGTTGAAAGGAATATAAGTCCGTATTTGCGGAAAGCAAATCAGAAAACCGATGACGGGTAGTAGTGCATATCTGTAATTGACAAATACCCAAAGAAACAGGAAAAATAGATTGATAATCAGGAATATTGGAAATGCAAGTCCGAGACAGGAAACTAACGGATTGACTTTGGGGCTGAGATAGGGGCTATAAGCGCTTAATATCAGCGTTCCCACGAAGAATGCGTTGATAGCCAGTATCAGATATGCGACAATTTTGCCAATGTGTTCCATTCTTTTATCTTTTGCTTGCGTCAAACAAGCTTTTCTTTTCTTCTGTCGTCAGACTGTCGTAACCGGATTTTTTCAGCTTTTCCAGAATACGGTCCACTTCGTCAGATTGTGCTTTTTTATGGGCATTATAATCATAATCTTTCCGTCGTTCGGTAGCATTGCTGCCATAGTGTACTTTCATTTTAGGTTTGCGTTCCCATGTTTTCTTTTGGAAAAGAGAGATGAAACCATCCAGAATCCAATTTATCCAGAAAGTTAAGTCAATTCCCTTACTCAGACTGGCTGCAAACCAGAGCCCGGCAAGAGCACCTCCTAGGTGGGCAATGTGTCCTCCGGCATTACTTGAGGTAATGGACAGTACGTCAATTCCGATAACGACCAGTGCGAGATATTTAAGACGGACAGCACCGAAAAGAAGAAGTTGCACCCTATAGTTGGGCTCACGATAGGCTGTAGCCGCTACGATAGCCAGTACGGAAGCGGAAGCCCCGACTAACGTTGCTCCGGGTACTTGTGAACTGAATAAAGGAAATACGTTGTAGGCGACCATATAAAGCAAACCTCCGCAGATACTTCCCAATATATATAGCCCTCTTAAATGCTTTGCCGAGAAAAAATAAAGGAATAAACTCCCGAACCAGTATAGCCAAAGCATATTGAATAGAATGTGCAGAATGCCGGCATGCATAAACATATAGGTAAACAACGACCACGGTTGATGGATAAACCCGACAAAAGAGGCCGGTAAAGCGAATATGTTGAATATATCGGGAGTGTTGACTTCAAACAGTCGTAGAAAAACATGAATCAATGTGCCGATCACAAAGATACCGACATTGATATAAATCAGTTGGATAAAAATGTTTCCTCTTCTGAATGTTTCCTTCAAATCAGCTATAATATGTCCCATTGTTATTACTTTTTTTTCTCCAATACAAAATCAGTATCAGACCGAACAACATTCCGCCTAAATGGGCGAAGTGGGCGACGTTGTCTCCTATGTTGTTGGCAAGTCCTGACCATAACTCAATTGCGGCATATCCGATTACGAAAAATTTGGCTTTGATCGGAAAAGGTAGCGGGAAGATAAACAACCGATTATCGGGAAACAGCATACCGAATGCCAGCAATATGGCATAGACAGCTCCTGAAGCACCTACGGTAGTCATCATGTTCAGATACTCTTCCATGGGAATAATACCGGTACCTATATTTACTTGTGAATATTGGCTGAGTTCTGTTGCATATTGAATATATTGTACTCCTTCTTGGATAACTCCCGCACCGATACCACAAAGGATATAATAGAACAGAAAACGTCTGGGTCCCCATGTTTGTTCGAGAATCGGACCGAACATGAAAACGGCGAACATATTAAAGAAAATATGGCTGAATCCGCCATGCATGAACATATAAGTAATAAGCTGCGCCGGATTGAAGTCACTTGCGAGGAAAAAATGTAATCCCAGATAATTAGTCAGATCTACTCCATAGCGTTGTGCTACGAATGTACCGAAAAACATTAGTACATTGATAATTATCAGGTTTTTAGTTACAGTTGGCATCATTTTTTTATTCTGAATATTATGATAATAGATGCAAAAGTACGAATAAATTCTGTTTTAAAGCATGAAAAGTGCTTCCTATTAGCTCTTTTTCAATAATTTGCTGCGTTTTTTTTATGTTTTTATTTGATATGTTGTTTTGTTCGGCTATATTTGTGGAATTAATCCATTGTGGGAGAATCTTTTGTTATATATATTAATTAATCATTTTACGTATTATGAATAAGTCTGATCTTATTAATGCAATGGCTGCCGAAGCTCAAATGAGCAAAGCCGATGCAAAAAAGGCACTTGATGCTTTCGTCACTTCAGTTACTAATGCCATGAAAGCCGGTGAGAAAGTATCTCTCGTTGGTTTTGGAACTTTCTCTGTAAGCGAAAGAGCTGAAAGAACAGGTATTAACCCTTCTACAAAAGCAACTATTACTATTCCCGCTAAGAAAGTAGCTAAATTTAAAGCCGGTGCTGAATTATCCGCAGCTGTTGAATAAGATAGATAGTTGAAAGAAATTAAAAAAGGTGTCCTTTAAAAGACACCTTTTTTAATTATCAATAAGTAGGCTATGGTTATTTCCCAATAATTCCTGCCCAACTATCCGTAAAGCGGAAATTACCTATATTTCCTGCGTAATTATTGCGATTCTTTAGCATTATTCCTTTTATTCCGGCCTTCAAAGCCCCCTCTTCAGTAGCTACCGCATCCGGTGTGGGCTCTTTATCCTTCAGTTCCGGGTCGACAAATAATGAAGCTTGATTCTGTGCGAAATCAATTTTTAATACAATTAGGTGTGTGGCATTCAGGTCATACGTCTTAGGAGAAGAAGCACGTTGTTTGTGTATACCCACTCCGAATTTAAGTTTGCTGCCTTGGTTGGAAGCAAAAACGAATCCACGACTTGTTCCGGCAGCGTGATTGGTACTTGTAGAAATAAAATCCATATTACCTTTTGCCTTGAATTTGGAGAAGTTTACCAGGAATGACACATAATAAGTTCCGGTAGAATACGCTCTTCCTAATTCCAAGCCGTAGATACTGGGGCGGAAGGTTGCGTCTTCGGGTAGTCCGCCCCAAATAATCGACAGTCCTTTCTCATTGTATCCTTTGTAAGACAGTTCTTTGCCTGCTACGGGACTCTCACCTATATAAGGTGCTTTCTCATTGAATACAGCACTCCATACATCTTTATTAAGAGGTGCTTTCTTGGCTGTGTAGGCTGCCTTTTCGATAGGTTCCCCTTCTTTGCATCCGTTGAGGAAATTGTTTCTCAATACTTGCGCATTGCTTAATGAAGCTGTGGCAACTAATGCCAGTGTTAATAGTACTTTTCTCATGGCTATTTCTGTTATTAATTAAAATTTATGTTGTTAATTCATTCAGTTATAATTTTTTAGTGACGGAAATCAAACCAAAGTTTCATGCGTAATCCGTCGTCTCCCGATTTGATGCGAATGCTGCTCGGCTGACTTTTCGGACCATGTTCTGCTATTGATTTGAAAGAACGTATGGCGGGAATATCATAAAGGAAGGAAAGATCGCCTTCCGGAAAACTATGCATACTGTTTTCCCCATCTCTTCGATGTATCGGTTCTTCCGGAGTGAATACCCGGAAATATAGCCCGTCTGTTTCCGAATAAACGGTGAAAGGTGCTTTATCCGATTGTAGGGTTGCCCAATATAGATTGCCATGATATCCTTTAAATTCAGGATATATTAGTTTCTCGAAACTTTCTCCGGTAATGGTATTGTTATATTCTTTCTCCCATATATTGTAATTAGTTCCTTTAATCCGGTTTTTCCAGACACGATACGGACCGCGTCCCATCCAGCGCATTCCTTTTACTTCTTTTTCCGGAAATGAAAAACTGAGTCCCAAATAATAGATGTTTTTATCAAAGAATTCTCCTTTGTATCCACCTCCGTTACCACGATTCAACATACGAGCATCCATGCCTAGTAAACCGTCTGCTGTCATACGCCAGACGATGGAATCAATGGCCCCTGTATATTTAACAACGAAAAGTGCATCTTTACCTTCCATGTGGGACTCTCCTTTTTTGAAATCGGCTTTTATGCCTACGGGTAACGGACCGTTATTTAATGGAATGACTTGACCATTGCATTTTACCTTAGTCAATGCTCCGTCTTTACCGCTGAAGGTTACTGAAATTCCGTTTGCGGAAAGAATGATATCTTCATTTTCTTTTCTAATTTCTGCAGGTTTTGCAGGGGTGCTTTGTGTACGTTGGCTTTTAAAATATTCATCGGCATATTTCACCGGCCATGTCCAGGTGCAAATAGACTTCCCGTTTCTATCGTAAGCTTCCAGTTCCAATACATCACCTTGAAAAAAATTATCCGGTAGTTTCATGCGTGCTTTCCCTGTTTCTCCCGGATCAATAGGCGGTAGGCTGACCGTCCCTTCATTCAGTAATGAACGCTGACCTCCCTTTAGTGGAGAAGGAGTAGCATACAGGCGGTATCTCATGCTACATTCTTTCAAATTGGTGAACAGATAAGTATTACTTACCGCAAATTCTCCTTTGAAAGAAGGGGTGATAAACATATTTTTGAATTGAATGGGAGCCCATACTTCGCGGACTGTGTAGAAGCTACCTTCTTTTTCCCTTCTGGGACCTACAATACCATCAGGACCGTTCGGCCCGTCTGAGTCGAGAATTCCTCCCTTGTCACTACGTGCAACGGCTTCATCCATAAAAGTCCATAAGAAACCACCGGCAAATAACGGATTGGAAGTATAATTGCTCCAATAATCTTCCAACCCCGCGCCCAGTCCTTTGTCATACTGTCCATGCAGGAACTCTGTCGGCATGAAAACGTTGTATCCATTGGCGAGACGTGCCGTTCCCGTTTGGTATGCAGGGTAATGATGAGTGTCCAGTTGGTTGAAATCTGCCCACGGATGAATTACATGCCGCTTTTGTGGGTCATAATCGGCAAAACGGGTATCCAGTTTCTTATTCCATCCTCCTTCATTGCCGTTGCTCCATAAGAAGATGCAGGGATGGTTCACGTCATGAGCCATCATCTCTTTTAGTAGTTTCTCTCCCACTTTCTCATCATATCTTCCATGCCAACCGGGAAACTCTTCCAGGTAGAAGATTCCCAAAGAGTCGCATACATCCAAGAAATGCTTGTCAGGTGGATAATGTGAGCGGACCGCGTTCATATTCATCTCTTTGATTAGCAGTGCATCTTGCAGGCTGATTTCTTTGTTTGTTGTACGTCCTCCATCGGGATGGAAACTATGACGGTTGACGCCTTTCATTACTACTTTTGTTCCATTGATATAAATCCCGTCTTTAGGGCGGAACTCAACGGTACGGAATCCGATTCGTTCTTCGTGTATATGTACAAGTCTTTTTTGATTGTCGAGCAGTTCCAATCGGAGCAGATAAAGGTTGGGATGTTCACAATCCCAGGTGCGGATACCTTCCCAGTCAGTCGAGATGGTTTGTACATTCCCGCTATCCAAAGTAGTTGTTTGCCTTCCGATGGACTTGTTTTCTCCTACCGGAGTCAGTGAAGTTGCCAGAGAATACCCCTTTGGTAGATTATTCATATGAACTTCTGTTGATAACTTGCCATCGGCTGTTGCATTCACGGCAATACGTTCGATATGTATCTTAGGTATGGCTTTCAGATAAACCGGACGGTAGATACCACCGAACAGCCACCAATCGGCCCGGCGTTCCGCCGCATTCACCGATTTATTGGCAGACTCTTTCCATACTTTTACTTCCAGTTCATTACTTTTACCGAACTTGAGTTTGTCGGTAATGTCATAATTAAAACTGATGAAACCGCCTTGATGAATATCTCCCGCAAGTTTGTTGTTAATCTTCACTTCCGTATCAGTCATTACTCCTTCGAAAACAATGCTGACCTGCTTATCTTTCCAGTCAGCGGGAACTTTGAATTTATAACGGTAGAGCCCCGTTTCATCACTTGGCTTGGCTCCCTTTACCAGATAGAAACGGCCGAATGTATATTCCCCGAAACCTTGCAGTTCCCACTGTGAAGGAACTTCTATCTTACTCCATTTACCACTGTTCATGCCTTCGGAACAATAAAAATCCCAAGTCACGGTGTTTCCCAGTCCGGTGCCGGACAAGTATAGTGTTTCTGTGTTCTGCGCGTTTGTCACAGTCGCACATAAGCAACTGGCTCCGATAAAAAATTGTTTTATTCTTTTTATTATCATATCAGATATGTCGGATATAAATTATTTATTCCCTTCGATAGGGAACACATAAAATTTACGGTTCGGCTTAAAGTCGAGCATCCATTGGTCTATTACGACGTGCTTGTCCAACGCTTTGATTGTCAGCGTGTGCTTGCCTTTTTTAAGTGAATGCTTAGTCTCCTTGACGGCTTGCCCACGCAGTACATTACGTTTCCATGTCTCCGTACGTCCCTTTTCTCGGAAAGAAAGCACCTGCGGTTTTCCTCCGTCTATGCTGACACTGAAGCGGATATCTCCTTTGTCATTCGGTTGGGTCGGTATGACGGCAGTACGTAACAATGCCTCTCCTTCCCACGGACAGTCAAATTCAAATGTCAGTGAGCCGCCTTTAGGCAGGGCAACAGCGTTCATACTGTGTCCAAGTGCTTGAATAGGCGTAGCTCCTTCCGATGCTTGGGTATAATTGCAAGCATTGTAACTGATACATTTATCTGTTTTAACCTTGCGGGAAGATGTTTTCTTTGGACCTTCAGCCAAGTATTTATCTACTTCTTTATCGGTCAATCCTATAGGAAGAGTAGGCGGATAGAACACATACAAATCCCGCGGGTAGAAACACATGGAATGTTTCCATTTACCGTTCGCCATCTCATTGTTATAGTAATCAGTCAGTTCCTTGATTTCCTGATAAGCTTTTGTGCTTCTGGCACAGGCTGATAACATAGCCTTGTCACGTCCCCAAAGAGATTCATCACACTGTCCGGTAGAGTAGGAACGGGCGCGTTGTGCTTCCAGCATTTTGGTACTCATGGCGGCGGCAGCAAATACCTGATATTTGATATGTGAGAAGAAAGCGTCTTTTCGTTCGGGTGCAATCAGGGCTTCTGCTTCGGTAACAGTCTTTTTGATTGCTTCGTACGAATCCAGATAACGGTCTAGCTCTCCGCCGAATTCAGTCAGGCTGAATTCGGTATCAATCACTTGTGAACGCCCTCTGGGGTACTTTCTTTTATCTAATTCTACTTGTGTCCATCCCATGTGTTCCGGTTTACGGATACCACATAAGCGGTAGAACTCATGCATGGCAGGGAACAGTTTCTTTCCGGCCTGTTCGCCAAATTCCCGGCAGAGCCATTTTTCCTGGTGTGCGTTTAAGGTAGAAGGACCTACGGAATTGATGTCCCAGGCCATATCCAGAAACAGTTCGAGATTATAAGCCGACGGTTTCAGATCGTGCACATTGACTATCCATATACGACGGGCATTATGGTCGTATGCCTGCTTCATCTCATTATAGATAAGTCCCGGCTGAGTGGTGCACAGCCACATATAATCATGTGGACGTCCCCAGTAGCTTAGATGATAATAAACACCGCCACCACCGCTTCGTTTTTGCTGTTCTTCATCGCTGAGGCGTGTCATGTATCCGTAATTATCGTCACACCACATAAGTGTAACATCCTCAGGGACTTGCAAACCGTTTTCCATGATCTGCAATACTTCTTTATAAGGAACAAACACCTGCGGAACTTTTGTAACGTCCGGATTAGTATATTTAGCCAACAATTTACGCTGGTCGTTAATGACCTGCTGAAGAGCGCTGACTTTTTCATCCATAGTCTTTACCCCCTCCATGTGTCCGTCATGAATACCTCGCATACCGATCGTATACATATTCTCATATTTCCCGGCTTCTTTCAGCCGTTCTATCCAGTAAGCCTGTACGGAATCACGATTGGTAATGTAATTGTAGGCTCCACGTCGTTTTACACTCCATTCTCCTACATTGTTGCGCATTAAAGGTTCACAATGCGAGGTACCGATAGCAATGCCGCAACTGTCGGCCACTTCCTTTGCACCGGGCACGAAGTAGAAAGGAGTGGTGATGCCATGCATACCCGGCCAAATCGCATTGGCGCGCAACCGCAACAGTAATTTGAAGATCTCTTTGTAAGTACGGGCTCCGATACGTCCTTTGATGTTGGAAGGTTCGAACGTTTTCCAACTCCAGGGTTGTAAAGACCAGTCTTCATCATTCAGGAAAATGCCGCGATATTCGACAGACGGACTCTGAAAAGTCTGAAACGTATCGGCTACAGCGAGCCGGTTCTGCTTTCCCGGAGTGACATCTCCCCACCATACCCAAGGTGATACGCCTGCCAGACGTGACAATTCCAATATTCCATAAGCAGTTCCTCTGCCGTCGCTACCTATAACAAAAAGCTGTTTTCCCGTAGAGCTTCCGGCCACTGCCATATAAAAACCGTCCTTTTTAGCGGCAATTTCATCAATGGGGATATTTAGTCCGCGTAATTCCTTCTGTTGTTTTTTATCCGCTTTGTCCAACTGTATAATGCGGATTGTTGCTTGGGATGCAGGACTTTGTTTGGGTGATAAACCTGTCACCTGTTTCATGTCCTCCGTGAACATGTCAATAGCTATTTTTACAACTGGGGCGGTAGACTGGGGCATGGCGTATGATATAGCCTGTTTTCCATTGTACCAAACGAAGTCGTTACTGCGTACAATCTGACTACATACGAAAACGATGATTAGTAAGAAAGAACGTAAAAGCATGATATTAGTTTTTATGGTTATGTACTATTAATTTCCGTCGGGTTTTTCCATTTCACAGAAAGGGGCCGGACACCAGTGGAAACTGTCTACGTTATCCGGCTTGGCGGGATCGTAAGAAGTATCTGTTTTCAGATATTTCGTCAGTTCCGGGGTAGCCTTTTTCATTCCTTCTATCACACATTTCGCTATTTGGTAAGCACCGTAAGGGTTAAAGTGGGTATTGTCGGCCAATTCTTTCTTTTGTCCGGGAAAGCTGCCCATCGGATAGTGTACAAAAGCCTTTTTCGAACCGCTTTCGCCCAACGCTTCATACAGTGTACCGGTCATGTTGTTCAGTTCTATCAAAGGTACATTTTCTTTTGCTGCAATCCAGCGTACTGCATCCGGATACTCGCCATGTGTATTGACGGTACGGCCTTCCTTGTCAAATCTGCGGCGACGTGTCGGAGTAACCAGCACCGGCTGTCCGCCTTTCTCCTGTATCTGGTCGATAAAGGTTTTCAGACTGGTCATAAAAGAGTAATAGGCGCCTTTACCGGGACCTTTCTGCTTTTGGTCATTGTGTCCGAATTCAACGAAAACATAATCTCCTTTCTTTATCTGCGACATAATCTTTTTCAGGCGGTTCCCGCTGATAAATGTATTGGCGGATAATCCGGACTCTGCATGGTTGGCTACCGATATTTTGTCCGTAAGGAAACGGGGAAGCATTTGTCCCCAGCTGGCCCAAGGTTCATTTTCCTGATCTACTACTGTGCTGTTTCCACATAAGAAAATAGTTGGAGTGGCAGGGTCTGCTGCTTCTACACGGATACTTTCACATACGGGAGCATCTCCGTTAATTTCGATTGTCAGTCTGTCGTCCCAGTCCAATTTGCTTTTTTCACGGTCTTTGACCTTTACGGATTCTTTGGCGGAGATACGGGGACTACGTTTATTGACGATGAATGTTTCTTCTACGAATTCTCCTTTTTTAGTAGGCAGATTCTCTACGAACAGGCGGCGTGATTCTGCACGTACAGTTGTATTCCCTGCCTGTTTCTTACTGCCTAAACGTACCGTGACACGGTAATTTCCGTCCGGCACACGTACCGAGAAATAGAAAGGATCATTACTGTTTTTCTTGGGTGTATCTACACGGTCGAATCCGTATCCGGTTTTTTCCGAGTAACGTGGAGCATCGGCTAATTGAAAAGTCTGTGGCAGATTTTGTGCTTCTATACTAACTGCTGTTGCCAGTAATAAAAGGCTTAATAAGGTTGTTTTCATTCCAGGTAAAAATTAAATATGTAATAAGTGAAATTTATCTTTTCTGTTTCCGTAGCTAAAGTACTGCGTTTTTTGTTTATGTATAATGGATATACGTGTGAAAAGATGGATAAATTGTGCTATTTTTCATCTTCTCCAATATAATAGCCCAAATGTGTAGGCTGATTGTATCCTATATTCTGCATAGCTTGTGACATATCATAGGTATGGTCGTTCGTCAAATGTACAAACCGGTACTCGGTAGGATGATTGGTCGAAAAGATATAGATGGACAATCCGTCGCTGCTTCTATAAATCACTTCTTCGCGGTAATCTCCCAGAAAGTCTCCATAATAACAAGGATTGGCTTTGGTTGAGTTATTGGATTTTACACCGCCACCGTATTTTTCGAAAGTTATCACCCGCGACATATTCCAGGGAGCGGATTTCGTATAACTATGAACCATTACATCATCCAACATCTGACGGGTCAATGTTCCGGTCCAGAAAACAGCGTTATTATAACTTTTGGATCCGGTTTTGGCAGAAGGCAATGTTGTGCTAAGCAATTGTCCGGTTTGGCAACTGTATACTCCGCTGGCTTCGGCAGACCAATATTCGTGTCCGGGACTTTCCGGAATAATATCCGCTACCAGGCATCTTCCCACGTCTCCCGGAGGGTTATTGTCTTCATCATCCTCGTCGGCACTGTCTCCGCTATCTCCGGAAGTAGCTCCGCCTGCATGGCCGGTTATAAACTTCCCTGTCGCTGCATCGAATACGGCACAGCCGTAGCCGAAGCCGCTATTCATATATTTGTTAGGATTTTCAAAGCAAGCTACTACTTGCAGCCCCGGACGGTCGGGGATAAACTTGCCCACGTGCAACGCATCCCCATGTCCGTTTCCTGTACAGTAGAGACCTTTTCCATTGCGTGCGATGGCTGCCGAACCATAAAGTATCTCATCGTAACCGTCTCCGTTTAAGTCTGCTACCCTGAAAGAATGTGACCCCATGTCTCTGTACGATTCACATCCTTTATCGTTTGTATTGAATTTCCATCGGGGCAATAATGAGGAACCGTTAAAGTCCAACGCCCATACCTGCCAGTTTTTATAAATTCCCCGAGTGATGATCAGGCTGGGGTTGGCTTTCCTGACGCCATTCTGAGGAATTCCGTCCAAATAAGCGGCTCCGATAAAGAAACGATCCATTCGGTTGCCGTAGTCGTCTCCCCAATAATTGTGCCAGTATTTGGCACGTTCGTAATTACTGCCTTCTCCTCCGCGTGGAATATTGTTGGTACGTGCCACTTCCACACCTTGTCCGTTGACAATGGATATATATTCCGGCCCGTCAAAGATTAGTCCGTGAGTGGAGTGTAGTGATTTCCCTGAATACCATCCTTTCCCGGGAGAATCAACCGGCTGCCTGTAATCGTTTACCTCTCCGTTGGCGGCTGTTATTATCGTATTGTCGGCAAATTTGGTTCCTTCGGAGGTGCGGAAAGCGATCTCACATTTTCCGTCACCGTCAAAATCATATACGATAAAAGAAGTATAATGGGAACCGGAGCGTATATTGATTCCCATATCTATCTGCCAAAGGAAGGTTCCGTCCAGCTTGTAAGCTTCCAGCAAAGTGGTTCCTTCCTGCCATCCGCCTTTATTGGCACCGTCATAGGGTTGGCGTTTTAATATGATTTCCATTACTCCGTCACCGTCGAGGTCGCCCACTTGTGCATCATTGGCATTATATGTGATAGCGGGGTTTGGCACGTTGGCGTTCAACCGGATAGCCCGGTAGAAAGTCTGCGCCATTGAGGGAGTCAGGGTATATTCGCAAAGTGTCTCTTTTGAACCGGATATGGTAACGCGATATGTGTTCGTGGTTTGAGGGTTAATATCTTTGTCCGCCCAACAGGTGGTATGGTCAATAGGCGTTTCGTTCAGTTTGGTTTCTTGTCCGTTATCTTCACTTTTATAAATATCAAAGGAAATATTATCCGGATCTGTCGGGAGTAGTCTCCAACTGATTAGTGCATGGGAGTAACCGGAAGTATGCTGTTTTACATCCTTATAATTAGGGTCGTAGCTGACCCACATACTGCGCTCTCCTTTGATAACTTCCTCTTTGGGTTCTTCCTCTTGATTCTCTGCATTATTTGTGTTATTGTCTTCCGGTGACTGTATGGACTCATCTCCGCAAGCAATAATAAAGAGCAGCATTCCGATCAATGACAAATAGCGTAAATATTTCATGGTGAATACATTTGGTTAACGTTCGAATACAAAGATGAGGAGAGTCTGGCGTTTGTGACATGGATACTTGTACGTTTACATGGATTATTTGCCGATGAGACCTTCGTTTGTGTGCCGGTTTGATAATCTGTGCTGGTTTGTGTACGTTTGTCCATTTTCTATTATTTCTATTCCGTTTAATTTTGCCATAAAGTGAAAGCAAGCCTTTGTATGCTAGAATTTTGAGCTATTAATCAAACATGAATTTATACTATTATGAAAACTCGTAAAATGATGACCGCGTATGTTTTCCCTCTTTTATTATCGGGAATTACGTTCTTGCATATCTCCTGTTCCGATAATGAAGGAGATGAAATATCCAAGCAAGGTACTGTCGAAATCACTGCCGATTGGGGGGATTATTCTGCGGAAGCGCAACTTCCGGACGATTACACTCTTTTTATTACCGGAATCGGCGAACGGAATGTGGATAACCGGACTGCAACTTATCAATCTGCCTTGAATGTCGGGACGTATGATGTGGTAGCTTATAATAAGCCTGCCAATGTGACTGTGAATAATCTTACAGCCAGCGTTGCGCATGGCGAAGACGGGACCTTGCAACAGCCTGGTTGGTTTTTCTCTAATGCCCGTGCTAAAGCGGTGGTAGTGGAACCCGACAAAACGGTGAAGACCTCTATTAAAATGAAACAGCGTGTCCGTCAGTTGACATTGACACTGGTTCCTCAAGGCGGAGAGCCCGGACAGGTGGCAGGAGAGATTGAGGCGACATTATCCGGCATTGCTTCCACCTTTAACCTGTCTACGGGAGAACTGTCTGAACCCAAAAGTATAAAGCCGGTGTTCACAAAGCAATTGTCTACCGGAGCTTATTCGGCTACCATCTATATAATAGGTATAGCGGGGAATGAGCAGACACTTTCCTTGTCGTTACCGTTGACGGGAGGCAGGACCTGTTCTTTGGTCAGTGATATGACAGAGGAACTGAGATACTTCGGAAACGATATCTCTCCGCTTTATCTCAAGGCTGCGCTCGAACTTCCCGAAGGAGCCGGAACGTCAGGCAATATCCATACGTGGGAGCCGGAGTTTACAGACGGTCCGGATAATGTGGAGATTCAATAAACAATTCTTAAAACGACTTCTTAATTATAGCTTGATAAATTAGTGAATCATGAAAAACAGAATTCTTTTGACGGTCCTATCATTGATGGTATTGACCGCCTGCAATAACCAGCAAGAGATGGGAGATACGACAGGACAAATGCCGGTATCTGCCGGTGTATCGGGAATGATCAGTCAAGAAGCGGCTTCGAGAATGGCGAATGATACGTGGGAGGAGGAAGATGCAATCGGCATATCCGGAACAAGTGGGGATGTGACTTATACAAACAGGCGACATAACTTTACCGGAGGCTCTTCCTTTACTCCTGCACCGGGTGCTGTTATCTACTATATCGATGAGGAAGAATCGGAGTTTTCCGCATATTATCCTTATACTGCATCGGGGCACACGCTGCTCGAAGCGAACATAAGCAACCAGACAGGCAGTAAAAACTTTGATTATCTGTATGCCACCGCCAAAGGTTCTTTATCGTCTCCGATGCTGAACTTTAACTTTCATCATACCATGTGTAAGGTGGTCTTGAATTTTATTCCGGGCACAGGTTTTGCCGTAGATACAGACTTTAGCGGTTGCACAGTCCGTCTGGCTTCTCTCCATGCTTCCGGTTCGTTTGATACGTTGGCGGGAATTGCTCAGGCGAATACGGCAACTGCCGGAGGGTTGGAATTTACGGATGGAAGCACCGTTGCGGCAAATGCGAATACTTATTCGTTTATATTATTTCCGGAAACTGTCTCCGGAGGGACCGCTCTCTCTCTGATCCATAACGGGACCGCTTATGAAGGTGTTCATTTAAGAAGCAAGGACTCTTCTAATTTGGCTTTGACAGGCGGTAAAGTATATGAATATAACGTTAAAGTGAACCGTACCGGGCTTGCCGTCTCTTCCTCCGCCATTCATGGATGGAATGATGAACTTCCCGACAAAGATATAGATATAAACTTGTAGAACTTTAGAATCTGAATAGTATGATAATAGAGAATAGAAAACTACGATTGTTTGCATGGCTGTTCGTTGTTGCCATAGGCAATGTATTGATGTCATGTACCTCTGATGAAGAAAGGGGAAACAGTGTGCTTGACGGCACCTATCCGATGACGTTTGTAGGACAAGTGTTCGATCGGCCGTTGACACGGACAACTTCGGAAGGTAGTTGGGACGGTACGGAAAAAGTAGCCATACAGATAGGTGAGGAAGTGAAGCTGTATACTGCCGACGAGAATGGCGGACTGACTGCCGATGAACCTTTTTATTGGGAAAATAAAACTGAGGCAGTTGACGTATTGGCTTGGTATCCTTGCAATGAGGCGGAAGTTCCTGTTTCATTTTCTGTACAGCAAGATCAGAATCTGGAGAATGGTTATCAGAATAGTGATTTTTTGAGAGCTCGGAATCATTTTTCTTTTTCGGATCAGCCAACCTTAGACTTTTATCATTTACCTGCAAAAGTACAATTAAACTTGAAAGCAGGTGAGGGAGTGGAAGATGAGGAAACAATAAAAGATGCCTCTATTAGTTTTGTCAATATGTCGTTGACCTCCGGTGAGTTGGATATGATTTCGGGGACAGTGGCACAGACTTCCGGAAACACAGAGATTGTTCCTCTAAAGTTCTCTGGTGACAAGATAACGGAAGGTTATCTGCAAACCGTACAGGCATTGCTTGTTCCTCAGCAAATGAAAGGTATCCCTTTTATAAAAATTGTCATAAATAATGTTCCGTCCTATTACATTCCGGAGGAAGAGGAGGATGCGAACCTGCAATCGGGTTATCTGTATGTCTATAATGTTACAGTAAACAATAAAGGAGAAGTTGAAGTTTCATTAGCCGTTTCAGGACCGGAATGGACTCCGAATGGAGATGGACATTTGGTGACGAGCCGCACTTGCTATACGGCAGATGATATAAAACCCGGTGATTTCTTTTATCGTAGTGCGGATGGAAACAGTTGGCTCGTGAGTGATGGCGGTTTGCGCGAGGTGGATAACACGACAGGAGAGAAAGTTTGGGAAACCCCGTCTCAGACTCCGGCAGATTTCAAAGATGGAAGAGCCTATATTGGTGTCGTGTTCCAAACAGATCCTAGAAGAATGAGCGAGTTGGAGAAATCAAAAGGATGGACGCATGGATATGTGATGGCATTGACTAATGCCTCTGAGGCTTGTACTTGGGGGGAAAATGTTGATGAGGATAATACTTATTTTCCTAATGTGTCGAGGTTTGCCGATATGTATTCGGATATAGATGGATACAGTAAGACGGGATATATGATCGAGAATAAACTTGATGGGGTAGAAAGTGCCGATATCACCACTTATGATGCATTTTATTATGCTAGTAAATATGGAATGGGAGAAAGTGAAGTATATGCTGCACCTGGCACTACTTCTGGATGGTTCTTGCCGGCCATTGGACAATGGTGGGATATTCTGGAGAATTTGGGAGATGTAAATGCTCTTTTAAAGAATAGGACAAGTAGTACTACTGGTGTTATGACACTAAAGAATGATGCGAATAACTTATCTCAAGTTACATCTGAAGAATTGAATAAGCGAATGGGGGTAAGTGGCTCAGGCTTTACCCCTTTTGCCGAGAGTACTTTTTATTGGTCAAGTACAGAACAAGCACAGAAAAAGGTGCGTCGGGTTCTTTTTGACACTACTAAAAACAAGTGTACTTTGCGCTTGGGAGACAACGATAAAAATAGTAAGACTTCTACTGTTGTTCGTTGTATCCTGGCTTTTTAAGCGACCTATTACAACATTTCATTTATGAATAATAAAAAAGAGTATTATGAAACAATATAGATTATTTATGTTACTGGCTTCCGTTTTCCTGTTAGCAGGTTTGAATTCTTGTTCGCACGAAGAATTCTCCGAAAGTACTTTGCCGGAAAAGGGCTTGTCTTTATCACTCAACGTTATTTCCAGTAGCTATGCACCAGCTGGAGTAGAGAACACTGGAACGCGTACTTCGGAAGAAGACTATACTACCCGTTTTACTTCCAGCGACCGGATTGGCATATTGCAGATAATAACTCCCGACAATGGAGAAAAACAATATAAGAATTATTGTTGTACGGTTGATGATGACGGGAATTGGTCTTCAGATCAGCCCTTGATTCATCAATCCGGCAATGTAAACTACATTGCTTATTATCCTTATCAGAAGGTGAACGATGAAGCGGAGCTGAATGCGTATCTTGCAGATTTTACTCCTCTGCAAGATCAGTCGACTCCTGAAGGATACACCAATAGCGACCTGATGAAAGGTGAAGGCATTGTATCTAATACTACTTTGACCGTAACTTTGCAACACCTGATGGCATTGATTGTAGTTGAAGTTCAATACCCTTCTGATCTGGCGGAAACCTCTCTTGTAGTTTCGTGGGAGGACGGAAAGATTCTTTATCCTGTTGTTGGTCAGGAAGGAGTTTTTCGTTATCTTGTAAAACCAAATGTGGCAATCTCTTTAGAAGGAGGCTATCCTTATTATAGCGGTACACAGAAATTTAAGATTCAGGCGGAAGAATCCGAATTGCTTTCTGCACGATATTTGCTGTATAAAGTGGATGCGGAGTAAGAACTTGATATGAACCTACTAAATTAAAATAAGAAAGATAATGAAACTGAAATTACTGTTTTTAGCGTTTTTGGTGCTTTCTACTTCTGCCATTGTAGAAAAGTCTCCGGTAACGATTTATATGATTGGCGATTCAACTATGGCGAACCGTAACCTCAAAAATCCGAAGAACAAGGAACGTGGATGGGGGATGATGTTGGGCAGCTTTTTTCCGTCCGATAAAGTGGTTGTTTCCAACCATGCTGCCAGTGGACGTAGCACCAAGAGTTTTATCAACGAAAAAAGATGGGCGAGAGTAGTCGCTCTGATTAAACCGGGTGACTATGTGTTTATCCAGTTCGGACATAATGACGAGAAAAAGGAAAACCCGAAACTTTATACCGAACCGGGCGGCACATTTGATGATAACCTGCGTAAGTTTGTGAACGAAACCCGTGCAAAAGGCGGTATCCCCGTTCTTTTCAACTCTATCGTTCGTCGTAAGTTCTGTCAGGACGCAGCAGGGCAGTTCACAGATTCCTTGCTGGATACACATGGCGAGTATCTCCTTTCTCCCAAGCGGGTAGCCGAAGAACTGAATGTACCCTTTATTGATATGAATAAGATGACTCATGATTTGGTGTGTCAGATGGGACCGGAAAAGTCGAAGGAACTGTATATGTGGGCAGGTAAGAAGGACGATACACATCTGAATATCAAAGGTTCCCGCGTCTTTGCCGGAATGGCGATTGATGCGGTCGGTAAGAAAATTCCTGAATTGGGTAAATATATTCGCCACTTTGATTATGTGGTAGCTACGGACGGAAGTGGTGACTTCTTTACTTTGGATGAGGCTTTAAAGGCAATTCCTGCAAAGACAAAGTGTAAAGTGCTCGTACGTACAGGGCAATATGGTCCGAAACCGGAAATTAAGAACAAGTTGATAAAGATTACGGAAGATGAAGGCGTAACTTATGGGACTCCGGTAATTTAGCGAGAAACGCTACTTTCAAAGTTCAGAGAAGGAATAGAAGAACAATAATTCATTTTTACCACAATACTGGAACGGCTCATGTTTTCAAGGCATGAGCCGTTTCCGATTGGTTTATAATTTAGTTCCTGTCAGTATATATATTTGTTTCTGATACCTAATGAAATTATCCCTAATGCTACATAAAACTATTCGTCTGACAACTGTTAAACTTTCGTCTGACAGTTGTTGTTCTTTCGTCTAACAGTTGTCAGACGAAAAAGAAACAGTTGTCAGACGAATAAATTCATGAATGAAAACAGTTTATTTCTCTTTGTACTGCTGCTAGTGTTGTCTGTAACATTATAGAATGTTTATTTATAGTGTGATGGAACGATTTGCTTGCAGATGGTCGATAAAAATGTTTTTGGGATTTTATACTAATAGGTTGCTAAAGTCTTTACTTGATGATCCGGGTCTTTATAAATATGACGATACAAGAAGTGGATTATTGAGCAACTTTTCTAATTTGAGAACATTAACTAAAGATTGTTGAGTATGAGAATGATAATAACTTTAATCAGTACTTTGTTTTGTGTAGCCTATCTTTCTGTGCAAACACATTATTATGATGTTAGCAGAACATTCTATGAAAATGGGTATACTTATCAGTGTGATGTACAGCGTTCTAAGCGAGTTCGATTATATAATAAAGATAACGAACTAACTTATACAAAGTGGGTGTTTAAAGATACTGGGAAAGAACCACCCTTTCCATACGATATTGATGATACAAAAGATGATACATGGACAAAACGGAAATGTTATTCCATTGTTAATAACGCATTTTCTGTTGAGGAGAAGCAACGTACACGTGGAGAGGAATTAGATATATGTATGTATATAGATTCAAATACAGGGAAGGTAATAGAAGTAGATTTCACTTTTCTTGCTACTAATTCTTTTGCAACAATTCCAATTTCTGTCTATCGCAAGATAGAGATAGGACTAAAAGAGAACATTTGGTTTACCACAACTGCGGAGGGAAAGAAAATGAATTATCTGGTACGAACATGGAGACAAGAAATCGGAGCATTTATTGCCTGATTGATTTTCGTCTTTGTATTGTCAATAATAAGCATTGTTTAAGAATGAAAGTAACAGGATTATTAGTTGTTATATTTTTCACTAGCTCCTTTTTTGTTTCTGCTCAAAAGAATGAAACAGTATCGCCTAAAAACATCATATATTAATTGGCGTTTTTTATGATTTTGACATAGAGAGATTTTGCAAATGCAGGTTAAGTGCTCATTTATCATTGTTCGTTCGGCAATAGGGACTTTCTGTACGGTTTCTATTAGAATGTTTAATTCTTGATATCAATCAAAATATTGAAATTCTTCAAAAATTCTCTTTTCTTGAGAGTAACCATTCTTTATTTAGCGTGACAGGTACATTTGCGAAGCCCAGTCCACTCGGCGGATTTTTAGCAATCTGTTTGGTAGTCAGTGTCAGTTTATACATTGGTCGGAATAGTTTTGGATTAATTGGAACATTAGTCTGTCTTATTATTTTTGTCGGACTATTATTGACAGATTCGCGTGCCTGGTGGATTGCTGCCACGACAAATGTATGCTATTTATGGTTTTACTTTTTGTCTGTGTGGTAATGTACTTGTATAAAAAAGTATCTGCTGACGGCCGTTTATTGATATGGTATTGTACGATGGATATGATTGCAGACAAACCATTTCTAGGGTATGGAAAGTAATGGTTGGATAGCAAATTACATGTATTATCAAGCTAAATTCTTTGAAGAACATCCAAATTCAGATTATGCAATGGTGGCGGATAATGTTGCATAATCGGGTTAGTGTTGGTCGTTGGACTTATTTAGTTAAAAAAGCAAACATTAAAACTGATAGATTATATTCGCTTTGCCAGAAGAACAAAAGAAGAAATTTGCTATGCAGTTTTTGTTTATATATAATTTCTCTTTTTTGTTCTTCTGCTCTTTTGTCAAAATATAGTTAGTCTATTTTTCTTGCTACATTTTTATTTGAACTTATATCCTCTGAAAGTTCCTTTTAAGTCCGTTCCGAAATAGAAACCGGGTTGTGTTGGTTGGTTATATCCTACGTTTTGGGTGGCAATGCTGATTCTGTATATCGGATCTTCCAGAAAAGTATGGAAACGGTAGTCAGTTGGGATTGTCGATACATACAGGCGTAGGGAATTGTTGTCTTCTGAGCGGAAAAGGACCTCCTCTCTCCAGTCGCCGATGATATCTCCTTGCAGGCAGGGGGTAGCTTTGGTACTGTTATTGGAGGCTACTCCTTCAAATTCGATGAACGGGATGAAACGTTTCTGTTCCCAGTCATATTTGCTGATATACGTTTTATCCAGTACTTCCCGCAATAGGTCTCCATCCCACCAGACAGCCATATTAATAGGGAAGCCTTTTGTTTTCGGAGCAATCAGTTCACCCTTGCAGTTGATAATGCCGCCCGTTCCCGATGACCATAACTCTACTCCAGGAGATGTCGGATCGATGTCGGCTGCCATACAACGACCTATATCTCTGGAACTTTTAAGTTGCAGCAGGATTTCTCCCGTAGCGGCGTCACGGTAAGTACTTCCGTCACGTTTGTTTTCGTGGCAGGCCCATACTTGCAAACCTTTGCGGGTTGGATCGATTTGTGTCAGATGGAGAGCGTCTCCATGTCCGAGCTTGGTGGAGTAGAGCCCTTTGCCGTTATGGTCGATTGTACACGAACCATAAATAATCTCATCGCATCCGTCACCGTCTACGTCTCCTACGCGGAGATTGTGGTTGCCTTGTTTGAGATAATCCTCGTTTCCGGGAGTATTTGTGTCGAATACCCAGTGTTTTTTCAGTTTCTTTCCATCCCAGTCGAAGGCAGCCAGCACGATACGGGTGTAGTAACCGCGACACATCACTACGCTAGGACGGATGCCATCCAGATAGGCTATGCAGGCAAGGAAACGATCGCTGCGGTTGGCGCGTGTATCGCCCCAGTCTTTGGTATTGCCGCGAGCAGGGATGTAATCGGTGGTATAAAGAGCCTCGCCGGTAAGTCCGGAGAATACAGTCAGATATTCGTTACCTTCCAGAATACGTCCCTGACGGGTGAGTTTGTTCTTCTTTTTGTCGAACACACCGGGTTCGCGATAGTCGGCTTTGGCGTTGCCTATCACTTTCCCTTTCCCGTCTACAGTACCATCCGAAGTACGTGCCACCACTTCCGCTTTCCCGTCACCATCCAGGTCGTACACCATGAACTGAGTGTAGTGTGCTCCGGCGCGTATATTTCTCCCTAAGTTAACGCGCCACAACTGTTTGCCGTCCATCCGGTAACAATCGATATATACTTCACCCGTATATCCGTCGTGAGAGTTGTCTTTTGCATTACTAGGTTCCCATTTTAGGATGATTTCATATTCGCCGTCACCGTCTACATCACCGATGGAAGCGTCATTCGGGCTGTATGTATATGTATCGCCTGCCGGAGTGATCCCCTCTGCCGGTTTCTTTAAGGGGATCTGCAGATAGCCTAAGGGGGCATTGGCGGGAAGCGTGTATTTCCCGTCGAGTAGATGCGTTTCTTTTCCTTTTACTACGGGACGTACCTCGTAGACCGCAGCTTTCTGACTACTGTTTTCGTCACGAAATAGCGTACCCGTCACTATCGGTTGGGAGGTCAGTTTTTTCCCATCCCGATATATATTAAAAGCCGTTTCCATCGGGTCGGAAGAGAGATACCTCCATGAGACTACTACGGTTGAAGGATTCTCACGGATGGCAACCACACCTCGTCCGAGCTTTTCTTTTTGCAATTTTGAATAATTATAATTGGGCTGGGCGTTCATCGTTATGATAGATGACAATGCGCATATCAACCAATAAATACATCGTTTCATACTGTTTTATTTTTTAGTTTCTATAAATTCCCGGTGGAAGAGCTTTTAAGCTGCATATTACATTTGTCATTGTGCTCTGAGATAATAGGGGTATTGTCCTTAGTATCCAGTGTGACCTCTGCCAGATTAAAGTTTCTGCTGTACCGGATTTGTCCCGCTTTCTGTGCTTGTGCTTCAATGGCATACAGGAAGAAGTTCTCCAAGCGTAATGTATCGTTCCATCCGGAAGCGGAGATAAATTCCCTTACATTGGTCGCTTTGATATGTGAAAGATATACATTGCGGAACTTAGGATAGCCTTTTTCCTCCGGAACTACCGGAGTAAGCAGTGTCTTCCAGTGCTCGGGAATTTCCTGATGGGAATATTCTTCGGGCAGTGTGCTGTAACTATATTGCGGATTCCAGTTCAAATCGGCGGCTAATACATTCCGCACGCTGTCGGCTTTCACACGGGTGATGTAGATATTCTCTATGGTTCCTCCCCGACTCATGGCACTTTTCAATCTCAAAACACTCCAGGTTCCCTGAGCAGTGAGGTCATGCCCCAGAATATTACGTATGCTGCCGGAAGTTTCGCTTCCGCAAGTGATAAGCCCTGTCCCTTTATGGGTGGTGCAATGACGTATCACTACATTCTCCGTTGGGCGGTTGACACGCAGCCCGTCTGTGCCTCTGCCCGATTTCAGGCAGATATTGTCATCGTTGCAATCTATCATACAGTTCTCTATCAGTATATTCGAGGAGGAATCGATATCTACCCCGTCCGTACTCGGCCCTCGTCCGTCAATATTATTGTTAATCTTGAGTCCGTTGATACTGCAATAGTCGGAATAAAGAATCTGGCAAGCCCAGAAACCTGTACGCATTAAGGTAAAGTCTTTTAAAGTTACGTCCGTACTACGTTCTACCAAAATACCTCGTACGCGTTTACAGTCGTAGTCCACAGCCCATCGCAAGCCTTTCGATTCGTATTCTTTACGCATTTTCCAATATTGTTCCCAAAACTTCTTTCCCCGACAATCGATAACTCCTTTTCCACTGACAGCCACATTCTTCTGTTTGACAACATTGATGACGGCGGATGGCCATACCATTTCAATGCCGGCAATGCGGGAACGAAACTCAGGATAATTATTAATGTCGGTAGAGGCAAGTAGAGTAACTCCCTTGTCCAGTAGCAGATTGACACCGCTTTTGATGAACAAAGCGCCTACCAGATAGTGTCCGGGAGCCAGTGTTACCGTTCCGCCTCCTGAAGCAGCGCAACTGTCAATCGCTTTTTGGATAGCTTCCGTACTAAGTTTGGTGCTGTCGGCTATCGCACCGAAAGAGTTGGCAGATACGATTGTTCCTTCCGGTTGCTTTCTGCTGCCTACACTGTCCGCCCAGTTCAAGTCCGCCTGCTTAGGGAGTTTTCCCCAGTCATAGGCGTTTTCCGCCTGTCTGCCGGAGTTGCAGGCGGTCAGGAATACGGTGGTTAGAAGAGAAGTAAGAATGCTGTTAATTCTCATTTGATCAACTTTAGATGATTAAGATTTATATGGAGCAATTGCCCTCGTTATTTTTTTCGACTAAATTAGCGGCTTTTATCAAGGAGGCGAATGGAGTGATGTACGAAAGCATGGATTATTTCTTGGGTGTTAACCGTGTGCGATAGAATGTCCATGAATTACATAAAAAGTCCATGCGTCTCTGATAATCGCAGTCTGAAGGCCTTCTGGATGGGATACATGGATAGTCCATACAAAAGTACGATAGTCCATTCTTAACAGTATGCGTCTGCGCTTATCTTTGTGGCATAAATAAAAATTGTTCGTAACTCCATTTTAATTTTAAGACTATGATACACACATTGTTGAGTTTATGTAAGCAAAGTTTTGGTTGGCTGGGGACTTGTTGGCTGGTCTTGTTGCTGGTGCTGACAGGTTGTACTGATAGGGAAGAACAGTATGAACGTCCTTCCTGGCTGGAACCTCCTATTTACGATGTGCTGACGGAGAGGGGGAATTTCTCCCTGTATCTGCATGCAGTGGATAAAACCTTGTATAGCTCTATCCTCAAAGGAGCGGCTAATTATACGGTATTTGCTCCGAATGATGAGGCTTTCCGCCATTATCTTTCCGAACACAATTATTCTTCTATCGATGAAGTTCCCGTCGAGGTACTGACTAAAATTGTGGCCTATTCAATGGTCTTCAACCGTTTCGAGTCTGCCCGTTTGGGAGATGTACTTTCGAGTTCCGTATGGGAAGAAGGAAGTTCCGTAAAGAAACGTACCTCTTATTATAAGACTCTCTACAGGGAGACGATTGACGGAAAGGAGCAATGGGTTGTGGACAGCCCGGCAGATGTTACCACCGTGCTGACTCCGTATAAATATCTGCCTATCCTTACTTCAACATATTTCTCGCAGGGCAAACTGTTGCCAGTCGATTATGAAACATTCTTTCAGGGAACGGCCTATTCCGGTTTGCATGCGGCAGCCGGCAGTGTCATTAATAAAGATATCTATGCCGAAAACGGGATTATACATGAGGTATCGGCCGTCAACGAACCTTTGGATAATCTTGATGAAATGTTGAAGGCAAACGGACGTGAAGAGTTCCGGAATGTTTTGGAGACAAAAGTCGGGGATTCCTATTTGTTTATGTCTTATTTGCTTGGAGAGAATACGACGGAAGTCTATAAAAAGCTCTATCCGGACCGTAACATCTCGGCTGTTTATTGCAAGACATACCTTAATCTCCCCTACCTTCTTAATAACGAAGATTATAAAGGTACAGAGACCGCTACTACCGAACAGCAGGGGTATACATTGCTAGTTCCCTCCAATGAGGCAGTTACTCAGTTTGAAGAAACCGTACTTGCCCGCGCCCGTGTTGAAAAACTATCCGATCTTTCATTGACTACATTAGGTTATTTTCTGAAAGCTCATATGGTAGACCGTATTATCTGGCCTTCTCAGTTCGCGAATGAACAGAATACCAATG
The DNA here is from genome assembly GCF_009193325.2 of Bacteroides zhangwenhongii. Classification (NCBI taxonomy): domain Bacteria; kingdom Pseudomonadati; phylum Bacteroidota; class Bacteroidia; order Bacteroidales; family Bacteroidaceae; genus Bacteroides; species Bacteroides zhangwenhongii. Next base: position 3,450,546 of record NZ_CP059856.1, on the reverse strand, counting down.
GCGAATTTTTGAATGGGGAAGGGATAGACGGTCCCCGGCTTGAGGACTGTATCACAGGAAGTCACTTCGCTAGCAATGGAGTGCTGTATGATACGAAGGAAGTTGTTAAGAGTAAATATTTTAATACTGTCTATTCGGAAATTCTGTTGAATGAGGATTGCCGTACGTTGGCGGATGTGGCATTTGGCAAGTTCTTCACCGGTGACTGGCTGATAGAGCTGACTAAAAGTGTCTTGAACGGAAATAAAGAGGTAGATTATCTGTTGGTGTTACCTTCCGACAGGTTGCTGCAAATGGACGGATATTCGTATGATGAGATAAACGGTAAGTTTGTGAATGAGGATGCAAAGAACGCCGGACTTTCTTCAGTGGACGATCGTTTGAAGAGACTACTCCGTATGTGTATTTTTCAGCGCACCAAAGGAGCGACGGAGTTGGAGGACTTTAATGGCTTCTCGGCTTTGGGATACGATGGTTACGGCTATGCGGTAAATGCTTATGGGGATGTCGTTCGTTTCAAGAACAATAAACTGCAAGGACTGGGAAATATTCTGGATGGCGAAGAGGTGGAAGTGGAAGAAATGACGGATTTCGCTTACAACAACGGGCGGGTATTCAGAATCAAGGACGAGGATATTGCAGCGGGAAAAATGTTGCAATACAGTCCTCGCAAGACCGGTAGCGGGGTGGCTGCCTGGACAGATCCGACTCTGTACAGCCGTATTGCTTCATATACCGAGCAGAACAGCGATTGTCGGTTGTTCAAACAATATATGGATAGAGTGTATGGCGGAAGTGCCCCTTCTTTTATTAAGTCCGGAACTTTCTATACCGTCCTGATTCCTACCGATGCTGCTATACAAGCCGCTGTAACCGCCGGAAAGATTCCTGCATTACCTGCCGGTAGTGCGGAGTTCTCTACAGAGGAAAAACCTTTGGTGGAACGCTTCCTGCAACTGTGTTTCCTTAGCGGAACAGTCGTTGTGGATGATGGATTGCCTTATATGGAACCGGGAAAAAATAAGAGCCTTTCGTTGACAACGGCTTATAAGCTGACCGCTGCCGATGTGGATTTATGGTCTGCCAATACATTGGTAGATGTCTATAAGGATGAAAGCAACTCTTTGAAGTTCCGTTTTCAGGATATTAAAAGTAACAATTGGGTGAAAGTGGAAGGGACAGATCCGGTATCACCGGTCCGTGGCGAAGGAAAGAGCAATTATATGGGACCTTTGTCCGTCATTCATGCAGTGGACGGAATTATCTGGTTTAAAACAAATCCTCAGGAATAAGAAAATCTAATATTTATCTAAATAAACACAATGATGAGAAAGAACTTATATCTATTCATCCTGTTGATGATAATATGTAGCATAACTACTCTGGCGACGGCACAGGTCACGAAAGTCGTGATTCGGGGTGTGGTGACTGCTGCCATTGATAAGTTACCTCTTCCGGGAGCGCACGTCATGCTTCTCAATAAAGACGGACGTGTGGTAGGGAATGCGATTGCCGATATGGATGGTAATTATAGTATGCGTGTGGAGACACGTGCAGGAGACAATCTTGTGGTTTCCTATACGGGTATGAAGAAAGCTACCATTCCCGTGAAAGGAAGGATGACGATTAATGTTGTGATGCAGGATGAAACTGTGATGTTGGAAGGAGCCACCATCGTTGCCAGTAAGAAAACCAGCAACGGAATGATGGACATCAACGAACGCGACCTCACGACGGCTATGGGAAAAGTTTCGATGGCAGATCTGGAGGATGGAATGACGGCACCCAGTGTGGAAGATGCTCTTCAGGGGCGTATCGCCGGTTTGGATATTGCAGCCAGTTCGGGCGATCCGGGTGCCGGAATGTCTCTCCGCATTCGTGGTACCACTTCTATGACAGGGTCTTCACAACCGCTTATTGTAGTAGACGGGTTTCCTTATGATGCGTCGGTAGACGATGACTTTGACTTTGCCACAGCCGACGAAGAGGAATATTCGCAGTTATTGAATATCTCACCGGACGATATCAAGGAGATAGCTGTCCTGAAAGACGCGGCTGCTACCGCTCTTTACGGAGCGAAAGCCGCCAACGGTGTATTGCTCATTACCACCAAACGGGGAACGGTAAGCAAGCCCCGTATTTCCTATACGTTCAAAGGAACGATGATAAATAAGCCGGAAGGTATTCAGGTGTTGTCCGGTGATGAATACACGACGCTGATACAGGAGGCTCTGATGAATAGCGGAAAGGTGTATGACCCTACTTCCGATCCTGAATTTGCTTATGATGTGAATCAACCATATTATTTCTACAACTATGGTCAGAATACAGACTGGTATGATGAGATTACCCATACCGGATTCAGCCAGGATCATACGGCTTCTATCAGTGGTGGTGGCGACAAGGCACAGTATCGTGCTTCTATCGGCTATTACAACGCCAATAGTGTTGTTATCGGAACCGGTTTGAACCGTATGAATGCCCGATTGAACGTGGATTATAATGTTTCCAAACAAATTAAGTTTTCTGCAAGCATGGCATATACCCGGACAGACGACCGTAAGAACTATATTTCCTATTTCTCTACCAGCCAGAATGTAAGTAACATGGCTTTCACACGTATGCCGAACATGAGTGTTTATGAGTATAATGAGATTGGTATATTAACCGATAATTATTTCACTCCATTGGAATCTCCTCAGGGAAAATGGAATCCCAGTAGTTCGTCGGGAGGCGTTTACAATCCTGTGGCGATGGCGAACGACGGTTATTTCCAAACGCTTTCCAATAATGTGGTATCTAATCTCTCGCTTATCTGGCGACCTTTCTCATGGGCGCGTTATCAATCGGATTTTAGTTTGAACGTTTCCAATAACAAGAAGAACGCTTTTCTGCCGCAGACGGCTACCGGTCGCCCGTGGAATGAAGCGACAGTGAATCGTGCCGATGATCGTGACGGAGAAGCTTTCACCATTTATACGATGAACAAAATCGTCTTTACGCCGGACTTGGGCAAGATGCATAGTTTTCAGGGTTTGCTGGCGTTGACTACTTCAGATAAACGTTCTACCAACTTCCGCATGACCGGAGGTAATACGGCCAGTACTTATCTGAAAGATCCTTCCATTCCTTCCCGTTTGACGGGAGCGTCTTATCTGACTTCCACTACGACTCTTCAACAGGAGCGTTCGGTGGGTGTTATGGGAAGTATCCAATATAGTTTGCTCGATCGCTATATCATTAACGGAACTGCTCGCTACGACGGGAATTCCCGTTTCGGTAAGGACAATAAATGGGGGTTGTTTCCCAGTGTCTCCATGCGTTGGAGGGTTTCCGGTGAGCCGTTTATGAAACCTTGGCGGAAATGGCTGAATGAGTTGAGCCTTCGTGCAAGTTATGGTCTTAACGGCTCTTCTCCAAAAACGAACAACAATTATAAACATATCAGCCTGTATGAGCCATACGAATATTCTTATCTGGGTGAGGCGAGTGTATATCCTTCCAGCTTGGAGTTAAGCAACCTGAAATGGCAGACGAGTACCCAAGTCAACTTCGGACTGAACTTTGCTGCTTTCAAGAACCGTCTGAATATAGACGTGGAAGTTTATCAGAAACGCTCGAAAGACCAGTATTTCCAAAACCTGTCTCTTCCTTCCACGAGTGGATTCTCTAAAGCGGATGTCAACTCCGGCTCGATGGAGAACAAGGGTTTTGAGCTTTCGGTAAATACCGTTCCGTATCGTAATAAGAAGTGGAGCATTTCTTTCAACTTCAATCTGGCGCGCAACGTCAACTCAATTCTGGATGTGCCCGATCAGTATCCGATGCAAAAAGGAGTCTCTACTTCCAATGGGCAATATATCCGCCGTTTCGAGTTGGGACAGCCGATGGGGGCTATCTACGGCTTCCGTTATAAAGGAGTTTACCTGAACGACAACCAGACCATCGCCCGTGATGCGGCCGGTGAGCAGATATTTACTTATGATGCGAACGGCAACCGTACTCCTGTCAGAATGCGTTTTGCTTATCCTACCATTGATTATCAGTTTCAGGCAGGAGACGCTATTTACGAGGATATCAATCACGACGGAAATATCGATCATCAGGATATTGTTTACTTAGGTAATTCCAATCCGATACTGACAGGAGGTTTCGGACCGAATATCCGTTATAAGAATATCAGTGTGAGCGCCTTTTTCAATTTCCGCTATGGAAACAAGGTTATTAACCAGATGCGGATGAGTCTGGAAAATATGTCATCCTACAATAACCAGAGTAAGGCAGTATTGCGCCGTTGGCGACATCCGTATGAGGATGAAGCGACCGCGCCGACTGATTTGCTGCCGAGAGCTGTCTATGGTTCGAAGAATGCTTACAACTATCTCGGTTCCGACCGTTTTGTGGAGGACGGCTCTTTCCTGCGTTTTAAATCACTGACTGTGAAATATACATTCGATAAGAAACGTTTGCAGAAAACATTCCTCAAAACCTGTCAGCTATGGATGACGATGAGCAATCTGTACGTTTGGACCAAATACTCTGGCATGGACCCGGAAATAGCCCTGACTGGTGCTCCGTTTAATATCGGTTATGACCGTTCGCGTGTTCCGCGTACGCTCACAACTACGTTGGGTATGAGTGTCACTTTTTAAAACCGGAAGATTATGAAAAAGAAACTAACAAGATATATTACGATGTTCGTATTGGCTTTGCAAGGCCTGACAATTACCTCTTGCTCCGATTGGCTGGATTTGATGCCCAATGACGGTGTGCCGTTGGATGAGTTCTGGAAAACGAAGGAAGATGTGCGTTCGGTACTGAACGGTGCTTATTTATCAATGGCTTCCAGTGCTATGGTACAACGCTTGTTTCTCTACGGAGAATGGCGGGCGGATATGATCACTTCCGGAAAAAGGACAAACTCGAATGTGGTGAGTGTGTTTAACGGAGAGATCTCGATTGATAATAGTTTGCTCGATTGGGCTTCTTTCTATGAGACTATTAATATCTGTAACACAATATTGGAGTTTGCTCCGACGGCACAGGCCAATGACCCTTCGTTCTCTCCGGCTACCTTAAAAGAATATGAGGGTCAGGCGATTGCTATCCGTAGTCTGATGTACTTTTATCTGGTACGTGCTTTCGGTGATGTGCCGCTTATCCGTAAGGCATATATAAGTGCTGCTCAGGAAATGAGCGTTGCCAAAAGTAGCCAGAAAGAAGTGTTGGAAGCGATAGTCGCCGATTTGGAATCGTTGGAGACAGGCAATTATCTGCCTAGCCATTACAGCACTACCGATGCAGCCCAGAATAAGGGTAGAATGACCTTATGGGCGGTCAAGGCTTTGCTTGCTGATATTTATCTGTGGATGGAAGATTATGAAAAGTGCAACCGTAAATGCGAAGAGATCATTGCTTCCGGACAGTATACGCTGATTCCGGTTACCCGGCAGAAACAGGAAAGCGGAGAAGATGGGGAGGAGTCCGGCGTGACTATTTACTATCCCGACCCGTCTACATATTTCGCTCTGTTTAATCAGATGTATTACGAGGGCAATTCGATGGAAAGTATTTTTGAATTGCAGTTTTCTACAGAGAACCTGAATCCGTTTTATTCTATGATGAGTTCGGGAAGAGGTTATATCGGTATTAATACGGCCAACTTGGAGTCGAATATTTTCATTCCGACGGCAACGGGAGATATGTTCTTTTTCGATATACGCAATATTATTTGTCAGAATAAATCTTGCCTTTGGAAATATATAGGCGTTGAGCCTAAAGCATCCAGTGCGGAACGGGCACAAGCAGAATATACCGGTAATTTTATCATTTATCGCTTGGCTGAGATTTATCTGATGAAAGCCGAAGCCTTAACACAGATGGCAATTGCGGATAATGAAAATCAGGAGTTGCTGAAAGAGGCTTATAGATTGGTGAAAGTAATCAGGGATCGTGCGAATGCTGTGGAAACAACAGATCTAGGTGCGTCGGAGGGTTCTTATGTGGGCAAAGATATGGAGAAATTCATTTTGGATGAACGTGCCCGCGAGTTGGCTTATGAGGGGAAGCGCTGGTTTGACGTGTTACGCCAGGCCAAACGTGATAACTATGGAGGTGACAACCTTAACTATCTGATGACGTTAGCCGAACATAGTGCTCCGGCGAGTAAGGTGACCAGTCTGAAAGCGAAGTATAGGAATTATCACAGCCATTATCTTCCTATTTACAGTGAGGAATTGGATGCGAACCCGCTACTGGAACAAAATGAGTTTTATGCAACGAATTAAATCTATATGGACATGAAGAACAATATATTGTTGAACACTTTTTGGGGTGTTTTATCGCTTTTCTTTCTGAATGCGTGCGAAGACAGTCTGATGGGGAGTGTATATCAAACAACGAGCGAACAGATGTTGGATGAATATATGGACGAGCATTTGGGAGAGTTTCTTAAAATAGTGCATAAGTCCGATTATCGGGGCATGCTTCATGCTTATGGGGCATATACTTGTCTGGCTCCGACGGATGAGGCTGTGAGAAAATTCATGGAGAAAGAAGGAAAGACGATTGACGAACTGACAAAAGAGGAAGCGGATGCTTACGTCGGTTACCATATTATTGGCGATACGATTTCTTCGGCACGTTTTGAAGACGGCAAAATGCCGACTCCGAATATACGGGGATATTATCTGACTACTAAAACGGAGAGTGATGAAAGCGGGAATGTGTACGTAATGGTAGACCGTAAGGCACGGATGGTGACAAAAGATGTTTTACTTGGGAATGGAGTATTGCACGTGATTGACGCGGTATTGGAAAAACCGGAATTGACTTTGAGACAGCAAGTCGCTGTTTTGCCTACCGAAAAGTATTCTTTGTTCAAAGACTTATTTGCCGAGTATGAAGAGTATTTGGCCGGTGTCATGACAAATGATACTACTTATACCGTTTATGTGCAGAGTAATGAGACTTTCAATGATGAAGGTATCCATAATAAGGCGGAACTGCTGGTACGTTTGAAAAAGAATATGGTGGGGATAGCGGAAGATGAATTGGTAAAGAACTTCCTGGCTTATCATATCGGAATAGGACGACGGTATATTGTTGATTTATTGGGAGGGACATCGGCCGTTATGACTAAAGTGGAGAATCAGGTGATCACCAGTACCATGGACGGACAGTCCATTGTGCTGAACCGGTTTAAGAGCGCTTCCAGTTATGAAGCAGGAATCGAACTGCTAAGAAATAGTGAATACACAGACTTGACTTGTGAGGACGGAGTGATGCAGGAAGTCGGAGGTTTATTGGAGATTAAGATACGTTCTGCCTATCGGGTGGATTTCGATATGTGTGACTTGCCGCAGATTAAATCGGATCCGGCCTATCGCAAGGAGACTAAGAAGTTTAAGATGAAAGACTTAAATCAAGATGTCAAGTTCGAATCGGGTAAAGGCAGTGCTAATCCGGATATTACTTATGGAGTAGTAAATATGAGTGATGATAATCCTTCGATGAATCTGAACCAACAGTATGTAAATGGTGATTATTTGACCTTCACCATCAATGCCAATTATGTGAAGGCTTTTGAGTTCACGTTACCTTTATTGATAGACGGAACTTATAAAGTATGGTTATGTTATCGTCATTCGAATGCATCAAAAAGAGGGCCGATACTGAAAACAACCTTTAAACAGGAAAATCGGGATGATCAGGTCTTAGAGAAAACAGCAACTATAGCACAAGTCAAAACGATTATTTATGAAAAGGATGCGGATGGTACTAAGACTAAGAAGGACTTTCGTGGAGTGGATATGGTCAATCATGCGGAAATGGAAAGGGAATACGGGTGGAAACAGTATACCTACAAACCGGATAAGAGCATGAACAGTATTCTGCTGGGAACGATTAAAGTATATTCCAGTGGTCGCCATACGATACGTTTCGATATGGTAGAGCAGTATCAAGAAAAGGTTACTCACTATGATATGATTCAGTTTATACCGGTTACGGAAAATCAAGTATGGCCGATGCTTGATATGAAAGGTAACCAAATAGAGGAGAAATCTCCGGGAATAAAAGATATCTGGCCTTATAAATAAAAATCAACGGATAAATTAGTAGCAATGAAAACGAAACTCAATATAATAAGAGGTGTATGGCTGTTGGCAGTTGTGGTATTGATTACAGCCTGTAACAACCAGTGGGACAATCATGTGGAGGTAGATACTCCTACATTGGACGGAAGTGTGCTGGATGCCGTAAAGGCGAACAAGGATCTTTCTGCCTTTTATCTTTTGCTGGAGGAAACCGGTTACGTCAATATCCTGAATGGAGAATATGAGTATACAATTCTTGCACCGGATAATGACGCGATTTCAGAGTTGGTGGCAAATTATGAAGAAGGTGAATGGAATGAGCAGGAGAAACTTGCGATAGTGAAGAATCATATTGCTTTTGGTTTGTATAATATGAAGACATTAACTCAACCGGACAGTCGTTTGAAAATGATAAACGGAAAGAACCAATCCATGAGTACTGTGAGTTTTGACTCGGAACATTCAAATGTGCTTTGCAATAATGGAGTCCTGCATATAGTGGATAAGGCGTATAAACCTTTGATGAATATTGATGAGTATCTGCAATATGTTCGGGGAATGTTTCCGGAAGAATACGAACAGTTGGACAGCCTGTATGCGAAAGCTACCAAAGTAATGGATACGGAGAGAAGTGTACAGACAGGGGTGAATGAACTGGGGCAGCCCGTATATGATACGGTGTGGACTACACGGAATTACTTTTTCGAGGAAATGCCGATTAATAATGAAGACTCTTCCTACACATTCGTTGTATTGAGAGATCTTAACTTCCAGGAGTTGAAAGCTAAATATGCGAGGTATATGAGTTTGGGTGACGAGGAACAGACCGATTCGCTGGTAGTTGACGAACTGATTCGCGACTTGGTTTTTAAGCAAGGGGAAACGATAGCCCTGAGTGGTGTGAAGGTAGATTTTTCAAAAGCGGCAGACTTCGTTCCTTCGCCGATAGAAGTCAGCGAATATAAAGCCTCCAATGGAGTGGTTCGTTTCTTGAATGGGGTGGATGTCAAGATGAAAGAGAATAAAATAAAGACAGTGGTGGTAGAGGCCGAAGACTATTTGAGTGCATACTCACCTTCTAAAGTGTACACCCGTTCACGCTCGTCGTGGGCAAGTGGAGGAAAGGACGTGATGGTGTCTTCGCGGACTTACCAGAAGGATCCCGTTACAGGTACAGAGTATTCTTTTGTTTTCAATACGAGTAATTATAACACGGATATGAATTTTTATCTGCTGTATGAAGTACGGTTGAACTCTGTTACCTATGACGTTTATTGGCTTTCTTACGATGATATGGCTGAACATATCGCAAAAGATCCGGCAAGTGAGGCTTCCACGTTGGTAGTCTGCCAGAAGATGTTTGCGGCAATGCCGGGTGATGCACAGCTTGCCCGCTCATCCGGTGGCTCGATACAAAATAACTATTGGGGAAACTCGGTTGCTTTTGCTGCTTATTCAGTAGCGGGAGATAAGACATACAGGGATTATCCGGTACAGCTTCGGAAATATACGTTGGATACCAGCAACTCCCGAATGATTCCGAAAGAAGAAGTGGAAGGAGAAGAGGGATATGATTTCGATGTTCCGCGAATGGGCAAAGTACAGTTGATGGTTTGTAATACGGCGGGTTTTCATCCGTACTCCAAGGACAATCAGAGTGGCGGAATGATGTTTCTTGATTATATAAAATTTGTCCCTCGTATTCCGGACGGTGAATGATACGGATGCAGATGAAACGATTAAAGGAAAGAAAATGCTATGAATAAGATAAAATATATATTTCTTTTGCTGGCTTGTGTGTTCGCTTTGTCTGCGAATGCGCAGAAGTTCAATAAGAAGATTCGTACGTTGAAAGTGAAGAAACGTATCGAGTATAAGGAGAAAGTGTCGGGAACAGTCGTGGAAGCGGCTACCGGAAATCCGGTTAATGGAATAAGAGTGACTGTCTCGGATATCAGTGCGGCAATGACGGATGAAACCGGAAAGTTCTCTATCAAAGTACCGTCTTATGATGTGGAATTGTTGATTTCCGGTCCCGGATACCAACAGAAAAGAGTTGCGCTGAAAGGACGGAACGAGGTGAATATACGTATCTATGACGAAACACATAAGAGTGTATTCGGGAATGTGACAACTCCGTTGGGGGAAGTGGCGGGAAGCCATCTTACTACTTCTGTGGTTCAGTTGGACGGTGATAACTCGTTAAATCCGTCTACCAGCGGTGAGACCTTGTTGCAAGGAACAGTAGCGGGTCTGAATGTGATTTCCCGTTCGGGAATGGAAAATGCGGGGATGAATATGTTTATGAGAGGATTCAATTCAATCTATGCAAATAATCAGCCTTTATTAATTATTGACGGGATGGTAATCGAGAATATTTCGGCCGGTACGTCCCTGATAAACGGCTATCTTTCCACTCCTTTCTGTGATATTGACGTGAAGGACATCGACCGGATTACCGTATTGAAGGATGCAACGACCCTTTATGGGGTGAAAGGGGCAAATGGCGCTATTGTTGTAGAAACAAGGAGAGGTAAAGATCCTGAAACACGAATCACAGCGCAAGCGGTGATGGGGATGAATATGAAACCTGGTAGTATTCCGATGTTGGATGCTGCTCAGTCGAAACGTTATCTGATGGATGTATATCAAAGTCGGGGATATTCTAGTAGTGATATTCAAAAACTGCCTTTCATAAATAATGAAAGACCTGTACAGCAAGCTTGGGGATATGAAGGTAATCCGGACTTCTATCGGTATAACAAAAGCACCGATTGGCAGGATGAGTTGTTTGTAGAAGGTTTGAAGAATAACTATTCAATAGGGGTGACCGGTGGTGACGATGTTGCCGTGTATGCTTTGTCGTTGGGGTATCTGCAAAATGAAGGAGTAGTGAAAGGTACGGACTTTAACCGTTTCTCTGCAAGAATCAATACGGATATTACTTTTTCACAGAAGTTTATGGTACAGACAAACATGAATTTTGTCTATGGTAAGAAGAACTTGATGCAAGAAGGAAATGCGACTCCGTTGAATCCGATTTACTCTTCTTTGGTCAAGTCGCCTTTTATGTCAAGCTATGTATATAATGAACAGGATCAGCTCTCACCGAATTATGAAGATACGGATCTCTTCGGTATGGCAAATCCGGCGGCAGTGACCGGCAGTGTGCAGCAGGAAAATTCCAATTATGGTTTTACGGCTAACATTCATGTGAAGTATAATATATGGAAGAATCTGACTTTGAGCACGCGGTTCGGACTTCGTCTGACTAAAGCGAAAGAGAGTATCTTTCACCCGGGACAAGGGATTCCGTACGATGAGCTCCCTACTGCATTGGTGACAAACGAAATGCAATATCATACGGAGCGTATTTTCTCGCTGTTTGATGAAACGCGTGCCAACTACTTGTTCAAATTCGGTCCGGAACATCAATTGGATGCAACCGTAGGTTTACGATATGCCACCAATAAGGCGGAAGACGACTGGACGAAGGCGTATAATTCGTCGAGTGATGAGTTTAAATCTTTGCAGTCCGGTTTGGATGCATTGCGGCAGATGGGAGGGGCACTCGGAACATGGAACTGGTTTTCCATCTATGGCAATGCGGCTTACTCTTTGAAGAACCGCTATTTTGTCAATGCTACATTGTCGACGGATGCTTCCTCCCGCTATGGACAGAATGTCGGCTTCTTCCGGCTTTTCCCGGCTGTGTCTGCCGCTTGGGTATTATCGTCGGAGAAATTTATGAAAGAACTGTCATGGATAGACCTGCTGAAAATACGTGCAGGATATTCGGTAGCCGGGAATGACGATATCGGCAATTATACAGGGAGTCGCTATTATACTTCACAAAATCTGATGGGTAACTACGGATTGGTATGCGGCAATCTGGTTAATCTGAATCTGAAACCGGAGCGGGTGGGCAAACTGAATATTGGTTTGGATGTAGCGCTTATGAACGAACGTTTGTCTTTAAGCGCTGATGTATATCGCTCGAAAGTAAAGGATATGCTTACCTACTCTTCCGTGACTCCTTTTTCGGGATACTCGACTTATGTGGATAATGGAGGGGAAATGAGAAATATAGGAGTGGACGTGGCTGTCAATGCCCGCCTGTTGAATACAGCTTCCCTAAAATGGGATTTGGGGATTACCGCTTCACACTATAAGAACAAGGTAACCCGATTGAAAGGCGAAAGTTATCAGACGGAAATAGCCGGTGGTACGGTTCTGACAGAAGTAGGTAAACCGTTAGGAGTATTCTACGGATATAGGACCAACGGAGTGTATAGCACGGAAACGGAAGCGCAGACTGACGGATTGAACGTACGTTCCGGGTTGAAGGACCTGCCTTTCGGTGCCGGTGATATGCGATTTGTCAATATGAATGGAGATAAATATATCGACGAAAAAGATAGAACTGTGATAGGGGATCCTAATCCGGATGTCTATGGAGGATTGAATACCCGTATCTTGTGGAAGAACTTTACGCTTTCTGCGCAGTTTACGTATTCTGTAGGAAATGATATCTATAACTATACCCGTCAGACATTGGAGGCGATGTCCGGCATGGAAAACCAGACCAAAGCTGTGATGAACCGTTGGCGTATGGACGGACAAGCAGCAAGCATGCCGAAAGCTACCTATGGTGACCCGATGCAGAATTCCCGCTTCTCTGACCGTTGGATAGAGGATGGCTCTTTCTTGAAATTCAAGAATCTGACACTGGCTTATGATGTGCCTATCAAAAAGGGGATTGTTACCGGATTGCAGGTATATGCCGTAGCGGAGAATCTGTGCACTTGGACTGCTTACAAAGGCTATGACCCGGAGTCCAGCATTAGTACCAGTCCTCTGAGTTATGGAATCGACTCTTTTACGACACCGCAGGCACGTACTTTTTATGTAGGATTAAAACTCGGACTCTAAATAAGGTAAACCATGAAATCAATAAAGAATGTCATCATATTTGGCGGGCTGTTTGCCTGTACGTTGTTCGGCTCTTGTGTGGATGCGGAACTGGAATCGGTAGTGGAATATAAGAATCATTATAAGACCCTCGATGATGCGAATAGTGCCATATTGGGATTGTATGGAAAATTTATGGGGCTGGCGGAGCAGACTATCGTTTTGGGAGAACTTCGTGCCGATTTGATGGATGTGACGGATAATGCATCTATAGAATTGCAGGAAATCAATGCTAATACTCCTTCTTCGGGAAATAAATATGCGGATATGACGAATTATTATTCCGTCATTCAGAACTGTAATGATATTTTGGCAGGCTTTGAGGATATGCTTGCCAATAATCGGTTGACACAGGAAGAATACTCGGAACTTTATTCGGATGTAGCGGCTCTTCGTTGCTGGACTTATCTGCAAGTAGGTATGTATTTCGGAAAGGCGGTTTATGTAACGGAGCCTACTGTATCTGTTGAAGATGCTTCGAAGCTGGAGCAACTGCCGAAAATCGGGTTGGATGAACTCTTGCTCCGTTTGATCGAATGTATGGAGAATTTGCCGACTTTGGAGGATTACCTGAATAGTGACTTGATAAAGTATAAACTGGATACGTATGACCTAAAACGATTCTTTGTTAACAAGCGTATTCTTTTGGGAGATCTTTATCTTTGGAACGGGAATTACCGGGAGGCTGCCGTGCAATATCGTAAATTCCTGTCTACCGACGAGAATAAGGCTTCTACGGCTAATGCGGTCAGGTATCGTTGCGGAAGCTATTCTACCGGTGGAGATACTTATTTTCAGGTCTTTTATGAACGATATATGGATGGCGATATGAACAGTTACAAGAATACCTGGCTGAATATGTTCGCTTTTCCGGCAGATAAGTCTGCTTTGTGGAGTGAGTTGATTTGGACAATAAGCTATGATCCGGCTTTTGAACCTTATTATCCCTTGATTGAATTGTTTGCCAATGAAGGAAAAGGAAAGTATGAGTTGATGCCTTCAGCCTATGCGGTTACCGACTTATGGGAAAAGGAGGAACAAAAGAACGGTGCGGAGTTTGACGGACGTGGGCGTGACTCTTCTTACAAACTGGTAAATGGTGAATATGTAGTTCAGAAATATTTATATGATTATGATCCGGCAAAGCCGTATGAGAAAAAGGGACGTTGGTTCTTGAATCGTGCCGCACAGGTGTTGCTACGTTACGCGGAGGCTGTGAACCGTTGTGGGTATACGAAACTTGCTTATTCGATTTTAAATGAAGGATTCAAAACAACTTACCGTTATACTCCTGAATCGGAAGCTAAAAGAGAATGGGACTGTGTGACCAGTTATGAATACGGACAGCCTTATCCGGAACCTTTTTACTTTGATGCACGAAGTATAGATGCGCCTTACTATCGTAGTCCTTGGCGTGAATTTACGGGAATTCGCGGTCGTGTATCGTTGAAAGCTAAGGAGATGGAACCGGAAGCCGGTGAAACAGATGTACAATGTATGGAGAAACTGTTGATAGAAGAATCTGCTTTGGAACTGGCTTTTGAAGGACATCGTTGGGGTGATCTGATTCGTGTGGCCAGACGTATGAATAAGGAAAAGGCAGGCTCCGGCAGTGAGTATCTGAAAGAAGTGATAGGCAGGAAATATGAGCGTTCGGGATTATCCATGCCGGATTTCTCATCTGAAGAGAAGTGGTATTTGAATGTATCAAAGTGAAAACGGGAGGGGCGATGAAGACTGTTTTAATACACTTGTCTGAAAATAAAGAACTAAAACGTTATTTTTGTTTGTTGATAACAGGGCTTTTATGTTTTGCAGTATATGCACAGGAGCGGGCTCATGTTGTTATTGTGGCCGGACAGTCTAATACCGATGGGAGGGTGCCTGTCTCGGACTTGCCGGAATATATCAGGAGTATGGGAATAGATAGTACCGGTTTCACGAAAGGGGCTTATAAATATTGCAAAATCTCACAGAATCGTGTGGATGGAAAATTTGTTCCTTTTTGGCCTCGTCGTAATCGTTGGGGCTATGATGCTGTTACCTATTATCTGTTGGAACAGTTGTATCAAAAAGACTTTTACGTAATAAAGTGGGCAGTAGGAGGCACGTCAATAACACCAGAGAATACAAGTTCTCGTGGAGGACACTGGTCTGCTGACCCGGCATGGTTAGCGCAAAATACTCCTACTGCGAAAAAAGGAAAATCGTTGCTCCTTTCGTTTGCCCAGCAAATAAGTAATAGTATAACAAAGACGCTGTCTCGCTTGCCGGAAGGTTACCACATTGATGCTTTCCTCTGGCATCAAGGAGAAAGTGATTCGGATTATGGTCCGGATTATTACGATAATCTGAAAAATGTACTGGCTTATGTACGTACTCATCTCACCCGGAAAACCGGTGAGGATTATTCGGAACTGCCTTTCATCTTCGGTTCTGTAGCCAAATCGAACAAACGTTATAATGCTGAGGTAGAAGCAGCGATGAAACGGTTGGCTTCGGAGGATAAGAATGCCTATCTGGTAGATATGTCGAAAGCTACTTTACTGAAAGACAGGCTTCATTTTGATAAAACATCTGCCGAGTATCTAGGGAGACAAATGTATGAGACAATGCTGCGGGTTTCTTCCGCGAACGTAACCGTTGCACAACCGCCATTTGATATTGACTTATGGGAGCAAGGATTACCTAATTCGAATGGTAAAGAAACGGAAGGGTACGATGATAAAAAGCATAATTATAAACCTTCTATCAGAGTTTTTCTTCCTGTCTCGAAGAAACCGGTAAAAGCAATTCTAATTTGTCCCGGAGGTGGATATGATCACTTGGCAATGAAAGATGAGGGGTACGACTGGGCTTTATACTTTAATAAACGGAATATGGCAGCAATCGTATTGAAATATAGGATGCCGAATGGCAATCCGGAAGTACCTGTCTCGGATGCTTGTGAAGCAATGCGTTATATTAGAGCACATGCTGAAGAATGGAATATTATTCCGGATAGTATCGGAGTAATGGGGTCATCCGCAGGCGGGCATTTAGCCTCTACTATTGCCACCCACGCTTCAGCCAAATTGCGCCCGGCTTTTCAAATTCTTCTTTATCCGGTAATTACAATGGAAGAAAAAAATGCGCATAAGGGATCAAAGAAGCAATTTCTGGGAGAAAATCCGGATGAGAAACTGGTGAAAAGATATAGTAATGAGTTACAGGTAGATAAAAGAACTCCGGGTGCATTTATTGCACTGTCAGGTGACGATCAAAGTGTGAAACCTATTCACTCGGAGAATTATCACAAGGCATTGAGAAGGTTGGGAATTGCTTCGGAAATGCATATTTACAGTAGCGGGAAGCATGGTTGGGGATACAACAAAAGACCATTTGCTCAACGTGCTGAAATGATGGAGGATCTGGAAAACTGGCTAATGACTTTATAAATGTGTATAAATAAGCTCAATTTAAAGATTATAGGTATTGTTTGGATATACAGGAAAGGGTGGATATAGAGGTTTTTAGGTTGTTTGATAATTGGGATAGTCTGGACCGGGGAATATGGATTTGTTTTATTTCCGGTTCGGACTAATTTTATTATTCCAAAATTCTTCGCTATTTTTGTTAGACATTTATTATTAATCTTGAAATCTATGATGAAGAAAAGATTCCTGTTCGCTTTTATTTTGTTTCTAATCTCTGTTCTTAATACCTATGCGGGTATTGAATTACGTTCCCGCCAGATGAAAACGAGTGATGGATTGCCCAGTAACTCCGTACGGTATATGTACCAGGATAGCAAAGGCTTCTTGTGGCTTGGCACATTGAACGGATTAAGCCGCTATGACGGTAATTCTTTTCTGACTTTCCAACCGGGAAATGATGGGAAGCCATCGTTGGCAGATAACCGGATCTTTAATATCACCGAAGATAAACATGGTTTTCTGTGGATGGGAACTACTGTTCGTCTGTATAGCTGCTATGATCTGCAGAAGGCGTGTTTTGTAGAATATATGGAACCGGAGGATCAGGACCGGAATTATTCGAAACTATTCCTGGCTTCTTGTGGAGATGTCTGGTTGTGGCATCCGGATAACGGAGTTAGAAGAGTTATACATCAAGAAGAGGGGATATTGACTTCTACTGTATTTAAGACGGAAGCGGGAAACTTACCGGATAATCGGGTGAACTTTGTACGCGAGGATAATGACGGACGTATTTGGATCGGCACGAAACGGGGGTTGGCTTTGGTCGTAGACGGTGAGGTTAAGATCGTAGACCGTGCCTTACATTTTGTCTCTATGCTGGCTAATGGGGATAGAGTTTATTTCCTTACAGAAAATGGAGATATTTATTCTTATCAGGAAAAGACTCAGGAACTGCTGAAACAAGCTGCACTTTCTGCGGTTGCCGGAAAGATGTCTCTTACGGATGATTTTCGTATTAAAGATAAATGGGTGATACTTACCAGTACGGGGGTGTATAATTATGATCTCGTAAAATATACGTTGACTCCTGACACTCATTTGGATATAAAAAAAGGAGAAGTGATTTGTGACAATCGTGGAGACTACTGGATTTATAACCGCACGGGATGTGTTCATTACATTTCCGCAGCCACCGGTAAAGTGAAATCTTTTCAGTTTATACCGGAGGATAAACTCGACCATATTGATTTTGAACGCTATCATATTGTTCATGATTCTCGAGGAATCATTTGGATCTCGACTTATGGAAACGGGCTGTTTGCTTATGATCCTATTGAAGACAAGCTGGAACATTTTGCAGCAGGTATTACTGAAAACAGTTATATCAATTCTGATTTCCTGTTGTTTGTTATGGAGGACCGGGCAGGAGGAATATGGGTGAGTTCCGAATATTCGGGAGTAGCCCGCATTTCGGTTTTGAATGAAGGGACTACCCGTATTTATCCGGAAAGTCCGGAGCTGTTCGACCGTTCTAATGCTATACGTATGATAGAGGAAATGCCGAATGGTGATATCGGAATTACTACTCGTAAAGGTGGTCTTTTTACTTATGATGCGTATTTCAACCGGAAGATGGATAAAACCTATTACCAATCGAACATTTATGCGATGGAGAAGGATGCCGGAGGAAAGCTTTGGATGGGAACACGTGGCGAAGGACTGAAGATAGGAGAGGATTGGTATAGGCATGATAAGCTGGATCTTACGACACTATCCAACAATAATATATTTGCTATTTGTCGGGATGCTAAGGACCGGATGTGGATCGGGACATTTGGGGGCGGGCTTGATCTGGCGGAGCCTGCTTCGGAGGGTACCTATAAGTTCCGGCATTTTTTTCAGGGGAGATATGGGGTACAGATGGTCCGTGCATTTCAGGAAGATAAGAATGGGATGATATGGATGGGAACTAGTGAGGGGATTTGTATCTTCCATCCGGATTCTTTAATTGCCGACCCTGAAAATTATCATTGGTTCAGCCATACGAACGGAAAGTTTTGTAGTAATGAGATAAAATGTATTTTTCAAGATAGTAAGGGACGGATATGGACCGGAACTTCGGGGATGGGGCTTAATCTCTGCCAACCGGAAGATAACTATAATGTACTGAGATATGAACATTATGGAGTAAATGAAGGGCTGGTCAATAATGTAGTCCAGTCCATTCTGGAGGATAAGCATGGAAAACTCTGGATTGCAACTGAATATGGAATCTCCAAGTTTGATCCGGATACGAAGTCGTTCGACAACTACTTCTTCTCTTCGTATACATTGAGTAATGTATATAGTGAGAATTGTGCATACGTGGGGGCGGATGGCAGATTGCTGTTCGGTACGAATTACGGACTGACTATTATTGATCCCGAGCAGATAAAAAGCAATGAATCCTTCTTGCCGGTGGTTCTTACGGATTTATATGTCAATGGGATTCAAGTAGTTCCCGGAACTACGGACTCTCCATTAACACATTCGCTGGCTTACTCCGACAGAATGGAACTTAAATATTTTCAGAATTCTTTCCTGATAGACTTCTCTACCTTCGATTATTCTGATAGCGGACAGGCTAAATATATGTATTGGCTTGAAAACTACGACAAGGAATGGAGTGCTCCTTCCTCACTTAATTTTGCTTCCTATAAATATCTGAATCCCGGAACGTATATCCTGCATGTGAAGTCTTGCAATGAGGCTGGTATTTGGAATGATAAGGAGACAACTCTGACTATTGTGATCAAGCCTCCGTTCTGGAAAACAGGATGGGCTTTCCTCTGTTATGCTTTGTTGGTCATGGTCGCTCTGTACTTTACTTACCGGGTTGTCCGTAATTTCAGCCGTTTGCGAAATCGTATCAGTGTGGAGAAACAGTTGACTGAGTACAAACTGGTCTTTTTTACAAATATTTCTCATGAGTTCCGCACTCCGCTTACGTTGATTCAAGGTGCGTTGGAACGGATACAGCGTATCAGTGATATCCCTAAAGAATTGGTGCATCCTTTAAAGACGATGGATAAGAGTACGCAGCGTATGTTGAGGCTGATTAATCAATTATTGGAATTCCGCAAAATGCAGAATAATAAATTGGCTTTGTCGTTGGAAGAGACAGATGTGGTAGCTTTTCTTTATGAGATTTTCCTGAGTTTTGGTGATATAGCCGAACAGAAGAAGATGGATTTCCGGTTTAATCCTTCTGTTCCTTCCTATAAGATGTTTATTGATAAGGGAAATCTGGATAAGGTGACTTATAACCTGTTGTCGAATGCCTTTAAATATACTCCTTCCAATGGGTGTATTGTTTTATCCGTCACTGTGGATGAAGTGAAGAAAATGCTACAGATACAGGTTTCGGATACCGGAGTTGGAATACCTAAAGAAAAACAGGCTGAGTTGTTCAAACGTTTTATGCAAAGCAGTTTCTCTGGCGACAGTATCGGTGTAGGACTACATCTGACTCATGAATTGGTGCAGGTTCATAAGGGAACAATCAAGTATGCGGATAACGAGGGTGGTGGCTCTGTATTCACTGTCTCTGTTCCGACGGACAAATCAGTCTATGAAGAAAAAGATTTTCTTGTTGCGAATAATGCGTTGCTGAGAGAAGCCAATGCACATGATGTCCATTGGGCAGGGGGGAACGATTTCGGGGAGGAAGAACGTGAACTGCAGGAGTTTGGGAAAGTAGAAAATCCGTTGAATAAACGGAAGATATTGATAATAGAGGATGATAATGATATCCGCCAGTTCTTGAAAGAGGAGATCGGGGCTTATTTTGAAGTAGAAGTGGCTGCCGACGGTACATCCGGTTTCGAGAAGGCACGTTCCTATGATGCAGATCTGATTATCTGCGATGTTCTAATGCCAGGAATGACAGGCTTTGAGGTCACAAAGAAGTTGAAGTCGGACTTTGATACGAGTCATATTCCCATTATTCTGCTGACTGCTTTGAGTTCGCCGGAGAAATATCTGGAAGGTATAGAGTCCGGTGCGGATGCTTATATTCCTAAACCGTTCAGCATTAAGTTACTGTTGGCACGTGTATTCCAATTGATCGAACAGCGTGACAAGCTGCGTGAGAAGTACTTGAATGAGCCGGGAATTATGCGTCCGGCAGTCTGTTCTACAGACAGGGATAAGGAATTTGCCGATCGTCTGAATCTTGTTTTGGAGAAACATCTTTCCCGACCGGAACTGACTATTGATGAATTTGCTTCACTAATGAAGATGGGGCGTACCGCATTTTACAAGAAAATACGAGGGGTAACCGGTTATGCTCCTAACGAATACTTGCGTATCATCCGTATGAAAAAGGCTGCGGAACTGTTGCTTTCCGGTGAAAATTTGACAGTGGCTGAGGTTTCCTATCGGGTAGGTATCGATGATCCGTTCTATTTTAGCAGACGTTTTAAGATGCAATTCGGAGTCTCACCTTCTATATATCAGCGTGGTGCGAAGAATAATTCTTCTTCAGAAGAGCAACCTTTATAAATTATCCTGTATCTTTGTACGCAGAAAATAATTGTAAATATGAAGATAGAAGATAAACTTGTAGCGTCCGTCATCAACGGACTCAAAGCACTCTACGGTCAGGAAGTCCCTGAAAAGATGGTGCAGTTGCAAAAAACGAAGAAAGAATTTGAAGGACATCTGACTCTGGTCGTGTTCCCTTTCCTGAAAATGTCAAGAAAAGGACCGGAGCAGACAGCCCAGGAGATCGGTGAGTATCTGAAAGCCAACGAACCGGCTGTAGCTGCTTTTAATGTGATAAAAGGGTTCTTGAACCTGACTATTGCGTCGGCTACATGGATTGAGTTGCTCAATGAGATTCAAGCCGATGAACAGTACGGGTTGGTGCAGGCTACCGAGACTTCTCCATTGGTGATGATTGAGTATTCTTCTCCGAATACGAACAAACCGCTTCACTTGGGACATGTGCGCAATAACCTTTTAGGTAACGCATTGGCTAACATTGTGGCTGCGAACGGCAATAAGGTGGTTAAAACCAATATTGTAAACGACCGTGGTATCCATATCTGTAAATCCATGTTGGCATGGAAGAAATACGGAAACGGTGAAACACCTGAGACTTCGGGCAAGAAGGGCGATCATCTAGTGGGTGACTACTATGTATCTTTCGATAAGCATTATAAAGCCGAAGTGAAGGAACTGATGGCTCAATTTACAGCTCAGGGGATGAACGATGAAGAAGCGAAGGCGAAAGCCGAAGCGGAATCTCCGTTGATGCAGGAAGCCCGTGAGATGTTGGTGAAGTGGGAAGCCGGTGACCCGGAAGTACGCGGATTGTGGGAGATGATGAACAACTGGGTATATGCAGGATTTGATGAGACTTACAAGATGATGGGTGTCGGCTTCGACAAGATATATTATGAATCCAATACTTACCTCGAAGGAAAAGAGAAGGTGATGGAAGGGCTCGAGAAGGGTTTCTTCTTCAAGAAAGAAGATGGTTCAGTATGGGCGGACCTGACTGCCGAAGGATTGGATCACAAACTGCTTCTTCGTGGTGACGGAACTTCTGTCTACATGACGCAGGATATTGGTACGGCCAAACTTCGTTTCGCTGATTATCCGATTGACAAGATGATTTACGTTGTGGGTAATGAGCAGAATTATCACTTCCAGGTACTTTCTATCTTGCTCGATAAATTGGGTTTTGAGTGGGGAAAGAGTCTGGTGCATTTCTCTTACGGAATGGTGGAATTGCCGGAAGGTAAGATGAAATCCCGTGAGGGTACAGTAGTGGATGCCGACGATTTGATGGAAGAGATGATCGCTACCGCTAAAGAAACTTCACAGGAACTTGGCAAGTTGGATGGCTTGACACAGGAAGAAGCGGATGATATCGCCCGTATTGTGGGGCTGGGTGCTTTGAAATACTTTATTCTCAAGGTTGATGCCCGTAAGAATATGACATTCAATCCGAAAGAATCCATTGATTTCAATGGTAATACAGGACCGTTCATACAATATACCTACGCGCGTATCCAATCGGTTCTGCGGAAAGCGGCCGAATCCGGCATTGTTGTTCCCGAACAAATCCCGGCAGGAATCGAATTGAGTGAAAAGGAAGAAGGACTGATTCAGATGGTAGCTGATTTTGCAGCCGTTGTGAAGCAGGCCGGTG
Organism: Bacteroides zhangwenhongii; assembly: GCF_009193325.2. Lineage (NCBI taxonomy): Bacteria > Pseudomonadati > Bacteroidota > Bacteroidia > Bacteroidales > Bacteroidaceae > Bacteroides > Bacteroides zhangwenhongii. The sequence continues at coordinate 3,427,861 of NZ_CP059856.1, read as the reverse complement.
AAGATTACAGCCCGTCTATTATTGCCAACTATACATACGATTTGGTGAAAGAATATAATCAGTTCTATCATGACTTCAGCATTTTACGTGAAGAGAATGAAGCGGTGAAAGTATTCCGTATCGCTCTTTCTGCCAATGTGGCTAAAGTCGTTCGTTTAGGAATGGGACTGCTGGGTATTGAAGTTCCTGCCAGAATGTAATATTCTCTTGAACAATATGTTATAAACGGAAAAAGGTGTTGCTCTGATAATCATTGCAACACCTTTTTTCCGTTTATTTTTTCTTTGGAGCCGTTTTCTTTTTCTTGGTTGTACCAGGCTCTTTTTCGTTCTGTGCCTTGATTAGTTCCAAGCAACTTTTCAATGTCAAATCCTGTGGAACAATATCTTTGGGAATCTTATAGTTGGAACCTTTGTAAGTGATATAAGGTCCGTAACGTCCGTTCAGAATTTCAAGTTCCGGTTCTTCTTCAAACTTCTTGAGGTGACGTTCCATCTCCTTCTGGCGTTTTTCCAGAATTAGTTGCTCCGCTTCTTCCAAAGTGATGGTCATCGGATCGGCTGCTTTCGGCAGAGATACATATACCTTGTTATGTAAAACATAAGGACCGAAACGCCCCACACCCACACTTACTGTTTTTCCTTCGTATTCGCCTAATGTACGGGGTAATTTGAACAATTCCAGTGCCTCTTCCAATGTAATGGTTTCCATAGACTGCCCTTTCTTCATTTGCGCAAAGCGAGGCTTTTCTTCATCATCTGCCGTGCCGATCTGTGCGACAGGACCGAAACGTCCAATCTTAACTGAAACAGGTTTGCCACTTACCGGATCTTCGCCCAATATGCGTTCTCCTACCTTATGTTCAGTCTTGATAGCCAGAGTGTTTTCTACAGACGGGTGGAACTTATCATAAAAAGTTTTCATGATGGAAGTCCATTGCGCTTCTCCTTCTGCAATTTCGTCAAATTCCTTTTCTACACTGGCTGTGAAGTTGTAATCCAGAATGTTCGGGAAATATTCAGTGAGGAAATCATTGACTACGATACCTGTGTCCGTAGGAAATAATTTCGCTTTTTCCGCACCGGTTATTTCAGTATGATTTTCGTCTTTAATCTGATTTTCTCTCAGGGTTAATACGTTGAACAGGCGTTCTTCCCCATCTTTGTTTCCTTTCTCCACATATTCACGTTGTTGGATAGTAGAAATTGTCGGAGCGTACGTAGACGGACGTCCGATACCCAATTCTTCCAGTTTGCGCACAAGACTTGCTTCCGTGTAGCGTGGCGGGCGTTGAGTGAACCGTTCGGTTGCGATGATAGGGCCGTATTCCAGTCGCTGGCCTTTTTTCAAAGGAGGTAATAAGCGGCTTTCATCTTCCTGTTCATTGTCATCATCGTAGGACTCACGGTATACATGCAGGAATCCGTCGAACTTGATCACTTCGCCGGTAGCTGTGAATACATCTTTGTTACCGCTTATGCTGATTGTAGCAGTTGTCTTTTCCAGCTCCGCATCTGCCATCTGGGAAGCGATGGTACGTTTCCATATCAAGTCGTACAATTTCTTTTCCTGTGCTGACCCTTCGATGGATTGGTTTTCCATATAGGTAGGGCGGATAGCCTCATGAGCTTCCTGTGCACCTTTGGTCTTTGTCTCAAAGTGACGGGGATGTACGTAGTTTTCTCCCATCATTTTAATGATAGCCTCTTTGCTTCCTATTGTTGCAAAATCCGAAAGGTTGACAGAGTCTGTACGCATATAAGTGATAAATCCCGATTCGTACAGGCGTTGTGCAAGCATCATGGTCTGCGCAACGGTGTATCCCAATTTACGTGCAGCTTCCTGTTGCAATGTAGAAGTGGTGAACGGTGCAGGAGGTGTTTTCTTTACCGGACGGGTAGTGATATCTTCGATTGTAAAAGTGGCTCCCTGACAAGCTTCGAGGAAAGCTTTTGCTTCTTCTTTCGTCTTGATGCGACGTGTCAGTTCCGCTTTCATCTCCACCGACTTGCCATCTGTGTCTGGAACGAGGAATATGGCGGTGACGCGATAAGCGGCTTCTGTCTTGAAGGCATGTATTTCACGTTCACGCTCTACAATCAGACGAACAGCAACCGACTGAACACGTCCGGCAGAGAGGGCCGGTTTTACTTTTCTCCAAAGTACAGGTGAAAGTTCGAAACCTACGATACGGTCCAGAATCCGTCGTGCCTGTTGTGCATTTACGAGGTTGAGATCAATATCGCGTGGTTGTTCGATCGCTTTTAAGATTGCGCTCTTTGTAATTTCATGAAATACGATTCGTTTGGTGTTTTCAGGTTTTAGTTTTAAGACTTCGTACAGATGCCAGGCAATAGCCTCCCCCTCGCGGTCCTCATCGGATGCGAGCCATACGGTTTCTGCGCTTTTTGCTTCTGCTTTCAGTGTACTAACCAGAGCCTTTTTGTCTGCCGGAATTTCGTAGTCGGGTTTGAAGTCCTTCTTTACGTCAATGCTGAATTCTTTTTTCTTCAGATCGCGTATATGTCCATAACTTGAAAGGACCTTGAAATCTTTCCCAAGAAACTTCTCGATCGTTTTTGCTTTTGCCGGAGACTCGACAATGACAAGGTTTTTCTGCATAATTCTTTCTTTTAGAATGGCTTGTACCATAATATTTGGGGACAAAAGTAAAAAAAAAGATTCTCCTTACCTTATATTATAAGGAGAATTTAATAAAATCTTAAGATTTATGCTCTGAGGGAATTTTAAGATTGCTTGTTTATTCCGTTATTGACGAGTGTTCCAAATTGGTTGCTAGATGAAATTATATATTAGTTAGTATGGATAAATGCTATATATTCTACGTATATTTGTCACGTTACTAAGTGGGTTTTCGTTTGACAGTTGTCAAGCGATAGTTCAACAGATGTAAATCTATCACTTGACAACTGTCAAACGAAAATAGGATAGTAGACTGAATAAATAATATATAGGAAGAGCGAAATAGCCTTTCTTTAATTAAAGACTTGTTGGTAATGAGCGTGAATTATGATCTTTATGAAACTCCGAATCCGGACAAGAATGGAGAAGAGTTGCCTTTACATGCACGTGTAGTGTTGAAGGGAAGTTATACAGCCGAAGAATTTGTAGAACAAGTGACTACGCTTCAGCATATGCCCCATGCGCAGGTGGTGGGTATCATAGAGGCTATATCAAAAGAATTGAGGCATTTGCTTTTAAAAGGATTCTCTATTGAATTAGGGGATATCGGTTATTTTAGCCTTTCGTTGGGTGTTGACAAGAAGGTGAAGGAGGCAAAAGAATTGCGTTCGCCGTCTATATCTCTGAAAGATATTAATTTTCGTGTGAATCGCCAATTTAAGAAGGATATTGAGAGTGGTCTTGAATTACAGCGTTATCATTCACCCTTTCGTGTGAAAAATCCGTTGCCAGAGGAAAAGTGCCTGCAACGGTTAGAAAGGTTTCTAAAAGAGCACCCATGCATTAATCGGCAGGATTATGCCCTGCTCGTTGGAAAAACGAAAACACAGGCATTGCAGGATATTAATGCTTTCATCGAACAAGGTGTCTTGAAGAAGTATGGAGTGGGGCGTTCGGTAGTATATATAAAGGTATAGTAAATCATTTTATTGGATATATATACTTGATATTAAACATTTTCTGCTTACCTTTGTTTGCATGAAAAAAGATAACGAGAAAGGAGACGAGTCTATGGCAAGTAATTATATTCGTTTCGATTGGGCTATGAAGCGCTTATTGCGTAATAAAGCCAATTTTGCAGTTCTTGAGGGCTTTTTGACAACACTTCTCAATGAGAAAATTGTTATTCAGAAGTTGTTGGAAAGCGAAAGCAATCAAGAGGACGAGTTTGACAAGTATAATCGGGTAGATATGCTTGCCGAAAACTCTAAGGGAGAGCTTATTCTGATCGAAGTTCAGAATAATAATGAGTACGCTTATTTTCAACGTATGCTGTTCGGCACTTCCAAGTTGGTGACCGAATACATTAATCGTGGAGAAGGCTATGATAAAGTACGTAAAATATATAGTATCAATATTGTCTATTTTTCATTAGGTAGCGGAAAGGATACAGTTTATCACGGAAAAACGGAGTTCAGAGGTATTCATCAGAATGATGTGCTGGAGTTGACTCCTTTTCAGAGACAAACGTTCAAGGTAGATGCTGTGAGTCAACTTTATCCGGAATATTATATATTGAAAGTGAATGATTTCAATCAGGTAGCCAAGAGCCCGTTGGAAGAATGGATATGTTATTTGAATACAGGTGATATCCCCGATAGCGCCACAGCACCGGGACTGGAGGAGGCTCGCGAGCGATTGAAACTTGACAAAATGACGAAAACCGAACTTGAAGCTTATTATCGGCATTTGGATAATATTGTAATATTGAGAGATAATATATTTACGGAACGTGCAGAGGGTCGTGCAGAGGGTCGTGCAGAGGGTCGTGCAGAGGGTCGTGCAGAAGGACTTGAAGAAGGGCTTGCGAAAGGACGTGAGGAGGAAAAGAAAGAAATGGCACGAAATATGAAGTCTTTGAATATACCTCTTGATACTATCTCACAGGTAACTGGTCTGACAATAGAAGAAATACGTGATTTGAAAATTTAGTTATCATTGATGGCTTTTCTTATAAATTTAGTGTGTCTTATCTGAATTATCCTGATTTTATATCAGGACGATTGGGATGCTCTCTTGTTTGGATATATATTGCACGGAAACAAAGGCAATCAGATTTATATTTTCTATGGTGGATTTGTTATAAGGATAACAAAATAATTGAAGATTGTTTTGGTTTGTAAAGAGGGTGTCAAAACTAAAATGACCACTCTAAAAAGTTACAGATTGTAACTAACAATTATAAAAGAGCCATATCAAACTCTGTTTTTGAGTAATGATATGGCTCTTTTCATCATTGATTTAGGGAGTCAAGTTTCAGATTAAAAGTTGTCCTTTCATCAAATTACGTTTTGACACCCTCTTTTCCTTTATCTTAGAACCGGAAACTCAGTCCTCCTAAGAAGTTGAATCCTTCGGCGGGATAGCCCAAATAATATTGATATTTCTTGTTCAGCAGGTTATGTACTTGCGCATAAATGGATACTCCTTTGAATACATTATAGCTGGCTCCGATATGCAGATCGCTAATATCTGACATATTGAAAGATGTTGCTTCCTCCTTGCGGCTGATGTAATCAAAACCGGCATTCAGTTGGAGTGCAGAGGTGGGATGTACGTTGAGAGAGATGGATGCTTCATTTTCAGGCTTTACGGCAAGTAGATATTCGTTATTGTCACTGTTCCAGTTGCGGTATATGTAATGGGCGGACAGGGACAGTACATCTTTGTAGTCATAAGTTAATTTTATGCCGACATAGACATTATCGGTGTGTATTTGTGTGAAAGCGAGCATGGTACTTACTGTTCCGATGCTTGTATCGGACAAGCTTGAATAGGAGTAAAGCAAGTCATTCTTTAAATTCTGGTATCCACCGAACAGTTGGAACCATATACCTGGATAGGGGCTGGCTTTCAGTCCTAGACTAGCGTTCAGTTGTTCATACGTGTCATAAGGACGGCGGTTGCTTGATTCGGCAGATGTTGTTGAAAAGTAAGAGTCTCCGTATGGACAAAGGCTTTCCAGCCTTCGGAAATCATTCAGTTTCTTACCGCCAGTTGCTTTTGCATAAACAATGTAACTATCAGAGAATATGTATTGTGCAGTGACATCCGGTGAAATACGGAATGACTTGTCGAATCCGAAAGATAAATCTATATTGGCTCCGATGTGTAATTTCCAATCGTCATTATTCAACTCATAATATGGATTCACAAGTAGAGTCGTATAGTTCTTGAAATATTCATCTCCCGTAGATGGGTTCTTAGTGTATCCACTGTATAAAAGATTATTCATTTCCAATGCGATAGTAACGGATTGTTGATCGTTGATGGCTCCTGTGACATCACCTTTGGTGCGTATGATTGTTTCCTTGATGGCTGTATTTGCATCATTTTCACTGATCATATTGTGTTGGCGTTCGTACATCAACAGGTTCGTTTCTGCATTGAAACGCAGTGGTGCAGTCTCATCAATGAAATGAATACCCGCATGGAAGTCACCGGAGGTGAATTTCTGCTTGCTGTTGACGCTTCCCGGCAGGAAGTTGAAGTTGCTTAGCCCGAAGTTTCCTGCAATATTCAAGTCTAATTTATTGAACTGGTGCGTATAATCCACATTGGCACGTGTGCGGTAGTAGAAAGCATTCCATTTTTCGCCGTCTGTGTAAGGGAGAGTCAACTTCCCATCCATACCGTCCATTTGAAAACGTACATTCAGCTTGTCTTTCTTCGACAGACGGAATAGATAATTGGCGAGGATGTCCAGATTGCCTAAATTGCCGTAACCGGCACGTACATATCCGGGGGCGCTTCCGGGTTGTATTTCTTTTCCGGTATAAGGATTCATCAACCCTGCCGGAACGGAAGTTGCCGGAAAGAATGTAGTGGCATATTCCACTTCTTTTTTGCTGACAGTCGGTTCTTCGACTTTAGGCAGGACGTTCACTTTGGAAGCATCCGTGATGTCCGGATTGTATTCTTGTTCCACAACGACGGTACGATTCATGGTCGTATCTTTCGGCTGTGTCGTTTGGGCTAGGAGATGGGATGGCATGGAGATTGCCAATGTGATTCCACCTATTATATAAAAAGATCGTTTCATTTTAGTTTTATATTTTAGTTCTCAACTTTCAATTTTTAACTTTCAATTTGCTCAGTCTGCTTTCGATCATAGTTGCGATGTCATCGTTGCCTTGATAATTCTGTTGCAGACTCAACAGGTATTGGCGTGCATCCAAGTTTTTGCCCATGGCGGCATATACATCGGACAAAAGGACAAAACTGCGTGCCAGCCAATAAGCGTGTGGTGTACTTTGCTCTATGTAGTTGAGAAGTTCTTTCTCGGCGGCGTTGTATTCTTTTGCATCGTAAAGCGATTGTGCCACCAGATATTTGGCTTCAGCTCCATATGCATTACGTGTATCTTTGGCTAACTCACGCAAATCATCCACAGCTTTTTTATCGGCTTTCTGCTTGGTATATGCTTTGGCGCGATAATAAAGGGCTTCGTTTCTTAGCTCCGGACTAAGTTTGGCTTCTGCCAGCAAGTCGGTAGCGGCATGAATTGTTTCGATGTCGTCTCTCAGTAGAAAAGCGCAACGAAGTACTCCGGTTTCAGCAAGCTGGCGGCGTTCCACATTAGTTGCTTTCTCTTTCAGCATTTTATAGCTGGTCAAAGCGTCTGCAGTCTGTTGCTGATTGAACTGTACTTCGGCACGAAGAATAAGAGCTTCTTCTGCAAATGGGTTGTTAGGGTATTCCAATAGCTTTCCGGAATGGATAAGAATCATATCATAGTTCTTCTGTTCGCTTCCGATCAAGCAAAGATAGTAATGTGCGTTCAAGCTGAAAGCTCCTTCCGGGAAAGTCTGCAAGTATTTGTTGAAACTTGTTTTTGCTTCTTCCAGTCGTCCCCGCATATAGATTTTTTCTGCGGCAGTATATGTCAGAGAGTCCTGCTCATTGGCATCGAAGCGGATATGTCCCGGCATGGCATTGGCAAGAGCAGCAAATTCATCGATGCGGTTGAGATCTACATAGATCGATTTTAGATCGCGCATAGCCATCCGGGCTTCTTCACTGCCCGGATATTTTTCGATAACTTGTTTATAGGCTTCGATTGCCTGGTTGTAATCATCCTTTTGATAATACAGCAAACCGATTTCTGCAGCGGCTTTTCTGCTGACAGGGCTTTCCGGATATTTGTTCATTAGTTCTTTAAAGGAAGTAATAGCCTGGTTATTGTTATCCATCAGCACATACGACCGTCCTTTTTCATAAATGGCATTCACAGCGTATGGAGAAGCCGGATATTTTCCTACCAGGCGGTTCAGTAGGGTGATTTTGCCGGAATAATCTTTCTGTAGCCCGGACACAAGAGCCAATTGATAGAAAGAATAGTCTCCGGAGGGAGTATTCATTTGTTCGGCTTGTGAATAATAATGCTTGGCCTCTTCGAAATTGCGTACGTGTAGGTAACAGTCGCCGACACGGTTGTAGGCATCGGCAAGTGCGGTTGTATTTTCTCCTTTCTCCAGCCGGATATATTTTTGGAAGTAGTTACTTGCCTGGGAATAATCTTTTCGGTGAAAAGCGATGTATCCTAAATTGTAATTGGCAAGTGCATACGTTTCGTTGTTGGGTTGGGTTGTCAGTTGCAGATATGCATTGAAGTCACGTGCGGCTTCCGTCATACGGTTGAGGCGATAGTAGGATTCTCCGCACCAATAATACGCGTCTGCTTTCGTCTGACGGTTGTATTGTCCGATAGCTATGGATTGATTCAGGTATTTCAAGGCTTGTTCAAAGTTGGCATTGGCGAAGGACTGTGTACCTAACTGAAACAATATTTTCTGTTTGGCTTCCAATATTTGCGCACTTGGCTTGGCTATCCGGTCGATGGATTTCAGGGCTGCATCATAACTGCGGGTATTCATGTAAACTTCTACCAAATAGCTGCTGACTTTTTCAGCGTAAGGAGAAGTCGGGAATTCATTCAGGAACTTCTCGAAGGCAGTGACGGATTCGCCGAAAGCGGAGAAGGAAGTTTCATGCAGGCAAAGAGCGTAATTGTAGGCTGCCTGTTCCTTGATTTGCATATTAGCACTGGAGGCGGCTGCCTGTTCGAAAGCCATGCGGGCTTTGCTTTTTTCTGCCAGTTGCAGATAAGAGAGCCCCATGTGGAGGTATGCATTTTGAGTAAGGGCATCATTGGCAGTTGTGACCTTGCCTAATGTTTCGGCTGCTTTGGAATAGACTTTCGTTTGATAGTAGGAGAGCCCTAACATATAAAGAGCATCGCGGCGTGGAGCCGAATGATCTTTGTTCAGGTAATTGTTGAATGCTTCTACAGCTTGGTGATATTGTCCGAAGTGATAGTAGGCATCTCCCAGAATGCGATACATCTCTGCGGCATGCTCGTTATTTGGATAAACTGATAAATAATTCTGAGCTACAATCTGTGCCTTATCATAATTTTTTAGCTGTGCATAAATTTCGGCAATGTAGTAGGGGACAAGTGCCTTGTACTTCGAATCGTCCTGTAACGGTAGGAAACCTTTCAGTGCTTCGTTATAGCGTTTTTGCGTATAGCGGATATAAGAGAGAGAATAATCACAGTCTTTGGCATATTTAGGACTGTTGGCGCGCAATGTTTCAAACCAAATTGCTGCTTCTCGCAGATTATCGGTTTTTAGATAACAGGTAGCCAATTGGTAAGTGCAGTCATCCCGTTCCTCATTACCCAGTAGACCGAGGTCGGCAGAGTTGAAGAGTGCCAGTGCTTCGTCGTATTTTCCTTCATAGAAATAGCAGGAGGCTAATAGTGCATAAATACGGTTGGCGTAAGGAGTGTCCGGATAGCGGTCGAGATACTTGCGCAGGATTTCGATCCGGTTCTTGTCTTTCAGTTCATAAGCGGAACTGGCCAGCATGTATTCTGCGTCTTGAAGAAGGCTGGCGGCTGGCTTTTGTTTTACAAATGCTTTCAGTGCCGGCAGGGCGGCTGCATAATTTTTTTCCTGGAAAAGTTCTTTCCCTTCTTTATAAAGGTTGTCGGTCGAAGTGAACTTATCACTTGTCTGAGCAAATCCTATAATAGGTGTGCAGCAGATAGCCGCACAAATGAGTCTAGTAATTTCTTTTTTCATAATCGGGTGTTTATGCAAAAGTACTACATATCTTTCAATGAGAATCCTTTGAAAGTTATTTTATAATCATTTAATTCTTTATGTAAAGTTTCTCCTTTCTTTTCCAATGCCGGGATACTTATTTTTCTCGAATTTCTTTTTACTTCTCCGATAAGTGCTGTTTTGTTAAACCGGTTGAGGGCAATCAGGTCTATTTCATTTTCTCCGTTTTTGTCCCAATAGTTACCTACGTCGGTAACTTCTTCTTCTTCAGCGATACGTTCACGGAAATATTTTTCTAACAGTAGGCCGCTGTATTGTTCGTAGTTCTTTTCTACATATTTTATCAGTAAATGGTTTTTCCCCATTTCCAGTACTGCGTTGTTTGGGAAGATGAAGCGAAACCAGAATCGTAGAAAATTGTCTTGCAGGCAATAACGGGTAGCACGACTATTAGGTTTAGCGAACATCGGCTTCACTTTTTTGATTAATGAATATTCATCCTCAAGGTTGGCTAAATAGGAACCAGTGTTTTTATTGATGATGGAATCAATCTCTCGTTGTGTTGTTTTTCCTTCCGCAATGAGAGATAGGATAGAAAAATAATTGGCATAGTCTTTCCCGAACTCGGAAATCAACATGTCTTTGCCTTCTGTCAGAAATGGTGAGCCTTCGGAAAGCGCATAATTTATCATGGCATTTTTATTAAATGCTTTCGCTTCCATCAATAGGGTGATGTATTTGGCTACTCCACCTGTCAGCAAATACAGGCAAAGCAAATCTTCCGATGTGAATTGAGGGGCATGGTCTGCCAGAATCTCTTTGATGACGGTGGTGGTGAATGGATGCAGAGAAATTCGGGCGGTAAGGCGTCCGTATAGTGGCTCCTTGCGGTCTTCGAATATTCTTTTCATCATTGAATAAACGGAACCGCATACAATGAAATTGATTCTGGAAGTTGCGTGATATTGATCCCAGATACGTTGTATGTCGCTGACGATAGACGGATTGATATAGAGAAATTCTTGAAATTCGTCAATGATTAATGTGAAATTTTCCTTTTGGGAATGTTGCATCAGTAGTTCAAAGAGTTGTGCGAACTCTCTGATTTCTCCATAGATACGAATGCCAAGTGTTTCCTCAATGACAGGTTGATATTGTGCGCAAAGCAGGACTTCACTCTTTCTTGCTACAAATATATATACGAATCGGGTGTCTTTGACAGCCTCTAAGAGTAGAGCTGTTTTTCCGATTCGTCGGCGTCCGGTCATTACAGTAAAGCAAGCGCTCGTTTGTGATTGCTCTTTAGCTGCATACAGTATCGCCATTTCTTTCTTTCGGTCGTAGAACTTCATATTATTGCTATCTTAATGGCGGTTAATTTAATGGCCATTAAATTAATGGTGGTTACAAAGATAACACAATATGTTGTATTTTGTTCATTTATAGTGATATAATTGTTTAAGGTTGTGTGATCAACTGCTCTGATGATAAAAAGATATGTATTATATTAGACTGATAGAATAATTTTAGCGGTATTGAGCTAGAAACAAGATAAGTCCTCGCCGGATAGAATCCAGTCCGAAATCTTCCGGATGAATCTCGGAGAGAGGTAGGAAGAAAGAATCTGCTACATCATCCATGGCGGAGAAATGGCTCATGTCTTCTACAGTGCAGAGGAAAAACATATCGAGTGTGTGTACAGGAAAACCTGAATAAATATAAATATTGGGAAGTGTGAACTGGTAAACGGCTTTTTTAACTTTCAGCCCTGTTTCTTCCAGTACTTCGCGGGCAACACCTTCTTCGCCTGTTTCATTCATATCGATGAATCCGCCGGGTAGGTCGAGAGTCCCTTTGGCTGGCTCTTTGGCACGTCGGCAGACAAGCAGTTCATTTTTCTCATTCAAGATGAGTGCTACTGTAGCAGCAGAAGGATTGAAATAATAGACAAAGCCGCAATCTGCACATTTTTTAGATTTCTCGTTGTTGACCTCAAAATGAGAGGAACCACATTCAGGGCAATATAGGAACTGGGCAAGAGGATGTTTCATTATTATGAAGTGCTTTATAGGAATTAAAAATTGTTTGACCACAAAAATATGAAAAAATAGTGAAGCTTTTCTTTTATTTTTTGCTAAAACTTGGGATATGTTTATGAAATGTAAATTTCTTTTTTTAATTTCTATCGCACTTCAGTTCTGTTTACAATTGGATAGATCATAGCAAACTCCGTAATTAAGCTATATTTGTTATAATATGTAACATTATACGGAGTTGTTATCTGTTTGTATTTGGTTTTTAATGTAAATAAAAATGATGCTAAATAATTGTGGGTTAGCCTATCTCTGTTAACTTCTTGAATGAAACTGCATAGTTAAAATATAATAAATAAGTGTGCGCTTTGAATAGTTGAATTGAATAAGTATTATATTTGCTGTATCGTTTTAGCAAAGATACAAAAATAAAAAGAAAGAAGAAATATAGTGCTTGCTATTTTTTTTACTTGTTATGCTAAAACGAATTAGCTAGTCTGATGCTTGAAATGGAAGGTGAATGCTTATGAATTCTATTGCTGAAGAAAAGATTTATTGAGTCTATTGGAAGTGTTTATGGGGTTCTCTATTAATTGTGATTTATTCACATTCTTATTTCGTTTAGTAATTCACTATCATTGAGCGTACAAAGTGTTATAAAAACGTTGTTTATTAAATAAAACTTGATTTATTCTTTACCTTAATATAATAATATGGATAAACGAAAAAAAATAACTCTTAGTGATGTTGCGGCTGAATTGAATATTTCTTCTACTGTCGTATCTATGGTTTTGAATGGTAGAGCGAAGAAATATAGGATAAGTGAGGCTGTCGAACAGAATGTGAGACGGAAGGCGAAAGAGATGGGATATCAACCCAATGGCTTGGCCCAAGGTCTACGAACTGGGAAAACACGTACAATAGGGTTGATTCTTGGAGATGTTTCCAATCCGTTTTTTTCTAAAATAGCCTCTTGTGTGGAAAAAGAGGCTGCCAGATATAATTATCAAGTGATGTTTGCAAGTTCTGATGAATCTTCGGAAAAGTTTGAGAGAGCGGCACAGATGTTTTTGTCAAAACAAGTGGATGGGCTAATTGTAGCTCCGACAGAAAATAGCGAAAAAATCATAATGGATATTGTGAAGAATAGAAAGCCTGTAGTGTTGATTGACCGTATAGTGAAAGAGGTGCCAGTTGATTATGTGCAGATTGATAATAAAGACGCGACTTACAGGTTGACGAACCTGATTATTGATCAAGGATTTAAAAAGATTGCTTACATGACGGTCACTCATACTTTGTCCAACTTTCAGGAGCGATATCTTGGATTTAAGCAGGCGCTTGATGAACATAATATACCTTTTGATTCTTCTTTGTTCTATGAAGTTGATTTCTTTAATTTTCAAAAGAGTGTAAGAGAAGGGGTTTATCAGTTTTTACGCATGGGGATTGACGCAATTTATTGTGCGTCGAATCGTATCGGGACTCAGGTGCTGATTGCTCTTAAAGAAAGAAATACAACATTGACGGAACATTTCACGGTGGTTAGTTTTGATAATCCGGATGAATTCAAGTTAGCTTATTGTCCAGTTTCCTGTGTGGAACAGCCTATTCCCGAAATAAGTGAAAAAGCGGTTGAAATATTGATGAAAAAAATAAATAAGGAAAGCGATGAACTTATGCAGGTGATTATTCCTGCCCGTATTGTCATTAAATAACAAAATATTAATAAATTATTTTTTTTCTAGCTATGAATTGCAAGATGAATGCTCCTTTGTCGGGGATTATTCCCCCCTTGGTGACTCCTTTATTGGACGATGATGTACTTGATGTTGAAGGTCTGAACAGATTGATAGAACATTTGATAGCAGGTGGCGTACATGCTCTTTTTGTATTGGGTACTACTGGCGAAGCCCAAAGTCTAAGCTATAAATTGAGAGTGGAGATGATAAAGAATACATGTCGGATAACGAAAGGGCGTTTACCGGTATTGGTATGTATCTCGGACACTTCAATTGTGGAAAGTGTAAACTTGGCTCGTATTGCAGCAGACAATGGAGCGGATGCTGTAGTTTCTGCGCCTCCTTACTATTTTGCCGCAGGGCAGCCTGAATTGATCGAGTTTTATGAGAATCTGACACCTCAGTTACCGTTGCCGTTGTTTTTGTACAATATGCCTACCCATACAAAAGTGAATTTCGCACCTGCCACTATTCAGAGGATAGCGGAGGATCCAAGGGTTATTGGTTTTAAAGACAGTTCAGCTAATGCTGTTTATTTTCAGTCCGTAATGTATGCGCTGAAAGAACGTCAGGATTTCTCTATGTTGGTTGGTCCGGAAGAGATTATGGCGGAATCGGTACTTCTCGGTGCTCACGGTGGAGTAAATGGAGGGGCTAACATGTTTCCCGAATTGTATGTGGAGTTATATAATGCCGCAAAAAATACAAATCTGGAAGAACTGAAACGTTTACAGGAAAAAGTTATGCAGATCAGTGCCACTATTTATACAGTAGGACAGCATGGATCCAGCTATTTGAAGGGTTTGAAATGTGCTCTTAATTTATTGGGAATATGTAGTGATTATGTTGCCGCACCTTTTCATAAGTTTGAACAACGCGAAAGGGAGAAGATATGGAAGGCACTTCAGAAATTGGGTATTAATGTAGTACTTAGATAAACCTAGTAAAAAGAACGGCTATGTCTATTCTCGATATTATTATATTTTTATTCTTTACGGGAGGGGTTGTGGTCTTTGGCTGCTCTTTCTTCAACAAGAAACGTTCGTCTGAGGAGTTCACTTCTGCGGGGCGTGCCCTTCCGGGGTGGGTTGTTGGAATGTCTATTTTCGCGACTTATGTAAGCAGTATCAGCTATTTGGCTTATCCGGGTAAAGCATATATGGCGGATTGGAATGCATTCGTATTTAGTCTGTCTATCCCGATCGCTTCCTATTTTGCTGCCAAGTACTTCGTACCCTTCTATCGTTCGATTGGAAGTGTGTCAGCTTATAGCTTTTTGGAGGAACGGTTCGGTCCCTGGGCTCGAATTTATGCTTCTGCTTGTTATCTGTTGACGCAATTTGCCCGGATGGGTTCTATTTTGTATTTACTTGCCCTGCCTATGAACGCGTTATTGGGCTGGGATGTCAAAACGATTATTGTAATAACCAGTATTGCTATTATTGCTTATTCAATGTTGGGCGGTTTGAAAGCTGTAATATGGACAGAAGCTATACAAGGATTTATTTTGATTGGCGGTGCTTTAGCGTGTCTTTGTGTATTGATGTTTAAAATGCCGGAAGGTCCGGCTCAAGTTTTCCGGATTGCAGTTACCGACCATAAATTCAGTTTGGGAAGTTTTGGAAGTAGTTTGACGGAATCTACCTTTTGGGTATGCCTTGTCTATGGGATATTTATTAACCTGCAAAATTACGGAATAGACCAAAACTACGTACAACGCTATCTGACAGCTAAAGATGAGAAACAAGCAAAATTCTCTGCTCTTTTTGGGGGGTATTTGTTTATTCCTGTTTCGGCTGTATTTTTTCTGATAGGTACTGCATTATATGCCTATTATAAGGTATTTCCGGAAACACTTCCAGTAGGGGTGGAAGGGGATGCAGTTTTTCCGTACTTTATAGTTCATGTGCTTCCCACGGGGCTTACCGGATTGTTGATCGCTTCAATTTTTGCTGCGGGAATGAGTACGGTAGCTACAAGCATCACTAGTTCTGCCACAATTATTCTGACTGATTATTATGCCCGCTATGTGAATAGGCAACCGACGGAGAAGCAGTCGGTGAAGGCTTTGTATTTTTTTAATGTCTTGGTAGGGATAATCGGCATTTTTGTGGCATTGGCATTTTTGAATGTAGAAAGTGCATTAGACGCTTGGTGGGCTTTATCTTCTATTTTTAGTGGGGGAATGCTGGGGCTCTTTCTGTTGGGTTATGTTTCAAAAAAGTCCCGCAATGTGGATGCAGTTCTGGGAGTAATCTGTGGCATTTTCGTGGTAGTATGGATGAGCTTGTCTCCTATTTTCTTTACAGATGGTTTTATGGGAGAATATGCAAGTCCTTTCCATGCTAACCTGACGATTGTCTTCGGAACAATTGTAATTTTCTTGGTTGGATTTATCAGTATGCATTTAGTAAAAACGAAGAAATGATGAAAATAATTTATCTGATATTGATAGTTGGGTTGCTGTGTGCGTGTAATGTAGCATCCAAAAAAACACAGAATGAGAAAGAAGAGACAATGGAAAGTATAACTTTTAATAAAAATGGTGTACTGACGCCATTTGCAGCTTTACCCGATTCTATGATTGATCGGGTGGTATGGGAAAAACACTATCGGAAGTATCCCGAACGCTGGGAACAAGCTTTTAATTTTTTGGTTCATACCAATTTGGACAGTTTGCCTTTGGGGCGTATAGACTTGAGTGATGATATTTATATCACGATTAGTGAATATCGAACTAAAGAACCGGAGGATGCACTTTATGAAGTACATAAAAAATACATTGATGTACAGTATTTGATTTCCGGTAGTGAATATATCGGTATTCTGCGGGACACTGCTTTATTGAAAGAAATGCAGTCGTATGATGAGGAGAAAGATATCGCTTTTTATGCTTCTGACGGTGGTATACAGAGAAAAGCCACTCCGGAAAACTTTTTTATTTTTTTCCCTCAGGATGCGCACCGCCCATGTGTGAAGGATATGAAACAGGCAATGGTGAAAAAACTGGTAGTTAAAATAAAAGTCGATTAAATATAAAAGAATCAAGAATATGGAAACAAATCATCCGAAAATAGGGATTCGTCCGATTATTGACGGCAGAAGGAAAGGGATACGCGAATCCTTGGAAGAAAAGACAATGGAAATGGCTCGTAGCGTGGCTCGTTTGTATAGTGAGAATCTGCGTTATATGGATGGCGCCCCTGTAGAATGTGTGATTGCTGATACTACAATCGGAGGTGTTACAGAAGCGGCTGCTTGTGCTTGTAAATTTGCAGGAGAGAATGTATGTGCTACACTTTCTGTCACTCCTTGCTGGTGTTATGGTTCTGAAACCATTGATATGGATCCACTTTTGCCGAAAGCTATCTGGGGTTTTAATGGTTCTGAACGTCCGGGAGCTGTATATCTGGCTGCTGCCTTGGCCGGGCATAATCAAAAAGGGTTGCCTGCTTTTGGTATTTATGGAAAAGATGTACAGGATGCGTCTGATAATACGATTCCGGAAGATGTGAAGGAAAGACTTTTGCGTTTTGCCCGTGCTTCCTTGGCTGTCGGACAAATGAAAGGGAAATCTTATTTATCTGTCGGGTATTGTTCAATGGGAATTGCTGGTTCGCAAGTAGATGCAATGTTCTTGCAGAAATATTTGGGTATGCGTACTGAATACGTGGAATCAGTTGAAATTTTGCGCCGGATAAAATTGGGAATTTTTGACCGGACGGAGTTTGAAAAGGCAATGACATGGACTCGGATAAACTGCAAAGAGGGAGCAGATTATAATCCGCCCCATTTGCAACATACTCGTGAGCAAAAAGAGCAAGAATGGGAATTTGTGGTGAAAATGACACTTATTATCCGTGACATGATGATTGGAAATCCGGTTCTGAAGGAAATGGGGTATGAGGAAGAATCTATGGGGCATAATGCGATTATGGGTGGCTTCCAAGGACAGCGGCAATGGACCGATTTTTTTCCTAATGGCGATTTTAGTGAAGCTATCTTAAATTCTTCTTTCGACTGGAATGGTATTCGTAAGGCTTTTATTGTTGCTACAGAAAATGATCATTTGAATGCAACTGCAATGTTACTGGGGCATCTGTTGACTAATACTTCCCAACTTTTTGCTGATGTCCGTACTTACTGGAGTCCTGAAGCTGTGGAACGGGTCACCGGAATTAAACTGGAAGGCATCGCCTCTAATGGTTTTATTCATTTAATCAATTCTGGTTCTTGCACACTCGACGGGTCAGGACAGATGACTGAAAATGGATGTCCGGTGATGAAACCTTACTGGGAAATAACGGATGAAGATGTGCAGAGATGCCTTGATGCTACTCAATGGTATCCGGCTTCATTGGAATACTTCAGAGGGGGCGGTTATTCTTCTAATTATATGAGCAAAGGCGGCATGCCTATGACAATGTCCCGGATAAACATGGTAGATGGCTTGGGACCGGTTTTGCAGATAGCAGAAGGATGGAGTGTCGAACTTCCTGATAAGGTGGCTGAAGTTGTTGATAAAAGAACGGATAAAACTTGGCCTACAACCTGGTTCGTTCCACGTCTCACCAATCATGAAGCATTTGATAGTACCTACTCTGTAATGGCGAATTGGGGGGCCAATCATGGTGCTTTGTGCTATGGGCATATTGGTGCGGAACTTATCACTCTCGCTTCTATGTTGCGAATACCGGTATGTATGCACAACGTATCTAAAGAAAGAATATTCCGTCCTACTGCATGGTCATCATTTGGGATGGATAAAGAAAGTGCTGATTTTAGGGCATGTGTAACATATGGTCCGCTTTACAAATAGAGAGTGGTGATGATGCAAAGAAACGACTATAACCAATTAAAACATGATTTCTAGGATTATGAAGTATAAGACACATGTATTTCTGTTCCTTTTATTACTTACATGTAGGGTGTATGCTCAAGATGTACATTTAAAACTTTATGAACAACAAGAACCCAAAACTGACCAAATTGATAGTTTAGGGTATATTCGCGAGGTGTTTTCTCCTGAATTATTAGGCTACCTGCCAGAGAATAGAACCGGTCTGAACCATGCTGTACTGCTTATCCCCGGTGGAGCTTATTCTTATATAGCTATTTCTCACGAAGGGTATGGAAGTGCAAAATGGTTGGCTAAGAATGGGATTACAGTTTTTATTCTTAAGTATCGATTGCCCAAAGGTGATCCACAGGTAACGATAAATGACGGGATACGGGCTTTGGAAGTTATTCACGAACAATCTGATAAATTGGGTATAGATAAAGATAAGATTGGAGTCATGGGATTTTCCGCCGGTGGGCATTTAGCTGCTGCTTTATTAACCGGGTTTACTTCAAAAAAGAATATGGTCAATTTTGGAATATTGGTTTATCCGGTTATATCTATGTCATACTCTAATTTTCAGACTCGCGAACATCTTTTGGGAGTTAAAGCAGATGAGCAAAAATGGAGAAATATTTATTCGATGGATAAACACGTGTCTGCTGATACTTCCCCGACTTATATCGTATTATCATCGGACGATCAGGCAGTACCATATTTAAATGGCCTGAATTTTTATAATGCGTTATTAAACTATGGCGTTAAATCAGAAATACGAATTCTATCAGAAGGAGGTCATGGATGGTGGATGCGTAACAAGTTTATATATGAGGAAGAAATACGGACAAGTATTTTGAGATGGATTAGAAGTTTTTGAATGTATGGAATAGTATTGATTTAAGAAAAATAATGTCAACCTAATTACATTTGTATTATGAAGAAAAGAACCTTTTTTTTAATGCTTTTTGCACTTATTGTAGGACTTTCATCTTGTGAGGATAAAGAAGAAATTGCGCCTCTTCCTACAGAGTTTGAAGAAGATGTAGAAGATACTCCAGGTGGGGATACTCCTGTGAATCTTATACATGATGCTGATTTTGAGACTGCCGATCTGGAACGTAAGCTAACGGATTCTCCAATTATCTATAATGAATGGGTTATACAGAATAATTATCCCAGTACAATCTCTTTTTCTACGGCTTATGACGGCGAACAGGAAACAGTCGGTAAAATGGTGAATACTACAACCTCTATTCCTAATGCAGATCCGACTAGAGCTTTTATTGCCCAACGGATTAAAGGTGTGGTAGAGCCGGCACTATATACATTTTCTTTTAAAGGAAAAAGTAGTGGTGGGACTCCAACTTGCCGCATATTTATAAAAGCCACTGATGCTGCGGGAAATGTTGTAGAGCGTTATTTTATTTATGATACGGAGAAACCGACTTCTCCCACGGGAAAATACTGGGCTTATTGTAAGAATTGTCTTTTATCTTCTGAATGGGTAGAGTTTTCCTATGTTATAGACTTTTCCAAAATTACCGACCAAAAGGCTAGTATTACCTATGAGAGTGCTCTTAATGCTTCATTAGTTGATCGTACTGACATAGTGCTTTGTTTGCAGAATAATGCACAGAACTCAACGATGCTGATAGATGATGTGACCTTGATTAAATACATAAATGAAGAATAAAAGATTATGAAAAGCTATAATATATATAAATCCAAGCTACAATATTTTTGTTGTATGGGTATTTTTATGTTGATTTTTCCTACTTTAAGTCTTTGGGCTCAGACCGGAAACTCAAATTTTACTATAACAGGGCGTGTATTGGATGAAGAACTGAATCCGATTGTCGGTGCAACTATTTATTTGGAAAGCACATCTAAAGGGACTATTACTGATATTGACGGAAATTTCAACGTCTTGGTTCATAAGGGTGAAAAGATATCTGTTACTTATATCGGATATGAGAAGTATTCATTAATTGTCGCAGATTCCAAACCGTTGGAAATTATATTAAAATCAGATGTTCAATTACTTGATGAGGTAGTAGTAGTCGGCTATGGAACATTGAGTCGGCGGGAAGTTACTTCTTCTATCTCAAGGGTGTCAGGAGAAGATTTGAATAAAGTGGTCGGTACAACAGTTTCAAATGCATTGAAAGGTAAAACGACCGGTCTGCGAGTCTTTAGTACTTCGGGTGCTCCGGGCAGTCAAGCTTCGATTACTATTCGCGGCGGTTCGTCTATAAATAAGAGTAATGATGCTTTGATCTTGATTGATGGAGTACCTGGGGCATTATCGAATGTGAATTCTCAGGATATCGCATCTATTGAAATTTTGAAGGATGCTGCTTCAACTTCGATATATGGTTCAAGAGCCTCAAATGGTATTATTTTGATAACAACTAAAGAGGGAAAAGCTTCTAAACCAGCGGTAATGGTAAATGTATCGTATGGATTCCAAAATGCATCCAAGCAGATTGACCGGTTGAATTCTACAGAATATTTAAGTGTTATGCGTCCGGCACTCGCACGCAGTCCTTATGCAAATTTGCTTCAAAAGGCTCATCCGGCAGGTACAGGAAATCTGGATAATAGTTCATTCTCGACTCGTTACTTGAAACATGGAGAAGGCTTAGCGCCCGGATGGAACTGGATGTGGGACCCTATTTCTCCCAATAAGGTGCTTATTTTTGAGGATAATGATATTGAAGATGAACTGTTTGAAGGTGGTAATATTATCAATGCTTATGTGGGGCTTAATGGGGGAACTGAGAAAATGAAGTATATGGTTAGTTTGGGGTATGTCGGTGATAATGGATACACTCCCAAACGCTCATGGGATAATATTACTTTGAGATTGAATCATAGTTATGCTATTACTAAGAATTTAAGATTAACAACCAATTTATCTGCTCATAAGATTAATTCCACTCCTTATGCCAGTGAATCTGCTATTTTTTCCAGAGGTGTACACTTGGCTCCTACAATTCGAGGGTTGATGGCGGATGGCACCGATTCTCCTGGAAAAGATAAGGATTATAGAAATCCGCTCTATTTGATTGAAAACATTGTAAACGAACGTGCAGATTGGGGTGGAAAAGGGAAAATAGGTTTGTCATGGGAAATTCTGAATGGTTTGACTGCTAAAGTGGAGGGCTCTTATAATGTTGCAGTTATGCACCGTGAATATTTCGAGAAAAATAATTATTATAATAATCTGAGAGATGCGAATTATTATGGTAGCAATAACCAGACTTCCCAATTAGATTTTACTTTGAGCTATAATAAAGAGTTTGCTTCTGAACATAAGATTCAATCAGTAATTGGTGTGTCAAGTTTATATTATAACTTGTATGATT
The DNA here is from genome assembly GCF_009193325.2 of Bacteroides zhangwenhongii. Taxonomy (NCBI): domain Bacteria; kingdom Pseudomonadati; phylum Bacteroidota; class Bacteroidia; order Bacteroidales; family Bacteroidaceae; genus Bacteroides; species Bacteroides zhangwenhongii. The sequence continues at coordinate 3,406,105 of NZ_CP059856.1, read as the reverse complement.
ATAGTGCAGAAGCATATGGTGGTAGCCGTGATGATATTATAACATTGAATGGAGCTTCAGAATACACTAAGGCATCTTCAACTCGTCAACGTGAACGCATGAACAGTTTTTTTGGACGTGTAACTTATGGCTATAAATCAAGATACTTATTAACCGCTTCTTTGCGGGCTGATGGTTCTTCTCGTTTCGCAGCCGGTAATAGGTGGGGGTATTTTCCCGGAGTCTCTGCTGGATATATTATAAGTGAGGAAGATTTTATGAAGAATCTTTCATGGTTATCTCTGGCGAAAATTCGCGCTAGTTACGGAATGACTGGTAATAATTCAATTGGACGTTTTGATTATCAAGGTTTGTGGGCTCCGACTACAGCTTATCAGGGCTCCAGTGCCTATATGCCAAGTGCCCTTCCTAATACAAGTTTGACTTGGGAAAGCTCAGGACAAGTCGATATAGGCTTTGATTTGGCATTTCTCAATAATCGCATAAACTTTTCATTTGATTACTATAATAAGGTGACACGTGACTTGTTGTTCAACGATAAGTTGCCAAATACAAGTGGTTTTGGTACGGTAGATAAGAATGTTGGAAAAGTCAGATTCTGGGGGTACGAAGTGCAAGCTGATTGGAACATTTTTGCAGGAAAGGATTTTAGTTGGAATGTTGGAGGTAATATCAGCTATAATATGAATAAGGTTCTTAAATTACCGGAGAATGGTAACTATAAGAATAGGATGAACGGGACTTTGTTTGCAGATGATTATTATGCCGGCATTGGTGGTATTGCTGAAGGGGAGCGTCTGTATAGTGTTATAGGATATAAGGTCAGCCATATTTTAGATAATGATAAGGCAGCTTCAGAAGCTATGTATGATGAACGTGCGGCTGGTTATGATCCGACAACTCAAACTTATGAAAAAGGTCGTAAAGTAGCGGGAGACTATGAATGGGTTGATAAAGATGGTAGTGGTACGATTACTGCAAAAGACCAATTTGTGTTAGGTTACTTGGTTCCTACCACAACTGGTGGTTTTAATACTACGGTAAAAATCAAGGATTTTGAGATTTATGCAAGTTTTGATTATGCATTGGGACATGTGATTTATGATCGGCAGATAAGTTTGGTAAATTCTGGTGCGCAATCCGGCTATCTGAATCCGACTAAAGATGTTTTAAATTACTGGTCTGCTTCTGGTGATGCAGCTAAAACACGCTATGCTCGTTTTGATGTGGAAGACGGCAGTGATAATGGTCAGTGGAATCATTACAGAACTTCAGATGAGAATACTTATAAAGGAGATTATTTGTCATTCCGCGAATTGAAAGTCAGTTATAATTTCCCAAGGACAATTCTGAATAAAACGCAGATAAAAGCTGCGCAAGTTTATTTTTCAGGTCAGAATATATGTTGTTTTTCTCAATATCCGGGTTACATGACTGAATATAGCTCGGCTAGCAGAAATTTGAGCGATGGTAATTATCCTCAGCCAAGGATATGGACATTAGGACTTAATTTAACTTTCTAATATGTATATAATCATGAAAAAAATAAAACTAATTTGTTTATTTGTGGGTTTGTCTGTATTAAACTCATGTAGTTTGGATATTTTGCCGGACAGTGTCGTTTCTAATGAATCGTACTGGGGTGTGACCTGTAAAGTCACGTAATTGATTGTTAGACAGTGATATTAATTGCATGATTTAACCCGCTGTTCCGTCAGCGGTAGCCTACTATAAGGTGCATCTCCAGTGATGGGTTGTGCCAAGCTTATAGGACAAAGTACACTTTCCGAAAGGACAAGACTGAACCGTGAGGGAATGTCAAGGACGGTTAGTATCATACCGTTGAGTGGCGAGGCTGGATAGCATGGTTAACGTAAGTGAACTGACTTTAGCCGTCGTAAGGTTTGAAGGAGCGCAAGATACTTTAGCTCTCACCAAAAGGTAAGCAGTCGGATAACCCTTGCCCATGTTGGGGTTACACGGACACAGCACTGCCGGCGGACTTGGCAGAACCTAAACTATCCGTTTGTCAATTACGTGGAACAGGGCAAGCCTGTATCTCTCTCGTAAGAATGCGAGTAAGCGAACCGCAAGGCAAGCCGAATGGGGTGCAGGTATGAGATAACGGAAAAAGCGAATGCCACCTGTAATGGGGTGGATACGGATTGAATCAACATCACGGGTTGTTATTGGTGACATCATCCGACACGAAAGTGGGCAGACTTCCGTATATGGTAACTCTTTACAAGATAACTTTTAGAACTTTCAAAAGGAGGAAAGCAAATGAACGAAACTAAAACATCGTGTGCGCCTGCTGACAGCAGGAATCTAACTTGGGACGGCATGGACTGGTCCAAGTGTGAAGCCTATGTCCGAAAGCTACAAGCGCGTATTGTAAAGGCTCAAAAGGAAGGCAGACATAACAAGGTGAAAGCCTTGCAGTGGATGCTGACCCACTCTTTTTACGCCAAGGCATTGGCGGTAAAGAGGGTTACTTCCAACAAAGGGAAGAAAACGTCTGGAGTAGATAAACAGCTTTGGGATTTCCCAAGCGCAAGTACAAAGCAATCGGTGAACTGAAACGTCGTGGTTACAATCCAGCCGCTTCGTAGGGTTCACATCAAGAAAAAGAACGGTAAACTCCGACCGTTGGGAATACCGACAATGAAAGACAGGGCGATGCAGGCATTATATCTCATGGCATTGGAACCGATAGCCGAAACGACAGGCGACCGCTTTTCTTATGGTTTCCGCAAGAAACGCAGGACAATGGACGCTATCCGTCAGATTGATACGGTTCTAAACCGCCAGCATTCCCCCGAATGGATTTTGGAGGGAGACATTAAAGGCTGCTTCGACCATATCAGCCACGACTGGCTTCTTAATCATATCCCTATGGATAAGACGATACTCAGAAAATGGCTGAAATGTGGAGCTGTATTCAATGGCAAACTATTTCCGACAGAAGAGGGTACACCACAAGGAGGTATCATATCACCGACACTTGCAAATATAGCACTTGACGGACTTCAACCACTCTTGGCTGAAAGATTCAAAAGATTATGGCGCAACAATAAGACATTCCACTACAAGGTAAACCTTATTCGTTATGCGGATGACTTTATAATCACAGGTCGAGATAAGGAGCTATTGGAAAACGAAGTCAAACCTATCGTGATAGAATTTCTCAAAGAAAGAGGGCTGACCTTATCCGAAGAGAAAACTACCATTACGAACATATACGACGGTTTTGATTTCTTAGGTTTCAATGTGAGGAAGTTTGGCAAAAGGCTATACACATCCCCGTCCAAAGATGCACAGAAACGCTTCAGGGCAAAAATCGGTGACATCGTTAAAGGACATAAAATGTGTAAGCAGGAATCGCTGATACGAATGCTTAATCCTGTAATCACAGGTTGGGGCAACTATTACCGATATGGTGCATCAACCGATGCTTTTCATGGTTGTGACAATCACATTTACAATCTCACGAAGAAATGGGCTTTACGTCGCCATCCAAAGAAACGCAAGTCTTGGGTTGCAGACAAATATTGGCATGAAATTCGGGGGCGTAAATGGACGTTTGCATGGAAATATGAAACCAAGAGCAAGAAAGTGAACTACCTGACCCTTAAAAGGTTGTCGGATATACATTATACCCCGTACAAGCAAATCAAAGGTGAGGCAAACCCTTTCGACCCGGAATACGATGATTATTTCTTTCAGCGAAAGGAGCAACAAATGCTGGAATCTCTCAAGGGACGTAAGTCTCTCTTATATTTATGGAACAAGCAGAACCGGATTTGTCCGTTATGTGGCAAGGAAATAGATTGTACAAAAGCATGGAACGTCAACGAAATATCTGTTGGTGGTTCGATTGTACGGCAACTTGTCCACAACAACTGCTACAAGCGAAATAAACGAAAATGTTGAAAGTATGAGCCGATTTCTAACAACAAATAGAAATATTGAGTTGCTTGAGCCGTATGAGGGGAAACTCTCATGTACGGTTCTTAGGGGAGAAGGGGGCAGCAATGCCCTTGACTTACCCGATAAACAGAGAGTGATGTCCAGTCTGCTGTTGATGGAATATATTCCAAAATGAGAGGCCAATTAGATGCTTGGAAATGGATGTATTGGTTTGAAGCCCGTTCTGGAAATATAGCACCGGGGTTTACATCCAGTGGTATAGGTTCTTATATTAATAACCAGATAACGTCCAACCTAAATGATACAAACTGGGCGAATTTATATAATATCGTTTCTCAGACTAATGCTGTAATTAGTAATATTGATCGGGTTGCTTTCCATAATACGACTTTGCATGATGAACTCTTGGCTGAAGCATATGCGGTAAGAGCATGGTGTTATTTTAATCTGGTACGTTTATGGGGAGATGTCCCTTTGATTACTAACTTTGTATCATCATTGGATGATCCTCAATTGTACCCAGAACGTTCTCCTAAATCGACTGTATATGAGACTATAAAATCAGATATAGAGAATGCTGAGCAACTATATATTTCGAACGAAATAAAAGATCGTTGTAAAATATCAAGGGCTGCGATTTTAATGTTGCGTGCTGATATTTACTTATGGATGTATAAAGTTGAAGAAGCCAATGCGGATTACTTGACTAAAGCAGAGGAGTCTGTTGATGAGATACTGGCTTTACCAAAAACTGTATTGAGTTTACAAGGCAGCTATAAGAATGTCTTTGACAAAGAGGGAAATACTGAAATTATTTTTTCAATCTATTACGATAAGGATGAAAACTCAAGTCAATATGGGTCTTTGTTGGCTCAATCTTCTACTTTAGTTCCTACCGCTTTAAGGAACAACCCAATTCCGGTTGCAACTTCCTCTAATCGTATGAATTTTTCTAAGTTATTTTATGATAACTATCGTAATCGGACACCTGGAGATACCCGGGTTGGATATATAAGTTCAGATATAGAATCCGGTGGAGTTAATTATCGGTACACTTTGAAGTACATGGGAGAAATGAATGGAGTTACCCGCGTGTTTACTACTGACACCCGTATTTACCGCTTGGCTGAAGCTTATCTGTTTAAAGCTGAGATATTGGCGGAACAGGGTAACTATCCAAATGCTGTGGAATATTTGAATGATGTAGTAGCACGTGCTTATAATGAAAAGGAACATTACCCACAAACTTTGGCAGGAGAAGAATTTAAAGCTGTTTTATTAGATGAACGTATGATTGAGTTTGCAGGGGAATGTAAATCTTGGTTTGATTTGATTCGATTCGGTGAGGTCTTCAATAGGGTACCTGCATTAGTTGGGAGAGAAAATGATAATCAAGGCAATATTCTTTTATTGCCGGTCAATGATGATACTATTAGCCGTAATCCTAAGATAAAGCAAACTCCTGGATATGAAAAGAAATGATAAATCGCTATAACTAATAGAATAAGAAATGAAGATTTTTATTTGTTTATTTATAACATTATGTTTCTCTTCTCAGTGCTTCTCTCAAATGAAGTACTCTCTGAATAGCGGTGAAAATAATGTATCGTGGTATGTGAAGGAGCATCATAAGAAGAATTTTTCAACGAAAGTTTTTAATGAGGCAGAATGGATACCGGCCACAGTGCCGGGTACCATTTTTGTTGATGCAGTTAATGCTGGACTTGAAAAGGATCCTAATTTCGGAGATAATATCTATCAAGTGGATAAGGATAAATATAATAAAGAGCATATTTACAGGCTTGAGTTTAACATTCCGGAGAATAAAGATTTGGCTCAGAAAAGAATATGGTTGAACTTTGATGGGATTAACCGTTTTGGGGAGATTTATTTGAATAACACTTTGTTAGGTTCGTTAAAAGGAATGATGATGCGGGGACGGTTCGATGTGACTAAACTAATCAAAAAGAAGGGGAAAAATCTTTTGTCAGTTATCGTTTCATTACCTAACCAGCGTCGGCATCCGGAGGAGAAATTTGCAAATTTGGCAAGTCCTACTTATTTGTCAAGTGCGGGTTGGGATTGGATGCCCTATGTCCCGGGACTTAATACAGGTATTACAGATAATGTTTATTTGACTTTTACTCAGGATGTGACTTTGAAAGATCCGTGGATTCGTACGAAATTACATAATCGGGCAGAATTCGCAGAAGTTGAAATTTCGACGGAAATAGAGAATTGTTCTTCTCGTAAAGTAGTTGTTGAATTATCGGGAGTGATTACTCCGGGAAACATTATGTTTCGCAAAGAACTGTTGCTGGAAGCGGATACTGCTCAAACTATAATATTAGACGGTCGGGTAATTAAAGAACTGTATATTAAGGAACCTCGTTTATGGTGGCCGAATGGCATGGGAGAAGCTAATCTATATGAATGTAAATTGGCTATTGCGGTTAATGGAAGAATATCCGATGAAAAACAAATAATGTTTGGCATTAGGGAATATACATATCGTACAGATGAAAATGGTGTTTTTAATATTTATGTCAATGGCAAACGGACTTTTCTGAAAGGCGGTAATTGGGGAATGTCTGAATATCTTCTACGCTGTCGTGGAAAAGAGTATTTTACAAAAGTGCGTCTTCATAAAGAAATGAACTTTAATATAATTCGTAACTGGATGGGGTCTACAACTGATAAGGAGTTTTATGAAGCATGTGATTTATATGGTATTATGGTTTGGGATGATTTTTGGCTGAACTCTAAATTTGGAGTTCCCGAGTTTCCTGATGACTTTAATAGAAACGCAGTAGAGAAAATTAAACGTTTCAGGAATCATCCGAGTATTGTTGTTTGGTGTGGTGAGAATGAGGGAACCCCCGGTAATTATGATACCGGGGAATCCTTAGATAGGAATCTGGCGGAATATATTGCAGTCTACGATGCTTCAGACAGGCATTATCAATCTGATTCCAGGAAAGGGAATGGGTTGTCGGGAAGTGGGCTTTGGAAAAACTATAAGCCGAGTTTCTATTTTGCAGATGCAAGTAATAGTTTTTTAGGTGATAAATATCCTAAGAATAGAGGTTGGGGACTTCGCAGTGAGATTGGAACAGCTGTTTTTACAACATTTGAAAGCTTTAAAGAATTTATGCCCAAAGAGGATTGGTGGCCTAAAACGGAAATGTGGAATAAACATTTTTTTGGCTCATTGGCGAAAAATGGCGGACCGGATGTGTATGAGAAAACTATTGTTGAAACTTATGGTTCTCCTACGAGCATTGAAGATTTTTGTGAGAAGGCACAACTTGTTAATATAGAAACCAATAAAGCAATGTTTGAAGCATGGAGTAGTAAGATGTGGAATGATGCGTCAGGCATTATGATTTGGATGAGTCAGTCTGCATATCCTTCGTTTGTATGGCAGACTTATGATTATTATTATGACTTGACAGGTGCATATTGGGGAGCAAAAAAAGGTTGTGAACCTTTACATATTTTATGGGATAGCCATACGGATAATGTGATGATTGCTAATTCTACATATAAAAAATATGATGATATGACAGCCGTTGCGATGGTATTTAATCAACATGGTAAACAAATAACTTCATTGAGATTATCGGAAAAAATGAATGTCTTGGAGAATAGTGCCATGAATTGTTTCCGGCTTTTCTCTGACTCAGCAGGAATGGAAGAATTGACAGATGTGAATTTTTTACGTTTGGCTTTAAAGAATTCACAAGGCAAAACCGTTTCTTCAAATGATTATTGGTTTGGAAAGCAGAAAGGAGATTGTAGGGCGTTGGCTTCTTTACCTAAAGCGAAATTGAGTTATTATATTTCGCGAAGAGAGGTTAAAGAGGGACGTTATTATTTAGACCTGCGTATAACTAATAAAAGTGATGTGCCTGCCTTTGCTGTACGTAGCCGCTTGGTTGAAAAGGAAAGTGGTAAGCGAATCTTACCTGTAATTCAAAGTGATGATTATGTTATTTTGATGCCTAAAGAGGTAAAGACTATCCTTTTTGAGTTTGAGGATTCGAGGCAGTATAATCACACTACTGTACAGGCCAGAGTAAAGCAATTTGGTTATAAAGAAGAAGTAGTAGAATAGGAAAATAAAAAGCATATTGATATGGAAAAAATATTAAGAAATATGATTAAAAGTATAGGATTGGCACTTGTTGCTATGTCAATAATTTGTTGCGGTGAGCATGAATTCGGACAGTTTACTTCTGTAGTTGATGAAACGAATGAAAACTTTCCGGGGACAATTGTTTGTCATTATAAGAAATCGTCCAGAATTTATCCAAGCTCACCTAGTATTTGTATCTTGCCAAATGGGGATTATTTGATCTCGTGTGAAGAGGGCGGTCCAAATTGTCCGGTTCCAAAAGTTACTCATATATTTAAATCAACTGATAAGGGAGATACATGGGACAAGATAACATCTATAACTAATGGACAAGCTTGGTCGAACCTGTTTCTTTATGAAGGTGCAGTATATATCATGGGAGTTGATGCGCCATCAGGAAATGTGGTTATAAGAAAATCAGCAGATAATGGAACAACGTGGACAAGTAGTGTCTCATCGGATAATGGGCTAATCTTTACGGGTAAGTACCATACAGCTCCGGTTCCTGTAGTTGTACATAATAATAGGGTTTGGAGGGCAATGGAATGTTATAGTTCTGTTATATCAGGATGGCCGAAAGAGTTTTGCGCCATGATAATGTCTGCTCCGGTTGGTTCTGATTTAATGAAAGCAGCTAGTTGGAAGCAATCTAACTCATTGTCTTATAATTCGACTTATTTAAATGGATATTTTGGTGGATGGCTTGAAGGAAATGCAGTGGTCGGACCTGATGGAAAGATGAAATTAATTATGCGTGTGGAAGTTCCCGCAAGTGTGAAAGAAGAGGTTGCCATTGTTGATGTAAGTGATGATGGTACACAAATTAGTTTTAATCCAGAAACGGGATTTGTCCAAATGCCTGGTGGGGCGAAGAAGTTTACTATCAGATATGATGAAGCTACGGAAAGATATTGGACTTTGTCTAATAATGTCAGAGATGAATTCTTTACTACGGTTCCTGGCAATGTTCGTAATTCACTGGTCCTGTGCAGTTCTAAAAATCTAAGGGAGTGGGAAATACATGAAGAAGTACTATTCCATGAAGATGTAAAATATCATGCGTTCCAGTATATTGACTGGCATGTGGACGAAAATGATATTGTCTTTGTTTCCAGAACTTCTTACGATGATAGATATGGAGGGGCGGATTCATATCATAATGCTAATTATTGTACATTTCATAGAGTAGAGAATTTCAGGAAATACATTTCTCAATAATAGATTGAATAATCCAGTTCTTTTCTATTAGTCTTAAATAGCTAGTGCGTATGAAAATGAAGTATATTTATTTATTGCTCATCTTGACGTTTTCCATAAATGCTTTGAGGGCACAACCGGTTGATTCTCCCCCCGGGGTTGTTATCAACCATATTCCGGCTAATTTAGACCGTTTTATAGGTTCACCGAGTATCTGTATTTTACCCGATGGTAATTATATAGTTTCTCATGATGAGTTTGGTCCTACTTCTACAGAATTTAAGTCGGCTATTACTAGAATATATGTATCTGTAGATAAAGGTAAGTCATGGAAAAGAATTTCACAAATTGATGGCCAATTTTGGTCTAGTTTATTTTACTTGAATGGAGCATTATATATCATAGGTACAAATAAACATCATGGCAATTTAGTGTTACGTAGGTCGGATGATTATGGGAAAACATGGACGATTCCTTATGATGGAAAGAATGGACTTTTATTAGAAGGGGAGTATCATACGGCTCCTACTCCTGTTCTTTTTCATAAAGGACGTATTTGGCGTGCTGTAGAGTATGCTACGGCGCAAACTACGAAATGGGGAGAACGTTATAGTGCGATGGTTGTTTCTGCTCCTTTGAATTCAGACTTGATGAATGCTGGAAACTGGACGAGAACTAATCATTTGTATTATAACCCAGATTATTTGAATGGTAGTTTTCAGGCTTGGCTTGAAGGGAATGTGGTTGTAACCCCTTCGGGGGAAGTTGTTGACGTATTACGTGTGCAAGTACCCAAAGGACATAAAGAAGTTATGGCATTGGTTAAGGTGGGTTTATCTGGTGATTCTGTCTCGTTTAATGCTTCTGATTTTTATGATATGCCTGGGGCTGCAAAGAAGTTCACGATTCGCTATGATACTGTTACTCAACGTTATTGGAGTTTGGTTAATGAAGTCCCGGATTCCTTGCAGAAGATGCCTCCTAATTCTGTTCGTAATATGATTACATTAGTTTCATCTTTAGACCTTAAAAAATGGAAAAGGCATAAAGCGGTATTGTTTCATCCGGATCATTTACGACATGGATTCCAATATGTTGATTGGTTGTTTGAAAAGAATGATATTATATTTGTATCTCGTACAGCTTATGATGATAATACAGGAGGAGCTAAAAATAACCATGATGCGAATTTTATCACTTTTCATAGAATTGAAAATTTTCGTATGTTGAATATTGATTGATTCTTACATTATATTATTCACATTTATGTGTTAGCATGATGTGTGTAATAATTTGTGGTTTAACCAATGGGGAACTTTATCGGTTTCATCTATCACTGCATAGAATTATTCGATTGGACATTTTTTGCAAGGCGGGACTTCTGCTTTTATCTTTGCATCAGAAACAAGAAACAAAACGAGGTTTCTGATGTTATAAGTCAAATCAATTAATAATAATAAAAAGCAAAAAGATTATGGAACCAATCTTAAATTCTCAACTTCCTGAATTCAGCGTTCAGGCTTTTCACAACGGAGCTTTCAAGACTGTAACCAACAATGACCTGAAAGGTAAATGGGCGATTCTTTTCTTCTATCCTGCTGACTTTACTTTCGTATGTCCTACTGAATTGGTGGATATGGCTGAAAAGTACGATCAGTTCAAGGCGATGGGTGTAGAAATCTATTCGGTAAGTACTGACTCTCATTTCGTGCACAAAGCTTGGCATGATGCTTCTGAAAGCATTCGCAAGATTCAATACCCGATGTTGGCAGACCCGACTGGCACTTTGAGCCGTGCATTGGGGGTATATATCGAAGAAGAGGGTATGGCTTATCGCGGTACATTCGTTGTCAATCCGGAAGGAAAGATTAAAGTGGTGGAACTGAATGATAACAATATTGGCCGTGATGCAAGTGAATTGCTTCGTAAAGTGGAAGCTGCACAGTTTGTAGCCAGCCATGACGGAGAAGTTTGCCCGGCTAAATGGAAGAAGGGTGAGTCTACCCTGAAACCAAGCATCGACCTGGTAGGTAAGATTTAGCCCCCAAAAGATATGTTAGAATCTGCATTAAAAGAACAATTAAAGGGTATTTTTGCTGGGCTGGAGGCAAACTTTACTTTTGATATATCCGTATCATCCAGCCACGAAAACAAAACAGAATTATTGGAGCTGCTAGGAGATGTAGCGGATTGTTCCGATCATATCACTTGTGTAGTGAATGAGGGAGAAGCATTGAAGTTTACTTTACTGAAGAATGGCGACCGCACCGGAATTACATTCCGGGGTATTCCTAACGGACATGAGTTCACTTCACTGTTACTGGCTATCCTGAACTTGGATGGTAAAGGAAAGAATTTTCCCGATGAGGCCGTTTGCAACCGTGTGAAAGCACTGAAAGGTCCGATACATCTGACCACTTATGTTTCGTTGACTTGTACGAACTGCCCTGACGTAGTGCAGGCTCTGAATGCAATGACTACTTTGAATCCGGCTATTACGCATGAAATGGTAGACGGTGCGCTTTATCAGGATGAAGTAGATGCACTGAAGATACAAGGAGTACCCTCTGTCTTTGCAGACGGAAAATTACTTCATGTAGGCCGTGGTGAATTTGGCGAATTGCTTGCCAAGTTGGAAGAACAATATGGTATTGACGAAACCAAAGCGAATGCAGAGGTGAAAGAATATGATGTGATTGTAGCTGGTGGCGGACCTGCAGGAGTATCGGCGGCTATTTATTCTGCCCGTAAAGGACTCCGTGTAGCTATCGTGGCCGAGCGTATTGGCGGACAGGTGAAAGAAACGGTGGGTATTGAGAATTTAATCTCTGTTCCGGAAACGACAGGAAATGAACTTGCCGATAATCTGAAAACACATCTCTTACGCTATCCGGTGGATTTACTGGAGCATCGTAAAGTAGAAAAAGTAGAAGTGGTTGGAAAACAGAAGCAGATCACTACCTCTGTTGGTGAGAAATTCCTGGCTCCGGCACTGATTATTGCAACTGGTGCAAGCTGGCGTAAACTGAATGTTTCGGGAGAAGCCGAATATATAGGTCGTGGTGTCGCTTTCTGTCCTCATTGCGATGGTCCGTTTTATAAAGGAAAGCATGTAGCAGTAGTAGGTGGAGGAAATTCAGGTATTGAGGCAGCCATTGACTTGGCCGGTATCTGCTCCAAAGTGACTGTTTTTGAATTTATGGATGAGTTGAAAGCAGACAGTGTACTTCAAGAGCGACTTAAATCATTGCCGAATGTGGAAGTGTTTGTAAGTTCACAGACTACGGAAGTGATAGGGAATGGTGATAAGCTGACTGCCCTGCGCATCAAAGACCGCAAAACGGAAGAAGAACGTTTGGTGGAATTGGATGGTGTATTTGTACAGATCGGGCTTTCTGCGAATAGCAGTGTATTCCGCGACATAGTGGAAACCAACTGTCCGGGCGAAATCATGATTGATGCACATTGCCGTACGAATGTGACGGGTATCTATGCAGCCGGAGATGTTTCTACGGTTCCTTATAAGCAAATTATTATCTCTATGGGCGAAGGGGCGAAAGCTGCGCTTTCTGCATTTGACGATAGAGTGAGAGGGATTATCTGAAGCGCTTGATATAGGTTCTACAAACGCTTGTAAATGGAAGCTACAAAGGTATCAACGCATATCTTTGTGGCTTTTTGTTTTTTTACTACCTTTGGAGGCACTTAACATTAACCCCCAAAAATGAGAAACATGAAAAAGATTTTTCTACTGCTTTCGGCTCTTTGGCTTATTTCTCCGGTACAGGCACAGCATATGTTGCGGCTGATGACTTACAACATTAAAAATGCGAACGGCATGGATGATATTTGTAATTTCCAACGTGTAGCGAATGTGATAAATAATGTTTCTCCTGATGTTGTTGCTATACAAGAGGTGGATAGTATGACGAACCGGAGCAGGCAGAAGTATGTGCTAGGAGAAATTGCAGAACGTACACAAATGTATGCTTATTTTGCACCTGCCATTGATTTTGACGGTGGAAAATACGGAATCGGACTGTTGGCAAAACAAATCCCTGTGCGGGTACAAACAATAGCTTTACCGGGAAGAGAAGAAACGCGCACTTTAATTTTAGCTGAATTTGAGGATTATATTTATTGTTGTACTCATCTGTCATTAACGGAAGAAGATCGCATGAAGTCCCTGGAAATAGTGAAGTCATTTACTGCTTCCTATAAAAAGCCTCTTTTTCTGGCTGGGGACATGAATGCTGAACCGGAATCCGACTTTATAAAGGAGTTACAGAAAAACTTTCAGATACTCTCCAATCCTAAACAATCTACTTATCCGGCTCCTGATCCCAAAGAAACTATAGATTATATTACCGCATTGAAGTCAAATGCTAATGGTTTTGCTCTTATATCTTCCCAAGTGTTGAATGAACCGATGGCATCTGATCATCGTCCTATACTTGTAGAGCTGTGTACAGCAGAAATGGCAGATAAAAAATTTCGTACCAAACCTTATGACTGAATCCCATAGGCAATGGGGGTACAGTGATGTGGAAAATAAAACTTACGATTCTTTCAATTGGAGAGATACTCGTATCGTTATGCTTGATTGTGGAGAGGATAAACCAGGTTCCCATTGGGCTATTACGATTTGAATGATTTTACCTAGCTGCGAAATGAACAAGTGGACTTCTTGAAAAGGAACTTTCCGCCAAAGAATTTAGGAAAGCGAAGAAACGCGTTCTTATTCATCATATTCCGATTTATGGTAATGAAGGAGTAAATTTTTGTGCAGATGGAGAAGAAGATGAATTGAGGATTAAGGTGCAGAATGTGAGAGGAGAGGCTTTGTTGGATATAACAGTCTAAATAGAGCTGTATCAGAAAAATTAAATTTGAAGCCATAGGAATAGCAAATTTCCTATGGCTTTAATGTTGATTATTAAAGAATTATTGCCAATAATGTTTTATTTTACAAAAGAGTGAAAGTAACCTTGTACTTTATTCCAACTTCCACGAGTGAAGTCGGGTACTTCGACGGGTGCAGAATTATTCTCAATAGAAAGACGGGTGAGCTCGGCCATACAGCACCATTCTGCCAAATCATAGACATCCATATCTAATGGTAAGCCATTTTGTAAGCAGTATACTAAGCGATAGTCCATAATATAGTCCATGCCACCATGTCCACCTACCTTTCTCGCTGTTTCCTCCAATTCCCTTTGGATAGGATGTTTATATTTATCCATTAATGCTAGTTTTACATCTGTCGGCAGGGAACCGTGGGCGTTTAGATCTTCATGATTGGGCACCTTTTGAGAATCGATCTGTGAAGGACGTAGACAATACTCCTCAATAGGGTATTTACTGGCATATCCATCTGTACCTACAAGTTGATACATGCGACTGTATGGGCGGGGTGTCATTACATTATGCTGAATCAATATTGTTTTTTGGTTTTCTGTACGAATTAATGTGGAAGTTTGATCACCGTTTTGAAAATCTTTAACTTCCTTCCCCATTTGTCTTTTGATGTATGCAGGTCCGTTTACAGCCTTTGTGTCCATAGCTACCAATGTTTTCAGACGATCACCTCGATGAATATTGAGCAATTGGCAAGCTGGTCCTATACCGTGGGTAGCATATATGTCACCACGATGTTTTTGATTATAATCCATTCTCCAGTTATTCCAATATTCTCCCCAAAAATCTTCAAGATTATGGATGTATGCTCCTTCTACATGAAGTATTTCACCAAAAACTCCTTGTTGGGCCATATTTAATGTTGTGAGCTCAAAGAAATCATATACGCAGTTCTCAAGTTGGATGCAGTGTTTGCGAGTTTTCTCAGAAGTATTGACTAATTGCCATATTTCTTCCAAAGTCATGGCAGATGGAACCTCGATAGCTACATGTTTGCCTTGTTCCATGGCATAAACTCCCATTTTTGCATGATGTTTCCAATCAGTTGCAATATAAACTATATCTATATCGTCTCTTTCACAAAGTTTCTTCCAAGCGTCTTCTTCTCCGCTATAAGGCTCAGCTTTTGGCAAACCTGCTTTTTTTAATATTTCTTGTGCTTTTTCAACCCGCTCAGGAAGTAGGTCGCATAGTGCTATGATTTTTGTTCCTGGAATATGTGTCCAACGTTCTACTGCACCAGGACCACGCATTCCAAGTCCGATAAAACCTACGCGTACGGTATCTATTGGAGGGGCAGTTAATAGAATGACGTCTTCCTGCCCGGTGGAACGGACAGGTATTTCTGTTTGTATGGACGTAGTGTTATTGTTTTTTTGTGATGTACAGGCAGTCTGACAAACTAGTAAAATAAGTCCAATGACTGTAATGGTAAGTAGTTTTTTCATATTAATATTTGATTTTAATAGAAATGATAGTTTGAATTTATTCTATATTGATAATACCTATATATCCACCGCCACGACTCATACGAATTGAAAGTTTCTCAGAATCGCTGATCGTATATTGTTTGATCTGCACATCTTTGGCTTGTAGCTCTGCATTCATTCCATCATAGTGGGCTTTGATTGTTTTTCTACTTTTTCCTATAAATGACAAATCAATTTCTATTGTTCGTGGAGTTACTCCATTCAAAACTCCTATATACCATGTCTTTTGATAACGTCGTGCAATAGCGATATATTCACCGACTTCTCCTTTTAGAGGAATTGTTTCATCCCAAACAGTGGGAATTTGTTTAATAAACTCGAAACTTTGTAGATTTTCATCATATTTGGTAGGGCTGTCTGAGATCATTTGTAGAGGACTTTCATACACTACATACATTGCTAATTGATGACTTCGGGTCCCTTGACTCATCGGTTCATGCTGATTTTCATAAAATGTTTCCGGATGTGCATTAAGCATAGCTCCGGGGGTATAATCCATTGGTCCTGCCCACATACGGAGATAAGGGATAATTACATCGTGCGTGACAGTAGCTCGTTTACTCCATTTATTATATTCCAATCCAATTACACCTTCACGGGTCATAAGGTTCGGATATTTGCGTCGCATTCCTTCGTTCGGATATGAACCGTGAAAATCTATTAGAAGTTTGTGCTGGGTTGCTTTGATGGCAACTTGCTCATAGAAGTTGACCATTTTTGCATCATTGCGATCCATAAAGTCTATTTTGACACCTTTGACTCCCCATTTACTAAATTGCTCAAAAGCTGCATCCATTTGCCTCATAACGTTTACCCATTTAGCCCATAATTGGATACCTACATTTTTTTCCCTTGCATATTTACAAATATAAGGTATATCGACATTGGGGTTAAGAGTTAGTAAGTCATTCCGAGCTGACCAACCTTCATCAATTAATACATATTCTATATGATGTTTAGCGGCATAATCTATCAGATAAAGATAAGTGTCGGTATTGATTCCACTTTTAAAATTTACCTTATAGATATTGCGGTCATTCCACCAGTCCCATAAAACTTTTCCGGGCTTAATCCAAGAATAATCGGCATCTTTGGCTTTCTCCTCAGATAGAAGGTAGATCAGTTCGCTGTTCAGGATAGAAGGTGCATCATCAAAGATTCCTATCACACGCCATGGAAAAGCACGTTTACCACAATGTGGGATGATATAATCTTTTCGGGTGGAAGCATAAATCTTATTATCTCCATCGGCGGGTACTTCCTGATCGGGATATAATGCAAATATTCCTTGAAAAGCATGTCCGATTGGTTGTAGATACATACCTGCATAATTATATAGATTGGCTTCGGCTAGTAGTACTTTATACTTGCCTACTTCTACCATGACCGGTGCAACAGAAAAACTGTCACGTGGCAGTTTACTAATAGGACTTATTGTATAATTCTGCTCAAACCAATTTTGTAGCTGGTTTGTCAGCAAGGTATAACTGTTATAATCTTGGTTAAAGTAAAAGGATACGACTTCACTCTGTACAGGCTCTTTATGGTGGGATGTGCTTATAAAGCGGTAAGCTACTCCTTCATTATAGACTCTGAATTCTATTTTGTATCCTTTATAAGTTAACTGAATTTGATTGTACTCATTGGATACCTGTTTATATTTACGGGGAACAGTGAAGTTTACTCTTTCGGAAACACTATGGCTCGTAATTTTCAGGCATTTTCTGTCTGTTCCCCAAATGTTGTTGCCTACAGTTAGTGATATAGGACTGGTGTTCAATATCATTGTCCCATGACGGAAGACAGAATATGCAACTTGATTCTCTGTTTCAATAACTATCCGGGTACTACCGTCAGGCGATGTTCCCTCAATGTTTTTGCTTGATGCAGGAGATGGACAGAAAAGAAAGATAGTCAATAAAGCAATGATTGATTTTATATTCATAATTAATTTCCTCCTGATAAGACGATAAATGATAGCCCGGTGATAAATAGAATAAACATTATTCCTAATAATCTATTTGTAGCTTTAGAACTTCCTGTAAATTCTTTCCATATAAAGACTCCCCATAAGGCAGCAATCATAGGCGCACCTTGCCCAAGTGCATACGAAATAGCTGCTCCTGCTTTGCCGGCAGCAATATAGCTTAATGCAGTACCCAGTCCCCAAATACATCCGCCAAGAATACCTACCATGTGAGTCATCGATTTTCCTGCAAAATATTCTTTATAACTGACAGGTAGACCAACAAACGGGTGTTTCATAACAATCGTGTTGAATACAAAATTACTTAAGAAGATACCAACAGCGAAGATAAAGAAAGCAGTATAAGGAGTCGCCATTCCTGGAGTTGGAGATTCAAAATTGTTCAGATCCATAGCGGCAGCTACAAAGCGGTAGAAAAAAGACATTAAGATACCGGCAATTGCTGCCAAAATTATTCCTTTTCTACTGCTGTTACTTCCTGATTTTTGATTTTTACCAGCCGCCATCCCATTGCATATAATGGCAATTACAATCAGTACTACACCCGTAAATAACCAAACTGGATCTCCTTTCGGACTACTAAAATAATTGATAAATACCCCTAATACCAAGGCAAGACCTACACCCAACGGAAAAGCGACGGCCATGCCTGCTATGGATACAGAGGCTGAAAGCAGAATATTAGAAGCATTGAAGATTATTCCTCCTATCAATGCGCTGACAACATTCTCACTATTGACTTGTTGTATGTCTTCGATAAACCCTCTTCCGGCATTTCCAAAGCTCCCTAGTGTAAACACAAGAAGAAGTGCGAAAAGCAGGATTCCAATAGTGTAATCCCAATAATAGAGTTCATACCGCCAATTTTTGCTTGCCAGTTTTTGGGTATTCCCCCAGGAACCCCAGCAAATCATTGTAATTAAACAAAAAATGATTGCTAATGTATAACTATTGACTATAAACATATTTATTCTTTTTTCAGGTTATATATTTACTTATCTTTTCCAGTGACTTGACGGACAATTGCCCCTAGTGTAGTTTGAATATTCTTTTCACCTTGAATAGTCAGATATCTGTGTTTTCCATTTTCGGAAGGAGTAAAGAGGCTGTGCCCGATGCTATCAAGAGTAATTGTTCCTTGCGGAGAAAGTCCGAAATGATTAGCCATCGGTTCAATGGCATACAATACAGATGTGAGATCCCAAGTTTGCCTGTTATAAGGCATTTTATCATAAATCTTGTAGGAGACACAAAGTGGATGCTTATAACTTTCCGGAAAGTCGTTCAATATGCTTTGATGCGGATAGAGCAGTTTGTTTCCCAATTCCCATCCACTGGCTACTACTGTAGTCGGCCATTCCTTAAATACTGTTTGGGCAGCATCCAAATCTTGTATCAGATTCCATTCCGGGAAATCGAACTCATTTCCATAAAGTCCTCCCATGACAGAGAGCATTTTTACTTTTTGGGCTACTAAAGATTTTCCGTCTAATTCACTATACTCGTCAGCTTCAGATTTTAGTAAGCGTGCCAAATTGGTTTCAGGCCCTACGGCTATGAATATAACCGAGCTATCTTGCTGTGAAGCGAGCAACTTACGTAATAGTTTATATCCTTCAGGCAAGTTACTTTTGATATTTCTTTGCGGATGCAGTATTTTATTGCCTTCAATGATGGTGTCTAATGTTTGACGAAGATAACCGCCATCTTCGGGAGTGGCTCCGTTGTAAGCATAACCTAACGGTATGTTGCCTTTGCCGTTGAGACGGCAGTATCCGTCGATGTATTCAATAGAATAAGGATTTGACTTGCTGATAGTAATACCCAGCAAATCAATTTCTCCGGCTTTTTCATAATTGAATAGCATTTGCATGGCTAGCACATCATCAATATCATTACCCACATCTGTATCAAATATAACAGGTATAGGAACTTTTGTATCTTTAGGCCCTGTGTAGAGTTGTTTAATTTGATATTTTAAAGATTTATCGCTTTGGATGTCAAAGAATGAATTTGGATCCAATCGAGTGTCATCAATAGGTTCATTGATACCGATATATCCCATCGGATGATATCCACCTTCGAAATAATTTTCATTTGCAAACCGGAGTGACGGTTGCATTCCGGCGGGGTCGAGCACTGTTAGTGCCAGGATATATTTTCCTTTAGCTATTGATGCGTCTATAGGAATATTCTCCTGGACGTGATAGATCTCGGGTGCGGTCTGATATTTATTTTCATTTACTGACCAGTTATCTCCAGGCATCCATTCGGATATATTCACATCTTCCAATACCTTTCCCCAGACTTTTTGATGGTTCACCGGATCTAACAGAGCTATTTCTACAGGCCAATTATAATAGAATGGAGATGAGCCGGTATTTACAACACTGAAAGATATTGAAAGACTCTCTTGTTCTTTTATTTCTTTCGGATATGTAAACTCGTTTATGACAAACCGATATCCCATTGCCTTTTGCAATATCTCTGCGTTCTTTTGGAAGTTAGGATCGTTGAAATCAGCCCAGGTAATGCCGCCTAAATGGTTACAATGTAAATTGCGAATCTGCTCCATTACATATTCTCTGGTATCTTTATCGGCTACCACCTCTTCAAAAGACTTGAAGCGTGCCAAGTCCCCCCAATTCCAGGTTATTTCGCCTCCTATTGGTTGGGTTTTCCAACGATCACCCAGCTTTTTCATTTCTTCATATCCTCTGACGACTTCCTGCGGTTGCGACCAGGAATCCCAGTAAATTCCAAATTCGTAGTCTTTAAACTCATAGGCATAGCGTACCATTACTTTCTTGTTTTTAAAAGCTTTGGCGAAGGCGTCACCCAGGATTTTCTCCATGCCTGGAATCCAGGTGCGGTTTACTACATGGTCAGGTTCGTCATGAGGTGCCCAGTAAGTGGACAAGTCCGGGTCATGATGTTCACCCCATTCACCAATGATTCCCATCTCTACATAAGCTACTCTTGGATCATTGTCCCATGCTTGCCCGAGTTTTTCGACTAGCTTCTCCACACGTTCGGGAAATGAAGGGTCAAAGTATCCCCCAATGATGGGGGTATTTTTGTCTTTCTCTTCCACGTAGGCTGCTACTGAGTTCGGCCTTTGTTTGTATGGACTTTTCTCTTGTGTTATCCCTTTAGGCCAGTGCCACCCGACTAAATCATCAGGATTATTTGGATTTTTAGGCTTTCCACCATGCCAAGGTTCTAGCCACACAAGAAAGACTCGGGGGATTACTTTGACATTGATATCTTCTACTCCTTTCCAGCGATGGTTGCTGTAAGCGATGATTTTATCCACTCCATCGTTGGGATCATCTTCTATCATATTCCATTGCATGTATTCTTTGGTCATAGAACCATAAGGATAAGGGTATTCTTCTCTCACACGGTCAATGCCGGGAGCAAAGAATTCTCTGAATCCTTTCATTGGATTTCTGAATGCATTTGGATACTCTTGATAGGAAACGGTCACGTTTTTTTCGCCACAAGCAGTAATACTTCCGAATAACAATAAGAACGATATGTTTCTGATGATTGATTTCATTAGAATGATCTATTATTGAAGTTTGTATTTTAAAGTTTTATCTTGTCTCATATCACTGAAATTGCTGACAGGAATCTCGAAGTATATAGGCTCGGTGTTAATTCCAACATGTCCCATCGGATGACGCCCGCCTTCGAAATAGTTCTGAATGGCAAACCTTAATGAAGGCAGCATACCGGCAGGGTCTAACACTGCAATAGAAATGATATAGTCACCTGTATCTATTTTCTTATCTAAAGTCAGTTCTTCCTCAATATGGTTAATGGCGGCTGGCTGGGTATATACTTTCTGAGAGTTATCCCAATTGTCTCCCGGCATCCATTGTGAGGTCTTGGGGGTTTGCAGTGTTTTACTCCATACTACTTCTTGAGTCTGGGCATTCAGTAATGCTATTTCGACAGGCCAGTCATAGTAAAATGGTGAAGAGCCGGTGTTGACTACATCAAATGAGATTTTGAACGGTTCATTTTGTTTGATATTTGTTGGATAGCTGAAGTTTGACAGAACAAACCGATATCCCATCGTTTTTTGTAATAATTCTGCGTTAGGTTCAAAAGTCGGATCATTAAAATCTGCCCATGTGATGCCGCCCAAATGATTACAATGTAGATCACGGATTTGTTGGACAACTAAATCCCGGGTCTTTTCATCGGCCACTACTTCTTCGAAAGAATCGAATTTATAGAGACTTCCCCAGTTCCAGGTAATTTCTCCTCCTATCGGTTGGGTCTTCCAACGGTCACCTAGTTTCTTCATTTCTTCGTATCCTCGTACCTTTTCTTCATCAATAGCCCATGAGTCCCAATAGATACCAAACTCGTAGTCCTTGAATTCATAAGCATAGCGAACCATTACTTTTTTATTCTTGAAAGCAGATGTAAAGGCATCTCCTAATACTTTTTCGATTCCTGGTAACCAAGTACGATTCTCTACATGGTTGGGTTGATCGTGGGGGGCCCATACGGTAGTGATATCCGGATCATGATGCTCTCCGAATTCACCGATAATTCCCATTTCTACATAAGCTACACGTGGATCGTTGTCCCATGCCAGTCCAGCCTTTTCTACAAGTTTCTTTACTCTTTCCTGAAAAGTCGGATGGCAATATCCCCCTATTATAGGGGCATTGAGATCATCCTCATCATAGGTTTCTCCCGGAATGTCGCTGGGCCAATGCCATCCATTGAGGTCATCCGGATTATTTGTATAAGTGTTCTTGGCATATCCACCGTGCCAAGGTTCCATCCATACAATGTAAATACGCGGGATCACCTTGACGTTAATGTCTTCCACTCCTTTCCATCTATGGTTACTATAGGCTATTATCTTATCAATCCCATCATTCGCATTATCTTCGAGCATATTCCATTGCATATACTCTTTGATAATAGAACCGTAAGGGTAAGGATATTCGTCTCTTACTTTATCATATCCCGGACCGAAAAATTCTCGAAGCCCTTTCATGGGGTTACGCAGAGCATATAAACATTCCGCTGGATTTACCGTAACCCTACCGTCCTTAACTTCTATAGTGCCTCCTCCTTCAATAGGAGGAAGTATGCCATGATCTTCTTCTTTGCATGAGTACAGGAAAACACTAATTATGAGTCCTGCGATAAAGATAAATGTTTTCATATAATTAATGATTTATGTTAATATCCTTCGTTGTTTTCGGTAATTGCATCGTTTGCATCAATAGCAGCTTGTGGAATTGGATACAATACATGATAAGGTTGGATAGTGACTCCAGCGTGGTTTTTCATGTATTCTGCAAGTTTGCCGAATCGAATTAAATCCCAACGACGCATATGTTCACAACAAAATTCATGAAGTCTTTCTTCTAATAAAACATCGGCAAACTGTTCTTTACTTAAGTTATCGGCTGCAGTAATAGAGGTAAGTCCGGCTCTGGAACGAACAGCTTTCAATGCTTCATATTTTTCGTTACTAGTGTCGTTAATCTCGTTTAATGCTTCTGCCTTCATTAGAAGTACATCCGCATAACGAATGAGAATAAAATTCAGGTTGTCGTCTTCGATTACATTGCCTGTTTCCGGATCCCAAAATTTACCGCAAGAAGGTGGATCTTGTGTTACACCTGCATATTCTGTAATAAAAAAAGCTTTTTTACGTTTATCTGCATTGTCATAAGAATCATATAAATATTGAGTCGGTCCGAATCCGCCCCATCCTCCAAAGTTTGTAGGTCCACCTACATTACGAGGGCCCCAGTAGGAGTGTTGTATACTTCCTTCCAATCCCCAAGAACCGGAATGCTTGAATTGAATCTCAAAAATATTCTCATATTCTTGATTTTTATTGGCTGGGTTAAAAATGTCTTTGAGATTATCATATAACTGGAATTTACCTTCTAGCATACGACAGTATTTTAAAGCTTCGGTAGGTTTGCCCCATTGTAGATAGATGCGTGCTAACAATGCTTGTGCTGCATAAGACGTAGCACGGCCTTTATCTTTGGCATCTGGCCAAGTAGACGGCAGACCGAGAGCTGCTTCCATGTCTTGAGTAATAAGAGTATATACTTCATCTACTGATGCGCGAGGTTTCATAATTTCGCTTCTGTCGATGGAAGATTTAGTCCATAGAGGTACTCCACCATACATCTTTACTAAATCAAAATAGTAGATAGCTCTTAAAAAACGTGCTTGCATAATCATAGAAGTATAAAGGTCGGAACTTACTGCATCTGATGGCATATCAATAACGGCGTTACAGCGTTTGATTCCTTCATAACATAGTCTGTAATGATTGTCTAAGAACTCATGAGAAGCGGAGAAGGTATAATAATGCAATTGTGAATAAGCTGCCCATCCCATGTCGAATGGAATCACTTCATCCGTTCCAAATTCACCAAGAGTAATGGTATATTTGCCGACGAATACCTCTTGAAGAGAACCATAAGCGGCATATAATGTTTGTTGCCAATCATCAGGTTTGGTATATGCATTGTCGGGGGTTAGAACACTTTGAGGAGCTAAATCCAGAAAGTTCTCGCAGCTGCATAGTGTAAAGCAGCTGAATATTAATATGGAAATGTATTTTTTCATCATCGTATTGTTTTAAAAGTTTAGAGAAATTCCACCGATAAAACTGCGTGCGTTGGGGTATGGATTTGTGTTATCGCTTGATTCTACATCAAATCCAGTAAACTCGGTTGCAGTAAATAGATTCTGTACAGAGAAATAAACTCTGAGGTTTGAGGCTTTGATACTCTTGATGATCTTTTTGGGAAGATTATAACCCAATTCAAGATTACGCAACCGGAGATAATCTCCTTTCTGAAGATTAGCATCGGTGCCGTCGCCGTTAGCATATGCGCTACCTACACGGGGAGCAGGATATTTATTATTAGGTTTGTCCTGTCTCCAATAGTATTTGTAGTAGTTTTCACTCATATTGCCCCAAACATTAAATGAGTTGAGGTAACGGTTCAATGTATTGTTGATTTTATGTCCACCGGCAAAGGTGAAAAATGCTGTGAGGTCAAATCCTTTGTAAGAGAAAGTATTAGTGAAGCTTCCGTAATATTTGGGAGTCGATACTCCGCAGAATACGCGGTCTTCTCCATTAATAACATAATCTTTTTTTTCGTCTCTAATTTTACGGTCACCTGGTTGGGCATTATATTTGGCAGCTTCAGCAGCTTCATTTATTTGCCAGATGCCTTCGGATTTCAGGAGGTAATATTGGCTGATGGGACGGTCGACGAATAATGATTTGTTCACATCTTGTTTTCCGTCATAAAGCTCTTTTATTTTATTGTCATTATAAGAAATCATAAAAGAAGTAGTCCATAAGAAATCTTTAGTACTGATATTAACGGTGTTTAATGTAAACTCAATACCTTTATTGTCAATTTTGCCAATGTTGGTTAAAGAGCTTCCAAAACCGGATTCCAATGGAAGGGGAACTTGCCATAGAAGATCTGTTGTACGTTTATAGTAAGTTTCAATGGTACCCGCAATTCTATTGTTGAAAAGTCCGAAATCAATACCTAAATCTATTTGGTTAGCTTTTTCCCAAGTTAATTCAGGGTTGGATATGGATGTTTGTACAGAACCACTTACCAAATTATTTCCTAATACATAATTAGCGGAAGCTCCCCCTAAAGCTATGATGGAAGAATAGGCAAAGTCTCCGATATTTTGATTGCCAAGTTTACCTGCGCTAAGCCTTAGTTTAAGATTACTGATGGCGGGTGCATTTTCTTTAATAAAACTTTCCTCTGAAGCTCTCCATGCCAAAGCAAGTGACGGGAAAAATCCCCATCTATGGCCAGGTGCAAAACGTGAAGAGCCATCTCCTCGCATTGTTAATGTTGCTAAATAACGATTATTGAAATTATAGTTGAACCGCCCGTAAAAAGAAACTAAAGAAGAAGGAACCGCATATGAAGAGTTTGGTCCGTGTTCTTCAGCTCCTTGCAAATTATAATATTTGAGGATAGATGAAAGTTTCTTAGAGTCTGCAGTAACTTCTTCATAATCTGTTCGTGATGCAGAAAAACCTGCCATTGCTGAGAATTGATGTATTTTATTAATATCAAATGAATAAGTTGCTGTATTTTCAGTTTGCCAATATCTCTTTTTATTTGACATAACATTAGCATGACCACCAGCAGTGTAGTGTTGTCCCATGCGTTCGTCTTCGTATGTGTTCACTTTAAAGAATACGAGTTCTCCACCATTATCAGAACGTAACTTTAGATTTTTTATAGGTTCTATCTCAATATAAGCCGAACCGACAAATCTGGATTTAAGTGTTGCTTTGTCAAGTAAGTCTACAATTGCTACCGGATTTGCTCTCGTATTAAGAAATCCGTCGAAATATTCTCCATCCTCTGTGTAGATAGGAGCTGTAGGTTGCGAACTAATAGCACTGAACATAGTTCCATAGCCGGAATCGGCCTCTTCGTTGATATTCATGAGTTTAGACTCAATGACGTTGAAACGCACACCATACCGTAGCCATTTGTTTAGTTTGGCATCCATATTATACCGTACAGTCAATTTGTTAAAAGATGAGTTCTTTATAGTACCTTTCTGGTCATACCAGTCTACACCCAGAAAATGTTGCATATCGTTCTTTCCACCTGAAATAGAAAAATTATAGTTTTGGTATTGCCCATTTTGGGTAACTGCATCTTGCCAGTCAGTAGATTCTCCACGACTTAATAAGCGTAATTCTTCTGATGTCCATTTATAATTCGGCTGTGCAATGGAGACCAATTCATAATATTGCTGGGCATTCATCAGGTCTTGTTTATTGAGCATTTTTTGTGTTCCAAAAGATGCGTTTAAAGAGATTTTAGCTTTACCGCTTGTCCCTTTTTTGGTAGTGACGAGTACTACACCATTAGAACCTCTTGAGCCATAGATAGAAGCTGACGAAGCATCTTTTAAAATTTCAATAGACTCAATATCACCAGAAGATAGATCTTGTAAACCTCCCTGAACAGGAATGCCATCAACGATATATAATGGTTCACTACCTGCGCGAAGTGAACCGACTCCTCGGATGACAACTGAAGCATCGCCGCCAGGCTTAACAGAACCGGTTGTGACCTGTACACCGGCAGCGAGTCCTTGTAGGGCGGTGGTTACTGTTCCTACTTTGGAATTAGTAAGGTGCTCTGACTTAATAGAAGCGACAGCTCCTGTCAAATCACTTTTCTTGGCAATACCATATCCGATAGCTACCACTTCATCCAGATTGATGGCGTCTGCCGCCATTTGTATATTGATGACATTTTGTTTCCCTATTGTGACGGATTGTTTCACCATACCGACAAATGAGAATTCCAGAATATTACCTTTTTGTACTTTGATGGTATAGTTTCCATTTATATCACTTACTGTTCCTGTTTGTGTCCCTTTTATAGTTATGGATACACCAGGTAGTGTTTCATTATTGGTATCAGTAATAGTCCCTTTAATGCTGATTACTTGTGCATGCAATATGCTTGCAAAGAAAACGACTATAAATAATATAATGTGTTTTTTCATAACGTTTATTTTATTGAGTTATTATTTAATAGGCGCGGATAGGAAGAACGCCAATTGTCCATCCGCTTTTAGAGCATAGCTCAGAAATTATATTGGTCTCTTCGTAGAAATTTACATAATAGGCAGCCCAGCCTGTATTTCCATCAGCTTCGCTTGAAGTCCAATAATTATTAGCCGGAATATTGACCCCCTTTTCAGCTAGCATACTTTTTACTTTGAATACTTCTATAAGTTCTTCTCTAGAAGGAAGAAACCAATCCGTATATGCAAAATCTCCGTCGTTCACTCTGTTATCCAGACAAAGTTGGGCTGCTATCTTGACTCCCTGCCATTCGGGCCAATTGTTTGCACTTTGTAACGTATTGAACTTTTTGACAATGTTCTGAGTGTTTGCATATCCACTTCCTATACTTTGGCTTGTACCTGCTGCATCTGAAGGATCCACTTCCGGCCCGAACTTCTCTGTAGGTGTACCTACATTGCTCATATTTACGATATATCCGTGTGCTTTTGCGGCATCTACCCAAAATACGACACCGCCGCCTAACTTATCTCCTACGTTTGTTTCAATGGTGATTGTTCCGATGTTACTTTTTCGCTCTCCTCTGATTATCATGATAGAATTGACGCCATACAATCCTTCAGGCAGTATAAATTCTGCTCCTTCATCATTTAAGGCTAACGGAATGTTATATTCAACACCTTCCGGATAAAAAGAGGCATATAATGTAGCGATGTCTCCATCCTCAAATCCTTTTCCTCGAATTTCAACTTTCCCTTTTGCCGGTATATTATTCGAGGGAAGTACTACATCGATGATTGGTACTACAAAGGGTACTTTAAAAGTTCCATTTAAAATTGTTTGTTTCCCAGCTCGTTCAATTATTACGCTGTAATTACCTCCGGCTTCTAATGGAACTATAAACTTGAGATAGCTGTCTGTGACTTCTGTCACTTCTACTTTTTCTTTTTTGTTTGTTTCGTCATTTAAATAGAGTACATCTTCTTTAGCAAACCCGAGTCCATTGATTTGTGCAACTTGTCCGGGAGTAATGTCATTTTCAGATGGAAACTTAATTTCCTTTAGGATAGGGGCTATGGGGATAGCGGTATGTTCATTATCACTATCACAACTGTAGAAATTACATGCTATCAATCCCGATAATAGTGGAATGAATAGTTTTTTTAGAGAAGTTTTCATAATTCATCAAATTTAAGAGTTGAATGATAAGACTGATTCTTTTTCAAGTATGAAGCATTTCACTTCGTCGAGAGTCGGAATAGAAGGTTGGGCACCGGAGCGTGTTACTGCGATTGCTGCCGCTGCATTTGCAAAACCGAGCGCTTCTTGATCTATTTCTCTTTGAGCACAGCTGACAGCTAGTGCTCCACAGAATGTATCACCGGCAGCAATTGTGTCAATTGCATTCACTTTGTAGCCAGGGAGATAAACTGTCTTCTGATTATTTTTCATGTATACTCCTTGACTTCCTAATGTAATAACAACATTTTGTGCACCTGCCTCTATTAATGCTTGAGCGATTTTTTCATGATTATTTCCTGTGTAGTCAATGCCGGAAATAAATGCGGCTTCTACCTCGTTGACAACCAAAATGTCAATCGCTTTCATCAGCTCCTCATCGAGCAGACAAGCAGGTGCAGGATTAAACAGTACTTTTTTACCTTTTTGTTTTGCTAGCAAAGCTATTTTCTTGTTTGTTTCATAGGGAATCTCAGCTTGCATGATAATAATGTCTGCTACATCAATTACTTCAGAAAAGCGTGAGATGGAGCCGGGTAATAAAGAATAGTTAGCTCCGGGAGCTACTGCAATACAGTTTTCACCACTGTTGGCCACAAAAATGAGTGCAGTTCCTGTGGGGTGATTGATATCATCAATGATATAATCAGTAGTGATACCTTCTTTCTTAAAGTGTTTTTTTAGAATATCTGCATACATGTCATTCCCTAAAGAAGTGACAAATGTGACTGAACCTCCGAGCCTGGCTGCCGCTACGGCTTGGTTTGCTCCTTTGCCACCGAGAGACTGTATGAAATTGGCATCTCCGACTGTTTCGCCGGGAGCCGGAAGATGATTGACTTGTGCAACCATGTCGATGTTTGAGCTTCCAATAACTACTATTTTCATGTGAATCGGATTTATGTGATTAACCTAGGTTTCTCTTTAATTTTATAGAACTATTTCTCTTTTGTATGGAATAGCACTTTGTGCACCAATACGGGTAACGGCAAGAGCGGCTGCTGCATTGGCAAATGTGACAGACTCTGCCAATGAATGTCCTTCGGACAAATAAACACTGAATGCCCCACAAAATACGTCTCCGGCACCAGTCGTGTCGATTGTCTCTACTTCTTTTGCAGGGATTATGGTGTATTGGTCTTTTTCTTTCACGTATGCTCCATCTTTTCCTAATGTGATGACAACATTCTCTATACCTTTCTCTCCAATAGCTTCTGCTGCACGGTGGGCACTATCAATGTCCATCACCTTAATGCCTGACAGCATTTCTGCTTCAATCCGGTTAGGAAGTATAGTATGTACGTTATTTAAAAAAGAATTGTTTAGCGTAGAGGCAGGTGCAGGATTGAGTATCACTTTTTTTCCATATTTATTGGCCATACTAGCTGCATATTCTACCGTTTCTATCGGAACTTCAAGCTGCATTAAGATAATATCAGCTTTCTTGATTTTTTCTTCGGCTTTATTGATATCTTCTATTGAAAGAGAGCGGCTTGCGCCAGGTGCAACAATAATACTGTTCTCCCCGAAAGAATCTACAGAGATAAGGGCTACTCCTGACGGATTTTTTTGATCGGTGAAAATGAAATCAGTATTAATCCTTTCTGACTTATATATTTCTAGTGCTTGTAATCCGAATAGGTCGTATCCAATTTTAGAAATAAAGGTTACCTCAGCTCCTAATCGAGATGCTGCAATAGCTTGATTGGCTCCTTTACCTCCTGGGTTCATATAGAAAGTTCCTCCTAATATGGTCTCGCCGGGTACTGGTAGTCTGTTGGCTTTTACTACCATGTCTGTATTGCAACTTCCAATGACTACAATTCTGGGTTTATGAATAGATGTAATTTCCATAGTATTTTAAATTATGATGATACAAATGTAGAAAATAGTAATGTTTGATTATTGACATTAATATTTAATTTATATAATCTCAAAATGATATAATAAGATAAAAGAACCTTTAATAATAAGGAATGATAATGTCATTATATACTATTCATTTATATAATTACAAAGGAAAAATGTGGGTTTAAAAAAAGTCTCTTTTTATTGTAGTAAGAGTTCCGGATGGCTATTTCTCTTAGCCTTTTTTAGCATTTGTGCGTCTTTCCAATACTTCGGATAGCTTTTCTTTCCGGATTTTCGATTCCATCCATGCTGTGAAGTCAAAAATGCGAAGAAGTTGGTTTTCATATTTATCATTGTACAATTCTTGTATTTCCGAAGATAGTTTTTTCCAAAAGGTTTCCCGGTCTTTATGTAGGATGGGGAGATTTCTTTTATTCAGAAACCATAGGATTATTCGTTCTGTTTTAAATGTATGTTCTTTCGGTGAAGAGAGACCTCGAATGATGGAACGTGACTCATACCGAATCAGGTCGTACTCTTGTGTTTCGTAATAGGCAATGAGGCGAACCAAGCGAATGGTTCTCATCAATGGGAGGTACTTGATATTGTGGTCAATGATAGCGTTACTTATATATTTCTTAGCTGTTTTATAGTTTTGATTACCGATATGTACAAGGGTTGTATAAAGCAATAGTTCACTTTTACGTATAGGGCTTAGCCATGCTTCTTTGTTATATAGTGATTCTTGATAACAGTCAATGAGCTTGGTACAATTAAAAAACTCTCCTTTATCTAAGTGGGGGAATAATTCGTATTGAAAGAGCAGGCAGATGGCATTTACTTTAAACTCAAGTGACGAATCTTCAGCTATCAGTCTTTTTAGTTTTTCTAGAAAGTATGGCATTTCATCGTAGTTACCTACTGTACGTAGACTTCCGAGTACTCCTTCAAGCACAGATAAATAGTAAATGGGTGGATTCGACCAGAACTGTTGATTTTGTTCAAATAACAAATTAAGCTCTTTGTATGAATTTAGGGCAGCTTTATAATCTCCTGCCCCCATCAAGTAGTTGGCCTGAAAAAGTTTGTGGTTGCGTGTCAATTCAAAGTTTCCTTCTGCATCTGAAGAAGCGGCTATATAAAGTTCATTGACCATTAGATCGTTCATATCCTGTTTTTGTTTTGAAGTTCGTATGGCTCCGATATGGGATAGACGATATTTTAGTAAATTATGGAGAGAGGATTGTTCTGTTATTTTTCGAATTTTTTTTAAAGATTCATTTTGAATAAAATGTTTATGAAAAAGTTCTTGCTCTGTCATGTTGGGAAAATTCAGCCGTAACAGATATTCCAGTTCCAGTTTCAGTGCAATCGTCAAAATTTCATTGTTTTCGTAAAATTGCGCTTGTTCTATTGTATTGGATAAGATCTCAAAGCATTCTTCAAATAAGGAACGTTCATAAAGCATACGAGCTTTGCACAGATCGTTCAATAGGTCATAATAGATGTCTTTTCTCTTTCTTAGCGTGAGTAGCGTGTCTACCAGTTTTTCATATAGATATTGGATGGATACTTCAAAAGAACCGTTAGGTCTCCGTTGATAGAACTCTTCTTTAACAGTATTTCCATTAGGCTGTTTGCTTTTCGTGATGATATCATAAATCACTAGATAGTCTTTTTCTTCTTTGTCCTTGACGACTTGCGAGGAAAAGTGCTTTTTTTCTGATTTCGAGAGTGAGTATATCAGGGAAATAACAGAATCGACTCTTTTCATGAATCCTTTTCGATTAATATTAGAGTGCAATATTCGGGAATTTCTGTGGAAAAAGCAAATCTTAGAGATATTTAAAAGATCTGGTTTGAATGATGTCAGACTGGATTCATTTAGATATCAAGGGATAAGAGACCGGAGTTTTTGTCTCGAATCTTTGCTATTGTTGTGTCAAATTACTTATGTAATTGTCATATCTTGCTTTTGTTTACAGATGATTTAACCGGCATGATAATCGTTCCACTCTAGTGAACGGTTTTGTGTACTTCAGTGAACAGTACTGTGCACTAGAGTAGACGGATCTGTTCACTATAGTGGAACGGTTGTGATGGCTTATTGAAAATGTGATGTTTATAGTTAATAAACAGATAGTTAATAGGTACTCTGTGCATAAAACGTAGTAGTTTGGTCTGTAAAATACGGTTGGTTGTTTTTTTAAATGCAAATTGCTATGAGAGATATATTGAGGAAAGTATGAGAGATGATGGGAAAAGTATGAGAGATACAGGCTGGTAGGAGCATTTCTCATTTGCTATTCTATTGATAGTGTATGTGTTAACTGTAATTTATGAGAGATATGAGAGATGAAAATAAAAAAACGTTCTAGCTATGCCGGGATTTTTGTTTTCTTACTATGAATGTTTAAAGTTTGCTACTCTTATGAAAATAGCAATTCCTTTCAATGGTTTTTCGTGAGAAAAGCTATACCTTCGAGGCACTTTTAATATAGATATTGGAATGTTAGATTTAAAGCAACTTACAGCAGATGTGTGCCGTATTGCAACTGAAGCTGGACATTTTTTGAAAGAAGAGCGTAAGAATTTCCGTCGTGAACGTGTTGAAGAGAAACATGCGCATGATTATGTCTCTTATGTAGATAAGGAGTCGGAAGTACGTGTAGTGAAAGCTCTTTCCGCTTTATTACCCGAAGCTGGATTTATAACGGAAGAAGGGTCGGTCACTTATCAGGATGAACCTTATTTTTGGGTGATTGACCCGTTGGACGGCACTACGAATTATATCCATGATGAGGCTCCTTATTGTGTATGTATCGCTTTGCGCAATCGTACCGAGCTTTTATTGGGGGTCGTTTATGAAGTTTGTCGGGATGAATGTTTTTATGCGTGGAAAGGTGGAAAGGCCTTTATGAATGGTAAGGAAATCCATGTATCGGATATTCGGGATGTAAAAGATGCGTTCGTCATTACCGAGTTGCCTTATAACCATCTGCAATATAAACAAACGGCTCTCCATTTGATAGATCGGCTTTATGGGGTAGTAGGTGGTATTCGAATGAATGGTTCGGCCGCCGCAGCCATTTGTTATGTGGCTATGGGGCGTTTTGATGCTTGGGCGGAAGCTTTTATTGGAAAGTGGGATTATTCGGCGGCAGCTTTGATTGTGCAGGAAGCAGGAGGAAAAGTTACTAATTTCTATGGTGAGGACCACTTTATAGAAGGACATCATATCATTGCAACGAACGGATACCTTCATCCTCTATTTCAGAAACTAT
This sequence comes from Bacteroides zhangwenhongii, assembly GCF_009193325.2. Taxonomy (NCBI): domain Bacteria; kingdom Pseudomonadati; phylum Bacteroidota; class Bacteroidia; order Bacteroidales; family Bacteroidaceae; genus Bacteroides; species Bacteroides zhangwenhongii. The sequence goes on along the minus strand of NZ_CP059856.1, from coordinate 3,372,462 downwards.
TGGCGGAGGTCCCTCCGTTAGATATGTAGGAGAAACGGCCTGCTTATTAAATCCTTGCTACTATTATGAAACACACATTTTTTATAAAAGACTGGCTCAATTCATTCTTATCTTTATTGTTTCCCCATTGTTGCGTAGTTTGCGGCAGACCGCTGGCAAAAGGTGAAGAATGTCTTTGTACCATGTGCAATATCAATCTCCCGCGTACGAACTATCATCTCCGGAAGGATAATCCGGTAGAGCGACTTTTCTGGGGACAAATTCCTCTAGAACGAGCCACTTCTTTTTTCTTCTACCGAAAAGGGAGCGATTTCCGACAGATTCTTCATCAGTTGAAGTATGGGGGAAAGAAAGAGGTTGGAATAATCATGGGAAGATATATGGCTGCCGAGCTATTGGACTCGGGTTTCTTCGAAGGAGTTGACGTGATAATTCCCATACCGTTGCATAAAAAGAAGCAACAGATTCGTGGCTATAATCAAAGCGAATGTATAGCACGGGGTATTGCGGCCGTGACGGGTATTGCCGTATGTGTAGAATCGGTGGTTCGCCGAAAGAATACGGAGACACAGACACGCAAATCCGTATTCGAACGTTGGGAGAATGTAGATGGAATTTTTGAACTGAATCATGCGGATTCTCTGACCGGAAAGCATATTTTGATTGTGGACGATGTATTGACTACAGGGGCCACGACTATCGCGTGTGCTTCACAGCTGGCGGAGGTCGAAGGAATACGGATTAGTGTGTTGACCTTGGCGATGGCGGATTGATTACTCCTGATCGGGAAAAATACTTAAATTCCACCTGTCTTTCCACTCGATACTTATGTCTTTATTATGAAACTTAATGGGTAGCCATATATAAAGTCCTTCAATTGGCATTTCCGGTTTCCATATATCAAACATGGCAATATAGGAATCTTTCTTTCCTTGTACAGGAATAATGAAAGATGATTGTCCCCCAAAAGTTTTTTCAGGACCAAGTCCATTATATGAATTGACGCCATGACAGGGATTTGATTTTTTCGTATAGTCACCCGTTATTGATTTTGATGTGAATAGGCGCGCGGCATTGGGCTTCCAACCGCTGGAGCCTGATCCCAGCAAATAGTAGGTACCTTTATGTTTGAAGATGGCAGGTGCTTCTGTTTCGTTGGTGATTCCCGTGACTACCTTGTACTTTCCCTGTGGGTAAGTATATTCCTTATTTAATTCACCTGCCACAAAAGCTTTATCAGGCTTACGTACTGTGAAATGATATACTTTGTCATCATCATCTTTGTAGATACAAAAATCTCCTGAACCGTATGGAGAATCTGCTCCTAAGAACTTGTGACTGTATGTAAAAGGGCCTGTAGGAGAAATTGCCGTAGCGACTCCGAGATAACCGTATTTATAATCCTGTCCTTTGGGATAGAGTTTGAAATACATCATATATTTAGAAGTTGCCTCGTTGTATATTACTTTAGGGCGCTCGAGAATACAGCCGTCAGCAATATCACTTTTTTCATTCTTGTAGTCGACGGATAATACTACTCCTTTGTCTTCCCAATGATACAAATCAGTGGACGAATAACAATGTACACCACCATCTGCTTTTTCTTTCTCAGATTTATTGGGAAGTTTGTGCTCACCATACCAATAATAGATGCCATCTACATATATAATGCCACCACCGTGTGCATTAATAGGACTTCCATTGTTATCGGTCCACACAGTTCCGGGTTTGAAGCTTTTCTTGTTCTGTGCCTGTATAGTATTGGATATGATGCAAATACTTATCAGTGTGATAAGAATATAGTTACTTTTCATAATTTTCAATCTTTAGATATTATTGGTTTGGGCTTTCTTGTCATTAGTAATCCGAGCAGAGCAAAAACAACGCCAGTTGTGATGATAAGTTTTTGTCCGTTATCTGCCATACCACCCAATATCGCAATGCCAGTTCCGGAAGCGAAGATGCCATAACCGATTACCCGTTTGCTGAAATTATTGCCCGCTTTCTCTGCCGATTCATTTTCTTCGATTTCTTTCAATTTCTGGGCATTGTTTTCTTTATTCCATATTAGGTAAGATTGATACTTTTCCGATTCCTTGTTCTTTGCTTTATAATATATCTCAAAAATGACCAGGCATAGGATTGGGAAAGTAACTCCAAGAATCATTTCCTCGGCACGATTGAGGGAGAAACCCATCAGTGGAGTGATGAATTTGAATAAACCATTGACTGCCAAGCTTAATAAAGTGGTCGTGATATTAGAAGTCGCAGTCTGTCTTTTAGAGAATAGTGTCCAAATGATAGGCAGATATAAAGGAACGCCTGTCAATGCCGCCAAGCTGATAACAACGTTTACAACTCCCCCCATTTTAGGAATAAGCATGGCTATCAATATGCTGAATACTCCGAAGAGAATAGTCGAGATTCTTGCGACGTACATAAGGGTACGGTCAGAACTTTTTGGCCTTAGATTTTTGAATATATCATTGGTGATGACTCCTGAAGCAATATTCAGCTTTGAATTCAGTGCACTGGTCGTCGCGAAAATCATGCCACCGATCATTAAGCCTAAAAGCCCGTTAGGAAGTACTTCCTTGCACATCATCAGATATGCGCCTTCTGCATCAAGTAATGAGAGCGAAGGGTCATATACTCTGTAAACCATTGGTGGAAGCATCCATAGCACTGGACTGATTATGTATAGGGCTCCAAACAAATAACCTACTTTTTGGGAATCTTTTTGTGTTTTGACGCAGGTATATCGCTGCACATATGCCCAGTTTCCACCCAGGAATATAGTATTATAGATTCCAAAAGCTACCAGGAAACCAAAAGTATATTCATCGTTCAGAAGATTATAGAATGTGTCGGGTACCTGCTCTATTAGTGCGGTAACTCCGTTAATCTTATCGAAAGATAAAGGAACCACGATGATAACCGCTGCTGTCAGAATAACGAATTGAAGTACGTCTGTGGAAATTACTGCCCATAATCCTCCTGCAGACACATACAAAATACATAACCCTCCTAATAATAAAATGCAAGTATTTAAAGGCAGCCCGGTGGAAACCTCTAATATTTTGGCTACCGGATATAAGAAAGATGCTGTAAGAAATACAGAGATAAATAAGAACAGGTAGGTATATATCTTCTGTGTGGATTTGCCTAATCTCTTATGTATATATTCTGCTGCTGTGAGTGCCCCCGTTTTATGCCATTTGGGCGCGATGAGTAATCCCACAATGAAACCGGCGATTGCCATTGTCCATTGGATAGTGATTGAAACCCAGCCCATGGAATAGGCTATAGAACCCCATACTACGAATGTGCCGGCAGAGAAAAATCCCATAAACAGTGAGAGGCCGCTCATGTACCACGGCATGGTTCCGTTGGCGGCAAAGAAAGATTGCATACTTTTACCTTTTTGGGAGAAAGCCAATCCGACTAAAACAACTCCAAGGGAGAATAGTATGATAGTAATGATGTCGAGAGTAGTCATATCAAATGATTTAGTTAACAAAATAGGTTTGAAAAACATCTAAGCTGGCAGCAAATATATTTTTGATTCTACAGATAAACAAGTAATTCGGAATATAAATCATCGGGAACGTTACCGCAAACGTTCCCGAAATTAAACTCTTGGAGTTTTAACATTCCAATTGCCGGAATTTCATTATATTCGGGAAATTTTTTAGAGTGAGCGATAGTTTATGAGTAAACCAAGAGTGACCATCAAGGATTTAGCCAAGGAACTGAAGATTTCGACTTCTACAGTTTCCAGAGCCTTGTGTGATAAATGGGACGTTAATCCGGAAACACGCAAAGCTGTTCTGGAACTTGCAGAAAAATGGAATTATAAGCCAAATCCGATTTCTTTGAGTCTGAAACAAAGCCAGTCCATGTTTATCGGAGTGATTGTACCTGAATTTGTCAATTCTTTCTTTTCTGAAGTGATTATGGGTATTCAGAGTGTGCTGAATCCTGAAGGATATCATGTGCTGATAATGCAATCTAATGAATCGCATGAGAATGAATTGCGGAATATGAAGGCGTTGGAAGCGCAGATGGTGGATGGCTTTCTGATCTCGGTGACCCAGGAATCGGAAAATACCAGTTATTTTTCTGACTTGATTAGGAATAATTTTCCTGTGGTTTTCTTCAATCGGATTTGTGCAGAGTTGAGTGCTCCTTATGTGGTTATTGATGATTATAAGTGGGCTTTTGCTGCAGTTGAACATTTGATACAGCAAGGGTGTAGACGGATTGTTCATTTGGCAGGTTCTGAAGATTTGCTTATCGCACAGAAACGCAAAAAAGGATATATGGATGCCTTGCGAAAGTATGGTTTGCCGGTTGAAGAGTCTTTGATCATCGATTGCGGAATAATGATGGAGAAAGGAATCATGGCGGCTTATCAGATTCTTGAAATGGAAAAAATGCCGGATGGAATCTTTGCAGTGAACGATCCGGTGGCAATAGGAGCGATGAAAACTCTTCAGAAAAACAAGATTAGAATTCCGGAGGATATGGCAGTAGTTGGTTTTTCCGAATCTAAGGAAGCATTTATTGTGGAACCTAATCTGACTAGTGTGGAGCAACCTACTTTTGAAATGGGGCGGAATGCTGCACAATTATTATTGGAGCAAATCAAGCATAATGTCAATAATGAGGATAAAATGCTGTCGAAGTCGGTTATTCTGGATGCAAAATTAAATATCAGGGAATCTTCTCTTAGGAAGATGAGTTGAAATCGCGTTTTCTCGGACCAAATTATTTGCGGGACACAGCCTTTTTATATTAAAGAGGTATGTCCCGTTTTTCTTTTTTTGTTTCTGAAAAATAAAAAAAATGCACTTTCCTTTGTTTATGGGCTTTTTAGGGAGCTTTGAAGGAATGATTATGCTTTTTTCTTTAAATTTATTTGGAGTTTAATAAATAATCACTATGTTTGCAAAATCTAACAGACCAGAGTAGACCAGTTGCTAAGGTTGAAAACTTAGATATACCATTTAAATTGTTAACGAGAAATAAAGTATTGCACCATGAAGAACGCAGTTATTTCAAAAGCGAAGTGGTACATTAGATGCTGTAGTCTTATGTACTTATTTATTTCCTTTTCTTCTGTAGTACATTCGGCAGAAGATGTCTCAAAAATGAACAGTATGGAGATTGCCCAACAGGCAAAAACGCGAACGGTAGTTGGCTCGGTGATTGATTTTGAAACAGGAGAACCTATTATTGGGGCTTCTGTGGCAGTTGCTGGGAAAAGTGTGGGTACTATCAGTGATTTGGATGGGAATTTTTCTATCCGGATAGATGGAGATAATACAAAATTAGAGATTTCTTTTATTGGGTACGAAAAACAGGCAGTGACGGTAGAGGATGGAAAGAAGCTGACTATTCGCTTGCGTGCCGTTTCAGAATTGTTAGATGAAGTGGTGATTACTGCGTATGGTTCCGGACTTCGTAAGGATTTGACAGGAGCTATTGCAAAGGCGAATGTGCAAGATATGCGTAAAGCGCCGGTTTTTAATTTTGAAGAAAGTCTTGCAGGTCGTGTGGCAGGTGTACAGGTGACTTCCTCCGACGGACAGCCGGGTAGTGACTTGCAGATTGTTATCCGTGGTAATAACTCGGTAACTCAGGATAATTCCCCATTATATGTAGTGGATGGCTTTCCGCTGGAAATGGCAGTGGGGAATATGCTGAACCCCGAAGAAATCGAGTCTATTGAAATATTGAAAGATGCGTCGGCTACGGCTATCTATGGTGCGAGAGGTGCGAACGGGGTAATTTTGGTAACTACAAAGAAAGGAAAAGTTAGTTCGCCTACCGTGACATATAGTGGCTGGGTAGGTGTACAACAGATTATCAAGAAGCAGGAAATGCTTGATCCTTATGAATTTGTGCGTTATCAGTTGGAAGCAGACTACAACGTTTACAGTAAGCGCTACTTGGCTGGCGAAAGGACATTGGAAGATTATCGGAATATCGAAGGTATTAACTGGCAGGACAAGGTGTATAGGGATGCTTTGGTGCATAGCCACAATATAGCTGTCAGGGGTGGAACTGAAAAGACGAGATACTCAGTTTCCGGTTCATTGGTGAATCAGCAAGGTATCATGTTGAACAGCGGTTATAAAAAGTATCAAGGTCGTTTTGTATTGGATCAGACAATCACCAAGAAAATAAAAGTAGGTATTAATGCCAATTATACATATTCGAAGAAATATGGTACCATTGTATCTGAATCGCAGACCAGCCCTACAGCGAGTTTGATGTATGCATTGTGGGGATACCGTCCGGTAGCAGGTGTCAATGATAGTGACTTGTTGAACGATTTGTATGATGAATCAACCGATCCGACTACCGATCTTCGAATCAATCCTCTGATGGCAGCTGAAAATGAGTATAACCCATTGTTTACTTACAATTTCATCGGTAACGCTTATTTTGAGTATAAAATTTTAAAGAACCTGACTCTCAAGATTACCGGTGGATATAATAAGATACATCAACGGAAAGAAGTCTTTTTCAACTCTAACTCTCGGGGGGGACATCGTTATACTAATAATAAGGTGAATGGTTGGATAACCAACACGGAGCGAACTAGCCTGTTGAACGAAAATACGTTGACATATGATGTTCCCTTGAAGAAGGGACATCGTCTGAAAGTGCTGGGCGGTTTCACTGTGCAGGATAATAGTACATTTATTGATGAAATCAGAGCGATAAATGTCCCTAATGAGGCGTTGGGGATCGCCGGACTGGATGAGGGTGAACTGGCGTCCGCCACTATCAGCAAGACAGCCAACGGCTTGGTCTCTTATTTAGGAAGAGCGGATTATAATTATAAGTCCAAATATCTGTTGACCGTTTCATTCCGTGCCGACGGTTCGTCGAAGTTCCCAAAAGATAACCGTTGGGCTTATTTCCCGTCTGCCTCCGCTGCTTGGGGATTTGGTGAAGAGAAATTCGTGAAAAATGTAAAATGGATTAGTAGTGGTAAACTGAGGGCAGGTATCGGTACGACAGGTAACAACCGTGTGACGGACTATGCTGCACTGACAGCCTTACAGATAACGGCAGACTCCGGGTACAGTACAGGTAATACACCGGGCAAAGGGGTAGTGCCGAAAACGTTGGGAAATCCCAAACTAAAATGGGAGACTACCGTACAGACTAATATTGGATTGGATATGTCGTTTTTGGATAATCGGATTTCGTTGACGGCAGATTATTACTATAAGAAAACGAAAGACCTGTTGTTGAATGCTACATTGGCACCTAGTATGGGATTTTTGTCTGCTTATAGAAATGTTGGATCGGTTTCCAATTCGGGACTTGAGTTGACCATTGACACTAAAAATATACAAACGAAAGAGTTCTCCTGGACTTCCAGCTTCAATATATCATTCAATCGCAACAAAGTCTTGTCATTGAACGATGATGAACCGAGTTTGGCAAGCCGTGTGAACTGGGGTAATTTCAACAATGCTTATCCTTATATTGCCATTCCGGGACATCCGATTGCTATGTTCTACGGACATATTTTTGATGGAGTTTATCAGTATACAGATTTCGATAAGGTAGGGGAATCTTATATATTGAAAGACGGTGTTCCCAATAATGGAAATGCGCGTGAGAAAATTCAGCCGGGAGATATCAAATTCAAGGACATTAATCGCGATGGAGTGGTGAATGACTATGACCTGACTATTATCGGTAATCCGAATCCAAAGCATATCGGCGGATTTGGTAATAACTTTCAGTATAAGAATTTTGATTTGAACGTATTCTTCCAATGGAGTTATGGCGGCGATGTGCTGAATGCTAACCGTATTGAGTTTGAAGGTGGTGATCCGAATGCCCGTACCTCACTCAATATGTTTGCTTCGTTTGCCAACCGTTGGACTCCCGAGAACCAGACAAACGAGCTCTACCGGATAGGTGGGCAAGGACCAGCTGTTTATTCGTCGCGTACTATTGAAGACGGTTCTTTCTTGCGTTTGAAAACGGTATCATTAGGATATAGATTGCCGAACGCATGGCTGAAAAAGATAAATATTAAGTCATTGAGAGTGTATGCTTCTGCGCAGAACTTGATTACATGGACTAAATATTCAGGACCGGACCCGGAAGTTTCTACTCGCCCTACAGCGTTGACGCCCTCTTTCGATTGGTCTCCTTATCCAAGGCCGAGAACTTTAACATTAGGAGTTGATATTTCTTTTTAAACCTTTAAAATCAAATCGTATATATGAAGCATAATATATTGTTATGGATGACCGTATGTCTGTTAGCAACTTCTTGCTCGAACATACTTGATAAGGAACCTGATTTTGTTTCTCCTGATTATTATTATAATACGGAAAGCGAACTGTTACAGGCGTTGAACGGAGTGTATAATCGTCTGATTGACACAAACGGAAGAATGTACAGTAAGGGACTTTTCAGCTTATTTGTACTGAGTGACGAGTCTTTTTATACTAATAATTTTAATAATACTAATATTCGTGCAGGCGTAATGGACGCCGCTGATCTGGATGTTGGACGTTTCTGGGAAGTGTTGTATGAAGGAGTGAACAGAGCCAATCTTCTGTTATATAGCGTTGAAGGTAAAGAATTGGATACCGATATGATGAAAGCTGCAAAGGGAGAGGCTCTTTTCTTGAGAGGATATTACTATTATTTGCTGACCTCTTTCTTTGGTGAAGTACCTTTGAAACTTGCTCCGACAATGTCTGCCAATGATAACTATTTGGCGAAATCGCCATTGGTGGATATTTACAAACAGATTGTAAAGGATATGCAAGAGGCGGAAAAGCTGGTGTTGGATATTGATGCACTTGGTTATAACGAACGAATTACCAAAACGGGGGTTCAGGCTATTTTGGCAAGGGTATTCCTTAAAATGGCGGGTGAACCGCTGAAAGACGAGACACGCTATGCGGATGCTTTGGAATATGCCAACAAGGTGATTGCTTCTACGAAGCATGAGTTGAACTTTGATTATAAACAAATCTTTATTAATCATTCGCAAGATATTAATGAAAGCAAGGAGTGTATTTGGGAAATAGGCATGTATGGTAACAAAATTGGTACGGTAGATTTGGCGGGATCCGTAGGAGTGGAGAATGGCATTTTGTGTCGTGATGAATCAATAGGCTACTCGGGAGGCCCGATGAAGGCTTCTAAAAGACTTTATGATTCGTATGGAGAAGGTGATTTGCGTAAGGACTGGAATGTAGCTCCTTATTACTATAATGTAGTGGAAGAAACAAAGGTCAATGAGGAAACACAGGAGGTAGAAGTGGTTCAGGTAACTAAGAAAGTAATGTTCTCGGCTACTCAGATATATAATCGTAACCCAGGTAAATGGAGAAGAGAGTACGAAATAGGACAAAAAGCACGTCTCTTTAATTCCACAAATTTTCCTGTAATCCGCTACAGTGATGTCCTGCTGATGAAAGCTGAGGCAGAGAATGAAGTTAACGGTCCTACCGATGAAGCGTACGACGCAATCAACCAAGTGAGAAGAAGAGCTTATGGGAAGCCGATTCATACTGTTGATGCGACAGTGGACCTTCCCGCAGATCTGGCTAAGACGGATTTCTTGGAAGAAGTAAAAAAAGAACGGTTTAGGGAACTTTGCTTTGAGGGGATGCGTAAACTCGATCTGCTTCGTTGGGGAGAATATGTGGCTACTATGAAGGCTTTTGGTACGGAAATTTCAACGACAGCTCCATCGGAATTCAAATATGCAAGTAGAGTAGGACAGAATATAACAGACCGTAATGTTCTCTTTCCGATTCCGAATACGGAGATTACCGTCAACAAGCTGATGACGCAGAATGAGGGTTGGTAATTGATTTTTTATCTTTTTAAAATAGTCGAACATGAAAAATATAATAAGATATTGCGGTTTGTTACTTGTGGGGTTGGTTTCCTGCATGGAAGATGAGGCTCCAAGTGTGGAACTGAATGTGGCGCTGGATAAACAGGTTTATCAGGTGGGCGAACCTGTGACTTTCAAGTTGAACGGAACCCCTGATAATATAGTGTTCTATTCGGGAGAGGTAGGACATAATTATGCTTATAAAGAAAGATATCATGCGGATGGTGACCTGTTGGTCAAATTCAATTCTTGGGTGCGTTATGGAGATATTTATCATAATCTGAAATTCTTGGTCTCTTCTGATTTTAGTGGAATCTATGACAAAGAGAATGTGGAAGCAGCTACATGGATTGATTTGTCTGATAAGTTCCGCTTTTCAGTAGGGGATGATCAGACTCCTTCCGGAGAGGTGAATTTGAAAGAGTATGTCGGTGCGGAAGAGGATGCAAAGTTATTTGTTGCATTCCGTTATGAAGATGAACAGAAAGCACGGCAGAATAACTGGATTATTCGTTCCATCACACTTGACTGCGTTTCTGCCGAAGGGGTACGAAGCAATTTGGCTACGATGCCTACTATGGGCTGGAAGGTGGTTGATTTTGAAAATCCAGCAGTGACATGGAATGTTGCCTCTACCAGCCAGATATTAATTGATGGTGGGGCTAATCAGCCGAAGAATGTAGACTGGGTTATTTCGCAGCCTTTTGATGTCCGAAAAACAACTCCGGATACGGGCGTTGCGTTGAAGAACATCAGTACCACGATGGATGAGTATAAGTACGTATATACTAAACCGGGAATCTATGAGGTTGTATTCGAAACCACATCCGACTGGTATAATGGCAGTGAACATGCATTGACGAAACTAACTGTGGAGGTGCAAGGTAAAGTAGAAGAAGAGATTCCTGCTTCGCTGAGTGTCTTGCCGGATAAAGTGGAATGTAAGGTGGGAGAGCCTATAACGTTTAGTTTGACTGGTAATAATGCCAACAATGTAGTTTTCTATTCCGGAGAAAGTGGACATAACTTTGATTTCAGAGAAAGGTTCTATGCGGATAATGACATCTTGGTGAATTTTTCGACATGGGTGCGTTATGATGTGGATCAACTTTTAAAGTTTAAAATATCAACAGATTTTGATGGTGTGTACGAAAAGGAACATGTAGAAGCTGCTACGTGGGTTGATTTGTCAGATAAATTTGCTTTCTCGACAGGAGCAGATAAAACGCCTTCAGGTGAAGTTAGTTTGAAAGAAGCTGCTGGTGATGATCCTAATGCCCGGATATTTGTGGCTTTTCATCATAAAGATGAAGAGGAAGCTGTAGAGAAACGGAATGATTGGATTGTCAGAACGTTCGAAATGGACTTGATTTCTCCGGAAGGTTTTAGGAGTAATTTAGCGAAGATGTCTACGAAAGATTGGTGGACAGCTGTTGACTGTTTAAATCCGAACCGAAATTGGAATGTAACTCTTCAACAGTTAGTGTTAATAGGAGGTACTAATAAGCCAACTAATGACGATTGGGTTATCTCCAAACCTGTTTATATCAGAAAAGGTACCCCCGATAAAGGAGTCTCTTTAAATAGTGTTACTTCCAAAGATTATACATACACTTACAATACTCCCGGTGTCTATAAGGTTGTATTTGACTGGTATGATGGAAGTAATTATTTGCAAGTGAAATTAAATATTGAAGTGAAAGAATAACTGATAAAAATGAAAGGGATGCCAAAGAATTTCATTAGCTATTTTTCTGTAGTCGTAGCTTTAAGCTTATCTGTCGCTTTATCAGCCCAGGAACTGTCCGTTGTGCGATTGGCTAATGACCAACTTGAACTTGGATGGAAAAAGGGTGTTGATGGATATACATTAGAAACGTTGAAAGTGAAGGGAACGAACGGTTGGGAGATAATGGAAATAGCTAAGTATCAGCATAATGTTTTATATGCTTCCTCTAAACCGGAAACGGCACCACAGAAACTATATGATAATACCGGAAAAGAGATTCTTTTCCCAGCTCCGCAATATCGCTATATTATACCTTCATGGCAACAGAATACAAATGCTGTTGCCATGAATAAAGCAGGAGAGAATATGGTTTTTCATCCTTCGGCAGTGAAGCGTGTTTCTGATACGGAAATTTGTTTCCGGTACGAAAATGAGACGATGCGGATTACAGAAAAATGGTGTCTGGATTCGCTTCATCAGAATGATGTAAAAGTTGATTTTATATTGCATTCCAAGAAGACAGGTTACTATTCTTTGGCAACCCCTTCACTGGTTTCAATAGATAAATATAATTTCCAATGGGCTACCGTTCCCGGAATATTTCAGGGGAATGCTATAAATACAGATTTTGTACAAGCGTATGGCTATGGTCAGGGAATCCCCGACATACCGGTAGTGGCAAGAGAACGTACTGCTTCTACATTATCCTCACTGATTACGGACAGAAAGGGTGTGACCGTTGCTGTAACAGCCGAACCTGGCACTGGCAGAGACCCTTGGCCGAAGGATAAAAAGATGCATGCGGAATGGCAACTCGGATTGTCGGTTATGAACCGGGAGGGGGAATTCTCACCTACACTTTATCATCCTGTGTTGGGAGAGAAGAATTCATTGATGAATGTAGGGGACAGTCTTTCTTTCTCTTTCCGTTATACTATTCAGAAAGCAGATTGGTATGCTGTATTGAAACATACGATTAATGATATTTATCGTTTCACTGATTTTCTAAGGTTGAAACAGACAAAATATTCATTGACACAAAGACTTTATGATATGCACGCATATCTTACTAATGACAGCACTTCCAAATGGCATAATCTTGTATATAAGGGAGTGACGATTGGAGCGCAAGACTATCTGGGTGGTGTATATGATTCAGAAAAGGATGCTATGAAAAACTCCGATTATGGAGCTATGTGGATGTTGGCAAAGTTGACGGATGATCCTCGCTTGACACAGAAAAGACTGCCGAATGCGTTGAACTTTAAATTGATGCAGCAACATGCGGAGGAAGATTTCCTCTATGGTTCCTCTGCCGGACAGTATTATTTGTATAAAAGCAAACGGTTTACCGAAGAGTGGGGACCTTATACGGAACCCATTGCAACCACTTATTATATGTTGATGGATATGGGTAATATTCTGCTTTTTGAACCGCAGCAGAAGGAATTAAAACAGCATGTCAAACTGGCTGCCGACCGTTTGTTGGAATGGATGAAGCCCAACGGACAATGGGAAGTAGCTTATGAGAATAAGACATTAAAGCCTACTTTTACTGATATTGCAGATTTACGACCAACGTTTTATGGATTATTGATTGCTTACGAGATATTGAAAGATAAGAAATATCTGCAGGCAGCTATACAAGGAGCGGATTGGTATGTGGAGAACGCTGTAAAGAAAGGACATTTCCTAGGCGTTTGCGGTGATACTCGTTTCGTTCCGGATTTCGCTACAGCCCAAAGTGTACAAGCCTTATTGGAACTGTATAACGTGACGGGAAACGAAAAGTATAAGGAAGCTGCTATATCAGCTGCTAAGATTTATACGGCATCGGTTTATACGCATCCTATACCGACGTCAGTAGTAAAACAAGTGAAAGGAGTGGAACGGAAAGATTGGGAGATCAGTCAGGTGGGATTGAGTTTCGAGCATGGTGGAGTAGCCGGTTCTGCCAATCATCGCGGACCAATATTATTGGCTAGCCATGCCGGAATGTTCGTACGGATGTATAGGCTGACAAAAGATTCATTATTTTTGAATATGGCACGTGCGGCTGCCATAGGACGAGATGCATTTGTGGATTTTAAAACGGGAGTCGCTTCCTATTATTGGGACTCGATGAATAATGGAGCAGGACCTTATCCACATCATGCTTGGTGGCAGGTGGGATGGATTACCGACTATTTATTGTCTGAAATATCTCTCCGTTCAAATGGCGGGATAACTTATCCGGGTGGATTCATTACTCCTAAGGTGGGCCCCCATCTAACTTATGGTTTTACGTCTGGTACGGTATTTGGTACGAAAGCCGATTTGATAATGCGTCCGGGACTATTTAAACTGGATAATCCTTATATAGAATATATGGCTGCTTTGAACAAGAAGGAGAAAACAGTTTTCCTTATCTTGTTGAATAATGATGATGAAAAGCAGACTTCTCTGATTGAAATGGATACGAAATGTTTGTTCTCCGGAAAGAAAATCCGGGTGAAGAACGTTGCTAGCTTGAATAATCAAGGTCATTCCACACTTGTAGATGGGGTGGAGAATTGGAATGTGACGATTGATGCATATGGCTTGACGGTTTTAAAGATTAAATATAAATAGGATATGAGCATAAATCACTGGATAGTAAAGAATCTTGTTTGCACCCTTCTTCTTGCGGTTGGAGGACTGAATATGTATGCGCAGAAAGATAAATATTTGATTGAAGCTGAGGCTTTCCAGTTCAAAGGAAAATGGTCAACAGATAGATCGGCTGATTGCATGGGGAGTGCCATGCTCCGTTTGAACGGTGGCGGAAGTCTTGATGAACAGTTTGATGCGCTTACAGTCGTCAATATAATGGAAGAAGGAGACTATAATGTATGGGTGAGGTCAGCGGATTATGATAAACTGCCGGGGACACGCTTATTCCGTTTAAGTGTGGATGAGAAACCAATGAAAGAATCTGGAAAACATGGAAAAGTCGGATTCTATTGGGAAAATGCAGGCTGTGTGCAGTTGGCAAAAAAACAGGTATTATTGCGATTGCATGATACGAAGAGGAATTTTGGCCGATGTGACGCAATCCTATTAGTAAAAGATCACTCTATCAACCCCAATGAGATGGATAGGAAAGAAGTGGGCAAATGGAGAAAAAATCCCGTTAAAATAGAGACGAAAGGTTCAGGTTTTGATAATGTGTCTACTCCGCTTTTATTATCGCCCGATGCAGAGGTGGTGGCTAATATCGAGAACCCGAATATTCGGGTGAGTTTTGTAAAAGCTGGAGCAAACAACCAGGCGATTGCTTGCCGGACAGAAATTAAGGTGAAAGGAATCTGGCGTCGTTTCTTGTCTACTATGGAAGATCATAAGGTATTTCTTATCACTGCGGAGCAAAGTCCGGTAGATAATGATAAATTCTTTCCTTCCTGGAAGAATGCAGTGTCAAAAAGTTCATTTACTGTTGGTGGAAAAGAATACACGGTACAGTCTGACGAGGATTATTTGAATCCTTATGTAGCAGGAGTGCTCAGTGAAGCTATTCCGGTGAAAGCAGTGAACAAGGATAATAAGAGCATTGAAGTACAATATATTACGAAGAATGGATCTTCTATCACTGGTTACTGGACGCTGCCTGCCGAAGGCAATCATGTTGAGGTGAGATTATTTTGTCATCCGGCTACTGATGGAATGTATAGTATGGGGCTTTCAGCTTTTCAGCCTGTGCCCCAACCGAATGTGAACAATATACTTCTTCCGCCGATGTTTCAGTATAAGCGAATTTCTTCACATCCGGTGATGATGCTTTCTTCAATGATGCAACAGCCGTTAGCTATTGCAGAATCTGCTACTCCTTTGGGTGGAGTAATGTCATCGTTTATATGTGGGGATGATAGTACTTTCCCGCAAGAATGGGGAAGTGTGGATTTTTCTCCGATGGGGTTTTCCGTCAAGAATGAGCAGAATGTGGTTCAGCCGGTAGCTTTTGCTCCTGTTATGGGGATGAAGGACTCTCATGTGAAAGCAGGACAGGTGATTGAACGTAAGTTTGTGGTAGGCATACTTCCGGCAGGTTGGAATGAGGTGGTAGAATATATTTCGGATCAAGTATATAAGGTAAAAGATTACAGGAAGCAAAAAGAGGTATCACTGACTGAGGCAATGTTTAATATTCTGGATTTGATGCGTAATGAAGAGTATGGCGGATGGGATGCCCGTCTTAAAGGATTCTATGACATTGAAGGAGATCCGGAAACGGCTCCGACGGTAGTACATGCTGCTCCTTTGGCTATTATCGCAGCGTCTGTCTTCTCGGAAGATGAAGAATTTTATCTGTCACGCTCTTTACCAACAATAGAATATACATTGTCTCGGAGTGGATACAGATGGGCTACAGACCTGGTTCCAAGCGGATACAACAAAACGCTTGAGACGCTTCGGCTCAATCCTTTTAATTCGCAGTTCAATACTTCTTATTATGAAGGCTTACATCGTCTTTTAGGAGGATTGAATCCGTGGCTGGCTTCAATTGCTTTGCCGGGGGATACATTGAGAAAAACAAAGGGATATTCTACACAAGTTCTTTCTTGGGTGCAGGCCATCTCCGCTTATAATTTGACAGGAGACGAGAAATGGAAACGGTTTGCTACTTCTACAGCCGACCGGTATATAGATTTGCAGATATATAAGAACTCATCCCAACCGGTGGGATTGATGTCTTTTTATAATACGAATGTGTATGCTCCGTGGTGGGACTTGATTGACTTGTATGAGCTGACAAAAGAAGAGAAATATTTGAAAGCGGCCCAATATGGAGCTTCTAATACCATTGCGGGAATCAGATCTTTCCCTGCCGTTACAGAGGATTTACAAACGATTCATCCGGGAAACCGTTTTGATGGGAATACAAACCTGTGGTGGAAAGGAAAAGAGAAATATCGTCTGGGATTCCCCCGCGTGGCGAACGATGCACAAGAGAAGCAAGTGCCGGAATGGCTTGTTTCACCGGTCGGACTAGGTTTTGAACAGCCTTCCACTTATTTCCTGCGGACAAAGGGAAAGCAAGTGCGTCCGGTCTTTATGAGCAACTGGGCTCCTCATCTGCTTCGCCTCTATCAATATACTCATAAGCCTATTTACGAGACTTATGCCCGGAATGGAGTGATTGGGCGGTTTACAAATTATCCGGGATATTATGCTACAGGATATACAGATATTACTCTGTCACCGGACTTTCCTTATAAGGGTCCGGATGTAAGCTCGATCTATTATCACCATATTCCGCCCCATTTGGCATTTACGTGGGATTACCTGGTGTCTGAAGCTATAGAACGTTCTAATGGGAATATTAACTTTCCATCCTGCAAGCAGGAAGGCTTTGTATGGTTTACGAACCGTATCTACGGGAATGAGAAGGGGAAAATATTTGGAGACAGCAAGGCAAAGCTTTGGATAAAGAAAGGGTTGATTCAGATAGATAATCCGACAGTAAACTATCTGACTGCGGTTTCCGATAAGTATTTTTGGGTGATTTTATCCGGTGAATCTAAACAAGAAGAATCACTTACTATTCGCTTGGAAAAGGTTGCCGAATTGGTTGGTCAAGGTGATATTGTACAATATACGGAGAAAGGGAAGACAGTAAAAGTAAACCGGGTTGGAAATGCAGTTAAGGTATCTGTTCCGGGGAAAGGTTTCAGGGCTTTGGCGTTTCCTTTGGCTGAGACTCGTAAGGAGAATCGTTACCCTGTATTGAAAAATGGAATAAAAGTGGTTGATATGGGGGAACCTTTCGGTAAGGTGTTCTTATTCCGTATTCGTTCTCCATTCGGATGGGATTCGGTATATGGGTTTGCTGAAACTGCGCCGGCTAAGGAAAAAGAAATGTCCGTATCGGTGGAATGTAATGGACAATCTTGTACTGTTTCTTCTTATCCCTTTGAATGGAGTTTCTATAAATTGGGAATGGACGAGAAAGCCGTTGTCAAAGTAACGGTGAGTTCGAAAGGACAGGTAGATAAAACGGAAGAAATCATACTTAATTCAAAATGAAAATGATACAGATACGACAATTAGGGACTATTATTACAGGGATGGTATTAATGACAGTATTTCCCTGCGTTTATGGACAAAGTCGCGCTGATTTGGATAAGATTGCAGCTTCGCAGGCAGGGGCCTCTCCTTTGGTGTATACAACGGCAGATAAGGAAATTCCCTTGATACAACTCGGAAATTATTATGATGAGAAAGAATGCGCGGTAAGAAAGGGGCTTCCTAACTTTTACTCAAAAATAAAGAAAGAGCAGGAAATTACGGTTGCTTTTATTGGTGGTAGCATAACGCAAGGAGATTACTGCTATCGTTTGCAAACTACCCGATACATGGAAAATACTTTTTCTAATACCCGTTTTAAATGGATTAATGCCGGAGTGTCCGGTACGGGTACGGATTTGGGTGCTTTCCGGATTCGGGAACAAGTATTGCAGTACAAACCGGATCTTATTTTTATTGAATTTGCTGTAAATGGTGGTTATCCTGACGGAATGGAAGGAATGATCCGAAAGATTATAAAAGAGAATCCTCATACGGATATTTGCTTGATTTATACGATTTATACGAATCAGACTACTGCCTATCAGAAAGGGGATGTTCCACAAGTGATTAAAAGATTGGAAGATATTGCAACACATTACCAACTCCCTTCTATTCATTTAGGCATGGAGGCGGCAGCACTTGAAAAGGCAGGTAAGCTACTTTGGAAAGGAACCAAAGAGGTTGCTGTCGGGAGATTTTTATTTTCTAATGACGGGGTACACCCTATCATAGATGGAGGAAACTTATATGCTTCCGCGATTGCACGAGGGCTGGAGAAAATACGAAAAGAAAATAGTGCTTCGCAGGTACATATGCTTCCTGAACCGCTTTTCGGTTCGGAGTGGGAAGAAGCTGAAATGTATATCCCTTCACAGATTGCCTCTTTTGATAAGTCATGGAAAGAGATTAATACATCAGTGACCCCTTCTTTAAAGAAGTTTTCCAGTTGGTTTGATACAGTGATGACCAGTAGTAAGGAAGGGGCATCATTTTCTTTTGGCTTTGAAGGAGATATGATAGGTCTGTTTGATATTGGCGGTCCAGAAGTAGGACAAGTGGAAGTTCTGATTGATGGAAAATTTGTTCGATTGAAAGAGGTTAGTACTAAAGGTTTTCATCTATATGAAGCGAATGACCGTATCGGGAATTATACTTTGAATCGTTTTAATTTCTGGTGTAACAATCGTTATCGGGGGCAGTATGATGTGATAAAGTTGGAAAAAGGTATTCATCAAGTAACTATTCGAGTCTCCTCTGAGAAAGCTGACAAGAAAAAAATACTCGGTAATAAACAATGGGAGGATATAACAGCACATCCTGAAAAGTATGATCAGTCTGCAATTTATTTGGGAAGGATACTCTTACGTGGAAAACCGATTCCATGCGAACGCATAAAGGGAGTGCCTAAACTGGCACAGCAACTGAAGTGGGAACAGAAAATGAAGCGTTATGAAAAGGCGGATTCCATCAATCCTCCGGCAAAAGATTTGATTCTTTTTGTGGGTAGTTCGACGATGGAGAATTGGAAAACTTTGGCAGATGATTTTCCCGGGAAGCCGGTTCTTAACCGGGGAGTTTCCGGTACGAAAACAATAGATTTGATTAATTACAAAGATCGCTTGATAAGCCCTTATCATCCTAGGCAGATTTTTGTTTACGAAGGAGATAATGATATTGGTTACCAATGGACTCCGGATGAAATATTGGAGCAGATGAAGAGATTGTTCTTTATTCTCCGGAAAGAAAAGCCGGAAGCGGAAATTATCTTTATTTCTATCAAACCGTCTGTGCGGAGATTGAAAGACAAAGAGAGGATCGAACAGACAAATGCGTTGATAAAAGAGTTTGTAGAGCAACAAACGAATACTGCTTACGCAGATGTATATAATCCGATGTTTACAGCAAAAGGGGAATTATTCCCGGAACATTATCGGGAGGATGGTTTACATCTGACGGCTGAAGGTTATGCAGTATGGAAAGAAGTTATCTCCAAGTATATTAAATAACAAATAGTAGAATAGAATGATGAAGCATTTAGTGATCGTTGGGATTTTGAGTTGTTTTTCTATGGGCGGCTTTGCGCAGATATATAAAGATAAGACAGCTCCTGTGGAGGACAGGACGAATGATTTGCTCCACCGCATGACATTGGAAGAAAAATTAGATTATATTGGAGGATATAAAGGCTTTTATATAAGGGGAATCGAACGTCTGGGTGTGCCCGAGATAAAGTTGACGGATGGTCCTGTCGGTACGCATAAAGATGGTAAATCGACAGCTTATCCGGCAGGGGTACTGACTGCTTCGACCTGGAACAGAGAGCTGGTGTATGAATTGGGAAAGCAATTGGGGAGAGATTCCAAAGCACGTGGTGTACATATATTATTGGGACCGGGCGTGAATATCGTGCGTTCTCCTTTGTGCGGAAGAAATTTTGAGTATTTCACGGAAGATCCATATTTGAACTCTCAGGTAGCCATAGGCTATGTAAAAGGATTGCAGGATCAGAAAGTAGTGGCAACTCTGAAACATTACGCTGCGAACAATCAGGAGTGGGACAGGAACAATGTAAGCAGTGATATTGATGAACGGGTGTTACATGAAATTTATCTGCCTGTCTATAAAGCCGCCATTCAGAAAGCGGGGGCAGGTGCTGTTATGGACAGTTATAATCCGGTAAATGGAGTGCATGCCACGCAGAATGATTATCTGAACAATCAGGTGTTGAGAAAACAATGGGGATTTGACGGGATTGTAATGAGTGACTGGTCGGCTACTTATGACGCTGTGGGGGCGGTTAATGGTGGCTTGGACTTGGAAATGCCGCGTGCCAAGTGGATGAATAAGGAGAATCTGATTCCTGCGATAAAAGCTGGGAAAGTGAAGGAAGCGACTATTGATGAGAAAGTGAAGAGAATTCTGAGAATAATGTTCCGGTTCGGTTTTTTTGATAATGAACAGTTGGATAGTTCTATTCCATACAATAACCCGGAAGCGGCAAAAGTGGCATTGGAGTTGGCTAGAGAAGGTATTGTATTATTGAAGAATGAGAATGGCCTACTTCCATTGAATCCTTCAAAAGTGAAGTCTGTTGCTGTGATTGGTCCTAATGCAAACTCTTATATATCGGGAGGTGGAAGTTCTTATACATTTCCGTTTCATTCTGTTTCAGTATTGGATGGGTTAAAGAATGTCGGACAGGATCTTCAGATTGTGTATGCACCCGGAGTACCTACCTTGACAGAAACAGTGGTTAATGCTACTTTCTTTACAGAAGTGGGAAGTCGGATTAAAGGACTTAAAGCTGAATACTTTGATAATATCCGTTTAAAGGGAGCGCCGGCAAGAACTGTGATAGATACGATTGTTAATATAGGTAACGGCTGGCATATTGCTGCCGAAAATAAAGGCATTCCGTATGACCACTGTTCCATGCGATGGAGTGGAGTCGTACGTCCGGAGAAGACTGCTAATTACCGGTTCATAGTCAGAGGGTTCGATGGGTTCCGTTTGAAGATTGGTACGGAAATGGTGATTAATGAGTGGAGAGACCAAGGAATAACGACTCGTGAGACTGTATTGGCGTTGGAGGCCGGGAAGGAATATCCTATTGTCCTTGAATATTTTGCTAATGTACATCCTGTTGATATTTCTTTTGGATGGAGAGAGGATAGATTGCTTTTTGATGAGGCTGTAGAGATTGCCAGGAAATCTGATGTGGCTATTGTGAACATTGGATTTAATGAAAGTAGTGAACGTGAAAGTAATGATCGTCCTTTCGAGTTGCCCGAATATCAGGACAGTTTAGTGCAGTGTATAACGGCTGCCAATCCCAATACGGTTGTGCTGCTGAATGCGGGTGGAAATGTGGATATGTCAAAATGGATAGATAAAGTTCCTTCTTTGTTGCATTTGTGGTATGCCGGTCAGGAGGGTGGAACGGCTGTTGCTGAAATTCTGTTTGGGAAGGTAAACCCCAGTGGGAAACTACCTATCTCTTTTGAAAAGAAATGGGAAGATAATCCGGCCTATCCATATTATTACGATAGGGATGGTGATAAGCGGGTAGAATATAAAGAGGGACTTTTTATGGGGTATAGACATTACGATGTCAGTGAAACGAAACCCCAATTTGCCTTCGGCTATGGAATGTCTTATACCACGTTTAAATACTCTGACTTACGTATAGACAGGGAAAAAGGCAGAGACTTGGCGGTTAAGGTCCGGTTTACTGTAAAAAATACAGGGAAGCATGACGGAGCAGAAACAGCACAGGTATATATTCGGCCTATAAACCCGAAGGTTGAAAGACCTTATAAGGAGCTTAAAGGGTTTGCCAAGCATTTTATTAGGAAAAATGCCGTACAAGAAATAGAAATACCGTTGGATAAGGATGCTTTCTCTTATTATAAGACGGAATTGAAAGATTTTGATTATGATGCGGGAAGTTACGAAGTGCTTGTAGGAAGTGCGTCCGACGACATCCGGTTGCGTAAGGTGATACAGATAGAAAAGTAGGTTTAGAGCTAAAATAGAAGTAAAATTAATTAGATACGAGAAGATGGTACTTGATAAGTTTAATAGTGTGAGAATGTTTAACACGGATGCCCTTCAGGCTGATTTTGTAATAGTAGGCGGAGGTATTTCAGGGGTTTGTGCTGCTATAACTGCGGCTCGTCAAGGTCTGAAAGTAGTGCTTATACAAGATCGTCCGGTATTGGGGGGGAATGGTTCCAGCGAAATAAGGTTGTGGATGCTCGGAGCAACTTCTCATATGGGAAATAATAATCGCTGGGCGCGTGAAGGCGGTGTGATAGATGAAATTATGGTGGAAAATACGTTCCGCAATCCGGAGGGAAATCCGATCATTTTTGATTCTGTCATGCTTGACAAGGTGGTAAGCGAACCAAATATAACTTTATTGCTGAATACCTGCGTGTATGAGGTAAAAAAGAGTGCTGGTCATAAAATAGAAAGTGTCAGAGGGTTTTGTAGCCAGAACAGTACTATGTACGAAATAACTGCTCCTTTGTTTTGTGATGCTTCTGGTGATGGTGTTGTCGGTTTTCTTTCCGGGGCTCCTTATCGTATGGGGGCTGAAAGCCGAGAGGAGTTTGGCGAAAAGTTTGCACCGGATGAGGATTATGGTGAGCTTTTGGGACACAGTTTATATTTCTACACAAAAGATACTGGCAAATCGGTTAAATATGTAGCTCCTTCTTATGCGATGGATGTCACGAAGACTGTTCCCCGATTTCGTAGTTTCAATGCGAAAGAACATGGTTGTAAATTATGGTGGGTTGAATATGGCGGCGACTTGGATACGGTACATGATACGGAACAAATTAAATGGGAACTGTGGAAGGTTATTTATGGAGCCTGGGATTATATCAAGAACTCGGGCAAATATCCGGAAGCGGAGACAATGACGCTGGAATGGGTAGGCTGTATTCCCGGAAAACGGGAGAGCAGAAGGTTTGAAGGCGATTATATGCTGATTCAGCAAGATGTCATAGAACAAAGACATCATGAAGATGCGGTCTCTTATGGCGGATGGAGTATTGATTTACATCCGGCAGCCGGCGTGTTCGGTGAGGAATCTGCTTGTAATCAGTGGCATTCGAAAGGGGTATATCAGATTCCTTACCGTTGTCTTTATAGCAGGGGAATTGAGAATCTATTTCTTGCAGGAAGAATTATTAGTGTATCGCATGTTGCTTTCGGTTCAACCCGTGTAATGGCTACTTCTGCACACAGTGCTCAGGCTGTTGCGATGGCTGCGACGATGTGTCTGAAAGAAAACATCTCTCCGAGAGAAGTATATTCTTTAGGGAAAGTATCTGAATTGCAAAAGAAATTATCAAGAATGGGGCAGTATATCCCTGATATGATAATCAGGGACGAAGAGAATTTGGTAACGAAAGCGACTTTGACTGCATCCAGTGAGTACCATTTTAAGGGGTTTCCGGCGGATGGGGAGATGCAGGTGCTGGATGAGTCTGTAGCTCAAATGATTCCTTTACAAAAAGGGGATGTATTGGGAAAAGTGCAAGTTGATCTTTGCGCTTCTGAAGAAACAGCTTTGGAAGTGGAACTTCGTATTAGCAGTAAAGCATTCAATCATACTCCGGATGTGGTTCTGGAAACTAAAATACTAGCTTTGCATCAAGGTAAACAACAGTTAGAGTTAGTTTTTGGAACAGTGATGCCGGAGGAGCAATATGTTTTTCTTGTTTTCAAGAAAAATCCTTTGGTGCAGTTGCAATATACTCAAGAAAGGATTACTGGAATTTTGTCTGTATTTAATACGGTGAATGAAGCTGTTTCCAACTTTGGAAAACAAACTCCCCGAGAAGATATTGGAATAGAGGAATTTGAGTTCTGGTGTCCGAAGCGGAGACCAGAGGGATATAATATCGCTATTCGAACAGAAAAAGACTGTTATGCTTTTTCTGTTTCGAATATTAATAATGGTATTGACCGTCCGGTTCAATCACCAAATGCTTGGGTGGCAGAATTGAAAGATCCGAATCCGACTTTGACAATTAAATGGGATGCTGCTATTTCTGTCGGGAAGCTCTCTCTCTTTTTTGATACAGATTATGATCAGCCTATGGAAACAGTTCAAATGACACATCCGGAAAATAAAATGCCGTTCTGTGTAGAGAAATATAGAATATATGATGGCGCAAATCAATTGATTTATGAGAAGAATGATAATCATCAATCGATAAATGAGATCATATTTCCAGAGAAGTTGGTTACGGATGAGATCAGAATCGTTCTGGAACATCCTTCCGGCCTGATCCCAGCAGCTTTATTTGCAGTAAAGTGTTATGAATAACTCAATATATTTTGAATAAAAGATTGTTCTTGTGAGAGTGTGGAGAAGGTATAAGATTTTGTCTGTCTAATAGTTTGCTTTATCATGGTATTTAAGTATATTTGCTAAAATTTTATTTAATCTTGGTCGTAATGCAAAACGAGAATCTTGATATAACGGAACAGAAGAAACCTGCTTCACGAATGAAGTATCTTCAGTTAGTGGATTATATTAATTCACTAATTGAAGATGGAACACTTCAGATAGGCGATCAAATACCTTCACTAAACCAGCTACAAACACAATTGCGCATGAGTAAGGAGACTCTGCTGAAAGGGTTGAATTACTTATTGGAGATGGGGGTAATTGAAGCGATTTATAGAAAAGGGTATTTTGTAAAGAAGGTCTCTATAAACCATTCTTGTCATGTATTTCTATTATTGGATAAGATGAATGTGATGCGTGAACAGATCTATCGTTCTATCTTCAAATCTTTGAAGGATGTGGGAGATATTGACATTTACTTTCATCATCATAACTATAAAGTTTTTGAGAAACTCATTAAAGAAAACTTGGGCAATTATACGCATTATATTATAGCTACTTTTTTGAAGGAAGAGGTGACAGATGTTTTAAACCTGATTCCGGCTGAAAAAAGAATAATCATAGATTATAACCAACAAGGATTGAGTGGTAACTATAGTTGTATTTATCAAGATTATGGCTATGATATCTATTGTAGTCTTTTACAGTTGCAGGATCGGTTGAAAAAATATGAAAAACTGATTCTGATAGCGCGTCCGGAAGCAATTCATGCACAACAAGTAATTGATGGTTTTCTGCACTATTGTGTAAAAAGCGAACTGCCATATTCTATAGAATCGAATGTAGAAGAGAAAAATTTTCGTAAAGGGAATGCTTATATTACTTTTAGTAGATATGACACGGATGATGTATCCTTGATTAAACTGGCAAAGAAGAAAGGATATGAGTTAGGTAAGGAAATAGGTTTGATTTCTTATAATGACACAGCTGTAAAAGAAATATTGGAAGGAGGCATTACTGTCATTTCTACAGATTTTGAGATGATGGGGAAGGCTGCGGCTTCTGTTATTTTGAATAAAAATGTAATATATAAGCGTAACCCGACGAAAGTGATTATACGTAACTCTCTTTAAAAGAAAGTTCTATTAATGATATTAAATAAGAAAGCCACCCATTCAGGCGGCTTCTTTTTTGCTCTTCCTCTTGGACTTGAACCAAGGACCCTCTGATTAACAGTCAGATGCTCTAACCGACTGAGCTAAGGAAGAATGTTTGCGATCAAGATTTTCAACTTTGCTCTTCCTCTTGGACTTGAACCAAGGACCCTCTGATTAACAGTCAGATGCTCTAACCGACTGAGCTAAGGAAGAATGTTTTTCTCAATTGCGATGCAAAAGTACTAGGTTTTTTTGAAATATGCAATATCTTTGCAAAAAAAATATTAGAAATGGATAAAATAATAGGATTGGGCAACGCCCTAGTCGACGTACTTGCAACCCTAAAGGATGATACGCTTTTGGATGAAATGGGGCTGCCCAAAGGAAGCATGCAACTTATTGATGATGCTAAGCTACAGCAGATTAACGCAAAATTCTCGCAGATGAAAACGCATCTGGCAACAGGCGGATCGGCAGGAAATACTATACTTGGACTGGCTTGTCTGGGAGCTGGAACTGGTTTTATCGGAAAAGTAGGAAATGATCATTATGGAGATTTTTTTCGTGAAAATCTTCGGAAAAACAATATTGAGGATAAAGTATTGGTGTCTGAACAGTTGCCTTCCGGTGTTGCATCCACTTTTATTTCACCGGATGGAGAACGTACCTTCGGGACTTATTTGGGAGCTGCCGCTTCATTGAAAGCTGAAGAGTTATCTCTCGATATGTTTAAAGGATATGCATACTTGTTTATAGAGGGATACCTGGTGCAGGACCATGAAATGATTCTTCATGCCATTGAGTTGGCGAAAGAGGCGGGTTTGCAAATCTGTCTTGATATGGCAAGTTATAATATAGTTGCCGGTGATATGGACTTTTTCTCCTTATTAATAAATAAGTATGTAGATATTGTCTTTGCAAATGAGGAAGAGGCGAAAGCGTTTACGGGTAAGGAACCGGAGGAGGCTTTGGAAATCATTGCGAAGAAATGCAGTATTGCCATCGTAAAAGTGGGGGCAAATGGTTCTTATATTCGCAAAGGGACAGAAGAAATTAAAGTCTCCGCTATTCCGGTAAAGAAAGTGATGGATACGACCGGAGCCGGTGATTATTTTGCTGCAGGTTTTCTATATGGTCTGACGTGTGGATATTCATTGGAGAAGTGTGCTAAAATAGGTTCTATTCTATCGGGAAATGTTATCCAGACAATCGGTACGACAATATCAGGAGAACGCTGGGATGAAATTAAGTTAAATATTAACAGGATTCTGGCTGAATAACCAAGTATTGAGTTACTTTTACGATTCATTTATATGAAAAGAGGTATGAAAAAATTGCTGAATGGGCGGATAGCTGTTGTTGCGGTAGCGGTTACGGCTATCGTAGCTTTCTTTAGTTTCAAGAGTGGTGACGACCGCAATTTCCAGATCGCCAAGAACCTGGATATATTTAATGCGATTGTGAAAGAATTGGATATGTTCTATGTCGATACGATTGATCCGAATAAGACGATCAGAGAGGGGATCGATAATATGCTTTTCACGTTGGACCCTTATACGGAGTATTTTCCGGAGGAAGACCAGAGTGAGTTGGAGCAGATGATAAAAGGATCTTTCGGTGGTATCGGTTCTTACATTACTTATAATACGAAATTGAAACGCTCTATGATTTCCGAACCTTTCGAGGGCACACCGGCGGCTAAGGCTGGATTAAAAGCCGGAGATATTTTGATGGAAATTGATGGAAAAGACCTTGCAGGCAAGAACAATGCAGAAGTCAGCCAGATGTTACGCGGACAGGCGGGAACTAGTTTTAAGTTGAAAGTGGAACGCCCGAATGTAAAGGGGGGACGTACACCGATGGAGTTCACCATTGTACGTGAATCTATTCAGAATCCGGCCATTCCATACGCTGCAGTGCTTGATAATCATATCGGATATATTAATCTGAGTACTTTTTCCGGCAATCCTTCGAAGGAGTTCAAGAAAGCATTCTTGGATTTGAAGAAGCAAGGAGCTTCCTCGTTGGTTATCGATCTTCGTGGGAATGGGGGTGGCTTGTTGGACGAGGCTGTAGAGATAGCAAATTATTTCTTGCCGCGTGGAAAGGTGATTGTAACGACTAAGGGAAAAATCAAACAAGCCAGCAATACTTATAAAACATTACGTGAACCATTGGATTTGGATATTCCGGTAGCGGTTCTGGTAAATAGCGGAACTGCTTCTGCTTCTGAGATTTTATCGGGTTCCTTACAGGACCTCGATCGCGCGGTTGTTGTCGGTAACCGTACTTTTGGAAAGGGATTGGTTCAGGTTCCGCGTTCTTTGCCTTATGGGGGAACAATGAAAGTGACCACTTCCAAATACTATATTCCAAGCGGACGTTGTGTGCAGGCTATTGACTACAAGCATCGTAATGAAGATGGAAGTGTTGGAACCATTCCGGATAGTTTGACTAAGGTGTTTCATACCGCTGCAGGGCGTGAGGTCCGCGACGGGGGTGGTGTAATGCCGGATATTGTTATCAAGCAAGAGAAGTTGCCGAATATTTTGTTCTATCTGGTACGTGATAATTTAATTTTCGATTATGCTACCCAATATTGTTTAAAGCATCCTACCATTGTTGCTCCGGAGAAGTTTGAAGTAACCGACGCTGATTATAATGACTTTAAGGCATTGGTGAAGAAAGCTGATTTCAAGTATGACCAGCAAAGCGAAAAGATTCTGAAAACCTTGAAAGAGGCAGCCGAGTTTGAAGGATATATGGCGGATGCTTCGGAAGAGTTCAAGGCGCTTGAGAAGAAGTTGAATCACGATCTTGACCGTGATTTGGATTACTTTTCCGGTGATATAAAGAAGATGATCGCTTCGGAAATTATTAAGCGTTATTACTATCAGCGTGGTAATATTATCCAGCAGCTGAAAGACGACGACGGCTTGAAAGAAGCGGTGAAGATATTGAATGATCCGGTGAAATATAAGGAAATGCTGAGTGCACCGGTTGCTAAGAAATAATAATATATTAAATGATTTACAATATGTCTACAGAATTATTCTCTACTCTGCCTTATAAAGTGGCAGATATTACGCTTGCTGACTTCGGACGCAAGGAAATCGATTTGGCAGAAAAAGAAATGCCCGGCCTGATGGCTCTTCGCGAAAAGTATGGAGAATCCAAACCGTTGAAAGGCGCCCGTATTATGGGATCGTTACACATGACTATTCAGACAGCCGTGTTGATTGAAACATTGGTGGCTTTAGGGGCTGAAGTACGTTGGTGTTCTTGTAATATATACTCGACGCAAGATCATGCTGCTGCTGCCATTGCAGCTTCAGGTGTGCCCGTATTTGCTTGGAAAGGCGAGACCTTGGCTGATTACTGGTGGTGTACATTGCAGGCTTTGAGCTTTGCTGGTGGCAAAGGTCCGAATGTGATTGTGGATGATGGTGGTGATGCGACAATGATGATTCATGTGGGATATGATGCGGAGAACAATGCGGCTGTGCTGGAGAAAGAAGTACACGCTGAAGACGAAATAGAATTGAATGCTATTCTGAAGCGGGTTTTAGCGGAAGATAAAACGCGTTGGCATCGGGTTGCAGAGGAGGTACGTGGTGTATCGGAAGAGACGACGACCGGTGTACACCGTCTGTATCAGATGCAGGAAGAAGGCAAATTGCTGTTCCCGGCGTTTAATGTCAACGATTCGGTAACGAAATCTAAGTTTGATAATCTGTACGGTTGCCGTGAATCATTGGCTGACGGTATCAAACGTGCGACGGATGTAATGATTGCCGGGAAAGTTGTGGTAGTATGTGGCTATGGCGATGTGGGTAAAGGGTGCTCTCATTCTATGCGTTCCTATGGAGCACGGGTGCTTGTGACCGAAGTAGATCCGATCTGTGCTTTACAGGCCGCCATGGAAGGTTTTGAAGTCGTAACTATGGAAGAGGCTTGTACGGAAGGTAATATTTTTGTGACTACCACAGGAAATATCGATATTATTCGTATTGACCACATGGAGAAAATGAAAGATCAGGCTATCGTTTGCAATATCGGTCACTTTGATAATGAGATCCAGGTAGATGCTTTGAAACATTATCCGGGTATTAAATGTGTGAATATCAAGCCGCAGGTGGACCGTTATTATTTCCCGGATGGGCATAGTATTATTCTGTTGGCCGATGGACGTCTTGTCAATCTGGGTTGTGCAACCGGACATCCGTCGTTTGTTATGAGCAATTCATTTACGAACCAGACTTTGGCTCAGATTGAGCTGTTTAATAATAAATATGATATCAATGTATATCGTTTGCCGAAACATCTGGATGAAGAAGTAGCTCGTCTGCATCTTGAAAAGATCGGTGTAAAGCTGACGAAACTTACTCCGGAGCAAGCTGCCTATATCGGTGTATCGGTAGACGGACCTTACAAGGCTGATCATTATAGATATTGATTTAAGTTGAAAAGTATATGAAGAAACTCCTTCCTGACATAATTGCTATATTGGCTTTTGTTGTTATTTCTTTTGTCTACTTCTTTCCGGCAGATATTGAAGGGCGCATTCTGTTTCAGCATGACTCTGCTGCCGGTGCCGGAGCCGGACGGGATGCTCAAGAGTATTTTGAACGTACCGGTGAACGTAGCCGCTGGACAAACTCGATTTTCGGTGGTATGCCTACCTACCAGATGGCTCCGAGTTATGACTCGACAAAATCTTTGTCTTGGGTGGAGAAGACTTATCAACTTTACCTTCCGGATTATGTAGTACTGACTTTTATCATGATGTTGGGATTCTATATTCTTTTACGGGCATTTGGAATTTCGGCTTGGTTGGCGGGGTTTGGCGGTATAATATGGGCTTTCTCGTCTTACTTCTTTATTCTGATACCGGCAGGGCATATCTGGAAGTTTGTGACATTGGCTTACATTCCGCCTACGATTGCAGGAATCGTCCTGGCTTATCGAAGGAAGTATCTGTTGGGAGGAATAATTACGGCTTTGTTTATAGCTCTTCAGATTCGTTCCAATCACATACAGATGAGTTATTATTTCATGTTTGTGATTCTGTTTATTATAGGAGCTTACTTCGAAGATGCTTATAAGAAGAAAGAATTGCCGCATTTCTTCAAGGCTAGTGCAATTCTGGCTTTGGCTGCCATGGTAGGCGTTTGCATTAATCTTTCTAACTTGTACCATACGTATGAGTATAGTAAGGAGACTATGCGTGGAAAGAGTGAGTTAAAGCAGGAAGGGAATGCTGCCAATCAGACCAGCAGCGGATTGGACCGTGACTACATTACGAACTGGAGCTACGGAATTGGGGAGACCCTGACTTTATTGGTACCTAATGTAAAAGGAGGAGCTTCGTCGGATAATTTGTCACGGAGTGAAGCTGCTATGGAAAAGGCAAATCCAATGTATAGTAGTATCTATTCGCAATTTCCGCAATATTTTGGTGATCAGCCGTGGACTGCCGGTCCGGTGTATGTAGGGGCATTTGTTATGTTCTTGTTCGTCCTTGGGTGTTTCATCGTAAAAGGTCCGCTTAAATGGGCATTATTGGGAGCTACTATTTTTTCCGTTTTACTCTCGTGGGGAAAGAATTTCATGGGGCTGACGGATTTCTTTATAGATTATGTTCCGATGTATAATAAGTTCCGTGCTGTATCGTCTATTTTGGTTATTGCTGAATTTACTATTCCGTTATTGGCTATTTTTGCATTGAAGGAAATATTGGGCAGACCGGAAATTTTGAAATTGAAAGAGAACCGTACAGGCGTGATCGTATCGCTTGTGCTGACAGCTGGTGTCTCATTGGTCCTGGCTGTTGCTCCCGGTGTTTTCTTTTCTAGTTTCGTAACGGCGCAGGAGATGGCGGCTTTGCAACAAGGTCTTCCGGCGGAACACCTTACTCCGGTTGTGACAAATCTGACGGAGATGCGCAAAGCGATCATTGCTTCGGATGCATGGCGCAGTTTCTTTATTATAGCTGTAGGATGTTTCTTACTGTTCTTATTCTTGCAGAAGAGGTTGAAAGCTTCTTTCACGTTGGTCGGTATTGTACTTTTGTGTTTGGCGGATATGTGGTGTGTCAATAAACGCTATTTGTATGATGAGCAGTTTGTCCCGAAATCAAAACGGACAGAAGCATTTGTGAAGACTCAGGCGGATGAGATTATCCTTCGGGATACAGCTCCGGATTATCGTGTACTGAATTTTGTCGGTTTTCCGGGCAATACGTTTAATGAAAACAATACTGCTTACTGGCATAAGAGTGTCGGTGGTTATCATGCAGCGAAATTACGTCGCTATCAAGAGATGATCGATCATCATATCATGCCCGAAATGCAGGATACTTATCAGGCTGTGGCTGCTGCCGGAGGTAGGATGGATAGTGTGGACGCTTCCAAATTCCGCGTATTGAATATGCTGAATACGAAATACTTTATTTTCCCAGCCGGAGAGAAGGGACAGCCTGTTCCTGTTGAGAACCCGTATGCATATGGTAATGCCTGGTTTGTGGATAAAGTGCAGTATGTGAATAATGCGAATGAGGAAATTGACGCTTTGAATGATATTCGCCCGGTGGAGACTGCTGTGGTGGATGTGAGATTTAAAGAACAGCTAAAAGGGGTGACGGAAGGATACAAGGATTCTTTGTCTACTATCCGGTTGACGGATTACGAACCTAACCGATTGGTTTATAAAGTTTCTACTCCTAAAGATGGAGTTGTGGTATTCTCTGAAGTATATTATCCGGGATGGCAAGCGACAATTGATGGTCAGCCTGTAGATATTGCCCGTGCAGATTATATCTTGCGTGCCATGAATGTACCTGCCGGTGAACATACCATTGAAATGTGGTTTAATCCGCAGAGCATACACGTCACGGAAAGTATCGCTTATGTCGCGTTGGCTTTATTGTTGGTCGGAGTGATGATCCTTGTGTGGACGAAACGTAATAAGTTTACTGGAAAAACTGAAACGAAATAAATGAATATTTGCTTTTGAATAATTAAAGTAGCTGAATTTGATAGGAACGGCTCTCTTCGGAAGGAAGAGAGCCGTTTGTTTTTCTATGCAGTATATCCGGAATAGTCCGGTTTTGGGTAGATTATTGCTCGAAAAGGGAAAATATGAATATAAACAAATAGTTTGTGGATACTCTCATTATGTCATAAGCTGCTAAATTTGTAGCCAATAATAGCATATATATTATGAGAAGACTACTATTCATATTTTCCTTTCTTTCCTTACTTGTCGTGGACGGAAAAGCGCAAGAGGTGGAGATCCTGACATTAGAGGATTGCCTTCGTATTGGTATTGACAATAACTTGTCGTTGGAGGGGAAACGCAAAGAAATACAGAAAAGCAAGTATGGCGTATCTGAGAACCGGTCGAAGTTATTACCACAGATAACGGCGATAGCCGGTTATAATAACAATTTTGATCCGCCTGTGTCCGTTACTGACGGCTCTTCTTATGGTGTCCCTTATAATATTACGAAAACATTGCAGCATACTGCCAATGCGGGGTTGGAAATGCAAATGCCGCTTTTCAATCAGACACTCTATACCTCTATGTCCATAGCTAAGGTGATGGAGGAAATCAGCCGCCTGTCTTATGGAAAGGCTAGGGAAGATATCATTATGCAAATCAGTAAGATGTATTATCTCGGACAGGTTACGGCCGAACAGATAGTACTGATAAAAGCTAATATCACTCGTTTGGAAGAATTGAGGGATATTACGCAAGCTTTTTTTGATAACGGGATGTCTATGGAAGTCGATCTGAAAAGAGTGAATATAAATTTGGAAAATCTGAAGGTACAATATGACAATGCGCAGGCTATGATGAAACAGCAGTTGAATATGCTGAAATATATAATGGATTATCCGGCTGAAAAGGAGTTTGTATTAACACCGGTAAATACCGATAGTATTACTACAGTGGCTTTGACCGGTTTGTCGGAAAATATCTATGAACTTCAACTTTCACAATCACAAGTGCGACTGGCAGAGAAACAAAAGAAGATAATTAGTAACGGTTATATACCTTCACTGAGCTTGACGGGTAGTTGGCGATATGCTGCTTATACGGATAAAGGCTACCACTGGTTTCACTCCGGCCCATCCAACCATTGGTTCCGCTCTTACGGGTTGGGGCTGACGTTGCGTATTCCTATCTTCGACGGGCTGGATAAGACATATAAAATCAAGAAGGCGATGATTGATATTGAGAACAGTAAGTTGGCATGGGAAAATGCCCGGAAGAGTCTGCAAACTCAGTATCTGAATGCCGTGAACGACTTGATGAACAATCAGCGTAACTTTAAGAAGCAGAAGGATAATTATTTGTTGGCGGAAGATGTGTATACGGTCACATCCGACCGTTACCGTGAAGGAATTGCTTCTATGACTGAAGTGTTGCAGGATGAGATGCAAATGAGTGAGGCGCAGAATAATTATATTAGCGCGCACTATAATTACCGGGTCACTAACCTGATGTTGTTGAAACTGACCGGACAAATCGAATCATTAGTCAAATAACAATCATAAATATGGAAACAATGGAAAATAATATTCCTTCCGCTACTCATCAGGAGAAAGCGAAGAAGATGAAGAAACTTCGTCGGTGGCAGATAGCAGTCAGCCTTTTGGGAGTGGCTATTATCGTCTGGGGAGTGATTGAAGTGATCTGTCTTTTCCTGAATTATAGTCAGACGGAGACTAGTAACGATGCACAGATAGAACAATATGTGTCGCCTATCAACTTGCGTGCATCCGGCTATATTGACAAAATCTATTTTACCGAGCATCAGGAAGTACGTAAGGGAGATACGTTACTGGTACTTGACGACCGTGAATATAAGATTCGGGTAATGGAAGCGGAGGCTGCTTTGAAAGATGCGCAAGCCGGTGCAACGGTTATCAATGCGACACTCAATACAACACAGACAACAGCAACCGTTTATGACGCGTCTATCGCGGAGATTGAGGTGCGTTTGGCGAAGTTGGAAAAAGACAGGAAGCGATATGAGAATCTGGTGGAACGGAAAGCGGCTACCCCCATTCAGTTGGAACAGATTGTCACGGACTATGAAGCTACACGTAAGAAGCTGGAGGCTGTGAAAAGACAGAAAAAGGCAGCTCTTTCCGGTGTGGATGAAGTGTCTTATCGCCGTGTGAGTACTGAAGCTGCCATCCAAAGAGCAACGGCTGCACTCGAAATGGCACGTTTGAATCTTTCTTATACGGTTGTGGTGGCTCCATGTGATGGAAAACTGGGACGTCGTTCCTTAGAAGAGGGGCAATTTATTGCAGCCGGACAGACTATTACGTATATTCTCCCCAATACGCAAAAATGGATTGTGGCTAATTATAAGGAGACACAGATAGAAAATCTGAGTATCGGACAAGAGGTATCTGTTACGGTAGATGCGATCAGTGATAAAGAATTCAAAGGGAAGGTGACCTCCATATCCGGAGCTACCGGATCCAAATATTCATTAGTACCAACGGACAATTCGGCAGGCAACTTTGTGAAGATTCAGCAGCGTATTCCGGTGCGAATTGATTTTACCGATTTGTCCAAGGAGGATAATGAACGACTGGCAGCAGGCATGATGGTAGTGGTGAAAGCCAAACTCTAATTACCTACCACCTCCTCCCGCACTATATCTCCTTCTTTGATTTTTAATTTATAATTTTTAATTAAACCCAATGCCCTCTTATCCTAAAAACTATCCTTTTTACAGTTGGATGCCCAAACCGTTGGGTATTATAATTCTTTTGTTCTTCTTTCTGCCGATTCTTACGGTAGGTGGGGTTTATTCGGTCAATAGTACCGAAATGATGAGTGGGCTTGGTATTATCTCCGAACATATACAGTTTGCCAACTTTGTAACTTCGATAGGTATGGCGGCTTTTGCTCCCTTTCTTTATCAACTGGTATGTGTGCGACGGGAAAAGATGATGTGTATTGTCGGGTTTGCATTCATGTATATATTCAGTTATATCTGTGCAAAGACTGATAGTGTTTTTTTGTTGGCACTTTGTAGTCTTTTGACAGGATTTTTGCGCATGGTGCTGATGATGGTCAATTTGTTTACGCTTATCTGGTATGCCGGTGGCATGGAAGCTACCCGCAACATTACTCCAGGTTTGGAACCAAAAGACGCTTCCGGATGGAATAAGCTGGATATTGACCGGTGTGTGAGTCAGCCGGCGGTTTATCTGTTTTTTATGATTCTGGGACAGTCAGGTACGGCGCTGACGGCCTGGCTGTCCTTTGAATATGAGTGGAAGTATGTGTACTATTTTATGATGGGGATTCTGCTGGTATCTATTTTACTCCTTTTTATAACTATGCCGAATTATAAGTTTCCAGGACGGTTTCCTATTAATTTTCGTAAATTTGGCAATGTTACAGCGTTCTGCATCTCTTTGACGTGTCTCACTTATGTGCTGGTCTATGGGAAAGTACTCGATTGGTATGCTGATGAGTCCATTCGCTGGGCGACGGCTGTCAGTATTCTTTTTGCGGGAGTATTTCTTTATATGGATGCGAGGCGCCGCTCTCCTTATGTATTGTTGGATGCGTTTAAACTGCGTACCATACGTATGGGAGCATTACTTTATTTGTTGTTGATGGTGATAAATTCCAGTGCAATGTTTGTCAATGTGTTTGCGGGGGTCGGTATGCATATTGATAATTTACAGAATGCGGCGTTGGGTAACTGGTGCATGGTGGGGTATGCTATTGGTGCTGTACTTGCTATGGTGTTGGGAAGTAAAGGATTGCATTTTAAGTATCTATTTGCTATGGGATTCTTCTTTCTGTCTTTGTCTGCCGTATTCATGTATTTTGAAGTGCAGACCGCAGGAGTTTATGAGCGTTTGAAATATGCGGTTATTATCCGTGCCACGGGTATGATGATTTTATATGCGCTGACGGCTGCCTATGCTAACCAACGTATGCCCTTTAAATATCTTTCCACATGGATCTGCATTATGCTTACCGTGCGTATGGTTGTGGGGCCAAGCATTGGAGGAGCACTCTATACAAATGTATTGCAGGAACGTCAACAACATTATGTAACCCGTTATGCACAGAATGTAGACTTGCTTAATCCGGATGCTTCCGCTTCTTTTCTCGGTACGGTACAAGGGATGAAATATCAGGGGAAGAGTGAGACGGAAGCTCGTAATATGGCTGCCATATCTACCAAAGGCCGTATTCAGGTGCAGGCTACACTTTCCGCTCTTAAAGAAATGGCGGGCTGGACGATCTATGGTGGATTAATTTGTATGATATTTGTGCTTGTTGTTCCTTATCCTAAACGGAAATTGTTAACTTAGTGCCGTTTTTAGTAGTACTCTGTTAATATGCTGTTATAATGGGAATTGGACGAGATCGTTTGTTGCAGTTTGAACGCGATTTGCTAAACGGAAAAAATATATGTAGTTCAAGAGGAATATTTGTGACTTTTCCCTCCCCGCTGCAAGCACCTTTTCGTATGAAGGGGTTGGGGGTGATTGTTTGTGGGCAAGGAGAGTTTCTGTTTTTACTCAATCAGAAGAAACATTTGGCTAAGGCGGGTGAAAGTTTGTTTATTCCTGAAGATGGTGAATTTCAGATCCTCGAAGAATCTGGGGATTTGGAAATACAGATGTTGTTTTATCAGATAGATCCTATTCGGGATATTATGGGTAATCTGGTTGTTTCCATGTATATGTATTCTCGGTTGACATCTGAAGCCCCCTCTTGCGTGTGGAATACCGGTGAGGAGGAAGATATTCTGAAATATATGTCTTTGTTGGATAGTGCTTTGCAGCCTGAAGAGAATTCATTTAAGTTCTATGAACAGAAGTTGCTTCTGCTTGCGCTGACATACCGGATTTGCTCTATTTATAATCGTAAACTTGTTAGTGAAAGACGAGATGCGGGAGGGCGTAAGCGTGAAACCTTTATCCGCTTGATTCAACTGATCGAGCAGCATTATATGCAGGAGCGGGGAGTCGAATTTTATGCAGATAAATTATGTCTGTCACCTAAATACTTGTCTGCTGTATCTAAAAGTATCTGTGGATATACGGTACAGGAACTCGTTTTTAAGGCGATTATACGTAAATGTATCTCCTTGCTTAAAAATACTCAAAAAAATATTCAGGAAATATCCAATGACTTTGGCTTCCCAAATGCTTCCTATTTTGGCACTTTCTTTAAGAAGCAAATGGGGATGTCGCCACAACAGTATCGGAAAAGTCTCTAAAGGATTATTCCTTTTCTCCGTAAGCAAGGTCGCCTGCGTCGCCCAATCCGGGAACGATATAAGAATGTTCGTTGATTTCAGGATCAATAGCGGCACACCAGATAATAGTCTTGTCTTCGGGGAATATATTTTTGATATGATCGATGGCTTGTTGGCTGGCGATAATGGAAGCTACATGAATTTCGGTTGGATGACCTTTGGTCAGCATTGCCTGATAACTGAGTTCCATGCTACTACCCGTTGCCAACATGGGATCTGTGATGATTAGTGTTTTGTCATCAATGCGTGGTGAAGCAATATATTCTATGTGTATATCAAATTTCAGTGTATCCTTATATTTACGGTAAGCAGAAACAAATGCGTTCTCCGCTCCGTCAAAATAGCTTAGGAAGCCTTGATGAAAAGGCAGACCGGCACGTAGAATAGTGCTGATAACCAATTGGTTGTCCGGAGTGCTGACCGGGGCGATTCCGAGAGGTGTCCGAATGTTCTTTACCGAGTAGGTAAACTCCTTACTCATTTCATAAGCCATGATTTCTCCGATACGCTCAATGTTACGGCGGAAACGCAGGCGGTCGTTCTGAACTTCTACATTTCTAATTTCGGAGACGTATTGGTTTAGAATCGAATTTGTTTTGCTAAAATCAACTACTTTCATGATGAATAATTATTTAATGTATCCCGCATTATTTTGTTTTGCAAAGTAAGCGATAATCTTTCAAATTGCAATATTCAGTTTGCAGATATTGTTAGGAATTTATAAAAGAGATTCAATTAGGGAAAAATTTCTCTAATCCCTTCTTGCATTCCAAAGAAAGTATTACTTTTGTACCCGGATTTACAAGAGGGTATCCAATCTCCTCTGCATTTATATATCATAGAAAGAGATAATAAAACAAAATACCAATTTTAATTAATTCAAAAGAAAATGGCAAATTTAGATTTGAGCAAGTACGGTATTACAGGTGTAACAGAAATCCTGCACAACCCGTCTTATGATGTTTTGTTCGCTGAAGAAACAAAACCGAGTCTGGAAGGCTTTGAAAAAGGTCAAGTAACTGAATTAGGTGCTGTTAATGTAATGACAGGTATCTATACCGGTCGCTCTCCTAAAGATAAATTCTTCGTTAAGAATGAAGCTTCTGAAAATTCAGTATGGTGGACTTCTGACGAATACAAAAACGACAACAAACCTTGTACTGAAGAAGCTTGGGCTGACTTGAAGGCTAAAGCTGTGAAACAGTTGTCTGGCAAGCGCTTGTTCGTTGTTGATACTTTCTGTGGCGCTAACGAAGCTACTCGTATGAAAGTACGTTTTATCATGGAAGTAGCTTGGCAGGCTCACTTCGTAACTAACATGTTTATTCGCCCGACGGCAGAAGAACTTGCTAACTACGGAGAACCTGATTTTGTATGCTTCAACGCTTCTAAGGCTAAAGTTGACAACTACAAAGAACTGGGCTTGAACTCAGAAACTGCTACAGTATTCAACTTGAAGACTAAAGAACAAGTTATCCTGAACACTTGGTACGGTGGTGAAATGAAGAAAGGTATGTTCTCTATCATGAACTACATGAACCCGCTTCGTGGTATCGCTTCTATGCACTGTTCTGCTAACACAGATATGGAAGGTACTAGCTCTGCTATTTTCTTCGGTCTGTCAGGTACAGGTAAGACTACTTTGTCTACTGACCCGAAACGTAAATTGATCGGTGACGACGAACACGGATGGGATAACGAAGGTGTATTCAACTACGAAGGTGGTTGCTATGCTAAAGTTATCAACTTGGATAAAGACAGTGAACCGGATATCTACAATGCTATCAAACGTGACGCTTTACTGGAAAACGTAACTGTTGATGCTAATGGCAAGATCGATTTCACGGATAAGAGTGTAACGGAAAATACTCGTGTTTCTTATCCTATTTATCACATCGAAAACATCGTTAAACCTGTATCTAAAGGCCCTCACGCTAAACAAGTTATTTTCTTGTCTGCTGATGCATTCGGTGTATTGCCTCCGGTATCTATCTTGAATCCGGAACAGGCTCAATACTACTTCTTGTCTGGATTTACAGCTAAGTTGGCTGGTACAGAACGTGGTATCACTGAACCTACTCCGACTTTCTCAGCTTGCTTCGGTGCTGCTTTCTTGTCATTGCACCCGACTAAATATGCAGAAGAACTGGTTAAGAAAATGGAAATGACCGGTGCTAAAGCATACTTGGTTAACACTGGCTGGAATGGTTCCGGCAAACGTATCTCTATCAAAGATACTCGTGGTATTATCGATGCTATCCTTGACGGTTCTATCGACAAAGCTCCGACTAAGGTTATTCCTTATTTCGATTTTGTTGTTCCTACAGAACTTCCGGGTGTTGATCCGAAAATCCTTGATCCGCGCGATACTTATGAATGTGCTTGTAAATGGGAAGAGAAAGCAAAAGATTTGGCTGGACGTTTCATCAAGAACTTTGCTAAGTTTACAGGTACCGAAGCTGGTAAGGCTTTGGTTGCTGCTGGTCCGAAGCTCTAATTGGAAAATCAGATATAATAGAAAAGCGGTTCGAATGTCGGACCGCTTTTTTGTTTGCTCAACATGAAAATATCTAAAGAAAATTGCGTTATTTTGCAGAATAACTATTAATCATATAAAATATGGAAGAACAAAATAATAACGGTCAATTGCAGATTGAATTGAAGGAAGAAGTGGCACAGGGTACATATGCCAATCTTGCTATCATTACCCATTCAAGTTCAGAATTTATTCTTGATTTTATACATGTAATGCCGGGTATGCCTAAGGCTGGAGTGCAATCTCGTATTGTTGTAGCTCCTGAGCATGCAAAACGTCTGTTACGGGCTTTAGAAGATAATATCGCTAAATATGAACGGGTATTTGGTCCGATACGTACTTCTGACGAATCTTCGATTCCTCCTTTGGCGAGTGTAAAAGGCGAAGCGTGAGGCTGATATAAAAATATTAAAAAATAAAAAAAGGTTGTAGTGCATTGAATATTCAAATATTATTCGTATTTTTGCAGCCCAAAATGTATAGTTGCGAAATTAATATAACAATAATATAAATCAAAAAACAATTAAAATGCCTACAATTCAGCAATTAGTAAGAAAAGGACGCGAAGTGCTGGTGGAGAAAAGTAAATCTCCGGCCTTGGATTCTTGTCCTCAAAGACGTGGCGTTTGCGTGAGAGTATACACTACTACTCCGAAGAAGCCGAACTCTGCAATGCGTAAAGTAGCCCGTGTACGTTTGACTAACCAAAAAGAGGTGAACTCATACATTCCGGGAGAAGGACACAACTTGCAGGAACACTCAATCGTTTTGGTACGTGGCGGTCGTGTAAAAGACCTTCCAGGTGTACGTTATCACATTGTACGTGGAACTCTTGATACAGCAGGTGTTGCTGGTCGTACTCAAAGACGTTCTAAATACGGCGCTAAGCGTCCGAAACCGGGACAAGCTGCACCGGCTAAGAAAAAATAAGGATTAAAACCTAATTAAAATTAAAGTAATAACTTACGTTTTAGTTTGTTGGAGATGCTAAAGGTTGAGTAAATTCTCCGGTGGGAGAGTTGAAGAAGTCAAGAAGTAGACAACCAAGAACAAAAAACATTATTTTTCAAACAAATGAGAAAAGCAAAACCAAAAAAACGCGTTATCCTTCCGGATCCCGTGTTTAATGACCAAAAGGTTTCTAAGTTCGTAAACCATTTGATGTATGATGGTAAAAAGAATACATCTTATGAAATCTTTTATGCCGCTCTGGAAACAGTGAAAGTGAAACTTCCTAATGAAGAAAAATCCGCTCTCGAAATCTGGAAAAAGGCTTTGGATAATGTGACTCCGCAAGTGGAAGTTAAGTCTCGCCGTGTAGGTGGTGCTACTTTCCAAGTTCCTACTGAAATCCGTCCGGATCGTAAAGAATCAATCTCAATGAAGAATCTGATTCTGTTTGCTCGTAAAAGAGGTGGTAAATCAATGGCTGATAAACTGGCTGCTGAAATCATGGATGCCTTCAATGAACAAGGTGGTGCATATAAGCGTAAAGAAGATATGCACAGAATGGCTGAAGCTAACCGTGCATTTGCTCATTTTAGATTCTAATACTATAAGATACAATCATTAAAAACTTAAAGTAAAAGGAATTAAGATGGCTAAGCAAGATTTACATTTGACTCGTAATATCGGTATCATGGCTCACATCGATGCCGGAAAAACAACAACTTCTGAACGTATCCTGTTCTATACCGGATTGACTCACAAGATTGGTGAGGTGCATGATGGTGCTGCTACTATGGACTGGATGGAGCAGGAACAAGAACGTGGTATTACTATTACATCTGCAGCGACTACTACACGTTGGCAATATGCAGGTGATACCTATAAAATTAACTTGATTGACACTCCGGGACACGTTGACTTTACTGCTGAAGTAGAACGTTCATTGCGTATCTTGGACGGTGCTGTTGCTGCTTACTGTGCAGTAGGTGGTGTAGAACCTCAGTCGGAAACTGTATGGCGTCAGGCTGACAAGTATAATGTACCTCGTATTGCCTACGTAAATAAGATGGACCGTTCTGGTGCAGACTTCTTTGAAGTGGTTCGTCAGATGAAGGATGTTCTAGGAGCTAATCCTTGTCCTATTGTTGTTCCTATCGGTGCTGAAGAATCTTTCAAAGGTCTTGTTGATCTTATCAAAATGAAAGCTATCTATTGGCATGATGAAACAATGGGTGCTGACTATACTGTAGAAGAAATTCCAGCAGATCTTGTTGATGAAGCAAACGAATGGAGAGATAAAATGCTCGAAAAAGTAGCTGAATTTGATGATGCTTTGATGGAGAAATATTTCGATGACCCTTCTACTATTACAGAAGAAGAAGTCTTGAGAGCTCTTCGTAATGCAACTGTTCAGATGGCTGTTGTTCCAATGCTTTGCGGTTCTTCATTCAAGAATAAGGGTGTACAGACTTTGCTTGACTACGTTTGTGCTTTCTTGCCTTCTCCATTGGATACCGAAAATGTAATAGGAACAAACCCGAATACTGGTGCTGAAGAAGATCGTAAACCGAGTGATGATGAAAAGACATCAGCTTTGGCGTTTAAGATTGCTACTGACCCGTATGTTGGTCGTTTGACTTTCTTCCGTGTATATTCAGGTAAGATCGAGGCTGGTTCTTATATTTACAACTCTCGCTCTGGAAAGAAAGAACGTGTTTCTCGTCTGTTCCAGATGCATTCAAACAAACAGAATCCGGTTGAAGTAATCGGTGCTGGTGATATCGGTGCGGGTGTAGGTTTTAAAGATATCCATACAGGTGATACATTGTGTGACGAAAGTGCTCCGATTGTACTTGAATCTATGGATTTCCCGGAACCGGTTATCGGTATTGCAGTTGAGCCTAAAACTCAGAAAGACATGGATAAATTGTCTAATGGTTTGTCTAAACTTGCTGAGGAAGATCCGACGTTTACGGTAAAAACTGATGAGCAGACAGGTCAGACTGTTATCTCTGGTATGGGTGAGCTTCACTTGGATATCATTATCGACCGTTTGAAACGTGAGTTCAAAGTAGAATGTAATCAAGGTAAACCGCAGGTTAACTACAAAGAAGCAATTACAAAAACAGTTGATCTTCGCGAAGTTTATAAGAAACAATCCGGTGGTCGTGGTAAGTTTGCTGATATCATCGTTAAGATTGGTCCGGTTGATGAAGACTTCAAGGAAGGTGGATTGCAATTTGTTGATGAAGTAAAGGGTGGTAATATTCCTAAGGAATTTATTCCGTCGGTTCAGAAAGGTTTCACGACTGCGATGAAAAATGGTGTATTGGCGGGTTATCCGTTGGATTCACTGAAAGTAACTTTGGTTGATGGTTCATTCCATCCGGTTGACTCTGACCAGTTGTCTTTCGAAATTTGTGCTATCCAAGCATATAAGAATGCATGTGCTAAGGCAGGTCCGGTGCTGATGGAGCCTATCATGAAGCTGGAGGTTGTAACTCCGGAAGAAAATATGGGTGATGTCATTGGTGACTTGAACAAACGTCGTGGCCAGGTTGAAGGTATGGAGTCCAGCCGTTCAGGTGCTCGTATCGTGAAAGCAATGGTTCCGTTGGCTGAAATGTTTGGTTATGTAACAGCGTTGCGTACAATCACTTCAGGTCGTGCAACTTCATCTATGGTTTACTCTCATCACGCTCAGGTTTCTACTTCTATTGCTAAGGCTGTATTGGAAGAAGTGAAGGGACGTGCTGATTTACTCTAAAATATCTAAGGCAGCAGGCTAGCGAATGACTCTTAGCCTGCCGCTTTATCTTATTTATAACTATCTAAATTTAAAATTATAATGAGTCAGAAAATTAGAATTAAATTGAAATCTTACGACCACAACTTGGTTGACAAATCGGCTGAGAAGATTGTAAGAACCGTAAAGGCTACGGGTGCTATTGTTAGTGGGCCAATTCCTCTTCCTACGCACAAGCGTATCTTTACAGTGAACCGCTCGACTTTCGTAAACAAAAAGTCTCGTGAACA
The DNA here is from genome assembly GCF_009193325.2 of Bacteroides zhangwenhongii. Classification (NCBI taxonomy): domain Bacteria; kingdom Pseudomonadati; phylum Bacteroidota; class Bacteroidia; order Bacteroidales; family Bacteroidaceae; genus Bacteroides; species Bacteroides zhangwenhongii. The sequence goes on along the minus strand of NZ_CP059856.1, from coordinate 3,327,890 downwards.
GTTTGAACTCTCTTCTTACAAGAGATTGATCGACATCTATAGCTCAACAGCTAAGACGGTAGATGCTCTGATGAAGCTGGAGTTACCGAGTGGTGTGGAAGTAGAAATTAAAGTTTGATAATTAAAAATTAGTGAAATGCCAGGATTATTAGGAAAAAAAATCGGAATGACATCCGTTTTCAGTGCCGATGGTAAAAACGTACCATGCACTGTTATCGAAGCAGGTCCTTGTGTTGTTACTCAAGTTAAAACTGTAGAAAAGGATGGCTATGAAGCTGTTCAGTTGGGTTTCCAAGACAAAAAGGAAAAGCACACAACTAAACCGTTGATGGGTCACTTTAAAAGAGCTGGAGTAACACCGAAGAGACACTTGGCTGAGTTCAAAGAATTTGAAACAGAATTGAATCTGGGGGATACAGTTACTGTAGAAATGTTTAATGACGCTAACTTTGTTGACGTTGTTGGTACTTCTAAAGGTAAAGGTTTCCAGGGCGTAGTAAAAAGACATGGTTTTGGTGGTGTAGGCCAGACTACTCACGGACAGCACAACCGTGCTCGTAAGCCAGGTTCTATCGGTGCTTGTTCTTACCCTGCAAAGGTATTCAAAGGAATGCGTATGGGTGGACAGCTTGGTGGTGACAGAGTCACTGTACAAAACTTGCAGGTATTAAAAGTAATCGCGGATCATAACCTTCTTTTGGTTAAAGGTTCTATCCCGGGTTGCAAAGGTTCAATCGTATTAATTGAGAAATAATGGAAGTTAACGTATATAACATTAAAGGTGAAGACACTGGGAGAAAGGTTACGTTAAACGAATCTATCTTCGGAATTGAGCCCAACGACCACGCTATTTATTTGGACGTAAAGCAGTTTATGGCTAATCAGCGTCAGGGTACTCATAAGTCAAAAGAAAGAAGTGAAATCAGTGGTTCTACTCGTAAGATCGGTCGTCAGAAAGGTGGCGGTGGAGCACGTCGTGGTGATATGAATTCACCGGTTCTTGTTGGTGGTGCTCGCGTATTCGGTCCGAAACCAAGAGACTACTTCTTCAAGTTAAATAAAAAAGTTAAGACATTGGCTCGTAAGTCCGCTTTGTCTTATAAAGCTCAAAACAATGCGATCGTTGTCGTTGAAGATTTCAATTTTGAAGCTCCAAAGACGAAAGATTTCGTTGCAATGACAAAAAATCTTAAAGTTTCCGATAAAAAGCTACTTGTGATTTTACCGGAAGCAAATAAAAACGTATATTTGTCAGCTCGTAACATCGAGGGTGCTAATGTTCAGACTATCTCAGGATTAAATACTTACAGAGTATTGAATGCTGGGGTTGTTATGCTTACAGAAAACTCTCTGAAAGCTATTGACAATATCTTAATTTAAATAGGAGGCTTAAATAATGGGAATTATTATTAAACCGTTGGTAACAGAGAAAATGACTGCAATTACAGATAAGCTGAATCGTTTCGGCTTTGTTGTGCGTCCTGATGCTAACAAACTGGAAATTAAGAAGGAAGTTGAAGCTCTTTATAATGTTACAGTAGTTGATGTGAATACTGTGAAGTATGCTGGCAAAAATAAGAGCCGTTATACCAAAGCAGGTATCATCAATGGTCGTACGAACGCTTTCAAAAAAGCAATCGTAACATTGAAAGAAGGAGATACTATTGATTTTTATAGCAATATTTAATAAAAATGGCAGTACGTAAATTTAAGCCCACAACACCGGGGCAAAGACATAAAATTATTGGTACTTTCGAAGAAATTACTGCATCAGTACCAGAAAAGTCTCTTGTATATGGTAAGAAATCATCTGGCGGTCGTAACAACGAAGGTAAGATGACTATGCGCTACATTGGTGGCGGTCATAGAAAGGTGATTAGAATTGTTGATTTCAAGAGAAATAAGGACGGTGTTCCAGCAGTGGTTAAAACAATTGAATACGATCCGAACCGTTCGGCTCGTATCGCTCTGTTATTTTATGCTGATGGAGAAAAAAGATATATTATTGCTCCCAATGGATTGCAAGTTGGTGCGACTCTGATGTCAGGTGAAACAGCAGCGCCAGAGATTGGTAATGCTCTTCCTCTTCAAAACATTCCGGTGGGTACTGTGATTCACAATATCGAATTACGTCCGGGACAGGGTGCTGCTCTGGTTCGCTCAGCTGGTAACTTTGCTCAGTTAACTTCTCGTGAGGGTAAGTACTGTGTAATTAAGTTGCCTTCAGGTGAAGTAAGACAGATTCTTAGCACTTGTAAAGCTACTATCGGTAGTGTAGGTAACTCTGATCATGGATTGGAAAGTTCAGGTAAAGCTGGACGTTCTCGTTGGCAAGGACGTCGTCCTCGTAACCGTGGCGTTGTAATGAACCCGGTTGATCACCCGATGGGTGGTGGTGAAGGACGCGCTTCCGGAGGTCACCCAAGATCACGTAAGGGATTGTATGCTAAGGGACTTAAGACTAGAGCTCCTAAGAAACAATCATCTAAGTACATTATTGAGAGAAGAAAAAAGTAATCTGATTAATTGAGTAAACTATGAGTCGTTCATTAAAAAAAGGTCCATATATTAACGTTAAGCTTGAAAAGAGAATTCTTGCCATGAATGAATCAGGTAAGAAAGTCGTAGTAAAGACTTGGGCCAGAGCTTCAATGATTTCGCCTGATTTTGTAGGCCATACAGTTGCAGTTCACAATGGAAATAAATTTATTCCTGTTTATGTTACCGAGAATATGGTAGGACACAAGTTGGGCGAATTTGCTCCAACTCGTACATTCAGAGGACACGCTGGTAATAAGAAAAAATAACAGGATTTATTTGAAATAATAAAGTAATAATAATAATGGGAGCAAGAAAAAAAATATCGGCTGAAAAAAGAAAAGAAGCCCTTAAGACCATGTATTTTGCAAAATTGCAAAATGTTCCTACTTCTCCGCGTAAGATGCGTCTGGTTGCAGACATGATTCGTGGCATGGAAGTGAACAGAGCACTTGGTGTTTTGAAATTTTCTTCAAAAGAAGCTGCTGCAAGAGTGGAAAAATTGCTTCGCTCTGCAATTGCTAACTGGGAACAGAAAAACGAACGTAAAGCTGAAAGCGGTGAATTGTTCGTAACAAAGATTTTTGTTGATGGTGGAGCTACACTCAAAAGAATGAGACCGGCACCACAGGGTAGAGGTTATAGAATTCGCAAACGTTCAAATCACGTAACATTGTTCGTTGGTGCTAAAAGTAATAACGAAGATCAAAATTAAGGTAGATGGGACAAAAAGTTAATCCAATAAGCAACCGTTTAGGAATTATCAGAGGATGGGATTCTAACTGGTATGGTGGAAATGATTACGGTGATTCTTTGCTGGAAGATAGCAAAATCCGTAAATATCTTAATGCAAGACTTGCAAAGGCAAGTGTATCAAGAATCGTAATTGAACGTACGCTGAAGCTCGTTACTATTACTGTTTGTACTGCTCGCCCAGGCATTATCATTGGTAAAGGTGGCCAGGAAGTTGATAAGTTGAAGGAAGAGTTGAAGAAGGTTACCGACAAAGATATTCAAATCAATATCTTTGAAGTGAAAAGACCGGAACTGGATGCTGTGATTGTTGCTAATAACATAGCTCGCCAGGTAGAAGGTAAAATTGCCTATCGCCGCGCCATCAAGATGGCTATCGCAAACACTATGCGTATGGGTGCTGAAGGTATCAAAATTCAGATTTCAGGACGTTTGAATGGAGCTGAAATGGCCCGTTCTGAAATGTATAAAGAAGGAAGAACTCCGTTGCACACTTTCAGAGCTGATATCGACTACTGTCATGCAGAAGCATTGACTAAAGTAGGTTTGCTGGGTATCAAGGTTTGGATTTGTAGAGGTGAAGTGTTTGGTAAGAGAGAATTGGCTCCGAACTTTACACAAAGCAAAGAAAGTGGTCGTGGAAACAATGGTGGAAACAACGGCGGAAAGAACTTCAAAAGAAAGAAAAATAATCGCTAAACGAATTTGAATTTTAGGAAACTATGTTACAACCGAAAAAGACAAAATTCAGAAGACAACAGAAAGGCCGTCAGAAAGGTAATGCCCAGAGAGGTAACCAGTTGGCCTTCGGTTCTTTTGGCATAAAGGCTTTGGAGACTAAGTGGATTACAGGCCGTCAGATCGAAGCTGCTCGTATTGCAGTAACAAGATATATGCAACGTCAAGGACAGATCTGGATCCGTATATTCCCGGATAAGCCGATCACTAGAAAGCCTGCCGATGTACGTATGGGTAAAGGTAAGGGTGCTCCAGAGGGATTTGTGGCTCCCGTAACTCCAGGTAGAATCATTATTGAAGCTGAAGGAGTATCTTACGAAATCGCGAAAGAAGCATTGCGCTTAGCTGCTCAAAAGCTTCCTATTACAACGAAGTTTGTCGTAAGACGTGATTATGATATTCAAAATCAAAATGCGTAAGTGTTATGAAAATTGCAGAAATTAAAGAAATGACTACTAATGATTTAGTAGAAAGAGTAGAGGCAGAAACAGCTAATTATGACCAGATGGTTATCAATCATTCTATTTCTCCTTTGGAAAATCCTGCTCAAATCAAACAATTACGCAGGACTATTGCGCGTATGAAAACTGAGTTACGCCAAAGAGAACTTAACAATAAATGATCAGCTTGATGGAAGCAAGAAATTTAAGAAAAGAAAGAACAGGGGTTGTGTTGAGCAATAAGATGGATAAGACTATCACAGTTGCTGCCAAGTTTAAGGAAAAACACCCTATATATGGTAAGTTCGTTAGTAAAACGAAGAAGTACCATGCTCACGATGAAAAGAATGAATGCAATATCGGTGATACTGTAAGCATCATGGAAACTCGTCCTTTGAGCAAGACTAAAAGATGGAGATTAGTAGAAATAATTGAAAGAGCTAAGTAATTATGATACAAGTAGAATCCAGACTTACAGTATGTGATAACAGTGGAGCGAAAGAGGCTTTGTGTATCCGCGTTTTGGGTGGCACAGGTCGTCGTTATGCTTCAGTGGGGGATGTCATTGTTGTTTCAGTGAAAAGCGTTATCCCTTCTAGTGATGTTAAAAAAGGTGCAGTATCAAAGGCTTTGATTGTACGTACGAAGAAAGAAATCCGTCGTCCTGATGGTTCTTATATACGTTTTGATGATAATGCTTGCGTGTTGTTGAATAATGCAGGTGAAATTAGAGGAAGTCGTATTTTCGGTCCTGTAGCAAGAGAACTTCGTGCTACAAACATGAAAGTTGTGTCACTTGCGCCTGAGGTACTTTAATTTTGTAAAAGATTTAAGTAATGAGTAAATTACATATTAAAAAAGGCGATACAGTTTACGTAAATGCTGGTGAAGATAAGGGCAAAACTGGTCGTGTATTGAAGGTTCTTGTTAAAGAAGGACGTGCATTTGTAGAAGGTATCAATATGGTATCTAAAAGCACAAAGCCGAATGCTAAGAATCCGCAGGGTGGTATTGTGAAGCAGGAAGCTTCTATCCACATTTCAAACTTGAACCCGGTTGATCCAAAAACTGGTAAAGCAACGCGTATTGGGAGAAAAGTAAGTTCTTTGGAAGGTAAAAGAACTGTAGTGCGTTATTCTAAAAAATCAGGAGAGGAGATTAAGTAATGAGTAATACTGCTAGTCTTAAGAAAGAATATGCAGAGCGTATAGCACCTGCATTGAAATCACAGTTCCAGTATTCTTCTACAATGCAGATACCCGTACTTAAGAAGATTGTTATCAATCAGGGTTTAGGTATGGCTGTTGCTGACAAGAAGATTATTGAAGTTGCAATCAATGAAATGACAGCTATCACAGGTCAAAAGGCTGTAGCTACCATTTCTCGTAAAGATATCGCGAACTTTAAGTTGCGTAAAAAAATGCCGATTGGCGTTATGGTGACTTTACGTCGTGAAAGAATGTACGAATTCCTTGAAAAATTGGTTCGTGTAGCTCTTCCTCGTATTCGTGACTTCAAAGGTATCGAAAGTAAGTTTGATGGTAAAGGTAACTATACCCTTGGTATTCAGGAACAAATCATTTTCCCTGAAATAAATATCGATAGTATTACAAGAATTCTCGGAATGAATATTACCTTTGTAACCTCTGCGGAAACAGATGAAGAAGGTTATGCATTGCTGAAGGAATTCGGTTTACCTTTTAAAAACGCTAAAAAAGACTAATAGATATGGCAAAGGAATCAATGAAAGCACGTGAAGTTAAACGTGCTAAATTAGTAGCCAAATACGCCGAAAAAAGAGCTGCTTTGAAGCAAATCGTAAGAACAGGTGATCCTGCTGATGCTTTTGAAGCTGCACAGAAATTGCAAGAGTTGCCAAAGAATTCTAACCCGATTCGTATGCACAACCGTTGCAAACTGACTGGACGTCCTAAAGGTTATATTCGTCAATTCGGAATTTCGAGAATTCAATTCCGTGAAATGGCGTCTAACGGACTGATACCAGGCGTAAAAAAAGCAAGCTGGTAATTATTGTTTAAATATTGTCAGGGTAGTCCTGATTAATTTAATTTATTTTTTATATGACTGATCCAATAGCAGATTATTTGACGAGGTTGCGGAACGCGATTGGTGCAAAGCACAGAGTTGTTGAAGTTCCCGCTTCGAATTTGAAAAAAGAAATCACTAAGATTCTTTTTGAGAAAGGCTACATTCTTAATTATAAGTTTGTAGAAGATGGTCCTCAAGGAACTATTAAAGTTGCCTTGAAGTATGATTCTGTTAACAAAGTTAACGCAATCAAGAAGTTAGAAAGAATATCTTCTCCGGGTATGCGTAAGTATACCGGTTACAAAGATATGCCGCGTGTTATTAATGGGTTGGGTATTGCTATAATATCTACTTCCAAAGGTGTAATGACTAACAAAGAGGCTGCAGAACTGAAGATCGGTGGTGAAGTCTTGTGTTATGTATATTAATTAGGAGGAATTAGAATGTCAAGAATAGGAAAATTACCCATTAGTATCCCTGCTGGAGTGACAGTCACTCTGAAGGATAATGTGGTTACCGTAAAGGGACCCAAAGGCGAAATGAGCCAATATGTGAATCCTGCTATCAATGTTGCGATTGAAGACGGACACGTAACTTTAACAGAAAACGATAAGGAAATGCTTGATAATCCGAAGCAGAAACATGCTTTCCACGGCTTGTATCGTTCATTGGTTCATAACATGGTTGTGGGCGTATCTGAAGGATATAAGAAAGAGTTGGAACTTGTTGGTGTAGGTTATCGTGCTTCTAACCAAGGTAATATCATTGAACTGGCTTTAGGTTATACACACAATATTTTCATTCAATTGCCTGCTGAGGTAAAAGTTGAAACTAAGTCTGAAAGAAATAAGAATCCTCTTATCATATTGGAATCGTGTGACAAACAGTTGCTTGGTCAAGTTTGCTCTAAAATACGTTCTTTCCGTAAGCCTGAACCATACAAGGGTAAAGGTATTAAGTTTGTTGGCGAAGTAATTCGTAGAAAGTCTGGTAAATCAGCCGGTGCTAAGTAAATCATATAAAATTAGATTATTATGACAACAAAAATAGAAAGACGAATTAAGATCAAATATAGAGTACGCAACAAAATTTCAGGTACTACTGAATGTCCGCGTATGAGTGTATTTAGAAGTAACAAGCAAATTTATGTCCAGATTATCGATGATCTTTCTGGCAAAACTTTGGCTGCCGCTTCTTCTTTAGGTTTGACTGAGAAAGTCGCTAAAAAAGAACAAGCTGCTAAAGTGGGTGAAATGATTGCTAAAAAGGCTCAGGAAGCAGGTATAACTACTGTAGTTTTCGACCGTAATGGTTACTTGTATCATGGGAGAATAAAAGAAGTAGCTGATGCTGCTCGTAACGGTGGACTTAAATTTTAATCATTATGGCAGGAGTTAATAATAGAGTTAAGATTACTAACGATATAGAACTGAAAGATAGATTGGTTGCTATTAATCGTGTTACTAAAGTTACCAAAGGTGGTAGAACTTTTAGTTTCTCTGCAATCGTTGTTGTAGGTAACGAAGAAGGTATCATTGGTTGGGGGCTTGGTAAAGCAGGTGAAGTAACAGCTGCTATCGCTAAAGGTGTTGAGTCAGCTAAAAAGAACCTGGTAAGAGTACCTATTTTAAAGGGTACTGTTCCTCACGAACAATCAGCTAGATTTGGTGGTGCTGAAGTATTCATCAAGCCTGCATCTCACGGAACAGGTGTTGTAGCTGGTGGTGCTATGCGTGCTGTATTGGAAAGTGTTGGTGTTACTGACGTTTTGGCTAAATCTAAGGGTTCTTCAAATCCGCACAACCTTGTTAAAGCTACAATTGAAGCTTTGAGTGAGATGCGTGATGCAAGAATGGTTGCTCAGAACAGAGGTATTAGTGTTGAAAAAGTATTTAGAGGATAAGGAGGAGATATGTCAACTATAAAGATTAAACAAGTTAAAAGTAGAATTGGTGCTCCGGCTGATCAGAAGAGAACTCTTGATGCACTGGGACTTCGTAAACTGAACCGCGTGGTTGAACACGAAAGCACTCCTTCAATTCTTGGAATGGTAGATAAAGTAAAACACTTGGTTGCCATTGTTAAGTAATTATTTGTTGAATAATAAAACGAAATTACAATATGAACTTAAGTAATTTAAAACCTGCAGAGGGATCTACTAAGACAAGAAAAAGAATTGGACGTGGTGCTGGTTCTGGATTAGGCGGTACTTCTACAAGAGGTCATAAAGGAGCTAAATCAAGATCTGGATACTCTAAGAAAATCGGTTTTGAAGGTGGTCAGATGCCTCTTCAACGTCGAGTTCCTAAATTTGGTTTTAAGAATATCAATCGTGTAGAATATAAAGCTATCAACTTGGATACTATCCAAAAACTCGCTGAAGCTAAGAGTTTGGTAAAAGTTGGTATAAACGACTTTATCGAAGCAGGATTTATTTCTTCAAATCAGTTAGTAAAAGTATTGGGTAACGGAACTCTGACTAACAAGCTGGAAGTAGAAGCTCATGCATTCTCTAAGACTGCAACTGCTGCTATCGAGGCTGCTGGTGGAACTGTAGTAAAACTCTGATTCAATGAGAAAAGCTATTGAAACATTAAAGAATATATGGAAGATTGAGGATCTGAGACAGCGGATCCTCATCACCATATTGTTTGTGGCAATTTACCGTTTTGGGTCATACGTCGTATTACCGGGTATCAATCCGGCGATGTTGGCAAAATTGCACGAACAAACAAGTGAAGGCCTTTTAGCCTTGTTAAATATGTTCTCTGGAGGAGCATTTTCTAATGCCTCTATTTTTGCATTAGGAATTATGCCTTATATCTCTGCATCTATCGTGATCCAGTTGTTGGGAATCGCTGTGCCGTATTTCCAGAAATTACAGCGCGAAGGTGAGAGCGGCAGAAGAAAAATGAATCAATATACTCGTTATCTGACGATTGCTATATTGTTAGTTCAGGCCCCTTCTTATTTGCTCAATCTTAAAATGCAGGCTGGTCCTTCCTTGAATGCTTCATTAGATTGGACTCTGTTTATGATTACCTCTACCATTATTTTGGCAGCTGGTAGTATGTTTATTTTGTGGCTTGGTGAAAGAATTACTGATAAAGGTATTGGTAATGGTATTTCATTTATCATCTTGATTGGTATTATCGCTCGTTTCCCTGATGCTTTGTTGCAAGAAGTTGTATCCAGAGTAGCAAATAAGAGTGGTGGTTTGATCATGTTTATAATTGAAATCGTATTCTTGTTATTAGTGATTGGTGCCGCTATTCTTTTGGTGCAGGGTACAAGAAAGATTCCTGTACAGTATGCAAAAAGAATTGTAGGTAACAAGCAATATGGTGGTGCTAGACAGTACATTCCTTTGAAAGTGAATGCTGCAGGTGTAATGCCTATCATCTTTGCTCAGGCAATCATGTTTATACCTATTACATTTATCGGTTTCTCAAATGTAAATGATGCAGGCGGTTTCTTGCATGCGTTTACAGATCATACAAGTTTCTGGTATAACTTTGTCTTTGCGGTAATGATTATATTATTTACATATTTCTATACTGCAATTACAATCAATCCGACTCAGATGGCTGAGGATATGAAGAGAAATAATGGTTTCATCCCTGGTATCAAACCGGGAAAGCAGACAGCAGAGTATATCGATGATATTATGTCACGTATCACTTTGCCGGGCTCTTTCTTCTTGGCTTTGGTTGCCATTATGCCTGCTTTTGCCGGTATATTCGGAGTGCAAGCCGGATTCGCTCAATTCTTCGGCGGTACATCTTTGTTAATTCTTGTAGGTGTAGTTCTAGATACGCTGCAACAGGTTGAAAGTCATTTGTTGATGAGACATTATGACGGTCTGTTGAAATCCGGTCGTATCAAAGGGCGCGCTGGTGTAGCGGCATATTAATTCTTTAGATTAGAAATGATATTTCTTAAAACAGAAGATGAAATAGAATTGCTCCGTCAGAGCAACCTGCTTGTTGGCAAGACTCTTGCTGAGGTTGCCAAACTGGTGAAGCCTGGTGTGACTACACGTGAGTTGGATAAAGTTGCCGAAGAGTTCATTAGAGATCATGGAGCGATTCCAACTTTCAAAGGATTTCCGAATCAATATGGAGAACCGTTTCCCGCATCCCTTTGTACTTCTGTAAATGATCAGGTAGTACATGGAATTCCGAATGATATTGTTCTGAAAGATGGTGATATCGTATCTGTGGATTGTGGAACTTATATGAATGGTTTCTGTGGTGATTCTGCTTATACTTTTTGTGTAGGAGAGGTGGACGAGGAAGTTCGTAATTTGTTGAAGGTTACTAAAGAAGCGTTATATATCGGTATTCAAAACGCAGTGCAAGGCAAGAGAATCGGAGACATCGGGTATGCTATTCAGCAATATTGTGAGTCTCACTCTTATGGTGTAGTGCGTGAGTTTGTAGGTCATGGCATCGGTAAAGAGATGCACGAAGATCCTCAAGTACCTAATTATGGTAAAAGAGGATATGGACCTTTGATGAAGAGAGGTCTTTGCATAGCAATAGAGCCGATGATAACATTGGGAGACCGACAAGTGATTATGGAACGTGACGGGTGGACTGTGAGGACCAGAGATCGTAAATGTGCTGCGCATTTTGAACATACGGTAGCTGTTGGAGCTGGTGAAGCTGATATTTTGTCTTCATTCAAATTCATAGAAGAAGTTTTAGGAGATAAAGCAATATAATATGGCAAAGCAATCTGCAATAGAACAAGATGGAGTTATAGTTGAAGCATTGTCTAATGCAATGTTTCGTGTTGAATTAGAAAACGGACATGAGATTACTGCACATATTTCAGGTAAGATGCGGATGCATTACATCAAGATCCTGCCGGGGGATAAAGTGAGAGTCGAAATGTCTCCTTACGACTTATCGAAAGGAAGAATTGTGTTTAGATATAAATAAAATAAGATATGAAAGTAAGAGCATCATTAAAGAAACGCACGCCAGAATGTAAGATCGTTAGACGTAATGGCCGTTTGTATGTTATTAACAAGAAAAATCCTAAGTATAAACAACGTCAAGGATAATTTGTTATTTTTGCAAAAAAAATAATTTAGTATATGGCTATAAGAATAGTTGGTGTAGATTTGCCTCAGAACAAAAGAGGTGAAATTGCGTTGACCTATGTATATGGAATAGGTCGCAGTAGTTCAGCAAAAATTTTAGATAAAGCTGGTGTAGATAAAGATCTGAAGGTTAAAGACTGGACAGATGATCAGGCTGCTAAGATTCGTGAGATTATCGGTGCAGAGTATAAAGTAGAAGGTGATCTTCGTTCTGAAATCCAATTGAACATTAAGCGATTAATGGATATTGGTTGCTATCGTGGTGTACGTCACCGTATTGGTCTGCCTGTAAGAGGTCAGAGCACTAAGAACAATGCACGTACTCGTAAGGGTAGAAAGAAAACCGTTGCTAATAAGAAAAAAGCTACTAAATAATAATTGTTGATATGGCAAAAAAAACAGTTGCAGCTAAAAAGAGAAATGTGAAAGTAGACGCTAATGGACAGTTGCATGTTCATTCATCTTTCAACAATATTATTGTTTCTCTTGCAAATAGTGAAGGGCAGATTATCTCTTGGTCATCTGCTGGTAAAATGGGATTTAGAGGTTCTAAAAAGAACACTCCTTATGCAGCGCAGATGGCTGCCCAAGATTGTGCTAAAATTGCATTCGATCTTGGCCTAAGAAAGGTAAAAGCATATGTGAAGGGTCCAGGTAACGGACGTGAGTCTGCTATTAGAACTATCCACGGTGCTGGTATCGAAGTTACTGAAATCATTGACGTGACTCCGCTTCCACATAATGGTTGTCGTCCTCCGAAAAGACGTAGAGTTTAATTTACCTTTAACTTACACAATGATCTTGATTTTGTTTTTGGATTACATTTAATTTCTCTCTGTAATCGCGGCTGCAACAAATTAAGTTCATGAATAAACAATTAAATATTTAAAAGAAATGGCTAGATATACTGGACCAAAATCAAGAATCGCCCGTAAATTCGGTGAAGGAATCTTTGGAGCTGATAAAGTTTTGTCAAAGAAGAACTATCCTCCCGGACAACATGGAAATTCAAGAAAAAGAAAAACTTCCGAATATGGTGTGCAACTTCGTGAAAAGCAGAAAGCTAAATACACCTATGGGGTTTTAGAAAAACAATTCCGCAATTTGTTTGAAAAGGCAGCTACTGCGAAAGGTATTACCGGTGAGGTACTCCTTCAATTGCTGGAAGGCCGTCTTGACAACGTAGTATTCCGTTTGGGTATTGCTCCTACACGTGCTGCTGCTCGTCAGTTGGTTGGTCACAAACATATTACTGTAGATGGTGAAGTAGTAAACATTCCTTCATACGCAGTAAAACCAGGACAATTGATTGGTGTTCGTGAAAGATCTAAATCTTTGGAAGTAATTGCTAATTCTCTCGCTGGTTTCAATCATAGCAAATATGCTTGGTTGGAATGGGATGAAGCTTCAAAGGTTGGTAAAATGTTGCACATACCTGAGAGAGCTGACATTCCTGAGAACATTAAAGAACATTTGATCGTTGAATTGTATTCTAAATAATAATTAATTTCATGGCGATATTAGCATTTCAAAAACCTGATAAAGTATTAATGTTGGAGGCGGACTCCAGATTCGGTAAATTCGAATTTCGTCCGTTGGAACCCGGTTTTGGTATTACTGTAGGTAATGCGTTACGCCGTATCCTTCTCTCTTCATTAGAGGGTTTTGCTATCACAACTATCAGAATCGATGGTGTGGAGCATGAATTTTCTAGTGTACCTGGAGTAAAAGAGGATGTTACCAACATTATCTTGAATCTGAAACAAGTGAGATTCAAGCAAGTAGTTGAAGAGTTCGAGAGCGAAAAAGTGAGCATTACTGTCGAGAATTCCAGTGAATTTAAAGCAGGTGACATAGGTAAGTATTTGACTGGATTTGAAGTGTTAAATCCGGAATTAGTTATTTGTCATTTAGATTCTAAGTCAACTATGCAGATTGATATTACAATTAACAAAGGACGTGGTTATGTGCCTGCTGATGAAAATCGCGAGTACTGTACGGATGTTAATGTAATTCCAATCGACTCTATTTATACACCGATACGTAATGTCAAGTATGCTGTAGAAAACTTCCGTGTAGAACAGAAGACTGACTACGAAAAGCTAGTACTTGAAATTAGTACCGACGGTTCTATACATCCGAAAGAAGCGCTGAAAGAAGCTGCAAAGATCCTGATATATCACTTCATGTTATTCTCAGATGAGAAGATCACGCTTGAAAGTAATGATACTGACGGCAATGAAGAGTTTGATGAAGAAGTATTGCACATGCGTCAATTGTTGAAAACTAAACTCGTTGATATGGACTTGTCAGTTCGTGCCCTCAACTGCTTGAAGGCTGCTGACGTAGAAACTCTCGGCGACTTGGTACAATTCAACAAAACTGACCTGTTGAAATTCAGAAACTTCGGAAAGAAATCGCTTACCGAGCTTGATGATTTGCTGGAAAGTCTGAATCTGTCGTTTGGAACCGATATTTCTAAATATAAATTAGATAAAGAATAAAAAATGAGACATAATAAAAAATTCAATCATTTAGGTCGTACTGCTTCTCATAGAAGCGCTATGTTATCTAACATGGCTTGCTCTTTGATCAAGCACAAAAGAATCACTACGACTGTTGCAAAGGCGAAAGCTTTGAAAAAGTTTGTTGAGCCTTTGATTACTAAGTCTAAAGAAGATACTACGAACTCTCGTCGTGTTGTATTTAGCAACTTGCAAGATAAGATTGCAGTAACAGAATTGTTCAAAGAAATCTCTGTTAAGATTGCTGATCGTCCGGGTGGTTATACTCGTATTATCAAGACTGGTAACCGTTTGGGTGACAATGCAGAAATGTGCTTCATTGAGTTAGTTGACTACAATGAAAACATGGCTAAGGAAAAAGTTGCTAAGAAAGCCACTCGTACTCGTCGTTCTAAGAAGAGTGCAGAGGCTGCAGCACCTGCTGCTGTTGAAGCTCCTGCAACTGAAGCTCCTAAGGCTGAAGAACCTAAAGCAGAGTCTGCAGAATAATTCAACGATTGTTCATATCGAATATAAAGGCTATTCCGGCAACGGGGTAGCCTTTTTTGTTATGATCCTGTTACTAATCCTAAGATAAATTAAAAGATTTCTTCAATGAACCTTACCTGGATAGAATCTGTTATATTTGTACGAGATTATGGCAAAATTTGTAAAGGTTATATTGTTTCTGTTGTTGACGGTTACCCTTCACGGGGTAGCAGGCAATGTTTTCACTGGAAAAGCAGTGGAGCAGGAAAAGTATGCCGTAACATACTCGATGAGTCAGCATGAGCAGATCAGTGAACCGGAGTTTCCTTGTTCGCCTGTGGCTGAATTAAATAATTTGCAAAGTTATCAGACTTCGGTAACTCGTGTCCAGCGTGTACAACTTGGCGAATATTTCTCTACTCTAAAGAATCTGTTACAATGCTGTGCAGACTATGAGAATTCTCTCTCCCAGCATTTGGGAAAGATTTATAATACTACGATATCCTATTATTGTCAACCGTCCAGCGAGTACTATGTATTTGCTTTAAGGCGTATTATTATTTAGCAGTTTATTTATTGGTATTATTTCTTTTAAGATTACCGGTATAACTTATTATCTACCGGTCATCCTATCACCTTTATATTTTTACTAATAAATTAAACTTTAAATATTATGGCAACTACTCAAGCTATTGATGCTACTATATTTGCATCTTCACATCCCGATATCGCAAAACGTACTAGTTTTTCAGGTGTATTAATATCCTCCATTATGTTGGTGGTCGGTGTTATAGCATTTGCTTCCACCTTCGGACTGGAAGACAAATCTTCGACAGTCAGTATGGCTTTAATGGTTCTAGGAACAGGGCTGTTTCTTATGGGCATTTTCCGGCTATTCTGGAAATCAAAAGAGGTGGTTTATTTACCGACAGGCAGTGTTGCAAAAGAACATAGTGTATTCTTTGACCTAAAACATATGGATTCGTTGGTGAACATAGTGAATTCCGGTTCTTTTTCTGCAGATTCTGCAATAAAGAGTGAGTCTAACGGTAACATACGAATGGATATTATACTTTCTGAGGACAAAAAGTTTGTAGCGGTACAGCTATTCCAATTTGTACCTTATAATTATCAGCCTATAACGTCGGTACAGTACTACACCAATGAAAGTGCGTCTGCTGTTGTTGCATTTCTTTCCAAAAGCAAAATTTAAGGTATAGGCACACTTATTTGAGTTAGCAATCGCATAAAGAGAAAACTTTGATTTTTATATGTTGTGGGATGGGGATTAGTCGTCAATAACGGCAATCCCCATTTTCTTCATTAAGAAACATGCATTCATATTTTGGGCAACCCCGTTCCTCATCCGATAAGAGAAGGTAAGCTCATTATTTGTGATATCTGCTTCAAAGCAATAATTCCGGATATTTTCCGGAAAGGCTTCTATTAAAGTACCTAAAAGGAGATCATGAGTGGCGATGATACCGTTAGCATTCATACTCATGAATTGTTTGATAAGGGCAAAAGACCCCTTCTGTTTATCCATAGAATTTGTACCTTTCAGGATTTCATCAAGGATAATAAAGAGTTCTTCCCCAGCTTCCAATTTATCGATGATTAATTTTAGTCGTTTAAGTTCAGCGAAGAAATAAGATTCGTTATCGGTCAATGAGTCGCTGGTACGCAGACTGGTGACAAGGCGTGCCGGGTATATTTCCATTTCATCCGCCCAGACAGGCGCACCCATACATGCCAAAAGATAATTTACGCCTACAGTGCGTAGATACGTACTTTTGCCAGCCATGTTAGCACCGGTGATAATAATAAAGAAAGGCCGTTTGTCGATGTCTATTCCGTTACGTACACATTTGTTACGATCCATCAGAGGATGTCCCAATGCTTTCGCTTGCATATGGAAAGAATGCGAGTTGATTTTAGGATAGATATATTCCGGGTGATTATAGGCAAATGTTGCCAAAGAGCAATAGGCGTCGATTTCTCCGACAGTCTCTATCCAGCGGGGTAGATCCGAAGCGTGTACCTCCTTCCATTGTTCAATTTTCATAACCTGGCGTAATTCCCAAAATATAAGTCCATTGAGAAGCATACTAATTAACAGATTATTCCGCTGGTCTAGTGCATTCATTAGTTTGGAGAGTCGGCGTACTGCCTGAGAAGCCGTTTGATTCCGGCTGGTAAGTTCAGCTTTCAACTCTTGCAATACAGGACTGTGCATATCTTTTTTCTCGGTGAGAAGAATCTGGTCAGCATACGTAGAGAGAATTTGTAGCTTTTTGCCATAGGTAGCCTGCAATTTAGTGATTCCTTTGGAAAAGACAGAACTGAATACTACAAAGCAAGCAAATACTCCTCCGGTAACGCTGGCGGGAAGGATATCCAGACAGGCAAGACTTATGCACAGCAGATTGGTTACGCTTACGGCGGCAGGAATCATGCGTAAAAGCCTATGCTTCCGATAATAGCTTGGGCTATTTGCCCATTCCTTGATTTCGGAAGTATCTGCAGGTTTTCCTTTATAAAGCAACCCTGATAAACGGATTTGTTGTCTATACTCCAGGTCTGTCGATAACTCACGGATAGCCTCCTGCCGTTGTTCAATAGCCTCCTTATTTTCCAAATGCGCATTGAACCACTCTGCCAGATGCTCCTTGCCGACAGGCGTTGAAGTGCGATTTATATATTGGAAAAGAGAATGCTCTCCGAAGATATCCAAATCAAAAGTATAAAGATGTCCCGGATCAATATATTCTTTTCCTCCATCAAAATCGGAGAAATCATACTGAATAGCGCGCAACTCCTGTTCATTGATAACAATCTTCTTTTTCAGGAAATCTTTTCGGTGAAACCAGAAATTGTGCCGTTTGACCAACCATATAAATAAAATGAAAGGTAAAATAGCAAATATGGAAATATACAGCCAGCCGTCCGGCCAGAAAATGATAGCTCCTGCTATGGCTCCCACAAATAAAACGAGTCGCAAAAGACTGATATAATAGATACGTTTCCGGGCATTTCGTAACTCCAGTTCAGCTTTTTGAATGGTAAGCCGGTATGTTTCAATGATCTGTTCCAATTTTTCCATAATAAACTCAATACTTTTTCGCAAAGGTAATCAAAGTATATTTAAATATTTCTTTTTCTCCCTTGCATTTATCCGCTAAAATGTATAACTTTCCACTCGAAAAATGCGTTTAGACAGGAAAGGAGGAAGACCAATGAAGAAAGGATGTATCTTATTGTTGTTGATGAGCGTGATTAGCCTCCCGTTAATTGCGCAGAATATCATTTATTCTAATTTGAAAGAACTGTTGGCTCAAGACGGTGATACTGTTGCCGTGTTGCGTGTAGAGAGACGTTCCAAGAACCAGATAGTATTGACAGGAGGAGCTGATTACCGGATAACGGCCGGAAATGACGAGTCCATGTGTCGGCGTTTGAAAAAGCGTTGTTTTGCTGTGCGTGATGAAAAAGGAGACTTATATCTGAATTGCCGTAAACTGCGATATAAAAAGTTACGTTTTGGAGCCTGGTATGCACCGGCTGTTCAGTTAGGCAAGAAGATCTATTTTTGTGCTATGCCTTTAGGATCTGTTGTTGGTGGAAATTTTGTGGAAGAAGATGATGTCAAGTTAGGTGGGAATATAGGGGACGCTCTTGCTGCCTCGAGTCTGGTGACAAAGCGGGTTTGTTATGAACTTGACGGCGAGACCGGGAAGATTGAGTTTTTGGATAAGAACAAAATGGTTGAATTGTTGAAGAAATCTCCTGAACTAAAGAAAGCCTATCTCAAAGATGATAGTCAGGAAGCGAAACACACATTCAAATACCTATTGGAGTTGAAGGAACAACAAAAACCATAACCCCTAATAATAAGCTTTTATTTTACGTTAATAGAGATACTGATTATTGAGAGTGTGTCAAAATGCATTCCCCTTTTATAGCGATAAAACTTTACTTCTAGTTTTTATACTTTCTATCTTTCTCCTCCATTTGTTCTGTATTTCCTAATTAACACTTGTTTTCATATTGCTCTATTGAATGATAATAATTCCCAAATGGATTATAAATAGGCGGAAACTTAATTCGTTAATTGAGTTTTCTGTATATCTTTGTTCCGTTTTTCCTTTGGAAACGAATATAAAATGAAAACTGTATTTTAATAAAATTGAAAACGGACGATGGCAGAGCATGGAAAAGACGCTTCCCAACGGGCAGAGCTAAGAGAACGGATTTTGGTGACGGCAACAGAAGCTTTCGCTTCAAAAGGTATCAAGAGTATAACAATGGACGACATTGCAGCGGCATTGGGTATCTCCAAGCGTACTCTTTATGAAGTCTTTTCGGACAAAGAATCGCTGCTGAAGGAATGTATATTGAAGGTACAGTCCGATAGGGAGGCTTATTTGCAGGAAGTATATGAACAGTCTCACAATGTACTGGAAGTGATATTGGCAGTATTTCAGAAGAGCATTGAAGTGTTCCATCAGACGAACAAGCGTTTTTTTGAAGACATCAAGAAATATCCGAAAGTATACAGTTTAATGAGAGACCGTCAGGACAGCGACTCGGAGAAAACGATGTCCTTCTTTAAGGCGGGTGTGGAACAAGGAATTTTTCGTTCGGACGTAAACTTTGGCATTGTCAATATGTTGGTGAAAGAGCAGTTTGATGTACTTTTGAATACGGATATCTGCAATGAATATCCTTTTATAGAAGTGTATGAGTCCATCATGTTCACCTATATTCGTGGCATTTCCACAGAGAAAGGAGCGAAGGTTCTGGAAGACTTTATACAAGAATATCGTAAAAATCGTATTGGAACACCGAGAGAGTAAGGTGTACCCCATTGACAAACAATTAAGATTAAATTAGAAACCAGTTTATGAACAAAATTAAAGAATTGACAGGAAAGAAGATTCTTCTGGCAGTTGCGGTACTCTGCACGTTCGGCTTTGCAAAGGCGCAGAATACCCAAGGGGCAAAGGAGATACTGACCTTAACTTTAGACAAAGCCCTCGAAATTGCATTGGATGAAAATCCCACAATGAAAGTGGCTGCAGAAGAGATCGCTTTAAAGAAAGTAGCCAGCAAGGAAGCTTGGCAAAATCTGTTGCCGGAAGCCAGCATATCCGGGTCGGTGGACCATACCATTAAAGCGGCTGAGATGAAATTGAATGATATGTCCTTCAAGATGGGGCAAGACGGAACCAATACCGCCAATGCCGGATTGAACATAAACCTGCCTTTATTTGTGCCGGGAGTTTATCGCGCCATGTCGATGACAAAGACGGATATTGAACTTGCGGTAGAGAAATCCCGCGCTTCCAAACTGGATCTGGTGAATCAGGTGAGCAAGGCTTATTATCAGTTGATGCTTGCGCAGGACAGTTACGAGGTACTTCAAGGAAGCTATAAACTGGCGGAAGATAACTACAATGTTGTCAATGCCAAATATCAGCAGGGGACAGTGAGCGAATACGATAAGATTAGTGCGGAAGTGCAGATGCGGAGTATCAAGCCCAACTTGATATCGGCGGCCAACGCAGTGACTTTGGCTAAATTGCAGCTCAAAGTTTTGATGGGTATCACTGCCGATGTAGAGATTAAGATTAATGACAATCTGACTAACTATGAGACCTCCATGTTTGCCGAACAGCTGAAAGAAGAGGATGTGAATTTGGACAACAATACCACGATGAAGCAGTTGGACTTGAACATGAAGTTATTGGAGAAGAATGTTAAGTCATTGAAAACGAACTTTATACCGACCCTTTCAATGAGCTTCTCCTACAAATATCAATCTTTGTACAATCCGAACATCAACTTCTTTGATTACAGTTGGAGTAACAGTTCCAACCTGATGTTTAACATCAGCATACCTCTGTATAAGGCAAGCAACTTTACAAAAGTAAAATCCGCCCGTATACAAATGCGTCAGCTCGATTGGAACCGCATCGATACGGAGAGAAAGTTGAATATGCAGATTGTCAGTTGCCGTAACAATATGAGTGCGAGCACAGAGCAAGTGGTCAGCAATAAGGAAAATGTGATGCAGGCTAAGAAAGCGGTAGTGATTGCCGAGAAACGTTATGACGTAGGTAAAGGTACGGTGCTCGAACTGAACAGCTCTCAAGTATCATTGACGCAGGCACAACTCACCTACAATCAATCAATATACGATTACCTGGTTGCTAAGGCAGATCTCGATCAGGTGTTGGGAAAAGAATAAAGATAGACAACTAAAAAATTACAACTAAGGAATATGAAAAAAGGTATCCAATTAGTAGCCTTGCTGTTAGCAGCGTTCATGGGCTCGTGTACAGGTG
Organism: Bacteroides zhangwenhongii; assembly: GCF_009193325.2. Lineage (NCBI taxonomy): Bacteria > Pseudomonadati > Bacteroidota > Bacteroidia > Bacteroidales > Bacteroidaceae > Bacteroides > Bacteroides zhangwenhongii. The sequence goes on along the minus strand of NZ_CP059856.1, from coordinate 3,306,922 downwards.
GAAAAGACAAAGCAGCTGTGGCAGCACAAGCGGACGAGAAACCCATTGTGAAACTGGCAGATGTAAAAGCCCGTCCCGTAGATCAGATACAGGATTACACGGCAACGGTAGAAGCGGAAGTGAAAAACAATATAGCCCCTTCCTCTCCCGTGCGTATCGACCAGATCTTTGTAGAAGTGGGCGACCGTGTATCCAAAGGCCAGAAATTAGTGCAGATGGATGCGGCTAATCTGAAACAAACCAAGTTGCAACTGGATAATCAGGAAATCGAATTTAAGCGTATCGACGAACTTTATAAAGTGGGTGGCGCTTCCAAATCGGAATGGGATGCTTCGAAGATGCAGCTCGACGTGAAAAAGACGGCTTATAAGAATCTGTTGGAGAATACCGCTTTGCTAAGCCCCATCAATGGCGTGGTTACTGCACGCAACTATGATAACGGCGATATGTATAGTGGTGGAAACCCGGTATTGGTTGTAGAGCAGATCACTCCGGTGAAACTTCTTATCAATGTTTCCGAAACCTACTTTACCAAAGTGAAGAAAGGCGCGCCCGTAGATGTGAAGCTGGATGTATACGGCGACGAAGTATTCACCGGAAATATCAGTCTGATTTACCCTACGATAGACGCTGCTACCCGCACGTTCCAGGTAGAAATCAAGCTGGATAATAGAGACCAGCGTGTGCGTCCGGGAATGTTTGCCCGTGCTACATTAAACTTCGGCACAGCGGACAACGTGGTTGTTCCCGATCTGGCCATTGTTAAGCAGGCAGGTTCCGGCGACCGTTATGTCTTTGTATATAAAGATGGTAAAGTATCTTATAATAAGGTAGAGTTAGGTCGGCGTATGGGTACGGAATACGAGTTGAAATCCGGTGTGCCCGATAATTCTCAAGTTGTAGTTGCCGGTCAGTCGCGTTTGGTGAATGGCATGGAAGTGGCAGTTGAGAAATAAATCACTAACAAATTAATCCCTTACAAAAATGAGTTTATACGAAGGTGCGGTTAAGAAACCGATTATGACCTCCCTCTGCTTTTTGGCAGTGGTGATTTTTGGTCTTTTCTCTTTGTCCAAATTGCCTATCGACTTGTATCCGGATATTGATACAAATACGATCATGGTGATGACCGCTTATCCCGGTGCAAGTGCTTCGGATATAGAAAACAACGTTACTCGTCCGCTTGAGAATACCTTGAATGCGGTGAGCAACCTGAAACATATCACCTCCCGTTCTTCCGAAAATATGTCATTGATTACGCTGGAGTTCGAGTTCGGTAACGATATTGACGTTCTGACCAATGATGTGCGTGATAAGCTCGACATGGTAAGCTCGCAGCTTCCCGACGATGTCGAGAATCCGATCATCTTCAAGTTCAGTACGGATATGATTCCTATCGTGCTGCTTTCCGTACAGGCCAATGAGAGCCAGTCGGCGCTTTACAAAATATTGGACGACCGTGTAGTTAACCCCTTGGCACGTATTCCGGGAGTCGGAACCGTGTCCATCAGTGGTGCTCCGCAGCGTGAGATTCAGGTATATTGCGACCCTAACAAGTTGGAAGCATACAACCTGACCATCGAATCCATCAGCTCCATTATCGGAGCGGAGAACAAGAACATTCCCGGCGGTAACTTCGATATCGGTAGTGAAACCTACGCGTTGCGGGTGGAAGGAGAGTTCGATGATTCCCGGCAGTTGGCGGATGTCGTAGTAGGTACTCACAATGGAGCGAACGTCTTCTTGCGTGATGTGGCCCGGATAGTCGATACCGTAGAAGAACGCGCGCAGGAAACCTATAATAACGGTGTGCAAGGCGCCATGATTGTTGTTCAGAAACAATCCGGAGCCAATTCGGTAGAAATCTCCAAGAAAGTGGCCGAAGCGCTGCCGAGACTTCAGAAGAACCTGCCGAGCGATGTAAAGATCGGTGTCATTGTCGATACCTCCGACAACATCCTGAATACAATCGACAGTTTGACCGAAACCGTTGTCTACGCCTTGCTGTTCGTTGTCATCGTTGTGTTCCTCTTCTTGGGACGCTGGCGTGCGACGTTGATTATCTGTATCACCATTCCGCTTTCTTTGATAGCCTCGTTCATTTACCTGGCGATTAGCGGAAACACGATCAATATTATCTCGCTTTCGTCACTTTCCATCGCTATCGGTATGGTGGTGGACGATGCGATTGTGGTACTTGAGAATGTGACAACCCATATCGAGCGTGGTTCCGACCCCAAACAAGCTGCCGTGCATGGAACCAATGAGGTGGCGATTTCCGTAATTGCCTCTACCTTGACCATGATTGCCGTGTTCTTCCCGTTGACTATGGTGAGCGGTATGTCCGGTGTACTTTTCAAACAGCTCGGTTGGATGATGTGTGCCATCATGTTTATCTCTACGGTTGCTGCTTTGTCATTGACCCCCATGCTCTGTTCCCAGTTGCTTCGTTTGCAGAAAAAGCCGTCAAAGCTGTTCAAGCTCTTCTTCACCCCGATTGAAAAAGCGTTGGACGGACTCGACACTTGGTATGGCAAGATGTTGAATTGGGCGGTTCGCCATCGTCCGATAGTCATTACGGGGTGTATCGCTTTCTTCGTTGTCAGCTTGCTGTGTGCAAAGGGGATTGGTACGGAGTTCTTCCCGGCACAAGATAATGCCCGTATCGCCGTACAGTTGGAATTGCCTATCGGAACACGAAAAGAGATCGCTCAGGAGCTTTCGCAGAAACTGACCAATCAATGGCTGACGAAGTATAAAGACATTATGAAAGTCTGCAACTATACCGTAGGGCAGGCCGATTCGGACAACACATGGGCTTCTATGCAGGACAACGGTTCGCATATCATCTCATTCAATATCAGTCTGGTAGATCCGGGTGATCGTGATATCACATTGGAAGCTGTCTGCGACGAGATGCGTGAAGACTTGAAAGCCTATCCGGAATTCAGCAAAGCGCAAGTTATACTCGGAGGTAGCAATACGGGTATGTCTGCTCAGGCCAGTGCCGATTTTGAGGTGTACGGATACGATATGGCTTTGACTGACAGCGTGTCAGCCCGTCTGAAACGTGAACTGTTGAAAGTGCCAGGAGTGACTGAGGTGAACATCAGCCGTAGCGATTATCAGCCGGAATATCAGGTGGACTTCGACCGTGAGAAACTGGCAATGCACGGACTGAACCTTTCGACAGCCGGTAACTATCTGCGTAACCGGATCAATGGTGCGGTTGCTTCGAAATATCGTGAAGACGGAGACGAGTATGACATTAAAGTGCGTTATGCGCCGGAATACCGTACAAGTCTGGAAAGTCTGGAGAACATCCTTATTTATAATGCGCAAGGACAATCTGTCCGTGTGAAAGATGTCGGAAAGGTAGTCGAGCGCTTTGCACCTCCTACTATCGAACGTAAAGACCGTGAACGTATCGTGACCGTTTCTGCTGTAATCTCCGGTGCGCCGTTGGGCAACGTAGTGGCTGCCGGTAACGAGATCATCGACAAGATGGACATACCGGGAGAAGTGACTATTCAGGTTGCCGGTTCGTTCGAAGACCAGCAGGATTCGTTCCGCGATTTGGGAACGCTTGGTATTCTGATAGTCATTCTTGTATTTATCGTGATGGCGGCGCAGTTCGAGTCGCTCACCTATCCGTTCATAATCATGTTCTCTCTGCCGTTTGCGTTTAGCGGTGTCTTGATGGCACTCTTCTTTACGGGCAGTACGTTGAGCGTCATGAGCCTGTTGGGAGGTATCATGCTGATTGGTATTGTGGTGAAGAACGGTATTGTGCTCATCGACTACATCACCCTTTGTCGGGAACGCGGGCTGGCAGTTGTAAATTCTGTGGTAACTTCCGGTAAGAGCCGTCTTCGTCCGGTATTGATGACCACAGCCACAACCGTTCTCGGTATGATTCCGATGGCTATCGGTGGTGGTCAGGGTTCTGAGATGTGGAGTCCGATGGCAATTGCCGTAATCGGTGGTTTGACAATATCGACCGTGTTGACATTGATTCTGATTCCTACTTTGTATTGTGTCTTTGCAGGAACCGGCATCAAGAACCAGCGTCGTAAGCTTCGTCGCCAACGCGAATTGGACACTTACTTCCAGGAGCATAAAAATGATATTATTAAGAAATAACAAGAAAGAAATATGAAATCAGTACTGATAACATTCGACCAGGCCTATTACGAACGAATCATGTCATTGCTCGACCGTTTGGGATGTCGTGGCTTCACCTACCTTGAGAAGGTGCAGGGACGTGGTTCGAAGACGGGCGACCCGCATTTCGGAAGTCACGCCTGGCCAAGTATGTGCTCGGCCATCATCACGGTAGTCGAAGATCACAAAGTAGATCCATTGCTGGATACGCTGCATAAGATGGACCTGGAAACGGAGCAATTGGGTTTGCGCGCGTTTGTATGGAACATTGAGCGGACTATTTGATATCCGTCTACTTTCAGTTGACCAAGCGCGGATTAACACAGATTTATCGCAGATTGAATGTAATCATTGCGAAAATCTGTGTTAATCCGCGCTTAATTATTATTTCCGACACCGCTTTTTCTTACTGCTTTTATCTATCTTTGCGGTCGTTTGGGATTTAGAACATTATGGAGATAATAAAGAACTATTTGAAATATTCGTTGTGGTTTGTATTGATTGTCTTTGCAGCCTTATTGGGGCTTCATTGGCTTCCGGCCATTACCATCGACGGACATACGATGCGTCGCGTGGATTTGTTGAGCGACCTTCGTTATCCGGAACCGGAGTCTGTTGCTGCCGATTCGGACAGTATACCCTTGCCACCTGTGATAAAACCGGTTTTTGTAGATACCTGCCGTGCCGGAATGACTTGCATTGAAGATTACAGTGATTCCACTCATCGGGGCATGGCTCCTTTTTATGAAGCTCTCAATCGCCTTTCTTCCGGTTCCGAAGACGACAATCTGGTACGTATAGCTGTATTCGGCGACTCCTTTATAGAAGCTGATATCTTTACGGCCGATCTCCGCGAAATGCTTCAAAAACGGTTTGGAGGGTGCGGTGTCGGTTTCGTGACCATCACCTCCATGACAAGCGGTTACCGTCCTACGGTGCGGCATACATTTGGCGGATGGTCCAGCCATGCGGTGACGGACAGTGTCTATTTCGACAGGAAGAAGCAGGGGATTTCCGGACATTATTTCGTTCCCCGGAGTGGCGCATACGTGGAACTGCGTGGACAAGACAAATACGCTTCGTTGCTTGATACCTGTCAGCGTGCTTCCATCTTCTTTTACAATAAAGACTCCCTTCATCTTTCCGCCCGTGTGAACAAAGGAGAAAGCCGTAACTATTCGCTGTCCCCTTCGGGCGGTTTACAGGAAGTGCGGGTGGACGGACGCATCGGTTCCATACGTTGGACGGTGGACCGTGCCGACTCTACGCTCTTTTATGGATTGGCGATGGATGGAAAGCAAGGAATAATTCTCGATAACTTCTCGCTGCGCGGCAGTTCCGGACTTTCCCTGCGCGGCATTCCGCAGCAAATGTTGAAACAGTTTAACCGCCAGCGTCCTTACGACCTGATTATTCTTGAATATGGATTGAATGTCGCAACGGAACGCGGACGCAATTACGATAATTACCAGAAAGGGCTGCTGACAGCTATCGAACATCTCAAAACGTGTTTCCCGCAGGCGGGAATCCTGTTGTTGAGCGTGGGCGACCGTGATTACAAGAACGAAAACGGCGACCTCCGCACCATGCCGGGAGTCAAGAACCTGATTCGTTATCAGCAGAATATTGCCGCCGAAAGCGGTATCGCATTCTGGAATATGTTCGAGGCTATGGGAGGAGAAGGGAGTATGGCAAAACTTGTCCATGCCAAACCGTCTATGGCAAACTATGATTATACACATATCAACTTCCGTGGCGGCAAACATTTGGCGGGACTTCTCTATGAGACATTGATATATGGCAAAGAACAATACGACAGGAGGCGTGCTTATGAGAAAGAATAGTCTGTTGTCCTTCTTTGTGCTTGTTCTGGCAGGCATTTTGTTTGCTCCTTGTTCTCTTTCGAGGATGATGGCGCAAGACCGTATCCCCGTTTGTCCTCCATTGAACAAGGTGCAGAAAGGCGTCAAACCTTTGCGGGAAATGATTTGGGCGAATGATACCATCCCTGTGCAGACTTCCTTCCCGTCCGCTTTCCGTGAAACCGGGCGAAATGAAATTATCGACAGTATTGCCCTGCTGACACCTGTGCTCGAACGACTCCGTCAAGTACGTGCGGGACTGTCCGAAGATACGGTGCGTATCGTACATATTGGCGACAGCCATATTCGGGGGCATATCTATCCTCAAACCACCGGTATGCGGCTGGCCGAAACCTTCGGTGCTGTTTCCTATATAGATAAAGGAGTGAACGGCGCCACTTGCCTTACTTTCACCCATCCCGACCGCATCGCCGAGATAGCGGCGCTCAAACCCGAATTGCTGATTCTCTCTTTCGGAACCAATGAGAGTCATAACCGGCGTTACAATAGTAATGTGCATTACAACCAGATGGATGAACTTGTCAGACTCCTGCGTGCCGCACTCCCTGATGTGCCTATCCTGCTGACTACTCCGCCCGGTTCGTATGAAAGTTTCCGTCAAAGAAGGCGGAGACGTACGTATGCCGTCAATCCCCGCACGGCGACTGCGGTGGAAACCATTCGCCGCTATGCCGGAGACCATCGTCTGCTGGTGTGGGATATGTATGAGGTAGTCGGCGGCAAAAAACGTGCCTGTAAGAACTGGACGGAAGCGAAGCTGATGCGTCCCGATCATGTGCATTATCTTCCCGAAGGATATATCCTGCAAGGAAATTTATTATACCAAGCCCTTATCAAAGCATACAACGATTATGTTTCCCATTGATATAGATTTCAGTAGATTAAAAGAGGTGTTTACCTACGATCCGCAGGCACCGATGATATTCAGTAGTGGTATCTTTCTTTGGCTGTTTGCCGCTTTTATGGTGGTGTACGTATTGTTGCAACATAAATATACAGCCCGTATCTTGTTTGTCACCCTTTTTTCTTATTACTTCTACTATAAAAGTAGCGGTACTTACTTTTTCCTGCTTGCCATTGTCACGGTTTGCGACTTTCTGTTGGCGCAACTGATGTACCGCACCGAAGGATATTGGAAACGCAAAGGGCTGGTCACCTTGAGTCTGGGTGTCAACTTGGGACTTCTGGCTTACTTTAAATATACCAATTTCTTGGGAGGTGTCATCGCGTCCCTGATGGGGGGAGAGTTCACGGCCCTTGATATATTCCTGCCGGTCGGTATCTCTTTCTTCACGTTCCAGTCGCTGAGCTATACCATCGACGTCTACCGGAAAGAAATCCAGCCGCTGACGAGTCTGCTCGATTATGCCTTTTACGTATCATTCTTCCCGCAGTTGGTGGCAGGTCCTATTGTCCGTGCCCGCGATTTTATTCCGCAAATCAGGAAACCTCTTTTTGTCTCGCAGGAGATGTTCGGACGGGGTATCTTTCTGATTCTTTCCGGCCTGTTCAAGAAAGCCATTATTTCCGATTATATCAGTATTAACTTCGTAGAGCGTATTTTTGAAAATCCGACGCTCTATTCGGGTGTTGAGAATCTGATGGGAGTGTACGGCTATGCCTTGCAGATTTATTGCGACTTTTCCGGATATAGTGATATGGCTATCGGCATCGCACTGTTATTGGGCTTCCACTTCAACCTTAACTTTAATTCTCCTTACAAGTCGGCCTCCATCACCGAATTCTGGCGTCGTTGGCATATCTCTTTGTCCAGTTGGCTGAAAGATTACTTATACATCTCTTTGGGTGGAAACCGGAAAGGGAAGATCCGGCAATATCTGAACCTTATTATTACCATGTTTTTGGGAGGGTTGTGGCATGGAGCTTCCTGGAATTTTGTTCTTTGGGGCACATTTCACGGTGTTGCACTGGCGATGCATAAAATTTGGATGACGATAACCGGACGGAGGAAAGGAGAACAAAGTTACGGTTGGCGACGTGTGTTTGGCATTATCATTACCTTCCACTTTGTCTGTTTCTGCTGGATATTCTTCCGTAACGCCGATTTTCAGAATTCGATGGATATGCTGGGGCAGATATTTACGACTTTCCGTCCCCAACTGTTCCCTCAGTTACTTGAAGGCTATTGGAAAGTATTCGCGCTAATGCTGCTTGGCTTCCTGCTTCATTTTGCTCCCGATAGCTGGGAAAATGCAGTTTGCCGGGGAGTGATTCGCCTGCCGTTCGCAGGCAAAGCTGTGTTGATGGTGGCTTTGATTTATCTTGTTATTCAAATGAAGAGTTCGGAAATACAACCGTTCATTTATTTTCAGTTCTAATTCCGGCTATAGTTCTAATTGAAACCTATAAAAATATCGCCTTATGGAAAATTCTCTCAATTATCAGCCTGTTGCCGACCGTTACGAACGGATGCCTTATAAATATTGCGGCAAAAGTGGTCTGCAACTTCCTCTTATCTCTTTGGGATTGTGGCATAATTTCGGCAGTGTGGACAGTTTCGAGGTAGCGACCGACATGATTAAGTTTGCTTTTGATCATGGAATCACTCATTTTGATTTGGCAAACAATTACGGTCCTGTTCCCGGAAGTGCGGAATCCAATTTCGGCAGGATTCTGCAAGAGAACTTTCGTGGTTATCGGGATGAGATGATTATCTCTTCCAAGGCCGGACATGAAATGTGGGCGGGACCTTATGGCGGCAACAGCTCCCGTAAAAATCTGATGGCGAGCATTGACCAAAGTCTCCGTCGGACAGGTTTGGAGTATTTTGACATCTTTTATAGTCACCGTTATGACGGAGTGACTCCGATAGAAGAAACCGTCCGGACATTGATTGACATTGTGAAGCAAGGGAAAGCGCTGTATATAGGAATCTCTAAATATCCCCCCGAACAAGCCCGTATCGCCTATGAGATGATGGCAAAAGCCGGTGTCCCTTGTCTTATCAGCCAATACCGGTATAGTATGTTCGACCGTGCGGTGGAGGCTGAATCACTTCCTTTGGCGGCGGAATATGGTTCTGGTTTCATCGCTTTTTCTCCTTTGGCGCAAGGATTGTTGACAGATAAATACCTGAACGGCATTCCGGAAGGTTCCCGTGCTGCACGTTCTTCCGGCTTCCTCCAGCGTTCGCAAGTAACTCCCGAAAAAGTAGAAGCCGCCCGGCAATTGAATGAGATTGCCCGTCGTCGTGGACAGACTTTGGCGGAAATGGCTTTGGCATGGGTACTGAAAGATGAACGAATGACATCGGTGATTGTAGGAGCAAGTTCCGTAAAGCAGTTGGCGGACAATCTGAAAACATTGGAGCATTTGGAGTTTGCAGAAGAAGAACTGCAAGAGATTGAACGAATATTATAAAAATTCCTATCTTTGTAAGAAAGGTATCTTTGTTATCATAAAGAAGAGAGTATGAGCAATAAAATTTGTCCGATCGGCATTCAGAACTTTGAGAAGATTCGTTAGGATGGTTATTTCTATATTGATAAAACGGCGTTAATGTATCAAATAATACATTGTATTCTCCTCCCTATGAGTTTGAATAGATAAATCATCTGCCATCCTACACCAACCGCACCTTATGTTGTTGAATACTAGTATATTAATGGTGTGTAGGATAGTGGTGTAGGATGGTTGCAGATGCGGTGTATCCTACACCTTTCCCTCGCTCATCCTTATGCCTTGCTTTACTTATCCTTACACACTTTTCCTTGCCATCCTGCTTTTCGCCAATTGTTTCCTGCGTATGAAACTTTAGTTTCCCCTGCTTGAACCTTTAGTTTCATTTGCTTGAACTTCTAGTTTCCTGTGGTGAAACAACATTTTCTGTTACTTGAAACTGTCTGTTCTTGTACTCTCTTTCGGCTCTTGATACTTGCTTTTCAGTCATTACTACCTGTCTTCTCAGTCATTAATAGCCTATGTGTTGAGTACTGACATCCTATACGTAGGTTGTTAATATCCCATATATGAGTTATTAATATCCTATATATTGTTTATTTATATCCTGTATTTAGGTCGTTAATGTATTGAGTATCTACTGTTTATGCTTCTTACCCATCATCTGCCGTCCGGTGATAGGCGGGTGATAGGTGACAGATGCGGTGATAGGTTGCGGACAACCTGTCACCATGCCTTAAACCCCGATGAACAGGGGTGTTCATGATTGCCGGTGATAGGTGATAGAGGAAAGTGTGAAAAATATCTGTGTATAAGTTCTCCGGGCGGATTATTTTTTCTCTGTATTACTTGTTTAATAGAAATTTATAGCTACTTTTGTCGTAGCATACTTTCGTGCGTTGAAAGGAGCTTTGTTTTGTTTTTTATCGAGAACGGTTATTTGTTGCATTCAATCATAAAAATCCGCTAATTTTTTATCCACGAATGACAATGAGTGACAGGTCTCACGCAACATTGTATGTATAACCTTGTTATATGTCCAATTGAGCGTGGGACTATCACTTATGTCGTGGAGGGGTCTTAGCGGATACCTATGATTGGCATAAGCAGATAGTTCCTGCGCTCTCTTTTTTAATGAACCCTCGCACCATCGGGAACTGATGCGTACAAAACAATACGTGATGAATGCAGATTTTAAAGTCGATATTGTCCGCCTGATGCAGCATCCCATAATGAAAAAGCCTCTCGGTGATCTGAGTGAATCCGAACTGTGCTGTGCCCACGACATCCTTCGTCGTCTGATAGATTTTTCCGATGATGAATCCTTCACTCTTGTTGATGTTCTCCAGATTTCCCGTTTGTACTATGCTTGGGGCGAACTTTCCTATATCATGGGTGAAAACCCAGAAAAGACAATCAGGCATTTCCGCTCCTCCCTGCGTTTTCTGCAGAAAAGCGGTATTGACCTTAGTCTGGCTAAATGGCTTGAGTTGGTAAGTTTGCGGATCTCTGAGGAGCTGTAAGATGAAAATCCGATTTGTTTTTGCTTTATACGGATAAGATGCCGGTCTTGCGTAGAGAGAGTAGTCTATTCTGGAGAAATTATGTTTAGATAGAGAATCTTTTAGTCTGGAGGAGAAATGCTTTTAACGCCGTTTGTTTGGTTTCACCCTAACTCTTATTTCGTTTTATCCCTAACCAGTTGATTTGAGAGGCGTTTAGGGGGCACAGAACGATATGTGTAGATTACGGCGCCCTCGAAAACTTATTGAACTGCCGATGAATAAAAGGTTTCGGGCAAATTCTCTTATATGTATAAATCAAAACGACGTGCTACAATAACTAACATTGCGTTTACATTGGGCTACCATTTGAATGGCTTAAACAGGACAAATGGTTGACTATTGGTTAATCGGCTTGCATTATCGGGGCATAAACTACCATACATAAGGCTAAAGTCCTCTATATATCGCTTATTTCGGCATAGTACTGCCGAGGTAGGCGATTTCTTTTTGCTGTTTGAAAAACTGTTTGAGAGCTATGAAATCGTTGTTTAAGAAAGAGGTTCTGAGAGGATATCACGGTAGGAATTTAATTGTTAAAAACATAGTTGGGGATACTATTGGGGATACAGTTGGGGATACCAGATTTTGTGCGATAGGTATCGTATTTTAAAAGTTGGGGATACCTTTTCAGGACTTTTTTTTGCGTGTTGAAATATAGATAATACCTTTTTTGATACGTTTTTTGCCGTATTTATGCGTTTTAATAGGGGGATAATACTATTATTGCGACCGTTTATTGCAATACTAATATGAGATAAATTGTTGATTTATAGTTGTATATTGGGAATTATATGTACTTTAGCGGTGAAAAAGTGCGTGTGGACTAAACAAAATAAGTAGTTATGTTCTTTTTAAAGAAGTGGTACATATTTAGGTTGAAAAGAAGAATCATAATGAAACTTCTTTCCAACCCCAATTATACTCCTGATCGTTTGGATACCCCTAAGGATGCATATCGAATAGCTCGTTTTATTTGGGATACAAGTGATTGCGGAGATTTTTATTAATTACCATGCAGAATTGTTTCGAGAATGCGAATAGGATATCGGAATTAAATCTTCATTATCTTGAATATCATCAGAAGGTAATACTAATGGGACGGAAAAGCGAACATTAGTAACAGATATTAATTTGGAATCTTCATGATTACTAGTTCCAATATTAAAGCTACCTAATAGTACGCCAATTCCCGTTTTGTTTCCTTCGCTATTGGATGAGGTTAACGCAACCTCAAAGTTGACATTCTGTACAGGACGATATTGATTATCTATTTTTGCATTAAGTGTATCTGTACTTTTTTGGTATTGTGCAGGATTTACTATCGCACCATATTCTTTTACTGTTTGCTGTGCTTCATGTACTCCTTGAGTAATTTGTAGCAATGTTTCTCGTATAAACTCTTTTAGTTCCATCTTTTAAGGATATATATATTTAGTTATTGATTTTACCACATTCAATTACATCTTTTTTCATTGGGCAGTGGCAGAGGTCACATTGTCTACATTGGGCGAAGAAGGTTTCTTTGTAGAAACATTCTTCGCAGTTCCTAAACCCTTAGGTTTAAGTTGTTCATCATCTTTCCGATACTCTGTTGGGGGACGAAGGTGTCCTAGTTCTTCGGACATTTGGGCAATCTGTTGGTTTAGGCTTTTTATTTCTTTATCCTTTTTTTCAAGTTGGGACACGAATATTTGCACAATCTGAGATTGATCCGTAGATTGTGTTTGCTCTAATTGTTGTGTTTGCTCATTTGGAAGCATAGAACCTCTTCCTATAAGAAGCCAGTCTGAATTTATACTGTACTTATAACATAAGCATGCAATAAGATCTGTTCCAGCTTTCATTCTTTTATTCAGAATTTCTGAAAGTTTAGTGTTGCCTATCCCTAGGTTTTCTGCTAGATCTATCTTGTTCGCTACTAATTTGTTGCTGATTAGATAGTTTACGCTTTCTATAAAGCGGTCATTAATACTGTTTTTATCCATGCTATCTGAAATTTGATTCCAAATATTCTGAATTTAACTTTGATAATTCAGAAATTCTGTATTACTTTGCAAAGTCTTCCAATGAGAGACGCTTCAAAGATAAGAAATAACAATTAATAATAATATTAGTATGGAAGAAAAAAAAGAAGTAATCGAAATCAGTTTGGAACTCCAAAGAGAGATTGCCAAAGTATTTAAAGTTACTGAAAGAACTGTTCAGAGTGCCATGCGATTTGAAACGCAGAGTCCTACCGCTCGAATATTGCGTGCTTATGCCTTGAATCATGGGGCAGAACAGTATGAGGTTACCACTATCAAAAAGAAAGTGGAGAATCCGTATCGGGAAACGATAAAACTATAATCATGATATACTGGAAAGAAGAATGCACCCGCTTGGTGAACTCGCAGTCGGTGGTAGTAGTGGTTGATCGCTACGATGAGAACAGGGTTCCTGTGTTCGCAATCCGGCGTGCACAGTCTGCCGGTGGAAGCCGTAGTGGTAAGAACTCCTATTGGAGCATAAGTTTTGATGAGCCGCTAAGTGACGGATGTAACTCGGTGACGTTTCCTTTCATCTTGGCGACAATAAGCCTCGATGATAACGGGAATGTTGAGGTCAATTCAAAACGGCTAAAGGAATACCACCCGGCTTGGACGCTGGACGGATATGAAAAAGAATTGGAGTGGCGCAAAGGAAGCGCGCTTTACGGTATGAAACAGATGTTTAACGACTTAAATAAGATAGTATGAAAGTGATTAAATGGATTCAGAATGTGGCCGCTGCGGCTGCGTTCATTGTGGCTCTCAATTTGGTTGACGGGCTTGGCGTTTCAATAAAGGATGCCTGTACGGCTGGTGTGTTATTGGTTCTTTCAGTGGCTATGCTGCTGGGACGAGCTTTGGAAGAGGAAGAAAGGAGGGATGAGTGATGGAAGACGAAAGAATGATGCATAGAAAGAATTTAGAGGAACGTATTGAGGAACTTACGATTCTAAGGAAATCCGAACTGTCACTATTAAAAGCAGGCTGTTTGGAGTTTATTAACGAGATGACTGACAAACCGTTTTTATGGATACCTCTATTATCTCAGGAACATCCTTCTTTATGTTATCAGAAAGCGATACAAGACTCTTCAGAAGAGCCTTGTCTTCGGTTAGCCGGTCTTTTGGAATTTTTACTAAAAAATTTAATTCCAATGGAACTCCAAATGCAGGGGGTGACCATCCGGATTCAGGAAAATAAATGTCACTACTGTATCTCAGGTTCAATTTCCTCAGATGATCTTTATAAATTGTGCGAACATCATCAAGTGGACCTCGACTGTGCGAATAAAAAATAATAGAGAAATAGTTCATGATAATATAAATTCTGGTTTTGATGGCTACAGATATGTGTAAAATAGAAATAGATATTACTTATATTCCTCAGGATGAATCAAATAAATTTTCTCCTATTGATCGTATAAATAGAATCGTTCGAGTTGACGGACAAGAAGTCTATAATGAAACAACTGATTGGAAAATTTATTTCGCTTTTGAAGCCCATCCAATTAGACAATTCGAACGGTTCATATTAGGACTTGAGAAAAGCGAGAACGCTAACGATGCTTGCCCCAAGCGCAGCCAAACGATTAGCTTCTTCAAGAAAATCAGGTTGAAGTTTTTTCGCTAGGAGGTCAATTTCAGCACTTAGCTTTTCAATGTTGGCTTTTAATAGTTCTTCTTGGGCATAAAATCCACCACGGGCTAGAAAGTCTGAAGCTTCGACAAGTAAGCAGATTCTGATTGTATTAGAATTGTTGACATAATGAGAAATCAAACCCATTCTGGCAAATTGGGATAAAATAGAAGTAAGTTCATTCTCGGAACATTCTTCTGAAATTTCTTTCAAAAGTGCTTGTTTGTCTATTGTATAGACCCGTTCGTATTGAAGTTCGCAAGAACATATAACAATTAAGATGTTGTCTTTTAATTTAGTTGTAATCATTATGATTGAGTTTTAGTTAGATAGCTACAAAGGTAGCAAACTATTCCGGTTCGGGATGAATAGGGATAGTGTTTTTCTCACATGCAAGATAAGAACTTTCTGTTTTTTAGGATAACATCCCTGTAGTATGTTTCAGTCAACATTAGGGGTTTTCAATAAGTAGTTTTTAGGGTATGGAAAGTGGCTTACAGGTTCGGGTCGGTGCCGGGCGCTTGCGCAATATTTAAAATGATAGATTATGGAAATGTTTGGTAATATACGGTGTGTGACTTTCGCTGAGCTGGTGACTCAGGGAGGAATCCTGAGTAAGCCGAACTATAAGAAGAAGGTACGTGAGGGAAAGATAAAACCCCTGACGATTGGAGGAAACGGACGTAAGGTTCTCATCGATTACGTCTCCCTTTACAAACCCATCAAAGACGCTTACGACGCCAAATTCCCGGACGCGGAACAACGGATGAAAGAACAAATCAAAGAAGAAATCATGAGTGAGGCTTTAAGAAGTGACAGCAAAGCTGTCGAATTCTACCGTGACAGATATAAATTAGCCGACGGTAGTGGTTTGGCCGACAAGAAGCAGGCCGAATATGTACTGAACGCGCAGGTGATGAATGAGATGATCCGCGTTGAAAGCGAAATGGTGTCGCGGCATAGGAAAAGCGGTTATTCACATCCGAAGGAAGTATGGGAAACCGTGCTGGGTACATGTGAAAAACTTCGTGGAATGTATCGGCATACGCTTCCATCCAACGCGGCCCGTCTTCGTGAAAAGTTTACTGCTTATAAGAAATACGGGTATGAAGTCCTGGTCAGTCGCAAGAACGGGAATCAGAATACCCGTAAGGTTGGACCAATGGAAGGACGTCTGTTGTTGAAACTGAAACGTAGCAAATTTCCTATATATAACGATTCGCAGATATTTGAGGAGTTCAACCGCCAGGCTGTAGAACGTGGTCTTAAACCTGTCAAGTCAATGACTACTCTCAGGAATTATTTGAATGATCCCGCTGTAATGCCACTCTGGTTTGCTGCCGTATATGGTATGCAGAAGTGGAAATCGAAATATTCATCGCTGTTAAAGACGCAGCTTCCGCAGATGCGTGATGCCCTTTGGTATTCGGATGGTACGAAACTGAACCTGTATTACCGGAATGAAGCCGGAAAGATGTGCACCACTTCCGTCTACGAAGTGATGGATGCCTATAGTGAGACATTGATAGGTTACGACATCGCTCCGAAAGAAACATTCGACAGCCAGTATCGCGCATTCCGTATGGCGGTAGATTTTGCAGGTGTCCGTCCATACGAAATAGTCAATGACAATCAAGGTGGTCATACCAAACTTGCCGCACAGGGCTTTTTTAATAAGATTGCCATTTTGCACAAGCCCACTATGCCATATAACGGACAGAGTAAGACGATTGAAAGTGCCTTTGGACGTTTTCAACAGCAGATACTCCATAAAATATGGTATTTCACAGGTCAGAACGTGACAACCAAGAAGATGAACAGCAAGCCCAACCTTGAGTTTATAGAGCAAAACGCATACGCATTGCCCACGTTGGCAGAAGTGAAGGAGATCTACCGTCAATGTCGTGCCGAATGGAACAATGCCGCTCACCCGGCTACGGGAATAGCGCGTATTGATATGTATCGCATGAGTGAGAATCCGGAAACCGTACCGGTTCAGCCTGTAGATATGATACAGATGTTTTGGCTGACAAGTGCCAAGGAGGTGACTTATACCAATGCCGGGCTGAAAATAGAGATTGACAAGCGGAAATATGAGTACGATGTCTACGCTGAAGACGGCCTGCGCAACGAGCAATGGGCACTTCGCAATACCGGACGTAAGTTTAGGGTTATGTACGATCCGATGGATATGACTGTCGTAGAGCTTTGGGAGGTGACCGGATCGGGACTGAAATACAGTGCAAGCGCTACTCCACGGGTTGTTATCAGCCGTGCGACACAGGAACGTACTACCGAAGAAACTTCGTTCATGCACCGGACAGTCAATCAGAATAAAGAGACAATGGCTTTGGTACAACTCAGTACGGAAGATTTTGATTTGAACGAAGCTATCGCAGCCGAGCTGTTCAATCTCTCCACTCCGCAACCGAAGAATGTGAGCAAAAAGAAAATGAAAGAAGTGCGTGAGAAGTATGAAGCCGGAACACTGCAATCTCCTGTTTCCCTGCCGGAAAAACTAGTCATGGAGGAAGAGGATGAAGATATGGAACTGGGCTATTCCACAACCGGAGAATATACCAAGGTCACTTCGAATCTAACCTTCGAGGACGTAACCTCTTCCCGTTACGATCGGATGTAACATCCACCTGTTTAATCAGTATCCAATAATCATTAAAATAATATTCAAACAATGAAAGATTTAAGCATAGAAGATAAAAACGCCATCCGTGACGCTCTTAGTGCCTATTGTGACAATTATTTGTCACGCAACCGTGCGGCGGAAAGCCTCAATGGCGTGAGTGCCGCCACCGTATCTACCATATTAAACAGCAAGTACGTCAGTATTTCCGATGATATGTTTATCCGTATTGCCACGCAGATCGGTTTTAGCTTTGAACACTGGGCACTACACGAAAGCGAGACATTCAAGGATATTACTTTTGTACTGGCAGATGCCCAATTGTACAAGAATGTCACCTGGGTGGTCGGCGATGCCGGATGCGGGAAGACTACCGCGGCCATTGATTACCGTAAGAAACACCGCAACGTGTTCTATATCCTTTGTTCGGAAGATATGAAGAAAAGCGACTTTGTCCGTGAAATAGCCAAACAGGTGGGAGCGCCGACTGACGGAACGAATCTCCGCGATATGCTTGAGTATGCCATCAGTATGATCGCCTTTCTGAATAATCCTCTTATCATCTTTGATGAAGGTGATAAACTGACCGATTCGGTTTTCAATTATTTCATCTCTATATATAATCGCCTTGAAGGTCATTCCGGTATTGTCTTTTTCTCTACAGACTACATCAAACGCCGGATGGAAAACGGATTGCGATACAATAAGAAAGGTTATAAAGAAATCAATTCCCGCATCGGTCGTCGGTTCTTCGATCTTACAGCTACCACGCGGAATGATATTTTTGCTATTTGCCGTGCGAATGGGCTGATCGATGAAGGGGAGATAAAAAAGGTACTGAAAGATGCGGAAGCCAGCGAAAACGACCTTCGCAGGGTGAAGCGTTTTGTCCATTCCCGTAAACGTCGTATTGATGAACAGAAAAGGAAAGGAGACGCGGAATAATGGGCAGAGCCAAGTCGGTGAGTGAGTTGCTTGCCACGAAAGTGGAAACTTTTCCCTTCAAGGGCGAATGGTACGATGCTTTCGGAGAACCGGAACGTAAAGGCGTCTGGCTTGTGTGGGGGAATTCCGGTAATGGAAAGACAACCTTCGTCGTTCAGCTCTGTAAATATCTCTGTCAGTTTGAACGGGTGATATACGACAGCCTGGAGGAAGGTGCCGGTCTGACGATGAAGAATACACTGGTGCGCTGTGGAATGCTGGAGGTAAACCGTCGTTTTCTTCTTCTGGACAACGAGCCGATGGATGAATTGAGCGAACGGCTTCTACGACGGAAGTCTCCGGGAATAGTTGTTATCGACAGTTTCCAATATACACAGATGAACTATAAACAGTATATAGTCTTCAAGGAGAAGCACAAGGATAAGCTGATTATTTTCGTCAGTCATGCGGATGGAAAGCTCCCATCCGGTCGGAGTGCCCGCAGTGTGATGTATGACGCTTCACAAAAAATATATGTGGAAGGGTACAGGGCCTTCAGTAAAGGGAGGTTCAACGGACCGAAGATGCGGATTGACGCATGGCCGGAGGAAGCGGCTAGATATTGGGGAGAAGTTTTCTGATCATTAAATAATAACATCATGAGAATAACAAAAGATAAAACAATCAGCCCGCAACAGATGAAAGCGTTACAGACCACCTTCCGTCGGATAGGAATGGATGATGATGCCCGTCACGACTGTATCTACGCTTTCACGGACGGACGCACACAGAGCAGTAAGGAGCTTTCTTTTGATGAGGCACGCAGATTGCTGGCGTCACTCAATGAGGACCAGGCTGAAAAGGCATGTAAAGAAGCAAAAGAACTGGTGAAAGCCATTTTCGGATTGTCTTTTCAGATTTCCTTCTTGAATAAAGGCTATACCAATGATACACAGGAAGAATTTCAAATGAATATAGCCAAATTAAATGTATTCGCCCGTAGCAAGAGCGCTTCGCATAAAAATGTATCTAAAATGTATCTGTCGGAATTGAGGGCTTTTAAAAAGCAGTTGGAAGCAGTGGCACATAAGGAGAAGAACCAATTAAAAACTAAGAAATCATGAGAAAGAATCGGGAAATAGACCAAGCGATTGCCATTCTACGTAAGAAAGGTGATAAGACCAGCATGATTCAGGCGGAAGTTCTGCAAGAACGGCATACGGAAGTCTGGGTGTTTGAGCATTATGTCCGCGATGTGTCGGAAGGGAATAGGGATGAAGCTGCTTACTGTGCGGCTCGTGAGGCGGCGCTGTTTCTGACCGGAAAATTAGAATTAGAGACATTGATACCGGATGTCTCAAAGTACGGGGCTGTACGGCTTCCGGATACTCCGAAGAAAATTTCTTCAGAGGCGCTTCTTCGCCGTATTGAAAAACTGGAAATTCTTGTGGAGGAATTATTGGATGAACGTCGGAGACGGTGTGCCTACAAAAAGATGCCGGAAAGTTATAGCCGTGCAGATTTCCTTATCCAGCAAAAGGCGTATGAATATATCGGCTGCAGTAGAGGAACCTTAAAATCATGGACGGACAAGGGACTGGTTACCGGATATCGTAAAGGGACTAAGGTCTATTATAGCAAAAGTGAATTGGATGCTAGTCCCACAGTCCGAAATTTCATGAATATCAATCATAAAATCGGGTAAGGAGTAGAGGCTTATGGCACGTTTGCAAAAGGAATCCGATGAATTGATGTCCTTGCGTCTCCGGGAACTCACCCGTCTGGAGGATCAGATCGCCCGTGATGAATCCCGCTCCGATGAAATCATCTCCCTGCTGATGGAAGGCGGGATACTCGACGGGACAACCGGATCCGACAATCTGATCAGTGAGCTGAATGCCGTCGGCAAACGGCTGGAGACCAACAAGGCCAACCTTGCACGGCTGAAAGCTCCGTCGGAACTGACGGAAGAGGATAAGGAATACCTTCCCGCTCCGGAAAGCAGCGAGAGATTCAATATCAAGTATTAATCATAGTATGAACCATTTAATCAATCAAAATTGTATGGACATCAGTAATTTATCAAGAGAGGAACGGGCAAAGCTGCTCCGTGAACTCAAGGAAGAGGAGAACAGAGAGAAAATCAGCCGTCGTGAAGCTTTTGAAGCGATACAGACGAAGTTTACGTTCGACGTGAAGACACGTTTCATGGAGTATCTGCAACACGGTAAGGACTTTATGGCATGGTTGCGTGGAGAGTCGGAAAGCTATATGGATGTGCTCAAAGAGTACGGCAAACTCAAGCGTGACGAACAGATCGGTTTCAGCGTGCGTGACGAAGATTTTAAAATGACCGTTAAGGGCTGCCGGGTAAAAGGCTTCGACGACCGTGCGGACGTGGCGGAGAAACGCCTGGTCGATTTCCTGAACGAATGGATCGGGAAAACCGACGACACCCGGAAGAATCCGATGTACAAGCTGGCCATGAAGATGATCCAGCGTAATGAAGCGGGCGACCTTGATTATAAATCCATTTCCGCCCTGTATGATTTGGAAGAAGACTTCAATAACCCGGAATACTCGGATATCATGTCTCTTTTCCGTGAAAGCAATACCGTTGAGGGTACCGTTATCAAGTTCTACTTCGAACGGAAGGATAAGTATAACAACTGGTCCAAGGTGGAACCGTCTTTCAACCGGATGTAACGGGATTCATCTATAAGAGCAACCTCCGGCGTGAACGTATGCCGGAGTGGCAATCAATCACTATTTAAACAATTTACAATTATGGCAATGCACACATGGTTTGAATGCCGTATCCGTTATGAAAAAGTAATGGATAACGGAATGCAGAAGAAAGTAACCGAACCCTATCTGGTGGACGCTCTCAGTTTTACGGAAGCGGAAGCGAGGATCATTGAAGAGATGACGCCGTTCATCAGCGGTGAGTTTACCGTATCGGACATAAAGCGCGCTAATTACAGTGAACTGTTCCCCAGCAATGACGAACAGGATGACCGCTGGTTCAAGTGCAAACTGGCCTTCATTACTCTTGATGAAAAGAGCGGGGCGGAAAAATGCACTTCCACTTACGTGCTGGTACAGGCTTCCGATCTTGACCGCGCCAAGAAGAACCTTGACGAGGCGATGAAAGGGACGCTGGCGGATTATCAGGTTCCGTCGGTGACGGAAACGGCTATCATGGATGTTTATCCGTACACGGCATCAGATAACGAACTGGAATTTAGAGAATGATAATAGCTGTAGATTTTGACGGGACGATTGCACGGAGCAATTATCCCGTTATCCTCGGAGAACAGCCTTATGCGGGAGAAGTTCTAAGAAAGCTGCATGAACAGGGACACAAGATTATCATCTGGACGTGCCGCACGGGTGATCGGCTGCTGGAGGCCATCAACTGGCTGTTGGAACACCGTATCCCCTTTTCCCGCATCAACGACCATGATCCTGAGAATGTCGCCAAATATGGCGGCGAAGGGGGAAAGAAGATATACGCTCACTGTTACATCGACGACAAGAATATCGGTGGCTTCCCCGGATGGTTGCGGTGCCTGGAAGAAATCGAGCGCATGGAGGCTGAATACCAATCCTCACAAGTGAAATAATGAAATGAAACGTCCTCCCATCAAATTCATCATCCGGATAGATGAAGACCGCCTTTCGGAATTGATTTATTACTGGAACTGGTACGACAAGCCTTGTGACCTGCTGTTTCGCAAACCGAAAACAGAAGGACTGGCGGCGGTGGTTCTGACGGTAGACAGCGATGAAGCGGCGGACTTCCTTCTGAGGGTGAAGGAGAAGACGGGGGCACGGTTGTATCAAATGGATAAAAAGCTATGAAGACAAGTGCAAAACTCGCGTTGTTCGACTATTGGTTTCGGGACCAATATCAACTTTTGAAACAAAAGGCTTTCATCAGGACGCCGCTGGAGGAAGATTCTTTCCATGACGCCTACCTGAAGCTGCGTCGGTATATCATGTTCAGCGACGAGGATATAGTAGATTATACACCTTACTTCGTCCTGATATACAGGAGCATGTGTAAGCATACTGAATTTCGTGAAAAGCGTTATGTGCATCCTGATGACTTTTTCTTCCGTTCAATGGCAATCATGGATGAATCCGAAAGAATCATTTACCTGAAGGAAATGCAGGAAGAGGTGTATGTGAGAATCCTGCGTTTTGTCAAAGAGATGTTCCCGACGGATTATCGCCTGTTTTGCCTGAAAGTGATAGAGCCTTGTTGCTCGTATCGCGAGTTACAGCTGTATGCCGGGATATCGGCCGGTGTGATCAGAAAAAAGATAGAAACAATCAAAGAAACCATTAAAAAAGAATTTAAGTATGAAACTAGTGATTTACAATAGTGAAAATTGTGTCGTAGTGAAAAACAGGAGTAGTATTTTCAGAGTATCCAAACGGGGCTTTTGTGTGATTACCGAACCCGGTCGGAGGCTCTTGAGAGATCATATTGTGGTCGCCAATGAGGAAGGCACCAAGAACTGGTTTGTCCGGAAGGTTGATACGGAGGACGGATTCCTGATAAAAGTGGTTGCCAATTCCGTAGGATTCAGGAATCGCACGTTTAATGAAGCAATTGTCAGAAATTTGAAGCTGGAAGGTACCGTGGGATTTCTCATAAGTAAAAATCCCGTTACGATTGATAATGAAAAGTATTTTCAGTTGATTACGAGTAGGCCGATCGTGGCGGAACCGAAGAGGAGGAAGTAGATTTAAAATAAAAATAGATATGAAGCAGATGTATAAAGTTATTTTCTCTTATAGACAAGATAGTCCTTCAGGAGGGAATTCGGTATTAACTGGATGGGCTAAAGAAATAAAGCTGTATGACGCCGAAAATGCTGAAGAGCTACAAAAGCAGATAGACATTTTTTTATCTGATAATAAATGTGGATATAGGAGACATATTTCAATTGTCGATATCGTTAAGCTATAATTCTAATCAGAATAATAATGAGCAAAGAAGAAGCTATACAAGCAATGGAAGAGGGTAAGAAGATTACGCACCGTTTCTTTTCCTCTGACGAATGGATGACTATCGAAAACGGATTTCTTCTTTTAGAGGATGGTGTCCATATCTCTTTGGAAGATTTCTTTAATTTTCGCAGTGATAGTCTTTGGGATAATGGATATGAATTGTATAACCCGTCATAATAAATCAAAACTTTAGGCAAATGAGAACCCCAATCACATATTACGGTGGCAAGCAGCAGCTGGCCGATAAAATTATTTCCATGATGCCGGCACACAAAATTTATTGTGAACCGTTTTTCGGTGGCGGTGCTGTTTTTTTTGCTAAACCTAAGAGTTATCTTGAGGTTATAAATGACAAGAACGACCGCCTTATCACTTTTTACCGACAGGTAGCCGAAAACTTTGATGAGTTGCGCTGCCTGGTAGAGAATACCCTTCATTCAGAAACAGAGTATCTGAAAGCAAAAGATTTCTATAACGGTCGAGTTCCGGCCGGAGATTTAGAATTAGCTTGGTCGGTGTGGATGATAACCAACGGTTCCTTTTCTGGAAGTATGCACGGTGGATGGAAATGGTGTAATGGTTCGGCAGGAAGCCATACAGGTATATTTATGAGGAACAAACGCACAGAGTTTAACGATATCCTTCGTTCACGCCTGGCCGAAGTACAGATTTCCTGTCGGGATGCATTGGAGGTCATAAAGCAAAGAGATACACCGGAAACATTCTTCTACCTAGACCCACCATACCCTGGGTGTACTCAAGGTCATTACCGTGGATATACTCACGAAGAATTGTACCAACTGCTCACCGTCCTACAGGGAATAAAAGGAAAGTTCATCTTATCTAACTTCTGGTGCCAAACACTTCGATACTTCGTAGCTGTCAATAAGTGGCATGTAGAAAAGATAGATATGCCCCTCAAAGTCGCCAATCTAACCAAGACGAAACGTAAAACAGAAATTTTAATAAGTAATTACGAGCTAAACCCAACGCTGTTTTAGCGTAAAACAATAATGAAGCCGTGCGGAACAAATAGAATATTGAATAAATATGATTTTAAAACCAGAAACTATAATAGAATGCAACGCTTGCCATATATGTGATGGAGAGTTATATGAAGGATGGAGAGTTGGATGTGCTGATCTCGTTTTTAGGAACGGTGCAGAAGAAGCTTTGAAAGTTAAAGAGGAAGAAGTGAGAAAAAAAGCACTTCAATCTTACTGTCTTGATTCCTGTTTGGTGCATGACGTAAACGATAGAGAGAAAATACTATCATGCTGCAACGAAGAATGTCCTCTTGTAGCTAAATTTATTAAAAATTTGGAGTAAAAAATTCAGAGAGGAATTTTATAATGATAGTACAAGAACTAATAAATAAGTTGATGCAAATTGAAGACAAATCAAAAGAAGTTCGACTATTAAGTGCCGATCACTCAAACGATGCAATAGGTGAAATATCCGTTGATGAGAATATTGTTTATTTGTTAGGAGAATAAAAATAAGTTCGCATGACTTAGTTTTCGATGCGAATAAATTCAAAATAAGAATAAATTTGAGTGAAGATGGGAAAGCAACAGAATCAGTCGATTATATATCTTATTTACTTATGCTTCGTGATGCATTTCTGAAAGTGAAGCCGAAAAGATAAAGTTTGACATCGTTGTATAAGGAGAGTGCCACTACAACCTGATAATTTATCCTGTTTGTAGCGGCACTCTCTTATTTATTCTCTGTTTTCCACAAATACCTCACAATCGCTTATTACCGTAGCGTCGTTAATGCTTTTACCCTAGTTTGAAGTGCCATTTCTCGGATTTTTTATTAAAAATGATGATAAAAATTGTGATTCTCAATTGTTTTCATGAACTTTGCAGTGGAAAACACGAATGTTATGAATATATTATTTAAAAACACCAAAGAAAATAAATGTTATGAAGAGTTTGTAGAAGACCCGTCCGACCGGAAAAAACTAAGGGCGTTCAATAAAATCTATGGACCCTCAATTGCTGGTGAATCCGTTAAATTACATAAAAGACTAAAACAATATGATACTGCGGCTAATTATAATAAAGTCTATGGATTAACAGCTAACAGAATAGAGATAAAAAATGGTGGAAAAGATAAAGACCCCTTTATATTAAAAGTGCGAGTAACAGGGGCTTTTAGAAAATTCTTTTATCATATTGTAACTACTGAAAGTTTGGAATTTTTAAAAAAGAAAGATTGGAAAGGTGCCTTTGAAGAGGTTTCATATATTTATGTAATTGAAATTAATAATCACGATTATAATATCAAATAAACTATGGCAACAAAGAATCAAATATGCAAAGTAGGTGTACAAAACTCTTTGTCTATGTTTAACACCGTTGGCCAAGAGTTACAAAGTATTTTCTTAGCTAATGAAATTAACGATGCTGAGAAGCAAATGGGGATTAAGAATCTTTCCCAAAAGGAGCGGCTGACTGATCGCCAGATAGACAAGGCATGTAGAATAACTGGTATGGGGAATGAACTTAAATCATTTTTGATAAATTTCCAAGAAGAATACCAAAAGGATAAATCTCAATGCATGCTCCGTTATAAAGCAGCTTGTAAAAATTTCACTCAATTGAAGAAAATTCTTCCATTGTTAAGGAATGAATTTAATAATGGGATTGATTTACTTGATGACATTCTTGACTATTTCAATGTTGATTCGGAAGAAGAAATATTTGCCGACTCAGAAAAGGTTGCTGTTTTTTTTAGAGAACAGAATAATACGGAAGTAGATCCTATAAATTTGAAGGCATGGCTAAGGCGTGGAGAATTAGACTTTCAACAAATGGATCTTCCCCGTTATGATGAAGATGCATTTTTTAAATGGATCGAATCTTATGAGTGGAAACAAGAAATCGAAAATGTGAACTATTTTATGGAATTGCCACAAAAATTAGCTCGCTATGGCGTGGCACTTATTTATGTGCCGTTTCTTCCTAAAACAGTCTATGGTTCAGTAAGATGGATAAATGGGCATCCGCTTATAGAAATATCTGATAGAAATAGAGATTTGGCAACATGTTGGTTTACTTTATTTCATGAATTTGGGCACGTTATAAAGCACAAAAATATAGAAGTATTGGAAGGCGAAATAAACGAGTCTAAATCTAAAAAAAATAAAAGAGAAACAGAAGCAAACAAGTTTGCTAATCACTATCTTTTTAATGGAGATGGTCTACGAAAAGAAGTGTTTCTGAATAAAAGAATGGGGAATTGTATGAATGCAAAGTATCTTTCTGATAAATATAATGTTAATAGCATATTGGTGTCTTATTGGTTATTGAAGGCACAATATCAACCTGAATTTCAGAGGAAGATACATATTGATTTTATTTCTGCCTATCAATAGTTATCATTGAATATGCAATAATCCTCGATAGACGAATTGTTTCGGGGATTATTATTCTCTAGCCTGTGTAAATTTTATTCCCCCGGTTCTCCCAAAAACACAACAATTGTCTTATGCTGCAACGGCGTCAACGCCCATTGCCTAGATACGGAATGCAGTTCTTTCAGTTTGGCGGTCAATTCAGGATTCAGTACAGACTAAAAATGAGTCGCTGCAAATCATGCAGCGACTCATTTTTTACATATATGAAGAATCATCAATCCCCCGGTTCTCCCAAAAACATCACTATTGCCTCATGCTGCAACGGTGTCAATGCCCTTTGCCTGGATACGAAGTGCAATTCCTCCAGTTTTGCGGTAAGTTCGGGATTCAGTACTATCCATCGGTGCAACTGTGACGTTGCGCTCCGTGGAGTGGAATTGGGGAAATATTGTTGAGCCAGGTCGCTCATATAAATGGCATTCATTTTCTATTCAATCGTTGTTTGAGATTTATAAAAAAACTACCTGTTAGTAAACGTTGGGCTACTAACAGGTAGTCGTTGTATTACTACGTAGTAACCGCATGGCTACTACGTAGTGGTTTTTACTCAGCCGGATCCGGAGCCTCTCCGTTTCCGCCATCATCCGGATTGACCGGTTCAGACGGTTCGGTAGGGTCATCCGCTACCACTTCTTTTTTACCGGTCACTTTCATGAAGCTCAGCGCTTCACTGCGTGTGGCTACTTTCACCATCTTGCCCGGCCGGAACTGGATATGCGCAGCCGTGATATTATTGGCTGTGAACTCCTTCTTGGTCTCCGTGCCTGTGCTGCACACCTGAATCTGGAAGGTTCCAAAGTTTTCCATCTTCACGATTTTACCGGCTGCCAGCTGCACCTTCATCTGGCGGATCAAGGCACGGAGTACGTTCAACACATCACCGTCGGTCAGGGAGGTGGCATAGGATATTTCTTCCGCCATCTCGTCCATGGTCACTTCCCCGTCGGCCTGCGCCTTGGCATAATACATTTTCTTAGCCGTGTCATCTCCCGGCTTTGTGCTCATCAGAGCAAGCGAATACTTTACACTCATCTTTTTTAATGAAGAATTAAGAATGAATACTGAAGAATCGGCCGCGGCGCCAATTCTTTGTTAACTCTGCCTTTCGCGAAAAGACGGTGCAAAAGTGGCTCAATCAAGCAATATCCTGTCGTTTCCCACGTATTTATAGTGCATTAATGGGGAAAACCGTGTATTTTTGTGTTATTCAAATACCCATTATTATGTCACGCGGAAGAAACAAGGAATTATTGTCACGCAGGGATGAAAAATTGCTCCGGCGTTATTACGAACTGACAGAGGTACAGAACCTCCGTTTCGATCGTGCCCTGACTTTGCTTTCTAAAGACGAGTTTTTCATCAGTGAGGCCCGTATCATGGCTATTATCCGTAAAAATTGTGACCGTTTGGGAGATGTTGTGATAAAACCGGTTCCCAAAGTACGGACGCCAAGACTTACAGCCCGTCAACTGGCATTGTTCAATACCGATGAATAAGGTATGACTATTCCGCCACCGACACTTCATATCTCATCTCATACACTTTGATTCCACCCGGAAGGCTGTAGTTCCTGCTTCTTTTCCGGATAAGAGGTCCGGCCGCCCCTTCAAGTCTTTTACAATGTAACAACTTGTTGAGTTCCGAAGCCATGTGTTGACGCCCAACGGCTTTCTCCTCCGTTCCGCTACCATATTGGGTGTCATCGTAACAGTCGATTCCCAAGCTGATAACGACCGTACATTTGCCACGCTGCATTCCGCCCGATAAACTTTCCCAGTCGGTCTGTTCGGCATTGATCAGTACACAGGGGAAAATAACCGGATAGGTATCTTCATCCGTTTGGAGTTGGCCATAGTCTTCGTCTATAGTGGACAATGCGGGCATATGAGCGGCAATGTACTGCTGGATGCTGTAAAATAGCTGTTCCATGATTCTTATTTATTTAGAATGTTAGTAATATTGGTTTCTATTAATTTTTCTATTTTCTGATTCAGTTCACGGCTTTCACCGATAAACTGGCGTTGGGGAATGGTAGCTTTTACATCGAGTTTTTCTTTTGTTGTCAGTGCAAGCCTTTTCCACTTCAATGCTTCTTCCGGAAGATTCTCTTCCATGGCTTTGCGTTTCTTTCCGCCGGCTTTCATCCTTTTGCTGATTCCGGCAGCCCGGTAGTATTGCGCCCATGCGAACCTCCTCATTTTCGGGGTCACTTGCGGATGCGTGGTTATTTGTCCTCCATTGTTGTGCAAAGCCGCGTATTCCACGTCGTTTGTCACGGTGACGCGGGAGTCTCCCGGAATGTACCTTATGGAGCTAAACAGATGGTTGCGTCCGGAAAGTAACGTACCGTATTTGGCAGAAGCTCTTTTTCCGCCTTTCTTCCGCCTCCAGGCTTCCTGCCAGGGATGGAGACCGCCGTCGACAAAACCACCCTGACGGAAATTTTCTTGAAAATGGTCTTTTGCCGTACAACCTACCAGGACGGGGAGCTTCCGGTGGCGAAAATCATTCAGTTCGGCAGCTTTTTGTTGAAGTCTCCTGCTAAATTCTTGAATATTCATGGTTTATTGAAGTTATAATTGTATTTTTGTATTCAAACATTTAATGATTATGGAAGCAAACAAAGCCGGAAGAATTGCTAGAATGCAACAGGCTGCCAATGATTATGCAAAGAGCAAACAGTATGAGCAAGCACTGTATGAAACAGATTGGAATGGATATTCCGTATATATTGCCGTCCTTCAAATTTCCACTTCGAATATGTGTGGCGGTTACCCCATGTATATTCTGGTTTCCGAGACTTCTGCCGCACGTTGGAGTACGCTCAAAGAGACAAATGAAATCCTTTCATCATTGTGACGATTCCCTGACGATTCCATTAATGATATCCTCATTTATAAGCATATTATCCACCCTATAGAGACGGATGCCATATTCAGTGCGAATCTTCGTCTTTAGAATTTTCCAATCTAGGATTTCTCCAGTTTGTGGATCATATATTCTCAAACCACCATTCTCAAACCGTTCGGCTGTAATGATGTGCCCTTCTATGCTTCTTCCTTTCCAGTTGAATGAAAGGTGATATCGTCCCGTTTCTTTAGTCAATTCGTCGAATTCTTTTTTCATTTCGGTAATGCTTTTTACTTTTTCTCTATGCAGGGTGGAATCCCAGTATTGACCGCCGGCTGTAAGTTTTTTAGGTCTTTCACCGGTTTTAGGGTCAATCCATGCCCACTCCGTCTTTGAAGACAACTGTTGTGGTATATTTCCCGAATCAGCTTTTATTCTTATTTGGGCTTCAACATTATACCCACGCCTGCGTAATTCGTTAGCAACAACACATGACTGGCAATTCTCCCGGTATCCTTCATCTTCTTTATAATGTGGATTGCCTTTCATTCCGTTTGCTTCTTCAAATGTCATCGGCTGGCCTTGTTCGAGTTTTAACTTCTCTTCCGTCCTATGTACATTTTCTATCCACTTCTGTTGTTCATGAACATCCAGTCCTGACGGTACATTACTTCCGATTGATTCATTCAATAATTTTTCTACCGCTTCTTTCGCTCCATCATACGCATGTCTGATATACGGATGCGACTTGTCAAAAAGCTCTCCAGTCTGTCCCGGATTTCCTTTCAGCCCGTCAGCTGGTTTCTCATCATCGGCACCTTCGGGAATACCATCCGTCGGTGTACAAGATTCATCCGTAGACGTCAATACACATTTGCAGTTCCATCTGTCACCCGGACGGTGTGATTTCCAAAACGGATGGTCAACGGGCAATATCGTTTCCCAAAATGTTTTGTGGTCCGCCCCCGGATGAATGCTGGTGGACGGCAGCCATTTCAGATTCGGAAGAATATCCTTTTCCCGTTCGAACCGTCTCCAGTCCGCTGCCTGATGGGCGCGGATGACAGCGGTGTCATATTCGGTTCTCAACCAATGTTCCATCTGGTGCGTGGCGATTGGTTGAACTTCTTCCGACCACTGTTCAAACGACTTTAGCTTGCCTTTGGAATCCAGCAGTTGCGCCGCCATGTCATTCTGTGCACGATGCACTTTGAAGGCGGAAAATACCGCGTTGTTATGTCTCAACTCCTGGTAGAAGTCATAGTCCGGGTCGGCAGGTTTACGTACTCCGAATCCTCTGTCAGTGGCTTCGTTGAGCGCTTTCCATGTTTCATTGAATAGATTTTCCTCAATGTCCGTCATTGGATGGAAGCTTTTGCTGTAGATGTTCTTCAGCGCCAGTTTCATTACTTCGTCATCAAATGAGAAACCGGATGACGCCTCATGCCCCGCCGCGTCCCGGTAAAGCTTGTTTATCACCACTCTAAAGGAGCCCCGTGGTTCTTTTCCTCCGGGGCTTTTACGAAAAAACCGTTCCACCAGTTTTTAAATCCGCCTTTCTTTTTAGCGGGTGATTGCTCGCCGGAAGGTTCATCCATTTGTGGGTAAAAGGGAGATGTCTGCAGGTGCTTTATGGCGTCTTTCTCATTCTCCGGACATTCCAATCCCAGCTCGTCGTACATCTGCTTCTTGCTGATTTCCAGTCCGAGGGCGTTGACCTGGGTGAAAAGATTCATCTTGGTGGTCGGGTCAATCATTTTAGGCTCCGAATAACAGAATTCACCGCCGGATGTGTCAATACCCAAATGCAGGAATATATCCGTCATTTCGTAATTGAGCAGATTCAGGATAAACTTCCGGTCACTTTGTGAAATACGTTCCTCTACTTTGCCATGTACCGTTCCAAGTGCCTGGGAACCTTTTGTCCCGGCCTCGGTGGTCAGTGTATTTCCCAAAAACAGTTTGCTTATTTCACTGTTGCAAGTGTCCACCAGAGTTTTATACAGGTCGGAGCTGCCTGTTTTGTTACCGCTTTCCACCAGCTCCATATTGCAGCCGTCGGGCAAGAACCATGACGATGCGGAACCCTGTGTAGCATCGTTTTCTTTCAACTGCTCCAAAGCGGATTCGTCTTCGGGATCATACGTGTATTTGCGCATCGGCATTCCGAATATTTCAGCGAATTGAGCCCAATCGGCTGTACTGTTACGTTTGTAAATGACCCATGGAGCGGCTTTAGCCAGTTCACCCAGTGAACGGGGTTCACCGATAAACAGCAGGTCATCAAATTCATCCCATGGAATGCCGGTTGTATCATGCTGTCGTTTAAGGATAAGTTTGCGTACCGGATCATAATGTTTGCGCGGAATAAAGATATAGTTCAGCCATCCGGTCCTTTTGTCCCGGTAGAATTGCACAAGCGTGTTGCCTTGCGGTATCGCGTCGAACGCGTCTTCCAGGAAATGCAGGAACCATGGCGAACGCAACTGCTCGTTTATTTTTTCGTCCGGTTTCCCGTTCCTCCGGAACTCGATGACGGAACAGAGTATGGCGCTTTTCCGCTTGTTGATGACACTGGAAAGATGCGGGTCCATCAGAATATCCTCATACAGGTCATATAACTTGGCCCGTTGTGGAAAATCAATGCTTTCAGCCGCCGTCAGCGCGTTTATGTAACTTCCTATATCAATGCCGAAACGTCTTGTCTGAGTCAGGATGATGGTTGAGGGACGCTGTTGTCCCGGCAGGGGAATATTTCCTCCGGCAGTTATGGTATTTCTTTTCATATCAATAGTGGTTTATGCGTTTTTGATTGCTGCGTAACTCATAAGATGATTTGCGTTCCACTTTTTCCAATTCCGGCACTCCGTCAACGGACATACCTTTTTTGACGGCTTTCAGCCATTCCACCGCCCGCTCATACCTGTCTTTGCGCAATTGTGTCAGCTTCTGTGGATTGTGGATGGAGAATATATGGTAGATGGCAATATCCAATGCCATCATCAATACCAGTTGGTTCCGTTCGCCACCGGTTGCGGCGAACAGCTTGTCACAGTCGTAGTGTCCGGAAAGATAGCCGCGCATTTCGGCAATGGCACGGTCCTCACAGATTTCAACGATGGCGTTGTCGTTACGGGTCAGCGCGTCCAGTATGTCACGATGAATACTGGCGTCATAGTCGGATAGTTCTATAAATTTGCTCATAATCTCTATAAATTTGCTTATAATCTGTATTTATTACTGCTTCGCCTGGTTGAGCGTGGTGTGGAATGTCCGGGTCTCAGAACACGCATTTTGCGGTCTATAATCCGGTTTGCCCCTTCTATGCAGTCCGGACCGTCGGCAGGGAACTTCAGGCGGAGAGTGAAGAGTTTGAACTGGTCGGTCAAACGCTGCATATGCGGGTTCTGCTGCTCGTCCTCGTTGAAAATGAGATTACCTTCCCGGTTCAGCGGTTCGAGGTTCGCCTCGATACGGGTTGCCTTATCCGTTTTCTTCTCCGTGTCCGGATTGATATTCAGTTCTACGTGCTTTTCCTTTTTCGCCTTTCGCACGAGCGGTTTGAAGACCTGCTGGAAAAAAGGGTCCTGCAGCTTGTTGTTCTCCATGAAGTTATAGAGAGTGGTCCGCCCGTCCACGTATTCATTGAGTGATATGTACCAGTCAATAAACTCCGCGTTCAGTCCCCGCTCAAGGAATCCCTTGATTACGTAGAGCTTCCCCTCTAGTTTGCCGCATAGCCAGCACGCTTTGGTTGAACTGTTTTTTGTCTTGTTCTCGCCCGGCGCAGGGTCACCGTAGACTACCAAAAATTTGAATTTCCTCAAAGAGGGGATTTTACCGTAGGTGATTTCCCTGAACACTTCCCCTTCGGAAATAGGGTTGTTGAAATATTCCTTCTGCACGGCAACGGTGCTGACTTTGGAAATAACCTGGTCTATCATTTCCTCCGTATTCTTTTGCGGCCATGTGCTTTTCCCGTTCTTATCACGGATGTTCACGATATCCCAATAGTCCGCAAGTTTTCCGGCACGGGTGATGCAGCAGTCCTTGGCAATGATGTTTCCGCAAAATATGATGGTGGTGGGAACGGCGGGGTCGCGTGTGAAGTAGAGCGCGTCTTCCCACCAGCGCCAGTTCTTGTCTACCGTATCCGGATTCCGGCACGCTTCGTCCGTATCGAAGTCATCCACCAGCAGGCAGTCCGGACGTACGGCTTCGTTACGACTACCGCGCGGGGCGTTTCCGGCACCCACCCCGATGAATGAAGCCCCATTCTTCAGAATGAAATTCGACTCCTTCCAATTGCCCGGATTCACCTGATTCCCGTAATAAGCCTTCAGGCGTCCGTTCTTCTCGAAAATCATTTTGTAAGGTTTGAGCAGACGTATGGCGGCTTCCTCCGTAGCGCTGGCCATGATAACGTTTTTCCTGCGTCCCGTCAGAACAAGGAACATTACGATAAACATGGTGACGGTACTCTTCGAAAGGCTTCGCGCCCATGAGAGCACTTCGTACCATTCGTCATTCGCCAGGCATCTCTTAATCGCTTTTTTCTGAAAGTCGGCAAACTCGGATTTTGCGTATGTGGGAAAGAAGAATTTTATCCATTCTATCGGATGCGCCTCCAGCCAGGTGCGGTGCTTCTCCATCTCCGCCCGGTTCAGGTTCTCCTCTACGGGGACATCCTTATAAATGTCCTCCTTGAAGTCTTCCCATTTTTGTAGCAGGTCTCTGTCTATCTGTTTCATAGGGAATCTTTTATAAACAGGTCCCACAATGTTGTAAACTCTTTGGCCTTGTTTATATCAACCGGGCGCAGCCAGTTGATAAAACGCATTCCCACGCTGATAGTATCGCCGATACCTACGTCTGTTTCCATTTTCTTGATGGCGGCCGCCAGTTTGCCTAGCGTGTCGGCTTCGGCGGTGGTGGCAAAGCGTTTGCCAGGTTCCCGCTCCATGATGACCTTATTGATTTCCGCTACCTGGCGGTGAAGGTTTGATATTTGTTCTTCACGTGTCAAGGTGACGCCCACCTTCCGTTCTTCCCACTTTTCCGCTTTAATCCATTTGGACAGTGTCTGGCGGCTGACGCCTACTTTTTCCGCAATCTCCTGCTGTGTCAGGTTGTCTTTCAGATAAAGGACTCCGGCATATTCCTTCTTCTGCGCAATGGTTAGTTCTGTAGCCATAAATCTTCCTTTTTATTGCAAAGTTCGTCAGATAAACACCTCTTTGCAAGGGGGGTAAAATACGAGGATATTATAAACTCATTTCATTGATTTATAAAGTTGTATCATGTTTTTGCCATATTGACACACCCCGTTTCTTCATTTACCTTTGCCAGAAAAAGAACGGAACCTGATGAGACGATTTTTTAATGTAATACCCGGAAAGGATGCCGCCTGCATCCTGCTTTATGGAGAAATAGGTGAATATGACCGTGTACGCAGCGGAGATATCGCCCGTGAGCTGATTGAAGCTGAATCCGTATCCAAGCGGATAGACGTACGTATCAACAGCATAGGCGGTGAGATATTTACCGGTATGGCCATCTTCAACGCTTTCCGTCAGAGTGCGGCGGATATCACCATTTATATTGACGGTGTGGCCGCTTCTATGGGAAGTGTGGTTGCCGCTTGCGGGAAACCCGTGAAAATGAGTCGTTATGCACGCCTGATGGTGCATAGCCCTTCGGGGGGCGCTTACGGAAATGCGGACGAGATGGAGAAAACTGCCGGGATGCTGAAAAGTCTCGAGGATACTCTTTGCGAAATCTATGCCTCCAGATGCAAAAAAACGAAAGATGAGATCCGTTCGGAATGGTTTGACGGAAAGGATCATTGGTTCACCGCGCGACAAGCGGTGGAACTCGGGCTGGTGGATGAGATATATGACGCCGATCCGGTACCGGAAGACAGTACTCCGGAGCAGATATATAAAATATTCAATAACCGGCTGGAGAACCAGTCACAATACAGCAATAAGATGAATTTGGAAGAATTTAAAAAACGTCCGTTGTTCAAAGACTGCGTGACGGAAGAAGATGTGCTCCGTAATGTTGCGCATCTGGAACAGGAAGCGGCCAAGGTTCCGGAACTCCAGGGCAAGGTGACCGCATTTGAGGAGAAAGAACGTACGGCCATTGAGGCGGAAGACAAGGCTCTTCTGGATGCTGCCGTAAAAGATGAACGGATTACTGAGGCGCAACGCCCCAAATATGCGGCTATCCTGAAAGCGGACCGTATCAATGGAATGGCTGTTCTGAAAGACTTGAAACCCAAACGCCTGGTAACCGATGTGCTTGAAGAACCTGACAAGGTGGGGGACGGCCCATGGAGCAATCGTATGCAGGAAATACGGGACTGCGCAAAACGCTAATGAGAATCTGATTACAAACTAATTACTAATACAATTAATTATGGCAATTACAGGATTAAACACCACCAATTATAGTGGTGAAGTGCTTGAAACGGCGTTGACGCTTGCCGCTACCAAAAATGAACTGGTAGGCCGTGGTTTGATTATGGTCATTCCGGGTGTCAGCAAGGCGATGTCAATTCCCCGTTTCAGAGGTAAGAAGATGCTCCAGAAACGAAAGGAAGACCCCCAGAAGTCGGACAGT
Organism: Bacteroides zhangwenhongii; assembly: GCF_009193325.2. NCBI lineage: Bacteria > Pseudomonadati > Bacteroidota > Bacteroidia > Bacteroidales > Bacteroidaceae > Bacteroides > Bacteroides zhangwenhongii. The sequence goes on along the minus strand of NZ_CP059856.1, from coordinate 3,270,737 downwards.
AAGGGAGATATTGAATATAGTGAGAAAAAGCTGGCTCCAAAGGATATGATGGCGTTCGCCACGTTCAATCCACGTGCATTTGAATATATCTGGAAGCAGTACCAGCCTAAAGGTGACCTTGTATTCACCCAACTTCCACCGAACGTGCAACAGATTTTGCTGGGCGAGATTCTGAAACAGGTAGAACAGGAGTTAGGGTATCAGTATATCTGTGGAACCTATGAAGAGGGTAATGATGACGAAATGCTGATGGACGGTATCCTGACGCAGGCCGCGAAAGATGGTGATGTGGTAAAGGTGGCAACCAAGGGAACTACCATGTTGCAACGTCTGAAAGAATTACGTACCGCTATTCCGAGCACTTTGCGTAACAATACGAACCTGCGTATCCTGATGAGTGTGGAAGACTTTGACGAATACGATGATGAATTGACCAATCTTCCGAATAAAGGCAAAGATGCTACAGAGGTCAACGCACACCGCTACAAAGGTATTCCTATCGAAGATTTAGCACAATGGCCGCAAGGTCTGATAGTCGCTACTCTTTGTTCTTCGGGTACTGATGGTAATCTGTTCGCGGCTGTCAATCTTCAGGATGACGAAAATGTGATACAGATTGACAAGTGGGCGAATGCGAGCGAACTGTATTTCATCAAGATGTTGATGAAAGCCGATACGAATATCGGTTTCGGTGAGGAATTCATAGCGTTGGACTGGAGAGCGGACGGTGCTTTCAAACCAGCGGTTCAACAAGCTAGTGTGGAGCACATTGACGAAACGGACGGCAATTAACGACAACCAATATGGCAAAACTGAAACAACTGGTCATCCACTGCACCGCCACGCCCGAAGGTCGTGAGGTCACAGCCGCCGATATCAGGGCGTGGCACACGAACCCGACCTCCAAGGGTGGGCGCGGTTGGAAGCAGGTGGGATATACGGACCTTTTCCATCTGGACGGAACGGTAGAACGGCTGGTGGATAACAATGAGGACGGGAATGTCGATCCGTGGGAGATCACCAACGGGGCGTCCGGATACAATTCGGTCAGCCGCCACATCGTATATGCCGGAGGGGTGGCATCCGACGGAAGGACCGCCAAGGACACCCGTACTTTTGCGCAATTGAAAGCGATGGAGGCGTATGTGAAGGACTTTCACACCCGTTTTCCGGGAGTGAGGATCATCGGACATAATGAACTGGCCGCCAAAGCCTGTCCGTCGTTCGATGTGCGGGAATGGTTGAAACGGGTAGGTATTAATCAATAAGAATCCTAAAGGATGGTAACAACAGAAATCGTATTAGCTATTATAGCTTTGGTCTCCGCTCCCGTGAGCGGATGGCTTACGGCTAGACTTCTACGAAAAAAGTATGACGCCGAAGTTGAAAAGCTCCGCACCGAAGTGGAATCCGCCAGGACAAACACCCGGAGTAACGAGCTTGAAAACGTGAAAAAGGCAATGTCCATCCTGATGGAGGAAGTGGTGGAACCCCTTAAAAAAGAAATCAATGCGATCCGAAGAGAAATGGCGCGTTTGCGCAAGGCTGTCGAGAAAGTCAGCGTTTGTCCCCATTCTGCTGATTGTCCTGTGCGGCGTGAGCTGCAGGGCTCCGAAGAACGGGACCGGGCTTCTCCTTCCTAAACCGGTAGAGATACCCAAACTGGTGCCGGTGGCTGTTCCGCCTGATTCCGCATGGCTGCGTGCCTACTTGGCTTGCGACAGCAACAACCGGGTAATCATGCGCGCCTTTGAGGAGCGGAAAGGGAAAGGAATAAGCAGTACCTTGAGGATGGATGGCGGGATATTGGACTTTCATGTCGTTTTTCTGCATGATACCCTCTATATTCCCGGCAAAGATTCGTTGGTTTATGTGCCGGTCGATGTTCCCGGTCCACTAACCAACGGGCTTACGTGGTGGCAGGAGTTGTGGATAAGGCTGGGGAAACTGCTCGCTGCCGGAATAGGAACATTCGCAATTGCCCGGCTGGTTTTAAAACGGCTCAAATAACAATTAATCTCCACTCAAATGAAAGAAAAACAAGAGGAACAACCGGCGGTTGAGGAAGCGATCCTGCCGGATCCCGGCTTTCTGAAGCAATACCGGGAATGCTACCCCGGCATAAAACACTTCCATGTGACAGGTGACAACCTGGTATTTTTTGAAAGAGACTATGAACAGGCCGTATCCCATCAGCGATCGATCGGGAAAGGCGAATTAAAAACTTACTAATAAAAAGACTATGAGTTTACCGAATGTAAATATCGTGCTTGGCAACGGCAATATGGGCGCCGTTACCTTGTCGGATGACGGGATTTCCGGATTGATTCTGACAGGTACGGCCGTCGCGGGGAAACTGGAGTTGAACAGGGCGTATGTGCTGGGCTCCACGCTTGACCTGGTGAAGCTGGGCATTGACGAAAAAAACAACCCGTTCCTGTATAAGGAACTGATGGCCTACTATGCCGCCGCCGGAGAAGGTGCCGAACTCCATCTGCTGGTAGTAAGCGAGTCTACCACGCTGACGCAAATCTGCGCGAACGATGCGGCTTCTCCTCTGAAGAAGCTGGTGAATTCGGCGGCCGGGCGTATCCGCCTGGTGGGGATCAACCGCAATACCCCCGCCGAATATACCCCGACCAAAGAAAAAGGGCTGGACAAGGATGTCATTACCGCCATTGCCGCGGCGAACGTTGTAGCGGAGGGCTTTCTTGCCGCTATCGCCCCTTTCCGTATTCTTCTTCCCGCTATCGGGTGGGACGGTTCGACCGACGCTCTTTATCAGCCCCGTGAGGGCAGTTACAACCGTGTGGGCGTCGTGCTGGCTTCTGACGGGAAGTTCGGCGCCAGCAAGCTGTACAGCGCCGCTGTCGGTCAGGTGCTCGGACGTGCCGCGAGGATTTCCGTACACCAGAACATCGGACGTGTCCGGGACGGGGCTATCGCCACGGAGGGGTATCTGACAGATGGAAAGACTCCGGAAGAACACTTCAGCGAATGGAACCTGCTGAATGATGCCGGTTATATCTTCTACCGCACGTTTGTAAGCAAGAACGGGTATTATTTGAACGGTGATCCGGTGGCGGCTCCCACTACGGACGATTATTGTTACCTGTCTTCCGGGCGGGTTGTCGACAAGGCGATGGTAATTGCCTACAAGACCTATATTGATGAGATTCTGGACAATATCGTCATGGATCCGGACAAGGGGACGATTCCGTCCCATATCTGCAAGAGCTATGAAGCGAGTATTGAGCGTGCGGTAGGTATGAACATGTCGGGAGAAATCAGTTCGTTCACGGCGTATATCGATCCGGCTCAAAATATCCTGGGCTCCGGTAACCTGACAGTCAGTTGCGAGGTTGTTCCGATGGGGACATTGAGAAAAATAACGGTTAATTTATCACTTACTAATCCGGCTAATCAATAATTATGGGAACAGTTCTAGGATCGGTGTTCAACTCGAACGAGTACGCGTGGGTTGATATCAATGTTGTATTGCTCGGTCGTGAGGTCGTAGGGCTTCGCGGTATGGAATACAAGGTGAAACGGCAGAAAGAGGCGTTGTACGCGACAGGCAAGAAGGCCCGCGGTATCCAGAAAGGCAAGAAGGAATATGAGGGTACCATCACCCTGCTGCAGAGTGAGCTCATTGCCCTTGACCGTGCGGCGCAGGAAAAGGGATACGAGGACATTACGGACATAGACTTTGACGTAATCGTGTCCTATCTGCCTGAAAACGGGGTAATCACTACCGACAAGGTGGTGAACGTGTCCATCACGGAAATTCCGCGTGGAATGAAGGAAGGTGACTTGCAGATGGAAATCGCGTTGCCGTTCATCGCGTTGGATGTGGTGTCGAATATATTGTAAACTATTCATTCAGAAACAACAATGGAAACAAAAGAAGAAATGACAATCGAACAGAAAATTGCGAAATGGAAAGAGCAGTACGGTGACGTATATGAGGTTTCGGTGGACGGACGTACAGCCTATTTGAAGAAACCGACACGTAAGGCGTTGGGGGCTGCCGCCGTAATCGGCAAGGCTGATCCGATGAGGTATAACGAAATCCTGCTGGCTAACTGCTGGATAGAAGGTGACGAGGAAATCAAGAAGGATGACGCACTGTTTCTGGGCGTATCCGCGCAATTGGCTGAAATCATAGAGGTCAAGGAGGCGGAGATAAAAAAGCTTTAGCGGGCACACGGTTTGCGGATGAAAAGGGGCTGATGTGGCTGTTCAAGCCTGATGCCCTTATCCGGGCCGTGCTACATCTCAATCCGGAAGAATTGTCCGATGAAGAGTGGACGCATCAGGCGAGGATGGCGGAATGGACGATGGCGGTGTTGCGGGAAGGAAGGCTATGACGGCAGTCTACACGGGTGGATCCAGGATCCAAAGTCCTATGAAAACAGTATATACAAATATTGAAAGTACCGCCAAAATCCATCCCGTTCTTCTGTTTCCCCTCTTAAACTGACCGTAAGTATTTAGAATAGGAAAGAAAGGCAGTAACGCTATCAGGAAAAATCCCTGAAAGATAAATCCAAGTATCGCGGGAGTTGTCTTAATGAACTTCATCAACCAATACAGGCAACCTGCAATAGCGTAAAAAGTAAGAATCGATGTAATCATGGCCAATACGATTGAATATATATTTAGTCTTCAGGATAAGATGTCTGCTAAGATAGGCAATATTACCGTAACTTCCGACAGAATGCTGGGAAAATTTGCCGATCTGGAAAAGAAAACCATGTCCGTGAATAAGACTTTCAATGAAACCGGGCGTACATTGGGTTCGTTGCGTGAAAGAATCGCGCTGTTGCAAGCCGAGCGGGAGTGGATACCGGCAGAGAATATCGAAGGTATCCGGGCATACAACCGGGAGATGAAGAAGCTGAACAAAGAGATTACCAAATTGGAATCTCTGAACGGTGGCAGGTTCAAGAAGTGGGGCAAGGAGGCTTTCGCGGCCATGCCGGGCAGTAATCTCATCTCCAATCCTCTGGTTGCGGGTGGTGCCGCCATCGGTTTTGCCGGGAAGTCGGCCATGAACTTCGACGAGGGCATGGCGAAAGTGAATATTACCGCCCAACTGGATGAAAAGGGACTTTCCGACCTGAGCAACCGGTTGAAAAAGCTGGCAAAGGATAACCATACGGAAATCGAGGTCGCTCCGGCAGGACTGGAGAAAATTATTTCACAGGTAGGTGACGCCGACTTGTCCATGCAGATTCTGGATGCTTCATTGAAAGGCAGCAAGGCGGGATTTACCGACCTTGACACCGTGTCCGAAGCGTTGGCGCAATCACTTTCCGTGATTGGCAAGGAAAATACGGACGCCAAAGAAGTACTGGATATGTTCTTTGCCGCCAAGCGTGTGGGAGCCGGTGAGTTTGCCGACTTCGCCAGGTATATGCCGGGATTGATTGCCGGTGCGAGTAACATGGGTATCAATTTCAAGGAGGTGGCCGGGACATTCGCCTACATGACCGGAAAAGGGCAGAGTGCGGAACATGCCGCCGTGCTGATGGAAAACGCCTTCTCCGTATTGGGAAAGGCTGATATCCGCGGCAAGATGGAAAAGGCGGGCATCAAAGTCTTTGATGAGCAAGGCAAGATGCGTGGCATGGTGGATATATTCACCGACCTGAAGGGAGTGCTTGACGGCATGACCGATGAGCAGAAATCTTCTGTTCTGGAAAAATTCGGTTTGGTGGACAAGGAGGCGAAGAACGCTTTCGCTTTGATGACTTCCGATCTGGGTAAGCTTCAGGAAGCGATGGACGCTACCGCGAATTCAACGGGGGAGACGGACAAGGCTTTGGATTTCTCGCGGAACTCTGTCCAGAAAGCTACCCAGTTATGGAATGATTTTAAGAATATGGGTGTAATGGTGGGTACGGTTATTCTTCCGGTAATCAATGCGGGGCTGGATGTCCTTTCGTTAGTGTTGGACGGGGTAAGTTTCATTCTGGATTCGGTAAACGGCCTGTTCTCCTGGTGGACTGTGCAGCTCCAGACGGGAAATCCGCTCATCTGGGGGCTGACTGCCGCTATCACGGCGCTTTCCGCCATTCTGATGGTCAATTATGTACGTACAAAAGCGGCTCTGATGGTGACAAAGGCCAAGATTATCTGGGATGGCATACAAACCGGGGTTACCTGGGCGCTTACAGCTTCGCAATGGGCACTCAATGCCGCTTTTAAAGCCAGCCCGATCGGGTGGATTTGTACCATTATTGGTGTATTGGTGGGAGCTGTCACGTTATGCTGGAACAAGTTTGAAGGTTTCCGAAAGTTCATATTCAGTATGTGGGAAACGATTAAAACTTTCGGGGGGATTCTGCTGGATTCTGTTGTCGAACCCTTCAAACAGATTATAAAAGGTCTTGGCGCTGTCGGATCGGCTTTGCTCCATCTGGTAAAGGGTAACTTCAAAGAGGCCGCGACTGCCGCTAAGGAGGGGTTTAAGGATATTGCCTTCGGTTCGATGAAAGCCACCCCCTTTGGAGTCGGTTTTACCGCCGCTCAAAAAACAACCTCCGCTTTTCAAGACGGCACGTTTTCTCAAGCCTGGGAAAAGGGACAGCAACGGGGAGCGGAGAGCTGGGCGGACTCACAGGCTGAAAAGAACCGGTTTGATCCGGCAAACTTCCGGGTACCCGAAGTACCGGCTGCCGCATCCGGTTCCGGAAAAAGTTATGAAGAGATAGATAAGCTGCTGGGTGGAAATAAAAAAAGCAAGGGTGGAACAGGATCTTCCAAAATTTTAAACCTGAATGATGACTCTACTGTTCGAGACTTGAAATCATCTTCGGATTATACGGCTGCCATCCGGAGGCTTACGCCGACACGGGTCACCTTTTCCGGCGCGAGAAAATTGGCCGCGGCTGTTACCGTTCCTTTGGCTATAGCGGCCTCGGTTCCGTCTACGGGCATGGAGGCGGAACAGAAGGCGGGGATGATGGAGCGGAATTCCCTCTCCGCTTCTTCATCCGCGAAGGGGGAGAGCCGGATTGTACGTATTGACCGTATGTGTGACCGGATAGTCATCAATATTCAGAATACGGACGGCAAGGGACAGGAAACGATTCGTCGGGAGATTATCAAAGTGCTGGGTGAAATCTATGAAGTATGATAGTTATGGCGGGATTCAATATAAAAGATACATTAGTTTCCATACTCGGATATAAAGGACTTCCTTATCCGGGTGTCTGGCTTCCGGAGGTAAACCGCTCCGGTAAACCGGACGGCTATAAGTTTGACGGGGAATACCAGGAAGAGAAGTTGTATACCGATGTGGGCACCATGCTTCGTAAGGTGGATGCGCAGGGAAGGTATTATTTTATGCCGGTTTTCTTCCTTTATAAGGATAAGTCGTACGAGATACCAAATGCCGTAATCTCTTTTACGGGAAAGAAAACCATTGTGGAGACTCCGATGGTGGGAAGGAAGGGAAGCGTCAAGGAACTTATCAATATTGATGATTATGAGATCAGTATCCAGGCAATCGCACAGGCGGAAGACTTCCCGGAAGCCGCGCTCACGGAGTTGAACGAAATCTATAATATTAATGAATCCATAACCTTGAAGTGCGCGTTGACCGATTTGTTCCTGGACCAGGATGACCGGGTCGTGATCAAGAGTATTGACCTGTCCGACATGAAAGGAACGGAGAATTTTACGGTTTTTAAGATGGAGCTGATAACGGACCGCAGTTTTGAACTGATAATAGAATAGGCTTATGTTTGTACTCTGTTCGGAAATAAGGATAGGTAGTGTTACTTTCAGGACTGTACATGATGTACAGATAAAGAGGAGTATCTATAATCTTGGGGCTACCGCCGTAATCAAAGTTCCCGTGACCGCTGTCCTGAAACACGCCGGTGAACCTCCGACGTATATCGAGACGGCTGAAGCCGTGAAAGTGGGTGATCCGGTGGAAATACGTCTGGGATATGACAATCAGTTGAATACGGAGTTCGTCGGATATGTGAAACGCCTTAATTATAAAATTCCCCTTGAAATAGAGTGTGAGGATGAATACTACAAAACCCGTTTTGTCAACTGTGTATTCAGCGGGAAGGAAACAACGCTCAAACAGTGTTTGTCCACTGTTTTACCGGGAGTTAAAATAGCCTCTTGCACAGACCTGACATTGAGGAATCTCGTGATAAAGGCCAAGCCGGGCAACTGGGTGCTGGGCTATTTGAAGAAAGAATACGGACTGACGGTCTTTTTTGATATAAACGGAAACCTGTATGTAGGCAAGGCGCATGACGTACAGGGAGAAACGGTAAAATACCGGCTCCGTTATAATGTCATCAAGGATGATGATTTGAAATTCCAGTTGGCATCGGATACGAAGTTGAAGGTAAAAGCCGTTTGCTATTATAAGGACGGCACGAAGATAGAAGGCGAGCTTGGTGAAGAAGGGGGCGAGAGCAAAACGTTGTATTACTACGACGTGAAGGACGCGAAGGAACTGAAAGTGTTGGCGCAGGAGGAACTCAAACGGTACTCCTTTGACGGATATAGGGGAAAGATCGAGACTTTCCTTTTTCCGTATGCGCTACCCGGAATGGTGGCACAGTTGGAGGATGAGGTATACCGGGAACGGAGCGGAAACTATTATATTGAAAGCGTCGACGTGTCTTTTGGGATGAATGGCGCACGGCGCGGCATAGAAATAGGTATCAAAGTATGAATTATGAATAAGGATATAGATGACCTCAGGCGGAAAGTCTTTTCCAAAGGCGGAGGGGACAGCGGGCAGGTCTTTCACGGGGTAGTCATTGCCGTGGATGAAAAGGAGTTCACTTGCACTGTAAAGTGTGATGGTCTGGTCGATTATTACGACGTCCGCTTGCGTGGGCTTGTCAAACCGGAATTGAAGGGATTCGCGTTCATTCCCGCCGTTGGAAGTACTGTCCTGGTATGCCGGATTGGAGGAAGCAATGAGCTGTTTGTCTGCCAGTACACGGAAGTGGATAAGTTTTTTTTGACCAGTGGGGATATTTCACTGACTTTTGATCAGGAGAAGATTGAGGTTCTCAAAGGGGATAAAGTGTCTGTCCTTATCGATACGGATAGTATGGTTGTCAACGCGGATCAGGCGACAATCAAAGCGGGTTCCGGAGGACTTACGCTGACGAAGGGAAGTTCCGGACTGAAAAAAACATTGGATGACCTGCTGACCGCCATTCAGAAATTGACGGTTACGACCGGGACGGGACCTAGCGGGCCGCCTATCAATATGGCTGACTTTACGAAGATACAACAGGATTTGAGTAATTATCTGGAAGGTTGAACTAACAAAAGTATGGAGGAATGATTATGGTATTGGTAAAATCTACTATTAAATCAGGCATTAAATCGGCGTTTACCGAAGTGATGGACCAGGAAGAGGGACGGGAAGCCGCTTTGGATAAACTGGCGGATAAAATCGCCGATACTGTCATGGAGGCTGTTAAGAGTGCGAAGATTACATATTCTGCCGGGCTGACCGCTCCAACAGGAGGCGGTCCGGTCACAGGAACATTTAACTGTACGATATCATGATGGACATAAGCCATACGGAAAGCGGAGATATTGATTTCTCTAAGGGTGATCTGACCTATTCGGAGAGTACGGGGCAGCATCAGAAAGACATATTGGTAGCCGCCAAAGGGCATTACAAGGGAACTCCGGAACTGGGTGTGGACGTGCTGGGTTATGTCAATGACACCGAGCCGGAAAATTTATATCGTGCCATCCGCAAGGAGTTCACCCGTGATGGCATGAAAGTGACCAAAGTGAGTATGGATAATACAATAGCACAGTATGAAGAAAGTAACGGTTGAACGTAATCAGACAATCTATGACATTGCCGTGACGGAATACGGCACTTGTGAGGCGTTGCCGGAAATAATAGCGGACAATCCCGGTCTGGAAAATGAGGAACAGGCGAAAATCAGTCTGGGGATCGATGCGGCAAAGGATAAGGACTTCTATTTCGACCTGCCTTTAAAACGGGGAAGTGTTGTCTTGATTGATACTGACAGCCGGTCGCTGAAGAAGAATATCATACGGGAGATAGACAAGGAAGTGACAACTTTTGACTTATAGGATTATGGCACGGACGATTAATGAGATACAAAATGAGATGATAACCAGCCTGCAGGCAAAGTCGGGTTTGACCTTGTCAACCTCTAAAGTCGCGGAATGGAAACTGTGGACGTATGTTGTAGCTGCCGCTATTCATACGTTTGAGATTGCTTTGGACGTATTCAAGTCCGAAACGGATTCATTGACCAATAAGATCACTCCGGGAACGGTACGGTGGTATGCCGAAATGTGTTATCGTTATCAGGAAGGACATGAACTGCTTTTTGATGAGAATACCGCCATGCTTTACTATGAACAAAATGATACGGATGCGCAAATCATCAAAGCTGTGGCTATACGGGAAAATGATAATAAGCTGACTGTTAAGGTGGCGACCCGGAATGAGGATAATAAGATTATTCCGCTGAATCAGGAACAACTGTATAATTTTACGGCATACATTGATTCAATCAAATTTGCCGGAATGGGAGTGAATGTCATATCGACCAGTGAAGATCATTTGCGCTACCACCTGGAGGTCTATTTTGAATCATCGGTACCTGCGGCGATTGTTCGTGCCAATATCACGGAAGCGTTGGAACTGTTCAAAGTCTCATTGGGTTTTGATTCCATGATTTATAAACAACGTTTTATAGATGCGGTAATGGGGGCGTCCGGTGTTGTTACCTGTGAATTGAAGGCGTTGGATCGTAAAGGCGCTACTGCTGGGGAATACATCCCGGTCGGCATCTATTCGGAGCTGGAAGCCGGGTATTTTGAATATGACAAAGAGTGTGTGCTGACTTTAAAATCGATAAAGGAAATAGGTGTATGAATCCGAAAATGAATTATAAGAACCTGACTCGGCAATTGCTTCCGCCACATAAACGGCAGCCCAATCGGATGGCTTTTCTACGGGGGCTTATTGCTCCTTTGCAGAGCCTGTTTGACAGTTTCAATGCCTATCGGAATGACTCACGCATGATGTTCAATGTGAACTCACAGGTGAAAGTGCTTGAAGGGTATCTTCGCAAAAAGTATAACGAACCTCTCGGGATAAAGATTGCGACTTTCGATGCCGGATTGTTGAATGTCGGGCTGGAAATCGAGGGGGGGACAATGATGGTGTGGTTCGGGCTCTCAGAAGAGGGAACGTTAAAAGACGTTCCGCTGAAAGATGAGTTGCGCGATAAGTTTGCGGATACGGACTTTGTAGTTTATATTCCGTCAGGGGTAGATAAATTACAGGTGGAGGCCGATATAGAGAAATATAAATTAGCATTAGTAACATACAAAATCATACAACAATGAAAAGACATGTACAAATACCCGGTGTCCGTCAATGGGCAGGTGAGGATTTGGTGGAACTGCAATCGGAACCTTTGAAAGCCATAGATTTATTCTTCTCTCAATATGAGCCTTGTATAATTCAGGGATGCCAGACTACGGATAATGGCAATAACACGTATACCATTGCGCCGGGATTGCTATCATTGGTTGGAGTTGATATCAATGGAAGCAGGACTTTTAAGGTGGTCCCTTTCGCAGGTATTGCGGAAGTTTCTCTTCCTGTATATTTCTCTTTGGGCTATTCTGTCATAGAACGCTCTTATCTGGATGGTCATGTGAAACCGGTTGCCTATAATTATCGTGCGGAAATTTCAACAGTAGAACCGGAAGGCGAGTTTCTTGAGTTATCAGAAAGCAGTAATATTCGTTTTGTGGATGTGATACAATGTGATTCTGTTCATCGTTTTTTCACCGATACTGAACGCCGAAAATTAGAAGGTATCGCGACAGGGGCCAATAATTATACGCATCCGAGTTCGCATCCGGCTTCCATGATATTGGAGGGGACTGACAAACTGTTTATGACGGCAAAAGAGCGGAATGTACTAAGTACTCTCGGGACTACGTATGCTAAAGCCGATTTATCGAATGTTATCACAAAGTCACTAGGCTTAAATGGATATTATAAATTTCCTGATGGATTATTGATGCAGTGGGGATATTCCAATTCTTCAGGTGTAAGTACACGCATCAATTTTCCTATATCATTCTACAATGACAATTATAGTATAACTATGGGAGTTAATGGCGGTATAGGTACTATAACGTCATTATCTATCATAATAACAGAGCGTGCTAGTACGTATATTAAAGTGAAAGGAACAATGGGAGATTCCTCGTCAACACATGATAATTCCTTTTATTGGATAGCAATAGGTAGATGGAAATAATAAAGTAGATAGTTATGAAGCAAAAAATGTATTGGAAAAATGGATTCTATGACACACCGGTAGACGGTGCGGTAGAAATAAGCGTTGAATATTGGAAGAAATTACTCGATGGTCAATCATCCGGTAAACTCATTGTTACCAATGATGAAGGGTATCCTGTATTGGTAGAAAACGAGTACTCCCTTGAAGATATGCAAAAAATAAAAGTATCTGAGATTCAATCGTTTGATAAATCTAAAGAGGTCAATTCTTTTGAATTACGGGCTAAAAGTATGTGGTTGGATAAGTCTACACGTGTTGGATTATTTAACTCAATCAATATCGAAAAAGAGGCGGGTAAAGCGGAGACTGTACTTTGGTATGATGCAGTAAAATATATCATTCCAATATCAGACGCTTTGGCTATGTTAAATGCTCTGGAAATGTATGCACTTGAGTGCTACAATGTGACACAATCACACATTGCAGCAGTCAAGGTATTGGATACAATCGAAGAGATTGAAAGCTACGATTATACTGTTGGTTATCCAAAGAAGCTTAGCTTTCCGGGATAGCCGGTTTTAAAGTTGTAGGCTTCGATTTCTTCTTTCGTTTCCAGCTGATTAATGGCATTAATATGCCCTTGTGTTGTATTGTAGCACGCAAGGGCATATAACTCTATCTGTTGTAGCATATCAATAGCTTTCTCGATTGATAAGACCAACTTTGTATTACCTAGCCAGATAGTCGTTTCAGATCGTCCGGATTCCCTTTCAATACTAATTGAATTCATGAGACCTACACGGGTACTCTTATTAAGCCAGCCGGATACATTACCAATACTAAAGCTATTCACCGATTCGGATGCGTCATACGCCTGTAATTCCGCTATTTTTCGGGCTTTCAACTCTAATAAGGTCGGTTCATATCCCTTCAATATGGGATATCCTTTCTCGTTCTCTACGATTATGAGTCCGGCAGATTGACCGTCTAATAATTCTTTCCAATACTTTTCCGTAATCTCTATTGCACCTTTTTGGTAGGCGGCATAGAATCCTTGTTTCCAATACTTCATAACAATTTGTTTTAGTTTCATTTCCAACGTCCAATAGCTATCCAATTAAACTTAGCACTCGAAACTCCAATGTCAGTAGAAGAGAAATTCCTATCCAACTTAAACGAATTCTTTGTAGGATTGGCAATCGGCAAAGCTGAATATACATTATTATCAGAAGCATCCTTAATGATACTTCCCTGAATGATATAATCTGCATCTAAAAAGGATTCTGTTAAGTAAATCGTTACACTTGGAGAAGTAGAACCGGAATGTTTTCCCCATTGGATTAGCAATCCATTACTACATTTCAGATACCCGTTTTGTCCTAAACTTTGACTTTCTACCAAAATAGACTTAGTTCCGAGAGTACTTAGTAAGATGGCATTTAAATACTCTTTATATAGGTATTCAAATGCCATTTTATAACGTATTATTTTATAGTAAAAGTCACATTTTGTTTTGTGTTAATATAGCTTTAGTTATTACATTTCGTTTTTTACATTATCACATTTTGTTTTGGCGATTGTACGTTGAAAGTCTGAAGGTCTCCTGCCTTTAGCCCTCCTCAGAAAGAGAGTGTCCGATGTTTATTCGTTGGTGCTCTCTTTCTTCTTACTTCTCTTTCTCTCTTTTCTCTTTGCGCGCACACATACGCACGCATGAATATAATAATGTATCCTTTCCCTCGCTTCCTTTGTCCTTTTCTCCTGCTGTTGAAAAAATATGTTCTACAACATCGTTGTGATTCAGCGAGTTAGCGTTTTTCTTTCAAAAAACTTCAAAAAAATAGTGGAATATATTTGGATGTTATGTATAAAGTGTCTACTTTTGCACCCGCTTTGCTAGAGAGACAGAGCCTAATGATTGACATTCTGCTAAAGAGTAAGGGTTCAGAAAATAAAAACAAAAAACTTTCGAAAAAGTTTGGAGGTTATCTGAAAAAGTCCTTATCTTTGCATCCGCTTTCGCAAAGAAAGCAGGCGCGGCGGAAGCCACGTTAGTTCTTTGAAATATTGATAAACAATACAAGTAGTACAAGTTAAAATAGAACCGTCAATGCTTATATAAATATAGGTATAGGAATAGAGTCAATAAATTGTACGGCATCCTGAACAGAGCAAAACGCTATCCTTAGGGATAGATGAACAATACTTTTACAATGAAGAGTTTGATCCTGGCTCAGGATGAACGCTAGCTACAGGCTTAACACATGCAAGTCGAGGGGCAGCATTTCAGTTTGCTTGCAAACTGAAGATGGCGACCGGCGCACGGGTGAGTAACACGTATCCAACCTGCCGATAACTCGGGGATAGCCTTTCGAAAGAAAGATTAATACCGGATGGCATATGATTATCGCATGATAATCCTATTAAAGAATTTCGGTTATCGATGGGGATGCGTTCCATTAGTTTGTTGGCGGGGTAACGGCCCACCAAGACCGCGATGGATAGGGGTTCTGAGAGGAAGGTCCCCCACATTGGAACTGAGACACGGTCCAAACTCCTACGGGAGGCAGCAGTGAGGAATATTGGTCAATGGACGGAGTCTGAACCAGCCAAGTAGCGTGAAGGATGACTGCCCTATGGGTTGTAAACTTCTTTTATACGGGAATAAAGTGGTCCACGTGTGGATTTTTGTATGTACCGTATGAATAAGGATCGGCTAACTCCGTGCCAGCAGCCGCGGTAATACGGAGGATCCGAGCGTTATCCGGATTTATTGGGTTTAAAGGGAGCGTAGGTGGACAGTTAAGTCAGTTGTGAAAGTTTGCGGCTCAACCGTAAAATTGCAGTTGATACTGGCTGTCTTGAGTACAGTAGAGGTGGGCGGAATTCGTGGTGTAGCGGTGAAATGCTTAGATATCACGAAGAACTCCGATTGCGAAGGCAGCTCACTGGACTGCAACTGACACTGATGCTCGAAAGTGTGGGTATCAAACAGGATTAGATACCCTGGTAGTCCACACAGTAAACGATGAATACTCGCTGTTTGCGATATACAGTAAGCGGCCAAGCGAAAGCGTTAAGTATTCCACCTGGGGAGTACGCCGGCAACGGTGAAACTCAAAGGAATTGACGGGGGCCCGCACAAGCGGAGGAACATGTGGTTTAATTCGATGATACGCGAGGAACCTTACCCGGGCTTAAATTGCATTTGAATATCAAGAAATTGGTTAGTCGTAAGACAAATGTGAAGGTGCTGCATGGTTGTCGTCAGCTCGTGCCGTGAGGTGTCGGCTTAAGTGCCATAACGAGCGCAACCCTTATCTTCAGTTACTAACAGGTCATGCTGAGGACTCTGGAGAGACTGCCGTCGTAAGATGTGAGGAAGGTGGGGATGACGTCAAATCAGCACGGCCCTTACGTCCGGGGCTACACACGTGTTACAATGGGGGGTACAGAAGGCAGCTACACGGCGACGTGATGCCAATCCCAAAAACCTCTCTCAGTTCGGATCGAAGTCTGCAACCCGACTTCGTGAAGCTGGATTCGCTAGTAATCGCGCATCAGCCATGGCGCGGTGAATACGTTCCCGGGCCTTGTACACACCGCCCGTCAAGCCATGAAAGCCGGGGGTACCTGAAGTACGTAACCGCGAGGAGCGTCCTAGGGTAAAACTGGTAATTGGGGCTAAGTCGTAACAAGGTAGCCGTACCGGAAGGTGCGGCTGGAACACCTCCTTTCTGGAGCGATGCCGTAATAAGTTGAGAGTTGAGAGTTGAGAGTTGAGAGTTTCTCCCATTATCTGGACTTGCTTTCTCACTGAAAAAAAATGATGACTTTAAAGGTTCTGTTTTTGTACTACTGGTACTTGTTTATTTATAGATATAGATCAACCATCTATAGCAATTATAGATAGAGATAAACAAGAGAAAAAAGAAGCCGAGTCTAACTCAACAGGTAGACAAGGTTGAACTAGTCCTATAGCTCAGTTGGTTAGAGCGCTACACTGATAATGTAGAGGTCGGCAGTTCAACTCTGCCTGGGACTACCAAGCTCAAGAACGACAGTAATTCTTGATAACCTCTTGGGGGATTAGCTCAGCTGGCTAGAGCATCTGCCTTGCACGCAGAGGGTCAACGGTTCGAATCCGTTATTCTCCACGATCTCTGAAAAAGAGAAACGATCTTTGACATGATGATACAAAAAGTAAAATTTTAGTAAGAGCTAAAAGTATATATCGAACCGTACGTTCGCGGTATATAGACTAGCAATAGTTCAATATGCCGGGAAGTCAGTTTGAAAGAAAGTAAGCAAGGGCGCATGGCGGATGCCTTGGCTCTCGGAGGCGATGAAGGACGTGATAAGCTGCGATAAGCTTCGGGTAGGTGCAAATAACCCTTGATCCGAAGATTTCCGAATGGGACAACCCGACATTCTGAAGGAATGTCATCCATCCTAGATGGAGGCTAACACAGGGAACTGAAACATCTTAGTACCTGTAGGAAAAGAAAATAATAATGATTCCCCAAGTAGTGGCGAGCGAACGGGGATCAGCCCAAACCATTGTTGTTACGGCAACAATGGGGTTGTAGGACCACGATGTCGCAAGACATTTCATGAGTAGAACTCTCTGGAAAGTGAGACCATAGACGGTGATAGTCCGGTATACGAAGTGAAACGAAGCGTAGTGGTATCCTGAGTAGCGCGGGACACGAGGAATCTTGCGTGAATCTGCCGGGACCATCCGGTAAGGCTAAATACTCCCGAGAGACCGATAGCGAACCAGTACTGTGAAGGAAAGGTGAAAAGCACTTCGAACAGAAGAGTGAAATAGTCCCTGAAACCATGCGCCTACAAGCGGTCGGAGCTGCGCAAGCAGTGACGGCGTGCCTTTTGCATAATGAACCTACGAGTTACTTTTTCCGGCAAGGTTAAGCATTTCAAAATGTGTAGCCGAAGCGAAAGCGAGTCTGAACAGGGCGATTAGTCGGAAGGAGTAGACGCGAAACCAAGTGATCTACCCTTGGTCAGGTTGAAGGTTAGGTAACACTAACTGGAGGACCGAACCGATAAGCGTTGAAAAGCTTCCGGATGAACTGAGGGTGGGGGTGAAAGGCTAATCAAACTTGGAGATAGCTCGTACTCCCCGAAATGCATTTAGGTGCAGCCTTGTGAGTTACTAATGTGAGGTAGAGCGACTGATAAGATGCGAGGGCTTCACCGCCTATCAAGTCTTGATAAACTCCGAATGCGCATTAGTCCTATCACAGGAGTGAGGGCATGGGTGCTAAGGTCCATGTCCTAAAGGAGAAGAATCCGGACCATCAGCTAAGGTCCCCAAATAGATACTAAGTTGAACTAACGAAGTCAGATTGCTAAGACAGCTAGGATGTTGGCTTGGAAGCAGCCATTCATTTAAAGAGTGCGTAACAGCTCACTAGTCGAGGAGTTTGGCGTGGATAATAATCGGGCATTAAGTATCTTACCGAAGCTATGGGATGTGTAAACATCGGTAGGGGAGCATTCCACTCCGCGTCGAAGGTGAGGCGTGAGCCTTGCTGGAGCGTGTGGAAAAGCAAATGTAGGTATAAGTAACGATAAAGGGGGTGGAAACCCCCTCGCCGAAAGACTAAGGTTTCCTGATCAACGCTAATCGGATCAGGGTTAGTCGGGTCCTAAGGCTCAGCCGAACGGTGAGGCCGATGGCAGAACAGGTTAATATTCCTGTACTACCTTAAGGAGTGACGTGGAGACGGAGGAGTGACAGCGCCGCGGACTGACGGAATAGTCCGTTGAAGGGTGTAGATATTGATCTTTGCAGGCAAATCCACAAAGAGAGTCGAACCTGATAGTATACCGCGTTCTTCGGAACAAGGTAATAGTGCGTGTAAGCATACTCCCGAGAAAATCCGCTAAACTTAATCCTTAAGGTACCCGTACCGCAAACGGACACACGTAGTCGGGTTGAATATACTAAGGCGCTTGAGTGATTCACGGTTAAGGAACTAGGCAAATTGACCCTGTAACTTCGGGATAAAGGGTCCCAACGAGAGTTGGGCGCAGAGAATAGGTCCAGGCAACTGTTTAACAAAAACACAGGGCTGTGCCAAATTGAAAGATCACGTATACAGCCTGACACCTGCCCGGTGCTGGAAGGTTAAGAGGAGATGTCATCGCAAGAGAAGCATTGAATTGAAGCCCCAGTAAACGGCGGCCGTAACTATAACGGTCCTAAGGTAGCGAAATTCCTTGTCGGGTAAGTTCCGACCTGCACGAATGGTGTAATGATCTGGACACTGTCTCAACCGTGAGCTCAGTGAAATTGTAGTATCGGTGAAGATGCCGATTACCCGCGATGGGACGAAAAGACCCCGTGAACCTTTACTATAGCTTAACATTGAATTTGGGTAATTGATGTGTAGGATAGGCCGGAGACTTTGAAGCAGGTACGCCAGTATTTGTGGAGTCGCTGTTGAAATACGGCCCTTTGATTATTTGAGTTCTAACTCCAGGATTGGAGGACACTGTTTGGTGGGTAGTTTGACTGGGGTGGTCGCCTCCAAAACAGTAACGGAGGCTTCTAAAGGTGCCCTCAGGACGATTGGTAACCGTCCGCAGAGTGTAATGGCATAAGGGCGCTTGACTGGGAGACATACAAGTCGATCAGGTAGGAAACTAGAGCATAGTGATCCGGTGTTTCCGCATGGAAGGGACATCGCTCAAAGGATAAAAGGTACTCCGGGGATAACAGGCTGATCCCTCCCAAGAGCTCATATCGACGGAGGGGTTTGGCACCTCGATGTCGGCTCGTCACATCCTGGGGCTGGAGAAGGTCCCAAGGGTTGGGCTGTTCGCCCATTAAAGTGGCACGCGAGCTGGGTTCAGAACGTCGTGAGACAGTTCGGTCTCTATCTATCGTGGGCGTATGAAATTTGCGTGGCTCTGACACTAGTACGAGAGGACCGTGTTGGACTGACCTCTGGTTTACCAGTTGTGCCGCCAGGTGCATTGCTGGGTATCTAAGTCGGGATTGGATAAGTGCTGAAAGCATCTAAGTACGAAGCCAGCCACAAGATTAGATTTCTTAGGGTCGTCAAAGACGATGACGTTGATAGGATGCAGGTGTACAGGTGGTAACATCATAGCCGAGCATTACTAATTGCCCGTCCACTTTCTTTCGGACTTGTACGGATCGCGATATATACGTTTAGCGGATTACCCCCGGAAACGGGTAATACACTGAGATTTTACTTTTCATCATGTCATAACCTTATTCAGGTGGTTATAGCACGAGGGTTCCACCTCTTCCCATTCCGAACAGAGAAGTTAAGCCTCGTCACGCCGATGGTACTGCGTAACAGTGGGAGAGTAGGTAGCCGCCGTTTTTAAGAAGCCCCTTGATTCAAAATGAATCAAGGGGCTTTCTGTGTTTTATCACTTCTGAATCAGGGCGTTCTCTAAGGCCGGATAAAAGATAACCTCTTCTCTTCTTCTGCAAATAAGATAGCTGTATTTACTAATGCCAGATGTGAATATGCCTGCGGGAAGTTGCCCAACTGTTCTTTGGTTTCGAAATCAATATCTTCACTAAACAATCCAAGATGATTGGAGTATTTCAGAACTTCGTCAAACAGGCAGCGTGCTTCTTCTTTATGGCCAGTTACAAACAATGCCCGTATAAGCCAGAATGTACAAATCGTAAAAGCAGAAGTAGGCAACCCGAAATCATCTTTGCTGTTATAGCGATACATAAGTCCTTTATGGAAAAGGGCTTTCTTGACAGCTTCCACTGTTTTATGATAGCGTATATCATCTGCTTCTATAAATCCATAGGGTTCCATCAATAGTAATGAAGAATCCATTGCTTGATTATTATATGTCTGTGTGAAGCTTTGAAGTTCCTTATTCCAGCCATATTTCATCACGTCTTTCTTTATTTTTTCGGCTTCCAGTTGCCAACGTTCGCTATAATTATATTTGTTAAGCATTTGAGCGATTTTAGCTCCGCGATCTAAAGCTACCCAACACATCACTTTGGAAGAAACAAAGTGTTGTCCTTCTCCCCGGATCTCCCAGATTCCCTTATCGGGCTTTCTCCAGTTTTCTACTACTTTTGCTAAAATGGTCTTTACCATTTCCCACATGTCTTCAATTTCATCCAGTGTGCCGGGCATGAGGCGATAATATTGGTAAATCAGGTCCATCAGGTAACCAAAAGAGTCGTTTTGTTTCTGATGGTATGCATCATTTCCTATTCGTACAGGTTTGGAGTTCTTATAACCGGATAGATGGTCGAGTATCACTTCGGTTAGTTGGTGCTCGCCCCGGATGCCATACATAATTTGATAGTCATGTTTGGAAACGAATGTGGATTGGATAAATTTCATAAAGCGTTTGGCTGCACCGGTATGTCCGATTTGAAACATGGTTTCGATGGACATGGAAGCATCCCGAAGCCAGCAAAAGCGGTAATCCCAGTTGCGCACTTCTCCCACAGCTTCCGGTAGGCTTGTAGTTAGTGCTGCCAGCACAGCTCCGTTGTGGTAGGACATTAGTTTCAGAACCAATAAACTCCGTTCGATTACGTCATTATATAGAGTGTATTTTTTGCTTCTGTCTGTCCAGTTCAGCCAATATACCAGCGTACGACAGTATTCTATTTTCTCCCTTTCTATGTCGATTGGGATCACTTTCTCGTTATAGGAGAGCAGGAGAAATTCGTCTTTCTCAAGAATGATTTCTTTTTTCTCTTTGATGTCCTGAAGAGACAGGGAAGCATATAAATATTGTCTGTCCTTGTTGTCAAAGGAGCAGTAGGATTCGATATACTGTGGAGTGATATTAAGGATCACTTGTCCCTGTGCATAGTTCGGAGCCGGGTGGTAGTTGATCTTGAAACGCGGTTTTCCTTTTATCCAATGTATGTAGCGGTATAATTCGGCAGGTAAATAATGCCCTGTTTCGTCTTGGGAACGATAGCAGGGCATATAGTCGAGCACTACGAATTCTCCTTCATCGGAGGAGAATTGAGTAGAAAGAATATTGGTGTGGGGGACATAACTTTGTGTGATGCAATAGTCTTCGGAAACTTCGAATCCGAAAGCTCCTCCTTTCTCCCGGTCGAGCAGACTGGCAAAAATAGAAGGAGAATCGAAATCGGGAAAACAGAGCCATTCGATATTTCCGTTCTGCGAAATGAGAGCTGCGGTTCGGCAGTTACCTATCACTCCATAATTTAAATTATTCATATTGATTGCTTTTTATTGAGTTTTTAATAGATCTTTGAGAAAGTCGAAAGCGAAAGTCAGGCGATTCTTAATGCTTCCTTCTTTTGTGGCAGTTTTTTGTTTGCCTAGTAAAGACCGTAAGAAAGGAAGTACGTCAGATTGGGCAGACAGGTGATAGTTGGCGGCTTCGGATACGCTACCTATTTTAATGGTGATGGCGCTCATCGGTAATGCCTGAAACATATCTTCATCTGTAGTGTCGTCTCCCATCGCTATAACAAAATCATAACGTCTGTTGGCTAGCAGACGCCCCACCTCCGAACCTTTATTGCAATCCGGTGATTTGATTTCGATCACTTTATTTCCTTGCAGAATTTGTAGTTTCTGCCGGGTACAGAGCGAAATCTGCGTGTTGACGAGTTGTTGGGCTCTTAATGTGCCGAGCCATGCGTCACTTTCACGATAATGCCAGGCTAGGGCAGTTTCTTTCACTTCCAGATGGGAACGGGGAGTACGGTCTACAAACATTTGAAGGATAGAGAGAATACCTGCTCCCCATTCTATCTTCTTTATGTTTTTATGCCAGACTCCGTTTTCTTTATAGAAAGCCCCATGTTCGGCAGCCATAGAAATAGGAAGGGTGCCAAGCCATTTTTCTAATGTAAAGTGATCCCGTCCGCTATTGATAACAATATGATTGGCGGGATCGCTAGCCAGTTGTTGTAGAATAGAAATGAGTTCCGGTGTAGGTTGTGCATCCTCGGGACGTGGTTTGAGAGCCGTCAGTGTACCATCATAGTCCAGCAGAATCAGGCGTTGTTTGGCATGGTTATACTTGAGTTTGATTTGTGCAATGCTAGCGGCTACGATACGTTTTTTTCGTAACATATCGTTTTTCATACATGTCGCGTTCAGTTCATTGACAAAGTCGGCTGCCCATTTGTTGACTGTCTGTACGGACAGAATGCTTTGCATACGTTTCAGGCGTTGTTTTTGTTCCTCTTCGGGCATTTCAAGTGCCTGACAAATAGCGTTTTCTATTTGTTCCGTATCGTTCGGGTTGATTTGGATAGCGTCCGTCAATTCTACGGCGGCACCTGCCATTTCGCTAAGGATAAGTACACCGGGATTGTCGCATTTGGTAGCTACGTATTCTTTGGCTACCAGATTCATTCCGTCCCGAAGTGGAGTGACGAGGGCTATGTCGGCCACATAGTACATGGCAGTCAGTTCTTCCAGTGAAAAGCCATGATAGAAATAACATACGGGAGTCCAGTTCATTGTGGAGTAACGTCCGTTGATAGAGCCGATTTCTTCGTCAATTTTTGTTTTTAGTTCCGCATAACTGCCTACATGGTCGCGTGAAGGGACAATGACCATTGCCAATGTAACTTTACCGTGATATTCGGCATGATGTTCGAGGAAGGTGGCAAAGCCACGAAGACGGTGCAATATGCCTTTGCTGTAATCCAGTCTGTCTACTGACAGGATCAGTTTATGCTCGCCGAAAAGTTTCCGGGTTCGTTCAATGGCCTGGTGTACTTCTTTATTTTCTGAAGCCTGATGATAGGATTCATAGTTGATTCCCATCGGTAATGCTTCTACTCTGACCATCCGGTTGTTGATCTGTACTTCATCCAGTTTGAAGTCGAGATGCAGCACACGTTCTACGGCACTGATGAAGTGACGCATATAGTCATGAGTATGGAAAGCTATGAAGTCTGCTCCCAGCAAACCCTTCAGAATCTCGGCACGCTCCGGAAGAATACGGAAGAGTTCGTAAGAAGGGAACGGGATATGATGGAAATAACCGATACTTAGTTCCGGATATATTTTCCTCAACATTCCGGGAAGTAGCATCAGTTGATAATCCTGTATCCATACCTTATCGCCGGGACGTATCAGCCGGCAAATCTCCTCACAGAAGAGTCGGTTGACTTGTTGATAGGATTGCCAGAAACAGTTCTTATATAAGGTATAAGCATAAAAGTAATGACACAAAGGCCAGATAGTACTGTTACTGTATCCTTCGTAATAGTTTTCAATTTGCTTTTCCGACAAGAAGACCGGATGAAAATTCATTTCCTGTAGTTTCTCGTTAATCTCTTGCTGGTCCTTCTCTTCATTTGTACATATTCCGGGCCAACCTATCCAGTGCTTCTCATAAGAAGTCTGGAGAGAATCCAAACCTGTTGCCAGTCCGCCTTCGCTACGCGAAAATACGAATGTGCCGTTTGTGCCGGCTACTTTGACAGGTAATCTGTTTGCAATAATATAAAGTTTCATATCTATTTCTTCGCAAAGCATGTACCAATTGACTTATGTTGATGCTTAACCGTTTATTATCAACAGATTATAAAGATGTAGTATCCTCCTTTTGTCTTTTCAAAATGGAAATCCCCTTTCAAAATGATAATTTGTTTATTTTTTCTCTTCTGAAATCACGAAAAAACGGAAAGCCTTTCAAAATAGAATCCTTTTTTCAAAATGGAAGGGTGTGTCGGATGGTAAGAAAGTAACTGCCTGTCTGTATCTGTTTGAATGTTAGCTTATTATGTATTCTTTGTTTTTTGTGGCACGCATTTGGCATGAAGAATGGCAAGTAAAAATTTATAGTAATCATTTAAAAGGTAAAAACATGGGAATAACACTATCATTTATTTTCTGCCTGTTGAGCGGTTTCGCTTGTTTCTGGCTGTTCTGGAAATGTGTAGACTGGTTTGAGAATATTTAAAGAAAAAAGGAGAATTGATTATGTACACAGCATTATTCGTATTAGGTATTGCAATCTTCGGTTATTTGATGTATGTGCTCATCAAACCCGAGAAGTTTTAAAGTAACACACACAGTTTAAGGTAAAAAGTATATGAATACAGAAATTTTAGGCGTGGTTGTTCAGATAGCCTTGATGGTGATTCTGGCTTATCCACTGGGAAAATACATTGCCAAGGTCTACAGAGGAGAAAAGACCTGGTCTGATTTTATGGCTCCTATCGAAAGAGTCATTTATAAAGTTTGTGGAATCGACCCCAATGAAGAAATGAACTGGAAACAATTCCTGAAAGCATTGTTGATTTTAAATGCTTTCTGGTTTTTCTGGGGAATGGTACTCTTGGTTTCACAAGGATGGTTGCCTTTAAACCCGGACGGCAACGGACCGCAGACTCCGGATCAGGCATTCAATACTTGTATTAGTTTTATGGTGAACTGTAACTTACAGCACTATAGCGGTGAAAGCGGACTGACTTATTTTACTCAATTGTTCGTCATCATGCTTTTCCAGTTTATTACCGCAGCAACAGGTATGGCTGCTATGGCAGGTATTATGAAGAGTATTGCTGCAAAAACAACCAAAACGATTGGTAACTTCTGGCAATTTCTGGTAATAAGTTGTACGCGTATCTTATTACCTCTTTCTCTGATTGTAGGTTTTATCCTGATTCTTCAGGGAACTCCGATGGGATTTGACGGTAAGATGAAAGTCACTACTCTTGAAGGTCAGGAACAGATGGTTTCTCAAGGTCCTACGGCCGCAATTGTTCCTATTAAACAGTTGGGTACGAATGGCGGTGGATATTTTGGCGTGAACTCCTCTCATCCATTGGAAAATCCGACTTATCTTTCTAACATGGTAGAATGTTGGTCTATCTTGATTATCCCGATGGCGATGGTATTTGCACTGGGTTTCTATACCCGTAGAAAGAAGTTGGCTTACAGTATATTCGGAGTAATGCTTTTCGCTTTTCTGGTCGGTGTGTGCATTAATGTCAGTCAGGAAATGGGGGGGAATCCGCGCATCGATGAGCTGGGAATTGCACAGGACAATGGTGCGATGGAAGGTAAGGAAGTGCGTTTGGGAGCCGGAGCAACCGCGTTGTGGAGTATTGTAACGACTGTAACTTCCAATGGTTCTGTGAATGGTATGCATGATTCTACCATGCCTCTGTCCGGTATGATGGAAATGCTGAATATGCAGATTAATACCTGGTTTGGCGGTGTAGGTGTAGGGTGGATGAACTACTATACATTCATTATCATTGCAGTGTTTATCAGCGGTTTGATGGTGGGACGTACACCGGAATTCCTCGGTAAGAAAGTAGAAGCCCGCGAAATGAAAATCGCTACGATTGTAGCTCTGCTTCATCCATTTGTAATCTTGGTGTTTACGGCAATCTCAAGTTATATTTATGTACACCATCCGGATTTTGTGGAAAGTGAAGGTGGGTGGTTGAACAACTTAGGATTCCACGGTTTGAGTGAACAGCTTTACGAGTACACTTCCTGTGCCGCCAATAACGGTTCCGGTTTCGAAGGCTTGGGTGATAATACTTATTTCTGGAACTGGACATGTGGTATCGTTTTAATTCTGAGTCGCTTCCTTCCTATTATCGGACAGGTTGCCATTGCCGGGCTACTGGCGCAGAAGAAATTCATACCGGAAAGTGCCGGTACGTTGAAGACGGATACATTGACTTTCGGAGTAATGACATTTGTAGTTATCTTCATTATTGCCGCTCTGTCATTCTTCCCGGTACATGCATTGAGCACGATTGCTGAACATTTAAGTTTGTAATACTGAATTAGAGAAGATATGAAAGATAATAAATCAGCTTCTTTGTTTCCAAAGGAGCAAGTTATAGAAAGTTTGAAACAATCATTCGTGAAACTGAACCCACGAATGATGATAAAGAATCCGATTATGTTTACGGTAGAGGTGGCTACGGTAGTCATGCTGCTTGTGACGCTCTACTCCATTGTTAATTCTTCACAGGGTTCGTTTGCTTACAACATTGCCGTGTTTATCATTCTGTTTATCACTTTGCTGTTTGCCAATTTTGCCGAAGCTATTGCAGAGGCACGTGGTAAAGCACAGGCCGACAGTTTGCGTAAGACTCGTGAAGAGACACCGGCAAAGAAAGTGGAAGGCAATAAAATCGTTACTGTCAGTTCTTCACAGTTGAAGAAAGGGGATGTGTTTGTCTGCGAGGCAGGAGACGTGATTCCTTCCGACGGTGAGATTATTGAAGGGTTGGCTTCTATTGATGAAAGTGCCATTACCGGTGAGTCTGCTCCGGTCATTCGTGAGGCAGGTGGCGACAAGAGTTCGGTAACAGGAGGTACGAAAGTACTGTCCGATCATATAAAGGTGATGGTGACTACCCAACCGGGAGAAAGTTTTCTTGATAAGATGATAGCATTGGTGGAAGGTGCTTCCCGCCAGAAAACCCCGAATGAGATTGCATTGACTATTTTGCTGGCAGGTTTTACGCTTGTTTTCGTCATTGTGTGTGTGACTTTGAAACCGTTTGCCGATTATAGTAATACGGTCATCACTATTGCTTCGCTTATTTCTTTGTTTGTGTGTCTGATCCCGACAACTATCGGTGGACTTCTCTCTGCCATCGGTATTGCCGGTATGGACCGTGCACTTCGCGCCAACGTGATTACTAAATCCGGTAAAGCGGTTGAAACTGCGGGTGATATTGATACATTACTGCTGGATAAAACGGGTACTATCACCATTGGTAATCGTAAAGCAACTCATTTCCATACAGCTCCGGGTGTCGATCTGCACGATTTTGTGGAAACTTGTCTGTTGTCTTCCTTATCCGATGAAACGCCGGAAGGTAAGTCTATCGTAGAATTGGGACGTGAGTCGGGCATTCGTATGCGTAATCTGAATACAACAGGAGCACGTATGATTAAGTTTACGGCTGAAACCAAATGTTCGGGAGTAGACCTGGCAGATGGAACGCAGATTCGTAAAGGTGCTTTTGATGCCATCCGCAAGATGGTGGAAGGTGACGGGAATGAATTTCCGAAAGAAGTGGAAGAGATTATTTCTTCTATCTCAAGCAATGGTGGTACACCGCTGGTAGTATGTGTAAACAGAAAGGTGACTGGTGTTATTGAACTGCAGGATATTATCAAACCGGGTATTCAGGAACGTTTCGAACGTCTGCGTAAGATGGGAGTGAAGACGGTAATGGTGACAGGTGACAACCCGTTAACTGCAAAATATATTGCTGAAAAAGCCGGTGTGGATGATTTTATCGCCGAAGCGAAACCGGAAGATAAGATGGAATATATCAAGAAGGAACAGCAGGCTGGTAAATTGGTTGCAATGATGGGAGACGGAACGAACGATGCTCCTGCCCTGGCACAGGCCAATGTAGGTGTAGCCATGAATAGCGGTACACAGGCAGCGAAAGAAGCTGGTAATATGGTCGATTTGGATAACGACCCGACGAAGTTGATCGAGATTGTGGAAATCGGTAAACAATTACTGATGACACGTGGTACGCTGACTACTTTCTCTATCGCCAATGACGTAGCGAAGTATTTTGCTATCGTTCCGGCCTTGTTTATGATCGCCATTCCCGAACTGGCTGCTCTGAACATCATGCATCTGCATAGTCCTGAAAGTGCTATTCTTTCGGCAGTCATTTTTAATGCGATTATTATTCCGATTCTGATTCCGTTGGCTTTGCGTGGTGTGCAATACAAGCCGATAGGTGCGAGTGCTTTGCTTCGCCGTAATCTGCTGATCTATGGTGTGGGTGGTGTGATTGCTCCTTTCGTGGGAATCAAATTGATAGATTTAGTAGTAGGTTTATTCTTTTAATTAAAAAACAATAGCAATGAAAACTTTATTGAAGTCATTAAAAATAACACTTGCTTTTTGTGTCTTTTTCTCCGTGTTCTATATCCTTATCCTGTGGGTGTTCGCACAGGTAGCGGGTCCTAATAAAGGAAATGCCGAAGTAGCTACATTGAACGGGAAAGTAGTGGGAGCAGCCAATGTCGGCCAGATGTTTACAGAGGATATTTATTTCTGGGGACGTCCTTCTTCTGCCGGTGACGGGTATGATGCTACGAGTTCCTCTGGTAGTAACAAGGGCCCTACGAATCAGGAGTATCTGGATGAAGTAAAAGCGCGTATCGATACTTTCCTTGTACATCATCCTTATTTGAATCGGGCGGATGTGCCTGTTGAAATGGTTACAGCCAGTGCTTCGGGACTGGATCCTAATATCACTCCTCAATGTGCGTATGTACAAGTGAAGAGAGTAGCACAAGCACGTGGCTTGAGAGAGGAACAGGTGAGAGCGATTGTTGATAAAAGCATAGAAAAACCTCTTTTGGGGTTGTTGGGAACAGAAAAGGTGAATGTATTGAAATTGAATATCGCATTAGAGGAAAGCAATAAGTAGATGAAGATTGAGCAGCGTTCCTGTCCGGACCGTTTGGGTTATGCCGCGGTTCAAATTAACAGGGTTGGATAGGGCGCTGCTTTTTTACGGAAACATAAAATAGAATAAGATAAGAAGTATGAAAAGTTTTTTTAGTAAAAAGAGTTTTTTAGGAACAATGGCTGTAGCAGCCGTTTGTATGTTGGGAACAGTTAATGCACAAGCACAAGAGTTTACTATACAAGGTGATTTGGTAAGTTCGTATGTATGGCGTGGTATTTATCAGGGGGGAGCTGCTTCCTTTCAGCCGACTTTGGGATTTAGCGTAGGTAATTTCTCGCTTACTGCATGGGGCTCAACCAGTTTGAGTGAGAGTAATAAAGAAATTGACCTGACCGCAGCTTATAAGTTCGGTGAAGCAGGACCGACGCTTTCTGTAGCCACTCTTTGGTGGGACGGACAAGCTGATGTGGCCAATGGAGAACTTACCAATAATTATTTTCATTTTAAAAGTGGAGACACCGGACATCATTTTGAAGCAGGGTTAGCTTATACGCTTCCTATTGAAAAGTTCCCCTTATCTATCGCATGGTATACCATGTTTGCCGGTGCTGACAGAAAAACGACTGATGAGGGGGAAGAAAAGCAGGCATACTCTTCTTACGTAGAACTGAATTATCCGTTCAGTGTGAAAGGAGTTGATCTGAATGCTACTTGTGGAGTGGTTCCTTATAAGACTCCGCAGTATAATGTGAATGGGTTTGCAGTGACGAACCTAGCTTTGAAAGCAACGAAAGCAATAAATTTTAATGATAAGTTTTCATTGCCTATATTTGTACAGGCTATATGGAATCCACGTTTGGAGGACGCCCATTTAGTATTTGGCGTAACTTTAAGGCCATAAAATAAACTCATGAATTTTTGTGAAACCCGTGGTGATCGTGATGATTACTACGGGTTAGGATGTTTAAAATAACAGATTGACGTAATGGATGATAGAGAACATAGTGTACAGTATTTTTTGGATCTGATAAAGAAGTCCCACCGGGGCAAATTCAAGGTCTATATCGGTATGATAGCCGGTGTGGGAAAGTCATATCGTATGCTTCAGGAGGCACATGAACTGCTGGAGAATGGTGTGAACGTGCAAATCGGCTATATCGAAACTCATGGACGCGCCGGGACGGAAGCATTGTTGCAAGGGCTCCCTGTCATTCCGCGTCGTAAAATCTTCTATAAGGGGAAAGAATTGGAGGAAATGGATCTGGATACGATTATCCGTGTCCATCCGGAAATTGTAATTGTGGATGAACTGGCTCATACCAATGTAGAAGGTAGTTTGAACGAGAAACGTTGGCAGGATGTGATAACTTTGCTGGATGAGGGAATCAATGTGATTTCGGCAATCAATATCCAGCACATTGAAAGCGTGAATGAAGAAGTGCAGGAGATTACGGGTATTGAAGTGAAAGAACGGGTGCCCGACAGTGTTCTTCAGGAAGCGGATGAGGTGGTGAATATTGACTTGACGGCAGAGGAGCTGATTGCACGTTTGAGAGCGGGTAAGATATATCGTCCGGAAAAGATTCAGACGGCATTGGATAATTTCTTTCGGACAGAGAATATTCTTCAGTTACGTGAGTTGGCTTTGAAGGAAGTAGCGTTGCGGGTAGAAAAAAAGGTGGAGAATGAGGTGGTGATGGGAGTAGCCGTCGGACTCCGGCATGAAAAGTTTATGGCTTGTATCAGTAGTCATGAGAAAACACCCCGGCGGATTATCAGAAAGGCGGCAAAGTTGGCAACCCGGTATAATACCACTTTTATAGCCCTGTATGTTCAGACTCCGAAAGAGAGTATGGATAGAATTGATCTAGCTAGTCAACGGTATCTGTTGAACCATTTTAAGCTCGTGGCGGAACTTGGGGGAGAGGTGGTGCAGGTGCAGTCGAAGGATATTTTGGGTAGCATCGTCAAGGTTTGTAAAGAGAAACAGATATCGACTGTTTGCATGGGAACTCCTAATTTAAGGTTGCCATACGCTATTTGTTCTATACTGGGATATAGAAAGTTTTTAAATAATTTGTCACAAGCTAATGTAGATTTGATTATACTTGCATAATATTAATCGTATGAACGTTATGAATATTAAAACGAAACTGATTCTCGGTATCGGAATGCTGGCCGGAATGATTATTTTGCTGGTAACACTTTCAGTTGTGAATCTTCAAATTCTGACAGCGACAGAACCTGATAGTCCTGCTGCTATGCCCGGATTGGAACGTGCTTTGTTATGGATTTCCGTAACGGGAGGAATCTGTATCTTGACCGGACTGATATTGCTTTATTGGTTGCCCCGTACTATCAGCAAGCCTATTAAAGAGCTGAAAGAGGGAATTCTTGAAATAGCCAATCATAATTATGAGAAGCGTCTGCAGATGAATAATAATGAAGAATTTCGGGATGTGGCGGATAGTTTTAACCGGATGGCGGAACGGTTGACGGAATATCGTGCAAGTACTTTGTCGGATATTCTTTCTGCAAAGAAATTTATTGAAGCAATTGTAAACAGTATAGATGATCCGGTGATCGGCTTGAATATGGAGCGTGAAATTCTGTTTATCAATGAGGAAGCACTCAATGTCTTGAATCTGAAACGGGAGAATGTGATTCGTCAATCGGCGGAGGAACTGGCTTTGAAGAATGACCTGTTGCGGCGGTTGATCCGTGAACTGGTGACGCCAAGCGAGCAGAAGGAACCATTGAAGATATATGCCGACGACAAAGAGAGTTACTTTAAGGCCTCTTATGTCCCTATCATTAATACGGAGGCTGAAAAAGGGGAACCCCGCAAACTGGGTGATGTTATTTTATTGAAGAATATCACGGAATTTAAGGAATTGGATTCTGCCAAGACTACATTTATCTCGACGATATCTCATGAACTGAAGACTCCGATTGCTGCTATTATGATGAGCCTCCAGTTGTTGGAAGATAAGCGTGTCGGTGCATTGAATGATGAACAGGAGCAGTTGTCTAAGAGTATCAAGGAGAACAGCGAGCGTTTGTTGAGTATCACCGGAGAATTACTTAACATGACCCAGGTGGAAGCGGGAAAACTACAGTTTATGCCGAAGATCACCAAACCGATTGAATTGATAGAATATGCAATTAAGGCAAATCAGGTGCAGGCGGATAAGTTCAACATTCAGATAGAAGTGGAATATCCGGAAGAGAAAATCGGCAAACTATTTGTAGATAGCGAGAAAATCGCTTGGGTGCTGACTAATTTATTGAGCAATGCAATCCGTTATTCGAAAGAAAACGGTCATGTTGTGATCGGAGCCAGGCAAGAGGATAATATTATCGAACTATATGTTCAGGATTTTGGTAAAGGTATCGACCCGCGTTATCATAAAAGTATTTTCGACCGCTACTTCCGTGTTCCCGGAACGAAAGTGCAGGGTAGCGGACTCGGATTGTCTATTTCCCGTGATTTTGTGGAAGCGCACGGCGGTACGCTGACCGTAGAGAGTGAATTGGGAAAAGGCAGTCGGTTTGTGATAAGGTTGAAAGCATAAAAATAAATGTCTTTTTGGCGAATCAATATATTGTAGCGTCTTTTAAAATATTTATATTTGCAGGTGAATTGAAACTAAGGTCAAACTATTGGCTATATAAAAACTTAAAAGAACCAGAATCAGATGAAACAGGACATGATTGTTATCCTTGACTTGGGTAGTCATGAGAATACGGTATTGGCTCGCGCCATCCGTGCATTAGGAGTTTATAGTGAGATTTATCCTCACGACATCACCGTAGAAGAACTGAAAGCATTGCCCAACGTAAAGGGTATTATTATCAATGGCGGACCGAATAATGTGATTGATGGCGTTGCCATTGACGTAAATCCGGCTATTTATACAATGGGACTTCCTGTTATGGCTGCCGGTCATGATAAAGCGATTTGCACTGTGAAATTGCCGGAATTTACAGATGATATCGAGGCTATTAAGGAGGCTGTAAAGTCTTTCGTATTTGATACCTGCAAAGCGGAAGCTAACTGGAACATGACAAATTTTGTGAACGACCAGATAGAGCTGATTAAGCGTCAGGTTGGTGATAAAAAGGTATTGTTGGCTTTGTCGGGTGGTGTTGACAGCTCTGTGGTTGCTGCTTTGCTTCTGAAAGCAATTGGTGATAACTTGGTGTGCGTGCATGTCAATCATGGTTTGATGCGTAAAGGGGAATCTGAGGATGTGGTTGAAGTTTTCAGCAATCAGTTAAAGGCAAATCTTATTTATGTGGATGCTACAGACCGTTTCCTGAATAAATTGGCAGGAGTGGCGGACCCTGAACAAAAACGCAAAATCATCGGTGGTGAATTTATTCGTGTGTTCGAGGAAGAAGCACGTAAGTTGGACGGTATCGATTTCTTGGGGCAGGGTACTATTTATCCGGATATTGTGGAAAGTGGAACGAAGACTGCCAAAATGGTGAAGTCGCACCATAATGTAGGTGGTTTGCCGGAGGACCTCAAGTTTGAATTGGTAGAACCGTTGCGTCAATTGTTCAAGGATGAAGTTCGTGCTTGTGGACTGGAGTTGGGCTTACCGTACGAAATGGTTTATCGCCAGCCTTTCCCGGGACCAGGTTTGGGAGTGCGTTGTTTGGGAGCTATTACACGTGACCGTCTGGAGGCTGTGCGTGAATCTGACGCTATTCTGCGTGAAGAATTCCGAATTGCAGGATTGGACAAGAAAGTATGGCAATACTTTACAGTAGTTCCTGATTTCAAATCCGTGGGTGTGCGTGATAATGCTCGCTCTTTTGATTGGCCGGTAATTATTCGTGCAGTCAATACGGTAGATGCTATGACAGCTACTATCGAACCGATAGATTGGCCTATTCTGATGAAAATTACAGACCGAATTCTGAAAGAAGTGAAGAATGTAAATCGTGTCTGCTATGATATGTCACCGAAACCCAATTCAACCATAGAATGGGAATAAAGTAATACTAAAATACCTGATTTTACCAATTAACTCCTCTTGAGATATCAATTCGGTTTGATTTGATCTTTCTGAATTTCCAAGAGAAGTTAATGGTAAAGTATCGTCCGAAGTTCTCTCTATTAATATAGTTGGTATAGTTGTTTTTCAGTTGAATAATACGATTACGATATGAATCCAATAAGTCGAATGCAGTAATGCTTACTTCTGCTTGTCGATTGAATACTTTTGCTCCAGCATAAATGTTTAAGATATTTTCTTTATCAATTTGGTGATAGGTTTTGCTGTTCTGGTGCTGATAGGTATATGATATATTCGCAAAGAAATACTTTAATATGGGAGTACACGTCATATTTACTATTAAGCGATTTGCTAATATTCGGTTTGTTTGGTCATTTGCTTTATTGGAGGCTTGCCGATAGCTGATACTCCAATAAGTTGATGCACGCAATCGAGGAATCAGATTGGTAGCGAATCTAGCTCCTATCCTTGTTGTGCTTATTTTTGTTATATCCCGTATGTTATCATAGTAGTAAGGCAGATGTTCATACTTATTATTAATATTAACATCTAAATTAGATTTGATTTTTACGATAGGATACATCCAGGAAATATCCCAATCTGTATTCCATGCTCCATTTAGATTGTCGTAACTACTGAGTGTACTATTTGCAATAGCCGTGTATTTAAAATCAGGCAAGTAAGTTGCTTTGCTAAAATAAGTGTTCCTATTGGAGATGCTGTTTTTTATGAAAGCTAACGTTAATTCCGAATTTATCAAATGTCCGTAGTTATTAAAGCGATGCTGTTCTTTCCACCAAATTTTATGTATGGTACTGGCTTTCAGGTTTGGATTTCCACCGCTGATAAAATAAGGATTAGAATTGTTGACTTCTGAACGTAACTGTGTTATATTGGGGAGTTGGCTATTCATAGAATATTTGATTGTATGCTCTGCTTTTTCACTCAATCTTCCTCCTAAAGAAATCAGTACTTCTCCTTTTAATGCGTTAAATGATTTTTCAAATTTTGTTTGTGCCGTTTCTTTTCTATCCTTAATAATGGAATGTTTCCACCCTGCTGAAATCTCAATATTGAAAATTCCTAAATCGGGCAGAATAACTGTCGTTCCAGGGGTGTGTTCTATCAGATAATTTCGGTAATTATATGTATTTGTAGGGTCTATTTCTCCTGTTATTTTGTTCCATGCGAGCTGATTGATATGACGATTGTCCGATACAAAATTATATGCTAATTCGATGAATGAATATTTGTCTTTTGATAGCATGCGCTTTAATCCTGTTTTGGCCTCCCATTTATTTCCTCTTCCATTGGCTGGAATTGTTGTAATCTCTTGCAGACTTCCACTAGCCTCATTTTGTGTCTTGTTTTCTCGGCTTTCTTCTCCGCTGGACGAGCTATTCGAATAGTTCGCATGGATGGAGTAGTTCCAATCTCCGACGAATTTTGTCCAATTCACCACACCTTGCATCTCTTGGGCTTTACCACAGCCGTTTTGTTGTAAAATACCGGTACTCTTAATCTCATCTACGCTATTTGTGATTTGCTGTAGTGTATGTTGTTTTGAATGATTAGTTGATAAGGTATAATCAATAATCAAATTGCCCCATTTCTTATCATTCATGCTAAATCCAGTATTCATAGTATGTTTATTATACTGATTTGTATTTTGATATTGGCTTAGATAACTCTTTTGCCAGAAGGCATCTGTAGCAAAGTATTCTTGTTCTGTT
Source organism: Bacteroides zhangwenhongii (assembly GCF_009193325.2). Lineage (NCBI taxonomy): Bacteria > Pseudomonadati > Bacteroidota > Bacteroidia > Bacteroidales > Bacteroidaceae > Bacteroides > Bacteroides zhangwenhongii. The sequence goes on along the minus strand of NZ_CP059856.1, from coordinate 3,235,243 downwards.
TGGGTATTGGCTTCTGTTGCGCTTCGTGCAAACTGATAGCTTCCTTTTATTTCTTTGTAAAATCCGGTTTCTTTTTCCCAACGGCGAGACAGGTTGATAGCTCCAAAGCTATTTTCACTGTAAGTCTGCGATGGATTTCTGGTACTTAGAAATATTTGCGGTTGATTGGTTGTTCTGTTCAAGTTATTGTGCATAGCATTGATTGCTACCAACATTTTCTCGGAGAAAAAGTTAAATGTGCCTCCTACACCATAGCGCGCGTTATGGTCTGCGAGCTGTTGTTTTTCCATATTTCCTCCGATACTTGCTATCAGATTCCCTTCCTTCGAGTTTACTAATTTGCTTTTTGTCTCAATATTCAGAACTCTGCGTTTCTTGCCTTTTCTATTTTTACGTGTTTGCTCTTTATGCTCATCTTCATCATAAGCGGATATGTATACAACATCATTGGCAGGAAGGTGATTCAACGCATTCATTGGATTTTCTCCAAAAATCTTTTTGCCGTCAACGTATGTCTTCTCCACATCTTTTCCAGCGACTTTAACTCCCTGTTCTGATACTTGCACTCCCGGCATTTGCTCCAGGATATTTCGTGCTACGTCGTCTTCCAATATGTTGATTCCTTGTGGATTAAATCGGATAGTATCGTCTCGGTATACCATAGTGGAAATTTTACCTTTTACAGTTACGGCTCGCAATTGTATAATGCGGTCGGTCAGATAAAAGTCTTTTCGTGTCGTTTGTCCCTCTCGCACATATAGTGTATCAGAATCCGCGATAAATCCGTCGGCCCACACGATGGCTCGTGCGATGCCGACGGGAACTTTATTCCAAAAGATAAATCCTGCATTTCTATAATCTTCTTTCAAGGTGTCTTTTCTACATATCAGATTTGCTTTGACTGCATCAAGACTTACTTGCATAATACTTGTGCGTAGCTGTACTTTTCCATATTTGACAACCTTTTGTTGCATGGTAGTGGAATCTGATGGAATTGTTTTTTGAGCACACAGTATGTGTATATTGCAGAGAGACAGTAATATACATGAAATATGGATTATAGATGTAGGATTTTTTATCATATTTCTATATTATGAGATTCATATTTTGCCGGGCATTGATCTGTATTCACGTATGCTTCCGTCATTCGTATTCCCTTCGTAATTCGATTTCACTTTACCAAACCGATACGCAAAGTTTATGGTAAAGAATCGTCCATAATAATTAGTCCATGTATTTTGAATGTAGTTGGAATACATTTGACTACTGAATGTTCGGTGACTATTTAATAAATCGTATGCGGCAATACTAATGTCTCCTTTACGATTTAACACTTTGCATCCGATATTCAAGTTTAGGGTGTGATTGCGGTTAATCTCTTTGTTTATTCCATAATCACGGCTAAAAATGAAAAGATAATGACTGCTTAAATAGAAATGTTTGCATATTTGGCTGATATCTACTGTTGTTCCCGCTGTCTGATAGAATGTTTTCCCTGTATAATTTTCAGTATTGATACTATGTATATATCGAGTATTGGTACTGACCGTTATTTTTAGTTTTTTAGTTAGATTACATAGTAGCGAATGTTCGAGCGATGGATCATAGGTACGCGTTGTAGTCTTATTTTCCCCTATGTAATATGGATTATGTTCATAGTTGAATCCGGTAGATAAGATATATTTAGATTTTATACTACGTATAGGAGCTTGCCATATCAGTTTGCCTTTTATATCCCAATATCCCTCTACGTTTTCAAAACTAATTAGGGAGCTGTGAGCTGGTGTTGTGTATTGTAATTCCGGTAGATAAGTTTCTGTATTATAATAGGTGGTCTTCGCTACAGGAGAGTGTTGGCGGATTGTAGTGTTGATAGCTACACCTAGGGTGTGGTTATGTTTTCCCAGCATACGGCTGTAATTGAAGAGGAATGAATGTAGATATGATTGTTTTAAGTTAGGATTTCCACTGCGCAGCATATAGGGATTACTGTTGTCTATTTGCGGACGCAACTGTACTATGTTTGGCACAAGGTTGTGCAGCATATAAGTGGTATTCCATGAATTTGTTATATCTGAATATACAAGAGAAAGCTTAACGGTTGGAGAAATGAATGTTTTTTGGTAGTTGTCTATGTCTTTTTCTTTTCGGTTAAGTGTACTTTCCTTAAGTCCTGCGGAGATGTCACAACTTGTTTTCTCATAGGGAGAAAAGTGCAATGACACTTCCTGCTTTTGTATCAAGTTGTTCACTTTATAGCTATATGTATTGGCTTCGTCCGTTTGTGGATCTGTCGGGTTTAACATATTCCAGGCGAATTGATGTTTCCATCCGTTTTCGTATTTAACGGAATAGTCTAAAGAGAGTTGGCTTTCTGTTTCTGGATTCAGTATATACATTAGCTGAACATTGCCGTTCCACTCCGTATTACGGAGTTTTGATGGAATAGTCAGATATGTTTGTGTTATCGAACTTTCCAAAGTGTCTACCCGTAATGAATGATCGTTCCCTTTATTTATATCTATAGAGCTTTCTAATGTGTATCCGAATCTGTCAGTAATCCCATTGGTATAACTGATTCTTTCCATCACGTGGAAGCTTTTGTTTAGATTACCGTAATGCATCAGGCTTTTCGATGCTTGAAGATTATTTACTTCATTGTATATGTAAAGCGATTGCCAATCTTTGTTGTTGTTATATGTTATCAGTTGGTTCCAATGGAGTGCTCCCCATTTATCGTTTGAATTAGAGAAAGATAATTCGGAATAGTGATTCTGTTTTCTGTCACTGTTGCTGTTTTGTTCTTCATAAAGGCGCTGCTGATAATTGTTGTCGGGAAAATAAAGTTGTTCAGATCGTGTATCTGTATTATCGCGATCATAACCGAAAGTGTAGAATGCCGTAAACCCACCGTATGTCCCATTTTCAGTATTCCATGAGTGTTCCATAGCTAAATCAGCATAAGTTGTTTCGTTGAAAGTACTTTTAGGATTGGAGATGGAAAGAACATCTTTAATATTGTTTGATTTCCGGTTGATATTATTGTGAAAAGCATTCCCAGTAAGTAAAAAATTCTCAGAGAAGAAATTGGCAGTGAGTCCGAGTCCTTTACGGAACTTCCCTCTGCTATTCTCTGAATCCAGATTACTACCTGCACTGGCCAATAGATGTGCTTTCCACGAGCTGATAAGCTTGCTTTTAGTCTCAATATTAAGCACTCTGGTGAGGTCTCCCCTATACATTAGTTTTTTTGTTTTCGTATTTTCATATTCGTCATAAGCCTTGATTTTTAATACGTCAGTTGCAGAAAGATTCTTAAGTGCTGCCATAGGGTCACTTCCGAATATTAGTTTGCCGTCTATATAAGTTTTGGTCACTTGTTTTCCCATTATCTGGACGGAGTGCTCATCGGTCTCTGCTCCTGGAAGTTGCTCCACAATATTCATGGCGACATCTCCTTCTTGTACGTTGACTGCCTTAGGGTTGAATATTAGCGTGTCACCATTTTGGGTCACAATGGGGATTCTGCCCTTGATGGTGACTTCTTCCAGTTGGATGGATTCATCCAAAATATCTATGTAAAGATTAGGATTCTTTCCTGCTATTATATTTAGTTCTTTTTCAACTTTTCTACATCCCATGGCAGTCACAATAAGTTTCGCTTTCCCTGTTTTTATAGGTTTGAAACGGAATGTTCCATTTACACTTGTTGTTTTCAATGTATCTTTTGCATAGATTAAAAAAATATTGGCACCATCTAATGACGTATTAAATCCACTTTCTTGTTTGTGCATGATAAATCCTGATAATTCATTTGTCTTATCCTGAGCATTCACGAGTAAGGCTATGAATAATAATAAAATATTAATTGTTGTTTTTTTCATGTTTTAATTTGATAAAAGTTTAGTGATAGCTTGATTGTTATTTATTTGAAATTGTCACCTGATCTTCCTCTAAGAAGAAATTTACAACCTTTCGGTTTCCAACTCTTTCTTGCTTTACTACATATCCTAAATAACTTGCTTGGAGAATTTTTTTGTCGGAATTAGATAATTTTATGCTATATTGTCCATCAATATCAGTTATGGTGCCATTAGAACTGCCGACTTCAATAACACTTGCACCTATTAGCACTTCATTTGTCTTTTTATCATAAACAACTCCTCGGATTTCTTGACCAAATATGCTTGTGGGAGAGATGGGGGATTGAAGTTTATTACTTTTGAAAAACTCTAAATTTTTATTGTCTTTTCCCTTAATTATGGGGGAAGAGACGGATTCTTGTGCAAATGTATACATTGTTGCAGTAAGTACAAATATAAAAAAATAATATGTTTCATAATATGAATTTTTAAGATTGTTATATATTTTGCTATCACTAAACTTTTTATTTCAAGTAAATATCATGAATGCAGGGAGAATGGTTAGATTACCCGGTCAATCATCGTTATCAAATAGTCGCACTTTCCACGCTCAATATCATTACTAGCTATAGAACGAGCCTGTATCAAATAGCGGCGTGCACTTTTCAGTTTCTCATAGCAAATAGCTTCGATATCCGTACCAGCATAGAAATTAACAGCAGTCATAGGTTCCATGCCAGATTGTTCTTCTGTTGCAGATATAGTGGTAAAGATCGTTTGCAGTTCTAATGCTTGTAACTTAGGATTAGTTTGCTCATTGAGAGCAATCGAAGCTGCGCCTGTTGATACAGCTTTGTCAATAGCCTTTAATGTCGGACACATTCCTTTTAAAGAACTGATATATACAGACAGTTGTGCAATCATTGGAGCACTTAAAGGTTTCCCATTTAAAGTTTCTTTGAATAATTGTTTCTCTATATCATTCAAATATGCTTCTTGGGTATAAGGTTTAGTTGATTTCTCTACACTCAATCCCATACGCATCAAACGAAACATCAAAGACATCATTGGGTACCCGTTATTGTAAATCCATGTTGACATATCAGGATTGACACCACCTAAACGCAAAAAATCCTTATTGGAGTCCAGCCAGCTTAAATCATAGAAGGTACTGAATATCTTTTGTAAGACTTTCTTTTGCATATCTGCCGATATCGGTTGATATGAAGGTACATTGCTTTTTTCGTTGGCTTCATTGATATAAATACCTCCGATATAAGAAGATACAGGTGACAATGTTTTATTGATTAATTCAATAATCACAAAATCAGGAAATAGTTCCCGATAATCATTGGGGATATTATCGTCGTGAAACCAGGCAGGGCTATTTTTAACTACATATTTCACATGAGCAATTTGTGCATCTAAAGAGGCTATCGGATCATTACCTAAATCATAGTTTTGGCAACGCGGGTCTGTAGCATAAGCTGGTGAACGCTTCCCATAGAAATAGCGTGGATCTCCATCGTGTTCCATGGCCCATTTCTTCAATATGTCTGATTCATTTTCACTGGTGGCGGCATACAGATATTTGAGCGTAAATGCGTCACATACACCCGGTTTGTCGACAATCAATACCACTCCTTTTTCTTTATCACCGGGCTGTGCCAGATAATTGTATAATACGTTGTCCATGACTGAAGCTGTGATACCATATTTTTGAGTAAATTCAGGAGAACGTAGTTCTTCAGGGGAGTATGCTGCAGAACCAGCTAAATTAGTAGCCAATCCTAAACTAAGGCCAAATGCTTTTAGCATACGTGCTGTCAGATTCTCACAGATTACCTCATCAGCAATGTAATAAGTCCGGAAGCGCGGATCGACCTCTGCCATTTGGTATACTCCATTACGGCGTACGCTGACGGCAAGGTCACGTGGTACTCCTATCTTGGTACTTAAAATTTCGCCAGTGCGTAAGTCTGTGACATTGTATGCGGTAACTTCCGAGTTGTTGTTATTCAGAAAAGCAATCGTATTTATCATTGGGTTATTAGCACGAAAAGTTGAATCTTTCTCATACGGTTTTATTATGATTGGTTTTCCTATTCCTAAGTCTTCAAATATTATATTCCATTCATTTGCACTTTTTTGGATGGCTTTTACCCAGCTATCCTGAATCAGAGTATCAATGTAGAAGACAACAGGTTGTTGCGTCGTTATATTACGACGTGTTACATAATATCCTTTCTTGAAACGTTTTTCATTACGATAGTCTGTGTATGAGATATACCCTGTTCCTACGCGTGGGTTGGCTTCGCGGGTGTTCATCTTTTCTTTCGATAGTAGGGCTAATGTTGTTTGTACTGACATTGTTAATTCCGGTTGTTCTTTGGAGACAAAGCCCATGATGCTGATGCTCAACTTTGCAGTACAGTTTTGAGTGATGCTGATGCAATTGTCGAATGCGTCTGCAGAATCCACAAAAGATGTTTTACTTTGGGGAGAAGCACTTACAATTGTGAGCATACCTCCATAACTGCGTCCACTAAGATTTAGCACATCTTTATTGGAACAAGAGAAATAGGAAGTGGCATTAAATACAACAGCTGTTGAATCGCTGGTGTATCCTTCAATTGGAAATGCTTTGTAAATAGCATTACTGCGAGATAAAGCAAAAGCCGCTTCTTGATTATCGTCCTGTTCGTTGAGGCGAACATTGTATTTCGGATCTCGGAATAATATTAATGAATCGGTTTTATCAATAATCAGATACCTACTTTGAGCAGCTTTTGTGCCTGCCATCGAAATATCACTTGCAGTAGTGATGGCAGAGTTTACTAAAAAATCCCGTCCCATTAATTCAACTGGTAGTTCCAGATAAATCTTATCCTCGTACTGGTGAACTGTAATTGTCCCTTTATTGACTGTATGTTTCTTCTTATCTTTGAAAAGCTTGTCGTATACACTCTTTTTCTTTTTTTGTACACTGTCTGCCTGTTGTTCAGTTTTGGCTTTTCCTTTTTTCTTCTTGGAGCGGGCATTGGCTTCATTTGTTGATCCGATAATCAGCAAACCCGCCATTAACCATAAAAATAGTTTTTTCATCTTTTGTCCCTCCCTTATTTTAAGTTGATGTCGAGCATCTTTAATAATAATTCATAGTGAGCTTTCGTCTTCCCTGATGCACTGGCTGCCTTTTGTTTCATCAGTTGTTTGGCTTTAGCTATATATGCGTATACATCTGCTTGTGTAACTTTGGCCGTCATAGAAAAACGATTCAATGGTCTCCATTCAAAACCTGCTACAGGGTTGTGCATTGCATTTTCTTTGAGAGCATGTCCCTGGCAACAAGTATATCCGAACTGGCGGTGATTGATATCAAGTAGTTTTTCTCCGGCTAATGCTTTTCCGGCTCCTTTGATTGTGAACCCGGCAGTCTGCATCATCATGTATATATATTGTTTCTGAAGATTCATCTGGGATTCTGTTAATGTATGTCCGGAAATAGTCGGTTTCCAAACAAAATTGTATATCATGTTGAAAGCCTCGGCAGCAGTAAATGAATCTTTCTCTAATCCTTCGTATTGTGATACCTGAAAAGGTACAGGCAGTATATATCTCAACATGAAGTTTTGAATAGTTTGTTTAGGGGAACCGGAAACCGGAAATTTAGTTAATAAGTTTTTGTTGTCAAGCCAATCCAGATCATTATAAATTTCGAATAGGTAATTCAGGGCTTCTTTTTGTTGTGCCTTCGGAATTTGTGCAAAACGTGGCATTGTGTCCCCTTCTTTAACTTCGTTGACAAAATAGCCACCTACATTGCCTGCTACATGGGTAACGTACATTGCAAGTTGTTCTACGATACCAATAAATAAATCTTCACGGTATTCGTATGTATCGTCACCTTCGGAAATCCAATTTTCCAAATTGTTCATGATATACTTAAGGTTCTTGATGCCATATCGAGTTGCTTTCATAGAGTTGTCACCAATATCTTCTGTTTGTGAACGGGGATCAACAACTCCATATACTTGTTGTTTTCCATATCGGTACACAGGATTTTCTTTAATGGCATCAGTGATCCATTTGCTTGTTATAACTGCTTCTTCGTCTGCAGTATTAACATTGAATACCGGAGTATATGTCCATTTAATTAGGTATTTGTCGTATTCACCAAAGCGGGGAGGAGTCAATTTTACACCACGCTCTTTATCGCCGGGTTGTGCTACATAGTTGAAGCGGGCATAATCCATAATGGAAGGAGTAGTGCCATACTTCTGCGTGAATTCCGGTGAACGTAAAGAATCTACCGGGAAAGTGGAAGAAGCTCCCATATTATGCATAAACCCTAAACAGTGACCGATTTCGTGTGAAAGTACATAGCGTAATGCGTCTCCAACCATCTCATCCGGAATATTGACAGTACGTACATCCTTATCGGCTTGTGCTGTTTGCACGAACAACCAGTTACTGATAAGCTTGATAACATTATGATATAAATATACGGAGGCATTCAAGATTTCTCCGCTTCGTGGGTCTACCCATGATGGTCCCATAGCATTCTCAATGCTTGATGGAGCATAGCGAACACATGAATATTTGATATTGTCCGGATCGAATTCCGGATCATCAGTCGGGAAATCTTTGGCTGCTACAACATCTTTGAATCCAATCTGCTCGAATAATTCATTCCATTGGGTGACTCCTTCCCGCAGATATGGTTTCCATTTTTCCGGAAAAGTGTTATCGATGTAGAAAACAATCTGTTTAGTGGGTTTCACTTTCTCACCACGTAGGTAGGCAGCAGTGTCAGACGGTTGTATATCCCATCGATTGGCATAGTAAACGGGTGCGGTCGTTTTAGCTCCTTCGCCTAGTTGTTCGCGTCCGGTAAAGAATACACCGATACGGTAATCTGCCATACGTGGACGGTAAGGCTTTTCTTTCAACAGCATGATGGAACGTGTCATTTCTGCGGTGAATGGACGGTCTTTTATGAGTGATGCCCCTTGTGAATTGCTGACAGAGAATGTATATGACAGACAGCTTTTAATAGAAACATTATCTTTGAAAGCCTTGATTTGTGAAATGTAAGAGCAGTCGGATTGATAATTCTCTGTACGATTGTACATTCCATAGATTGAATTACGATCGAATGGACTCATTTTTTTGTTGTCGCTTAAGAAAACTCCGGTCATATCGAATACAATGGCGGTAGAGTCATTGTTGTATGCCTGAATTTTCTGATTACTGATAATTGCTCCCAAAGTGCTTTTGCGTAAAGCTTCATCGATTTGTGTGCTGCCTGTAATATAATCAGTATTTACTTGGCGTAATTGTACATGTGTTTTATTACGTGTAAACATAACATGGAGCAGATCGGTCGGTTTGGATCCGACTACGGCATTGCCATTGTCGGATATACTGGTAACTGTAGAACCGATAAGCATATCTTTATTGATTAAATCCACAGGAAGTTCAAAATAGACTTTTCCATCCAGCAAATGTAATGTTATCAGTCCTTTTGCCGTTTCATGTTTCTTTTTGAATAGTTTGTCGTATTCACTTTCTTTCTTCGCCGGAGTAGTTTGTTCCGTTTTTGCTTTCTTCTTTTTCCAGAAGAATGGAAATTTGCGTTGCGCATCGATAGTGGTAGCCGAAGCTACCACTAATACTGCAAGTAAGAGGATTTTTTTTCTCATGTTAGTTCTTTAATGTATTTTTATGAAATTTGAAATTAGATTAATATCCGGTTGTCGTTACGTCCAGAATTTTGCCGAAGCCATCATAGACTAGTGCTTGAGAGACGTCCAAGGTACCTGCACCAGCCTGTTTCATTGGAACAATTGAAACTTTTCCATCAAATTCTGTGGATTGGGTCACAATAATGAGTGCTTTGTTATTCCATGCATTCGGGGTAATAGCTGGTGGATTACCTGTCATAACATTTAATTGATTAGTGTATTGTCCTTGTTGATACAGCTTGGCTTTTGTGATTTTTTCTCCGTTACTAGGGCTAAACTGCGAGGTGGTGGAGACAGATACTTCATTTCCCATACCATATGTAAATGAATATATAGCTGCATCTGTTACTACATATAATACATTATTTGTATGTCCGAAGAAAATAGATACAGCTTTGTCTAATAAGTTTTTGCCTGCTGCTGGAATAATATATTTGTTTTTTGCAGCTGCTGGTTGTTCTGGTGAGGTAACTACCCATCCATCCCAATTATCAGGATCTTCATAGTAGCCTTCTTCTGCTTTATATTGGCTTAAAGTGTAAATAGCATAATCTCCACTATTATCGTCTTTTAGTAAGAAAGTGGTCAATGAACCATCTTGAGAACTTGTTGCGGCAATAGCTGTTTGACTTCCCATGTCATTAGGATCGAAATCTGGATTTGAGATATACGGAGTACATGTGTTATAACTCGTGCCATTTAAGGAATAAAAGGCACCTTTGGGTTTATCTAACCATACTAAATGGTTGTCACCAATACTAAATGAAGAATTTGCTGCATATACATTGTTATTGATTTCAAATCCATTAAAAACAGAATTAGGCATAGAGAATTTGTTACCTGCTGTGTTTAAGAATGAATATAGTCCATTATTTGTATAAGCAATGAAAAGTTGTGAAGAACGAATATAAGATTTTACTTGAAAATCGGTGGGGCAATATAAAAATATTTTTTCATCTTCCCATGTTCCGTTTATTGAATAGTCTTCACAGTTGAAACGAATACTTTTTCCTGTGGAAGAAATAGCCCAAATCTGATTTAAGTGAGAACTACCAAGTATTGCTGTGTTCCCCATCACCTCATAGGTTAATGAAGTCAATAATTCATCATATGCTGCTCCATTAGCAGTTTCTAGTATGTGACGAAATATTCTTTCTTCTTTTGTATATTGATTTGTTATTTGAGAATTGTTAATCAAAGTCAAATCTGTTGTTGTGCCGTTCTCACTATCTGCGATTAACAATCCGTCTAGGAAGCTACTTTGTACATATAATTTCCAAGAATAAATATATTGTAAGTTATCATTTGCTACATCTGTTACAGTCAATTTTAACGTATAGGTTCCATTTGATATAGGACGATTTATGATACCATGAAAGTCTTTTTCTGTACCAATAATTTCATAAACAGGATTGGTAGTTGAGGGTTCCTCGGTTACAGCCCATTCATAGCGCAAATTAGAACCATCAAAACCATCTTGGGTAATAGATGGTACAATATCGACAGGAGATTGATAACCTACGTATATTGAATTTTCTTGATTTTTATCATTTATACTAATTTGTACTTCTGGAATAAGGTTTGTTGCAAATGAACTTTTATCCTCATAGCAAGAAGTAAACCAGAGAATATTAGGCAGCAGTAATATTATTAATTGAGTTATATTATTTTTCTTCATAATTTTATAGAATTATATAAATTAATATGTTCTGGCTTCTATAATTTGTCCTTTCAAACTACCTTCGTTATGAACTAGGGGGACATCGGGATGTTCTTTCTGATATTTTTTTAGATAATCCGCTAATTTTGCAGCATAAGCTTCATATGATTTGTCTGTTACGAATAATCTATAATTGGCGAGATATTTATATGTAAAATATGTTGGTCTCTGTAGTTGGTCAGGATGCGCAGTCATATCGTCCCAATCATCCCAGTCTAAAGCTGTTACAATTGTTTTTAAAGCATTGGAACTATAAGCCGTTGTAGAAAAAGAGGTTGGAGCTAGAGATGATTTTATTAGTGAATTATATGTCATCCATAAATATCGTTCAGTTGCCGGAGGGGCAATGATATTGCTGTTCCAACTTAACGTTGCTGTGATATATTCTTTAGGTCCTAATCCTAGAGTTGATGATTCTTTTAGTTGGATATAAAGTTTATATGATGCTCCATTTTGTATTTCTTCAGTATTGAACAGTCTTATTTTTATTGTTCCTTTTAAACTATTTGCGGGAATCACTGCTGCAGTTATTTCATAACTGTTTTCGGGGGCGGTGGTTTCCTCCACATTGATTACATAATTCACAGTACGGTCTTCTGCCGATACATTTCCGACCAAAACTAAAGGCAATTCATATTCACCATATTCATCAAAGGGATTCTCCAGAAAAGAATAGTTCCCTTTAAATATGTCGGTTTCTGCATCGTACTCATTCGTAGAATTGAATCTGACAGCATTATATTGACTGTCAAAATATGGTATTTCTTCCTTGCCGCAACTAATGAGGCATAAAGAGAAACAGCTTATCGCCAAGACTGATTTTATAACTACTTTTTTCATGTTAATATTGTTTATTGTACACGACCGGATTGTATTTCGAAGGTAGGATAAGGCAATAAATATTGCGTATCTGTCATCTCTTCATTATAATTAGGAATGGATTTACACCCTGTTCGCTTATAGTAATAGAACATGACACCTTCGGAAATGAATTCTTTGTGATATTCTTTTTGTATTTCTTTTATGATTTGATCTGCATTTAGATTTTCAAGAGAGGTGTTGATACCTCTGTTTTCGCGAATTTTATTTAGCCTTTGTAATGCCATGTCAAGATTTGGGGTTGCACTTGTTGCATAGCATTCTGCAGCAATATAGAATATTTCAGGCAAGCGTATTAGAGACAAGCGGTTCTTATTGAATTCGTCTAAACTTGCTTGATGAATTTTCATAGGGACATATCCTCTGGAATCACTTTGGGTTTGATCTAACATTCGTGTGAAACGAACATCTGAATTTATGCCTTCATATATACTTTCAACGTCTGTTGGAGATATATACATAGCTGTATAGTCTGTGTTGACGAAGTTGGGTATTATATATGAGGTAATTTTGGACGTAATGTCTGAAACATTTAGACTAAATAAAGCTTCGGATGCTAGAGAACGGTTAAATTGAGAAATTTCTGGTAACAGGTAGGAGTAAGTGTACATATCGTCCATAACAATTCCATTATCACCGATAGCTGTGATTATCTCTTCAGTAGCATTTAAAGCTTTGTCTATGCTTTCTTTACTGCCTTCCCATAAATATACACGTGCTTCCAGTGCTTTGACTGCATAATAATTGAGTCGTAAAGTTCTATCTTTGAAGAAACCATCTGCATCTATGCTTGTGTAATAAGAAGCCGGATGTTTTTTTGTGATAGGGTCGTATTCCTTTAATAATTTTTCTGCGGCTTCCAAATCGTTGATAATCATTTGAAGTGTCTCCTTTCCTGTGCGTTGAGGAGTTGGGATCGATGATAAAGTTGTTACATATGGAATCGTTTTCTTAGAATTTAGTTCTGTGGAACGGTTTTTCCAATCACCATATCCATATAGGCGCAACAGATCAAAATGCATATATGCACGAATAGCAAGGAGTTCTCCTTTGATAACATGATAATAGACTTCATTCAGACTAGACTCCTGTCCTTCCATATTAATTAATGCTTCATTGGCATTGGCTATTACAGAATATGCTTTAGCCCAGATATTTTCGATGTCCGAGAATATTTGTGTGTGGTCGTAATTGAATTTTTCATATTCTTGCATTTCTTTACTATTACTTGAATTGGAAGTCACAGGATTAAATTGATGACCTAATATTTCAATTGCATACCAAGATAGTTCTTTACCATAAAGGATATTATCTGTCATGCTAATATAACAACCTATTAAGGATTGTTGGAATCCGGCAAGAGTGCTATAATGATCTTTTTCTCGAATTTCAGATCCTGAAGTAACATCGAACCAGTCGCTGCAAGAGGATAATGTTACTACGGACGTTAATAGGATTAATATGTATTTTTTCATCTTTATAAAATTTAGAGAGTGGCTGTTAATGAGAACGACATATTTCTTGCGAAAGGATAATTTAAACCTCGTTCTATTTTTATAGAAGAGAACGTTGCAATATCATTTAAATAGAATGATAAACGCAGGCGTTGCATACTTAATTTCCTATAAATGGAACTTGGAAACTCATAATATGCACTGATGGAAGAGAGTGATAATTCACGTCGATCCTGTACAAAGCGAGTGGTAGCACGTGTGGTTGTTTCGGAATTGAATTTCTTGTATGGTGTTACTTGTCCGGGAGTAGTCCAACGACCAATTAGCAATCGGCGATCTACATTGTAAGTAATATTTGCATTTTCCACCCGACTGACGAGGGTTGAATTATACATTTGACAACCAGCAAGATAACTTATGGTAGCGCTTAATCCGATACCTTTATACTCGGCTGTGAAACCGCCTGTACCACGATACTTAGGATCGGAGTTACCAGCAGCGACCATATCATTGGCTGAATAAGTATAAGTGTAGGTACCATCTTTTTTAATGTATATTTCTTGTCCGGTTTGCGGATCAATACCGGCTGAGGGAACTGCCCATATTGTTTTCATAGATAATCCGTCTTGATACATTAATACAGGTGCAGAGGTATTATTATCTTCTGCTTGTTTCATCATTTTTTCATTGTAAGCCCGCATACTCTCTGACAAACGAATTATTTTATTTCGGTTATAGGCAAATGTTCCATATACATTTACAAAACCTTCTTTTCCTTGCCATATTGTATAATTAGCTTTAGCTTCAACTCCAGAATTACGTACCAATCCTAAATTATCTTTTACTATTGCGAATCCTGTAGAAGTTGGGATTGTTACATCGGTTAACATATTCTTGGTATCTGCTGAGTAATAGTCAACAGAAAGGGATAATCCGGCAACTCTCATATCAATTCCTATATTATGATCCTTTTTCTGTTCCCATTTTAATTTGGAGTTAGGCATGGATGCTAAATAAGCTCCTGTAAATTTGCCAGCTAAGCCTCCATATACGACGCCTGTGTAATAATTATATGTAGCAATTGCTGCGTTGGTATCAAAGTTTTGATTTCCAGTCAAACCAATCGAAGCTCGAAGTTTTAACTGTTTAATCCATCCAACACCTTTCAAGATGGCTTCATTGTGCAGGTTCCATCCAATACCAAAAGACCAGCTATTGGCCCAACGGTTATCTGAACCGTATAAGGAAGATGCGCTTTCCCGAACAGTTGCATCGGCTAAATAACGATTGTCATAATCATACGAAGCGGCTAATAGGAAGCTGGCTTCACGGTTAATTGTGGAATAACCAGTAGGGGTACTGTTTTCTGCATATTGTTTTGCGAATGAAATATCTGCCTTCTGATTATTTGGGAAACCTTCTGCCGTGTGTCGATATGCTGATGATTTTTCTCCGGAGATAAAGGCACCGGCATTTCCAAAGATAGTATGTTTACCAAATTGATTATTATAGTTTATATTCAAGTCTCCGGAAATAGAACTGGATTTACCATTTTCCATAATATACTTACCACGTTTAAGTATATCATTAACATTTGCAAAGATGGAATGTGAGGCGGGATAGAAATCATCCATATCATTTCGTTTTTCAGAGACTCCTATACGTGCTGTTGCTTTCCAGTTTTTATCAACTTGCCATTCTGCATAAAAATTATTGGTGAATTGTAAATAGCTGGAAGTAAAACTAGTTCCGATAATAGAATTATACATAGGATTAGCTACTTTGGTTGATGTTGAGCCAATTTGTTCTACCCATTGAACTATATTCCCATTTTCATCAGTTGCTTGCCAATATGGGTTCATTCTGGAATATTCGCCAAATTCTCCATAAGGGGACTCATTACTTTTGTTAGATATGATTGATAGGATATTCTTTAGTAATAGTTTGTTATGTCTGTATGATAAATTTATATCACCCGATATATTGCGGCGGTCAGATCCCTTCATAACCCCTGTAATCTGATTATAAGTAAGGTCTAAGATTGCACGTAAATTTTGGGAATCGCCTAATTCTATATTTAGGTTATGCTTATGTCCTATGCCAGTGTGAAGTGGTTTGGATAACCAGTATGTATCTAATCCTTCTAATGCAAGTTTTCGTCGGCTATTATATAATTGATCTAATTGAATCTGCGTATTGACACTACTATTTGTATATACTCCGTCTAAACGTTCTGCTTCCAATTTTTCAAATGCATTACAAAGGTCATAACTGGTTAAATCTGGTATTTCCAAAGAAATACTACCGTTATATGTAATACGCTGTTGATTTCCGGTTAAACGTTTTGTTTCAATAACAATTACACCATTGGCTGCTTTAGAACCGTAGAGAGCTTTTGCTGAAGCATCTTTTAAAATTGTAATGCTTTCAATTCGGTTCATGTCCATGTCCATTATTGTTTCAGCAGTTGTTTCAAAACCATCAAGAATGAATAATGGTTGATTGGGTTGGTTTTGATAGTTGCTGCGCAAAGAACTACTTTCTGTGGTTGGAAAACTGGAAGTTCCACGCATTGACATATCCGGAATACTATTAGGATTGGATCCCATATCAAAATTATCTGCAATATATATAGTAGGATCCAGGTTTTTCAAGCTTTGGAACACATTTTGATTTCCTACCCGCATTAAATCCTTGCTCGAAATTGTAGTAGCTGATCCTGTAAAGCTTTCTGCCTTACGGGTGTAAATACCGGTAACAACGACTTCATCCAATTTGGTGTCACTTTTTAAAGTAATATTTCTTCGCACATCATTCCGTCCACTGTTAATCATTATTTGTTGAGTAGACATTCCAATGTAAGAAAAGGTGATAGTACAGGCTGTGTTGAATGGTATCTCTATGTTATATTTACCGTTGTTGTCAGTTATGGCAAAACGTTGCAGATCACTAATAACAACATTAACACCAGGTAGAGGTTGCCCTTCTTCATCCGAAACGATACCTGTTGCTATACGCTTATTACTTTGCTGTTCTGTTTTGGAAATAGTAACAATATCCCTTTCCATACTGTAGGTAAGTCCAGTACCGTTAAGAACTGTACGTAGCACATTATCCACTGTTTCATCTTTTACATGAATAGTGATCGGTTTTAGTGTTTTTGTCTGCTCCGTATTGTAGACAAAGCTCAATCCTGTTTGCTGCCTTAAAGCATCAAAAAATTCTTTGACAGTAACAGACTCCAGATTTAAAGTTACTTTTTTGCCACTTTCCGGGATGGCAAACATCATTGTCGGTAATAGTACTAGGGCTATTACCAGAGAAAGTATTCTAATCCTTTCTCTGCATTTTACTCTTCTCATTCTTTCTTCTTGTTTAATTAGTAATTAATTGTCTGTGATTAATATCTCTCTGTCTTTGATATTTATTTGCAGATTTGTAGTACGTGCAATAGCTTTTAATATGGGAGTGATTGTGGCATAACGATCCATGTTTCCTGTGAATCGAAGTTGTTTTAGTTCAGGGGTACCAAAGGAAATATTAACATTATACCAATGTTCTAGAATCTCAACTATATTTTCCAAAGTGCGATTTTCAAAAATGAGTCGACCTTCATTCCATGCTACATAGGGAGTGAGGTCTACATCGTATATGGAGACATTATTCCCATTTTGTTCAATATGTGCCAGTTGTCCTGGTTTAATAAACTGTTCTTGTGCACTTTCTTTGGAGACAATGCTGATGCTTCCCTTTACTAATGCAACCTCTGTTCGTTCAGGTATAAATGTATTGACATTAAATTCTGTACCATACTGTTTGATTGTTCCTTGATCAGTGATAACATAAAAAGGACGGCTATCTTTGGCTATTTTAAAATAGGCTTCTCCTTTTAGATAAACTATACGTTTGGTTTTACTGAATTTTACAGGATATCGTATTTCTGTATTATAATTGAGATGTACAGTTGTTCCATCCTCAAAGGTTACCCTAAATTCATTTCCTTGTTCGGTTGTTAAAGTATTGTTTTCTATAGTTTCGTTTTGTTTTGTAAGGAGGGTGTCGTTTATATTAGGGGTTGTAGGATAGATAAGTGTACCATTTTGAGCTATGGCAGTTGTAGAATGATTCACTTTGACCGGTATTGGATATGTGGGGGTAAGTGATTGTTTATTGTTTTCCGCTAATATCAGTGTGGCTTTAGGAATTCCCGGTTGTATGGCATCTCCCAAAGTAAAATTATTCAAAGTTTCTACCTGCGGAGAAGTAGAAAAATACCATCCCCCTGTTATTATTAATATAGGTATTACTAAAATAGCAGCATATTTTAGGTAAGTTGAAATGATTGAGGGGCAATATTTCTTTTTGAACCTTTTCCAGGCAAGATGAGAATTGATATGTGAATAAGCTTCGTAACGTTCACGAAAAGCAATATTTGTGCATAGACGATTGAAAAACTCTTTTCGTTCTGGCGAACTCTTGGTCCAATCCTCAAGTTGTTTTCTTTCGGGAGCTGTAATATCGCCAAGGAGATATTTAGCGACTAATTCTTCTACATTTAATTTACCCTTCATATATTTCCGTTGTCTTATTATTTGTTAATAAGACAACTTGGATATTGAAAAGAGGTACAAACTTTATAAAAAAGATTATTTTGATTAAGAAAAAAACTTGGAACTATACAAAATGTCACATAAAGGAAGAAGAAAATAGTATGTACCCATCTGTTCTTTGATAAATTGTATGGCTCTTTTCTTTTGTGTTTTCACTGTTTCGATAGAAATTCCTAGTAGTGTGGCTATCTCTTCGTTCTTTTTTCCATCCATATGTAATAGGAATACTTCCCGGCAACGCGTGGGCAATTTGTCAATTGCCCGAAAGAGTAAACGATAAACTTCTTCTTCATTAGTGTCTTCTTCTTCTATTATTTCCCGGTAGGTATTTGCCAGATGTTCGAGATAAAGAGATTCAACATTCTGATGTTTTAAATAATTTAGAGAGGCGTTTCGTACAGAATTATAAAGATAGGTACGAAATGAAGGCAGGGATAGAAATTTCATCTTCTTTTCCCACATTGTAGCGAAAAGCTCCTGTACGATATCTTCTGCTGCCTGTTGAGAGGAGAGAAAATTTATAGCGTACAATACTAATACTTTATAATATTCATCATAAAGTTGGTGATAAGCACTTGTTTGTTGCTTATTCAAGTTTTCTATAAAAGGAGTTTTCTCTTCGTTCATTGTGGGTGATATTGATACTCACGTGACAAATATAAGAATTATCTATTAAAAGAAAAAGGCACCCAAGAGTGGAAGCCTCTCAAATGCCTTATTCTTATCAAGTAGCGGGACCCGGGATTGAACCGGGGACCTCATGATTATGAACCTGCGTCTTCCAAAGGCTTAGCCTTTGAAAGCTACCAGCAGAGCTACTGAATATAAGTCATTTATGAAGATTTTGGCTTTTGCTAAATCTTATATCTGACTTCTAAAATATCTCCTATTTGCTTATCGGTGTAAACCGTAGCGCAAACCAAAATGTGACAATAATATGTTACGTTATGGATGCTAATATAGGCATTATTTGTTTTAAATCAAAAGTTTTAGCTAATGGAGAACATCCGTTAATGTTGAGAATTAGCCAAGGTAAGTTACGTTACTTTAAATCTTTGGGAATTTCAATCAAAGCTTCTTGTTGGAATTTTGATAAGGAAGAACCTAAAAGAAACTATCCCAATCGTGAACAGTTATTGAATATCATGAATCAAACGAGACAAGAATATGTCAATATGATGTTTGAACTGAAAACACTTGGTAAAGACTTTACTCCACAATCTTTGGCTGAATATGTGGAACGAAGTTGTAATAAACAGAATGTGGGAGATTATATTCAATACATCATACAGTATATGACTGCCGAGAAACGGTTAGGTAATGCCAAAGCTTACATTAGTTGTTATAATTCTGTATTGAGATTCGCAGGTAACTTGGATATACCTTTCACGGATATTGATGTAAATTGGTTAAAGCGTTATGAACTTTATCTTCGTAAACGTGGTAATTCTGATAATACGATTGGAATACGAATGAGAGAATTACGTGCTGTTTATAATAAAGCAATAGAAGATAATGTGGTGAACGAGAAGTATTATCCTTTTGTAAAATTCAAAATATCTCATTATCGCAAGGGTAAATGTAAGAGGGCAATTACTAAGGCTGAAATACATAAAATAATGAATGTTGATTTAATGGAGATAACAACTTATTATAGTCCATTACTTTATTTGACTAAAGACTTATTTTCTTTTAGTTATCTTGGTTGTGGTATGAATATGATTGATATAGCATATTTGAAGTATTCAGATATTGTGAATAATCGAATATGCTTTGTACGACATAAGACAAAGCAGCCTATTACATTTCAACTTTTACCTCAAGCCGTACAAATTGTAGATAAATATAGGAAACCGCACTCACAACTGAATGATTATGTTTTCCCAATATTAGACCGTAATTTTCATATTACTGAACAACAGCAATATGACAGGATTAGAAAAGTGATAAAAGGCATGAATAAAGCTCTTAAAAAGATAGGTGCTCATTTGGATATTAGTATTCCGTTGACAACCTATGTTGCACGTCATTCATTTGCAACGGTATTAAAACGTTCTGGTGTAAATATCGCATTGATAAGTGAATCATTGGGACATACAAGTTTGTCAACGACACAGTATTATCTTGATAGCTTTGAAAATGAGCAGATAGATGAAGCAATGAAAAATTTACTTTGAGACTTGATAAAGAAAGGGCTTCTCCATGGTTTTATGGAGAAGGCTTTTTGTATAACTCTAATACTGCTGAATTGATGATTTCTGTTTTTAGTGTTTCAAGTAAGCTAGTTAAATCATTGCACATTGTTATGCAATCGTTGTATTCTACTCTTAAATAGTTTCCGTGTGCTATGTGATTTCTTGTATCTACTAAATCATCAATAAAACTTTTATATTTACTAAATACAGTTTCCGAAAGACTAAGAGTATAAATAATTTCACGAAATACATCGTATCTTAGATTTGACTTAGTTTGTATAACTTCTTTGGTGGGAATTTTGGCTTTATCGTTTAATCTTGATAAAAGTTCTTTTACAATAATGGTTTTTCCCTCTAGATTTTTAATCTCACTTAGCCCCAATAATTTGGATAGAGACAAAGCAATGAATTGTGGCTTTAAGTCTGTGTGCTTTAGATATTTAAGTGATACAAATTTGAGATATGCTTCCATTGAAGATTTAGCAAACCCCTCCCAATGTGCGTATAATAAGGGAATTGCTAAACGTAAGTAGGCTGATTGTTTTGGGGATTTATCTTTAGGAATTTGAGTTTTTATGAAATATAATTCTTTCTTTCTCCAAGATAAATCCTCATCAATTTTAGTTACTAAGTCTTCTACTGTGAAAATTTTATCGCTCATACTTTGAAAAAGTCTATTGCAGCTGGCACTATTTTATTTATTCTCGATTTAGCATTGGACCCTGACCCTGCATTATTCTTATAGAAATCTTTACTATATAAGCTTCTTATTTTCTCTGTTAATATCCGATGTGAGATATTATTCTGAATATATGAATCTATATTCTCTGCTATTCCTATTGCTATTGCTTCAAAAGATGATTCTAAAAACTTGCCTTTAAAGCTGTGACCATCGAATTTTTTGAAAACTCTATCAGAAAGTGCATTGTCTAGTAGTTCAAATGTGTTAAGAAATTTATTTTTAGTTGGTTCAAAAGGAAAGTTCTCATCATATAAAATGACTTTATTAATGTCGTCTAGAAAATCTCCTAGTTCTTTTTTATTATCATAAGGAAAATTGGTTAATGCTACAAACCTTAGTAATAACTCTAAATGATATTGTTCGTCAAGTAACCGGTCGGTTAAAGATAATGTGTTGAGAAAATGCTCATTATTAGCTAATTGAGAGAACCAGTCATAGACAGATGGTTTTATCATTATTTGTATACTATTTCTTATTTCTTGTTTAGATGCATTTGAGCCACCTGTATTTAAACGTTGAAACACTTCAAACTTAGCTTTGGGGTCTGATTCACTATATATTATCGTAAAATTTAATTTAGTTCTTTTGAAACTTAATTTTAGGGCATTGTCCAATTCAATTTCTGAATCATTTTCTTTGAACCAGCACACATTCTCAAAATGAGTTAAGTATTCAGTGCGACTAAGAACTAGTTTATTTTCTCCTTTCAATTCATTCATGAATTGTAATATCGTAGAAATTCTTTGCAATCCATCCACCAATTCCCAAATACCATTTTCATTCTGAAAAATAAAAATGGTTGGTAAAGGAATCCCCAACATTAAAGACTCTATTAATCTTACTTTTTGTCCATATGTCCATCTGAAAAGTCTTTGATATTCAGGTTTAATAATTAATTCATCTGACCTATACATGTTAACTAGTTCTCCAATTGACATGCTGTAATTGTCAGTCCTAAAATAAGTCTTTTTTGATTCTAATTCAGAATATAAAGTTGATGTTGTTTCCATAATTTCGGGTTCTAAAATTTCTAAATATTACAAAAGTAATAAAGATTTTCTAAATATGAGAGGAATAGCTTATGGATATTTTTATTGTTTAAAGGAATATGGTTATTCTTGTGTTTTTGGTTATCTTTGTTTGAGTATTTGATATTCTATAATAATGGAAATAACGGATAATCTTTTTAGATATGTAAATATATACCAAGATAGATATTTTTGGGTATTCGATGGCGATTGGGGTGACCTTACCAATGAGAATTATATCTTTTGTAGAAAATATAATGGTTTCTTACAACAACTTCCTCCTAAAGTCACGGAAAGTACTTTTTATAAGCATGAGAAATTACAAGAGTATCTAACCAAGCTACATCTTGATAAAGAAGCTTTCTGGGGATTGATTATTTATATTTATACTCTGCACCTTGTAAAATACTGCGGGAAGTATACGGCGAAACTTTCCAATAATAATGAAGCAAAAAGAGTTCAGGATTTTGTGAAAGCGAATATTGATAATTTAGAAGTGATAGTAAGGATAAAAGGAGAAAAAAAACAACGTCCTTTCTCTGTTACAGATAAGATTGACTTAGTCTCGTTATTTCCAATATTTGGAGAAAATTTATCAAACGATAGAGCCAATGAAATACGGATTCTATTAAAAGAATGCATTGATAATGAAAATACCATATTAAATATTACGATTAGAGCTAAAAAGGCTGTGAAATCAGATGTTATTACTTTATCAAATAAAAAAGATATAGAACGAGTGTTTGTATTAGCAGAACCAACTCATAAACTATTTGACGATAATGACTATCTTTATATAAACAAGGATACTCCGAAAGCAGAGAGTGAGAGAGCTTTTAATTTCTTCTTTGTAACGGAGCTGCTAAAAGCTATTCGTTTAATTATTCCCAATGAATCAGAATGTGCTACCACGGATGAAAAATATCTTCTTCTTTATACTTTGGATTTTCTTTGTTTGCATTCTTTTGATGATAATACAATACATTTGAATAAAGATGAAGAACTATATTATCGTAATAGATTGGAATATTACAATAAACTTCTTATAGATTACGAAGGATATGAAGCTAATACAATGGGAAGCTATTTTTATGGTCACGATATAAAAGTAGATTAGTTAATCGTATTTAACATTTTAGGGTTACTTGGGGGAACAGATTAGAATCTGTTCCTTTTTTTTGTATTACCCATATCTTTGCATCGTAATCAAAAACAGTAAGGCGCCAAGTTGATGATTACTTAAAAACTTAGTTATTAATATAAAAATAAAGAGGCAATGGAAACAACTGATGCAATGACAGTAAACGAGAATGTAAATGTTAATGTGGAATCTTTAAAAAATAGTGGTAATATGGAAAAACAACAAGAAACTCAAACAGAAACTTTGTCAAAAAATGAAGTGTTGGAAAACGCTCGCAAAATCCTAATGGAAAAAAGGCAATATCTATCTGATAATGCAGATGCAGATACCAATATTGTAAAAGCTGCTAAAACTAATGTTGCTAAGGCTGAAAAGGATTATATGGTTGCATTGCATGATGTTGAACTTCCTACTATTTCAGTAGAGTTTTGGCAAGTGGAAGAATCTACAGAAGAAAAGGAGGTTATTAGCAAAAGAAAAGAGGATATTATTATTGCAATTTCCGATTATAATATGACTGTAACTAAAGTGAATGTTGAATTGGGAAAAGATTTGATTGGTGATGATAAATTTGAAAAAACGGCTCTGTTTGTAACGGCAGCTCAAACTTTCTATGAAGCGGATATTGAGTTGAAAGACTTGAATGGTAATGTTATTCCTAAAAATACTCCAAATGTTTATGTGCCTGTTGATACGGCAAATGGATATTGGCTATGGAAAACTTATCATGAAGCCAATATTGATAGGGTGGTTAAAGATGAATCAGCTTTAATTGTTGAAAATGTTAGAATCAAGGAATTTGTATCATTGCAAGAGTTTGCAAAGTATAGAGGGATAAATAATGTACTAAGTAGAGGGTTTAATGGCATGGAAAAGGCAGGTAATGCGGCATTGGCTACTCAACATGAGTTTTATCAAAAGATATTCCAAAAAGCTAAAGAGCTGAAAGCTAATATTAGTGTAATTACTAAATATTATAATCAAGGGAAGACCTTAAGTCTAAAAGTTTGGAATGATGCAATGGTTGGTGAGGTTGAAGCTAAATTTGAATATGATTTATCAGTTGGTGATAGAATTATAGACACTTTGAAAATTGTGGGTTTCAAAGATAAGTTTATCAAAGAACGTTATATGATTGATGCTATGACTATGTTAGCAAAGCATAAACCACAAAGCGCAGAAAGTGCAATTGGAATTAATGAAGTCATAGAAACAGTTAAGACTTTGGATAAAGATACCGTTACATTTATATCTAATATATCCATTGATAAATTGAACGAAATATATTCAGCTTTGCATAGCCAATATCTAAGGAACCATGATATTATAGGAAAGGCAGCCTAATTCATATTATATTCTAATAGAAAGTCCATGTGACAGGTGGACTTTCTAAAATTAAGTAACATATTATTATTGTTAAAAATGCTTTTACCTGTTAATTGTAAAAATCAGGCGACTGTAAACTATTCTATTTTAAATAGATTTAAGCCTGCATATATTTATAGATTTTTCTGTTTGTCTCTTTCAAGAGATGATTGGTATAATGTGAGAATTACTTTAGATGAATTGAAAAGAACATGTGGCGATAAACTAGGAAGTTTTAATAAGGTATTTAAAGAATATTTGAATATAAAACTATATTCAGAGGATAACGGTTATAGGACTAAAACTAGGCGCAATATTTACCATATCCCTGCAATGGAAGAACAATGTATCACTATCTCCAAAAAGTTTGTCTTAATCGAACTGGATACAGCGAGTAAGGGTTTCTTTATCCAATTGCTTCTATTATCCCAATATGGCAATATAGAACTGATTAAGAAAAATATAATCAAAGTAATCGGAATAGATAAAAAAACTTATGAAAAGTATATTATAGAGCTTGCTGGTGCTAATCTAGTATCAATTACTACTCCCTTAACTTTACATACTGAAAATATTCTATTAGAAAATGATTTTTCCAAGCAGAAAAAACTATCCACGAAGAAAGTAAATAAAATAGCAGAGATAGACGATAATGGGAATATCATAATTCCCAAGTAAGGAGAAAAAGTGTTCTTTATTAATATATTAATATACAATACTTTTTCCCTTGTACATACCTGTTTTATAGAATAGGATGCAATAAAAGTGATTTTTTCTGTGTACGGCAAAGTGCAGTGTTATTATTAGTATTACAAGCCATTCTTAGCTTTACATAGGTAAGGTAGTGGGGAAAAAGTATCTAATATTAATTATATATTATAACACACATTTTCCCCTACTACTAAAAAATCAGCTTTTATGTATATATAAAATTATATTTTAGAGAATGAATATTCGTTTTTGTCTATTTTATATGTATTTTTGTTGTAAACATCAAATCTAATTAATATGGAAATAATAAACAATGAAAATCACAATGAAAATCATGAACAAAAACTGTTACGCTGTTTTAGAGAAGCTGATGATATATTAATTGTTAGTCCTTTTTTATCTAAAAATTTCTCATTCTTTCCATTTGAGGAATTAACTCATTTAAAAGAAATAACGCTTATAACTACTTTTAAAGACTCAAATGACGACCTGAAAGGTAAAATCTCTTTTTTCAAAAAGTTGAAATCATTTGGAGAGAAAAGACAAGTAAAAGTCAGCATACTAATAGACAATTCATTGCATGGGAAAATTTACATCTGTAAACGGAGTAATATTTATACTAGTGCAATAATTACATCTGCAAATTTTACTCAAAAGGGATTGAAAAAAAACAATGAATGGGGAATTTCCATTTCTAATTCTGATGATATAGAAGATATAGTTAGTACATTATATAAAAGCATAATTTATAAACCAATAACAGAACAAGATATACATTTTTTTGATGAACACATAGCACCTAATATAAAAGACCGTACTGAAAGCAGTTCGAATATTGACTTATCTGATTTTTATAAAGTTAAAGAAATTCCAGTAAACATTCCTACAGGAGCTAATTATTGGCTGAAACCTGTAGGGGTGATTGCTAATCCCATACCATTAGATAAGCAATACAATTCTTTAACAGAAAAATTACATTTTGCACGCCCTCCTAGAAAAGTAAAATTGGGTGATATTCTTATTGTTTATGCTGTGGGACATAAAAATGTTGTATCAATATATCGTGTGAAATCAGAATCATACAAGGTCTTAAAAAACAAAGAGCGTTGGCCATATTATGTAGAAGGAGAAAATTTGACACCTTATTATGGAGAACAATGGCAAAAATATAATATTACTATTTCAGAATTATTAAAAGAGGTAAATGGAATATTCAATGCTACCCCTAGTGGGAAGAACAGTTATGGAAGCTTAATGCGAGGTGCAGATAAACTTCAAATAACTCCAGAATATGCAAATTATATCATTAGAAAAATAGTCAAAATCAACGATGATATATTGACGAAAATAGAGTAAGTTCTGTTATGTCAATAAGAATAAAAATAGCCGCAAGCGAGTACACTTACAAATGTGCTCAACTGCGGCTTTTTTTGTGGAACTTCTAAATTCTTGTCTAATACAAGGGATATAGCAGTTCGCAATTTTAAATATGGGAGTTAATTTTCCCAATGGAAGTGTGGGAAAATGCAAATATGACCTGTTTGATTTACATATAATTCAAGGAGTTGAACCATTGCCAAACAGGTAGTTCTTGATTTTTAAGAATACCCAAAGTTACTCATAATAAACAAGGTAAAAAAATAAACAATACTCAATTTCTGATATTACTACTTAGCATATCTTTATATGACAGTATAATACTCTCCTTTCTATTATAGTGCATAGTAATACATAGGCACGCAATAAAGTATAGGTACTTATATATAATCCCCCCCTACCTATAAAAATAGGAGCCTTAATATGAGTTTAAATTATAATATCTTTGATTTCATGAATAATATTATTAATCACTAAAAACTTGCTTGTACATATTTAAAATGAAATCGAATTCATAATCCTTCATTACTTTAGGAGAAGTTGAATATGGCACAAATATCTTAATGGTTCTTTCTTCATAAATAAAAGTATTTTTAATGAGTTTCGTTGCACTTTGTGGTATTTCAAGGAATTTGTCTTGTTGCATGAAATATATTTTCAACAGTCCTAAAGCTCCAACATATTCCGTTCTGCTAGTTAATATTAATTTATTTATTGAAGGGTATTGTGATAATAAGAAGAAAATGTCTTGCAATTTTACGTGGAGAATATCTTTATCCGATGAAGAGCCTTTTCTGCGATAACATAATAGGTGCATATCAGTGATTCCAATTAAATTATCTTTAAGAAATTCTTTTCTTTCATTTACAGCTTTCATTCCTTCATCGAAATGAAATTGAAAATTGAAGATTTTCCCTAAAATATCCCAAAACACATTCTTTTCATTAGCATAATAAAACTCAAATTTACGATTTTCTTTACGAGTTGGAAATGTGCCTATGATTAAAGTTTTAGCTTTTTCGGGAATATATGCTTCAAAAGGATGTTTTTCAAGTATATATGGTGCTTTGTATTCTTTGTATTTACTATTCATGACTTTTCCTTTTATTATGAATTACGAAGATATGAAGAAAATGTAAGTGTTCCAAATAAATAATATATGAATTAGATGTATGCAATAGAGTACAGATACTTATATATAATACCCCCTACCTGTTAAAATAAGAGCCTAAATATATATCAGCTTTCTTCTCCTATGATTTACTGAATTGAAAGTTACATGAGCGCATGAACAGTACCCTCTAACACCCCCCGAGGGTAGTTGGAGAGAAACGAAATATCTATTCTCCACGTAATCAATTTATAAATCATTTAAAATTTTATTCGTTATGAGAAATCTACAAATTATTGGCAATGTGCCACAGGTAAGAAGAGAAAGTAACTTTGGTGAGTATGCAGAAGAAGCGGTAATAATCGAAGAACAACCAAAAGTTAAAAAAGAGAATCCTCATTTCTTGGAAGCTAATACATTAGAGGTAACAATGCAACATTTGAAAGAAGATTGTATTACACCCGTATTTGCCAAAGATAATGAGCTTACAATTCCTCACCCTGCATTTATTGATACTGTTTATGACGCTGCAAATACGTTCTTCAGTGGTGAAAGTATTGATAAGCCCGATATTCGTGTAAGTCATATTATTAAAGGGAGAGTGCCCGAAGCAATACACAAACCTGCAAATCAACTTCTCGAAAGTGATAAGACTATCTACTACGAAAGATGTGCTTTTATTATTCAGATTCCTACGATTTACGAAACGGTGAACGGGAATAAGTTAATATTAACTATTGGTGGTGTTCGTGCTTATAATCACACTAATCTTTATTCAAAGAAAGGAGCAGAACGCTTTAAAGTGTTTATTGGCTTTATTTGTAAAGTATGCACAAACTTGTGTGTGTCAACAGACGGTTTTCTTAGCTGTTTGGAAGTAACTAATACCAAAGATTTATATCGGGCAGTATTGGAAATGTTTCAGAGTTACCAACCTGCAAAACATCTACACTTACTGCAAACACTTGGTAATTCATACCTTACAGAACATCAATTTTGCCAACTACTTGGGAGGATGAGACTTCATCAATCATTACCACAAGGTTATCAGAAAAATATTCCTAAAATGCTTATCACAGATTCGCAAATAAATACAGTTGCAAAAGCATACATTAATGATAAGAACTTTGGGAGCTTGGGAAATGATATTAGTATGTGGAAATTGTACAATCTATTGACAGGAGCAAATAAGAGCAGTTATATAGATTCATTCTTGGATAGAGCAGTAAATGCAACCGAAATAGCAACGGGAATAAATGCCGCTTTACATGGAGACACTAAATATAAGTGGTTTATTGATTGATTAAACAGGGGAATATTCAGAAATGGGTATTCTCCTATTTTATTAACTACGTAAAACAAAGAATCATGTTCTATTATAAGATACTTGTTTGGCTCTTTTGGGTGGTATTGTCTTTTATAACAGGTTGTGTTCCGTTAATCTTGCTTATTCTTTTAGTTGGCTTATGGGATATTGAAGAAGCGAATAAACCTCGTTAGTGTTCAAAATAGAAATGTGTTCAAATAAATCTGCAAAGGTGGTTTGAACACATTCTTTCATGTTATCAATTTAATCAAAGAATAAAATGAAAACAGCCGTAATATATGCCCGTGTTTCGTCAAGTAATGACAGACAGGACACAAGCAGACAAATAGAGGATTTAAAGAAATATGCTATTTCACAGGGTATAGAAATTGTGAATATATTCCAAGAGCATATTTCAGGTGCAAAGAAAATAGAGGAAAGACAGATTTTAGGAGAATGTTTGGAATACTGTAAACGTGAATCTGTGAATATCCTACTTTTGTCTGAATTGTCAAGACTAGGAAGAAGCACATTACAGGTTCTTCGCTCTTTAGATATATTACATGAATCGAAAGTATCGGTTTACATACAGAACTTGGGCTTATATACTTTGCAACCAAATGGGGAAGTTAATCCAATAGCGTCTATCATGGTGACAGTGCTTGCAGAAATGGCAAATATCGAAAGAAGTAATATCCAATACCGTTTGAATAGTGGTAGGGCAAATTATATTGCCAAAGGTGGTAAACTTGGCAGAAAGACAGGTTCAACTAAAACGGATGATAAGAAAAAAGAAGAATATAAAGAAGTCATTGCTTTACTAAGAAAAGGCTATTCAATCAGAAATATAGCTAAGCTACAAAGTATTGGTATTTCAACCGTTCAACGGATAAAAAATCAGTTTATAAAGCCATAAGCATAAAATATCGGTGGGGTGGAAAAATTCAGAGATTTAGTTTTTATATGGGGAGTCTTGAATTTTTCCACTACCATGGATTTATAAAGAAGGGATAGCCCTCAACTTTTAATAAACAATAGTTCTTGCTATTACAAACGCTTTTCGTAACTTTGTGGCAATTTCAGATACCTAATGTGTTAGGTCTGAAAGGACATATTAGTTAACGAAGAGCGTTTTAAATATTATCCTATCGTGAAATCTCGACAATTTCAAGGAATGGGGATAGTAGGCAAGAACGCTCACGTCAATGTTATATACCTATCTTATTGGGGATAGTTTATATATCGTTTGGCGTGGGCTATTGTTTATTACCCATTCTAGGCAGTCGAGAGCCTCACGATAGTAATATTCAATAGTTTCCACGCCTTTTTCATTGTGTAATACTATCCAAAGGGAACAGGGTAGATAAACGATATATAACTACGAATCAGACATAAAGAAACAACTTTTGCTACTATCTTTTAAGTAGCCAACTCAATTTTTGAGCAGCTTATACTACAAATTAAATTATTAACGAAAAGATTATTTACAGAATATGAAAACATTTAGATTTTTTGCAACTTTATTGGTTATTGCTTTATGTGCAGGTTTTACTTCTTGTAGCGATGACGATGATGAAAATCCATTAGTAGGTACTTGGGTTAGTATAGAGAATAGGAACTCTGTGGAATATAAGGACGTAATGACTATTAATTCAGACGGTACAGGTTCAAGTGCGATTTATGAAAACGGACAAATAGATAAAGAAGGAGTAGAAAACTTCAAATATACTTATGATGAGAAGAGTAAGGTCTTCACTTTCATTTGGGAAGAAGATAGTTACGGAGAAACTGATATTTATTCAATGCGTGTTCAAGAACTGACAAGTTCCAAACTGGTATTAGTTGATGATATTGATGAAGAAGGTGAAGGAGAGGTAATTACATACACAAAACAATAATTGGGATTTAACCGTATAGTGCTAGTCTTATTAGGCTAGCATTAACTCCTTTACTTTACTGTTTTTAAATAAATGAAACCCTCATGACAATTTAGAAGTCGCCAAAGTAAATGAAAATGTTCTGTCGCACGTCTTATTAGTATATCTTAGCATATCACTAATAATGACGATTATGGCAGGGATTCATTTCGATCAGGTTGTATCGCGCGGTTGCGGTATGGACATCCACAAGAAGGTGGTGGTAGCGACGGTCCAAGGCGAAGGGATCTGTAAGGAGACCAAGTCTTTTGACACCTTCACGAGTTCTTTGACACAATTGAGAGAATGGTTGGTATCATTAGGAATCACTCACGTTGCGATGGAGAGCACTGGAGTGTATTGGAAACCGATATACAACGTGTTCGAGGATTACATCCGCAACATCTGGATTGTCAATGCCCGTCACATCAAGAATGTTCCGGGTCACAAGACAGACAAGAACGACAGTGAGTGGATATGCCAGTTGCTAATGGCAGGATTGCTCAAGCCCAGTTTTATTCCCCCTCGTGAGCAGCGCGAGCTTAGGGATCTTACTCGTTACCGCCGCAAGCTGATAGAAACGGTGTCGGCCAACAAGAACCGCATCATCCGTACGCTTGAGGACGGCAATGTCAAGTTGTCCAGCGTTCTGAGCGACACGAGCGGCTCAACTGCGACCAAACTGATAGAAATGCTTTGCGATGGCAGGATTCCGACATTGGCAGACATAGAGTCTGTACGACACAAGCGTTGTCTGCATTCCGCGGAGGAAATGCTTGAGGCATGCACGGGTTATATGAACAGCCACAAGATATACATGCTTCAGAAGATACGTTCATGCAACAGACGGCTCACGGAGGAAATCACGGAGATGGACAGGCATATCAAGGAAATCCTCTCTCCCTACGAAGATGTCATTGCAAGGCTGAGCGAGATACCCGGAGTGCAAAACCGCACCTGCGAGGAACTGATAGCCGAGATTGGTCTTGACATGGGCAACTTTCCTACTGCGGCGCATCTTTGTTCCTGGGCAGGAATGTGTCCAGGCAACAACGAAAGTGCTGGCAAGAAGAAGAGCGGAAGGACGAGCCACGGAGACAAGCATGTAAGGGCTACACTCGTTGAAGCCGCATGGGCTGCCTCACGAACAAAAGGGACGTTCTTCATGGAACGCTTCAACCGACTTGCCCCACGCAAGGGCAACAAAAAGGCGTTGATTGCCGTTGGGCACTCCCTTCTCAAGTGCATACACTATGTGTTGTCAACAGACGGAAGATACAAGGAGCTTGGAGACAGTTATGTGCCTGAGAAGAAAGAGAAGCAACGCAAGGAATACCTGAAAGGTGAGTTAAAGAAACTTGGCTACCATGTAGTCCTGACGAAGAAAAAAGATTAGCCTACACAATATAAAACTGGGGACTGAGTTAATCCAAGGCCGAATTTTACTGGAACATCCCGAGTCCGAAAATGAAACTGGTCCCAACTGCTGAGAGGCAAAGTTTGTGACATTATGAGCACGTGTATGAAAATTCAACATCAACTCAGCAGTATAAATATAAATTGCCGAACATGCCAGCCGCGCACTTGCCCAACAGTGAGTGCTCTCTATTTTTGTGTCATTGGCTCAGAGAATACATAAAAACAAAGTAAAAACAGCCGTTATAAACTAAAACGGCACAAATAATTTTCGTATGAAATAATGAGAAATAATTATATTGTATTTATTAGTAGCATTGTATATGTGCTTCTTGTATTGATAGGTTGTGGAGATGATAATCCTGTCAACAATTCAAGAGAGGAAGAAAGCCATGATGTTGAGACTATATTAAAACCTTTGGGAGAAAGTGAAGGGTATTTTGAAAAAGGAATCTGTTTTACCTCAAATAATGAGGAGAAAACTTTAACTTTCGATACTAACAAGAAATGGAATATTGCTATACCAACTAATATAGAATGGTGTACTGTTTCGTCTAATAATGGAGTAGCAGGTACTGTATCACTGACGATAAAAGTAACAGAGAACACATTTTATGATGAACGTAATGCTGTATTGACGTTGAAAGTCGGAGAAATTGAAAAAAGAATAAGGGTTACTCAAAAACAACAAGATGCACTATTGGTATCATCAAATATTTTTGAACTGGATAAATCTCATCATACAATTGATGTTGAAGTGAAAGCTAATGTTGAATATAAGGTTATCATTCCACCAACATCTCAAAAATGGATTACGCAGGTTACAAAATCTCGCTCGTTGGAAAATATAACTTTGTCATTCAATATTACCTCTAGCGATGAATATGATAAACGTGAAGGTGAAATTATATTTCAAAGCAAAGATATTTCGGAAGTAGTACACATTTATCAAGCAGGTGAAGGAGTATTGATGCTTACTAAAAATGAATATCCTGTTAGTGATAAAGGGACAGTTGTAACCGTTGAAGTGAATAGTAATTTTAGTTTTGATGTCCAAATGCCTAACGTGAGTTGGGTGAAGGAAATGGTGGAAACGCGTGGAGTGTCAAGTTCTACCTTGTATTATACGATTAGTCCCAATGAAACATATGAAAGTAGGGAAGCTGAAATTATTTTCTACGATAAGAATAGTTCAATAAAAGAGACAATGAAAATAATTCAAGCTCAAAAGGATGCAATTATAGTATCTCAAAAAGAATATGATATACCTGTCAACGGGAAAGTCATTGAAATTGAACTTAATGCGAATGTTGAGTATCAAGTTACAGTCTTAGATGAATATGATTGGATAAAACCTGTTGATAATTTTCAGATAAAAGGATTGGCTAATAATAAATTGTATTTTCAGATAGAAGAAAATACGCTTTCAAAAAGAAGAAAAGGGATTATTACAATTGAGTCTGTGAGTAAGGCAATATCAGAAGATATAATTATTAATCAGGGGCGAGTTAAAGATAAAGATGCAATAGAACTGCATGTGGAAACAGCAGGAACATTAAATAAATTGATAGCACCTTCAAAAAAATATCAAATAACCAACTTGATATTAACCGGAAATCTTAACGGTACTGATATTCAATATTTACGTGAAATGGCAGGAGAACGTTCGTCGCAGGGTATGTTGCAAAAATTAGATTTGTCAGAAGTGAATATAATTAGTGGTAGTGGAACTTACGGTGACGGTGAGCATGCGTTCGAAAGTGTAATTGGAGTTCGGATGTTTAGTTATTGTAATGCATTGGTCTCAATAATACTTCCCGATAATACAACTTCTATAGAACAAGGTGCATTTTTTAATGCTAAAAATTTAAAGACTATTGATATTCCTAATAAAGTATCTTATATTGGAGAAGGGGCTTTTTATGAGTGTGTAAGCCTTCAATCAATAACAATTCCGGATAATGTAACGACTATTTTGCGTTGGACTTTTAGAGACTGTATTTAGAGCCTTATAACTAACCATAACTTACTATGACCAACCAAACATAAAGCCTTGATTTTCAATACTCTTTGATTTTTAACACTTTCTGAGTGCTTTTTGGCAGTTCCCGATTTTCCACATATTTTTGCAGCGTATTTCTACCGTGGAGAATTTGCGGAGC
This sequence comes from Bacteroides zhangwenhongii, assembly GCF_009193325.2. Taxonomy (NCBI): domain Bacteria; kingdom Pseudomonadati; phylum Bacteroidota; class Bacteroidia; order Bacteroidales; family Bacteroidaceae; genus Bacteroides; species Bacteroides zhangwenhongii. Next base: position 3,200,500 of record NZ_CP059856.1, on the reverse strand, counting down.
TTTTATTTTGTCATATCGTGAACGTAGTAGACAAGGGTTTACGAGTGGTTACGATGAAGGACAAATTTGAAGCTGATAGGCAAAAAGCGTTATATCGTGGACTGGGTTGACAAAGGTTGTCAATGGTTCACTTCCGTTTACTCCATCGATGGAATACTCAAAGTATGTAGAACATAGCAATATCAAAGAGTATGAGACCGACAAGAAAATGTGAATTTTGTGGCAAGACATTCGTGCCAAGGAGCGGTATGCAGAAATACTGTTCCGAGGAATGTCAGGCAGAGGCAAAACGTCTTAGAAAGAAAAGACAGCAGGACTTGATTAACGGTATTGAACCTATCATGAATCTGCAACATCAGGAGTATCTTACATTCTCAAAGGCAGCTGTGCTGATGGGATGCACCCGACAGTATATCTACAAACTTGTGGCTAACGGCAAGTTGAAGGCATCAAGATTGAGCAGCCGAATGGCATTCGTAAGAAAGGCTGATATAGAGAAGATGTTTGAGGGTAATCCCTACAAGCGTGTGGTTCCTGTCAGCAAGAGCAAGCCCAGTAAAAAGGCAAAAACAGAAAAGCCAACACAAAACCAGGAACCAATAAAAGGGAAAGAGGAGAATGAGGTGCTTGACTATTATTCGGGCGAGGAAGTGATGTCCATTTATAAGGTCAAGAAGTCTTGGCTCTATACATCCGCCAAGCGCAACCAGATACCGATGTGCCGTATCGCTGGCAAGAACTATTACAGCAAACGGCATATTGATGAGTTCTTCGGTACTGCCGTTGACCTCAACAGTATCACGGAATGGGTGACGGCTGATGATGTAGAGGATGCTTTCAGTATGAGCAAGTCTGCACTTAGGGCATATACATATCGACATAAGATACCCACTAAACGTGAGTACGGTCGTACCTATTACTCAAAGGAGCATCTTGAAGAACTTCGCAAGACTGACCTCATGAACGATGACAGCTATTATACCACAGAACAAGTGCAGCAGTTGTATGGTCTGACAAGTGCAAACATCTGCCATATAGTGAGAGTTCACCATATCAGTAAGGTTAAAGTTGGAGTGAAAAACCTGCTTTTGAAGACGGATGTGGAGCGAGCAATGGCAGAAAGAGTTGCAAAAGGACTGTGATTTCAAATGATTTCATCATTATCCATCAATGACTGCAAATAATGGGAGTCACGGAAGTATCATTCAGTTATTTTGCAGCCGTGAAGATACACTTCACCACGAATAATCATCAATAATACATATCAGTTATGAGCAACATTTGCAAGACCGTATCATTGCGTACACGCAAAATCAAGGACGGACACATGCTGTCCTATTATCTTGACTATTATCCAGGCTATCGTGACGAGAGCACGATGAAAGTCATCCGCCATGAGTCGCTTGGCATCTACATCTATGCCAAGCCGAAGAACCAGATGGAACATAAGTACAACCTCAACCTTACGGCAAGAGCCGAGGCGATACGCTGCCGTCGCTTCGAGGCTATCGTCAACGAGCGTTACGATTTCTTCGACAAGGAGAAGATGAAAGGAGATTTCCTCGCCTACTTCAAGAAACTGGCAGACAAGAAGAACTCCAAGTGGCAGCACGTCTATATGCACTTTCGTACCTTCACGCAAGGCAAGTGTACCTTCGGGGAGATAAACGTGGACTTGTGCAACAGGTTTCGGGAGTATCTGCTGACAGCACCACAGGGACTGCATAAGAACAGAAAACTGCATATCAACTCCGCAGCTAACTACTGGTCAACTTTCCGTGCTTCAATACATACAGCCTATCGTGACCATAAGATAAAGGAGAATCCAAATGGTTTCTTGGAACGTATCGAGACAATCCCGACAGACAAGGAGCATCTTTCGCAAGACGAGGTTATCCGCTTGGCATCCACGCCTTGCTCTGCCCCTGCATTGAAGCGAGCCTTCCTGTTCTCTTGCCTAACGGCATTGAGAAAGAGCGACATCAAGAAACTCACTTGGGAGGAGATACAGCCATACGGCAGCGATGGTGTGATGTATGTCACCACACGAATGCAGAAGACAAAGGACATTGTGCATAACCCCATCAGTGAGGAAGCCTTGGAACTGATTGGCTATTCACCGGATAAACGAGGCAAGGTGTTCCCCGATTTCAAAGACTCCATGACACAGGCACCATTGAAGAACTGGCTGAAAGATGCAGGGATTACCAAGCATATCTCCTATCATTGCTCACGCCACAGCTTTGCCTGTCTCCAGCTCGATGCAGGAACCAGTATTGCCGTAGTGCAGCGTTATCTTGGTCACAAGAATGTGGCAACGACAGAGGTGTATGCCAAGATTTCCGATGCTCAGAAGCGTGCTTCGGTTGGCTGCATCACCTTGAAGAAGTAACCATTTGACAATAACACGCAGAAAAGGACTGTTGGAATGATAGTGTTCCAATAGTCCTTTTCTCGTTTTGTTGGTTCTATTTGTGGTCGTGGATAGAACCAATTCGACAAATACACTCCAATTTCTATTGATATTGAAGAGGAACTGCAAATTTCCCTTTTCTTCATCCTTATCTTTGTAGTCAGTAATAAGCAGCAACTGGCACTAACGAGCAGTTTAAAGTATGATTCAGAGTCTGATTTCATATTAGAACGCTAATAAAGCGTAAAAGAAAGAGTGCCAGAGAACGTAAATGCGGCTTTTACATGCTTCTGCATCTAACTTTGTGGAAGTTTTTGAACGAATAACAATAAAACGAATACAATAATGACAGTAAACAAGAAAACTTCAGATTGTACCATCTACGCTTTTGTTGGTACAGCAATTCTCGCCATCTCTCTTGTCGTGGCGATGTATGTAGGCAATGACTTCCACCAAAGTCTGTTTGTCGAGTCAATCATCTTTGTAGGAAGCAATATCCTGCTTTGGGCGATATTCATTTCTATGGTGAATTATCCCTATGAACTGATGACCATTGGTAGCAACAGCAAGACAAAGAAAAACGTTGTAGAAGCAGAGCCAGCAACAGAACAAGAACAGCCAAAGCAAATTTCACCACAAACAGAGTCTGTAAAATATAGTCATGAGGACTATGCCAAGTGTGTAGAGGCACAAGAAAAAGAAGCACAGGAGGAAAAGGAAAAACGAACGAGAGCCGTACTTGACTATGTGCACCGTACCATGTCAAGGTTTCTGTATGAGGAAGATTTGTACAAGGTAATTGAGGCTGTCAAGGAATGGAGCAACGACACCAACTATACCCCGACAGCAACAAACCGTTTCAAGAAAAATGTTGAGAATATCCCTTTAAGGCACTTCGTGTGGAATATCGCAGAACGTTTTGGTAAACGTGATTACACAATGGCAATGCGAATAGCCTTTATCAAGGCTTTGTTTCCCAAACCGTTTGACGGCTTGGACTACAGCACATTGAAGAACCTGAAAGCACCATGTTCCAATGATGTCATTCCTATTGATGAGCCAGACAATGGTAGATATGATTTCCATAATGTGACGGAGGTAAATCCCGAATAATCCCCATTGTTAGAGTTATTCCTTCGTGAATGACAAATGACTGTCACGAACCTCAGTAACGAAAGCATCATTCTGTTCCTTTGTCCCAGTTTTTTTAAATTACTTGTATATGACAAAGGAATTAACTTTCAACGACCTTCCAATGGTCGTTGCCCAGCTTCGGGACGAAGTGGTGGGCATGAAGCAGATGATCATCAGTCTGCAATCACAGAACAAGCCACACAAGGCGAACACGCACATACCTATGAGTGTGGAGGAAGCATCTGCATATCTAAAGATGCCGATGGCTACCCTCTACATGAAACTTGGCAACGGTAGCATTCCTGCCACCAAGCCGGGCAAGCGTTATTGCCTTTATCAAGATGAACTTGACAAATGGCTGGAGACAAACCGCAAGAATCCTGTACCTCTCACTGCAGAAGAAGAGAACGCTACCATTCTTGCAGGAAACAAGCGCAAACCGAAACCCTTAAACTGGTAATGTCATGGATACGCTTGAACTCTGTAACAAAATCAACATGGAAGCCGAGTCTTTAGCGGACTCAGGCTTCCCTCTTGAGGTATTTCCACAAAAAATGCAGTCCATCATCATAGACATGGTGGTGCACGGCAATTTCAAGGTGGATTATGTCGCCATGTCCATGCTGTCGGCAGCATCAGCGGCTCTTGGCAATACCTATCGTATTCACGTTAAGCAGGATTGGGACACGAATGCCGCCCTTTATATCATATTGGTTGGCAGACCTGGCATGGGCAAAACTCCACCATTACAGCTTGCATACAAGCCAATTCGGGAGTATGAACGAAAGCTGTTTGACAAGTTTTGCTATGAACTTGACCTATATGAGGCAGCATGTGCAACAAAGGAAAGCGGAAGCAAGGAAATGAAGAAGCCTATTCTGAAAAGGGTCACATTGGATGACTTTACATTGGAGGCTCTGGTATTGGAGCATTACAACAACTTGCGTGGCATAGCCATCAACTATGATGAAATTCTCGGACTGCTTGCCAATACAGACAGGTATGGGAAAAATCCCATGCTTGAACGCCTACTTTCCATCTGGAGCGGATGCCACTTGGAGAACACACGTGTCAAGAATGACCGCCCACAACGTGTAGAAGAGCCATGTGTCAACATCATCGGTACAACACAGACCAAACGAATGAAGGAACTGATGGCTTCCAAATTCATGGATACAGGTTTCCTTGACCGTATTCTGGTTGTATATCCCAAATCCAAGAAAGTTCCACACTGGCAGGATGAGGAAGACGGCCATGTGCGCCAGAGCGAGGCTTCAAGAAAATGGGCTGACATCATCGGGAAAATCTTTGGACTTGACTATGCAAGGTGTAATGACACAAATGAATGTTGTCCAAATATCCTTTATATGGACAAGGACGCACATTCCCTTTTCTTTGGTTGGTGGAACAGAAATGTGGATGCCATCAATGCCATAGAGGACGATGAAGATGTTGAAACGAGGGTGATGAAGCACAATACCCACGTCGCACGCATTGCCTTATTGCTCCAAGCTCTAAGATACGCCTGTGGCGAGAGCCATCTGCAAAGTATTGATGTGGATTCCATAAAAGGAGCATTACAGCTCAATGAATATTGTGAGAATTGTTATCAACGCTGCCGAGCCTTTGTTGCTGAAGACACCTGTGATTCTATGTCCAAGGAGTTGCTGTATCTGTTGGAAGACAGTTTTGACACAAAAACTGCCATTAAAACAGGAATGGAGAATCTGCGTGTTACAGACCGTACTGTGATGAACTATATAAAGGATCTTATGAAGTCTGGACTAATCACAAAGGCAAAGAAAGGATTTTACGAAAAAGTAAAGTTCGAAACATGACAGGCAACTGAAACATAAACCAACCTGTTTTCAGTATTCATTTGTTTCAGTTTTTCAGTTGACAAGTGCGTAACTGAAAACATGAAAGAACTGAAAGCTGAAATTCACCAATAATTCATTTCAGTTACGATGATGAACGAGTATAGATTTCACTTGGAGAAATACAGATTGGGTAATCGTTACACATGCCCGAATTGTGAGCGCAAGCGTTGTTTCACAAGATACATAGATGATGAGGGGGAAGTATCCTTCCCTGACAATGTAGGCAAATGCGACCATGAGCATAGTTGTGGGTATCACTATACTCCTAAAGACTATTTCCGTGAGCATCCAGACTTTATATCTAAGGACAAATTGCCATATCCGACAAGAAGGAATATCCAACCGAAAGTCGTAGAAAAGTCTATTTCCTATATCGCCAACGCTATTATGGAGCGTTCCTTGTCTCATTACGGAATCAATCCGTTATACCAGTACCTTTCCAAGGTCTTTGGTGAACAAGAGACAGAAAGGCTGATGATGATGTATCATGTCGGAACATCCTATAAGTGGGGAGGCTCAACCATTTATTGGCAAGTTGACAAGGATGATAAAGTGAGGACTGGCAAGGTCATGCTGTATAATCTCAAAGACGGACATCGTGTGAAAGAGCCACGTTCTTATGTTGGATGGGCGCATGCTTTTCTTCATCTTCCAGATTTCAACTTGTGCCAATGTTTCTTTGGTGAGCATTTGCTGGCACAGCATCCCACAATGTCGGTCGCTATTGTCGAGAGTGAAAAAACTGCCATAATCGCATCCCATTTCATCCCCAATTTCATCTGGCTGGCAACTGGAGGTATGCATGGCTGTCTCAACCAAATCGCTGTCAAGGTATTGGGAGGTCGGGACATCATTTTGTTCCCTGACCTTGGAGCAACGGACAAATGGAAATCAAAAATTCCATTGCTGCAATCTGTTTGCAAAAGGGTTGTCATAAGCAACATCTTGGAAGACAATGCCACCGATGAACAAAAGACCAAAGGTCTTGACATTGCCGACTTCCTGCTGATGACAGAAACACCGCAGATGGTGCTACAAAGGCTGATAAAGCAACATCCGCCACTCCTGCATCTGATAGACAGTCTTGGGTTGGTGTTGGTGGAAGAGTCATAGCAGAGTGAGTAAGGATCTGCGAGCACGCTTGCGTGACAGACTTTCACAAAAGTCCTAAACATAATAGGGACTTTTAGATTCACATGCTTGCGATGTTCACTTAAAAAGTCCTTCTATTATGCTCAGGCTCTGCCCGAGACCTGTCTCCAATTATACAAGAACTACGTTACAAGCTCAAATGAAATTCTTATGGAAAGAAACATACCACGTGCCGCCATCCATGTAGGCACAGACAAGAAATCGTTCTCGTCCCAAGTGGGCAACGAGGCGGAACGCAGAGGTTGGGACGAGAAGCGTTACCAACTAAAAAACGCAGACATAGACAAGAACAACCATTATAACTACTCACGCAAGAGACTCAACTTTGAGATAGTCAAGGGTGAAAAGATCGTGCCTCTTGGTTCCCAGTCTGTGCCGTTGCATGAACGCTTGCAGCACAGACTTGATGAACTTGGTTTCAAGCCATATATGGATGCCAAGCGTCCCGACCAAGTTTCAAGGAACAGTCCGAACTGCACTGTCGGCATCATCTTCAGTGGTGACCATGATGTGCTTAACAGGCTTGCCTTTGGTGAACAGAAACTCAACACGTCAGATCCAAATGCTGACCACAGCAATGTGACATTACAAAAAGGCATCTATGACTGGGCATTGGACACCTACCGCTTTGCATGTGAAAAATGGGGAGAAGAGAATGTCATCGGCTTTGATGTGCATTGTGATGAGACAAGCATCCATGCCCATGTGCAGACCGTGCCTGTTGAACAAGTAAAGAAACGAGGGCGCATCGGAAGCAAGTACATTCACAAGGATAATCCAGAAAAGGTTCTCTCTACCAAGGAATGGAGAGCACTTCCAAAAGAAGAACGTGACAACTACACAAAATCGGAAGCGGCAAAGGGTGTTGTTGAAAGGGTCTCTTATGCCAAAGTGTGGGGAGAGCGAGCAAAGGACAAATCACAATACCTTTCCCAACTGCATACTGACTATTACAACAAGGTAGGGCATAAGTATGGCTTGGCAAGAGGCTTCTCCTATGATGAACTTTCAGAGGAAGAAAAGCGAGGACGCAAGCATAAGAACAAGGTGGTGCTTGAAGCTGAACGTCAGGCGAAAGTCGCTCTTGACAAAGTGGAGAAGTATGCTGTACTTGCCCTGATCGACAAGAAGGAGCTGACCATTCCTTTTCTCAACATCAAGGCTCCAGTTCAAGAAGCAATGAATGCCGTAAAGAAAGAACTTGCCATCCCGATTCCTACTATTATCGGACAAAAGGCGTGGCGTGAGGAGCGTGTGGCTAATATCTACGCTGCAATCAAGGCTCTTGTAGCAGCCATCAATGCAGAACGTGACAAGCAGAATGAAGGTGTACGCAAGTCTATCAACAAGACATACACTTACTATATGCAGAACCTCAATAAGCAGATAGAGGAGAACAAGTCGCTTCGTGCCGAGAATGATGCGCTAAAGACTGAAAACAACAAAGTCAAACAACGCATCTCTCAACTTGACGAGAAGGCTGTGGAGCGAGTGACTACTCAATTTTTCTGTGCTAAGGAAGAACTCGCCAGTACCAAAAGTTATAATACTACACTTTTGGAAATGTACAATGATTTGAAGGCTCGTTGGAATGCCATTTGGCAAGAGCCTGAAATGACAGACGCATGGAGACGAGTGGAAGCACGTAAGGAGAAAGAAACAAAAGAAAAGGCTCGGCAAGAAGCCGAAGCTAAACGTGAAAGCATGGCTCGGCAAAATAGATACATAGGAGTGCTTGATATGTTTATCAGAGAGGGGCATAAAGCATTGTCTTCCTTTGCAAAAACAGACAGAGTCAACTTCAACGAGAAAGAATCGGCTTCCATATACTATAGCATTATGGCATCTGCTGTAAAGCATAATATTGGATTGGACTCTAAAGCCAGTATAGAATCGGCAGCAAAGAGGTTCTTATCTGATATGTCTTGGCATGGTTTTACAGACTTCAAGCAGGAATGTGTCACCAACTGGACAAAACTCTTCGCCACGAATGAAGTTCAATTCACAGACAACGCCATTGACAACTTTCTCGCTTTTGTTGACCATATGTCATGTAGTGCAGACACTTACGTATCGCTTGGTGGTTCTAATGGGTGCGCTGACCAACTTACGAATTGGGACGGAACACAAAAAGTGGGATTGGGTGCGGTTCTAAGAAAAAAGCCAAGAGGCTTATCGCTATAGATTTGGATAATAAGTATAAGAACTTACTTTGTTTGAAATTTGAGGCAGTGTCCATAATATTGTGTAAATGTAAACGGGATTCAGTTATAAGTTCTCTTATATCTGGATTCTGTTTTCAAAAATAAGCATAAACTGGTTCATAATCAATCCCCAGTTAGTAATCGGCATTGTCCATTTCTTCTCAATCTCCATCAAGGAAAGGTATACCATCTTCTTCACTGCGTCATCCGACGGGAATGAAAGCTTTGATTTAGTGTACTTTCTGATTTTTCCATTCAGATTTTCAATGAGATTTGTGGTATAGATTATTTTTCTGATTTCCAATGGGAACTGAAAGAAAACAGTCAGATCATCCCAGTTGTTCCTCCATGAAAGAATGGCATAAGGGTACTTCCCTCCCCATTTCTTTTCCAGATTATCAAGCTCCGCGGCAGCAACTTCCTTGTTTGGCGCATTATAGATATTCTTCATATCTGCCGTGAACTCTTTTTTGTCCTTGTAAACGACATATTTACATGAGTTTCTTATCTGATGTACAACACAAATCTGAGTTGATGACTGAGGGAATACGGTACGTATAGTGTCCGTAAATCCGTTCAGGTTATCGGTACAGGTTATCAGTATATCTTGTACCCCACGGGCCTTCAAGTCAGTGAGAACACCCATCCAGAAGGCGGAACTCTCTGATTTACCCACCCACATGCCAAGAACTTCCTTCAAGCCGTTTTGTTTCAGGCCGACACAGAGATAGACAGTCTTGTTGATAATCTTCCCGTTGTCACGGACCTTGAAGACAATACCGTCCATCCAAACGATGAGATAGACCGGGTCCAAAGGACGGTTCTGCCATTCTTGAGCAGCCTGGTTTACTTTGTTTGTGATGATGGAGATGGCAGAGGTGGAGAGTTCTATCTCATAGATCTCGCGCATCTCTTCTTCTATATCGGACACACTCATTCCTTTGGCATATAAGGAGATAACAAGCTTTTCTATGGAAAGCCCGCGGCTTTCATGCTTGGGGACTACTATGGGTTCAAACTGACCGTTGCGGTCACGAGGGATGGGTATGACAGCCTCGCCGTGCTCGGTCTGGATTTTCTTGGGGTAACTGCCGTTACGGGAATTACCACTGTTATTGCCGGAAACAGAATGTTTCTCATAACCCAAATGAGCATCCATCTCACCTTCAAGCATCTTCTCCAGCACTTGGGCGTGGAGCTGCTTTAGGAACTTGCTTACGTCTGCCTCAGTTTTGAAATGGCTGAGGAACTCCTTGGTTAAAACCTCATCAGGCACTACATGATTCTCTTTCATAATCTTTTTCATTTTGCAAATCTATTAAATAAAAAAATACGAAACTCGTACTGAATCCCGTATTTTACATTTACACAAAATATTTTATAGTGCCAAATTTGACAAAGCAAGTTCTTATACTCTAATCAAGAAAGTGTAGATATATCTATTTCCATTGGCTTTAATTCGTCAAAAGTATGATTCACAGAGTCTAAAAATACGATTCTTTTGACATCAAACATTTTGCAATTATCAACAAAGGATTTTCTTCTCCATAAACATGGTATAGCTTTGCGAGTATTTGTATCATCAAACCCTTTATGGCATTTAACCAAAACATGGTCAGCCATAGGAGTTACTGTAAACAGACCTTTCCATTCAGAGTATCTTGCTGACATTTGTTCTATTAGAGTATTAAGCGATAATGCTATGACTCTTTCACCAGCACCAGCTTGTTCTGGCTTATTTGTGACAGGTTCTGTTGATGCAAAATTATTATTGTCTTGCTTTATGGCTAAACAGAAAACGATAGATGCAAATTCTGTAAGGTCTTCTTTATCTGCAACAGTAACACCTGTATTGTTGCGCTTCTGTCCTGAGATTTCAACTATCATACACCCACCAAAAGAAGCTTCCAGTGTAAAGTATCTTGTTTGATGATATTTTTTATCAACAACAATTATTCCAGCCTTTGCACTTGATAAGGTAAACGGCTCTGGGAACCGAATTATTATCATATGCTTATCTTGATAGCTTTTGAAATCAGTACCAAAATCAATTCTTGCAGTTGTCTGTTAAGTTCTGCATTACGAGCTGCAAGGCTGTCGGCTTGTTCCGACAATTGGCGATCCTGCACTTTCTGTTCGCTGATTACGTTTCTATTGACCGAATGAAGGATAGTGGTTGATACTGCTGGAGTTACTTCCTTTTTTTTGCCGAATATGCCTAAGAAACCTTTTCGTTTTGGCTTTTTGGACTGTTCCTGCACACTTTTCTGTACAATAACCGGAATTTGATTGGCTATCTTCTTGTTAATAGATTGTTGTTCATCCATTAACCGGACTATCTGGAACATCTGTCGTTCCTTATCCTCTAAAAGACTGCGCACACTATCGATGCGCTCTGCTGGATAGGTGGCCTTGAAACGGCAGAGCATACTGTCCATTGCCATACGCCGTGCATGGTAATGCTCGATATCTTTATCGTTCCATTCCAGTATTGTTTCACCCAATAGAGAAAATTTTATCATTTGAATATTGATATTGTTTATTTCTTTTCGGAGCTCGTCTATTTTTTTATTGCCAAGTTCTAATGCTTCTATCTCCTGCCATTCATAGAGGCTATTATATGCCATACATCCGATAAGAATGGAGATAAGTATATATCCCAACCGTATTGCCTTATAGAAATTTCCTGACCGCTCCATTATTTTAATGACATTGATTTTTGGAACATGAATAAAAGTTTATCTTTTTCGTTCATGCGGATATTATCAGAATAACCGTCTTTTGTTATTTGATACCCACATGGCTTAACCATAAAAATGCCTAAGCCCTTAGTGTACGAACTTACTTCTGAGGCATAGTCTTTACTTGTATTTAATGGAACTTTCCCTTTAATATGACACCACTCATTATTACAACTGATGTCTTCAATCTCAGACATCAGTTTTTGCAAATCTGTAATAGCTTTGGAACTCGCTACTTGGGGTATCTGCAACTCAAAACAGAGCATCGGTTCGAGAATGTCCACACCTGACTGTTGCAAAGCCAGCCTGAAGACATAAGGGGTCAGCTGTCTGAAATCAGCAGGTGTACTTACCGGGCTATAATACTCGGCTTGAGTAAAAGTTACTTTCAGATCTGTCACTTCCCATCCATGTAAACCAGATTGGCAAGACATACGAATCCCTTCAAAAACGGCATTTTGAAAAGAATGGTTCAGATAACCATAGGAGATGTCACTTTCGATTTGCAACCCTGCCCCTAACGGTAAGGGTTCAAGAGTCAGCCCTATTGTGGCCCAGTAAGGGTTGGGTGGTACTTCGATCTGAATAATCTTATTGACCTTTTTTATAGGTCGTTCTTTGTAGATAGTCTTGATCTCATCAAAATGGACCTTTACGGAAAATCGTTCTTCCAGCAATGTCTGTATGATTTCCTTTTGGGTCAAACCATATAACGAGATTTCCAATTCATCACTATATGAGTTTATGGAAAAGGACAAAGACGGGTCTTCAATCCACAATGTATTCAGAGCGGATATCACCTTGCTTCTCTCTTCGGGCTTATTTGGCCGGACGGAGGATTTGAGAGCGGGATGCTGATGAGATAATCCTTGAATCAAACAAGGTTTAGCACCTAAATAATCTCCGATTCGAAAATCTTCTATATCTTCTACAATCGCGATATCATTGGCACCCACTTCATCAACATTTATCTCTCTGCCCTGATAAATAGTCTTTAGATTTTTAATCTTGATGAATTTTTCCGAATCGTTGATTCTTACAACGTCTCGAAGTCTCAGACTTCCGTCAATTATTTTAAGAAAACTTCTTTTATGCCCTTTGGGGTCATGCTCTATCTTATAGAGATAAGCTGAAAGTCTGTTTGAGACTGATGCCGGAGGAAGTATAAAAGAAGAAATGGCGTCCAACAACTCATTGATACCGATATTGAACATTGCTGATCCATGTAGCACCGGATAGACTTTGGCTTTTGCCACAAGAGCGATTATCGTATTCCAATAATCAGCCGGTGAAATTTCGCTATCCGCCAAATATCGTTCTAATATATCGTCGTCATGGTTGCATACAAATTCTTTGTATTCTTCCTTTATATATGTTTGGGAGCAAACCGGATAAACCGATCCATCGACAACAGTTTGCATAAACAGGACATCTTGCGACAGATTTGTTTTTATATCCATATACAAACGCTCCAAATTCACACCGGCACGGTCAATCTTATTGATAAATATAATTGTCGGGATTTGCAGCTTTTGTAAAGTACTGAACAGCAACTTTGTCTGCGCTTGTATGCCTTCCTTTGCGGATAAGATGAGGACTGCTCCATCAAGCATTTTGAATGTCCGCTCCACTTCCGCAATAAAATCCATGTGTCCCGGAGTGTCAATGATATTGCATTTCACTCCATTCCAGATAATAGATGTCGTAGAAGCCCGGACAGTAATTCCTCTACGTTTCTCTATATCCATAGAGTCCGTTATGGTGTCACCATTATCCACACGGCCGCACTTTTCCGTTGCTCCACTGGCAAACAGCAGATTCTCGGTTACGGAAGTTTTTCCTGCATCAATGTGAGCAAGAATTCCTAAATTTATAATATTCATTTGGATTAAGCAATAATATACTACAGTAGATGCATTGTCGAAACGCACCTTTTAATACCTCCTCGTAGCATATGAGAACTACAGGATTACTAACTCGTATTAATATGTATATTATTACTGCCGCATAACGATTACAAAATTACACAAAAAAATATATCTAACAAAAGTGGGAGGATTTTTTTAACTTTTTTTTATTGAACTGTGATTCTGAAACACTATTGATATTTCTCTCCATGTATTATTCTTTTGTTTACTTTGGTTACACATTTACATATATATACCAACACTTGCCAGTAAATTATGTGCTATTATTAACTTTTCATTCCAACTCTTTCAACTCCATCATCAGCCTTCCAAGCTCCGAGTATGTGTAATCCCGACCCGAGGCTTCTTTCTCCTCAATTGATTGATTGGCATTGACCACAGCCTTATCTAGACTGCCGCCATTGCGCTCAAAGTAACCGTGAAGTCCCTTGGTCTTGATGAAGAACTCTATCGTTTTCCGATACTCGACACATTGGTTGAGGTCTTTAAGCAATGGCTCCTGTTCATCGTAGGGGCGTGAGGTGTAGCGGAAGTAATAGAGGAAGAACAGTTCTGTACAGCGGTGAGTCTCGAAAAACTCTACCTCGCAATAGATACCTTTCTTGGGTTTGTCGATAGGCTTAGCGTACTTCGCCTTTAGCTTCTGGTATTGTGAACGCTCTGGTTCCTTATCCTTCGTGTCCATGTCAATGATGCAGAAGATATGGCTGTAACCCATTGCCACCCCCTCTGCAATCTTGGCTTCCAGTTCCTTGATGTTGGTATGTTTCGGATAGTCTGGTTTGATAGTCAGACGCTTAAATACATCGCACAGGGATTTGAAATAGAAGAACTCGGTTGGTCCTTCTCCCAAGATGAGTGCTGTTTGACGTTGCTTTCCCATATCAGTCCTCCAGATTTATAAAGATACTACCCAGTTCTGGTTTTGCACCTAATCGCCCAATGCGATACGAATTGTATATCGACAGGTTCTTATGTAAGCCAAATGAATCACCACGAGCATACTCGGATGATGCGGTCTCTTTGTTCTTCTCCACAAACCACACGACACCTCTGTTCTCATTGATTAAATCCTGAGATAGGAGTGTTGTTTCCTGACTCGTGATAATCAACTGCGATTTATCTGAGTTGAAAATGAAAACATTAAGATAGTAGTATAACAAATCATTGTGCAAATCCTCTCCTAATTCATCAAGATAATACACGTGAGAACTTGTTATCATGTCGTATAATGCATCCAATATACGTATGTATTTTATCGTACCTTTCGACTGCCATTTGAGTGGTATGTCAAAATCTCCATTAATAGAATGATTGACAAACGCTACGGAATCGGCAGTCGGTTTAAGCAAAGCCTCTTTCATTTCTTGAGGAATGTTCTCCTTTTGGATGCGTTCCCGATATTCTGTTGGAACGAAACGGTCTTCTATAATAGGTCTATATTCCAGAATGTTCAAATCAGCCTTTTGTAGCATTGTGTTATAGAATTTACGCTTTGGGGGAGTGTTGTAAGCATCCTTTAGGATTTCAACAATTCCTTTTTCTCCATCACCATCCACATCATGATAATTATCCATAATCCAACTATGGAGCACATTGAATGGTGCAATATCCTCTTTCAACGCAGCCTTGCTGCAAACAGACAAGACACTATGGTTATTCAAAGTGTTCTCTCGGATACTTTCCTGGGTCTTCACCTGTAAATTAAGACTTGGGCCAAACTTGACATCGGCTTGTATGTTTTCGCCAACAAATGAACGCTCATAGAACAATGACTTTGATTTTTTGGGATAATAATACAAGACTTCATTCAAAATGTATTTCTCGTTAAATGCCACATCGTAATCATATCTGATGCCATTAGCATAGAATGACACATGCATCTCAATGGGGGCATTCTTTGTGAGAATGAAAGGAATACTGCCATTTATTCTTTGGGTTGCATCTGACTTAGGCAACACCAGTAAGCGAAATACTTCATTTAAAGCAATCAACATATTTGACTTTCCAGAAGCATTTGCACCATACAAGACACCTAATTTATACAAGAATACCCCATCGGCAACTTCTGTAACAAGTTCCGATGAAGGTCCCTTAGCTAAAAAACTCAATTCTTGCTTGTCGCGAATGGAAAGGTAATTTTTTACCCAAAAATCTCGTATCATATCCTAAATATTTTATTTGTTTTCGTAATTTTGCTACAAAAATATAAATAATATTCGATGAACATACTATATTATCAACTAATTTTTGTAATTATCATACGATTTTATATGTATTTAACTCTATATTGTATGTAGAGATAGCAAATTTGTACAATTTACGTTTCAAAGTTATTGCCCGAAAATCCATTTTTCTAGTGCATCAGCAAAGGGACTGCATTGGATTGTAGTTTGTAATTCCAACTTCTTGACGTAATCACACGCGTATTATTATAATATGGTATTATCATCGTCTGCGAATTTGCACATCAAGAGCCGTATGTCCTCAATGTACAACTGCGACAGCCTGTCGCAGTTTTGAATTACAATCGAAGAAACAATCCACATAAGCCAACAAAAACTGCACATTTTTACGTTTTTTGTGGTTTACGAAAGTTAAATACGTTAAATCTTCGTCTTTTTCATACTCCATTAAATTCGCGCAATCACTTTTCTACCGTTTTAATCAAAACGAATTGGTACACAACAAGTTGCAAATACTGGAGGTGTATTAGCTTGGAAACAATAGTTATACCTGCAAGTTTAGTCTCTTTCAGTATGGAAGTTTCTTTAAATAATAGTTATTCTCTTAAGCAGTTTATTGTTGCAGAAGATAATCCTGTTTTTTCAACTATTAATGGGGTATTGTATAATAAAGATAAATCTAAACTTGTTTTTTATCCAAATGCCAGTGGAACAAGTTTAATTATTCCTAAAGAAGTAAATAGTATAGATGATAAAGCTTTTAGTAGTTGTAATTCATTGAAGGAAATTCATTGTCTTGCAGAGAATCCACCAAAATGTAATTCATATGTTTTCTCTTCATTAGGAGAAAAGTGTGTATTGTATGTTCCTAAGGGTTCGTACTCCAGTTATTGGGTGGCTAATGGTTGGGGTGATTTCTTGAATATAATAGAAGAATAAAGTAAAAAGAACAGCATTTGAAGAAATTCATTTGCTGTTTTTTTTTATTGTTCTATCAATAATTGCAACACATCTTTTACAATAGAACTTGTTGGAGAATATATATAATAAAATCTGATTAATTAATTTGTTTTTTGTACATTTGAACACAAAAATACATCATACTAATAGTAAGCTTCAAGTCAACATGAAAAAGATTATTTTTATAATGTTATTAGGATTAGTCTGTAATACAATTAATGCCCAAATTGTAACTAAACAAGAATTAGAAGAATATACCAATATAGGGGATATGTCTTGGTCAGCTAAGGCTAAGGAGTTATCCAATGAATATAAGCTGAATGAATTGGGTGAACTATCATTATCGGTTATAAAAGAGTATAAAGGTCAGTCCAAATCTCAATTATATCGCAAAATCATAGATTGGGTTATATCTATGTCTTCTGATGCAAAGTCAGCTATACAGGTTTCAAATGAGGAAGAAGGAACAATCATAGCACGTTGTTATCTGCCTAATATTGCAAAACGGACTATGGGAGATAACTCATATAGAGTAAGTATTCGACCACTTATTAAATTTGATTTTAAAGAAGAACGTATTCGAATGACATATACCTTACAGAACTATGAGGTATTGAAGATAAATGACGATAGTGGATATGTCATAATGTTTGGTGGTGGTTTTGGTGTAACAGGTAATGGCGTTACTAAAGATACCCAAATATGGGCACTTTCTGATTGCTTTCCATTTACAGAAAACAGACAACATCCTAAAGTGACCTCATCACGAGCTTTTGTTTATTCACTATCATGTTATAAAATCCTTGTAGACAAAATTGATACAGTTCTAAAGAAGCCATTGCAAACAAGTAATGATGATTGGTAATTATCCTATAAATGTAACTTTGACATTTTGAATTAAATATCTCTTTGGTATGGTGGTAACTAACATGGTTATCGCTATTTGAAGTAATTCATTTGCTGTTTTTTATAGAATAGCAATGTCGTGCAATTGTATTATTAATCTTTTCAATTAAAATTTGAAAGTAAAATAGTATCTTTGTAGAGATAAAATTTGTTGAACCATGTTACATTGAATTTGACGCTGGCGCAAACCATAGCGCAAACCGGAGCTAAAAAAGAAAAAGGCACCCAAGAGTGGAAGCCTCTCAAATGCCTTATTCTTATCAAGTAGCGGGACCCGGGATTGAACCGGGGACCTCATGATTATGAATCATGCGCTCTAACCAGCTGAGCTATCCCGCCATCATTTCTCGATTGCGGGTGCAAAGATAGATGTTTTTTTATAATCTCCAAAACAAATCGGTAATTTTTTTGTTCTTTTCTTCAAGAAAGGTTTTGCTTTTCCCTATAAACAGGGAGTTTCAGGACTGGAAATGAAAGAATAATTAAATAAAGTGCTTGATTTATGCCGCTTATTTAGAAAAAAGTATTTATCTTGGCACACGTAAAAACAATTCGAAATTGCTATGAAAAAGGAAAAGATTCATTTGGAGTATTTGTTGAATGCAACATCAAAAAATATTCTTTGGGGAGCTATTAGTACACCTACCGGTTTGGAGGACTGGTTCGCCGATAAAGTTGTTTCAGATGATAGAATAGTAGAATTCCATTGGGGAAAAACAGAACAGAGAGAAGCTGAAATTATAGCAATCCGCGCTTTCTCTTTCATTCGTTTTCGTTGGTTGGATGATGAAAACGAGCGTGATTACTTTGAAATCAAGATGACATATAATGAGTTGACAAGTGACTATGTATTAGAAATTACTGATTTCGCAGAGCCGGATGAAGTGGATGATATGAAAGAATTATGGGAGTCACAGGTTGCCAAATTAAGAAGAACTTGTGGTTTTTAGTTAACTTTCAACTAAAAATTTTCGGTGCTCCTTTTTTTGTGCTAATTTTGCATCCTAATTGCACGAACCTATTAAGATGCTACGCATAAAGAAATTAGATATATTCATTGTAAAGAGCTTTTTTATGCTCTTTATAGGTACATTCTTCATCTGTCTGTTCATTTTCATGATGCAGTTCTTGTGGAGATATGTAGACGAATTGGTTGGAAAGGGGTTAGAAATGAGTGTAATGGCTCAGTTCTTCTTCTATTCTGCATTAACATTAGTGCCAGTATCGTTGCCGTTGGCAGTGTTACTGGCTTCTTTGATTACTTTTGGTAATTTTGGCGAGCGTTACGAATTGCTTGCAATGAAAGCTGCCGGTATTTCTTTGCTCAAAATTATGCGTCCCCTTGTTTTCTTTGTTTGTGGACTTGTCGGCGTTTCATTCTATTTTCAAAATGTAGTAGGACCCATTGCCCAAGCTAAGTTGGGAACTCTGATTCTTTCAATGAAACAGAAATCTCCGGAATTGGATATTCCGGAAGGCGTTTTCTATTCCGAAATCCCTGATTATAATTTAAAGATAGCCAAGAAAGACCGTAAAACGGGTATGCTGTATGATGTCTTGATCTATAATTTGAAAGACGGATTTGAGAATGCCCATATTATTTATGCGGATTCCGGGCGTCTGGAGATGACAGCGGATAAGCAACATCTTTGGTTACATTTGTATAGTGGAGACTTGTTCGAGAATCTGAAAGCGCAAAGCATGAAGTCCCAGAATGTGCCTTATCGTCGTGAGTCATTCAGAGAGAAACATACGATTATTGAGTTTAACTCTGATTTCAATATGGTTGACGGCGATATTATGGGTAAGCAGTCGAGTGCTAAAGACATGGCGCAGTTGCAAAGCTCTATTGATTCGATGAAAGTAGTAGGTGACAGTATAGGAAGGCAATATTATCGGGAAATAGCTGAGGGAAATTTTCGCGCGTCTTATGGATTGACAAAAGAAGACACTGTCAAGATGGAGAAAGCGGATGTGTATGCGTATAATGTGGACAGTCTTTATAATGTTGCTCCTTTGACGCAAAAGCAGAAAGTTATTTCTGCTGCTCTTAGCCGTGCGGAAAATATGGCAAGCGACCTTACTTTCAAGAGTTATACGATGGAGAGTAATGACTATAGCATTCGGAAACATAAGACGGAATGGCATAAGAAGATTACAATTTCCCTTTCCTGCTTGTTGTTTTTCTTTATCGGTGCTCCTTTAGGAGGTATTATTCGTAAAGGTGGTTTGGGAATGCCGGTAATTGTGTCGGTACTGGTGTTTATTATCTATTATATCATTGATAACACCGGATATAAAATGGCCCGTGACGGTAAGTGGATTGTATGGATGGGTATGTGGACGAGTAGTGCTGTCCTTGCTCCGTTGGGTATCTTCCTTACTTATAAATCGAATAAAGATTCTGTGGTGCTTAATGCCGATGCGTACATTAATTGGTTTAAGAAGGTGGCCGGAATACGTAGTGTACGGCATATATTCAAGAAAGAAGTTATTATAAATGATCCTGACTATGAACGTATTCCGGGCGATTTGGAGCAGCTTACGGAGGATTGTAAAGCTTACATTGCTCAAAATCAGTTGACGAAAGCACCGAACTATTTCAAACTGTGGATGTCGGGTGAAAAGGACGATGAGGTGGTGGCTATCAATGATAAGCTGGAAGCGTTGGTGGAGGAAATGTCAAATACGAAATCAGCTTCTTTGATAGGTTTGTTAAACAATTATCCGATGATTCCCGTTTCTGCTCATGTGCGCCCGTTCCATATATATTGGCTGAATCTGGCAGCCGGAGTGATTTTCCCCATCGGGTTGTTTTTCTATTTCCGTATCTGGGCATTCCGTATTCGTCTGGCTAAGGATATGGAACGGATTATAAAGAACAACGAACAAGTTCAATTCATCATACAGAAAATTAATAAATAATTGTTATGGAAGAGATTAAAATGGATAAAATAGAGGATGCAATTGCCGATTTTAAAGAAGGCAAGTTTGTCATAGTAGTGGATGATGAAGACCGCGAAAATGAGGGAGATTTGATTATTGCTGCTGAAAAAATAACTCCTGAGAAAGTTAATTTCATGTTGAAACACGCACGTGGGGTGCTTTGTGCACCTATTACGGTGTCTCGTTGCAAGGAATTGGATTTACCGCATCAAGTAAGTGATAACACTTCTGTGTTGGGAACTCCTTTTACAATTACGATAGATAAACTGGACGGTTGTTCGACCGGAGTCTCTGCTGCCGACCGTGCTGCCACTATTCAGGCGTTGGCTGATCCGTCTTCTACACCGGCTACGTTCGGTCGTCCCGGTCATATCAACCCGTTGTACGCACAAGAAAAAGGAGTGTTGCGCCGTGCCGGACATACAGAGGCGACTATCGATATGGCACGTCTGGCCGGTCTTTATCCGGCGGGTGCTTTGATGGAAATCATGAGTGAGGATGGTACGATGGCACGCTTGCCCGAACTCCGTAAAATGGCAGATGAATATGATCTGAAACTGATTTCTATTCATGACTTGATTGCTTATCGTTTGAAACAGGAATCCATTGTAGAGCGTGGGGTGGAGGTGAATATGCCTACTGAACATGGAATGTTTCGTCTGATTCCTTTCCGTCAAAAGTCAAATGGATTGGAGCATGTCGCTTTGTTTAAAGGTACGTGGAATGAAGACGAACCTATTTTGGTACGTGTACATTCTTCTTGTGCCACCGGTGATATTTTTGGTTCCAGGCGTTGTGATTGCGGAGAACAGTTGCATAAGGCTATGGAAATGATTGAAGCGGCAGGAAAAGGTGTAGTCGTTTATCTGAATCAGGAAGGACGTGGAATCGGCTTGATGGAAAAGATGAAAGCATATAAACTTCAGGAAGACGGCTTGGATACGGTAGATGCGAATGTATGTTTGGGACATCTTGCCGACGAGCGTGATTATGGGGTAGGAGCGCAGATTCTTCGTGAGTTGGGAGTACACAAAATGAAGCTTTTGACAAATAATCCGGTGAAACGTGTTGGCTTGGAAGCATACGGCTTGGAGATTGTAGAAAATGTACCTGTTGAAACTGTTCCCAATCCATATAATGAACGATATCTAAGAACGAAAAAGGAAAGAATGGGGCATACTTTACATTTTAATAAGTAAATTGCCTATTTGTTTTCATATGTCGAATATTATCGCTTATTTTGCAACGATTTTCACTCAACAACAATAAAATAGATACAAAATGAATCAATTATCAGATCGTTTGAACAGCTTGTCGCCGTCGGCGACACTTGCTATGTCGCAGAAGAGCAACGAGCTCAAGGCACAAGGCGTTGATGTTATTAATTTAAGTGTAGGAGAACCGGACTTCAATACTCCCGACCACATCAAAGAAGCTGCGAAAAAAGCCATAGATGATAACTTTTCCCGTTATTCTCCGGTACCGGGTTATCCGGCTTTGCGCAATGCTATTGTTGAGAAGCTGAAAAAAGAAAATGGCCTTGAATATACAGCCGCTCAGATTTCTTGTGCAAATGGTGCGAAACAATCTGTTTGTAATACAATTCTTGTATTAGTAAATCCGGGTGATGAAGTAATTGTGCCTGCTCCTTACTGGGTGAGCTATCCGGAAATGGTGAAAATGGCGGAAGGTACTCCTGTCATCGTTTCGGCAGGTATCGAACAAGATTTCAAGATTACTCCAGAACAATTGGAAGCTGCTATCACTCCGAAAACAAAAGCATTGATTCTTTGTTCTCCGTCCAATCCGACAGGCTCTGTATATAGCAAGGAAGAATTGGCCGGTTTGGCAGCTGTATTGGCTAAACATCCGCAAGTCATTGTTATTGCTGACGAAATCTACGAACATATTAATTATATCGGTGCACATCAGAGTATTGCCCAGTTCCCGGAAATGAAGGAACGTACGGTGATTGTAAACGGTGTGTCTAAGGCATACGCTATGACCGGATGGAGAATCGGATTTATTGCCGGACCGGAATGGATTGTAAAGGCCTGCAATAAATTGCAAGGTCAGTACACTTCAGGTCCTTGCTCTGTTTCTCAAAAAGCTGCTGAGGCTGCATATACAGGAACACAAGAACCGGTGAAAGAAATGCAGAAAGCATTCGAGCGCCGCCGTGATTTGATTGTGAAGTTGGCGAAAGATGTTCCGGGATTTGAAGTGAATGTTCCGCAAGGCGCTTTCTACTTGTTCCCGAAATGTAGCTATTTCTTTGGAAAGAGCAAAGGGGACCGTAAGATTGAAAACTCGGATGATTTGGCAATGTATCTGCTTGAAGAAGCGCACGTGGCTTGTGTGGGCGGTACTTCATTCGGCGCTCCCGAATGTATCCGCATGAGTTATGCAACAAGTGATGAAAATATTACGGAGGCTATCCGCCGAATCAAGGAAGCGTTGGCTAAATTGAAATAAGAGTTCACCACAGAGGACGCAGAGGACACAGAGTAAAATAGTTTGGGAGATGTGTTGCAACTCTCCTTTTAGTGAAATCCCCCTTGCTACAAATCATTTGTGGCAAGGGGGATTTTTAATTTATAAGGATGGCGGACACATCATTCCTTTCATTTTTTCTTCTCTGTGTCCTCTGCGTCCTCTGTGGTGAAAAAAAGGCTGCCTTCAATAGAAAGCAGCCTATACTTTTTGTTGTAGATTGTATTATTCAGCTGGGTGGATAGCTTCAGACGGGCAAACATCTGCACAAGTTCCACAGTCAGTACATACATCCGGGTTGATAGAATAGATATCACCTTCAGAGATAGCTTCTACCGGACACTCGTCAATACAAGTTCCGCAAGCAATACAATCGTCACTAATTACGTAAGCCATTTTTCTAAGATTTAAATTATTAGTACTAATTTTATTCCGCAAAAGTAAAGCTTTTATTGATTAGTTGTTATGCTTCTATGATTAAATTGACTTAATTTGTACGTCTTCTAAATAAGCAACCTCCCTATAATCTGCTATATTTTTCGTATTTTTGCACTCAAATTACTAATATATAGCGATTATGCCTTTAAATTTACCCGATAAACTACCTGCGATAGAGCTATTGAAGGAAGAAAATATTTTTGTAATTGATACTTCCCGTGCTACGCAGCAGGACATTCGTCCACTACGGATTGTCATTCTGAACCTGATGCCGTTGAAGATTACGACGGAGACGGACTTGGTGCGTTTACTTTCAAATACTCCGCTTCAGGTGGAGATCTCGTTTATGAAGATCAAATGTCATACCTCCAAGAATACACCGATAGAACACATGAAGGCGTTCTATACGGATTTTGACCAGATGCGTCATGAGAAGTATGATGGTATGATTATTACGGGAGCACCTGTGGAACAGATGGATTTCGAGGAAGTGACTTATTGGGATGAGATTACGGAAATTTTTGATTGGGCACGTACGCATGTGACTTCTACTTTGTATATATGTTGGGCGGCGCAGGCCGGGCTCTATCATCATTATGGAATTCCTAAATATCCGTTGGAAAAGAAGATGTTCGGTATCTTCGAACATCGGGTATTGGAACCTTACCATTCTATTTTTCGTGGCTTTGATGATTGTTTCTATGTGCCGCACAGCCGTCATACAGAGGTACGTAGGGAGGATATCTTGAAGGTACCGGAACTGACATTGCTTTCCGAGTCGAAAGATGCGGGAGTGTATATGGTAATGGCACGTGGCGGACGTGAGTTCTTTGTAACCGGACATTCGGAATATTCTCCGTTGACATTGGATACGGAATATCGTCGTGACTTGGGTAAAGGCTTGCCGATAGAAATACCTCGTAATTATTATGTAGATGATGATCCTGATAAGGGACCGTTGGTGCGTTGGCGTGCTCATGCAAACCTTTTGTTCTCCAATTGGTTAAACTACTTTGTTTATCAGGAAACACCTTATAATGTTAATGACATCAAATGATAAAGCAGCGTAAAATAGAACTTCTCGCTCCGGCGAAGAATCTGGAATGTGGTATTGAGGCCATTAATCACGGTGCGGATGCGGTATATATCGGTGCTCCCAAGTTCGGTGCCCGTGCGGCGGCTGTAAATTCTTTGGAGGATATTGAGGCACTGGTGCAATATGCCCATTTGTATAATGCGCGTATTTATGTCACGGTCAACACTATCCTGAAAGAAGAAGAACTGAAAGAGACGGAGGAGATGATTCATGCCCTGTATCGGATTGGAGTGGACGCACTGATTGTTCAGGATATGGGAATCACGAAACTGAATCTCCCCCCGATACCTCTCCATGCCAGTACGCAGATGGACAACCGTACTTCGGAAAAGGTGCGATTTCTTTGGGAGGCAGGTTTCCGACAAGTCGTTTTGGCGCGCGAATTATCATTGCGTGAAATAAAAAATATTCATACCGCTTGTCCGGAGACTCCTTTGGAGGTATTTGTACACGGAGCGCTTTGCGTTAGCTATAGCGGGCAATGCTATGTCAGTCAGTCCTGTTTCGGGCGTAGCGCAAATAGGGGTGAATGTGCACAATTCTGTCGTTTACCTTTTAGCCTTGTAGATTCCGATGGGAAAGTCATTGTGAAGGACAAGCATTTGCTTTCTCTGAAAGATATGAATCAGAGCGACGAGCTGGAGCAGTTGTTGGATGCCGGAGCTTCTTCGTTGAAGATAGAAGGCCGGTTGAAAGATGTATCATACGTGAAGAACGTGACAGCGGCCTATCGTCAGAAATTGGATGCTATTTTTGCCCGTCGTCCGGAATATGTCCGGGCTTCTTCGGGAATGTGCAGATTCGAATTTAAGCCGCAACTGGATAAGAGTTTCAGTCGTGGTTTTACACATTATTTCCTGCACGGTCGTGATAAGGAAATTTTTTCCTTTGATACCCCTAAGTCGCTGGGTGAGGAGATGGGAACAATGAAGGAGGCTCGCGGTAATTATCTGACAGTTGCCGGATTGAAGTCATTTAACAATGGCGATGGAGTTTGCTATCTCGACGAACAAGGACGTTTGCAGGGGTTCCGTATTAATCGTGTAGATGGTAATAAACTGTATCCACAGGAAATGCCCCGTATCAAGCCCCGTACTGTGTTGTACCGTAATTTTGACCAAGAGTTTGAGCGTGTACTTTCACGGAAGTCCGCTGAAAGGAAGATAGAAGTGCGTATCTTGCTTACTGATAACGAATTTGGCTTTTCGTTACGATTGACCGATGAAGATGATAACAGTATCACATTGGCTTTTCCCCATGAAAAGGAATTGGCACGTACACCGCAGACGGAAAATCTGAAAACGCAACTTGCTAAATTAGGAAATACACCTTTCGAAGCAAAAGTGATAGAAGTTGAATTTGCTGATAATTGGTTTCTCCCAGTTTCGGTCTTAGCCGATTACCGTCGTCAGGCAGTTGAAAAATTAATAGCTGCCCGCCGGATAAACTACCGCCAGGAATTGTCAGTATGGAAACAAACGAATCATGCTTTTCCGCAAACAACATTGACGTATTTGGGAAATGTTATGAACACTCATGCAGTTTCTTTCTATGAGGAACATGGGGTACAGCGTATTGCTATGGCGTACGAAAAAGAAGCAGTGGAGAATGCGGTACTGATGTTCTGCAAACACTGTCTACGTTACAGTATGGGATGGTGTCCTATTCACCAACGGGTTCGTTCACCTTTCAAAGAACCCTATTATCTGATGTCCAGTGATGGTAAACGTTTCCGTTTGGAGTTCGACTGCAAAAATTGTCAAATGAAAGTAAAGGCGGCGCAATGAAGACTATTTTCTACCACAGAGGACGCGGAGGACACAGAGGATATAGTGAAGGTAGCATCTTCACTCATGCTTCTGACACCGATCGTTTGAATGTTGGGCAGAAAAAGTGTAGAAAGTTTTTCTCTTTCCTCTTTTTATCCTCTGTGTCCTCTGTGGTAAAAAATGTGATGAACCTGCTATTATGTTTATTTTTGCTATCTTCCTGTTATTATAAGGCTCCGCTACTGGATTCGGAGGAGTTGTTAGAGAAAACAAAAGATTCATTGACCTATCTTTATGAACGTCACTACACGTGGGATACGAATCTGGAAGTAGTGGATGATTCCATAGCTCTGGAACGTCTTCCGATAAAGGACACTTTTATTCAATTGAATAAAGGAGATAAGGTAGTCGTCGCAGAGTTTGCGATTCATCCGGCCGATAGTGTGGATAGCGTTTGGGTTAAATTGGCGCATACGCAGGATGAACAGGGTTGGATACGTGAGGTGGATTTGAAGAGGTCGTTTGTTCCGACCGACAGTATTTCACAGGCCATTCATCTTTTCAGTGACACGCACGCTTCTTATTTTGTTGTTATTTTTGCCCTGTTTGTAGGCGTTTATTTGCTTCGTGCTTTCCGGAAGAAGCAGTTGCAGATGGTTTATTTTAATGATATAGACAGCATTTATCCATTATTTCTCTGCCTGCTGATGGCGTTCAGTGCAACGATTTATGAGTCTATGCAGGTCTTTGTGCCGGAAACGTGGGAACATTTTTATTTCAATCCGACTTTATCTCCATTCAAAGTACCTTTCATACTCTCTGTTTTCCTGTTTAGTATCTGGTTGTTTCTGATAGTCGCTTTGGCGGTGTTGGATGATTTGTTTCGGCAATTGACTCCCGCTGCAGCTATCTTTTATCTGCTGGGACTGATGTCCTGCTGTATTTTCTGTTATTTCTTTTTTATCTTGATGACACATATCTATATCGGTTATTTATTCCTGATCTTTTTTATACTGGTTTTTACGAAGAAGGTTTATCGGAACATCGGGTATAAGTATCGCTGTGGACATTGCGGGGAGAAACTGAAAGAGAAAGGTATATGTCCTTATTGCGGGGCAATTAACGAGTGATGATTGGCGGTTATCATTAAGCAGTAGGTAAACTAATGTCAAAGCATTGATAAAGTTCCGTTAAAGTGCTGGTATAGTTGCGGGAAGGTACCGATACCTTTACCTTTCCACGGCCGTGGTGACTTCTTTCCACAGCCGTGGTGAGATCTCTCCACGGCCATGAAGAGAAGCTACCACGGCTGTGGAGAGTTAAGAATAACGTAAGTCTAATAGAACAATACTGATTGGGTAAATAAAGTATAACGGCTTTATAATGCAAACTTTATAGGGACATACGTCCTTTTATCCCGTATTCCATGCTGTTGATCTACAAAGAGACAGGCTGACAATAAAAGTCCGGAACTTTTATTGTCAGCCTGTTTGGGGTTATTGTCAGCGTTTATTGTCAGCTGTTAATCGGTTGAAAATCATTGTTCTATGTGGGTGAAAACTTTAGCTGACAATAAAAAGACTAAATAATATCCTAATGAGTAAAAATGATTAGAAGCGGCAGCGAAGATCTATCCCAAATTGCATTGGACGTCCTTTCTGCATGAAACCTTTGTTCATTGTTTCGAAATAGAAGGCGGCATAGTCTTTATTCAAGAAGTTGCGTGCCCAAAAACTAATTATTGCATCACCGATTTCCAGATTCGTTCTCCAGTTGAGCGTGCCGTAGAAGGATTGGCTGACGTCGTTCAGTTCAGTCCAGTAGATACGTCCGGCAGCGTTATAGTTCGCCTGGAATACAACCCGGTCGAAGATAGAACGTGGGCTGCAAGTGATGGCATATTCTCCACCGATATTTAATGTATGCTTGGGGACAAAAGGAACATACTTGCCATTGTAATCGGCTCTGACTTTGAGCGTTTCTTCATCTTCTCTCTCATATTCGATATAGTCTGTAAAGGTAGCATAGGTATATCCGTAGCTCGCGTTCAGACTTAATTCATTAGTCAGACTTGCACGAAGAGACATTTCGGCACCATAGCTGCGGCTTTTCCCTGCATTGACGGTGGTACGCCCCAAGCCGCTTCCGGTGAATTGGGAAATTTGTTGGTCGCGCATATCCATGTAGAAAGCGGAAAGATCTGCCCAAAGTTTACCCTCCCAAAGGGTAAGATGGCTTCCTACTTCGTAGTTCCATGAATATTCGGGTTTGTAGCGTGTCGCCTCTTTTACTTCGGGGACATCCGCTTTCTTGGCATATTTGTCAATCATTGCAGCGAATTTGGCGAACTGCTCGCTCTCTTTTATAGCATTTATCATGGAGTTCTGTAAGTCTCCACTAATAAGATCGGAGAACATTTGTACGTTGTAGCCGCCCGACCGATACCCCTTCGACACGGTTGCGTATACATTATTGCCCTTTTTCCATTCATATTGCAGAGCAAACTTAGGTAACAGTTGAACATAATCATCTGATATCTTACCGTCATAACCGGCATTGGCAATCAGGTTCTTAGCTTCTACTGATACAGACGGCATTGGTGGCCGTGACGCCATCTTCATACTGAAGTTGAAGTCTGTAGGGGCACTGATCGATTTATACTTCATGCTCATCTTCTCATAATCCAGACGTACTCCGACAGTAAGAGACAAGCCTTTCACAAAAAGGTCATTCAATGTAGACTGATGGAAAACAGCCGCATTCCAAACAGGAGTATCAAAGTCTCCTCCTACCAACAGAGTAGGATTGTTGATTGCTAAATGTAATTTCGGGGCGTTTGCAGGCATACCGGCAAAGGCTGTATTTGCACTTCCTTCGATAACATCTTTCACCCCGTCTTCCCAAAAAGTCACCGGACCTTTGGTGTTCAAGGACTGATACAGTCCGAAAGCTCCTGTTGCCCATTGCCATCTTTTGTTGGATTTTGATTTAAACACGATCTCTTCGGAAATTGTATTTGACTTTTGCTTTTGTTCCAGTGTATAAACCGCTCGTTCTGTAAAGTCCTGGTCGAGGAACATACGGTCATTCAGATTCTGATAGCCGGTAACTGCACTGAGGATGAAATTTCTTGCTTGATATTCCAGATTGACGCCGGCATTCATTAATCCCCGACGATAACTGCTGCGCTCGTTATATGAAATCTTACCAATGTAGTCTGCACGGTCTTCTGCGAGAGGTTCTTCCCTTTCTTTAGCGCTGGGAGCGATTCCGGTATAGTAATAGGGGTATCCGCCCTGATCGCTATATTCATAGTTCAGGTTTATATCTACTTTCAGATTGGAAGTCGGTATGTAAACTCCACGAAATCGTCCACCTCCGGCGTTGCTTCGGTCAACCTTCTCATTATTTCGTGCTGCGTTCTCAAAGAATCCTCCGGTATGTTCGTAAAATCCTCCGGTAGAAAAGGCGAACCGTTCGGATATACGGTGATAATGGGTAAGCGAAACATTATAATTATTGTATGTCGCCGCTCCCATGCGGATGTCGGTCCCTTGATAGGTGAAAGGAGATTTTGTGTGTACCTTGATAAGTCCGCCCATCGTGTTACGCCCGTAAAGTGTTCCTTGAGGGCCACGAAGTACGTCGATACGTTCGATGTCGCAATAATTGAAATCGAAGGCGGATTTGTCTATATAAGGGATATTATCTACATAAAGTCCTACGGACGGTGTGTTGATACGTGAACCGATTCCACGAATATAGATGGAAGTCGTTAATTTCGAGCCATAATCAGGGATGAACAGGTTGGGAACAATACCTGTAAGGTTCTTCACGGAATGAACCTGATTGGCACGCATATTCTCCTGTGATAAGACGGTGGCGGCTATAGGCAATTCACGTAGTTTGCGATTCTCTTTCGGAGTGGCTATTACTACCACCTCTTCCATATCCACTACTTTCAGTGAGTCTTTTGGGAAATCTTCGGCCCATACGGTTCCTGTCGTCAGGAGGGTGAGGGCAAGCATCATAATCTTTGTCTTCATTTGCAGTTTATTTGTCCGGTGCAAAGTAACGGCAAATATAGTTGGCAGGCAATCCTCATTTATTAGGATTTGATTCACCACAGAGGACGCAGAGGACACAGAGGTATAATAGGATTCTAAAAATTCTGTATTCTCTGTGTCCTCAGTGTCCTCTGTGGTGAATTAGATGCGGTCGGCTTCGATATATCCGTTCATTACAGCATAAATAGTCAGTCCTGAAACGGACTTGATTCCTAATTTCTCCGTAATGTTCTTTCGGTGTGTAATGACGGTAGTTAGGCTGATATTCAGTTTGTCTGCAATTTCTTTATTGATCAGCCCTTTGGTAATCAGTACGAGTACTTCGATTTCGCGGGAAGATAAAAGTTCCTGATGATGCGCTGGCGGAATCATTGGCGGCATATCCTTTACCGGGTATCCTTTTTGATGGGCATGTTGGTGGAGTTTCAGGATATTTTTCACCAGTTCCTCTTCCGGCTCATAAATATTGAGAACCGGTACACCGGAAAGTTGAAACTGCGGACTGTCACTGGCCAGAACAATTGTTTTTCGTTTTCGGGGAAGAAAGAAAGCATTGTGTTCTACATAGATTTGTGCCGATATGAAATAATGGGCATACATATCCGGTGTGTCATCCATTAATTCATTGAAACGGTGGAAAGTACGAATGGTAGCCATCGGGATGATTTCTTCCAATATGGATTTGAGTCCTAAACTACTGAGTGTATTGGGTTCAATGATTGCTATTTCGGGTTGGGTAGTCATCAGTTTGCAGGGTTTTGATTAATGATGTAAATAATTAGCAGCGGCTTCCGCACACCGTTCTCCGTCTATTCCGGCAGAAACAATACCTCCGGCATAACCCGCTCCTTCTCCGCAAGGAAATAGACCGCGGACGGTTATATGCTGTAATGTTTCCTTGTCGCGTACAATGCGTACAGGCGAAGAAGTCCGTGTCTCGACACCAACCATTACCGCTTCACTAGTCAGAAATCCGTGACTGCTACGTCCGAATTGCTGGAAACCGAGAGATAACCTTTTACTGATGAATGGCGGCAACCAAAAATGAAGCGGAGAAGAAATAATTCCCGGACTATAAGAAGATTCGGGTAAATCGTAGCTCAATTTCTTACGGGTAAAATCCATCATACGTTGTGCCGGAGCAGTCTGTCGTCTTCCTCCTTGCAACCAGCATTGACGTTCCAGCTCCTCTTGAAAGTGAAGGGGGAGAAGTTGAGAGTTGAGAGTTGAAAGTTGAGAATGATTGAGAGATGGATTGATAGTGAGCAGCCGCTCATTCTGTTGCGCAGCCAACTCTCCACTCTCAATTCTCAACTCTCCACTTCTTAAATCTTCCGGTTGAATTTCCACTACCATTCCAGAGTTGCTCCAACGTGAGCCACGATTGGATGGAGACATGCCGTTTACTACCACCTGTTCCGGTTCGCTGGCGGCAGGAACGATGAAGCCACCGGGACACATACAGAAACTGTATACTCCTCTGCCTTCTACCTGTGTCACAAAACTGTATTCGGCGGCAGGCAGGTATTTGCCCCGTCCGTTTTTATTATGATATTGTATTTGGTCAATCAACATTGCAGGATGTTCCAGGCGGACACCGACAGCAATCCCTTTCGCTTCAACCGTCACATTATTGGCGGCCAGCCAACGATACACATCTCTTGCTGAATGTCCGGTTGCCAAGATGACCGGTCCGAGAAACGTTTTTCCTGTATTCGTCTCGATACCTTTCACTTCATTGTTGTCGATAATCAGTGCATCCATACGAGTTTGAAAATGCACCTCTCCACCACATTCGATGATGGTATTCCGCATATTCTCAATGACGCGTGGCAACTTGTCTGTTCCAATATGCGGATGCGCATCTACTAATATCGAGGTCGAAGCTCCATGTTGGCAAAATACATTCAGAATCTTATCTACATTTCCTCTTTTTTTGCTCCGGGTATAGAGCTTTCCATCCGAATAAGCTCCTGCACCTCCTTCTCCGAAACTGTAATTTGATTCCGGATCAACAGTGTGTTCTCTGCTGATTTGTGCCAGGTCTTTTTTACGCTCACGCACATCTTTTCCGCGTTCGATGACGATGGGACGTAATCCGAGTTCTATGAGGCGTAAGGCTGCAAACAGTCCGCCGGGACCGGCACCGACAACCACTACTTGCGGTTTTCCCTCTACATTATTATATATAGTATGTTCGTACTCATCTTCCTGAGGCATCTCATTGATGTATGCCCTCACCTTCAAATTGACGAAGATTGTCCGTTGGCGTGCATCAATACTCCGCTTCAAGATTCGGGTAGCAGTGATGTCACGCAGATTCAAACCTTTTTCTTTAGAAAGGTATTCCTTTAATTTCTGTTCGTTTACAGCAATTTCGGGGAGGATGCGGAGTTGGTATTCTTGTATCATATTTTTTCACCACAGAGGACACAGAGGTCACAGAGTTTAAATTTTTAGATAATAAAGCGTTTGATTCCTTGTTTTAAATGAGGAACATTGAAATTTATTAATAGTCCATATTTTAGATGGCTAAGTTTCATATATGTCAATAGTTGGGCAGAATGTACCGGTTGCAGCATTTCCACACTTTTCAATTCTATAATGAGTTGGTTATCTATCAACAAATCTATTCTGTAATCTGTATCTAATTGGGTTCCTTTATAGATTATAGGTAATTTCTTTTGTCTTTCTACATCTATATCGTTTGCTCTCAATTCATAGAATAAGCAGCTCTCGTATGTACTTTCAAGTAAACCCGCTCCCAATTGAGTATGCACCTCAAAAGCTAATCCCAGCACTTTACTCGTTAAATTATTAATATCTTCTATCATTATCTATTTACTTGATTAATCACTCCTCCGTGTCCTCTGCGTCCTCTGTGGTGAACCTAACCGAATAAAGCCCTGAACGCCTCTTCCACTTTCCTCACCGGTACTAGTTCTATCTTCAGTTTTTGGGTGTCGATCCCTTGCAAGTTATATTTAGGCAGCAAGAAACGTTTGAAACCTAACTTTTCAGCTTCACCGATACGTTGTTCAATTCGATTCACGGGACGTATCTCCCCCGACAGGCCGATTTCTCCTGCCATGCAAACTTCCGGTTCGATAGCCGCATCCATATTCGAAGAAAGGATGGCGCTGATAACAGACAAATCAATGGCCGGATCATTAACTTTCAATCCTCCGGCGATATTCAGGAACACATCTTTCTGAGCCAACTTAAATCCTACGCGCTTTTCGAGAACAGCCAGCAGCATATTCATCCTTCTTAAATCAAAACCGGTTGCCGAGCGTTGCGGATTTCCATAGACAGCAGAACTCACCAAAGCCTGCGTCTCAATCAGGAACGGGCGGATTCCCTCAATGGCGGAAGCAATGGCTACCCCGCTCATCCCCTCATGATCCTGACTTAGCAAAAGCTCGGAAGGATTGCTGACTTGGCGTAACCCATCCTGACGCATCTCATAAATACCTAACTCTGCCGTACTACCGAAACGATTCTTGATACTGCGTAGAATACGGTACATATAATGTTGGTCACCTTCAAATTGAAGAACTGTATCTACGATGTGCTCCAGCACTTTAGGTCCTGCAATGCTTCCTTCTTTATTAATATGCCCGATCAGCAACACAGGTGTATGCGTTTCTTTCGCAAAACGAAGAATAGACGCCGAACACTCTCTGACCTGTGCGATACTTCCGGGAGACGATTCGATACTCTCGGTAGAAATAGTCTGTATGGAGTCGATGATCACCAGATCGGGATTCGTATTCTTGATATGTACATAAATCTGTTCGAGGGAAGTCTCGCAAACAATGAGACAGTCACTGGAAATAGAAGAGAGACGGTCGGCACGGAGCTTTAGTTGACGTGCACTCTCTTCGCCCGATACATAAAGAATCTTCTTTTCCGGCATGTGCAATACAGTCTGCATGACGAGCGTAGATTTGCCGATTCCCGGTTCACCGCCTATCAGGACCAGAGAACCCGGTACCAGTCCCCCGCCCAATACACGATTCAATTCGTCATCGTGCATATTGATACGCGGTTCGTCATCCGCCACTATATCGGCAAGCGCAAGCGGTTTGGGCTTTTGCGTTTCAATCCCCGACACCGGACGACGGTTGACCGGCTCTTTTCTCACAATTTCTTCTACATACGTATTCCACTCCCCACAGGACGGACATTTACCCACCCACTTCGGTGAATCCTGTCCGCAATTACTGCATACATATACGGTTTTCTCTTTTGCCATCGAACTTCCTTTCTTCGTTGTAGGGTACAAAAATAGGGATAATTTATTAGAAATAAGTTATCCCTGCCTAATAGAAATAGATGTATGCCTATATAGTTATCTCTCCGGCTATCGAACGGTTCATCCGGTCACGCACTTCATCCGGGGTATATCCGTGTCCTAATAAGAACATTAATTTGGTGACGGCGGACTCCATCGTGCTGTCGTAACCGGAGACAACGCCTGCCTGCAATAGTTGATATCCCGTTTCATAGCGTTCCATCTCCACCATTCCCGCACTACATTGTGTCACATTGACGATTACAATCCCTTGTGCGCTGGCCTGGCAAAGTCTTCGGATAAACCACTCTTTACGGGGAGCATTGCCGGAACCGTATGTTTCGAGTACAATCGCTTTCAGCCCTTCGATTCCTAGAACAGTAGCAATTACATTTTCCTGAATTCCCGGGAATAGTTTCAGTACAGCCACGTTCGTATCCAACAGATAGTGTGGTTTCAACTTATGTTCCTCTCCGTTCGCATGAATCTGTACATTATTATATTTGATATGAATTCCCGCCTCCGCCAGTACCGGATAATTGAATGAACGGAACGCGTTGAAATTCTCCGCATTGATTTTCGTTGTGCGGTTACCTCGCATCAAGTGGTTTTCAAAGAAAATGCAGACTTCCGGTACGAGCGCTTTTCCCTCCTTGTTCCGTGCGATGGCAATCTCGATACTTGTCATCAGATTCTCTTTCCCATCCGTGCGAAGTACCCCTATCGGAAGTTGAGAACCCGTCAGGATGACAGGCTTGTCCAACCCTTCCAGCATAAAACTGAGTGCGGAAGCGGTATATGCCATCGTATCCGTGCCGTGCAAGATTACAAACCCTTGATAGCGTTCATAGTTGTCATGAATAACGTGAACCAGCTTTTGCCACATATCCGGTTCCATATCCGAAGAATCCATCGGCGGATCAAACTGATAGGTGTCTATCGGAAAGTTGAATTTCTGCAATTCGGGGATGTGCTTTTGGAGTTGTTCAAAATTGAAATTCTCCAATGCACCTGTTGCGGCGTTCTCAATCATTCCAATTGTTCCGCCGGTATATATTAGCAATACGGAAGTATTTATAAGGATCATAAGTCGATTTTACGTATTTATATTCGCAAATATACTAATATAAATGATATATTTATAGCAAAATGATATAAAAGTGACTCTCTGCTGCAATAAGGGATTACTATGAAATATTCTTTTTATCAGAAAAAAACCGAAAAAAGTGATAGATTGAACGTTTTTATTATTACTTTTGCGACACTTATCAAAAACAAGAGTAGAAACAAGGACTATGATGAAGTACTATCCACATACAGTCACATCCATGTGTACCATGACCCTTAGGGGTTGATGGATAGTTTTTGTGTATCTACGTGATTCACGCCTGTATAAGCAGGCAAAATTCAAATTCAATTTTATTCGTAAACAACCAATCGTTCTGTTATAGCATATACGCACAGGACATTGCATTTAAATAAGTATCTTCATGAAAGTAATGAAATTCGGCGGAACATCCGTAGGTTCCGTGAACAGCATTTTAAGCGTAAAGAGAATTGTAGAGTCGGCTGCTGAGCCGGTAATTGTAGTTGTTTCCGCATTGGGAGGCATCACTGACAAATTGATAAACACGTCGAAGATGGCGGCAATGGGAGATTCGGCATACGAAGGCGAGTTCCGTGAAATCGTTTATCGTCATGTGGAAATGATTAAAGAAGTGATTCCTGCCGGTGAAAAGCAGACGTCGTTGCAACGTCAGATCGGAGAACTGCTGAATGAGTTGAAAGACATCTTTCAGGGAATCTATCTGATTAAAGACCTTTCTCCGAAGACATCGGATACCATTGTAAGTTATGGAGAACGTCTTTCCTCTATCATAGTTACCGAACTGATTGAGGGAGCGCAATGGTTCGATTCGCGCACTTTTATCAAGACTGAAAAGAAACATAATAAACATATTCTGGATGCGGAGCTGACTAATGAACTGGTGAAAAAGGCTTTCAGCTCAGTGCCGAAGGTTGCATTGGTGCCCGGATTTATCTCTTCTGATAAGACGACAGGAGATGTGACAAACTTGGGACGTGGCGGTTCGGACTATACGGCTGCCATTATCGCTGCCGCGCTGGATGCGAATAGTCTGGAAATCTGGACGGATGTAGACGGTTTCATGACGGCTGATCCGCGTGTCATTTCAACTGCTTACACAATTACCGAACTGAGCTATGTAGAAGCGACAGAACTTTGTAACTTCGGTGCGAAAGTAGTTTATCCGCCTACGATTTATCCGGTATGCCATAAGAATATACCTATTATAATAAAGAATACGTTTAATCCCGATGGCGTGGGAACGGTTATCAAACAAGAGGTTTCCAATCCGCAAAGCAAAGCCATTAAGGGTATTTCCTCCATCAATGATACAAGCCTCATTACTGTTCAAGGACTTGGTATGGTAGGGGTGATCGGTGTTAACTACCGTATCTTTAAGGCATTGGCAAAGAACGGAATCAGCGTGTTCCTTGTATCGCAGGCTTCTTCCGAGAACAGTACTTCTATCGGTGTGCGTAATGCCGATGCGGACTTGGCTTGCGAAGTGCTGAATGAGGAGTTTGCAAAAGAGATCGAGATGGGAGAGATTTCCCCGATTCTTGCAGAAAGAGACTTGGCTACGGTGGCTATCGTAGGTGAAAACATGAAACATACACCGGGTATCGCCGGCAAACTGTTCGGCACATTGGGGCGTAACGGTATCAATGTGATAGCCTGTGCACAGGGGGCTTCGGAAACAAATATCTCTTTTGTGGTGGATGCAAAATCTTTGCGTAAGTCCCTCAACGTTATTCACGACTCTTTCTTCTTGTCCGAATACCAGGTACTGAATCTCTTTATCTGCGGTATCGGTACGGTAGGCGGCAGTCTGGTAGAGCAGATTCGTTGTCAGCAACAGAAGTTGATGATGGAAAACGGACTGAAGCTTCATGTGGTAGGTATCATTGATGCGGCTAAGGCGATGTTCAGCCGTGACGGTTTCGACCTCTCCAATTTCCGCGAGGAACTAAAGCAGAAAGGAAAAGACAGCAACTTGCAAACGATTCGTGAAGAGATAGTAGGCATGAATATTTTCAATTCCGTATTTGTTGACTGTACGGCAAGTGCGGATATTGCATCGTTGTACAAGGATTTGTTGCAGCATAACGTCTCTGTCGTTGCTGCCAATAAGATTGCCGCTTCGTCGGCTTACGAGAATTACCGTGAATTGAAGACAATCGCCCGTCAGCGTGGAGTGAAGTATCTGTTTGAAACCAATGTAGGTGCGGGACTTCCGATTATCAACACAATCAACGACTTGATTCACAGTGGTGACAAGATATTGAAGATTGAGGCGGTGCTTTCGGGTACATTGAATTATATCTTTAATAAGATCAGTGCTGATATACCTTTCAGCCGTACCATCAAGATGGCGCAAGAAGAGCGTTATTCCGAACCGGATCCGCGTATCGACCTCAGTGGAAAAGATGTAATCCGTAAATTGGTGATTCTGGCGCGTGAAGCGGGCTATCGTATCGAACAGGAAGATGTGGAAAAGAATCTTTTTGTGCCGAACGATTTCTTTGAAGGTTCTTTGGATGACTTCTGGAAGAAAGTGCCGAGTCTGGATGCGGACTTTGAAGCCCGTCGTCAAGTCTTGGAGAAGGAGAACAAACATTGGCGTTTTGTGGCAAAACTGGAGAATGGAAAAGCCTCTGTCGGCCTGCAGGAAGTCGGAGCCAACCATCCGTTCTACGGTCTGGAGGGCAGCAACAATATCATTCTGCTGACTACGGAACGTTATAAAGAATATCCGATGATGATTCAGGGATACGGTGCCGGTGCCGGTGTGACTGCCGCCGGAGTTTTTGCCGACATCATGAGTATCGCAAACGTTTAATTAAGTTGAAAGTTGAGACTTGAGAATGGAGAGTGTCCATCCGGTTTCTTTTCATTCTCAACTCTCAACTCTCAACTCTCAACTTATTAAAATGAAACATATTATCATATTGGGAGACGGAATGGCCGATTGGCCGGTGAAGTCATTAGGGAACAAGACGCTCCTGCAATATGCAAAGACGCCTTATATGGATAAGTTAGCCCGCATGGGACGTAACGGACGGTTGATTACCGTAGCTGAAGGTTTCCATCCGGGTAGTGAGGTTGCCAATATGTCCGTATTGGGATATGATCTTCCGAAAGTGTACGAAGGTCGCGGACCGCTGGAAGCTGCCAGTATCGGTGTGGACTTGCAACCGGGTGAGATAGCAATGCGTTGCAACTTAATTTGTGTAGAGGGAGAAATCTTGAAGAATCACTCTTCAGGACATATCTCTACTGAGGAGGCCGACGTGTTGATAAAATACCTGCAAGAAAATTTTGGGGATGACCGCGTACGTTTCCATACGGGAGTTCAGTACCGCCACTTGCTCGTTATTAAAGGCGGTAATAAAGAATTGGACTGCACGCCTCCGCATGATGTGCCTTTGAAGCCTTTCCGTCCGTTGATGGTGAAACCATTGGTGCCGGAAGCACAGGAAACGGCGGATCTGATTAATGACTTGATTCTGAAATCGCAGGAACTGCTCAAGAATCATCCTTTGAACTTGAAACGTATAGCCGAAGGCAAAGATCCGGCAAACAGTATCTGGCCTTGGAGTCCCGGTTACCGTCCTCAGATGCCTACCTTCTCCGAGACTTTCCCGCAAGTCAAGAAAGGGGCTGTGATTTCAGCAGTTGATTTGATTAACGGAATCGGTTACTATGCCGGTTTGCGCCGTATTGCCGTAGAAGGAGCTACCGGACTTTATAATACGAATTATGAAAATAAAGTAGCCGCTGCCCTCGAAGCTCTGAAAACTGACGATTTTGTTTATCTGCATATCGAAGCCAGCGATGAGGCCGGACATGAAGGAGACATCGACTTGAAACTCCTGACGATCGAGAATCTTGATAAACGTGCCGTAGGTCCTATTTACGAAGCTGTGAAAGATTGGGACGAACCCGTAGCAATCGCTGTGTTGCCCGATCATCCTACTCCTTGCGAGCTTCGTACGCATACCTCCGAGCCTGTTCCGTTTTTTATCTGGTATCCGGGCATTGAGCCGGATGAGGTGCAGACGTTCGATGAGGTGGCTGCTTGTAACGGTAGTTACGGTTTGCTGAAAGAAGACGAGTTTATAAAAGCATTCATGAATTTCACACTCACCACAGATTACACGGATTAACACAGATTATTTTCTCGTAATTTCTAATCTGTGTGAATCCGTGTAATCCGTGGTGAACTTAAAATAATAACAATGAAATATTATAGTACCAATAAACAGGCTCCGATCGCTTCTTTGCAAGAAGCAGTCGTTAAAGGCCTTGCCGCAGACAAAGGTTTGTTCATGCCGATGTCCATCAAACCTCTTCCGCAAGAGTTTTACGATACGATTGATACGTTGTCTTTTCAAGAGATAGCGTATCGTGTGGCCGATGCTTTCTTTGGAGAAGACATTCCGGCAGAAACGTTGAAGCAGATTGTATATGATACTTTGAGTTTTGATGTACCGTTGGTAAAGGTATCGGAGAATATTTATTCCCTCGAACTCTTCCACGGTCCCACTTTGGCGTTCAAAGATGTAGGCGGTCGTTTTATGGCACGTCTGCTGGGATATTTTATAAAGAAAGAAGGACAGAAGAACGTAAATGTGCTGGTGGCGACTTCCGGTGATACGGGAAGTGCGGTGGCTAATGGATTCTTAGGAGTGGAAGGTATCCATGTGTATGTGCTTTACCCGAAAGGGAAGGTCAGTGAGATTCAGGAAAAGCAATTTACTACGTTGGGACAGAATATTACCGCGCTCGAAGTAGACGGAACATTCGACGACTGTCAGGCATTGGTAAAATCGGCTTTCATGGATAAGGAGTTGAATGAACATCTTTCTTTGACTTCCGCTAATTCCATTAACGTAGCCCGTTTTCTTCCGCAGGCGTTTTATTATTTCTATGCATACGCCCAGTTGAAACGTGCCGGAAAGGCGGACAATGCAGTGATCTGTGTACCTAGCGGAAACTTCGGAAATATCACAGCCGGATTGTTTGGCAAAAAGATGGGCTTGCCTGTGAAGCGTTTTATTGCCGCCAACAACCGTAATGATATTTTCTATCAATATCTGCAAACCGGTAAA
The DNA here is from genome assembly GCF_009193325.2 of Bacteroides zhangwenhongii. Lineage (NCBI taxonomy): Bacteria > Pseudomonadati > Bacteroidota > Bacteroidia > Bacteroidales > Bacteroidaceae > Bacteroides > Bacteroides zhangwenhongii. The sequence continues at coordinate 3,159,692 of NZ_CP059856.1, read as the reverse complement.
TACAGTCCCCGTCCTTCCATTGCTACCATTGCCAACGCCATGGACGTGGGCGATCCGAGTAACTTTGCCCGTGTGCTCGATTTGTACGGAGGTTCTCATGCGGCTATCTCAGCCGAGATTTCGGGAACTACTTATACCGACGAACAAATTCGCGAGACAGTGAAAGAGACTTGGAAAGATCATCATTACCTGCTTGACCCTCACGGTGCTTGCGGTTATCGTGCGTTGATGGACGGCTTGCAACCGGGTGAAACCGGAGTATTCTTGGAAACAGCTCATCCTGCCAAGTTCCTCGAAACAGTAGAAGGTATTATTGGCGAGGCTGTGGAAATCCCTGGCAAATTGCAGGAGTTTATGAAAGGTGAGAAGAAGAGCATGCCTATGTCTAAAGACTTTGCAGACTTTAAAAAGTATCTGCTGGCGCTTTAATCGTATGGAAGTTTTGTCTTACGAGGAAATTTGAAATACGGCTTATTGTCACTTGTTGGTTGTAGGAGATCCCGATGCGCTTCGACCTAAAACCTCTCTGGTGCAGAAAGCGTGTCGCTTGACACAGTCCGACAAATTGAAAAGCGTCAAGTTATTATCCCCCAATCCTGTAATGAAGGTGTGGTTGAAACGGGAATTGGGGGCATAGTCTTGTCTTAATGAGCAAGATAAACAAGATACTCTCCTATGCAATGGATTGTGAATTGATTGGCTGTAGCCTCATTGAGTGTACCTTGCCACCAATTGCTAAAGTCACTGAGGGGATAAACCAATCCTTCTCCTTTCAATCCTTTTGCTCCGAAATTGATAATGGAAACTTGCTGACCGGGATGCGACTCGAATGTCTGTGTACCACTGGCGGGCATAAATACACCGTAATCGGTGATAGTCCTGACTTCCAGATTCTCTTTCATATAGTCTATGAGTAGACTGATATTTCCTAATGTATGATCTTCCCGTTTGCCGGTGGCTCCTACGATGGCAATCTTCCGATAGCCTTTCTTTTGCAGAAACAGGACAGCTTTGGTCTGGTCGTTCGTCTCTTGGTCGGCTATCCGGTGGATGATAGGAGCAAACAATTCCTTATATTCCGGTGAAAGGGAGTCACCGTCGCCGATAATCACATCCGGAGTATGTCCGCGTGAAATATATTCATTGGCTGCCCCGTCACAGCAAACTACGAATTTTGCCTCTTCCAACATTCTCAAAGGAAGAGGATGGGTAGGATATTCGCCATTGGCAAGTATCACAGCCTCAGGAGTATAGTGCTCGTTTATCATTGTACGCTCATTAATCTTTTCCATTTAAAGTAGCCAAAGATAGCGATAATGGAATAAAGTCCGTATAAAGCAGAGGTGAAATAAAGGTCTTTATAAATATAAAGTCCGCAACAGACAATATCGACAAGAATCCAGGCAAACCACTGTTCGATATACTTGCGTGCCAACATCCACATACCCACAATACTTAGTGCCGTAGTGAAACTATCCAACCACGGCACGTTACTGTCGGTGTACTCGATAAGTATCCAGGCAATGCCGAGAAATGAAATGATAAATACAAAGAAAAGAGGGAGATAATATCTACACGGAGTATGGATGATAGAAAGTTGTTGCAATTTACCATTTTTTTCCATGTCGGCAGATTTTCGGCTTTTTCCTTTTCTTCGTCCCCACATCCAGAAAAACCATCCATAGACCGCCGCTATCAGATAATAAATATTGATACCGAAGTCTGCATACAGTCCCGCTTTGTAATAGACGAAGATGTAGATAGCAGGCATGATGATACCCGCTATCCAAAGATAGATGCTTGCCCGGTATTCCAACCAAAGGTAGACCAAACCGACTACTGTACCGAATATTTCAAGGAAATTCATATCCATCATTCAAGTCTGTATTTTATTTAGAAACGGAGCGTGAGGTGTGCCAGAATATTGGTACCTGCCATCGGATAGAAGCGTGGATCATGCTTTATCGCATACGCTTTTGTCTTATCCCCATTCTCATAAAGTGCCACACTTTGGGAGTATCCGTTTGTCTCATATTTCGTATTGAACAAGTTATAGACGGTAGCTCCTATCGTGATTCGCTTTGTGTGGCGGGTTTTAAAGGAGTAAGAGGCACTCAGGTGATTGACGAAATAAGCGTCTAGTGAATTCTCTTTTGTACCGAAGTTGTCGAGATACTGGCGGCTGACATATTGTGACTGGAGAGCAATTTCCAGTCCGTTGCTGCCGAGAGTAATCAGGCTGTTTCCGATGAAAGAAGGAGAGAAGGCGATCGGAGTGTTTCCACCCTCGATAGCTGTCTGCGTATATAGGTCATCGACAATCTCACCATTCACCAAGCTTTCATCATACACGTAACCTACGTAGTTCTTGATACGGTTTTTGCTCCATGTGCCGTTAAGATCCCAACGCAGCCAATCATTGAATTTTGCGCCTAATGACAACTCGATCCCCATGCGATAGCTGTCTTTTACGTTCTCTGCCATCGCTTCGCCTATATCATTGGTCTTTCCGTTCAATACCAATTGGTCTGTGTAATCCATATAATACAGGTTTACACCGGCCGTAAACCATTCACCACGGTAGGTATATCCCAACTCATAATCCAATAACTTTTCCGCTGTGGGATGTTCGTCAAACATTCCATCCGTATAATTGTTGCGGGTAGGTTCTTTCTGAGCTACCGAGAAAGAGGCGTATGTGCTGTGGTTCGGATTGATTTGCCAGAAAAGTCCGGCTTTCGGATTGAAGAAGCTGAAGTGTTCTCTCACATCCAGTCGCTGCAAACGCTCGGGAGTAGCGGTGAAGTCCCATTTATCATTATCCCCATCAATCGTATAACGGATATAACGGTATTGCAGATCTGCGTATGCACTCAGGCTGCCGGTCAGTTGGTAATTGGCTTTCAAATAGATATTCCCGTCCGTCTTTCCGCCGTTATTACGGTAATACTCATGTTCCGGGTCGAGTTGTTCGGTGTAATTCTTTACCCACAAAACTTTTCCATAATGGTCGTTACTGTATCGGTTGAGTCCGCCGCCTAGCGAAGCGTTCAGTCTCTCATTCTGGTAATTCAGAGAGAAGATACCGCCGCCGAAATCACTGTCCACCAACTTCTGGCGTACGAGATTTGTTTTCTTCTGCGGTTCGCTGTTATCCGGCAGGTAGAAAGGCTTCAAACCATATTCCTCCAATGTACGTCCGTTCTTGTATTCCTGATAATAACCGAAGCCATTGGTATAATGGAAAGCGATATTCAGATTCCATGCCGGAGAGAAGATATGATTGAACAGAAGTTGATAATGTGTCTGTCGGTAATTATCCGTTTGATCATCATAAAAGCCGATCGGATAACCTTTTCCTTTATTATCATCCAGAATGACTCCGTTCGGATTATATGTCCGGTCGTTCTCCAGTTGTTCTTTGCTGATACCGTCCCAAGCATGATAAGTCTTCTCCTTTCCACCGAAAGTGATAAACTTGATCGTTGTGCTCTCACCGAAGTAACCGCCTTGCACGAAATATGATTTCAGGTCTGATGAGGCGCGGTCGCGGTATCCGTCACTCTGGATATTAGAGAGCCGCGCATCGAATGCCCAATATTTGTTAATCAGCCCGGTCCCGACTTTGACCGTTTCTTTGTGCGTGTTGAATGAACCGTAAGAACCGGAAACTTCGGCGTATGGTTGGGATGAAATGCTTTGCGTACGCATATTGATACTGGCGCCGAATGCTCCCGAACCGTTGGTCGATGTGCCTGCTCCCCGTTGAATCTGCATATCTTCCAGAGAAGAGGCGAAGTCGGGAGTATTTACCCAGAAGATGGCGTGGCTCTCCGCATCGTTCATCGGAATACCGTTGGCGGTGACGTTAATACGGGTAGCGTCCGTTCCGCGAACGCGAATCGTAGTATATCCTACTCCCGCTCCGGCATCTGAGGTTGTCAGTACGGAAGGAGTGGTAGATAATAGGAATGGGATATCCTGTCCGAAATTCTGTTTACTGATCTGTTCTTTTCTTACATTGGTGAATGCTACCGGAGTTTTCGCCGTAGCACGCGTGGATACTACCTGCACTTCTTGCAGGTTTACAACTTTCAGACTGTCCGCTTTAGCACTCGTCTGTGCATGGACAGCAAAGCCTGCGCCCGATAAGGCGATGGCCATCATAACAATTCTTTTCATCTTGCTTATTTGTTAGTTCTCTACGCCGGCATTACCCGGTTCAGATTCTATGGGTATGTTCTCAGCCCGTCATGTTAAGGCACCCCTACCAGTGAATCGGATGCAAAAATACAGCATTTACAGGAGGAAAGCAAAAAAAACTTTTAGATTTGCTAAAAACAATATAACTTTGCAATTCGTTGAAAAGGACAAACAACCATTTATTCATTTAATACATTTAGATTATGTTACTATTATTTCAAGCAACACAAGCTGCGGATTCCGTGCAAGTGGCCGCAGATGAGCTGATGAAAGAGGCGATTGCCAACGCTGAAGGTTTGGACAAGCTTTCATTGATAACCCAACAACTGATTGATTTTGGTATTCGTGCCGGAGAACGTATCCTGATAGCGGTCATTGTCTTTATCGTAGGGCGTTTCCTTATTTCGATGCTCAATAAATTTGTAGGGCGTTTGATGGATAAGAGAAAGGTTGATATAAGTATCAAAACTTTCGTCCGGAGTTTGGTGAATATCCTATTGACTATTCTGTTGATTATTTCGGTTGTCGGTGCTTTGGGAGTAGAAACAACTTCGTTTGCGGCTTTGCTGGCATCTGCCGGTGTGGCTGTCGGTATGGCGTTATCCGGTAACTTGCAGAACTTTGCCGGAGGACTGATCGTGTTGCTGTTCAAACCTTATAAAGTAGGCGATTGGATTGAAAGTCAGGGCGTTTCGGGCACAGTAAAAGAAATACAGATTTTCCACACTATTCTGACTACTGCGGATAACAAAGTGATTTATGTACCGAACGGAGCGATGAGTAGCGGTGTGGTTACCAATTATAGTAATCAGGTGACTCGTCGTGTAGAGTGGATTGTAGGAATCGATTATGGAGAAGATTATGACAAGGTACAGGAAGTCGTTTATGAGATTCTTGCTGCCGATAAGCGTATCCTGAATGAACCCGCCCCATTTGTAGCTCTTCATGCATTGGACGCAAGCAGTGTGAATGTAGTAGCGCGTGTTTGGGTGAACAGCTCGGATTATTGGGGAGTTTATTTCGACATCAACAAGGCTATTTACGAAACCTTCAATGAAAAGGGTATCAATTTCCCGTTCCCGCAGCTTACAGTGCATCAAGGCTGATTATCATACCGTATATAATAGAAAACGAGAGAGTCTCACTTTTGTGGAACTCTCTCGTTTTATTTAGAACAATAGTCTGGTGTGATTGAATGAATTTACTTTTATTTAATACCGAAATCTTCGGCTAGCTCGTATCTGTCTTCTTTAATCCCCAGTACGTGATTGATTTTCCTTCTTTTTTCAAGATCCTTGAAATAATTTTCTACGACCTGATAGAGATTAAAGTTTGTAGTAGATCCGGCGGCTAAATCGAGTGACTCCACCAGCTTTTCTACGGCTTGATGGATTTTCTCTGCGTCTATCAGATGCAGTTCGTTACTGTGTATTAAATATTTTTCCATAACTGCAATGTTTTAATGTTATATTGGTATAACATCTTGTAGTCATGGAAAGTTCAATGATTGAATGTTAGATTTTGGCAAGCGCCTGATCCAAATCCTCAATCAGGTCATCAATATGTTCCGTTCCAATTGATAAACGTACGGTGCCCGGATAAATCTCCTGTTCGGCGAGTTCCTGTGCATTGAGCTGTGAATGGGTAGTGCTTGCCGGGTGGATCACCAATGATTTCACATCGGCAACATTGGCAAGCAGGGAGAAAATCTCCAGGCTGTCGATGAAGCGGTGTGCTTCTTCTTGTCCGCCTTTTACCTCGAAAGTAAAAATGGAACCGGCACCATTCGGGAAGTAACGTTGATACAGTGCATGGTCAGGATGATTGGATAATGACGGATGGTTCACTTTCTTCACTTTCGGGTGATTGTTTAAGAAATTCACTACCTTCAATGCATTTTCTACATGGCGTTCTACGCGCAAGGAAAGAGTTTCCAAGCCTTGCAACAGGATAAAAGCGTTGAATGGACTGATGGTGGCACCTGTGTCGCGCAGCAGAATAGCCCGGATACGGATGGCATAGGCAGCCGGACCGGCTGCATCAACGAAGCGTACGCCATGATAGCATGGATCAGGTTCGGTTAGTTGTGGAAATTTGCCGGAAGCTACCCAGTCGAATTTTCCCGAATCTACAATAACTCCTCCTAATGAAGAACCGTGTCCGCCAATGAATTTTGTTGCAGAATGTACTACGATATCTGCTCCGTGTTCGATGGGACGGATTAAATACGGAGTACCGAACGTGTTATCAATAATCAAAGGAATTTTGTGGCGGTGAGCTATTTCAGCTACTGCCTCTATATCAATGATATTTGAGTTCGGATTTCCCAGCGTCTCGATAAATACGGCTTTCGTATTTTCCTGAATGGCTTTTTCAAAGTTCGATAAATCACTTGGATCAACGAATGTTGTTGTGATGCCATAGCTGGGTAAGGTATGAGCCAGTAAGTTATAACTTCCTCCATAAATAGTTTTGGCTGCTACAATATGGTCGCCTGCGCGAGTGATGTTCTCGAAAGCATAAGTGATAGCAGCGGCACCCGAAGCAACTGCCAGCCCTGCTACTCCTCCTTCAAGAGCGGCTACGCGTTGTTCAAAAACTCCTTGAGTGGAGTTGGTCAGGCGACCATAGATGTTTCCCGGGTCCTGCAGGCCGAAACGTGCGGCTGCGTGGGCGGAGTTGTGAAATACATAAGAGGTAGTCTGATAAATAGGTACTGCACGGGCATCTGTTGCCGGATCTGCTTGTTCTTGTCCTACATGAACTTGTAAAGTCTCGAAATGTAAATTCTTTGTTGCCATAATCGTATGTTTTTTAAGTTTTATATTCTTTCTTTATTTTCTTGCAAAGTTATGGGATGTAGATATATCGAACAATATATGGCTTAAATATAGAAAATAATGCTATTTTTGTGCCGTTATATGGAATAATGTATCTGCGTTATTCCTAAAAATCACCTTTTAGAAGAATATTTTTCTTATGGATACTTTTGATAAACTGGATAGAGTCGATTTGCAAATACTCCGTACTTTGCAAGAAAACGCCCGATTGACAACTAAAGAGCTGGCTGCACGGGTGAGCCTTTCTTCAACTCCTGTTTTTGAACGTCTTAAACGGTTGGAGAGTGGAGGATATATAAAGAAGTATATTGCTGTGTTGGATGCGGAAAAGCTGAATCAGGGATTTGTCGTATTCTGCAGTGTGAAGCTTAGACGTCTGAACAGGGATATAGCAGCCGAGTTTACACGGATCATACAGGATATTCCTGAAGTAACCGAATGTTATAACATATCAGGAAGTTATGATTATCTGTTGAAGATTCATGCTCCCAATATGAAATACTATCAGGAGTTTATTCTGAATGTGTTGGGGACAATTGATAGTCTCGGCTCACTGGAAAGTACATTTGTGATGGCCGAAGTGAAGCATCAATATGGGATACATATTTAGTTCGTTGTGTGATAGTCTGAAATTTATCTTGTATATTTGCTATGTAATATAAATCCAGTTCTGCTAACACAATGAAATGGCAACTTTGTAAATAGCTTCGCCCATACGGATTGTAACAATAGAAAGTTCTGCTGTTACAACTGTTTGTGATTTAACGTAAATCACAAGTTATTTTATTTATTCTATTCAATAAACCATATAAAAGTAGCTATTACAATGAATTCGAACATATATCCTCGTACCAATGATTTTCAGACTATTTACCTGAATACGGTGATTAAGAATCCTGCTATTATCGTAGGTGATTATACAATATACAATGACTTTGTAAATGATCCGGTTCTTTTTGAGAAGAACAATGTTTTATATCATTATCCGATTAATAAAGATCGCTTGATAATAGGAAAATTCTGCTCCATAGCCTGTGGAGCTAAGTTTCTTTTCAACAGTGCAAATCACACATTGAATTCTTTATCCAATTATACATTTCCTATCTTTTTTGAGGAATGGAATTTAGATAAGGGAGATGTAACTTCTGCCTGGGATAATAAAGGAGATATAGTAATAGGTAATGATGTCTGGATTGGATATGAAGCTGTTATCATGGCAGGAGTACATATTGGAAATGGGGCAGTCATTGCGTCGCGGGCAGTGGTTACTAAAGATGTTCCTCCTTATACGATAGTAGGTGGGACACCGGCCAAAGAAATCCGGAAGCGTTTTGATGAGAATACGATTGCCCAATTGCAGAAATTGCAATGGTGGGATTGGAACATTGAGAAGATATCCGAATGTATACCTTATATTATAGGTGGAAAGATTGAAGAACTGATCAAAAGATAGATGTTACGTTATAAACATGAAGAAGCTAATTATTGTATTCAATGGCGGAGATATGACTATGTTATTTGCTACCCGATATCCGCAGTTGATAAGTAAAGCTTATATCTATAACACAACCTTATCAATCAGTATATCTATGGATTTCTTACACGGAGATAACTGATGTATTATATTTATTTTATCCAATGGTTTTAAATCGGAAGCCTGTTTTTCTTATAACTTTGCAACTGATTTTAGAAAAAGAAGTTTGGGATGATAAATAAATATGAAGAACGACTGGGGACAGAGCGCATGTTACCGCTTGTTTTTAAGATGGCACTTCCGGCTGTGGCAGCGCAATTTGTTAATTTGCTTTATAGCATGGTCGACCGTATTTATATTGGTCATATCCCTGGGATTGGTACGGATGCATTGGCGGGTGTAGGAGTAACGACTTCTCTTGTTATACTGATTTCTTCTTTTTCAGCGATAGTAGGAGGTGGTGGTGCGCCGTTAGCGGCTATCGCACTCGGACAGGGGGATCGTTCACGTGCCGGAAAAATTCTGGGTAATGGTTTTATCCTGCTGATACTATTCACCTTGTTTACTTCTCTCATCGCATATACCTTTATGGAGCCGATTCTACTTTTTACAGGAGCTTCAGAAAATACATTGGAGTATGCAGTCGACTATCTTTCTATCTATTTATTGGGAACTATCTTCGTAGAAATATCCACAGGATTAAACTCCTTTATTAATGCACAAGGGCGTCCTGCTATCGCCATGTACTCGGTATTAATAGGAGCACTGTTGAATATCGTCCTCGACCCGATTTTCATCTTTTGGCTCGATATGGGAGTAAAAGGCGCGGCCCTGGCTACAGTACTTTCACAGGCATGTAGTGCGGTGTGGGTTTTAACTTTCCTTTTCTCCCGGCACGCCTCTCTTCCTTTGGAAAAACGTTATATGGCGTTGAACCGGAAAATAATACTTTCTATATTTGCTTTGGGCGTATCACCGTTTATTATGGCAAGTACTGAAAGCCTAGTTGGCTTTGTTCTGAACAGCAGTCTGAAAGATTTTGGAGATATTTATGTCAGCGCATTGACCATTCTGCAAAGTGCGATGCAATTCGCAAGTGTCCCATTAACCGGATTTGCGCAAGGGTTTGTTCCTATTGTGAGTTATAATTATGGGCACGGCGATAAACAACGTGTCAAAGACTGTTTCCGTGTCGCATTGATAACCATGTTCTCATTCAACTTACTGCTGATGTTGTTTATGATTCTTTTCCCCTCAACAGTAGCTTCCGCCTTTACGAGTGATGAAAGACTGATAGAAACAGTCCGCTGGACAATGCCTGTTTTCTTGGGTGGTATGACTATTTTCGGATTGCAACGAGCCTGCCAAAATATGTTTGTAGCCTTGGGACAAGCAAAAATTTCTATTTTCATAGCCTTGCTGCGCAAAGCAATTCTGCTGATTCCATTGGCATTGATATTGCCACACTTTATGGGAGTAGCCGGTGTATATGCGGCTGAAGCAATATCCGATGCGACAGCGGCAATTTGTTGTACTTTGTTGTTCTTCTGGCAGTTCCCTAAAATTTTGGGAAAAATCCAGGGGAATACTTTGCACATAAGCTAAATTTCCTGATGTTTATCCATAAATAGAACTAGTTATGTAACTGCTTACGTATTTTTGCGAAAAATGTTTGTTCATATTATAAAAGCTAATGTATTTCCAAAGTATCTCTCATGGAAAGTGACCGTCTCATCATTATTTAACAAGAGAAACATTATGAAATATCAGTCTTTCTTAAACCACCTGTAAAACCATTTACCCACCTTTTCATAATGCCGGGTTTCGGTATCAGTGTATAGTTTAGAGAAGAACGACGTATCTAATGGTTCTCCCGATTGGTTAGGATATAATACGATTAAGCTATTGTTGGAGAAGTATTTACTAAGCTGTCTCGGTAGTTTCTCAAAAGAACTGTCGTAAGAGAGAGTTCCCGTTCGTGCGCTGATAATGACTAATAAATGGTCATAGCTTACTTGTCCTGTTAATACCAGCAAGTCATTCCAATCTTCCAAAAGAGAGAAATCGGTCAGCACCTGTTTATGCTTTTTCTTTATCAATGTTTGCAGGCGGGCGGTTGTCTTTTCATTTGCAAAGAAATGTACCCGGCAACCGAGCGTACTTCCCATCCGGCAAAAATGTTCCATCCAACGGGGAAAGCCGGATTCATATTCTGCTTTCGGTGGGACGGCAACGACAATCCGTTTAAGTGTGTGAACCGGTATCAGGAATTTGGAAATAATAAGCTCACAGTTCAATCTTTTCAGCAGGTGTTCGGCAAGTACACCGAAAAATGAATCCGTGATGTTTGCCTTGTGGTGCAACCCGGTGATGATGCTTGTTATCTCATTCTCTTTGGCGGAATGGATAATGCCGGAAGCGATATTCAAGTCATAACGGGTGATTTGTCTCAACGGGACGTTGACCGCTGTCGTCATCATAGCCGCTTTTTCCAGATAACGTTTGCTCCGCATTCTCAGGTTGTCGGAAGTGTTATCATCATTGATTACATTGATTGCCAGTAGATTATCTCTCAATTTCGGGTCACGTATAACTAAAGAAAGATTTACCATATCTTCGATGGTGTTCGGATTGTTAATAGCCACTAAGATCTTTTCCGTTTCTGTTGCCGAAGAGGTTTTCTCCGGTTCAGAGTCGTCTATGGCAACCTTCTTGGCTGCCCGTTCCGTTATCAGCGAACTTACCACACAGGTTACCAGAATCAGTAGTACCGTTCCGTTCAGTACATCGTCATTCAGCAGGCGTTCTCCTCCGGGCAGGATAATGTTATATCCCACCAGCACGGCCGCCAATGTAGCCGCCGCTTGTGCGGTACTCAGCCCGTACATTAGCTTTCGTTCAAGAGCAGACATCTTGTAGATCTTCTGTGTCAGCCAACAAGCGATCCATTTGCCGGTCAGAGCCATTATAATCATTACGGCAGCCACTTTCAGCGCATCTCCGTGCCCGAAGATGACGCGCAGGTTAATCAACATTCCCACTCCGATAAGAAAATAAGGAATGAAAAGCGCATTGCCGACAAATTCCAGATGATTCATTAAGGGGGAGACGTGCGGAATGAGCCGGTTTAATACCAAGCCTGCCAGGAAAGCCCCTAGAATCCCTTCCATACCTACGAACTCCATCAGTCCTGCTCCCAAAAAGACCATAGCCAGGACGAAAATGAATTGCATTACATTATCATTGTACCGATGGAAGAACCAGCGGCCGACACGTGGAAAAACGTAGATAATAAACGCACCTAGAAAGATGACTTTTATTACCAGCCAAATCCAGAACAGACCACCTGTCTCCCCTTTGAATAGTCCGCCTACAACGGCGAGAACCAACAGTGTGAGTGTGTCCGTCACTGCAGTTCCTCCTACCGCAATACTTACGCTGCGATGGCGTGATACGCCAAAGCGTGTGACGATGGGATAGGCTACAAGGGTATGTGACGCGTACATACTGGCCAGCAGTACGGAAGTGATTACACCGTATTTCAGGTACGATACATTTGCCACAAATCCTATTCCTATGGGTACGATAAAAGCCAGTAATCCCAGTACTAACGCTTTGTTTCGTGTCTCCTTGAAATCTCCCATATTCATTTCAAGGCCTGCTAGAAACATGATGTAATAGAGGCCGACTTTCCCGAATAGCTCGAAACTGCTGTCGCGTGCCAGAATATTGAAGCCGTGCTCACCAATTGCCAGTCCTGCCAGGATCATTCCTATAATATGCGGGATACGCAGTTTGTTCAATAGGATAGGGGCAAACAATATAATAAGGAGTACAAGGAGAAATATCCATGTAGGGTCGGTGATAGGGAATGTTAAATCAAGGCCAATCCAATCCATAAGTTGATAAGTTCGTAATATTCTTCGCGCAAAATAACTTAAAAAAAGTCTTTTAAAAAAGCATTCGTTGATAAAATACTCCTTTGTACCATATAATCTGTATCTTTGCTTCCGATTTAAACCAACTAACAATTTAGAAAAATGAAAACAGCGTTATTGGCATTAGGAGTTTTGTGTATTATGGGCAGTTGCTCGTCGGAGATGAAAAGCTCCAAAGGGATTGTTTGCGATGCGTCAATGAATACGGTATCCATTGTTACGGATAAGAATGATACGCTTTCGTTTAGTACGATGGATGCGAACAAGGAACAAGTCGACGGTTTGCTTCTGAATGATACATTGGAAGTATTTTATGCAGGGAAATATACACCGGGAATGCAGGCTTCCAAATTGGTTCAATATCCGCAGGCTCCCCGATTGGGCGGTGACCGTGATGAGCACGGTTGTATCAGTTCTGCCGGATACGTATGGTGTGAAGTACAAAAAGACTGCATCCGTTTATTTGAAAAAGGTATTCGTACAGAGGCAGTTAACGGAGGCGAGACTTCTGCTTTTATCGTTTTCAGCCCCGATTCCACACGTGCTGAACTCTTCTTCTCGGATAAGCAACCCAATGAAATACTGGAAAGACGTAGTTTGCCGTCGGGTGGCTATGCGTGGAATGTAGAAGACGATGATACAAAGAATGTGCGACTGGTGGACGGCTTATGGACAATCAGTCAAAGAGGTGATTTGATTTATACTCAGAAAGCTGAGAACAAATAATCAGCGGAGGAAGAGTATCGGTATGACTACCAATTCTTTTTTTTATTGATTTTGCTGTCATACTCTCATAAATCACTTCAAATCCTTTATTCATAGTACTTCCAACTATGATGGCAGCTAGACCGGAAGTATGAGGGTAAACGGTTGCCCTCATACTTCCGGTCTGGTCGTTTTTTATGTAATCTATTCATTATTACCATAATATCCGTCTCCGGGTACATAAATCGGTTGCATCACACTGCCTTCATTTTTCAGCTTTCCTTCATCGCGTAAGCGTCGGATATGTCGCATGGCTGTACTTCTCGCCATCCCGCAGAGATTCTGGAAGTCGTATCTTCTCATAAATTGATGTGTTTTGAAGTATCCCGTCAATAATCGGTCAATCTGTCCATTGGTCAACTGCTTGAAATTCAGCTCTCCTTTGAGGCTTTTTACTTTCAGTATACCGAATTCGTTTTTTAGCGCTTGGTCGGCACGAAACTGGATAGCTTTCAGTTTTACTTTGGTTGCTTTTCGCTTTGTGGCTATCGTTACCGGTTCCGTGCTGGTCAGGCAAGGGTGGAAATAGCCGATTCCATCCAAATGCACTTGTTTTCCGTCTGCCAGTTCCTCTCCCAGAATATGTGAAAGGGCGTCGAGTACGGCAGTGACATCCGTTTCGGTCAGCGAACAACGCTCTTGGATACGGTGGCGTACCAAGTCGGTTCCTATCGTGCCGTTATATCTTATGCGCGGATGCAGCGTTCTTTTTCCCTGTTGTTTGTCCGAAGGTCTCGGATCTTCATACCAATCAAATAATATTGCCATAGTTTTTGTTTTTAAATACCTGCTGTTGTTATGTTATCTCTTATTACAATCGCCAAAACAAAATGTGACAATGTAAAAAAACGGAATGACAACTAAAGCTATATTAACACAAAACAAAAAGTGATTTTTACTATAAAATAATACGTTATAAAATGGCATTTGAATATCTATATAAAGAGTATTTAAATGTCATCTTACTAAGTACTCTCGGAACCAATTTTGCCAAATCTGACTTCTCAAATGTCATTACAAAAAGCCTTTCTCAGAACGGATATTATAAATTTCCAGATGGGTTCTTAATACAGTGGGGGTATTTTAGCGGAGGTACTGCAAATAATCAGTCTATAAATTTCCCATTATCTTTTAAATCTTGTTTTTCCCTTGCTTTTTCTAGTACGACGGATAACACTAATAATTCTATATGGTCTGTGAATTATGCCGCTATATATGCTTCATATTTTACGGTTTATAGAAGATATGCAGATGCGGGAACTATTGCTAACTCTTCACAGTCATTTAGATGGATAGCGATAGGGACTTGGAAATAGTATAATATCACAACATTATTTACATCATGAAATATTTTAGTAGAAAATTGGTAGCAATTTTAGTGCTCATAATTTGGCTAAGTTCTCTCGGGACTACGTATGCTAAAGCCGATTTATCCAATGCTGTAACAACATTAACTAGTGGAAATAACACATACATTAAATTCAATAATGGGATTCTGATACAATATGGACGTATCACTACTACCGGACAGAAGGAGCGTAGAGTATATATGCCTATATCTTTTAAAAATGACGGATACAAAGTGTTTTATGGTATTGAAGCTGGGGCTGACGTTGTTCAAACATTGTATACATTGAACAAAAGTACATCCTCATTCTATGCCAGTGGTACTTTTTATGATCCCTATAATGGTAATAAAGGGTTTCCTAGTGAATCCTTTGATTGGTTTGCCATTGGAATTTGGAAATAATAAAATAGATAAGTATGAAGCAAAAAATGTATTGGAAGAATGGTTTCCACGACACACCGGTAGACGATGCGGTAGAAATAACCATAGATAATTATAGGGTACTTCTGGATGGGCAGTCATCCGGAAAGCTCATTGTTACCAATGATGAAGGGTATCCTGTATTGGTAGAAAACGAGTACTCCCTTGAAGATATGCAAAAAATAAAAGTATCTGAAATTCAATCGTTTGACAAATCTAAAGAGGTTAATTCTTTTGAATTACGGGCTAAAAGTATGTGGTTGGATAAGTCTACACGTGTTGGATTATTTAACTCAATCAATATCGAAAAAGAGGCTGGCAAAACGGAGACTGTGCTTTGGTATGATGCAGTAAAATATATCATTCCAATATCAGACGCTTTGGCTATGTTAAATGCTTTGGAAATGTATGCGCTTGAGTGCTACAATGTGACACAATCACACATTGCAGCAGTCAAGGCATTGGATACAATCGAAGAGATTGAAAGCTACGATTATACCGTTGGTTATCCCAAAAAGCTTAGCTTTCCGGGATAGCCGGTTTTAAAGTTGTAGGCTTCGATTTCTTCTTTCGTTTCCAGCTGATTAATAGCATTAATATGCCCTTGTGTTGTATTGTAGCACGCAAGGGCGTATAACTCTATCTGTTGTAGCATATCAATGGCTTTCTCGATTGATAAGACCAACTTTGCATCATCTAGCCAGATAGTCGTTTCAGATCGTCCGGATTCCCTTTCAATACTAATTGAGTTCATGAGACCTACACGGGTACTTTTGTTAAGCCAACCGGATACATTACCAATACTAAAGCTATTCACCGATTCGGATGCGTCATACGCCTGTAATTCCGCTATTTTTCGGGCTTTTAACTCTAATAAGGTCGGTTCATATTCCTTCAATATGGGATATCCTTTCTCGTTCTCTACGATTATGAGTCCGGCAGATTGACCGTCTAATAATTCTTTCCAATACTCAGCGCTTATTTCTACACTGCCTTCTATCGATGTATCGTAGAACCCGTTTTTCCAATACATTTTCTGTTTCATGCTTATTTTTTATTATTTCCAACATCCAATAGCGAACCACATGACTGAAGAACTGGCATCTCCTGAAGCTGTCTCTGTTACATATCTTCGTCTCACGGCAAAACTCGACTCCGTTTTGCTGTAAGGCATTGCTGAACGAGTGGCATATTCTGATGCTTCTGTCATAATCACAGGTATAACACTATATGTAGTATCACAGAAAGATAAGGGTAACTTTATACTGGTATTGCCTGTCGTTGCACCGTTGTATGTACCCCACTGTATCAACAATCTATTACTACATTTTAGATACCCATTTTGTCCTAAACTTTGACTTTCTACCAAAATAGACTTAGTCCCGAGAGTACTTAGTAAAATAGCATTTAAATAGTATTTGATATAGGTATTCAAATACTATTTTATAACGTATTATTTTATAGTAAAAAACACATTTTGTTTTGTGCTAATAGAAGTAAAAAACTACACAAGTCGATCTGTAACGAGTTTACAAGTCGTTTTGCCGTTTATAGAACAGGGACGCTTATGATTACAGGTGATAGGTGATAGAGGAAAGTACGAAAAACTTCTGTGTATATCCGTCCTGCCCTCTTCCTTCTTTTTCCCCTTCGCGCACACACATACGCACGCGTGAATATAATAATGTGCCTTTCCTTCCAGCCTTTTTCCCCGCCCCGTCCATTCTTTAAAAAAAATGTCCCGTCACTTGGTTATGTTTCAGCGGTTTATCTTTTCCTTTCCAAAAAACCTCAAAAAAATAGTGGAATATATTTGGAGCGTATCCGAAAAGCGAGTACTTTTGCACCCGCTTTCCGAGAGAGGACAGCCTTGCGGAATTGACATGATGACAAAGCGTAGGACCGCTTAACTATAAGAACAAAAAAGATCCGGAAAAGTTTGGATTATAATAAATAAAGTTCTTATCTTTGCAGTCCGATTCGCAAAGAAACGCGGTTTAGCGTTTTTCGTTTTCGTCCCTTCTTTCCCTTTCGCCAAGAGAGCCTGAGAAACGAACCGAAAAAGAAAAACGAAAAAAAACTCCCGAAAAGTTTGGCGGTTAAAATAAAACCCCTTACCTTTGCACCCGCTTTTGAAAACGAAGCGCAAGTTCTTTGAAATATTGATAAACAATACAAGTAGTACAAGTTAAAATAGAACCGTCAATGCTTATATAAATATAGGTATAGAATAGAGTCAATAAATTGTACGGCATCCTGAACAGAGCAAAACGCTATCCTTAGGGATAGATGAACAATACTTTTACAATGAAGAGTTTGATCCTGGCTCAGGATGAACGCTAGCTACAGGCTTAACACATGCAAGTCGAGGGGCAGCATTTCAGTTTGCTTGCAAACTGAAGATGGCGACCGGCGCACGGGTGAGTAACACGTATCCAACCTGCCGATAACTCCGGGATAGCCTTTCGAAAGAAAGATTAATACCGGATGGCATATTATCGCATGATAATCCTATTAAAGAATTTCGGTTATCGATGGGGATGCGTTCCATTAGTTTGTTGGCGGGGTAACGGCCCACCAAGACCGCGATGGATAGGGGTTCTGAGAGGAAGGTCCCCCACATTGGAACTGAGACACGGTCCAAACTCCTACGGGAGGCAGCAGTGAGGAATATTGGTCAATGGACGGGAGTCTGAACCAGCCAAGTAGCGTGAAGGATGACTGCCCTATGGGTTGTAAACTTCTTTTATACGGGAATAAAGTTGTCCACGTGTGGATTTTTGTATGTACCGTATGAATAAGGATCGGCTAACTCCGTGCCAGCAGCCGCGGTAATACGGAGGATCCGAGCGTTATCCGGATTTATTGGGTTTAAAGGGAGCGTAGGTGGACAGTTAAGTCAGTTGTGAAAGTTTGCGGCTCAACCGTAAAATTGCAGTTGATACTGGCTGTCTTGAGTACAGTAGAGGTGGGCGGAATTCGTGGTGTAGCGGTGAAATGCTTAGATATCACGAAGAACTCCGATTGCGAAGGCAGCTCACTGGACTGCAACTGACACTGATGCTCGAAAGTGTGGGTATCAAACAGGATTAGATACCCTGGTAGTCCACACAGTAAACGATGAATACTCGCTGTTTGCGATATACAGTAAGCGGCCAAGCGAAAGCGTTAAGTATTCCACCTGGGGAGTACGCCGGCAACGGTGAAACTCAAAGGAATTGACGGGGGCCCGCACAAGCGGAGGAACATGTGGTTTAATTCGATGATACGCGAGGAACCTTACCCGGGCTTAAATTGCATTTGAATGATCAAGAAATTGGTTAGTCGTAAGACAAATGTGAAGGTGCTGCATGGTTGTCGTCAGCTCGTGCCGTGAGGTGTCGGCTTAAGTGCCATAACGAGCGCAACCCTTATCTTCAGTTACTAACAGGTCATGCTGAGGACTCTGGAGAGACTGCCGTCGTAAGATGTGAGGAAGGTGGGGATGACGTCAAATCAGCACGGCCCTTACGTCCGGGGCTACACACGTGTTACAATGGGGGGTACAGAAGGCAGCTACACGGCGACGTGATGCCAATCCCAAAAACCTCTCTCAGTTCGGATCGAAGTCTGCAACCCGACTTCGTGAAGCTGGATTCGCTAGTAATCGCGCATCAGCCATGGCGCGGTGAATACGTTCCCGGGCCTTGTACACACCGCCCGTCAAGCCATGAAAGCCGGGGGTACCTGAAGTACGTAACCGCGAGGAGCGTCCTAGGGTAAAACTGGTAATTGGGGCTAAGTCGTAACAAGGTAGCCGTACCGGAAGGTGCGGCTGGAACACCTCCTTTCTGGAGCGATGCCGTAATAAGTTGAGAGTTGAGAGTTGAGAGTTGAGAGTTTACTCCCATTATCTGGACTTGCTTTCTCACTGAAAAAAAATGATGACTTTAAAGGTTCTGTTTTTGTACTACTGGTACTTGTTTATTTATAGATATAGATCAACCATCTATAGCATTATAGATAGAGATAAACAAGAGAAAAAAGAAGCCGAGTCTAACATATACAGGTAGACAAGGTTGAACTAGTCCTATAGCTCAGTTGGTTAGAGCGCTACACTGATAATGTAGAGGTCGGCAGTTCAACTCTGCCTGGGACTACCAAGCTCAAGAACGACAGTAATTCTTGATAACCTCTTGGGGGATTAGCTCAGCTGGCTAGAGCATCTGCCTTGCACGCAGAGGGTCAACGGTTCGAATCCGTTATTCTCCACGATCTCTGAAAAAGAGAAACGATCTTTGACATGATGATACAAAAAGTAAAATTTTAGTAAGAGCTAAAAGTATATATCGAACCGTACGTTCGCGGTATATAGACTAGCAATAGTTCAATATGCCGGGAAGTCAGTTTGAAAGAAAGTAAGCAAGGGCGCATGGCGGATGCCTTGGCTCTCGGAGGCGATGAAGGACGTGATAAGCTGCGATAAGCTTCGGGTAGGTGCAAATAACCCTTGATCCGAAGATTTCCGAATGGGACAACCCGACATTCTGAAGGAATGTCATCCATCCTAGATGGAGGCTAACACAGGGAACTGAAACATCTTAGTACCTGTAGGAAAAGAAAATAATAATGATTCCCCAAGTAGTGGCGAGCGAACGGGGATCAGCCCAAACCATTGTTGTTACGGCAACAATGGGGTTGTAGGACCACGATGTCGCAAGACATTTCATGAGTAGAACTCTCTGGAAAGTGAGACCATAGACGGTGATAGTCCGGTATACGAAGTGAAACGAAGCGTAGTGGTATCCTGAGTAGCGCGGGACACGAGGAATCTTGCGTGAATCTGCCGGGACCATCCGGTAAGGCTAAATACTCCCGAGAGACCGATAGCGAACCAGTACTGTGAAGGAAAGGTGAAAAGCACTTCGAACAGAAGAGTGAAATAGTCCCTGAAACCATGCGCCTACAAGCGGTCGGAGCTGCGCAAGCAGTGACGGCGTGCCTTTTGCATAATGAACCTACGAGTTACTTTTTCCGGCAAGGTTAAGCATTTCAAAATGTGTAGCCGAAGCGAAAGCGAGTCTGAACAGGGCGATTAGTCGGAAGGAGTAGACGCGAAACCAAGTGATCTACCCTTGGTCAGGTTGAAGGTTAGGTAACACTAACTGGAGGACCGAACCGATAAGCGTTGAAAAGCTTCCGGATGAACTGAGGGTGGGGGTGAAAGGCTAATCAAACTTGGAGATAGCTCGTACTCCCCGAAATGCATTTAGGTGCAGCCTTGTGAGTTACTAATGTGAGGTAGAGCGACTGATAAGATGCGAGGGCTTCACCGCCTATCAAGTCTTGATAAACTCCGAATGCGCATTAGTCCTATCACAGGAGTGAGGGCATGGGTGCTAAGGTCCATGTCCTAAAGGAGAAGAATCCGGACCATCAGCTAAGGTCCCCAAATAGATACTAAGTTGAACTAACGAAGTCAGATTGCTAAGACAGCTAGGATGTTGGCTTGGAAGCAGCCATTCATTTAAAGAGTGCGTAACAGCTCACTAGTCGAGGAGTTTGGCGTGGATAATAATCGGGCATTAAGTATCTTACCGAAGCTATGGGATGTGTAAACATCGGTAGGGGAGCATTCCACTCCGCGTCGAAGGTGAGGCGTGAGCCTTGCTGGAGCGTGTGGAAAAGCAAATGTAGGTATAAGTAACGATAAAGGGGGTGGGAAACCCCCTCGCCGAAAGACTAAGGTTTCCTGATCAACGCTAATCGGATCAGGGTTAGTCGGGTCCTAAGGCTCAGCCGAACGGTGAGGCCGATGGCAGAACAGGTTAATATTCCTGTACTACCTTAAGGAGTGACGTGGAGACGGAGGAGTGACAGCGCCGCGGACTGACGGAATAGTCCGTTGAAGGGTGTAGATATTGATCTTTGCAGGCAAATCCACAAAGAGAGTCGAACCTGATAGTATACCGCGTTCTTCGGAACAAGGTAATAGTGCGTGTAAGCATACTCCCGAGAAAATCCGCTAAACTTAATCCTTAAGGTACCCGTACCGCAAACGGACACACGTAGTCGGGTTGAATATACTAAGGCGCTTGAGTGATTCACGGTTAAGGAACTAGGCAAATTGACCCTGTAACTTCGGGATAAAGGGTCCCAACGAGAGTTGGGCGCAGAGAATAGGTCCAGGCAACTGTTTAACAAAAACACAGGGCTGTGCCAAATTGAAAGATCACGTATACAGCCTGACACCTGCCCGGTGCTGGAAGGTTAAGAGGAGATGTCATCGCAAGAGAAGCATTGAATTGAAGCCCCAGTAAACGGCGGCCGTAACTATAACGGTCCTAAGGTAGCGAAATTCCTTGTCGGGTAAGTTCCGACCTGCACGAATGGTGTAATGATCTGGACACTGTCTCAACCGTGAGCTCAGTGAAATTGTAGTATCGGTGAAGATGCCGATTACCCGCGATGGGACGAAAAGACCCCGTGAACCTTTACTATAGCTTAACATTGAATTTGGGTAATTGATGTGTAGGATAGGCCGGAGACTTTGAAGCAGGTACGCCAGTATTTGTGGAGTCGCTGTTGAAATACGGCCCTTTGATTATTTGAGTTCTAACTCCAGGATTGGAGGACACTGTTTGGTGGGTAGTTTGACTGGGGTGGTCGCCTCCAAAACAGTAACGGAGGCTTCTAAAGGTGCCCTCAGGACGATTGGTAACCGTCCGCAGAGTGTAATGGCATAAGGGCGCTTGACTGGGAGACATACAAGTCGATCAGGTAGGAAACTAGAGCATAGTGATCCGGTGTTTCCGCATGGAAGGGACATCGCTCAAAGGATAAAAGGTACTCCGGGGATAACAGGCTGATCCCTCCCAAGAGCTCATATCGACGGAGGGGTTTGGCACCTCGATGTCGGCTCGTCACATCCTGGGGCTGGAGAAGGTCCCAAGGGTTGGGCTGTTCGCCCATTAAAGTGGCACGCGAGCTGGGTTCAGAACGTCGTGAGACAGTTCGGTCTCTATCTATCGTGGGCGTATGAAATTTGCGTGGCTCTGACACTAGTACGAGAGGACCGTGTTGGACTGACCTCTGGTTTACCAGTTGTGCCGCCAGGTGCATTGCTGGGTATCTAAGTCGGGATTGGATAAGTGCTGAAAGCATCTAAGTACGAAGCCAGCCACAAGATTAGATTTCTTAGGGTCGTCAAAGACGATGACGTTGATAGGATGCAGGTGTACAGGTGGTAACATCATAGCCGAGCATTACTAATTGCCCGTCCACTTTCTTTCGGACTTGTACGGATCGCGATATATACGTTTAGCGGATTACCCCCCGGAAACGGGTAATACACTGAGATTTTACTTTTCATCATGTCATAACCTTATTCAGGTGGTTATAGCACGAGGGTTCCACCTCTTCCCATTCCGAACAGAGAAGTTAAGCCTCGTCACGCCGATGGTACTGCGTAACAGTGGGAGAGTAGGTAGCCGCCGTTTTTAAGAAGCCTCGCTTGTCTATTGGACGGGCGAGGCTTTCTGTTTTTCTTCATAATACCTATTAAAAAAGTGAATATTTACTGATAATTTGTATGTTATGAGGATATTTATTTGTATCTTTGTCGCCCGAATTGTAAGCTAACGATTTTAAAAAGAGAGAAGCTTTGGGAAAATTTGATAAATATAAAATTGACTTGAAAGGTATGCAGGCAGACTCTGCTAAGTATGAGTTTGTGTTGGATAACCTTTACTTCGCTCACATTGATGGTCCTGAAGTTCAGAAAGGAAAGGTGAATGTTATATTGACCGTAAAAAGAACCTCTCGTGCTTTCGAGCTGAGTTTTCAGACAGATGGAATGGTATGGGTACCATGCGACCGTTGTCTGGATGATATGGAGTTGCCTATCAGCTCTTCTGATAAGCTGATGGTGAAATTTGGACATGAATATGCGGAAGAGGGAGATAACCTTATCGTGATTCCCGAAGAGGAAGGAGAAATCAACGTAGCATGGTTCATGTATGAGTTTATTGCGCTCGCTATTCCGATGAAGCATATACATGCTCCCGGCAAATGCAATAAAGCAATGACTAGTAAATTGAATAAGCATTTGAAGACAAATGCGAATGAGGATAGCGATGTAGATGACAGCTTCGATGCAGGTGGTGGCGAAGACATCGTAATAGAGGAAGAAGTGGAGGAACAAATCGATCCTCGCTGGAATGAATTAAAAAAAATATTAGATAATAATTAAAGTTTTAAGAAAATGGCACATCCTAAGAGAAGACAATCAAGTACGAGACAAGCGAAGAGAAGAACTCACGATAAGGCGGTAGCTCCTACATTGGCTATCTGTCCGAATTGCGGCGAATGGCATGTTTACCACACTGTATGTGGCGCTTGCGGTTATTACAGAGGCAAGCTCGCTATCGAGAAAGAAGCAGCTGTATAATTAGTACAGTCATACTGAAACAGCCTGAGGGTAAATCTCTCCGGCTGCTTTAAGTATTATAGTATTGCTAATTTAAAATAGGTTTGATGGAAAAAATAAATGCAGTAATCACAGGAGTCGGCGGATACGTTCCGGATTATATCTTGACTAATGACGAGATATCAAAGATGGTGGATACCAACGACGAATGGATTATGACTCGTATTGGAGTAAAAGAAAGACACATTCTGAATGAGGAAGGATTAGGTAGTTCGTATATGGCGCGTAAGGCTGCCAAACAGTTGATGAAAAAAACTGGCGCCAATCCTGATGATATTGATTTGGTTGTTGTTGCTACTAGTACTCCTGACTATCACTTCCCTTCTACAGCTTCTATTCTTTGCGATAAACTCGGACTGAAAAATGCATTCGCTTTCGACTTGCAGGCTGCTTGTAGCGGTTTTCTCTATTTGATGGAGACGGCTGCGAATTTTATTCGTTCGGGAAGATATAAGAAAATTATCATCGTCGGTGCCGATAAGATGTCGTCGATGGTCAACTATACAGATCGTGCTACCTGTCCTATCTTTGGTGACGGTGCTGCCGCTTTTATGGTGGAGCCGACTACGGAAGATGTGGGTATTATGGATTCGATACTGAGAACGGATGGTAAAGGATTGCCTTTCCTACACATGAAAGCCGGCGGGTCGGTTTGTCCTCCGTCTTATTTCACAGTAGACAATAAAATGCACTATCTGCATCAGGAAGGAAGAACAGTGTTCAAATATGCTGTTTCCAGTATGTCGGATGTTTCTGCCGCAATCGCGGAAAAGAATGGACTGACAAAAGATAATATCGACTGGATTGTGCCGCATCAGGCAAATGTCCGTATTATCGAGGCGGTAGCCCATCGCATGGAAGTGCCGATGGATAAAGTGCTGGTAAATATCGAACATTACGGTAACACTAGTGCCGGTACGCTTCCTTTGTGTATTTGGGATTTTGAGGATAAACTCAAGAAAGGCGATAACATCATCTTCACTGCATTCGGTGCCGGATTTACATGGGGTGCGGTATACGTGAAGTGGGGTTATGACGGAAAGAAGGAATAAGTAACAAAAGTTACTGAACTATAACACTCAAAAACGCATCCTATTTCGATTCGATGCGTTTTTTTGTCTCAACCAATAAAATGAAGAGAAATGCATAAAGCTGGTTTTGTGAACATCGTAGGAAATCCGAATGTCGGAAAATCGACATTAATGAATGCTTTGGTGGGTGAACGTATTTCGATCGCTACCTTCAAAGCGCAGACTACTCGTCACCGGATTATGGGAATCTATAATACGGATGAGATGCAGATAGTTTTTTCTGATACTCCGGGAGTATTGAAACCTAATTACAAACTTCAGGAGTCTATGTTGAACTTTTCTACTTCGGCATTGACGGATGCGGATATCTTGCTTTATGTGACGGATGTGGTAGAGACGCCGGATAAGAATAATGAGTTTATGGCAAAGGTGCGTCAGATGACGGTGCCTGTATTGTTGCTCATTAACAAGATTGATCTTACCGACCAGGAGAAGCTGGTCAAGTTGGTGGAGGATTGGAAGGAACTGCTTCCGCAGGCCGAGATTATTCCGATTTCCGCAGCTTCTAAGTTCAACGTGGATTACGTGATGAAACGGATCAAGGAATTGTTGCCGGATTCCCCTCCTTATTTCGGGAAGGACCAGTGGACGGACAAACCGGCCCGTTTCTTTGTGAACGAGATTATCCGGGAAAAGATTTTGTTGTATTACGACAAGGAGATTCCCTATTCGGTAGAGGTGGCTGTGGAAGAATTCAAGGAAGAAGCCAAGAAAATTCATATACGGGCAGTCATCTATGTGGAACGTGAATCGCAGAAGGGAATTATCATCGGCAAACAGGGAAAGGCGTTGAAGAAGGTTGCTACTGAGGCTCGCCGTGAACTGGAGCGTTTCTTCGGAAAGACAATCTTCTTGGAGACGTATGTGAAAGTTGATAAGGATTGGCGCAGTTCGGATAAAGAGTTGCGTAATTTTGGTTATCAGTTAGATTAAGAGTATTCATGCGACTGTGATAGTCGTGAAAAACAAGGTATTGAACTATGGGAAATTTAGTTGCAATTGTAGGACGCCCCAATGTGGGCAAGTCTACCTTATTTAACCGTCTGACGAAGACTCGTCAGGCTATTGTGAATGAAACTGCGGGGACGACCCGCGACAGACAATATGGTAAGTCCGAGTGGCTGGGCCGTGAGTTTTCGGTGGTGGACACCGGAGGATGGGTGGTAAACTCGGATGATATCTTTGAAGAAGAGATTCGTAAACAAGTATTGCTGGCTGTAGAAGAAGCGGATGTTATTCTGTTTGTAGTGGATGTGATGAACGGAGTGACTGATTTGGATATGCAGGTAGCGGCTATCTTGCGCCGTGCGAAAAGTCCGGTGATAATGGTTGCCAACAAGACGGATAATCATGAGTTACAATATAATGCTCCGGAATTCTATAAACTGGGATTGGGGGATCCGTATTGTGTTTCTGCCATAACGGGAAGTGGAACTGGTGATTTGATGGATTTGATTGTCAGCAAATTCAAGAAAGAAACGTCGGAGATTCTGGATGATGATATTCCCCGTTTTGCAGTGGTAGGTCGTCCGAACGCCGGTAAGTCTTCTATTGTGAATGCTTTTATCGGTGAAGACCGTAATATCGTGACAGAGATTGCGGGAACGACCCGCGATTCTATTTATACCCGTTACAATAAGTTCGGCTTTGATTTTTATCTGGTAGATACGGCCGGTATCCGTAAAAAGAGCAAGGTCAATGAGGATTTGGAATATTACTCGGTTATTCGTTCTATTCGTGCCATCGAAGGTTCGGATGTGTGTATCCTAATGCTGGATGCTACAAGAGGTATAGAAAGCCAGGACTTGAATATCTTCTCTTTGATTCAGAAGAACCAGAAAGGGCTGGTAGTTGTAATCAATAAATGGGATTTGGTGGAGGATAAATCAGTGAAAGTACAGAAAACATTTGAGGAAGCTGTCCGTTCGCGTTTTGCCCCGTTTGTCGATTTTCCGATTATTTTTGCTTCGGCGCTGACTAAACAGCGTATCCTGAAAGTGCTTGAAGAAGCCCGTAACGTATACGAGAACCGTACAACAAAGATACCGACCGCCCGTCTGAATGAAGAAATGCTTCCGTTGATCGAGGCATATCCACCTCCTTCAAATAAAGGTAAGTATATCAAGATTAAATATATCACGCAGTTGCCGAATACGCAAGTACCTTCATTTGTCTATTTTGCCAACTTGCCTCAGTATGTGAAGGAGCCTTACAAACGTTTCTTGGAAAACAAAATGCGCGAAAAGTGGAATCTGACAGGTACACCGATTAATATCTATATCCGTCAGAAATAAGACTCACCACAGAGGACACAGAGGTTTAATATAAAAAGCAACCGATTCATGAAGAGTCGGTTGCTTTTTTATGATTGGAGATATTATGAAATACTCACCGAATCATCTTTGATTATTTCGGATAAATTCATTATTTCCCTCTGTGTCCTCTGCGTCCTCTGTGGTGAACCTATTTTTCCAATTGGAAATCTTTGCGGCGTAGTACGAAACTATTACTCAAGTACTTTTCACGCACAATCTGGTTCTCCGATAATTCTTCCGGCGTGCCTTGAAAAAGAATCTTTCCTTCAAACAGTAGATAGGCGCGGTCGGTAATGCTAAGTGTTTCCTGTACGTTATGGTCGGTAATCAGGATACCGATATTTTTATCTTTCAGTTTCCATACAATCTGTTGGATGTCTTCTACGGCAATCGGGTCGACACCGGCAAATGGTTCGTCAAGCATGATGAATTTAGGGTCAATGGCAAGGCAACGTGCGATTTCCGTACGACGGCGTTCGCCACCGGACAGCTGGTTACCCTTGTTCTTGCGCACCTTTTGCAGACGGAATTCCGCTATCAGACTTTCGAGCTTTTCCTTCTGATACTCTTTAGGCTTGTTGGTCATCTCGAGCACAGCAGCAATATTATCTTCCACGCTCATCTGGCGGAAAACGGAAGCTTCCTGTGCAAGGTAGCCGATTCCCGTTTGTGCGCGTTTGTAAACCGGATATTTGGTAATCTCCAAGTCATCGAGGAAGATACGGCCTTCATTAGGGGTAATCAACCCGACGGTCATATAGAATGAAGTCGTCTTACCGGCACCGTTCGGTCCCAGCAAACCTACAATCTCACCTTGCTTCACATTGATGGAAACGTGGCTTACAACGGTCCGTTTACCGTACTTCTTAACCAGGTCTTCCGTGCGGAGCACCATCTTGCTTTCTTCCATATTCTAGTTATTTTGCGGCAAATGTAGTAAAAATAAGCTGAAATAATGTACATTTGCAGACAAATAGTGTGAGTTATGATAAAAGCATTGAGAACCGTCGGAAGATATTTTATGCTGATGGGGCGGACTTTTTCCCGTCCCGAGCGGATGCGTATGTTTTTCCGGCAATACCTAAACGAGTTGGAGCAGCTAGGTGTAAACTCCATCGGTATCGTGCTGCTGATTTCGTTTTTCATCGGCGCGGTGATTACCATTCAGATTAAGTTGAATATCGAAAGTCCGTGGATGCCCCGTTGGACAGTGGGATACGTGACACGTGAGATTATGTTGTTGGAGTTTTCTTCTTCTATCATGTGTCTGATTCTTGCTGGAAAAGTCGGATCGAATATTGCTTCGGAACTGGGAACCATGCGGGTGACACAGCAGATCGACGCGCTTGAAATCATGGGAGTCAACTCGGCCAATTATCTGATATTGCCTAAAATTACGGCAATGGTGACTGTTATTCCTATATTGGTGACGTTCAGTATTTTTGCCGGGATTATCGGCGCTTTTTGTACCTGTTGGTTTGCCGGTGTGATGAATGCCGTCGATCTGGAATATGGTTTGCAATATATGTTTAACGAATGGTTTATCTGGGCGGGTATCATCAAATCTCTCTTCTTCGCCTTTATCATTGCAAGTGTATCCGCTTTCTTCGGATATACGGTGGACGGCGGCTCGATTGCTGTGGGAAAAGCCTCGACGGATTCCGTAGTATCCAGCAGTGTGTTGATTCTGTTTGCGGACTTGGTATTAACTAAACTTTTGATGGGATGATTGATATTAAAGGACTTTATAAATCATTTGATGACAAAACAGTATTGAGTGATATCAATGCAACTTTTGAGAACGGAAAGACGAACTTGATTATCGGTCAGAGTGGTTCCGGAAAGACGGTGTTGATGAAATGTATTGTGGGGTTGCTCACACCGGAGAAAGGGGAGGTCTTGTATGACGGACGTAACCTTGTGCTGATGGGGAAGAAGGAGAAAAAGATGCTTCGCAAGGAGATGGGAATGATCTTCCAGAGTGCGGCTCTTTTCGATTCCATGTCGGTGTTGGATAATGTGATGTTTCCTTTGAATATGTTTAGCAACGATACGTTGCGCGACCGTACCAAACGGGCTATGTTCTGCCTGGATCGTGTCAACTTGTCCGAAGCGAAAGACAAGTATCCCGGAGAAATCAGTGGAGGTATGCAGAAACGTGTAGCTATTGCACGTGCTATTTCTTTGAATCCGCAATATTTGTTCTGCGACGAGCCGAACTCGGGACTAGACCCGAAAACCTCATTGGTGATTGATGACTTGATTCATGACATCACTCAGGAATATAATATGACCACCATTATTAATACGCATGACATGAATTCCGTTTTGGGAATCGGCGAGAAGGTGATTTATATTTATGAAGGTCACAAGGAGTGGGAAGGGACGAAAGACGATATCTTCACTTCTACCAACGAACGTCTGAATAACTTTATTTTCGCCTCCGACTTGCTTCGTAAGGTGAAGGAGCTGGAAGTGCAGAATATGGAAGGCTGATTGTATATAGGCAATAAAAAAACTTCTGTCATCGGGTGGCAGAAGTTTCTTTTTTCTTAGCTATGTAGCGTCGGCATTTAAGCTTTAGGTCTAGCTTCTTTAACTACCATGGTGCGGCCCATGTACTCAGCTCCGTTCAATTCAGCGATAGCTTTAGCAGCTGCAGCATCGTCTTCCATTTCGATGAAAGCGAATCCTTTGGATTTACCGGTTTCACGGTCCATAATAACTTTGACTGATGATACTGCTCCGTAATCTTCCATCACTTGTTGCAGATCTCCTTCCTTAACGCGGTAGTTAAGGTTTCCAACATAAATGTTCATAATGAAAATGATAAAAAATAAATAAATGAATAAAACTCTCTGGATAGATGGTTACTAATAAAAGGATTAAAACGACAGAGAGTTTACAAATGCGTTTTTAGAACGGAAGTAAAAACCTTGTAATCAAATCGAGAAACTAATGGTCCATCAATCCGCAGCAAAGAAAAGCATAATTTTTGGATTGACCATCTTTTTGTAGGTTTAATTTGTGAAAAATGAGAAAAAAAGATACCGGAGGTTTCAAAGAAGCCCTCTGTGTCAGTGAATTGTTGCACGGGTATTCCAAATAGATACGAAATAAATCTGCAATGTCTTTTGAAATTTAAAAGATTAGCACTAATTTTGCACCCTCGTTTAAGCATAGAACAAAGTATAAATCAAATAAATAATTGTCAGAATGAACGTTTCATTACAAAACATTGACAAAGTAAGCGCCGAGCTTACTGTGAAGCTTGAGAAAGCCGACTATCAGGAGAAAGTAGACAAAGAGTTGAGAACGCTCCGCCAAAAGGTAGATATGCCGGGATTCCGTAAAGGTATGGTTCCTGCAAGTCTTGTTAAAAAGATGTATGGCAAGTCTGTAATTGCCGAGGTAGTGAATAAGACACTGCAAGAGGCTGTTTACAATTATATCAAAGAAAATAAGGTGAATATGTTGGGCGAACCGTTGCCTAACGAAGAAAAGCAACAGAATATTGATTTCGATACAATGGATGAATTCGATTTCGTGTTCGACATTGCTTTGGCACCTGAATTCAAGGCAGAAGTAAGTGCTAAGGATAAGGTAGATTATTATACGATTGAAGTATCTGACGAGATGATCGACAACCAGGTGAAGATGTATACTCAACGCACCGGTAAATACGATACAGTAGATACTTATCAGGATAATGATATGCTGAAAGGTCTGTTGGCTCAGTTGGACGAAGAAGGCAATACGAAAGAAGGCGGCATTCAGGTAGAAGGTGCGGTTATGATGCCTTCTTATATGAAGAATGACGAACAGAAAGCTATCTTCGCTAATGCAAAAGTAAACGATGTATTGGTATTCAATCCGAACGTTGCTTTTGACGGAAACGAGACGGAACTGGGTTCTTTGCTGAAAATCGACAAGAATATTGCTAAGGATGTGAAATCCAACTTCAGCTTCCAGGTAGAAGAAATCACTCGCTTTGTTGCTGGTGAATTGAATCAGGAACTGTTCGATCAGGCTTTCGGTGAAGGTGTTGTGAAGACAGAAGAAGAATTCCGTGCTAAGATTAAGGAAGAAATCGCAGCAAGATTCGTTGCTGATAGCGATTATAAGTTCTTGATCGATGTTCGCAAGATGATGATGGAGAAAGTGGGTAAGCTGGAATTCCCGGATGCACTGCTAAAACGCATCATGTTGCTGAACAACGAAGAAAAGGGAGAAGAATATGTTGCTGAGAACTATGATAAGAGCATTGAGGAGTTGACTTGGCATTTGATTAAGGAACAGTTGGTAGAGGCTAACGATATCAAGGTAGAGCAGGAAGATGTTTTGAAAGTGGCAAAAGACACAACGAAGGCACAGTTCGCTCAATATGGCATGTTGTCTGTTCCTGATGATGTACTCGACAACTACGTACAGGAGATGTTGAAGAAGAAAGAAACCGTAAACAACCTGGTGAGCCGCGTTGTGGAAGTGAAGTTGGCTGCTGCCTTGAAAGCACAGGTAACTTTGGAAAACAAGAACGTTTCTATCGAAGAATTCAATAAGATGTTTGAATAATCATTCGGTTGAACCGAACATAAAGTCACAGAAACACAGAGTTTTTATAGAATTATAACTCTGTGTTTTTTTGTGTCTCTGTATTCTTTTTCGTTTCTTTGCGCTTACATTTATTTTAAATTTATAGAAAGGAACAATTAATATGGATGATTTTAGAAAATACGCAACCAAGCATTTAGGAATGAATGGCATGGTATTGGATGATGTGATTAAATCGCAGGCCGGGTATTTGAATCCTTATATTCTGGAAGAAAGACAGTTGAATGTAACTCAACTCGACGTATTCTCCCGTTTGATGATGGACCGCATCATTTTCTTAGGTACACAAGTGGATGATTATACAGCCAATACGCTTCAGGCACAGTTGCTGTATCTGGATTCCGTTGATCCGGGCAAGGATATTTCAATTTATATCAATTCACCGGGTGGAAGTGTATATGCCGGATTAGGTATTTATGATACCATGCAGTTTATTTCAAGCGATGTCGCTACGATTTGTACAGGTATGGCGGCTTCAATGGCAGCTGTATTGCTGGTAGCCGGTGCCGAAGGCAAGCGTTCTGCGTTGCCCCATTCACGCGTGATGATTCATCAACCGATGGGAGGCGCACAGGGACAGGCTTCGGACATTGAAATCACAGCTCGTGAAATTCAGAAATTGAAGAAGGAACTTTATACGATCATCGCCGATCATTCGCATACTGATTTCGATAAAGTATGGGCGGACTCAGACCGTGACTACTGGATGACAGCTCAGGAAGCGAAAGAATACGGTATGATTGATGAGGTATTGATTAAAAAATAGAAATGGCTGATTCAAAGACAAAGAAAAGATGTAGCTTTTGCGGCAGGTCGGAGAATGAAGTCGGATTCCTGATTACCGGGATGAATGGCTACATCTGCGACAGTTGCGCTACTCAGGCTTACGAGATAACTCAGGAGGCTTTGGGAGAGAGTAAAAAAAGTGCCGGAGCTACCAAACTTAATTTAAAAGAACTCCCCAAACCGGTAGAAATCAAGAAATTTCTCGACCAGTATGTGATTGGACAGGATGATGCGAAGCGTTTCCTTTCTGTTTCGGTCTACAACCATTATAAGCGCCTGCTGCAGAAAGATAGCGGCGATGATGTGGAGATTGAAAAATCTAATATCATTATGGTGGGTAGTACAGGAACTGGAAAGACGTTGCTGGCACGTACCATTGCCAAGTTGTTGCACGTGCCGTTTACGATTGTGGATGCTACGGTATTGACGGAAGCCGGTTATGTGGGCGAAGATATTGAAAGTATTTTAACCCGTCTGCTTCAGGTGGCAGATTATAACGTACCCGAAGCGGAACAGGGGATCGTGTTTATCGATGAGATTGACAAGATAGCCCGTAAAGGGGACAACCCTTCTATTACTCGCGATGTGAGTGGTGAAGGTGTACAGCAGGGATTGCTGAAATTGCTTGAGGGTTCGGTGGTGAATGTCCCTCCTCAAGGAGGTCGTAAGCATCCTGACCAGAAGATGATTCCGGTGAATACCAAGAATATCCTCTTTATCTGTGGCGGTGCTTTTGACGGTATCGAGAAGAAAATCGCTCAACGGTTGAATACGCACGTCGTAGGCTATACGGCTTCACAAAAAACAGCGACGGTAGACAGGAACAACATGATGCAATATATCGCTCCTCAGGATTTGAAGTCATTCGGGCTGATTCCCGAAATTATCGGACGTCTTCCGGTGCTGACTTATCTGAATCCGTTAGATCGCGATGCGCTTCGTGCTATCCTTACCGAACCCAAGAACTCAATCATCAAACAGTATATCAAGTTGTTTGAGATGGATGGTATTAAACTTACATTCGAGAAGTCTGTTTTCGAGTATATCGTTGACAAGGCTGTGGAATATAAGTTGGGTGCTCGCGGATTGCGCTCTATTGTGGAAACAATCATGATGGATGTCATGTTTGAAATCCCTTCAGAGAACAAGAAAACGTATGAGGTGACGCTGGAATATGCAAAAAGCCAACTGGAAAAAGCGAATATGGCACGATTGCAAACGGCTTAAAATCAGAACATAAGGTAACTGAAATTGATTGTTTCTGTTTTTTCTTGAAAATATTAGTCACTTTTTGCTTGGTAATTACGAAGTTGTTTATAACTTTGTTTGGCTCTCTTGAAAAAGAGAGGTTTACTTGAAGTTAAACCATGAACTGAATAAAACAACCTAAGTTAAGATGGCAGGGAAGATTAATTTAACAGATGAACTGAAAAAGTATTTCGGATTTAATAAGTTCAAGGGAAACCAGGAAGCAATCATTCAGAATTTGCTTAGTGGCAAAGATACCTTTGTACTGATGCCTACCGGTGGCGGGAAATCTTTATGCTATCAGTTACCTTCGCTCTTGATGGAAGGTACGGCAATCGTAATTTCTCCGCTTATTGCGTTGATGAAAAACCAGGTGGATGCAATGCGTAATTTCAGTGAAGAGGATGGCATCGCTCATTTCATCAATTCTTCATTGAATAAAGGCGCGATAGAACAAGTGAGGTCTGACATCCTTGCCGGAAAAACAAAATTACTATATGTGGCACCTGAGTCGCTGACAAAGGAGGAAAACGTGGAATTTTTGCGTTCGGTGAAGATCTCGTTCTATGCGGTGGACGAAGCCCACTGTATTTCGGAATGGGGACATGACTTCCGACCTGAATACCGACGAATCCGTCCGATTATCAATGAAATAGGAAAGGCACCGCTGATTGCGCTTACAGCAACGGCAACACCGAAGGTACAACATGATATCCAGAAGAATCTGGGGATGGTAGACGCACAAGTCTTTAAATCCTCGTTCAACCGTCCGAACTTGTATTATGAGGTACGTGCGAAGACCGCTAATATCGACAGGGATATAATCAAGTTTATCAAGAACAATCCGGAGAAATCGGGTATCATCTATTGCCTGAGCCGGAAAAGAGTGGAAGAACTTGCTGAAATCCTGCAAGCAAACGGTATCAATGCGCGCCCCTATCATGCAGGGATGGACTCGGTGACGAGAACCAAGAATCAGGATGACTTTCTGATGGAAAAGGTAGACGTTATTGTGGCGACTATCGCATTTGGTATGGGAATAGACAAACCGGATGTAAGGTTTGTGATTCACTACGATATTCCGAAGAGTCTGGAAGGGTATTATCAGGAAACCGGACGTGCCGGTAGAGATGGCGGAGAAGGCCAGTGCATAACCTTTTATACAAACAAAGACTTGCAGAAACTGGAAAAGTTCATGCAAGGCAAACCTGTGGCAGAACAGGAAATTGGTAAGCAGCTTCTGTTGGAAACCGCTGCTTATGCCGAATCTTCCGTATGCCGACGCAAGACATTACTACATTATTTTGGTGAGGAGTACACGGAAGAAAATTGTGGAAATTGTGACAACTGTTTAAACCCTAAAAAACAAGTGGAGGCTCAAGATTTATTGTGTACCGTGATTGAAGCGATTATCGCGGTGAAAGAAAATTTTAAAGCAGATTATATTATAGACATACTACAAGGTAGAGAAACTTCAGAAGTACAGGCTCATTTGCATGAAGACCTGGAGGCGTTCGGTTCCGGTATGGGCGAAGAGGACAAGACGTGGAATGCGGTGATCCGTCAGGCGTTGATTGGAGGTTACTTGAGCAAAGACGTGGAACATTATGGACTTCTGAAGGTAACGGAAGAGGGACACAAATTTCTGAAGAAGCCGAAATCATTCAAGATTACTGAAGATAACGACTTTGAAGAGACTGAAGAGGAAGCACCGGCACGTGGCGGTGGCTCTTGTGCGGTGGATCCGGCTCTTTATTCAATGTTGAAAGATTTGCGAAAGAAGCTCTCGAAAAAACTGGAAGTTCCGCCCTACGTGATATTCCAGGATCCGTCTTTGGAAGCGATGGCTACTATCTATCCGGTAACATTGGATGAGTTGCAGAACATTCCCGGTGTGGGTGCCGGAAAGGCAAAACGTTATGGTGAGGAGTTCTGTAAACTGATCAAGCGTCACTGTGAAGAGAATGAGATAGAACGTCCCGAAGATTTACGTGTACGTACGGTTGCCAATAAATCGAAGATGAAGGTGTCTATCATTCAGGCTATCGACCGTAAAGTGGCGCTGGATGATATCGCTCTTTCTAAAGGAATTGAGTTCGGCGAATTGCTGGATGAAGTGGAAGCGATTGTTTATTCGGGAACGAAACTGAATATCGATTATTTCCTGGAAGAGATCATGGACGAAGACCATATGCTCGATATCTACGATTACTTCAAGGAATCTACTACGGATAAGATTGATGATGCGCTTGATGAACTGGGCGATGACTTCACGGAAGAGGAAGTCCGTTTGGTACGTATTAAGTTCATCTCTGAAATGGCTAATTAAAAAAAGCGAAAAAATAGGCGTGCAGGTATGCGGTTTTGAATAAAAAGCGTATATTTGCACGCAATAAATTTTAAACGCATAGCCCTATGTCATTTATTGCTGATAAGATTGTAATGGACGGGTTGACTTACGATGACGTATTGTTGATCCCCGCTTATTCTGAAGTTTTACCGCGCACTGTCGATCTCTCGACAAAGTTTTCAAAAAACATTGAGTTAAAAATTCCTTTTGTGACGGCTGCCATGGATACGGTTACCGAAGCGAAAATGGCTATTGCCATTGCTCGTGAAGGTGGTATCGGAGTGATTCACAAAAATATGTCTATCGAAGAACAGGCAAGACAAGTTGCCATTGTGAAGCGTGCCGAGAATGGTATGATTTATGACCCTGTAACGATTAAAAGAGGCTCTACCGTTCAAGACGCTCTGGACATTATGGCAGAATACAAGATTGGTGGTATCCCTGTGGTAGATGACGAAGGCTATTTGGTAGGTATTGTTACCAACAGAGACTTACGTTTCGAAAGAGATATGACTAAGCATATCGATCTTGTCATGACTCCGAAAGAAAAATTGGTGACTACTAACCAGTCTACTGACTTGGAGTCTGCTGCCCAGATTCTTCAGAAGCATAAGATTGAGAAACTTCCGATTGTCGGAATGGATGGAAAGTTGATCGGTCTGGTTACTTATAAAGACATTACAAAAGCAAAAGACAAACCGATGGCTTGTAAAGATGCCAAAGGTCGTTTGCGTGTAGCTGCCGGTGTAGGTGTTACTGCCGATACGTTGGACCGTATGCAGGCTTTGGTAGATGCAGGTGCGGACGCTATTGTCATTGATACGGCTCACGGACATTCGATGTACGTGATTGAGAAACTGAAAGAAGCTAAGAAACGCTTCCCGGATATTGATATTGTAGTAGGTAACATTGCTACCGGAGAAGCTGCGAAAGCATTGGTGGAAGCAGGTGCTGATGCGGTGAAGGTCGGTATCGGTCCGGGTTCTATCTGTACTACTCGTGTGGTTGCAGGCGTAGGCGTTCCGCAGTTGTCGGCTGTATATGATGTAGCGAAAGCCTTGAAAGGTACAGGTATTCCTTTGATTGCCGATGGTGGTTTGCGTTATTCGGGTGATGTGGTAAAAGCGTTGGCTGCCGGTGGATATTGTGTGATGATCGGATCATTGGTTGCCGGAACGGAAGAGTCTCCGGGTGATACAATCATCTTCAACGGTCGTAAATTCAAATCCTATCGAGGCATGGGTTCATTGGAAGCAATGGAGAATGGCTCAAAAGACCGTTATTTCCAAAGTGGAACGGCTGACGTGAAGAAATTGGTTCCGGAAGGTATCGCTGCCCGTGTTCCCTATAAGGGTACGCTTTTTGAAGTGATTTATCAATTGACAGGTGGTTTACGTGCAGGTATGGGATACTGTGGCGCTGCTAATATTGAAAAACTTCATGACGCGAAGTTTACCCGTATTACCAATGCAGGTGTCATGGAAAGCCATCCGCACGATGTGACGATTACCAGTGAATCGCCTAATTATAGTCGTCCGGAATAATAAATATAAACGGTGAACTGTTAACGGTGAACGGTGAACAGGCTGTATGAATCAGCAGATGTTCGCTGCTCACCGTTTGTTGTTTGTAAAATGAGAATTGATGATGAAAAGATGTTTGTTGCTGCTATGTGCCTGTCTCTTTGGTATTCTGGCTTTTGCGCAGGAAGATCCTGTGCTGATGCGTGTTAACGGGAGAGAGGTTTCCCGTTCGGAATTTGAATATTCGTATCATCATTATAGGGCGGGTGAGGGGAGGGAGCTTTCCCCTAAAGAATATGCGCTGCTGTTTTCTCAGGCAATACAGAAAGTTGAAGCTGCTAAAGCTATCGGACTTGATACAACTGCTGCCTTTCGCAAACAACAAGAGGAGAACCGGATTGAATTGATGGAGGATTATCTGGTTGATAAACAGACGGTAGATAGCTGTGCTCGTGTTTCCTATCAGAAAATGGCACTGAAAGCACATAATGGGCAAGTGCAAGTAATGCAGATTTTTAAGTATTTGCCACAGACAATAACTTCCCGACATTTGGAAGAAGAAAAAGCTCGGATGGACTCTATTTATCAGGCTATCCGGAATCAGCCCGGATTGGATTTCTCTGCTTTGGTGGAACGTTATTCGGATGATAGGCAAAGCCGTTGGATTGAAGGATTGCAAACTACTGTTGAGTTTGAAAATATTGCTTTTGCTTTGTCGAAGGGAGAAATCTCCGAACCGTTTTTTACTCCTGCGGGAATCCATATTCTGAAGGTCATGGACCGGAAGGAGTTGCCTGTGTATGAGGACGTAGTCGATGGAATTGTACAGCGCATATTGCATAAGGAAATTCGGAATCAGGGGATCGGAAAAGTAATAGAGCGACTGAAAAGGGAGTGGAGGTATACTCCGAATCAGACAGGTATAGAGGAACTGTTGACAAAAGGAGATACGGAACGGACATTGTTTGCTATTGATGGGCAGGAGTATACAGGAGGTCGGTTCAAACAATTTGCCGCTTCCCATCCTATGACTGTGAAACGTCAACTTGAGGAATTTGTTGCAAAGTCTCTATTGGACTATGAAAGTAGAAATTTGGATAAAAAGTATCCGGAGGCTCGGTACGCATTGCAAAAAGCGGATGAAGATTATCTTATAAAGGAAATGACACGGCAGAAAGTAGAGTTGCCTGCAATGAATGATCGGGCCGGATTGGCTACTTACTTTAAATTTCATTCATCTGATTACCGCTGGGATAGCCCTCGCTACAAAGGTGTTGTTCTTCACTGTGCCGATAAAAAGATTGCGAAGCGGGCAAAAAAGATGTTGAAGAAGTTACCCAGCGATGAATGGGTGGATAAGCTCCGGCAAACTTTTAATACATCCGGAGCGAAAAAGATACAGATTGAACAGGGAACCTTTGCCGACGGAGAGAATAAATATGTCGATAAACTGGTTTTTAAGAGCGGAGATTTTGAGCCTTTGTTGTCTTATCCTTTTACTGTAATTGTCGGCAAAAAGCAGAAAGGTCCGGATGATTATCGGGAAGTAATAGACCGGGTACGGAAGGATTATAGAACCTATCTTGACACGTGCTGGACGCGGGAATTGAGGGAGGCAGGTAAGGTTGAAATAAACCAAGAGGTTTTAAAAACAGTTAATAATAACTGATGTAACCGATTATTCACTATCTTCGTACCTTAAATAAGTAGATTTCAGTTGACAATGCGAATATTAGTCCTCTTACTGATTACCCTTCTCGGTTGTGGGGCGTGCAAGGAACAGCGCGACCACAAAGGAAAGACTCCTTTGGTAGAGGTGGACGGTAACTTTTTGTATAAAGAAGATTTGATGTCCGTGCTTCCTGTCGGGTTGTCAAAAGATGATAGTATTCTCTTCGCCGAGCATTATATTCGTAGCTGGGCGGAAGAGATTTTATTGTATGAAAAAGCGGCAAACAATATTCCGGACAATGTCGATGTGGACAAACTGGTGGAAAATTATCGGAAAGCGTTGATTATGCATACTTATCAGCAGGAATTGATAAACCAGAAGTTGACGAATGATATCTCCGAACAAGAAATTACGGATTATTACGGACAGAACAAGGAACTGTTCAAATTGGAGAATCCGTTGATTAAGGGGTTGTTTATCAAAGTGCCGTTGACGGCTCCCCAACTGAATAATGTGCGCAGGTGGTATAAATCTGATAAACAGGATGCTATTGAAAGTCTTGAAAAATATAGTTTGCAGAATGCGGTGAAATATGAGTACTTTTACGACAAATGGGTATCCGTGACGGATGTGCTGGATATGATTCCGTTGAAAGTGGAAGCTCCGGAAGAATATGTGAATAAACACCGTCAGATAGAATTGAAAGATACGGCATTCTGTTATTTCCTGAATGTGAGTGACTATCGTGGAGCGGGAGAGGAAAAACCGTATGAGTTTGCCCGTCCGGAAGTGAAAGACCTGCTGGTCAATCAGAAGCGGGTAGATTTTATGGAACGAGTGAAGAATGATCTCTATCAGCAGGCAGTAAGCAAGAAGATTATATATAATTATTAAATACAAAGAATGAAGAAGTTTGTGAACTTTAGATTTGTTGTTACCCTTGTCTTGGCAGTATTTGCTAATGTGGCAACTTATGCTCAGGATAATGTGGTTGATGAAGTAGTTTGGGTAGTAGGTGACGAAGCTATTTTGAAATCAGATGTAGAAGAGGCTCGTATGGATGCCCTGTATAATGGACGCAGATTCGAAGGCGATCCGTATTGTGTGATTCCTGAAGAGATTGCCGTGCAGAAATTATTTTTGCATCAAGCTAAGTTGGATAGTATTGAGGTTTCCGAAGCGGAGATTATCCAGCGTGTAGATATGATGACCAATATGTATATCCAGCAGATCGGTTCAAAAGAAAAAATGGAGGAATACTTCAATAAGACTTCAACACAGATTCGCGAAACTTTGCGTGATAATGCGCGTGACGGGTTGACAGTGCAGAAGATGCAGCAGAAATTGGTGGGAGAGATCAAGGTGACTCCGGCGGAAGTACGCCGTTACTTCAAAGATCTTCCGCAGGATAGCATTCCTTATATCCCGACACAGGTGGAAGTGCAGATTATCACGTTGCAACCGAAGATTCCTATCTCGGAAATTGAAGATGTGAAGAAGAAATTGCGTGACTACACAGACCGTGTGACAAAAGGGGAAATTGACTTCTCTACATTGGCGCGTTTGTATTCTGAGGATAAAGCTTCTGCCATCAAAGGTGGTGAGTGTGGATTTATGGGACGCGGTATGATGGATCCGGCCTATGCGAATGTAGCATTCAGCTTGCAAGATCCGAAGAAAGTTTCCAAGATCGTGGAGTCGGAATTTGGTTATCACATCATTCAGTTGATTGAAAAGCGCGGTGACCGTGTGAATACCCGCCACATCCTGTTGCGTCCGAAAGTATCGGAGAAAGAACTGACCGAAGCTTGTGCACGTCTGGATTCTATTGCTGACGATATCCGTGCGAACAAATTTTCTTTTGATGAAGCAGCAGCCGTTATCTCACAAGATAAGGATACCCGTAACAACCATGGTATCATGGTGAATGTCAATGAGCACTCGGGTATTACTACTTCTAAGTTCCAGATGCAGGATCTTCCACAGGACGTTGCCAAAGTTGTGGACAAGATGAATGTGGGAGAAATTTCAAAAGCCTTTACAATGATAAACGAGAAGGATGGAAAAGAAGTTTGTGCAATCGTGAAGTTGAAAACAAAGATCAATGGTCATAAGGCTACCATTGCGGAAGACTATCAGGACTTGAAAGAAATTGTAATGGATAAGCGTCGTGAAGAGATGTTACAAAAATGGATTCTGGACAAACAGAAACATACCTATGTACGTATCAACGAAAACTGGCAGAAGTGTGACTTCAAATACCCGGGTTGGGTGAAGAAGGATTGATGTTTAACAGCTTGATTTTATATGCTGAAACGAAATAAGAAAGATAAACAACAAGACAGGCATAGATGGCTCCTTATAGGCTTTCTATGCCTGTTTGGCGTATGTCTTGTGGCGCAAAACCCCAAGAAACCGGCAGACAAGAAACAACAACCGGCGAATAAGCAACAGTCGGAAAGTAAGAAGCAGCCGGAAAATAAAAAGACAAAGGTTTATTTGCTTCATGCGGATGAGGGACAGGCGGATAAACTGTCTCGTCCGGACGTGCAAGTACTGATCGGTAATGTGAAAATGCGCCATGACAGTATGTATATGTATTGTGACAGTGCGCTGATTTTTGAGAAAACCAATTCCGTAGAGGCTTTCAGTAATGTTCGTATGGAGCAGGGAGACACCTTGTTCATTTACGGTGATTATCTATATTATGACGGAATGACGCAGATTGCGCAACTCCGTGAAAACGTGAAAATGATTAACCGTAATACGACTTTGCTGACGGATAGCTTGAATTATGATCGTCTTTATGATCTCGGGTATTACTTCGAGGGAGGGACTTTGATGGATGAAGAGAATGTGCTGACTTCCGACTGGGGGGAGTATAGTCCTGCTACCAAACAGTCGGTGTTTAATCATGACGTGAAATTGGTTAACCCGAAGTTTGTATTGACTTCCGATACATTAAGGTATAATACAGAGAACAAAATCGCGGTTATTCTCGGTCCTTCAAACATCGTTAGTGACAATAACCATATCTACTCCGAGCGTGGATTCTATAATACATTGACCGAGCAAGCCGAACTGTTGGACCGTTCCATTCTGACCAATCAAGGAAAGAAATTGGTGGGCGACAGTCTGTTCTACGACCGTGTTGCCGGTTATGGGGAAGCGTTCGACAATGTGAAGATGACGGATACCATCAATAAGAATATGCTGACAGGCGATTATTGTTTCTACAATGAATTGACTGACTCCGCCTTCGCAACAAAACGGGCTGTGGCTATCGACTACTCACAGGGGGATAGCCTCTTTATGCACGGAGATACTCTGCAGCTGGTGTCTTACAATCTGAATACCGACTCGTTGTATCGTTTAATGAAAGCTTATCATAAAGTACGTATGTATCGTACAGACGTGCAAGGAGTATGCGATTCACTGGTCTATAATTCGAAAGATTCTTGTATGACCATGTATACCGATCCGATTCTGTGGAATGACGGTCAGCAGTTATTAGGTGAGGAAATCAAGATTTATATGAACGACAGTACTATCGACTGGGCACATATCATCAATCAGGCATTAACGGTGGAGATGAAGGACTCCATTCACTATAATCAAGTGTCCGGAAAGGAGATGAAAGCTTATTTCATAAATGGTGATATGCGTCATATCGAGGTGGTCGGTAATGTGCAAACGGCTTTTTATCCGGAAGAGAAAGACAGTACCATGACGGGATTTAACTGTTTGGAGGGCAGCGTGCTCCATCTTTATATGAAGGATAAGAAAATGGAAAAAGGGTTGTTTGTCGGCAAATCTAACGGAACGATGTATCCGATGGACCAAATCCCTCCTGACAAACTGCGTCTCCCTACTTTTGCCTGGTTTGACTATGTCCGTCCGTTGAATAAAGACGATATTTTCAACTGGCGTGGCAAACGTGCGGGAGAAACGTTAAAACCGACTACCGACAGGCGTCCAAAGACAGATAAGCGTAACTTAATTAATATGTAGCAGTATGGGAATGTTTAATTCGATGAGGAAACCCCGTGGCTTTAATCATCAATACATTTATGTAGACGAGCGTAAAGAGAAACTCGCCAAGATGGAAGAGAACGCTAAACGCGACTTGGGGATGTTGCCGGAGAAAGAATTTAATCCGGAAGATATCCGTGGTAAGTTTATCGAAGGAACTACCCACTTGAAAAGAAGAAAAGCAAGTGGCCGCAAGCCGGTCTCTTTCGGAATCATATTGATTATCATTGCCTTTCTTCTCTATCTGTGGCATTATTTAGCAACAGGAAGTTGGAGTTTTTAATTGTTAATTTACGAAGTATGAGCGATATTATTCATTTGTTGCCGGATTCGGTAGCCAATCAGATTGCTGCCGGTGAAGTGATACAACGTCCGGCGTCTGTAGTCAAAGAGCTAGTGGAGAATGCAATTGATGCAGAGGCGCAAAATATACATGTGCTGGTGACTGATGCGGGGAAAACGAGTATTCAGGTTATTGACGATGGAAAGGGAATG
Source organism: Bacteroides zhangwenhongii (assembly GCF_009193325.2). Lineage (NCBI taxonomy): Bacteria > Pseudomonadati > Bacteroidota > Bacteroidia > Bacteroidales > Bacteroidaceae > Bacteroides > Bacteroides zhangwenhongii. The sequence continues at coordinate 3,116,114 of NZ_CP059856.1, read as the reverse complement.
TCCGAAACGGATGCCCGTCTTTCTTTCGAACGCCATGCTACATCCAAAATACGTGAGGCTTCCGATTTGTTTGCTTTGCGCACGATGGGATTTCGAGGAGAAGCTTTGGCTTCCATAGCCGCAGTGGCGCAGGTGGAGTTGAAGACACGTCCGGAATCAGAAGAGCTAGGGACAAAGCTGGTGATAGCGGGCTCTACAGTGGAGAGTCAGGAAGCTGTTTCCTGTTCTAAAGGAAGCAATTTCTCTATAAAGAATCTGTTCTTTAATGTGCCGGCCCGGCGTAAGTTTCTGAAAGCTAATTCCACCGAACTGAGTAATATCCTTGCTGAATTTGAACGGATCGCTCTCGTTCATCCGGAAGTTGCCTTCTCACTTTACAGTAATGATTCCGAACTTTTCAATCTTCCCGTATCTCCGTTGCGCCAGCGTATCATGGCTATTTTCGGTAAAAAGCTCAATCAGCAACTGCTGAATATAGAGGTGAATACTACGATGGTGAAAATCTCCGGATACGTAGCTAAGCCGGAGACTGCCCGCAAGAAAGGTGCACATCAGTATTTCTTTGTCAATGGACGTTATATGCGCCATCCTTACTTTCACAAGGCGGTGATGGAAGCTTATGAGCAGTTGATTCCCGCCGGTGAACAGATCTCCTACTTCATTTATTTTGAAGTAGATCCGGCTAATATCGATGTGAATATCCATCCGACAAAAACAGAAATCAAGTTTGAGAATGAACAGGCTATCTGGCAGATTCTTTCGGCTTCTGTCAAAGAGTCATTGGGTAAGTTCAGCGCTATTCCTTCTATTGATTTCGATACGGAAGACATGCCCGATATTCCGGCGTTTGAGCAGAGCACCTCTTCCGAACCTCCTAAAGTTCATTATAATTCAGATTATAATCCGTTCAAGGTTTCGGCCGGAGGCAGTAGTGGCGGTTCATATAGTCGCTCCAAAGTGGAATGGGAAGATTTATACGGGGGATTGACAAAGGCTAGCAAAATGAATAATCCGATGCCCGAGCCTGAGACAGACTGGGAAAATCCTTTTAGTGGTGAACAACAATCGTTTGTTACGGAAAAAGAGGGAGAAACGCTGACATCCATGGCTTCGACCTTGTATGGCGATGAGCCTGTGGTGGAGAAAGGAAACCAACATTTGCAATTTAAAGGGCGCTTCATTCTGACTTCTGTGAAATCCGGTTTGATGCTTATCGATCAGCACCGGGCACATATCCGAGTACTTTTCGACCGTTATATGGAACAGATCCAGCAGAAACAAGGAGTATCTCAAGGCGTTCTCTTCCCGGAGATATTGCAGTTGCCGGCTTCGGAAGCAGCCGTGTTGCAAGGTATCATGGATGATTTGGCAGCGGTAGGTTTTGATTTGAGTAATTTAGGTGGCGGAAGTTATGCTATAAATGGCATTCCATCGGGTATCGAAGGGTTGAATCCGGTTGAATTGGTGCGTAATATGCTGCATACGGCAATGGAAAAAGGAAACGATGTAAAGGAAGAAATCCAAAATATATTGGCTTTAACATTGGCGCGTGCGGCGGCAATCGTTTACGGACAAGTATTGAGCAATGAAGAGATGGTAAGCCTTGTCGATAATCTTTTTGCCTGTCCTTCACCGAATTACACCCCGGATGGGAAAACAGTGCTGACAACGATCAAAGAGGAAGATATCGAACGTTTATTCAAATAAAACAAATTATTTTTTCTATTCATAAAACCTTTTAGTTCGGTTCGTGTTATTTAATTAGTTAAACAAAGAAAAAGATTTAAATAACCACTTAACTATTAGGTATATGAAAAAGATTCTGATGTTGCTGGCTTTTGCCGGCGTTGCGTCTGTCGCTTCTGCGCAGCAGACTATGACGGTAACTGAATACGAAGTGATTCAGGTACAGGATAAATATCAAGTAATAACCAATCCATTTTGGAGTAACTGGTTCTTCTCTGTAGGAGGTGGTGCTCAGGTGCTGTATGGCAACAATGACCATATCGGCAAATTCAGAGACCGTGTCGCTCCTACTTTTAATGTATCTGTCGGCAAATGGGTGACTCCGGGTTTTGGTGTACGTTTGCAATACAGCGGACTGCAAGCTAAGGGATTCACAATGAATGAAACGGCCGATTATGTAGTCGGTGGCCCGAGAGAAGATGGTTCTTACAAACAGAGATGGGATTATATGAACCTTCACGGTGATTTGATGATTAACTTAAATGCATTATTCGGTGGATATAATCCGGATCGTATTTATGAGATCATACCTTATATCGGTGCAGGTTGGGCTCACTCCTATACTCGTCCTCATACCAACTCGGCTACTTTCAATGCAGGTATCATCAACCGTTTCCGCTTGTCGAATGCTGTCGATTTGAATTTGGAATTGAGTGCAACAGGACTGGAAGGTAAGTTTGACGGTGAACACGGAGGTAAACGTGACTATGACGGTATCTTAGGTGCTACTGTAGGTGTAACCTATTATTTCCCGACTCGTGGATTCCAACGTCCTGTACCACAGATTATCTCTGAAATCGAATTAAGTCAGATGCGTGATCAGATGAATGCGATGGCTGCCGCTAATCTGCAGTTGCAACAGCAGTTGGCTAACGCACAACAACCGGTGGAAATAGAAGACACTGAAGAAGTTGTGATTGCAGATACTAACATTGCTCCACGTACCGTATTCTTCAAGATTGGCTCTGATAAGTTGTCTCCGCAAGAAGAAATGAACTTGTCATACCTTGCTAATAAGATAAAAGAATCTCCGAATACTACGTACACAATCAATGGATATGCAGACTCTGCAACCGGTACTCCGGCTTTCAACCAGAAGTTGAGTCTGGAACGTGCACAAGTTGTTAAAGATTTGCTCGTCAAGAAGTATGGCATTTCTGCCGATAGACTGAAAGTTGCTGCCGGTGGTGGTGTCGATAAATTCGGTCAACCGATTCTGAACCGTGTAGTATTGGTAGAATCAGCACAGTAACGAAATGATTTCAGCATTCAACGATTCTTTATAGTCGCTTGCTGAAAAAAGAAAAACGGCTGAAAGCGAAACCTGAAAGTAGGTGTTCTCGCTTTCAGCCGTCTTTTTATTAGTTACCCTGTTGAATACAGTTTTATTTTTCTCTCCTATATTTTTCTTTTAGTCGAATATCGGAAGTGAAACTTTTAGGTTCGGATACAGGTCGCCTAGTTGTTTCAAAAAATCATTTGCTATGATAATGGCTTCTATTGTCTCTTGGGGATTCGTTGGTATTTCTGCAATATTTGTAAAAATCAAGCAAGAGTAGATGATGAGTTCGACAGGTTTGTCATCAGTCTGTAGTGATAACTTATAGGCTTTTATGTTATTTCCACGAGCTTGAGCCTGTGCCTGTACCGAACCGGTCAGTGGAAGTTTGGTAAGTCTGGAATTCTCAAGACGTGCTGCATCGAAGATAAAGTGCCGATCGATCTCACCGTCCGTATCTGTGTCGAATAAATGTAAGTTTTTTCCGCTTAGTACGAGATATTTAGGTGTTTGCACTGTGGTGAAACGTACTGCTCCCAAAGTTGCCATTCCTTTTAATTTATCTTTTACTCCGTCTTTGAGGGCAGAAGCTACCCCATATTCATTGCTGGCATAGTTGAAAGCATCAATCTTTTCCTGTTCCATCGCTTTCTTTAAGAAAGGTAGTTCGGAAGTCAGGAAGTGGTTTTTATACTTCTCGGCATTTGCAAATTCTGCTTTGAAATCAGTGTTGCTGACAATTTGAGCTTGTTGTGAGTTCTTGTTCTTTATATAGAACCAATACCCTAAATATAGGGCGATAAAAACGATGGGAATGAGTGTGTAAATTGGCATAATTTATCTTTTTAAGTTATTGACTTAGGCGCAAATATATAAAAAAGTTAAGCAAAAACCATACAATTGTTTGGTTTTTGCTTAACTTTCTGTCAATGTACACTTTATCAGTGGCTTATCATTTCAGTAATGAGTAAATATAACGGAAATTTTCAGCAAGAAGATCGACATCCAATCCGTTTAAGAATGATTGCTCATAAGACAGACCGAAATACATTTGACGGAACATGGTTGCCGCCTTCTTCACATCTGTATCAGGACGTATTTCTCCACTATCTTTTGCTTGTTGTATAATGGTAGTCCACAAATGATAATCTTGTTCATAAAACTTGGGTATCTGTTTCCGGATATTGGGATAGTACATCCTGACCTGTGTGAAGAAGTGAAAATAGTAAAAGTTGGGACAAGAATCATAAGGATTGTCACCGTCATCTATTAATTCCACCAATCGCTTCATGGTAGCGGTTACACCTTTCAAATACAGTTCGATAAAATCTTTTAAGGTACATTCTTTTACATCGAACTTATTATTCGGATGATGGATTTGAAATACAAATTTGTCCACTACTGCTACAAATAAATCTAATTTGTATGGAAAGTAGTGGATGATGCCTGCTCTTGATAGTCCGCAGGCTTTCGCAATCTCTGTAAAGCTGGCTTTCTCGTAGTTCATTTTGACAAATACCTTAAAGGCCTTTTCCAGCACTTCTTCCCGATTGGTAATCATACTTCTTGCAGGTTTTACGTTTTTATTACGAAGATACAGAATTTTTCAAATTGCTTCTTACTTTTATTGGATAGAGTTTATAAATTAATGGATTTATCTAGCTTTTCATAGAAACAAAAAGTCCGGGCAAGTGGACCCGGACTTTTTTAGTTGTAGGAGAGTTTTATTATTCATTATGACACACTCTCTGATAATCTCTTATTCCTGAGAGAAGCGTTTTACCTGTTCTTCGATCAGTTCTTTATCATCGAAGTAATTGATCTTCATTGCTTTCTTTACATCAGCCAATGTCTCGGCTGCGGTAGCTCTTGCCACTTCACATCCTTTTTGGAGCATTTCGTAGACAGCGGGAATATCTTTGCTGAATTCTTTGCGGCGATTGCGAATCGGTTCAAGTATTTCTTGCATAATAGAGTTCAGGAAACGTTTCACTTTTACGTCGCCCAGTCCGCCGCGTTGATAATGTGCTTTCAATTCTGCCAGATTCGGATAATCCGGTAAGTAGCGTTCGAAATGTTCGGGGAGGCAGAAAGCGTCAAGGTAAGTGAATACGGTGTTACCTTCAATCTTTCCCGGGTCTTGTACACGGAGATGTCCCGGATCGGTATACATACTCATAATCTTCTTCTGGATTTCTTCCGGTTCTTCCGAAAGGTAGATGCAGTTTCCGAGTGATTTACTCATTTTAGCTTTACCGTCAGTTCCCGGAAGACGCAGGCAGGCTGCATTGTCCGGCAACAGGATTTCCGGTTCTACCAATGTCTCACCATATATATAGTTGAAACGGCGAACGATTTCACGAGCCTGTTCGAGCATCGGTTCCTGGTCTTCACCCACAGGGACAGTTGTTGCACGGAATGCTGTGATGTCCGCTGCCTGGCTGATAGGATAAGTGAAGAAACCTACAGGAATACTTGCTTCAAAGTTACGCATCTGGATTTCCGATTTCACAGTCGGGTTACGTTGCAGTCGGGATACGCTTACAAGGTCCATATAATAGAAACTAAGTTCGCACAGTTCCGGTATTTGCGACTGAATAAAGATGGTCGCTTTGGAAGGATCGATTCCGCAAGCCAGATAGTCGAGGGCAACCTCAATAACATTCTGACGTACTTTCTCCGGATTGTCTATATTGTCAGTCAATGCCTGCGAATCGGCAATGAAGATAAACATCTTGCTATAATCACCCGCGTCTTGTAACTCCACTCTGCGTTTCAACGAACCTACATAGTGACCGATATGAAGTCTTCCGGTAGGACGGTCGCCCGTCAATATTATTTTTTCTTTTCCCATTGTTATTACCTTATTAATATCTATTTAGCGACAAAGATACGGATAAAAACTGAAAGATGTATCAAAATGGGAGCACTTCACTGTAAAAAAGTAGACGTTTCTTTTTGCCATTTGCAAAATATGTCGTTACTTTGCAAAAATTTTGGAACCGACAATGAATCAACAGGAAATCAGAAGTAAGTATTATCTACATTCGGATGTTTTGCACCCGGAAACGGCAGGCTTCTTCTTTTTTCTCCAAAAACGATATTTTAGTTCTTTGGTAATGCGTTAATCCTTTTTTGAGGGTAACGCATTTTTTTTATGGACGAACTTAGAAATAACAACTTATTATAACAACAAAAGAAATGGAAAAGGAAATCAAGAAAGTTCTCGTTTTGGGTTCTGGAGCACTCAAAATCGGACAAGCCGGAGAGTTCGACTACTCAGGCTCACAAGCACTGAAAGCTTTGAAAGAAGAAGGTATCAGCTCAGTATTGGTAAACCCGAACATCGCAACCATTCAGACTTCTGAAGGCATTGCCGATAAAGTGTATTTCCTTCCCGTAACTACTTATTTCGTAGAAGAAATTATCAAGAAGGAACGTCCGGACGGTATTCTGTTGGCATTTGGCGGACAGACCGCATTGAACTGCGGGGCAGAACTCTATACACAGGGTATTCTTGATAAATATGGAGTAAAAGTGCTTGGTACGTCTGTTGAGGCTATCATGTATACTGAAGACCGCGATCTGTTCGTGAAGAAGCTCGATGAAATCAGTATGAAAACTCCTGTCAGCCAAGCTGTAGAAAGTATGGAAGACGCGATTGCTGCTGCCCGTAAGATTGGCTATCCGGTTATGGTGCGCTCGGCTTATGCGCTGGGAGGTCTTGGTAGCGGTATTTGCGCTAATGAGGAAGAATTCCTTAAGCTGGCTGAAAGTTCATTTGCGTTCTCTAAACAAATTCTTGTTGAAGAGTCTTTGAAGGGCTGGAAAGAAATAGAGTTTGAGGTAATCCGTGACGCTAATGACCACTGTTTTACAGTAGCGAGCATGGAAAACTTCGACCCTCTGGGCATTCATACCGGTGAGTCTATCGTTGTTGCTCCGACTTGCTCACTGGACGACAAGGAACTGAAAATGTTGCAGGAGCTTTCTACAAAATGTATCCGCCATTTAGGTATCGTAGGTGAATGTAATATTCAATATGCTTTCAACTCTGATACGGATGATTACCGTGTGATTGAAGTAAACGCTCGTTTGAGCCGTTCTTCCGCTTTGGCTTCTAAGGCTACCGGTTATCCGTTGGCATTTGTCGCAGCCAAGATTGCTTTGGGTTACTCGCTCGACCAGATTGGTGAGATGGGAACTCCTAACTCTGCATATGTTGCTCCTCAGCTTGACTATTATATCTGTAAGATCCCTCGTTGGGACTTGACGAAGTTTGCCGGTGTATCTCGTGAAATCGGTTCGAGCATGAAGTCGGTAGGTGAGATCATGTCTATCGGTCGTTCTTTCGAAGAAATCATTCAGAAAGGTCTTCGTATGATTGGACAGGGTATGCATGGTTTCGTAGGTAATGACGAACTCCATTTCGACGATCTCGATAAGGAACTTTCACGTCCGACCGACTTGCGTATCTTCTCCATTGCGCAGGCTATGGAAGAAGGATACACTATCGAACGTATCCATGATCTGACAAAGATTGATCCTTGGTTCCTCGGCAAACTAAAAAATATTGTTGATTATAAAGCTAAGTTATCTACTTATAATAAGGTAGAAGATATTCCGGCTGATGTAATGCGTGAAGCAAAGATTTTAGGTTTCTCTGACTTCCAGATCGCACGTTTTGTTCTGAATCCGACAGGAAATATGGAGAAAGAAAACTTGGCGGTACGTGCTCATCGTAAATCTATGGGTATCCTTCCGGCTGTAAAACGTATCAATACAGTTGCTTCCGAACATCCGGAACTGACCAACTATCTGTATATGACATATGCAGTGGAAGGTTATGATGTAAACTATTATAAGAACGAAAAATCAGTAGTCGTGTTGGGATCGGGTGCTTATCGCATCGGTAGCTCGGTTGAGTTTGACTGGTGTTCGGTGAATGCAGTTCAGACCGCTCGTAAGCTGGGCTATAAATCAATTATGATTAACTACAACCCGGAAACAGTTTCTACAGACTATGATATGTGCGACCGTCTGTACTTCGATGAACTTTCTTTTGAACGTGTGCTCGACGTAATCGATCTTGAACAGCCTCGCGGCGTGATTGTTTCCGTAGGTGGACAGATTCCGAACAACCTGGCCATGAAACTTTACCGTCAGTCGGTTCCTGTATTGGGTACTTCTCCAATCTCGATCGACCGCGCCGAGAATCGTAACAAATTCTCCGCTATGCTTGATCAACTGGGTATCGACCAGCCGGCTTGGCAAGAGCTGACGAGCCTTGAGGATGTCAAAGGATTCGTAGAAAAAGTAGGCTATCCGGTATTGGTTCGTCCTTCTTACGTGCTTTCGGGAGCTGCAATGAATGTTTGCTACGATGACGAGGAACTGGAGAATTTCTTGAAGATGGCTGCCGAAGTTTCTAAAGAATATCCGGTGGTTGTTTCTCAATTCCTTGAAAATACAAAAGAGATTGAGTTTGACGCGGTTGCCCAGAACGGTGAAGTAGTAGAGTACGCAATCTCCGAACATGTGGAATTTGCAGGCGTTCACTCCGGTGACGCTACACTGGTGTTCCCGGCTCAGAAGATTTATTTTGCAACAGCACGTCGTATCAAGAAGATCAGCCGTCAGATTGCCAAAGAACTCAATATCTCCGGCCCGTTCAATATTCAGTTCTTGGCCCGTAACAATGAGGTGAAAGTAATCGAGTGTAACTTGCGTGCTTCTCGTAGCTTCCCGTTTGTTTCTAAGGTACTGAAACGTAACTTCATTGAAACGGCTACCCGCATCATGCTGGATGCTCCGTACTCACGTCCGGATAAATCTGCATTCGATATCGATTGGATTGGTGTAAAAGCATCTCAGTTCTCTTTCTCCCGTTTGCACAAGGCTGACCCGGTATTGGGTGTGGATATGTCTTCTACGGGTGAAGTGGGATGTATCGGTGATGATTTCTCTGAAGCATTGTTGAATGCAATGATTGCTACCGGCTTCAAGATTCCTGAAAAAGCAGTGATGTTCTCTTCCGGTGCTATGAAGTCAAAGGTTGATTTGCTGGATGCCAGCCGTATGTTATTCGCTAAGGGATATCAGATCTACGCTACTGCCGGAACCGCAGCCTTCCTGAATGCTCATGGTGTGGATACTACTCCGGTTTATTGGCCGGATGAAAAACCGGGTGCGGAAAATAACGTGATGAAGATGATTGCCGATCACAAGTTTGATTTGATCGTCAACATTCCGAAGAATCATAGTAAACGTGAATTGACAAATGGTTACCGTATCCGTCGTGGCGCTATTGACCATAACATCCCGTTGATTACAAACGCTCGTCTGGCAAGTGCCTTTATCGAAGCATTCTGTGACTTGAAATTGAATGATATTCAGATTAAGAGCTGGCAAGAATACAAATAAAAACTGCTTGAGCGGTATGGTATATTAAACTAAGTAAGACTCCCTCTTTGGCTTGTTCAAGGAGGGAGTTGTAGATAAAATAGGATTCATCATGTTAGTACTTCTATCCTGCGCCAAGACTATGAGTGAGACTTCAAAGATGAAAGCTCCTTTGAACACAGTTCCGCGTTTTCAAAAAGAAGCGTCCGAGATAGCTTTGCAGATGTCGCAGTTCTCAGTGGACGAGTTGGAACGTCTGTTGCGTGTAAACGCAAAGATAGCTGTGGAGAATTATAGGCGTTATCAGGTTTTTCATGCGGAAGGCACTCCGGAACTTCCGGCCTTGTTGGCTTACACCGGAATTGTGTTCAAGCGTTTGAATGCGAAAGATTTCTCCAAAGAAGAATTTGAATATGCACAGGAACATCTACGGTTGACTTCATTCTGTTACGGCTTGTTGAGGCCGCTGGATATTATCCGTTCTTATCGGTTGGAGGGGGATGTCGTGTTGCCGGAATTGGGGAATCAGACTATGTTCTCTTATTGGCAGTCCCGTCTGACGGATATATTCATAGAAGATATAAAGAACGCGGGTGGTATACTCTGCAATTTGGCAAGTGATGAGATGAAAAGCCTGTTCGACTGGAAGCGGGTAGAAAAAGAAGTACGTGTCATTACTCCGGAGTTTCAGGTGTGGAAAAACGGGAAGTGGGCTTCGGTTGTTATCTATATAAAGATGTCGCGTGGTGAAATGACACGTTTCGTTCTAAAGAATAAAATAGAAAATCCGGAAGAACTGAAACATTTCTCTTGGGAAGGATTCGAGTTTAATGAGTCTCTTTCGGATGAGAAAAAGTTTGTGTTTACTAATGGTAAAGAAATATAATGTATGACAGAAGTAGAAAAAATGCGTAGCAGCCGGTTGGCCGATATGGCTGTGCCGGAAATACAAGAACGTTTTGCGCATGCCAAAGCACTGCTGGCTCGTATGGGAGGAATGAGTACATACGAAGACGGATACAGAAAGCTATTGGAAGAATTAGTGCCCGGGATACCTGAGACATCGATTATCTGTCCGCCTTTCCATTGTGATCATGGAGATGGAATCAAACTGGGCGAGCACGTTTTTGTCAATGCCAATTGTACATTCCTGGATGGCGGATATATCACGATTGGCGCTCATACGTTGATTGGCCCCTGTGTACAGATTTACACTCCGCATCATCCGATGGATTATCTGGAAAGGAGAGGCTCTAAGGAATACGCTTATCCGGTGACGATTGGTGAAGATTGCTGGATTGGCGGTGGAGCTATCATCTGTCCCGGTGTGACGATTGGCAGTCGCTGTGTGATAGGGGCGGGTAGTGTCGTCACAAAAGATATACCCGACGATTGTGTTGCAGTCGGGAATCCGGCACGTATAATTCGGAAACAAGCGTAACCGTCAGGAAAAATTGCATGAAAAAAATCTCCTTTATTATTTGCTGATAATCAGTAGCTTCGTTTGCCGGATAAAAATTTTCTTGAAAAATATTATTAGAAATGTTTGGAGGTTTCAAAAAAAGCCGTACCTTTGCATCGCTTTTGAAACGGAAGTGTACGGGCGTTTAGCTCAGCTGGTTCAGAGCATCTGCCTTACAAGCAGAGGGTCGGCGGTTCGAATCCGTCAACGCCCACACGAAAAAACGAAACACTTCCGGCTCATTAACAAGGGCGTTTAGCTCAGCTGGTTCAGAGCATCTGCCTTACAAGCAGAGGGTCGGCGGTTCGAATCCGTCAACGCCCACACAAAACAGAAGTCTTGCGAAGAAATTCGTGAGACTTTTTTTATTTCTTACCGCTTTTATACAAACTTTCTTTATCCTTTTGCCTTATAACTCAGGAAAAAGAGTTAATTTTGCGCTCTGATAATTATCTAAGAAAACGTATGGAACTTGATGTATTGACGGCCATATCCCCGATTGATGGTCGATATAGAGGCAAAACGAAAGCTTTGGCAGCTTATTTCTCTGAATTTGCACTGATCAAATACCGTGTACAGGTAGAGGTGGAATACTTTATCACCTTGTGCGAACTTCCCTTGCCGCAATTAAAAGGAATCGATAGTAGCGTGTTTGAAACTTTACGGAATATCTACCGTAACTTCTCAGAAGCGGATGCACAGCGCATTAAAGATATCGAGAGTGTGACTAACCACGACGTGAAAGCAGTAGAATACTTCCTGAAAGAAGAATTTGACAAGATGGGTGGGATGGATGACTATAAGGAATTCATCCATTTCGGACTGACTTCTCAGGATATCAACAATACGTCTGTTCCTCTTTCTATCAAAGAAGCATTGGAACAGGTCTACTATCCGTTGATTGAAGAACTGATTGCACAATTGAAAACATACGCAACGGACTGGGCAAATATCCCTATGCTTGCCAAAACTCACGGTCAACCGGCTTCTCCCACCCGCTTGGGTAAAGAAGTGATGGTATTCGTTTACCGTCTGGAACGTCAGTTGGCAACGTTGAAAGCCAGTCCGATTACTGCCAAGTTCGGTGGCGCTACCGGAAATTACAATGCACATCATGTCGCATATCCCCAGTACGACTGGAAACAATTCGGCAACAGATTTGTTGCAGAGAAGTTGGGGTTGGAGCGCGAAGAGTATACAACGCAGATTTCGAACTATGATAACCTTTCTGCTGTTTTTGATGCAATGAAGCGTATCAATACCATTATGGTGGATATGAACCGTGACTTCTGGCAGTATATTTCTATGGAGTACTTCAAGCAGAAGATCAAAGCCGGAGAAGTTGGTTCGAGCGCTATGCCGCATAAGGTCAACCCGATTGACTTCGAAAATGCGGAGGGTAATCTGGGTATTGCGACTTCCATTCTGGAACATTTGGCCGTGAAACTCCCTGTTTCCCGTTTGCAGCGTGACTTGACAGATTCAACGGTGCTGCGTAATGTGGGTGTGCCTTTCGGTCACATTGTGATTGCCATCCAAAGTTCTTTGAAGGGATTGCGCAAACTGTTGCTGAACGAGCCGGCTATCTATCGTGACTTGGATAACTGTTGGAGTGTAGTGGCAGAAGCTATTCAGACAATTCTGCGCCGTGAGGCTTATCCGCATCCGTATGAAGCTTTGAAAGCTTTGACCCGGACCAACCAAGCTATTACAGAAAGTTCTATTAAAGAGTTTATCGAAGAATTGAATGTAAGCGAAGATATTAAAAAAGAGTTAAGAGCAATCACTCCCCATACTTATACGGGGCTTTAATTGTTTACTAATATAATAAACGTGTTTTTAAATAGGCCGTGAGGCCAAAGTCTAATTTTATTCGAATAAAAAAATGAGCACAGAAAACGAAGAATGGCGCGAAAATTCTTTCAATGAAGAGAATGCAGGTGCCGGCCGTGATGGTAACAGGTCTTACAACAGAGAAGGTGGCGACCGTCCGTATCGTCCTTCTTACAATCGTGAAGGAGGGGATCGTCCGTATCGCCCGAGATTTAATGCCAACAATGAAGGAGGCGAACGTCCGCAACGTTCATACGGCGACCGTCCTCAACGTCCTCGCTTCAATAGCGAAGGTGGTTCTTACAGTGACCGTCCTCAGCGTCCCCGCTTCAATAGCGAAGGAGGTTCATACGGTGATCGTCCTCAACGTCCCCGTTTCAATAGTGAAGGTGGTTCATACGGTGACCGTCCTCAACGTCCCCGTTTCAATAGCGAAGGTGGTGACCGTCCTTACCGTCCTCGTTTCAATAACGGTGAAGGTGGCGACCGTCCTCAGCGTCCTTACAATCGTGAAGGTGGTGATCGCCCGTATCGTCCCCGTTTCAATAACGGTGAAGGTGGCGACCGTCCTCAGCGTCCTTACAACCGTGAAGGTGGTGACCGTCCGTATCGTCCCCGTTTCAATGGCGGTGAAGGTGGCGGCTATCGCAGCAACAATGGCGGAGGTTACCGTCCGAGATTCAACAACGACCGTCAAGGAGGATACCGTCCTCGTCCGCGTACCGCTGATTATGATCCGAATGCTAAGTACAGCGTGAAGAAACAGATTGAGTACAAGGAACAGTTTGTTGACCCGAACGAACCGATTCGTCTGAATAAGTTCTTGGCAAATGCCGGTGTTTGTTCACGCCGTGAGGCTGATGAATTTATTACGGCGGGTGTGGTTTCTGTAAACGGTGAGGTAGTAACTGAATTGGGTACAAAGATCAAACGCTCGGATGTGGTTAAGTTCCACGAAGAACCGGTTAGTATTGAACGCAAAGTATACGTGTTGCTGAATAAGCCGAAAGATACGGTTACTACATCAGATGATCCGCAGGAACGCCGTACAGTAATGGATTTGGTAAAAGGCGCTTGCAACGAACGTATCTACCCGGTAGGACGTCTTGACCGTAACACCACCGGGGTACTGTTACTGACGAATGACGGTGATCTGGCTTCCAAGTTGACACACCCGAAATTCCTGAAGAAGAAGATTTATCATGTTCATCTGGACAAGAACCTGACGAAAGCGGATATGGATCAGATTGCAGCCGGTATCCAGTTGGAAGACGGCGAGATTCATGCAGACGCTATCAGCTATACAGATGACTTTAAAAAAGACCAGGTAGGTATCGAAATCCACTCCGGCAAGAACCGTATCGTTCGCCGTATTTTCGAATCACTGGGTTATAAAGTAGTGAAACTCGACCGTGTATTCTTCGCCGGGCTGACTAAAAAAGGTCTGCGACGCGGAGACTGGCGTTACCTGACGGAAGCAGAAGTAAACTACCTCCGTATGGGTTCGTTTGAATAAGAACGTTAATAAAAGAATAAGTTAAATGGAAAAGATTGGTAGAACAAAAATTGTTGATCTGTTGAAGCGCACGGATATTGGCGCTATGGTCAATGTGAAAGGATGGGTTCGCACCCGCAGAGGTAGCAAACAAGTAAACTTTATCGCACTGAATGACGGTTCTACAATAAATAATTTGCAGGTCGTAGTAGACTTGGCTAATTTCGACGAAGAGATGTTGAAGCAGATCACCACCGGTGCTTGTATCAGCGTGAACGGGGAAATGGTAGAATCAGTAGGTTCCGGCCAGAAGGTGGAAGTGCAGGCTCGCGAAATCGAAGTGCTGGGTACTTGCGACAATACATATCCATTGCAGAAGAAAGGTCATTCCATGGAATTCCTGCGTGAGATAGCTCATTTGCGTCCGCGTACCAATACATTTGGTGCTGTGTTCCGCATCCGCCACAATATGGCGATCGCTATTCATAAATTCTTCCATGAAAAAGGATTCTTCTATTTCCATACACCGATCATTACGGCTTCTGACTGCGAAGGTGCCGGACAGATGTTCCAGGTGACCACCATGAACTTGTATGACTTGAAGAAAAACGAAGAAGGCTCTATCATTTATGATGACGATTTCTTTGGCAAACAGGCAAGTCTGACAGTCTCCGGTCAGTTGGAAGGTGAGTTGGCTGCTACGGCTTTGGGATCTATTTACACATTCGGTCCCACGTTCCGTGCCGAAAACTCCAATACTCCCCGTCACTTGGCAGAGTTCTGGATGATTGAACCGGAAGTTGCTTTCAACGACATTACAGATAATATGGACTTGGCTGAAGAGTTCATCAAGTACTGTGTGAAATGGGCGTTGGATAACTGTGCGGATGATGTGAAGTTCCTGAACGATATGTTCGACAAGGGCTTGATTGAGCGTCTGCAAGGTGTATTGAAAGATGATTTTGTTCGTCTGCCCTATACAGACGGTATCAAGATTCTGGAAGATGCCGTAGCGAAAGGTCATAAGTTCGAGTTCCCCGTTTACTGGGGTGTGGACTTGGCTTCCGAGCACGAACGCTACTTGGTGGAAGATCACTTCAAACGTCCGGTCATTCTGACTGACTATCCGAAGGAAATCAAAGCCTTCTATATGAAGCAGAACGAGGATGGCAAGACGGTACGTGCGATGGATGTTCTTTTCCCGAAGATCGGTGAAATTATCGGCGGTTCCGAACGTGAATCGGACTACAACAAGCTGATGACCCGTATCGAAGAACTTCACATTCCGATGAAGGATATGTGGTGGTATCTGGATACGCGTAAGTTCGGTACCTGTCCTCATTCCGGTTTCGGACTAGGTTTTGAACGCCTGTTGCTCTTTGTAACGGGTATGTCCAACATCCGTGACGTGATACCGTTCCCGCGTACACCGCGAAATGCTGATTTCTAATATTTCGGTATATTTATGTAAAACTCGCATAATCTTCTGGTTATGCGAGTTTTTTTATGCGCTTTCTGTTTCTTTTCTCAAAATAAATCTTTATATTTGGACATACGCATTCGAGAGTGTTAACTAAAATAATACTATCATGAAAAAGCTCTATTTCTTTACCATGCTTTCAATAATGTTGTTGGCGGTAACAGGTGCGATGGCCCAGAAGAAAACAAAATTCCAATTGGCCGATTTGAAAGGTATTTGGCAGCTTTGCCATTATGTGTCCGAATCTCCTGATGTTCCAGGAGCCTTAAAGCCTAGTAACACGTTCAAGGTTCTGAGCGATGACGGACGAATCGTGAACTTCACGATTATTCCCGGTTCCGATGCTATCATCACGGGATATGGAACGTGGAAGCAACTGACGGATGATTCTTATAAAGAGAGTATCGAGAAGAATATTCATCTTCCGATGTTGGACAATCAGGATAATATTCTGCAATTCGAAATCAAGGATAAGGATTACTTGCATCTGAAATACTTTATCAAGAACGATTTGAATGGAAACGAACTCAATGCCTGGTATTATGAGACTTGGAAGAGACTGGGAATGCCGGCCAAGTTCCCGGAAGACATCGTGAGATAGATAGTCTAGTCTGTTTAGCTATAAAAAGAACATATATCCAACTAATTAAAATATAATTGAATTAAGGAACACTAGAAAATGAAAGAAAATGGTTATGTAGTACAGGAATATAAAGTTCCGGTGAAAAGGTACTGCCAGACAATGGATTTGAAAGACAACCCCGAATTGATAGCAGAATATGTAAAGCGTCATAGTGAAGCAGAGGCGTGGCCGGAAATCCGGGATGGAATCCGTGAAGTGGGTATTCTGGAAATGGAAATTTATATATTGGGGACCCGTCTGTTCATGATAGTCGAGACACCACTTGATTTTGATTGGGAGACTGCGATGGCGCGTCTCGCCACCCTGCCTCGTCAGGCTGAATGGGAAGCCTATATGTCTATATTCCAACAGGCGGATGCAACAGCGACTTCTGCAGAGAAATGGCAACTGATGGATCGTATGTTCTATTTATATAAATAAAATACATTCCGCTAAAGTGAACTGCGTACATTATCCGTGAAAGGATATATGTACGCAATTTTTATATATAGGCGTTAATGCCAATTTGCAATGGCGATAGCTTCCTGTCTGAGATGAGATTGTAAATAATAGTACAGATACACAAAATCAAAACTTCTTTGGACGATATTAATACCTGTTGATAAGGAATCAATACTGAAAAAATAGATATATAAAGTCCGTCTTTCCGATAATCCCTACTTTTGTCACAAGTAAAGTATCGATTAATTTTAATAGTATGAATCCTGGAAATACGACAGTCGTTTCCAAATCTGTCCCCTGGTGTATGTTCAACCCTCATCAGATATTGAGCAGCGGAGCCTGGTATTGGCGTTTTCGTTCGGTAAGTAAGTCCGGTGAGAATATGGCGTGGAGTCCTACTTATTCTTTCACGATAACGGATGATATCCCCCGGTTTGTAACTCCCTCTTTCGAGGTAGTCTGAAAGAAGATAGTCGAAAGGGATTGGTTGCTGCATAGTCTTGTAACGTTTTCTATTGATGAACAGACCTGTAAGCCCGTTACCCGGAACGAAGAGAAACAGTTTACTTCCGGGAGCAATTGATAAGAATACATTTAATCACTAAAGCTATTAATATGAAAATGAAAAGAAAGTTGTACGTAGCGGTTTGGGGAATGAGTCTGCTGACCGTTTGCAGCACCCCCAAGACGGGGGCGCCGGAATGGTTTGAGAATGCGGTAAAAACATCCGATCATCAGTTGCTCTATATGGCTGAACAATTGAAAGATGTACCGGATACAGCCTGTTTCCCGCGCTCAACCAAAGTGGACGGAAGCTACCGTTTGGAAAATGCGAAAGACTGGACAAGCGGATTCTACCCCGGCTCCATGTGGTTGGCTTACGAATTGTCGGGAGATGAGGCTTTGGCAAAAGAAGCCCGTCGGTACACCGACCGTCTGGAAGGTATTCAGTATTATACAGGTAACCATGACATTGGTTTTATGATGTATTGCAGTTATGGGAATGCTCTTCGTCTGAAACCGGAGCCGAAAGATAAAGAGATCCTGATTAATTCTTCGGAAAGTCTTTGCGCACGTTTCAGCCCCGAAATCGGTCTGATTCGTTCTTGGGATTTCGGTGATTGGAGTTATCCCGTCATCATTGATAATATGATGAATCTTGAAATACTTTTCTGGGCGTCCGAGCAAACCGGCAATTCCAAATATCGCGACATTGCCATTGCTCATGCCGACAAGACTTTAAAGAATCATTTTCGTGAGAATATGACTTCGTATCATGTGGTAAGTTATTCCGTTCCGAGCGGAAAGGTAGAGTCAAAGGGCACATTTCAAGGTTATGCCGATTCTTCCGCTTGGGCTCGCGGGCAGGCATGGGGAGTGTATGGCTATACCATGTGCTATCGCTTTACGAAAAATCCGGTTTATCTGGAGGCGGCACATAAGATTGCCCGCTTCATTATGGAGAACCGTCCTTCGGGAAATGATTATATTCCTTATTGGGATTATGATGCGCCCGATATTTCGAATGCTCCCCGTGACGCTTCTGCAGCGGCGGTTACGGCTTCCGCATTGCTCGAGTTATATGCTTATACGGAAGACCAGAGCCTAAGTGATGCCTATATTGAATATGCGGAGAATATATTGAAACAGTTATCCTCCCCGGATTATCTGGCGAAGGAGAATGAGAATAAGGGATTTATCCTGATGCATTCTGTAGGCAGTTTCCCGCATGACAGTGAGGTGAATGTCCCGTTGAACTATGCCGACTATTATTATTTGGAAGCAATGAAGCGGTATAAAGACTTGAAGAATTTTTAGTTAGACTACCAGTTTTAAGGTTTCCCGGTGCGAAGACCAAGGCCTTTCAGCGCACAAAATGGTGGACTTTTAGGGAGTCGGGAAGTCGTCCCATTAAGAGGCGATTACCTTTTTTAAGAGGGGATATGTATCCGGCTACATAAAAGAATGATGAATAGCTACCATACTGATTATTATAAATACAATTATTGCGAATATAATAATTGTATTTATAATAATACTGCATCCTGTCCAAATCCTATTGCTCCATATTCTTCCCCTGATTCTTGACATACTCCGACGGCAGGCAACCTACATACTTCTTGAAACTCGTTGAAAAATAGGACGGTGAACTGAAACCAATCTTACTGCTGATCTCAGAGATTGAATACCGTCCCTCAAGTAATAATTTGCAAGCTTTGTTGAGACGGATACGGCGGATAAAATTGGCGGGTGGCTCTCCCGATATGGAGTTCATTTTGAGATACAGTGAAGAACGGCTTATAAAGAGCTTTTCCGCCAAATCATCGGTAGTGAAACTCTCATCGTCGATATTCTCTTCTACAATCTGTATCGCTTTGCTCATAAACTCCTCGTCCAACGTATTGGAGGTCATTTTGGCCGTGTCAATATCAATTGTATTTGAATAATAATATCTTAATCGTTGCTTTGATTTCAGAATATTACGGATTTTACCTTTCAGTAGATTCATAGAGAACGGTTTGGGGATATAATCGTCCGCCCCAATTTGGATACCGGCAGTCTGTGCTTCTATACTTCCCTTGGCCGACAATAGGATAACGGGGATATGACAGGTCTGCATATTCTTTTTTATCAGTTCACATAGCTTTATACCATCGATACCCGGCATCATCACATCCGAGAGTACTATATCTACTTTTTGAGTTTTCAAAATAGCTAGTGCTTCTTCACCGTTTCCGGCTGTCAGAGTGATATATTTTGATTTGAAATTACCTTTAAGATAATCTACCATTTCTTTATTGTCATCTACCAAAAGAATGGTTTCCGTCATGCCTTCCAATTCGCTATCATCTTCTTCCAGAGCTACGTCTTCCATTATCTGTGGGTGGAGCTGTTCATTATTCATCAGGGTATCCTTAGCCAGGGAGTTGGTTTGCTGGATGAGTGATTTTTCATCATTCTCATCTACTATTTCTTCGGGAGTGAACACTTTTAATTCTACGGGTAACAGGATACGGAATTCCGTTCCCTGTTGCGGTTCACTGCTGACGGAAATCGTGCCGTGATGTTTCTCAACTAGACATTTCACTAAAGAAAGTCCGATACCGCTACCTTTCTGCTGATCGTCCACCTGGTAGAAGCGCTCAAAAATACGGGATAGCTTTGCAGGGGGGATACCGACACCATTATCCTTAACGCTGATTTGGAAGAATTTCCCGGCTCTGTTTAGAGAGAGGATGATAGTTCCACCGTCCGGCGTAAATTTGAAAGCATTGGAAAGCAGGTTAGTCAGCATCATTTCGAGATATGTCCGGTCTATCGGATACTGGCTACCTTTCAATTCCGACTGTAACTGATAAGTCATATTTCTCTTTTGCGCATTCTCTTTAAACATTGTGAATACGTTGTTCGCCAGTTCGTCCACATTGCTTATTGTCACGTGAATAGGCATAGCTCCTGATTCTGCTTTGCGGAAATCCAGAAGTTGATTAACGAGATGTAATAGTTTACGTCCGTTCTTGTAAACATAGGACAGTTTCTGTTGTACCTGTATCTCGAATTTACTCTTGTCTTCCACTAGTTCTTCCAATGGAGCCAGTATCAAACTCAACGGAGTGCGTAACTCATGCGACATATTGATATAGAAACGCACTTTCTCCTGACTGACTTCTTCAATCTTCTGACGTTCCAGATGCTCTATCTGGAGTTGCATTTTCATTTTCGCACGGGCAATGAAGAAATAAACCACTAATACCAGTATGCTTAGTGTAAATAAGACAAAGATCGTCTTGGCCCACCAAGTCTGATACCACATGGGTGTGATATGTACAAAGAATTCAGCAGGAGTTTCGTTCCATCGGCCATTATTATTGCAGGCTTTTACTTTGAATGTATATTTGCCCGGGGGGAGATTGGAATAATTAGCTCCCCGCATAGAGATCGCCTGTGTCGAATATATCCAGTCGTCATCAAATCCTTCCAGTTTGTAGGCAAATAGGTTTCGCCGCCCGGAAAGATAATTGATTACAGAGAACCGGATACTGAAGAATTTCATACTTGAAGGGAAAGTCATACCTAACAGACGGCCATTTTCTGCCTGAAAAACACTGGCTGCACCATCTTTTATCAGCATGATGGGCTGATTCATGATGGTAGCACCTGTAATGACGGCATTAGGCGAGAATGGGTTATCCACGAATTCGTACGGATTAAAATAAGTGATCCCTTTTAAGCTGCCTAAATAGAACATGCCATCTTTAGTCTTACAGGCTCCATAAGTGTTGAACTGTTCGTGACTCAATCCGTCTTGTTTGGTATAATTAAGAAATGTTTTTTCGGAAGGATTGAAACAGGATAACCCACGGTTAGTTGTTATCCAAAGACGTCCTTTACCATCTTCCAGAATTCCATGAATAAAGTTGTTCGGCAGTCCTTCACTGGTTGTGTAGCGTACCAGATGTTCGGGGTCTCCACCGGGATATTGATATAGCCCGACTGATGAACCGACCCATATATCGTGGTTACTGTCTTCCTGGATATAAAAAGCTTGTATGAGGGATGGTGAATGGGAAGTATAGTCCTTCCGTTCTTCCAGTTTGCCGTTGCTATATACATATAGGCTTTCTTCCGTTCCGATCCAAATACGGTCTTTGGAATCACGATAAAGAACAGATATGAGGATTGTGTTCAGCTGGGGATATTTTTGTGCTAATGGATGGAGGGATAACTGATGTGTTTTCTTATTGAACTGATACAAGCCGATAATAGAACCTACCCAAAGCGTTCCATTTTTTCCATCCAACAAGGAATAACAACTGTTGCTTACAGAAATAGCTTCCGGAAGAACGTAGTTTTCAATCTGCCTGTTGTGTCTGGATAAGTAACTTAGTCCACCGCCGTGGCTTCCGATATAGATGCCTTCCGTGTCGGGGAGTACACATTTTATATTGTTAGATTG
Source organism: Bacteroides zhangwenhongii (assembly GCF_009193325.2). NCBI lineage: Bacteria > Pseudomonadati > Bacteroidota > Bacteroidia > Bacteroidales > Bacteroidaceae > Bacteroides > Bacteroides zhangwenhongii. Next base: position 3,094,376 of record NZ_CP059856.1, on the reverse strand, counting down.
CAATGCGTGAGGATTATTCCGGTTTGCGGAATATGCGGTGAAGTAATTCCGTTTCCTGTCGTACTCATTCAATCCGCCATCATTAGTACCTATCCAAAGATTCCCGGTATAAGGGTCTTCTACGATGCAGCTGACAGTGTTGTCGCTGATTGAATTATGATAATCCGAGTGTGACATTGTGTTGAATGACGGAGCCATGGAATGATAGTAGTTAAGTCCGCCGTAGAAAGTCCCTATCCAGATTCCGCCTTGATTATCTTTCAGAATAGAGCGGACGGAATTATGCCCCAGTGAGTTTTCGTCTTCGTAAGAGAATGAATACTTTTCTATACTGTCTGTTTCCGGTTCGAGGATAAACAGCGCATCTATGGTACCAATCCAAATTCTACTTTGATCATCTTGTGTCAGTGTTCGTACTGCATTGGAAGTCAGTCCGGAGTCTTTGTCTTTATTGTGATAGTGTTTCTTAATTTGAAATTTATCATCCGTGCAATATATCCCATTACTTAGAGAACCTAGCCAGCAGACACGCTTGCGTGGGTCATAAATAATGGAAGAGATTATTTCTTTCTTGAGCTCGGGCAATAATTGGGTGACATTTTGATTCTGGATTTGATAAAAGTAAACTCCTGAAGAAGTTCCCAATATCATATCATCATTCATTCTACAGATAGAATAAATAGTTTTGCCTTGCAAATGGGAATGGAAATCCATGTGTCCGGTCTTCTTGTCAAAAATGACGAGCCCGTTGTTAGTGCCCAGCAGTAGCTGATTCTTTTCGTTAAGATCGACAATGGTAAGTATTTGTATTGGTAATCCGCCGGGAAGTGAATAGTTGGTAAAGTTGTTTCCGACGATATTATAACGGGATAATCCGGTTAATGTTCCTACCCATACTGTGCCTTCTTTGTCTGTACATAATGAGTAAACATGGTTGTTTGAAAGGCTTGTACTATCATTTAAGTCTTTATAGAAAGAAGAGAAACGATAACCATCATACCAACATAGGCCGTCAAAAGTTCCTGCCCATATTTTTCCATTATGATCTTGTGTCAGCGCAAGAACCGTATTTTGTGGCAAGCCATTTTCTACGGATAATCGCTTGAAATGAATGTGGCTGTATCTGTCCGCTGCTTGTAGATGACACACGGATATGGTTAAGAAGCAAAGAAAAAGGCAAAAAATAAAGCCTGTTTGCAGATATCGGTTTCTCATGAGTGCTGAATATATAAGTTTTGAATGTATATAGATTGATTAAAGATAGCGTAAAGATAACCATCTTTCTGTCAACCACAAAACGTGCCTTCAATTTTTATCATTCATTGGGAACGTCTGCAAACAGGCTTTCTATTTAGAATCTCATATCCTTATGGAAAGAACGATATGGATATAGATTCTGTCCGTTGAGCACTCGTAAGTATCTCAACATTCCTTCCATGAAATAGTAGTCCGCATAAGAGAGTCCTCCGTCAAGTTCACTGTTTCGCAGGAAATTTCCGGTAGCATGCATCAAGATGAAGTGCTTATGTGTTCCCGGTTTTGCCAGATAAGTGGGCGAAGCCAGGCTTTTCAGTTGTTTTTCTCCGGCAGCAAAATATGCTTTGCCTTGTACGGAATAGGTACTAAGTTCCATTAGTGCCGATGCCATGATTGCCGCCGCCGAAGCATCACGCATGGTTGAACGTTTGGGGTCGGAATAATCCCAGTAAGGAATCATATCTTCCGGCATGTTTGGATGACTTAATAGAAAGTCGGCTATCTGTTCGGCATGGCGCAGGTATTTCTTGTTGCCGGTTTCACGGTACATCATGGTATAACCGTATAGTCCCCACGATTGTCCGCGTGACCAGGTGGAACGGGTTGTATCATCTGATCCGTTGTTCCAGTCATATTTGCGCATAGCCCCTGTTTCCGGTTCATAATCTACTACGTGAGGACAGGACATATCCTTGCGGTAGTGATATTTCATCGTTTTATCTGCATGGGATATGGCAATGTGTCTAAGAGTGGTGTCGCCTGACATCTTATATGCTTCCATTAGCAGTTCCAGGTTAATCATATTGTCGATGATTACCGGAAATAGCCAGTCACGGCTTTCGTCCGGTTCCCATGACATGATGAGTCCCGTTTTGTATGAATAGCGTGAGGCCAGCGTTTTAGCTGAACGGAAGAGGATGTGGCGGTAGGCTTTGTCACCGGTAAGTAAATAACCGTTACCATAGCAGGAGTACATCTTAAAACCTATGTCGTGGTCAAAAGCATTGTTTTGTTCACCTTCCATCAGAGCTGTGGCTGCTTGGGCGCGTTTTTTCCATACCTCTTTATGGTTGTAGGTATAAAGATACCACAGTGTACCGGGAAAGAAGCCTGCCGTCCAGTCCGTTTGGGGCACCATGCCCCGTTGAATGGAACGTGGAAGTAGATTGTCTTTCATCACTTCTTTGTACATAGCTTCCGATTGTTTCTGGGCTACAGTGAAGGCATTGGCTACCCATGCAGGTATTTCTTTTACTTGTAGGGGATGTACCGACTGTGCTTGTATACCGGCCGGGTGACATAGCTGGATGAGGATCAATAATAGTATGATTTTCTTCATGATGCAATTGGTTGATATAGCTTGTCTATTCGATCATTAAATGTTTCATTTCTTCATCCATTTCCTTCTGAAACTCTTTGATTTTAGCCTGCATTTGCGCTGCTATTTCAGGATGTGCAGCAGCCAGGTCATTGCTTTCTCGAGGATCGGTATCCAAGTCAAAAAGGGCGAGACCGGTGTTACCGCCTGCTGCTATCTGTTCGCCGGGAAGTCCGTCTTTACCGGGAGTTTTCACGATACGATAGGTGTGCGGAGCTACACATTTCCATTTGCCGTCGCGCAAGGCTTCCACCACTCCGTTATATACAAAGTAGAAAGGCTGGTGTTCGTTTGCTTTTCCTGAAAGAATATCCCAGGCATCTTGTCCGTCAAACTTATTCATACGTGGCATTTGTGACTGTGTGAGGTTTACTAATGTAGGCGTGATGTCGAGTGCCGACAGGAACTGATCGTTCACTTTGCCTGCGGGTATTGCTCCCGGCATACGTACTATAAAGGGGACGCGCTGACCACCATCAAAGGTGGTACCTTTGCCCTCGCGCAAACCGCCGTTGCTTCCACCATGGTTTCCATAACTCAACCAGGGCCCGTTATCAGAGGTAAACATGACAATCGTGTTATCATCCAGTCCGTTGGCTTTCAGCGCTTTCATAATCTCTCCCACGCTCCAATCTATTTCCATTATTACATCGGCATAGAGGCCTTGTCCTGATTTTCCTTTGAATTTGTCAGACACTCCCAGCGGTACATGGGGCTGGGTATAGGGTAGATAGAGGAAGAAAGGTTCCTGCTTATGTTCGTTGATGAAGCGTACGGCACGGTCAGTCAGCCGAGTAGTCATTTGATTGACAGGGGCATTGTACTCCAATATGCGGTCATTATCATAAAAAGGTAATGCGGGGTAGGCATGGTCGGGTGCCGGATGATACGGCCACATATCGTTGGAGTAGGGGATACCGTAAAATTCGGTGAAACCGTGACGCAGTGGCAGGTATTCGGGTTGGTACCCCAAATGCCATTTGCCCACGATGGCAGTGGCGTAATCGTTTTGTTTCAGGTATTCGGCCAACGTTATTTCACTGCGCTTAAGCCCGTTTTCCGATTGGTCGTCTACTACACCGGGTACTCCTGTACGTTCGGCATAACGTCCGGTGAGTAATGCGGCACGTGAGGGAGTAGAAGCAGCGGCACCAGCGTAAAAATTTGTAAAGCGGGTGCCTTCGGCTGCTAATTGGTCAAGGTTGGGTGTTTGCAATTTTTCATTACCATAGCAGCGCATGTCGCCATAGCCTTGGTCATCTGTTAATAAGATGACTATATTGGGGCGTTGTTTATTAGTGTCACAGTTGGCGGCAGTTGCAGATGCTTCTGCCGACTTATTTCCCCCGGTACATGAAATGAGTCCGAGGGCTGTGATATAAAGAGTTGAGTACTTATTCATAAACAGGATATTTTTTACTTTCATGATATTTCTGTGTTTCACTACTTGGATATTTCTATAACAATCGGTGTAGCGGCATAGAGGTCACTTTGATAATTGTATTTCTTTTCATCGCGGATATCGGGTAGCTCTACTACTATTTTTGAACCGCCTTTGGCAGGACTTATGGTAACAGTTTCTCCTTCGAGTTTCTGCATTCCTTTGGTTTGATAAACGTACGTTCCGGCTTTCAAAGACATATTCGTATAGAAAGTCAGCGTTTGCTTTTTGCCGTCAGGCATCGGGTTGCTGACGGATAATGTCCAACTATTGCCATTGTCACGCAACATAATCAAGGCTACATCTTCAGAAGTAACTTCCATCTTGCCGACGGAAGCAGTTCCGGGTTTGAAGAACGCATACTGCCAGGTTTTGTCGGCGGCAGAGTAAGCTGCGTGGCTGGATGCCGCATTTTGTGTAGTAGCGATGTCTTTCTGTAAGTCTGCTACTTTGGCTTTCATCTCTTCTTTGCTGACGTTCGGTACCAGGTAGTAAACATAGTTATCGTCCAGTTCGCTTCCGGGATTCATTCCATGATTGAGTGCAATGATGAAGTTTGGCTTCTTATTTGCAATCTTCAGGTCGGTAGTGTTCACCTCTTTTCCGGTTTTTATCAACAGTTCAAGCTTATTCTTAGGTAAGATGATGTATCCCTTCTCTCCTTGATGAATCCAACAAAGAGAAGTAATAGCTTCTTGGCGGTTTATTGATTCGCCCGGTTTCACCGTTTGTTCTTTACCGTTGATGCACAAAGTCAGTGGCTGGTTGAAAACAGACTGGTCGATGAAAGTTGCGATTCCCTGTTGTTGTCCCGGACGGAGACGTGCAATACCACTTCCCAATGCGATAATCTTGTCTTCAATGAAATGATAAGATTTGAAAGCCGTCGCCGAACTATACGTTTCTTTAGTCAGGTGGTGATAAATACCCATACCGGCTTTTCCATCAGCCAATACACCGGAAATTTTATTTAGCCCGGGCAAGGATGCTTGTGCTCCACCTTTAGCCGGTAGCGGATCTGTGCGCCATTCTTCTGTCAATCCGGGTACAGCATGCCAGTCATAATTTTTTAGTACCTGGCTGGCGTATTCGTCTCCACGTACTTTGAGTTGTAGAATACCATAACCCAAATGCCATGATTTGCGTACTTTGTCGAAGTCTTCGGCTCCTACTGTACGTTCCGATTTTAGTTTCAGTGAACAATAGAAAGGCTTTTCATTTTCGCCACGGCGATGGACGAGATATTCATTAACCCAATATGCATCCGTGCCGGAATACTCGTATGTATTTGCCTTGATTTTATCAACAGTGGCTTGCAATTCTTCCACTCCTGTCAATTTGGTGTTTTTGCTACATGCTTTCAGCATTTCATTGACAGCTTCCGGATATTTCCGGGTTGCGAACTTTTGTAAGTTATTCAAATAAGAACGTCCTGACACAAGGAAATCCATGTGTTGTTTATAAAATAGTTTAGGGTAAACGTTTAATAAACGGTCTAGTTGGAACTGGTAATATTTATCGTCTACTTTGAACTTCGTGTTTTGGAAATATCTATATCCGGTATTGCAGTCTGTCAACCACTCGAATCCATAAGCTACCATTGCGGCATCGGTCGCATTGGCAATGTGATGAGAGATAGTACCGTCCGGTTGAAATCCCGACTGGATATATTTATGCGCCGGAATATTATATTTAGTCATCCAGCGGCTGACATCGGTAATAATTCCCTGTGGGCTCCATCCCGGTGAAAAACTGAAACCTTTGAAAGGCTTGTCATTATAGAAATCGCTATACCAGTATTGAACATATGTGAGAGGACGGTTATAGTCTGCCCAAATAAGCGGTAACGCCAACATTGTACGTGAACGATGTCCAAGATTGGCATCTGCCCAGGCACCGGATGAATAAAGCGTATCCTGTATTTCTCCCCAACGTTCTTTCGGGTTGTCAATCGCCCTGCGGCTCTTTACAATCGACATAAATAGCTGATTATAGCGAATTAAAGCATCGTGCACTTTCAGGCAAGTTTCATCATTTTCTTGCATTCCTTTCAAAATGTCAGGCATCAGATAGAGTGTAGGTACTACTAAAGGATCTGTCAAAGTCCATTGATGAGTAGGGATCTGATGTCCCGCCAACTTATGAGCCTGGAGCAGACTGAAGCCATCTCCGGTGCAATTGCCGATAGGTTTACCATCTATTTCAACGTCCTTTCCTTCGATAGGGACAGAAAGGGTATAGGCCAATATTGCCTTATATAAAGCTTCGCGTAATTCTTTGCGTTTTTCGGGAGTCCCTTTGGGACCATACACATTTGAGGTGGCATAAGAGTAACCGAGTCCACCGATTTGACAGGCAACTTCAGCCCAGTCATATTCGATTGTATGAGTATTCGTGTATTCATTTTTAGGGTCGAATACTCCTTTATAATCTGCCGGATGGGCAGTATAACATTTGAATCCCTCAAAACGTCCGTCATTATTTTCCAGTTCTATAATCTTTTCGGCAACTTCTTTATCAGAATACGTTTTCCGTCCGTACAGGCGGTTGTTTTTTATAGTACCGGGTGTGTACCGTTTGTACAGTAGTGACCATAAAGTACCTTTTACGATACGTACTGTGATTTTAAATTTCTTGATTTGCTTATTTCCGTCTTTCAGAGCGATAGTGAGGATGCTTGAAGAAGGTTCAGAACCGGTATTCTTCTTTTTGTCTACTACCAATACTCCCATGATTCGGTTGGACAGGTCGTATCGGGTTTCTATTCTGAACAGTTCCTTTTCATCCTGCTCTATGATTTCAAATTTATATCCTTTGGGAATGGGAGAGGTCAGTACATCTTTATTTCTTTCCAAATGAATACGTCCGGTCACTTCCGTACCTGCCGGGCTATTGATAGGAATATCGAAATAAGTGGCAAATATTTTTTCTCCCGCATTTGCCGGGAAATAAGTAATGAAGCATATCAGATATGCAACAAAGAGTAATAACTTCTTTTTCATGGTATATATGTTTTTAATATGTATCTCTTTGATTTCCGGTCGTGGTGTGAACGTGCGGCAAATGTACGTATCTTGCTGGTAAGTCACTTTTGATTTTATCTAAAATACTTTCAATATTCACTTTTGTATGAAAGTAAAAGTGGAATGGAAGGAATTAAAAGCCCTGATAGGAATAATAGGCTACATTTGCTTCATTATTATTTAATACTTGATTTCATTATTAGAAAACCATGAAGAAAATCATTTCATTTCTGTTATTACTTTATTTCGTTTGTCTGTGGGCAGAAGCACAGGAAAAGAAAAACGAACCAGTGCAGGCTATCACTTTTAATGAGGAGATTTTTGCCCTGCTCAATTTGGATTATCCGGGGTTGGAAAAAGTGAAAGATGCCTATAGGCATGGCAATGTGGAAGACGCCTCCCGTTTCTTACTGGAGTATTATCGGATGCGTAAGGAAGTGGTAAATCCTGCCATCAATTTGAAAAAGATATCAGTAAGTAAAACCGACCAACAGTGGGCTGATGACGCCTTAAAACATACTGTATTGGTGACCGACCCCCCGGTTATAAGGGATTGAAACATCGTCGTTCCGTGTTTTTTGTGGATAACAGTTATTTTGTGATTGTAGATGAGGCTATAGGCGAGGCAGAAGGTACGGTGAATCTACACTATCAACTGGCGGAAGGTGAGGTGAAAATAGATAAGAATAGTAGTCGTGTCATTACTGACTATCCCGGAGAGAGTAATGTGTTACTGCAATGCTTTAGCCCCAAAGGAACGGAAATGATTGAAGAAGAAGGCTGGTATTCATTGTTCTATCGCGAACGTGCAAAGCGCCCTGCCATAGCGTTCAACATAGATAAAAAAAGCGGTACGCCTGTGCGTTATGTCACCGTCATTTATCCACAAAAGAAGGTGGATACTTCCATGAAAATTTCCGCACGCATTAAAAAGGCTATGGAAGATAAGCTGGAAGTAGAGGTGAAGATAGACGGTAAGAAGTGTACGCTGAAGTATCAACTTTGATTTTCTAAAGAATAAATGTGTTTATTCACTGTATAAGGTAATGAGATAGTGGTTGTGTAAAGATTGTTTGGACGGGTAATTGTTCTATTGTTTTACTATTTAGAAGGGGGCTGAGAAGATGTTTACATTTCTATGCTCCCTTTTCCTTACAATAAACTCCTCTTTTTGAATAAACGCTGTTTGGATTTATAATAAACTTTCGAATAGTTTATTAAAAACGGTATTCGAGTTTATTAAAAACGTTTTTTTAACCTATTGAGGAAACGTAATTGAATAATTGATACAAAAATGGTCGGGAATCTACAGTGATTCCCGACCGTTCTCTGTCTTAGGACACCTTGTGATGCCCTGCACTATAGTCTATATGTCTTTATTTATGTACTATTTATCTTCATTTCTCTGTTTATTGCTACCACAAATATACGAAATAAAAATGCGAAAGTCAAGACTTCCGCATTCCTTATGATTAATATTATATTTATATTGTGGAGTACGCAGCATCCCGCGTCATCGTGCAACTCGTGTTGAAACCGGAATATAATCCATTTGTTCCGTAACCCGGTATCTACCGTCTGAAGTATCATATAGCAGGGAAGAATATAGATATTTCCGCAAATAAGTTCCGTTGTTGATGGTCGGATTATCAGAAGAATAGCTGAATATAGCGTCACTTGCCTGATGGGTGACATTCAATTCGGCAGGACGTGAACTATCCAGGATGGCTTTTATTTCGTATTCTCCACATTGGAAAGTATCCCCTTTCCGTATGACATTGGAACTTTCTCCTGAATTTGAATTGTCCTTGATTTGTATAATCGTCAATATCCGGTTCTTGGAACTGGGTGCAAAAGTAGCTGTCAAATGCCATTGGTTAGGATATAGTGGCGAAGGTTCCGGCAAAGGGGGCACTACAAACTGGTCTGTTTGCGTGATTTGACTTGCTTGGTCACTGAATTGTTGAGTGATGGTGGTAAATCCTTTGGTCGGGTGGGTAGTAGACAGGATATGCTGCTCCTGTTGGATGGAAAATTGGGTAGGGCTATGCAATAACCAATCCCAACGAACAGGCTCGGATGCTTCCAATTCATCGTAAATAACTACGATATCCGGATGCAGCATTAAAAGGTGGCGGCGATAAAGGGTAAGGGGAGTCGTCCCGAATCCGTTGTCTGGTGTTTGGGTGATACCTGCTGCCTTGAAAGCGGCTATCCACATTGGATCATCACTGATGCCGCTGTATGCATGGGATGCATCACCGAGACAATAAGAGATGTGGTCACCACCCATAGCACGAGTGATATTTCCATACCCTTTTGTGGAGTAAGGTTGTCCGATACCATTGACTAATATCGTGTTGTGCGCACGCGTATGTCGATAAGACATTAAGTTGTGTGCATCAGAAAAATTGAGATAGTATCCACTGCTCCGGTAAATGTCCGCACCTTGATAAAGTAAATTGAAACTATTTTGATTGGATACCGTATGGCTGCCAGAACCGAAAGTGCTGGAACGGAAACAGAGGGAGAGATTCTGGTCGGTGTGTGCAAGGTCGGAATGGATAACTACTTCACCGGCATCTTTGTACCAAATTAATTTCGGATTGTTGGATGGGAAGTCAGTAGCATACGTTTGGTTGCGTACCATGCGATAGAGACGTAATTCGTAATCTTTCCGCAAAAGACTTGCCGATTGGGCGGCATACCATCCGGCGTATGGATCTCCGGTTTCCCGTGCGATGAAATCCGCAAAGGAGATACGTTGCCGATTGGGCTCATCTCCTTTTTCGCTGCCGTCACCGAAGCCCGCACTTTTGGAAGCGGGCGGCCAGGTGTAGGCCATTGCCTTGCCTGCATTCTGATACCAGGGATGTTGCAGGAAGTCTTTTTGTGTAATGGAGGAAAAGAGAGAGGGCATATAATAGAGAGTTTTGACGTTGGCATTGAAATATCCCGCTCCATTGTGCCATACACCATCCCGGTTGAAACCTGATGCGGGAGCACGGGCAGTCCATAACTCATAGTAGTATTCCAGCATGGGGAGTATTTCTTCTGTATAGCTGCTTTTGTCGTAGAGTACAAAGGCGGCTTGAAATAGTATGCGCATATTGTGCTGCCAAAAATGGTTGTCGAAAATATGGTTCTCTTGCATTCCGCAATACAGTTTGAAGTAGTATCTGGAAACACGCATCAAAAGATTCTCTATTTCTTGTTTCTCGTTGGGAGTAAGGGTATCATAGAGTAAATCATAAATCTCTATGAAGCTGATAGCGATGTCGGTAGCTCCGAAGTTGGAAGCAAATAGCTGTGCGTCGGATGCCGGATTCTTTAAAAGGACGTTCAGGATTTCATGCATTTTATCTGCATATATCGTTTGTTGTGTTAAGTAGTAGGCTTGATAGAGATGCTGGATAGATACTTTGATGGCCTCTGCCTGGTCGTAGGGGTTGGGCAGGCTGGGGTAATCTGTCGTCATTGCGGCCTTGGCGCGACTGATAAGTTCGGGATATTCCGGATGGGAGGTCACGTTGCGGCGTGCCTGTTCGATGCCATCGTCCAGGAAACAAAAAAGTCGTGGATGGGTGCGGGGAGCATTGTTCAGGAATACGTCGAATGCAGGAGTCACGAACTTGGGAGTTTCGTCTTTGACTTCAAAAGAGTATGTTTCACTCCAGGGCTGTTCGCTGCCGTCAGAAAGGACGGAGCGGAAACGCCAGTACCAAATACCGCTTTTCAGGGTTTTGTGTATATTATACATACACCAGCTTTTAGGGGTGGAAAGAATCGTTTCTGTTCCTGAGAAGTCTGCTTGGTTGGAGAGGGAAAATTGAAGTTTGTCTCCGGTTTTCATAGCTTGGGGAACAATGAAGGGAGCCGGATTGATATAGATTTCATTATCCGCCTTCGGATATGGCTTTTCACGGAGCTTGTCGTGCAAAGCATCGGGAGCTTCGGCAGGAGTTTCTGTATCTTGCCCGGTTGTATAGGGAAGAGAATCATCGCTACAGGCAATTGCCAGGCATAGACAAGCTAAAAGGCTGAAAAGAGTTTGGAAGCGGAAGATTGTTTTCATAGGAATAATTTCATTAAGGATTGACTAAGAAAAAAGGAGAAAATATGATAAGCAAGGCTTATTGTGTGGAGCCTTGCTTATCATATTTTGGTTGTTTATTCTAAGACGGTAAGGATAGGACGAATCTGGCCTCTAATACCATCAGCACCAGTAGGATCAGCAGTATTAAATATGGTTTGAGCTTTGGCGAAAGTGCTGTTCCATATATGATTTTTAAATAAAATAGGAATTATAGCCTTATTTTCTATATTACTGGGAATCAGATAGCGGTCTGCTGTTGCATGAACAAATTTATTTGCTCCTATGCCATCTACTGCTGTAACAAACAGATTGTTCAGAGCTATTTCATCACTGCCAAAATAAACGCCCATTATTCCTTTTAGTTGCTGAATGGAAGGAATATACCATCCGCTTGATTTTCCAGGAGTTGTAGTTGCATCTTTGAAAGTTTTGAACGCTTCGAGCAAAGGATAACTTTCTGAATAATTTGTATAACGGCTATCCGCAAATAGCGCCTTCGTATTTTGATAACCTATTGAACTTGTTAATTCTAAGCCTGTGAAATCAATAGTTTTACCCATTGTTTTGTTACAGAAAGCCAAACGGTCGTTATTGGGAGCACTTTCCAATGCCATAACATATCCTTTGATGCGTGCATAATCCCCAGCGTAGTCACTCGCTTTTTCTCCATTTTGAGCGTCTACTGCATATACGACACCGATACAAGTCTTTTCACTGTTCAATGTAGTCGACCATGTTCCGTCAGAATAATAGTAATCACCTACTTCCATGGCTAGAGTCGGGTCTGTAGGCTCTATATTTTCTTCGTTGCTTGTCCAATCGTCATCGAAGCCGACATCTACTTTTCCATTATTGGTTGCTTCTGCTACCAAATGCCCTTTAGCTTGTGTACAACGGTTGCGAATTACCGAAACCCCTGCCGGAATAGCTGTAGAACGTAATTCTATATCTGATGCATCTTTGAATGTCAGTTTGATTTCACCCAAAGCATCATCTGCCGGTGCTGCGAACACATAATAAGAGAACAATTTCAAATCAGTATCTCCTTTGCCAAGAGCAGCGGCTTCTGATAAAGTTGCCGGTATTAAAGTAGTGGAGACACTTCCATCTTCTACATTGAATCCTTGTGGTACTTTATGGCTTACAGAAACTTTGGCACATTTCTCAAAATTGGTCTTATTTTTCTCAGATACGATAATTTTAGCAAACGGACGTTTCAAGGTTGCGTCGAAAGATTCTATGTCTTCAGTCTTTGTGAACTCCTGTGCAGCAAAGAATGCGTCACAGGCATCAGTGTTATAAAGCAACGAAGCATCTTTCAACGTAATGTTCTTGAGGTCGTTAGTATCATAGAATTTATCGGCATAGTGTCCGTTTACCTGTCCGGTTCCTGTGGCAACGAAATCCGCCCACATCAGGAATTTATAGTTGCCCGGTTCAAGAGCGAATTCGAAAGAAATCTTGCCATCTACCGCGTCAAGGTCTAGTTTTTCATCCCGATACATTAATTCAGGATTGTTTCCTGTGCTCCAAATTTCAAGGATACAACGCAGGTCATGGTCGTTTGCTGTCGGTAAGGCACGTGTTTTCACTCCTTCAGTAGGAAGCTGTGCTGAAATACTGACGAGTTTACTTTTGCTGCCCGGAGTACTTGGAGCTTCTTCTTGACTACATGAGGCAAATAATGCCATAAACAGAGTCACTGCTAAATAAAAAAAGTTCTTTTTCATAATGTAATGATTAAAGTGTATATTAATTGTTTCTGTTTCTTATAATCTGTCCAGATCCACGATGATGTCATCGTCAAAATCCGTGTCGATGTCTATCCCCGGATTGGCACTTAGGAATTTGCCGCGAACCGTTGTCAGATGGTTTTGCTTATAAGGTACTTTCAGATTCCGGTAGCGGGCTACTACGTTACTCTTTTCATTGGTTATTTCGATAGTCAGTGAGACGAAAGAACCTTCTCCGTTCACGAATACATAATCGAAGCCGATTGGCAACTCTTCCGTACCTTCTGTAGGAAGAGGGATGGATTTACTGTAAGACACATATTGCAGCGGATGTTTCACTTGTCCGGTCAGAGCGTTGAAACCCGTAGTCAGATAATAGCCATATTTGATACTGATAGTAAATTGGTTTCCGGTGATTTCCTTATCCTTTATCTTTTTCAGGAATTTGTCTACATCCGTGGCTATCAACTCATAGCGGGCCAACGGGCGGACCATTTGGATGTCGATGGGAACAATGGCATTCCACTGGTCCCGATACGGAGTGAGATTCAGTGCGGCAGTTCCATAAAAAGCATCATAATAGTTGGAATTGCCTTTGTAAGACCCTGCACGCAAGATACGTTCCATATTGCCGGTATCATAGAAGAGCGTGTAATTTCCTTCCTGATTGCGAATATAATCTGCCCATACCACCAGTTGGTATTTGCGGGCGTGCAGTTTCATGGAGATAGGCAGGCTGACACTGGATTGTTCGGGACGGACAGCTTCATAAATCTCCTGGCGTGCCACTTCTTCCTTTCCCTCGTAAGCAATGACAGTGAAACGATAATTGTAGCCACTGGTAGTGGCGGCACGTGTATTATTAATTTCCAGTGGCGCAAGATTCATATCCAAAGTTACTTCGGACATGATATTCACTTGTGTAGGGTCTACTCCTTTGGTTCCGTCGGCAGTCAGTTCGGGTTCTTCATAAAGACAACTGCTGACGATAGCTGGTAAAAGCATCAGTAGTGCTCCTAAGTGGATGAATGTAGTATATATCTTATTTTTCATGATTTCCAAGGTTTAAAAACGATAAGACAAGGATAGACCGATACGGGTGATTCCCCAATAATTCCGGGTTTCTGTTCCAATCTGCGCCCCATTATCTATGTTATAATAAGTATTGTATTTTATATGGGCATAGCCGGCTCCCAAAGAGAACTCCGCTCCCCAATGCTTGGACAGGGGAAGTAAGTAGCCGTAACTTACACCTGCTCCTAATAACGGACGGTCTGTATTTTGGTAACGGTCTTTCTGCCATTTCACGTTGAACCAGGCAACGTGGGCATGCAGCCCGAAGAAGTGTCCGTCACCGGGGTGCTTCAACCACCAGCGCCCTTCCGGCTGAATGGCTACCGTTCGTACCGCATGTTTCTGACTGATATCCCAAAAGCTGCAAATTACAGGTAGCTCTACGGAGATATGCTTGCAGAACTGCATTTCAAATGCCAAATTAGGAAGCCCTGCCGCATCGTAGGCGATATTGCTCTTTAGAGCTATATAACGTTCGGAATGATTTCCTTTTTCCTTTTTAGTAGTAACCACTGCTTTTTTGGTCGTCACTACTTTCTTAGTTGCGACTTCTTCTTTAGAAGCCGTTCCCTTTCTGGAAGCCGCTTCCGGCTTTTTCCCAGTTTCCGTCAACGGCTTGAAGACGATTTCGTTTTCGTCGGCCGAGGTTTGTATTCGGGGCTTCTTCTGCTGAACTTTTTGTGGGTTCTGTGGTTGTTGAGGCTCTTGCTGCATGGCGGGAGAACCGGCTGCCGGACTCATAGAGCACAGCAACAGAAGGAAGCCTTGTACTAAATATCTTTTCAGTTTCATAGCATTATTGTTTTTAGATTTCCAGTTCCGGAAGTTTATCTGTCAATGTTGTCTCATAACCATCTTCCCGCACGATAGTAGCACCACCTTTATAAGTAATATTCACATCTTCCCCTACTTTCGTACTGCGTATAAAAAACATCGGCATGCCTTCCGCGGAAGTATTTACCTTGATAATCCAGCTTCCTACTTTGATTCTTCCGTCCTTCAGTATCACTGGTTCGGCTGCCGGTCTGGCAAGAGCGTGCGTATTGATAACCGTTGCAAAGCGGTATACCTTTTGTTTGGATGAAGTCGCTGTGAAATGCCAGTGATTGGCATAAGGGGCGAAGTTGCCTTTGCTATCTGCACGCAACCAGTTTACGGCAGGAATAAAGAACTTATCCGTAGTTTCGGTAGCCAACTTGCCACTGGAGAACAGATAAGCGTCAGAAGCTCCGTTTTTGTTGGTTGCCTGTATGTGCACATAGTCCTGATTCTCCTTCACAGTCATCGGATTGATAACAGTATGCAGCAGATAACTCCACGTCACGGGCTCGTCAGCTTCCAGTTCATCGTAAATGAATACTAGTCCGGAAGTTCCCAATTCGACAATGTGGCGACGGAAAGTCTTTAGATGGTTCTCATCCCAACCGTTGGCAGGCGAGTAATCCAGTTTTGACTGTTTTCCGCGTTCCAGCCATAAAGGAGAAATCACTTTGCCGTATGCGTTGGAAGCGTCGCCTACTACATAACCAATCTTCTCACCTACATAATAGCGGGGAATCCATCCATAACCTTCTGTTCCGATACGCTGCCCCATGCCGTTCACTAATATAGTATTGTGGGCGCGGGTAGCACGGTGGCAATACAAGCTGTGCTCATCGATAAAACTGATATGATGTCCGCTGCTGTAAAACAAGGAACTGCCACCGTAGAAGGTATTGAATGCATTTTGATTGGCCAGCGCATGGGAAGTGGAACCATAAGGACTTGAACGGAAGCTAATCATAGCATTGCGTCCTACACTGTTCCAATTTGTCATGAAAGAAGCCAGTCCGGTTGCCGGGAATACGTAGCCCATAGGCAAATCCGCTAATCCTGCGCCTTGCGGCAGAGGCTTGTTGCATTGCAGGCGGAACCATGCCAAATCACCCGGTTTGGCCAAAAGTGCCTTTTTGAGGTAGTTTGGTTCTTTTTCGAGGGTGCGGCGGGTATAGTCTGCTGCATATGTATTTCCGGTAAGGCGGGCTAATGCATCCGTATAGCTTACCCGAATGCTATTGGGTCTTACTACATTTTGATGACTGCTACCATTGCCTCCTGATTTAGAGAAAGGCGGCTGCTGGAAAATTGTATACATGATGGAACCTTGATACCACGGGTCGCTGAAGAAATCGAAACCGCTTAATTTGCTATAATAATAAGGTACTTCTATCAAGGTACGAGTGTTGACAGTAAAATAAGAATCACCGTTGTGCCATCCGCCATCTTTGTTCAGACCGGGAAAACGCGCCAACCATACATTATAACAATAATCCACCCAGGTATCTGCTTCCGGCATCTCACCGTAGACACTGAAGGCAGCCATAGTGAAGATACGGAGGGTCATTTGCCATACGTGGTTATCGGCTATATGATTTTCCAGGCGATTGTTGAAGTTCGCGTAAAATTCTCCACCTCTGTGTTTGATTTCTTTCAATAATTGAGCCTTCAAATCATCCGATAGCAAATCGTAGAATGAATCGTATGCCATGGAACAGAGAGAAAGCATCGTTGCCGCATTGAAGTCACCGGCCACGTTTTGGTGGTCACTCCAACTAATCATTTCAAGTACACGGGCTATGGCTGCTTCATAATACCGTTTGTCCTGTGTCAGCAGATAAGCACGTATCAAGGCTTCCGTATTGGTTTCTTCTTTGTCTATGACACGGCGGCTTTCACGAGTAATTAACGCTTGCCGTTTCACTTCATTATCCAGCTTTTCCGCACCTCTTGTGTCAATTTTGTCCACAGAAGGCATGGGAGAATTTACCGCTTTGTCCGCCACTTCGATATACCATTGATATTCCGTTGCAGACTTGCTCCTTTTCATAAAGTCCTTCCATTCATCCTTCATTACCCATACACGGGGATGGCTCTTCGGCAATCCTGACAGTACGGTTTTCAATGCGGGCGGACAGAACTTCTGCGGATTATCTTCCACGGTAAACTGAAGTACTTTAGACCAGATGGTCTTTCCTTTTTCTACATATCCATATTGCCAATACCACTTTCCAGCGACCAATGCCTTTTCCGGATTGAAAAACGGCCAGCGGGTATCGACCAATGTTACATTATTCTTTAATGCCGCATCTTGCGAGTAACGAACTTGATAGCATAACTTGGATTTATCCGTTTTTGGGGTAGCGGATTTAACTCCGTCTAGTAATTCTTCCGCCACGTTGACATCAGCGCGAAGCGGCCATAAAAAAGACACGGCACGGTCTTTTACCACTGCCTTATCCAGCGGGGACGGTGTGGTGCGCATCTCATGCATCAGTGTAGTATCCGTCAAGCGGATCGTCGGTTGGGCGTATGAATGAAGGAAAGCGATGCTCCCTATGATTGCGATATAAATGCTCTTTTTCATAATCTGTTATATTTCGGTCATTCCGGTGATTAATAATTAGGGTTGTTCTTATTTTCTAGCAGGTAATTTAATTGCAACTCGTCTGTCGGAATCGGGAATAACTCATGTTTACCTTTACGGAAGTTTTTCCCTGCCGGGTATCCGGTTGAAGTACTGGTATTGGCTGCACTGTTCTCAAAGAATAATGCCAATGCTTCCTGAATAATTCCCCAACGGATCAGGTCATATTTACGCTGTCCTTCAAAAGCCAGTTCGAATCCCCGTTCCCAATAGAGAGCCGTGCGGAATCGGCCTGCTTCATCTCCATCGTTGATGAAGTTGAGATTGTATACTTTGGGAGCTTTCAACAGACTTGCATAGTTCTCGGAAGTGATTTCGGTTGCTCCGGCACGTTTTCGGACACTGTTCAATAACTTCCAGGCTTCAGGCGTATTGTCCGTTTCATTAAAGGCTTCGGCCGCCATCAATACTACGTCCGCATAACGGATATAGCAGAAATTTACGTCAGTAACATTCGGATTCTTGTATCCGATAGGCATCCATTCGCGACGCCACTTACCGGGATACCAGTCTCTTCCACTTTTGTTTTCCACCTTTTTATGGCTGTAACTCGTTTTGTCCCAGTTGAATTTGTAGGTACAGACCATTACATCGCGACGTGCATCTCCGGCTTCAAAGAACTCTTTCCATTCGGGTACAACACGGAATAGCGCATTGGCACGTCCCATAAACTGATTGGCTTCCGTACTGGCAATGCCGGGTGCTGCTACCGCCGGGCCGATATACGTGCCCCAGTAACCTTTCGTTCCAGTATTGCCGTCGGGGCTGTAGAAGGCTACTTCAAACAAGCTCTCCTGTGAATCGAGCGTTCCTGCGGAGAATCCTTTGAATAATTCAAGATAGCCGGTAGTATAGAAATTGTGATAACCGTTTGTTTTGAATTCTTCCCACTCCCGGATGACAGCGTTAAAATATTCTCGGCGTTTGCTTTCATCCGGCTGGGTGATGGTTCCGTCCATTTGCAAGCTGTATCCGGCACGTTGCAATAATACGCGCATCAGTAGCGCTCTTGCTGAACCTTGGCTTGCCTTCTCGGGAGAAGAAGAAGCGTCTGCCCATGCAAGATGACCTTTAGCGAAGTTCAAATCATTGATAATTTGGTCATATATCGTTTCCCGGCTGCTGCGTGGCTGGTAAGTATGTTCGTAAGAATCGGAATAAGTCGTTTTGAAAGGAACATCCCCCCAGTAGCGTACCAGGCTGAAAGCATACAATGCCCGTAGGAATTTAGCTTCCGCTACCATTGCCTGCAAGTCCGTATCTCCTTCGTAATTTTCCATACCCTCGATACCTTGAATCGCATAATTGGCATAATTGATTCCTTGATAAAGGCCTTTCCAGGCATTATAGACATATTGATTGGCAGGGTTTAAGGTGTAGTGGGCGATATCCCGGCGGGTATTATCTGAATTTGTTCCTGAAGCATAGTAAGTGTCGTCGGAACAGGGAAGAGCCATCTCATAATCTCCGTAGAGAGTGGGTAACACACTGTAAACGCCAACGACTGCCATCTGTGCCTTGGCCTTGTCGGTGAAGAAATCCTTCTTCTCATAATAGGAATTAGGGTCTTCGGTCAGAGTGTCCAGGCAGGCACTATTTGTCAAACCGCAGAGAAGCAGGCAGAGTATATAGTATAAATTATTCTTTTTCATTTTCCTGTTGTTTTAAGAAGGTGGTCTAAAAGGTTATGTTAAGGCCGAATACGTAAGAACGGCTACGGGGATAAGCTCCGAAATCTACGCCGGGCGTCAGGTTGTTTCCTTTTGTTGATACTTCCGGGTCGAAACCGGAGTAGGGGGTCCATACAAACAAGTTACTTCCTGTCGCATAAAGGCGGAGATTTTGGATGGAAGCTTTCCGTATCCATTTCTTTGGAAAGTTGTATCCGATGGTTAAGTTACTTAATCGCAGGTAAGAGGCATCTTCCACAGCCCAAGAATGGATATATTTGTCCCCTTGTTCCATATCGTGTATGGAAGCTACGGTTTTACCGGCATTCAGGGCGGCGAGTTCCTGCGGGTCTGTGACGGTTGCACCTTCTTTGTTGATAGTCATCCAACGTTTGCTGCTGTTTGCCAGGTTCAGTACATTATATACAGTTTTTCCGGCTTGTGTATTGGTCAATTTGGTGGCGTTCAGCACTTCTGCACCATAAGAGAAGGTGAAGAAGGCAGTCAGGTCAAAGTTCTTGTACTTGAATGTGTTGCTTAAACCACCGTAAAAGACAGGGTTGGCATTACCGATGACTGTCATGTCATTCTCATCAATCACATCATTACCGTCTGTATTGGCGAATTTCCACATACCCGGCTGCACGGAACTACGGTCGCCCATACAGGGAATTCCATCTTTAAGGGTATAAGCCTGTGTGCGTACATCATAGTTGAAGTCCGAGACTTGATACAAACCTAATGTTTTGTATCCGTAGAATTGCCCGATGGGCTTTCCTACTTCAATCTTATGTGTCTTTTGAGCGTATCCGAATTTGGCTTCTTCCAGGAAATAGCTTTCGCCGGACAGCGCCTTGATGGTGTTTTTGTTATGAGACAGGTTCAGGTTTGTTGTCCATGTGAAGTTACGGCTTTGAATATTGGTAGAGCTGATGGTCAGGTCGACGCCGATATTCTGTGTCTTTCCGATATTCCGCATCATATTGGTGAATCCCGAAGAGCTGGGAACTCTCGAGTTTAAGAGCAAGTGTGTACTTTCATTTACGTAGAATTCCGGAGAAATGGTCAATCTTTGTCCGAAGAATCCCATATCAAGTCCGATGTTGAGGGTATTGTTCGATTCCCATTGTAAATTCCGGCTGACTATGGAAGACTGGACGTAACCGGGAGTCATGGTGCTGCCATTCGGATATACGGTGGAGTCCAATAATTCCAGGGAAGTATAGCTTGCGATGCGGTTGTTGCCTGCCATACCGTAACCTACTCTCAATTTTAAGTCGGAAAAAATATTCAGGTCTTTAATGAATTTTTCTTCTCCGATGCGCCATGCTGCCGAGATGGAAGGGAAGATTCCCCATTTGTTGTCTTTGCTGAACTTGGATGAACCATCGGCACGTAAAGTGGCAGTCAGTAAATATTTGTCGGCGAAGCTATAATTCAACCGGGTGAAGAAAGACAATAGTTTGTCGTCATAATTCACTCCGGACGTGATGGCTCCGGGAATCCCCAAGCTCATATCATCCAAACCTATATCATTATTCGGGAAGTTCGTTGCATTGGCCCTTATCGTGCGTGTCCATCGCGATACCCACTCCTGACCGAGCATCGCTATCATTTTATGTTTCTTTCTCTTATATTCGTAGTTCAATACGTTGGAAGTCTGGAAACTGCTATTTTCAGCATATTGGATATATCCGTTGATACTGGAGCGTTTCCCGATGCTGGACAGTTCTCCGTAAAAGACATCATTTCGGGTAGTCTGATAGCGTATGCCGGTGCTATTGCGGAAACTAAAGTTCTTTGTGAAGTTAAAGGTAAATCCGCCGTTTGCCTGGAAAGTTCGGAGTTGTCTGTTGTTGGTTTCCTGCGAGGCTGAGAGCAGCGGGTTTTGTACTGGGTTGGATTCATCGTCAATTATCTTATCCTCATTTTCCAGTAAGTCTTGATCGTTTCCATAGATACCGATAGTGGGGCGGTATTGCAGGATATGCTCCATTTTGTTGAAGCGGGTATTTCCGTCCGAAGTTCCCATACCGTATATTTTGCTTTGGTCAAAGCTGATCCGTGCATTCACCTGAATACGTTTAGAAGGCTTATGGGTGATATTGAACGAGATATTATGTTTGTCGTTCCCGCTAAACACCATGGCACCCATATCTTTGAAGTAGCTGTATCCGAGTGAATATTTCAATTCCTTGTTTCCTCCTGATATACGTACACGGTAGTTTTGGCTGGTTGCTGTTCTACCAAGCGTCTCTTCCTGCCAATCAATGCCCGGACGATTGCCATAGTTCTCATCGATTTCCAGGAAAGAACCGTATGTGGACTGGAAACTGGTGACTCCTTTCTCGCCCTGAAAAGCAAGACTGCGTTCATAATCCAGCAGTACGTATTCTTTGGTAGAGAGCACAGGAAGTTTGCGTACCAATGTCTTGAAGCCGATATAGCTTTCAAGACTGACAGACATTTTGCTCTCATTTGTACTTCCTTTCTTGGTCGTGATTACTACGACACCGTTGGCACCTCTGGCACCATAGATTGCCGTGGCGGAAGCATCTTTTAATATATCAATCGTTTCTACTTCGGCCGGGTCAAGGCTCGCCATACCGTCTTCACTAGGGAAACCGTCAATAATATAAAGAGGTTCGTTACTTTGGGTAATGGAAATACCACCGCGTACGCGTATGGATATGCTCGATCCCGGTGCTCCTTCACTTTGAGTAACTTGTACACCGGCTACCCGTCCTGCTAATGCTTGGCTGAGGTCGGAAGTAGGGACTTTCATCAGGTCTTCACTCTTTACGGAAACGACGGAGCCTGTCAGGTCACTGCGCTTGCTTGTTCCATAACCTACTACTACCACTTCATCCAATGCTTTCGCATCACTTTGCAGCGTCACGTTGATGACCGCTTTCCCTTTTACGGGGACTTCTTGTGTTTTCATTCCTATATAAGAAAATACAAGGATAGCCTTGGCGGCATTATCGACCTTCAGCCTGTAATTTCCGCTTAAATCACTGATTGAGCCGACACCGGAAGCACCTTTGAGGGTAATGTTGGCTCCGATGACTTCCAAGCCTTCCGCATCAATCACCTTTCCGGTGACCGTCAGGCTTTGGGCTTGAACTGTAAATGCGGTGCAAAGGCAAACCGCAAAAAGGAGAATTCTTTGAATGTTTTTCATATCAATTCTATTCGTTGTTTTCTGAGCTAAGAATCTATGGCAAAGGTATGGGCTTTTCGTATAAATGTTGTTTCCCTATTGTCTTTCCTTTATTTGAAAACTGATAATGGGCTTTTGAATTCGTCTAAAAGCTTTTTGATTTTATCCCGATACTCGCCAGAGGGCTTGTGGAAGGGGTGGAAATCTGTACTTTTTTCCTCGGTGCCGAAGCCTGTGTTCCTCGGTGGCGAACCATGCCTTCCCCGGTGCCGGACGGTGTCTTCCCCGGTGCCGGACTTTTGTATACCTTATTATCTACTCCTTGTCATTCAACCGAATAAATCCAAAAAAAGGAAGAATTTGTTTGCCAATTCAAAGAAAAGCCGTACTTTTGCAAGCCGATTATTATCACAAAATGATAAGAGATTAATTCATAGCGAGTTAGTCGTCCTTTGTCCGGGGAGGACTAATAAGTGGTGAAGAAATTTTAGTAGTAACATTTAAAAAACAAATTTAAGAGTGGATACTTTAAGTTACAAGACCATTTCTGCAAACAAGGCAACCGTAACCAAAGAATGGGTTATTGTTGACGCTACAGACCAGACTTTAGGTCGTCTGGGAGCAAAAGTTGCAAAATTGCTGAGAGGAAAGTACAAACCGAACTTTACTCCTCACGTAGACTGCGGTGATAACGTTATCATCATCAATGCAGACAAAGTAAAACTGACTGGTAACAAATGGAATGACAGAGTATATTTGTCATATACTGGTTATCCCGGTGGTCAGAGAGAAATGACTCCTGCCCGTTTGATTACAAAACCGAACGGTGAAGAGAGATTACTGAAAAAAGTAGTGAAGGGTATGCTTCCTAAGAACATTCTGGGAGCTAAATTGCTGAACAACTTGTATGTTTACGCTGGTAGCGAACACAAGCACGAAGCTCAAAGCCCGAAAATGATTGATATTAATTCATATAAATAAGATATAATGGAAGTAGTAAATGCATTAGGCAGACGTAAACGTGCTATCGCACGCATATTCGTAAGCGAAGGTACAGGAAAGATTACTATTAACAAGAGAGACCTTGCAGAGTACTTTCCATCAACTATTCTTCAGTATGTTGTAAAACAACCATTGAACAAGATTGGTGCTGCTGAGAAGTATGACATCAAGGTTAACTTGTGTGGTGGTGGTTTCACAGGTCAGTCTCAGGCTTTGCGTCTGGCAATCGCCCGTGCACTGGTGAAAATCAACGCTGAAGACAAAGCTGCTCTTCGTGCTGAAGGCTTCATGACTCGCGACCCGCGTTCTGTTGAACGTAAGAAACCGGGACAGCCGAAAGCTCGTAGAAGATTCCAGTTCAGCAAGCGTTAATGGGCTGCCTGACAGAGGAATATGTTTAGTATCTAAACTACTGGGACTCTGCTTGCGGACTACCCGGCGGTTGGTTTAGAAAAAACAAAAAAGAAAGTAAACGATTTAAAGAAAAACAAGATGTCAAGAACAAATTTTGATACATTATTGGAAGCTGGTTGCCACTTCGGACACCTTAAGAGAAAGTGGAATCCTGCAATGGCTCCTTATATTTTCATGGAACGCAATGGTATTCATATCATTGACCTCCACAAAACAGTTGCAAAAGTAGACGAAGCTGCTGAAGCTTTGAAACAGATTGCCAAATCCGGCAAGAAAGTTCTTTTTGTTGCTACTAAAAAACAAGCGAAACAAGTTGTAGCTGAGAAAGCTCAATCTGTTAATATGCCTTATGTAATCGAACGCTGGCCGGGTGGTATGTTGACCAACTTCCCGACTATCCGTAAGGCTGTGAAGAAAATGGCTACTATCGATAAATTGACTAACGATGGTACTTATGCTAACCTTTCTAAGAGAGAAATCCTTCAGATCTCTCGTCAACGTGCAAAATTGGACAAGACTTTGGGCTCTATCGCTGACCTGACTCGTCTGCCGTCTGCTTTGTTCGTTATCGACGTGATGAAAGAAAACATCGCAGTTCGCGAAGCTAACCGTTTGGGTATTCCTGTGTTCGGTATCGTTGATACTAACTCTGATCCTACAAACATCGACTTCGTAATTCCTGCTAACGATGACGCTACTAAATCTGTAGAAGTTATCTTGGATGCTTGCTGCGCTGCAATGATCGAAGGTTTGGAAGAAAGAAAAGCTGAAAAGATCGACATGGAAGCTGCTGGTGAAGCTCCTGCCAACAAAGGCAAGAAGAAATCAGTGAAAGCTAGACTCGACAAGTCTGACGAAGAAGCTATCAACGCAGCTAAAGCTGCTGCTTTCATCAAGGAAGACGAAGAGGCTTAATATATAAAATGTGCCAATTTGCTAATGTGCAAGGGTATACTTATACACTTGTATCTTGATTGGCAGATTGGCACATTTTTTGTTTAGGAAATTATTATTCATTTAAATAAAGGAAATTATTATGGCTGTAAGTATGGCTGATATTACCAAGCTGCGTAAAATGACCGGAGCTGGTATGATGGATTGCAAAAACGCGTTGACTGAAGCTGAGGGCGATTTCGACAAGGCAATGGAGATTATCCGTAAGAAAGGACAAGCTGTTGCTGCTAAACGTTCGGAACGTGAGGCTTCTGAAGGTTGTGTTCTTGCTAAGACTACCGGTGACCGTGCTGTTATCGTTGCTTTGAAGTGTGAAACTGACTTTGTGGCTCAGAACGCTGATTTCGTGAAATTGACTCAGGATATTCTTGATCTTGCTGTGGCTAACAAATGCAAGACTTTGGACGAAGTAAAGGCATTGCCTATGGGTAACGGTACTGTACAGGATGCAGTGACTGACCGTAGCGGTATCACAGGTGAGAAAATGGAACTGGATGGCTACATGACTGTAGAAGGTGTAAGCACTGCTGTTTACAACCACATGAACAGAAATGGCCTTTGCACGATTGTTGCTTTCAACAAGCCTGTTGACGAGCAACTGGCTAAGCAGGTAGCTATGCAGATTGCTGCTATGAACCCGATTGCTATTGATGAGGACGGTGTTTCAGAAGAAATCAAACAGAAAGAAATCGAAGTTGCTATTGAGAAGACAAAAGCTGAACAGGTACAGAAAGCAGTTGAGGCTGCTTTGAAGAAAGCTAATATCAACCCGGCTCACGTAGACAGCGAAGAGCACATGGAAAGCAACATGGCTAAGGGCTGGATTACAGCTGAAGATGTAGCGAAAGCAAAAGAAATCATCGCTACTGTTTCTGCTGAGAAAGCTGCACACTTGCCTGAACAGATGATTCAGAATATCGCTAAGGGTCGTTTGGCTAAGTTCTTGAAAGAAGTTTGCTTGCTGAATCAGGAAGATATCATGGACGGTAAGAAGACTGTAAGAGAAGTATTGACTGCTGCTGATCCTGAATTGAAGATTGTTGACTTCAAACGTTTCACTTTGAAAGCTGAATAATTTTCTTCGGAAATAAGATATGGAGGGGAGGTTCAAAGCTCCCCTTTTATTTTTATTGTATGGATTAACCGCCTGCCCCTTTGGTTCTGGTATAGCCTTCCTTGATGAGCAGTTCTATAATTTTGACCTTGAAGTCTCCCTGTACCATTATCTCTCCGTCTTTGGCCGAACCGCCTACTCCACATTTGCTTTTAAGCAGCTTGCCTAATTCTTTCAAGTCGTTCTCCGTACCCACGAATCCGGTAATTAATGTTACCACTTTCCCGCCGCGATTCTTCTTGTCAATGGAAACCCGGAGGTTTTGTTTGTCTTTGTCAAGGGTGGACTGTTCTTCATCATCGTCCATCTCATAGCCGAAGTCGGGATTAGTAGAATACACGATGTTCAATCGATCTTTCCAATCATTCTTTTTCATACTCGTCATATTTATTTCTTCTCAAAAGTATCAAACTTATGGAAAAGGGCAAAATTTGAGCCTGTTTTCCTTGTTTTGTTTAATCTCTATTAAGGTTTTCCGTTATTGGGTTGTCAGTCTCAAAAAATAATGTACTTTTGCAAAATACCAAATTTTGTAAGAAGTATGAGCACTTATATACGAAAAGAGGCGGATAAAGTGCCGGAGCCTACCTTGCGCAGACTTCCCTGGTATCTGTCCAATATAAAACTAATGAAAGAAAAAGGAGAGCAATATGTCTCCTCGACACAAATCTCTAAGGAAATAAATATTGACGCTTCTCAAATCGCCAAAGACTTGTCGTATGTGAACATATCGGGACGTACGAGAGTGGGCTATAATATTGATGCACTGATTGAGGTTTTGGAAAGCTTTCTTGGATTTACTAATATGCACAAAGCCTTTTTGTTTGGTGTAGGTAGTTTGGGAGGTGCGTTACTCCGCGACTCGGGTTTGCGTCATTTCGGCCTGGAAATTGTGGCGGCTTTTGATGTCAATCCGGAATTGGTAGGGAAGGACTTAGGTGGAATTCCAATTTTCCATTCTGATGACTTTGAAGCAAAGATGAAGGAATATGATGTGAATATCGGTGTGCTGACAGTACCTATTAATATCGCTCAGGAAATTACAAATAAGATGGTAGACGGAGGAATAAAGGCAGTGTGGAACTTTACTCCTTTCCGTATTCGCGTGCCGGAAAATATTGTCGTACAGAACACTTCTCTTTATGCGCATCTGGCCGTTATGTTTAACCGATTGAATTTTAACGAGAAATAATGAAGATTATAGCAGTAGGAATGAACTACGCTCAGCATAATCAGGAGCTGGGACATACACAGATAAATACGGAACCGGTCATTTTTATGAAGCCGGACTCTGCCATTTTAAAGGACGGCAAGCCGTTTTTCATTCCTGACTTTTCTAACGAGATACATTATGAGACGGAATTGGTAGTCCGTATCAACCGTTTGGGGAAGAACATCGCTCCTCGTTTTGCTAACCGCTATTATGATGCCGTGACTGTGGGTATCGATTTTACTGCCCGTGATCTTCAGCGAAAGTTCCGTGAGCAGGGAAATCCTTGGGAACTTTGCAAAGGCTTCGATTCTTCGGCGGCTATCGGAGATTTTGTTCCGGTAGACCGTTACAAGGATATCCGGCATTTGAACTTCAATCTGTTGATTGACGGTAAAGAAGTGCAAAAAGGGTGTACGGCGGATATGCTTTTCAAAGTGGATGACATCATAGCGTATGTCAGTCAATTCGTGACACTGAAAATAGGTGATTTGCTATTTACCGGTACACCTGCCGGTGTAGGTCCGGTCGGTATCGGACAACATTTGCAAGGATATCTGGAGGGGGAAAAACTATTGGACTTCTATGTCCGCTGATGGAGGAAGGTAAATTATGAAGATAAGAGTAGGCTTTGGTTTTGATGTGCACCAATTGGTTGAAGGACGTGAGCTGTGGCTTGGAGGCGTTCTTCTGGAACACACAAAAGGATTGCTGGGGCATTCGGACGCTGATGTGCTATTGCACGCCGTCTGTGATGCATTGCTGGGAGCTGCGAATATGCGTGACATTGGCTATCACTTTCCGGATACAGCGGGAGAATTTAAGAATATCGACAGCAAAATCCTTCTGAAAAAGACCGTAGAACTGATTGCTTCCAAAGGATATAAGGTCGGTAATATTGACGCGACTATCTGCGCCGAACGCCCGAAGCTGAAAGCGCATATTCCTTTGATGCAGGAAACAATGGCAAACGTGATGGGTATCGATGTTGATGATATTTCCATTAAAGCGACCACTACCGAGAAACTCGGATTTACTGGTCGGGAAGAAGGTATCTCGGCTTATGCCACAGTACTGATAGAAAAGGATTAAACTGTTGTGGCCATAGCAAGTTTGACGTGACTGATACGGGTATACTTTGACCCGTAACTTTCGTATCGGCGTGACACCCGCGCAGATGCGACATAAATGATTTCTCCCGGTCGGTATTCATGTTCTATCCCGGATAGTGTGCATGAAACCGCACTGGGATTTTTTGACGGTATACTCATGATAACCAGGTTGCCGCTTGCATCGGCCAATGTCAGTACCTGCTTTACAAAGAATTGTGGTACAGTACCATTTATTCTTGTCTTATACGGATCATCTTCCAACCGCACCCGTATGACTTTTAATCTGAGGTCTGCGAGTTTCTCCCCCAGCTCACCCAAATACCGGCTTGCTGAATGTTTCTCTTTCGACTTCCTTTGCATGAGGTCTAAATGTACGGAGTGATAAGCTTGCGCTATCTTGACGAAACGTTCCTGTTTGGGGATTCTCGGTGTAAACTTATAGGCTATCCAACTCAAATAAGCCGGATCCACTTTCAATATCTCATGTAGGAAATGCCCCCGATACTTCCCGAAAAAGATAAGGTCGTCGCCATTGCTTTGCATTCTCTTTTCGTTGTAATCTACAAGAATCAGGCAGCGCCTTGAATAATAGAACATAGTACTTGCCATACGGAGGGATTCATTGATGTCCGGTGACAAATCATGTATGTAAAGGATGGATTGTTTTTCCGGTAGAGGAGAATAAAGCCATAACGAATAGTTGGGTTTACCCGGTCGGGGTAATACCACCAAGTAAACTCCCGCCTCTTTGAAAGAGGCCCTGCCTCGGTTGTATTCATTCAGTTTGGCATACAATAAGGCTTGCTCATTTTCGGAAATGCCCGGTAATCTTGGGTTAGCCATAATTGTTCTTGCTTTTGTATATCTCAAATATAAGGATTTTCTTCCGGAAAAGCAAGAATTCTCTTTGAAATCTCGTACATTTGTATCCATGTAACTTTTCAAGGATCAGATGAAAGAACGAAATAAGAGAGTGCTGGTGGGTATGAGTGGCGGTATAGACAGTACCGCTGCCTGTCTTATGCTGCAAGAACAAGGATACGAAATAGTGGGAGTCACTATGCGTGTGTGGGGAGATGAGCCGCAGGATGCCAGAGAGTTGGCTGCCAGGATGGGCATTGAACATTATGTGGCGGATGAACGTATACCTTTTAAAGAGACTATTGTAAAAAACTTCATAGACGAATATAAGCAGGGACGTACACCGAATCCTTGTGTGATGTGCAATCCGTTGTTTAAGTTCCGTGTGTTGACGGAATGGGCGGACAAGTTGGATTGTGATTGGATTGCTACCGGACATTATTCACGGCTGGAAGAGAAAAACGGGCATATTTATATCATAGCCGGAGACGATGATAAAAAAGACCAGTCTTATTTTCTTTGGAGGTTGGGACAGGAAGTGCTGAAGCGTTGTATCTTTCCGTTGGGAGATTATACGAAAGTGAAAGTGCGTGAATACTTGGCTGAGAAAGGCTATGAGGCTAAATCGAAGGAGGGGGAGAGCATGGAAGTCTGTTTCATTAAAGGAGATTACCGCGACTTTCTCCGTGAACAGTGTCCGGAATTGGATAGCGAGATCGGTCCGGGATGGTTTGTCAACTCCGAAGGTGTAAAGCTGGGGCAGCACAAAGGGGCGCCTTATTATACTATAGGTCAGAGGAAAGGACTGGAAATCGCGCTTGGAAAGCCTGCTTATGTATTGAAAATCAACCCTCAGAAGAATACGGTGATGCTTGGCGATGCGGAGCAGTTGAAGACGGATTATATGTTGGCGGAGCAGGATAAGATTGTGGACGAACAAGAACTGTTTCAGTGTGAGAACCTGACAGTACGGATTCGCTATCGCAGTCGTCCGTTGGCCTGTCGGGTGAGACGTCTTGAAGACGGGCGTTTGCTTGTCCGTTTTCTTGAAACGGCTTCGGCTATAGCTCCCGGACAATCGGCTGTATTCTATGATGGAAAGCGAGTGTTGGGAGGAGCTTTCATAGCTTCACAGCGTGGAATAGGTCTGGTGATTCTGGAAAACGAAGGATTTTAATTGATAAAATAAAGATAACTGATGAAGAAGTTTATACTATTGATTCTTACTTTAACTGTGTGCTTGGGTGGATTCGCCCAATTTACTCCCGGAGATACCTTGAAGTATCGTATCAGTCTGAAAGACAAGGCTGCTACCGATTATTCTTTGCAAAAGCCGGAAAAGTACTTATCCAAAAAGTCTATTGAACGGAGAAAGAAACAGGGTTTGAAGATTGATTCCACCGATTTGCCGGTATGTAAGAAATATGTAGACGCTATCCGTCGGAAAGGAGTTCACATACTTGTGACCGGAAAATGGGAGAATTTCGTTACTGTCTCTTGTAATGACAGTGTGTTGATAGATGAGATTGCCCGGTTGCCTTTTGTGCGTTCTGCGGAAAAAGTATGGAAAGGAAAGATGGAAAAAGCTACCCGAAGAGATTCGTTGATTAATAAGCCGCTACGTACAGATAGCCTTTACGGTCCTGCGTGTACCCAGATTGAGATAAGCAAGGCGAACCTCCTTCATGATGCGGGTTTCAAGGGAAAAGGAATGACGATTGCGGTTATTGATGCGGGATTCCATAATGTAGATAAGATTGAAGCGATGAAGAATATCGATATTCAGGGTGTGCGTGACTTTGTAAACCCGGAGGCGGATATTTATGCGGAAAGCAGTCACGGTATGTCCGTCCTTTCCTGTATGGCGATGAATCAGCCGAATGTCATGATCGGTACGGCTCCCGAAGCTTCTTATTGGTTATTGCGCAGTGAGGATGAGTATTCGGAGAACTTAGTGGAACAGGACTATTGGGCGGCAGCTATTGAGTTTGCCGATAGCGTAGGTGTGGATTTGGTGAATACATCACTCGGATATTATTCCTTTGATGATCCGACAAAGAATTATAGGTACCGTGATCTGAACGGGCATTATGCGTTGATGTCACGTGAGGCTTCCCATGCAGCCGATAAAGGAATGGTCGTTGTTTGCAGTGCCGGAAACTCCGGGGCGGGTTCGTGGAAGAAGATTACCCCTCCGGGAGATGCGGAAAATGTGATCACTGTAGGCGCCATTAATAAAAGAGGTGAGTTGGCTCCGTTTTCTTCCGTAGGAAATACGGCGGACGGACGGGTGAAACCTGATGTGGTGGCTGTCGGTCTGGGATCGGATGTGATGGGAACGAATGGCAATCTTAGCCGTGCCAACGGTACGTCGTTCTCTTCTCCGATTATGTGTGGGATGGTGGCTTGTCTGTGGCAGGCTTGTCCAAAGCTGACGGCAAAAGAGATAATCGAAATTGTTCGCCGTTCGGGTGACAGAGCCGGTTTCCCCGACAATATTTATGGCTATGGCATACCCGACTTATGGAGGGCTTATCTAGACTCCTCCTCTAAGGAAAAGAAATAAGATGGCTGCTGTATGATAAACACTATGAATCAGTCGAAGCGGTCAGACCCCTTCTCTTCGGGGGAGGGTGGAGAAAGACTTTCTCTTTTGGAGCTGAATGCGCTTGTCCGCCGTAGTCTGGAGCAATGCCTGCCTGATGAATATTGGATACAGGCTGAACTGAGCGATGTCCGTTCCAATACGACAGGCCATTGCTATCTGGAATTTGTGCAGAAAGATCCTCGCAGCAATAGTCTTATCGCTAAAGCACGCGGTATGATTTGGAATACCATTTATCGTTTGCTGAAACCCTATTTCGAGGAAACGACCGGGCAACCGTTTACATCCGGCATTAAAGTGCTGGTGAAAGTGACCGTCCAGTTTCACGAACTTTACGGTTACAGTCTGACCGTGCTCGATATTGATCCTGCCTATACATTGGGAGATATGGCCCGTCGTCGCCGGGAAATACTGTTGCAGTTGGAGGAAGAAGGAGTACTGACCTTGAATAAGGAATTGGAAATGCCTCAGCTTCCTCAACGTATTGCGGTCATCTCTTCCGCTACTGCAGCCGGATACGGCGATTTTTGTCATCAGTTGCAGCACAATCCCGGAGGGTTCTTCTTTTACACAGAACTGTTTCCTGCATTGATGCAGGGGAATCAGGTGGAAGAATCTGTGTTGGCTGCATTAGACCGCGTCAATGCCCGTATTGATGATTTTGATGTGGTGGTCATCATTCGTGGCGGAGGGGCTACTTCCGATTTGTCCGGCTTCGACACTTACCTATTAGCTGCTGCGTGTGCGCAGTTCCCGCTTCCTATCATTACCGGAATTGGTCATGAACGTGACGATACAGTGCTTGATTCGGTGGCTCATACCCGGGTGAAAACTCCTACGGCTGCGGCGGAACTTTTGATTCATCGGGTTGCGGAAGTGGCGGACCGTCTGGAAGATTTGTCTGTTCGCATTCGGCAAGGAGCATATATGTTGTTGGAGCGGGAGCGGAGAAGATTGGATACACTGCAGGCTCGTATCCCGAACCTTGTACAGCGGAAACTGACAGAGGCGCGTTTTGCCTTGCTGACAGCCCGAAAGGATCTGTCGCAAGTCACAATGGCGTTATTGTCCCGCCAGCGTCACCGATTGGAACTTTTGCAACAACG
Organism: Bacteroides zhangwenhongii; assembly: GCF_009193325.2. Classification (NCBI taxonomy): domain Bacteria; kingdom Pseudomonadati; phylum Bacteroidota; class Bacteroidia; order Bacteroidales; family Bacteroidaceae; genus Bacteroides; species Bacteroides zhangwenhongii. The sequence continues at coordinate 3,061,700 of NZ_CP059856.1, read as the reverse complement.
CATTGCCGATGCCTCTCCCGATAAATTGTTAAGTCGTGGATACAGCATCACGCTAAGAGGTGGGAAGGTGGTAACGGACGCATCCTCATTGAAGTCGGGAGACAGATTGGTCACCCGGTTCTCGAAAGGGGAGGCGCAATCTGTGGTAGAGCAAAGCCGTCTTATCGGAACTGATAAAAGAAACAAATCTCATTAACTCTTAATAAATATAACGATCGTGGCAGCAAAAAAAGAAACCTATCTTCAAGCAATGGAACGTCTCGAGAAGATTGTTCGCCAGATAGACAATAATGAATTGGATATTGACATCTTGGGTGAGAAAATCAAAGAAGCCAATGAAATAATAGCTTTCTGCACCGAAAAACTGACGAAAGCAGATAAGGAAGTCGAAAAATTATTGCAAGAAAAGCGGCAATCTGAAGAATAAAAGCTATTTTTGCGAATCAATACATAAGAAAAATAAACTAATACGTTACAATATGAAAGAAATAGACTGGGCGAATCTGTCGTTTGGCTACATGAAGACAGACTACAATGTGAGAATTAATTTCCGCAATGGAGCATGGGGAGAACTGGAAGTAAGCAGTGACGAACATCTGAATCTGCACATGGCAGCTACGTGCTTGCATTATGGTCAGGAAGCGTTTGAAGGCTTGAAAGCTTTTCGTGGAAAAGACGGTAAAGTGCGTATTTTCCGTTTGGAAGAGAATGCAGCCCGTCTGCAATCTACTTGTCAGGGAATCCTGATGGCTGAACTTCCGACTGAACGTTTCAAGGAAGCTATTCTGAAAGTGGTGAAACTGAACGAACGTTTCATTCCTCCATACGAGACAGGTGCTTCTCTTTACATTCGTCCGTTGCTGATCGGAACAAGTGCTCAAGTGGGGGTGCATCCGGCAGATGAATATATGTTTGTCGTATTTGTGACTCCGGTAGGTCCGTACTTCAAGGGTGGTTTCTCTACCAATCCGTACGTTATCATTCGCGAATATGACCGTGCTGCTCCTCACGGAACTGGTATCTATAAAGTGGGTGGTAACTATGCCGCCAGTCTTCGTGCCAACAAAAAAGCGCATGACTTGGGTTATTCTTGCGAGTTCTATCTTGATGCGAAAGAAAAGAAGTATATCGATGAGTGTGGAGCTGCCAACTTCTTCGGTATCAAAAATAACACTTATATCACTCCGAAGTCAACTTCCATCCTCCCGTCTATCACGAACAAGAGCTTAATGCAGTTGGCGGAAGATATGGGTATCAAGGTTGAACGCCGCCCGATACCGGAAGAAGAACTGGAGACTTTTGAAGAAGCCGGCGCTTGCGGAACTGCGGCAGTAATCAGCCCGATTCAGCGTATCGACGATTTGGAGAATGGAAAATCATACGTTATCTCTAAAGACGGAAAGCCGGGACCGATTTGTACGAAGCTGTATAATAAGTTGCGTGGTATCCAATATGGTGACGAACCGGATACACACGGATGGGTGACAATCGTAGAATAATACAGATTTCACCACAGATTACACGGATTAACACGGATTAGAAAGAAGAAATAATCTGTGTTAATCCGTGTAATCTGTGGTGAAAATAATCCTCTTCTTTTTTCTTTTTGCCGATTACGTCAAAATCAGTACCTTTGCAGTCTAATCAGGATTGATATGGGTAAGAACAAATTAGAAAAGTTTGCCGATATGGCAAGTTATCCGCACGTCTTCGAGTATCCTTATTCGGCGATAGATAACGTGCCTTTCGATATGAAGGGAAAATGGCATGAGGAGTTTTTCAAAAACGATCATCCTATTGTACTCGAACTGGGCTGTGGACGTGGTGAGTACACGGTCGGTCTGGGAAAGATGTTTCCCGAGAAGAATTTTATAGCGGTCGATATCAAAGGAGCCCGTATGTGGACCGGAGCTACGGAGTCATTGCAGGCGGGAATGAAGAATGTGGCTTTCCTGCGTACCAATATTGAGATTATCGAACGCTTCTTTGCTGAGGGTGAGGTGAGTGAAATATGGCTTACTTTCTCTGATCCGCAGATGAAGAAAGCGACGAAACGGCTGACCTCCACTTATTTTATGGAAAGATACCGCAAGTTCTTGCGACCGGACGGCATTATCCACCTGAAGACGGACAGCAATTTCATGTTTACTTATACAAAATACATGATAGAGGCGAACCGGCTTCCGGTAGATTTTATGACCGAAGATTTATATCACTCGGAATTGGTGGATGATATTCTCGGTATCAAGACCTATTATGAACAACAATGGCTCGATCGTGGTTTAAACATCAAGTATATCAAATTCCGTCTTCCACAGGAAGGGAAGTTGCAAGAGCCGGATGTGGAAATAGAACTTGATTCTTATCGCAGTTATAACCGCAGCAAGCGTAGCGGACTAAATACAAGTAAATAAAACTGCATAAATATGGACCGGACCTACGCATCTCCTCCTATCACTCAAGGAGCCTGCGCATCTCCCTCTTTAATTTTTAATATTTAATTTTTAATTGACATGACTCTTTATCCTAAATTGATATTGGATGCATTGGCAACGGTGCGCTATCCCGGTACGGGAAAGAATTTGGTAGAAGCGGAGATGGTTGCCGATAATCTCCGTATTGACGGTATGTCTGTCAGTTTTTCATTGATCTTTGAGAAACCGACCGATCCGTTTATGAAATCAATGGTGAAAGCTGCCGAGACGGCTATTCATACCTATGTGTCTCCGGATGTGCAGGTGACGATTGCGACAGAAAGTAAACAAGCTCCCCGTCCGGAGGTGGGCAAGATGCTTCCTCAGGTAAAGAATATTATTGGTATCTCTTCCGGTAAAGGCGGGGTAGGCAAGTCTACCGTGTCAGCAAATCTGGCGGTTGCTTTGGCGAAATTGGGTTATAAGGTAGGTTTGCTCGATGCGGATATCTTCGGTCCTTCCATGCCGAAAATGTTCCAGGTGGAAGATGCGCGCCCGTATGCCGAGCGTATAGACGGTCGTGATCTGATTATTCCGGTAGAGAAATATGGAGTGAAATTATTGTCTATCGGTTTCTTTGTTGATCCGGATCAAGCTACTTTATGGCGTGGCGGGATGGCAAGCAATGCGTTGAAACAGTTGATAGGTGATGCGGCTTGGGGAGATTTGGATTATTTCCTGATAGACCTTCCTCCCGGAACCAGTGATATTCATCTGACCGTTGTTCAGACATTGGCTATGACAGGGGCGATTGTTGTCAGCACTCCGCAGGCGGTTGCTTTGGCGGATGCCCGTAAGGGAATCAATATGTTCACCAATGATAAGGTAAATGTGCCCATTCTCGGTCTGGTTGAGAATATGGCATGGTTTACTCCTGCCGAACTTCCTGAAAATAAATACTATATCTTCGGCAAAGAAGGTGCCAAGAAACTGGCTGAAGAGATGAATGTTCCTTTGCTGGGACAGATTCCTATCGTACAAAGCATCTGTGAAGGAGGAGATAATGGTACTCCTGTCGCATTGGATGAAGATTCCGTGACCGGACGTGCGTTCCTTTCCTTGGCAGCCAGTGTCGTCCGTCAGGTAGATCGTCGGAATGTGGAAATGGCTCCTACCAAGATTGTAGAGATGCATAAATAAGAGTTTGTAAAAGAACTGCATCGTAATGAATAATAAAACGCAGATTAACGCAATTTATCGTAGGGTATTTCAATTATATATTTATCAATAATTTGTAAAACTGTTTCTACTATGTTTGCGTTAATCCGCGTTTCGTTTATTCATTATGTCAACACTCTTCTGGATACTCCAAAGCCCCTTTTATACCATATTCAGAACTATTTACTCAAAGTTTTCAGTAACTGCTCTTTCATCGTTTCCACTCCCGGAAATCCTGTCTTCTTATAAGTGATATTACCCTCAGGATCAATGATAAAATAGGTAGGAACTCCCTCTATGTTGAGGTTGGACATCAGAAAATTCCATTGTTCGTTGGTTACGCGGAAATGCTCACCGTGAATATCGGAAATCATATTTTCCCATGTTCCTTTGGGAGACGTTTCGCCTGTGATGTAAAGGTAGATAATGTCTTTCTCTTTCAATTCTTCTTTTATCGGGGCGATTGCTTTATTGGCCATGCGGCAAGGACCGCACCAGGTTGCCCAAATATCAACTAGTAAAGTGTGTCCGCGAAACTTGGAAAGGATGGATGGGAACAAATCTTCATTGGAGACTTCTCCCGCTTCATTGATAGTAAATCCACTCTTCCTTTTGTTCAATTCTATTTTCTTTATTGTTTCTTTGTTCGTTTGAGTAAGCATTTCGGTATACGCCGGAGAAGACAACTTCTTTATTTCTATCTCCTGATCTGCTGTCAATGGAATGAAATCTTTGATAGAATGGTACAGTTCGTTGAATCTTATATAATCAAATAATGGCCCTTGATTCGTTCCTAACGTTTCTTTAAGTATTTTCCGATAGTTCGGCATAAAACTGATCAGATAGATTGTTGATGCATACTGCCTGCTGTATAACGCTTTGAGGGTATTGATGGAAGTAAATTCCTTTAATATGTCATAGTATCCTTCGGGAATATCAATATGCGTATTGGAAAAATATTCGTTTGCTTTTTCTCTGTTCAACTTATTTACAGCAATATAAGCAGATTTTAGCTCTCTGTCTGTCATCGCGATTTTCCCGGTTGCTGCCAGATCTACCTGTATGTTTAATAGTTCTTTGCATGCATTGCTATAGGAAGACTGTTCTATTGCTTTCCGGATGGATGGAAGACGTTCCAGTACGTAGGCTTTATATTCATCTGCGCTTTTCCCTGCAATGGCGTTGTACATATCCATGTAGAAAATACTTTTTAATGTGATATCAATATCTACCGAAGCCAGTTCTTGTTGCAAGCTGGCCAGATATCCGTTGAAGTATACAGGTTCTCCGAATGTTTTATCCTTCTTTTGCAGATGTGTCTGCCTACGGCAAAGTTCTTTTGTGTTGATAATGAGAGATGTTTCTTCATTGGGGGCTATCAGGCATTCCACCCAGCCGAAAGGAAGCTCCAATGCAACGCTTGTGACGGACGTTACTTTTACTTCTGCTTGAAAGCTGCCATCCTCCTCGATTTTTATAATATTCTGTTCGTTGTGGATATTCGATGCGGGACTTTCTATATGCATCCGCATCTGTTTCATCATATCTTTCTGATAATCGAGGATTTTCCCTTTCAAAGTAGCGGTAGCATAAGCTAACTTAGGGGTGGGTAATGCCGCTTTTTTGTTTATTTTGTGCTTAACCGCTTCTTTAGGAAGTTTTTGCTTGTAAAATGCGTTTCTGTCCAGTTGTATTCCCCATATCTTGTACGCTCCGTCAAAATCTCCTTCCGAGAAATCAAGACTAGTCACATTTTGAGGAATGGGAGGAAACAATAATTGGAATTCGGCTTCTCCTGATTCCGGCATCCAGAATTCTTTGTCCAATGTGATTCCAACTCCCTTGCGGATAGGGTAAAGCATTCCGTTATTGTCTCTCAGAAAACTGCCTGTCGCAATTTTTATCCAATATTTAGGGCGATAATAAGCTTTAATGTATAGGGTGGTAACTGTATCTCCCATAACAATTTTATCAATCTCAATGCTATTGGAACTCCAGGCTAGAAAAGGAGGACGTTCAATCACTCTGTCTTGGGCTTGTACACCGTAAACGGTGCAAAGTAGCAAGCCGATAATCCATGCGAAACTTCTCATATCTATATAATGTTTCTTATATAACGAACAAATATAAGAATATTCTTGTGACTACCCGTTGGTTTATAATAAAATATGTGTGTTTGTTGCAAGAATGTTTCAATGATATTATTTTACCAAAATTATTAAGCACGAAAAATGACAGGATAAACACTATTTTCGCCTAAATAGTCACACTTTAATAACATTTATGCAAAAAATAGTTGTTCTAGGATTTTTTTATATAAAATAAATGAAATATATTTGCGGGTACGAAATAGACGTTAAATATGAAACGGTGTGTCTTGATACTCTAACAAAGTTCAGGAAATTCCCCGCACTAGAGATACAAAACTATTAATAATGCTGACCAAAGGGAAAGAGGGAGGCGAATTAAAAAATAAATGATATGAAAAAAGGTTTGATTTTTGTGCTATTTGCACTTGTTTCTATCGTTTCTTATTCTCAGGTTTCTTGGAATGCCAAAGTTGGTATGAACATGAGTAATTTTACAGGTGATGCTGAAACTGATATGAAAATAGGTTTCAATGTTGGGGTTGGTATGGAATATCAGTTTACAGAAATGTGGTCTATTCAACCATCTTTGATGTTTACGACTAAAGGTGCAAAGGCTAAAATTGAAGAAAGTGGCTATGAGTTGAAAATCACAGACAATCCGATGTATCTTGAGATTCCAGTTTTGGCTGCTGCAAGATTTGCCGTTGCTGATAATCAGAATATTGTGGTAAAAGCAGGTCCTTATTTTGCATTTGGTATTGCTGGTAAAGAAAAATATGAAGCAGGTGGCGAAAGTGAAAAAATAGATATCTTTGGAGATGGTGATGATCAAGCTGGCATGAAGAGATTTGATGCGGGAATTGGCGTAGGTGTTGCTTACGAAATCAATAAATTCTTTATAGACTTAACTGGAGAATTTGGTTTAACTAAGTTGTACGATGGTGATGGTTCTGGAAAGAACATGAACTTCTCTATCGGTGTAGGTTATAAATTCTAATAAGGATTATACTCTCTTTATAATATCTCTTTAAAATCCCTCGTTCTATACTCTCTGGAACGAGGGATTTTTATATTATAATGTTTGATATATTTCTTCTTATTATATGATATTGGGACGAGTTATACATTCTGTCTCTCATTTATCTGCAAGAACTACTTGTCTGACACCCGGATCTCAGGTTGCATGACACCCGGGTGTCATACAACTTAATATCCTATATCAAAAATGAATTAATGTAGGGCCTTCTCTTTTAATTCTTTATATCTCTCTATCGCATGTTTACGGCTCATAAGGATTTGCCAGCGATATACCCAACAGGTGGTAAGGAAGTAAATGCCTGCCTGTAACCATAAAGCTTTATATTCAAAGGCTACTTCGCTTAGAGTAGCTCCCATATTATTGATTTTCACGAAACCATTGATACCGAAAGTAGACGGGAAGATGTAAGATACATACTTCCAAAAGGGAGGTATGGCGGCTCCCGGCCATGAAATTCCGGAGATAAATAATAAAGGGACAGATGTAAATACAAAAATCAGCATACACGTTTCCCGGTTGCGGATAGCGATAGAGGCAGTCATTGCAAAGAATATGCAGGCGGCTAAATAGGGGACAACAAATAACACTAATGAGTCCGGTTGTCCTATTTGGTTGAGGCTGAATATTCTTGGGACAATATACAGTACATAAAAAGCTACCAATATATAAATCAAGAAGTAGCTCAGACCTTTTCCGAGTACAATCCGTAAAGTACCGTTGTAATGCCGGTTGATGGGAACAAGGTCTTTGAAACGGTTGTTTTCTCGGGCAGTACCGGCAGCCAAGCCAATGCCGAGCAATAAGGTTTGCTGAATGATTAACACCAGTACGGCAGGAATCAGAAAAGCTGCGAATCCGGCAGTAGGATTGAATATGGAAATTTCCTCATACTCTATCGGATAAGCGGTGATTTCATCTTGACGGTCAGTAGTATTGCCACTACGTGCAATTTTGATATCCTGATTCATATCCAATGAAACGGCTGTATTGGCTATGAGCATGGATTTATAATAAAGTAATCCGCTCATATCACAATAAATGCTGACTTGCGTCTGTTTTCCTTTAGCTATATTATCACTAAAGTCAGAGGGTATATAGATAATACCATACGCAAGTCGGTTTTTCAACATCTGCTTGGCTTCCTCCATATCGGCACAGTATGAAACAATCTGGATATCGGGCGTAGCGTCTACTTTGCGCAGGTATTCACGGCTGAGAGATGAATGAGAGTCATCCACAACGACAGCGGGGACCTCACGCACAACTTCATTATCGTAAATGAAACTGTATAATAGCGGATAACCCAATGGAACGAGTATAAAGAATATCAGTACCCCCTGGTCGCGGAAAGTTGTCTGAAACTCCCGTTTCCAGATATAAAACAGGTCATTGATACCTTGTACTATCTTCTCTTTTAATTTTATATCTTTCATTTAGGGAATATATTTATAATAAACAAGTGCTTCTTTTAAGCGGTGAACTACCAGAAAAGGAAGCAGCATGAATATCAGTAATGCCATATAGTTACTCCAAGAATAAGCCATGCTGTACCCATTGAGCGCTTGATCTACATAAATAAGGAAGTAGTGACGCAACGGAAACAGATTGCTCAAAGCTTGTAAAACGGGATGCATCGCCATTACCGGAAATGAAAAGCCGGAGATGGAGAATGATATAACTCCCCATAAGGAAGCGAAACTCAGTCCAAGCCGCAAGGTCGGTAAGGTTCCTATCATGACAACGCCGCAACATTGCGAGGCGAGAACGAGACAGAGTGTTGCGAATATCATCGGAAAAATACCGCTATTGCAAGGAAAATGCAGGAAACCATACAGGTATACATTATAGAATATGCCCATAATAAAAAAGATAACCGTATGGGGCAGTAGTTTTCCTGCCAATGCAATATAAATCGAGTTATTGCTCATACGTAACCATTCACGTGCGGTACGGTCCTTGATTTCCACACCGATTGAATAGACGGTAACCATGAATATAAGTAACATAAGTACTCCCGGTATCAATGTGTTGCACAGATATACCGAATAGTTCAGCCACGGGTTATTCAGAGGATGCGTATCAATCACAATAGGTTGCAGAAATCCCATCGCCTGGCCTTCCGTTGCCCCTTTGGCATATAAAGCGGTTCGTGCGGCGGCACCGGAGGTGAGTTCCCCCATCATTTTCATGTCTCTGAAAAGCAAGGAGCCGGCAATCAGATAAGAATAGTTGGTGTAGAAAGAAATCTTAGGTTGCCGCTGGCTTTGCGCTTCTGCGGATAAACCCTTCGGGATGTAGAAAAATCCATAGATTTTCCCTTCCTGTACAGCAATTCGCGCATCCGTCACATTACTGTAATGCGCTATGACACCCGTCTGCGAGAAGGCATCCAGATTGCGCACGATGTTGCGGGAAGTCGATGAGTCGTCCATATCCACTACACCGGCCGGAAGATTCTGCGGAAGTCCCGAATCCATTAATGTCGTGAAGAAGATATAGCAGAATAGTGGAGCGATAACCATGCAGAAAAGGTAAAGCGGACGTGAAACCAACCGTCGGCATTCCCTTTGCATGACTTGCCACAAAGCTATATATTTCTTTTCTCTTTCTTTCATGACTTCTTATTTGTCAATGACAACCGACATTCCCGGACGGAGGTTTTCCACTTCTTCCATAGGGGAAGCTTTCACCTCAAATGTTTTCAAGTCAAACTGTCCGGTTGTTTTAGTTGCTTTCCAAGCGGCATAACTTCCTAGATCTTTCAGATAATATACTTTGAGTTTGATTGTTTTATTATCCAGAGCGGGTACGATTGCCTCAAACTCGGCTCCCATAGTCAAATCTTTGAGGAGGTCTTCGCGCACATTAAATGTTACCCACATATCGTTCAGTTCGGCTATGTTCATGATTGGCGCTCCTGTACCCACTAATTCACCGACTTTCGGGAAAATTTCAGAAACCTCTCCGGCGGCAGGCGCTATAAGATAGGTTTCCTTGATATACGATTCCACTTCGGCAACAGCACCTTTTGCCCGGTTCACCAAAGCCTCCGCAGCCATTTTGTCCTCACGTTCGGCTCCGTTCTTAGCCATTGTATATTGAGCTTTGGCGGCTTTCTCGGTTGCGATGGCGGCGTCACGCTGTGCGGTTACCTCATCCAACTTTTGTGCGGGCATAACTCCTTGCTCATGCAGGTTTTTGATTCTTTGGTATGATTTCTCGGCAATAGTAACACCTGCCTGTGCTTTTTGCCACATCTCGTAAGCAGCTTGGATTTGTTCCTTGCGGGCTCCTTTGATTGCTTTCTCATTCTGTGCTTGCGCAGCGGCTTCGGCTGCACGTGCCTGTTCCATTTTTGCCATGACGTCAGGAGCTTCTAAAATAGCCAGTGTATCACCGACATTTACGCTTTGACCTTCTTTCACGCGAAATTCCAGAATACGCCCTGGAACTTTGCTTGAAACGCGGTATTCGGTAACCTCTGCCTGCCCTTGTATGATCTCAGGGCCTTTGCGAAGCATGAAAAAGCCAACTACTGCAACGATTGCAATAACTCCGAGTAAAGTAAGAAAAGCCAGCAGCATATTGCTGTTTTGTGATTTTGTAGTTACCATATTATAATGAATTACTAAATTACTATTTATAAATTACCAGATAATGAGTTTTACTCCCAACTCTCCATTCTCCACTTTTTCACTCTCCACTTATTGAAGAGTTCCTAATGATTTCTTCAGATAAATCTCAGTCAGTTTTACGTCTATTTGTGCATCGATCTTTTCAGATTGGGCGGATAGCCAGGCGGTTTGCGCTTCGAGAACGTTGCTGGTGGCAATTACGCCTTCTCTGAATCCAAGCGTTGCATAACGGAGGTTTTCTTCTGCTTTTTCCATATTTTTGGAAGCCATAACCAACTTCTTGCCTGCTTCATTCACCTTGAATGCTGCTTGATTGACTTGCAACTCTATTTTTTCTCGTGCATCTTGAAGCTGATACTGGGCGATGCGTGCTTCGGCCTTTGCAGCTTTTGTTTTATAGATACCTTCTCCCCAATGCCATATAGGAAGCTGCACCATGACACCTACGTTCCACATACCTTTGAATTTATTCTCAAAACTGTTGAAGACGGAAGGGTTGGTGACCATGTAGTTTCCCATCAATGCGATAGACGGAAGATGTTCGGCGCGGGTTACGTTGACTTTCTGCTTGTAGATTTGTGTCGCCAGTTCAAGACTGCGTATCTCCGGACGGTTTTCGTATGCAGTGGACAGATCGAAATGAGTGTCTGTCGGAATTAATGGAATATTCTCCATATTTTCATCCGCCAGCGTGATGGGTGAACTCAGATCGAGACCGCATAGTTGACACAACAACATTCGGGAAAGGCTCAATCCGTCTTCCACTTTAGTTAGTGTCATTTCCGCTTCATTGACTTTGACGCGTACGGAAAGACCGTCCGCTTTGGTCGCTACTCCTTCGGCGATCATCTTCTCAACATCGCTATCCAGTTGTTGCAGAAGTTTTAAGTAACCTTCTGCCAATTTTTTCTTATTGACCAGTGAGATTACCTGCCAATAGGCTTGGTCGGTGCTCATGATAACTTCCTGCATACCACCATTATGTTGTTGGCGTGCCAACTCTTCGGCGTACTTCGTTATTTTATTATAAGCACGGATTTTACCGCCCATATATAAAGGCTGGGTTAATGTGATGGCTCCGGCATATACATTTCTGGTGTCTGTACGAAGCGCATCCACCAAAGAATTGCCTGCTTGGTCGAGGGCTGCCGGTAAACTTCCGCTTAATGAGGATATGAGTGGAGCCAGTTCGGGATAAGTTGCTATAATTCCGGCTGCGGCTTGCCCGATGGGACCTGCCAGATTACTTCCCAATCCGGAGAGTGCCGCTTTCTGATCGTTGTTCAATAGAGAGAATTCTTTTTGATTTCTCATGTAAGCTCCGGTTGCCGAAAAGTTGGGTAAGTAGTTGGTAAATGCCGCCTTTCGTTGGTAATGGGCTGCATTTATTTTTTCATGGCTTATCAACAAATCTTTGTTGTTGGTAAGCGCTAATGCCCGGCAACTATCCAAGCTTAGTGAAGTTTGCGCTTTTACTATAAAAGTCAGGTGCAATAGGATTGTCAGGAGAAATAGTTTTTTCATCGCATCTTGCATATTAATAAGGTGATACTTCTATTTAAATAACCCTGTTCTTATGTAATTTGTTTATGGAAATAGTCTGTTTATTTGTACTTGTTAGCTTAAACAATAATTGCATAAACAACGATGCAAATGTATGTGCTTTCTATGAGAAAGCAAAAAGAATTAGCTTTTTTTAGAAATATAGCAAAATTAGTGATTCCGGTGAAAAGAAAAAGGCCGTTCTTCTGAAATGAAGAACAGCCTTTTAATATATAAATGTAAAAGGGGATTAAAGAGCACCTACTTCTTTCAAAGCAGCGTTTGTTTTGTGAACAGCAGCAGCACTGGCAGCAAATTTAGCTTTCTCGTCAGCGTTCAGGTCTAGTTCAACAATCTTTTCGATACCGTTTTTGCCAAGAATAACAGGAACACCGATACAGATATCTGACTCGCCATATTCGCCTTCCAGGAATACAGAGCAAGGAATCATCTTCTTCTGGTTGTGGATGATGGATTCAACTACAAATGCTCCAGCTGCACCCGGTGCATACCATGCGGAGGTACCCAGCAATTTAGTCAGTGTAGCACCACCTACCATAGTAGCGGCAGCTACTTCGTTCAGTTTTTCTTCTGACAGGAAGTTGGTTACAGGCATACCTTTGTAAGTAGCGAAACGAGTCAACGGAATCATAGTAGTATCACCGTGACCACCGATAACCATACCTTCTACTTCGTTAGCATTGCATCCCAAAGCCTGAGCCAGGAAATATTTGAAGCGAGAGCTATCCAGAGCACCACCCATACCGATAATACGGTTTTTCGGCAAGCCTAAAGATTTCAATGACAAATAAGTCATTGTGTCCATCGGGTTAGAAATTACAACAAGGATAGCGTTTGGAGAATATTTCAAGATGTTCTGTGCTACCGATTTAACGATGCCAGCGTTCACACCGATCAGTTCTTCACGAGTCATACCCGGTTTACGAGGAATACCTGAAGTAATCACAACAACGTCAGAATCAGCAGTCTGAGCATAGTCATTAGTGCAGCCTACTATTGTAGTGTCGAAGCCCAGCAATTGAGCTGTCTGCATCATATCCATTGCTTTACCTTCTGAAACGCCTTCTTTAACGTCCAGCATTACTACTTCGTCTGCTACTTCATTAAAAGCAAGTACATTTGCACATGTAGCACCTACGTTACCTGCGCCTACTACGGTTACTTTTGACATAATACTATATATTTAAAAAGTTGATAATTTGTTTTATCTTTTAGCGCGACAAAATTACAACGATAATCCTAATTAAAGAAATTTTTCCGTAATAATTTTAGTTAAAGGTCTGAGTTCCCAATAATATAATAGGTATGATAATTTAATAATTGCTTGCCTATCCGGATTTACTTCGTCCGCTACTATTACTTCGTTGCACTATAGTGTTCCGCAAGAATAACTATAGTCTTCTTTGCGCATAACTATAGTCATACGTAAGGGAGACTATAGTTAAACGAAATAAGTATAGGCAGTGAAATTAATGATAGTAGGCAGAGAAAGAAATAAAGTTCGTATCTTGATGGATAATTTTTGGTGATGCGTTACATCAATGTTCCTAATTCATTTTTGTATGGAAATGGAAGATTCCCAGTTAAAGTGACGGGGAACCTGGCAAGTTTTTTAAATAATGAACGAATAAAGTCCGAAAGCTTATTATCTTTGTGCCAATCTGTTAATTGAAAGTTTAATGAACTGCTGAAAATATCGAAAATATCAAAATGAAGTTCTGGGAATCAAATCATCAATCTGTTCAGGAAGGGGATATGCAATTTATTGCACTTTACAAATTCTACTATCAAGATTTGTATGCTTATGGAGTGAGTTTGGGGTTCAATACCGAAGATGTGAAAGATGCAATTCAAGAAGTATATCTAAAATTGTATTTCAATGAGCGCCTGTGTATTGATGAGAAGAAAATAAAATTTTATTTGTTGCGTTCGGTTAGGAATCAGCTGATTGATTGGGAGCGTACAAAGAAAGATACATCTTCTATAGAAGAAGAGGAAAGGAGTTTTAAATTATCCGTATCCGTTGAAGAAAGCTTTATTTCTGATGAAGAAGACTTATTACTGAAAAAAAGGGTGAATAGAATTCTTGATTTGCTGACAGATCATCAGCGGGAAATAGTCTATTTACATTTTATAGAGGAAATGCCTTATGAAGAGATTGCGGTAATGCTGGATATGAAAATTCAAACGGTGCGCGGACAAGTCTTTAAAGCGATGGAGAAATTAAGAAAACTGGATTCAAAAGATTATTTTCTGTTTTTTCTTATCTTATACCTGCATGGCGTTTCTGTTTTTAAATAGTTGAAAATGAATATTGTACACAGAGGCAGGGAACGTAAATTTATAACTCCCTGCTTTTTTATTTATTTTTTTGAGGAAAAAAGGAGATGAAAGGCATACGAAGCTCGTATATATAGTAAACAGGTCTTTAATTGAAATAAATAATGAAAGAATATTCATCATATACTACAGCTGATTTTTTGAACGATGATTTATTTCTTTTCTGGTATTATTCCGGAGAAGGAGATTATTATCGAAAAATCATTGCCGATTGTCCCGATCGTGAGCCGTATTTAAAAGAAGCGATGGAGAGACTGGCGGCGTTAAAGTGGGAAAAGCCGGTTTTACCCCCAAAAGAAGTGGATAATGCTTGTTTGAAACTGGAACAAGCCATTCAAAATCGGAAAATGTCTCAACGTAAACATCGATTGTATAAGATGAGATGGTGGAGCGCTTCAGTTGCGGCAGCTATTCTTATCCTGTTTGTTTCGGTAGAGGTTATTTGGAAGACTGCTCCGGCAATTGATTATCTAACTTTATTGCAAGTGAACGACTCTGTGTTAATGAGTGGCAAAACACAGCTTTTTGTTAACGATCAGCTGAAAAAAACTTTTGAAAGTAACCCGGATTTGAACTATGACCAAATGGCGACAGATGTTACTGAAGGGGAGCTTAATAAATTAGTTGTTTCGTATGGCAAACGTGCCCGTATCACTCTTTGCGATGGTACGAAAATATGGGCGAATGCAGGAACAGTGCTTTTGTATCCAACACATTTTGAAGATAAGAAACGTGAAATATATGTAGATGGAGAAATATATATTGATGTGACTCCTAATCCGGAGAAACCTTTTATTATTAAAACATCGGATATGGGAATAAAAGTGTTGGGAACGTCTTTCAATGTTTCGGCTTATCGGGATGACGCAGAGAAAAGTATTGTGCTGGTTACAGGTAAAGTGGAGGTAGCAGCGTCTAATGGAGAAACTGTGCGTATTTTACCCAATGACCGGTTCAGGCAATCAACTGATAAATATGTTGTAGACAAAGTGAATGTGGAAGATTATGTGTCGTGGAAAGAGGGACGATTATCGTTTAAAAACACAGAACTTAGTGGAATACTCAAACAGCTGTCCAGATACTATAATGTAAGAATTGATTATGATAAACAACAACAAATCACTTGTAGCGGAAAACTGAATTTGGACGATACGATCGAACAGATATTGAATACTATCACAGAAACGGCTCCTGTGATAATAAGTAAGGAAAACAATGTTTATAAAGTAACAATAAAGAAAAAATAGCCTATGATTAATATGTGAAAAACCATACTCTAATTTATCCTTTTGAGAGAGAAAGGATACCAGCCAGTTTTATTCGTAATAGAATAGCCTTAAAATATTGAAGTATAATTTTAATTCTTAAACAGATGAATGAAAAACATCAAAAAAAGAATCACACTTGCCTAAGTGTGAGAAGGCCCTTTATATGCTTTTTTCTAGCATTGGGTGTGTTTCTGCTATCCGCTTTTCCTACTGAATTGTATGCCCAGAAGAAAACAATTACTTTGGACTATAAAGAGTTGGGACTAATGGAACTTTTTAAGAAGATAGAAGAAAAGAGTGATTATGTCTTTTTCTACTATGACGTATTGATAGATAAGGATGTGAAGGTTCCTGCACGTTTCAAAAACATGACAGTAGAGCAAATTCTGGATAAAGTTTTTGCTAACATGGAGCTTGCCTATAGCATTAATAAAAAACAGATAACTATTAAAAAGAAAGTATTGCAGGAAAAAACGAAGAAAGAAGGTCAAAGTTCTATTGTAAAAGGAGTGGTATTCGACCAGTCTCGTGAACCGTTGCCCGGAGTTAGTATTGTAGTGCAAGGTACTAATATCGGGACCGTCAGTGATCTTAATGGAGCTTATTCCATTCATGTGCCTTCGGATGATTCGAAGATTATTTTCTCCTATATAGGTTTCGCTTCTGTGACTTATTCGGCAAAAGAAATGAATAAGCTGTCAGAAGTGGTGTTGGTTGAAGATACAAAAACAATTGATGAAGTGGTTGTGGTAGGATATACGACCCGTACACGTGAGAAATTAATCAGTTCCGTCTCGACTATAAACAATCAGGAATTAGTCAAGTCCACAGTCCCCAATCTGGAGAATGCGTTGACAGGGCGTGTGTCCGGAGTCTTTTCCCGTCAGACTAGTGCTGAACCGGGTTCAGATGGTGCCGATTTGAAAATTCGCGGTTTTGGTTCTGCTTTGGTGGTAGTAGATGGTATTCCGGGAAGAAATTACAGTGATATCGATCCTTCCGAAATTGAGTCCGTTTCCGTATTGAAAGATGCATCGGCTGCCGCTGTTTATGGGATGCAGGGAGCAAATGGAGTTATTCTTGTAACGACTAAAAGAGGAGGAAAAAACAAACCGACGACATTGGATATCAATACGCGCTTCGGATTACAAATGCCTCATAACTATCCACAGCCTGCATCAACCCCGCTGTGGCAGACATTAGTCGGTGAATATTATGCTAATATGAAATTGATTAATGATAAGAACGCGGTAATTACTCCCGCTGATATGGCTACACGTGACTATGCTTATAATACCAATTGGTATGAGGAAATGATAAAGAACGCTCCCATCACCCAGTCCAATATCAATATTTCGGGAGGCACAGATAAAGTCAGTTATTTTATTTCAGCCGGCTATTTATATCAGGGAGGTATTTGGTCAACAAATTCTACTGATAAGAATCGTTTCAATTTCCGTAGTAATTTGGATGCGGATATACTGAAAAACTTGAAGTTATCTGTCGGAGTGGGAGCTGTCATTAACAGTCTGAATTATCCGAGATCCGCTTCGTATGAGATAGCCCGCAAAATGAAAGATATGGCTCCGAATATTCCGGTAAAGTGGCCGGGGCATGACGACTATTATGCCTTTGGTGGGGAAGGTACGGTGAATCCGATGGCATTGGCGGATAAAGAGGCATCCGGATATTCCAAGAAAATAGCCAAGAATCTGAATGTGGATTTTTCTTTAGAGTATAAGGTTCCCTTTGTAGAGGGGCTTTCTTTGAAGGCTACGATGGGATATACGCAATCTGATTCGTGGAATAAGAACTGGAATATGAATATCGTTTATATGGGCTATCGGGAGGATGCGCAGGAATATTATGAGAGTGCTTCCGCCTCTAATGCCAATAAAGCAAGTTTGAGTTTGGAAGATGGTTTTTCCTATAATATAACCGGACAAGGTTTTATCAATTATATCCGTTCGTTCGGGAATCATAATATAAACAGCGGACTGGTCTTTGAATTTTCGGATGCGGAAAACCGTTCTACTGTTACGTCTCGTGGAGAATTTCCTTCTACTGTGTTGGATATGATGGCGGGTGGAATTGCCAATAAACAAGTGACAAATAGTGAAGTTTTCCGTAAATACAGGACGGCTTCTTTCATCGGTCGTTTCTCTTATGATTACCGTTCCAAGTATTTTGTCGATTTCAACTTCCGATATGATGGTGCCCAGTATTTTGCCGATAAGTGGGGTTTCTTTCCCTCTGCCTCTGTAGGATGGATGCTGACAAACGAAGAGTTTATGAACCCGTTGAAGAAAGTCTTGAATGAGTTTAAAATTCGTGCCTCCTGGGGAGAATTGGGTGACTTGTCGGCTGCCAGTCAATATTATGCTAATAATGAGCAATACTATTTTCAAAGCGGCTATCAATATCCGGGTACTCCGATGAATTTTGGTGACCGCACCATTTATGGATTAAATCCCACCTTGAATCCTAATCCTGATTTTACATGGGCTACCTCGTCAATGATAAATGCGGGTGTTGATTTTAAGTTGTGGAATGGTTTGCTTAGCGGATCGGCAGATGTGTTCTATCGTCAGCGTAAGGGACTTCCGGCACAAAAGGCCAATGATAATGCAGGAGCATTGGCTACTTGGTATAACTTAGACCATGACAACACCCGCGGTTTTGAGTTCTCATTGAATCATCAATATAAAATAGGAGAAGTCAACTATTTTGTCGGAGGAAACATGTCGTGGTCCAGAACCCGGAAAGGGAACATTGAGCACGGAAGATTTACAAGCGGTTATGACGAATGGAAATGGAACACTGAAGGACATTGGAATAACGTACGTTGGGGATATAACTGTATTGGACGTTATCAGTCGTATGGAGAAATAGCCAATGCACCCATGCATAATAATTCGAATAATAACAGTGCCATATTGCCGGGTGACTTAAAGTATGAAGACTGGAATGGCGATGGCTATATTGACAATTATGATCAACGTCCTATCGGAAGAAATGCTTATCCGGAGTTGGTATATGGTATTAATCTGGGACTTTCCTGGAAGGGAGTTGATTTCTCCATGTTCTGGCAGGGAGGGGCATTGTCGGACTTCCAGATCGGTGCTTTCGATATGGATGCTTTCCAGGAAGGAGCTACTAACTTGAACACTTGGGAATATTTTGGCGATCGTTGGCATCGTGCCGATTATACTGATCCGAATTCTGAATGGATACCCGGGTATTTTCCGGCAGTCCGAGATTTTACATCAGTAACGATCAATCGTCTAAGTTCTAACTTTTGGATGTGGAATGGAAGTTACATTCGTCTGAAAAACGTGGAGTTGGGATATACTTTGCCACAACGAATTACCCAGAAAGCTAATATCAAACAGTTGAGGATTTATGCGAATCTTTATAACTGCCTGACCTTTTCCTCACAGAAATTCTTTGATCCGGAACAGCTTGAAAGTCAGTATTCGTTTGCCAGCTATCCGCAAATCATGTCATTTAATGTAGGTATAAATCTTAAATTCTAACAGGTTATGAAAGTAAAATCTATCATATATATGGTATTGGCATTGAGCTTGTGCTGTGGATGTAGCGATTGGCTTACTGTCGATTCGAAAACCATTCTTAGTGAAGAGGACATTGCCAAATATCCCGAACTGGCAGAAGCACAGTTCTTATCCAATTATGCGGAATTACGTAAATCAATCCATTGTATTGGTGACGGAGCAATGTCGTACAGGCAACATCATTTGGATGCTTTTACCGATGATGGAGCGAGCAATATTACGTACGAGAATGGGGTTATGAGAAATAACACTCCGGGTACTGTTTTTGGAGGAGTCTTTTCTCAAAGCAAAGGTGAAATATTTGAGGCGGTATGGAATTATAAGACAATCAATGTTGTAAATAAGTTTATCGCCACTTATAAGAATTCGGATAATGAAGGGGTGTTGAGTACAGTCGGTGAGGCTTATTTTATTCGTGCTTATCTGTATTTTGAGATGGTGAAACGATATGGGGGTGTGCCTTTGTATTCAAGTCCGTTGGATGATGTAAGCTCCATCAACAATCGTTCTACAGAGGAAAAATCCTGGGATTATATAAAAGATAACTTGGACTCGGCTCTTGTATTGCTTCCGAAAGTACAGCGTATTGCATCAGAAGATCGTGACCGTGCCAATCGGTATACAGCTTTGGCGTTGAAGTCGAGGGCTATGTTGTATGCGGGGACTATTGCTAAGTATGGAAAAGTTTCAAATAATAGTTTCCAGGGAATCCGCAAAGAAATGGCGAAAACATATTTATTGGAAGCGGCAAAAGCAGCAAAGGAAATCGTTGATGATGGTAAGTATGCGCTCTCTACTGAATTTGGCGATTTGTTTAATGGAAAAGATGAAAATAATAATGAGATAATTTTCCGTTTTGCTAACGTTGCCAAGACAGGAGTGGCTGTATATGAGGATTACTGGTATCAGTCTTATCGTATCAAACGGGCCGGTTACTGTGCCTTTATGGTTCCTCCTTTAGATGTTGTCGAACAATTTGAAACATTAGACGGTAAGATTCAGCCATTGGATTATGCCGCTTCAAAGAATAATCCCGAAGATTTTTTTGCAAACCGTGATAAGCGTCTGGATGCCACTGTTATTTATCCGGGAGGAGAGTTTTTGGGAGAACGTTTCTCTATTTACCGGAAAACACTCGTAAAAAGGACAGATGGAACTACTGAAGAATATTCTTATGAAAAATCTGAAGATTGGATGGGAGCGGGGAAAGTGCCCGGTCACGAAAAATACATGAAAAGTGGGGCAGATGGTATCTTCTTGAACCTTTCTGCCGCAGGAACTACTAACTGGGGATTTTTTCTGAAAAAAACACTTTATGGAGTGAAGAGGCTGGATGATTATCTTATACAAGAAAACGATCAGGATGCAGTCGTTATTCGGTATGGCGAGGTTATTTTAAATTTGGCTGAAGCTGCCGTCGAGCTTTCAACCTATGGAGTGAATGATTATTTAACGGTTGCTCAAGTCGCTTTTGATCAGTTGCGCAGCATACATGGAGGATTGCCTGCAAAAACGATGGATTTGGAGGTTGTACGGCATGAACGTCGGATAGACTTGATGTATGAAGGATTCCGTTATTGGGACTTGAAGCGTTGGCGCATTGGGGAAGAAAAGATGCACAATAAAACGTTGAAGGCTCTCTATCCCATTCTTCATATCGATGAAACAACTTCTCCTGCCTCCGTTTATTATACGTTGGAGAAAGTAGAAGCACCGGATTTGGCTACGAGAGTGAAATGGTTCGAGGAAAGAGACTATTATTGTCCGCTTCCTTTAAGCAAAAGCCCGGGTATCGTGCAGAATGACGGTTGGAATTGATAACCCTAAAAGAAAAGAATATGAATAGAGCTAGATTATATATAAATATCAAACTGTTACTTTTAGCAGTGTTAACACTGAATCTGTCAGGGTGTGAACTTGACGAACGTGTGGACGATTTGACCGGTGGCTACGAAGGCGCTTTTATTGACAGGCTGACCGGCGAAAAGGTGGCTACCGAATATTATGGAGCTAAATTAAAGTTACTTGATCTGGAGTATGGAAATGTAGCGGTTCCCTTGGAGTATAACACACTTCCTGAAGGAACATATCGCAATACCAAAGTATATCCTTCCCGCTATAAAGTATGGGCGAACGGACCGTTCTTTGAGTTGGATACCATTTATGGTGATATTCGTAGTTTTAAGAAAATGGACTTGATTGTTACCCCCAACGTAACATTGAAAATCAAGAAGGTGGAAGTGTTGTACGGCATTACAGCGAACGTCACTTTTACTTATCAGGTAAATGACGAACGCTCCAAGAATCAGGAAATAGGATTGGTATATGGCAAAGAGCAATATCCCGGACAACGTACGGCTATGAATGAAAGCGAAAGCGGTTCACATACTTACAAACGAATAAAGAAGAATTTGACAGAATTGTCGGGAGAATTTACGGAGACTCTGTTCTTAAACCCTAACAGCACATATTATCTAAGAGCTTTGGGACGTACGGAATCAGCAGGAGATTACTGGAATTATTCAGAACAGACTGTGATTAATACGACAGATATTGATTTGTCTTCCTTACCGATTGAAGCCGCTGTCGGAGTAAGTAGTGCCACTTCCGCTGTTTTGCAGTGGGCATTTCCTCCCGTTGTTGACGAGATAAAGGTTTCTTATACGGATCGGGATGGTGAAGAGGTGATGGATAAATTTAAACCTACGGATTATTCATACGTTGCCAATTTACCTCATAATCAAAAGAGTACAATCAAAGTACAACTTCTGGCGAAAGGAGTTGCCGGTCCGGAACAAACGATTGAAGTACAGACTAAATCTTTGACGGATAAATATGTACCTGCCTCAAACACTCGTCCGGAAAATGTTCCTTTCTACAATGATTCGGAATTTAAAAAATCATTATCCGGTGAATGGGCATTGATATATGGTCCTACAATCGGCGAAGACTGGTCCACTACCGATTTACGTTTTGAATATTTCGATTGGTGGAACACATGGTTGATAGGATTTGCTGACCGTATGCCTGCTTGCCAGGATATAGAGAACTTTAAATCACTGACTATTCAGGGAGAAATACAAACGTTGGTTGATATTTTACCTTTTGTTAATCTGGAAACACTTTCTATCATAAAGGGTAAAGGCTTCTCGGTGGACAAAACGATTAATCCGAAAGTGGACCTGACAGTTCTGAAGAAACTGAAGAAACTTAACACAGTTATTATAGGACCGGATGTGCCGCTTACTAAAAAGAATTTTGATGATGCGGGACTTACACATCTGACGATTACCAACTAGGTCGGTAATCACACTACTCCCTTTGACAAGCGAATGTGTCTAGTGGGTAACATCGGATACATTCGTTTTTTTAAAGAAATATATAAATGAAAATATAAATAGTATGTGTAAGATTAAATGTTTATTTCTACTGATGTTGATCGTATTGTGTTCTTCCTGCAAAGAAAGTACAGAAGATGAAAAAGCGATGCAACAGATGGTGGAACGTTTATTTCCGGAGTATGCTTCCCAATTTAGTTTTGAACAATCGGAAAAGATTGATAAAGATTGGTATGAAATAGAAGCGCAAGGAGGAATAGTACGAATACGGGGAAATAACGCAAATTCGATGGCTGTAGGGCTGAACTATTATCTGAATCATTACTGCCTTACCTCTGTTTCCTGGTATGTGAACGATACGGTGGAGATGCCGGAAGTATTACCCATGCCACCGGCAAAAATAACTTCGACTGCCCGTTGCAAGAACCGATTCTTTCTTAATTACTGTACCTTCGGTTATACAATGCCATGGTGGACATGGAAGGATTGGGAACGGTTGATAGACTGGATGGCTTTAAATGGAATCAATATGCCTTTGGCAATCACCGGACAAGAATCTGTCTGGTATCGCGTATGGACGAAATTAGGATTGACGGATGAGGAAATACGGAACTATTTCACAGGGCCTGCTCACTTGCCTTGGCATCGTATGTCTAACCTGGATTATTGGCAGGGGCCTCTGCCTAAAGAATGGCTGGATACACAAGAAGCATTGCAGAAACAAATCGTAGCCCGTGAACGTCAATTTAATATGCGCCCCATACTTCCTGCATTTGCCGGACATGTACCGTCGGAACTTAAAAGAATCTATCCGGAAGCTAAGATTAGCCGGATGAGTTCTTGGGGAGGTTTCGAGGATAAATACAGAAGCCACTTTCTGGATCCGCTTGATCCATTGTTTGCAACCATACAGAAAGAGTTTTTGGAAGAGCAAACTAAGTTGTTCGGAACAGACCATATTTATGGGGCAGATCCTTTTAATGAAGTAGCCCCTCCAAGTTGGGAACCGGAATTTTTAGCCAATTGCTCGAAGCATATTTATCAATCGATGACGCATGTCGATCCGGATGCTACTTGGTTACAAATGACATGGTTATTCTATATTGACCGACATTTATGGACAAACGAACGGGTAGAAGCTTTCTTGAAAGCAGTCCCTCAAGATAAACTGTTGCTACTGGACTATTATTGTGAGAATACTGAAGTCTGGAAGCAGACAGATCGGTATTTCGGGCAACCATATTTATGGTGCTATTTAGGAAATTTCGGAGGAAATACAATGCTTGCCGGAAACACCAAAGAAGTGGGGAAACGAATCGAAAATGTATATACCAATGGTGGAGAAAACTTTTCGGGACTGGGTTCTACTTTGGAGGGGTTTGATGTAAATCCTTTCATGTATGAATATGTTTTCAGTAAAGCATGGGATTGTAATCTGCCGGACTCTGTATGGATAGAACAACTGGCAGACAGGCGAATTGGCTTGAAAAACCAACAAATGCGTCGGGCATGGAAATTGCTTTATGACAGTATTTATACAGTACCAGCTGCTTTGGGACAGGGGACATTGATGAATGCGCGTCCTTGTTTAAAAGGAAATGGCAATTGGACGACTACGCCTACGGTAGCGTATTCCAATGAAACTTTGTTTGAGGTATGGGAGATGTTGTTGAAAGCCGGAGAACATCGACATTCTACTTATGAATATGATGTTGTTAATATAGGAAGGCAAGTGCTGGGGAATTATTTCGGGAAGCTTCGCGATGAATTTGCGGAAGCTTATTCCCGGAAGCAATTACCGCTATTAAAACAAAAAGGAGCTGAAATGAAACAACTACTGCGTGATGTTGATACTTTATTAAGTACACAATCTTCTTTTTTACTGGGAAAATGGATTGAAGATGCCCGTTCATTAGGTACAGACGAAGCCTCTAAAAATTATTACGAAGAAAATGCCCGTACTATCGTTTCAACCTGGGGAGATAAAGATCAAAGTTTAAACGATTATGCAAATCGTACTTGGGGAGGTTTAGTATCGGGATATTATGCGCCTCGTTGGGAAATGTTTATAGATGAAGTTATTCGCTCTGTTTCTAACAAGCAGCCGTTTAATGCTGATGCTTTTCATCAAAGAGTGACGCAGTTTGAAATTGACTGGGTCAAGTCACATGAACGTTATCCTTCCGAACCGGTTGGTAATGTTGTTGAGATTGCTACTTTATTGATGAATAAATACAAGGATTCAATTTTAAAAGAAAAACACAATGAGAATAATTAGTTATATTTCAAGTATAATCATCACTTTTTCTGCATTGGCTATCATAAGCGGATGCAAAGATTCGGAAGTTGTTGATGACGGCTTTCGTACAACAATGGCTAAAGCCTCTGATGTGAAATTAAATAAAGTTGCCTATTGGCCGGGAGATCCTGTAAATTGCTCTTTTACCTTGAAAAATGAAACGAACTATCCGATGGATATTCGTGAAGTAAAAGTGGTGATTCAGAACTTGGATGATGGAGGGTGTGTATTGACAGAAAAGTCTGTTGCTTCCCATATTCAAATAGAACCGGGACAATCTGTTCCTGTGGATGCCGGGACACTGTATACCCTTCCAGCTGCATTAAAGCCTTCTTCTTTCTGTGCTGTCAAGTTCCTGTTAAATTTTGAAGATGGGATAACCACTACAATTGACGGAACATATTTCAGAGCTGTCAACGAGCAGTCGCTGTTGACTTACGATATTCAAAAGTTAGATTATCAGGGACTTCCTGTTTATCGTCAGATAGGAGATATGAGTGCCGGGTTCGGTGTATTAAAAACGATAATTGCTTTCGATCAGGGAATAGCTGCCACCATGGAGGAGGCTCCGCAGGGTGGTACTTATCCGGTTGCGCCTACTCCGGAGTTTTTGCAACGTTCCGTTCGCAAAACTGTTGAGCTTTACAATTCGGAGATCGGAGCTGCTACAAAGATAAAGAGAGTGGTGATTGGAACAGGGATCGCATCTGTTTCTTACTTTGCAACAATGATGGGGGCAGCCTATTTACCTATTCATTATCTGGTATCGGCTAATTCTGCTTCCGAAGTACAAGCTATACTCGATTATTCCAATCAAAATGGATATGCGTCTTATGCTACATTGGGTTATGACGGTTCTATGCCCGGAGTGGGAGTTGCCTGGATAAAATTATTGGATTTGCCGGAAGAATATAAGCAATTTATAAAAGACCATCAGGTGGAAGAAGTTTATATTTATGGAGTAGGTCAGGAAGGACATGGAGAGTCTTATTCCCGAAGGGTTTTGACGCAGAATACAATTACCGATGAATATGCACCTGGCTCTTTATATATATTGTATACTAACTTTGGTTCGGATGCCGATATTGACGCATTGAAACATCGGTTGTATGACTATAATCAGTTAAAATTGGGTGAAGGACAGTATATATCTGATTGGGAAAGCGGAATTGTTGATGATCAGATAACCAATATATCCGGCTCTGCGCAAGCGATGGCAAATGTGAAAGCTTATACGATTGAGACTGATGATATGATGGCTTTGTACAATATATCTTCTTTCCTGACGCTTCAATATATAAAAAAGAATCAAAGCAAGTTGCAGGCACCTTTTGTGAATGGAGTTATTTTTAACGAGTATCTTACGAATCACCCTCAATATGAAGCGTTTGTTGGATATGTACCTTTATTATATTGGCAATTTAATTCGGCGGCTTCTACAGTAGAACGTATTGATGGTTATCTGAAGCCAGCTATTGCCGGGTATTTTCCTGATGTTGTCGATCATCTGTATGAGGGATCTTTCTATCTGAATTCTAATATGAGACGCTATGAGTTTTATGACGAGCTGATAGCAAGAGGTGTCACTTCGGAGAATATTAGAATTAGGCAGAGTGTAGATAAATGGAATCCGGAAGATGATGGAGAAACGGAAGAGTATTTGGGACGCATTAATCATAAAATAGGTTCGGCTGAAGAATTTGCTTATGATATAATTGAACGTATTGGAGTGCAGAAGTATCGGAATACGGTTAAGTCGATGGAGTACCTGACATTGGAGGAGCTTCGTACTATTTGTGCACAGGTTGGAAATATGAGATTAGTAGAACATTGATATAACATCGGATTTAAGATTTAAACTAACGAAATGAATATAAAACAATTGATGGTAACTTTCTTCATTGCATTATTGGCAGGAGGAGAGATTGGAGCTCGTGTGCTGACGGATAAATTCGTTTATTCACAAGGGGAGAAGGTTGTGTTTACTTTTGATGGGAAGTCAGAAGGTAAAACGATTATACTGAAATATCTCTCCAAGAAAGGAGAACCGGTTCTTGCGGAGATTGGTGGAGAACCATTTGTTTGGGAAGTTCCTTCAGAATTTACGCCTACAGCCGTAGGTGTTTATCAAAAAGAGGAGGGACAGTTGACATATTCTTCTTATTTTAGGGTGGTAACTCCCGGAATGTTGACTACCTATCAGATCGCTAAAGAGGAATATAAAGGTTTGAATGTGTTTATGCTCGATGGTGGGATGAGTGCGGAATATGCTGTCCAAAAATCTTTAGCTAATCTGACGGCAGGTGTGAGCCATACATGGCAGATTGGCCCGGGAGGAGGTCCCAAACCGGTATGGGGGACACCTGATTTCCTTCAACAATCCGTTCAGCATACAGTAGATTTATATAATGAGTATTTGGGTAAGTCGAAGAAACTTAAAACTGTGATAATAGCTACGGGAGTACCGACGGTACCTTATCTTTCTGCAGCTATGGAGGCTCCCGTATTGCCATTACATTTTTTGGTTTCTGTCAATTCTACCAAAGAAGTTTCTTCCATATTAGAATATTCCTCGCAAGCTGGAGTACCTTGTTATGCGACATTGGGATATGATGCTTCTATGGATGATGTCGGAGTTGCCTGGATAAAATTGTTGGCTTTGCCTGATGAATACCGGAAGTTTATAATAGAGCATGAAGTAGAAAACGTAATTATCGCAGGCATAGGGGAGGACGTGAAAAGTGAATCTTATTGCCGGAAAATAAGTAAAACAGGAGTGGATAGTCAGGAATATGCAAACGGTTCTCTTTATATTTTATATACTCAATCTGGTTCAGAGCATGATATCCATACAATATCAAGAAATATTGTGGACTATAATATGTTATCTCTTGAAAAAGGTAAGGACTTGGCCGATTGGGAGAGCGGTGTTGTTAACAGACAAATTGATAATATATCAAAAGGTATTCGTGAACATACTCCGGCACAAGTCTATTCTTTGATTGCTACTCACGATATGATGGATATGTATAATCTCGGTGCAAACATGGGTATGTACTTTATGTATAAGAATCGGAATCAAACAAAGGTTTCCGTACAAGGGACTTATTTAAATGAGTATTTAATATCACAACCTTTGTATGAATTGACTCAAGGATATATTCCATTATTGTTTTGGCAGTTTGTCCCTCCTGTATCAACGATCGACAGGATAAAACGTGATCTACAGAAAGTGGTGGATGCTTATGAGAAAGGTGTTCTTTTGGAGAATAAAACCGTACATGTGAATGCACGCGTCGGGAAAGAAGAATTGCTGCAGGAACTGAAGAAAAGGGGATTTCGGTTTGTTACTAAGCGCAAAGATAATGTGGAAGAATTGTGGGATTTATCAGATGGGATAAATTCTCCTTGTGAAGAAGTCGTACAGAATATAGTAAAGCGGATTGGAGTAAAGAAGTACCAAAGTCTGTGTCAAAATGCCCGATATTTGGATTTGGATGACCTTAAACAGATAATAGGGAATATTCCTGGATTGGCTTTCTATCCTCTTTAAGGAAAAAGTAAGAACTATGAACGAATATCTTTGGCTATAATGTTGCTTGTCGGTTTAGGTTGTTAGTTGACAAATCAATAAGTTAAAATTGTATGGATTAGCAGAGGGGATATAAAAAACTCTCTGCTTTTCTGCTTGACTTCTATTACGAAATGATTACTTTTGCGGCGGTTATCAATTAACGTACTGGAACTATGAACAAAAAAGGCATTCTTATTGCGGCTGTTGCCGTATTAGTGATAGCGATTATCGGTGTTACCTATCTGTTATTTACTGAAAAACAGGCTAACCGGGAGTTGGTACAGGAATTCCAATTAGATAAGGAGGATCTGGAAAACGAATATACTCGTTTTGCACAACAATATGATGAGTTAAAGATGACAATTTCCAATGACTCTTTATCTCAGTTGCTGGAGCAAGAGCAGTTGAAGACTCAGCGATTATTGGAAGAACTCCGTACGGTGAAAAGTTCGAATGCGACGGAGATTCGTCGTCTGAAGAAGGAATTGGCTACCTTGCGCAAGGTAATGATTGGCTATATCAACCAGATAGATTCACTGAATAAACTGACGGCACAACAGAAACAAGTCATCGCGGAAGTCACCCAGAAATACAATCAGGCTTCACGACAGATTGATAACCTTTCCGAAGAAAAGAAGAATCTGGATAAGAAAGTGACGTTGGCAGCCCAGCTTGATGCGACCAATATTCGTGTCGAACCACGCAATAAACGCGGTAAAGTGGCGAAAAAAGTGAAAGATGTCGTGAAATTGGCTATCAGCTTTACTATTGTGAAGAATATAACGGCTGAGAACGGAGAGCGTACTGTCTATATACGTATTACCAAACCGGATAATGATGTGTTGACCAAGAGCGCATCCAATACTTTCCCTTATGAAAACCGAACATTGACCTATTCCATTAAGAAGTATATCGAGTACAATGGCGAAGAGCAGAATGTGAATGTGTTTTGGGATGTGGAAGAATTCTTGTACGCCGGAAACTATCGGGTGGATATTTTCGAAGGCGGCAACTTGATCGGTTCCCAGGCGTTCACATTAAATTAAGCCGGTGGGCACAAAATGAGTTATTGCGCTCTGCCATCCGCTCCCCACATCATCTTGGTACGGAGTGTATCGAAAAAAACATGATTGAACCTTTTTACCACTTTTACGCTGTAGTCAGCCCGACGGATAGTAAGTTGCGTAGTCTCTTTGCAGGTTTCGCTCCGACCGTCGATGGCGACGAGGAAGTTGTGGCTACGGCTTTCCACATCTAGTGTGATTTCCCAATCGTCGCGGATAACGATGGGACGGACATTGAGGCTATGTGGAGCTACGGGAGTGATGGCGATAGTGTTGGAGTGGGGCACAATGATAGGCCCGCCCACGCTCAATGAGTATGCGGTCGATCCGGTCGGAGTGGCAATCACCAGTCCGTCAGCCTGATATGTATTTAGAAAAGCGCCATTAATAGCCGTGCGGATACTGATCATGGAGGAACTGTCCCGCTTTAATACTGCTATCTCGTTCAAGGCATAGGGGCATTCCTGTAAATGTGTGTCGTTACAAATCAATTGCAGCACGCTTCTTTCCTCCACACTGTACCGTCCGGCATGAATTTCATTGAATGTCTCTTCCATTTCTTCGGGAGAGATGTCGGCAAGGAATCCTAAACGTCCCGTATTAATGCCAAGAATCGGAATTCCTTTCCTGCCTACACGGCGGGCGGCTTTCAGAAAAGTTCCGTCACCTCCGATACTGATCACCATATCGGCTGTAAAATCATCGCCATCCAGTAATTGATCGGCTTCGATTTCCATTTGTTCTGAAATCAAGAACTGGTAGAACTCTCTGCATACACATATTTCAGCTCCCTGCCTCTTCAATAATTGAAACAGGTTGGCGGCGTGAAAAGACTTTTTGGGCTGATAAGTATTTCCGAAGATGGCAAATTTCATAAGCTGTATCATTGGTTTCGGTTGCAAATTTGGCACTTTTTCTTGGATTTCTACTTTAAATAACCAAAAAAGAACGGAGAATGCGTTTCGTATTATTAGGCAACTAATAATAATATTTGTATTTTTGCGGCAAATATTACGTAGAACTATGACTAAATTAAGTGTGAACATAAACAAGATAGCTACGCTGAGAAACGCACGGGGAGGAAATGTTCCCGATGTGGTGAAGGTAGCCCTTGATTGTGAGTCTTTTGGAGCAGACGGCATAACGGTTCATCCCCGTCCCGATGAACGCCACATTCGCCATTCGGATGTATACGCCTTGCGCCCTTTGTTGCGGACTGAATTTAATATCGAAGGTTATCCGTCACCTGAGTTTATAGACCTGGTGCTGAAGGTAAAGCCGCATCAAGTAACTTTGGTTCCCGATGACCCTTCACAATTGACTTCCAATTCAGGCTGGGATACAAAAGCAAATCTGGAATTTCTGACGGAAGTTCTCGACCAATTCAACAGTGCGGGTATTCGTACATCCGTTTTTGTTGCCGCCGATTCGGAAATGGTGGAATATGCGGCAAAGGCTGGTGCCGATCGTGTGGAGCTTTATACGGAACCGTATGCTACGAATTATCCGAAGAACCCGGAAACGGCTATCGCCCCTTTTATTGAAGCTGCGAAAACCGCTCGTAAATTGGGCATCGGTCTCAATGCCGGTCATGATTTGAGTCTTGTTAATTTAAACTATTTCTATAAAAACATTCCTTGGGTGGATGAGGTTTCTATCGGGCACGCTTTGATTAGTGACGCACTGTATTTAGGATTGGAACGTACCATTCAGGAATATAAAAACTGTTTACGCTGATGAATGCAATGATATTGTTGGCTCAAGGGGCTATGAATATGGCTGACTCGCTGGCTACCGCCAACCCTGTACTGACGGAGGTTGGCACTCCTGAAATGAATATGCTTGATATGGCTATCAAGGGGGGATGGATTATGGTTGTGCTGGGCGTACTGTCTGTGGTCTGTTTCTATATCCTGTTTGAACGTAACTATATGATCCGTAAGGCCGGGAAAGAGGATCCTATGTTTATGGAGCGGATTAAAGATTATATTCATAGCGGAGAAATCAAAGCGGCTATCAACTATTGCCGTACGATGAATACCCCTTCGGCGCGTATGATTGAAAAAGGTATCAGTCGTTTGGGACGTCCGATAAATGATGTACAGGTAGCTATCGAGAATGTAGGTAACATTGAGGTTGCAAAGCTGGAAAAAGGGCTTACCGTGATGGCGACTATCTCCGGCGGTGCTCCAATGCTGGGATTTCTCGGAACGGTGACCGGTATGGTGCGCGCATTCTACGAGATGGCGAATGCGGGTAGCGGGAATATAGATATTACGCTGCTTTCCGGTGGTATCTATGAAGCGATGATTACTACAGTCGGAGGTCTGATTGTCGGTATCATTGCCATGTTTGCTTATAACTATCTGGTGATGTTGGTAGACCGTGTCGTAAACAAAATGGAATCCCGCACAATGGAATTCATGGATTTGTTGAACGAGCCTGCCCAAAAGTAACTTTATAGCTGACAGCTAATCACTAACCATTAATCACTAATAAAGTGGGATTAAAAAGAAGAAATAGAGTATCGCCCAATTTCAGTATGGCTTCCATGACGGATGTCATATTTCTGTTGCTGATATTCTTTATGATAACCTCTACTGTGGTGTCGCCCAATGCTATTAAAGTGCTGTTACCGCAAGGCAAGCAGCAAACTTCGGCCAAACCGCTGACCAGAGTCATTATCGATAAGGACTTGAATTTCTATGCGGCTTTCGGCAATGAGAAGGAGCAACCCGTAGCGTTGAATGATTTGACATCATTTTTGCAGAGCTGTGCGGAGAAGGAACCTGAAATGTATGTGGCATTATATGCCGATGAATCAGTGCCTTACCGTGAAATAGTACGGGTGCTGAACATCGCGAACGAGAATCATTTTAAGATGGTGCTGGCTACACGCCCGCCCGAAAACAGATAAGAATGATGGACAGAAGAAAAAAGGGTGAATACATAGGAGCGCTGGGTGCATTGCTGGTGCACGTGGCAGTGATTGCTCTTTTGATTCTGGTGAGCTTCACTGTTCCGCAGCCGGATGAAGATGCGGGTGGAATACCCGTGATGATGGGCAATGTGGAATCGGCGCGTGGCTTTGACGACCCTTCGCTGGTAGATGCGGACGTGCTGGATGAGGATGCGGCAGCTCCTGCGGAAACACAGCCGGAACTACCTTCAGAACAAGACCTGTTGACGCAAACTGAGGAGGAAACGGTCGCTGTGAAACCGAAAACAGAAGAAGTTAAAAAGGAGACGGTGAAACCTAAGGAGACGGTTAAGCCGAAAGAACCTGTGAAGAAACCGGAAAAGACCGAAGCTGAGAAAGCTGCGGAAGCCAAACGGCTTGCAGAGGAAAAGGCGGAACGTGAACGTAAGGCTGCCGAAGAAGCCGCAAGGAAGAAAGTTGCCGGTGCTTTTGGTAAGGGAGCGCAAATGACCGGCAATAAAGGGACGGCAACCGGTGGCACAGGTACGGAAGGCAGCAAAGAAGGCAATTCTTCTACCGGTGCGAAAATAGGAATAGGAGGCGAGGGAACATTTGACCTCGGCGGACGTTCTTTAGGTGCAGGCACCAGTCTGCCGAAACCTGTTTATAATGTACAGGAAGAGGGACGGGTTGTTGTGAATATCACGGTAAATCCTGCCGGACAGGTGATTGCAACCAGTATCAATCTTTCGCATACGAATACTCCGAACCGTTTCTTACGGAAAGCAGCCGAAGATGCGGCAAAGAAAGCCCGTTTTGAGGCGGTGGAAAGAATGACGAATCAGATTGGAACGATTACGTATAACTTTAAGTTGAGATAGAGAATAGTTAACGATCAGTGCGCAGCCAATTGGCACATTAGCATATTGGCACATTAATACATTATTATATATGGGAACTGTATACGCATTTTTTGCAGATGGCTTTGAAGAAATCGAAGCATTAACTGCTGTTGACACGTTGAGACGTGCCGGACTGAATGTAGAAATCGTATCCGTTACACCGGATGAAATCGTAGTCGGAGCACATGATGTGTCCCTTCTTTGCGACGTCAACTTTGAAAATTGCGATTTCTTTGACGCTGAGCTTTTGTTGTTGCCGGGAGGAATGCCGGGAGCAGCTACGCTTGATAAGCACGAAGGATTGCGCAAACTGATTCTTAGCTTTGCGGAAAAAGGCAAGCCTATCGCTGCCATTTGCGCGGCTCCGATGGTATTGGGCAAATTGGGATTGCTGAAAGGTAAGAAAGCTACTTGTTATCCCGGATTCGAACAGTATCTGGAAGGTGCGGAATGTGTCGGTGAACACGTTGTCCGTGACGGAAATATTATAACGGGTATGGGACCGGGCGCTGCTATGGAATTTGCTTTAGCTATCGTAGAGCTGTTGGCTGGTAAAGAGAAAGTAGACGAATTGGCGGAAGCGATGTGTGTTAAGCGCTAAGCCGTTTATGAAGAAATATGTCATTATTGTCGCCGGTGGGAAGGGGTTGCGAATGGGGAGTGAGCTTCCGAAACAATTTCTTCCTATCGGTGGTAGACCTGTACTGATGCATACGTTGGAAGCATTCCGGAAGTATGAGGCTACGCTTCAGATTATATTAGTGCTTCCCAAAGAACAACAGGATTTCTGGAAACAGCTTTGTGAAGAATATCATTTTGGCGTAGGGCACCTCATTGCCGATGGGGGAGAGACACGCTTCCATTCGGTAAAGAATGGTTTGGCGTTGGTGCGGGAATCCGGATTGGTGGGAGTTCATGACGGGGTTCGTCCGTTTGTCTCGGTCAACGTAATCCGTAACTGTTACGATTTGGCGGAGACAAGGAAGGCTGTAATTCCTGTTATCGATGTAGTGGAAACCGTACGCCATTTGACCGGCAATAGTAGCGAGACAGTCAGTCGCAATGATTATAAACTGGTGCAGACACCGCAAGTATTCGATACTGAACTCTTGAAGCGGGCATATACGCAGGAGTTTACCCCGTTCTTTACAGATGACGCTTCTGTGGTAGAAGCAATGGGAGTGCCTGTATATCTTGCCGAGGGCAATCGTGAGAATATAAAAATAACGACCCCTTTCGATTTAAAAATAGGGAGTGCACTTTTGTAAATGTTCGATTTAGTCACACGAGACATAAAGTTTATCTCCGGTGTAGGCCCTCAGAGGGCCGCTATATTAAATAAGGAGCTTGGAATCTACTCTTTACACGATTTAATTTACTACTTTCCTTATAAATACGTTGACCGGAGCCGCATCTATTACATTCACGAAATAGATGGCAATATGCCGTATATCCAATTGAAGGGAGAGATTCTCGGCTTTGAGGCTATCGGTGAAGGACGGCAGCGTCGCCTGACTGCTCATTTTTCGGATGGGACGGGTGTAGTGGATCTGGTGTGGTTTCAAGGAATAAAGTACATCTTAGGCAAATATAAACTTCACGAAGAGTATATCATTTTCGGTAAACCGACCGTGTTCAACGGACGTATCAACGTAGCGCATCCCGATATAGACAAATCGGATGAACTGAAACTTTCGTCCGTAGGTTTGCAGCCTTATTACAATACGACGGAGAAAATGAAGCGCAGCTTCCTCAACTCCCATGCAATAGAGAAAATGATGGCTACTGTCATTCAGCAGATACAGGAGCCTTTGCCCGAGACTCTTTCGCCCAAACTGCTGGCGGAACATCATCTGATGCCCTTGACGGAAGCGCTTCGGAATATTCATTTCCCTGCCAACCCCGATTTGCTCCGCAGAGCGCAATACCGTCTCAAATTCGAGGAACTGTTTTATGTGCAATTGAATATTCTTCGGTATGCCAAAGACAGGCAGAGAAGATATCGGGGCTATGTTTTTGAGAAGGTAGGGGATGTGTTTAACACATTCTATGCCAAGAATCTTCCTTTTCAGCTGACGGGTGCTCAGAAACGGGTATTGAAGGAAATACGTAACGACGTAGGCAGCGGGCGGCAGATGAACCGCCTTTTGCAAGGGGATGTCGGAAGCGGAAAAACATTGGTTGCTTTGATGAGTATGTTGCTGGCTTTGGATAATGGTTATCAGGCATGTATGATGGCCCCTACGGAGATACTCGCCAATCAGCATTATGAAACCATAAAAGAACTGCTTTTCGGCATGGATATCCGTGTTGAGTTGTTGACCGGATCCATTAAAGGAAAAAAACGGGAGGCTATTCTTTCCGGACTGCTGACCGGAGATGTACATATCCTGATAGGAACGCATGCCGTTATCGAAGATACTGTAAATTTCTCATCTTTGGGATTCGTGGTTATTGACGAACAACATCGTTTCGGGGTGGCGCAACGTGCCCGCCTGTGGAGTAAGAATAATCAACCTCCACATGTGCTTGTCATGACAGCGACCCCCATTCCGCGAACATTGGCCATGACTTTATACGGTGATCTGGATGTGTCTGTTATTGACGAGTTGCCTCCCGGACGAAAGCCGATAACCACTGTGCATCAGTTCGACAATCGTCGGGAGAGCATGTACCGTTCGGTGCAGAAGCAGATTGATGAGGGACGTCAGGTTTATATCGTTTATCCTTTGATAAAGGAAAGTGAGAAGATCGATTTGAAGAACCTTGAAGAGGGGTATCAACATATCCTTGAAAAATTTCCCAAGTGCAAGGTTTGCAAGGTACATGGCAAAATGAAACCGGCTGAGAAAGACGAGCAGATGCAGCTTTTCGTTTCGGGAGAGGCACAGATAATGGTGGCTACTACGGTGATAGAAGTCGGAGTAAACGTACCGAATGCTTCGGTAATGATTATTGAAAATGCCGAACGTTTCGGACTTTCTCAATTGCACCAGTTGAGGGGACGGGTAGGACGTGGAGCGGAACAGTCTTATTGTATTTTAGTCACTAATTATAAGTTGACGGAAGATACTCGTAAACGACTGGAAATAATGGTGCGTACCAACGATGGTTTTGAAATAGCGGAGGCCGATTTAAAACTTCGTGGTCCGGGCGATCTGGAAGGTACTCAGCAGAGTGGTGTCGCTTTTGACCTGAAGATTGCCGATATAGCCCGCGACGGACAACTTCTGCAATATGTCCGTACCATTGCCGAAGAAATAGTAGAGCATGACTTTGCAGCGCAAAATCCGGAGAACGAGATTTTGTGGCGACAACTGAAAGCATTGCGGAAAACGAATGTTAACTGGGCTGCCATTAGCTGAAAAACGGTTAAACATACAGTTTATTTACGTAAATGTGTTGCAAAACATATTTAGTCCTTATTCTCCCTATTTATAGGAGTTTAGGGGACAATTATTAGCCCGCTTACCGGCTAACCATCTGAAAAATAGTTAATGACTTCCTTGTGGTTTCATCGAAAAATGCTACCTTTGGGAGAATTTTTTAGTAAATGTATCGTTGTAACCAATTTATAAAGTCGAGTATTATGCTTGAAAAAACGCTGGTCATTTTAAAACCATGTACCCTTCAACGGGGATTGATAGGTGAGATTACCCATCGCTTTGAACGTAAAGGATTGCGGTTGGCCGGTATGAAGATGATGCAACTGACAGATGAATTGTTAAGCGAACATTATGCCCACCTTAGCGGCAAGCCATTCTTTCAACGTGTGAAAGATTCCATGATGACAGCGCCTGTCATCGTTTGTTGTTTTGAGGGTGTGGATGCTATTCAAACAGTCCGTACATTGGCGGGACCAACTAACGGACGTCTGGCTGCTCCGGGAACCATTCGTGGAGATTACAGTATGAGCTTTCAAGAGAATATAGTTCATGCTTCCGATTCGCCGGAAACCGCAGCTGTTGAATTAACGAGATTTTTTAAACCGGAAGAAATATTCGATTACAAGCAGGCTACTTTTGATTACCTGTATGCAAACGACGAATATTAAATGATTTGACAAGAACGAATGAATTTTAACTGCATTATTAAAACCGGATTGGTGGCTGTAGCGGCTATGGTTAGTTTGAGCTCTTTCTCTCAAGACCTGATTGCCCGCCAAGCACCGATAGACAAGAAATTGAAAACTGTTGACTCTTTGGCATTGCAGAAGCAAATCCGTGCCGAACAGTCCGAATATCCTGCCCTTAGTCTTTATCCTAACTGGAATAACCAGTATGTACATGCTTACGGAAACGCTATTATTCCCGAAACTTATACAATCGACCTGACCGGATTCCATATGCCGACTCCGAGTACGAAGATAACTTCGCCTTTCGGTCCCCGTTGGAGAAGAATGCACAACGGTCTTGACTTGAAGGTTAATATCGGCGATACTATCGTGGCGGCCTTTGATGGTAAGGTGCGTATCGTGAAATATGAGCGTAGAGGTTATGGCAAGTATGTCGTTATTCGTCACGACAATGGTTTGGAGACTGTTTACGGACACTTGTCCAAGCAGTTGGTAGAAGAAAATCAATTGGTGAAAGCCGGTGAAGTGATAGGTCTGGGTGGTAATACGGGACGTTCTACCGGTTCGCATCTTCATTTTGAGACTCGTTTCTTAGGAATTGCAATCAACCCGGTTTATATGTTCGACTTCCCGAAACAGGATATCGTAGCCGATACCTATACGTTCCGGAAGACGAAAGGTGTGAAACGCGCCGGTTCTCATGATACACAAGTGGCAGATGGCACTATCCGCTATCATAAAGTGAAAAGTGGGGATACCCTGTCCCGCATCGCTAAGTTGCGTGGCGTATCGGTCAGTACGCTTTGTAAGTTAAACCGTATTAAGCCGACAACGACTTTGCGCATCGGACAAGTTTTGCGTTGTTCATAAATATCTTGCTTATAAAACAGTAATACAATATCTTTAGAAGAGGGCACTTTAATATAATTTAGAGTGCCCTCTTTCTGTTTTTACTTAATTATTGTTACCTTTGCGAACTATTTGGAAGAAAATGAAAGATACCAAGCAACAATTTGAACATGTCATAGCTTTATGCCGTGACTTATTCTCCAAGAAGCTGCACGATTACGGTCCTGCGTGGCGTATCCTGCGTCCGGCTTCGGTGACCGATCAGATTTTTATCAAAGCCAACCGGATACGTAGTATTGAAACTAAAGGAGTGACTTTGGTAGACGAAGGAATCCGTTCCGAATTCATTGCGATTGTCAATTACGGTATTGTCGGACTGATTCAGTTGGAATTGGGATATGCCGAATCTGCCGACATCAGTAATGAAGAAGCGATGACGCTTTATGATAAGTATGCCCAAGCGGCATTGGAACTGATGCTTGCCAAGAACCATGATTATGATGAGGCTTGGCGGAGTATGCGCATCAGCTCGTATACAGACTTGATCTTGATGAAAATTTACCGCACCAAGCAGATTGAAAGTCTGTCCGGTAACACATTGGTGTCCGAAGGAATTGACGCCAATTACATGGACATGATTAATTATTCGGTTTTTGGATTGATAAAGATAGAATTTGAAGGATAAGAACTTACATATCATTCAGGAAGTGGTGGCGAACACCGGTCGCTTTATTCTGGCGGCTTCGTTCATATTTTCCGGATTTGTAAAGGCAGTTGATCCACTGGGATTCCAGTATAAGATACAGGATTATCTGGCTGCATTCGGAATGGCTTCTTGGTTCCCTTCATTTTTCCCGCTATTGGGAGGTATCGTGTTATCTTCCGTCGAGTTCTTTATTGGTATCTCTTTGTTTTTCGGAACGCGAAGGACAATTGCTTCTTCATTGGCGTTAATACTGATGATTTTTATGACGCCACTGACACTGTACCTTGCCCTCTTTGATCCGGTTTCGGACTGTGGTTGTTTTGGCGATGCTTGGGTTTTGACGAATTGGGAGACATTTGGCAAAAATGTAGTGCTCCTGCTTGCGGCTGTCGGAACGTTCCGATATAGGAAGATGGTGTTCCGGTTCATTAGCGTGAAGATGGAATGGCTGGTTTCATTATATACACTGTTTTTTGTGTTTACTTTGTCATTCTATTGCTTGGACCGTTTGCCTGTCTTAGACTTCCGGCCGTATAAGATTGGAAAGAATATATCGGAAGGGATGACGATTCCCGATGGAGCGAAACCGAGTGTATATGAAAGTATCTTTGTGCTGGAAAAGAATAGCGAAAAGAAAGAATTTACGCTGGATAACTATCCGGACAGTACTTGGACATTTGTCGATACGCGTACTGTACTTAAGGAAAAAGGCTATGAACCGCCCATCCATGATTTTTCCATAATGGATTTGAATACAGGAGATGATATTACGGAAGATGTCCTGACCGATATGGGATATACATTCCTGTTGGTTGCCCACCGGATTGAGGAAGCGGATGACAGTAATATTGATTTGATTAATGAAATATATGATTATTCGGTGGAACATGGTTACAGATTTTATTGCCTGACTTCCTCACCCGAAGAACAAATCGAATTATGGAAAGACAAGACCGGTGCAGAGTATCCTTTCTGTCAGATGGATGATATAACTCTGAAGACGATGGTGCGTTCCAATCCGGGATTAATGCTGATTAAGAACGGGACTATTCTGAATAAGTGGAGTGACGAGGATATTCCGGACGAATACGTGTTGACCGATAAACTGGAGAATTTGCCATTGGGACAACAAAAGTTGGAAAGTGATTTTCACACAGTGGGATATGTTTTCTTATGGTTTGTTATCCCGTTGTTGCTTGTGCTGGGCGTGGATGTGCTGGTTATTCGCCGTAGAGAACGAAAAAAAAGTTTTATTAACCCTTTAAATAAAGAAAACAAAATGAGAAAGAACATTGTTGCAGGAAACTGGAAAATGAACAAAACCCTTCAAGAGGGTATCGCTTTGGCTAAAGAATTGAACGAAGCATTGGCTAACGAAAAGCCTAACTGTGATGTGATCATCTGTACTCCGTTTATCCACTTGGCTTCTGTCACTCCGTTGGTAGACGCTGCTAAGATTGGTGTAGGTGCTGAAAACTGTGCAGACAAGGCTTCCGGTGCATATACAGGTGAAGTATCGGCTGAGATGGTTGCTTCTACAGGAGCCAAATATGTAATTTTGGGACACTCTGAACGTCGTGCTTACTACGGTGAAACAGTTGCTATCCTTGAAGAAAAAGTGAAATTGGCTTTGGCTAACGGTCTGACTCCGATTTTCTGTATCGGTGAGGTTCTGGAAGAACGCGAAGCTAACAAGCAGAATGAAGTGGTAGCTGCACAGATGGCTTCTGTATTCTCTCTGTCTGCTGAAGATTTCTCAAAGATTATCTTGGCTTACGAACCGGTTTGGGCTATCGGTACAGGTAAAACTGCTACTCCGGAACAAGCTCAGGAAATCCACGCTTTCATCCGTTCAATCGTTGCTGACAAGTATGGCAAGGAGATCGCTGACAATACCTCTATCCTTTATGGTGGTAGCTGCAAGCCTTCTAATGCAAAAGAACTGTTCGCTAATCCGGACGTTGATGGTGGTTTGATCGGTGGCGCTGCTCTGAAGGTTGCTGATTTCAAAGGTATCATTGATGCGTTCAATGCATAATTAACTTTCACCACGGATTACACAGACTCGCACAGATTAACTTCATTCAATGAAAATCTGTGTTAATCCGTGTAATCTGTGGTGAACTATTTCATTATCAAATGAGAAAACTTGTTTTATTTGTCCTATTGCTTCTCTTGGTGGGTGCCGGTGCACAGGCGCAGGGCATTATCAGGAGTTTGGAGCGTACGGTGCCGGGGCAGGGAAAGGTGACCATTCACCAGGATCCCCGTATTGAAGCTCTGATTGGCATGGAGCGTCCTGCAACAGGCGAACAGAAGGTGATAAAGACTTCCGGTTTCCGGATACAGGCGTATGCAGGCAATAATACACGACAGGCAAAAAACGATGCTGATCGTGTAGCTTCAAGAGTCAAAGAGTATTTTCCGGAGTTGTCGGTATATACTTCGTTTATTTCGCCCCGTTGGCTTTGTCGTGTGGGTGATTTCCGGAGCATTGAAGAGGCGGATGCAATGATGCGTCGGTTGAAAGCTACCGGTATGTTTAAAGAGGTTTCTATTGTAAGAGACCAGGTCAATATTCCTTTATAAATCTGTCATGTTGGAAAAAGAAGAAATTGTCTCTCCGAATTTGGAGGAATTGAAGAATCATTATCGTAGTATTATAACTTTGTTGGGCGAAGATGCTGAACGGGAAGGGCTGTTGAAAACTCCCGAACGGGTAGCTAAGGCGATGCTGAGTTTAACAAAAGGGTATCACATCGATCCGCACGAAGTACTTCGTTCCGCTAAATTCAAAGAGGAATACAGTCAGATGGTGATTGTGAAAGACATTGATTTCTTCTCTCTCTGCGAACATCATATGCTACCGTTTTATGGAAAGGCACACGTGGCCTATATTCCTAACGGCTATATCACGGGACTTAGTAAGATTGCCCGTGTGGTCGATATATTCTCTCATCGCCTGCAAGTGCAGGAACGCATGACGCTGCAAATCAAAGAGTGTATTCAGGAAACGCTGAATCCGTTAGGTGTAATGGTTGTAGTGGAAGCCAAACATATGTGTATGCAAATGCGTGGCGTTGAAAAACAGAACTCTATTACTACTACTTCCGACTTTACGGGGGCTTTCAATCAGGCAAAGACTCGCGAAGAGTTTATGAATCTCATCCAGCACGGGAGTTAGCGTAGAACAACCCTATCCCCTAAGCGTTTTGCCATAATGCTTTGTACGGTTCTCAGCTCATTATAACGTTGCATTAGTGAGTCGCACTTTTCATTGTCATGAGCGAGCGCCGGGTCCTGCAGTGCATAAAGCATATGCTTCAGTTCTTCCGTAACGATTGCGTATTTAAAGTTAATCATCAAC
This sequence comes from Bacteroides zhangwenhongii, assembly GCF_009193325.2. Taxonomy (NCBI): domain Bacteria; kingdom Pseudomonadati; phylum Bacteroidota; class Bacteroidia; order Bacteroidales; family Bacteroidaceae; genus Bacteroides; species Bacteroides zhangwenhongii. Next base: position 3,019,464 of record NZ_CP059856.1, on the reverse strand, counting down.
ATGGGAACCAGTTCGTAGAGCCGTTCTTCATCTGTTACAATCTTCTGTGATTTGGAGTGGTATTTGCTGAGTTGATAACGCACATTAATCAGGTCTACGCTCAATTTACTGATAATCGGGTCGGGATGTGCCAGAAAGTAACGTTCCGCGATAAAAGCCGAATCATGCATGTGTGCGGCAGCTTCCGACAGCATTTGGCGATGCAACGGATTATGGAAAGCCAAATCATCCTCTTTCAAGTCATTGACAACATATTCTATGACAGTGACTGGGATTTCATTTCCTTCTTCGTCAGTCAGATTACACATGACTTTCTCACCGTAACGGACTACAGCCTGTAATATCAACCGCTCGAATTTATAAAACTCCTGCCCTTCTTTTCCTTCCTGTGGAATAAAAGAAGCATAGTTGTCTTCTTGTGGCGGGAAAGGGGATTCTGTATATCCTGCCTCAGTAATTTCAGGAGGCAATGGAACATCCCCATTGGGAGCGGGCATATTTCCAGCCTGTTCACCTTGTGGCATAGAGGCTGCCCTTTCGGCAATCCGTCGGTCCCGTTCTGTCTGTTCCGCCCGTTTCTCCGCTTGCGTTTCCCGTCTTTTGGCAACTTCCGAAACCAACAGTTTATCTTCTATATGTAATAGTTGGGCACATTCTTTGATATAAACATCCCGTACAATCGCTTCCGGTATGACCGAAATGCTTTGTACCAGATTGCCGATCAGTTCCGCACGTTTGATGGGATCTTTTCCGGCGTCCTCTAACAGCAAGTTAGTCTTGAAGCGGATAAAGTCCGTTTCGTGTTCCGAGATGAAAGCCTGGAATTCCGTAGAGTTATGTTTGCGGGCGAAAGAGTCCGGGTCGTCACCGTCGGGAAGCAGGCAGACTTTGACGTTCATACCCTCTTCGAGCAGCATATCAATACCACGGATAGAAGCTTTGATACCTGCGGCGTCACCGTCATAAAGCACCGTCATATTGTTTGTGAAGCGGTGAATCATACGGATTTGTCCCGGTGTAAGCGCTGTTCCCGAAGAGGCCACTACATTCTCGATGCCGGATTGATGCATAGAGATTACGTCTGTGTACCCTTCAACCAAAAAGCAACGGTCTTGTTTTACAATCGCCTGTTTGGCAAAATAGATACCGTATAGTTCGTTGCTCTTGTGGTAAATATCCGATTCGGGGGAATTGACATATTTGACCTTAACCCCTTTGGTCGCACTGGCAAGCACACGTCCGCCGAAGGCTACTACCTTTCCCGAAAGAGTGTGTACCGGGAATATGACACGTCCCCAAAAGCGGTCCCGCAGACGGTGGTCATCCGTTTCATAACAAAGTCCCGTTTTCACAAGATACTCTTTCTTATATCCTTTCTGTATTGCTTCTTGGGCGAAAGCATCGTGGCTGTCGGTACAATATCCTAACTGAAACTTCTCGATGATATCATCCCGAAAGCCGCGATTGCGGAAATAAGCCATCCCGATACTACGACCGTCTACATGGTTCTTCAGTATATTCTGAAAGTAATCGCGTGCGAAGTTATTGACGATAAACAGACTTTCCCGTTCGCTTTGCACAAACTTTTCTTCATCACTCAGTTCCCGTTCTTTGATTTCGATATTGTACTTCTTGGCGAGGTATCTTAGTGCTTCCGGATAGGACATCTGCTCGTGCTCCATGATGAAGTGTACGGCATTTCCCCCTTTTCCACATGCGAAACATTTGCAAAGCCCTTTGGCGGGAGAGACATAAAAAGAAGGAGTCTTGTCGTTATGAAAAGGACACAAACCGACATAATTCACTCCACGCTTGCGTAGTGTGACAAAATCTGAAACGACATCCATGATCTGTGCCGCATCCAATATCCGGTCTATGGTAGCTTGATCTATCATTCTTTCTATCTCCTGTAAATCTGTTTTTGCGGATACAAAGGTACACATAAAAAAATCCCCTGCAAAGAACTTTTTTGCAGGGGACCGTTAAATCTTATGTGTAATCAGTGATTGCCGATTACGGGTTATTTGATCTTTTCCCGAATCTTTGTCAGGTACTTCTTCATTCCTTCCGCATCCTTGTTCTCAATGATTTCGAGAAGATTTTTCAGCTCGGTGCGGATGTTGGCCACCTGTCCCGGAGTGCGCGGGTTGAACAGAATTTCCTGAAGCAGGTAGTCATCTTCGCTCAGCAAACCTTTGGCAATAGCCATATGCTTCTTGAATGTGGTTCCCGGTGCTTCCTGGTGTTTCATTACAGCTGCGAATACGAACGTCGAAACGAACGGGATGGATAGCGAGTAAGCCACCGTTTCATCATGTTCGTCAAAGGTATATTCGAAGATGTTCAACCGCAAGGTCTGGTAGAGGTCTTTAAAAAAGATCTTACCCAAGTGATCTCCTTCACTGATGATAATGGCGTTCTCGCTGCTTAGATTGCTAAGGCTGGCGAAAGTCGGACCGAACATAGGGTGACTGGAAACATAACGGAAGCCGCTTTCTTCGTAGAACTTCTTCAGTCCCGTTTTAACAGAAGCGATATCACTGATGATGCAATCTTTGGGCAGCACAGGCAACACTTTGCGGAAAGCGTCCAGTGTGTACTTTACTGTTGCGGCGTTGATAACCAGTTCCGGTTCAAAATCCTTGATTTCTTCCAATGTCGTGAAACGATAAGTGTTGTAGACAAAACGCAATTGGTGCGGGTTGACGTCGAACACGGCCGTTTCGTGTTGGAAGCTCAATATATCAGTAAAGAAAGAGCCCATTTTCCCGGCTCCGAGTATTAATATTCTCATGTCTATTGTTTATTTGTTGATAATCTCCATCTGTTGGCGGACAGACTCTTCGTGGATAGCCTCGAAAATTTTCTTCATGAATTCCGCATCCATACCGCATTGTTCCCCTTGTGAACCGCGCTTTTCCAGAATTTCATTGTAACGTCCGGTCTGGAGTACGGTGATATTATGTTCTTTCTTGTATGTACCGATTTCGCGGGCAACGCGCATTCTTTTTGCCAACTCTTGAATGATGTTGTCATCACATTCGTCAATCTGTTTGCGTAGCAGCCCCAGACTTTCGGTCGATTGGGTTTCGGTACGGATAACCAATAGATTGAGGATATAGTCGAGTACATCCGGAGTCACTTGTTGGGAAGCGTCACTCCATGCACAATCCGGATTGCAGTGGCTTTCTACGATCAGACCGTCGAAGTTAAGGTCCATAGCCTGCTGGCAAAGCGGAGCTACCAGTTCGCGTTTTCCACCGATATGACTGGGATCGCAGAAGATGGGAAGATTAGGGATGCGGCGGCGCAGTTCGATAGGAATGTGCCATTGGGGCAGATTGCGGTAAATCTTCTTATCGTAGCTGCTGAAACCACGATGAATAGCACCCAGACGTTTCAGACCTGCATTGTTGATACGTTCCAAGGCTCCGATCCACAACTCAAGATCCGGATTTACAGGGTTCTTGACCAATACGGGGATATCAACGCCTTTCAGAGCGTCCGCGATTTCCTGTACGGCGAAAGGGTTGGCAGTGGTACGTGCACCTACCCAAAGAATATCGATTCCGGCTTTCAGACATTCGTAAACGTGCTTGGCCGTTGCAACTTCGGTTGCGACATACATACCGGTTTCTCTTTTCACCTCTTTCAACCAGGCAAGACCTTCGACGCCTATACCTTCGAAGCCTCCCGGTTTGGTACGTGGTTTCCAGATTCCTGCACGGAATATCTTCTGACCTTTCGCTGCCAATTGCTTGGCTGTATCCATTACCTGTTCTTCTGTTTCTGCGCTACACGGGCCGGCAATGACGATCGGTCTTTTAGCCTCAATACCCGGTAATAAAATTGATTCGAGTTCCATAATAATAATGTATCAATATGCCAATGTGCTAGTAATTCTATTGGCAGTTGGGTTATCTAAACTATTTAATTGTTCTATTTATCGGCACATTGGCTGTCAGCACATTGTGTCATTGTTTTTATCCTTTCGAGTGCTTCCTCCAACTTGGCGTCTTTGCAGCAAAGAGAGATGCGGATATATCTCGCTCCGTTGCTGCCAAAGATAAATCCCGGTGTGATAAACACTCTGGCTTCATGCAATACCTTTTCCGTCAACTCTTCCACATCTTTGCAGGAAGCGGGGATCTTTCCCCAAAGGAACATACCTACCTGTTTCTCATCGTATGTGCACCCTAGTGTTTTCATAATCTCACCGGCTAGGTGGCGACGGTTACGGTAGTTCTTGTTATTGCCCTCGTACCAGTCGGCTTCAGCTTCCAGAGCAGTGGCTGCCGCCAGTTGCATGGCACGGAACATTCCGCTGTCGATATTGCTTTTCACCTTCAGAATCCATTGTACAAACTCCGCATTTGAGGCCAGCATACCGATACGCCATCCCGGCATATTGTGGCTTTTGCTCATGGAGTTGAATTCGATACAACAGTCTTTGGCCCCCGGTACGCTCAGAATACTGATCGGTTTCTCGTTTAGGATAAAGCTGTATGGGTTATCATTCACGATTACAATATTCTTGCGGCGGGCAAAGTCAACGAGACGCCCGTATAATTCCGGAGTTGCATTGGCGCCTGTCGGCATATTCGGATAATTGGTCCACATCAGTTTTACACGGCTGAGGTCCATTCTCTCCAGGGCTTCAAAATCAGGCATCCAGTTCTCGTCTTCTTTGAGGTCGTAGTTGATGACTTCCGCACCGAGTATCTTGCTCAGCGAAGTATAAGTGGGATATCCCGGATTGGGAACCAGCACTTGTTCTCCCGGATTGACAAATGCCAGAGTGACATGGAGTATTCCCTCTTTCGAGCCGATCAAAGGCTGTATCTCCGTGTTCGGATTCAGTTCTACTCCATACCAGCGTTGATACCAGGCGGCAAAACCCTTGCGAAGTTCGGGGATACCCACGTACGGTTGGTAGCCGTGTCCGTTGGGATCATGCGCATTGCTGCACAATGTTTCGATGGTTTTCTCGGAGGGGGGCATATCGGGACTTCCGATACCCAGACTGATGACGTCCTTACCTTCTGCATTCATCTGTGCTACCTCTTTCAGTTTCTTGGAGAAGTAGTATTCACTTACGCTTGCCAGTCTGTCGGCAGGAGCGATCTTATACATTTGACTTTCCTTCTGCATATTCGCCTAATGTTTTGAGTTCTTTGGTTAATGGAGTGATTGCTGCAATGGACTGCTTATATCTCAGATAATCGTTGAAAGCCACATCTACATAAAACTGGTATTCCCATTCACGTCCGATGATCGGTAACGATTGTATCTTGGTCAGGTTAATATTATAAAAAGACAGGATGGACAACACTTGTGACAAACTGCCCTCCGTATGCGGCAAGGTGAATACCATGCTTGCCTTGTTGGTAGCATTCGCATGATGTTGGCGGAGCTCATCCGCCTGCCAGGGATCGGCAACTACCAGAAAACGGGTGAAGTTGTGTTTGTTTGTCTCGATTCCTTCTTGAAGCACCTTCATACCGTAACGCTCGGCTGCCGCTTTGGAACAGATGGCGGCGTGTCCTTTCAAGTTCTCGTTCTTGATGATTTCCGCGCTGCGTGCCGTATCCTCACCCTCTACTACTTTCAGTTGCGGATGTTGGTTCAGGAATTCGCGACATTGCATCAGGGCGATAGGGTGGGAATTTACTTCCGTCAGGTCTTCCCAGCTTTCGTCGGGAAGGCAGACAAAACTGTGTGAGATACGCAATTTGTATTCGCCGATAATTTGTGTGCCGCTTTGTCTCAACAACTCATTGTTGTGCAACAAGCTTCCCGCAATTGTATTTTCGATGGCGAGCATTCCGATTACCTGGCTGTCTTTTCGTATCGAAGTAAACACGTCCTCGAAGTTGGCGCAGCAGATTAGCTCTATTTCTTCCCCTTCGAAGTACTTGTGTGCGGCGATATCATGGTAGGAACCTAATGTTCCCTGAATTGCTATCTTTTTCATTGTTCTAAATGGTTTATATAAAAAAATCCCGCGTCCATATTGGAGCGGGATTCATATGATTAACTTCTCTATTCAGTCCTTAAGCATCACTGTCACTTGATACATACAAACTCCCGCTCTACTTTGTTGCTAAAGTAAAAGTAAAAAAAGAAGTAATATGCATAAGTAAACGATTTCATTCGATCCTTTGTTTTTGCTTTGGTTTCTAATTCTGGGGCAAAAGTAATAATTTTCTGTTAGATGCAAACAAAAAGCGATACTTTTTTTCTATTCTTGCCTAAAAAATATAAAAAGGACACTTAGAAGATACCCGGAAGAGTTTCCGGCTTTGCTCCCAGATTCTTGAATTCACCGTTCAAACCGGCTTCATCTTTCGGGTTCAGCTCCAATGATTTCTTCATGTCCTCGATAGAACCGTCCTTGTCGCCATTTAACAATTTGGCACGTCCGCGTTCCTTATAAGCTTCTGCGAAGTTCGGATTCAACTCAATGGCTTCGTCAAAGAGTCCGATAGCTTCCGTCAGTTTCTTCTGACTGATGTAAAGTAGTCCCAGATAGAGGTACGCCTGCTCGTTGAAAGGATTTATTTCCGTGACAAGTCGATAATCCTTTTCCGCTTCTTCGGACTCTCCGTTGTCTTCCTTCACCTTTCCACGCAGGAGTATCGCCGTTTCTTCTTCCGGATTCTGAGCCAATATGGCATCTACATCCTCCATTACCTCTTTGTATTGTTTCATTTTCAATAAGGCTTCTGCGCGTAACAGGCGGGCTTCGATGAAATCATCCTTCAAGGTGATAGCTTTGGTGAGGTGGGCGATAGTCATCAGGTCGTCGTCCTGGCCTTTGCGGGCTTTTCCCAGCAGATAATGCGCTACGGCATTTCCTTCTTCGATGGCGATGGCTTTGTTGGCTGCCTCTTCCATAGCCTGATAATCTTCCTGAATGAAGCATACATTCGCCAATGTCAGGAAAGTATTGGTAACATGAGGTTCCATTACAGCCATTTTCTCCAAAAGTTCGCGGGCCTTTGCCGTTTCTCCCAATTGGACGTAGAGTTGGCTGAGATATCCCAATGTCTCGAAATCCTCCTCAATGGCAAGGGCTTCCGTGAAACATTTTACGGCATAATCCGGGCGTCCCATGCGTTGCGCGCGCAAACCGTCATATTTGAAGATCTCGAATCTTTTCCGGTCGTTTTTCTGCTTTTCACTTTCCGGTGTCTCCGATTTCCCGGAGAAGAAAGATTTAAAAAAGTTCGGCATGATATGTTGTTTTTGAGTTACACTTGCAAATGTAATAACTTATTTTGATATATGTATCATTCCATCCTGCATCTTCCATTCGCCTTCCTCCAATAAATAGCGGATAACCTCTCCAACCTTTTCTTTCTCCGCTTCCATGTTATTGGCTATTTCTGCCGGAGTAAGCGGTTTTTGAATGAGCAGTCCGGTCATTCGCCTCTTTAATTCTTCAAAGGAGTCATCGGACAGACTGTCTGTGGCGCGGTGGCTGAGGCAGATATCGCATTGGCCGCAATTATGTTCGTTTTTCTCTCCGAAGTAGCGGAGCAGCATCCGGCTCCGACATACGTTTTCTGAAGTGACATAATCCTCCATCGCCTTGATGCGCGTTTCGTACCTTGCTTTCCGTTCTTCGTAGACAGAGGGAGGAATATGTACAAAACGCAGTTCCTGCCGTTCGCGCGTATATATAATATAAGGTGTCTTTTTGTGTGGAATATAATCCACGATGCGGCGTTTGGTCAATGTCACCAGGATGTTATAGATCTGTTCGCGTGTCAGCCCTGTGCGTATCGACAGTGAAGCCTCGCTGATATAGGCATAATCCGTGAATACCCCTGTGTAGGAACGAAGGATTGTCTGTATCAGCGCTTCGGTTTCTTTTCCCATCTCCCGTAGTTTGTACAGCTCGTCCCGGCGAATCGTAAAAAGGATGCGGGAAGCATTATCCTGTTCGTCCGTATATTCCAGATAACCGGCTTGCGTCAGTATCTTCAGTGCACTGTCTACCGGGACCGGAAAGTATTTGAATTTCCGGCAGAATTCTTCCAGATTAAATTCGCGGACACATTGGAAACCGTCGCCCATCGCCATCTGATAGTAATATTGCAAATGCTCGTAAACATCGAGAATATACTCTTTGTCGGGGAAGGTGTCTGCCACCCGTTTGTGCAGGGTAGTCTTATCGGATTTGGCATATAGAATGACAGCGTATGCCTTTTCCCCGTCTCTGCCCGCCCGCCCGGCCTCTTGAAAATACGCTTCCGGAGAATCGGGGAGATCAAGATGAAGGACAATGCGGACATCCGGCTTGTCAATACCCATTCCGAAAGCATTGGTGGCTACCATTACGCGGACTTCCCCGTTTTGCCAGCGTTTCTGGCGGAGGTCTTTCACTGCATTATCCAGTCCGGCATGATAGAAATCAGCGGTAATATCTTCGTTCACCAGCAGTTCGGTGATTTCTTTTGTCCGTCGCCTGTTGCGGACATAAATGATGGCGCTACCCGGTATTTTCCGTAAGATATGCAATAACTCGTTCGTCTTGTTGTCTGTCTTGCGGACGATGTACGCCAGGTTCTTCCGTTCAAAACTCATGCGGAAGACATTGCCTTCATGGAAGTTCAGACGATTCTGAATATCCTTTACTACTTCCGGTGTAGCGGTTGCGGTCAGTGCCAGCACCGGAACTCCAGGCAGGAGTTCCCGTATTTCCGCAATTTTCAGATAGGCAGGCCGGAAGTCATATCCCCATTGGGAGATACAGTGACTTTCGTCTACTGTGATCATGGAGACTTTCATCGCCTTCAGTTTGGTGCGGAAAATCTCCGTATCCAGACGTTCCGGAGAAATATAGAGGAATTTGTAATCACCGAAGATACAATTCTCCAGTGCGGTGAGAATCTCCTGGCGCGTCATGCCGGAATATACGGCAAGCGCCATGATTCCCCGTTTGCGCAGGTTCTGCACTTGATCTTTCATCAAGGCAATGAGGGGGGTAATGACGATGCAAATACCTTCTTGAGCGAGAGCAGGCACTTGGAAGGTGATGGACTTTCCACCGCCTGTCGGCATAAGCCCCAATGTATCTTTGCCTTCGCCGATACTGGTAATGATCTCCTCCTGCAAGTCGCGGAAGGAGTCATACCCCCAGTATTGTTTCAATATCTCCTGATACTTATTCAATCGGCTTTATATCTTCAATTTGAAGTTGGACTTCGCCACGCTTATGCGTGTTTTCTTCGATGGTGTAGCAGATGTCGAACGAGCGTTTCGTCTTGATATAACGTACGTGCGAACTTTGCCCGAAAGCAATGCCGTTCATTACATTGTTCGATTTATTATCCACCAGTTCCAGTTTGATGTGCTCCTGATCACGTCCCACCACCTTGCTTGTTCCGTAGTCGTAGACATGGTGCGTACAGAAAATAGGTTTCATGTTGTCAGGACCGAAAGGATTGAATCTTTTCAGATCATTGAAGAACTTGGATGAAATGTCTCTGAAATCTATCTCCGCATCAATGTCGATTACGGCACTGGTCTGCTCCGGTAAAATATGCTGCGAGACGTATTCTTCAAATCGTCTGGTGAACTCTTCCACGTTTTCTACTTTCATGGATAGTCCGGCAGCATACGTATGTCCTCCAAAGTTCTCCAGCAGGTCGCGGCAATGTTCGATTGCTTTATATACATCGAAGCCGGAAACGGAACGTGCGGAACCTGTCGCCATGTCGTCCGTCCGGGTTAGCACTACAGCCGGGCGATAGTAGACTTCTGTCAGTCGGGAAGCCACAATACCGATCACTCCCTTGTGCCACTCTTCGTTGTAGATCACGATAGAGCGGCGGTCGGCAAGCCCGTCCAGATTGGCGACGATATTGTTCGCCTCTTCCGTCATACTCTTGTCGAGGTCTTTACGAGTCTCGTTGTATTGATTAATTTGTCCGGCTTTCTCCAGCGCTACCGAGAAATCTTTTTCGGTGAGTAAGTCTACCGCTTCTTTCCCGTTCTGAATGCGTCCCGATGCGTTGATGCGCGGTCCTATTTTGAATACGATATCGCTGACGGTAATCTCTTTTTCGGATAGTCCGCATACATCGATGATCGCTTTCATTCCGGTACTCGGGTTGCTGTTCAGCTGCTTCAACCCATGAAAGGCGAGAATACGGTTTTCACCCATGATGGGCACGATATCCGATGCGATACTTACCGCCACGATGTCGAGCAGCGGAATCAGATGATGAAACTCGATGCCGTTGCTGATGGCGAACGCCTGCATAAATTTGAAACCGACCCCGCAACCGGAAAGGTGTGTGTACGGATACGTATTGTCCAAGCGCTTGGCATTCAGAATGGCTACGGCAGGTGGAAGCACCTCATCCGGCACATGATGGTCGCAGATGATAAAGTCGATTCCTTTCTCTTTGGCATAAGTGATTTCCTCCACAGCCTTTATGCCGCAATCGAGTACAATAATAAGGCCTACACCGGTTTCGGCGGCATAGTCCACTCCTTTTTTAGAAATGCCATACCCTTCATTGTAACGGTCGGGTATATAATAGTCAAGGTTCGAATAGAACTGTTGAATAAACTTGTAGACCAATGCTACCGCAGTAGTGCCGTCTACGTCATAATCTCCATAAATTAGAATACGTTCTTTCTTTCCCATCGCCTTGTTCAGACGTTCTACTGCAACGTCCATATCCTTCATCAGGAATGGGTCGTGCAGGTCGGGCAATTGCGGACGGAAGAATTTCTTAGCGTCTGCCGCTTTCGTAATTCCCCGTTGCACCAAAAGTTGTCCAAGTATCGGGCTAATCCCTAATTCTTGGGCCAATATCTGGCTTGTCTCTGCCTGTTCGGGTGTAATGGGTCGATAATTCCATTTGTGATTCATTTTATATATTGCTTTTTTCTTTTTCTGTTCTCAAGGGTCAGAAAGGCACTTCTTTCCAACAAGGGGTAAAAGTACGAAAAAAAGCGGAAGTGTAGGATAAGATATGACGAAAATATTTCATGATGGTGTGCTGAAACGCAAATTAACGCAGATTATCGCAAGAATGATTTTATGAGTCATTGATTATTCTATAATTGAAATAATCTGCGATAATTTTTAAACACATACTTCTTTGAGAGAAAAGTTTGGTAAAAATAAACTTGTTCATGTTCAAAGTCTGTTATGAGTTAAATTAATAAATACTGTCGTAGTCTTTCTTATTTTATACAGACGAAAAGGGGGGGAAGTAGAGAAACATCCCGATTTTGATTGGAGAGGAGAAACACGTTTGCAATATTTCTAATAATATTTGAGGTAAACAAGTTAAGCGAGGGAAAGATTTTTTGGAAGCTAACTTCTTTTATCTATCTTTGTTTCGCTAACGAAAAGCTGAATAGATGAGAAACTGCTAAAATGAGAAGACCGGATAATACAATAAACACTAGTATGCCATTTGATGATATCTATCTAGAGTATTATCAACGCTGCTTTTTGTTTGCCAAATCTTATCTTCAAGATGAAATGCTATCCAAAGACATAGCCTCCGAGGCAATGATCACCTTATGGACCACGATGAAGACGGAAGAGGTGAAAAATGTTCGTTCTTTCCTGATGACCGTAGTTAAAAACCAGGCCTTGAACCATCTGCGCAATGAACACTTACGTATGGAAGCTCGTGAAAGCATATTGGCGGATGAACTTTATGAGCTTGATTTCCGTATTGCATCGTTGGACTCTTCCGATCCGAACCGGCTCTTCTCGGAAGAAATCGTTGAGATTGTAAACCGTACTTTGGGAGAACTGCCGGAGAAGACAAGAAAGGCATTTGTGATGAGCAGGTATCAGAATAAATCGGTGAAGGAGATTGCCGGATTATTGAATGTTACGGTGAAAGGAGCGGATTACCATATTGGGAAAGCGCTCCAAGCCTTGAGGAAAAGTCTCAAGGATTACCTTTCCTCTTTCCTCTTTTTCTAACTTTTTTCATTTTTCCACTAGTGAACTTCGCGAGTGGCGTGTCTTATATATGTAAGGCGGAAAACCGCTGATATTTTAATTCAAAACCGTATGGAGACGAAACTATTAAATAAATATATTGCCGGTGATGTCCTTCCAGAAGAAAAGAAGGAAGTGGCACGTTGGCTGAAAGAGAGCGAAGAACACCGTGAGCAGTTGATGCAACTACGCCATATCTATGATGCGACTGTCTGGAATGCTAATCTGAAGGAAGAAAAACCGGAAAAGAAAAAGACCGTGACTCATTATCTTCGGACCTCCATAAAGATAGCCGCTGTTGTTGCTATGCTTGCCTTTATTCTTCATAAAGAATATCAGGAATACCGGTTGGAACACTCTACGGAAATGCAGGTGATGACCGTTCCCGCTGGGCAAAGAGCCAGTCTGGTTCTGGCTGACGGAACAACCGTTTGGCTGAACTCGAATTCCATTTTGAAATATCCTGCTGCCGGATTCCACTCCAAAGAGAGGAAAGTGCTGTTGGAAGGCGAAGGATATTTTGAGGTAGCGCATGATGAGAAACATCCTTTCATTGTTGAGACGGAGAAATATAACGTCAGAGTGTTGGGAACCACGTTCAATGTTTCCGCCTATCCGGATTCCGATCTGTTTGAAACCTCTTTGATAGAAGGTAAGGTTACCGTGTATCAGCCCGATACACAGAATGAAGTCACACTGCAACCTAATGAGAAAGTAGAAACGAGAGATGGAAAACTTAGTAAGGAGACCTTTACGTCGGATCATGCTTTCTTGTGGAGGATAGGTGTGTATTCTTTCAAGAATGAGCCGCTGGAAGCTGTATTCAAGAAACTGGAGCAATATTATGAAGTGCGTATTATCAACAAGAACATTGAAATTGCTTCTCGTCCGTGTACGGGTAAATTCCGTCAGAAAGAGGGGATAGAGCACGTGGTAAAGGTATTGCAGAAGTATGTCGGCTTCGACTATACTTTGGATGAAGAGAACAATCAGATAATTATCTATTAACCCTAGTATTTAATCTAAAAAAACACCGAAAATGAGAGCTAGAGAACCGGCCCGTCCAGAACAGAAATATCGGTAAGTGCTGCAACACTTACCGATATGTGAGAAGTCAACAAGAAAGACTCGCACCTGTTACAAATCTTTATGTATTAACTTAATAACTCGAAGCAAAGATATGAAAAATAATCTTTGGTGTGGGCGTATTGCCCATAGAAAAACACACTGTACTCAAATTTTAAGAATTATGAGGTTGACTGTCTTTTTCCTGTTATTCATCATTTTTGAGGCGTATTCCGTGAATAGTTATTCGCAGAATCAGAAGGTTAGAATGAATAAAGGAACCGCAACACTGGCTGAGATTATCAGACAGATTGAAAAGCAAACGGACTATTTGTTTATTTACAACGAACGTGAGGTTAGCCTGAAACGCAAAGTGGCTATTTCCACTCCGAACGGGACGGTGGCAAGTCTGTTGATGGATGCGTTGAAAGGTACGGAGTTCTCCTACACGATGGAAGGAAAGCACATCATTCTTACCAAGAAGCAAGCGGAGGGACTGACTCCCACGCAACACAAGAAAAGAGTAACCGGGCTTGTGAAGGAAACTTCCGGGGAGGTGGTTGTGGGATGTAATGTGACCGTGAAGGGTACTACGATAGGTACTATTACCGATATAAACGGTAAATATAGCCTTGAAGTGCCCGAGCATGCTACATTGGTCTTTTCTTTTTTGGGATACAAGAGTATGGAATATCCGGTGAAAGCGCAGCAGAACATCAATGTCACGTTGAGTGAAGATTCAAAGGCATTGAATGAAGTAGTTGTGGTTGGTTACGGAACGCAACGCAAAGCATTGGTTACCAATGCTATCAGTTCCTTCAAACCGACAGAGTCGAATATGCGTCCGGTGCTCAGTCCGAGCGAACTGTTGCAAGGACGCGTAGCGGGTGTCACGGTATCGACAGGTTCCGGCAACTTGGGAAGTTCCGAACGGATGAGTATTCGTGGAGCCGCTTCATTGAGCGCCAGCAATGAGCCGCTTTACGTAGTGGACGGAATACCTATTCTCAACAGCAACGCTTCTCTATTTAACATGGGAGAGAATCTAAGTTCGATGGCAGTGTTGAATCTGACGGATATCGAATCCATCGAAGTTCTGAAAGATGCGGCTTCTGCTGCTATCTACGGATCGCGGGCTACCAACGGTGTAGTTGTGATAACGACCAAATCCGGCAAGGAAGGCCGTTCGGACATCCGCTTGAATGTCAGTACGGGCATCTCTAAATTTGCCAATAAAGGACGGATCAAATATGCGGATTCCGATTTATACGTAGAGACCTATAATGACGGAGTGGAGCGTTACAATCGTCAGAACGGATATACCGTAGGGACTTCCGGTTATGTCGTTCCTATCTCAAATCCTTTTCAGGGAATGCCGGATACGGACTGGCTGGATCTGATTACTCAGGTAGGACATTCTTATAATGTAGACTTGTCTTTCTCCGGTGGCAGCAAGAAAACGAAGTTTTATGTCGGGGCGAACTACAATTATCAGGAAGGTATCATCAAAACAAACGATATAACCAAAATCAACTTGAAGGCGAAAATCAGTCATGAAATGACTTCATGGTTGGAGGTCGGCGCCAACGTTAGTGGCAATTATCTGAAAAACAACCGGGTGCCGGGTGCCAATATCGGTTCTACTATCGTGGCCCGTGCTGTGGAACAGCGTCCTTTCGACCGTCCGTACAAGCCGAATGGTGACTATTATTTGGGAGGAACCGATGAGTTGACGCGTCACAATCCGCTTCAGATATTGAACGAGGAAGTGTCCTATATTGACACATACCGTTATCTGGGCACATTCAACGCTGACCTGAAATATAAGAAGTTCAGCTTGAAAAACTCCGTCAGCACCGATATCGGATATACGTATGACTATGTTTATTATAATGAGAACCACCCGTATGGAGCCGGTGGCGGACGTATCGTCGAGTACAATCGGCTGGTGAAGAACATATTGATAGAGAATATCTTCAATTATAATGATAAGTTCGGTGATTTTGAAGCCGGCTTGATGTTGGGACATTCGTTTCAGAAGATGTCCACGCGTACTTCCTCCATCGATGGTCGCGGATTCCCTTCTCCGGTGTTTGATACGGTGGGCACCGCTTCCGAGATTTATGACGCTTCGGGCGGTTTGTCGGAGTTTGCTATGGAATCCTACTTCGGACGTGTCAATCTCTCTTATTTGGACCGTTACATCCTGAATATGACGATGCGTACGGATGGTTCTTCCCGTTTTGCTCCTTCGGACCGTTATGGATACTTCCCTTCCGTTTCCTTAGGATGGAATGTTTCAAAAGAACCTTTCTGGAAGTTTGACCGGACAGACTTGAAGTTCCGTTTGAGTTACGGTAAGACAGGTAATCAGGATGGTATCGGCAATTATGCATGGCAGCCGCTGATGTCCGGAGGTATCAACTACGGAAATAATAGCGGTATGGCTGTCACCAGTATGGGAAATAATACACTGACATGGGAGACTGCCGACCAATACGACTTTGGTTTCGATCTTGGTTTTTGGAACGGAAAGTTGAATATGATTGCGGACGTTTATCTGAAGAATACGAACAATCTGCTGTATTCGATGCCTCTGCACGGAACAAGTGGTTTCACTAGTGTCACGAGTAATATCGGCTCGATGCGCAATTATGGCGTGGAATTTTCTATCAACGGGCACATGAATCTGGGAAAAGTGAATTGGACTTCTTCTTTCAATATTTCCCACAATAAGAACAAACTGACTAAGTTGTTGGGAGACGACCTGCTCCCGATTGGCTCTAACCGTGCCTTGAAGGTGGGTGAGGAACTCGGAGCGTTCTATCTGTTTAAGATGGACGGCATTTACCAGTATGACGGCGAAGTGCCGCAGCCGTTGTACGACTTGGGAGTACGTGCCGGTGACGTGAAATACCATGATGTGGATAATAACGGTATTATCAATGACTCGGACCGCCAGTTGGTGGGTTCTTCCAATCCGGATTTCTTTGGCGGATGGAACAATACTTTCAAATATAAAGGCTTCCAACTGGACGTGTTCTTCACCTACATGTATGGCAACGATGTATATGCCGAATGGGCGGTGACGGCCACCCGTCCGGGATATCGTATGGCCATTACGGAGGATGCGGCAAAGAACCGCTGGACTGCTCCGGGAAGCTCGAACAAATATCCCCGTGCGGTTAATACGCTTTGTGGACATAATAGCAAGAACTCCACCCGTTTTCTGGAGGACGGCTCTTTTATCCGCTTGCGTTCGTTGACATTCAGTTACACCTTCCCGCAAGTGATGTTGCAGAAGATCCGGATGAAGGGACTTCGCCTGTATGTTCAGGGAGATAACCTGCTGTTGTTTTCCAAATACTCCGGTTGGGATCCTGAAGTGAGTAAGAATATGGACCCGCAGTACTTCGGAGTCGATCTCTATGGAGTGCCGCCTTCCCGTTCGGTCAATTTCGGAATAAACCTTAGTTTCTAATCATAAATGCTCACAATGATGAAAAAGATTATATATATATTTATCGGTTGCCTGTTGCTGACTTCGTGTAGCGGTATGTTGGATATTGAGTCTCATTCCGCAGTATCGCCGGGAAGCGTGACTCCCCAAGATCTCTCCGCTTTGCGTATGGGAATGTACAATAAGGTACAGAACTCTCCGACGAGAGAATCTTACATCACTTTTGATATATTGGGTGGTGACTTGACGCAAAGCACCGGAAATGCGAAGGACTTGATCAATTCAGTACTTTCTTCATTGAATTCAATCGTCTCCAGTAGTTGGAACGGGTATTATAATGCCCTTTATCAAGTGAATAATGTACTTTCTATCGTCGAATCTCTCCCAGAATCGGAACTGCGGAATCTGATTATCGGTGAAGCGCATTATTTCAGGGCATACATCTATCACGCACTGGTGACTCGTTGGGGCGGTGTCCCTATTCAGAAAGTGAATACAATGGAAAAACCTTTCCGCGATTCGGAAGAGGTGGTATGGAGCTTTATCGAAGAAGAACTGCAGACGGCACTTGCTTTTCTCGGCACATCGTCCAGCTATTATTATGTGTCCCGTGATGCAGCTTTGGCATTGAAAGCCCGTGTGATGTTGGAACGTGGAAACTTGACGGAGGCGGCTACTCTGGCGGAGGGGCTGATAACAGACGGCAAATACAAGCTGGACAGTTTTGATAAGATATTTCGTGGAAAGTCCAATACGGAGGTCATCTTCTCTTTCCAGTGTTTGGCGGAAGAATCGAATATCACTATCTCTACCTTGTTCTATACCTATGCGCATCCCAATCACGGCAGTTATGTCTATCGGCCTACCAATGAGGTGATGAATATGTATGATGATAAGGACAAACGTAAGGAAGTTTCCATTATCAATGTGGGATCCGAACCTTGTATCAACAAGTATCCGAGCGGGCAGACCGGGACTGATCCGGTAGTGATGAGCCGTTTGGCGGAAATGTACCTCATCAGTGCGGAAGCGCAAGGATTCCCGAAAGGACTGGGACGCTTGAATGACTTGCGGAAAGAACGCGGGCTGGAAAGTGTGGATCCGAAAGACAAGGACGAATTCCTGCAATGTGTGCTGGACGAACGTCGGAAGGAACTGTTGGCGGAGGGTTTTAGGTACTATGACCTCATACGTACGAATACGGCGAAAACGACACTCGGACTGAAAGATTATCAGCACGTGTTGCCTATTCCGGGAAAAGAAATGATTTCCAATCCGAATCTGGAACCGAATCCCGGATATTGATACCTATTGTTTATACTTACTTTAAAGAGATAAAATGATGAAAAAACTGATATATGATTCCGCTCTTCTGCTTTTGGGTTGTCTCTTGTGGACGGCTTGCAACAATGATGAAGATCTGACCGTATTCTCAACGGAGGGTGCGAAGACGGAACTGGGACAGAAAATAATTGCCGGAAGTGATGGATACGTCGGACAGTATTTCTCGGACTCCACTTACACGCTGGCTCCCGGCGTACAGGCGCTCGAGATGAAAATCCTTTCTGCCACAGGGCTGGCAGTGAAAATGTTTGTATTGGAGGTAGACCTGAAAGAGGCACATCTGACGATGAAGGCGTCTTCTCCCAATGAGGAGGGCAAATTGAAGACCAAGCAGCAGATGACATTGCAGGCTTTGGCATACGATAAGCCCGGCAGCAGGGTACTGGCTGCCGTGAACGGTGATTTCTTTGCAAAGGATGGAACACCGCAAGGAATCTACTACCGGAATGGTACTTGTCTGAAAGGTACGATGACTGATAACGTTTGTACTTTCTTCGCCATTACGAAAAACAAGAAAGCAATCATCGGTTCGTATGATGAATATGATTCGTACAAAGAGGATATTCAGGAAGCTGTGGGAGGACGTGTGCGTTTGATGACAAACGGGAATGTGCTTCCTCAGACGGTAACCGCATTGGAACCGAGAACCGCTATCGGAGTGACGGATGATAATGTGGTCTATATCCTCGTTGCCGACGGGCGTAACTTCTGGTACTCCAACGGAATGAGATATGCAGAGATGGGTGCGGTGATGAAAGCGTTAGGAGCAAAGAACGCTATCAATCTCGACGGAGGAGGTTCTTCTACTTTTATCATCCGTAAGATTGCCGGATTTGAGGACGGGCGTTTTGCCATACGAAACTGGCCTTATGATAATGGCGGAGTAGAAAGGGAAGTGGCAAACGGGCTGCTGGTTGTGACTGATAATTGATTGTCTGATTATTAAATAGCTGAATATATGATACTAAATAGAATACTATCTCTGTGCGGACAAAGCTGTATCGGAAGAATCGGGCTTTTGTCTTTGCTGATAGGTTTGTCGGGTTGTCAGGATTTTACGGATGATACGGGTGTGACTCTGCCGGAACCGGACTTGAAATTTGTGGATGAGGCATTGAATTTGCCTTTGGATGAAAAGGAATATACAGTGGATATCGAATCGAATCTCCCTTGGAGGGTGAAGACTTCTGCTGCATGGATTGACTTGCTGACCTCTAATGGACTGAAATCCGGAAGCTTCAAAATGTCGGTGACCAAGAATACGGATGTGGCCTCTCGTGAAGCCGAAATATCCGCTTGGATCGTGGAAGGCGCTGAAACAAAGTTGAAGGTGGTGCAGGAAGGTATTGGCATTGCCTTGAAGAAGCGTACGTTGAAAGTGGGAGCTAAGGGGAGCGAAGAAGAAGTGATTCCTTTTGCTACGATGGTTGCTTATACATATGAATTGTCGGAAGGCTGCGACTGGATACACGTAACCGATGGTGAGCCGATCACTCCCGGTGTTGTGAACGACTCGGAACTGAAACTTAAAATCGATCCTTATAAAGATGTGGAAGACGGCCGCACCGCTTATCTGTATTTGAAAGGCTCGAACGGGGTAACCGATATGCTGACCATTACTCAGGACAAGAAACCGTTGGAAGATATTGATTATTTGAGGATGTTCTATGAGGGGGCGAACGGAGATAATTGGGTGAAGAAGTGGAACTTTGACGCTCCTTTGGAAACGAATGCGACTCATTGGCCGGGTGTGAAATTTGAGAATGGGAGAGTGGTACAGATTGATATTCAAGAACCGAATAACATTGTGGGAGATATCACTCCGTTATGTGAATTGTCGGAACTGAAAGTGCTGAAGTTCAAGCATCAAAAGATAACAGGTATTCCGGAAGAGATAGGACATTTGTCTCAATTGACAAATTTGTGGATTATCGAATCAGCGGCAGGTGGTAGTTTACCGGAGTCTTTAGGGGAATGTCAATTATTGACCAGTTTTAATATATCCAATAATCCGACAGCAACTCCCGCCGGATTTGAAAATTCTTTTAGCGGAAATCTGGATCCGTTGATTAAGATTCCGGGCATTGTCACGATTAAAGCATATTGTAATGATCTGAGTGGCTCTCTTCCGGTGATTCCGTTGGATGGAAGTAATAAACCGACTACTTGGAAAAACCTGATGGAATTTATGGTCTATGACAATGAATTCGATGGAAGTATCCCTTATGGATATGGTGCTGTGATTGAGAAGAGTGCTTCTAAAGGGATATTCAGAGTAAATGATAACCAATTGAGCGGACAAATACCTTCGGATCTTAAAGCATGGTCACAGTATGGGAAACGTAAAGAAGTATGGATATTGAAAGGTAATAACCTCACTGAATAAAATAACTTAATTGATTTATTATACTTAACATATTTATTAATCTGTTTATGATGAAAAGAAGCTTGTTACTCGGCATTATCTTGGCTGTATGCTCTTTGGGAATAGTGAAAGGGCAAACTGTATCGGATTCGCTGGCAATCGTATCTGCGCAATGGAAGATAGAAAGTCCCCAAAAAGGGATTATCCATAAGTATGTTTCCATTCCTCAATTATATCAGGTCCCCCAATCTATCAGCCTGATAGAAATTGATCCCGGTGCAGGATTGAAAGTCGGTGTAACCGTCTCGGATAAGATGAGAGAAACAAGTAGAATGGCTTCGGAACAGGGCGCTATCGCAGCTATAAACGGTTCTTACTTTGATATGAAGCGAGGAAACTCGGTCTGTTTCCTTAAAGTAGACCGCCAGGTGGTGGATACCACTACTTTGGGTGAGTTTGCGAGACGTGTCACCGGAGCCGTTAGTATCCGCAAGGGAAAAATGAAGATAATCTCTTGGAATAGACAGATAGAAAAGCAATATAAAGGGAAAAAAGGTATCGTATTGGCTTCCGGGCCGTTGATGTTGAAAGACGGTCGCTATTACGATTGGAGTTTATGCGAGAAAGACTTTATCCGGACTAAACATCCCCGCAGTGCGGTAGCCCTTACCAAAGACGGAAAGATACTATTCATAACCGTGGACGGACGTTTTCCGAAATATGCCGGAGGGGTAAGTATCCCGGAATTGGCGCATCTGATCCGAATCCTGGGAGGCAAAGATGCGATCAATCTTGATGGAGGAGGTTCTACTACTCTTTGGCTGTCCGGTGCACCGGACAATGGGATTGTTAACTACCCCTGCGACAATAAGCGTTTCGACCATCGTGGAGAACGTACGGTACCTAATATCCTTTATATTCATGACTAACATATTTATGACTAACCTTTTTTAATATAGATATAAAATGAAAGATAGAATGACAAGACCTATGAGGTCTGTTTTGTTCGGACTACTGCTAGTCTGCGCTACATTGGCACACGGAACGCAGGCTCCGAAATACATATTTTTATTTATCGGTGACGGGATGGGGTTCAATCATGTGGAAGCTTCGCAGATATATGCGGAGAAAGTCGGTACAGATACCGGTGAGCGTTCGCTACTGTTCCCTACTTTTCCCGTGATGACACAAGTGTGCACACGGTCGGCCTCTCACTTGATAACTTGCTCTTCGGCAGCTGCCACAGCTTTGGCGACGGGAGAAAAGACGACTAACTATGTAATAGGAATGGATGCAAAGAAACAACATGGCTTGAAGTCTCTTGCACGTCAACTGAAAGGTAAAGGCTATAAAATAGGGATCATCACTTCCGCATCCATTGATCATGCTACTCCCGGTGGCTTTTATGCTTCTCAACCGGATCGTTCGATGTATTACGAAATAGGAGTGGATGCGGCAAACTCCGGTTTCGACTTCTTCGGAGGGGCAGGGTTGCTTCAACCTCGAAGCAAGCGTAATGCGTCAGCTCCTTGTCTTTATGATTTGTTTCATCAGAAAGGATACACTATGTATCGGGGGATGGACGCTTATAATCGTAGTCATGTGAAAGACAAAGTGCTCCTGTTTCCTACAGATACGGTTAGCGGAAGCTTGAAATATGCATTGGATCGGTCTGAAAAAGACTTGGGTCTGCCGGATTTGACAAAAGCCTGTTTGGACAACTTTGCGGAAACCGCGAAGAAAGGTTTCTTTATGATGGTAGAGGGTGGTAAGATAGATTGGGCGGCTCATGCCCATGATGCGGCTACGGTTGTTACGGAAACTGTCGACTTTGACCAATGTATCCGTCTGGCTTATGAATTCTACAAGAAACATCCCGATGAAACCTTGATTCTTGTAACTGCCGACCACGAAACCGGAGGTTTGGGATTGGGTAATTCTGATACAAACCTGAATATCGAATTGCTGAAATACCAGCAGTGTTCGCAAGAAGCTTTGACCAATGCTATGCGGAAAATGAAAACAGCCAAAGCCGTTCCTTCCTGGGGAGAGATGAAATCTTTTCTGAAGAAGAAGCTGGGCTTTTGGGAACAGATTACGATTACCCCGCATGAAGAGTTGGAGCTGTTGATATGCTATGAGCAGTCTTTCTTGAAGAAGAAATCAAAAGATATAGTGAGCCTCTATGCTAAAGATGAGCCTTTGGCGGTGGCTGCGGTCGCCTTGCTAGATAAAAAAGCCTCTATTGGGTGGACTACCAAATCTCATACAGGTGCTCCGGTGCCTCTGTATGTTGTAGGGAAACAGGCTCATTTGTATTCGGGCAGAAGAGATAACACGGATATGGCGAATATCTTGAGGCAGCTGTTTAACCTCAAGCAGTGGGAAGAATAAGGCCTTGCTGTGCGAAAAAGAGTGGGGTTTTATGTAGCTGGGTAGTCGTCACTTTACAAGGGGACAATGGTCACTTTGTAGAATGACAATAGTCACCTTATAAAGTGACAAATATCATTCTATAAGGTGACTACCTATTTTCAAACGGACGTGAGTCCTAAAGATACAAAATTAATTGGTGAAAAGCAATAGGGGGGCAGTAATTTTGATAGTATTATCAACAGATGTTTGCCTTTGTAATGCTTGGGCTCATTTTCGCAAATCCCGTCCCTCATACTTGCATATCGCCTCTATCCACTCTTTTGTCAAGGGGATGGATTCATGCTTTTCGAGGTCGAAAGTCACCATGACGGACTTGCAGATACATTTTATTTCATTCGTTGTGGTGTCAATGACCCGTTGGATGAGATGAAAGCTTTTCGTACCTATTTGGGAGACAGCCGTTTGCACAGCGATGTGGTCTGAGGCGAAGATTTGTTTGACGAAGTCCGCTTCGATGTGAACGACGACAATTCCCATCTTTTCCCAATCGACTCCCGGACATACTGAAGCGAAGTATTCAGTCTTTCCCAAATCATAAAAAGAGAAATAAACAGTATTGTTGACGTGCCCGAATTTGTCTACGTCATTGAAGCGCAACTGGATAGGCAGAGTGTGGTGAAATACGATTTCTTCCATTGTTTTCACTTAATCTTTTTGAATTCGGCGCAAAAGTACTACTTTTGCGTGTTATTCTCAACAGAAATTAATCAAGAAATGATAGAAGATATTAAAAAAGCCTGTCAGGTGATGAATGAAGGAGGAGTTATTCTCTATCCTACCGATACCGTATGGGGAATAGGCTGCGACGCTACTAATGAAGAGGCTGTACGCCGTGTGTATGAGATTAAGAAACGTGCTGATAGCAAGGCTATGCTGGTGTTGGTGGACAGTCCTGTGAAGGTGGATTTTTATGTACAGGATGTACCGGCTGTAGCGTGGGACTTGATTGAAGTTGCCGACAAGCCGTTGACGATTATATATTCCGGTGCGCGCAATTTAGCGACGAACCTGTTGGCGGAAGACGGCAGTGTGGGAATCCGTGTTACAAACGAAGAATTTTCCCGAAGGCTCTGCCAGCAATTCCGCAAAGCGATTGTCTCCACATCGGCCAATGTGAGCGGTCAGCCCGGAGCTGCGAATTTTAGTGAGATCAGCGATGAAATCAAGTCAGCGGTGGACTATATCGTCGGTTTCCGTCAAGGGGATATGAGTCGGCCGAAACCCTCAAGCATTATTAAGTTGGACAAAGGTGGAGTGATTAAGATAATTCGCGAATAAATGAAAGAAGAAAAACTGAGTTTATTACAGCGTTGTATCAAGTGGCGGGAAGCGAATATAAAGGAAAAGCAGTTTATCCTTATATTAAGTTTTCTGGTCGGTATCTTTACAGCCTTTGCCGCTTTGATCTTGAAGTTCCTGATTCATCAGATACAGAATTTTCTGACCGATAATTTCAATGTGACCGGAGCTAACTATTTGTATCTGGTATATCCGGTAGTCGGAATTTTCCTGGCTGGCTGGTTTGTACGCAACATTGTTAAAGACGATATCAGCCATGGAGTCACAAAGATTCTGTATGCCATTTCCCGCCGACAGGGACGCATCAAACGACATAATATCTGGTCGTCTACTATTGCCAGTGCGATAACCATCGGTTTTGGTGGATCGGTCGGGGCGGAGGCGCCTATCGTCTTGACAGGTTCCGCCATCGGCTCCAATCTGGGAAGTGTGTTCAAGATGGAGCACCGTACGTTGATGTTGCTCGTAGGTTGTGGTGCGGCGGGTGCGGTTGCCGGTATCTTTAAAGCACCGATTGCGGGATTGGTATTTACATTGGAAGTTCTGATGATTGACCTTACCATGTCGTCCCTGCTTCCGTTGCTGATTTCTGCGGTCACGGCAGCTACCGTTTCCTATATTACTACCGGTACGGAGGCTATGTTTAAATTCCACCTCGATCAGGCGTTCGAATTGGAACGTATTCCTTATGTCATTCTGCTGGGTATCTTTTGTGGTTTGGTTTCGCTTTATTTCACACGTGCCATGAATTCGGTGGAGGGCGTTTTCGGCAAGCTCAATAATCCCTATAAGAAACTAGCTTTCGGCGGTGTGATGTTGAGTGTGTTGATTTTCCTTTTCCCGCCTCTCTACGGTGAAGGATACGATACGATTGAGCTGTTGCTGAACGGAACTTCCACAGCCGAATGGGATACGGTGATGAACAACTCCATGTTTTATGGTTATGGCAATCTGCTGTTGGTCTATCTGATGTTGATCATTCTGTTGAAAGTATTTGCCTCTAGCGCGACGAATGGTGGCGGCGGTTGCGGTGGTATCTTTGCCCCTTCGCTTTATTTGGGGTGCATCGCCGGATTCGTCTTTTCCCATTTCAGTAATGACTTTACTTTCTCCGCCTATCTGCCCGAAAAGAATTTTGCTTTGATGGGAATGGCGGGAGTCATGAGCGGTGTTATGCATGCTCCTCTGACGGGAGTATTTCTGATAGCCGAGCTGACGGGGGGATACGATTTGTTCCTTCCGCTGATGATTGTATCCGTTAGCTCATACCTGACGATTATCGCGTTTGAGCCTCATAGTATATACTCCATGCGTCTGGCAAAGAAGGGACAGCTGATTACGCATCACAAAGACAAGGCTGTGTTGACATTGATGAAGATGGAGAATGTGGTGGAGAAGGATTTTGTAGTTGTACATCCGGAGATGGATTTGGGTGAGCTGGTGAAAGCGATTGCCGCTTCCCATCGGAATGTGTTCCCGGTGACGGATAAAAAAACGGGCGAACTGTTGGGTATTGTCCTGCTCGATGACATCCGTAACATCATGTTCCGGCAAGAACTTTATCATCGTTTCACTGTTAACAAATTGATGACATCCGCTCCTGCCAAAATATTCGATACGGACGGAATGGAACAGGTAATGCAGACGTTTGACGATACGAAAGCCTGGAATCTTCCGGTGGTGGACGAGGAGGGACGCTATGAGGGCTTTGTCTCTAAATCGAAGATTTTTAACTCATATCGGCAGGTGCTGGTACATTTTTCGGAAGACTAGACTTTGCGTTTAAGTTAATGATAACATAGTTGGATTATGAAGAAAGAAGACTTAAGAATAGTATATATGGGTACTCCCGATTTTGCGGTGGAGGCCTTGCGTCAGTTGGTGGAAGGCGGTTATAATGTAGTGGGTGTGATCACAATGCCCGACAAGCCTGCCGGACGCGGACATAAAATACAGTATTCTCCGGTCAAGCAATATGCGTTGGAGCGGAACTTACCGTTGCTTCAGCCCGAGAAGTTGAAAGATGAGGCTTTTGTGGAGGCCTTGCGCGAATGGAAAGCCGACTTGCAGATTGTGGTTGCTTTCCGGATGTTGCCGGAGGTGGTCTGGAATATGCCGCGACTGGGTACGTTTAACCTTCATGCTTCTCTGCTTCCTCAATATCGTGGAGCTGCTCCTATTAATTGGGCGGTGATCAATGGTGACACGGAGACAGGAATCACTACGTTTTTCCTGAAACATGAGATTGATACGGGAGAGGTTATTCAGCAGGTACGTGTGCCTATTGCGGATACAGACAATGTGGAAGTGGTACATGACAAATTGATGATGTTGGGAGGGAAACTGGTTCCTGAAACGGTAGACGCTATATTGAATGGAACGGTAAAACCGATTCCTCAAGAAGAAATGGCGGTTGTCGGTGAACTCCGTCCAGCTCCGAAGATATTCAAAGATACTTGCCGGATTGATTGGAATCAACCGGTGAAGAAGGTGTACGACTTTATTCGTGGATTATCGCCTTATCCCGCTGCCTGGAGTGAACTGGTCACTTCTGAAAATGAAACGGTAGTGGTGAAAATCTTCGAGACTGAAAAGATATACGAATCACATCAGCTCTCTGCGGGAACGGTTGTGACGGATGGCAAGAAATATATAAAGGTTGCCGTGCCGGATGGGTTTGTATCCATTCTTTCCTTGCAGCTTCCCGGCAAGAAACGTTTGAAAACAGATGAGTTGCTTCGTGGATACCGTTTGGCGGACGGCTGTAAGATGAAGTGATAAACCTTAAATATAGAAGAATTATGAAACCGATTATTGCTCCTTCCATTCTTTCTGCCGATTTCGGACATTTGGCGAAAGATATTGAAATGATAAACCGCAGTGAAGCGGAGTGGGTACATATTGATATAATGGACGGGGTTTTTGTCCCGAACATTTCATTCGGCTTTCCGGTATTGAAGTATGTAGCGAAGTTGAGTAAGAAGCCGTTGGACGTGCATCTGATGATTGTTAATCCGGAAAAATTCATCCCTGAAGTAAAGGCGTTGGGCGCTCATACGATGAATGTGCATTATGAGGCTTGTCCGCATTTGCATCGGGTGATACAGCAAATCAGGGAAGCGGGGATGCAGCCTGCCGTAACCATTAATCCTGCTACTCCGGTAGCTCTGCTGCAAGATATTATCCGAGATGTGTATATGGTGCTTGTCATGAGCGTGAATCCGGGATTCGGCGGACAGAAGTTTATCGAACATTCGGTTGAGAAAGTCCGTGAGCTGCGTGCCCTGATTGAACGGACAGGATCGAAAGCGCTGATTGAAGTAGACGGTGGTGTGAATTTGGAAACAGGAGCCCGACTGGTTGAGGCGGGAGCTGATGCGTTGGTGGCCGGTAATGCCGTCTTTGCAGCACCGGATCCGGAGGCGATGATTCATCAATTACATGACTTGTAATTATTGCATCCATCAATATCCTTATATGCGCCTGGTTATCCCTTGGATAGCAGGCGTTTTTTGTGGAGAACGCTTTTTCGACTGTTCGATGGATGTTCTTTGGGGAGTATCGGCTTCCATCTTCCTGTTAATCTTGGCTTTTCTCTTTCATTTCTGTGAGCATTATTCGCAGCGTTGGTGTTTCGGAGCAGTCCTGACAGTCCTGTGTTTCGCGGGCGGATGGACGGGAATAACTTGGCAGCTGCGGCAAACACAATATACCTTTCCTGACGATGACGTAATTTATCGGGCTCTGATAACGGATACTCCACAACCAAGGGAGCGTACATCGCTCTGCAGGGTACTTGTGAAAGAATATTATGATTCTATCGGTAGTCATCCGGTAGAGCGAAAAGCGATACTCTATCTGAAACAGGATTCAGCTGCCGCCTGCTTGAAGAACGGGGATGAATTGTTGGTTTCTACACGCATTTCCCCACCTGCTAATCAGAAGAACTTCGATGAATTTGATTATGCCCGCTACTTGATGCGAAGAGGTATTAGTGGGACGGGCTATGTCGCTGCCGGAAAATGGATAACACTGCGTTCTGTGCAGACAAACGGAGTGATTCATTTGCGTCTTCGGTGTCTGGCCGATTCTTACCGTGAGAAAGTAATAGCTCTTTACCGTCAATTAGGCTTTACCGGAGATGAACTGGCCGTGCTGTCTGCCTTGACCATTGGTGATAAGACTGAATTAAGCGAATCTGTTCGCGAAAGCTATTCGATAGCCGGCGCGAGTCATATTCTAGCTCTATCCGGGTTACACATCGGGCTTCTGTATGCTTTTCTTTTCTTTATTCTACGACCTGTTGCCCGAAAAGGACGGACCGGCAGATGTGTTCGTTCCGTGTCTCTTTTAGTCTTATTATGGGCTTTCGCCTTTTTTACGGGACTTTCTCCCTCAGTAGTCCGTTCGGTCACCATGTTCTCCATCCTGGCATTGGCAGATATATTCGGCCGTCAACC
Organism: Bacteroides zhangwenhongii; assembly: GCF_009193325.2. Classification (NCBI taxonomy): domain Bacteria; kingdom Pseudomonadati; phylum Bacteroidota; class Bacteroidia; order Bacteroidales; family Bacteroidaceae; genus Bacteroides; species Bacteroides zhangwenhongii. Next base: position 2,991,049 of record NZ_CP059856.1, on the reverse strand, counting down.
ATTTTCCTTGAATACATTAGCTGCGACGGCATGGTTTATGCTGCTTTGTGATCCGGCAGGACTGTTTGATGTCGGCTTTCAGCTTTCCTTCCTTGCGGTTGCCTCCATTTTATTGATCCAAAGGCCGGTTTATCGCCTGTTTACTGTAAGAAACAGAGTGGGGAAGTCCGTCTGGGGATTGATGAGCGTATCTATTGCTGCACAGATAGGGACTGCTCCGCTTGTCATGTTTTACTTCTCCCAATTCTCCGTACACTTTCTTTTGACGAATCTGCTGGTTATTCCTTTGATTACTATTATCCTGTATGCCGCTATTTTCATGCTTCTTTTGACTCCTTTTCCTTGGCTTCAGATATGGGCAGCGGTAGGTGTCAGAAAACTGTTGGAGGGATTGAACCTCTTTGTGAGATGGGTGGAGCAACTTCCTTGCTCGTCCGTCGATGGAATCTGGCTTTATCAATTGGAAGTTTGCGGTATCTATGTTTTCCTGTTTGGAGTAGCCTGTTACTGTTTGCATAGGCGGCTTAGAAACCTGTTATTCTGTCTTCTTTCCGTTCTTTTATTAAGTATTTATCATGTTACGATGGTTTGGATAGACCGTCCGCAGACAGGTTTGGTCTTTTATAATGTACCGGGTTGTCCGGCGGTTCATTGCATAGAAAGTAGTGGACATTCCTGGATAAGTTATGCGGATACGTTACCGAACAAAAAAGCATTGGAACGTGTGACAGCCAACTATTGGAAACGCCGGCATCTTTTACCACCGGCGGAAATCACCTCCGACTGTCGGACTGACGTATTCTCCCGACAACGGCAACTTGTATCATTTCATGGATGTAATATCTGTATTGTAAACGATAATCATTGGCAGACGTTGCGGAACAAATCGACAACTCCCACGTTATATATTGATTATCTTTACTTATGCAAAGGCTATGACGGCCGATTGAAAGAACTTACCAAATTCTTTCTTCCCGATTGTATTATCTTCGATGCCTCCCTCTCAGAGTATCGTAGAGGCCGTTTTAAGGAGGAATGCAAGGAATACGGTTTACATTTTATCTCCTTATCGGAAGAAGGTTCTGTCCGCTTTTTGCTCTAAGTACAAAGAATTATCGTACATTTGCACCTTGATAAAGAAAAAGAGTATGTTGACGAAAGTAATAGAACAAGCTAAAATAGACCATTTCACTAAATGGTTTGAGCGAGCTGACAAAATAGTAATAGTATCTCATGTATCTCCTGACGGTGATGCAATCGGTTCATCACTGGGATTATATCATTTCTTGGATTCTCAGGAAAAGACAGTGAACGTAATTGTGCCTAATGCATTTCCCGATTTCCTCAAGTGGATGCCGGACAGTAAGGACATTCTTTTGTATGACCGCTATAAAGAGTTTGCGGATAAACTGCTTGCTGAGGCCGATGTCATCTGTTGCTTGGACTTCAACGCACTGAAACGCATCGAAGATATGGCGGATGCCGTAGCTGCTTCTCCTGCACGTAAGATACTGATAGACCATCATTTGTATCCCGAAGACTTCTGTAAGATAACGATGTCCTACCCGAAGATTTCTTCTACTTCCGAACTGGTGTTCCGCCTTATTTGCCGGATGGGCTATTTCGACGAGATTTCTAAAGAAGGTGCCGAGTGTATCTATACGGGCATGATGACCGATACGGGTGGTTTTACCTATAATTCCAACAATCGGGAGATCTACTTCATTATCAGCGAACTCCTTTCCAAAGGCATTGATAAAGACGATATCTATCGTAAGGTGTACAACACCTATTCCGAGAGCCGTTTGCGGCTGATGGGATATGTCTTGTCGAACATGACTGTCTATTCGGATTGCAACTCGGCATTAATTACACTGACAAAAGCCGAACAAAGTAAGTTCCACTATATAAAAGGGGATAGTGAAGGCTTTGTCAATATCCCTCTCAGCATTAAGAACGTTCGCTTTTCCTGCTTTTTGCGGGAAGATACAGAGAAACCGATGATTAAAATTTCCCTCCGTTCGGTCGGGACTTTTCCGTGCAATCAGTTGGCTGCCGAATTCTTTAACGGTGGCGGCCACTTGAACGCGTCCGGAGGTGAATTTTTCGGAACGATGGAAGAGGCAAAAGCTGTTTTCGAGAAAGCGCTTGAGAAATATAAGCCTCTATTAACAGCCAAAAGCTAAAGGCGGAAGGTTAAAAGTGAATATGGAAAGGTTAAAAGATACGAACTTTCAACATTGCTCTTTCAACTTTTAATGATTTTGAGATACATTTGTGCGGAATATAGCTAAATAACAGATAATGAAGAAACTTGTATTTTTATTTCTCTCTTTGCTGACTGCCGGAAGTCTGTTCCAGGCGTGCGATGATTCGAAGACATACGCGGAAATGCTGGAAGATGAGAAGAATGCGGTAAGCCAGTTCATCAAAGATAGTGCGATTCATGTGATTTCGGAAGAGCAGTTTAAAGCAAACGGTTATAAGACCGACTTGAATAAGAACGAATATGTCTCTTTCTCATCTAATGGTGTGTATATGCAGATTGTGGATAAAGGAACTTTGGTAGTGCCGGACAAACCGGCAGCTATAGATTCGTTTGCTAACAATAATAACATTTGTACCCGTTATGCGGAGACCAACATCGCTACACGCGAACTTGCGGCTTTTAATATACCTATGGAAGAGTATATGGACGCTTCACAGCTGTATGCCTATCCTGCCGTATTCCGTTATGTGAAGACAGACACTTATTCAGCCGGTACATTCATCGAAATGGACTATGTCTGGTCGTCCTATTACGCCAGTACGGCCGTACCTCAAGGATGGCTTTTGGCATTGCCCTACCTGCGTGACAATGCCCACGTGCGTCTGATCGTTCCTTCAAAGATGGGACATACTTCCGCTCAACAGTACGTAACTCCTTACTTCTATGATATCACCGAGTTCCGTAAAGCACGAAGCTAGAAACACTAACATTTAAATAAATCTTTAAGTAAAGAACCTATGACTCTAATCAAATCTATCTCTGGAATCCGCGGAACTATCGGCGGAGGAGCGGGCGAAGGATTGAATCCGCTCGACATCGTGAAATTCACCTCGGCTTATGCTACTTTAATCCGTAAGACTTGTACGGTAAAGAGTAACAAGATTGTTGTGGGACGTGACGCCCGCATCTCCGGTGAAATGGTAAAAAACGTAGTAGTCGGTACCTTGATGGGAATGGGCTGGGATGTAGTAGACATTGACTTGGCTTCTACTCCGACTACAGAACTCGCTGTAACGATGGAAGGCGCCTGTGGCGGTATCATCCTGACAGCTTCTCATAATCCGAAACAGTGGAATGCACTGAAGTTACTGAATGAACATGGTGAGTTTCTGAATGCGGCGGAAGGCAATGAAGTACTTCGTATCGCCGAAGCTGAAGAGTTCGACTATGCCGATGTTGATCACTTGGGCTCTTATCGCAAGGATCTTACCTACAATCAAAAACATATCGACAGCGTATTGGCTCTTGATCTGGTAGACGTTGAAGCTATCAAGAAAGCTGATTTCCGTGTGGCTATTGACTGTGTAAACTCAGTAGGCGGTATCATTCTTCCCGAACTTCTCGAACGTTTGGGTGTGAAACACGTAGAGAAACTATATTGTGAACCTACCGGAAACTTCCAGCACAACCCGGAGCCGCTTGAAAAGAATCTCGGAGACATCATGAACTTGATGAAAGGGGGAAAAGCGGATGTGGCATTTGTGGTAGACCCTGACGTTGACCGTCTGGCGATGATTTGCGAAAACGGTGTGATGTACGGTGAAGAATATACATTGGTTACTGTTGCCGACTATGTGTTGAAGCATACTCCGGGCAATACGGTATCCAACTTGAGCTCTACTCGTGCCCTGCGTGATGTAACCCGTAAATACGGTATGGAATACAATGCTTCTGCCGTTGGCGAAGTAAACGTTGTAACGAAGATGAAAGCGACCAATGCCGTTATCGGTGGTGAAGGAAATGGTGGAGTGATCTATCCTGCCAGCCATTACGGCCGTGACGCTTTGGTAGGTATCGCTTTATTCCTTAGCCATCTGGCTCACGAAGGAAAGAAGGTTAGCGAACTTCGCGCCACTTATCCTCCTTACTTCATTGCGAAGAACCGTGTCGACCTGACTCCGGAAATTGACGTGGACGCTATCCTCGCTAAAGTGAAGGAAATCTATAAAGACGAGGAAATCAACGACATCGACGGTGTGAAGATTGACTTCGCAGACAAATGGGTACATTTGCGCAAGAGTAACACAGAACCGATTATCCGCGTATATAGCGAAGCTTCTACTATGGAGGCTGCCGAAGAAATCGGACAGAAGATAATGGATGTAATCAATGAATTGGCGAAGAAATAATTAATCGCCTGTCTTATAGTAGAAACGCGGATTAACGCAGATTGTCGCAAAGAAGAGTTACGATTTGCGATGATTGCGTTGGTCCGCGTTTTAATGTTTGGTTGTCAAACCATAAATCGATGCCTTGAGTAGGGTAATCATAACTTTCGAACAGACATAGTAAGTGTTCGTTGCTGCTTTTCAATGTAGCTTCCGCCTGTGTTTTTTATCCGAAGAAACAATTACTTGGATAGAGAAGGTATAAGGGAGACTTTCTGCAATTCTCCTTCGAAGTTGGGAGTGAAAGTCCCTTTGCCCAGATTCTCTTTTATTTCTTCGACTGTCCAGAACCGTCCGCCATCCAGTTCGTCACTGGGATGAATTTCTCCGTCATAAACGGTCTTGTGGACAAAGACAAGCTCCTTTTCACGTTCGGACTCGAATACATAGCTGGCAAGCCGCTCGGGAGTGAAATCTGTGATACCTAATTCTTCATTTGCTTCCCGTCTGAGGGCGATATCTACGCTTTCACCCAAATCAATATGTCCGCCTACGGCTGTATCCCATTTCCCCGGCTGGATATCTTTCCATTCGGGACGCTTCTGCAGATACAAGTCTCCGTTGGCGTTGAATATATGAAGGTGGACGACCGGGTGGAGCAGTTTGCTGCCGCTATGACATTCTCCGCGTGTAGCGGTTCCGGTGATATTTCCCTGCTCATCTACGATAGGGAACATTTCTTGGTTATTATCGCTCTGTGCCATTGTTTTTATATTCGGGGGGATTATGGTATTAATAAAGAAGAGTCTCCATAACTGAGGAAACGGAAATCGTGGCTTAAGGCATAGTCGTAGATCGTCCGCCAATTGCCTTTTACAAAAGCGGAAACCAAAAGCAGCAGGGTGCTTTGAGGCTGGTGGAAATTGGTGACCATCGCCTTTACGATTTTATAATCATATCCCGGTGCTATGATAATCTGAGTACTGGTGTGAAGTGTTTCCATACCGTGGCGGTCGAGATACCCCAATATTTTCTGCAAGGCAACTACCGGAGGTATCTGGTCGTACTTCTCGTAAGGTTGCCATTGTCTGACGTGTAGTTCCTCTTCCGTTGCGTCCGGATTCTCTGCGAGAGTAACTCCGATATGGTAAAGGCTTTCAAGTGTTCTCACAGAAGTTGTTCCTACGGCGACAGCACAACCGTCATGGTCGATCAGTTTCTTGATGGTACTCCGGTTGACTGATATATATTCCGTATGCATCTCGTGACCTTCAATCTCTTCACTCTTTACAGGTTTGAAGGTTCCCGCACCTACGTGCAGGGTCAGTTCTTCAAGTTCGATTCCCTTCTCTTGCAGTGCATCCAATACCTGTGGAGTGAAATGTAGTCCGGCGGTGGGGGCGGCGACTGATCCTTTTATCTTCGAATAAACCGTCTGATAAGTTTCTTTATCACTCTCTTCCGTATCCCGGTTCAAATAGGGTGGAATAGGAAGTTCTCCGAATACTTCAAGAATATCGGCAAAAGTAACTTCCGCATTATTCCAGGTGAAGTCTACCCAATGGCTGGTCCCTCTGCATTCTCCTCTCGTTGCGGTCAGAGTGATGGGAAATCCTTTCACTGTCATTTCCCGTTTCAGTTCCCCGTCTTTCCATTTCTTCAGATTGCCGATCATGCACAGCCATGCGGCGTGTTCCGTCTGCTGGAAGTTCAGTACATAATCATTTGGTTGAATCGGCTCAAGGCAGAACACTTCAATCAACGCACCTGTTTCTTTCCGAAAATGAAGACGGGCCTGGATGACTTTCGTGTTATTGAATATCATCAGGCTTCCTTTAGGCAAGTAGTCAGGTAAAGAAGTAAAAATGGTTTCGTTCACTTCACCGTGGCGGTAGATCAGTAATTTGGACTGGTCGCGAACGGGCAACGGAAACTTGGCGATACGTTCATCCGGCAACGGATAGTTGTATTCACTGATTCGGATATGTTTCGGATCTTCTTTCATTGCTATAGGGCTATTCTTGATAAATACGGGTTTATTGTTCCAAATGTGTTCCACTAAAAAAACAAATCAGCCACTTACTGTTTGTAAATGGCTGATTCCCAATGTCGGGGTGACTGGATTCGAACCAGCGACCACACGCCCCCCAGACGCGTACTCTAACCGGGCTGAGCTACACCCCGAATTGCGGATGCAAAAGTAGTGCTTTATTTTTAATTAGCAAATAAATCCTTTGAATTTTATTGTGCGGTGATTCTTTTTTGTACGGTTTTAAATCTGTTCTTATGTTTGGTGGAGGATAAATGAGGCATGGCAGGTTTAAAGTGAAGAGGTGCGGATAAACAATTTATCAGTGGTTTTGTTTATGAATTAATGTAAATAACAGATGTATTATTTCCGTAGAATAATACCATAATTCCACTGGCGGTGCTTTGGTATGAGGGGATGTTATACATTTGTAGAAAAGACTAGTTTAGATTAGAAAGGCGTTAAATGTTAGACATTAATAATACAGAGACATTAGAGATATATGTTTTGGGTGATGACTTTAAGTTTTACCAGAATCTAAAATACCTTCCTCTGACTTCCTATCCTTCCAATATCCAATCTGCCTTGATTGTATATAGTTTGAGGGGAAAAGCGAAACTCACTGTACATGAGGACGTACATTGGATACAGCCGAAGGAACTGATAATACTGTTGCCCGGACAGTTTGTCTCATTTAGTGATCCTAGCGAAGATTTCTTGACTGTAACAATGGTCATATCATCTTCTTTGTTCAGCGATGCGTTAAGTGGAGCTCCCCGATTTTCTCCACATTTTTTCTTTTATATGCGAAACCATTATTGGTATCCGCAGACGGAACGTGATGTTCTTCGGACCTATAATTTTCTGGGGATGATAAAAGGGAAAGTTACATCTCAGGATATATATAGACGGGAACTGATAGTTCATCTGCTGCGATATCTGTATCTCGAGCTGTTCAACGCTTATCAGAAGGAGGCTACTTTGACGACTGATAGGAAAGATATACGTAAGGAAGAGCTGGCTAATAAATTCTTCGGGCTTATCATGAAGCATTTTAAAGAGAACAAGGATGTGGCTTTTTATGCGGATAAACTCTGTATCACTTCCAAATATCTGACTATGGTTATCAAGGAGACGAGCGGAAAGTCTGCGAAAGACTGGATTGTTGAATACGTCATACTGGAAATAAAAACACTGTTGAAGAATACAAATATGAATATTCAGGAGATAGCCATTAGGACAAATTTCGCCAACCAGTCTTCGCTAGGACGTTTCTTCAGAAAACATACGGGAATGTCACTCTCTCAGTATCGAATGTCTCACTTGGGCTAAGGGAATTAAATTCCCATACATTCACGGTAAAAGTCCAACATCTCAAAGATGGTATCCTTATCGGCAGTCTGGTTGATGCAGATGTCTCCGATGTCTTTCAATAATGTGAAATTAATTGTTCCCGAAGTATTCTTTTTGTCATGTGTCATGAATGCGTATAGTTGTTCATATTTCTTGCAGTCGAAAGTGAATACCCCATAATTGTCTTTGATAAACCGGATTGTCTGTCTCATTTTCTCTTTCGGAAAACCGACTTTAGTATGGGACAGGTACAATTCACATACAATTCCCCAGGCGACTGCATAACCATGCAATACCGGACGGTTTTCCGCCAACGCCATGCTTTCGAATGCGTGTCCTACCGTATGCCCCAGGTTTAATGCTTTACGAATGTTACGTTCGAAGGGATCCTGCTCCACTATTTCTTCTTTCACTTGTACCGACTCGCCAACCAGCCTTTTGAGAGCGGCATAGTCGATATTGACGGTATCGAAACTGAGTAACTCTGCCCAATGTTCTACGTTGCTGATCAAACCGTGTTTCAGCATTTCTGCATATCCGGAAAAGAAGTTATGCGCATCCAGTGTGCGCAGGAATTCTGTTTCGAGTAGCACGCTGTTGGCCGGAAAGAATGAGCCGATCTCGTTCTTCAGTCCGTTGAAGTTGATTCCTGTTTTACCGCCGACAGACGCGTCTACCATAGCCAATAGGGTAGTGGGTATATTGATATAAGCAATACCACGTTTGAAAGTGGCTGCGGCAAAACCACCCAAATCCGTAACCATCCCCCCTCCGAGATTGATAAGCAGAGAGTGGCGGGTAGCTCCTTGCGTGCTTAATGCCATCCAGACGGAGGCGAGTGTATCCAACGTCTTATGTACGTCTTCGGCTCCGATACATATTTCAACAGCCTCTTTCAGCAATGAGGTTTCCTTTAGGGAAGGAAGACAGAGAGAGCGGGTATGCTCGTCTGTAAGAATGAATAATTTGTCGTGCGGACACTGTTCGATGGCACGGCGCAGGCTTGTTTCCAAGCTTTCACAGAGAATAACTTCTTGTTTACTCATGATTCTTTTGCTTTTCTGTCTGCAAATGTATATAAAATTATCTTTTTTGCTTACTTTTGTCTCGTTAAAACGTTCAATCATTCAATTATGAAAGCATTATTACCTGTCTATTGTCGTCCTTTGGGATATGTTGTCTTGTTGGTAGCTCTGTTCATTCCTTTTATTCTGGTGATGCAAGGGATGGTGACCGACAGCAATCTGTTGTTTTATAAAGAATGTACAAAGTTGCTGATGATGGCAGGATGTTTGTTGATAATCTTTGCTTTTAGTAAGCATGAAAGTCGTGAAACGGAGCAGATTCGTAATGCGGCTGTTCGGAATGCAATCTTTCTGACGTTCCTGTTTGTCTTTGGAGGGATGTTATGGCGCGTTATGCAAGGAGATGTCATCAATGTTGATACTTCTTCTTTTCTTACTTTCCTAGTCTTTAATGTGCTTTGTCTGGAGTTTGGTCTGAAAAAAGCGCTCGTTGATCGATTCTTTAAAAGATAATTATCTTCCCGATTAAACCTTTTACGATCTTATTTGTCAAAAGAACATTGCTATTGCTACTAATATAATCGTAAATAAGGTAAATGAAAAGATTTTCAGTCGGGTTGGTGTTGCTATTGCTGAGCACCTTCTCTATTTTTGCACAAAATAAGGTGATTACTGTTTCGGGACGTGTTGTAGAGTCCGACTCGAAAGAGCCGGCGGCACAGGCTACAGTTCAATTGTTGTCATTGCCCGATAGCGCTTATGCTGCCGGTATTGCCAGTAATAATCAAGGTTGGTTTACTCTTCCCAAAGTGAAGGCCGGGAAATATCTTTTGAAGGTATCCTATATCGGTTTCCTCACAAAGTATGTACCTCTTCATCTTTATGCGAACATGACGGAAAAGCGTGTGGGGACGATAGCGCTGGAGTCTGACGCTGTTATGTTGAAGGAGGCTGTGATTACTGCCGAAGCTCCCCAAGTGACTGTGAAAGAAGATACATTGGAATATAATTCCTCCGCTTACCGTACTCCTGAAGGAGCTATGCTCGAAGAACTAGTGAAAAAACTTCCCGGTGCGGAAATTGATGATGAGGGGAATGTCAAGATCAATGGTAAGGAAGTGAAGAAGATCATGGTGGATGGTAAGGAGTTCTTTGGCGGTGATGTGAAAACCGGACTGAAAAACTTGCCGGTTAACATGATTGATAAACTGAAGACATATGATAAGAAATCTGACTTGGCCCGTGTTACGGGAATTGATGATGGAGAAGAAGAAACGGTTCTCGACTTGAAGGTGAAGAAGGGAATGAACCAAGGCTGGTTTGGAAATGCGAGTGCGGCTGTCGGTACGAAAGACCGTTATGGGAGTAACTTGATGTTGAATCGTTTTGTTGATAACAGTCAGTTTACTTTGATTGGCTCGGCTAATAATGTAAACGATCAGGGATTTTCCGGAGGTGGTGGACCCCGTTTCCGAAACAGTAATGGACTGACTGCAACCAAAATGTTAGGAGCTAACTTTGCTACCCAGTCGGAGAAATTGGAACTAGGAGGTAGTGCCCGTTATAACTTTAGCGATCGAGATGCGCTTTCTACCAACTATTCGGAACGTTTCTTGCAGAATGGAAATTCCTATTCGAACTCAAATAGCAGAAACCGGAACAAGAATACGAATTTTAATGCTGACTTCCGTTTGGAATGGAGACCCGATACACTGACTAATATAATTTTTCGTCCAAATTTTTCGTATGGAAAGTCTGAAAGTCATTCTAAATCCGAATCGGGAACTTTTGACAGTGATCCATTCAATTTAGTATCTAATCCTAATGACTTTTTGGATAAAAGTTTGTGGGGGGCAACCGATGATCCATTAGAGGCAATTCGAGTGAATGGGAGTAATAGCAACTCACTGTCTGAAAGCAACAGTTTGTCTGCGAATGCGAGTTTGCAGTTAAATAGGAGATTGAACAGTCGGGGGCGAAATATCACTTTTCGCGGTACATTTAATTATGGTGATAATGACAGTGAGCAGTTCAGTGAGTCGTTGACTCGTTATTTTGACAAGGAAGAACCGAAAGAAGATGATGATAACAGGCGGTATACAACTTCTCCTACTCAAAATTATGACTATACGGCAGAATTGACATATAATGAACCGATTGCAAAGTCTACATTCTTGCAGTTGCGTTATAAGTTCCAATATAAATATAGTGAGAGTGACAGAAGTACTTATGATTTGATGCCTGGCGATGACGGTAAGGGACAGGAATGGGATTGGCATTTAGGAAATGACTTGCCGGACGGATACTGGGAATATAAAGATAGGGACTTAAGTAAATATGCGAAATATAAATATTACAACCATGATGTTAATGCGGGATTGAATATCATCCGTGAGAAGTATCGTTTTAACTTGGGAGTCTCTTTGCAGCCACAAAATACGACATTGACTTATAAAAAATCTGAGATAGATACAGTTGTAAAGAGAAATGTATTCAATTTTGCTCCTAATATTGATTTCCGCTACCGTTTCTCTAAGGTGAGCCAGTTGCGGTTTACTTATCGGGGGCGTGCTAGTCAACCGGGTATGGAGAATCTGTTGGATGTGACCGATGATTCCAATCCGTTGAGAATCACCAAGGGAAACCCGGGATTGAAACCTTCTTTCAATCATTCCATGCGCTTATTCTACAATACTTATAATGCGGATAAACAGAGGGGGATGATGGCGCATGCATTTTTTAATATGACCCAGAACAAAATTTCCAATGTTACTCGTTATAATCAGACAACGGGTGGAACAATTTCCCAACCGGAAAATATTAATGGTTATTGGAATGCAATGGGGATGTTCGGCTTTAATACAGCTTTGAGAGACAAGCGTTTCACTATCCATTCTTTCTCACGTGCTAACTATACTAACGATGTTTCTTTCCTTTATAATAATGATACTAAGGTGAATGATAAGAACACGAGTACAACGTTGACTTTGGGTGAGAATCTGAATGGAACTTTCCGTAATGATTGGTTTGAGTTTACTATTAACGGTTCGATCAACTATAATTTCGAGCGTAATGAGTTGCGCCCGGAGAACAATCAGGAACCATATACGTTCGGATATGGAGCAAGCACCAATATTTCTTTGCCTTGGAGTATGACATTGTCGACAAACATAACCAACAATGCACGTCGTGGCTATCGTGACGCCAGCATGAATAAGAATGAGCTTATCTGGAATGCGCAGATTGCCCAGAACTTCCTGAAAGGTAATGCCGCGACAATCAGTTTAGAGATATACGATATTCTGAGACAGCAGTCCAATATCAGTCGTTCGTTGACGGCCGATATGCGTTCCGTTTCCGAGTATAATGGAATAAACAGCTACTGTATGCTTCGTTTTTCTTATCGTCTGAATGTCTTTGGAAATAAAGAAGCTCGTGGCAATATGCGTCAAGGCGGATTTGATGGAGGTGGTCATCGTGGACCGCGTGGACCACACGGCGGTGGCTCGGGACGGATGATGCGTTTTTGAGGATAAGTGAATACAGATAAAAAGGGAGTCCCGGTGTAACGAACGAGAGTTGTTGCCGGGACTTTTTTGTTTATCCGATAAATTACTCTATATTTGTTGCTTAGTATCCGCTTTAAGAAGAGATTCCTATGATAGACTGGAATTACATACTTGCTCAGATTGCAACGGTGGCTTTTGATATTCTCTATTTCGGAGCCATCATCGGTACGATTGTTATCATTATCCTTGACAACCGGAATCCGGTTAAGACTATGGCTTGGATACTGATCTTGCTTTTTCTGCCCATTGTAGGTCTTGTCTTTTATTTTTTCTTTGGGCGCAGCCAGCGTCGCGAACGGATTATCGGGAGGAAGAGTTATGACCGTCTCCTCAAGAAACCGATGGCGGAATACTTGGCGCAAGATTGCTCGGAAGTCCAATACGAATATTCCCGTCTTATCCAACTATTCCAGCATACCAACCAAGCTTTCCCGTTCGAAGGAAACCGGGTGGCTGTCTATACGGAAGGTTATACCAAACTTCAGTCTTTACTGTGTGAATTGCAAAAAGCGAAGCAGCATATCCACATGGAATATTATATCTTTGAGGATGACGCTATCGGGCGTATGGTCAGAGATGTATTGATAGAGAAAGCCATGCAGGGAGTTGAGGTACGGGTGATTTATGATGACGTAGGTTGCTGGCATGTTCCTAACCGCTTTTTTGAGGAAATGCGTAATGCGGGTATTGAAGTGAGGAGCTTCTTGAAAGTCCGCTTCCCCTTATTCACAAGTAGGGTGAATTATCGGAATCATAGGAAAATTGTTGTTATCGACGGGCAGGTAGGCTTTGTAGGAGGAATGAATCTGGCGGAACGTTATATGCGTGGTTTCTCTTGGGGAATCTGGCGAGACACGCACATCATGATAGAAGGTAAGGCGGTACACGGTTTGCAGACGGCTTTTCTGCTCGATTGGTATTTCGTAGACCGTACTCTGATAACCGCTTCCCGTTATTTCCCGAAAATAGACTCTTATGGAAATTCACTGGTACAGATCGTTACCAGCGAACCTATCGGTCCTTGGAAAGAAATCATGCAGGGACTGACCGTAGCCATAACTGGTGCAAGGAGATATTTCTATATGCAAACACCTTATTTCTTGCCGACCGAACAAATATTGGCTGCTATGCAGACGGCGGCATTATCCGGAGTAGACGTACGTTTGATGTTGCCGGAACATGCCGATAATAGAATCACCCATCTTGGTTCTTGCTCCTACCTGGCTGATGTGATGCAAGCTGGTGTGAAGGTTTATTTCTATAAAAAAGGCTTCCTGCATTCCAAACTTATGGTTTCGGATGATATGCTTTCTACGGTAGGCTCCACCAATGTGGACTTCCGCAGCTTTGAGCATAATTTTGAGGTGAACGCCTTTATATACGATGTGAACACTGCACTTGAGATGAAGGAGATATTCCTGCAAGACCAACGGGAAAGCACGCAGATATTCTTAAAGAATTGGGTGAAGCGTTCGTGGAGACAAAAAGCGGTAGAGTCTATTGTCCGTTTGTTGGCTCCATTGCTGTAAAACGAAAGATAGAGAAGTTCACGCTTCCATATACTCTCCTTTCTACAAAATACGGATTTTCCTCAAAGTTATTGTCCTTTCCGTGCTCCAATACTAATAAGCCTCCCTCTTTGAGTAAATTGTTTTGGAAGATAAGTTCGGGGATTGTTTCCAGTTCCTTTAAAGCGTAAGGGGGATCGGCAAAGATGAAATCGAACTGCTCGCGGCTGCCCTTGATGAATTTGAATACATCCCCGCGTATCGGCAGGCATTTGTCTGTCTTCACCTCTTTCATTATTTTGGAGATGAACGCATGATGAGCAGGTTCTTTCTCAATGCTGATTACACGGTCGCAGCCTCTTGATACAAGTTCGATACTTATGCTTCCGGTTCCGGCAAACAAGTCCAATGCGCTGACTCCCTCTTCGAAGTCGATATAATTATTGAGTACATTAAACAGATTCTCTTTGGCAAAATCTGTTGTGGGACGTGCTTTGAATGTTCGTGGCACATCGAATCTTCTTCGTTTGTAAATACCGCTGATTACTCGCATAAGATCATAACCTTTTATAATGTATTGAATATCACTAATGAAAAGCCTGCCTCCCCTGCTTGGAAATAACAGTATAGTAACGACATTGATGAATCAGACTGTTTTGGTAGACTTTTCATGGTCAAAGATACAGATTCTTTTTGATATAGCAATATATATTGATTGGCGCTTACTTGTTACATAACACATTTGCTTACTTTTGCAGAAAAGATATTCCTCAATAGAATACAGCCCAAGTCTGACAGTATATCAATCGCCTGCCTTAATTGTGCTAAAAGAATAATACCAAAGTAGAATAAGATGGAACAACTCGAAGTAATACAGAGTAAGATTTATGACATACGTGGGCAAAAGGTTATGCTGGATTTTGATTTGGCAGAAATGTATGGGACGGAGACGAAGTATTTAAAACGTTCGGTGAAAAGTAACCTTAAACGCTTTCCAAGTGACTTCATGTTTGAACTTACTGATTCTGAATGGGAATCTTTGAGGTGCAAAAACTGCACCTCAAAAAGGGGTGGTATTCGTTATATGCCCTACGCTTTCACTGAGTTGGGAGTTGCAATGCTTAGTAGTGTTCTTAACTCCGATTTGGCGATAGAAGTTAATATAAATATAATGCGTGCTTTTGTTGCCGTGCGCCGGTTGTTGACATTGCCACCATCAAATCCGGTACATGAACTACAGCGTGAAGTCAAGGAACTGAAAGAGTATATCGAAGAAGTGTTCGCAGACTACAACGACATTCAGCGAGACATTACAAATTGTCTTTACCATTGAAATTTAATGACTTGCATAAATCTGTCTCGTGATAGGTAACGACTTAGAAACGAGCAAAGTTCTGTATTCTATCTTGTTTTGCATTACATCAAAAGAACGCCTTTCTGTGAACAAAGATGATTTATTTCCCAAAAAAAACAAATTAAGTGCATACAGAAACCAATGTAAAATGACAGTATAATTATTTTGTGAAAAATTCGCTGTTACAGAATGAAGATAGCACATGAAGTTGCCCCCCTAATCCCTTCATGTGCTATTTTTATTGTAATTTTTCTGTGTTTTATCGCCTGAACTTATCCGGCAGGACATGATACTCCAGAAGAAGTCCGATGGCCCTCTTCTGATTCAGTCCGTAAAGTCATGTCATGCCACTTTATTCTTCCTTTTTTTGATTTTGTCTATCATCAGTACAGCATTTGCCGTATGTATTCCAAAGAAAATCCACAGGATCTCAGTCCCCCTCTTCCTTGCCTTTATTCTTGAGAGTGAGTAATGTTGCTTTTGAGTGCCGAAGCTGCCTTCCAGCCGGGTGGCTCTCTCCCTTGAGAGTTCACTTCTGAGCACCTTTCTCAACCGCTCGTCCTTTGCCGCCCTTCCCTTGCACACAAAGGAAGTGGATATTCCATATTTCGTACAGAACTTCCTGTTGGCGTTGTTGGCATATATGGAATCGGCAGCCACGCATCTTACTCTCGCCTTCATAAGTCTCTGCTGCAGTCGGATACAATCCTTCAGGCGTATACCCTCGTTGAAGGCCTTGAAGGAGAGATGTTCGATGAAGGATATGCCGTCTATCTGTATGTTGTTGACCTTTGCACCGAACTCAACCGGTTTTGCCTCCTTGCCTCTTACGATGGGGCGTACATAATGGCGGTCGATGCTGACAATACGGCCGCTGACCTTCCCGCCTTCAAACAGTTCCTTCCCCTGCACAAGGACCTTTCTGATTACGGAAAGCCGTTTCAGGTAATCCTGCGTATAGCGGAGTGAGGCACCGTACTCCTTATCAATCCCGTCCCTCTGCATGATGAGCTTCTCCAGAAGCTTGAGCATGCGCCGTTTGAGCATGCGCGTCCTTGAAGCCTTCCTCTTTCTTTTCTTGCTGTAGGACAGGTAGGCGGTCGAGACATCCGCATATTTGTTGCGCGGACGCCTAATGTCTAGATCGCTGCAATGACAGCAGATATGCCTGTGAAGCCACACGATACTTTCCCAAAGGAGCTTCATGTCAGTGGGAAAACGCATGTGGCTCTCATAACAGGTGGCATTGGTCATACACACGTGGAGGTTCTCAAGATAAGGTTTCCAGTGTGAGGCAAGCATCTCCTGAAGAGCGTCAATGTCAAGACGGGAGGCTGTCTCATTACGGATAGCGCTGATTATCTTGAAGTTCGTTATTGGAAAGGATGGGTCTATCATAACTCCGCAGAACATCTGATAGTGTATGTTACCGTTAATGTGTTCCACCAACTACCTGTCGGAGAAACCGGTATAGGCCTTCAGTACCATAAGGGCAATCTTGGCACAAGGACTGAAAATGTTCCTACGTCCCAGACGCTGCTCCGACAGGCCTGCTTCTTTGGCTATACGCTCAAACGGGAACACGGAATGAAGCCTGCCAAGTTCACTCTCATGAAAACTCTTGCGATATTTTTTCAGAATATCGAATTCTGTAAAGCCGAATGTTGGCTGAATCTCGGAAATATTTCATATTTTTGCCACATCTTAGTTGGGGTATTTCCCCCGTTTTGGCTGCCAAACCGTATTTACGGGGAAATACCTAAAGATACAAAAAAGCCAACTAATCCGCAATATTTTAGGTATGAATTAGTTGGCTAATTAGGGATATTCAGTAAATGTGCAGGTTCAACTGGCAAGTGCAAAATTATCGATTTGTTTGAAGAACTCAGTTTTTGGATTAGAGAATCTGAGTTTTTTTCTCGGTCTGAGGTTAATTTTCTTTGCGACATCCATAATAAATCTGTCAGAGAAGCTGTTGAAATTAGATTTCTTAGGTATGTACTGACGAATGAGCTTGTTCACATTCTCGACTGCTCCTTTCTGCCATGAACAGTAAGCATCGGCAAAATAGACAATGACATCATCACGCCCTTTCATGCGAAGTCCGGCGGTAATGTCGGAATGTGCCGTGAACTCGCTTCCGTTGTCGGTCGTGATGGTTCTGACGCATTTGCGATAAGCGAAAAGCAATCTTACGACAGCCTCGGACAATGGCTTGGCTCTCTTGCCGTAAGGCAGTCTCTCCATCATTACAAATCCTGTAAGACGTTCCAGAAGGACAAGTATAGCGTGTCCGTAGGAGTCCACGGTCAGATCCATCTCAAAATCTCCGAAGCGGTGCCCGTCGGCCTCTGACGGACGCTCATGTATGCTTGTGCGGTCGGGGATGTTGGTTGCTTTCGTCGGTTTGCGCTCCGCTTTGGGGCGCCGCCTGAAGTTCGGGTGACGTCTGTGCTTGCGCAACTCGCCGCTGACGTCGGCATTGATGATATTGTAGATGCTCTGTATCGAGACACTTATGCCCTCTTTCCCCAATACTCCACGGATCTGTTCCGGCGACCACAGATGATCGGTGATCATCTGTTTTATCCGCCATACAAGAATACTGTCAAGCTTTCGGTTGGATGTAGTGCGTTTGCGGCGATCCATCGCTTTGGCGTGAGCTTTCTCCCAAAGGTAGTGTCCCTTGGCCGTGGAATTTCGACGAAGTTCGCGGCTAAGCGTTGACTGACTGCACCCTACGATGAGGGCGATCTCTTTTCTCTGAGTTTTTCTTTGCAGCAACGCAAAAATTTGCGATCTTTGCTGCGAGGTTAATTGATTATACATAAGAGCAATACAAAATCAGTTAATCTCCAGGAGACTTCGGTCTCCTTTTTTCTTTTTTGTATTGCCAGTAATTTATACCTGCTTTACGCTCTTGGGGACGGACGCGCCCGTCCCCGCTTTTAACAAGCCATTGTACCAACCGTATTTTTACTCAGTTACTATCACTAAATCTAATAATTTATTTATTTCAGGTGAAGATAGAGTTCTTCTTGTTCCTGAGAAAAGCTCTGTTGTATGAAGGAATGTGGTTATCTCTTCTCGGGCTTTTTTATCAGATACGACAATTCCCTCTATGTCCTCAATATCGAACTTTAAGGTATGTTTTTTGAGTTCTTCTGTCGGGGCTGGTCTCTTTTTCAGAACTGGGTATCTGCGCCATGTATCGTAAGCCTCTTTGGTTAAAATCCATTTAACTTCTGTTATCGGTACTGTATATCTCCATTCTCGTTCTGCGTAATTATTATATGGACTTCCTTTCCACTCGGATATATATTTTTTACAGTATCCGGCTATCCCGTCTTCCAACCAAGCTTTCCAATTTCTAGTTAGTCGATTTAACATTTCATCCGTAAGATACCATACGGGACTCATCCATTTCTGCCGTAATGCCCATTCCTTTTTCATCATGATAGCATACTCGCCGTAATCAGGATTTGCATTCTTCATAAATTCGGAAATATCATTATCTTCAATATCTCCAAATGAAACCATTGGTATGCCCATATACCTCACATCAGTAGGGGCCTTTGAGAGTCTGAGATCCTCTTCATGATAATTAGGCACAAAACCTTCGGTCAGAACTTCAGTTATCCGAGAAAACTCTTCAAACCGATGTATTATAAAGCTATGTTTACTACTCATTATGCTCATTTTTTAAGAAACGTCTTACATCATCGAACAGAGAAGGCTTGAGATTTATGTCTGAAAAGTCCTTAAATAATATATTGACTTCAATCTCCGTCCTAAACGGCTCATAGTTTACTGTGTTTAGATAACTTTGGAGTTTTGCTAGCTCAGGGAAAAACCAATTATGTTTCTTATTCATCCATCGGCATACCATCGGACATGCTATCTCTTTACACGGACTTTCCTTGAATCGTAAAGATATCCCTTCGAAATCCTTATACCGAACCGGAGTTATGTCTGTGTTATAGTCTGTTTTGCGCCAATACTGACATCCCTCATCATCCCTTTTCTCTATTGGTTCCAAGCTCTTCATGTTAAGAATGAGATAGAATCTGAGTGTCTCTCGGATAAAATATATCCTTTTATCCTTATTTTTCTTATCCGTAATAGAATCATAGCCTACTTCATAGTTGGGAATCAGGGCTATCTCGTCAGTAATGAGATGTGAAATCCAATGGAATTTTGATGTTGTAGATAAATGATTTACATTTTCATTAAGGAGATGGTAATTTATCCGGTCGTTGGACACATCCATCAAATCAGCAAGACGTAAAAGGATGGAAATGTATTTGGAGCTAACTACATCATCCTTAGCCGAGGAACGCATGTCATAAACATTATGAATATCTTTACCATGGTCTTCTCCAGCCTTCGCTACTGCTTCAACTATTGTTTCTTCAAGATATTGAAAAAGGTCGTGCCGTTTATTCTTTATAAACAGGGCACTTTCTTTGGGATGTTTATCCCTGACATCGGATTCAAAGTAATCAAACACTTCATTGAATATTGCTGTCATTTTCACGCCAAAAGATTTCCAGAAATTAACGAACCATTCAGGATCACCTGTCATGGATACATTCTTCTCCCATTCATTGGCTTTATTTTTCATTTCAGTCAGATACCTATCCATCAATTCTATGTTCTGCTCTTCAGCATGACAAAAACGCTGCAAATCAGGATGAATAACCATACTGATGTCATGTAGATAACATGCCAAAAAAAGAATATAATAATCAAGCTGCTTTAACTGAAAATAATCAATACGTCTTATTATTTCCATAGAAAGGATAATCAGTTTCACGGCATGCTCCTCATTGTGTAGGGTATATGAATTTAAGAACTTCGATCCATTCTGCCACAATCCTTTTACAATCCTGTGAGTTAATATGAGGTGGTCCACTTTCTCTGGATCCGATATTTGTAGGATAAATATTTTGACCACTTCGGGAAGACCGTTGTCTACAATCATTCTTTCTGGAAGTGCATGGTATTCAATCTTTGACAGAAAGTGCCAGAAATCTTTAAAGTCGAAATGAGGATTCCTAAGCCAGACAAGGATCCGAAATGCCGCATAATCTATATTACCGCCTCTTGTCTTTACAAATGGAACTTCCTCTGACGGATTAACACCTACTAATACTGAAAAATAAGCGTTGAGTATTCTGCGTTTGAATTCCTCGGATATATGCTCCATGAAATATATACCCTCTTTTGCTCCAGCCATGGGCGAAGTCGCGTCACTCTTTTGTTGGGTTTCTTTATTGGCATTCTTATCCGGAGAAAAGATAAAATAGAATTCCCGATGAATAAACTCTCTTAATCGATCGATAGCTTTAGCGGTATCAATATTGGCTGCAGCTGGAAAATTATTACGAAAACTTTTGCGCAGACTTTCATACTTATCTCCACTTATAGTTCGCGCGGAGATGACACCTTCAATATATTTATGAAAATATAGATGAGAAGAAGAGCTATTATGCACCGTAGAAAATGACTCTTCAAATTTTGTTATCTGATCTTTAAGTTCTCTTGCGTACTCTAAAGAGCTGCATTTTAATAGCTGTAGTGCTTCTGCTCGGAAAGATTCCTTATCGGTAAGTTCGAACCATAACTCTTTTTTACCCTTGCTGAATACCATATCAGACGAATATACGGATACTACTTTGGGCACGTTTGAATCTTCAGCCATTTCAACTGGGGAAGAGTATTTATTGCGAATTTCTAATCCCTCGGGGGTCAACAATCTCAGGAACCAGTCCTTAAGTCCTTCCTCTATATTTCCAGAATCCATAGTATCGAGCCACATATTTCTGGATAAGAAAATTTTTCGGAATCTTTTAAAGACTTTAAGTTGAAGGGTATTATCATTATTGACGGTCTTCCCTACATGAGCACCATTCTCCTGTTCTTTCTGTTTGATAATATTCCATGCATAATCATTTAGGGCATTCATTTTCTCCTTTGAGATGCGTCGGTCATCTCCCTCTGTAAAGATTGAGGACGTCCCAGAAGCATTACGTCCCAGACCTCCCATTGACTTTATGACTCGATCTGCGACATCAATAGTTTGAATGCTGCTTTTTCCATCTTCATGAAACACAATTTTGTATTTATCCTCCAGTTTCTTGTGGAAGTCTATGGCCTTTCCGCAATATTTTTTTAGGTCTTCAAACAGAGATGAGCAATCACTAGAGTCTTTCAAGGATGTTTCCCAACGTAGTTCCAGCTCTTCAATAGAAGCCAGCTCTTCTAGGGCTTTATTCAGTTTTTTTATCTTATCATTAAATTGATTTTTTAAATCTTCATCATATCCTTTGACATAGATCACGGAATCATCCACATAGAAATAATCCTTGCCCTTGAACATATCATCACCCATAATCTTCCTGCGTACATCCGTCATACACAGATTACCGAAGAAATAAGATTGTGGGAGCCCTTGCGCAACTCCTTTGGCGAATAGATCGGTATGGTCTTTAAATCTTGGTTCGGCACCTTCATCTCCATAATAATCAAATGCGGGATCTATGATTTTATCACCATCCTTAACTTTTAGAAATAAGAGCTTTGCAGTTGCTCTTTTAAGAATAGTTAGGTTTTGGTGATAGATTTTCTCCTCACTGTTAATTGGATCTGATTCGGTAAATTTATTTACCTTATTACGATATCTTTCTTTGAGGATATCGCAAATCTTTACAAATAAGTAAAATGGAGAAATAGATGGGAAAAACTCCTTGATGTCAAGCGACACTTCGTATTCATACTTATGGCTTCTGCTATACTTGGTGCATGATTCCACAATCTTCTGGTTATATGCCTGATAGTTCGGAGCCCATTTTTCATAGATGCGTTCTAATTTCAAGGAGCCGCGATTCCCATAGAAATTATCCGGAATTGACTTAAGCAAATCTGACGGAAAACGCCGAGGCATCGCACTTGGTATGTCATCTATTTCATCGTTATCCTCAAACATTAATACTTGTAGCATAGCAACCATGCATATCTGATCCACAAGAGATGCTGTATGCAGGGGTCTGAATCTTAATTTTTCTTTTTCAGTATCATACTTCTTTAAAGAGAAGAAAACAGAAGTTTCAAAGTATTCATCGCTCTTGAGAATGACATCTTCAATCCTGGCCTGACATGCCGTTATCACCTCATTAATCACATTCCAATTGTATTTGTCATGAAGGATGTAATATAACTCCAAATCGCTCTTATTATGCAGTTGACTATCTGATTCTGTGGAATTTTTCTTTGCATTAGACCTATCTGCCTTGGTGCCTAAAAGATAAAGTTCGTCAATATATGATTCAAGAGCATATATAGCTCGATATATATTTCTATAGGAAGTGATAAACTTAAATAGTGGAGCACCTTTCAGTTCATCAATATTATTAGAGACCATATCACTCATTGTGCTTACGTTTAATTTTTGTTCTTAAAATTATTCGATGTAAATCCGATCATATTCATCCACTCAGATATATCCTTATAGAGTGGACTGTCAACTTCCGGATCAGGTAGAAGTACACTCCATTTAAATTTTTTGTTCTCGCTGATTTCTCCTCTAAAAATCGCCTCTCGGACGTCTTGATTGAAATTCGGTACAGAGACCTTGCGGCAATACAATAAATCTTCTTCCGAGTAAAGTCCCAAATTAAGTTTGCCTGTATTATATACATCAAAATCTCTTAGTCCATTTTCATTTATTATTAAGTGAAGCTTTCCGGCTTTATGCTCTACCATAAGGATATTATTAAATCCTATTCTAAGAGGTCTTGTATTGGGTCGTGTTTTTTGTTCAAGTTGGTTCCAATTGAATATCATATCCATTACTTTGCAGAGAATATAGGTATCCAAGAAAAAGATATTCAAATCCACTAATATTTTTATCATTAAACGGAGTTTTTCTGTAAAATAACCAATATTATACTTCCGCTCCTGATCCTTGAGGAGAATATAGCGGTAAAACATCAATTGAGGATTTTGCCATATGAATCTTTTGACATCAATTTTTTCAATCGGAAATTTTCCTTTTCTGATTGATTCAATAACGTCTATATTATGGAGATCAAAGATATATGTCAGTAAATAATACTTATCTTCAAGACTGAATAAGCTATTTTCCTTTGAACCATGTAATCTTCGAGTTGATTCCATAGTTTCCTTACTCCTTAAATCTTTTTCAAACTCGTTAATAAGTTCTCCTTTAAATTTGGAGTAACTCAAAAATATGTCAGTCGGTTTTATCCTCATAATTAAAAATCTCTATTAGAAAAATACCATTCGCCATAATCCTTGTATTCTGCCGGAATATCTTCTTTAAATATGGATATTCCTTTTTTCGCTAAGGCCAGTCGTAGTTTCATAAATCCATCCCAACCAGCCTCATCATTGTCGGGCATCATTTTCAATTTATATCCTTCCAATAGGGATAAATCATCTTCAGGTATAATTGTGGCACTTGGAATAGCTATTGCGGCTTTTCCGCTCGATAACACAGCCAGGCAATCCGTTACTCCTTCCGTGAGATAAAGATCTTTATCAACCATAAATTCATTCAGCAATGGCATATTGAAGAGATGTGTCTTTTGACAAGATAGAAATTGAAACCGAGGCACTTTTTTGTCATCCCCAATATACCGTGATTGCAGCCCCAATAATTTACCATTTCTATCTCTGTATGGAAAAATTATACAGGGGACCCAAAAAGATAGATAACCTTTTTCTCCAAACAACCCACTTGCGCGACATCGTTCTTCACCAAATTTCCTCCATGCCGTTCGGCTTATTGTCCGGCTGTCATCTAGTGCCTTAATCCCTATTTTGTATATAATTTCTTCGTTTAGTTTTCTCTTTTCGAATAAAAAATGTTGAGCATTATGAGTCAAAATCAAATTATCAAGTAACCATTCAGCTATCTCAGCATCAAACGGTTTATCAAAGTCCAAATTATTCCGCCTCGAAACAGATTGGGAGGTCAACCTTCTTTTAGGCACATATGTTGGCTTCCCGCTTGGGAGTACCATGCCATAAATTGCACATAACTTTTCGCATGCCTCAGTAAATCCACATCTCTCATACTCCATCATAAAACTGATAGCATCGCCGCCCTTACCACATGAAAAGCAATGCCATACATTTTTCTTTGAGGGATGGAATGATAGACTGGGAACAGATTCGGAGTGCAAAAAACAATAGGCTTTATGCCTACTGATTTCAATTCCGAGTCTATCTGCCAGCTCTTCACAATCTCTCTGCCGAAGATCATCTACAATATTCTGAGGTATGAACATAAGATTTATACGAAAATACATCAATCATATAGCAATGCAAAGTTACGAATTTATTTTGAATTAACAGCTATTAATGAAAAGATTAGAGGTGCCACTCCCCAAATATGGTCATTTGACCATATTTGGGGAGTAAGGATATATTTTACCACAGATCACTCTCTTTCTTCGACATGGCGGCGATTTCATCGGCTATCTCTTCGGAGGATAGTTTGATGTAATCCATGAAGGTCTTTTGCGTCTTATGTCCACTGACGTGCATCATCTAGAGGATAGTGTATTTATGGCTGAGATACATATTAGTAATGCCAGTGCGTCGAGCTGTGTGACTTGTCACGCAGTCATAGCGTGGCACGATCACGTTGCCGTTAAGGTCGGTTTCCGGCTCTTTCTTCTCCTTTCTCAATGCCTCCTTCTGCTTCATGGTGAGCTTGGTCGGCACTTTCTCTTTCAGTGACGGCAACTGCTCCGACAGGTCTTTCAGAATATCCTTGATGTAACGGTTCAGCACCTGCTCGTTGGCTTTCGGTATGTTGTAGCCGTATTTCTCGCAGATGGTGATAAGGTTCTCATTGAGAATAGGGATTGTCACCTCAGTCTTGGTTTTCTGCTGGACAAGACGGATTATGCGCGTTCCTTTTCGGGTGGTCTCAAAGTTGTTGGCATTAAGGTTGTTGTAATCGTTCACGCGCTGACAGGTATAGCAGCCAATGAGAAAAACATCACGGAAATGTTCTTTCTTACCGGTCAGCGGCATTTCGTAGAGGGCTTGCAGTTCCTCCTCGGTGAGATAGATTTCGACAGCCTTGTCACGGTCTTTAATCTTTTTTGACGCCCTTTGGTTGTCGTGTACGCCGTCAATAAAGGCGGCATTGATAAGAGTCTTCAAGTTTGTCAGATGCTTGTTGATCACTTTCGCCATGTAGCCGTGCTTCTGCAAATAGTTGATGTATCGAGACACAAACGCGCGGTCAATATCCGTCCATCCGAATTTGTGCAATGGGTCGAAACCCTCATAAACCCCGATAAAACTTTTCCACGCCTTGCAGGTACCGGGCGCATAGTCGTCACTGCCAATCTTGCGCGCCCCGCTTTTATGCCATCGACAAACTGAACGAGAAACGGCCAGATAAGGCGGTTCTTCTCATCCTCGATACGTTTCTTTTCCTCGGCTTTCTTGCGGGCATTTTCTTTCGCCGCCTCCCGTTTTGCGATAGCCTTTCGCTCGGCTTCGGCGGCTTCCTCCATCGCCCGGCGTTCAGCGTCCACCTTCTCCGGCTCGGAAATATAACGCACATCCATGTCAAGTGCCTCACGGTCAAAGTTCACCTTTGCAAGATGAGCCTTGACGATGCCCTCTATCTGTATCAGTTTGGCGTGAAGCTGATAGTTCTTCTTTTGATGCGCCAGCCATGCGCGAGGGGATGCCGTCGCTTTCTGCCAGTCGGCAACCTCGACTTGAAGCATGGTCGATACCAGCACATCAATCTTACGGGTATGTATGCGGATAAAGAGTGTCGCGGACTCTTTACCTATGTCCTTGTTTCGGATGTGAAATGGGGTCAATTTCTTTGGAGAGGGTGTTGTTGCCATATTTTTTTTCGGAGTAAAAATTTTGAAAAGAGGCGTTCACTGTTATTCACAGTCAGCCACTTTGGTTCTGCAAATATAACAATCCAAACCGCAATTTGTCAAGTTGGGTCACCACGCAGGTCACCACGTTTTTTGAATAAATCTGAAAATCGGCAAAATTCACTACAATTCATATTGCACTATTATTCAGCGTTTTGTCTGAATCGCACATTC
Source organism: Bacteroides zhangwenhongii (assembly GCF_009193325.2). Classification (NCBI taxonomy): domain Bacteria; kingdom Pseudomonadati; phylum Bacteroidota; class Bacteroidia; order Bacteroidales; family Bacteroidaceae; genus Bacteroides; species Bacteroides zhangwenhongii. Next base: position 2,964,717 of record NZ_CP059856.1, on the reverse strand, counting down.
AAAACTGTTCGTATTCATTCAGAAACTCAGGTTCTGGTGGCACCACTTAGAAGAAAGGCAAAAGACAGTAAAATCCTGATTTCCAAACGAAATCGGGATTTTTTGTTTTCCGAGAGGACGCAAAAAACGGCAGAATATTACCGTTATTGGTGTTCCAAAAGGTGGAGCAAAAGAGGTGGAGCGCAAATCTCCACCGAATAAGATTACTTCTCTCTGATTTGCAACATTTTGCGTATCAAAAAAGCGTACATGGTTTCCTACTTTTGTACAACGAAAAACTGTAAGAACATGAAAAGAGACTCATTCAATGTGCTTTTCTTTATCAAGAAAGCCAAACTGCTGAAAAACGGGGAAGCCTTCGTATGTATGCGTATCACCGTGAACGGTGTGCGAGTGGAAAACAATATCCGTAAGAGCATCGAACCAGCCTTGTGGAATCAGGCGAAGGAGTGCGCCAAAGGCAAGAGCCGCAAATCCTGCGACTTGAATGCTTATATCGAGGATGCAAGAATCAAACTCCACCAGACTTTCAATGAACTGGAAGAACAAGGGCAGTTCATCACTGCCCGCCTGTTGCAAGAAAAGTTCTTCGGACAAGACAAAGCCTCTGAAGTTATCCGTACACTTATCGGAACCATGCAGGAGCATAACGACCAATGCCGTGAACTTGTAGGAAAAGATTATGCCTTGATTACCGTCCGCCGTTATGAAAGCTGTAAGCGTTACCTTGCAGAACTTATCAAACTAAAATACGGTAAGGAGGATTTGCCATTGTCGGAAGTCAATGGCGAACTGGTGCGTGCTTTTGAGTTCTATCTCAAAACGGAAAAGGAGTGCCAGCAGAATACGGTTATCCGCTACATGAAGTGCTTGAAGAAGATAACCAATGAAAGAAGTTATCCGTGAGTTCTTGACAATGGATGAACTACTCACTATCTATCACAAGGAATTTCCGTTAGAGCGTATCACCATTATCCGTGATGTCTTTATCTTTGCAGGTTTCACATTTGTTGCACTAACTAATGTATGATTGATATCAATAAATTACAAGCTAATAATAGAGATATAGGTAATGGTTTAGAAACCACCTGTCTTCATCATTTTGCATGATTCCCAATCATTTCAAACAGCTCAATACGAAGATAATATTATTTTGAGAATTAACCAAATTCTGATAATCAAAATCATACAAATCCAGTGAATTACTGGCTATAGTTGCTCAAATTTATACTTCAATCCATATTCTTCCAGTTTGTTGTACAGCGTCGTACGGCCTATCCCGAGCAGTTCGGCGGCAACCTTACGGTTACCGTTCGCCTGCTTCAATGCGCGTAAAACACGTTCCTTGTCTTCCGAATCGCTGCGCAGGGCGAAGCTGACGGGTGAGTTAGGTTTTGTCACGGCAAGTTCCAAATGCTCTTTCGTGACAAGACCCGTCTGTGCCTGCAACACCGCGCCCATGATTTTCTGACGAAGCTCGCGGACATTGCCCGGCCACGCATGGATTAGCAATGTCTTGCGGGCTTCCCCGTCAAAGCCGATGACATCGCATTCCAGTTCCCGGTTCGCAATTTCGCGGAAGAACTCAGCCAAAGGCATGATGTCCTCCTGACAGTCGCGCAACGGCGGGACGGTTATCTCGAAATCGTGCAGGCGGTATAATAGGTCCTGCCGGAAACGCTTTTCATTGACCGCCTTCTCCAGATCCTCGTTGGTAGCGGCGATGATACGGACATTGAAATTTTTGTCCGTTCTGTCACCTATCGGGCGGTATCTCCGTTCCTGTATGGCACGCAGAAGCATCTGCTGGGTTTCCGGTGCGAGGTTGCCCACCTCGTCCAAGAACAGCGTGCCGCCTTCGGCTTCATGGAAATAACCTTTCTTGGCACTGTCCGCACCCGTGAATGCGCCTCTGACGTGTCCGAAGAAAGCCGACGGCGCAAGTTCTTTGGTGAGCGAACCGCAGTCCACAGCCACAAACGGCTTTCCTGCCCGCTTGCCCTTGTCGTGCAGCAGGTGGACTATATGCTCCTTGCCCGTGCCGTTCTCCCCGAATATCAGCACGCTCATGTCGGTTGGGGCTACCAGCCTTATCCGCTTCATGATGGCTTGGAACGCCGAGCCGTCACGCGAGAACAGGGGCATACGGCTTCGTCCTGCGTGCCGTTCTTTTAATATGGTACGGAGCAGAGGGACGAGCTTGTCTTCTACAAGCTGCTTGGGTATGTAGTCCAGCGAGCCGAGTTTCATGCTTTCCACCGCCGTATGCACTTCGGCATAGTCGGTCATGATGACAAAGAGCTGCATCCTGCCCTCCTTGCGCATCCAGCGCAGCAGGTCGATACCGTTGCCGTCGGGCAGGCGCAGGTCGGAAACCACGATGTCCCCGTCTGCGGCTTGTTGCAGATATTTCTTCGCGGTCGAGAGATGGAAAGCCTGCACGGTGTGGAATCCCTCGCGTGCCAGCAGGTTACAGACGAACTCGCAATACACGATGTTGTCCTCCACTACGATGATTTTTGTCTTATCCATTATTATATTTTCTCCTTTCTTCTTTTGCCAGCCGGATGATTTCCGAACCCTTATCCAGCACAGCTTTTACAGCATTGCCAATTGTTTTATCGTCAGGTGTGCCATCGCTATGAAGCAGTCTATAAAGTTCCCTTAACGGTTGGTCGGCACGGAGTATCTCCCATGAACTTCGCAGGTGGTGTGTCAGGGCGTCCAGTTCTTGAAGATCTTTCTTTAAACCCGCTTCCCTGATTGCCTGCATTTCCTTTTCGGTTTCCGTTATCAGTTTATCCAGCATGACGGCTTCATTGCCGTAGGACAGCAGGGAGGTGAAGTCCGGCTTTTCATTCCGGTTGCCTTTCATGGCGCATTTGTCTGAAACCTCCATCAGTTCCGATATGGAGAACGGTTTGAGCAGGCATCCGGCGAATCCACGTTCCATAAGTTCCTCCTTGCTGCAACTGCCAGAAGCGGTTGTCACGACTACCGGGATAGTCTTTGAATTGCCAACATTAGAGGTGCGCAGCAGTTTCAACAGCTCGAAGCCGTTGATCTCCGGCATATTCAGATCCGTCAGAAGCAGGCTGTATTCTTTCCGGCGTATCATTTCCATCAGTTCCGCTGCATCGGTACAGATTTCGCAGTGTACACCTTCCTGTACATACATTTCTTTCAGCATCAATAGTAACACCTCGTCATTGTCGATGGCAATGACATCATGGTATCTCTCATTGTTGCAGGTATAATTCCGGGCTGCCTGTTGTGGTTGTTGTTCTTGGGCAACCTGTGCGGGTATTTCCACCGTAAAACGGCTGCCTCTGCCTTTCTCGCTTTCCAATTTGATTGTTCCGCCGAGCATCGCCACGATACTTTGCACGATGGACAAACCCAATCCGAAGCCGTCTTTCGCAGCGGCATTTGAAAGGCGTTCAAACGCATTGAACACCCGTTGCTGTTCCTCTTCGGTCATGCCCGTACCCGTATCTTCGACGATAAGTTTCAGGACACCGTTATCGTAGTCCGTTGTCAGAGAAACGCCACCGTTCTCCGTGAACTTGATGGCGTTTGACAGCAGGTTGTTGCCGATTTGCAGGATACGCTCCTTATCGGTCAAGACAATAGTATCCTTTTGATTCGTTATGGTAAGAGCCAGCCCCTTGTTCATGGCGATGGGCGTAAACTCCGTTTCAAAAATGTGCGTGATTGCCGAAATCCGGCAAGGAGAAATGTTCGGCTGTTCCTTGCCATTGTCCAAACGGAAGAAACTTAGCAACGTGTTGAGCATTTCGCATATACGGTCGGAAGATTGCCGGATGTTACAGATATAACGCCCGATTCGTTCTATGTCATTCTCTTTTTCCACCAGTCCGGCATAACCCGTTATCGCTGTCAGCGGCGTGCGCAGTTCATGCGTGATAGTATGCACGGCTTTCTTGCGAGAGGCTATCAGAGCCTCGTTTTGCTCTACCGACTGTTGCAACTGTCCTATTAAATCAGTCGTTTTCTGTTTGTACCGTTTGATTCGGTTGGCATTACGGTGTATGATGATATATGAGATTACCAGCAGAAGGAGGACGAATCCAGTCAGGCTACCTATCTGCATAAACGACTGTTCCCTCATGGCGGTTATCTCGGCTTCCCGTTTTTGTAGATCGGCTTGCACCTTTTTATCCATCTGGCGTATAAATCCGTGCCATTGCCGATTAAGTTCCGCGTTTCGTGCCGCAAGGCTGTCGGTGTGTTCCGACAGACGGCGGCTTTGCGCCCGTTGCTCGGCTATCATGTCCCAGTCAAGGGAACGGAGCATTGTTGTGGTCACGGTTAGCTTTGGCTTTTCTTTCTTGCCGAATATGCCGAGAAATCCTTTCCGCTTCGGTTTTTGCGGCTGTTCCTGCACACTTTTCTGTACGATTACGGGTACTTGACGAGTGATCTTATCGTTGATGGCTTGTTGCTGTTCAAGTACTTGCACGATTTGACGCATTTGTCGTTCCTTATCTTCGAGAAGATGGCGTACACTGTCTATACGCTCTGCCGGATAGGTAACTTTGAAACGACAGAGCATACTGTCGATTGCTATACGCCGGGTATGGTAATGTTCCAAATCTGCATCTTTCCACTCCAATACTGTCTCGCCCGATAAAGATAGCTCAATAAGAAAAACAAATATTTTGTGCGATTCTTGGCGAAAAGTATCTATATGACGATTTTGAACTTCCAATTTCTCTAAATCGCACCATTCTTTATACCAAATATACATTATGCCGATAACCAATAATGCCATCAGCAAATAGCCGAGTGAAATTAGATTCTTGATTGATTTCATACTGCCTATAATTTATCCCAACGTCCATCTTTCAGATAAGGCAAAAACTCCCGTATCTTATCTACCGACCAGTCCCACCATTTCAAATCCTGCATCTGTTCTATTATATTAAGACTGAACCGCTTTCGTATCTCTTTGGCAGGGACACCACCCACAATGGTATAGGGCGGCACATCTTTCGTCACAACCGCCCTTGTTCCAATAATAGCCCCGTCACCGATATGGACACCGGCCATAATTACAGCTTCATAGCCTATCCATACATCATTGCCTATTACGATGTCGCCTTTGTTGTCCCAAGCAGAAGCTACATTTGCCTTATCCAATTCCCAATCTTCATAGAACAGCGGAAACGTGTAAGTCGATAGTGATTTCAGGGTATGGTTGGCGCAGTTGAACAGAAATTTTGCTCCGCAAGCAATAGAACAGAACTTTCCAATTATCAGCCGTTCATGGTTAATGGGATAATGATACAATACGTTGTTTTGCTCAAACAGACACGGGTCTGAAACAAAGTCATTGTAAATGGTATAGTCGCCTATTTCGATAGACGGGTCTTTTACGACAGCATTCAAATAAACGGTTTGCGTGTCACCTTTACGGGGATATATCTTGTTCATCATAACTTTCAGTTCTTAGTATTGTTTATATTTAAGATAAATGACGGATTGTGTACCAAGCAGCATTACGTATAAGTATTCCACTGCCCAATATGCCGCTAATGGAGCATCACAAAAATCTAATCCCCATAAGCATAACAGATAAGCAATAGTAGTTATCACCTGAAAAATGAATACCGTCCGAGTCGCTCCCGTTCCTGTTGTAGCATTCAGATAGACGTAACCGGGTAGTGCAAAGAAGTAATTCAATAGCATGACAAGAAAAGGCGGCCATGCAAGCTGTATGATAGCGGGATTTTCCGTATAAGCCCCTATAATGTGCTGGTGAAAGAACAACGCAAAAGCAATCAATGGAATGCCTGTCGCATATCCTAAACGGATAATCTTATGGCAAAGCGGAAAAACTTGTTTCTTTTCACCTGCTCCAATCAGGTTACTCACCAAAGAACCGGTGACACCTGCCAATGCATTGACGATAACGGAAAACAGTGCGGAAACACTTCTTACAATGTTCGATACAGCCAATTCCGTTTCTCCCAAACGTTCGATAGCCACGAAGAACAGAAACCAAATGGCTACACTTGTAAAGAACTGGAGCATACTCCATACCGAGATAGAAAATACCTCTTTCAATATAGTTATATCAATATGCCAATATAAGCCATATGCTTTTTTATCAATGTGCCGAAACATATATGCAGCCAATACAGCCAGCGAACACATTTCGGCAAATGAAGATGCGATAGCCGCTCCCGATATACCCATGTCTAAGCCGAATATCAGGAGATAGTTCATCGGAATGTTTACCAGTACGGCAGTGAAAGCTGCCATGTTCAGAGCTTTTGTCTGTGTAATGCCTACCAAAAACGAGCGTAAGGCAAGGAACGAGAAAGAGAACAATAATCCCCAAATACGCCAATCCAAATAGCGGATAACCGCATTATAAACATCATCCGAAGTTATCAGATGCTTCAACAGAACGGGAGAAAATATCTTGGATAGCAGACAGAGGAGTACCGCCAGTATTAGCAAGAAAAACAATCCTTGAAAGAACGTTTTTCCCGTTTCCGCATACTGCTGTTCTCCGTTACGGCGGGCAATTACCACTTGCAACCCCAAACTGAAACCGAAGCCGAGCATATAAATTGCCAAGAACCATATTCCGGCAATGGCAGATGCGCCCAGTTCCACATCACCCACATGCCCTAAAAACAAAGCATCGGTAATATTTATCAGTTGTTCGATAAGGATGCTCATCATTACAGGAAAAGCGATGAGCCAGATTTTTTTATAGGTATAATTCATTTGTTCAAACCAATATGATACGATACATCCTGCCGCTTTAAGCAGCACGACAATCTTATAGATTTATAATAAGGGATAATGACAAAACAATGACAGGCAAACTTAAAACATAAGCCTGTCTATTGCTGAATAGCAATAATTGGATGTACTATTCGTTGAGCGTAGCTATATGCACAACTGCCATTTCATATTGTTGAACAACTATTTCTTTTTCTGTTAGTTCTGCAAAGATAGCGTTTTTCCCTGAACTTATATTCTCAATTTATCAATTTCTTTCTGAACTCCATCTAAAAATCGGGAAGCGTGCGCCCCGTCCATTTGCGTGTGGTGGAACTGGAAAGAAATGGTGAGCGGCGTTTTCAGCAGGCGGCGTTTGTATTTGCCCCAAATAAGAAACGGATTATTAAAAATGCCGCTATACATCCCGACAGCACCGTCTATTTCATATTGTGCCAATGCGGAAGTTCCGATAACCATGCTTTCCGTCAAGTCGTGATTGACGCAACTTTCAGCCACTTGTTTGGTAAGTTGCAGATAGTGTTGGTTAAACAAAGATAAATCATCACAGAAAGGAATATCACACGAACTTACCTCGCCCTTTCTGTTGGCGACAATGGTGTTTACTGCAATGGTATCGTACTGCATCAGTTTACCGCCAACGGGCAGCATATAAAATTCTTTCACGTCCCTTGCGGCTTTGCCGATACACCAGCACATCAACATATTAAACTTCATGCCCGATTTCCGGCTGATTTTCACAAGGCGTGACACGTTGAGTGTCTTAAAGAACGTCACCATTGGCATAGGTGCGTTCATCCACATTTCAAAGGCGTATGCCCGGCTGGTTTCTTGGGGATTTACTTCTTTCATACTTAATGCTATTTTCATTTAATGAATCAGGTAGCAAAGGTAGGAGAAGCGTTTGACCCCGGATAGAACAAACGGGACATTTATACGGGATTGGTGAACAAATCGGAATATGGATTTGATACTTTCAGCAAAGACACGGGCGTATATCCGCAGAATTTCTTGAACTCCCGGATAAAGTGCGACTGGTCGGCATAACCGCTGGCGTATGCTATTTGTGCCTGATTGATTTCTTTGCCCGCTTGATGCTGCATCTGCGCCAAAGCTTTTTGGAAGCGGACGATACGGGTATATTCCTTGGGATTGATGCCTACAAATGAATGAAACAACCGCTCAAACTGTTTTTTACTTAGGCAGGCAATAGAAGATAATTCGTTTACAGAGATTTGCGGAGTGATATATATTTGCTGTATGGCGGCATCTATTCTTTTAATTCTGTATGCGGTATCAGCTAAATTATCGGCAATTTGTGACACCAGCCATTTTTCTATATAGCTTATGCAAATAGAATTATTTTCACAGTCGAATATTCGTGTAGCCAGTTCATTCAAACTTTTGTTTTCAAGGCTGTAACCGGACACTTCTTGATTGTAAAAGGGCGATGTCGGCATGTTCAGAAACATACTCATAGCGTGAGGGTGGAATACAACCACTATCATTTCTGTATTGCCGTCAGCATATAGGTGTGACGAGAAATTAACTTGTCCACTGATGGTGATTTTTTCTTGTGTAACATTCAGTTCAGGGATATATAACGGTACTTGTTTATGGAAGATGATCTGAGGGCAACCGATAGGAAAAGTCAGGGTATTCAAAAACTGGTTACTTTTGAATACCCAATAATATCTCACGTAAGGTTGCAATAGCTTACATGGCTTGTAAAATTTGAACTCCTCTTGAATCATTTTACAAAAGTAGTAATTTTGTGCTGGTTACGAAGTAAAAAGAGGTAAATGAAACATAGAAACGACTGCGCATAATGACAAAGTCGTTTCTATGATAAGAATTATATTTTCAATCCTTTCGGTCGGTTCCCATCTTTCGCATATAGTTCCGAACGCCCGATGATGACATGCCTGACCCTATGAAATTCTCGGTGTTTCGCGTTATTTCACAGGGTTGTGTATCTACCGTATTTCTTAGGTGTACGATGGAATTTATCCTTTCTGTTGTTCCCATTTAGCATACATTTCCCTTGAAAGTTCCACAATCTCCCGGCTCAGTTTCACAAGGTCGATGGTATGTTTCTCCAACTTGTAGAGCAATGCCATTGCTTTCTTTTCCGAAAAATGGATGCGCAATTCCTTCACAATTTGGTTGTAATTGGTTCCTATGTTGCGGAACTGGGCGTGAAAGTCAGACAGTCTGGTACAGTATTCCAACATTGCTTTGTCCACCTTCAGCACCTTGAACTTCTGTCCGAAGAAATGCGCCTTGAGAAAGACGGCTTTCGCATACACGTTCGATTCCTCGTACATCGTCAGGAACCTGTTCCATTCCACATCGTCGAAGCGCACCATCACGCAGTGCATCTTCGGATTCAACTTGGGATTTCTCCCGTACTTGCTCTTCTTTTTCATTCTTCTTATTCTTTTAATTTTATGGCTTGTCCATTGTTTAATCTTTGATTAAGGAACCCCGAAATTATCCGACTGCGGAGGATAATTCTGCCCACGGCGGTGAAGGTGTTTTCAGTTACTTAGAATTATTCGGGTAACTGAAAATATATCTTGCTGTGTCTTTGAGGACACAAAAATCCTCCGCCTGTCGGATTGGTCTCTGGGTGCAGTCATTCACTTGGAGAATCGGATGAACCGATGAAATGCATCCACTGGTTCATCCAGGTTCTCCGAAATCCCGTCAAAGCTTGCGCCACTGCCCGAAGTCCTCACGGTAGGTGTCGAGGTGCAGACGGACGAGGTTTTCAATCAATCCTGATGCGCTCATGCCGCGCTTCCCGAAGTTGCCGACAATTCTGTCCAGCTCGTCTCGCACCTCCTCGCTGACGAACACGGGCTTGCGGTTGACAAGTTTCGGGACTTTCAGGTAGGTGGCGCGGTACTCCTCCAACGAGAGCCTGCGCTGTTTGCCGCTGATGCGTCTGGCGACAGTCTGCCCCGCAGGAGTATTGACATCCTCAACAGAGGTTTTATCTGACGTTTCTACGTCCGCTACATCCCGTATCTCCGGCTTGTCCAGTCGGTCTGCATCAGATACCGTATCCTGCATTGCAGATGTGTCAGTCCCATCCAGCGGAGGGAAGAGAGTAGCCTCTGCCGTGGTTACTTCCTGTTTCTGTGCGGAAGCCTTTGCCTCCTGCTCACGCCATTTCATTTCAGGCAGGTAGTCCTCTATCCTGAAATTCTTGAATGCTTCGTCATTCTCGTAGTTTCTTTTCTTTGCCATCTTGTTAAATTTTGAAAGTTAATACTTGGTGCTCTCATGCGCATGGGTGACCGTTTGTCGGGAGCAAAGTAAGGTGTTTTAATACAGTCGGTCAAGCACTTGGATTCTCTTAGGCAATTTTGTATGGTTTTGCTTTATGGCGGTTGACAAAGCGGTGCGGACTTCACCGTTTTGCCGGATGTGGATGTCTGAAAGGGCAAAAACTCGGTCAGGAGTAATTTTGAATTAAGCCCTTATTTGTGTTTCGTCTTCTCCTCTAAAAACCGAAATTAAGGTGATGGCGATAATCTGTACCCCAGACAACCACTGCCACACCGACGCAACATGCTGCCAGTTTTGAAAAATCCATTGCAGGATAACAGATTATATATTCCTTTGTGACAGAAAAAACAGTAACAACTAAAAGAAAGACAATATGGAAATCGTATCAATCGAGAGAAAGACCTTTGAGGAACTGGTCGCCAAGTTCGACCGCTTCGTCAGCCGTATGGATGCCATCTGCCATCGTCACGGCGAAAAGAAAATGAGTAAGTGGATGGACAATCAGGACGTGTGCCGGATGCTCAACATCAGCCCACGCACGTTGCAGACACTTCGGGACAACGGCACATTGGCCTATTCGCAGATAAACCACAAGACCTACTACCGCCCCGAAGACGTGCAGCGCATCGTCCCCATTGTGGAGGACAGAAGAAAGGAAGCGAAATTCAAAGGCAGAACTATCTGATAACTGAATATAGCAGCAACAATAATTCCACTAAATCCAGAGTAATATGAACGAACTGATTAACAAAGAAAACGAGTGGATAATCCACTTTATGGGCAGCCTCGACCGTCTGCTGGACAACGTAGAGCGTCTGACCGCCAACTACCGCCCGACACTGAACGGGGAGCGTTTCTTCACCGACAAGGAAGTGTCGGCACGGTTGAAGGTAAGCCGCCGGACACTTCAGGACTATCGCAACGAGGGACGGATAGCCTACATCCAGTTAGGTGGCAAAATCCTCTATCGTGAATCCGACATCGAAAGGATGCTGGCTGACAGCTACCGTTCCGCTTACCGACTGACGGCAACCTGATTTTCTTGAAAGAGCGCCGTTTGCCGTCTGCCCTAAGTTTGCGGCAGCAATAGTACCCCCTAAAAAAGAAAAGAAAACGGCTTACGGATGAAGCATCAATATTCTGCTTTGTCTGTAAGTCGTTCTTTCTTTTTCTTCTGATTTCCCATCAGTCGCTTGTTTCCGTTGCCGGATGCCTTTCAAGCGTGTGGCTGGCAGTGGCAAGGTTTTGGGGCTGAATACGCTCGAACTTGTTTGAGGAAGATTCTGCCCGAAACGGCTCTGCCGCCTGACCTTGCCAATGCCGTCAAAGCCACACGCAACCTTTGCATCCGAGCATCGGGAACGGGTGGCTGACGGGATGAACATTAGCTATACCATAGGTTGCAGCCCTTGCCGCAAGAGAAGAACAATGTTATCGGGGTACCTTTCTTGGTGGCGCAGATTTCATTTATTACAAACTGCCTGAGCAGAATATTTTTTTACTGCATATCCTGAATGCAGTGGTTACAACCATTTCAAGGCTATAAACGTCATAACTGATGCCGTCTGACTGTTTGATATATCTCCTCGTTTCAACTTCGTCCAGTTTCTTATGCTTGTGAATGGAATGAACCACCTTACATATATCACGAGAGAGCACCCCGAATAAATAAGCTATCTCAAACTTTGTTATCCATATAAGTACAGACTGTAGTACAAAACATCCGACATCGAACAGCTATCAACAGCCTTCTAAGAAATAACAACTATGAAAAAGGAACTTTTTGATTTAGATATTTGGTTGCTGACTAGAGAGTATTAGCCTAAACCCAACCATGATGATTCACCGAAACGATAAGAAATACCAGCTATGTATCATCTAATATGAATGAAACCACCCAATAGGCAAGCCCTATCAACATATGATATTAAGTAGAATAAACAGGGCTATTTTGTATATCTCAATGGAAGGTGAGCTTCAATGAACTATTGTCAAAGATTTGATATGTCAACTATTACTATGATGGTTGATTATTATGAGAAACTAACAATTAATGAATCATGGATATACTCAATGACGAATCTCTGAAAATCAGCTCATTTCCAACGACATTGGATGAACTTACGAATACCATTCCCTACAAAACAGAAGGGATACGAGGAAAATACCGCAAATCTGACAGAAAGGGAAGATTCAATATCGAGAATTAAAAATTTCTACGCTCACTTAAATATGAAAGTGAATTATAAATACTATCTTTGTCGCAAAGAGCATATTGTATGAAACTAAAATCATTTACAACAAAACAAGGGAAGAATGTTCCGCTAACTAAGATTGCAATTTTTGTTGGTCCAAATAATACAGGGAAATCACAAACGTTACGTGATATTCGAGAAAGATTAGAGAATGGACAAAAGAGTAAGCCTGTTATCATCGATTCTTTTGAATTTGATGCACCATCTTCTATTGAAGACTTCTATTCAGGTCTAGAAATTAAAGATAGTATACATAACATTGGATATAAGACTGTATTTGGAATAAAAAGTGATCTTTTATCAAAAGACTCAATGGAGTTACATATACCAAGTTTGGAATCTGATTTTCAAATAAATAAATCATATAATTATATTCTAGGAAATATAACGAAATATAGAGTTGCTAATTTAGATTCATCTACCCGTCTAAATCTTGTTTTATCGACACCTTCATTTAATCCGAACTTGGATATGCCATCAAATTTAATTCAGTCACTATTCTTAGATGAAAATAATGAATTATTGCTTATAAAAGCATTCAAATCAGCTTTCGACATGGATATAAAACTGGATTATAGCGAACTCATTTCTTTATGTTTACGTGTTGGTAAAGAACTGCCCAAAATTCCTGATGACCCTCAGCAAGCATGTAAAATCACACAGTTTTTGCAAAAAATAGACACTCAAGGAGATGGATTTAAAAGTTTTGTAGGAATAATATTAGGGCTATTATTTTCGAAAGATCGTATTATTCTTCTTGATGAACCAGAAGCTTTTCTTCATCCAGCACAAGCACGCTTTCTTGGCAAATGGATTATTGATAATTCTGATTTGTTTCAAGGGCAACTTCTAATATGTACTCATAATTCTAATTTCTTATCGGGTGTTTTGTCGAGCGATAAAAAAGTGGATATTTTTAGATTAAATAGGCATGACAATATAACAGAATATAATTTACTTCCACCAAATGCCACTGATAATCTATCTAAAAGCCCGATACTGTCTAGTCAGCGAGTAATTGAGGGGATTTTCCATAAAGGGGTGGTTGTGTGCGAGGCTGACGCAGATAGAGCTGTTTATCAAAGTGTAGCATCTGTCGAACACATGTCTAATCAAGAAATTCTTTTTATACATTCTCATAACAAACAAACTCATAAAGATGTTGCAAAATTACTTGTTGAAGCCAAAATACCTGTTGCCCTGATTGTTGATATTGATATCTTCAATGGTGACACTGATTTGAAAAATATACTTGAAATACTTGGAGATAATTTAGAAAATGTAGACTTACTAGAGAAAAGAAAAGTAATAGCAGCGTCTGTTAATAAAATCAGTGAAAATGAGATTCTTGAACACGTAAAAAATGAGATTAGATTATTTTTGGAACAATTAGAAAGAGGAGAACATACTTTGAATGGAGCTAAAAGCGCATATAAAAGGATAGAAAAAGAATTCACGTCATGGAAGGATGTTAAGGATAAAGGAATCATTGGCTTGTCTTCTGATATTCAACCAACGGCTATCGCTTTGATTAATGATTTGAAAGCAAAAGGGATTTTTGTTGTTCCTGTTGGTGAGTTAGAGGGATGGATGGATTTAGGAACTAAGAAAAAAAACAAGTGGATAATTCCTGCCTTAAATAAGATACATTCACGAGGTTGCTCTCCAGAATTAAGGGATTTCATTAAAGAAGTCTTAGCTTTTTTCTGATTATTTTTTTTACATTATTGTCTTTGGTATAATAACTGCTTTGATACTGATTTCTACTAAAATATACTAGTACACCATATTTCAGTAATTCATAGCGGTTTTCAATACGACTAGATAGAATTTTCATATCATTATTCACCTTTTGATTGGTGATTTTGGCGTAAATCGGAATCATCTGAGTCTTCACCGACAAGGAGATGTCGGCACGGTTGAAGGTAAGCCGCCAGACACTTCAAGATTACCGTAACGAGGGGCGGATAGCCTACATCCAGTTGGGCGGCAAAATCCTCTACCGTGAATCCGACATCGAAAGGATGCTGGCTGACGGTTATCGCACTGCCTACCGACTGGGGGCAACAGTAACCTGATTTTCTTGAAGGAGCGCAGTTTACCGTCTGCCTATGCTTGCGACAGCAATGGTACAGCCCCAAAAAACGGAACGGCTTACGGATGAAGCATCAATGTTTCGCTTCGTCTGTAAGCAGTTCCCTTTTTCTCATCTGACTCAACTATACCATAGGTTGCCTCCCTTGCCACAAGAGAAGAACAATGTGACCGGACTTCCTTTCTTGGTGGCGCAGAGTTCATTTATTACGAACCGCCTGAACAAAAGGGTCCCTTTGCTACATATTTTGAAAGCGATGGCTATAATCATTTCAAGGTTATACACATCATAACTGATGCCATCGGGTTGCCTGACATATTGCATTGTATCGACTTCATTCAGTTCCTTGTTCTTATAGATTGCTCGTATCGCCTTGCGAATGTCATAGGAGAATACCCCGAACAGGTCGGCTATCTCGAACTTGGTCATCCATACGGTAGTAGTAGGTATTGTAATTGTTCCCATTTCACTGATTGTTATTATTCCTCTGTTCATAATACATTTATTATTTGATGATTATTTACTCTTTTCGCCAGCCGACATTTTCTTTCTTCGTTCCATCAGCTTGTCCATATCTTCCGAGATTTTATCGTCAGTAACTTTGGCATAGCCTTGTGTCGTTCGGATATTCGTATGCCCCATCATCTTGCTGATACTCTCTATCGGCACACCTGCCGATAATGTCAAAGTTCCGAATGAATGGCGGCTCGCATGGTAGCTGAGATTTTCTTTGACGCCTGCCACAATGCCAATCTCGTGGATGCAGTACCACAGCATATCACGTTTAGGCAAAGGGAATATCGGACTGTTATCATCAGTAGTATTATACAGTGATAAAATTTGCTCTGCCACTGGGTGGAGTGGTATAAAGGACTCTACGTCTGTCTTTTTCCTGTTGATACGGATGAAACGTCTTCCGTCCGCTGTCATTCCGATATGTGAGGGATAAAGCCTTTTCACATCGACATACGATAACCCGGTGAAACAGGAAAAGATGAACGCCCTTCGTGTAAGTTCCTGCAACCTTTCCGGCATGGGCTGTTCCATAATCCGTTGCAGTTCGGCTCTGCTTATGTGTCTTAGCTTGTAGTCTGGCTTCTTTTCATAAGGTACATCCGAAAGCGGATTGAAACGGATAACTTCTCTGTCAACGGCAATATAGATAAGCCTGTTCAGCCATGTAAGGCAGTGGTTGATATGTCCGGCTCCGCAACCTTTGGCTTTCAGGTATAGTTTATAGTCCCAGCCGAAATCTTCGGTGATATCCTCGAAAGCGATGTCACGCCTGTTCAATGACAGGAGGTATTCGTGAAGGTATGCCTGTGAGGATCTGGACTGGCGATAGGAAGAAGTGGAGTTTATCACTTCGGAGCGTATTCTGAGCCTTTCCTGTTCTTCCTCTCCGGTTTTAAGCAGTGTGACCGGTATGTCTGCTACACGGGTGATTTCATTCTTCAGTATCTCCGCTGTAACCATTCCGGTTTCCTTCAGCAGATTGGCATAGAATGTTTCTATCTTGGTGCGCAATTCTCCAAGAAGGTTGTTTGTCCTTATATTTTTCACCTCTCCTGTCTTGGCTTTCCAATCTTCGGGGGTGCAATAATAGCCTGTTGAAAACACGCTGTTCTTGCCGTCAACCGTGATACGGCATATGATGGCGGTGGTTCCGTCAGCTTTGACCTTGCTGCGGTTAATGTAATATAGTCTTGAAAATGTACTTCGCATAATTGTTTTGTTTTAATGGTATTAGAGTATGAGTTTCAGATCCTTTGTCGCCTCGATGTATTTGTCCATATCCTCAAAGAGTTTCTTCGGGGTCACACGGGCATATACTTGGGTAGTCCTTATATCTGCGTGTCCCAGCATCTTGCTGACTGTTTCTATAGGAACACCGTTTTCGAGTGTCATCAGGGTCGAGAACGAGTGCCGTCCCATATGGTAGGATAACCGCCCTTTGATTCCAACTTTCATCTTGATGCTTGTCAGACACCATTTCAGGGCTTGATAAGGAATGACGGGGAACAGAGTGGCTCGCGTATCGTCACGGTATTTCTCTATGAGGGCTATTGCCTCAGGCAACAATTTAACCCGGCTTAACTGCCCGTTCTTGCCCCTGCGGTATTTCAGCCATAAAGCCCCGTTATCATCCTTTGAGAGGTTGTCGGGAGTAATGGCGACCACATCCACATACGAGGTTCCGGCATAACAGGCGAAAAGGAACATATCCCTAACGATGGAATGTTCCGGGCGGCATCCGGTAAGTTCGATGTCCCGTATCTTCTCGAAGTCTTCCCTGCTCAACGCTCTCGGCGGTGTCTCTTTCTGTTTGGGCAACTTGTAATGTTCAAAATACAACTTGTCCGAGTAACCTTCCTTGAATGCGATACGGCAAATCTTTTTCAGAATAGCCAGATAGTGGCGTACCGTCTGGACTCCCAAACCTCTTTCAATGACGATATACTCCTGAAATTCCCGTATGAACAGTTCGTTGAGCTGGCAGAAGGCAAGGTCGGACACCTTGAACTTGTTTTTGACGAAATCTGCAAGACGGCTACGGGTATAAAGATAGTTCGGGAGTGTGCGGTGGGACACGTCTATTCCCACACGCGCCCTGATTCCCTCGATATGCCTGTCAAAGAGTTTGAACAAGGTCATCTGTGTGTCCATACTGCCTTGAAACATATCCTTGACCGCCATAGCATCAAACTCCTGCTTACGTTCCAGCAAAGCATCAAATGCCGAATTGACGGCAAGCAACAGTTTATCAATCTTGGCATTGGTTTCCACCGCCTCCTTGCTCTTGCCGGTCAGACGGCTTTCACGGGGATTCCACAGTTCGGGAGGGCATGACAGCTTGCAACTGAACTGCGCCATCGTGCGGTTCACGGTGATACGTCCCATGATGGGAGCCTTGCCCGACTTGTCCAGTTCGCTCTTTTTGAGGTAGAGCAGCACCTTGAATTTTTCTACTTTCATACGCTTATATTTTTAAGTGCAAATTTACTTGCCATATAAGCGTCTCTTGATACGCAAAACACTGTGTATTAACGCAAACAAAACGGTGAGGATTTCTTTTCATCGCTTGCCGTTACCTGTTCCCGTTTAGGTAACTGCCCGGCTAACGGTTTGGTAACTGAACAACCTCAATATTCTGTTGTAGTTTGCATTTTCTCAACTTCGCAAAATACCGAAATGTCGCTTATTCCTAACGGTTTACGTTTAATCTATGCCTATCCACAGTCGCTTGCTTTGGCTATTCTGTTGCATTCAGCACGACACTCGTATGCAATTGGAGTTGATAAATCAGACGTTAGCCGAATTGCAGGCGCAAAAAGCATTGGCAGACAAGCCGCGTAATCCTATTGGCTTCATTACCCCTAAAAAGAAATAAAAAAAACAGACTGCCTTATCGTCTCTCCGTTAACCACCGGTTATTCGCATGTCAATAAGGCCTGCATATCAATATTAGTGGCAGGATTCATGATAAATACCTGTAATATAAACTTTTTCAGTTCACTCATCAGAGTTTCTTTATCCGGAAGCGTCCCAGTCAGATGCAGTTCGTCCCTTTCCTGATTGAACTCCAATTGTTTCCAGACATACAACAGATAATAAATGCGGTCCTCCGTATGCGTGCATTCAAAAGAATTGGCTAAAAGCAGATGTCCCCGTTCAAAACAATAAATGTCAATTGCTTCCCGACGTATGGAAACGTACATCTTTTTACTGTTTCCCAACCTGCTCTTGACGGAGAAATAATCGATGAGCGGGGTAGATTGAGAATAGAAATGAGCTTCGGGGTATTGTTCGCTCAGAAAGGTATGTGCACTCTTGTCCATACCGAAAATGATAGCTACATTATTCTTTTTGAGAATATTGCAGATCACCGTCTCGTTTTCCCGTTTCTGATGATTATGGTAAAATAGAAGTTCCGCCTGTTCCTCTTCAAACAAGTCCAACGGCACGATAGTAAAACGCTTATCAGCCATCATGATGTTAACTCGTTTGTAGGAGTGGTTTAGAAAGTCCGATTCACGGAAAGTGGCTTTCAGATTAGCAGTAAGAGACAGGGAAGCATCCGTCTCTTTCTCTATCATCGACAGCGAATCGTCGTGAATCGGGTTATAGATAGAAAAAGAAAATCCATCCGTACTAAGACGGATGGATAAAGTATATTGTTGTGATTTAGTAAAATCAATCATTATTCCCAGTTACCGGCACCATTGTTCGGAGTATCGATAGAACCTACCATCAAACCGCAGTATCTACCCAATTTGCTCTGAACATCTTTTAAGTTAATGATTTCCTGTTTGTCAAGACCACCCAGATAAGTTTCGTACGGAGCTTTCACTTCGAACAAGAATACAGGAGCACCGGATTTAGCGGTATCATTCTTAACATTCATTTCGAACTGAGCACCGTTTCCGTAAGGAATATATCTCATAGAGTCAGGATTGAATCCTTTAGGGAAGATAGTATCCATAACGGCTACCCACATAGTATCACGTTTGAAACCTTCGAGTCCCCATTTCTTGACTTCGTCATATTTGCCTGTCTTCTTGGCTTTGTTGATGATAGCCATTGCCTTCTTTTCAGTCAGTCCGTCTTCCAACTGCTTGTCTGTCAACATACCCATTTTCATTACGAACGGTAGTTTTTGATTTTTAACGAAGTCAATCAGCGTATCAAATTTGTCTGTATACATTCCGTGATTAAGCGTGCGGTATTCCTGCTGTGCTTTACGGATGTCAATCAAACGGGCAATGACTGCTTTTTCTCTGTCTTTTTTTGCGTTTTCAAAATTGATAGGACCCATGATACTGGCGTAGCAGATGTAAACCAATGCGGCAGCACAGAGCACCAATACAATATTAAATACTGTTTTCATGATAAATTATGTTTTTAGTTGTTATATTCGCATCGCAAAAATAGAATAAATATATTTAAATACGATAGTTCCTCGAACTTTTTTCTCGTACAAAAATGATAAATAACTATTTAGAAAGGCAAATTAAGGAAAATTTTCCTTACCAACCAACTTTAGAGCAAGAAATTGCTGTAAAATCTCTTTCAGAGTTCCTGTTGTCTACTCTGGCGGATGAAGTTTTTATCTTGAGAGGTTACGCCGGTACCGGTAAGACATCTCTGGTCGGAGCATTGGTGAAAACGATGGATCAGTTGCAGCAGAAGTCTGTATTGTTGGCTCCTACGGGACGTGCCGCAAAAGTTTTTTCGGCGTATGCAGGCCATCCCGCTTTCACCATTCATAAGAAGATATACCGGCAACGGGCCTATTCCAACGAGCTTACTAATTTCTCCATAAATGACAATCTTGCTACAAACACCTTGTTTATTGTGGACGAAGCCTCCATGATTTCCAACGAAGGTCTGTCCGGCAGCGTGTTCGGTACGGGACGTTTGCTGGATGACTTGATACAATTTGTCTATTCGGGGCAAGGGTGTCGTCTTTTGTTGATGGGGGATACGGCGCAGCTTCCTCCGGTGGGGGAGGAATTGAGTCCGGCGCTTTTTGCCGATGCGTTGAAAGGATACGGGCTTGAAGTCCGTGAGATTAGCCTGACTCAGGTAGTCCGCCAGGTGCAAGAGTCTGGTATCTTGTGGAATGCCACGCAGTTGAGGCAGTTGATAGCGGAAGACGAATGTTACTCTTTGCCTAAGATAAAGATAGCGGGCTTTCCTGATATCAAGCAAGTGCCGGGCACGGAACTGATAGAAGAATTGACAAGCTGCTATGACCACGACGGGATGGATGAGACAATCGTGATTTGCCGTTCCAATAAACGCGCGAACCTATATAATAATGGGATACGTGCGCAAATCCTATGGCGTGAAGACGAATTGAATACAGGCGATATGCTGATGGTGGCCAAGAATAACTATTATTGGACAGAGAAGTATAAGGAAATGGATTTCATAGCCAATGGTGAAATAGCCGTTGTCCGTCGTGTCCGTCGCACCCGTGAGATGTATGGATTCCGTTTTGCGGAGGTCACCTTGAGATTTCCCGACCAGAATGATTTTGAACTCGATGCGAACTTATTGTTGGATACTCTGCATTCGGATTCGCCCGCGCTGCCGAAAGCGGATAATGACCGTTTGTTCTATGCCGTGCTTGAGGACTATGCCGATATTCCCAATAAGCGCGACCGGATGAAAAAGATGAAAGCCGATCCGCACTATAATGCCTTGCAGGTGAAGTATGCATACGCCGTGACTTGTCATAAAGCGCAAGGCGGGCAGTGGCAGAATGTTTTCCTGGATCAGGGATATATGACGGACGAGTATCTGACACCCGATTATTTCCGATGGTTGTACACGGCTTTTACTCGGGCAACGAAGACGTTGTATCTGGTGAATTATCCGAAAGAACAAGTGGAGTGATTCGGACTTCCGTACCTTGTTGAAGTTCGGCACCGAGGAACGATGCCTTCCCCGGTGCCGGACTTTTTGTGGCTTTTGGATGAAGTCATTCTTCTTGATTATTGAAATGGAATCAGTTGATTTGAAATCAATCGATTTCAAATTTGTTGGTTTCATGCTTTCTTTCTATATTTGTCACAAAACAGTTTGTTATGGATACACCTTTTTTATACGGACGAATTGCTGAAAACGAGAATTTTACCAATCGTAAGAGTGAAACAGAATTCTTGGAAAAGAATTTTAGGGGACTCATTAATACCATTATTATATCTCCTCGTCGTTGGGGAAAGACGTCATTGGTTCATAAGGTTGCCAAATTGGTATCTAAAGAGAACAAGGACATTATTGTCTGTCAGGTTGATATTTTTAATTGCCGTACAGAGGAAGAGTTTTACACTGTATTTGCTAATTCTTTGTTGAAGTCGACGACCACAATCTGGGAGGAGTTTGTGAGTGGAGTGAAAAAATACTTAGGGCGATTGGCTCCGGTAGTTTCAATATCCGATGCTACCCAAACTTATGAACTTTCATTCGGTATTGATTTTAAAGATAGCCGTCTTTCTTATGATGAGATATTGGATTTGCCGCAAGTGATAGCGAATGATACTAAAAAGAAAATAGTGGTTTGTATTGATGAATTTCAGAATATCAATGAGTACGAAGAACCATTGGCTTTTCAACGTAAATTACGTTCTCATTGGCAAAAACATACCTCTGTTTGCTATTGTTTGTATGGAAGCAAACGCCATATGTTGCTGAATATTTTCAATAATTATGGAATGCCTTTCTATAAATTCGGGGATATTCTTTTCCTTTCAAAGATAGAGCGTGGAGAGTGGGTATCTTTTATCTCACGGCGTTTTTCTTCTACAGGAAAGAAAATTTCGGACGAATTGTCCGGACTTATCGCTGATAAGATGAAAAATCATCCTTACTATACCCAGCAACTTAGCCAGCAAGTGTGGTTCCGTACACCGGACAGCGGCTGTACGCAGAAAAATGTTGAAGAGGCTTTCAATAGCCTGATTGATCAGTTAAGCCTATTGTTTGCCAATATTATTGATACGTTGACTCCTAAACAGATAAATTTCCTGCTTGCTGTTGCTGATGGAGTTTCTAATTTCTCTTCTAAGGAAGTTTTGACTAAATATAAATTGGGAACTTCCGCTAATATAAAAAACTTGCGGAAGGCGACTTTGGAAAAAGATTTAATTGATGTATTGCCCGGAAACGTGATTGAAATTCAGGATCCTGCATTCGAGTACTGGTTGAAGTATGTGTATAAGTAAGTGGTTGGAGACCAAAGAGAATCCAAAGCATTAAAAAGGCAACTGACTTGCAATGAAGTAGTTGCCTTGTATTTTTTAATTTCTAGTTAATGTGAAACTTGCTTTAGGATGTTTATCTGTAAAGTTTGTATGCAAATATAACCAAGTGTTTCCTTTATCGTTGGAGCAGAATGGTATTAATGTCTGCATTCTTGCTGGCCCATTGGCTTCTAAATACAGCCTACCATTATAAAACGCTCCATTAACATTGCTAGTAGTTTCAACTTTTTTCCACGTATTAGCAGTCTTAGAATCGCCAATTGTAGCATAACTCATTTGCCATAAAAGAGGATTTTCTTCATCAGGTTCATGAATCGTTTGCGGAATTGGAATACTTATTTGAGTAGTTTCTTGATTATAGTTCATAATTAGTGGATACTTTTTAAGAATTTGATCATAAGGTTGTATTCCATATACATAATAGGATTCATTTTCGACTTTCTCTTCTATTTTTATTGTGAATTTCATGTTTCCTGCCCATTGATTCCAAGAATTATTTACCCATGAAATACAACTTGCTGTGACATTCCATTCTCCAAGATAGTATTTGTAATTAATACGGGTTGTTGTTTCTGAAGATGTAAAATCTGTTCTTCCGTATATTTGTCCAGTCCAATTAACTTTCTCTCCGTATAATGTTTCTCCAACTTGATTAATGATTGTTTCAGAATTCTTAGATATCTGTAAATTATAAAGAGCAAAATATCCCCAGCTGTCTTTTATTTGATTTAGATATATAGAGTTGGGACTTCCTCCTTCTGTTAGATTTATAGCATAAGGACATTGTTTTCCCTCGTCAATATGACCTAGTTTATCCCATAAATTATAGTTTCCATAAACAGTGTAGTCTAATAAATCATTTACGTCTTTACCTTCGACCTCTCCTAAGGGATAATTGATAGAAGCACCACCATTTTCCTGCTTACACCAATATACTCCAAATTGTTTATCAGGCATTATTTGTCGGCACTCATAAATTAGGCGGCTATATTGTTCTTGTGAAGGTGTCACTAAACCGGGATATCCTGCTACCAAGTCGTAGTTTGACCATTCATCATCAAAACTGATGCCGTCAAATCCATAGATATCCACATAGGATTTTAGTTCTTTGGCAAAATCTTTAGCGGCTTCATCTCCCAAACTTCTCATCCCAGCCAGTGTATGATCACCTAAAATGGTTAAATGTACTTTTATTCCTTTTTGTTGCAATGGGCGGATGAGCTTATCGGCATTTTCCAAAACAAAGGTTACTTGTGGGTTGCAATATACATATGGTTTTCCTTCCTCATTTAAACGAATATTGGCTGCAAAAACATTGACAATATCGAAAAAGGGCTTCCCGCTGTTTTCCATAGTATATTCGCCTGTATTCAATATATTCTCGTTATTCACCTCTATGTAACAAATTGTTTTGACTGTTCCTTTCTCCGTATTGGGCAGGGCAGCTTGTGGAGTTACAAGATAGATATAGGACTGGTTATTGCTTGAGGTCTCAATTCCGTCTGAAGCAGTTGCAGATACTGCAACTGCATACGTAGTACCTATTGTTCCTCCGGATTGAATATCTAACTCGATAGATGAGGATTTTTGTTTCCCTGCCGAGATTGTTGTGACTCCTTCATTTTCTAATGAAAGCTTATCCGTCGGATACATTGGATAGTTGGTTCCATTGGCTTGATTGTAAACTTTTAGAACTGACTCGTCGATTTTGAATGTAACCGTAATATCTTTATTGGCAGCTTTATTCAGTTCAAAATATAAGTGTCCAGTACCGTGTTTATCTCCATTAATTGTTATGGAGGTTAGGGCTTTTGCTCCGGCTGCAGATTTGACATAGCCAAAGTTACCTTCTATATTGCCAAATGATTTGTTTTCAGATGATATAGTAATATCATCTTCGCAGGCAATAAATAGATTACTCGTACAGGCTAATATCGCAATCCAAAAAGATGATTTGATAAATCTCGTATATTTCATAACTTAATTCTAATTAAAATTGTTGATAATTAATCCTCTTTAGCGGGAAGAGAAACGTCTACCCAGGTTAATTTTGAAGAGGGAGTTGCATTATTACCATTTACGGAATAATCTTTTATCTCGTCAATACCATCATTTAGTTTCCAGTAGGCCACTAATCCTTTAGAATTAGGATCTACATCATATGCATGATCCTGTGCATTAATTTCCTCTTCACTTAATACGCGGTTCCAAATTCGTACTTCAGCAATATCTGCGTCTAACCATCGTTCATTATTATATGAATAGCCTATCCAGAAACAGCGTGGTTTACCGTTAGATTCGTCGGAGTGAGGAATGCCCCAATCAATAGCACCAATATCCATTCGGCTATCGGTTACTAATTCTCCATTGTAGTAAGCTTTTAAATTTTTTGCACTTGCGTCATAGGTAATAGCGATATGTAACCACTCTTCTAATGGCACATCTCTTTCGATATGAATATTGGTCTGCGACGAAGTTCCTGCAATCTGCAAATGGTTTTTAGGTACATCATTATCACCGAAGCGGAATAAGAATTTCCCTTCAATACCCATCAACGTACTAATCGCATTGTTGAAACTGTGAGGACGGATCAGAGCTTCTGCTGTTAATGTATTGAGGTTATTAACAACTTCTGGATTTTTCCAGTCTACATAGATGTTATTCTCTTTGATATTTGCCACCTTGTTGATAAGTGAAGCCCCTTTAAATACATAATAGAATGTACGTGATGATGCGAGAATATTGATACTAGCACTATTTACTGTGATAGGAAGTATGTATACTTTATCAATATTCAGTTGATTGATTTCTGTAAAAGATACGGTAATTGGAGCTGAAATAACGCTACCGGCCTGAATCTTTCCCGTTGTAGTAGAAAGAGAGTAATGTTTCTCCGGTAGTTCTTCTACATCATTTGTATAGTAAATCGCTTTGTACGTAGAGATTAATGAAGGATCCACTTTAATAGTGAATTCTACATCCGTAGCTTCCGGCTTTGCTATTTCTACCTGAAAAGTCCGTTCATCGGACTCTATATTGGATTTTACCAAGATATTCTCGGGAGTAGTGGAACTCATGAAGATATTGTTGGAAAAATTCTCTGTGTCATCGTTACATCCTGTGAATACACTGATCAGTAGTCCCAATATAATACTGTATGATTTTTGTAGTTTCATGATAGTTGAGTTATTTGATGGGGGCTGGGTTCATAATATTAATAACCTCTTTTACATTACGGTAAGTACCGTTTGTTTGATAATAATCATTCTGAACATTATCAATTGCGATACCGGATTTATTATATTCCGAAGAAATAGATGTAATCCAGTAAGCCGTTTCAATGGTAGCTAGCTCTTTTCCCAGATAACCGGTTGTTGTATCAGAGGAATCTAAAGAAGGGGTGGAAACTGCCATTATAAAACGGTCAGTAGGTACTCCCGGCTCTAGGCAATCCTGAATAGTAAGAGAGAATTTATTCACATCGGTTACTTGATAGAATTCTATTATAATGTGGAGAAAACGACTCAACTGCCCTTTCTTTATTATATTCTGTGGCTTTCCTTGAAAAGAAAGAAATTTGTTTTTGTTTTCTTTTTCCCATTCAGATATTGTATTAAAGAATACTTCTTGAGTTGCTTCGTAGGATACTCTATCCTCATCTGTCATGTATTTTGGGTTTTTCCCATTGAATTTGATGATGACTCCATCGAAAGCTTCCGAATATGCCAGTTGCTTTTTTACTTCTTCTCTTAGAAAGCCGTCAAATGTATTTTCTGAGTTTTCTTTCATTTGTATTTGGGAAGCCGTTATCTGTTCTTCGTCATATTTAGCTTTGATATCATCATAACTAACCGCATAAGCTACTTTTGTCCCTTTATCTTTTAAAATCTTTATTTCTTCTCTTTCGAAAGGTACTAACTCTTCCGAATGAGTTAATATAACAATGTCAATACTGTCGGGTAAGTCGCTCATGTGTTGCCCACGATTATAAGGAGCCTTTTCACTATTGTCAAACCAAGCGTATACTAGCTTGTGTTCCTGGTTCTTTTTATATTCGCATAAGTTCTCCAAGTACTTGGTAAGAAAAGCCTCTAAAGCCCTAGAAGATTTCTGATATTTTTCATTTTTCTAAAAAAAATGAGAAATAAGACTAAGTGTTTATTATATTAGCATTGTTTTATTAACAGAAGGAGAGACAGTCGACACTCTTCTTTGTAGAGTTTAATAAAAGTATAACCATTAAATTAAATGTATGGAAAGCAAACATCCGCTTCGAAAGCTAAAGCTATTTCGGACTTTATTGATTCTCCTGTTTATGGCAGTTCCTTTACAATGGGCTACTGCACAGCTGACCTTATCAACTCCCCGTACCACCCTAGGAGCTGTAATCAAACAAATTCAGTCTCAGTCCAAGTATCAGTTTTTCTACAATGACAAACTATCAACTATCACTGTTGATCCTCTCAAGGTAAAAGACGCTTCATTAGAACAAGTTCTGAGCAAGCTTTTAAATAATAAGGATGTCACTTATAAGATAGATGATAATATAATTTATTTATCAGAAAAAGGAGATCTCAATTCTAATCAACAACAAGTAGGAAAAGAACGCACCATAACAGGGCAGGTTTTAGATTCAAAAGGAGAGCCGTTGATTGGTGTCAGCATTTTGGTAAAAGGTACAACTGACGGTGCAATCACCGACTTGGACGGTAATTACAAAGTTACTACAAAGAGCAACAATCCTATTATTGTATATTCCTATATCGGGTACAAAACTCAAGAAGTTCCATTACACGGTCAGACTTCATTGAATATAACATTAATGGATGACACACAAGTAATCGATGAAGTTGTTGTCACCGCTTTAGGTATTAAACGAGCAACTAAAGCTTTGAGTTATAATGTACAAGAAGTAAAAAGTGATGAACTTCTCACCAATAAAGATGCCAACTTTATTAATGCTTTATCTGGTAAAGTAGCAGGTGTCACTATCAATAGTTCATCTTCTGGTGTTGGTGGTGCAAGTAAGGTTGTGATGCGTGGAACAAAAGCCATCAATCAATCCAGTAATGCATTATATGTCATTGATGGTGTTCCCATGTTTAACTTAGGAAGTGAAGGTGGTCAAGAAAATGACTCTAAAGGAACAACAGAAGCTATTGCTGATATTAATCCGGAAGATATCGAATCAATGTCAGTATTAACAGGTGCTGCTGCAGCTGCACTATATGGAAGCCATGCTGCCAATGGAGCTATTGTTATCACGACTAAAAAAGGAAAAGAAGGACGTTTGCAATTAACTGTAAGTCAAAATACAGAATTTCTTCGTCCTTTCAGAATGCCGGAGTTTCAGAACCGCTACGGCACGGGAGATTTACTGTCCAATACTTCTTCGGTAGAAAAAAGTTGGGGACATAAATTGAATTCTGCGAATTATATGGGATATTCTCCCGTAGATGATTTCTTACAAACAGGGGTTGTTACAACCGAAACTGTTGCTCTTTCTACAGGAACTGAGCGCAATCAAACTTACTTTTCTGCAAGTGCGATAAACTCAGACGGCATGGTACCCAACAACGATTACAATCGTTATAATTTTACATTCCGCAATACAACTTCTTTCCTGAAAGATAAAATGACTTTGGATGTAAGCGCTAATTACGTCAAGCAGAACGATCGTAATATGGTTAATCAGGGAACCTACTCCAATCCTCTTGTCACTGCCTACTTATTCCCTCGTGGTGATGATTGGAATGATATTAAGATGTACGAACGTTATGATACCACACGTAAAATCTATACTCAATATTGGCCACAAGATTTTTCCGGCTTAACCGGGCAAAACCCTTATTGGATTGCTTATCGTAACTTACGCGAAACGGATAAAGATCGTTACATGCTAAGTGCAGCGTTAAATTACAAGATATTGGATTGGTTAAGCGTTTCAGGACGTGTACGTGTTGACAATTCAGATTCCAAATATACTCGTAAATTATATGCAACCAGTAACGAGATTTTGGTAGAAAATTCAAAGAACGGTCTTTATGGTATTAACCAAACTAATGATAAGCAAACTTATGCAGACTTTATGGTCAACATTAACAAAACATTTAAAGAGGTATTAAGTTTGCAAGCTAATCTTGGTGCATCTTATTCGGATATGCAACAAGACGTATTTAGTAATGAAGGCCCTATCAGTGATACAAAAGGTATTGCTAATGTATTCAATGTTTTCCACCTGGATAATGATAAAACTAAACGCTCACAGTCCGGCTATCGCGAACAGACACAATCTATTTTCGCCAGTGTAGAATTAGGATATAAAAGTATCTATTATTTAACATTGACAGGGCGTACAGATTGGCCTTCACAATTGGCAGGACCGAATTCTGTAAAAAGCGCTTTCTTCTATCCTTCTATTGGTGGTTCGGTGATACTATCAGAACTGTTGCCTATGCCTAAACAGATTTCATTCTTGAAACTAAGAGCCTCCTATGCCTCTGTAGGTCTTCCTTTCCCACGTTTCTTGGCAAATCCAACATACGAATGGGATCAGAAAGCACAAAAATGGGCAGTTAAGACTCATTACCCGATGTATGAATTGAAACCGGAAAAGACTAATTCATGGGAAATTGGTATTACCGCACGTTTCCTTGACCATTTCAACTTCGACTTAGGATTGTACACAACTAAGACATATAACCAAACATTCGAACCAAACATCTCAGTGTCTTCTCAATATTCTACAATTTATGTACAAACAGGTAGTGTGCGTAATAAAGGTATCGAATTATCTTTAGGATACGATAACGACTGGAATGGAAAATTCAGATGGGGTTCTACCGTTACTTTCAGCGCAAATAAAAACGAGATACTTGAGTTGATGGAAAATTACAAGCATCCGGAAACTGGAGCCATAATCACATTGGACCGCTTGGAAGTCGGCGGTTTGGCAGATGCAAAATTCGTTTTGAAAAAAGGTGGTAGTTTAGGAGACCTTTACTCCATTAAAGATTTGCAACGTGATAGTAATGGTAACATATACGTGAATGAGAAAGGAGAAGTTGCCAGTGTAGCATCAGAAGATATTAAGCTAGGCAGTGTATTCCCTAAATGTAATCTATCATGGCGTAACGATTTCAAATGGAAGAATCTAAATTTCGGCTTTATGCTTTCAGCACGTTTTGGAGGTATTGTTTATTCAGCAACTCAATCTTATCTTGATTATTACGGAGTATCTGAGGCATCGGCAGTTGCGCGTGATCTCGGTGGAGTTGTCGTGAATGGCGGTGATGTAGTTAATGCACAAAAATGGTACTCAGTTGTCGGGGCACAGAACGGTATTCCTCAATATTATACATACAGTGCCACTAATGTACGTTTGCAGGAAGCTTCTATCGGATACACTATTCCCAAGAATAAATTATGGGGAATTGCTGATATCACAGTATCATTGGTGGGACGTAATCTTTGGATGCTATATTGTAAAGCACCATTTGATCCGGAGGCTGTTGCAACTACCGGTAACTATTACCAAGGGATTGATAACTTCATGACTCCCAGTGCACGTAGTTTAGGATTCAATGTTCGATTCAAGTTTTAACCTCTTTTACTAAAATACAATGAATAAATCAATTATAAAATTATTTCTGTTAGGGGGATTGGCTATAACCTCAATCACTTCCTGTACGGACAATTATATGGATTACAACAAAAACCCATATGAAGTGACCGATGATGAAATGGAGCGGGATGCACACAAATTGGGAGCAGCACTTGTAGGTATGCAAAGTGTGATTGTGCCTGTAGGAGAACATCTTGCGCAATTCTCCGAATGTTTGCTGGGTGGTGTCTTTAGCGGCTATATGGCAGACTCAAAAACATGGGGAAATTCGTTCTCGTATTTTAATCAATCAGAAGATTGGAATGGGAAAGTATATCTGGATATCATGCCTGAGATTTACTCTAACCTTGCTGAAGTTAAAAAGGCGACTACTGATCCTATTCCGTTGGCAGTAGCAGAGATTCTAAAAGTGACTGCCATTGTACGTGTTACTGATGTATATGGTCCCATCCCTTATTCACAAGTAGGACAGGATGGTAAACTGACAGCTCCCTTTGACACACAAAAGGATGTTTATACCAAAATGTTTCAGGAATTATCTGATGCCATCACTACTTTGACCGCCAACCGTACAAATGACTTTTCTCCGAATGCAGATCAAGTCTTTGGTGGTAAGGTTGAAAAGTGGATAAAGTTTGCCAATTCACTAAAACTGCGTATGGCTATACGTATTCGCTATGCGGATGCTACATTGGCAGAACAAATGGTAAAAGAAGCTATCAGTACGGAAAATGGGCAGGTCGGTGTAATGGAAAATAATGATGACAATGCATTTATGAAAGTTTCTCTTAATCCATTTTATACAATATTCGGCTGGGGAGATTCCAGGATAGGTGCTGACTTACTTACATACATGAATGCCTATGAAGATCCGCGTCGTTCAGTTTACGCATTAGAAAGTACATTTACCGACTCATCAATAACTAATGGTTATCACGGGCTGCGTATTGGCAATACACATACTGCTGTTGACGCAAAAATGTATTCAAGTATGAATGTTACAGCTACAGCCCCATTAATGTGGATGAATGCTGCCGAAGTTATGTTCCTAAGAGCAGAAGCTGCTTTGTTGGGATGGGATACAAAAGATACACCGGAAAACTATTATAAAACAGGTATTCGTCTGTCATTCGGCCAATATGGAGCAAGTAACGTAGAAAGCTATCTGGAAGGAACGACAGCACCTAGCAGTTATAAAGATCCTAAAGGTACATACACTGCTACATTGCCAGGAAGCGCAGTTTCTGTGCAATGGTCTGGAACTGACAATGAAGTTAATTTAGAACGTATCATTACTCAAAAGTGGATTGCCAATTTCCCATTAAGTTTGGAAGGATGGGCGGACTTCCGCAGAACCGGTTATCCTAGATTATTATCTACCCCAAATAACAGGAGCAATGAAATTATTGAAGGCAAATTTGCCCGTCGATTGAAATATCCGCAACAAGAGTATAATACGAATAAAGTAAATGTAGAGCAAATCGTCAGTACGTTATCAGGAGGAGATAAAATGTCGACTCATATGTGGTGGGACTGCAATCCTAGATTGTCAAATGAATAAAATCTAAATATTATGAAGAATAAATTTAAAATAGCAACCTTATTGTTCTTTGCGACAAGCTTCACATTAGGAGCATGTAGTGATTGGACAGATATTGAAGGTATAGATATCAAACAACCCAATATTCAGGAACAGAATCCTGAGTTATATACCAAGTACTTGGAGAACTTAGTATTATATAAACAATCCGTTCATAAGATAACGATTGCTTCGATAGATAATAAGGGCACTGCTCCAGCTTGTCGCAACGAGCATCTCACCGATTTACCGGACAGTATTGATTACATTTGTTTGAACAATATCTTGGAAGTGAATGCCATGAATGCGGCTGAAGTAGCTGAAGTTCACAAAAAAGGTACGAAAGTAGTAGGCTTGATTGATTTCGATGCGATAGAGGCTCGTTGGAAAGCGATTCTTGATGAAGAAGCCAACACCCCCGCTCCGGAAGAATCTGAAGAAGGGGGCGACGGCGAGGAAGGAGACGAAGAGGTTGTGGTAGATCCTGCTGCCCGTTTCATCGATTTTTGCAAAACGGAGACGGCTAAGCAATTAGCGGCTTGTGATGCGCTTGGATTGGATGGAGTCGAATTGAACTTTACGGGGACCGATCTTAATAGTATCATAGGCGAGGAAGCTGTTGTGGCGGAAACCATGCGACAAGGAGCTTTCTTCGATTTAGTGAACGAATGGAAGGCTTCCTGCGGGAAAGCGATTCTTTTCAAGGGATGTCCGCAGAATGTGATTGATAAGCAAATATTATCCGATTGCGAGTTTATTATCATTAACGCCCACAGTGCTAAAAACTATGACGAGATGTCTTATCTTGTTATGATGTCGTATATGGATGGTATTCCCACCGACCGTTATGTGATGGGGGTAAGTACTCCGTACGTAAATGCTGCCGGAATAGCTACCGGTGAATTTGGCGATGGCACACTCTCCGTTATCGGTGCGGCTCGTTGGGCTATTCTTCCCGTATCGGGCTATGTGAAAGCGGGAATTTCAATTGACGCCATTCAACAGGACTACTTTAACGTCACGTTCGTATATCCTAATGCGCGTGAGGCTATAAACATAATGAATCCAACCGTAAATTAATCTACTATCATATGAAACTAAATATATTATTATTTGGGGTTCTCAGTCTTGCCTTTTCCTTGGTCGGATGCACAGAAAATGATGAGAACTTCGACAACAAACTTTTCATTTCCACCTCTGTCTTTACGGAAGATGTGCTTTTCAAAGCGGGAATGCCTAACCAAGTCTCTGATATCTCGGTGGCTATCGCAAAGCCGGAAGATCACGAAATTAAAGTGACTATCGCTCCCGATCCGGCACTTTTGGAAACTTATAAGCTCACTTATTATGAAGAAGACGTGGAACTTCTTCCTGAAGAGTTTTATTCGATGGAAGAAACCACGACGGTCATCAATGCGGGGTCGATAGCCAGTACGTCACTTCCTGTTACATTTGTGAATATCGGTAATCTTGACATCAACAAGGTGTATGTGCTTCCTGTTACTATTCGCTCGGTGGAAGGGGTAGATGTGTTGCAGAGTGCGAAAACCTATTATTATGTGTTCCGTGCGGCATCGCTTGTCAATGTGGTGGCCAACATGAATCGCAACAGAGCTTATCCAGACTTTAATAATGACCCTAAATTCAATAATTTGAGTCAGAATACGATGGAAATTCTGTTTAAGGCCAATTCTTTCTCCAATGGCATCAGCACGCTGATGGGTATCGAAAGCCACTATTTGTTGCGTCTCGGCGATTCTGAACCTTCCAACCAGTTACAGATTGCTTCTACTACGAATGTATCCAGTTCAGAGCTGCAATTTGAAAGTGGAGTGTGGTATCATTTGGCAGTAGTGTTCGATGGTGGCTATGTCACGGTTTATGTCAATGGAGTCGAAAAATTGTCGAGAGCTTACGTAGGTCGAACTTCTGTTAATTTAGGTGCCAAGCATCATAATGAAGAAGACGGTAGCCGTGTGTTCTGGATAGGTTATTCTTACGAGGCTCAACGCTATTTCGATGGAGTCGTTGCTGAAGCCCGTATTTGGAACCGTGCGCTCACCGCTGAAGAGATTAAGGCTCCGAACCACTTCTACTTTGTCGATCCAGCATCCGACGGCCTGATTGCTTACTGGAAGTTCGACGAAGGCGCAGGTACTAAGGTGATAGACTATGCCAGCGGATACGATTTGACATTCGACAATGAGCCTGTATGGGTGCCAGTGTCATTACCTGAGAAGAAATAACAATTAACCAAACAAAATTCTGATTATGAATAGAATGAATACTATTAAATATGGCTTCTTGTCGTTGGCGGTATGTTCCGTTCTTTTCCTTACTTCTTGTGAGGAAGACATCAATGTGGGAAGCAATGTAGACGAAACCCCCTATCTGGGTGCTACTCAACTGAACGGTTTGTTGCTCGACGAGAGCACGAACAAGAACAATTCGGTAGTGGAATTGCGCGATGCGGAATATAGCACGAACGTGATATTCAGCCTTTCCAAGCTTCCGCAAAAAGGGGTGGATGTGAAAATCGCGGTGGATGAGGCCTATAAAGACACTTACAACGCTATCCATAACACCGACTTTGAACTCTTTCCTGCCGAGAACGTGAAGATTGCTCACGATGGAATTTTCTTGCTTGCGCCGGATGATAAAAGTACTCCGAGCGTAAAGGTGACGCTTACCGCTTTCGATGGAATGGAAGAAGGGAAAACCTATATCGTACCCTTGACAGCCTCTTCGCCTACCGAAGGGGTAACGTTTACCGAAACGTCCGCTCACATGGTACTTCTCGTAAAAGATTGCCGAAATATGCCGAACACTTTCAAAGGTGAAGGTGCTGTGACCAATGTGCTTTATTTTGAGGTAAATGATACTAATCCGCTGAATGCGCTTGAATTCTTGACAGCAAGCGGTAAGTATTTCTTCGACCACGTTGTGCTGTTTGCCGCCAACATCAACTGGAATTCCGTGACCAATCGCGTTTATCTCAAGAACAACGAAAATGTGCAGTTCTTGCTCGACAATAACGAACAATACCTGCAACCGCTCCGCAAGGCGGGCATGAAAGTTATCATCAGTGTATTGGGTAACCATGACCAGGCAGGTTGTGCTCAACTGTCGGATATGGGAGCCAAAGAGTTTGCCCGCGAATTGGCGGCCTATTGTCGTGCTTACAATCTGGACGGTGTAGGTTTTGACGATGAGTATTCCGATTATCCTGATTTGAACAATCCGTGGTTGGCGCAACCGTCAACGTATGCAGGTTCACGGTTGATGTACGAATGTAAATTGGCAATGCCCGAAAAGATAGTTTCGCTTTATAATTTGGGAGCCATGTATTCCAATAGCCTCCAGGTGATTGACGGTGTGACTCCCGGTCAGTATTGTGATTATGCGGTAGCCGATTATGGTGGTGCTGCTTCTCCAGGTACGGGGATGACTGTGAAGCAATGTGGCGGTATGTCGATAGAGCTTAATCGGGGAAGTGGAGATTCCAGCGAATCAACGGCACGCAGTCGGCGTGCTGCGGGTTACGGATATTATATGTTCTTCGCACTCGATCCGAATAAGTATAGTTATCAAGTGTCCCGTTGCCAAACTGTATGCCGCGGGTTGTATGATGAAGAGCTTATCTATCCGAAGTTCAAGTATGGGAAGAACAGCACCGAGCGTGTGCCGCTCTAATGAGAAGTTTTGTTTTACCTTAAAAATGAATGATAAAGATGAAATTGATAAATAGATTTATGATGGTATTGTCGGCAACCTTTTTATTGTGGGGGTGTTCCGACGATGATGAAGCGACAAGCGGTGGCGATGCTATCTCGTTGTCGACCAATATTATCCAAATGGATAAAAAGGGGGGGGATGTAGCGATCACGGTCAGCAGTTCCGGTGACTGGCGTTTGTCCGGTATGTGCGACTGGGTGTTTCCGTCCGTCACTTCCGGACGAGACGGTGACGAGGTGACTTTTACAGTTGATCCGAACGATCTGGACGAGCTGCGTACGGCTACTTTCAAGTTCTTTACCGGTGCGCAAGTTGCTCCTTTGCAGATAGAGGTTGCACCTGCTTATCTGATGAGTCTGCTTTCTGAAGAAAATGTGTCCGTATCGAATGCGGAAAATACAGTTTCCATTCAGCTTACCACCAATGTGGCAGAACCTACCATCTCTTTCAGCGATGGAGGAGAGGAGTGGATTTCGTTCAATAAGCGAAGTGAATTTGGAGGAAAGGTCACTTATTCTTTCAAGACATTGGCGAATGAGACGTATAAAGATCGTACTACGGCAATCACACTCTCAAGTCCGCTGGTAGAAAAATCGGTAGTGGTGAACGTCACTCAAGCACAAACTAATGCGATCATTCCGAGCGAAAATGTCTTGATGTACGACGATCTTGCCGCACGTGAAGTTTCATTTACTGTGCGATATAACGTCGACTACAAAGTTGACATTCTGAAAGGATACGATTGGATAACCGACGAAAAGGTATCTGTACCGGTAGAAGGTGAAGATGGCTTGAAGACAGTTACTCTGAGCTATCAGTTATCTGAGGCGCCGGATACGCGCGGCGGTACAATCCGCATTAGCAATGCTACCAATTCTTCTATGTTCAGCGAAATATCTGTGGTACAGAAAACACCCGGTGTAGAGGTGGTTGAAATACCTGACGCTAATCTAATGAAGGTTGTGAGTGCGAAGCAATGGGTGCTTCAGCTTACCGCTTCTCAATGTATTGTGCTTGATGCGGGTCGTGAGGCAACTGTGTTCTCTAACAGTTCGTATTACGACGATTTGAAAGACCTTACCGGTATTGAAAACTTCCCGAACCTGAAGACTTTGACTTTGGGTTATTGCACCAATATGGAGAAACTTGATATTTCAGGTTTGCATCAGGTGGAAAAGGTGTCTGGAAATAGCCTCAACAATTGTGAGGAATATAATTTGGGTGACAATCCGATAACCGAATTTGACGGTGCGGGTTATTATGGATATTCTGAGCGTAACAGTTTAAAGATTATTTCTACTAAGTTGGAAACGTCTAACCTAAGCCTTTATTCCTGGTATGCAAGTTATGACGAAGTAACTTCTATCGATGTTTCAGAATGTCCGGCATTGACAACATTGAATGTCAAGCGTAGTGATAAGCTCAAGACTCTTTATCTGAAGAAAGGACAGGAGATTCCAAACTTGACTAAAGATGCGGCTACGGAAATAGTCTATAAATAATAGAGCTTTTCGGTAGATATAGCCTTTATAAGAAAAAAGAAGAGGGTAATCCTTTTATGTAAATTACCCCTGTTACAGATAATTGTGGCAGGGGTAATCTTCTTTCTTTTCATTTGTCGGCAAGTACGTGACGAATACTTTAGATTGAATGGCTTGTGTCACTACGGTGTCACAGTTGTGCCATTCCTTTGTCACAATCGTGCCAATTCGATGGCACAACTGTGACAAAGGAACGGCATTATCATGGCACTTACGGCTTGCTACCAATCATAAGCTTCGATATACTTATCGAACTTTAGTGGCTGGGAAACACCGCAGTACTTAAGGATGTTTATAAATTGTTGTTGTTCGGCAGGAGAGAGTAAACGTTCACCTTTGCGGACACGGTAATAGGTCCTTCGGTTGAAGAAACTTATTAAGTGGGAAATTACGTTTTCCATCTGCTTATGAGGCAGACTCTCTAAGATCCCGATAAATCCTTTTGCATAGCGTGCCTTGATATTGGAACGATAGTAGGGGCAATCGCCTTTTATTGAGTTTAAACGTTTGGGACTGATAATTGACCAATATTCAACTTCCTCCGGTACACTTTGTTCGGCAAGTTGTCTGAGACAGGTGTCGGCCTTCGGGCATTGTTGATTAAGGCACATCGCATATTGGTAGGGGACTTCTGAGAAGTCAAGTTTCTCTTTCATTTTCATAAGGTGTTGTTTGTAGGAGCAAAAGTAGTGAAAAGATACTTCCCGGCTATTTCTTTTAGTAGGAATCTTGATAAAAAGAGGGGGATTGTGTGATTTGCTGTTTGTGGACAGCAATTTATGGCGTTTTTTGCTGTTTGCAAACAGCAAATGCTTATATTTATCTTTCGCTTGGATAATTCTAACTTATTATATGCTCTCACTTCCCATCCTGGGAAAATTGGTACTGTACGTGAGACTTTTGCAGTCAACCTTGCCTCTGTGGATAGTTGGGTTCTTATATTAAGAGCTCCGTCACAGATAAATGTAAAAATATTGTAGATTTAAATGCGGATTAACGCTAATTTGCGTTAATCCGCGTCTGATAGATTTACTCTTTAGAGAAAGAATAAGGCATATCCTCTTCTTTTGTTCCTCTGTCTTGATTGGGCTTGTTGCTCATATCTACTTTGATAGTTCCTCCATTGAATAAATCTCCGTGACGAAGATAATTCTTGGTATAATCGGTTCCGTTGAAGCTCATGGAGTTGATATAGAAATTCTTCTTGCTGTTATTTGGAGCGTCAATCACCAGACTATTGCCGTTTTCGAAGTGAAGGGTGGCTTTCTTGAATAATGGAGCGCCTACAATATATTCATCCGTACCCGGACATACAGGATAGAAGCCGAGGGCAGAGAATACATACCAGGCGGAAGTCTGTCCGTTGTCTTCATCACCGCAATACCCGTCCGGTCCGGGAGTGTACATCCGGTCCATAACCTGTCGTAACCAATATTGGGCTTTCCAGGGTTGACCTGCATAGTCGTACAGATAAATCATGTGCTGGATGGGCTGGTTGCCATGTGCGTAGTTACCCATATTCATAACGGTCATTTCACGGATTTCGTGAATCACCTGTCCGTAGTAGCTTTCATCGAAAACGGGAGGTACGGCGAATACGGAATCCATCATAGTGATAAACTCTTTTTTTCCGCCCATCAGGTCGATAAGTCCTTGAGGATCATGGAATACAGACCAGGTGTAGTGCCAACTGTTGCCTTCCGTAAAGGCGTCACCCCATTTCAGCGGAGAGAACGGAGATTGGAATGTACCGTCCGCATTGCGTCCGCGCATCAGTTTAGACTCCTTGTCGAAAAGATTCTTATAGTTCATGGCACGTTTGGCGAAGAGACTGATTTCTTTTTTCGGACGTTTCAGTTCTTTGGCCAGTTTATAAATGCACCAGTCATCGTAAGCGTATTCCAAAGTGCGGGCGGCGTTCTCATTGATTTTTACGTCATACGGAACATAACCCAGTTTGTTGTAGTATTCGTGTCCTAGGCGTCCTGTTGAAGAAACCTGAGGATGAACATTCTCTGTCCCGTGAAGCAAACCCTCATACAAGGTCTTGATATCGTCTACTTTGACGCCTTTCATATAGGCATCTACCAAGACAGAGGCAGAGTTATTTCCCACCATACACCCTCTGTGTCCGGGACTTGCCCATTCGGGGAAGAATCCGCTTTCTTT
Organism: Bacteroides zhangwenhongii; assembly: GCF_009193325.2. NCBI lineage: Bacteria > Pseudomonadati > Bacteroidota > Bacteroidia > Bacteroidales > Bacteroidaceae > Bacteroides > Bacteroides zhangwenhongii. The sequence goes on along the minus strand of NZ_CP059856.1, from coordinate 2,925,873 downwards.
GTACGTATTGATAAGTCCTTCCTGCATTTCCTTGTTGATGGAAGGATACATCAGGTTCAATAATGGGAACAGGCAACGGAATGTATCCCAAAAACCTGTGTCGGTATACATATAACCCGACAATACTTGTCCGTTGTACGGGCTGTAGTGAATGGGCTTTCCTGCTGCGTCCAGTTCGTAGAATTTACGCGGAAAGAGTAAGGAGCGGTACAGACATGAGTAGAATGTACGATATTGGTCAAGATTTCCACCTTCCACTTCTATCTTGCCCAAAACCTGATTCCAAGCTTCTTTTCCTTGCTTGGCTAGCTGCTCAATATTGTCTTTGCCCAACTCTTTCATATTGGTGGCAGCCTGCTCGAAGCTGATAAAGGAAGAGGCGATGCGGGCGTGTACCTGCTCACCTTTATGTGTCCGGAATCCGATGATGACTCCGGCATGATCAGTCGTTTGTTCTGTAACGTTTTCGTGCAGATTGCCGTTGGCTACCGTTGCTTTATAAGTAAAGGGCTTGTCGAACTCGATGATAAAGTAATTCTTGAAGTTCTCGGGAACTCCTCCGCTATTGCGGGTAGTATAGCCGATGATCTTGTTTTCTTCGGGAATCACCTTGATATACGAACCTTTGTCGAAAGCGTCTACCACAATATATGAATGATCGTTTTCCGGGAAAGTAAAACGGAAAAGAACGGCACGTTCCGTCGGCGTCATTTCCGCCACTATATCATGTTCGGCAAGGTATACCTTATAATAATAAGGAGTAGCTGTTTCTCCTTTGTGAGCAAACCAACTGGCGCGTTTTTCTTCATCAAACACGGGTTTTCCGACTATCGGCATGATGGAGAATTGCCCGTAGTCATTAATCCACGGGCTGGGCTGGTGCGTTTGTTTGAAACCGCGAATCTTATTGGCAGTATAGGTGTATTGCCATCCGTCTCCCATTTTTCCTGTTTGGGGAGTCCAGAAGTTCATTCCCCAAGGACGGGCGATGGCGGGATAAGTGTTACCTGTTGATAACTCAAAGGAGGACTGCGAACCCATTAGCGTATTGACATACTGTGTCCAGTCTTTCGCTTTGGCAAAGAGTGTACAACCAAGCACACAAGCAATTAATAATATTCTTTTCATGGTATATGTGTTTTGTAATTAGGTTTGTCGGTCATACTGATTTCCATTGTTCCACCATTTGCCATATCCTGATGATTGAAGAATGGAGTGTCCAAAGATTTGCCGTTCAGTGATATGCTTTCAATGTATTTATTCTCTTTGGAGTTGTTTTTAACTATTATACTGAATGTCTTATCTTCGGGCAGATTGATCACTGCTTTGTCGAAAGCCGGACGTCCGATAGAATATACCGGTTTTCCGGGACATACCTGATAGAATCCCATGGAGTTGAGAACGTACCAGGCAGACATCTGACCACAATCCTCATTACCGGATAATCCATTTACACTGTTGGCATACTGACTACGATAAACACTATCCACCAATTCTTGAGTTCTCCATGGGCGGTTCACGTAATTGTATAAATGAATCACATGATGGCTGGGTTCGTTGCCATGTGCATATTGACCGATAAGTCCGCTAATGTCTGACGATGTTGTTTCGCCTTCGAGTGATGAATCGGCCGTGAATAACGAATCGAGTTTCTGAACGAATGCGTCTTCTCCACCCATCAGATTGACCAGTCCATCTATATCGTGAGGTACAAACCAAGTCCATTGCCAGGCTGTTCCTTCACAATAATCATCGTTGCGATGGGTTGATGCACGCGGATTGAATGGTGTGCGCCATTCACCTTTCGAATCAAGTCCGCGCATGAAACGAGTTGATTTGTCGAAATAGAATTCGTATGCTTTGGCAAAACGTTCGTATTTGGCTTTGGATTCAAAATCGTTCATTGCTTCTGCGAAGATAGAGATACACCAGTCGTCATACGCATACTCCAAGGCTTTGGCTACGGATTCGTTTTCGCGGTCGCAGGGAATATACCCAATCGCATTTTTATAATATTTCGCTTTCGGCATGAGATGAGGCAGTACCAAGTCCGGGCATTTGATACCGGTGGTATCATATTCGGCTGCACGCAGACAGGCTTTATAGGCTTCTTTTGCATCGAAGTTACGGTATCCTTTCATGTAAGCGTCCACTATGACGGGAACAGCATGATAGCCAATCATGGTGCCTGTATAGTTGGAAGCCAAATCCCACATCGGGTATATTCCGCCTTCCTGGTGCTTCTTTATCAGTGAATTGATAAACTGGTTATTCAGATCGGGGTCGATAATCGTCATTAACGGGTGCAATGCACGGAAGGTGTCCCATAAGGAAAATATTGTATATACGGGATTGGCGGTATCTCCCTGATGTACTTCGAGATCCATACCTAAATAACGTCCGTCTGCATCGCTGAACAGATTCGGGCTGATTCCTGTGTGATAGAGAGCGGAGTAGAAGATGGTCTTGTCTTCCTTGTCGGAAGTTGTAATATCAATTTTCGACAGATATTGATTCCATGCCTGTCGTGCGTCTTTGCGTACTTTATCAAAATCCCATCCGGGAATCTCTGATTCGACATTCTTGCGTGCACCTGCTATGTCGACGGCAGAGACGCCTACTTTCGCAAGTATTTGTTCATTCTTCTTTGTATTGAAATGCAACAGGGCTTTGCAGACAGGAAGACGTTTGCCGTCGTCCATGGTGATAGAGTCTGTTATCAATGTGTAAGAGAACGGTTGGGAGAATTTGGCATAGAAATTAATATATTGGTCGAAAGCCCAATAGGTCGTTTTCTTATGTCCGCATATTTCCGTGTCACTGATTACTTCTATTTCCATCTCCGAGTTTGTCTGTCGTTGCAGGCTGTAATCTAAATCGATGATTAAGCCGGATTCCGAACTTTCGGGGAAAGTATAACGGTGGATAGCGCCACGTTTAGTGGCTGATATTTCAGCTTTTACCTGATAAGTATCTAGAAAAACAGCATAATATCCCGGTTCGGCTACCTCATTTTCGTGAGAAAAAGAAGAGGCATAGGCTAGTACTTGACTTTGAGGATCGGTAGTCAGGTATTGTTGTTTGCCTACAGTTGGCATGAACAGTACGTCCCCATAATCACAGCACCCTGTGCCGCTGACGTGTGTGTGGGAGAAACCATTGATTGTAGAGTCGGCATAATAATAACCGGAACAGGCGTCCCAACCGTCAATCCGGGTGTCCGGACTAGGCTGAATCATGCCGTGGGGAACTACTGCGCCGGGAAAAGTATGTCCATGTCCACCGGTACCGATGAAAGGGTTGACGTATGCACTATAGTCTTTTACGTTAGTGGGGGCTGTGCAGGAGCTAAGTGTAAATAAACCTCCTAAACATCCTACTAGAAGGAATGTTTTTAATTTCATGGTATTAATAGCTTTTTAGTTTCACACCTTATATTTCTTATTTAGGAGAAATAAAGATATTGTTTCCGACAATCTTATAATCAATAGGTATGGAGTTCTGCAATGATTTCAGTACGGATTCGATGTCGGACTTCCGTTTCAGTACACCGGAGTAAGTTTTGTCCGGTTTCATATCGGGAGACAGAATAATCTTCACATCATAGAAACGCTCCAATGTTCTGGTTATTGTGAATATATCGGCTTTTTGGAATGGAATCAGGTTGTCATGCCATACTGCATCCAACTTGGCGTCTACTTGTTTTACAGTCAGTCGGCCATTGCTTTTGTTCAGTTCCGCACGCTGTCCGGGGGCAAGGATGATTTGTCCCTCTTCCTTGTTCCCTTTCACTTCTATTTCGCCTTCAATCAATGTTGCTTCGGCTACCCGGCAACGCTTGTCGCATTTGAAGTTGAATGTTGTACCCAATACGCGTACACGCATGGCGTCACTTTGTACGGTGAATGGCTTATGACGATTTTTGGTAACTTCGAAGTAAGCTTCTCCTTCCAAATGTACATTACGTTCTTTTTCGGAAAACTCGCGCGGGTACTTTAAGGTAGCCGAGTTGTTTAACCAGACTTTGGTTCCGTCCGGCAGAACGACTTCCTTCACAATACCTTCATTGGCAACTGCAACCATCATTTGCTGGTCGGTTCCATTGTGATAAAACCAATATCCGATTCCACCGCTGATGGAAAATATGATAGCAATGACTGCTGCATATTTCATCCAACGATGCATACGCAGTATTTTATTCTGTTTTCCTTTCTCCTCGTCCAGTTTCTTATAAAGTCGTTTTTCTGCACGAAGCATCCGTTGTCCGTCGGCATATTGGTCGAATTTACCTAAATGATAAATTTCTTCCATACGAAATAACTGACGGGCATTCTCTTCCGATTCCTTCATCCAAGCATTCACTTTGATAAGCTCTTCTTCGGAACATTGTCCTGTCAGATATCTATTGATTATATCTTCACTCAGATTACTCATTTTCTTTTCCTTCATATTAATAATACAATTCAAAACATAAAAACACTTACCAATCTCTCCATAAAAATAAGAAAAGAATTATCCAAAGCGGATCGAGGCGGCTGCGCAAGTACTTCAAGGCCTTGTACATATGAGCCTCTACCGTGCGGAGTGAAATGCCGAGAACATCGGCTATCTCTTTGTTTTTCATTTCGTGCAGATAGCTTAGCTTGAAAACTTCCTTGCACTTGTCCGGCAATTCATTAATGGCGTTGTAGATCTCTTTACGGAGTTCTCTGTCTTCAATTCGCCGGATTACTTCATTGTTGTCCGGCTGATAGAATTCTGCACGTTTCTGGTTGATTTCTTCCATAGCAGCACAGTAGCCGTCTTCCACATTGCGATGTTTCAATACGTTGAGGGCACGGGTATAGACGGCACGGTAGAGAAAAGCCTGTATCTGGTCGCCTATCTCTATGCTGTCTTTCCGTCTCCATAGCTCCACAAAGACATCCTGTACCACGTCTTCCGCCTCCTCTTCCCCTACCAGGCGGGTGGCGTAGAAGATGAGGCTGGGGTAGTACTTGCGGAATAATGCTTTGTAGGTTACATCGAAGTTTTCATTCATTCTCTCAATAGATATTAGTTCAGATATACTTAAGGTCGTTTTTCTTCGAATATGACTCCGATTGTTTTTGGGGTACTGCCCATCTCGAATTCTACGGTGGCTCCACTCATGATTTGTTCATGGGTGATATACGTTTTGTCGTAGGGGTGTCCGTTTACTTTGGTTGACTGTATATAGATATTCTTCTTGTTTACATTAGGAGCCAGCACGGTAAATGTTTTACTGTTTGCCAGATGCAACTGCATTTCCGGGAAGAGCGGGGTTCCTATTTCGTACTTGCCGCTGACCGGATTTACCGGATAGAAGCCCATTGCGCTGAATACGTACCATGCCGACATTTGCCCGCAATCTTCGTTGCCGCAAAGACCGGCAGGCTCGTTCTTATAAAGTTCGTTCATTACTTTTGCTACGTAATATTGAGTCCGTTCGTTGAAGCCTATTGAGTTGAAAAGGTAGATGACATGATGGCTCGGTTCGTTTCCATGTGCGTATTGACCGATCATTCCCGTACTGAACAGTGGAAGTTCGGCGTCTGCTGCCGGATGATAGGTGAACATACTGTCCAGTTTCTCGGCAAATCTGTTTTTGCCGCCTGCAAGGTCTATCAATCCGTCAATATCGTGCTGTACCGACCAGAAATACTGCCATCCGTTGCTTTCGCAGATGTGTGGAGTATAGTCGTCGGCTTTGAAACCTTTGATAAAGTGCCCCTTGTCATCACGCGGCTGCATGAAAGAGGTTTCCGGGTTATAAAGATTTCTATAGTTCCGGGAACGTTTGTAGAATGTGTCCGCAATGTCTTGTTTGCCCATCTTCTTAGCCATTTCGGCAATGCAGTAATCGTCGAAGGCATATTCCAAGGTTTTAGATAATGACCAGTTCTCAGCGTTGTAATGGTCTGTCACGTTGTAGGGAATATATCCTAATTCTTTGTAAAGCCCGATACCGCGATAACTGTCCAGATTAGCGGTTGCAACACAAGCGTTCAATGCTTTCTCCGCATCAAAATCACCGATACCTTTCAGATAGGCGTCTGCGATGACAGGAACGGCATGATAGCCGATCATCATATCTGTTTCACTTCCGTAGAAGTTCCATACCGGCAACCGGTCATTTTGCTCGTAGAAGGCAATGAAGGATTTTATCATGTCGTTGACACGCTCCGGCTCTGTGTAAGTGAAGAGAGGATGGGCTGCACGATAGGTATCCCACAGGGAGAAAGTGCTGTAGTTCACCCAGCCGTCTGCCTGGTGCACTTTCTTATCAGGGCCGTAGTAAGTGCCGTCCACATCATTGTAGATAGTCGGGGCAATCATCGAATGATAGAGAGCGGTGTAGAAGTTTACTTTGTCGTCTTCGTTATCGCCTTTCACTTCGATTTTACCAAGTTGGCGGTTCCAATTCGCTTTTGTTTCAGCCAGGTATTTGTCGAAGTCGTTTTCGGGGACTTCCGCTTGCAGGTTTTTGGCTGCACCGTCCATGCTTGTGCCGGAAATGGCAGTATTGACGAGAATTTGCTCACCTTCTTTGGTATTGAAGTCGAAGCGGGCGATGACGGCTGTACCGATACGTTTGTTGTCTTTGATAATAGCCGTAGTGTCCAGTTCCATTTTCTCGAAAGGTCTGGAGAAACGGGTGCGGAAATAGATGTGCTGGTCGCGTGCCCAACCATCGGAGAAGCGGTAGCCTTGAATGGTAACAGAGTCTATCTTTTCGATATAAGAATCATTAGTGAAGTCCCAGTTCATGGCCTTTTTCAAATTTAGGAAGATGGCGGATTGGGCTTCGGGAAAGGTGTAACGTTGGATACCGCAACGTTCGGTTGCAGTCAGTTCGACGTTGATATTGTAGTCTTTCAATCGTACTTGATAATAACCTGCGCAAGCGCTTTCATCTTCATGAGAGAATTTGGAATGAATGCCTAGAGGCGCTTCCGCTTCTTTATAAGGAAGGGTGACAGGCATAAAAGAGATGTCGTACAGATCTCCTGCTCCTGTACCGGAAAGGTGGGTATGGCTGAATCCGGCAATGGTACTGTCCGGATAGAAATAACCGGAGATGCGGTCCCAACCGGGAAGTCCGTTGTCAGGGCTGAGCTGCACCATGCCGAAAGGAGCTTGAGCACCGGGATACGTGTTTCCGGTGAAGTCGGTTCCGATGAACGGATTTACGTACAATGTGTAATCTGTTTCGTGTTTTTCTTGCGTAGGGGTACAGGAAACCAGCATGCAGGTTAACAGCAAGCATAGATAAATAGGCGTTCTCATTGCTCTTTAGGTATTAGTGATTACTTATTTTATTTATTTGAAGGATAAGAGAATAACTAATCTGTTGGCAAAGATAGGAAAAAACCGTAACAACTGGAATAAGGGGCTTGAATTTATATATAAAAAAGCGTGTCTTAAAGTAATTCCTACCTTAAGACACGCTATCCTTTTATCTGTTTACTTTTAGATTCCTGCCAGCTCTATCACTTTTTCAACTGCTGCCGGTAGTCCGTCGGCATTCTTACCTCCGGCGGTAGCAAAGTGCGGTTGACCACCGCCGCCACCTTGAATCAGTTTGGCAGCCTCTTTTACCAAGTTGCCTGCCTTCAGACCGGTTGCTACGAGGTTGTCGCTCAACATGACTGTCAACATCGGTTTGCCATTGTCCGTGCTTCCGGCTACGAAGAACAAGTTTTCCGTAATTTCACCGCGAAGTTGGAAAGCAATGTTCTTCACCACTTCTGCAGGCAGTGGAGCGCAAAGCTTAATAACCTTGACACCGTTTACTTCCTGTATATTCTTCAATAGTTTTTCTTTCAAGGCTGCTTCTTTTTCTTTCATGAAGTCTTCCACTTGCTTCTTCAAGCCTGCGTTTTCGTCAATGTATTTACGGATAGCGATACCCAGATCCGGAGTATTGTTGAAGAGAGCTTTCAAGTCATTGAGGGTGTCTTGAATAGTGTCCAGCATTTCTTCTACCCGTGCTCCTGTGTAAGCCTCGATACGGCGGACACCGGCAGCAACGGAACTTTCGGAGATGATTTTCACCATACCGATGTTTCCTGTAGCAGCTACGTGTGTACCTCCACAGAATTCGATGGAAGATCCGAACTGTATCACACGCACTCTGTCACCGTACTTCTCGCCGAAGAGAGCGATAGCACCCAGCTCTTTCGCTTCTTCGATAGGAATATTGCGGTACTCCTTCAAAGGAATGTTGGCACGTATCTTGGCGTTGACAATGTGCTCTACCTTGCGGATTTCTTCATCGGTCACTTTCTGGAAGTGAGAGAAGTCGAAACGTAAGGAATCCGGTGTAACCAACGAACCTTTCTGTTCTACGTGTTCACCCAAAACTTCACGGAGAGCAGCGTCCAGCAAGTGAGTGGCTGAGTGATTGGCTGCGCAGGCAGCACGTTTGTCGGTGTCTACACAAGCCATCATCGGAGCTTCCGGATGTTCGGGTAACTTTTTGGTAATATGTATCGGAAGGTTGTTTTCTTTCTTGGTGTCGATCACTTCAATCGTTTCGAACTCGCTTACCAACACACCGGTATCACCTACCTGACCACCGCTTTCCGCATAGAACGGAGTATAGTCTAGTACAATCTGATACAAGGTCTGGTTTTTCTGCTTGATCTGGCGATAGCGAAGAATTGAAGCTTCGTATTCCGTATAGTCGTAACCGACGAATTCGGTCGTCCCTTCTTTCAGCGTGATCCAGTCACCGGTTTCGATAGCGGCAGCGTTACGGGCACGTTGCTTCTGCTGCTGCATCTCTTCGTTGAACTCTTCGATGTTGACGGTCATACCGTTTTCACGGAGAATCAGTTCTGTCAAGTCGAGCGGGAACCCGAAAGTATCATATAAGGTAAAGGCGTCTTTACCGCTGATTTCTGTTTTTCCGGCAGTTTTGGTATCTTCCATTGTCTTATCCAACAGACGGATACCTGTCTCCAATGTGCGGAGGAATGATTCTTCTTCTTCTTTGATTACCTTTTCAATCAATGTCTTTTGTGCAATCAGTTCCGGATAAGCCTCACCCATATTCTCAATCAGCACAGGAAGCAACTTGTACATGAATGCTTGCTTCTGTCCGAGGAATGTATAGCCATAACGGACGGCACGGCGGAGGATACGACGGATCACATAACCTGCTTTAGCGTTGGAAGGCAACTGACCGTCCGTGATAGAGAACGCAATGGTACGGATGTGGTCGGCAATCACACGCATGGCAATATCTTGCTGCTTGTCTTTTCCGTATTCTGTGTCCGACATGGCTGCAATCGCTTTCAGCATTGGCTGGAATACGTCCGTATCATAATTGGACGTTTTGCCTTGAAGTGCCATACAAAGACGTTCGAATCCCATACCGGTGTCGATCACTTTTGCGGGAAGCGGCTCAAGACTGCTGTCTGCCTTGCGGTTGTACTGCATGAATACAAGATTCCAGATTTCAATCACCTGCGGATGATCATGGTTCACGAGATCGCGACCGGAAATCTTGGCGCGTTCTTCTGCCGGACGAAGGTCGATATGAATTTCGGAACAAGGTCCGCAAGGTCCTGTATCACCCATTTCCCAGAAATTATCGTGCTTGTTGCCGTTGATGATATGATCTTTCGGCAGGAATTGTTCCCAATAGGAAGCGGCTTCGTCGTCACGGCTCAATCCTTCTTCGGGACTTCCTTCGAATACGGTTGCGTAGAGATGTTCCGGATTCAGTTTCAAGACATCTACCAGATATTCCCATGCCCAACTGATGGCTTCTTTCTTGAAGTAATCGCCGAACGACCAGTTACCGAGCATTTCGAACATGGTATGATGGTAAGTATCGTGTCCTACCTCCTCCAAGTCATTGTGCTTTCCGCTTACGCGCAAACATTTCTGAGAGTCCGCGACTCTTTTGTATTTCGCCGGGTGGTTGCCCAAAATAATATCTTTAAACTGGTTCATACCCGCATTGGTAAACATCAGGGTAGGGTCGTCTTTAATCACCATTGGAGCCGACGGAACGATGTGGTGTCCTTTCGACTCAAAGAAATTCTTGAATGAATCTCTGATCTCTTTTGCAGTCAACATATAATGAAGAATTATGAGTTATGAATTATGAACTATGGGGCTGTGGGATATGAGAGAAGGGAGGAATCTCCAATAAATCATAAATCACAGCTCATAAATTCGTAAAAACTGTGCAAAGATAGCTCGTTTTTATTACTTTTGCCGTATTAACAAGCGAAATATTTTCAAAAAGATGCGCAAAGTTTACTATATCTATAATCCACAGACGCAGACATACGATCGAATTTACCCCACCGTACGGCAGCGTGCGCTTAGTATTTTGCGTCGGCTTTTCTATGGTATGGGGTTGGGAGCGGGCTGTTTTATCGTGTTGCTTCTTATCTTCGGCTCTCCATCGGAGAAGGAATTAAGAATTGAAAACAGCCGTCTTTTGGCACAATATAATGTACTTTCCCGTCGTTTGGACGACGCTATGGGGGTGCTTCAGGATATTCAGCAGCGTGATGATAACCTCTATCGGGTAATCCTGCAGGCCGATCCCGTTTCTCCCGCTATCCGTCAGGCCGGTTACGGAGGTACGAACCGTTATGAGGAACTGATGGACTTAGCGAATGCGAAACTGGTGGTGAATACTACTCAGAAGTTGGACGTTCTATCCAAACGGCTCTATATCCAATCGAAATCTTTTGATGATGTGGTGGATATGTGCAAGAATCATGATGAAATGTTGAAATGTATTCCCGCCATTCAGCCTATTTCCAATAAGGACCTTCGTCAGACGGCTTCCGGTTATGGTACACGTATTGATCCTATTTACGGTACGACGAAGTTTCATGCGGGAATGGACTTTTCCGCTCATCCGGGAACGGATGTATATGCTACCGGAGACGGAACTGTGGTAAAGGTAGGGTGGGAAACCGGATATGGCAATACCATTGAGATTGATCATGGCTTCGGATATCTCACTCGATATGCTCACTTGCAGGGGTTTAATACGAAAGTCGGAAAGAAGGTGGTGCGTGGAGAGGTGATTGGAAAAGTGGGTAGTACGGGAAAGAGTACCGGGCCGCATCTCCATTATGAAGTGCACGTGAAGGGACAGGTGGTGAATCCGGTGAACTATTATTTCATGGATTTAAGTGCTGAGGATTACGAGAAGATGATTCAGTTGGCTGCCAACCACGGTAAGGTATTCGATTAATTCTAAAAAAAGACAGGAGTGTTATGCTTAATACGGATAAAGAACTGAAACTATATTATTCCATAGGAGAAGTTGCCGATATGTTCGGAGTCAATACTTCTCTGCTCCGTTTTTGGGAAAAGGAGTTTCCGCAGATCTCTCCCAAGACTGCCGGTAGAGGAATACGCCAATATCGTAAAGAAGATGTGGAAACAATCGGGCTCATCTATCATCTGGTGAAAGAGAAAGGCATGACGCTTCCGGGCGCCCGCCAACGTTTGAAAGATAATAAAGAAGCTACTGTCCGGAATTATGAAATCATGAATCGGTTGAAGGCGATTAAAGAAGAGCTGTTAGCAATAAAAGGAGAATTGGATGGTCGCAAGTAAATACGGCATGATATAAGAATAATAAGAATTAAACGCAGATTTGCGCGGATAGTTCATATTCTATTTGCGTTGCGTTAATCTGCGATAATTCTCGTTTTAAAATAGAATTTACTCTTCTACACGGCTCACCTGTTTGATATTCTGAATCTTTTTCAGATTGTTGCAGATAGTCTTTACATCCTCCACATCATGAACCCATAGCTGTATTTTACCCTCAAATATACCGTCTTCGGTTTCGATGGTCAGCTTGCGGATATTCACATTAAGCTGCCGGGAGATAACTTGTGTCACTTCATTCAACAGTCCCATGCTGTCTATACCTTTTATATATATATATACGAGGAATGACAGTTCTTTGTGGGTATCCCATTCTGTGGCTAATATGCGGTTGCCGTAACTGCTCTTTAGCTTGGCGGCAACGGGGCATTGGCGTTTATGAATGATAATCCGGTCGTTCTCATCCACATATCCCAAAACGTCATCACCGGGAATAGGGTGGCAGCATTCTGCCATGATATATTTTTTCTGCAAACTTTCTTCTGTCAGTTTGAGCACTTCTTTCGGGTTGATCTTCTCTTTTTCCTGAGGTTCTTTCTCCTCTTGCTGCTTGTCTTTGTTGCCGTTGACAAAAGAGAAAGTAAGGTATTTCTTCCAGTTGCTGGTCTGCTTTTCTTTCAGTTCATTCTTGTCAGCTTCCCCCAGAATGATTGCTTTGCTGCCAATCGCTGCCAACAGTTCTTCCTCATTCTTGGCGTTATGGAACTTGCGCAACTTTTCGATGACAGCTTCTCCCGGTCGTATTTCCTCTTTTTTCAAGAACTCATTCAGTAGCTCTTCACCTATCTTTTGATTGGCTTTGCGCTCTTTGCGGAGAATTGCCGCTATCTTAGTGCGGGCGCGGGCGGTGGTCGCGAAAACTTCCCATTGCGGTTGCACACGTTGCGATTTAGAAGTTAATACCTCAACCTGGTCTCCACTTTGCAGCTTGTGACTAAGCGGCACTAATTTGTGATTGACTTTAGCGCCGATACAATGGCTACCGATGTCGGTATGCAGGGAGAATGCGAAGTCGAGTGCCGTTGAATTCTGCGGCATAGTCTTTAGTTCCCCTTTGGGTGTGAACACAAATATTTCGGAAGCAAATAAGTTCAGTTTGATAGTGTCCAAGAAGTCGATGGCGTCCGGTTGCGGATCATCCAATATTTCCTTAATGGTCTTCAACCATTTTTCCAGTTCTCCTTCATCCTCGCTGCCTCCTCCTTCTTTGTATTTCCAATGTGCTGCAAAGCCTTGTTCGGCAACGTCGTTCATCCGTTCGCTACGGATCTGGACTTCGATCCATTGCCCGTTGTTACCCATAAGAGTCACGTGCAATGCCTGGTAACCGTTTGCTTTGGGGTGGCTTACCCAATCGCGCAGGCGATCCGGGTGCGGCTTATATATTTTGGAGATAGATACATAGATGTCAAAACAATCATTGAGCTCTTCTTCCATATTGCGGGGCTCGAAAATAATCCGGACCGCCAGCAAGTCATAGATCTCTTCGAAAGGAACATGCTTGGTCTGCATCTTGTTCCAGATGGAATAGATTGATTTTACACGGGCGAGAATCCGGTATTTCAATCCCATCTTATCGAGTTGTGTACGGATAGGGGCTGTGAAATCATTAAAGACCTTATCGCGTTCGGCGGCTGTGGCGTTCAGCTTTTCCTCTATCTCCGCATATTCTTCGGGATGTTCGTATTTGAAGCTCAGGTTTTCCAGCTCGGTCTTTATCTTATAGAGCCCCAGGCGGTTGGCCAGCGGAGCGTAGATATAGAGCGTTTCACCCGCAATCTTATATTGCTTGTTGGGCAACATCGAACCGAGTGTACGCATATTATGCAAACGGTCGGCTATCTTGATAAGGATAACCCGGATATCATTCGACATGGTAAGCAGTAACTTTTTGAAGTTCTCTGCTTGTGCTGAGGCGCGGTCGCCAAATATTCCACCGGATATCTTAGTCAGTCCGTCTACGATCTGGGCAATCTTCGGCCCGAAGATGTTTTCAATATCCTCAACGGTGTAGTCGGTATCTTCTACCACATCGTGCAATAAGGCTGCGCAGATGGAGGTCGAGCCCAAACCGATTTCGTTGCATACAATACTTGCAACGGCAATCGGGTGCATAATGTAAGGTTCACCCGAACGGCGTTTGATACCTTTATGCGCTTGATTGGCGAAGTTGAAAGCTTTCGTGATGATTTCAACTTTCTTGCGATGTTTTGTGCTGAGATAATCATTCAGTAGTTGCTGGAACGCCTGATTGATCATATCTTCATCAGCTATTTCTTTTGGGGGCAGATTATCCATAATTGTTATCCTCTCATTTGCTTAGTTTTGCAAAAATAAGCAAATTTCCGAACGGTGCAAGCGGGAAACTGTTTATTTGTATATTTTCAATCGTTTTCCTGCTGCAATCTTCGTGTTAGACATTCCGTTCCATCGCTGTATATCCTTCACTCTGACTCCGTATTTCTCGGCAATGGACGATAAAGTGTCACCACTTTTTATCTTGTAATAGGTTGGTTTCCCTTTACCTGCAACTGCTGTCGCAGCCCTGCGTGTAGAAGGACTGATCTCTTTCACGGCAACGGTCTTACGGTTGCGGAACAATTCATCCGCACGATGTGCGAAAATTGTATCCTGTCTGTCGATAAAAGTGCTGATGGCTTCGATCGGTAGGCGGAGGGTATACGGTTTGTTATCACCCGGAATGATTTGTTTCTTATATTGCGGGTTCAGACTTTTGATTTGGTCCAACGGAACGTTGCACAAGTCGGCTATTTGCTCGAAATGCAGATTCTTGTTGACTTGTACGGTATCCGTGCTTGCCGGAATGTTGGTTTCCATCGGGCAGATGTTATGATCGCAATAATAAGTCATCACATAGTTGGCTGCGATAAAGGCCGGTACATATCCGCGTGTTTCTTTGGGCAGGTAATTGTAAATCTTCCAATAGTCGGTTTCACCATTGGCGCGGCGGATTGCCTTATTGATAGTGCCGGGACCGCAATTGTAGGCTGCAATCACGAGATTCCAGTCACCGTAAATATTATACATCTCTTTGAGGTAGCGTGCGGCAGCCCAAGTCGCCTTGATTGGGTCGCGACGTTCGTCCACAAGACTATTCGACTCCAGTCCGTAAATCTTTCCCGTACCGATCATGAATTGCCACAAACCGGAAGCTCCGGCACGCGATACGGCTGAAGGATTCAACGCGGATTCGATAATCGGAAGGTATCTCAGCTCCAATGGAAGTCCGTATGCATCTAATGCTTCCTCGAAAATAGGCATATAGAAGTTGCAAGCGCTTAACATGAAAGAAACCTGGTTGCGCAAACGTCCTGCATACATATCGATAAATTTGCGTATGATATCGTTGTAGGGCATTTCCATGACAGCCGGAATGCGCGACAAACGGTCGATGTAAACCGAATCGCTGAACAGAGGGTTGATTTCCGCTGTGCTGCAATCTTTACCCAAGTCAATATAGTTTTTGGCTTTCCAGTCATTCAACAGGCTGTCGAGCGGGTATGTCATACTTTTAGGCAAGTCAATGCTCTCTTTGCGCTCAGTTCCATTTTCACGAATCACTACATCTACACTTTGCGCTTTTACTTGCGATGTTGCCACTAGTAAAAGGAACATAATCGAACAATAGTTAACTAATTTCTTCATGCTTCAATAATAAGATCAATCTAAATTGTGTTTTTTAAAATCGTAATACACATTGCAATCCCACCGATTTATTCTTCAAACTGGTAGAGCGGAATTGGTTGTTATTGTCAATAACAGCCGGTTCTACTTTCATACTCAAGTCGGGGGTGATATCGAAGTTGGACAACTCCGCATCTACGTATGCGTCGATGATAGAGATCAAGTAAACTCCGATAAATGCAAATATGCTGAGGTCCCGATAACGACGGAACATATCTTTTCTTCGTTTTATTGTATTTTTCAGCTGCTCTTCGTTGTAGGTGGCGTTGGGCGGCAACAAGTCTTCGTAACTTTTTGTATTCGGATTGCTGTCCATAATGTCCAGATAGGCTTGTGAGTAGTCTTTATACATCTTGCCATTCCAACTCAACGCGTATGCACATCCGGCAAATCCTCCATATATAATAGGTAGTTTCCAGTATTTGCGGTTGTAAATCTGTCCGCCGCCGGGAAATACGACTGCCAGCCAAGTTGCTTTGGTAGGATTCGGGATGAATATCTTTTTGTTGATATCCTTTGCGGGCGGCACGCTGTCTGCCTTAACCATGATGGATGCCGGCTGCTCAATTTTTTTCAATTCTTTCTTGTTGGCTGCATCCAGACTATCGGCTATTTGTATGCTGGCGGCCGACAGACTGTCGAGGGGTACAAGCTCTTTGGAGGGAACAATCCGGACCGAGTCTTTCTTCAAAGAATCTTGTACAGCCGGTTCACGATGTCTGCGGGCACGGGCTTTCGGGGCTTCCCGTTGCGTGATAGTCGTGTCCCTTTTCATCGGGGTGACAGTGGACTGTGCATACACATCAATCCCTGCCACCTGTAAAATACAGAGAAGCAGGGTGATGACGAGTAACTGATATTTCTTACTTTTTCTTGTCATTTACTTCTTTAGCGTGTCGAAGATTTCCATGATACGTTCCAGTTCTTCCTCGTTGCCGAAAGGAATGCTGATTTTCCCTTTCCCTTTTTCGGAACAGGTGAGTTGTACCTTGGTGTTGAAAAAGCCTGAGAGTTGTTTCTTCAGTAAGTTGAACTCTTCCGGAAGTTTGGCACGCTTCGGAGTTATTTTCCGCGTACCGCTTTTCACAGCTTCTCCTTCGCTTAATGATTTAACAATTTCTTCTACTTTGCGGACTGAATATCCGTGTTCTTGTATTTCCTCAAATATTTTAACTTGCAGTTTCGGATCACCCAGTGAAATCAACGCACGCGCATGTCCCATGTCCAACTGCTTGTTCTGCAAAGCCATCTGTATGGGAGCGGGCAGTTTCAACAAACGCAGATAGTTGGCGATGGTTGTCCGGTTCTTGCCGATACGTTCGCTCAAGCGTTCCTGGGTCAGTTCGTACTGGTCAAGCAGGTGCTGGTAGGCAAGTGCGATTTCTACGGCATTCAAGTCTTCACGCTGGATGTTTTCAATCAGCGCCATTTCCATCATGTTCTCGTCGTCAGCAGTGCGGATATAAGCGGGAATTGTTTTCAGTCCGGCCTTTTGTGAAGCGCGGTAACGACGCTCTCCGGCAATGATCTGATATTCATCGTCCGATATTTTGCGTAAGGTGATCGGTTGGATAATACCGATTTCGGCAATCGAATCAGCCAGTTCCTGTAAAGCTGTTTCGTCAAACTCACGACGGGGCTGGTTGGGATTGACAGCAATCTTTGCCAGTTCTATCTCATTAATGGAAGAAGAACCTTCGGTTTTCACATCATCCATCGAGAGCAAGGCGTCAAGTCCGCGTCCTAATGCATTTCTTCTCTGTGTTGCCATATCTTCTTCTTTTATTTATTTCGGTTGATAATCTCTTTAGCAAGAGCCAGGTGGTTCTTGGCGCCGGTGGAATCCGCATCATAAAGAATGGTCGGAACACCGTAGCTGGGAGCCTCGCTCAGTTTGACATTTCGTTGGATAACGGTGTTGAACACCAATTCCTGAAAGTGGCGTTTCACCTCATCGTAGATCTGATTGGCCTGACGCAGACGTGAGTCGTACATCGTAAGGAGGAATCCTTCGATTTCCAGAGCCGGATTCAGTTTTGATTTGATGATTTTGATCGTGTTCAGCAGCTTGCTGATACCCTCAAGAGCGAAATATTCGGCTTGTACGGGGATAATCACAGAATCTGCCGCTGTCAGGGCATTAATGGTGATAAGTCCCAATGAAGGCGAGCAGTCTATCAGGATATAGTCATATTCTTCCTTCAAAGGAGTGAGCACTTCTTTCAGAATCTTTTCGCGGTTTGGGAGGTTCAGCATTTCAATCTCTGCTCCTACAAGATTGATGTGCGAAGAGATTACTTTTAAAGAATCGATTTCCGTGTCGAGGATAGCGTCCTGTACGTTGGCTCTGTCAATAATACATTCATAGATAGTGCATTCCGACTGCTTAATGTCTACTCCCAGTCCGGAAGAGGCATTAGCCTGCGGGTCGGCATCTATCACGAGTACCTTTTTTTCCAGTGTGGCAAGTGAGGCTGCGAGGTTAATCGTAGTCGTTGTCTTTCCTACACCACCTTTTTGATTGGCCAAAGCAATAATTTTTCCCATATTCTCTAAATTTATTGGCAGCGAAATAAGTGATAAATCCTTAGAGCGCCTACGAAAAAAGAGAAACTTTGCAATTTCTGTTGATAAGTCACCTGTTTTGTTAATAACTGTCGGACGAAACAGTTACAAAATCTTGCAGGTTCGTCATCTGTTTTTCTCTTTATGAGTTTGCAAATATACATATTTATATTGGATATCTATTCCTTTTTTTGCTCGCTTGCAGAAGATTAAGATTTGTAAACGGGTGGGAGAGGAGGAGATTCCGTTGCTTTCATAGAGTTTTAAAACTCTCTTTTTATTGTCACTTGTCACTTCTTAGGCTTAACATGTTGATAATCAAGTGTGATTTGGTGATAATAGTGAGTGATAATAAGGTGATAATAGGAAAAATAAGGCCTTTTATTATCACCTTAATCCATTACTGTTTGGGCATTCGCGTGTATAATATGATTGACTATTAGTGTTTTGATGCGTATTCTGACTTTTGTATTCCTATGTATTAAGAAAGTCCTTTTTGACTGGAAGATTGAGCTTTTGCTGTGTTTTCTTCTGAATGAAGTAGTTGTTTAGTGGTTATGTTCTCTGTATATGATGCGGTATTTAAAGCCAAAGCCGGTAGATGTAACGTACAGACAGGGCACTGCTAATGTATTTGGTAGGCACTGCGTTCCCGTTTCACGTACGTGATTCGTTCGGATGATGTACGTGGACTTTCAGGTTTTCGTACGTGAACCGAATGGCTCATATACGTAAAACGAGTTGTTATTACCGTCTAAATACATTAAATCTACCGTATAAATGTATTAAGCAAGCTGTATAATGTATTAAACAAGCCGCATGAATAACTCAATGTCCGGCTTGTATCCGGCTGAGAAAGTCGTTCTGACCGGAAAATGACTGCAGGCGGATTGAGTTTGTCGGTTGAACTTACGAAACTTCAAAGGATTATATTTGACCAATGTTGGCATTCCGGCTTCTTTTTGCTACTTTTGTGCGAATAATTAAAAAAAGGAAAGGATTGAATATATGGAAAATAAGAGGCCGTTGATACTCGTTTCAAATGATGACGGGATTATGGCTAAAGGTATTAGCGAGCTGGTTAAGTTTCTCCGTCCATTAGGAGAAATCGTGGTAATGGCACCGGATTCACCGCGTTCCGGTAGCGGATGCGCGCTTACGGTGACACAACCTGTTCATTATCAATTGGTCAAAAAAGAAGTTGGACTGACTGTATACAAATGTTCGGGAACCCCGACCGATTGCATTAAACTGGCTCGGAATACAGTACTCGACCGGACACCGGATTTGGTAGTAGGTGGTATTAATCATGGGGATAATTCGGCTACCAATGTACATTATTCAGGTACGATGGGAGTTGTGTTTGAAGGTTGTCTGAATGGGATTCCTTCCATTGGATTCTCTTTGTGCAATCATGCTCCCGATGCGGATTTTGAGGCTGCGGGACCTTATATACGCAAGATTGCCGCGATGGTACTGGAAAAAGGACTTCCTCCTTTGACTTGCTTGAATGTGAATTTCCCGGATACGGCTGATATAAAAGGAGTAAAGATTTGCGAACAGGCCAAAGGGTGTTGGACGAACGAGTGGGCTGCTTGCCCTCGTCTGAGCGATCCGAATTACTTTTGGCTGACAGGTGAATTTACCGATCACGAACCTGAAAATGAAAGGAACGATCATTGGGCATTAGCAAACGGCTACGTGGCCATCACTCCGACGACTGTCGATGTGACGGCATATCACTTTATTGATGAACTTAATAAATGGTTTAATTAGTTGAAAATTGAAAGTTGAAAAAGAAAGCATGACACTCTATTGGTCATCTATCCCTACCAACTCTCAACTCTCAACTCTCAACTCTCAACTCTATGAAGTATTATCTGATTGTGGGCGAAGCCTCCGGTGACTTGCACGCTTCTCATCTGATGGCAGCTTTGAAGGTGGAAGATCCTCAAGCTGAATTTCGTTTTTTCGGCGGTGATCTGATGGCTGCCGTAGGCGGTACGATGGTGAAACATTATAAGGAGTTGGCTTATATGGGATTTGTTCCGGTGTTGCTCCATCTGCGTACTATCTTTGCCAATATGAGACGTTGCAAGGAAGATATCGTTTCCTGGAATCCGGATGTTGTCATTTTGGTAGATTATCCGGGATTCAATCTGGATATCGCCAAGTTTGTCCACGCAAAGACGCAGATTCCCGTATATTATTATATTTCTCCGAAGATATGGGCTTGGAAAGAATACCGCATCAAGAATATAAAGCGTGATGTGGACGAGCTTTTCTCCATTCTTCCTTTTGAAGTGGAGTTCTTTGAAGGAAAGCATCACTATCCTATCCATTATGTGGGGAATCCTACGGTGGATGAAGTGACGGCCTATCAGGAAGCGCATCCGAAAAATACGGCTGGGTTTATTGCGGATAATCAGTTGGAGAATAAACCGATTATTGCACTTTTGGCAGGAAGCAGAAAGCAGGAGATAAAAGATAACTTGCCGGATATGTTGAAGGCGGCTTCTGCTTTCCCCGACTACCAACTTGTTCTGGCTGGCGCTCCTTCCATTGCTCCTGAATATTACGAACAGTATATAGGAGAGTCGAAGGTGAAAATTATTTTTGGTCAGACTTATCGTCTGCTGCAACACGCGGATGCGGCATTGGTTACTTCGGGAACGGCTACCCTTGAAACGGCGTTGTTCCGCGTTCCGCAGGTAGTTTGTTATCACACTCCGATTGGAAAGGTGATTTCGTTTTTGAGGCGTCATATTCTGACGGTGAAGTTCATTTCTTTGGTCAATCTGATTGCGGACCGTGAGGTTGTGAAGGAGTTGGTGGCTGATACGATGACTGTGAAGAATATGCAGAGTGAACTGGAAAAGATTCTTGAAGATGACAAGTACAGGCGTGAAATGCTGGCGGAATATGAGCGTATGGCTGAACGGCTAGGTCCGGCAGGCGCTCCTCGTCATGCGGCGTGCAAGATGTTGGAGCTGTTGAAAAAATAACTTTCTTTTTCTGAATAAACGTAAAGCCGATGCAATATTTGCACGGCTTTTTTATTTATAAGACAGAAGGTTAAAAAAGAAAGGATCTAACATGAAAAAATTTAAATGGCTTTTAGGAATTCTATTGTTGGCATTGGTGCCAATGTTGCAGTCATGTGACGATGACGACGATTATTATTCTATCGGAGATTTCAGTTGGGACTGGGCGACCGTACGTACAACCGGTGGCGGCGGTTATTTCCTGGAGGGTGACCGTTGGGGAATCATTGATCCGGTCAGCTCTTCCATTCCTTGGTACAGACCGGTAGATGGTGAACGGGTGGTTGCATTCTTTAATCCTTTGGCTGATATGAAAGACGAAAAGGGCGTTCAGGTAAAAATGGAAGGCATTCAGGATGTCTTGACTAAAGGGGTGGAAGAAATGAAAACTACGGAAGAAGAGGAGGAATTTGGAAATGATCCGATTGTGATTTATCAAGGTGATATGTGGCTAGGGGGGAAATACCTGAATGTTATTTTCCATCAGAACCTACCTCGTTCGACGAAACATCGTATCAGCCTTGTTCAGAATCTGATGGATACGACTGAACCCGGTGAACTTGGCGATCCATCGGCACCGGAGACGGTAAATGTTGCTGAAGACGGTTATGTTCATCTGGAGTTGCGTTATAATACGTATGATGATGTGACCGGTTATTGGGGATGGGGACGGGTTTCCTATAATCTGGAAGATTTTTATCCGACGGAAGAGGATGGTGAAACTACGATGAAAGGTTTTAAAGTTACTATAAATTCAAAAGAAAATGGAGAAGGAAGAGTGATCGTTCTTGATTTCGACCATCCGGTAGGAGTGCCGGAAAAGGCGAAGGATGTGCATTCCACTTCTTCAATCCGATAACCTCTAACTATGATTCGCTGTGTGTGAAAAAGGTCGGGCTCACTTCCTGTGAAGTTCCCGACCTTTTCTTTTTATGATGTTGGTTTGTTTGATAATCCGATAAAGCGATTGGATTAGAACCAGGTTAGTGCATACAGATAAACGACTGCTGCCGGAATAGCCATTAAAGAACTGTCAAAACGGTCGAGCATTCCTCCGTGTCCAGGAAGAATAGTTCCCGAATCTTTAACGTGCAACTGACGTTTCAGCAGTGATTCTGTCAAATCCCCCCATGTGCCGAATATAACTACGACTAAAGCCAGCCCTGCCCATTCCGGCATGGACATCACCGGGAAATAATGAGCGAGTATGAAGGCTACTCCGATCGCTACTACTCCGCCGCCGATAGAACCTTCCCATGATTTCTTAGGAGAGATACGCTCGAATAATCTATGCTTTCCGATAAGCGAACCGATGCAATAAGCACCTGTGTCATTCAGCCAAAGGAAAATAAAGATAGATAGTGGTAGAATAGGGTTATAACTTATGCTGCTGTATTCCGGATCGTTGTGGAAAGCTAATACATTCAGTAAAGCGAACGGAAGCCCGATGTAGAGTTGGCTGAACATGGAATAAGCCCAGTTAAGCACGGGATTCTCTTTCTTCAGATACAGCTCGCTGATCATCATATACAGCAATAGCAGTACGTAGGGGATAAAGATTTTGGAATCAGCCGCGTCAATGCAGAATCCCATGATGGCAAGAAACAGATAAGCGCCGCCCAACATATTGATGGTCTTGTTTATCTGAACCCCTTCCGCACGCATATTAACCAGCTGTCCGAACTCATAAATGGTGAGTGCGCTAATGGCGGTAAATAAGATGCCGAAGCTAAATGCGCCATAGAGGATGCATCCTACCAAAATAGCAACAAAGAGTACACCTGTGATGGCTCGTTTTATAAAATTGTTCACAATCAGCTCGTTTTTTAATTGATTAAACAGTGGCTTATTTTTCTTTATCGGTAGTCGGTTCCGTAGATGTGTTTTTCTCTACAGTGACTTTGGAACCTTCTACGGTAACTTTTCCTTCCGCAGCTTTTTCTTCCGCAGAATTCTTGGCTTCCTCTTCTTTTATCTCTTTTTCTTCCCCTTTCAGCTTTTCAGCAAGTTGCTTTTCTGCTTTAGCCGCATCCTGGCTTTCTTTGGCTGCCATGATTTCTTCTGAACGGGAAGCCCAAGGACGCTTTCCGAAGATACGCTCAACGTCTTCCGCGAAGATCACTTCTTTGTCAATCAGTAATTGTGCCAATTGATTGTGACCTTCCTGATGTTCAGACAGGATTTTTTTGGCACGTTCATACTGTTCGTTGACCATCCTTTTTACTTCTTCGTCGATAAGTTCGGCTGTTTTCTCGCTATATGGACGGT
The DNA here is from genome assembly GCF_009193325.2 of Bacteroides zhangwenhongii. Lineage (NCBI taxonomy): Bacteria > Pseudomonadati > Bacteroidota > Bacteroidia > Bacteroidales > Bacteroidaceae > Bacteroides > Bacteroides zhangwenhongii. The sequence continues at coordinate 2,902,615 of NZ_CP059856.1, read as the reverse complement.
TGAAGGAGTATTCTTCGTTGTTGTAATAACATAAGTTAGGCAGCTTATCACTCATTCCTAAATAAGCAATCATGCCGTATGCCTGTTTCGTAACCCTTTCCAGATCGTTCATGGCACCGGTAGAGATACGGCCGATAAATAAGTCTTCGGCTGCACGTCCTCCCAGCGTAGCACACATTTCATCGAGCATTTGTTCTTTTGTTGTGATCTGACGCTCTTCCGGCAAATACCAGGCTGCTCCCAATGCACGTCCACGAGGAACAATTGTCACTTTGATTAGAGGGTTGGCGTATTCCAGCAACCAGGAGATGGATGCGTGTCCTGCTTCGTGCAAGGCGATAGAACGTCTTTCGGCTTCTGTAGTAATCTTGGTTTTCTTTTCCAGACCACCGATGATACGGTCTACTGCATCCAAGAAGTCTTGTTTGCCAACGAATTTCTTTCCGTGACGGGCAGCGATCAATGCCGCTTCGTTGCAGACATTGGCAATGTCGGCGCCGGAGAATCCCGGAGTCTGGCGAGCCAGCAAGTCTACATCTACCGTGTCATCTATCTTGATCGGGCGCAAGTGTACGCCGAATACTTCTTTACGTTCATTCAGGTCGGGCAGATCTACGTGTATCTGACGGTCGAAACGCCCTGCACGGAGCAAGGCTTTGTCCAATACGTCTACCCGGTTGGTAGCGGCAAGAATAATCACACCACTGTTGGAACCGAAGCCATCCATTTCCGTAAGCAACTGGTTCAAGGTGTTTTCGCGCTCGTCGTTTCCTCCCATTGCGGGATTTTTACCACGTGCGCGTCCCACTGCGTCGATTTCGTCAATAAAGACAATACAAGGAGCTTTCTCTTTTGCCTGCTTGAACAAGTCGCGGACGCGGGATGCGCCTACACCTACGAACATTTCCACAAAATCCGATCCGGCAAGGGAGAAGAAGGGTACGTTCGCTTCACCGGCAACCGCTTTGGCAAGCAATGTCTTACCTGTTCCCGGAGGGCCTACTAACAAAGCTCCTTTAGGTATTTTACCTCCCAGATCCGTGTATTTCTGCGGCTCTTTCAGGAACTCGACAATCTCTTCCACTTCCTGTTTGGCTTCCGCCAGACCGGCTACATCCTTGAAGGTGACTTTGATGGCTCCTCCTTTTTCAAAAAGTTGGGCTTTTGATTTCCCTACGTTGAATACGCCACCGGGACCTCCACTTCCACCACCGCTCATACGGCGCATGAAAAATATCCATAGTGCTACTAGCAGAACGAGTGGAAGGATCTGAATCAAGATAGCGGGAAATATGTCCGACTTAGGAGGGTAATCCGATGTTCCGTCGAAATGACCGGCTTCTTTTTCCGTTTGCAGGAATTCTTCCAACTTATCGGTAGACGGCGTCCGGCTGGTAATGACGGGGTTACGTCCCACCTTTGTGGAGTCTGCTCCGAATACAGCGCCAACAGCAGTGGGTTTCAGATAAGCTTCGATTGACTTGTCTTCATAACCCAGTACTTTGCTGACATATCCATTTCTTACGTAGTCCTGAAACTCGCTGTAAGTAACGTTTTTACTTCCGACACCCTTTGAATCACTGCCCCACCAGAGGCCGAGAAGCATCAGGGCAATAATCATATACATCCAGTTCAAATTGAACTTTGGCAAGTTAACCTTATTGTTAGGTTTGTTGCTGTTATTATTGTTATTGCTATTCTTATTGTCCATAATCGTAATTTAGTCTAAATCGGGGATTTGAGTAAGTTTGGCATCAGCCCAAAGGTGTTCAAGATTATAAAAGGCTCTTGTTTCCGGTAAAAATACATGTACCAATACATCTGCATAATCCATAGCTACCCATTCGGCATTCCGGAGTCCGTCTACTGCAAAAGGCTTGCTGTCAGCACCCTTTCGTGCGGATTCTTTGATTGAGTCTACAATAGCACTTACTTGGCTGGGAGAGTTTCCCTGACAGATAACGAAATATTTACAGATGGTATCTTCTATTTTGGTTAGATCGGCAATAACGATATTCTTACCTTTTTTTTCTTGAATTCCCTCTTTTATTTTCTCGATTAATACTTTAGTATCGTTCATTCTTACATTTGATATTAATAATTCATGTTCTCTTTTGGTTTATAACAAAAAAGGCTCACCCTTTGTTTCTGATTATAAACGTGATATTTTTGACAAATATACGCTGATTTATTGGATACAAGAAAGTTATACTTCAATTTTTGTGTTTTTTAGTGGAGATAGTTGCTTAGGGAAAACTAATTTGAGGATTTTTGCAAAAAAAATAGCTGAAATGTTTTGATTTCCCAATTTATTTGTATCTTTGCACCCGCAAACGAAAATCATTGGGCTATGGTGTAATGGTAACACTACAGATTCTGGTCCTGTCATTCCTGGTTCGAATCCAGGTAGCCCAACAAATCACTAGCTTTTTACTGACAAAAACCCGCTAAAATGCAATTTTAGCGGGTTTTTTGTGCTTTGACAAATGCCATCCGAAAAAAAGTTGACGCTAATTCGGTGGTTAATTAGGTGATACGGATGCTCTTTTTTGATATTTGAGATTCGGTTCGGCTGAAAATAAGAGGGTGTCATAATGAATGATAAAATGCAGATTAACGGTAAATTATCACAGAAGATTCTATGCGTTGATAATATTCTATAGAATTCTTTTGCGATAATTTACCGTTAATCTGCATTCTGATACACTTTCCTGTATCTTCTCAAATCAGCGAGCGGATCACTCTTCAGCTTTTATTGATTCGTCAATTACCTTGATTTTCTGTAAAACCAAGTCCAGATCTGCTTTTAATTTGTCTACCTTGCGATTCAATTCAGTTAACAGGCTACTACCTTTCTTTGAAGTGGAAGTCAGGAAGCCCAGATTGTTTTCATATGTCTGTAGTTCGTTCTTCATATTCTCATAAGCACGTACCAGCTTTTCTCGTTCTCTGTATAAAGATTGCGGGCCACTTCCTTGAATATTGCTGATGTTAGAACGGAAGTTACTTAGTTTCTTATTGGAAGCATTGATGTTGAAACGGTCAAACAATTGGTCAATCAAGTTGTGGTATTGCTTGTAAAGTTTATCTTTCTCTTTGAATGGCACATGACCGATAGAGTTCCATTCTTTCATTAACTCCCGAACAAGTGTACTGGCTTCTTCCATATCCATGTTTTCGTCGATGGCAGACAGCTTTTCGATCAATGCTTTCTTTTTCTCCATGTTCTCTGCTTCCACAGAACGTTGTGAAGAAGTAGCTTTGTTTTTCTGGTCGAAGAAATAGTCACAAGCGGAAATGAAACGTTTCCATACTGCATCCGAATGTTTCTTGGCTACCGGTCCGATAGTCTTCCACTCTTTTTGAAGTTTGGTGAGAGCGTCGGCAGTAGCTTTCCAGTCAGTGCTGTCTTTCAAGGCTTCCGCTTTCTCGCACAGTGCTTTTTTCTTTTCCAGATTTTCGTTCATTCCTTCTTTCAAGCTCTTGAAGAACTCTCCTTTTTTCTTGAAGAAGTCATCACACGCATGACGGAAACGTTCGAATATCTTCACATTCATCTTTTGAGGCGCAAAACCGATTGTTTTCCATTTGTTTTGCAATGCAATTACTTCCTGAGTCTTGTTTTCCCAAGCAGAGAATGTTTTCAGTTCATTATATTCTATCGCTTCTACGATTTCGCAGATAACGGTTTTTTGGTCTAGATTGTGCTGTTCTGTTTCCTTCAGTGCCTCAAAATGTTGCTGATGGCGACGGTTGACAGCGGTAGAAGCCGCTTTGAAGCGGTTCCATATTTCATCACGCAACTCTTTGGCTACCGGACCCGTATCACGGAATTCCTGATGCAATTTTTGGAGTTGGTGGAAAGCGGAAACAACATCTTCCTCGTCAGCCAACTTTTCGGCAGCTTCGCAAAGGTGAGTCTTGATTTCCAAGTTCTTCTTGAAGTCATATTCGCGGAATTCGTTGTTCAGCTTCAATAAGTCGTAGAACTTCTCTACATATAATTGATAATTCTTCCACAGTTCATTTACTTTGCCTTGCGGAACCAGCTTCGTCTCATTCCACTGCTGTTGCAACTTTTTAAATTCGGTATAAGACTTATTGGCATCATCTCCGGATTCTACTAATTCCTTCAGTTCTTCGATGATGGAAAGTTTGACTTGTAGGTTTTCTTCTTTTTGTCGTTCTAACTCAGCAGCCATTTTGCTTCGCTTTTCTTTGATAACTCCCATCAGACGTTTGAATTCTTCTTCTTCCGGGTCTTCTTGCGGAACAAAATCCTCAATGGCTCCACCGTTATCTGTGAACTCCTTTTTAGCAGCTTCCAGTTCGGCGTTATGTAACTTGTAGAATGATTGTTTCAGATTGTCGATATCCTGCTTGTTCGCATTTTCTGCATTCTGCGCAAGCTCCTTTAATTGGTTCAATACATCTTCCTTTGTAGCAGGTTTAGGAGCTGCTTCAGTTTGAACTTCGGCAGTAACTTCTTCAGTTGGAGTCTCTGTTATAGCTTCAGAAACCTCGACTGTTTTTTTTTCTTCTTCTAATTCCCCTTGGTTCAAGGGTTGATTAGTGTCATGAGCGTCCATCATTGTATATTAGTTTTGGGTCACAAATTAATGAAATAAAACGATTACTTCATACTATTTTGCTTATTTTTTTTTGTTTAGCCTGTTTTTATGATAATAAAACCGTAATTCCCATGTACAACATCATGCCGATAATGTCATTTGTGATGGCAATAAAGGGCCCCGTTGCAATGGCGGGATCTATTTTTAGCTTTTCGAGCGTCATTGGCACGAGTGTTCCAAAAATAGAAGCGAACATCACTACGGCAAACAGACTGATGGATACGGAATACGTAACCGTAGCCGTTGCGCCGAAGCGGATGAAATTATATGTATATACCAATAGAGAGATGATTGTAGCATTGATTAACGCCACTACTGCTTCTTTGGTCACTTGCTTGAATGTGTTTTTAGCATCCAGCGAGCTGTTTGCCAGCCCTTGCACGATGATAGCCGAAGATTGTGTTCCGACATTTCCACCTGTACCACCGATAAGCGGGATATAGAGCGCCATTTCAGGATGGGCGGCAAAGGTTGAATCGAAGTTACCCAGAATCATGGAGTTTCCGATACCGCCGAGCATACCGATCAATAACCAGGGGAGACGGGCAGTAGTCTGCTTGAGTACGTTGTCGTCGGTTTCTACGTCTTGCGAAAGACCGGAAGCCAATTGGTAATCACGTTCCGACTGTTCACGAACCTCATCCATGACGTCGTCGACAGTGATTTGTCCTACGAGCCGCCCGATGCTGTCGATAACGGGAATAGCCACCAAGTCATACTTCTCAATCGCTTGTACCACTTCATCGATAGGAGTGTCTACGTGCACGGAAATCGGATCTTTCTGCATCACATGCTTTACTTTGGACACGGATGGAGAAGTAATCATTTTCTTGAGCGGGAAGATACCACGCAAACGTTCGTCGTCGTCGATGACATATACATAATAGATCTCATCCAGCTCCTCCGCTTGTTGCCGCATCTCTTTCAGACACTCGGGCATACTCCAGTTCTCGTTGACAAGTACCATTTCCGTACCCATCAAACCGCCGGCGGTATTTTCGTCGTATTTCAACAAGTCGACAATATCTCCTGCCTGTTCGATGTCTTCGATATGCGAAAGAACTTCTTCCTGTTTGTCCTCGTCAAGTTCACGCATCAGGTCTACGGCGTCATCCGTATCCATATAGTCGACAAAGCGTTTGGCGATAGTCTCCGAAGGAAGCATTTCGAGAAGCTCTTTACGTGCGTCCTCATCCATTTCGACCAACACGTCGGCGGCCGTTTCATTGTCGAGCAAGCGATAAATGAATCTGGCTCCTTCCGCATTCAAGTCATTGCATAACTCAGCGATGTCGGCCGGATGAAGGTCGACGAGGAGTTCTTTTACCTTATCAGCGTCTTTCTGCTCTATAAGGTGTTTTACGGTATCAATGTATTCCTCGTTCATTGTTGTTTCAGTGCTTCTTCCACTTTATTGGTCAAGTCGATAAATTCTTCTACCGATAGTTGTTCCGGACGTTTATTGAATAATGAATCCTCTGTCAGCGGACAATCTTTGCCTAAGATCGGTTTGATGGAATTGCGCAAAGTCTTGCGCCGTTGGTTGAAGGTGGTTTTCACCACCTGCTTGAATAACTTCTCGTCGCATCCCAGCTCTTGGACTTCGTTGCGCGTCATACGGATAACGGCACTTTTGACTTTTGGGGGTGGGTTGAATACGTGTTCGCTGACGGTAAACAGATATTCCACCTTGTACCACGCTTGAATCAATACGCTGAGAATACCGTATGTTTTGCTGCCCGGTCCGGCGGCAATACGTTCGGCAACCTCTTTCTGGATCATACCTGTGCAACAAGGAATGATATCCTTATTATCCAACATCTTGAAAAAGATCTGGCTGGAGATATTATACGGGTAATTACCGGTCAGAACGAAAGGTTTCCCATTAAACAACCGGTGAAGATTCATCTTCAGGAAATCGTCTTCAATAATATGGTCTTCCAGTGACGGATAGGCTTCGCGGAGATAAGCAACCGATTCATAGTCAACTTCTACGACTTTTACCAGCCGGTCTTTCTTCACCAGAAATTGAGTCAGTACGCCCATACCCGGTCCTACCTCTAAAATGGGCAGTTCGGGAAAGGTGTCGACCGTATCGGCAATATCCTGAGCTACTTTCAAATCTTTCAGAAAGTGCTGTCCGAGAAACTTTTTAGGCTTTACTAATTTCATTTACCAACTAAATAATTACTTTTGCAGTCGACAAAGGTAATTCTTTTAAATGAAGAACGTGCCACTAATTAAAAATAAATGATATGCCAGCGTAGCTAATGAAGAATTAAGGATGAAGAAACTGTTAAAAAAGACGCTGAAACTGATATTACCGATTGTTTTGGGCGGCTTTATTTTATTCTGGGTGTATCGCGACTTTGATTTTGCAGAGGCGGGCGATGTGTTGAAGCATGGTACAAATTGGTGGTGGATGCTTTTCTCGCTGTTGTTCGGAATATTTGCGCAAGTGTTTCGTGGCTGGCGGTGGCGGCAGACGTTGGAGCCTTTGGATGCGTTTCCTAAAAGAAGGGATTGTGTGAATGCCATTTTTGTTTCTTATGCTGCCAGTTTGGTCGTTCCCCGTATCGGAGAAGTGAGCCGTTGCGGAATATTGGCAAAATACGATGATGTGTCGTTTGCCAAATCATTGGGAACAGTCGTGACGGAACGGTTGGTCGATACGTTGACCATTCTCCTGATAACAGGAATTACCGTCTTGCTGCAGATGCCGATATTTGTCACTTTTCTTCAACAGACCGGAACGAAGATACCTTCCATGATGCATCTGTTGACGTCCGTATGGTTTTATATTGTCCTGTTCTGTTTCATCGGAGTGGCGATGTTACTTTATTATTTACGAAAGACATTATTCTTTTATGAACGGGTAAAAGGTTTTGTCTTGAATATCTGGGAGGGAATTATGTCCTTGCGTGGAGTACGCAATATTCCTTTATTTATATTTTATACATTAGCTATTTGGGCTTGTTACTTTTTCCACTTTTACTTCACGTTCTATTGCTTTGCTTTCACTGCGCATTTAGGCATGATGGCGGCTTTGGTCATGTTTGTTGGCGGCACATTCGCAGTGATCGTGCCGACCCCCAACGGAGCGGGTCCATGGCACTTTGCCGTTATCTCTATGATGATGCTTTATGGAGTAAATGTGACAAATGCCGGAATATTTGCCTTGATTGTGCACGGTATTCAAACCTTTTTAGTAGTTTTGTTGGGCATATATGGTTTGGCGGCATTGCCGTTCACCAACAGACAGCGAAAGTAATCACTTAATAAAAATAGATTTGTTATGAGTACTATTCTTTCTTTAGCTCCACAAAACGTATGGAAGCATTTTTATTCGTTGACTCAGATTCCTCGTCCGTCAGGGCATATGGAAAAAGTGACTGAATTTCTGATTAACTTCGGAAAAGGCTTAGGACTGGAATCTTTTGTAGACGAAGCAGGCAACGTGATTATACGTAAGCCGGCAACTCCGGGTATGGAAAACCGCAAAGGCGTGATTCTTCAGGCACACATGGATATGGTTCCCCAAAAGAACAACGATACTGTACACGATTTTGAAAAAGATCCGATTGAAACTTATATAGACGGTGACTGGGTAAAAGCGAAAGGTACAACTTTGGGTGCGGACAACGGACTGGGGGTAGCTGCCATCATGGCCGTGCTGGAAGCAAAAGATTTGAAACACGGTCCTTTGGAAGCTCTGATCACTAAGGATGAAGAGACCGGGATGTATGGTGCGTTCGGTCTGAAACCGGGTACGGTGAATGGGGAAATCCTGTTGAATCTGGATTCGGAAGATGAAGGTGAATTGTATATCGGTTGTGCCGGAGGTATGGATGTCACTGCTACTCTGGAATATAAAGAGGTGGCTCCGGAAGAAGGAGATATCGCAGTGAAAGTAACATTGAAAGGATTGCGCGGCGGACATTCGGGACTGGAAATCAATGAAGGACGTGCCAATGCGAATAAATTGCTGGTTCGTTTTATTCGTGAAGCCGTTGCCAGCTATGAAGCTCGCTTGGCAAGTTGGGAAGGCGGTAATATGCGTAATGCTATCCCGCGTGAAGCGCATGCGGTAATTACAATTCCTGCCGAAAATGAAAAAGAGCTGTTGGGCTTGGTGAAATATTGCGAAGACCTGTTCAATGAAGAATATTCGGCTATCGAGACTCCGATCAGTTTCACGGCGGAACGTGTGGAACTTCCGGCTGGTGAAGTTCCGGAAGAGATTCAGGACAACCTGATTGATGCGATTTTTGCTTGTCAGAATGGGGTGACACGTATGATTCCTACTGTTCCGGACACGGTAGAGACATCCTCCAATCTTGCCATAATAACGATTGGCGAAGGCAAAGCGGCTATTAAGATTTTGGCTCGCAGTTCAAGCGACAGCATGAAGGAATATTTGACTACCAGTCTCGAATCTTGTTTCTCTATGGCAGGGATGAAGGTGGAGATGACAGGCGGTTACTCCGGTTGGCAACCGAATGTCGATTCTCCGATTCTGAAAGCGATGAAAGCGTCCTATAAGCAGCAGTTTGGAGTAGAACCGGCAGTGAAAGTAATCCATGCAGGTTTGGAATGTGGCATTATCGGTGCTATTATTCCGGGATTGGATATGATTTCTTTCGGCCCGACCTTGCGTTCACCGCATTCACCGGATGAAAGAGCGCTGATTCCCACTGTGCAGAAGTTCTATGACTTCCTGGTGGCCACCTTAGAGCAGACTCCGATTAAATAAGAGCGTACCTATACCTATTATATATAGGTAGATATAATGTAGATATAATTTAGCAAAAGGCACGGATGACATTTCATCTGTGCCTTTTTGTCTTATTAACTGCCACTCTGTTACAATTGCCTTTTATAACAAATAAATTAATTGACGCAAGTCAAGAAATATGCTATAAAACATAAATTTGTCTCTTTTTGGGGTACAACGTATAAACAAAGGCCGTATTTTTGTGTTGTAAAACATGTAATTAGGAGGATAACAAAATGAAAAGGTTAAAAAGATTGTTTAGAAAGATCGGCGAAGCCGATGTACATGTTTGGGGATATTCGACAATTAATGCAACCCCTAACAAGTAAGTTTTAGTTTTCAGGAATTAGTAATTTAAAAGATTTAAGATTATGGCAAAGAAAATGAGTTCTTTAGTAAGAAAAATCCTCAGTGAAGTAGGTCGTAACGAAATGCTGTCATGGGGGTATAGAATTGAGAAATGAGAACGAGTATATTAACTAAGTTTAGAGTGGGGATACGTTATTGAAAACGATATCCCCACTTTGTTTATATACTGTAAGGCCGGTTATCCGTTCTGTATATCTTTGAATTACAGTAAGGATGAAAGCAAAATTTAAGCTAAAAAGTACAAATCTTTAAACTTTATTTCTTTACTTTGTTGTTTAAGCAAAGATATCTATCAAACTTAAACTGGAGAGATTATGAAAGTAAGGCAGATTTGTATGATGGTGCTGTTTGGACTGGGAGTGATTCCGGCAATGCAAGCACAGACTTTCGACAAATTATGGAAAGAAGTGGAGCAGGCGGAGAAAAAGAGCTTGCCTAAGACAGTGATAAAACTGACTGATGAAATTTATCAGAAAGGAGAGAAAGAAAGGAATTCCGCACAAATGTTGAAAGCGTATATGTGGCGGATGAAAACTCAGGATATATTGACACCGGATAGCTTTTATGTCGGTTTAAGAGACTTGGAGCAATGGGCGAAGCAGACAGAACAGCCGATGGATCGCGCCATATTACACTCTTTGATAGCGGAATTCTATGCCAATTATGCTGCCGACAACCAGTGGCAACTCCGGCAAAGAACCGAGATTGTAGGTGAGACTCCGTCCGCAGATATACGCGAATGGACGGCGAATATGTTTGTAGAGAAAGTGCGGACTAATGTAAAGGAAGCTTTGGCGGACTCTCTCTTATTGCTCAAAACTTCTTCACGCAATTACATTCCTTTTGTGGAGCTGGGCGAAACCAGCGAATATTATCATCACGATATGTACCATCTGCTGGCTTCCCGTGCCGTCAGGGCTCTGAATCAGATTGAAAGACTCGAACGCGGCAGCTTCAATGGTATCACAGTTTCTCCTGTGAAACAGGATATTATCAATATATATGAGCGTATGGCTGACGCTTATGAGACGGCCGGGCTTAAAGAGGGGTATGTATTGACCATGCTTCAATATCTGGAATGGGAACGTGGCAATGATAACAAATTGCAGCCTGTCCAACTAAAAAAAGGATTGGGCGAATGGACGGCAGACACATATAATGCCGCTTTGGACGAGCTTAAAAGGCAGTTCAAATCAGAGCCGATATGTGCGGAAGTCTATTTGGCACAAGCCCGCTATGCTGTTGAGAAGATGCAGCAAGTCAACGCTTTGCAACTTTGTGATGAGGCGATCCGTCTTTATCCGGGCTATCGCAGGATAAATGCGCTGAAGAATCTCCGTGAAGAGATTTTAGCGCCTTTCTTGAATGTCAGTGCAGTGAGCCAGGCCTTTCCGAATGAAGAAATCAAGTTGAATGTGGGACATAAAAATCTGGATGGCTTTACTGTGCGGCTGTATCAGGCGAAGAAACTGGTTAAAGAACAACATTATTCCGTTCTTCGTCCGAAAGATTATCGGGCAAAGGATACTGTATTTACATTCAAAGCTCCGGATTTGGGAACTTACGTGATGCGTATTATTCCGGATATCCGTGCCAAGAGGGATAGCGAAAGCAAGTTTAACGTGACACGTTTTAAAGTATTGACCTGCCGTCTGCCCGAAAACCAATACGAGGTGGTGACTCTGGACGGACAGACCGGACATCCCATTCCCAATGCGAAAGTTACACTATACAGTAGTGACGAGAAGGTGTTGCAAGAGTTTACGACCGATAAAGAGGGAAAAGTGGTATTCCTCAGGAATGCCAAGTATCGGTATCTGAAAGCCTCGAAAGGCACGGATACGGCTATGCCGAAACAAGGAATTTATGGCGGAAGTTATGGATACTACGGCAATAAAGATAAAGCTGTTGAGGAAATGACGTTGTTGACCGACCGTTCTCTGTATCGTCCGGGACAGACTGTGTATGTGAAAGGTATTGCATTTGCCCAGAAATCGGACACAGCCGATGTGATTCCGAACAAACCCTATACAGTGACTTTGTACGATGCGAACTATCAGGAAGTGGGACGGAAATCTGTACGTACCAATGAATTCGGTTCGTTTGCGACTGATTTTGCTTTGCCTTCCGCTTGTCTGAACGGAGTCTTTTCTTTAACGGCGGGAGAGGGTGGAACGACTGTTCGTGTAGAAGATTATAAACGTCCGACATTTGATATAACTTTTGAAAAGCAGACGGAAAGCTACAAGCTCGGAGATGAAGTGCAGGTGAAAGGTAAGATTCAATCTTATAGCGGTGTGTCGCTTCAGGATCTTCCGGTGAAATATACGGTAAAACGTTCTGCATATAACCTCTGGAGAATTTCGGGGGCTGTGCAGATTGCTTCCGGAGAGGTGACTGCCAATGAGAATGGAGAATTTACGATACCCGTCCGTCTGGAGGAAAGTGACGAGTATAAGAATAATGATAGAGTATATTACCGTTATTCCATCGAAGCTACTGTTACCAATGTGGCAGGTGAAACGCAATCTTCTACGGATGTGATTTCGGCAGGTAACCGTTCGTTGGTTCTACAGATGGAGTTGGACAAGAAGACGTGCAAAGACCGGCCGTTTGATATTGTGTTTAAAGCTCAGAACCTGAACGAACAGCCTGTGGAGGTGAATGGCAATTACTATCTGTATCCCCTCGAAGAGACAAACGTGAAAGAGAGTAGGCTGAAAGAAACCGGCTTTAAGAAGGTAAGTGAGAATCCCGTTGCAACAGGAACATTTACTTCTAATAAGGAAATGACGCTTGACTGGAAGAATCTTCCATCGGGAGCTTATATGCTGAAAGCGGTAGCGAAAGACAGTCAGGGAAAAGAAGTGGAGACGGAGGCTCAGACGATCCTATTCTCTATCGGCGACAAGCGTCCGCCGGTGAAATCACCTACTTGGTTCTATGCGGAAAATACGGAGTTTGATGCAACCCGCCCGGCAGTATTCTGTTTCGGTACTTCAGAAAAAGACACTTATGTGATGATGAACGTCTTCTGTGGTGACAAACAACTGGAAAGTAAGGCGTTGAACTTGTCCGATACGATTGTGCGTTTTACCTATCCGTATCTGGAGAGCTATGGAGACGGTATTTTTGTGAACTTCTGTATGGTAAGAGACGGGCAGCTTTATCAGGAACAGGTCTCGGTAGAGAAACGCTTGGCGGATAAGAATTTGACGATGAAGTGGGAGGTGTTCCGTGACAAATTGCGTCCCGGACAGAAAGAAGAGTGGAAATTGACGATTAAGACACCGCAGGGGCAGGCCGCTGATGCGGAAATGCTGGCTACGATGTATGACGCGTCATTAGATAAAATTTGGAATCGCCGACAGGATTTCCGGCTTTACTATAATCGGATACTTCCTAATTTCCGTTGGATGAATGGCTATTTTGGAAACAACTCATTCAATTACTGGTGGAACAATAAGACGCTGAAAGTGCCGGTGCTGGCGTATGACTATTTCGTAATGCCGTCAAGGATCGGAAATGTGTTCTTTGAATCCGAAATATTGGCCGATGGAGTGGTGGTTAGAGGGCTTGAAGTGCAGAAGAAAGCAGCGATGACGGGTAGTGTTGCAAGCCGGAGCAATGCGGTGGAAGTGAAATATGTGCCTGCCTTAGTCTCTGAGGCTACTGATGCGGAATTTGAAGAAGAAACCCTTCCTGATGCACCCGCCGACTTGCGTACGAACCTTGCCGAAACAGCTTTCTTCTATCCGCAGCTTCGTACGAATGAACGGGGAGAAATATCCTTCTCTTTCACTATGCCCGAAAGTCTGACACGTTGGAACTTTCGTGGATATTCCCATACCAAGGGAATGCTGACGGGAACGTTGGATGGTGAAGCTACCACGAGCAAGGAATTTATGTTGACTCCTAATCTCCCTCGCTTCGTCCGTGTAGGCGACAAGACGTCTATTGCCGCTTCTATCTCCAATATGACAGGCAAGCCGCAGGCAGGTACAGTCAGTATGATTCTTTTCGATCCGATGACGGAAAAAGTTGTCAGCACGCAGAAACAAAAATTCTCGGTAGCTGCCGGAAAGACAATCGGAGTGAATTTCAGATTTACCGTGAATGATAAATACGAGATACTGGGTTGCCGGATGATAGCCGATAGCGGTACGTTCAGTGACGGTGAGCAACAACTTCTTCCGGTGCTGAGCAATAAGGAACATTTGGTAGAGACGCTTCCGATGCCTGTGCGTGGAGAAGAAACCCGTACATTCTCACTCGACAGCTTGTTCAATCAGCATAGTAAAACGGCGACCGACCGCAAACTGACCATTGAGTTTACGGGAAATCCGGCTTGGTATGCCATTCAGGCACTGCCTTCGCTAAGCCTCCCAGTGAATAACAATGCTATTTCGTGGGCTACAGCCTACTATGCAAATACATTGGCTTCTTACATTATGAACAGCCAGCCGCGCATTAAGGCGGTTTTCGATAGCTGGAAACTTCAAGGCGGTACGAAAGAAACCTTCTTGAGTAATTTGCAAAAGAACCAGGAAGTGAAGAACATTCTGTTGTCCGAATCGCCGTGGGTACTCGAAGCCAAGACGGAAGAACAGCAGAAAGAACGTATCGCTACGCTGTTCGACCTGAATAATATCCGCAGCAATAACATTGCGGCTTTGACCAGATTGCAGGAATTGCAGAATTCCGACGGTGCTTGGTCATGGTTTAAGGGAATGAACGGCAGTCGTTATGTAACGGCTTATATTGCCGACCTGAATGCCCGCCTTGCGCTACTGACAGGTGCGCCATTGAGTGGAACCGCTCTTGACTTGCAGGCTAAGGCATTAACTTATCTTCATCAGTCGGCTTTAGAAGAATACAAGAATATACTGAAAGCGCAGAAAAAGGGAGTGAAACAGACAGGAGTTTCAAGCGGTATTCTGCAATATCTGTATATTGTCGCGATTTCCGGTGAACAGGTTCCTGCGGCAAGTAAGATTGCTTATGCTTATTATCTGTCTAAAGTGGGAGAGTTGCTAACCTCTTCTTCGATGGAAACGAAAGCGATTGCAGCCATTGTACTTGATAAAGCCGGGCGTAAGAAAGAAGCCCAAGAGTTTGTCGCTTCCTTGAAGGAACATCTGACGAAAACGGATGAGCAAGGAATGTTCTTTGCCTTCAACGAGAATCCGTATGCTTGGGGAGGTATGAAGTTGCAAGCCCATGTAGACGTGATGGAAGCATTGGAACTGATTGGCGGAAACGGAAACCGGGAAACAGTCGAAGAAATGAAACTCTGGCTGTTAAAGCAAAAACAGACGCAGCAGTGGAGTTCTCCGGTAGCTACGGCGGACGCTGTGTATGCCCTGTTGATGAAAGGCGCCAATCTGCTCGATAATCAAGGGGACGTACGTATTGTGATTGCCAACGAGGTACTGGAAACGGTATCTCCGACTAAGACAACCGTTCCGGGATTGGGTTATATCAAACGTTCGTTCACACAGAAAAATGTGGTAGACGCCCGTAAGATTGAAGTGGAAAAGAGGAATCCGGGTATCGCTTGGGGAGCTGTTTACGCCGAATACGATTCTCCTATCAGTGATGTGAAACAACAGGGTGGTGCATTGAATGTAGAGAAGCAATTGTACGTAGAACGCATAGAGAACAACGTTGCACAATTGCAGCCTATTACTTCTAAGACCGTTCTCACAGTAGGTGATAAAGTTGTTTCCCGTCTGACCATTAGTGTAGACCGTACGATGGACTTTGTGCAGTTGAAAGACCAGCGTGGCGCCTGCTTCGAGCCTGTCGGCAGTATTTCCGGTTATCGCTGGAACAATGGATTCGGTTATTATGTAGATATTAAAGACGCCTCTACCAACTTCTTCTTCGACCATTTGGGCAAAGGCGTCTACGTACTGGAATACAGCTACCGTGTGAGCCGTGAAGGAACTTACGAAACAGGACTGGCCACTATTCAGTGCGCATACGCTCCCGAATACGCTTCACATTCCGTATCAATGACAATTATTATTGAATAACCAAAAGCGAAGATTTTAGTTTGCAGACAAGGCATAACAGGCCTTGTCTGCAAGTAAAGTCTTTTCCCAATCTGTGTTAATCTGTGTAATCTGTGGTGAGAAACTCATCTAAAAGTCCTACATTTGTGCACCAAAATAAAAAAGTATCGCATGAAACGTAGTTTGCTATTTATATTTTCTCTACTCACTGTCGCTTTGGCAGCCGTTGCCCAACCTCGCATCTCTTCCAATAAAGAGACACATAATTTCGGACAAATAGAATGGAAACGCCCGGTGACGGTGGAATATACAATTACCAATACCGGTAACCAGCCATTGGTGCTTACCAATGTCACTACCTCTTGCGCCTGTTCCGTAGCCGACTGGACCAAAGAACCGATTGCTCCCGGAGGAAAAGGAATTGTCAAAGCCTCCTTTGACGCCAAAGCTTTGGGACACTTTGAAAAAACAGTAGGAATATACAGCAATGCCACGCCCAACCTGATTTATCTGAAATTTATCGGTGAAGTGGTGCAAGAGATAAAAGACTATACCAAGACTCATCCTTATGCAATAGGCAATATCCGTATCGATCGTGACGAATTAGCCTTCCCCGATGTGTATCATGGTCAGAAGCCCACGATGACTTTTAGCATTGCGAACCTATCCGACCGTCCGTACGAACCGGTGTTGATGCATCTGCCTCCTTATCTTAAAATGGAAGCGGAGCCTAAGGTTCTGCTGAAAGGTAAAAAAGGCACTGTGAAACTGACGTTGGATGCCAGCCAGTTGAAAGACTACGGATTGACGCAGACATCCGTTTACCTTTCCCGTTTTTCCGGTGATAAGGTGAGCGAAGATAATGAAATACCGGTTTCGGCTATTCTTCTTCCCGACTTCTCGCGTATGACAGCGAATGACTCTTTGAATGCGCCTGCTATACGAATCTCGGAAACGGACATCGATCTTAGCGTGCCGTTGATAAAGAAGAAGAAAGCCAGTCATGATATCCTGATCGCTAATGCCGGAAAGACTCCATTGGTAATTAGTAAGTTGCAGGTATTCAACTCGTCGGTCGGAGTAAGCTTGAAAAAAACGGTACTTCCTCCGGATGGAATGACGAAGTTGAAAGTGACTATTCGTAAGCGTGATGTGGGTAATAAGAAACACCACTTGCGTATCTTGATGATAACAAACGACCCGTTGCGCCCGAAAGTTGAAATCAATATCAAACGTTAAATCCTATCGCTATGGAACATCCTGAAAATAGTGAAGAATATAAGGGGCTTGTTGTCAATAAAGGTATTGAACAGCCCTCGTCGGTGAACCCTTATCTGAAACGGAAGCCTAAGAAACGCCAGCTCTCGGTGGCTGAGTTTGTGGACGGCATTACAAAAGGTGATGTCACTATACTAAGTCAGGCTGTGACGTTAGTTGAAAGTGTGAAACCCGAACATCAGTCCGTTGCCCAAGAGGTGATAGAGAAGTGTCTTCCCTATTCCGGCAATTCGATCCGGGTAGGTATCAGCGGTGTTCCCGGTGCAGGAAAGAGTACTTCGATTGATGTCTTCGGCCTGCACGTGCTCGAAAAAGGCGGTAAGTTGGCCGTATTGGCAATCGACCCGAGTAGTGAGCGTAGCAAAGGAAGCATTTTGGGAGATAAAACCCGTATGGAACAGCTTTCCGTACATCCTAAATCATTTATCCGGCCCAGCCCGTCGGCCGGTTCATTGGGAGGAGTAGCACGTAAGACGCGTGAAACGATTATTCTTTGCGAGGCGGCCGGATTCGATAAAATCTTTGTGGAGACCGTGGGAGTGGGACAGAGCGAGACAGCTGTCCATTCGATGGTCGATTTCTTCCTGTTGATTCAGTTGGCAGGAACAGGAGATGAATTGCAAGGTATCAAGCGTGGCATTATGGAGATGGCGGACGGTATTGTGATTAATAAAGCCGACGGAGATAATCTGGAACGTGCCAAGCTGGCTGCCACTCAGTTCCGTAATGCGCTGCATCTGTTTCCTGCGCCCGAATCCGGATGGACACCAAAGGTTCTGACTTATTCCGGTTTTTACAATATAGGCGTTAAGGAAGTGTGGGATATGGTTTATGAGTACATTGCCTTTGTAAAAGAAAATGGCTATTTTGAATATCGCCGTAACGAGCAGAGCAAATACTGGATGTATGAAAGCATTAATGAACAGCTTCGCGACAGTTTCTACCATAATCCGAAGATTGAATCCATGCTTCAAGAGAAGGAACAACAAGTATTAAGTGGTAATCTTACTTCATTCATAGCCGCCAAAAGTTTGCTGGACACTTATTTTGAGGACTTAAAGATGTAGTTCACCACAGATTACAGTTCTTTCCCTATCTTTTCGAAGTCGGCTCTTGATTTGCTCTGTGTCACGATATATACTCCCAAGAACACGAGTGCGATAGCCAGTCCTTTCTGCCAGCCGAAGCTTCCTATCCCCATGATGATGGCAGCGATTGTAGCTACAATCGGCTGCATATAGTTATACATACTGACAACGGTGGGACGGAGTAGTTTCTGTGCGGTCATGATGCAGAGATAGGCAAGGAAACTGCCTCCCAATACTACGTAAAGAACCTCTATGATGGCGATTGTGGAGACTGCCTCCCATTGAATGATGGAAATGTCGTGATAAGAGAACGGTATGTAACACATCGAAGCGTAAACGAACATCCACTTATTGATAGTGACTGCCGAATATTGCTGGGATAATCCCTTGAATACGGTTAAGTAGATGGAGAAACTGATCTGTGCCACCAGACAAAGCAGGTCGCCGATTAAGCTTCCGTTCCCGTTGTTTCCCGCTTGGCTGCTCATAATGAGGATAAGCGCTCCCATAGCGCCGACGAAAATACCCAGTACCTTTTTATTGGTAATCGGTTCTTTCAGATAAATAGCCGCTACGATCATAGTGACAATCGGTAAAGTAGTGGTTACGATGGAAGCGTCGATGGGTGAAGTCATTGAAAGGCCGAAAATGAATACTCCCTGATTGAACACCAAAGCAAACAGTGAAGCGAAGAATATCTTCAGCATATCCTGATGATTCACGTGTTCCTGTTTGCAGAAAATGGAAAGTATCCAGAAAGCCGCCGCCGCTCCCACCATCCGAAAAGTGGTGACGGATATTGCGGAGAATTCCTGAAGCGCTGATTTACCGATAGGAGACATCAGCCCCCACATGACGTTTGCCGTAAGTGCAAACAGATGACCTTGCAGATTCTTGTTATTCTTCATAAGTGCGTATACGCCTTTTTAATTGTTACCTTTATTGAAAACTGCTGCAAAGGTAGCTAATTTGTCGTATGATTTGTTTATATTTGCCTTGAATAAAATTGAATATTATGGAACAACAGGCCAACTATATCCGTCGTATCGAAATTCATGGGCTTTGGGAGCGTTTTAATATAGGATGGGATTTGCGTCCCGATGTGAATATCCTTTCCGGTATTAACGGAGTAGGAAAAACTACCATCTTGAACCGTTCGGTAGGATATCTTGAAGAACTCTCCGGCGAAATGAAAAGTGACGAGAAGAACGGTGTCCGTCTTTTCTTCGACAATCCTCAGGCGACCTATATCCCATACGATGTGATCCGGAGTTACGACCGTCCTCTGATTATGGGTGACTTTACTGCCCGCATGGCCGATAAGAATGTGAAGTCCGAATTGGATTGGCAGCTTTATCTGTTGCAACGTCGCTATCTTGATTATCAGGTCAATATAGGTAACAAGATGATTGAAATGCTCTCCGATAATGACGAGAAAGTACGGGCCAAAGCAGCTACTTTGTCCATAGCCAAGCGTCGTTTTCAGGATATGATTGACGAGCTGTTCAGTTATACACGCAAGAAAATAGACCGCAAACGGAATGATATTGCTTTCTATCAGGATGGAGAACTGTTGTTTCCCTACAAACTTTCTTCCGGTGAGAAGCAAATGCTGGTCATTCTGTTGACCGTGCTTGTGCAGGACAACAGCCATTGCGTACTGTTTATGGATGAGCCGGAAGCCTCTCTCCACATTGAATGGCAACAGAAGTTGATTGCCATGATACGTGAGTTGAATCCGAATGTACAGATCATCCTGACTACCCATTCGCCGGCCGTCATTATGGAGGGCTGGCTGGATGCAGTGACGGAAGTAAGTGATATTTCAACATTATATAATAATGGCAACTTCACTACGAGATAACCTGACATCTTCTTATTTCAATGCCGCTCATAAGCTTTATTCAAAGAAGGCCCGTCAGCGTATCATAGCTTATGTGGAAAGCTATGATGACATTGCTTTCTGGCGTACGTTGCTCGAAGAATTTGAAGATGACGAACACTATTTCCAGGTAATGCTTCCTTCTACTACCTCATTGGCTAAAGGGAAAAAGATGGTCTTGATGAATACGTTGAATACCGCGGAACTGGGAAGAAGCCTGATTGCCTGTGTGGACAGCGATTATGATTTCCTGTTGCAGGGCGCAACCAATACTTCCCGTAAAATCAACCGCAACAAATATATCTTCCAGACCTATACATACGCCATTGAGAACTATCATTGCTTTGCCGAAAGCCTCCATGAGGTATGTGTGCAGGCTACGTTGAACGACCGTTTTGTGATGGACTTCAATGCTTACCTGAAAAGATACTCTGAAATCGTATATCCGCTTTTCTTATGGAACGTGTGGTTCTACCGCCAACGGGATACTTACACCTTTCCGATGTATGATTTTCATGCCTATACTTCTCTGCGTGAGATAAATCTCAGACACCCGGAAAAGAGTCTTGAATCATTGCAGCAACGGGTAAATCAGAAATTGTCGGAACTGAAGAAACGTTTTTCCCGCAGCATGAATCAAGTAAATGCCTTAGGGACAGATCTGAGAGAGTTGGGGCTATTTCCGGAAAATACCTATCTGTATATGCAGGGACACCACGTGATGGATAATGTGGTGATGAAACTTCTGATACCGGTCTGTACGGTATTGCGCCGGGAACGGGAACAGGAAATCAAGCGACTTGCCGAACATAATGAACAATTTAAGAACGAATTGACTTGTTATCAGAACAGTCAGGTAAATGTGGAAATCATGTTGAAGAAGAATGTGGCTTATAAGCGGCTTTTCCACTACGACTGGCTGCGACAGGATATTCGTGAATACCTGGAACAAGGGAAATAAGAACAAGAAAGAAGAATAGAGAGAAGATTACTTATGGAAGAAGTAAAAGAAATAGTTGATACCGTGACAGTTGAGTTGGCCAATGGCGGAACGCAGGAGGTGACTGATGTAGTGATTCAGGAAGTGAACCATGCATTGCTTTCGGCAGGAATGGATGAGGCTTTGGCGGATAAGGTGGACAACTTTGTCATTTTGTTGCTGATTATTGGTGTGGCTTTGTTGGCTAATCTGATTTGCCGTAAGATCATTTTGCGTACGGTAGCGAAATTGGTAAAACGGACCAAAGCTACTTGGGACGACATAGTGTTCGACCATAAGGTGATGGTTCACGTCAGCCGGATGGTAGCCCCGATATTGATTTACCTTGCTATTCCCATCGCTTTCCCGGAACATGCCGACTCCAACTTGCTCGATTTCCTGCGACGGCTTTGCCTTATTTATATCTTGGCGGTTTTCCTCCGTTTCATCAGTGTCTTTCTGTCGGCGGTATATCATGTTTACAGTGAAAAGGAGCAATATAAGGACAAGCCTCTGAAGGGGTTGTTGCAGACCGCCCAAGTCGTTCTTTTCTTTGTCGGGGCTATTATTATCGTAAGTATTCTGATTAAGCAGAGTCCGATGGTGTTGCTTACCGGATTGGGAGCTTCGGCCGCTATCCTGATGCTGGTGTTCAAGGATAGTATTATGGGTTTTGTCTCCGGTATTCAGCTTTCTGCCAATAATATGCTGAAAGTAGGCGACTGGATTGCTATGCCGAAATATGGTGCTGACGGAACCGTGATAGAAGTGACTTTGAATACGGTAAAAGTGCGTAACTGGGATAATACGATTACGACCATACCGCCTTATCTGCTGGTCAGTGATTCTTTCCAGAACTGGCAGGGGATGCGGGAATCCGGTGGACGGCGTGTGAAGCGTTCCATTAATATCGACATGACCAGCGTTCGTTTCTGTACACCGGAGATGTTGGCGAAATATCGTAAAATCCAATTGCTGAAGGAGTATGTGGAGACAACGGAGAAGGTCGTGAAGGAGTATAATAAAGAGCATCATATTGACAACTCCGTATTGGTGAACGGTCGTCGCCAGACTAACTTGGGCGTCTTTCGTGCCTATCTTACGAATTATCTGAAAAGCCTGCCTACCGTCAATCAAGACTTGACGTGCATGGTACGCCAGCTCCAACCTACCGAAACAGGTATTCCGATGGAACTTTATTTCTTTTCCGCTTCTAAGGACTGGATTCCGTATGAAGGCATACAGGCGGATGTTTTCGATCATGTGCTTGCCATTATTCCGGAATTTGACTTGCGTGTCTTCCAGAATCCGTCGGGTGCGGACTTGCGCCGGATAGGAGTAAAGATAGAAAACTGATAGAGTGAATAATTACAGTACCTTAAAATGTTATATATTATGAATGTCCCTTTACCTAATAGCCAGATTATCCGCGAGATTACTCCTTTGTCAGATAAGGATTGTTTTTACATTGCAGAACGCTATAAGACGGAATTTACATATCCCATTCATAATCATCCCGAATTTGAATTGAATTTCATAGAGCAAGCGGCAGGTGTAAGAAGAATTGTTGGTGATTCTTCGGAAGTGATAGGCGATTATGATTTAGTATTGATAACGGGAAAAGATCTGGAACACGTTTGGGAGCAGAATGATTGTCATTCCAGGCAGATACGGGAGATAACGATTCAATTTTCATCCGACCTTTTTTTCAAGAGTTTTATCAATAAGAATCAGTTTGATTCTATCCGCCGGATGTTGGAAAAGGCGCAGAAAGGGTTATACTTTCCGATGTCTGCCATACTTAAGGTCTATCCGTTGCTGGATACTTTAGCTTCCGAAAAGGAGGGATTCTATGCCGTGATTAAGTTCCTGTCGATATTGTATGAACTTTCTCTTTTTGAAGAAGAGGCACGGACATTGTCCAGCTCGTCTTTTGCCAAAATAGATATTCACTCGGACAGTCGGCGGGTACAGAAAGTACAGGAATACATCAACACCCATTACAAGGAAGAGATACGCCTGGGGCAGTTAGCCGGTATGGTAGGAATGACGGATGTGTCGTTCAGCCGTTTTTTTAAGTTGCGGACGGGCAAGAACCTTTCCGATTATATCATTGATATCCGTTTGGGTTTTGCCGCTCGTCTGTTGGTGGACTCTACGATGTCTATTGCCGAGATCTGCTATGAATGTGGATTCAATAACCTTTCCAATTTCAACCGTATCTTTAAAAAGAAGAAGTGCTGTTCTCCTAAAGAGTTCCGTGAGAATTATCGAAAGAAGAAGAAACTGATTTAAGTCGCTCTTATTAAATATTTATAGGTCTAAAATGCAAAAGCTTAGACTTTTTGCGCAGTGTAATAACATTGCAACGACTCTTTCAATTGATTGTATTTTCTTTGTCTCAATCTTGTAACACAGGCCATCTACCTTTGCCGACGTAATCAAAAAAACGTAGAGTAAAGGTAGATGAAAAAGCTATTTCTTATCCGATTTTCAGTGGCGGCCTTCTTTTGTCTGTTGTGTGTACTTCCCGCATTGGCTGCCAATATCAAGATTAAAGGAGCTGTAAAGGACAAGTTATCCAAAGAGCCTTTGATAGGTGCGACGATACGCTTGCTTGGAACCCAGACCGGAGCGGTTACCGATATGAACGGTAATTTTGAGCTAAACGGTGTGGGAGTGTTGGAGGGTATGTATGATATCGAGATTAAATACGTAGGATATAAGACTGAAGTACGTCGGAAGGTCCGCGTAGAGAATGGGAATCTGGTCATTCTGAATATGGAGATGGAGACGGATGCGCAAGAACTGTTGGATGTGGTTGTTGTGGCGAAAAAGAACCGGAAAAATGAGAATATGGCTTTGC
The DNA here is from genome assembly GCF_009193325.2 of Bacteroides zhangwenhongii. Lineage (NCBI taxonomy): Bacteria > Pseudomonadati > Bacteroidota > Bacteroidia > Bacteroidales > Bacteroidaceae > Bacteroides > Bacteroides zhangwenhongii. The sequence continues at coordinate 2,878,731 of NZ_CP059856.1, read as the reverse complement.
TGGAACAGCAAAAGGCGGTCATTGCCGTGCAATCGGTCAGTGTGAAGGAGCTTTCACGCAAAGGAGTTTCGGATGCGGAAGGAGCTGTGACGAAAGTCGCCGGAATTTCCAAGCAGGACGGTGTGAAGAACGTATTCGTACGTGGATTGGGTGACCGCTATAATACTACTACGTTCAATGGTTTCCCTGTGCTGTCGGAAGACCCGGAATACAAGAATATCTCTCTTGATTTTTTCGGAACCGACCTTATACAGTCCGTAGGAGTCAACAAAGCATTTACTGCCGGGAACGGAGGCGATGTAGGGGGCGCAAATATTGATATCTCGTCCAAAGAACTGGTAGGTGACGGTTACATTAGCGCCAGTGTATCGGCCGGTGTGAATACACAGACCCTTTCCTCCGATTTCTTCCAACCAGAGGGAGTGAATCTGCTGGGATTTGCCAATCGGACGGAACCGGGCACGGATGTGTGGGGATTTAAGAACAAACTCGACCCGTCGGCGCAAAACTTCCAGATGGACCGCAGTTATAATATCGCAGGCGGAAAGAAGTTTTATGTAGGTCGGCAACGGGATGCTCTTTCGTTCTTTGCCACTGTGGGACATTCCGTTGATTATCGATATACGGATGAAATCATACGTAATACAAATACGGGTGGTACTATATACAAAGATCTGAACGGACATAAGTCAACAACGAATATCAGTCAGTTGGCATTGGCTAATGTAGATTATGATATGCACAATCGTCATCATTTGTCTTACAACTTCATGATGGTACATAGCAATGTGCAGTCGGTGGGAAACAACGAAGGGAAAGACGCTACTTTCAGTGACGATTACGGTAATCTGGGAATGCCCCGTCGTCAGCAGGTGAACGACAATCTGTTATTAGTCAACCAGATCATGACGAACTGGGGATTGACAGACCGGCTGAGCGTTGCCGCGGGAGCCTCTTATAATATGGTGCGCGGATATGAGCCGGATCGCCGTATCAACCAGATAACCCGGAATGAAACCGGATACGGATTGGTAGGAGGTAATACACAGTTCCGTACTTTCTCTTCTCTGACGAAGAATGATCTGAATCTCCGTGCCGGAGTGGTTTATCGCTTGAAAGACGATTGGGAAGAAATCTCCAGACTTCGGTTCGGATACACCGGACGTATCATTAACGATGATTTCAAACAGACGGAATACAATATGATTACCTTGAATGGTCCTTCATTTACTTCGGTGGACGATATTTCATTGGATGACTTTTATTCTGCGGCTCATTTCAACGACCGTTTCTTTTCCGACTTTGAATTAATAAAAGATTAAAGAGGCTTTTCAATTGTTTGATGCGTGCGTCGATACCGGCGTACGCATTTATTGTTCCGTTTGTCAACTATTCTATCTGTATGGCCTTGAAATTTAAGCTGTAAACAGCTGCTTGTAATGTATTTTGCTTATATTTGTATCTTTAAAAATCAATGTGTATGCATACAGACTACGAACGGTATCGTAAAATGGCTTCTTTGGCTCAACTGGGATGGTGGGAAGCTGATTTGGCGGGGGGATATTATCTTTGTTCCGACTTTCTTTGTGATCTTCTGGATTTGGATGGAGATACTATCTCATTCTCTGATTTTCTGAACTTGGTGCGTGAAGATTATCGCTGTCAGATTGCACACGAATTCCGGGCAAATAGCTCTATCCATAAGGATTTTTACGAACAAACCTTTCCCATCCACTCGAAACATGGTGAAGTCTGGTTGCATACTCGTTTAGCTTTACGTGAGAAAGGAACGGGAACTAATGGAGGAGACAAATCTTTTGGTGTGATTCAGCGTGTGGAGGCTCCTGAACAAATAGAACAGAAGAAAGCCCTGAAGCGTGTGAATGATTTGCTTCTCCGTCAGAATTACATCTCGCAGTCTTTATACCGTTTTCTTCGGGATGAAAGAGTTGAAGAATGTGTAACAGAGATTTTAAAGGATATCCTGAATCTTTATAATGGGAAAGGACGTGTCTATATTTTCGAGTACAATAAAGAACACACTCATCGCAGTTGCACGTATGAAGTCGTTTCCGAAGGGATGTCGACGGAAAAACAATGTTGGCAAGACATACCGGTCGATCGGTCGGAATGGTGGAATCAGCAGATTCTGTCTGGCAAAGCTATCGTTTTGAATTCGTTGAAACAACTACCGGAAGAAGCATTGGAAATGAGACGAGAATTTGCTGAGCGGGGAGTCTATTCATTCATGGTAACTCCTTTGATGGCTGGGGATCATGTATGGGGAGGAATGGGTATTGAATTGATAGATAGTTATCGTAACTGGAGCAACGAGGATTTTCAATGGTTCTCTTCGTTGGGAAATATTATAAGCATTTGTATTGAACTACGCGTAGCAAAAGATAAAGTAACTTATGAACAGTCTTTCTTACGTAATCTCTTCCATTTTATGCCAATGGGGTATATACGTATGTCTGTTCTTCGTGACGAGAACAACAAGCCTTATGATTATCGGATAACGGATGCTAATCAGATCAGTTCCCATTTCTTTGGCAAACCTTTGGAACAATATGTAGGTGTGTTGGCTTCGGATTTGTTTTCCGATTATTCAGAGAAAATGGATTTTATCTTTGGAGTGCTTGATAGTAAGTCTTATAAAGAGAAGGATGAGTATTTCCCTCAAACAGGATTATACACTCATTGGATTGTGTATTCACCGGAGAAAGATGAGGTGGTAGGATTGTTCACGGATTCAACCGAGGCTGTAGAAGCAAATCGTGCGTTAGACCGTAGTGAGAAACTTTTCAAAAATATTTTTGCTAATATTCCGGCAGGAGTGGAAATTTATGATAAGGATGGATATCTGCTTGATCTGAACAATAAGAATTTGGAAATATTCGGAATTGCCAATAAGGAGGATGTAATAGGCATTAATATATTTGAGAACCCGAACCTCCCGCAGAATATTCGTGACCGTATACGAAATGAGGATTTAGTGGACTTCCGGCTTAATTACTCTTTCGAGCAAATCGATGGATATTATAGTACCATGCGTTCTGATGGGATAGAGTTATATTCGAAAGTAACCAAACTGTATGATAGAGAGGGTGAGTTTATCGGGTATATTCTGATTAGTATTGACAATACGGAACGTATTGATGCAATGAACCGTATTCGTGACTTTGAGAATTTCTTCTTGATGATATCTGATTATGCAAAGGTTGGTTATGCAAAATTAAATATTCTGAACCGAAAGGGATATGCCATCAAGCAATGGTATAAGAATATGGGAGAAGAGGAAGATATTGCATTAAGTGATGTAGTGGGAGTTTATCGTAAAATGCATCCGGAAGACCGTGAACGTCTGCTTGATTTTTATAAAGAGGTCAAAGTCGGGAAAAGAAAACATTTTCAAGGAGAAATGCGTATTCTTCGTCCCGGAACGGACAATGAGTGGAACTGGGTAAATACGAATGTGATGGTAACCCAATATAAACCGGAAGAGGGTGAAATTGAAATCATTGGCATCAATTACGATATAACGAAACTGAAAGAGACGGAGGCTGAGCTGATTCATGCACGTGATAAGGCGGAGATGATGGATCGTCTGAAAAGTGCTTTCCTTGCCAATATGAGCCATGAAATCCGCACGCCTCTGAATGCTATCGTAGGCTTCTCCGATTTATTGGTGGAAACTGCGGATATAGAAGAACGGAGAGAGTATATGAAGATCGTGCGGGAAAATAATGATTTGCTGTTACAGTTGATATCGGATATTCTCGACCTTTCCAAAATTGAGGCAGGGACATTTGAATTCTCGCATGGAGATGTGGATGTGAATCTGCTGTGTGAAGATCTGGTCCGTTCTATGCAGATGAAAACGAAAGAGAATGTTAAGTTAGTATTCGAACCGAATTTTTCTATTTGCCATATTACTAGTGACCGTAACCGTATATATCAGGTGATATCCAATTTTGTGAACAACGCGATTAAGTTTACTTCAGAGGGCAGTATCCGTGTGGGATATGTGCTGAAAGATGAAGGATTGGAATTCTATGTTCAGGATACGGGGATAGGAATAGAGAAGGAACAATTGCCGCATATCTTTGAGCGTTTTGTAAAGCTTAATTCTTTTGTGCATGGCACTGGATTAGGACTTTCTATTTGCCAAAGTATTGTGGAACAATTAGGTGGACGTATTGGCGTTGACTCCGAAAAAGGTAAGGGATCGCGTTTTTGGTTTACGATACCTGGAATGGTCATGACGGAAGAAAGTCTTCAGTAAAAGACAACAAAGATAAACAAAAGAGCGTATGTCACTTCAAGGTGACATACGCTCTTTTGTTTAGATTCCAAATGCCAGTTTGTCGATAGACTGGTATACAACGCTTGCGATACCTAGTCCGATGATGCCCAGCGTGCAGAGTGCCAGTCCCCACTTTGTGCATCGGTCACTGCGGAAAGTCGGAATCGGGTTTTCGGACGGGGTGATATACATCGCTTTCACGATCAGCAGGTAGTAATACAGTGAAATTACTGTATTGACCAATGCTATAAACACCAACAAATGAAAACCTGCATCGAAGGCTGCCATGAAGATAAAGAACTTGGAGAAGAATCCGGCAAATGGAGGAATGCCTGCTAATGAGAACAAAGAAAGGGTCATCAGGAGGGCGATCTTCGGATTCGTTTTATAAAGTCCCGCATAATCTTCGAGGGTGAACTTCTGGCTGCGCAATGCCACAATAGTGATTACGGCAAATACACCGAGATTGGCGGCTGCATACACAAGTACATAATATACTAGGGCTGTCATTCCCTGTGCCGTGCCACCGATTACACCAAGCATGATATATCCTGCCTGCGAGATACTGGAGAATGCCATCAGACGTTTCAGGTTCTGTTGGCGGATAGCGAATATATTAGCGATAGTGATGGAAGCTATCGTTACCCAATAGAGCACTTCCTGCCAATCATTTATCATAGGAGCAAATACCTTGATGAGGATAGTCAGCAATACAAATGCTGCCGATCCTTTGGATACAACACTCAGGTAAGCGGTGACCGTACTCGGGGCTCCTTCGTAAACGTCTGCCGTCCAAAGATGGAACGGAACGAGTGATAACTTGAATGCCATACCCGTAAAGAAGAATACAAAAGCCATAATCTGTAACGGGTTTCCGTCAATATGGGCGGGAAGGTCATCGAAATACAAGGTTCCGGCAGAACCGTAAATCATAGACAAACCGAACAACAGCAATGCGCTGGAGAAGAGTGCGGTAAGAATATACTTGGCTCCTGCTTCGGCGGAGTTGTGACGGTATTTATCGAAGGCAATCAAAGCCGCCATGGGAACGGAAGCAGTCTCCAGTCCGATGAAGAACATCAGGAAGTGTCCGGCGGAAATCATGAGATACATACCGAACAGAGTAGAGAGAGTGAGTACATAGAACTCTCCTTGCTTGAATGAAGTGTCTTCACGCTTCATCCATTCGTGCGCCATCAGAAAGACGATTAATGTACCTACGTTCAGGATTGACTTAATGACTGTATGCATGGGCACATAGTGGTACATACCTCCGAAAATGTCGGCTGCGGTACCCGGTATCAGGTTGATAGCCGTATGGATAGCCATCAGAATGACGGGAAACATTGTATTCAGTCGTGCCTTTCCATCGTTCTTGTGCGCATCCGGGCTCATGAAGAGGTCGGCTAGAAACAGTAGCAACAGAACTACTACGAGCGACAGCTCTTCTCGCATATGTAGAAATTGTGAATAATCCATCTTTATCAATTAAATTAGAGATTAAAAATTAAAGAGCTAGGGTATCAGTTGTGAGACAACGGGCAATACACTTTCACCAATCATGTGGCTTACCCAGAAAGGAGCCATACCCAGTCCGGCTACACAAACGATGAGGCAGATAACGGCTACACGCTCGTCCCAAGTTGCATCGGTCAGTTCGAGGTGATGCTTGTTGGTACAGGTCCCGTACAGAATCTTACCTACCAGACGCAAGATATAGACTGCTGTAATCACGATGGAGGAGCAGGCTATAATGGTCAGTGTGCGGTGGAATACATCATTGTCTTGGAAAGATCCGACAAAGATGGTCATCTCGGCAATAAAACCGCTCAATCCCGGCAGACCGAGATTGGCAAGGCCGGCAATGACATAACATACACTCAGGAAAGGCATGATCTTCATTAAACCGGCAAGCTCGCGTACGTCACGGGTGTGGGTACGTCCGTAAATCATACCGATAAGTGCAAAGAACAATGCTGTCATCAGTCCGTGCGACAACATTTGGAGGATAGCGCCTGTGGCTGCTGTCTGGTTCAGCATGAGAATTGCGAAAAGAACTAATCCGCAATGGGATACGGAAGAGTATGCGTTGATATATTTCAAGTCAGTCTGTACACAAGCGGAGAAAGCTCCGTAAACGACAGAGATACCGGTCAGTATCAGGAATATCCAGGAAAGTTCGTTAGCGGCTTCCGGCATTAGATACATGGCGATACGGAAGCAACCATAACCTCCTAATTTCATCAGCACTCCGGCATGAAGCATGGAAACTGCTGTCGGAGCGGAGGCATGACCGTCGGGACTCCATGTGTGGAAGGGGAAAAGAGCGCCCAGCACACCGAAACCGAGAAATGTCAGCGGGAACCAGATACATTGTTGTGCAAAAGGTATGTTGTGCAACTGTGCGATTTCGAGAAGGTTCATGGTAGTGGCTCCTGCACCGAAATAGATTCCGAGAATACCGATCAGCAGGAAAGCGGAACCGCCCATCAGCATAAGTGTCAGCTTCATCGCTGCATATTCCTTACGTCCCGAGCCCCATACGCCAATCAGCAGATACATAGGTATCAAGGCTATTTCGTAGAACATAAACATGGTGAACAGGTCTACGGATATAAAGAATCCGAACACTCCCATTGACAACAGCGTGAACCAAAGGAAATATTCTTTGGTCAACGGTTGCAAACGCCAGGAAGCGAATGTGCCGGTAAATACGATGATGGCGGACAGTAACAGCATAGCTACCGAGATGCCGTCTACGCCTACCGAGTAGGAGATATGAAGCGGTGCGTACCATAGTGTGTCTGCACGGAAAAGCATTTCCGCCGTGTTTCCGGTGCTACGCTCTCCCAAATACATGAATGTAAGTACGACAGAGGCTATCAGAAGCGCTGATGCGCCCGTAACCATAACCCCCCGGATAGCTTTAATTCCTCGTGCCGCCCAAAGTCCGGCCAACATCAAGAGGGGGATAAGTACGAATATTGATAAGAAATTCATCTTTATGATTTACTGTTTAAAGATTTACTATTACTTGTTTAGAGAACCAGCAGCAGAATAAGTGCCAGTGCACCGCAAAGGAACACATACGCATATTGTTGTACCTGACCGCTCTGTAAGCCGCGAATCTCGTCGCTTGTCGCATTCGTCGCCCATGCCAGGAAGTCAAAGAATCCGTCTACGACATGACGGTCCCACCATGCGATAGGAGTAGAGATGCAACGGAAAATAATCTTATGCGTAATGAACTGGTATATCTCGTCAATATAGAAACGGTGATAGGCAGCCTTATGCAATCCCTTGAACTGTTTAGCCAGCGAATCGGCGACAGGCTGTTTGGCGTTCTTATACATCCAGGTCGCGATGGCAATGGAAATAATCGCGATAACAACACTTGTGATAGCCACTGATGGGTCAAGATGAATGGAGTAGGACTCACCGTTGGAACTGATAAAGTGTCCGAAAGGAATAAATCCGGCTCCACAAGTCACTGCTGCCAAAAACATCAATGGGAAAGTCATAGCCAACGGACTTTCATGGGGAGTGTGATGCGCATGAAGTTCTTTGTTCTCTTTTCCCCAGAAGATACCGTAATAAAGGCGGAACATATAAAAAGCGGTCATAGCGGCGATTACCGTCATCACCCAACCCATTACAGGGCTGTATTGGAAGCAAGCTGCCAGAATCTCATCTTTCGAGAAGAAACCCGAGAATGGGGGGATACCCGCGATGGCGAGACAAGCAATCAGGAATGTCCAATGGGTAATCGGCATATATTTGCGTAATCCGCCCATAGCCGACATCTCATTGGAGTGTACCGCATGGATAATGCTACCGGCACCGAGGAAGAGCAGCGCCTTGAACATGGCGTGCGTGAAAAGGTGGAACATGGATGCCATGTATCCCAAACCGCCTTCATGAGGATTCATTGATGTACAAACTCCTAAGGCCACCATCATAAAACCAATTTGCGAGATGGTAGAGAATGCGAGTACACGTTTGATATCCGATTGTACACAGGCTACACTTGCTGCATAAAAGGCAGTGATTGCACCTACCCAGGCAACCATGTGCAACGTATTCGGAGCATATTCGATGAAGAGCGGAAACATACGTGCCACCAGATAGACTCCGGCAACTACCATCGTAGCCGCATGAATCAAGGCGCTGACAGGAGTAGGACCTTCCATTGCATCCGGCAACCAGATATGTAGCGGGAACATCGCACTCTTTCCGGCACCACCTACGAACATTAATCCGAGAGCTAATGGAAGCATGGCCGCTCCGCCGCTAACCAGCGATACCGTATCCGGAGTAAAACCGAACGTTCCTCCGTAATATCCGTAAATCAGGATACCGATGAGGAACCCTAAGTCTGCAAAACGAGTGACAATAAACGCTTTCTTGGAGGCGGAGATTGCAGCAGGTTTTGTATAGTAGAATCCGATTAATAGATAAGAGCTTACGCCCACTAACTCCCAGAAAAGATACATCTGGAAAATGTTTGTAGCTACTACCAATCCCAGCATTGACATGGTGAACAGGGAAAGGAAAGCGTAATAACGTTGAAAACCGATCTCGCCTTTCATGTAACCGAAGGAGTAGATGTGTACCATCAGTGACACGGTGGAGATGACAATCAGCATCATTACGGATATAGGATCGAGCAGAATGCCCAAATCGAAATGTAACGTCTCTGTAAAAGGTAGCCACGTGAAATTATAAGGTATCAATGTGGCAAATGTTCCGTCTTCCAGTCGTGGGGCTGAGAAATATTGGAAAGCAGTCACGTAAGACAGTACTGCTACCGCTCCCAGTACCGACGTACCGATGGCGCCTGCCGTCCGGTGTGACATCCATTTTCCCCCGATTCCCAATAGGAGAAAGGAGAAAAAAGGAAGAAGGAGTATTAGAATTGTTAGTTCCATACAGTTTATTTTAATTACTTGAGTTATTATTACTTATACTTACCATTTCAAGTCGTCCAGATTGCGTACCTGGATGCTTCGGAGGTTACGGTAAATGTTAATCATAATCGCGATGGCTATTGCGGTTTCCGCAGCCGAGATGGCGATGGAAAACAATGCAAAGAAATAGCCCTCCATTCCTCCCGGAAAGAGAAAACGGTTGAACACGGCGAAGTTGATATCTGTAGCGTTTAGCATCAACTCTACGGAAATCAGGATAGCCAGCGTGTTGCGGCGGGTAAAGAATCCATAGATTCCTGCAAACATCATGATGGTAGAGACCACCAGATAATATTCCATGTGTATCATATCAGTGATTCGTTTTTTAGTGATTAATGATTAACGTTTGCGGGCGATCATGATTCCACCGATGATACAGGCCAGCAATAAGATACTGACTGCTTCGAAAGGCAGTACATAACCGTACTTGTCGCTACTCAGCAAAGCGTGTCCGATCGTATGGATGTTTATCTCCTGCGGGGCAAGATTGGCTGTCTGCATGAAGTTGTGCTTCAGCGTGATGAACAGGATTATCGCCAGACCGGCAATCATTGTAAAGAGTCCTGCCAGGAATCTGCTTCGTTTCAGCCTTTCGGCACGGTCACCCTCTCCACTGGTCAGCAGGATGGAGAATACATAAAGCACAACGATACCACCGGCGTAAACCATAATCTGGACAGAGCCCAGAAAGGTGTAGCCCAGCAAGAAGTAGATACCCGCCGTGCCGAAAAGCACGAAGAGCAGGTAAGTAGCCGAGCGGACAATGCGTTGGGTAGTCACCGTCATGATGGACATAGCAATAATAAATGCTGCCAAAAAGTAGAATACTACTGTTTCAAGTGTTGATCCCATATCTATACTTCTTTTTTCTTTTCTATTACTTTACTGCCGGGACGGTTCAGTTGCAAGACGAGCTTCGTCCGGTCGAATACTGCGTGTTCGAAGTTCTGGTCGAACGTGATGGCATCATGCGGACACGCATTCACACAAAGTTGGCAGAAGATGCAAGATCCTAAGTCATATTCGTATTTAGCCAGGATTTTCTTCTTTTTGCCGTCTTCCGTTTCGATTGTTTCGCCGGTCACTTTGATAGTGTCATTCGGACAAGCCATCTGGCACAATCCACAAGCTACGCAGCGATGTTCATTATTCTCATTGTGGGGCATATTCAGTGTTCCGCGGAACCGGTCAAACATTTTCAGTTCCTTACGGTTCTCGGGATATTGCTCGGTCACTTTCTTGCGGAAGTACACCTTGATACTGGTTTTCATACCCGTTGCCAGTGTACTGATGCCATGCACCAGACCACCTAAGTACGTATATTTTTTATCTTTATATTCCATAATCTAATCAAAAGTGGAGGCCGAAGGCTACGCAACATGCCATTAATAATAGGTTTACCATAGAGATAGGAACCAGATATTTCCATTCCAGATTCAGAATCTGGTCGATACGCAAACGTGGGAAAGTCCATTTGATCCACATCAGCAGGAATACTACAAAGAATGCCTTACCGAAGAACCAGATGAAACCGGGAATGTAATCCATCACGGCATTGAATCCATCCAGCCCGACAATGTGCAACGGCATCCATCCTCCTAAAAAGATAGTGGCGGCAACGCTGGCTACGATAAACAGATTCAGGTATTCCGCCAAGTAGAAGAAACCGAAACCCATACCGGAATATTCGGTGTGGTATCCGGCTGTCAGCTCACTTTCCGCTTCGGGAAGGTCGAACGGACCACGGTTACATTCAGCGTTTCCGGCAATCAGGTAGATGATAAAGGCAATCACGGCAGGAATATGTCCTTTGAAGATAAACCATCCGTTGGCTTGTCCTTCCACAATCTCAGAGAATTGCATGGTTCCCATCAGTACTACCATCGTCATGATACTCATGCCGACGGAAAGTTCATAACTGATAATTTGCGCTCCGCTTCGCATGGCGCCAATCAGAGAGAACTTATTGTTACTACCCCATCCGGCGAGCAAAATACCGACCACACCGATACTGGAAGCAGCCAGCAGGAAGAATACACCTACATTGAAATTCAGAATCGCCGCTCCCTTGTTGAAAGGAATGCAGGCGAAAGTGAGGAATGAAGCGATAATTACCATAAATGGAGCAAGGTTGTAGAGGAAATGATCGGCGCCTTTCGGCATGAAGATTTCCTTTGTCAGCATTTTCAGCACGTCGCATACCACTTGGATAGAACCCCATTTACCGACACGGTTCGGACCGAGACGGCATTGGAAGAAACCGCAAACCTTACGTTCCATGTAGATTAGGATGATGGCGAGGATGGCGTACAATGCAACAAGGCACACACCGACAGCCACACATTCTATAAAGATGGCCAATCCTTCCGGCATGACGGAGAGGAGTAGCTCATGTATCCAGTTTGTTACTATACTAAAGTCGAACATTTTTTAGTGTTTTAGTGGTTAGTGATTACCGGTCTATATCCGGAACTACGTAGTCTATTGTTCCGCCAATAGCGATCAAATCGGCTATCTTGGCTCCCCGACAGATCGTGTCTATCGCTGCAACAAGCGGCAAACCGGTAGAACGGTAGTGGAGACGATAAGGGGTTTTGTCACCTTGGCTTTCGAGGAATACGCCGAACTCACCGCGACTTCCTTCCACAGCGGCATAATAACTTCCTTCAGGAACGCGGATGATGGGTTTCATCTTTTCCTGATAAGGCCCTTCGGGAATATTGTCTATCAATTGCTCGATGATATTCAGGCTTTCCATGATTTCGTCCATACGTACCAGATAACGGGCAAAACAGTCGCCTTCCGTATAAATGATTTCCTTGAAATCCACTTTGTCATATACACCGTATGGCATTCGTTTGCGTACATCGCAGGCCCATCCTGAAGCGCGGCCCGTACCTCCCGTACAACCAAAAGAAATCGCATCTTCACGACTCAATACACCGACACCTTTCATACGGCTTTGTGCAATGATATTGCCTGTAAATATATCGTGGTATTCGTGGATAACTCCTCTTAAATAAGGAATGAACTCTTTTACTCGTTTGACGAAGTTAGGATGAAGGTCAGCCTGTACACCGCCAATCGTGTTGTAGTTCATAATCAAACGTCCGCCACAAGTCTCTTCAAAGATATCAAGGATCTTTTCGCGGTCGCGGAATCCATAGAAGAAAGCTGTCAAGGCTCCTAAGTCCATAGCCAGACAGGAGTAGAATAACAAGTGAGAATCAATACGTTGCAATTCGTCCATGATCGTGCGGATATATTGCACACGTTCACTTACTTCGATACCCATCGCTTTCTCAATACACATACATAATGCGTGACGATTCTGATGCGCACCCAGATAGTCAAGACGGTCTGTCAAGGCCAGTGTTTGCGGATAAGTGAGGCTTTCATTCATCTTTTCGATACCCCGATGGATATAACCGCAGTTGGCGTCAATCTTACGGATGATCTCACCTTCTAGTGAAACACGGAAACGCATAACACCATGTGTAGCAGGGTGCTGCGGACCGATGTTGACCACATATTCTTCTTCCCCGAAAAGTCTGGTTTCTTTGTTTTTAATTGTTCCGTCAGGGTTCAGCTCGATTTCTTGAGTTGTATCGAACGTCTCCTCATTGGTCATGCAGAGCGGGTTGTCTTTTTCTGGATCATTGTCTTTGCGCATCGGATGACCTACCCAGTCATTGCGCAGGTAAAGACGGCGCATATCAGGATGACCTATAAAGGTGATACCATAGTAATCGAAAACTTCCCGTTCATAGAAGTCGGCTATTTTCCATATATCGCTGACAGACGGGATTTCCGGTTGTTCGCGGTTTGTTGTCGCAGTTTTCAGTGCTATTCGTTCGCCCGTAACGGTAGATTCCAAATGATAGACTACGCCTAATCCACGGAGCTTCTCCGGAGCGTCTTTCTCATCTGCCACTCCCCAGTCCATACCGGTAAGGCTTTCGAGAAAGTCCATCTGCTTCTCATTTCGCAAGCGCAACATCTCGTCGTGTAATGCTGCAGGGGCTATAAATTGTATTTCTTGCATAAATCCTTTTTAATACCTTATTCTTCATTATTTAAATAGTCCGGCTTCTTCTCTTTTCTGTTCACTCCACCAAAGAATCGTTCTATTTTCACTTTGCGTTGCAATTGCATCATGCCATAATAGAAAGCTTCGGGACGTGGCGGGCATCCGGGAATGTATACATCGACCGGGAGAATCTTGTCTACTCCATTCACCACATGATAGGATTTCTTGAAAGGACCTCCGCTAACAGCGCATCCGCCTACAGCAATTACATACTTCGGATCGGGCATTTGATCGTACAGTCGTTTCAATACCGGAGCCATCTTATTAGTGATTGTTCCACATACCATAATCATATCAGCCTGGCGCGGACTGGCACGGGCTACTTCAAACCCGAAGCGGGCCATGTCATAACGGGCGGCACCCAGTGCCATAAATTCGATACCGCAACAACTGGTTGCAAAAGTAAGCGGCCACAGTGAATTGCTGCGTCCCCAGTTGATGAAGTCGTCAAGAACTCCGAGAGCGACGTTTGCCCCTCCGGCATTGAGCTCTTTGACCAACTTTTCCAATGATTCATTGTCAATGAACTCCTCATAAGGAATTGATTTTATTTTTGGCTTTTTGGTTATTTCCATTCCAAAGCTCCTTTCCTCCAGGCATACGCAAGGCCCAGAACTAAGATAATAAAGAAGAAGAGAATACTAACAAGTCCCTGCGGGCCTAAATCTTGCATGACCACTGCCCATGGAAACAGAAAAGCTGTTTCAACGTCGAACATCAGGAACAGGATGGCAAACAGGTAATAGCCCACACGGAACTGCATCCATGATTTACCACGTGTCGGGATACCGCATTCGTAAGCCTCGAATTTTTGTGCGTTGTACGAACGGGGAGAGATAGCGCGTGAAAGAGCTATCACCACACCGACAAAAGCAAGCGCTGTCAGTAAAACAACAACTAAAAATGTAAAATTCATAATTCAATAGCTGTTTAGATTGAATATTATATAGAAATAAACAATTAGTTTGTCCACCCTCTGGGGGATAAAACCAACTGTAAGAGATGACGAATGAAAGTGTCGACTGTACTGTCGGCTAAACCACAATCTTTCTTAACCCGTATATATAATAGGAGATAGGATCGTAGAAATATTCGGAAGAGTGAAGCGAAGATGAGGGAGGCGGACTTTGGAATTTGTAATGCTCGCAGAAGTAAGTGATCAGTAACAGTATACTTTTATCTGCCGGAACATGTGCGACGTCCGTATGACTCATATCGCAAGATTGGGTGGAATAAAGATGGTAAAGACGTTCCAAAGCATTATGTACCGGACGGTCCTGAGACACATAGCACTTCTCCTGCCGATAAGTCGGGGAGGAAGCTTTGCAATTGTTTTCCATTGCCCCGTCTGTAGCGCAATGAATGAGCAAAGCCAGTACCAAAAGTAGTCCGAATTTTAAGCTTTGTTTCATCTTTCTCTTTTAATGGCTGCAAATATAGAACTAATATTTATACTTTTTGCAAAGTCGGGGTAGCAAAAAAGGTTTTTTTAGCACTCCGATTGATTTATATCAATCTTTGTTTAGTTCTTCTTCCAAAAGTCGGAAGTGAAAAGCAATAATACCGTAAATAATTCCAGACGCCCCAACAGCATTAGGAAGGAAAGCAGCCATTTGGCTGCATCGGGCAATTCACTCCATGAGAAAGCCGGACCACACGTGCCAAGTCCCGGTCCCATATTGCCCATACTTGAGATAACTGTTCCCACTGACTCCAGAAAACCGACTCCAAAGCCCATCATAATGAGTATGCTGATAATAGAAATTACCGCGTACAAAAAGGTGAAGGCCAATACTGTGGATTGGATGGAAGGGGAGATAACCTGTTTGTTCACCCGTACCGGAAGTACGGCATTGGGATGCAGGATATGTTTGAATTCATTTTTTACTACCTTGAAGAGGATCACCATGCGGATACATTTGATACCTCCGGTTGTACTGCCTGCACAGGCTCCGATGATCATTACGATAAGGAGACACCCCCAAAGAATAGAAGGCCAGAGCATATAGTCGGCTGTGGCGAATCCTGTCGAAGTCTGTAGTGAAATAACTTGGAAGAGGGATTTGCGGAATGCTTCTTCCACGCTCATCGGAGAAGTCTGATAGAGCCAGACTGCAATGAATATGGTGAAGAAAGATACGCATAGGAAATAGAATTTCAGTTCCGCATCATGGATAAATTTCTTTATTTTACCATTGAACATGAGCAGTAGCAACGTAAAGTTGATACCTGAAAGGAACATGAAAATAGAGATTACATAATCTATATAAGGCGAATGGTAATACTCGATACTGGCCTGTTTGGTGGAAAAGCCACCTGTACTGGTTGTTGTGAAAGCATGACATACACTGTCAAATATGCTCATGCCTCCCACTGTCAGTAATATAATCAGAGTTCCCGTCATTCCGGCATAGATTCCCCATATCCATTTGGCGGTGACACCAATACGGGGATGCACTTTGTCGTGCGTCGGTCCGCTGGCTTCCGCTGCAAATACCTGGATACCTCCCACACCGAAAATCGGTAGGACGGCAATGGTGAAGAATACAATTCCCAAACCACCTATCCATTGCGTCATTGCACGCCAGAATAGGATTCCGTGAGGCATTGATTCGATATTGTTCAAGATAGTGGCACCGGTACTGCTGAATCCGGACATTGTCTCGAAGAATGCGTCGGCGACATTGGGAATATATCCTCCTATATAATAAGGTAACATCCCGAAAAGGGAAAATGTAACCCACGCCACACTGACAATGACATATCCGTCACGTCGGTTGAGTGATTTTTCCGCCCCTTTGCCGATGGCGAGCAATACAATGCCTATACCGGCAGAAAGAGCTGATGAGATTAGGAAACTTTTTAAATCCCCTTCTTCATAGAAGAGCGAGACACCTCCGCAGCATAGTAACATGGCTGTTTCTATCAGAAGCAGAAAGCCCAGAATCCGGAATATCATCTTCGAGTTAATCATAACAATTACCTGATACTTACTATCTAATTAAAGAACTTAATGAAAGAACTTCTCAATTTTCTTAATCATCATACTCAGGCAGAATACCACTACGTGGTCACCCGGTTGGACCAACGTATCGCCGGTTACCAGTATTCCCTCTCCATTACGGATCATACCTCCGATGGTAGTTCCTTTCGGGAGCCCTAAGTCTTTGATTAAATGCTTGGTTATCTTAGCTCCGGCGGGAACGGTAAACTCTGCAACATCCGCATTGGCGAATGTCAGGCATTTTACATTAGACACATCAGCATCCAGCATCATCTGGTAGATGTGGCTGGCGGCGATCATTTTTTTATTGATAACCGTGCCGATGTCGAGACTTTCCGCCATGCCGATATAGTCGATATTCTCCACCTCCGCAACTGTCTTTTCCACTCCCATGCGTTTGGCGGCGAGACAGGCAAGGATGTTGGTTTCGGAATTCCCGGTCAGGGCAACGAAGGCTTCTGTGTTTTTCAGCCCTTCTTCAATAAGAAGATCCATGTCACGGCCGTCCCCGTTGATAATCATCGTCTTGTCATCCAATAACTCGGTCAGTCGGTTGCAACGGTTGATATCATTATCGACGATTTTTACCTGCATATAGTCCGGCACATATTGGGCGGTACGGACAGCGATGCGGCTTCCACCCATAATCATTACATTACGCACGTCGGCATAATCCTCTTTCCCGGCTATCTTACGTATATAAGGAATATATTTGCGAGTAGTGGTGAAGTAAACAATATCATTTAGTTTGATTACGTCGTCTCCGCGCGGGATAATGGTTTCCGTTCCACGTTTGATGGCTACTACGTGATATGGAATGGTGGGACCGCCTAATTGATGTAGGGGAATATTTAGAATTTCCGCTTTCTTACGCATCTTTGTACCGATCAGCACGAGTGCTCCTCCGCAAAACTCCCACCATTGACGTACCCAGCTCATACGCATGGAAGATACGATCTCTTTAGCAGCCAACATTTCCGGATAGATCAATGAATCTACTCCCAGTTTCTGGAAGAACTCTTTGTTTTTAGGCAGAAGATATTCGTAGTTGTCGATACGCGCTACTGTCTTCTTTGCTCCCAAGTTGGTAGCCAGCATACAGGCAGTCATATTGCGGCTCTCATCCGGAGTGACTGCGATAAACAGATCGGCCTCTTTGACACCCACCTCTTTTAGTCCGGAAATGGAAGAAGGAGAGGCGGCAACTGTCAGCAAGTCGAAGTTAGAGCTGAGAGCGCTTAGCTTCTCTTCGTCATCATCCATCAAGATAATATCTTGCTTTTCGCGCGATAACAATTTGGCCAGATGGGTGCCTACGTTGCCGGCACCGGCAATAATGATCTTCATGTCAGTTGATAAATTCTTTTATTTTAGTCAGAATACCTTCCTCGTCCATACCGCATAAATGATACAGCTCTGCAACTGAACCATGTTCCACAAATATATTAGGAATACCGATACGTTTTACGGTCGGCTTATATTCATTGTCGGCCATAAATTCAAGAATCGCACTACCCATGCCACCTTTGACGATACCATCCTCGATGGTGAGGATACGTTGATGTTTCCGTCCGATTTCATGTAATAGCTCTTCATCCAAAGGCTTCAGGAAACGTAAGTCGTAATGGGCGATAGACTTGCCCGGTTCCGATTCAGCACGGGAAATGGCGCGGGCGGCAGTGTTGCCTATCGGGCCGATTGTTATAACCGCAAGGTCGTCACCATCTTTCAGTTTCCGGCCTTTTCCTACCGGGATTTCTTCCAACGGACATTTCCAGTCAACCACTACCCCGCGTCCTCGCGGATAACGGATCACAAACGGACCTTTATCCGGCAGTTGTGCTGTGTACATCAATCGGCGCAATTCATGTTCATCCATTGGGGAGGAGATGGTCAGGTTGGGTATCGGACGCAAATAAGCCATATCGAAAGCTCCGTGATGAGTCGGACCGTCTTCGCCGACAAGTCCGGCACGGTCGAGACACAATATAACGGGAAGATTTTGTATGGCTACATCATGAATCATATTATCATACGCCCGTTGCATAAACGAGGAATAGATATTGCAGAATGGCAACATCCCGTCTTTAGCCATTCCTCCGGAGAAGGTAACGGCGTGTCCTTCGGCGATACCGACATCGAACGCGCGTTCGGGCATTTTCTCCATAAGAATATTCATCGAACAACCGCTGGGCATGGCGGGGGTCACACCGACAATCTTTGGATTAGCTTCTGCAAGCTCCACTAGGGTATGACCGAATACCTCCTGAAAGAGAGGAGGCATTCCCTCCGTGTTGGCTATGAAACGTTCACCGGTGACAGGATCGAACTTGCCCGGAGCATGCCATTCGGTAGCGTGTTCTTCCGCCGGTGCAAATCCTTTTCCTTTGATTGTGTGCAGATGAAGGATTTTGGGACCTTGCAAATCTTTAATATCATGCAACACCCGGGCTAGGTTCTTCACGTCGTGCCCGTCTATCGGACCGAAGTAACGGATATTCATCCCTTCGAAAATATTCTGTTGCTGGGCAGCCATCGATTTCAAGCTATTGCCGAAACGTATCAGCGCTTTGCGGCGTTCTTCATTCAGAATACCGAGCTTGAACAACATCCGTGAAAGTTTGAAACGCAATTGGTTGTAACGGTTGGAGGTTGTCAGATTGAAAAGATATTGTTTCATTCCTCCCACGCTACGGTCAATTGCCATATCGTTGTCATTCAGGATAATGAGCAGGTTATTAGGCGTAGTGGATGCGTTGTTAAGTCCTTCAAAAGCCAGTCCGCCGCTCATCGAACCATCTCCGATGATGGCTACGACATGACGTTGGGTTTCTCCTTTCCGGGCAGCGGCTACAGCCATACCGAGAGCTGCGGAGATGGAATTGGAAGCATGTCCGCAAGTGAAAGTATCATATTCACTTTCTTCCGGTGACGGGAAAGGGCGGATTCCCCCAAATTTGCGGTTCGTGGAAAAAGCCTCGCGACGCCCTGTCAGAATTTTGTGCCCGTACGCCTGATGTCCCACATCCCATACAATACGGTCGTATGGCGTATTGTAGACATAGTGTAAGGCTACAGTCAATTCCACCGTCCCCAGACTGGCAGCAAAATGTCCCGGGTTGCAGCAGAGCTCTTTAATAATGTCTTGCCTTAGTTCATCGCATACTTCCGGCAGTTGGTCTACGTCTAGTTCTCGTAGGTCTTCGGGGTAATTAATAGCATTTAGCAAGTTATATATCGGTTCATTCTTCATGATTCGAGGAAATTTAGCGCAAAAATACGAAAAGAAAGTATACTTTTGCCCACGAAACGTAATAAAATGTAGGAAAATCATGATGAACTTTCAAACATCAGTGGAATTGCCGGTCGGACTACCGTCTATCAGCCATATATCTCCTATTCTTTTGATGGGATCTTGTTTTGCTGAGAATATGGGAACTTTCTTGACAGAGGCCAAGTTTCAACTGGATTTGAATCCTTTCGGAATTCTGTATAATCCTTTGTCCATATCCTCAGCTTTGAAAGAGATTATTACAAAAAAAGAATATACGGAGAAAGATTTGTTTGCTTATAGAGGGCTGTGGCATAGTACTATGCATCATGGCTCTTTTTCGGCTACTACTCCGGAGGCTACGTTGCAGAATATCAATGCCCGTTTGCTGCAAGCCCATCAGACTGTGCTGAAGCTTGATTGGCTGATGTTGACTTTCGGAACAGCCTATGTTTATGAAGCAAAAGAGACAGGAAAGGTAGTCTCCAATTGTCACAAATTACCGGAGAATGATTTTAATCGCCGACTTTTGTCTGTGGATGAAATAGTAGATGAATACACTTCATTGATTACCGATATGGCTGCTTGCAATGCAACCTTGAAGTTCTTGTTTACAGTCAGTCCCATCCGTCATATCCGGGATGGAATGCATGCCAACCAATTGAGTAAATCTACTTTGTTACTGGCCATCGACCGGTTGCAGCAATTGTTCCCGGAACAAGTTTTCTACTTCCCCTCTTATGAAATCGTATTGGATGAATTACGTGATTATCGCTTCTATGCGGATGATATGTTGCATCCGTCTCCGTTGGCGGTCCGTTACCTTTGGGAACGCTTTTCCGAAACCTTCTTTTCCGCTGAAACAAAGCAGGTTATCCGCGAAGTAGAAGACATCCGCCGGGACTTGGCGCACAAGCCCTTTCATCCCGAGTCCGAAGCGTATCAACGCTTTTTAGGACAAATAGTGTTAAAAATAGAACGACTTATCAGAAAATACCCGTACTTAGATTTTCAAAAAGAAACAGAACTATGTCATACGCGATTGAATCCATAGCCCAAAGTATCGGCGCCCGCCGTGTAGGTGAATATGAAGCGACTATCGATTGGCTCTTAACAGATAGCCGTTCCCTGAGTTTTCCGGAAGAAACTCTTTTCTTTGCATTAACCACCAAACGCAATAGTGGAGTCCGCTACATCCCCGAACTATACGCCCGGGGTGTCCGAAACTTTGTGGTCTCGGAGGAAGAGTTTAAACAAGTTGAGAATGGAGAGTTGAGAATTGAGAGTGCTATGCAGGATGATGATGCGCAGCCAATTCTCAATTCTCAACTCTCAACTTTCAATTTCTCCTCGACTCTCAATTTCCTCATCGTTCCGAACCCTCTGAAAGCATTGCAGAAACTGGCTGAGGTACATCGGGAGAGGTTTAATATTCCTGTAATCGGTATCACCGGAAGCAATGGAAAAACCATTGTGAAAGAGTGGTTGCACCAATTGCTGAGTCCGGACCGTTGTATCGTCCGTTCTCCGCGTAGTTATAATTCGCAGATTGGTGTTCCATTGTCTGTGTGGCAACTTTCCGAAGAAGCGGAATTGGGAATTTTCGAGGCGGGTATTTCTGAGATGGGGGAGATGGGTGCATTGAAACGGATGATAAAGCCTTCTATCGGTATTCTGACGAATATCGGTGGTGCTCATCAGGAAAACTTCTTCTCATTGCAGGAGAAGTGCATGGAAAAGCTAACCCTTTTCAAAGATTGTGATGTCGTGATTTATGATGGTGATAATGAGTTGATTAGCAATTGTGTGGCGAAATCAATGCTGACCGCACGTGAGATTGCCTGGAGCCGTACGGATATTGAACGTCCGTTGTACATCAGTCGTGTGACAAAGAAAGAAGACCATACCGTTATCGCTTACCGTTATCTGAATATGGATAACACTTTCTGCATTCCTTTCATCGACGACGCTTCCATCGAAAACGTACTAAACTGCTTGGCTGCCTGTCTTTACTTGATGACTCCCGCCGATCAGATAACGGAACGCATGGCACGCCTCGAACCGATTGCCATGCGCCTTGAAGTGAAAGAGGGAAAGAATAACTGCCTATTGATTAATGATAGCTATAATTCGGATCTGGCTTCTCTGGATATAGCTCTTGACTTCCTGGTGCGCCGTTCTGAAAAGAAAGGACTGAAACGTACGCTGATTCTGTCGGATATTCTGGAAACGGGACAGAGTACTGCCACGCTTTATCGGCGTGTAGCCCAACTGGTGCAGAGTCGGGGTATTGATAAATTGATAGGAGTAGGACCGGAAATTTCTTCGTGTGCCGCTCGTTTTGACGACGGGATAGAACGTTATTTCTTCCCTAATACCGAAGCGCTTCTTAAATCGGAACTGCTCAAATCCCTTCATTCGGAAGTGATTCTGATAAAGGGTTCTCGTGTGTTCAACTTCGATCTGGTGTCCGAAGCACTCGAACTGAAAGTGCATGAAACGATACTGGAGGTAAATCTGGGTGCGATGGTGGAGAACTTGAATCATTATCGCTCCATGTTGCGCCATCCTGAGACGAAAATGATCTGTATGGTGAAGGCGTCGGCATACGGAGCCGGTTCATACGAGATAGCCAAGACTTTGCAGGAACATCATGTCGATTACTTGGCTGTGGCGGTAGCCGATGAAGGTTCCGAACTGCGCAAAGCGGGTATCACGTCCTCTATCATCATCATGGATCCGGAGCTTACAGCGTTCAAAACGATGTTTGACTATAAACTGGAGCCGGAAGTTTATAATTTCCATTTGCTTGATGCGCTGATTAAAGCCGCAGAAAAGGAAGGAATCACCAATTTCCCTATTCATGTGAAACTGGATACGGGAATGCATCGGCTGGGTTTTGAAGCGGAAGATATCCCCTTGCTTATCCGTCGCTTGAAGAATCAGAATGCGGTAATTCCCCGTTCGGTATTCTCTCATTTCGTGGGCAGTGATTCTCCTCAATTTGACGCTTTCACCCGGCAGCAAATCGAGTTGTTTGAAAAAGGCTCGCAAGAATTGCAGGCGGCTTTCTCGCATAAGATTTTACGCCATATCTGCAATACGGCAGGAATCGAGCGTTTTCCCGGAGCACAGTTTGACATGGTACGGCTAGGTATCGGACTTTACGGAGTGAGTCCGATAGATAATTCGATTATACATAATGTCAGCACGCTCAAGACAACCATACTTCAGATTCGGGATGTCCCCGAAGAAGATACGGTGGGATATAGCCGGATGGGACACTTGATACGTCCGTCCCGTATAGCCGCTATTCCTATCGGTTATGCCGATGGCCTGAACCGACACTTGGGGCGTGGAAATGCTTACTGTCTGGTGAACGGCAAGAAAGCCCCTTATGTGGGCAATATCTGCATGGATGTCTGTATGATAGATGTTACGGACATCGACTGCCGTGAAGGCGACCCAGCTATAATCTTTGGTGACGACCTGCCGATCACAGTATTGTCCGACAAGCTGGATACGATTCCGTACGAAGTGCTGACTAGCATATCGACGCGGGTGAAACGGGTATATTATCAGGATTAGTTCACCACAGAGGACACAGAGGACACGGAGTTTTTTTCAAAGATGCAAATCAGATACTGAGGATACTGACAGCGTATTATGAAAAAAGGACTCTGTGCCCTCTGTGTCCTCTGTGGTGAATAAAAATCTGTGTTAATCCGTGTAATCTGTGGTGAAAATAATTATCTTTGTACCGACTAATAAAAACCTCTTTATCAAATAAACTTATGACACACTTATTATTGTTAGGCTTTTTGCCTAGTGGGTCCGAATGGATTATCATTGCTCTAGTTATTCTTTTGCTCTTTGGTGGAAAGAAAATTCCTGAATTGATGCGTGGCTTGGGAAAAGGAGTGAAGAGCTTCAAAGACGGAGTGAATGATGCGAAAGAGGAAATAAATAAGGCAAAAGAAGACCTGGACAAACCGGCGGACTCAAGTAAGTAAAGCAAGTACGGATGGCAGAAATGACCTTTTGGGATCATTTGGATGAACTGCGCAAGGTACTTTTCCGGGTGATCGGAGTTTGGTTTGTATTGGCGATAGGTTATTTTATTGCCATGCCTTATCTTTTTGATCATGTGATATTGGCGCCTTGCCACAATGATTTCATATTCTACGATTTATTACGGTATATCGGTCGGGCGCTTGATTTGACCGATGATTTCTTCACACAAGAATTTCAAGTGAAGCTGGTCAATATTAACTTGGCGGCTCCTTTCTTTATACATATGTCGACAGCCTTTTGGATGTCGGTAGTCACTGCCATGCCTTATCTTTTCTTTGAAGTATGGCGCTTTATCGGTCCTGCCCTTTATCCCAATGAAAAGAAAGGAGTGCGTAAAGCTCTGACAGTTGGAACGGTGATGTTCTTTGTCGGTGTTTTGCTGGGTTACTTTATGGTTTATCCGTTGACGCTCCGTTTTCTTTCCACCTATCAGTTGAGTGCGGAAGTGGAGAACATTCTGTCGCTCAATTCCTATATCGACAATTTTATGATGTTGGTACTCTGTATGGGGCTGGCTTTTGAGTTGCCGTTAGTGACCTGGTTGCTATCCCTGCTGGGAATAGTCAATAAGTCTTTCTTGCGGAAATACCGTCGCCATGCGATTGTCATCATTGTGATAGCTGCTGCCATTATTACTCCAACAGGCGATCCGTTTACATTGAGTGTTGTCGCTATTCCGCTTTATCTGCTATACGAAATGAGTATCCTGATGATAAAGGATAAGAAGAAAACCGAAGAGGAAATAGAAGATGAAATTGCCCTGTCAGAAGAGTGAAGCGATAGAATCTTATGAATTACTTTTAGCAGTCTGCAAGGCGGGAGAGGATGAACTGACCGTTGGTTACAAGCAGATGCGCGACTTGCTCGAACGTATTTGCCGGGCGCAAATGCAGAGCGGCAGTTTGCAAATGACCGACCTCTCGGCACGAATCAGTTTTATTGCTGCCAAGACCGGACTTTCGGTAGGAGAGCAGAACCGGCTTCATACTTTCCGCCTGACTTCCAATCAAATCCTGAACCGCTGTCTCGAACCGAACAGGGAAAACCTCTTGCGGGATGTTAAAACACTGGCCTTTCTGATCCGCAAACTTTCGGAAGAGAATATTCCGGATGAGTTATACCGTTTGCTTCCCCGTGCGGACGCTACCTATCTGGTTGCCCCTCCTGCCCGTGAACGAGTCCGGCGAATGCGTGTCTGTTTTCAATATGCGGACGAACAATATCTGTATGTGACTCCTTTGGACGAAGTCTCGGAAAAGCCCTATCTTGTCCGCTATAATATACCTCAAATAAACGAAGAGTTTGCAGAAACCTGTAAGCTGCTTTGGCAACATGCCCAGGTGAATCTGCTTGACGTTGCGATAGATGAGGCGGGAATCCTTACCCCTTCTTTCATCGTTCTCGAACCGGATTATTTGATTGATATCAGTTCGCTTGCAGAGTGTTTCCGCGATTACGGACACCATCCGGGAAACTACTTCCTTTCCCGAATGCAACCGATTGAGAATGCCCGTCCCCTGTTACTGGGAAATATTGCCAATCTCTTTCTGGATGAATGGATTCATGCGCCGAACGAGGATATTGATTATCGGACTTGTATGCAAAAGGCTTTCCGCCGCTATCCCATCGAATTGGCGGCTTGCCCCGATTTGCGGGACAGAGAGAAGGAGCGGCAATTCTTTGATGATTGCAAATTACATTTCGAGCATATCCGCGAAACGGTGAATGATACTTTTCATGCTGCCGGATACGAATTGGACAAGACGGATGCGGTGCTTGAACCTTCTTATATCTGCGAAGCGCTCGGACTGCAAGGCCGCCTTGATTATATGCAACGGGATATGTCCTCCTTCATCGAAATGAAATCGGGTAAAGCTGACGAGTACGCTATCCGCGGCAAGGTGGAACCGAAAGAGAACAACAAGGTGCAGATGTTGCTTTATCAGGCAGTATTGCAATACTCTATGGGGATGGATCACCGGAAAGTAAAAGCCTATTTGCTTTATACCCGTTATCCGCTTCTTTACCCTTCACGGCCTTCTTGGGCAATGGTGCGCCGTGTGATTGACTTGCGCAACCGGATTGTAGCCGATGAATATGGTATCCAGTTGCATAACAATCCGGAATATACCGCACGGAAGTTAGATGAGATCAATGCTTCCACACTGAATGAACGTGGCTTGCGAGGACGTTTCTGGGAAACCTATTTGCGGCCGCCCATTGATCGCTTTCAGGAGAAGTTGCAGAGGCTTTCCGCCATAGAAAAGAGCTATTTTTATGCGGTCTATAATTTTCTGACGAAAGAACTTTATACTTCTAAGTCCGGTGATGTGGATTATGAAGGGCGTACGGGTGCGGCTTCCTTGTGGCTTTCCACATTGGCCGAGAAATGCGAAGCCGGTGAGATTATCTATAATTTGCGGATTCGTGAAAATCATGCCGCCGACGAGCATAAAGCTTATTTATTATTGGTACGTTCCGATCTAGAAGAAAAGGAACTGCCGGAGGCAGTAGCGGACAATGATATACAAAACGTACTTCCTAATTTCCGTCAAGGTGACGCCATTATCCTCTATGAACGAAACTGCGGGATGGATAACGTAACCAATAAAATGGTATTCAAGGGCAATATCGAACATCTGACCGATCATGAAATAGGTATCCGCCTTCGGGCTACACAGCAGAATCCTTCGGTGCTCCCTGCCGATAGCCTTTATGCGATAGAACATGACACGATGGATACGACATTTCGCTCCATGTATCAAGGATTGTACGCTTATCTCTCTGCGACACAGGAACGTCGCGACTTATTGCTGGCCCAGCGTCCGCCGAAGTTCGACGAATCATTGGATTTTCTTGTTTCACAGGCGAAAGACGACTTCACCCGTGTCGCATTGAAAGCGAAAGCCGCGCAAGATTATTTTCTTCTTATCGGTCCTCCGGGAACCGGAAAGACCTCTTGTGCCTTAAAGAAGATGGTTGAAACATTCCATGCGGATAAAGGCGCTCAAATCCTCCTGCTTTCGTATACGAACCGGGCTGTCGACGAGATATGCAAATCGCTTGCTTCCATTCGTCCTGCCGTTGATTTTATCCGTGTGGGAAGTGAATTGTCGTGCGACGAGACTTACCGCACTCATCTGATAGAAAACGAATTGGCCTCCTGCAACCGCCGTTCGGAAGTTTACGAGCGTATTCGGAGTTGCCGCATCATTGTAGGAACCGTAGCGGCCATTTCCGGCAAACCGGAATTGTTCCGTCTGAAACATTTTAATGTTGCCATTATAGATGAAGCTACTCAGATATTGGAACCTCAGCTATTAGGTATTCTTTGTGCACGTGGCGAAGAGGGTGGGAATGCCATTGATAAATTTATCCTGATTGGCGACCATAAGCAACTTCCTGCCGTTGTGCTGCAAAGTTCTGAACAGTCCGCTATCTACGAGGAGTCCTTGCTGTCTATCGGACTGACCAACTTGAAAGATTCCCTGTTTGAACGTCTCTACCGCAACTGCACCGCTCGTCAGTCATCCCTGACCTCTCATCCTTCCTACGATATGCTTTGCCGTCAAGGTCGTATGCATCCCGAAGTGGCTCTATTTGCCAACCGTGCTTTTTATGGAGGGCGTCTGATTCCCGTCGGATTGCCTCACCAACTGGAAGACTCCGATACTGTTTGTCGTCTGGCTTTTTATCCTTCCGTACCGGAGAAGACAGGAACATCTACGAAAATAAACCATTCGGAAGCCCGTATTGTAGCGGATCTGGTTGCCCGTATCTATGAGGATTGCCGGACAGATTTCGATGAGGCGCGTACGTTGGGAATCATTACCCCTTACAGAAGTCAGATAGCACTGATTAAAAAAGAAATAGCCGCATTGGGCATTCCGGCTCTGAACCGGATTATGGTTGATACTGTCGAGCGTTTTCAAGGGAGCGAACGGGATGTAATCATCTATTCCTGTTGCATCAACAGTTATTTTCAATTAAAGTTTGTATCGAATTTAACAGAAGAAGACGGTACGCTGATTGATCGTAAACTGAATGTAGCTCTTACCCGTGCGCGAAAACAGATGTTTGTGACAGGAGTCCCTAAGTATCTGAAGTCCAATCCACTCTACGAAAGTTTATTAAATTTAATGGAGTATAAGGAGTGATTTGCTAATTTTTGCAAATGTTAGTTTTTATTCTCTCTTTATGCGATTCATTAACACCTCTATGTTGAACAAACGCCTATATTTGCAGCACGTTTTTTTCATAGAGATTTAGATTTAAGGTTAGAAGAATTGTGGAAGTCGTGAGACTTCCCTTTTTTTCATCTTAACGTTTACTATTCTTCATTATGAGAATGCAATGACACTTCATCTCAAGTGTTGCAATTGAAAATATTGCAGGAAGATGGTGCAGAATAAGTAAACCTAAAAAGCCTTCTTCGTGAGAAGAGGCTTTTTTATTTTTTCCTTTTTCAAAGAAATTTATTGTTAATACACAAGAGAGAGGGGGAACTCGTGATGAGTTCCCCCTCTTGTTTGTTATCTAACGTAAGTGGATGAATTAATCCAATACGATAGGTTTGTATTTCGGAACTAATGCTTTCATAATCACCCATCCGAGCAAGTAAGATACTGCACAGATACAGAACATGATGAAATATCCGGCAGGTTTGCCTTCAAATCCCATGAATGTCATGTGGGTTTCGTCAGCATGCACAAATAATACGCCCGCACCGTATTGCATAAGCATAGAACCTACGCCACCGGCCATACCGCCGATACCTGTAATACTTGCAATTGCGGTTTTGGGGAACATATCGCCCACCGTAGAGAAGATATTGGCCGACCATGATTGGTGAGCCGCTCCACCGATACCGATTAAAATAACCGGGAACCACGGAGAAAGTGTTCCTAACGGCTGTGCCAACAATACTACCAATGGGAAGAATGCGAAAATCAACATCGCTTTCATACGGGCAGCATACGGGTTCATACCTGTCTTATTAATAAAGATAGTCGGAAGTTTACCACCGTAGATAGACAACATGGTCACCGCATACAACGTGAAAATCAATGCCATCCCCAATCCATCGGATGTCTTAATATCAAATTGGGTGTTCAGATAAGACGGAGTCCAGAACAGGAAGAACCACCACACACCGTCGGTCATAAACTTACCGGCGGCAAAAGCCCATGTCTGCTTGTATGTGAAGCATTGGAGGAAGCTCATTTTCTTTTCTTCCTTCACTTCTGCATTTGCAGGGATCTCACCTTCCTCAAACTTATCTTGTTCGATATAGTCCAATTCGGCTTTATTGACGTGCTTGCTCTTGTCGGGAGAAGTATACATGAATACCCACATTCCCATCCAGATAAAGCCGAGAGCACCGATAACGATAAAAGCCATTTCCCATCCCCAAGCCTTAGCGAGCAATGGGATAGATACGGGAGCGATCAGAGCACCGATAGAAGCACCGGCATTAAAAATGGAAGTTGCATAAGCGCGGTCTTTCTTCGGGAAATATTCGGCTGTTACTTTGATAGCTGCAGGGAAGTTACCGGCCTCACCAAGTGCAAGGATACAGCGTGCAGCCAGGAAACAGTACATACTTACGGTAGCCAGCACGACAACAACGTCTCCGGTAGCGGCCATCAGTTCGGCGGCGCTGTGCATACCTACGTATTGCTCGGTTACGATTCCGCAAAGTGCGTGCATACAAGCACCTGCCGACCATACGCCGATTGCCCAGAGATATCCTTTCTTGGTTCCCATCCAGTCGACAAAGCGTCCGGCAAACAACATGCAAATGGCATAGACAATAGAAAATACGGAAGTGATCGTACCATAGTGTACCTCATTCCAATGAAATTCCGGTTTGATAAATTCGTCCCAGGTCAATGAAAGAACCTGTCGGTCGAGATAATTGACTGTAGTAGCAAAGAATAGCATAGCACAGATAGTCCATCTGTAGTTTGTCATCTTTTCGCCTGTTTTTTGAAATGCATTCATGATAATGGATTTAAATAGATTTTGATTCGCTGACAAAGGTCGGTATTTCGACTGGATTTCATTTGTAAAAATTGGTCGAATTCATGTATTATCCGTTACATTATATATGTAATTTGTTTCAAAGGGGGCATCATAACGAATAATAAAACGCAAATTAACGCAGATTATCACAGAAGTAATTTTATAGGCCGTTGGTTAACCTATATATAATTAAAACAATCTGCGATAATTTGCGTTAATCTGCGTATTAACACATTCTCTTACTGATATGTGATTCAGAGCTGCGCAACGATTAGCGCATTTCTGTATATTTAATCTTGTCCATGTCTCCATAGTCCAGGTTCTCACCCGCCATACCCCAGATAAACATATAGTTGCTGGTTCCGGCAGCGGCGTGGATAGACCATTCCGGTGACATGATAGCCTGTTCGTTCTGCATCCAGACGATACGTTCTTCTTGCGGTTCGCCCATGAAGTGGCAGATTGCATTGCCTGCCGGTACGTTGAAGTAGAAATATGCTTCGATACGACGGCTGTGAGTATGTGCAGGCATTGTGTTCCATACGCTACCCGGTTTCAACTCTGTCAGTCCCATCTGCAATTGGCAAGGGCCTTCTTCAAGCACGTTGTTGACAATCAGCTGGTTGATAACGCGGTCGTTGCTTTCTTCCATTTTTCCGGCAGGGAAAGAG
This sequence comes from Bacteroides zhangwenhongii, assembly GCF_009193325.2. NCBI lineage: Bacteria > Pseudomonadati > Bacteroidota > Bacteroidia > Bacteroidales > Bacteroidaceae > Bacteroides > Bacteroides zhangwenhongii. The sequence continues at coordinate 2,848,324 of NZ_CP059856.1, read as the reverse complement.
TTCGCTTTCAGAGAACCTTTGCGTCCGTCGATTGTAATCAACTGAGTCTTGTATTCCTTGTGAGCAGTAGCCGAGTTGATGTAGAACTTAGCGGGATTGCTTGAATCTTTGCTCTTGAAAGTCACTTTCTGTTTGCCTCTACCTACGTACAAAGCATCTTTGAATTTCAATGTGTATTCTTTACCGTCTACGGTTACGATACCTTCACCGCCAATGTTGATAACACCCAGTTCGCGGCGTTCCAAAAAGAATTTAGCTTTCAGCGGGTCGATAGTTTCCAATACCAGCTCTTTAGTTGCAGGAACTGCTCCACCGAAGATAAAACGGTCATACATGGAATAAGTAACGTTGATTTCGTTCGGAACCATTACTTTTTCCATCAGGAAGCTACTACGCAGGCGGTTTGTATCATACGTTTTCACGTCTTGCGGATTGCAAGCCACTTGCATCTTGTAATTTACTTGGGCTGAAGCAGACATGGCTGCGATACCCAACATCATTGCAATTGCTAATCTTTTCATATTTCGAATTTTTATTGGATTATTATTATGTCATTGATTATTTGTTCTCTAATGCTTCTTTCGCATCTTTTCTAGTCATGCGGATACGGTTGTAAACAGCCATTCCGAGCGCAAGTATCACAAGGATAGCCGGGCCGACAATCTTCAGGCTGTAAGTCAGGTGGAAGATACCCCAGCAGAAGAGACTGGAAGCGAAGTCGAGCGCACCGCCTTCAAAGCCTGCGGGAATATTTACTGTCGGGTCACCCGTAGCTGCATATACGTCTTTGGCAGCCAGTGTGAAGAATCCTGCCAGTTCTGTAACGAAGTACAGACCTACTATCAAGGCTACCAGACCGATGATGAATGATTTCACCACATTGCCTTTTGTGATAGGCAGAATCATCGGGAACAAGTAGAACATACCTGCCAGAGAAGCCAGCGGTAAGAAACGGTTGCCCGGAAGGATAACAGCCAGGAAGATAGTGACAGGAATCAAAAGCAGAGATACCACCAGTGTAGTAGGATGTCCGATCACCAAAGCGGGACTCATACCAATGCTTAAACCGGTGCTGTTCTTATATTTCTTGGCAATCAACTCGCGGGTAGCGTCGGAGATTGGTTTCAAACCTTCGATAAAGAGGCTGGTGATACGCGGAATCAATTCCATTACGGCTCCCATCTTGATACCCAATCCTAAAATGCCGGGAATGCTGTCCACTACTTCTTGCCAGCTTGCGCAACCCAGCGCTCCGATACCGCAACCGATTACGATACCCAGGAACAACGGTTCGCCCATCAGTCCGAATTTCTTTTTCATACCTTCCGAATCGATATTCAACTTATCGAATCCCGGAATCATATCAAGTAATTTATTGATAACAATAGCGAATGGAACAAAACTTTGGCAGAACGGCTGAGGGATAGAGATACCGTCCATCTTGTCATAAAACTTCTGGAAAGCGGGAGCAGTCATATCCGCCATTACAAGCGTGATGATGTAGCAGATGATAGCGGCGAAGAATCCCCAAAGAATACTGTCGGAAGCAAAATAAACGATCGCTCCGATAAAAGCGAAATGCCAGTAGTTCCAAAGGTCGATGTTGACAGTGCGTGTCGTTTTGGTAAGCAACATCAGCAAGTTGACTCCCAAACAAACCGGAATAATAAAAGCACCGACAGAGGTATTATAGGCTACTGCTGCCGCAGAAGGCCAACCCATGTCGAAAATACCCAATTCCAATCCGTAGATTTCTACCATTTTACTCAGTGCAGGACCCAGACTGCTGGTAAGCAACGCTGTGACTACCGACAAACCGACGAAACCGACACCTACTAATAAACCGCTTTTCAGCGCTTTCGGTAGTTTAATACCGATACATACTCCTAAGACTGTGAAAATGACCGGCATCATTACTGCCGCTCCAAGACCGATAATGTACTTGAATACTTCTTCCATTCTGTTCTTTTTTCTCTGTTTTAATGATATATTACTGTGTTTCCCCAGAGGGTATTAGTTGTAAACCGTGCCAAAAGTACGACCTTTTCCGCTTTCTTCCAAAACGAAACTCTTAATTTATCAGATATTGCATCAAAAATGGACATTTTTGACGTTTACGTGCACAAAATTAGTCGTTTCCGTGCACGAAAAACAAAAAATACACCTAGTTGACTAAAAAATCCCATAGGCTTTGGAGGAAAAGTGCTACTTTCGTACCGTGAAAAGACCTGAATGTTTAATCCTTAAAATAGCAATCCATGAGACGGACTCTCTTTTCTGATTTTTTTATATTGTTTTTATTCATAACAACCGTTCCTTTAGTATTGTCGGCTCAGCAGGTAGACAGCAAATTGCCCTGGTCGGTGAGGATGACTGAATCGGAAATGATCCGTTGCCCCGAATCCTGGCAGCTTGATTTCCAGCCGAAGTTGAAGTGGGACTATTGTCACGGACTTGAATTGGGGGCTATGCTCGATGTATATGATGCGTATGGCGATAAGAAGATTCGTGATTACGCCATCGCTTACGCAGACACAATGGTACATGAAGACGGGACGATTACCGCTTATAAGCTGACCGATTACAGTCTCGACCGTATCAACTCCGGTAAAATCCTTTTCCGTATTTATGAGCAGACGAAGAATCCCAAGTATAAGAAAGCGCTCGACTTGCTTTACAGCCAGTTCGAAGGGCAGCCTCGCAATGCGGATGGCGGCTTCTGGCACAAAAAGATTTACCCGCATCAGATGTGGCTGGACGGCATTTATATGGGAGCTCCTTTCTACGCGGAATATGCGTTCCGTAATAATCTTCCGCAGGCTTATACGGATGTAATCAATCAGTTTGTGACCTGTGCCCGCCACACATACGATCCAAAGAACGGGCTTTATCGCCATGCGGCGGACGTGAGCCGCACCGAACGTTGGGCGGATCCCGTCACGGGACAGTCCAAGCACACTTGGGGACGTGCGATGGGGTGGTATGCGATGGCTTTGGTTGATGCGCTGGAGTTTATTCCGCAGCATGAAGTCGGAAGAGATTCTCTGCTGGATATTTTGAATAATGTTGCCGTACAAGTGAAGAAACTTCAAGACCCGAAGACCGGAGGATGGTATCAGGTGATGGACAGAAGCGGGGATAAGGGGAATTATGTGGAATCTTCCTGCTCTGCTATGTTTATTTATTCCTTGTTCAAGGCGGTACGGCTGGGATATATTGATAAATCATATTTGAATGTGGCGCTGAAAGGCTATAAAGGTTTCCTGAATAATTTTATCGAAGTGGACAAGAATGGAGTGGTAACTGTCACGAAGGCTTGCGCGGTGGCAGGATTGGGAGGAAAAGTATACCGTTCAGGCGATTATGATTATTATATCAATGAAACGATTCGCAATAATGACCCGAAGGCGGTAGGACCGTTCATAATGGCGAGTCTGGAATATGAACGTCTTTTGCCCTATGAGCAACAGCAAAAGCAAGACACGTTGGTTGTGTCACGTGATGGAACGGGTAAGTATCGTAATATCCAGGACGCTGTGGAGGCGGTACGCGCTTTTATGGATTATACGGTGACTATCTATATAAAGAAAGGGGTATATAAAGAAAAGCTAGTGATTCCTTCGTGGGTGAAGAACGTGCAACTGGTAGGTGAAGATCCCGAAAAGACGATTATTACGTACGATGATCATGCCAATATCAATAAGATGGGGACATTCCGTACCTACACTGTGAAAGTGGAGGGTAGTGATATCACTTTCAAGGATTTGACGATTGAGAATAATGCCGCTCCTTTGGGGCAGGCCGTTGCCCTCCATACCGAAGGAGACCGGCTGATGTTTGTCGGCTGCCGCTTTCTTGGAAATCAAGATACCATTTATACAGGCTCGGAGGGTAGCCGTTTGCTGTTTACCAACTGCTATATAGAAGGTACTACTGATTTTATCTTCGGTCCTTCCACTGCGCTTTTTGAGTATTGCGAGCTGCATAGCAAACGTGATTCGTATATCACTGCCGCTTCGACTCCTCAAAATGAAGAATTCGGCTATGTCTTTAAAAACTGCAAGCTGACGGCTGCCCCTGGAGTGAAAAAGGTCTATTTAGGCCGTCCTTGGCGTCCGTATGCCGCTACGGCTTTTATTAATTGTGAGTTTGGCGGACATATCCGTCCCGAAGGTTGGCATAATTGGAAGAATCCGGAGAATGAGAGAACAGCCCGTTATGCGGAATTTGGAAACACAGGAGACGGTGCGGATACATCGGGACGCGTGGCATGGAGCAAACAGCTTACAAAGAAGGAAGCCTTGAGGTATACACCGGAGAATATTTTCAAAGAAAATAGCAATTGGTACCCTTACAAGTAAGAGAAATGGGGTAAACGGTCCTTTGCCGGCTTGTTTCCACTTGTTTCACCACAGCGAACTTTTTGTTTCACGGCATGAAACTTCGGTTTCATCGGCGTGAAACTGTAGTTTCACCGGTGAGAAACTCTAGTTTCATCAGTGGGAAACTTTAGTTTCAAGCGCTTGAAACTTTCTGTTCGGCTGCTTGAAACTCTTTGCTTTGTACCGGCAAACACTTAGCTTTACGGTGATAAGCACTTGGCTTCACGGTGATAGGTGACAGATGGGTGATAGGTTGGTTATGGGGATCTGTCACCACCTTACTGGTTGATAATAAGCAGTTTGACTATCGGAGGTGATAGGTGATAGAGGAAAACGTTTTTTTGTATGTAGGAGAGTAGTACAATTAAAGTAAGATAAGTATGAAAATACAAGGAAATAAAATGATATGGCTGCTGGCGGCGGCTTTTATTCTTTTGTCTGCATTCCGTGCGGATAAACCTGTTGTCACTATCTTTATGATCGGTGATTCGACGATGGCAAATAAAAAGATGGATGGGGGAAATCCCGAAAGGGGATGGGGAATGGTGCTTCCCGGTTTCTTTTCCGAAGATGTACGGATAGACAATCATGCCGCCAACGGGCGCAGTTCCAAAAGCTTTATTTCTGAAGGACGTTGGGAAAAAGTGATTTCTAAAGTGAAGAAAGGAGATTATGTCTTTATTCAGTTCGGGCATAATGATGAAAAAGCGGATTCTACCCGTCATACCGATCCGGGAACTACTTTCGACGATAATCTCCGTCGGTTTGTCAACGAAACCCGTGCGAAAGGCGGTATCCCCGTACTATTCAATTCCATCGTCCGCCGTAACTTTGTTCAGCCGAAAGACGCTTCTATTGCGAAAGACATCCGACGGATACCCGGTACATCCAAAGAGCAGACCAAAGAAGGAACCGTTCTGTTCGATACTCATGGGGCATATCTGGACTCTCCCCGCAATGTTGCCAAAGAGTTGGGAGTGACCTTCATCGACTTGAATAAAATCACGCACGACTTGGTGCAGGGACTTGGTCCCGTAGAGTCGAAAAAGCTGTTCATGTTTGTAGAACCCAATCGGGTTCCGGCCTTTCCGAAAGGACGTGAGGACAATACTCATTTGAATATCTATGGGGCAAGAACCGTAGCGGGATTGGCGGTGGAAGCCATCGGCAAAGAGATTCCGGAATTGGCGAAATGTATCCGTCATTATGATTATGTGGTGGCGCAAGACGGCAGCGGTGATTTCTTCACTGTGCAGGAAGCCGTTAATGCTGTCCCCGACTTCCGCAAAAATGTACGTACCACAATCCTTGTTCGCAAAGGCACTTACAAAGAAAAGATAATCATCCCCGAAAGTAAGATTAATATCTCCCTGATTGGCGAAGATGGTACGATACTGACCAATGACGATTTCGCAAACAAGAAGAACGTATTCGGTGAGAACATGGGAACTTCCGGTTCGTCCGGCTGTTACATCTATGCTCCTGATTTTTATGCCGAGAATATCACCTTCGAGAACTCTGCGGGTCCCGTGGGACAAGCAGTTGCCTGTTTTGTTTCTGCCGACCGTGCCTATTTTAAGAACTGTCGTTTTCTCGGCTTCCAGGATACACTCTACACGTACGGCAAGCAAAGCCGCCAATATTATGAGGACTGCTACATCGAAGGAACGGTCGATTTTATTTTCGGCTGGTCTACGGCTGTCTTCAATCGTTGCCGCATTCACAGCAAGGGGGATGGCTACGTCACTGCCCCTTCTACCGATAAAGGAAAGAAGTACGGCTACGTTTTCTACGACTGCCGGCTGACATCCGATAAAGAGGTGGCGAAAGTTTACCTCTCCCGTCCTTGGCGACCGTATGCGCAAGCCGTGTTTGTCCGTTGCGAATTGGGAAAACATATACTTCCCGAAGGTTGGCACAACTGGGGCAAACGGGAAAATGAAAAGACCGTCTTTTATGCCGAATATGAAAGTAAGGGCGCAGGGGCCAATCCGCAAGCACGTGCGGCATTCTCCCGTCAGTTGAAAAATCTGAAAGGTTATGAGCCGGTAACAGTGCTGGCAGGAGACGATGGTTGGAATCCGGTGAGGGACGGAAACCGGTTGTTGGATGTGAAACGTTGATTATATCTCCCGATTCTGCAAAATAGCTGTTGAAGATAGCGCCAGAATGCAAGTATTTTTCTATCTTTACGGCACAGAATCGAGTGATATATGATAAAGAAAACCTTAATTTCCGTAATTCTATTGTTGGCTGTCGTATTCACGGCACATACACAGCAACATTGCTTCTTTACCCACTATTCTACAGAGGACGGATTGTCGCAGAACACGGTCATGAACATCCTTCAGGACCATAAAGACAATTTGTGGTTTGCTACTTGGGATGGTATCAACCGTTTTGACGGATACACTTTCAAGACCTATAAGGCACGCCAGGGAGATTACATCAGTCTGACCAATAACAGGGTGGACCGTATGTATGAGGATTGTTACGGTTTCCTCTGGCTGCTGACATACGATAACCGTGTCCATCGCTTCGATCCCAGAACGGAGACTTTCGAGCAAGTGCCCGCTGCGGGAGAAGAGGGGAGTACGTTCAATGTACATACCATTGAAGTAATGCCGAACGGGACTGTCTGGTTGCTGACCGACAATGACGGAGCGATCCGTATCCTGACCCATCCCGAAGAAAATAACCGCCTGACATGGGATATTTACTCCGGCAAGTCGGAATTGTTCCCTTCTTTCCATGTTTTTAAAGTCTATCAGGATAAAGCGGGAAACGATTGGCTGTTGACGGATAACGGATTGGGCTTGATTCGTCCCGGCACGCGGGAACCTGTTTCCTACTTTACGGAGACAAAAGGAAAGAACGGTGGCATGAACCAGGCTTTTTATGCGGCGCAGGAGAATGACGGACACATCCGTTTCGCTTCCGATCATGGACGCATCTGGTCTTATCGGAAAGAAGGTGGCGACTTTACATTGTTTGAACTGCCTACGAAGAGCCGCATCACCTCCATTCACGAAGTCGCTCCGGATCAGACGGTGGTCACAACGGACTCGGATGGTTTCTTTACCTATCATCTGAAGACGAAAGCTGCCGTACATTATTCTTCTCTGACTTGCAAAGCGTTGCCCGACCGTCCGATTCTTTCGGCCTACGTAGACCGTTCTTCTGAAGTCTGGTTTGAACAGGAAGAACCGGGTGTCGTGGCTCATTTCAACCCGGCAACAGGAGTAGTCACCCGCGAACAGATTCTGATTGAATACAGTAATCCCGAACGTTCGCGTCCGGCTTTCCACATTTTTGAGGACGTGAACGGTTTCCTCTGGGTACATCCGTACGGTGGCGGTTTCTCTTTCTTCGACCGGCAAAAAGGGCGTCTGGTTCCTTTCTATAATGAGTTGGGCAGTCACGACTGGCGTTTCTCCAATAAGATTCATTCGGCTTTTTCTGATAAACAAGGCAACCTATGGCTTTGTACCCACTCCAAAGGATTGGAAAAGGTGACATATCGCAATGTTCCCTTTTCGATGATGATTCCCGTATTGCACGAGCATGAATCGCTGCATAACGAGGTGCGTGCTTTGTGCGAAGATAAGTTGGGTAACCTGTGGGTGGGGTTGAAAGACGGTATGCTCCGTCTGTATGATGTCCGCAGAACGTACAAAGGTTATCTGACGGAGAACGGTACTGTCTCTACCACCGGTACTCCGATGAGGGGAACCGCTTATTTCGTCATTCAGGATTCAAAAGGTATCATCTGGATTGCGACGAAAGGTGACGGACTGATCCGTGCCGAGTCCACCTCTCCAGACGGTATGTCCTACAAGCTGACCCGCTATCTTCATCAGGAGGATGATATGTACAGTTTGAGTGATAATAACGTGTATTGTGTGTACGAAGACCATCACGGGCGTATTTGGGTAGCTACTTTTGGCGGAGGTGTCAATTATATCACGGAGGACAAGGACCGGAAGACTTTGTTTATCAATCATCGTAATAATCTGAAAGGTTATCCTATCGACCCTTGCTATAAGGCTCGCTTTATTACTTCCGACAATAACGGCCGCCTGTGGGTGGGGACTACTACGGGGGCTATCGCTTTCGACGAGAACTTTGAAAAACCGGAAGAGGTGGAGTTCCATCATTTCTCCCGTGTGCCGAACGACACGCAAAGTTTGAGCAACAATGACGTGCATTGGATTATCCCCACTCAAAATAAGGAACTTTATCTGGGAACATTCGGCGGCGGTCTCAACAAGCTGGTATCTATCGACAAAGACGGTCATGCTAAATTCGAGTCCTATTCGGTGCAGGATGGGCTTTCTTCGGATATTTTGCTTTCCATCCGTGAGGACCATAAACGGAATCTATGGATCAGTACGGAGAACGGGCTTTGCAAGTTCAGTCCGTCGGAAGAACGCTTCGAGAGTTTTGATGAACGCAGCATTACTTTTCCGGTGCGTTTCAGTGAGGCGGCCTCTACGCTGACTGCCAAAGGGAGTATGCTTTTCGGTGCCAGTGGCGGTGTCTTTATTTTCAATCCGGATTCTATCCACAAAAGCAGCTATGTTCCGTCTATCGTATTCTCCAAGTTGACGGTAGCCAATGAAGACGTCGTACCCGGAGACGGCTCGTTGCTGAAAGTGGATATTGATGATACAGACCGGTTAGTGCTTTCGCATGACGAGAACATCTTTTCCATTCATTTTGCGGCATTGGACTACACCAATCCGCAGAATGTGCAGTATTCATATATACTGGACGGTTTTGAAAAGCAGTGGACGTTTGCCGACAAGCAGCGGAGTGTGACTTATACGAATCTTCCGAAAGGGAAATATGTGCTCCGTGTCCGTTCTACCAACAGCGACGGGGTGTGGGTGGAGAACGAACGTGCGTTGGATATAGTGATTCTTCCTTCATTTTGGGAGACTCCTGTGGCGTATGTGATGTATGTACTCTTTGTTTTGATTATTATCCTCGTGGCTGTTTATATTCTGTTCACGATCTATCGGTTGAAGCATGAGGTATCGGTAGAGCAGCAGATCTCGGATATTAAGTTGCGCTTCTTTACGAATATTTCCCACGAACTGCGTACGCCGCTTACGTTGATAGCCGGACCGGTGGAGCAGGTGCTGAAGAATGATAAGTTGTCGGCCGACGCACGGGAGCAGTTGGTGGTGGTAGAAAGGAATACCAGTCGGATGCTTCGTCTCGTCAACCAGATATTGGACTTCCGCAAGATTCAGAACAAGAAGATGAAGATGCAGGTGCAGCGTGTGGATGTCGTGCTGTTCGTCCGTAAGGTGATGGATAACTTCGAGGCTGTCGCCGAAGAGCACCGGATTGATTTCTTGTTTGAGACGGAAAAGGAACATCTTTATCTTTGGGTGGATGCGGATAAGCTGGAGAAGATTGTGTTTAACTTGCTTTCCAATGCTTTTAAATATACGCCGAACGGGAAGATGATTACGATTTTTATCCGTGAGGATGAAGAAATCGTTTCCATCGGTGTACAGGATCAAGGTATCGGTATAGCCGAGAACAAGAAGAAATCGCTGTTTGTCCGTTTTGAGAATCTGGTGGATAAGAATCTTTTCAATCAGGCGAGCACGGGTATCGGGCTCTCGCTGGTGAAGGAACTCGTAGAGATGCATCAGGCTACTATCAGTGTTGATAGCCGTTTGGGAGAGGGCAGTTGTTTCAAAGTGGATTTCCTGAAAGGGAAAGAACATTACGATAAAGAGGTTGAGTTTATCCTCGAAGATACCGACGCTCCGATGGAAATGGGGCAGGTGGTGGATTTGGCAAATTCCTCCATTCAGTCCGAAAGGTTGGTTGCGGACGCGGAGGAGGTGGGGACCGCTTCTTCTGTGGTAGAAGAACAGGAAACGGAAGAGGGAAACGCTAAGGAACTGATGTTATTAGTGGAGGATAATCAAGAGTTGCGGGTATTTTTGCGTAGCATATTCGCTTCGAATTATCGGGTGGTGGAGGCTGCCGATGGTATGGAAGGATGGAGCAAGGCGTTGAAGTACGTACCGGATATTATTATCAGCGATGTCATGATGCCGGAGAAGAATGGTATCGAGATGACACGTGAACTCCGGGCGGATATGACGACCAGCCATATACCTATTATCTTGTTGACGGCCAAGACTACGATCGAGAGTAAACTGGAGGGGTTGGAATATGGCGCGGATGATTACATAACGAAGCCTTTCAGTGCGACTTATTTGCAGGCGCGTGTGGAGAACTTGCTGTCGCAGCGAAAGAAGTTGCAGAGTTTCTATCGGGAGAATTTGCTGAATATACCGGTTGCGGACTCGAACGGTAGTTTGTCCGGTGTATCCACAACGTCCGAAACGGCTGTCGGGAGTACCTCCGAAACACAAAAGAACGATGTGGACGGACAGGTGCCGGAGGTTCCGGTGATGTCTCCCAATGATCGTAAGTTTATGGATAAGTTGGTCGAACTGATGGAAAAGAATATGGATAACGGAGAGTTGGTTGTCGACGATCTGGTCAGTGAACTGGCAGTCAGCCGTTCGGTATTCTTTAAGAAACTGAAGACCTTGACGGGACTGGCGCCTATTGAGTTTATAAAGGAGATGCGTATGAAGCGTGCCGTGCAGTTGATAGAGACGGGTGAGTTTAATATGACGCAGATTTCGTATATGGTGGGTATTAATGATCCGCGATATTTCAGCAAGTGTTTCAAAGCGCAAGTGGGGATGACACCGACTGAATATAGAGATAAGAAACTGGGAAAATAGGATTTGTTTAAATGCGGATTAACGTGAGTTAATGCGCATTTTACTTTTGAGGAAACAAGTGATTGACCAGGCTGTTCATGTAGACTTCCAGATTGGTGTATTCTTTGCTAAGTCCATAAACCGCCCCGTCAGCAGGATCATTCGGATTCAATCCGTTCTTTTTCTCCCATTCGTCAGGCATACCGTCACCGTCTGTGTCGGCAGGTGCGGCGGTTGTTTTATATTCTGGCCATCCGCCTACATCTTTCGGTTGGTCGATCATTCCGTTGGTGCTGCCGTGAGAACCTTCGTAAGTATACTTCCCTTTCTTTGTTTCTTCCACGATGCGTTGGTCTACCGCGTCACGGCGATAAGAAGCTCCGGCGAATTCGAGAACATCCTTGTACGCTTTCTTGGCAGGTTGCAATGAGGTGCGTTCGGCTATATCGAATATTTTGGAAGAGAGAACCTCGTCTTCGGGCGCGAATTCCTTTTTGATAACCAGTCCGTAAGCATTGTCCCGGTTCACTTTGTAGAGAGCTTCCTTTTGTTTGTCTGTCAGGTTGGAGCAGGTAGGATCCATATAGTTGCCGTCAAAATAGAACACTCCGTGAACTCCGGCTTTATTATTGTTCTTTCCGTCATCGGCGTATGCGGTGAACAGGCGTTTGTAAGAACCTTTGGTGGCGCTGAAAGGCCCCGGCTTGTAGTAGTTGTTGATGAAGTTGTACGAACCGCCTTCTCCCGCGTATGCTCCGTCACTGCCGTAATTGTATATCACGTTATTGAACAGGTCTACCTTTTCTTCTTCCGGCTTGCCGGTATAGCGGCTTCCGCAGAGACGCGGTGTGCGGTTGGTGTGGTGTGCCAGCAGATTGTGGTGGAAAGAAGCTCCTTGACCGCCCCATATACCTCCGTAGCCGTGTGCTCCTTTTTCATGTATGGAGTTGGCAAGGCTTTCGCTGATGATACACCATTGGAGGGTGAAGTTGCGGTTGTCATAGAATGTGGCGCATTCGTCCGTGCTCCAACTCATGGAGCAGTGGTCGATAATGATATTCTGATGCGCTTTCGTTCCGTTCATGGCATCGTCGCCTTTTTGCTTGATGTCAACTCCCATACGTGAACGGATAAAACGGATAATCACGTTGTCCGCTTGAATGGAGAATGTGTAGTTCTTCAGACATATACCATCGCCCGGCGCTGTCTGACCGGCAATAGTCAGGTCTCCGTTATTCACTTTCAATGATTTCTGGAGTTCAATGATCCCGCTGACCGCGAAAACAATGGTACGCGGACCTTTTTGATTGATAGCCCAGCGGAGTGTTCCCTTCGAACCGTCATCGGCTAAGGAGGTGACGGTGTAGACTGCGCCACCGGCACCGCCTGTGGTGTATTTACCGGCTCCATCGGCTCCGGGAAAGGCGGGGACTTTGGAGCGGTCGGGAATTGGATAGCCCTTTAATTGTGCATTGAGAGAGCAAGGCAGCATCAACAGAGCGCACATAACTCCAAAAAAAACATTTTTCATTTTATGGTAATGTTAGTTGTTTGTAGGTGTATTTACCTTCTTTTACTTCACTTATGATACGTGTATCTATTTTATCACGAACGTTACGTTATCTTTCACATAACAAAAAAACGGTGGAGGAAGTGCTGGCATTGTAGGCATTCACAGTGTATACCTCCACCCTCTTTAATTGTTATTCTATTACAGTTCCGCCTTCTTGGCATTGATCCATAATTTCCTTAACCAGGCTATTCATATACATTTCAAGATTAGAATATTTTCCGTGTACATCGATAGTACGCATATTGCCGTCTAATGCATAATCCGGGTTTAATCCGTGAGCAATTTCCCAATTATCGGGAATCCCGTCACCATCCGAATCTGTGATATCTCTTTTGAGGTCTTTGGGCAGCTCCGGATAGGGGTTGCCATCCCAGAACTGAGTGGGATCGTTAATATAACCGGGCTTATTATAGGTCGGTTTTCCATCGCTGCCGGTTTCGGAAGTCTGGGTTGCTTTGCCTTCTTTGACATCATTGATGATCAGTAAGTCTACTGCATCACGATAATTGCAGGCCCCTACATACTCCAACACTTTTTGATACGCTTCTTCCGCGGAATGGGTAGTGACTCCATTGGACTTGGTGACAGGAGTATCTTTTTTGATATCTTCCATAACTTTCTCATTCCACAGATAATCATTTTCCTGACTGGATGTTTGTTGTGCATATACACCATCTGTCCAATTGTCAGTGGTGACTTTCTCATTTCCATCCATGTAATTGCCTTCAATAAAGAAAGTGCCCCAAGTCTGTTTGTAAGGTTCGAATCCTGCTCCATTGTCGTAGGCTTGGTTGTATATACCTACCTTGGCAATACGGTATTGCACTTTTTCTGAGGCTTGACGGGTAGCAGGTCCCGGTTTGTAATAGTTGTTTACGATGTTTACATTTTGAGCTTCACCTCCATAGCAGCCTTCACCGGCCCAATTATAAAATACGTTATTGCGTATATCTACTTTTTCACCTAAGTCTAGAGTGGTAGGACGCGGGCCGAGACGGGGTACACGACTTTCACAATGAGCAATCATATTGTGATGGTAAGAAGCAAAATGGCCACCCCAGTTACCTCCGAAGCCATGTGTTTTCGTTTCACTTTCTGATGTTTGTTTGCCGGGAGTTACACGTAATGCTTGCGCAGCCAGACACCATTGTACGGTAGAGTTTTCCATACCATAGACAGAGAGGCATTCGTCGGTACACCAGCTGGTAGAACAGTGGTCTACAATGACATTTGCTTTGTCTGAACCTCCCAGACCATCACTCTCGATATTTACATTTCCCGGACGGAAACGTAAAAAGCGAATAATTACTTGATTAGAGTTGATAGTAAACGGATAACCTGCTATACAAATACCACCCGGAGAAGTTTGTCCGGCAATTGTCAAGTAATCATTAGTCGTTTTTAATTCGGAACTCAAATAAATCGTACCTGCCACATCGAATACAATTGTTCTTTTCTCCTTTTGAGTAACTGCCCAACGAAAAGAACCTTCTGTATTGTTGTCCTCTAAAGTTGTCACATGATAAACTTTTCCATCACGGCCTCCTACTGTATTCTTTCCGTGTCCTTCTGCGCCGGGAAATGCCAGTAGTTCTCCATAATCTAATTGTGTAATCTGATCTTGTTCTACTTCTCCCGGTAATAATGGGAGAGTATCATTTGTCATTTGAGGATCTATATCAGCACAAGCTGCAGTCGTGGTTATCCCGATAGCCAAACTGTAAACTAAAAATAAACTATGTTTCATAATAATCTTTGGTTATAATATTATTTTATTTATTCCAGCGTGGATCTCCATAAGCTTTATATTCTGAAGACTGGATAGTGAAATCTCCTTCTGCCGCATTGACAAAGAGGTCTGTAGAACTAATAGGTATGGAGGTTCCCCATGTGTTTTTGGAGCCGAATTTACAATCGCTGGTAGTGTATGTATCATTGGATGTCAGTGTCGGACCCTCATAGCCTTTGGTTGCATCTGTTTTTCCTACAATTGTATTACTGATGGTGATAGTGCCTTCTTTTATTTTATTAGAATCAATAACTGTTTTATCTGCAAGTCCATGGAAAGTACATTGGTTAATAACAATATTTGGTGTGACCATAATACGTATAAAGGAACTGTTGACAGTATTGACGGTTGTTTTTTCAATTTTAATTTGTCCTAAGGTAAGGGTGTGATACAGGCTAGTGGGTGCATCTTTATCATAGGTATTTATTACACTATAATCATTGACGTTTTGTATAATACAATTTCTTATATTGATATTGTCCACTGTGGAGGCAAGTCCTGCATCTTCTCCTAGTTTTTGAAAACGTATCACACCACGTACATCATGGATATTACACTTTTCCAACGTAATGTTTTGTATCGTACATTTTTCTCCAGCATTTAAAATATAACCGGTTTTAGGGCTACTTTCAGTACATTCTATATTATAAAATTCTAATTTTGATAACACAGTACCTGCTTCTATACTAAGGCCTTTAGAAATCAATTTTCCGGGATTATTGGCATCTCTACTGAAAACAGTGAGTGAGGTTATGTTTTTGGAAATTTTACCTTTATCTGAGACATCAATGGATGTTCCAGTAGGCAGTTCCAAAGCAACTTCTCCACTAGCTTCTGTGAGTTGGGAGATAAATTTTTGTGCATCATTGATTATAATGGCATTTTCCGGGTAATTATAAGGTTCTTCTTCTGTTGTGAAGTTTACGTATCCGATAACAGTTCTATTTTTAATAATAGAGAAGGTGTAGAGGGTACTTCCTTTCAAATTATTCGCGGTAAAAGTGGTCGATAGTCCTTCTGTGAAAGGAATAGCACCATCTTTAGTTGGTTCACTACCGGGAATAATAGTATATGAATCTGCTGCTTCATCCCATGTGAATTTTGCGGAATTAGAAGTTATCTTACTTACCGCTACTTCTATCATATCTCCCATGGCGGTAGTTACTTTTATTGTTCCTCTTTTGATTTCACCGTTCAATAATTCAATGGTATAATCTGTCAGACTCGTTAAATCGGTGAAAGTATAAGCAGCCGCTTTTTGTGCAGTAGCATCTAATTGGATCGTTTCATCATATAACTTATCTGTTGTATAGATGCGTAATGCCGTAACCTTGCATCCTTCCATCCAGGAGATATGAATCGAATTTTTTGTAATGTCACCATTTTCTTCAGAGGGTTCATACAACAATTGTTCTTTGACCGTTTTATATGTCTTTTCAGCATATACCCAATTAGACTCTATACCTTGACCTATTGCTTTAATACGAGCATAATAACTAGTTTCCGGAAGTAATTCTTTGATAATGTAAGGGCTGGATGTGATTTTGTCATTTCCATTTCCAAATACCAGACTACCTTCTGCTGTTCCCATTTCTATGTCATCCGATAAAGGAGAAATGCTGATTTCCAAAATATAAGATTTTGCGTCTTTTACACCCTTCCAGGTTACTTCAAACTGAGCAATATTCTCATCCGGAGTTATGCTGAAATTTTTATCTTTAGGACCAAACAGACGATTGGCTGTGACGGTGTCCCAATCATTACCGTCCACGCAGGAGGTAATGCCTAAAATTGAGAAGGACAAGAAAGTCCCTAAGGTAATTATATATTTAAAGTTCTTCATAATTTCTTTCCTTTTTCATGTTTAATTAGAATAACCATAAGAGTTGTGCAGCTTACCATTGGAGGTGGAAATTGTAGTGGAAGCAATGGGTAATAAATAACGGTTACATACAGGTGTGTTCAGACCACTGGAGATAGATTTTAAATTAGTCTCTGTTTGAGTGGTATTCACTTTACCGAAAGCATCTTTATTACCTTCATATGCTTTTTGCTCATCTTTACTGAGTGTACGATCCCATGTGATGGAGGTCATATCGATTTCCTTATATTGCTTCGTACTGTTTTTCTTATAATTGAAATAAACCTTTTCAGGCCACCCGCCTTCGGCAGCTGTTCCTACTTTAGCTAAGTATTCTTTTTTGAATTCATCTATTTTTTTGCTAAGCAGATTCCAACGGATTAATTCGAATTTGCGTACTCCTTCTCCGGCTAGTTCCCAAGCATTTTCTTGTACAATGGCTTCAAAGAATCCCTTATCAGCTATTAATTGATCCAATTGTTGTTTAGCCTGAGCTTGGTTGGTGAAAGCTCTTTGATGTACTTGCAATAAAGCGTCATAAGCTGATATAGTGCATGCTTTACCTGATAAATCAGTTCCGTAACTATTTTGGGTATGTAGGTCCGAAACTACTTCAGCATACATCAGGAGCACTTGTGGGTAACGCATCTTTACTACGTTGATGCCTGAACATATTTTAGCCTTCTCATCACCAGCCAGTACTGCTGCCAGCCATGTAGCATTTCCTGCCATCTTACGATAGTCCCATTTGCCACAGTATATTTCGAAAGGTTTGTTTCCTAATAATTCTTCTGCATATCCGTTCTTTGTTTGTAACTGTGTATTGGCACAAGTCAGATCACGACGGGTATCCTGTGGATCAAATGAATAAAAGAAAGGGGCTGTGAGTTTTAATGTACCGGTAGAATTACCTTTCTTTCCATAATCGGGAGTAGGACCGCTGACACGGAATCCTACAGTGTAACCTAATTCACCGCTTTTGTTTATTCCCATCGGTATCTCGAACAGGTTTTCGGGGGTATTGGTTTGTAACTCTCCGATATTCATTGCTAGCCAATACTCGGCCGGAGTGGCTGTTAACGCATGCTTATTACTATTGATAATGGTAGATAAATGTTTCTCTGCCAATTCGTACATTTTTACACGAGTTTCTTCGTCACAACGTTGGGTAGGATAATTTTCATCAGAGTTTTCTTCGGCTGTCTTATATCCCTCTTTAGCTGTTTCGCGTATGAACCAACCGGCACGTGTAAGAGCTATATTGGCGAGTAAAGCATGGGCGTAGCCGCGTGTGATATGCTCTGTTGTCTGTTCAGAGCCGGCCCATGGAAGGTTAGGTATCGATTCTTCCAAATCGTTGATCAGGTTATCCATGATCTCATCACGGTCTGTTTTCTCCAGATAAGCGTTGCTTAAGTCGGATTGTGAGGTTTCCACTTTGAATGGAACATCACCAAATAAACGTATCAGATCTAGATAAAGCATTGCTCTGAGAGTTTTAGCTTCAGCCTTATAGCGTAACATGTTTTCTCTGTATTCATTTCCTTCTGCCAACAAGGAACTGTTATCTATACCGGCAACAACCAAGTTTGCATCTTCTATAACACCATACATTGCATCCCATATTGTAGCTAAATCTCCCCAACCAGGTGCGGCGTTATAATTCATACACCCCCTTTGGTGACCTGAGTTTGTAGCATTGCTGCCTAGACCGTCAATAAGTTCACAATCTGTATTCAATCCGGCAACAATAGGCATAAATTGAGAGTATGTCTTGTCTTGTGTCAGACCTCCATACACTTTGTTTAAAGCTAATTGTGTGTAATATTCATTGTCGAATACTACTTTATCGCTCATCTCAGAAGGAGAGTCCTGATCTAAAAAATCGGAGCATGCGGTTGATGAAATTAAACCGATAGTCAGAAATAAAGTTCTATATATAAATTTCATAAGTTCAAGCGTTTTTATTAGAAAGTTACGTTAATACCACCTACGAATGTACGGCTTTTAGGATATGCGGCATAATCAATACCTGGATTCATGGCATTCTTCTTACTCATTGTATCGACTTCCGGGTCGGAACCGCTATAGTTGGTCCAGCAGTACAGGTTATATCCTGTCAAGTAAACTCTTACGTTTTCTAAGAACACTTTCTTTACCCAGGATTTAGGAAGGGTATAGCCGATTGTTATGTTGTTGACACGTAAGAACGAGGCATCTTCTACAGCGTAATCATATAAGCGAATCGTAGTAACTGATCCCGGATGGTAGATTTGGGCATTCCGGTTTAACTCATTCAATCGTAAACCTGCGGTCATCATATCACCATAAGCTTCTTTGACCGCAGTGGTTTCAGAAGACAGATTCAGACCTGTGGCAGGGTCGATCCATGTATAACGATTGACTAATGCGAAATCATTATTCAGGTTATAGCCGTTCTTTGAGCCTGTACGGAAAGAGGAAAGCAATTTTGTTCCGTTGACGATAACGTTACCCACTGAGTAATTGAAGAATAAATTGAAATCAAAGTTGCCGACATGACCGTTCAAACCAAAACCACCGGTGACAGGAGCAATTGTATTGCCCAAACGCTCTTTGATAGGATCACCATTCTCATCACATTTTAATTTGAGTCCTCCCGGATAATAGGCACCTCCTGTGACGGTAGCACTGTTGTCTTTGAGTCCTTCACGTGTGGTCCACCCACCGCTTTGCCACACCAATTCTCCGCTTGGATTTGTTTTGGGGTCATATACGGTGTAGAAACCATTGGCTCTATATCCCCAAATCTCACCTAAACGTCCTCCTTCTTCTACCCGGAAGTTTTCATATTGGGAAATATTGCTGCCTACCCATTTGTAGTCTTGCCATGGGCTGTCTGTATTTAACTCATCAATATGACTGCGATTATATGCTAGATTCAAATTAAAATTCAGACCGAATTTTTTTGTGTCGATCAATACTGTGTTAATAGTGAATTCGACACCTTTATTAGATGTTTTACCGAAGTTCTGGTATTGATATTTGTAACCTGTGCTAGACGGTATTTCCGTTTGCATAAGCAAATCTTTGGTTGTATTCCAATAGAGGTCGATAGTACCTGAAATACGGTTGTTCCAAAATCCATAATCGATACCGAAGTTACGCGTCAGGGTTGTTTCCCATTTTAAGTCGGGGTTATATAGGTTAGTACCGCGTTCCAGCATGGTAGCAATTGTTTCATTGAAAAATGGTGCACGTGCTGTATTGTCAGATAAGGAGAATGTAGTAGCCAGTAAGCCGGATTTGATACGGTTATTACCGGCAGAACCAAAGCTTAGACGTAATTTCAGAGAAGACAACCATTCTTTTGTGTTGTTCATGAAAGCTTCGTCAGAAACTCGCCATGCGAATGCTGCGGAAGGGAATATGCCCCATTGGTTACCTTTTCCGAATTTGCTGGAACCATCACTACGCATTGTAACAGTTAACAAATATTTGTCCATCATAGTGTAGTTGACACGTCCGAAGAAAGATAGCATATTTTCTTTGGCGCCAATAGTAGATTGGTTGGCTAGTGCTGTTCCGGCTCCCATATTGGCTCTCATATCGTCGAATCCCATTGAAGTAGGAAAAGCAACGGATACATTTTCGATAGATTTTTTTTGGCTGCTGCTTACTTCATGACCAATGAGAATATTTAATCTGTCACGACCGTTAAACAGTTTTTTGTTTTCATAAGTCAGTGTGTTGGCATTACGCCAATTTTTGGTTGTTTCTCTTAATAAATAAGCCTGTGGGCGTCCGTTATAACCATATTTAGAGTTGGATACGGCATCTGTACTCCAATATTGTTCGGTATCGTCGTATTTCCATCCGTAACCGAATTCAGAACGGAAAGTGAAATTTTTAAAAGGCTTCCAATTTAATCCGATATTGTAGTTTTGGTTGAAAGTGGAGCGGACTTTATCTGTTGCTACCAAACGTTCCAATGGGGTAGCGCCGGAAGAATTATTTTCTTCATCTTCTAATTCACTGCTCAGCGGATCGACAGGCTTGTATGTGATAGCATTGGCTACTGTTGAGTTGGCAGCATTGGTATCATTTGTGTCTGCACCACCACTCAGACCGTTGATTGAAGAATAAGTCAGACGGGCGTTGAAGTCTAAAGTCATCCATTTATTCAATTCTGCATTGATTTTGGCATTTACATTATCTTTATTGAATCCGGAACCGAGCATGATACTTTTTTCTTCATTATGAGCATAACTGACGCTATATTTAATCTGTTTGCTGCCACCACTTACGTTTATATTGTATTGTTGCTGGTTACCTGTACGTCCGAACATCTCGTCTTGATAATCTGTTCCTTCTGCGGATTTCCAGAGATCCATATCCGAATAATTACCAAAATCATCCGATGTGTTGAATTCTGTCTGGTAAGCAACGTAATCATAAGGACTTAATACTTTGGTTAATTTTGCAACCTTTTTTATACCAAAAGATGCATTGAAGTCCACCTGTGTTTTACCTTCTTTGCCGCTTTTAGTTGTGACAATAATTACACCATTTGCACCACGTGCACCATAAATAGCCGTAGAGGATGCATCTTTTAATACATCAATACTTTGGATCTCTGATGGTGCAATATCGCTTATACTTGAAACCGGAAATCCATCGACTATATAAAGAGGTGAATTGTCCTGTGATAGAGAACCACCTCCACGTACCCGGATTTTTATGTCTGCATCGGGAGAACCTTCTGTAGTCGTAATATTAACACCGGCAAGCTTTCCTGTAAGGGCTTCGGTTGCGCTTGATACAGGAACTACAGTTAAATCTTTGGAGTTGACAGAAGCTACGGACCCTGTTAAGTCTCTTTTATTTACCGTTCCATAACCGATAACTACAACTTCATCCAAAGCTTGTGAGTCATCTTTCATTGTTACATTGATGGATTTTCTGCCTTGAAGGGCGATTTCTTGTGTTTTCATACCTATGTATGAAATCACTAGTGTCTTTTTACCATCCACTTTAATCGAAAAGTTACCATCCAAATCTGTAATCGTACCGTTGGTCGTATTACCTTTTTCTACAACGGATGCTCCGATAATTGGTTCTCCGTTTGTGTCTTTCACATTACCTTTTACGGTAATCGTTTGCGCAGATACGCTGAGCGATATTGCTGAAAATAGTATTAGCAATAAGGAGCGCATGTTTTTCACTTTGTTAGACATTCTTCGCATATTTATTAATTAATGGTTATTTGTTTAAATCTATGTCAACTGTTTTTTAGTTAATTCATCGCTACAAAAGTATATGAATGTAAACATAGATATGTGCAATAATTGTTTTTCACCTTGTATTTTTTGTTATTTAGCTATTGTCTGGTGGATTATTTGTTATTGGAAGGTATAATATCAATCGATTTATCATCAAATGTTGGGAGAAGAGTAATAAAACTGTTATTGATGAATTAAAAAATCCTCTCCATATTCTTATTTGGAATATAGAGAGGATAATTTTATTGACGAGAGTTGCATGGGGTATGGTGAGATGAAATCATAATTGGGGAATAAATTGCACAAGACTTTCACAAGTATCCTCCCGTCAATGCCTAAAATCATGGCAAAACTAATTAAATACTTTTTTGAATCGCAATATTTATTAATTTATCTTATGGTAATTATGAAATATTTAATATATTGAAGATATTTTGCACTAACTTTCTGTAACTCACTGATTTTTCTTATGTTTGCCGATTAAATACTAAAAGAAGGGAATAAATATGTCCACACCTATATTATATAATGACTTTCCAACGTTTTTAAGGAAATACTTTTCTTATAAAGTACAGAAGATATCATTGAATGCCGGGTTCACGTGTCCTAACCGGGATGGAACGAAAGGGTGGGGAGGCTGTACATATTGTAACAATCAAACTTTTAATCCCGATTACTGTCGGACGGAGAAGTCCATTACTACTCAGTTGCAGGAAGGAAAATACTTTTTTGCACACAAATATCCGGAGATGAAGTATTTAGCCTATTTTCAAGCATACACAAATACGTATGCGGAGTTGGAGGGGCTAAAACGCAAATATGAAGAAGCTCTAAAGGTTGACGGTGTTGTAGGGCTAGTGATTGGAACCCGACCGGATTGTATGCCGGAAGGACTGTTGCATTATCTGGAAGAACTGAATAAACATACTTTCCTCATGGTAGAATATGGTATAGAAAGTACTTGTGATAAAACTTTGCAACGTATCAACCGTGGGCATACGTATGCGGAAACAGTGGAGGCTGTAGAACGAACGGCTGCCTGTGGTATTCTGACAGGTGGGCATATTATTCTTGGACTTCCGGGAGAAACGCGTGAAACGATGGTGGAGCAAGCCGGAATCCTTTCCCAATTGCCTCTATCTACCCTTAAAATTCATCAGTTACAGTTAATTCGGGGTACTCGAATGGCGCATGAGTACGCTGAAGCTCCGAACGATTTCCATCTGTTTACGGAAGTGGACGAATACATTGATCTGGTAATCGATTATATAGAACACCTCCGACCTGATATGGTGGTGGAACGTTTTGTTTCTCAATCTCCTAAAGAATTATTAATAGCACCGGATTGGGGATTGAAAAATTATGAATTTGTGGCACGTTTACAAAAAAGAATGAAAGAAAGAGGTGCTTATCAAGGCAAGAAGTATAAGGATTCGGAAAAAAGGATTATTTTTGCAGATGATAAGTTTACCACTTAATAACTGAAGAATGGAACATAAAACAAGAATTAAAGGAAATGTCCACTATGTGGGAGTAAATGACCGTAACAAACACCGGTTTGAAGCGATGTGGCCATTGCCCTATGGAGTTTCATATAACTCTTATCTGATTGATGATGAAATGGTGGCATTGGTGGATACGGTAGATATCTGTTATTTTGAAGTCTACTTGCGTAAAATAAAGCAGGTGATTGGCGAACGTCCCATCAATTATTTGATTATAAATCACATGGAACCGGATCATTCCGGCTCTATCCGATTGATAAAGCAACATTACCCGGAAATTATTATTGTGGGTAATAAGCAGACCTTTGGTATGATTGAAGGCTTCTACGGAGTGACTGGCGAACAGTATCTGGTGAAGGATGGGGATTTCTTAGCTTTAGGACATCACAAACTGCGATTTTATATGACTCCGATGGTGCATTGGCCTGAAACGATGATGACCTTTGATGAAACGGAAGGAATTCTTTTCTCCGGTGACGGATTCGGCTGCTTTGGTACATTGGATGGCGGTTTTCTGGATACTGGCATGAATGTAGACAGATATTGGGGAGAAATGGTACGTTATTATTCAAATATTGTCGGTAAGTATGGAAGCCCTGTACAAAAGGCTTTGCAAAAACTGGGCGGACTTCCTATTTCTGCTATCTGCTCTACTCACGGACCCGTATGGACCGAGAATATTGCCAAAGTGATTGGTGTCTATGACAGACTGAGCCGTTATGATGCGGATGAAGGTGTGGTGATTGTGTACGGAAGTATGTATGGAAATACGGAACAAATGGCTGAGGCTATCGCTGCAGAGCTTTCGGCACAAGGAATCAAAAATATAGTCATGCACAATGTGACGAAGAGCCATCCTTCTTATATCATAGCAGATATTTTCCGTTATAAAGGATTAATCATCGGTTCGCCTACTTACAGCAATCAGCTATTCCCCGAAGTAGATGCGTTGCTTTCAAAGATTCTGTTGCGTGAGGTGAAAGGTCGCTATTTAGGTTACTTCGGTTCCTTTACATGGGCAGGTGCTGCTGTGAAACGCCTGGCTGAATTTGCTGAAAAGAGCAAATTCGAGTTAGTGGGCGATCCTGTGGAGATGAAGCAGGCGATGAGGGATATCACTTATACTCAGTGCGAAAATCTGGCACGAGCAATGGCGGACCGCTTGAAGAAAGACCGATAAAACAGTGAATGAGATATTAATTTATTAACTAACCTATAAAACAATCGACTTATGAGATTAATTATTCAACCGGACTATCAGTCTGTGTCTCAGTGGGCTGCACATTATGTTGCTGCAAAAATAAAAGCTGCTAATCCAACTCCTGAAAAACCATTTGTATTAGGATGTCCTACCGGTTCTTCCCCACTTGGAATGTATAAGGCTTTGATCGACCTGAATAAGAAGGGCATTGTTTCTTTCCAGAATGTCGTAACGTTCAATATGGATGAGTATGTAGGTTTACCGAAGGAACATCCGGAAAGCTACTATTCTTTTATGTGGAATAACTTCTTCAGCCATATTGACATTAAACCGGAGAATACAAATATTTTGAACGGTAACGCTCCTGATTTGGATGCGGAATGTGCACGTTATGAAGAGAAGATTAAATCATACGGTGGCATAGACCTGTTTATGGGTGGTATCGGTCCTGACGGGCATATTGCTTTCAACGAACCGGGATCCTCGCTGACTTCACGCACTCGTCAGAAAACATTGACAATGGATACAATTATCGCTAACTCCCGTTTCTTTGACAATGATATCAATAAAGTGCCTAAGACTTCATTGACAGTGGGAGTCGGTACTGTGCTTTCCGCAAAGGAAGTGATGATTATCGTTAATGGCCATAACAAGGCACGTGCTTTGTATCATGCGGTAGAAGGAGCTATCACTCAGATGTGGACTATCAGTGCTCTGCAGATGCACGAAAAGGGTATCATCGTGTGTGACGATGCTGCTACGGTAGAACTGAAAGTAGGTACCTATCGTTACTTTAAAGACATTGAATCCGCTCATCTGGATCCGGAGTCTTTGATTAAGTAAGAAGTGGAATATACTCTATAAAAACGGGCTGCAATCAATTCAACGTTGATGCAGCCCGTTTTCTATATGAACAATCAGAGTATGAACAATTATAAATGGTTCAATTCTCCTCCAGCCAGCCTTTTCCCTGACGCACGATTTCCGGTTCGTTTTCTGTGCATTTTACGACAGTTGACGGCTCTATGCCTCCGATACCTCCATCAATAACAAGATCCACGATATCTCCGAACTTTTCGTCTATAAGTTCCGGATCGGTCATATACTCCAAGTCCTCGTTTTCCTCATGAGGCAGGGTGGTAGTCATGATGGGAGCGTCCAGCAGCCGTGCTATCTCTCGGATAATATGATTGTCCGGCATACGGATACCTACTTCTTTTCGGTTACGGAAAATCTTAGGCAACCGGTTTGTTCCGTTCAGAATAAAGGTGAATGGTCCCGGAAGGTTATGCTTCATAAGCTTAAATACATTATTGTCGACTTTGGCATATTCGCTGATACTGCTCAGGTCATAGCAGATAATTGACAAATTATTCTTGCGCGGATCTATCTCCTTAATACGACATATCCGTTCTATCGCACGTTCTTTCAAACCATGACAACCGATAGCATACATCGTGTCGGTGGGATAGATGATAAGTCCGCCATCATTCAGGATATCAATGATTCGTTGTAAATCCTGCGGGTTATTATTTTTATCATATAGCTTCAGAAGCATAACCTTTTTCTCCTTTTTTATTTGAGTTTCTTCTTTAAGAAATCCAGTGCTTTCTCTGCCGCCTTTTCCGTCACTTTCTGCTTGACAGAATCTTTATTGGCGGTAGCGGCTGAATCCAGACCTAGTTTTTGTCCCAGTTTGCTGATAGCCTCGTCGGCTACGGCCTCAACAGCCTGACTTGCCATGCTCTTTGTATCAACACTGACTTTAGGAGAGGTAAACGAGCCTCCGATCTTCAAGTCGAGGGTCATCAGTTTGGAAATGTTACCGGCAGAAGCGGGCAGCTTGATCTTTCCTGTATAATCGATGGTTTGGTCGAGCCCTGTACTACCTGAAAGATTCAAGTTGTAATCACCCATCTTGATATCAAACGGTTTTGTTTCCACACGTCCGTCTTTGATAGTGAAATCCAGCGTCATATCTTTCACTTTCATTTCCTTCAGGCTCGGCTGCTTCACAGCGTCGGCAATCTGGTCAATCGCTTTTACTCCACTCAGGCTAAGGTCGCGGGTGGAGAGGCTGCCGTCCCCTTGCATTGTGTCCAATACAGGGCTCATAGTTGCGTCCAGATCAGTCAATACATTGATACTGCCGGAGAAATTACCTTTCAGGTTTTCAAAGATAGGAGCCATCTTCTGTACCATATCCAGTTCTTTGTAAGCCTGTGCGAAAACGATATTCGACAGTTTGAATCCGGCTTTCATCTCCGGTTTCTTCACGTTGGCGGTAGAATAATATCCATTCATTACTACATTTCCTCCCATTGTATTCATGGAAAGGTTTTTCATGTCTACCTTACCGTCTTTCACAATGAGTTTGCCATTCATGTTGTTGAAGGCCATCTTATCGAACAATACTTCTTTCAGATTTGCGTCCATTTGGAAGTCAATGTTACGGGGGACTTCAAAGATTCCGGTTGAAGTAGCAACCGAGTCTGTTGTGGCTGTATTCGGTGTTGCGGCTGTTTCTTCGGCAGAATCACCCATGAAATCATTCAAATTAAAATGATTGGAGCGAATGTTCAGATTTCCCTTCAAGGTAGTTCCTTTCAGTACATATCCGATATAGTTCTCGAAGCGGCTATCGGCTGTGATATCATTCTTTCCGATATTGACGGTCGTTTCGCTCAACTGAAGATACTTCGGAGTAAAAGTGAAAAGGGATTTCTGGATTTCTACATCCGGCATATCTTTCATCTGAAGTTTCATGCCTGTCAATCCGATCGTACCGGCAGCCTGTATATGTTCATATTGTTCCTTTTCTATATAAGAAAGACGGCCGGACATCTGCATATCGGCATTGATCGTCCCATTCAGCTCCATATCACCGAGTGGATACACTTGTTTGATCATACCTAAATTAAGGATGCCCTTTGCTTCCGCTTTAAAGTCCGGGTCGCTGATTGGAGTTTTCACGTTGGCAGTCAGACTGAACGGATTTCCTGCTAGACGGAAGCTGAACGGATTGATGGTAACGGTAGTCAAGTCAATATTTCCTCCCGGATTCTGAACATTGGCGCTGATGTTGATTTGATCTACACCAGCCGGCAGAGCCGGATAGCGGAACATGGCATTCTTGACCTGCATATCGATATTGAATGCGGGTACGGTATCTCCCTGCAGAACGCCTTTGGCAGTAGCAGTCAGAGTAGCAGTCCCGTCAGTTTTCAGACTTGAGAACTCAGTAGCATAGATAGCCGGAATCAATGAAAGAATTTCTTTAAACCCGATATCATTCGTATTAAGTTTCAAATCCATGTCAATAGCGGGATCTTGTAGGGCAACCCAGCCGTCAATACCTGCCTGAATGGCATTAAGGCGGATAGTATTATCCTTCAATGTATATTTATTATTGGCTAAGTCGGCGTCTATATCCATTTTAGCGGAAATATTGGCATTTGCCAAGAAAGGAATGCCGTTCATCTTGTAAGTCAAAGATTGGGTTTCCGCTTCCAGTTGCAATGTGGTACGGTCACTTCCCAAATCGCCGGAACAAACGGCATTGAAGTCGCGGATGTCAGCATACATTTTTCCTTGCTGATCGTCATAAACCAAGTTCATGTTTTTGATGACAAACTGTTGTAGCTTCACCTTGAAAGGAGAAGATTCCTCTTCTGCCATAGGTGTTTCCTCTGTTGCTGTGGTGTCCGGCTTCATGATATCCCAGTTCACTTGCCCGTCCGGCAATACAATAGCGTGCAGCCGGGTATCTTCAATGAAGATTTTAGAAATATCATAGCCACTATCTCCGAAAAGTGAAAATAGATTGATAGCTGCGGTAACCTCTCCGGCTTGTACGAGAGTATCGTTAACGAATTCTCCTGTACCTTTCAGCCAGAAATCTTCGAGTGTGACAGAAGCCTGTGGAAAGTTGCGGAACAGGCTAATGTTAAGTCTCTCAAAATCAAATTGTGCATTAAGCATTTTGTTGCCTTCTGTTTTTACGATATCGGCTATCTTACCTTGGAAGGCGAAAGGGAGAAGGAGCATGAGGATGATAATAACTCCTACAGTGATAGCTGCGATTTTCAAACCTTTTTTCATTTACTTTTATTTTAAGAGTTTGACGAATATACAAGAGACAAAACTAATAAAACTTTTTGATAATAAAGGATAAAAGGAGAGTTTTATGATTTCTTTTTCCTTAGTTCTTCCGCAATTCTCCATTGCAGTGCAGCTTCTCCTTCTTTTCCTGCTTTTATCAGTGCATCTCCGAAAAGTTCGTGCGCGCCTGCGTGTTCCGGTTTCAGACTGGTGGCTTTATCCAAATCGGCAATAGCCCCTTCCGTATTTTCAAGTTTCAGACGGAGTTTTCCCCGGTTATAGACAGCTTTGAAGTTGGCGGGATGGAGGCTTACGGCAGTATTGAAGCAGTTTTCCGCATCAAAATATTCTTTATTATTAAAGAGGGTAATCCCCTTTCGTATCCAGGCGTCCACATAATTGGGATCGAGGCTGAGCGCTTTGTCATAATTGGCAATGGCAGCTCGCGCATCGTGGGCTTGGGTAATACATTCGTTACCCATCAATAAATATTCATGAGCATATTGCCGCAGACGCTCCTGCTGTTCCTGTAATTGTTCCTTGAGTCTCCTGTTCTGTTCTTTCAGCGTATTGATGATACCCAGTTTGCGACGGATCAGCCGACGGGGAACAGGCTTTTCTATATCATAACGGGAATGAATAGCACGGAAGAATTGTTCCAAGCATTCCTCCATGTCTCCTTTGTCGAAAGCACGTGCGGCGGCAACATATTGTACGTCGGCCTGTGCTTGTTTCAAAGCCTTGTCAATAGCCTGACGATTATTAAACCGTCCGGCAAAGTTCACAATCTCGGGCCGGACGAAAACATCTGCCCGGCTGATGGGCTTTTTAAGCTGAATCCCCTCCAGAGAAGTGC
Source organism: Bacteroides zhangwenhongii (assembly GCF_009193325.2). Classification (NCBI taxonomy): domain Bacteria; kingdom Pseudomonadati; phylum Bacteroidota; class Bacteroidia; order Bacteroidales; family Bacteroidaceae; genus Bacteroides; species Bacteroides zhangwenhongii. Next base: position 2,819,031 of record NZ_CP059856.1, on the reverse strand, counting down.
ACCGGCTGAGTGCCACGTATGCTTGCCCTCCGGCAAATACACCACCTGTGAAATCGATGACTACCCGGCTGAAAGTGAGCCCCTGACTCTTATGAACAGTTATCGCCCAAGCCAGCCGAATGGGATATTGAGTAAAGCTGCCCAATACCTCTTCTTCTATTTCTTTGGTCTTTTCATTGTAACGGTAGCGGATGTTCCGCCATGATTCCCGTTTTACATCACATTCTTTTCCGTCATCGGTGATAACGTATATCGTTTCTTCTTCCTCATCAATTCCGGATATGACACCGATCGTTCCATTCACCCATCGGCGGTCGAAATCGTTTTTGATAAAGATAATCTGGGCACCGGGTTTGAGTACAAGTTCTTGCGAGGTAGGCAGGCTGCTTTCGGGAAAGTCTCCTTCGATAACTCCCTCGAAAGTGATTGGATCTCCCGGCAGTTCCGCCAACTTCTTCTCATTGATAGAGTCTACTGTATCCCGTCTTGTAGCAAGAGTGATGTACATATCGGCTTCCGATTCCTCAATCTGGCTCCCGTATCGGGTATTCAGCAGTTGCAGATCGGCTGCTCCGGCCGTATTCGTACGGATATGGTCGAGAACGCTGACAAAAACAGGATCGGTCTGTCTGTATACTTTCTGAAGCTCGATGGATACCAAGTCTATCTGACCGAATACTCGTGCGGAGAAGAAATAGGGAGTAGGATAGAAGCGGTTCAATATATCCCGTTCATCGTTCTTTACGACCGGTTCTAATTGAAAAACATCACCCACCAATAACAGCTGCTTTCCACCGAAAGGTTCGCGTAAGTTATGAGAATATACACGCAGAATACGGTCGATTGCATCAATAATATCCGCCCGTACCATTGAAATTTCGTCGATAATCACCAGTTCTATCTGTTCCAGTAACTTTCGATGCGGTTTCGTATATTTAAAGAATTCGTGGATGCGTCCCCGTTGGAGACTGAGATTCGGGTCATCCGGCGGCAGTGGATGAAAAGGCAGTTTGAAGAAACTATGCATCGTACTTCCTCCGGCATTGATGGCGGCAATACCTGTCGGAGCAAGTACAACATATTTCTTCTTGGTGTTTTCGCAGACGTAACGCAAGAATGTAGATTTCCCTGTACCCGCCTTTCCGGTTAGAAAAACAGATTGGCGTGTATATTGAATCAGGTTCAAGGCATCTTGAAACTCTGCGTTGTTAGTGTCTACGCTCATGTTGATAAATAGAGTAAATCCCCCTTGTTAAATAATTCCGAAATGTTTCATCGCTTTGCTGATACCATCCTCGTCGATCGGAGCCGTTACGTAATCGGCGGCAGCTTTTACGTCCTTTTCAGCTTGCCCCATAGCCACGCCGATAGCAGCATGACGGAGCATGCTGATGTCGTTTCCCCCATCTCCGAATGCCATCGTGTCTTCCAGTCTGATATCAAAATAACGGATTATTTCGTCTATGCCTTTTTGTTTGGTATCTCCTTTGGCGGTTATATCGGCAAAGGCGGGATACCAACGGCCTATCTCGCAAGTTGGGATTGACGGGCGGATTTCTCTTTCTTCTTCCTCCGTAATGAAAGGAGTCATTTGTATAATCTCCTTGCCGGTCGCTTCTGCAAAAGAGACGGTCGGGATAACATCCACGTGTAGGAAATCATAAAAAATCTTCTTTACCATCTCGTTGGGCTGGCAAACGGAAATATGATGTTCCTCTACAAAAATGCAGGGTACTCCTTTCTTTTCGCAGAAATCTCCCATTGCTTTTACCTCTTCCTGGGGGATGGCGTTCTTATAAATAACTTGTTCTCCGACAAAACAATAGGCTCCGTTCATCGTGATGTATCCATCAATGAGATTCCGCTTCTGTAGCTCGGAGAGATTGTTGATAATGGCTTTCGGACGTCCGGTAGCGATAAATATTTTATGTCCTTTCGCATGGGCGGCTTCCAGAGCCTCGATAGTGGAAGACGGGATACGGTGAGTATGGAAGCTGACCAGTGTACCGTCTATATCAAAAAATAAAGCTTTCGTCATAGATTCCTTTTTGAATTGAAGACAAAAGTACTACTTTTGTCTCATATAACATAAAAACATCATGCAGTATGAACTATAATTTTGATGAAATAATAAACCGTAACGGTACGGATTCCGTAAAATGGGATGGAGTGGAAGGCCGTTGGGGACGCAATGACCTGATTCCTATGTGGGTAGCCGATATGGATTTCCGTACGGCTCCGTTTGTGATAGAGGCTTTGAAAAAGAGGTTGGAGCATGAAGTGCTGGGATATACATTCGCCTGTAAGGAATGGGCGGCTTCCATTATCCATTGGTTGAAAGAACGTCACGGATGGTCGGTCACCGAAGAAATGCTGACGTTTACTCCCGGCATTGTTCGCGGGTTGGCTTTTGCTATCCACTGTTTCACGGAAAAAGGAGATAAAGTGATGGTAATGCCGCCTGTCTATCATCCTTTTTTCCTTGTGGCGCAGAAAAATGAACGCGAAGTTGTATTCAGCCCGTTAGTATTGAGGGACGGACAGTATTACATTGATTTCGACCGTTTCCGCCGGGATGTACAAGGTTGTAAAATACTGATTTTAAGTAATCCTCATAATCCGGGCGGACGAGTATGGACGAAAGAGGAACTTTCGCAGATTGCTGATATTTGTCAGGAAAGCGGTACTTTGGTTATCTCCGATGAGATTCATGCAGACCTGACTTTGCCACCTTATAAACATCCCACTTTTGCTTTGACTTCAGAAAAAGCACGGATGAACTCACTTGTCTTTATGTCTCCGAGCAAGGCTTTCAATATGCCGGGACTGGCAAGCTCTTATGTAATCATCGAAAATGAGGAACTTCTTCAACGCTTCCGTACCTACATGGAAGCGAGTGAATTTTGTGAAGGCCATCTGTTTGCCTATCTGAGTGTGGCGGCGGCTTATAGCCATGGCACGGAATGGCTGGATCAGGTGATAGCATATATCAAAGGCAATGTAGACTTTACCGAAAACTATCTGCGGGAACACATTCCTGTCGTCAAGATGATTCGTCCGCAGGCTTCCTATCTTATCTTTTTGGATTGTCGGGGGCTGGGATTGAATCAAGAGAGTTTGAATCGCCTGTTTGTAGAAGGAGCGCATCTGGCACTGAATGACGGAACAACATTCGGCAAGGAGGGCGAAGGCTTTATGCGGTTAAATGTTGCCTGCCCGCGTGCTACATTGGAACAGGCATTAAAGCAGTTGGAACGAGCAGTCAATAATGGATAAGAACTTTATCGGATATCTGACTGCCCTTGTCCGTTACAGGTGTTCGGCAGTTCTGTTGTCAGAATTTGTCGGATTGGCGTAACTGAACTGAATATTGCTTTGTTCATTTTCTTTCAGTTCCATATCGTTTCTGTTTTTGGCATACAATGTAATGTCAGATAAATTAAAGTTTCTCGTATAACATATTTTTCCGGGACTGTTTGTCGTTGCCTTGATGGCATGGAGATAGAAATTCTCCAAGCGTAAGGAGTCGTTCCATCCGGAAGCAGAGATAAATTCATTTACGTTTTCTGCTTTTACATCAGACAGATACACGTTCCGGAAATGTGGATATCCTTTTTCCGGCGGATTAACGGGAGTCAGCATTACTTTCCAATGCTCGGGAATTTCTTTGCCTTCATATTCTTTAGGCAGGACGCTGTAGCTGTAATTGGGATTCCAGTTTAGATCCGCCGCCAGAACCTGTTGCACATTCTTAGCATTGATTCGGGTCATGTAGATGTTTTCGACCGTTCCTCCGCGATTCATGGCGCTTTTCAGTCGCAGTACCGTAGAAGTTCCTTCTGCATCCAGATTGTATCCTAATATATTACGGATATTTCCTGAAGTCTCACTTCCGCAAGTGATGAGGCCGGCGCCTTTGCGGGCTATACAGTTACGTATCACAATTTTTTCGGTAGGACGGTTCACCCGCAGGCCATCTGCGTCTCGTCCGGATTTGATGCAGATATTATCATCATTGCAATCTATGTCGCAATTTTCAACTAATACATGGGTGGATGAGTCGATGTCGATGCCATCCGTACTGGGACCGTGTCCTCCGATATTATTATTGATTGTTAATCCGTTGATGGTGCAATGGTCGGAATAAAGAATCTGACATCCCCAGAAACCGGTACGCATTAAAGTGAATCCGCTTAATGTGATATCCGAGCTGCGTTCAACGAGGATTCCCCGTACACGTTTGCAGTCATAGTCGACAATCCAGCGCAGTCCTTTCGCCTCATATTCTTTCCTCATTTCCCAGTATTTATCCCAAAATACCTTTCCCCGACAGTCCAGTGTACCTTCTCCGCTGATAGATGCGTTTTTCTCATCTATGATATTGATAACTGCCGATGGCCATATCATTTCGATTCCTGCAACTCTTGAACGGAATTCCGGATAATGGTGAATTTGAGGACTGGCCAGTAAAGTCACACCCTTGTCCAAATGGAGGTTTACTCCGCTTTTGATAAAGAGTGCCCCTGTCTGATAATATCCCGGTTGGAGAGTGACGGTTCCCCCGCCGGAGACGGCACAACTGTCGATTGCTTTTTGTATAGCTGTTGTACTGAGTACAGTACTGTCTGCTACCGCACCTAAAGAATTGGCAGATAGGGTTATATGATTGATAGGTTCTTGCCGGCTACCGACACTGTCAACCCATGATAAATCAGGCTGTTGCGGAAGTGCTCCCCATTGGAAGTCTTTTCCGGTTTGTTTGGCAGGAGTGCATGCGATAAGCAATGCCCCTGTTATAAATAGAGAAAGTATACCTTTATTTTTCATATATTATATCAGTTAACAATGGAAGGCTTTAGTTCGTCCGGTGAATCTTTCGTATAAGATTTCACATCTCCGGCTATTTTAGTAAATAATGTCTGAATCTGTTCGGGACTTATGCGTGTATCCGGGCGGAAAGCATCCGAATTCATATAATCAAGAATCGCTTTATGCATCTGACGGGCAACAATCCTTTTCTCCGGTTGGGAAGTGATGTCCATGCTGGTCATTATCAGTTTGCCGTTCAATACATTAGCCTCGAACAGCATTCCTATTTTACGGCTGATAAACCAAGTGTCTATGCTTTGAATAGTCGGTTGGAATTCAGCAGGGAAATGCGTAAACTGCATAACTTGCGCTTTGTTCAATAGTTCCCACCATTGCAGGTTACTGTGATATTCAGTCGGAAAGTCACGGAAAAGCGGGTGATAATCATTCAGGAAAATACCTGTCGTATGCGGCGGGCGCATCTTGAACCAAGATGTATTCCAGAAAACGGGTGTGAAATATTGCTTGACCTCCCTGCCGTATTTTATTTTCCCGGCTGCTGTTATCAATACGTTTCCACCTTCCTGCAAGATGGATATCGCTTTCTCGTCCAATGTGTCCGTTGTGTATACGTTTCCTTGTGTAAGTTTCACTTTGTCAGGATATACCCAGAAGTCCCAATCGTTGACAATATCACTGTTTTCCAAACGTACTTCCAGATTCAGTTTTTGGGGAGTACGGATATCGTTCAGTTTCATGTCTATGCTGCCCAACGAGAATAGATTGCCGATAGGAATATCCCGTGTACTAACCACTCCGCGAGCATATATCTTGCCATATTTATCTTTTACGCAATAGACTGTATTTGCTTTTTGCAAAGCTTCTTTTCCGAAGTGGGATATTTCGATATCTGCATGAAACGTTTCGTTATTGGTGTATGTGAATTTGGGTATACGTGCCAACAGAACGGTCGGACTGCAAAAACGGCGGAACTCTGCGGCATTAATGTATCCTTTCTCTTCAAAGAATACATCCAGCAATCCTACCAGTGCCGTTCCCTGACCCGAATAATCATTGAGAGCTAATAGTTGGAATCCCGCATAGTCGGGAGTACGCAATGTCTTTTCTATCTCATGCTTGTAACAGATCGCTTGCAGCTTGCCGGAAGCCATCATAAAATCGTGTCCCATACCTCCCATGTGGTTATCATTCAATATATCCCGAAAGATTTCAAAGTTCTTGGCTTTGTTTACTCCGGTATATTTACGTATCTCGCTGAAGTTCGGGAATGCGCACCATTGTCCGGTTTCATGGGAAACATACGGCTGTTTTACCGTATCAATTCGGTTACGGTAGTCCGATGTGCTTTCCGGCTGCGCACCGGTCCAGCTGAGTCCGCGTGCACCGGCTTTTACATGATATTGGTTATGGGGCTGCCATTGCCAGCTGTTGCCTACGGAAGCTCCTGTATATACGTGGCGTGGGTCGGTTGCTTTCCAATAATCGACGAATTTGCTTACCCATGACACCCAGCGTCCGGAAGGCTCATTCCCACACGCCAACATACAATAAGAGGCGTAGTTTCCATACTGCTTGGTCAAGGCAATCGTTTCGTCCATCAGATACTTGTCGATAGGCTGGCCGTTGCCCAGTCTCGGACCGTGATTAGGCCAGCTTGGACCTTCCGGTTGCAAATAAAAACCGACAAGGTCCGCAGCGATAAATGCGGCTTCCGGCGGACAGAAAGAGTGGAAACGCATATGATTCAGCCCGTAGTTACGGCAAATGCGGAATACCCGTTCCCATGAAGCTACATCCATAGGAGCGTAGCCGGTAAGCGGAAAATCGCAATTCTCTACTGTGCCGCGAAGCATTGTTTTCCGACCGTTTACATAGAACCATTTGCCTTTGATGGTAAATTCGCGCATACCGAATTGTACTTCTTTGACTTCTCTCTCTTTGCCACAGGTCAGTGTCGCTGTCAGTTTATAGAGTGCCGGGTCAAATTCGTCCCAAGTCAGAAAACCTTCTCCCATCGGTAGTTCCATTTCGATTTTGTTATCTCCGGAACGTACTGAGATATTCTGTTGTACAGTAGGGACAGAATGCTTTTTATCCGAGTTGAAACTTTCAGCGGATAATTGTAACGTTGCTTTGGCAGAGGCTGGTGCGTACAGACTGATTCGCACTGTGGCTTTCCGGTCTTTCAAGTCCGGATATATCTGTATGTCGCTAAAATGAACTTTAGGAGTGGTCTGTAACTCTATGCGTCCTACGATACCATTCCAATTGCCCTGAGTCTGGTCGGTAATACTATGAGAATCCGGTCCTACGTTGATATCCTTGATACGGTTATCAATGCGGATGGTAATCCGACAAGATTTTCCCGGAGCAACGGCAGCAGTTAGGTCATAAACGTGCGGCACACAGAGGCTATTCTGCATTCCTATCTCCCGGTTATTTACCCAAACGGTGGTTTCTATATGAGGACGTTCTAAAAATAAAATGATCCTCTCACCTTTCCAATCGGATGGTATGGTTACGTTTTTCTGATACCAGGCCACACCTACATAATGTTTGTCCGGAGTCAGGAAGAATGGTAGTTTTACTTGCCCTTCCATTCTGTATTTCTCCATATAAGGATTAAAATAGTAGGAACTGTCGTATAAACTTCCTGTCCATTGCGTGTGTACGGTCACTTCGTCGCCTTTTAACTTCTCGGGCATGGAACCGGGCAGATTGATGTGGTCTTCCAATATTTTTCGAAACCATTGCTCTTTTACGCCTGTATCTTCCCGGTCTATTTGGAAATCCCACTTACCGGATAGATCAAGAGCATTGCTTTGACCTGTAACGGTCAGTATCGAAAGAAATGCAAGAATAATACTGCCTAGAAAATGTTTTATCATGATATGTAAGATTGATATATTTTCGTTATCTTTTAAATTCTGGTGCTAAAGTAGGGCTTTTTCGAACTTCTTGAAATATAAAGATGTACAGAAACATAAACAATCGTATCAAAAATGGGATGTATAGATGTATGTGTACAAAATTGTATGAATATACCAATTAATCTATCCCTTTGCTTTTCGGTATCTTTGGAAGATACGGTATCTTTGCGAACTGAATCTATTAATCTTAGAATGAACCATGAAAAATGTAATTGTCTGGATGATTTTGACCGTCTGGTCTATAATGAACGTTACCGCCGGAGATACCGTTTATCTCTTTTCCTATTTTATAAATAACAGTAAAGATGGCTTGCATCTGGCTTATAGTTATGATGGACTGACCTGGACGGCTTTGAATGGTGGTCGTTCCTTTTTAACTCCTACTGTGGGCAAAGATAAATTGATGCGTGATCCTAGTATTTGTCAAGCTCCCGATGGAACTTTTCACATGGTCTGGACTTCCAGTTGGACGGATCGGATTATTGGTTATGCTTCTTCCCGTGACTTGATTCATTGGAGTGAGCAAAAGGCTATTCCTGTGATGATGAATGAACCTGCCGCACATAACTGCTGGGCTCCCGAACTGTTTTATGATGAATCGTCACAAACCTATTATATCTTCTGGGCAACTACGATCCCCGGCCGTCATAAGGAAGTGCCTACCAGTGAAAGTGAAAAGGGACTGAACCACCGTATCTATTATGTAACGACTAAGGATTTCAAATCTTTCTCGAAGACTGCCATGTTTTTCAATCCGGATTTCAGCGTTATTGATGCTGCTATTGTGAAAGATCCAAAGAGGAACGATCTGATTATGGTAGTTAAGAATGAGAACTCTAATCCGCCGGAGAAAAATCTGCGTGTGACACGTACGGAGAATATAAGGAAAGGATTCCCAACTAAAGTATCGGCTCCCATCACAGGCAACTATTGGGCGGAGGGGCCTGCTCCTCTTTTTATAGGTGATACTCTTTATGTGTATTTTGATAAATATCGTGACCATCGTTATGGGGCTGTCCGTTCCCTCGATCATGGAGAAACGTGGGAAGACGTTTCCGATCAAGTCTCTTTTCCGAAAGGAATCCGTCATGGAACGGCCTTTGCGGTGGATGCTTCAGTTATTCTTGATATGATACAATAAGGTTTCCATCATTGCATCGTTGTTTTCAAGGGTTTTCAGTGCGAAGATTAAAGATTTTCAGTGCATAAAACTAGTATAGTTTATGCATTCGGGTAGTTGTCACCTTATAATGGGACAATAGTCATCTTATAACGGGACAAATGTCACTTTATAGAATGACAAATGGCACTTTATAAGGTGACCATTTGTTTTTGAGAAGATGGAAGCTTCTAAGATACAAAAATAATTAGTTAAAAGCAATAGTCGGACATGAAACTTGGACTGTATTACGGATAGATTCTACTTGTTTTTTCTGATCCGGGTTTTCTGAATTTATCAAAATATGTAATAGAACGGATATGAGATGTTCTTTTTGCCTGTTTATTCCATATATGTCCTATTCATCCCATATTCATTTGTACAAAAGGCAGTATTTTTTATGCTTATGTACAATATTGTATTGTTAATAACTGTATTGTTCTCTAAGTTTGCATCAGTTTTTAGGTATATAATATAAATAATGATGCCTGATTAAAACTTAATCTAACTTTTGTTTAACTTAAGTATAATAAAAATGATACACAATGAAAAACAAGCATTTTCTACTTTAGTTGCGATGCAAAATGAATTTTGTCGGCAACTTCTTTTCATTCCATATTATAATGGATTTAATCAACAATACATATTTATAAAAACTTTAAAATGCATGGTATGAAGAAAAACTATGTAATGACTGCTATTATTCTGTTATTCTTAGCAGGATGTAGTACTGATGTTAAGGAATCTGACATCAAATTTGCGGGAGAGACGGGGGTGAAAGTCTCTTTTAGTGCAGTGATCAATAACTCAACAGGAAGTACGTTGGCACCGACTAGAGCAACTGATACCCAATGGGAAGTTGGAGATTCTATAGGGATCTCTTGTGGAAATAATCAACAGAACATTCACTACAAATACACCGGTGATGCAAATAGTATGTTTGTAGCGAAAGGTGGAGTAGCAGAAGAAATTTGGGTGTTAGGTACACAAGAATATGATGTTGCTGCCTATTGTCCATTTGTTGGTACATCCGGTATCAGTCAAGGGGTAGTGCAGGTTTTGACTGATAGTGAAAGTCAAGCTACGGAAGCAAAGAGGAAATACCTTGACTTTCTTTATGCTACAGCAAAAGCAAGTGCTACTCAGCCAAATGTGCAGTTGTCATTTAATCACAAGATGAGCCGCCTGAAAGTGGAGTTTAAAGCTGGTGATGGAGTTGAGCTTTCGGATATTGATTGCTATCTCATCGGTTTGAAACTCGAAGGTACATTCAATACAATGACGGGGGCAACAACTGTTAACGAAACTGCAAAGCCTACTGACATTTATTGGGGTAATGTGGGAGCGGTAGATGAATATAAGATGCAGGCTATTTTATTACCGCAAACTGTAGATAACAAGGTGAGTATTCAAGCACGAATGGAAGGTCGTTTGTATGAAGTAGAATTTCCCAAATTAACGAAGTTGGATATGGGCGTTTCTTATAATTATACAATTACGGCAAATATGTCGGTGGATCAAAAAGAGTATGTATTTAGTATCACGAAAGAGGGTACGCAAATAAATGATTGGACTACGGAAGAAGAAGATATTGAAGCCGAATCCACCGCCCCTGATACAGGAGCTACGACAGAGAATCCTAATTGGAATGTAGAAGAAGGGGAGATTACTGCTACTGAAAAACAATAGTCTATCTTTTAAACCTATTTATATATACATTAATCATTCAATAAAAAAGAAATACGAATATGAAAATATATAGTTATATATCAGCACTTTTAATTGCAGGTATTGCAAGTTTCTCTTCTTGTTCACAAGAGGAAGATGTAAAGGAAATGAACGGAGACAACTCTTCTAGTGGTTTACAAATCAGTGTATCTGATGGTGGATATTTTGATACAACTTCGGGTACACGTGCTATAGAGAAAGGATATGCTACCGAGTTTACCGAAGGAGACGAGATTGGTATTTTTGGAGTGGACGCTAATGGAATAGTAGAGAATATCAATAATCGGAAATGTATGATGACGGCAGACGGTAATTGGAAAATAGACGGTGAACAAATCAAATACAACGGAGCTGAATTCAAACAAATGAAGTTTTATGCATATTATCCATACGATGTCAATGTGAAATTTAATGTTACGGAGGGGGATCCTTTTGCTGAGTATATTAGTGAGTGGACACTTGGTAATGATCAAAGCGGTGAGAAATATACGAAATATGATTTGATGACAAGTTCAAGCAGTGCTGTGGTAGACAATCGCTTTAAAGGGGAAATCAACTTTAAGATGCAGCATTGTATGGCTTTAGCTGTATTGAAGATGCCTAATCTAGTCTATAACTTTGTTAATTCGGATGTAACGATCGATGATTATGAGTTACCGATAACGAATGCTTCTTTCAAACTGAATAATAAAGAAGTAACTCCGTATTATCAAAAGAGTACAGGTGCATATCGTTTTTTAGTAAAACCGGGAGAGGAGTTTAAAATAGAAGGCTCTTATACAGGAGTAAAGGAAATGACGTGCACTGCTACTGCTAAGTTAAATGAAGGAACTGCTAAAGTGTATACAGTTAGCGATACGAATAAAAAAGAATATACGTTGTCAATAGGAGATTATTATTGTGCAGATGGTTCAATCGTAAGCAAAGATATAGAATCAGTACCTGATAATGTAATTGGTATTGTATGTTATGTTGGTAATCCGCAACCTTCGGTTACGCATCCTCAGAATTATACAGAAGCAAATGATGCGTTACGTCGTGATTATGCTAAATGTAAACATGGATTAGTGTTGGCATTGAATAATGCGATTAATGCTAAGGCACCTGTTATTTCTAATGCTGATTATACAGTTTCTAATCAATTCCATGAGAATAAAGATCTGGGAATTACTTATGGTGATTGGTTTAGTGCGGATGAAGAGTGGAAGAGCAAATTTGATAATTGTAATACAGCTAACTCATCTACAGTTCCAGAGACTAGATATCCTGCCTTTATGGGTTATAATAATACTGTATTGCTGACTATGTGTTATGAAGGTAAAGGAGATCAAAAAGTGTGCAACATAGCTTATGATTTCATTAACGCCTATCGTGTGGCGGTTGAGGTTCCTACTGTCGCTACCTCGTGGTATCTTCCTTCAGTAACTTGTTGGAATCAGGTCGCAAAAAATTTGGGTACGATTAACGGTAGTTTAAATAAAATAACAGGTGCTGATCAAATGGTATCATCTACCATAAATGATAAAAAAAATGCAGGAACAGATCATTACTGGAGTAGTACCCAACGAAATGGAAGTACGCAATGGGTACATGGAATGGGAAATGGTAATTATGCTTTAACAGGTGAACGTGCAGGGAATCGAGGCTATTTTCGCATGATGCTTGCATTTTAAGATAAAATCAAAGGCGGCGTATTTTGCCGCCTTATACTCCTCTATCATGAAAATAGAAATATATGAATAAGAAAAACTTAATAAAAGGAACAACTTTACCTGTTGCCCTGTTTTTCTCTTTCGCCCTGATGCCGACTTTCGGCAATCAAGGACAGGCTGTAGCTGCTGTTGACATCGTTCAGCAACAAGGCAGTATTAAGGGAACTGTGGTGGACGATAAAGGCGAGCCGGTGATTGGGGCCAATGTCCTTGTTGTAGGTACTTCTGTCGGTACTATTACTGATATCGACGGTGTGTTTAAAATCAATGCGAAAGCAGGGGCGAAGCTGAAAATCACCTTTATCGGGTATACCGAACAAGTGGTAGTAGCCCAGAATAATATGCGAGTGGTTTTATCTGAAGACGCTACCACTTTACAAGAGGTGGAAATCGTGGCGTATGGTGTGCAGAAGAAAGTGACGATGACAGGTGCTGTGGCAAGTGTTAAGACCGAAGCCCTGACACGTACTTCTATCGGTTCTGTATCTAATGTATTAGGAGGTCAGATGGCAGGTCTGACTACCATTCAAACATCCGGTGAACCGGGTGCAGATGCCGCCGAGGTTTTTATTCGTGGTAAAGCGACGTGGGGAGATGCGTCTCCATTAATTCAGGTAGATGGTGTGGAACGTAGTATGAATGATATAGATCCGAATGAAATTGAGTCTATATCTATCTTGAAGGACGCTTCTGCTACTGCTGTGTTCGGTGTACGCGGAGCTAATGGCGTTATTTTGATAACTACCAAGCGCGGTAGAGAAGGAAAGGCACACATCTCTTTTAGTACTTCTGCTTCTATACAAATGCCTACTAAAATGGTGGAAACTGCCAACTCTTATGAATATGCAATGTTTTATAATCAAATGATGGCCAATGATACACCTGCGGGGGAAAAACCTGTCAAGACATTCTCGGATGGAGTTATTCAGAAATTCCGGGATGGTTCTGATCCTATCCGTTTTCCAAGTATCAATTGGATTGATTATATCATGGGAGACGCTACTCTGCAGAGCCAGCATAATCTGAATATTTCCGGAGGTACGGATAAGGTACGTTATTTTATCTCAGCAGGTGCTTATACGCAAGGCGGACTTTTCAATGAGTTTAGTTTGCCTTATGGTATCAGTTATCAATATCGCCGTTTCAATTACCGAAGTAATTTAGATATAGATGTAACGAAAACTACTACTATCTCGTTCAATGTGGCAGGAAACGTTAATTCTTCTGAGAAGCCACGCACTAGTCAAGGGTCATCCGGAATGGTTAAAAATATCTATTATTCTACTCCGTTTAGAAGTGCCGGCTTTGTAAATGATAAATTGGTATATACTACTACTGACTCACAGTCCGATGGGTTGAACTTACCTTTTGTCGGTGATGCAGATCCATTCACTTATTATGGGGGTGGGGCAGCACATAGTATCAACAACTCGTTGAACGCCGACCTTATTTTGAATCAGAAATTGGATTTTATCACTAAAGGACTTTCATTCAAATTGAAAGGTTCATACAATAGCTCATTTACCATTAATAAGAATTTGTCGGGTGGTACGGAAATGACTTATACACCGGTATTGCAGAGTGATGGAAGTGTAGGACTACGACCGATAGACGGTAGTAAGTATACTAATGTGAGCTATGGAATTACTCGGGGAAAATCACGTAACTGGTATATGGAAGCCGCATTGAATTATAATCATTCGTTTGGTGATCATAATATAGGGGCATTGGTGCTTTATAATCAGTCTAAAGAATATTATCCTAAAGAATATTCGGATGTTCCGCGAGGATATGTCGGTTTGGTAGGACGTGTAACTTATGACTGGAAAAACCGTTATATGGTAGAAGCTAACATGGGTTATAATGGTTCGGAGAACTTTGCTGCGGACAATCGTTTTGCTCTCTTTCCGGCAGCTTCCGTAGGATGGGTAGCGAGTGAAGAAAAGTTTTGGGAACCGGTCAAACCGGTAATAAGCTTTCTGAAACTACGTGCCAGTTTCGGTTTAGTAGGTAACGATAAAATCGGTGGCTCTCGTTTTATGTATACTGCTAATCCTTATCATGTTAATTTGAACGGATATGTAAGTAACTCTGGTTATGGAACTGGTAATCTTGCTCAATTACAGGCTGCCTATGGATATCTTTTCGGTCAGGGAGGACAGACTTCTACTGTGAGTTTAGGAGCACATGAGTGGGCGATTAACAATGCGAATGTGACATGGGAAAAAGCGTTTAAACAGAACTATGGTGTTGATATCAACTTTTTAAACGATCGTTTATCTGCTACAATAGAATACTATAAGGAACACCGGTGGGACATCCTTCTGCAAGACGGAACAGCTCCGAGTATGTTAGGTTTTGCTCAACCTTTCTCCAATTTAGGTGAGGTAAATAACTGGGGATGGGAACTTTCGTTGAAATGGAACGATAAGATTGGAAAAGATTTCCGTTATTGGGCGGGTATAAACCTTTCTTATAATCAAAATGAAATTATCGAGCGTAAAGAAGCTCCTCAGGAGTACGACTATCTGTACCAAAAAGGACATCGTATCGGCTCACGTAAGCAATATGCTTTCTGGCGTTATTATGATGAACAGACACCGGCACTGTATGAACAAACATTCCATCGTCCGTTTCCTACTCATTCGGTTGTTCTGCAAGACGGGGATGCTGTGTATGTCGATTTGAATGGTGATCGAAAAATCGATGAAAATGATATGGGCTATGATTACGGATTTACGGATGATCCGGAATACATGGTAGGTATGAATCTCGGATTTTCTTGGAAGAATCTGGAAGTGAATACGCAATGGACCGGTGCATGGAATGTGAGTCGAATGATTTCGGATGTGTTCCGTCGGCCTTTTTTATCTAGTTCCGGTAATGTTGCGGGTGGTTTGCTTGCCTATCACTTGACGAATACATGGACAAAAGAGAATCCGTCGCAAGATGCGAAATATCCACGTGCTACATGGGAGAACGCTGATAACAACTATGCGGAATCAACCCTTTACGAACAGGATTCCAAATATTTGCGTCTCAAGACCCTTACTATTGCTTATAATTTTCAGTTCCCTCTGATGAAGAAGTTGGGGATGAGTACTTGTCAGCTATCGTTTAGCGGTTATAATTTGTGGACTCTTACACCTTATCTATGGGGAGACCCGGAAGCAAGAGCTAGTAATGCACCTTCGTACCCATTGACAAAGACATATACATTGGGGCTGAAACTGGGATTCTAAAAACAGATTTAAAGATTGATTATTATGAAACAAAAATATAAATGGTTTATCGGAGCAATGATAGCAGGAGTGCTTGGTATAGGAGCGACTTCTTGCGTAGACGAGATTAAATTCGGTAACAGCTTTCTCGAAAAAGCACCGGGTGGATCTGCTACTCAAGATACTATATTCAATAGTGTCACTTATACCCGGCAGTTTCTGAACACCTGTTATAGCCGCCAATATTATGGTTTACCTTACGTAAATTCTTCTGTTGACGACTTTCCGGATTCTTCTAATCCCTATACAGGAAAGTTTGATGCATTGACTGATTGTTGGCAACTTCACTATTCGGGAACTACAATTTATAACAGTTATTATAGTGGTACACATACTGCTAATTACGGTGTTCGTGGGGATATTTTCGGATATACTCGTGAAGGTGTTTGGCAGACTGTGCGGTGGTGCTGGTTACTGTTGGAAAACGTAGACAGAGTTCCTGGCATGGGAGAAGATGAAAAAGTGCAGATGAAAGCAGAAGCAAAATGCCTTATTGCTGCTCGCTATTTTGATATGTTCCGCCACTATGGCGGGTTACCGCTCATTTATTCATCGTTTACGGGAACAGAGACAAATTACCAATTACCGCGCGCTACGGTGGAAGAAACCGTGAACTATATGGATAAAATGCTGGAGGAGGCTATTGGCTCCGGTGGCCTGAAATGGTCGTATGAAGGAGCTGATTTTAATTCCGATGGTGGTCATTGGACATTAGCAGGGGCTATGGCATTGCGATGTAAGCTATGGCAGTTTGCTGCTTCTCCTTTGTTCAATGATACTCAAGGATATGCCGGTGGACGTAGTGAGGCGGAGCAACAACATTTGGTGTGGTATGGAAGTAAACGTCCCGATTTGTGGAATAAATGTCTTGAATATTGCAGGCAGTTTTTCAACGCCATAGAGTCAAATGGCTTCTATGAGTTGCGGAAAGCAGCAGGTGACAATCCTACTCCTACTGAATATCGGTATGCTTATCGGATGGGATATATCCTTCTGGATAGTCCTGAGGTCTTGCATTCCGTACGTGTAGCGGGCTATGAACGTCCGGGTGGGTCCTCTACTTATATATGGCGTACTTGGTGTAATAATGGACGTAACTCTTATACTCCCACCCAAGAGTATGTTGAAATGTTTCCTTGGGCGGATGGAACACCTTTTGACTGGAATAAGGCGGATACAGAAGGTAAGTTGAACGATATGTTTTTGACTGGCGAGTTTGTTAATGGAGAAAATACTCTTTCCAATCTCATACTGACTCGTGATCCACGGTTATACGAATCTGTTATTGTGAACAATATACCTCGAAATTTGGGATGGTCTTCTCCTAAAATGAGTGATTACCCATGGGAATTGTGGGTGGGAGGTACAGATGCAAAGACGGCTCCTGCATTGGAAAATATGCGTTTTGCTACCGGATATGATAATATGAAATATTATTTGAGCGATAGTGATTATGAACGCCAACCTATTCATTGGGTTTATCTTCGTTTGTCTGATCTCTTTTTGACGTATGCAGAGGCTTTATTACAAGCCGATAATAATTTCACAGATGCTCTTTATTGGGTGAATGAAGTACGTAAGCGCGTTGGTTTAGGTAAACTGGAAGATTGTCTCCCGAATAAGAATCTGACGAGTGATAAAGATGCTTTATTAGAGGAAATACTTCGTGAACGTGCTTGTGAATTAGGTATGGAAGACAGTCGATATTTTGACTTGATTCGTTACAAACGTGCAGATCGCTTTGAAAAGAAACTGCATGGCCTATTAATTTATCGCTTGGATGAGGCGGGTAACCGTATAGAGAAACCTTGGAGAGATGGAACAGATGCGTTTGGTAAAAATGCCATGCAGCCTACGAGATTCGAATATCAGAAATTTGAGTTGCATAACAGAGCACGTGTTTGGTGGACGCAGGGATTCGATCCGAAATGGTATCTGTCTCCGTTTCCTCAGAATGAAATCAACAAAGGATACGGTTTGATTCAAAATCCCGGCTGGTGATGAGAAACATGAGTAAAATTGATTTTAGAACAGTGATATGAAAAATAATAAAATGCTGGTACTGGCTCTGTTGGCATCTTTGGGTATGCCGATAGGAGCACAGAATATGGATAATAAAGGAAGAGTGTCTGGAGATTCCGTCACTGTAGATGTAGGGGCTAACCGGACGTTCAGTCGTCATGAATCGACTGCGGCAGTCTCTACCGTTTATAATGAAGAATTTGATAAAAGGGCGTCAAAGAATATCTCTAACTCTCTTTTCGGACAGGGACTAGGATTAACAGCCTTACAGAATGCGGGTAACTTTTCCAGTACGGAACCTACTTTTTACGTACGTGGTTTACAAAGCCTATCTAGCAGTTCACCGTTAGTTTTGGTAGACGGGTTGGAACGTGATATGAGCCTTGTGTCACCGGAAGAGGTAGAATCGGTCTCTATATTGAAAGATGCCGCTGCAGTGGCGTTATATGGTTATAAAGGTATTAATGGAGCTATTCTGATAACAACCAAACGGGGAAAATATCATTCGAGGGAAATAAAGTTTACTTACGATCATGTAATCAATTTCCAATCACGTCGTCCTGATTTTGTAAATGCGGCTACTTATGCCGAAGCTGTGAACGAGGCACGAGGTTACGAAGGATTAGACGTACGTTATACTCCTCTCGAAATTCATGCGTTCCGTTATGGAAGAGTGAAGGGGCTAGGTGATCGTATCAATGTGCAATTGCCTTATTTTTATCCGAATGTGGATTGGATTGATGAAACATTCCGTGATATGGGAGTTTCTAATAAATATAATATTGAGTTTACAGGAGGTGGCAGTAAATTCCGTTACTATGCTATGTTGGGGTTGATGACAGACAAAGGGTTTGTTGCCAATGCTAATATGAATGACGGTTATTCTACACAAGACAAATATTCTAGTGCTAACTTACGCACAAATTTAGATATTGACCTGACGAGTACTACCAAACTCAAATTAAATCTTCTCGGCTCATTGTCTGAATCAAGTCGTCCGGGAACCTCTAGTACGGATTTGTGGGATATGGTTTATTCGATTCCTTCCGCAGCCTTTCCTATACTATCAGATGATGGCTCGTGGGGAGGAAGTTCCACTTGGTCAGGTACGATGAATCCGGTGGCACAATCGCAAGGAGCAGCTTATAGTAAGGGACATACACGTAGCTTGCTGGCAGATTTGACTTTATCTCAAGATTTGTCCGGATTAGTGAAGGGGCTAGGTGTGAGTTTTCGTTTGGCTTATGACAACTACTCTTCCATCTGGGAAGATCATAGCAAGACGTATGCTTATAGGGGATATACACCTAGCTGGCAGGATTCAAGCGCCGGTGGTCCGTTGTACACAGTTGTTACAGGTGGAAAACCCAGTGAGATGGCAACCGGTGCCGATACAAACGATTGGGCACGTCAGTTCAATTTCTCCGGAGGTTTTGATTATAGTCGTTCGTTCGGCAAACATGATGTTTATTCGCAGTTGAAATGGGAGTATGAATTTCGTGACACTTATGGAGTGAATACCAGTATATATCGTCAAAATGTATCGTGGTATACTCACTATGGCTTCAATAAGCGTTATTATGTAGATCTGGCATTGGTCGGATCGGCCTCAAATCTATTGGCTCCGGGACATAAATGGGCTTTCTCACCAACTGTTTCTGCAGCTTGGGTGCTTTCGGAAGAAGACTTTATGAAAGAGGTTTCTTGGGTTGATCTTTTAAAGTTACGTGCTTCGTTTGGTGTTATTAATGCTGATTATCTACCGAAAGACGGTGACAACTCAGTGTATAACTATTGGGAACAAATCTATACGACAACGGGTACACGCTATCTGTTTGATGTCGGTTATGGATCCAATTTTGGAACTACTTACATGAATCGGTTGGCTACAATAAATTCGACACATGAGAAAGCTTATAAATATAATGTGGGGGTGGATGCGACACTGTTCAAAGGATTGAATTTGACGGTAGAAGGATATTATCAACGTCGAAAAGATATTTGGGTGGACCCTAGCGGTCAATACTCAACAGTACTTGGTATGGATTCTCCTTATGAAAATGCTGGTATTGTGGATAGTTGGGGCACTGAGTTCGGTTTGGATTATACGAAGCGATGGGGTGACTGGACTGTTAATGCCGGAGGAAACTTTGCTTTTAACCGGAACGAGATTAAGGAACAGAGAGAAGAACCGCGTTTATATGATAATTTGAAACGGACAGGACACCGGTTGAATCAAGTATATGGCTTGGTAGCAGAAGGAATTTTCAGAGATGAGGCAGAGATCGCGAGTAGCCCGGTACAGAACTTCAGTACAGTAGTTCCCGGTGATATCAAATATAAAAATGTAAATGGAGATGAAGTGATTGATGCAAACGATGTGACCGCTATTGGATATAGTACGGCTGCTCCGGAAATTTATTATTCTTTCCATTTGGGAGCAGAATGGAAGGGGATTGGATTAGATGCTATGTTTCAGGGAACAGGAAACTATTCTGCCGTCTTGAATACAAAGAGTATGTTTTGGCCGTTGATTAACAATACATCACTTTCCACGCACTATTATGAAAATCGCTGGACTCCGGAGAACTTGAATGCAAAATATCCGCGTCTGAGTTCGCAGAGTAATGCCAATAATTATCAGACTAATACGATCTGGCTTGCCGACCGTTCATTCTTGAAATTGCGCAATGTGGAAGTTTATTATAAATTCCCTCAACGTCTGATGAAGCGGACAAAAATATTAGGTAGTGCCAAATTGTATGTACGGGGAGTAGATTTGCTCTGCTTTGACCATATTGACGTGGCGGATCCTGAATCTTACGGTGCGACGAATCCATTGACTAAGAGTGTGATAGTAGGTGTTAAGATAGGGTTTTAATTATTAAAAACGAGGTAAAGAATGAAACTGAATAATTTGATATATGGTGTTCTGACCATCTTCGCTTTTTCTTCTTGTGCGGACCAGATGGAATATTCGGAATACAATCCTTATGATGCGGGTTATGTAAAGCGTACTTTTTATGATGTAGGAGGATTGGTATCTAACATTTACCAGTCGCTCGACTCTGATTTCGGAAATTATAGTGGTGCTATTCTTGGTTCTGCTACGGATGAATCACAATATTCCTATACAGGCAATGCTATTGAGACTTTTTACAATGGGGCATGGAGTCCGGTGAATGCGCAAAGCAGTATGTGGACTTCCTGTTATAAAGCAATTGCTAATTGTAATAATTATCTGGAGGAATTTACCGGACTGACATTCTCGGAGTATGAACAAATTTCCGACTATGAAGCTGAAATGTATCGCTATAATAACTATCAGTATGAAGTCCGTTTCCTGCGGGCGTATTTCTACTTTAATTTGGTAAGACAATATGGGGATGTACCATTTACCGACCATGTATTGTCAACCACTGAGGTGAATACGCTAACACGTAAACCTGCCCAAGAGGTATTCGACTGGATTATTAAAGAATGTGACGAGATAAAAGATCTGATTATACCGGATTATAATAACCTGGGGGCTTTGGTACCTTCCGGTGAATCGGCGGAAACAGGGCGTGCCAACAAACGTACTGTACTGGCATTGAAAGCGCGTACGGCTCTGTATGCTGCAAGTCCGTTATTCAATTCTCACCAGGAAGGGAGTCAAGGGTACAAGGAGTTGTGGTATCGCGCAGCCAAGGCCAATAAGGAATTGATCGAGACTTGCGAAGATGCCGGTATGAGACTGATAGATGACTACGAGAATTTATGGGATGCAAAAAGTTATAGTATTGCAATCGATGAACTCATTTTCGGTTGTCGTGCCATACGTGCTACCAATTCTTTTGAGAAATATAATTTTCCTGTCGGACTGGAGAACTGTCGAGGTGGAAACTGCCCTACACAGACATTGGTGGATGCCTATGAGTTGAAGGACGGTGGTGAAAGACCTGATAAGAAAGCGGATTATGATAAAAATAAACCTTATTACGAAGGACGTGATCCTCGATTTGAGAAAACTATTGCTAAGAATGGTGATACAAAATGGCCGAATTGGAATGAAACTGCGTTGGAAACCTATCAGGGAGGTGCAAATGCGGAACCCCTGAGTGGAGGGACGCCTACAGGTTATTATTTGAAAAAATATTGCCAAACAAGTATTAATACTACGACAGCGAAACCTACGACGGATAATCATACATGGATTATATATCGTTTGGGTGAGTTCTACCTGAATTACGCAGAAGCGTTATTCAAATATTTAGGTACTGCTTATGCTACCAATAATGAATTCCCTATTCCTGCCAATGAGATGGTGAGCAAAACTCGTCGGCGTACAAAGGTAAATATGCCTAAATTTCCCGCAGGTCTGGATAATAAGTTATGGTGGGAGAAATACCAGAATGAGCGTATGGTAGAGTTAGCATTCGAGGGACATCGTTTTTGGGATGTGCGCCGTTGGAAGGAAGGCGACAAACATTTCAGCAGTATTGATGAAATGAAAATATATAAGAGTGGGGATTCGTATTCATATAGGCGTGTTACTGTGAATAGACAATGGGATGATAAGATGTATTTCTTTCCTATTCCGCAAAGTGAGAAAGCAAAGAATCCTAATTTGACACAGAATCCGGGGTGGTAGAGGTTACCCCGGAATTGAAAAATGATTGTTTAATATTAAAAGCAGAATATGAAGAAGTTATTATATATACTAGGACTGTTTGGATTATTAACATTTGGAGCATGTTCGGATACTGAACCGATAGTGGATGAGGAACCGGATTTCAATAATAATATTGTGGAAGAACCATTGAAAGACCTGCCTACGGAGATTATTACGGGAAGCCGTGCAATGTGGGTGAGCTATGACCCTATGTCGGATACTAATGAACATAATGCAACAGGAATTTCTTCTGCGTTAGTTAGTTGGAGAATGTTATTGACAGATCCGGAAGATGTAGGTTTCGATATTTATAAGTCGGAGGATGGGGGCGAAGAAGTTAAGTTGAATGAAGAAGCGATAACGAAGACTACTTGTTGGGTGGATGAGAATATTGATCCCACAAAGACTAATTATTATCGGGTGACATTGGCCGGTCAAGAAGAAACATTATGCGACTATACGTATACTTCTGATATGGCAACAAAATTTTATCGGGAAATTGTACTAAGAAGTGATGTACCTGATGCAGCATTGACGTATGCTCCTGATGATATACAATTGGGTGAATTGGATGGAGATGGAGAATTGGAAATTGTAGTCAAGAGAGAACCGTATGATGGAGCTAATCAAGGAGGATGGCACAATGGGACCACTCTTTTGGAGGCTTACAAAATGGATGGTACCTTTTTATGGCGTATAGATTTAGGACTAAACATTCGTTCCGGTTCACATTATACCTCTTATATCTTATATGATTTCGATGGAGATGGTTTGTGTGAAATTGCATTCCGTTCATCCGAAGGTACTAAATTCCCTAACGGAAGAATTATTACTGATGCCAATGGGTTCGTGAATGATTATCGTTTAAGAGATACGAACGGTGTGGGATGGTATTCCGGAAAAAGTTTGTATTCTACTGCCGGACTAGTGTTGGAAGGTCCTGAGTATATTTCTATCTGTCGTGGCTTTGACGGTTGTGAAATTACCCGAACTCCCAATATACCTCGTGGCCGTGAGGATGAGTCAAAAGTAGCACGTGCCCAATATTGGAATTCTTATTGGGGAGATGATTATGGAAATCGTATGGACCGTTTCTTTATCGGAGCAGCCTATCTGGATGGTATACCTGATGAGAAGACTGGTGTAAGAAAAAGCAATCCAAGCCTGATTATTTCTCGAGGTATTTATAAAAACTGGCAAGTATGGGCACTTGATTTGCAAAGTAACCAGTTAGTGAATCGTTGGAAATTTGATACTGCTGATCATAGCGAAAAATGGTTGGCAATGTGTTCGCACGCTTTCCGTGTTGCAGATTTGGATGGTGATGGAAAAGATGAGATACTGTATGGTTCGGCGGCGATTGATGATAATGGGAAAGAATTATGGTGTACCGGAAACGGACATGGTGACTGTCTGTATGTGGGTAAATTCATCCAAAATCGTAGCGGATTACAAATAGTTGCCAGCTTTGAAGAAGAGGATACTTATAGCGTGCAGGGGCTTGGATATGCTTGTCAAGTAATTGATGCGAGAGACGGCAGCCTGATAACCGGGCACGGAGCGGGTAAGAATGGTGATGTGGGACGTTGTATTGTTGGCGATGTAGATCCGGACAGTCCGGGATTTGAGTATTATTCATCTTTACAGTCCGGTATGTATAGTTGTAATGGTGGTGGAGTTGTTTCTACCAATTACCCGACAGGTATCGGTAGTGGTGTGATGTATAATGCTGCTATCTATTGGAGCGGGCAAGGAACACGGGAAATGTATGATCGTGCTTGTATTGTAAGTTATAAAGATAATCCGGATGTAAATAAAACGAATAAGAGCCGTTTAGTGTATTTTGGTCATTATGGTAGTAATGATGGAAATCATGGAACCAAATATAATCCTTGTTATTACGGAGATTTCTTGGGAGATTATCGTGAAGAGGTTATCTTAGGCTCTAGTGATTATCGTTCTATTTATATTTTCTCTACAAATCATCCGACTACTCACCGACTTCGCCATCTGATGACAGATCATAATTATGATATGTCTCAAGCTATGCAGAATATGGGGTATAACCAAGGTACTAACCTGGGATATTATGTAGGTGCGGAAACAATGAAATAAAACATAAAAATCCCTCGATATACGTAAGAGCCACGTCATATCGAGGGATTTTTATGTTTTATTTCTTCAAATAATCCTTCAACGGACAATTAACCATTTTCAATCCTTCCGCAATACTTTCGGCATTCATGTGTGCTCCTTTTAAAGAAGTATGCGTATGGTCGTGATTGTAATAAGCGGCTGTCTTTTCGATACCTTTTTTTTCCAGTTTGTCGGCACTGATTTTATTCAAATCAATAAAATAGGCTCCGGTAGCTTCTGCTGCTTCACGTGTCCATTTCCCAAAAGAATCGGTATTGCGTTCTATCTTTCCGTCTTTCCATTTGTTGCGTGGAGTGTGGCTCAATACGATAGGAATTGCTCCTTTTTCCTGGGCATCCATGATGAATTTGCGAAGATACCAGCCAAAAGTATATACTACCTGATATTTGCCGGTCTTTTCCATTAGAAAAACTTTGCTTTCCTCTCCGGAACCACGTAGTTCTGCACGGGCTTTTCCTGTATTGATAGCTCCTGCATCGTTGTGTCCGAACTGAATGAGTACAAAATCACCGGGCTGCAAAGCTTCGTATACTTTATCCCAACGTCCCTCATCCAAGAAAGTGCGGGCACTACGTCCTGCCATAGCACAGTTCTCGACGGATATTTTGTCAAGGTTGAACTCATCGGCTATTACGCTGCCCCATCCCCACATACCATTTTTGTCGTTATCTTTATTTTTCACCGTGCTGTCACCGATGGTGAATAATACCGGTCGTCCTTTTTTCCGGCTGGAACCGGTCTTTGTGTCTTGCGAGACAGGCTTTAGGTAATTGGCAAGTTCCAGTCCCTCGTAGGCTCGTATACCGTCAGCGGCAGATTCGGCATTGACCTTTGCTCCGAATGCACTGGTATGAATACGGTCGATATAGAACATATACTTCACTTTGTTTTTACCGAACTTTTCAAATTTGCGGGCTGAAATGTCATTCAGATCAATAAAAGGTACGTTCTGTTCTTCTGCTATTTGCTTTGCCCATAGACCGAATGTTTTATTGACACGTTTGATGATAGTACTGTCTTTATCTTCATAGGCATAACGTGGAGTAAGGGAGAACAAGATGGGATGTCCGCCTTTGGCTTTGACATCACGGATGAAACGACGCATATATTCTCCGTATGTATATACCGTTTCTTTCACTCCGGTTTCTTTGATTGTCACGTTCAGGCTGTCTGTGCCTACTCCCGGAATAGAGGCACGGGCACGGCCGCTGTCATAAGGGCCATTGTCGTTATGGCCAAGTTCTATGATAACCCAGTCTCCGGGACGTACCCCTTTGATGACATCCGGCCAAAGACGGTTATAAAAAGTACGGCTGCTGGTTCCTCCCAATGCGTGATTCTCTACTGTGATCTTGTCCGGATCGAAGTAGTCGCCCGCATAAAATCCCCATCCCCATTGTCCGTTGTTTCCGTTTCCCAATGTACCTGTACGCATGGTGGAGTTACCGACTAGGAATAATACCGGATTATCGCCTTTCCGGCTGGAACCGGCTATCGGTCTGGCTGTACGTGCCTTGTTCAGACTATCCAACGTGTTGTCGATTACTTGATTGACATCTTTCATCGGAGCAGCCACTTTATTTTGTGCTTGCGCCTGCAAACTGCCTGTGACGGCTGTCAGCCAACATAAATAATAAAATAACTTGTTTCTCATGATTTATTTTTTATAGATAATTGGTGCAAAAGTACGATGTGTTCTTCTTCTTTTCAATATAAATTCATTCATACTTATTCAATATTGTGCATAGTACAGTCTGAATGAGGTTATATCACAATTTCTATATAATTACGTACAATATTCTATTTTAATAAAAAGCTATGGCCTGTACCTTTGTGTATTGTTTTTTTAGTACTTTTGCCTGTCTAATTCATTATTAATCTGAAAATCTATTATGATAAACAGACATATCTTATTCTTCATCTTATCTATTGGTTTTGTGCTGAACATTTACGGGGCGACTGAACTTCGCTCTACACAAATGAGAACAAGTGATGGTTTGCCCAACAATTCTATTCGCTATATATATCAGGATACTAAAGGATTCTTATGGCTGGCAACCTTGAATGGACTGAGCCGTTATGATGGTAATTCGTTTCTGACATTCCGCCCGCAAGCCGGAGATAAAGTATCGTTGTCTGATAACCGTATTTTTGACCTTACTGAAGACAAGGATGGCTTTCTATGGATTTCTACGACACCGGAATTGATCAGTTGCTATGACCTTCAGCGTGCACGTTTCGTTGATTATACAGGTTGCGGAGATTTGAGGCAGAACTATTCGACTATATTCGTAGCGGACAATGGTGATGTGTGGTTATGGCATTCCGGAAATGGTTGTCGGAGAATCGTTCATCAGGATAACGGAGAGATGACATCGACTGTGTTTAAAACAGAACGGGGCAATATGCCGGACAATAGAGTGCGGTTTGTCAGTGAGGATGCGGATGGGCGGATATGGATTGGGACACAGAGCGGATTAGTATCCGTTTCTAACGGTCAGTACAGGATTGAAGACCGGTTGGTTCATTTTGCTTTTTCTCAGTCCTATAAGAATGATATGTATTTTCTGACGGAAGAGGGAGATGTCTATTGTTATCAGGCTACTACGCAAAAGATGAAAAAATGTGCTTCTATTGCTTCTATTGCGGGAAAAACATCACCTACCGGGAATTTTCTGTTGAAGGACCAATGGGTGATCCTTACTACTACCGGAGTGTATACGTATGATTTCAGTACCGGAGAAATAGCTGCGGATTCCCGCCTGAATATCAAAAATGGCAAATTAACAATGGACAATCGTGGTGATTACTGGATTTTTAATCACACAGGGTGTCTTACCTATATCACAGCCGATAGTGGAAAAATAAAGGAATTCCGGTTGATTCCCCAAGATAAGTTGAGCTATATCGATTTTGAGCGTTATCATATTGTGCACGATTCGCGTGGCATTATCTGGATATCTACGTATGGTAATGGTCTCTTTGCCTATGATACGGCTGAGGATAAATTGGAACATTTTCTGGCCAATATAAACGATAAAAGTCATATCGCTTCAGATTTCCTGCTTTATGTGATGGAGGATCGTTCCGGTGGAATCTGGGTAAGTTCAGAGTATTCCGGATTATCCCATATCTCTGTTCTGAACGAAGGTACTTCCCGTATTTATCCGGAATCTCCCGATTTGTTCGACCGTTCGAATACCATTCGTATGCTGACTAAGACATCCGACGGAGATATCTGGTTTGGTACGCGTAGGGGAGGACTGTATACCATTGACTCGGATTTCCATTCGAAGATGACAAATCAGTATTTTCATTCCAACATTTATGCCATTACTGAGGATAAAGAAGGGAAAATGTGGATGGGTACTCGTGGAAACGGATTAAAGATAGCGGATTCATGGTATGTCAATGATCCTTCGAATCCGACTACATTATCCGCTAATGATGTCTTTTCGATCTATCGTGACCGGAAAGGCCGGATGTGGGTAGGTACTTTCGGGGGAGGACTTGATTTGGCTGAACCGACTGCGGACGGGGGATATAAATTCAGGCACTTTTTTCAGGAAAGGTTAGGCCTGCGGATGGTTCGTGTGATAGAAGAAGACGAGAACGGTATGGTTTGGGTGGGAACCAGCGAGGGAATATGCATTTTCCATCCGGACTCATTGATTGCCGATGCTGATAATTATCATTTGTTCAGCTACACGAACGGTAAATTCTGTAGTAATGAAATTAAATGTATCTATCGGGACGATGAGGGGCGTATGTGGATTGGTACGTCGGGGTCGGGATTGAATCTTTGTGAACCACAAGAAAACTATGATTTGCTGAAATATGAGAATTACGGAACAGACGAAGGGTTGGTAAATGATGTTATCCAATCCATTCTCGGAGATAAAAACGGTGACTTATGGGTGGCTACCGAGTATGGTATTTCGAAGTTTAATCCGGTTACTCATTCTTCTGATAATTATTATTTCTCTTCTTATACTTTAGGAAATGTATATAGTGAGAACAGTGCTTGTGTGGGAAAAGACGGCAAGTTGCTTTTTGGAACAAACTATGGAATGATTGTCATTGATCCGGAGAAGATACAAAACAATGATTCTTTTTCTCCGGTTGTTTTCACTAATTTGTATGTGAATGGAATCCAGATGAATCCCGAAATGGAGGATTCGCCTTTGCAACAGTCACTAGCCTATTCGGATGAGATTTCTTTGAAATATTATCAAAGTTCCATTCTGATAGACTTCTCAACACTGGACTATTCGGATAGCGGACGTACGAAATATATGTATTGGCTGGAGAATTATGATAAAGGATGGAGTGCTCCGTCTTCTCTTAATTTCGCATCTTTTAAGTATCTCAATCCGGGAACCTATCTGTTGCATGTAAAATCTTGCAATGGCTCGGGAATATGGAATGAAAATGAGACTACTTTGAAGATTGTTGTGGTTCCTCCGTTTTGGAAGACTAATTGGGCGGTATTCGGTTATATTCTGGTATTGATTATAGCCTTGTATCTTGCCTTCCGTATTATCCATAATTTCAATAGCTTACGCAATCGTATCAATATAGAGAAGCAACTGACGGAATACAAGCTTGTGTTTTTTACAAATATATCTCATGAGTTCCGTACCCCTCTGACATTGATTCACGGGGCTTTGGAAAAGATACAGCGTGTGACTGATATTCCGCGTGAGTTGGTACATCCGTTAAAGACAATGGATAAGAGTACTCAACGTATGCTGCGCCTTATTAATCAGCTGCTTGAGTTCCGGAAAATGCAGAATAATAAACTGGCTCTTTCACTTGAAGAGACGGATGTAATTGCTTTCCTCTACGAGATATTTCTGAGTTTCGGTGATGTGGCGGAACAAAAAGCGATGGATTTTCGATTCCAGCCTTCCGTCCCTTCTTACAAAATGTTTATTGATAAGGGTAACTTGGATAAGGTGACTTATAATTTGCTTTCCAACGCATTTAAATATACTCCTTCCAACGGCATTATTATCCTGTCTGTAAATGTGGATGAGGTGAAGAAGATTTTGCAGATTCAGGTTTCAGATACGGGAGTCGGTATTCCGAAAGAGAAGCAGAATGAGTTATTCAAACGTTTTATGCAAAGTAATTTCTCAGGTGACAGTATTGGAGTAGGTTTGCATTTGAGTCATGAACTGGTACAGGTGCATAAGGGGACTATTGAGTATAGAGATAACGAAGGTGGCGGTTCTGTGTTTACGGTATGTATTCCGACAGATAAGACAGTTTATGAAGAGAAAGATTTTCTGGTTGCCGGTAATGTGCTGTTGCAAGAAGCGGATAGCCGGAATCACCATTCCGAACAATTGCCGGAAGAATTGCCCGAACAGGATAAAATGACGACTCCTTTGAATAAACGGAAAATCTTGATCATTGAGGATGATAATGATATCCGTCAATTCCTGCAGGAAGAGATTGGCGTGTATTTTGAGGTGGAAGTGGCTGCTGATGGAATTTCCGGATTCGAAAAAGCGACTACGTATGATGCGGACTTGATAATCTGTGATGTGCTAATGCCGGGAATGACAGGGTTTGAATTGACAAAGAAGCTGAAAACGGATTTTGCAACCAGTCATATACCGATAATTTTGTTGACGGCATTGAATTCTGCGGAAAAACACCTGGAAGGTATTGAGGCCGGAGCCGATGCATACATTGCGAAACCTTTCAGCATCAAACTATTGTTGGCACGGGTATTCCGTTTGATAGAACAGCGTGATAAACTGAAAGAGAAATTCTCCAGTGAGAAGGGAGTGCGCACTACGATTTGTGCTACTGACCGGGATAAAGAGTTTGCCAAAAGGCTGGATATTGTGATGGAGCGTAATCTGTCCCGACCGGAGTTTTCTGTGGATGAGTTTGCACAATTTATGAAATTGGGGCGGACGGTATTTTATAGAAAACTGCGTGGCTTGACAGGCTATTCCCCTAATGAATATCTACGTGTAGTACGTATGAAGAAAGCTGCCGAGCTATTATCGTCGGATGAACGGTTGACGGTTTCGGAAGTGGCTTATCGGGTAGGGATTAATAGTCCGTTCTATTTCAGTAAATGTTTTAAGGAGTATTTTGGTGTAGCGCCTTCTGTGTATCAGCGCGGAGTAGACGGAGATGCTGTATCGGAGGAAGAGCTACCGGAAGAGAAAACCGGTGAACAAGAAGAAAATAGACCGGAAAACTAATAGGAATGAACGATTTTATATGAATTATTAAAGAAGAATGTACAAAAGTGCATTCTTCTGTTATTTTAGTCCATTCCTATTTACGGTGGATGTGATAACTTTGCAATGTACAAGTTTAATCAAAAAAAGTAATATCGAAGATGAAATTGATCATTGCATTTATCACACTTTGCTGCGGCTTGCAGGTTTTGGGACAAGATAAGTTCCCTGATGGTAAACTGATTCCTGACTGGTTCAGGAATAATGAGAGCGTGAATATAAATTCGCTCGGTAAGCAGTATAGGATAACAGATTATGGAGTAGTTAATGACAGTACAAAACTACAAACCGAACAGATACAGAATGTGATTGACCGGGCGGCGGAGAATGGCGGGGGAGTCATTGTGATTCCTAAAGGGACTTTTCTAAGCGGTTCGCTTTTCTTTAAACCGAAGACGCATTTGTATCTTGAAGAAAATGCCGTATTGAAAGGAAGTGATGATGCGGGTGATTTCCGAATTCAGCTTACCCGCATGGAAGGACAAACGGTAAAGTATTATACAGCTTTGATTAATGCAGACGGCATTGACGGTTTTACTATCTCTGGAAAAGGCATGCTCAATGGCAATGGTTTCCGTTATTGGAAAGCGTTTTGGTTGCGTCGGGAGTGGAATCCGAACTGTACGAATATGGATGAGCAGCGTCCCCGTATCATTTATTTGTCTAATTGCAAGAATGTTCAGATAGAAGGAATCAGTATTGCCAATTCTCCGTTTTGGACTACTCATTACTATAAATGCAGTTACGTGAAACTATTGAATCTTCATATAACGTCTCCCCGCAAGCCGATGGAGGCCCCGAGTACGGACGCTGTTGATCTGGATGTCTGTAACAATGTGTTGATAAAGAATTGTTATATGTCAGTGTGCGATGATGCGGTGGCATTAAAGGGAGGCAAAGGTCCTTGGGCGGACAAAGATGTCAATAATGGCGGCAACTATGATATTGTTATTGAAGATTGCCGATATGGTTATTGTCACAGTGCTTTGACCTGCGGGAGTGAGTCAATACATAACCGCAATGTAATATTCCGTCGCAGTACGATGGATCAGGCACGTATTCTTCTGCATTTAAAGATGCGTCCCGATACTCCGCAGAAATACGAATATATTTTGGTGGAAGATATAAAAGGAAATGCCGGAGATTTTATCTATGTGGCACCGTGGACTCAGTTCTATAATTTAGGAGACCGGAAAGATATCCCTATCTCATATTCTAATAATATTACTATGCGTAATATAGATTTGGATTGTACTACTTTCTTCAATGTGAAAAAGTCTGACCAATATCAGTTGTCAGATTTTTGTTTTGAGGATTTGAATATCCGGGCGAAGAAAGGCCAGTTTGATAAGGGTATTGTTGACCGTTTTGTAGTTAAGAATGTAAAGGTCAATTCGCAAGAGGTACGCTAACGGGGTGGATGGAAATTCAAAAGTAAAACGCTGATTAACGCAAATTATCGCAGAAATAATGTTATAAGTCGTTGATTAATAACCGAAATAATACGATAATTTGCGTTAATCCTGCGTTTTTTTATCACCCTCCTTCTTGTTTATTTAAGATAAACTTTGATTGCTTCTCCGAAAGGATTAAAATCGAATATGAATTTATCGCCAATTTTATGAACTGCCAGTTTTTTCTTTCCTTGTCTGGCTGTCATCTTTCTGACACCTTCTTTTTGAATGACCATTGTAAGCGGTTCTGTGAAAATCTCTTTATCCAGATCCAGTTGCGGGGTTATGATGAGTCCTTTCTTTTGTTGGCGAATGTCCAGGCGCGTATGTTTCTGTTCTTCGGTATAAGCTGCTACTTCCCGGAAAGTACCTACCCAGATCTTATCTTCCATAGCTTTTACTTTGTCCCAATGATCCCATAAACGTTGTGGATTCGGGAAGGCATCGTAACCATACGTCAAACCATGTGTCATACCCACTCCCCAATCATTTGTAGCAATTAATGTCGCCACCCATTTTTCCAAGTCTCGTGGAGTGGATTTTCTTCCTATGGAACGTTGTTTGGTCCTTGTTCCTACCCGGTTCTGTACGGCAATTCGTTTGCCTTCTTCTTTTTTGTTATTATTGGGATAAAAGAAAGTACGGGGCATGACGCCGGTATTGGCTAATATGGCACTATCATTCTTTACTATATCTTCCCGGATTTCCTCTAAGGGAAAACGGGAGAAATTCTTATGTGCCCATCCGTGATTTGTGATTTCATGACCTTTGTCGGACATTTCTTTTAACTGTGTCCAGGTCACTCGTGTGGTATCTGTGATGTGTTTGTTGTCTTTGTTGACTTTGGCGCCATTCACACAGAAAGTTCCCCGAAATCCCCGTTTCTCCAGTTGGGGAGCAGCCAATGTATATTGTTCTGCCAATCCGTCATCAAAGGTATAACTGATGGCACAAGCTTTGTCTCCTTTATATCGGGCGACGTAAATGCTATCTGAACTGAAAGCATAGTTTGAAAAGAGTCCTAAAGTAAAAAGGTAAAAAAGAAATTTCTTCATGATATTTGAGTTTATTATATTAACTATGCAAAAGTAGGGAATATGATTTAGCATTTCTATGGATATATGTGCGGATTTCATGAAAAATAGTACATGAGGAAGTTGTAAGTGTATTATTTTATATGCATTCGGTAGAATTTATATAGGGATAGATGATTTTCCGGTTTATCTTTGTTGGGTGAATGATGACTATATGGATCATCCGTACAATTATTTAAGAATAATACTAAGAAAACAATCTAAGATGAAAAATTTTATTCTATTATCCTTTTTAGTACTGCAATCAGTGTTAGTCTTTGCGCAAGAACAGCCGCGTGTATCGCAATTATTTAATTTTGATTGGAAGTTTCGGGCCGGTGATTTGAAAGAAGCTCAATTGGTAACTTATGATGATGATAATTGGCGTGTGCTGGATTTGCCCCATGATTTCCAGATAGAGCAAACGTGGGATGAGTCCGCCGGAGGGGCACGTGGCTTTAAAGCTATGGGGACAGGTTGGTATCGTAAACATTTTAAGGCAAATCCTGCATGGAAGGGTAAACGTATCTTGCTTGACTTTGAAGGCATTATGCTTGTTGGAGATGTTTGGGTAAATGGCAGGAAGGTAGGAAGTACCGATTATGGTTATCTTGGTTTTGAAACGGATATTACTGATTTGCTTAAATATGATGAGGATAATGTAGTGGCTGTTTGGGCCTCAACGGGTAAAAAAGACGGATCGCGTTGGTATACGGGCGGCGGTTTGTTTCGGGATGTTCATTTGGTCATCAAGAATCCCATTGCCATTGCAAGACATGGCGTATTTGTCTCTACTCCTAAAATCACGGAGCAAAGGGCGGAAGTCAGTGTGCAAGTAGAGTTGGAAGGAATTCGCAATAAAAGTCTGGATATTGAAATCAATGCCCGAATATTGGCTCCTGACGGAAAAACGGTTGCCGGTACGAGAGGGAAGGCTCCTCAAAAATCGAAATTACAAACAGTTGAGGTTTCTCTTCCGATAGTAACGGTAGACAGTCCCGAGTTATGGTCTTGTGAGGCCCCTAATCTTTATACTGCTGAAGTTTCTTTGGTGCAGGATGGTAAAGTTATTGATTGTGTGACGGAGACATTCGGCATTCGTACGTTAGAGTTCTCTCCTGATTTCGGATTTAAACTGAACGGCAAGAAATTGTTCCTAAAGGGTATTTCCAACCATCATGATTTGGGAGCTGTAGGAGTTGCCGCTTTTGACAGAGCTATCGAGCGGCAGTTTCAGCTAATGAAGCGGTTCGGTTATAATCACATTCGTTCGTCTCACAATCCTTATTCCGAGTCGTTCTTGAAACTAGCTGATAAATATGGTATTTTGGTAGTGGATGAGCTGATTGATAAATGGAGCGACAATAGCTATTGGGGTGGTAGAGTTCCTTTCACGCAACTATGGTATCAGATGATTCCCGAATGGATCAAACGTGACCGCAATCATCCGTCTGTTATATTATGGAGTTTGGGAAATGAATTGCAGATGCGGGAAGACTTAGCCGGATTTCCTACCGGTGATTGGGGTGTCACCACTTACCGTATCTTCGATGTGCTTGTCAAGCGTTATGATAAAACTCGTAAAACGACTGTGGCTATGTTTCCGGCACGTGCCGGAGCTATCGGAAAGAATGAACCGGAATTTAACACAAAAGTATATCCTCCCGAGCTGGCAACTGTAACAGAAGTGTCAAGTTTCAATTATCGTTATCTGAACTATGCCCAATATCTGGAAAAGTGTCCGCACATGACCGTATATCAGAGCGAAGCTACAACGAATGAACTTGCTGCTCCTTTCTTTGGCATGGATCATGATAAGATGGTGGGACTCGCCTATTGGGGAGCTATCGAGTATTGGGGGGAATCGAACGGATGGCCGAAGAAAGGCTGGAACTTTTCTTTCTTCAATCATTGTCTGGAACCTTATCCGCAAGCCTATCTGATAAAGAGTGCTTTCTGCGAAGAGCCTTTGGTGCATATCGGAGTGATGGATAATGGCAAGGAAGCCATTGAATGGAATGATATTATGGTGGGAAGTTTATCTTTGGCTTCTCATTGGAACTGGGCAACGGGCAGTATGCAGAACTTATATACATATACCAACGCCGATGAAGTGGAATTGCTGGTTAATGGCAAATCTATGGGGATACGTAAGAATGACCGGACGGATATCACCCGGCGCAATATCATTTATTGGGAAAACATACCATATGGTAAAGGAGGAAAGATTATAGCAGTTGCCCGGAATAACGGAAAAGAGGTGGCACGTCATAGGTTGGAAACGACCGGTGAGGCGACTGCTTTGAAAATGGTGGTAGAGAATCCGGAGGATTGGAAAGCGGATGGGATGGACTTACAATATGTAAAGGTATATGCGGTGGATAATAAAGGAAGGGTAGTACCTGATACTAAAGACGAGGTTACTTTTAAGGTTTCGGGAGCTGCAAGGCTGATTGCTGTAGACAATGGGGATCATTTTACAGATGAGTTATTTACCGGAAATACGAAGAAGTTGCATAAAGGATTCATCATGGCGATCTTACGTTCGGACCGTTCCGGTGGCGAAGTAGTAATAACTGCATCCTCCAAAGGACTGAAGGATGCAGTAAAGAAGTTGGTTACAAAGTAGTTATCGGAATCAGTTTCACACCTCCATTGAGGCCTGAAGGAAGGACTTCCCAACTGTCGTATTTATTCTTTTTGTAGTTGAGTCCTACAAAATTGATTTCTTTAAACTTGCGCCAGGGAACGTTTTGTCTGTCTAATTCTGCAATACGGTTAGCGGGAAGATTGGTCACCTCAATCTCAATCAGATTCTTGCCCGGTTGCAGATATTTGCCGACCTTTAACCGGAAAGGTGCGGCCCAGACAGTTCCCGCTTCTTTACCGTTAATGCGTATGCGGGCGCTTTCCCGTAAATCTCCCAGATCGAGAATCCAATCATCGGCGTTTAGCGTAGGCAGAACTGTCTCAAGACTGTATAACCCTGTACCCATATTGATTTTTGCGTTCGGATGGTTGATTTCCGTCCATGAAGTCGGGCTATCGATAGCGAAAGTTCCTTCGATAGCGGGGGTACTTTGTACAAAACGCAACGTCCAGTCATGGTCGAGGCTGAGGCTGACAGGTTGCTCTTGGATATATTTCCATGCTTGAGTCTCAACCGGATGATCGAATGTTTGAAGAATCACACTTTCGCCGGACTGTAATTGCAGATATACTTGTAACTTTCCGTCCTTTATCCGGGTTTGCGCTTTTCCTTTTTCTCCGGTCATCGGATCAAACAGCATGGCTGTTGGTTCATTTACACTGAGAGTAATCCAATTATCCACTCCTTTGTCTTGCAAGGAAGAGATGAAATAATGGTGTCCGGTGCTGTGTTGGCGGCGGATATATTGCAGACCGAAGTTCGTCTTCATCTCTTCAGGCATTACCTTGCATTTACCTAATGTCGCAGCATAATCCGTACCGGTTATGATATGTCCTTTTCCGAATGAACTGCTAATGCTTTGGTTAAAATCGCTGATGTCGGGAAGCTGTTTTTGAACTTTTGTGAAAGCATTTCTGCGACTTTCCAGATTACCAAATCCGGGAACATCTTTAGGATAATTCTCCATGAATACAATTGTTGCTCCTTGTTTTGCCAATGAAACAAGATGTGCCAATACTTTCTCCGGCATATATTTTACAGCGGGCACGATAATTGCTTTATAGTTACTGCCTCCTTCTGTACGGAGATTTCCTCCCTCGTAGCGGGTATTCTGGAGGTACTTGTCCGAAATATAGTCTACATCGTAACCATTGGAGGTTATCTGGTGGATGGTTTTTATAAACTTCGGAGCACGCTTGGCCATTTGGTGGATGTCGAATAAGAGAAGCCGTCCCGGTTGTTCTTCCCACATATCATATACTGGAAGATAAACAAGGAAGTCATTATCAGGCTTACCCATTTGCAGGAAACTCTGGCAACGGGTGATGTATTGGAAAAAAGCCGGGGCGTCGCGCCAGATGCTATTGGTCGGTGACATATTGATAGTGGCGTAAAATAACCAGCCCGGCCATTCCGCTTCTTTGGGAGAATAGGGAGTGCCGTGAAAAAACATATGGTTCACTCCGGAGACAAACATCAGATCCATATCCGGTTTACATTGAGACAGTGAAGTCCGGAAATGTTCCGTCAACCAGGTAAACGTCTCACTGGATGTATATGGCTTTCCTGTGATATGGGCAGCGGAAGAGGCATATTTCAGCATTGAAATGTCCGAATCGTTCTTGCGGGTAAGTGAATCCTGGCGTAATCCTTTGATATGGAATTGGGAAAGTCCGAAACCTTCACATTCCGGAATATCTACGGAGGCATATACATCAATCAGATTGGCGGGTGAACCATGCCCTTGGTTACGCGTGATACTTCCATGCTTATGTGCCCATGCGGTCCATTGCCGGGTGAAGTTCTCAATCAGTAAGTCGGAGATCGTCTCCCGGTAATCCGTTATGATGCGTGTAGTTATTTCCGGTCGTTTTTCATCCAGAAACTCGGGGAAGTAGTTTTCTAATTTGTATCCTCTTCGGTGGGCGAACTCTTCCAATAGGGTAGGTGTCCAATCGGCTTGGTACACTTCATACGAATCATTGAAGAATGTTTTGGGGTAAGTGACCTTATCTCTTTGAAAAGCCCTGTCGAATTTGTCAAGATAACGTTTAACGCTTCCCTTATCCAAGTGGTTCATTACATAACCTTCCCCTCCGGGAGCGGCACGCTTTACTTTTTGCTGTGTCTTTCCTATATATAATGCAATGATTCGCCACTCTCCTTTGGGAGCTTTCCATGTGAGCCGGTAATCTTTTACTTTTGAGGTAATATCCAGTTTCTGTCCCTGTGCATTGTAGGCCATAACTTTATTCAACTTTGCAACCTTTGCTTGCTTAGGGTCTTTTACCTCCAGATTGAGAGTGCTTTCTTCCCCTCCTTCTATCTTGTATTCCTGAAATATGGCTTTGGTGGCAGCGTCCTCCAACGTAACTTCCGGTCCTCCGAAAGGCCAACCGGTTCCGGTATTCATATCAATCTGCATACCGTTTCTATTTGCTTCTGCCTGGGTATGCTTTAACATAGTCGTCCATTCGGGTGACAGGAATTTCAGTTCTTTGTCGTCCATTCCTTGTACCCCGTAGATTGGAGTCACTTCCAATGTTCCCAATCCGGCTTTAGCATATTCATCGATGTTGTAAGTCAGATTTGGAATATCGACTGTATTTCCCATCCACCACCATCTGCTTCCGGGACGTGCTTCTGTTTGGACTGCCGGCCAATCTTGTGCCGCTAAGGTTCCGCTGACAAGCAGGAGACCTATCAATAGTGTATTTTTCTTCATGTTTTTATATATGTATCATTAGCTTTGTGAGGCTGTTTCTTTTCACGTTGCTAAATTACGGCATTCTTTCCTCAAAAAAATGCATATTTGTACTAATACATAGAATTATGTACAAATGTACATTGTTTCGTACGATTAATCCATCTACTTTTGCGGCATGAAGTTTAATTAATCATTTTGAATACACATGAAAAATAATTTAGTGCTCTTATTCTTTCTTGCGTTGACGGTTTCTGTCAGTGCCCAATCTTTGCCCGACCGGAAGGAAACGCTGGAAGTCATGAAAAAAGTGAACGGTTACTTTATGAAAAAGTATGCCGATTACACGATTCCCAGTTTTTACGGCCGTGTACGTCCGAGCAATATTTGG
Source organism: Bacteroides zhangwenhongii (assembly GCF_009193325.2). Lineage (NCBI taxonomy): Bacteria > Pseudomonadati > Bacteroidota > Bacteroidia > Bacteroidales > Bacteroidaceae > Bacteroides > Bacteroides zhangwenhongii. The sequence continues at coordinate 2,780,020 of NZ_CP059856.1, read as the reverse complement.
ACACGAGGTGTTTATTATGAAGGACTGATGTCGCTCCATTCTATCTATCCGCGCGAGGATTATTATGAATATGCTTATGATTGGGCAGCTTTCCATAAATGGGGAATGCGTAATGGCAACACTACCCGCAATGCCGATGACCATTGCTGCGGACAAACCTATATTGATTTATATAATATCTGTCCCCAACCGGAGATGATTAAGAATATCAAACTATCCATTGATATGCTGGTAAATACTCCGCAAGTCAATGACTGGTGGTGGATTGACGCCGTACAGATGGCAATGCCTATTTTTGCCAAATTCGGAAAAATGACCGGAGAGCAGAAATATTATGATAAGATGTGGGATATGTATTACTATACACGCAGCCAGCATGACGAAACGGGTATGTTCAATCAGAAGGACGGCTTGTGGTGGCGCGATCAGGATTTTAATCCTCCTTATAAGGAACCGAACGGTGAAGACTGCTATTGGAGTCGTGGCAACGGATGGGTATATGCCGCTTTGGTACGTGTGCTGAACGAGATCCCGTCAGACGAGCTGCATCGTCAGGATTATATAAATGATTTCCTTACCATGAGTAAGGCATTGAAGAAATGCCAGCGTGAAGATGGTTTCTGGAATGTCAGCCTGCATGATCCTACCAACTTCGGTGGAAAAGAAACTTCCGGAACGGCTCTTTTTGTATATGGAATGGCTTGGGGAGTGCGTAATGGCTTGTTGGACCGTAGTGAATACCTGCCCATTCTCTTGAAAGCATGGAATGCTATGGTAAAAGACGCTGTCCATCCGAACGGATTCTTGGGCTATGTTCAAGGGACAGGTAAAGAACCGAAAGACGGACAACCGGTGACTTATAAGAGTGTACCTGATTTTGAAGATTACGGTGTAGGTTGTTTCCTGCTTGCCGGAACGGAAGTGTATAAACTGAAATAAGCATTCTTTAAGTAATAAAGAAACCAACTGTATTTTATTGAAACGGTTGAAAACAATTCATCGGAAAAGATGCATTGGCTTTCAACCGTTTTTGTATATATGTAGAAGAACCAGGCTTTGGGGGACAGGAAAATCCGCGAATGGATAATCCTCCCTGCATTAACGTATAATTTTCCATTATCCGATTACCTGATTCCCGCTATCTTTGCGATAATTGAGAGAACGCGATGAAATGTTCAACTTTAAATAATTCAGATATAATGAAAAAGATTGCATTATTGCTAAATGTTTTACTGGTTGCAACGATATGTGTTGCCCAAAAGCAGACCTATAAGTTCGATTTTAGTTCGGATAAGAAAGTAAAGGAGGGATATTTGAAGGTTACGCCTCAGACTTTGTTTAACAATGAACAAGGCTATGGGTATGATTTACAACCCGCATGGGATGGCAAAAGTAACAAACCTTTCTTCTTTTCGGTGAATGTTCCTGATGGAAATTATAAAGTGACAGTGGTAATAGGCAGTAAGAATGAACCCGCCAGCACTACGGTACGTGGTGAGTCGCGCCGTTTGTTTATAGAAAACCTGTCTACCAAGAAAGGGGAATTGAAAACAGAGACGTTTACAATTAATAAGCGTAATATTAAAATATCCGGGAAAGAGAGAGTACGTATCAAATCCCGTGAGAAGAATAAACTTAATTGGGATGATAAACTGACACTGGAATTTAACGGAGAATCTCCCCGTTTGAACTCTTTAATAATAGAACCTGTGGAGAATGTTCCGACCGTTTATCTTTGTGGCAATTCAACGGTTGTGGACTACGACAATGAACCTTGGGGAGCTTGGGGACAAATGATTCCCCGTTTCTTCACGGATAAAGTGTGCATAGCCAATCATGCCGAATCCGGTTTGTCCGCTAATACCTTTATCAGTGGCAACCGTTTGAAAAAAATCATGTCCCAGATTAAAAAAGGAGATTATCTTCTCGTTGAATTCGGTCATAATGATCAAAAGCAGAAGCAACCGGGAACAGGGGCTTACTTTTCTTTTGTCTATAATCTGAAAATATTTATTGATGAGGCCCGTGCTAAGGGAGCCAATCCGGTGCTGGTCACTCCTACTTGTCGCCGTCGTTTTGACAAAGAAGGAAAATCTGTAAATACGCATGGGGAATATCCGGACGCCATTCGTTGGGTAGCACAAAAGGAGAATATTCCTTTGATAGAGCTTAATGGGATGACAACCATGCTTTGTGATGCTTTAGGAGTTGACGGCTCCATGAAATTATATGTTCACTATCCGGCAGGAACTTTTCCCGGACAAACGAGAGAGTTCAAGGATAATTCTCATTTCAGTACGTATGGCGCTTATGAGACTGCGAAGTGTGTGGTGGAAGGAATGAAAAAGGCAAAATTGGATATTGCCAATTATTTGAGAGCAGATTATAAAGGATTCAACCCTGCCCAACCGGATAAATTTGAAACTTTCAAATGGAATTTATGTCCATTTACGGAGATAGAAAAACCGGACGGTAATTAAAGAGGGAGCAATGGATGATTACCAAGTCATTTGCGTACAATCGTCCATTGTGCACTTCAATAAGTAGGCTTACATTTGCAAAAAAACAATCGGAAAATAATAACTTAAAAATGAAGACATCAATGAAAAACATGTATCTGGCTGCCGCTATGGCAGTATCATTGGCTTTTACAGCTTGTAGTGATGATGAATCGGGAAAAGCGGACCGTGCTTATAATCCAATCGAGATTTTGGGGACTATCAATGATGCGACTGATGTTCAGAATACCCGTGCTGTCGGCTCAAGCTGGGGAGCTGACGACCGTATCGGAGTCACTGTGGACGGACCGGCGAGTGGTAATGCAGTCGATACTTATATCAATATTCAGTATCGTAAAGACAATGGTAATGCATTCCGTGTTGTGAACGAAGGTTCTGTGGATAACAATATCCGTTTGAAGGGTGATGGCGCATACACATTGGCGGCGTATTATCCTTATCAGGGAGAGAACGGTACTTTGCCGGGAGAAGAAGGAGTGATAACAAAGAAAATAAGCGGAGCAGACCAGTCTGCCGATAAACAACCTCAGATTGACTTCCTTTTCGCAGAGGCTACCGAAGTATATGCGGATTCTCCCGTAACATTTAATTTTACACATCGGATGGCTAAAATCATTCTTCGTTTCGCGGCAAAGAATGGTGCTACATTGAATGATATGACTGTACATCTGAAAAGTCTGCAACTGGAAGGTACATTTGATGTGAATACCGGAGAGGCGGTTGCTAAAGAAGGATCTACTCCCGATTCTGAGTTGACAGTGGATGTAACCAAACCGTCGGAAGGGGAAATGAATGTTTCCATCATCCTGTTCCCGCAAGAAATGACTGAAAATGTGTTGTTGGAAGTCAGAATGAATAATGAGACTTATACTGAATATGTTCCTGCACAAAATCTGTTGGCCGGTCATGCATATCCTTACAATGTGACATTTGAAAATCCTGCCATGACTATTAAGACTGCTGAAATTGCCGATTGGGTTGTGGAAAGTGACAAGGATGTGACAGCGTCAGTGACAGAGTGAATAAAGCATGATAAGGATTCAAAAAAAGAACGGTATGAAAAGAAATAAATTAGCCCTTTCTTGCTTATTGATGGTAACAGGTTTCTTCGGAGCGTGTACCGATATGGCAGAAGATGACTTTCAGAATAATAAGTATCCGGTAGAATTGATGGCGGAAAAGGCGGATATGACCTTTACCCGTGCTATTGGAGAAAAGACCTCTTGGAATGGTGGAGAGGAAATATCTCTTTATGATGGCGTTACGCAGAAATTATATGAGGTTTTGGCTTCCAAGGAAATGATAGCCAAGAATAACGATCCTCTTTATTGGTACACAACTACGGAGGAAGAGACTTTATTTGCCTGGTATCCGGCTTCGGAGACATTGCTGACCGGATGGTCTGTACCGGAAGATCAGACTATTGAAGAGGCGTACAATCAGGCGGATTTCCTTTATGCGTATGAAAAGATGAAATTCCGTAGCGATCGGAAACTTACTTTCCGTCATGGAACGGTTAAGTTGATTATTAATGTAAAAGGAGATGACGATACGGTATCAGAGAAAGATTTGGAAGGTGCGGTATTTACTGTAAGAACTGTGACTAAAGCAACTATTTCCGAAGGGAAGATCAGCCCTGCGGAGGGTGTGGAGACTTCCGTGATGCATCCGTTTGTATCGGAAGTTAGAAAAGATTATGTTGCTTCTTATCGGATGTTGACGGTTCCTCAGGATATGTCAGGTAAACTGTTTTTTCAGGTAGAGTTGAAAGATGGGAGAAAGTTTACCCATACACCGGGCAATGGTGAAGGAATTTTGGAAAGCGGACACCAGTATACATATAATATAGGAGTAGGAAAACCGGGACTCGTGGTGGAAGTAGAGAAGAATTCAGCGTCATGGGATGGTGATGATGAATCAGTGGAAGGAACTGATGATGCAGAGTAATATTCAAAACTAAGAATCGGATATGAAACAATATAAATTTATACAAAAACTGTTGTTGGCAGTGTTGGCATTGGGTTGTGCAAGCTGCTCACAGGATGAAGAAACACAAGTAAATCAGCAAAATCTGGTTGTATTGAATGTGACTGATGCAGGGTTGGTAAGTAGTGAATCGCAGACGCGCACGGCTGACAAAGGATTTGTGACTACCTTCACGCAGGGTGATCAATTAGGACTGTTCGCAGTGAAGAATGGTGTGATTATGGATGAAATAAATAATATGCTGCTCACTTACAATGGTTCTAGTTGGTCGGGTAAACCGATATTATATGATGAAAGATTGGAGGGTGTAGTATTTTATGCGTATTATCCTTATCAAGCAGATATGACAGGTAAAACTGATTTGCAGGGAGAGGATTTCTTTACTCCTCTTGTGGATAGTTGGAATTTGACTAATGCACAAAGTGACCAGAAAGAGTACGCAAAACAGGATTTGATGACTTCGGGTAAGACGGAGCTAATTGGTGAAAATGGAAATTATTCATTGAGTTTTCAATTATCGCATCGTATGAGTTTGGTTGTGGTGAAGTTGCCTTCTACACATTATCTATTTACGGATGCAGAGGGAACGGTACTTCCGGAAGAAACTCCTTATATTGCGAAACCGAATCCGGCGAGTATTTCGTTTGAGATAGAAGAAGAGAAAATATTACCTTATTATGATGCAGCTAAGGATGAGTATCGCCTGTTGAGAAAACCGTCGTCTGCAGAAACGATTACAGGGTATTATAATGGAAAGAAATGTTCATTAGTGACAGAAGGTAAAATGGAGCAAGGCAAATATAAACGCTTTGTTGTTGATGGTGGTCATCAGGAAAAGAAACATCATTTGCAGGTGGGTGATTTTTATTATGCAGATGGTAACATTGTCTCTGTGACAGATGAAAATCCTTCGGTCAAAGGATGTATTGGCGTGGTTTATTATGTGGGAAATCCTCAGCCTTCTGTTTTGTATAATAAAATGGAGAATCCTACGGATGGGTATACGGCAGACCAGGATGTATTATTAAGAGAACATGCGAATTGTACTCATGGATTAGTTGTATCTTTAGGGAACGAAACTTATGATGAGGCTATACTTTGGTCTGATACAAGGAGGTTCTTTATTAATGATTGGCTTAAAGAACAATCGTTTAGTGATGATTATATTTCAATTTATGGCTATAATTATCCTGAACAGAAAAGAATGTTAGGTTATAATAATACTAAAATTTTAGAATTGTATACTGCTGTTAAAATGAATGTTATAGAACAAATGAAAAATTATAGACGAGAAGTATTAACACCTAAAACAGTAAGTACGGAATGGTATTTACCTTCACAGTATGAACTTCTTACTATACTATATGATGAGACAGACATTCTAAATTCACAATTGTCTAAAATTGGAGGTCAAACATTACAGGTTGGTGAATATTGGTCAAGTACAGAAAGAGCGAATTATCTTATGTATTCTCTTGTTTTAGGCTCTAATTCTATAAAAGAAACTGCAGCAAAAGATACAGATAAATGTTTCTATCGGTTTGCTCTTGCTTTCTGATAAAAGTAATTAATTAATTGAATAAATTATGACAAAAGCAGTATTATCTATGGCATTAGCGGTGTTTACACTATTACCAGCCAATGCTCAAATCGTTAAGAATGACCTCTTGAAAGGTTATAAAGAAGGTGATGTTTTGGAAAAAACAGTTTATAATGATAAAAGAGCGCCTATCAACGTAGATACTTGGTGTGGTGGTTTTACTTCTAAACCGGTTGAAGGATCGGTAAGCCCTACGATAGGAAAGGCGTTGACTTATGAGGGATATAGTGAAGCGGGACCATCTATCACTTTGGGTTTTCCGCAAGGTGTGAAAGGCTCTCGTGTCAGCGTATATTCATTGGTTGAATCCGGAAAAGTATATTCTAAAGGTACATATTATATTGCCTGTCTGGTGAACTTCTCTAAAGTCGGAACAAACTTGGCCGACTTCTTGGCTGCCAGTGCCAGTTATGTAGGTGGTGGAAATCGTGGTCAGGTATATGTGAGACGCGAAGGAAATGATAAAATCAAATTTGCAGTAGGATTGTTGAAAGAACGTGCTGAAGCTCCGATGGCTTATGATTGTAATAAAACTCATTTATTGGTCTTGAAGGTAGATTATACGAAGAATGAAGTTTCATTATTTGTAGATCCGGAATTGGGACAGAGCGAGCCAAAAGCTGATATAGTAGTTACTGGTGAAGAAGGTGCTTTGAAAGCAGGTCTGAAGTCTGTCGCACTCAGAAACCGTAATGGGTTTAAAGGAAGTATCGGTAATTTCCGCTTTGCCAAAGACTGGGCTGGTGCCATAGGAAAATAATAGAAGATTCATTTTTTATAAGACTGGGGAAAGCTGTATGTAAGGACAGTTTTCCCCAGTCTTATTTTCTTCAGTGCAACAAAATTGTCTTTATTTTAAGTTTTATACGGGGAAAAACAAAAATGTCACATCGCTTATAATCAGATACTTAATACTGAAAATACCCCTAAATTAAAGTAAGTTTACAGAAAACATAAGGTCGTTTTCGCTCTTTTGGGAAATAAAATTGCACTTTCTGGATAACAGTCTGTTCATCAGTCTATTAGTTCTATATTAGCCTGCCTGTTTACGATTAGTCTGTTGCTGTTGGGCAACCGTGATGATGCACAAGTCTGACTTAATGGTTACACTTGTGTATTATTGAGGTTGCTCAAGTGTAATATCTTAATTCTATTAGGAGACTTTATTAGTATTACGGTATGCGATGATTAGTTTGTGCGGGAGAAGTGCTTACCTCGTCTATATGTTTCCGATAAAGCATACGGTCTTTACGTTCCAAAGCTACGGGGAATTGATACAAGTAAGCCTTATATAATAAAGAAAAATATAATAATAAAGAAAAGTCCTCCGATCCGTAGAACCAGACCGGAGGACTTTTCTTATCAACCTTTTAATAAATGAGGCACTATAAAATATTTTGTGTAAATGTAAAATACGGGATTCAGTACGAGTTTCGTATTTTTTTATTTAATAGATTTGCAAAATGAAAAAGATTATGAAAGAGAATCATGTAGTGCCTGATGAGGTTTTAACCAAGGAGTTCCTCAGCCATTTCAAAACTGAGGCAGACGTAAGCAAGTTCCTAAAGCAGCTCCACGCCCAAGTGCTGGAGAAGATGCTTGAAGGTGAGATGGATGCTCATTTGGGTTATGAGAAACATTCTGTTTCCGGCAATAACAGTGGTAATTCCCGTAACGGCAGTTACCCCAAGAAAATCCAGACCGAGCACGGCGAGGCTGTCATACCCATCCCTCGTGACCGCAACGGTCAGTTTGAACCCATAGTAGTCCCCAAGCATGAAAGCCGCGGGCTTTCCATAGAAAAGCTTGTTATCTCCTTATATGCCAAAGGAATGAGTGTGTCCGATATAGAAGAAGAGATGCGCGAGATCTATGAGATAGAACTCTCCACCTCTGCCATCTCCATCATCACAAACAAAGTAAACCAGGCTGCTCAAGAATGGCAGAACCGTCCTTTGGACCCGGTCTATCTCATCGTTTGGATGGACGGTATTGTCTTCAAGGTCCGTGACAACGGGAAGATTATCAACAAGACTGTCTATCTCTGTGTCGGCCTGAAACAAAACGGCTTGAAGGAAGTTCTTGGCATGTGGGTGGGTAAATCAGAGAGTTCCGCCTTCTGGATGGGTGTTCTCACTGACTTGAAGGCCCGTGGGGTACAAGATATACTGATAACCTGTACCGATAACCTGAACGGATTTACGGACACTATACGTACCGTATTCCCTCAGTCATCAACTCAGATTTGTGTTGTACATCAGATAAGAAACTCATGTAAATATGTCGTTTACAAGGACAAAAAAGAGTTCACGGCAGATATGAAGAATATCTATAATGCGCCAAACAAGGAAGTTGCTGCCGCGGAGCTTGATAATCTGGAAAAGAAATGGGGAGGGAAGTACCCTTATGCCATTCTTTCATGGAGGAACAACTGGGATGATCTGACTGTTTTCTTTCAGTTCCCATTGGAAATCAGAAAAATAATCTATACCACAAATCTCATTGAAAATCTGAATGGAAAAATCAGAAAGTACACTAAATCAAAGCTTTCATTCCCGTCGGATGACGCAGTGAAGAAGATGGTATACCTTTCCTTGATGGAGATTGAGAAGAAATGGACAATGCCGATTACTAACTGGGGATTGATTATGAACCAGTTTATGCTTATTTTTGAAAACAGAATCCAGATATAAGAGAACTTATAACTGAATCCCGTTTACATTTACACAATATTATGGACACTGCCATAAATGAATGCCAGTATTGTGTCGTTTAATTATATCCTTTATTTTGTTCATATAGCCCTTCTTTCACCTTCATTTGCGAGTCGGGTATCGGATAGATATATGAGTCTTTTGTAACCAATTTATATAGTTCGTATGTTTCCGGTTTGCTAATCACGCCGTTCTCGTCCGAGCCATTAAACTTAAACATTTCCTGCAATACCTCTACATAACGGTTTTGGCGTACGAGGTCATGCCAGCGAATGCCTTCGGAAGCCAGTTCAAGACGGCGTTGCCAGTCTACGATTTCGGCAAACCTTTCGGGAGTAACATGATCGGGTACGGTTGGAACACCGGCACGTTCGCAAATGTCATTGACCAATGATTTTGCTTTATCGGTAGGTCCTACAATTTCGGCATACATCAACATTACATCTTCAAGACGGATTATCGGATAATTGATCGGGAAATAAGTACGGTCTGCAATCTGTGCATCAATATCTTCGTAACCTAGCATCTTGCGTTTCATCTTATGTTCAAAGAACTTCTGGAAGAAAGGACCGCCCGTATAAGGCACACCGTCGTCATCCACGAAATCATCCGTGTAAATCGTGCTTGGACAACGTATATCCAAAGACACCCCTTCCGTATCCATTAATTTGAAACGTCCTGCCAGTCTGGCTTCACACCATATTCTATTACCGGACATTTCTAGTTTTGTATACGAATCATTCACTTGCGGAACCGAGTTGAACACCATCGGATTACCATAGTTTTTGGAAGCTATGTATTGAATTTCAAAAATATGGTATTTGTTATCATTGTCGCTGATCCACACTTTCTGCCATTCGTCACCCGTTTGTGCCCAATATTTGTTATTGGCGCGGGCATAGTCTATCACCTCACTGAATAGCTGTTCCGCCAATGCTTTCTTGGATTCGTCTTGCACGGGATACCCCGCCATTGTCAGATAAACACGTCCCAGCAAAGATTTGGCAGCGACTAAGGTGGCGCGTCCGGCAGAAGCATTGTTTCCTTGATAATTCAAGGGAGTGTCTACCAGCTTTCTCACTGCATCTTCCAGATCGGGGACAATTGCGGTCTCGTAAACATCGACTTGTTTTGACTGTTTGATGGTCATTGCTTCATTCACCGATACAGGTTCCAATACGATGGGGATATGTCCGAAGTAACGTACCAGGTCGAAGTAAGCCAATGCCCGGAGGAATTTGGCTTCACCGATAAACTGATTCTTTATCTTTTCGTCGGAGAAAGTAACACCGTCCGTTTTGCTGAGGAACATATTGGCACGCGCTACGATTTCATACAAATCATTCCATGCAGACGAAAGAGTGCTGATGGTGGATATATTGGGATTAAACGTACCTATGTCGATATAGTCGCGCTGTTTGTCGGTGGTTTTATCTACCCAAGCATTGTCCGAACGAACTTCCGACAACATCCATGAATAATTGGCAATCGGCAACAGACCGTTGTAGATACCGATCAATGCCTGCTCCATTTCGTTGGGAGTGGTGTAGAAATAATCAGTGGTACGTGTATCGTTGGGTTCTACTTCCAACCAGCTTTCACAAGAGGACAGAGTCAATGTCAGCGCCAGTCCTCCGCAAATGATATATTTATATAGTTTCATAGTTTATTGCTTTTTTAGAATGTAACATTAACGCCCAAAGTGATGACTCTTGCCTGCGGGTACGAACCGTAGTCGTAGTCTCCGCTTGAACCGGCGTTGTTGGCTTCCGGCGAGAACCCGCCGTCGTACTTATCCCACATCAGCAGGTTTTCTCCCGACAGATAGACGCGTGCGTTCTGAATAAATTTCTTTTTGAACGGAAGACGATAGCCCAATGTAATATTCTTGATCTTGATGAAGTCGGTACTGTACAGCCAGCGGCTGTCGTAGAATTGTCCGGTGTTGGCATTGTCGATACCGGGAGTCTTGCCGTCACCGGGTTCTGCTTCCGATTTCCACATATTCTTCCAATGTGCAAGCACGTTGATATTGGCGCCCATACCCGGACGGTCCATTGCACGTCCCAATACTCCGTAAATATGTCCGCCTGTCTGTCCTGTGATCAGGATGGAAAGATCGAAGTTCTTGTATTTGAAAGTATTGGTCATACCGAAAGTATAATCCGGATCAGGTTTCCCCATCAATGTACGGTCACTGTCGCTGATCACTCCGTCACCGTTTGCATCCCGATAGCGTACATCACCAACTTTGGTGTTCTGCATGACAGGATATTTCTGTAAGTCGGCTTTCGTCTGATACACACCGACTGCATCATACATATAGAATGATCTTAAAGGCTGGCCTACCATGAACACTTGTGTCGTCTTGTCGTATCCGGTGAATACGGTGCTGTTGTCATCTCCCAGACTGAGAACTTTATTCTTGTTGTAAGATACATTCAGAGAAGTCGTCCATTTCAGTTTTCCCGTCAGGTTCTGGGTAGTCAGCTCCAGTTCAAAACCTTTATTGCGGATCGAACCGATATTTCCCCAAGCTTGGGTGAAACCGAGCAAGGCGGGAACGGTAACTTGATACAGCAGGTCTTTGGTTGTTTTTACATAATAGTCGGCAGATAGAAAGATACGGTTGTTGAACATTCCCATATCGAATGCGATATTCCAGCTTTCCGTCTTTTCCCAGCCAAGATCCGGATTGGCAAGCGATGTCGGTGCAAAACCGTTAATGATGTTTCCGGACGAGTAATTGGCGCTGCTTAGTTTGGCAAGGGCGGTGTTGGTAGGGATTGAGTTGTTACCGTTGGCTCCCCAACTTCCGCGTATTTTAAGAGAGTTCATAAAGAAGTCTTTCGGCCAGAATTTCTCGTTTGAGATGCGGTAAGCGGCAGAAACGGCAGGGAAGACTCCCCAACGGTTTTCCTTACCGAAACGTGAAGAACCGTCGCGACGGATACTGGCTGTCAGCAGGTAACGGTCATCATATTCGTATTGCACACGTCCGAAGTAGGACATCAGTCGGGAAGGAGTGGACAAAGAAGCTGCGGCTGCTGTCAGCACTACATCTGCCATGTCGAACACTTCCAGAGAATTATCAGGAAACTGCGTAGCGCTTAATTTGCTGGAAGAGCCTCCGGAGCTTTCCATCGAATAACCTGCCATCGCTCCGACAGTATGCCTGCCGAACGTTTTGTTATAATGTAGAATCGTTTGGAGAAGGAATTTATTGCTGCGTGCTTCCGAACGGCTTGCAGTCGTTTTGTACCCTTCGCTGTCTGTTCTGTATTTGGTGACGCTGCTCGGAATGAATGAGCGGCTTTGCGTACTGCTGAAATTGTAGGAACCGGTAACTTCCGCTTTCAGCCCATCCCATATATCCGCTTTCACATAGGCAGCGGAATTAAAACGGACACTTTCACCATGATTGGTCACTTCCTCCATATATGCGATGGGACTTACCTTGCTTGAACTGGTCCAGCGATAATAACCTTTGGAGCCTGAACCGGTATATATACCGTCTTCCGGTTCCGCAACGGGCACCATAGTAAGAACGTTGGTTGCCTGGCGGTCCTTGCCGTCTACCCGTCCGCCGTCACTCCAGTTGGCAGAAGGCGCCAGATTCACTCCGACGGTAATCCGGTTGAATAGTTTAGACTCTACATTGGCACGGAAGTTCAAACGTTTGTAACTGCTTTCGATAGCAATACCTTTCTGGTCGGTGTAGCCCAAAGATACACGGTATTTGGTATTGCCGCGACCGCTTGAAAGTGACAATTGGTAATTTTGTATCGGCGCCAGACGGAAGAATTCATCTTGCCAGTCAATCAACTGCAAGTTGCCGTAGCCGGGTTCTGTCCAGCGCGGGTCATTCAGGAAATAATAGCTTTCTTTGCCTCCTATCATTGCCAGACGGGTGGCGTAGTCGTCTTCAATAGTAGCTCCTTTACTTCCGTATTGGGAAATATACCGGTTATTATTGTATGCGGTGCGGAACTCAATCCACTCTTCCGGTGACAGGACATCCACTTTCCTTTCCAATGATTGGATACCGAAAGAAGCTTGAAACTGTACTTTTACTTTATCATCGGTGCTCGCTTGCTTGGTTGTGATCAAAACAACTCCGTTGGCACCGCGCGAACCGTAGATTGCCGATGAAGAAGCGTCTTTCAATACCTCGATAGATTGTATGTCACCCGGATTGAGACTGCCTAGATCGTCTACGGGAATACCGTCCACCACATACAATGGGGTAGCATCCGCATTGATCGAAGCGGCTCCACGTACGCGAATCTGAAGTTCCGAACCCGGTTCTCCGGTAGTGCTGCGCACTTCCACACCGGCTAACTGCCCTTGCAGTGAAGAGGCAATGTTGGTTGTTGCCCGGTCTTCCAGTTTCTCAGCATTGACTTTAGCGATAGCGCCGGTCACATTTCCTTTCTTTGCGCTACCATAACCGATAGCAACAACCTCATCTAGGGCAATGGCAGATTCGGTCAGCTTGATTTGGAGAGTTTTACCGGCGATTGTAACAGTCTGGGTGTTGTACCCTATAAAAGATACTTCCAGAAGTTTGGCATTCGCGGGAGCGGAAATCACAAATTTACCGTCCAAGTCTGTAATCGTTCCTTTGGAAGTACCTTTCACTGTGACGTTTGCACCGATAATCGGCTCATCTTTTTCATCTACTACCACTCCCGTCACAGCTCGGTTCTGTGCGAGCGACAGGGTAGATTGTAATACGAACAGAGTCATCAAAAAGAGAGATTGCATCTTCCTTCCCAGACTACCATTTCCATGCAGAATGTTTTTCATGTTGATATATCTAAGTGATTAAATTAGTAAATAACGGAAGAAACAAACAGAGCCTGACGGTCTGTCCGACTTCCGTTGCAAAGGAAGCGTATCGGAAGAAATTATGCGCAAGTATTCGTACGAAAAAGATGTAATATTATACTAATGGCTGAAAAATACTCCTGATATTTGTACGCAACCCCTTATAAAAGTACAAATATAGCCTTTTCATCGCAGTTTTTTAATCTGCTCGTACATCTGTTTGCCCAGATATTCGGCTGAATTCTGATTGAAATGAAGGCGGTCGCCCATCAATTCCGCATCCGACATATCTATCAGATAGGCATTCTTGTCTTCTTTCGCCAGGCGTTTCATCGCTTCTTCAACCTCACTGCCGTATTGCTTGTTCTTCCTGGCTACCGTACCGAAGATAAACGGAAGCTTGGAGTAGTCTTCTCCTGTCTTTTCACTCAGATGGTTGCGCACATAAGCGACGACTGCTTTCAGGTTCTCGTAGTATTTGTCGCCGTATGCACGGTCGCTTTCTCCTTGATGCCACAGAAATGCGTCAATCCGGTAACCGTTCTTTAATTTCGATAAGGTGTTGTCGATGCAACCGTCTATGTCATTGATAAAAGAAAGCAATAAGGAACGCCCCTTTTGGCTGGTTGCCACGTTGCCGGATAGCCATTCGGGATTTGCCGACCAGTGAACCGACTTGTCCGAACTGGTGGACGGTTCGATAGAAGTGCCTCCGATAGCCCATTTGATAACGTAAAAAGGCTCTTGCCATAATTGCTCCAACCAATAGTAGGTGATGGCGTCATATCCCCATGTGTGGGGCTTGGCCCTTCTTTTGCTCTTCGGCCAGAAAGGACGGAACTTCCCGTCTGTGCGGTTCTGGGCTATTTTACAGTATTTGTAGGCTCCTGTGGTGAAGGCCGTGTCTGTGGACATAGCTTTGATGTAATCCGGCAGACGGTCGTTGGGCACACGTCCGTCGGTGTTTGACTGTCCGGCAGTGATAATGACATGGGCAGGTTGGTTATTATCTGCCAGGCAATTGCAACAGAATGCAAGCATTAAAATGATAACTAAATTTTTCATGATGAAATGATGGTTTATGATTTTAAATACAAACTGAATAATAAAAAGTCCTCCCAAACGATAGAAACGTAAAAGAGGACTTTTTAATCAAACTAACAATCTTATGTGGGTTCTATATACCTATTGAAAACGAATCTATTTGATTGTCTCGAGGAACTCTGCCTCGACGATTCGCAGCTGATTCTTACTGCTGCTCTTTTCCAGTTCCATTTTGTTGGCGGCTTTCGCTTCTACTTCTATCAACTGCCCGAAAGCGTCCTTGTCACTTGTATTGCCTTTCAGACGGATCGTAATGGTATTGGCACGTACCGGCTTTTCTATGTTCAGGTGGACATATCCCAAACTCTTCTCTGTAGTGCCGCTCCATATCAGCTCTTTGCCTGCGTATACTTCCAGCGGGTAGCTGCGCGAACGCCATCCGTGCAGTTTCAGACAAACGTCATCTATCATTGCTTCTCTTTCCAATGTATAAGTAATCCATGCAGTGCTGAGCTTGCCGTCGTTTTTCCATTCAGACAGTTCTATATCATCGTAGCTCTTGGCAACATCTCCGCTGTTGGCTCCGGCCTTTGCCGATACAACCCGGATTCCTCTTTTGGTATCTTTATAAGAAGGAGTGGAAGGAGTCTCACCTCTGTCCAGTCTACCTTTCAAACTCGCTTGAGGCAGATAGGAACTTAATCCATTGTTTACTTTCACCGGAACCGTTTCCAATGTAAGAGTGGCTGCAGGTAACCCTTTGGCTTGTGCGGTCAGTGTTATTTTTCCGGCAGTTGTCGTACTGCGGATAAGTGCACGGTTGATACCACATTCTACCGGCAGATTGGTATCGAGGATATGGTTGTTTTCACCTTGTGCGATACCTCCGCGCCATTCGGCATTTCCCTTTAAAGTGAATTGGACAGTACGGTTATCCAACGGGCAACGTTTGCCGTCCTTATCTACTACCTCTACCTGTATCAGAGCCATGTCGGCACCGTCTGCGTGGAAGCCTTCCGGATTCTGGATGGCGGTAAGTTTCAGTTTGGCTGGTTCACCTACCGTGCTTACGGCGTAACGGCTGATTTCCTTTCCGTCCTTGTTGTAGCTGACAGCTTCCAGCTTGCCCGGTTTGAAAGTGACCTTGTCGAAAGTAAAGAGGAAGTTGTACTGCCGTTTACCTTTTCCTAACGATTTACCATTCAGGAAGAGTTCCACATCCTCGCCGGTGGATACTACATGTACCGGTTTTACTGTATTCTCCGGGTAGTTCCAATGACCGATGATGTAGGTCTGGTCTGCTTCCGTATCCACCCATCCGTTCCACATGACCTGATGAGCGTAGAATGCGTCTTTCTCAATGCGCATGGCATCCGTCACCCCGCTTCTGCGGTAGTTTTCCTCGCCCCGATGATGAGTATTGGTATCGGAGAAAACAATCTTGGTTCCACCGGAACTGACTCTGTTGCCTGTTCCGGGACGTTCACGCCAATAGTCATACCAACGATTAATCATAATGATAGCAAGCTGGTCTTGATTGCGGTTGTAATCGGTAGCCGGTTGTCCTTTGTGAAGAGGTCCGTCTCCTTCTTTATGGAA
This sequence comes from Bacteroides zhangwenhongii, assembly GCF_009193325.2. NCBI lineage: Bacteria > Pseudomonadati > Bacteroidota > Bacteroidia > Bacteroidales > Bacteroidaceae > Bacteroides > Bacteroides zhangwenhongii. The sequence goes on along the minus strand of NZ_CP059856.1, from coordinate 2,763,728 downwards.
AGGATAACTGTATTCATCCCAATATTTTCTTAAACCTTCGTCGCGGCAATATTCGGTTGCCCACATCGGATGATGTTCGCTTTTGTTGATATACAGCATTTCGCCGCCATATTCCGCTTCACGGATATCCAACATCTCGCGGGAACCGATGGCACGTCCGCCGAATGGATCATACTTGTCACGAACGGCTTTCATCTCAATCATGTGAGGCCGGCTGATCGCTTTGTTTCCACATTCATAGAACAAGATACTGGGATTGTTGCGATTATAAATGATAGCGTCACGCATCAGCTCCAGCCGTTGTTCCCATTGGCGTCCTTCACGGTCTTTTTCCGAATCACCGGCAGGCATTGCCTGTATCAAACCTACACGGTCGCAAGATTCTACATCCTGTTTCCAAGGAGTGACGTGCATCCAGCGAACCAGGTTGGCATTACTCTTCACCATCAGGTCGTTTGAATAATCACTCAGCCAAGCCGGAACGGAAAGTCCGACAGCAGGCCATTCATTGCTGGTACGTTGGGCGTATCCTTTCATCTGGATCACCCGGTCGTTCAGCCAAACTTTTCCTTCTGCAAAACGTGTCTTACGGAATCCGGTACGAGTGCTTACTTCGTCGAATATACGGTTGTTACTGTCTTTCAGAGCTGTCTTTACCGTATACAGATAGCCATATCCCCAACTCCAGAAATGAAGGCCGCCAACAGGGGCAGAGGCTTTTACTGTTTTAGTTTCCCCTGCTTTCAAAGTCACTTTGTCGCCTTGAAAGGTCTTCACTTGTTTGCCGTCGGCATCTAATATAGTCACCTGATAGGTGAACTGGCGAGGCTCTTTACTGTCGTTTCTGACTTCCGATTCTGCACAGATCGTAGCTTTTCTGCCTTTGATGTCGATGTCCTTAGCGTACGTATATACTCCCGTCGTTTTCAGATTACTATACAGGGGAAGTGTCTGATATACATTGTCGGTAACGTAGAGGAATACGTTTTTGGGAATACCGCCATAATTGGCGTTGAAGTTACGGTCGTTCCATTGAAATTTGGACTTGGTTCCTTCTTCCCTGTACATCCAGTCGTTGTCCGTCCGTACGGCAATCACGTTTTCACCTTGTTTGATATAAGGAGTCAGGTCGAAACCTACTGCCATCACCCCGTTTTCATGTCTTCCCAGATTGTGTCCGTTGAGGTAGAAGTCTCCACGCTGGCGTACTCCTTCAAATTCGATAAATACTTTCTGATTACTTTTTAAATCGGGAATGCGGAAACTTTTACGATACCACACCACCGTGTCTGTCAGTTGTTCGATAGAAACTTTGAATGCTTCATCTTCATTGAAGGCATGAGGCAAAGTGACTTGTTTCCACTTGCTGTCATCGAATGTTGCATCTTTGGCTTTAGGAAAATCTCCTGTTTGCAGTTTCCATTCGCTGTTGAAATTGTACTTTTTACGTTCACTTGCCTGTCCCTTGACGGCGGGCAATGCGACCAGTAAAAATACGAAAAGAAATAAGTTGTGTTTCATGATGATCAATTAAAATGTTTTGCTGCAAAGGAAGCACATTAATGGAAAATACGCCTATACTCCCGTACGGAAAGGATGTATTTTTTATCTTTTGATGAAAAAACAGTAATGGAGATTTGTACGCAAATCCGTAAGATAGTACACTGGGGCTTCTTCTCACCACAGATTACACAGATTAACACAGATAATAGATCTTGATTATTAATGCATTAAATTAATCTGTGTTAATCTGTGTAATCTGTGGTGAACTCGAACCATGCTGTCCTTTATTCTTCTGATAAATAGAAGGAGCGATTCCAAATTGGTTCTTGAAACATTTACTGAAATAATAAGGATCATTGATACCCACTTTATAGGAAATCTCGGCAACGGTCAGGTCTTCGGTCAATAACAATTCCGCTGCTTTCTTCATACGGATAACACGTAAGTATTCATTCGGAGAGTATCCTGTCACTCCACGTACTTTCTTATAGAATACGGTACGTCCCAATCCCATAAGGTTGGCATAGTCGTCTACCGAGAATTCGGCTTCTACCATGTGCTCGTTCAGTATTTCGTTCAGCTTTGCCAGGAACTTGCTGTCTTTGTTGTTGGTGCAGATTGCTGAATGGACGATTCCCGGTTCATTGGAGAACTTCTCACGGAGTTTGTCCCGTTGCTCTATCAGTCTGGATACTCTGGCGAGCAGCAAAGATACACTGAATGGTTTGGTGATATAGGCATCCGCTCCGGCCTCTATACCTTCCAGGTATTTTTCATCCATATTAAGGGCAGTCAGCAGGATGATGGGGATATGACTTGTTGCGAACTCATTCTTTAGTTTCTTAGTCACTTCAAATCCTGTCATTCCCGGCATTAACACATCACAGATAATCAAATCGGCGTCAAAGGTCTGTGCACGTTCAAAGCCACTGATCCCGTCCGCTTCGGCCACCACTTCGAAGTATTGACCGATTTCCTCTTTTAAGAATTCACGGACATCGTTGTCGTCTTCTATGATTAATACTTTCCGTTTATTCAATGGAACGGAAGGTTCTGCCGGTTCTTCTGTCTTGTCACTCGCAATAAATTCTTTATGGCGTTGTTCTTCTTCCTCAATCAGTATTTGGTTAGGGATGAGGAAGTCTTTTTCCTCGTAAACGTCGGCATTTGCCGGTAGTTCTACGGTGAAGATAGAGCCGCCTCCTTCATTTTCCTTATAAGAAATCGTTCCTTTATGTATATTGACCAGACCATAGGTGAGGTGAAGCCCTACACCTACGCTGCTGTGTGAGAAGCTGCTTTGCATGAAGCGGTTGAACAATTCGTTTCTTTTTTCTTTCGGGATGCCTACTCCTGTGTCCGTCACTTGGATACAAAGTTGTTGCTTTTGTTCCGAGATTTCTACCTTGAATATGATTTTCCCATTGGACGGAGTGTATTTGAATGCATTTGAAAGTAGATTGTAAATCACCTTGTCGAGATTTCCTTTATCGACAGGCATTTTGTAAGAGGTATGTGACGGCTCGAAGCGGAAATCCATGTTTTTGGATTCGCTTACATCCTTGAAACTTAGGAATATCTCATAGCAGAAAGCGATAATGTCCGTTTCTTCTAATGAAAGGGCAAGTTTATTCTTCTGCATCTTCCGGAATTCCAGCAATTGGTTGATAAGCCGCAACATCCGCTTGGTACTCTTATCCATGATTTTTAGGGAATGTTGCATATCTCTGGAATGGTTTCCCATATTGACGATTCTTTCCAAAGCTCCTTGAATCAGGGTTAATGGAGTGCGGAACTCATGAGATATATTGGTGAAGAATTCCAGCTTGTATTCCGTCAACTGGTTTTCTACTGTGATGCGGTTGCGCAATGCGTTGAAATTCCGGATGATACGGAAACTGAAATAGCCGGCTACTGCGATTAACAGGGCATATAACAGGTAAGCCCAAGTCGTTTTCCAGAACGGAGGGGCTATCACAATCTCCATCACATTCTCTTCTCCCCAGATACCTGCGGCGTTGCAAGCTTTCACGTGGAGTTTGTACTTGCCCGGAGGCAAGTTCCGGTAAGTGGCGAAGTTCAGGTTGGAAGGCGAACTCCATTCCGTGTCATAAGGGGGCAGGCAATAGGAATACTTGGATACCCCATTCAGATAGTTGAATGTGGAGAAGGAGATGACAAACGATTGTTGATAATATTTCAAGTTCAGCTCGTTGATGTATGGCATTGCCTCCTGCAAAGGAGAATCCTCTACACCGGGAAGCATATTGGCTCCGTTGATCTGAAGTCCGGTAAAGACTACGGAAGTCGGTTTGTCCAGATTCTCTATTTTATCGGCATTCAATACAACCAAGCCATAGTTGGTACCGAACAGTAGTTTGCCGTCATTGCTTACACAAGCGGTGTTCTCACTATATACATTTCCCAAAGTGTAGGAAGAGAAGAAATAATTCTCAATTTGCTTGGTTGCAGGAGTGAAGCGTGAAATGCCATATTCGGTAGCTATCCACATCTTATTATCCTTATCCTGAACAATGGATTGCACTACGGCATTGGACAACCCGTCTTTGATGTCGTAACAGTTGAAGGTCAGATGTTGATAATCGCCTTCCGGATGGCAGACGGCAAATCCGGCTCCGGCGGTTCCGATCCACATATTGCCTTCATGGTCATTCATCAGGCAACGTATCTCATTGTTGGGGAATGTGCCGTTGACATGATTGTATATGATATAATTCTTGGGCGAAGCGATGAGGGAATCCGGATGGAAGATATAAATACCGTTATTGGTGCCTACCCACATCCGCCCGTTCTTGTCTTCTTCGATGACACGGATACGTTTCTCTCCATAGTTGTCCTGCAAGAAGTGCCGGAATTGATAGCCGTCCTTCGTCTTTACGGCTAAGTTCAGTCCTCCGCCGAACGTTCCCAGCCACATTCGGCCTTTCCGGTCACGGTAGATGGAGAACACCTGGTCGTTGGAGAGCGAATTGGGATCTTTGCTGTTGTTCTTGTACCATTTGTCCGCTCCGATACGAAGACCGGTTCCTCTCATACCCAGCCATAGGTTACCTTCCGGGTCCTCGTTCATACTGTACACATTGTGGGTGAAATCCTCGCGGCGTATTGTCTTGGTCAGACCGGGGTCGTATTCGTACAGGCTGCCCATGCGGTTTGCCATATAGATATTTCCGTTTCGGGTTTGGAAAAGCATACGGATGGTATTGGAGCGGTCGGAACTGTTCTCGCCGCTGGGATGGAGACGTTGTGTGCCTTTGTTCAGAATCTCCAGATGAGATAAACCGGAAAATTCGGAGCTTACCCAGATACCGCCGGAACGGTCTTCCATTACATATTGGAGGTAATTAGAGTTAATATGGCTGGATTGGCCGATGTCAAAGGTGAAATGCTGCAAGTCTCCCGTAGCCAGCTCGTATGCGTAAAGTCCGTTTCCGTAAGTTGTAATCCAGATGATATCCCGTGAATCGTGTACGATACTATATCGTTCCACATCTATATAGCCGATATGTTCGGAAGAAAGGAACTGGAAAGGTTTGATATTGCCCGTTGTAACGTTGACGTACCATAAATGTCCGGTATAGTTGTGCACCCATACATTCTTTTTATTGTCTTTGGTGACCGCACCGTTTTTGATATTCAGGTCGGAGTAGCGGGAAAGTTTTCCGGTAGGGATATCCAGCAGATAACTGCCGTTGGCGGTAAACAATACCCATTTGTCTGCCAGGAGGAAGTTGCCCGTGACACGACTGTTGTCGTCAAAGCTTGCGGCAAGTGAACCTACTTTTTCCAGTTTGTCGGTAGAGTAGGTGTGACGGTAGATTTCATTCTTGTCGGTGATGATGCAGGTATATTGGTCATAAGCGATGATATGTTCCCAACTTTGGCTCTGCGGGTCCAGATTGTCAGTTTGCCCGTTCCGGTATTTCAATAGCCCTTTACGGGTTCCGATCCAGACTTCTCCTTTGGCGCTTTCCAATACAAACTGCACCCTGTCGGAAGGTAGATTTCCCAACTCTTTCTTATAAGTCTGTGACGAGAACTTCCCATCCTGATAAACGATTCTCCTGCATCCGTTTTGATTATGCCATAGCCAGACGGAATTATCGGAAGTAATGAAGAACTTAGAATAGTTTTCTTTATATTCGTTGCATCCGGTGAAATCCACAAAACGGCCGTGACGCAGGTCATAACAACTGATAAAAGAGGACATCGTTGAAATCCATAGGAAGCCGTTCGGATCTTCTTCTATACTCCGGATGCGTGAATCGGCCAGTGAAAGCGGATTGTGGATGTCAGGGTAGATGTTGACAAAAGAATTGCCGTCATAATAACTTAATCCGTTGAGCGTACCCAGCCAGATGAATCCCTTACTGTCTTGCGACATATACCGGATGGAGTTATTGGCTAATCCGTCTCCGGTAGTCAGTTTATTGGAACGTACCTCTACGGAGGCGAATGCCGGGTACAAGTAGAATAACAGGAGGGAGAATATAAGTAACGTATTCTTCTTCATAGTGAATTTATGTGTTTTATCTTACGCAACAAAGATAAGGATAAAAAACGAAAATAAAAGCGGATGAGTGCAAGAAGGTTGTAAGCAAGAGATTTGGCTTTCTGTCCTTCTATTGGTCGAGTACGGAGCGCAGCTATGGCAACGCGTACAACATGAACTTCGACTTTGGCTACATGTACTACGGCAGTAAGGTCGGCGATTCTTTTTAGAGTGCGTTTCTCTCTCGCTTTTTAAGCGCCCCGTAGTCCCGCAGCATTTGCATGGCCGTAGAAGCCGTGAAGAAGCCCGGGCGATGCAGGCAAGAAAACGGTGAAGATATAAGCCGCAAAGTGTTCTTTGATATGTTGGGAAAACGAGAAACTTTCTCAAAAAGCATACGAGCTAAAAATAAAGTTCCACTTTTATAGTGGAACTTTAGGAATATACTCTATCTTTGCACAATAAACGATACGGAAAAATAATGGAAATAAGCTTTGATAAAGAATATCTGCGTCAATTGTATGAGGAAGGGATGACAGTGGATAAAAAACACCGCTTCCAACCTCATATTATAGCCCGATATCAGCTACGTATCAAGGTCTTGGAACAAGTCCGGGGTATAGAAGAACTCCTTGCAATCAATTCGCTGCACTATGAAGTGCTGAAGGGTGATAAAGCAGGCATCTCGTCCGTCCGGGTGAACGACCAATACCGCATTGAGTTTACAGTAAAGCAAATCTCGTCCGAAACAGTCGTGACGATATGCAATATTTTAGAATTGTCGAACCATTATAAATAAACGAAAGGCATATGGGAAAATATACATGTCAACGCCCCATACATCCGGGCGAACTGCTCAAGGAAGAGGTTGAAAGCCGCAAACTGTCGCAAGCCAAACTTGCTGCACAGGCGGGAATTTCGTACAAGATTTTAAACGATATTCTGAACTGCCGCCGTCCTCTGACCACTTCCACCGCGTTGCTGCTCGAAGCGGTTTTAGGGATAGATGCCGGACTGCTGATGCGTATGCAGTTGGATTACAACATGCAGCAGACCCGAAATGACAAATCTTTTATGGAACGTTTGAATCGGATACGACAATACGCAGCGTTGCTATAAGAGCCAGACTTTACCTATCGGAAGATTTACCCAAACAAAAAGATACTCCGTTAGGCGTGGCCCGCCTAACGGATGGATATTACTTGAACTGATACCCTCTGAAAGTCTCTTTCTTCTTAGTGAGATCCGGCCCGAAATAGAATCCCGGTTGCGTTGGTTGGTTGTAGCCTACATTCTGGGTTGCGATACTGATTCTGTATATAGGATCTTCCAGGAAGGTATGGAAGCGGTATTCAGTAGGAATAGTCGATACATACAGTCGCAGGGAACAGTTGTCTTCCGAGCGTAACAGCACTTCTTCACGCCAGTCACCCACGATGTCACCTTGCAGACAGGGTACGGCTTTCGTTCCGTTATTGGAGAGAGCCCCTTCGAATGTTACGATTCTGTTTACCTTTTGTGCTTTCCAATCATACTTGCTGATAATGTTCTTATCCAATAACTCGCGCAGCAAGTCGCCATCCCACCACACAGCCATGTTGGTAGGCAATCCTTTTATCCTGCCTGCAATAGCTTCTCCTTTTGCATTGCGCATTCCTGCTTCCCACGACCACATTTCCACTCCGGGCTGGGTAGGGTCGATGTCGGCTGCCATACAGCGGCCTACATCCTTGTTGCTTTTCACTTGGAGAATGATCTCTCCCGTTGCCGCGTCGCGATAAGTACTGCCGTCACGTTTGTTCTCATGGCAGTCCCACACTTGCAGTCCCTTGCGTGAAGGATCAAAATGGGTAAGATGGATAGCGTCTCCGTGTCCCATCTTGGTAGAGTAGAGTCCTTTGCCATTATGGTCGATGGCGCAAGAACCGTAAATAATTTCATCGCAACCGTCACCGTCCACATCTCCTACACGCAGGTTGTGGTTCCCTTGTCCGGCATAATCTTCGCAACCGGGATCATTACTATCGAATACCCAGTGTTTTTTCAGTTCTTTCCCGTTCCAGTCGAAGGCAGCCAGGACGGTGCGGGTGTAATAACCCCGACACATCACTACACTTGGATGAATTCCATCCAGATAGGCTACACAAGCCAGAAAACGGTCGCTGCGGTTGGCACGCTCGTCTCCCCAATCGGAAGGATCACCGCGCTGAGGGATATAGTCAATCGTGTGCAATGCTTCTCCCGTCAGTCCGGAAAATACGGTTAAATACTCCTTGCCTTTCCATACCCGTCCTTGATTGACAATCGCATTTCTTTTCTTGCTGAAAGTACCGTGTTCACGATAATCGGCTTGAGTGTTCCCTATGACATTCCCTTTTGCGTCAACACTTCCGTCTGCTGTGCGTGTCACGACTTCCGCTTTCCCGTCACCGTCCAGGTCATATACCATAAATTGTGTATAGTGTGCCCCTGCCCGTATGTTTTTACCTAAATTAATGCGCCATAACTGTTCACCGTTCAGCCGGTAACAATCGATAAGCACTTCTCCGGTATATCCGTCATGTGAATTATCCCGTGAATTGCTTGGGTCCCACTTCAAGATGATTTCATATTCTCCGTCACCGTCCACATCACCGATGGAAGCGTCGTTAGGACTATACGTATAGCTGTCTCCTGCGGGAGTCACTCCGCCTTCCGGTCTTTTCAATGGTATTTGCAGATAGCCGAGAGGAGAGTTCTCTGGTAAGGTATACTTGCCATCCGTATGGTGAGTCTCTTTGCCTTTTATCACAGGGCGTACTTCATAAACTGCCGCTGCCGGACTTCCGTTCTTGTCGCGAAACATCGTACCGGCGATAACGGGTTGGTCGTTCAGCTTCTTGCCGTCCCGGTAAACATTGAACCCGGTTTTTATCGGGTCGGAAGATAAATATCTCCAGGAGACGGCAACTTCCGAAGGGTTCTCACGGATAGCGATTACTCCGCGTCCGAGCTTCTCCCGTTGGAGTTTGGAATAGTTGTAATTGGGTTGTGCCATTACAGTCGGTATAGTAACCAATGTAAGCATACATAACAGTAACCAGCTTGTACTTCTTTTCATGTCACTCTATTATTTTGAGTATTAGATAATTCTTTTTATTTCATGTGGCAAATTTAGTCCTTTTTTGAATGCCTGTACATGGAAATATGTACAAAGACAATATAGAATTGTCCACTTGTGTATATAGGATTATCCATTCCATATAAATTTCTATCTTTTGTGTACATTCGTCTATTTAGCCTTCTACGGAATGCGGTAATTTTGCAATGTGAATAAAAAGGAGTGAATATGAAGTATCTTTTATCTATTGTACTATTGGCATTGATTGGCTTTACGAGTCCGAAAAGAACCATTACCGTTTCCGCGCATGACTGGGGGAATGTCCCCGTACAGCCCGATTTGTCGTGGGCGGAACAGGTAGGTGCGCAACGGGTTCCTAAATCCGACTGTATCCATGCAACGGACTTCGGACTGAAAAGTGATACTTCCGTTCTTAGTACCCGTTTTATTCAGTCGGCTATTGACGCTTGCCATGAAAAGGGGGGAGGGACGGTTATCATTCCTTCGGGCGTTTACCGTATAGGCGCCTTATTCATTAAAAGCGGAGTGAACCTTCATCTGAGCAAAGGCACAACGTTGATAGCAAGTGAGGATATCCGTGACTATCCGGAATTCCCTTCGCGTATTGCCGGCATTGAAATGATATGGCCTTCGGCTGTTATCAATATCATGGATGCGGAGAATGCAGCGTTGACAGGTGAAGGATTCATTGATTGCCGTGGAAAGGTGTTTTGGGATAAATATTGGGAGATGCGCAAGGAATATGAGAAGAAGAAACTCCGTTGGATTGTGGATTACGACTGCAAACGGGTGCGGGGAATCCTTGTCTCAAACAGCAAACATATCACTTTAAAAGATTTCACCCTTGTACGTACCGGTTTTTGGGCTTGCCAGATTTTGTATTCCGATCATTGTTCGGTGGATGGCGTTACCATTAATAATAATGTGGGAGGACACGGACCGAGTACGGATGGAATTGATATAGACTCTTCGACCAATATTCTGGTTGAGAACTGTGAAGTGGATTGCAATGACGATAATATCTGTATCAAAGCGGGTCGCGATGCGGATGGGCTACGCGTGAACCGACCGACGGAGAATGTGGTAATCCGTAACTGTACCGCACGCAAAGGGGCGGGATTGGTGACGTGCGGCAGTGAGACTTCCGGTTCTATCCGTAATGTGCTTGCCTACGATCTGAAAGCTTACGGCACGGGAGCGGCGTTGCGTCTGAAATCATCCATGAATCGTGGAGGAACGGTGGAGAATATTTATATGACCCGTGTGAAGGCTGATAGCGTAAAGTATGTATTGGCTGTGGGGTTAAACTGGAATCCCAAATACAGTTACTCCGCTTTGCCCGAAGAATATAAGGGGAAAAAGATTCCGTTACACTGGGTTACCATGCTGACTCCCGTCGAACCGAAGGAGAAAGGATATCCTTATTTCCGGAATGTGTATTTCTCGAATATACAGGCCGACAGGGCAAAACGTTTTATCACAGCTTCCGGATGGAATGAGGAGCTCCGCATTGAGAACTTCTACCTGTCTAATATTAATGCGAGTGTGGAGTCTGCCGGAAAAATCGCTTATAGCAAGAACTTCCGGTTGAAGGATATCCGTCTGACAGTGGAAGATAAGACTAAAGTGCAGGAGGCGGATAATATAGACAGCCGGATTGAGATAGATTATAAATGATTTTTCATTGCTGTAGGATGAAAAATCATTTATGAGAGGATTCTCAATGAAAACTAAATGATATAGACGTGCATGCGACAATTTTTAATCTTTTACGTACAATCGTACAGGGGTTGTATATCTAGAATAGTCTAATTTTGCTTCGGAATTCATAGAATGGTAATTAATAAATCATATACTATATGAAAACACTCTTATTTTTAGGTTTTATGTGTTTGTTTATGTCTTGTCATAAGTATCCTGACACTGTTGAACAAGCATTAAAGCAAGCTGGAGACAATCGCAAGGAATTGGAAAAGGTGTTGGAACATTTTAGAAGACAAGGAAAAATACCTTATCAGTCAGCCTGTTTCTTAATAGAGAATATGCCATATCATCAATCAAAAAAGATGATTTTACTTGATTCTGCATACAATTCCTATTTTGAGCGGGTTGATTCTATCTATTCTCAGTTGTTTGCCAATATGACTATTGAAGAAATACGTCCATATAAAAAGAAAAAACATGATTCATTATGCATATCATTAGCTGAAAAATTTAATGGTTTTGTCGTTCCTAAAATCTCAAATGTTGATAAGACTGATATTCAAATCATAGATTCAGAGTTTTTAGTCGATAATATAGAGTCGGCATTGAGAATTTGGAATGAGAAAGGTTATAAAACAGATGAGGATTTTGATTTTTTCAAAGAGTTTATTTTACCATATCGAACTACTAATGAATTTCCTTTAATAAAGCGTAGTCAAATTCGGAAAATGTATAAAAAGATATTATTAGATTCTTTATTGGACACTACACACGAATCTGTGGAACGATATAAGATATATGTTGATAAATGTAGATGGTTGAATAAATATGTAAAGCCTAAAGAACACATGGGAATTTATGATTTGTTCGTTCCTAGATTTAAAATGGATTGTCATAATATGACGAACTGGAGCTGTAATGTCTTACGGGCATGTGGAATCCCTGTTGTTTATGAATATACTCCGAAATGGTTAGATAGGGATAGCAAACATTATTGGTGTAATTCTCCTGATTCGACGGGAATAGTCCAACCTTATACAGCACCAGGCAATAACTTGCGTGAAGATTGGGATAGTAATATTAAATATTGTGGAAAGGTCTACAGAAAAACTTTTGGAGTACAATATAATACTCCTTATTTTATGGCAACAGAAAATGAATTTATTCCTAAACAATTTAGTACTCCTTTGTTAAGTGATCAGACTTTCCGTTATCATCAAACCATAACTTTCCGGTTACCATTACTGGATAATATTGATAATAATATTGCTTATATCTGTATGGTCACTACTAAAGGGCTTACGCCTGTAGGCTGGGGCAAAATCGATCATCGGAAGAGTGAAATCATTTTTGAACAGATACCTTTAAATACTTTGTTCTTTCCCGTTATTTTTGATGGAGAAACAATGCTTGATATCAATGAGCCGTTTATGATATTATCTTCACGACTTAGGAAAGATATACCAGAACCTCTTACGGTTAATGAACAGCAAAAAAAGAAGCTCGATATATCTTTGGTAAACGGAAAGTTACTTGTTACAGGGGCAAATAAACAGCTTTCCGGAATGAAATATATCACTTTGAAATGTGATACAACTAAAAAAGAAACGTTACATCTTTTACGTAAATATCCGGAAAAACGAAGACTGAAAGCGTTGCAGGAAAGGATTAAGGGTTCGTATATCTTGGGAAGTAATAAGGAAAAAAGGGATTTTGACACACTTTACATCTTAGATTATGTCCCATATCCATATTTTCAAGAAGTCGAATTTAAAAATGACAAGAAATATCGGTATTATCGCTTTCGAAATCCAGATAAGAAAGGTGTTAATATTGCTCATATGGAGTTTTTGGGGAAATATTCACGAAATCATAAATGCTCTTCTCCAACACCTCTACCTATCTTTTCTAAAGAACAACTAGAAGATAAAAATCAATCTTTATATCGGATTAATGGCATTCCTCTTAATACCGGTCATAATGCTGCGGATGCTTTTGACGGAAACTATGATACCTATGTGACAACTTCTTCGGTAGGTATGGATTTTGGAACTCCTGTACAAATCAATCGTATTCGGTTTGTTCCACGAACAGCGAATAATGGGATTGTTCCGGGGAATAGTTATGCTCTTTTTTATTATGCCAATGGTTGGAAGGAGTTTAAAATACTTTATGCAGAAAATAGTTATCTGGATTTTAAAGATGTGCCGTATGCTACGCTTTATTGGTTACGGAATCTAACAACAGGAAAAGAAGAACTTCCATTCTTCTATTCTAATGGTAAACAATACTTTCTTCACACAGACACAATAAACGAATCCATATATTAATAATATTCTTTTTCTATGTTTAATTTAGACAGGAATACGGTATTTTCATCTTTGATGGGAATATTAATAATTTCTTTAATTATTAATCGTTTTACAGAATTTTACAATGCATCTGTTGTTTTTCCTGTTTTAGGTACATTAGTGGTTGGCGGGATTTTAGTCTTTTCTATTCTATTCAACCGTATAGTACCTTTTGTGCAACTCCATTGGATTGATTTAATGGTAGGAGCGGGAATAACTTGTATGATAGTAGATTATTTGTTGGGGAATAGTGGTTTGTGGCAACTTGGTTGTTTATGTGTACTCATTCTCTATTGTATTTTACGATTGATTAGAAAAATAAATTATGTTGTGATTTATATAGGAGTAATGCTGGCAGCCTTTTTGCTTGCTACTATAGGCTATTTGCAACTTTTTAAGATTTTGCCGTCCGGTAATTCTCATTTTTCTATTACTGGTCATTATCATAATCCGGCTGTTTATGCAGGTGTTATGTCTTTACTTCTTTGTGTGATAGTAGGATTTATTATCTATACTTTTGGATATTCGTTTTATAGGAAAATACGAAATATATCATATTGCATTTTTGTTTTTTGTTTCCCGGTTTTTATTTGTGTCGATTCAAGAGCGGCATGGGTAGCTCTGATTGTAAGTGTATGTTGGGGCATATTGAGAATCTATAGACTTCAGATAAGGATATTGTATAAATCTTATCTTCCAGTGATGCTTGTTCTTTTTTTTGCATTGAGTTTGTTGGCTTCTTATGGTCTTTATAAATATAGATCTGATTCAGTAGATGGGCGAATACTAATAGGAAAAGTGGGTATTGAGATGATAAAGAATAAACCTCTAACAGGATTTGGTGCAGGAGGATTTGCTGGAAATTATATGTATTATCAAGCCCGTTATTTGAAAGAAAAAGGGACAGAACGTGAAAAATATTTGGCGGGAAGCACTCATTTAGCTTTTAATGAACCATTGAGATTATTGGTTGAATATGGCATTGCAGGGCTGTTGATTTATGTCATTTTGATATATTATATTTTGCAATCAAGAAGAAATCATTTGATTATTAGGTTATCACAGATGTTGTTGATGTCTGTTTTTATTTGGGGACTTTTTGCTTATCCTAATCGTGTATTTCCTATTATTTTGTTTACGGTGTTAGCTTTGGCATTGTTGGTCAGGTTGGATAAAGTAAAACGGAAAAAAATACATTTAACTTCTCGTTGTTTTGTGGTTATCAAAGTTGTCTTTTTATTTTTAGTATTGCTATTGGGTCATGGTATTTCAAATATGTTGCTAGATTATCACCAACTGTATTTTTTAACTCATTCTTCTCCAAATACGCTGTCTGAAAAAACACTTAGTGAATACAATAAATTGGAACATTGGATGTCAAACGAAATAGGTTTTTACTATCACTATTGTTTGGTTTTAAATAGATATAGAAAAGATGAACTTTTAAAAGATAAATTGTCTTTTCTGATATCCCGTTTCCCTTCACCGACAGTATTTGTGTTGAAAGGGGATGTACACAAACGATTAAAGGAATTTATTGAAGCAGAAGAATCATATAAAATGGCTCATTGGATGATGCCTACACTTCAAACTCCTAGAGGAAAGCTTGCTTTTTTATACCAAGAAACAGGAAGAAAGCGAGAGGCACTTTTATTAGCAAATGAATTATTAACAGAAAAGGTTAAAGTCTATGGCTTTGCAACACATGATTTGCACCTTAAACTGAAAGAAGTATTTAGTGAACAGTTAACTAAAAGTTTAATTAAAAAAAAGTAAAGCTTATGAGAAAAATTAAAGAAACCCGTCTTATGCTTATTGTCTTGGCGGTATTGTGCTTGTGCATTTATGCCTGCTATGATGGTGTGGATTTCCCAAGTGGTAAATCAAGTCGTTCTGGTAAATTAAAAAAGAAAAACAAGGAGTTGACTACAGCGATAGCTCGTCAATGGTTTGAGGCTAACATGACTCCGGTTGTTACTATGCGTTCATCTGAAGCCAAAGATGTACAGGCTGCAATGGTTAAACCTAAATGGGAAGATGCTTATGAAGCTAACCGAGGAAAGTATGAAGTTGTACAGACTCCTATTCTAATGCGTGGTAAGAGAATATTTGTTGATGCGGAGACTCAAAAAGAGTTTGAAAAAATACGGGGACAGAAATATCTTCGTAACGCTGCTCGAATGGTAATTCGGAAAGACCTTAGAACAGGTGAAATTAGAAGTTTCATTACTGTTTTTGTCGGTTCATTAGAGTATATGAAGAAGAGCAAGAAGATGGGACGTAACTCATATTTATATAGAGAATCAGATTTTGATGGTAAAGTGTTATTCTTTGAACCTAATGGTGGATTAATTAACGGTTGGAAATATCGTAATGGTAAAATTGTTGCTAAAATAATGCCATTGAGTGAAGATGCGAAATTTTTTATTACTCGTGGTTGGGTTGAAGAATGCCATACAGAGATTGATTTTGAAGTAGAAAAAGTATGCCATGATGAGGTTTCTATTGAACCTGATGAAGAATTTGGAGAAGCGTGGGTAGTTGAATCTATATGTGAAGATATAACAACTCCAATCGAATATCAGGTCTGTGAAGAAGAGTGGGAGGAAGATGAAGATAATGGTGATAGTGGTATAGGTGATGGTGATGGTATTAGTGGTGATGTTGATCCTACTGAAAATGAAGCAGCGCCCAAAGCTAAAAAATTATTTCAAAATAAAGATATGCCAGTACGGGATTGGAAATTCATAGAAGAGAGACTGGATTCAATAATGAAAGATTGTATGGGAAAAGGATTATATAACAGTTTGGTGGACTCATTAAAAGGAAAACATATTTCTTTTCAATTTTCTACAAAAGACCAAGCTTCATTTAATCCTCAAACCAATATGCTTCAGTGGAATAGAAATATGGATAGTAATCAACTTTTTCATGAATTGATGCATGCTTATCAATACCAAAATGAAAAGTCCTTTGATTCTTGGAAAAATGCTATAATAAATATGGAGATAGAAACACATTATGCTCATTATCTTTATATAAAAGGAAGCAGTGAATATGGTGGAAGTGATTGGGAAAAAGGTAGTAAGGGAGGAGATTCTCGGATATTGTCAATAATACATTTGGAGGATTATGTTGATAATAAGGGAAATTTAATTGATGGGATGATTGTGGATTTGCTCGATACCTATTTAGAATTTCATGTTGTAACGGCTTTTAAGCAGGATGCTAATTATGGGAAGTATAGTTATGATGAAAGTCGTAGTTCTCTGTCTAATTTTTCAAACTTAAATAAAATAACTAAAGATTGTTGATTATGAAAATTTACATAATTTGTATTGCATATTTATTGTTCTGTTCAACGATGGTTGCTCAAAACTACTATTATAATGTTGACAAAACTTTTAAAGAAAATGGTTACACTTATCAATGTGATGTATTAGAAAAAGCTAAATTTGTTACCCTTTATAATAAGGAAAACAAATTCACTTATGTTAACCAGGTTGATAGACATACGGAACAAGTAATTTCTATTGAAGAAAATATGCAAGAAAAACAACTGGAAGATGATTCTTGGACAAAACAAAAATGTTATTCTATAATAAATGGAGCTTTTTCAAAAGAAGAAAAGTTACGGGTGAAAGGTCGTAGTTTTGGAATAACAATGTTTATAGATCCAAATACGGGGAAAATTGCAGAGGTGAACTATAAGTTTACTTGTATGAATCCTTATGCAACTATTCCTATTTCTGTTTTTCGCCAAATAGAAGTTGAATTGAAGAAGTACGTCTGGTTCGTTCCAACAGAGCTCGGGAAAAGACGAAACTATATTATAGTGGGATGGCGACATGAAGTGAGATGACCTAAAGATATAGAGTAGTTTGTTTGGATAGATATATTTTAGCAAACAAACTACTTTTTTGTTCTACTAGAATTTATTGCCGAATATGAAAAATCATGTAATATGTATCGTACTTTTATTGTCTTGTATGACAATTTTTGCTCAAGATTCTAAATTGTATAAGTATTATCTTGACTTCATAAAAGATGAATCATTATCTGGTTTTGTCAATGTGAATGGAAAACTTGTTATACCTGCGGGGAAATATGCTGATATCTTTACTGATGAATTTGATAAAATAGCATTTGTGGCTATTAGAGGTAGGCAAGGAACATATGTAATTGTGAAGTATATAGAGTGTGTTTGAATAGTGCGCTCTATATTTTGGTATGTTATTAGAAACAAATTTCTATTCTTTTTGTACGATATTACAGTTTCTAGGGTATAAAAAACACTAACTTTGCTGTCATATAATACATTAATACTATGAAACGAATCAGCCTTTTTCTTCTTTTTTTTATAGGATACTACCTTTCTCTTCCGGCAACAAATTATTTTGTGGCTACGAATGGTAGCGATACCAACAGTGGAACAATAGAGAAACCTTTTGCCACTTTGAGGAAAGCACAATCGAAAGTGGTTGCCGGAGATACTGTTTATATCCGTCGGGGGACATACAAGATAACGGAGTCTGAGGTGATGGAACACCATACGGCGGGGAGTACTACCTGGAGCCGTGTCTTTAAAATGGATAAAAGCGGGACGGGGAAGGATAAGCGGATTTGCTACTCCGGCTATAAGAACGAACGTCCGGTATTCGACCTTTCGGAAGTAAAGCCCGTCAATGAACGGGTTATTGTGTTTTATGTAAGCGGTTCGTATCTGCACTTCAGAAATATGGAAGTAGTGGGCACGCAAGTGACAATCACAGAACATACACAGTCCGAATGTTTCCGTAATGAAGGAGGCAGTAACAATATCTATGAGCATTTGTCCATGCACGATGGCATGGCTATCGGCTTTTATATAGTGACGGGCAAAGATAATCTGGTGCTGAATTGCGATGCATACAATAATTATGATCCTGTATCCGATAGCGGAAGAGGAGGAAATGTGGACGGCTTCGGAGGCCATCTGACTTCGGAATCCTATACGGGTAATGTGTTTCGGGGATGTCGTGCCTGGTACAATAGTGATGATGGGTTCGATTTAATTAATTGCAAGGCGGCTTTTACCATTGATAATTGCTGGTCTTTTCTGAATGGATATACGAAGGAGGGGGATAAGGCCGGAGATGGAACCGGATTTAAATCAGGAGGTTATGGTATGAGTGATAATCCAAAGGTGCCGAAGGAGATTCCGATGCATACTGTTCAGTATTGTCTGGCTTATAAGAATAAAAACAAAGGGTTCTATGCCAATCATCATCTGGGAGGGATTGCCTGGTATAATAACACGGGCTACCAAAACCCGTCCAATTTCTGTATGTTGAACAGGAAAAGTGCATCCGAAAAAGTTGATGTGCCGGGTTATGGTCATATTATAAAGAATAACATATCTTATATGCCTCGAAGCGCGGGCAAACACTTGATAGACGTGGATGAAACGCTGTGCGAGATTGTGAACAACTCTTTTGCTCCCGAAAGTTATGAACTGACTTCTGCCGACTTTATAAGTCTTGAAGATACGGAACTGATGAATCCGCGTCAGGCGGACGGAACTTTGCCGGATATTGGCTTTCTGAAAATAACGGCAAGCAGCGTGCTTTATGGCAAAGGCATGGGATATGAGTCCGGAGGGCAAGTTCCAGTTCCCGACGAAGAACGATTCGGTTGGCTGGAGGCTGCCGCTATCGCAGTGGAAGATAATATGGCAAGTGTGGTAGGACCGGATGCAGAATTGTTTACCAGTTTTTTTGTGAACAACAATCGCGTATCGTTTACGGAAAGAAAAGTTGACCTTTCTTCCTATCAGGGACTTGTAATGTTGGAAGCGAGGGCTGCCAACGGTACTATTGTCCGGTTAAAAGTAAACAAATAATAACCTTGAAGATATTATTGATATGAGAAAACATCACATAATAACAAGAATCTTTTTAGCTACGGGAGTACTGTTCTGTCTCTTTCTCATTGCTTGCGGTAATGATAATGGTATGGATGACATAACTCCCGATATGCCTTCGGAGCAAACGCCTCATTTCTTGTGGGACACGAAAATCCTTTTGGAAGAACCGAACGGTTGGGGTTTGCTGGTACAGCCAGGTGCCGTTGCAATAACCAATCTTGCAGAGGGTAAACAATACAGATTGCTATGGCAGGGAGATTGGTCTACGGGAAAGAAGGCTACTCCTGTTTTGAGAATTGTGGAAAAAGGGAAACAGACTGAAATCATAGTTTTAAAACAATTGGAAGTGTCTGTGATAAAGGACGGGCACTATTCTCTCACGTTCGGTAGTGATGATAGAGAGGGGGAGTTGGTGCTCGCTAAGTGAGAGTTTGCATTAGCCTTAATTTCTTTTATCATGGTTCTCGATCCATATACCAGAGCTCCCATGCTTAATCTGGATATTCGTCAAGAAGTGAAGATTGTGAAAGATCCGATAGTAGATTAGGTGCCGGATGCCCGTATGTAATACGTAAAGGCTACGTGCCTGTTAGTAAGAACATACGTACTTAGTATGTAAAACGTCTGAGAATCGTAAAGGCTCACATTAATGAGCGGTTTTGTCCACAGCCGTGAGCTGAAAGGTTTATGGCTGTTAGCTCAAGGGCTCACGAATGTGAGCCTTTATAAATATCGGGAGTTTAACAAAAGAAATAGGGTAGATTAACTTTGTCTGTGTTGTTGTTCTACATTAAACATACGGTTGTTCAAGGAGCATATACTGCTTGTTTATATTTGAAACTCCTGATAGTAAGTATGAGAGTAAAAGTTGCTCTCATACTTACTATCAGGCTTGCTCTCATTGCTGAAATGCCGATGAATAAGTCGATACGGCTGTTTATGAGGGTATGAGGGTAAAAAGTGATAAAATCTTTTCTGTAGTATTTACGATATATGTCGGTTTGAATTCTTCCAGTTCGCTTTTTGGACGAAAGCCCCATGTTACCCCACAAGCGGTTACTCCTGCATTGGCGGCCGTTTGCATATCTACTCCGGAGTCTCCTATGTAGAGAACTTCGTCTTTTTCTACATTGGCCAACTTTAATATATCGAAGACAACCGTAGGGTCGGGCTTTACACTGATTCCTTCCCGTTGACCGAACACGGCAGTGAAATGAATGTTCGGAAAGTAGTGAGCTATCAGTTTCTCCGTAGCGGCCTGATATTTATTGGAAGCTACAGCAATCTGAATGCCGGCGGACTGCAGGTCGGTCAATAACTCTGGAACCCCCGGATAGGGGCGGCTATCATCCGCATTGTGAATATCATAATAAGGAATAAACTCTTTGCGGACACGGAGTACATTTTCCTCTGTTTTTTCTCCTTCGGGCAGGGCACGTTCAAAGAGTTTGTTGATACCGTTTCCTACCATGAAGTTATACTTTTCTATTTCATGCGTGGGATATCCTAATTTATTTAGAGCATAGTTGGTACTGTGTGCCAGATCGGCGATCGTATTTAGCAATGTACCATCCAAATCGAATATTGCTAGTTTCTTCATTGTGGTTTGGGGTTATTGTTAATCCTTTATGATATTCGGATGGCAAAGGTAGGAATAAAAACGGATTAATGACTCGATTTCCGGTTACTTTCGTTATCTTTGTAGTTACTTAAATGAAAGAAGAAAGGAGATAACAATGGACAATTCAATGGAACTGGAAGCTTATAAAGCTGAATTGGCCCGAGAAATATTAATGTCGAATAGCCGTCAGTTGCTTGATAAGGTAAAGATGGTACTTCACGGTGAGTCTTCCGTCAATATAAATACAGTGAAGGAGGACTGTGTGCCCTATACCCCCCGAACGAAATCAGAGGTATTGGATGATTTAAAGGAAGCGTGTGAGGAAGCCCGACTGATACGCGAAGGAAAGGCAAAAGGTATTTCAGCCGAAGATTTACTCAATGAACTGTAATATTATAGCTACCTCTTTATTTAAGAGAGAATTGAAAAGATTAAGTAAGCATTATAAATCAATGCGGCAGGATTTTGCCGGTTTACTGGAGTCGTTGAGACGGGAGCCACAGCAAGGGGTGGATTTAGGTAGAGGACTTCATAAAGTGCGTATGGCAATTTCTTCTAAAGGAAAAGGTAAAAGTGGAGGGGCTAGAGTCATCACTCTCACTGTTTTGATATCGGAAACCGATACAAATATTGTCCTTCTGACAATTTATGATAAATCCGAATGTGAGAATCTTACAGATAAGGAACTGACAGATATTGTAAAAAAGAGCAGTCTGTAGGACTGCTCTTCTTATACTCTTCCTTTTGAAGATGTTACTTCTTGGCAATGCGGAACCAATCCACATCCACCCATCCGCCATCATTAGTCACGATAGCCGGACGTGTGCAGAATGTTCCGATCTTAGTACCGATCCATTGTCCTTCCCTTGCTTGAAAAGGATTGCCTAGTGGTTGATATTTCTTTCCATCAAGACTATAGCTGAAGTCACACATGACAAGAAGGTCATGTCCGCCTTCGCTGGCTTTGATTTTCTTTCCGTCACATTTGAATTTTACTTTCAGATAAACAGTGTTTTGAGTGAGGCTGACAGAAGCATTCGACTGTTCCGGTTTCCCTTTATCGGCTCTTTTGCATTCCACTTGCGACAGAGTAAGTCCCTTATCCGTATTTTCTAGGAATAATCCGGCATAATCCCTGCCCATCACAATCAATCCGGTACGTTCACCTTTGTTTTT
The DNA here is from genome assembly GCF_009193325.2 of Bacteroides zhangwenhongii. Taxonomy (NCBI): domain Bacteria; kingdom Pseudomonadati; phylum Bacteroidota; class Bacteroidia; order Bacteroidales; family Bacteroidaceae; genus Bacteroides; species Bacteroides zhangwenhongii. The sequence goes on along the minus strand of NZ_CP059856.1, from coordinate 2,741,834 downwards.
CTGATTGGGAGTGAAGGTCAGTTTCATCGTAGCTGTGAAATTGTCAGAAGGAGTCTTTTGTAATAATAGGTTAGCTACATCCCACATATTCTTGTAATCTTGTACGACAGGGTAAGAGTATAATCTCATGTAACTCTTGTCGCCTGCATAGTAGGCCCATTTCTCGTTGATATTAGCATGCCATTGCCATTGCGGAGACAGTGTGTAGCCGTCGAACTCGTCACTTTCCTGTGGGGTACAGATAGGATAAGTCTTTCCCACATTAGGCTTCTTGTAAGTCAGGACCGGTTCACCGCACCCGTCACCGTCTTTGTCTACCCCGATCACAGGCCAGTCGTTTATCCACTTCATAGGTTGCAGGTGCATGATACGTCCGTAAGCACCTACGTCCTGAAAGTGGAGAAACCAGTCTTCACCGGTAGGCGTATCTACCCATGCGCCTTGATGAGGCCCGTTGACGGGAGAGTTACCTTGTGCAAGTACAGTTTTCCATTCGTAAGGGCCGTATACGTTTTTGGAGCGTAGCACCACTTGCCATCCTGTCGGCACACCGCCTGCCGGATGGAAAATATAATAATAGCCGTTTCTTTTATAGAATTTGGGGCCTTCACAAGTTTGGTGGGCCTCATGACCGTCGAAGACGATGCGTGAAGGAGTGATGGCCTTTGTGGCTTCAGCATTCAGTTCGCAGATAGTGATGACACTTTTTAATCCGGCACGGCTTCCCGCATATGCGTGTACCAGATATACTTTTCCATCCTCATCCCATAGCGGACAAGTGTCGATGATTCCTTTTCCGGCTTTTACCAAAACGGGCTCGCTCCATGGGCCTTTCGGATCTTTGGCTTTCACCATGAAAGCTCCTTGATCGGGATCTCCCCAGAAGATATAAAACTCACCATTGTGATGGCGGATAGAAGGAGCCCATATACGGTTGCCGTGTTCGGGACGTTCGGGAGTTTGGATAGGAGCAAGCGCGTCGGGTACTGCTGCACCGATGAACGTCCAGTTTACCAAATCTTTGGAATGTAGTATTTGTAGTCCGGGCAGACAGCCGAAACTGGATGAAGTCATATAGAAATCGTCGCCTACACGGCAAGCGTCCGGATCGGAATAATCGGCATAGAGTACCGGATTCTTATACTTCCCGTTTCCAAGATCGGAAACCCATACTTCGGATACATAGTTGCTCTGTGCCAGAACAGGGAAGGTAGTCAGCAGGCAGAGAACCAGAGTCTGTGTCAGTCGTTTCATGATATAAATAGATTAAATAGTTTTATATAAATGATTTATACGATTTATGTGATGTGGCAAAGGTATGAAAAAAGACTCTGCACAAGGAGGAATAATTGTGCAGAGTCGTATAAAAATTGGTAGAAACCTCGTAAATTTTGTTTAGTTGTATTTGTATCTACCTTATTTATATAGTGTGGATATCGCTTTGTTAGCGGATACCTTTAATTTTTACAGTTACCGGATGTGCCAGTTCTTCTTTCCATTTGCGGAGATAGGCAAACCAAGCTTCCGGAGTTTTATATCCGAATGTTTCTTTCATCGAAGTGAAAGTGGTATGATATTGGAAATAGTTGTTTCCCGGAGCGGTAATCGTATAGAGGAAGTTCGCTTTATCTTTTTCCTCCGATTGCACATAACGTTGCGGAATGCAGGTACCCAGCCCAACAGTTTCTTTGGCATATTTCACCGTATCATTGACAGGCCAGTCCGTACCCCAGCTTCCTACTAACCCCTTATGATCGGAGAAGGACTTGGAAGCGCCTACGATGTCCTGTACACCCGTGCAGAAAACTTCTTTATCGAGCGGTTCGTCAAAAAAAGCCTCGATGTGAAGGTCACGATGTCCGGCATACAGTGTGTAGCGGGTTGTCATGTCCAATTCCGTGCCTTGATATTTCCATCCGGTTACTTCTATTTCTGCAATTGCACGTACCGGACCGTAGGATATGATACGCTCCGTCCGTGTTTCTACCGGAGTGATATGCGTTGCCTTTTGTCCGTTCCAGCCTTTCAATGCACCCGGTCCGCAACTGTCGAACACGCGAAGTACGTCATCACCGAATCCTTTAGCTAACTGTGCGTCCGTTGGATAGAACTGAGATTCTTTGATTTCCAAGCCTTTATTGAATTTCCCATAGATGTCCGGTGTCTGCTTTTCGTTAAAGTAAAGTCGGTATCCCACCAGCTCCGATTCCAGAATCGGACCGTGAGGACGTACCATACTATATATATTACTGCTACCGGGAACGGTGATTGCCTGCACCCGCTGATGTTTCCCTTTCCGGTGGTCTGCGATAAACATATCGGCATATACCCGTTCCGGATAGGTCTTCGTGCTCTTCTCCGAAGAAAGAGTAACCTGGAATGTTTTTCTGCCATGAGCGGGAAGGTCGGCGACGAAAGCCAGTTCGTCCATCTTACGGTCTTTGTCCAAGTCGTCTAGTTGGGAAGGAACCTCGTTCGTCCCTTCCATGACAACGGCGGATTTGATTTTGAAATCTGCGTGTAACTCATGCAGGTTGATAACAATCGGGGCGTCTGTTTTTGCCTGACTCCAATTGTTATGCACTTCTACCGTAATGGTTTTCTCCTGTTTCTGCGCTTGGGAAGACAAGTGGAAACCTCCTAAAAGGAAAGCAAGTATAATAAGATTCTTCTTCATGATTCTAAGGTTGATGTTATACGTCGTATTTCTCTCTGCAAAAGTAGTTGAAAAAAATAGCAGACTGTCTATCTTTGGAAGATAAAATAGTCTGCTATTTGAGCTTTTTACTCTATATAATGATATTTTCTACTCTTATGCTTTTGAGATATTTCATGATAATATTCAGAGAGTATGTCGTTCATGGGTATTTGTACGGATGGAAATTACTGTTTGAACTAGGTCTAGGTCTGTTTTTTACTCCTTTTCTACTAGATTTTACTCTTTGTATTCCTTATATTTTCTCAATTTTGCACTGGTGAAAGAACAAAGAATTCACTCTAGCGAAAAACATTATTAATATACAATGAAAATCTAAACAGAATGAGAAACATGAAGCCAGCATTTATAATTGCCAATCCTCCTTAGGCTTGAATCCGTCTTTTAAAGAAAAGGGGCATAGAATTTTTATTCTTTTAATAATTGTATATCTTTAAATTATATATAAACTAATATTTATGAAACATCTAGTAAGTTTATTTCTTCTGTCATTTCTGCTTTGCTGTTCTTGTTCACAGCAAATGGATGATGAATGGAAACCGAATGAACAATTTCCCAATGTGCCCGAAACCCACCCGGTTGGCGTTTCTTTCAGTAGGGCTAGTCTTGAAACTTTTGCTGAACATGGAATTACAGAGGTCGGTGTTTATGTCTACCTGCAAGATTCCATGGTATATGGAAAAAATCTCCCTTTAAATAATGGAGATTTAAAAGTCGACCTTCCTTTAGGAGAAAATCTGCAAACTTTCATCGTGGCAAATGCCGATCATCTGGTGGATACAGATAGTCTTTCCAAAGTGGTAGTTTATCAGGATGCTCATATTCAAAAGCCGGTTTATATTTCGGATGTCGTAGGTTTTACTTCAGATAACTCGGTCAGTTCGCTCAACGTAGAATTGAAACGTTTAGTCGGGCAAGCAGTGTTTCAGCCGAAAGAGACGGAGGAGGAATTGAGTGCTATCACTCGTTTTGACCAGCTGAATGTCACTTTTACGAATGTGGCAATAGGCTATAAAGTAAAGAGCAAAGAATGTATTACAGAAAATGTGACCATCTCCACTAATCTTTCTACCGGCTTTGGAGCTTCGGTTTATTCATTTCCCACAGTGAATGGAGATTCCAGAACATCTATAGATGTGGTATATCTGAAAGGAGGCGAGGAGGTGAATCGCATCATCAGCCCTCTTGATACCGGTATAGGCTTTGAGTCTTCCAAGCGTTCTACCGTACATATGAAAATTACGGATGAGAATTACTTGGACGAGCCGTGGCCTTCGGTACGCACAGTCATGTATAAGAGTACATCCACTCAACCGTTTACAATAGAAGTTTCAGAATTTTAAAACAGGAGTTATATGAGAAATATATTCTATTCACTGACGGGAATAATGCTCCTGTTGGGAATAACAGCTTGTTCGGAAGAAGAACGATATGCCACTTCGGTAGTAAAAGAGATACAACTGTTTCTGGATGACGAACCGTGGGCGGTGAACACAGGTGCCTCTAACAAACCCCTGTTTATCTATACAGCCGATGGTGAGTATGTAGCCAACTATTCGTCGCTTTATTGCTTTCAGTTGGCCAACGGGAGTTATAACATTATTTCTACCACACAATCCGATTCTATTCCCAGTCCGAAGAATCTGAAAGATATTGTGATACATCAGGATCCGACGGCTAAAACAAAATATGCCATTTCGGCACCGGTGACTTATAAATCCCCGTTCGACGAACCGCTTAGTGTGCGTATGTACAATCGTACAGGTGTGCTTCGTCTGAAGTCTACCGATCGTAAATCGGATAAAAGCTACTCGAAATTACGCGCAGTCGTTTCTTCACCGATTTCAGGATATAAACTATCGGATGCTACTTTTGTAAAAGCTCCGACAGATGTGCAACGCGAGAAAGAAACAACAACCGGTGGAGTGAACTACACCGATGACTTTGTGTTGTTCCAAACACAAAGCGAAGGTGGAACAGTGTCCGTGCGTATCGACTATCTGGATAAAGATAATACGGTGGTCCAATCTAAAGCTATCGATGGGGCGTTCTCTATTTTACCTGATGATACTTTGCAAGTAGCGTTTGCATTGAACAATGCAGACGAGCCGGTCATACAGGATTACACTGTTACGATTGCTTCGGAAGGATGGAACGAAGAAGATATCAATCCGGAAGCTCCGATGAGAATTCCTGACGGGTATAGATATGTAAGTCCTGACGAGAATCTGGAATCAATCTGTAAGTCAATGCTGGCAGATGCTTCGGTGAACGAGGTGAAACTTTTCCTGAAAGCGGGAGCTACCTATCACTTGGGTAGGCAGACTGATATGCCAAAAGTCCTCTATATTATGGGACAGTTACCGGAGGATGGTGAAGAACCGGCTTATATGGAAATGGGAAATATGAGTATTAACTGCGCTGATGCGATAATTGAAGCTTTCCATTTTGAGAATCTGAAGATAAAGGTGACAGATGATAACTTCTTCAAGTTTAAGAATCAGGCTTTCCATGTAACTACTTTCTCTTGGAAAAACTGTGAGATAAGTGATTTAGTCCGGACGATGTGGTATCAGGAAGTAGATGCTCCCCAGAAACAGATAGCTGATAAGATCGTGATTGAGAATTGTCGTTTCTTTGGCTTGAATTCACTTTTAAGTGGGTTGTTCGGACTTTCTACCAAGCAAGATGCTCCTGTACATAACTTTGTGTTTAAAAATTCAACGTTCCATGCCAAAAACTTAACAAAAGCATTGATAACAGGTTTGGGGTCGATGACAGGAGAGCTGAATGTAACAGTAGAGAACTGTACATTTGTGAGTATGGCTCCTGCTGCAATGACTTTCTTTGACTTGAATCCGAAGAATACTTCTTCATTCAACCTGATTGTCCGTAATAATCTCTTTAGCGGTGTTTGTGAAGCCGGGCAGGGAACCTGGTTTACTACAAGGAACGTCTCAAGCAAGACTTTCGAGAATAACTATCGCACCAATGGCTTTGTAGTGGCTAACTGGGGAGTCGATACCGCTGAAATACCGGTAGAAACAGCTCTCCCTATGGAGACACTCTTCAAAGATGTGGCTGGTAGAGATTTCACTATTACCGATAAAAACTCCGAAGTATATACTAATGGAATCGGTGACCCGCATTGGATTAAATAATCAATAGAGTATTAACAATATAAAGATATAAAACATGAGATATTTTCTATTCATATTGTTGGCTGGATTGTTGAGCGCATGTAGTTCGGACGACGAATCTAATGCGGGTGCAATAGCTGCCAAACTGGAAGTGTCGAAGAATGAGGTGAAGTTGAGTAACGTAGACGGTTCGTTTACAATCAACGTAACGGCTACCTCTACATGGACTGCCGAAGTGACCTCGACAGGCGATTGGTTGACTATATCAAAAAGCTCCGGAGAGGGGAATGGTGATCTCCGTTTGTTTTTTACCGAGAATACAGACGGCCCCAAGCGCACCGGAACAGTAAAAGTATCAATGTCGGGTGCAGGCTCGACATTGGAACAAGAGATTAGCGTAGAGCAACTGGGGGCCGATCCCGATATTTTGTTTGATTGTTCATCAGATCCTTTGTCATTCAGAGAAGGTACATTTACTTGTAAGGTAGTGGCAAATGTGGAATGGGAATTGCAGATAGCAGAAGAATACGACTGGATCAGGTTGAAGGAAACAACTCCCAGAACCCGCAGTTTTGTGACAGACGAAGTAATATTTGCCGTAGATGCTAATACGAACAAAACCAGAACAGCTGTTCTGGTATTCAAATCCATAGGAGAGTACACCTTGCAACGCGTTCTGAAAGTGACACAAGACGGTGTAAGCGGTGCGGTGACAATAGAACAGGATGAGTATATCATTCCTTATAAATGTCCTAAACTGGTTATCTCGGCTCCGCAAGGAGAAAATCCGGTAGATTACGATGCTGTAATATCCGAGAGTTGGATTACGCAGGATAAGAAAAACTCTACTGCCAATGAAGTCGTATTGAATATCGAAAATAATGAAACAGTCTTCCCACGTACAGCAACGGTAGAGATGTTGGATAAGGTAATTACCATCTTCCAATATGGTAAACCGGATACAAGCATCGGTGACGATCATTCTACTTCTATACTCGCTTTCCCGGGTGCCGAAGGTGGCGGTCGTTTTACTACCGGTGGTCGTGGCGGAGAAATCTATCGTGTGACAACGCTGGCAGATTATAATAAAAATGAAACTCCTATTGAAGGTAGCTTGCGCTATGGAATTGAGAAGTCCAACCAACCGCGTACCATCATCTTTGATGTATCCGGTATCATCGAACTGAAAAGAGGGCTGTATCTGAATGAATTTCCTAATTTGAGTATCATTGGGCAGACCGCTCCGGGCGACGGTATCACGTTGAAGAATTACAACTTTACCTTTAATCTTTCTAAAGATCCGGCCATAGGTGCAGGGTCCAGCCTGAATGCTATTGTTCGTTTCTTGCGTTGCCGTCCGGGCGATCAGTTTGCCGATTATGGAGAAGATGCGATTGGCGGACGCTATTTCAAAGATGCCATTATCGACCATATTACAGCTGGATGGAGTGTGGATGAGACACTGACTTTCTATGGCGTGCAGAACTTCACGGCACAATGGTGCATTGCTTCTGAAAGTATGAACTTGTCTAATCATGCCAAGGGTGCTCATGGTTATGGGGCTATGTTCAGTGGAGATAATGCTTCTTTCCACCACATATTGTTGGCACATCACGGTAGCCGCTGCCCGCGTATCTCGGATTTGTCTGCTCCCGGCACACAAGCGGATTATGACTTTACCGGATATTTCGATGTGCGGAATAACGTCTACTACAACTGGAGTGGAAGAGGACAAGGCAGTTACGGCGGAAAGTATGCTGCTTTCAACCTGACCAACTGCTATTATAAACCGGGGCCAGCTACCGGAACAAACAACCGTTCTTACCGTATCCTGTCAAGTGATCCTACTGCCAGAGCTTATATCAATGGCAATTATGTGTTAGGTAACACAGGTGTCACGGCTGATAACTGGACAGAGGGTGTTTGGGGACAATTCGATTCTTCACTGGGTACAGTTCCTGAAGCAGAAAAGCAAGCTATGAAGATGGCAGATTACCAACCTTTCAGCAAACTGACCAGTCACACAGCTGAACAAGCTTACGATAAAGTATTGGAATATGCCGGAGCTTCTTTGCGTAGAGATGTGATAGATCAGCGTATCGTTCGCGAAGTAAAGAATGGTACTTACACCTATATCGGTTCCAAACCCGAAGAAGACGGCAAAGCCAAGCAACCCGGTATCATTGATACAGTATCAGATACTGAAGGTTACATTGAGGTGAAGTCGTTGAATCCCTGGCCTGATACGGATGGTGATGGAATTCCTGATATTTGGGAAGAAGCTTACGGGTTGAATCCTAACGATCCGAGTGATGCACAAAAAATCAGTTCGTCGGTTGATCCTAACGGACGCTATCCGAACATCGAAGTTTATTTCCACAACCTGGTTCAGCACATTATCTATTATCAGAACCAAGGCGGAATAGTAATGGAAAAGAAATAAAGGTGTGGAGCAAATAAATCTATTTACAATAAAAGCATAGAATGATGAATAAAATAATCATAAGCATATTTATCCTGCTGTGGGTAGCAGCGGGTGCTATGGCACAGACTGCTACCGTGACCGGTACGGTGACCGACGACATGGGGCCGGTAATTGGCGCCACAGTAACGGTGCAAGGCACTTCAATAGGTGCAACGACCGATTTGGATGGTAAATTTACATTGACCAGTGTGCCCAATGTAGCCAAGGCCGTGTTGATAGTTCGCTATGTAGGTATGGAAGAAGCAAAAGAACCGTTGAAAGGACGTACCTCGAACATTAATATCCACATGAAAGAAGCTGTCGGAATGTTGGACGACGTAGTCGTAATCGGCTATGGTACGCAGAAAAGAGGTAATCTTACCGGTTCTATCGCCAGTGTATCCGGCAAGATATTGGAGAAAGTACAGACCACTTCTGCTGCTGAAGCCATCGTCGGTAAACTGCCGGGTGTGCAGGTGACAGCTGTAGACGGTTCGCCGGATGCTGAAATTAAGATTTTGGTACGTGGTGGCGGTTCTATTACACAAGATAACAGTCCGCTTATCATATTGGACGGATTTGAAGTAAGCAGTCTGAACGATGTTCCACCTACCGATATTGAATCTATCGAGGTATTGAAAGATGCGGCTTCCACAGCTATCTATGGTGCGCGTGGTGCCAACGGTGTAATCTTGGTGACAACCAAACGTCCTGTTGAAGGACGGGTTGTCATTAGCCTGAACACTTATGTGCAGACCAAAGAACTTTCCAACAAACTGGATGTGATGGACCCTTACGAATTTGTATTGATGCAATATGAAAATGCGCGCCAGAAAAGCTCTAATCCTACAGCTTTTAATAATAAGTATGGACATGCTTACGAACACTACATCTATCAGGGAAATGCCGGAACTGACTGGCAGGACGAGGTATTCGGTTCCAATCCGGTGGCCAAATATGTAGACCTTAGTGTGAATGGTGGTACGGAGAAAGCCAAATATAAACTATCCTTTATCCATCAGGACCAACCGAGTGTGATGGTAGGCAACGGACTGAAACAAAACAATATGAACGCTTCTTTCAACTTCAAACCTTTTAAATTCCTGACATTGGAATACCGCACGCGTTTGTTGCATAAGGAAGTAGATGGATCCGGTACGGAAGGCGTTAGTCTGCTGACCGCTTTGCGTGAAAAACCTACTACCGGTTTGGATGAGTACATGACGCTTCCCGAAGATGATACCTATTTCGATCCCGACCAACTGGAAGAGGTAACCCGTTTCAATCCGAAAGAAGAATCGGAACGGAATTACAAAAAGAGAATCAACAAGTCGCTCAATACGATGGGAGCCGTGACCTGGGATATTATGAAGGGTATGACTTTCCGTAGTGAATTTGGTTTCGAGAATAACTCTGAAGAACAACGCCGTTTCTGGGGTATGGAGACTAGTAAAGCTCGTAGCAACAATAACCAGCCGGTGGCGGAATGGAGCATGAAACAAGGTACCAAGTGGCAGCTTACCAACGTGTGGAACTACAACTTTATGCTAAAAGAAGCACATGATATCCGTCTGATGTTGGGACAGGAAATCAAGCATAACCAGACTACTACCAAAACTTACTCTACCCGTTTTTTTCCGGAAAATATCACGGCAGAAAAGGTCTTTGATAATTTGTCGCTGGGTACTCCTTACGAGAACTCCTCGTCAGCGGCCTCTCCCTCGCGTATTTCTTCATTCTTTGGCCGTATCAACTATAGCTATAATGATAAATACCTCGCTACAGTAACGCTACGTGCCGATGGCTCTTCCAAGTTTGCCAAAGGTAACCGCTGGGGATTCTTCCCGGCAGGAGCGTTGGCATGGCGTATCTCTAACGAGGACTTTTTGAAAGATAATCAGGTCGTATCCAACTTAAAGTTGAGATTAAGCTACGGTACTTCCGGTAATGACCGCATCGATGCCGACCTTTATCAGAAATTGTATAGGGTAAACAGTTCCCGTCCTGCCGGCTGGGGAGAAGTCAGCCATTATTATTATGAGTTTTATAACTCTAAATATGTGTACAATCCTGATGTGAAATGGGAAACCACCATCACACGTAACATTGGTCTTGACTTCGGTTTCTTTAAAGAACGCCTTAGCGGTACGATTGATGTGTACTGGAATACAGTCAAAGATTTGCTGGTGCCTTCGGATATTCCAGGTTACACAGGCTACACTAAACTGATGACCAATGTGGGACAGACATCCAATCGGGGTATAGAACTTCAACTGAATGCCTGGCTGGTAGAAACGAAAGACTTCTCACTGAACGCCACATTCAATATCGGTCATAATAAAAACAAGATTGATAAACTGGCAAGTGGTGAAAAAGAATGGATTCTCACTTCGGCCTGGAGAAATGATGTCGTGAACTCTGATGATTATCGTGCCTATGTGGGTGGTACCAGTGGTTTGATTTACGGTTATGTCAATGATGGATTCTATACCGTAGCTGATTTTGAATCCTTCGACTCCAAATCCAGAACATGGAAACTGAAAGAAGGAGTGGTAGATTCAAGTCCATTGTCCGATACTCCGCGTCCCGGTAATGCCAAGTTCAAGAAACTCACTCCGGTAGATCCCAACAGCACCAATCCTTATCAGCTGACAGAAGCCGACCGTACTGTAATAGGTAACACCACTCCGAAATTCTCGGGAGGTTTTGGTCTGAATGCTACTTATAAAGGATTTGATATGAGTATGTTCTTCAACTTTATGTATGATTTTGATGTACTGAATGCCAACAAAATTATGCTGACCACTTGGGCGGACAATAAAGAGAACAACTTCCTGATGGACATCGCTTCGGATAAACGCTGGCGTAACTTCGACGACATGGGTAATGAGATCCGTTACAGTCCGGAAGTACTGGCAGAATTCAATAAGAATGCTACCATGTGGAATCCCACTTCCATCGGACGCCCCATCTGTATGTCGTATGCCGTGGAAGACGGTTCATTCCTGCGTCTTAATTCAGCTACCCTCGGTTACACCTTACCAAGTGTGTGGACGAAGAAAGTCGGTTTGAGTAAAGTGCGTTTCTATGTATCGGGCAATAATCTGTTTACCCTTACCGGATATAGCGGTTATGATCCGGAGGTGAACATCGCTACCGGTTTGACACCGAACATTGATTATAACCGTTATCCGCGTAGCCGTACCTATACATTTGGTGCACAGTTGACTTTTTAATTGAAATCTATAAAATGAAAGAACAATGAATAAGAAACTAATATACTCACTCATTGCCGGAACTATGTTCACTTTGACGTCTTGCGATGATTTTCTTGATGTGCAGCCCGCCTCCGGCTTCACTCCCGAGTACATATTTTCCAGCGAATCGGAGATGAAAGCGTTGATGACCCGTATCTACTCTTCCATGACAGAAGACGGATTGTACGGAAGTAACCTTGCCAGCGGTTTGAATACGAATACCGATGTGGAAATGAGTTCGTTCAAGAACAACACTGTCAGTACCAATGGCTCGGATATAGGCTGCTTTGATTCCCGTCCCACCTGGTCGGTGTTGAACGCTACTTGGAACAATATCTATTATGCTATCAATTATGCCAACGACTTTTTGCAGGCTGTGCAGGAGTCACCATTGTTTTCCGATAAAGTAACAGGTGATACTCCCTCCGAAACACAACAGATGTATGGAGAAGCGAAAACTCTTCGTGCCATGCTCTATCTGGACTTGATCCGTACATGGGGAGATGTAGTGTTTATTACCAAACCAACGGAAGCAACCGACGACTTCTTCAGCTTGGGTACTACCGACCGCAATGTCATTCTGGAATATCTGATTGATGACTTGATAGCTGTAGAACCGATGATGAAATATGCAGTCGATTTGGATTATGGTGTAGAACGTGCTTCACGCGAATATTGCCAGTCGCTTATCGGACAGTTGGCTCTCTATCGGGGTGGTTGGACTCTTCGTGCCGACAAAGAAGATGTGACTCACGTAGGTTACATGGAACGTGGCGATAACTTTGAACACTACTATGAAATTGCCGTCACTTATCTGGGAAAAGTAATCAAAGAAAGCAAACATGACCTGACTCAAAGTTTTGAAAACTTGTGGGTAAATGAATGTAACTGGAAGACTGCCAACAACGATGATGTCATGTTCGCTGTTCCGATGCTGAAAAGTGTCACCAGTCGTTATGGCTATAATATCGGTGTCACTATTGCAGAAGGTAAGCACTCTTATGGCAGCGCCCGCAACTATGTAACTTTCTGCGGTACGTATGTCTATTCGTTTGATAAAGATGATTTGCGTCGTGATATGACTTGTGTACCTTATAAATATGATAAAGACCTGAATCAGGAGATTGATATGGGAGTGACCGGTATGGGTGTTGGTAAATGGTCCAAACTCTATATGCAGTCTCCGCTGGGTGCTTCCAGTGGTTCTAATACAGGTATCAACAGCGTACGTATGCGTTTTGCAGATGTTTTGCTGATGTATGCTGAAGCAGTCAATGAACTTTACGGACCGCGTGACGATGCCAAAGAAGCACTGAAGCGTGTTCGCCGCCGTGCTTTCGATGCGGCTCAATGGACGGATAAAGTAGAAAGTTATGTAGAGAGCCTGACTAATGAAGCAGATTTCTTCCAAGCACTCATGGATGAGCGTAAATGGGAGTTTGGTGGTGAAGGTATTCGTAAGTACGATCTTGCACGTTGGAATAAGTACGGTGAAGTCATCTATAATCTTTATAATGAGATGATTAATTGGGGATTGGTAGCTAACGGAGCTTACGTACCGGGCATTGAGAAAGTACCGTCTAATATCTATTACAAGCAAGTGACGGATCCTGAACATTCTGATAGAAAAGTATTAGACATTGTAGGTATTGACGAATATGGTCCCGGTGTAGGTCGCCCTGCTGGTTACACAGTATTGGAGTATGCGTTGGGATGGAGAGTGTTGAACAAAGAAACACAGCTTTATGAAACGTTGGATGCTATTTCATGGAGTTTCCGTGGATTTATCAACAAGAACAACGATCAATTAGTGAAACCTACCGATCCTGTGAGATACCTGTGTCCTTACCCTGCAAAGGTTATAACAGACCATCGCGGATTGATTCGGAACTATTATGGATACTAATCAGTAAAAAGACAAACGTTATGATAAAGTTATTACGAAAACTTGCAACGGCTATGCTGCCCGCACTCCTTTGCGGCACCCTGTTCATAGGCTGCGAGGCAGATGATAAATATACGAAAGTGGACGATCTGTTCCAGCCCCGGTTTGTATTGGAGAAACCGGAGGTAAAAGCAAACTCTGTGACATTGGTATGGTATAAAGTGAACGATGCTGCCTCTTATACGGTACAACTACATCAGGATCAATATTATACCAGTTTGTTTATGGAGATGGAAACTACCGACCCTTATGTATTCATCGATGATATTCCTTACGGTACAACTTTCTATATTCGTGTACGCAGTAATGCTGCCAAAGCTATCAATAACTCGCAGTGGAGTTATGCCAGTGCCTCTACTGAAGCTCGTCCGGAATATGCCCAACTGGTGGAAGATGTTTCCAAAACCGAGATTACGGAATCATCGGCTATCATTCGCTGGAAAAAAGACAATAAACATAATCCGGTGGATAGTATAAGCATTATGCCTATGATGAATACGACACTGCCTGGTATTAGCCGTTATCTGACCATTGAAGAAATGATGCAGGGATTTGCCGAAGTGGATGGCTTAACGAAGAATACACTGTATGCTGTCAACCTGTATGATACCAGTAAACCCCGTAAATATGACAAACCTTACAATCAGGTAACGTTCCGTACGGCAGGCCCGTCGGCTATGTCCATACCGGTAGGCTTGGATGACGACTTATCTGCGATGTTGCTGAACAACGATGTTGATCCTGAAGTGCCCGAAGGTACAGAATACTATTTGCCTGCAGGTTCTTCTTACCGCGTCACTCCGTTCGCTTTGATGAAAGGCTTCCGTTTGGCCGGTAGTCGTGATGGAGTTAAACCTATTGTTGTTTTGGAAGGTAGTTGGAGTATTGCAGAGGGTTCTTACCTCTCCAGTCTGGAGTTTGATAATATTGAATTCCGTCATGAAGCAAACAATAACTACTTTATGAATACCAGCAAGGCATACACAATAGAGAATGTCAGCTTTGTAAATTGCGATTTCATAAGTCTTCGCCGAGGTTTCTGGCGCCATCAGTCAGCTAATACCAAGTACATTATGAATCTGGAAATGGAAGGATGCCGTTTTGAAGGTTGTGGATGGCAAACAAGTGCATTTGGTATGATTCACCTCCAATCTTTCGACAAAGATAATGGAGTTTCTTATGACCAGGTAGACCGTGCTGTTTTCCGCAACTGTACGTTTAGTAACGACAATAACGGAACCGATGGTTATGGCTGGGGTAATCTCTTCTATGCTCCTTATATGGATAAACCTATCGACCTGGAATATAAGAATGTAACCATTTACAACTACAGCCGTAATCAACGTCTGATAAACATTGAATCTGCCGTAGGTTCCAAATTGGTAATGGAAGGTATCTTGTTGGCATCCCCTTGCGGTGACTTGTTTGCTATCGGTGCTAACACTACTACTACATTCTCTAATAACTATACCACCGCAGACTATGCATTGGGAGGTAAGAATATGAATGCGACCGATTTGAAAATTACGGCAGCCGAACTGTTTGCCGATCCGGCTAATGGAGACTTGACGATTAAGGATACCTCTTCTCCGATTGTAAGCAACCGTGCCGGTGATACTCGTTGGTTGCCTTAAATTTAAATTGAGAATATGAACTTATATGATTAAGAATAAATTAAAAGATAATATTATGAATCTGAAACATCTATTTTTCTTAGCGGTTGCCGGAACATTGGCAGTAGCTTGTAGTGAAGTTAATGAAAATTTTCTTACTGATGGCGATGGTCAAAGAATGCTTCGCACTATCAGTTCGGGCAACGACCGTTTCACTACACGATTGAATAGCGAAACCAGTGAATGGGAGAACGGTGATGCTATTGGTATATACATGTTCGATACAGAAGATAAGAATGTGCTGAACGATGCCCTTAACGTGAAATATACGACGATTGGCGAGGGGCTTACGGCGAACTTCTCGTCCGATCCCGGAATAGCAATCTATGATATGCCTACGAATTTCGTAGCCTATTATCCGCATACTACATCTGCGGATGTTATTGATGCCACAGCAGCACTTTATAAAGTAGATGTAAGCGATCAGTCTAACGGTATCTCTGCCCACGATTTAATGTGGGCAAAGGCCGCCAACCAGTCTACAGAATCATTGTTGGCAGGTGGATTGGCATTCACTTTCCATCATCAGTTAGTGCTTCTACGTGTCAAGATTACGAATGAAAACGTGTCGAATGTGACAAGTATAACGGTAGGGGGGATGAATACCACAGCTACTTTCAGCCTGATAGACGGGAAATTGACTAACATGGATACGCAGAAGTCTATTTCCCTGCAGAAAACAGGAGATAAATCTTTTATCGGTATCATGTTGCCTGCTGAAGAGTTGATAAATAAAATGTCGCTCACTATCATGGCAGACGGTGGTAAGTATCAGTACACAGTGCCTGAAGGCAGCAAGATAAATAAGTTTGTTGCAGGCTATGAGTATACTTTCAATATCAATGTAGGAAAAGAGACTAGCGGAGAAATAGACGGTGGTTCCGGCAGCAACACACCTTGGGGTGATGGTGGCAGCGAGGATGGCGACGGTGATAAAGTTTCAGAGAATGAAGCAATTCCTGCTGATTATGCTCAAAAAGCGATTAATGCAGAAACAAACCTGTCGACAATATTGTCCGGTGCTTCCGGTAAAGTTGCGTTAGTATTTGCTGCCAATGCAGAAGGTTATACCTTTAGTGATGCAATAGTAGTGCCCGAAGCTGTAACAGAGTTGTTACTGATTGGTGATACAGAAAAACAAGTGAAGATGAATCTGAAACAGATACAATATACCAGTCTTCAAAAGATAGCATTGAATAACTTGGATATAACAGGTGATAACTCAACTGCTCTGCTGACTAACAATGAAACTGCCCAACTCGCTACTGATGCTGTGGTAGATTTCAAGAAGTGTAACTTTAGTAACATGAAGACTGTTTGTGACTGGCCAACCAAAAATGACGGAGTGCAAAACTTACTTTCTGCCGTACTCATCGACGACTGTCTATTTGAAGATATGGAAAGTGTTTTCAATTATTACGGTTCTAAAGCAATTACTATCACCAACTCTACACTTTATAAGATGACAGAACGCGCCGTTTATGTGAAAGATGCCAATAGTGTGGTTATTACTGTAGAAAATTGTACGTTAGCGGATTTGGGCAAGACTCCTTTTGAAAGTCAATATGGTAATGGCAATCTCTACTATAAGAATAATATTTCGGCCTGCTTTGTAAAGGAGAGCCCTAATATAGGCTATAAAATGACTGTAAAGGAATTCTCTGGTAACTATGCGGCGGCAGCTACCGAAGCCGGACAATTAGCAGTGCTGAACGTACATAACAAAGCGATAGATACCAACGCCTTTCCTAATGCCTGGATAGATACGTCCAAAACAGTTACCGAACTGTTTGAAGATGCAGGAAACGGCAACTTCAAACTGAAAATTGATGCTCAAGTAGGTGACCCGCGTTGGTATAAGAATGTAAAATAACCATTGAATTACTCTTGTAATACTGATTAAACATTACAGTTATGAAATTATTTCATTCATTATTATATCCCTTGTTAGGTGGTTTGTTTTGCCTCTCTTGTTCGGATGATGAGCAAGATACAGGCACAAAACAACCTACTACTGCGGGAGAGGTTACCTTCGGTGTAGACCTCACAGGTTTCTCAACCCGTGTCACCCAAGACGGATCGTCATGGAATGACGGAGATAAGATCGGAACATACGTGCTGGATATGAAGACTCTTGAACCTGCCACAGAAGCAGCGAATGTACCTTATGTCTGCTCGGAAGAGGGTGCGTCGGTTTCTTTCACTTCCACTACACCGCTGAAAGTGCAAAATGATGGAACACCGGTGAAGTTTGTGGCATACTATCCGTATAATGCCGATGTACGTAATTTTAATTATCCCGTGCAACTGGCCGCTCAAGAAAGAGGAAGTACGGCGTGCGACTTACTATATGCTGCCACGAAAGAGGAATACACCTACTCTCCAGAGAACGAACCCCATATCTCATTAAACTTTACCCATCGTCTGGCAAAAGTGATTCTGAAGTTTGTGAATATGGAAAAAGAACCGTTGGAAGTAAGTGATGTACGGATTGAGGGGATGCAAACTGCCGCTTCATTCAATATACAAACAGATGTACTGACAGTTGATGAAAGCTCTGTTGCTACAATCAACCCTTATCACAATGCTACAACAGAATTCTACGAAGCTATCATTCTTCCTTCGGCATTGACAGACAGCTATAAAGTGTCTTTCGTATTGGACGATAGAGAGAAAGAGTGGATATTTACCAATTTGGACATTGCTTTGCCGCAATTCCACAAAGGTTATAGCTATACCTTTGCACTCTACATAGACGACAGCGGCTTTGTAGAGATGGGACGTCTTGAAAATGTGGAAGGCGGAAACTCATCAGCTCCCTGGGAAGACGGAAGCAGTGAAGACGGTACGGCCGATGGAGATAAGACTCCTGTAGCAGGATATGCTTTCACACCTGCCGACGGCACGCAGCAAGCACTTGCAGATACCGAACTGAAAATAGCCTTTGAAGGCACTGCACCCGAACTTGGCACGAGTGGCTGCATCCGTATCTATCGTATGAGCGATCATAAACAGGTAGACGAAATCAATATGGCAGAGCGCAGACAATCTATTGTAGACGGCCAGACCCAATTGAATACGTGGATGGATATTATCGGCGTTACGCCCACCGGCTCTTCCGTCAGTCGTCGTATCGTCAATTATTATCCGGCACGGGTGGAAGGTAACAGTTTCATCATCAAGCCTCATCAACAGCGTTTGCAGCCCGACACCGAATATTATGTAACCATCGAACAGGCAGCTGTGAAACAAACGGACTTTAAGGGAGTATACGGCCGTGCATGGACATTCAAAACGAAGCCGGCACCGGCATTGGCCGGACCGAACTATGAGGTGAAGATTAGTCACACCGACCCTAATGCTGACTTTTATACTTTGCAAGGTGCTATTGATTTCTGTGCGGCTCATGTCGATTTGAATGCTGCCAAGACTTTCCGGATGGATGACGGTATCTATCAGGAGATTATCTACTTGCGCGATCAAAGCAATATCACCGTAAAAGGAAATGCCAGTGATAATACGGCTGTCAATATTCAATATGATAACAGCAATGATATTAACGGTGGTATAGGCGGCGGAACCAATATCGATCAGTTTGCCCCTACTGGTACTATTGTACCTTCTTCCGGAGGTCGTTCGGTGGTGATACTCGATGGTAACAGTGATAAAATCCGTTTTGAAAATGTGACGATAGAGAATGCGTATGGCTGGACACTGGGTAAGAATGGCCAAGCCGAGGCACTTTATATTAACAACAAATCGGCTGCTTTTATCAATTGCCGTGTCTTGAGTTTCCAGGATACTTTGCTTCCCGGTGGAGGTTACAACTGGTTCAAAGATTGTTTCATAGCCGGAGCTACCGACTTTATCTGGGGATCGGGTAAGGTGGTACTGTTTGAAGATTGTCAGATCCATGCACCTAGCGGTACACGTGCTGTAATGCAAGCACGCGTCAGGGCGGGTTACTTAGGTTATGTATTCTTGAACAGCCGTTTCACGGTAGGCGAAAGCGTTACTAACTCCACTTTGATTTATCAGTTTGAACCGGATAACCTGACCTTCTTAAACTGTACGTTTGCGGATGTGTACGGTCCTAACTTTGTAGACGAGAATAAACCGCTGACACCGGCTGTACCTACTGTTGCCACCGGCTGCAAACTTTACAACTGCAAGACTGAATCGGGTTCTGATATTTATCAATCCATTCCGGCAACGGTGCGCAATACAGTGCTGCAACTTAGTAAGGAACAATACGATCAATACTTCGGTACGCGCGAAACCATCATGAGTTGGGATGGTTATACCGATGCGGCTTGGTTCAAATAATAAAATGTTTAGGTAAAAAGATACGATGAATAGATTGAATCGAATGACTGGCCTGGTACCGGTCATCATAGGACTATTTTGTGCTTGTCAGGGTACTGCCAAGCAGGTGGATGTGGAGACAGATTTGAAGGCGATGTATGCAGACCTTCCTTTCTCCATGCCCACCATAGAGCGTCCCGTTTTTCCCGATTATCAGGTAAATATCTGTGATTTCGGAGCAAAAAGCGATGGGGTGACGCTGAACACGGAGGCTATTAATAAGGCTATCAAAGCAGTGCACGACAAAGGAGGGGGTAAAGTAATCATTCCGGAAGGTTTGTGGCTCACAGGCCCCATTGTTTTGCAAAGTAACGTCAATTTGCATGCAGAAAAGAATGCTTTGATTGTGTTTAGCGGTGACACCTCGTTGTATCCGATTATTACGACTTCATTTGAAGGACTGGATACACGGCGCTGCCAGTCGCCTATCTCGGCAATGAATGCAGAAAACATAGCTATTACTGGTTATGGCGTTTTTGATGGAGCGGGAGACAGATGGCGTCCCGTGAAGAAGGATAAAATGACGGACAGACAGTGGAAGAATCTGGTGAACTCCGGTGGTAATGTGGATGAGAACGGCAAGGTGTGGTATCCCAATGAAGGGGCATTGAAGGCATCCGTTCTCATGTCTGGCCAGGGGGATCAACAGGCTGAAATTACGAGTGAAGAATGGGAGGAGATGAAAAGTTGGCTGCGTCCTGTACTGCTAAGTATTGTGAAGAGTAAAAAGGTGCTTCTGGAAGGCGTGACTTTCAAAAACTCTCCGAGCTGGTGTCTTCATCCGCTTTCGTGCGAATCTTTGATATTGAATGATGTAAAGGTGTTCAATCCCTGGTATTCGCAGAACGGAGACGCGCTCGATGTGGAATCATGCAAGAATGTGTTGATTGCCAACTGTTTCTTTGATGCGGGAGATGATGCGATTTGTCTGAAGTCTGGTAAAGACGAAGATGGCCGTCGCAGAGGTGAACCTTGTGAGAATGTGATTGTGAGAAACAATACCGTATTGCATGGTCATGGCGGATTCGTAATTGGTAGTGAGATGTCCGGAGGAGTGAAGAATGTATATGTGTCCGAATGTTCTTTTATCGGTACGGATGTCGGGTTGCGGTTTAAAAGTGCCCGTGGACGTGGTGGCGTTGTGGAGAATATTTATATCAATAATATAAATATGATTGATGTTCCTAATGATGCTTTGATTGCCGATTTATATTATGCGGCCAAAAGTGCTCCCGGTGAACCGATTCCGAGTGTGAGTGAAGAGACTCCTGCTTTCAGGAACATCTATATCTCGGATGTGTTTTGCAGGGGAGCAGGACGGGCGGCGTATCTGAACGGACTTCCCGAAATGCCGATTGAGAATATTTCCATCAAGAATATGGTGGTTACTGGTGCTAAAGAGGGGATTGTAGTGAATAAAGTGGCAAAGCTCAACATCGAGAATGTTGAAATTGACACTCCTGACCAATCTATGATACAGATCGAAAATACGACGGATATCACCATTAACGGAAAAGATCTGGGAACGATTTCAGAGAAACGGTTGCTGACCAGGAACTAATAACTAGTCGGATAATTACGGGGGATTTTAAGTGTGATACTTAAGATCCCCCGTAATTATAATAATTTCATGAATTCTGTTATAGTTACAATCTTTGTATGATTATGTTTCTCTAATACTAATAGATCTTTGTCACCGGTAACAATATAGTTTGCTTTGATAGTATCTGCTAGAGAGAGTAGATAAAGGTCTTTTTTATCTCTAATCTCTGATTTACTTTGAGTCCTAATGACGACGTATTTTCCATATAAATGGATAAGTTTGAGTGTGTCATCTAAATCCTCAGGATGAATATATTTTTGTATTTTCTCCCGTGAAGAAACATCGTAGAATTCATCTAACAACTCACGGCATACATATATTTCCAATGTAGGATATGTAAGTAATGAGCGCATAGTTGTAAGCTTACGTCCTAACATGAATGAGATCCATAGGTTTGTGTCTATGATTATTTTCATTCTCCGTATCTTATGGCATTTAATTCTGCAAGAATTTCTTCCTCTGAAAGATTAACTTTTTTGGGACGAGAGGCTATATAATCTTTTAGGAAATCTTCTCTTATATCAATATTCCAACCCATTTTTTTTGCAAGCTCTTTGAAGAACTTCACGTCGGATTTCGGTATACTTAAAAAAACACTTTGATTCATTGCTGTATCCATAACTATTTTCCTTTATTATATATCTAACGAATACAAAGATAAGAAAGTTCCTCAGCTTATCCAATCATTTATCATATCTTTATGACGCTTCTGCGAAAGATAATAGATTATTTAATAGAAAACTTCCTTTCCCTTACTCCCAAAGTTCCTTTTATCAGAGACTAATCTATAAATGTAATGATACAACAAGTAGAAACAGGGATTGGAATAACTTTGTTATCTCCAATCCCTGTTAAAGTGAATGATTTATATATCTGATAATTTATTGAATTTGAATGTTGATAGACTGTAAGTTGTTCGCATCAGAACTGTTTCCGTAAAGTATCTTATATGTTCCGTTTAAAGGACGTATGGTATTGGTCGCTGCATCAAACCATTCGAAAGAATCGTACGGAAGCTCTATTTGGACGTTCTGTGTCTTACCTTTAGCAATGTTAACCCGTTGGAAACCACGAAGAGTTTTTTGCGGACCTTCTTTGTCGTCAGGACGGCAGATGTATACCTGAACCACTTCTTCACCGTCTCTCTGTCCGACGTTACTTACCGGGATAGTAAGGATTGCTTTTTCGCCTTTGGTCAGCTTCGATTGGTTCAGGGTAGCTTTTCCATAAGAAAAACGGGTATAACTTAAACCGTAGCCGAATGGATAAAGAGGTGTTTCTGTCATGAAACGGTAGGTACGTCCTTTCATCGAATAATCTTCATAATCCGGTAATTGTTGCATGCTTTTATAGAAAGTGATAGGCAGACGTCCGGCAGGATTGTAATCTCCGAAAAGAACATCGGCAACGGCTGTTCCACCTGCCTGTCCGGGATACCATGCTTGCAGGATAGCGTCGCAATTCTGCGTTTCAGGCACGATGGCCATTGCCGAACCGGAGAAGTTGACGAATACTGTTTTCTTTCCATTCTTCTTTAGAAGAGCAAGAACTTCGCGCTGGATGGCGGGCAATTCGATTTCTGTACGGTCGCCGCCTTTGAATCCGGGGTCGGATACCCGCATGGATTCTCCTTCCAATAGGGGGGAGATGCCTCCGGCAAAGATAACTACATCTGCGCTTTGCAACTTGTTCAGGATTTCACGGGCATCCATTGGAGTTTGTTTTGCCAAGTCGAAGTTCAGTGCAGGGTTATCTTTAACCTGAATAAAACGCAACTCGATGTCGTAACTCTTTCCTGCTTCGTAGTTGAAAGAATACAGATTGGTATGATTCTTGATGTTGGTGGCTTCTGCTATTTGCTTGCCGTTGAGGAATAAAGTAACTCCTCCGTTAGTCATCACGCGGAAAGTGGCGGCACCGGAATCTGTTGGGCGGAAAGTGGAACGATAGATGGCGGTGAAGTTTTTCAATCCTACACCGGGAGCAAATACGGTAGAACCTTCTGCACTGAAATGGAAAGGAGTGGTCAGACGGTCGGTTGCGGCAATTTTGCCTTTATATTCGCGGTTATTCCAGTAGGTGGCGTTGAATCCGGCTTCTCCGCCGATGCTGCACTGATTGAATAGGCTGTGCAGGGTGGTGTCGTTTGTATATCCGCATACAGGTTCGTAGATGATTTGTGCGTCAGGTAGTTTGGCGCGTATTCCTTCCAGTAGAGTAACGGTATGTGAAGGGAAGCCGTTGTAGTTACCCCATTGCATTACCGAGTCGTTGGCGTTGGGGCCGATGACTGCGACTTTCATCTGACGGTTTAATGGAAGGATGTTGTTATTGTTTTGGAGTAATACCAGACTTTCATGTGCCATTTTCAGTGCCAGTTCTTTGTGTTTGAGACAGTCGATAACAGAAAATGGAATGTTACTCCAGGGATGAGTCGGATTCATTTCTCCCAGTTCAAAGCGGGCTTTCAGTAGTCTTTTGACTGATGCATTGATTTTCTCTTCCGAAATCAGGCCTTTTTTCACAGCATCGGTGATGCTTTTGAAGTTACCGCCACATTCGAGATCTGTTCCGCTTAAAACAGCGTCGGCAGAGGCATGGGCTGCATCGGGATGTGTTCCATGTTTCTTGCGTTGGAAGAAGTCTCCGATTGCTCCGCAGTCGGTGACTACGATTCCTTTGAATCCCCAGTCATTGCGGAGAATCTGGGTTAACAGGCGGTTGCTACCGCAGCAGGGATCGCCTTCGAAACGGTTGTAAGCGCACATCACTTCTTTAACTCCTGCTTTTTGTACCAGTTCCTTGAAAGCAGGAAGGTAGGTTTCCCATAAGTCTCTGGGGGCAATGTTCTCTGCGTTGAAGCTGTGACGGTTCCATTCGGGACCCGAGTGTACGGCAAAGTGTTTGGCGCAGGCATGAAGTTTGTCATATTCGGCATCTTCCGGTCCTTGCAGACCTCTGACTGCCGCCATTCCCATACGTCCGCTTAAATAAGGATCTTCGCCGTATGTTTCCTGTCCACGTCCCCAGCGGGGGTCGCGGAAAATATTGACGTTGGGAGTCCACATGGTCAGTCCCTGATAACGTTTATATTGTCCTTTTTCATTGAATTGGCGGTTCTTGGCGCGTGCTTCGTCGGATACGGCATCAAAGACTTCGTATAATAGTTCGTCGTTGAAAGAAGCGGCCATACCTATGGCTTGCGGAAAGACAGTAGCCAGTCCGGCGCGGGCAACGCCATGAAGAGCTTCGTTCCACCATTCATACGGCTTAATGCCAAGCCGGGGAATAGCCGGTGAGTTGTTTTGCATCAACGCCACTTTTTCTTCTAATGTGAGGCGTTGAAGTAAATCATCCGCCCGTTGTTCCACAGTCAGCTTCGTGTCCTGATAGGGATACTTGCTGGGTTGTTGTGCCTGTACATTTACCCCTTGAATTCCGATAAGACAGGCAATGATCCATTGCTTTTTCATTTTCTAGTTTTTTTGGTTTTTAGATTTGAGACTGCAATAGTACGCGCTTTTCAATCTTTTTGTGGGGAATATCCGGTAGAAAAGGAGGATTTCTTTATCTTTTCCTCTCTTTATATTCCGATGGCGTAATTCCTATCACTTTCTTGAAACATTTACTGAAATACTTCGGATCGTTGAATCCGGTCATGTATGCTACTTGGGAGAAATTATATTCATTACTGTCGATCAGTTGTACGGCACGTTTGATGCGTATTTCCCGTATAAAGTCAACTGGTGTCAGTCCGACGATTGATTTTAATTTCCGGTAGAAGATCGTACGACTAAGCATTAGCTGTTCTGCAAACTCATCAATAGTCAGTTCGGCATTGTCCATTTGTTCTTCCATATATGCCATAACTTTCTCCATAAACTGTTCGTCGTATGGGGTAATCTGTGGTTGTGAAGGAGTCAGAGGATCGGGAGAAGAGGTATTCTTTCCTTCCATCAGTCTATTCATATAGAGCTCCTGTAATGCTTTGCGTTGTCGTAACAAGGAGGCTACACGGGTCTTTAGATAAGTAGCACTGAAAGGTTTGGTGATATAATCGTCAATGCCTTGTTCCAATCCGGCGATGCGGTCGTCCAGAGAGGCTTTGGCTGATAATACGATGATAGGGATATGGCAAATATTGTTGTTCTCTTTGATTTGTCTGATCATCTCCAGACCATCCATCACCGGCATCATGACATCGCTGATAATAAGATCGGGCAGATCGTCAACGGCATGTTGCAATCCCTCTTCACCATTGGAAGCTGTGATTACCGTATAGTTCTCAGATAGAATGTTTTTCAGGAAAGCCTTTAATTCGTCATTATCTTCTACCACCAATATGGAGAAACTTTCCGAATGACTTTCGATGTATTCTTTTTCCTCTACCTCTTCCGGGGCTTTCATACTATCGACGGGATGGGGTGTTGAAGTCTGGCTGTCGTTCAGAATGAATTCGACCTGTACATCTTCTTCGAAAACGTTCCGTTGCAAAGGTAAGCTAACTGTGAAACGGCTGCCCGCTCCGGGTTGGCTGTTTACTGTGATAGTACCATGATGCATTTCCACCATTTCTTTCACCAAAGATAATCCTATGCCGGAAGATGGTTGCAGAATATTCTGTTTTACCAATGACTCGAAACGTTGGAATAAGGAATGCTGCTTTTCTACTGCAATTCCGATTCCTTCGTCTGCTACTTCTATCTCTACCGTATTCTCTTTCGTTGTGATGTTGACTGTGATCGATTTGTCGGCAGGTGTATATTTGAATGCATTGGAAAGCAGGTTGAAGAATATCTTTTCAAATTTGTCTCTGTCTACCCAGCTGTATACCGACTGGATTGTAGAAGTCAGCTGATAGTTTATGTTCTTTTCTTCGGCTATCAGTTTGAAACTACTCATCACCTTTTGTAAAAGTGGGATCAAATCAATCTTTTCAATCAATAGTTTCATTTTCTGATTCTGAATCTTACGGAAATCCAGAATCTGATTCATCAGCCGGAGCATACGCTCTGTATTCTGATGTACTAAAGTCAAGTGCTCACGGGCAGAAGGGGAAAGAGGCTCATTCTCTAATACCTCTGTCACAGGGCTACTGATTAGAGTCAGCGGAGTACGTAACTCATGAGATATGTCAGTAAAGAATCGCAGTTTTATATTAGCTAATTGTTGTTCCATATCCACTCTATGGCGTAACCGGTAGATGTAAAATAATACATATACGATACTTGCCGTGAAGAGTATGAATAGAATAAAATAGAGCAGCCATGCCCAGTAGGTTTCCCAAAAGGTGGGGAGTACATGTATAGATAGAGTCCGTACATTGTCCACCCAAACCCCGTCACTGTTTGTTGACTTTATCTGCAACTGATATTTGCCTGCAGGTAAGTTGATGTAGCTAGCGGAACGGTTATTATCTGCTTCATTCCATTCTTCTTCTAGTCCTTTCAGGCGATAGGCATATAAAATCCCTTTTGGATTGACATAATCAAGTGCGGCAAACTGGAAGGTTACATTCCTTTGCGATGGCTCTAGTTTCAATTTTGTGAGATTGTCAATGGAATGATCGGCCGGATGTCCTTGAATCTTGAGTCCTGTAAACACGATAGAAGGAACATAGCTACTTTTCCGCATCTTTTCCGGAGAAACTTCCAGAAAGCCTTTATCGGTTCCTAACACAATTTGGTTGCGGGCATTGATGATAGGCAGAGCTTCGGAAAAATTGAATTCCTGATAGATGGAACTTAATTCATAGTTTTCAAATGTTTCTTTGGCAGGATCGAGTTTAGAGAGTGCAATCTCCGAAACTACCCATAGCCGATTCTGTGCATCTTCAATCATTGATAACACAAGATCGGAAGCCAGACCATTATTTTTGTCATAGTTCTTGAACTGGATATTCTCACTAAGTAGATTGGAAGATAGCACTTTGTTTACGCCTCCGGTAAAGCTGACAACATAAGTGGTTTTATTCTTGTCCGTATAGATATGCATGATATCGTTAGCACTGAGACTTTTTTTGTCTCCCGGTCTGCGGATATTCCGGTAGAATTTAATCTCTTCCAGGCGTTCGAAGTTGTTTGAGAATGTAAGTAATCCGTTAGTTGTTCCTACTAAAATAACTCCTCCCGGAGCTTCTGCAATATTACGCACTTTCATTCCGTGAGCTATGGGATAGTTTCTTAATTCATTATTGCTATGAATAAATGATGTTTTCCCATCTTTATCCTGTGTCAGCAAATTTAATCCGCCTCCATAACATCCTACCCAGATATGATTACGACTGTCCCGAAAGATTGTATAGATACTATTACTGCTTAAACTATACGGGTCATTT
Organism: Bacteroides zhangwenhongii; assembly: GCF_009193325.2. Lineage (NCBI taxonomy): Bacteria > Pseudomonadati > Bacteroidota > Bacteroidia > Bacteroidales > Bacteroidaceae > Bacteroides > Bacteroides zhangwenhongii. Next base: position 2,714,334 of record NZ_CP059856.1, on the reverse strand, counting down.
GGATGGTGTTCAAAGTGTTGAATGGAGTAGTGATTCGCTCCTGTCTTTTTAAGTTGGAAGAGGCCGATATCTTTTGTCCCCAACCAGATATTTCCATCTTTATCTTCCAGAATGGTATATACTCCATTGAAGAATCCTTGTTTTTCTTTGGTGATATTTCCTTGTTTGGATAGGTATCCCACCAAACTGCCATCCGGTGCAAATATTTGGATATAATTAGATTTGGAAGCTGCCCATAAACGTTTGTCGCTGTCCTGCAGGAATGCACGTGTTTCCGCCTCGTAGTCAGTCAGGTTAAATTGATAGCTTTGTGGAAAGAAGCATAGTTTCTCTACGCCACGTGCTGTTGCAAACCAACAGTTTCCCTGATTATCCAATGTATAAGACCTGACTAACGGACTGAAAATGGATTTTGGGTTGTTGATATCCGTAAGAAGCGGTTTGAGAGTCTTTTCTTTCCGGTCATAGTAGCAAAAGTTTCCTTCTGTAGGAAGTAACCATAGGTTTTTCACATTGTCTTCAAAGATAAGTTTGCGACTTTTACGCCCATGCTTGATAATCTCATCTTTGGGAGTGAACAGATGCTCTTTTTCATTGCTCACGAGGTTAAGATGTACAATGCCCGGATCTTTTGAAAAAATCCAGATATCTCCCAAGTGGTCTTGATAGACAGATTCTACATCGTTGGAAGTTTGGGTAGCTGTACGGATGTCTATTTGCTGAAAACTGTTCTTTGGGATAGAATACAAAATCAGCCCATTATCCGTTCCCAATGCCAGCATATCTTTTCCTATGGTAGTGACATTGTTTATTTTATGATGCGGATAGGGAATATCTACGAATTTCAGTTTTTTAGTGTGGAAGTCATATCTGGCTAACTTGTCGTTCTCTGCAATCAGATAGATGGCTTTTTTTATTTGAGTGATAAACTGGAAAGGAAAGTCAGTATCCAGTGTTTTCTTTCCAATGATGGAAACACCTTTGTCTGTCAATATCCATTCATCTTCTTCAGAGTCTTGATAAATATTAAATATTTGATTTCCTTTCAGGTTGTGGTTGGAAGCTGAATAAAGTGTAATGCCTTCTCCTTTTTTACATAGTTGTTCGTCTACTCTGAATGCATATCCGTTTTCACAAAGAATCCAGGCAATTCCCTTCTTTAATGAATAAATACGTGTAACATAATTAGTTTGTTTTGTGGCAAGTTCAATAGGTTGGAGTACATCAATGAACTTCTCGGTTTCCACATCGAAAAGACAGGCTTGTCCATCGTAGGTGGGGCACCATATATCTCCGTATTTACTTTCTGAAATAGTCCCCATGCGATTACTTCCGAACGCATAATTGCTCTCTTGGGAAGTTTTATAGGTCTTAAACGTGTATCCGTCAAATTTGTTAAGCCCGTTCCATGTACTAAACCAAACAAGCCCTTTCTGATCTTGCAATATGCTCATAACCACTCCTTGAGCAAGACCGTCGCTTACCGAAAAATGTTTAACCTGGCAAATAGGCTGAGCCATTATAATGTTAGCCATTGTTAGAAAAAGAAATAAAGTGTGGAGCCGTTTCATAGTAGCTGTTTTTATGTTTATAGCAAAAATAAACAAAACAATGTAGAATAGAAAGTTTGATAAGTGGTTTGAACGAATAATACTCGTTTTTGCTTATTTTTTCCTCTTTGATGATGGTGTTTCTATGCGATAGGTAGGAGTTATACGTCGTATTTCTCTCTGCAAAAGTAGTTGAAAAAATAGCAGACTGTCTATCTTTGGAAGATAAAATAGTCTGCTATTTGAGCTTTTACTCTATATAATGATATTGTGGTTTTCTTTTTTTGCACCACAGAGGACACAGAGGTCACAGAGGATTCGGTTTAATAATATAAAATCCATTTATTCAGATTTGTACCTCTGTGTCCTCTGCGTCCTCTGTGGTGAACTTCTTCTCTTTCGCCGATTCCTCATAAACCTTTCCGTCTATCGTCAGATTCTTGGCGTTCTTAACGTTTAATATATTGTTGCCTTTGGAAGATTCTACATATACATTTTCCAAAGTCACCCCGTCTACCTGGTTGATGACGATTCCGTCCGTTGCTTCTGTTATCACGACATCCTTAACAGTGACATTGCTGATCGGCATTTCAGGTAATCCGTTGAAGAACATAGCCCTTCCCGAACCTCTGCACACAATATTTGAAATGTGGATGTTGCGGAATGCGGGAGTTTCTTCTGTAACCGGCGGAATAGCGGTTTTCATGCGGTTCAACAGGTCTTCTTCCGATTCCTCACCAGCTCCCTTTCCACCGTAAAACAGGTCGAAGAGCAGCGGTTCGTTCGGTATATTGATCATGTTGATGTTGTTAATGTAGATGTTTTCTACCACACCGCCACGTCCACGTGTACTTTTGAAGCGCAGACCTACGTCAGTTCCCATAAAAGTACAATCTTCCACATAGATATTCTTCACGCCACCGGACATTTCGCTACCTACCACGAATCCGCCGTGTCCGTGCAATACAGTGTTGTTTTTCACAATCACATTCTGACAAGGTTCTCCGCGACGGCGACCGTCTTCATCCTTGCCGGACTTGATACAGATTGCGTCATCTCCCGCATCAAACACACTGTTGATAATCAGTGCATTCTTACAAGATTCCAAGTCGATTGCATCACCATTCTGTGAATACCAGGGATTGATGACCATGATGTTGTTCACTGTAAAGTCTTCGCAAGACAGCGGATGCAGACACCAGCTCGGTGAATTCTTGAAGGTGACTCCTTCGAGCAGTATTTTTTTGCTTTTGATAATGCTTAATAGTACAGGACGTAACCAAGGGCGGATTTCATTCCACTCCTCATCCGTATTGATACCTTCGGGCACATTGAAATCTTTGCAAGCCATTGCTCCTTTCAGTGAACCGGGTGTAGGATACCATATTTCCTGTTTCTCGTCGAGTACACCGCCTGAATTGACCAGCTTTTTCCACTGTGGTGCGGTCAGCTTTCCTTTCTTGACCGGCCGCCAGCAGTCACCGTTTCCGTCGAATGTACCGTATCCTGTGATAGCGATATTTTCCGCATTGCGGGCTGAGATAGGAGATTGGCAACGGCGGGTTTCCAACCCTTCAAAAGAAGTGGCGATAATGGGGTATGCTTCAAAGTCACCGGTGAAGAGTACCAGCGCGTTTCTTTCCGTATAAAGATTGACGTTACTTAGCAGTTCGATAGGTCCTGTCAGCCAGATACCTTCCGGGATAATCACTTTTCCCCCTCCATGTTGGTTTACGTCTTTGATAGCATCGTTGATCGCTTTCGTGTTTAGGAACAAACCGTCTCCTTTGGCTCCGAATTTTTCAATGTTCACTTCATAAGCAGGAAAAGCCGGTTGTTGTACTTTAGGCATTTCGAAAGGTAAATTCCGGTAAAGAGCATCACTTATCAAGTTCTCTTCTACGGCACACTCACTTTGTTTGCATCCTGAAATAAACGGCAAACAACATATAGCCATCCAGAGGAATTTTTTTGTCAATGTGTTCATTTAGTAATCTAATTTTCTATAGGGTTATACATTTTATTGTTTTTCTTGGCATTCTGTCGAGCACTGCAAGAACTCGTAATTAACGATTGCAAAGATAGGAGTGAAAGTTCAAGGGAATGTGGACTAATTGATAGAATACGTGTATTTTTTGTCATTTGTGTCTATTATTTGCACACTTCTCGTGTTTTTATGCAGAAATATCCTATCTTTGCACAAAATTTAACTATTAAAAGATATGAGTTACAACTTGTTGAAAGGAAAAAGAGGTATTATCTTCGGCGCGCTGAATGATCAGTCTATTGCTTGGAAAGTGGCTGAACGTGCTGTAGAAGAAGGTGCAACTATTACATTATCAAATACTCCGATGGCTATCCGTATGGGAGAAGTCAATGCTTTGGCGGAAAAACTGAATTGCCAGATCGTTCCGGCAGATGCGACCAGTGTGGAGGATTTGTCGAATGTATTCAAGACCTCGATGGATATACTGGGCGGACAAATAGATTTTGTGCTCCACTCTATCGGTATGTCTCCCAACGTACGCAAGAAACGTACTTACGATGACCTTGACTATGGAATGTTGGATAAGACATTGGATATTTCGGCCGTTTCATTCCACAAAATGATTCAGTCGGCCAAGAAACTGAACGCTATTGCCGATTACGGCTCAATCGTTGCATTGAGTTATGTTGCTGCACAGCGTACTTTCTACGGCTACAACGATATGGCGGATGCAAAAGCGCTGTTGGAATCTATCGCCCGCAGTTTCGGTTATATCTACGGACGCGAACATAGTGTGCGTGTGAATACGATCTCTCAGTCGCCTACATTCACTACTGCAGGTTCGGGAGTGAAGGGTATGGATAAGCTGTTCGACTTTGCCAACCGTATGTCTCCGCTGGGAAATGCGACTGCTGACGAATGTGCCGATTATTGTATCGTGATGTTCTCCGATCTTACCCGTAAGGTGACTATGCAGAACTTGTTCCATGACGGTGGATTCTCCAGCGTAGGTATGAGTCTCCGTGCTATGGCTACATACGAGAAGGGGCTCGATGAGTACAAGGACGAAAATGGTAATATCATTTACGGATAATAAATTATGAAATTACGGATTTCTCTTCTTATTATAATAAGTATGCTTCTCGCCTCCTGTGGGATAAGCACAGGAAAAGGTACGGAGCAGAAAGAAGGAGAGATTTCTGTTCTGAGATATGATAAGCTGTTGAGCGAATATGTTCGCTCCAACAGCTTTTCTGCTATGCAGAAGTTGACGATGGATTACCGTATGCCGACAAAGATACTGATTGAGGATGTGCTGGCTATCGGCACGGTGAAAGATGATACGATTTCGCAACGCCTGCAAAAATTCTATTCAGATACGACGCTGGTTCGTCTGATGAATGATGTGGAAACTCAGTTTCCCAATTTGGATGCAGTAGAGGAGGGGCTTACTAAGGGGTTCCGGAAGTTGAAGAAGGAGGTTCCCAATACGGAGGTTCCGCTTGTCTACTCGCAAATCTCGGCGTTCAACGAGTCTATCGTTCTGGTAGATTCTCTGTTGGGTATCAGTCTGGATAAGTACATGGGAGAAGATTATCCTTTGTATAAGCGTTTCTATTACGATTACCAGTGTCGCTCCATGCGCCCGGAACGTATTGTGCCGGATTGTTTTTCGTTTTATCTTCTGAGCCGTTATGATATGGATTATCATGAGGGAACGTGCCTTATTGACTTGATGATACACTCAGGAAAGATTAATTATGTTGTGCAGAACTTGCTGGATTATGATAATATAGGCGAGGCGATGGGGTATTCGAAAGAGGAAAACGACTGGTGCAGGGAGAATGAAAAGGCTATCTGGGATTATATCTGTTCCAACGATCATCTTCATGCCCGTGATCCGATGGTATTCCGTTATTATATGAAACCGGCTCCGGCTGTTGAGATGTTGGGTTGCCAGGCTCCGGCATTGATAGGAACATGGGTCGGTGCGAGGATTGTTGCTTCGTATATGAAAAAGCATAAAGATATGAAGCTGAAAGATCTTTTAGAGTTTACCGACTATCATACAATGCTGAGTGAATCCAACTATCTGGCTTCTTGAGATAGATTAATTCTTAATTCTTCATTTAAAAGTGGAAACTGCCCTTTATTTGCTGCCCGTGACTTTAGGTGATACGCCTATTGAGAAAGTATTGCCTTCTTATAATAAGGAAATCATTTCCGGTATCCGGTATTTTATAGTCGAAGATATCCGTTCGGCCCGTCGTTTTCTGAAAAAGGTAGATAAGGAGATTGATATTGATGCGTTGACGTTTTATCCGTTGAATAAACATACTTCGCCCGAGGATATTTCCGGTTACTTGAAACCTCTGATAGGTGGTGCTTCTATGGGAGTTATCTCAGAGGCGGGGTGTCCGGCTGTTGCTGATCCGGGAGCGGATGTGGTGGCTATTGCACAGCGTAAAAAGTTGAAGGTGGTGCCTCTGGTCGGACCTTCTTCCATTATTCTTTCGGTGATGGGTTCGGGCTTTAACGGTCAGAGTTTCGCATTTCATGGTTATCTGCCGATTGAACCGGGAGAACGTGGCAAGAAACTGAAGGCATTGGAGCAGCGCGTGTATGCTGAGAATCAGACACAACTGTTTATCGAGACGCCTTATCGGAATCACAAAATGGTGGAAGACATTCTACAAAACTGCCGTCCGCAAACGAAGTTGTGCATTGCCGCCAATATTACTTGCGAAGGAGAGTTTATCCAGACACGTACGGTGAAAGACTGGAAGGGGCATGTGCCCGATCTGTCTAAGATTCCTTGTATTTTTCTCTTATATAAATAACGTTTTTCAGGTGTTCGTATTCATCTTCGAAACAACAACTGAAGAAGCCTTTCCCCAGATTCTCTTCGATCTGTTTGAAATTCCATAACTTGCTGTTCTTGAAGCGGGGAGTACACAGAACGGAATCGTCCTCCAAATCGATGATAAATAGATAAATGAGACGGTTTGTCACTTCATTTTCAAAGTGATAGACGATATTGAATTCCGGCTTGATATCTTTTGCTTGGGGAATTGCATTGCTGACCAGACGGTTGACACCTTCTGTCAAGGATTCTCCATAGCGAAGATAACATTCCATTGGAATATCCACTTTGTTTTTATCCAGAATGGCTGTGGACGGTCTGTCACAAAGAAAGAGCATTCCGTGTGTGGAGACAGCTATGCGTATCACCGGATTGATATAGGTGTTCTTATAATTGATGGCTTCTATCGCGGGAGTCTTTCCAATCACGTCTCCTTTGGTATTGACAATAGGCACGTACTCTGTGTGAGCCATCAGGTGATTAAAGAAACGGATGGCGATCTGGTTGAACAAGATACTCATTATAAAGACTGTAGGAGGCAGTATCTTATAAAGTACAAACAAACTGGTCTTGCTCAACGGAGACTGGAGAATAACGGTAATACTGATAATGATAAAATGAAGTATACCGAAGATCAGGACAATACGTGCCGATACGACGGCGGCTTCGGCTCCTTGGGCATATAAACGTTTTTTGCAAGCGCCTATCTGCCTTAAGAAGTAGTTGATAAACCTTCTCTTATGCATATAAAGGCTTAACATGGGAATGAGAATACCCACTTCCAGGGTAAGCGGTAGAGCACCCGGCGGAACATAATCTCCCGGAATGAGTGCGGCTAAGGATAATAATGACAATACTCCGGTTGCTATGTATAGGATAAAGTTAGGGAGTAGTACCCCCTTTTGTCGGTGAGAAAGATATATACCTACGATACCTATACCTGTACCGATGTAAATAGCCGTGTCTTGCGTTATAAGTTCACACAATAAAATGGAAATAATAACGGGGACAAAACCCAGTGACATGTTAAATGCGGAAGAAAGTATTCCTTTATGCTCCATCTCTACTTAATGTTTATTTGTCGGTTCTGCTTATAAAACAAATAGTGCCTGTGTTTTGTTTGCTAACGGATGTGTTTCTCTGCATGGTAGGATGAACGGACAAGGGGAGCGCTCTCTACAATGTTAAATCCTTTTTCTAAACCGATTGTTTTGTATTTCGCAAATTGGAGGGGAGTTACGTATTCTGCAACGGGATAATGACGGTGGCTGGGTTGCAGGTATTGTCCGATAGTAAGAATCTGGCAACCGACAGTCAATAAGTCATCCATCAATGTTTCCACTTCTTCTGGAGTTTCTCCTAAACCGACCATAATGCCGCTTTTTGATTTCACTCCTTTGGAAGAGATGCGGCCGATTACTTGCAGACTTGTGTCGTAGTTGGCTGCACTGCGCACTAGCGGACTAATGCGGCGTACGGTTTCCATATTGTGTGAAATAATGTCGGGATGGGCCTCTATCACGAGATCTACCAGTTCCGTTTTTCCTTGAAAATCGGGTATCAGCACTTCGATGGTAGTCTGAGGATTCAGGCGCTTTATCTCGCGGATGGTACGTGCCCAATGTTCGGCCCCCAAGTCCGGGAGGTCGTCACGGTCTACGGAAGTGATGACAGCATGGTCGAGTTTCATGAGTGCGATAGACTCTGCCACATGAGTAGGTTCGTTACTATCCAGCGGATGTGGCCGACCGGTCTGTGTGTTGCAAAACTTACAACTGCGGGTGCAGATGTCACCGCCGATCATGAAAGTAGCCGTTCCTTTCCCCCAGCATTCTCCCATATTGGGGCAACGCCCACTGCTGCAGATTGTGTGCAGGCAGTGGGAGTCAACTATTCGTTTGGTTTCAGTGTACCGTTCGTTGGCACCGATATTAATTTTCAGCCATTCAGGCTTACGTACTCTGTCAGCCATTACAAATTGTTCAAGAAGAAGTTAGTCAATCGGGTGTATAAGTGCTGACGCGTGTTTCCACCGTATATTCCGTGATTGCGATTGGTATAAATCTGCATATCAAACTGTTTTCCGAGTTGTACCAGCTGCTCGGCATACTCTGCACAATTCTGGAAATGAACGTTGTCATCTGCCATACCGTGTACGAGCAACAAGTTGCCATGCAGTTTGTCGGCACGGGTAAAAGCGGATGAGGCCTTGTATCCTTCTGCATTCTCTTTGGGAGTACGCATGAAACGTTCGGTATAAATAGTGTCATAAAAACGCCAGTCGGTCGGTGCGGCAACGGCTACGCCTGCCTTGAAAACGGGAGTACCTTCGCTCATGCTCATTAGAGTCATGTATCCGCCGTAGCTCCATCCCCAAATACCGATCCGGTCTTTATCCACGTATGCTTGTTTACCGAGATAGAGAGCGGTCTCCACTTGGTCTCTGGCTTCTTTTACTCCGATTTTCAGATAGGTACATTTCTCGAAGGCTTCTCCGCGTCCTCCTGTTCCCCGACCATCCACGCATACTACGATGTAGCCGAGACTCGCCATATAGGTTTCCCAACTGATTCCCCATGTATCCAATACTTGTTGCGAGCCCGGTCCGCTATATTGATACATCAACACCGGATATTTCTTCGATGCGGAGAAATTAACAGGTTTCATCATCCATCCGTTCAAGGTTACACCATCCGTAGTCTGGAAAGTAAAGAATTCTTTCTGCGGCACAGCATATCCGGACAGGGTCTGTTTCAACTTGTCATTCGTAACCAATGTTTTGAGAGTCTTACCCGAATTGTCATTCAACGTAACCAACATGGGAGTATCAAGACTCGTAAACTTATTCATGTAGTATTTCATTGATTTGCTGAAGAGCGGGGTATTGGTTCCGCTTTTTTGAGACAGCTTGGTCTTTTTACCTTTCTTATCTATCTTGTAGACTGCTTTACGCAAAGGACTTTCTTCATTGCTGGTGTAATAGAAAGATCCGTCCTCTTCGTCATATCCCAAGAAGTCTTTTACTTCGTATTTGCCGTTTGTAACCTTTTTGATCAGATTACCTCCCATACTGTACCAATAGAGGTGGCTATAACCGTCACGCTCGCTGAGCAAACTGAAATATTCAGGATAGAATTCGATATTATCGAAGATATTCTCCTTGATATAATAGGGTGATTCATCACGTAGTACCAGTTTGCAAAGTGTTGAACGTGGATCGGCAAAATAAAGATCGAAGCGGTCCTGATGACGGTTCAGTGTCATGATGGCCAGCTTGTTGGCGTCTTTGGTAAAGCGGATGCGGGGAATGTATCCATCCGGATCCAACGGAAGTTTCATTGTGCGGGTGACGTGCGATTTGATATCATAAGTGCGTACCTCGACTTTGGAATTCGGATATCCGGCTTTCGGATACTTGTAGGTATATTCACCCGGATAGTCCTTCAAAGCATTAATGTGGGGTGCTTGTCCGGCAAATACCGGAAAAGAATAGGACGGTACTGCCGATTCATCAAAACGGATGTAAGCGATTTGCGTATTATCAGCACTGAATTCCAACGCACGGTTAAAACTGAATTCTTCTTCATACACCCAGTCTGGGATACCGTTGATAATAGAGTTCTGTTTACCGTCTTCGGTAACCTGGTTTTCACTATTGCCATAAAGCAGTTTCACAAGAAAGATATTGTTATCGCGGACAAAAGCTATCATTGTTCCGTCCGGAGAAAAGACGGGGACCTGTTGAGGTCCGCCGTCAGACAGCCGTTCAATAATGTTGTTTGTCGTAACGCCCTTATCATTTCGTTTCAAAGGGTAGATGTAATGTACAGCTGTATATGAGTGCCGATAAATCGGGGTCGTCTTGGTGGCAATCAGTAGTTTTTTTCCGTCGGGTGAGAACTGATAGCTGTCGAAGTGCTTGAAATCACATTCGCGGGCAGTCTTTACATCGAAGATCACCTCTACTTTTTCACCTGTCTTGAAAGAATATTTGATGATTTGAGTGCCGTCATCATTCATTTGTGTGTAATGTTCTCCATCAGGCATCGGAATTACGCCTTGAATGTTTTCCGGACGGAAACGTCCCGAGGTGATATCTTTTAAATCGAGTGCCTTTTGTCCTTGTGCCATTCCTGTCAGACAGAGAAGGCAGAGTAATAGAGTGATGCTGATCTTTTTCATCTGCTTTTTTAATTCGGTTTTGGTTTTTATTCGTAATTGCAAAAGTAACAATAAACTTAGATTCGACAAAACCTGATGGATTTTTATGCAGATTTGATAAGGATTATTGGGAAGTTTCAATCTCTTTGTGAAAAGGACTTTAAATATTGTCACTGTGGACTCGAGAAGAAACTGCTTGCAATGTCACCCTATTTGTTGATGGAGGTACGCCAGTATCTCCGTTTCTTGTTCCGGATGGAACCATTGTATTTCTTCATCTCGTTTGAACCAAGTCATCTGTTTACGCGAATAAATGCGGGAGTTTTGCTTGATTTTATCTATGGCAAAGGGGAGTTCCCATTCTCCATCCAGATACTTGAACAGCTCTTTATAACCTACTGTGTTGAGCGAATTGAGGTGGCGATAGGGAAGTACCGAGCGTACTTCTTCCAGTAATCCTTCTTCCATCATCATATCTACCCGACGGTTAATACGGTCATACAACTCTTCTCGGTCACGGGTTAATCCTATTTTAATAATGCGGAACGGACGTTCTTTCTTTTGTTGGGTGCGGAACGAAGTATAAGTCCGTCCGGTCATATAACAAATTTCCAATGCATGAATTACCCGTTTGGGATTCTTCAGATCGACTATCCGATAATATTCCGGATCCAGCAGGCGAAGTTCTGCACAGAGTTGTTCAAGTCCTTCCTCCTCATATTTCTGTAGCATGAGTTGGCGGGTTTCCGCATCAACGGTAGGAATATCGTCGATACCTTTACAGATAGCGTCTACATACATCATTGAGCCACCGGTAAGAACCACGACCTCGTGTTGCGTAAATAACTTATCGAGGATTTCCAACGCTTCCGTTTCATATTGAGCGGCACTGTAATAATCTGTCAAATGAAGCGTACCGACCAAATAATGAGGTACACGTTTGAGTTGGTCGGGAGTAGGAGCTGCCGTACCTATCTTTAATTCGGCATAAAGTTGTCTTGAATCAGCAGATACAATGCTTGTTTGAAAAGACTCTGCTATCCGTAGGCTTAATTCTGTTTTTCCTACACCGGTAGGACCTATAAGAACAATGAGAGTAGGCAAGGGGGATAAGTGGTTAATGGTAACAGATTAGTGATTTAATGATCTGTGGATAAAACGAACCTTTACCACACTTATCATTAAATCACTAATCGTTAAATTAATATTTATCTTCATCATAAGGGCTACCTGCATCGCCACCGATATCGAATCCTTCTTGGTCGAAGTCTTCCATATCGAAGTCTTGGTCGCCATAGAAATTTTCATCTAAATCAAGCGAACCGCCGCTAGCAGCCATTTCTTCAAAATCTACAGTCTGTTTGGGAGCTTCTCCGGATTTCTTGGTACATTTGGCACCTGTCATATTCTTTCCGGTGATAATCTCAGATAGTTCGATGAAGAAACAACGTTCTGTCATGTAATCGAATACGTAGAGTAATTTCTGCTTCTCATCTTCTACTAATTCGCTGATTGTAGTTTCTTTCATCACCCAGCTATCCATTTCGGGATTGTCATCCATTTCTTCCAGAGTTACTTCTTTTTCTTTTTCCCAATCATCATCGCAGATAAAGAAAGAAGTCATCTGGTCGTTTGTATACCCTGCTGATTTCAGTATTGCCTCATGGAAGTCAAAGAAAGTAGCTTCCGGGTCAATTTGTATTTCTCTGACAAAATCGTCAACTTCATCAGATATAATAGTAAATCTGTATATCATAATATGACTATTTTGAACTGTTTATTTAATAATGCCACGCTCTGAGTTACGGATGAAGTTGATAATATAGTCAATCTCCGGACTCTTTTCAAATTCATCTTCAATTTTCTTTAATGCTTCTGTCGTATTCAAACCACTTTGATAGATGATACGATAGGCATTGTGAATTCTTTCGATCACTTCATTGGCAAAACCGCGACGGCGCAGACCGATGATGTTGATACCACTGAAGGCGATCGGTTCGCGTCCTGCGATGATGTAAGGAGGGATATCTTTGCTGAAACGACATCCGCCTTGAATCATTACATGACTACCTACATGACAAAATTGGTGCATCAATACGTTAGCACTGACGATTGCATTGTCGTCAATCACGATTTCGCCTGCCATTTTGGTAGAATTGCCTATGATACATCCGTTTCCCACTAATGCATCGTGCGCTACGTGCACACCCTCCATCAGTAAGTTGTTGCTTCCCACAATCGTGCGCCCTTTAGCTGCCGTACCACGGTTGATTGTTACGTTTTCGCGAATCAGGTTGTTGTCTCCGATTTCAGCGGTTGATTCTTCTCCGCGAAATTTAAGGTCTTGCGGGATGGCCCCAATGACGGCTCCCGGAAATATAGTGTTTCCGTTACCGATACGCGAGCCATATAAAATATTGGCATTAGCCATAATTTTATTATTGTCGCCGATAACCACGTTTTTATCTATGAATACAAAAGGCGCAATTTCTACATTTTCCCCTATTTTAGCTTCGGGATGGATATACGCTAAAGGACTTATCATTTGAATTTCCAATTGTTAATTACTTGTTTTTTACTATTTGTGCCATGAATTCAGCTTCGCAAACCACTTTCTCTCCAACAAATGCATAACCTTTCATGGTAGAGATTCCACGACGGATGGGGGCTAACAATTCCACACGGAAAATCAGTGTATCTCCCGGCACTACTTTCTGGCGGAATTTCACACCGTCTATCTTCATGAAATAAGTAGAATAACGTTCCGGTTCATCAACAGAGTTGAGAACAAGCAAACCTCCGACCTGTGCCATAGCCTCTACCTGAAGTACACCCGGCATAACGGGTTCTTGTGGAAAATGACCTTGGAAGAAAGGTTCATTAGCAGTGATATTCTTGACGCCTACAATATAGTTGGCACCAATTTCAATTACTTTGTCCACCAATTGGAACGGATAACGGTGAGGTAGTAGCTCACGGATACGGTTTACATCCATTACCGGTTCCCGATTGCAGTCATAGCCCGGTGCCTGGATTTCGTGCAGACGGATTTCTTTCCGCATCTGACGGGCGAATTTGTTGTTGATCGTATGTCCGGGACGGGTAGCGATGATACGTCCTTTGATCGGTTTACCGATTAAAGCAAGGTCACCGATAACATCAAGTAATTTGTGACGGGCACATTCGTTCGGCCAAACCAATGGCTTGTGATTAATATAGCCTAACTGGTTGGCGTCCATATGGGGTACTCCCATCACATCTGCCAACTTATCGAAACTTTCTTGCGACATCTTACGTTCGTAGATTACGATAGCGTTATCCAAGTCGCCACCTTTAATCAGGCCGGCGGAAAGTAACGGTTCTATTTCGCGAACAAAGACGAAAGTACGGCTGGCAGCCACTTCGTCTTTGAATTTATGCATATCTTCGAGTGTTGCAAACTGATTCGGAATGATGGTTGAATCGTAGGAAACCAGTACATTCAAGCTAAAATTCTCATCCGGCAATACGATGATGGATGAACCGGTCGTTTCATCCCGGAACTCTATTTTAGATTTGATAATATAAAAGTCTTTGACAGCATTCTGTTCTACTGTTCCTACACGTTCTATTTCTTGTACATAATATTGTGCACTACCATCCAATATCGGAAATTCCGGGCCGTTTACTTGGATAAGACAGTTATCAATGCCCAATGCGTAAAGGGCTGCCATACCATGTTCCACGGTGCTTACTTTAACTCCATTCTTCGACAAAACAGTGCCACGTGTGGTTTCCACCACATTGTCGGCTACTGCATCGATTATTGGTTGTCCTTCTACGTCAATACGTTGGATTTTATATCCGTGATTGTCCGGAGCCGGATTGAATGTTACAGTGAGATCAAGTCCAGTGTGAAGACCTTTCCCGCTCAGTGAAAAGCTATCTTTCAGCGTTTTTTGTTTCAGCATTGGTTACTTATTTAATAGTTGTTTTAATTCTTCGATTTCTTTGCGCAGGTCACGTAGCTCCTTCTGCATATCCGGCAGGCTTTTTCTTACGATGGATGCTTTGAAATATTGTTTGGGGTCCATAGGTGGAGTTCCGATTAGCTGGCTTCCGGATTTGATGTCTCCGGGAACACCGGATTGTGCACCCAATCCTACTTTATCCCCTATTTTGATGTGTCCGGCAATACCGACCTGACCGCCGAACATACACCATTCACCGATTTTTGTAGAGCCGGCAATACCGACTTGCGCAGCCATTACCGTATGTGAACCTATTTCATCATTATGTGCTATCTGCACCAGATTATCTATTTTAGCACCACTATGTACTATTGTAGCTCCCATTGTAGCACGGTCTACACAGGTATTGGCGCCTATATCCACTTTATCTTCCAGAATCACGATTCCGATTTGAGGAATCTTATCGTATCCGTTCGGAGTAGGAGCAAAGCCAAATCCGTCCGCCCCGATCACAGCACCTGAATGCAGGATACATTCATTACCTATACGGCAGTCGTGGTAGATGTTGACATTTGAGTAAAGCAGACAATTATCACCTATTTTCACGCCGTCTCCAACAAAAGTATGCGGATAAATCTGGGTGTTATTTCCAATTACGGTATTTTCACCGATATAGGCAAAAGCACCAATATATACATTCTCACCAATCTTGGCACTGGGGGCGACAAATGCTAGTGAATCGATACCTTGTTTTTTAGGTTTGCTCGTTTCGTAGAGATTGAGCAGTTTCGCCAGGCTTTCGTATGCATTGTCCACTTTGATAAGAGTGGCTTTGATTTCATGTTCAGGAGTAAAATCCTTGTTAACCAGAACAATGCTTGATTGTGTTTCGTAGATATAAGGTGTATATTTAGGGTTCGACAGGAAAGAAATAGCTCCGGGCATTCCCTCTTCAATTTTAGCGAATGTATGTACCGTAGCGTTTTCGTCTCCAATGATTTCCCCTTGGATAAATTCTGCAATTTGCTTAGCCGAGAACTCCATGTCTTTTATTTAAAATTTAATTAGTTCACAAATAACGGACTTTTTTTTCAGATTTCCGTGTTATTGAATGAATATTTTATACTTATCTGTGTAATCTCTGGTAACAGAGATAGTATTTCTTTACCTTTTTGGACAATAATGAGATGTTCAGCATGTCCGAAGCTTCGGCTATGTTTTTGATTGTGCCGTCGTTATAGATAATGTCAATACTGTCATCTGCCGGGTCGTACATATTCTTTTCGATGCTGGGGGTAGAAACAAAATAGTTCGCTTCGGAAAGGGGGATGTCTAGTTGTTGGCTGATTTGCAAAGTTAATTCTTTTTTTCTGTCCTCACTAATCGGTTCCGACGAAATTTCCACTTTGAAGATATTTCGGTTAATCATTCCCATACTTAAAGTAGAAAGTACTTTATCGGTATGTGTGCTCCATACTTTCAAAGCCGTCCAGATATCATTGTCATCCAGCTGGATAAAATTCTCCAGGCAATCGGGATTGCTGTAGAATTCTGTAGGAGTGATGTCGTTGTAAAGGAAGAAACGTAATGCAGGCGATGCGAACAGTTCTATTCCTTGTGAGGCTAGTTCTTTAGCGCGTAGAAGAGTACTGATCAACATTTTTTCGTATGCGACCGAAGTTTTGTGCAGGTATACTTGCCAATACATCAGACGGCGTGCCGTAAGAAAGTTCTCTATGGAATAGATACCTTTAGACTCGACTACGAGACGGTCATCGGCCACATCAAGCATTTTTATGATCCGTGCAGAGCCGATGTTTCCTTCTGTTACTCCTGTATAAAAACTGTCACGACGAAGATAATCAAGCCGGTCCATGTCCAGTTGCCCGCTAACCAGCTGATGCAAGAAACGTTTTGGATATTCATCCTTGAAGATTTGGATGGCAAGACTGAGTTGTCCGTTCATCTCCTTGTTCATCCGTTCCATCAGCATGAGGGAAATTTCTTCGTGAGGAATTCCTTTCACGATTGTATCCTCCAGTACGTGTGAGAATGGGCCATGCCCAATGTCATGCAGAAGGATGGCAGCCTGCACAGCTTCCGCTTCACTGTCAAAGATAAAATTACCTTTGGACGCTAGTTGGGTGATTGCTTCGCTCATTAGGTAGAATGCTCCCAGTGAATGTTGGAAACGGGTGTGCTGTGCACCGGGATATACTACCGATGAGAGTCCTACCTGCTTGATGCGGGTAAGACGCTGCAATAGGGGATGACGTACAATATCATACAGTAATCCCTTGGGTATATTAATGAACCCGAATACCGGGTCGTTAATTATCTTTCTTTCGTAGACCACTTAATTACTGATTGTTAATCACTCTCTTCAATTGTTCTGCCATTTGTGCCTGAACTTCTTGTGCGGCAGTACGGGCAGCTTCTGCAAACTTTTCTGTCTTATCTACGTAGATAATGCCACGGGAAGAGTTTACAATCAATCCACAAGTGCTATTCATACCATATTTGCAAACTTCTTCGAGCGAGCCGCCTTGCGCTCCGATACCGGGAACGAGAAGGAAATGGTCAGGAACAATTTTGCGGATATCTTCAAAAGCACGTCCTTGAGTAGCACCTACTACGTACATCATACGGTCATCGTTTGCCCATTCCTGTGATTTGCGCAGTACTTTTTCAAACAGACGTTCGCCATTTGCATCTTCTGTCAATTGGAAGTCATGAGATCCTTTGTTGGAAGTCAATGCCAACAGGATAACCCATTTGTTGTCGTAAGTAAGAAACGGAGTCACACTGTCTTCTCCCATGTAAGGAGCTACGGTTACAGAGTCGATATCCAGTTCCTCGAAGAAAGTACGGGCATACATGGCGGAAGTGTTTCCTATGTCACCACGTTTTGCATCGGCAATGATGAACTGATCCGGATAATTATCCTTGATATACTTTACTGTCTTTTCAAAAGCGATCCATCCTTTTACACCCATACTTTCGTAAAAAGCCAAATTGGGTTTGTAGGCTATGCACAAATCGGCTGTCGCGTCGATGATTGCCTTATTGAAAGCAAAAATCGGATCTTCTTCTTTCAGCAGATGTTCCGGAATTTTCTTGATGTCAGTATCAAGCCCTACACAAAGGAATGATTTTTTGCGTTTTATGTTTTCAAATAATTCTTTCTTATCCATTTTATTATTTATATATTACTATTTTAGAATCACTCTCAACTCTCAACTTTCAACTTATCTAAAGTTCGCTTTCCTTCAACCGTTCCGCATTTTCAGCTACGATCAGGTGGTCGATACAGTCTTGTATATCCCCGTCCATGAAAGCCGCAAGATTATAAATCGTGTAATTAATGCGGTGGTCGGTGATACGTCCTTGCGGATAGTTGTATGTACGGATTTTCGCAGAGCGGTCTCCCGTTGAAACCATCGTTTTACGTTTGGAAGCAATGTCGTCGATATATTTCTGATGCTCCTTGTCGTAGATGAAAGTACGGAGGCGGGCCAATGCGCGCTCTTTATTTTTGGGTTGGTCGCGTGTCTCGGTACATTCGATCAGGATTTCTTCGGCAACACCGGTATTAGGGTTCTTCCAGATATAGCGCAGACGCACTCCGGATTCTACCTTATTAACATTCTGTCCACCCGCGCCGCCACTTCGGAAAGTATCCCATTTGATCTCTCCTTCGTTGATGACCACATCGAACTCTTCCGCTTCAGGAAGTACGGCTACCGAAGCAGCCGAAGTATGTACACGTCCCTGAGTCTCTGTGGCGGGAACACGCTGTACACGGTGTACACCCGATTCATACTTCAATGTACCGTAAACATTGTCTCCCGTGACACTGCAAACTATTTCCTTGTATCCGCCGGCAGTTCCTTCGTTGGCGTTGGAGACTTCCAGTTTCCATCCTTTTACTTCGCAGTATTTGGCATACATGCGGAAAAGGTCACCGGCAAAGATTGCCGCTTCATCGCCTCCTGCTCCACCACGAATTTCAAGAATGGCATTCTTGCTGTCTTGCGGGTCGGCAGGAACAAGCATTAACTTGATTTCTTCCTCCAATACCGGAAGGCGTTCCTGGCTAAGGTCCATTTCCTCTTTGGCCATTTCGCGTATATCTGCATCCGACTCGGTGGCAAGGATATTTTTAGCTTCTTCGATGTTGCCCAGCAATTGAATATATTCCTTGCGGGCTTTCATCAAGTCATCCAGTTCCTTGTATTCCTTTGTCAGTTTGACATAACGTTTCTGGTCGGCAATGACTGCCGGGTCGGTGATGAGGGTTGATATTTCTTCAAAACGGGCTACAAGACCGTCCAGTTTCTCTAATATGGTACTGTTATCTGCCATTCTTTAGTATCTAAATTCTCCGAATTCACTCTTAATGATTAATTCAGTCTTGTCACATGCTTCGATACGCCCGACAATCTGTGCCGGTATTCCAAATGATTCGGAAATGGCGATAACTTCTTCAGCATGTTCCGGTGACAGATAGACTTCAAGCCGATGTCCCATATTGAACACCTTGTACATTTCCGCCCAATCTGTGCCGCTTTGTTCTTGAATAGTCTTGAATAAAGGAGGAACAGGGAAAAGATTATCTTTCACTACACGAACGTTTTCAACAAAGTGTAAAACTTTGGTTTGTGCACCACCGGAGCAGTGTACCATTCCGTGTATTTCAGGACGTAGTGCATCCAACAACTTCTTTACTACCGGCGCGTATGTACGGGTAGGAGAGAGTACTAACTTGCCGGCGTCGATCGGAGAGCCTTCCACACTGTCTGTCAATTTTAGATTTCCAGAATAAACCAGTTCTTCGGGAACTGCCGCATCATAGCTTTCCGGATATTTTTCTGCAAGGTATTTGCCGAATACGTCGTGGCGGGCACTTGTCAGGCCGTTGCTGCCCATGCCGCCGTTGTATTCTTTTTCATAAGTAGCTTGTCCGTAAGAAGCAAGACCGACAATCACATCACCCGGACGGATGTTGGCATTGTTTATCACATCCGAACGTTTCATGCGGCAAGTTACTGTGGAATCAACAATAATAGTGCGGACAAGATCACCGACGTCGGCTGTCTCACCACCGGTGGCATATACGCCTACTCCCATTTCGCGGAGCTCGGCAAGCAGCTCATCCGTTCCATTGATAATGGCGGAAATTACTTCCCCCGGAATTAACAGCTTGTTGCGTCCGATGGTAGAAGAGACAAGAATATTATCTACGGCTCCCACGCAAAGCAGGTCATCGATATTCATGATCAAAGCGTCCTGCGCAATACCTTTCCAAACAGATAGGTCGCCGGTTTCTTTCCAATACATATAAGCAAGCGAAGACTTGGTCCCGGCTCCGTCGGCATGCATGATGTTACAGTATTCCGGATCGCCTCCCAATATATCGGGAATGATTTTGCAGAATGCTTTAGGGAAAATTCCTTTGTCGATGTTCTTGATGGCGTTATGCACATCTTCTTTTGATGCGCTTACGCCACGCATCATGTATCGTTGATTACTCATGAGTTATAGAATTATTTTGTATACGGCTGCAAAAGTACTGCTTTTTTTTTGTACAGCCAACTATCTTACTAGAAATGCCGTTGCCTCTTTTCAGAACTCTACCTTCGGTGCTTTTTCGCTACCTTCTTCCGCTTCGAAGTAAGCTTTCTTTTCAAATCCGAACATTCCGGCAAAGATATTCTTGGGGAAACGACGGATATTGGTGTTATAAGCCTGTGCAGCATCATTGAAATTTTTGCGTGCCACGTTGATACGGTTTTCCGTCCCCTCCAATTGGGCTTGCAGTTCAAGGAAGTTCTGATTAGCCTTCAAATCCGGATAATTTTCCGTAATCGCTAATAATTTGCCTAAGGCGGAAGTAACGGCACCCTGTGCTTTCTGATATTGAGCGAGTTTTTCCGGTGTCAGGTCGGCTGCATCGACTTTCATTTGTGTTGCTTGACTGCGTGCTTCAACCACTCCTTCCAGCGTTTCTTTTTCATGTGTCGCATACCCTTTTACTGTATTTACCAGGTTGGGAATCAAATCGGCGCGGCGTTGGTATTGAGTTTCTACATTGGCCCATTGACCATTTACTTTCTCATCCATAGCGACAAGACCGTTGTACATGCTGACAGCCCAAATGACAATGACAGCTATAACAGCTAAAATAATGATAACTGACTTTTTCATATTTATCGTTTTTATTGATTGATATTGATAATTTGATTTTAAATCTTGGTGTTTCCTTGACTTTTCTAGGTTTTAGTTGGAGTCGTGAATTGACTAGAATCGTGAACCGGCACCACCTCCGCCGCCCATTCCTCCACCGAAGCTTCCTCCGCCAAAACCGCCTCCGAAACTTCTTCCTCCGCCGAAACCACCAATAAACGGACCGCCGCCACCACCTCGGTGATGATAATCATTGTCATAACTTTGTTGGCGACGTGTGAGGGTATGACCGCAATTTCTACACGTGTAAGTGATGTCTTCGGTTCTCACGCCATTGACTCTGGAGATCAGTCGGCTACCGCTTCTTTGTAACGTGTGTTTTCCGCATTTCGGACAACGGCTTTGCTTGCGTGCGGAAAGGAAAGCGATACCTCCACCAATCAGTATAAAGAAAAATACGGCGAGGATGAAATCGAATGAACCTCCGTTATTGGTTGAACCGGAAATAGAATCGTTCTCCATAGAACCGTCAAGGACTTGGCAAGTCGCTTTCAAACCGGCCACCATTCCGGCATTCCAATTCCCGTCTTTCAGATACGGAATCATGTATTTCGTCTGAATCCTCTTGCAGATAGCGTCGGGGAGAACTCCTTCCAGACCGTATCCGGTATAAAATTGAATGCAGCGTTGGTCGGTTACCAATAGAATAACCAAACCGTTATTCTTGTCTTTCTTTCCTACACCCCATTGATTGAGCAGTTGATGACAGAAATCGAAACAATCTTCCTCTCCAATGGAGGGAAC
Source organism: Bacteroides zhangwenhongii (assembly GCF_009193325.2). Taxonomy (NCBI): domain Bacteria; kingdom Pseudomonadati; phylum Bacteroidota; class Bacteroidia; order Bacteroidales; family Bacteroidaceae; genus Bacteroides; species Bacteroides zhangwenhongii. The sequence goes on along the minus strand of NZ_CP059856.1, from coordinate 2,692,833 downwards.
CACTGCAACGACTGTCTCAATACCGGTTTGCAGTTCTAAAGCATAAAGCATGGAATCTATACTATCACAGGCTGCTTTTGACAGTATTCCCGCAGGATTACATACATATTGCATCTTATTCTGTAAGTGGACTTTCGGAAGATTGTCTACTGTGTACACTTTCTCCTGAGCCCGTAAGGGGATCAGCAAGAAAGTAATAGCTATGAATGTGAATATTAATTTCATCGTTTAATGAATATATTGCCCGACAAACTTACGGACTTTATCTGTGTATTCCTGTTTATTCTCTTTGTATGAAAGGGCGTGAGCCGCACCCGGTACTATCCAAAGTTCTTTAGGTTCCGGTTTTGCTTCGTAAAGCGGATAAACCATCCAAGTCGGAACGTATGTATCTTTGTCGCCGTGGATAAACAACATCGGCAGTTTGCATTTTGCTACTTGTTTCAGCGAAGAGGCCTCTTTGAAATTCCATCCGTACTTCTTTTCGCATAGCCAACTGGTGGTATACATCAAAGGGAAAGGAGGGAGACTGAAAGAACTTTTCAGCTCATGGGAAAATTCATCCCATACACTGGTATAACCGCAATCTTCCACAAAGCACTTGACGAAAGGCTGCTGCTCCTCACCGGATACCATCATTGTGGTTGCGCCTCCCATCGAAATACCGTGCACTACCATCTGCGTGCTGTCTCCAAAGATAGCATTGGTGATGTTCATCCATTGCAATACATCCATACGGTCTTTCCATCCCATCTGAATGGCCCGACCTTCACTTTCGCCTTGGTGCTGAAGGTCGGGAAGCAAAATGTTGAAGCCTAAATCCCGATTGTAGAGGTAACCGATCATAAACATACGGATGGCATTATCCGTATATCCGTGTACAATAACTGCGGTTTTGTTTGTGGGTCTGGGAGCAGCCACATAGTAAGCATGAAGCTGTATGCCGTGCGGGTTGACGATAAAAGTGTCTTTCAGGGCATTTACTTGTCGCAGACTATCTACCCACGAACGCAGAAAAGGATAGTTTCTGTACATAAAAGGATAAGAATCAGCGTCTTTATACAATATCTTGCCATCCGGCGTCAGAGATAAATTCAACATATAGAAACTTCCTCCAATGGTACAACCGGTCAATATCAACATGACAACGATAATGCTATAGACAACTTTTCTCCTCATAATTATACCTCTTTGATTTGCCCCTGACTTCTTCTGCCGAGAGTGAGGGGAAATGTGATTTACTTATGCCAGATTTCCCAAGCGGCGAATGCTTGAAGAAGCAACATTTCCAGACCGTTTTTGACGACGGCTCCTTGTGCTTCCCCCTTTTTCATAAAAAGGGTAACATTCGGATTATATAACAAATCGTAGAGCAAATGGTTTGGAGTTACTAGATTGTATGGGATATTCGGGCAGAAATCGACTTTAGGAAACATACCTACGGGAGTAGTGTTGACGATAATCGTATGTTCCGCCATGATTTCGGGGGTTAGTTCTTCGTAAGTCAGCATATTGTCCGCTTTATGAGTGCGTGAAACGAATACACTTTCGATTCCCAAATTTTTAAGTCCGTGATAGACAGCTTTGGAGGCCCCGCCGGTACCTAGAATCAAGGCTTTCTTGTGATGGGGTTGCAATAAAGGCTGTATGGATTGGGTAAATCCGATAATGTCAGAGTTATAACCTACTAATTTTACCTTACCTTTTGGTTGGCGGATGATTTTAATCACGTTTACTGCGCCTATCTTTGCCGTGTCACGATCGAGTTCATCCAGGAAAGGAATTACTTGCTCCTTGTAAGGAATGGTGACATTGAGTCCGCATAAATTAGGGTTCTCTTCGATGACTTCCATGAAGTTATTGATACTGGGAATCTCGAAATTCACATACTCTGCATCGATACCCTCGGATTTGAATTTCTCATTAAAGTATCCGATAGAAAATGAATGTCTCAGAGGATAACCGATTAAACCATATTTTTCCATAAAAGAAAAGGATTAAATTAATTAACTCACTATTTTGTCGCAGTATAAAGAGTGCAGATACCAAAGGTCAGCCGCTTGAAACTCACTTCGCCGAATCCGGCTTTTGAAAGAACTCCTTTCATTATTTCCCCTTGCGGAAATACTTTGATGGTGTCCGGCAAATAACGGTAAGCGCTGTTGTCTTTGGAGAGAAGTTTGCCCAGTAACGGAATGACGATTTTTGAGTAGATGGAGAATAGTTGCTTCATCGGAAAGCGCTCCGGAGTGGTTAGCTCCAGAATCACAAGATGACCTCCCGGTTTCAGTACACGGCACATCTCGGAGAGACCTTTGTCGAGGTCTTCGAAGTTGCGGATACCAAAAGCTACGGTAATAGCGTCAAAGCCATTGTCGGCAAAAGAGAGTGAAGTACAGTCCTCCCGGGCAAAAGATATTTTGTCCGAGAGTCCTTCCTTCTTTACTTTTTCACGTCCCACATTCATCATACCTTCCGATATATCCGTGCCGATTAACTCAGCGGGTTGCAGCTCGCGGCAGGCAAGGATGGCAAAATCTCCTGTGCCGGTAGCTACATCCATCATACGTTGCGGATGGAAAGGGCGAAGCCAGGCTATGGCTTTACGTCTCCAACTGCGGTCTATCCCTAAGGATAAGGTGTGATTCAACTTATCGTAGGCATGCGCAATGTTGTCGAACATACGTTCCACCTGCTCGGTTTTCTTTCCTTCCTTGTCGTAAGGTTTGATATGTTGTTGCGGGTAATCCATTCTTATTCAGTCAAGAAATTCATAACGTTCTTTTCGATACGTTCAGCAATATTGCTGGTATCTTCTTTTACAAATTTCTCACCGGTGATGTTTTCGAACAATTCGATATAACGGTCGCTGATGCTCTGTACGATAGCCGGAGTCATTTCGGGCACTTTCTGACCTTCTTTACCCTGGAAACCGTTCTCCATCAACCATTCGCGGACGAATTCTTTAGAAAGCTGTTTCTGCGGTTCGCCTTTTTCGAAGCGTTCCTGATAACCTTCAGAGTAGAAATAACGGCTTGAGTCCGGTGTGTGGATTTCGTCCATCAGATAGATGGTACCGTTATGCTTACCGAATTCGTATTTTGTATCTACGAGAATCAGTCCGCGCTCTGCTGCGATTTCAGTACCGCGTTTGAAGAGAGCTAATGTGTATTTTTCGAGAACCTCATATTCTTCCGGAGTAGCCAGTCCTTGTTTCAGGATTTCTTCTTTGGAGATGTCTTCGTCGTGCAATCCCATTTCGGCTTTTGTAGTCGGAGTGATGATTGGTTCCGGAAATTTCTCGTTTTCACGCATTCCGTCCGGTAACTTCACACCGCAAATTTCGCGTACGCCGCTTTTGTAAGCACGCCATGCGCTGCCGCACAGATAGCCGCGTACAATCATTTCTACCGGGAAGCCTTCGCACAATACACCTACCGTTACCATCGGGTCCGGAGTAGCCAGTTTCCAGTTCGGGCAAATGTCAGTAGTGGCGTCAAGGAATTTAGCTGCAATCTGGTTCAGCATTTGTCCTTTGTAAGGGATACCTTCGGGCAGTACTACGTCAAAGGCCGAAATACGGTCGGTTGCTACCATGACGAGTTTTTCGCCGTTGATGTTGTACACATCGCGCACTTTTCCGTGGTACACGCTTTTCTGTCCCGGAAAGTTGAAATCTGTTTTTGTTAATGCTTTCATAATGATATATATATTAAAATTATGCTTCTTTCTTTAATTTCACCACAGAGGACACAGAGTACACAGAGGATTTAATCCAAATATTTCAATGAAGACTCTGTGTACTCTGTGTCCTCTGTGGTGAACCATTCCGTTCGGCTTTCACTTCTTTGTCGAATTTTTCGTAAGCATCCACGATACGTTCCACCAGTTTATGGCGTACGATATCTTTTTTGTTCAGTTCAACAAAACTGATACCTTTCACTCCTTTCAAGATACGGAGGGCTTGCACCAATCCCGATGTTTGTGAAGCGGGGAGGTCGATCTGTGTCATGTCTCCCGTCACAATCATTTTGGTGTTCATACCCATACGGGTAAGGAACATTTTGATTTGTTGCGTAGTGGTGTTTTGGGCTTCATCCAAAATTACGACTGCGTCATTCAGTGTACGTCCGCGCATAAAGGCTAACGGAGCAATCTGGATAACGTTCAATTCCATGTATTCCTTTAACTTGGCGGCAGGTATCATGTCTTGCAAGGCATCATATAAAGGTTGCAAGTATGGGTCGATCTTATCTTTCATGTCGCCGGGCAGGAAACCGAGCTTTTCTCCGGCTTCTACGGCGGGGCGGCTAAGGATGATTTTCTTGATTTCTTTATTTTTCAATGCGCGTACGGCAAGGGCGATAGCGGTATATGTCTTTCCCGAACCCGCCGGACCGATGGCAAATACCATATCATTTTTGGCGAATCCTTCTACCAGTTTCAGCTGGTTTTCGCTTCGGGGGATGATGGGCTTTCCTGTGACGCTGAATACAATCACGTTCCCGGTTTGCTCTGCTTGCGGGGCATTTCCTTTTATAATGTCAATAATAACCTCTTCTTTCAGAGAGTTATATTCGGCGCAGTACTTCTCAAGTTTGGTGATATTTTCTTCGAAAGCACACATTTCTTCCTCATCGCCCAGCACTTTGATGACATTACCTCGGGCAACTATGCGTAGCTTTGGATATAAAGCTTTAATTAACTGTATGTTGGCGTTGTTTACGCCGTAAAAAATAACCGGATCAATGTCCTCAAGAACAATCAGTTTCTCTATCATTCAATTGTATTAAAGAAAAATTTCTGCAAATTTAATGAAACGTTTTGGATTCTCTGATTGTTTAGGGGCGAATTTTATTGCAATTTACATTCATTTCTTACGTCACCTGGCCGTAATATGGAAGCAACCTTGCTTCAGTTCATATTTAATATAGCATTTTTCGGCTTTCCGCAAGTCTCTCAATACCTCTGACAGGACGAGTTTAAGGGTGTCTGCGCTGACATCCTGTAAGGGACGTCCGTCTTCATCTTCTACTTTCTTGAAGCGTTTCCAACTCACATCGAAAGTAGCCCCGAAACAATGTGCCGAATTGGCGGAAGCATTTCCGTTGCGACGGCGGAGACGCTTCACATCGTTTTGTGTACGCAGTACGGAGGTGACAATCACTTGATTCGGGTTCAACCCTTTGGCAGCCAGTGAATCGAGAAAGTTGGAGCCGATTGTATCGAGCAATGCGCTGGCACGTGGAACGAGGTAGGGGATGGAGTGTGTTAATGAATCTACTGTATAGAAATCATTATCAGTGATATGAGTCAGTTTTTCTTTCATAGCTTCCGCTTCCTCTCGGTCTGCCAACGGGCTGATACCTATCTTTTTAGCGACTTTCAGATGTGCATCGTTCAAATCAGGGAAAGAGCGTTTGTAACTGACAACGCCACGAATGTTTCGGGGCTCATTCAGTTTCAGTGACATATCTTTCTTTTTGCACCCTGAAGTGAGTGTCGTGAAGCTAATAACTAGTAAAAATAGTGGTAATATGCGAAGCTTGTAAATAGTCATTTTGTCTTTTTTGCCCGCAAATATACGCTATTTTTTCATACGTTCTATGCTTTGCATTATTTTCCGCTGCATATTCATAACGTACTAGGTTTTGAATTAAACAATGATAGCCTTCTTATTCTTATTGATTTCTATAGGCATTCTTTTATAATTGATTCACTATTTAGACTCATTTCATTCGTTACTTTTACTTCGTATAACTATAGTGTACTTTGCGTATGACTATAGTTATACGTAAGGAAGACTATAGTTATTCTTGCGGAATACTATAGTCAAACGCAAAAAGAATAAGTAATGCGGCTAATCTGATTAGGCAGAAAAAGAAATAAAAATAGTATTTGGCTCCTTTCCGTACCGTTTTTATACTGATTCGTATATATGATAAAAATGCACTGATGAGAATAAGACTTTTCTTTTTCTCATCAGTGCACTTTACTAAACTAATAAATTCGGATTATTTCTTTTTTTCTTCAGCTTTCGTTACGGGCTTTTCTTCCGTTTTGTTTTCCGGATTAATGATACCTTTCACTGTTTCACCGATAGGCAACTTGTCCAATACACCGAGACTTGGTGCAACCGTTTTCACCAGTGTATTCAGGAAATTGCTTGTGCCGCCGTTTCCTCCGTCGAATACAGTGATATTTCCTAAGTTCATGTGTTCGAATGCCTTTACCTGTTCTCCGGCAATTTCCTTCCATTGGTCTACCATCTTGTATTGGATGGCGATAGCCGGATTTGATTCGGCAGCTCTTACCATTGCTTCGAAACCTTCCGCTTCAGCAAGTAATGAACGCTTTTTACCTTCTGCTTCCGCTTCCAGTTTCAGTTGGATAGCTTTTGCTTCTGCTTCCGCTTGTGCTAAAGTGGCTTTTGCACGGGCTTCTGCTTCACGGGTTATCTTTTCCGCAATAGCGTTTGCTTGAAGAATAGCTTCTTGCCTGGAGATTTCGGCAGGTACAATCTTTTCCGCCTTTAATGAAGATTCCACTTTCCGGGCTTTTGCTTCTTCTACTTCTTTTTGAGCGATTTCACGGGCTGTTTGTACTGCGGCTTCCGATCTTGCAGCGGCTTCACCGGCTTGCTTATCAGCGTTAGCTTGTGTTACAGCCAAATCCGCATTTGATAAAGCAACCTCTTTTTGTGCGTCATTTCGCCCGATAGCGGCTTTCTTCGCAGCTTCCGCCTGTTTGATTTCCATGTCGGAGTTCAGTTCGGCAATACGACTTTCTTTTTCGGTATTTGCCTGCTCGATACGGATATTCTTTTCTGCTTCCGCTTTGGCTACTTGAGATTCTTTTTCCGCATTTGCGATGGCTACTTGGGAGATTCTGTCCTTATCTGCATTGGCAACGGAAATTTCCTGCAATTTCTTTGTTTCCGCAATGGCGATATCCTGGTCTTTACGCGTCTCGGCAACCTTTGTTTCCCGTTCTTTTATTTGATTGGCAATCTTAATGGCACCTAATTTTTCCTGTTCCTCGATGTTCGCTTGCGCCTCATTCTGTGCCTTACTTTCGGCTTCCTTACCTAAGTTTACGATATAGTTGGCAGCGTCACGGATATCACTGATATTGATATTCATGAGGTACAGACCGAATTTGCGAAGTTCCGTATCGATATTGTCTTTTACTTTAGAAAGGAACTTGTCGCGGTCGGAGTTCAGTTCTTCAATCGTCATGTCGGCGATAACCAAACGCATCTGCCCATAGACTACATCTGTAATCAGATTCTGTTTGTCGTCCATTGTCAGCCCTAACATACGTTCGGCGGCATTTTGCATCACTTCCGGGTCGGTGCTGATGGCTACAGTGATAGTAGTCGGTACATCGACACGTATATTCTGTGCGGAAAGAGCCCCCGTCAGTTTGCAGTCGATCTGCATCGGCTTCATTGACAAGAACTCATACCCTTGGATAATCGGCCATACAAAGGCTGCTCCTCCGTGATATAGCTTTGCGGATTTTTTGTCTCTTCCTGTCTTACCGTATACAACGAGGACTTCGTCACTCTTACATTTGCGATAACGAGACAAGATACCGATAAAAGTGAGTAAGATGACCGCCACTAATATAGCGACCATGATTAGAATTTCTTGTGTCATAGATTTGTGTATTTTAAATAGTTACTGAATATACAATGTCCCGTTCTGATATCGGGTGATAACCGTATGGTCTCCCGTTTGATACGTCTTTCCCGATTCGGAGATTACGTCCACTTCGCGCATGGCTCCATCCCGTTTTGTCTGTACGGTGTATCTGCCGTCATTTTGCTTGAAGTAGATCGTACATTCGCGTCCGACCAACTGTTCTGTCTGTTCAGAACGGTTTACCTGTTGTAGTTGGAAAGCTTTTTTATACAAGAACCAGACAGCGAGAACGAAACAGAGTCCTACAAAGATTGCAACGGCATAGGTCTGAATCTCCGTATTTCCTGCCAAATACATATACCAGCCAAATCCGATTCCGAAATGGGTGAGCCCCTTGAAAGAAACTACGCTGCTGATGTCAGTGTCTACGTCAACATCAGCGTCTATATCTCCGAAGAAGATTGATAGAATAAATTGAATCACAAAAATGCCTGTTGTGACGAGGGCGATAATGAGGAAAATAGTACTGCTCATAATTTGGTACAGTTAGTGAATCATCCATATTGTTTTTCAAATATACGAGTTTATGCGAACTATACAAAGATAAATAAGATAAAATGACTACTTTTGCACGCGAAAATTCAAAAAAGGAGGAATAAGCGTGCAAAGGTATTTTATTTATTTGGCTTATGATGGAACCAACTATCACGGTTGGCAGATTCAACCGAATGGAATTAGTGTGCAGGAATGCTTGATGAACGCATTGTCTACCTTTCTGCGTCGTGGGATAGAAGTTGTGGGAGCGGGGAGAACCGATGCGGGGGTGCACGCCTCTTTGATGGTCGCCCATTTTGACTATGATGAACCGTTGGATACGGAATCCGTTGCCGACAAACTGAATCGTTTGTTACCGCCTGATATTTCTGTCCATCGTGTTTGCCGTGTCCGGCCGGAGGCTCATGCGCGTTTTGATGCGACAGCCCGGACTTACAAATATTATGTGACCACTGCCAAATATCCTTTCAACCGGCAATATCGCTGCAGGGTTTACAGTCCGTTGGATTATGAACGTATGAATGAGGCGGCGAAAGTGCTTTTCGAATATACTGACTTTACGAGTTTCAGCAAATTGCATACGGATGTAAAGACAAATATCTGCCATATTACCCATGCGGAATGGACACGGGAAGAGGACGCCACTTGGGTGTTTACCATCCGGGCCGACCGCTTTTTGCGGAATATGGTGCGTGCCATAGTGGGCACATTGATTGAAGTGGGGCGTGGAAAGCTTTCCATTGAGGGCTTCAGGCGAATTATAGAACAGAAGGACCGTTGCAAAGCCGGAACTTCCGCTCCGGGACAGGCTTTGTTTCTGGTGAATGTGGAATATCCCGATACGATATTCCTTTCTCCTACACACCTTTAATTCTTAATTTTTAATTCTTACTTATTTTCTATGTGGTTATTGTTGGCTTTTCTATCAGCTACTTTGTTGGGCTTTTATGATGTATTTAAAAAGAAATCACTGAAAGACAATGCGGTGCTTCCTGTATTGTTCTTGAACACTTTCTTTTCCAGCCTTATCTTCCTGCCGTTTATCCTGTTCTCTATATATGAGCCGAATCTGTTGGGAGGAAGTATATTCAATGTCCCTGTTGCGGGTTGGGAACAGCATAAATATATTATCATCAAGTCATTCATAGTGCTGTCTTCATGGATATTCGGTTATTTCGGGATGAAACATTTGCCCATCACGATCGTAGGACCGATCAATGCCACCCGTCCGGTGATGGTTCTTGTAGGGGCAATGCTCGTGTTTGGCGAGCGGTTGAACCTTTATCAATGGATCGGTGTGCTGCTGGCTGTTGTCTCTTTTTTCATGCTGAGCCGTTCGGGAAAGAAAGAAGGAATCGACTTCAAGCATAATAAATGGATATTCTTTATCGTGCTGGCTGCGATAACGGGAGCTATCAGCGGATTGTATGACAAGTATCTGATGAAGTCATTGAACCCGATGTTGGTGCAGTCCTGGTATAATGTTTATCAGGTTTTTATCATGTGTCCCATTCTATTATTGCTTTGGTGGCCGAAAAGAAAGTCGACTACCCCTTTTCGCTGGGATTGGACGATTATCCTGATTTCCATTTTCCTCTCTGCAGCCGACTTTGTCTATTTCTATGCATTGAGTTATGATGATTCCATGATTTCCATTGTTTCGATGGTTCGGCGGGGAAGTGTAATTGTTTCTTTCATTTTCGGTGCGCTTTTCTTCCGTGAAAAGAATTTAAAAAGCAAAGCGATTGACCTTATACTAGTGTTAATCGGAATGATATTCTTATATTTGGGGACTAAATAAGATAAATATGAAAATAAATAAATTAGCAGTCGCTATCTTTTTTTCTGTTGTCGGGAGCATTTCTATGACTTCTCTTCAGGCGCAAGAAGCTAAAACCGTATTTGTGAATATGCCGGATTCTTTGAGTCCGCTGCTGACCAAAGTAAATCGTGAAGACTGTATCGACTTTCTGGAAAGTAAGATGAGGGCACAGGTAGAGAACCGATTCGGTAAGAAATCGGAAATGACGGATTTAAGTAAAGACTATATCCGTATGCAGATGTCTCCACAGACTACATGGCAAATGAAATTATTAGCGTTGAACGATACGACGAATATTATTTGCACTATATCTACAGCTTGCGCTCCTGCTTGCGACAGCCGTATTCACTTTTATACTACCGACTGGCAACCGCTTGCAGCTTCTCAGTTTATCACTTTACCGATATTGAACGATTTCCTGAATACTCCGGAACCGACAGCTGTTTATGAATTTGATGAGGCTAGCCGTCCGGCAGATATGCTACTGATGAAAGCTGACTTTAATAAAGAGAATACAGAGCTGACCGTTACATTGACCACTCCCGATTATATGTCAAAAGAAACGGCAGAGAAACTGAAGCCGTTTCTCCGCCGTCCTATTGTTTATCGCTGGGAGAATGGAGCTTTTACCAGGTAAACTCTCCACTCTCAATTCTCCACTCTCAACTTTTTAAGCATTCGTTGATGAATTCCACCATTTCCGGTGTGTGAGCTTCTACGCTTTGCAATAACTTGAATTGTGCTTTGGTGCGAACCAAGTTATGTTCGGGATATTTAATCTTATAGTAAGTATCTCCATTGATGTAATCAGCCAAGAACCGTACACACTGCATATAAGGGAATAGAGCGGCTGCATAAGGAAGATTCTCGATCTCTATCGGAGTCAGGAATGACTTGGCGCCTTCCAGATAGCCTTTTGTAAATGCCTTGAATATTTCCATATTGAAGTTGACACGATCCAAATCCTTGTCGTCCTCGTCACCCGTATTGGCTCCCGTACGGAGGAAATCACCGTAGTCGGAGAAGATAAAGCTGGGCATTACCGTATCCAAGTCAATGACGCATAACACTTTGCCATCTTCGTCGAACATCATATTATTAACTTTCGTATCGCAATGGCAGACCCGTTTGGGGAGTTTACCTTCCCGATACAGACGTTCCGCTTTACACATTTCGTCTGCACGTTTTTCTATTTCATCCAAATAGTACTGTACTTCTGCCACTCTTCCGGCTGCATTCGCTGCAACAGCGTCACGAAGTTGTTTGAGACGGAACTCCATGTTGTGGAAGTCGGGAATCGTTTCGCCCAGTGTTTCCGGAATATCGGCCAGCATAGCCTGGAAATTACCGAATGCTTTTCCGGCATAATTTGAATATTCGGGATTGACCGTCTCGTAGGTCTTTGCACGTGGGATGAATACCATTACACGCCAGTAACTTTCACCGTCGAACCAATATGTCTTGCCTTCTTCCGTTTCGAGGAAGTTCAACACCTTGCGGTCAATATCCGCTTCGCCTGCTTCTGTCAGTTTTTTGCGTATATGTCCTGTAACGGCGGATATATTTGCTTGAAGCATTTCTACATTCTGAAAGATAGCATGATTGATGCGTTGCAGGACATAGTCGGGGGCATCTACCTCTTTGGTGTTTACTTTATAGGTGTCGTTGATAAGTCCTGTTCCTAAAGGCTTGATCTCTTCTACTGTGCCTTGAACTTTGAATTTAGCTACAATGCCAGATAAATCTTTCATGGGTCTTTTCTTTAAAAATTTATACTAAGGTTATCGATAATCATATTTAGCGGCTTCATTGGCCTGACCGGGAGAACGGACGGGGACGAGTGTGAATCCCCAATTGTATTCGCGATTGGCCGGAATCTGATAGATTGGTTCCGGACGTGAACCCCAACTGTCATAGCCACCCACGCCTTGTTGCTTCATATCCACACATACTTCCACGAAGTCTCTTGGAGTGATGTCATTGACATGATGCATTCTTCTCAGAACATTACGTGCCGCTTTTTCATTGTGATTGGCAACTTCTTCGGGGGTGAAGTTACTCCATTGGTAAGGATGAGGAAGCGCTTCTTCCGAATCGAAATCTTCGATGGAGTTGCGTAAAGTGTTGAATCCGACTAAGCTGTCGGCTACAATGACCAGCCCCTTACCTTTGTCCGGAGACAGGGCAATCCAACGTGTATCGGTGCGGTGTCCGTTTTCTTGCGGACGAACATAGTTGAAATACATTTTGTCTGCCGTTGTCTTATATACACCGACAACTGTTCCGTGATTACGGTCGATGTAATTTTCTTCCGGACCGCGACCGAAGTATTGTACGTTATTCATCTGAGCCGGCAGACGGAAACGTACTCCGATGCGTGGAACCTCCAACTTGGAAGCCGCTTTGCGGGCTGCATCACTTCCGGGAGTGAAAGTAGCCATGCGGGTAGCTTCGGAAACTTCCGTTTCTGCCGCTTGCATATCCGTAGAAGTAAACTTGGCATTCACATTGACCACTCCGCTCGGATAGATTTTGTAAGTGACTATATAAAGGTTTCCGGCAGCCAACAAGTAAGTTGCATTTAATGAAACCACTTTATTCTCATTCGTCATGCTGACGTCCGTCACATGGAAGTTCTTGCTCGACTCTTTCCAAACTTGTAAACGTTTGGGAGCGCCGTTTCCATAATCATTGTCATTGGGAGCACGCCAGAAATTAGGTTGGATACCGAATCCATCCTTGAAATATTCAGTACCGTCTACTTTATAGGAAGTCACCAGACCGCTTTTCTTATTAAATACGAAATTTACCTTTGAAGATGATACAATGAGTTCATCTCCTTGTGTGGATGTGCTTAGTGCAGGTCCGCTGACTTTATAAGTTTCTTTTTCTGCCTGAACAGGAAGTTGGAACTGGTCGTATGCTATTTCATAACCAATCGGAATTAAAGGTTCCGGCTCCACTGTCGTTACGCTGAAGTTGACAAAATATTCTGTTCCCGGCTGTGCTTTCAGCCCATTGACCGGTACTGTGAATTCTTTGGAAGCTTGCGGTTCGATATCCAATGATACCTTGCCGCCTCTTATGATTTTGTTGTTAGCGACCACATTATAATGAATCTGATATTTTTTCAGATTAGTGAAGTAGAAACGATTGGTAATCTTGAATTTGCCGGATGCGATGTCTGTTGCTTCAAATCCTACATTCTGATGTACATACTTCACTTCAGCCATTGCGGGGTGCGGACTTCGGTCGGGGTTTACAAGACCGTTGCAAAGGAAGTTACCGTCGCTGGGAGCATTTACACCGAAATCGCCTCCGTATGCCCAATATTCTTTCCCGTTTTTGTCTTTTTGGAGAATACCTTGATCTACCCAGTCCCAAATATATCCGCCCTGAAGATTCGGATACTTATAGATAGCCTGCCACTGTCCCCACAGGTTTCCGGTGGAGTTACCCATAGCGTGCGCATATTCGGAAGGAGCTACGGGACGGTCACTGCCGTTTTTGCCGATACTTTCCAACCAATCGGCACCCGGATATTGAGGAACATACATATCGGAGTTCCACTCCCATTGAGCACGTTCGTAGTTAACGGGGCGTGCCATGATATTCTTATCCGCTTCTTTCAGCCATAGGTAAGTCTGATAGAAGTTATATCCGTTTCCAGCTTCATTGCCCAATGACCAGATGGTAACACTCGGATAGTTTTTGTTACGTTCGAACATATTGATCGTACGGTCCATGTGTGGTTTCAGCCATTCGGGGTTGTTACCCAATGTGCCGCCTTTACGGAGATCGTAGTACATTCCATGACTTTCTATGTTTGCCTCGTCATAGACGTACAGCCCGTATTCGTCGCAAAGTTCGTAGAAACGTCGGTCTTGCGGATAGTGGCAAAGACGTACGCTGTTCAAGTTATGTTGTTTCATCAACTCGAAGTCACGACGCATCAAATCCTCTGGCACGTAATGTCCTGTAGCCGGGTTGTGTTCATGGATATTCACTCCTTTCAGTTTCAGAGGTTGGCCGTTGATGAATAAGCAGACATACGGCTGTCCGTTGGCGGCTTTTTGTTCGATCGGCTTAATCTCGATGCGGCGGAAACCGATATTGAAAGGAACCATTTCCACAATTTTATTTCCGTCCTTGATATACATCAGCAGTTTGTAGAGATTGGGGTGTTCTGAGGTCCATGTCTTTACATTGGGTATCTCTATTTCCGTATGTCCGAAGAGAGAAACCGTACTGTTGGCGTTGAATGCGGAATTCTTTTCGCTTTTGGCGATTACCTTATTTGTTTTCGGATCAAAAACCTTATATCCGATAATATAATCTTTGGAAGTTTGAGAACCGGTATTGCGGATATCCATAGTCAACTTGAAGATACCGTTTTTATAAGTATCATCCAATGTCGATGTTACCCGGAAATCCTTGATTGCCACTTTGGGCTGTGAATAGAGGTATACGTCACGTTCGATACCGCTTATACGCCAGAAGTCCTGACATTCGAGATAAGAACCCGTACTCCAACGGAAGATCTTTAGGGTAAGTACGTTCTTGCCGGGTTTCACATGTTTGTTGATAAGGAATTCAGCGGGATTCTTGGAATCTTCGCTATATCCCACTTCCTGTCCGTTGATATATACGTATACACCGGATTTGGCTCCGGCCAGATGCAGGTAGATATCCCGTCCGTCCCAATCGGAGGGAATGTCGATATTCCGGCGGTATACTCCTACCGGATTCGCTTCGGGCAGGGTAGGAGGCTGAGGGTTGCGCGGTTTGAACTCGTATCCGTGATTCGTGTAGATGGCTGTTCCATGTCCTTGTACTTCCCAGTTACCGGGTACTTGAATATCATCCCACGATTCTGTGCTGATATTCGGATCGGTAATGTTATCAGGAAGTTTTTTATAAGAATCTACAAAATAGAACTTCCATGTTCCATTCAATAAGCGGTAATATTTGCTTCGCTCAAACTTGCCGCTTAGCGCATCGTCGCGGTTGTCATACGTCATAAACACAGTACGGGGGTACTCTTTGTTGACAGCAACTACTTGCACGTCTTGCCAATAAGGCTTTACAGCGTTCTCAGCCGTCGCATTAAATGTTGTCAGGGAAACGATTCCCATGAAAATGCCTGTTAATAACTTGGGGGTTGGTCGAAATTTCATGTTTTTCAATATTGGTTTTTCATTTCTTGTTTATTTTATTTTTATATGATCAAATCCTTCTCCATACACTCCGATGACTGCACTTTGTGAAACAAAAGCATTCGGGTCTATATCTTTAATCAACCGGAATATGATAGGTGATTCCCGTTTTTTCGCTAATACGAACATCATCTTCACTTCACGTCCCGTATAAAAACCGGTTGCATTGATAATCGTCACTCCCCGATGTGGATATTCGTTAATACACCGCCCTATTTCTTCATATTTGTTGGATATGATAAAGAATTGTACGGATTGGCGTGCGCTGTTCACTACCTGGTCAAGAACGAAACTACAAATATATAGAGTTACAAATCCATACACCACTTTTTCCCAGTCTTTTAAGACAAAATAACTGGAAGAGATAATAATCATATCACAAATTAATACAACTCGTCCTAAAGTGATGTCTCTATATTTGTTGATGATGGCAGCGATAATGTCTGTTCCACCTGTACTCCCGTTGGATGAAAAGGCTACACCGATACCACCTCCGCAAAATGAGGCTCCTATGACACATGCCATGAATGGCTGGTCGTGAAGCAGACTGATACCTGTCGCCATCTTTTGAATAACAGACAAAAAAAAGGTCAAAGTGAATACTCCAAAAATCGTTTTGATACAGAACTTCAACCCTAATAATTTAAGGGCAAGCAAAAGCAAGAAAAAGTTGATGGCGAAATATGTGTATTGCACGGGGAAGCCGGTAGCCCAATATACGATAGATGCGATACCCGGTACTCCTCCGGTGGTTATATCGTTAGGTAGTAAGAATACTGTCCAGCCGATGCCGTACAAAATCATGCCGACGGCAATCATTACATAATCTCTGGCTTCACGGATAATGCTCTGTTTGGAGGGTTTTGGAATAGCTGTTTTCATAAATGAGTTTATGATGATCTATAAAATGTTGAAACACGAACCTATGAATAATCCGGCTTTTCTGGGAAAAACCGGATTGCTTCGTAGTGCTCGTGCTAAAAAAGGATATTGTTTTTTATTTTGCAAATGCGTGACGATAGCCTTTCACCTTGTTCCATCCGCCACGTGTGAAATCGGGGACTTCAACCGGAGCCGAATTGTTTTCGATAGAAAGTCTGGTCAGTTCGGCCATACAGCACCATTCTGCCAAGTCGTATACATCCATATCCAATGGCAGTCCGTTCTGCAGGCAATAAGCCAAACGATAGTCCATGATAAAGTCCATGCCGCCGTGACCGCCTATTTTCTTAGCTGTTTCTTCCAACTCTATGTGGATAGGATCTTTATATTTATCCATCAATGCTTTCTTTACATCTTCAGGAACAGAACCATGTGCGTTCAGATTTTCGTGATTCGGCACGTCTTTTGAGTCTACTTGTGAAGGTCTCAAGCAGTATTCTTCAATCGGATACTTACTTGCGTAACCGTCAGTTCCTACAACTTGATACATACGGCTGTACGGGCGGGGAGTCATTACATTGTGCTGAATCAGCATCGTTTTTCCATTCTCCGTGCGAATCAATGTGGAGGTCTGATCGCCATTCTGGAAATCGGTAACTTCTTCTCCTGTTTGCTTTTTAATATAAGCCGGTCCGTTGACTGCTTTTGTATCCATTGACACCAAAGTTTTCATACGGTCGCCACGGTGGATGTTAAGTAACTGGCAAGCAGGACCCATGCCATGAGTGGCATATACATCACCGCGATTCTTATGATTGTAGTCCATCCTCCAGTTATTCCAGTATGCTGGCCAGAAATCTTCCAGATTGTGAATGTATGAACCTTCTACATGGAGCACCTCGCCGAATACGCCTTGTTGAGCCATATTCAGACTGGTCAGCTCGAAGAAGTCATATACACAGTTTTCAAGTTGCATACAGTGTTTACGGGTCTTCTCGGAAGTATTGATTAATTGCCAGATCTCGTCCAGTGTCATAGCGGCAGGAACTTCGATAGCTACGTGCTTTCCATGTTCCATGGCGTAAACGCCCATTTCCGCATGGTGTTTCCAGTCGGTGGCGATATATACAAGGTCGATGTCGTTCCGTTCGCAGAGTTGTTTCCAAGCATCTTCCGACCCACTGTAAGAGGTTGCTTCGGGTAATCCCGCTTTTTTCAGAATTTCTTGTGATTTCTCCACCCGCTCAGGAAGTAGGTCACACAAAGCTACGATCTTAGTATTTGGAATATGAGTCCATCTTTCTACAGCGCCGGGTCCGCGCATTCCTAATCCGATGAATCCGACCCGTACGGTATCGATCTTAGGAGCAACGAGTTGAATGACATCCTCTTGTCCGGCAGGGCGTACAGGAGTTTCTACTTTAATGGGAGCGAAAGCTTCTTGAGCCTTTTGGGGTTGTGTACAGCTGGTGTGCAACGTTAACAATGTAAGGCCGATTGCGGCAGCTGTGAGTAGTTTTTTTATCATATTTAAAAGTTTTAATAGGGATTATGCGTTGTTTCTCATTTGGGTGTCAAAAATAATAATTTAATTCTTATTTCCGTTAGAAAAGGTACTCTAAATGTTCATGCCTGCATGAAGTTTGACTATTCAGACAGTAAAATACGTTTTCCATCAGCTTGTACGGCACATAGCTTGGCGTATGTCAATGATACGCTTGCAGGGATTTCGAATCTTGTAAAGGTAGAAAAATAAAGTAGTTTTCCATTGGCATCTTTCTCTCTTAATTCGAAAGCTACAGCTTCTTCTCCATTCGTGATAGCAACTTCCCGTCCGTTAATAACGCCTTTGATTTTCTTTGTTATGGGGCTCGGCTTTGTGAATTGTGTGTAGTAACCCACATCTGGAGGAGTTGTATCCAGTCCGGTGTCACCGGCTTTCCGGTCTTCAAGGTAATAGAACGGTTTGGCTTTTGTCCGGTATCTGGACATTGCTTGCTTGGTCTCGTTTATCATGTCTTCCGTCACGATATAGTTGTAATGGCCATATTGCTCTATTTGGGTGTTCACAGGAACAAAGAATCCCCACATTTCGAAAAATTCGGTTAGATCTTCTTGTGCGGCTTCGCAAGCCATTCGTGCAAATAATAGTTGTTTCTCTCCCGGATTGTTTGAATTCGTCCGGTTGTCGCGCATCAGCCTGAATAGCTTTTGCCAGAAATCCGGTTTATGTCCGCAACGATGATAATAATTCCACAGTTGCCAATTCATGCGCATATGTAGTTCCGTATTTTCTCCTTGATAATTACTGCCGAATTTGCACCAAGGACGGTTAAGTACACAATGGGCTTCCGAGAGCGTCATTCCTGTGATATTTCCATCATTGTCGGTCATCCGGTTATCGGCAGCTTTCGGGAGATTCAGTTCTGTGCCGCGTGAACAGTATTTTCCCAGTTTATACAGGATGAAATTGGAAAACAGATTGTTGGATGATTCAGTAGAGCTGGGCCAGTCGATAGCCTGTTGATGGATGTGCCCGATTTCATGCGCAGGTCCCCAAGCATTGTCTTTGGCACTCATCACCTTGTCATACAATAGAATATTCTCCAGGTAGGTATACACAAATGCGATGCGGTAATCGGATGCCCACATATATGCGCCTTCGGGAGAGATGGCAAACAGATGGTTGTTTACTTGGGAGGGGCGTACATTCTCAATTCCCATTAACTCTTGTTCCCAACTGATGATATTGTCCCACAGATTGATGGCGGATAATATCTCGTCTTTTACGAACTCACGCAACTTGTCCCGGTGGAAATAGAAGATAATCTTGTCTCCACGTACTCCGAAATATTTGTCGGTGGACTTGGCTAGCAGTTCGGCGTATTTGGTATTTGTCTTATGTTCTTTTAGGTCGAAAAAGCCGCTAACCGTTCCGCTACCTGGTGGAATATGTATTTTTATGGGTTTCGGATGGTTGGTCAGGTCGCAGTTGTACATGACAAATAGTTGCCCTTTATTGCGTACCTTGATTTTATTGATTCCCGGTTCCAGATAATAGACACTGCCCGAAGCGGCAGTCTGTACATATTCTTTTTCTGCCCAGAAGTTTGTTTTCTCTTCTCCCACGCATTGCAATGAAACCTCGTGTCCGTCAGTGTCGCCGACGAGAACCAAAATTTCATCGTCTTTCTCCACTGCGATGCCTGTCAGGTTGTCAAGGCTACTGTAATGTTTGGTCATCAGTTTCTCGGCCCATTCGTTGATATCACTGTAAGCGTTATAGTTACGGATACGGAACTCTTTTTCCCACTCATCGTAGGAACCGTTTTTCAGCACTTTGGCTATGTGGATGAAATATTCATTAGGTAAGTTGTTGATTTTTTCATCGGTAACATCCGGCTTCAGTTCGCTGCAAGTGATATCCTTAAATACTGTCAACAACTCGTTTTCTAATGTCTTGTCGGTATTCTTCTTGAAAAAAAGCATCTCATCGCAACTGACAAAATTACCTAATCCGCTCTTGACGACAAACTTTATTCCCGTTGCTTTCATGTTTTCTTTGAAAACGATTCTGCTCGGGTCGTTTTTCATCTTAAAGTCGTATGTCCCTTGTAAAGTATATTGTTTCCTGTCGGGATCGGTAGATGTATATACCTCTAATTCACCGAAGTTGCCGTTGCCGGAGCGTGTATGGTAGATGACGTAATTGATATCCGTATCCCCTTTGAAAAAATATTCCAAAGTGACCGGAAAGGTTGTATTGCTCCATGAACTGTGATAATGTGATTCGGATAGTTCTGTTGTGAACAAACCATCGTATGATTTGTCGATGTCAGCTCCGGGCTGGCATTCGCTGGCTTTCCCTCCGTATGGAATTACTTGAATATCTTCCGGAAGTACTATGTCTTTTATCTTGTTTTCCTCTTCCGGGGGATTGGGGGTAGCAAAAATTTGCGTTTTGCTACACGCCTGTATTCCATTGAAAATAAAGATGAATAGGAACAAGAAAGTAAGTTTATTGGCTATTTTCATATAAGTACCATTGTTTTTGTGAACAATCTATCTTTCGTCATTTAGAGTGCGGTGAGAAATCTCTTCTTAGCGTATTCGGAAGAAGAGATTCTTCACCGCAAATTCATTTGAATGATTGTATGATATTTATTGTTAGTTTGTGCGTTTCATCAATATGCGTGTCCCGTCTGCTTGCACGGCATAGAGACCACAACCTGCCATAGAGACGGTGCGAGGAACGAAAAAGTCGAATGAGTTGGAGAAGTAAACTGTCTCTCCCATAATTAAATTCTCTTCGCTACCGGTTTGTTTTCTTACCTCAAAAGCTACTGCCTGGTCTCCGTTGCTGACAACAATCGCTTTTCCTTGTGTAGAGGCTTTCTCTGTGTATGTCGGAGTTTTGGTAATCTTAACATTATCCTTGAACGTAGTATAGTAACCTACATCACCCACTTCTTTGTAGCGGGAATCGCTTTCTGTGAAGAATTCCTGTTTACGGTCTTCGATGTACTGAATCGGAGCGGCTTTCGGATATTTTAGACTCTTGATATACTGTTTTGTCTCCTCAATCATAGTTTTTGTCACCGTATATTGGAATGAACCGTATTGTTCGATAGATTCGTTAACCGGTTTGAAGAATCCCCATGTCTCGAAGAATTCCGTGAGGTCTTCCCCTGTGGCTTCGCACACCGCTTTCACAAATGCCATTTGGCGTTTTCCCGGATCATTTTCCGGAATATTTCCATAAGTTGTACGCATGATTTCGAATATTCTCGGCCAAATAGTCGGGTTATCTGCTGTTCCTTTGCACAATTCATAGTAGATCCACAGTTGCCAATTCATACGCATATGTACTTCGGTATCTTCATTTTGGTGGGTGGAGCTACCCATATTATACCAAGCGCGACCATCTCCGTAAACGGATTTCGCCATATAGTCCAATCCGCGTCCGCGTGATTTGTATTTGCCTAAGCGGTAGATAACGTAGTTGGAGAACAAGTTGTTGCTTGATTCAGTAGAACTAGGCCAGTTGATGGCATATTGGTGAACATGACCCATTTCGTGTGCCGGTCCCCAAGCGTTGTCTTCTGCTGCCATTACGTTATCGTAAAGCAGAATGTTTCTCAGGTAAGTGTAAACGAAAGCGACGCGATAGTCTGAAGCCCACATATAACTTCCTTCCGGAGAAATGGAGAACATATGGTTATTGTAGGATCCCTCTTGGCGATATTTCTCAACCCCACTCATTTCCTGTTCCCATTTCAGAATGTTATCCCAAAGATGGATAGCGGACAGAATCTCCGTAGGAGCTGCGTCCAACATTTTCAGTCGGTGGAAATAGAACATCATTCGTTCGCCACGTACACAGAAATATTTGTGGGTTGCCTTGCTCAGCAATTCCGCATATTTAGCATCTGTTTTATGTTCTTTCAAGTCGAAGAAACCGTTGACGATACCACGTCCCAACGGGATATGAATCTTCACAGGAGCAGGATTTTGTTTCAGACCTTCTCCTTTCACGTTATACATTACGAAGAGCTGTCCTTGTCCTTTCATCTTCAACATATTTACTCCTTCCACCAATGAGTATTTGTCTCCGCTGGTTGCTGTTTGTACGTAGTTCTGCGCATTCGGGTCTTGGTGGTCGAAGTCCTGCTTTGTTCCGCCTTCTTCCCAAATACATTGCAGTGAAACTTGTTGACCATCAGGAATCTTACCCACTAATACCATTAACTCTTCATCCTTTTTTACATAGATACCGGTCGGGTTATCCAAGTCAGAGTATTTTTTAGTCTGTATTTGGGTTGCCCAATAGTTGTTGTCGCTATATGCTTCGTATTCTCGGATACGGAAATTCTTTTCCCATTCGTCATACGTATTGTCTTTGAGCGCTTTCGCTACACGTTTCAGTGTATTGCTAGTTAATGCTTCAATAGCTTCGTCGGTAACATCCGGTTTCAACTCAGAACAAGTAAGGTCAGTGAACACTTGTAATATAGGATCGTTCATTTCACGATAGTTAGTCTTTTCGTAGAATGACATATCTTTACATGCTACGAATCCTTCCACCTTGCCGGAAGCTTCATTGTCTGGATTCTTATTGTTGCCATAACCATCCAATACGTGGAAGCGAATCGCTTTAGTTCCTTGTGGAAGTTTGTCTGTGTCTAAAATTTGAGTACCTCCACTTTGCTTAAAGTCGAAAATCTCATCTTCGTTGTTTTCGTCTTTTAAGAATGTAAAGTCGTCATTCTCATATTTTTGTTTTTCTTCTAGGCTGTATCCTAGTTTAAATTTACCAATGGCTCCATTACCATAGGGTTGATAGTAGACGATTTTGTCTATTTTATAGCTATTATTTGCAAAGTAATAGTCTAGTATGACGGGAAACCTGGTTGTAGGATCATCAATCTTGTATTCCCAAGGTGAATGATATCCTGTCTCAAGACTGGTATCGTATGAGTTTTCTATTCCGTCATTACCATGTTGTTGATTAGCCTTTCCGCCGGTTGGGACAATTTTCTTGTCATCTTTAAACTGGACATCATTAATCCCATATTGTGTCAAAGTGATGGTATAGTTTACATCTGCTATTTCTGATGTAACTGTGATTTTGGCTGTACGCTCATTTGTCAGCTTACTATCCAGAATAGATAAAGTGATTTCATCTTTTTGCTGGAATGCCGTTACCCATTTCTGGTTCGAATTCACGGTCCATTCACTTACACGCATATTCGTCTTTACAGGAATAGAGATTGTTGTGCTACGGAAATCGATCTCTTTATTCAATTCGCTTCCGTCTATCTCGAATTGTTTGGCTATGAGTTCTTCTTCATCGTCTTTACAGCCCGTATAGACGGTCATGGTAAAGAGACAGAAAAGGAAAGTCAGATAATTGTATATATGTTTCATAAATAGTTATCTTTGTTGATTAATTTTAATTTGCCCATATGGTTAATTTCGCTACACCCCAACAACCGCCAGCGGAAGAAGCAGTTCCATCAACCGCAGAATTTCCTTTTTTAACGGCTATTCTTAAATATTTGAATGGAGTAGATGAAATATATACTTTAGAGGTGAATTTTTTATATTCTTCACCTACTGCAGGAGTATTTGATACTTCACCGAGTTTGAACCAACTATTTGAGTCTGCGTTGCTTGTCACTTCATCATTGTTGGAAGCCCAAAGTGTAATGTCACTAGGGTTGGTACTTCCTGTGCCTCTGGTTATATATTCAAACATGACGGAATGCACTTCTTTCCCTAATTTGACATCTAATGGAGTCCCATAAGTTGAATTTCCCGTAACTGCCCAATATTGGGTCTCAAAATGTGTCGAGTTGTCATCATCAAGCATATTACCATAGTCATTAGCTATATGCCAACCATATATATCGAAGAAACTGTCTACTGTTAAATTAATCTTGTCATCTTCCGGATCTAGCGGATATTCCAGTATTATATAATGCATTTTATCACTAACTGTAATTGTTTCTATATCAGTGATTGGCTTGAGTTTTAAAGGAACTAAATAAGTATATCCTTTTGCCAATCCGGAACGTTGGATTCTTATGGTAGCGGCGGTTTCATTGTTTCCTGCTTCAAATACACCTGCGTTGGTATTGACGATAGCACCGTCAGGAATCATCAGATAGGAAGTATTATTGCTTGTATTATATTCCTCCAATACCTCTTGTCTTTGGTCAACTTCTATGTCAGCAATGAAATCCCAAGTATTCTGTACTCCGGATACCATAGCTATTCCGGTTTCAAAGGCCCATTCGTCTCCTGGCAATGTGTTCAAATCGACAGTCTGGCTTCCTTTTTTGAAGTAGATACTCAACTTGGTTACATTCAGTTTCAGAATCAAGTCTTTCTTTTCTTCATTGACTTGATCGTTCGGACTACTGAGACGGAAAGGAATCGTATATACATAATTCGGATTCTCTCCCTTTGTCGCATTTATTTCTTCCAATATCTTGGTCGGAGATATTTTCATTTTTATCTGTTTGTAAGTTTCAGAAGAGGTCAAGTCGAGTATTTCCGTTTTGTAGGTGTAACAATCGGAAGAAATCACTTTGTAATTGTTACCTTGGTAACGTGCGTCTTTGTCAATCTCAGTTTGAGACATAATTTTTACTTGTGCCTGTGCGGTAGCCGCAGGATTGCTTCCGGTTTTTACCACAGTCAGTGAATAGTCTACCGGTGAACCGTCATCGAAGAGCTCTAAAGTCTGCTGCCCGTAGTTCTTCAAGTAGAGAATCTTGTCATATTGCTCGGGAATCAAGTCTTCGTAGCTGTCTTCTTTGCAGCCTCCTAGTGCAATGATTGTTCCCAAGAAAAGGAATGAATATGTTAATTTCTTCATATTAGTATACTTGTTTAAGATTAATATTCCGGTGCTTGAACCATCTGTGTGTTTTTATACACTTCGTTCACGAATACCGGAGCCAGATACATACGATTTTCCCATTTGAAGTCTTGCTGTACGGAGACAGGCTGATTCAGCTCTTCAAAAGACGGGTTTTCCAATTTTTCTATATTAAGTCCTTTGCGTACGCCTGCTGCAAATACTTGCGGAGCAATCATCCAGCGGCGGGCATCATAGTAGCGGTGGCCTTCGCCATACAGTTCAATGAAACGTTCATTGCGTATCCAGTCCACCAGAGATACTCCTGATGTCTCAATCATTTCGTGCGTTAGTTCGGAGATACCGGCACGACGACGGATAGTGTTCAAGTATTTTAATGCATTTGTTTCATCCGGATTATCTTTGGATGCATAGCATTCTGCCAGATTGAGATAAAGCTCTGCCAGGCGGATAATGGTAGCCGGATAATCTTTCTGGTCGAGATTGCCATATTGAGTCCAGTTGGTGTTCGGACGGATAAACTTCTTGCAGAGATAACCGGTTACACAATAGTTGCGCGCACTGTTTCCTGTGACGCTCTTTCCTTGTTTGGCAGGATCTTTGAGGTCGATGACCAACGGATTCCCGTCATTTAACTTCACGGCATATTGGTCGCCGTCAAAAGCAATCCATGCGTAGAAGCGCGGTTCACGATTGGCATTCAAGCGGATGATATCTCCATTATAAGGTTCATACCATGTATCTTCTGCTGCAAACTTTCCTTGTTCGGCAGCGATGCGTGGCAGTTCACCGTCTTTGGTATAGAAATTTTCTACGGCATTAAGAAATGGTGATATTCCGCTGTAACCGTCGTTCCAGTAAGTACCGTTGTTTTGCTTGCTGCAATGCAAGGGCAAAGATGCCATTTTCTGGTTATAAGTGTCCGTTCCGGCTACTCCCCAGATCATTTCTTTGTTTCCATCGGAGTAGCGGGTGGTTACGATGTAACGCATTAACATGATACGCTTTTTAAACTCGTCGGTGAATGCGCTGTTTTCTACAGGTGCTTTTAACTTGCTGAAAGGATCGTTTAGCTGATCGTTGCTGATCATGCTTTCGCAGGCTGAGATGCCCATCAATGAGTTACCGCCGTCACCCTCGGCCCATTCCAGTGCATCTTTACAAGCTGTCAATGCACGTTCCCACTTGTCTGGATCGTAAGTCTTGCTGACCAGTTCGTAGCCATATCCCGGTGTAGTACATTTCTCGTTCTTCCAGTCAGGGAAAGGGAATTTGCCGTTCCATAACGGTGAAGCTGCGTACAGTAATAGACGGGCTTTGATAGCTTTGGCAATGGTAGAAGTGGCGCGTCCCCATTCATCTCCTACACGGGAGGCGGGAAGATCCTCTGCCGCCTTGTCTAGTTTCATACAAATCCAACTTGTCACATAGTCGAAGTGGGAACGGCCATTGTATTCATTCGACGGTGTGTCCATGTCGATATAAGAGTCGGTGATGGGAATCGGCCCGTAGTATTCGAGCAACAGGAAATGATAATAAGCGATGAGGAAGTTGGCTTCCGCTTTCCACTCTTTCTTCAGAACTTCGGATATGCCTTGCGCATTTTCCAACTGTGAGAGGAACAAATGGCATTGGCCGATGTAACGGTAGAACGTTCCCCATTTCCAGGCAGCGGCATTACCAGGAGTAGCGAGACCCCATGCTACTTTTTGTCCGTCATGTCCCCATAGCGGAGGTAGGGCATATTCATCCGTTGATGCTTCCACATTGGTATATTGCCACGGAAAATATTCTTTGATACCGGCATAGCAGGAATAGAGGAATCCTTTGGTGGCTTCCGGTGTTTTAGTGGCATCTATCAATTGGGCTTGTTCGGGAGGAACCACATCCAGATAGTCGCAAGATGTCAGACAGCAGGCAGCTATTGCAAGCATTCCGCTTATTTGGGTTATTTTATCTTTCAGTCTCATATATGTGAGTATTAAATTTTAAGTTACAATTTAGAAATTGAGTTGTACACCGACATTGAATGTTCGTTGCAGCGGGTAGGAGTTGTATGATAGTTCTGGATCCCATAGCTTGAACGGACTGAATACGGCTAGATTGTCACCACTGAGGTATACACGGCCATATCCGAAGTTATATCCGAATTCCAAAGTTTTGAAACGGAGGAAATTACCGTTGCGCATCCAGTATGAACTTGATACATTATTGTTAGCTGTTTGCGAACTTACCAGACCTAGACGCGGGTAAGTGGCGTTGGGATTCGGATTGGCTTCCGTCCACCGTTCGTTGGCGATGAACTTCATGACGTTATAGTCACTTTCTCCGAATGGAGTGACACCGCTGACCATAATCTTGCGTTTGGCAGAACCGTTGAAGAATACACCGAAGTCAAACTTCTTATAAGTGATGTTCAATCCCAAACCGTATTGGATACGAGGGGTGCTTCCGTATGGTGAGAGCATCACTTCGTCGTTGGAGTCAATTTTTCCGTCACCGTTGATGTCGCGGTATTTGATATCACCCGGTTTTACTACGCTGCCCAAGTTTTGTTCCGGACTGTTGTCTATCTCTTCCTGGCTTTGGAATAAGCCTTCGGCTACATAACCGGTGGTGCGGCTAAGCGGTTTTCCGGTAGACGTTTTCCATACATACGGATAAATGGGCTCATCGAGGTCGACATATTTGTTCTCCGTATAAGTGAAGTTGCCACGGAAGTCGATGAAAAGGTCTTTGATGATTTCTTTGTGCCAGTTGAGGCTGACTTCAAATCCCCAGTTGTCTACCTTACCTTTGTTGCTCCAGGGTTTGGCGGTATAGTATGCCAGTGATTCCGGCCATGCCTCCCGGTTCAACAAAATATTATAACGACGTTCTTTGAAATAGTCGGTGGTAATGGTTATCTGACGCAACAGTTCGATGTCGAGACCGATGTCGAGCTTTTTCACACGTTCCCAGCTGGCGTTTTGTACGGCGTATGTAATCATCTGCGGTCCGCTCAGCGTGTAGTTCATGTCTACGCCTGTGGTGAATCCTATGTTGTTAAGGTATACCTGGTCGATGTAAAGAAAGTGTTGCGCTCCGGCACCCATACCGGTTTCATCGCTACCTACCAGACCGTATGAACCTCTGACTTTCAAGTTACTGATGGCGTCTGTTAGCGGCTCGAAGAATGCTTCGTTACTGATTACCCAACCTAAAGAAACGGCAGGGAAGAATTCAAAACGGCTTTTCTTTGCCAGACGTTCCGTACCGTTGTAACCGAAGTTCAACTCAACGAGATAACGTTGGCCGTAATCGTAAGTAAAGCGTCCGGAAATACCCTGGTTGCGTTGTGGCAATACATCGCTGCGGTATTCACGCTGCATATACATCAACATACCGGTGACGTGATGCAGGTCAAATTGACGGTCGTAGTTCAAGCGGGCATCCATATAGAATGTCTGGTCGGAAGATTTGCCGATAGCGGAAGTAGCCAAATAATCGGTTCCGTCGGTATTCAGTGCTTCCAGCTCGTAGTCGGTCGGGTTGGCGGGGTTATAACTGCCGCTTTTCACTCCATAATAGTAGGGATTAATGCTGCGGCTGTAATTGGATGATGACCAGTTTTTCCAGTTCACCATTGCCTGAATGCTCAGACCTTTAGTGATGAAGTCTAGTTTCTGGTTGATTTTCAAAGAAGTGTTCAGCGTGTTCTCATTATTTTCTTTGAATGAGCTCAACATATAGGCGTATGGATTGGTACGCAGACTCGAACCTGCCCAGCGTGCATTACCGAAACGGATATGCTTGTCACCCTCTTGTGCGGGGAATGTGGCTGGAAAGTATACGGGATTGGTGGACAACATCATGGCGAACAGACTGGAAGTACTGTAATTAGGCCCTTTCTGACTATGGATCTGCGCATTCATGTGCAGGTCGATTTTTGTAGTCGGGGTAACCTTATATGAAATATTGTTCTGGAAATTGTATCCCCAATTGTTGATGTTGTTATTATAGGAATATACTTTCTTCGTGTTTAGAAGACCAGTATCGTGGTTCGCTTGCAAGCTCATATAGTAAGAAGCCTTGCTGCCACCACCGGAGATGTTGACATTTATACGTTGGTTCATGTTCATTTTCTTGAAAATCATATCTTGCCAGTCTACGTCGGGATATACGTACGGGTTGACATGATTGCGTGTATTGTCAATCACTTGTTGTGTGTATTTAGGGGTAGACTGCGGGCTGCGGGTGGTCTGCGCTTCATTGTATAGTTCCATCCAAGTAGCTCCGTCCACGAACTCCGGCATATTCATCGGTTTGTTGAAAGAATTCTCGATAGTCACGTTGATACGTGTCTTTTCATTTTCTTTACCGGTCTTGGTCGTAATCAACATCACACCGTTCGCACCACGCGCACCGTAGATGGCGGTTGCCGAAGCATCTTTCAAGATAGAGAAGCTTTCAATGGTTTCGGCGGGGAGATTGTTTAAGTCGGCAGTGGAGATTTCCACATCATCCAAGAGAATCAGCGGTGTGGCACGCCCTCCAAAAGTGCTGACACCACGGATGTAGAATTCGGAAGCGGCACCCGGCTCACCGGATTTTGTCATGGAGATGACTCCCGACAGTTTGCCGGCAAAAGAAGAGGTAAGTGAAGAACTGGGCGCTTTTAGGGTCATACCTTTCACGCTTGTGATAGAGCCTGTCACGCTGACCTTTTTCTGAGTACCTGCGCCTACTACCACGACTTCATTCAGCAGCTGGTTGTCCGATTCCAGTTTTACATTGATGACACCCAAATCACCTACATCGACTGTTTTCTTTTTATAACCGATGTAGCTGATCTCGAGTAACGCTTTTGTGCCTGTGATGGAGATGGAAAAATTACCGTCCAAGTCAGTAATCGTACCTCCTTCTTTTTGTCCTTTCAGTACAATGGATGCTCCGATAATTGGATCTCCGTTTTCTGCATCGATAACCGTACCTGTCACGGTACGTTTCTTCTTAGTTTGCTGTGATGCTTCCACCTTGCTCGCTTTCAATATGATCTCGTTTCCTTTTATCATATAGGTGATGCCACTCCCATTGAATACGACTGCCAATACATCTTCAATGGAGCCCTCACAGTTAATATTCTTGCTGGTTGTGTTTTTCAAATCAGCAGCATTGTAGAAAAAGATGTAATTACTACTTTTCTCAATAAGCTGAATAGCTTGCTTGATTGTAATAGACTGCCCTTTTACCGCGATTTTACTTTGTGCTCCTAGTACAGAGAGCGGATAAAAAAGCAATAGCAACACGATATATTTCAGATATCGCTGCCTGTAAGAAATTTGAATTTTTCTCATGCTTTTAGCATTTTTGATTAGACATTTGGTTAATATTGGTTTTAATTGTTATTCGTTCTTTATCATTATATGATTTTTTTGTTTTTCTTGGGTAAGGTTTAAGCTGAAGCAAATTTTGCTGATGACATCTTCGAGTGGTTCGTCGTAGCGGATAATGCCTGTGAATGCCGATTCGTGGTTAATCATTTTGTCCAGTACGATGTTCGTGTCATATATCTGATTGATTGTTTTGATAAGCTGTTGCAGAGGGACATCCTTGAAATGGAATTTTCCGTCTTTCCAGTTTACATGGATGATATTTCTTATTTCAGTTTGTGCATTGGTCGGGTTATAGACCATTTTTTGCATTGGTTTCATCACTGTCTTCTTTCCGGTAGACTCTACATTGAATTCAATCTTGCCATGAAACAGTGTGATTTCGTTTTTTTCGGCATTGGACTGTTTGACGAGGAAACAAGTACCTTTTACTTCTATGAAAGCCTTGTTTATATAAACTTGAAAAGTACTTTTTTCATGTTTATACACTTCAAATAGCGAATTGCCTTTCAACCACACTTTTCTGTTCTGATTGAATACTTTGGCATATCGAATGGAACTTCCGCTTTCCATCCATACTTTGGTACTATCCGGCAAAACATGAACTTGACTCTCTTGAGCTGTGATTTCGATGAATTCTTTTCCGGATTTATCTCCTTGAGAACTTAACCATAATCCTCCGACGGCTAACAAAAGAGTGACGGAAGCTGCGATGAAGTACCATTTTTGTTCCACGAAATTTTTATTTTGTTTCTTGTGGATGCTTTTCGCTTTTACTTTTTTCCATATTTGCTCTTTTATTGCCATGTCAACCATTCTGTTTCCGGACTCATCCCATTGCTTTTTTATTTCTGTATTTACAAAATCCAGGTCCGCGATATCTTTGCGTTGGCTTTTTGTCAGTCTACCTGTCAGTAAAATCTTGATTATGCTCTTTTTATCCATTCTTTGTATATTGTTCATTTAAACTTCTTTTTTTAGTCTCTATATATAAATACACATAACTCGTTCAAAGCCCCACATCCACATTAAAAAAAATCATTTTTTTAATGTGGATTGTAACTGTTCGGTCATTCCCTGTTTTTTGCCTAAAATAAATACTTAAAAAAATGTAGCAGTTTATTATTTTTTCCTTACTTTTGTGATATAATTAAACACAAATGGAAGAGAAGCTGGTTATAGACAGACTGAAAGGTGGCGATGCGGAAGCGTTTACTATCTTGTATAATCGTTATTGGCTAAAAGTTTATAACTTTGCGCAACTTTACATTATATCTTCCTCCGAATTGTCGGAAGTGGTTCAAGATGTGTTTTTGAAAGTCTGGGAGTCGAAAGAAATACTGGATGCTGATAAGAATTTTGATGGATTTCTTTTTATGATAACCCGAAACATCATATTCAATTATTCGCGTAGATATTTCATTGATTTGAATTTTAGGATGACGGCTCTGAGGGGAATTGAAGAATCATACGAAATAGAAGAAGAACTGGATGCTGTCGATTTGAAAAATTATATTGATAGTTTGGTTGCGCAGCTTCCTCCCAAGAGACAACAGATCTTCAAAATGAGTCGTGAGGAACATCTGTCGTGTAAAGAAATTGCTGAACGTTGTGGAGTAGGGGAAAAAGCAGTGGAACGGCAGATCACTTTAGCCTTGAAATTTCTAAAAGATAATCTGCCGTTGTTTATGCTATTTGTTCGTGTTGTCTAGCGGAAACAGTTATTTGGCTTTCCGGAAGAATGGATTTTTACTGATTTTGATATCCGATGATTTCATCTTTTCAAATTTGACAATACGTCCTAATACATCACCCTCTATTTTATTGTTTGAGATAACGACGGACTTGCAGGCTTCCAACGTGATACCTTCTTTGCGGTAGTGATAGGGCTGATAGGTTGTGTTGCGTATTAACGTATTGTTCGAAAATGTTAAACCATCTACCGAGCGGGCATAAATAATCGGGTAATCAAAAAGATGGAATGTGTTGTCTACAATCCGGATATTGCGGTGATACGGGTACTTTTGTTCCGGGGTAGGAATTTCGGGATCAATGCTGATTACCGCTTCGCAGAACTGGTAAAGTGATGAGTTGCAGGGGTAACGGAATTCGTTGTTGCGTATTAATACATCTTTCACAGCTCCTGATTCATACCAGGCGTTAGCGTCTCCGGCAATCAGAATGGCGGAACCGCTCGATTCGAAAACATTGTTCTCTATGACGACTTTTCCCGGAGTGGATACGAGCAAGCCGCGTGCACGGCAACTTCCAAAATGGCAGTTACGTATTTCCGCATCGGGAGTACAGGTCAGATTCTCTATTACATATCCTACTTCAACTCCGGTGGGGAGGGGCTTGGATAATTCAATGATAAATTCGGCTTTGTTTAATGCTGTAAACTTTTTCATTTTGTTGGTAGCTACTGTACGCATTGTATTATGTTCGATGAAACCGATTATTTCATCCGGGCGTCCCCATTCCATACCTTCACTCATATCTTGCATGAATTTGCATTTGATGCGGGTAGGAGAGAGGACTTCCATAATGCGCGAACAAGTTCCGTGAATGTTGATGGGGTCGTCCATGAGTCCTGTCCAACAACAATTCTCTATTTTAAGCAAACCGCTGCATCCCATAAAGTGGAAGCCGTCATCGTGTCCGCTCAATACGCGTCCTTTAGAGGCGTTTGGGATGATATGGACATCATTGAATGAAATGTTTTTACTATATTGCGACAGAATGCCAAGCCCGCACGTGTGGAACAGTTTCAGATTTTCCATCTTTGTGTCTGTACTGTGGTAGATGAAGATTCCGGCATGATCGCGGGTACTATGTCTCAATACGAGGATAGTGCCCGGTGCGGGATAGAACTTGTTCGCTTCTCTTTTAGGGTCAGACAGGCGGACACGTCCGGGACTTACTTCTATCGCGTCATAGCTGCGCCATCCTAGATTGTCACCTGTATTGGGCAAAACGAAATGGGTCTTGGGATCAAATTGCATAATGGACCATACGCCGCTTTTCCATCCTTCGCCGACGAAGGTCAGTCTCTTGTTTTCGATGATGTAGGGATATTGGCAGGCGTTGATCTCAATCTCCATATAGTCGGGGGTAGATTCGATGACAGCGCCTTGTGCGGTTAAAGGAATGTCCCAGTCTATGGTGAAATTCTTCAGTGTTATGTTTTGGCAGTGATCTAAAGTGAATGGCTGCATCCGTCCGTGCATGATAAATTCCGAGTTGTTTCCGTCAATGGTGAGATCATTGATCTCCTTTAGCAGTACAGCAAGGATTTTAGGATTTACGTCATACGTATTAGTTTCATGATATTCTTTTTCTGTGGCGTGTTGTGACCAGAAATCATACCTCCCTTTCGGAAATAGGAGCGTAGAACCCGGATTTTCTTTGCAGGCTTTGATTGCTTTTTGTATAAAGGGTACTGCATTGATACGACTGTCCGGTTTTAAGCCGAAATCGGCAACAGAGATAGTTTTATTTGCAGAAACGCTGACTGTGCAAATTAGAAAGATAGCCAGTAAGCCTGTTTTTAATGTTAAAGGTGTTTTCATGTTTTTGATATTGAATATGTGATGGCTTTATAATAAATACTGTTTGTGTGCTTGTAACCCTATTTTTCCCCTGTAAAAAAAGGTTTTTTTAATATTTGCAGTCTTTCCAAGCCCCTCTGGTAAAATCCGGTATCTCCATCGGCATACTTTTGTTTAGTACTGATTTTTCACTTAACTCTGTAATACATGACCATTCGGCAGCGTCATAAACGTCCATGTCCAGTGGCAAGCCATTGCGCAGACAATAGATAAGCCGATAGTCCATAACATAATTCATTTCATTGGGTAATCCTTTGCGATGCGCTTCTTCTCCGATAGTTGCGCTGAATGGGTGTTTGTAGCGTGCTAATGTTTTCTCCAACATTTCTCCTTGAAGGGGAGTGTCGCCGTTAGGTTCCAGTGCGATGCGAGGAACCGGGTATTTCTGGGCAAAGCCCATTGTGCCGCATACTGTTTGCAGACGGCTATACGGGCGAGGTGTGGATACATCATATTGAAGCATGATTGTTTTTCCTTTGACTGTATGGATAAGAGTCGTATTGACATCTCCTAAGAGGTATTTCTGATTGGCTTCCGGTGAATATTCGCCGAACATTCTGCGTGCGTACTCACTCATACCTGCTTGATGAGTGGACATGGAAACAAGATATTCCATTCTGTCGCTGCGGTGAATGTCAAGTATCTGGCAGGCGGGACCCAAACCATGCGTGGGGTAGGGGTTGCCGGTATGTTCGATGCTGTATTTTTTTCCCCAGTGATTGTGATAACCGCCTTCGCTCTCTTCGGCGAAATACATTGAGCGCAGGTCGTGAATATAGGCTCCTTCCACATGCATGATTTCCCCCAGCACTCCCCGACGTGCCATATTGAGTGTGGTCAATGCAAACGGATCGTAGCAGCAGTTCTCCAACATGATGCAGTGGCGTCTTGTCTTTTCCGCAGTGTCTACTAACTGCCAACATTCTTCTACACTCATAGCTGCCGGAACCTCAATCGCTACATGTTTGCCGCATTCCATCGCAAAAATCGCCATAGGAGTATGCATTAGCCAGTCCGTGCAAATAAAGACTAAATCTAATCCGTTCGATTCACACATCTTTTTCCATCCTTCAGTGCCGGTGTATCCGGCTGCTTCGGGACGATTGGCTTCCTTTAATAGATAACGGGCTTTTTCCAAGTTTCCTTCCCTGATTTCGCAAAGAGCATTGATTTCGGCTCCTTCAATTTGCAGATAACGCTTAAGAGTGAGTAATCCCCGATTACCCAATCCGATAATACCAATGTGGACCGTAGGAATAGGATCGTGTGCCAATCGGAGTACGTGTGATCGTGTTGAAGAATCTTTCATAATCTTAGTGGTCTAAAGTATATAAAAAAAGAGAATCCAATTTCTCAGATTCTCTTTAGAGAGCGGAAGACGGGGCTCAAACCCGCGACCCTCAGCTTGGAAGGCTAATGCTCTATCAACTGAGCTACTTCCGCAATTTTTGTGGGCAAAGATGGATTCGAACCACCGAAGGCGTAAGCCAGCAGATTTACAGTCTGCCCCATTTGGCCACTCTGGTATTTGCCCTTTATTTTGCTCTTGAGGAGGTTTGTTTCTCAATTGCGGTGCAAAGATACAACTATTTATTTAAACTCCAAACAAAATCAATCATTTTTATTGCAGTAATTGCACATTCGTCTCCTTTGTTACCCAGCTTACCACCGGCACGATCCTCTGCTTGCTCCATTGTATTGGTGGTAATTAATCCGTAAATTACTGGTATATCGCCAGTTGCGTTTAACTCGGTAATTCCTTGAGTGGCTCCCATGCAAACGTAATCAAAATGCGGAGTATCTCCTTTAATTACGCAACCTATTGCGATTATTGCGTCAATATCACAATTTTCCATCATTTGATTAGCGCCAAAGGTAAGTTCGAAACTTCCGGGTACGGTTTTTACCAGAATATTTTCATCTTTGGCTCCATGTTTTTTTAATGTATCGACCGCTCCTTTCAGTAAAGCACCTGTAATATTGAAGTTCCATTCAGATACAACAATGCCGAATTTCATATTTTCTGCATTCGGAACGGAGTTGAAATCGTATTCGGATAAATTATGGTAAGCTGTTGCCATAGTAAGTAGTAATTTGAATTTTGGGGATTGACTTTTAAACGTAAATAACGCAGATAATGCGGATTTGTTCATTTTGAAATTCGCGTTATCTGCGTTATCCGCGTCTAAAAAGTATAATATACTTAGTTATATATAATAAGGTATTTAGAGCCTTATTATTTTTTCATCAATTTAGCTTGTTCGATGTATTTGTCGATGTCCATTGCTTGGTAAGACTGGAAATATTTATCCTTAATCTTAGTATAAGCGTTTACTGCATCGTCATATTTTCCTTGTTTTACCAGGATTTCTCCGGCTTGCAACAGGAAGATCGGGCTCAGTGTATTGTTGTCGGCTTTGTCTGCTGCCGACAGCAGAGTAGAAGCCGCTTTATCCAATTGTCCAAGTTGTGCATAGCAGTTGCCGGCAGCACCCAAGATTGCCGGAGCAACCATCTGGTCGCTTCCATCGAAGCTATCCAGCATCTTTACTGCATCTTCATATTTACCGAGTTGTGCGTAGCAGATACCTGCGTATGCTTTTGCCAAGTTAGCGGCTTTTGTTCCACTGTAGTCATCCGCTACTTTCAGGAAACCGGCATAACCTATACTGTCACCGTTCAGAGCCTGCTCAAAAGCGTCCTGCTCAAAGTATTCCTGTCCTTTGAAAAGAGCAGCTTGTGCTTTTTCTTCACGAGGTTCAGCATAGAGGTTTTTGTACATGATAAAACCTGCTACAATAATAATCACAGCAACAACACCGCCGATGATTGCGTTTTTGTACTTGATAAGAAACGCTTCCGATTGTGTCAGTGCATCTTCTACGTTCAGATGTTCATTCTGATTTTTTTGTTCTGCCATTTTTATATGATTCTTTTTGTTATTATTCACTGTTTGATATTTCGACTCGCAAAATTAGTTTTTTTATATCTACAAATGAAATTTAGAGCCATCTTTTTTTATTTTACCTCCGAAAACCACGAAAATCTTGCTACTTTTGTGAACAAATTAACGTGTAAACAATGATACTGAAACGAATATCCATATTGAATTATAAGAATCTGGAAGAGGTGGAGCTGGGATTCTCCGCTAAACTGAACTGTTTTTTCGGACAGAATGGAATGGGAAAGACCAACTTGTTGGATGCGGTGTACTTTTTATCTTTCTGTAAGAGCTCCGGTAATCCGATTGATTCTCAGAATATTCGTCATGAACAGGACTTCTTTGTTATTCAAGGTTTCTATGAGGCGGAGGATGGAACTCCCGAAGAGATTTATTGTGGAATGAAACGCCGTTCGAAGAAACAATTCAAAAGGAATAAGAAAGAATACAGCCGTTTTTCGGACCACATCGGTTTCCTGCCTCTGGTCATGGTGTCGCCTGCCGACTCAGAACTGATTGCCGGTGGAAGTGATGAACGCCGACGGTTTATGGATGTGGTGATTTCCCAGTATGATAAGGAATACCTGGATGCATTGATCCGTTATAATAAAGCATTGACGCAGCGCAACACTTTGCTGAAAAGCGAACTGCCGGTGGAAGAAGAACTCTTTCTGGTGTGGGAGGAGACGATGGCACAGGCCGGTGAGGTTGTATTCAAGAAGCGTGAGGCGTTTATCAAAGAGTTTATTCCTATATTCCAGTCTTTTTATTCGTTCATTTCTCAAGATAAGGAACAGGTTGGACTGTCTTACGATTCCCATGCGCGGGAGGCTTCTTTGTTGGAAGTATTGAAGCAAAGCCGGGAACGGGATAAGATTATGGGCTTCTCTTTGCGGGGAATTCATAAGGATGAACTGAATATGCTTTTAGGGGAGTTTCCGATCAAGAAAGAAGGTTCGCAAGGACAGAATAAGACGTATCTGGTCGCTTTGAAACTGGCGCAATTTGATTTTTTGAAACGTACCGGAAGGACCGTTCCTCTATTATTGCTGGATGATATCTTTGATAAGCTGGACGCTTCACGTGTGGAGCAGATAGTGAAGTTGGTTGCCGGAGATAATTTCGGGCAGATCTTTATTACGGATACGAATCGGGAACATCTGGATCGCATTTTGTATAAAGTGGGCAGTGACTATAAAATGTTTTTTGTTGAAAAAGGAATCATTCGCGAAATGGAGGCTGAACAATGAAACGTAATGACGCTGAACAGATAGGGAAACTGATACAGCAATTTCTTCGTCAGGAGAGTTTGGAGTCTCCGTTGAATGAACAAAGATTGTTGGATGCCTGGCCTAAAATCTTGGGACCTGCGGCAACTTATACCAGCAATCTTTATATCCGTAATCAGACTTTGTATGTGCATCTCACTTCTGCAGCTCTTCGGCAGGAGTTGATGATGGGGCGTGAAATGCTGATACGTGCGCTTAACACGAAAGTGGGGGCTACCGTTATTACAAATATTATTTTTCGTTGATGGTTATAATTATATCCATGCGGATGTCGAAAGATTCCGCAGGAACTTCTTCTACTAATTGGAACGGAAAACAGATACCTGCTTTGTAGGCTGATGGTATGCGTGGTAAAAGCCGGTCGTAATATCCTTTTCCCCGTCCCAGACGGTTTCCTTTCAGGTCGAAAGCTACTCCGGGAACAGCGATAAAGTCTATGGTCGCATAATCGGTAAATAATTCTCCCGTCGGTTCTTCTATGCCATAGCTTCCGGTTGCCATGTCTTCGGGACCGGTGTATATCCGTAATTCTAAATCATCGTCTACCACTACCGGGAGTAGAATACGTTTCTTTTTGCTCCATTTTTGTACAAATGTATGTGTATCTACTTCATCCTTCAATGAATAGTAAAGTAAAACGGTGCTTGCCGCCCTAAAAGCCGGATGGGCTTCGAGGGCGGCAAGTATTTGGGTTGATAGCGACTTCCGCAACACTGAATTATAATGTGTCTTCAGTGTTGCTATATGCTTACGCAGTTCCTTTTTTCTTTCCATCTTTATTGGTCGGTTCTTCCTCTTCTACAGCTATCGGTACTTTTGGAAAGGCTTCTCCTTTTTCGAGTATTTCAATACCTTTGTTGACAGTGGCGTCACTCTTGTTAAAATACTGAAGATAAGCCTCCAACCCTAGCATATTGTAGATGATGTTGCCATAAATGTTTTTTTCTAACAGCTTATACGACTTTTGGATCAGGATATTTCTTCTTTTCACTCCCTTACTGTCAGCAAAGCGGACAAACTGTTCTACCAGTCCTTGACGGCGGAGATAATTCAACAGTTCTTCTTCCGTCTCGTACTCGCTGAGCTTTTTCCGGTTATTGTCGGTATATTGGAAAGTAAATTGGATAGTCAGTCCGCGACCGATAACCGTAGAAAGGTAAGAAGTGACTCCCGTAGTATCTTGCGGTACGAATATATCCGGCATGATACCGCCACCGCCATATACGGTACGTCCCAGACTGGTATTATAGCGTTCTTTTTCATTCTGCTTGATACTGTCGCGTGAGAAAAATTCTCCATGCTCATAACGGTTGTATAAATCCAGTTCGTAGTTCCGGTCTTTGCCACTTTCGTATGGGCGTTGGATACAACGTCCGGACGGAGTGTAATAGCGGGCAATCGTCAGACGGATAGCGGAACCGTCACTGAAGTCGATAGGTTGCTGTACAAGTCCCTTGCCGAACGAGCGTCGTCCGATAACTGTTCCCCGATCGTTGTCCTGAATAGCTCCGGTGAAGATCTCGCTGGCAGAAGCGGAACCTTCGTCAATGAGTACGACAAGCGGCATTTTCTGGCAACTGCCTGTGCCGTTAGCAAATTCTTCTGCACGGGGATATTTACGGCCTTGCGTATATACTATCAGTTTCCCTTCCGGCAAGAATTCGTTTACCATGCGGATAGCTGCTTCCATGTATCCTCCGGTGTTACCACGCAGGTCG
The DNA here is from genome assembly GCF_009193325.2 of Bacteroides zhangwenhongii. Lineage (NCBI taxonomy): Bacteria > Pseudomonadati > Bacteroidota > Bacteroidia > Bacteroidales > Bacteroidaceae > Bacteroides > Bacteroides zhangwenhongii. Next base: position 2,653,398 of record NZ_CP059856.1, on the reverse strand, counting down.
ATAATCAGCCCCTTGCATTTTTTATGGTTCAACTGTGCCAATGCGTTGAGCAGCTCTACATGAGTGGTACGTCCGAACTTGCTCACTTTTATGTAGCCGATATCATCGTTCACCATATAAGCGGCGTCTACAGTATTTTGAGGAATATCTCCACGTGTGATATTGAAGTTCAACAGTTCTTTTTCTCCCATGCGTTTGATTCCTAATTTCACTTGAGAACCTTTCGGCCCTTTCAAGGTACGCATGGCCCGTTCATTGGTTACTTTCTTGCCGACAAATAAACTGTCGTCCACAGTGACGATACGGTCGCCTGCCATCAGTCCCACTTTTTCAGAAGGACCTCCCTGAATGACTGCATTCACATGAATAGTGTCATTTTGTATGGTGAACTGAATACCGATTCCACTGAAACTGCCTTCCAACTCCGAATTGACTTCTTCGAGGTTCTGTGCCGGGATATAAGTTGAGTGCGGGTCAAGTTCGGCAAGAATCTGCGGCATAGCTTTTTCTACGAGGTCGGTCATGTTTACAGTGTCTACATATTGGTCATCTACGATTCGCAATAGTGCGTTCAGCTTGTTGGAGGAACCATTGATGATACCCAAACGGTTACCGGCGAAATGTTTGGCATAAAATGTGCCGATAAGAATCCCGATTACCACGCTGATTGCTATGATGACAGGTGTAAAACGTGAAGAGCTTTTTGTACTCATGTCTATTCCTTTTTTAAAACGTTCGTCTTATTTATTCATCTTATTATTTGTCCGAAGCAGGCTTTTCATCCGGTTCTGCATAGATAACTTCGATTCCTGCCCGCTTTAATAACTCTATTCCATCTTCCAGGCGATAATGCTCCGAGTAAACCACCCGTTTGATACCTGCCTGTATGATTAATTTGGCACATTCGATGCAGGGAGAAGCGGTGACATACATCGTTGCACCGTCACTGCTGTTGTTTGAACGTGCTATTTTGGTGATCGCATTTGCTTCCGCATGCAGAACGTACGGCTTTGTCACGTTGTTTTCATCTTCACATACATTCTCAAAACCGGAAGGCGTTCCATTATATCCGTCGGAGATAATCATTTTATCCTTGACGATTAAAGCTCCTACTTTGCGGCGTTGGCAATAGGAGTTCTCCGCCCATATGCTAGCCATACGTATATAACGTTTGTCAAGTTCTGATTGTTTCTTCTCTGTGTCCATATTGTGTGTCGGATTAGTTACTGATTAACAACGTAAAAGACCATTCGAAAGGTCTGCTGACTTCCGGTAGGCTTATACAAAAGGTATAAATTTTTGCTGTCCCCTTCGTAAGATGTCGCATTCTTGAGACCTTCCAGAAAATTTTTGGCAAGTTTATCACCTCCGTCCTTTCCTTCCGTGATATTGGCTTTGAATTTATTGTCTTTGCCGTTTGCACTCCAGGTTCCGGCAAGGGGATACGAAGTGATAACGCTTCCTCTTATGTTTCCTCTAATCAGATCATCTTCAGTTGTACCCTCAAATATAACATTGTATGTGCCATTTTTTTTAAGTTCATCCATACTTTTCTTCTTTTCCGCTTCATTTTCCCAAAAGCCGAACATCTCGTGCCCTCCATCAACAGTGATATAGTTTAGCTTCCAAGTCTTTCCTGTGAATATGGCGGCTACATCATCCGAATCATTACATCCTGAAAATAAAGGAAGTAATAATAATAGTCCTATTATTTGAAATATATTCTTTTTCATAGTTAATACTTATTTCTTTATTCCATTTCTGATTAGCAACGCGTCAATAGACGGTTCTTGTCCTCTGAAACGTTTGTAAAGTACCATCGGGTGCTCCGTTCCTCCTTTCGATAGAATGTTGTAACGGAACGAATCGGCAACTTCGCGATTGAATATTCCTTTCTGCTTAAACAGGGAGAATGCATCTGCATCCAACACTTCCGCCCATTTATAACTGTAATATCCTGCGGCATAGCCACCGGCGAAGATATGAGAAAATTGTGTACTCATGCAAGCTTCTTCGATGACCGGCAATATCTGCGCCTTTTTCCAGGCTTCCTGCTCGTAGGCTTTCACATCCCCTTCAAAGGCTGTATTGCGGGTATACCATGCCATATCGAGCAGACCGAAACTTACCTGTCGCAAACAAGCGTATGCTACATTAAAATTTGAAGCGTCTACCAATCGTTTTATTAAATCATCAGGCAGGGCTTCACCTGTCTGATAATGGCGGGCGAATGTATTTAGGAAGTCCTTTTCTATGGCAAAATTCTCCATGATTTGTGAAGGCAATTCCACGAAGTCCCAATATACATTGGTTCCGCTCAAACTCTTATAGGTAGAGTTGGCAAACATACCGTGCAGGCTATGCCCGAACTCATGAAGGAATGTCTCTACTTCATTGAAAGTCAGCAGGGCAGGCTTGTTTTCGGTCGGTTTGGTGAAGTTCATAACAACGGATACGTGCGGACGGCTGTTTTCACCGGTTTGCTTATCTATCCATTGATCTTTGTAGCTGGTCATCCAAGCTCCGGCACGTTTTCCTAGACGCGGATGGAAGTCAGTATACAGGACAGCCAGGAATTTCCCGTCTTTATCGAATACTTCAAAAGCCTCTACATCTTTATGGTAGACAGGAATCTCCGTGTTTTTGCGGAAAGTTATTCCATATAACCTTTCTGCAAGTCCGAATACTCCTTTCTTTACCTGTTCGAGTTCGAAGTAGGGGCGAAGCATTTCTTCGTTGATATTGAATTTCTTATCTTTCAGCTTGTTGGAGTAATAACTCCAGTCCCACGGCATTAAGACAAAATCCTCTCCTTGCTCTTTACGTGCCAACTCCTGTACCTCTTTGTATTCCTGTTGTGCGGTAGGTGTGTATGCTTCCAACAGTTGGTTAAGCAGCTTGTATACAGACTCGCTGTTTTCGGCCATCCGTTTTACGAGCGTATATTCCGCATAATCCTTGTAACCTAGCAATTGCGCTATTTTCATGCGCGTATTTGCTATTTTTTTTACGATCTCGATATTGTTGAATTCGTTGTCATGCGTACATTTTGTATTGTACGCCATGTATAACCTCTGCCGTAAATCACGGTTGTCGGCATAGGTCATAAAAGGAACATAACTTGGCGCGTGAAGGGTAAATGCCCATCCTTCTTTATCTTCGCTTTTCGCTGTTTCGGCAGCTGCTTCCACAATAATTTCGGGAAGTCCGGCAAGACTTTCTTTTTTCGTCAACAGCATTTGGTAGCGATTTGTTTCTTTTAAGTTGTTCTCACTGAAAGTCAGTGTCAACTTACTTAACTCGGTGGTTAACCGACGGTATTCTTCACGTGCTTCTCCTTCCAGATTAGCACCGTGACGGACGAAGCTGTTATAGGCATTTTCCAACAACTTACTTTCTTCCGGATTGAGCTGTAAGTTTTCTTTTTGGTTGTATACCTCTTTTACACGTGCAAAGAGTTTTTCGTTCAGCGTGATATTGTTACTATGCTCGCTGAGTAGCGGCATTATTTTTTGCGCCAATGCTTGCAGGTCATCGTTGGTTTCCGCACTGAGCATATTGCCGAACACGGCGGTAACTCTGTCCAGTAACTCTCCAGATTGTTCGAAAGCTTCTATTGTATTTCGGAAGTCTGCTTTTTCCGGGTTATGTATGATAGCATTTATTTCTGCATTTTGTTGCTTGATTCCTTCAAGAATAGCAGGTTCATAGTGCTCGGTTTTTATACGGTCAAAAGGCACGGTTTCGTGCGGTGTCAAGTACTGCCCGAAGAAAGGATTCTGGGCATTTATTATATTACTCATGCTGCAAATTAGTATCAATGTTATTAATAATCTTTCCATAAGAACACAAAACTACTAAAATTGTAGCTTACTATGCGGATAAAAGCTTGCTTTTTAACAATATATAAAATGAATACAAAAAAACCGCTACGGTTATCCGCAGCGGTTTCTTATATGTTAATCTTCTAATTAAGCGTTAACTGATGCCATGTGAGCGATCAAGTCAAGAACTTTGTTAGAGTAACCGATTTCGTTGTCATACCAAGATACAACTTTAACGAATGTGTCAGTCAAAGCGATACCTGCTTTAGCATCGAAGATAGAAGTACGAGTGTCACCCAAGAAGTCAGAAGAAACAACTGCATCTTCAGTGTAACCCAGGATACCCTTCAATTCGCCTTCAGAAGCTTCTTTCATTGCAGCGCAGATTTCAGCGTAAGTAGCCGGTTTAGCCAAGTTAACTGTCAAGTCAACTACAGATACGTCCAAAGTCGGAACACGCATAGACATACCAGTCAATTTGCCGTTCAATGCAGGGATAACTTTACCTACAGCTTTAGCAGCACCGGTAGAAGAAGGGATGATGTTACCAGAAGCAGCACGACCACCTCTCCAGTCTTTCATAGAAGGACCGTCAACTGTTTTCTGAGTAGCAGTTGTAGAGTGAACTGTAGTCATCAAACCGTCAAGGATACCGAACTTGTCGTTCAATACTTTAGCGATAGGAGCCAAGCAGTTAGTAGTACAAGAAGCGTTAGATACGAATTGAGTACCTTTAACGTATGTTTTTTCGTTTACACCGCAAACGAACATCGGAGTGTCATCTTTAGAAGGAGCTGACATTACAACATATTTTGCACCAGCTTCGATATGAGCCTGAGCTTTGTCTTTGCTCAAGAACAAACCTGTAGATTCTACAACGTATTCAGCTTCTACTTCATTCCATTTCAAGTCAGCCGGATTTCTTTCAGCTGTGATACGGATAGCTTGACCGTTAACGATCAATTTGCTGTTTTCAACATCTGCTTCGATAGTACCGTCGAATTGACCGTGCATTGTGTCATACTTCAACATGTAAGCCAAGTAATCAACCGGGCAAAGGTCATTGATACCTACGATTTGAATATCGTTTCTCTTCATTGCAGCGCGGAAAACGAAACGTCCGATACGTCCGAATCCATTAATACCTACTTTAATCATTTTGTTTAAACTTTTAAGGGTTTTATAATATTTGTTCAAATATCTCTCGGTCTCCGCATTTGTTTTATTTTTCAAATGCGGTGCAAAATTACAAAAATGTTTTTATATTCGCATATTAAATTCACATTAAATATTGAAAAAAGATGGGAAAGAGTACATTTTTACAGGACTTTAAGGCGTTTGCAATGAAAGGAAACGTCATTGACATGGCTGTCGGTGTGGTTATTGGTGGGGCGTTCGGCAAGATCGTATCATCGCTGGTTGCTAATGTAATTATGCCTCCGATCGGCTTGCTGGTTGGCGGTGTGAACTTTACGGATTTGAAATGGGTAATGAAGGCGGCTGAGATTGGAGCCGACGGCAAAGAGATTGCGCCTGCGGTATCATTGGATTACGGTCAGTTCTTGCAGGCTACCTTTGACTTTCTGATTATTGCCTTTTCTATATTCTTATTTATACGCCTGATTACGAAACTGACGGCAAAGAAAAAAGAGGAAGCGCCTGCCGCACCTCCTGCTCCTCCTGCACCTACGAAAGAAGAGGTACTGTTGACGGAAATTCGTGACTTGCTGAAAGAGAAGAGAGATTAATTCCGATAAAATAATAGGAGGAGGTTCCGGGCATTATCCTGTGAATCTCCTTTTATTTTTCTCCTTATTATTAATAATAGATTGCGTACTTTTTTCTACTTTTGCAAATCATTTATTTAAAATCCAACCATTTATATGCAGGAAAAAATAATAATTCTTGATTTCGGTTCACAAACAACACAGCTTATAGGCCGTCGTGTGCGCGAATTGGATACATATTGCGAAATCATTCCTTACAACAAATTTCCAAAAGATGATTCAACAATTAAAGGGGTAATCCTTTCGGGCAGTCCTTTTTCGGTTTACGATAAAGATGCGTTTAAAGTCGATTTGAGTGAGATTCGCGGTAAATATCCGATATTGGGTATCTGTTATGGTGCGCAGTATCTGTCGTATACCAATGGTGGAAAAGTGGAACCGGCAGGTACACGTGAATACGGACGTGCTCATTTGGCTTCTTTCTGCAAAGATAATGTGCTGCTGAAAGGAGTGCGTGACGGCTCGCAAGTATGGATGAGCCACGGTGATACGATTACCGCTATTCCTGACAATTTCAAAAAGATCGCTTCGACGGATAAAGTAGAGATTGCGGCTTATCAGATAGAGGGTGAGCAGGTATGGGGCGTACAGTTCCATCCGGAGGTGTTTCATAGTGAAGACGGTACGCAGATATTGAAGAATTTTGTGGTGGATGTCTGCGGTTGCAAGCAAGACTGGTCACCGGCCTCTTTCATTGAAAGTACTGTAGCTGAATTGAAAGCCCAGTTGGGAGATGATAAGGTTGTGCTCGGTTTGAGCGGTGGTGTAGATTCTTCTGTTGCTGCCGTGTTGTTGAATAAGGCTATTGGCAAGAACCTGACTTGTATTTTCGTAGATCATGGCATGCTGCGTAAGAATGAGTTCAAGAATGTGATGAAAGATTACGAATGTCTCGGACTGAACGTGATTGGTGTAGATGCCAGCGAAAAATTCTTCTCGGAACTGGCGGGCGTGACTGAGCCGGAAGGTAAACGTAAGATTATAGGTAAGGGTTTTATCGATGTATTCGATGTGGAGGCTCATAAGATAAAGGATGTAAAATGGCTGGCTCAGGGAACAATCTATCCGGACTGCATCGAGTCGTTATCCATTACAGGTACGGTGATTAAAAGCCACCATAATGTAGGCGGACTTCCTGAAAAGATGAATCTGAAACTTTGCGAGCCGCTTCGCTTGTTGTTCAAGGATGAAGTTCGTCGTGTGGGGCGTGAATTGGGTATGCCGGAGCATCTGATTACCCGCCATCCGTTCCCCGGACCGGGCTTGGCTGTACGTATTTTGGGCGATATTACCCGTGAGAAAGTACGTATCTTACAAGATGCGGATGATATTTTTATTCAAGGATTGCGTGATTGGGGACTGTACGATAAAGTATGGCAGGCGGGAGTTATTCTGTTGCCGGTGCAGTCTGTCGGTGTCATGGGTGATGAGCGTACATATGAACGTGCTGTTGCATTGCGTGCTGTGACCTCAACCGATGCTATGACTGCCGATTGGGCACATTTGCCATATGAATTTATGGGTAAAGTATCAAATGATATTATTAATAAGGTGAAAGGCGTGAATCGCGTAACCTATGATATTAGTTCTAAACCGCCAGCTACCATAGAGTGGGAGTGACAAATTATTCCTAGTTATATATCAAAACTCACCACAGATTACACAGATTTCCACAGATTTTTTATTAAAACGAGCTTTTAATGTTAATCTGTGGAAATCTGTGTAATCTGTGGTGAAAAATTTAGCAATAGTCGAATTGTTTCGTTTATTGCAGAGCCACTTCTAATCGTTCACTAACTTCACTGCGTCCGGGATTAGGATCTCTTTCCGGCGTAATTCAAGCACACCGTTGTCTTGCAGTTCATTAAGAGCTTTGGACGTATTCAGCCGGGTGTCATCCAGATAACGGGCAAGGTCGTCCATCTTTACCTTGAATATTTTTTCTCCCTGTGTTTTTTCGCAATGTAGCAGGAAGAAACGAATGATTTTATTTTTCAAGTCCTGAGCCGGTTCCTCCCATAAACGGGAATAGAGATTTTGTGCCCGATTGCTGACAATATTCATGTAGTTAAGTCGGAAAATATCATATTTGAACAGGTCGCTGAGCACAAAGGCTTTGCTGATACTTACAGTATGCGCTTCTGTATGTGCTATGTAAGAAGAGGTGTAATGGGTGCTCATTCCGAACAGTGACTGCGGCTCTATTAAATAAGGTGCTTCCATCTGTTCAATAACTGTGTATATATTTTGGGGGGAATTTGTGACGATTGAAACTTCTCCTTTCAATAGAAAACAAAGTTGTGTGCAAGCACTTCCATTTTCAATGATGGTCTCCCCCGCTTTATGTTTAATAAAGTGTAGCTTTACTTTTTCCAGAATACTGGTAAAATCTTCATTACAAAGACCTTGAAATAAAGGCAATTGGAGCAAAGTGTCGAACATTGTTTCCATACGTCGTAATTTCTTGTTAATCGTACAAATTTACTCATAATACGATACTGCTGTCAACATCTGACCTCTCTTTTTGTTTTTTTTATTGTTTGAATGCATAAAAATAGAGTATATTTGCAGAAAAAAAGGAGGAAATTATGTTCACAGGCTTTAATTGGCAGCAGATGGTCAGTGCGTTTATCGTACTTTTTGCCGTAATAGATATTATCGGCTCTATACCTATTATTATTAACCTGAAAGAAAGAGGCAAAGATGTAAATGCGATGAAAGCTACTGTCATCTCTTTCGTCTTGTTAATCGGGTTCTTCTATGCGGGTGATATGATGTTGAAGCTTTTTCATGTGGATATTGAGTCATTTGCGGTTGCAGGTGCATTTGTTATTTTTCTCATGTCTTTGGAGATGATTCTGGATATTGAGATTTTTAAGAATCAGGGTCCTATCAAAGAGGCTACTTTGGTTCCGCTTGTTTTTCCTCTGCTTGCGGGCGCTGGAGCTTTCACGACGTTGCTTTCTCTCCGTGCTGAATATGCAAGCATTAATATTATTATAGCTTTGGTGCTGAATATGATCTGGGTATATTTCGTGGTGAGTATGACCGGACGTGTTGAGCGTTTTCTCGGCAAAGGTGGTATCTATATTATTCGTAAGTTCTTTGGTATCATTCTATTGGCTATTTCCGTCAGATTGTTCACCGCCAATATAACATTGTTGATTGAGGCATTGCAGAATCATTGATGTCACTAAACGATTAAAAAAAATCATCTCTCATATCTCTCATAAAATAATGATAAGCTATTGATAATTAGTTGTTTGTTTTATGAGAGATACTTTAATGTATCTGTATCTCTCATACTCTATGTCGTTATCTCTCATTCTTTTCTCTGCTATCTCTCATACACGATTTGTATTATCCTTTCTATCTTAAATTAAAGGCTGTTTATGTGTCGGATTACCGCATTTTTTAAGCGATTTAGCCTTTATTCTCCGTTTTCTAATAGACATATCAACCATTTCACTCCAGTGAATAGTTCTTTGCATTGAAGTGAACGGATCTATTCACTCTAGTGAGCAGATCTGTTCACTAGAGTGGAACGGTTGGGATATCTTATTGGAAATCGGACTTTAGTATTTGAACAACAGGAGTTTAAATGTTTGTTTATCTCTAAAATACAGTTTGTTGTTTTAAGGAATGCTGTTCGATGGAAAGAGAAAGGGGAGATTGCCAGTCATTTGGATTATAAGAGATTATAGAACAAAGATGAGTACAGGATTTAAAAATAAAAAGCTTTTTTATTTTAGTTTTTATCTATAATTTGTACTTTTGGCTCCAAACGAATGGGCTGATGAAGATGCATGAAAAGAATTTGAAGATAACAATAGAGGAGTTCGATAAGATATATAGTAAATATTATTCCCAACTCTTCTACTATGCCTATGGTTTCGTGGAGGATTCGGAGACTTGTCGTGATATTGTATCGGATGTTTTTGGACAGGCGTGGGAAAATATAGAGCGTTTGGAGAGAGCTACAATTGGGAGTTACTTGTATTCGTGCGTGCGAAATAAATGTATAGACTATTTGCGGCATGATCAAGCGGCTCGCCAGTATGTGGAATATTTGCAGGATGTTGTGGAAGATGATGAGGGAATGACTCCGGAAGAATATGAAGAACGGCTCAGAATCGTGAAACAGATTATATCGGAACTACCGCCTCGGACACGATTTGTTTTAGAACAATGTTATTTCAATAATAAGAAATATCAGGAGGTAGCAGAGATTCTCGATGTAACTTCCAGTGCAGTGAAAAAACATATTATGAAAGCACTTTCTATACTTCGAGAACGGTTATCTGTTATAAAATCGTAAAAATGGTACCCAAAATGGGGTTAAACCGTATTAATATAAAAGTAAGTTGTAGCAATATGATAGAAAATATAGATGATAAAAAGGATATAGGGCTGATATTAGACTGTAAACGAGCAATGGCAATGGACAATATTCCTTTTCCTGATATAGAGGAGGAAAGGAAACGTTTTTGGGAGAAACAAAAACAGATCCGTTCATCTGTCAATGAAGTACGTTGTGACGAATCTGTGAAGATGCGGCGGCTGAAGCGTTGGTGTATTGCCGCTTCGGTGGCTGCCATATTGTTTTTAGGGTTGTTTTTGGGAGTGTTTTTCTATCAACCTTCTGTGGTGCAGGTACAGGTATTTGCAGCCGATGAGTCGGCAGTAGATCCCAAGTTGAATTTCGGAGATGTTACTTATGTAATAAAAGAAGAAACGCCGGATCGTCAGTTATATGCTCATGGGATTGTTGCCACTCGTAAATCCATTGATTTGAGTGCGAAGAAAACGTCTGTTTTACCTTTGCAAGAACAGTTGCAAACACTGACTACTCCTTGTGGACAGGACTATACGGTTACTCTTTCCGATGGAACTACCGTATTGCTTAATGCTGCCAGTCAGCTAGTCTTTCCGGATGTTTTTGTGAAAGAACAACGAATCGTTTATTTGAAAGGAGAAGCTTATTTTGATGTAGCGTCGGATAAAGAACATCCTTTTATTGTGAAGACCGATTATTTCGAGACTGCTGTACTCGGTACTAAATTTAATGTGCGTTCTTATTCCAAAATAGATGCTCATGTCACTTTGTTAGAGGGTAAAGTGACGGTAACTAATGACAAAACGGAATCTTTGATTTTGGAACCGGGAGAGCAAGTTACCTTGTCTGAAAATGGAAAGTTAGAGAAGCAGGTAGTAGATACCTATCCATATTTAGAGTGGCAGAAAGGATATTTTTATTTTGATAATGTATCACTTATAGAGATAATGCAGGAATTAGGAAGATGGTATAATGTGGATGTTGTTTTTGAGAATGATGAGATGATCGATTATAAGATGCACTTTGTTGCCAGTCGTACAGAAAGCCTGATGTATGCGATACGTAATTTGAATGCGCTTGGCATATTTTATGTAACATTGGATGGAAACCGAATAATAATTCAATAAAATCTTCTATTTTTAATCTTTTTGCTATTTTCTTTTTAAAATTGGTACCCGATTATTGTTGATTACGTATTATTTGTGACTTTACATTTAAATTAGCAAATAATATATGATGAGACGATTGAATGAAGAGCTCCGAGAAAGATCGGGGGTACGGTATTGGAAGTACCTGGTGTGTTTCCTGATAATGTGCGCCTTGGTTACTGGTTTAGCTGCGCAGGAGAAGGAAAAGAGGGTTACGATGAAATGCGTGAATGAAAAATTAACAGATGCTTTGAAGAAAATAGAGAAGCAGTCTAGTTATAAAATTGTATTTAGTTACAATGAACTTCATGCCATCCGTGTAAATGCTACTATTGAGGGATTGACTGCTCCGGAAGCTGTAAAGAAACTGATTGCCGGACAACCGATTAACAGTTCGGTAGATGGTAGGTATATTCATGTGTTCTTGAAAAAAGATTATTCGCAGAAAGGTTTCTTAAACGGTCAGGTAGTAGATGAAAATGACGAACCTTTGCCTGGTGTATCCGTGCGTGTGAAGAATGGACGTTCGACAGGAACATTGACCGATTTGAATGGTTGCTTTTCTATTCCGGTAAAAGAGGGACAGAGTGCGATGCTTACCTTTTCTTTTATAGGGAAGAAGACTGTAGAAAAAATGGTAAATGATGGCTGGGGAGTCCAGGTGAAACTGGAAGAACTGGTGAATGCTGTTGATGAAGTGGTAGTTACCGGTTATCAAGTGATGGATAAGCGTCTGATGGCAAGTTCCACTTCTATGGTGAAGATGGATGATATAAAAATTCCGACTCTCAATACAGTGGATAAAATGTTACAAGGTACTGTACCGGGGTTAATGGTACAGAATAGTTCCGGTTCTCCTAATGCTACTCCCCGTATTCGTATGCGTGGCTCTTCTACGATTTATGGAAATGCTTCTCCTTTGTGGGTGGTGGATGGAATTGTTTATGAAGACCCTGTTGATTTGTCTAATGATGAATTGAATAATGTGTTACAGGGAACAGGAGCAGATATGCTTGAACAGGTGAACTTGAATGCCACCCGTAGTTTGCTGGGGAATGCAATTGCGGGAGTTAATCCGAATGATATTGAATCCATTACATTTTTGAAAGATGCTTCGGCTACCGCTATTTATGGTACGCGTGCAGCGAATGGAGTCATTGTGTTAACAACAAAGAAAGGTAAGATAGGGAAACCTTCGATAAGTTTCTCGGCTTCTTTGGGTTTCACAGGGCGGCCTCGTTATTCGCAGTACAATCTTATGAATTCAAAAGAACGTGTTGGTATTTCTAAAGAGGTGGCAGAAAAAGGGTATTTATATGATTATATACCTTATGCGACAGGTTTTGAAGGTGCTTTGTTCGATTTTTATAATATGAAGATTACGAAGAGTGAGTTTGACGCACAGGTGGCTAAATATGAGACAATGAACACAGATTGGTTTAAGTTGCTTTGCCAAAATGCCTTTAATCAAGATTATAGTGCCAGTATTTCAGGAGGAAATGAAACTATCAATTACTATACTTCTATTGGATATAATAATTCTAAAGGTACGACAAAGGGAGATAATTCAACCAGTTATAGTCTGACATCCAATATTTCCGCACGTCTTACAAAAAAGGTCAGAGCTTATACTCGTTTGAGCTTTTCGGAACAAAGCAGTGATGGATTTTACACTACTAATCCTTACTCTTATGCGTTAGAGACAACCCGTGCCATTGCTTCTGATGAGTACTATACAACCAAAAATAATACAATCGACGGGTTGTCCAACAACTATCCTTTGACCTATAATATATTCAATGAGTTGGCACATACCGGCAATGAGGCTAAATCTCGTAATTTCAGTGGTAATGTGGGTATTGACATAGATATCTTGAAAGGATTGAAACTCCAGACTCTTTTTGGGATGCGCTATGTTAATTCTACTAACTATCAATGGGCGGACGAACGTTCTTATTATATCGCTAGTATTCGTGGATATGATTATGGTGCGGTAGCTCCTAACAGTGAAGAAGAAAAGAAAAGCGTGTTGCCACATGGGGGTATTCTCAATTACAGTTCTACAAATAACGTAAGCTATACGGCTCGTGCACAATTTTCTTATGCTACGCTTTTAGGGGCGATGCAACAACATGCTATTAATGCTATGATTGGCTATGAAGCCAATTCTAATCAATATGATGGATTAAGTGATGTGGAATATGGGTATTATCCGGATCGTGGAATGGCCATTAGTTATGAGTATGATAAGGAAAGTGCTGGAAGTGGAGTTCTGAATAATTCTTCATTGGACAAACATAATGTGTCGCGTAAGAACTCGAAAAGCAATACGGTATCTGCTTATGCCACTTTTGTTTATGCATTAAAGAATCGTTATATTTTTAATGCTAATTTACGTGGAGATGCTTCCAATCGCTTTGGACAATATACAAATCATAAATTTCTTCCGGTGTGGAGTATGGCTGCAAGATGGAAAGTGAATGATGAGGCTTGGTTTAGGGGATGGAAAGCTTTAGATGATTTTAGCATACGTTTTTCTTATGGTCAGCAAGGAAATATTCCGACTTCGGTAGGTCCGAATTTGGTAGCGCAGTATATGGCGCTTGCAGTCAACCGTTTCTCCGGGAATTACCAGTTGGGTATCAAACGGCTTCCTTATCCGGATTTACGTTGGGAGAAGACTATAAGTACTAACTACGGATTGGATTTCTCTCTTTTGAATGGCCGGATATCCGGTACTGTTGATTATTATGTTCGTAAAGGAAAAGACCTGATTTTTAGTTTGCCGGTAGCCAGTGAATATGGAACGACTCAAACTTTCCGTAATGGAGCTAGTATGAAAAACTATGGTATTGAGGTAGGGTTAACTTTCATTCCTATCAAGACCCGTGATTTTACTTGGACATTAACTCCTATTTATTCAAAGAATACTAATAATATTAGTAATACTACTAAACAGGATTACACTTATCTTGATTATTTGGCTGGTAATGCCTATGAAGATGGAAAGCCTGTGAATGCACTGTATGCATGGGAGTTTACAGGGCTTGATCATGAGACGGGACGTGCTACGTTTGCGCATTGTTCAACAAAAGAATCGGATGTGGAGAAAAGTGACGACCCGAAAAGTTATTTGAAATATTGCGGTTCAACCGATCCGAAATTTAATGGCGGACTTTCTACTTCTTTGCGTTATAAGAACTTTATATTGAATGCCCAATTTGCTTATGCTTTTGGTCATGTGAGACGTCTGAATTTCCTATTCAACGGAACAATGAAGATGCCTACTCCACAGACAAACTTAACTACGGATTTTTTGAATTGTTGGCGTGAACCTGGCGATGAGGAGCATACAAATATTCCGGGCATTGCTTTTGGGGAGGCTCAGAACTATTATGTCTATACTCCGATTGCGAATGCATCTCAACAGAATACTTATGATATGTATAATTATTCAGATGTCCGTGTAGTAAAAGGTGACTTTTTCCGTTGCCGTAATCTGATGTTGACTTATACTTTTCCAGATAAGTGGATGCGTCCGTTAAATGTCGGAAGTATGTCTTGTTCATTTAATGTTACTAATCTTTTTACTTTGTGTAGTTCGAAATTTAACGGGCAAGATCCGGAGGTGGAATCTACAGGAAGCGTAGCATTGCCCATTACACGGACTTATTCATTTTCTGTAAGTCTTAGTTTTTAAATCTTAATATCTTTTGTAGATTATGAAAGTGAAAAATATATTAACAATATTCATTGTGTGTATACTATCTTCTTGTGGAGACTTTTTGAAAGAAGTCTCACAGGATGAATTTGAACCGAAAACCGCAACTGCTTATCAAGAATTGTTGAATGGAGAAGGATATTCGACGACAATCTGTTTGGATCCTATAACGGATGTATTGAGTGATGATGTTGAAGGGGTACAAGGACAATCGTATAATTATACAGATGAGAATTTAGCTCATCGGGCGGTTTATACGTGGCAACCCAATATGTATTTGCTGTTGGCTGATTATGATATGACTAGTCTGTTGCACGCATATCAAAACCTCTATAAATGTATTATGGCTTGTAATCTTGTGATTGATGGATTGACTGATGCGGATGGAACAGAGGATGAAAAAGCACAGACAAGAGGCGAGGCTTTGTCGCTTCGCGCTTATTACTATTTTTTATTAGTAAATATGTATTCTATGCCTTATAATTGTCCGGGAAATACTCCGGAAACTCTTTTGGGGGTACCTTTGGTTATTGAACCGGAGATAAAAGATGAGGGTATTGCACGTAATACTGTTGCTGAAGTTTATGCTCAGATATGTAAAGATATTGAAGAGGCTTGTAGACTGCTTGATGACAAAGCTAGTAATAATATCGGATTATTCCGTATTAATTATGTTGGAGCTCATCTTTTAGCCTCTCGTATCTATTTGTATATGGAGAATTGGGATAAGGTAATAGAACATGTGAATACCGCTTTGACAAACGCACCGGCACTGGTCGATTTGACAACATATCAGTTGAGTAATACATCCTTACCGCAGTATTCTACTAATAATATTATTTCCAGAGACTTTCCGGAAGTCATATTTATCAATGGAGGTGTAACAGGACGTATAAAAACGGAAGCTACGCTTATTAAAGTGTCTGAGAGTAGATCGGACGGTGGATTATTAAGTCTATATGAACCTTCGGATGCTCGTAAAGGTATCTTTTTTAGTGAAATGAGTATGTATTATAAATATTGGATGGCTAAACGGGGAACCCAAGAACAAGGCTTTGTATGGCGTACTGCAGAACTTTATTTAAATCGTGCCGAAGCTTATGCAGGCAAATATGTTGCCGGGGATAATTCTTGCGGGCAAAAATCGGCAGATGACCTGGATGCTCTCCGTAGCAAGCGTTTATCAGATTTTACAGCCTATACATTGACTACCCCAGAAGATTTGATTGAGTTTTGTCATGAGGAGCGCCGTCGTGAACTTTGCTTTGAGTCACACCGATGGTTTGATCTTCGTCGTTATGGTATGCCTTCTATCAAACATTCTTGGTATGATGCGTCGGGCAATCGTACTGTTTATACATTGAAAGAAAGAGATCTAGGTTATGCATTACCTATTCCGCAAGATGCGATGGATACGAATTCAGCTTTGAAACAAAACGAATTGGCACCGGAGCGTATTGGTGAGATGAATTAAGTACTAAACTAATATGGATAAATAAAAAATGATGGTATGAAGAAGTTTATATATTTAATGATTTGTTTGCTTTCTATTGGGATATATTCTTGTGGAGAGGATGATTTAACACCTTCAGAACCAATGACTTTTGGAGAGTTTCCTCAAGGAGACGCTACTTATGATCAGGAATTCGTAGAATTTTATAATAAATATGGAGTTCAAGTATTATATAAATTTAGTGAAGCTGATTTTCGTTGGAACATTACGGAATATATTCCATATTATGCGATAGAAGCTGAGAGTAATAGTATCGAAGATGGATGGAGTTTCCTGAAAGAAAATTGTTTGTCTATCTGGAGTGATGATTTTTTGAGGAAGTTTATGCCCTATCGGATTTTATTGGCTTCAGAAGTGTACAGTTTAAAAGATACCTATCAATATGATGATGAAGGAAATAAAATCTATCAGAAGATTCCAAAGAAAGCTATATATGGACTTAATCATCTTACTTTTGGTGCGGTGAATGGTAGGTTATCTTCTCTTTCTGTTTCAGAGAAGAAAGAATTGATTGGTGAAATAGCTTTTGCTATTACAGGTTACGCGACTTCAAAAGAAAAGATGGAGATTCCGCAAAAGTTTCAAACTTATCATGACGATTATATCAATAATGCGGGAGGAGATTATGTGGGTGATTGGGGATACAATCGGGGAGGTATTCTAGAGTATCGTGATGGTGGCATGGATGTCTATTATGATTTTGGATTGTTTGTAAAGTATCTGGTGATGATGAGCAAAGAGGAGTTTGAGAGTACTTTCCTAACGGATGAATTTGATAATGGTACATACTATGATGCCAATTGGAACTCCTACCGGGGATATCCTGTAAAGAATAAATATGAAGCAGTAATTGATTATTTTCAAAACACTTTAGAGATTGACCTTCATGAGATTGGGGCTAGGATATCTCAGTTGCAATAATCAAAAACTCTAGAGCATAAAAACTAAGGTAAAAACAAAATGAAAAAGTTATTAGTATTGTTTGTTTTTTGTGCATATGTATTTAGCGGCTATGCACAGTCTCGTTTGTCCGGTATTGAAAAACCACAGGCAGGTTCTCTTATTTCATTTAATTATCAAGCAACGGGAGGACCGTTGGAGAACCATGATACGTTGTCTTGTACTGTTTATCTTTATGAAGATTATTTATGGAGAATGGACGATGTGACTTTAATCCGTGTTGAAAAGAATCAGTGGAAAGGTACTTATCAATTATCCGATAATTGTGCTTTGTTTGCTCTTTCATTTCTTGCTGGTGAAATGTGGAACCGTATAATAGATAATAATGATGAGAACGGGGGATATGTATTTACTACATTGGATACACAGGGAAAAATGCTGCCTGGTGGCTATTTAGGATGGGGGACATTTCGTAAGCCTTCCTGCTTCCATATTGGAAATTACTTTCAGAAGTTTGATATTCAGGATGAGGCTGTGGAGATGTGGACAACTAAGGAAATGGAGCATTATGCAGCCAACCTTCCTAAGTTTGTGGACATCTATATGAATATGGTAGCCTTACGTATGGGAGAAAAAAACAAGAAGGCAGTTGATTTTCTGTTTCAGAAAATAAATAAGGAGTTTGCCGTAACAGAATTTATTTATGCTACTTTTGAGAATATCTATCGTTTTAAGTTGCAAGACAAAGAGAAGGCTGATTCGATAAAGGCGATTGTTTTAAAACAATATCCTAATGGGTTTACGGCCCGTGCCCAAATGTTCCATCAGATAGAGGCGATGCCGTTGGGTGAAGAACGTTTGACGCAGACAGAAGGTTTCTTTAAAAAGTATCCTTATGAGGATTGCGTGAACGATCGGTTCTCTAAGCAACAAGCTTACATGTACTATAATCTGACACGTGTTTATGCTTCTACTCTTTTTGATGGAAAGCGGTATGATAGGTTAATGGCTGCTTTACCATCTATGAATTTTGTTACATTAAGTGAGGTGTTCCGCTGGAATATATTTCGTGCTTACAAACTGAGACTGGCAAAAAATGACTCGATTTATCCGGTAGCGAAAGCGCTGATGGAACAGTTAGTGCTGAAGCGGAATGATTTGTCGAATAATACGGAGGAGTTAAGATATACTCCGAAGGAAGCGCAAGTATTGCTTGATATTCAGTTTTACGAACGTTTAGGAATCTATTTACAATTATTGAAAGATTTGAATAGAACAGAAGAGGCGTTGACTTGGTTGACTTATTACCGAGATGACCAATTGTCGTATGCAGATGCAACTGTTAATCAGACACGTTATGATATCCTGGTAACAGCAGGAAAGAATGAACAAGCATTGGATGTCTTGAAAAAGTCAGTGAAATATAATACGATTACTACGGAAATGATGGCTGCTTTACGCAAAGAGGTTAAGCCTGTATCTGAAGCTGAATTTAAGACTTATCTTGATAATTTGAAAGGGGTAGCTTTGAAAAAGGCCTTATATGAAGAGGTGAAGTCTCATATGACTGATGTAGAAATTCCTTCTTTTGAATTATTGGATATGAATGGCAACATTATAAAAAGTGATAGCTTTAAAGATAAGATTGTAGTGATTGATTTCTGGGCCAATTGGTGTGCACCATGTAAACGGGCATTTGAGGGGATGAAAATAGCTGTAGATGCTTATGCAAATGATTCTGATGTTGTCTTTTATTTTGTAAATACTATGGATTTTGGCATCAAGGGCAAACCTGCTGTAGAGAAGTACTTAAACAATAATGGATATTCTCATTTTAAGGTATTGTTTGATACATTGAAAGAGGGGACAAAAAGTTACAATAAAACTTTTAGCATATTTTCGCAGAAGTTTAACTCATCTGGTATTCCCCGTAAGGTAATTTTAAAGAATGGTAGGATGCTTTATACAGCTGAGGGATATTCAGGAAGCCCCTCTCAATTGGCAGATGAAATCAGTTATGCAGTTGAACTAATACGGAAAAGATAAATGAAAGGATTTATTTGTTTGATGATGCTTCTTCTGTCGGGGATGGGAGAAGCATTCTCGCAGAAGCCTCCAATGAAATTGGATGACTGTAAAATGTGGCGTTCGGTGGATCAGATTCAGTTGTCTGCGGATGGAAAGTGGATAGTATATAATTTTCGAGCTCTCTATAGGCAAGATTTGGATACCACTTACATATATAATGTACAAAGCGGAGAGACAATTTTAAAAACCGGATTGTCTAATTTCTCCTTTATGGGTAATGGTAAATTGCTGAAATATGAAAAGAAGAAGGAAGGAAATGATTCCGGTTCAGGACGTCCTTTGGTTTATACGCTGAATTTAGCTACGCAAGTAGAAAAACAATGGCCTGAGAATATTTTTCTAGTTCCGATTGCGGGTACCGACATGGCTTATTATGTACAATATAAGGCAGCAGGAAAGATTGATTTTACTTTTGTCAATCTGTTGACGGAAGAAGAGGACCATATCACTGGTATTAATACTTTTGGACAGGTTGAAGCGAACCGTTTGATTTACAGTGTGTCGGATAGTTTGAAGTCTACTTTGTATTTGTGGAACAGAGGGAAACAAGTACGAATCGGAGAAGTGCCATACTATATTACAGGCATTAGTGTCCCGGAGGCCAATGGTTGCGGAACTTTGACATGTGCTTCCGGTTACGATACTCGTTTCGATGCCGCTTCTATTTATACTTTTGATTTGAATAAACGTCTGTGTACAAAGTTGCTGTCTTATGGTGATATTACCGGATTACCGGATGGGACGAAGATATCTTCTTCGTCTAGATTGATAAATAATAATACTCAACTGTTGATTGAGCTGGAACCGACCGTCTATCCACAAATGAGGAGGGAAGCGGATCAGGTGAATCTGGAACTATGGGTTTGGGATGAGAATATTTCACCCCGTCGTTCTTTCAAACGTTCCGGTTTTGACGTCTCTTCATATGATAAATATATTTATGATATTGTTGCCGGAAAATGTTTCAGTTTGCCTACGAAAGGATTGTCTTCGTTGGCTTTCCCGCAAGGACAGGAAGTGAAAGGATGTATTGCGTTTGATGCAACTCCTTGGTATAAGGAGTCCGATTGGACCATGTCTCCTAATAATGATGTTTATTATATCGGAATGAATGGTAGTAAGAAGAAGTTGGCAAGCCATGGTAAATATGATTTGAGTTGGGCTCCCGATGGAAGTCAAGCATTGCTATATGATCCGGCTCCTAAAGCATGGCGGTTGATCAATATGGCAACGGGAGATATTCGGGATTTGACAACTGGCAAATTACCTTATCCTATATATGAGGAAGATCATGATTACGCTTTTGACGCTTCTTCTTATGGTGTAGCGGATTGGAATATGGATAATCAGTCTGTAATAGTATACGATCGGTATGATTTATGGAGTATTGATTTGAAAAATAGAAAAACTCCGGTGTGTTTGACACAAGGAATTGGCAGAAAAGAATTAATTACTTTCCGTAAAGCTGAAAAACCGGTTTCTATATCGGGGGGAAAACTATATCTGGAAGGCTTTGATGAAAAAAGTAAAACTAAAGGGTTGTATGTGCTAGAAGGTAAGAGACTGCGTAAAATGGCTGTGGATCCTCATTATAATCTTGTGGTAAAAGCGAGTACGGCAAATCATAAAGTAGTGCTTTGGACGAAAGAAAACTATGGAGAGAGAGACTTTTGGGTGTCCGACTTGACGTTACGGAATCCGAAACGGGTGACAGATACTAATCCACAGGTAAAGTATATTAATTGGGGGAGTACCCAATTGTACACATGGACTAATTTGGAGGGAAAGAAAAATGAAGGAATCTTGTTTTTGCCGGAGGATTACCAAAAAGGAAAGAGTTACCCTGTGATCGTATTGTTTTATGAAAAGATGACACAAGGACTTAATAGTTATCGTATACCGGAATATAGTAGTGCGACTATTGATATTCCTTGGTTTGTAAGTAATGGATATGTTGTTTTCTGTCCGGACATTAGTTATCGTATTGGTGCACCTTATGAAAGTTGTTATAATGCGGTGATAAGCGGAGTTGAGCAACTTATAAGGGATGGAATTGCGGATAAAGAACGTATTGGTATCAACGGGCATAGTTGGGGAGGTTCGCAGACTGCTTGGTTGGTGACACGTACGAACTTGTTTAAATGCGCTTCTCCATGTTCTGCAGTAACTGATCAGGTGGCAGATTATCTGATGCTCCGCGGAACCGGGCAGCCCAATATGTATTTTGAGGAGGATGCGCAAGGACGCTTGGGCAAAACATTGTGGGAGGACAGACAATTATATCTTGACAATTCTCCGGTTATGCATGCAGACAAGATACATACTCCTTTGTTAATATTCCATGGTGAGAAAGATACGAGTGTGCGTGTTTATCAGGGTATGGCTCTTTATTTTGCTATGCGTCGTTTGGGACGTCCGGCCTGGTTGTTGAATTATCGTGATGTAGGCCATCAAATGGGAGGAGATGCCGAATGTCGTGACTTTATGCAGAGGTTGATTGGTTTCTTTGACTATTATTTGAAGGCTGCTCCTATGCCGGAATGGATGAAAGCTGAAAGTAACTAATAAAACGGATAGGAATGAAAGTAATATTATTGTGGGCACTGTTGATGATTGCTGGCTGCGCGCTAAAGGCTCAATCAACTCCGGAAGAGAAACTGATGCAAACATTGTATGCAATAACGAATCTTTATGTTGATTCAATATCTAAAGAAGCTTATATCAATCATACAATTGCGGAGATGATGAGGAAGCTGGATCCTTTTTCTGAATACTTGCCGCCTGTACAGCTGCAAGGCAATGAGCAGGTATTGGGAGGGATGACAAATTTTGCTGGAATAGGTGTGGAAGGTACTTGGAAAAACGGACATTTTTATGTGACTTTTGTTGAGAGGAATGGAAATGCTTGGAAACAAGGTATTCGGGCGGGAGATGAGGTTGTATCGGTGGACGGAAAGACGCTGGGACAACTACAAGACGGTCAGATCTTTCGTTTATTGAACGGAGAAGAGGGAAGCGTGGTTACTTTGCAAGTAAAGCGGGGTAAGAAACTACTTCCTGAACGGAAGATAGTTCGTGCTTATCTACCGGTTTCCGGCATAAGAACTTCCTATATGATCGATGAGGAAACTGGTTATCTGGCTATTTCTGTTTTTTCTAAAAATGTCTCAAACGATTTTAAAAAACACCTTCAGGGGCTACTTCGTCAGGGAATGAAAAACCTGATTCTTGATATTCAAAAGAATGAAGGGGGACTTTTTGATGAAGCGGTGACGATAGCGGATGAGTTATTGGATGGAACTAAGTCTATAGTTTATGCAGATGGCGTACATATGGACCGGATGACATTTCAAGCTGGTACTAAAGGTCTGTTTGAACAGGGGCGGCTGACAGTGTTGGTCAGTGGGCAGACTAAGTCGGCGGCAGAGATTCTGGCAGGTGCTTTACAAGATTGGGATCGCGGAGTTCTGTTAGGAAGCCGTACTTTCGGAAAAGGACTTATTCAGGATACTTTTCCTTTTGAGGACGGGTCAGCACTCAGACTGACCGTAGCACGTTATTTTACTCCGAGCGGACGTTCTATTCAAAAAGTATATAAAAAAGAGGAGCAGCCATTCAAGCCATCAAGTGATACCTACAAATCTTTGCGTACTCATCGTACTTTGAAGAGTGGAGGAGGAATTATGCCGGATATTAGTGTGCAGACCGATACAATGCATTTTACGCAATGGTATAATATGTTGGTGTATAGTGGGGTACAAAAACAAACTGTGCGTGATTTTGTGGTGGAACATCGAATGGCATTGCAGAAAAAATATAAGACTTTTGAAACTTTTCAAAGAGATTTCCAAGGAGATGATTTATTACAAGAACTATGTAGAATGGCAGGAGAGGCTAATATAACTTTCTCGGAAGAAGAATATGAGAAATCGAAAAGCTTCTTGACTGTACAGCTGAAAGCGCTTTTAGCCCGTGATTTGTTTAACGAAAACCGATATTATTATCAGGTATTAAATTCGATGAATCCATGTGTCCGGAAAGCCTATGAAATATTAAGTACCCCAAGTGATTATCAAATGATTTTAAGAGAAAATGACTGATATGAAATATATTGTAATAAACATCTTTATGCTATGTGTCTGCTTGTCTTCGTGCAGGCAGGCTTCTGTATTTAAATTGGAAGCGGATGTGCATACGAATGAATATGATAGTTTGTATATTTACATGATCCGGCCAGATGTAATTTTTAGAGAAAATGATCAGAAACTGGATAGTGCGTTGATTCGTAACGGGCGTTTTAGCTTTGAGTGTCAAGTGAATGGTGAACCTTTTGTCGTCAAATTGGCTTTGCCGCCGAAAGATGATCATTTTATGTATGGTCTGCCGGAATGTAATTGTATTGTGGAGACTGGAGAGATAAAACTGGATTATACTTCTTTGGGAGTTCGATTGGAAGGAGGAATGCTGAATCAACAATATGATGATCGCCTTTTAGCTCTAAATCGGGAGATTAAGAAAAGAAATAATGTGCTTGTGGCTGAACGGGATTCCGTAGAGAAGTCACGTACTTTGAATCCAGAGGAAATGTCTGCCTTCAATCAGCGTATCGGTGCATTGTATAACGAACTGAAGCCGGCTCATGTCCGATTTGTTTCCGATTATATAGGAACAGAGGTTGGAGCATTTTTCTTTTTCTTTTATCCGGAAAATTATTATCCGGCAGATATTTACGCTAATTTATTGGCTTTGGTAGGCGAAAATTATCGATGCAAAGCAGAATTGAAGAAGGAAAAAGATAAAGAGGCTGTGGAGCATTGGAGAGAGTCCGTAGAATTAACAGAGATTGGTAATGTCTATCGTGACTTTATTTGTAGGGATTTAGCAGGAAAAGAGGTGAAATTGTCCGATTACGTACATCCTGGTCATGTGACAATGGTTGATTTTTGGGCATCTTGGTGTGTGCCTTGCGTGCAGGAACTTTCTTTCTTGAAATCGTTGTATCAAACCTATCACGGGCAAGGATTAGATATTGTCAGTGTTTCTCTGGATACGAAAAGAAGTGCATGGGAGGCTGCTGTGAAAAAACATCAGATTCCTTGGCCGCAAATCTCTGACTTGAAAGGTTGGCATGGTACGATAACTAAAGATTATGCTATAAGTGCGATTCCTTTTATTATTGTGATCGATCAGAAAGGGAAAATTGCAGTGCGTAATTTACATGATTATAAGCTGGAGAATGCAATAAAGGAATTATTGGCAGCGAAAAATAAATAAGATATTAATAGAACATAGCATTCGACCTTCGTACTGTCTCTGTGGTGACTCTTAATTTTCCAAGACATATTAGGATAAAAATTGGGAACAAAGATTTTGCTGTAGCCAGCATGATACGCTGAATATCTTGCTTCACGACATTCTTTTCTTTAGATATTTTACGCAATACTACGAATATTTGCACAAAAACTGAAAATAAAAAGCCTTTTTATTTTTGTTTTTATCTATAATTTGTACATTTGGGCATTATACCCGTTGTATATACCGCTCTAGCCGATATATATGCAATATGACGGTAATATATATACAATATAATGACCAATAATTAACCTTTAAATAATGCACAACTATGAGTTATTTACGATTTGACAAGACCCTCATGACGAATCTCGAAGAGTCTCTTCAAAGAGAAATTCTTCGGACGAACAAGGCAGGAGCTTATCATTGTACAACGATTGTTGATTGTAACACACGCAAATATCACGGCCTGTTGGTGATTCCTATCCCCAATATAGACGATGAAAATCATGTGCTGCTATCTTCTCTTGATGAAACGGTAATTCAACACGGTGCAGAGTTTAACTTGGGATTGCATAAATATCAAGGAAATAACTTCAGTCCTAACGGGCACAAGTATATCCGTGAATTTGATTGTGAACATATCCCGGCGACAACTTACCGTGTTGGAGGTGTGGTTCTCCGCAAAGAAAAAATCTTTGTACATCATGAAAATAGAATCCTGATTCGTTATACGTTGCTGGACGCTCATTCGGCGACAACTTTGCGTTTCCGGCCGTTTCTTGCTTTCAGAAGTGTACGCGAATATACCCATGAAAACGCTCAGGCGAGCCGTGAGTATCAATTGGTGGAGAACGGAATCAAGACTTGTATGTATCCCGGATATCCGGAACTTTACATGCAGTTGAATAAAAAATGTGAATTCCATTTCCAACCCGACTGGTATCGGGGAATCGAATATCCGAAGGAACAGGAACGCGGATATGACTTCAATGAAGATCTTTATGTACCCGGTTATTTCGAAGTGGATATAAAGAAAGGAGAAAGCATTGTTTTCTCTGCCGGAATTTCAGAAACGACGACTCGCAGGCTGAAACAGACATTTGAAGCGGAAGTGGCCGATCGTACACCGCGTGATAGTTTCTATCACTGTTTGGAGAACTCTGCTCATCAATTCCACAATCAGCAGGAGGGCGAACACTATATTCTTGCCGGTTATCCGTGGTTCAAATGTCGGGCGCGCGATATGTTCATCGCTTTGCCGGGACTGACACTTGCCATTGACGAGATAGATCAGTTTGAAGATGTGATGAAAACGGCGGAAAAGGCAATCCGTAACTTCATCAATGAAGAACCTGTGGGGTACAAAATTTATGAAATGGAACACCCCGATGTGTTGCTGTGGGCTGTATGGGCTTTGCAGCAATATACCAAAGAAACTTCGCGCGAACAGTGCCGCCAGAAATATGGAGAGCTTTTGAAAGATATCATGGTATTTATCCGTCAAAGGAAGCATGATAACCTCTTCCTGCATGAAAACGGACTGTTGTATGCCAACGGTACGGAGAAGGCGATTACTTGGATGAATTCTACGGTAAACGGTCATCCGGTGATTCCGCGTACGGGATATATTGTTGAATTTAATGCGTTGTGGTATAATGCGTTGCGCTTTGTGGCTGATTTGGTACGCGAAGGTGGTGATGTAATCCTTGCAGATGAACTTGATGCGCAGGCCGAAGTGACCGGTAAATCATTCGTGGAGGTGTTCCGTAACGAATATGGATATTTGCTCGATTATGTAGATGGTAATATGATGGATTGGAGTGTACGTCCGAACATGATATTTACCGTAGCATTTGATTATTCTCCTTTGGACAGGGCACAGAAGAAACAGGTGCTAGATATCGTAACCAAAGAATTACTTACTCCTAAGGGAATTCGCTCACTGAGTCCGAAGAGTGGGGGATACAATCCGAATTATGTAGGTCCGCAGGTACAGCGTGATTATGCATATCATCAGGGAACGGCTTGGCCTTGGCTGATGGGATTCTATCTGGAGGCTTACTTACGGATCTATAAGACGAGCGGACTGTCGTTCGTTGAGCGTCAGTTGATTAGCTATGATGATGAAATGACAAGCCATTGTGTGGGTTCCATTGCCGAACTGTTTGATGGAAATCCGCCTTTCAGAGGACGTGGTGCTGTGTCATTTGCAATGAATGTAGCGGAAATATTACGTGTTTTGAAGCTGCTGTCTAAATATTATTAAAGAAAGGAGGAACGAAGATGAAAGTTTTAATGTTTGGATGGGAATTCCCTCCGAAAATATATGGTGGTCTTGCAGTTGCTTCTTACGGAATAACTAAAGGATTGAGCTTGCAGGGTGATATGGAAACAGTATTTTGTATGCCTAAGCCCTGTGGTGAAGAAGAAAAGTTTTTGAAAATAATCGGTATGAACCAAGTGCCTATTGTGTGGCGTGATGTTAATTATGACTATCTGAAGTCACGCTTGCACGGGGGGATGTCACCAGAAGAATATTATTCTTTCCGCGACCATATTTATGCCGATTTCTCCTATATGCATGTCAATGATTTGGGATGTATGGAGTTTGCAGGAGGTTATCCTGGAAATCTGCACGAGGAAATCAACAACTTTTCGATTATTGCCGGAGTAGTAGCCCGTCAGCAGGAGTTTGATATTATCCATGCGCATGACTGGCTGACTTATCCTGCCGGTGTGCACGCCAAGATGGTGAGCGGCAAACCGCTTTGTATTCATGTGCACGCTACGGATTTTGACCGTTCTCGCGGAAAAGTCAATCCGACTGTTTATTCGATTGAGAAGAACGGTATGGATCATGCCGACTGTATCATGTGTGTGTCCGAACTGACCCGCCGTACGGTGATTAATGAATATCATCAGGATCCAAGAAAAGTATTTGCCATGCACAATGCCGTTTATCCATTGTCGCAGGAACTTCAAGATATTCCACGTCCCGATCATTCAAAAGAGAAAGTAGTTACTTTCCTCGGACGTATCACAATGCAGAAAGGTCCTGAATACTTTGTGGAGGCAGCCGCTCTGGTGTTGCAGCGTACCCGTAACATCCGTTTCGTGATGGCAGGTTCGGGTGATATGTTGAATGCCATGATCAATCTGGTTGCCGAGCGTGGTATTGCCGACCGTTTCCATTTTCCGGGATTTATGAAAGGTAAGCAGGTATATGAGGTTTATAAGAATAGCGATGTGTTTGTTATGCCTTCTGTATCAGAACCTTTCGGTATCGCCCCGTTGGAAGCGATGCAATGTGGAACGCCTTCCATTATATCAAAGCAGTCGGGATGCGGTGAAATTCTCGATAAGGTGATTAAGACCGATTATTGGGATATTCATGCGATGGCCGATGCGATTTATTCCATTTGTACCAATCCGTCTCTTTTCCAGTATCTACAGGAAGAAGGAAAGCGGGAAGTGGATGGAATTACTTGGGAAAAGGTAGGCTTGAGAATCCGTGCTCTCTACGAGGATGTGTTAAGAAACTATGGTAAATAACGAAACAATATACAAAAATGAGAACTATCTGTCTTTATTTTGAAATACATCAAATTATACATTTGAAACGTTATCGTTTCTTCGATATCGGTAATGATCATTATTATTATGATGATTATGCGAATGAAACGAGTATGAATGAGGTTGCCGAACGTTCATATATTCCTGCTCTCAGTGCATTGATTGAGATGGCTAAAAATTCGGGTGGCGCTTTCAAGGTGGCGCTTTCTATCTCGGGTGTGGCTTTGGAACAGTTGGAGATCCATGCTCCGGCAGTAATTGATTTGTTGCATCAGTTGAACGATACCGGTTGTTGCGAGTTCCTTTGCGAACCTTATTCACACGGTCTGTCCTCACTTGCTAACGAGGATTGTTTCCGTGAGGAGGTGATTCGCCAGCGTAATAAGATGAAACAGATGTTTGGCAAAGAACCGAAAGTATTCCGCAATTCCAGTTTGATTTACTCGGACGATATTGGTGGATTAGTGGCTTCTATGGGCTTCAAAGGAATGTTGACGGAAGGTGCTAAGCACGTATTGGGATGGAAGAGTCCGCATTATGTATATCACTGCAATCAAGCTCCCAGTCTTAAACTTCTGTTAAGAGATTTTAAGTTGTCGGATGATATCAGTTTGCGTTTCTCTAACTCGGATTGGGCGGAATATCCTCTGTTTGCAGATAAGTATATCAGTTGGATTGATGCGTTGCCACAGGAAGAACAGGTTATCAATATCTTTATGGAATTGAGTGCGCTTGGTATGGCTCAACCGTTATCTTCTAATATTCTGGAGTTCTTGAAGGCTTTGCCGGAATGCGCAAAGGCGAAAGGTATTACTTTCTCTACACCGACCGAAATTGTGACGAAACTGAAATCTGTATCTCAGCTTGACGTTGCCTATCCGATGTCATGGGTGGATGAGGAAAGAGATACTAGCTGCTGGTTGGGTAATGTCATGCAACGTGAGGCTTTCAACAAATTGTATAGTGTGGCGGAACGCGTTCATCTGAGTGATGACCGCCGTATCAAGCAGGACTGGGATTATTTGCAGGCAAGTAACAACTTCCGTTTTATGACTACGAAGAATACGGGTATCTGGCTGAATCGTGGTATTTATGATTCTCCTTATGATGCGTTCACTAACTACATGAATATTTTAGGTGACTTCATTAAACGGGTGGATTCATTGTATCCTGCCGATGTGGATAGCGAGGAACTTAATTCTTTGCTGACTACGATCAAGAATCAGGGAGATGAAATTACTGAGTTGGAGAAAATGGTTGAGAAGTTGCAGGCAAAGGTAGCTAAAGAAACTGCTGCTAAGAAAACGGCTACGAAATCCGTAGCAAAGAAGGCTGCTGCTAAAAAGGTTGAAGCTGAACCGAAAAAAAACAACCGGAAGACCCAAAAAAACTAAAATAGCTGAAAAGTAAAGAAGGAATAAGTATCTGATTATAATGAACCCCGTGAATGAGATGTAATTTACATCAAACTCACGGGGTTTTTATTGTGATTCTATGAGAACGGTGTCTATAAAGAAACAGCGCAGATTACATAAAAGTAGTCTGCGCTGTTTCTTTATAGATATATTTTCTATTTCGATTTAGTTCCAAAACTTGTAGAGATAACTTCAAGCTTGAGCACGTTGTCCGGATATAAAGGATTACCTTGTGGATCTTGTTGATTTCCTTTGCTTCCTCCTTTTAAGCGTGCATATCCCGGTTTCAAATCATGTTGTATGCTGATTACGTTAGAACTGCTGTAATAACTGTTTGAAGAGGCATCTTTGGTTACAAGTACTGGAATGAGTACAAATTTATCCCATTCAATCAACTCCTCCCATTTTTCGATATTATCAACATTTTCTTCATAGACATTCCCTTCTGGATCTGTCAAGGAAACTTTTGTAAATCCTTTTTCGCGTATGTCTCTTTCTGCTGCTTCTTTATCAGCCAAACAATTATTTATCATTTGTGTGATATTGTTGAATGTATATTGAGTCAAGCTAGATGTAGAAGATGAATAATCAAATAAGGATGAAGTAATTCCGTCACTTAACTGATTGTTTTTAAAGAAACTATCTTTATATTTATTCCGTATTAACAATACACTCTTAGGAATAGACATTCCGAATTTTCTATCATTAGTCTCATTATAAATAGGTATTCCTAATTTTACGGCATTCAGCGTGTCTCCTTGAAGTTGGTCTGCTATTTTATTGATAGGAAGAGTTATTTGCGTAAAGATTCCTGCAGGACTTTTCAAATATGTCCATCCGTCTTTCTTTATACAGTCTTGAATGGCGGTATTGTCATTCTTAAGTTGATTTGCCTGAATAACTTCACGGGTAGAAGTAAACATACGATATCCGTAATAGGTAGAATCAGGTGACTCGCCATCTTTCACTACTGTTTTTGGTAATATAGTACCTTTGATGGTATCAATAGCATAGGATTTGTATACCACATTCATTTGAATTTGATTAATGTAAAGTATTGTACCGTCACCATAGTCGCTTTTAACGTAAATCCCTTTGAACGCCTCTCTAAAAGCCTTATTATCGAAATTTGTACCAGCCTTATAAGCGTGTTGTATAATTTCTCTACCTATTCTTATTGCCGCATCATCTTTAAAAGAGACATGTACACTGGGGACGTATGTACTAAGATTTCTAATGGAATCTTTTACTGATAGGTCAACCGCAGTGTAGGCTTTAGTTCCTAATAGGTTTTGTGGGGTATAAAATTCTTCGGGGTTAATATCTGTATAATAAGCATTGTTCTCATTCAGCTCTTTTTCTGCATCTCCTAATTCATAAACACTTAAGCGGGATGCTGTTAATGAATCTCCAAAATAGCTGTCATACCATAAGTAGAGTTCGATCGTGTGAATATTGCCAATAATTTTGTCATTTTCATCCCTTACAAAAGTAATGTCTTCTTTATCTTTGGCGTTCCCACCTTCTCCCACCATTGTTTGGGTAAGTTTATTTTTGTTGTCAAAGGCTGTATTTTTGTCATAATTGAAGATTCCGGGAAATGTCGTTCCTTTAGGGCAATTTAATTCTGCCAAGAATCCGGCTTGGTAAGTTCCAAATGTTTCATCTGTGAATTTCCCGACATATCCGATATTACTCATAGCGTAAATCTTCCCGGCATGAACGGATTCTGTTGTCACGTCAAATGTCGTTAGTTTTCCATTAATATTCTGGTCACTTCCCGGAAACATTCCTAGTCCCAAACCGGCTGTATTATCATCACAGCCGAAAAAAGTGATTGCCAATAAAGCTATTAAGGCATATTTTGCTTTCATGATCGTCGTATCTTGAATTTTTTATTCTTCTTCGTTATTGCTGGCAGTAGTTTCCCATACCTTATCGTAGAATTCATTGCAGGCATCTGCATAGTTTTCCGGATTTTGGTAATCAAGTACCAGCTTGCCTGATTGGCGGGCATATTCAATAATGGATTCGTCCACTTTTTCACTGTTTTGTATTACTCCATCGGAATAATCAACAGCTAGTTTGCAGAGAGCAGCATAATCTACCGGTTCTTTCAAATCACCCAAGTCTTTCTTTGTGATACCTTTCAACATCAATTTAGTTGCAAAGTCATCGCTAAGTGTATTTTTAAAGTCGTCTTCATAAACCGAGAATACTACTTTAGCGTCACGGAAGGAAGGTTCGTCTTTGTAGGCTTTCTTAATATAAAGAGGAGCCAAAGCAGTCATCCAGCCGTGACAGTGAATTACATCCGGACACCAGCGCAACTTCTTCACCGTTTCCAGCACGCCGCGTGCATAGAAGATGGCGCGGCTGTCGTTATCATCATATTCCACACCATTTTCGTCTGCAGTCTGCATACGGTTCTGGAAATAATCATCATTGTCGATGAAATATACCTGCATACGTGCGGATTGAATAGAAGCGACTTTTATGATTAGGGGGTGGTCAGTATCGTCAATAATCAGATTCATACCGGAAAGACGAATCACTTCGTGCAGTTGGTTTCTGCGCTCATTGATGTTTCCCCATTTGGGCATAAAGGTTCTGATTTCACGGCCTTTTTCTTGGATCGCCTGTGGAAGGTTTCTACCTATATTGGCCATTTCGGATTCTGAAACGTAAGGTGTAATCTCTTGAGTAATAAATAAAACTTTATTCGCCTTTGTCATAATAACAATAGTTCTCTATAATATTGTGCAAAGATACGAAAAAAAAGACACATTAAATAAGATATTCTTTCTTTATGTGGCAAATATTAGTTTATTTTGCAGAGTTTTTGCAAACGAGTAAAACATAAACCAATAGACGAAAATGAAAGTAGTGCACACTATCAAGGACTTACAGGCCGAATTGTCGGCACTGAAAGCCCAGGGTAAAAAGGTAGGATTGGTTCCTACAATGGGTGCTTTGCATGCGGGACACGCATCTCTGGTAAAGCGCAGCGTAAGTGAGAATGGTGTAACTGTAGTGAGTGTCTTTGTGAATCCCACACAGTTTAACGATAAAAACGATTTAGAGAAATATCCGCGTACGTTGGAGGCTGATTGCAGCTTGTTGGAAGAATGTGGTGCAGCATTGGTATTTGCTCCTTCGGTGAGTGAGATGTACCCGGAACCGGATACCCGTCAGTTCAGTTATGCTCCGTTGGATACTGTGATGGAAGGAGCGTTCCGTCCGGGACATTTCAATGGTGTTTGCCAGATTGTCAGCAAGCTGTTTGACGCAGTGCAGCCGGATAGGGCTTATTTCGGTGAGAAGGATTTCCAGCAGTTGGCGATTATCCGTGAGATGGTTCGGCAATTAAATTATTCTTTGGAGATTGTGGGTTGCCCTATCGTACGTGAAGAAGACGGGTTGGCATTGAGTAGCCGTAACAAGCGTTTGTCTGCAGAAGAACGTGAAAATGCTTTAAATATTTCCCGCACATTATTTAAAAGTCGTAACTTTGCGGCCACTCATACGGTAAGTGAGACGCAAAAGATGGTGGAGGATGCGATTGAAGCTGCACCGGGCTTGCGTTTGGAGTACTTTGAGATTGTAGACGGAAATACATTGCAGAAGATAAATGATTGGGAAGATACTTCTTATGCGGTAGGGTGTATCACCGTATTCTGCGGGGAAGTACGACTGATTGATAACATTAAATATAAAGAATAACTAAAAAGACGAAACCTTATGATGATTGAAGTGTTGAAGTCGAAAATTCATTGCGCGCGCGTCACGGAAGCTAACTTAAACTATATGGGTAGCATCACGATTGATGAGGATTTGCTGGACGCTGCAAACATGATTGCGGGGGAGAAAGTGTATATTGCCGATAACAATAACGGCGAGCGCTTTGAAACCTACATTATCAAAGGTGAACGCGGTTCGGGCAAGATTTGCCTGAATGGTGCTGCGGCACGTAAGGTGCAACCGGATGATATTGTTATTATCATGTCTTACGCATTGATGGATTTTGAGGAAGCCAAGTCGTTTAAACCGACAGTTATTTTCCCGGATCCAGAGACAAACAAAGTGGTAAAGTAGGAAAGTATCTTTGATATTTGAATAATAAGAAAAGCCCCGTTTACTTGATGTAGACGGGGCTTTCCTTATTCTATTTTTATTATGCTGAAGCAAGCGCCGGCGGTTAGTTACCGGCATTTGCTTTTAGTTGCTCATTCATGGCAGCAGCAGCCTTGCGGCCGTCTCCCATAGCGAGAATGACCGTTGCTCCACCGCGCACGATGTCACCGCCTGCATAAATCATGGGAATGGAAGATTCCATATTGTCATTAACGGCAATCGTTCCTTTGCGTCCTAATTCCAGTCCTTTGATAGAACTCGGAACAATCGGGTTGGGAGATACACCTACACTGACGATGGCCAGATCGATGTCTATTGTTTCTGTTGCTCCGGGAACGGGTACAGGACTGCGACGTCCGGAAGCATCCGGTTCACCTAATTCCATCTTTTGCAGGACTACCTGTTTAACGCATCCTTGTTCGTCGGCTATGTATTCGATGGGATTATGGAGTGTCAGGAATTCTACTCCCTCTTCTTTGGCATGTTTTACCTCCTCGATACGTGCGGGCATCTCTTCTTCCGAACGGCGGTAGATAATCATGGCACGTTCGGCACCCAGACGCTTGGCGGTACGAACAGAATCCATAGCTGTGTTTCCTCCACCGATAACCGCTACATTCTTGCCGAAAGCTACCGGAGTGTCGGATTCTTCACTGGCTGCGTCCATCAGATTGACACGGGTGAGATATTCGTTGGAAGACATGATGTTGATCGAGTTCTCTCCGGGAATATTCATAAAGTTCGGCAGTCCTGCACCGGAAGCGACAAATATGCCTTTGAAACCTTCTGCCTTCAAATCCTCCACGCTGATTGTTTTTCCTACGATGCAGTCTTTGATAAAGTTAACCCCCATCTTCACAAGGTTGTCTATTTCTACATCTACAATCTTGTTGGGCAGACGGAATTCGGGAATACCGTATTTCAATACACCACCGATTTCATGTAATGCCTCAAATACAGTTACATCATAGCCAAACTTAGCCATATCACCGGCAAATGCCAGTCCGGCAGGTCCGGAACCAATTACTGCTATTTTGATACCGTTCTTATCAGCGATGACAGGTACTGAAATTTGTCCGCTTTCGCGTTCGTAATCAGCGGCAAAGCGTTCCAAATAACCGATAGCGACCGGCTTCTCATTCATTTTCAGATGAATACATTTTGATTCACACTGTTTCTCCTGAGGACAAACACGACCGCAAACAGCCGGAAGCGCACTTGTCTCTTTCAAAGTTTTGGCTGCTTCAAGGAACTCTCCGCGCTCGATATTTTTGATGAAACGAGGAATATCGATACCTACCGGACAGCCTTCGGTACATCCCGGATTAGCACAGTCAAGACAACGTTTGGCTTCTGTAACTGCCTGTTCTGCCGTCAAACCTTGATTTACCTCTTCTTTGCGGCTGTGTGAACGGTATTCCGGGTCAAGCTCATTCATCTCTACACGGGGAATCGCTGTACGTTCTTTGGGTTTCATTGATTTGCGCAACTCCTGTCTCCAGGCTGCATTGCGGCTGTTTTCGTCTATTTCTTTGGTGGCTTCGCATTCCGACTCCAGCTTGTGCATTTCTTCGCGTTCGATATTCTTGAATGCGCCCATACGTTTCAGCATTTCGTCAAAATTAACCTGGTGACCGTCAAATTCGGGACCGTCTACACAAACGAATTTCGTTTTTCCTCCTACGGTAATACGGCAAGCACCGCACATACCTGTTCCGTCCACCATGATAGTGTTTAGTGAAACATCGGTCGGAATCTCATATTTTTTGGTTAGCAAGCAAACGAATTTCATCATGATTGCAGGACCGATGGCGAAGCATTTATCCACTTTCTCGCGTTTGATAACTTCTTCCACACCTTCCGTCACCAGACCTTTGCGGCCGTATGAACCGTCGTCCGTCATGATGATTACTTCGTCGGAACTTTCACGCATTTCTTTCTCCAGGATGATAAGATCTTTGTTACGTCCCGCCAATACGGTAATCACACGATTTCCGGCAGCTTTCAAAGCCTGTACAATGGGGAGCATCGGAGCAACACCTACACCACCACCGGCACAAACTACTGTTCCGAACTTCTCAATGTGTGTAGCCTGTCCCAACGGACCTACTACATCCGTAATGTAATCACCCTCGTTCAGCTCGCAAAGACGGGTTGAAGAAAGCCCGACTTCCTGTACTACTAAGGTAATAGTGCCTTTCTTTACGTCAGAACCGGCTATAGTCAGAGGCATACGTTCTCCCTTTTCGCCTACACGTACGATGACGAAGTGTCCGGCCTTACGAGATTTAGCAATCAGAGGAGCTTCAATCTCAAATTTGAATACTTTCTCAGAAAAGCGTTCTTTGCTAATGATTTTGTTCATTATCTAATTATTTTGTTGGTTTTATTACGTAACTGCTATCAGAATGTTATAAATTTCGGCAAAGATACAGCTTATTTACGAAAAACAAAAAAGAAAAGCCACTCTTTTGATGAGTGGCTCTTTATATACTTGCTCTTTTATTAGTCTATCATGTCAAAGCCGCAATATGGAACCAGTGCTTTCGGGATTCTGATACCTTCCGGAGTCTGGTTGTTTTCGAGCAAAGCGGCAACGATACGGGGGAGTGCCAATGCCGAACCGTTCAATGTATGGCAAAGCTCGGTTTTCTTGTCCGCATTACGGTAGCGGCATTTCAGGCGGTTGGCCTGATAAGTATCGAAATTGGATACGGAACTTACTTCCAACCAGCGTTTCTGTGCTTCCGAATATACTTCAAAGTCGAAGCAGAGCGCAGCGGTGAAACTCATGTCGCCACCGCAAAGGCGAAGTATGCGGTACGGAAGTTCCAGTTTCTGCAACAGGCCTTCTACGTGGTCAAGCATTTCCTGATGAGACTGCTTAGAGTGTTCCGGCTTGTCGATACGGACTAATTCTACTTTGGAGAATTCGTGCAGGCGGTTCAGGCCACGCACATCTTTGCCGTATGAACCTGCTTCACGACGGAAACATTGAGTGTATGCGCAGTTCATAATCGGTAACTGTTTCTCTTCCAGAATTACGTCACGATAGATGTTTGTCACAGGGACTTCTGCTGTCGGGATCAGATATAAATCGTCTACTTCGCAGTGATACATCTGTCCTTCTTTGTCGGGAAGCTGTCCTGTGCCGTAACCGGAAGCAGCGTTGACAACTGTCGGCGGCATGATTTCGGTATATCCGGACTTGCGTGCTTCGTCCAAGAAGAAGTTGATAAGGGCACGTTGAAGTTGTGCGCCTTTACCTTTGTATACAGGGAAACCTGCACCTGTGATTTTTACACCCAGATCGAAATCAATCAGGTCGTATTTTTTAGCCAATTCCCAATGAGGAAGCGCATCTTTAGGAAGTTCTGTTTCCATGCCCCCCATCTTTTCTACGACATTGTCTTCTGCTCCTACACCTTCAGGTACACTGTCATAAGGAACATTGGGGATCGTGTAGAGCACGTTCTGCATTTCTGTTGCAGCTTGTGTCATGACAGCATCCAATTCTTTGTTACCTTCTTTCAGTTCGGCAACGCGGGCACGTGCAGATTCAGCCTCTTCTTTCTTGCCTTCTTTCATCAGTTGTCCGATAGTACGCGAAAGCGAGTTGACCTCTGCCAGGTTTTTATCTAATTGATTTTGTGTAGTACGTCTCTTGTCGTTTAAAGCAATCACTTGGTCGATTGTCTCTTTTGCATTTTTGAAATGCTTCTTTTCCAGTCCGCGGATAACCGCCTCTGTGTTTTCTGTAATTTGTTTAATGGTAAGCATATCTATACTTTTAATGAACTTTCGTTTAATGGATGCAAAGATAAAGAAAAAACAAAGAACCAAGCAATGAAAACTGACATAAAAAAGAAAGGAGATGCAATCACTTGGATTACATCTCCTTCTCTTGAATATTTTCTGTAATGCAATTACGCTTCAGTTGCAGGAACAACAGAAACATATCTTCTGTCTTCTTTGCCTACCTTGAAACTAACTGTACCATCTACCAAAGCGAAAAGAGTATGGTCTTTACCCATTCCGATGTTTTCACCCGGATGGAATTCAGTACCTCTTTGACGAACGATGATGTTGCCTGCTTTGCAAGCTTCGCCACCAAATATCTTAACGCCTAATCTCTTACTTGCTGATTCGCGGCCGTTCTTAGAACTACCGACACCTTTTTTATGTGCCATTTCTTCTTACTTTTTAAATTGATTAAGCTACTACTTCTGTGATTGTTAACTCAGTGAACTGTTGACGGTGACCGTTCAATTTTCTGTGACCTTTTCTTCTTTTCTTGTGGAAAACAAGTACTTTGTCACCTTTAACCAAGTTTGATACAACCTGGCAAACAACTTTAGCGCCTTCTACAATAGGAGCACCTACTGTTACGTTTCCGTCTTTGTCTACCAAAAGAACTTTTTCAAATTCTACTGTTGAACCGTTTTCTGCACCTTCGATGTGGTGAACGAACAACTTCTGACCAGCTTCTGCTTTAAACTGCTGACCGTTAATTTCTACAATTGCGTACATCTTATATATAATGTATAAGTTAGCTCCGGCGGGTGGTCTTTAATCACTTAGAGAACTCTTTGTCGAACCCGTTGCGGAATAATCGGGCACAAAAGTACTATTTTTATTCATACCCGGCAAATATTTCTTTTATTTTTTTGCTATCGGACTAACTCTTCAAGATTTCTCATGATGATTTTGTGTGGATAAGCTTGCAGTTCTTCTGCGGTAGTCATTCCGTTGAGTACTCCGGCAAAGTCCACTCCGGCGTTGCAGGCAGTCTCCGCATCAACGGTGCTGTCTCCGATGTACAAGGTCTCTTGAGGTGCACTACCCAAATGTTCCAAAGCAAATCGTACTCCTTCCGGTGAAGGTTTGGCGGCTTT
Source organism: Bacteroides zhangwenhongii (assembly GCF_009193325.2). NCBI lineage: Bacteria > Pseudomonadati > Bacteroidota > Bacteroidia > Bacteroidales > Bacteroidaceae > Bacteroides > Bacteroides zhangwenhongii. Next base: position 2,614,769 of record NZ_CP059856.1, on the reverse strand, counting down.
CACATCTTCTCCGCCCACCACAATATCCAGAAAATCTTCGGGCATATACTTTTCCAAAAAGCTTACTATTCTAAAACGATATTTAGTAGAGATAATGCCGATACGGGCACCTTGTTTTTTCAGCGCTGTCAATGTTGATAATGTGTCGGGGAAAAGACAGGTATTCACGTTCATGTGTATATCTGCTTCCTGCCTGTATTCCTGTCGGAAGGCTGCAAGTTGTGCCGGGTCGGTCACTCCGGTCAGAATGCTGAAAGATTCTTCGAGTGTTTTACCGATAGTACGTTTGATAGCTTCATCAGTGACTGTCAAATATTGGTGACGGGTAAGTACGATTCTGAAGCATTTAACGATGCCGCGTGACGAATCGGCCAGGGTATAGTCGAAATCAAATAAATAGGTTTTATAATTCATAGGGAACTTTGGGGTTTGATTGTTAACGGATTCTGCCTCCGCTAATCCAATGTCTGTTATAGTAATCTTCACTTAGCCTGCTGACTATTACTCCTTTACTTGTGCTGGCATGAATGAACTTTCCATTCTTCAGGTAGATGCCGACATGGGCTACTTTTCTTTTAGAGCGGTTGCTGGTAAAAAAGAGCAAGTCTCCTTCTTTCAGGTTTCGTTTGGCTATCTTGTTGCTCCTGCTTTTCAGGGCCTCCGTGTTGCGTGGCACTTGAATGTGGTATACTTTACGATATATCTGATAAACCATGCCGGAACAGTCAGTACCTCTCTTTGAGTCTCCACCTCCACGATAGGGAGTTCCTATCCAATTGGCCGCTTCCAGATAGAGCTTGTGGTTATCTTCCATATTGATGTCCACCCCTAATAGGATAGAAGCCCGTGCCAATGCCTGATAATCCAGACGCGGAGCGGAGGTGCGGCAGGAACAGAGTATGGCGGTCAGCCCTACTAGAATAAGTATCAGTTTGAATTTTGCTTTCATCGTTTATTCTTAAATAGTAAATACCCTCATTCTTTCACATTAAAATAATCTTCCAGCTCTTTTTCGGCTGAATTGTCCTTGTTGGTTATATCGCGGATGATTACCCCATATTCCAGCAAAGCAATTCGAGGACATACATCTACCGTATGATTCAGGTTATGACTGGAGATTATGACTGTTGCCCGGTATTCTTCGTTATATTTTTTCAGCAGATGTCTGATGACAGACTGGGAACTGGGATCGAGGAAATTGAACGGTTCATCCAATATCAATAATTGCGGATGATGAAGCATGGCGGAGATGATACCGATTTTCTGTTTGTTGCCGGCGGAGTAATTACGGATCAGTTTCTTGTGTCCGATCACTTCTCCGTTCATGAAGCGTTCAAAAGTAACCAGGCGTTCGTCCACCTCCTCCTTTTTTAATCCGTACATCTTTCCGATGAAGTAGAAATATTCTTCAGGAGTAAGATAGTCAATCAAAAATCCGTCATCTATAAATGCGCCTGTAAAGCTTTTCCAGTCTTCGCTTTGGCTTACGTCAATGTCATTGATCACTACTTTCCCGTTGTCCGCTTTTAATAGGTCGAGCATTAATCGGAAAAGCGTTGTCTTTCCGGCACCGTTGTTTCCTACCAAGCCGAGCATATCACCTTGATTGATTTCATAGTGTTCTATATCTACCGCAACCTTTTCACCGAAATTCTTTCTAAGTCTGTCAATGGCAATCATGACTTTCTATGTTTATATGGGTTAATGATTCATGAACTTTTTATTGGCGGCTGTCTCTGAAACCTTCCATATTTTCGTATCTCCGCTCCATGAAGCGATGATATACATTCTTGATCCATAACGGAGAAGTCAGGACAAAACCAAGTCCGATTACCAACAGGATGGTGTAAGTAATCGTTTCACCTAAAAATGTATTTAATAGGCTGTATAAAATAAGAGGGACACCGAATGCCCCAAAGTTGACTAACATCTGTATCGCACTGTTGGTTTGGCGGCTTGTTACTTTTTCGTTGAGGGGGACTGTCTGCTTATTGTAAACAGCCAGTTGGAAAAAACAGAAATAAATAAAGCCGATGGTATAGAAAAACCAGGCGAAAGCACCTAACAGAGTCAGTTTGTGCATGATGATGGCGGGAATCATCAATAGGAAAGGAATGATTTCACCTATACTATAAATGTAGTATTTAGCTTTAAGCAAACTTCTGATTGATTCTTTGCGAGACATCAATCCGTCGATGTAATTACCCTCGAATGACATTATTTGTGATAAGATGATCATTCCGAAAGCGGCAAAATTGTAAACGCAGATAAAGGAGGTCATGACGTTACCGTCATAGACACTCGAAAAACTGAGCAGGGTGGAGAAGGTTATAACTACGATGGTGATACTGCGCAGTGAGCCCTTACAACGGCGGTTGCGTAGGAGCATTTTCAGTTCCAGTCTCATGTACTCGCCAACTTCTCCGTAACGTTCGAAGAATTTGTATTCGGAAACATGCTTGATCCGGGTATCATCTACTTTGGATAATTCTGCATAGATAAGTCCGGACATAATCTTGCGGTTGATCAGCCATAGAAGGATGATGACCAGTATCGTGCCGAGAAAATAGAGGATGTCCCCTTGAATATACCCGTCTCCCAGATCCATGAAAAAATAGAAGAGCGGACTGTCTTGGGGAATTAAAAGAAGGCAACCTGTTCCACCGTAAAAAACGATGGGTAACAGAATCCACCAAATACGTTCATTGATAAGTGTCCGGCAAAGCAAATACCAGTAATTGTTAGCGATAATCAGAAGTAAAATGCCTATGAGATAGGTAATGACTCCAATGGTACCAAAGAATTTGGTAATGGTGATGAAAGAAAAAGGGACAAATAGGAATAACCAGAACAGGTTGAACAGACTAAGTCCGGAACGGATAAGAAGAAAGTCGATGACGCGATTCCGTTTAACCGGCAGCAGGAGGTAGGGCTTTACCTCCTGTGTCGGTGTCTTTTGGAACGGAACACGCAACAGGAAATCGAGTGCCAGGATAAAAATCAAAACTACGCCGTTCATAACGTGATATGGTTCCCGATTGGGAACCATATCTGAAAAACCGAACGCGAACGTCGTACCGAAGAATATCAGGTAACCGGCCCAAAATGCGCCCATGACATAACCGAGTATTTTAGCTACTTTGTTCTTTTCATACATCGGATGCCGTTTGGCGGCGAGCCTTCCATGTTTGCGTAATTCGTTGAATATCATCATTCTGTTGATATGCTAGAGAATTTTATTTGGCTTCTTCCGGCATAGTCATTACAACTTGAATTTCGTTGTTCTGTTTCAGCAGCTTAGCGAGGAAGTCTTGTACTTCTTTTGCTGTAATGCTGTTGACTATCTTTTCGTAATCTTTTGTATTGTCGATACCTGTATAGAAGTATTCGTCCAGATTATTAAGCCAGTAGCCGTTTTCTTTCTGTGCATCTTTATATTTCTTCAACATATACTCTTTGATCTTCTGCATATGTTCGGCAGACGGACCTTCTTTTGCCATTTTGTTCAATTGTTCTACGACAACAGCAGACAATTTATCTTTCTTGGCAGGGTCTGTTTGGAATACAATCTGAAGAACAAGTTCTTCTTTCGGATATTTTCCGAGACTTCCATTACAGCTTACTCCATAAGTTCCACCCTCTTTTTCGCGGATCTCTGCTGTGTAAACCATATCTAAAGCCTGGTCAAGGAAGCTGAGCAGGATATTGTTGCGCAGATCGTATTTGCAAGTGCCGCTATAGAAGAACATGATGGTAGCCATCGGAGTTTCCTGTTTCTTGGCAAACTCATTCTTGTATTTTCCCTTGCGGATATACATCTTGTTATCTTTGAAAGTCTCTTTGCGGTTGATAGTCGGCAGGCTTCCCAGATACTTGGCAATCATTGGTTTTACTTTTTCCAAATCCACATTTCCTACCAGGTAGAAAGTAAAGTCACTGGCATCTTTGTAACGGTCTTTGTACATATCAATGATGCGGTCATAGTTGATTTTGTCTACCATGTTTTCTTTCATCTTGATAGCACGCGGATGATTGTTGTATAATGCGCTTGTAATCGTGTCGCTGAAAGCACTCATCGGATTGGCGTCCGCATTCTGAAGTTCAGCTTTCAGGCGGTTCTTATAAGATTCGAAAGCTTCATTATCCTTGCGTGGAGAAGTGAATGTCAGGTAAGTAAGCTGCATCATTGTTTCGAAATCTTTCGGAGAACAACTTCCTGAAATCGTTTCTGTCGTATTACCGATACCGGCTCCTACGGATGCGCGTTTACCGGCAAGAGCCTTGCCTAAATCTACTTTGCTGAAGTTTCCGATACCACCTACTAAAGCTACTCCGTTCAATTGGGCAATATCGATGATTTCATCGTTCGGGAATACACTGGTTCCACCGAGGCTTACACCTTTCATTACAATCTGATCGGCTTTGAAGTCAGTCGGTTTCACATATACGGTCACACCGTTGGAAAGTACTAACTTGGTAGACCCATAAATTTCTCCGGCTTTTTCGGATACGATTTTTCCACCTTTAAGATCTTCGGAGATTAACGGTTCATTAGAAACTTTGTCTTCATACGGCTTCAAATCGAATGACTTCATTTGTTTCAATAAAGCGGTGATTTCTTCTTTAGTAGGATATTTTACTCCTTCTTTTTCCGGACCGGCCAACAGAACCACTTGATTGTTGTCTGTGATAAGTTGTTGCATCATCTTATTGATGGCTTCTACCGGAATATTCGGAGCCATTTGCTTGGTGAGCATATACTCGAATTCAATTCCCGGAATCGGTTCCTTATCAAGGAAGTTGTTTACATATTCGTTAACGTATGAACCGCTTTTTGTCTTTTCACGTTCATTGTAAGCAGATTCTACGCCTTGCATATAATTGGCACGTGCGCGTTCGTATTCAGTAGCGGTGAATCCGAAACGGCGTGCGCGTTCAGCTTCTTCCAATACGGTTTTCATTGCCAGGTCGATACCGTCTACCTTGCTTCTCGCATCCAGACTGAATGCTTCTTTTGTTTTGGCAAGGAAAAATTCTCCATATCCTGCACTTGCGTTGGTGAAAGGAGGGTTGGCGGTCTGGCGAAGTTCATTCAAACGGTTGTTCAACATAGTCATAGCCATGCTGAGCATGTATTGGCTGGCGTAATAGTTAATTGTATTTTTTAAAGAATCCGGGGTAGCTTCATGTTTGAAGAAGATGTTTACAGAAGGATTCTTCACCTCTTTATCAGTTCCGATATAAATAAGCGGTTCCTGGTTGTCTGCTACCGGATAGTAGATACGTTCGGCAGGATTTACAGGAGCCTTCACATCTTCGAATACTTTTTTCAATTTGGCTTCCATCTCTTCTGCGTTGATATCACCGACAATGACGATTCCCTGTAGGTCCGGACGATACCATTTGGCATAATAATCGCGGATGGCCTGATAAGGGAAGTTATTGATTACGTCAATGCTTCCGATGGGCATACAGTCAGCATATTTGGAATCCGGATATAGCGTGGGCTGTGCATCTGTCATGATGCGGAGCATACCACTGTTACGGCTTCTCCATTCTTCACGGATCACACCACGCTCTTTGTCGATTTCCTTGTCGGCAAGGTTGATGGCATTTGACCAGTCATGAAGAATGAGCAGACAAGAGTCTACTACATTGGGGTTTTCTGTAGGAACGTTACTGATATTGTACACTGTCTGATCCACACTGGTATATGCGTTCAGGTTTGTTCCGAATTTGATACCTTTTGTTTCGCACCAAGGCACAATGCCCAATCCGGTTTCATCGCCGGGAAAATTTTTTGTTCCGTTGAATGCCATGTGTTCCAGGAAATGGGCTAAACCACGTTGTTGCGGCTCTTCAAGTATTGAACCCACTTTCTGTGCGATGTAAAACTCTACACGCTTTTCCGGAAGTGCGTTATGGCGAATGTAATAAGTCAGTCCGTTGTCTAACTTGCCAATACGGACATTTTTGTCCACAGGCAGTTGTTGCATCGGTTGTGCAAGTACGGACTGGAAATTGCAGCATATCAGAAGAACTGCAATAAATAATCCACGTAATAAATGTTTCATGTTCTATTTAATTTAAATAAATGTTTCTGAGTAATTTGTCGTAGTGTTTGACGTTAAATCACAAATTGACAGCAAAATAGTTATTTTGTAGCTTCTCTTATGCGGACCAGCTTGGTCAACAGACCTTCCAAAAGGTCTAGTCTGAGCATATTGGCACCATCACTCTTGGCTACGGCAGGATTCTCGTGTGTCTCGATAAATAGCCCGTCCGCTCCTACGGCTATACCTGCTTTGGCTACGGTTTCTATCAGTTGTGGCATACCACCGGTAACGCCACTGGTCTGGTTGGGTTGTTGCAAAGAGTGGGTGACATCCAGAATGACCGGATATCCGAATGACTGCATTTCAGGGATACCACGATAGTCTACTACTAAATCCTGGTAACCGAAAGTCGTACCGCGCTCGGTCAACATCACGTTTTTGTTGCCAGCTTCCACCACTTTGTCGGCGGCAAACTGCATAGCCAAAGGAGAAAGGAACTGCCCTTTTTTGATGTTAATTGTCTTTCCTGTTTTAGCTGCTGCGACCAATAAGTCTGTCTGACGGCAGAGAAAAGCCGGTATTTGGAGAATATCCACATATTCGGCTGCCATTTCGGCCTCATCTGCACTATGGATATCCGTTACGGTAGGAACCCCGAACGTGTCGCGTACCTTTTGTAGTATTTTTAGTGCCTTCTCGTCACCGATACCCATGAATGAGTCAAGCCGCGAACGGTTGGCTTTGCGGTAAGAGCCTTTGAATACGTATGGAATTTGCAATGTTTCGGTGATTTTTACTACTCGTTCGGCAATGCGCATTGCCATCTCTTCTCCTTCTATCACACACGGACCGGCCAATAGGAAAAAGTTACCGGCAGGATTGTTCTTAAGTTCTATCATTTTGTTATTTAATGAATTACAGGTTGTCAATCAATATTAGTTCGGAATAATAAGCGTTGTTCTTTCCGGAAGTACTCCCACCTCTAAAGGAAAGTGCTTGGGAAGCAGACGGCCATCTAAATCTACGGATGCGTTTTGTGCCCGAAGTACTTTTACCTTTTTGGTACGGTAGCTTTTCACTACCTTATGATTTAAGATTCTTCCTTGAATCAACATCCATAGTCCGGAAATAATCTGTAGAAATTCCGGACGATAGATTACGGAAACGTCCAACCATCCGTTGTAGGGTACGGCACTGGGCGTTTGTCCCCATCCCCAGGCACTACCCACACATACGGTCATGATGCGTCCGCGGATATGCTCGTCGTTGATGCGTAAATGCATTCTGTATAGTTTTCGTTCGAATATCAAAGAAAACAGGGCTGCAACGTATGACAGGAACTTTACTCCCCAGAAACGTTTGGTCTGGTCGGTGATCTTTACGATTCGTGCACCCAATCCGATATTGACGGCATTGAGGAAATAACGGCGATGGTGTTCTTTGCCGTCATAGAAGTTGCAGTAGCCTACGTCTATTTTCTTCAGCCGATGATTGATGATGCAATCCACTGCCGGTTTGTATTCAGTGCTGAGTCCCCAATATTTAGCGAAGTCGTTTCCGATTCCGTTCGGAATCAGGCCAAGTGCGATATTTTCTTTGTCTTCGGCGTCGGATAGCATAATACCGTTGATGGCGTCATTCAATGCTCCATCACCGCCTACAACGACAATAGTACGATAACCATTGTTGGCTAGAATCTTTGCGAGACGTTCTACTGAACCGAAACCTTCGGATTGTACATAGTCATAATCAACACCTTTGTTGTCCATGTACTCCTTGATCTCTTTCCAGCGCTTTTTTACCTTTCGGGTACCAGCTTTCGGGTTGTAAATCACACCCCATTTGTTCGGTTCTACACTCATATTCGTATTCCTATCCTACTGTATTAAAATCTCACTTTAATAACCGACAAAGATACTAAATCTCTTTCAGTTTTTCTTTTACAAAAGCTATCTTTTCTTCCATTGGAAGTGTCGCATTCACCCAATGAATGTTAAATCCTCTTCTTTCCATGCCTCTGAACCAAGTCATTTGCCGCTTGGCAAACTGGTGGATGGCTATTTCCAAACCGTTGAACATCTCTTCATAGCTCAACTTGCCTATGACGTACAATGTCAGGTATTTGTATTCCAAACCGTAATAGATCAAATCATCCGGTGAAATGCCTTGTTCAATCAAACGTCGTACTTCATCTACCATTCCTTCTTCCAACCGTTGTTTCAGTCGGCGGGTAATCTTCTCGCGACGTAGCTCCCGGTCGATATCTACTCCGATGATAAGGCTGTTCAATGCCGGAAACTCACGTTCGGGAACCGGATGGGTGGCGTAATATTCCTCGATTTCTATGGCGCGAATGGCACGCTTTACTGTATCCACATCGGTAGAGTTATGCAATGTTTTGTAGCGGCTTAATATTTCTGTCAGTTCCTCAAGGGAATGATTCGCCAAGCGGGTACGCAGTTCCGGATTTTCCGGTACGGGCATTAGTTTGTATCCTTTCAGTATGGATTCCAGATACATACCTGTTCCTCCACATAAAACGGGGAGGCGGCCTTTTTGTTTAATTGATTCGTAAGAAATCAGGAAATCGCGTTGATATTCAAATACATTGTATTTATATCCGGGCTCGGCAATATCAATCAGATGATAGGGAATCGTATGTCCGTTTATTGTATAGTCGGCAAGGTCTTTCCCTGTGCCAAGATCCATTCCTTTGTATATCTGGCGGGAGTCGGCACTGATAATTTCTGTGTTGAGTTCATAGGCCAAAGCAGCAGCAAAAGGAGTCTTGCCCGATGCGGTAGGTCCGAGTATGGTGATTAAATCATAGTCCGGCATAGCTTCATTCTTTATATATCCGCAAAATTACGAAATAAATTTAACCTATCCGGTATACAATTACTTTTTTATGAAGATTAGAGCTTGGGAAATTTGCAGAAAAGGGAGGAATACGTATTTTAGTTTAAAGCGAACTATATAGCGTTTGAACAGGAATTTAAATCTGATTATATGATAAAACTATACTTCTTGTCTTTTTTTATTTCTCTGCTACTATGTTTTTTATTCAGTTTTTATTGTCAATCTGTCAGGATAACAATTAATCCGCTGATTATCAGTGAAAATATAGCTGACAATAGAAACTGATAATAGGCTGACAATAGGAGATGAGACTTTTATTGTCAGCCTGCTTTTTGTCTTTTTCCCAGGTGAATTGTTTGATAAATACGTGGTTATACGCTTCTGAGATACTGGAAGAATAAGGCTAAGCTGACGGTAAAGTAGTGTTGAAATGCCGGTATTATTCAGTTAGGGTGCCGTTATCTTTAACTCTCCACGACCGTGACGACTTCTCTCCACAGCCGTGGTAGCTTCTCTTCACAGCCGTGAGAAGATCTCTCCACGGCCGTGGTGAATTAACAATGTCGGTGTTTTAATGGAACAATACCGGCTTGATAAAACAGGGATAAAGGCACCTTAACACAATAGTGCTTGCTTGATAGGACAAGGATACCCTAATATAAAAGCTATTGAGGAGCTTGAACTGCTATCAATTGTTGATTGTTTGAACTATCCGGCATACCTTTCCGTTTTTGTCTACTCCCTCTATGGTTATATCTTCCGGTGCGGTACTGTCCGGAGTATAATATTCAATGGTTGCTTTTCCTTCTGCATTCAGTTGCAGTGCTGGATTCCAATAAATCGTACTTCTTAAATCCGAACGCTGCGCATTCTTCTTTTCAGGAGTATCGTAAGTGGGTTGATAGAATTCGACAGAATCGCTGTAGCCTAGCGGAGTGTATGTGATAATGCCTCGCGCGGGTCTTGCAGGAAGATCTTTGCCCTCTTTCAGTGTGATAACAATGGCGCCTGCCGCACCACGAGAACCTAATATGGCAGCGTCCGCTCCACGAAGAAGGCTCAGACTGGACATATCGCTAGTCTGTATCATAGTCAGGATATCATTGTCGTCTTCATACACAACGTCATCAATGACAATGACGGGTTGCTCGGGATTATTTCGGATATGTATCTCATTGCCGTTTGTCACACTGACTCCCGGAAGTCTGCTGACTGCATCGAAGGCTGTCTGTGCACCATAATTCTCCAATTTATCCCCTTCGATAGTGTAAGTGTTGATACCTCCTGTGTAGATACTCTCCGAACCGGGCTTTTTACGACTTCCCGTGACAAGTACTTCTTTCAGGTTATACACCCTCATACCTCCTTCCATATAGTATTGGTCACGTGTGTTGAGTAAATAGTCTTCCATAAAGGTTGCTGCTTCATTACGGAAAGGTGACTTTGGGGAGGTTGCCGGATATTTAGGAGTATCGATTTCTATGTCTACTCCGGCAAATCCCCTTTTGGTGCGTGCCTGTACGAGGAAAGTTGTACTATCTTTGAATGATGTATTCACGATAAATTCTCCTTTTTCGTCCGTAGTAGTGGTAGCAACAATCTTTTGTTTGGGAGCTAAGACACAGATAGGGCCTTTTTTCACATTACCTCCAAAGAACCCTTTGATTCGTCCACTGATCGTTTGCCCCTTTTCTATGTAGTTGGCTAGATTCAAAGAAGGTGGAGTTACTACATTTTTGATATGATGTCTGCGCCACCCGTGTGTCATCATTAAGAAGTCCAGGGTACGTAGAGTTCTGAGATCTTGGCGGAGAAAATAATATCCGGGATTTTCCACATAACCTTTCAGATCGGAAGTCAGGAGAAGGTTTGATACGATATTATCTGCAAGGGAATCCGGCCGGATACTTCTCCGATCGGTAATGCTGATAGAAAAACTTCCTTCTATAGGACTACCGTTATGATCTTTAGCTGCGATTTGCAGAGATACCTTTTCTCTTTTTCCGTATGTCGGTTTGTCGGGAAGGATTTGCCACTGATGTGGATTACGGTCGGGGATGAAAACCAACCGTTCGCTAAGCGCATTGCCCTGTTGGTCGATAAGCATAAAATGAGTGATACCGGCATGAAACAGGCTGTCATTCATTCTTCCGAAAGGTTTGCTCGCATTGATCGGTTGCAGAATAGCTAATTTGCCACGAGTATGTGCTATTAAGAATAACCTTTCAGGCCATTCGGTTGTACTTGTTTTCTGGATTTCATAACGTATTTCCTTTTTGTAGTGCGTCATAGAGAGGGTAATCCCTTGCTGTTCGACAGCGGGAAGATTGAATCGCTTGCTGATACCATCATCGGATTTGGCAATTACATAGTAGGAATTTCCATCACTTGGATTTAAGGTGAAAACTCCCATACCATCGTGCTCGGAACGAAAAACGGTCAAGGTGTCTCCTTGTGAGTTGAACAGGAAACCTTCTATTTCTTTTGACAGACCGTCCGCTCCCTGCGCTTTGAAAGCTATATTCTGGTGGGGGACAGCTAGTAATGCACCGCCTTCCGGGAAGAATTTGATATCAAAATCTTTTGTGAATGAAGGCAGGTAGAAGGTTTTCTTATAGATGTATTGGGGATCGTCAAATTCTACTATGATCTGTCGGGTGGCGGCAGGTTTTAAATCCGGCAGGGAAATAGAAATAAGACCATGCTCGTCTGTCTTCCTTTTTCCTTTGTCTTCCACTTTGCCATTTTCGATATAACGGTAACGAATCGTTGTATTGTTGAACGTTTCCTGAGTATTGCTGGTAAATTTTATTTTAGCGGTGTAATGTGTTTCATCTTCCTGTTGATATTCAATGGTGGAAACGATTGTATTATCAATCGAATTACCGATCTTCAGATTGTGAGAATAAAAAAACTCCGGTTCTTGGTTAAGCATCCAGTTACTGTATCCTCGCAGGTAATAATCGCCTGCAGGGAGCGTGGGAGGAAGTGAGAAGGCATTATGGAATCCTAAGGAATCTCTGCGAATCTTTCTCCGTTCTATGATCGAGTCAGAACGATTGACAAGTTCTGTAATGATAAAGTTACTTTGTGTATTATCCTGATGTGTGACTGCATTTACCAAATACCCTTTAAACCATATTTTCTCCCCTGCTCCATAGAAAGGTTTATCCAGGTGCAGATATAGTTTCTCCTGAGGTACTTTTTCCAGCAGATTAAAATGGGCTATGATGGTATCTTGCATGTTTTGTGCAGATACGGTTATCGATACTGAGGAAATACACAACAGCATTCCGATGAGGAAAGCCATTGAACTTTGATTGATAGAAAACGTAGTCTTGCTTTTCATACTGTGTGCTTTACATTTACGACTTATGTGTCCAAATGGAAAAAATCTTCTTTCTGACTGTGAGTATATTGATTACAGATACAACGAGGAATAACAGAATTCCCATACTGACGGCTACCCATAATGAACCTGTTTCCAATTGCGGGAAAAGTAATTGGATACTGTTGAGGTAATAACCACGTAACCAGTAGACTAGTCCGATGGATAGGACAAGTACGACAATATTTAAACCTACCGTGAGTAATTGATAAGGCAATGCCACTCTGTTGGGACTATAACCGATTAATAATAAGCTTTCCAATTTTGTGGTGTTTTTCTGTAGTAACAAGAAGATACTTAGCATCAATATATAGAATGAGAGAATGCTGATAAATAAACCTACTCCCAATACTATTCCTACAATGAGGCGAAGAAAATAAGTGGTCTTTCCTGCATCCAGTTTTCCGTCTTCTGTTTCATATCCCTTTTTCTGGAAGTAACCGGCAATGGAAGAGTCGGCAGGGTTGTTGACTTCTATGATTAGTCGCGAAGGTTGTGCTTCTGCGCCCGGAGCGAAGTTTTCATTAGCCCATTTCATAAATGATTGCGGCACGAGAATGGTGTTCAGACGATTGGAAAAGCCGACAATGTTTCCTTTGTATTGTTCTACCCGTCCGTTGCCTCGCATCATTATGTCCATTTGGATAAGGCTCATCAATCCTTCCGAGAGCTTGGGCAGATTGCGGCTTTGGGCAAATCCGAAATTATACAGGTTCAGATAATTGCGGGGAATAATGATAGGGATTGTATGAGTGGATTCGTCAAAATGCCATTTGTCGAGTTTGATGTCGACAAATTCGTCAGGGACTGATTCGAAAAACATATCTGTGGAAAGGTGGATTCCTGCTTCCTGCATCCCTAATCCGGCTGATACTTTGAATTGTGAAGGAGTGAAAGCTCCTATTGTTTTAGTAAACGGCTGTTTTTTCAGGTCGGTGATGTCTTCGGCTGTGAATGTATTGCTTTTTCCTGCGAAAGACCCCAGCGTGCTGATCTTCTTTGTAGCTATGATGAAATCTTTTTTCATAAAGCTGTCTCCTTCGGTGAATACCGGAATCACATCCTTATAGAATTGCATACTAAGCAATACAATCATCATTCCGAATAGGTTGGCCAAGAAGAAACCGGCCAGCTGGCCGATACTGATATGTTGGCGGAGGAGTTTCCAGACAAGAGCAGACATTTTGTTTACGATTTTACAGATTACAATTAACGGTTTGAAAGAGTGTGATAGTATTTTCTTATGAGACAGCTGGTCATAGTTGGAAGATGTGGTCGTAAGGTAAATCAATATGCTTGCCAATGGAAGTTGCGATGACTCCGGCTCCTTGCCTTTCAACTTCGGCTGTGATAATTTCTCCCATGATACGGCTGTTCTCATTGTCCAGATGGCTGATCGGCTCATCGAGGAAAAGAAAATCGAACGGTTGGCAGAGTGCACGGATAAAAGCAACGCGTTGCTGCTGTCCGAAAGATAGTTTACCGGCTTTTACATTGATTTTATCTGCAATACCCAACTGCTCGAAGTATGCGAGAACTTCCTTCTTCTTTTTATATCCGGTAAGGTTGTTTTTCAGTTGTACGTTTTCGAGAGCGGTAAGTTCGGTAAAGATGCGTAAGTCTTGAAAAAGCATACTCAATGAATGTTTTCTCAAGTCTACCCATTGTTTCACGGAGTATGCTTTGATATTTGTTTCATCGAAATTGATAATCCCTTGATAATCGTTTCGATAGCCATAGATGTAACTGCACAACGAGGACTTACCGGTGCCGGAAGCTGCTTCAATCAGATACATTTTTCCTTTTCGGAAGAAAAGATCCTGATGCCATATATCCGAGACTATCGAATTACGGTCAGCAAACACTTGGGGAAGTGTTTGCTGTAAGTGAATACTATTCATACCGTTTGTTTACAGATTACATGCCGGCAAATTGCTTGGCAAAGTCAACGACTTGTTTAAGAGCATTGACATCTTTATCTTTCAGGCAAAGGTCGATTTCGCTGGTTTCACCTTCTGAACTGATAGATAGATAAGATACTTTGTTGGCTAATTCAAGGTAAGTCTTTACTTCCTTGCCTCCGAAACCTGTTATCATTTTAACAACGGGCAGATCGAGTATCGCTTCGGCATTGATAGCCATAAATACGGTTTTACCCTTCATGTCAGAAGCATAAGGAGTATCTTTGATGGACTTGTCTACTGCTTTGCCGACATTTTTGTAAAGTAACTCATCATTCGTCGCATACATTTGTTTGTCCTTGATTCCATAGAATATATTCATGCTTTTTGTTTTGTAGACATATTCATATTTTCCAAGTTCCAGAATGTCTTCACCTCTTTTCAGTCCCAACGACTGCTTGTTCTTATAAAGAGTTTCAAGCGCATTTCCATTTTTGACATCAGCGTATATCATAAAGGTCGGAGCACTGCTCATCGTGAAATTGATAAGGCCTCCGGAAACATCTCCATTGAATGAACTGAATAATTCTTTCACTTCGTCGGCTTTGGCAATGGATACCGTATTGCGGAATTCTTTATTCTCGCTTAACAGATTATAAAGTCCTTCTCCTTTCACTCCTATATTGCAAAACATTAGTGTGGAAGCCGGGAAATATTTGACAAAAGTATTGTTGGCTTTCCCGAAAGATTCCATTTGCTTTTTCAGTAAAGCCTTTACAGCGTCGTTCTCGGTATAGTTCTCTGTCTTGAGGGCAATCTTGCCTTTCTCAAAATTCAATCCTCCCAAAAGAGTAATATCTTCCGGTTTTACTTCGGCAGGCAGCCCCATGCTTACTTGATTGCGGTAATTGGAAGGAATGGCTGTCATGGATGCGAAGAAATTAATATCGTTTTTCTGCTTTTCCATTTTCTGGAAAGCTCCGGATTTTGCGATACTGTTCTCTGCTGTCTGTTTCATTAGAGTAACAATGCCTTCTTTGGCTTTTTCGGTCTGGGAAGCTCCGTTTACGTCGATGATCATCACAGTGAGGTTATTGAATACAAGCAAATCTCCGTTTGTTGTCGTAAAACTGTATCCATCGGCTTCGCTCACCGGCTGGCAGATCTGTTCTTTTGCCATTACATCCAATGAAGCATGCAAATTGTCTTCGTTGCTCACTTTTCCTACGATAGTGGGGTATGGGAAAGAAGAGGAAGAGAATACATAGACCGGAGATTCCACGTCAATTCCCGATTCACTGGGGTTTTTCATAATCTTCTCCAATTGTTGGAAAGTAGCGGCGTTCATTCCACTCTTCAGTGCTTCCAGTATTTTTTGTTTGGCAGCTTCATTCTCTTTATCGTCCAATCCGGCTTTGCTTGCGAGGGATTTGAGGTTGATAGAAGCAACTACCGAAGCATCAGCCGGTATCACATTTGTGTACTCTGATGTCTTGGAACATGCTGCCAGAAAAACAATCAGTACTGCCAGTACCGAGAGTCGTGAAATCATTTTCTTTACCATACTTATGTTATTTAAAAGTTGTATAATCATCTATTCAGTCGATTGTTGTGTTATTGGTTTTGAAGATTCAATATATGACAGGCTGCCAAAGCGGCTGTCTCCGTGCGAAGCCGTGATTTACCCAGACTGATTGGGACAAATCCTTGTTCAATGGCTTTCTTTACTTCCTCTTCGCTGAAGTCTCCTTCGGGACCTATCAGGACAAGCGCGTCTTCTTCGGGTTTGAGAATGTTTTTCAATAAAGGTTTGTCGCCTTCATAGCAATGTGCGATAAACTTCTGTCCTTTGAACTCACGGGTAATGAACTTATCAAAATCGGTCATTTCATTCAGTTTCGGCAATCGTGCTTTGAGTGATTGTTTGATAGCCGATATGAGAATCTTTTCGATGCGTTCGGTCTTGATAACTTTACGTTCCGAGAAACGGCAGTTGAGGAAGGTTAATTCGTCAAATCCTATTTCGGTAGCTTTCTCTGCAAACCATTCGTTACGGTCCATATTCTTTGTCGGTGCCATGGCAATGTGAAGATGACAAGGCCAGAGTGGTTCCTGAAATATGGTTTCCTTGATAGCCACCAGACAACGTTTGTTGGTCGCTGCCGTAATTTCTGCTTTATAGAAGTTTCCCTCACCGTCGGTAAGGGTGATTTCATCTCCGATATTCAACCGTAAAACACGGATGCAATGTTGTGCTTCCTCATCGGGCAGTTCGTTACTTTTCTGTATATCGGGAGTATAAAAAACGTGCATAATGTTAATTACTGATTATTGTTTCTTGAATTAATCTGGTCCCGTATCCGGGCAGCCAGCTCGTAGTTCTCCTCTTTGATAGCCTGTTGCAATGCTTCTTCAAGAGATATTCCCTCATCATTTATCTGTCCGGAACGAGTTCTTTCTTCTCCCGACAGGTGCAGGCATTCTTGTTCAAGGATGGATTCATAGATAAGAATCGGGCAATCGGCACGTACAGCCAATGCTATCGCATCCGAAGTACGTGCGTCGATTCGTATAATCTCGTTGTCTTTTTTAAGATAGATATAGGAGTAGAAAATACCGTCTTTGGCTTTATAAATCAATACACGTATCAAGCTTGCCCCCAGTACGGTGAGGCTTGTAATGAATAAATCGTGTGTCAACGGACGGGGAGTTTTCACTCCTTTCAGGTATAAAGCGGTGGCTTGGGCTTCTGCCGGACCGATGATGATAGGCAATTGCCGCTCACCGTCCACTTCGCCTAACAGCATGGCAAATGCGCCTATCTGTGCCTGACTGTTTGTAATATTTATAACTTGTAATTCTACCTTTTTATCCATTGTTTTTTCTTACTTAATTAGTTTTGACTTTCTCGCTGGTGTTTGTATTTGAATACTAAAGCAAACAAAACACCTATAACGAGTGCATAAGCTGCAAATATCAGCCAAATATCTGTCCACTCGCGGCTTACCAGCCTGCCATCGGCATATACGGAGAATGCATCCACCACAGCGCCGCTGGCATATCCGCCGATAATCGCTCCCAATCCGTTGGTCATCATAAAGAATAGTCCCTGTGCGCTGGCACGAATGGAAGAATTGGTTTCTTGTTCAACAAACAATGAACCGGAAATGTTGAAGAAATCAAAGGCCATACCGTAAACAATCATAGAAAGGATGAGCATCCAAAGTCCGGAACCCGGATCTCCGAAGCCGAACAGTCCAAACCGGAATACCCAAGCGAACATACTGATCAGCATTACCTGTTTGATTCCGAAATGTCTCAGGAAGAAGGGGATAGCGAGAATGAATAATGTCTCGGACATTTGTGATATGGATAACAATATAACCGAATGTTTCACTCCAAAAGAGTCGGCAAATTCCGGAATACCGGCAAAACTACTCAGGAAGAGATCTCCATAAGTGTTGGTGATTTGTAGTGCAGCTCCCAAGAGCATGGAGAATAGGAAGAAAATAGCCATTTTCTTTCTTTTGAATAACACCAATGCATCTAGTCCGAAAGCTGAAAGCCATGATTTGTTCTCAGATTTGGTAGGCAGGCAAGCCGGTAGGGTGAATGAATAAAGGCCGAGCAATAGCGCGGAAGCACCGCCTACATAAAGCTGCGCGCTCGAATTCTTGAAACCGGTAAGGTCTACCGCCCACATGGCACAGATAAAACCGATAGTTCCCCATACACGGATAGGAGGGAAGTCTTTGATCAGATCGCATTTATATTGTTCTAATGCATTGTATGAAACAGTATTGGCGAGTGATAGGGTAGGCATATATACCAGCAGATTAAGTAACATCGCCCAATACATATGATCGTAGTCTGTTGCTGTAGAGGCGTAGAAAAGGCAAGCGGCTCCTATGATGTGGCAAAGTCCGTATAACCGTTCTGCATTAAACCATTTATCGGCTATGATACCGATGATACCGGGCATTACTAAAGAAGCGATTCCCATAGTGGCGAAAATGGCGCCGATCTGTCCACCTTCGAAGTGGAGTTCTCTGCCCATATAACCACCTAATGATATTAACCATGACCCCCATACAAAGAATTGCAGGAAGTTCATAATAATCAAACGAACTTTTATACTCATGACTTTTTAAATTTGTGTTTCTCTTTCTCGTTGATAGTTGATAATAGATGCAAATATAATATTTTCATTGGATAGGTGAACTAGTAATCGGAGAAAAAGGTACAAAAAAAAGAAGGCTATCTATCCCAGACAGCCAATCTTTGTTAACCTTAAATCTAATACCATGAAAAACACAGTGCAAAGATAAGTGGTTTTATGTTATACAACATAATGTCTTGCTATAAAACTTCTGTTTGTTAACTCTAATTAACTTTGAATCCTTCTTTTTTCTGCTATTGCTTGCTGTTTCACCACAGATTACACGGATTCGGTTATTCTACATAGAGTACCAGCCCTTTCAGATATTCTCCTTCAGGATGATAAATGTTTACCGGATGGTCGGCAGGTTGGGTCAGTTGATGCAAAATGCGTACACTACGTCCTGACATCGCTGCGGCTGTAAACACGGCTGTACGGAAATTATCCTTGCTGACTACTTGCGAACAGGAGAAAGTAAACAGAATGCCGCCCGGCTTGATTTTCTCGAAAGCTTTGGCATTCAGTTTCCGATAACCTTGCAGTGCATTTCGTAACGCATCTTTATGTTTGGCGAAAGCAGGAGGATCAAGAATGATTAAATCATACTGATCGCCCATACGGTCAAGATACTTGAAAGCGTCTTCGGCAAAAGCTTCATGGCGGGGATCGCCGGGAAAATTCAATTCGACATTCTTATTTGTCAGGTCGATCGCTTTAGCGGAACTGTCAACAGAATGAACGAGCTTGGCACCTCCACGCATGGCGTAGAACGAGAAGCCACCGGTATAACAGAACATATTAAGTACTGAACGGCCTTTGGCGTACCGTTCCAATAAAGAACGGTTCTCGCGTTGGTCTACAAAAAAACCGGTCTTCTGACCTTTCAGCCAGTCTACATGGAATTTCAAGCCATATTCTTGTGCGATATTATCGTTGCTTCCTCCTTTCAGAAAACCGTTCTCAGGGAAAAGGTCTGCTTTAAAAGGAAGGGTTGTCTCTGATTTATAATAGATATTTTCAATCTGATCTCCCATCACTTTGGACAAGGCCTCGGCAATAACCATACGGTCTACGTGCATTCCTGCCGAATGTGCCTGCATAACGGCAGTCTTGGCATAGACATCGATAACCAATCCGGGAAGATTGTCTCCTTCACCGTGTACCAGACGATAGGTATTATTGGTCGGATTCGTGGCGATACCGATACTGCGGCGCATATCGTATGCTATTTCCAGCTTACGCTTCCAGAAATCGTGATTGATAGGTTCCTGTTGAAAAGAAAGCACACGTACAGCGATACTTCCGATTTGGAAGTGTCCTTCGGCTATAAATTCTTTTTTTGAGGTGTATACTTCTACTACTTCACCTTCTTCGGGTTCTCCGTCAAAACGGGAGATAGCACCTGAGAAAATCCAGGGGTGAAATCTTTTGAGAGACTCTTCTTTGCCGGGTTTGAGGTATACTTTATGCATGATATTTTATTTATCTGATTCAATTAAATGTTCTTCTTTCTTCTCTTCGGGAGCAATTTCATAATTGCCCGTTTGCTTCAGTTCCTGCAATAAGTTGTATATGTTGAGGCAGGCCCATGCGTCGGTAGCGGCATATTGCTTTTGACCGTCGCTCAGCACATCGGCTTCCCAATTAGACAAGCGTTGTGACTTGGAAATCTTCTCCTTAAACAGGATTGCATAAATCTTTTGCAGACTTTTATCCTGGATGCCGAACTGGCGTACGTAATCTTGCAATTCGATGCAATTTTGCTGGTTGAAAGGAGCACGTTTGTGCAACATCATAAAGTCATCCTTTAGTGAAAGACCGACTTTTATCACGTCCGGATTCTCTAACAAATCGACTAACGGCCGGGTCAGTCCGGTCATGTTGAGGCGAAACAGGAAACAACATTCTTCCGACGAAATCTGAAGGAGTGCCACTTTATGTGATTGCCCCTTTGTAAAGGAAGGGCGTGTTTCGCTGTCAATACCTATCACAGACCGGGATTGCAGATAAGCCACTGCTTTTTCCGTTTCCGTTTCCGATTGGATGACATAAATCCGTCCCGGAAAAACCGTTTTCGGGAGCTCCTTTACTTCATCTTTATTTATAGTTCTTCTTACAATCATTTTTATTTATTCATCGTGGTGACAATGACAGCCGTTTTCGTGGCAGTGGCAATCGTCATCGTGGCAATGGCACTCATCGTCTTCGCAACAGTTACCGTCGTCACTTGGTTCGTAAAATCCTTCTTCATTGTCCTCTTCGTCCTGTTGGCTGTACTTTACGTCGTGCAATGCGCGTAACGTGTTGACCAGTTTCTGTCCCCATAACATTCCGAAGTTTTCCTGGCAGACAGCCAATGAATCGTTCATCGTTTCGTTCAACCCCAATTGGAAAACAAAGATAAAGTCTTTGATATCCTGATAGATATCCGCCAGATCTTCCGAAATGGACTTCTTGATCGGCTGGTCGCTATAAACCATATCTTGTACGAATACATCCAGATAATCATCCTTGTCACCCATCAATTCCGCAAGGTTGATACGTAGAATTTCATAGATTTCCTCCGTTACATACGTTTCGAGCACTTCCTCTCCGATAGTCTCACATTTGGGGAGCATAGATGCTTTGAGATAGAGTAGGGGAAGTATTTTAAGGGATGTGTCAACGAAATCGCTACGCTTCATGCGTTCGGCACGTTCGAGGAATGCGCAAAATTCGGCGGCTACCGTTACGAACTCAATTACATTCTTATCAAATATCGTTTGGCTTTCTTTTTCCATAATCAGCATTGATTTGAAACGCAAAGGTAAGAAAAAGGATTGAATGAGCGTAGTGCTCGTTATTTTTTTATTATTTTTGCAGCTTAGATTATGATCCCAGTTTTATAAAAAGAATAAAAAGACTCATGGCAAAGAAGAAATTAGATAAGGAGACGGAACGTACTCCCTCTTCCCCTAGCAAAATTATTGCAATATTCAAGAATGAGACTGTCCATTTTGTGATTGGACTGATGTTGGTTATCTTTTCTGTTTATTTACTTTTGGCTTTTTCCTCTTTCTTTTTTACGGGAGCGGCCGATCAGAGTATTATCGACAGTGGAAATCCGGCAGATTTGTCGGTCGTTGATAATCATGTGAAGAACTATGCAGGTTCACGCGGAGCACAGTTGGCAAGTTATCTGATCAACGACTGTTTTGGAATCTCTTCTTTCTTTATCCTTGTCTTTTTGGCTGTGGCGGGATTGAAGTTGATGCGTGTACGTGTCGTACGGCTGTGGAAATGGTTTATCGGATGTACCTTGTTGCTGGTCTGGTTCTCCGTTTTCTTTGGATTTGCTTTTATGGAGCATTATCAGGATTCCTTCATCTATCTGGGGGGAATGCACGGGTACAATGTCAGCCGTTGGCTGATTTCCCAAGTAGGTGTGCCCGGCGTGTGGATGATTCTGTTGATAACGGCTATCTGCTTCTTTATATATATCAGTGCGCGCACGATTATCTGGTTGCGTAAACTTTTTGCTTTGAGTTTCCTGAAACGTAAAAAGAAAGAAGAAGTTGAGACGATTCCGGCAGGCGAAGATAATCCGGAATTTACTACTTCTCAACCTCAGGAAGTAGAATTCAATCTGAAACGGACTTATAAGCAGACTCCTCCTCCGGCTGTGGTGGATGTTCAGTCCGAAGAAGAGGAAGAGTTTCCAACAGAGCACGCTGAACCGGATGAGCCTTCTTCTGCGGCAGATGAGAGTGAAGGAGTTACGATGGTATTTGAACCGACTGTTTCTGATTCGGTTCCGTCGATACCTAAGGATACCGAAGATGAAGAAGAACCCGGATTTGAAGTGGAACCGGCAGTTGCAGAAGAGGAATATCAGGGCCCTGAATTGGAACCTTACAACCCGACTAAGGATTTGGAAAACTATCGCTTTCCTACGATCGACTTGATGAAACATTTTGAGAATGATGATCCTACGATTGATATGGACGAACAGAATGCGAATAAAGATCGTATTATCAACACATTACGTAGTTTTGGAATTGAGATCAGTACCATTAAAGCGACGGTTGGTCCTACGGTGACGCTGTACGAGATTACTCCGGAACAGGGAGTTCGTATCTCAAAGATTCGCGGATTGGAAGATGACATTGCATTGAGCCTATCTGCCGATGGTATTCGTATTATTGCTCCGATACCGGGCAAGGGAACTATCGGTATTGAAGTGCCGAACAAGAATCCGAAAATTGTTTCCGGTCAAAGTGTGATCGGAAGTAAGAAGTTTCAGGAGTCTAAATATGATTTGCCTATCGTATTGGGTAAGACTATTACGAATGAAGTCTTTATGTTCGACCTTTGTAAAATGCCGCACGTGTTGGTGGCAGGTGCGACCGGTCAGGGTAAGTCTGTGGGGCTGAATGCGATTATCACTTCCTTATTATATAAGAAACATCCTGCCGAACTGAAGTTTGTGCTGGTCGATCCGAAGAAAGTGGAATTTAGTATCTACTCGGTAATTGAGAATCATTTTCTGGCTAAACTTCCGGATGGAGGTGAACCGATTATTACGGATGTAACTAAAGTGGTACAAACTTTGAATTCGGTTTGTGTGGAAATGGATACTCGTTACGACCTTCTGAAGATGGCTCATGTGCGTAATATCAGAGAGTATAACGAAAAGTTTATCAATCGTCGCCTGAATCCGGAAAAGGGACATAAGTTTATGCCGTATATCGTAGTTGTGATTGACGAGTTCGGTGATTTGATCATGACGGCAGGTAAGGAAGTGGAACTTCCGATTGCGCGAATCGCACAGTTGGCACGTGCTGTCGGCATTCACATGATTATCGCTACACAGCGTCCGACTACGAATATTATTACGGGTACGATTAAGGCCAATTTCCCGGCACGTATCGCTTTCCGTGTATCTGCTATGATGGACTCACGTACTATCCTTGACCGTCCGGGTGCGAACCGGTTGATTGGTAAGGGAGATATGCTTTTCTTACAGGGAGCTGATCCGGTGCGTGTGCAGTGCGCTTTTATTGATACGCCGGAAGTGGAAGAAATAACGAAGTTCATTGCTCGTCAGCAAGGTTATCCTACTCCGTTCTTTTTGCCTGAATATGTGAGTGAGGATGGTGGTAATGAGGTAGGGGATATTGATATGGAACATCGTGATCCTTTGTTTGAAGAGGCAGCTCGATTAGTCGTTATTCATCAACAGGGCTCTACTTCGTTGATTCAACGTAAATTTGCTATCGGATACAATCGTGCAGGTCGTATCATGGATCAGTTGGAGAAGGCAATTATCGTGGGGCCTGCGCAAGGTAGCAAGGCGCGTGATGTCTTATGTGCTGATCTTGATGAACTTGAAAGGAAATTGAACAATTTGCAGTAACAGTTCGTTTATTAATCAAATGAAAAAGTACATTTTTAGTGTTTTAATAGCTTTACTGTCATTGCCTGTGATTGCTCAACAACAGCAGTCGCAGGCTAAGAGTATTCTGGATAAAACTGCTGAGGCTTTTCGGAAAGCAGGAGGAGTGAAGGCTGATTTTACGGTAAAGGTTATAACGGATGGCCTGATAGAAGGTGTCGAGCATGGAACGATCCAATTGAAAGGAGAGAAATTCGTATTGAAAACAACCGATATTGTAACCTGGTTTGATGGGAAAACGCAGTGGAGTTATGTAGCGAAGAATGATGAAGTGAATGTTAGCAACCCGACTCAGGAAGAGTTGCAGCAGATCAATCCTTATACATTTCTTTATATGTATCAGAAGGGATTCTCTTATAAGCTGGGAACAATGAAAACTTTTCATGGCAAAGCCATTTGGGTAGTGGTGTTGACGGCTAAAGACAAGGCGCAGGATTTGGAACGCATTACTCTTTATGTGACGAAAGAGGGATACGAACCTTTATATATATTGCTTCAGCAACGTGCGCATCCGACACGTAACGCGATTACCGTTACGAGTTATCAGACCGGACAGAAGTATGCGGATACTCTTTTCACTTTTGACAGAAAGCAATATCCGAGTGCGGAAATTATAGATTTGAGATAAAATGTTTTTGATTAAATAAAACGATAAAGGTATAATAAAATGGCAGAAATAGAAAAAGTTAAATGCCTGATTATTGGTTCAGGACCTGCCGGATACACGGCAGCGATTTATGCAGGACGTGCAAACTTATGTCCGGTGCTTTATGAAGGGTTGCAACCCGGCGGTCAGTTGACAACGACTACGGACGTAGAGAACTTTCCCGGTTATCCGGAAGGAATCAGCGGTCCGCAATTGATGGAAGATCTACGTGCTCAGGCCAGCCGTTTTGGAGCCGATGTCCGTTTTGGCATTGCGACTGCGGCAGACTTAAGCAAAGCGCCTTATAAGATTACGATTGACGGTGAGAAAGAAATAGAAACGGAAGCATTGATTATCGCTACCGGAGCTACTGCCAAATATCTGGGGTTGGAGGATGAAAAGAAATATGCCGGAATGGGTGTCAGCGCTTGTGCCACTTGTGACGGTTTTTTCTATCGTAAGAAAGTCGTGGCTGTTGTCGGCGGTGGTGATACAGCTTGTGAAGAGGCTGTTTATCTTGCCGGTCTGGCATCTAAAGTATATCTGATTGTCCGCAAACCTTTCCTGCGTGCATCAAAGATTATGCAGGAGCGTGTGATGAATCACGAGAAGATTGAAGTGCTTTTTGAACACAACGCTGTTGGTTTGTATGGTGATAATGGAGTAGAAGGGGTGAACCTTGTAAAACGTTGGGGCGAACCTGATGAAGAACGTTACAGCCTGCCTATCGACGGTTTCTTCCTGGCTATCGGTCATAAACCGAACTCGGATATATTCAAAGACTATATCGATACGGATGAAGTAGGTTACATTATCACGGATGGAGATAGCCCACGTACGAAAGTGCCGGGAGTATTTGCTGCAGGAGATGTTGCCGATCCGCATTACCGCCAAGCTATTACTGCTGCGGGAAGTGGCTGTAAGGCTGCTATTGAGGCGGAACGTTATCTTTCTTCGATAGGAAAGATTTGATAGTTTGTTGCTTTGGAGGAAAAGACGGAACTTAAAACATATTTGAACTGCCCCCTAAAAGTTGAATAAAAAACTTTTAGGGGGCAGTCATTATGAAGTATTCGTACTAAAAGTACTTGCAATTATTTTATCTTTCTATTTCAGTAATTGTTCCTCGATGATTTGTACGTACTTCTCCGGAGTAGCTCCGACTTCAATAATCGGTTTGCCGCCTGCAGGTATGAAGAATAAGGTAGGCAATGCCTGTACACCGAAGTGATTGCATAAATCCTTTTCTTTGTCTGCATTCACTTTGTAGAACATCACTTTCCCTTTGTATTGCTCCGCCATTTTTTCCATTTGCGGAAGCAGGCGCATACATGGACCGCACCAGGTGGCCCAGAAATCGATAACTATAGGTTTGTCGCCATTATAAACGAAATCATTCCCTTTTCTGTAGTCGAAGATGTGTTCGAGGAAGAATTGGCGGGTAATCGGATTCAGTTTGCCATCTTCAACCTTAGTTTCCGTTACTTTAGCTTCCGCCTCCGGTATTGGAACCATGTCAAACGGCTGGAAATAAATTTTCTGATGAATATAGTCGATGGATATGATTCCGTAGTCCAGTATCTTTTTGCCTAATACGGAGCGTTTCAAATACGGGTTCTTCACTGCCATGGCATCTTCAATCTTTGTTTTTACAAACATGGTTTCAGGCAAGATGAGGCTTTCCTCTTCTTGAGTCGCTTCTTTATATCCATTGGAAACTTTTTGGTTGGTTCCTTGGGTGTATTGTGCACTCCATGTATTGAAATCTTTTTCGGTAAGATTCACCAATCCTTCGCTCCATGTGTCCAGAATAAGAGAGACAGGTTTTCCCTGAATGGATATCGGACATACGATTCCTAATCCTGTAATCAGCTCAAAGTTCTCCCGATAGTTTAATTTCATGTAAGAAGGGCGGTAGGGCTGCGTAATGGTGAGCTTTTTCCGCTGCATATCAATGGTCAGAACGGAAGTACGGAAAATGGCACCGCTTAATACTCCCATCACTCCCAGCTTGCGCAGATACGGTTCGTCTTCCAGAACGAAAGCCGGAAGATCGTTGTTAAACGTGTTGTTGCCAATAGCAACAGTTGCCATTTCATATACTTTTCCGACGGGCACTTGTTTGAATACAAAATCTTGATAAGAACTAAAAGTGCCGTTCTTCCCCGTGTCGATGCGTAACTTCTTGAGAGCTTCAGGAAGCAGGGCGTTATGTCCTGACAGATCGAGGACAAAGTCTGCCACTTCGCCATTGATGGCGGCTTCTACGATAATCTTTCCATCAATGGTTTTGAATGGAATGACCTCTGTCATACTGTTCTGTGTCTGTGCACTGATTCCTCCGGCAATACAAAATGCAAGTAGACAGAGATACATCTTTGTTATTATTCGTTTCATATCTTTTTCTGTTTAAAGTTCATTTCTCTTTCCTGATTTCGATCTTTTTCTCTTGATTGTCTTTCTTGACAATGATATAACCGGTATCACCGGGAATGGCCTTCATGATATCTTCCACGGCCATTTGGCTCATGGGACAATCGTCCAGAGAAGTACCATTGATGTTAATCACCTGATCGCCGAAAGCTACTTTATCTTTCATGCTGTCCCAGATCGTTGTAATTTCGAATCTGTCATTGCGTGGCAGAATACTCACGTTCCAGAGAGCGGGAGCACCACCCATATCGGTTTTTCCTTCTTCAAACGGGAAGAAGTAGAACCGTCTGCGCATATAATCGATAATCACTTTACCGTATTCCAGTAAATCCACCCCGATGATACTTCCATTCATTACTGTGGTCGTACTACCCACGTTCGTGAATTCTTTCCCCATGATGTTGATAGGAGGAACAGTCACCTTCTTTATATCCACCGGCTTGCCCAGACCTGTTATTCCGGCAGCTACGATACCATATCCATGGTTGGTCACTTTTGAAATGTCAGACAGTCTCTCATAATCTTCTGTTGAATAAAGCAGAAAGCCATCTGCACCCGTATCAAACAGAACTTTGAAATCATTATTTCCTAGGCGGACATTGACGATGGAATGATGCTCTGTCTCATCCAACAGTGGAATCCCATCCGTTACTTTTAGTCCTTCGGGACGATACGGATAATTGATAACCATTATTTTCGAACGGGAATCGAATGTTACTACCGACTGTGCGAAAGCGTCTCCTCCAAGAATACCGACAACTCCTAGTCCAGAGAAGAATGGATTTTTAGGTAGTACCATTGTCTTCAACTGCTTGATTTTATAGTCTTTCCCGATAGACACATTCTGCACGTGTGCTTCCTGATAATTGGAGCCTTGTGCATTCACATCGGAGATGCGCGTATATCCTGCGGCGGTAGCTTTCATTTCCGTTGCGGCATCATACATAGTTCCGGTTCTCCCTCCCGTATCGACGATATATTTCACTTTTATACCGTTAACAGTGACGGGGATAATGATTTTTTCTTGTATAAACTCATAAGGAATGGTGTCGCAAACCTTATTCCGGATTTGCGCTGCCATTCTTTGTCCACAGTTTAGAAATAACAGCAGCCATAAACCGGTCAGTATTCCTATTCTTATCACATTATTCTTTTTCATAGATAATATCCTTTACTCCGGAAGCTGTCTCGATCGTCAGTTTCGTCTTCTTTTTCTCTTTCAATTCCGGTATTCCGTTCAGAATACTTTCGCAGAAGTCATATTTCTTAGCAGGTTTGCCATTGATTTTAATCACCTTGTCTCCGACTGCTATCTTACCTTTCGTACTACTCCATACGGTAGATACAAACAAATCTCCGTCTTTGACCGTCAAGTCAAAATTGTTACCTTGATTGTTTATTTCATTGTCCGGTTGAAATGCTTCGAAATAGAATCTTCCGCGTGGATAGTCGATGGTCACTTTACCGTATTGCAACAGTTTGACACCCAATAATGTGTAAGGGTGATTGTTGGTACTGGTTGTTACATTACGGAATTTGGTGGCTCCGACTGATAGCAATGGAATACGAACCCTGTAAGAAGAAGCCTTGTCCGCTTGGCCGGATACTCCGATACTTCCTTCTCCATACCCCTCGGAAACCACTTCCATAGAGGCTTCCGGTTTGATTTTTTCAAAATCGCTTTCGATAAGCGATAACAGACTGGGACTACCTGTATCGAATAATACATTTATATTGCTGACCGGAGCTATCTGTATGCTGACGATCGGCATACCTCCCCCTTTGGTGAAATTCAACATCTTTCGTAAAGACACAGTCGATGGCTTTTCAGCAGAGGTAACTATAATATTTTGGGCTTGCGAATCAATAGTGACAATGGTGTTGGCGAATAAATCACTGCCGATGATACCATCTACTCCAAAACATTCCCAGCCTTTTACTTCATCAATGACCAGTGACGGAGCATTTTTGAAATTAATGACATGGTCGGGAGTCGTCAGGTTCTCTATCCGGGTAGTTTTGTAATAGCTTTCCACGTTATTCACATCCGTAACTTTCATCGAGTCCGTTGCTACTATTTGTAGTACTTGGCAGGCTTTAGTCGTGAGCGCGGTACGTCCCCCTGTATCAAAGATAAAAGGACGTGCGGTGCCGTTCACTTTCATTTTGATAATCATTTTTTCGCCTACCATTTGATAAGGTATGGTTGCTTTATATTGTTGGGCGAATACAGGAACCGCCATGCAAAAGGCGACGACGGTTCCTATTATACGAGTATACTTCATAGACTAATCTTTATTTGCTGACTTTTTCTGCTTCCAAAATTGCCTGATAAGCGTTTACAATACCTCCGGAAATACACAAATCATCGAAAAGGAACAAGTCTTGTGAAGGGCTGTCGTTTACACGGATTCCTTTTTCCACTTCCACCCCTTTGCGTGAAGTGACGCTTTTCAGTAGTATGTCACGGATTTGTGAGCCGGTTAATTTAGGGAAATATGATTTCACCAAGGCAGCTACACCGGCTACAGTAGCCGAGGCCATTCCTTCACCTGTACCTTTTTGGTACGTATCACCCATATAAGATGAATAAATATCTGTTCCCGGTGCATAAAGATCAAGAGTGGTTGCACCGTAATTGGTGTTCAGTACCGGATTGCCTTTCTTGTCGGATGAAGCAACCACCATAAGATTGGTAAGCTCGCTGTCTTTGCCCATTTTCCGGTTTGGGAAGAATTCACTTTTATCCATGTCTACCGACAGATCCCAAACCGGAACTATTACCAATGCTCCTTTCTTTTCAGCTTCTTTCAGTGCATCTGCTACCCATTGTTTCTGTTCTTCGGGGTATAACGAATTTTGTTCCGGTAATAAAATAACATCCGCTCCGTGGTTTACTGCATAACGGATGGCCAGTGCCATATCTTTTAAATAAGGTTCTCCTTCTCCCGGATGAATACGTAAAGTCATAATTTCTGCATTATCGGCAATACCGTTACTTCCGACACCGTTGTCGCGTTTGGCTGCGATTACTCCCGCTTTCATAACCCCTGTTGCTGCATCAGATGTCAACAGTACATTATTGCCATATTGTGTGTCGTTAATATCCAGAGGATTATCACCTACAATTTCTTTCCGGTTGTCAGTTCCGTATTTTTTTAAAGCATCTTCATAGGACGTTTTGGCTGTTTCCACACTTTTCTTTCCCATTCTTTGGTACACAAGATCCCATTTGTCCGTTTGGTAAATGCTGAATGAATAAGCGGTAAATACAAAAGCGATTTCAGAAAGGCTGTCTCTTTCTGCTTTAGGATCATAGCAACTCTGGAAATCATCGACAGTCAGCTCTTTTCCGGGGAAACGCTTTTTCATGTCCTTATCGAATTTCTCAACATATTCTTCAATGACATAAGAGAGTTGCAGACCACCATATGAACCTCCGATTCTGGATTCAGGCATTACCTTATAACGATAATAACTATACTCTTCCATATTTTCCGGTGCGGGTACTTCCTGACGTTTTCCGTTAATGATTTTATAATATTTCTTTCCGTCAAAGATATAATCCGCATATTTATCTTTCAGACGGAAAAATTCACGTTCTCCTTCGCGTGTCAGAGATTCCATGACCTGACCGTCTTTGCCACCGATGAAATTCCATCCATTGATGTCGTCTATCAAACCATTCTTATCATCGTCTTTCTGATTTAGCTTTTCTTTGGGATTCACCCAGATAGCTTGTTTCAGATCTTCGTGTTCTACGTCCATTCCCGTTCCGATCAATGCAACAACCGGTCTTTTTTTAGCTTTCTTTTTATTAGCTTTCAGATACTCGTAAGCCTTGTTCACTTCAGCACCGTATACACTGTCTTTGTCGAAAGAACAGTTAAACCAGTCCAGTTCGGATTGCTTCTTTTGTGTTTCTACCTTTTGTTTGACTAACTGGGCCGATACTGCCATGCTGACAAAACAGCATACGATAGGAAATATAAGTTTCTTCATTGTTGATGAGTTATAATTTATACAATCTAGTTATTTTCTTATTTTTAAAATAGCTTCGCGTACCTGTTCTCCCCGGACGTTACGTGCAGCGAGTTTTCCTTCTTTGTCAATGACAACAAGGAAAGGGATGGAGTAGAAACCGTAAGCAGCCTGAATAACGCTTGGAGTCTTGCTGTTTTTGGGAAATCCTGTTTTATCCCATAGCATCACCCACGGCAGTTTTTCTTCATCCAGCATTTTTCTCCATTTTGTTTCGCTGTCATCCAACGAAACACTGATGAATTCTAAATCATCCGCTTTCAGTTCATTATATATTGTCAGCATACTGCGCATCTCTTTGCGGCAAGGACCACACCAGGAAGCACAGAAATCCAATACGACAATTTTTCCACGGAAGTCCTTTAAACTTACACTCTTTCCATTGCTGTCAATGAACGTAAAACCAGGACATTCTGCACCGATAATCTGGTGGGAGAGGACTTCTACTTTGTTGATCAACCATTTGGCAGACAAAGAATTCCTATCTTGTTCCGGTATCATGTCCAATAACATTTTGTTGGATGAGTAATCATTTACATCTGCCAGATAAGCCAATGCGGACGCCATGGCAGGTGTCAGCTTCTCTTTGGCGGAAGTCGAGATTGTTGCTTTATCCGGATCTCTTTCTGTAGGCATATAGTTTTGTAAAGTCAGAAATGAATCGATGCCGGTGAATGAGAGCGAACTTTGTTCGGGGTTCTTTTCATCAAAAAAACCATTAATGCTTACAGGAACGTTTTCGAAGTATATGTTTTGTTCCGTATTTCCAATATATAATGTGTATACATCAGGTGAAATTTCTTTTTTTTCAGTTTCGAATACTCCATTCTGGTTTATAGAACAATCTAGAATAAGGTTTCCATTCAGGTCCTTTACTTGTAAAGTGGTCGGTTTGAGCAGTCTTAACTTTCCCTTGAATTGCAGTCCATTGTCGCTCCATAGAGGAGTGGTACTGTATAAGAGCAATAATATCAGTGAGAGTCTTATTAATTTCATGATTTGGAGTTTATAATATATAGTGAATTTTAAATCTCTTCGTTTTTATTTTATCTATCCTGTAATAATGAAATGACTAATTTGATTGTTATGGAGTTTTTTACCAATCTGTCTCTCCAAGGAACATCATTGCCATTTCCAGCTTCTCCTTCATCAGTTTTCGGGTAGTTCTGGATAAGGTTTAATATCCCAATCTTCCGGCCCTTTGGCGATAGCCTCCAAATCAATATTATATTTTTTTAAATAGTTTATCACAAAATCGAACTTAGTACTTAGAAATGGATAGGTTGCTGAAGGAAACATTGCTTCCCGTTCTTCTTTGGTATGACGCATAGCTATTTGCAGATAGCCGATAAATGTTTCTTTAGGTGTTGGAGGATTATCAGAATCTGGTTTATAGTATTTTCCTGATGATGAATTTATATCACCGGGATAACCTCTTTTCAGATAGTAGTTAGCATCAGCTTTGCTTTCAATATCTTCATTTCTGATAAGTGGAGTTGAATGGTCGAATCCGGCATCAAACTCTTCTTCTGGTATGATGATATTTCCTCTTGTAATAGCTGTACGTATGATTTCATCAATGATTTTAAAACGACGTATTGTATAACTATCTTGATTACCGGCGATGGGGCTTAGCCATTCAGTAAAGGGATCTCTAGGATTCATAATCATACCAGACATAAAATCACTACAATGAAATGCATCTCCCCAAAAGCAAGTTACCCAACAATCGGTTTGATTTTCATCATGCTCTTTTAACGCTACATGAAATTCTAATACTGATATAGAAGTAAACACAGAATAATTGTATACAAAATACCAATACATAGGAAATACTCTATCAGTCACTTCCCGATTGAGATAAGGAAATACATGGCTTTTCATAAAGGTGATATAAAATGCACCCATTTCGTCATTGAGGCAATTTTCGAATATTTTTGATGAATTACTAAGTCCGCCATTGGTCCAGCTTTTATTGAGGTCTTTTTCTGCTATATTTTTATATATCAGCTTTACTCCGAAATTTTTATAGATTTCCAAAGCATCATTGTCCCACGGGTTATCTCCTTGAGGAAATTCAAATCCTCCGGCAAGTGCTAGCGGATCTGGTGTCGGCTCAATTATATCTTCATTGTAACAGGAAGAGAATGTGAGACAGAATAGTAATATCCATACATTATATATTGGCTTCATAATTCTCTGTTGTTTAAATTTGGTGATCATTGTTTTTTTATTTATAGTTTAGTCTATAACAGGAACTCCGGTTCGTTGAGGTCCGAATGAATTTTGTTCTAGTAATAAGTTTCTTTGCAAAACTTCTTGAGGGATAGGCAGCACATACGAAAGATCATTCTTTGTGAGTGTATACACTTTTCCTTCCCATTTATGTTGTATGGGAAGCATACCATAGCGGCGTAAGTCGAACCAGCGTTGCCCTTCATAGCAAAGTTCTTTTCTACGTTCTTCACGTATTTTAGTGATAAGAGCTTCTCCGGTTAGTCCAGAAAAGGAGGGGGCATTTCCTTCGACGTATCGTTTTTCCAATAATGTATGCATTGCGGTTATGGCATCTCCTTCAGCTTTATTCATGGCAGCAGCTTCTGCATAGTTCAGATAAGCTTCTGCTATTCGAAAAGAGAGGGCAAAATAGTCACTAGTTCCTGAAGCGGGAACAGAACGGAGTGTTTTGTATTTGCCATAAGGGAGATAAGTATCATAAAAAGTACTGTTTTCCGGTTCCCATTCGTTGTACTGTATTTCTCTAGTAATGTAACGATCTTTACGTAAATCACCTTCTTGGAAACTCTTGATTAATTCGTCTGCGGCTTTAAACATTTTTCTGTTCTCTTCTTTATCGGAATTATCGTCTTTTTTTTCGATATAACCTTCATATTCATCTGTTAGGTCTCTTATGGTTCCATAACTCCAGATAACTTCCGGTGAGTCGTATGTATTGAATGTATAATAAGGTTCTTTCATACCTGCTTCCGGTATAGGGATGGTATTCAGGTCGCGTAAGGAGAAGTTCCAATCTTTGATAACTTTCTCCGCATACGTTTTTGCTTCTGCCCAATTTTCCATATATAGAGCTACACGTGACTTTAATAGTTGCACCATAGGTAGGCTGACGAGGTAGTTCGGCTCATATTGTTGAGTAGTGGAGAGAGTTAGGAATAAGCGTTCCGCTTCGTTTAGGTCGGTAACAATCTGTTGATAGACTTCTTCTACCGTGTTCCGTTTCATCAATATATCGCCTTCATCCCTCATTTTACTATCCAGCTTGAGTGGAACTCCCAATGATTCTTTGTTATAATTATAAGGAAGTCCGTACTGATTGACCAACATATAATAATAAAAAGCCCTTAGCGCATAGGATTGTGCTTTGATATAATTTTTTTCAATTTCTGTGCCAGACACTTCATCGATATAGTCAAGTGCGGCATTGGCTCCTAAAATATATTCATATAGGTTTTCCCATGTATTGACCGTTTGGTATCCCAACTTCTCTCGTATTTCGAACATATTGGGTTGCCAGCTATACAAAATTTCAAAAACTTCCATTTTTGCTTGGTCA
Source organism: Bacteroides zhangwenhongii (assembly GCF_009193325.2). Taxonomy (NCBI): domain Bacteria; kingdom Pseudomonadati; phylum Bacteroidota; class Bacteroidia; order Bacteroidales; family Bacteroidaceae; genus Bacteroides; species Bacteroides zhangwenhongii. The sequence goes on along the minus strand of NZ_CP059856.1, from coordinate 2,580,278 downwards.
TTTTCTGTGAATCCGTAACCTTCTACCTGATTCTGCTCGATATCATCTGTAAGTATTTCCAAATAGTTAAGAAATTTTGTGTCTTGTTGCCGGGGGTAAGCTTCTCCGATAAGCATCTCTTGTAATGCATTAGCGTCTTTGGGGATGTATTGGCTCTGTGATTTGGGCTCTAAAAAATCTCCACAAGCGGCGAGACTGATAAGTGTAATTGTATAGATTAAATATTTAATTTTCATATCACTCTTTGTTTATTGTTTAAAATCCGATATTAAGTCCCAGTGAGAAAGAGCGTGGCATGATGCTGTTTTCCAATTCCGGGTCAAAGCCGTTGAAACGTTTGCTGGCTATTACAAATATATTGTCCATATTGAAATTGACAGACAGATTTTTAGCATGTATCTTGTCACACCATTCTTGTTTCATTTGCCAGGATAATCCGATGTTTCGGCAGCGTAAGAATGAGGCATTTACTACCATAGCATCTGATTTTTCCCACATTGGAATGGGGGATTCTCCGGAATCTGTATTAGGCAAAGTCCAAGCTATCCCTCTCGGCCATGTGGGTAGTCCGGGAATATTTGTATGGGCTTCGTCTCCTGGTTTCTGCCAACGATTCAGTAAATCGCGGTTTATGTTGCTGATTGGACTGGGCATCATGTCATGGAATCCTTTAAAATCACCGTAAGGTGACGGTAAACGTTTATGACTACCTAATAAAAGAGAAAAACTGGTGTTCAGTGACAAAGATTTGTAACGGAAACTTAAACCGAGACCTCCGGTGAAGTAAGGCTCTTTTTCTCCGGAATATACAAGATAAGTAGTTGGGTCGATACTTTTACTCTTTTCTTCTTCCGGGACTTCAACATAGTTGAATGTCGGTTTACCGTTAGTTCCATCAAGACCAGCAAAAGAATATGACCAGAATGCGCTCAACGGATAACCTTCTTTTAAGATTTGGGTACCACCTCCATTCAGATACATTGTTGTGTTTCTGTCAATCGTGGTTTCTCCGCCTTTATTCCAGTTTTTAGAGGCATTCAGGTTGACGTTCAGAGTGAAATCACGCTTTTGGATAGGCGTGAATGATAATGTGTATTCAATTCCTCGATTGTAAATGATTCCACCGTTCCGTTTCATCTGATTAATTCCGTATTCGAATGGCAAATCAACATTGATTACTGCATTGGAACGTCGGGTGTAATATTCCAGATTCATATAAAACATACGGAATAGCTCCAGGTCCACACCAAAATTCCAGTTCTTGGTGCGTTCCCACGAGAGATACGGATTGGGGATCTGGCTGATAGTAGAGAAGTAACGGTTATATCCGGCTTGTACTCCACTTTGATTTAAGATTAATTCAGGACTTTCGCGTGTTAAAGCATTTCCCTGAATACCGAATGTTCCTCTGAGATTAAGTGTAGTGATCCATGGCAGATACTTTTGGAAGAAAGCTTCTTCCGATGCTCTCCAAGAAAAACCGAATGAATAAGTAGGGTCAATGCGATGATTGATATCCTGTCCGAAAACATTGGAAGCATCATTTCGCACGTTGGCGTTCACTACATAGCGGTTCTTGAATGAATATGCAAAAGTGGCAAAAAACGAAAGGAAGTTGTTAGTGTTGTTTGTTCTTTTCCAACCTCTGTCATAGATCTCTTTTAATATTCCCCAGCCTGTCGGACTTCCTCCTGGTGATACTACTTCACTAGGTATGGTAGGCGCTACGATACGTTCACCTCTGTCCGGGACGTATCCCCAAACGGTATTGGCAGTGCCTTTGGCTGTAGATGAACGTAGTTCCATACCCAATAATGCGTTTAATCGGTTATCAGCGTTGAATGCTTTACTGAATTGCAATTTGTTTTGAATATTGTAGGAATACTGGTTATTATCGTTTGTATACAATTTACCTCCGAATGGAAGTTGTGCAGCCTTAAATTCGGGGCTGGTGGGAGTCACGGAATTAAAATCGTATCCGCGATATTCGTTGGCTATGTAGTATGTGCGTTCGGTAGCCCAGCTTTCATTGGTACTGTTGTTATTTGAATAACCTCCGGTAAATTGATAAGTTAACCAGTCTAGAATGTGCCAGTTAACATCTAAAGCAGCGGACATGAAGTTTGAACGCGCTTTTGATCCACTGTTATCTCGTTCATTGATAAAATTGTATGAAAGAGTTTCTTTATTACCAGTTTTATAGCCGTATCCGTTCTCTTGCATATAGTAGGCGTCCGGATCGATGGCACGGTTTGTATTAGTGGCATACCCCATAGGATTGACATTGTCAAAGAAACCATTGGTGGTAGAAACGCTACCATTTAATGTCAGGCTGATAGTAAGTTTTTCTATAGGGCGTAGCATGAGGGCAATACGTCCGGTCATACGTTCGTTATCATTCCCTATCTCTTGCCCTTCGCTGTTGTTATAACCCATGGATGCTGAATAGCTGAACTTGTTTGTTCCGCCAGAAACACTAATATTGTGAGTATGGCTGAACGAGCGGCGTGTCAAGCGTTTGAACCAGTCAGTATTACGGGTTTCCATGGCGTTATACAGTGTTCTGTATTCGATGTCTGAAATATCATGTTCTTGTAGCATACGTAACAAACCTTCATAAGTGTTAGGATCTTTGTAAGGTGTTGTTGCATAGGAAATTCCAGCGTCGAATGCTTCTTGTGAAAAACGAATACGTTCTTGGGAGTTCATAAAGTTGAACATTCCATAATTAGGACGTTGACCGATGTTGAAGTTGGCAGAGTAGTTCACAGTCAACCTGTCAGTGGTGTTTTTTTTAGTTGTGATTTCGATTACACCGTTAGATGCTTTTGAACCATAGATAGCAGTGGCGGAAGCATCTTTCAAGATGGTGATGTTTTCGATGTCGGCAGGGTTCAGCCATGAAATTTGGTTACCGATGATGTCCTTTAAGTTTTTAGTCATCAATTCGCCGTTATCCAGTGTTACTTGGAAATCTTCTTGAATAATACCATCTACTACCCACAATGGATCACGGTTTCCTTGCAGTGTGCTGGTTCCTCGAATTTGGATCTTGGGAGCAGTACCTACACGACTGCTTGAGTTGCTGACTACCATACCTGCTACGCGTCCTTGTAGCATTTGGTCGATAGTAGTGTAAGAAGGCATTATAATATCTTTCGCTTTGATCGTAGTTATAGAGCCTACGAGGTCGCGGCGTTGAATGTTCTGATATCCGGTTACTACAACTTCATCAATTTCTGTACTGGAACCATTCAGGGTGACATTAATTGTTTTCTTACCCGTATATTTTATCGTTTTCTTTTCCATTCCGATAAAAGAATAAGTAAGGATCAATCCTTCTTGTGCCGGAATATTGAAAGTGTAATGTCCGTCCAGACCGGCAATGGCTCCATGTTTGGATCCCCGGATCGTAACAGTGGCGCCGGGAAGTGCCTCACCGCTGGTGTCGCGAATCCAACCGCTGATGGTCACTTTTTGGCTTTGCCTTTTCTTTATCACGATTGCACTACCGGAAATGTCATAAGTTAAATTAGTACCTTCCAGACATTCATCCAGAATTTCAATGATAGTTTTATCTTTAGCTTTGACGGTGATATCAGTTACATTAGCAATATCTTCCGTTGCATACATAAAGATAAATTTTGTGCGATTCTGTAGATACCAGAGTGCTGATTCCAAAGTTTCTCCTTTTAAGTCAATAGAGATTCTTTGATTGTCTTGCGCTTGAATCATAAGTGAAGAAAGGGAGAATATCCATAAAAGGCAGAATTTTATAAAATCTCTGCTTACATAAGATACCACCCGTGACAGGGATTGCGTTCGTTTTTTCATAATGCGTTAGTTATATTATGTATTATTACTGTTTGTAGGAAATGTGCAGGATGCCTTCCCGTTGTTTGATATTGACCAGATTTAACTCTGTTATCATATCGATAATCGGATTCATGTTTTCATAACGATTAAGGGATGCCCCGATTTGTACTTGTTTGGCAGTTTCGTCTTCGAAAGAATATTGAAACCCATACCATTTGGAAAGATATGACATCACATTCTTAAGGGGAACATTTAAAAAAATAAATGATCCGGACTCCCAAGATGTATACAGCTCTGTGTTTACATTAGTGACGTTGTTGGTATGAGTCTTTTTATTATAAGTATAATGTTGGTCGGGGACTAATTCGAAAGTTTCATTTTCACTACTGATTTTTACATTTCCGCTGATTAACGTAGTGCTTTCCATATCTTCATCTGCGTAGGCTCTTACATTAAATGAAGTTCCTGTTACTTGAATAGATGTATGCGCGGTTTGCACAATAAACGGATGTTTCTTATCTGGGGCAACATCAAAATAAGCTTCTCCCTCAATTTGTACAATACGTTCCTTATTACTGAAACAGACGGGGTAAGTTAATTGACTTTCTGCATTCAAATGTACTTTGGTTCCGTCCGAAAGAACAATGTGATATTCCATACCATGTAGCGTACGAAGCGTGTTTTTGATTTCTTTCACTTGGGGCTTATTGGCAGGAGTCTGATAATTAATTCCTTGGGAGTCGATGATGAATACTTCGGTTGCACCTTCCGGGAGAACATTATTAAAAAGATTGAAGGTATTTCCATTACTTAAAGTTAATTCTCCTCCATGGGTTCCCGGAGTAATTTCTCCGATCGGTTCTCCGGCTATCCAATTATATATAAGGTAGGAAACCGGTATTACCAGAAGCAAAATCAGAGCTGCATATTTCAGACTCTTTCTCCATGAAAGACGACCGAATGGTTTTTCTCCTCCCAGTAGGGGGTAGATTTTCTTCCATGCTTTTTGTGAAGAGAAACTTTTTATTAACTGGGTGTTTTTTTCATATGTTTCCTCATTCAATATTCGGTTGGCCAGCTTTTGATTTTCCGGTTTTGCACTAATCCATTCACGGTAGGCTTTTTCTTCCTCCGGGATAGCCGAATGGGTGAATAAAGAAGCAAGATTTTTTGCAATTTTAAATTTTTCTTTGAATGAATTCATCGTTTTTTCGATTTGTTATATAAGTAAAACAATCCAATCGAAAAAACGGGGTAATCAAAAAGTTACTTTATTTGCATAAAAATAGTAATAAGGTGTAGCTTATGCCTTTAAGGTTTTCACGAAGTTTGCGATAGGCGATTTTTTTTAACGTATGGACAGTGCCTTCGGAAATTTGCAATTTGTCAGCAATCTCATGGTTTTTTAACCCTTTCATTGAGTATAAGATGATATTCCGCATTTGAGTAGGCAATTCTTCTACCGCTTTGCGAACTATGCGGAACGTTTCCTGTTCAATGATGGTAGCTTCGAAACCATTATCAAACTCTTCTTGGCCGGAAAAAATAGGGATGTCTAATTGTTCGTGTTTGAGATGATTCAAACATTTGTTTCGGGTAACGGTATAAAGAAAGCTTTTTACTTTCAGAATGTCATTGAAATCTTCTTTTCGTTCCCAATAAGCTAATAATACATCTTGTGCAATATCTTTGCAAACTTCTTTGTCTTCGATGTAATGGTTGGAGAAAACACAAAGAATAGGGTAGTAGTCATCAAATAGCTTTTTGAAAGCCTGTTTGTTGCCACGTTTTATGTCTGCAATTATATTTTCTATATGTATGTTCACTTTTAGGGTGGAGTGATTGGTGTAGGAACCCTCTTAACCAATCTTGCTTATTTTCTTCAGCTTTTCTTCTTCGATGATTTTGATCTTTCTTCCGTCGATTGTAATCAGCCGTTCCGTAGCGAATTGCGACAGTGTGCGGATGGCATTCGAAGTAGTCATATTTGATAGATTTGCCAGATCCTCGCGTGAAAGATAAATGCTCAAAGTAGAGCCATCTTCTTCCAGTCCATAACTCTCTTTCAAGAAGATCAGAGATTCGGCCAAACGTCCTCGAATGTGTTTTTGTGTCAGGCTGACGGTTCGTTCGTCAGAAATGCCGAGATCAATGGAAAGCTGGCGGATAAAGAACATGGCCAGGTCATTGTTCTGGGCAACTAAAGTCATGATGGCACTCATGGGAATCAAGCAAACAACAGAAGGTTCGAAAGCTGCTGCGGCAGTAACAAAATCCTCTTTGGCAAAATAAGCACGATATGCAAAATATTCGTGTGGCTTAATCATACGAATAATCTGACTTCTACCTCCTACACCATCTTTGAAGATTTTGACTTTACCATTGATAAGACACATTAGATGCGATGGCGTTTCTCCTTCACAGTAAATGGTTTCATTTTTTTTGTAGGTTTGAATCGTATAATTATTCATCAGAAACTCCTTTTGTTCATTGTTTAGAGGAGCTAACATATCGGATAACGGTTCCGAAATATCGATGTCTGACATATTCATTTTTACCATGAGTGCTACAAAACTGTGTTATACAGCACAAAAGTAGAAATAAAAAATGAAAAAATGAACGAATCTATAAAAAGATTGCACAAAAGTGAGAGCTTTCGTGCAATCTTACGGACGTTTTATTTGGTAAATAACAGTTCCCTGTATTTAGGCAATGGCCATATTTCATCATCCACTTCCATCTCCAAGTGGTCGATGTGGTCGCGAATCTGGTCAAGATACGGGCGTACCTTTTCTTCGTATGCAAAGGCTCTATCTTTGTAGTTGTCCATGTGGTTGGCAACTTTTCGTGCCTCAGTCATTTCGCGAACCAATACTTTAATGGAAGTCACCCGGTGCGAAATCTCACGGATCAGTTCTTTGCGGTCGGCACTCAGTACTTCGTATTCTTCAGCCGGGAATATTTCTTTCAGTCCGCGAAGGTTTTCAAGCAAACGGTTCTGATAGGCAACCGCAGTCGGTACGATGTGGTTGATGGCAAGGTCACCCAATACGCGGCCTTCAATCTGAACCTTCATGGTATATTTTTCCAGTTCCACCTCCAGACGGCTGTTCAATTCGGTTTCGTTAAAGATACGTTCGCCGATAAGCACCGATTTAGACTGATTGTCGACGTAATGCATCAATGCTTCCGGAACGTGGCAAATATTGGTCAGTCCGCGTCGCGCAGCTTCCTGTTTCCATTCTTCGGAGTAACCGTCGCCTTCGAAACGGATTGGTTCGGAAGCGATGATTGTTTCTTTCAGCAACCGGAAGATGGCTTCGTCTTTTCCTACTCCTTCTTCCATCAGTTTCTCTACCGATGCACGGAATTCGTTCAATTGATTTGCCATGGCAGCGTTGATAGCTATCATTGCGGCAGCGCAGTTGGAAGAAGAACCTGCGGCGCGGAATTCGAAACGGTTTCCGGTGAAAGCGAAAGGAGAAGTACGGTTGCGGTCGGTTGTATCGAGCAAAATCTCAGGAATACGTCCGATACCCAGTTTCAGTGTAGTCTTTTCTTCCGGTGTCATTTTATCGTTTCCTACTTGGCGGACAATTTCGTCGAGAGTGGCGGAGAGTTGCGAACCCAAAAAGCAGGACAGGATGGCGGGAGGAGCTTCGTTGGCCCCCAGACGGTGGCTGTTGCTGGCACTCATGATGGAGGCGCGCAGCAGGTTCTGGTTCTTATAGACCATCATCAATACGTTGACGAGGAAAGTCAGGAATAACATATTCCCTTTCGGATTCTTTCCCGGAGCAAACAGGTTGATACCTGTGTCGGTGCAAAGAGACCAGTTGTTATGCTTGCCGGAACCATTGACCCCGTTATAAGGTTTCTCGTGCAGAAGTACGTTGAAGTGATGTTTGCGGGCGATTCGTTTCATCAAATCCATGACGAGCTGGTTGTGGTCGTTCGCCAGATTACAGTTTTCGAAGATAGGAGCCAACTCGAATTGATTGGGAGCTACTTCGTTGTGACGGGTCTTGGCGGGAATCCCCAGTTTATGGCATTCAATTTCGAGTTCCTTCATAAAGGCAGTGACACGTGGAGGAATAGAACCGAAGTAATGGTCTTCCAGCTGTTGGTCTTTGGCGGAAGAATGTCCCATCAGAGTCCGTCCTGTCAGGCAAAGATCGGGGCGCGCATTATATAAGGAAGAGTCCACAAGGAAATATTCCTGTTCCCATCCCAGATTCGTATATACACGTGTAATATTCTTGTCGAATAACTGGCAGACTTCCGTTGCAGCTTTATCTACAGCGGCTAGTGCTTTCAGTAGCGGAGTCTTGTAGTCCAGCGCCTCTCCTGTATAAGAGATGAAGATGGTCGGGATACAGAGAGTCGTATCTACTACGAATGCAGGTGAAGAAACATCCCATGCTGTGTAACCGCGTGCCTCGAAAGTATTGCGGATACCACCGTTAGGGAAAGAGGAAGCATCGGGTTCTTGTTGGATCAGCAATTTTCCCGAAAAACGTTCAATTACTCCACCGTCTTCTCCGAATTCGATAAAGCCGTCATGCTTTTCCGCTGTTCCGTCCGTCAAAGGTTGGAACCAGTGCGTGTAGTGTGTGACGTTGAGTGACTTTGCCCAGCTTTTCATGCCGTTGGCAACGAGGTCTGCCACTTCGCGGCTGATAGGTGTACCTTTTTCGATGGCATCGATGACAGCTTTATAGGCTTCTTTGGGAAGATACTCCTGCATCTTTTTGCGATCGAACACATGGCTGCCATAATAATCAGAAAGTTTGTTGGAAGGAGCAGTCACTTCCAAAGGTTTCCGGTTGGAAAGTTCTTGTAATGCAAAAAATCTCATTTTAGACATAAATGGTCTTCTTTTTATCGGTTGATGGCGCAAAAATATATGTTTTTTCTGAAAGTACCCCTATTTTAAAGGGGGTATTTTAAAAAATAGATGTGTTTTTAGAAGCGCACCCCCTTCTTAGGGCTATACTCCTTTAGTTTGATTCGTCCGGTGATGATTCGTAGTCTTTAAGGTTATTCTGTGCAGGGAATTTGATATTGCAGTGCAGAAAACTATAATAGTTTATGCACCCGAGTAGTGGTCCCCTTACATGGTGACCAATGTCACATTGTAACGTGACATTAGTCTGCTTATAACGTGACATTAGTCATTATGCAAGATGCCCATCTATATTTGAAAGGATGGAAATCACTAAAGATACGAAATTAATCAGTAAAAAGCAAGAGGGAGCATAGAAAATATGAGCTGTTCGGACACAAATCTGTTTATTTCCGATGCAGTTATGTATTTATGCCATGCGAAGGTTTTCTTTTGATAACTCTTTTTAGTGTCTAACTCTTCTTGCTTTTCGATATTCTTTTTTATATTTGTCTCCGTTAATGAAGGAGATACGACGATTGAGATATAAAATATTGATAGTATGCATATTGGGCTTGTTCTTTTTTACTTCAAAAGGAACGGCTCACGATTATGTAATGAATCCGTATACGCGTCAGGAGATCTCCGCCGATTCCATCATAGAGCGTGTCATGACCTTTGCCCCTTTGTATGAAACGATCGTCAGTGATTATCGTGCCAGCCTATATATAAAAGGTAAGATGGATATCCAGAAAAAGAATTTTATTCTTCGCTATGTGCCCTCTATGTTCCGTCTGCAGAAAGGGGTACGCGAATATTTGCTCGAAACTTACAGTGATCTTCATTATACGGCTCCTAATATTTACGATCAAAAAGTAAAAGCCTATCAAGGTACTGTGCGGGGAAACAGAGGACTGCCGGGTTTGCTTGAATATTTCAGTGTCAATATCTATTCGTCTTCGCTGCTGAATGATGAACGGTTGCTGTCGCCGCTTGCCAAGAACGGACAGAAATATTATAAATATCAGATAGATAGTGTGATGGGAGATCCCAATAATCTCGATTACCGGATACGCTTTATCCCTCGGACAAAAAGTGATCAGTTGGTCGGCGGTTATATGGTTGTCAGCAGTAATGTCTGGAGTGTCCGGGAAATACGTTTTTCGGGACGGTCGGAGCTGATAACATTTACATGTTGGATTAAGATGGGGGAGGTAGGTAAGAAAGATGAATTTTTGCCGGTCCGTTACAATGTGGAGGCACTTTTCAAGTTTCTCGGAAATAGGGTGGATGGCAATTATACCGCTTCTTTGAATTATAAATCGATTGAACTGAAAGAAAAGAAAGTACGCAAGAAAGAAAAGAAAAAGTATAACTTGTCGGAATCATTCTCCTTGCAGTGTGATACGAATGCTTACAAGACGGATGCTTCGACCTTTGCTGTCATGCGTCCTATTCCATTGAGTGAGAGTGAGAAGAAACTCTACCGTGATTACCTGCTCAGGCGTGACACGGCGACAACGCATAAGCCATCCAAAAGTCAAGCTTTCTGGGGAACGATGGGTGACTTGATGGTAGAGGACTATAAATTCAACCTGGCTAATATCGGAAGTGTACGTTTTTCTCCATTCATTAATCCTCTATTGTTCAGTTATAGTGGAAGCAATGGCTTGTCATATCGGCAGGATTTTCGTTATAACCGTCTTTTCAGGGGAGATAAACTGCTCCGTATTGTTCCTAAACTCGGATATAATTTCACACGCAAGGAGTTTTATTGGTCATTGAACGCAGATTTTGAGTACTGGCCGCAGAAACGGGGATTTGTCCGCTTGAATGTGGGGAATGGTAACCGAATTTATAGCAGTAAGGTGCTGGATGAACTGAAAGCCATGCCGGACAGTATATTCAATTTCAACTTGATTCATCTTGATTATTTCAAGGACTTGTATTTCAATTTCCGCCATACAGTCGAGGTTGTCAATGGATTGGATGTCAGTGTCGGTTTCTCTGCCCATAAGAGAACTGCCGTAGAACCTTCACGTTTTGTGATAACCGGTGATTATCCGATGCCTCCTCCGGAGTTTATGGACAAATTCAAGAATACTTATATAAGTTTCGCCCCTCGTGTCCGGGTGGAATGGACACCGGGACTCTATTATTATATGAACGGGAAGCGGAAGATAAACCTGCGTTCATTGTATCCTACTTTCTCGGTTGATTATGAACGGGGAATCAAAGGCGTATTCAAGAGTACGGGCGAATATGAAAGAATAGAATTTGATCTCCAGCATCAAATCCGTTTGGGATTGATGCGTAATATTTATTATCGTTTCGGCTTCGGAGCGTTTACTAATCAGGATGAGTTATATTTTGTTGACTTTGCCAATTTTTCCCGTCACAATCTTCCCGTAGGTTGGAATGACGAAATCGGCGGAGTATTCCAAGTGCTTGACGGACGCTGGTACAACTCTTCCCGCCGGTATGTGCGCGGGCATTTTACTTACGAAGCCCCGTTCCTTATATTGAGACATCTGATGAAGTACACCCGTTATGTGCAAAATGAACGCATTTATGTCGGTGCGCTCACTATGCCGCACCTTCAGCCTTATCTGGAAGTAGGGTATGGCATTGGTACGCATATCTTTGATTTTGGAGTTTTTGTGAGCAGCGAAAACTGGAAATTTGGAGGAATAGGCTGTAAGTTCACGTTTGAGTTGTTCAACCGATAGTTTTCTTCGTTCCGGTTGTTTTATCGAAAGATTTTAGTTATCTTTGTATAGGATAAGAAACTTTTATGTATCTGTCTGAATGACAGTGTAGAGTGGAGATTAAGAAAGTTGCCAGTAACGATTTAGCGACCGTGTAACTGCGCTGAACTACTGCGCTTTGCATCTCGTCGAACAACTCTATGCAAATATAACGTTTTTCTTGGAAATAGCAAAATTGGCGATTGGGTTTATGCAAAATGCGGACAGAATCTTCCATCCGCATTATTTAATCAGCGTCGCCGCTCCTGTTCTTTTTCATCGTCGCGTTGCATCCGCAGGTTCAGACGCTCGCGCAACTTGTCGAGAAAATAGGTACGGCTCTCACTCTTGCGCCGTTTGATGTCGGTATAAGCGTCGTAAAGACTTCGTGCATCAAGACGAATGTCGAACAACTCGCCGAAGAATCCGGCCAATTCGTTCATGGCTATCTCTCCGTCGTCGATACGTTTCATCTCGTGCAAGGCGTATATCAACTCGACCAGTTCGACAACGGCGCCCGTCCAACGTCGTTTACAGACATGAGGTTTCGGCGGATAAGTATCGCCGTAGCGATTCAATATCTCCAACTCCGTGTCAATATATCCGATGACGATATGCAGGAAACGAATTTGAGTATCACTCTCCGATGTTTCCTCTTTCGAGATATATCTGCATAATACGTGCAGACGGATTCGCGCATAACGCAGAGTGCGAAAAACGGCTTTGCGGTCGTCTTCCTCGTCGCAGAGGGTGCGGAGCGTGTTATCGAAGTCGCGGAACAGTTCTTCCGTGACGGCTTGGGTGGCGGATTCCACCAAACGATCCGCCGTGATATGATGTGTCATAAATGTTCGTTTTATAAGTAAATAAATCAGTTTCTTCGAGTTTGTTGAAGTGGACTCGGTGGAGATTTATTTCTTATAAAGTGAACAGTTTTCGACCATTAAAGTGAATAGTTCATCTTTCTTCAGTTGGGAAATAATGACGGTAGAGCATTGTATAGATATTCCGCTATAGGTTGGAATTCATGCCGAGCTCCTTCTTGTTCGTGGAAAGTCAGATTGCCGACAGAAAACACGTCCGTGATTTGTGCCATGGCTTGAACTTGTGCCCAAATTCTATCGTATGCGACATCATCCGTTCCGCTACAAGCCCATATATGAAAATCATTCTTCGATGAAGTGGAGGAACGGACAATGTTGGCAAAATATTCTGCTGTCTCAGTCGGATAATCCATTCCTGCAAAACGTCCTAATGACCAGCTATCAGAGCTTATCGGCATAAAGTATTTGAAACAGTCCAACGTGTGTTCCAATGCATACCAAGTTGTTACAGCCCCCATTGAAAAGCCTCCGATAGCCCGATGTTCTCTTGATGCTTTTATTCCAGTCATATCGGTATTCTTAGTGTACGTATGATAACGGTTCTCCACAATTGGAATTAAATCATTGACCAATTCTTGTGGCAGAACCTCGCAATAGGGATCTGCATCAGGATAGTAATCAACAGGATTACCATAAACATAGCTTGTTGAGACAACGATAGTCGGAGCCATATCACCATTGCCTATCATGTGATCCAGTAGTTTACATAACAACCCATTTTCATTTTGAAAGAAGGAAGCTGCCGTTTCGCCATGACCATGTACGAAATAAAATACATTATAGCATTGGTCAGATACTTCCTCGTAACCATACGGTAAATAGACGTAAGCAGTATTCTTGCGTATTTCCCCATTTCCTTCCACGTAATTTTGGGTGTCATAATCAATTTGCACAACACTCCCTTTTAAAGCAAATTCCTGATTATATTCAGACGGGACGGGTGTTGTTTTGTTCAAGAGCTCTGTATAATCAGATGAAACCCCAACTTCAGGTTCTTGCTCTGAAGGTATTATAGAATACCCCTTGTCATTATCATTGCAAGCAACCATACATAAGCAAAGCAACAAGACTTTAATCATTATTCTAAATTGATACATTATACTTCGGTTTCAATGAAAATAGTGTCATTAGCCCGGACTCCTTATGCTAAGAAGTCCAGACCCTGAAACACACAATGACTAACTTTTATTCTTTAACCTTGTCACGTCTGCCTTTCTTCATTTCAGCAATCGCTTGTTCCATCATTTGTTTGTAAATAGTTTGCTGTTCGGCAGTCAAGAGAAGAGAAATGTCTGCTGTCAATTTCGCCATGGCTTCCCTACGTTTCTCACGGGGATATTTTTGCTTGTTGAAGTCTGCATACAATTCACGGATTTTTGTTTCCTGTTCATCGGTCAGATTCAATTTTTCATTCATCTGCTTGATACGCTGTTCTGTCCGCTGTTGTGCGGTCATCTGACGGTTGCCGTCTTGTGCAGACACCTGAACGACTGTAACAATGGCAATGGCCATAACTAAAAACATTCTTTTCATACTGAATTTTCTTTTACGAGTTGATTATTAAATTGATTATAGCTTTGATTTCATGGATTTGGAGACATCTGTCCTTACAATTCGGAAACCTACGTTGGCATAGCCTTGCGTACCGACTCTTACATCATCCGATTTCTCGCTACGGCAATCGTCCCGTTTGGAGTCCCAACTTCCTCCTTTGATGATATGCTGTCCGTTGGCATTGGTCGAGGTAGTCCATTCCCAGCAGTTTCCCCAAAAGTCAATGCCTCCACACGCTCCGGTGGATTGTTTGTAAGCATCCACTGCTGTCAATCCAGATTCAACGTGGTCGGAGTTCATAGCGACATCTTTGGGCATGTGTCCGGCACCAAGAATCCACTCTTCTTCGCTTGGCAAACGGTAGATGTGCTTCCGATCTTGCTTTGTAAGCCAATCGCAATAAGCCTTGGCTTCGGCAATGGTGATATTTACCACCGGATAGTTTTCTTTACCTGTATCATAGGCAAATTGAGGATTAAATGCGGCATATTCGGCATTAGTTACCGGTGCGTAGCCGATATAGGCATTGGGAGCAGATGCACCACGCAGAACCATCCATGCATCTTTAGGATTCTCATCTCTGCGAGGGTCTATAAAGCGAAGAAATTGCTGCTGTATGCGGGTATCTCTATTCTGCACCATCTCTCCCACAATACCTTGCATGTGTTCCACTATGCTGTAAGTCCGGGCTTCACGTTCCAGTTCACGGAGTTTGTTTTTCTTTCTTGCCACTACTTTGTCATACCGTACAGACATCTGATCCAGAAGTGCTTGTCTGCCCGCTTCCGTCGGATTCTTCCGGTATTGGACGAACAGGTTATGTGTCTTGGAATCCATTTTGGGGCGCCCTTCTTCCACGAGTGGGGCACCGGGCTTGTCAAACTCCAATTCGCTTTCCACCAAATCATCGGGACTGATAAATTCTCCCAAATCCACTTTCTGATGCACACCGAAATAATGGGCCACAAGTCCGTCCCGATAAATGGAGAGCCTGTATCCTCCATAAAGGTCGCAAGGCAAGGTGGAAATATAGTAGTCTTTTCCGGGTATAAATCCGGACTTGTCGCTTGAGCTATATGTAATGATAGTGCTTGTATGTGCCATATCACCGATTGCAGCTTTTCCCTGAACATCCTTACAAATGGTTGCCGCACCCGCCAATGGAAGCCCGTCCACACTTTCCAGTTCTACCTTTGTCACGCCTGTAAGCCGGAAATTGAATTTGATACCGCACCGGTTGGCGGAATCGCCCTCGTATCCATCCGCTTTATCCGTCTGGTGGGTTGAAACCACGATTTTATCTTCTTTGTTGCTGTCTTGTGCGGACACAGCGGTGCCCGTCACAATGGCAACAGCCATTGCTAAAAACAATTTTTTCATATTTGTATATTATTTGGAGAATTAAATAGAATCAGTTCTTACGACTCTGAAACCGACATTGGCGTATCCTTGCGTACCAATTCTTACGACATCCGATTTCTCGCTACGGCAATCATCACGTTCTGAATCCCAACTACCGCCTTTAATTATATACTGCCCGTTTGCATCCGTGGATGAAGTCCACTCCCAACAGTTGCCCCAAAAGTCGATACCTCCACAAGCACCTGTTGTCTGGCTGTAAGCATCTACTGCTGTCAGTCCCGTCTCCACACGACCAGCGTTCATTACAACGTCCTTCGGCATGTGCCCTGCACCGAGAATCCATTCCTCGTCAGTAGGTAGACGGTAGCTATGCGAATTATCCTGTGCCGTAAGCCAATCGCAATAAGCCGTGGCATCCGCAATCGTAATATTCACTACCGGATAGTTATCCTGTCCGGATTCATAGGTAAAATCCGGCTTGAAGGCTGCATATTCCGCATTGGTTACAGGGGCATAACCGATGTAGGCATTGGGGGCAGATGCACCGCGCAGTACCATCCACGCATCGTTGGGGTTGTCATCATTCCGAGGGTCGATAAGACGCAAGAACTGCTGTTCGAGACGGATGTCGCGGTTCTCTACCATCTCATCCACAATCTCCTGCATTTCTTCCACCACATCCAAAGTCAAGGCTTCCCTCTCCAGTTCGCGGAGCTTGGCTTTCTTGCGGGCTACCACCTTGTCGTAACGAATACCCATTTGATCCAACAAAGCCTGCTTGTTTTCTTCCGTAGGGTTTTGCTGGTATTGACGGAGAAGTGCCGTTGTCGTGGCATCCAGTTCCGGTCGTTCTTCTTCCACGAGCGGTGCATCCGGATCGTCAAATTCCAGTTCATTCTCCCCCAAATCGACGGGACTTATGAACGAGCCTAATTCTACGGTCTGGTGTACACCAAAATAATGTGCCACGAGTCCTTCCCGATAGATTGACAAGCGGTAACCTCCATAAAGGTCGCAGGGTAAGGTAAAAATGTAGTAGTCTTTTCCGGCAGTCAAGCCGTTTTCATCCGAGGCATTGAACACCAGAATAGAGTTGGCGTTTTCCACTTCACCGACAAGTGTTTCCGCTGTTTCGCCCCATTGGATACCGACAGCTCCGGCCAAGGCATAACCATCTACACTTTCCAACTCTATTTTTGTGATTCCGGACAACTGAAAATTCAGTTTCAAGCCACTGGATATGCTGTGCAAATCCTGTGAACTTGGAAAGTTCAACACAGTAACCCCATTTTCATCATATCCATCACTTCCTGCCACTTGTTCGGCAAGAACGGTCATGGTTGGATTTCCACTGCCGGACACTTCTTCCTGTTGGTCTATAATATCTTCACTGTCACAAGAAGATAGAGCTGCTGTCATCAGAAACGACAGGCAAAATATGCCAAATACTTTTATTTTCATAATCTTGTCCTATTTATGGTTTTCTTTGTTTTTGGAACGGTTGAATAGCCTGTTCATCATTCCTCTTTCCAGTTCATACACCCTCTCTATTTGGCTGGGGGTTAAAAATTTGCAGTATTTCAAATAATACTTCTTCCTCAAGTCAAGTATCTTTTGGCTGTGAGCGAACCTTTCATTCATTGCCTGTTCAGCCTCTTTATCCGAAAGATGAGAGGTGTCTCTTTTAGGGCGGGGGCCAAGTGCCCAAATATCTTTCTGGAATTGGCAGAAAGTTTCCACAAACCGCGTGGCTGTCGAATCATCCATAGCCATCTCATTGGCTATAAAACGGGCTTGAGTTTCAGCCAACTGTTCTCTGGTCATGCGCTGCCGTTCATTCTTTTGGGCATAGGTACTTGCGCTGATAGTTACCATTGCGATTGCAAGTGTAAGAACTTTAATGATATTCTTCATGTCTTTTTATTTTTTACTCGTTCAAAATTTCATAAATAAGTCATCCTGATAAGTTGCAAACAGGTAATCCTGATCGTTGCTGCTCAGATTGGCAAAAGCCTTTTCAACATCTTCAAAATTACTTCTTGAATCATTCGGCAATAAATTGCAGACAACAAACAATGCAATACTTGCTGCCACAAGTCCTCCTGTCAAAGAATACCAAAGGCGAAAATGGCGTTTGGGTTTGGAAAGCAACATCTCCTGTCTTACAGTTTCCCATACGTTGTTTTCCATATCGTCCAAAAAAACATCGGGTGCGGTATAGGGAAGACGCTTGCCTATGCGGTCGAAATCAAAATCTCTTTTCATACATCTAATTATTAGCATTCATATATTTGACAATCTTATCTTTGGCGATATGGTAGTTGGATTTTGCCCCATCTACTGTTGAACCGATAATTCCGGCAATCTCGTCATATCCCAATTCATTATAGTACCGTAGGTTAAATGCCAGTTGTTGCTTGGTAGGTAAGGACAAGATGGCTCTCTGCAACTTAACGGCTTCCAAATCACTGTAATCGACATATTCATCAGCCATCAGGTTGCTTAGTTCGCTGTAAGAGTCATCCAATGACACCAGTTCTTCTTTTTTATATTTCCCAAGCAAACGTAAGGCTTCGTTGGTCGCAATCCGGTACACCCAAGAACGAAAGGTGCATTCACCTTTGAAATCAGATAAAGACCGGAATACCCTGACGAACGTTTCCTGCGTTGCATCCTGTGCGTCTTCGTGGGCAACGACCAACCTTCGGATGTGCCAGTAGACTACTTCCTTATATTTTGTCATCAGGTAACGAAAACCTTTCTCCGGATCTTTAGTCGTTAGCTCCACCAGTTCCTTGTCATCCTTTATACTCATAAACTGTTGCGAGATCCATTGCCATATAGATGGCCAGCGTATTAAACAAAGTTATATTTGTAGTCTGTTGGCTGATGACCATACAATGTCTGTGATGGTGATGACGGTGACGAGCTTTGCGCACGGTCACACAGGATTGTAGCAAAAACATAGCGATTACTCCCAACATCAATAGTTTCCAATTCTTTTTCATATCCCATTATCTTTTGATGTACACTTTCTTTTTCCCTCTGATTACAAGCTGTATGGGCTTTTTTTTATCCATAGCGAAAGCATCCAGTTCTGCTTCTGCCGATACCACGCTAAGTTTAGTCATTTTGGCATATTGCCTAATGGTAAGGTGCTTATGCGTTTCCAAATAAGTTATAGCCATCGCCAATCGTTCCTTTTGGTTGAAGCGGTTACTGACATGGGATATTACGTCAGGTTGAACTACAACGGTAACAACCCGGTTGGGGCGATAATGCCGATGCCAATGTTGTGCATTTACGGCTCCGCAAACCAATATCATTGCGACTACCAATATTCCTGCTTTCCATTTTCTCGTTGTACACATAGTCATTTATATTATTTTGTTATACATTCATATAAAATAAAAGCCTCCATGAACTCATTCGAATGGACGTTCTATATAAAAGACCTTGCAAAGAAATGAAAGTAAAATTGAACTGGTATTTTTTTTCATATATTTTTCACTGGACTAAAAAATAAGCTTCCGACTGTTGTTTCCGTCGTACGTTCTCCTGCTGTACGCCGTTGGTCTGTTCCTGCCCTGCTTCGGGTTTAGGCGGAGCGAGTGTAAGTTGTATCTTTCTCTCCAACGCCGCGACCTCCGCTTTCAGCGTCTTCAACTCGTCCTCCTACTTCCATACGCCGCCGACCGTTTCCTGTAAAATCGGAATGTCCCGATCGTAGGTTACGTTCTGCGCCTTGTATTGCTCCACGAACTTGGGTATGCGTTCCAGCGCGTTCAGGAAGTCCATCAACGCCGCTTTGTTTTCTCCTATCAATATTGTGTTTTCATTCTAATCGCCCGACTTCGGAGGAGCGATTGTCCCCGTCAGGGCAAGGCTTTTGAGAGTAACTCAAAAGGTATCGAGTAACTCGATACACACCTTGCTGTTAGTCGACGCTAACAAAATCGGAGAGCCGAAACTCTCCGATCATTAAAGTAGATTTCCACGCTGTCCGCTATACTCGCTATACCGAGTGGCAAACTCTATTATCCCAGAAAAGAGGATAGCCGGCTTACAATTTCCGCCACCGTTCGATGTCGTCGCCGTAGGTTTCCAGATAATGCCGGGCGAGGTTTTCGATCAGTCCCGAAACGCTCATCCGCCTTTCTCCTAACTTGCAGACGATCTCGTCCAGTCGACCGTAACAAACGAAGGTTGTACGGAACAAACCGATGAACTTCCGGACAATCCGCCCGATAAACGTACATTGTAACTGCTTGCCCAATGTTGCAACTAACCGACATTTGGCTGTTGGGCAGTACCTTCGGCTTTACATCGTGCCGACGGTACAAACCGACCGACTTGTGCAGCTTTCTCCGCACGGTAAGAGCCGAAACAAATTATCACGGTATCGGGTACAGGTTACCCGCACTACGCTAATAGAAAAACCTCATCGCTACTGTTGGTTACGATTTTCCGAAATAAAAATATCCATAACAAGTACAGACACGACACACAAGGATGAGACTATACTACAAGACAATTCCCTGAAAACGACAACGGGCAGGTGTCGCAGCTTGCCCGTTTCCTTGCTTGTCCGGTTCAATTCAGAAGTCCATCCTTATACCGAATGACAATCGGAGGTGTCGTGCGTCGGGGTGCGGTAGCTCTCTTTACCAGCCACTTTCTGAAAACCGACGCAGGGTAGGTGTTCAGTCGGAACGCGAGAGCTACGATGACCTCCATATTATACACGTCCGCACTGTTGCCGCTGTCCAGACGGATACACTTGCAGACATCGTAGTCGTGTAGGACGTTTTCTTTGAAGATAGTTTTGATACCCGTATGTACCGCTCCGGCGGTCGTGCCGAACAGTTCGACTATTTCCGCTTCCGTCATCCATACGCTTACCGTGTCGGTCGGTATATTCAATCTGCCGTACTCGTCTATCGTGATTATTTCTCTTTTCATCGTCTTCTGTTTTTTTAAGTTCATTAAATCGCTTGACAAATAAAGCTCTCCATCTGCTCGATACGCTGCGCGAGTTTCTCCATGTCGCGGCTCACTTTCTCGGCTGTAATCTTCGCATAGATTTGCGTCGTGCGGATGCTGCGGTGTCCCAACATCTTCGAGAGCGTTTCGATAGGTACGTCGTTCGACAGGCAGACCGTCGTGGCGTAGGTATGGCGGCTCATGTGCCACGTGACGTTTTTCTCGATGCCGCATCTCTTCGCTATGGCCTTAATGCTGTTTTTACAATTATTGTAGCATGGAACGGGCAGGAGCCTTCCGTCGGGTGCCATATCGCGATACTTCTCGATGATATGCTTGGCGACATCCAACAGCCGGATATTAGTTTCGACACCCGTTTTCTGACGGTTGGTGTTCAACCATAAATGTCCGTCGAACGAAGTTTGCAGGTTCGCTTGGGTAAGATTCGCCATATCCGTCCAGCTCAATCCCGTGAACGTGCAGAAGATAAACAGGTCGCGGATCAGTGTGTAACTCGGCTTCTTGAACGTCCCGTCGATCAGGAGTCTGATTTCATCTTTGGTCAGAAAGCCCCGTTTGGTCTCCTCTTTGGTGATGTTGTACGCGAAGAACGGATCGCGCTGCAACAAGCCGTTATTAACGGCCATGTAGATAATCTTCCGAAACGGCATCATATACGACCAGACCGTATTGTTGCAGTGGTTCTTTTCCACTTTGAGGAACAACTCGAAGTCCGTGATAAATGCCGGAGTAAGTTCTTTGAGCGCAATGTCGCTGACCTTATACCGCTTTTCGACAAACTCCGCGAGGTGTTTGTAAACGACGCAGTATTTCCAATAGCTGCGTAGGCTTTTGAGTTTGCCGACCTGCTTCTCGTAATCCTCGTTATGCTGGCGAAATACGGCGAGCAGCGTCTCGTGATTCATGCCTAAACCTAAATAGGCATTGCGGACTTTCTCGGCGGTAACGTAGTTGTCGCGGTCGCTGATCTGCTGATAGGCTCGATCGATGCCCACACGAATCTTATCCAATATCCGGTTAGCCTCCTGCGCCACGATGCTGCGACCGGAAACGCGGCCCGACTTTACGTTCCACGATTTCTCCTCCACGTCCAGCTTGCAACTGAATTGAGCGATTTTGCCGTTTACGGTAATACGGCACATGACCGGAATAAGCCCGTTCTTTTTCGGGGCATTGCGTTTTAGATAAAACAAAACTTTGAATGTCGATCTCATAACTCTACAATTTTTTGGTTACAAAATTATTTCTTGTAGAGTTGTTCTTCGATACGCAAATCGCAGCATATCAACGCAATCGCACCCGAAATAGAACTTTTTTCGCCTCCCTCTGCCCGAATTTCGGAAATCCGGCTATATTTGCAAGCGGAACAAGGCGAATAGAGCTTGTATTTCAGCGCTTTGAAATCCACTCAAAACCGTCTTTGCCTTTCGGAACAGAGTAACGGGATAGTAACGTAACTGAGGTCTCAGTTGGCTTTTCGATGGCTCCGGTTTGGCTGCGACAGTGCAGTCTGTTACTCTCTAATCCCCTTGTTTACAACCTTCTTGCTCCAATCCGCTCTAACTATCATTTTTTATCCTTATCTTTGCTGCAGAGAGGATGAGGGCAGAATTTAGCATCAAAGAGGTGTAGTCGCCTCATAAGCACAGGTATTTTCCTAGAAAATAAATTCTAAGGTATAAATACCTAAATTTATTTTAGTAAATAACTCATCCTCTCTTCTCTCTTTTTTATATGCATATACAAAATGGACGGAATTTTAATAACGATCATTGTTATCACCGCTTTCCTGGTTTATAAGATGATTTCCTCAAGCAGGAAACAGGAGGGGTATAAAAGATGGAAAGCAACAAGCAGTGGTAAGGAAGAAAAGACTACTAAGGTAAAATGGGAACACGGAGCCTGGCTTAGGCATGCTTTGGGGGGAACTGTTCCGAGAGCGCAGTATGTTCAAAAGTTTGATGAAGCGGCTGTTGTTTGGTGCGCCAACTTGTTGGGAGTGGAAACGGCACGGTTGAAGGAAATTCTACGGGATGTTTCCGAACATTACCGGGAGTTCTGGATGAGAAAAAGAAAAGGAGGTTATCGGATGATTTCTGCTCCTGACAAAGAATTACAATCTATTCAAACCACTATTAATTCTCGAATATTATCATCTGTGACAATGATTCATCCGGCGGCAGTAGGTTTCCGGAGCAATCATTCTGTGGTTGATAATGCCAGTCCCCATCTGGGAAAACGGTATGTCTTGAAAATGGATATTCATGATTTTTTCTTTTCGATACGGAGCCGGAGGGTGAAAAAGACATTTGAGAAGATTGGTTATCCGGAAAATGTGTCTAAAGTATTGGGAGTGTTGTGCTGCTTGTACAGGCACTTGCCGCAGGGAGCACCTACAAGTCCGGCGTTAAGCAATATCGTGGGGTATGAGATGGACAAGAAATTGGCTGCACTGGCAGCGGAATACGGACTGACTTATACCCGCTATGCCGACGACCTGACTTTTTCGGGAGATGTGTTCCCCAAAGAACAAATCATTCCCCGGATCAAGCAAATCATCCGTGATGAGAAATTCGAACCGAATCATAAGAAGACCCGTTTTATCAATGAGTATGGCAGGAAGATTATTACAGGAGTATCTGTCTCTTCCGGTGCGAAACTGACAATCCCTAAAGCCAGAAAGAGAGAGATCCGGAAGAATGTCTATTTTATCCTGACGAAAGGCTTGGCGGAACATCAGCGCCGGATTGGCTCGAGTGATCCTGTTTATCTGAAACGGCTGATTGGAGAACTTTGTTATTGGCGGTCAATAGAACCGGACAATGCGTATGTATCCGATTCTATTAACCGTTTGAAATGTTTGGAGAAAGGGTATTAATCTAATTGGCAATCGTTACCCGTTCATTTTCTATCTTGGCGTAATGTCTTTTCACTGCTTCGCGAATACCTCTTTGCATGGCAGCGTCTATGTTCGATCCCATACGGGCAAAGCCGAACTGTTGTGCGCATGCTTTTATCAAATCTGCCGCAGGCAGGCTGATGGAGTCGGTCAATAGTTGCCGGATGGCATTGGCTATCTCTTCAGGTGGTATGTCTGTCGCTTCCCGGTCGGAAACCGGGCGATAGATTGAATAGGAAGCGCATTGCTCTTTGTCGTTCCAGCAGAAGACAAGTCCTTCGTATTCTGTGCGATAGATATTCAATGTGTCGAGTGCTGTTTCTATCTGTGCCTCTACCCGTGTTCCCAAGCGGCTGATTCCCCATTCGGACAGGATTTTCTTACAGAGCAGAGATTTACTGATTGGCGCCTCACTTTCCATAATCTTCCGTATTTGGGAGAGGAGGATAGAGTAACTGTCCGTAAAGAAAAAGTCTTCCGGTGAATAATTGTATGGGGTAATCTTTGCAAACTTGTACTTTTGTTCTATCCGGTTTTGCGTAGAAAGAACGGAAGTTGCTTGCTTTTCAGGAGCAACAGGCGATGCCTTGAGCACGAATGAAATCTCATTGTTGGTTATCTGTGCCGTCGGTGCAGGTGCTGCCACTTCTGTGGGAGTTGAGTTAATTTCGGCTGCTGTCATTGAACCGACCTTTGAACTCTTTTTCCGGGCGATAGCCTCTTGGATAGTTGCCATTACTTCGTCCGGCTTTTCCCACCAGTCCATTGTCCATATCCGGTAGATGTTCCATCCGAGTGCTTTCAATACATTATTCTGCACAATTTCCCGGTCACGTGCGGTCTTGGTACGTTTGTAGTTTTTGCCGTCGCAGATAATACCTAACTGATAGTTAGAGGTATTTTCGGTGTCGACGATACCTATGTCTATTTTGTATCCGGAGCAACCGATGTCTGTATGCACGGTGTAACCCAATGAGCGCAGTCTGTCGGCAATGAGCGTTTCGATGGAGGCTGTTGCTTCCGACAGTTGTCTTGGCACACTGCTGATGGTGCTCCGGGTTCCCTTCTCCGCATATTCGAGGAAACGTTTTAGTCCGGCTACTCCAATAGAAGAAGTCCGGTTCAGGTCGATCATATCCGACCTTAGGGTGGAATAGATAATCATCTCATACCGGGCACGGGAAACGGCTACATTCAATCTTCTTTCGCCGCCTGCCCGGTTCAGTGGTCCGAAATTCATGCTGACGCGCCCTTCTGTATCCGGGCCATAGCCCACAGAGAAGAGAATAACATCGCGTTCGTCTCCCTGCACATTCTCCAGGTTCTTGATAAATAACGGTTCGTCGCATTCCAGCGCAAGAGTTTCCAGTTCGGGGTAAAAGATAAAAAGGTCGGATAATAAGTCTTCTATCAAGGCTTGTTGGACAATGCTGAAAGTGACTACACCGATACTTTTCTTTCTTAATTCTTCGCTTCTCAATCTTCTGGCTATTTCGTCCACCACTGCTTGAGCTTCCGCCCGGTTCTGGCGCGACTTGCCTTTATCATAGTAACCGTTGATGTTGACTATCCTGACTTTCGATTCAATGTTGTCCGGTGAGGGGAAAGTCATCAGTTTGTTATCGTAATATTCGGAGTTGCTGAAAGCGATGAGGCTCTCATGTTTGCTTCGGTAGTGCCATAATAAATATTTGGAAGGGATAGACAGGGCGAGACAGTCGTCAAGGATACTCTCCAAATCTTCCATTTCAATGTTGTCTTCATCAATGGTGTTGACCGAGAAGAAACTGGTAGGAGGCATTTGTTTCGGGTCGCCTACGATAATGACGTTTTTACCCCGTGCAATGGCGCCCACCGCTTCATAAGTAGGCATCTGTGAGGCTTCATCAAAGACAATCAAATCAAATTTATCAGCGTCCGTATCGATGAATTGAGCGACGGAAAGAGGACTCATCAGCATACACGGGCACATGCGCGACAATAAAGTGGGAATCTGGTCGAACAGCTTGCGAATAGATATGCCGCGGGCATTGTTGCGGATATTCTTTTGAAGGATACCCACTTCGGAACTTTGGATGGCTTCATGAGTGAAAGACGGAATGTTGGAGGCCAACCGGGCAAATAATTCTCTTTGCGTCGTTTCTTCGAATTTGGCGGATATTTGTTTGTATTTAGCAATGATGTCATTGAATATCTTACCGTTGAATAATTCCAGAGTCGGCTCTTTGGTAATGATATACCGGATAGCCGCCTGATAGAAACTCTTGCGGAAGCTGTCTGTAAGTTGGCCGGTAGGAATATTCTTTTCTTTATATTCCGTCGCGATAAATCCTATTCCCAGACTATGCAGGGTTTGGTAGGCTTGTAGCCACTGATACCAGTCCTTGAGCTTGTCGAGGTTCTCTTTCCAGGTTCGGGCTTTTGATAAGGCAATTGTTATCCAGTCGGCTGAATCGGTATAAAGTTCTTCGATCGAGATACCCAGCATGCCGGACAATTTCTTTTCGGTGGCTGTGAGTGTATCTGCGAGTTGATACAGTTCATTGAAAGAATGAGCATGAATATCTCTGAATGTTTGAATTCCTTCAGTGAGTTGTGCGGACAAATTCTGCTTGATTTGCGAAACTTTGGCAATGTCTTTTGCGTAGTTCAACAAATGAGAATGAAGGGAAGCCATGTCGTCGATTATCTGCTCAATGGTGTTCCAATCCTCGTTCTTGCCGGGGCGTCCGAATAGGGAGGGAAGTTGCCCGATGTATTTCCGGACGGCTTCTGCTTCTTCCTGATACCGGATAATGCGGTGGAGCAGAGGTTTGATATCTTCTGTTTCAATCGTTTTTAAAGCATATATGTTGATTGCCTTTCTGATTTTCCGCTGTCCGAAATATCTGGGAAGGAACCATTGACCGGATACCCGGTTCCATTCGGCTAACATCTGCTTTGCGTTGATGGACAGGATTTCTTGGGTGAATCCGGTTTCTATCTCTTTCCTTTGTTCATCCCGTTTCCGTCCGTGAACCACTACTTCCCGGTATTCATTCAGTGTTTCGTTGAGCAACGGCAAAGTCAGCAATCCGGGAGTCAGTTCCGGAATGTCGAGTATTCTCCGGATGATGTGGGAGATTGTCTGGAAATCCTTGCGTGTAGGGTGTATATCCGTATCTTTTAGAAGTATGGAGAATACATCCAGCTTCTGCCGGATGGTAGTTAACAGGTCGATAAATCCGGTGAGCAGTTGGGAGGATTCCTCCTTAACGGCTGATGAATATTCGGTAATCGAGATACCGGTTAATGGATGCTGGTAAGGATGTCCGCACGCATTGGCTGTCCGGACTAACAGCTCGATGGCATCTTCCCATTGGGCAAATGTGTCTTTATCTAATGTATCCAGATAAGCTTGTGGAATATCAAAACAAGATTCGACGTCCACGGATTGATAATGAATAATGGCGTCGTATAATGAAACTCCGAACGGGTATTCTTTATGCAGGGCTTCGATATATTGATTCAATTCCGCCCGTAAATTCAGCAGGCGTTCCGCTTCCTTTCTGAATTCTTCGGGAGGTGTCTGCTTGATAATTTCCGTAGTTTCTTTCAGTTGCGAGATAACGGCGGATTTCTTTGTTTTGTTGGAATGAATTTCCAGACAGAACGGAGCCAGGCCGATAGCTGCCAGCCTGTTTTGCACAACGGAGAGGGCAGCCATCTTTTCCGCTACAAATAAGACACGTTTTCCTTTGTAAAGCGCGTTAGCGATGATATTGGTAATCGTTTGCGATTTTCCTGTTCCCGGAGGGCCGTGCAGGATGAAAGTCTTGTCGTGTACGGCTTCGTAGATGGCTTCCAGTTGCGAAGAATCGGCGATGATGGGTAATACAATATCTGCGGGCGACACTTGTTTGTCCATATCCGCTGCATCTATTTCCTCTGTGGCGGCTTCCCATTCTATCTTTCCGTTGATGAGGCTGGACACAATCTTGTTCTGAATCAGTTTGTTGGCATTGTTGTGAATGTCATTCCACATGATGAACTTGTTGAAAGAGAAGATACCCAGAATCGCTTGCTCTTCCACGTCCCATTTACGCTGGTTCTTAATGCTGTTGCGGATAATGGAATAAATCAGCTTGACGTTTACGCCGCTTTCGTCGGTAGGCAACGGGTCCAATCCTGATATGGTGATTCCGAAGTTTTGGCGAAGCATTTCCAATAAGGTGATGTTCATCATTGTTTCTTCTTCCCGGGAACGGATTACGTAACCTTTGGCTGCCGATTTACGGATAATTTCAACCGGTAATAGCAGGATGGGGGCATATCGGGGGCGTTCGCTGGAAGGTGTCTCGTACCATTTCAAAAGTCCGAGAGCCAGATAGAGCGTGTTGGCTCCATTCTCTTCGATAGAAGTACGTGAAGAACGGTATAAGTGAGTCAGTGCCTTACTTAAATCGTTTTCGGGCAGATAGAAACGTAACCTTTTCTGTGAAAGTTCCGAGTTGATGAAACCAACCATGGGATCAGACTCCGGTATGGAGGAATAAATCCCGAAGTCCATCGCCGGACTTTCCCAATCGGCAGGGCGGTGAAGGATGCGGAATTCTTCTCCGTCGGCCAATGCATCTTCCAGACAGGATAGATTAGCCGGGATGAGTTGGAGCGTGTTTTTGGTAATCCGGATATTCAGCAGATTGTTGCGCAGGCTTAAATCCAGCAACCGTCTTTCCCATAACAGTTGTTTGGTAATCACGGCCTGGGTTTCATTGCCCGATAAATCATACGGATTGATACTTTGCGGAGTGGCATGAACGGCACTTCTTTGAATGTCGGTCTCCTTTTCTTCTACTTCCCATACCTGCCCGTGCAGAATGCGTTGGGGGATGGGGCGGATGCCCGAATGTCTCGCTCTTTTCACATCTATGGCAAGAATGAAACTGTTTCCATCCGTCAGCTTTCCGTTCGCTTTCTTCACTGCATCGTCGAAATCGGACGAATGTCCCATGTTCATGCAGGTCGTTTCAACTAAAGTAATGTCGTATATTCCTTCGGCTGTCCGTTTGGTTAACAGGGAAACATCGTCAATGGTAGGATCCGGGAAAGTCTCCGGCACTAGCCAGGCTCCAGCAAAAGCATGCCCTTGAGTGATGATAATGAGAGCATTCAGCCCGATTGCTTCCAGACAGGAAGCATAGAGTAAAGCCATATCCAGACAGGTTCCCAATTTTTGTGCCATCACGGAGTCGGCTAGCCGTACACGTTGCCCATATTCCTCGAAGCTGGCGGGGATGGTGCTGTATATAATCTGTTGTTCCGTGATAGCCGTGTAGATGGCGGCCATCTGTTTCCTTACCCGGTCCGGAGTGCGGCTTTGATATTCGTCGAGGGACGGATTGTCAGTCCATTGTCCCAAGATGGAAGCGGCTCTCTTGATGATCGGCACAATGGCTGTATGATTGGGGGTGATGAAAGCGGCCAGCATTTCGGGCAATACATTGAGCCCTCCCCATTGGTCGTATGCCAGAATGTCGATAGGGTAGGTTTGGCAGAATACGGATTCTGCTTCGGAGGTAATTTCAATTTTCAGATTGCCGGATAAACGTTCGGTCAGCTGTGTGAAATAGTTGGCGGACAAAGTGAGATTGAATGACGACAGGCATATCGATTCATTGGGCGGAATCTGTGCCACAGCTATCGGAGCAGCGTTTCCGAAAGTCGGTTCTGTCGTGATTTGTACCTGAATGTCCTTCAGCGGGGCAGGCGTTGTATTCTCAATAGAAAGCTGATGAATGATTGATGCACCGTTTTGTTGTATCGCAAAATTAATAAGCGGTAAATAGTCGCATTGCACCTTGACTTTGTCCAATCTCTCGTCCATGGCAAAAACTGTATAAATTAAAGATTGCAATATTACAAAAAATACGGATATAATTCTCTTTTCTTCTGCCATTCTTTTGTCAATCAAGAAAATATTCCTACCTTTGCGCCCGATTTATAGATAATATAATGTCTTATTTAATTAAAGTATTAAACAATTTATTTATTAATGGAAAACTTAAAGAACGTAGCTCCTATTGAAGATTTCAACTGGGATGCTTATGAAAATGGCGAAACAGTAACCAACGTTAGCCACGATGAACTGGAAAAAGCTTACGACGGTACGCTTAACAAAGTGAACGACCGTGAGGTTGTTGACGGAACCGTAATCGCAATGAACAAGCGTGAAGTAGTTGTGAACATCGGTTACAAATCAGACGGTATCATCCCATTGAATGAGTTCCGTTACAATCCGGATCTGAAGATCGGTGATACAGTAGAAGTATACATCGAAAATCAGGAAGACAAAAAAGGACAGCTCGTTCTGTCACACAGAAAAGCCCGCGCTACTCGTTCTTGGGATCGCGTTAACGCTGCTCTGGAAAATGAAGAAATTATCAAGGGTTACATCAAGTGCCGCACTAAGGGTGGTATGATCGTAGACGTATTCGGAATCGAAGCATTCTTGCCGGGTTCTCAGATCGACGTTAAACCGATCCGCGACTATGATGTATTCGTTGGCAAAACAATGGAATTCAAAGTGGTTAAAATCAACCAGGAATTCAAAAACGTTGTTGTATCTCACAAGGCTCTTATCGAAGCTGAACTGGAACAACAGAAGAAAGAAATTATCGGTAAACTTGAAAAAGGACAGGTTCTTGAAGGAACTGTTAAAAATATCACATCTTACGGTGTATTCATCGACCTCGGTGGCGTAGACGGTTTGATCCACATCACTGACCTTTCTTGGGGACGTGTTAGCGATCCGAAAGAAGTGGTTGAACTGGATCAGAAGCTCAACGTTGTTATCCTTGACTTCGATGACGAAAAGAAACGTATCGCTCTTGGCTTGAAACAACTGACTCCGCACCCATGGGATGCTCTTGACACTGACTTGAAGGTAGGTGACAAGGTGAAAGGTAAAGTGGTTGTTATGGCTGACTACGGTGCATTCATCGAAATCGCTCCGGGCGTAGAAGGTTTGATCCACGTTTCAGAAATGTCTTGGAGCCAACACCTGCGTTCTGCACAGGATTTCATGAAGGTAGGCGACGAAGTAGAAGCTGTTGTGCTGACACTTGACCGCGAAGAACGTAAGATGTCTTTGGGTATCAAACAACTGAAACAAGATCCATGGGAAACTATCGAAGAAAAGTATCCTGTAGGTTCTAAGCATACTGCAAAAGTTCGTAACTTCACTAACTTCGGTGTATTCGTAGAAATCGAAGAAGGTGTTGACGGCTTGATCCACATCTCTGACCTTTCTTGGACTAAGAAAGTAAAACACCCATCAGAATTTACTCAGATTGGTGCTGACATCGAAGTTCAGGTATTGGAAATCGACAAAGAAAACCGTCGTTTGAGCCTTGGCCACAAACAACTCGAAGAAAATCCTTGGGATGTATTCGAAACTGTGTTCACTGTAGGTTCTGTACACGAAGGTACAATCATCGAAATGTTGGATAAGGGTGCTGTTGTAGCTCTTCCTTACGGTGTAGAAGGTTTCGCAACTCCGAAACACCTTGTAAAAGAAGACGGTTCACAAGCACAGTTGGATGAGAAACTTGAATTCAAAGTGATCGAGTTCAACAAAGACGCTAAGAGAATCATCCTGTCTCACAGCCGTATCTTCGAAGATGTAGCTAAGGCTGAAGAAAGAGCAGAAAAGAAAGCTGCTTCTGGTGCTAAGAAGTCATCTTCTAGCAACAAGAGAGAAGATTCTCCGATGATCCAGAACCAGGCTGCTTCAACTACGCTGGGCGATATCGACGCTCTTGCTGCATTGAAAGAACAGTTGGAAGGAAAGAAATAATAAAAAGTATTTCTAAATAAACAGAAAGGTGTATTGCGAAAGCGATACACCTTTTTTATTATCTATGTTTTTATGTTCTTTGAGGATTGTTTATAAAGCCGATACGGTAAAGTCGGCAGATAAACCTTCAGCGCTGTTTGTTCCTACCCATAATTTGAAATCTCCCGGTTCTACGTTGTAAGTCATATTATAGCCCCAGAAAGCCAGTTCTGAAACAGGCAGAGAGAATGAAACATTCTTTGATTCTCCGGCTTTGAGTTCTACACGTTGAAAAGCCTTCAGTTCCTTTACCGGACGGGTTACAGAGCCTACCTTGTCCTGAATGTAAAGTTGTACAACTTCCGTGCCGTCATACTTTCCTGTATTCTTTAGATCTACCGTGACTGATATCTCGCCGTTAATAGCAAGTTTGTCGGAAGTTAACTTCAGATTGCTATATTCAAAGGTCGTGTAAGACAATCCGTAGCCGAACGGATACAAGGGAGAAGCCCCGGCATCGAGATAGAAGGAACGGCAGCCAACAGATGTTTGCCCCGCTTCGACAGGGATTTCATCAATGAGCATTTCTTTCGGGTTGGCCGGTCGACCTGTGCTGTTGTGAGCATAATATATAGGTACCTGACCTGTCATACGGGGGAATGTAACCGGAGTCTTTGCGCTTGGATTAACCTTTCCGAAAAGGATGTCGGCAATGGCAGGCCCTCCCATAGTGCCCGGATGGAACGCATAAAGAACTGCATCCGAAGCTTCAACTTCATCAGCGATTGTAAGTTGGCGTCCTGCCATCACTATGGTTACTAATGGTTTGCCGGTAGTGGACAGTGCTTGTATCAGTTGGCTCTGTGCTCCCTGAAGATTTAGGTTTGCCAAAGAATGGGCCTCACCCGAAAGTATTGCTTCTTCACCGACAAAAGCAAGGACTACATCTGCGCGGCGTGCCGCGTTTACGGCTTTGGCGATACCGTTTAGGTTTTTGTCACGGCTATAACCGAGTGCAGGTTCGAAAATTACGTTAACCTGATCGCCATACATTTCTCTGATAGCTTTGAGAGGTGTTTGAGTATGGTCTTTTTCACCGTCGAACACCCATGTTCCCATCTGTTCATAGGGTGCGTCAGCCATCGGACCTACTACCGCTACAGTACGGATTTTGTTTGTAAGCGGTAATGTTTGTGTGTCATTCTTCAGGAGAATAACGGATTGCTCTACCGCTTCTTTTGCTATTTTCAAGTGCTCTTCCGCATATTTCACATTCTGTGGTGTAACAATATACGGATTTTCAAACAAGCCCATTCGGTATTTCAGACGGAGAATATTCCGTACGGCGTCGTCTATTGATTCTATGGAAACCTTATTCTCTGCTAAAGACTGCTTGAGGTTTTTGATGAACGTTTCACTCACCATATCCATGTCAACGCCTGCATTTACCGATTTCTCGGCAGCTTCCTTGCCATCTGCACAGAAACCGTGATTGATCATTTCGGCAGCCGAAGCCCAATCGGTTACTACCATACCGTCATATTTCCATTCATCGCGCAATATATCTTTCAACACAAATTTATTTGCCGTAGACGGTACACCGTCGTTATCGTTGAACGAAGTCATGAAAGTGGCACAACCAGCGTCTACCGCAGCTTTGAACGGAGGTAGATATACATTACGCAGTACTCTTTCGGGAATAAATGTAGAATTATAGTCCTTACCGCCTTCGGATGCACCATAAGCTACAAAGTGCTTGGCACACGCCGCCATTGAAGTCGGACTGTTCAGCGAATCTCCTTGAAACCCTTTAATCATAGCTACTCCCATTACGGAAGTCAAGTAGGGATCTTCACCGCAACTTTCGGCTATGCGTCCCCAACGAGGGTCACGTGATATATCTATCATGGGGGCAAAAGTCCAACGGATACCATCAGCTGAAGCTTCTATGGCAGCTACACGTGCTCCGTTTTCTACTATCTGAGGATTGAATGTGGCTGCCTGTCCCAATGGAATAGGGAAGATGGTCTTGTAACCGTGAATTACATCGCGGGACACTAGTAGGGGGATACCTAACCGTGACTCTTCCATTGCGATTTTCTGTATTTTATTCACTTCTTCGGGATTCATATAATTCAATATGGAACCTATTTCTCCATTACGAACTTTGTTTGCCAGTTCGTTAGGATCCCACGGACTCAACTGATTCATCTGCCCTAGCTTTTCCTCTAAAGTCATCTTATCCAGTAAGGCTTCTACTTTGTTCTCTATCTCAGAATCTGAGTTGGCTCCTTTCGGAGAGCAGGCTGTTAATGCCAATGCTGTCAGTGTTGTGGTAAATAATAACTTGTTTATCTTCATAAATCGTCTTTTATTATTGATAATATTTGTTGGTTCTTGTTTTGAGAGTGAATGCATCAAAATGCACAGATCGGATAAAAAGCTTCGCCAGGTATACCGTGCCATCCATTTTCAGAACCACCCGTCATAAGGCGTAATCCATGGTCTCCCGTACCATTGTAAAAAGTGACAGAAGGAATTGTGCCTGCCAGTTCATCCGCATTTATTTTCTTCAATTGCTTGTTGATGTATTCTTGCCCCGATGTGGAACCTGTTTGAGTATTTTTACCTTGTATCAGGTATTTAAGTTCATTGAACGAAGGAGCATACCAAGCGGTACTATTGTTTAATTTTTCAGTATGATTATTCAAAGCGATAAATCCCAGATTTTCAGTTCCTACTAAAATTTGTGTCAATTTATAACCGTTTGATGTTTCCGTATCAGTGTATTTCTCTACATTTCCATCAATAAAGGCTTGCTCTATAGCAGCTGCTGCCACAGTGCCAAAATTATTTCCTTTTTTTGTAGAGACTACCAAGCCATGTTTTTCTTGATATCCATTTAAATTGGAGCCGTTTAAATCATTTGTAGATTTAAAAGTTTCAAAATCATCTATTATGTGGAATACGATTCCTTTGCAAGTAAGCCCGGTAGGAATACCGGCTGCATTTCTTGGAAGAATGATTGTTTTATTACTTTCTGTGGTACAGTAGAAGTCGCCTACTGCAATATCTGCCGTCCCTTCGGAGGATGTTGGGCAAGGGAAAGTGTAACATTGGTTGGCTGCCAGTGTTATAGGATCTTTCAGCGTCTTTGAATAAGTTGTATTATCAATCGTGTAGAAGTAGCGAAAATCATTTTTTACTAATTGTTCTTCGTCAACAAGACAGATGTACTTGCCGCTCATAGATTCGGGCGTGTACAGTTCGTCGCCAATGGAGAAAGATACATCGGAAAGATCTAATAAATAGGAAATCTCTTCCGTGCCATCTAGTTTAATGGTCGCTTCCGCAGAGAACGCTATCAATGAAAAGGCGTGCTTAAAGTTGATTGTCAATTGATGGGATTGAATATCATTGATTTCTGCTATCAGCAAATCTTTGTCTTTAAATTCCGTTGTTTCTTCCTCTTTCTTTAGTTCTTTTAGTTCATTAACGGATGAAGGAACAAACTCTTTTCCATCTTTCACTATTTGGGCGTATGGAAAGTAGGCGATGACTTTTTTAATTTTGCTGGTATAACTCACACTGTTTTTACTAACCCATTTGTTTGCACCGTTTTCGTTTATATACTTAAAGGGTTCATTGGCGAATCCGATTCCATCTTCGCCTATCAGTAAAATACCGATTTCATCACCGTTGACATCTTCCAAGCTGTTTCCTACTTCGAAAAAAACTGTGACACCGTCGTTAATTACACGGGTAGTGTTATTACTTTCGGTATTGAAGTTTGCTACATGTACGTTTTGAATAGTCAGAACATCAGAAACGGCGGTTTCGTTTTCTCCGATCTGAGGTAACATCTCGTCTTGGGTGCAAGCCGAAAATATTAATAGCGATACGACTGCCAGTTTGATATGTGAATATATTTGTTTCATAATTTGTATGATTAATTAGAAAGTAAGAATAAGACGAACCTTTTGTTCTGAATCTACAGCCCTGTAGAAATCAGTACTGCTTATTGCGCCATTTTCATTGAAAACTACTATATAAGCATTAGGGTCACTGTCGAATGTACTGTCCCAATATGTGCCATTCAATGCGCTGTAATTAGTGAATGTTTTACCCGCAAGAGTTGCTAGATCTCTTAATTGGGTATGAGAGGGTAAATACCAACCAGATGTGCCGGGTATAAGTGAATTACTGTTTTTGCTGGTAGAAGTTGAGGCTGCCGGCACTGTTGTATCCTCTGCTACAGCTGCTTTTGCTATAAGATATTTAGTGTTAAGGTATCCTAGATATTGTGTGGTTTTTCCGTCTCTTATGCCGTGTTCCGGAAAATCTGCCCCATACAAGTTTGCATTACCTTCTTTCCATTTGAAACTACTCTTTTCATCGCTGGTTTCATCAGTTAGCGCTACTACATATCCATGAATGGTTTCTATATCCGTACCTTCGTAATTTGTTACGTTATCCGTCTCATGTTTTCCTATCTTATAGATAATACCTAAGGTGGAACCGTCTTTGTAATCTGTCCCGTAAGTACCGTTACTATAGAAATAATAGCCTACTTCCATATATTCTTTAGTATATGTTAATTTGATATCAGAACGGATATTGCAGAATGTGAAAGTGACAGTCCCGTTTGGAGTATTAACTGTACGTACTCTGTCACATAGACCTTCGTAATCGATGCCTCCGCTTGCATTTGTTTCTTTATAAGTTATGGAAAAGCCGTTGGTCGCGTTGTCAATGAAGCTATTTTCCAAACCTGCAAGCTGGCAATTGGTCAAATTTGATACTTCATCAGATATAATAGCCTTAAATTTAGCATCCGTAATCTGATTGTCATCGATCTTTTCATTATCCCAATTAATTTCTCCGGATTCCATTTCTACAGTCAGTCCTTTTTTACTGACAGACAAGTAATATCTTTGCCATGTATTGGGAAGCAAATCTCCGGTTTTCTTATTGACGTCATTGGGGTTGGACTTACTTGGAGTATAGATATAGGTATCTTCTCCTATTTCTACTTTTATCAATGGTTTCTCCCACATTTCACAAGGAACCATCATAGCTTCACCGTTTCTATAATATTCTCCTTTTGTGTTATGAGTAGAAATCAATTGGTCAGCGTCGCCTACCGTTGTGATTTCTCCATTAGTATACGTTACACTTCCATAACCGATAAACGAAACTTTTGCGTTGCTCACTTCTTCATCTTTATATCCTTCAAATTTCTGTAGTTCCCACCACATACGGGTCATTTTGTGTCTGAATACAAAATGTACATTCTTTGCTTCCACTTTCGCATTACTTGCCAATAAGTCACAGTCGAAGAGTTTTTCTTCGGTAGTTTGGTCTGTTAGGTTTATCTGTTCTGCTGTGAGGGGAGTCCATGCCAGCAGATCATAGCTTGTGCCATCCCATGTATAAGGTGTATCTTCAGTCGACATTTTTCCATTGGTTGTCACTTTGTAAGTTTTTACTGTTTCTCCCGCTTTCACACCTATCAGTTCGTCACCATCCCATGCGCTTTCTGTGGCTCTGCTCATCGTTTTTCCTACTTGAGCTGAGAAAGCAATGTCGCCTTTATCCAGCGAATTGGCAAATTCCGTTTCGTTCGTACATGAAACCGCTCCAAGACTTATGACTGCCATAAGCCCTAAATAGTATCTTTGTATTTTTATTAAATTCATAATTTTAATCTTTAGCAGTTACATTGTTATTCATTTTAATTCTGGTTCTATAAGTCCTTTATCAGAATCCGGTCCGTTAAAATCCCATCCGGGAATTGAACCGTTTGAAGAGATATCTCCGGTATTAGTTCCGGGTTGTACTTCTGTTGATTTCTGATAAACCCTGACGTAATCTACATACATGCTTTGGGGGAATACAGTGTCTGCTGTGGGATTACCACCGAATGTACCGCCTACCGCTACATTCAGAATAATGAAAAATGGATGATCGAATATCCATTCGCCATCTGTTACATCAGCGGCTTTCACTCTTTTGTAAAGTACATTATCCGCAAAGAAGTCTATTTTGGATTCATCCCATTCTACGGCAAATACGTGGAAGTCTGTGTCAAAACGTTGGTCCTCATAGCCAAAAGTCTGTGTTATGGGATTTCCACCCGAATGTCCCGGAAAATGTAGAGCACTTGATACGATATTAGGTTGGTATCCTTTATTTTCCATAATATCTATTTCACCGCATTTTGGCCATACATCGGTGGCATAGTTTGCTCCTAACATCCAAAATGCAGGCCAAAGTCCCGGACCGTACGGAAGTTTCAGACGTGCTTCGAAACGTCCGTATCGTTGTTCGAACAGTCCTTCGGTCTTTATTCTGGCAGAAGAGTAAGCTATTCCGTCATAATTGTCGTTCAAAGCTGTTATTTTCAGACATCCTAAACCTTTGTGAGTCGTGTATGAAGCGTTTTCTACTCTGTCGGTATAGTTCTGAAGTTCCTGATTACCATATCCTGAAGCGCCTTTTTCATACGTCCACTTTGAAGGATCGGGTCTGTTGTCGGGAGTCGGTGTGTCAAATTCGTCCGACCACACCAATACCCATCGGGTGTTTTCTATCTCTTCTTCTTTCTCGCAACTTCCAAGTAACAGTGGCAAAGGAAGTATCAGCAAGCTAAGCAATATTGTTTTATATGGTTTCATAAGTTATCATTTTTAATAGAAATAAATATTGTCCAAAAGAATGTTCCTGGTGTTGTCATCACATGCCAATGCCAATTGTGGTATTAGTTTATTTTCTTTTTCAAGTTCCAGATCGAGTGACAACCACTGTTTTGATTTGAAATCAGGATATTTCTCCAATGTTATCGGATGCTTTATTTCCGTTGTTCCATAGTATATAGAGACTGTTATAATAGTGCTTTCACTTACTTCGTCCATGCATAATACATCCAGGTGGAGGTGAGTCTTTGACGAACAATCCGCAGTTTTGTTGAATACAATACCTACAAAGTTCAAACCGCTATACCGTGCTATATGATTATCACCGGTATCTATTTCCGTATATTCAGCTGTTGACCATTCCCATCTAGGATTCCAGTTTGCGGAAATCTTATTAGTATAAGAATCACTGAACAGAGATAACACTTCCGATTCGTCTCTCGTTGGTGTTGGAGCGAAATCGTAGCAATGTACCTTTATTTCGCCTTCGGCTTCCTTTAACGAGATAACGGCTTCTCCTGTTTTGTGCACGGTTATGTTACCATCATTTGTTACCGAAGCTACATTGGCGTCAGATGACTCGAATGTAAAATAATTAGGAGAGACCCGCATTTTACGGTTAATGCCGTTCGGAAGATTGATAGTCTCGGTCAGAGTTCCTATTGTCAGTTTTCCGGGAAAACCGGGGACCTCTATATCTTCTATTTTGGCATGAGCCAATGTACCGAGTTTTTCAAACTTGACCTCATCGAACCAGATGGTGTAGCCTTCGTCATTTACTGCACCGGCGGAGTAGTAGAATAATCCCTTTTCCGATAAAAGTTTTGCGGAATTAGGAATAGGGATGATAATCTTGCTCCAGTTTGTATTCAGTTGGACATCATTAACTTGAACCAGATATTCGGTAGTATCATAATTTCCTATTCCAACTTCAATAGCGGTAGCTACGGAAGACTTGGCATAAAAAGTCAGTGCGTCATATCCGGACAGGTTTCTGCCTGTAGCGGAATAGAAAGTACCTCCTGCCCAACTTCCCATAGGATCACTCGGATTGGGAACTTCTATTCGCATAGATGACGTGCCGTCGTAGGTGGTTTCAGTATCCACCCCGAAATTAGTTACTTTTCCCCATGCCTGGTATTGCAGGTCGGATGCAAATTCATCGATAAAGACATCAGACAAGTTTGGGTAAGTTGCCAGCACATCCGTATTTATATCTCTCGTACATCCTGTCAACGAAAAGAGAACAGCGACAACAGAGAGCTTACATGATATATTGATTTTGTGATTCATAAAACTATCTTATTAATTAGTTCGTAGATTAGAAAATGCTGAATGAAATGTAGGTTCTTATTTCCCATTCGTTGCCACGCCCTGCGCCTACAATATCTGTGCTTGGTTCAAAACCACCGGAACCGTCCGGTATATATCCGGCAACGTAACGAGGAGAATATTGATCTAATGTTCTGAAAGTACCTCTGATTCCTACGCGAGTGGATACCGGGCCCAACCATTTAGGCTTGGCGAGACTGGTCGAAAAGTCTAACATACATTGGAAAGGGAAAGTAAGGTTAAAATCCCTGTGATAGTCGTACGGTCCCCAGTCATTAAACTTCACCATTGCGTTCAGCCGCAGTTTCTTATAAATCATTTTGGCGTCTGCACCTACCCGCTTAACTAAACGGGTATCATCTCCGTTGGCTTGGGCGGTACCGCAGTAGACACTTGATATGATACCAAAATCTCTTGATATTCTAGACGCTATTTTCAGGTTTGTTTCCCATAAATCATGAGCCGGTGCAGCTCCTCCGAAAGCAAAGGTAGAACGCCCGTTGGCAAGTATACCTATGGCTGCATCCTGTGAAGTGGGATGATGGCGGTAAATGAAACCAAGTGAAGCGGCAAACGGTGCATCTTCGTTATTGTCATTCTCCCAGTCGTACATCCAAGTAGCGGGTGTCGGGTCATAAGTCAGCAACAATTCTCCCGCTGTTGTCTCCCTGTTATCCCTAACAGCAAAAGGATCATCAATAATATTTCGTAATCTTCCGGGAGCATCGATTCCATTAGGCATTGGACCTACAAGCGGTTTCTGCCACAGGAAATTAGGGGCAATCTGGAAGTTGCCTATCTGATAAGTAAAACCGGCAAGGACGTTCGATTGATTTCCGCTACCGCTATCTTTTAGCCTCCATCCTGTTAAAGTTTGTGTGTAATCGGCTCCGCCACTGGCTACCAATCCCATTATCGCCCCCTGCGCATAGGCATTAAACTTTCCTCCGCTATATACCACTTTCATCTTCCCTCCGAATGTATCGGATGTTTTTATTACGTCGGAATATACGATAGCTTCTTTATTGTATTCTGTGGTAGCTTGAAATTCCCGTCCTACAAGCGTTGTTCCTGACCATAATCCGCCCGCTGTAATATTGAAACGTCCGAAATTTCTTTCCACCATAAGAGAGGCCCGTGTATTCTTGGGGCGGGGTATGGCGTAAGAAGTAGTCGTTCCTTCACGCTGGTCTATATCATAATGGAAAATACCTGCTACGTTATATTTACCTATATTCCGTTGGTATTTGACAAGTAGAGCCGGGTTTGCACCCCACCATAGTTCGGGACCGAAAGCAATTTTCAGCCCTTTGAAGTATTTCTTACCTTCAATTTCACTTCCGAAAGGAGCTTCGCCACCATAAATATCCATATTATCACCGTAGCTCGCTTCGGGATACAACCCAAAGAAGTCTCCTTCGTATCCCCAATGATAGTGTCCCTTGCGGTAAAATGTTTTCAGATTAAAAAGTTTGCCATCCCAGTCAAAACTCGCACTATAAAGTCTTAAGCGTTCCAACGGACCCAGATCTACTACTTCTCCGCTTTCGTCCGTTATATATCTGGAGCGTCCTCTGTTCTCATAAAAGATTTCGTCTATCGGGTTCTCTGCCACATTTCCAAGAACATTTACAGTGACTTCCGCCTGTACATTCTCTGCCGGTTTTGAAGCTACGCCTACGTAGAACGATTCAGTATGGTCAAAGCCTTTAAAGCTGGGGAAACTTGTCGGATTCTTCGGCCTGGAACTTGGAGTGGTAGTATTCTTTGCTCCTGTATTGTAGGTAGTTATGTCACCTCTCAGTTCGCTCAGGCGTATTAGCTGAGTCTTTTCGCCTTGCAAGGCAGCTTTATCACTTCTGGAGGATAAAACGGCTGACATTACATTGATATCGGAAAGTTTGCTTATTATCGAAGAGGTGGTACTTCCGGGAGAATAAGGATTAATCTTGTGGACATCTTTCAGCACATAGTATGCGGCACGCGGGTAAAGTTCGTATATTCCCCTGCTGTCAGGAGTTCCTTTTGCGCATATACCGAACCATTCTTCGTTCATATTGTTTTCACCGTTCACATAGTCAAATACATATCCGCCGTTGGCCCATGATGCATTGGTGTCATGTATGCTCAGGTTAGTATTTTGGCCGAATTTCCACCAACCGTCGGCAAATTGGAAAGTGAAACCTCCGAGTGAGTTATTGTTGTTGCCTAGTCCTGCCGCATTCAGATATATTTCAGTCCAATTCTTCAACAGAATGTCTGCTTGCTCTTTTTGTGCTTCACTTTGAGTTATGGCATTGAATGCATCGGATCCGAACTCTGTAAACAATACCGGTTTTCCATACTCCGCTTTTACCCTGCTGAACAAGTCGCCGAACGAGTCACCGCGATAGCAGTTGATTCCCAGAATGTCAACATCCTTACATTCTTTGGCTATAATATCAAGGAATAGAAGGTCACCGTTGCAAATGGCTATAGGAGCTGAAGCATTCATTTTCTTCATCTCGACAGTCGCTTCGTTGAACAGTTTATATAAGTGAACCGCTTGAATAGTGGATTTACGATCTTCTACCGGAATATCTTCCGTTTCTGCTCCTTGCCAGAATAAACCATAATTGTTTTCATTTCCAAGAAGATAGAGGAGTATTCCAGGAGTATTATTGTATTCCTTTACCAATTCTCTCGCCTCGTCGAGAAGTACTTTTTTTACTCTAGGGTCGGAATAGTCGGTGTTAGCCATCCATACCCCGTCCAAAGCTACTCCATAGCGTCCGAAGGAGCTATATATCATTGTGTGAATACCATATTGTTCATAGATATATTTTACCCATCTGGGTGGAACGCCTATGTGTTGTCTGATAGCGTTTACACCCATGTTTTTCAATAAAGACATATCCGTATCGAGAGCAGCCTTGATTATATCGTCAGGCTTTGTCCATAAGGAATATGAATAATTGGTGCCGATTGGGAAGTAATCCCAGTTCATGCCATTCACCATAAAAGACTTACCGTTCACAAGCAACTTGGAACCTGTTCTGTCGTTGACTAAGGAGACTTTTTCCTGTTGTGCCGAAAGGGGAATGGACAAAAGGATTAGCAAAGATAATAATATTACATTTTTCATGATAAGTAAAATAACAAATTAGCACTTTGTGAAAAGAAAGCGTCTGAGATTACAAACGTATGTTTCATAGTTTGCTTTGGATTTAGTAGTTTCTCTTGCCTCATAGATTAAATTTAAAAAGTATATACTCGATTAATTTCTCGGAGGACAAAGGTAGTATAGTATAAGGTACGGTGTATATACAAGTAAATAGTAAGAGTAAATAAATAAAAAGTTAATATGTTGATTATTAATTATATAGTGTTTGGTGAAGGTAAATAGTTTATGAAGTAAAATGGTTTGTTTGCTCTCTCTATTTTTGCATTTTACCCAATGAACGTACCGTCTCGGTGAATTCTTCCTTAGGAATTATTGCCTTGTTTCTGGTTTTTAAACGATTATTGTAAACCGTCTGCGGAGAGCAATGAAGAAATTCTGCAATCTTTATACTGTCGTTTATTCCGAGTCTGACAAGCGCATATATCCTCAACTCCGTGTTCAGGAGTTCGCCTTCTTTAAGCATTATCTTTTCTTCGGGACGCAGGAGAGAATTGAAGTCTTTTACAAAATCGGGATATACGTGTAGGAAAATGGCGTCGAAACTATGATAGAACTCCTTCAACTCACTTTGTACCATCGTAATGTTGGAAGTTAATGATTGGATATCGTCTATTTGACCGGCTTTAAGTTTTCTGCTGATATTCTTCCTGTATTCCTCAAGTTTGGTTATATAATTGGAGCATATTGAGAATACATATCCGATGTATTCTTCTTTCACATAATTGGACTCTAGTAATTGGTTATTGATCACTTTTAGCTTTTCATTTACTTCGCTAAGTTCTCCGTTCACTTCACCCAGCATTCGTTGGGCCTCAGAAAGTTCTCTGACGTGTGAATTAAGCAGTCGGTTACTTTCGTTCAGTTTTTTACGTGAACGGGACAGTTTTCTGAATTGGAAATAAATGAGTAGGATGGAGATGAGTAATACAATGGATAATATACTTGTGGTGTAGAGTGATTTACGCAATTTGCTTTCCTGTATTTTGTTCCTTTCACGATAGGCCTGCTGTAGTTTATCCATAACGGTCGATATGTTTATTACGCGCACCCTGTTGGGATACAGCAATGCGGCTTTAAAGCAATAACTGATGTAAGTGTAGCCTCTGTCTATGTCTTCACGCAAATAGAGGATATTGGAAAGTTCCTCCAATGAAGCTATATCGCGGTTGCAGATTTTAATATCGGCTATGGCAGAATAAATAAGGTATTTTACGTAATTATCTTCATCACCTTCATTGTAAAACATGATAGCAAGCATATAAGAATTGATGGCATCCACCCGCGTGGACAATGATGACTTGTCTACTATATCTTTTAATTTTAATTTTATACTGTCTCCCTCTGCAGAACGGGGATATTCTCTATGTAGTGACGCGCAAAAACTATAATATGAAGGATGATCAGAAGTTATGTATTTCTTGGCTTCGTGCTTGAATTCCTTCTCAAGATTGTAATAAGAATTTGTCAGTTCCAGGCGGTTACCGATGAATTGCACCAAATGGGAGTATAGATAGATTTTTGTATCATAATACTGATACATATTTTCTTTACTTAATGAAGCTATATCTACATTCAATAATTCTTTCTCAGCCTCATTCAGTAGCCCCTGGGCTGTAAGAAGGAAAACTTTATGCAGTAGCCACTCCTGTTCTTTGTCCTTTCGGCCTAATACGCCGGCTATCTCTATATTATTGTTTACATAAACCATAGCCGAGTCCGCATTATAGACAAAATATTCATCATACAGCATTTTGTTAAGCCATAGTTTTTCTTCCGGTTTTAGAGGCATAGACTGTTTCTTACGCAGTTCTTCTATTTTATCTTCTTTCTCTAAAACGTACTTTTCACTGTTTGTCAATACGGAATCCAATCTGGAAAACAATTGTTCCATTTCTTTATTCTTGGAATAAACATTCCCGAAAGCAATAAACAGTAGGAACAATACTGATAATTTTCTGTATATAAAGGGATTCGTCATATTAAATACTTCTTTTTCTGATACTGTGACCAGCTTTCATATCATGTTCTTGAAACAGGTTGTCGATCTGCAAATATATATTCTTTTTTGATACTATATGGCAGGTAATACACGGCTTTTTCATTTAAGCTTTGATTTAGGGATATAATCTCCCTACCCATGCCAGTGCGGCATGGGAGCTAATCCAGTTGTTGATAATCAATAATTTACAAATATATCAAATCTAAATTTTTCTCATTTTTGAGCCAGAAAATGTAACACCTTAGTGAAGCTTACCGATAATTCCCTTGTTATCTCAGCTGTACCTTTTCGCTTATCTGATATTTTTTTCCTTCTGTTCTTCCAAACAGCAATCAGTGCCAAGACCATCCTTTGAATTGTGTCGAGGTTTCTAGCCGCCCGTTCAGCCTTACGCTTTATACTATCCTGCCG
Organism: Bacteroides zhangwenhongii; assembly: GCF_009193325.2. Lineage (NCBI taxonomy): Bacteria > Pseudomonadati > Bacteroidota > Bacteroidia > Bacteroidales > Bacteroidaceae > Bacteroides > Bacteroides zhangwenhongii. The sequence goes on along the minus strand of NZ_CP059856.1, from coordinate 2,535,711 downwards.
GAGGTTTCGGTCAAGATCCCAGTGCATGCTTTCAATAGCCCAATGCTGTTTGGTTATCTGACTAAGCCGCTCTGCACTGCTATCCAGGCTTGAAATGTAGAGTCGCTGTTCAGATGTAGTCTTGCCATCAGACTTTTTCTCGGTAGATGTGAGTATTTCTATAACAGTCAAATTGCCATTCCATTTTTCCTTGTCGACAATAAGTTCTTCCCCACGGTATATACGGCATATCCTTGACTCAATCCTGCCGTGTTCCAAGTATGGACCTTCCTTGTAGACATCAGTGGGGGTGGCGGTCTTTATAGAGTCTTCAAGGCCATAACGCAAAGATCTTTGATTCGCCTTGAGTTCGATCACGAAGTCTGCTCCCTTATCTCTAATCTGTCTATTATTACCTTTTGGAATGACATGGCATCTGCTGTGACCACACATCCTGACACGTCTAGTTTGTCCAATAACCGGGGCACGGATTTGATTTCATTACTTTTCTCCTTGCAAACATCAGTAGCCAGAGTAAAGCCCGAACCAAGTGAGTATGCAGATACGATATCAGGGTTACGTCCGTTCTCGTACAAGGTACCTCGCATGGCCTTGCCATCAATACAAATGATATCAGTTGCCGAAGAGGATATTTCCTTGCGGAAAACGTCTGCAAAAGCAGACATTCGGTCAGCCATCTTTTCATCGTCTATGCTTTGAAACACACGGCAAAGCGTAGCTTCTGACGGCAAACCATATGGAAATAGCCCTTTCGCCTGCAGGCGTTTCAAGTGGCGTTTGCCAAATTGAAGTATTTCAGCTCTGGTAATACACTTGCTGAGCCTCCCCAATATGACAAGCATGAGTATGTCTTCAAGTTTGTGTTTGAAGTTTCCCCTGCTTGTTCTGCGGTATTCAGGGACTGAGGATACAAATTTTCTCAAATGAGTCATGATGCTGCCACGAAGACAGTCAAGGTGTTTTTTCTTTAGTGGTATTGTACGTAAAAACTTGTATATCAATAAAATAAATCGTATTTTTGCTATCGCAAAAACAAAGGCGGAAGACAATATTAACACCATATCTTATTGAATTCCGCCTAAAAAAAATAAAAATGAACGATAAGAAGAAACACCTAAGGCGGTGCTTCCGCATCGCTGCGCACGAATATAAGGAATTTTACTGCAATAACAAGCGATGAACAATATTTCTTAAATGAAAAAGCCGTGCAGGTAATAAGACTTTTGTTTCACTGCTTGCGAAATTAACATGTTTTTTTTCTATCTTTGCCGAAGATGGAAAAGTTTGAGTTACATATATTAGGGTGCGGTTCCGCTTTGCCCACTACACGACATTTTGCGACTTCACAAGTCGTCAATTTGCGTGAAAAATTATTTATGATTGATTGTGGGGAAGGGGCTCAGATGCAATTACGGCGTTCCCGGCTTAAATTTTCCCGTTTGAATCACATCTTTATCTCTCATCTGCACGGTGATCATTGCTTTGGACTCTTGGGGCTAATCTCTACATTCGGATTATTGGGGAGGACGGCCGATTTACATATTCATTCTCCTAAGGGGCTGGAAGAATTATTCGCGCCGATGCTAGCTTTTTTTTGTAAGACACTGACCTATAAAGTGTTTTTTCACGAATTTGAGACGAAAGAACCGACAAAGATTTATGATGACCGTTCGGTGACTGTAACTACGATTCCTCTTAAACATCGAATTCCCTGTTGCGGATTCCTATTTGAGGAGAAGCAACGTCCGAATCATATCATCAGGGAAATGGTGGATTTTTATAAAGTCCCGGTTTACGAACTGAACCGTATTAAGAACGGAGCGGATTTTGTTACTCCCGAAGGAGAAGTTATTCCCAATCAGCGTTTGACCCGTCCTTCGGCCCCGGCACGCAAATACGCTTATTGCTCTGATACAATTTATCGTCCGTCCATTGTGGAACAAATCAGCAATGTAGATTTGCTGTTCCATGAAGCTACTTTTGCACAAACGGAACAGGCACGAGCGAAAGAAACTTATCATACGACGGCTGCACAAGCTGCGCAAATTGCTTTGGATGCGAATGTAAAACAATTGGTTATCGGACATTTCTCTGCCCGATATGAAGATGAATCGGTTTTACTTAATGAAGCGTCCGCCATTTTTCCGCAGACAATTTTAGCGAAAGAAAATCTATGTATTGACGTTGACGGAGGAACTGTATATGAAAAGTAGTCGGTTGTTTTGGGGAGTAATAGTATGTATAATTTGCTTGGCTGCTTGTAAAAAGGAGAAACCTTTGTCTCCGATACCGGATTCTCTGTCTAATCTTCAGGAACTGTTTAATCCAGCCTATCGGATCAGTGCGGATAGTATTCGGCAGATTATTCGTGTCTATTTGAAAGACAATAAACAGGCTACTGCCTGGGATTCCGCGTTAGTCTCTCATTATCAGAAGGAAGGTGATTTCTTATGGTTGAATGATTCATTAGTCTCCGATAAGCCGACCGTGCAGGCGGCGGACTCAATGTTGTATTGGCTGGAGAATATCTCGCGGCATGGGATTAATCCGAATCTTTATTCTGCGGATAGTATCCGTAGCGGGCTGCAGCAGATACGTACATTGCAATTGCAGGATGGAAAAACGATGAATAGTCTGTTGGCGGATTTGGAATATCAGTTAACGACTGCCTACCTTTCGTATGTGTGCCGGTTAAAGTTTGGTTTTCTACCTCCGGAGCGCAGATGGAATGATTCGATAGACCGTATTCCTCTGAAGCGTTGTGATATGAAATTTGCATTGTCGGCTCTTGATTCTTTGCGTGCCAATCCCACTGCCGCCTTTCATTGGGCGCAACCCTCTTCCCGTCTTTATAAGAAAATGCAGGAGGAATTGGTGCGCGTGAATGATTGGGGAAAGACGGATACTACGGATTATTACCGGGATCGTTTATTGCTGAATCTGGAACGGGAGCGTTGGCAGTATGCTCTGGATAAAGGGAAGAAATATGTGGTGGCAAATGTGGCGGCATTCATGCTGCAAGCCGTCAACGAGGAAGCAGACTCTATTCTGGAAATGCGCATTTGTGTGGGAAGCGTGAAGAATAAAACACCTTTGTTGTCCAGCAGAATCTACTATATGGAGCTGAATCCGTATTGGAATGTTCCTCAAAGTATTATCCGGAAAGAGATTATTCCTACTTATCGCAGGGATACAACTTACTTTACCCGTAACCGCATGAAGGTGTATGATAAGAATGGTATACAAGTCGATCCTCATAGTATCAAATGGGCGAGGTATGCGGGCAAGGGAGTACCTTATACTGTGAAACAGGATAATAAGACGGGAAATTCGTTGGGGCGTATCATTTTCCGTTTCCCAAATCCTTATTCCGTTTATTTGCACGATACTCCTTCCCGTTGGGCTTTCACGCGAAAGAATCGGGCGGTGAGCCATGGTTGTGTACGTCTTCAGAAAGCACTCGATTTTGCTTTCTTCTTATTAGAAGAACCGGATGAATTACTGGAAGACCGCATCCGCATTGCAATGGACCTCAAGCCGATAAGCGAGGAAGGAAAGAAGCTTCCTATCAGTGCGGCCTACCGTGAATTGAAACATTATAGTTTGGAGAAATATGTGCCTTTGTTTATAGATTATCAGACTGTTTATCTGTCTGCCGATAATAATTTGATGTATTGTGATGACATTTATAAGTATGATCCGTCTTTACTAAAGGCAATGACCGCTCTGGATTTGAAACCATAAATAAACATAGAGATACAAGAGATTATGACCCCTTATAACGAGCGCGAAGTTCTGAAGCTCCTCCAGGAGGAGAGTACGCAGCGACAAGGATTTGAAATGATTGTGGCGCAGTATAGCGAACAATTGTATTGGCAGATCCGTCGGCTGGTGCTGTCGCATGAGGATGCGAACGATCTCCTGCAAAATACTTTTATCAAGGCATGGACGAATATTGATTATTTCCGTGCTGAGGCGAAGTTGTCTACCTGGCTCTATCGTATTGCGTTGAATGAATGCCTCACTTTCCTGAATAGGCAACGTGCCGTCACTACCTTGGCCATTGATGATCCGGAAGCGGCGGTTGTGCAGAAACTGGAAAGCGACCCATACTTTTCGGGTGATGAGGCGCAGTTGTGTTTGCAAAAGGCATTAATGACTTTACCGGAGAAACAGCGCATGGTGTTCAATCTGAAATACTATCAAGAAATGAAATATGAAGAAATGTCTGAAATCTTCGGTACCTCAGTCGGTGCTTTGAAAGCATCTTATCATCATGCAGTGAAGAAAATAGAGAAGTTTTTAGAAGACATTGATTAAACCTTTGGACTCGGACTATGTCTAAATCAAAGAGAGGAGAAAAACGAATGAAAGAAGAAGATATCCTATTGAAGAAACTTGGTAAGGAAGATTCCTTCAAAGTTCCTGGTGGTTACTTTGAGAACCTGACTTCAGAGGTGATGAATAAACTTCCTGAAAAAGAGAAAGTGGTTTTCAAGGAAGAACCTGTCAGTACATGGACAAGACTGAAACCATTGCTCTATATGGCAGCTATGTTTGTGGGGGCTGCCTTGATTATACGGGTGGCGTCGTCAGATCGTAAGTCTGTTGCAGATATTGATGTGGCGGCGACTGAGATAGAAACTGAAGTCATATCCGATGAAATGATTGATATGGCATTGGATCGTGCCATGTTGGATGATTATTCGTTGTATGTCTATCTGAGTGACGCGAGTGTAGAATGATTTATTAAAACTGATTGAATACGGAAAATGAAAAAATTAATTGCATTACTTGTTCTGTTGTGTGGCTTTATGCCCCTTCTTTGGGCTGCCGACGGATGTGAACAACATTTATCTCGCGAGGAATTCAGAACAAAACAAAAGGCATATATTATTGAACAAGCAAAACTGACTAAAGAAGAAGCTGCAAAGTTCTTTCCTATTTATTTTGAACTTCAGGATAAGAAGAAAAAACTGAATGACGAATCATGGAACCTGATGCGTAAAGGAAAGGATGATAAAACTACGGAAGCTCAATACAAAGAAATCAATGAGAAGATTGCTGAGAACCGTATTGCTGCCGACCAACTAGATAGAACCTATTTGGGCAAGTTCAATAAAATCCTTTCCAGCAAGAAGATCTTTCTTGTGCAACGGGCGGAAATGCGTTTCCATAGGGAAATGATCAAAGGTATGCACCGTAAGGGAGAAAGTAAAGATACAAAAAAAAGTAAGTGAATAAACCAGACGCTCTGTCGGAGTGCGGACAGACGTTTCGTCTGTGGGAAATGAAGGCTCTGTTTTCGTAGGAATAGAGCCTTCATTTTTTTTTCGGTATCAGGTTCATGCGAAACTATAATCCTTTTTTCTTGGCTTCGTTCCAAATGGCATCCATCTCTTCCAGGGTCATGTCTTTCAGATTCTTGCCTTCTTTGATGGTGTGCTCTTCCAGATAGTTGAAGCGGCGGATAAACTTCTGGTTGGTAAGTTCCAGTGCATTATCGGGATTGATTTTATAAAGGCGTGCCGCATTGATGAGGCTGAACATCACGTCGCCGAATTCAGCTTCTGCCTTCTCTTTATCCATGTTGACCACTTCCTCCTGAAACTCACCTATTTCTTCTTTCACTTTATCCCAAACCTGTTCCCGTTCTTCCCAGTCGAAACCTACATTGCGGGCCTTGTCCTGAATACGGTAAGCCTTGATAAGCGAGGGTAGGGCAGCGGGCACACCGCTTAATACACTCTTGTTTCCATCTTTCTCTTTGAGTTTCAATTGTTCCCAGTTCTCGGAAACTTGTCCGGCTGTCTCTGCTTTCACCTCTCCGAACACATGCGGATGGCGGAAAATCAGCTTATCGCACAGTTTGTCGCAAACATCTTTGATGTCAAAATCTCCTGTTTCCGAGCCTATCTTGGCATAGAAAGCGACGTGCAATAATACGTCTCCCAATTCTTTGCAGATTTCTTTCTTGTCATCCCTCATCAGGGCATCGCAAAGTTCGTAAGTCTCTTCTATGGTGTTGGGACGCAGACTTTCATTCGTCTGTTTACGGTCCCAGGGACATTTAACACGCAGTTCGTCGAGAATGTCCAGGAAGCGTCCGAAGGCTTCCATCTGTTCTTGTCTGGTATGTGACATAAATCTCTTTATTTAAAAGTTGATGCAAAGATATGACTAATAATTCATCCCGAAGTTCCAAAGCGGAATAATATTCCCATAACCGGTTTCAATATCGTCTTTCACAATATATCCTTCTTGTGCTTTAGCAATCTGTTGCTGTCCTTTGTTTTTTCCTCCTATTTCGAATGTTCTTTCTCCAATTTGAAAATCAGAAATCTTGGAAGATATAACATCCTGTTTCACTCGCATCTGGTTATAAAAGAATGTTTCACGCATATTGCCAATATTGGAATTCTCTCTTCCTAACGCATAAATGAGATTAGTATTATCAAGATATATTTTTTCTACTTTTCCTAACCCTCTGATTCCACCTGTATCATCCCTAACCTGAGCTATCATTCCCGCTTTCTCAATATAAAGTAAGTAATCGCTTAAATAATTACGACTTACTCCGATGATGTCAGCGAGTTTCTGCATGACAGGTTTAAATGGGACGCTTTTGGCAATAATCATCAACAATTGTTTGAGTTTTCGCCCTGTCGAGACATTCATATTAGCGTATTGAGGAATGTCATTCTCCATAGTTTGGTTGATTACTTGGTTTAACTCAATTTCAAAAGTGGTATCTTTGCTAAACGGGTAATAGCCGTGTCGTATATATTCAGCGAATAGCGGAAGTGGATGTGCTATTCCCGGAATTTCAACTTTATGCTCCAGTATTTCTTCTAATGAGTAGGCTGGTACATGAATTTGATGGAACATACTTAAATATTCTCTGAAAGACAGTCCTTGCATTTCATAGATTGGTGCACGTCTGCTCAAATCTGCCGTTCCTTTATAAATATCCAGAATAGAGGAACCTGTAAAAAGAACTTGCATATCCGGATAAGAATCGAATATCTGCTTTAATTCACGAGACCAATTAGGATATTTGTGTATTTCATCAATGAATAAATGTTTGCCGCCTTGTTTGCTGAATTTGTCCGTTAGGTCAATCAGGGAATTATCGGCAAAATACATATTGTCTGCTGAAACATATAATGTATTTTTCGGATTCATGTTCTGCTTGATATGTTGTAGGAACATGGTGGTTTTACCTATTCCGCGTGGTCCGACAAGTCCGAGCATATGGCTGCCCCAATTTATTTCTGCATACTTGTATCGGATAAAATCGGTACTTGTAGCTTTAAGGAGTTTATTGAAGCTTTCGTATAATCTGTCCATGGTTGGCATATATTTATGCACAAAGATACATTAATTGCACAACAAAAGTGCAGAAAACTATTAATTTCTGCACTTTTGTTGTGCAATTGATGGATTGACGCAATGAAAACAACTTTTCTATGACTTTGAATTAATCTTTAGGTGAGTTGTTATATTTCATTGTAATAAAATTAATTTAGTTTACGGTGATAGTAAGTCCATCGTTATAATCGAAATTGAACACAAAATTAGGGCTGATATTGAAGTCTACAAATGTTACTTGAAACTTCTTACTTCCCAACTTATGGAATTCATTAAGCTGTAATTCATTATAGGGCAGATAACCATCGAATATTTCAAACCATTGGCTATTCAGAACAACTTCATGTTTGTTTAGGCAATCGATTGCTATGTTTCCAAGATCGCTTTCAAATAAGTCACCTCTGTATTTTCTGTTGCCATTTGCGTAAGCTCTTAATAGACGGGAAAAGTTTGAAAATTCGAATTGTTGCAACAACCATTGATAATCTTCATTGGATATCAAAAGCAAATCGTCATTTACTACTTCATCGCCACCAACTACTTCGAGACCAATACCTCTGTATCCATTGGTTATGGCTTGTTTCATGTTGTAACAGAAAGTATAGATAGCATAATAGCAAGCATAGTCGTGTATAATCTGTTTTTTGAAATTTTCATCGTTTCCGTTATTTATATTCTGTCTGTTCTCGGAATAGTTTACGTTGTCTAACGTGTCTACTCCGGCAGTGTCTTCATCAAGATACCAATTGCTGTTTTGAGGTTGGGATGCCTGAAATTTTTCAGCAGGTTGTAAACAGACCAGTATAACCAGAATTGCTACAATGATTGCAGATACGCTGAGTACTATTTTATCTGTAAAGGTTAAAGGAATATGCCGATTGACCGCATTCCCTTTCTTGCATAGCAAAACGAGTAGCCAAAATATGCCTACTATGGGAACAAGAACGATTAGATACCACCATCCACTTTTTCCGATATCATGCAAGCGGCGTACACTTATTGCTAATGAAGGAACAAAAAGAGCCAATGACGCAAAAGTGAACAGCCAGCCGTAGCCAAGACTCTCATCGTATAGTTTAAAATCTATTCCTAATAACAGGTCGGCACATGAAGTAACGCTGAGTATGGCCGAATAAAAAAGTATATATAGCCAATACTGTTTTCTTGTTGCTGTACCACTAAAATCAGCATACTGTTTCAGAATAACGTTGGTAAAATAGTGAGATAAGAATGAAGTTCTTTTCACCTCCTTGTTATCCTTTGTTTGCAATGATTTATCCTTCTCTTTTTGCTTTTCTTCTAGCCATTCACCACAGTATTTACACTTCTTAGCTACAGCCAAGATCGCTTCCCCGCAATAAGGGCATTTTTTTATATCTTTTTCCATAAGGCTTATTTTTTTTGAAGTGAAGAAATTTTATACCGAACTTCTTTATTCTCATTAACAAAGAATGAAACCTTGACACTAAGTGTCTCTTCTTTCTTTTCATTGCTGAATTGATAGGTGAAATTGGTTCCATCTATTCTATTGATAGTGTAACTTCTGATTAAGGGGTAGTTGTCATCACGCAGTTGCTCCAAGTACCGTTCCCCAGCATTTATTTCCGGGCTTTCACTATCCGCCATTGCTTGATATACGGATTCTGTAGATTTGGCTCCCAATTTTATTTTAATTCTATTGTACGTGTTCAAATCGATTTCTCCTTTACGTAGCCTTTCTTGTGCTATACGGAGTTTTTGGGCGTTAGCTATCATCTCTTTATATACAGGACTGTCGGCAGGTGTTGGCTGTTTTTTAAGACCTAATTTTACTTTTATGTATTCTTGGGTTTTGGATGATTCTTTTTGTATATCATATTTGTTGTTTAGAAAGTCTTGCTGGCATAAAAAAGTCATCATGTCTATGCGAAAAAGATGGTCTTGCTCGCTTTGGTCCTTATCGTTTTTAGTTGGGTGGCATACACCAACTAATTTTCCATTCAAATAGGCATTTTTATTTATTACTTGATATTGGGGAAACAGTGAATTTACTTGATAGTGTTCTTCTTTAGGGTATGTGCGGTCTACTTTTTCCCATTTGCCTTTTTTGTCGTACAACCATTCCCATGTTTGAGCAGCTCGGATTAAATACAAAGAATCGGCTATTCTTTCTTGTTCTATTTTTATGATTTCATTAACTTTTTGAATGGAATCAGTTCTTTGCAGTTCGAGTTCTTTCTTGATGATATCCTGCTCTATTCTTTTTTTTATTTTCTCTAATTCTTTAGATTTCCTTTTTAGGCTTTCCATTGATTCTCCTGAATAGAATATAGGGAAATTATATGTGTAAGGATTATCAATAGCCATTCCAATATCATCTAAAGATGTACTTTTGTATAACTTATTATCTATTACTTTCAAAAGTGAATCTTTTGTGTTTTGTAATTGCCGAGAGAATGCTTCTGTTTTATCTTTCTTAGACTTAATCAATTTTGATAAATCCATTATTTGTGCATTCGTCTTGCATACTCCCATACAGAGAAATATGCATATTAATAAAGACTTTCCCATATTTACCAGTATCTTAACCAAAACTCGTTAAACAAATCGCTTTCCGAATCTTGCTGTTCATAATCATTTAAATCTCCCAGGCAGAATGGAGTATATCCGTTCTCTTTACATTCGCTTGTCAGCATAGACGGCATTTCATCCAAGGCGGTGATTAGTATATAATGTCTTTTGGCATCAGGCATATACTCTTCACATACTTGGTCGAAAATAGCCTTGTATCGTGCTAACTGATTATGGTGAGTCGATGTATATGCTTTGTTTTCAATCAAAACGGTATGAAGTTCTTCTTTCCCATTGTACGTTATATGTATATTGGCCCAAAGATCAATATATTTCCATTGTTTCCAAGTTTCAACGGAGATCACTTGCACGTCGTCTGTCATTGCGATGTTAATCAGTTTGCCAAGAATCTTTCTGCAATATTGGTAAAGGATAGGTTTCTCTTTACTGTATTGTTGCATAGATCTACGTAATGTCCATGAAAGAATAAAGTCTATCATGGTTTCTTTTTGAGAATCTCCTTCGGAGGAATCTTTCATTAGTAATGATACTTTTTCCATGTTTTATATAGTTTTAAATTAATGTACAGGTATAAAAAAAGAGCGTAAACTAACTTTTATCCTTATTTATTCGCTTAGGCTCTCGCATTGCCTGGATCTCAAATAAGGTAAAAGCAGTCCACGCCCTATTCGGGTGTGAACGCTACTTTAACCTACTATCCTGAGATTCATTTTAAATTTGCGAGATTTAAGCGAACGGGATAATACGTCTTAACGTTCAATCAATATGTCTGAAAATCTTTGTTCTCTGTTTCTTACTACTTGTTTTTAATGGTTGTATATCGCAAAACTAAGAAACATTTTTTAGAATTGAAAGAATCTTATCAGAAAAGATGACCGGACTGCTTTAATATTTACTAATGAATACTCATTTCAATGCACCTATGATGATATTCATTGATATAGTTGATGCATTCTTTGAATCATTGTCCCGATTTGAGTTCTGAACCATTGAGGCTCCAGGACTTCTACAAAATCTCCGTGCGATAGGATAGCCTGACAGAAATCATAAGTAGGGCGCAATATATAATCAAAAATGGAATAATCGTTATGCGTTTCGCTCTCTTTTTGAGAGTGATGTAGGGGAAGAGAACGAAAGTATTTACATTGATTCCCGTAGATTTTTATTCTGATTTTTTCTACGTCATATTCTTCATCAACAATAACCCCGAAACTGTTATCGAAGTAGACTTCAGGGTTAAAAGTTTGAGGATACTCGAACGATAAGTCTGTTTGTTCCATTTCAAGTATCCGGTCGAGGGAGTAGATCAATATAGTCTATCCGTTTTATATTAGTGTTGCAAATATCGGGATACTATGTGCCAAAACAAGGCACAATCTAAAATTATTTCTTTTTCCACTCCCTATACGAAATCAGTAGTCCTACCACCTCCGAATAATTTTTCCTACCACTTTCTATCTTGTTACCTTTCAGATAGAGGTCGTATATCCAATCCTGAACAGCACCGACTACCGGACTATATTTGGCCGCCCAATACGCTTGATTCTCTTTTGCCAATTCAATTATTTCAGGTCGGATACGTTCAAGCAGTTGAGTGTATTCTTCTTCCGGCAATAACCTGTATGCATTTCCCAATACATGACCGAGCACAGAGAAATAACCGGAAAAACGAATACCCATCGCTTGGGAACGGGTACATATCTGATAGGCATAAAAATTAGCTTCCGCTTCGCTGGTGATACCCAATAAATGGGCAAGTTCATGCGCATAAGTGGCAGGATAATTGACAGGAAGTAAATCTCCATTCAGCGTAAACTCACAAAAGAAAGGTCCCATGCTACCCGTTACCCCTACCATTGAGATAAACGGAGTGAACAGCATTGTTTTCGCTTTGAGATAATTATGTGGAGGACGGTGTACGCCCAGACTGTCACTCAGTTGATGATATAACCGTATGCTTTCTTCACGTACCAGCTTCTCATTGATACTGGTTACGGGGGTATATGAATGGTTCAATAAGTCGATATATTCATTGACAAACGTTTGGAAATTCTCTTTATTGTATTCTGTATAAGGAATTTCCGTCCGTTGATAGAAATTCTTCTGAGAATAGTTAAGCCCCCAAGCGAGGTAAAACCAGACATAAATCCACAGAAGATATTCACCGTCATTCAGAAGGAGCTTCTTCCAACGTAACTTTTTATGAAGACGAGCGTAGAAAGGATAGGCTATAACCCCTATGATACTGAGAAAGATAAATAAATCTCCTAGCGCGAACGGAATCCATCGGGAGAAAAATGACAGGCAGTAAGATATGACAGGGTAAATCGTGCGTGCATATATTTCTCCCATAAACGGCAACATCTGAGTGAGCCATACCAACAACAGCAAACTGCCTAAAATGATATATCGAATCGTCCGCTTTCTTTTTTTCATACGTCTCGGCTATTTTCAAAGAACAAAAGTACTGATTCTTGCGCCTATATTCTACTTATTTATTAATTTTGCACCCGTATTTCGCAAACTTTCGCAATAAATAAATTTATTATATACATAAAGCAATATGGAATTAGCAAGTAAGTACAATCCCGCTGATGTGGAGGGAAAGTGGTACCAGTATTGGCTGGACAATCATTTATTCAGTTCTAAACCCGATGGCCGTGAACCTTACACCATCGTCATTCCTCCTCCTAATGTCACTGGTGTGCTGCACATGGGACATATGCTTAATAATACCATTCAGGATATTTTGGTTCGTCGTGCCCGTATGGAAGGCAAGAATGCGTGCTGGGTTCCGGGCACCGATCATGCTTCTATTGCGACAGAGGCGAAGGTGGTGAACAAACTAGCCGCGCAAGGTATCAAGAAAACCGACTTGACTCGTGACGAGTTCCTGAAGCACGCTTGGGACTGGACGGACGAACATGGAGGTATTATCCTGAAACAGCTTCGCAAGCTCGGCGCATCCTGCGACTGGGATCGTACTGCCTTTACTATGGACGAAAAACGTAGTGAAAGTGTTATCAAGGTATTCGTAGATTTGTTCGATAAAGGCTTGATCTATCGCGGGATCCGTATGGTGAACTGGGACCCGAAAGCGCTGACCGCTCTTTCGGACGAAGAAGTCATCTACAAAGAAGAACATGGGAAACTGTATTATCTCCGTTATAAAGTAGAAGGTGATCCGGAAGGCCGTTATGCGGTAGTGGCAACTACCCGTCCGGAAACGATCATGGGTGATACGGCAATGTGTATCAATCCTAACGACCCGAAAAATGCATGGCTGAAAGGGAAGAAAGTAATTGTTCCGTTAGTGAACCGTACTATTCCTGTGATTGAAGATGAGTATGTGGATATCGAGTTCGGTACAGGTTGTTTGAAAGTAACTCCCGCTCATGATGTAAACGACTATATGCTGGGTGAAAAATACAATCTTCCCAGCATTGATATCTTCAATGATAACGGTACGTTGAGTGAAGCCGCCGGTATGTATATCGGTATGGATCGTTTTGATGTCCGCAAACAGATTGAGAAAGATCTCGAAGCTGCCGGTCTGCTGGAGAAAACAGAAGCCTATACAAATAAGGTAGGTTACTCGGAACGTACCAACGTAGTGATCGAACCGAAACTATCTATGCAATGGTTCCTCAAGATGCAGCATTTTGCAGATATGGCCTTGCCTCCTGTGATGAATGATGAATTGAAATTCTATCCTGCAAAATATAAGAATACTTATCGCCATTGGATGGAAAACATCAAAGACTGGTGTATCAGTCGTCAGTTGTGGTGGGGACATCGTATTCCCGCTTATTTCCTGCCGGAGGGTGGTTATGTAGTGGCCGCTACTCCGGAAGAGGCATTGGCGAAGGCAAAAGAAAAGACAGGCAATGCCGCTTTGACGATAGACGATCTTCGCCAGGACGAAGACTGTCTGGATACTTGGTTCTCTTCATGGTTGTGGCCTATTTCTTTGTTTGATGGTATCAACAATCCGGGTAACGAAGAAATCAAGTACTATTATCCGACAAGTGACCTGGTGACAGGTCCGGATATTATTTTCTTCTGGGTAGCCCGCATGATTATGGCAGGTTATGAATATGAAGGAAAAATGCCGTTTAAGAACGTTTACTTCACGGGTATCGTTCGTGATAAGCTAGGGCGTAAGATGTCCAAGTCACTCGGTAACTCTCCCGATCCGCTCGAACTGATTGACAAATATGGTGCTGACGGTGTACGTATGGGAATGATGTTGTCTGCTCCCGCTGGCAATGATATCCTTTTCGATGATGTGCTTTGCGAACAGGGACGTAACTTCTGCAACAAGATTTGGAATGCTTTCCGTCTGATTAAAGGATGGACAAACGGTATGGGTTCCGTTCCCATTCCCGCTGATGCACATTTGGCTGTTCAATGGTTTGATCAAAGACTGGATGCGGCGGCAGTTGAAGTAGCCGATCTTTTCTCTAAATATCGTTTGAGTGAAGCGTTGATGTTGGTTTATAAGCTGTTCTGGGATGAATTTTCTTCTTGGTTGCTGGAAATAGTGAAACCGGCTTACGGGCAACCTGTAAATGGTTTTATTTATGATATGGTTCTTAGCTCTTTCGAACGTCTGCTTGAAATGCTTCATCCTTTCATGCCGTTTATCACAGAAGAACTGTGGCAGCAACTGCGTGAACGTAAACCGGGTGCCAGCTTGATGGTAACCCAAATGTTCGAGCCGAATGAAGTGAATGAGAAATTCCTGCAAGAGTTTGAGGTTGCTAAGGAAATTATCAGTAATGTTCGCAGTATCCGTTTGCAGAAGAATATTGCCATGAAAGAACAACTTGAATTGCAGGTTGTAGGCAGTCATCCGGTAGAGAAGATGAATCCGATTATCATTAAGATGTGTAATCTTTCTTCTCTTACAGTAGTGGAGAGCAAGTCGGAGGGTGCAGCTTCCTTCATGATCGGAACAACTGAATTCGCCGTGCCATTGGGGAATATGATTGATGTGGAAGCGGAGATCGCTCGTATGGAAGCGGAACTCAAACACAAAGAAGGGTTCTTGCAAGGAGTGCTGAAAAAACTTAGCAACGAGAAATTCGTTAATAATGCTCCGGCAGCTGTTCTTGAATTGGAACGTAAGAAGCAGGCAGATGCGGAAAGTATTATCAAATCTTTGAAAGAAAGTATTGAGGCTTTGAAGAAGGTATAACTTTCTGATACTTTTGGTATATGTAAGGCATCTCAATTAGATTTGGGATGCCTTCTGTTGTTAATTAAGAAATTAAGAATTATTCCTTGATTATAGGTATAGAAGATGTTGTCACTGCGTTGGCTCTGCCTTATCGCAAGGGATGAACTAGAAATGGTAGCAATAAAGGCAGATAATCCTTTAAATCTACGCGTAGTTGCTTTAATGCTTGTTGAATGCGGTAATCTACTGTTTTGGGAGATACTCCTAGAATTTCCGCTATTTCTTTATAACTCATATCCCGGAACCGATGCATCACAAAAGCTTCCCGGTAACTTTCCGGTAATGTGGCAATGGCATTTTTGATACGTTGTGTCAACTCTTCGACTTGATAAAGATCCGTATCTTGTAGCATCTCCTGCATTTCTTCATAAAATCGAGTGTCGGCACGTTGAGTGGCGTCAATATGTGCAAGCTTGTTCAGAGCTTTGCGGTATATCATTTTAAAGAGGTACGAACTAAGCGAGGTTTCGATAAACAGATTTTCTCTGTTCTCCCAAATCCATAAAAGAGAATCTTGCACAATTTCTTCCGCATCTTCCAGATCGACGAAGCGATGGCCGTAGGCGCACAGTGCCGGATAATATCTCCGAAACAGTGCATCGAATGCTTTTTGGTCGCCTCGCTGTATAGCAGATAATAGGAAATTGCTTTCTGATAGGTGAACTTCTTTCATGTATTAGTTTGATATTTCACTGCAAATATAGCTTTTTTATAAGAAAACAAAGATTTTCTGAAAAAAAATGAGATTTGGTTTAGGAATCCCATAAGTCTCTCTTGTCTTATAGTAAAAGGCAATAAAATACGAATATGGATAAGACTGATAAAAATACAATAGAAGAATTGCTTCCCCGTTATTGTGAGGGACTGGTAACGGAAGAAGAGCGTCTACAGGTTGAGATGTGGATGGGTGAGTCGGAAGAAAACCGGCGGATGGCCAAACAGATACATGCTCTCTATCTTGCTACAGATACCGTTCACATCATGACGAAAGTCGACACAGAGAAAGCATTGACAAAGGTGAAAAGTAGAATGACAGGTAACAGACAAAGGAAAACGACATGGTGGGAATGGGCGCAACGTGCGGCAGCAGTGCTGTTCATTCCACTTCTCGTTACTCTGATGGTACAACATTGGGGAGGAAGCGAACAGGAATTGGCACAAATGATGGAAGTGAAAACAAATCCCGGAATGATGACTTCTCTGACATTGCCCGATGGCACATTGGTTTTCCTGAATTCCGAATCTACCTTGAGTTATCCCTCACGCTTCGATAGCGACACGAGAAATGTAACATTGCAGGGAGAGGCTTATTTTGAAGTAGCCAAGAACCCGGAAAAGAAGTTCATAGTTTCTACTTCCCACCAATCACAGATCGAAGTACTGGGAACTCATTTTAATGTAGAGGCTTATGAAAAAGAGGACCGGATTGCAGCAACATTGGTTGAAGGAAAGATAGGTTTTATTTATTCATCTGACAATGGCTCGAAAAAGGTATTGATGGACCCAGGACAGAAGCTGGTCTATGATACAAGAGACAGTAAAGTGCAGCTTTATGCCACCTCCGGTGAGTCGGAAATAGCTTGGAAAGAGGGAAAAATCATATTTAGAAATACTCCTCTCGAAGAGGGATTACGAATGTTGGAGAAGCGGTATAATGTGGAATTCATTATTAAAAACGACCGCTTGAAAGGAGACTCATTTACAGGTACGTTTACAAATCAACGCCTCGAGCGTATTCTGGAATATTTCCAGCTTTCTTCTCAAATCCGTTGGCGTTATCTTGATTCGCCGGATATAAAAGATGAAAAGAGTAAGATAGAAATATATTGATTGAACAACCTTAAAACAAAAATACAATGAAAGGCAGACCCCCTTAAACAAAAAACATACGGGATGATATTGGCGTATCTTCCCGTATGGAAATCGGTAAATCTTTTTGATGCTTGTTTGGCGACAAGCTTAGATAAACTTTTTATTAACTTTAAGTCATTACAAAATTATGCAAAATTATTTTAGCATCCAATTTTTATGGGTGGTAAAGTCACTTTGGCTAACCTCAAAGAAAATCCCATTATTTATGAGACTATTGGTTTTGTTTTTAGTATGTTCTATCGGACTGACTTATGCAGCCGATAGTTACGCTCAAAAGGCTTTAATCAGTATTGATGTACGTAATCAGCGGGTGGAGGACATTCTAAAAGAAATTGAAGAGCAGTCTGATTTTGATTTCTTCTTCAATAATAAGCATGTCGATTTGAATCGTCGCGTATCAGTTTCTGCTGATAAAAGCAACATTTTTAGTGTGTTGAAAGAAATCTTTTCCGGTACTAATGTAAAATATTCGGTACTAGACAAGAAGATTATATTATCCATTGAGGCACAGTCTCCTGAACAAGAAAAGAAAATAACCGTATCCGGTACTATATCAGATGCACAGGGGGAGCCGATTATCGGAGCCAGTGTATTAGAAAAAGGAGTACAGGGTAACGGTACGATAACAGATATTGACGGGAACTTCAAAATATCCGTCTCTTCATCGAAGGCACAGCTCGATATCTCCTATATCGGCTATCAGTCTCAAACGGTTGCCGTGCAACCCGGAAAAAATATGAAAATCATTTTGCAGGAAGATTCCAAACAACTCGATGAAGTGGTAGTGGTGGGTTATGGTACACAGAGCAAGAAGACATTGACAGGTGCCGTTTCTATGGTAAACATGGGAGATGTGGAGATGAATACCGTACCGAATGTATCTCGTGCGTTGGCGGGTAAAGCAGCGGGGTTCCGTGTGAACCAGGTTTCTGCACAGCCGGGTGGTGAGGCGAAGTTTCGTATTCGTGGAGAAGCGTCTACCGGTGCTGGTAATGAACCTTTATTTGTAATCGACGGCTTCCCGGTATCTTCTACTTCCAATTTAAGTTCTGGTAATGGTTTCTATGAATCGGGTAATATTGATAATGTACTGGAATCATTGAATCCGGATGATATTGAATCCATTTCTGTGTTGAAAGATGCTGCTTCCACAGCTATTTATGGTGCGCGTGCCGGACATGGAGTTGTTTTGATTACCACCAAACGTGGTAAAAGTCAAAAGCCCAGAGTGACTTATTCCGGTATGGGGTCGGTGCAGGTAGCTCGTTCCAACTACAAGATGCTTGATACTCGTATGTA
The DNA here is from genome assembly GCF_009193325.2 of Bacteroides zhangwenhongii. Classification (NCBI taxonomy): domain Bacteria; kingdom Pseudomonadati; phylum Bacteroidota; class Bacteroidia; order Bacteroidales; family Bacteroidaceae; genus Bacteroides; species Bacteroides zhangwenhongii. Next base: position 2,517,356 of record NZ_CP059856.1, on the reverse strand, counting down.
TATGGATATGTATAATAAACAGATGCATGAAGAGTGGTTAAAGTTGAACGGAATGGGTATTTATGAAGGATATGTTGAGAAGCAGGACACTCCGCCTACTCAATATAAACCCACTTTCAATAATGATGAAATATTGACTGCTAGCGGTACCGATTGGTTGGATGCGGTGATGCGCAATGGATATACGCAACAGCACAATCTTTCTGTGAATGGTGGTACGGAGAAAACTCGTTATCTGGCTTCTGTCAACTATATGAACCAAGAAGGAATTGTCAAGAATAATGGCGTCAGTCGTTTTTCTGCCCGTTTGAATCTGGATCAAGAATTGAGTGAATATGTTTCTTTCGGACTGACTGCTACTTACTCGCAGAATAAGTATGACAATGTTCCTCTGGGAGACAATGCCAATGAATATTCCGGCGTATTGACCGGTGCTATCCAATCCAATCCTACAATTCCTATCTATGACTCTGAAGGAAATTATTTCATTGATCCGAAACGTCCCTTCGTTGCGAATCCGGTGTCTTTGTTGGATATTAAGGATAATACGGTAAAAGACCGGATCATAGGATCTGCATTCGTATCCGTGAAACCGTTGAAAGACTTGGAAGTGAAGTTGCAGTTAGGTGTCGACCGTAGTTTCCAGAAACGTTCCAGCTATTTGCCTAAGACAACTTTGCAGGGAAAGACCAAAAACGGAAGAGCGGATATTTCGCAGGAAACAAGTACTGCCTATCTGATGGAGCTGACAGCTCAATACTCCAAGAGCTTTGGCGATCATAACGTGAAAGCTATTGGTGGTTATTCGTTCCAAAAATTTAAAAATGATGGATTGAGTGCCGGAAATGAAGATTTTCTTGTAGATGGCTTTGGATATAATAGTTTGGGTTCAGGAAATTACAAGAAACCATCTGTAGGTTCATGGGCTTCTATTAACAGTATTGCTTCTTTGTTTGCCCGTGCCAATTACTCGTATAAAGGCAGATATTTACTGGAAGCTACAGTTCGTGCTGATGCTGCTTCCAATTTCGCCCCGGAAAATCGTTGGGGGTATTTCCCGTCCGTATCAGCCGGTTGGATGATAAGTGAAGAAAATTTCATGAAAGGGGCTTCAAACTGGTTGTCTATGTTGAAGTTAAGAACTTCTTATGGACAGACGGGTAACTCTAATGTCGGTTATCGCATTTACGACTATTATGAAGTGGGAAGAAGTGCCATTATCGGAGGTGCAGAATCAACAGGAGTATATGCTTCAGATTTGGGTAACAGGAGCCTGACTTGGGAAACGACTACGGAATTTAATGTAGGTGTGGATCTAGGTATACTCAACAACCGGTTTAAGTTGACAGCCGAATATTTCAAACGTAAGATTACAGACTTGTTGGTGACAAATAAACCATTGCCTTTTTATAATGAAATAAATAAAATAGCGGGTAATATAGGATCAACACAAAGTCAGGGTGTGGAAATCACTGTGAATACGGTGAATATCGTTACTAAAGATTTTGAATGGGATACGACATTAACCTTGTCACATTACAATGACCGTTGGCTGACACGTGACCCGAACTGGAAACCCAAACCTTATGAAAAAGAAAATGATCCGATTCGTGCATGGTGGGAATATGAAGCGCTTGGCATCCTGCAACCGGGAGAAAAAGTTCCGGACGCTCAAAAAGACTTGGTTCCGGGTATGATGAAATTGAAAGACCGCGATGGAAACGGAGTATTGGGAGATGAGGATAAAGTATATATGGGTAATGGTGATCCCAAAATTATCTACGGTCTGAACAACTCGTTCAGATATAAGAACTTCGACTTGAATATCTATTTCTATGGAGAAGCTGGCAGAAAGAGAGGAGCCAGTTATTATGAGGGCTGGACACGTATGGACAATGGTATCAATGTTTCTACTTATGCCCTGAAAGCTTTTAATAGCAATAACCTGACAGCCACAGATCCGACATTTGTCAGAGGTGGAAGCGGATGGGGGGATTACTATGTGAAATCTATCTATTACGTTCGTTGTGGAAGCATTACATTAGGATATAAAGTGCCTATCAGCCAGAAGATTGCCAAGAATCTCCGTGTATATGTAGACGTGAATAATCCGTTTGTGATTACTAACTGGACAGGTCTGGACCCGGAAACGGACAATGGAACCTATGCATATCCGAATGTAACCTCATATAATTTTGGTGTATCAATATCTTTCTAATAAGTGATGAATATGAAAAAGACAATTTATACTGCAATAGCAACTCTCTTGTTCCTCATTTCGTCTTGTACGCTGGAGCAGGAAGTATATAATAAAATTAATCCGGGAATGTTTCCCCAAAATGCTGAAGATGTAAATGCTTTGGTCAATTCGAGTGCTTATTATGTGTTTTCTCCGTGGGGAATTTTTGAAGTAGCGGCAGGCTATGTGACGACTTCGGAAATGGTAACCGATTATGTGGAAAACACTTGGGGATGGACTACCGTATACAATTCGTATGAAGCTAATGACTGGCATATCGACGGTGACTATCGTCGTGTGTATGACTATTCCCAGTATTTGGCTTCCATGACTTTGACAATGGATCGCATCAAGGACGTGAATATGGATGAAACCTTGAAAGCTCGCTATATGGCGGAATTGAAATGCGGACGTGGTTTCCTGGCTTTTCTGATGTATGATATGTATGGTCCGATACCTATCGCCGATCTGGAGACTTTGCAAAAACCGGAAGCGGAGATTGTTATTCCACGTTTGTCGGAAGAAGCTATGCGTGAATACATTGTTTCCAACTTGAAAGATGCAGCTAATGTGTTGCCCTATAAGTATGAAGATACAAATTACGGACGCTTCACCAAAGGATTGGCCAATACATTATTGCTGAAATTCTACATGATGACCAAGCAATGGGATGAGGCGGAGAAAATAGGACGAGAATTGACAAAACCGGAATACGGTTATAAATTGGTAGACGATTATAACTCTCTGTTCTCTTTATCTGGTGAAAAGAATTCGGAAGTCATATTCTCATGTGTGGCCGAGGCCGGTGTGATGGAACAGAAATGGTTCGCTCACGTACTGACTTCTGACTATCCGCTTCCTGCCGGAATGTCGGTGACTGCCTGGGGAGGATTTAAAATATCCTGGCCTGCATACGAATCTTATGATCCTAAAGACAAGAGACGTGAAAGAATTATTGGTGAATATACAGGTACGGAGGGCGTACACCATAGCCGGGCGCTTGACCGTGACGGTGGTACGACAGGTATACTTTTCTACGGTGCAATTCCGGTGAAATATAAAATTGAGGGGGTAGTAGGTGAGAAGTGCGAAATAGATATGCCCATCTATCGTTATGCGGATGTATTGACTTTACTTTCGGAAGCTATCGTTCGCAATGGAAACAGTATCACTCAAGAGGCGATTGGCCTGTTGAATCAGGTGCGGGTTACTCATGGTGGACTAAAAGCTTATCAATTGAGTGATTTTTCATCTGTAGAAGATTTTCTGGATAAATTGTTGGAAGAACGTGGACATGAATTTTATTTTGAAGGAGTGCGTCGTCAGGATTTGATCCGCCACGGAAAATTTATTGAAGCAGCACTTGCCAAAGCAAGATTTGCTGGACAGCCGACAGGTAAAATAGAAACGAAAGTGGATGGACAATATAAATATGAGAAATTCCCGTTGCCTACTCATCTGATAACTGAAGGACAAGGCATTATAATTCAAAATCCCGGTTACTAAAAAAATAGATAGCATTATGAAACATTTATTATATAGTCTATTAGGAATCTTGTTGCTTGCCGGATGTAAGGAAGACAAGTACAATGTAATCATTCCGATGTCGGATATTTACTTGAGCGCGCCTCAAGATGGAGCGATCATTGATTTGAATGATTTATCGATTGAGAAATATAGTTTCTCTTGGGAGAAACCTCTGGAAAATGGAGCAAAGCTGCTTATTTGTGCTGACAGGAAATTCAAAGAACCGGTGATAATTGATGCAGGAAAATCGACTTCTGTTGCGATATCTGCACTGACTGCCGATCAGAGTTTTTCTCAATTGGGAATTAAAGCGGGGCAGGAAGCGGTACTGTATTGGACAGTCAAAGAAACCGGTAATATAACCGCAGCAGCTTCGGAAGCACGCACCATTCGGGTGAAACGTATGACTAGCAAATTAGTGCAGCCGGAAGATTTGACTAAGATTTCTTTGGCTGAAAATGCTCCGGAAACTGCTGTGCAGTTTGAATGGGATACCCAGGAATGGCCTGAATCTACCTCGTACTCGCTTTGTTTCTCACTGGATCCTGAAATGAAACAGACGGTTGCCGAACATAGTGTGGGAGTTGTGAATGGTAAATCATCATTGACTCATGAAGAACTTCAGGCACTGCTCGATAAACTTTCCATCAAACGTTGGACTTCCAATTCTGTGTATTGGAATGTGAAGACTGATGATGGGCAATGGGTATCGCGTTCTTCCGGAGTATTGAATATGACAGAAATGATGCGCTTCGTCGATGTTCGTGGAGATGAAAAGATTACTTACCGTGTTGTTCGTATATTTTATAGTGATAAAACGTCATTGGTTTGGTTGGCAGATAACCTGCGCGCAACTAAATATGCTGATGGTACAGATATTGAAGCGAATAATTTCAAAAATACACCTGCATCGCTCGGAGAAGGTAGAGTGAAAGCCTATGGGGTGCATTATCATTACGATATTCGTGATAAGATAGCACCTAAGGGATGGCGTTTGCCGACCATACAGGAATATAAGAATTTGTTTGCGGAAGCCGGAACTGCCGAAGGTCAATGGAATGTATTGAAAGATCCTGAATATTATGAATCAGTAAAAGGACAGGCGCATTTGAACGACTGGAAATTCAATTTGTGTGCTTCCGGTCAATGGAGCGGTGATGCAATCACTAATCATACCGGACCGTACTGTTATCTGTTGGTCACTGATGATATGTCTCATCAATGTATTCTTCATGATGGAGGGGCAACATTGTGGAGTCCTTGGACAACCGGTGCTCCTGCACGTTTTATCTACAATGAAAATTAATCGGGTGAAAATTAAAAGTATATCAATCATGTTAATCAATATAAAGAAAACTATGACCATATTATCTACCTTATTATTAGGTATTATGTGTAGCTTTTGTTCTGATACAATAGATGTATATGCGGGACAATATGGAGAAGAAGACGGAACGAGTGAACCGGAAACTCCGGAGGTAACAGGAAATATTGTACCGATCGAGTCGCTTAGGAATCCCGATAGGGGATTCCACTTGGAATGTAATTTGCTTGCCGACCAAATGAAAAGTCCATATAATGATTATGAGGTTTATGGCAATGATTTGTATACGAAGAAAGTAGAGCAATTTGATGCAAAGGACGACAACTTGACTCTTGTACAGCAATATATCTACTTAACTAACTGGGTGAGTAAAGACCTGGATGCTGAAGCTCTGTCGAATATCCGCAAGATATTCGAGTTGATGAAAGCGCAGGGGTATAAAGCCATTCTTCGTTTTGCATACAATCACGCCGGACTGAATACTTCCGGTGGCGAATCCAAACAATGGATTCTCCGGCACATCGAGCAACTTACTCCTCTGTTGAATGAATACATTGGACAAATTGCTACCATGCAGGTTGGTTTTATCGGTGCTTGGGGAGAGTGGCATACTTCTCCGTTGATGAATGACCAGAGTGCGAAGAATGCAATCGTCAGTGCTTTATTGAGAGCCTTGCCTGCACCTTATTGTGTAGAAATGCGTTATCCGAATCATAAGAAAGCGTTGACACTGGAACAGGAAGGATCTCGTGGACGCATCGGATATGCGAATGATTATTTTACAGCTGGCGAACATCCGCTTGCACCGGGCAATGACTTTGTTCCTAATACGGATGATTACAAGCAGATAACGGAGGAGGTGAAAGTGAACAATTTCTATATGAGCGGTGAGATCCCTTATAATGAGGATACAGAATGGGGATTGGCGGAGTTGATTAGTCCGATAAAATCACTGCGTATTTTGCGTGAACACCGTTACTCGGCATTTGATGTGACGCAAAACTATGATTTGAATATCATGAGTTGGAAACGGGTAAAGGTAAATCCCGCTTTATTAAATGATAATCACATTCTGTTCGATGAGAGTTACTTCAAAGATGAGGAGGGCAATGAAGTTGTTCGTTCATTCTATGATTTTGTACGCGACCATTTGAGGTATCGTCTGAATCTTCAAAGTGAATCGAAAGTAGAAGCAAAAGGTGGAAATTTGGAATACGATCTGACGATTACGAATACCGGTTTTGCTACGGTGATTAATCCGAAAGAGGTATATCTCGTACTGGTTTCCGAAAGCGGTCAGGTAGTGAAAGAATTCAAACTGGATGTGGATCCTAAGACCTGGATTCCGGCTACCGATCAGGAACCGAATCAGGCTGCGAAATACACTATCAAAGGAAGTGTGGCAGCCGGTGTGAGCGGAACCTATAAAGTGGGAATCTGGATGCCCGAAAAAGTAGCCGATTGGAAATACAATTCGGTATATGCCATTAAGTTTGCTAAAACAGAGAATGTGACTCATTGGTATGATGATGCAGACAAATATGCCGTGAACCTGTTCGGAACAGTTACATTCTAAAAATAAATTGATGAATACTTCCGACCGTATAGAACAGATCTCATGTTGCGGTCGGAGTATTCGAAACTCACATCTTATTTGAATGAAGATGAACAAAAATCATAAAACCGTACTTGTTATACTTAACATCATAGTATCATTTCTAATTTCTTCCTGTTCCTCCCCCAAGGAGCAGGTTAGAATAGGAAATGGTACTTTTACTATCGAGGGAAAGGATATCCAGTTGATTTGTGGAGAAATGCACTATCCCCGCATTCCGCACGAGTATTGGCGTGACCGCCTGAAGAGAGCGCGTGCGATGGGACTGAATACGGTATCTGCCTACGTCTTCTGGAACTTCCATGAACGTCAGCCGGGAGAGTTTGATTTTAGCGGACAGGCTGATATTGCGGAATTTATCCGTACGGCACAGGAAGAGGGACTGTATGTGATTCTTCGTCCCGGTCCGTATGTCTGTGCAGAATGGGATTTCGGAGGTTACCCGTCGTGGCTGCTGAAAGAAAAGGATATGACTTATCGCAGTAAAGATCCGCGTTTCCTGTCCTATTGTGAACGATATATCAAAGAACTTGGCAAACAACTGTCTCCTTTGACCATCAATAATGAAGGCAATATTATTATGGTGCAGGTGGAGAATGAATATGGATCGTATGCAGCGGATAAAGAGTATCTTGCCGCTATCCGCGATATGATTAAAGAAGCAGGATTCAATGTTCCGCTATTTACCTGCGACGGTGGTGGACAGGTGGAAGCCGGACATGTTGAGGGCGCACTGCCTACATTGAACGGAGTGTTTGGTGAAGATATATTCAAAGTGGTAGATAAGTACCAAAAGGGCGGTCCCTATTTTGTTGCGGAGTTTTATCCGGCCTGGTTTGATGAGTGGGGCAGACGACATTCCTCTGTTGCTTATGAACGTCCCGCCGAACAGCTGGACTGGATGTTGAGCCACGGTGTTTCTGTCAGCATGTATATGTTCCACGGTGGTACAAACTTTGAGTATACCAATGGAGCCAATACCGGAGGCGGTTATCAGCCCCAGCCCACAAGCTATGATTATGACGCTCCCTTGGGTGAATGGGGAAATTGTTATCCCAAATATCATGCATTCAGGGAAGTGATTCAGAAATACCTGCCTGCGGGAACAGTACTGCCGGAAGTTCCGGCAGATAATCCGACTACCACTTTTGCAACAGTCGAATTAAAGGAAAGTGCTCCATTAAGGACTGCATTTCATCAGACTAGCCAGTCTGAAAATGTGCTGTCGATGGAGGATTTGGGAGTTGATTTCGGATATATTCATTATCAGACCACACTTCAAAAAGCGGGAAAACAGAAACTTGTCATACAGGATTTGCGTGACTATGCTGTGATCCTCATAGATGGTAAGCAAGTAGCCAGCCTGGATCGTCGTTACAATCAGAACAGTGTGACCTTGAATGTGCCGAAGACACCTGCCACACTGGAGATTCTGGTAGAAAATACCGGACGCGTCAACTATGGTCCCGATATACTGTTTAACCGGAAAGGTATCACCAGCCAAGTTTTGTGGGGAAATGAAAAGCTGACCGGATGGTCTATTACTCCATTGCCTCTGTATAAAGAAAAAGTTTCGGAAATGGAGTTTGGCGAAACCATCAAAGGTGTTCCTGCTTTCCATAAAGGAACGTTTACAGTAGAGAAGAAAGGTGATTGCTTTGTGGATATGAGTCAATGGGGCAAAGGTGCTGTCTGGGTAAATGGCAAATCTCTGGGACGTTTCTGGAATATCGGTCCTCAACAAACACTCTATCTGCCCGCTCCATGGCTGAAAGAGGGAGAAAATGAAATTGTAGTGTTTGAAATGGAAGATACGGGTAAGCGTGTTTTGCAAGGATTGAATCAACCCATTCTGGATAGTTTGGGTATTGATAAGAATTATCAGAAAGGCCAGCGTCGTGCAGTGGTAGGCACTCCGATTCTGGAAGACGGTGATCTTGCATTAAAAACTACTTTGCAGGAGACTAATGAGTGGCAGTCATTCGATTTACCGGTTGCGACTACTCTTCGCCACTTCTGTATAGAGACTCTGTCTTCCTACACAGAGGATAATCAGGCCTGCATTTCGGAAGTGGAACTGATAGATGATAAGGGACAGCCGATTGACAAAACTAAATGGGAAGTCGTTTATGTAAGCAGCGAACAAGCTGATAAGAACTTGGGAATAGCAGAAAACTTGTTTGATGGAGATATCTCTTCTTTCTGGCATACGAATGCGGCCGTGGAGTCTAACCATCCTCACCGGGTTATTATAGATATGAAAGAAATTTATAAGGTTTCGGCTTTTCGCGTGAAAGTTCGTAAAGGTTCATTCTTATCAGGAAAGGTGAAAGATATAAATGTATATGGTCGTCCACAATTCTTCTTATTTCATTGAATAAAACGTAGTAAATAGATAAAATACGACTCTTAATTATTATATTTGACAAACTGTAAATAAAACTATGTATACACGTCTTTTATTCATTCTATTATTGGGGGCTACATGGATGTGTAGCTGCCAAACCGAACAGTCTCCTGTCAATACATTGGCAGATCGTGTGACGGAAGGTACTTCGAAAGATCGAATTCTTTTTCGGATGATTGCTGATGAAAACAATCCGTTAAAAGATTATTTTGAAATATCTTCTGAAGACGGTAAAGTGCTGATAACCGGAAACTCTGATTTGTCTCTGGCTACGGGGTTGAACTGGTATCTGAAATATGTAGCCGGTATTCATCTTTCCTGGAATAATCTTTCGCAGAAGTTACCGGAAGTGCTACCGCTTCCACAAGAAAAGATACGTAAGGAGACATCCATGCAGAACAGATATTATCTGAATTATTGTACCTATTCTTATTCCATGGCTTTCTGGGATTGGGCGCGTTGGGAAAAAGAAATAGACTGGATGGCAATGCATGGCATCAATATGCCTTTGAGTATCACCGGAATGGAGGTAGTCTGGTACAATTTGCTGAAACGTTTGGGATATACAACTGAAGAAGTCAATGAATTTATTTCCGGTCCGGCCTTTATGGCTTGGTGGCAAATGAATAATCTGGAGGGTTGGGGTGGACCGAATCCCGATAGCTGGTATCAGCAACAAGAAGCGCTTCAGAAGAAGATCGTAGCCCGTATGCGGGAGTTTGGGATTGAACCTGTATTCCCCGGATATGCTGGAATGGTTCCCCGTAACATTGGTGAAAAGCTAGGTTATCAGATTGCTGATCCCGGTAAATGGTGCGGATTCCCCCGTCCGGCTTTCCTTTCTACGGAAGATGAACACTTCGATTCTTTTGCCGCTATGTATTATGAGGAATTGGAGAAACTCTATGGAAAAGCCAACTATTACAGCATGGATCCATTTCATGAGGGAGGTAACACGGCAGGAGTCGACTTGGCGAAAACCGGTGCTTCTATTATGGCAGCCATGAAGAAAGCTAATCCGAAGGCTGTTTGGATCATTCAGGCCTGGCAGGCGAATCCTCGGGAAGAAATGATTGCTTCTCTTAATCAGGGCGATTTACTCGTTTTAGATTTATATAGTGAGAAACGTCCCCAATGGGGAGATCCGAATTCCATGTGGTATCGGGAAAAAGGCTTTGGCAAACACGATTGGCTCTATTGTATGTTGCTGAATTTTGGAGGTAATGTTGGTTTGCACGGCCGGATGAATCAGCTGGTGAACGGGTATTATGATGCTTGTGCACATGCTAACGGGAAAACGTTGCATGGAGTAGGAGCAACCCCGGAGGGCATAGAGAATAATCCGGTGATGTTCGAACTCCTTTACGAACTTCCTTGGCGTGAAGAACGCTTTTCTTCCGATGAATGGTTGCAGACTTACTTGAAAGCTCGTTATGGCAGAGAAGTTTCACCGGAAATAATGGAGGCTTGGCGTGCATTGGAACACACCGTTTACAATGCTCCGAAAGATTATCAGGGTGAAGGAACCATTGAGTCTTTGTTATGTGCCCGTCCGGGTTTCCATCTGGACAGAACTTCCACTTGGGGATATTCCAAACTATTTTATGCTCCCGATTCTACTGCAAAGGCAGCCCGGCTATTTACTTCCGTTGCCGACCAGTATAAAGGAAACAATAATTTTGAATATGACTTGGTAGACATCGTACGCCAGAGTAATGCCGATAAAGGAAATGTGTTACTTGAAGAAATATCACAGAGCTATGACCGAAAGGACAAAGAGAATTTCCGCAGACAAACACAGCAATTCCTGGACTTGATATTGGCGCAAGATCGTTTGTTATCTACCCGGAAAGAATTTTCCGTTTCCTCTTGGTTGAATGCAGCTCGTTCTTTGGGAACTACAGAAGAAGAAAAGCGATTGTACGAATGGAATGCTTCCGCATTAATCACAGTCTGGGGAGATAGCATTGCTGCCAATCAAGGCGGACTACATGATTATTCGCATCGGGAATGGAGTGGACTTTTGAAAGACTTGTATTATCAGCGTTGGAAAGCCTTCTTTGAGCAGAAACAGGCGGAGCTGGATGGGAAGCCTGCAGGGCAGGAAATAAACTTCTATGGGATGGAGAAAGCCTGGGCAGAGAAAAGGAAAACTAATGATCTCTTTTCCAACAGGTAACCTGGAATATTCCTAAAATATAAATAGGGTGTACTGGAAATATTCAGTAAATGTCGTTTTTGTAACTTATAAAAGAGCAAGTAGCCTTTTTTCTAGGAGCTTGCTCTTCGTTTTTGCTTAATTTTAATATTGAATATTTCGTTCCAATCTAACTAACTGGGACGAGAAGATGACCTCGCTAGAACTAAAGGGAAACTAAGGTGGAACGAAACAATCAGCTTGATAGAAAGAATTGTAATTAGTGAAGGAGTTTATTTTTCTAACAACTCTTTTAAGAAATCGTCCAATTCCTTATCCAATCCTTTCAGAAGTTCATCGTTTACCAGTATCGTATCGTCGTCTATTAATAATAACTCGGCTACGGTTTCTTTTTCTTCATCTACCAGAACGAATGAGTAAGGCTTCAGGATGGTAATCTTCTCGAAGTCCCCCGCCTCCTTCATTCTGCACAGGATACTGCGCAAAGAAGGTTCTACATTTTCCAAAAAATCATCACCGTCGTATGTAGCCCATTCTTCTATCATGACGTTGGCTAATTCTTCATCATCATCGTTGTAAACATTAAGTTGCCCCGAAGTCTGGTCCGGCTGGAGGTGGATATCGGTTACTGCTGTTTGTTCACAGTTACAGGTGTATTTAGCGACTGCCTTTTGGATAGCCGATTCGATAATAGATAGTGATTGTTCGCTCAATTTCATGGGTTCCTTCTTTTTGTTAGTTCAAAGGTATAAAAAAAATAAGATTTGATACACGATTTCCTTAAAAATCATCATTAAATCGGCTCATTTGTAGCTTAAGCTTGGATAATTGGGCGTTTCTCTCCTTCAATTCGGTTAAATAGAGGCTGATGTAGAAGTAATTCGGTGCTTCATCGGTATTGATTTTATTGTTGCCGGCATTCTTTTTCAATTCTGTTTTCCGGGCGTGTTGTTGAGCGGTAGTAGCCCATTCTTCCGCTTTTGCCAGACTATCTTTCATCTCATAATAAACAGCTATATTAAGAGCTGCACGCATCTTTTTCTTTTCGTTTTTAGTCGATTGGTAGGCTTGATTCCAAAGTTCGTATGCTTCGTCCCACGAATTTTCGCGTACATAAATGGCCGCATCGCGCATGGGGACGGAGCCACCGGTATACAGATAACGCTTCCCGTTCTTCCAGATAGGGACAATATATTTTACGGGCACGGTTCCTGCGAACTCTGCAGCCTCTTTCAGCATATCTTTTGTGGGGATGATTTGTGCGGCGGCTTCTGTAGGTGAAATTCCGAAATCCTCCCAGAAAATGCTGTCATTGAGACGGATAGTAGCCATCGGTTTACTCCGTTCGGGCAGGTATACGGATACCGTTGGATAGACTTTCGCATCTATCGCACCTTGATAACACCCGAATTCCTCCAAGTAACGTACTGTTTTCGTTATTTTGAATTGCAGATTTTCCAAAGCAATAATCAGATCTACTCCCAGATCGGAAGCTAGCTGGCGGACTTCCTCTTGAGAAAGTGTACTTTCACGGGAGATTTTATCGTTTGCCCGCAAGGCAGAGTCGCAAATCACCACTTCGTCAAAGTAGTTCTGATGCGCTATCTCTTCCGCCATCGCTTCTGCCGCAACCTTAGGATCGCCATTGGCATATGCTATGGCACGGCTTATTTCAACTCTATTGTCTTTCGACTTTTTAGTTTGGGGAGTCAGCTTATCGTCCGGTGCATTACTTGTATTATTTACGATGGCCACTTTACGAAGTTGAGGAGGAAAACTCAAATCGGCAGGTTGCAGATAATCAATGGAAATCTGTTCTATACTTTGACAGCTGCCGAATAGTAATAGAAACAGAGAAACGAATGCCAATGAATAAGATTTTGCCATAGTCAATACAATTTAATACATTTAGTAGTTTGAACAAAAGTACTATTTTGAAAGAACAAAAGAAAGCCTCAAACAGTTTTTAACCGTTTGAGGCTTTCTTTTATAATCGGAAGATAGGGAGCGCCGGGTACAAATCCTGTCGTCTGCTCCTTACCTCATTGATCAAAGATTTCTTCCGTGGCAGTTCTTGTACTTCTTACCGCTTCCGCATGGACAAGGATCGTTGCGTCCTACCGTTTTTTCGGCGCGAATCGGTTCGCGTTTCTGCTGTTCGCGGGTATCCTGATTGGCGGCAGCCTGCTGGTTCGGGTCGTTCAAATCCTGTTTGTTCTCACGATACTTGCTCATGTCCTGACGTTGTTCCGGAGCAGCCTGACGTACTTCTACCCGGCGTGCGGACGGTTCGTCCGGAGCTTCCTGTACAGGAATTTGTCCACGCATCAGGATAGACACAGTCTGGTTGTTGATTTTGTTCACCATTGCGTCAAACAGCGTTACGGATTCCAGTTTGTAAATCAATAACGGGTCTTTTTGTTCGTAGCTGGCGTTCTGTACCGAATGTTTCAGTTCGTCCAGTTCACGCAAATTCTCTTTCCATGCTTCATCGATCACGTGGAGCAGGATTGATTTCTCGAATGATTTCACCACCTCTTTCGATTCCGATTCGTAAGCCGCTTTCAGGTTGCAAGAGATGTTGTACATACGTTTTCCGTCCGTAATAGGAATCAGGATGTTTTCATACATATGTCCTTGATTCTCATATACTTGTTTGATAACCGGATTAGCGATTTGAGCCAGACGTTCGGTCTTGCGTTTGAAATTCTCCATCGCAATGTTGAAAGTCTTGTCGGCCAACTTCTCTTTCTTCTCGTTGCGGAACTCTTCCTCTGTGAACGGAGTTTCCATAGCCAACGTTTGGAGCAGTTCCATCTGACAACCCTCGTAGTCATTATTTTCGATGGCATTCGCGCAACGGTCCCAAATCATATTTACGATATCCATACCGATACGTTCACCCATCAGCGCATGGCGGCGTTTCGTGTAGACAACCGTACGTTGCTTGTTCATAACGTCGTCGTATTCCAACAGACGCTTACGGATACCGAAGTTGTTTTCTTCTACCTTCTTCTGGGCGCGTTCGATAGAATTGGAAATCATTTTATGCTCAATCATTTCGCCTTCCTGGAAACCGAGTCTATCCATTACGCTTGCGATACGGTCGGAAGAGAACAGACGCATCAAGTCATCTTCCAGTGATACGAAGAATACAGATGAACCCGGGTCACCCTGACGTCCTGCACGACCACGCAACTGGCGGTCTACACGGCGGGACTCATGACGTTCCGTACCGATAATCGCCAAACCGCCCGCAGCCTTTACCTCCGGACTTAGTTTGATATCCGTACCACGACCTGCCATGTTGGTTGCAATCGTTACCGCGCAACTCAAACCGGCTTTCGCTACGATTTCGGCTTCTTTCTGGTGCAACTTCGCATTCAATACATTATGTTCAATCTTACGCATGGTCAGCATTTTACTCAGCATTTCGGAGATTTCTACCGAAGTGGTACCTACCAACACCGGACGTCCTGCCTGAACCAATTGTTCGATTTCCTCGATCACGGCTTTATATTTTTCGCGCTTAGTCTTGTAAACACGGTCGTTCATGTCTTTGCGGGCAATCGGACGGTTGGTCGGGATTACCACAACATCCAATTTATAAATGTCCCAAAGTTCGCCTGCTTCCGTCTCGGCAGTACCGGTCATACCGGACAGCTTGTGATACATACGGAAGTAGTTCTGCAAAGTAATCGTGGCGAAAGTCTGCGTAGCAGCTTCCACTTTCACGCGTTCCTTTGCTTCGATAGCCTGATGCAGTCCGTCAGAATAGCGGCGGCCTTCCATGATACGTCCGGTCTGTTCGTCTACAATCTTCACTTGTCCGTCGATAACCACATACTCGTCATCTTTCTCGAACATCGTGTACGCCTTCAATAATTGGTTGATCGTATGTACGCGTTCCGATTTAACGGCGTAGTTAGTCAGCAGTTCGTCCTTCTTCTGGAGTTTTTCCTCGTTAGTCAGGTCCGGCACATTCTCCAGTTCCGAGAGTTGTCCGGCGATATCGGGGAGTACGAACAATGTCGGGTCTTCTGAGTTGCCGGTAATCAGGTCTACACCTTTGTCTGTCAAATCTACGCTGTTCAGCTTCTCGTCGATGACGAAATACAACGGATCAGTCACCTCATGCATACGCTTGTTGTTCTGCTCCATATAGATTTCCTCTGTCTTGAGCATACCGGCCTTGATGCCTTGCTCACTCAAGAACTTAATCAACGCTTTATTTTTAGGCAATGCCTTATGGCTGCGATACAAAGCGAGGAATCCCTCTTCCATATCTTTCTTGTCACCGGTTGCGATCAGCTTTTTGGCCTCAGACAAATATTTGGTAGCCAATATCTTCTGCGCTTCTACCAGACGTTCAACCAACGGACGGAGTTGTTCGAATAATTGGTCATCGCCTTTCGGCACAGGGCCGGAAATAATCAATGGAGTACGTGCGTCGTCAATCAATACGGAGTCTACTTCATCGACAATCGCGTAGTTGTGCTGACGTTGTACAAGGTCTTTCGGACTGATAGCCATATTGTCACGCAGGTAGTCGAAACCGAATTCGTTGTTCGTTCCGAAAGTGATGTCGGCCAGATATGCCTGACGGCGTGCGTCGGAGTTCGGTTGATGGCGGTCGATGCAATCCACACTCAGACCGTGGAACATATAGAGAGGACCCATCCATTCGGAGTCACGTTTTGCCAGATAGTCGTTCACGGTTACCACATGAACACCGTTCCCGGTCAATGCGTTCAGGAATACCGGGAGGGTAGCTACCAATGTCTTACCTTCACCGGTTGCCATTTCCGCAATCTTGCCTTTATGGAGAACGACACCACCAAACAACTGTACGTCGTAGTGAACCATGTTCCACACCGTGTCGTTACCACCGGCCATCCAGTGATTCTGATAAATGGCTTTGTCTCCCTCGATGCGTACAAAATCCTTTGTTGCAGCGAGCTGGCGGTCGAATTCCGTGGCAGTCACTACAATTTCTTCATTTTCGGCAAAACGTTTGGCAGTTGCCTTAACGATGGAGAAAGCAACGGGCAATACTTCGTCCAATGCTTTTTCATATTTCTCCAGAATTTCTTTTTCTATCTTGTCTATTTGCGCAAATACTTCTTCGCGGTCTTCCAGTTCAAGGCTTTCGATACTCGCTTTCAGTTCTTCCACTTTCGCACGTTCGGCGGTTGCTGATTCGCGGATATATTTTTTGAGTTCTTCCGTTTTTGCGCGGAGTGCGTCGTTATCCAGTTTCTCAACCTCCGGGTAGGCAGCTTTAATCTTCTCCACCCAGGGCTTGATTTCTTTCATGTCTCGTGTGGATTTGTTTCCGAAAATCGAGCTTAAAAATTCATTAAATCCCATGTTCTATTATTTAGTTTATTATTTATCTTTCTTGCACCACGGATTTCACAGATTCTCACGGATCTTTTATACAGGACACAGATTTTTCTTTTCAATCTGTGTGAATCTGTGGAATCCGTGGTGGATAATCCCTGCAAAGTTACATTAAAATGCTGATTTATTTATGTTTTGCACCCTGTTTTTATGAGTAAACTTTTACCGCAAGTCGGTAATAGGGGCGGAGCTGCAGGCGTTGGGAGCCCGGATACGCATGAAATGAGCCAGTGTAGGCGCAATATGTTCAATGGTTACAGGAGTCTGTATGATAGCCGGTTTCACCGAGTGACCGATGAAAATCAGCGGTGAGGGGATGAACGAATGGCGTACCACCTTGTTCTCGTGGCTGTTCTCGTCAACGATTGACCATCCGGGAAGAACATCGATTACCAGATCCCCCGAGCGTTTACGATGATATCCGTTACGTATTTTGTGGATTTCCGGAGTCCACGAACCCAACAGAAGCCTGTTGGCGGAATATGCCTCATTCACTCCACTGAATTGCATCAGGAATTCGGCGGACTTCTCTTGTACTTCCGTCAGATTGAGTTGCTTTTGTTCCAGCAACTTATGATTCAGATAAATCTGTTGGTTGTGATAAGTTTCCACATATTTTCCTTCCCCGTACGTAGCCATCAGATACATATTCAGCAAAGCGGCGCAACGGTTGAGGTAGAACTCTCCTCCGGGAATTTTGTATAATCCCGAATCAGACGATTCGCTGTCTGTATATCCGGTGGAAGTGACGAAGATGAGCACGTTCTGCAAGCCCACTTTCCTGTCGAGCAGTTCGAGCAGGTTGGCAATGCTACGGTCAATGCGCACGTAGGTATCCTGTATTTCCATTGCACATTCCTGTACGGATTTATGTGCGTAGTTGCCGGCATAATAAGTCAGTGCCAATAAGTCAGTAATGTCGTCCATGCCGATTGAACTCTTGCTCAATGCTTCTTCGGCAAGCGCATTCACTTCATCGTTCACGAAAGGGCTGGTGATGAAACGGCGGTACTTGTTGTTGCGGTCGTCATCAAATTTATATTTGAAAACCATATCCCGCCAGTCGGGCAGGAATGTGTACATCCCGCGAGGAAATACCGGTTCCCATACGATATTCGCAATACGGAAATCGACGGCTTGGCGGTCGTTGTACTGACTTGCCCACCAAGGAAATTCTCCGTAATAAGTTGTTCCGCTCCATTTTCCCGTGTTGGGATTGAGCCAGAAAGCACCGTTCCCGGCATGTCCGGCGGCAAAAATCGCCGCGTCACATTTGGGAGCGATGGCATATACAAGCCCCTTGCCTTGAGTCGCTATTTTGAGCTCATCGGCAATGGTGGAAGTCAATAATTTGGAAGGAGAACACGTCTGGTCGGTATAGTACCCCATGAAAGCCGTGTCGTCTGTGCTGTTGACAGGACGTAGGGTAGCCGCGTCCATCCATCGCTTGGAGATGATTCCGTTCATGGAGGGAGTCGTTCCGCTGTAAATGGCGGCTATGGCAGACGAGCGGTCCACACCGCTGAAAGTATATTCGGCATTATAGAACACTCTTCCCTCTTTCCAAAGGCGTTTGAAACCTTTCTCCCCGTAAAGTGATGAGAATGCTTCCAGGTAGTCCGTACGCAGTTGGTCAATCGTCAGTCCCACCACGAGCTTGGGTGCAGCAGGCAACGACTGAGCTTGTAGCCCGGTGAAGGTAAGTACGGTGATAAGGGAAGTCAGTAATCCTTTCATTATTTCTTTTTAGATGTCACAATTAAGTTGCTCGCTGAACGTACCAGCAAACTGAGTGCCAAAGGTACAACAGCTAAGTCAAATCTTTGTGGAATTAGCGGAAAAAGCACTATAAAAAGTGTTAAAATGATCAAATTCAAAGTCAAATACCAACATTTCTTTCCTTTTCGGTCACAATAAATGATGTAGGGAAGGAAAAGAAGTTGTCCGGGGTGAAACACGAGCAATAAGAAATTGGAACTGACGGCCGGGTGTTCGGAAAAGAGAGCCAGAAAGGCAAGAACACAACCTACGATACCTGCCGCGCTGAAAAGGAAGAAGTCTACTCCCCATAGTCCGGTTCTTCGCCGGATACCGTAGATGGTAGCGCCGACTGTCAATATAAATAAAAGCAGGGCGCATTGTAGCGGAGTGAATATCCAGCCGCTTTCATCCGTCTCGGGAGTGGCGTCTACAATCAGTCGGGCGGCTTCCGCAAGCGGTCGCTGAATGGAGTCATTCTCAATTTGCGCTCCGGCAAAGGCATCCATCAGATAAAATGGGGCAAACATCATCTGCCGCTGTGTGATAGGACGGTCTGCTTCGCTTCCGATACATAAGTCAATGCCGAAGCGTGCCCACGGATGACCTTTGCAATATTGATGCACGATGTCGCGGAAAGACCGTGAGCCGTCCTGCGGTTTTGCGGGATAAATCACTTTTCCGGCAATGCTTTCTTCTATCTTGTCGCGGGGACGGGTGGCGCAATTGTCGTAAAAGAAATTGTAACGGTACACCCGGTTCTCGGGACGATAATTCTCTTGTAGCAGACGGATTAATTCGGCCTTTTCTCTTTCGGTCAGGTTCAGAGTCTGTTGCCATACGCTACGTCCGAAGAATGCGTATTCTGCTGCAAAATGGGCATAATCGGTTGCGCCCAGTTGATAATCTGTCTCTCCGAGAGAGAAGCGAAGTATGAAGTTGGGGGTGTTGAAGCTGAACAGACCGTAGTTGAAAACTACATCAATCCCTTGTGAAGGATTTTCGTAACGGATGGCTGTATGTCCGAACAGAGAATAAATCTCCTCGCCGGGAGCACAGGTCAGCAGGCTGATACGGATGGAGTCATGACCGTCTGCGGCCGGACCGTTGCTTTTCATTGCGGACGCACCGGTGGTGGAAAAGAACAACATGAATAGCACAAGCGGCGACATACAGCGGAAAAAGTCATTAAATCGTTTCATCGGACGTTTCTTTTGGGGAAATTCTTTTTTATTCGGCGGCGAATATACGAAGAATCGATGTATACTACTTATTGTTTTCTCTATATTATTATATTTATTAGAAAAAAAGCGTGTTATTGAGGGTGAGGGGCTCACCCTCAATAACACGCTTTTTTTCTAATAAAAGAGTATTCTCTCGCGCCTGCGTCCGTGTACGTTATTATATAAAGAGAATCATAGGCTTTTACCCTCAAGATACCCTGTGCTTCACGGTAGCCATCTCTTTATAGCCGATTTTATTTTCATACGAAAATTATTTGTGCCGTTTTAGTTTATAACGGCTGTTTTTACTTTGTTTTTATGTATTCTCTGAGCCAATGACACAAAAATAGAGAGCACTCACTGTTGGGCAAGTGCGCGGCTGGCATGTTCGGCAATTTATATTTATACTGCTGAGTTGATGTTGAATTTTCATACACGTGCTCATAATGTCACAAACTTTGCCTCTCAGCAGTTGGGACCAGTTTCATTTTCGGACTCGGGATGTTCCAGTAAAATTCGGCCTTGGATTAACTCAGTCCCCAGTTTTATATTGTGTAGGCTAATCTTTTTTCTTCGTCAGGACTACATGGTAGCCAAGTTTCTTTAACTCACCTTTCAGGTATTCCTTGCGTTGCTTCTCTTTCTTCTCAGGCACATAACTGTCTCCAAGCTCCTTGTATCTTCCGTCTGTTGACAACACATAGTGTATGCACTTGAGAAGGGAGTGCCCAACGGCAATCAACGCCTTTTTGTTGCCCTTGCGTGGGGCAAGTCGGTTGAAGCGTTCCATGAAGAACGTCCCTTTTGTTCGTGAGGCAGCCCATGCGGCTTCAACGAGTGTAGCCCTTACATGCTTGTCTCCGTGGCTCGTCCTTCCGCTCTTCTTCTTGCCAGCACTTTCGTTGTTGCCTGGACACATTCCTGCCCAGGAACAAAGATGCGCCGCAGTAGGAAAGTTGCCCATGTCAAGACCAATCTCGGCTATCAGTTCCTCGCAGGTGCGGTTTTGCACTCCGGGTATCTCGCTCAGCCTTGCAATGACATCTTCGTAGGGAGAGAGGATTTCCTTGATATGCCTGTCCATCTCCGTGATTTCCTCCGTGAGCCGTCTGTTGCATGAACGTATCTTCTGAAGCATGTATATCTTGTGGCTGTTCATATAACCCGTGCATGCCTCAAGCATTTCCTCCGCGGAATGCAGACAACGCTTGTGTCGTACAGACTCTATGTCTGCCAATGTCGGAATCCTGCCATCGCAAAGCATTTCTATCAGTTTGGTCGCAGTTGAGCCGCTCGTGTCGCTCAGAACGCTGGACAACTTGACATTGCCGTCCTCAAGCGTACGGATGATGCGGTTCTTGTTGGCCGACACCGTTTCTATCAGCTTGCGGCGGTAACGAGTAAGATCCCTAAGCTCGCGCTGCTCACGAGGGGGAATAAAACTGGGCTTGAGCAATCCTGCCATTAGCAACTGGCATATCCACTCACTGTCGTTCTTGTCTGTCTTGTGACCCGGAACATTCTTGATGTGACGGGCATTGACAATCCAGATGTTGCGGATGTAATCCTCGAACACGTTGTATATCGGTTTCCAATACACTCCAGTGCTCTCCATCGCAACGTGAGTGATTCCTAATGATACCAACCATTCTCTCAATTGTGTCAAAGAACTCGTGAAGGTGTCAAAAGACTTGGTCTCCTTACAGATCCCTTCGCCTTGGACCGTCGCTACCACCACCTTCTTGTGGATGTCCATACCGCAACCGCGCGATACAACCTGATCGAAATGAATCCCTGCCATAATCGTCATTATTAGTGATATGCTAAGATATACTAATAAGACGTGCGACAGAACATTTTCATTTACTTTGGCGACTTCTAAATTGTCATGAGGGTTTCATTATAGCTAATCCGGATTTCATTATAGCTAATTTTATTTTCATTATAGCTGATCGGAACTTATCAAATGTATGAAAATCTATAAAGCTTTCAAGTATACAAGCATGGTGAAATCACTTATATTTCAATGGTTTGCAACGTTTTTGATAAGATAATTCTTTTCGTATGCTTCATCTTTTCTTTTTTTACTATACCTTTGCGCCCGCTAAAGATAAAAAACGCATTGAATTTAATTATCGACATAGGAAATACGATGGCGAAAGTCGCTCTCTTCAATGACGGGGAGATGGTGGAAGTGCTCACAGAATCCAATCAGTCGTTGGATTGCTTGAAAGCGCTTTGCGCCAAATATCCGGTGAATCAGGGGATTGTGGCTACTGTCATTGATTTGAACGAACGGGTATTGGCGGATCTGGCTGCTTTGCCGTTTCCTTTACTCTGGTTGAATCATGAGACACCTCTGCCGGTGGTCAACTTGTACGAGACTCCTGAAACATTGGGATACGACCGTATGGCTGCTGTGGTAGGTGCGAATGAACAGTTCCCGCATAGAAATATATTGGTCATTGACGCAGGGACTTGCATTACTTATGAGTTCATTGACTCGAAAGGTCAGTATCATGGCGGTAATATTTCTCCCGGTATGCAAATGCGTTTCAAAGCGCTCCGGCAGTTCACCGGACGTTTGCCTCTGGTGGATACCAACGGGCGCAAACTCCCGATGGGACGGGATACTGAAACGGCTATACGTGCCGGAGTCTTAAAAGGGATGGAATACGAAATTTCAGGTTATATTGAGTCTATGAAGCATAAATATCCTGAACTTTTGGTTTTTTTAACGGGTGGAGATGAATTTTCTTTTGATAGCAGCGTAAAAAGTATCATCTTTGCAGATAGATTTTTAGTGTTGAAAGGATTAAATAGAATTTTAAACTATAATAATGGTAGGATTTAAACACACACTATGTGCGCTTTTGCTCACGATGGTTACCGGAATGGCAATTGCTCAAAATAATACAAACTCTCCTTATACACGATATGGCTATGGCGATTTGTCCGATCAAGGTTTCGGAAATAGCAAGGCGATGGGAGGAATTGCTTTTGGACTCCGTGATGGAGCGCAGATCAATCCATTGAATCCTGCTTCGTATACAGCCATTGACTCTCTGACTTTCATTTTCGAAGGAGGCGTCAGTCTGCAAAATATGAATGTCAATAACGGCGGTGTGAAGCTGAACGCTAAGAACTCTAGTTTTGACTATCTGGCAATGCAATTCCGCTTGCATCCCAGAATAGCAATGAGTGTGGGGCTATTGCCTTTCTCAAGTGTAGGATATAATGTGTCGGATAGTAAGTTTGCAAATGGAGTCAGTCAGACTCGGAGTTTTACTGGTGACGGAGGTTTGCATCAGTTGTATGCCGGATTAGGTGTAAAAGTACTCAAAAAATTATCAGTAGGAGTGAACGCTTCTTATTTTTGGGGAGATATTACTCGTTCAACGACTGTTCTTTATCCGGAAACGTCAGGATCTACCTCTTATATAGAGCAAAAGGGAATTTCGATATCTGATTATAAATTGGATTTTGGTGCGCAGTATACGTTGGATTTTGATAAGAAGCATTCTATGACAATCGGTGCTGTATTTTCTCCGAAACATAAACTGAATAATGATTATACGGTAGTGACGCAAAACAGTACGACGGTCTCTAACAGTTTTGATGCAACTTTTGAACTTCCTAATATGTTCGGAATTGGATTAACATACAACTATGACAAACGCTTGACTGTTGGTGTGGATTATAGTTTGCAGCAATGGTCAAAAGCGAAATTTGCAATCAATGCAGTTGATAATGAGCGTGTGAGTGAAGATTTTGATGAAACATATACTTACTGTGACCGTCATAAAATATCAATGGGTGCGGAGTACATTCCTAATTTGATAGGACGTTCTTACCTTGCCCATATCAAATATCGTTTGGGAGCTTATTATACGACTCCGTATTATAAGATCAACGGTGAAAAGGCTTCCCGCGAATATGGCGTGACTGCCGGTTTCGGTTTGCCTGTTCCTCGTTCGCGTTCCATTCTCAGTATAAGTGGGCAGTTTGTCCGCGTCAAAGGATTGGAAACGAATATGGTGAATGAAAACATCTTCCGTGTGAGCATTGGATTGACGTTCAACGAACGTTGGTTCTTCAAGCGCCGGGTAGAATAATTAGTTGCAACAAAGTGAGAGAGAATAGACGACTTTATAATAACAACTAAAATTTAAATACAATGAAGATTAAAACGCTTGTGGCTATGTTGTTCCTTTCAGCAGGGGCGACTACTGTGGTAGCACAGGATGCGAACTGTAATTCAAACAGTAGTATCTCGCATGAAGCTGTGCGTGCAGGTAACTTTAAAGATGCGTATACTCCATGGAAAGCTGTGTTGGAAAATTGCCCGACGCTTCGTTTCTATACTTTTACGGACGGATATAAAATTCTGAAAGGCTTGATGGGACAAATCAAGGACAGAAACAATCCGGATTATCAGAAATACTTTAATGAACTGATGAATACGCACGATTTGCGTATCAAATATACGCCTGACTTCTTGGCTAAGGGAACAAAGGTCTCTTCTCCTGAAGAAGCATTGGGTATCAAGGCTGTAGATTATATCGCTTTTGCTCCGAAGTTAGACGTAAATCAGGCTTATCAGTGGTTGAGCCAATCTGTTAACGCTGTGAAAGGCGAGTCGGCTGCCGCTACTTTGTTCTATTTCTTGCAGATGTCATTGGATAAGCTGAAAGCGGATCCTACTCATAAGGAACAATTCATTCAGGATTATCTGGCTGCTTCCGAGTATGCAGATGCGGCTATTGCTGCCGAAACTAAGGAATCAAAGAAGAAAGCCTATATGGGTATCAAAGATAACTTGGTCGCTTTGTTCGTTAATAGCGGAACTGCCGATTGTGAATCATTGCAAGGCATTTACGGACCGAAGGTGGAAGCTAACCAAACGGATCTGGCATACTTGAAGAAAGTAATCGATATTATGAAAATGATGAAATGTACTGAAAGTGAAGCATATCTGCAGGCATCATTCTATGCTTATAAAATGGAACCTACTGCCGAAGCTGCCACAGGATGTGCATATCAGGCATTCAAGAAAGGTGATATCGACAGTGCTGTGAAGTTCTTTGACGAAGCGGTGAACTTGGAGACTGACAATTTGAAGAAAGCGGAAAAGGCGTATGCGGCAGCAGCGGTATTGGCTTCCGCCAAGAAACTGTCTCAGGCTAGATCTTATTGCCAGAAGGCCATCAGCTTCAACGAAAATTATGGTGCTCCTTACATTCTGATCGCTAACCTTTATGCGATGAGTCCTAACTGGAGCGATGAATCCGCTCTGAACAAGTGTACCTATTTTGCAGTGATTGACAAACTGCAACGTGCAAAGGCGGTAGATCCTAGTGTGGCTGAAGAAGCGAACAAGTTGATTGGCAGATATTCTGCTCATACTCCGCAGGCTAAAGACCTTTTCATGTTGGGTTATAAAGCCGGTGACCGCATCACTATCGGCGGTTGGATCGGAGAGACTACAACGATTAGATAAATGTATGTTGCGAAAACGAAGAAAACGTTTATTGCATGAAAGCATGAGCATAACAATTGTCCTGGGGACAATTGTTATGCTTCTTTTATTTCCTTCCTGTGGCGGCAAGTCGAAAGCGATAGGTGAAGCTATCACTGAACGGGATTCTCTTCCGATGATGAGTACGCTAGGGGTCACTACCCTTATATCCGATTCCGGAGTGACACGTTATAGAGTGAAAACGGAAGAGTGGCAGATGTTCGACCGAAAGAAACCTTCTTATTGGGCATTTGAAAAAGGAGTATATCTGGAGCAGTTTGACTCTATCTTTCATATAGAAGCCAGTATCAAAGCGGATACTGCCTACTACTATGACAAAGAAAGGCTTTGGAAGCTGATAGGGAACGTAGATATACAGAACCGGAAAGGCGAACGTTTCAATACGGAATTGTTATATTGGAACGAAGCTACCCAGAAGGTGTATTCCGACAAGTTTATACGTATTCAGCAGCCGGACCGTACTATCACCGGACATGGCTTCGACTCCAACCAGCAAATGACAGTTTACACCATTCACAATATAGAGGGTATTTTCTATGTGGATGATGAAGCGGGCACTACGCAGCCGGAACTGAAAGCCTTGCCGGATTCCGTGAAAAAAGATTCTGTGAAATAAGCTATGAATATTTATATCTCTCTAATTATCACTATGGTTTTCTCCGCCTTCTTTTCGGGGATGGAGATAGCTTTTGTCTCGGTAGACAAACTGCGCTTTGAAATGGAACGTAAAGGGGGAGTCACTTCCCGCATCCTGTCTGTCTTTTTCAAGAATCCGAATGAGTTTATCTCCACTATGCTGGTGGGCAATAATATAGCCTTGGTTATCTACGGTATTCTGATGGCACAGATTATCGGAGACAATTTATTGTCGGGATTCATAGAAAATCACTTCCTTATGGTACTGGCGCAGACCGTTATCTCTACCTTAATCATCCTGGTAACCGGAGAGTTTTTGCCGAAAACATTGTTCAAGATCAATCCTAATCTAGTACTGAATGTTTTTGCCGTTCCGCTTATTGTCTGTTACATTATTTTGTATCCCGTCTCCAAATTGTCCTCCGGACTGTCTTGTTTGTTTCTTCGCATTTTTGGTATGAAGGTGAATAAGGAAGCGTCTGATATCGCATTCGGAAAAGTCGATCTGGATTACTTTGTACAGAGTAGTATCGACAATGCCGAGAATGAAGAAGAGCTGGACACGGAGGTGAAAATATTTCAGAACGCGCTTGATTTCTCGAATATAAAAATACGCGACTGCATTGTTCCGCGTACGGAGGTGGTAGCTGTCGATCTGACAACCTCGTTGGACGAACTGAAAAACCGTTTCATAGAGTCCGGTATCTCCAAGATAATCGTATACGACGGGAATATCGACAATGTAGTCGGTTATATCCATTCTTCGGAAATGTTTCGCGCCCCGAAAGACTGGCACGACAATGTGAAGCAAGTGCCGATTGTGCCTGAAACGATGTCGGCTCATAAGCTGATGAAGCTGTTTATGCAGCAGAAGAAGACGATTGCCGTAGTGGTAGACGAATTTGGCGGCACGTCCGGCATTGTGTCGTTGGAAGACCTGGTGGAAGAGATTTTCGGTGATATAGAGGACGAACACGATAATACCTCCTATATCTGCAAGCAGATAGACGAACATGAGTATGTGCTGGCCGCCCGTCTGGAAATAGAGAAGGTGAATGAGACGTTCGGACTCGACCTGCCCGAATCGGATGATTATCTGACGGTAGGAGGGTTGATCCTGAGCCAATATCAGAGCTTCCCGAAATTACATGAAGTGATTCAGATCGGACGTTATCAATTCAAGATAATCAAGGTGACGGCGACGAAAATCGAACTTGTTCGTTTAAAAGTCTTGGAATAATGACGATAATCAAGAAATTTTTAGCTAATAAATAGAAGCATATTAGCATTTTTTGTATCTTCGTGCGCTAAAACGACAAAAGAAAGAAATAATAATAAACATAAATCGTATTAATCAAAATGGCAACGTTACAAAACATTAGGTCGAAAGGACCTCTATTGGTGATTGTTATCGGCTTGGCGCTGTTTGCTTTCATTGCGGGTGACGCATGGAAAGTGATGCAGCCGCATCAGGCGCATGACGTAGGTGAGGTGAACGGAGACGCTCTTTCCGCTCAGGAGTATCAGAATTTGGTGGAGGAATATACCGAAGTGGTGAAACTCATGCGTGGAGTGAACGCCTTGAACGACGAACAAACCAACCAGGTGCGTGATGAAGTATGGCGTTCATACGTAAACAATAAACTGATCGAAAAGGAAGCAAAAGCTTTGGGACTCACTGTCTCCACTGCTGAAATTCAGGATATTCTGAAAGCTGGTGTACATCCTCTGCTGAGACAGACTCCTTTCCAAAATCCGCAAACAGGCAACTTCGATAAGGATATGTTGAACAAGTTCCTTGTTGAATATGCTAAGATGAACGAATCACAGATGCCGGCACAGTATGCCGAACAATACAATAATATGTATAAATACTGGTCGTTTATTCAGAAAACTTTGATTCAAAGTCGTTTGGCTGAAAAATACCAGGCTTTGGTCGCTAAAGCTCTTCTTTCTAACCCGGTAGAGGCTCAGGACGCTTTCGACGCAAGAGTGAATCAATACAATGTGTTGCTGGCAGGCATTCCTTACTCTTCAGTAGTAGATTCTACAATCGTAGTGAAAGAATCGGAACTGAAAGAACTGTATAACAAGAAGAAAGAACAATTCAAGCAATATCAGGAAACTCGTGACATCAAGTACATCGATGTACAGGTGACTGCAAGCCCTGAGGACAGAGCTGCTATCCAGAAAGAAGTGGACGAGGCAACTGCTCAGTTGGCTACTACAACAGACGATTACACTTCTTTTATCCGATCGGTAGGTTCGGATGCTCCGTACGTAGACTTGTTCTATAACAAGACTGCTTTCCCGTCGGATGTAGTGGCACGTTTGGACTCTGCTTCCGTAGGTGCGGTATACGGTCCTTACTACAATGGTGCCGATAACACAATCAACTCTTTCAAGATTGTTGCTAAGGCTGCTGCTGCCGACTCTGTCGAATTCCGCCAGATTCAGGTATACGCGGAAGATGCGTTGAAGACAAAGACATTGGCAGACAGTATCTACAATGCGATTAAAGGTGGCGCCAACTTTGTGGAGCTGGCTAAAAAATACGGTCAGACCGGTGATTCTAATTGGTTGACTGCCGCTCAGTACGAAGGTGCGCAGATCGACGGTGATAACCTGAAATTCATCTCTGCCATCAACAATACAGGTGTGAACGAATTGGTGAACTTACCGATGGGACAAGCAAACGTAATTCTGCAAGTAACCAACAAGAAAGCTGTAAAAGACAAATATAAAGTAGCTGTTGTCAAGCGTGAAGTAGAGTTCAGTAAAGAAACTTACAATCGTGCTTACAATGATTTCAGCCAGTTTATCGCAGCCAATCCTAGTGTTGAGAAGATGGTGGCTAACGCTGAAGAAGCTGGATACAGATTGCTTGACAGAGCAGACTTGAACAGCTCTGAACACGGTATCGGTGGCGTGAGAGGTACTAAAGAAGCTTTGAGATGGACATTTGATAAAGCTAAACCGGGTGAAGTTTCCGGCCTGTACGAATGTGGCGAAAGCGATCACATGATGGTTGTAGGCTTGGTGAGCATCAAACCGGAAGGATACCGTTCTTTGAAGTCTGTACAGGATCAGTTGAGAGCTGAAATCGTAAAAGACAAGAAGGCTGAAAAGATTATGGCGGATATGAAATCGGCAAATGCCACTTCATTCGACCAATACAAGTCTATGACTAACGCTGTAAGCGATTCTTTGAAGATGGTTACCTTCGCCGCTCCTGCTTATGTTTCCGCATTGCGCAGCAGTGAACCGTTGGTAGGCGCCTATGCTTCTGTTGCTGAAATGAACAAGTTGAGCACACCTATCAAGGGTAATGCCGGAGTATTTGTACTGCAAGTTTACGGCAAGGACAAACTGAACGAGACATTTGACGCGAAAACGGAAGAAGCTACGTTGGCCAATATGCACGCTCGCTTCGCCAGCCGTCTGATGAACGACTTGTATCTGAAAGCAAATGTAAAGGATACACGCTTCCTGTTCTTCTAACTTATTTCACCACAGATTACACGGATTTTCACAGATTAAAAAGGTGAGTGAAAATCTTTGAATGCTGTAATAAATTAGTGTGGTGCACCATATAGACGTGAATTAGTCGGATTATTATGAATGAATCCGGTTGATTCGCGTCTTTTGCGTTTTCTACATTTTCTACATTTTCCATGCTCTCTATCTTCTCTGCGTTCTCTATGTTTTTTTCTATCTTTTTCTGCATCTCTGCACCTGAGAATTCACTTCTTCCTTCTTCTTCCTTCTTCTTCCTCTTCTTAATCTGTGAAAATCTGTGTTAATCTGTGGTGAAACTGACTTTATTTCCTTACATTTGCAGATATAAACCATCAACAGAAAGAAGAATGTCTAAATATCCCCTTTTAGGAATGACCCTCGTAGAGCTTCAAGCATTGGCAAAAAGACTGGGAATGCCCGGTTTTGCCTCCAAGCAGATTGCGTCCTGGCTTTACGAAAAGAAGGTGACCTCGATTGATGAGATGACTAATTTGTCATTGAAACACCGTGAGTTGCTTAAACAGGACTATGAGGTAGGAGCACTCCCCCCTGTGGATGAAATGCGTTCTGTGGACGGCACGGTGAAGTATCTGTACAGAGTGGGCGATAACCATTATGTTGAATCGGTTTATATTCCGGATGACGACCGGGCGACGTTATGTGTCTCTTCACAGGTCGGTTGCAAGATGAACTGTAAGTTCTGTATGACCGGCAAGCAAGGCTTTACCGCCAATCTGACCGCCAACCAGATAATCAATCAGATCCATTCATTGCCGGAACGCGACAAACTGACCAACGTAGTGATGATGGGGATGGGCGAGCCGCTTGATAACCTCGATGAAGTACTTAAAGCATTGGAAGTGCTGACCGCCTCTTACGGTTACGCATGGAGTCCGAAGCGTATCACTCTTTCTACAGTAGGACTGCGGAAAGGACTGCGGCGGTTTATCGAAGAAAGCGATTGCCATCTGGCTATCAGCCTGCATTCTCCGGTGGCGGCCCAGCGTTCCGAGTTAATGCCGGCGGAAAAAGCGTTCTCTATTACCGAAATGGTGGAACTGTTAAAAAACTATGATTTTAGCAAACAGCGTCGACTTTCATTTGAATATATTGTTTTTAAAGGACTCAATGATTCGCAGATATATGCCAAAGAGTTGCTGAAGCTCCTTCGCGGATTGGATTGCAGAATCAATCTGATTCGTTTTCATGCCATACCGGGCGTAGACCTTGAGGGAGCGGATATGGATACGATGACTCGTTTCCGTGATTACCTGACATCGCACGGGCTTTTCACTACGATCCGTGCTTCGCGGGGTGAAGATATCTTTGCAGCTTGCGGTATGTTGTCGACAGCGAAACAGGAGGAAAATAATAAGAGTTAATATATAAAACCGAACATCATGAAAAAGTACTTTTCTTATTTGAGCATTGCTTTGGTAACCTTTGTCTTTGCTTCTTGTGGTCTGAAAGGAAACCACACTTCTAGTGGACGTGCATACGAGCTTTTGGTAGTAGTAGACCACGGTGTTTGGGATCGTGCGGCAGGAAGAGCCTTGCATGATGCACTCGATTCCGATATGCCCGGATTGCCGCAATCGGAACCTTCTTTCCGCATCATGTACACTTCACCCAAAGATTATGACTCTACGCTGAAGTTGATACGCAACATTATTATTGTAGATATACAGGATATATATACAAAGGCCTCTTTCAAATATGCGAAAGATGTGTATGCCAATCCGCAGATGATATTGACTATCCAGGCTCCGAACGAAGAAGAGTTCGAGAAGTTTGTGAAGGAGAACAGACAGACGATTATCAATTTCTTCACCCGTGCGGAAATGAACCGCCAGATCACTTCGCTCGAAAAGAAGCACAGCAACTTTATTTCAAACAAGGTGGACAGCTTGTTCGGTTGCGATATCTGGCTGCCTGCCGAGCTGACTAATTCAAAGACGGGGGAAGACTTCTTCTGGGCTTCTACCAATACCGGTACTGCCGACCGTAACTTCGTGATGTACTCTTATCCTTATACGGATAAGGATACGTTTACCAAAGAATATTTTGTCCATAAACGTGACTCTGTGATGAAAGCCAATATTCCCGGATTCAAGGAAGGCGTTTATATGGCAACCGACAGCTTGCTGACGGATGTCCGCCCCATCAATGTGCAGAACAGCTACACGATGGAAGCGCGCGGACTGTGGCGCATGAAGGGTGACTTTATGGGTGGTCCGTATGTGTCGCATACCCGTCTTGACGAGAAGAACCAACGAATCATTACAGCAGAAATATTTGTCTATTCACCTGATAAAATGAAACGCAACCTGGTTCGCCAGATGGAAGCCTCTCTGTACACGCTGAAACTTCCGAACGAAGTTCAGCAGAACCAGATTCCATTGGGAGAGGAAACTAAGGAAGCGGAACAAACTAATAAATAAAAACATGGAAGATAACAAAATAAGAATCGGCATTACCCAAGGAGATATAAACGGGGTAGGTTATGAAGTGATCTTAAAGACTTTCTCGGATCCTACTATGCTGGAGCTGTGCACTCCGATTATTTACGGATCGCCGAAAGTGGCTGCCTATCACCGGAAAGCATTGGATGTTCAGGCTAATTTCAGTATAATTAACAGTGCTTCCGAAGCGGGATACAACCGGCTGAGTGTAGTGAACTGTACCGATGATGAGGTAAAAGTGGAATTCTCCAAACCGGATCCTGAAGCCGGTAAAGCTGCATTGGGCGCATTAGAGCGTGCCATCGAAGAGTATCGTGAGGGGTTGATTGACGTTATTGTAACGGCGCCGATCAATAAACATACCATTCAGTCGGAAGAGTTCTCATTTCCCGGACATACCGAGTATATCGAGGAACGGCTGGGCAATGGCAATAAGTCATTGATGATTCTGATGAAGAATGATTTCCGTGTAGCTTTGGTGACAACGCATATCCCTGTCCGGGAGATTGCGACAACGATTACCAAAGAATTGATTCAGGAGAAGCTGATGATATTTCATCGTTGCCTGAAACAGGATTTCGGTATCGGTGCTCCGCGCATTGCAGTACTGTCGCTCAATCCTCATGCCGGTGACGGTGGTTTGCTGGGAATGGAAGAACAGGAAGTGATCATTCCTGCCATGAAGGAAATGGAAGAAAAAGGAATCCTGTGCTACGGTCCTTATGCGGCCGACGGTTTTATGGGTTCGGGCAATTATACTCATTTCGACGGTATTCTGGCGATGTACCATGATCAGGGATTGGCTCCGTTCAAGGCACTGGCAATGGACGACGGCGTGAACTATACGGCTGGGTTGCCGGTGGTTCGCACTTCTCCGGCACACGGCACGGCATATGACATTGCAGGGCAGGGGCTGGCGAGTGAAGACTCTTTCCGTCAGGCAGTCTATGTCGCCATTGATGTGTTCCGCAATCGTCAACGGGAAAAAGCGGCCCGTGCGAATCCGTTACGGAAACAGTATTACGAGAAACGGGATGATAGTGATAAACTGAAACTGGATACAGTAGACGAAGAGTAAAAGAGTAATGACAAGAGCGGAGTTACAACAAGTGAAACAACGTTTCGGTATTATTGGTAATACCGAAGCTTTATCACGCGCCATTGATATTGCTATTCAAGTGGCTCCTACCGATTTGTCTGTGCTGATTACCGGAGAAAGTGGTGTCGGAAAAGAAAGTTTCCCGCAGATTATTCATCAATATAGCCGGAGAAAGCACGGACAGTATATCGCTGTCAACTGTGGAGCGATTCCGGAAGGCACAATTGATTCCGAACTGTTCGGACATGAGAAAGGTGCGTTTACCGGTGCGATCGGCGAGCGGAAAGGTTATTTCGGAGAAGCCGACGGAGGGACAATCTTCCTTGATGAAGTAGGGGAGTTGCCCATGCCTACTCAGGCGCGGCTGCTCCGTGTGCTGGAGAGCGGTGAGTTTATCAAAGTCGGTTCGTCACGTGTACAAAAGACGGATGTGCGTATTGTGGCGGCTACCAACGTCAATCTTACGCAAGCCATTGCGGAGGGACGTTTCCGTGAAGACCTGTACTATCGCTTGAATACCGTGCCTATCCAGATACCGCCTCTTCGTGAACGCGGAGACGATGTACTCCTGTTGTTCCGTAAGTTCGCCGCCGACTTTGCAGAGAAGTACAGAATGCCGGCCATTCAGTTGACGGAAGACGCTAAGAAAGAATTGCTGGCCTATCCATGGCCGGGAAATGTGCGCCAGTTGAAGAATATCACCGAGCAGATTTCGATTATTGAAACTAACAGGGAGATTAACGATGCCATCTTGCAAACTTATCTTCCCGCACAGAATACACAACGTCTTCCCGCATTGCTGGGTACACGTGAGAGCAAGGGTTTTGAAAGCGAGCGGGAGATTCTTTATTCCGTTCTGTTCGATATGCGGCAGGAAGTGGCGGAACTGAAAAAGATGGTGCACAATCTGATGGCTGAACGTGCCGGACAGGTAAGCCCGGTCAGTGCGGTGGTTGCCACTCCGGTAGTGACGGCGCAACCTTCGGTTCCTGCCATTATTCATCCGGTACAGCAACCGGCTGTCTGCAAAGATGATGACGATATTCAGGACACGGAAGAATATGTGGAAGAGTCCCTGTCGCTGGATGAAGTAGAAAAAGAAATGATACGCAAAGCACTTGAGAGACATCATGGAAAACGGAAGAGTGCGGCTAAGGATTTGAACATTTCCGAGCGTACACTTTATAGAAAAATAAAAGAATATGATTTGGATTAAAAAGATAACACGCCCTCTGCTGCTGGCGGTTTTGCCATTGGCGGTCATCGCGTGCACTGTTTCCTATAAGTTTAACGGCTCATCTATCAACTATGATAAGGTGAAGACGATTTCCATTGCCGATTTCCCGATAAAGTCGGAGTATGTGTATGCCCCGTTGGCGACGAAGTTCAATGAAGACCTGAAAGATATATTTATCCGCCAGACCCGTCTGCAATTGCTGAAGCCGAATCAGAATGCGGACTTGCAGATTGACGGTGAGATCACGGGATATAATCAGTATAACCAGGCGGTGTCCGCCGATGGTTATTCTTCGGAAACGAAGCTGACCATCACGGTGAACGTCCGTTTTGTCAACAACACAAATCATGCCGAAGACTTTGAACAGCAGTTCTCCGCTTTCCGTACCTACGACTCCAGTCAATTGCTGACTGCCGTGCAGGACGGGCTGATAGCTGAAATGTCAAAAGAGATCACCGACCAAATATTCAATGCAACCGTAGCAAACTGGTAATATAAATGACTTCTGTTAACTTTCAACAATGGATTCAGCATCCGGAGACGCTGAATAGGGATACTTTGTACGAGTTGCGCAATCTGCTTGCGAGGTATCCGTATTTTCAGTCGCTTCGTCTGTTGTATCTCAAAAATCTGTATATTCTCCATGATATCAGTTTCGGCGGGGAGCTGCGAAAGGCCGTTCTCTATATAGCCGACCGGCGGAAGTTGTTTCAACTGATTGAAGGCAGCCGTTTCGATCTTCAGTCGCGGAAAAAAGGAGTTCCTTTGACTGAGGTGCTGAAAGACGAGCCTTCGGTAGACCGTACATTGGC
This sequence comes from Bacteroides zhangwenhongii, assembly GCF_009193325.2. Taxonomy (NCBI): domain Bacteria; kingdom Pseudomonadati; phylum Bacteroidota; class Bacteroidia; order Bacteroidales; family Bacteroidaceae; genus Bacteroides; species Bacteroides zhangwenhongii. The sequence continues at coordinate 2,482,398 of NZ_CP059856.1, read as the reverse complement.
TTTGATTGACGCTTTCCTGGCTACGGCACCGGAGGAAGTGACCGCCCAAACCGGCTTCGACTATTCGATGGACTATACTTCCTATCTGCTTGAGGAGACTCCCGGAACGGATGAATCGACGGAAGAAGCACCTAAGCTAAAGGGATTTGAACTGATCGACGATTTCATAGAAAAGAGTGAAAGCGACGCTCCGTTGCATATAAAACCTTTGCGGGAGGAATCGGATGCAATGAGTGATGAATCGGATACGGTGAGTGGGGAAGAAGAGGAAGATGATAGCTGTTTTACAGAAACTTTGGCTAAAATCTATGTTAAACAGCAACGATATTCAAAAGCTCTTGAAATAATTAAAAAATTAAGCTTGAAATATCCAAAAAAAAATGCTTACTTTGCAGACCAAATCAGATTTTTGGAGAAATTGATTATTAACGCTAATTCAAAATAACTAAAAATGTACTTATTATTCGTTATCTTAATGGTGATTGCAGCCCTGTTGATGTGCTTCATCGTGCTGATTCAGAACTCAAAAGGAGGCGGACTTGCTTCCGGTTTTTCTTCATCTAACGCTATTATGGGCGTGCGCAAGACTACAGATTTTCTTGAAAAAGCAACATGGGGTTTGGCTATCTTTATGGTTGTAATGAGCATTGCTACCGCTTATGTGGTTCCTAGTTCGGCTGTTGCTACAGACGCAGTGTTGGAACAGGCACAGAAGGAACAACAAACTAACCCGTATAACTTGCCCGCAGGTACAGCTGCACCGCAAACAGAAGCTCCTGCTGCTGATGCGCCAGCTACCGAGACTCCGGCGCCGGCTACTGAAACTCCTGCTCCTGCAGCAGAATAATTAATAATTTGCCGTTATGCCAGTTTTCGTTCGGCGTTTCGCAGTACATTGGCATATTAGCATATTGTCACATTAACATATTGTTAGGCGCGGATTACGCGGATTACACGGATTCTCAATGTTCCGGGTGGTCAGTGTAATCCGCGCTTAATTGTTTTAGATTATTAATCACTTTTTAAATATAACAATGACAGAACAATTAAAAAAGAAATTGAATGACTCCGCAGTGTTACGCTGGAGTGTTCTTGCATTGGTCGCTTTTACTATGCTATGCGGCTATTTCCTCACTGACGTAATGTCTCCGCTAAAACCCATGCTTGAGAAAGAATTATTATGGGATAGCCTTGATTACGGTTTCTTCACAAGTGCATACGGCTGGTTTAACGTATTCTTGTTGATGTTGATCTTCGGTGGTATCATTCTGGATAAGATGGGTGTCCGTTTTACCGGAATGGGGGCATGTCTGTTGATGGTATTCGGCTGTGGATTGAAATACTATGCCATTTCTACTACCTTCCCCGAAGGCGCCATGCTTTTCGGCTTCAAGACCCAAGTGACTCTTGCCGCATTGGGATATGCCATCTTCGGTGTGGGTGTCGAGATTGCGGGAATCACTGTTTCCAAGATTATCGTCAAATGGTTTAAGGGTAAAGAAATGGCGTTGGCTATGGGACTTGAAATGGCTACGGCGCGTATCGGGACGACTTTGGCTATGGTGATGACTGTTCCTTTGGCGGACTTCTTCGGATATACGGACGAAGGCGGTGCGTTCCATACCAATATTCCTGCTCCTATTTTGTTTTGTCTCATAATGTTGTGTGTAGGTACAATCGCCTTCTTCATTTATACTTTCTACGATAAGAAACTGGATGCGTCGTTGGATGCGGAAGGATTGGAACCGGAAGAACCGTTCCGTATGAAAGATATTGTGTATATCATTACCAACAAGGGATTCTGGTTGATTGCCCTTCTGTGTGTGCTGTTCTATTCGGCTGTGTTCCCGTTCATCAAGTATGCCGCCGATTTGATGGTTCAGAAGTATAGCGTGGACCCGAAATTGGCGGGAACTATTCCCGGACTGTTGCCGATCGGCGCTATTGTGTTGACACCGTTGTTCGGTTCCTTGTATGACCGTATCGGTAAGGGGGCTACATTGATGGTTATCGGATCTGTCATGTTGATATTCGTGCATACCATGTTCGCTCTGCCTATCCTGAATGTATGGTGGTTTGCTACGATTATCATGATTATCTTGGGATTTGCTTTCTCGTTGGTACCTTCGGCCATGTGGCCTTCTGTTCCGAAGATTATTCCGGAAAAACAATTGGGTACGGCTTATGCCTTGATCTTCTGGGTACAGAATTGGGGATTGATGGGTGTGCCTTTGTTGATCGGATGGGTACTGAATTCTTATTGCAAAGGTCCGGTAGTGGATGGCGCGCAAACCTATGACTATACATTGCCGATGAGTATTTTTGCTCTCTTTGGCATATTGGCTTTGATCGTTGCTTTGATGTTGAAAGCAGAGAACAGAAAGAAAGGTTACGGTTTGGAGGAAGCAAATATTCAGAAATAAAAACGATGGCTGGCAAAGAGAAAACAAACCTGTTAGAGGTTATTCCCTGTCGCAGTGAACATATAACAGCAGAACGGGAAGGAGAGACTATTGTGCTCTCCTTTCCCCGTTTTAAGTATTCGTGGATGCAACGCTTTCTTGTACCGAAAGGGATGTCGAAAGAGCGTCGGATATATTTGGAGGAACACGGTACGGCTGTATGGGAACTGATAGATGGGAAACGTACGGTACGTGAGATTATAGAGAAACTCGCAGACCACTTCCATCATGAAGCGGGCTACGAGTCGCGTATCACTATCTATCTTTCTCAGATGCAGAAAGACGGATTTATAAAGTTAATGAAGCCGATTGAGTAAAGAGAAGAAAATATGGATAATGCGTTCCTTCTATTTTCCTTCTTCTCTATCCACTTTAAGCAATCCTCCGGTATTCGGGTCAAAGTACACTTTGATAGTCGAGTTCTTATTGAATAGAACCGGAGCCAGATACTCTATTATACCAAACTGAGTGACAGGGAGTTCACCTTCATAAAGTTTCTTCTTTCCGTCGGTCAGTGTAACCAATGCCTGTCCGGGTACATTGTAAGCGATTCCTTCCAAGTCTTTTTTCTTCTTTCCGTCTTCCTGCGGTATTTTTACCGTTTTCAAGTCTTTCAAGCTGATATAGAACGGAGTTCCTGCCAAGTCGTTGTTGGCAACCACGCCCAGTTTCTTGGAAAAGCGGAAAGCCACTTCATTACTGAACTCTTTATCCGGTGTAAGGCGTACGGTGAAGGTCTTTTCTTCTTTTTCCCGTATGCCGGAGAACATTTTGGTCATGGCTTCTTCCTGCAAGTTCAGGTTGTCTATCATGATTTTGAGCTGCGCACCGTCCGACGGCATATTGTCGGCCTGTCCGCGTAATAATGCGTTTTTGCTTTCGCGGATATTATAGATTTCTTTGGCTACCAGTTCCGCCATCTTGGCGGTGGAGTTTGCCATCAGAATCTCTTCGGTCAGGAAGTCGCGGGGATTGGCGCTCACCTGTCCGGCAGGAGCGGTCGGAGTATTCTTCTTTGCAGAACCGTTTTGGCTGTAAGGCACGTTGATGGACTTTACGATACCATCCTCGGTCAGTTCCATAAGAGGAGCTACCGTTTTATCTTTCAATTTCACAAAGTAAGTAGCGTCGCCATTGGGCACTCCTACGGATTTCACTTTTACGCTTGCCAGTTCCCAATACACTTCGGGATCGGTAGAGACGTTGTTCAACCGTAAATAGCGGTCGGCGTACTTACTGAATTCACCCGGAGTATACTTCACTTTATTCGCTTTTATTTCAAGCTCTATTTGAGTCTTGGGAAGACTATATACCACTCCGTAGTCTTTTCCACGAGTGACTCCTGTCAATACTTCGGTCTGTGCGTAGGCGGAGGTCGTCATCAGCAGGCCCGCCGCTATAATCAGTTTTTTCATATTCGGTTCTTTTTTAACTGTTTTGAAAACAAAGTTAATGAAGTTATTGAAATAAACACTAAGTTCTTAACTTTTATTCGCTTACAAGCCACGGCTTTTTCATTTAAGAAATATTGTTCATCGCTTGTTATTGCAGTAAAATTCCTTATATTCGTGCGCAGCGATGCGGAAGCACCGCCTTAGGTGTTTCTTCTTATCGTTCATTTTTATTTTTTTTAGGCGGAATTCAATAAGATATGGTGTTAATATTGTCTTCCGCCTTTGTTTTTGCGATAGCAAAAATACGATTTATTTTATTGATATACAAGTTTTTACGTACAATACCACTAAAGAAAAAACACCTTGACTGTCTTCGTGGCAGCATCATGACTCATTTGAGAAAATTTGTATCCTCAGTCCCTGAATACCGCAGAACAAGCAGGGGAAACTTCAAACACAAACTTGAAGACATACTCATGCTTGTCATATTGGGGAGGCTCAGCAAGTGTATTACCAGAGCTGAAATACTTCAATTTGGCAAACGCCACTTGAAACGCCTGCAGGCGAAAGGGCTATTTCCATATGGTTTGCCGTCAGAAGCTACGCTTTGCCGTGTGTTTCAAAGCATAGACGATGAAAAGATGGCTGACCGAATGTCTGCTTTTGCAGACGTTTTCCGCAAGGAAATATCCTCTTCGGCAACTGATATCATTTGTATTGATGGCAAGGCCATGCGAGGTACCTTGTACGAGAACGGACGTAACCCTGATATCGTATCTGCATACTCACTTGGTTCGGGCTTTACTCTGGCTACTGATGTTTGCAAGGAGAAAAGTAATGAAATCAAATCCGTGCCCCGGTTATTGGACAAACTAGACGTGTCAGGATGTGTGGTCACAGCAGATGCCATGTCATTCCAAAAGGTAATAATAGACAAGATTAGAGATAAGGGAGCAGACTTCGTGATCGAACTCAAGGCGAATCAAAGATCTTTGCGTTATGGCCTTGAAGACTCTATAAAGACCGCCACCCCCACTGATGTCTACAAGGAAGGTCCATACTTGGAACACGGCAGGATTGAGTCAAGGATATGCCGTATATACCGTGGGGAAGAACTTATTGTCGACAAGGAAAAATGGAATGGCAATTTGACTGTTATAGAAATACTCACATCTACCGAGAAAAAGTCTGATGGCAAGACTACATCTGAACAGCGACTCTACATTTCAAGCCTGGATAGCAGTGCAGAGCGGCTTAGTCAGATAACCAAACAGCATTGGGCTATTGAAAGCATGCACTGGGATCTTGACCGAAACCTCCGGCAGGATAGTATAAAGCGTAAGGCTGAACGGGCGGCTAGAAACCTCGACACAATTCAAAGGATGGTCTTGGCACTGATTGCTGTTTGGAAGAACAGAAGGAAAAAAATATCAGATAAGCGAAAAGGTACAGCTGAGATAACAAGGGAATTATCGGTAAGCTTCACTAAGGTGTTACATTTTCTGGCTCAAAAATGAGAAAAATTTAGATTTGATATATTTGTAAATTATTGATTATCAACAACTGGATTAGCTCCCATGCCGCACTGGCATGGGTAGGGAGATTATATCCCTAAATCAAAGCTTAAATGAAAAAGCCGTGCTTACAAGCCGCCAAGCTGCGGGCAGGCAGGTGATAATATCACTTGCAATCAGCCCGGTCATACCTTGTTTCTTCTGTGCGATGTCTCCTGCCAATCCGTGAATGTACGTACCTATTTTGGCAGCTTCTTCGCTGGAGTACCCCTGTGCAAGCAGAGCCAGAATCACTCCTGTCAGCACATCGCCGCTACCTCCGGTTGCCATTCCCGGATTTCCGGTCGGATTGAAGAAACATTTGCCTTCGGGAGTAATGATGGCGGAGTAAGCACCTTTTAGAACGATGTGAACATGGGCGGTATGGGCAAGCTCACAAGCCTTCGTCAATCGCTCGTAAGAATCCTGACATTTGCCGGTCAGGCGTTCCAGCTCCTTCGGGTGGGGAGTGAGGATAGAGCCTTTCGGCAGATGTGTGAGTGTATGGCGATGATTGGCAAGGATATTCAGTGCATCGGCGTCCAATACTACGGGAGTCTGGCAATGTTCCAGTTGCTCTATCAGGGCAGCTTCTGTTTCCTCGTTCCGCCCCAGTCCCGGACCTATGCCGACTGCTTGGTAATCATCGGTGTCGGTCGGCACGGCGAAATAGTTTTCGCTGGCGTCCGTCTCTACCATAGCCTCCGGTGCGGACATTTGCAAAATATCATAATTGCATATCGGGGCATGTACGGTCAGTAATCCTACACCGGAACGGAGGCAGGCGCGGGCGGCAAGTACGGAGGCTCCCGCCATTCCTTTTGACCCTGCTATCAGCAACGCGTGACCGAAGTTCCCTTTGTGTGCAAACTGTTTGCGTGGCTTGATAAGTGAACGGATTTCTTCTATCTCCAGCATTTCGTAGTTTGTCTCCGTTTCTTCGATTCCTTCTTCGCTCAACTGGATATCCAACAATTCCCATTCACCGACAAACTCTGTGTTTTCGGCAAAAAGGAAGGCAAGTTTCGGCAGTTGCAGGCTGAAAGTAACGTCTGCGCGGATGATATTGCTTTTCACGTTGAACGTGTTCTCTTCTCCCATCAGCCCCGAAGGAATATCGATGGCAACGACTGTGGCGGGAGAAGCATTGATGTACTTTACTACGGCAGCGAAACCTCCGCTTAACGGCTTGTTCAGTCCCGACCCGAATAGCCCGTCGATCACCAAATGTTCCGGTGTCAGAGTCGGCGGTACGAACTGCGTACTGATTTCGTGGAATGTAACTTCTTCCATCATTTCCACCAATTCCTTGTTCGTCTGGCAGTCGGGTGAAAGATTTCCTTTAGTATTAAAGAGGTATACTTCTGTCTTATATCCTTTTTCGGCCATCATGCGGGCTATGGCTAACGCGTCTCCGCCATTGTTTCCCGGTCCGGCAAAAACGGTGACGGGGGTATCCGTGCTCCATCTGTCTGTGATGGCTTTTGTCAGTACTGTTGCCGCACGTTCCATCAGGTCAATTGATGCAATCGGTTCGTGCTCAATGGTATAAGCGTCCAATTTCTTGATACTGCTGCTTGGAAATATTTTCATTGTGATGTTCTTTTTAGTTTTCTACCCACAAATGTACATGATTCTTCTGACTTTTCCGGTTTGTTATAGGAAGAAAACACATTTATTGTAGGTAGACGACCGTCAGAATATAGGTCGATAAGTTCTTTTCTACGGGATATAAAGTTCTTTTGTATAGGTAATAAACTTTCTTTTATCAGTAATAAAACTATAAACGAAGCCTCTGATTATATAAATGAAGCTTGCGTTTATATAATCAAAGCCTTTGTTTTTATAAACGCAAGCTTCGTTTATAGTTTAGGAATAGTAGAAAAGAACTTTATAACCTATCGTTAGTAAGTTTACATTCAATAGAGAGTAACTTTTTTAAGGCATTTTATTTAGTTTTTTGTACCTTTGCGCTCCATAAACTACTAAAACATAAACTCATGAGCGCATTGAAAGGGCATCCTAAAGGCCTTTATCTGATTTTTGCAACAAGCACGGCAGAACGTTTCAGCTACTACGGTATGCGTGCGATTTTCATTCTCTTTCTGACCCAAGCTTTACTGTTTGATAAAGAAGCGGCCGCGTCTATTTACGGCAGCTATACCGGATTGGTTTATCTGACTCCGTTGATTGGCGGATATATAGCCGATAAATATTGGGGCATTCGCCGTTCAGTGTTCTGGGGTGCGGTGATGATGGCCGTCGGGCAGTTCCTGATGTTTATGAGTGCTTCCACATTGAACAATACCGAACTGGCACATTGGCTGATGTATGGCGGACTCGGCTTTTTGATTCTGGGTAACGGTTGCTTTAAGCCGACGGTATCATCGCTGGTTGGACAGCTTTACGAGCCGGGCGACAAACGGTTAGATGCGGCATATACCATTTTCTATATGGGAGTGAATGTCGGTTCTTTTACTGCTCCATTGATTTGCGGTTACTTGGGAGACACCGGTGATCCGCATGATTTTAAATGGGGATTTCTGGCAGCCGGAATCATGACGCTATTTACCGTCATACTTTTTGAAACCCAAAAGAATAAATATCTTTTCTCTCCATCCGGCGAAGCTATCGGTATCATCCCCGATGCAAAACGTGAGAAGAAAGAAGATAAGGCCGATCACATCTCTCACCCGAAGATGGACGCACGGACAAAAATACGTAATCTCATAATAATAACTGCCTTGACTGCTGTTCTATTGGCATTCTTCGGCTACATATTCACAGGTGACTGGATTAGTGTCGGTATTTTCACGGCTTGCATCGTCTTTCCGGTACTTATTCTGTTGGATGGTTCGTTGACAAAGATAGAGCGTAGCCGTATTTTTGTCATTTATATCGTCGCCTTTTTTGTGATTTTCTTCTGGGCTGCCTATGAACAGGCGGGAGCTTCTCTGACGCTTTTTGCCTCCGAACAGACCAACCGCGATATTTTGGGTTGGGAAATGCCTGCTTCCTGGTTTCAATCCTTCAATCCGCTTTTCGTTGTTGTACTGGCTTACATCATGCCGGGGGTATGGAGTTTCCTGAACAAACGGAAAATGGAACCTTCTTCCCCTACCAAGCAGGCTATCGGCCTCCTGCTACTCTCTTTGGGATATCTTTTCATCTGTTTCGGAGTGAAAGATGCGGTTCCGGGAGTGAAAGTAAGTATGATTTGGCTGACGGGACTTTACTTTATCCACACTATGGGTGAAATTGCCCTGTCGCCTATCGGGCTTTCTATGGTGAACAAACTGAGTCCGTTGCGTTTTGCTTCCCTGATGATGGGTATATGGTATCTTTCCACTGCCACCGCTAACAAATTTGCCGGTATGTTGAGTGGCCTTTATCCCGAAGACGGAAAAGTAAAGACCATTCTGGGCTTCCAGATTGCAACGATGTACGATTTCTTTATGGTATTTGTGGTAATGTCGGGCGTCGCCTCACTGATTCTGTTCCTGCTGTCGAAGAAATTACAGAAGATGATGCACGGAGTAGAATAAAAAATTGTATTTTTGCGACAACTTTTTTAAAATAACCGGTTATGGATACCATTCAGATAAAAGACAAACAGTTTACCGTTTCTATTAAGGAACAGGATATTCAGAAAGAAGTGATTCGTGTAGCGAACGAAATCAATCGCGATTTGGCAGGTAAGAATCCGCTTTTCCTTAGTGTGTTGAACGGTTCTTTTATGTTTACCGCCGACCTATTGAAGCATATTACGATTCCTTGTGAGATCTCATTCGTGAAGCTGGCTTCTTATCAGGGAGTAACTTCCACAGGAGTTATCAAAGAGGTAATCGGTTTGAATGAAGACATTGCCGGACGTACGGTTGTCATTGTAGAAGATATTGTGGATACGGGGCTCACCATGCAACGTCTGCTGGATACATTAGGTACACGCAATCCGCAGGAAATTCACATCGCTTCTCTGCTGGTGAAACCGGAGAAGTTGAAGGTAGACCTCAACATCGAGTATGTAGCGATGGAGATACCGAATGACTTTATCGTGGGATACGGTCTGGACTATGACGGCTTCGGACGTAACTATCCCGACATTTACACAGTAGTAGACTAAATTCAAATACAAATTAATTTTTTAGGTAAAAAAGATGTTGAACATTGTAATTTTCGGTGCTCCGGGTTCCGGCAAAGGGACGCAGAGCGAACGTATTGTAGAAAAGTATGGAATCAATCACATCTCAACCGGAGATGTATTGCGTGCTGAAATCAAGAACGGCACAGAACTGGGTAAAACGGCTAAAGGTTATATCGATCAAGGCCAATTGATTCCCGACGAATTGATGATTGATATTCTGGCAAGCGTATTTGATAGCTTTAAAGATAGCAAAGGTGTAATTTTCGATGGTTTCCCAAGAACAATTGCACAGGCGGAAGCATTAAAAAAAATGTTGGCGGAAAGAGGACAGGATGTTTCTGTAATGCTCGATTTGGATGTTCCGGAGGATGAACTGATGGTACGCCTTATCAAACGCGGTAAGGACTCCGGCCGTGCTGACGACAATGAAGAGACGATCAAGAAACGTCTGCACGTATATCACTCGCAGACTGCTCCGTTGATTGACTGGTACAAGAACGAAAAGAAATACCAACACATCAACGGTCTGGGCACTATGGAGGGTATCTTTGCGGATATCTGTGGAGCGGTGGACGGACTGTAGTCTTCTTTAAATATAAATCACTAACCAATTAATCATTAACCAACGTGGCTGAATCGAATTTTGTTGATTACGTAAAGATATACTGTCGCTCGGGTAAGGGCGGAAGAGGCTCTACGCACATGAGGCGCGAGAAATATTGTCCTAACGGAGGTCCCGACGGGGGCGATGGCGGAAGAGGAGGCCATATCATCTTGCGCGGTAACCGTAACTACTGGACTTTGCTACACTTGAAGTTTGACCGTCATGCGATGGCAGGTCATGGAGAGTCGGGAAGTAAAGGACGTAGTTTCGGCAAAGACGGCGAGGATAAGATAATTGAAGTACCTTGCGGAACGGTTGTTTACAATGCCGAAACCGGAGAGTACATTTGTGATGTGACTGAAGACGGGCAGGAAGTGATTCTGCTTAAAGGTGGTCGCGGCGGTCAAGGTAACTGGCATTTCAAGACGGCAACCCGCCAGGCTCCGCGTTTTGCGCAGCCGGGAGAACCGATGCAGGAAATGACTGTTATCATGGAGTTGAAACTACTTGCCGACGTCGGTCTGGTAGGATTCCCGAATGCGGGAAAGTCTACCTTGCTTTCTTCCATTTCGGCTGCCAAACCGAAGATTGCCGATTATCCGTTTACGACACTCGAACCGAATCTGGGTATCGTTTCCTATCATGACGGGAAATCTTTTGTAATGGCGGACATTCCTGGAATTATCGAGGGAGCCAGTCAAGGTAAGGGTTTGGGACTCCGTTTCCTGCGTCATATCGAACGCAACTCCTTATTGTTGTTTATGGTTCCGGCGGACAGCGATGATATCCGTAAAGAATATGATATCTTGCTGAACGAGCTGCGTACATTCAATCCTGAAATGCTGGACAAACAACGGGTGTTGGCAATTACCAAGAGCGATATGCTCGATCAGGAACTGATGGACGAAATCGAGCCTACATTGCCCGAAGGCATACCGCACGTATTCATCTCTTCTGTTTCCGGTTTAGGAATCTCGGTGTTGAAAGACATCCTTTGGGAAGAACTGAATAAGGAGAGTAACAAGATAGAGGCGATTGTTCACCGGCCGAAAGACGTGACCCGCTTGCAACAGGAACTCAAAGACATGGGCGAGGATGAAGACATCGTTTATGAATATGAGGAAGATGCGGATGATGACGAGGACATCGACTATGAGTACGAAGAAGAAGATTGGGAAGAAAAATGATTTCACTTACAGAAGATAAAAGAATGTTGGGATATGAGTCGCTAAGCTCATATTCCAACATTTCTCATTTTGTAACTACCCGGCGGGGAGGGTACAGTGAAGGGGCTTATGCGTCTTTCAACTGTTCGCATTACAGTGGGGACGAACCGGAACTGGTGTGTCTTAACAGAAAGCTACTTTTGGAAGCATTGCCGCAGTCTCTTGTTGAACTGGTAGTCCCTGTGCAAACACATGGTACGGAGATTTTGCATATTGAGGACACTTTTACCGGATTATCTCCTGAACAGAAAGAAAAATCGTTGTATGGAATCGATGCGCTGATAACTGCCGAACCCGGATATTGCATCTGTATTTCTACGGCGGACTGTGTGCCTGTCTTGATGTATGACCGTACTCATCAAGCCATTGCGGCAGTGCATGCCGGATGGCGGGGAACAGTGGCACATATCCTTCGCGATACTTTAGAGAAAATGCACTGTATTTTCGGAACGGAAGGTAAGGATGTTATAGCCTGCATAGGTCCGAGCATCTCATTGGAGTCTTTTGAAGTGGGTGAAGAAGTATACGAAGCATTCAAAGAACAAGATTTTGATATGCTCCGTATTTCGACGTGGAACGGGCAAACCGGAAAACATCATCTGGATTTGTGGGAGGCTAACCGGATACAGTTATTATCGTTTGGCGTTCCCGACAGTCAGATAGAACTGTCCGGTATCTGCACTTATACCCATTGTGACGAGTTCTTCTCCGCCCGCCGTTTAGGGATTCGTTCCGGACGTATTTTGTCCGGAATCATGTTGGACACTGTATAAAACTATTGTCATTGAATATGTATACTATTTCCATTTCTCAAGAGATTAAAGAAGCTTGTCCGGTATTTGCCGGAGCAGCTGTATATGCAACAGTCAGAAACACAAGTTATAGTGAAGGGCTCTGGCGTGAAATCAATGCTTTCACCGAACAGCTGACTTCCACAACGCAGATGGAAGACATCAAACGGCAGCCTGTGATTGCAGCCACTCGTGAGGCATATAAGCGTTGTGGCAAGGACCCCGGACGTTATCGCCCGTCGGCAGAGGCTTTGCGCCGTCGCCTGATGCGCGGGATTCCTTTATATCAGATTGATACGTTGGTAGATCTCATAAATCTCGTTTCTCTCCGTACGGGGCATTCTATCGGAGGGTTCGATGCGGATAAGATACAGGGCACGTGCCTTGAACTGGGTATCGGCAAGGCGGGAGAGCCCTTTGAGGGAATCGGACGCGGTGTGCTGAATATCGAAGGATTGCCTGTGTATCGTGATTCTTTCGGAGGGATAGGAACACCGACCAGTGACCATGAGCGTACGAAAATGGATGTCAATACGACCCATATTCTTGCTATTGTCAACGGTTATAATGGCAAAGAAGGTTTGAAAGAAGCTGCCGGGATGATTCAATCGTTGTTGAGAGACTATGCGGAATCGGACGGGGGCGAACTTCTATTCTTTGAATAATCCGCTTTGCCTGTATTCTGCGCTTTGACATACTCTCTGCATCTCTGATTGATTCTTATTATCTGAGTTGAGGTAATTTTACTTCTGCTATTCCCACCCGGTCACTGCCCAATACGATACGTAAATCACTGGCAATTGTTTCTTTAAAGTTAAAAGTGAGTGGTTGGCTGTAAGTATCGATTGTTCCGGAATATACAGTAAGGAATTGCCCTCCGCCACTGGATAATTGAATCTCGAAATCGGTACTTACCTTGTTTTCACGGTTGAAAGTAATAGATATACTGTTTATCTTGGCTTCATTCTCTAAAGCGAAAGTAATGTAATCTCCTTTATTCCCTTCCCAGAAAGTAGATAAGTCATTATCAATAACATGATTGACAGTTCCTTGATTGGTACTTGCGCTGATAGGCGAATCATCTTTTGTGTTTTTGGATATTACATTGTCACCATATCCGGAGACGGTTAATGTTCCATTTAGTCGGATATCCGTAGAGGAGGCTCCTATCATTAGCGTAAATTCTCCCGGCTCTACCACCCAGTGCATATCGGCATTCGGCAGTTCCAATGCTTTACGGTCTATCGGAAACGTAATTTCTTTTGTTTCTCCCGGTTTCAGATGTACCCGTTCGAACCCTGCCAGATTCTTTTCGTATGTTGTGACACTGCTTAGTACATCACGTACGTAGAGTTGGACAACTTCGTCTCCTGCCCGTTTGCCGGTATTCGTCACTTTACAAGTGACATACGTCTTTTGATTAGGAGTGATGATGGCTGGAGATATTTTCAAATCGGAATATTCGAAAGTAGTATAGCTTAATCCGAAGCCGAAAGGATATAGAGCACCATTGACGCGTGACATATTACCGTTCAATCCCGGATTCTTGCCGCCGTCAATTTGAGAGGAAGGCTTGCAAGGGAAATTGAAAGGTATCTGTCCCACTGTTTTTGGGAAAGTAACAGTCAGTTTGCCGCCCGGATTATAATCTCCGAAAAGTACGTCTGCTACCGCTTTTCCACCTTTCGATCCAGGATACCAGGCTTCGAGAATGGCAGGTACGAATTTATCCGCCCAGTTGATGGAAAGCGGACGTCCGTTGATTAGCACTAGTACAACAGGTTTGCCGGTAGCAACTACAGCTTTCAACAAATCAAGTTGACGACCGGGAAGATCAAGACTGCTGCGGGATTTGTTCTCTCCGCAGGTACGTTGTCCACCGCCCAACACGACCACTGCTACATCTGCCTGCTTTGTCTGGCTGACGGCTTTCTCTATTTCTTCTTGTTCGTTCTCGCTCAAGGGATACTCCATCAATTCCGATTCCGGCCAGTTGGCGTCTACTAGTTCGCAGCCTTTCGTATAAAGAACCTCCGCTTTCCCTCCCAGTTTCTCCTGAATGCCTTTCAGTACGGATGTCACTTCAACGGCCAAAGGACCGTAATGGGTAAGTGCGTATGAATGTTCGTCAGCATTCGGACCGCATACTGCTATCTTTTTGATAGTTGAGGCATTCAACGGCAGTACATTCTTATCATTCTTCAAGAGCACGATAGACTCACGGGAGGCCTGTAAGGCTATTTCCTCATTAGAGGCTTTCTCTACTTCCTCATCTGCACCCTTTAAATCAGTCTGATAAGGATGGTCGAACAGACCGACAAGGAATTTCACTCTCAGAATATCGCGTACCCGGTCATTGATAATTTCTTCGCTGAGCCCCCCTTCTTTCACCAATTCTCTTAGAGGCAGTACGTACGAATCCGGTGAACGGAATGTGCACCGTATGTTCAACCCTGCTTCTACGCTTTGGCGGACCGCTTCTTTCATGTCTTTTGCCGTACCATGTTTGGTGTAAAGGTATTCCACTGCATCACTGTCCGATACTACATATCCACGGAACCCCATATCACTACGCAGGCGGGTGGTCAGCCAATAATAACTGCTCTGAATCGGGAAACCGTCATAGTCGTTGTAAGAACTCATGACACCGAGCAGTCCGGCTTCACGAATCACTCTTTTGAAAGGGTAGACATGAATCATCTCTACTTCGCGTGGAGACATCTGCGGATCGACACGTGCCATACCTTCACGTGCACCTTTGTTGTTGCTATATGCGATGAAATGTTTCCCGGTAGCCGCTACTTGATGATTATGTTGCATACCTTTTACCATTTCGATACCTAATTCAGCGACTAAATAAGGTGATTCTCCGTAAACTTCTTCGTAACGCCCCCAACGTTGGTCCCGTCCTACATCAAGTATCGGGGCATATACATTGGTATATCCCAACATACGAGCTTCCCGTCCGGTGATTAGTCCTATCTGACGGAGCAGTTGGCGGTTCCAGGTATGGCCTAGCCCCAGTTGGGTGGGGAAGTTGGTGGCTTTGTAACTCTCCACTCCTCGGATTCCCTCATTGGTGAAATCCGTCGGAATGCCGAGACGTGTCTCCTCAATAAAGAAACGTTGTACTTCATTCAATGCCCAAGCGTGTTTGGAGGCAGGCCATACATATTCATTGTCCGATGGAAGAAGTCCCCATTGTTGGAAACCATTCAGATGTTCGTCGATAGCACCGATTCCGTCCTTCCATAGTTGGTTCTTCCATTCAGGCGTAGGTAAGTCGTCCTTCAGTACCCGTTTATATCCATAAAGGGTTACCATCTGGCACGTTTTCTCCTCCAGTGTCATCTGGCTGAGTAAATCTTCTATACGTGCGTCAATGGGTGCGGATGGGTCTTCATATACATCTTTAATACCGTTTTTATTGAAATCTATCCATCCTTTTTTGTACATTTCTGTACGGACAGGCTTATAAACAGTAGGAATCTTGGATGTTTTTTGTGCAGGGAGGGTAGCACAACTTCCTAGAAACAGGCTAATGAGTAAAAGTTTCTTCATGGTATTTTCTCGTGTTAAGAATAAATTTGCCCGGTAAAGATAATGCTTTGATATAATATTCACCAATGTCTTTTCGTTATTTAGAAAATGTTTCTTGTCTTTTATATCTGGTTGTGGTAGGGGAAGGTAGGAGTAAAGTGATAATAATTGCAAAAGAATGATGAACGATACCAAAACATTTTCTATCTTTGCATCCAATAAAGCAGAATTTTCAGCTTGTTGCAAAGTCATGGGCTTGACTGGATTTGACAGCGGGCAGAAATGGTAGGTAAGCATGCAGTGGGTCGGTAATTTCCACTTAAATCTCAGTTATCAAAATTTTATCTGGCGAAACTAATTACGCTCTTGCTGCTTAATCGAATCATAGTAGATTAGCTTAATCCAGGCACAAGGTGCTAGGACGAGACATCACTCGGAAGCTGTTGCTCCGAAGCGTTCCGGTTCAGTGGTGCAGTTACATCGGGGATAGTTGAAAGTGGCCTCGCACTTTTGATGAAACTTTAGAGGATAAGGCAGGAATTGATGGCTTTGGTTCTGTTCCTGTTCGAAAATCTAGGCAAAGATAAGCATGTAGAAAGCTTATGATTTCCTCGTTTGGACGAGGGTTCGATTCCCTCCAGGTCCACAAAATGTTGGTAATCAATGAGCTGATGGGAGTAAAAGATCCGATTTTACATACAGAAATGTAGTAAAGTCGGATCTTTTGTTTTGTATCGTATGTTTTTTTATATATAATTCTTGCTTCTAAGAATATTTTGATATATTTGCAGCCAAAGCACAAAAGAGTTTGTGGCTTTATTTTTAGTGGAGAAAAAATTGTAAGAAGCGTTGTGCTTTATTCTTGTCATTGAAAACCTGAGAAACTTTCAAGAAAACACAAGAATGGCATAGTATGTTTCCTACGCTGGTTTCCGGCGTGGGACTGCTATCCATCCATTTTGTGTTTTCGGGTTTTCTCAGGACCTTCAATGACAAATGGTGGTACGCAGTTCTACGCTTTTTGTTTTATTATTAGGATTCTGAAAGAACTGGAGGATCTAATGATTGTCTTATGAAAAACAAACCTTTTTATTTAACTCTTTTGGGAGTATTCCTTTGGGTTGGATGTACTTTTAAGCCGCCCATGCCAGCTGAAAGTGAGATTTTGAACCAAATCCGGCTGGAACCGAAAATTGATAAATTCGTTTTTGGAGTGAGTATTGGTTCTGCTTTGGATTCATATAATTTTAAATTGAAACGAACCCCGCGCCAAGCACTTATCAAAGACGGTATCTTATTGCCGGGTGGTGTTTATTGGAGCAAATTAAATCCCAAATATAATGATAAATTTATAGAAGTAAACGAAGATAATGCGCGATATGTCTATGCCAATCCTCATTTGGATGGTATCTCTTTCATAAGTGCCGGACCGGCAGGTTATGATACTTCTCGTTATATGATTGCATTGGTGGGCTATCACTATGAAGTTACAGATTGGGCCAAGCGGATTAATAAGTATAATTCTTCTCAATTTGCTGATATTTCGGGGACAAAAGAATATCTCTTGGAGTATGATAGAAACTTGAAACGCTGGAATTGTGTACGCGATTTAAATTGGTAGACAAGTATGAAAAGAATGATATTGTTTTTCTTTTCTCTCATAGCTATTGCTTCTTATATGGTGATTCCTCGTATGTGTAATAATCGGGTAAACGAAGAAAAACAAATGGAAATAATTCAATTGATTGCACGTAGGACCGGTTGCAATGACTATGACAGGAAATATACGGTAGAGCGGGGAGCATTGCGCTTTCATCCCACTATATCTTTCAATCAAGAAACATCTTATAGCGTGATGTTGGAGCTTGTTTCTGCGTTTGGTGATATGGAATCTGAATATTCAGAAGAAACAAGAGCCGGAAAATGGATACAGTTTTATCGTTGGATTTATGAAAATACGGAATATCGGTATGTGGTGTATTATGACCGGTACTCTTATCAGGATGTGGAGTGTATAAATCTTTATTGGCATGAATTAAAATAAAAAAGAAGATATGATGGAACAAAAAGAAAGAAGTATCGGACATAAGGTGCTTTTGGTGGGAGTGCCATTGCTGGCTTTATACCTGTTTTACCAATTTAATGTGGTAAAGCTATTTAATGAAGGATTTACAGGTCATGAACTGATGGACTTGGATGCGGTTAAGAAACTTTTCAGATATCATACATTCGGATTGTATGTTGCGTTTGAAGTGAAACATCTTGTTGGCTACATTATGCTGTGTGGCTTCGTGTTGCTTGCGGCGAGTGAGGCATTTTTAGTCGGCCGATTTTTGAACGTGGTGCGTATAGTGGGGGGAATTGTATTGTCTTGCGGGTATTTGTCTTTCTTCTTTATGGAGGCTCACGGCTTTTGCGGAGCGGGTTTCTGGACTCCTTTTCTTTTGCTGCTATTCTATTTCTGCTTGGCTTATGTCACATTGCCCGATGAAGGCAAACTCCCTATTGAAAACAGGATAGGTATTCTCTTATTGGTAATAGCCGTTTTCTTTTTAGCGTTTTTACCGTTTACAAAGACGGGTAGTAGGGTATACGACTTTTATCACGACAGCAGTGATGGAGATGACCAATTGATTCGCTATGCGGCTTATGTTACATATTTGGCGTTTTATGCTTGCATTGTGTCGTTAACGCGTAAGAGAAAGATGCCCGATTGGGAATTTTGGGTAGCTTTTGTCATGGCTTTGTGTTGTCATGTGTTTGTGTTTCTCCGAGTTATAGATTATCCGTCTGGGACTGGGTTGTCAGTGGGCTATTACGCCTCATTGGCTCTTATTGTCGGGATATTTGTATGGTTGCGTGGGGTGAACAGTGACGGTGAAGAAAAAGAACCGACCGAGTTTGAAAAGATGAATAAGCAAGTGGAAGAAACCATGCGACGTGAAGAATGAATTGTAAATTGATATATATAAAAATACTATGTTATGATGAAAGCAAAGACGTTTTTAGTTGTAGGAGGATTTGCCCTGTGTCTGTTGGCGGGGTGTACTCATTATGAATCGGAGACTACATTCGGCAAGGTGCCCGACATCGTGTGCCGGTATGATAATAAGGCGCATGCGTTGCAGTTGCGAATCAATAGGAGTAGTGGTGATGAGAGAAGAAAATACACGAAAGAACAAGAGGATTTGTTGCACAAAGAACTGCCCCAAACACTTCGTGACGAGAAAGTGGATGAGATAGTGGGGCGTGAAATTCCGGTAGATTGCCGAACTGATTACTTTAGTATAGACAAATTCGTGATAACAGAGGTGGATAAAGATGGTAGCATCCTCTTGAATGGCAAGATTCTTTTTAATGTGAATTTTGAAAGAGAATACGATTTGGGCTATGTAGGGCTGACTACGGATTTATGTGATATGGCAGGTACAGCTTATAATTCAAAGAGGTTCTATATGAATTATCGTTTCAGCGATTACTATCAGGCTTTTGTCCCTTCCCGTGAGGCGACCATGCGTTATAAGGCGAAATATCCTAAGAAAGGCGAAACTGCTGATTTTCATTTTAGCATTCCCAATTATTTCTTTGAGGGGCATTACCAGCGTGGCAAGGACTTGCCGGTAAAGGTGGTGATTACGCAGTATGATACTCATCCTCTCAGATGATTATGATACACAGAATGATGTGCTTTTAATGGACGGAGTATCTTATAATAAATTTCTTGCTAAAATAAACCTTTCCATCTGTCAATTATTACTATAAAGGAGTCATTTCCAAGATAAGGTTTCTAAATATTTTGCTTTTAAATGAGAAGCAAATCAACTTTTTTGTTGATAATGAAAAAACAAATACTATCTTCGTAACATAAACGAGAAACGAAATATGATAGTAACATTCGATAAGGACTATTTGCAACAACTTTACGAAAAAGGCAAATGCGATGACAAGAAGCATCGTTTTCAGCCCGACATAGTGAAAAGATATAAAAAAGGAATCGATTACCTTAAACGGGTAAATAAAATCGAAGAACTATTTTTGCTGCCCTCTTTGCATTATGAAGTCCTGAAAGGTAATAAGACGGACATTTCGTCAATCCGTGTGAACGACCAATATCGTATTGAATTTACTGTAAGTGAAACTGTCGAAACTGTTATTACCGTATGTAATGTCCTTGAATTGTCAAACCATTGTAAATAATTTCGTTATGATTGAAGTAAAAGGAATAGATCCTAAAATGATTGCAAACAACATCGACCCTTATGAGCCGACTCATCCTGGAGAACTGATCAAAGATGAAATCGAGTTTCGTGGTATATCACAAAAGAAACTTGCTGATAGAATGGGGGCGTCATATACTGTTGTAAATGATATTATTAACTGTAAACGTGCTGTAAACCCTCAATATGCTCTTTTGTTTGAAGCTGCATTGGGTATTCCTGCGCATATTCTTACAGGTTTGCAGGCTGATTTTGATATGCTTAATGCTAAGCGTAACCAGGCTTTCGCCAAACGTCTCGAAAACATTCGGAAGGTTGCCGCATTGCTATAATTTTGTGTTGAACAGTATTGGGTAATAACCTTTTTATGCGTTCTATTCTTTCTTTTGTTATTTTTCCATGCAGCACTAATCTTTTTGTAGTAACTTCGCTCTGCTAATGTCTTCCAATGACTCATAGAAAGATTCTACATATCGACATGGATGCTTTTTACGCCTCAGTAGAACAGCGTGATAATCCTGAACTTCGTGGCAAGCCTTTGGCGGTAGGTCATGCAGAGGAGAGGGGAGTTGTGGCTGCTGCCAGCTATGAAGCCCGGCGTTATGGTGTCCGTTCGGCGATGTCCTCCCAAAAGGCGAAACGCCTTTGCCCGCAGTTGATCTTTGTGCATGGGCGGATGGATGTCTATAAAGCAGTTTCCCGGCAGATACATGAAATCTTCCATGAGTATACGGATATTATTGAACCTCTTTCTTTAGATGAGGCTTTTCTGGATGTGACGGAGAATAAGAAAGGCATTTCATTGGCAGTGGACATAGCCAAAGAAATAAAGCAAAAGATTCGTGAACAGCTCAATCTCGTTGCGTCTGCCGGAGTTTCTTATAATAAATTCCTGGCTAAAATAGCTTCAGACTATCGCAAACCGGACGGATTATGTACCATTCATCCGGAACAAGCGCTTGATTTTATCGCTCGTCTCCCTATCGAATCATTTTGGGGAGTAGGCCCTGTGACCGCCAAGAAAATGCATCTACTCGGCATTCGCAACGGGCTCCAACTACGGAAATGCTCTTTGGAAATGCTGACAGCGCATTTTGGAAAGGTAGGGGCTCTTTATTACGAATGTGCACGGGGGATTGATGAACGTCCGGTGGAGGCTGTCCGTATTCGTAAATCTATCGGATGCGAACGTACATTGGAGCGGGATATCTCTACCCGTTCATCGGTGATTATCGAACTATATCATGTGGCGGTGGAGCTCGTCGAACGACTCAACCATAAAGATTTCAAAGGAAACACCCTAACGCTGAAAATCAAGTTTCATGATTTTAGTCAGATAACCCGAAGTCTTACCCAGCCGCAAGAGTTAACAACCTTGGACCGTATACTTCCGCTTGCAAAAGAATTGCTTAAAAGTGTAGAATATGAACAGCACCCGATTCGCCTTATCGGACTTTCCGTCTCTAATCCGAAGGAGGAAGCCGATGAACAACACGGCGTTTGGGAACAGTTGAGTTTTGAATTTAGTGATTGGGATTGAACTTAAAATAAGGCAATGATGAGTACGATTTTGGAGGTATGTACTTTTTTGTCATTAGGTTCGTATGATTTACTCACCTTATTTTATAAGATATACACTATCTTTGCCTTACTTAAATGAACAAAAATACCATGAATCGAATGAAACATTTGCTTTGTGTTCTTTTAGTAGCCGCTTTAGGAAGTTTCACTTTCAAAGCCAATGCTTACACCGAACGCAATATGCTGCAAAAAGCGGCAGACGAATCTACATTGAAAAATGTGTTAGTGATGAAACAAGCGTGGGTGCCTTATCCTGCTTATACGGATCGTGCCGCTTGGGATTCGCTGATGGGTCCCAACAAACAACGTCTTATCGAAGCCGGTGAAAAACTTCTCAACTACAAATGGCAACTGATTCCTGCCACCGCTTATTTGGAATACGAGCGTAGCGGCAACCGAAAAGTGATGGAGGTTCCTTACGACGATAATCGTAGAGCACTTAATACCCTGATGCTTGCCGAACTGGCGGAGGGAAAGGGACGCTTTATCGACCAACTTCTCAATGGAGCTTATATGAGCTGCGAAATGAATTCATGGGTTTTATCTGCACACTTGCCCCGTCAGAGCAGTAAACGTTCGCTTCCCGATTTCCGCGAACAGATTATTGATTTGGGCTCAGGGGGGTATGGAGCCTTGATGGCGTGGGTACACTATTTTTTCCGTAAGCCATTCGATAAGATCAATCCTGTAGTATCCCTACAAATGCGTAAAGCAATCAAAGAACGTATTCTCGATCCTTATATGAATGATGATGAAATGTGGTGGATGGCTTTCAACTGGCAACCGGGAGAAATTATCAATAACTGGAATCCTTGGTGTAATTCCAATGCTTTGCAATGTTTCCTCCTGATGGAAAATAATAAGGACAAGCTGGCCAAAGCCGTTTATCGTTCTATGAAGTCAGTGGATAAATTCATTAATTTCGTAAAGTCCGATGGCGCTTGTGAAGAAGGAACCTCTTATTGGGGACATGCTGCCGGAAAACTCTATGATTATCTCCAAATTCTTTCCGATGGTACAGGAGGCAAGATATCCTTGTTTAATGAACCGATGATTCGCCGGATGGGTGAATATATGTCCCGTTCCTACGTAGGCAATGGCTGGGTAGTGAACTTCGCCGATGCTTCGGCACAGGGTGGGGGTGACCCTCTGTTGATTTACCGTTTCGGTAAAGCGGTCAGCAGTGATGAAATGATGCATTTTGCAGCTTACTTGCTGAATGGCAGAAAGCCGTATGCTACTATGGGCAATGACGCTTTCCGTTCCCTTCAATCCCTGCTTTGCTGTAATGACCTGGAAAAAGCGACCCCGAAACACGATATGCCGGATGTTACTTGGTATCCCGAAACTGAATTCTGCTACATGAAAAATAAGAATGGTATGCTGCTCGCTGCCAAAGGCGGATTCAATAATGAAAGCCATAACCATAATGATGTAGGAACGTTCTCTTTGTATGTAAACACGATTCCTGTATTTATTGATGCCGGAGTCGGTACCTATACCAAGCAGACGTTCGGAAAAGACCGTTATACTATCTGGACCATGCAAAGCAATTATCATAACTTACCGATGATAAACGGAGTTCCGCAAAAATTCGGTCAACAATATAAAGCGACCAATACTGTTTGCAATGAAAAGAAGCGTATTTTTTCTGCAGATATTGCCACAGCTTATCCGGCAGAAGCAAAAGTAAAGAGTTGGATTCGTTCGTATGCATTGGACGACCGTAAACTGATGATTACGGACAACTATACATTGAATGAGGCACTGGCTCCCAATCAACTTAATTTCCTGACTTGGGGAAAGGTTAGCTTTCCTTCTCCCGGCAAAGTGCGTGTTGAAGTGAAAGGACAGAAAGTAGAGTTGGATTATCCGTCTCAGTTTAAAGCAGAACTGGAAACTATTAAATTGGATGATCCCCGCCTTTCTAATGTTTGGGGCAAGGAGATTTATCGCATCACACTGAAGACAGAAGAAAAGAAAGCGACTGGGAACTATAAGTTTGTCATTCAACAAGTGAAGTAAAATAAGAACTTAGAATTATAAAGGTATTAAACAATTAAATCACAGTAAGATGAAAAAAGTAGTATTTGCCGGCCTTTTGGCTATTGCAGGAGTAAGCGTAAGCGCTCAGAATCTGATTAAAAACGAGAAATTCGCAACAGAAGTAACGAACAAGGTGACCAATCCGAATAAGGCGACAGCCGGTGAATGGTTCATCATGAATAATGAAGCTGACGGTGCAACTACCATTGCTTGGGAACAGACGGGTGATGCCAAATATCCTAATGCCATGAAGATAGACAACTCCGGAGCTGCAAAGAACATTTCCTGGTACAAGGCTTTCTTGGGACAGCGTGTTACAGACGGGTTGCAGAAAGGTATCTATGTCCTTACTTTTTATGCGAAAGCAAAAGAAGCCGGTACTCCGGTAAGTGTATATATCAAGCAGACGAATGAAGAAAAGAATGATAATGGCAAGTACAATACCACCTTCTTTATGCGTCGTGATTATGATGCTGATTCTCAACCGAATGCTTCGGGAGCACAGTACAACTTCAAAATTAAGGATGCAGACAAATGGACGAAAGTGGTAGTTTATTACGACATGGGACAAGTTGTGAACGCTATCAGCAGTAAGAAAGCAAATGCTGATTTGGAAGTATCTGATACGGATGATGACGCTGCTATCTTGAAAGACTGCTATGTAGCTATTCTTGCTCAGAATAAAGGTGGCGTTGTAGAAATCAGTGATGTCACATTAAGAAAGAAATAAGAGGAAAAAGTGGTTAAAGCGTAGATTAACGCAAATTATCACAGATTATTTCAAGGACATTTACTGAATATCCCTAAAAAAGCAACTAATTCGCAATGAAGTAGTTGCTTTTTTTATTTCAGGATATCCTTATCTCAATTATAGGACTTATATCTTTTAGTTGATTCCGAGTTTCTTTCTCAATTCTTTCGGCAGGGAGTCTTTGTGTACCATGACGCAGATTGTTTTAGCGCGTACATAGCTTTCGGACATATTAAGATATCCCCCGAATTTATTACCGTCCGCTCCCCAAGAGTTTTTAGTTATATAGTATTTAGTGCCGTTTTGGTCTTTGGCAATACCGGTGATGTGCATTAAATGGTCATCTGTCGTTACAAATTTCTCGTAGCCTTCTTGACGGATTTCCGGTGTTACCTTGATTTCCGGATAAGGATGTTCAAACTTAAAAACTTCATCCAGACGTTGATATTTAGGCATCTCTTCAAAACGGGCACGGTCGGTAGTGGAGTAGTCTTTTATATCTTCCACTTGCGGATTGATGGCAATTCCGTTCTTAAAAGAGAAACCTTGTTCGCTGACGTCCCCATCCCAACATACGGTATACCCCTTGTTTAGTGCATAGTCGATGGCTTCTATCAATTCATCCAGAGGGAGGTTATACATTGGCTGGTTTTCCCAATTATCGGGTACTTCCGGTGAGAAAGTTTCATAATAAGGTTTGTGGGTAAAACTGGTCAACTCGATATAATTATCCATGTTCAGTCCCAGACTTTCAGTGAAAGACTGCGGTGTATATTCTTTTCCTTTATAAGTGAACTTCTCCGGTAGTTTGCCCAGATACGTATCGAATAGATTATCAATCAGTGAATAATACTGTGGTGTACGTTTCTTGGAAGCGATATTGGCATCGACCAAAGCTTTGAAGTAGCGGCATAATGCTCCGTGATTATGATCCGTATTACCATTGATCAGACCGGAATAGGCTTCTTCAGGTACGATCCCCACTTGTTTATAGGCATTTTTGAAAGTATGTGCCAGACTTCCTTCTCCAATGTTTCCTTTGCCCCGGCGGAGGTAGTTGTCTTCCATTTGGTTCATATATTTTTGGCGGACAATAAACATTTCCGAGAGGTCGTATTCCCCCTTTCCCATACGAAGTAATTCGGATTCCATAAAAGAAGCGGCGGCAAAGCACCAGCAGGTTCCGGTGGAAGCCTGGTCCTTGACGGGAGTCGTTTTGTGCGATACGATGGTTGTGAATTCATAACCGGGTGTTTGTGCAAAGGTGGTTGCGGCTAATAAAAGTACTGCAACCGACATCAATAGTTTCTTCATAATCTATGTGTTTTATTATTTATTGAGTACAAATGTATAAAAAAAGCGAGGATACTCGAAAGTTCCTCGCTTTTTTCAATATAATTAGTGTGTTTATTTACATGGCTACCTGCTGTGACAGCAGTTTTTGAAGTTTACCGTTCAAGGTTTGGCACATAGCGCCGTTTCCCATTGCTTGATAGCGTTTGATACGGTACTGTAACATCATAATCTTTTCATTTGCATTCTTTTTCATAATTTGTTTCCTCTTTTTTTGCCCTCCACGTTTTGAAGAGCGATTT
The DNA here is from genome assembly GCF_009193325.2 of Bacteroides zhangwenhongii. NCBI lineage: Bacteria > Pseudomonadati > Bacteroidota > Bacteroidia > Bacteroidales > Bacteroidaceae > Bacteroides > Bacteroides zhangwenhongii. Next base: position 2,456,494 of record NZ_CP059856.1, on the reverse strand, counting down.
TACATCTTGTTTTCTTTATTAACACTGCAAAGGTACGAAATGTTTTTGGATTATATGCTGTAAAACATAAAAATCTTCTTTATCCTTTAAAAAAACTTTTTATAAGAGGTTCGAACACGGTGGATGTTACAAACGTATTACATACATTTACAGAGAGTTATTCCGTATTTATGAAAAAATCTTGTATTTTTGTGAATGTGTATTTCAATATACGTACTTATTTGCCTATTCGTTTACTTAATTAACACATAAATATGAAAACACTTCTCCGCTTTCTGTTTATTTTCTTTTTCTCTGCTGTAATATTTTCTTGCAGTGAATCCCATTTTCTGAAAGAAGAATCATATCGTCGACAGGTCTTTCAGGATTTAGAACAGAAACAACAAGCTCTGCCTAACGGTGATTTGTTCGCAATTTTCTCGGACACTACTTTAACTCTTGCCGAACGTGAAGCTTTGATGTTTCTTTATGCTTATATGCCGATAGGAGATATTACGGATTATCCGGGAGAATATTATTTGAAAACTATCCGCCTTTCCGCTCAGACGCGTAGTGAAATGCCTTGGGGAAAGACGGTTCCTGATGAATTGTACCGGCATTTCGTATTGCCTGTCCGGGTGAATAATGAGAGTCTGGATGAATCCCGTGAAGTGTTTTATGGAGAATTGAAGGACAGGGTAGAAGGACTTTCTATGAAGGAGGCAATCTTGGAGGTCAATCATTGGTGTCATGAGAAAGTGGTGTATCGTCCGAGTGACGCGCGTACCAGCTCACCATTGGCTACAGTGAGATCTGCGTACGGCCGTTGCGGAGAGGAATCTACTTTCACGGTTGCAGCATTACGTTCTGTCGGGATTCCGGCGCGGCAGGTATATACTCCCCGTTGGGCTCATACGGATGATAATCATGCTTGGGTAGAGGCTTGGGCGGATGGAAAATGGTACTTTCTCGGTGCTTGTGAGCCGGAACCTGTGTTGAATCTGGGATGGTTTAATGCGCCTGCAAGTCGGGGTATGTTGATGCATACAAAGGTATTCGGGCGTTATAATGGGCCGGAAGAGGTTATGCTTGAGACTGCAAATTACACAGAGATTAATATAACTGCAAATTATGCACCGACGGCACAGGCTGTAGTAACAGTGACTGATACGGACGGTCAACCGGTGTCCGGTGCTAAAGTTGATTTTAAGATATATAATTATGCTGAGTTTTATACGGTCGCTACTAAATATACCGACGTTGCGGGGCAAGTTTCATTGAGTGCCGGACAAGGAGATATGCTGGTTTGGGTTTCAAAAAAAGGGAAATTCAACTTTTCGAAACTTTCTTTCGGTAAGCAGACGGCACTTTCATTGGTACTTGATAAGAAGGAGGGAGATATATTTGCGGTTGATATAGATATGGTTCCTCCTGTGGAAAACGCATCTTTACCTGAAGTGACACAGGAACAACGTACAGGGAACGATCATAGGTTGGCGCAGGAAGACTCTATCCGTAATAGTTATGTAGCTACATTTCCTAACGTTGCGCAGGTTGATTCTGTGATATCCGGGTTAAAATGTAAGATGCACTCGAGTTATAAAAAGGATTTACGTTCATTTATTATTGATTCACGCGGCAATTATGATGTACTGATTCGATTTATAAAGGAAGCGGACCGGCAAGGAAAATTGTTGAAAGGAGTAGCTTTATTGGCTATCATAACAGAGAAAGACCGCCGTGATATTTCGTATGAGGTATTAATGGATCATTTGATGAATACGGAAGATGATGCCGATTTTTTATATGATTGCGTTTTAGGTGTTTGCTTTGATTGCGATTTGACTAAAGTTACCCATGTTCTTAGTCCGCGTATTTCAACAGAGACGCTGACACCCTATAAATCCTTTTTCCAGTCGAAGTTTGCGAAGGCGGAAATAGATTCTTTCCGTGCTTCTCCTCAAACATTGGTAGAATGGGTAGGTGACCGCATTATAATTGATGAAAAAAATAACTCACAACATATTCCTATTTCTCCGGAAGGTGTCTGGCGTTCACGGGTAGCGGATTCTTATTCACGGGATCTGTTTTTTGTAGCATTGGCACGAAGTATGGGAATTCCTGCTTATATGAGAGAGCAGGATGGATGTGCCGGTTATGTGATTCCTCCGGTTTCGGATTATGACGTTGACAATAAGTTTGTAAAAGCGGATTTTGATAAGAAGGAGGGAGTGACGGTTTATGAGGGACTTTATCAACTATATGATGGAGACAAACCAATGTATCGTGATGATAGGGCTAAATATTACAGTAAATTTACTATCTCCAAAATAGAAAACGGAATGCCGGAGTTGATAAACTATGATGAAAGATTTCCGGAAAGAACTGCGGGGATGGTAGATGCAGGATATTATTTATTAGTTACCGGCACGAGATTGGCCGATGGTGGTGTATTGGCAAGAGTTTCTTCTTTTATGTTACCGGCATATACGGCACCTTATTTTGAATTTACGAAAGTTCCTTATCATTTGCGTGAATCGGGCGAACGTGTAGCGGTGATCGGAAACTTCAACTCGGAATCGCTGTTTACTCCGGTGAAAGGAATAGAAGAACAGAACGTGGCTCTTTCAGAAAAGCAGAGTCTGTTGCGAGCCTGTGGACGTGGTTACTTCGTTGTAGGAATCCTGGCTTCGGGGCAGGAGCCTACCAATCATGCTCTGCGTGATATTTCCGCTTTAAAGACAGACTTGGAAAAGTGGGGGCGGAAAATGGTTCTGTTATTTCCGGATGAGGCTCAATGCCGGAAGTTTCTTCCGTCGGAATTTCCGGAATTGCCCTCTACTGTTACGTATGGCATAGATACAGAGGGCATTTACGAACAGATTGCAGAGAATATGAAATTGAAACATAAGAATAATTTGCCCGTATTTATTATTGCCGACACATTCAATCGGGTAGTCTTTGTCTCGCAAGGATATACTATCGGTCTTGGCGAGCAACTGATGAAGAACATTCGTGGATTGTAGCCATTACTCTCCGGGCGGTAGTTACATTTCGTTCGTATTCGTCGATATGTACGGTTCCGCCCATAGATACCGATTCATTCTTATACTTCATCCCGCTTGGAATGCTTTCGCGGGCAGAGAAATGAAACTCCTGTATTCCGGTTTCTCCGGCAATGCGGGAGATGTTCTTTTCATTTACGCCACATCCGGCGAGTAAGGTGATTCTTCCTGCGGCTTGACGGTGTAGTTTTTTGAGTAGAGGAATACCTTGTTCGGCTGTAGGTTGTTGACCGGAGGTCAGAATCCGTTCGCATCCCAGTTCTATAATCTGTTCCAATGCTTCATCGGGATTGCGACAGACATCAAAAGCACGATGGAAAGTGACGGATAATCCATGCGAAGCTTCCATCAATTCTTTCATGGCAACAGTATCAATATCTCCGTTTGCCGTCAGACATCCGAAAACCACTCCATCCACTCCCAAATGGCGGGCTATCTCTATATCTTCCAGCATTATCTTTGTTTCTAAGGGAGAGTAAAGAAAGTCTCCGCCTCGTGGACGGATAATAACGTGCAGGCGAGCAGTGTTCAAAACTTTACGTGCCATTGCTATTTCTCCGTAAGAAGGAGTAGTCCCGCCTTCCGGAATACCTGCACATAGTTCTACCCGATTGGCGCCTCCTGTCTGAGCTGCCAGGCAACTTTCTACGGAATTGGCACAGACCTCGAATTGATACTCTTTCATAGTTTAATAAGACTACTCACCACAGATTACACAGATTCTCACAGATTAATCATTAAACTGTTGTTTTTTAATGAAAATAATCTGTGAGAATCTGTGTAATCTGTGGTGAAATTATTCTCTGTTTTTTTTATTTAGCGAAGCTAACCGCACGTGTCTCACGAATAACAGTGATCTTCACTTGCCCCGGATAAGTCATTTCATCCTGAATCTTCTTGGCGATTTCACCGGACAGGTTTTCAGTCTGTTTGTCGTCAATCTTGTCCGCACCTACGATAACGCGAAGTTCACGACCGGCCTGAATAGCATACGTCTTTGTCACACCCGGATAAGACATAGCTAACTGTTCAAGATCGTTCAGACGTTTGATATACGCCTCTACGATTTCACGGCGAGCACCCGGACGTGCACCTGAGATGGCGTCACAAACCTGTACGATAGGAGCGAGTAAACTAGTCATTTCCGTTTCGTCATGGTGGGCACCGATAGCGTTGCAGATATCCGGTTTCTCCTTATACTTTTCCGCAAGCTTCATACCTAGCAATGCGTGCGGCAATTCCGGCTCTTCGTCGGGCACTTTACCTATATCGTGCAACAAACCTGCGCGTTTAGCTTTCTTCGGGTTCAATCCCAGCTCCGAAGCCATCACCGCACAAAGATTGGCAGTTTCGCGTGCGTGTTGCAAAAGGTTCTGACCGTATGAAGAACGATATTTCATCTTACCTATAATGCGGATTAATTCAGGATGCAGACCGTGGATACCCAAGTCAATTGTTGTACGTTTACCGGTTTCGATAATTTCTTCTTCCACTTGTTTGCGTACTTTTGCCACTACCTCTTCAATACGGGCAGGGTGGATACGTCCGTCGGTTACCAACTGATGGAGAGCCAGACGGGCTACTTCACGGCGAACCGGGTCGAAAGCGGAAAGAACAATCGCTTCCGGAGTATCGTCAACAACGATTTCAACGCCGGTAGCAGCTTCCAATGCACGGATATTGCGACCTTCACGTCCGATAATACGTCCTTTGATTTCATCCGACTCGATATGGAATACTGTAACGGAATTCTCAATAGCCGTTTCTGTAGCTACCCGTTGGATAGACTGTACTACGATACGTTTCGCTTCCTTGTTAGCAGTCAGTTTCGCATCATCCATGATGTCGTTGATATAGGACTGGGCTTGTGTTTTAGCTTCCTCTTTCAATGATTCCACCAGGCGTTCTTTAGCCTCTTCGGCGGACAATCCGGAGATTGCTTCCAACTTCTCGATTTCCTGCTGTTGCAGTTTGTCAAGTTCTTCTTTTTTCTTGTCTACAATGACAAGTTGCGCTTCCAGATTCTCTTTGACAGCTTCGGCTTCCATCTTCTTGCGTTGAATTTCTTCCTGGCGCTGTCCGAGTACCATTTCGCGTTGTTTCAGCTTGTTTTCCGCTTGCTGAATCTTTTGATTTCTGAGTGCTACCTCTTTTTCAAGATCTGCTTTCTTGTTCAGGAATTTCTCCTTCACTTCCAGCAGCTTGTTCTTCTTAATTACTTCCGCTTCCGTTTCTGCTTCTTTCAGGACATTGTCGTATTTGGACTTTAAAGCATACCTGAACAGTATGTACGAGAGTACTCCACCTACGATGAAGCAAGCAATTGCTGTTGCTATTATTACTATCATTCTACATTTAATTTAAGTATATAAATAAAAACGCACCACCAAATATCTAAGCAAGTTCTTGCTCGGATATTGTGCAGTGCGTGGTTGTTTTCTCTTATCAGCGAATAACCGGATAAAATTTATTCTTTCTTGAAATAATCCTCCAGCAATTCAGTCAGTTCTTTTACCTTTTCCGTATAGGGAGCGGTATCATTACGTTGCAACAATTGCAGTTTCTCTAATGAGAACTGATAGGCTACCATAACTATAATTTTTTCCGGTTCCAAATTCAGATGCCCCCATTTTTTCCGGTACTCACCAAGTATGGTATTAACCTGCTTGGCGGCCGCCCGTACTATCTCCTCATTCTCTGGATTGATAAATACCGGATAACACGCATCTGCCATATGCAGGTTTATTCTTATTATATTATCGCTCATACATCCTTTCCTTCTTATTCATTCAACAAAGCGATGCATTTATCGACTTCACGCACTAATTTTGACAATCGCAGCTTCGTCTCTTTTACGTCGCTGCCGTTAAGGCTGATTGCCGTAGCTGTTTTTAGGTTCGTATAGTTGACTTCCAATTCATCGTATTGAGCCTGTATCTTCTCATTTTTCAATTTTTCGAAATCAAGAAGCTTTTTCAACTCGACATTCTCACGCTTTAACTCATCATGCAAATAGAGCAAATGCCGTAGCCGCGTTTCAAAGGTATTCAATAACTTTTTTTCTTCTTCTGTCATTACTACACCAAAATTGTACACAAAAATACGATTAACTCTGATATTACAAAAACTTTTCGGGATAAAATGTTCTTTTTAGCTCAAATTAGTTGTATTTCAGCGTTAGGGTGTGAAAGATATAGACTTTGAATGTGTGGTAGTTCGGTGTGACATTTTTGTTTTTATTTTAAGTATTATACGGGGAAAAACAAAAATGTCACATCGCTGTTAATCAATTAATTAGTACCTAAAATAGTCTCCAAGTAAACGAAGTTTGCAAAAAAACTATAAGAGAATCAGATCTTTTCCGCTAGAAAAGTTGCACTTTATAGTCAATTATTTGAATTTCAGTATTTTAATTGTTCTTCCTGTACGATTTCGGTTATTTTCTATCTCCGCATATTGTTCCAACTCCTTTGTCGTGATACCTCTTCCCGTATTCAGTCCCATTTTTTTATATACTTGCTTCAGCATACTTTTCGCTTCCTGAACGGAAAGTTCGGAGCCTATGGGGAAAGTTCGTTGGATAGATATACGCATTTGTGCCGATTTCTTGATGGTGTGTTCGCTGCTTACGTTCAATGCCGTGCGCAACTTATTCTCGTTATAATCGGATTGGCGGATAAAATCCGCTCCGAAGCAGCAGAAGCAATCGTATATGTATCTGTCGGCAGTCGAAGTAATCAGGTTGCCTAGCATACGCTGGTAGCGTTTTTGTAGCTTTTTATCAGTTGTCCTGCTCATCTTCTCCATCTCTTCCAGTTTGCGGACGATAAGTTCCGCCCTTTTTTTCTTTGCTAGCCGGTGTTGTATCGCCATACGTTCATTGTCGGAAACAGGCATTAGACGCTCTTCATGAGAGAAAACAAAATAATCGGTCTGCCGATAGGCATCGCGAAGCAGGTCAGTAGAAGTGTATAGTCGTTTCACCTGTTCCTTTTCGTAAAAGTTGGCAATCAGGAACGGATCCGGTTTGCCTTTGTCGTCCAGATAGGGGAGGTATGAATTTTCTCCGATCGCTTCCTGCAATAGAGTCCGTTCACCAATATTAGAGGTACGTGCCAGTTGGGATTTCCAATTGTTGTAGACGGTGGAAGCGCCACGAATCCAGTCGTCGATTTCTGTGGATGACATACATTCCAGATCCGGGCGGATGGAAGCGATATGTGTCACGCTATTTACTCCGCCACGAAACCGACCGATAATCTGAATCGCTTCGGTAGCAGGATCGATAACCGATTGGGTAGCACCAAACAAATCGCTAATGAAAATCACGTGCGGAGGGTTGGAAGAGATGATATCTACGGCCGAGTAAAACCTTGAGGTGAAGAAGTTGTAACGTTCCAGTTCGGTAATCATCATTGACTTTTTCCGACGGTTGCCTTTCCAAAGTTTATATTGCCCGTCTTCACTGCAAAAGGTACAGGCGTTGCTCAGTTCCGGAATCAGACGGTAGAAACTGTCTATCGAGTCAATGCTGTTGCAGAAAATGCAGACTGTTCCTCGTTTGGCTTCGATTACTTCCTGCAGTGTCTCCAGCACATTGTTTGTAGTAATTAGTTTTAATTTCTGCCGGTATGCATAGTCCGGTTGGATCAGTACCCGTGCGAAGCCGTCGAAACGGTTGTCTTTTTCGGGAATAATGGGAGTTGCGGAAATCAGCGCCTTATTTTGAAAGAGGAAAAAATCGTTCATCGGTTCGCGGATAGAGTCACGGTAGTGTACGTCCTGCACTAATTTCTCACATTCGTCGAATAAAATGAAACATTCTTCGTACATATCTATGCCTACCGTTTGCATCGCCTCTTTTATTTTGGCGAAACCTTCGGGAGTAGTCAGCAGTTTGTAATGCCTGTCGTGGTTATCTTCCAAGAAATCTATAATTTTCCGGACAGTCACTCCTTTGTAAACGGCTAATGCATTCTTATGTTTTTTAGCTTTTGATTCGATGACGGGCACATTAGGCTCGATGATGATTGATTTTCGTGGAGCTATCAGTTCGCAATGCGTAGCACCCAGTCCGGGCAGTAGCTTGTTGATGATACAATTAGTCGGTATAAATTCTTTCCCGGCACGCTTCAACGCATCCGCAAAGTATTCACCTTTCCGGATGGAGTAAGTTCTGGTGTATTCCATTTTGTTCTAGTATTTGCGTTTGTTGTGTCTTTCGGGATTGTACTTTTCAAATCCGGCCGTTGCTATACGTTTCTTCAGTTGTTTTTCAGCTTTGAATATAACATTCTTTATTTCTATGGATTCCGCCCGATGATTTTCATCGGGTTGTTTGTCCTTGCAGAAACTGCCGTTCAGTGAGAAACTGCCGAAGTCGTCCAAATTGAGGATGTTTCCGTTTTTCAGAACAGCTTCTATACCTTCCAATACCATAGTAAGATTTTTGTATGCATCCCCTTTCGATAGATTGTTCTTGTCCGCCAGGTACTCAACGAAGGCTTTGGTGTCCAATGTATCCCATGACAGGAGCTGTACGCGTACGTTCGTTTCTTTGTTACCTGTAAAGGTATCTGCAAAACGGGTTGTTTTATAAAGTATGCTCACGAGTGATCGTTTTTTATGGTTACTACTTGTTTGCAGTTGAGTAACTTCCGAGTAGGACAAGTGTAGCTGGCGAGTTGCACAAGTGCGGCTGGGTGGTTGCTCAAGTGCAACAGATTAATTCGTGCGGATGATTTTGCTAAAAGATAAGGGGAAGTTATTAATCTGTGCAGTAGGATTTATTAAATCTTCCTTATGAGTCGGTAAAAACATCTTGTCCATTAAGACAATACAAAGGTAGAAAAAAGAATGGTGGTTACAAAAAACAGAGTAAAAAAGAAGTGTTTGATTAAAATTAGGGTGAGGATCAAATAACTTATTTCCCAATTTTAACCGCAACTTGTTTATAACTCCAATTAAATAGCTATTTTTGTGGAAAGAACCAATGATATGTTTATTCATAAGATAGGAAGTTGGATGTTGTTCAGATGGAATGCTGCTCGTTTGTCGGAGTCGATAGTTTGGACAAACTTTTATTGTTTGCTTTTTCATAATATTTATGTATTCTGTGACATGGATTGGCATAGGTTAGTTGTATCATTGCAAATGAAAAATAGAGCTTCGTGATTAAACTATCATATAAGTTTATTAAGATAAGATGTGCATAGGAATAAAAATGGATTAATGTAACAAACTAAAAAATGATTATGGAAAACAAATTACAACATGCACTGGCTGAATTATGGAGAAAGTATGGGGATATTAATGAGATTTTATCAAAGAATACTTATTGTTATTCAGAAGTTTCGGAGCAGTATGATATCCTTTTTACAGGGATTAATCCTTCTGCACGTGTAAAAGACGAAGATGATTGTTCTGAAGGACATCATTTTAAATATCAAGAGGCTATTCTGAATGATCGCTATTTTCGAACGATTGATGAAATTATTCCGAAAACACTGAAAGATAAGGTAGCCTATTTGGATTTGTTTAATTACAGACGTACTAAACAAGGTGATATTGTTGAATTTTTGAAAACCAGTGAGGGAATATCTTTTTTGGCGGAGAATTTATGTATTAATCAGTTGATAATTGAAAATATTATAAAACCCAAAGTAATTTGTGTCAGAAACAAGGGATCTTGGGGATTTTGGGGTAAAAATGCTACTCCCCAAGGAGACGATAATGTTTGGATGGGATATAAATTCAGGAAAGTACAGACATCATTTGAGCAAACGGAAGGTACATTAGAAATCTATAGGATTGAAGGCTTAATTAATAATGAGCAGCGTGTAAGTTTCTTTGAATTGCCTGATACAAACTTGAAAGGAACAATTATAGCATTTGCAAAACACTATCAATATTCAAAGAAGGAGGAACGTATTACTGAGAATATGATTAAGGAATTGTATAAATTAGCAACAGAATAATAGATATAGAAATTATTATCAAGTATCCCGATGTATTTATATATCGGGATTTTTTATTTAGTGCATTGTTTTGGCATATCTTATTCTCATTTTTGTGTGATTAATCAAAGATGAAGAATGGAAATGTATAAGCAAGTTGTATTGGATTTGGTAGACTGTATATCTGTTGGTACGTATGAGCGTCGACAGGTGTTTTTATTATCCTTGCTGTGTTCTTTTGCCGGAGAAAGTATTTTTTTGTTAGGTGCTCCTGGTGTAGCCAAGAGTATGATAGCTCGGCGAATGAAACTTATATTTTATAAGGCAACGGCATTTGAATATTTAATGAACCGTTTCAGCACTCCTGATGAAATATTTGGTCCTGTCTCTATTCAGAAATTGAAAGATGAAGACAAGTATGAACGCATAGTGTCTGGTTATCTTCCTACTGCTGATATTATATTTTTAGATGAAATATGGAAAGCCGGTCCTTCAATACAGAATGCGCTTCTTACTGTGTTGAATGAAAAAATATACCGGAATGGAGATAAGGAAATCCAATTGCCTGTAAAACTAGTGATTGCTGCCAGCAATGAACTACCAGTGCAAGGAGAAGGATTAGAAGCATTATGGGATAGATTTCTACTCCGATATGTAGTGGAGAATATACGAGATAAAAATCTTTTTTATGAGATGATAACCTCCATACAAGATGATAGCTGTAATATCATTATAAATCAACCGTTGACAGAAACGCTTTATTATCAATGGAAAAAGGATTGCTTGGAAGTAAAAGTAAGTCCTATAATCAGGGATATTATAAATGAAATCAGAGATAAGATAGAAAAAGAAAATCAATTGGATGTCCAGTCTGCAGATTTGTATATATCAGATCGACGTTGGAAAAAGAGTATTCATTTGATGCGTGTATGTGCGTTATTGAATGATCGGAAAGAAATTGATTTCACTGATTGTTTCTTATTAGAATATATTTTATGGAATGATAAATCACAAATATTGCTTGTGAAAAAAATTGTGAAGGAGTCTATAACGAAGGTATTATTGCAATCTTATATTGATTTATATCAAAAGTCTAAGAAGGAAATAGACAGCTACCATAAATATATAAAAGGTATTATAAAAAAGAAGGGGGCACCGGCACCCAATAGTATAATAATTATAGATGGATTATTTTATAAAATCAGTGATGTAAAATTGCATCAAATACTTATTCCAATTGCACTTTATAATAAGTTGTCTAGTCAGAATGAACAGGCAAAATTCCAGCAGAATGGGATATATCGGCAACTAACACTAGTCTCTGATTATAATTATCGTGTCTTGCCAGATGTGTTAATCAGAAAGGAGAAAAATGGTTGTTTAGTGATTAATGAACAAGAATATCCGTTGGAACGCTATGCTAGTTTACCGATTATTAATCATTATGCATCAAAAGCTTATAATGCTTTGTTGGAAAAAAGAGAAGAGGTCGATGAACTTAAAAAGAAGCTTATATATGATATTAAGGAATGGAATGGAAGTATTGAGTATAATATATTCAGTACTGATAATTGGAAATTGGTAGGAGCTATAGAATTTGTGACATTGATAGGAGAGCTTTCTGCTACTATTTTTGAGATAGAAAATGGAGAGGAGTGAATCTAAAGACGAAAAAGATCAATTGTGTTTATCCATAATTGGTCAGAGAAAATATTTTATAAAGGAGTATTTAAATAAGGTGTTTGATTCTATTCCTGTTTATATCAGTCGAGATGTTGGTGCAATGGAAATACTGGAAATATTTTTAAAAGAGTCTTTGATAAATAAGCATGATTTGAATTTATTTGCTCAGGAAGAATCTTATTTTTACGAATGTATGCGGATGGATTCTATTTTGTTTCTACAAAACTGGGGGAGGCTGTGTAAAGCTTTGAAAAATACCTATCAAGTTGATGACAGTTTCTTTTTCTATTTTAGTTCAAAATTAGAGAGTGGAGATAGTTATGCACAAGAGGAATTATTGTTATGGTGGAAAAAACAGTTGACAAGGAAACAGTTAGCTTATTGGATAAAGTTATTGGATTACTATAGAAAGAAGTTTCAGAAATTTGTATGTACTACAATAAGACAAGAACGTTCCTCTTTTAAAGATAAGAATCTTTGGTGGAGCCTCGGTGAAGGCATATGGGAGAAAATGGATATTTCGATTTATGAGAAATATAAACTTTTATTTGAGCATAATGATTCACTACAAAATTTGGCAGACATATTGGGAAAGAGAACAATTAGAAAACGAGATGAAAACAGAATGGGGAATAAACAGGAAATGACAGTGACGAAAACAAAAGCTGATATCATCGGTATTTATGAAGGTAATGATTTAAGTAGTATTTTATGTAGTGAGTTTGCATTACTACATCAAGGTATAGATTGTTTGTTTTATAAGAAATATGCTTCTCATCAATTAGAGCAGTGGCTATATGGGTATAAGGAATCATTAACAGAAAAAGTAGGGAGCGTTCTCTTTCAAGAAAAAAAAGGCCCAGTCATTATTTGTCTGGATACAAGTGGATCAATGCTCGGTTCTCCAGAAATCGTGGCTAAAGCAGCTTGTTATGGTATTATCTATATGGCTTTACAAGAAAGAAGGAAAGTCTTTATTATTACTTTTTCTGTGAAAACGAAGTGTCTTGAATTAACTAATTGGCAGAAAGATATAAGTAAGATTGAAGATTTTCTGTCCCATTCATTTTATGGGGGGACACGAATCGATTTTGCTCTACAGCAAACTGTAGAATTGTTGAATACACAGTGCTATAGACAGGCAGACGTGTTGTTAATATCAGATTTTGTAATGCCTAAGTTATCTGTAGACATTGTCACTGATATAAAGAAATGTCAGGAACAGGAGACCATTTTTCACAGTCTACAGATAGGAGGCTTTGATAATCACAGTATCTTGCAGTTGATGAATAAGAAATGGAAATATAATGAGGATAGCGGAGATATTATTTTTATAAAGTGAGTAAAGTTGTATTTAATCTTGAATTATGTCATGTTTTGGCATACCTTATTATCATTTTTGTAAGTGATAATAGTAGTCTCATTAAAAACAGTGTATGTAACTTATTAAAGTATATCCGAATTTCTAGATCTGTAATCGAAATTGGGGCTGAGGCTTTTGAAGGATGTTCTTCATTGAAATTCTTCAATCTGTGGCAAAGGTAGGAGCTTGGGTTTTGGGGAACTGTTCATTATTAGAAAATATTTAAATATCGGATTCAGTTAAAATAGGAAAAAATGTTTTTCAGGGATGTCCGATTGCAAAGAGGATGATAAGATGATCTGTTCAAATGATGCTTGTTTTATATAGAAAATCTCTATATTTGTAAATAATGAATTTTAAAAACGAAAGTAAGGATGGCTAAAGATTTATTTAATAGATACATTTGGCTGGTGGATACAATCTACCGGGTGGGAAAAATTACATTTGAAGAAATAAACGAGAGATGGGTGCGTAGTGAGATGAGTGGTGGAGAGGAAATTCCTCTCCGCACTTTTCATAACCATAGAAAAGCAATAGAAGAACTATTTGATATAAACATAGAATGCAATAAACGAGATGGTTATTCTTATTATATAGAGAATAAGGAGGATATAGAAAAGGCAGGAGTACGTAATTGGCTGCTAAATACGTTTGCTGTAAATAATCTGATAAACGAAAGCCGTAAACTCAAAACACGCATTTTATTTGAAGAAATTCCATCTGGCAGACAATATTTGACTCCTATTATTGAAGCAATGCGGGATAATTTTACAATAGAACTGACTTATCAGAGTTTTTGGCGGGATGAGCCGCACACTTTTAGGGTAGAACCTTATTGTGTTAAAGTATTTAAGCAGAGATGGTATGTGGTAGGTCGTGCTCCTCATTATGATGAAATACGTACTTATGCATTGGAACGTATTCACGGTTTTCAAATTACGGAGAAGAGTTTTGTGTATCCGAAAGATTTTGATCCTCAATCTTATTTTCTTACAAGTTTTGGTATTACAGTGGATGAATCTTGTGAAATAGAACGGATAAGAATAAAGACTTTAGGAAATAAGACTAAGTATATTCAGGCTTTACCATTACATCATTCTCAACAAGAGGTTGAACGTACTGCAGAGTATTCTATTTTTGAATATTTATTGCGTCCAACGTATGACTTCTGTCAGGAATTGTTGTCTCATGGAAGCGATTTGGAGGTATTATCTCCTCAACCGTTGAGAGAGCAAATAAAAAGTATAGTGAAGAATATGGAACAATTTTATGGCTAAACGTATATGATGTGGTTTAGATTATTTTTTGTTTAGTTGTAGCAGGTATTTATATGAGTTATTTTGTACTTTTGTCTCCATCCTATTATATAAAATAAAGAAACCCATGTTGAAAATATTAGTGACCTACGCCGTTCAAGGCGAATTTGTAGAGATAAAATGGCCTGATGTCGAACCGTATTATGTGCGCACAGGCATTGGAAAAGTAAAATCGGCTTTTCATCTGGCAGAAGCAATCCGCCAGGTACAGCCGGATTTGGTGTTGAATATGGGAAGTGCCGGAACAGTCAATCATCAGGTAGGAGATATCTTTGTCTGCCGTAAGTTTGTGGATCGTGATATGCAGAAGATGAAAGAGTTCGGATTGGAGTGCGAGATTGATTCATCGGCTCTGCTCGAAGAAAAAGGTTTCTGTAAACATTGGACGGAAAACGGGATTTGTAATACCGGAGACGGGTTCCTGACGGAATTAACCCATGTAAATGGAGACGTTGTAGATATGGAAGCTTATGCACAGGCATTCGTTTGCCGTTCGAAAGAGATTCCTTTTATTTCCGTGAAATACGTGACAGACATCATCGGTCAGAATTCTGTGAAACATTGGGAAGATAAACTTGCAGATGCACGCCAGGGGCTATCTAATTATTTCAATGTCTTGAAAGAAAGGATATGATAAGTGACTCCTGCGGCAATCAGTCCCAAGAGAACCTTTACCCATATCAGGGGAATCAGGAAGAAAATACAATAAAACATGGTTCCCCACATTAGTACGAGGGAAACTATCTTGGCGCGGAGAGGAATCGCTTTATTTTCACGGTAGTTGCGGATATAAGGACCAAAATAACGATGATTGAGCAACCAGTTATATAGACGGGACGACCCTTTGAAATAAAGGGCTGCGGTAAGTAGCAGGAAAGGTGTGGTAGGCAATAGCGGCAGAAAAATGCCGAGAATGCCGAGTGCTAGGGAAATCGTTCCTATAACAATATATAGAGTCTTCATGCGGCAAAGATAGTGTAAAAAAGGGATTCTGCAATATCATAAAAGTATATGTGCGGTGGCGAACATTTTTTCCTCCGGCCTTGTTGTAATAATACTGCTCAATTGGATAAACAATGTAGCGGAAGAAGCTTAAATTATTACATGATATATTATGAAAGTAGGTTTGTTTATTCCTTGTTATATCAATGCTATATATCCCAATGTGGGGGTGGCATCGTATAAGCTATTAAAAAGTCTGGGAGTAGACGTCGATTATCCGTTGGATCAGACTTGTTGCGGACAACCGATGGCGAATGCCGGTTTTGAAGATGAATCAATGAAGCTGGCACTCCGTTTTGATGATTTGTTTCAACAATATGACTACATTGTCGGTCCCTCCGCCAGTTGTGTCGCTTTTGTGAAAGAGAATCATCCGGGTATTTTAGAGAAAGAAGGTCATGTCTGTCAGAGTGCGGGAAAAATTTATGACCTTTGCGATTTCATCCACGATGTGATCAAACCCACGAAACTGCCTGCACGCTTTCCGCACAAAGTCAGTATTCACAACAGTTGTCACGGTGTGCGTGAATTGTTCAACTCCGCTCCCAGCGAATTAAATATCCCTTATTACAATAAATTGCGTGATTTGCTCAATCTAGTAGAAGGAATCGAGGTGTTCGAACCCAGCCACATTGACGAATGCTGCGGCTTTGGCGGAATGTTTGCCGTAGAAGAGCAAGCTGTTTCCGTATGTATGGGGCGCGATAAGGTGAAAGACCACATGGCTACCGGAGCCGAGTATATTGTCGGAGCGGACAGTTCCTGCCTGATGCATATGCAAGGCGTTATCAAACGGGAACATCTGCCCATTCAGATTATCCATATTGTAGAAATTCTAACATCGCAATCATGAGTACAAAACATTCAAAGGCTGCCGAGAAGTTCTTGCAGGACAGCAAGATGGCAGCATGGCATAACGAAACCCTTTGGATGGTCCGTGCCAAGAGGGATAAGATGAGTAAGGAAGTTCCCGAATGGGAAGAGTTGCGCAACAAGGCCTGTGAACTGAAACTATATTCCAACAGCCATCTCGAAGAACTCCTGCTGGAGTTTGAAAAGAATGCTACCGCCAATGGCGCTATCGTGCATTGGGCGAAAGACGCTGATGAATATTGTGCCATTGTGTACGAGATACTGAATGAACATAATGTGCATCATTTCATCAAAAGTAAATCCATGCTTGCAGAGGAATGTGGGTTGAATCCTTTCCTGATGGAGCGTGGTATCGATGTTGTGGAGTCCGATTTGGGCGAGCGTATTCTGCAATTGATGCATCTCGAACCGAGTCATATCGTGTTGCCTGCCATCCACATCAAACGGGAACAGGTGGGTGAACTCTTTGAGAAAGAGATGGGAACGGAAAAAGGTAACTTTGATCCTACTTATCTGACTCATGCCGCCCGTAAGAACCTGCGTCATCTTTTTCTGAATGCCGAAGCTGCCATGACTGGCGCTAACTTTGCCGTTGCTTCGACCGGTGATATCGTGGTGTGTACCAATGAAGGAAATGCCGATATGGGAACTTCATATCCGAAGCTGAATATTGCTGCTTTCGGTATGGAAAAGATTGTGCCGGACCTGGAGGCGTTGGGGGTATTTACCCGTTTGCTGGCACGTTCGGCTACCGGACAACCGGTTACAACCTATACTTCCCATTACCGTCGCCCTCGCGAAGGAGGTGAATATCACATCATTATTGTGGACAATGGCCGGAGTGCATTGCTGTCCAAGACCGACCATATCAAGACACTGAATTGTATTCGTTGCGGTGCGTGTATGAATACTTGTCCCGTATATCGTCGAAGCGGTGGATACTCTTATACTTATTTTATTCCCGGTCCTATCGGGATCAATCTGGGTATGGCCCATGATCCGGAGAAATATTATGATAATCTTTCTGCCTGCTCTCTGTGTATGTCCTGCTCTGATGTCTGTCCGGTGAAAGTGGATCTTGCCGAACAGATTTATAAGTGGCGTCAGGATTTGGACGGACTGGGCAAGGCGAATACGGGAAAGAAGATCATGTCCGGTGGAATGAAGTTCCTGATGGAGCGTCCGGCATTGTTCAATGCTGCTTTGTGGGCGGCTCCGATGATAAACAGCCTGCCACGATTTATGAAATACAATGATTTCGATGATTGGGGAAAGGGACGTGAGTTGCCGGAATTTGCCAAAGAATCGTTTAATGAGATGTGGAAGAAGAACAAAGTGCAGGGAAAGGAGGAATCTAAATGAGCAGTAGAGAAGAAATATTAGCCAGTATCCGCAAAAATACGCAAGTTCGTTATGATAAGCCGGATATTGCGGATATGAAACAGTTGTCATATCCCGATAAAATAGAACAGTTTTGTGCTATCAGCCGTGCGGTGGGAGGCACGGCTGTTGTATTGGGTGAGGGAGAAGATGTGAATGCGGTGATTCGTCGGACCTATCCGGAGGCTATGCGCATTGCTTCCGTGTTGCCGGATATTTCGTGCGCGACGTTCAATCCCGATAATCTGGATGACCCGAAAGAGTTGGACGGCACGGATGTGGCTGTGGTGAAAGGAGAAATCGGAGTTGCTGAGAACGGGGCTGTCTGGATTCCGCAAACAGTAAAGTATAAAGCTGTTTATTTCATTTCGGAGAAGTTGGTTATCTTGCTCGACCGGAATAAGATAGTGGATACGATGTATGACGCTTACCGTGAATTGGACGGGCAGGAATATAAATTCGGCACGTTTATTTCCGGTCCTTCAAAGACTGCTGATATCGAACAGGCTTTGGTGATGGGAGCACATGGAGCAAAGGACGTATTGGTAATATTGATGTAGTTGTTAAATGTAAATGATATGTATGCCAATAAAGTAAAGAAAATAGCTGCCATTCATGACCTTTCGGGGATGGGGCGCGTATCTCTCACGGTCGTTATCCCTATTCTTTCATCTATGGGCTTTCAAGTCTGTCCGCTGCCTACGGCTGTGCTGTCCAATCACACGCAATATCCCGGTTTCTCTTTTCTCGATCTGACGGACGAAATGCCGAAGATTATTGCCGAATGGAAAAAACTGGAAGTGCAGTTCGATGCTATCTATACGGGATATCTGGGCTCTCCGAAGCAGATTCAGATCGTTTCCGATTTTATCAGGGACTTCCGGCAGCCGGATAGTTTAATCGTGGCTGATCCCGTGTTGGGAGATAACGGTCGGCTGTACGCTAATTTTGATGGGGAGATGGTGAAGGAGATGCGTCACTTGATTACAAAAGCGGATGTAGTTACCCCGAATTTGACAGAACTGTTTTATCTGTTGGACAGGCCTTATAAAGCGGACAATACAGATGAGGAGTTGAAAGAATATCTTCGGCTCTTGTCTGATAAAGGTCCTGATGTGGTTATCATAACCAGTGTTCCCGTACATGGTGAACCTCATAAAACTTCTGTTTATGCTTATAACCGTCAAGGAAACCGTTATTGGAAGGTGACTTGTCCTTATCTGCCTGCCCATTATCCGGGTACAGGGGATACTTTTACAAGTGTTATCACGGGGTCTTTGATGCAGGGTGACAGTTTGCCAATGGCGTTGGACCGTGCCACGCAGTTTATTCTACAGGGTATTCGCGCTACTTTCGGATATGAGTATGATAACCGCGAGGGTATTTTGTTGGAAAAAGTACTCCATAATCTGGATATGCCGATACAAATGGCCAGTTATGAACTGATTTAATATTCAAGCAGGCTTTTGCGTTAATCGAATTTGACGGTTACCTCCGCCTGCTTGTTTCCGTATGTCCAGTCCGGTCCTTCCTGAACCAGACGGATTGCCTCTTTGTCGGAAGATTCGCAGAGACTCTTCTTTACTTTAATGTGGAAAGGCCGTCCGTCCCTATTGACCAGAAAGGTCAATACCACTTTTCCTTTCACTTGTGCGCACGTTTCGTCCGTCGGACGGACCAGATTCTCTTTCAGATATTTCTGATATTTACGTTTTCCGTCAACGGGTTGCGGAGTGTTATCTTTATTTGCCTTTTTATTGACTCCGTATCCCATTACCACCACTTCGCTGAGTCCTTTTTGGTCTTCGTTCATGGTAATGAGCATTGTCCGGCTGGTATCTACCGGAACTTCTACCGGGTCATATCCGATATACTGTGCTGTCAACTGCTTGTTCTCTGCTTTTTTGAGTAATGAAAATTCTCCATTCACATCTGTAACGGTTCCGATATTCGTTCCTTTGTACATTACGCTGGCGCCGATAAGCGGTTCCCCTTTTTGGTCGGTCACTTTTCCTTTGATTATATCATTGGTGGGAATAACTGCCATTTTAGCTATTCTCATCTTTTTGACGGATTCGGGATCAGAAGCTCCTGTTGTCATTATTACTTCTTCGTCTGTCGCTGCAACCGTTTGATCCGAAGTTTCCTCCTCCATAGGCATTGTTGTAATGGGAGCACTTGGAGGCTTGGAAATGGTAGTCCGGCTTTTGGCGATGATATCTTTCTTATCCGCTTGTTTCGTGGAAACTGGGGAAATAGGAGTGGAATCCGTCTTTGTCTTTATGGGAGCTAGTGCGATTTCCTTTTGTGGAATTATCGGAATGACAGGCTCTGGTGTCTCTTTCAGGAACAGGAAATAGCTGCTGATTCCGAATCCGATCACCAGACAGGCGGCAACACTCCAAATGATAGCGTAGGTATTTCTTTTCTTTGTAGAACGGGCAGAAATTTGTATCCGCAGTTGCTCAATCCGTTGTTCGTGATTTCCCTCCACTTGGTTGTATCCATCTATCGCATCAGCCAGGAAAGGGTCTTTCATCGACTCTTTTTCCAACCGATGTGCTTCTTTTCCTTTGCGGAGTCCTTGTATGTAGTCCGATAGTCTCATAGGGTTTGTTTCTTGATACAGATTTTTAAGTTTCGCTTTCCGTTCTGGATATAGCTTTTTACATTATTCAGAGTAAATCCGGTCTGTTCGACAATATCCGCATACGACATTTCCTCTAAAAAGAAACGTGTAATGCTGGTCCGTTGTTCTTCGGGCAACTTTTCGAGACAGTGATGTAATGCTTTTAACCGGTCTTCCGAACTTTCCTCTTCACTTAATAGATGCAGAAATTCATCGGATTCCATAATATTAATGGTGTAATCTAACGGAATTTCTTTATTCTCCTTCCGCAGAAGTTGCAAGCAATGATTTTTTGCCACCCGGTAGAGCCAGGGCTTGAACACTTTGATCTCATAATTTCCCAGCTTAGGCAATAAATCTTCAAACAACTGCATGACCGCTTCCTGTGCCCGGTCTTCGTCTTGCAGATATTTCAGGCACAGTCCATACAGTAACGGGATATAGCGGTTGTATAATTCACCGAAATATTCCGTATCCCCGGACTGGGCGTAGTGTGTGAGTAGCTCCTCGTCCGACAGTTTGGATATGGTTCTTTTAAAAAACAATGCCTATTCTTCTTCGTCGTCAATAATGACTTGATATTTTTCTTTCATTATTTCAAAATCATCTGCAATCTGTTCCAATATTTCATGTATATCCGTGCTCTTTACCAATGTGGGCATACCGTAATAGATAGATGCTTTATATGGTAACAGTATCATTTTACCTTTGGGAAGAGAACGTCCCATGCCGGTCATGAATACGGGAATATATTTTACTTCAGGTCGCAGAGACAGGATACGGGCTATGCCGGATTTAATTTTTCCCATCTGTTCCGGCTTTCCTCTGGTTCCTTCCGGAAAAAGAATCAGTGAATATCCTGCATCGATGGCTTCAAGCATTTTGCGGATCGGGTCATGTTCCGAATCTTTTTCTCCTTTCCTTCTGATTAGCAGTGTGTTGATGAAATAGTTACTTATGGAAGCCTGAAAGCGGTTTTTACCGAAATAATCTTCTGCTGCTACAGGTTTGACTTTCCATAAAAGTTTTCCGGGCAGAGAAGATAATAAACTTAAAGTGTCCAAATGGCTGTTGTGGTTGGCTAGAATGATGAACTGCTTTTCTTTCTTGAGGAATCGGCAATCGGTGAACTGAACTCCTACGATCAGTTTCAAGAACCATTGGCATATACCTTTATATATAATCTGCATGATAGCAGCTTGCATGAATCTCTTTTCCATTCTTTCCTTTAATATGCAATGTAATAAACTAAATGAAAAAAGACGGGAGCGGTGTAGGACAGAGAATCTATCCGGTCGAATACTCCTCCATGACCGGGAATACTGTTCCCCATGTCCTTAATTCCTTTATCCCTTTTGATGGCGGAGATGACTACGTCTCCCGAGAATCCGGCAATGGCAATAAGAGCGCTTACCAGAAGAACGTTAGGAGCGGAGAGGGGAGTCAGGAAACCGAGAAAGTAACCAATGGCGGTAGTGCTGATTACACCACCTAAAAATCCTTCCCATGTCTTGTTCGGACTTACTTTCGGAAGTATCTTATGTCGTCCGAGAAGTTTGCCCCAGATAAATTGCATAACATCGTTGATTTCCGTAAGGAATACAAGGAATAATAGCAGACCTCGTCCCCCCGCATTGAATCCCGGCAGTTCGGGAAGTGACAGGAGATAAGCGAGGTGGCTGATACCGAATACCGAAAGCATTAGAATCCACTGTAATAAAGCCATCGACTTGGTGATTCCGTGAGTGTCTTCTTTCAAAACCAGTCGTAAGGGTAATACGAGAAACATAACTACCGGGATGAAGATGATGAATGCTCCATACCAGGCAAGGTAAGCAAGGTAATATTGAATGGGAATGGCCAGTATCCCCCAGAATAATGCTCCGCGATCTGCCTCTCTGAATCCCAACACCGAATACAGTTCTCTGAAAGCAATGAAAGAGAGAAAGGCAAGGAAGAAATAAGAAATATTATAGCTGATAAATACAGCACCGATAAACATACCCGCCATGATCCACCATGAACGTGTGCGGGCGGAGAGTTCGCTGATATTTGTTCTTGGAGAGATCTTCTTTACGAGAAAAAGAATAAGGCTTGCCGTAATGAGCAGTCCGATGATGAGCGAAATGACGATAATCAGTTCATCGCTTAGCGTAGGAAATATGATATCCAGTAGTTCTTTCATTTTATTTCATTGTTTGGTGTGTGTGACATGAGGTACAGACGGTGTATCAGTGTTGCGACAAGGCCGACATTTATAATTATCAGGGCTATGAGACATACCATCCGGTCGTATCCTGCGTGAATGGTACAGGTGGCTACTGCAAAGGCAAGCGTGAGCAATGCCATGCGGTGTTGCTTGGCCATCGGGCCGTTAAAGAAATGCTGGTGCGTTTTGTAGGCTCCTATCCAGCGGAAATAAGCTGTCATCACGGCAAGAAGAGCAGCCAGCCATCCTAGTTCAATACCGAATCCGCCTGCTACATATCCGACGGGAATGATGAACAAAGCATCGGCGAATCGGTCGGGCATATCATTGTAGAGATCCCCGTTGGCACTTTTCTTCCCTCCTTCGATAGCTACCATCCCATCGAACAGGTTGCAGAGTAACCGCGACTGCATGCAAACGATGAACAGAATGTAGGCTACATACTTGTTAAAACCGGGATCAATGACTGTGCCGATCAACAGAAGGCATCCCACCATAGCGAAGAATATGCTCATCATGGAAATTTGATTGGGAGTGATACCCCAACGAGTTAGTTTGCGGGCGATAAGAGTAGCCCAGACCGTGTTTCGTGAGGCTATTTCCCGCCTTCCATCAACTTCGTTTTTCATATTTATGATATGTTTATGTTTGGCAAATATACATATCATATTAAGAGTTACAAAGGAATAAGTAGGAATTTTTAAGTGACTTTTTTCCGCCCGGATAAAAAAAGTTCAGGCAATTTATGGAATCTGTGTGAAATCCGCATCTCTATAGTAAAAGCGATGAATAGTAACATTTTAAAATAATGAAGTTATGAGAACAAACCAATTCAGAGCAATCATGCTCGTACTGCTGATGGCAGTTATTTGCTTAGGAACAATGAATGCGCAAACTATTACCGTGACCGGTATTGTGACGGACGCAGCGGATGGAACTTCGATTACCGGTTGTTCGGTAGTGAATAACCGTTCCAAAAGTGGGGCAATCACAGATGTGAACGGTCGTTATTCCATTCAGGCCCAAAAAGGGGATGTATTGTTATTCCGGTTTATCGGGTATAAAGAAGAAAAAAGAGTGGTTGAGTCGGTCAAACTGGATGTTAAAATGAAGACTGATGATGTGGCGTTGGAGGAGTGTGTCGTAGTGGGATACGGTACAATGAAAACAAAGGCAGTGACCGGTGCGTATGTAGCGGTGTGTCCGACTGCCATGTATGATATGGATGCGAGAATGAATACGGAAGAGTATGGCCGAATTCAGGAGAATGGTTTCAAGAGTGTAGCGGATACTCCGCTTTCTACTTTCTCTATTGATGTGGACCCTGCTTCTTATAGCAATATGCGTCGTTTTATCAATAGAGGAGAATTGCCTCCTGCCGATGCAATCCGTACGGAAGAATTAGTGAATTACTTTTCTTACGACTATCCGAAACCAACGGGCGACGATCCTGTGAAGATAACTGTGGAAGCCGGAACTTGTACTTGGAATACAGCTCATCGGCTTGTTCGTATCGGATTGAAAGCTAAAGAAATTCCGACGGAGCAGTTGCCGGCGTCCAATCTTGTATTCTTGGTTGATGTTTCCGGTTCTATGTGGGGGGCTAATCGATTGGATTTGGTAAAGTCATCGCTCAAACTGTTGGTGAATAATCTGCGGAATAAAGATAAGGTGGCAATCGTGACTTATGCAGGCAGTGCCGGTGTGAAACTGGAAGCTACTTCGGGCGGTGATAAACAGAAAATCCGTGAAGCGATAGATGAATTGACCGCAAGCGGATCTACTGCAGGAGGCGCGGGCATTCATTTGGCGTATCAAATAGCTAAAAAGAACTTTATCTCTGATGGCAATAACCGTATCATACTTTGTTCCGATGGTGATTTCAACGTCGGCGTTTCTTCCGCCGAAGGATTGGAACAATTGATAGAAAAAGAACGGAAAAGTGGCGTACATCTTACTGTACTAGGCTATGGAATGGGTAACTACAAAGATAAGAAAATTCAAGTATTGGCTGAAAAAGGAAATGGGAATCATGCCTATATAGATAACTTGCAGGAAGCCAACCGTGTTTTAGTAGGCGAATTCGGTGCTACATTGCATACTGTGGCAAAAGATGTCAAACTGCAAGTGGAATTTAATCCTTCTCAAGTACAGGCATATCGTCTGATCGGTTACGAAAGCCGTCTGCTGAAAGACGAAGATTTCAATAATGATGCGAAAGATGCCGGAGATATGGGAGCAGGACATACGGTAACAGCTTTTTATGAAGTGATTCCCGCAGGTGTGAAGAATGAATATGTAGGTAAAGTAGACGACTTGAAATACCAAAAGAAAGAAAAAATGACGCTGAAGCCGACCGGATCTGATGAACTCCTTACTGTGAAATTGCGCTACAAAGCTCCGGATAAGGATGTCAGCAGGAAAATGGAACTTCCTTTTGTAGATAACAAAGGAGATAGTGTTTCTTCCGACTTCCGTTTCGCTTCGGCAGTAGCCATGTTCGGACAGTTGCTTCGTGATTCTGACTTTAAAGGAACTGCCGATTATGACAAAGTCATTAAGCTGGCTAAACAGGGATTGAATAATGATGAAAGAGGATATCGAAGAGAGTTTATCCGACTGGTTGAGGCTGCTAAAGGATTGGAAAAGGCGGGTAAGAATTAGTCTAAGAGAGAGTTTTCAAACTGAGCCGGGAGTAGTGACTTATCTGTGAGGCAATAATAAGAAAACCGCAAATGGCTTGACGACTATTTGCGGTTTTCTTATTGCACGGGAGGAGAGGCTCGAACTCCCGACACCCGGTTTTGGAGACCGGTGCTCTACCAACTGAGCTACTCCCGTGTTTGCGGCTGCAAAGGTAGTAGAAACTTCTGAATCTCCAAACATTCGGGTAAATAAGTTTTGAACTATTTTAATTTTTCCCATTCATCGGGCTTGAAACCGACCAATACAAAACTGTCTGTTACTACTAGAGGACGTTTCACCAACTTACCGTTTGTAGCCAGCAGTTCTATTTGTTCCTCTTCGCTCATGCTTGGCAACTTCTCACTCAGTTTCAGCTCTTTATAAACGAGTCCGCTAGTGTTGAAGAATTTCTTTATAGGCAGACCGCTACGGGGAATCCATGCTTTTAGCTCTTCTACTGTAGGATTTTCTTCTACAATCAACCGGTTTGTATATTCAATGTTATTTTCTGTTAACCACTTTTTGGCTTTTTGGCATGTGCTGCATGCCGGATACTGCAAAAATAAAGGTGTCATACTCATTTCTAATTTATTATTTGATATTTGTTGTTTCACATTTAGGGTAGTAACTGTAAATCCTGATACATGATTCGATAGGCAGCCGCTTTCTTATCCAATGCCAATGGGTATGCTCGCGATGATGAAGGCATACGATACAGCCTCATTGCACGTTTCTCAAAAACAAACTCCGAATAATCGCCGACTTTCGGTTCTTCTACATCCAATTGTTGCCGGAGTGTGTCAGTAGCTTTCTGACCAGTCGTAACGATGGCCTTACATTCGGGAAGCCGACGAAGCATTGCGGCAATATCGGTGGCTTCCACAACCTCCAGAAACTTATCGGACGCATTGTCTTGTAGTCGGCGAACGGACGAGGCCGTATCGAACAGTGCAATTCCTTTCTCATTTAGAAAGTCTATAATCCGTTCACGGCAAAACGCTTTTCGTGTAGGATTTAGAAAGTAGTCTTTGTCATTAAAAAACAACACACCGAAAATACGCCACATATCATTATTCAGGTTCGGGTAATAGAAGTCCATAGACCAACGCTTTTTCTGCGGTGGAAAACTTCCCAGCATTAGCAGTTTGGCTTTTGCCGGAAGAAATGGTTCTAGTGGATGTTTCTCGATTTCCATCATTATGTATCATTTTAATTTCATGCAAAAATAGTGATAATGTTTATTTCGTTCAAAATCAATGTGAAAAAATGCAATATATAAAATATTTACGTATTTTTGTGGCATAATGAATAGACAGTCTTTTATAATATCATTGAGAGTTCAAGTTGTTGTAAGTTGTTTATTGAGTTCATTCTTCTTTTTAAGCGAGAATGGTTACGCTTCGGAACAAGTTACGTTTATAGAAACCATAGAAACCCCTACGGATAATGCGACGGCAACGGTAAGGGGACGTGTTGTCGATACCAATGGCGAGCCGCTTATCGGGGCAACCATTCGTGAGAAAGGAGGAGCGAACGGAACTGTCAGTGATATAGACGGTAGCTTCTTTTTGTCCGTTCCGGATAGCGCTATTCTGCAAGTTTCCTTTATCGGTTATGAGACAGTGGAAGTCAAAGTAGCGGGTAGGGCAATGCTTGAAATCTCCCTTCGGGAAAATACGGTCATGCTTGATAATGTAATTGTGACTGCTCTAGGGCTTGAAAAGGATGAATCTACTTTGGCCTATTCGACTCAGAAAATAAAAGGGGAAGAATTGAATCGGGTAAAGGAGATAAATATGATAACAGCCCTTGCCGGAAAAGCTGCAGGAGTGCAGGTCAACAAGAATTCTTCCGGTATGGGTGGTTCTGCCAAAATCACTCTTCGGGGAGTCCGTTCGGTATCCGGAGATAATCAGCCGCTTTATGTGATAGACGGTGTGCCGATGTCCAACACTTCTCCGGAACAGGCTTATTCGGCGATTGGCG
The DNA here is from genome assembly GCF_009193325.2 of Bacteroides zhangwenhongii. Lineage (NCBI taxonomy): Bacteria > Pseudomonadati > Bacteroidota > Bacteroidia > Bacteroidales > Bacteroidaceae > Bacteroides > Bacteroides zhangwenhongii. The sequence continues at coordinate 2,429,368 of NZ_CP059856.1, read as the reverse complement.
GAACGGCAAATGCCGGAAACCGGGATGGAGGAGATGGTATCTCCAATCTGAATCCGGAGGATGTAGAAAGTATCAGTATCTTGAAAGGCGCCCCGGCAGCGGCTTTGTATGGAAGTCTAGCTGCCAATGGAGTAATCCTGATCACTACCAAAAAAGGAAATTCTACAGGGAAAAGAAGTATCCACTTCTCTACCGGACTTACTTTTGAAAAGGCTTTCAGCTTACCCCGGATGCAAAACAGCTATGGGGTGAGTGATGTGATAGATAGTTGGGGTGAAAAGGAAAGTTTGGAGGTGCATGATAATCTGAATGATTTTTTCCGTACCGGACTTACTTCGATGACTTCCGTATCCGTCAGTCACGGAAATGAAAATCTGCAAACTTATTTCTCTTATGCCAATACTACCGGACGGGGTATTATTGAAGGGAATAAATTAAAGAAGCATAACATCAATCTGCGTGAAACGGCTGCCATGTTCAACAAACGTCTGAAGTTGGATGGCAATGTCAATGTTATGAAACAAACGGTTGAGAATAAGCCCGTCTCAGGAGGTTTCTATATGAATCCGTTAGTAGGGCTTTACCGTTTTCCGCGTGGCGAAGATCTGTCTTATTATAAGGAGCATTTTGAAACTTATAATGAAGAGCGTAATTTGAATGTGCAGAATTGGCATACGTTTACCGAAGATTTCGAGCAGAATCCATATTGGATAGTGAATCGCATCCAAAGCAAGGAAACACGCACACGTGTCATTCTTGCTCTTTCCGCCACTTTCAAAGTGAGTGGTTGGCTGACGATACAAGCACGTGGCAATATGGATTATTGGGCTGACAAATTGCGTCAGAAATTCTATGCTTCTACCGCAACTGCTTTATGCGGAGTGAACGGGCGTTATCTTGAGATGGACTATCAGGAAACGCAGATGTATGGTGACGTGATGGCTATGTTTAAGAAAACATGGGGTGATTTTACTCTGGATGCGGCTATCGGCGGCAGTATCAATGATAAGGTGGTGAACTCAACCCGTTACGACTCGAAGAATGCTTCTTTGAAATATGCCAATGTGTTTAATATTGCCAATATCGTGATGAACAGCTCTGCCAGTATTGATCAGAAGATAGATGCACACCGGCAGTTGCAATCACTTTTCGGTACGGCTCAGATAGGTTATAAGAAAAAGATATTTCTTGATTTGACAGCCCGTAATGACTGGTCGTCCACGTTGTCCTATACCAAGCATGAGAAATCAGGGTTTGCTTATCCGTCCGTCGGTCTTTCCATACTGCTTGATAAATGGCTGAAATTGCCCGAATGGATTTCTTTTGTAAAACTACGCGGGGCTTACAGTAAAGTGGGAAATGATATCCCTCTGTACATCACAAATTCTACTTCGCACGTCAATGCCGGTGGTGAAGTACAGGCAAATGATGCTGCGCCTTTTAAAGAAATGGAACCGGAAATGACTCATGCTATGGAATTCGGAACGGAATGGAAGTTCTTCCGACACCGTTTGGGAATTAACCTGACTTATTATCGCACAAATACGTATAATCAGTTTTTCAAACTTCCTGCTCTCGCCGGTGATGAGTTTGCTTATCGGTATGTGAACGCCGGAAATATTCAAAACAAGGGATGGGAAATTACGCTGAATGCTACTCCGGTGTTAACTTCTGACTTCACATGGAAGACGTCGCTCAACTTTTCTTCCAATAAGAATAAGATTGTGAAGTTGCATGATGACTTGAAGGAGTTTGTTTACGGACCTACAAGTTTTTCTTCAAGCTATGCTATGAAATTGGTGAAAGGCGGTTCTATCGGGGATATATATGGAAAAGCTTTTGTGCGCGATGATCAGGGAAAGATTGTTTATGGGACGGAAGGAGATCATAAAGGGCTGCCGTTGGTGGAAGGAGATGGTAATACGGTGAAAGTAGGAAATGCCAATCCGGTCTTTTTAATGGGATGGAATCATACGTTTTCTTACAAGGGATTCAGTCTTTACTTCTTGCTCGACTGGCGTTATGGTGGTAAAGTCCTTTCGCAAACGCAGGCGGAAATGGATCTTTATGGAGTGTCGGAAATAACTGCCGACGCTCGTGATAAAGGATATGTTGTGCTGGAAGGGGAACGGATAGACAATGTGAAAGGATTCTATAAGAATGTGGTAGGCGGACGTGCCGGAGTGACGGAATATTATATGTACGATGCCACCAATCTGCGTTTGCGTGAAGTGTCGCTGAGTTACAATTTCCCTAAGGAATGGATGCAGAAAACTAAAGTATTGAAGAATGTGCAACTTTCGTTTGTAGCCCGTAACCTGTGTTTCTTGTATAAGGAAGCACCTTTTGACCCGGATCTGGTACTTTCTACAGGAAATGATAATCAAGGTATCGAGGTGTTCGGAATGCCTACTACCCGTAGCCTGGGTTTTACGCTGAAATGTGAGTTTTAAAATCTGAAAAGGGAAAATGAAGAAACGATACATATATTTATATTTGATAGGCTGGTGGCTTTTTTGCGTAGCATGCACGGGTAACTTCCGCGATTATAATACCGATCTGTCCGGCATTACGGATGAAGATCTGATCATTGACGATAATGGTTATGGAATCCGTCTGGGGATTATCCAACAAGGCATTTATTTTAATTACGATTACGGAAAGGGGAAGAACTGGCCTTTCCAGTTGATACAGAACCTGAATGCGGATATGTTCAGTGGATATATGCATGACGCCAAACCTCTGAACGGCGGTTCCAATAATTCCGATTATAATATGCAGGACGGTTGGAATAGTGCGATGTGGACACATATGTATTCGTATATTTTTCCACAGATATATCAGTCGGAGAATGCTACCCGTGATACTCATCCAGCTCTGTTCGGTATTACGAAAATATTGAAAGTGGAAGTGATGCATCGGGTAACGGATTACTATGGCCCTATTATTTACAGGTATTTTGCGAATGCGGAAAAGCATTATCAACCTGATACGCAGAAAGAGGCCTATTATGAATTTTTTAATGAATTGGATTCTGCCGTTGTCGCTCTTACTGGTTATATCGAAGAAAAACCGGAATCCAATGGGTTCGCCCGTTTTGATATTCTGCTGGATGGCAAGTATTCCTCTTGGGTGAAGTTTGCCAATTCTCTGCGCTTGCGTTTGGCTATGCGTCTTGCATCAATCGCTCCCGACAAGGCACGTTTGGAAATAGAGAAGATAAAGAAAAATGATTACGGCTTCTTTGAGAGAGGATCGGAAAAAGTTGCGGTTTCTACAAAAACGGGATATACTAATCCGTTGGGAGAACTTAATCTGGTGTGGAATGAAACGTATATGAATGCTTCAATGGAGTCTATACTTACGGGATACGATGATCCCCGACTCAAAGCCTATTTCGTTCCTTGTACGGATGAAAAGTTTAGGGGAGAGTATCGTGGCATTCGTCAGGGAACCTGTTTTGCACATAATCATTATGCAGGGCTGTCCCGATTGTCGGTCACACAGGCTACGGACGCACCTCTGATGACGGCTTCTGAAGTCTGGTTTTTACGTGCTGAGGCCGCTTTACGCGGTTGGACAGACGAAGATGAAGAAAACTGCTATCGGAACGGAGTGATGACTTCTTTCGAACAATGGGGTGTCTATGGAGTAGAAGATTACTTGAAGAGCGAACGGATAGCTTCGAATTTTGTAGACACTTATGAAACGGAGAATAATATGGAAGCTCGTTGTAAGGTATCACCAAAATGGAATCCGTCGGATGATAAGGAGAAAAAGCTGGAGAAGATTATTACCCAAAAGTGGATTGCCATGTTTCCCGAAGGCTGTGAAGCTTGGGCTGAACAACGACGTACGGGATATCCCCGCTTGTTTCCCGTACGTTTCAATCATAGCAGGAACGGATGTATAGATTCGGAGACGATGGTACGTCGACTTCACTTTCCCGGTACTTTGCAAACAGAAGATCCGAAGCAATATTCTGCCCTTGTGAAAGCCTTGGATGGAGAAGATCATGAAGGTACACGCCTATGGTGGGACACAGGAAATAATAATTTGAAATAAAAAATCTGTGTAAGTAATGTGTGTATATGTGCAGGTTTAACTAATTTTGCGCTTTCATTAAAAAACACATTTATTCATGAAACAGATTATTGCTGCTTTTTTCCTTTGTATGTTGCTTTGGGCCGTGCCGGGATTGCGGGCTCAAAACATACAGTTGCATTATGATTTCGGACGTTCCCTGTATGATAAAGATTTAAAAGGTCGTCCTTTGCTGACTTCTACCGTAGAGAAATTCCATCCCGATGCTTGGGGAAGTACCTATTTCTTTGTTGATATGGATTATACTTCCGACGGGGTGGCTTCCGCTTATTGGGAGATTGCCCGTGAGCTGAAATTCTGGAAAGCTCCTTTTTCCGCACATCTCGAATATAACGGTGGTTTGGCAAAAGGATTTTCTTACAATAATGCTTATCTGGCCGGTGCTACCTATACTTATAACAATGCTTCTTTCTCAAAAGGTTTCACTGTGAGCGCCATGTATAAGTACATTCAGAAGCATAAATCACCTAACAATTTCCAATTGACAGGTACCTGGTACATTAATTTTTGCCATAACTTGCTGACTTTCTCCGGGTTTGCCGACTGGTGGCGCGAGGAAACGGATTATGGGAAAACGATCTTCCTTACCGAACCACAGTTTTGGGTAAACCTGAACCGTATTAAAGGAGTAAATAAGAATTTCAACTTAAGTATAGGCTCGGAAGTGGAATTAAGTAATAACTTCGGTAATCGTGATGGCTTTTATGCAATCCCGACACTAGCCCTAAAATGGACATTGAATTAAATGAAAACAGATTTAATCTACGGTGTTGAAGACCGTCCTCCTTTTAAAGATGCGCTATTTGCCGCTTTGCAACATCTGTTGGCTATCTTTGTTGCCATCATTACACCGCCACTTATCATTGCGAGTGCTTTGAAACTGGATGTGGAGAAGACGAGTTTTCTGGTCTCTATGTCTCTCTTTGCCTCAGGAGTATCAACTTTCATTCAATGTCACCGTTTCGGAACGATAGGAGCGGGGCTGCTCTGTATTCAGGGAACCAGTTTCTCTTTTATAGGGCCTATCATAGCCACAGGGCTTGTCGGTGGATTACCTCTAATTTTCGGTTCCTGTATGGCTGCCGCGCCCATCGAGATGATTGTCAGCCGTACCTTTAAGTACTTGCGTAATATCATCACTCCATTAGTATCCGGCATTGTTGTGCTACTTATCGGATTGAGCCTGATAAAAGTCGGGATCGTATCTTGCGGAGGCGGATATTCTGCTATGGATAACGGAACCTTTGCAACTTGGGAAAATCTATCTATTGCTGCACTGGTGCTTTTAAGTGTATTGTTTTTCAATCGTTGCGGAAATAAATACCTGCGCATGAGTTCCATTGTTCTTGGGCTTTGTCTTGGTTATGGCTTGGCTTTCGTCTTAGGGAAAGTCGATATGAGCTCTCTGAATGTAGAAATGCTGATGAGTTTCAATATTCCTCAACCTTTTAAATACGGCATTGACTTCAATGTTTCCTCTTTTATAGCTATTGGGCTGGTTTACTTGATTACGGCTATTGAAGCGACGGGCGATGTGACTGCCAATTCTATGATATCCGGTCTTCCGATTGAAGGTGATTCTTATCTGAAACGAGTTTCAGGTGGAGTAATGGCAGACGGATTCAACTCTTTCCTTGCCGGAGTTTTTAACTCCTTCCCAAACTCTATCTTTGCGCAGAACAACGGTATTATTCAACTGACTGGAGTAGCTAGTCGCTATGTAGGTTATTATATTGCTGCAATGCTTGTACTTTTGGGCTTGTTCCCCATTGTAGGGGCTGTTTTTTCACTAATGCCCGATCCTGTATTGGGTGGCGCAACCTTGCTGATGTTCGGTACGGTAGCCGCCGCAGGTATCCGCATTGTCTCTTCTCAGGAAATCGGTCGTAAAGAAACGTTGGTATTAGCAGTCAGCCTTTCTCTCGGCTTGGGAGTAGAATTAATGCCGGACGTACTGCAACAAGCCCCCGAAGCAATTCGAAGTATCTTTTCATCGGGAATCACTACCGGAGGCCTGACTGCAATTATTGCAAATATAGTAATATATGTAAAAGAGGAGAAAGATTAATCTTCAATACTCAGATTACTCATTTTGTCAGTTATATGGAAGGGGAAATCCGGATATTCGTAGAGACTGAAACTAGGTTCGGTTTCCCCGTCTCTACAATATCTTCTTTCTCCTATGCGCGGATATTTCCATAAGTTTCTACCAGTCGTGGCGAGTAAAGAATATAGCTTCGGATCGCTTCATCGTTATATCCATATCCCGTAACATTGAGTAATGACAGGTAATAAGGAATGGCAAAAAAATGAAAGCGAAAGTCATTCCACCATTCACTCACCAGTCTGTATTTCTCTTCATAACTCATCCTTTCTTCAAAATGAAAACGTGCCGAAGGCTTCGACTTTCTGTTTTCAATCTTTTGAATCAGTAGATGTAACATCCGCTCTTTATTCTCATCCCGCACTTCCCGTACCTCTTCATCCAATCCTGTTTCCTAACGGTCATTCCGGTTTTTGATACGTTGCGGAGACGGTAAAGGTATTACATCCCCTTTCAATCGTTTGAACATTTGAAAGAGTTCTATGAATAAATCTGTCGGTAACTCCATGTTTTCCAATGTTCCCGTCAGAAATTCATAAAGCAACCGTATTGTCTGTATTGACATATCCTGCCCCGTAGACAGTTCATGGACATCCTGTCCATCATAATGGAGTAAAAGTCGAATTTGCTCCCTAGCCTCTTTCGCAGTCTTATTCTCCATTCTGCAAGTCTCCAGAAATCGTTGCATTTTGAGCTTAAACTCCTCAACAGAGGAGCTTTTATCAGCCATCTCCACCACTTCCGGAATTTCTTGATTATAGATTTGTTTCAATTGTGAAAAAGTAAGTGTAAGCATTTTCTTTTGTTTCATAAGCAATCTCTCTATTTAATGGTATATAAAGATACGAAAAAAGCGGAAGTTCCATACCTCCGCTTTTTCTATCGTGCTAATCTTTACGGTTTTCTAACATTTTAGAGCAACTTATTTTTTCGTTTCCGTGTCATCATTCTTGCGTTTCGGCTCTTTTTTTGCCAATAAGACAATATTATACACATAATCCGTCATCCACTGTTCGGAGTAGCCCAGACGTTCCTTGTATTGACGTACAGCCGCTGCAGTCTTGTGCACATCATCAGCTTTCCATACAGTCTTTGTGCAAACATCGTGGACCGTTTTCTGAGTCATGCCATAAAGTGCTTTCTTAAAGATAGACGGCATACGGAACTTCCATTGCATCAGATTCCCCATCAACATCATCAGGTCGTTAGAGAATCCTTGATACATAAACAGATAAGATTGAATATCATTCTGAGTACGGCAGTTGCGTTTTACGGAAGAATCGATTTCTTTAAAGAAACTCTCATTCAATCCATAGTCCTGCATCAACATTTTGCGCGAAGCTGACTTTTCGGCCAATCCTAACTTGCCATTTTGCGTAGGTACCTTGAATAAACGTTTGAAGTTGGCTACATCCGGCAGGAAGCGGATATTTGTGATACCAAGGTTAGTGGCGATAACTGACTGGAAATAGACCCGGGTCAGAGAAATGAAATCTTCTACATTGCCGACTTTTGTTTCATCGGATTTTTTCTTGAATAAACCAAATAAGCCCATTGTTGTATTTACAATTTTATTATTTACAATTTACTAATTGAACGTGTGTGATAGCTTTGTTGCATACCAACCAAGCTGATATTTCGTGTGCAAAGGTACAAAAAACAGTTGGGTTTCACCAACATTCCAACTCCTTTTCAATATCCGGCATTATCTCTTTTCTGAAAACAGGATTCTGAATGCCGACTTTCTTCTGCGATGAGCCGAAAAGTACCATCATTGTTTAGCATAAAGTCTCTAATGTAATTGCGATCATTCACCTTTCATCCGGAAGTAGAATTTATGATTTTCGAATACAGGTTCTGCAATACCATAACGAACGAATTTGGCAAGCAGATGTTCGGCGGCACGGCGTGAGATTCCTGTCTGACGACAATAACGGTTGAGTGATAGTAAAGTACCGTGTTCCAGTTGATCGAGCAAAAGCTGTTCACGTTCAGTGTAACGGATTAGTTCGCCACGGGGATTGTCGCTCTGTTGCCACACGCGGAGATGTATAGGTGTCGCCAATATGTTTTCGTCCTTGATACGGAGATAGGCGAGCGGTTTTCCGGTTTCGTCTTTGGCATACACCGGTTTGTGAAGGGTCTCTTCGATAGTGACTACCAATACCTGTCGTCCTTCTACTATGTATGTTTGCATTGTATATTCCACTTCGGGCACACAATAAAGTTGTGCGGCCGCCTCAATCATATATTTCTCCTCTTCGGAACGTACGCCTGCTATTTTTCCATTGTCTTTCACGCCAATAAGCAATCTTCCTCCGTCGGTGTTGGCAAAAGCGGACAAGGTTTTGGCTATCTTGCGTGCATCGGAAATTTCAAATTTGAAGTCCTGTTGTTGATGCTCTCCTTCAGCAATCAAAGTATGTATATAATCGGTATCTGTAAGCGGTTTCATGGCTACAAAGGTAGGTAAAAATGGCGAAAAGACCTTTTTTTGCATTATTTTCAAAGAATATTTCAAAAAAAATATTGTTTTTATGCGTTTATTTCGGGAAACAGTGTATTTTTGCGACACATTATTAACGAAAAAAATAAAAGGATTATGAAAGAATTGGTAGAAAAAGTAGCAGCTCTGTATGCTGACTTCGCAAAAGATGCTAACGCTCAGATTGAAAACGGTAACAAAGCAGCAGGAACTCGCGCTCGTAAAGCTTCTTTGGAAATCGAAAAAGCAATGAAAGAATTCCGTAAAGCATCTTTGGAAGCTTCTAAAAAGTAAGATTAGAAACTACTAAGATATCAAAAGAAATGAGAGGGTATATCATCTACGATATATCCTCTTTTTATTTTTTAAGCTTCTCTTTTTGTAACTTATGTACTGATAATTCATAAAATGATAGTAAGTATTCGTTCTGAAAATAGCACTTTTATTAAATAAATTTCCTCCTAGAAACTTAAATCTGAAAATAACTATAATAATGATTGTACCTATACAACTTTTTATAGCTGCAGTATGTATGTTTATTTGTTTAATTAATTAAGGAGGAATAAGATGTTGAACGTACTGACATTTATGAAAGAAGTAGCCGATGGGTTACAAATGGGAGGAAACTTTGGGACCGCCCATGTATATCGCAGCAGTCTCAATGCCATTATCGCTTATTGTGGGGGTGAAGATTTTACATTTAACGAGATCACGCCGGAGTGGTTAAAGGGGTTCGAGATTCATCTTCGTAAGCGCAAGTGCAGTTGGAATACAGTGTCCACTTATATGCGCATACTTCGTGCCGTGTATAATCGTGCTGTCGACAACAATGAGGCGAAATATATCCCTCGTTTGTTCCGTTACGTTTATACCGGAACCCGGGCGGAACATCAACGTGCTTTGGAGACAGGGGACGTGGAAAAGATATTTGCCGGATTAATTTTATTATCCGGAGTAAATCCGGCCATGCAACGCGCACGACACTTTTTTATTCTTATGTTCCTGATGCGCGGTATGCCTTTCGTTGATCTCGCTTATCTTCGTAAAAGTGATCTGCATGGCAATGTCATCACTTACCGCAGACGGAAAACAGGACGTCCCCTTTCGGTGACCTTGACTAATGAGGCGATGAGAATAGTAAGAATGTATATGAATCAGGATGTACATTCCCCCTATCTGTTTTCGTTCTTAAGAAGTCCTGAAGGGACAATGGAAGCTTATCGGGAGTATCAGTTGGCACTACGCAGTTTCAATCGCCAATTATTGATATTAGGAGAGTTTTTGGGAATACCGAACAGATTAAGTTCGTACACCGCCCGGCATACTTGGGCTACTACCGCTTATTATTGCGAGGTGCATCCTGGAATTATTTCACAGTCTATGGGGCATTCATCCATTACTGTGACCGAGACGTATTTAAAGCCATTTCAGAATAAGAAAATTGATGAAGCAAACAAACTCATTATTGATTTTATTAAACGCTCTTTCGATTGCGTAATCATCTGATATATTGTCTGTTACTTTATAGGTAACGGCATTGAACAGCGCTGCAAAGATGCATATATTTCCGGAAACAAGCAAACAAAAATAATATTATTTCGGAGAAACTACTAAAAAAAAGAAAATAATAGGGCAAAACTGAGGATTTCTTTCTACCGGACTTTTTATGATCTGAGTAATTGATATAATGATTTCCTTCCCCTCTGCCGTTTTTACTAGCAGGGGTAAAAAAGTTTCATCTCCATTTGAAATGCTTTTTCCATATAGACTACTCAAAAGAGCAGGAACAAAGGTTCTCCCGTTACCTATAAAGTAACGGGGATGCTATTATTGAAACTTAGTGTTTAATAATATATTATTAATGTAATTTTTAAGTAGTTATGAAAAGAAAATTTGTAAAAGTGATGTTCCTTGGAGCGTTGACTTTGTCCACAGTCACCTATGTAGGCTGTAAGGACTACGACGATGACATCGACAATCTGCAGACACAAATCGATGCAAACAAAGCCAGTATTGCTGAGCTGCAGAAATTTGTTAAAGAGGGGAAATGGGTTAAAAGCGTTGAGCCAATCACCGGAGGTTTCAAAATTACCTTTAATGACGGAACGCCCTATGAAATTGTAAATGGAGCAAAGGGGGATAAAGGAGATACTGGAGCAACTGGAGCAGAAGGTCAAAGCTCTATTTTGACTGTTGACCCTACTACAGGCGAATGGCTGATTAATGGTGAAAAGACCGGATGGTCGGCAAAAGCTCCTTATATTCAAGACGGATATTGGTACTACTGGAGCAAAGAAGCTGGTAAATTTGTGAAAGGAGATAAAGCTACAGGTGAACAGGGAGAAGAGGGGCCGGCAGGTGCTAATGGTTTCTCTCCTTATATAGCAAACGGTACTAATGGTGATAAAGGATATTGGTACTTCTACGAACCGGACAATAAAGATGCCATTACTAGTGGTGACTTGAAAGGTTGGGTAAAAGGAGCTTTCACTGATGCAACAACGACCCTTACAAAGATTGAGGATAGACCATGTTGGCTTTTGACACAGCTTGACGGTGATGAGACTAAAGAGGTTATTTTGCCTACAGCTGACAATTTGATAAACATAAAAGGAGTAGCTATTAGTGATGATGGAAAGATATCTACTGACGGAACTAAAGAAGTGACATTATATTACGGAATATTAAAAAATGAGGTAAAATTTGGTCCTAAAGAGGACCAAAATACTTATTCTAAAGATAAAGTTTTGACCAGTAACAATGCCGTAATTAATGTGATGGTGAATCCGGTAGACATTTCATTAGAGGAATACACTTTTACTTTACAGAATTCTAAGGGAACAAATACTTATCTTGAACTTGGAAAACCTGTACAGAATGTAACTCCTAAGGCATTGACACGTGCTGAAAGTACTCCAAATATCGGTCTCTATGATTTGTCCGTTAAAATAAAAGACGGTTTGAATTCATCTGCAGAATTGCCGCAGGCAGTTTATGCTTTGGCTACAAAGAATGCTTGGGATAAGACAATTATGTCCGCTTATGATGTAAAGGTTACATTGAGCAACCAGAATATTCCAGAATTAACAGATCAGACATTGGCTGCAATTAAGAATTGTGATGAGACTTATGTTTTGGATGACCTGCTTAAAGAGGCAGGTGAGACAAACCTAGGTTATGTTGCAGATTATTATTACACAGCAGATAATGTGGAGATTAAGAAAGATGTGGAAACCGGAAAATGGCAGATTCTTTCTAAGATTGGTCAGTCTGTAATAGTAACTGTACATTATTTGACAGTAGAAGGTGTAGAAAAGTCTTCTACATTAACCATTCAGTTCAAGAAAAAACTGGAAATGGTAACCGTTGATCCTATTAACTGGACTGTGACAGATGCAAAGGATGGTAAAGAGAAGAAGGTATCTTTGGAAGTAATCAAAGACTTACTGGATAAAGAAGATTATAGCGTAGTTTATCTAAGTAAGGCTGCTTTGGATGAAACTCCTGCTGAAACTGATATTGATTATGCGGTTGCTCCTGTTGTTAAAGCTGAAAATGGAGGTATTGCTTTGTCAGTAGCAAAAGATGCAAAGGATAAGAAGTGGTATTTAACGGCTATTTTCGATGAAACGAAAGTTACTGCAACAGAACATACTATCCATTTAGCAGTGAAAAACGCAAAAGGCGAAGACGATCTTGGTACATTATTGGTGAAAGGTATTGATCTGAAAGTTAATATTACAATGCCTAAAACTCCAGTTTTTGTATTTGATAGAATTCCGGGCTATTTTAGTGAAAATGGAAAAGGTAATACAGCTAAAGCATACGGTACTCCTGTTGCTGGTACTGAAGGTAAAGATAAGGTTACTTATGATTTGACAAAACTTTACACTAATGTAACGAATAATATGGATAATATTTCTTATGCGGAAGATGACTCGGAAGCATGGAAGGGTGCTCAATGGTTGCAAAGTGATGTAAATCCTGTTTTGTCATTACCTGTTGGACCAGATAATATCGGTAAGGAACATGGATTGATAGTTAGCTATCAACCTTATGGGAATAAGAATTTAGCTGCTATCTTGGATGAGTTTAATTTGACAGTTTTGTCTGAAATCGCAGAGGGTACGGAAAAAGGAACTGTTTCAAATAAATATCTTTCTAATGTAGTAAGGGAATTTACATTGAATTTGACAGATTTTGTATGGAAGGATTATAAAGGTGAATCTATAGTATGGAGCTCAGATTCAGAAAACAGAATTAAATCAATTACATTAGTTCCAAGTGATACAGCTGGTAAATATATGGATTTATCTGCTACTGATTTCAAAGCAAGCACTCCAATTAAAGTGACCTTGAAAAATAGCGTAGGTGTCATCTTATCACCTGAGTCAGAAGAAAATAGCTACATCGAAATGAAGGTTCTTGACGCTTGGGGTATAACTTCTACGGTTAAGATTCCTGTACCTATTAAAAACGAAAATAAATAAGATTTCTTCGCAACTAATGATGTGAAGAATATGTCGAGAAGAAACAACAAAAGGGATGCCTCCCTTATTTCCCACAGGTATCCCGCATAGTATTCTAAAAACATCTTTTTGATTTGTTGCTAGGTGAAAACTAGCGCCCTCATTTTCCTAATATAAAAAGATGTCTTTTAAGAATATAGAAAAACCCGGGCTTGTGAAAGTCTGGTTTTTTTGTATTCTTAATATTAATCGTATATTTGCGAAAAGAATCAAGATCGGGAATGATGAACGAAAACGTCTTAGCTAAACTGAAGATACTTGCAGAATCTGCCAAGTACGATGTTTCCTGTTCTTCCAGTGGTACGGTGCGTTCCAATAAGCCGGGAACGCTGGGAAACACTGTGGGAGGATGGGGGATATGCCACAGTTTTGCCGAGGACGGTCGATGTATCTCGCTATTGAAAATCATGCTTACCAATTATTGCATTTACGATTGTGCCTATTGCGTCAACCGTCGTAGCAACGATCTTCCCCGCGCTACCTTTTCCGTTTCGGAATTGGTGGAGCTGACGATGGAATTCTACCGTCGTAACTATATCGAAGGGCTGTTTCTTAGCTCCGGAGTGGTCCGTAATCCGGACTATACAATGGAGAGACTTGTGCGTGTAGCCAAAGATTTGCGGCAAGTGTACCGTTTTAACGGTTATATCCATCTCAAGAGTATTCCCGGAGCCAGTCGCGAATTAGTGAATGAAGCCGGATTGTATGCCGATCGTCTTAGCGTCAACGTCGAAATTCCCAAAGAAGAAAACCTGAAACTTCTGGCGCCGGAGAAAGACCATAAAAGCGTATTTGCTCCGATGAAATACATTCAACAAGGCGTGTTGGAGAGCAAAGAAGAACGGCAAAAGTTTCGCCACGCACCTCGTTTCGCACCTGCGGGACAAAGTACCCAGGTGATTGTGGGAGCTACCTCCGAATCGGATAAAGATATTCTTTTCCTTTCGTCGGCACTTTACGGGCGCCCCACCATGAAACGTGTCTATTACTCGGGCTACGTTTCCGTGAATACGTATGATAAGCGTCTTCCGGCATTGAAACAGCCGCCTCTGGTACGTGAAAACCGGCTCTATCAGGCTGACTGGTTATTGCGCTTTTATCAATTCAAGGTAGATGAAATTGTGGATGATTCTTATCCGGATCTCGATCTCGAAATAGACCCGAAACTTTCGTGGGCTTTGCGCCATCCCGAACAGTTTCCTGTCGACATCAATAAGGCAGACTACGAAATGTTGCTCCGTGTGCCGGGAGTAGGGGTGAAGTCGGCGAAACTGATTGTTGCTTCCCGTCGTTTTTCGCGGCTGGGATTTTATGAACTGAAGAAGATAGGAGTGGTGATGAAGAAAGCGCAATATTTCATCACTTGCAAAGAACTACCTCTCCAGATGCAGACAGTGAACGAACTTTCTCCGCAACGGGTGCGCAGCTTATTGTTGCCGAAACCGAAAAAGAAAGTGGATGAACGTCAGCTGTTGCTTGATTTTGGCGAATAGTAAATATGCTTGGTGTTTTTTATGAATGTTTATATTTACGATAAAACCTTTGATGGGCTGCTGACGGCTGTGTTCGACGCCTATTTCCGCAAGACTTTTCCTGATGCTTTGCTGTCGGAAGGAGATGCTTTGCCTTTATTTTGTGATGAGCTGCATACGGTAGTGACCGATGAAGAAAAGGCCGGGCGTGTGTGGCGGGGATTGCAGAAGAAAGTTTCCTCTTCCGCTTTGGGTTGCCTCACGCAAAGTTGGCTGTCGGAACTTCCGGAAATAGGAATACTTATTTTTCGATATATCCGTAAAGCAATCGATGCACCCCGCTCTATTGAAACCAATTTTGGTGATCCGGACGTTTTGCAATTAGCGCAAATATGGAAGAAGGTGGATGGCGAACGTGTGCACCTGATGCAGTTTGTCCGTTTCCAGAAAGCTGCCGACGGTACATTCTTTGCCGCTTTCGAACCGCAGTATAATGCGCTCCCGCTGACCGTTCACCATTTCAAAGACCGTTTTGCCGATCAGAAGTGGATTATTTACGACATGAAACGCCGTTACGGATTTTATTATGATTTGCAGGAGGTGACAACTATCTCGTTTGATGATGACAGCCGTGAATCCCATTTGATTACGGGGATGCTGGATGAAAGCCTGATGGACAAGGATGAGAAGCTTTTCCAACAACTTTGGAAGACATATTTCAAGGCCATTTGTATCAAAGAACGCATGAATCCGAGAAAGCACAGGCAGGATATGCCTGTACGTTATTGGAAGTATTTGACGGAGAAGCAAAAGTGAAAATCACCATAAGGCAACTTTCCCTAAATTGTCTATTTCTAATTTGGCACTTATACCCATCGCTTTAAAGACTTTAGCTAGCGTGGAAAGAGTTAAGTTTTTCCCGCTTTCTATGCGGGAGATTTGGGCTCTTTGTACGCCTATCAGATTTCCTAGTTCTTCTTGAGTGAGATTTTTGGATTGTCTGGCTTTTTTTATGGCTTCTCCAATAAGGAAAGATTGTAAGTCCTCTTCAAATTTATTACGTGCAAGAGTTCCTTTCTTTCCTATATGTTTATCTATAATTTCTTCTTCTGTATAAAACTTCATCTTTTCCATATTCTTATTTTTTAGAATTAAAATATATTTTTCTTATCTCTTCCGCTTTTGTTATTTCTTTGGAAGGAGTCTTCTGGGTTTTCTTTATAAATCCATGGGTAGCAATGACTAAAGTATCTACTCCATCCACTTTATCCCAAAAAGCTAATAGTCTATATTGGTTTTTGTTATAGAGTGTCCTGAACTCCCATATATCTGTATTGTCTAATTTTTTAAAGAGTTCCGGGTCTATAACAAATTTAGACTTTGCTATGTTGTAGATAATTTTGTCTTTTACTTTTGGGGGCAATTGGTTAAGAAAATTGTCCGCTTCTTCTGAATATACTATTTTAAATTTCGCTTTTGCCTCCATGGATTTATTTTTTACGTAGCAAAGGTACTGAAAATAGTTCTATATATGGAAACATTTGAGATGTTTTTTTTAAAGGAGTTATATGTACTTTTCTCTTATTCAATCCTTTGCACCGTTACATCCGGAAACTCCTGTATCAGCGAAAGCAGATGCCCTTCATCATTATTTCGCTTCGACTTGATAACCATCGTAACCTGATAATATTCTGTTTCACCCGTGTGTTGCGTTTCCATCTCGTAAGAGACTATCAGGTAGTCTTTAGAGTTGAATCTGTCCGCTATCTGTTTCAGTATGTCTTTGTTGGGAGTTGAGAAAGAAACCATCGAGCTTTTCATTCCGATGCTTTTAAATAGATAGCTAAGTAGTTCCAGTCCGACGAGGGTTAACACCGTGGCGGCAATGCCGATGGTGTACATTCCTGCACCTACCGCCAAGCCGATACCTGCTGTTGCCCAGATTCCTGCGGCGGTAGTCAGTCCGCGTACAATCTGTTTTTGAAAGATGATGGTTCCTGCACCGATAAATCCGATACCGCTGACAACCTGTGCCGCCACCCGACTGGGATCGAGTGTGACACTACTTTCTTTTATAATTTCTTGAAATCCGTATTGGGAAACAATCATAATCAAAGCACTACCTAGCGACACGAGAAAATGAGTGCGGTATCCGGCTTCTTTGGCATGGTATTCACGATCCAGTCCAATGATGGTTCCCAGTATTCCGGCGACCAATAAACGGATTACAAAATCCATATTCAACATCATGTGTTCAATCTCCTTTCTGTTTTTTATTGTTTGTGGAAAAATGCTTAGGACTATAAATATACAATTATTTCCCCTTTTTGTATCAATCATTTAGTAATATTTGAACGTATCCAATTCATTTTATCGTATATTCGCAGATTCAAATAAATGTTTAATCCCGCGACCGAGCAAATAATGAAGAAAAGAATTTTTTATATAATCAGCTTTCTGGTGATCTTCTGTATTGAGGTGTTGATAGCTTTGTATGTGCGCGACCGTTTCATACGTCCCTATGTCGGAGATATGCTGGTTGTGGTGCTGGTATATAGCTTTGTACGTATCTTTCTACCGACGGGGATTCCGCGGATGCCGTTTTATGTCTTTCTTTTTGCCTGTTTCGTAGAAGTGTTGCAATACTTCCAGCTGGTGGAAACATTGGGCATTACGAACCGCGTAGCCCGAATTGTGCTGGGTTCTACGTTCGATTGGGGAGATATTGCCTGCTATGCTGTGGGATGCGTTTTCATTGTCTTATTCGAGCATTTCGTCCGGCGTAGATCGTAGAGGATTTATTTCTCTTCCGCTTTGGTTTCGGATGGGTCCAGGCTGTGGCCGCAATATTTGCAAAACTCTGCATTATCTTCGTGTCCGGAGCGATGGCAGTTGGGACATTCTTTGTCTCTCCTGCGTTTATACTCTTTCATCATGGAGGCAGATACGATACCTGTGGGTACGGCAATAATCGTGTAACCGATCAGCATGACACAGGCGGAAAGGAATTTTCCGAGGCCGGTGGCGGGAGTAATATCTCCATAACCTACGGTAGTCATGGTGACGATAGCCCAATAGATGCTGTTCGGGATATTGTTGAACTGGGAGTTGGGTTGCGTTCCTTCAATCATATACATTAGCGTTCCGATGGAAGTCACCAGAATGACGACAAACAAGAAGAACACTGCAATCTTCTTACTACTTTCACGCAAGGCAGTGAGCAGCCGTTCCCCCTCATTCAGAAAGTTGAAAAGCTTGAAGACGCGGAACACACGTATCAGGCGGAAGGCACGGATGATGAGTAGATAACGGGCACCCGGGAAGAGCAGGCCGATGTAAAGAGGCAACGTGGCCAGTAAGTCTACGATACCGAAAAAGCTGAATATGTATTTCCGGGGACGGGGTGAACAGTAGATCCTCGTCAGGTATTCGAAAGTAAAGAAGCCGGTGAAAAGGAATTCCATAATGACGAACGGAGTCGTCAGATAGGTGGGAAGTCCTTTCAGACTTTCGATGATGACGAGCAATACGCTGACCAGAATACAGGCGATAAGAATCACGTCGAACAATTTCCCGGCAGGGGTGTCCGATTCGAAGATGATGACGTATAACTTTCGTTTCAGTTTCTCGTCATGCAAAAAACGATGGATTCTTTCTTTCAGTTTCATATCAATAGTGCTTGGCCGGAATTAAAGAAAAAGCCTTTTTAGTCGATAACCCACTGTTTATTGTAGGCAACGGTCTTTTGCGGGTTGTAATACATTCCCTCTTGTGTGGGAATATAGAGAATGTATGTCTTTCCGGTCTTGTTTTTCAATGAAGTGTCGCGCAGCCAGGGGTTGGCATCACGGAGTTGGGCATAGGTGATTCCCTGTGACTTTGCGTAGTCGTTCAGATCGTCGATAGAAGTGTTGACGGTTACCTCTTTATAAGGAATAGGCGGATACAGATGTTCCCGTTTCAAGAGGAATCCGTAACGTTGCGGGTTATTGAATATCTCTTTGGCTGCCAGCAGGCGGAACATGTAGCGGGAAGTTTCCTCTACCAGCCATAAGTCCATGGCATGACTTGCCAACTGCTTTTCAAGTTGGGAGGAGATGCGTCCCTGTCCGGCGTTATAGGCGGCGGAGACAGCCATCCAGTCGCCATATTTGGCATACGCTTGTTTGAAGTATTTGCAGGCGGCAACGGTTGCTTTTTCAATATGATAGCGTTCGTCTACGTTATCGTTCACTTCCAGCCCGAATTCCCGTCCGGTGGCAGGCATAAATTGCCACAGACCTGCTGCTCCTGCCGGAGAGCGTGCAATGTTATTCAGATTGCTCTCGATGACCATCAGGTATTTGAAGTCATCAGGAATACCGTTTGCTTTCAGTATCGGTTCGATGATGGGAAAGTAACGGTTGGCACGCTTGATTAATAACATGGTGGTGGAGTGCATATAGGTGAAGGCCATCATCTCGCGGTCCATCCGTTCGCGGCGGTCATAGCGCCGGAGGTCGATCGTTTCCCCGTCGAAGGTGACCTGTGTGGGAACAGTAGGCGGAGTGACACAATAAGGCACTTCCGATTTGGCGGAATGTTGTTCGTTCACCTGGCTGCTGCCTGTCAATACTGGGATGGAAGCGCCGATGCAAAATACTAATATAAGTGTAAGAATATAGTTGATTTTCATTCGTCTTTTCATTTTATAACCTTTTTGGATGCTTCAATGTTTAAGTCTATCTTGCAAAGATAACCTCATTTTGCTTTTTTCAAAGAACTTTTCTTGCATTTTATACGTTTTTCTAATAGAGTTAAAATAAACAACGAATCAAGATGAATATAGCAATGACCGGAGCTACCGGATATATAGGTAGACATCTTTCTAATTATCTCACAGAAAAGGGCGGACATCGGATCATTCCTCTGGGAAGGTCGATGTTTCGCGAAGGTATGTCCGGTTATTTGATTCAGACACTGACCCATTGTGATGTTGTCATCAACCTGGCAGGTGCACCTATCAATAAACGTTGGACACCGGAATATAAACAGGAGCTTTTCAACAGTCGTATTGTCGTAACCAATCGTATTATCCGTGCTTTGAATGCAGTCAAGACGAAACCGAAACTGATGATTTCGGCTTCTGCCGTAGGTTATTATCCTTCGGAAGCGGAGGTGGACGAATATACCCGTACCCGTGGAGAAGGCTTTCTGTCCGATCTTTGCTATGCGTGGGAAAAAGAGGCGAAACACTGTCCCGAACCTACAAGGCTCGTTATCACACGCTTTGGCGTAGTGCTTTCTCCGGACGGGGGAGCGATGCAGCAGATGCTTCGCCCTTTGCAAGCTACCAAGATAGCTACCGCCATCGGTCCCGGTACGCAGGCTTTTCCGTGGATATCGATACGTGATCTTTGCCGTGCAATGGAGTTTTTTATCACTCACGAAGAGACACGTGGGGTATATAATCTGGTTGCTCCGCAGCAAATCTCGCAATATGCTTTCACCCGTGCGATGGGAAAGGCTTATCGGGCATGGACGACGATGGTGGCCCCGCAAAGGATTTTCCGTATCTTATATGGTGAAGCGGCATCCTTCCTGACTGCGGGCCAGAGAGTCCGCCCAACGCGTCTGACGGAAGCAGGATTTCATTTCTCCATTCCCAATGTCGAACGTCTTTTCAGAGGTACAAACCATAGTACGGTTACCTCTCTCGACCTGCACCGGTATATGGGACTTTGGTATGAAATAGCCCGCTACGAGAATCGCTTTGAATACGGACTTGTAGACGTCACGGCTACTTACACGCTCCGTCCCGACGGCATGATTCGTGTGGAGAACCGGGGATGCAAACGTAATTCTCCTTACGACATCTGCAAGACTGCCAACGGACACGCCAAAATACCCGATCCCACACAGCCGGGCAAACTGAAAGTGTCTTTCTTCCTTAGTTTCTATTCTGATTATTATGTCTTGGAACTGGATGAAGAGAATTACAATTATGCCCTGGTAGGCAGCAGTACTGATAAATATCTCTGGATACTAAGCCGTACACCCCAACTGCCGGAAGAAATCAAGAAGAAACTCGTCACCGCTGCCGAACGTCGTGGATACGATACGAGCCAGTTGAAGTGGATCGAGCAACTCTGATCGCAATCTGCGCCTGATAACCTAAGATTATTTTGCCGGAGTGCTTAACGAACAATGAGACAACTTTAAAACAACAGAAATTATGGATTACGAAATTATTCATCAGCCCGAACAAAAATTGTTCAAGACAGAAGTAGACGGTCGCACCGCCTTTGTACAATATCGCCTGATAGGTGATTCTCTTGATATTATCCACACAATTGTGCCACAACCTATTGAAGGGCGGGGGATTGCCGCTGCTTTGGTAAAAGCTGCTTACGCCTATGCATTAGCTAACGGGATGAAGCCGAAAGCAACATGCTCTTATGCAGTGAAGTGGTTGGAAAGACACCCGGAAATAAATGGTGGTATTGATTGATTTCAAAGAAGATACTTTGTCAGCTAAAAATGCGTCAGAAACATAATTCTTAATAGTTTCCGACGCATCTCTGTATTACTGATTTACTGTTTCCACCTCTTCAACTGTGGAAAGTACTCCTTCATCGTTTTCCGTGCTTCCTCCACAGTGTATTTCACTTCCGAGTCTTTATTGAACTCATCCAGATAATTCAGATTAAGCTCAATCATCTCGTCCATGGTACACTCTTTCGTGAAATGTCCGTCCGCATAGCAATAGTGGCAATAATCTTCGTTCTTGCTACCGTCCGCTTCTTTTCCAAAAGTTGAGTCGTCTATCGGCATACCGCAACTTTGACAAAATTTTTGTTCCATCTTTTTTTGTTAGATTATAAGTTTATGTTACAAGACAAATGTAAGTAGAAATATTGGAAAAGAAGTGATCCGGTTTTGCTATTTATTCATTTATTTCTTTCCTGGTTTACTTTTGGTGTTAATTGGTTTTCACGGGCAGCCGTTTCCACATCCAACGGGGAATCATTTTCCAGAAAAAGACCAGTATCCGGTAGCGCCAGTCGATTACTACTATCCGTTGTTTCCGCTCCAGTGACCAGGCGATGTGACGTCCCACTTTCGCTGCATCCATCAATAGCGGATAATGTTTTCCGTCGTTGAGCAAGTCGGTGGCAACAAATCCGGGACGGATATCAGTAAAACGGATATTCAGTTTTTGTAAATATGAAAGTTGTTCGAGAGCATCTATGTAAGTGTTCTGGAAACGTTTGGTGGCAGAGTAGGCAGGAGCCACCCCAAGTCCTTTCGTTCCCGCGATGGAGCTGATGACTGCCAAGTGGCCGCCTCCGCTTTTTCTGAAATAGATGAAAGCGGTATCCACCATGCGGATAAATCCCTCTACATTGGTGTATGCTGTGTTCAGCTCCACCTCCATGTTCAGATTCGTATTCTGGAAACCGATGCCCGAGCTAAGAAGAAACAAATCCATGCCGCCCACCTTGTCGATGAGCATATTCAATTTCTCGCCTGCATCTTCCTGGGTTACGTCCAACGCTTGAATTTGAATCTGATCCGGTGCTGCCCGTTGCAGGTTTTCGAGAGCAGATTGCCGTCTGCCGGCTACTCCGATTTGCCATCCATCCAGTAACAGACATTTTGCAACTTCTTGCCCGATGCCGGAGGTAGCGCCAATGATAATGGCTTTTTTCATTACTGATTTTTTAGTAAGTTATAGGTTCAATAAATGTCGTATGGCCTGCCAGGGTGCATAAAGCAACATCCTCGGTCCGGAGAAACGCATCACCTGTCGCATTCGTTCGCGCATGACGGGCTTGTAACAATGTACGGTGCATTCCTTGCATGCACTCTTCTTCTCTCCAAACGGACAATGGTCGAGACGGGCGTGGGCATAGCGGAGCAACTCTTCACAGTCGGCACAAAGAACTGTATTTTTTTCTTTTTTCCGGCAATAGAGGCGGATCATCAACTCTACCGTTTTCTTTTCGTGCGCAATGCGTGATGCTTTCATCTCTTTCTTTTTTACACTTTGGAGTGACAAAGATAGCGAAGATTATGCAGAATTTGTATCTTTGCGGCATGAAAAAGTTATTGTGTCCGCAATGCAAGATTGCAGCTATGTATGTGAAGAATGAACAGGGTGACAGGCTGCTGGTTTATGTGCTCGAAGATGGTGAAGTCGTTCCCAAATATCCGGAAGATTCGATGGAGGGGTTCGATTTGACAGAAGTCTTCTGCCTGGGATGCTCGTGGCATGGTTCACCTAAACGGTTGGTGAAACGATAGACCGGGGGCATTCATGCTCTCATTCTGATTTTTTGATTTATGTCAACTAAAAGAGGAACGCAAATCGAGAACTAATTCATTGAATTTTCCGTATCTTTGCATCCGATTTTAGAACATAGACGTATGGCAACTTCTAAAGAAATGACGGCAGGGTCGGCATTACCTCTCATTTTAAAGTTTACGCTGCCGCTTTTACTCGGCAATCTGTTGCAACAAACGTATTCGCTTGTTGATGCTGCAATTGTAGGAAAGTTTTTGGGAATTAACGCGTTAGCTTCTGTTGGAGCCAGCACATCGGTTGTTTTCCTGATTCTTGGATTCTGCAATGGATGTTGCGGAGGTTTCGGGATACCCGTTGCGCAGAAGTTTGGTGCACGTGATTACAGTACGATGCGCAGTTACGTTTCCGTCAGTTTGAAACTGGCAGCGGGGATGTCTGTGGTCATTGCTCTTGTTACCAGTATCTTTTGTGCGGACATACTCCGGATTATGCGCACGCCGGAGAATATTTTCGAAGGGGCGTATGCTTATTTGCTTGTTACGTTTATTGGCGTTCCTTTCACTTTCTTCTATAATCTTCTTTCAAGCATCATCCGTGCGTTGGGAGACAGCAAGACGCCTTTCTGGTTTTTGCTGTTCGCTGCTGTTCTGAATATCATTCTCGACTTGTTCTGTATTCTGGTACTCGGCTGGGGAGTGGCGGGAGCTGCCATTGCTACTGTCTTTTCGCAGGGGTTGTCGGCTGTTCTCTGCTATATTTATATGTACCGGAAGTTTGAAATATTGCAGGGTACTCCGAAAGAACGCCGGTTCCAGTCGAAACTGGCTAAGACACTGCTTTACATTGGTGTGCCTATGGGATTACAATTCTCTATCACGGCTATCGGCAGTATTATGCTTCAGAGTGCGAATAATGCGTTGGGAACGGCGTGTGTGGCTGCTTTTACATCTGCCATGCGAATCAAGATGTTCTTTATCTGTACGTTCGAGAGTCTGGGAATTGCGATGGCTACGTATAGCGGACAGAATTATGGGGCAGGAAAACCGGAGCGTGTCTGGTTGGGAATCAAAGCGAGTGCTTTGATGATGATCGTTTATGCGGCATTTACGTTCGTTCTTCTGATGGTGGGAGCCAAATATTTTGCATTGATCTTTGTAGATCCGTCGGAAACGGAAATACTGTTGGATACCGAGTTATTCCTGCATATCTCCTGTATGTTCTTCCCGATGCTTGGATTGTTATGCATCCTGCGCTACACGATTCAGGGAGTGGGATATACCAATCTTGCCATGTTTTCGGGAGTGGCGGAGATGATTGCGCGTATCCTTGTCAGCATTTACGCTGTGCCTGCATTCGGCTTTATTGCTGTCTGCTACGGTGATCCGATGGCTTGGATAGCGGCAGATTTGTTCCTCGTACCGGCATTTATCTACGTTTATCGCAGGTTGAAGAAGCAGGTGTTCACAAGTACGGTTACTGTTTAGAAGTCGGCCTCTTTCTGTATGCGTAGAATCTTTCCGCTGATGGGATGACGGAACTCTATATATTCGGCGTGGAGGTATAGTCTGTCCGCTTTCTTTCCGTAAAGTTCATCCCCAAGAATGGGGCAACCCAATCCCTCCGGATGGGCGGCGTGTACCCGTAATTGGTGTGTCCGTCCGGTCAACGGATAGAAAGCAATCCGGGTGTGTTTTTCTGATTCACAGATGATTCGGTATTCTGTAATCGCTTCTTTCCCGTGTTCTCTACTGACGATTTGCCGGGGACGATCAAGGGGATTCAAACAGAGAGGGAGTTCAATTCTTCCTGTTCTTCCGGGCGGCAGTGCTGTCTTCTCTACTGTTGCTGTTGCCCCATCCAACACGGCTACATAGCGTTTCTTGATACTTCTGCTTGCAAATTGTGCCTGCAAATGTTGATGTACCTCTTTCGTTTTAGCTACGAGCAATAATCCGGAAGTCGCCATATCAAGGCGATGTACAATCATAGGTCCGGTAGCATCGGGATACTTCTTTTTCAGGCGGTGATAGACTGAATCTCTGTCCTCCTCCTTTCCCGGAACGGACAACATTCCTGCCGGCTTATTGACTACCACTAACCATTCATCTTCATATACGATTTCCAGTTCTTCATCCTCATGGATGGAGTTCAGCAACGGATTCTCGTCTACTTTCAGTCCTTGCAACATGTGCTGCAAAATAGGTTCACATTTTCCCTTGCAGGATGGATAATAATATCCATGATGCCGGATTTCGTTTTTAGGAGAGTCTCCCCACCAGAATTCGGCCATAGCCAATGGCTTTAATTGATGAAGATATGCATATTGCAACAACTTAGGCAAAGCGCATTCACCCGCACCGGCAGGAGGAACTTTCTGAACTGTCTGCTCGAAGATTGTGTATAGGTCTTTCACTTCTCCTCTGGCATTCAGCATCCGGAATTGCTCGAACAATTTTCTTTGCAAGGCTGCCGAACGTTCTTTCCGTTCGGTTTTCAGTTGTTCTATTTCAGTCTCGAAGTGTCTCGTTTCCGTTTCGAGTTCTTCCAATCGTTTCTTCCATTCTTTTTCCAGTCGTTTGTATTCCGCTTTCTGGTATTGGCTTTCCCGGATCAGGGAGGCTTGTTCCTCTTCGGAAAGGGTAGAGGGGGATTGGCGGCGAATCTCTCTCGCCTCCTTTGCTGCTTTGAGTTCTGCTTTAGCCTGATTCAAAATAGCTTTAGCCTGTTCTGTTTCCGTCTTCCACTTTTCTTTTAAATCGAGATAAGAACGATTGTTTTCTAATTCACGAATACGGATATTGATGGAAGATATTTGTTCTTCTTCAATTTTGAAGAATCCTTCCGGTTGCAATAAGTCGTAGACAGGAGGGACAAAATAAGGATGCAGATTCTTTCCTGCCAGATTGCCGGAGAAAGCAGCGAGATAGCCAATTTCATTGACTGCTTCTTTTTTTGTAGTCTCTTGTTTATTTTCTTTTTGTACAATCAGTATCCCGAACATTTTTCCGAAAGCTAACTCTTCTTGCCATTCCTTCCGGCTCGCGATATGTTTTTTCACTTCTTCCGCTGCCAACACACACAATGGATGAGGCGTATAGTGGAAAGGATAAGTGAATTTATCCGGTAACGCAAGGTGAGAAATGGGTTGCTTGAAAAAATGTATCATCGGTTTATATATATGAATGAATGTGATTACCTTTGCAAAAGTAAAGTAAATCCGTGAATTATTGAATGAAGTAACATGAATAGAATGGGAGAGAAACCTAAATTAGCCTTTCTTGGCAACAGTCACATGGCATTTTGGGCATTGGATGTCTACTTTCCTTCATGGGAATGTCTGAACTATGGTGCTCCCGGTGAAGGGCTGGCTTATGTAGAGTCTTTTACCGTAGACACTTCCGATTGCCAAGTCGTCATTCAATTCGGAACCAATGATATTTATCAGTTGAATGATGAAAATATGGACGATTATGTGGAACGTTATGTAAAAGCGGTCCTTGCCATCCCTTCACTGAAAACATATCTTTTCTGTATTTTTCCACGTAATGATTACGATGATTACAGTACGGCTGTGAATCAATTCATTCGTGTCCTTAACCGGAAGATATACGAGAAATTGCAGGGGACGGACGTTGTCTATCTCGATGTATTCGACCGTTTGTTGCTGGATGGCAGGCTGAATCCGGAGTTGACTCTCGACGATTTACATTTGAATGGCAGAGGTTACAGTATTTTGTCAGAAGCACTGAAACGGGCTTCCGGTTTGTAAAACATACCTAAATACTTCATTCCTTGCTTTTATTTATAAATTTGGTGGCATATCAGTTTATTTTTCCTATTTTTGTCCCCAATTTAATAGTAAATAACCCCCATAAAAACGATAAGACTTATGGAAAAAGTAATTATCAATTCGTATGAAGAATTCGAAAAACTAGTAGGCCAACAGATAGGTGTTTCCGATTATGTGGAACTCTCGCAGGAACGTATTAATCTTTTTGCTGATGCAACGCTGGATCATCAATGGATTCATGTAGATACGGAACGTGCGAAAGTAGATAGCCCTTATCATAGCACGATTGCTCATGGCTACCTGACATTGTCTATGCTTCCTTATCTGTGGAATCAGATTATCCAGGTAAATAACCTGAAGATGATGATTAACTACGGTATGGATAAGATGAAATTCGGTCAGGCTGTATTGTCAGGACAGAGTGTGCGTCTGGTGACTACTTTGCACTCATTGACCAATCTGCGTGGTGTGGCAAAAGCAGAAATTAAGTTTGCTATCGAAATAAAAGACCAACCAAAGAAGGCGCTGGAAGGAATTGCTGTATTCCTTTATTATTTCAATTAATGGCAAGCAGTTAAAGAAACAGATTTTATCCCCGGAAATGATCGAAATACGTCTCAAAAGTTAGATACAAAAACTTTTGGGGGTGCTTCAGATGGATCGTTTCCGGGGATAATTTTATCCTTTTACTCCCATAAATCTGAACGGCTGTGCCGGTTGAAATTCTTTCGTTGCATTTCCATGATAAGTTTCGCCGTTGGCGATAGATAATTTGAGTACCGGAGCTCCTTCCGACAAGTCTGTTTCCCGCAGGTTTACCCAGAATGTATTAGGTGTCAGACTTGATTCGAAGAAGTAGAGCAGATTCTTACTATCCGATACCGTTCTCCATTGTGTGGTGGAAATTTCCGGAAATTCGGGAGTGGATATGCCATAAGGAACAGAAGTATTACGGATAACGCTGAATACACTTGCCACGGCTATCCTCACATCATCTGTTGGGGGCAGGGCATTGATATAAAAACTGGCTCTTGCAAAACGGTCGGACGGCCGGTTGGTTCCGGGCAGGAAGCTCAATCCTCCTATTGATTTCCAGTATTCGTTTAGTGCCAGTTGCTTGTTGTAGGTAGGGGAGTTGGTCATCACTTTGTACTCCTTGCTGTGGTAGACAGTCAGCTTTCCACCCGTATATTCGAATATCGCACAATCGCCCGTTGCGTCAGAAATAGATAAATGCAAGGTTGCCAGGCGGGAACCATCCGGCATCAGGTCTGATACCACTTGGAAAGTGTTTTCATCAATGAGAGCGACCGCCTCGTCTACGGTGGCGAAGTTATCCAGCATATATTGCACCCATGCAGTAATGGCAAGTCCCGGTTTACTTTGATCTCTGACCGGATACTCCGTTTCGGGCAACCATAACAGATTGGCAACCAACCCTTTTTCATTCATCCCGTCTGTACTGGCAATCTCGAAAGCTGAAGTCACCACGCTGCCATACTTGGACGTCCATTTCAGGGAGTTGGCTCCCGTTTCTCCATTTCTTTCCATACCTTTGGGAAATACCCAAAGATTGCTGTGCATTTCTGTTTTCCAGTCCATAGACCGGCCGGTTGCCACCATTCCATTTTTTCCCGAATAAACGACTCTTGTACACATAATTTTAATTTCTAGTTAAAGGTTTATTATAAGCTGCTTTCACGGGGTATCCAACCGATACGGATTCCTTTCGCAAAAGCATATTCTCAAAACAATAACGTTCCATTTATGTTTTATAATAAAGCATTGATATATGAAAATGAAAAAGATTTTAGCAGTTTTATTAATCCTGTTGCTTATACTTATTCTGGTTTTGGTAGTACGGACCGTAACCTATAAATTTGGTAAAGTGCCCAAGAATGTGGATGATAAAGAGCTGGTGAACACAGCTCCTTCGGAGCAATCCGTACGTCGTTTTGTCGGAGGAATACGAATCCCGACAATCAGTAATGAAGTGTATGAAGAGACTGATTTCAAGCCTTTTGATGAATTTATGAAGTACCTGTCCGATTCTTATCCGGAGGTATATAGGGTGATGGATGCAGATACCATTAATACATATGGGCTGGTGTTTCATTGGAAAGGCAAGAACAGTGATCTGAAACCGATATTATTCTTGTCCCATTACGATGTGGTTCCGGTAGTCGGATATGATCCGTCTACGGCGACTGTTGCGGATACGGTTTTCCGGTTTCACGACAAACCGTTGCCTCCCATCGGTACTTATTCGGAGAAGTGGGATTATCCTCCCTTCTCGGGAGCTGTTGCAGGCGGACGCATATACGGTCGTGGAACACTTGATATGAAATGTATGCTCTTCTCTCTGATGGAGGGAGCGGATAACCTGATAGCCGAAGGCTTCCAACCGGAAAGAGACATCTGGTTTGCTTTCGGGCAAGACGAGGAAGTGAGCGGACGTCAGGGAGCTTTCAAAATAGCTGATTATTTTAAGCAGAAAGGGCTGCGTTTCAGTGCGGTTTATGACGAAGGAGGCATCATTGCAGCTCCCGGTTCGGCAATAGAATCCATACAAGAACCGTTGGCATTGGTGGGAGTGGGAGAAAAAGGCTTTCTGACCTTGCGTCTTACGATAAAAGGGATGGGAGGTCATTCTTCGATGCCACCTTCAAAGAGTTCTCTGGTGTATGCTGCGGAAATCATAGAGAAGCTGAATGACAACCAGTTCCCGGCAGAAATCATTTCTCCCATAGCTGCATTCTTCGATAATGTAGGAGGGGAAATGGGATTCTTTTCGCGGATGGCGATAGCCAATCAATGGCTGCTCGAACCGTTACTGCTGAAGACTATGGAAAAATCTCCCGCCTCCAATGCGCTGGTACGCACTACAACCGCCATCACGATGGCTAAAGGCAGCGATGCGGCCAATGTATTGGCTTCGGAGGCTGAGGTTACTGTAAACTTCCGCATTTTGCCCGGTGAATCGGTTGCCGGGGTGATAGAGCATGTAAAGAAGTTGTGTGAAGGTTACGATGTTGCCATCCATGTGGTATCGGAACGTGAGCCTTCAAACATTTCTCCTGAAAACGTTAGAGGCTTCGAGATTATCAAGGAAGAGATGGCAAAAATATATCCCGCAGCTATCGTTACCTCTTATATTACGATCGGGGGTACCGATTCCTACAAATATCAGACGGTGAGCGATGACATCTACCGTTTCTTGCCTATTTGTCTGAACCAGTACGAGCAGCGTACGATACATAACGAAAATGAGTATATATCTCTGGAGAATTTCGGGAAGATACAATGGTATTTTAAGGAACTGATGAAGAATTATTAGTTCTTCTTTGCCTTGATTGCCTCCAACGTGTTTTTGCGCACAGAGCGGATAGCGGGAACCAGTAATTCGGGTTCCATGATTTCCAGCATTGTGCGCAATTCCTGTTGTAGCTCCGGGATGGAACGGGTCAGTTGGTAAGCAAGTTTGATGCAAAGTGACTGCACTCCGGGCGGTTCCTGCCGGGATACCATACGCTCTATGCAGAAATCCAGCAAGTCCACCCGTGGAGGGTCGGCTAGCGGTTGCTGACATAGCAGGTTCAGGAGCATTCTTCGTTTTCCTGAATGCGGGCAGGTAAGCGCTGCATCAATCAATTCATTTTGTTTCCCGCTCAGCCATTCTACTTCCGGTTTCGAGAAATGGGTACAAACCCACAGTGCCTGGTAAGAGATGATGCTGTCCTCATCATATATCAGCCGGTAGATTTCTTCTCTGAGGCGTTCGTCGTCTTGTACGTAATGAAGTATCTCTCTGATATTCTCGATGTGTACACGCTCAGATAGTCTTGCACGCAGGTTCATATGGCTCTCGTTTTTTGGGGAATGAGTTGTTTTTACTTGTTGCCGTTCTCTGCCTCCGGCAGTTGCAGATGGAGAATTGGATAAGGCTTGCCCATACCGTCTGTTTCATCTCGGCCTATGATCCGGAATCCCATGCGGAGATAAAATCCGAGCGCTTTGTCGTTCTGCTCGTTTACATCTACTTTGTTCATCTGTTTTCTCCGGATGGCGTATTCCAGCAATCGTCTGCCATATCCTTTTCCCTGTTCGCCGGGGCTTACGAACAGCATTTCGATGAGTTCGTCGCTCAGTCCCATAAAGGCGACAATCTTCCCATTGGTATTGCGGATGATATACAGTTCTACAGCCGATAAGTAGTGGTTGCGTACCAATGGTTTGTAGAATTGGATATGCTCTTCCGTGAGGAAGTGATGCGTATGGCGCACGGAATCTTCCCATACTTGCAGAATCTCGTCGTAGTCTTCCGAAGCAGGTCGGCATATATTAGGCAGATAATAACACAGGTGATCGTATATATTTCCGTTGTAAGTAAGTTCCGCCTGATGCAGTACACCTTCACAGATAAAGCCGTTGCGCTCCAATACTTGCTGAGACCGCTTGTTGTGCGGATAACAGTTGGCGGTGATGAGGCTGAGCTGAAGTTCGTTGAAACCATAGTTAAGCACAGCTTGTACCGCTTCCGTCATATATCCTTTTCCCCAGTGAGCCTCGTCGAGCCAGTATCCCAGCATACGTACTTGCGGGTTCTCCCGCTTCGGGTCGGGAACGATGCCGATGGAGCCGATGAGCTGTCGGGTGTCTTTCAGTGTTATAGCCCAGATATCCTCCTGACCGATAAACACGTTCTGGAGGATTTCACGCGATTCTTCTATCGATTTATGGGGAGCCCATCCGGCATTATTGCCCAGATTCGGATTCTGGCAACAAGCGAAGAATGTTTCTGCATCATTTTCCCGGAAAGGCCGGATGAGTAAGCGTTCCGTTTCAAACGAACAATCATCCTGTGGTTCGTCTGCCTGCGGGGGGCATACGCATTCTATCCGGTTACCGTCAGGATCAAGAACTACACTTTCGAAATAACCATCTCCCGAAGTACGTGGCTCGCCTGCTATGGTGTATCCCTCGGAGCGCATTTGTTCCGTGAAGCGAAGCACTTCTTCCCGACTGGGGAAGGTGAAGGCAAGATGCGTCAGTCCGAGACGATTCTCTTCTATCGGAGTATTTTGTACGTCTGTCCGGCTCATCAATTCCAGAGAAGGACCTTCTCCGAAAGAGATGAAATAGGACTCGAATCCTTTCTTCGGATTGATGTATTTTTCATTACTCGTTCCACCCAGAAAGCGGACATAGAAATCTTTTAATTCTTCCAGACGAAAAGTCCAGATAGCGATATGATGTAGTTTCATGCTGATTTTGATTTTAATTTTTGTCTTTATCTTTATTGTTGTTGCTGTATTACTTTGTTGTCCGGATTACATATTTATAGACAATGCGGGAAATATCGGCGATAATCTTACTGTTTTCCAGACTGCTTTCCGCAGAGTCTTTCACGAAAACGGCTATACTGTATGCGTGTCCGTTGGGCAGGAGAACGAAGCCAATGTCATTGCAGCCTATCTGCTGCCCTTTCGCATTGAAATCTCCCGTTCCTGTTTTATGTCCTACGGTCACCCCTTTATCCAGTAACGGAGCAACCAGACGGTCCTGCCCGGTCTGGCATTCTACCATTGTCTGTTCGATGAAGTCTTTGTAGGCTTCATCGAACAATGTTTTGCGGCGGAATATTTCCAGTAATTTGGCAGCAGCCAGCGGTGTGCTCCAGTTGCTATAGCAGAGGTCTAAGTCTTCGTGCATATCATTCTCCGTATGAGTGACCTCGCAATCACGAATCCCCAGTGATTGTATATACCGGTTGACAGAATCCGGCCCGCCTTGATAATTGAAAAGAATATCACAAGCATTATTGTCGCTCTGTTGCAGGGTGTATTTCAATAAATCAGCGATACTCATTTCGAACCCTCCCTGTGGGAACTGATCTCGCAACGGACTGTATGTATTCGGTTTTAAATCTGATTTCTTAATTGACAACAGAGTCCCTAACGGCAATTTCTTTTTATCCATATAATCGGCCAAGGCCACTGCCTGATGGAACTTGAAAACACTCATCAGCGGATAGTGGGTGTCGTTATTCACAGTGACTGTATCTTTCCCATCGATAATAACGGCAATCCCTATTTCCGCCTTTTTCCCTTTAATAGCTTGTTCTAACAGTGTCTTGAGCTGGCTCTGTCGGGCAAAAAGGAGAGTCGGTATCAGACAGAGAAGAATAATGAATGAGCGCATAATCTATTTTTTGTTAAACAGGTTTCTTATTTCTTGTTGAAAGCACAAAGATATGAATACTAAGCTTAGAGACAAATTCTTATTCAAAAATAGTGATGTTGGACAAGAAATACTTATTTTTGTGAATTAAACAATTAATGAGTCGATGTTATGTTAAAATGCCAGTCGGAATTGTTTCAGCCGTCATTAAATTTGGTGGATGGCTTGAAGACGAATACAAAAGAGGAATTAAAGCGGATGGCGAAAATCCTGCTTTTACCTGTTCCTACCAAATTGCGCAAAGATGAGTATGTAACTTATTTTGCAGAAGCGGTTTTAGCCTGTCCTGATATGTGGCTTCCCCGGTTGACACATTATGAATTGACATTACTTGATAAGTTAGTGAAAGCGGGATCTGGTAGTTACGTAGAATGTACAAATTCTTTTTTGGTGACTACTTTGGAAATTCTTTCTTTCATAGCAACGGACTGTAATCACATGGATGAGAGTAAAGTCCGTTATATGATCTGCGATGAATTGCGTGAGGCAGTAGCTCCTTATCTGAATAAACTGTTGACTTCCAAAAAGCAATCTGTCCGTTTTATGGTAGAACAGTATGCCTGTGGGATCGTAAATTTATATGGTTTTCTCTCTTATTCGGACTTATTGTATATATTGGTAGGCTATTTGCAGCATTCGGCGACAAGAGAAGAAATAGCTGACAGTTTGGCTAATTCGGCATTGATACAGCGACTAACCTTTGAAGTGGAAAATGGTTATAATACAAACCTTTACATAGAGTCTCCTTTTTTGGATGATTTTGAATATTTGGAGGAACAATTGCATCTACGTCGTGATATACCGGACAGGAAGAAGTTCTCTAAAGAGGAAGCCTTTTCAGCGGGAATGATGCCATTGAGTATCATTCCTAATCCGTGTTTGGATGAATTGAAGGAATATATGATGAAGAAATTGCGGTATACGGAAGAAAAGGCGGATAGCAGTTTATTGTATATGTGGTATACTGGCCAAACTGTAGATAATCCAATGTCTATTATCAATTCTTTTATTAACCGTCAGCTTTCTTCCATGCAAGAACTTCAAGAGGCCATTGAAATATTTATGGATTATTTGAATCACTCTCCCCGTTGGTTCTTGAAAGGTTATTCTTCAGAGGAGGTATTCGTTTTATTTGAAAAAGAAAAATTGAAAAATAATCCTCCCCGTATTGTCGCAGGTCCGAATATGAAGGCTGCCGGTATGGATATTACTCCGGAAATGCAGGCGATGGTGGACAATATGTTTCGTGCTGTACCTACCGGGCACACAGTCGGAAGAAATGATCCTTGTCCCTGTGGAAGTGGGAAGAAGTATAAAAAGTGTTGTGGAAGAAATAATTAAGCGGAAGATAATTGTGACAAGAATGTAACATAAATACAGAAGAGGGTACGAGAATAAAAAGGTTATACAAAAGAGTAAAATATTCATTATGATTGCATTGGATAATTTTGAGAGCTGTGTGCCATATAGAATATTACTGCGCGGAGAAGAGTATTATGAAATAGGGGCTGTTTCTGAATTGGAAGAAGATTCGCCTGGTGAATGGACTGCGACAGTAGAGGGTACGGAGAATTATAGCGTAGAGATATCTATGGACGGAAAAGAAATAAAGTCTTGGTACTGTGATTGTCCGTATGATGGGGAGATTTGTAAACATGTCGTAGCAACCTTACTGGCAATTCGTGATAATGAGAAAAAGGTGAATCGCAGTGCCTTTTCCAAGGTGAAAGTAGAGGTAGAGGAAGCCGTCGTTATAGATGAAACTGTGGACATACAACAATTGCTGTCATTCGCTAACCCGCAAGAACTTTCACAATTTATATATGAATATGCCTCTATGCATTCAGAATTTAAAACAGCCCTTTTGAATCGTTTTATGGCTAAAGAGTTGTCCGCAACATCAAAAGAAAAGGATTACAGAGCAGAGATTCAGAGCGTGTTTAATGACTCTTATTATAACAGAAAGTCTCGTTACCATAATCGTTATGATGATTTTGACTGTGATTGGGAAACTGTTTTCAATCGGATGGATATTTTTTTGGAGAAAGCAGACTTCTTTTTGAATGTGGGAAACATAGATACTACTATTGATATAGCTCTTCAAACTCTTCGTTCAATCGGTGAGAATTATGAGGATGGACTTTTGTATAATGATGATCTCTATCCTTCTGATTATTGTGAGCAGGCAGGAGATTTGCTGATAAAAGTAATCGAGCACCCAAAGACTACCCAAAAGCAAAAGACAGCAATTCTTCAGGAACTGGGCCAGCTGGCTAAACTATCTACTTATCGTGATTATGACCTTTATGATATAGACGAATTGCTGATGAAGATAAATCTTTCTGTTCAGCCGGCAGAAAAAGCGTTGGAATTGATTGACAAACTCTTGGAAGAAAGAAAAGATACTTACGACTTATATCAAATCGTTCTTCGGAAAGTCAATCTGTTAACCGGACTACATGAAGAGCAAAAAGCGGCTGATACGATTCGTCAATACCTTTATTTAACCGAAATTCGAGAAATGGAGGTGGATAAATTGATTGCCAGTTGTCAATATGATGAAGCTATCCGTTTGCTGAATGAAGGAATAGAGATTGCGGAAAAAGAAGAACATATCGGAACCGTAGATGAATGGTTGAAAACTAAATTGAGGATTTACGAGATGACTCATCAAACTTCTGATGTCATTAATACATGTCGTTTGTTGTTTGTGTCGGGTAGAGATCGGTTAGAATATTATAGTAAACTTAAAACTCTTGTTCCGAAAGAAGAATGGAAGAGCTTTCTGGATACGATGATGAAAGAGACGCAGTTTAGTAAATATTTCTCTTTTGGTGAAAATGATGAGGCGGAAATCTATGTGAGAGAAAAGGATTATGAACGTCTATTCATGTTATTGTTATCAGTAAACTATAATCAGTTGAAAGCATTGATGAAATATGCCCATCATCTGAAAAATACTCATTCGGAGCCATTGATTGCTATGTATGCTTCTTTGTTGAATGATTACGCTGAACAGAATATGGGAAGGAATCATTATGAATTTGTAGCACAGGCGTTGTTGTGTGCAAAGAAGCTTAATGGGGGACAGGAAGCTGTGAAAAGGTTAGTTGCAGAGTTCCGGATAAAATATAAACGTCGTCCGGCAATGATGGAAGTATTGGCGAGGTTTTAAAATACTTAGTTAACGTGAGTTCGATATAATTCAAAACAAATTTAGTTGCCTGTCATTGATAACACTCACATCAATGGCAGGCTTCTTCTCAAAGAAGCAATAAGCGGCAATGGCTGATAGTGCATTGGCGATGAAGTTGTTGAAGGACCGGTGCCTTGAGTGTTCTATTTGCGCGATATTCTTCGATTCATCGTTGACCGTTTCAATCAAGGCTCTCTTCCTCAGCAGAATCTTATCGGCTATGCTCATCAGCGAGTTCTTCATATTGTTCTTTACCTTGGTGACAAGCTGTATGCCATTAAGAAAGAGGTTCTCAAACAAGGCCTGTCCGATATACCCTTTGTCGGCACATAGCTTTCCTTTTATATTTTCCAAAAATTTTCCTTGTTTCAGGGGCTCGCGGTCATCCACATTGCCCGGAGTAAACATGAAGTTCAGTATCTCCCCTTTGTCGTTGATTATCAGATGAAGCTTAAATCCGAAGAACCATCCCATGGAACATTTTCCACGTTCGGCAAGTCCCTCAAAGGTCTTGTGAATCAGTATCCGCTGGTTGCGGCAGACACGCAAGGGAGTGGAGTCGACAAAACTGATGCCCGTACAGGTGCCCAGCAAAACCTTCTTAATAAAAATGGTCAGTGGAAGCAACACTTCCTTTTCCAGTTCCACAAAGCGGTTGTAGGATACACGTTTGGGAAACAGGTGTGTCAGGTGTTTGCAGACATACTTCTTATAATAATGCTTGAAGCATCTGAAACCGCCCGAATGAAACAGGATAAGAATAACCATAATTTCAGCATCGCTCATCCGGTTAGGCTTGTTACGGTGCTGATGTTTCTTGTCTTCAACCATATATTTTTCTTGTTGCAATGCAAATTCTTTGCTAAAATCATCTGCCATACAATAAATCTCTGTAACTTTGGACTCTGGGAACATAGTGATAATCGTTTAAATGTTATAATTTAGCACTATAAATTTAATACTTTTATCGCTATGTTCCTAATTTTCAGAGAAATATTTATTTGCTTATATCGAACCCACGTTAAGGTTATGTAATTTGGGGAGGAACGAAATA
Source organism: Bacteroides zhangwenhongii (assembly GCF_009193325.2). Taxonomy (NCBI): domain Bacteria; kingdom Pseudomonadati; phylum Bacteroidota; class Bacteroidia; order Bacteroidales; family Bacteroidaceae; genus Bacteroides; species Bacteroides zhangwenhongii. The sequence continues at coordinate 2,392,107 of NZ_CP059856.1, read as the reverse complement.
AATATTTGTTTATAATCTTATGAATATGGGATTCATCGGATGATGCTTAAAATACACAATGAGTCTATATGTGTTTAATGTATCTTTATATAGCTTATTATTTCATCTAATTGGGATGCAATATTTTTAAAATCTGTATATAAGTCGAGAGTTTTGACATAGATTCTATTTCCACATATACTGGTTTCTAAATCAGGAGTAATTTCTTCATTTGTTTTTGCATATAAAAGCATACCTGCAACATTGCTTGAATTTTGTATATCATAGTTTTTTACATAGGTGAAAATCTGGTATAAGTTGTTAGAATGAAGGGTTTGTTTGTTATATTGTTTTTGCATTGTTTGCGAATAATATTTGGTGTCAATAATAAGCGTTCTTCCATTGTATTCTAACATGATATCTGATTGCATACATGGAAGTAATTCTAGTGCTTTGTTATCGGGTTGATAGTCAATATTCCATTTTATTCGGGAGGTACTGGTCTTTAATTCAGGGTGTTCTGTTTTGTAATATTCTAATACAAATTTCTCATAAAGCCGATGCATGTATTCATCAGAAAAAGTTGCCATGTGATATTTACCATCTTCAGTTGTCTGTAGTAAACCTTCCAAAATGAAATAACAAATATTCATCAGCATTTTATAGGTCTGATTATTACGTTGAAAATAGAGTGTATTCCACTTTACGATGGATGGTTCAATGGTATTAATGTTGACGAAGAATGGTAGGACTTTCTTTAATTTGTTTTTTCGTTCTTTGGCTACTATCTTTTCTTGGAGAAGAATACTGATTGTAGTTTTTAATATTTGGTTAAATATATTATTTTCTGATAGTTCATCAAATTCACATGATAGGATCTGCTGACATTGTATTCTATGCTTAATAGTTTTTGTTATGTCAATTTTCCCTCTCATTGTAGATAGTGATTCTGTTCTTGGTACATATTCACGATATAATCCTTGTTTTAATTGATACGAAATACCTCGCGATAGGATTTCTGCAAACAAGTCTTCTATATGCTCGAATTTTTCAGAAGCTATATTTGCATAGTTGTTACGCTTAAGTACCTGAAAGGCATAAGCTAGCATGTAATAAATATTTTTGATTAATATATTTTTGTCGTTTGTCATTAGAATAAGCTCTTTAGTTCATTTTCCCAAAAATCAACTTTTTGTTTATCATCAAACCAATATTCATGTAACATAGGAATAATGTCATAGAATATAATTTCTTTTACTTTATCACAAGATTCTAATCCACATAAATAGCTGTGTCCTATTTGGAATCCGTCACCGAGTGATTCATCTCTGGATATTTCATCATTTAATCTCTTGAGCGTTTCAATTAATTTGTCGAAAGTGGTATTATGTAATTCATTTTGGTACTTTTGGAAGCCGATTGAATCAAATCCTGGTTTCATGTTGTAGAAACAGAATCTTCTTCTCAATGCATAATCAATCATAGCCAAGCTGCGATCTGCGGTGTTCATCATACCTATGATGTGGAGATTGTTTGGCACAGAGAAAAGTTCTCCATTGTGTGCTAATGCTATTTTAACATTACGGTAATCTTTTTCAATTAGCATTAATAATTCTCCGAATATTTTACTCATATTACCACGATTGATTTCATCAATTATGAAAAAATAATCGTGTTCTGGATCATTTCCGGCAGTAATACAAGATTTGTAAAATATTCCCTTCTTTAGTTCGAATTTTTCTTCTTGAGGTTTATAGCCCATAACAAAATCTTCGTATGAATAATTTTGATGGAATTGGACTATTGAGATTCTTGAATCATCTTTTTCTCCCATTATTGTATAAGCCAGTCGTTTGGCAGAGTATGTTTTACCTACTCCCGGGGCTCCCTGCAATATGATATTTTTTTTGTATTTGAGTATACTTTTTAGGGTTTTGAGTTCTTGTTCATCAAGGAACACATCATTTAGAAAATCTTCATCTGTGTATCGGCTGATATTTTCATTTGTTCGTTTAATAGGATTTGTATCTCGAATTATATCCATAATGAAATCATATTCATTTTGGGTAAGTTTGAATAAACTGCCATTAGGATTAGCGAAGAACTCCATATTATTGAGTTCCTCGCAGTTTTTTAAAATCGAATAATCAATAGGATAAGTAAGCGATTCAGTCTTTTGGAAATAGATATGTTTTCCATCATTCTTTTTGTAAATCTTAGCAAGTGCAACTACTTGTTTGGTAGGAGTTGCTTCATAACAGATTGCTATATCACCAGCTTCTGCATCTAAAAAATTCTGGAATACACGACGTTTATTTCCATTGTCATTATATAAAGTGTATGACTGAATTTCTCCTATGCTCCAATTGGACAAACTCCACATTTGAGGATTAGCATTTAGCCACCAGTAGTGAAGTTTGGAAGTAGGGGGAGTTAAAGGAGGGATGTCTTTTTCTTGCTTTTTTCCTGCTATCTGAAATGTTTTTTGATTTTTCTGATTATTCTTATCTAAGAAGTATAGAAAATCTACAGTAGTAGTTGTTAATTCGAGATCTGGATCACAATTCGGAGTGCGAGTGAGGACATCAGAAAGCATTGCTTTCAGTTCTGTATCTTGTTGCAAAATCCATTTGATTTCATTATATAATTCGTATGCTTGCAATACAGTATTGGGAGTAGCACCTTTTTTGAAGGTGTAACTAGTATTTAAAATTTGAGATACTCGCGAGAATTCCCTTGGTTTAAATATGTAATATCGTTCTGGATATCTAAGCCATAAATAGGTGCTTATTGTTCTATAATCTTGAAAGTGATTTCTCCAAGTGCTTTTGTATTTCTCAAGTATAAAGTCTGATTCTTTAATAAATTTATAAATTCGATCGGAAAGGGGAATATGTTCATTATATAAATCAATAAACATCTTTCTTACATCTTCAGGGGCAACCATTGCGAAATTCTTTATCATGCGTCTAGGAAAATAATGTTGTGCTCCTAGAAGATTTTGAGTTTTCGAAAGAGAAGTTTTAAGCATTTGTGTGAAATCTGGGGACTTGATATCCCAATGGGATTGAAACCAGCTTACTGCTTCCCATTTATACTTTTCATCATTCCAAGAGGAGAAGAAATTTGCCTTATAATCTTTTATTTCCTTCTCTAACTTATTTATGTCTATATTCATAATAGGGTATTTTTATTGTTGTTCTTTGGGGTATAATATTCAACTCTTTCATCTGCCGCCATTGGAGGATATGTTTCGTTATGAAAATCATATTTTCTAGTTTCGTTGAGTAATGAGTTGTAATTATCAGAATCATTATCAGTCCATTGTTCACATTGATGAATAACTGTTTCCAGTGCATTTTCAGCTTCTTCTGGTGGATATTTGTATTTTTTCAGAAGTCTTTTTATCATACGACGCATCCCTGCTCTGGCGGATTCTTTCTTCTGCCAGTCGATTGTACGATTTTTGCGTAGGGCGTCTGTTAACTCCTTTGTCATCGCAACTAGTTGTTCGTTCGTATATATATCTTGTACTGCTCTCGGTTTGGTCAAAGCATCGTAAAATGATTTTTCTTCTGCAGTAAGTCCTAATTCATTGCCTTGATTTTCTGATTCCGAGATTTCTGCAGCAAGCTTTAATAACTCTTGAATGACTTCTTCATTAGTAAGTAATCCTTTCAAATAGTTAGATAATGCTCTGTTTAATAAATCAGAAAACTTTTCCGCTTGAACTAAATTAGTTTTTTGATATATGGTAACTCTTTCCGCCAAAAGTTTCTTTAATAGCTCTATTGCTATATTTTTCTCTTTCATTTTGGATATTTCTTCCAAGAATGCTGCGTCAAAAATGGAGAATTCGGCTTTTACATCCGAGAATAAATTGATTACACCTTCACTTTTTACACTTTGTTTGATAAGTTCGCCAATACGGGCGTTTATTTCTTTTTTGGAAACTTTACCTTTGCCTGTCATTCTGGATAGTAATATGCGTACTGTCTCAAAAAAAGCTGCTTCATAGCGTTGTTGCTCATTAAGCAGGCTACGGCATAATGTGATTGAACTATGTAATAAGGATGATTCCTTTTGGAATAGTTGCATTTTATCATTCTTATTACTGTCCATGAGGAAGTTGACTCCACCTTTGATAATTTGTGCACGATCGTTATCAGTGCCGGATTGGAATTTGCTATAATCAAAACCGTGGAAGATATCTCGGCAAACTTCCAATTTCTCTTGAAACTTAATAAGAGCAGTTTTTTTGATATCGGGATTGCCGAATCTTTTTTGATCTCGTACTGTATAATCGTGCATTGCTTGTTTCAATGCTTTGGCTATCCCGATATAGTCGACAACAAGACCACCAGCTTTATCATTAAAGACGCGGTTCACACGAGCTATTGCTTGCATGAGATTGTGCCCACTCATTGGCTTATAGACATACATTGTCGCCAGAGATGGTACGTCAAAGCCTGTAAGCCACATATCTACGACTATGGCTATTTTCATAGGGTCATTGTTGTCTTTGAATTTCTTGGCAAGTTCTTTCTTGTATTGTTTGTTGCCAATAATGTCATGCCACTCTTCCGGATCTTTATTACTACCTGTCATTACCACCTTCACTTTATCAGTCCAGTCGGGGCGAAGTTCTAAGATTCTATGATAGATACTCATTGCGATAGGGCGGGAATAAGCGACGATCATTGCTTTTCCTGTTAATTCAAATTGCCTGTTTTCTTCGTAATGATTTATAATATCTTTACACAGTGAATCTATGGTAGCAGGTGCGCCAAGTATCTCTTCAAGGTGCGACATTTGTTTTTTACTCTTTTCTATCTGTTCTTCAGTAGCACCTTCTGACACAAGTATTTCATATTCGTCATCTATTGCTTTCAATGTATCTTTGTCAAGATTCAGGTTGATAACACGAGATTCATAGTACACAGGACAAGTTGCACCATCGGATACTGCTTGTGTCATATCGTAGATGTCGATATAGTCGCCGAACACTTCTGTTGTATCTCGATCTTTAGTAGAAATGGGTGTTCCTGTGAAACCTATAAAGGACGCATTGGGTAATGAATTATGTATAATTCTTGCAGTACCGATTGATATTTTTCCAGTTTCTTCGTTTACTTTTTCTTCAAATCCATATTGTCCTCGATGTGCTTCATCGGTCATGACTACAATATTTCGTCTTAGAGATAGAGGTTCGTCAGATTCTTCAAACTTCTGCATTGTAGTGAATATTATTCCGTTGGCTTCTCGTCCGGCTAATAGTGATTTTAAATCTTCCCGGCTTTTTGCTTGTATGGGGATTTGGCGCAAGAATTGTTGGCATTTGGAGAATTGAGTATAGAGTTGATCGTCCAAATCATTCCGGTCGGTAATAACTACTATAGTTGGTTGACTTAATTCATCCTGAAGAAGATGAGCGTAAAATACCATTGATAGTGATTTTCCGCTTCCTTGTGTATGCCAGAATACTCCGATTTTTCCGTCACCTTGTGTTGCCTTTTTAGTTCGTTCTACTGCTTTCTTCACAGCAAAATATTGGTGATAGGCGGCTAAAATCTTTGCAGCACCTGATTCTTCTTTAGAAAAACAAATGAAATTCTTGATAATGTCAATGAAACGTTCTTTTATGAATATTCCTTCAAAAAAGGTATCATAATCAATAAACTGGGAACTTTCATATTTCCCGTCTTTGGTTTTCCATTCCATATAACGGTCTTCATTGCTGGTGATTGTTCCCGCTTTTGAGCAAGCCATGTCACTCATTACACAAAAGACATTATATACGAAAAGTGAGGGAATTTCTTTCATGTAATTACGTAACTGAAGATAGGCTTCAGATACATTTGTTTCTTCTCTTGATGGAGATTTTAACTCAATCACAACGAGTGGCAAACCATTGACAAATAGAATTATATCAGCACGCTTTTCAGAATTTTCAACGAACGTCCATTGATTAATAACTTTAAAGTCATTACGTTTGATGTTTTTGTCATTGTAATCAATCAGGTAGATGATGTCGTTACGTTGTTCTTTTCCGTCAAAAAAAGAGACCTCGATCCCATGTTGAAGATAGTCCATGAAAAGCTCATTCCTCTGTGGCAGGCTACCTATTTCGATATCTTTTAGTTTAGATATGGCTTCATCAATTGCCGGGCGAGGTTTTCCATAATTGATAGTGGTTAAGCTTTCAATTAATTGTTCTTCATAAAAAGGTACATAATAGTCCCGTTCAATATTGGGACCATATTGATGTTGATAGCCTAAGTTCTCGAAGAGAGCTATCAATGCTTTTTCATAACTACCTTCTGTAAATGACATATTTTCGTTCTTTTTCTAAGTTATCTAAATATGAAAAATATATTTCTTTGTATGCTTGATAGTCTTGTTTATATAATGCTTCGGAAGCAGATAAAATAACTCCACCTAATTCCAGAGGATTTTCTTCGTCAAACAATTCGTTAAATTCTTGGCAGTCTTCATAATGTATGCGTGAGTCTCTTTTACTTGCATGATTTATATAATAATGTATAATAAATCCACCTAACACATCTGCTATTTTGTATGCCAGTAAGGACATTGTTGTACTCATTGAGATATGGTTAATGTCTTGACCGTGAGACGCAAATCCGGAAATATTTCTTATTTCCGCTAATTTTTGGGAGACTGATGCTATTCTCCTGGCAAGTTCACATAAATCATCTTTATAGTATTCATTTGTATCTATCAGACAATTTATTGTTTGTTTCACTAAAGTTTGAAATTGCCCATAGTTGTCATGTTCGATATTTTGATTAGTAAGTATTGTTTTGCAAATACTTTCAACTAAACTTTTACAGGTTTCTATACATAATGCAGGATTCGTTTCAACTGTCTTTTCGATGGTTGAAATATGAGTTTCAAAGTTGTTGAAACTCGGTGTTTGGTTAATATATTTTCGAATCCAAAGCATAGTGAATATTAGGCGATTAATTTTAAATTATCATTTATCCGACGGTTCAACTCGATTTTATCGTCGAGGGAGGAAAGTAATTCCGCAATGCGTTTTTGCTCGTTTATGCTTGGTGCTGCAAATGAATAATTCCTCATTGTTTCCAATGATACATTTTTAATTGTAGTTCCTGTGGATAAGTGCGTTATGCTATTTTTGAATTGTTTGGAGGCAACAACGTAATATATAAAATTCAAGTCGAAATCCTCTGAAACATTGAAGTAACATGCGCTTTTACCCAAGATGCATGCTTCTCCTTGATATTTTGCGACATTACCGATTGTCCCATTAATAGAAACCAATATTGTACGAGAGTTTAGATTTTTTTTATACTTATTGGCTTCATCTTCTGAAACCCGCTTTGTAGATTCTTTTATTTCGATTTTTCCATCAACAAGATTATTCCCATTGATAAAAAAAACAGTTCCATTTTCGTCATATTTTGGAGTACCATGTAAACCATCACCTAAAACGGTGGTTGCATCTTTTAATTGGTATTCTTTCCACTCTTCCATAAATGAGAATTTAGCAGTTTAAATTGTTGATATTAAGTTCTCCTGACATTAATTTGGGTAGCAATGAGTTTCTTAATGTCGTTAGATTACGACTTTCTGATGCAATCCGTACTTTTTCTCGAAATAAAGCATTAACCAACTTTGAGAATTTAATAACGATATTGTTAGGTGGTACTATGATTCTAAATTTGTCAATATCGCACTTTCCTAAATGGCTAACGGTTGTTCCTGTTTTATAACTTTGTACGAACTCCAATTCTGGTTTTATTAGATGAAGTACATAATAGTTAGATACCATAGCGTCTCTTGCTATAAATTTACAACATCGTTGGTTTAAGATTCCTGTTTCACCTAGCCAAATAGTAGGAATGAATTCAGCATCCATTCCTGCCACGACATCCCCAGTTGCAATATATTCAGTATTTGGTAAAATTTCAGTCGTATAGACCTGGGGGGAATATGTTTTTAAATCTCTGATACGAATTAAAGGAAGTCCATTATTAGATTCATTAAACAATGAAGAACTATATGGTGCACCATATACCACATCTATTTGCTCATAGATGCTGCCTATATACCACCCTTTCGGTATCATTCCAAACTCCGATTTCACGAACTTTTCACCTCTGAACGGTTCAAAATCCACGAACCACGATTTGAACAACGCCTGTGCCTGCTGCTCTAAATTATCATTTATCCGACGGTTCAACTCGATTTTATCGTCGAGGGAGGAAAGAATCGTAGATATTTGTTTTTGCTGCTCTAAAGGAGGAATTTGGCAAATAATGTTCTCGAATGTATTTTTCGTTATTGTATTAAATACTGCTCCATGAGATGCATGTTGCAACTCTCTAACCTTTGTTTTTGTTAGGTAATATAGATAATCTGGAAGAATACGATTATTATTAGCTCTTATTCCAAAACAAGATTGGTTAAAGGCCATTTCAAAAGGTAGCATAGCTATTTCTCCCACTGTTCCTCTAGCAGAAATTATAATGTCATCTTTGTTTAATAGTTTGGTGGAACTATTTATGAGGCCTAAATCTGTTATAGTCTTTTCTGTATTATAAACGTATTTAGAACCACCACAGAAATCTTTTACTGAAAGCCAAGGAATACGACCATTCCAATATGCTTTTTTAGTAGTTTTGGGTGTACCTCCTCCAATAAGTGATGCTATCTCTGTATATTTATATTCTTTCCACTTTTTCATGTCATTGAGGATTTTCAAAATAACTATCAATATTATTTTTCAGGCTTTGTAAGCCTTCTATTTTTGTAAAATCAAAAGAATTAATCCATTTTAAAATATGCTTTTTTACATTTGGTATGTAATCAGTTACAGAAACATTACCACTGCTAAAATTTATATTAAATGTAATAAACCCTGCACTTGTTGTGGAAATTAAAAAACCACTGCAATAAATTTGATTAGATTCGTTAGAAAATAAACTCAGATTCCATTCTTTATTTGCATCCTTCGACCTTATACAAGCATACATAGCCATAATTCCAAGTGGTGATGCTAAATTTATATATCCTTTAATATAAGCATCTAAGTCAAAATTCACAAGATGATTGTTCGCTCTTTCACCTGATATTGATGAAGAAAAGGATGTAAGTCCTAATAATCTATCAGTTTTTTCTTCGACACGATTTACTGCCATAATTATTTTTGAAATATTTTCTTGCAGACTTTCGGCTGATTCAGCATATGATGTAGTCGCTTTTTTTACACTTTCAGCCGCTTTGTTTAAAGTTTCAACTTGGCTTGCTGATTGGCTATTGCTATAGAATGAATATATTATTGTTATTACTGCTAAAATTATTGATATCAAAGCGGAAGCTAGTGATATGAAATCCAAAACATTTCTATTCCCATAAAAACAATAAGAGAATATTGATATTGCAAATATAGACAATATACTTGCATAATATATGTATGATCCCCAACCACGCTGTTGTCCCTTACTGACTCTATATGCAGAAACAGCTATTGCCATTATTATAATAATGGTGCAACAGATGATAATCGTTTGTAAAATACAAGGTGTTAAAATCGTATTCATAATCATATTTTTATATTTTGTTCATATTATAGTCTTCATGAATAGATGACTACTTAATCATTAATTTTCAGTTAATACCGATTGTTGCAAAAGACGTAGTTCCAAGTCATGGCTTATTCTCCTCTCTACAGTTCGTAGATAGAGGTCTTCGTATTCTTTTTTTCTGTTCCATAAATGAGAATTTAGCAGTTGGTTTGACCATCTAATTTAGCTTCTATCTCTTTGATGGATGGCATTGTACCTTCCACCTTTTCGGGATAGAGTTTTTCAAGCTCATATTCGGATATTCCGAGGGGCTGGCTGCTTGATTCCAAAGCATATTGAGCCAAAGTATTGTTTTTCTGCTTGCAAATAAGTAATCCAATTGTCGGATTATCGCGTCCCTCCTTGCGAAGAAGATGATTGCAAGCTACAACATAGCCACCTAACTGACCGGCATCGGCAAAGTCGAACTCACCGATTTTCACTTCTACCACCACATAGCAAGACAGTTTGAGGTTGTAGAAGAGTAAGTCTATAAACTTTTCTTTCTCTGCTATTTGTAGGCGATACTCTTTGCCAACATATGCGAACCCTGTGCCAAGCTCCAATAGGAAGTTTGTGATGTTATTCAGCAATGTGTCTTTCAATATGCGTTCATTATATTTTCCACGCAAACCAGTGAAAGAGAAGTCGTAGGGGTCGCGTGTCAGTTCCTGTGCCAAATCGCTATCTACATCAAGGAGTGTACTCTTGAAATTTGTCAGAGCTTTGCCGCTGCGTTCATACAGATTTGTACCCAATACGTTGAGTAATATATCTCTGCTCCAACCATTTTCCAATGTTTGACGGACATAGAACAACGCCTTGTCGGAATCATTTGAACATTTGTCAATGATATAGCGGTGATGTCCCCAAGGAATTGAGAACAAATCGGAATACAATCTTTCCACAAGTTGTGGAAGATTTGCCTTTTCAGATTCTTCCACAACTTGTGGAAGATTTACAATCTGTTGGTTATAAAGAACATAAAAACGTTTTGCGTAGCGGATAGAAGTTTCGGACAGTCCTTCGACATCTGGCATTTCATGGCGCAAATCACGGCTTAGTGTAGCGTAGAACTTACTGCCATACTTGTTGTCAGCCTGTTTTTCCTCTATGTCCTTGCCAAGTTCCCAATAATAGCGAAGTATTTCTTTGTTCACTTTTATTGCCGCCTTGATTTGGCTGCCACGATAACGCTTTACAAGCTCCTTGACCCATAAAATGTAATCCTTATCTAATATGCCGATAGATTTACTCATAATTATATTTCTATTTCACTGATTTTTAGTTTGCCAGACATTAACTTCGGAAGAAGTGTGTCGCGCATTTTGGCCAACCTTGCATTTTCAAGACTGTTAGAAAGTATCGTTTTGATAAAAGGAAGAACTATTTCTCCAAACCTTTTTACATATGGACTTTCTTTTGAGTAGATGGGCAGACATTCAACATCTTTTGTATTTATGCCAGGGATTGCAGCCTTGCCTCCATTTGAATTAAATTGGTTTATAATGTATGGTGTATGCATATAAAAATATGCAAACGCATTATAGCCATTATCCATTAAGTCTAAAAGGAAGACATGCTCGTTGATATACATTTTGCTGAAAGGAAATCCTTCTCCAAAGATAGAGAAATTTGGAATAAAATATCCCGGCTTGCCTCCGTCTTTGTAAATCAATAGCTCATATCCATTAATCTTTCCCTTTTTTATAGTTTGGGCATATTCTTGGGGAATATATTTTGTCTTAGAATAGTCATAATATCCCAATCCCTTAATATTTTCCGCACCAATGCTCGGAATACCTTTTAAAGTAGCACCACCTTTCGGTCTCTTTCCACTTTCTATATTGTGAGGTATATTTTGAATGTATACTATTGGTAGCTCTTTGGGGGTAGTTCCCAGCTCTGAATCCACAAATTTGCCATCCCTGAACGGTTCGAAATCCACAAACCAAGACTTGAACAACGCTTGTGCCTGCTGCTCTAAATTATCATTTATCTGCCTGTTTTTGTAAAACAGATGATTCTTATTGTTATATGTATTGTATCTTATCCGCATTTTAATTAATGTATTTACGATGAGATAGTTTTACGTTATTTTGATTAACCATAGCATAATGCATGGTAGTATCAATTTTTACATGACCAAGTAACTTTTGTACTTGTTCTACAGGCATTCCTTTATCTATAGCCATTGTAGCAAGTGTTCGTCGGAATTTGTGAGGATGGACACGAGCAATTTTTGAAGAATGCCCAATTTTACGTAACCGAACCTCTACACCCGATATTTGCAGTCGATTATGTGGCTTGGCAAGAGAGACAAATAATGCCTTGTTTCTGTCTTTACGGGAGCTAAGATATTGTTGCAGATGTATTTTAGCTCTTGCATTGAAATACACTATCCGTTCTTTATTTCCTTTGCCAAAAACAATGCATTCTCGTTCATTAAAATTGATGTCTTCTCGGTTTAGTTTTACTAATTCACCGACACGCATTCCGGTTGAGCATAAGAGATCAATCATTGCAAGATCACGAATTTCCGTACAGTTGTCGCGAAGGTGCTCGATGTTCTCATCAGTAAGCACTTCTTTGATTTGTGTGCCGGTTTTTACTTTATGGATTCTATGTATAGGACTCTTTATAATATAATCCTCTTCTTCAAGCCATGAAAAGAAGGAAGAAAAGATTCGTCGAATATTATCTATTGTCACTTTACTGGACTTATGCTTGCGTTGGAATACAGCCAAATATGCTCGTATATCTTCTGTAGAATAGTTTACTACTTTTTTAGGCATAGTCTTGAAAAGTTGTTTGACTGTTGAACTATAATATTTGATAGTCGGAGTAGTACAGCCTTCAACTTGCTTTGCGGACAAAAAGATTTCAAGCAGACGGTCGTTTGTAGCAGCATTTTCATGCTCTTTCTCACCGTCTTTTGTAATAGTGTATTTACTTATAACTTGAAGTAATACTCCATTAAGTTGAGCCATTTGTTCTATACTTAAAACATCTGTCATCGCATTGCTAATTTCTTGAATCAAATTTTCTTTCATATTCTTCTATTATTGGGTTAATTAATAAATCGAAGAATATAGTAATATTTATTTGATTGTGAATCCTATACTAGATAATTGTTTGCGAATTTCTTCTTCGAGGTCATGGGATTGTGCAAATAAATCAGATAATTCAGAAGTCAAACGTTCCATTTTTTCTTGAAACGGTTCTCCGTCATCTTCTGTTTCTGCAATTCCTACATACCGTCCCGGGGTGAGGATATAATCTTGTTTAGCTACATCCTCTATTGATACAACAGCACAATAACCTTTTTCATTTTCTAAAGTTCCTGAATTGAAAGCATCAAAAGTACCTGCTATTTTCATACGAAAATTATTTGTGCCGTTTTAGTTTATAACGGCTGTTTTTACTTTGTTTTTATGTATTCTCTGAGCCAATGACACAAAAATAGAGAGCACTCACTGTTGGGCAAGTGCGCGGCTGGCATGTTCGGCAATTTATATTTATACTGCTGAGTTGATGTTGAATTTTCATACACGTGCTCATAATGTCACAAACTTTGCCTCTCAGCAGTTGGGACCAGTTTCATTTTCGGACTCGGGATGTTCCAGTAAAATTCGGCCTTGGATTAACTCAGTCCCCAGTTTTATATTGTGTAGGCTAATCTTTTTTCTTCGTCAGGACTACATGGTAGCCAAGTTTCTTTAACTCACCTTTCAGGTATTCCTTGCGTTGCTTCTCTTTCTTCTCAGGCACATAACTGTCTCCAAGCTCCTTGTATCTTCCGTCTGTTGACAACACATAGTGTATGCACTTGAGAAGGGAGTGCCCAACGGCAATCAACGCCTTTTTGTTGCCCTTGCGTGGGGCAAGTCGGTTGAAGCGTTCCATGAAGAACGTCCCTTTTGTTCGTGAGGCAGCCCATGCGGCTTCAACGAGTGTAGCCCTTACATGCTTGTCTCCGTGGCTCGTCCTTCCGCTCTTCTTCTTGCCAGCACTTTCGTTGTTGCCTGGACACATTCCTGCCCAGGAACAAAGATGCGCCGCAGTAGGAAAGTTGCCCATGTCAAGACCAATCTCGGCTATCAGTTCCTCGCAGGTGCGGTTTTGCACTCCGGGTATCTCGCTCAGCCTTGCAATGACATCTTCGTAGGGAGAGAGGATTTCCTTGATATGCCTGTCCATCTCCGTGATTTCCTCCGTGAGCCGTCTGTTGCATGAACGTATCTTCTGAAGCATGTATATCTTGTGGCTGTTCATATAACCCGTGCATGCCTCAAGCATTTCCTCCGCGGAATGCAGACAACGCTTGTGTCGTACAGACTCTATGTCTGCCAATGTCGGAATCCTGCCATCGCAAAGCATTTCTATCAGTTTGGTCGCAGTTGAGCCGCTCGTGTCGCTCAGAACGCTGGACAACTTGACATTGCCGTCCTCAAGCGTACGGATGATGCGGTTCTTGTTGGCCGACACCGTTTCTATCAGCTTGCGGCGGTAACGAGTAAGATCCCTAAGCTCGCGCTGCTCACGAGGGGGAATAAAACTGGGCTTGAGCAATCCTGCCATTAGCAACTGGCATATCCACTCACTGTCGTTCTTGTCTGTCTTGTGACCCGGAACATTCTTGATGTGACGGGCATTGACAATCCAGATGTTGCGGATGTAATCCTCGAACACGTTGTATATCGGTTTCCAATACACTCCAGTGCTCTCCATCGCAACGTGAGTGATTCCTAATGATACCAACCATTCTCTCAATTGTGTCAAAGAACTCGTGAAGGTGTCAAAAGACTTGGTCTCCTTACAGATCCCTTCGCCTTGGACCGTCGCTACCACCACCTTCTTGTGGATGTCCATACCGCAACCGCGCGATACAACCTGATCGAAATGAATCCCTGCCATAATCGTCATTATTAGTGATATGCTAAGATATACTAATAAGACGTGCGACAGAACATTTTCATTTACTTTGGCGACTTCTAAATTGTCATGAGGGTTTCATTATATCTTCTTCGGATAATTCACGGAGTTTGCGAGTAACCATACTACCCATATTACGGGCATCAACGAACAGTATTTTATTCGTCTGCTTTTTAGCCCGGTTGAGGAACCATAAAGAGACCGGAATACCTGTCGTATAAAAAAGTTGGGAAGGTAATGCTACAATTCCTTCTATTAGATCTGCCTTTATAATATTTTCGCGGATAGTTCCTTCACCGCCTGTTTGCGAGGATAAAGAACCATTGGCAAGTACCATTCCTATACGTCCTTTGGGGGAAAGATGATGAATCATATGTTGAAGCCAGGCAAAGTTGGCATTTCCAGCAGGAGGTATACCATATTTCCAGCGTACATCATCCTGGAGTTTGTTAGCTCCCCAATCACTTAGGTTAAACGGAGGGTTTGCTAGAATGTAATCAGCCTTTAGTGTAGGATGCTGGTCATCAAAAAATGTGTCAGCGTTGAATTTTCCAAGGTCAGGCTCAATGCCTCGAATCGCCAGATTCATTTGAGCCATTTTCCATGTAGTAGGATTGCTGTCTTGACCGAATACTGATATGTTATTGATATTTCCATGATGTCGTTCGATAAATTTGGCTGATTGTACGAACATGCCACCAGAGCCGCAAGCCGGATCGTATACACGTCCGCTATATGGCTGAAGCACTTCAACTAATGTACGGACAATACATGATGGTGTAAAAAATTCACCGGCAAGTTTTCCTTCTGCTTCTGCAAATTTGGAGAGACAATATTCATAGGTACGCCCTAGTATGTCCTTACTGTCCCCATGTTCTTTCATTTGAACGTTTGTAAATAAATCCACAACATCCCCTAAACGGCGTTTATCTAATTCTGGTCGTGCGAAGTTTTTAGGAAGAATCCCTTTTAAACGAGGATTTTCTTTCTCTATCAGTCGCATGGCATTGTCGATGACAGTGCCAATCTCCGGAGTATGCGCTGCTTCTGCTATGACCGACCAACGAGCCTCTTTGGGTACAAAGAAAATATGCTCATAGGAATATTCATCTTTGTCTTCCTCAAAGCCTTCTCCTTCATTGATGAGAGCTTGATGTTTTGCTTCAAAACTGTCTGATATATATTTAAGGAAAATAAGTCCTAAAACGACTGATTTATATTCTGATGCATCCATGTTGCCACGTAATAAATCAGCTGCTTTCCATATTTGTTTTTCAAATCCTAATTCGGCTGTATTTGTCTTTGCCATACTATTATATTTTTGTCATTGTGATTAATGTTTATGTACTCACTTTAAGTTCACAGAAACTTTTAATGAGGTTGATGCAAAAGTAGAAAATAATTTCCATAGTGCTGTCATACTTTAAATGAGAAGTAAATGTAGGCATTATTATTGATGTAATTGTTATAGTTGGAGTAAAATTTATTCTTTTGGTTGTTAGAATATGTAGGAACTCCTATTCTAACAAAAAAATGATTTGCAATGAGCATTCTAATGCAAGTTTAATACTTCGCTTAACTTATCTCCAATAATTTTCTTCTCATTACTACCGATGGTAGACAATCTCACCAACGGAATTCCGTACAACTCTAAGATACGATCCTTTTTAATATCACGTTCAGACTGACTTGTCCCTGATTTGTGGAATGTATAACCATCCGTCTCAATAGCCAATACCGGTTGTTTACTCACACGATTATAAATCAGAAAATCAATATGAGTGTTTATATTTGCAGCATATTTGCTTTCCTCTTCATTCAATAGAGAATAATCCTGAATCAACATATAGAGTGGTAAATGGCAAATGATATTCAAATGACGCATATTGATATTTTCTTTCAGGATATCTTCAAGTAAGGCAAATGTAAGATTCTCGGAATCGTATTCGGATATTTTTTTATGCTTCTTCAAATAGGCAATTCGTGCATCTGTATATTGCTCATATAGGTAATCGAATATAGAATGAATCTTACTGGTGGAAACAGTGCCATTGTTATATTCGATATAAGCGATCAAATCGCTAATATTGCAGTCTTTGGGTTGTTCGTTTCCCGATACGACTAAATAAAATTGTGACTTAGCCCTCGAAACAGCAACATTGAGCAGGTTGGGATCGTCGGAAAAGGAAGTGATGACATCGTCGACAGTGGTCATAATGATAGCATCCTTTTCTCTTCCCTGAAATTTATGGACTGTTGCGACATCAATATCCTCTTCAAGTGCGGATTTTACTGCATCTACTTGTTTGTTATATGGAGCAATGACGCCAATTTCATCTGTTTCATAAGATAGATTCGGTAGTACTTCCTCTTTGATAACATCTATTTCCCGTTGATTCATGTGACTGCGGGAATGGTTACCTTTGGCTGTCCGTATGGCACAAATGACATCCTCTTCTCCTTTATCACGTGTCATGATGACAAGATCTCCACCATAGAATTTCTGATTGCAGAAGTTGATGATTCGAGGATGGCATCGATAATGTTCCCGTAACAAGGTCTGCGGTACATTTGGAATAACTTTGCAGATGGATTGCAAAAAACTCATATTGGCACAATCATATTCCGGCTTAATCAGGCAGGCATTAGCGATAAAGTTTAGCTTTTCCTTATCTTCTTCTGTGATTACATTGGGGAGTTGCATGGTGTCGCCGACAATGATTGCATTTTTAGCACATGACAAGGCTAAAGCTCCGGTTTCAACGGAAACCTGCGACGCTTCGTCCATAATGATATAATCATATACAGCATCTCGCTGTAGACTGCTTAATGATGAAAAGGTCGTACTTAATATAATAGGGTATTCTTTTTGTACCTCTCGCCAATTATTTCTTAGATCAGGGAGTGTAAAGATGGGTTTGTCATGATTATTGCCATAGGTGTGAAATAACTGATTCTTTAGATATTTCATTGATGTATCAGCCATTTGTCTAGCCATTTCTGCTGCATCTTTGTTGGCAAGTTCCTTTTCTAATGTGTCTATTTCAACTTCCAGTTCTGCATACTTTGTTTGGTAGAATAAGATTTGGAAGTCGGCGATAATCAAACTCATCTCCCGTTTATAAAAACCTTTATCGGGGATTTTACAAATCGCTTTGCTCCTGAATTTAAAGAATAACCATTTCAACCGTTGAATAAGAGCTGCTATTCCCCGAAGACTTGATGATTGTTCTTTTTCTGCAAATTGCTGACATTCATTCCATAAATTCAGAAGGTCTGCCGAACTGGAACTCTTTCGTTGTTTGAGAGTAATTTCTTTTGTGCCGAACTCTTGCAGATAATGTTGCCACTCTATTTTTAAAGCTTGTATTTCCTGTCTTGCCATGGCAAGGCGTTCCTGTTTGGAAAATATGCTTTTTAGTTCTTCTGTCTGATGATGTATCTGATTGAGAAATTGAGGTTGGTTGGCATCCGCATCATGCCATGACTCAAAGTTCTCCGGATATTGTTTTTCCTCTTCTTGAGTCTCGATGAATTTCTCTTTGTTAGCTGTGCTGCCAAGCAATGCAACAATGAAACCCATATCGTATTTGGATAACTTCTCAAGTACATTGACGATGGCGGAGTTATTATTAGATACTACCTGAACAGTCTTACCACGCACAAGGATATTGGCAATGATGTTCAGAATCGTTTGTGTCTTTCCGGTTCCCGGAGGTCCTTGCACAACGCTGATTTGATTTTCAAAAGCTGCCTGGACTGCTTTTTGCTGGCTTGCATTACAACCGAAAGGAAAAATCAAGGTTGAGGCAGTCTGGGTCCGCATTTTATATTTTTGTGGATTCAGATATACAGCAATAGCTCTGTTGTTTGCGATGAAATGAATTTTTTCATATTGTTTTGCTAATAGCTTCGTTCCGTCATCAGCTTTCAATTCGTTTGCATCGGCAACTTTCTTCAAATATTCGAATATGCTTTTCGAACGACTCTCTCCCAAGCATGATTCGATAATTTCTAAGTCCTTTTCTCTGTAATCATACTCTTTACCATTCTGAAAACGAATGTGCCAATAGTTGTGTGATCTGGCCTTAAAAATAGATAAGGCTTTAATGTTTGATAAAGTTCTCCCTTTACTGATTATTTGATAATTATTGGGGTCCGGTTTGTCCGGATCAGTCAGCCAAAGAACATTTTCTTCTTTGTAAGTATACGCACTGGGAACATTCCGGAATACTACCTTATAGTTGCCATTATGATTTTGGCAGCTTTCTATTTCAGGAGTCTTGATTTGACCTTTTATAATAATCAGATTTTCGGAAGTATCTATCATAGGCTTGTGTGTAAATATAATAAGTCGTGCTGCTGTTTTTATTTATTATTTTGGATATAAAAGTAAGAATATTTTCCAGAATATCAAAACCGAAGTAGAAAAAACAGTGAATGACTTTATTCAGCTTTGTATTGTTATAAATATAGAGTGAGATTCGGTTTGGGAGTATTGAACGTGATAAAAGAGATTTGTTTTGCCAATGAAATCATTATCTTTGCAAGGTATATATTAATGAACGAGGAGGATATTATGCTTGCATACACATATATTGAACACGGAAAGTTTGAATTGCAGGAGAAAGCGAGACCGGAAATAAAGGATTCACGGGATGCAATCGTACGTGTAACACTTGGTAGCATCTGCACCAGTGATCTTCATATTAAACATGGCAGTGTGCCGCGTGCTGTGCCCGGAATAACTGTCGGGCATGAGATGGTAGGTGTGGTAGAACAAGTAGGGGCTGATGTCACTTTGGTGAAGCCTGGTGACAGGGTGACTGTGAATGTCGAAACTTTCTGCGGTGAGTGTTTTTTCTGTAAGCATGGATATGTGAATAACTGTACTGATCCTAATGGCGGTTGGGCTTTGGGTTGTCGAATAGATGGCGGTCAGGCGGAATATGTCAGAGTTCCTTATGCGGATCAGGGTTTGAACCGTATTCCGGATACAGTGAGTGATGAACAAGCTTTGTTTGTCGGTGATGTGCTTGCAACAGGTTTTTGGGCAGCACGCATCTCGGAAATTACCGAGGAAGATACTGTTCTTATCATCGGTGCCGGACCTACCGGGATTTGTACTTTGTTGTGTGTGATGCTGAAGAAGCCAAAACGCATTATTATCTGTGAGAAGTCTCCTGAAAGAATTCGGTTTGTCCACGAGCATTATCCTGATGTGTTGGTGACTGAACCGGAAAACTGCAAGGAATTTGTTCTCAAGAACAGTGACCATGGTGGTGCAGATGTTGTTTTGGAAGTGGCAGGGAGTGACGATTCCTTCCATTTGGCTTGGAATTGTGCCCGTCCTAATGCTATTGTCACGATTGTAGCCCTCTATGATAATCCACAGCTTCTTCCTTTACCTGATATGTATGGCAAGAATTTGATTTTCAAAACAGGGGGAGTGGATGGCTGCGACTGTGCCGAAATCCTTGCACTGATTGAGGAAGGTAAAATTGATACTACTCCTCTTATTACACATCGGTTTCCATTGAATGAGATTGAGGAGGCTTACCGCATTTTCGAGAACAAGTTGGATGGGGTTATTAAAGTAGCAATTTATAAATAATCTATTATGCCTATTATTGAAATATCATCTTTATCTTATCCTGGAGTTGAGATATTCAGTGCTCTCACTGAAGCTCAGTTGCGTAATCACATTGAACTTGATAAAGGGCTTTTTATAGTAGAAAGTCCGAAGGTTATCAAAAGGGCCTTAGAGGCTGGTTATGAGCCTTTGGCAATTTTGTGTGAACATAAACATATTATTGGTGATGCTTCTGATATAATAGAACGATATGGTAATGATTTACCAGTCTATACTGGTAGCAGGGAATTGCTTTCTAAGCTTACTGGTTATGTTCTGACGCGCGGTGTCCTTTGTGCAATGCATCGTCCTATTTTGCGTAGGGTGGAAGAAATCTGTCATGAGGCCCGGCGTATTGTCGTGATTGATGGCGTTGTTGATGCCACTAATATTGGTGCTATTTTTCGTTCAGCGGCAGCATTAGGGATGGATGCTGTATTGCTGAGGCGCAATTCTTGTGATCCGTTGAACCGCCGTGCGGTCAGAGTATCTATGGGAGCTGTTTTCTGTATTCCGTGGACATGGATGGACGGTTCTCTCTCTGATCTTAGTAATTTGGGCTTTCGTACAGCTGCTATGGCACTTACAGATAATTCGGTATCCATTGATGATCCTATCTTGATGGCTGAACCTAAATTAGCTATTGTGGTGGGTAGTGAAGGGGATGGGCTCGCACATGAAACGATTGCGGAGGCTGATTACGTAGTCCGTATTCCGATGTCGTATGGTGTTGATTCACTTAATGTGGCTGCTGCGGCTGCTGTAGCTTTTTGGCAACTTCGTGTTCCATAAGTTCTTTTCATTTCCCAATCTCTCCATTTATTCGTTTTCTTACTATGGAATATGCCTTTTGGAACAAAGCGGAATGTTCCATCGTCTGCATCATTTCATGGAAACGGTGTATTGGTATAACAAAGGTAAGCTCATTTGTCGGTATCAACGGACGTGCAGACGGGTCTAACATACCGATAAAGCAACTTCGACCATTCTTCCGGTTTTCTTGTATGGCAAAGGTCACAATGCTACAACATCCCGATGCGAACCGTGTACATACAGCATCATCTGCATCGTTGTCGTAAAAAGCCCATGTACACAAGCCTGAAAGTATATCAGGTGTGGCGAAAAACAAAATACCTTCCACTTCATCAAGAGAGGATAGTTTATCCATACGGACAAAATTCAAATAAGGCTTATCCGTCAGGTGGATGTCTAAGCGATGTATGTATTTCTTGATTTGTTCGGGAGTCTGCTTGTAGTGTTCCGTTTCTGACACAAATTTGGGTAGCCTTTCCTGCATAGGGGCAAAGGCAGTGTACAGGCTTCCTCCACCGCACAGTACATTGTCGGCACTTAGAGTCAGTGAATCACCTTCACATACTTTGCGAATGGTACCTATCATGCAACGCGGTATTTTATTTATCTCTGTAACAGGTATATGGCTATATCCGAAAGTGACAGGAAGTGGAACTGCATTACCGAACGCCTCCTTATATGTTTGCAAGAATTTCTGTATCATGGTGTATCACATTAACTTTCTTCAAAGTTATAAGTTTAATTTCAATTTTCATCATGTATTGTAATAAAATACAGATTGAGATAAGAACTCCAACTTGTTTTTATCGAAGAATCTGCTGAGCCTTAATTTGGATCAGTCCGAAAAACCGGTTTGAACTCTATACTGTACGGAAAGGAGCCAAATACTATTTTTATTTCTTTTTCTGCCTAATCAGATTAGCCGCGTTACTTATTCTTTTTGCGTTTGACTATAGTCTTCCGCAAGAGTAACTATAGTATACTTTGCGTACAACTATAGTCATACGCAAAGTATACTATAGTTATACGAAGTAAAAGTAACGAATGAAATGAGTCTAAATAGTGAATCGATTATAAAAGAATGTCTATAGAAATCAATAAGAATAGGAAGGCTATCATTGTTTAATTCAAAACAAATCAAAAGAAACAAATTGAAAACAACTGGAGTTTCGGATTGCTCCCTTAATTAGTTCATTTTAAATTAGGAAACTATTAGGAAACAATAGTGCTGATTTAACCTAATTTCGGCTTCTGAATGATTACCATCAATAAAAAAAGTCCTCATAAGTATTTAACTTATAAGGACTTATCTTGGGTGGCAGATGGGACTCGAACCCACGACATTCAGAACCACAATCTGACGCTCTAACCAACTGAACTACAGCCACCATATCTGCGTTTCTCTAACGCGGTGCAAAGATAGATATTATCTTTTAATCTCCAAAAGATTCTACTATTTTTTTTCGTAAAAAGTATATTCTTTTATTCCTCGATTGTGCTTGCTGAAGAGGGATCGCGTATCATTTACGAAGATCTTCAGAGAGTTACGAGCATTTACAGGAATGGAGTCTGTCGGTAAGTTGACAGGGAGTAATTGGTGATTTTTCTTTCCTGATTGTGTAGGTCGGGCAGTCCATACTAAACTATACTCACATTTGTTGAGACGGGTTATGCTGTCTTTTACCAACTCCATCTTTACCATAAGTCCTCCATCTGTGTGACGTGCAGACATATTGGAAATATAATTTCCCAATGAATAAACTACAAGATGTTTATCATTTGTCACACTGTCTTCACGAACTTCAATTGGTTGAACAACGTGAGGGTGGGAACCGATCACATGATTTACTCCTTTTTGAATCAACCAGTCTGCAAGGAATTTCTGTTCCTTATCCGGTAACGACTGGTATTCGATTCCCCAGTGCATACAGGCGATAATAGCATCCGGTTTCATTACTTTACTTGTTTCTATATCTTTGGCAATGATTGCGGTATCAATATAATTGACGATGTTAGGAGGAGTAACGTATATGCCGTTCGTGCCATACGTATAGTTAAGTAGAGCAATGCGGAATCCTTTTTTTTCAAGAATGAGCGGATATTTCTTTTCACGTTCTTCGGGATTTATATATGTTCCGGCGTGAGGAATGGACAAGGAGTCGATTAAGCGGATCGTACGTTCCAATCCCGGTTTGCCACGGTCAAGACTATGATTGTTGGCTGTGACAAGGACATTAAATCCGGCATTGTGTATGGCGGTGAGAAACTCATCCGGTGCACTGAAAGCAGGATAACCTTTGTATGGTTTTCCTCCTAAGGTCACCTCAAGATTTGCTATGGCGAGG
The DNA here is from genome assembly GCF_009193325.2 of Bacteroides zhangwenhongii. Taxonomy (NCBI): domain Bacteria; kingdom Pseudomonadati; phylum Bacteroidota; class Bacteroidia; order Bacteroidales; family Bacteroidaceae; genus Bacteroides; species Bacteroides zhangwenhongii. Next base: position 2,368,792 of record NZ_CP059856.1, on the reverse strand, counting down.
TCTGCTGTCCCTATTTCCTCTTTAACATACTCGAAGCAGGTAGTATAGTCATATCCTTTAGCGGTTCGTGCTGCATTGATCTGCCCCTGATGTTGCATAAGGTCTCCCACAAAGAGAAGACGGAGAGTATCGGCAGGTATGCAACTTTTGCTAGCCGAGAGTGTGTCAAGCGAGTTGTTATTAATAGAATCTCTCCTTGTCTGCGACCGTGAAGTGCAAGACAAGGAGAGAAATATGATTACCAAAAACAATGTGTATCTCATTGATAGATGGCTTTCTTACCGGCTAAAAGTGTATTTTTCATTAACGATACAATCGTCATCGGTCCGACACCACCTGGTACCGGAGTGATGTAGGAGCATTTGGGTGCCACTTCGTCGAACTTAACATCACCTGTCAGTTTGAACCCGGATTTTTTAGTGGAATCCGGTACGCGGGTGGTACCTACGTCGATTACTACCGCGCCTTCTTTCACCATTTCGGCTTTTACGAAATTAGGTTGTCCCAAAGCAGCGATAATGATATCGGCTTCTTGGCATTCTTTTACCAGATCCTTGCTGCGGCTGTGGCATACGGTAACAGTCGCATCTCCCGGATATGCTTTCTGCATCATTAATGCAGCCATTGGTTTGCCTACGATATTACTACGTCCGAGAACTACGCACTTTTTACCCGAAGTTTCTATCTGATAGCGTTTCAGTAATTCAAGAATACCATTAGGGGTGGCAGATACATAGCAAGGAAGTCCGATAGACATACGACCTACATTGATCGGATGAAAACCGTCCACATCCTTACGGTAGTCGATTGTTTCGATTACCTTCTGTTCGGAGATATGTTTCGGCAACGGAAGCTGAACGATAAAACCGTCTACATCATTGTCTTCATTCAGCTCACGCACTTTGGCCAGCAGTTCTTCTTCAGTCACATCACTCTCATAACGAATAAGAGAAGATTTGAATCCACAAACTTCGCAGGCTTTTACTTTGGCGGCTACGTATGTTTCACTGCCACCGTCGTGCCCTACGAGGATAGCTGCCAAGTGCGGGCGTTTACCGCCGCGTGCAACAATTTCAGCTACCTCAGCGGCAATTTCTTGTTTCACTTGTTCGGAAATTGCTTTTCCATCTATCAGTGTCATATTTTCAAGGTATTTATTGGTGGGTTATCTTTTCATCTTCGGCATCATTTTGCCCATTTTGCTGCTGGTAACCATCTTCATCATCTTGCGAGTCTGGTCAAACTGTTTCAGCAGGCGATTGACTTCCTGAATGGTCGTTCCGCTACCTTTGGCGATACGTGTACGACGTGAACCGTTCAATATTTCCGGGTTGGAACGCTCTGCCGGAGTCATGGAGTAAATGATAGCTTCGATACTTTTGAACGCATTATCGTCAATATCGATATCTTTGATTGCTTTTCCTACTCCCGGAATCATGGAAGCAAGATCTTTCAAGTTACCCATTTTCTTGATTTGGGCAATCTGGCTGAGGAAGTCATTGAAGTCAAATTGATTCTTTGCAATCTTCTTCTGCAAGCGTTTAGCTTCTTCTTCGTCATATTGTTCTTGCGCACGTTCCACCAGTGATACGATATCACCCATACCGAGAATACGGTCGGCCATACGAGCTGGGTGGAACTGATCTATTGCGTCCAACTTTTCGCCTGTACCGACGAATTTGATAGGTTTATTGACTACCGAACGGATGGAAAGAGCTGCACCGCCACGTGTGTCACCATCGAGTTTGGTCAGTACTACACCGTTAAAGTCTAGACGATCGTTAAATTCTTTGGCTGTATTTACTGCATCCTGACCGGTCATGGAGTCTACCACGAACAAAATTTCGTTCGGGTTGATTGCTTCTTTGATGGCTGCAATCTCGTTCATCATTTGTTCGTCTACTGCCAGACGTCCGGCGGTATCGACAATGACGAGATCGTATCCTTTAGCTTTAGCTTCCTGAATAGCGTGCTGTGCGATTTCTACCGGATTTTTGCTGTCCAGTTCGCAGTACATCGGTACTTCTATTTGTTCTGCCAACACGCGTAACTGTTCGATAGCTGCCGGACGATATACGTCACAAGCTACCAGTAACGGTTTGCGATTCTTTTTACTTTTCAGCATTCGTGCCAATTTGCCGGAAAAAGTAGTCTTACCCGAACCTTGCAGACCTGACATCAGGATTACTGCCGGGCGAGAATCAATATTAATCTCGGCTGTCTCTCCTCCCATTAACTGAGTAAGTTCGTCGTGCACAATCTTCACCATCAACTGGCTCGGTTTCACTGCCGTAAGCACGTTCTGACCAAGTGCTTTCTCTTTCACCGTATCAGTGAAATTCTTTGCCACTTTGTAGTTTACGTCGGCATCAAGAAGAGCCTTGCGTACGTCTTTCAGCGTCTCCGCTACGTTGATTTCGGTGATTTTGCCTTCACCTTTCAGAATCTTGAATGACCGTTCTAGTCTTTCACTTAAATTATCGAACATAGTTGTTTAATTACTAATTAATATTTGAGCCTGCAAATGTACAAAAATCTCTCGTATTTATATCTTTTTATTCTGCCATTTTGCTTTTTTGAGGTAAATATAACTTGTTATCAGCAGTAAGGTATAGTACAGTATCTCAATTGTAAAGCAGATTTCAATCGGTGCTTTCAGCCACATTCCAATGAAGATGATATATGAACCGTAGATGATTATTGTGATCGTTTCGAGCAACAAAGCCGCTTGTGTATTTCCTGTTCCTGAGATACCATTGAACACGACATTGGCTACCGATGCAATCAGCATGGCGCAACAGATGACATATACTGAAGGTACGGATTCTGTAATGAGTGCGTTTTCACTGGTATAAACGGAAAGCAGGAACTGCGGGAACAATGCTGATAATGCAACCAGTCCTAGCATAATGAAAAATGAGAACCGGGCGATTTTGTTGATGAGCGGCATTACGTATCGGATACCTCCCGCACCGATGGCATTGCTCACAAGGCTATTGGTCGTGGTTGCCAGCGCATTGACTGGGATTAGCAATACTACATAAATACTCCGGACGATGTTGGCGATAGCCAGTTCCCGCTGTCCCAATCGTTCAACGGCTACGAAAAATACGAACCAAGTGGCCATCGACAGAAAGTATTGTAGCATTGTGAAACAGGAAATACTCAGAATCCGCATCAATAACGCCGGATCGAATGTGCGTAATCGATTCAGACCGTATTTTTTCAAGTCGACTGTGATATATGTGTAGATGAGGAAGAAGAGAATAGAGGAGGCTTCTGCCAGTACGGATGCAATAGCAGCTCCTTTAATTCCCATTTCGGGCATACCAAACTTCCCGAAGATCAGCATATAATCTAATATCACATTGGTCAGTGCCATGACAACAGCATTGATTGTTAATACTTTGGTGCGTGTGATACCGATATATAACGCCCGGAACATAACGTTGACGAATGAGAAGAAGAAACCATAGATACGCCAGTCCAGAAATTCCATTGTCCCTTCGTAAATGGACTCGGAAGAAACGAGCAAGTGCATGATATCTCCTCCGAATGCTTTGGTGAAGCCGAACAGCAACAATGCCATAGCAAACAAGAACATGACTCCCTGAATCATAACCGGACCTACATCTGTATAACGTCCCTCGCCATTACGCCGGGCAATAACTATTTGTGAACCGGTACTGAATCCGAATGCAATGGTGAATACACATATATAGAACAATCCCCCCATTGCGGAAGCTCCGAGTGCTACTTCACTTACGTGCCCGAGAAATGCCGTATCAGTGACATTGATAACATTTTGTGCCAGCAAGCTTAGCAGTATCGGGTAACTGACACTCCAAATTTGTTTGTTGGTATACATAATTAAGCGTTTAAGTTTACATCTTGCAAAGATAACGCTTTATTTCGATTCGGAACTAATAGGGTAGATGAAAACTATTTCCGGATTTTCGGGAGTTTCCTGATTAACGAAGTAATCTCCACCGAAATGCTGTAATAATAACAGGTTGATATCATGCCGTATGATGGTCTCTTGCGATACAAACGCAGGATCTGCCAAAGGTGAATTGCAGATCTGGAAATGTAATACGTCTTCTTCCCGGCTTAATATAAAGCGGATATACCTCTCTTGTCGATGCTCTTGCGGATAAACCAATGCACTGAGTAAAGCCTGTGTTAGTCGTCTTGTATCGGTATGGATGATTATTGGACTATCTATCTTGGTAGAAAAATCGACATTGATACCTGTTTGCTCATTTTGTACACGTGCTATATAACACACCTCTTTACATAGTTCGATGACATCATAATCTTGTACTTGAAATTTCATCATTTGAGCTTCTAGTCGGGATAAATCGAGGACGTCATTGACGAGTTTCATTAATTTCTCCGAACTTTGGTGTATGATATTAGTGTATTCCTGCCTTGCCTCCTTGTCTATATTCGGTTCGCAGGCAATGAGTTGTGAAAAACCGACTACATTGTTGAGCGGAATACGGATATTATAGCTCATTTTTGATAAAAAGCGATTTTTCATTTCATTAGTTTGTCGCACTGTTTCCGTAGCTTTCCTGATTTCGTATTCCGAATGTTTTAAAGCTTTGCGTATCACGAAGAGCCTTGCCATGAAAATAAACAGTAAAATCAGAATAACGAATATAAAAACTAGATATAGGAGTTGGGTTCTGTTATTTCGTTTTTCCTGTTCCAATTCATTCTTTTCTATATTGTATTTCTTTTTTATCTGTTTCATTTGGGTATTTGAAAGTTCTGTTGTGACAGAGTCTTTTAGGGACAACGCCTGTTCGTAGAATAGGATAGCTTTCTCATTTTGCCCTACCTGTTTCCATATTCTTGCTTTTTCAAGTAACTGTTCGGCATAGTCGTTGGGAAAATCCTTTTTCAGCATTGTCAATGTTGTATCGATATAGTTCAAGGCTTGTTGATACTTTCCTATAGTTCGGTTGTATTGAGCGAGTGTATCGAAATAGAGTATTCTGTATGTGAAATATGTATTCTTATTTAAGTATTCCTTAGATTTTATCAGATGAGAATATGCTTGTTCGGGAGCGTTGATATTCAGATAATAATAGCAGTAAAAAAGTTCATTGAAAAGATATACATCAGTAAATCCCTCTTTCAAAGAAGGATTCTCAGCAATATGCTTGTGAAGTATATTTTCTTGTTCTTGTATATATTTGAGCAGCTTTTGATTATCTTTCCTTGCTTTAGTAACTGATATTAACTGTGACAGTACTGAAATCCGGTCTACGGGATGGTCTTTTGCAGTAAGCATCCGGTAAGCCTCTTCCAATGCCTTAATACCTTCGTCCCAACGCTGACTACCTACATAAGCATTGCTTAGGCATTGGTATGCGGCTATGAAACCTCGTTTATTATTTATTTGGATAGATTGCTGCTTCATTCTTTGGGCCTCACTGATCGCAAGTTCATATTGCCTGCTGTTGGTATATAAGTTTAGCTGGAAGCGTTTTGCTTCAAAGAAATAGTCCCATAATTCGGACTTCTTGACGTAAGGTCGCATGATGTTCAACCATTTACTTACACTGTCTTGGTCATTATGATTATAATAGTACAGGATGTGATAATAAGCTGACATTCCGGCGTATTTATCGTTGTGTAATAGTAATGCTTCTTTCATTAATGTATCTGCGTATTGGATACATCGGCTATTATTCTGTTCTATTCTGATGATTTGGCTAATGATATTCAGACGAATGGTATCGTGAGGTATTGTCTGTAATACTTTTAGCAAACTGTCAGATGCAGAAGTGTAGGTGCTTGCTTTCCCGTTCAGGGAACAGCATAGCACAAAAAGCAGGAGAGCTATTCGTTTCATGCGATGTCCTCCTTTCTTACTTGTTTGTTAATGGGATGTGTGAACAGAAAGCGTGCTCCTTGATTGTAATCCGGGTCAATCCATATTTTGCCACCTAGTTGTTCGATAATGAGTTGGCAGATGGATAGGCCGAGTCCTGTGCCTTGTGCATTCTCGTCTAGTTTTTCAAAGCGGTTGAATATCTTGTTTTGGTGATCTTTGGGAATTCCGCAGCCTGTATCAGTTACAGAGAATAGTGCTGTATCTTCTGTCTGTTTTTCTAGCTCCAATGTGATAGTTCCTTGCGGAGTGAATTTTGTAGCGTTTATGAGCAGATTGATTAATAGTTGTTGTAATCTGGCATTGTCTGTGGTCAGTTGGAGTGATTGAAGGATAGAGGAGAAACGTACTTCTGCATTTGTTTGCTTAATCTTTTCAACCATATCGATTACATTCCTACATATTGCCACTGCGTCACATTGTTCGTAGTTGAATGCCATTTTACCTACCTCAAGATTAGACAGATCAATAACATCATTGATCAGTTTAAGTAGCAATTCGGAATTTTGTAAGATGATATCGCTGCATTGTTGCCGGGTTTCATTATCGATAGTTTCTTCTGTTAAAATAGAAGAGAAACCGGAAAGTGCGTTGAGTGGAGTACGGATTTCATGGCTCATATTAGATAAAAAAAGACTTTTGGCACGGATAGAGTTCTCTTCTTGTTTCCTGGCTATTTCCAGTTCTTGCTGTGATTGCTGCAACTTTTTGTTACTTCGTTTAATCGAAATGATGAATAATATAATAAGTATAACAATACACGAGATCATGAGCCAACTCCAATAGAGAATTGTTTTTTGCCTGTTTAGGTTGTCCAGTTCATTTTTATCAATTTGGTAAAGAGCATGAAGCGCATTGATTTGCCGGATATAATTCGTTGTATCCAACGAGTCTTTGAGTGTGTTAAGGGATTCGTAGGCTTGGCATGCCTCTTCATTCTTTCCCATCAATGCCAGTAACTGAGCTCGTTCTTGTAGTATGAGAAGAGATTTGTATGAACCGGCTGTTTGAGTGTGTGATAAAATCGTATCGAATATATTTAATGCTTTAGCGTATTCTTTTGATTCGGTATAGTAACAAGCATACAGATATTCAATCATTAAAAAGAAATAGGAATGTTGGCATTGTCGGTTTATAGACTCGGTTTGTTGCAAATAATTAAGGGCTTCAGGTAGGTGATGCGTCTGAATATTATAGAATGCCTGACAATAATTAAGATAAAAAACATCTCCTAGATTCTTGTCTTTGTTTGAAAGAGATTCCAATTGCTGGATATCTGCTTCTATATTTGTCATTTGCCGGAATTTAAGCTTTGTCAGAATAATACAAGTTAAAATCGTCTTGGCATATTGGTTTGCATCAGGTACTTTGGAGATGATCTCTAATGCTTCTTTATAAGATTCGATTGCCGCTAAAGGCGTTGATGAATTTAAGTAAGTATTTCCGATTGCTTGCAGCGAAAGTGCTGTTCCTAGTGGGTAACTCATCTCTTTCGCTTTTTGATACATCGAGTTCGCTTTGTCTATGGCCAAACTGAAATGACCTTCTGTAATCAATGCCCGGACAGTCAGTAGTTTTAGTTGGAATAAAAGTGAATAATGTTGTTGTTCTTCTAATTCGGGTTCCAGTAGTTTCTCCCATACAGTGATACTGTCGGTAGAAATCTCGGTACTGAATGGTGTATTGTATTTGAATAATGGTTTTAGCAGAAACAGGCGCTCTTGGTTGGTGTGTGCTGAATATAGGGTAACCGATATAAAAATGGCTACAGCTACTGCTATGATATGATGTTTGTGCTTATTCACTTAATAATTAGCTGCTTGCTCGTTAGTTCATCTGCAAAAGAAATAAAAAGAGCGAAGATTACAAAACAATCCTCGCTCTTTTTATTATTTTATTTTCTTTTTGAGAATTTCGCGTGCTCCGGGACCTTCGTGATTGGGATAACCTGGAGTATGTTTTCTGCAACGTGGGTCAGCGTCCACTTTCAGAGTACGGTAATCATCTTTGCTATGTTTGATATAGTCATTGAGCATTGCACGGTGTTCTGTAAGAACTTTGACATATTTAGGATCTTTAGCGAGATTTTGACGTTCTCCCGGATCTTTCTTCATGTCGTAAAGTTCTTCTCCGTTACCTTCCAAATAGTGGGTGTATTTGTATCTTGGTCCACGTACCATGCGTCCGGGAGTAGTGATATATTCATATTCGCTGTGCCATTCGGATACTACATACGGATGAGTTTTCATCTGCTTTTTTCCCTTTAATGTCGGGGCAAGGCTGATTCCTGCTTTTTCGGCTGGGACGGGAATTCCTGCTAAATCACAAAGGGTAGGCAAGAGGTCGAGTGTCGGTTGTGTGAGAAGATGGTCTACGGGCTTCTTCTGGTGTTTGATACCGGGTCCTGCAAAGATAAACGGAACATTTGTCATTTCATCGTAGAAACTGATGTGTTTAGTTACCATACGGTGGGAGGCCATTCCGTCACCGTGATCGGCTAAGATGACTATAATAGTATTCTTACCGGCAGGTGTGGAATAGAGTGCTTTTAAAACGCTGTCTACTTGCTTGGATACCATTTTTGTATAATGTTGGAAAGCGGCAATGTAATGACGGTAGTTTTCTTCACTCCAATGTGAGGCTTGTGTCATTCGTCGATGGCTGCAACAAATATATTGTACCGGAGTAGGTATGTTGTTCCAATCTTCTACGTCGAAATTGGCAGGTAGTTCGGGGAGAGTACCACTAATAGGACGATCGGTGTGTACTCCTTCGTTTGCTCCTACAAATCCGCATATATTGTGTGGATTTTGGAAATCGGCAATACAAATAAAAGGCTTTTGGGGAGGATTACTTAAATAGGCTACTGCATCTTCACAAGTTCCTACATCCAGGAAGCTGTCGTTGTTGACTGGAAATTCCGGATCGGTAAATGGCTTGGCTACCGGTTCTTTATGTTTAAAACCTCTTAGTGAGCCCATGTCGTGAGTCTTTCCAAAGTGTACTGCATCATAACCGTTTTCGGAGAAAAGGCTTCCTAATGTCGGTATGTTTTCCGGTATGCGTGTGTTGATAGGTTCACTGGAATTGGAACGTACATTTGTTTCGTGAGGCATCATACCACTCCATAACGCTGCACGTGAAGGTTGGCTGAGGGGACAGCCCACATAGGCATTGGAGAAGATCACTCCTCTGGAAGCAACTTCGTCCATAGGGAGGGTGCAACCTTGTGTTTGTCCGTAAGCTCCTACGACACGTTGTGTTAAATGGTCGCATTGGATAATCAGGAAATTGGGCTTTTCTTGTGCCTGAGCCGCTACGCTACATAAGGCTAATCCCATGAATGGATAAATCGTTTTCATTTCTGGTTAGAATTAAGTAATAATTGATTTGGAAGCAAAAGTAGCAAAAAAGAGAATGCAGAAAAGACTAGGGGAGCTGTTTTGGACGTCAGTGATAGTAATTTGTACAAAAATGGAATAGTGCCGAGTAGGGGAGAAGTAGAATGGGCTGTAATTAAAATGCAGATTAACACAGACTGGACAGATAATAAGAATTAATCTGCGGCAATCTGTGTTAATCTGCATTCTTAAGAATTATATTTGTTGATTCCCTTTTTAGCTGTTCATACTCATAAGGAATTCATCGTTGTCTCTGGTTTTTTCCAAACGGTCTTTTACAAAATCCATAGCTTCAATCGGATTCATATCTGCAAGGTATTTACGTAATATCCACATACGGTCAAGAGTTGTTTTGTCAAGTAACAAGTCGTCGCGACGAGTGCTGGATGCAGTGATGTTGACAGCTGGGAAGATACGTTTGTTAGACAGGTTACGGTCAAGCTGCAACTCCATGTTACCTGTACCTTTAAATTCTTCGAAGATAACTTCATCCATCTTAGAACCGGTGTCAATCAGGGCAGTAGCAATGATAGTCAGTGAACCGCCGTTTTCGATGTTACGCGCAGCTCCGAAGAAACGTTTCGGTTTGTGAAGTGCATTTGCATCAACACCACCGGAAAGTACTTTACCTGATGCTGGAGAAACTGTATTGTATGCACGTGCCAGACGGGTGATAGAGTCCAAGAATATTACTACGTCATGACCGCATTCTACCAAACGTTTTGCTTTTTCCAATACGATACCCGCAATTTTCACGTGACGTTCTGCCGGCTCGTCGAAAGTGGAAGCGATAACTTCCGCGTTTACACTGCGTGCCATGTCGGTTACTTCCTCCGGACGTTCGTCAATCAGCAACATAATCATGTATACTTCGGGATGATTGGCTGCGATTGCGTTGGCGATGTCTTTCATTAAGATAGTCTTACCTGTCTTAGGCTGAGCAACGATCAATGCACGTTGACCTTTACCGATCGGAGCGAAAAGATCTACTACACGGGCAGACATAGAATCAGAATAACCGCCTTTGCAGAGTTTGAACTTTTCATCCGGGAAAAGAGGGGTTAAGTGTTCAAAAGGAACACGGTCGCGGACGAAAGCAGCGTCACGTCCGTTGATTTTCGAGACTTTAACTAGCGGAAAATATTTTTCTCCTTCCTTAGGCGGACGAATCACTCCTTCTACTACGTCGCCTGTTTTCAAGCCAAATAATTTGATTTGAGATTGCGATACATAGATGTCGTCCGGAGAGGAAAGATAATTGTAATCGGACGAACGGAGGAAACCGTATCCGTCCTGCATAATTTCCAAAACTCCTACTCCGTTGAGGATGTCATCAAATTCGTAAGGTTTCTCACGCTCAATCACTTTACGCTCTTGCGGTTGCTGTGCCGGAAGGTTTTCGCTCGCATTGTTTTGCTGCGTAGCGCGTGGCATTGGCAAGCGTTGTTGGTGCTGATTCTGATTTTGGCCTTGATTTTGGTTGTTGTTACGCTGGAAATTATTATTAGCGTTATTGTTTGCATTGTTGTTGTCGCGTGGACGGACAATGCGTGGACGTTGTTGTTGAGATTGAGACTGTTGCTGCTGAGGTTGGGCTACTTGTTCGGGAGCTGATTGCACGGGCTCTGTCTTTGTTGCTTCAAACTTACCGAAGAGTTCTGTCGGAAGTTCAATCTTTTCAGACGGCAGATCTTCAATTGGAATGAAATCATCATCGTCAGCGCCGGTCAGGATATTACTTTCTTCGTCGATAACCGGTTCAGCTTTCTTTTGCGGTTTGGCAACCACCTTTTTTTCTACAGCTTTTTCTGCGGCGGGTTTATCTTTTTCCACAGCAGGTTTGCTAGGCTTTTCTTTCTTCTCGGTAGATTGTTGCTGCGCCGGAGCTGTTTTTTCCGTTGTTTCGGGGGCTTTCTCCGCAACTACAGGTTTCGCTTCGACACTGTTGGAAGCTACCTGCTTCGTTTCTTCAACTTCTTTTTTATCAGTTGTATCTGAATTTTTGCGCGGACGGCCTACTTTACGTTTAGGAGCAACAGCGTTTTCAGCTTTGGCTTCAACAGCAGGAGTTGCTTTTTCTTTGTTTGTTGTTTCTTCTTTGGGAGCTTGCTGGGCTTTTGCAGGAGCAGCTTCTTTTGTTTTTGTTACTTCTCCGGTCTTTGTTGCGGAAACCACTTTGTCCTCTTTTTTAGCCGGAGTTACACGTGAGCGCTTTTTCTTTTCTTCCTTGCGTTCTTCCTTGAGTTTGTCTGCGGCTACTTTCTTGGTGGCTCCTACAATAGCTTGTTCATCGAGTATTTTGTAAACAAGGTCTTCTTTCTTGTATGAGTCTGTTTTTTTTATGCCTAGTTCTTTGGCAATAATTTGAAGTTCCGACAGATCTTTGTCGTTTAATTGGATAATGTTATACATATAGTATGGTAAGTTATTAATATTTCTTTTTTGCTGAATTATGGACAGTATTGCTATAGCTCATGGCCATAGATATGCGAGCATATATGTTTGTTCTTTATTATGAATTAGGGATGTATATGTTGAATCGTAGAATGTTTCAACGGGGCAAAGATAATAATTTTTTTTGGATTCATATACAATCAACCGTTTTTTTCCACGTAAAAGTGTATCTTTGCTAGATAAAAGAAAATAGTATGACAGTAAATGAAGCTTATTTAATTTATTTTTCGCCCACCCATACTTCTAAACAAATAGCGGAAGCGATTGTTCAAGGGGCAGGCATAAAAAATATTTTTCCTATAAATGTAACTCAGCAAGTAGCGGAGGAAGTTGTGATTCCTACATCTGCATTAGCCATTGTGTCAGTTCCTGTATATGGAGGGCATGTCGCTCCTTTAGCGATGGAACGTTTACGGAACATTCGTGGTTTGGATGCTCCTACGGTGTTGGTGGCGGTCTATGGAAATCGGGCTTATGAAAAGGCTTTGATGGAGTTGGACGCTTTTGCCACACCTCATGGAATGAAGGTGATTGCCGGGGCTACTTTTATAGGGGAGCATTCGTATAGTACTGACAAGCATCCGATCTCAGCCGGACGTCCTGATGATTCTGATTTGGCTTTTGCTGCGGATTTTGGAAAAAAAATAATGGAAAAGGTGCAGGCTGCCGAGAATATGGATAAACTTTATCCGGTAGATGTGCGCGCCATCAAACGTCCGAGTCAGCCTTTTTTCCCTTTGTTCCGTTTTTTAAGAAAGGTTATTAAGTTGCGCAAAAGTGGTATGCCTCTTCCCCGTACTCCGTGGGTAGAAGATGAGAGTATGTGTACTCATTGTGGATTGTGCGTGACGCGTTGTCCGGTAGGAGCTATAACGAAAGGAGATGAATTGCATACGGATGAGACTAAATGTATCAAATGTTGTGCCTGTGTGAAAGCCTGTACTAAGAAAGCGCGAATCTATGATACTCCTTTTGCAGCTTTGCTGTCTGACTGTTTCAAAAAACAGAAACTTCCTCAGACCATTCTATAGATAATCACCCGTTTGGTTGTTTCGTCAATACGAAAGCGGTTATCTGTTCGTTCACCTATCAACCATGCGATGCGTTCTCCGCAGCAGAGTACCCATTGACGTTCCTTTTGGCTGATAGAAAACTTGCGGTCGGTCAGATAATCGCTTATTTTTTTCTTTCCTTTCATTCCGAAGGGCACAAAGGTGTCACCGGTCTGCCATTTCCGGCAACAGATTTCTTCATTCAGTTTGTCTGCATCGAAACAGGCTGTTTGTTTCTCTTGTGGAATCTGAAAGTCGGAAGTATATTCTTGTTCTTCTCTGATCAGTTGAAAAGGAGGAGTCGCTTTGTTTACAGATTGAACGGCTTCCAATAACAAGAATTCTCTATCTTTTATTATTTTCCATTCTTTACAGCAAAATTGCTTTCCCGGTTGACTGTGGAGCGAACTGGCGATGTCTTTTATTTGTGTAGAGTTGAAGCCTAATGGATGCAACACCTCAAAAAGGATTGCTTCGGGGGCTGGCTCTTTTAGCAGAGAACTGATCCGTATACCTTCTGCTGTAATGATTTTTGTCTTGGCTTCTTCTATATATTTATTATATAGAGTGGCTACATCATTTAAGTAATTGCTGGTTTCTATCAAGTTGTTTTTGACGGACGGATTGATCGTCTGCATGAGTGGAAGAAGGTTGAGGCGTATTTTATTGCGGGTGTATTCATCTTCCAGATTCGTGCTGTCGGTTACGTATTCCTGTTGGATACTTTGGAGGTAGTGAATGATTTCTTCCCTATTAATACAAAGTAAAGGGCGTACGACTACTCCGTTACGGGGACGGATTCCTAACAAACCAGTGATTCCTGTTCCTCTGATGAGATTCAGCAATATTGTTTCTACGCTGTCATCTTGATGATGGGCGACGGCGATGACATCCGCCTGGCAATCCTTCCTCGTTTTTTCAAACCAATTATAACGTAGTTCACGGGCGGCCATTTCGATGGAAATATGTTTTTCGGTTGCGTGTCGGGTAGTATCAAAATCAATGGTATGCAGGTTTATTTTATATTTTTCGCATAATTGGCGGACGAACTGCTCGTCTCGATTTGATTCTTCACCGCGCAGGTGGAAATTACAATGCGCAGCTTCACAACGGTAACCTGCTGTATGCAGGATGCATAACAATGCAACTGAGTCGGCACCACCGCTCAATGCCACCAGAATCTTATTTTCAGAAGAGAATAAACCTTCTTTTTCTATATATTGTGTAACCCGATGTTGTATCATATTTTGCAAAGATAATGGTTTATTGAAGTATCTCAAGTGAATGTCGCTTGTTTTTAATGGCAGATGGACATTTTGTGGATGAAAATATCTGTTATTTAAAAACAATCTAAATAATTTGCGTGCTCCAAAGTTATGAATTATCTTTGCCGAAAATTTTGAGAGTTATGCGTTTGTCCGAATTAAAAACAGGCGAAAAAGGTGTCATCGTTAAAGTATTGGGGCACGGTGGTTTTCGTAAACGTATTGTGGAGATGGGCTTCATTAAGGGAAAAACGGTTGAAGTGCTGTTGAATGCTCCACTAAGAGATCCCATTAAATATAAAGTTTTAGGTTATGAAATTTCTCTTCGTCGTCAGGAAGCCGAAATGATTGAGGTGGTCAGTGAAGAAGAGGCTAAGAAATTGGCTGAAGAGACTATTTACCACGAGGGACTGCCTGAGGATATTTCTGTAAAAGAAGAAGATATGAAACGGCTGGCGCTGGGTAAACGCCGTACCATTAATGTCGCTTTGGTCGGCAATCCAAACAGTGGCAAGACTTCTTTATTTAATTTAGCTTCCGGTGCTCACGAGCATGTGGGAAATTATAGTGGTGTGACCGTGGACGCCAAAGAAGGGTATTTCGATTTCGAAGGTTATCATTTCCGGATCGTTGATTTACCGGGAACATACTCTTTGTCTGCTTATACACCCGAAGAAATTTATGTCCGTCGCCATATTATCGACGAAACTCCGGATGTCATTATTAATGTGGTGGACTCTTCCAATTTGGAACGGAATTTATATCTGACTACCCAATTGATTGATATGAATGTCCGCATGGTCGTGGCTTTGAATATTTATGATGAATTGGAGAACAGTGGAAATACATTGGACTATCGTTTATTGAGTAAATTGTTCGGAGTGCCTATGGTGCCTACTGTCAGTAAGAAAAATCGTGGATTGGATACCTTGTTTCATGTCGTTATAAATCTTTATGAGGGAGTCGACTTCTTTGATAAACACGGAAATATGAATCCGGAAGTTCTCAAAGATTTGACTGAATGGCATGATTCTTTGGAAGACCGGAAACACCATGAAGAGGAACATCTCGAAGATTATGTGCGGGAACATCGGAAGACCGGACGTGTCTTTCGCCATATTCATATTAATCATGGTCCCGATTTGGAGAGGGCTATTGAGGCTGTGAAAGAGGAAGTATCAAAGAATGAATACATTCGCCATAAATATTCCACTCGTTTTCTTTCTATTAAGTTATTGGAGAATGATCCGGATATAGAACGTTTTGTACGTACTTTGCCGAATGCTGAAAGCATTATCGGTATTCGTGATAAGATGGTGAAACGCATACAGAGCACGATGAATGAAGATTGTGAGTCTGCCATAACAGATGCGAAATATGGTTTCATCAGTGGTGCATTGAAAGAAACATTTACTGATAATCATTTGGAACAGACGCAGACGACCAAAGTGTTGGATGCTATCGTTACTCACCGTATTTGGGGGTATCCTATTTTCTTCCTGTTTATGTATTTGATGTTTGAAGGGACATTTGTACTCGGCGAATATCCTATGATGGGGATTGAATGGCTGGTTGAGCAGATTGGTGATTTGATTCGTAATAATATGTCTGAAGGGCCATTGAAAGATATGCTGGTTGATGGTATCGTTGGCGGAGTAGGAGGTGTGATTGTTTTTCTGCCGAACATCTTGATTCTGTATTTCTGTATATCGTTGATGGAGGACTCCGGATATATGGCACGTGCTGCATTTATAATGGATAAGATCATGCATAAAATGGGGCTGCATGGCAAATCGTTTATTCCGCTCATTATGGGGTTCGGATGTAACGTGCCCGCTATTATGGCTTCCCGTACGATAGAGAATCGAAAAAGTCGGCTTATTACCATGTTGGTTAATCCGTTGATGTCTTGCAGTGCTCGTCTGCCTATCTATTTATTATTGGTAGGAGCATTTTTCCCGAACAATGCGAGTCTGGTCTTGTTGGGTATTTATGCAATAGGTATATTTTTGGCGGTCTTGTTAGCGAGACTGTTTAGTAAGTTTTTGGTGAAAGGGGACGATACTCCGTTTGTGATGGAGCTTCCTCCGTACCGGATGCCGACAGCAAAATCTATCTTCCGTCATACATGGGAGAAAGGGGCGCAATATTTGAAAAAGATGGGAGGAATTATTATGATTGCTTCTATTATCATTTGGTTTCTGGGATACTATCCGAATCATGATGCGTATGAGACGGTAGCCGAACAGCAGGAAAATTCATATATAGGTCAGCTTGGGCGTGCGATAGAACCGGTGATTAAGCCTATGGGGTTTGATTGGAAACTGGGTATCGGTCTGATTTCGGGAGTAGGAGCGAAAGAGTTGGTGGTAAGTACTTTGGGGGTTTTATATGTGGATGATCCGGAGGCTGATGAGGCTAGTTTGGCTGAACGGATTCCGATAACACCGTTGGTTGCATTCTGCTATATGTTGTTTGTTTTGATTTACTTTCCATGTATTGCGGCATTGGCAGCTATCAAACAGGAATCCGGAAGTTGGAAATGGGCGCTTTTTGCAGCTTGCTATACTACGGTATTGGCATGGATTGTGTCATTTACTGTTTATCAGATTGGAGGATTGTTTGTATGAATAATTGGCAGGAATGGATAGTGGGAGTACTGGTTGTACTCTGCATTGCCCGATTGGTATATGGTATTTATACTTTTTTTCGTCGTACGCGAGATAGTGGAAATCCTTGTGACAGTTGTGTAAGTGGCTGTGAACTAAAGGATATGATGGAAAAGAAAAGAAAGGAGTGCGGTGTAAAGAAAAAAAGTACAAAGAAAAATTGCTGTGGATAGTTGGTAGTTTCAAAATTTGTACTACCTTTGCAACCGCAAACGAGAAAAGACGGTTCCTTGGATGAGTGGCTTAGTCAGCGGTCTGCAAAACCGTGTACGGCGGTTCGAATCCGCCAGGAACCTCCAATTGGAGAAGGATTAGAAAGTAATTTCTAGTCCTTCTTTGTTTTTTAAGCATTCAAGGTCTTTTGCATCCAAAAATTAGTCAGACTTAATTTATTAGCCTGTCGTTTCTGCTCCTTTTCCACAGTATACCCTTGTCTTTCGAAGAATGGGCGGGCAGTTAAACTCACTTCTGATGTAATTCGTTCCATTCCCTGTTCAATAGCATATCGTTCTATTTCTTTCAAAAGTATAGTCGCAATGCCTTTACCTTGAAAGTCTTTGTGAACGAACATTGAATGTAGATATCCTTGCGAAGTGATAGAAGAGAAACCTACGATTTGTAATTGCTGGTCAACGGCAACAATAAAGTAATGGGTTTCTATCATTTTCTCTATTTTAGAAAGATCATTTCCGCATGAAGCCCAGTCTTCAACTTCTTCCTGTGAATAATCACGTCTGTTTATTATAAGTACGGTATTTTTGTACAAATCTCTTAGTTCAACACTGTCGGATTGTCGGGCTGTTCTGATCGTAAAGTTCGTTTTCATATTGCATCTCAAATTCATTTTTCCTATATTAGTCGTCGCAAATATAGGAAAATAAACAATACAGTCTATCATGCCATCAAGAAGAAAATAAAGTCAATCTTTCCGTTTTATCTTTGCACTTAAAGAAATATCAGTCTATCTTTGTAGTTGTAAATAAACGATTAAAACAGAATAGTTAAAAACCTCATGAATCGCATAAAAGGTATACTCTATGCGGCGGTATCTTCCTCCACTTTTGGGCTGGCTCCGTTCTTTTCCATCACTTTGTTAATGATTGGATTTTCAGCTTTTGAAGTACTTTCCTATCGTTGGGGGGTAGCATCAATTGTGCTGACTGTGTTAGGCTTATTTTCCGGGTGTAACTTCCGCTTATCCGTAAAAGACTTCAAAGTTGTCTTTGGCTTAAGCCTATTGCGGGCGATCACTTCATTCAGTCTGATTATTGCCTATCAGAATATAGCCAGTGGTGTGGCTTCCACCATTCATTTTATGTATCCGTTGGTGGTTGCTCTGGCAATGATGTTTTTCTTTCGGGAGAAGAAGTCGCTTTGGGTTCTATTTGCTGTTTTGATATCTTTGTTAGGTGCGGCTCTGCTTTCATTAGGAGAGTTGGACGCAAATAATGGTAATGCGATGGTTGGCTTAGTGGCAGCTTGTGTTTCTGTATTCTCATATGCGGGGTATATCATCGGAGTGCGGACCACACGAGCTGTGAGAATTAATTCTACTGTATTGACTTGCTATGTCATGGGGCTGGGAACTCTTTTTTATCTGATAGGTGCTTTTACCACTTCCGGTTTTCGTTTGGTAACAGACGGATATATATGGCTGATTATTCTAGGACTTGCATTACCGGCTACGGCTATTTCCAATATCACTTTAGTACAGGCAATAAAGTATGCAGGGCCTACTTTGACATCTATTTTGGGTGCTATGGAACCGTTGACAGCCGTCGTGATCGGTGTTTTTGTATTTGAGGAGTTTTTCACTGTCAACAGTGCTATTGGGATTATCCTGATTTTGATAGCTGTTAGCTTGGTTGTATTCCGAAAGCAAAAAAACTAGAAAAGAATTTTCTTTAATGAAAGAAGCTGCTTATCGGTATGATAAACAGCTTTTTACTTTGAAGAGCCTCTTGTCGGATTCGAACCAACGACCCCGAGATTACAAATCACGTGCTCTGGCCAACTGAGCTAAAGAGGCGTTATTTTCTTTTGCGGGTGCAAAGGTATGAATTTATTTTAAAAATGCAAATACGTCATGTGCTTTTTTTATATTTGCAATCTCACTAATGATTATACGAAGATGAAAAAGAAAATTATGAATGTGTGTGGTATGGCTTTCTTAGCCATAAGTGTATTGGCGTGCTCCGGTCAGAAAAAAGGAGCGACGGATACTGTGGTTTCGGCAGATAGTACAAAAGTGATTGCTGATGTAATGACTTCGGAAGCAGATAGTACAGGATATATTGTTCGGGTAGGAGAGACAGCTCCGGATTTTACAATCACACTGACTGATGGAAAACAAATGAGTCTGTCTTCTCTCCGTGGCAAGGTCGTAATGTTGCAGTTTACAGCAAGTTGGTGCGGTGTTTGTCGTAAAGAAATGCCGTTCATAGAAAAAGATATTTGGTTGAAACATAAAGATAATGCGGAATTTGCATTGATCGGCATTGACCGGGATGAGCCACTTGATAAAGTCCTTGCTTTTGCCAAATCTACCGGAATCACTTATCCGTTGGGATTAGATCCGGGAGCTGATATTTTTGCAAAGTATGCTTTGCGCGACTCCGGAATAACAAGGAACGTATTGATAGATAAAGAGGGAAAAATAGTAAAACTAACTCGTTTGTATAATGAAGAAGAATTTGCTTCTTTGGTGCAAATGATTAATGAAATGCTGAAATAAATAGAGAATTTATAAAAAGGGGAATGAGGGTATGTTGAAACGCAAATTTACGCTGATTATGATTCATTACGACATACCCCGTGTTTTTGTGAGTTTTCTAAGCAAGGCTGAGTTTTACCAGGTAATCGTAGTGTTTTCCTTCTTTTACCAATTCAGCCTTGAAACCGTATTCGGAAGCATATAAGTTAAGTGTTTGGAAATCTACATATAACCAGTCGAAAGTATCTCCTTTTATATCCTTATATTGCATCTGAAAATCAATTTCTCCGTAATAATCTCCTGCCAAGTCGATAACTATACTTCCGTCTTCTTCTTCAAAAAGATAACGTAAGTCGCTTGAATCCATCAGTATACACCCTTTAGGACGGAGCATGCGCTTCATTCGTTGGAAGAAATCCGGCATATTGTTTAGTTTTCCGATAATGCCGGAACCATTCATTAGCATTAAAATCGTATCGAACGTCTCATCGAATGTTTCGTCAAACAGATTGGTAAGACGAACATCATTTACTCCACGTTGTTTCATTACTTCGACAGATAGCGGAGAAATATCAATGGCACACACCTCCTTTTTCATCGCTTGGAGGGCCAAGACATGACATCCACTTCCTGCTCCTACATCCAATATCCGTCCTGTAGCCATTTCTAAGGCTGTGCGTTCCAATGCGGGCATAGATTGAATCGTACGGAATAACTCTTTGACAGGAATTTCATCCTCCTCAAATTGAGAAGAAAATACTCGTAAGCGATCGGCTTTGTGATGAGTGAAATAATCATAAATAGCGGCTCCCATCGGATCCTTTTCTGCAGGAAGAATTGTTGTTGCCATTAGTGGTTACGTATTGTTTTGGTTGGCAAAGATAAATAAATCCGTAGAAAAGGATTATATTTGTAGCCGGAAAAGTGAATATTAATAAATGATTGTATGAGTATAGAAGAAGCAATACAGGGCGGAATCGTCTTTAAAGGCAAGAAAGATAAGCCTAAGGAAGAGGTAAAGGTGAAAACGAAAGCGAAGAAGGCAACCTATATTCGTGGACAGCATGGTTCGGGTGCCGCAAAGATGAAAGCGGATATCCGGAGAAAAAGGGCAAATCGACATAAAAAATAAGTCTATCATAAAAAAGACGGGGCAGGATGATTATCCTGCCCCGTCTTTTTTATATGCTTACTTTTGTGGAAGTATCTCAATCCAATAGTCATCCGGGTCATTGATGAAATACAGCCCCATAGCTGTATTCTCGAAACATACACAATTCATTTCTTTATGATAAGCTCTGACGGCATCATAGTCACCGGCCACCCGAAAACAAAGATGACTTTCATTCTCCCCAAGTTCATAAGGAGCGGCATGGTCTTTTAGCCATGTCAGTTCCAGAAGAAATCCTGTTTCATTGTCTGTTAGGTAAACCAGCGTGAACGAACCGTCGGAAGCCTCTTTTCGATGGTGTTCTTTCAAACCGAGCGCTTTTTCATAAAAGGCAATACTCCGTTCCAAGTCCGTGACATTGATATTGAAATGGTCAAATTTACTTTTTATTTCCATTGTTGTAATCTTCTTATTTTTTCATTAAGAGCTTCACAATCTCTCCGACGTATGTGCGGGGTTGTCCGGCTTGCGGAGTAGTCTGTGAAGGCAATTTCTTACATTCTATAACAGCCGAAGGAGTTGTTTGGTTCGGAGCATAGAGTTTCAGCGTATAATTGTCCGCTTTTTCTATGGCATCATAAGACTGATCGGGGGAAAGAGTGCAATAAGCTACAGCCTTACCGGACTGATATCCCAACGCACCACCAGCGTTTGCAGTCATATTGGTCATGTTAAACTCGTCCTTTCCGATACTGATAACCAGCTTGCCGCTTCCCATCAGAGCATATACCTCACCCGGAATTTGCTTCAAGTCAATTTCTACGTAACCCGGCATATCCGATGAAGCTTTACCAACCGGAGTAGCGGGAGTAAGAGTGGCAGCAGGAACTGTATTGGCAGGTTCGGCAGTCGTCACCTTTATATCGGTCTTTTTATCTGTGCCGCCAATGACAATCGGACCTGCGGCTGCGACAATTGACGGAGTTGTCTTCTCTTCCTCTTTTTTCTTCTTTTCGGCTTTAGGACGAGTATCCGGTGCTCCGAAAGCGACGGCTACATCCATAAATATATCATCTGCGAAGTCTACCGTTTTTCTACGCCATTTAGCCAGACCACGTACCAACTTGGTCTTTGCCTTATTAAGCGCATATTTATCGGTAATCCATTCTTCTGCCTTATATTTTTCTGTTTCGCGATAAGTAAAACGGATTTTTTCCAGTTCTACCAGGCAGTTACCGGGTTTACAGGTAACGGTAATCTGGTAATTGATGAGTGTACGGTCTAACGACAAAGCACTGGAACTGAAAACAATCCATTCCTCTCCGATACCGGCAACCGTACCTTTAGCTTCATCGGAGAAAACTACCCGACTTTCAATATTCTTATTCTCTTTCAAGCGTTCTTGCATCCATTTCATAATAGTGCCGTAGATTTGCGCCTGACTCATTCCCGGAATTTGAAATTCTTTGGAAAATACGACCTTACCATCAACTTCAGGAACAGCTCCTGTAAGGTATCTGGTGTCGTCTCTTTTTTCTTTTGCAGATTCTGCCTTCATTGCCACCGGCAATGCAAGAAGCAGGGTAAGAAACAGAATTGTAAATTTATTCATAATTATTATGTGTTTATTTGGTAATCTCAAAACTTTCGCCCCGATGGGTGATGTTGACGAAACGGCAACCTGCATTTTCGGCAAAATTACGAAGCGCATTACCGCCTTCATAATCTTCACTGAAATGCATGGGCACAAATATAGTAGTTTTTATTTGTTCGATGAACTGTTTTGCTCCTTTCATGTAATCTTTTCCCATTCTTCGATCTACCGGAAACAGCACTAAATCAATGTCCGACGCTTTTTCTTTTAAATATTTAACTTCTGCAAGGAAATCACCGTTGGCTTTTCGTATCTCTTCTTCGGTAGATTCTTCGCTCCAATGCCAGTTATTTAAATCACCGGCATGGAAAATACTCCAGTCTTGGAGGTGAAGCAGAAATGAACTGCCGACATCCGTCGAACCGAATGCATCGATTCGTATCGTATCATCTTCGTACGCTTCTCCTTTTTTTATGAAGAAGGCGTCTTCGCTTTTGGCACGGTGTGATTTCAGAATATCTTTGGAAAAGATGTACTGAATATCGGGCCGTTGCTCTTTCCATGTCAATATTTCACGGTTAAAGTGATCGGGGTGGAAGTGTGTAGCTAGTACGTACAATTTGCCCGGCCTTTGTAAAAGGTAATCATGTACGATTCCCCGATTATTATCAGTCTCGGAAGAATCTTTATAGTAATCGATGATAACGGTTACCCCTTCTGCTTCGATGGCGAAACCGCTATGGTATATATAATCCAGTATCATAAGCTGAATATTTTAGAATTGCAATATTAAGTATTCTAGTTGAAGTTGCCAAGAAAAATCGACGAAATCAAGGAGCAAGACGACTGATTTCCCATTCTCCATTTAGTTGTAACGTATATAGGAAGCGGTCATGTAGACGGTTCGGCCGTCCTTGCCAAAACTCAATTCTGGTAGGAACAACGGCATATCCGCCCCAATTATCAGGCCTTTCTACTTCTTTCCCTATCCAACGTGCCGCCTCTTTGATGAAAGCGCGTATCAACTGCATTCTGCTTGAAATCGGTTGGCTTTGCGGGGAAACGCGTGCACCGACCCTACTCTTATAAGGGCGTTTCCGGAAATATTCGTCCGACTCTTCCGGAGCCACTTTGTTTGCTATTCCTTCTATATGTACTTGCCTTTCGAGTGTATGCCATACGAAAGAGAGGGAAATATATGGATTTTGTGCCAATTGTTTTCCTTTACGGCTTTCGTAATTTGTGTAAAAGACGAACTTGCCGTCGTGGAGCCCCTTCAGTAATACGGTACGTGTGGACGGCTTTCCTTCGGGAGATACAGTACCAACGATGACAGCGGTCGGTTCATCTACTTTTGCGTCGATGGCTTCTTGCAACCACTGACTGAAAAGCGAAAGCGGGTCGTCGGGAAGTTCATTTTCCCGCAATCCGCTTTTAGTATATTCTTGCCGGATATCGGCTATATTTCCGTAATTTCTCACATCGGTACTTCTATTAATAGAATATGCGAGTCTTTCAAAGTTTCCAATTCAAAACTATTAGTTTCGTAGATCCCCATTCCGTCACGACGTTTCAGCACTTCGCCTTCTACTGCAATTTCTCCTTCAATAAGGAATATGTATACGCCTGCATGACTTTGATGCATATGATACCCCAGTTTCTTGCCGGCCTCTACTTTGCCTATTGAGAACCAGGTGTCTTGCAAAAGAGATGCGGGAGTACTGCCGTCAGGTGATACGATGACTGCCAGCTCGTTGGGACGTTCCAGCTCACTGATATTGAAATCCTGATAAACGGGGCGTGTGTTCCGTTCTCTCGGCATAATCCAGATTTGCAGGAACTCAACCGGTTCTACGGGACTGGCATTCACTTCGCTATGGAAAATTCCGGTTCCGGCACTCATAGTCTGGATTTCTCCGACGGTAATAATCCGGCTGTTTTTCTTGCTGTCTCCATGTTGCAGATGTCCTTTCAGAGGAATGGATACAATTTCCATATTCTTGTGAGGATGTGTCTGGAATCCTTCTCCGGGCGCCACTTTGTCATCATTCAATACGCGAAGAGCACCGAAATTGATACGGTTGGAATCGAAATATTCATCGAAACTGAAGGTGTGATAACTATCCAGCCAATCGTATTGGGAATGCCCTCTTGTATCAGCTCTATGTATTACTTTTTTCATAAATAACTCCTTTTTCTTGTTGTTTATATGCTTCGTAAACAAAGTGGGAGGATAAAAGGTTTATCTCTTCACTTCATTTAGCAGAGGCTTGTGATTGATAAAATCTTTTATATTTTGTAAAGTTGTCATAGCTATGTTTTCCATTGCTTCACGTGTGAAAAAGGCTTGATGAGAAGTGACGATAACATTGTTGAACGAGAGCAAGCGGGCAAGCACATCATCGTCGATGATACGGTCGGACTGGTCTTCATAGAAGTATTCGCTCTCTTCTTCGTAGACGTCCAATCCTGCCGATCCGATTTTCTTGTTTTTCAGACCTTCAATCAGTGCATTGGTGTGAATTAACTGTCCGCGGCCGGTATTGATAATCATTACACCGTCTTTCATTTTACTGATAGAATAGTCGTTAATAAGATATTTTGTTTCTTCAGTAAGCGGGCAATGCAGAGAAATGATATCCGAACTATGATACAGTTCGTCCAACGAAGTGTAGACAATTTGTTCTTCTCTGGCAAAGTTATAATCCGGATAAAGATCGTATGCCAGCACATTCATTCCGAAACCTTTTAGGATATGAATCAGGATTTTTGCTATTTTCCCCGTACCGATGATTCCGGCTGTTTTTCCATGCATATCGAATCCCATCAAACCATGAAGGGAGAAATTTCCGTCTTTCGTGCGCCAGGATGCACGGGGGATTTTCCGGTTCAATGATAACATCAGAGCTACGGTGTATTCGGCAACGGCATAGGGGGAGTAAGCGGGAACACGTACTACGGTGATTCCGGCAGTAGCCGCCGCATTCAAATCTACGTTATTGAATCCCGCACATCGCAGTGCCAGCAATTTTACTCCGTTCTCTGCCATAATGCGGATGACTTCTGCGTCAGCGACATCATTCACAAAGATGCAGACCGCATCTACGCCTTGTGTCAGCAGTACGTTATTCTTATTCAGATGTCCTTTATAATAACGTATTTCAAATCCGAACTCTTTGTTTTTATCGTTAAACGACGATTCGTCATAAGGCTTTGTGCCGAAAAATGCAATTGTATAGGCCATAATATTCTTCTATAATTTACTTATAATATAAACGTAAAAGCCGGTCGATTTGTTTGGACTTTATTAAGTGATAAATATAGATTGTTTCACTAGAAACAGTTTGCTTTTTCAATTAAAATAGGGGCGTAATAGAAAATAAATGCACAAACATATATTTCGTGTGCAATAATGTTATATCTTTGCGCCCGAAATAATTTAAAAAAGATTTAGATGAGAAAAATTTCCTTGATTGGACTTGTGATGTTAATCGTTTCAATTCCAACTTTTGCCGGAGGGCTTCTGACAAATACTAATCAACATGCCGCTTTCCTTCGTATGTTATCTCGCGGTGCTACTTTTGAAATAGACGGTGCTTTGTCTAATCCTGCCGGTTTAGCTTTCTTGCCAAATGATGGTTTTCATATTGGATTGAGCATTCAGAGTGCTTTTCAAACAAGAAATATTGATGCGAGCTTTTTGACATAT
Source organism: Bacteroides zhangwenhongii (assembly GCF_009193325.2). NCBI lineage: Bacteria > Pseudomonadati > Bacteroidota > Bacteroidia > Bacteroidales > Bacteroidaceae > Bacteroides > Bacteroides zhangwenhongii. The sequence goes on along the minus strand of NZ_CP059856.1, from coordinate 2,342,919 downwards.
GAAAAATTTGGTGGTATTGATCCCAATACTCAAAGGCCAATTTTAAAGCCTTCAGATAATCCATTTACTAAATATTATGAAGGAAAAGCTGCTGCCCCTATTATTCCTAGTGTGTTTGCTGCCTATAAAAAAGGAGATTGGACTATTTCCGGTTTCTTTGGAATTACTGGTGGAGGTGGAAAGGCTTCATTTGATAGTGGTCTTCCTATGTTTGAGTCGGTAGCTATGGCGGGTATTTTCCAGGAAAGTTTGAAAAAACACTTGACTTCTGGTGGTACAAGCCCTCTCGCTACCCCTAATATGTATGACATTAACACCGCTATGGATGGTAAACAATACATTTATGCGTTGCAATTGGGTTTGTCTTATAAAATAAATGAATGGCTTTCTGCATTTGCGGGTGGACGTATGAATTATTTCACCGGAGGTTATGTCGGCTTCTTGGATGCTAAATTGAAGGCAGATTTAGGAGGCGGGGATTTGATGCATTTGGCATTGGATTGTGACCAGACCGGTTGGGGATTTACTCCTGTTATCGGTGTGGATGTGAAGTTGGGTAAACTGAATATCGGTGCTAAATATGAATTCAAGACTAACCTTAATATTGAAAACAATACAAAAAAGATTGAGGCTTCGGTAGATACAGATGCATTGGATCCTTTTAAGCATGGTGTGAATACTCCAAACGATATACCTTCTATGCTTTCGGTTGCAGCGGCTTATGAGTTTCTTCCGGTATTGCGTGCATCCGTAGAGTATCATTTTTATGATGATAAGAATGCAGGGATGGCCGGTGACAAACAGAAATATTTGACAAAGGGTACAAATGAGTATTTAATGGGTATTGAATGGGATGTAATTAAAAGACTGACATTGAGTTGTGGTGCTCAAATTACAGACTATGGATTATCTGATAACTTCCAAAGTGATACTAGCTTTTCTTGTGATTCTTATTCTGTAGGATTTGGAGCAAAACTTCAATTGAGTGAAAGAGCAAATCTGAATGTTGGTTATATGTGGACTACTTATGAAGATTATACTAAAACTTCCCAAAACTATAATGGTACAGGGTTGTCCGGAACTAACGTATATAGCCGCACTAATAAAGTATTCGGTCTTAGCATTGACTATAAATTCTAATTGCGCATAATCCGTTACTATTTTCTATAACAGAAGCCGTCTCAAACAACTGTTTTGAGGCGGCTTCAAACTTTTATACCGATTTAATTAGAAAGAATACTGTACCAGCATATTTAACCGGTTTGCGTGACGGGTTGAAGAGCTGAAATCTGTACGCCATCCTCTCAGATATTCAACTCCGACCTGCATATTGTTGCTGACATTCCAGAAGGCGTTGGCTACTAAATACTGGCCTTTGCGGTATGATTCCGGATTTCCGCTTGGGTATCCGTTTTCGGAATATAGTCTGGACAGGCTGTACGTTCCGGAAACAAAGAAGTTTGGGCAGAAGTTGTACTGTAATCCTGCATACCATCCTAACATAGGAAGAACCTGCATTTTACCTTCATTGTCCGGGTCGGGGACGATATCTACATTCAGATTACTCAAGTCGTTAAGATAAGAGCCGATTCCCTTGCCATAGTTGAACTGTCCGTAAGCCTGTAATTTTTTTGTGACATTGAATGTTGTAGACGCTTGCAAACCGAATCCGGTTTTGGAATAAGCTTTGTCGTACACATTACTTGAATAAGTCATGCTACGTATAATAGCGCTTAGTTTGATATGGCTGCTGCTGTTCCAGTTATATTGTGCGGAAGTAGCAAAGTCCGGCATACGTTGCGTGTTGATGGAAACATCACTGTTGGTTGTACCGTCTACCGAAGGCATTTCCATAGCGACACCGAACTTCCAGTTTTTCAACTTATCGTACATATAGCTTAATTGCGTAGTACGGTAGAATGCTGAACCGTTAGGGCCTGCAAAGTCGATAGTGGGAGGGAGAGCGGCGAGGTCCATGAACGAACCGTAACTGTAACCGATGGTGAAACCGAGAAATTGTGCATAAGCATTTTGTAATTCAAACGTTTTCCCGTCTCCACGAAAGTTTCCGGCAGTATAGACAACAAAGTCTCCGAGATGCTTCGTACGTCCTACCAATTTAAGGAAGAGGGTAGAAGTGGTGATGTCCATCTGAAACTGATTTTTGGCGAAATTTCCGCTTCCCCGTTGCGGGATCAACGCCGGGTAGAAATCCACATCGTCTACGATACCGCCAAAGTCATATTCTGCTGTCGCACGGACGTAGCCTCCGATACCTAAAGCGAATTTTCCTTTCTGGTCAGTCAGCAGGAAGCGGGGAGCATTCGGATCATGGAAACGCAGTTGCGAACGGTCGTTCATAATCCGGATGATCTCGTCTCCTGCTTTGTCACGGGAGATAAACATGATGGAATTAGGTTCCTCGTCTTCGATGATTACCTTTTTCTGTGCATTGGCACAGAGGGGGAAAATTCCCATCCCCAGTAGCATTGCTACCATTTTAAAACTAGTTTTCATTATCAGTTAAGTTTTAGGTGAATGCCCAAAGAACAACTAAAAAAAGAAATGGTTGAGAGGGGCAAAGGAAAAATTGCCAAACTAATCGGAAGAATTGCTATTTATAATCATTCTAAAAAGACGGATCTTTGTACCGTAGTAATCAGATAAAGAAAATACGACGATGGAAAAAGTAGAATTTACTCAAGGAATATTAGCGATACAGCCGGATTTACACCGCTTTGCATATAAGTTGACGTCGGACCGTGATTCTGCCAATGATTTGGTGCAGGATTGTGTGTTGCAGGCATTGGATAATCAAGAGAAGTTTACGTACAGTAAGAACCTGAAGGGGTGGATGTATACACTGATGCGCAACATTTTTGTCAATAACTATCGTCGTACCGTTCGCGAAATGAATATCATGGATGATAATTATTCTATCAATCAAAAATATCAGATTGAAGATGAAGATGCGGACAGATTTGAATTTACATACGACATGAAACATCTGTATCGTGTGATACATTCGATACCGGAAGAAATGAAAGTTCCTTTCCAGATGTTTGTGGCAGGATTTAAGTATCGGGAGATTGCCGACAAGTTAGGGTTGCCGATGGGAACGGTAAAGAGCCGTTTGTTTTTTATCCGCAAACGGCTGAAGGAGGAACTTAAAGACTTCTCTGCTTAAAGCAAATTCTTGATTTAGAGTGGTGTGTTTTAAGGTCAAAGTGATTAGCCTTCCTGCCCGAGAATGAAAATCGGCAGGAAGGCTTCTTTGTGATAATCTTTACGTCTCAATAATTATCTCCTTTACGTTTTTTCATTCATCCAAATATTTATATAGATAGCATCCTTTTTCATCATCAAGGATATTCAACTGTTGCAGTCGGTTGATTACCCTGTTTACTGAGGTAGGGCCTAAGTGTGGTAGTTTATTTATTCTGTTCCATCCGTATTTATAGGTAAGTTTTAATAAATCCCGAAGTGTCCGTATACCATTTTCGCCTAGCACTCGGCTAGGCCTTGCGTCAAACTCAAAGCCACTAATAGGAGTATTGAGCACATGGATGGCATTTTCCTTTTCTTGGATTGCCGGACTTTCTTCTTGTATACTATCGTTTCTTCTGAATAGATTTCTGCCGAAGTTCATTTCGTACAGTCGCAGCGTTGCTTTGAGGTGTGTCATTTCGTCTTTGTATGTCTTTAGAAATCCGATTCGGGATTGAATATCCCGAATAAGTATCTGAAACTCTCTTTGTATATAATAAAAGTCTTGACAGGATTCTTTTGCGTATTTTTTGAGACTACCTTCCAGTGTAACAAATAAGAACATACGCCTTCTGTTTTCATCTTGAATCATTCCGGCAAGCTCTTTTATTATCAGGCGCATCATCGGGGTAAGTGGCTCTAACGATTGGAGAATAAATAGGTTTTCTTCGTTTTCTCTTATGAGTTTTTCTTTGCGTCGTTCAAACTCTTCTTTGGTAAGGTTAAGCTGTATGTTTCGTTCGATACATTCCAGCAAACTGTTTTCATCCAGCATCAGATAATGACCTATTTCTGAGAAAGTGATTTCTTGTCTTTTACACCACGTATTGATACGTCTGATAGATACTTGATACTTTTCTGCGGCTTCTTCAATGCCAATCCATTGTTTTGTTGTCATACCTCGTTTGTTTTTTAATGTATGCGCCGCAACCGGATTATAATAAATAAAAGGTACGAGCGATACATATATTCCAAACCCGAGGTAGTCGCATACCCAGCAGAAGAAAATATAGTATGCCCGTACCCAAACTTATATTTGAAAAGGATATAAGCTTAGCACGGACATCTATTTATCCTTCGCTTTGAAAATGCGACTTTTCGGGTTAGATAAATTAATGTCCTAAAACATGGAGATTGGCTGTCAATAGTGGTCCAATCCTCGCTGCAAATATAAATATTTTTTCGAGAAGGAAGGCTACGGGTAGAATGTTTTTTGTCAATCTCATAGAAAATAAATCGTTTGACTAGAAAAAGGGGGATGTTCAAAATGTTGTTCTTATCTTTTTGCCCTCTCACTTTTTTCTTCTATCTTTGCACCCCGAAAGATAAAAATAAAGTATGATGCCGTGAATAGCGGTCGTGTATTCTAGAACACCACGTAAAAAACAGGAATTATGAAAGAAAAAGTATCCGTACCTTTTATGCTGCTGGGCATTTTATTTAATGTATGCCTTATTGCGGCGAATCTTCTTGAGACAAAAGTAATCCAGATTGGTAGTCTGACCGTGACTGCAGGATTATTGGTTTTCCCGATTTCTTATATTATTAATGATTGTATCGCCGAAGTATGGGGATTCAAGAAAGCCCGCTTGATAATTTGGAGCGGTTTTGCCATGAATTTCTTTGTTGTCACTCTCGGGCTGATAGCCGTAGCCATTCCGGCTGCCCCTTTCTGGGAAGGAGAAGAACATTTCGATTTTGTATTCGGTATGGCTCCCCGTATCGTAGCTGCCAGTCTGATGGCTTTCTTGGTTGGCTCGTTTCTCAATGCGTATGTGATGAGCAAAATGAAAATTGCCAGTCAAGGGCGTAACTTTTCCGCTCGTGCCATTTTGTCAACCGTTGTAGGTGAAACGGCGGATTCGTTGATATTCTTCCCGGTGGCTTTCGGTGGAATCATCGCTTGGAAAGAGTTGCTTATTATGATGGGTATTCAGATTGTGCTGAAGTCCATGTACGAAGTGATTATCCTTCCGGTAACTATCCGTGTGGTGAAAGCTATTAAGCAAATAGATGGTAGCGATGTTTACGATACCGATATATCCTACAATGTACTGAAAGTCAAAGATATTTAAGATAGATTTATGAATAGAGAAGCAGCATTGGTTGTGTTCAGTGGAGGACAAGACTCTACTACGTGTCTGTTTTGGGCAAAACGCAACTTTAAGAAAGTGTATGCTCTGAGTTTCCTGTATGGTCAGAAACATCAGAAAGAAGTAGAGTTTGCACGGGAGATAGCCCGGAAAGCGGAAGTGGAATTTGATGTGATGGATGTGTCTTTTGTCGGGCAACTTGGACATAACTCTTTGACTGACACTACAATGGTGATGGATCAGGAAAAGCCCGCAGATAGTGTTCCCAATACTTTTGTGCCGGGACGTAATCTGTTTTTTCTGAGCATTGCAGCGGTATATGCCCGTGAGCGCGGTATAAACCACTTGGTAACAGGGGTTTCCCAAACCGATTTCAGCGGTTATCCTGATTGCCGTGATTCCTTTATCAAGTCTCTCAATGTAACGTTGAACTTGGCTATGGATGAACAATTTGTGATTCATACTCCTTTAATGTGGATTGATAAAGCGGAAACATGGGCTTTGGCCGACGAACTGGGTGTGCTGGAGTTGATTCGTAACGAGACTTTGACGTGCTATAATGGCGTTCAAGGGGATGGCTGCGGACATTGTCCGGCTTGTAAGTTGCGTCGGGAAGGATTGGAGAAGTATTTAAAAAGTAAGAATCAATAATATCTCTACACAGAGATTAAAATGTATTTTTGCTGTCATCTGTCACATTCTTATAGATAAACAATTGATTATAAATTGTATAGCTTGTGACAGCAAGCAGTGACAGCAGTTGAATTTGAAGTTTTGTTGTCACATCTGTTGTCACCGGTAAGCTCCGGCTAGCAAGTGATAGTAAGCTTTGTATCTACGGTAGTTTTGTCCGGTAAGCGGCGGTTTAAATTAGTTTCAACAGCTTGAAACTGTTGTTTCATCGGTAAGAAACTATCTGTTCTCCAGTGTGAAACATTCTGTTTCATGCCGTGAAACACACCGTAACAAGTAAGATGAGGATAAAGCAAACGTGGGCTGGGAGTTGATGGTGATAGGTGATAGATGTGGTGATAGGTTGTAAAATGAATCATTCACCACTGAAACATCGATGAATAAGGCATTTGAGGCTTGTCGGTGATAGGTGATAGAGAAAATACGTTTTTTTGTTTAGTGTAGAGGTCGTAACTAGTAAGTGCAATGACTGAATTAAAAGACCAGCTTTCCTTATTGGGAAGAAAAACCGAGTATAAGCAAGATTATGCCCCGGAAGTATTGGAAGCCTTTGATAATAAGCATCCTGAAAATGATTATTGGGTACGTTTCAACTGCCCGGAGTTCACAAGTCTGTGTCCTATTACCGGACAGCCGGATTTTGCGGAAATACGTATCAGCTACATTCCCGATATAAAAATGGTAGAAAGCAAGAGCTTGAAACTCTATCTTTTCAGTTTCCGTAATCATGGAGCCTTTCATGAAGATTGTGTGAATATCATAATGAAAGATTTGATAAAGTTGATGAATCCCAAATACATTGAAGTAACCGGAATCTTTACTCCACGTGGTGGTATTTCCATCTATCCGTATGCTAATTACGGTCGTCCGGGAACAAGGTTCGAACAGATGGCGGAACATCGGCTGATGAATCGGGAGTAATTTGTGAAATAAATATAGCTATTAGCTTGCATTCGATTCATTTTTATGCCTATCTTTGTCATATAAGGATTATAGTACGATAGATGATGGAGAAATATATTACTCAATTTTCGGCATATCTTTTTTGGGATGTCAATAAAGACGATTTAGATATGGAGAAGCATTCACGGTATATTATAAAGAGAGTGCTTGAATATGGAATGTTACAAGATTGGAATATTGTAAAGCAATATTATGGAATTACCAGAATTGTTGAAGAGGCTAAAGGGTTTCGTGAATTGGAGCCTAGGGCTTTAGCCTATCTTTCAGCCATTTCACAAACTCCTAAAGAACAGTTCAAATGTTATACTTATCAACGGTTGAATCCACAACATTGGAACTTTTAAAAAGGTTACAACAGTTACCTGTACTTAGTAATACTCGTTTGGTTGGTGGTACTGCATTAGCTTTGCAATTAGGACATCGGAAGTCGATTGATTTGGACTTTTTTGGTCAGATTAATGTAAACTCTCAAGAACTGCGGGAGGCTTTGCAGACACTTGGGATGCTGACTGTCTTGAGTGATTCTAAAAATATACACATTTACGTATTGAATGGAGTTAAAATAGATATCGTAAATTATACTTATCCTTGGATTGATGATGTTGTATGTAAAGATGGAATACGCTTGGCGAGTCCTAAAGATATTGCAGCCATGAAAATTACTGCAATTGAGGGGAGAGGTACTAAGAAGGATTTTGTAGATATCTATTTTTTGTTGAAAACGTATTCATTGAATAATATATTGGATTTCTATGCTCAAAAATATTCCGACTCATCTTCTTTTATGGCAATGAAAAGTTTAGCCTATTTTGAAGATGCGGAGGAGGATCCAATGCCTTATATGTTTGTAGATGTGTCTTGGGACGAGATTAAAAGATCCATATTATCTCATTTATAGTATATGAGATAATGTTTTTATTCGTGATGATACGGCCCTCCATTCAATATAGTCATCGCCCGATAAATCTGCTCGACGAATATCAACCGGATCATCTGATGCGAGAAAGTCATTTTTGACATTGAAATCTTTTCGTGTGCCGCTTGATATACTTTTTCCGAAAAGCCATACGGTCCTCCGATAATGAAAACCAGTCGTTTGTTCACCGTATTCATTTTCCGTTTCATATAATCGGCAAATTCAAGGGAACGCATCTCTTTCCCGTGCTCATCCAATAACACCACCACATCACCCGGTTGAAGGGCTTTCAGAATCAGCTCCCCTTCCTTTTCTTTCTGCACCTCCATCGAAAGACTTTTTGTATTTTTCAGTTCGGGGATCACTTCCATATCAAAAGTGATATAACGTTTCGTACGCTGTATATAGTCGTTGATAGCTGTAATATAATGCTGTTCTACGGTTCGTCCTACGACGAGCAAGGTTGTTTTCATATCTCTGCAATTGTATTTAATTGCACAAAAATAGGCATTTTTTATGTTATTCTGCAATTAATGCTTACCTTTGCCTATCATTAGTTGAAAGTCTAAACCTTTAGACTACAACTTAAAAGCTTGTATTTATGAGAAAACGAGTGCTCGTAGGAATGGCCGCTTTGCTTCTTTCCTTCTCGTTGCTAATGGCGCAGGAGATACCGGCAGGAGTGATTACGGCATTTAAAAGAGGAAGCTCACAAGAGCTGAGTAAGTATATGGGGGACAAGGTAAACCTGGTGCTCCAAGGTAGCTCGACAAACGTTGACAAACAGAAAGCGACCGCTGTGATGCAAGACTTCTTCACGAAGAATAAAGTCAATGGGTTTACAGTGAACCATCAGGGAAAGCGGGACGAGTCAAGTTTCGTTATCGGAACGTTGGCCACAACGAACGGAAACTTTCGTGTGAACTGCTTTCTGAAAAAAGTACAGGATAAATGTTTAATACACCAAATAAGAATTGACAAAATCAATGAATAAGGAAAAAGAACTGATCGACAAACTGATCGATCTTGCTTTTGCAGAAGATATAGGCGATGGTGACCATACCACCCTTTCATGTATTCCCGCTACGGCAATGGGAAAATCAAAATTACTTATCAAGGAAGCCGGTGTGCTGGCCGGTATCGAAGTGGCTAAAGAAATCTTCAATCGTTTCGATCCGACGATGAAAGTCGAAGTGTTTATCAATGACGGTGCGGAAGTGAAGCCGGGTGATGTGGCAATGGTGGTGGAAGGTAAGGTGCAATCCTTGCTTCAAACCGAACGCCTGATGTTGAACGTGATGCAGCGCATGAGCGGTATCGCGACCATGACACGCAAATATGCGAAGAAACTTGAAGGCACTCATACCCGCGTATTGGATACCCGTAAGACAACTCCCGGTATGCGTATCCTTGAAAAGATGGCAGTAAAGATTGGCGGTGGCGTAAATCATCGTATCGGGTTGTTCGACATGATTCTGTTGAAAGACAATCATGTGGATTTTGCCGGAGGTATCGACAAGGCCATCACCCGTGCCAAAGAATACTGCAAGGAAAAAGGTAAAGATCTGAAGATAGAAATAGAAGTCCGCAACTTCGACGAACTGCAACAAGTGCTTGATTTAGGTGGTGTAGACCGTATCATGTTCGACAACTTCACTCCCGAAATGACTACAAAGGCAGTAGAAATGGTGGCAGGCAAGTATGAAACCGAATCTTCCGGCGGTATCACCTTTGATACTCTTCGTGATTATGCCGAATGTGGCGTTGACTTTATCTCCGTCGGGGCTTTGACGCATTCCGTGAAAGGACTGGACATGAGCTTCAAAGCGTGCTGATTTTTTTTCACCACAGAGGACACAGAGGAATAATGATAGGAAATTTTTCCTATAAAGTAAGTTTAAATCCTCTGTGTACTCTGTGTCCTCTGTAGTGAATCTGTTTAACTTCTTTTAGCAATATTCCTTGCAGCATTCCTCAAATTTTTGCGTCTAATGAGTAAAACGACGCAGACATACGTCCGATTTTAAAAAGGTAATTGACTTTGGAAAACGAGATAGAACTGATAAAGGGCTGTCGGGCAGGAAAGGATTCAGCCCGAAAGGAACTTTACACCCTCTATTCCAAACAAATGCTGGCGGTATGTTTCCGCTATACGGGTGATATGGATGTAGCGCACGATGTACTGCATAACGGTTTCATCAAGATTTTTACCAATTTCTCCTTTCGGGGCGAGTCTTCGCTCTGTACATGGATAACCCGAGTGATGGTGACTCAAGCACTCGATTACCTGCGGCGGGAGAAACGGGTAAATCAGTTGGTGGTGCATGAAGAGCAACTTCCCGATATCCCCGATATATCAGATTCGGGAGGAGGGGCAGGCATCTCCGAAGAGCAATTGATGACATTTGTTGCCGAATTGCCGGATGGTTGTCGAACCGTTTTCAACCTTTATGTGTTTGAGGAGAAGTCACACAAGGAGATAGCCAAGCTGCTTCATATTAAAGAGCACTCGTCTACTTCGCAGTTACACCGGGCCAAATATTTGTTAGCAAAAAGAATTAAAGAGTATAGGAACCATGAAGAAAGAAAATGATGAAATAACCGCTCTGTTTCGCGCACGTCTCGCCGATACCGGGATGAATGTACGGGATGGTTTTTGGGAAGAGCTTTCGCAGGATATTCCTGTGGCTTGTCAACATCGTCGTCGGCTCCTGCTCTTCCGTGTGGCGGCTGCGGCGTCCGTACTGCTTGTTCTGGCAGCTTCGTCAGCCACTTTCCTGTATTTCTCACCTAAAGAAGAGATGGAGGAAGCGTTTACCAAGATAGCCGCGACGAATGGAGGGCAGATGGACGGAGACGGGATACGTGTCAATCAACTGCCGCTATCGGTAGAACCGGTATTGCAGAAACCGGCTCCTCAGTCATTCGGAATGTTGTCGCAATATACGGAAGATGAGGACTCGCTTGCCTTTACTTTCTCGATGTCGTTCTCTTTCTCGTCCACGGCTACAGGGCATGAGCGCCCTTACGGTAACGAACGCCATAGTGGTTATTGGCAGGCAGCGAATAGAAATACGGAAACTTCTGCCGACCGGGAGGAAGAACGGGCGGATTTACCTGTGACTTCGGAGAAAATAATGAAGAAACGTTGCTGGGCTGTGAAAGCTCAAGTGGGTATGGCGCTTCCGGCAGAGGACGGTACTTACAAGATACCTGTTTCCGCAGGAGTAACAGTAGAACGAAAGTTGAACGACTATCTGGGGATAGAAACCGGACTGCTTTATTCAAATCTTCGTTCGGCCGGACAGCATTTACATTATCTGGGTATACCCGTGCGGGTAAACGTGACACTGGTAGATACGAAGAAAGTAGACCTTTATGCTACCGTAGGCGGAGTGGCGGATAAATGTATAGCCGGTGCGACGGATAACAGTTTTAAGGAAGAACCTGTCCAATTGGCGGTAACTGCCGGTATTGGAATCAATTATAAGATTAATGACCGGCTTGCGGTTTTTGCCGAGCCCGGTGTTTCGCATCATTTCAGTACCGATTCGAAACTGGCTACGGTACGCACGAAGCGGCCGACTAACTTTAACTTGCTCTGCGGACTTCGCATGACGTATTAACCCTTATGAAAATGAAAAAAACACTATTAATGCTGTGGATGGCTGTTTGCCTGATTGTATCTTTTGCGGGATGCAGCAGCGAAGAAATGGATTATAACAATCCGGATGTTGATCTCTTTGTGAAACAATTGAAGGCGGGTACATATAAAATGAAGAATGATAAAGGAGTGGTGGAAGTGCCTCATTTCATGGAGGAGGATATTCCCGAACTTTTGAAATATGCGGAAGATCTGACAATTATTCCTTCGTTCCCGTCGGTCTATAATACGAACAACGGTAAGATCCGTTTGGGTGAGTGTATGCTTTGGGTGATCGAGTATATCCGTCAAGGTACACCTCCGTCGTTAGGCTGCAAGATGGTGCTGGCAAATGCAGAAAATTATGAGGCCATCTATTTCCTGACCGATGAGGAAGTGCTCGATGCAGCTGCCTGTTACCGTAGCTGGTGGGAGGAACGGCAATATCCTAAAACCCGGTGGACGATTGACCCGTGTCATGATGAGCCGCTTTGTGGAACAGGCTATCGTTGGTGGTAAAAAGGGGAGAGCCTTCGGAAGATAAAAAACAATAAAAAATGAGGAAACGTTTATTTATATCGGCAGTCTCACTGCTGCTGACAGGGGTATGCTATGCCCAATGGTCTGCGCAAGATTCGCTCAAACTGCAAAAGTTGTTGGAAGGCAGTGAAGAACTGAAGCTGAACCCGAAGGCGGTCAAGCAGATTGATTTCGGCGGTGCGGTGGGTACTCCCCGTATGTCGGAGGAGAAGCGTTGGATGTTGCCCGATGAGTCGCTTCCCGAAGCACTGCCTAAACCGAAAGTTGTGTTGACTCTTATGCCGTATAAGGCAAATACCCGCTATAACTGGGATCCAGTTTATCAGAAAAAGATCAGAGTGAACAAGAATACATGGCGGGGAGATTCTTTCTACGAACTGCGTCGGCAGAGATTCTATACGAACCGGACACGTAACCGGAAAGCGAATGAAATACGGATAGGGGAGAATGTCTCAGTTTGTGGCGGAACTATTAGCGGGCTTGATTTGATGGCTGCCTTTACGAAAGAATTCTGGAACAAAACTGGAAGAGATAACCGTATCCGCACGTTGGAAGTGTTGAAAACTTATGGAGATTCAACTACCGTGTTGATAAATAAACCTATCGAACAGATTACCCGGTAAAAGCGTTATATAAAATGTATTGATACATTTATTTATTATGAACAGAATAACTTCTCTTCTAGGGATTCGGTATCCCATTATTCAAGGTGGTATGGTTTGGTGTAGCGGTTGGCGACTGGCTTCCGCAGTGAGTAACGCGGGTGGCTTAGGACTGATCGGTGCCGGATCCATGCATCCGGAGACTTTGCGCGAGCATATCCGTAAATGCCGTGCGGCAACGAGATTTCCTTTTGGGGTGAACATTCCTTTGATGTATCCTCAGATAGAAGAAATAATGAATATTGTGGTGGAGGAAGGAGTAAAGATTGTCTTTACTTCTGCAGGAAATCCGAAAACGTGGACAGGATGGCTGAAAGAACGTGGCATTACGGTGATTCATGTCGTTTCTTCTTCCCGTTTTGCAGTGAAATGTGAGGAAGCGGGAGTGGATGCGGTAGTTGCCGAAGGTTTTGAAGCCGGCGGGCACAATGGACGTGAGGAAACAACGACTTTCTGTCTGATTCCGGCCGTGCGTGAAGCTACTACATTGCCGTTGATTGCGGCAGGTGGCATCGGTACGGGGGAAGGTATTCTAGCAGCTATGGTGTTGGGAGCCGAAGGAGTGCAGATCGGAACCCGTTTTGCCCTGACGGAAGAAAGCTCTGCCAGTCCGGTATTCAAAGACTATTGTTTGAGTCTGGGTGAAGGAGACACGAAATTGCTGTTGAAGAAACTGGCTCCGACACGTTTGGTGAAGAATGCTTTTCGGGAAGCTGTGGAGAAAGCGGAGGATAGTGGTGCTACTCCCGAAGAATTAAGAATCTTGCTCGGACGCGGTCGTGCCAAGAAAGGTATATTTGAAGGTGATTTGGAAGAGGGTGAGCTGGAGATCGGTCAAGTATCCGCCATTGTATCCCGCAGACAGTCAGTATCGGAAGTCATGACGGAATTGGTGGAGGCTTGGCAACGGGCGGCGGAGAAGAAATATTTCTAGTAAGGCTGTATCATAATTCATCACAGATTTACACGGATTTTCTCAGATTAGATTTTAATATATCAATAATCAATATTTATTATCTGTGTAAATCCGTGTAATCTGTGGTGAAAATGAGCGTTAAGGCAGAATACTGTAGGCTGAGATGAAATGAATGCCGGAGTGGTTGGTTACAGACATTCGCTGCCCTGCTTATTGATTTTCATGCTTTTTCCATAGAGACCCACTCGGGCTATGTTGTTATAAAAGGGTTCTGCTATATCGTATTTAAAAGGAAGTATTTCTTGATTTTCTTTGTCTATGTATCCCCATTTGGCGGATTGTTTTTCAATGCAGACGGCTGCTAGTCCTTCAGAAAAAGGACAACCGTTGTCATATTCTAATGGAATGACGACTTTGCCTTTCATGTTGATGAATCCCACCTTACTATAAAGAGAGACGAGTGCCAGTCCTTCGGTGAATTGCTCTATCAGACTGTATGTTGGTGGAAGAATATAATTGCCTTGTCTGTCGATCAGCCCCCATAATCCGTCATTGCATACTCGTGCACATTCTTGTTCGAACGAATGGGCTGCTGAAAAGTTAAAAGGAATTTGTATATGTCCTGTGCGGTCGATATATCCATATTGGGAGTCGCGTACTACCATAGCTAAGTTCTCTTTGAAGGAAAAAGCCCGTTCATATTGTAAAGGAATGATGATATCATATCCTTTGTTGATGTATCCCCATTGTATTTTGCCTCTGGCCGGAGCTAAGCCCTCAGAGAAATGACCGATTGCCGAAAAACGCTTTTTCTTATTAGCTACCCCGTAGGCTAATAAAGATGCAAAGAACTTTGTAATAATGTTGTTCATTTTACGATTGTTTGTTGTGGTAGTATGCGTCCGGATACCGTATATATACAAAAGAAGCGTGGACGTCGTTAGTTCATCCTGTTCAGGGCTCTGGTAAGCCTAACGGTGAATGAACAACAGAGTCCACGCCCTTGCATATAACAAAGACGTGAACGCTTAGTTGCCATTATCCCACCGTTAATGAATTTACCAGATTCTGAACAGAGATAATATTCTAAACGCTTCTACGTTATTAATCGTAATAAGTGGAAACAAAGATATTGTTTTCTTGTTGAATAACAATGCTTTTGGAGGATAAATATGAAAAAAGAGTAGTTTTAATTCACCTGTTTTGGATAATCACTTGGTGACATACCTGTTATTTTCTTGAATATAAGGCTGAAATGCTGTACATTCGGATAGCCTAATTGACGGGAAACGGCAGTGGGTGTGGCACCGTCTTTCATCAGCATTCGTTTAGCAGTCTCCAATCGTTTGAGTTGGAAATACTGTTCCAAAGTCTTGCCTGTTTCAAATTTCAGCAGGTCTGTAAAATAAACAGGAGAAAGATTGAGCCTTTCCGCCAGATAGTCGGGTGTAGGAAGTTTGCCATTTTGTAATTTCCCCAACTCTATATAATCCTCAAGCAACTGTTCCATTTTTCTGAGAATTGCCTTATTCCTGTTTTCGCGGGTGATAAACTGACGTTCGTAGTAACGAGTGCAGTAATCCAGTAATAGTTCGATATGCCGTGAAAGGATAGTCCTGCTATGTGTATCAATCGAATGATGCAGTTCTTCCTCTATATTCCATAGACAGCAGGTGACTTTCTCCGTTTCACGCTGCGATAGATGCAATGCCTCTTCTTTGTGATAGTGGAAGAAGGTGTAATTATTGATGTGGTTCTTCAATGTGGTCTGAAACAGCAAGTCCGGATGAAACACCAGCAAAAAGCCTTTGCTGGGTAAGGTCTTTTCCTTGCTCATTCGGAAAACTTCACCCGGTTTAAGAAAGACCATTGTCGCATTGGAATAATCATAATACTTCCGGCCGCAACATGAACATTCGTCCGGACAGTCTTCTATCAGTAAGATAGCGTAGAATTCGAACTTGACAGTATCCTGCTCCAGACACGGATTTTCCAAGTTAATAAGACTCACCTGAGGATGCAATGTTTTGCAGTCCAGACAACGATTGCATTCATGCACGGTATTTAAGTCCAATGTATTTTTCTGTTTCATATTCTTTTCACAGATTATTCTGTACACGGTATTCGTTAGGAGTACATCCTACCCGTTTTTTGAACAGGCGGCAAAAATGCTGCGGGTACTGGAATCCCAGTGAGTAGGCAATCTGGCTGACTGTATCTTCTGTGCCGACCATACGTTCCTTTGCCATTTCGATTACTTTTTCCTGAATATGTTCCTGTGGTGTCCTGCCGGTTTCTTTCTTTACCATATCGCCGAAGTAATTGGGGGAAAGGCATATTTTGTCAGCGAAATATTTGACAGTAGGTAAGCCGTTTTGTTCTGCAAAAGTTCCTGAAAAGTAGTTGTCAAGTAATTGCTCGAAACGTGTCAACACATCATGGTTCGCTTTACTGCGGGTGACGAATTGTCGTTCATAGAAACGCATACAGTAGTTAAGGAGCAGTTCTATATAGTTTACGAGCAATGTTTTACTATGCTTATCCACTCCGTGCTCTAGTTCAAGGCGGATGATTCTCAGGCAATCCATAATAATATTCCGTTCCTCTTCAGAAAGATGAAGGGCTTCGTTTACTTCATACGAGAAGAACGTGTATTTCTTGATTGTCTTGCCAAGTGATGTTCCTAGTAATAAATCCGGATGAAAAAGTATGCCAAGTGCATTCACTTGCACGCGATCTGTGATCAATGTCGTTTCCGCATCCTGTCCGGGAGCAAAACATACAATGGTTCCTTCTTGATAATCATAATTTTGCCGCCCGTATCTGATGTCACACGCTTTTTCGAGTTTCAGGTAAAGTGCATAGATACCATAATGCCAGTGTGCATAATTCATCTGCCGGGTGGCTTTATTTAAATCGATCACACTGACCAACGGATTCAAAGTTTCAAGGCCGTACAATTTATTGTATTGGTCTACACTGTCCAAGTTGAATATCTTGTTCATAATTATTGCTGTTTAATGTTTTAAAAGCACTTCCGTCGTATATCGTTTACAAAAATACGGGATAATTCTGTCATTCTAACAACTTTAATTACGGATTATATAACCTCAGTTACGGATTCCACCTTACTTACAGCTTCCGTCAGTATTATAAAATCTGTAATTAAGGTTATGATTGAGATGTAACATCAGTAATTTGTCTACCGGGGTTAGGCATAAATCTATCTAATTTTGCAACATTCCTAAAAGGGAATAGAAAAATGGTTGATAACATAAATAATAGAATGTATGAGACGAACATTGAATTTTTCGCGTGTAGTAATGACAGTATGTCTTTGTATTGCAGGCAAGCTGTTGTCAGCAAGTAATCTTTCTGACAGAAATAATAAGTTTACGGAAAAGAAATTAAACCTGATTCAAGAGTGGGACAAGACGTTTCCCGAAAACGATAAAGTACGTCACTCGAAAGTTACTTTTCACAACCGTTATGGTATCACGCTTGCTGCTGACTTGTATATCCCCAAAAATGCAGAAGGTAAATTGTCGGCAATCGCTATTAGCGGGCCGTTTGGTGCGGTGAAAGAACAATCTTCGGGACTGTATGCCCAAACGCTGGCAGAAAGGGGATTCTTGACGATTGCTTTCGATCCGTCTTATACAGGTGAGAGTGGTGGTGAGCCTCGTTATGTGGCTTCACCGGATATTAATACGGAAGATTTCAGTGCAGCGGTGGATTATCTTGCCAACCGTGACGATGTGGATACGGATCGTATCGGTATACTCGGTATTTGCGGTTGGGGTGGTATGGCGCTTAATGCAGCGGCTATCGATACTCGAATCAAAGCAACAGTAACGGTTACGATGTATGACATGAGCCGTGTGAACGCTAATGGTTACAATGATATAATGGATGCCGACGCCCGTTATGAATTACGCAAGCAACTCAATGCTCAGCGAACCGAAGACTACCGCAATGGTTCTTATACACTTGCCGGAGGGGTGATTGATCCATTACCGGATGATGCTCCACAATTTGTGAAAGAATATTACGACTATTATAAGACCGAACGCGGTTACCACAAACGTTCACTCAATTCTAATGATGGTTGGAATAAGACTTCTTCGCTTTCGTTTATCAATATGCCTATTCTGTCCTATAGCGACGAGATACGTAGTGCAGTGCTGATGATTCACGGAGAAAAGGCTCATTCCCGTTACTTTAGTGAGGATGCGTTCAAGAAACTGAAAGGTGACAATAAGGGATTATTGATTATTCCCGGAGCCAATCATGTAGATTTGTACGATAATCTGCAAGTAATCCCATTCGATAAGATAGAACAGTTCTTCAATAATAATTTGAAATAACAGAATAAATATGATACAATGAAAAAACTCCCTTTGCTGATGAGTTTGCAAAGGGAGTTTATAGTGAATATCAGAACAACTCTAATTGGAGAGATTCGGATTAGCTTCAATAGCACTTTGAGGAATGCGTAAGGTATAGCGTTCGTCATTCTGTTCCAGAATGACAGTTTGTCCACCCAATAGAGTCTTTTCTATTCTCGGTCGGGTGGTGCGACGTAAATCAAACCAACGATGACCTTCAAAGGCTAATTCGCGGGCACGTTCATCCAATATTTCAGAAATTAGACTTTCTTGGTTCATACTGTTTATTTCATTCTCCTTTAACAGGTATCCTTCCGGACTATATCTTTTTTTCATCAATTGCAGTAAGCGGTTACGAGCCTCTGGCAGATGGTTTAGACGGGCAGCTGCTTCTGCAGAATTCAAGTAAAGTTCACCAACACGGAAACTGCACTTGAATGAAGATGTATTGTCTGTTTTAATAATGGGATAATTACCCGCTTCGTTTATTGCATCAAAATATTTTGTAGATCGAAGATCACCTTCTTGAAACATTTGGAAAAATGCAGGAGTAGCTTGTGAGGCTTCCATTGTAGTATTACTATAAACGTTCTCGTATGCAGTAATAGATTCTACAGACTTATATTGGTTCGGAAGTTGAAAAGTTTCCTCAGGGTTGTTATAGTCTTCAAGTGTTGCTTTCTCCGCCAATACACGTTCCGCAGCATCGTAAGCAGTTTGCCAGTTACCCATATATAGATTTACGCGTGATTCGAAAGCGTATGTTGCCAGCGTACTGAAACGGTAATTGTAACCTGTTTCCCATTCCTTTTGACTGATGAGCCTATGCGCTTCTTGGATATCCGAAAGGATGGAAGTGTAAACTTCCCCGACTTTGTTACGGGTAGGGAACCCCTCTAAGTCGAGATTTAGTTTCAGCGGTATGGCTTTTGTCTCCGGTGCTCCCTCTTTGGTATAAGGTTGTCCGTAAAGGTTTACGAGTAAAAAATGCATATAGCCTCTCATGAAATATGCTTCTCCCACAAGTTGGTCTATTTCTTCTTGGCTGCCTTCTGTCATTTCATCCTGTTTGTCTATAATGGCATTAGCATAATAAATATTCTCATAATACGGTCCCCATTTAAATTCATAACCGGTAGCGTTATTGGAAGACCACTTCTCTATATTTCCGAAGTCACTTTGCGCTTGTGATTCATCCGAAACTGTAATATCGCTTGTTTGCATGTCACATACACTTCTATCTGTCAGTGAATTTGCGTATGCTTCAGTCATAAGTGCCCTGTATTCCTCCAATGTATTTGGTATGACTTTTCCCGTAGGTTGTATGTCTAGGAAATTACTACACGAGGTTGTAAGGAGCCCTCCTGCAAACATGAAAAACGTATATAATTTTTTAAAATGCTTCATATTCGTTGTACTTTAAAAGTTAAGACTGAGATTGAAGGTTACCGATTTTTGTACAGGTGTAGAATAAAGATTGCTCATCGATTCCGGATCCATGTAGTTTTTGTAGCTGGAACCGAAAACGAATAAGTTACGACCTTCTACGGCGACAGTTGTTCCGTTAATTCCAAATTTCCGTAACCATTCTTGTGGTAAAGTGTATGCTAATCGTACATTTTGCAATCGTACATAACTAAGCCGTTTCACCCACATATCAAGATTCTTGTAGACTGCTATTTCATTCTGGAAGAAACTATAGTCAGCCGCATAATTGTGTCTTCCTAATAGAGCAGGAAAGCTCCCGTTATGGTTTTCTGGAGTCCAACGGTTGAGTATATCTTGGTTAGTATTGTGTCCCGGATCTAAGTCTGTAATATTGTATGACGGGCTGGTACGTACGTGTGCTCCTATGTTATAGGCGAAGTTTAAACTAAACTCCCAGTTATGATAATTTAAAGTATTGATGAATCCACCTGTGTAAGGTGCATCGCTTGTTCCTGCATATTCATATAAGTTCCGTTGTAAATCAGCGTCTTTGTTATATGTGTAAAGCCCAAAGCCGGAATCATCTTTGGCATCGAATAACTTTTCAACGCTGATAGCTTCGTCACTTCCTTTAGGATAGATGAAGATACGTCCGGTTTCCGGATCTACTTTGCTTTTTATAGCAAAGATTGCTCCTACCGGATATCCTTCTCGTCCGGGTGTCTTGGAATTGGAAGGAGTTAGTTCCTTTAAAACTTTATTACTGTTATAGGCAAAATTGAATGTTGTATACCAGGAAAAATGCGGGGTGGTTATGTTACGCGTTTGCAGATTAATTTCCACTCCTTGGTTTTTCATACTTGCCCAGTTGATAGTCATACTGTTGAATCCATTCTCCAATGGTAGGTTTTTAACACCGATAAGATCGGTCCCTTTTCTATGGTAGTAGTCTATACTTAGGTTAATGGCTGATTGAAGAACAGAAAAATCAATTCCTACATTGTAAGACGCTGTTTTTTCCCATCGTAATTTGTCATTGGGAGCACTTGATATGCTAATGCTGGTTTCTGTATTTTCAGGAAGAAGTGTCTGTTCACCATATTTACCGATAAGAAATGGAGATGTGTTTTTATCGATGTTTCCCTGCAAACCGTAAGAAAGGCGTAATGCCAGGTTATCTATCCAGCTTGTAGCCGGTTTAAGGAAAGGTTCGTTGGAAAGCCGCCATAAGCCACTCGCGGAGTAGATCGGAAGAAATCTGTATTTTTTATCTACTCCAAATAGGTCGGAACCATCCATACGGACACTTGCTCCCAAAGTGTAACGTCCCATAAGGGTATATGAACCGTTAGCGTAGAATGAGGCAAAAGCATTTTCCGTATAAATCTTTGTATGCAGGGGATATTTCTTGGCGTCATCATCATCTCGAATTGTGATTGGTTTGGTAGTGAGTGTTTTAGGATTATATCCGTATGCATTGGAAGTCAAAGATTCATACCAGTTTTTGCGTATTTCAGAACCAGCCATTATTTGTACTTCATGTATATCGGCAAAGCTCTGATTCCATTCTCCCTGTAATTTCCATGTGATTTGTGATGTCGTGGAATTGGATACCTTATGTCTGCCTCCTTCGGGAATACGGTATTTTTTGCCACCGTCATATTTACTATCTTCACGTATGTCACGCAT
The DNA here is from genome assembly GCF_009193325.2 of Bacteroides zhangwenhongii. Classification (NCBI taxonomy): domain Bacteria; kingdom Pseudomonadati; phylum Bacteroidota; class Bacteroidia; order Bacteroidales; family Bacteroidaceae; genus Bacteroides; species Bacteroides zhangwenhongii. The sequence goes on along the minus strand of NZ_CP059856.1, from coordinate 2,321,721 downwards.
GGTAAATGTGTTTTCACCGGTATACTCTTCCAATTCGACCTGATCCCATTGAAGACCGACTTGAGAAGTCAGTTTCCATTGGTCGTTGATGCGCAAATCTGTATTGAAAATGGCATTGATAGCTGTTGTTACGGTTTCTTTATCAGTGTTGTCTCTCTCTTCAAATATGTTGAATCCTCTTTTGGGATCGGATACCTCTTTATTGGAGATGTCATAATCATAAACATAATTGCCTTGAGCATCGTAAGGGTTGAGGTAGGGATTAGCTGTTCGTGAATAATAGATAGGGTTTGCGTAACCATATTTATCCGCTACGAAATCTGTATTCTTTCGACGGTTGGCAAAAAGTGACACGCCTAATTTTAACATACGGTTTACCTGATATGAGGTTTTACTTGTCAGGTTAAAACGGCTCATGCTTACTCCCGGTACATTACCGTTTTCTTTGGAATAACCAAGAGAGTTGTAGTAAGTCACTTTTTCTCCTCCACCGGATATACTGAAATTGTACTCTTGCGTAAACGCGTCTTTAAAAAGTATATCATTCCAGTCTGTATTAATTGTTTTCAATTGATTGATTGCAGCTTGCGCTTCGGGAGTTAAGCCGTCCCATCCATCTTTTCTGTATGCATCCGTTAGGTCATATTTCTTTAAGATAGAAGCGACAGCACCTTTCGCATAGAAAGAAGGATATGTATCTCCCCATACTTCGTATGTGTCTTTCATCAATTCCAACTCCAAATTGATTTTCTGCTCTGAATTCAGCAGATTTAGGCGCGAAGTATTTAAATTGGGAGTGTAAGTCAATCTTGTATTGAAGTTGATAACCGGTTTACCCATTCGTCCCCTTTTGGTAGTAACAACAATTACACCATTTGCCGCACGTGCGCCATAAATCGCTGTTGCGGCGGCGTCTTTCAAGATTGTGATACTTTCAATGTCATTGGGGCTGATTCCGGCGATGGTAGATTGCTTCATATTTACAATATCATTATCCGTATCACTGTCTAAGTCCGGAATATCCGTCCCTTCCAATGGAATTCCGTCCAACACCCACAGTGGGTCTTGCGTTCCGTTTAGCGACGCTGTACCACGAATACGGATACGTGCAGGGGCACCCGGAGCACCGGAGGTTGTCGTAACGGATACACCGGCTATTTGTCCGGCTAATGCCTGGTCGATACTTTTTGCGGCACCTACCATTGCATCTGTAACATCTATTTTGGCAATGGAGGCGGTCAGTTTGCGGCGTTCCAACTCTTGATAACCGGTTACTACTACGTCCCCTAATGTATGTGATGAGGCTTGAAGTACAATACGGTAATTTTCTTTTCCGGACTGTAATGGTACACTTTGTTCTTCAAAACCGATGTAGCTACAATGAATCCGAGTTACTTTTTCCGGGACAGACAAGGAAAACTTTCCGTCTATATCTGTAATCGTACCTAGAGATGTTTGTGATACTCCGGCTTTTTTCAGTTCATCGGCTGATACGTAAACTGAGGCGCCGATGAGTGGCTCATTATCTTCACCGGAGATCACGACTCCGGTGATAGTGCGATTCGCGGCATTGGCAAAAAACAATGCGTTGGCGAAAAGGCATATCAAAATACAAAGATGTCTTTTTCTCATTAATTGTAAATGTTTAGTGATTGATTTGTTTTATTTGACTCCTAGAGCTGTGTTAATTCGTAAAATCATATCTTCATAATGGTAGCGTGTAGCCGTATCGGAAGTTCCGAGACGATTCTGCAACAGCTTCTTGATACGTAACAACTCACCGCGCTTTACTGAGATTGCATCTGAGATGCGGTTAAGTTGGCTACCGTAGAAGTTGAGCACACGTGGAGCTCCCATGCGGTCTTCTTGGCGAAGTGCCCGTTGTTCAGCTGTATAACAGCTACAGAACGGAGTGGCATGGTCAAGCAAAAAGTGCTCATCGGCAATCTTTTTGTTGATTTTTACTGCTTCGGGTTCTGCTGCGGCTGTCAGCAATGCATCAAGGAAATTCTTTTGTAAAGAACGTTCCATGACATTGGGGACACCTCCCCGTTCGGTAACTCCAAAAATATTTTTATGAAGTCCATCCATCAGTTCTACTACCGTAAAGGCCTTTTTCCCATTGACGGATTCATTTTCAATCATACGCATCAAGCGATTGTTGCCCAGTAAATCCCAAAGAATGTAAGCCTGTGCATTTTTGAGAATCTGAGTAGGAGCGTTCTCCTGTTTTCCCACCGGAGTATTACGCAGGAGATAGGTGTACTGTCCTACTTCCGTGTCAAACAACCATTTAGGATAGGTCAATACCTCATTCAACAGGAACTTAAGTGCGGCCTGTTGCTTCTCTTTTTCTACGAATGTATAGGTCTTGACGCCATCTCCCACAGTTGTATTTTCGATATAAATACCACCAATGTTGGCGAGTACATGATATAAGTAGTTGTTCCACTGATTGATGACAGCATAATAGAGGCGTGACGCTTCTTCATAAGTCTGTCCCTTTTCTCCGGTTGTAGTCCATTGGAGAATCTGTGGCACAATACGTTTCAGGTTCTCAATACCCAGTAGGGAGGAACGAACCGGGTCGTCACCTAAATCTTCATTTTGTGCGCGCGGATCTACTGCGTCACGAACATCTTGTGCTTCGCTATATTTATAGAGGCGGTCGGTGTGTTTGCTCAAAAAGTCAAATAAGAGAGCTTTTTCTTCTTCCGGAGTATTTTTCCCATACCAACGGTAACCGTATTCGATAGCGAACATATCGTATGGACCGATGTGCGGAGAAAGAACTTTCACACCGTCTCCCGGTTGGGCGATATAGTTGAAGCGTGCATAATCCATAATGGATGAAGCAGTAGAATTCATTCTGGAAGTGAATGTTTCGGAACGCAATGAATCCGTCGGGAAAGCCCACGATCCCATCATGTTATGGCGTAACCCCAATGAGTGTCCTACTTCGTGGCAGGCAACGAACCGGATGGCGTCTCCCATCAAGTCATCGGGCAGTTGTACTTTGCGCGCTTCGGGGCAAACGGTTCCGGTCTGTACCGTAATCCATTCACGTACCATAGAAAGCACGTTGTGCCACCACATGATATCCGCTTCCAGAATCTCTCCGGAACGAGGGTCCAGAAGAGAAGGTCCCATTGCGTTTTTCTTTTCCGAAGCAGCGTATGTCAGCACGGAGTAATTGACATCATCCATGTCTACGTGCATACTGTCCGTTATTTCTTTGGCGATAATCGCATTTTTGAAACCGGCTTTCTCAAAAGCGACCTGCCAATCTTCGATTCCTTTTTTGATGTACGAACGCCATTGGTAGGGAGTTGAGTTATCAATATAAAATACGATTGGTTTGGCAGGCTCCACAATCTGTCCTTTTAGGTAGGCTTCACGGTCTTCCGGTTTCGGCTCCATGCGCCAACGGGTAATGTATTGTGTCTTGCCCGTTCCTTGTTGGGCGTCGCTGAAGTTCAATAAAGGGTTGGTGAAGTATCCGACTTTCTGATTATCAAAACGTCCCATCATCGGCGTTTCGGGTAATAAAAGAATGGAAGAACTGACTTCCACTGTCACATACACTGTTGTAGTTCCTTCTGTCACTCTGGTTGTCAGCTCGGAAGTTGCCACGACATTGTTTGAGAAAGATTTGATAGACAGGATACGTGATAAATTCTTGATAGCCGATGTGCCCAGGTTGATATTGGTAAACACATTATTGATACTGGTTTCCGTGCCGTCATAAATATCATTCACTTTGATCACCAATGCAGTAGAATCGGCATTGACAGCTTCGATTTTGAATGCGGCAATCAATGGAGAAATAAAATTATCTTGTACCGAACGGAAAATGGCGTCAGTGCGGGGCGCAAGAGGTAACGGGCGTTGTTGGCGGAACATCAGTTTGCCACTTGCTTTGTCCCATTCCATGCAAACCATCTGATTCTCATAGTTTACTCCACGATTTACACCTGCCTCATTCAATTCGGCGGGAACCCGTTGCAGTTTATTGACAACCAATAAGTCGCGTCCTAAAAGTGCGGTAGGAATTTCAAAATAGAAATCATTTTTCTTTTGATGTACAGCAAACATTCCTTTTGTCGTTTTGCTGCCTTCCACTAGTTTCTCGTAGTCACTTTTACTCTTTTCTTCTCTCTCTTCTGGTTTTTTCTTTTTCTTCTTAAACCAACTCAGATTTTCTGTAGCGGGGGTAATTGCAAATGCCGAAAGGGCTTCTCCACTCAGCAATATACATGCAATGACCGCTGCCATTACTCTTACATACATTCTCATTGAGTTCTTTATATTTAATTATAATTAAAAAACGGACACAAAAATACGAATATAATGGATTTAAGACAATAATGAATCTAATAATAAAAGAATTATTAACTAGTCTCTTATTGCATCATTCTTCCCGGATATTTCGTAATTTAGTTGGAATAGTGTACATTTGCCGGAAGTAAAAAAGAGAATGGAATGATAAAACAATATATCACTGCTTTGATGTTGGCTTGCTGCATCGGAGGTTATGGGCAGGAAAAAAAGCAAGCGACTTTTGTACCCCCTTTTGATTTTCCTCTTACATTGAGCGGAAATTTCGGTGAAATTCGTTCCAACCACTTTCATGGCGGGTTGGATTTTAAAACAGGAGGTGTGATCGGCAAACCGGTTTGTGCCCTTGCCGATGGTTATATCTCGCGTATTCGGGTGACTAACGGTTCGGGGTATGTGCTTGATGTCTGCTATCATAATGGATATTCTACTATTAACCGGCATTTGAGTGGTTTTATTTCTCCCATTGCCGAAAGGGTGGAGGAACTTCAATATGAGAATGAGAGCTGGGAGGTTGAGATTATTCCCGAACCGGATGAATATCCGGTAAAAAGCGGACAGCAGATAGCTTGGAGCGGGAATACCGGATATTCTTTCGGTCCGCATCTTCATTTGGATATGTTTGAAACGGAATCGGGAGATTATATAGATCCTATGCCTTTCTTTAAATCAAAAATAAAGGATACACATGCTCCGAAAGCTGATGGCATTATGTTTTTCCCGCAGCCCGGTGAGGGAGTGGTAGACGGAAAACAAGAGATAAAAACGATACTCCCGAATAGCGAACGTCCGGTGGAGGCGTGGGGTGTGATAGGTACGGGCATTAAGGCATATGATTACATGGATGGCGTAAACAACCATTACGGAGTATATTCCGTTATTCTTACGGTGGATGGTAATGAGGTGTTCCGTAGTACAGTAGACCGTTTCTCTCAAGAGGAAAACCGGCTGATCAATTCGTGGACGTACGGGCAATATATGAAATCTTTTATCGATCCGGGAAATACGTTGCGTTTGCTGAAAGCCTCAAATGAAAATCGCGGTCTGGTCACGATTGACGAAGAGAGGGATTATCAATTTCTGTATACTTTGAAAGACGCTTTTGGAAATACTTCAAAATATAGCTTTGTCGTGCGTGGGCGAAAGCAGCCGATTGAACCTTTCAATTATCGGGAAAAGTATTTCTTTACTTGGGATAAAATCAATTATCTGCAAGAACCGGGATTGAGCCTGGTGGTTCCGAAAGGAATGTTATATAAGGATACTCCGCTCAATTATCAGGTAAAAGCCGATAGTGGGGCAGTGGCATTCACCTATCAGATTAATGATAAATCCATTCCGCTTCATGCGGGTTGTGAACTCCGTATCGGACTACGTAGGAAAACGGTTGCCGATACGACCAAGTATTATGTGGCACGGGTTACTCCGAAAGGAAGTAAGTACAGTGTAGGAGGAAAATACGAAGACGGATACATGAAGACGTCTATTCGTGAACTGGGGACTTATACTGTCGCTGTTGATACGGTTCCACCGGAAATTATCCCTGTCAATAAGAATCAGTGGGGAAGGAATGGAAAGATAGTCTATCGGTTGAAAGATAAAGGAAGTGGCATTGCTTCTTATCGGGGAACGATTGACGGAAAATATGCACTTTTCGGACGGCCTAATATTGTAAAGTCTTATTGGGAATGCAAACTTGATCCGAAGCGTGTGAAGAAAGGGAGAAAACATACTGTTGAATTTACGGTTGTCGATCATTGCGGGAATACGAGTATTGCCCGTGAAAGTTTTGTCTGGTAATTATAAAAAATGAATGATATATTATGAAGAGAAGTATTATTTTGTGTTTTGCCGTATGGATGACGGCTGTGGCGAATACTTTCGCCTGTACTAATTTGATTGTCGGAAAGAATGCGTCCGCTGATGGTTCGACCATTGTTTCCTATTCAGCCGACTCGTATGGCTTATTCGGAGAACTTTATCATTATCCGGCAGCTACGTATCCGAAAGGAACCATGTTGAAAGTGTACGAATGGGACACCGGTAAATATCTGGGAGAAATCGAGCAGGCTCGTCAGACTTACAATGTGGTTGGCAATATGAATGAATATCAGGTCACTATTGGGGAAACTACTTTCGGCGGTCGTCCCGAGTTGACGGATTCTACGGGTATTATTGATTATGGAAGTTTGATTTATATTGGATTGCAACGTTCGCGTACTGCTCGCGAAGCTATAAAAATTATGACTGATCTGGTACAGGAATATGGATATTATAGTGGGGGGGAGTCTTTTACCATTGCCGATCCGAACGAAGTATGGATTATGGAGATGATTGGTAAAGGTCCCGGCATTCGCGGAGCGGTTTGGGTCGCTGTCCGTGTGCCGGACGATTGTATCTCGGCTCATGCTAATCAAGCGCGCATTCATCAGTTTGATATGAATGATAAGGAAAACTGTATGTACTCTCCGGATGTCGTTTCTTTTGCCCGTGAGAAGGGATATTTTAATGGAGTAAACAAGGATTTTAGTTTTTCATTGGCTTATGCCCCTCTTGATTTTGGTGCACGCCGCTTTTGTGAAGCTCGTGTATGGAGTTATTTCAACAAATTCACTGATAGAGGAAATGAATATCTTCCTTATATCGAAGGAAAAACCGATACTCCGATGCCGCTTTTCGTTAAGCCGAAGCAGAAATTATCCGTGCAGGATGTGAAAAATATGATGCGCGATCATTACGAAGGTACTCCGCTTGATATCTCCAATGATTTTGGAGCCGGTCCTTATAAAACACCCTATCGCCTTTCTCCTCTGAACTTTAAAGTCGATGATAAGGAATATTTCAATGAACGTCCTATCTCTACTCAACAGAGCGGTTTTGTATTTGTTGCACAGATGCGTGCTCATATGCCGGATCCGGTAGGGGGAGTACTTTGGTTTGGTGTGGATGATGCGAATATGACTGTATTTACTCCTGTTTATTGTTGCGCTACTAAGGTGCCGGTATGTTACACACGTGTGGATGGTGCCGACTACATTACGTTCTCATGGAATTCCGCTTTCTGGATTTTTAATTGGGTGTCCAATATGGTTTATCCGCGTTATGATCTGATGATTGGGGATGTGCGGGAAACACAGAAAGAGATGGAAAGCACATTCAACACAGCACAGGCTGGTATTGAAGAAATGGCAGTCAAACTATTGGAAAAGGATAAGGATGCAGCAATCAATTTCCTGACAAATTATACTAACATGACCGCTCAAAGTACTTTTGATACTTGGAAGCAATTGGGTACGTTCCTGATTGTAAAGTACAACGATGGGGTAGTGAAGCGTATGAAAGACGGACAGTTTGAACGTAATTCTATCGGACAACCTGCAGGAGTGCTTCGTCCCGGATACCCGAAAGAGTTTTTGCAGGAGTATGTGAAACAAACTGGTGACAGATATTTAGTGAAATAGTTATTTAATGGATAATCGATAATTATCCATTAAATAACTAGGAATTGTAAACTTATTATTTTACATTTGTGTGCTCAAGAAAATAGCAATGAATAATTCATTAACCAATAAATAACAATCGAAATGGAAAATCAGGAACTAATTAAACAGGTCACTGAGAAAGCCGAAAAATGGCTGACCCCAGCTTATGATGCTGAAACTCAGGCTGAAGTGAAACGTATGTTGGAAAACGATGATAAAACCGAACTAATTGAAGCTTTCTATAAGGATTTGGAATTTGGTACAGGCGGTTTGCGCGGTATCATGGGGGTAGGTAGCAACCGTATGAACATTTATACAGTAGGTGCTGCCACTCAAGGACTTTCCAACTATCTGAAGGAGAACTTCAAAGATCTGCCACAGATTTCTGTAGTAGTAGGTCACGACTGTCGTAACAACAGCCGTTTGTTTGCTGAGACTTCTGCTAATATTTTCTCTGCCAATGGCATTAAAGTATATTTGTTTGATGATATGCGTCCGACTCCGGAAATGTCTTTTGCTATCCGTCACCTCGGTTGCCAGAGTGGTATCATTCTGACTGCTTCTCACAATCCGAAAGAATACAACGGTTATAAGGCATATTGGGATGATGGTGCACAAGTTTTGGCTCCGCATGATAAGGGTATCATTGATGAAGTGAATGCCATTGCTTCTGCTGCTGACATTAAATTCCAGGGAAATCCTGATTTGATTCAGATTATCGGTGAAGATATTGATAAGGTTTATCTGGATATGGTGAAAACCGTTTCTATTGATCCGGACGCTATCGCCCGTCACAAAGATATGAAAATTGTCTATACTCCGATTCACGGTACAGGTATGATGTTGATTCCGCGTGCATTGAAGATGTGGGGATTCGAAAACGTATTTACTGTTCCCGAACAGATGATTAAAGACGGTAACTTCCCGACTGTTATATCTCCAAATCCGGAAAACGCGGAAGCTCTTTCTATGGCTGTAAACTTGGCTAAAGAAATTGATGCTGACCTCGTAATGGCTTCCGATCCGGATGCTGACCGTGTGGGTATCGCTTGTAAGGATGACAAGGGCGAATGGGTACTGATTAACGGTAACCAGACTTGTATGATGTACCTTTATTATATTCTGACTCAATACAAACAACTGGGTAAGATTAAAGGTAATGAGTTCTGCGTGAAGACAATCGTTACTACCGAGCTTATCAAGAAAATCGCTGATAAGAATAACATCGAAATGCTTGACTGCTACACCGGATTTAAATGGATTGCCCGTGAAATCCGTCTGCGTGAAGGTAAACAGAAATATATCGGTGGTGGTGAAGAAAGCTACGGATTCCTTGCTGAAGATTTTGTTCGTGATAAAGATGCTGTATCTGCTTGCTGTCTGATTGCTGAAGTTGCTGCATGGGCAAAAGATAATGGCAAATCTTTGTATCAGTTGTTGCTCGATATCTACGTAGAATATGGATTCTCTAAAGAGTTTACTGTAAACGTAGTGAAACCGGGTAAGAGCGGTGCTGAAGAAATCAAAGCGATGATGGAAAACTTCCGCGCTAATCCTCCGAAAGAATTGGGTGGTTCTAAAGTGATCTTGAACAAAGATTATAAGACTCTGAAACAGACAGACGATAAAGGGATCGTAACTGTAATTGATATGCCGGAACCATCTAACGTTCTTCAATATTTCACAGAAGACGGTAGTAAAGTCTCTGTTCGTCCTTCAGGTACAGAACCGAAGATTAAGTTCTATATGGAAGTTCAGGGTGAAATGGGATGCCGCAACTGTTATGCTTCTGCCGAGTCTGCCGCCATGGAAAAGATTGAAGCAGTGAAGAAATCATTGGGTATCTGATTTTGTCTCTTCTGAAATTTCAGATATAGATCATAAAAAGATAAATAATAAAATAGCGCCTCCATCATCTTTTGAAGATTGTGGAGGCGCTTCTTTTTCTCTGTACATAGCTCTGATTCTGCCTATTTTCGGGTATTTTCCCTCACTTGGTACAGTTCTTTCATTTCCTTTGCATTCTTTAAGTCCACTTGCAAATCCTTCTTGCGAGAATCTTGTTGTATTGGCATCATCTCAATTTCAACAGGCAGGCTGCGGATATACACATGTGTTGTTGATGCTTTAGAGTGATACGTTCAGTTTCATATTCATAAGTTGTTCGTTTGTAGTTGTGCATATTTCGTAGCCTGCTTTTCTTCCTGTTATTTCTTGGTTCCTATCCAAGTCCATTTATGCCATATTGTTTCCAATGGTCCTTGTTTATGTTTAGACAGCCACCATTTGCAGAACTTAACCTGTAACAGGAAAAGAACGATACTTATTCTCCTGCGGGAAAGAAAGCGGCATTAAGAGTGGCAAATCCTCTAAGAGCATCTACTACTTCAATTCGGGGTGTTTTTGTTGATAATTTCATGGGGTTGATTTATGATTATTAGTTTGCCACATGTTCATTTGGATGCTCAATCCACCAATCGATCATCTTTCGTGCAAGACTAAGTTTCCTGGGAAGTTCAGGCAAATGATCCCTTGTGTAAAAGTCTCCCGAACTCAACTCTTCATCTTGGAGTGTGATTTCCCCTCCGGCATAATCTGCTATAAAGCCGACCATCAGACCGCTGGGATAAGGCCAGGGCTGGTTGCCAAAATAAGTGATATTCTTCACATCCAGTCCGGTTTCTTCTTTCACTTCACGGGCTACACATTCTTCTAATGTTTCTCCGGTTTCCAGAAACCCGGCAACGAGACTGTTGAATGTTCCTTTAAAATTGCGGGCATGCACTAAGAGCAGTGAGTCTTTTTTTCTCACTAATACAAGAATCGCTGTGGATATGGAAGGATATGCCTCCTGACCGCATTTGGGGCAACGTTTCATGATAGACTCTTTCTGTTCCATCGGCGTGCCACAGGCGGAACAGAATCGGCTGTTTCTATCCCAATGCAGAATCTCATGCGCTTTTCCTGCTGTCTGATAATGAGATAAAGGAAGATAATCATAAGAGGTACGAAGTCCTGTCATTGTCCATTGCTCTGATTCTTCAAAGGGAGAGGAGAGGGAGAAAGCTTTGCAGTTTCTCCCTTCCAGTGTTGTGATATTGTGTACTGTTGTTTTTTCTTTAATAATGATAGGAGAACTTTCTCCACATGGGACGGCATATTTACCATCCCCTTTTTTCTCAAGAAGCAGTTGATCTTTATAAAAGATAAACCACCATGATTGTACAGTCTGATCCATTTTGTTCCAATTCTTTTCTTCGCGCTGCGAAGTTATAAAAAACTAGGTTGATATTTAGACTTACCGGATAAAATATCAATAGACTAGCTTAATAAAATACGTTGCTCGATACCGATTTCCTGAATAAAATAATCGTCGTGTGAGATTGCAATTACAGTACCCGTATAGTTTTTGATGGTAGCAGTGATGATTTCAATGCTCTGTATATCCAGATTGTTGGTCGGTTCATCCAGAATAAACATATCGGGAGTATTGTTGCTAATCATCAGGCAGCAGAAAGCAAGGCGCATTTTTTCACCACCGCTAAGTTTCCGGCAGGATTTATCCCATTCGGAAGCGGGGAATAAATAACGGTTTAGAATAATCTTTATTTCATGCTCCGGCAGGTTCCGGTTATTGAAAGCGTAAGTCTGTTCCAGGATACTGTTCCGGTCGTCGATGATAGAATATTCCTGATTCAGATAGACATAGGTGAATTCCATTCGTGTCAGGTTTCCTTCTTGTGGCTGAAGCTGTCCGGTGATTAGCTTCAAAAGAGTTGTTTTCCCACTGCCGTTGACCCCTTCTATACGGAGGCGGTCCCCACTCTTTAGTTGGAAGCTGATGGGTGTTTGCCAAAGTTGCAGTTTGAAGTCACCATTATCCTGAATATCATTACTGTCTGAATTGGGATGATAACCGAAGTTAATTTCTTTTGCTGTCACCAATATCTTTCCGGTGTGGAGCGAGGAACTATTAAAATCGGTTTTTAGTATAGCGGTCGGGGAGAGCGAACTTCGAAGTTGGTTACGTTCGCCTGTTAACTTCTCGGCTTTCTCCTGATGGGTGCTGTTAAGTTTACTGGTACTTTTTTCCGATTTTCCTTGAAGCGCATTGAGCACAATACGAGGAACTCCCTTTTTTATATTATTCTTTTCTCCGCGCACATTTTGTTTGTCCCTGCGTTCGGCCGTTTCGCGTGCCACTTTGCGGGCAATGCGCAGTGCTTTCTCTTTTTCTTCGATACGTTGCTGCAATGCTTCCTGCATCAGCGTTTTTTGTTCTTTGTAGAATTCATAATTTCCTCCATAGTAATTGATTTGATGCTTTTCCAGCTCGCATATTTCGGGGAGAAGATTAAGCAGAGTGCGGTCATGACTAACCACTAACAGCGTGGAGCGACATTTCTCTACCCAGTCATATAAACGTTGTCTGCCGGAAGAATCAAGATGATTGGTCGGTTCATCCATAAGTATGACGGATGGGTGATGGATGTCCATCCCTGCCAGAAATACACGGGTCTTTTCACCGCCGCTAAGCAAATTCATCGGGTAGGATAGAGTAAACTGTCCTAGCCCCCATAAATCGAGAGCGGCAATGGAACGTTCTTCAATATTCCAGTCATCATCCAGAACGACGAAGTTTTCGTTTGAGGCATCTCCTGACAGGATAGCATGTAGGGCTTGTTGCTTACGTTCTATCCGGAGTGCCTGGGCGATAGTCAATGAATCATATTGCCCGAAATGTTGCGGGATATAATACAGGTTGTCCGGACAGACAATGACACCGGAAGAGGGTGAAAGTTGTCCGGCAATAATTTGCAGCAAAGTAGATTTGCCGCAGCCATTGTTACCGACTAATCCCAGTTTCTGCCCCTTACTGATGGCGAAATTGAGATCACTGAATAATACTTCTTTATCCGGATGGATATAGCTGATTTGTTGAATACTTATAGACATGATGATCTATTGGGTTTGAGGTTGATAATAGAGTGAAAGAAAATCACAGGATAGGGGAACGACAAACACAATACTGGCTAAACAACACGGATTTCGTGATGCTTAACAAAATAGAAAAAGCATATAAGAAAAGTGATGTTTACTTAGAAGTGTTGTCTTACTTACTAATTCTCATTGCGGTAGGTATATAGTTTAACTTGGTTGCAAAGATAACACTTTTTGTTAGATTTCACTCTATGGAGATGGAAAACTGTTTTTTGATTTAAATCATTCTCACCTTAGTGAGAACAATACTCATTACGGTGAGGATGATTGAAAATTTCTATATGTCAAATAATTGGTTTAATCCTTCACTCATGCTGGGGTGAGTAAAGATGAAATCGCGCAGGAAAGTGGCATTCTGCCCTGTCTTTATTGCCATAGCTACAATATTTATAATTTCCGAAGCGTCAGCGCAAAATAAGGTACATCCCATAATTTTTCCATTATGATTGTTGATGATTGCTTTCAGCATACCGTCCGTCTGTTGCAATGTACGTGAACGGACAACGGAAGTTGCCGGAAGCCGGGATACTTTGAACGAATAACCTCTTTTCAGTGCTTCTTCTTCGGTAATGCCGATATGCGCCAAAGGCGGATCAATAAATACAGCATATTGAACAGGATCCCTATCGCCGATATCACGCTTTTTATCTCCGAAGAGTTGATCGCGTATAATCCGAAAATCATCTAGTGAAAGATAAGTAAATTGCGGTCCGCCTTTTACGTCTCCCATTGCCCATACGTGAGGAACGGTGGTGCGCAACTGATCGTTTACAACAATTACTCCGTGTGCATCTACTTTTACACCTGCTGCTTGTAAATTCAATCCTTCGATCATCGGTTTCCGCCCTGTTGCGATAAGAATTGCATCTCCGTCTACAAAGTAAGGAGTGCCGTCAGATACATCCAAATAAGTCAGTGTCACTCCGTCACTCGTATCATGAATAGACTGTGCGCGTGTATTCAGATGAATCTCAATGCCTTTTTTCTCCATTACATCTTTGACATTGTTAGCGATATCTTGATCGTTGCGAGGCATAAAACGGTTGCCTCCTTCAAGAATCGTCACTTTACTGCCAAATCCGGCAAACATCGAAGCGAACTCCAAACCGATATATCCGCCGCCGACAATAATTAAATGTTTTGGCAGGACGTTCATATCCAAAAGTGTGGAGCTGGTGTACACATGTTTACTTTGTTGAATCCCGTCGATTGCCGGAATAATCGGAGTGGAACCGGTATTGATGAAAATCTCCTTTCCTTGCAGTTCAATATCTCCGTCGGGAAGCGCTACTTTTATAGTGTTAGGCGATACAAAGGAAGCTGTCCCTGTATAAATAGTCACATTCGGACGCTTGCTTAGATTCTCGTAATTAGTTTCCCGAAGAAAAGAGGTTAGCCTGTTCTTACGGGCAATAGCCTGCTTATACATATTAGTCTGCTTCAGAAAATCCCCATGGTATAGCAGTGAAGACATCTCTGCTTCATGTATCAATGTCTTTGTCGGGATACAGGCTATGTTAGGGCAAGAACCTCCGTACATCATGTTGGAGCGTTCTACGATGGCAACTTGCCATCCTCGATTGGAAAGTTCGGCAGCCAGGACTTTTCCTGCCTTGCCGAATCCTATAATAATTGCATCATACTGTTTCATAACTTCTTTGATTAACGATTTGTATTAGGCTATATAACACAGGGTAAAGCCTATTTGTTTCGTTATCTCAAGAAGTCGGAACTCCTTACGGCAGTCAGATTAGTCTTTTTTAATTATTTTGAGTACGCGTTGTGACGAGTCGGATAATAATACTACAGCACCAGCCAGGATCACAATGTCTTTAATCACAAGCCGCCCTGCACCGGAGAGTAATGGAAAGCCGAATTCTCCACTACCCAGATTAGGAACCCATACTTCGGGAGTCGTGACGAGAAAGGATAGTGTGCCGAGTGTCATGATAATGGCTAATGTGTCGCCTATCAGTCCTACTTTCGGAAAAAAGATTCCTAGAAATACTAGAATACCGATACTCATGATGAGCGCTCCTAATCCGTAGGAGAAAGTATATGTATTGTTTGCTTCGTGCCATGCACGATTCTCCGGTACGAAAGCACCTTCCGGATTTTTGTATTCTTTGTATTCGGATGCGTCTTTAGCATAGAAGAAACTCATGAAAGGACTGTTGGCAACGAACGGAACAATCCCGTCGGCTTCATAGTGAAAATACTTCAATCCGCCAATCCATACGAATACTACTAAGATAGCTACGCGGATAAATTTGATACCGAAATTCTTCAGACCGGATGTGAAGGTTAGTAGAGTGATAAATTTCTCTTTCATCTTGTTGGGGTTTTTATTGGTTTAACTTACACCGCAAAGATCGTGCTTTTCCAATACCTTTCCAATGGCAATACTTCCGTATCCCTTATCAATTTTTCCCTTCTTGTGTATTTCTAAATTGTACGGCACTCTGTCCGGTTATATTTTTAAAGAAACGGCTGAAAGAAGCCTGATCCTCAAAACCTAGAATATCAGCAATCTCCTTTGCACTTTTGTTGCTGTAAAGCAGGAGGCGTTTGGCCTCCGCTTCTACTCTCTCGTGAATCACGCGGAGCGGAGAGGGGAGCTTGCATGTGGAAAAGATATTCGATAGTGTTTTGGGGGATTTGTGTAACATATCGGCATAATCCTGAACCTGTTTCTTCGTACGGAAATGCTCGTCAACCAGATTGTAGTATTGGCGTACGATTTCAAAGCCGGATTCTTTTTCGCGGGTGATATTCATACGGTTGCGTGCAATGCGCGTACACTGAATGATAAACCGTTTCAGCAGGATACGCAACATTTCTTCCTGCAAACTGTCAGTTACGGTGAACTCGTTTTCCAATGCTTCGGTGATGGTATCCAATTCCTTGCGTTCTTGCTCATTCAGCATGAAGCGGATCAGATGGGACGAACCGTTGAATAGGAAACCGCTGCATGATACTTCATGGTCATTCCCATAAATACAATAGAAGTTGCTGTTGAATAGGAGGGTCAGGTATTCACCGTCGATTGATTTGAATTCGAGGTGTTGCAGATGGGTAAGTGAGATTACCTCATCCTTGACCAATACCATTTCCTGGTGGTCAATTTCTACCGTGATACTTCCGTTGCGCACCCATATAAACTTATAGAGTCCTTTTTCTCTTTGTAACGCTTTCTCTGTCAGATAAGAATCCGTGAGTGCGAGAGTACCTTTTAGTTTTGTGTGATATTGCTGTAACATACTTATTCCTCCATAGCTGATGCGTCAAATGATAGCGGTAGCAAATCACCTATATTCTTTATTTCGTAAATACATTCTTTGCCGTAGAGCAAGATACGTATCGGTTGCCCATAGCGTTTCTCCGTTTCCAGAATCACTTGTCGGCAGGCACCGCACGGAGGAATCGGTCGGTCTATAAAATCTTTTTCCGTTCTTGCTGCAATGGCAAGGGTAACGACCGGTTGGTCGGGATATTGGGAATTGGCATAGAACAGCGTGGTACGTTCCGCGCAAAGTCCCGACGGGTAGGCGGCATTCTCTTGATTTGTTCCTGTTACGACAATTCCGTTGCCGAGAAGTGCGGCGGCACCTACCGAAAAATGCGAATAAGGGGAATAACTGCGTGCTGTTGCATCTTTGGCGGTTTTAACGAGTGCCTGGTCGGCCTCATTCAGCTCATCATATTGATATACTTTAATCACTGCGGTAATTATGAGGTCTTTCATACGCGTTACGGTATTGGTTTCTACAATTAATGTTACAAAGTTAGGAAAGAGATTGATAATCCCAATTATTTTTCGGATTTTTAAAGTATACTGAAAAATAGACTATTATAATATTGGTAATCTGTGTTTGTTCTTTCTTGTATCTCTTAGAACGCTGCAAATATAGCCACAAATTATTATTTTGATATTCTTAAACTCGTGTTTTTTATTTATTGAATGAAAAAAATGTTATCTTTGTCTCGACATTTTAGATAACGTAAAGAGCGTTTAGTATATCCTTGTATCGGAAATCGCCAATTTCAAAACATCACGAGGATAGCAACTAAATGCTCACGCTCCTTATATGAAGCGTGGGCTATTGTTGTGTTTATTGTGATGTGAGCGTTTGGCGATGCTTCGATACAGATAAACTAACAAGCCTGCGCTCTTTCTTTTTTATTATTTCGATTAGGCTTGGCGAGTTATTAAAATCTTTATTATCATGAAAAAATTATTATTTGCATTTGCTGCAATGTTTTTGCTCCTTGCTGCCTGTAATGATGAGGCTAAAATTACATTAAACCCTCAAAAAGATGCGCAGACCTATTTTAAGTTTTTTAAAGTTGATGATATGGAAGGTGGACAGGCTTATTTGGAAGCTGCTATTGTAAAATATAAGCAAGCTGGTAAAGATGGGGATTTGAATACAATGCTACAGATAGCTGGCGACCTGATGGACGGTAAATAAATCATTATGGAGGACTATTTTGAAAGAGGATTTCGGGATGGCGGTAGTGAAGTTATAACTTCCAATTTGACAAAAGGGAAATTTTTATCTTTGTCACATAATGTCTTTAACAAGGTTATGCCATGTGAAAGAGATGGAAATGCTTTTAGCTTTGATACTTCCTCTCATAACAATTTTTGGACTAGAAAAATAATACATTGCTTAATTGATAATAATAAAGATAAGTTTAAGGTTTCATTTTATTATGTAGCACTACCTTCTACTGCTTGGTTCGTTATCGTTGCTATTATAGTTTTGCTGTGTATATTAGTGTGTGTGCTTTCTGTTGAAATGCCTATATATATGCAAGGAATACCAGGTGTAATTATAGCAATTATTATAATTTATATGTTTAAACGACCTGTTAAAATAGCAAGTCAAGAAGCTGCTAGTCTCTGTAATTTATTACTAAAAGAAATTGTGCAGCAAAATGAGATGCAAAAGTAATGATTGAACAATAAATCTATTGGCTTAAAAGCTCTACTGAAAGGTAGAGCTTTTTTGTTTTAATGGCAAATCTTTTGCTGTTAATTTTGGATTTTAATATTTTTCTATATACATTTGAAGATGAAGAAAAATAGCTATTTTCCTCTTTTTGCTATTAGAATAAAAAATAAGAAGGCTTCCTATTATCACTTCTTGTTCTCTAATAGTTGTCTGAATAAGAAGTAGGAGCAATCAATAAATTTAAATGATAAAAAATGAAAATAAGAGAATAAGTGTCTCTTTTAGTACTATTAACTATGATGAAAAGCCTCAACACTGGTACAAAGTAAATTATAATAAACCTATTGATGTATTAATTGATGAATTTATAGAATATATAAAATGTGGATATTGCTTTATTAATCATTTTAAGTCTGATACGGAGTTTATAACACAGAAAGATAAAAAGATTGAAAATCTACTTTCTGCAAGTTTTATTAGCATTGATGTTGATGATTTTGAAATTAATATTCATGATTTTTGGGATAAAATAGAATTGAAACCTTCATTTATTTATTCTACATTTTCTAATATATTAGATAAAAATAATAGATATAGATTAATATATGTGTTTGATGATATAATACCTGATAATTCTTTGTATAGAAAGATTGCTTTAGGGATTATGGGGTATATAAAGAAAGTATTTGAATTTGAATTAAAAGATAAAAGTTGCCTAAATTCATCTCAACAAATGGCTGGAAATAGTAAAGATAATATTATATATTATGTTAGTTATAATATTTTTAGTTTAAATGATTTTGATGAATATTTGAAATATTCCAATTCAGAATCTATAAAAAAAGAGAAGAAGGAGTACATTATAAAATCTGATTTGGAATTTGTGGATAAAGAGTTTATGACTGATTTTTGGAAATGTAGAAATAATAATGATTTTGAGAAGATTATAGCTAAATATTCAGATAGATATGTTGCTTTTAATACAACCCCACTTCCTACTGTTAATGATGATATTGCATTTATTAGGTTGCCTAGTAATTATACACAGATTAAACGTTATTGGATAAATGAAAAAGTAATATTGGATAATGGTAGGGAAACATATATTTCTAAACCATTAAAAATAAGAAAAGGAAAGAGAAGTAAAATTTTATTTAATAATGCGCTAATTAGAAAATATATGCTTTCTGATATTAGTATTGAACACTTACTTTATTGTTTAATTCATGAGGTCGTATATTATATATATAATTATGATAATGAAATAACTTGTAATGTATTATTTAAAATAGCATATAATGCTTATTTTAATACAAGATATGAGATAAAAATAGAAAGAGACAAAAGAAGATATATTGTTAACCCAGCCTATTGTTTAAAGCATGGAATCTCTAAAAATAGTGCGAAGAATATTGCAAAAAAACAGATGTTATATGAGGATTTAGGCCAATTTTATGATTTTAATTTGTCAGTTATTGATAATATATCTAATTTAAGGGAAAATGGAATATTCGTAGGAAAATCAACTTTATATAAATTTATTAAGGAGTTTAGTTTTACTGCTTAAAATTTTATATAGAATTTGTTGAGGCCACAGTTGGCCGTTTTTATTATAACGGCCAGGCCTTTTAGAGATAAAAGTTACATAGAAACGTCTTTTTTACCGAGCGTGTTTTATTTTTGGATATTATTCGGATTATGATTTCTATTATTGATTCTATTAGAGAATGTTAGCTTTGGATTTTTTTTAAATAAAATAATAATAATAGATGAAAGATACGCTTGTTTTTATAGTTTATTATCTGCTCTGTATTCAGAAAATTATTGTATTCAAATAAATCTATATTGTACATTGAATACGTTTTGTTTATGTATTCAAAATAATCTTTGAATTATTTGGCTATATTAGATGTAAATACTACATTTGCAATGTATTAAAATAAATGTTACTATATGAAGGCTATAATTTACGCTCGTGTTAGTTCAACTACAGATAGACAAAATTCTGATAGGCAAATTTCAGATTTAATGAATTATGCTAGATATGAAAATTTAGATGTTATTAAAATATTTGAAGAACGTATTTCAGGTGCAAAGAAAAATTGTGATAGACAAATATTAATGGATGCATTGGAATTTTCTTCTAAAGAAAGGATAGATATAATCCTTGTTAGTGAACTTAGTCGTTTAGGACGCAATGCTTTTGAAGTTTTAGAAACAGTAAAATTATTGGTTGATAAAAAAATAAATTTATATATTCAAAAAGAAAGATTTTTGTTATTAGATGAAAAAAATAATCCTACAATGTTTGCTCCTGTTATGCTTGCTACGTTATCAACGTGTGCGCAATTGGAGAGAGAAAATATTCAATATCGTCTAAATAGTGGTAGGAAATTGTATATTGAACGTGGTGGAGTTTTAGGAAGAAAAAAAGGAAGTTGTAAATCTACAGAACAGAAAAAAGAAGAGTATAAAGAAGTTATTAGAATGCTAAAACAACAATATTCACTTCGTAATATTGCAAAACTGACAGGCTATTCTTTATCAACAATTCAGAGAATAAAAAAGGAATTTGTATAAAAAGAGGAGATTTTATTTCTCCTCTTCTTTTTTTATTTCACTTTTATCGTAGTCCTCTATTATTTTTTTTATCTTTTTTATTATGGTATTAGAATCTTTTCCTTTCTTGTATTTTTCTAGCTCTTCTTGACTATTTTTTAATTCTTCCCACAACTTTTTAATAGGAACATCTTCTAGTTTGATTTTATTTTCCTTAATTTTAGTGTAATAAGTTTCTGTTACTCTTGCCATAATATTTTAATTTTAAATGTTTCGACAAAGATATAAAAATATATTATATAATGAGATTATTTTGTTTTATTAATTGCCTCATTATATAATTTTTGTATAGCCTCTGCTTTTTCATATAATGTTTTTTCTCGTGTATTATATATTCCTTTTATAGTTTCTATAGGGATTCCAACATTGAGTAGCTTGGATTCATATTTATAGCTCATCAATCTGTGTAATGCTTCAATATCATATATATCTTGAAATTCATAACTTTGCGCTCCTAGCATGGTTAGTACTTCTTTTGCTTCATTTATTGTATTTTGAATAAACTTTTCTTTTGCTTCATTTATTAGTTTATCAATGATTGTTGAATCAAATTCTACATTAGACGATTTTCCTTTTTCTTCTTCTATTTCTCTATCTATCCTTTTTTCAATGAAAGAAATATCTTTGTCCTTAATATATTTATTGAGACTGTTTTCCGTACTATGCCCACTCTGTCTTTGGGTATCAATTCTGCTTTTTCCTTGGGCTATAGAATGGGTTATAAAACTTCTTCTACTAGTATGTGTTCCTATTAACTCCCAACGTTCCTTCTCTGATTCTTTTATTTCATATCCTCTTTGTTCTGATATTATTTCTTTTCCCTTAATTCCTGCTTCTTTTGCTATAGACTTTATATCTCTATCGCATTTGTATATATTGATTTGAGGTAATTTATAATTGTATTTTTCGAGAATATCTATAGCTCTTTGATGCAGTATTATTTCTGCCAATTTACCTGTTTTCTTTTGTTTTAAAATACAATATTTTTTTCCTTTATATTCTTGTATTCTGTCTTTTGTTATTTGTTCAATATCACTATATCGCTGTCCTATATAGTATTGAAAAATGAATAAATCTCGTACTTTTTCTTTATCTCCTGTTAATTCGACTTCTAATATGGCTTTTATTTCGTCTTCTTTTAATACAATTTGGTTATTGTTGCCTCTTAAGTCTTTTTCAAATTCATATAGTGAAATTCGACTTTTTTTTAAATCTATGAGTTCTTCCTTTTCGGCAAGTTTTGCATATTCTATAATTTTTTTTATTTTTTGATTGCGAGTACTAACTTCATCAAGTTTACCTTGCCTATTTGTTCTTGTTTTGAGGTATTCTCTATAGTTTATCAATAAATCTAAATTTAATTTATCCCAATTGTCAAGATTAATATTGCTATTGTTAAGGTATTCTTGGAATGATTTTAGTATTCTATATTCTGTTGTTTTTGAACTTTCTTTTATAGTTTTTTCCCTTAATTTTCTGAATATCCAATGGAAGGGGGGCTCTGTTCTTTTTTTACTCATAGTAACTTTGTAAATGTATTTTTTTATAATATCGATTTTTTGATTTAACGCTGTTGTATTTTGGCAAAGGTAATCTTTTGCCTGATTAAAAGCAATAATGCATTCGTTTAATTTACTATTGACAATAGTATTGTTGTGATTGTCGAGTTCAGTTAAGCGATGGCTTATAATAGCTTTATATTGTTTATAATTCCATTGACTAGGATAAACTTTTACATTGGTGCTTATTTTAGTTTTCATACCATTGGCACTAATAACAATATAGATAATAGTTGGCCTCTCTAATTTGCTCTGTCGTAAATTAAAATACATTTTTATAGCCTCATCAAAAAAAAATTGTTGGTTCTCCATTTTTGTTCTCTGGTTAAGTTCTCCCTTTTGGTTCTTTTTGTTCTACAGAGATGGCGGGAAAGAAGAGTGGTATTCTCTTAAATACCTGTTAACCAATATTCGTGAAAAATCTTTTTTACTTTCAATTATTTTTCGGATTTTTGTGTCCTTATAATACATATCTGAATTAAAATGGAGAACAAACTGTATAGACTTGTCTTTTTAACCGTAGTTTTCTTCTTTGCCATAGGGATGCAAGCGCAGAGGCGGAATGCCCGCTATGTAGAATATATAAACAAGTATAGCGAGCTGGCTGTTGAACAAATGAAACTTTATAAGATTCCCGCCAGTATCACGTTGGCGCAAGGATTGCTGGAAAGTGGTGCCGGGTATAGTCAATTGGCGCGAAAGAGCAATAACCATTTTGGTATCAAATGTGGCGGCAGTTGGCGGGGACGCAGCGTCCGTCATGATGACGATGCGCGCAATGAATGTTTTCGTGCTTATAAGCACCCGCGTGATTCTTACGAAGACCATTCCGATTTTCTTCGAAGAGGAGCCCGTTATGCCTTCCTTTTCAAACTCGATATTACCGATTATAAAGGATGGGCGCGCGGATTGAAGAAGGCGGGATACGCAACTGATCCTTCCTATGCTAACCGCTTGATTACGATTATCGAAGATTACGATCTCTACAAATATGACCGCAAAGGTGTTTATTCGGAACGTAAGTTACGCAAAAATCCTTGGCTGATGAATCCTCATCAGGTATATATTGCCAATGATATTGCCTATATCGTTGCCCGTAACGGCGATACCTTTAAAGATTTAGGTAAGGAGTTTGATATTAGTTGGAAGAAGCTTGTGAAATACAATGATCTGCAACGTGATTATACGTTAGTAGAAGGAGATATTATCTATTTGAAGAGCAAGAAGAAAAAGGCTTCCAAACCTTATACCGTATATATTGTAAAAGATGGAGATTCCATGCATGGCATCTCTCAAAAATACGGTATCCGCCTTAAGAATCTGTATAAGATGAATCGTAAGGATGGCGAATATGTCCCCGAAGTAGGAGACCGTTTGCGTCTGCGGTAGGTTACTGTTAGATAAAAAAGAATTTTTGCTAAAACTTATTGACTCATTCATCTGTTATTATTTGGATAAAACATGATTGGAATATGAGTCTTAACATAGCAAAAAACAATAAGAAACGGGTCGTCATAGTGGGCGGCGGTTTCGGTGGTCTGAAGTTGGCAAACAAGTTGAAAAAGTCGGGCTTTCAAGTCGTGTTGATAGATAAGAACAACTATCACCAGTTTCCTCCTTTAATTTATCAGGTAGCTTCGGCGGGTATGGAACCGACTTCCATCTCCTTCCCTTTTCGCAAAATTTTTCAGCACCGGAAAGATTTCTACTTCCGTATGGCGGAGGTGCGTGCCATTTTTCCCGAAAAGAACATGATACAGACTTCCATCGGGAAAGCCGAATATGATTATTTGGTTTTGGCGGCGGGTACAACCACCAATTTCTTTGGCAATAAACACATTGAAGAGGAAGCAATGCCGATGAAAAACGTGTCGGAGGCTATGGGGTTGAGAAATGCTCTTCTGGCTAATTTAGAGCGGGCTCTCACTTGTTCTACCAAGCAGGAACAACAGGAATTATTGAACATTGTCATCGTTGGAGGCGGAGCGACGGGAATAGAAGTGGCCGGAATACTTTCAGAGATGAAGAGGTTCGTATTGCCGAATGACTATCCGGATATGCCTAGCAGCCTGATGCACATATATTTGATAGAAGCGGGATCGAGATTACTTGCCGGGATGTCGGAGGATTCGTCATTGCACGCGGAAAAATTTCTTCGTGAGATGGGAGTGAATATTTTGCTGAATAAACGAGTGATAGACTATCGCGACCATAAAGTTATACTCGAAGATGGAACAGAAATCGCTACACGTACTTTTATTTGGGTAAGTGGTGTTACCGGAGTAACTATCGGTAACATGAACCCATCGTTGATAGGTCGTGGCGGACGTATTAAAGTAGATCAATTTAACCGTGTAGAAGGAATGGATAATGTGTTCGCTATCGGTGATCAATGCATTCAATCTACTGATGAAAGTTATCCGAACGGGCATCCGCAATTGGCACAAGTCGCTATCCAGCAAGGCGAACTGTTGGCAAAGAACCTGATACGTCTTGAAAAAGGACAGGAGATGAAACCTTTCCATTATCGTAATTTGGGCTCTATGGCGACAGTAGGACGTAACCGTGCTGTTGCGGAATTTAGTAAAGTGAAGATGCAAGGCTGGTTGGCTTGGGTTATGTGGTTGGTAGTCCATCTGCGTTCCATTCTTGGAGTGCGTAACAAGGTGGTCGTACTTCTTAACTGGATATGGAATTATTTCACTTATGATCAATCTATGCGTATGATTGTCTATGCGCGAAAAGCAAAAGAAATTCGTGATCGGGAAAAGGTGGAGGCAACTACTCATTTAGGGCAGGATTTGCTGTCGGAAGATCAGTAGCCTTTCCATTATACATAACCGGATACAGCTTTGTGGAAGGAATAAAAATATAGGGCTATTTGCATTGTTTTCAATATAATAACTTATCTTTGTGCGCATAATATTGAAAACAACGCTGGCTTTTGCTTATGAATCGACGATATTGCTGTTTGTTTGTAGTTCTCTTTTGGGCTGTTCTTATTCAGGCGGCAGCTACGGAACGTACATTCAATATACTTTTCCTACAATCTTATACAGCGCAGACTCCTTGGCATAGCAGCCTGAACCAAGGATTGGCAAAAGGATTCAGAGAGAGTGGGATAAAGGTGAATATTACAACAGAATATCTGGATGCCGATTTTTGGACATTCCGGTCGGAGAAGGTAATCATGCGCCGCTTTTGTGAACGTGCCCGTGAAAGGAAGACCGATTTGATTGTTACGGCAAGTGATGAGGCCTTTTACACGCTTTTTGCCTGTGGCGATTCGTTGCCCTTGCAGATTCCGGTAGTGTTTTTCGATATTAAATATCCTGATGAAAAATTGATTGCTGCCCATCCTAATGTTTGCGGGTTTGTTGCCAATCCTGACTTTGATGTGATTCTCCGCCAGGCTCAGAAAATATTTCCTTTACGGAAAGAAGTGCTTTGTGTGATAGACAATAGTTTTCTGAGTGCAAGGGGGCTTAATGACTTTCAAGAGGAGTGGGACATCTTTCAGAAAGATCATCCGGATTATGATATGAAAATCTATAATACCCAGAATCATACGACCAGTCATATTATTGCAGCTATTTGTTATCCGCGTAACAGTCACGGGCGTCTTGTCATAGCTCCTAAATGGTCTCCTTTTCTCTCATTTGTCGGGAAGAACTCTAAAGCTCCTGTGTTTGCAAGCCAGAATGTGGGGCTGACTAATGGT
This sequence comes from Bacteroides zhangwenhongii, assembly GCF_009193325.2. Taxonomy (NCBI): domain Bacteria; kingdom Pseudomonadati; phylum Bacteroidota; class Bacteroidia; order Bacteroidales; family Bacteroidaceae; genus Bacteroides; species Bacteroides zhangwenhongii. The sequence goes on along the minus strand of NZ_CP059856.1, from coordinate 2,296,043 downwards.
GTATTCTGTGCCTATGACAGTGATGCTTATACTTCGGCATTATTGGCCGGGCAAAAGGCTTCTCAAGTATTGAAGGGGACATCTCCACAAGAAATAGGAGTAACGGAAAGCAAGCAGGGATTTATATATGATTATAAGCAATTGGATTTCTTCTACGTTGATCCTGATAAGGTAGCCTCAAGTGGAATAATTGTCAATGAACCTTATTGGGAGAAGTATAAATTCCTATTTATTCTTCTTTATCCGTCTATTTTGGCATTGTTGGTTGTTTCCGTCGTATGGCTGATGAGGGTTAACCGGCGCGAATCTAAACGGCGGATTCAAGCACAAACCCGTTTATTGGTGCAGAATAAGTTGGTAGAACAGCGTAATGAGTTTGATAATATTTTCCATTCTATCCGCGATGGGGTGATAACGTATGATACTGATTTGCATATTCATTTTACGAATAGTTCTCTGCTGAAAATGCTCCATTTGCCTAGCGAGGCGGGAGGACGTGTTTATGAAGGGATGATGGCAGGCAGTATTTTCAATATATATAATGAGGGGCAGGATATTCTTCATAAGATGTTGAAACAAGTGGCCGGCACAGGGGAGAGCGTGCAGATACCTCAAGGTTCTTTTATGAAAGAGGTGCATAGCGATAAGTATTTCCCGGTGTCTGGAGAAATTGTACCTATCCGTTCAAGGGGTATGATTACCGGTATGGCGTTTTCCGCCCGGAATATCTCGGATGAAGAAATGCAAAAACGTTTTTTTGATATGGCGATGGATGAAAGTTCCATTTATCCGTGGCAATTCGATGTGGAAACAAATTGTTTCATCTTTCCTCAGGGCTTTTTGACACGTCTGGGATATGAAGAATCGGTTACGATAATTTCACGTGAGGATATGGAGCGGACGGTTCATCCGGACGATTTGAAGGAAGTGAAACTGTTATTTGACAGGGCGCTGACCGGAGAAGATACGAATACGCGCCTGAACTTCCGTCAACGTAACGCCGATGGTGAATACGAGTGGTGGGAATACCGTTCTTCCGTTATCACAGGATTGACGCAAGACTCGCTGTATAATATATTAGGTGTCTGTCAAAGTATTCAGCGATATAAGACGGCCGAACAGGAAATGAGGGAAGCGCGTGATAAAGCTCTTCAGACTGATAAACTGAAATCAGCCTTCCTTGCCAATATGAGCCATGAGATTCGTACTCCATTGAATGCTATTGTTGGTTTCTCCGATTTGCTGAGTGATACAAGTGGGTTTACAACAGAAGAAGTTGCTCAGTTTATTGCGACTATTAATAAAAATTGTGGTTTGCTGTTGGCATTGATTAATGATATTCTTGACTTGTCCCGTATAGAGTCAGGTACGATGGAATTTATCTTTGCGGAACATAACTTACCTCTGCTGTTGAAGACTGTTCACGATTCACAGCGGTTGAATATGCCTCCGGGAGTGGAACTGCTGCTACGTATGCCCGAAGGGGATAAAAAGTACCTTCAGACAGATAACGTACGCCTGCAACAGGTAGTGAATAATCTGATTAATAATGCGGCTAAGTTTACATTCAGCGGTTCTATCACTTTCGGTTATGAAGAAGAGGAAGAGCCCGGATATACCCGTATCTTTGTAGAAGATACCGGAGTCGGCATTTCGGAAGAAGGTATCCGGCACATCTTTGAACGGTTCTATAAAGTTGATAATTTCACACAAGGGGCAGGATTGGGATTGAGTATCTGTCAAACAATTGTCGAGCGTTTAAAAGGGACTATTTCTGTAACTTCCGAAGTGGGTAAGGGAACCCGTTTCACTGTGCGCCTTCCCGATTATTGCGAATAAATCGGACTGTTCTTCTTTGATTGTGTCAAATAAGAACACTTCTTCCGCCAAACAGACCTTTTTTTGTCCTTAAATACCCGTACCTTTGCCCCGCTCAATTCAATAGGATTTTAAGGTATGAGACTAATCGTAAAAGGTACACTGACGCTCTTTCTTTTATTGTTAATCAGTATTCCTCTAAGCGCACAGTATGTAGTGCAAGGAGTGGTGACTGATTCTCTGACAAAAGAACCTCTACCTTATGCATCTGTACGTCTGAAAGACACGACTGAGGGAACTACGACCGGCAGTGACGGACGCTTTTATTTCAAGACCAACCGTTCCGAAGCAATTCTTGTGATATCGGTCATCGGCTATAACGAGAATAGTCGGAGGATTTATCCGGCCCGTAATTTATCCTACAAAGTAGCGCTTGCGCCTACTGCTTATGACCTTTCTGAAGTTGTGGTAAAGCCCAAACGGGAGCGTTACCGGAAAAAAGATAATCCGGCAGTGGAATTTGTTCGTCGGATGATTGAGAGTCGTGATAATCATTCTCCAAATGAAAAAGATTTTTGGCAACGCGAACGTTATGAGAAGACTACTTTCGCGCTGAATAATTTTGATGAAGAGAAGCAGAAGAAATGGTTATATCGTAAATTTGATTTTCTTACCGAGTATATAGATACTTCTGCCGTCACCGGTAAACCTATTCTTACCGTATCAGCCCGAGAGTTGCTTGCTACGGACTATTATCGGAAATCTCCCCGCTCCGAGAAACAATGGGTGAAAGGACGCAAACAGGCGGGTGTTGATGAGTTCCTTTCCAAACAAGGGATGCAGGCTGCTATCAACGAAGTTTTCAAGGATGTGGATATTTACGAAAATAACATTTCCCTGTTTACCAATAAGTTTGTCAGTCCACTGTCCCGCATCGGTACGGGATTCTATAAGTATTATCTGATGGATACATTGCAGATAGCCGGTGAACCTTGTGTAGATCTGGCTTTCACCCCATTTAACTCCGAGTCTTTCGGATTCAACGGACATCTGTATGTAGTGCTCGACTCTACTTATTTTGTCAAACGTGCCGTATTCAACTTTCCCAAAAAGATAAACCTGAATTTTGTAGACTATATGTTGCTCGAACAGGAATTCAAACGTGCCGAAGACGGTACGCGCCTGCTTGATCATGAAAGCATTACGGTTGAATTTAAGTTGACCGAAGGGCAGGATGGGATCTTTGCCCGTCGTGTGGCGGATTATAGCAATTATACATTTGCACCGACTGCAGAAGCCGACAAGGCTTTCACCAAGCCGGAACGTATCATTGAAGAAACGGAGGCTTTGGCGCGTTCCGAATCTTTTTGGGCGGAGAATCGCCCGGAAGCCGCTATCTCGCAACAAGAAAATTCGGTAGATCACTTGATGGCACAGTTGCGCAGTTATCCGGTCTATTATTGGACAGAAAAGGTACTTTCTATCCTCTTTACCGGATATATCCCGACCTCTAAGGAAGCACCTCTTTTCTATATTGGCCCGATGAACGCCACTATTAGCGGTAATACACTCGAAGGTCCCCGTATTCGTGCCGGAGGGATGACAACTGCCTGGCTCAATCCTCATCTGTTTGCAAAAGGGTACATTGCGTACGGTTTTAAGGATGAGCGTGTGAAAGGATTGGCGGAACTGGAATATTCGTTCAAAAAGAAAAAAGAATATGCTAACGAATTTCCTATTCACTCTTTGAAGTTACGTTACGAGTCTGATGTCAACCAATACGGGCAAAACTACCTGTATACGAGTAAAGATAATGTGTTTCTGGCTTTGAAACGTGAAAAGGATGACCGTATCGGTTATTTCAAACAGGCGGAAATGACCTATACCAATGAATTCTATTCGGGCTTTTCTTTCCAATTGACAGCCCGCAGGCGGACGGATGAGTCTTCGTATCTGATTCCTTTCCTGCGAAAAGAGGGCGGCGTTTATACTCCGGTCAAGGATTTTTCTACCAGCGCAGCAGAGTTGAAGTTGCGTTATGCCCCTAATGAGAAGTTTTTCCAAACTCAATGGAACCGTTTTCCCGTTTCGTTGGATGCACCTGTCTTTACCTTGTCGCATACTATTGCCGGTAAGGGTATTTTAGGTAGCGATTATACATATAACCATACTGAGGCCGGTATCCAGAAGCGGTTCTGGTTTTCTGCTTTCGGCTATACGGATATTATTCTGAAAGCGGGTAAAGTGTGGGACAAAGTTCCTTTCCCCTTGTTAATCATGCCCAATGCCAACCTTTCTTATACCATTCAGCCCGAATCTTATTCATTGATGAATGCGATGGAATTTATGAATGACGAATATTTCTCATGGGATGTTACCTATTTCCTCAACGGTTGGTTATTCAATCGTATTCCATTGTTAAAGAAGCTAAAATGGAGGGAGGTTGTCTCATGTCGCGGGTTGTATGGGCATTTAAGTGATAAGAACAATCCGGCCTTGAGTGATGGCTTGTTCGCTTTTCCGATAGCGAACACACAGTCAATGGGGAAAACACCATACGTGGAGGCGGGGATAGGTATTGAAAATATTCTCAAGGTATTACGCTTGGACTATGTGTGGAGGCTTACATACCGTGATGCACCCGGAATTGACAAATCAGGCTTGAGGATAAGTCTCCACATGACCTTCTAAAAGTTAAATCCTGCTAATTGCCATGTTTATATGACAAATAAAGCTCGTTTTAGTAATTAATTAATCTTATTTTTGCAACAATTTTAGTTTAATTTTAATAGAATAGAAATGAAACAAGAAATTAAGCCCGCTACCGGACGTCTCGGCGTGTTGGTAGTTGGAGTGGGTGGAGCAGTTGCTACCACAATGATTACGGGTACACTAGCCTCTCGCAAGGGACTGGCAAAACCGATAGGATCTATTTCACAGTTGGCTACTATGCGCATGGAAAACAATGAGGAAAAACTTATCAAAGATGTTGTACCTTTGACAGATTTGAATGACATTGTTTTCGGAGGTTGGGATATTTTCCCGGATAACGCATACGAGGCTGCTATGTATGCAGAAGTCTTGAAAGAAAAAGACCTGAACGGAGTAAAAGACGAATTGGAAGCCATCAAGCCAATGCCGGCAGCTTTCGATCACAATTTTGCTAAACGTCTGAATGGTACTTATATCAAGAATGCTGCTACCCGTTGGGACATGGTAGAACAACTCCGTCAGGATATCCGTGACTTTAAGGCTGCTAACAACTGCGACCGCATCGTTGTTCTTTGGGCTGCCAGCACAGAAATCTACGTTCCGTTGTCTGACGAACATCAGTCACTCGCCGCTTTGGAAAAAGCAATGAAGGAGAATAATACGGAAGTTATTTCTCCGAGTATGTGTTACGCTTATGCTGCTATTGCAGAAGGTGCTCCGTTTATTATGGGTGCTCCTAACTTGTGCGTAGATACTCCGGCTATGTGGGAATTCTCTAAGAAGATGAATGTGCCTATCTCAGGAAAGGACTTCAAGAGTGGTCAGACTTTGATGAAGACTGTATTGGCTCCGATGTTCAAGACTCGTATGTTGGGTGTGAGCGGTTGGTTCTCTACCAATATATTGGGTAATCGTGACGGTGAAGTTCTTGATCAGCCGGAAAACTTCAAAACAAAAGAAGTCAGCAAGCTGTCTGTAATCGATACTATCTTCGAACCTGAAAAATTCCCCGATCTTTACGGAGATGTTTATCATAAGGTACGTATCAACTACTATCCTCCTCGCAAAGACAACAAAGAAGCATGGGATAACATTGACATCTTCGGATGGATGGGCTATCCGATGGAAATCAAGGTAAACTTCCTTTGCCGCGACTCTATCCTTGCTGCTCCTATCGCGCTCGACCTTGTATTGTTCAGTGATTTGGCAATGCGTGCAGGTATGTGTGGCATCCAGACTTGGTTGTCATTCTTCTGCAAGAGCCCGATGCATGATTTTGAACACCAACCGGAACACGACTTGTTCACTCAATGGAGAATGGTAAAACAGACATTGCGTAACATGATTGGTGAAAAAGAACCTGATTATTTGGCTTAAATAGGAAGATATAATAGAATGAAATATGCGTTAATAGCCGCAGGGCAAGGTTCTCGCCTTGTTTCTGAAGGGGTGAAGGTTCCTAAACCGCTTGTACAAGTGGGGGGTACTCCTCTATTAAGCCGATTATTTCGCATTTTCCTTGATAATGATGCAGAGTCTATCTGCATCATTATTAATGAAGAAATGTCCGAAGTTCGTTGTTTTTTGGAACAACAACAGCGACAACTACCCATACCTCTGAATGTGATTGTAAAATCCACTCCCGATTCTTTCCATAGTTTTTATGAACTCATGCCTTATCTGCAAGGCGAAGGAAAATTCTGTCTGACAACGGTAGACCCGATCTTTCGTGAAGCAGAGTTTGCTGATTATATTCGTACTTTTCGTGCTGATGAATCTGCTGATGCTTTGATGGCTGTTACGGATTATATTGACGACGAACGTCCTCTTTATGTCAAGGCAGCGGATGATTTGCGGATTACGGGATATGCCAGTGAGGCTTATGACGGCTTGCGTTATATATCGGGAGGAATTTATTGTATGAATCAGCGTGCTTTGGCACAGTTGCCTTTAGCGATGGAGGCAGGAGTTTCCCGTATGCGCGGTTTCCAGCAATATCTGGTTGATGCCGGTTTGCAGTTGCGGGCTTACCCATTCTCAAAAGTAATAGACATAGATCATGCGGCGGATGTGAAGAAAGCCGAACTTTTTTTAGATGAACAACTGATTAAATGAGATCCTTGATTTTTGCGGGAATACAGCGATATTCTCTTTTTTCACCCAATCATGTCGGCAATGATGCCGCCATCTTTTCGGCTGTTGCCCAGTATTTGAAAGAAAATGGTCATCAGGTGAATATGTATACGGAACAGGAATTCCTGACTAATTCGTTGAAAGGCGAGAAGTATATATTTACCATGATGCGTAGTAAGGCTTCTGTGCGGAAGTTGCAGAAGCTGGAAGAAAAAGAGGATTGCTTTGCGGTCAATTCCGGACATGGTATCGAGAATTGTACACGTGAGCGAATGACTACTCTGCTGCTTGAAAATCAGATTTCTCACCCTCGAAGTTTGATATGGGATACGAATGATGGTGTTCCCGAAGCATTGATAAAACCTGTATTTGAGCCTTGTTGGTTGAAACGTGCGGACTTTCATGCCATTCATCGTGAAGATGTAACGTTTGTACGTACTTCTGCCGAATTGCAGGAGGTCATTGCGGAATATGCCTTGCGTGGTATCGAGCGTGTGGTGATTAATGAGCATTTGAAAGGTGATTTGGTTAAATTCTATGGAGTAGCCGGTACTGATTTCTTCTATTGGTTTTATCCGCAGGAGGGTAATCATAGCAAATTTGGCCTTGAAGAGATTAATGGTGCTCCGTCCGGCATTCCTTTCTCGGAAGAGGGGTTGCACCAACTTTGCAGTGATGCGGCGAAAGTGCTGGATGTGACGGTATATGGTGGCGACTGTATCGTAGCGCCGGATGGAACGATTCGTATTATTGATTTTAACGATTGGCCTAGTTTTGCTCCCTGCCGTCAGGAAGCGGCGAAGGCGATTGGTGGAATTATCATAAGAAAAGTAGAGAACGTAGGATTATGAATAATGAAGTAAGTGCAAAGGGGCTGGAGGCAACCTTGAAGTCTGCTGATACGGAAGAATGGATCGATTTGTTGTTCTACCGTCCTATCGGTTATCGTTGGGCTCTTCTGTTTCGTCATTTGGGAGTTACTCCTAACGCTATCACCATAGCTTCTATTTTTCTGGGGATAGCTGCCGGTATATTGTTTTATTATAATGACCTGCTGATAAATATAATAGGTATGTGTTTGCTTGTTTGGGCGAATATGTATGACAGTGCTGACGGACAGTTAGCACGTATGACTGGGCAAAAGTCTGAAATTGGTCGTATTCTGGATGGAGTATCCGGTGATTTTTGGTTTATTTCTATTTATGTAGCTATCTGTTTACGACTGACACCGGAATGGGGGTATTGGATTTGGCTATTGGCTGCGGTAGCAGGATTTTCGCATAGTAAGCAGGCGGCTATGGCGGATTATTACCGGAATGTGCATCTTTTCTTCTTGAAAGGGAAATCCGGCAGTGAGTTGGATAATTCCGTGCAACAACGCGAGTTGTATCTTTCGTTGTCATGGAAGAAAGACCTGGTGCGGAAAACATTCCTTTGGTTTTATACGGGTTATACGCATTCGCAGGAACAATTCTCTCCGGCTTTCCAGCGTTTTTTTGCGGCGTTACGTGCGAAATATGGCGAAGTATATCCGCAAGAGGTTAGAAACCGTTTTCGTGAAGGTAGTCTTCCATTAATGAAATACACCAATATTCTTTCATTCAATACACGTGTTATCGTGTTGTTTATTTCGTTATTGGTCAATCTGCCTTGGATTTATTTTGTCTTTGAACTGACCGTACTTAACGGATTACTGATATATATGATATGTCAGCACGAGCGGTTGTGTAGACAAATGTACCAAAACTTATAATATTTATGAAGAGTCGTTTTAGAAACATTTTCCTTGTGTTTGGCATTGTAGCTGTTGTTATCATGCTTTTCACTTTTGATGTATCTTATGAGGAGTTGTTGAACAATCTGAAGCGTGCGGGGATTTACTTGCCGTTGGTGTTGTTGCTGTGGCTGGTTATCTATGCCATTAACGCTCTTTCCTGGTATATTATTGTGCGTAGCGGGGGAAAAGTATCTTCATTGACTTTCTCTAAGTTATATAAATTTACGGTCTCCGGATTTGCAATCAACTATGTTACTCCGGTGGGACTGATGGGAGGGGAGCCTTACCGTATCATGGAACTTACTCCCTACGTAGGAGTGGAACGTGCTACTTCGTCGGTCATCCTTTATGTGATGATGCACATTTTCTCGCATTTCTGTTTATGGTTGAGCGCTGTCGTAATTTATGCGGTGTTCTATCCCGTCAGTTGGGAAATGGGGATTGTACTGGGACTGGTAACGGTTTTCTGTTTGTTGTTGAGTATTCTGTTTGTGAAGGGATACCGTCATGGGATGGCAGTGGCTTGTGTTCATTTGGGAAGTAAAATACCGTTTCTGAAGAAATGGGTTATCCGTTTCTCGGAGACTCATAAGGCGAAACTGGAAAATATAGATAGCCAGATTGCCTTGTTGCATCGTCAAAAGAAAAGTACATTTTATAGTGCGTTGTTTTTGGAATATCTCGCACGTGTTGTTAGTTGTATGGAAGTATGGCTTATATTGAATGTGCTTACTACTAATGTCAGTTTTGTGAGTTGTGTTTTGATTTTGGCATTCTCTTCCTTACTGGCCAATTTATTGTTTTTCTTGCCTATGCAGTTAGGAGGCCGTGAAGGCGGATTTGCTTTGGCGGTAGGTGGCTTGTCCCTGTCGGGAGCCTATGGCGTATATACAGCACTGATCACCCGTGTTCGCGAATTATTCTGGATTGTGATAGGTCTTGCATTAATGAAGATAGGAAATAAAAAATGATAGATAAAGATAAGATAAAAGCGGTTGCTTTTGATTTTGGCGGAACGCTTGACTCGCCTTTTTTGCATTGGATGGATATTTACATTCATCTTTATACGACGAAGTTGAATCTTCCTTTGACAAAAGAAAATTTTCGAGATTCGTATGTATATGCGGAGCGGATGATGGAGCAATTGCAACTAGTAAAGCCCGAACATTCCCTGCTTGAGACGCAGGCATTTAAGACCGACTTACAGTTTAAAAGTCTGATAGAACGTGGCGTTTTGCCGGATACACTGGAGAATAGGAAGGGGTTGCCTTTAAAAGCAGCCCGCCTTGTGACGGATTATTCATCGGATTATGTGGTCGCATCCCGTACTGTACTTGATGAGTTACATCGCTCATACACCCTGTTGCTTGTTTCCAATTATTATGGAAATCTTAAGAAGATTGTAACGGATTTGGGAATTGTATCTTATTTTCACTCTATCACAGATTCGATGCTTGAAGGTGTCCGTAAGCCTGATCCTTCCTTGTGGAAACGGGCAATTGACCGTGCCGGATTTGCCTATGAAGAAGTGCTGGTTGTCGGTGACTCGATGAAAAATGACATCCAACCGGGATTGTCTCTTGGTTGTCAGGTTGTTCAAGGTTGTCCGGAAGGCAGAACAGGAGAAGCCGGTATACCTTTTATTACCCGTTTATCGGAGCTTCCGGCATTGCTTTCTATATAGTTCCAATAACAGAGAAACGGCGTCTCGTTGCAACGAGACGCCGTTTCTCTGTCTATTTGATTTCGATTTCTTCCTTCATATCGATTTCCTCTCCATGTGTATCGTAGAATACATATTGTAGGAAAGCGAGTTTCTGACTTGGAATAACCTTAATACCGAATCCGTATTTCATCTGCCATTTCCGTTTCAGAGAAACGAGTCCCTGATTGATATAGGCGGCAACATACGGATGGACATGTAACGAGAATTTCTTAACCTTCAGTTTGTTGACCAGGTAGTCAATTTTACTCTCCAAAGTGTCCGTAAAGAGAATGGACGATTTGATAGTGCCCTTGCCGAAGCAAGTAGGACAAGTTTCGGTCGTGTTGACATCCATTGCCGGACGCACACGTTGGCGTGTAATCTGCATCAGCCCGAATTTGCTGAGCGGCAGAATATTATGCCGTGCCCTGTCTTTTTGCATATTGGCACACATACGTTCATAAAGCTTCTGACGGTTTTCGGCTTCATTCATGTCAATGAAGTCGACGACAATGATACCACCCATATCTCTTAATCTCAATTGGCGTGCCAGCTCATCGGCGGCTCCAAGATTTACTTCGAGTGCGTTACCTTCCTGCCCGTTGGCATTCTTGGTGCGGTTGCCGCTGTTCACGTCTACTACGTGAAGCGCCTCAGTGTGCTCAATAATCAGATAGGCACCACTCTTGTAAGAGATTGTTTTACCAAACGATGATTTAATCTGTTTGGTGATACCGAAATTGTCGTAAATGGGAAGTTGGCCTTTGTACAGTTTTACGATATTGGCCCGGTCGGGCGCAATTAATGTTACGTAATCTTTAATTTCATTGTACACGGCCTCGTCGTTGACGTGGATGTTCTCAAAAGAAGGGTTGAAGAGGTCACGCAACAAACCTACAGCGCGGCTGGTTTCTTCATAAATCAACGTCGGATACTTGGTGGCTTTCTGTACTTTCACCATTGCATCTTCCCAATGTTTGATCAGGACTCTAAGCTCTCCGTCGAGTTCGGCTACGCGTTTTCCTTCTGCTACGGTACGGACGATGACACCGAAGTTTTTCGGCTTGATACTCATCAGCAGTTGTTTCAGACGGGCGCGTTCTTCGCTCGATTTAATTTTTTGTGATACGGAAACCTTGTCATTGAAAGGGATGAGTACGAGATAGCGCCCAGCAAACGAAATTTCGGACGTCAGTCGCGGTCCCTTGGTGGAGATCGGTTCCTTTACGATTTGCACCACTACTTCTTGTCCCACCTTGAGTGTGTTGGATACAGTCCCATCCTTGTCGAGGTCGGGAAGCAGGGTTGCCTTGCTGATGGAGTTCAGCTTCTTTTTGTCGCTTAAAGTCTGCTTTACAAACTTTTCGAGTGAGTTAAATTGAGGACCCAAATCTAAATAATGGAGGAAAGCGTCTTTCTCGTAACCAACGTCCACAAAGCATGCATTCAGTCCGGGCATCAATTTCTTGATACGTCCTAAATACATATTGCCCACAGAAAAGGAAATATTTCTTCCTTCGCTTTGAAGTTCCACCAAGCTCTTATCTTCGAGAAGAGCGATGGAAACCTCTTTAGGCTGTACGTCAACTACTAGTTCACTTGTCACTGTTTTGTTTCCTTATTATTGATTGAATCTCATTTGTATGAACAACTATTTTAACAAATTGTTCATTTTGAGTTAACTACTTAAACAAAGAACAAACTTGAAAGACATTAGCTTCGCAAGTTTGTTCTTTATTTCTGTGTGATCCAGACCTAAAAATTATTTTTTGCTTTTATGTCTGTTCTTTCTTAATCTTTTTTTACGCTTGTGCGTAGACATTTTATGTCTTTTCTTCTTTTTTCCGCTTGGCATAGCTTCACATTTTATGGGTTAATACTCTTGTTTATTATTTCTTTACTGAAATTGTAAATGTCTTAGCCGGTTTGAAAGCCGGAATGTTGTGCTCAGGGATAATGATAGTAGTATTCTTTGAAATATTACGAGCAGTTTTCTGTGCTCTTTTTTTCACTACGAAACTACCAAATCCACGTAAATACACATTTTCATCGTTAGACAAAGAATCTTTTACAGCATCCATGAAGGCTTCTACTGTAGTAAGAACTGTCTGCTTGTCAATCCCAGTTTTCTTTGTAATCTCGTTTACAATATCTGCTTTAGTCATTTTTCCTTAAAAAAAATATTATTACTATGTTATTGCTAATTTTTTGGACTGCAAATATATAGCTTTTTAAGCTCCTAAAAAAATATATTCTACACATTTTTCTAAAAAAATGGTTGCATAGAGATTTCTTAGAACCAAAAGAGTTACTTTTGTCGGAAAAAGATATACTGATGTGCCAATATGCTAATATGTTTACGGAAACGATTATAGAATGGTATAAAGAAAATAAACGTGATTTGCCGTGGCGTGATTCTTCTGATCCTTATTTGATATGGATTTCGGAAATTATTCTTCAACAGACGCGTGTAGCTCAAGGATATGATTATTTCCTTCGTTTTATCGGACGCTTTCCCGATGTATCTACATTGGCGGATGCGGAGGAGGACGAGGTGATGAAGTATTGGCAGGGGTTGGGATATTATTCCCGTGCCCGCAATCTTCATGCGGCGGCAAAAAGCATGAATGGTGTTTTCCCGAAAACGTATCCGGAGGTACTGGCTTTGAAAGGAGTAGGGGAATATACGGCGGCTGCCATCTGTTCGTTTGCATATAATATGCCTTATGCGGTGGTGGACGGGAATGTGTATCGTGTACTTTCGCGCTATTTTGGTATTGAAACGCCGATTGACTCGACAGCAGGGAAGAAACTGTTTACAGAATTGGCGAACGAGATGTTGGACAAGAAACAGCCTGCCCTGTATAATCAGGGAATTATGGATTTCGGGGCGATTCAATGTACACCGCAGTCACCCGACTGTCTGTTTTGTCCGTTATCTGCCGGCTGTTCGGCTTTATCGAAAGGTCTGGTTACCGTGCTTCCGGTGAAACAGCATAAGACGAAGACAACGAATCGTTACTTCAATTATATCTATGTACGTGCGGGCGCGCATACCTTTATTAATAAACGGACGGATAATGATATCTGGAAGAATCTGTTTGAACTGCCTTTAATAGAGACTTCATCCTCTTTGCCGGAAGAAGAGTTTTTGGCTTTGCCGGAATTTCAGACGTTGTTTGCACCCGGAGAGCAACCTGTGGTGCGTTCGGTATGCAGAGAGGTAAAACATGTATTGTCGCATCGGGTGATTTATGCTAATTTTTATGAAGTGATATTGCCCGAAGGAACTGCTTCTTTCGGTAAATTCCAAAAAATAAAAACTGAGGAATTGGAGCGATACGCTGTTTCCCGCTTGGTGCACGCTTTCATTGAGAAGTATATCGGTCTGAAATAAAAGTTATAACAATTCTTGCATTCTATTGTTATTCTGTTTAATTTTGGCAGCAGATTTGAATTTAAGAATCATAAACTTGATACGTATATGTCAGTAAATAAAGTGATATTGTTAGGAAACGTGGGTCAGGATCCACGTGTAAAATACTTCGATGCAGGCTCGGCTGTAGCTACTTTTCCGTTGGCAACAACAGAACGCGGTTATACGTTAGCAAATGGGACTCAGATTCCCGACAGGACAGAGTGGCATAATATCGTTGCATCCAACCGTTTGGCTGAGATTGTAGACAAATACGTACACAAAGGTGACAAGTTGTATCTGGAAGGAAAGATTAGAACCCGTTCGTACACAGACCAGGCTGGTGCTACCCGTTATACTACAGAAATTTATGTAGATAATATGGAAATGCTGACTCCGAAAGGAACTAACCCCAGTGCGGGAGCTACAGCTTCCACGCAGCAACCCGTTGCCACTCCGGTACAGCAGCCGCAACAGTCACAGCAATCGCAGGCTCAATCAATACAAGATAATTCGGCGGATGATTTGCCGTTCTAGATAATATGGTAGTGTGCCGACTGGTTTTCGCAAACTTATAGGCACATTATCTTTTGTTTAACTAAAATATAGAATCTTTGGACTCAGATGGTTATTTAAGCCAGTTAGCTGGCATTTTCGACGGTATTACCGTACTTACTCCTTCTATCTCTGCTATTATCGCCATAGTATTGGCTGGTGTGCTCCTGCTTGCTTCCGGTTTTGCTTCGGCTTCTGAAATAGCTTTTTTCTCGCTTTCCCCTTCGGACCGGAATGATATTGACGAACGCAATCATCCTTCCGATGAAAAAATAAGTGCACTTCTTGGTGATTCCGAACGCCTTCTGGCGACGATACTGATCACTAATAACTTTGTGAACGTGACTATTATCATGCTCTGCAATTTCTTTTTCATGAATGTGTTTATCTTCCATTCTCCATTGGCAGAGTTTCTTATACTGACTGTAATACTTACTTTTCTGTTATTGTTGTTCGGTGAAATAATGCCGAAGATCTATTCAGCACAGAAAACTTTGGCTTTTTGCCGTTTCTCCGCACCGGGAATTTATTATCTAGAGAAGATATTCCGTCCGGTGGCTACTGTCTTGGTACGTTCAACGGCTTTTCTTAATAAGCATTTCGCCAAAAAGAGTCATAATATCTCTGTTGACGAGTTGTCGCACGCATTGGAACTGACAGATAAGGCGGAACTGTCTGAGGAGAATAATATCTTGGAAGGTATTATCCGTTTTGGCGGAGAAACAGTGAAGGAGGTGATGACATCACGTCTGGATATGGTCGATTTGGATATCCGTACACCTTTCAAGGAGGTGATGCAATGTATCATTGAGAATGCTTATTCGCGTATTCCTATCTATTCCGGTTCGCGGGATAATATCAAGGGAGTGTTGTATATCAAGGATCTTCTGCCTCATGTGAACAAAGGAGATAACTTTCGTTGGCAATCGTTGATTCGTCCGGCTTATTTTGTGCCGGAGACGAAGATGATCGATGACTTGTTGCGTGATTTTCAGGCGAATAAGATTCATATAGCCATTGTTGTTGATGAATTCGGAGGAACGTCCGGATTGGTGACGATGGAAGATATTATTGAAGAAATTGTGGGTGAGATTCATGATGAATATGACGATGAAGAACGTACATACGTTGTATTGAACGACCATACTTGGATTTTTGAAGCGAAGACACAATTGACCGATTTCTATAAGATTGTAAAAGTAGACGAAGATGAGTTTGAGAAGGTGATAGGGGATGCGGATACTTTGGCTGGTATGTTGCTTGAGATAAAGGGGGAATTTCCTGCCTTACACGAGAAGGTGACTTATCATAATTATGAATTTGAAGTATTGGAGATGGACAGTCGCCGTATCTTGAAAGTGAAGTTTACGATTTTGCCAAAGGAATCGGAGATAGGAGAAGAGAAAGAGTGATGGAAGACATACTTACGAAAGCATAATCGGGCAAACGGAGAATGGCGTTATTTCTGCAACATAAGACGGATGACAGGCAGTGGGCTGTGTGGAAGATGGAAGAATCTTTGGATGTGCTGTTGGCTCTTTTACCTTCTACACGGAAGTTGTCTTGCGAAAAGGAATTGCTACGTTTTGCTTCCGAACAGAGGAAGAGGGAGTGGTTGTCTGTCCGTGTTTTGTTATATGCGATGCTGCAGGAGGATAAAGAGATTGTTTACTCTTCCGAAGGCAAACCTTTTCTTTCCGATCATTCTTTCTATATTAGTATTTCTCATACGAAAGGATATGTGGCGGTGATATTGTGTGACGTGGCTCCTGTGGGGATTGATATTGAGCGATACGGTATTCGTGTGCAGAGGGTTTTTGAACGTTTTACTCGTGAAGATGAACAGGTAGAGTCTTATCTGGGGGATAAGACGTGGAGTATGTTATTGCATTGGTCGGCCAAAGAAACCATTTTCAAACGTATGAACGATGCGGATGCCGACTTGCGTAAACTCCGTCTGTCGCATTTTGTTCCTTTGGAAGAGGGCGAATTTCAAGTTCAGGAGTTGGTGACGGAGCAGCGGACGGTTTATACCGTAGGCTATCGCATCCATCCTGATTTTGTATTGACGTGGATGCTTGATTGAGGTATTTCGTAGTCTGATATAATTGTGTCCGTATGGTTGCTCGGTGCCGCTGGGCAAGGCTGGAAGTCGTTTCCACTTATCTTTTAAATCAGTTTTCACCGGTTTCACCTCGAAAAATTTGTTTTGGGGCTATTCATACTTGAGACGATAGATGTTAACACTTAAGATGATGAGTATTAATACTTGAGATGATGGGTGTTAATATCTGAGACGGTGGATATATATGGCTATCACGTATATATACTCACCATGGATATTAATGGCTGAAATAAAGTTGCATAATGAAAGATATAAAGCTATGCTTTTCTCTATTCTGCCTCTCTTTTCTTCGGAATACTGTTGGAATGTTTTTTTCTGCCTAAAGTGAAACCGATGAAAGCAAAATTTTCTTGTTTTTTAGGTTTGGTTTCATTGTAATGTGCAATGATACAGTAGATTGATATGATAGTGAAACAGGTGAACCTTAATTAAAAAGTGGGGGCAAGCAGAATTAGAATATATATTTATTCAAGTTCCACAAATTCAATTTGTCAATTTCAATTTATAAATATCACAAATATGGTTCATCTCATCCGTCATGGTAATCATCTGTTAATTCAACTTTCAGGACTATTCACTCAAGGTTCTCCAGCTCGCATTGAGCTACATGGAGTTCTTGTATGAGTGTTTCTACCCGACTTATCTCTTGATATAAGAGATTCTCCGCCTCCTGCACGTAGTGCTGGCAGAAGTAATCAAACTGTTGGTCGTTCCACACACCATTCAGAGCGTTCGCCGCCCGCGTGAGGTCGCCTTTCATGCGGGTCAATTCTTCGATAGGTATTACTTCGTACATAACTGTAGCATATTATTCATTCAATCAATTTAGTAAGGAAGGAGAGCACAACCAAGAATCCGCCAAAGGGTAATGCTACTATCGCTGGCTTTGTGCCTGCTGCAAGTAGCTGATATACTTACGTATAAACTCCGTAGAGCGGTTCACCATAGCGGGTAGCATTCCTTGAAGATTAGTCAAGTGGTTTCCCACGTCTATCCAAATGGCTTCCACTCGATTTTGCAGAACGCGAGCCTGGCGTAGGTCATCTTGTCGTAGGCGAAGACGTTCGCGTACCTCGGCTAGTTCAACTCGTTCATCACTTAGCTCCTGCTGCAAGTAAGCTCGTTCGCTGCCATCAGGGTCGGATTCGGCGTCGAGGTCTCGCAATTGAGACCTAAGGTCGTTAATACACTCATCTATTCCCATTTTTTCCTCATCGATTTCCTCTATTTCAGCCTCAATAGTAGCCACTGTAGCCCGTGCATTGTCGCGTGTGAACTGTATGCGCTGACTTATCACCAAGGCAATTTGTTGCACAGAAGAAACTAATGTATCCGCTCGGCTAATGTAGGAATAGAGGGCGGAAATGTCATGTACCGATACGTCACTCATAGAATTACGGTGTTATCTTACGTTTCGTGCAGCCTCGATGGCAGCGGCATAGCGACGGATGTAGGCGCTATATTCATCCATCATGCCGGCAATATTGTGTATGGCGGCAGTAGCTTGACGAAACTGATTCATGAAGCGTGCATTCTGTTCATCGTGCCATCCTTCGTTCACACGATCCATCTCGGCATTGGCTTGCGAAAAACTGGTGATGAGTCCTTGACTCAGATTGGTGAGGCCACTTGCAAAGTGAAGTAGTTCCTCTTGCGATTGTACGTTAATGTCTGACATATGGCTATACAATTAAATTAGGGGTTATGAATGGCTTTACTTATATAACATAAGGAGAAAGTGTGACGCCACTGTTGGTCATGGCATTATATAGGTAGAGGCGAAGGCGCTCAGGGTCGTCGCCTAACTCTTCGAGGTGAATATCGTCGAAGTTGAACTTGGCTCCAGTGTCGCGGTCGTTACGCAGCAGAGCTAGGTAGAGAAAATGCTTGAAGACCTCGGAAGCATAGATCGAACCGTTATCAAAGAACAAGTTACTTAATTTCTGGAGTTGCCATACGGTATAGATATTACACTCAGGACCATTGATAAGCAGTTCTTTCCACACCGAGCGTAGCGGTATCTTTCCGACTGCTGCGGCATGCGACTGAGCTGTGAAACTCAGGTCTCCCCCGAAAAAGAGATTACTTTCCGTCTGACGTTGCTGGGCATCCTCCTCGCTACTTGATGCTGATGATTGGGTAGAGAGAGTCACCTCAGCGTTTTGACGCAACTCCACGTATCCGTCTTGATTGGTTACAATGACAAAGGTGGGTCTGTTGTTATCTGCTTTGAGCAGGGTATACAGTTCCTCCACCCGCGTGAGTCGTTTGCGTTGGTTGTCGCAGATTTCCACACCACGCTTCGCCAATGCATAGACGTAATCCTCCAGATCGGGATAGTCGATGAGATCATCGTTGAGGAAGAGGATGAAACGTGCATCCACTCCCGTCTGTTCGCTGTAGTGCATCAGCGAGAGAAGCGATACCAAAGCTACACGCAAACTCTGGAAGCGGTCGTTGGCTCCCAAGATGAGGAGGTTCTGTGCCAGGTCGTTACGCAAGCGAATGGATACGTTGTGCGAACGCACCTCCAGACTCTTGCCCAAGGAGAGTTCGGGATGTCGGCGATAAGTAAGTTCTGAGAGACCTTCCTCCAAGCTATACTTTTGCGTACCGGTAAAATAGAAAGGAGTGAAGTCTAATTTAGCTCCTTGGTTCTTATGCAAAATAGCTTCTAAATATTGGTCCATAAGGGGCTCTATGAAGTCGGGTAAGAAGCATTCCTGCTGTTCCGTCTGCTTGTTGAAGTGAGCCACACAATGCGGTTTCAGCTGATTTACGATGCCTTGTGCTCCCTCTACAAAACGCAGTGCATCTACCGGATCGCACTTTAAGAGATAAGGGTCAGTGATTTGTCCGATGATGTCGCGTGGCAGGGTGCATCCCGTGAGGGTCTGCGTGGCAAAAATAATGTGTACACCTTGGCTACGTCCTTGTTTGGCGATGCGGGTCACGATGTCATCCATCTCGGTTTGTATTTTGTGTCGTCCCTCGCGGAAGAGCTCATGGCATTCGTCAACCAATAGCACAATACGTGGAAGGGGTTGTGCAGGATGGGCGGCGTTATAGCTCTTTAGATTATTGCAACCCGCATTCCGCATCAGTTCACCCCGTTCTTGCATCAATGTGGTGATGTCGCGCAGAATTTCGAGGGTGATGTGAGGGTCGCTCTCATCGACCAGCAAGGCACGGACGTGAGGGTATTGGTGATAGCGGTTCAACTCCACACCTCCCGTTTTGAAGTCCATCAGATAGAATTGCAGACTTTTAGGTGAATACTTGAGCATGGCATTGCCCAGCAAAGTGTGCAGAAACACGCTCTTACCTGAACCTGTCTGTCCCAGCACGAAAGCATGTACATGATGTTCCTCATCGAGCGTAAAGTTCACACGCTGTTCAGTGTCAGAGTCAGTACCTATTTCTATGCTGAATTCCAGGCTGGCATCGAGTGCATCGGCCTCAAAGAGTTGTTTCTGTTGATGTTTCAACTGTTGCTGTTTTTGTTCTTCTTGTTTGCGTTCGTGCAGACTTACCTGATTAGTTAACAAGCTGAACAGCTTGCGAGTGAGTTCATCAGAAAGAGTGGGTATTATCTTGCAGACAGCACCTTGTGGTGTGCGGGGCAATTCCAGGAAACGGTTGGCAGGCCATTTGGTTGGCAGCGTCCCGATGAAGAGGAAGTAGATACCGGCATTGGTGCCGTCGGCCATCAACTTGGTGAGCTGCTCCATGCAGATAGCCGGACACGTATCGGAAGCCACTCCATGGATGATACAGAGTTCATAGCCATGTTCCATACGCCCCATTTTAGTATTGCGCGCTACGACATCGCCATATTGGGCAAAGGTATCACGTAGGTATTGCGTCTTGGAGCGTGTCCATGCAGTCAGTTCGTCGGCTGTGAGCACGAGGTCACCTAAATAGGCTTCATCCAAGCACGAACGTAGGTTTGTGAGGCCGGTAGAGAATCCTAAGTCAATGAATGATACTTTCAGTTTTCCGGTAGGAAAGGCTAAAAGAAGAGTAAGTAGCAATTGTCGGATCACCTCTTGATTGGAATCAATGGAAGTAGCATTGAAATGTGGACACCCCCACTTGGACTGCCAAGGGGTGAGTTGAGGCACCCAGAGCGTCTGCTCCCGTCCCATGAGGGGTACCTTGTAAGGATTGTAGGTCAAAGGAATGTGGTCGAGGGTGACACGGGTTTGTGCCTCAGTTGTCACGGCGCTAAACCATGACTCCTCCTTTAACGGCAAACCATAGGTCATATGCAGTCCCATATGGCTTATCTTCTGAGTGAATTCTTTCTGCAGGGTAGACACACTCGCCGAAGCCGCGTTCTGTTTACGTTCGAGGTAAAGACCTAATTCTTTTTTGAATGCCTCAGTTTGCTCTATCATGCAAGGCATGGCAGAAGGGGTGAAATCTTGATAGATGCTTTCTACCAGCGTAGCTTCTGTACGTCGACCGTGACCGGTCATTTGTTCCACCCATTGCTTCATAGCCTTGCGGAAGATTCCATCACTCAGCGATTTAAGGTCAACGTGCCAAGTCTTTCCCTTCCGTGTCTGATCGAGTCCGCACACAAAATAGTATTCGCAATAGAGAGCGTGCCACGTCCGCATAAAGTTACATAGATCGTCTGCCACGGGGGTGAGCAAGTCGGTGCGATTCAAGTCGCGGTTGTATCGTTCGATGTCTTCTATAATAGGATTTTTCATTGTCTCGTTTCCGTTCATGTAAAAATTTTACTTCACTTTCGTTCTCGCCCATTCATCATTTGAATAGTTTTTTCAATCCTCCTGCCAAAGGATGATTGATATCGAATACCACTTTATCGAGTCGATCACGCAGAGCAGTATCTTTGTCCAGTACACGTTTGCCGTCTGAACGACTTTTTAACGATTGGTAATATAATGCCATATGTTTGAGTCTATCCTTGAGTACACGCTTGTATTCCGGTATTTCTGCCAGGCGTGGTATAATCCAGTCTATGGCTTTGGCAGCCATATAGGGCATAGGAACGCATTTGTATTCCTTACTTTGACCGGATTCAGATGTATAGTAATGATGAGAGAACCAGACATTTGAACAATAATCCATCTTGATAAACTCCTCCATCTTAAATATAGCATAGTATCGATGATAATTACTTGAAGATTTATAAGCTTCGGTGGCATAATAGTAACGCGCATTTTGAGCATTGAGTGTAAAGTCTTTCGTCTCAATAGGATTCTCATAACGCTCAGTCATTTCCCATAATAGGCGAAGCCGTTCGTTGGATTCCATATATCCAAAAGCTGCTATGATATAGATGGCATCGCGATGACCATTTATATGGGCCATCCTCAGATACTCAGTAGCCTTCTTAGTATCTTTACGGGCTAGGTAGCATAGGCCAAGATAATACATGGCCTCCACCGATTTATTTTCTTCGATAGCCATTTGGGCGTAGCGAGAGGTGTCTTCATCCCAGTAGTCATGTCCATTGTAGCCATTGCGATCTCTGAGTAATAGAAACAAGTCTTTAGCTCCACGCTTGAAACCTAACTCTATCCCTTCCTTGTAGGCTGCAACGGCCATGCGAATGCGGTAACGTCCCTTGTCTTCAGTAGTCACGATGGTTATCTTGTTATAATGATAGAGATAACCGACCATGTAGGCACTGTATCCGCTTTTCTCCTGATTGGCAGACAATTCATAAAAATGCTTTGCAAAGTTATATTGTTTCAGGTTGTAGTAACAGTCGCCCAACATTTCATAGAGGGCAGGCATCAGCTTGTAAGCCAGTGTGGAATTGTTTACCTTTTGAGCCAGTGAGTCGGCCTTGAGGAGAAGGTCGGCGGCTTTGGAGTATACTTTGTCCGAATGAAAGACGATACTGCCTAGCTTATAGTAGAGAGCCGTGGACAGAATGGAGTTTGGATATTCGGTGATATAACGTTCCAAATAGCGTCGTTGCTCTTTTTCATCAGCAGAAAATTTCATAGCCATGTCGTAGAGTGCTTCCTGATAAAGTTCGGGACGGGGCGTGACAGCCGCATCAACGCCTCGACGTGTCAAGTTGATGGCCTCTGTTCGATTTTCTGCGATTCCCCAGCCACAGAGGGTAAATTGCGCTAAAGCCAACATAGAGAAGTTGTCGCCCGCATTAGCGCCTGCTTGGAAAACTTTCACCGCATCTTGGGGCTTCAAGACACCTGTACCACGCTTCACGGTTGTGCCCGAAAAAGCTCCAGGCAACGTAACGTGGTGGAAATAAATTTCTGAAAGCAAGGGAAATTTGAGCTTATGATCGCACAACGTGAGCCACCGTACGGCTTGTGACACTTGTTGCTCGGTACGCGTATCTTTATCGGTCAGTGGTGAGTTATTTTTGTCATATCCATAGTACCAGCAATACCCCAAATAATAGTAACGGCTTTTGTCGCCTCCTACGGCAGCCTTAAGTAGATAGGGAAATGCTTCGTGGTATTTTTTTTGTTCCGTGAGGCTCACGCATACATTGTGCAGCATATCAGCATCATCGCCCTTCAGCTCCAAGGCACGCTTGAAGTAAAGATTGGCCACGATTACATCGTGCGTGTTGAAGTAGGCTGCACCCAAATCGTTCAGAAAAAGATCTGGGTTATAAGGAGTTTGTTTTAAATCATTCTCTACGGCAGCCATACCTTTTGCTCCCTTAATGCGACATGAGGCAGTAGCCAGATTAATGCCCTGTACAGAATCGTTCTTACCATCTATGCCACGCAAACAGCATATAGCCAGTGCTATACGGCAACAAATACTCTTGTCTTGATAGCATTCTAACAACAAACGTGTACCTGCCATTACTTTCTTCTCATCGGTGTTGATTTGGTGTATAGCCATGAGCAGGGCTGCCGTTTGTGGAGCATAAGGAGTGAGTTTCTCTATGCTATAGGATAGATCGGGATTCTTCCAAATTTGTAACTCAAATAATTTGTCACCCACTTGCAAGGTGCAAGGTTTCTTGCTCATGAGTTGCTCTATGGTTGCAATACGCAAAAGATTATGAGCTGTTGTATTTGGAGTACCAGCAGGTCGTGTAACCTTGGAAAGTTGGTCAATAGTATCGTATAGTGAGCTGATGACAATATTCTCCATATTAATTTTCTTACCCTTAATTCCGCAGCATATTTATTTGTGAAAAGTACAAGTGTTTGATATATAAATATAAACACTTTTCCATGTCGGAAAATTTACCTATCTTAGTGCTGCGAAACTGCTAACATATTAAATTAACTGACATGGCAAATATAAACAAAATATCTCAGACTGCTGTATGTCAACAAAAAAAGTTTCTCACTGCTGATAAATATGCATAATATGGGCATCCAACTGCTAATAATCATTATTCTATGCGAGTGGGGAAAATATATAAAGAGTGTATATTTGAGGCGATAGATGTTAACACTTGAGATGATGGGGTATGTTCCATCTCAAGGTGTCGCTAATAACCGGCAAGACAAAAAACTAATGGTGTCAAGAGTTTCTACGGCTTTCTCGACATTATTGATAAGCAAATCCCTCTCTTTGAGAATCTCAATTTGCCTCTCAGTTGTTATGACTTGATACTTAACTCCCATAAATAAAAATGTCCCGCTGGGTACGCTAATCTTACGGGAAGCGAGCGGGATTTGTTGCTGTAAAGATAATGAAATATTTTTAATTCACAAGTAATTGCCATAGAGAAAAAGTCAGCCCCTTTTGGTTATCTTTGAGTTACCACACCAAAAGTATAACCATGGTTAAAGGTGCACATTTTCTCGGACAGCAATAATTGTTTTATTATCCTTGAATTTCTTTCTGATATTTTATTATTCAAAACTGTTGGTGAAATAGACACCTCCGGGGAAGCTTGTATAACCTTTTAGATTGTGGAGTAATGGATCTGTATTATATTCGAAATTGAAAATACTGATATTATTGGTTGTGTAGTCACTATAACCTTTAATTGTGTTTATATAGACATCACCATTATTAGGATTGATAGCAACTGAACCATATGTTATATTAGCATTTTCTATGTTTTCTCCTACATTATAAAGCATTTTAGTTTCTCCAATGGTGAAATTATGTCTATATATTTTGGTATCAAAGTTACTGTTAAAATAGAGCATATTACCTTTGGCTGAAATTGCTGGTGTACCATAGGATTTTAGTTGATAACTTTCTAGCTGGTTTGTTCTGATAATAGAATAATCTATGGAAGATAGTTTACTGATACTATGTTCCGTTGATACCCATATATTCCCATCATCAGCCTTAAGAACTCCTGTCGGTGTGCTATTGAATTCTTTTGTATTAATAACTTTTTGTCCTTGAATTACTACGATAGAAGTACCTTTTGCTATAAATACCTTTCCTTTAGATACTGCCATTCTTGTTTTAAGTGCACCTTCTGTACCTTCAATGAGCACAACACTCTTTGTAGAAGGGTTGAATAAATGAATTCCTTCACTGTCTCGGATGTATAGATTATCTTCATCGGTGACAGCAATATGTGTAGGAGAATTTAGATCACTTAATTCATCATGGTAGAATATAATTTTTTTAAGTGTTTCAGCATTCGCTACAATGACTCCCATCGTTGATTTGTTATTAAATGCTCCTTGACTGACAATATAAATTTTCCCGTTATTTATGTACAGGTCTTGACTAACATCCCCTAGATGGCTATTGTTTACTTCAAAATAAGCTTCTTTTGTTATTTCATAATTGGGGGAAATAAATATTAAATGGCTATTTGTTCTTCCGGCACTCCCTTCATTTAATATAAATGTTCCTTTTTTGTATTTACCATATACATTAATTTTTAGGGTTGCGCTTTCTTCAGTTTCGTTTGTGAAAACAGTAAGTGTGATTATGTGTTCTCCCAACTTTTCACTAGAGAAGTTGAATGTAGCTTCGTTTGATTTTACTTCATTATCAACTTTCCATTCAATTTTGGGAGTTATATTACACTCGTATTGGGCAACAAGTGTTAATATACCATTCTGTACTATTTCAGTTATTTCTTGTTCATTTGCAATGCTTACACTGGATAAACTTACTTTTGTGTCATCATCAGAACAAGCAGCGAAACCTAGTGATAAGGTTATTAGCATTAATACAAAATACTTTTTCATTCTTCTTTTAATTAAATAATTTATACATAATTGTTTATTGTTTCCCAAAATGTAAATCTTCAATAGCTTGTATTTCGGTTGAAATTTCTCCCATCCACCCTGTATTTTGATTGACAGCTGTGTAAATTCTAACGAAATCAATGCCATCTAATTGAACGGGATGTCCGTTTTTGTCTACTGCCCAGTCTATTTGAAATTTACTTTTTTCTGTGTTATTAGGGTGATTGTCTGCATATCCGTATGGATAGCAGTATCCTACCCAATGTTCTGGCATATCTTCACGAGGTTCATTCACAGCGTTATCTTTCAAACGGCTACCATGGAATGTCATCTCGTTCTCTTCTATCCATAATGGATAATATGAATTGGTAGTATAGAAATCATTTCTGTTTACATATCCCTCGTTTCCTTGATTATCTGTCCATTTAACTTTATCCAATATTGATGTGGGACGGTGATAAGTAATAGTATAATTTTTTATAGTTGCGGAAGACGTATATTCGCTGCCGGCAAGCTCATACCATTCATCATCAGGTAACTGGTTACCATTAACATCTTTCGAAACTAATACAATGCCTGGCTCTGAGCTTCCACCAAGCTTTCCGGTTAATGTCCCGAATGCGTCATAGTACGCGTTGCCATATATTTTGAAATCATATTGTCCGGGAACGTTAGGTACTGTATGATCAAATCCTACCGTGATATAACCTCCGTATGCTCCAAGACTAAGAAGACATAGGTCTGGATCTTTGAGTAGCTCTTCTGCGTATTTTCTCACATCTTCAGATGTATAGTTTTCTTTATAAGCAGTTGTGGATGTATTCATAAATTGGCAGGGAGCCGGTCTGTATTCCAATACTCTATTGGCAAATGCAGAGGGGGCATTCGGATCCGAGTCCTCTTCACTGCTGTCTCCTGATGATACTTTGTTGCTGAACACAACGGTATTAGGGTTCAGTCCGACACGGTTGATTCTGAATTGCAACTGTCCGTTCTGATTGAAGCAAAGTATGTCACCGGTTATGGTGTAACTATATGCTTCCGTTATGTAGATATTATCACTGTATGGATTGATATTAATACCGTAAGGGGTGTTGATCCGGGTTCCGTCTGTGATAAAGTTGTTGCGTATAGTCTGTCCGGTCTTTAGATTGAAAACCTTGATAGAAGATGATTCTGTATTGTAGTTGTAATTATATAAATAAGCGATATTGCCACTGATTGCAAAATTCATGACTTTTTCGTCATAAATATGTGCTACTTCATCTGTTCTGCAGTCTATCTTTACAAAGTGGAAGTCACCATCTGCTATGTTATTTCCATGAGTAGCTACATAAACTGTTTCGTCTGGTCCTGGTATAATACATCCGGGATTGGGACCGACTGTTATTTTCTTTATTTCTGTAAAGGAAGTGATGTCGATCACGGAAACTGTATTGTCTACACCTAAACCAGCCGAATAATCTAGACCACCGGAATTGGATACATATAGTTTGTCATTTTGTATACAGATATTTTCCGGGTTTCTTCCGGCTTTTGTCAAGGCATCTATTTCTAAGGAAGTAGTGTCGATCCGTGCAACGGTACCATCGTATGAACATACGTATGCCTTGTCTTTATGAAACGTGATATGGCGTGGCTGTCGTGAACTGCCGTTTTTTGCCAGCATAGGGATTTGTTTGATAGAAACTCCTGTTTGGAAGTCTATTACTTCAATGGTGCTGGATACATTGACTACAATGTATAATTTGCCACCATATAATGCCATATCATTGGCTGTATCACCCAACCCTCGTTTGTTTAGGTCCTTGAAGTAATTTTTAGTAAGCTTTCCTTTTTTGAACGAATAACGAGCCAAAGAACTGTTATTCAAGTTAAACAATCCTTCGCTTAATATATATAGCTCTGCAGTTCCGGTTTCGGAGATATTACTGCCATCAATGTTGGAGATAGATGGCTTGTCCTCCATATCATCACAGGCAATGAATAACAGTAAGAGCATCCATAACCATGTCTGCAATATATATTTTCTATTTATGGTTATTTGTTTCATAGTTAATATTTGATACTGAACGTTGCTCTAACAGAACGTCCGGGCATTGGAAAGTTCTTGATAATCTCATAATTGTTATTGGCTATATTTAATACTTCTATATGAATAGAAGTATTAATCTTCCGTATAGTTAACTCCTTCCCCACAGAGATACTATGGTCACTATAACTCTCCATTCTATTCTCTGTGATATTTTCTCCTTGTGTATATCGTTTTCCTGAGAACAGGAATGAGTAAGATAAATTAACCCAAGACGTCTCGATACCTACCTGTCCCGAACCGGAAACACGGGGGGTATAAGCTATCTGATGTTTGTAAGTTCTCCCTTCTTCGGAAGCAGGGTCGGAGTTGGTTACGTCCAAAGCCCGTTGGTATGTATAATTCCCCGAAAAATTGATACGGAGCTTTTCACAAGGCTGGAGGGACACGTTGCCTGTGACATCAATGCCTTTGATTTCTACACTGCCGAGATTTCTCATACTCCAGACAGCAAGGTTCTTGGTAGGATAGGCAATGATTTTATCCGTTATCTTGTTGTAATACGCATCAACAGTTGCCGAGAGATAAGGCAGGAACGGGCATACATCCTTACTGTATGTCAGACCGATATTATACTGCCGTGCATTCTCCGGTTTCAGCTTGTTGTTTCCAGTTTCACCGTAGTATAAATCGTTGAAGCTTGGCAGGCGAAAGATATCTTTGTAGAAAATTCTGATACGGAATTCTTCCTTGTCGAAAGGCTTGAACGAAGCGCTGACATACGGAGAAAGTTTACGGTGATTACCTGCACTTCCCCCTTTATCGGCCTGCTCGTAGATGACGGTTGCCAAAGCGGATGCAGAGAGAGTAAGCCAATTGTTTACATATTTTCCCGCAAAAGCTGTCAGCCACGAATAGCGCGTAGGATGGGCAAAGTCATTCAGATTGGCATTCATCGTGTTGATACTTCCGTCAGAAGAAAGCGAAAAAGACAAATTATTCAATAACCTGTAAAGCACGGACCCCGAAAGGTAATACTCCTGCTGGTAATAACTGTTCTCTATTTCTCCGGTAGAACCTTTGTAATCGGGATCTAAATAACGTTGATAGCTCCAATTCCACTTGGCAGAAGTCTGGAACACCCATTGCCGGTTAAATTCTTTCTTATATTGACTTTGAATAAATGTGTTCTTGTCCCAAAGACGTTGTGAAGAATGAGTATAATAGAAAGTTGTGGCATTGGGCAATCCGCGGGAAGATTGGAAATAATAGGCTTTTAGCCTCCATTGTTCTTTGTCGGAGAAGTTTCCGTAAAGCCCGGCTTCTGCACGAAATGTCTGTACATCCGTGTTCTTTCGCTTTTCCCGTGAACTCAGATCCCCTTCTTCATTTCCGTAATATAAGGTATATGGATAATGCCCGTCCGATGACATCCATTCGCCGTTGGCAGATACAGTCCATTTCCGACTGATCCGTTGTTCCAATAACAGACTGGGATTGACCAATCCCCATGAACCGGTCTTGAAAGACGCACTTATATTCGTGTGCTTTCCGTCCTCAAATCGGGGAGTGAGTGTTTGTATATTCAGTATTCCTGCTGAAGCAAAAAAACGGGCAGGCTGGAAGATGTTGTCGCTTTGACCGTTACTCAACGACAGTTGGTCGACATTATCGAGAGAGAAGCGTCCAAGGTCGATTTGTCCCGTTTGACAGTCAGTCAGTGTGATTCCGTCGTAACCTACAGCAGTATGTTGCGCACCCAGACTTCGTATGGATATCGTTTTCAGTCCGCCGATTCCCCCGTAATCTTTCACAGTTACTCCTGCAAAATGTTTCACGGCATCGGAAACCTGCAGGGCATTCAGATTCTTTAAAGCGTCTTTGGAAAATATCTGTAATGGGGCGGTAGAGCGAATCTCACGGGTCTGATAAATATCGGAAACGGTTATTTCGGGGATGTAATAGGTACGTGCGGTATCCACCCTTTGCTGTTGTGCAAAAAGTGAAGTCGATAAAAACAGGTTGCAGCTTACTGCAAAGATTGCTAAAGTCCTCTTTTCCATTTCCTCTTTTTTAGGTTTAAAAGTGTCCGGGCGAAATCCCTTCGACCGGACACGCATAAATAAACTTTTGGCAGAGTTTATTACAACATACTTTCTCTGAATCAGAATGATGAATGAAATGATAGACGGAATTGTCCGGTTCATTAGATTCAACGCTTTTTCCTCGAAAGCAGTGAAATTGGTTGCATGGCAGGTCTTCTGACTTGTTCCTGTTGCGAGCGCCTTCCCGGAAATTCTTCTTCCAGTGGCTAAAAGTAGGTTGCTTGCAACATAATATAGAACTTACAGCAGCGGGACTGTTCAGGATTTACACCTGATTCCCTTTTAATCGCTTTCCTCGTGTGAGGTCTGCGAACCAATGCGCGACAAAGATAGGTAGTTTATTTGTTTTTTGCAAGGAGTTATGGATGTAATAACAGATATTCTTCAACAGCTTGTGCGGTAATGGCTTTTTAAGTGGTTTATCTCTCTTTTGCCAATGTAAATACAAATTCCAGTCCGCCTCCCTGATTATTTTTCGCAGAGATACTTCCCCCGTGAATGATAACCGCATTCTTTACAATGGCCAATCCCAATCCTGTCCCGCCCAATTTCCGTGACCGCCCTTTGTCTACCCGGTAGAAGCGTTCAAAGAGTCGGTTCAGATGTTCGGGTGACACACCCACACCGGTATCGGCAAAGCTGAAATAGTAGAAACCTTCATCTTCGCGGAAACAGTTTATATTGATTTGGATATTTGTTCCGGCGTATGCAATGGCATTATCCATCAGATTGCGGAATATGGAATAAATCAGCGAATAATTTCCTTTGATTTGTATGCTCTTCTTTAAGGAATTGACAACCGTGATATGCTTCTCGTCCAGTTCCAGTGCAACCTCATTGATGATGTTGCCCACCAATAAGCTGATGTCCACCCGTTCCATATCAATCATGTTGGCAGCTTCGTCCATGCGGGTTAGTACGGATATATCCCTTAGCAACCGGCTCAGTCGGTTACTTTGGGCATAGCAGCGTTCCAGAAAAACATTAATTTTCTCACGCGGGATATTCTCGTTGCTGACAATCGTCTCCAGATACCCTTGAATACTGCTGACAGGAGTTTTCAATTCGTGGGCAATGTTCTGTGTCAATTGCCGTTTCAAGTTTATCTGTTCTTCTTCCTGAGTGACATCATTGATCGAAATCTCAAAGCTGGCATCTTGAAAGATGATACATTCCACGATAAAGGTTCGTCCGTTTTTATTGATTGTGACAGACATTCTCTTTTCGTCTTTTCCTCCTGAGCGCTGTCTTTGGTTCTTGTTGATGAAGTGGATGATCTCTTTCAGTTCGCTGATAGCAAAGACTTCTTCCGTAGTTTCCAGGTTGGAGTCTGAAATCAGATTACTGTATTGGGTAAAGAGGTTGTTGACCAGAATCTCCTTTTTGTCTTTCGTAAATACTCCCAGTCCTTCATGCGAAATCTGGAGGTGAGTGATCAATTTCTCACGTTCGATGTAAAGTGCCTCTTTGGTCTCGTGCAGCCGCTTGTATATTTGTATGATATGTTGCGATATTTCCCCCAGCTCGTTATGCGGGAAAGCTGATTGCATAGCCATTTCGATAGGCTCGTTCCGGTCGGCACGCATGGCGAACTCGCGAAGCTGGTTGATGGAAGTTCCCAATTTATTCGTGAACTTATAGAAAATAATCATCAGCAACAGAGTCACAATGACCGTAAACCATAAATAATGCGGGTCGGCTTTCAGATTGTTGATGAGGCTGACATTATAAGGTAGAGCCGAACGGACAATATAGTCTTTGTAACGTGTAGCCGAATAAAAATAGGGGACACCGGTCGTCTCGGAAGTACGCCGTACGTCATATCCATTTCCCTGTTTCAGCGCCTTTTGTACTTCCGGACGGTCTAAATGGTTCTCCATCTGCCCGTTGTGGTTCGAATAACTGTCGTAAAGCACATTTCCGTCTATATCAATAAGAGTTACACGCAAATCTTCCAGAATATGGTTGTTGATATAACCGGTAATAATTGAACTGTCCGGCGATTGCCTGCTCAACTGTTCATAGAGCCGGCTGTTGTAATCCTGTAATTTTGTGTTCAGCAATTCCACCTTATATTCCCGCTCACGTTGATACTGATACGCGATAAAGCAAACGGCAAATACCAGAAACAGTGAAATGACCGAGAGAAAAAGCTTTCGGCTGAAAGAGAGGAAATGTTTTTGAGTTACAGGCAGATTCATAGGGAGTAGTTATTACGCTTCAAAACAGTATCCATATCCGAGACGAGTGACGATGCACTTGCCGTATATTCCTATCTTCTTGCGCAGGCGGGTGATATTTACGTCAATAGTACGGTCGAGTACATATACCTCGTCGCTCCATATACGTGCCAGAATATCTTCACGTGAAAATACCCGTCCTTTATTCTGTACCAACAGAAGCAATATTTCAAATTCTTTTTTAGTCAACGGCACTTCTTCTTCGTCGATACTTACCTTCTTTTTCGTGATATCAATGACGAGCGTCTGGTAAGTAAGCCGTTCGGGAACTCTTTCTGTTTCCGCTGCAGCCGTGCGTCTCAATACAGCTTTTACACGGGCAATGACCTCCCGCAGCGAAAATGGCTTCGAGATATAATCATCCGCGCCTAGATTGAAGCCGGTCACGGTGTCGTTCTCGGTATCTTTGGCTGTGATAAAGATGATAGGCACTTTTGCCGTTTTCTTGTCCTTTTTCAGCATGTTCGCCATTTTGAATCCGGAGATTTCCCCCATCATCACATCGAGAAGAATTAGCTGATAACTACAAATATCCATCTTCAAAGCCTCTTCGGCGGAGTTTGCGGTATCCACCTCGTAACCTTCATTTTCAAGATTGAATTTCAGAATCTCGCAGAGGTCTTCTTCATCGTCGACAACTAGAATACGGGTTTCATTCATAAGCTATATGTATTAATATGACAAAGTTACGTTTTTATTTTATTTGATGCAAAGATGAGGATACTTTGTTACGGTCAGATGAAACAGATATTACAATCTTGTTACATTCCTCCCAATCCTGCGGATAGAATAAAATATCGAAGTTTTTGCGGGTTATAAGAGGAAAAAACGTTTGCTATTTGTTATCTTTGTTAGCGAGAAAAGATAGAGATGTTTGATTAATAGATACTACAAACGATGATAAAAGTTGACTTGAAACGACATAGACGCGAAGTAATTGGTGCGGTTATCGTGTTGCTGCTTCTGCTTGGCGGAGTGTCCGTCTTTAAATATACCACGTTCAATCCCGGTTTTGAGATTGTTGATGATTTGGGAGGAAATATCTTTCCTTCGGCTATTCTTTCCGTAGCCACAACCGATGCGCAAGTCATTATCCCGTCGGATTCCACCAGTCTGGGAAATCCGAAATCCTGCATTGCCATTCGGGTAAAGTCGCGGGCGGCATATAGCCGGGTAAGGATTGAGGTGGCTGAAACTCCTTTCTTCTCCCGCTCCGTCTCAGAGTTTATCCTGAACAAACCACGAACGGAATATACGATTTATCCGGATATAATCTGGAATTATGAAGCATTGAAGAACAACCTTCAGGCGGAACCCGTGAGCGTTGCCGTGACAGTGGAGATGAACGGAAAGGAATTGGGACAGCGGGTGCGTACATTTTCCGTGCGCAGTATCAATGAATGTCTGTTGGGCTATGTGGCGAACGGTACCAAGTTTCATGATACCGGTATTTTCTTTGCCGCCTACGTCAACGAAGAGAATCCGATGATCGATCAGTTGCTCCGTGAGGCGTTGAATACCCGCATTGTGAATCGCTTTCTCGGTTATCAAAGCAAGGCTAAAGGAGCCGTAGACAAGCAGGTGTATGCGCTTTGGAATATATTGCAGAAGCGGAATTTCCGTTACAGTTCGGTTTCCAATACCAGTCTTTCGAGCAATGTCGTGTTCTCTCAGCGTGTCCGTACGTTCGATGATGCGCTGGAATCTTCACAGATTAACTGTGTGGACGGCAGCGTGCTGTTTGCCTCCTTGCTTCGTGCCATCAATATCGATCCTATCCTGGTGCGTACGCCGGGACATATGTTTGTAGGCTATTATACCGACAATTCGCATACCGATATGAACTTCCTGGAAACGACGATGATCGGTGATGTCGATCTGGATGATTTCTTTCCCGATGAACAACTGGATTCTACGATGGTAGGTAAATCACAGAACGAGATGTCATTGCTGACTTTCGAGAAATCAAAGCAATATGCCAATAAAAAGTATAAGGAGAACGAAGAAGGTATTCATTCCGGAAAGTTGAACTATATGTTTTTGGAAATCTCCAAAGAAGTACGCAGGAAAATACAGCCGATAGGAAAATAATTCGTATTTTTGCCAAGTAATCAAATGTAGAAAAAGAATGCAAGGCAAGAAATTTATCTCTCCCGGAGCATGGTTTTCGATGAACTATCCTTCGGACTGGAACGAGTTTGAGGATGGCGAAGGCTCTTTTCTCTTCTATAATCCCGATGTGTGGTCGGGTAATTTTCGTATTTCCGCATTCAAAGGTAAAGCCGGTTATGGCAAAGAAGCCATCCGGCAGGAACTGAAAGAGAACGATTCGGCTTCGTTGGTGAAGGTCGGGGCGTTGGAGTGTGCGTATAGCAAAGAGATGTTCCAGGAAGAAGGAACTTACTATACATCCCATGTATGGATTACAGGCATTGACGATATTGCTTTCGAATGCTCGTTTACCGTACCCAAAGGTGGAACGGTGAAAGAAGCCGAAGAAGTCATTGCCACGTTGGAGATACGTAAGGAAGGACAGAAGTATCCGGCCGAGTTGATCCCCGTTCGCCTTTCCGAAATCTATCAGATTAATGAAGGATATGAATGGACGGTATCTACCGTGAAGCAGGAATTGAAGAAAGATTTTCAAGGAACGGAAGATGACCTCGAAAAACTCCAGCAGATGATTGACAGCGGTAAGATCGGTCCGAAGAAAAAAGACGAGTGGCTGGCTATCGGTATTACGATCTGCACGATCCTTGCCAATGAAGTGGACGGTATGGAATGGAAGACATTGATTGACGGCAACCGGGAAGCGCCGGTTCTTCAATATAAGAACGGCATTATCGACCCGATGAAACTGACATGGAGCAGAATAAAGGCCGGAGAATCTTGCAACGTCATAGAAACTTATAAGTCTGCGCTTACTGCCGACTAACCTTAATCGCTAACTCCTAATCACTTACTTACGTGACAGTACCTTATTTACAGATAGATAACCTGACCAAGTCCTTCGGTGACTTGGTCCTTTTTGAAAATATATCTTTTGGCATTGCTGAGGGGCAGCGTGTCGGATTAATAGCAAAGAACGGCAGCGGAAAGACTACGCTGCTGAATATCATCGCCGGAAAAGAGGGCTATGATAGTGGAAGCATTGTTTTCAGACGCGACCTTCGGGTGGATTATCTGGAGCAGGACCCGCAGTATCCCGAAGAATTAACCGTGCTGGAAGCCTGTTTCCATCATGGCAACAGTACCGTTGAGCTGATAAAAGAATACGAGCGTTGTATGGAAACGGAAGGACATCCGGGACTGGAGGATCTTCTGGTTCGTATGGACCATGAGAAAGCGTGGGAGTATGAGCAGAAAGCGAAGCAAATCCTTTCGCAACTTAAGATTCGTAACTTTGACCAAAAGGTGAAGCAGCTTTCCGGTGGGCAATTGAAGCGTGTAGCTTTGGCAAATGCACTGATTACCGAACCGGAGCTGTTGATTCTTGACGAGCCTACCAACCATTTGGATCTGGATATGACCGAATGGCTCGAAGATTATCTTCGCCGTACCAATCTCAGTCTGCTGATGGTGACTCACGACCGTTATTTCCTCGACCGTGTCTGTTCGGAAATTATCGAAATAGATAATCGGCAAGTGTATCAATATAAAGGAAATTACAGCTATTACCTCGAAAAGCGACAGGAACGGATGGACGCTAAAAGTGTGGAAATAGAACGAGCCAACAACCTTTATCGTACGGAACTCGACTGGATGCGCCGAATGCCGCAAGCGCGCGGACACAAAGCCCGTTACCGTGAGGAGGCTTTCTACGAATTGGAGAAAGTGGCGAAGCAACGGCTCCGCAACGATAACGTAAAGCTGGAAGTGAAAGCGTCGTATATAGGAAGTAAGATATTCGAAGCCGACCATTTGTTCAAGAGTTTCGGGGATTTAAAGATTCTGGATGATTTCTCCTATATCTTTTCCCGTTATGAGAAGATGGGGATTGTGGGAAACAACGGAACCGGCAAATCGACTTTCATCAAAATATTGATGGGACAGGTACAGCCTGATAGCGGTACGGTGGATATTGGTGAAACGGTTCGTTTCGGTTATTACTCGCAGGACGGACTCCAGTTTGACGAGCAAATGAAAGTGATTGACGTGATACAGGATATTGCCGAAGTCATAGAGCTGGGAAATGGGAAAAAACTGACCGCTTCGCAATTTCTGCAACATTTCCTGTTCACTCCCGAGACCCAGCACAGCTATGTCTATAAACTGAGTGGGGGCGAACGCCGCCGCCTGTATTTGTGCACTGTCCTGATGCGCAATCCTAATTTCCTTGTGCTGGATGAACCGACCAACGATCTTGATATTATTACGTTGAATGTGCTCGAAGAGTATCTTCAGAACTTCAAAGGTTGTGTGATTGTGGTTTCCCACGACCGTTATTTTATGGATAAGGTCGTAGACCACTTGATGGTTTTCAACGGACAGGGAGATATTCGCGATTTTCCCGGCAATTATAGTGATTACCGTGATTGGAAAGAAGCGAAAGCGCAAAAGGAGAAAGAAGCCGAAAAGCCGCAAGAGGAAAAGACTGCCCGTGTCCGTCTGAACGACAAGCGTAAGATGAGTTTCAAGGAGAAGCGCGAATTTGAACAATTAGAGAAAGATATAGCCGAACTGGAATCCGAAAAGGCGCAGATTGAGGAGCTTCTTTGTAGTGGTACCCTCTCTGTTGACGAACTGACGGAGAAATCGAAACGTTTGCCCGAAGTGAATGATCTGATCGACGAGAAAACAATGCGTTGGCTGGAACTCAGTGAGATAGAAAGCTAAGCAATGTCGATAGTAAGAAAAATGAATAAACCGGTATAACTCGAATAACCCTTGAATAAACCGAAGAGATGACAAACTTGACTAATTATCATAGCCATTGTCTGTATTGCGACGGACGAGCCAATATGGAAGATTTCATTCGTTTTGCCATTAGTGAAGGTTTTTCTTCATACGGCATTTCCTCTCATGCTCCGCTTCCATTCTCTACTGCATGGACGATGGAGTGGGATCGGATGGATGATTATCTTTCCGAATTTTCCCGGCTTAAAGCAAAGTATGCTGATGAGATAGAATTGGCTGTCGGCCTTGAAATAGACTATCTGAATGAGGAAAGTAATCCTTCGTTGTCTCGTTTCCAAGAATTGCCTCTTGACTATCGCATCGGTTCCGTCCACATGCTGTACTCTCCGGAAGGAAAGGTGGTAGATATTGATACTCCGGCAGATCATTTTCGTGAATTGGTTGATGCGCATTTTGGTGGCGATCTTGATTTCGTTGTCCGCCTATATTATAAGAATCTGCTCCGTATGGTGGAGCTGGGTGGTTTCGACATCGTAGGTCATGCCGATAAAATGCACTATAACGCTTCCTGCTATCGTCCGGGTTTGCTTGATGAAGCATGGTATGATACGTTGGTCCGCGATTACTTTGCGGCGATTGCCGAACGCGGTTATATTGTGGAAATCAATACCAAGTCTTATCACGAACTGGGTACGTTCTATCCGAATGAACGTTATTTCTCTTTCCTAAAGGAACTGGGTATTCGGGTGCAGGTAAATAGTGATGCGCACTATCCTGAAAGAATAAATAATGCCCGCTTCGAAGGATTGTCCGCTCTGAAGAAAGCTGGCTTTACTTCTGTGGTGGAGTGGCATGGGGGGAAATGGGAAGATGTGTTATTGGTATTGGAAAGCGCAAAGACGGTTATCGGGAGTCATAGTTAACTCTCCCACAACTTGTTTGTGATATGTTACTGTTAGCTTATTTATTAATCTCATTACGTCCTCGCTTCCTGTTTTTATTTCGGTTGATAGTATCTAGCTCTTCCATAGTATTATAGAGTGGCTCTGCTAATAAATTTTTAATTGATTTAGAGTATCCCAACGCTTTTGCCAGTGCTACGTACGAAGCCAAACTAGAGTTTCTGCTACTTGAAACTAAGGTTTCTGTTGCTTGAAACTAAAGTTTCTTACGCTTGAAACTGAAGTTTCAGTGTGGGGAAACCAAATTGAAACCGACAGGTGACAGGTGATAGGTGACAGGTGTGGTGATAGGTTCTGCATAACCTGTCACCGTGCATGAAAGTGCGATGAATAAGTACTTTCGGGACTTACGGTGATAGGTGATAGAGGAAAGTGAGAAATTTATTGGATGGGAATCACCATATTCCATGATTTATTTGCATTCTCGAATCCACCGGGACCATCCATCGTTGCAAAAAAAGCATGGGTCATTTTTCCGTTTTCATCGAATAGTAGGAAAGGACGTTCCAATTGCCCCTGCTTTTCCACTTTCCCATCTTCCCATTCTACGGTGAGAGAATAGGCTTTAGGATCCTTATCGACTGTCCAATGAATGCCGTCTTTGGAGTGAGCCATCACTCCGCCACCTCTTTCTCCGGTGAATTTTGCCACATGGTCTTTGAATATGGCATGATAACCTCTTTTGTCTTTCCATAAAAACGGATCTTCCGCTTCCCCTTGACCGTCTACCTGGAAAATAGGCTGGTCATTGTTGAGTACGGTATACGGCCCTTCGATAGAAGGAGCGTATGCAATACCTAAAGACATATCGGAGTGTTTACCGTTGGGAGTATAGGCACGTCCTTTGAAAATCATCATTACCGAACCGTCCTCCTGAAGGACCGGAGAAGGATTGGAAGTCAGAAAACTATAGAACGTATTGGGTTTTGTTTTCAGTATCGGTTCATCAAAACGTTTCCAAGGACCGTATGGACTGTCGGAAACAGCCAGACCGATTCGTTTATTGGCACGTCCTACGGTGCACCAAGGGCTACTTAGAGTCAACTCGGCGTATGTAGGTTCGGCGAAAGGATGGGTAGACCCCATATAGATAAGATAATATTTACCTTTATATTTCAGTATGCGTGGGTTGTGCGTAGAACGTCCGTCCCAATATTGTGCACCGCGTGCCGGTAATGCCACATCACTGAATCTATATGGTCCTTGAGGAGTATCAGATATTGCATGTACAATTTCCGAAGCTACCATCCATCCGGGATGAAAGGGCAGGGATTTGGGAAAGCGGGATACAAACATATGATATTTTCCATCCTCGCCTTTTACGACGGAGCTTCCCCATACCCAATATCCTTCGGATTCAAAAGCCGGTGTGTGAGGAGCCTTCTTCAATTTGTGGAACAATTCGTTTTTCGATTGTTGCTTGAGTGCTACCAGATTATCTATTTTCTGTGCGAAAACTATACTAGTGGAAACAAGGGTACACATGAAACAACTGATGAAATATAAAAAACTTTTTTTCATGGCTTTTCTTTTTTCTGTGAGTGACATATCTGTTTTTCATCTGCAAATAACGGTTGTTTTTACCGGAATGAGGTGTATTATACGTACATGAATAGTACTTTCTGCGTACACTTTATTCTTCTTCGTTATCTGCATTTTCTCCTTTTCTGTATGTCTGTGGCACAACACGATACTTTTCCTTGAAACATTTACTAAACTGTCGGGGAGAGGAGAACCCTAGCCGGTCGGAAATCTCGGAAATATTGAGTTCCAGGTTTTCTTTGAGCATGATAGCAGCCCGTTTTAAGCGGATAGTTAGAATAAATTCATAGGGTGTTTGTCCGGTAATTGCTTTCAACTTGGTAAATAGTTTGGTACGGGCAATACCGGTTTCACGCGCTAGGATATCCACGTTGAACTCCACATTGTCAATATGACTTTCGATTACTTTCATAGCTCTATCAACTAACTCTTTATCCATAGCATTAGTGGCTAGTATCTGTGGAGTAGCCTGTGGTTGTTTGCTGAATTTCTCTTGTAGTATGATACGATTGTTTACCAGATTATTGCAGCGGGAAAGCAGGATATTGATATTAAACGGCTTGGTGATATAGTCATCGGCTCCCAAACGTAAACCCTCTAGGTTGTGTTCTATTGCTGTTCGTGCGGTGAGCAATACCACAGGGATATGGCAGGTTTCTATGTTTTCTTTGATTAGTTTACAAAGTTCCGTTCCCGACATTTCCGGCATTACAACATCGCTTAACACAATAGCGGGCTGTTCAGATTGTATTTTTTCCCATCCTTCACGTCCGTTGGCGGCTATGCTGACAACATAAAACGACTCGAATATCTTAACGAGCATTTCCCGTAGAGAATCGTTGTCTTCTACAATGAGTATGCGGGCCTCTTTGCTTCTCTCAATGTTTTCGTTGCTCATGACCTCCTGCTCGTTCAACAACTGTTCTTGGAGTTCCTGAAGAGGAATATTATTTTCTAAAGCCAGTTGCGATTCTTCTTGTCGTTTGCTGAACTGTTCAGGTGTAAAGTGTTCATTTCCGGTTTTGATATGAACGCTGAAAGTCGTTTCTTCTCCCGGTTCACTGTATACGTCGATAGTACCATGATGTAATTCAACAATGCCCTTAGTCAAGGATAAGCCTATCCCCGTGCCTGTGTACGATAATGACTCTATTTGATCGGTTTGATAAAAACGATTGAATACCTTATTGATATCTTCCGCAGCAATACCGGTACCGTTATCTGTTACTTCGATAATAACCTCCCGGTTACCTTTACGTACTGAAACGCTGATTTCACCTCCTTCTTTGGTGTGTTTGAATGCGTTTGATATCAAATTGTTCATAACCTTTTGTAGCTGTTTGGCGTCATACCATACATTGATGGAATCATTTGTTTTTCGGAAGTTGAAAGAAATCTGGCGTTGCAAGGCGTATTCTTGAAAAAGGAGGTAGTTTTCATAAAGGAAATCTACAATATTGTGTTCACTCACTTTAATTGTCATATACCCTTGTTCTTGTTTACGGAAGTCAAGAAGTTCGGTGATTAATTCCCGCAATTGCAGGCTGTTTTTATAAGCACCCAGTATTTTGTTGTAGACTGTCGGTGCAAATGAACGGACTTGCAGCAACATTTCCATCTGGCCGATAATCAATGTCAATGGAGTACGGAATTCATGTGAGATATTAGTGAAAAAGCGTAGCTTTGCCTGATTAAGCCGCTCTATATCCTCGGTGCGTTTTTTTTCGTATTTTAAGGATTCTTGTAGCTTGATGCGGTTGTTGTAGGTGCGGATCAGGTAATAGAGTACACCGACAATAATAATAAAATAGAACAGATATGCCCAAATGGTCAGGTAGAATGGAGGAAGTATTACAATTTCCAGCCGACTTTCCGGTATTTGTGACTGGTTGTTTTTGATACGTACCAATAGAGTGTACTTCCCGGGACTCAGATTGGTATAAGTAATGGTATTTTGCCCCCGGGTGGTAGTCCATGTCTCAGAAAAACCTTCCAAAAAATATTCCATCTCATTTTTAGCGGCGGGGATATAATTTGAAATTGCATATTCGATGCTGAACATGGATTGGCTGGATTTGAGTACAAGTTTTCGGGTTATACTCAAGTCTTCCTTTAAAATGCCGCTATCATCATCTACATTTACATCTTGCCCGTTGACAATAAGACGAAACGGAGCAATGGTATAGCCTTTAGGAATATAATTGATATCTTTTTCCTTGAAAGAAATCATGCCGTCGATTCCTCCTATAAAGATTTCTCCTTGTTGTGATTTATATAATGAACGTTCATTGATGGCAGATAGCGGAACGCCGTTTTCATGATCGTAATTTTTGAATCTCTGTGTCTGATAATCTAAGATGGAAAAACCGACATCCGTAGTAAAAAGAAGTTTGCCGGGTGATAATTCACATACATCATTCACGCAGTCGCTTGCCAGTTCATTCTTTTCTCTATCAAAGTTTATAAAGTCGTCCGTGTCATATCGGTAAAGGTCTATACCGCTTTCATTGCTGCATAGCCATAGTCTGTGCTGGCTGTCTTCGTAAATCCGGTTGATACTATTGCTGCTAAGGCCATGTTCCAGTGCATGATTATGTTTGTAGTTTGTTATCTTCTGGTTGTCAAATTGATAAGAATATACACCATTGCCACCTCCGCAAATCCATAATGTTCCGCGATGGTCGATAAATATTCCAGCGGCATACGTTATTTTATAAGGTAATGTCTGGAATAATCGTTTTACTTTGCCGGTTTCCGGATTGAAAATGCAAACTCCCGCATGGCTGGCGATTATTAACTGCTCCTTATAGGGAATAATATCTCTGATGATATTGGAAGGAAGTGACTCCGGATCATTTTCATTATGGAAATATTGAGTGAATTTCTTTGTTTTCAGATCCATCTTATTTAGTCCGCCCAGATGAGTTCCTATCCAGATAACTTCACGTAGCGGATCATAATAAAGTGCTTTCACATTGTTGTGTGAGAGACTGCCGGGTAGCTTGCTGTATCTGAACCATTCGAATTTTCTGCTTTTCGGGTCGTACTTATTTAATCCTCCGCCTTCGGTCCCTATCCATAGGTTGTGCTGACTGTCTTCCGTGATACGCCCCACGATAGGAGAGCTCAATCCTTCACTCTCTGTTTTTGCTGCTTGATATTGATGATAGATCTGACTTTCCGGATTGAAGTAATTTACTCCGCCAAAATAAGTCCCTACCC
Organism: Bacteroides zhangwenhongii; assembly: GCF_009193325.2. Classification (NCBI taxonomy): domain Bacteria; kingdom Pseudomonadati; phylum Bacteroidota; class Bacteroidia; order Bacteroidales; family Bacteroidaceae; genus Bacteroides; species Bacteroides zhangwenhongii. The sequence continues at coordinate 2,253,694 of NZ_CP059856.1, read as the reverse complement.
ATATACTTCCTTGATGGTCACAGAGAATGCTCCAGACGGACGAATGGCTCAAGCCGTTCTCACGTTTCTGGTAACGTGTGAATGTCTGGCTGGAAGGGTGGAACATATTAAGGCCATTAAAGGTTCCTATCCATAAATTACCCTGTTTGTCTTCACTGCAACAACGGATAAAATTGGAACTGATGCTGGACGGGTTTTGCTCTTCGTGCCGGAAATTGCTGATTGTTTCTCCATTCATCATGAAAAGACCTTCTTCCCAGCTTCCGATCCAGTATTTTCCGGACGAGTCTTGAAAAATGGTTGAGATATTCCCCTTGGAAATGGGATGAGATAATTGGTGGTGGCGGTCCAAACTGAACAAACCCTGATTTTCCGTGCCGATCAAGATTTGATTGTCGTTGACGTGCAGTGCTGTAATTTTGCTTTTCTGAGGCAATTCATAATAAAGGCTGAATTGTTTGCCATCGTATATATAGATACTGTTACTGTGGGCTGCATATAATTGTTCATGATAGAACATAGCCCGTATTTCTTTTTGTATTAATGTTGTAAATGTGTCTTTTCTGATATTGAGAGCGGATATTCCTTTGGGCGTCATGAAGTAAACTTCCCCCTTTTTATTTCCGGTAATATGATTGATATTATTGTAAATTAAACTATTGGAACTGTTCTTTCGGAATTTATATACTTTAAATTCATTTCCGTTATAGAGATTGGCTCCATTTCTAGTTCCGATCCATATAAATCTCCGTTCGTCTTGGTACATCGTCATGACCGCATTATTGGAAAGTCCTTCATTGGTGGTCAGATGACCGAAGGTAATATCTTGAGCTTGTCCTTTTATGATGCAGACAATAAGAAAACAGATAAAAAGGAGGTGTCTTTTGATTATCATAGATATCAGGATACTAAAATTCGTAACGCAAATATACGTTTTTCTATTGAAATATAACTGTAGTATGAGTACATAATATATGAGCTGTAAGTACATTGCCGGTTTCTTGTGTTGTTGTACGTACAATGTATATATCTTGTATGTATGGCTCGGTAACTATTGGACAACCGCCTTTATATTTGCATCATCATTAAAAAATAAATAGAAAACGAACCGTATATGAAAGGCTCCTTTTTAACTTTTATGGGAATGATTGTCCTGATGATGACAGGATGCACTTCGAAGAACACGACTGTTGGTGATATAGTCGCTGATAACATAACGAATGCGGTATCGCAATACTCGTTAATGACAGATCAGATAGAAAAGAGCGGCCATATCTTAAATCCGAGAACATTGGATGAAAATGGTGAGGTGGTTTATGTCCCTTATGATGATTGGACAAGTGGATTTTTCCCAGGTAGTTTGTGGTATATGTATCAATTGACAGGAGATGATAAATGGGAGAAACTGGCGGAGAAGTATACTGAGGCCTTAGACTCTGTACAATATCTTACCTGGCATCATGATGTAGGATTTATGGCAGGATGCAGCTACCTTAACGGAATGCGTTTTGCAGATAAGGATTATCGTTCCGTAATCATGCAGTCGGCGCAATCGCTTTCTACTCGTTTTCGTCCGAACGCAGGTGTTATCCAGTCGTGGGATGCGGACAAAGGCTGGCAAGCGGAAAGGGGATGGAAATGTCCGGTGATTGTAGATAATATGATGAATCTGGAGTTGCTTTTTGAGGCTACACGTTTGTCCGGTGATTCTACCTATTATAATATAGCGGTCAGCCATGCCGACCGGACATTAAAAAATCACTTTCGTGCAGACTATAGTAGTTATCATGTGGTAGATTATGATCCGGAAACCGGTATGGTACGTGGCAAACAGACCGCACAAGGTTATGCGGATGAATCGGCATGGGCACGTGGACAGGCATGGGCTATTTATGGATACACCGTTTGTTATCGTTATACGAGAAAACCGGAATATTGGGAACAGGCTTCCAACATTTATGATTTCATTTTTACTAATAAGAATATGCCGTCGGACTTGATTCCGTTTTGGGATTATGATGCATTGAATATTCCTAATGAACCCCGGGATGTTTCGGCGGCCGCCATAACGGCTTCGGCTCTTTATGAATTGAGCACTTATCTGCCTAATCCTAAATATAAGAAGACTGCCGATAAGATACTTGCCGCGTTAACTACATCTGCTTATCGGGCAAAAGTAGGAGAGAACGGTCATTTTATTTTGATGCATTCCGTAGGAAGTATCCCGCATGAAGCGGAAATAGATGTTCCGTTGAATTATACGGATTATTATTTTCTGGAGGCTTTGAGCCGTAAACGTGATTTAGAGAAGAATACCAATTCAGAAACAGTTAATTAATAATTTAATCAAGTTATATTATGAAAAATGGACAATTATCGAAGCGTATTAGCTTATTGTTGCTAATGCTTTGCTCGTTCACCTTTAGCTATGCACAGATATCTGTTAGCGGCAAGGTGATAGATGAGGCTAATGAGCCTGTCATTGGAGCAAATGTGATGTTAAAAGGAGGGAAGACGGGAACGATTACAGATGTGAACGGTATGTTTAAAATCTCTGTTCCGAAACAATCTTCCGTACTTGTAGTTTCGTTTATCGGTTATGCGACTAAGGAAGTAACCGTAGGAAACAAGAAAACACTGAATATCGTATTGAAGGAAGATGGGATTACTTTGGATGAAGTGGTGGCTGTAGGATATGCTACAGTGAAAAAAAGTGATCTGACGGGATCTGTTGCCAAAGTGGATATGGGTGAACTGAACAAAAGCCAGGTTTTGTCTTTTGACCAGGCTTTAGGAGGTCGGGTAGCCGGTGTGCAAGTGGTTACCAGTGACGGACAGCCGGGCGCGGAAGCGAACATTGTGATTCGAGGTAGTAATACGATCTCTGACACGTCGGATGGTACTCCTTTGTACGTAATTGACGGATTTGCTACCGAAGACGCCAATCCGGCTGCATTGAATCCCAATGATATAGAGTCGATAGATGTATTGAAGGATGCATCCGCCACTGCTATTTATGGTGCGCGTGGAGCAAACGGAGTGATTATTATCACAACTAAACGGGGTATGGAAAGTGCTCCACGTGTTACTTATGACGGCTATATTACATATCAGGCAAAACCGGATTTCCTGAATTTGCTGGGAGGACAGGAGTTTGTCGCTTTACAGCAGGAAATACTGAGCTCTTCGGAGATGGCAAAGACTTATTACAGATATGATGAGGCATTGGGACGTAACCGGGTATTGGGAGACTATGCAAATCTTCCTTCAACTGATTGGCAAGATGAAGTGTTCCGTGCTGCTCCGATGACCAACCATCATTTGTCACTGGTAGGAGGAACGAAAAATACCAAATATAGTTCCAGCATTTCTTACTATAATCAGCAGGGAATTATAGTTAACTCGTCTTATGAGAGTTTGAAAGCACGCATGACACTTGACCAGCAGATATCTAAGAAAGTAAAGGCTGGGGTCACGTTTAATTTCTCTAATAATACCTCCAAGGGATCTGCTCCTTCGCAAGGAGGGGGAGGTTCAACTCAGTACTTCCTATATCAGGTGTTGGCCTATCGCCCTATTTTTTATTCGGATTCAGAAGATGCGGAGGATAAATTGTTGCAGGACAATCCGAATTATCCATATAATCCGGTCAAGACTATTGAGAATACCTACTCAAAAACACGTAGCCGTCAGTTGAGTATGAATGCTTATTTGAATTGGGATATTGCTAAGAACCTGACTTTCAGGGCAACGTTTGCTTATAATTGGCGTACGGACCGCAGTGAGACTTTTAATAATGCGGATACTTATTGGGGAGATCCGCGTTATTCAGCCAAACATTCAAACGGTAACTTTAGTTATCGGGAATGGGACGGTTGGTCTAATGAATATACTTTGACTTATCGGAAGAAGTTCCGGGGACATAATATTACTGCCTTGCTGGGAGGTTCATTGAACAGCCGTACGACTTCCGTGTTGGGAGCCAGTTCTTCTATGGTACCTTGGGATGCGCTTGGCTTTTGGGGAATTTCTAACGGTACGCCTGATAAGCTGAACTCTACTAACTTTGATGATAAGATGGCCTCTTATTTTGCGCGTTTCAACTATGACTGGAAATCACGTTACTTGTTGACTGCCACTATCCGTGCCGACGGAACATCTCGTTTCCCTTATCATAAGTGGGGCTATTTCCCTTCCGGTTCGTTCGGATGGCGTATTTCAGAAGAAGCATTTATGGAGCCGACTCGTAAATGGTTGTCTAACTTGAAACTGAGAGCCGGATGGGGAGCTACCGGTAATTGTAATACTTATCGTAATTATCCGTCACAGTTATTATATTCGGGAGACCAAAATTATGCGTTTAATAACTCGATAGAGAATCCGGCTATATATATTTCTCAAATGCCGAATAAAGAAATGAAATGGGAGACAACTTACCAGACAAATATAGGGCTTGATTTTGGCTTGTTCAATAATCGTATCAGTGGTGAGATTGACATTTATAATAAAGAGACTAAGGATTTGCTTCTGAATGCGGATGTTCCTTTGTCCATTGGTTTTGATAAAATACAGCAAAACATAGGAAGTATCCGTAACCGTGGGTTGGAAATATCTCTTAATACTGTAAACTTTGCCGGAGAAAGAGGACGTTTTAAATGGACTACCAATTTCAATATATCTTTCAATAAGAGCAAGATTACGGGGCTTTCAGGAGATCAGGATTTTCTGGTATCGGGCATTCAATATCCTACTATTGATAATTTGTATATTGCCCGTGTGGGACATCCGCTCTCGGAAATGTATGGTTATGTGTATGATGGCGTTTATCAGTATGAAGATTTCAATGAAGTGTCTCCGGGAGTCTTTGTTTTGAAAAATGGTATCCCTAATAATACACAGGAACGTAATACGATACAGCCGGGAGATATGAAGCTGCGTGATATTAATGGAGATGGTAAGGTGACGGCGGAAGACCAGACTGTGATCGGACATGGTTTGCCTATCCATACCGGAGGTTTTACAAATAACTTCTCTTATAAGGGATTTGATTTAAGCATATTCTTTCAATGGTCGTACGGTAATGATGTGATTAACTATAACCGTGCCAAACTGGAGGATTTGCGCGGACAGCATACTAATCAACTGGCTTCGGCTATGAATCACTGGACGCCTAGAGTGGATAATGGTGATGGAACATATACGGAGGGTAATTATACCAATTATTTGTGTGCGGTCAATCGTAATCTTACCAATCTGAATACTAGCCGGGTGGTGGAAGATGCGTCTTTCCTACGCCTGAAGAATGTACAATTGGGGTATAATTTTCCGGTGAAACTGATCAAACGTATAGGAATTAGCTCATTACGGTTATATGTCAGTGGGCAGAATCTATGGACTTGGACTAAATACACCGGATATGATCCGGAAGTATCTACTCGTAACTCTGCTTTGACGCGTGGGTTTGATTATTCTGCTTATCCGAAAACTACGTCTTATACGTTCGGCATAAAGCTTGGTTTGTAAAATAATAGATAGTAAAAATGAACATTATGAAAAATATAATTTATATAGCCGGTTTGGCAATGTTGACCTTTTCATCCTGTGATTTTCTGGAAACGGATATATACGGTAGTTTGGATGAGAAGAACCTTTACCATGATGAAGTCAGTTGTATGGCAGGACTGACAGGTATTTACGATAAACTCGGTGCGGAAGGAACTTATGCCTGCAATCTTTGGGGAGACCTGGACGCCGGAACGGATATATTGGTCTACAACCGTGAGTATGGCAAGGATTACATACAAGTGTCCAATTATAATTTTAATAATACCGATTCTAAAATAGAGCGTGCATGGCAGGATTTATATGAAGGAATCAATCGTGCCAACGATTATATTGCCGCTATTTCTATTCGTACGGATGAAGAGTGTGGTGGAGAGCAAATGAAGTCTATGTTTATTGGTGAAGCAAAAGCATTGAGAGCTCTTTTCTATATGAATCTGGTCGCTTTTTGGGGAGATGTGCCGTTGCGGCTTGAAGTTGTGCGTGATTTATCTCATCAGCAACTGAAAAAGTCTTCGCAAACGGAAATTTATAAGCAAATCATTCAAGATTTGCTGGATGCGGAGAAGGTATGCCGTCCTGCTGATGAATTGAATGCTCCGGGACGTATCTCGAAGACTACCGTACAAGCTTTATTGGCACGTGCTTATATGTGGCAGGCCGGTTATCCGGTAGAAGCTGATACTTGGGAGGAGGCTTTGACATGGGCACGTGAGGTAAAGAAAAGCAATTTGCATCAACTTTATAAGGAGGAAGATGGTGTGAACGGTTACCGGGCTATGTTTATCAATATGTGTTCGAATAAGTATGATTTGACTTACCGGGAAAGTATGTTTGAAGTGGAATTCTATGGCAACGGGCTGGATAAAACGAACGAAACCGGACGTGTCGGTTTGTATTTGGGAATCAGTCAGGGGAATCTGACCGATCCGGACTATCCTTTTGCTTATGCCTGGTATGATGGTACACGAATCCTTTTCAAGATGTATGAAGAGAAGGATACGCGTAAATGGTGGAATTTCGGTGATTATAAATATGAAACGGTAAATAATAAGGTAAGGAAAGTGATGTACACTGAACAAGAAAAGAAGAATAAGACAGATGGTAATCCGGGAAAATGGAGGGCGGAATATGATCCTATCCGTCCGTGGGCACGTAATTGTTCTTCCATCAATTTTCCTATCATGCGTTATGCGGATGTCTTATTGATGATTGCCGAGTGTGCCAATGAATTTGAAGGAGGACCTACACAAGAGGCTATTGATGCAGTGAATGAGGTGCGTAGTCGTGCCGGAGTGGATAAAGTCAGTTTAAGTGATTTCTCAGGACAAGAAGAGTTCAGGGAGTTCATTCGCGAGGAGCGTACTAGAGAGCTTTGTTTTGAAGTACCACGCCACATGGAGTTGCGCCGATGGGGAAAACAGTATTATCTTGACCGTATCCGGATGTTGAAAGATCAGTCTATAGATGAGCATGGGAGTACAATCGGTTATAGTCTGTCCAGTGTGAAGGCGGTGCCGGGTATCAATATTGCGGACAAACATTTGTATCTGCCTATACCGCAGGCTGAATTGAATACAAATCCCACTTGTGGGCAGAATGAAAACTGGTAATATAAACTTTGTAACAGAATGAAACTATGAATAAGAGATTTTTATATTCGTTGTTATTAATGGCAGGGGGACTGTTCGTCTCCTGTGATCCCGATAAGGTGGATGATATTGATTTTGATGTGAATCTTCGTAATAATGCACAGGAAGTATATGTTGGAGATGAAGTAGTCTTTGATTTTAGTGGAAATCCGGATTATATTGTTTTCTATTCGGGTGAAGATGGGAAAAAATATGCCAATAAAGATCGTTTGAAGGTGGAAGTGGAATCTATGAAACTGTCTTATACCATTAAACAGCAATATACCGAGCCTCCATATCAAAACAGGGCTAGTATACATATTTATATTTCTGAGAATTTTAATGGAGCTTATACAGCCGATGGAATTAATAAAGCTACTTGGGTAGAATTGTCTGGTACGGAAGAAGGACAGTTGAAAGTGCCTACATGTACCGGCAGCAATGTACGTACTGAAACCGTTTCGGATGAGGCTGATTTTTCTACTTATAAAGATAAAAAGTTTTTTCTGGCATTCCGTTATGAAACTCCGGAAGCTCCTGAACTGAATAAAGACCAGCCCCGTATAGATGTTCAGCCTCTGACTTTGGTAAAGGAAGTGGAAGGTAGCATTATTACAATGACGAATCCTTCTAAAGAGTTTGGTTTCAATTATGTTTATTTGAAGGGGAAGACACAGAAGAATTATGGTGCGGATGACTCAAAGCTATTGTTCCAACCCAAAGAAACGCAAAATGAAGAGATTGACGTGTGGGCTATTAGTCAGCAGATGGATGCGGCATCAGTTGCTCCCGACCAAGGCGAACCGATTAAAGCTTTGGATATGAAATCGCCTTCTTATAGTTATACATATAAGTCTCCGGGTGAGTATACGGTTACGTTTGTGGCTTCGAACACGAATATGTGGAATTCTGAGAGTGCTGTAAAAGAGATGAAAATAACAGTAAAGGAAAGAGTGAAATGATGAAAAAGAGATGTTTATATGTCATCGTGTCTTTTTGGATTGCATTGTCTGCTTCCGCGCAGAATGCCGAAAGAATTTGGGCATTCGACAATTATCATCGTTATTATGAGGAAGGACAGCAGATTAAAGACAGCAAGAAAGAAAAGGCCATAAAGGAATATCGTGAATATTATTCCGGACATGGATACCGGGCTTATTCATTGCCCAAGAACCTGTTGGTTTCTGAAATTCTGAATAAATGGGAGGATAACGGGATATTTACAGATTTGGCGGAAACGGAAAAGGGGATCATGGAGAGTAAAAACCAGGAAAAGATAGGCCTTTTTCTTACGGAAGCATTCAATCGTATATGGAAAATTGCAGAAGAATTCCGCGCAGACCGTATGGGAGTTTCTTTGGATAAAGAAGTTTTCAAAAAATGTCAGAAAGCCATATTGTATTATGGGAATTTGGAAGTGAGCCGAAGTAACCGCGTACATCGTTTCCATGCGTCTTGTTTTGCCATTCCTACTGCCGCTGTAAATACTTATTTCTGTTTCTTTAAGCAAATGGAGGCTGTGGAAAAAGGAAAAAGTAAGGATGCAGAGTTGATAGCGGCCTGTGATATGTTGAAAGTATTAGGACTACAAGCATGGACACAGCCGTTACGAGATGATGAGACGGATAAGAATGTGGTTAGTATCAATCGTTTCCGTAATCATGTGTGGTGGGTAGGTGGAAATGCGCTGGCTTATCGTTCTTTACTTCCTGTTGCAGTAATGTATAAATCTATTCCGATGATTGATGTTTTGGGTGAGGTGGCACAGAGAGGAATCGACTACACATCTCAGAATACATATAAGGATGCATTTTGGACTGAAGGTTGTACGGCGGATGGTGCCGGATGGGGGCATGGTATGCAGTGTCTCGTTTGGGGGTATCCGATTGATGGAAATATTTATGCGCTTGACGTGCTCACAGCGTTGAAAAATACTCCGTGGGAGCGTAAGTTGAGTAAACAGAATGTGGAGACCTTATTTAATTTCTTCCGTGGAAGCAGTTGGTTCTACTATAAAGGCTATACATTACCTTATTTGGATCGTGCTACAGCACAATATAATCCGGTGGGCAAAGATATACGTACTTTATTGATGGTCCGTAAGTTATTGAAGGATTGGCTTGATTCCTTTGACAGTAAGCAACGTGAGGAACTGAGAAATTTTCAAAAGGATGCGGAAAAACATCAATTGAAAATGAATGGATATGCAGATGGATTGTATAATGGTACCCGTTGGTTTTTTAATAATGACAAGTTGATAAAGAAGAACGAACGCTATCATATTCTGGTGAATATGGCTTCTGTCCGTTGTGACGGTTTGGAGAGTGCAATCAACTTCGCTGATGAATATAATTTTTATCCGACGGATGGTATGACTCTATTTCAGAGGAAAGGAAATGAATATACAACGGTTATAGGGGCATGGGATGTGACGGCAACTCCCGGAGTCACAGCTCGTGAAGGCATGGACAAACTTGTGCCGACAACTAACTGGCGTGGATATTGTAGCAAGCATAACTTTGCCGGGGCGGCTACTAGTGGTGGTGTGAATGCTGTGGCGGGGTATCTTTTTGAAAAGATGAATGCTGCAGAAAAAGAAGGGGTCAATGATAAGGGAAGTTCTGCGAAGAATGAGGTTCTTTATGGTGTGAAAGCTTATAAATCATATTTCATGTTTGGTGATTATATGTTGGCACTGGGAGCCGGTATCACTAATCAACATCCTCAATTGGAAGGAAATATTCGTACTACAATTGATCAGACTTTGCATGAGAGCCAGGTAGTGGCTATGCAAAACGGAAAGCAGATTCCGGTAGGTAAGGGGAAATGGTCGTTTTTTGTCGGAGGCAAGTCGGTATGGGTAATGCAGCAAGGTAAGTTTGCTTATACGGTGTTGCCGGAGTATACCAAGAATGCCTCTTTTATGTATGAGACAAAAAAGACGGAATGGGCGAAACGCAACCGTTCGAACAGTAATAAAAAGGATTTGCCGACACAAGTGAATATTCTTCATTTATGGGTAGATCATTCCCAAACTCCGGTTGATGATACTTATGGTTATGTAGTCTATGCCGGTGATGGAGTGCCTGCTACGGAATTACCATTTGAGGTTCTTCGCAATGATACATTGGTTCAGGCTGCCGGAACTAAAGACGGTAATACGCTAGGAACTGTTTTTTATCAGGCAGGGGCAACTTTGAAAGTAAATGATGCGGAACTTATGGTGTCTGCCCCATGTACGGTATTGATTGAGAAGGATGGGGTAGGAGGACGGATTTCCGTAACTGACGCTACAATGAATCCGGATTTGAAAGAAATAATAGTGACTTACAATGGTAAACGTATTCCGATACAAATGCCTCAAGGGGCTTTCTGTGGGAAGACAGTGACTGTGAATTTATAAATTAACGAAAATAAATGAGATACAATATGAAAAACTATTTGTTTAATGTCGTAATGCTATCAACAATGGCATTAGTACTCGGTGCCTGTAGCGATGATAATTCAGGAGACGAACAAGTATCACAAACACCGATAGTATTAATGGGAAAAGCATATTCTTTCAATCCGGAAGATGCCGGAGAACAGTGGAAATCGGGAAAAACAGTCGGTATTTATATGTTGAAAGAGAATACGGTAGAGTGTATTGAACCCTATTGTAATGTGAAATATCAGACAACAGTAATGCCGGAAGGATATTTCACTCCGGCTGTTATGGAGGATGTGATATATTATCCGGAAGATGGCAGTAAAGTGGATATTATTGCTTATTATCCACGTAAAGACAATTTGACGGATAATCTTTATCCGATGAATGTTGCTAACCAGAAGACCAGTTCCAATTTCAGTTTTCTTTATGCAGGTAATGGTAAAGGATTAAGTAAGGATAACAAAAAGACAACGTTACAGCTTCGCCCCGTTTTATCTCAGATTGTGTTTCAATTAAAAGCTGGAGATGGGGTAAAAGATGAGTATTTGACTGAATCTGTCATTAAGGTATCAGGGATGAAAACGAAAGCGGAATTCAATCTGTTGTCCGGGACATTTGAACCGGCAACAGAAGTGAAGACGATAGAGTTTGTGACTTTGACGGATGAGAATGGAGCGTCTGCACAAGTGCTTCCTGCTGCTTCTACCGAAGGATATGAAGCGGAAATTAAATTGCCTAATATGAACCGTACGTTTAACTGGAATCTATCGGAAGGTACAGACTTATTAAAACAGGGAATGCGGTATATTTGTACGGTGAGGGTTGATTTGGATAAAATAGAAGTGAAGACGGAAAGTGAACCGATAGAAGATTGGGAATCGGGAAGTACGAATGAAGGAAGTGCGGCTGAAAATTGGATACAAAATTCTATTGAAGAATTGCCGGTGGGAGACGTTGGAAAAAGTGCTGACCCGATGAAAGAAGCTGAAGGAACGTGGTGGTTTCAGACTAAAGGAGGAGGGACTGCTGTCGTTGAATATGATGAAATAAAGGGTAGGAACGTAATTCATGGAAATAGTTTTGGCGCAGGTGCAGGAAGCTGGTATGGGCAGGTGGTAACTTATCGTATGAAGAATGCTAACCCCCAAGTATATTCATTGCAATTTAATGCAAAAGGTACAAAGGGCAAAAAAGTGAGATGCTACATTAAGACTAATGATGCTACGACTGGAGGACGTACTCCTAATGTTTTTATGGCAAATGATAAAATTCCAGGAGATAAACCTTATGCCGGATATGTTGAGTTTACTCTTTCTGATATTTATGGAGCTTATTCATTAGATTTTAATTTTTCTAAACTATTAAAAGACCCTTACTCTTATACAGAGGAACATATCTATGAATCAACTCCGAAAGCTTTAGCTGATTTTTACATAGGATTTTACCCGACAACTGGGGGCGTTGAATTCTATTTGGATGATGTTGTGCTTAAAAAGAAAAACTAACCATAATTAAAACAATGCCAATATGAAAAAACAATATATATTAATGGGAGCGACCATGGTGTTCGCTGCTTTATTCGCTTCTTGTAGTCAGGAGAATATCATGGATGAAGCGTTCTCTCAGTCGGAAAAAGAAATTATATTTGATTTGGGTATTTCTCAAACCCGTACGGTAACAATAGATAAGAAAACATCTTTTGAGGATGGTGATCATGTTGGAATCTATGGATTGAAGCGTGGGGCTACAGAAGTCTTACATGATAATCTTGATTATCATTATACTGCAGATAATGGAAAATGGGTTGCTGAATATTCTATCACTTTTCCGATTGATGGCAGTGAGTTGAATTTTTATGCTTATTACCCATATAATGCTGATTTGGAAGGAACAAGTTTTGATTTTTCCGTATCTCAAGACCAATCGAAAGATGGCTATAACCAAAGCGATCTTTTATTGGCAAAGAACGAAATTGCCAGTGTAGACGATGAATCGATAACTTTATCATTTGTGCATAAATTAGCATTGGTAGAAGCTGAAGTGATTTTGCCGGAAGGAGAAGTTATTAAAAATGTAGATATTTGTGCAAAAAGAACAGCTACAGTGAATTTGACCGAACAAACGGCTATAGTAAAGGCTTCTGAGGCAGCGGAATATATTACCATGCAACCTGTTGAAGGAAATGTGTTCCGTGCAGTAGTGCCTGCGCAAAGTATGAGTAAAGGGAAGGTCTTTAGGATTACGGCAGAGGATGGAGCAATTTATTGGTATAAGACAACTGAAAGTATGGAATTGGTAGAGAATAAAATATCAGCTTTCTCTATTGATTGTACGGGCTCATCATTGTAAAATCAAAGATTCTAGTCTATGTTGTCTATGAAATCGATAATGAACAGTATAGCTGCCTTTTTGTGTGCAGGTAGCTTACTGTTCTCTTTTCCATCTACCCTTGTGGCACAGAAATGTTATCCTATTCCCACTTTGGAGTCGTTGATTCCCCAAAAGGAAGAGTTGGATCAAAGAATGAAATGGTTTGATGAAGTGCGTTTTGGGATGTTTATTCATTGGGGTGTTTATTCTTCTCTGAGTGGTACTTGGAATGGCATACGCTATCAAGGATATGGCGAACATATTCAGCGTATGGCAAAAATACCGATTGCGGAATATCGGGAAAAAGTGGCGGGTACTTTTAATCCACAGCAATTTAGTGCGAAAGAATGGGTAAAGTTGGCAAAGGATGCTGGAATGGGGTATTTGGTGATCACAGCCAAACATCATGATGGTTTTGCCATGTATGATTCGGAGGTAAGTGATTATAATATAGTCAAGGCGACTCCGTTTGGCAGAGATCCAATACGTGAATTGGAAAGAGAGTGCCGGAAAGCAGGATTAAAGTTTGGTTTGTATTATTCTCAGGCCTTTGATTGGGGAGAAAAAGATGCACCGGGTAATGATTGGGATTATAGGAATCCCGGTGGGGATCTGTTATTGAATGGCAGAGACTGGTGGAAGAAAGATTCTCTATTTCTGAAAGAGCATGCCCGAAAATATGTGTGTGGTAAAGCAATACCTCAGTTGGAGGAACTTATTAGGAAATACCACCCGGATTTGATCTGGTTTGATACTCCGCATAAATTACCGGAAGAGGAAAACTTGCGTATTGTTGCGGCTGTACGTCGGTTAGCTCCTAATGTGGTGATTAATGGAAGGGCTGTTGAGGCTTGTGCGGATTATGCGAGTACTTCCGACAGACCGGCTGAGTTTCATGTAATGCCTCGTTATTGGGAAGGAATCCCTACTACGAATAACTCATTTGCCTATAATGCTAACGATACAGTCTATAAATCCGATGCTCACTTCGTACGTTTATTGGTAAAAGCTGCAGCTCGTGGCGGAAATATTCTAATGAATGTGGGACCTAAAGGGAATGGTGGTATCGATGTGCCGGACAGACGAATTTTGCAAGGAATTGCCCGGTGGTGGAAAATTAATGGCGAAGAGTCAATTCGGGGAACACAACGGACACCGTTGACGGTACAATCTTGGGGAGAGTCGACTTGTAAAGGTGACACGCTTTATTTGCATATATTTCAATGGCCGCATGAGGGCCGGTTGTTAGTCGGCGGATTGAAAAATCCGGTGAAAAAGGCTTGGTTGCTGTCGGATCCTTCAAAAGAACTTTCGTGGGAGAGTAAGGGAAAAGATGTGTGTTTGGCAGTTCCTCGTGAATGTCCGGATAGTATAGATACGGTCATTGCAGTAGTCTGTGACGGAGAGCCGATGGTGGATGATCGTCGTTTATTGAACGGAGATATGACTGAAACATTACGCACGTTCGATGCACAGTTGGAAGGAGGGCTACGGTATGGCAGTGAGGCGGAGCGTTTCTCTTATGTGCAGAACTGGAGAGAACTCAAAGACGCCGTGCTTTGGAAAGCTCGTTTAGCGAAAGAAACCGTTTATGATGTGTATGTGTGTTATGCTGCTCCTGAACGTAAAAAGAGTGAACTGATAGAGGGTGATGCCGGTAAGGAATTAAAAAAAGAAACTTTAGGAGGAGCCGGAGAATATGAAATACATTTTGCAAATCAGAAAATGACTCATGTTGTTTCGCAGGGAGACTTTATTCGTGAACATATCGGACAAATTACATTACCTGCCGGAGATTTGGATATTCGTGTAAAGGCTGGTGATATCAAAGGAGATGAACTTTTCCGTTTGCGTTCCTTGATATTGGCTCCTGTTAACTCTAAATAAATGATGGCCCTATGAATGTAAAATATTTGCTCTTCTTTTTATTGATGGGGGGAATGATATCTTGCCAATCGTCCGACGAATATAGTGAAGAGACACAAGAACCGGAGAAAGAACAAGAGGAAGAAAGTGCTTGCCAGGCTTGGCAGGATTTTGTATCTCGAAGTGAGCGGAATGTGTTATTGGATTTTTCATACGCCGGATACAAACGTGGAGAAATGGCTCCGCCGGATATTTGGACTCTAGGTTATAAAAAATATGATATAACGAAATATGGGGCTGTTCCCGATGATGGCAAATCGGATCGGGCGGCTTTTATGAGAGTATTGGAGGAAATTGGAATTAATCATAATCCGAATGCCAGGGCGATTATTTATTTTCCGGAAGGTGAGTTTGTTTTGTATGATGAAAATGATAAAGTTGACGGAAAGTCGGAAACAATGCAAATCAGGGCTGGAAATCTGGTTCTGAAAGGAGCCGGAAGGGCTAAAACCTCTATCGTGATGAAAGCACCTTATCAGCCTTTGGAGGGACTGGACTATGCGGGACCAATGATTGAATTTAAACATTGGAGTGGGTTTACTCCGGAATTGTCTGACATCGTCGGGGATGCGGTTAAAGGAAGTTTCTCGATAGAAGTGGCTTCTGCCAGTGGACTTTCTGCCGGTGATTGGGTATGTTTGAAATTGGAAGATAACTCACCGGAACTGATAGCACAGGGGTTAAAACCGTATGCGGTATCTGCGCAAATGACACAACTTAGAAATAAGGGGGTGCAAGTGTATGATATTCATCAGGTAAAGTCTGTTCGGGGGAATAAGGTCACTTTCTTTGAACCACTCTTATACGGAGTGGAGAAAAAGTGGAAATGGAAACTCTGCCGTTATAACTATTATGAAAATATTGGTATAGAAGATATGAGTTTTTATGGAAATGCTCCTAAAGAATTCATTCATGACCAGTGGGCTATAAATTCTGCCTATAAACCGATAAACTTTCATCGTATAGCTAATTCATGGGTACGTAGAGTCGATTTTTATAGTGTGAGTGAATCTGTAACATTTACGGAATGTGCCAATGTATCTGCCTATGATATTCGCATAGGGGGGAATCGTGGACATTGCGCTGTGCATACGTCAGGATCTTCCCGTGTGTTAATAGCGGATGTGGTGGATGAGGGAGAATCTTCTACAATGAAGGATGCCGGACAATGGCACGCAGTCGGGGTCAGTAAGCATTCCTTAGGTACGGTTATCAAGAATTGCGTTTGGGGAAGGGATACTAATTTCGAATCTCATGCCACGCAGCCACGTGCTACCTTGATTGACGGTTGTTCGGGAGGATTCATACAATTTCATCAGGGAGGGGCTACCGATCAGTTACCCAACCATTTGGATGATCTTACTCTTTGGAACTTTAAAGCTACTTATGTACTTCCGGGAGAGGCTGTTGAATGGAAGTGGTGGAATGAAGAACGTGATTGGAAATTTCTTCCGCCTACGATTGTAGGTTTTCATGGGGCGGATGTACAGTTTATTGCTTCTCAAGTTAAAATAGATCAAGATCATGGAAAAGCTGTAACTCCGTGGTCTCTTTACGAAGCGCAATTACAACGTAGGCTAGGATATTTGCCTGATATCAGTTATTTGAAATGAAAGTTTTATATTTAAGATTAGATATAACCTTGCTAAGTCTCTTTAAATGCGACGGACTATGTAGTCCGTCGTTTTTTATAAATGCCTTTATTCCGTCCTCTTGCAAGCATTTGCCTGAAAGAACTCATTCAATGTATCCTCAAAGTTCCCATGAATGAGAATATGATGATTTCCCAACGGATTTTTTAAGAAATACTCGGCAGGAGTATTCATCCGTATGCGTACCTGTGTGCGGCACATATTGATATAATTTGTGTTTTCGGATAACGTTCCCGTAGACAGATAATATTCGTCGAGGCATTCGCCACCGCATTTGACGATAGTCACGTCTCCGGTGGGAAGCAGCCCTTGAATGGCGATCCCCTTTTCCGTTTCAAAATGGTTGCGGATGATATATCTTTCCGCCTGTTTGAGACCGACGGTGCAATGAGCTAAAATAAGTTCGTTGGTGCGTGAATTGATCATAGAGGGATTTGCCATGAATCCATCCTTTTTGGTGAGCGCTTTAACAGCCAGCAAGGTGAAGATAGACTGCAAGTCGCCTTCGCAACCCGCCATGATTCCATCATCATTAAGTAAGGATAATGCCAGGCAGCCGGTAGTGTCGATTTGTTCAATCAGTTTGAAGCAACTTAAAGTCAATGCTTCCAACCGTTCCTCCTCGCATACCTTCTTGATAGCCCGGTATAATCGCATCGCTTTGATTAAATCTTCGGGAGTGCCTTCACGACAGGCAAGAGCCTGTGAAGCGACTGCGGCGCAGGAGGCGCCTACTTCATCATCCGTTATTTGTTGGAAATGTTCATAAATCCGTTCCAATGGAATATCCATATATTCAATACCCCAGCGACGTTTTGCCAAAAGATAGTCAACATTGCTGGCAACCAGCCACGAAGAAGGAGTTCCGATGACTCCGATACGCTTGCCGAATAAAGAACGTTGTGCCTGGAAATTATTGTAAAGTGTATGGATACGCTGGATGATGACCGGTAATTCCCCGTGCAGGATTTCACTTTTCATGCCGCGTCCCCGTAACCATGTGGAGATTTCCAAAGCCGCAGCCAGCGAGTTCTGCATACCGTCTGCCAGTAAAATAGCGGGGCGGGGAAGGCTTTCGAAGTGTTGGATGACCAGCCGTTCCACTCCGCCGGTAGCGATAAAAATAATCTTGAAATCATCACTGCTTAGTTTATTCATATCTTGATAATCGATGAATTTTACAGTGTAGTATTTTTCAAGTTCACTCAAAATCGCTTCGTGTGAACTACGCAATGAGACTTGTTTATGAAGCAGTGACGCGAATGAGATAAGGTGTATGGTCATTATGGTATTGTTTTAAGTTTTCTGTATGACAAATGTATAGCTTTCTTTTCAAAATTCCATAACGATTTTAACCTTGCTAAGGTTTTTAAAGTTTTTATGTCTCTGTATTCAAATTATTGCGTACATTTGCAACTTCAAGTAGAAAAAGTAAATAGTAATTAGTAATTTGTAGTTAAAATTATGCCAACCATATCCATTCGCGGAAACGAGATGCCTGCATCTCCTATCAGAAAACTGGCTCCTTTGGCAGACGCTGCCAAGCAACGGGGAGTCCATGTGTTTCACCTGAATATCGGACAGCCTGACCTGCCCACTCCTCAGGCCGCGATTGACGCGATACGCAATATTGACCGTAAAGTGCTGGAGTATAGTCCTAGTGCAGGTTATCGTAGTTATCGCGAGAAACTAGTGGGATATTATGCCAAGTTCAATATCAATCTTACAGCAGACGATATAATCATTACCTCAGGAGGTTCGGAAGCGGTGCTTTTCTCTTTCCTTTCCTGTCTGAATCCGGGTGATGAGATTATCGTTCCGGAGCCGGCATATGCTAACTATATGGCGTTTGCTATTTCTGCAGGCGCGAAGATTCGTACGATTGCCACAACCATCGAAGAAGGTTTCTCACTTCCCAAAGTCGAGAAGTTCGAAGAGTTGATAAATGAACGTACGAAAGCAATCCTGATTTGTAATCCGAACAACCCGACCGGATATCTCTATACACGTCGTGAAATGAATCAGATTCGTGATTTGGTGAAGAAATATGACTTATTCCTTTTCTCCGATGAGGTATATCGCGAATTCATATACACCGGTTCTCCTTATATCTCCGCTTGCCATCTGGAAGGTATCGAGAATAATGTGGTACTGATTGACTCCGTATCAAAGCGTTATTCGGAATGCGGTATCCGTATCGGTGCGCTGATTACCAAAAATAAAGAGATACGTGATGCTGTCATGAAGTTCTGTCAGGCTCGTCTGAGTCCTCCGTTGATTGGTCAGATTGCCGCTGAGGCTTCTTTGGATGCTCCCGAAGAATACTCACGCGAGACGTATGACGAGTATGTGGAACGTCGTAAATGTCTGATTGACGGGTTGAACCGTATTCCGGGTGTTTATTCGCCCATCCCGATGGGGGCTTTCTATACAGTGGCAAAACTTCCGGTGGATGATTCCGACAAGTTCTGCGCATGGTGCCTTTCCGATTTCGAATACGAAGGTCAGACGGTATTCATGGCTCCGGCTTCCGGTTTCTACACAACTCCGGGTTCGGGTATCAATGAAGTGCGTATTGCATACGTATTAAAGAAAGAAGATTTAACCCGTGCGCTTTTTGTCCTCCAGAAGGCTTTGGAAGCGTATCCGGGAAGAACGGAATAAAAGTCTATGTCCTTATCACTTTTCATAGCTCGGCGCATCTACCGCGAAAGCGATGGCGGAAAACAGGTGTCACGTCCTGCAGTGCTCATCGCAATGGCGGGTATTGCTATCGGACTGGCTGTTATGATTATAGCAGTGGCGGTCGTTATCGGCTTTAAGAGTGAAGTGAGAAATAAAGTCATTGGATTCGGATCGCATATCCAGATAACTAATCTGGACGCGGTCAGTTCTTACGAAACCCATCCGATTGTAGTGGGAGATAGTATGATGTCGGCGCTTGCCGGTTATCCGGAGATAAGCCATGTACAGCGTTTTTCTACCAAACCGGGTATGATAAAGACGGACGATGCCTTTCAAGGAATGGTACTGAAAGGGGTAGGTCCGGAGTTTGACCCCCGTTTTCTGCAAGAATATCTGGTGGAAGGAGAGATTCCTGTTTTCAGTGATTCGGTTTCCAGCAACCGTGTACTTATCTCCAAGTCTTTGGCTACAAAGATGAAGTTGAAGTTGGGGGATAAGATATATACCTATTATATTCAGGATGATGTCCGTGCGCGCAGGTTGACTATTGCCGGAATTTATCAGACAAATTTCTCCGAATACGATAATCTTTTTTTATTGACCGACCTCAGTTTGGTGAATCGGTTGAACGGTTGGCAGCCGGAGCAGGTTACAGGGGTGGAGCTTCAGCTGAAAGACTATGATAAGCTGGAAGATACGACGTATGAAATCGCAATCGATACCGATAACCGGAAAGACGAATATGGAGGTACGTATTATGTGCGCAGTATCGAACAGTTGAATCCACAGATATTTGCATGGCTTGACTTGTTGGATCTGAATGTGTGGGTGATTTTGTTTCTGATGATAGGCGTTGCCGGTTTTACCATGATTTCCGGTTTGCTGATTATCATTATCGAACGTACGAATATGATTGGTATCCTAAAAGCTTTGGGTGCCACTAATTTTACAATCCGCAAAACTTTCCTTTGGTTTGCTGTTTTCCTGATAGGCAAAGGTATGCTTTGGGGGAATGTTATCGGTCTGGCGTTCTGCATTCTTCAGTCCCGGTTCGGCATTTTCAAACTCGATCCGGAGACTTATTACGTAGACACGGTTCCGGTATCTTTCAATATCATCCTTTTCCTGCTGATTAATATCGGCACACTGCTGGCTGCTGTCCTGATGCTGATAGGTCCTTCATATCTGATAACCAAGATCAACCCTGCCAACTCTATGAGATATGAGTAGTCTATCTTCTCATGAAATCTCCTTTACCCCGCAATAGACGACAGAGCTTGAATTTCAACGACTGCAACGGTTGCAGGATATCGAATACCGGCAATGAGAAATAATATTTCCGGTTGCCGCCCATTTCTTTGGCTGTTTGGTTAATGACAATGGCTTGCACCGTGTAGCGAATCAGCCATAGTAATAATGCGATACCTGCTACCAACCAGTGGAAATCGAGAATGCCGAATACGATACCTGCAATGCAAGTGGCGTAAAATAACAGGCGTGATAGGGTTTCAAAGCCTAATAGGTAGCGTTGTGCCCCATGATAAAAGCGTGCGGTGGCCATATAACTGACCTTTTCTTCTTTCCAGTCTTTGTAACGGTAGACAGGCTGTATCCGCATGGTTGCGTTGAAATCCGTTTCTACACGGGTGTTGCTGCTGTTGGCTATTTGATTGATGAACAGGTCATCTTCTCCGCGTTGAAGGTTCAGGTAGCTTGAAAATCCTTTTTGCTTGAAGAATAATTCTTTCCGGTAGGCAAGATTACGTCCGATGCCCATATATGGCTTTCCGGCCAGGGCAAGACCTAAGTAACGCAATGACTGGAAGAGTGTGTCGAAAGCGACACGTTTGTGCAGCCATCCTTTTGTCCGGTCATACCCGCTATATCCTAACACAATCTGTGTCTGTGATGTAAAATTGCGTGCCATTAGCTTTAACCAATCCTTGCTTGCCGGTATACAGTTTGTTTCCGTGAATACGAGCCAATCATATTTGCTGGCTTTGATTCCTAATGTCAGCGCTAATTTCTTATGACTGATATAACGTGCGCTGTCGGGAGTAAAACTATGGTAAAGATGAGGGTATTTTTCCTCCATGAATCCCAATACATCCTCTGTCTCGTCGGTGGAAGCGTCATTGATTACAATGACTTCGAACTGGGGATAGTCCTGTTCCAGAATGGCAGGAAGGACTTTACGCAGATTGTCGGCTTCGTTGCGTGCGCAAAGAATGACGGAAAGAGGCGGCAATTCCCGCGTGAAATGAGTTTCTTCCTTGCGTACAGCTTTGTTATGCGAATGTATCCGGTTGTATAAACCGAGATAATAAATAACTTGGATGATAAAGAGAACTCCTGCCGCTGACAATAATATCAGCTCGGCAGTATTGAATGTAAATGCTTCCATTGAATTTTAGTGTCGTTTTACGACTGCAAAAGTACGCAAATTTTCGGTAGTTTCGTCATCCGGAAGGTAGGTTATTTTATGAATCCAGGTATTCTTTCTTGAACATATTGACGAACAGAAAGAATAACGAGAGTAATAACGGACCGAAGATGATTCCCATAAATCCGAATAACGGCAGACCGATCACAACTCCGAAGATTGTAATCAACGGATGTGTATCCGCCATCTTCTTTTGAAGGATGAAGCGAATCAGGTTGTCGGACTGCGATACGACAATGGCTCCGTAGGCGAAAAGTCCGATTGCATGAAACCAGTCTCCGCTGATAGCCAGATAAGCGGCGACGGGAAACCATACTAATGCGGTGCCTACCATCGGGATGATGGTAGCGAAGCAGGTGAGGAAACCTAGTAGTAAGACGCTGGGGGCTCCGAAAATGAGATAGCCTATCATGGCAATGCCTCCCTGAATAATGGCCAGCAGTGGAATACCGATCGCATTGGAGCGCACGATCATGTTGATTTCATGAATAACTTCCCGTGTGTTCGTTTCATTGAACGGGAGAATATCATTGATGTATGCTTCCATCTTTTTACCTCCTATCAGCATGAAGTAAAGAACAAATATCATGACGAACAGATTGACGGCGAGACTGCTGATACTTGACATAATCAGTTGTCCGATTCGTGGAAGGATGGAGACTATGAACGACAACGTATCTTTCCCTAATACATCGTATCCTGTCTTTTCTTTGATAAATCCTGCTACTTGCTGGATGGGCTCTACGAATGTCTGCGGAGCCAGATTGATGTCTTGAAGTTTGTTTACTATCATCCAGATGGTCAGTCCGAGAGGCACAAGGAATACAAAAATGGTTTCTGCCGTGATCAGTAATGCGCTGATACTGCGTTTCATTTTCTTCTTTTCCGTCAGATGATGCATCTGCGTGCGTACTAATATGTAAATGGTAAATGCTCCCAGCAGCCCTCCCAAAAAAGGAGTGATTTGCCGGAAGATGATAACTCCCATAAACAGAATGATGACAATGAGGGAATATTTCCAGTATTGTTCTTTGAGATTCATATTGTGTAAGTAATTCGTTTATATAATAAACACAAAAAATCCCGGAAAGGTTTGCTGCCCTATGCTATATATCTGAGTCACGCTATCGGGCATTCGTTAATATCCGATAGATTTATGTTAAATGTTAACGAATCTACTATTTCTATTAAACCATGTTATAAGACACGTTGCTTTTTCCGGAAAATTTGGAGATATGCAGAAAGTCCGTATATTTGCAATGTGTTTTTCATAGTATTAGATTTAAGGTTAACAAAAGATTGGCTGTCTGGGATAGATAGCCTTTTTTTATGCTAAAAAAGTAACAACGAAATTTACACATAACACAAAGGTCATATTATGAATACTTTCTTTGTTAAGACGCTCCGTATTATGATGCTTTTCCTCTTTATTATTTCATTAGCATTAGGCTATGTGATATATGAGGATACATTAGCAGTATGGTGGATTCCTGTTGGCGTGGCGCTTTTGATCGCTCTTGCCACTTTGCCTTTTTATAGAAAATGGTCTTGGCTGACTACAACAGAGGGTAAAGTGATGAATGTCCTATGTCATATTGGTTGCGTGGGCGCTATTAGTTATGCCTTGTTTCTTAGTGGCAATTATTGGCTGGCCGATACTGCTTCCATATATGAAGAAACGGTTATGGTGCAGAAAAAATATATAGAGACCCATAAGAAAACCCGCAGGGTCGGCAAACATCGTTATGTATCGAATGGAGTGCGTAAAGAATACTATTTGCAGGTTGCTTTTGAAAATGGGAATGTGGAAACGTTGCATGTATCCTCTGCTGTTTATAACAAGACGCGGCAAGGGAAGGAGAAAGTACTGACTTTGCAAAAGGGCTTCTTTGGCTTGCCGGTGGTTACGAAAGGACTTTGATTCAATACACGGTGATTCGTTCAAACATTCGTGATATGTTACTTGTTAAGAGTTTCAATTCTAAAAAAATGATTGATTATGAAAATGGCTCTTTACGACTTCGTATTACGGAAAAAAGGAATCTATGGCATTTTGCACATTGTTATTCTTCTGCTTTCTCTTTTTCTGATCATAAGTATCTCTATTGATACTTTCAAAGGTATTCCTTTCTATACGCAGAGTGTGTACATGAAAGTACAGCTATGGATCTGTGTACTGTTTCTGGTTGACTTCGTTCTCGAATTTATTCTGGCGGATAATAAGAAACGTTATTTCACTACTCACTTTATATTCCTGCTGGTTGCCATCCCCTATCAGAATATCATAGCTTATATGGGGTGGACGTTCTCACCCGAAGTTACTTATATGTTACGTTTTATCCCTCTGGTACGTGGCGGATATGCGCTGGCTATTGTAGTGGGGTGGTTTACTTACAACAGGGCTTCAGGGCTTTTTGTATCTTATTTGACGATGTTGCTGGCTACCGTCTATTTTGCCAGTCTCGCTTTTTTCATTACTGAACATACGGCCAATCCTTTGGTCACTAAATATACAGACGCTTTGTGGTGGGCATTTATGGATGTTACTACAGTCGGCTCGAATATTATAGCCGTGACCACTACCGGGCGGGTACTTTCGGTTGTACTGGCGGCTTTGGGGATGATGATGTTCCCTATCTTCACTGTCTATATAACCAGTATTATTGAACGGAGAAATAAGGAGAAACAGGAATATTATGAAGAGAAAGGAGAGTCGGCACATAAGCAACAGGCAAATACTGCCGCCCCTCAATAAATCTTGTAGATTCAGGAACTGAAAATATAGACGATGAGTCCGGTTATCGCCACATACACCAAAGCATACGGGATGGCCGCTTTTAGTATCTCACCTTCCTTACCCTGTTGGTTTCCGGCAGAGGTAGCGATGGCAATGCTCTGCGGAGAGATGATTTTTCCTCCGGTAGCGCCTACTGTATTGGCTGCCGACAGCCAATCCGGACTGACATGAATTTGTCCTGCCACACTTGCCTGTAACTTTCCGAAGAGAATATTGGATGACGTATCACTTCCCGTGATGAACGTTCCCAGACAACCAATCACCGGAGCGAATAACGGATATAGACTTCCTGTAGCCGTAGCCAGTGCGGTAGCAATCACGGCAATCATTCCGGAGGTATCCATAATGGTAGATAATCCAACAAGGCATATCACTGTGATAAATGTTTTCTTTAGCTGCTTCACCGTATTCCAAAGAACGGTAAACAACTCTTTTACTTTAGCTCCTTGTATTAATCCGCCGACAAAAGTGCCGATAAAGAGCAGCACTCCGGCATGAGTCAGCCAGGAAATCGTATAGTTGGCTGTAGAGGAATTAATGGGCAGACTGATTCTGGTGACCCAGTTATTTTCCAAAGTATGGCGTAATCCTGGAAAAAGAGGGCTGGTAAGTATAATCAGAAATAAGATCAGTAGATAGATACTCCATGCGTTCATTATATCTTTCACCTTCAGATGGCTTTTCCGCGCTTTTTCTTCTTTGGATGCGGTCAGCTTTCCATACAAGACAATCACAATAATGGAAAGAATGCTTCCGATGATAGCCGGAGATTCGGCTCCCATATATTTGGCTGCCATATATTGGCTGATTAGCGAAACGCTTCCTACCAGCAAGGCAAGGAAGATGTTCTTTGGTAGTGATTTGATTTTGGAGTCGGTAAGAAAAAGCAATATCAATGGAATAAGGAACATCAAGACCGACAATTGTAATACGACATTGGTACTGAGATGCAACACATCCAGATTGGTTTCTTTGGCTAATACCAGTACAGGAGTTCCGATCGCTCCGAAAGCGGTGGCCACACTATTGGCTATCAGACTTACTGTAGCCGAGAATATAGGTTTGAATCCCAGACTGATAAGAATCGCTGCCGGTATGGCGACTGCTGTTCCGAATCCCGCCATTGCTTCCAATAACCCGCCGAATCCCCATGTCAGCAGTAAGACCTGTATACTTTTATCGGTAGAGATAGAAGCGAATTGCTGTTTGATAATCTCCATCTTCTCTGTTTTCAGTAATACATTGTAGCTGAAGATAGCCATCAGGATAATGATTAAAATAGGGGAGACGGCTTTCAGTGCTCCATATATAAAGGAATAGAACAGATTGTCCGCAGAAAAAGAGAAGCCGAAGAGGGCAATCAGCATTGTTACGATCAGAGAAATGATACTGCTTTTGTCGCCCGGCATTTTGAAGAATGCCATTAATACAATTAATAGTAATACCGGAATAATAGCAAGGACTAAGGTCATAATCATATCAGGTTTTAAAAGGTGAAACGTCCGTTGGTTAGTTGTATAACAAATGAAGCTCTCACTTGGGTCGGTGAGGGAAATAGATTTTTCGAAAATAAATAGGATTTTACGTCTTTATCTGCAATAAAATATTTACTTTTGGCAGATAAGTACATTTTATTCCACTATGTTATGGACAGTGAACGGACAGTAAAAACAACGGCTGAACAATTAGAGGCGCTTACTAAAGAAAATGAGCGGCTCAAACAAGAACTTTCAGCTCTTAGGCAAGAGAAAGAAAAAGCCAATCCTATTAGTTTTAAAGAAAGGTATGCTGTAAAGATCTTGAATTCTTTGCCGGATATGTTGACTGTTTTCGATCATAACGAGATAGGCATCGAAGTGGTATCCAATGAAGAAACGAATCATGTCGGAGTGACAAACGAGGATTTTGTTGGGATGCATATGCGTAATATGGTTCCTCCGGAAGCCTATCAGAACATACATTCCAATATGCAGCACGCAGTCGCAACGGGGACTGTCTCTGCTGCGCATCACGAATTGGATTTCAACGGTAAGCGTCACTATTACGAAAACCGCATTTTCCCGTTGGACGAAAAATATGTACTGATCATGTGCCGTGACATATCGGAGAGAGTGGCTACTCAACGGCAATTGGAAGTTTTTAAGAGTGTACTTGATAAAGTGAGCGATAGTATTCTTGCCGTGTCGAAGGATGGGACATTGGTGTATGCCAACAAACAATTCATAGAAGAATACGGAGTGACTAAGGAACTGGGGACTCAGAAGGTATATGATTTGCCTGTTTCCATGACCACGAAAGAGGCTTGGGAAAAACGACTTCAGGAAATACGGGATAATGATGGCAGTTTTGCCTACCGTGCCGCTTACGTACGTATGGGAGAGACGAAGAAGCGGGTGCACCAGGTGTCTTCTTTTCTGACACATGAGAATGAACAGGAGCTGATCTGGTTCTTTACGCAGGATATTACCGATGTCATAAAGAAACGGGATGAACTTCGTGAGCTGAATCAGTTGTTGGACGGCATTCTGAATAATATTCCGGTCTATCTGTTTGTGAAAGATCCGGCAGATGAGTTCAAGTATTTGTATTGGAACAAAGCATTTGCCGAACATTCCGGTATCCCTGCTTCCAAAGCGATAGGGCATACGGATTACGAGATTTTCCAGTCTGAGGAAGCTGAGAAGTTCCGTAAGGATGACCTGGAATTGCTTCGTACCCACCAAAGGATTGATATACAGGAAACGTATCTGACGGCTAACGGTGAAGCGCGTATTGTGCAGACGCTTAAAGCGCTTGTTCCGATGGAAGACCGTGAACCGTTGCTGATCGGTATTTCTTGGGATACCACGAATCTCCAGAATATAGAACAGGAATTGATTAAAGCCAGAATCAAAGCAGAGCAGTCTGACAGGTTGAAGAGTGCTTTTTTGGCGAATATGAGTCATGAAATCAGGACACCGCTCAATGCGATTGTCGGGTTTTCGCAGTTGTTGCCTACTGCGGATACCCCCGAAGAACAGAAACTTTATTCGGATATTATCAACCAGAATTCGGACATTCTGTTGCAGCTTATTAATGATATATTGGATTTGTCGAAGATAGAAGCGGGCACGTTGGAATATGTGAAACGTCCGATGAATCTGGGGGAAGTCTGCAGGACAATCTATGCTGTTCACAAGGAACGTATAAAAGGAGGTGTGGACTTCATCTTTAATAATGGAGAAGAGGACTTGCAGATGGAGGGCGATCCGAATCGTATTATGCAGGTCATTACGAATTTTATCACCAACGCTACCAAGTTTACCCATACGGGAGAGATACGTTTCGGATTTGAACGGGAAGGGGAGAATGTCCGTGTATATGTGAAAGATACGGGAATAGGAATAGAAAAAGAAAAGGTGGGACATATTTTTGAACGCTTTGTCAAACTGAACAGCTTTGTGCAGGGCACAGGCTTGGGGCTTTCCATTTGTCGGATGATTATAGAGAAGATCGGCGGAGAAATAGGGGTGACTTCCGAACTGGGTAAAGGTTCGACTTTTTATTTCATAATACCGTGTACGGAAGTTGATTGAACCTCCGCACATATACAGTTAGTTGCAGTCTGACAGTTTAGAACTTTATTTCAGGAACCAATATGAACTTTGTCTCCGGGAAGTGTTTCTCCAACCATGTCCGGATGAAGTTCATCGTGTCGTTCTGAATCGTCTTGTCTTCTACCGTAGGATACATATTATAGAGAACGGTATCCAGCACAATCCCCCTTTTTTGTATGGCTTCAAGGCTAAGCAAGGTGTGATTGATACTCCCCAGTTTGCCGGAAGTGACAAAGATAAGCGGATATTTCTCTTGGGCAATGTAGTCTATCGTCAGCAGTCCGGTGGTTAGCGGGACCATGAGGCCGCCTGCTCCTTCAAGTAAAACATAGTCGTATCGTTCGCTCAGTTTCTCAGTTGCCCGTTTGATTTTATTGAAGTCGATAGGGCGGTTGTCCAGTTGCGAGGCAAGGTGGGGGGAAGCGGGATAAGAGAAAATCTCCGGCATAGTCAGTCCTTCTTCATCTTCTTTGGTGAAGGGGATTCCCATAATGCGACGATGCAGGTCGATATCTTCGGAATGGCCTACATTTCCCGTTTGAATAAATTTCTGGGTGATGGTACGTTGTCCGTTCTTGTTCCATTCACGGGCTAGAAAGCCGGTGGCATAACTTTTTCCGGCATCGGTGTCGATACCGGAAACGAAAAATACATTCTGTTTCATGCTTCTTTCTTTTTTGCGATGATATAAATAGGGTGATAGGTCAGAGACACGGAAGTGCCCCGTGTGAATTCTTGGGTATAACGCTCGCTGAATCGCTGTAAATCACGACGGGTCCGCAGTTGCCCGGAAGATTGTCCGGATATTCCGGTTACTCCCGTTTGCTTCAAGTGATAAAGAACTTTTATGGGATTGTCGAACGAAAGAGGAATCAGTTCTTCTTCCGAATGGAGGATGTCAAAGTCGGCCGACAAGGCGGTTACGAGTTCTTCTCGTGAGCGGTAGGGAAGACCGTTACCTGTTAGTCGACGTATCTCTTTCATATTCTTTTTGCCAAAGGTGCTGAAAGCGAAATAGCCTTGTTTGTTGAGCAACGCGTTACATCTCTTGAAAAAGTTTTCGGGAGATTCGAACCATTGTAAGGCGGAACAGGAAGTTATCAGGGTACTTTCGGCAGGAAAGGGCGCTGTTTCCGCATCTCCCGGCAGGAAAGACACTTGCTCTTTCTTTAGCAAATCCTCGCAACAATATTTCATCTCCGGGCAGAGATCGTTCAATAAGAGCATTTCCGGACGAAGAGTCTGAAACAACATACGGGAATAGATTCCCGTGCCGCAACCGAACTCAATCACTTTCGGGCAGGGAGAAGGTAGATGTTCCGTAAGCAGGTGAATCATTTTGTCCGCTATTTGTCTTTGTACGTTTGCTTCTTGCGGATAAGTGGCGATGGCTTTGGTGAAACGTTCTGCGATTAGTTGTTTGTTCATAATCGGTATTTATTTGGTTTGTAGGATTACGCTCTCAAAGAGTTCCTGTTGGTAATGGGCAGCTTCTGAGTATTCAAGAATATCTGCCTTGTTTTTCCATGCAAGCCGTTGATTGTCCGGTAGGAAGATACGGTCATTCTTTCCTATGATGGCTTTTTGCCATACGAAGTCAGAAGGCGGTAATGACAAGTATTGTTGTTGTATGGCGGCTAGTTCTTCCTTGAGTTCATCGGCCGGACGTTGCGGAGCTACTGTTTGAAATACTTTGTATTCGGCTGCCGAACCGCACATCCTTCTTTGAAACTTTTGCAGTGTTTGTTCGGTCAATCCTTGCAGTGTTCCTTCGAATATAGCGGGTTCAATCCCTTTCGTTTCGTGTATGGGATAGGGAGTTCCATTGATAGCGATACTATGCGAGATGGGCAGAGACGGGTATTGTTTCATGAGTTGAGAAGCTACCCATATCCCCATCGACCATGCGATGAGACGGATTTCGGAATACTCTTGTAATAAGTCGGTATCGAACTCCAAAGAACGATAGTCATAACAAACCATCCAATCAGTATCTGTCGGGCGGATTTGCAGGAAAGGAGTTTCATCCATTCCCCAGCCTGCGAAGAAAAGCAAGAGGCGCTTGGAGTTATTCTTTATGATAAAATGTTGTTTCATCCGTTAATCAAGGCTATAAGTTGGTCGATTTCATGTTCTGTGATGTCCGCTGTCAATGAGAAGCGGATACGGGAAGTTCCTTCGGGCACGGTAGGCGGACGGACAGGCAATGCGTAGAATCCTTTACGTTGGAGTTCTTCCGCTTGCAGTATGGCATCTTCGCTCGCTCCTATAATCATGGGGACAATGTGGCTTACTGAAGGGCAATGGTATCCTTTGTCGGTAAGTGCTTTTAGTTTCTCACTGATGCGCAGGAGGTGGGTTCGCTTATATTGAAGAGCGGAGAGATGTTGCAATACCCATGCTGTCCATTGAATATTGACAGGTGGAAGGGCAGTGGTGAATATAAAGGTACGCATCTTGTTAATCAGGTATTCCCGAATAACCTGGCGGCAGACAATGTAAGCCCCTGCTGAGGCGATTGCCTTTCCGAACGTGCCTACCAGGAAATCTATATCGTTGATACAGTCTTGTTCTTCGGCACATCCTAATCCTTTTTCTCCTCGTACACCGAAGGCATGAGCTTCGTCTACATAAAGAAGAACATTGGAATAGCTCTTTTTCAATCGGACGAGAGCGCGAAGATCGGCTTCATCTCCATCCATACTGAAAATACTTTCGGTAACAATGATGATTTGTGCATAAAGATTGTGATTCTCGGAAACCAAACGTTGCAGTTGGGAGGCGTCATTGTGGCGATAACGGATACATTTGGCGGACGACAATCTGATTCCGTCTATCAGGCTGGCGTGCACCAGCTTATCGGCAAGAATCAGTGTTTGCGCATTGCTGACGGCAGGAAGAATCCCTGTATTGGCATGATAACCACTGTTGAATATGAGTGCGCTTTCTGTTCCGAACATAGTTGCCAGCTGTTGTTCCAATGCTTGATAATCGGAAAAGTTACCTGTCAGCAACCGGGAAGAAGAGGAAGTAGGCAGAAAAGTTCCGGGAGTCATCGTCTTTAAGAATTCCTCTCTTAATGATACATCATTAGCCAGTCCGAGATAATCATTGGAGGACAGATTCAACATCCGTTGTCCATTCAGAATAACCTCCCGTCCATCGTGAATCAATGGCGGGAGAGAACGGTAGTTTTTCTTTTCTTTGAGAACAAGCAGTTCTTGGTTGATAGAGTTTAATATCATTATTTATGATTTTGGGTAACTACTAATTTTGAATAACGTTGAGTAATCCGGAGGTCAGTTTACTTAGTTGTTCGGGAGTAATGATGAAAGGTGGCATCAGATAAACCAATTTACCGAATGGACGTACCCAAATACCCTCTTCTACAAATCGCTGTTGCAGGTATGCCATATTCACCGGACGCTGCATCTCAATTACTCCGATAGCGCCCAATACCCGTACATCGGCTACTTGCGGGAACTCCCGTGCAGGAGCCAGCTCTTCTTTGAGTTGGCTTTCGATTCGTTGCACATTCTTCTGCCAGCCGGATTCGAGCAGCAGGCGAACGGATGCGCAAGCCACCGCACAGGCAAGCGGATTACCCATGAAAGTGGGACCGTGCATGAAAGCTCCCGGTGCATGATTGGAAATGGTGTCTGCCACCCGATTGCTTGCCAGGACTGCGGAAAGTGTCATATATCCGCCGGTCAACGCTTTACCGATACACATAATATCGGGCTCTACTCCGGCGTGTTCCCAAGCAAAAAGTTTACCGGTACGTCCGAATCCTGTCGCTATCTCATCGAAAATCAGAAGAAGGCCATGCTTCCGGCAGAGTTTTTCCGCTTCACGCAAGTATTGCGGATGGTAGAACCACATACCGCCTGCCCCTTGCACGATCGGTTCAAGAATCAGTGCCGCCAACTCTCTGGAATGTTTTTCAATGGTTTCCCGTAAAGGGATGATATCTTCCGGATTCCATTCTCCATCAAAACGGGAAGCGGGGGACGGGACAAAATAACGTACAGGCAATGCCGAACCGAAAAGACTGTGCATCCCCGTCACCGGATCGCAAACGGACATGGCATTCCATGTATCTCCGTGATAACCGGAACGGATGGTCACGAAATTATTCTTTTCGGGCTGTCCTGCTGCATACCAATATTGTACGGCCATCTTCAAGGCCACTTCTACGGCTACCGAGCCGGAGTCCGCATAGAATATCTTTTGCATGGACGGAGGTACTAAAGGTAACAGCAATTTTCCCAGTTCGATGGCGGGGTCGTGTGTCAGACCACCGAACATGACATGGGACATCTTGTCTAATTGTTCCTTTGCCGCTTGGTTCAGTACGGGATGGTTGTATCCGTGTACGGCGCACCACCATGAAGACATTCCTTCAATCAACACCCGTCCGTTTTCGAGAGTGATGGTTGCGCCGTTCGCCCGTTTTACTTTGTAAACAGGGAGCGGATCGGTTGTGGAAGTATATGGATGCCAAAGATGTTCACGGTCAAATTGGGAGCTGGCAAAATGATAACCTTCTTCTTGAATCATTTTCTTGTCCTCCGATACTTTAGAACCGAGTGTGGTAAGCAAGTCGCCTACGATAGCCGAGTTGATACCGATATGCAGTGCCTTGTGCATAGCTTCGGGAGAGAGTTGCGAGCGTCCGCCGGCAAAACGGAGAAAAGCCGTCGGATTGATGAAACGGAACAGGGCGATTGTCCGGAGAATTTCTTCTTCGCTCAAAGGCCTTTCGTTTTCCAATGGTGTTCCGGGAATCGGGCTTAGCAGATTTATGGGGATGGATTGGACATTCAGTTCCTTCAGAATAAAAGCGAATTCAATCCGTTGTTCCATCGTTTCTCCCATGCCGATGATGCCTCCGCAGCAGATATCCATTCCTACACGGCGGGCGGCGGCAAGTGTGGCAAGTTTTTGCTCTTGTGTGTGGGTGGAACAAAGTTGAGGAAAATAAGAAGGAGCAGTTTCCAGATTGCAATGATAACGGGTAATTCCCGCTTCGTGCAGGGAATGCAGTTCTTCTTCATTAAGTAGTCCCAATGAGGCGCAAAGTTGGATAGACGAATGTTGCCGCATATGGCGGACTGTGTTGCAAAGTTGGGTAATCTGTTTGGGAGAGGGTTTCCGTCCGCTGGTGACGAGGGAGAAACGGTTGATGTCCTGGGCTTCATTATACTGTGCCTGTCGGAGACATTCTTCAGCGGGGAGGAGGTCATAAACTTCGGCTTGCGTCTTGTAGTGGGAGGATTGTGCGCACCATTTACAATTTTCAGGGCATCTGCCAGATTTAGCGTTGATGATGGAACACAGGTCGAACTCGTGCGAAGCACGCGCGACGGTAATCTCATGTGCGGCGGCGTAAAGCGCCTCGCTGTCGGCCATGTTGGCCAGCCAAGCGGCTTGCTCGGGCGATATATCAATGCCTGCCAGCACTTGGTCTTTAATTTCTTGAAGTGTCATAAATGTATGATAAGGGATAGTTTGTGCAGCATTCTGCTTACGAAGGGCAACATCGACTACATTGGTATGCAGATGCCCGATACATACTTCGCGTCCTAAGCTCGCAAAAGCGGCATAGTTCTTTCTTCCCCAATAGCGGAAACGGGAAAGAAGGGCACGTGTGGTCTGTATGTGGCGTTGTTGCTTCATTGATTTTTTATTTTTGTTCTTTTAAAACGGGGCAAATGTACAAAGATTCTTTGGATAAGCAAGCAAGTTGCCTATTTCTAATACTCCCGCTTTGTTTTCTTTTTCCTGTATTCTTTGCGCAGGTGGAAGTTGAAACCGGCATATACCTGGAGAGTGCCGAACCCATTGTCCAAGGAGAAATTGTTGCGATGATAGTTATAGTTCTTTCCGACGAATGAAGTGCCGACGAAATATTTTCCATTATTATAGACAACGCCTGCCCGGAGCAGGAAATCCAGATTGAACTTACTATACCATGCTTTCCCTTCCTGCGTTTCCGCGTCCACATCGGAGGCCTTGTAAGCAATGGCGGGAGTGAGCGACAGACAAGCCAGACAGTTGCGTGCGAATACCCAGTTGTAAGCATAGCCGAAACTGATGTTGGCGTTGGTGTATTTTATCTTGTTGACTTTCATGCCGGGATTCATTCTCTCCTGAATATATGCCGGAAGTTGCTGGTAGTCAAAGTCGAGATTGTGCTTTGAGATGGAGAACCCGGCTATGAATGTTCCTGCATTGCGCCGTTGGTTGGTGGACTGGCTGAACGCGGCCGGATAAGAAAACTTCCGGTTGTTGAATATATAGTATAAGTTCAGTCCTTTGATGTCTACTTTCAAGCCGCTGAAATCTTCGGAGTAGTCGGAAGGTATTTCATCATAGAAACCTCTGATCTTGTGAATTTTATAATTGTTTCCCGTGCGGCGGTAGAAGATGTCCACGCCTAATTTGGAACTATACAGGCTCAAATCAAACTCTGTCCCTTTGTTTTTCCGGTTTGTTTTGCGGTAAATATCATCAATGTCGACAGACCATCCTAAGAAGATCCATCTCCAACCGAAATACAATCCTATCTTGTTGTGGGGATTGGGAGAGAAGCTAAGTTTCTGCGGTTGAGGAAATTCACTGGTGACCGAGTAATACTCAAAGTTGCTGAAATGCGTAGCCATCAATGCGTAGTTATAGCGGTTGGGGCTGATGTAGAGCGTGTCGAAATCACTGAAATTCATAAATTTCTTAATCGCTCTCTTGAAGGCACTTGGCTTGGGGGTGGTGACAGAATCTTCCTGTATGCTGTCGTTTACGATTATACCCGCCTTTTCAGACTGTGCCTGCAAGGAGAACGACACTAACAAAGAGATATATAAAACAAGCTGTCTTACCATACGGTTCCTTATAACTGTTGGGAATGTCTTTTGTTTCACGAATGTACGACCTTTCATTGATTTATGCTAGTAATCTTCTAAAAAATGTTTTGTTTCCTAAACAATAAACTTCTATGTACTGTTAGTATAACTCGCAAATATATTTAAAGTCACAGAAAATTATGAGAATCTATTTACGTTTATTAGCAGTGTTTCTTTTGCTTTTTGCAGGAAACATATTGTATGCGGAAGCGCAACAGGAAAAACGCGTGACGGGTACGGTCATCTCTGAGGGGGAACCTCTGCCCGGTGTCTCTGTACAATTGAAAGGAGCTTCCTCCGGAACTATTACCGATATTGATGGAAACTATTCTATTGAGGCTCCCGGTTCCGGAACTTTGGTGTTCCGTTTTGTAGGAATGCGCACGGTGGAACAACCGGTCAACAACCGGAGTGTGATTAATATTACGCTGGAGGCGGAAAGTAAGGAGTTGGATGAGGTTATGGTAGTCGCTTACGCTACCGCAAAGAAATATAGCTTTACCGGAGCTGCTTCGACCATGAAAGCAGGGGAAATTGAGAAGTTGCAGACTTCCAGTGTATCCCGTGTATTGGAAGGTACGGTGTCCGGTGTGCAGGCAAGTGCGGCAAGCGGTCAGCCGGGAACGGATGCGGAAATCCGTATTCGTGGTATCGGCTCTATCAATGCCTCCAGTGCTCCGCTTTATGTGGTGGACGGTGTGCCGTTTGACGGTAGCGTCAATGCTATCAACCCGGACGATATCGCTTCGATGACTGTGTTGAAAGATGCGGCTTCGGCTGCTCTGTATGGTTCACGTGGTGCTAATGGAGTGATTATCATCACTACCAAGCAAGGAGAACAGAACTCGAAAGCAACGGTGAAAGTGAAGGCTTCGTTAGGAGGTTCCAATCGAGCCGTTCGTGATTATGATCGTGTCAGTACCAATCAATATTTTGAATTGTATTGGGAAGCACTCCGTAACCGGTATGCCGGAAGTCCGGATTATACTCCGGCGACCGCCGCAGCGCAGGCTTCCAAAGATTTGGTTACCAAATTGATGGGAGGCGGTCCCAACCCTTATGGTCCGCAATATGCGCAACCGGTGGGCACGGATGGCAAATTGGTGGAGGGCGCACGTCCGTTATGGGATTCCGATTGGAGCGATGCTATGGAGCAACAGGCACTCCGTACGGAACTGAACCTGAGTGTTTCCGGTGGTGGTAAAGCCAATCAGTATTTCTTCTCTGCCGGCTATCTGAATGATAAAGGAATTGCGCTTGAATCCGGCTATCAGCGTTTCAATATCCGCTCCAACGTTACCAGTGAAATGACTTCCTGGTTGAAAGGGGGTGTCAATCTGAGTTTTGCCCATTCCATGCAGAATTATCCGGTTTCTTCCGACTCTAAAGTCAGTAACGTGATAACTGCCGGACGTACCATGCCGGGTTTTTATCCGATTTATGAGATGAATACCGACGGCAGTTATAAATTGGATGAGAACGGAGACCGTATCTATGATTTCGGCTCTTACCGTCCTTCCGGTTCGATGGCGAACTGGAACTTGCCTGCTACGCTGCCTTTGGATAAGTCGGAGCGTATGAAAGATGAAATTTCCGGCCGTACCTTTCTGGAAGCTACGATTATCGAGGGATTGAAGTTTAAGACAAGTTTCAATTTCGATTTGATAAACTATAATACTTTGGATTATACGAATCCCAAGATCGGTCCGGCTAAGGAGAACGGGGGAAGTGTCAGTCGGATGAATACCCGTACTTTCTCTTGGACGTGGAATAATATTGCTACGTATGACAAGACGATTGGGGAACATCATTTCAATGTTCTTGCCGGTATTGAGGCGTATTCGTATCGTTACGATGAACTGACTGCGTCACGTTCAAAGATGGCGCAACCTGATATGCCGGAACTGGTAGTCGGCTCTCAGTTGACAGGAGGATCGGGATATCGCATTGATTATGCATTGGTAGGGTATCTCACGCAATTGTTATATGATTATCGGAACAAATACTTCTTCTCGGCTTCTTACCGCCGTGACGGTTCTTCACGCTTTGCACCGGAAACCCGTTGGGGTAATTTCTGGTCGTTGGGTACTTCCTGGCGTGTAGACCGGGAAGAGTTTATGGCAAGTACTTCCGACTGGCTTTCCGCACTGACTTTGAAAATGAGCTACGGTGCGCAGGGAAATGATAACTTGGGTACGTATTACGCAAGTAAGGGACTTTATTCCATCGTTTCCAATTTGGGAGAGAATGCGTTGGTATCCGACCGTATGGCAACCCCTAATCTGAAATGGGAAACGAATCTGAACTTTAATTTGGGAATGGATTTCTCACTGTTCAATAACCGTTTCTCCGGTTCGTTCGATTTCTTTACACGCCGTTCAAAAGATTTGCTTTATTCCCGTCCGATCGCTCCCTCTTTGGGATATGGTTTTATTGACGAGAATGTGGGAGCTTTAAAGAATACAGGTATCGAATTGGTGCTTAACGGAACGGTTATCAATCAGAACGGCTGGGTTTGGAAGCTGGGTATGAACCTGACTCACTATAAGAATAAGGTAACGGAACTTCCATTGAAAGATATGCCGCAGAGTGGAGTAAACAAACTTCAGGTAGGTCGCTCGGTATATGATTTCTATATGAAAGAGTGGGCGGGCGTAGATCCGGACAATGGAAAGCCGTTGTGGTATGCAGATGAACTGGACGCTGATGATAATCCGACGGGCAAACGTGTGACAACGAGTGATTATGCTTCAGCCGATTATTATTATGTCAATAAATCCTCGCTTCCTAAAGTGTATGGCGGGTTCAATACGTCGCTTTCCTGGAAAGGGTTCGACTTGTCTGCTATTTTTGCTTATAGTATCGGAGGGTATATCTACAATCGTGATATAACGATGATTCTACATAACGGTAGCCTGGAAGGACGTGCCTGGTCGACTGAAATCCTAAGACGTTGGACACCGGACAACCGCTACACGGACGTGCCTGCTCTAAGTACGACTTCCAATAACTGGAACTCGGCGTCCACTCGGTTCTTGCAGAATAATTCTTATATGCGGCTGAAAAACCTGACGCTCTCTTACAACCTGCCCAAACCGTGGATCAGTAAGCTGGCATTGAGCAGTGTGCAGGTGTATGTGCAAGGAGATAATTTATTTACCATTCACAAGAATCAAGGATTGGACCCCGAACAGGGAATTACCGGAATTACCTATTATCGTTATCCGGCTATGCGGACTATCTCCGGAGGTATTAACATTGCTTTCTAAATCAGACTAAATTATGAGAAAAATAAAAATACAATCTATTTTGGCAGCCATTGCCGGACTTCTTCTGGCAACGAGTTGCAGTAGCAGTTTCCTGGATACAGATCCCACAGATGCGGTGAGTTCCGAGAAAGTGCCTGTGCCCGAAAATGCGGAGGCGCTTGTGAACGGTGCCTGGTATAATCTGTTTGACTATTCGAGTACTTATGCCAATATCGGTTATCGTGCGCTTCAGTGTTTGGATGACATGATGGCAAGTGATGTCGTTTCCCGTCCGAAATACGGTTTCAATTCTTCGTATCAGTTCGATGACATTGCTATATCTTCAAACAGCAGAACGGAATTTGCCTGGTATCTGATGTATAAAACGATAGATAACTGCAACACGGCTCTTTCCATTAAAGGGGATTCGGAAGAACTCCGGAAGGCTCAAGGGCAAGCGTTGGCCCTGCGTGCCTTTTGCTATCTGCACTTGGTGCAACATTATCAGTTCACGTATTTGAAAGATAAAGATGCGCCTTGCGTACCTATTTATACTGAGCCGAGCGATAACACTACCGTTCCGAAAGGGAAATCAACGGTAGCTCAAGTCTACCAACGTATTTTCGAGGATTTGGCTTTGGCGCAGGATTATTTGAAGAATTACGTTCGGAGCGGTGATAACCAGAAGTTCAAACCGGATCTGGCTGTGGTAAACGGACTTTTGGCCCGTGCCTATTTGCTGACCGGGCAGTGGGAGGAAGCTGCAAAGGCTGCCGCATCTGCTCGTAAGGACTATTCATTGATGACGACTACTGCCGAATATGAGGGATTCAATAATATCTCCAATCAAGAGTGGATATGGGGATTTCCTCAAATCCCTTCTCAATCGGATGCGAGTTATAATTTTTACTATTTGGATGCGACATACGTCGGAGCTTACAGTAGTTTCATGGCCGATCCTCATTTGAAAGATACTTTTGTTGAAGGTGACATCCGTTTGCCTTTGTTTCAGTGGATGCGCGAAGGATATCTGGGATATAAAAAGTTCCATATGCGTGCGGACGATACAGCTGATTTGGTGTTGATGCGTGCTGCTGAGATGTATCTGATAGAAGCCGAAGCGAATGTCCGCGACGGTATGGAATTATCTCAGGCTGTGATTCCTTTGAATACGTTGCGCAATGCTCGCGGGGTAGTGGATTATGATGTGGCGGGAAAATCACAGGAAGATGTGATTAATGAAATCTTGATGGAACGTCGTCGAGAACTTTGGGGAGAAGGCTTTGGGATTACGGACATACTCCGCACTCAGAAAGCTGTAGAACGTACTGCTTTATCAGAAGAAATGCAGAAAACAGAAGTAGACTGTTGGCAAGAAGGAGGTGGATTCGCCAAACGGAATCCATTGGGACATTGGTTCCTCCGTTTCCCGGACGCTACACCATTTACAGCAAATAGTACTTATTATCTGTATGCCATTCCGCAAAAAGAAATAAATGCTAATCCTAACTTATAAATAGCTCTCTTAATTTTTTGACTTTAACCTTAACTTGTAGACCGGTATACGTCGCGATGATGCATACCGGTCGTTTTTGCATTAATTCTGAAAAAAATGTCTTATCGGGATACTATGTGCGGAATATTTGTACCTTTGTGAACAGATATCTCTTAAAAATAGAATATACATATTAAATAAACTCAGTACGCATGAAAACGAAACACGTAATTACAATATTGATGGTTATCATCTCCGGTTTGGGAATCGTATCTTGTGATGATGATAATGAACGTTTCTTCCTTTATCAGATAGATGAAGTCGTTTTTCCCGATCAAGCTATTAGTAGTACTGCCATAAACATAGTAGGTGGCGGTAGTGTCGGAATCACAGGAGGAAAAGCTCCTTATACAGCTGAAATAGAAGATGAACAAATAGCTACGGTGAAGGTCGATGAGGATAGGGTAAGAATATCTTCCGTAAAACTGGGAACGACTAGTCTTATAGTGAAAGATGCGGATGGGTTGACCGTTAAGATTGGAGTTAAAGTGGTGGAATTTGTACAAAGATTTATGAGTAATGCCGTATACGTGAAGATTGAAGGTGAAAATGTTAATGATGCAAACAAAGAGACATTAGAAGAATTAGAGGCTCAAGTCATTGCCGATGGCTTTTTAAAAGCTACCGGATATGTGAGGTTTGTGTATAACACTAAAGATGGCGGTGAAATGACATTGCTTGCGGAAAATACAGCTGGTGCTAAAATAATAACTGCTCCTTTTGAAAAAGTAATTAAGCGGATAGGTGAAAAATCATATTCTGCATTTTTAGTAAACTATGAAGATAGGACACATGAGTTTTACTTAACTGCTCCCGAAAGGCCGGAACCGGATACCCGTTCATTGGGACCTATGCCATGCTGGTTGGTGGAAGATGTGACGGAAATATATAAAGCACAGTATTCGGAACTAGGTTTGACTTCTGTCCGCCGAGTCTGTATTGGTAGCTTAAGCCGTTAAATATCGGCTATAAAGATTCACATCTTATAAAATAAAGTGCCCCTCAAAAGTTCGGATTATAACTTCTGAGGGGCATTTTATTGGGCTTGTTACAATTTTAAAGAAACACTATGGTTGCCAATCAATTTTCTTTTTCTTCAAATTGGGTAGAAAGAAGGTTACTAATCCCAATAGCGGCATATAAGCACAAATATTATATACGTATTCAATGCTCGTTTTATCTGCTAAATTACCGAGAACGGCAGAGGCTACACCGGCCACTCCGAAAGCAAATCCAAAGAACAGACCTGATATCAGTCCGAGCTTGGTCGGAAGCAATTCCTGTGCATAAAGTAATATAGCCGGAAAAGCGGAAGAAAGCATTAATCCCACGCAGAAACTAAGAATAACAGTCCACATCAGATTGGCGTGCGGCATGAGTAAACTGAATGGGGCGGCTCCCAGAATAGAAGCCCAAATTACATACTTACGACCGATACGGTCACCGACGGGACCTCCGATTAGCGTTCCGATGGCAGTAGCAACTAGAAAAATGAATAGATACAATTGTGATTCCTGTACTGTAACATTGAATTTGTGAATCAGATAAAACGTATAATAACTGGTCAGACTTGCCATATAGATGTATTTCGAGAAGATCAGTATTAATAAGATACCGATAGAAATAGCAGTTTTATCCATAGGTAGGGGAAGAAGAACCGGTTTTCTTACGCTGACGGTTTGTGCCTTCATTCGGTTCAGATAAGATTTATACCATTTGCAGATCGGATACATGACCACGATAGCTGCAACGGCCACAAATGCAAATATGAAAAGATGTTGTCGTCCATAAGGTGCAACCAGC
Organism: Bacteroides zhangwenhongii; assembly: GCF_009193325.2. NCBI lineage: Bacteria > Pseudomonadati > Bacteroidota > Bacteroidia > Bacteroidales > Bacteroidaceae > Bacteroides > Bacteroides zhangwenhongii. The sequence continues at coordinate 2,212,094 of NZ_CP059856.1, read as the reverse complement.
AAAGCTACCAATAACGGCCCTAATGAGCCTCCGAAATTACCGCCTACCTGGAACAGTGATTGTGCGAGTCCGCGTTTTCCGCCGGAAGCAAGGAAGGTGATACGGGAAGCTTCCGGATGAAGTACCGAAGAGCCGATTCCGATTAAGAACACAGATAATAGTATCCAATAGAGATTGTTGGAAAATGCTAAGTTCACTAAACCTACCATTGTGAAACTCATTCCGATAGGCAGCGACCATGCAACGGGATATTTATCGAAAATGATTCCGGTAATTGGCTGGAATACCGAAGCTGAAAGCTGATAGACCAATGTGATAAAACCGATTTGTGCAAAACTCAGTCCTAAATCATCTTTAAATAGCGGATAAGCTGCTGAAACAACAGATTGTAAAAGGTCATTGAGACAATGTGAGAGACTTAATGCTATTAAAATGGAGAACGTAATTTTCCCTACGGGTTGTTCTTGATTTTGTACCATAATACCTATTATCTATTGAAATGTTCCTGAAAAATTGACCGCAAAGGTACATAAACTTTTGCAAAGTAAAGAGAAATATGAGTTTTAAGACTAAGGATTGTAAATTGTGGTTAATTCATTTTTCATTGGCTGAACTATTCTTTGTACCTACTGTTGTTACCTAAAAAAGGAGGATTATATGGGCTTTATTTGGTATATCATTATTGGTATTGTGGCTGGATTTCTTGCTGGTAAAATAATGCGTGGCGGAGGTTTTGGTCTTATCATAAATCTATTGCTTGGTATTCTTGGAGGTGTGTTAGGTGGTTGGGTGTTTGCACTTTTCGGTCTTGCGGCTTCCGGATTGATTGGAAGTCTGATTACTTCCACAGTAGGTGCTGTCCTGGTGTTATGGATTGCTTCGTTGTTCTCGAAATCTCGATGAGTAGTAGTATTTTATATAATTTATTAATCTAAAAAACGAACTTAATTATGGAATGTAGACATGGTAATTTCTGGATTGGACTCGGAATCGGGTCGATTCTAGGTGCGGTAGCTTATCGCCTCTCACGTACCGCAAAAGCAAAACAATTGGAGAATGACATTTATGATGCGATTCATCGTATAGGTCGTGATGCGGAAGCGGCAGCAGCTTGTGCTGAAAAAAAAGCAATGAATTTGGGAGTTAAAGCTGTGGAAACCGGAGCTGACATCGCCAATAAAGTAGCGGAGGAAGCTGATAAGGTAGCTGGTAAGGTAAAGGATAAATGGGAAAAATAAAAAAATCAGAATTGGTAGTCGACTTCATTTTAAGTTGATTACCAATTTTTTATGATGGGCAACTGCTGTCTGTATAAATTGAATATTAGTTGTGTGTCCGTGCACACTTTACACGTTTCATCTTTCTTATCAGTCTTTTCTGAGGGTAAAACTCCCTTTTTTTGATACTTCTCTTTCCTTTGGAATATACTTTTTATTAATTATTCTGTTGTATTTCTTATGTTTAACAACATGAATGTATTTCTTTGTTTCTTGTTAAATGCTTGAATATTAGTGGTATATCTTCTTTGCTGTGTAATAGTGTGTGCGCACACACTATTGCATAATTCAATAATTCATTTTACTTTTGTCAGCGAAAAACAAGATACTTCTTACTATATGGATAAAGAATTCTCAAATATTCGTATTGTAGACATCGCTAAAATGGCTGGTGTCTCTGTCGGTACGGTAGACCGGGTTATTCATAATCGTGGACGGGTATCTGAGGAAAACAGAAAGAAAGTACAAGCTATTTTAGAGATGGTTCACTACCAGCCCAATCTTATGGCGCGGTCATTAGCCTCTAAAAAACAGTATCATTTTGTTGCCATTATTCCGTCTTTTACTCAAGGAGAATACTGGGAAGCTATTTCAGAAGGTATTGACAAAGTAGCTGCGGAAATGGAAACATATAATATAACTATTACCAAGCTTTTTTTCGACCAATATAACAACAAAACTTTTGATGATATCACCCGTAATTTATTGGATGAGAAGGTGGATGGGGTGTTAATAGCCACATTGTTTACTGATTCTGTGATTCGTCTTTCGCAGGAGTTGGACAGAAACGAGATTCCTTATGTTTATGTCGATTCTAATATTGAAGGGCAACATCAATTGGCTTATTTCGGTACGGAATCATACGATGCGGGAGTCATTGCAGCCCGATTGCTGACGGATCGGCTTTCGCCCACCTCAGATATTTTGATGGCACGGATTGTTCATAGTGGTAAGAACGATTCCAATCAGGGTAAGAACCGTAGAGATGGATTTTGTCATTATCTGAAGGAGGTAGGATTCTCCGGAAAGTTGCATGAAGTGGAATTGAAAATCAGTGATTCGGTATATAATTTTGCCAAGCTCAATGAAATATTCGAGTTAAATCCTGGTATAAAAGGGGCTATTATATTCAACTCCACCTGCTACATTTTGGGAAATTACTTGAAGGCGAGAGAGATGCAAGCGGTAAAACTGGTAGGTTACGACCTTATCGAGAGAAATACCCAATTACTCTCCGAAGGTGTTATTACTGCACTGATTGCACAGCGTCCTGAAAGACAGGGGTATGAAGGAATCAAGTCGCTATGCAATTATTTGTTATTCAAGCAAAAATCGGAAAAGGTGAACTTAATGCCGATTGATATTCTCTTGAGAGAGAATCTGAAGTATTATCTGAACAATAAACTATAAACATATAAATTTTTAGAACCATGAATGAATTATTTAACGTAAAAGGCAAAGTAGTTGTAATTACCGGTGGAGCCGGAATCTTAGGTAAAGGTATTGCTGCATATCTTGCAAAAGAAGGTGCAAAAGTAGTGGTACTCGACAGAAGTGAAGAAGCTGGAAAAGCATTGGTAGAAAGTATCAAGGCAGAAGGAAACGAAGCTATGTTCCTTTATACGGATGTAATGGACAAAGAAGTTCTGGAAGGCAACAAAGTGGAAATAATGAAAGCGTATGGACGCATTGATGTTTTGTTGAATGCTGCCGGTGGTAATATGGCAGGTGCTACAATCGCACCGGACAAGACATTCTTTGACTTGCAGATTGACGCATTCAAGAAAGTAGTGGATTTGAATCTGTTCGGTACAGTATTGCCTACAATGGTATTTGCTGAAGTCATGGTTGAACAGAAAAAGGGTTCTATCGTAAACTTCTGTTCTGAATCGGCTCTTCGTCCGTTGACCCGTGTGGTAGGTTACGGTGCAGCGAAAGCAGCGATCGCTAACTTCACCAAATACATGGCTGGTGAACTGGCTTTGAAATTCGGTAATGGTCTGCGTGTAAACGCTATCGCTCCCGGATTCTTCCTGACAGAACAGAACAGAACATTGTTGACGAATCCGGATGGTTCACTGACTGACCGTTCTAAGACTATTCTTGCGCATACTCCGTTCAATCGTTTCGGTGAACCGGAAGACCTTTACGGAACCATTCATTATCTGATTAGTGATGCCTCTAACTTCGTAACAGGTACAGTAGCTGTTATCGATGGTGGATTTGACGCATTCTCAATCTAATTTTAACTTTCAATTTTTTATTTAGCAATATGTATTTATGTGAACAAACTTGGCGCTGGTACGGTCCTAATGATCCGGTGAGCTTATGGGATATTAAGCAAGCAGGCGCTACCGGTATAGTAAATGCCCTTCATCATATTCCGAATGGCGAAGTATGGACTGTAGAAGAAATCATGAAGCGCAAGCAGATGATTGAAGAAGTAGGACTTACATGGTCTGTTGTAGAGAGTGTACCCGTACACGAACATATCAAGACGCAGACCGGCGATTTCATGAAGTATATTGAGAATTACAAGGAAAGTATCCGTAATCTGGCAAAATGTGGAGTAATGGTAGTTACCTACAACTTTATGCCTGTATTGGACTGGACACGTACGGACCTTGCCTATACAATGCCGGACGGCTCTAAAGCACTCCGTTTTGAAAAGGCGGCTTTCATAGCTTTCGATCTTTTCATCTTGAAACGTCCGAATGCGGAAAAAGACTACACTCCGGAAGAAATAGCTAAGGCTAAAGCCCGTTTCGAGCAAATGAGCGAGGATGATAAGAAACTGCTGGTTCGCAATATGATTGCCGGATTGCCCGGTTCGGAAGAAAGTTTCACAGTGGAACAGTTCCAGGAAGCTTTGGACCGTTATAATGATATTGATGCAGAAAAACTTCGTTCCAACTTGATTTTCTTCTTGAAAGAAATTGCCCCTGTTGCCGATGAAGTGGGAGTGAAGCTGGTGATTCATCCGGATGATCCTCCTTATACAATTTTAGGATTGCCGCGTATTCTGAGTACGGAAGAAGATTTCAGAAAACTGATTGAAGCCGTACCTAATGAGTCCAACGGTCTTTGTTTGTGTACAGGCTCTTTCGGTGTGCGTGCCGATAATGACCTTGCAGGTATGATGGAACGTTTTGGCGACCGTGTGAACTTCGTACACTTGCGCAGTACGCAGCGTGATGAGGAAGGCAACTTCTACGAAGCCAACCACTTGGAAGGAAACGTAGATATGTACAACGTAATGAAGGCTTTTATTCTTTTGCAACAGCGTCGTAAATGCTCTATCGCTATGCGTCCCGACCACGGACATCAGATGATTGATGACTTGAAAAAGAAAACAAATCCTGGATATTCATGCTTAGGCCGCCTTCGCGGATTGGCGGAACTTCGTGGCTTGGAAATGGGTATCGCCAAGTCTATCCTCTAATCGAAGTACATAGTTAGCACTTTATTATCAAACACTACGGCTATTATTGACTGAAATAATAGTTGTAGTGTTTTTTATTTGCCTTCTTTCGCTTCTATCGTATCATCATAAGTTAATCCGTGAATAGCCGTTGTCCATTGTGTATAGTAATTGGGAGCAGGATGGATTGATTTTCCGGCTAAGCCATAAAATAGATAAAAAAGCATATGGATTGTTCGTGTAAAAATATTCATTATTAGAGAAAGACCTTACCTTTGTAAGGGATTGAACATTTTTATTTAATGGATTGAACATTTTTGCTCAAGTGAATAAACATTTTATAGATGATGGGATATAAAAGAGAACAATATTCAGAAGTGATGGCACGCATTAATGAACCTCGCGGAAAAATGCAGGTTATTGTTGGGCCACGCCAAGTGGGTAAGTCCACATTGATTGGTCAAGTCCTTGAAGTCTGCAATATGCCTTATGACAGTTATTCGGCTGATGATGTCGTAGGTGCATCTGCAGACTGGCTGGCAGGTGTATGGCAGACAGCTCGTATGCGTATGGACATACGTGGGGAAGGGAAACACCTATTGGTGGTAGACGAAATACAAAAGATAAACAACTGGAGCGAGACTGTAAAGGCTGAATGGGACAGAGATACCCGTGAAAAACGTGAGCTCATAGTCGTATTATTGGGGGCATCACGCATGTTAATCGAAAAGGGACTCACCGAATCATTGGCCGGCAGATATGAGCTAATTCGGTTGACACATTGGACTTTCCCTGAAATGAGAGAATGCTTCGGTTGGAATCTCTATCAATATGTCTATTTTGGTGGGTATCCGGGCGCAGCATCTTATATCACCGATGAGCGTCGTTGGCGAAACTACGTCAAAGACTCTTTGGTTGAACCATCCATCTCGAAGGATGTGCTGATGGATACAAAAATCATGAAGCCACAACTACTCCGCCAACTGTTTGAACTCGGTAGTAGTTATAGTGGCGAGCTACTGTCTCTTACCAAAGTGGCCGCTCAGCTTCAAGATGTAGGCAATGTCACTACGCTGGCTGGTTACCTCCATCTTTTGGATGAATGTGGTTTGCTGTGTGGTTTACAGAAATATGCTGAAGACGATGCTCGCAAATACAACTCAATTCCTAAATTTCAAGTCCATAACAACGCTTTGCGCAACGTGTATGCTGATAAGGACTTCACGGAAATGGCTGAAGATCCTAAAGCTTGGGGGCGTTATGTAGAATCAGCAGTTGGTGCCTATATTGTAAGTCAGGCACAGATTTGTGATTACAAGGCTTATTACTGGCGTGATAGCCACGACGAAGTTGACTTTGTACTTCATAGAAGAGGCAAGACAATCGCCATCGAGGTTAAAAGCGGAAGACGAACCACCAACAATGGCTTGCCTAAATTTGAAAAAGCTTACCATCCGTATAGGGCCTTTGTGGTCGGTTCCGGAGGCTTATCCTTTGAAGAGTTCCTATCAATGGATTTGAATTTACTCTTCAAGTAGGCGTATAACAAAAATTTGCCCATTCAAAAAAAAGAAAGAGACTTACCTGTCATCGGGTAGGTCTCTCGTTTTCCTCCTACTCGATTTTGTTTTTTTTTATCGGTTGGGGAATGAGTGGAGCGAATAAATCTCCCACATATGTATCTTTATCGGCTTTCTTTGCTTTTCTTGCTTTTTTCGGTTCGGGAATGATAAGCAAAGCTATTTGTGCGCAAGCTTCAGCGTCTGCCAATGCGTGGTGATGGTTGGTCAGGTCATATCCGCACCGGGCGGCTACTGTGTGTAATTGATGATTCGGGAGTTCTTTTCCAAACACTTTTCTTGAAGTGCGGCAGGTGCAATAGAATTTATATGGAGGATAAGTCATTCCATATAGTTCATGAACCGCACGGAGGCAACCCTCATCAAAAGGACTGTTGTGAGCTACAAGTGGCAGACCGTCTATCAGCGGTTTGATTTCCGCCCATACTTCTGGAAAATCATCCGCTTCTATCGTGTCATCGTACGTGAGTCCGTGGACAGCTGTCGTCCATTGGGTATAGTAGTTGGGGGCAGGACGAATCAAACGATAGATTTTGTTTATAATCTTTCCTTCCTTTACAATGACAACACCAACACTGCATACGCTAGTACGTTTGCCGTTGGCTGTTTCAAAGTCGATAGCTGCAAAATTCCTCATTTATTTTTTTATTTTGAGATACAAATGTATGAATTAGAATTTATTCTCTCTATATTTGTTTGCAAAATATATCCATGTATACAGAATATCAGCCTTCTCATTTACTTGTTCCCTATATTGATAACTATTGGGAGTTTAAGGGTAATCCGGATTATGGTATGCGCATCCATATTCTGCCGGATGGTTGTACCGATTTTATATTTACGCTGGGAGAGGTGGCTAATGCTGTTGAAGAAGGAAGTCTGATGATGCAACCCTATCGTTCCTATTTTGTAGGACCTATGACAAAATATTCGGAACTCGTCACTTATGCAGAATCGGTTCATATGTTTGGCGTTCGTTTTTTACCTTGCGGGCTCTCTTGTTTTACAAACCTGCCTCTGCATGAGTTTGTGAATAGTAGAATCAATGCCAATGAGATGAAGGCTGTTTTTGATGATACTTTTATTGAAAGATTGTGTGAGCAGAAGCATATTGCAGATCGAATACGAGTAGTGGAGGAATATTTGCTGGCATATTTGGCTCGCCATTATCAGCCTGCCGATTCGCACGTCGCTATGGCAGTGAACATGATTAATCATTCCGGAGGAAAACGTTCAGTTCGCAGCCTGATGGATGACGTCTGTTTGTGTCAGCGTCATTTTGAGAGGAAGTTCAAGCATTATACCGGATTTACTCCTAAAGAATACAGCCGTATTGTCAAATTTAAGAATGCTGTGGAATTATTGAGAACCACGATATCAGCCAACCTGTTGACTACGGCGGTTGATGCAGGATATTATGATTTAGCGCATTTTTCAAAAGAGATTAAGTCGATGTCCGGCAATACTCCTGCGTCTTTTCTTTCCCTTACAGTTCCGCAAGAAACCACACTTACTTATATCGAGCCACAAAGATAGATAGGTAAAAGTCGCTTTTTTACAATAGAATGGGCAGATATGCCGTTACCTTTGCAGGGTTAATAAAAAACAATCAGCTTATGACCACAAAAACAATGAAAGAGAAAGCAACAGAATTGTTGCAGAGATGTGAAGTAGTTACCCTTGCTTCTGTGAATAAAGAAGGTTATCCCCGCCCTGTACCGATGAGCAAAATCCTGGCAGAAGGAATTTCCACTATCTGGATGTCTACCGGAGCAGATTCATTAAAAACAATTGATTTCTTATCGAATCCGAAAGCGGGATTATGTTTTCAGGATAAAGGAGACAGCGTAGCGTTAACGGGGACAGTGGAAGTTGTAACTGACGAAAAGATGAAGCAGGAACTTTGGCAGGACTGGTTTATCGATCATTTTCCCGGTGGCCCCACTGATCCCGGCTATGTCTTGTTGAAATTTGAATCGAATCACGCAACTTATTGGATTGAAGGAACATTCATCCATAAGAAACTCGACTAATTCTACTCGGAAAGATAAGGAATAGCGGATTTAACGAGGCTGTTCTCGAACAGCCTCGTAATTCATTTAGAATTCAAATTTTTCCAATTTCATTTCAGCCAATTTCTGAATGATACCTACATATTGAGCGAAATGAGGAGATTTTTCGTGTGCTGTTAATACTTCGGCATTCTGCCAAGTTTCGCAAATCATGAAAACGTCAGGACGCGTGTTGCTTACGAAAGTATCATAAGCAATACATCCTTCTTCTTTTAAAGAGCAGGCAGTCAGTTCTTTTGCTGCTTTTATCGCTTCTTCGCGGTTGGATTCGTTTACACGAACAAAAACATTTAATCTGATCATAGTTTTTTTTATTAAATAGTTAGAATTTACTTTATCACGTTCTTGTGAATAAATCACGGGCAAAGATAACATTTTTGTGTATTTCCTAATTGTTTGTTCTTCAAAATTTACTACTCTTTGTCTGACGGCAAAGACGATAATAACATATTCCAAGCCTTTATCCCCATGAGATAAGGAAATTCTTGTGTCTGAGTGATTCTGACATTAACTTCCGGCAGTACACAATTGCCGATTCGAATATTAAACAGATGCACAGTGAGACTGTCGTTTACTGCATTCTCCTTTAGTTGCCTTATGGTTTCTTCTCCGCCTATTTCTTCGGTTGTCAGTACTCCCGCTTCATGCCATGCTAATACACCTTGCGGAGAGACAGTGAATTCACTATCTTCATCTGATAGTTGAAAACTGGTTTTACTACCGTTCACTATGACAGATACAAATTTTCCTTTATCAGTAATTTCCATAGGAAGTTCGAGCGTCTTATCTTTTCCCTGAAAGGTATATACAGGGTGTTTATTCGATTCAATAGCCCGTATTTCCGACATAACTTTCGCTGTTTTTATTTTCTCTCGATATTCTCTTATACGTCCGTTACGAGATTTGCATCTGAAGAGTATCAGCAGACATAGAAATAAAATGAATATGAGTACAGAGACTAAGTAATCTTTGCATTTTTTTCGGAGTCTATTTAGAGAGGAAGAAGATTTTCTCATTGTTGTTGCTTTTAAATCACCCGATGCCGCAACACCAGATATGAAAGGCTTATTTCCCATAAGCCTCAACTGTTAGTTCAAGCAAAGATAAATAATATCTCTATTACTAACCATGTTTTTGCTTAAAACTTAATGGTTGTATCGCATAAAGTTATACCTTTGTATGCGATAGATTAATCGTCTGACTATAGTGTACTTTTCGTCTGACTGTAGTTTAATTTTCGTCTAACTATAGTCAGACGAAAAAGTAACTATAGTCAGACGATTAATTTTATGTATAGTTAGGACTAAATCCTCGTATTGAAGAGATTAAATGTTAGTCAAAAGGAGTATAAATACATAAACCTAATAAAACGAAGATACTTATGAGTGCAAAGTATGATTTATATGAGACACCGGACGTTCAGAATACAGGAGAACAACAACCTCTTCATGCCCGCATTGTCCCAAGCGGAACCTACTCGAAAAAAGAGTTTCTGGAACATGTGTCTCACTCTTCCCAAACATTTAATTATAATGTGATAGATGCAGTGGTAGGAATTGTGATCGATGAACTTGCCGAAGCTTTATCAGAAGGATATGTTGTAGAACTTGGCGAACTCGGGCATTTCAGCATCTCTTTGAAATGTACGCATAAAGTAATGGCTAAACGGGAGATTCGTGCCGAATCAATCTGTTTTGATAACGTGCATTTGCGTACTTCCAAAGAGTTCAAAAGGAAGATTAAGCGTGAGATAGAGTTGGAACGTGTGGACAAATCCAAACATTCTTCTCAAAAAGTGGAATTTTCTATGGAGCAACGTCAACAGCTTTTACAGGAATTTCTGAAGAAAAATGGTGGTATTACCCGATTGGAATATAGTCGCCTGACCGGACTTTCCCGGCTGAAAGCAATAGATGATTTGAATACTTTCATTGAGAAAGGGATTCTTCGTAAACGTGGAGCTGGAAGAACCGTGTTTTATGTCTGGCAACAAGAGTAATGACAATCAATTCAAAGATTTCTTCTTGTTATTGCTAACAATTTTGTACCTTTGTTTGTCTATAGAAAAAACAGTTTAATTATGGCAAGAATAACTATTCCTTATGCAGTAGCAGATTTCATAGATTTGCGTGAGCGTGGATACTATTATGTAGATAAGACAGAATACATATTCAGGCTTGAGGATTATAAGGCTCCCATATTTCTGCGCCCCCGTCGCTTTGGAAAAAGTTTATTAGTCTCGACTTTGGCTTGTTATTATGATCGTACCAAAGCGAATCGGTTTGACGAACTGTTTGGAGGAACTTGGATTGGTAATCATCCGACAAAAGAACATAACCGTTATATGATTATTCGCTACGATTTTTCAAAAATGGTGATGGCGGATACTATTGAAGGATTGGCTCAAAATTTTAATGATTTGAACTGTGGTCCGGTAGATGTGATGGTGGAGCATAACAGAGATTTGTTCGGTGACTTTCAGTTTACCACTCGGGGAGACGCTTCTAAAATGTTGGAAGAAGTACTAAGTTATGCCCGTTCTCATGAATTCCCCAAAGTTTATATATTGATTGATGAATATGATAACTTCACTAATCAACTGCTTACAGCTTACAATGACCCGCTTTATGAAAAAGTGACCACGAATGATAGTTTTTTGCGCACTTTCTTCAAGGTGATAAAAGCTGGTATTGGTGAAGGTAGTATCCGTACTTGTTTTTGTACAGGTGTGTTACCCGTCACTATGGATGATTTGACCAGTGGATATAATATTGCAGAGATATTGACTCTTGAGCCTAATTTCCTGAATATGCTTGGGTTTACATACGAAGAAACTGAAACATATCTACGTTATGTGCTTGATAAGTATTCTACGGGACAGGATCGCTTTGACGAAATATGGCAACTAATAGTGAGTAACTATGATGGTTATCGTTTCCGTCCGAATGGAGATCGGTTATTCAATGCCACTATCCTTACTTACTTCTTCAAGAAATTTGCAGCCAATGCCGGTAGTATTCCGGACGAATTGGTAGATGAAAATCTACGTACTGACATTCATTGGATTCGTCGGTTGACTCTTTCGCTGGATAATGCGAAAGCGATGTTGGATGCATTGGTAATTGACGATGAACTGCCTTATAATGTGGCTGATCTTGCCAGTAAATTTAATAAGCAGAAGTTCTTTGATAAAGAATTTTATCCTATCAGCCTGTTCTATTTGGGAATGACAACGTTGAAGGATAAATTTGTGACCACATTGCCTAATATGACGATGCGTAGTGTATACATGGACTACTATAATCAACTGAACAAAATAGAAGGCAATGCACAACGTTATGTTCCTGTGTATCGGCACTATGATTCCAATCGAAGCTTAGAACCACTCGTTCAGAATTATTTCGAACAATATTTGGGACAATTCCCGGCACAAGTTTTTGATAAGATCAATGAAAACTTTATCCGGTGTTCTTTCTACGAACTGGTGTCACGTTATTTAAGTAGTTGTTATACCTTTGCTATCGAACAGAATAATTCAGCAGGCCGATCAGACTTTGAAATGACCGGTATTCCCGGTACGGATTATTATACGGATGATCGCGTGGTCGAATTTAAATATTATCGTATGAAAGAAGCTGAAAAGATGCTTGCACTTTCCGATCCTCTTCCCGAGCACGTGGAACAGGTGAAAAGATACGGTGAAGACACTAAGAAAAAGTTTCCTAATTATAATGTACGGACATATGTGGTGTACATTTGTGCTAATAAGGGATGGAAATGTTGGGAAGTATGAGACTTTTATCGTATAATTAAATATGAGAGTTGGAGCGGTAGAGTGCAAGAAGGTTGATAACAACAAATGATTCATCCATTCTATTTTGTATTTTATCCATCTGGATTGTCGTTCTGTCGGAATAGTATTGGTACAAAATCGTGTGCAGGCTACATTTGCAGAAAAATCGAAAAATGAAACGATTTAATGCAATTTGCATATTATGTGTCTGTATCTGCATTCCGACTCTACTTTTCGGGCAAGGCTATGTGAGTAATGAATACATTTCTTCTTCCTTTTTGAGGGACGAAGCCGGAAATAGATTCGGCTCAGGGGATATGTGGCGTTTTTCTGGACGGTACACGTTGCCTTTTTCCTTGAAGCAGAACGATCGAGGACAGCTTCTCTCATGGTTGGCAACGCTGGATTGTAGCTATGCTTTGCTGCGAAACAATGGGATAGCAGCCGAACTGAATCCCGATCGGATTTTGAATGCCAGTTTGAACGTATCACATCTACGGCCCATTTCTGAACGATGGAGTCTGATCATTTCGTTGGGTTGCGGTGTTTATACCTCTCCGAATCAGATTGCATGGCACAGTATTCTGGCTAATGGGGCCGTTATTTTCGTCTATAAATTACGGGATAATCTAGACATTGGTGTAGGTGCGGGATTGACCAATTCATTCGGAGTACCGATGCTTCTGCCTATGGGGTATTTGAATTGGCGCGCCTCCGGTAAATACGAATTTTGCGTGGATATGTCGAGCGGACTGAAAGTTGCGGTGACCAAATGGCTGAATCGAAAATTCAAATTGGAACTGACTGCTATTGAAATGGATGGTATGGTATCTCTTCCGTGATGCGTGTCGACAGAAAGTCTAAGATTTATTCCTCAATGATGATACGCTCGACCTTGTCGCAGTCGTTCAGTATTACTCCAAAGGCGAATATTTATTGGGGAATAGGTGGAAATTGGTTACGCTCGATAAAAATTTCGGATCGTGATTTCAGAGGATTTCTCGATAGTTTTCGTGAAGACGAACACGATTTTGGTGTATCGTTTCGTGTAACAACCGGATTTAATTGGAATTTTTGAGTTTGATATCGACATCTCTTTTATGACTGTTTATTGTGGCACTTCGGACAGTTTTACATCGCAGAAGTCGTGTAACTGCAGAAATTATCGTAATTTTGAAAACCATAAGCTAAAATACAATGACGAAATATATTATCATAGAGGATGAACGGTTAGCTTACGAAGAAATCCGACGAATGATGCAGCGTCTGCGTCCCGATTATACATTGGTGGGGTGGGCTGCAGGGATTGAACAGGCTATACTGCAACTCACATCGGGAGGTATCGACCTGATGATTGTGGATATTCGGCTCTCCGATGGATTGAGTTTTGAGATTTTCGAACGAACGGAAGTGGATATTCCGGTTATTTTCACTACCGCTTATGATGAATATGCACTACGGGCATTTAAGGTAAACAGTATTGACTACCTGCTCAAACCTGTAGAAGAGCAGACGTTGGAGACTGCTCTTTGCAAGTTCGAACGGAATCGGTTGCCGCGTACCGCTACTCCCGAACTCAAACGGCTCGAAGCGACATATATGACCGGAAGTAAGAAGAACCGCTTTCTTGTCCGGTCGGGAGATACGTTCCAATATGTCGAGACGTCCGATATTGCGTTTTTTTACAGCGAAGATAAATATATTTTTCTATATCTGTTCTCCGGTCGTCGCTACATTGTCGATTATACATTGGAACAGTTGGAGACAATATTGGATGAAATGCACTTCTTTCGGGTAGCACGCAACTGTATCGCTAATATCCGGGCTGTTGGAAAGGTCTCCCGTTATTTCGGTGGTCGTCTGAAGATTTTCTTTTCAACGGAATGTTCCCACGAAGTTGTAGTCAGCCGTGACCGGGTAGGGCGGGTCTTACAATGGCTTGATGATATCCGATAAACACGTCTAGTCTATGAAAAAGAGAACGATTTTATTTTTCATTCTGCTGATTGCCGCATCGTTGCTGCTTTTCATTTATACCTTTTCTATTTTGGCACATACACCGGAAAGGACAGGGACAGCCGGTTTATGGGTTGATTTTTTTATGAATTTGCCGTGTTGCATTCTCATCGGGTATGCGGATTATCAAGTGGCCAAATTGCTCCAGAAACGATTCTTCGAACAGAACGGCATACGGATAATTTTGAGTATCTCACTGACTGCATTGTTGGTAGGAGTACTTGCCGTTGCAATCAATTACATTGTTGCACAGCTTTATTCGTTTCCATTCAGTATTGAAGGCAGTGTGTTCCCCATTGTGCTGTGGAATAGTCTTATCGTGCTTTTCATTGAGTTGTTTTTTTATAATCGCCGGCAGGTCGAACAACAGCGCAAGTTAGCCGTGATGGAGAAAGAAAAAGCGCTTTATCAGTTCGAGGCGCTGAAGAATCAGATTAATCCTCATTTTTTGTTCAACAGTCTTAATGTGTTGGCGGCACTTGCCTATGAAGATGCAGAAAAGACCAATCGTTTCGCCAAGAAACTGTCCGGTGTTTATCGTTATCTGCTCACGACACACGACCGACCTCAGGTTTCGGTAGGCGAAGAATTGGATTTTGTTGATGCTTATCTTTATTTAGAGCGTATTCGCTTCGGAGATGCCTTGCGAGTCGCAATTGTGGATTGCGAGATATGGCACGAAAGGAAAATTGTTCCGGTCAGCGTACAGATGTTGGTGGAAAATGCGTTGAAACATAATATAGCAACATCCGAAATGCCGTTGACCATACATATTATCATCGATTCGGATGGCATCGTTGTAACTAACAATCTGCAGCGGCGTTCTTGTGTTGTGCGGAACGGTATGGGATTGAGGAATCTACAGCACCAATACGCACTTTACAACCGACGAATCGAAATCGAATCTTCGGATACTTCTTTTATAGTAAAGATTCCTTATCTGAACTAACATAGAAGGTCTATTTATTACCAATAGAACAAAAACATGGAATCTGTAATTCGGGTATCTTTCTCTGTAATTTGTCTACATTCTATATACTTTTATTTCTCTATTTTTGCAAAGTGAATCATTGATAAAAGGATTCGGAAAATATAAAATAGTAAAGTTATGGCTAAAAAAGTTCTGATACTTTCGTCCAGTCCACGCAGAGGTGGAAATTCGGACGTACTTTGTGATGAGTTTATGAAAGGTGCTCTTGAAGCAGGTAATGAAGTGGAAAAGATTTTTCTGAAAGATAAGACGGTACATCCTTGTACGGGGTGCAGTGTTTGTAGTATGTACGGAAAACCTTGTCCGCAGAAAGACGATGCGGCTGAGATTGTGGAGAAGATGATTGCCGCCGATGTCATCGTAATGGCAACACCGGTTTATTTTTATACTATGTGCGGACAAATGAAGATAATGATCGATCGCTGCTGCGCACGGTATACGGAAATAAGCAACAAGGAATTTTATTTTATCATTGCGGCGGCTGAAAACAGTAAAGCGATGATGGAACGCACTATTGACGGTTTTCGTGGGTTCCTCGACTGTCTGGAAGCACCACAGGAAAAAGGGGTTGTCTATGGGGTAGGCGCTTGGAAAGTAGGGGAGATTAAAGATACTCCACATATGAAGGAAGCCTACGAAATGGGAAAACGTATTTGACGAAAACCAATTATTTTAGTAGATAATAGTCTGGATTGTTTGTTCTGCTACGGAATTGTTATAATTTTGTAGCAGAACTTTTTGTCATGTGCAATATCTATCTAAAAGTACATTATTATGAATTATAAAATAACCACTCTGGTGGAGAATTGCGTTTATGGGCGCAAGCTACAGGCAGAGCATGGGCTTTCTCTTTATATTGAAACGGCAGAACATAAATTACTCTTTGATACAGGTGCATCGGATTTGTTCATTCGCAATGCCCGTCTGCTTCACATCGACTTGCGGGAAGTAGACTATCTGATACTCTCTCATGGGCATAGTGACCATACGGGAGGTTTGCGCCATTTTCTGGAATTGAATACCATTGCAACAGTTGTGTGCAAGCGTAGCATTTTCTCTCCTAAATTTAAGGATGATCGTGAAAATGGAATCAAGCATACCGAAACGTTCGACTTATCCCGTTTTCGCTTTATTGACCAATGGACGGAATTGCTTCCGGGAGTTGTCTTGTTTCCCTCGATAAAAATCGAAGATAAGGAAGATACTCATTTTGAACGGTTCTTTGTTCAACAGGATGACGGCAATAAAATTCCCGATACTTTTGAGGATGAACTGGCGGTGGCGCTGGTCGGCGATGAAAGTTTCTCTGTACTGAGTGCCTGTTCCCATCGAGGAATCACTAATATATTGCGAACGATACGGAACGCATTTCCCGGTCTCCCTTGTGAGCTGCTTTTGGGCGGCTTTCATATTCATAATGCGGAAGAGCAAAAATATCATGTGATTTCAGATTATCTCCGACGGTATATGCCTCGTCAGATAGGAGTGTGCCATTGTACGGGAGTAGACAAGTACGCTTTTTTCTGTAAGGATTTTGGTGACAGGGTATTTTATAATCACACAGGAAGAGTTATTTAGAAGGACTGTTTTAGACATAAATATAGACTAATTAAATATGAAGAAACTTATCACTTGTTTATCGTTTGCGCTGGCCGCAGTATCCGTCGGCTATGCTGCTGTAACTCCTTTATGGATGCGCGACGCGCGTATTTCGCCCGATGGAAGCGAAATAGTCTTTTGCTATAAGGGCGATATCTACAAAGTATCCGCACAAGGAGGAACTGCCGTCCAATTAACAACACAAGCCTCTTATGAAGCCAATCCGGTCTGGTCGCCCGATGGAAAGCAGATTGCTTTTGCCAGCGACCGCAATGGGAATTTTGACCTTTTTATTATGTCTGCCGATGGAGGCGCTGCCCGGAGACTGACTTATCATTCTGCTTCGGAAATTCCCTCCACCTTTACACCGGATGGGAAGTATGTGCTTTTTTCCGCTTCCATTCAAGATCCGGCAACCAGTGCCCTGTTTCCTACAAGTGCTATGACGGAACTGTATAGAGTGCCTGCCGAAGGGGGAAATACCGAACAAGTCTTGGGTACTCCTGCCGAATGGGTTTGTTTCGACAAGGCCGGGAGGAATTTCCTTTATCAGGACCGTAAAGGGTTTGAAGACGAATGGAGAAAACACCATACGTCATCCATCACAAGAGATATCTGGCTGTACGATACTCAAACAGGAGAACATACCAATCTGACGAACCGTGACGGGGAAGACCGTAATCCGGTTTACGCTCCCGACGGGAAGTCTGTGTATTTTCTGAGCGAACGTAACGGAGGTTCATTCAATGTATATTCTTTCCCATTGAATGCTCCGCAGCAAGTGAAGCCTGTAACGACTTTCCGTACTCACCCGGTGCGTTTTCTCTCTGTCAGTGATAAGGGAACCTTGTGCTATGCATACGATGGGGAACTTTATACGCAACAGCCGAACTCCCGTCCGCAAAAGGTGAAAGTGGAACTTGTCCGTGATGATGACAAGGATATCGCATCATTCAGATTCTCACAGGGAGCTACTTCCGCCTGTGTTTCTCCGGATGGCAAGCAGGTAGCGTTCATCGTTCGTGGCGATGTTTTCGTTACGTCAACCGATTATCCGACCACTAAGCAGATAACCAATACGCCTGCCGGAGAATCGGGCCTTTCGTTTGCTCCGGACAATAGGACATTGGTGTATGCCAGCGAACGGACAGGCAACTGGCAACTGTATATGGCAAAGATTATACGTAAAGAAGATCCTAATTTTCCCAATGCAACTCTTATTGAGGAAGAGGTGTTACTCCCCTCTAAAACAGTGGAACGCAGATATCCGCAATATTCTCCCGATGGGAAGGAGATTGCCTTTATCGAAGACCGCAACCGTCTGATGGTACTCAATCTGGAGACGAAGAAAGTACGTCAGGTGACGGATGGATCTACATGGTACAATACAGGGGGCGGGTTTGATTATGAATGGTCGCCGGACGGTAAATGGTTTACGTTGGAATTTATAGGAAACCGTCATGATCCGTATTCTGATATAGGTATTGTCAGTGCGCAAGGAGGAGCAATCACTAATCTGACAAATAGCGGTTATATGAGCGCTTCTCCGCGTTGGGTACTTGACGGGAACGCTGTTCTTTTCCAAACGGAACGCTACGGGATGCGTGCCCATGCTTCGTGGGGTTCACAGCAGGATGTTATGTTGGTATTCCTGAACCAGGATGCATACGATCGTTATCGGTTGAGCAAGGAGGATTTCGAATTACTCAAAGAGTTTGAAAAGGAACAGAAGAAGGCGAAAGAGAAAGACGAGAAGAAAAAGGATGAAAAGAAAAAGGACACCGGTAAAGATAAAAAGAAAGATGGAGATAAAGATAAAGATGGAGACAACGGCAAGTCCGACAAAGATAAGGAAAGTAAAAAAGAGATTGTCGTAGAGTTGAAAGGTATTGAAGACCGCATTGTCCGCTTGACACCCAATTCTTCGGATTTAGGTAGCGCCATTGTCTCGAAAGACGGAGAGAACCTCTACTATTTTTCTGCTTTTGAAGGTGGCTATGACCTTTGGAAAATGAATCTTCGTGAAAAGGAGACAAAGCGTCTGCATAAGCTCAATACCGGTTGGGTTTCCTTATCTATGGATAAAGATGGAAATATATTCTTGTTGGGCAGTAGGAATATGCAGAAGATGGATGCAAAGTCGGATGCGTTGAAACCGATTAGTTATCAAGCGGAGATGAAGATGGATTTGGCTGCCGAACGGGAAGCTATGTTTGACCATGTATATAAGCAACAGCAGAAACGCTTCTATAACTTGAATATGCACGGGGTGAATTGGGATGAGATGAGTGCGGCTTACCGTAAGTTCCTTCCTCATATCGACAATAACTATGATTTTGCCGAATTGCTGAGTGAGTGGCTGGGCGAGTTGAATGTATCCCATACCGGAGGCCGTTATTTTGCCAACGGTAAGGGGGATGTTACTTCCAATTTGGGGCTTTTGTTCGATTGGGAATATCGGGGAAAAGGCATGAGAATTGCTGAAGTGATAGAGAAAGGTCCATTTGATCATTCCCGTACCAAAGTAAAGGAAGGATGCATTATTGAGAAAATCAATGGACAGGAAATTTCTCAGGAAAATGATATTACTGTTTTGCTGAACAACAAAGCAGGCAAGAAAACATTGATTTCACTATACGATCCGCAGAGTAAAGAGCGTTGGGAAGAGGTGGTTATGCCTATTTCCGGCGGGCGTTTGAACGGACTGTTGTATAACCGTTGGGTAAAACAACGTGCTGCGGAAGTGGAAAAATGGTCGAACGGAAGATTGGGATATGTGCATATACAGTCTATGGGTGACGGAAGTTTCCGTACTGTCTATTCTGATATTCTGGGTAAATATAACAACTGTGAGGGGATTGTCATCGATACTCGTTTCAACGGTGGAGGCCGACTGCATGAAGATATTGAAATTTTGTTCAGCGGGCAGAAATATTTCACGCAGGTAGTACGTGGGCGTGAAGCTTGTGATATGCCGAGCCGTCGTTGGAATAAACCTTCCATTATGTTGCAATGTGAAGCGAATTACTCGAATGCGCACGGTACTCCTTGGGTATATAAACACCGGAACATCGGCAAGCTCGTCGGTATGCCTGTGCCGGGAACGATGACCAGTGTTTCTTGGGAGACTTTGCAGGATCCTTCATTGGTATTCGGTATTCCTATTGTCGGTTATCGTTTGGCTGACGGTAGCTATCTGGAAAATTCTCAGTTGGAGCCTGATATTAAGGTGGCTAATAGTCCGGAAACTGTTGTAAAAGGTGAGGATACACAATTGAAGGCAGCAGTTGACGAATTGTTGAAAGAGATTGATAGTAAAAAGAAATAGATAGATTTGCTATATAAAAGAATAAGGGGTGCGCCATAATTCATTATGACATACCCCTTATTCTTTTATATAGTTAATGGTTCCGGTTTATTCTTCTTCATTCTCTTCTTTATTTTTCTTTCCCAGTCCTAAAAGGCCGAAAATGAAATCTTTCAGGTAGCTTATTATGCCGATGACCACTAAAGCGGCAAATCCATAGAAAAGAATACTACCACCCCATTTGTCCCAAAATGTAGGGGTGGGGATAAGGCTGCTCAATTCTTCCACATTCAAGTCTTTTTTAATGACTTCTGCGTATTCGTCTGAAATTTCATAATAAGTGTCGGGCTTCGATTCTGAGAAGAGTACTAAAGTACGTTTTCCGTCTTCTTCGATGTACCCTAAATCCAAATGAGCGCCTTCATCTGTTTTGTAATAAGAACTATCCGGAAGAGCGGCAACTTTCGGGATACTGTTGTCTACCGGAATTCTGATTTTCATACGTGCTTCGGCATTGCTCACGAAAAGTCCGGCAATGACAGTCAGGATAAATAGAAATTTTTTCATAATCGTAAAATATAAAGATTTAATAATGTGTAGTTGTTAGTCGCAATCACAATTAATCTGTTTTTGTGCTCCAAAGATAAATGAAAAATACGAAAACCAAACAATTGTTTGGTTTTTTATTTGATTGAATAGTTGAAAAATAAGAATAGGTTGATGTATACTGTCTGTTATGACAATTACATCAACCTATAAGAGTATATAGTGAATTGGTAGTATGCTTTATCCGATAAGTGCAGTGATATCTTCTACAATCTGTTCATCCGTCAGGTGATTGGCACGAAGAAATTCCTGTAGATCATAACGGTCTACAAATTCTTTTTTGGCTCCGTAATTGAGAACTTTCATGTCGGAAGTACCATAATAGCGGCTAATCTTTTCACCGAATCCACCATCCAAGACACCATCTTCTAACGTGATTACTAATTCATGGTCGGCTTTCAGCTCATTCATGAGCTCGCTGTCTATTCCGGTGATGTAACGCGGATTGATGAGTGTCGCGTCAATATTTTCTTTTTCTTTCAGGAGTGATGCGACCGACTGTCCTAATCCATAGAATGAGCCTAAAGCTACAATTGCCACTTTCGAACCGCGATGAGTGACTTTATAGCGATTGAGAATGCTGTAATCGGAGTCCACCGGCTCTCCGCAACTAATAACCTCGGTAGCCGGAACACGGATGGCAACCGGGTGTTCATTTTGACGGATGCTCCATTCTAACATGGCAATATATTCTTCTTTGCAAGTCGGTGCCAGATAAACCATATTGGGAATATTGCTGATGACCGGAATATCGAAGAAACAGAGATGTGTCACATCATTCATTCCGGATAATGTACCCCAGAATACGAGCAGGACAGCCGGATTATTGTTGATACAGAGGTCTTGTGAAAGTTGGTCGTAAGAGCGTTGGATAAATGTACTGTAAACTCCATAAACCGGTTTTCCACCGTTGGCTGCAATACCCGAAGCAAGTGCTACCGCGTGTTCTTCAGCAATACCTACATCTACGAATTGTTTGCCTGCTTCTTGCCGACGGTCCGGAGTAAAGCCCAGAACGGCGGGAGTGCCCGAAGTAATTGTTACTACACGCGGGTCTTCTTTCATCTTTTGCAGCAGGTATTGGGCGGTTACTTCGCTATAATCTTCTTCTTCGTCGTTAACTTTGGCTTCTCCGGTCTCCGGATTGAATGGAGTACGCCAATGATAAGTCTCTTTATCTTGCTCGGCACGTGCATAGCCTTTACCTTTGAGAGTATTGATGTGTACTACTATCGGATGTTGGATATCTTTTATCTTAGAGAAAGCTTCGATTAATGCCTGTACATTGTTGCCATCATTTACATACATATAATCCAGTCCCATAGCTTTGAAGAAGTTACACTCACATTGACCGTTGCTGTCACGTAATTCTTTTAGATTCTTGTATAATCCGCCATGATTCTCGGCAATAGACATTTGGTTGTCATTGACGATGATAATCATGTTGGTACCCAGCTCTGCCACATAGTCCAACCCTTCGAATGCTTCACCGCCACTTAAAGAACCGTCGCCTATGACAGCTATGATATTTTCATTACCGCCTGTAAGGTCACGTCCTTTTGCCAGTCCGCTGGCCAGGCTGACGGAAGTAGAGGTATGGCCGATGATAAAGAAATCGTGCTCACTTTCTTGCGGTTCGGTATACCCTGATACATTGTCGTATTTGGCCGGATTGAGGAAAGCGTCTTTACGGCCGGTCAACATCTTGTGTACATAACTCTGGTGCGATACGTCAAATACAATTTTGTCTTTGGGCGAGTTGAATACATAGTGTAGGGCAATTGTCGCTTCTACCATTCCGAAGTTGGGACCGAAATGTCCGCCATGTTCACTTAGCTTTTGCAGAAGTGCGGCACGGATTTCACCGCTTAATTTATTAAGCTCTTCAATCGATAGCTTTTTTACATCTTCAGGCGAATAAATATTTTCTAAATACATACCAAACAGTTTTTATAAATAATCTTTTTACTTATTTCTTTATGACATTGCAAAGATACGGCAGAATTTGTGATTTACTTGTATATGAATTACGGATAAACTTACCCCTATTACTGTTCTTTTTCATTGGAATAGTATCTGGTTCTATCTTTCTAAGAAGATAATAGATGTTAATTAGGTTTTTGCCTTGTGAACTAATATTTGATACAATATGTTGTTTGAAGTAAATAAAGAACTTAATTATGAACTAAAAAATTAGACATGGCTAAACCAAGCATATCTAATGATTTAGCAGGTAAAACATAATATTTTAAACTTATGATTATGAGAAAATCTATTATTCTATTAGCTTTTGTATTGGGTGGATTTACAGCAAATGCCCAATCTGTCGTAGAAGGTACAAAATTAACGGACAACTGGTCTGTAGAACTAAAAGCGGGTGCGGTAACTCCTCTCACCCATAGTGCTTTTTTTAAAGGGATGCGTCCCGCGTTCGGAATTGGAATATCGAAACAGTTAACTCCCATTTTCGGATTAGGGTTTCAGGGTATGGGATATGTTAACACGACCCAAAGTAAAACAGCTTTTGATGCTTCGGATGTCAGTTTATTGGGTAAGGTGAACTTGATGAATCTGTTTGCTGGTTATAACGGTACTCCTCGTCTCTTTGAGGTGGAAGCGGTAGCCGGAATGGGTTGGTTACACTATTACGCAAGTGGTGATGGAGACGAAAACTCTTGGTCTACCCGCTTCGGATTGAACCTGAATTTTAATTTAGGTGAAAGTAAAGCATGGACAGTGGGGCTTAAACCAGCCATCGTATATGATATGCAAGGTGGCTTCCCGGAGTCAAAGAGCCGTTTCAATGCTAACAATGCAGCGTTTGAGTTGACAGCCGGATTGACATACCACTTTAAGACAAGTAACGGAACACATCATTTTGCGAAAGTGAAAGTGTACAATCAAGCGGAAATTGATGGTCTGAACTCTTCAATCAATGCGCTTCGTTCGGAAGTGAATAGCAAAGACGGTGAAATCAATAATGCTACCCAGCGTATCAACGGATTGCAAGAAGAGCTTGAGGCATGCCGCACAAAGGTTGTTCCGGTTGAAACTGTAGTACAAACCGCTCGCGTACCGGAGTCTATCATTACTTTCAGACAAGGCAGGTCATCTGTTGACGCATCACAGCTTCCTAATGTAGAACGTGTAGCGTCTTATATGAAGAAACACGCTGATTCTAAAGTGGTTATTAAGGGATACGCTTCTCCGGAAGGTAGTGTTGAAGTGAATGCCAGAATTGCCGCAGCACGTGCAGAAGCTGTAAAAACGATCTTGGTCAACAAGTATAAAATCAGTGCATCTCGTATCACTGCCGAAGGTCAGGGTGTAGGCGATATGTTTACTGAACCGGATTGGAACCGTGTAAGTATATGTACTATTGAAGATTAAACTGATATATTACAGAAATAGAATAATGAAGGCTGCCCCAAAAAGGCAGCCTTTGTTGCATATCTTGGGTTGTATTTTTGAATACTCTGAAAGTTTAGTAGACAGATTTCTTTGTACATTACATAAAATGGTTATTTTTGCAGGTATTGTTCATGCGCGTTCTGTGTTGAGTGTGCAAATATCAACCATTAAAAACTGTATTATGAAGAGAGTATTCGTTTTTCAAGATTTTAAATCGCAGAAATTCTGGAGTATAGATGTAGTCGGAACAGATGTTACTGTAAATTATGGTAAGTTGGGAACCGACGGACAAACACAAGTGAAAAACTACGCAACGACTGAAGAGGCTGAAAAAGCAGCCGACAAGCTGATTGCTGAAAAGACCAAAAAAGGGTATGTGGAAACTGCTGAAGAAACTGCACGTGAAATGAAAGTGGAAGCCAAGAAATATACTTTGAGTTACGATGAGTATGAAAACAATGTGAATCTTCTGGATAAGATATTGAAAGATAAACATCTCTCTGAATATAAACAAATAACAATCGGTTGTTGGGATTATGAGGGTGACGACTGTTCTGCCTTATTACAGGGAATGATTGAAAATAAGGAGAAGTTCGCACAAATAGAAGGCTTGTTCTGGGGAGATATTGAGCAGGAAGAACAGGAGATTTCATGGATTGAACAAGCTGATATTAGTCCACTGCTCGATGCCATGCCTAAATTGAAGGATCTGAAAATCAAAGGAACCAATAATCTGCGTTTGGGAAAGACTTCACGGCCGGAGTTGCGGTCACTGGAAATTATCAGTGGTGGCCTGCCTACTGAAGTGGTAGAAGATATTCTTGGTTCTGATTTCCCCAATCTGGAAAAACTGATTCTGTATGTTGGTGTGGAAGATTATGGATTTGAAGCTAATATTGAGATATTCCGTCCGTTGTTCTCCAAAGAACGTTTCCCGAAGCTGACTTATTTGGGGATCGTCAACTCTGAAGAACAGGACAAGATTGTAGAAATGTTTCTGGAGTCGGATATTCT
Organism: Bacteroides zhangwenhongii; assembly: GCF_009193325.2. NCBI lineage: Bacteria > Pseudomonadati > Bacteroidota > Bacteroidia > Bacteroidales > Bacteroidaceae > Bacteroides > Bacteroides zhangwenhongii. The sequence goes on along the minus strand of NZ_CP059856.1, from coordinate 2,187,007 downwards.
TCCCCAACTTGAAACAATGGATGTTTCGGCCGGTACTCTCAAAGATGAAGGTGCCCAATTATTGCTGGATAATATGGATAAGATCGCTCATTTGAAATTTATCAATATGCGCTACAATTATTTGAGCAAGGATATGAAGAAACAGCTGCAGAATCTTCCTATGAAAATAGATATTGCTGAAACTGAAGAGGCGGATGAATATGATGGTGAATTGTGGTATTACCCGATGATTACAGAATAGGAGATGCAGATAATCGTTGTCAGCAACTCTCTGTCCAAACGTATAGAATACTTTATTGAAGCAGGCAAACACTTGCAGACGGAAGTTCGTTTTATGACTTACGGGGAACTTTTTAACCGCTTGCCGCAACTACGGCAGGCAGTTATCAAACTGGAACCTTGTGTAAGCGATGAAACGGATTTCCAGAAATATGCGCTGTTGAATCAGGCATATAAGGAAACACTGCAACGTTTGGGTGAGATGAGGCTATCTGATGACGTGTGCTTTTTGAATACTCCCCATGCTTTGTTACGTGCTCTTGATAAAAAGGAGACTAAAGGAGTGCTGGTGGACAGAGGTTTGAGAGTGACTCCGATGTTACCTTCTCCCCATTCTTTTGATGAGTTGAGAGAGCTTCTTGCCGGTTGTGGTAGAGGATGCTTTTTGAAACCCCGTTACGGTTCGGGGGCGGGAGGCATTATGGCTGTTCGCTATCAACCCAACCGGAATAAATGGGTAGTCTATACTACCTTGCAACAAGTGGATGGAGTCATTCATAACACCAAACGTATCCACCGTTTGACTACGGAAAAAGAGATGATCCCGTTGGCGGAAGCAGTGATGCAAACAGAAGCTATTTTAGAAGAATGGATTCCTAAAGAGCAGTTGCAGGGAGAGAATTATGATCTCCGGGTAGTGTGCCGGGAATCTGAAATTGATTATATCGTTGTGAGATGTAGTAAAGGAAGCATAACCAATCTGCATCTGAACAATAAGGCACATTGGTGGAACGAGTTGTCTTTGCCGGAAGTAGTGCGGCAACAAATCTATTTTCAGTGTCAGGAAGCGGTTCAATCTTTGGATTTGCAGTATGCCGGAGTGGATGTCCTGATGGAGAGAGGAACAGATATTCCTTATATAATAGAAGTCAACGGACAGGGAGATCATGTGTATCAGGATATGTTTGCTCATAATTCTATTTATATTCAACAGATAAAAAACATAAAAAAGAGATATAACCATGCAAATAGATGAACTGCCGGCTGGCGAACAGACCCAAAATCCGGATCTGGATATGAATCAGGTGGTGGGTACTCATGATATATTGATGCTTTGCTTTGATACCTTGCGTTATGATGTCAGCAAGGAGGAAGAAGCGGCAGGAAGAACACCTGTACTGAACAGTCACGGAGGAGAATGGGAAAAAAGACATGCGCCGGGAAATTTTACTTACCCGTCTCATTTTGCCATCTTTGCAGGATTTCTGCCTTCTCCGGCGGAACCTCATTCGCTACGCAGCCGTAAGTGGTTGTTTTTCCCTGTGCAAGCTGGTACGGGACGTATTCCGCCTGCGGGAAGTTATCCGTTTACGGAAGCGACTTTTGTGCAAAGCCTTGCCAATGTAGGTTATGAAACGATTTGTATAGGAGGGGTGAACTTCTTCAGCAAGCGTAATGAACTGGGGCGTGTGTTTCCCGGTTACTTTACTAAAAGTTATTGGCTGCCGACCTTTGGATGCACGGCACCCGATAGTACTGAAAAACAAATTGATTTTGCGTTGAAGAAACTCGAAAACTATCCGGAGGACAAACGGATTTTTATGTATATCAATTTTTCTGCTATTCATTATCCGAACTGTCATTATGTGGAAGGCAAAATGAAGGATGATAAGGAATCACACGCTGCCGCGCTGCAATATGTCGACAGTCAGTTACCCCGTTTATTTCAGGCCTTTCAGAAACGGGGAAATACGCTGGTGATTGCTCTTTCCGATCATGGCACTTGCTATGGAGAGGATGGATATGAATATCATTGCATATCTCACGAAACGGTTTATACAGTCCCTTACAAACACTTTATTTTAACGAAAAAATGAATCAACCGCTACCACGATATGTAGACTATATGTATAGTTACCCACATAAAACTGCTTATCGTTCTTTTCCGTCCCCGGTTTCGCTGGTTCCTTACCTGAAACAGGTGGAAGGACAGAAAGCATCGCTTTATTTCCATATTCCTTTTTGCAGTCATAAATGTGGATATTGCAATCTGTTTTCTCTGCAAACAAATCGTGCGGATTATATCGCAACTTATTTGGAAACTCTTCACAAGCAGGCGCAACAGTTGTCTCCACTCACCGCCGGACTGACATTTGATAGTTTCGCCATTGGAGGAGGCACACCGTTGCTTCTCACTGTTCCTCAACTGGAATACTTACTGGATACGGCTGCCTTATTCGGAGTGCATCCTTCACATACCTTTACTTCCGTAGAAACATCACCGGAATATGCCGATCCTGCCCGTTTGGACTTGTTGAAGCAAGCAGGAGTGGCTCGTGTGAGTATTGGCGTACAGAGTTTCCTCGACGAAGAATTAACAGCTTTAAAAAGACGTCCCCGGCAAGACATGATTAATCAGGCGCTGGAGGCTATCCGGAAGAGGCAATTCCCGTTTTTTAATATTGATTTGATTTACGGAATCAAAGGACAAACTGTAGCCAGTTTTCTTTATTCATTGGAACAGGCTCTTCTGTTTCAGCCTAACGAACTCTTTATCTATCCGCTATATGTACGACCGGGAACGGCTATCACGGAGCGGGAATCCGATGGTGTCTGTTTTCAGATGTATTGTGCCGCTTGTGATTTGTTGAAAGACAGAGGATTTCTACAAACTTCGATGCGGCGTTTTATTCATCATCCGTCTACTGATGCGGAAATCTCATGTGGGGATGAGGTGATGCTGTCGTGTGGCTCCGGCGGACGCAGTTACCTGGGTAATTTGCATTATGCCACCCGGTATACTGTTTGCCAGCGTTGTATTGCCGGAGAGATAGATGATTATATGGGCACTACTGATTTTACAGTGGCTCGTAATGGATTTATTCTTTCGCAGGAAGAACAGCGACAACGTTTCATCATTAAAAATCTGATGTATTACATGGGGCTTGATAAGGCCGAATATAAGCGTCGCTTTGGAGAATCACCGGATAATGTGCCGTTGTTCCGACAGTTAGCTGAACGGCAATGGATAGAAAATACGGATAACGGTCGTATTTGTCTGACTTCCGAAGGAATGGCATACTCCGATTATATTGGTCAGTTGTTCATTACTCCTGAAATAAGAGAACTGATGGAAACTTATTCTTATTGAACGAAATAGAAATGGAAAACGAAGGCTCTTTACTTTCCTTCAGGCGTATATATTATCGCGGCAAATTGAATAGCTGCAACTATACCTGTTCTTATTGCCCTTTCGGCAAGAAGTCGCATCTGGCAGATACGACCCGGGATGAACAGGCATGGAATCGTTTTATAGCAGCTATTGAACAATGGAAAGGGGAGCCGTTGCAGTTATTTATTATTCCTTACGGTGAAGCATTGATCCATCGTTATTATCGGAAAGGAATGATGCATTTGGCAGCATTGCCACAGGTGGCTGGAATTTCCTGTCAGACTAACCTTTCTTTTCCGGCCAAACACTGGCTTGATGAGATTCGTGTGACTCCCACTGTGATAAGTAAGATAAGGCTCTGGGCCAGTTTTCATCCTGAGATGACTTCGGTAGAGAAATTTGCGCATCAGATTCATATACTCCATCATGCGGGAATACAGGTATGTGCCGGAGCGGTAGGAAATCCCTCTGCAAAGGCCGTACTCAATGATTTACGGAATACTCTCTTGCCGGATATTTATTTATTCATTAATGCAATGCAGGGGTTAAGGGCACCATTAAGTCAGGAAGATATTCAGTTTTTCAGTCAACTGGATAATCTTTTTGAGTATGACTTGAAGAATGCTCCGGCACAATGGGAAGTTTGTGCAGGAGGAAGAAACAATTGTTTTATCGATTGGAAAGGGGATATGTATGCTTGTCCCCGAAGCCGGGTGAAGATTGGTAATTTTTATCAAGGTGATGGAGCTGTTCTGCCGCTATCTTGCGAGAGGAAAGTTTGTGATTGCTATCTTGCGTTCAGTAACCTGAACAATCACCCTTTACATCGAATCATGGGAGAAGGGGCGTTCTGGCGAATACCTGACAAGCCACTTATTACGACTGTTTTCTTCGATGTGGATGGAACACTGACTGATTCACAGGGAAAAGTTCCTGAAAGTTATGCTAACGCTTTGCGATATATGGCACAGTCCGTTTCCTTATATCTTGCGACTTCTCTGTCAATGGAGCAGGCGAAGAAAAAGCTGGGAAAGGCTCTTTTCGATTTATTCAGGGGAGGAGTGTTTGCAGATGGAGGTTTATTATCTTATTCGGGCCAGATCAGGTGTTTGCCGGTGAAAGTATATCCGGAGGTATATGGAGAACCGGCAAAAGTCACTATTCATAGTTATGAAGGAGTGGTTTACAAGTATAGTATATTGGTACGTGATAAAGAACAGAGAGAAGCTATTCTTACCCGGTTGAAAGAGAATCCCTGCCAGGTCTTTCATAAAGCTCCGCTGATAACAGTCATTCATCCTGAAGCAAGTAAAAAAGAGGGGGTGCTTCAGTTATGTAAGGCTTTGACTTTATCTTTTGAACATACTTTAGTTGTAGGAAATTCGTTAAAGGACTGGCCGATGATGTCCGTGGTTTCTCATTCTTGTGCCGTAATGAATGCGGAACCCTTATTAAAAGAACGCGCACGTTATACGCTGAATCCGGATCGGTTGGCAGCTTTCTTTCGTTTTTCTAACGGAGATCCTATAGATCAAACCTCGTCTGATAATAGTTGATATATAGCTAGTTACATCTCCATAAGAAAATAAAAACCGGTTAAAACTTGGTAATTATGAAAACAAAGCCCATATTTGCAGCCCTGAAATAGGGACAGGCATAAAAATCCTCATCGGAGGGTGCTATAATAATAATTATAGTGCTGGATAAGATGAATGGTGCAAATCATTCGCTTGTCCGGCACTTTTTTATGTTGTAACAAAATAAGATAAAGAGGAAAAGTATCGAAGAAACTATGAAAGAGTTAGATTTGACACAAGGAAGCGTACCGAAGGTATTGTTGCTGTTTGCAGTACCTTTTTTAATTGCTAATGTGCTCCAAGCACTTTATGGCGGGGCTGACCTCTTCGTTGTCGGACAATATGATGATTCGGCAAGTGTGGCAGCCGTAGCTATTGGTAGTCAGGTGATGCAGACAATAACAGGTATTATTCTGGGTATTACTACCGGAACAACCGTACTGATTGCTATTGCTACCGGAGCCAAAGACAATCGGAAAGTAGCTTTTACAATCGGGTCTTCCGTATGGTTGTTTTCAATAACCGGCGTAGTGCTAACTTTGGTCATGGTACTTTTCCATGGTCAGATAGCAGAACTGATGCATACTCCCGTCGAAGCTATGGCAGATACGAAAAACTATATTTTGGCATGCTCTCTGGGTATTCTGTTTATAGTGGGATATAATGTTGTATGTGGTATTTTGCGTGGATTGGGTGATTCTAAAACACCGCTTTATTTTGTCGGGCTGGCATGTGTGATAAATATAGTGCTCGATTTTATATTGGTCGGTTATTTCCATTGGGGAGCTACAGGAGCGGCTATTGCTACTATATCTGCACAAGGTGTCAGCTTTGGAATAGCACTCTGGTTCTTGTACCGGCACGGATTTTCTTTTGACTTTTCACGGAAAGATATTCGATTGAACCGGAATCTGTCTAAAAAGATCATGGTGTTAGGAGCGCCTATTGCTTTGCAGGATGCTTTAATCAATGTTTCTTTTCTGATTATCACGGTCATTGTCAATCAGATGGGAGTCATTGCATCTGCTTCCCTGGGTGTTGTTGAGAAAATCATCGTGTTTGCTATGCTGCCTCCAATGGCTATATCATCGGCTGTGGCAACCATGACTGCACAGAACTATGGAGCGGGGCTTATCAAGAGAATGAATAAATGTCTGGCTTCGGGGATTGGGATTGCTCTTGTTTTCGGTGTGTCGGTTTGCGTGTATTCGCAATTCCTGCCGGAGACTCTTACTGCTTTCTTTACAAAAGATGCTGCTGTGGTGGCAATGGCGGCAGATTATTTGCGAGGGTATAGCATCGACTGTATCGTGGTTAGTTTCGTGTTCTGCATTAATTCTTATTTCAGCGGACAAGGAAACTCGTTATTCCCGATGATTCACAGTCTGATAGCCACTTTCCTGTTTCGTATACCGTTGTCATACTGGTTCAGCCAGATAGATAGCTCGTCGCTGTTTATCATGGGATTTGCTCCACCCATTTCAACGGTCGTTTCATTATTGATTTGTATCTGGTATTTACGATATACCCAAAGGAAATTATATTTGAGAGGCACAATGATGCCTGCTATGTCGAATTAGGTGTTTTTAAGTGGCTAAAATGAAAAACTCAATACCTCGATATACTTTTTATAAGCATAAGTATGGGAGTGAACTTTTGGTCGATGTAGTAGAACTGAAGTATGTGAAGAAGTTCCTGGCTAAAAGTACTGTCCACACTCTCAACTATTATGATATTACTTTCATAACAGAAGGTAAGGGAGCTTTTGCAGTCGATAACCAAACCTATGAAGCAATTCCATGTGACGTCCTTTTCTCTAAACCGGGGGAAATCCGGAACTGGGATACTCATCATATCATCAATGGGTATGCTCTGATTTTCGAAGAAGAGTTTTTGTCTTCCCTCTTTAAAGATTCTTTGTTTGTACGGCATCTTTCGTTTTTTCAGATAGGAAGTTTTTCATCGCGACTGCATTTGTCTGATGAGCTTTATACACGCATACTTGAAACCTTGCATGATATAAAGATGGAGATTGATTCGTATCAACAGGGCGATGTACACGTTTTGAGAGCATTGCTTTATGAAGTCCTGATGTTGCTGGACCGTGCTTATCTTAAAATGACTTCGATGGAGGAGGGCAGAAACAGGGAAGTTTCCAATAATCATGTAAGTAAATTCATGAATTTGGTTGCGATACATGCAAAAGAGCAACATTCGGTTCAATATTATGCGGATAAGCTCTGCATTACTCCTAACTATCTGAATGAGATGATAACTTCGACCATGGGGGGCAGCGCAAAACAATATATTCAGAACAAGGTGATGGAAGAGGCTAAGAGGCTGCTTGTTTATACGGACTTTCCTATAGCTGATATTGCATTTGAACTCTGTTTTTCAACGGTTTCTTATTTTATCCGTAGCTTCCGGCAGCATACGGGAGAAACTCCGTTATTGTATCGTAAAGCGCATAAACCGTAAAAAGTGCTATTTCTACCTTTCTTTTTATTGCATTGCTTTCCTGGTATTTCTCTACTTTCGCATCAGATAATAAACCAATAATAAAAAGTAAAATGATGAGAGATGCGGAAAAAACAGTAGGCAACATGATTGATAAGCTGAAAACAGCTTTTATCGGTTCGATAGACGGTGAAGGATTTCCTACCATCAAAGCGATGCTGCAACCTAGAAAAAGAAAGGGGATAAAAACGATTTATCTGACAACAAATACTTCGTCCATGCGTGTGGCGCAATACCGGGAGAACAACCATGCATGTATCTACTTCTGTGATACGAGATTCTTTAGAGGGGTCATGCTACGCGGTATGATGGAGGTCTTGACGGATAGTGCCAGTAAAGAGATGATCTGGCAGGAGGGAGATACCATGTATTATCCGGATGGAGTGACGGATCCTGATTACTGTGTATTGAAGTTTACTGCTGTTTCAGGACGTTTCTATAGTAATTTTAAATCGGAAGATTTTGTGGTCGGATAGTGTGTAAGTGCCCTCTTGTTATAGTAGTTCCGAAATGTTCAGAGTTGTTTTGGCTGTTTTACTTGCCGATGCAGCATATTAGACTGATTGACTACCAATAATTTACGACTTAAAAGATAGAAGACTCAAAAATTCACTTGTTTTTTTGCCGAAAATTGAAGATTTAACACTTTTAACCTTAGTTTGTCTTCAAACGGAGAGAAAAAGAGGGAAATCGCCCTTTTAGTCCTTGTAACCCCCGGTTCACAAAGATAAGACATATCGGTGATTATTTCGCCGATTGTGGCAGCAAAATCGTAGATAGGTTCACGATATTTTAGCTTGTTATTACAGCCAAAAGAAGAAGTCGGCAAATATGGTTCGTTTGGGCGTAGCCATCTCTTTTCTTCCCTTTTTTAGCTTTACTTTAATGTGCGTATATACGAATACGGGGATAAAGTAAAGTTATTTTTTCTGTTGTCAAGTAAGATGATATTTCAATATAATATTGCAATGTTGCTTATTTATCTAACGAATAATATTTTATTTGTTGATGGGTTTATATGGCATTTACGAATAATATAATAGCAGTTGGTCTTAGAGGACTGTTGAAAATGGTGTATGTGCATGTATGGTACCTCTATATTTTACCTGTAATATATCATTAAATAAATAAAAATAATTATCTTTGCATATTATATGATGTATTGACTATGGCAAAGAATACAATGGGCACTAAATTACCTCGAAAATTGGAGCAAAAGATGTCGGTAGTGGGAGAGCAGATAAAATTGGCTCGCTTACGTAGGAATCTGAGTGTAGCTCAAGTGGCTGAACGTGCCACCTGTTCTCCATTAACCGTATCCCGAATAGAGAAAGGCGTACCGACAGTTGCAATCGGCATTTACTTGCGTGTTTTGTATGCCTTACAGCTTGACGATGATATTCTGTGGTTAGCCAAAGAAGATAAATTGGGGAAAGCGTTACAGGATTTGAGTTTGAAGACACGGGAACGTGCATCAAAAAAGGAGTAGGCGATGAAGAAGTTATATGTATATGCTGATTTTGACTGGCTGAAAGAGGTTGAACTCATTGGCGAGTTGGGCTACGAATCACTTCGTGGCTCGGATAGCTATTGCTTCACGTTTAGCGATGAATGGTTGAAAAAGCATGGCGATTTGTTTTTGAGTGAGGACCTGAATAATTATCCGGGACAACAATATACACAACCGGAGAAAGATATATTCGGATGTTTTTCAGATGCCTTACCTGATCGATGGGGACGTACTCTATTATTGTGCCGTGAGCAGCTTGCAGCAATGGAAGAAAAACGACCTGTACGACGTTTATCTTCATTCGATTTTTTGACCGGTATTGATGACTTCTCCCGAATGGGAGCTTTCCGCTTCAAGGAAAATCCCGAAGAAGAGTTTATAAACGTGAGTGAGTCGTTGAAAATTCCACCTCTGACGGATATTAGAGAATTGATTGCAGCCAGTGCTGAGATTGAGAAAAGCGAAGATGATAACGTGCTACCTAACAGAAAGTGGATTGTACAACTTGTTCAACCGGGTTCCTCATTGGGCGGTGCAAGACCCAAAGCCAGTGTAATTGATACGGACAAAACACTTTATATAGCAAAGTTCCCTTCACGCAAAGATGATTACGATGCCGGACTGTGGGAACATTTCAGCCATCTTCTTGCTATAAAAGCCGGTGTAAATGCAGCGAAAACAAAAATTATTGCAACGGGCGAAAAATATCACACCTTGCTTTCGGAACGTTTTGACAGAACCAAAGATGGAAAACGGATTCATTTTGCTTCCGCAATGACTTTGTTGGGGTTGAATGACGGAAATAATGCGACTACTGGACATGGCTATTTGGATATAGTTGACTTCATCATTCAGAATTGTACGGATGTCGAGTGGAATTTACAAGAACTCTATCGCCGTGTGGTTTTCAATATCTGCATTGGTAACAGTGATGACCATTTCCGCAATCATGGTTTTCTTTTGACTGCAAAAGGTTGGACACTCTCCCCTGCATACGACATGAATCCCACTCTGAATGAATATCAAAGTCTGCTTATCTCGTCTACTTCTAACAAAGCCGATTTGAACATTTTGCTTGATGCCTATGAAGACTATATGCTTAACCGAAAAACTGCAGAGAAGATTGTTTCAGAGGTGATTGAAGCGGTGAAAGGATGGCGAGAATTGGTTGTACGATTGGGCATGTCTAAGCGGGAGATGGATGTGTTTGCTGGAGTATTGGATGAACGGCATAAGAGGGAGTAGCAATCCAGATGTTCCAAATTGCCAAACGAAAATGCGCCAAATTTCCAAATATGGCAAGGTAAGGATTTGATTTATATGTAATTGTGTGATAAGAAGCGATTGGGGCTTGATATTATGCTGCACGAACATAATGTTTGTACAGCATAATTTTTTGAAAAAGTAAATTCATTGATGGAATAGATAAAACGGCACATGTGTTCTTTTGCATATCTTTATGCTAACTGTAGTTATTCCTTTAAATGATGTTTTTGTTGCTTATCTACTTGGCTATATGGGAAATTAGATGTATCTTTGTTGGCAATATAACGAGTATAATTTGAATACTGATGTCGAACAATCAACAAATAGTAATGAATAGAATTAAGGCGGTACTTGCGGAAAAGCAAAGAACGAATAGATGGTTGGCAGAGCAAATGGGTAAGTCTGAGAATACAATTTCAAGATGGTGTTCCAATAAGTCGCAGCCGTCTATTGCCCAACTACAAGAAATTGCAAACTTGTTAGATGTTGATATTCGTGTACTATTAAAATCACAGAAAGAGTAATATAAAATGTCGAAACGTATTGAATATATAATAGATGAAATTCTTGACCAGTATGCGTATGCTGATGAGTCTACCCGCCCATGGATTATAGGATTCAGTGGAGGAAAAGACTCAACAGTATTATTAATGCTTGTATGGATTGCACTCGAAAAGCTAAAAGAACTACCGGGACCATTTCAACTTCGTAGACCAATATATGTAGTATGTAATGATACAATGGTTGAAAATCCTATAATTGCATCGTATGTTGACCAAGTCCTTGAACAGATAGAAAAAAAAGCGAGAGAAGAAGACTTGCCTATTTTTGTTCGGAAGACTACGCCTCGATTGGAAGATTCTTTTTGGGTGAATGTTATAGGGAAAGGTTATCCTGTCCCAAACACAGCATTTAGATGGTGTACTGAGAAAATGAAGATTAAGCCTACAGCTCGTTTTATAATAGAACAAGTAGACGAGTGTGGGGAAGCTATAATTTTAATTGGAACAAGAAAAGCAGAAAGTGCAACTCGCGCTCGTTCCATCAAGAAACATGAAATTCATGGAAAGCGACTTACTAATCATACTCTGTTGGCAAATACATATGTCTATGCACCAATCAAAGAATTGATGTTGGAAGAAGTCTGGTATATAATAAATACCATTCCATCTCCCTGGGGATTTGATAACAAAATCCTGTTTAACATTTATGTTGATGCGAGTGCGGACGATTACGAATGTCCAACCGTTGTAACAGACAAGAGTCATGGCTCTTGTGGTCAAAGTCGTTTCGGTTGTTGGACTTGCACTGTTGTGAAGGATGATAAGTCCATGCGTTCGCTTATAAAAAATGGCCGAGAATGGATGCAACCGCTTTATGATTTTAGGTTAAAGCTGGATCAAGAACGGAATATCATTGAGAATCGGTTCCCGTTGCGACGGGATGGGAGAAGAGCCGTGAACGATATGGGACCCTACACTTTCACATATAGAGCGAAAATGTTGGAAGGACTGTTAAATGTTCAACATGAATTGCAACAATATAATCCTGAAATAAAGCTCATTACTGATCAAGAATTGATTGCAATTCAAGTGAATTGGTATCGAGATTTTAACTTTGCACATCAAGTATCAGAAATATATAACAAAATCTATAATTCCTCATTAAATATGGAAGAGGGCAAGATAAAAAACAAATTGGAAGCAGATTTGATGAAAGAAATTTGCCAAGAAAACCTTGAAGAAGGTGAATTGATTGAGCAACTTCTTATGCTTCAGAAAAGCAAGTCACTCATGCAGCGACGCCGTGGCTTGAAAACAGAAATTGAGTCTCGTTTAGAGGAATTTGTAAATAAAAAGAAATCATGACGATACGCGAAATTGAACTTAATAATTTCCGAATTTATAAAGGGAAGAATAAGATTGAACTTTTTCCCGATGGGAATAGAAATCTGATTATCGTCAGTGGTAATAATGGTTTCGGTAAAACAACTTTTCTCATGTCATTAGTTTGGTGCCTATATGGTAAGAACATGGGGAAAGTCGATGAACTATATCGTAAAGAAATTGATGAAAAAGGTGGCTATAGCAAATACATTGGTAATAGCCTCAATTTTGCTGCACAGAAAGAAGGCGAAACACGATTCTCTGTGTCCGTAACATTTACGGATGTAGAAATCCCAGATACACCTTGTACCGAAATAACAATAATTCGTTCATACGATAGTGCAACGAATTACGATGACGAATTAGAAATTTTGATTGATGGTCGAAAAAACGATTTGTTTACGGGGTCAAAAGAGGAAATTGCAAAAGAAGAGGAAATATTTATCCGGGATTATATACTTCCAATAGAGATTGCAAAATTCTTTTTCTTTGATGCCGAGAAGATTGTATCATTTGCTCAAATAAACACTCCGGAACAACGAAAAGATTTAAGTCTAGCATACTCACAAGTTCTTGGCATACAGAAATACGAAGATCTCAAAAATGAGTTGGTCAGAATTCAGGATGATTATAGGAAATCATCTGCTAAACCTCAAGAGAAGCGCGAGTTTAATGGGCTAATCGCAGATATCGATTTTAAAGAAGGAGAAATTAACAGATTGACCGAAGAAATATCTAATTTGGAAGAGGACAGAGTGTTTAAACGTCATAATTCTGCCGAACTTCAATCAAAATTGATTCGTGAAGGCGATATGATGTCAGCCGATGAATTGCAAAAATTGAATGATCGAAAGGAGGAACTTGGCATAGTGTTAAGGGAAGCAGATGACAGCCTTAAAGATTTATACAGTCTTATTCCATTTGGCTTGGCTGGAGGTATTATGGCTGAACTTTCAACCCAATTAGAAACAGAAAAAGCATATAAGCAGAACAAGCTTCAGTTGGAAGGGGTTAATGATAAAACTGATGTCATACTCGGCGATATTGAAGAAGCAAAGAAGGAACTTCATTTCTCAATAGATATAAAGACTAGAGACTTCTACGAGCTTCAAATCAGACAACTCATCAAAAAGCATTTTTACAATGTTTCTGATGAAAGTAAGTTTGAGCACTTCAGTACGTTGCATGACTTTAGTCAAGGACAGATTGATGAATTTACGCATATTATTGCGAAAATCAAAGATAGTAAGTCCTCTTTTGAAAATCTAATTAACAAATACACCAAGGCTAAATCAGAATTATACACAATCGAAAAGAACATTCGAGAGGCTGAGAAAAAGGCAGAGAGCGATTATGTTCAAGATTTGAGAACCCGAAAAGAGAATATCGACCGTCAGATAGATTCTATAGGTATTGAAATCGGAAAAAGACAAAGTAAAATAGAATCACTTAAAGAACAAGTGATTGCTCACAAAAAGCAAAAGGAGATTCTCTCTAAAAAAATAAATGTGTCTGATCAGAACCGCGCAGTTGACAATGAGGCTACGCGCCTAATCAATACGATACAAAAATTCCTTATTCGCTTCAAAGATGAAAAGAAAAAGGCTCTTGCGAAGAAACTAGAGGCAAAACTTCAATCATATTTGCACAAGACCAATCTTGTTAAAAAGGTAATTGTTGACATCAATGGCAATGGCGATGATGTTGACATCTGCCTATTTGGATATGACGACAAGAAAATTGACAATAGCATTCTTTCCATGGGTGAACGCCAGATGTTTGCATCTGCGCTGTTAAGTGCTTTGGTTGATGAAACAGAAATTGATTTTCCTGTTTTCATAGATAGTCCTATGCAGAAATTTGACCCACAACATACAAAGAATGTACTCACGAAGTTCTATCCAAATGTTTCAAAACAAGTGATACTCTTTCCCCTTCTTAAAAAAGAATTGACGGAAGAAGAATATCAATATATTCAACTGATTGTAAATAAATCCTATTTGATAAACAATGAAACCCTCATGACAATTTAGAAGTCGCCAAAGTAAATGAAAATGTTCTGTCGCACGTCTTATTAGTATATCTTAGCATATCACTAATAATGACGATTATGGCAGGGATTCATTTCGATCAGGTTGTATCGCGCGGTTGCGGTATGGACATCCACAAGAAGGTGGTGGTAGCGACGGTCCAAGGCGAAGGGATCTGTAAGGAGACCAAGTCTTTTGACACCTTCACGAGTTCTTTGACACAATTGAGAGAATGGTTGGTATCATTAGGAATCACTCACGTTGCGATGGAGAGCACTGGAGTGTATTGGAAACCGATATACAACGTGTTCGAGGATTACATCCGCAACATCTGGATTGTCAATGCCCGTCACATCAAGAATGTTCCGGGTCACAAGACAGACAAGAACGACAGTGAGTGGATATGCCAGTTGCTAATGGCAGGATTGCTCAAGCCCAGTTTTATTCCCCCTCGTGAGCAGCGCGAGCTTAGGGATCTTACTCGTTACCGCCGCAAGCTGATAGAAACGGTGTCGGCCAACAAGAACCGCATCATCCGTACGCTTGAGGACGGCAATGTCAAGTTGTCCAGCGTTCTGAGCGACACGAGCGGCTCAACTGCGACCAAACTGATAGAAATGCTTTGCGATGGCAGGATTCCGACATTGGCAGACATAGAGTCTGTACGACACAAGCGTTGTCTGCATTCCGCGGAGGAAATGCTTGAGGCATGCACGGGTTATATGAACAGCCACAAGATATACATGCTTCAGAAGATACGTTCATGCAACAGACGGCTCACGGAGGAAATCACGGAGATGGACAGGCATATCAAGGAAATCCTCTCTCCCTACGAAGATGTCATTGCAAGGCTGAGCGAGATACCCGGAGTGCAAAACCGCACCTGCGAGGAACTGATAGCCGAGATTGGTCTTGACATGGGCAACTTTCCTACTGCGGCGCATCTTTGTTCCTGGGCAGGAATGTGTCCAGGCAACAACGAAAGTGCTGGCAAGAAGAAGAGCGGAAGGACGAGCCACGGAGACAAGCATGTAAGGGCTACACTCGTTGAAGCCGCATGGGCTGCCTCACGAACAAAAGGGACGTTCTTCATGGAACGCTTCAACCGACTTGCCCCACGCAAGGGCAACAAAAAGGCGTTGATTGCCGTTGGGCACTCCCTTCTCAAGTGCATACACTATGTGTTGTCAACAGACGGAAGATACAAGGAGCTTGGAGACAGTTATGTGCCTGAGAAGAAAGAGAAGCAACGCAAGGAATACCTGAAAGGTGAGTTAAAGAAACTTGGCTACCATGTAGTCCTGACGAAGAAAAAAGATTAGCCTACACAATATAAAACTGGGGACTGAGTTAATCCAAGGCCGAATTTTACTGGAACATCCCGAGTCCGAAAATGAAACTGGTCCCAACTGCTGAGAGGCAAAGTTTGTGACATTATGAGCACGTGTATGAAAATTCAACATCAACTCAGCAGTATAAATATAAATTGCCGAACATGCCAGCCGCGCACTTGCCCAACAGTGAGTGCTCTCTATTTTTGTGTCATTGGCTCAGAGAATACATAAAAACAAAGTAAAAACAGCCGTTATAAACTAAAACGGCACAAATAATTTTCGTATGAAAAAGATGGATCGCACTTTGTTGAAGTGAAACCAGAAAATCTTTTTGAAGAATATAACAATAGCGGATATGCAAATTAACATCAAAACATCTGGCGAAAACCAAGCCATTGTAACCCAATTAACAAAAAAACTTACTGGGGGTACAAAAGAAAATGTGATAGCTCGTATTGCATTAGGCTATTCTTTGTCTACAGGTAAACGTTTTACTCAACAGGAATTTTCTGCATACGATTCACAAGGAAAAGAATACAAGGACCATATCCTATTTGATGGACAGTATAGAGATTTCTATATTGCCTTAATTTGTCAGGCATATGGAATAACTAAAAATGATGAGCTTATTCCCAAATATATAAAGTTGCATATTGACCATGGATTAGAAAAGATAAATTATCTGTTTGAAAACAATCCACAATATACTTTCTTCGATTTCTTAACAGAATACTTCAGAAAAGGAATTGATTTGATTGAGGATACTCCTGAAAGATTTGATTGTGTTGAAAATCGAAATCAACATATCACAAAAACTACCTTTTCAGGACCAATCCAAATAAAAGTGGGCTATAATATCTTGACAAGAGAGAATATATGTTGCTGTTTCAACGATTCCACTCGTTACAATAATCAGCATATTGCTGTTGCCGGAAAGTCTGGTTCCGGTAAGACTCAATTCGCACTTGAGTTTCTTCGTCAACTATATAAGCAGACGCAAGGGCAAGTCAACTTCTTGTTCCTTGATTTTAAGGGATTGAGTGAGGATGACAAAAACAAAATGAGTGACTTTTTTACAGAAACTCATACAGAATGTATAAATGCGCCTCATACACCATTCCCTTTGAATCCCGTTTCATTCATTGACAATGTTAACGAAAAGAACAAACTGGTAGGTATAAATAAGTTTGTTGACATTATTGCTAAATACTCCAATATCGGCAAGAGGCAGCAACAAACACTAAAAGATGCTACCAAAGAAGCGTTTATTCAACATAAAGACGGTAAGCATCCTTCATTGAAGGAAATTTATGATTTGGTAATTGAATCGGTTGGCGATAACCGTGACACTCTTACTGAAATTATGGAACGTCTTAGTGAATATGAACTCTTTGCGTCAAGAGTTAATGATCCAAGTATCTTCCTAAATAACAATTATTATTTTTCTCTATCAGGTGAGCTGGATAGTACGGTTCGATTCACGTCAATCTTCCTCATCATTAACTACATCTTTAATGTGTTCACAAATATGGGTGGCACAGAAGTCATTGATGGTAACCGAAGCATGCGTTATGTGTTAATGATTGATGAAGCTCACGATTTATTCCGAGAAAAAAAGTCTTTGGAGATTTTGGAAGTTTTACTTAGAAAAATTCGCTCATATGGAGTCTCTATAGTTCTTCTCTCTCAAGGTATATCAGAGTATAATCAAGGTAATTTCGATTTTTCACAAGAATGTGAAACTGCATTCCTATTGCCGATAAACGACCTTAACAACACAAAAGCTATAAACAAATTCCTTGGCCTAAGTGAAAAGGATGGATCTCGAACTATGCGGAATCTTGAAAAATTAGATAACGGGCAATGTGTATCTAATATTAAAGAGTTGCAAAAAGGCGATTTGTTTGAAGTTGTACAATATTGGAAAGAAAAGTAGTTGATTATGAAAAAAAGAAGGACAATTATTGAAGCCGCAATAGAGGTCTTAAAACATTCAGATGAGACATTATCTGTTTCTGAAATTTATGCAAAAATAATCGAAAATTCTTTGTATGAGTTTCATGCACAAGATCCGTTGTCAGTCCTAAGAGTTGAACTTAGGGGGCATTCTGTTGGTATTGATTATCCTTCCGCATCTTCAAAGAAATACTTTTTATATGATGAAGGAAGTCGCACTTTCGGGCTTGTTAACGCACAAACAAAACATGATAATACGAAAAAAGAAGCGACTCCATTATCTATACTTAGAGAGCTTCATAATAAGTACACACATGAATTTAAAGCAAAAACTCTTCGTCAACTAAAAGGGTTGAATCCTTATGATTTTGAATTGTTTTGCAAAAATTTATTAGAGAGGTATGGTTTTCACAATCTGATTGTCACTAAAAAAAGTCGCGATGGAGGCATTGATGGTCATGGTAAGCTCAAAATCGGTTTAGCTTATATGAATGTAGCCTTTCAGTGTAAAAGATGGGGTTCCAATAAGATTGGCAGAAAAGAAATTGATGCATTTCGTGGTGCAGTTCAAGGCGAATATGAACAAGGCCTATTTTTTACAACATCTTCATTTTCTAAGGAAGCAGAGGAAAGTTCTATCAAACGAGGTGCAGTACCTATAATTCTCATTGACGGAGATATGATTGTAGACTTCATGATTGATAAGCATTTTGGAATAGAATATGAAGAATTGCCTATTTACATTAACGCGCTAGACAATGTTTTATCCTGAATGGCGGAAGAGAATAGAAAATCTTTTCAGTGATATTAAACCTCCCTTATTCGATGAAATGTAGACTTTTTAATAGTTGGATTTTTATAATGACATAAGCATGAAAACTGAGTATTCCATAAAATTACGCTGTGCCACTTGTGGATGTGATGACCAATTCGAATTCAACGAAGATAAATCGTATGTCAAATGTACTTTCTGTAATAGAGAGTATTTAGGTGGTATTGAGGAGTTGAAAGAGCTAAATGTTGAAACTATTGAAGAAGTCAAAGAACGATTCCGAGAAGATGCTTCAAAATATATTCACGATGAACTTAAAAAGGCATTTAAAGGTAATAAGTATATAAAATTTAAGTAAATGTGTTGTTTAATGGATATAATCAAAAATTGGGGCGGTCATATAATGTCAGTTTTAGGTATACTGGGCGGACTTTGGGCGTATTTTCGTCATGATAGAAAGATTAAGAGTCAAGAAAAGATACTGAATGATTTGCAAATCAAACAGATGGAAAAAGAACTGGTGAAAGAAAGAATGGCAGATATGAAAGCGAGAATAATCTCTGGTTATAGAGGAAATGCCAAAATTAGATTCATCAATGCAGGAAAAGTAGACGCCCAAAATGTAAGGATAGTAATTTTATCTTCAGAGGAAGATATGTCAGGAATTATTCATTCAAATTGGGGGCCTTACAATGTAGTTAGTCCTCAACTGTACAGAGAAGAGAATCTTGCATTATGTGAGGGACATTCGGATGCCATAAATTTGAAAATTATTTGGGACGATGAATATCAAAAGAATCGTTCCGTTTCATTGTCAGTCCCTTTTTAAATATGCCGACAATTGCATAGTTAGATAAGTTATGGCAAAAAATATAGAAATACGAAATAGTACAGCAGAGTTTCTCATCTTCATGCTTGAAGGTCAAGAGGATGGGATTCAGGTGATGTATAAGGATGAGACCATTTGGGCAACGCAAAAGGCGATGGCTCAACTGTTTGATGTGGGTGTGCCAGCAGTGAGCAAGCATCTTAAAAATATTTTTGAGAGTGGAGAGTTGGTTGAAAATTCAGTTATTTCCAAAATGGAAACAACTGCTTCGGATGGGAAAAACTATAACACTACCTATTATAATCTTGATGCCATTATCAGTGTCGGGTATCGCGTCAATTCTGTTCGTGCCACCCAGTTCCGACAGTGGTGTACGTTTGTACTCCGTCAGTTTGCCATCCGTGGATATGTGCTTGATCATAAGCGAATGGAGAACGGGGCTTTCTTAGGTGTAGATTACTTTGAACATTTGCTTGCCGAAATAAGGGAGATAAGGCTGAGTGAGCGTCGTTTTTATCAAAAACTGACTGACATTTATGCTACGGCTATAGACTATAATAAAGATGCTCCGACAACTCGCCTTTTTTTCAAGAAGGTACAAAACAAGATGCACTATGCTATACATGGGCATACAGCTGCGGAGCTGATAGTGGAACGAGCCAATGCGGATAAAGAGCATATGGGACTGACTACTTGGGAAAATGCTCCGAATGGGAAAATTGTCAAAACAGATGTATCTGTTGCAAAAAACTATTTGCGAGAAAATGAATTGGAAGAAATGGGCAGAATAGTCAATGCGTCCCTTGATATGGCAGAAAATATGGCTAAACGTCGCATTCCAATGACAATGGAGGATTGGGCAAAGCGTATTGATAAATTTATTGATGTGGCAGAACTCCCGATATTACAGGATAACGGAAGCGTATCAGCAGAATTTGCCAAAGAGTTCGCGGAAACAGAGTTTGAAAGGTACCGGGTTATTCAAGACAGACTATTCCAATCCGACTTTGACCGATTCAGCGATGGGAATCTACTCCCTTTGGATATAGAATGATATGGAGGTAAAAAGCAACGAGTTTCAATCCTGATTTTCAGGTTTAAGACTCGTTGCTTTGTTGTAATCTGCTATTTGGGCCTGTTCAAAATTTTTAAAAGTAGTATCATTGCAGTAATTCCAGCCACGGCAATCAGAACAGTCCATAAAACGGTCTTCCAAATCAATGCGGAATGTAAAATCTCTGCATTTGCTATTATGATGCTGGCGAAAAAAGAGAATAGTACAACCAATATGATAATCAAGATATAGAATATCCTATGTGGTATGAAAATGTGGCTGTCAATCTTGAAGATCTTTCGTTCAGTTTCATTACATTTGTCTTGAACTTGGTGAAGGAATTTATCAAGGACTGTCTGCCCGAATTTTTCGGCTTGCTCCTGTGTATCTTTGGCGATAGCCAATTTATATTCCTGTAGAAATTTGAGTGAATTTACCAGATTTACACTCATTTCGTGCACATTGTCGTTCAGGCTGGCAAGTTCTTTTATATTCAAGCTAAGCAGCCGATTTTCTTCCTCCAGATATTCGTTCTTGGGATTGGATTTTATGGTTTCCGCTTCATTCATTTCTGCGGTAAAATCAAATTTCTTTTTCATATACTCATCGTTTTAATCCGGTTTTAGGTTTCTTTCCCAATAGGCGACTGGCAGCACGGGTACATCTGCGTGCCCATTGCAAATCGTCTTCGTCTTTATCTCTCCACGGTAAATCGCTTTGCGAACCTCCGCCACCACCCCCAGAGGAAACGTTGGGCGTTTCAAGTAGTCCGACAAAAATAGCTACCGCCATATCGGTAAGTTCCTGACTGTTGGCGACAATTCTGTAGTCAAATTCATCGTTGAAACAGTCAAGCACTTTTTCAGGAATATAGAACTTGTTTTCTTTGCCTTCGTGCTTGAGTGTATAAGGAACTGTATCGGGATGATAAGTATTATATCTGTCATAATCAGCGGATGTTGACAGTTTGAAGTTTTGCCCCGTTTGAGAACCCTTAAACGTATTGTTCAAAGTGCTAACCTGTGGCTTATAATGCAATTTCTCCCATGTTTTAGGAAGTTTCGAGATCATCAGGTTTCTGCCGACTCCTAATTCAGATGCCTTGTATTTGGTGTTCCCATTCACAAGTGCATAGCCTCGGAGAATACCGTTTCCATCTTTTCTTTCATGTACAGCATAACCTTTCTTAACAAGAGCATTTTTGTACGCTTCCCATGACCACGATTGCATTGATTTTAGCGCATCCATGCAGTCATGGTTCACTTGGTGTATATTGGAATTTCTGACTTGCGCTGCCGTCGTCCAGCCTCGTTTCTTTGCCACTCGCTCGGCTGCACGTTGCGCACGGAGATGAATGTTATGGTCGTTGTTGATGTTGCCATCTTCATCCATACGGCAAACCGCAGCATGAAGATGTGGAACCCCTCCTTCGGATTCAGTATGCAGCCAAACCGAATATTTGCTGTTAGCCAAATTGGTCGGACAAGAGCGGACTTTTCCATCCTTGCCGATAATCACTTGTTTGTCAAACTCCGCAACGAAATCCTGCCAAAGCTGTTGCCAGTCTTCGACGTTAAAGAATCGGGTATGTTCAGCGGATGGACTTAACTCAATTCTGATGACAGAGTTTTTTATCGGACGGAAGCGCGATAAAGTCAGTTGCATGGAGTTCCATATACCCATAGCGTCCGGTTGCGGCGGCAGCAGATTGTCCAATATCCGATGGATTTTCTCCGGGTGCTTTTTGTTTTGTGATTCACCGGTAATGTAACGGATGGCGTTTATGCCGTGCGATATTGCTTTAGCTTTTGCAATCATACTTCTTCGGATTTATCGTTTGACGGAATCTTATTCTGTTCTTTTGCGGCATTTAGAAACTGGCAGACGCTTTCGGCTACATTGCCAAGTTCTTTGAGCCAACCGACCATGAACGGAATCTGATTGAACATTGCCACGCGTTGCTTTGTAGACATTCCGTGAAGTGCGGAGGTGTATTTTATAAGGTCAGAACGGCAGTTGTCCAGATTTTGCAACAGTGCCGCTTCTTCTTTCGTAAGCCTTGCTTTGGGTTTATAATTATATGCACGGGCAAGCAAATAATCGCTTACCGTCATACCGCATTGTTCAGCCTGTAATTTTATATACTCCTTTTGACTGGGAGTAACTTTCGCTCCAATGAAGACGCTTCTTGTCTCACTGGGGGTAGTCGATGAATTTTCAATATCTTCTTTCATGCGAATCGTTTTTATAATAGTGAATAGGTGCGAGCTTGCGAGTACCGCACCGGCGAAGTATCTGAGCCGGCAAGAGCGCCAATGTACAACCGCAACACAGTGAGGTTATACCTTGGCATATCTTGCAACAGATACCTGTTGATGCTTCCTGACAAGCCATATCGGGTGTATACACAGACGAGGCAGACGGCTTGGAAACTGCAACTGATATATTCCTCTAAAAGAGGGGAGAGAATGAATACCTTATGCTGCACTCCTGACTACTTTGCTTTATTCCTATATATACGCTCCGACAATAAAGTAAAGCCAATCTCAATAATGATAGTCCGGGTTGAAACGATACTCCTTACCGTCCTTTATTACCAGCCGTTTGTTACCAAGAAAGGTGGCGACTTTGACCGCCTTGTTGTGACCGAGCTTTACGCCCTGCACCCCGTATCCTTTTTTCAGCCGCTCCAGATAGTCTTCATAACTGCCGATATTGCCATCGGCAAAAACGGCATCCAACGCAGCACGATGTACACTCTCCGAAATCTCCTTGTACGGATCGAACGGTTCTTTGGCTGGTCGGCCAACAACCTTTGCTTTGGGCAGGTAGGATTCCACCAGTTCGGGCAAGGCATCTTCATTGATGCGGAAAGCGAATGGTTCAAATTCCCGGTCACGGATATGCACAGCTTCAACCACGCTTATGGCCTTATCATCTTTGTCCACTTCAACCTGCATGATGGTTTCCGCTTTGTTGTTGAGTTCTGTGCCGATGTGGCCTCGTGCGTTTTCATCATTCTTATTTTGGTGGAGGATGGTATGGATATGAATCTGCCTGTCATCCGTCCACTGCATGAGTTTTGAAATAATATCGGTGGATTCGCCGGGCGAATTGATATCATAAAGGAAATCCCGAATGCCATCTATAACCACCAATCCCAAATCGGGAATTGTGCCGATAGCGTGTTCGACTATTGCCAAACGCATTTTAGGAGAATACTTACGCAAAGCCAGCATAATCAGGTTGTCCGGCTCTTTGTCCTCCGGTAAGTCTGCCAAACGCAAAATACGCTTTAACACGTTCTGACAATGATACCGTCCTTGTTCCGTGTCAATGTATAACACCTTTCGTTTGTCCTTTGGGAATATAGACCGATAATGAAGAATGGTACTGTTGGTCAATGCCGATGCGACGATGGCCGAGACATTGAATGTTTTCTTGCTTTTAGCCTTTCCGATGGAAGCACTGAAGTTGCCTAATGTTCCGATTGTGACATCATCTACCATCAGCACCACAGGAGAGTGCCCGTATGCACTTGTTACGTTCACGGCAGACTCCTCCATATACATTGCCAGTTCCTCGGTGGAAGGAATAAGATTGTCTGTCTTTTCCATAGCCTACCAGTTTTTAGGGTTCGGTTTACGGCGATGGGAAGCGAGTGTGGCTTCGTTCTCGTCCTCGAAGCTTTGCGGAGCCGGATTCTTTCGTGAAGATTCCAACCATTTGTCCAATTCATCTCGATAGATATAGAGGTGCTTTCCTTGCTTTATAACCGGAATATCGTCCTTTTTCACCTTGTAATAAAAGGTCGATAACGGCATTTTGAGATAAGCGCAAGCCTCCTGTACGGTCATCGGAACGTGCGTATTCTCTTTGACTTCGTTCTGACGGGAAAGTTTCTCCGTCAGAAGATTTTCCATACTTGCGATTCGGTCGCACAGTTCGCCTACCACAGTCGGCAGGTCATTGAAAGTCAGTTGCTCTTTTTCCATATTAAAACTCTTTTAATCGTTCAACATGCTGCGAACCAACTCAATGAAATCTTGCAGAACAATACAGACCAGATTAATTATTTCGTCTGCATACGTTTTTATTGTGAGTCATCATTGTCTGTATCCAGATGGAAACGAAAATCTCCCTTGTCGGGTACATCAATAGGAATTTGGCTTGTAACAGTGTCCCGTAAATTAAGCCTGAGGTATTCAGTCGTGGCATTTACAAGTTCATGTGGAAACGAAGCCTTTATAAATTCCGCTCTTTTTACCAAGGGCACATTCAAGCGTTCACCGACATTCCATGCCAGATGGCGAAGCCCCGGCGACCTCAGCGGATTGTCTATATTGGAGCGAATTGGCTTATACAGATCTGATTGGTCACAAGCCATATATTCAATATTGGCAATCAGTGTGGCAATAGATTCTTTAGAGAGGTAAGGAGCGGTTTTGATTGTCACATATTCCCGAATGGTATCCATGATTTTTACCTGCCTTTCGGCTTCCTTCTTTTTGACGTTCTCCAACATCGCATCATAATTGTCTAAAACCGATGGTTGTTCAATGGTTTGAATTTCATTTGCACAATCGGTCTTTATCTCGGTATCTGCTTCAAGAACAATTGGAGATTGCCGGGCAAAAGACAAATTGATTGAATACTTCGTCATCCATTTATAGAAAGAGCGTTGTAATGTGCCGCATAATATAATTGTTGCCGCAAGTCCGATTATTACCGGAGTCATTATATTCATGACATCGATGTCGTGATAGGCGGAAAGATAAGTGTCTGTCGCTGTATAGGTGATTACCGACAACGCAAGAACGAAACTTATCCTCTGAATACGAATTTGAGTTTTATTTGTCATATACTGTAAATGTTTGGAATGATTATGCGGCAAAGTTATGTGCCGTATTCCAGACACTTATAATTGGTGATGATAAATCGTTCAATTTTGATGAAAAATAACGGATATAGTATGATTTCGGGCTAAAAATCATACTATATCCGTGTAAATGGTGGCAAAAACCGTTGTCAGCCTTTCCTTATCAGAGTGATTTTATTGCTGGCTTCACGCTTGTTGCTGTCCACGACTTTCATGTAACGCATCGTGGTGGTAATGCTTTTGTGCGCCATTATGCTTTGTATGGTACGGATGTCTGTACCGGCAGCCCCCTGAAGGGTTGCGAATGTTCTCCGATATGAATGGAATGTTATGTTCTTGGTTATTCCGGCAGAACGAATCCACTCTTTCATGGGAGTTTGTGTCCAACTACGCATAAGCCCCTTGAATACCAGACCTTTCTTCTCGGAACTGTATCCTATCAGTCCTAATGCCTCTTCGCTGATGGGAATGATGTCTTCCGTTTTGTTCTTTTGCGTAATGATATGTACGCATTTTCCTCCGGCAGAATAATCTACGATGTCTTCCCAACATAGGGCGAGAATATCACTGATGCGTAAACTGGTCATACAGGAAAACAGCGATGCGATTTTCACGATAGGCTTTTTACACGGTGTTTCTGCTAACTGGTACAATTCTTCGACGGACAAGGCCTCTTTCATGGTGTCTTCTGTCTCAATCTTTTCCAAGAAGTCATTGACATTGGTCTTTATCATCCCATTGCGATAGAGGATTTTCAAGAATCCTCTGAAAGTAGACCAATATCCCGATGCGGAGTTTCGTGTGATACGTCCGTTGCGCCTTAGCTTCTTGGCACTCAGCAGGTATTCCCGAAATTTGTTACATAGGTCGATGTCAATCTCCTCAAAGGTACATTTGCCATGTACGAAGTTGCTGAAATGGAGATAGACGAACTCCCATTTTTGGTCGTGTTTGCGGAGTTGCTTGCGGTAGTACTCCAAGAAATCCGCTTTGAGTTTGTACTTGTCGAAGAAATCATACCGTTCATTGACGACAGATTCAAATCGGCGGCAACGGATAGCCTCGGCTTTCTCGGTCATTGCCTCGTTGAAGTTCTGTTCCCGTTTGTTTCTCGGATTGGCATAGATATATATGCCAAGCGATTCATGACGGATAACTTTCATCGTTTCCTTGTCTCGATACCCCGGATAATAATCCAGATAAAAAGACATCATCCTGCCTTTTAGCGGACGTGTCCTTAATGTTACAGTTTTACATTCATGCATAATACTATATTTTTGATTGTTACTAATTCGCTGGCAAAACTCTATCATATAGTCATGCAGATGATTTTCAGCAGAGATTAATTTTAGAATAATTTACGGATAGCCATAAAATAGTTGCAAATGTGGCTATTTACGGACACCCATCACCCGATCAAACTCCACTTTCAAGAATCTGACGAATCGTCCGTTCTTCTCACGGTTAATCTGATGGAATTGCAGAATGCCGTAGACCGAATCACGGGATAACTTGAATTTCTCCATCGCCTCCTTGACGGTGTAGTATTCCGCCTTGCTCTCCTGTTCGGAACTCTTCGAGAGGTCGAAGTGGAGCTTTGAGTAGAATATCTGCCCATGTTCTTTCTTGGATGGGATATTATTTCGGTACACCTGTGAACGGATGGCAACACGTGTCATTCCGTACTTCTCTTGTATTTCTTCCGGTGTGTACCATTCGGTCAGGTCGGAATCCACCTCGTATTTGGCAAAGGCGGCATCGATATGCTTCTTGCTGTAATAATTGAACTGGCGTATTTTCACCTTTGGCACTTTGTGCTGCCGTGTATAAGTCCATACCCATTTGGCGTTGACCTTATATTTCTCTGCAATCTCTTCGGCTGTGTAATACTCGGAGATGTCGAAATCTTCTTTGGGCATGATACGTTCATAAGGTTTGGTTTTCATCATTAACTCAATATCCGCACGGCGGATAAGCGACTTCTTGCCGCTAATTCTTGAAGCGCGAAGTTTTGATTCCTTTACCAGCTTATAAATGTATTGTCGAGTTACACCCATAAGCTTTGCAGCTTGGGCAAAAGAGAAGAAATCCTGTCCTTCGGCAGCTTGTCGAGGTTGCAGTAATTCTTGCGACCGTTTCAACTGTCGCTTGCGTTCCCGAATACGTTCCTTGTAGCCAAGATTGGAACACTGGTGGCTACAATAACAGGTCGTTGTCTTTTGAGCTATAAATGGCTTCCCACACCATTGACAAATCTTTCTTACTTCCATATTTTCCTTGTTTACATTGGGGCTAATTTCGCCTTATTTCTCCCGAATTTTGTCAACACATGTAAACCATTGTCAACACACGTCAACTAATGCGTCGCTGTGACATTCGGGCTAACCGTGAATTTCCGTCGCGGTAGAAATATGATAGAAAAATATGGATAAAATCCGTTACCTCCAAATACGGACTGGAAAGTGTTAAAACAGAAAAGTCGCTGAATTTCAGCGACTTTATTCTAAATGGTTATGGTTGCTTATGGCTGTTTCCAAGCCGTCACTTTCCGATGCAAAAGTGCTGAAAGATATTTTGCAGTACCATATCATTTGTCACTTCTCCTGCAATATCGGAAATGAAGAAGATACATTCACGTATGTCTTGCGAAAGGAAATCCCCTGAAAGATGTGAGTCAAGCCCATTTTGTACTCTATGAATAGCATCTAAAGCTTTGCTTAAGGCCTCGTAATGTCTTACATTTGTTACGATGACATCATTTTGTGTTATCGTTGGCAAATGCGCAGCATTGATAAGCATTTTCTGTAATTCATTAGTGTTCTCTCTTCGTTTAGCTGAGATGTAAATATGCTCTGTAGATTCTTGTGGGAAATTCTCCAATAAAGTTGATAAATTACTTTTTTGTACATCTTCAATTAAATCAGCCTTATTGAATACTACGATCAAGTGCTTTCCTTCACAACGTGGGATAATCTTTTTTGATAACTGTTCAATTTGAGATGCGGCGTTTACAGAATCCACCATCCAGAGCACAATTTCTGCTTGATCTAACTTTTGGAAAGTACGTTCAATACCTAAACTTTCGACTTTGTCATTAGTTTCCCGGATTCCGGCAGTATCAATAACCCGGAAAGTAACTCCTCCAATATTAATAGTATCCTCAATAACATCGCGTGTTGTCCCATGAATATCACTGACGATGGCCTTATCTTCATTCAATAAAACATTCAATAAAGTAGACTTTCCCGCGTTCGTTTCACCGATAATTGCTACGGGAACACCACTTTTGATAGCATTACCCACATTAAAGGATTGTACTAGACGAGAAATGACTTGTTCTATCTCATCTGCTAACTTTTTTAATGCCGACCGATCTGCAAATTCAACATCCTCCTCGCTGAAATCCAATTCCAGCTCAATCATAGAAGTGAAGTTCAATAGCTTGTTGCGTAAATCAGTTAATTCTTTGCTGAAGCCACCCCTCATCTGACTCATGGCTAGCCGATGGGTAGCGGCAGATGAGGATGCGATTAAATCGGCAACAGCTTCCGCCTGACTTAAATCCATTTTTCCATTGAGAAATGCCCGCTGCGTATATTCTCCCGGTTGAGCCATGCGGCAACCCTTTTTGATCAGCAGTTGCAGCACCTGTTGAAGAATGTAAGAAGAACCATGACAAGTAATTTCCGTGCTATCTTCTCCCGTGTAGGAATGAGGCGTACGAAAAAGGCTGACAAGTACTTCGTCGATAATCTCGTCTCCGTCGTATATACGTCCGAAAGTCAAAGAATATGGCTTTTGTTCACTAAACAATTTGTCCGGTTTTGCCGGTTTGAATATAAGACTGGTGATGGAAATAGCTTCCGGACCGGAAACACGGATGCTTCCGATAGCACCGCCTTGAGCGGTAGCAATAGCACAGATAGTATCTTGGTTCATCATATTTCTTTTTGGAGACTGCAAAGATAATTGTTTCTGAGTAAAAAAGATAAGATTCGGTACAACTTGTACTTTATTTGTTTATATTTGCTGTGTGCAGTGATATGCCAAATGAAATAATATAATGCTTATGGAGCCAGACACAAATTTATATTCCCAAAGTGAGAATAGTGAAATCATACGGGAAAATTCACAGAAAATACTCTCTGTACTTGCTGCACATCAAATTGCTTTGTGGGAATATGATATACCTACAGGAAAGTGTTCCTTCACGGATGACTATTTTCGTACATTAGGCTTGAAAGAAGCTGGAATTGTTTTTAAAGATATCGATGACTTTTATCGCTTTGCCTATCCGGAGGATGTGAAGGCCTATCAAACTGCTTTTTCCAAGATGCTTGCATCGGATTCAAAAATATCACAGATTAAAGTACGTTGTGTAGGCAAGCATGGTGAAGTGATCTGGCTGGAAGATCATTTTCTGTCTTATAAGGGTACTCAGGACGGACGTCCTGCTGATAAATTATTGGCATATACGGTAAACGTCACTTCGCAATGTGAGAAAGAACAGCATATCAATCATCTGGAAGAGCACAATCGTAAGATAATAGAGGCGTTGCCAGAATTCATTTTTATTTTTGATGATAATTTTTTTATTACCGATGTGCTGATGGCACCGGGTACCATTTTGCTTCATCCGGTGGAAGTGTTACGTGGTGCAGATGGGCGAGATATTTATTCTCCCGAAGTCAGTGATCTGTTTCTGTGTAATATTCGGGAGTGCTTGCAAGATGGAAAATTAAAAGAAATAGAATATCCACTTGAAGTAGATGGAATCCGGCATTATTTTCAGGCACGTATCGCCCCTTTCGAAGGGAATAAGGTACTTGCTCTGATACACGATATCGGTGACCGGATTCGTCGTTCGCAAGAGTTGATCGAAGCTAAGCGGCGGGCGGAAGAAGCTGACAAGATGAAGTCTGTCTTTTTGGCAAATATGAGTCATGAGATTCGTACTCCGTTGAATGCTATTGTCGGTTTTTCGGAGATAATTGCAGTGACAGAGAACGAAGAAGAAAAGCTGCAATATTTGGAGATCATTCAAAAGAATAGCAATTTACTGTTACAGTTGATTAATGATATTCTGGACTTGTCACGTATAGAATCCGGAAAATCGGAAATGCACTTCCAGCAGATTGAAATCTCCGGGCTGGTAGAGGAAGTGGAAAAAGTACATCAGTTGAAGATGAAAACAGATGTAGAATTGAAAGTTATCCGCCCAGAAGGAGAATATTGGACATCTACCGATCGTAACCGGGTGATGCAGGTACTTTTCAATTTTTTGTCGAATGCCATAAAGAATACTGAAAAGGGAACCATTACGTTGGGGCTGAAACATGAAGGAAACTGGTTGAAATTGTATGTCAGTGATACCGGATACGGAATAGCTAAAGAGAAACTTCCGCAAATCTTTACCCGTTTTGAGAAGTTGAACGATTTTGTGCAAGGCACAGGATTGGGACTTTCAATTTGTAAGAGTATCGTAGAACGTCTGGGAGGACGTATAGAAGTTGTCTCTGAGCTTGGTAAGGGGAGTACGTTTGCGCTTTATTTGCCTTATCAGGAAATGCCGAAGGAGGTTGTTGAAAGAAGGCTTGTGTCAGGAAAAAGTATTGCTGCGGATAGACGTAAAAAGATATTAGTCGTTGAAGATGTAGAGTCGAATTTCGTTCAACTTAATATTCTTTTGAACAAAGAATACATTATTTCATGGGTACGTAACGGAGAAGAAGCAATCAATAGTTTTGTTCGTGAAAAGCCGGATTTGATTCTGATGGATATCCGTATGCCGGTGATGGACGGTATTCAAGCTACTGAAAAGATACGTACCATTTCCCTTTCCGTACCTATTATTGCGGTTACGGCATACGCTTTTTATACGGAACAGCAACAAGCCATTCAAGCCGGATGCAATGCTGTGATCTCCAAGCCTTATTCTTTGGAAAAACTGAAAGAGACAATCGAATCTTATATCGGATAAACGATAAAAAGTCAGTGTCACCATCATAGCAGAATGGTGGCGCTGACTTTTTATATATTTATATTCTGTCAAGAACAGTCCTAATCAACGTATCAATGGTATTTTTATATCCGGTGTTGGCTTCCTTAATCAGTCGATTGGCAATCACCATACAGACAGTCATTGCTTTATGTCCCATCAGTCGACTGAGACCTGCCAAAGCCGAACTCTCCATTTCGAAATTGGTAATCTTGAATCCTTTATACTCAAATGCCTCGATTTTGTCGTTTTGTTTCGGATCTGCCAAAGGAACACGTAGCTCACGTCCTTGTGGACCGAAGAACCCTCCGGCGGCAATTGTAACGCCACGTACCATATCGTCTTGGGCAATCCGTTCAATCAGTTCCTCGCTTGCATCAATTACATAAGGAGCAGGGGCGCACATATTTCCCGTCCATCCCATATGATTGAGAAAAGCACGCTCGAAAGGCAGATCACATACCTCATTGCGTCCGGCGTAGAAGTTCAATAAACCGTCGAAGCCGATAGACTTCTGTGAACAAACGAATGTACCTACCGGGGTATTGGGTTGCAAACCGCCGCATGTACCGATGCGTACTAATTCCAATTGACGGAACTCATCCTTTTCTTCTCGTGTATTGAAATCAATATTAGCCAGTGCATCCAACTCATTCATGACAATATCGATGTTGTCACAACCTATTCCGGTGGAAACTACGGTGATTCGTTTTCCTTTATACGTACCTGTAACCGTCTTAAACTCGCGGCTTTCCACTTCGCATTCTTTATTTTCAAAGTGAGAAGCTACGAGTGCTACACGTCCCGGATCGCCTACCAAGATTACTTTATCTGCCAACCATTCAGGTTTTACGTGAAGGTGGAATACCGAACCGTCTTCATTGATAATTAATTCAGAGGATGGAAAGTACTTTTTCATGCTATTAAAAGGCTTTAGTTTTACAATATGTTGTTGCTATAAAAATAAAAACACCGGAACCGGATTTAAGTTCAGAAGAAAACTCTTTCTTTCCCGTTAGGAAAGGGGAGTACATCTTGAGACTGAAATGAAATCAGATTCCGGTGTTTGTTGTAACTTATTTGCTCAAAGGCTGATTCCCTGCATTGCCTGCTGCCGGTTTGGCAATCGTTTCACGCATGGAGGTGTCAGCTTCGATATTCTTCATCCGGTAATAATCCATGATACCCAAATTTCCGCTACGGAAAGCTTCTGCCATTGCTTTCGGAACTTCCGCTTCCGCTTCGATTACCTTCGCGCGTGCCTCTTGTGCTTTCGCTTTCATTTCCTGTTCGGAAGCTACAGCCATAGCACGGCGTTCTTCTGCTTTTGCCTGAGCGATATTCTTATCTGCATTAGCCTGGTCAATTTGTAAAGCGGCACCGATATTCTTGCCTATATCGATATCCGCGATATCAATAGATAGAATTTCGAAAGCAGTTCCGGCGTCCAGTCCCTTACGGAGTACAAGCTTGGAGATAGAATCCGGATTTTCGAGTACCGATTTATGATTCTCGGAAGAACCGATAGATGAAACGATACCTTCACCTACACGGGCGAGAATTGTATCTTCTCCGGCACCGCCCACCAATTGACGAATGTTGGCACGTACCGTAACACGAGCTTTGGCAATCAACTGGATACCGTCTTTTGCGACAGCCGTTACCGGAGGAGTATCAATCACTTTCGGGTTAACGGACATCTGTACGGCTTCAAATACGTCACGTCCTGCCAAGTCAATAGCGGTAGCCATCTGAAAGGGCAGCTCAATATTCGCTTTTGATGCGGATACAAGCGCATGGACCACTTTTTCGACATGTCCACCGGCTAGATAGTGTGCTTCCAGTTCATCACGGGTGATGTTTTTCAAACCGGCCTTGTGAGCTTCGATCATGCCCGGTACGATGATATACGGCGGAACATTACGGATGCGCATTAAAAATAATTGTATCAGCGAGATGTGTACCCCCGATACTTTGGCCGACAACCACAGGAAGAACGGCACATAATGGAAAAATATTATCAGGAAGATAATACCTCCGGCTATCAGAAAGATAGGCAAATAGAAAGATGTTTCCATTGATAGTTTGTATTAAGTGAATATTATTTCTGTAAAAGAATAATTATTTTCTGTGTTTCTCAACCATAATTGTTCCGTCACTGATACGGTTGACGATAATCGGAGTCTTTTCGTCCAGAAAACCGTCCATCGACTTTACTTCCACAATGTTACCATTGATTTCCGCATAACCGATTTGTGCGAGGCGGGTAGTACTTATACCTGTATCACCTACTTTTACACTTTGTTCTGCGCTGCGGTCTACTTTCGAATCGATGTCTTTTTTCAAAGCCAGCTTATCCAGCATCTTTGAGCGCATAAACCAGATCAGTGAACCGATACAGGCAATGGCCGATATGCCCAAAGTGATAAATCCTCCCGCCATTCCAATATTTGCAAACGCATAATAGTTGGCATAGATAATGCATCCCAGTGCTGAGATTCCAGCCAGACTAATGCCGGGAATAACGAACAGTTCTACCAGGAACAGTATAACTGCGGTAATAATGAGAACGGCGATAATGAGTATATCCATAGTTCAGGGTTATTAATTATTTTGTTTTTTCTGCATTACGC
Source organism: Bacteroides zhangwenhongii (assembly GCF_009193325.2). Taxonomy (NCBI): domain Bacteria; kingdom Pseudomonadati; phylum Bacteroidota; class Bacteroidia; order Bacteroidales; family Bacteroidaceae; genus Bacteroides; species Bacteroides zhangwenhongii. The sequence goes on along the minus strand of NZ_CP059856.1, from coordinate 2,153,375 downwards.
ACATTTATTTCGAGAGCAGCCAATTCCTCTGACATCTGCAATATCCGCTTTTCCAGGTCGAGGATAGCAGGCGCCATTCTCTCTTTTCCCTGTTTATTGCCGGTGGAATACTGTTGTCGCAAGTTGTTCAGTTTTTCTTCCTGTTGCAGATAATCTTTTTCCATTTGTCGGTAACGTAGGAAAAGCTGTTTGGCTTTGGCGGACTTAAAGTCAGTCATCAGGTAATAAGTTGTATTATCGTCAATGACAAATTCAAAATCGACCTTTCGACGTTCTTTGGGCTTATGGCTGATAGCGGCTTCCAGACGTTGCAGGGCTTCTGCAACCGTTTGTTTATCTTTCCAGGTTTCTTTCAAAGAATGGATTTGTGCCAGCCGAATCATCTGCTTCCGATCCATCGCTTCGTAGTTGTAAGTCTGTTTTGAATTATTGGGAATGAATACATAGATACATACCTTTCCTTCCGGCTGGAAACGGTCGGAAGCGAACCAACCTAGATTGTTATATTCGTCAATGACGTACATATAATCATTGTATGGAGAATTGAACGGCATACCCACGTTTTCCGGTACTAAATAAGTATCGGTATTGGTATTGTAACGGGTGACAAAAATATCATAACCTCCCAATCCTTCACCGTCACTGGCATAATAAATAGTCACACCATCTGCCATTACATAAGGATAGTTTGCGTTTCCTGCATCATTGATACTACCCGGCAGTGGTCGTCCGTTGCTCCATTCATTCTGCAACTTGTTTTTGGAAAGTATATCCAGACTACCTCTTTCACCCTTCTCGCTGTAATAGATTTTATTCCCGATTTCAGTTTCGTAGACAGTACCCTCGTGATCTCCTCCTGTTTGGAAGAAGTCGTTGAAAGTAAACAGTTTTCCCGATTCCTCACTAATTTTATAAGCATTCAGAAACGTTGCTTTATCTACAACGAAACTGTCGATAATACAAACATCTTCAACACCTTTCAACATACGGAGATCAGCTTTGCTCTTTTCCAGTAGTTTCTCTGCTTCTTCGGTTGCTCTTTTACGCTTCTTCAAATCAGCGATATACTCTTCAAAACATTCTACTGCCTCTTCGAAACGATATGTTTCGTTATAAGCCTGTCCTAAATAAAGCTGTCCGCTAGCTACACGCTTCTTGACTGCCATTTCGAGAGGTTTCACCGCTTCTTCGGCTTCTCCGGTTTTCAGGCAGCACACGCCATACCAATAGTTGTAGTTTCCGTTGGACGGTTGAGATTTTACGTACCTTTTAAAGACAGGTTTGGCTTTTTCATATTCGCCTTTCGTGAACAAAGCGCGCGCCTGTTCCAATGTTTGCGCAGAAACTTCGCATAAGAAGAGACTACAAAATAGAAATAGAATATATTTTCCTTTCATCGTTTTTAGCATTTATGGGTGGCGGATTATTTAAAAGTATTGTTGCTTTTGGAAATCTGCCAACTAATCAATTGTTCAAAAGTACAAATTTATTAGAAATAAACCCTTTTTCAGAGATTCTATTATGTTAATTCTTCTTTAAATCATTCTTTTCGCTTACTTTTGCAGCCGATTTTTGAAGATATGACACAATTTACCGAAGAAGAGAAAGCTATTCGCCGCATTGAACGGCGGTTTAACAAAGGAGTGGTGCAATATGGGCTGATAGAAGAGGGGGATAGAATACTCATCGGACTGTCGGGCGGGAAAGATTCGTTGGCGCTTGTAGAGTTGCTGGGAAAACGCGCACGTATCTACAAGCCTCGCTTTTCTGTCATTGCAGTTCATGTGGTGATGACGAATATTCCTTATCAGAGTGATACGGAATACCTGAAAGCGCATTGCGAAGCGAATGGAGTGACTTTTGTGCAATATGAAACTTCTTTTGATCCTTCTACAGATACCCGTAAATCTCCTTGCTTTCTTTGTTCTTGGAATCGCCGTAAAGCATTGTTTACGGTGGCCAAAGAACATGGCTGCAATAAGATTGCTTTAGGACATCACATGGATGACATTTTGGAAACTTTATTGATGAATATTACTTATCAAGGGGCATTCAGTACAATGCCGCCCCGATTGGTGATGAATAAATTCGATATGACGATTATCCGTCCGATGTGTCTGGTTCACGAATCGGATTTAATAGAATTGGCAGCTTTGCATCATTATCGGAAGCAAGTGAAGAACTGCCCTTATGAATCGAAATCCAGCCGTAGTGATATGAAAGGCATTTTACGGCAATTGGAAGCGATGAACCCGGAAGCGCGTTATAGCCTTTGGGGAAGTATGGCGAATATACAGGAAGATTTATTACCGAATAAAATTGATTGAGTTATGAAAGGATTCTATACTATTTTGTTACTGATTGTGTCTAATATATTTATGACCTTTGCTTGGTACGGACATCTGAAAATGAGACAGGAATATAATTGGTTTGCCGCTTTGCCCTTGATAGGAGTAATTACATTCAGTTGGGCAATTGCTTTTTTTGAATATTCATGTCAGATTCCGGCGAATCGTATTGGGTTTATAGGTAATGGTGGCCCTTTCTCATTGATGCAATTGAAAGTGATTCAGGAAGTTATCACTTTAATCATCTTCACATTATTTACTACTGTGTTTTTTAAAGGAGAAGCGTTGCATTGGAATCATTTAGCTGCATTTATGTGTCTGATTGCGGCGGTGTATTTCGTATTTATGAAATGAGAATAAGTTTGGTCTATATTTCTTTTATGACCTTTACTTTGTAGTTGAATGAGCGGTCATTTCACTTGCAATAAGGGTATTTGTTACCTTATTCTTCCTACATTCTTGTGATAATACAGCATTGTTCTTTGGTTGGCTATTAGTTATTTCTATGAGCTCACTATTGTGAGCTGAAAGGCTAACAATAGTGGATATATATGTTCATTGATGTTAGCTTATTTGTTCACATTAGTGAGCTCTTGTAAATATCGAGAGCTTTTACAGAGAATATTAAGAAAGTATCTGTGGAATCACTATATATTAAATGATGAGACACCTGAGAGCATAAGTAAAACCTCAGGCTTGCTATCATAACTGAAAAGCCGATGAATAAAGGAATGCAGGTGGTTTATGAGAGTATGAGGGTAAAATGCGCAAAACTTTTTTTAGTTGGCTTTTTCTTTCTCTTCTTCCTGCGGGATGCGGAAAGCTGTGTAAAGTTCGAGTATGGCGGCAATTGTAAGACAAGCAATCCATTCGTTACCACGTGTTGTGAACATGAATGCTCCGGTGAGAATCAGGGCTAATGCTCCGAATATTTGTTGAATGCGTAAACGTTTCAAAGTTTTGCTTTTACCTTTGACGGGTGTGTTTACTTGTGCCAGTGCGATAAAACCGGCACCGACAGTGTATATGTAGGGAGCATACGTCCATCCGGTGATAAATACGGCAGCTCCGGCAAGAGCCATTATAGCACCGACAACGAACAGTGCGGGTATTAATTGTTTCATTCTCTATTCTTCTTCAAAAACGTAAATATCTTCGTTGGGTTTCTTCATCAAGTACTTCTCGCGGGCTATCTGTTCGATTGCATCTGGATTGGTACTTATTTCGTTGAGGCGTTTCGTATTCTCTTCATAATCCGTGCGGTACTTTTCTATTTCTTCTTTTAGCTGACTGATTTCGCGTTCATATCCGAGACGGCGCACCAGACTGTTCTCATCCAGAAAACCTATGATGACAGCGAATGCGACAATGGTAATAAGATACTTCCGTCTGCATATGAAATTCCAAATACTGATTAGTTTACCCATAACCTACCTTTATAAATATCCGCAAAGATAAAACTAATAACTTAAAAACTTATCTCTTCCGCTTCAAAACTTCTTTCTCTATCCCTTATTACTTATCACTTTTTTATGTACTTTTGCACTGAAAGCAAAAAATAAAGAAAAATAGAGGAATCCCGGATATGGAAAACTATATTGTATCAGCCCGTAAATATCGTCCGTCCACCTTTGAATCGGTGGTGGGACAACGGGCGCTGACCACTACGCTGAAAAATGCGATTGCTACTCAGAAACTTGCTCATGCTTATTTGTTCTGCGGACCACGCGGAGTCGGAAAGACTACGTGCGCACGAATCTTTGCCAAAACCATTAACTGCATGACACCTACTGCTGATGGCGAGGCTTGCAATCAGTGTGAGTCTTGTGTGGCTTTTAATGAACAACGGTCGTACAATATCCATGAACTGGATGCTGCTTCCAATAATTCGGTGGACGATATCCGCCAATTGGTGGAGCAGGTGCGTATCCCGCCACAGATCGGTAAATATAAGGTATACATTATCGATGAGGTACATATGCTCTCCGCGTCTGCTTTCAATGCTTTTCTGAAAACGCTGGAAGAGCCTCCCCGTCATGCCATCTTTATTTTGGCTACAACGGAGAAACATAAGATTCTTCCGACCATTCTTTCCCGTTGCCAGATTTATGATTTCAACCGGATTAGCGTGGAAGATACTGTGAATCACCTTTCTTATGTCGCTTCAAAAGAAGGAATTACGGCAGAGCCGGAAGCATTGAATGTGATTGCCATGAAGGCGGACGGTGGTATGCGCGATGCTTTGTCTATTTTCGACCAGGTGGTGAGTTTTACCGGAGGCAACATCACGTACAAGAGTGTAATTGATAATCTGAATGTACTTGATTACGAATATTATTTCCGTCTGACCGATTCTTTTCTTGAAAATAAGGTAAGTGATGCATTGTTGCTTTTCAATGATGTGTTGAACAAAGGTTTTGACGGGAGTCATTTTATAACCGGTTTGTCTTCTCATTTCCGTGATTTGCTGGTAGCTAAAGATGCAGTGACATTGCCTTTGTTGGAGGTCGGAGCGAGCATACGTCAACGCTATCAGGAGCAGGCACAGAAATGTCCGTTGCCTTTTTTGTATCGGGCGATGAAGCTCTGTAATGAGTGTGATTTGAATTATCGTATCAGCAAAAATAAGCGTTTGCTGGTAGAACTGACCTTAATACAGGTTGCGCAGCTTACCATTGAGGGGGATGATGTGAGTGGTGGGCGTAGCCCTAAAAAGACTATAAAACCCGTATTCACCCAACCTGCCGCAGCACAGCAACCGCAGGTGACTCCTGCTACTTCAGCGTCTCAGACTGCTGTTCATCAACAAACGCCTGTTCGTCAGCCGCAGACATCTGTGGCAACGCAAGCGGTATCATCATCTATATCATCTTCTTCGAATTCCACTACTTCCGTTCCGTCTCAAAGTGCGGGAATTGCTCAGGGAGGGCAGGGAGAACGGAAGATTCCTGTCATGAAGATGTCCAGCCTGGGGGTATCTATAAAGAATCCGCAGCGTGATCAGGTTGCTCAGAAAGAAACGATGCCACAGTCTGCTAAAGTACAACAGGCTGTAGAAGAGGATTTTATCTTTAATGACCGTGATTTGAATTTCTATTGGCAGCAGTATGCCGGTCAGTTACCGAAAGAGGAAGATTCTCTTACGAAACGTATGCAGATGCTTCATCCGGTATTGCTCAATAACTCGACGACTTTTGAGGTAGTAGTGGACAATGAGATTGCTGCAAAGGATTTCAGAAATCTGATCCCTGAATTGCAGAATTATCTTCGTGTCCAGTTAAAGAATAGTAAAGTGGTGATGACAGTGCGGGTTAGTGAACCAACAGAAACGGTACGTCCCGTCGGTCGTGTAGAAAAGTTTCAGATGATGGCTCAAAAGAATCAGGCATTAATGCAGTTGAAAGACGAGTTCGGATTGGAATTGTACTAGTCCTTAATGGAGGGGTATAAAAATGAGCCACATTCGATTGATTATTGTTTGATAAGAAATCGGATGGGCTCTTGGTCTTAATGTAATCTGTTGTTCATGCGGTTTTCATATCCGTCTGAAGGTATTTTGTAAGGCATGACAATCCACAAGATAATATAGATGATTACACCAGCGAAAGCTGTGAAGAATGTGGCTAATACGTATACGATTCTTAATAAAGTTGGGTCCCATCCAAAATATTCGGCTATTCCGGCACATACACCTGCAATCATTCGATTGGAAGATCGGGTCAGTTTCTTTTCATTTTCCATATTTATTGTATAATTGTTTAGTATAAGTTTGTTACTTATCAGAGTTTACTTTATCTATTGTTTATGACTTTTATGGGTCTGAGTTCTTTCCATACTCTAATCGATAAAAATGCTTTGCGCAAAGATATAATAATTAGTTGGTATAATTCTATTTCTTATATTTTTCTTCTGTCTGATGCCCTCTATATAAATTCTATAAACATAAATATGGGAGCGAGTTACTCATAGATGTTATTTTCGTATAAAGACTAATTCTGTGAGCGGAATTCATTGGGGGTGCAACCTGTAACCCGCTTGAACATCCGGCTTAGATGCTGCGGATATTGGAATCCCAATCCGTAAGCAATTTCACTTGTAGTCTTGTCTGTTGCCAGCAAAGCTTCTTTAGCGCGTTCGATCAGTTTATGCTGGATATATTCCGAGGCGGTCTGTCCCGTCTGTTTTCTAATCATATCTCCGAAATAGTTGGCTGACAGAAATACTTTGTCGGCAAAGTATTTAACGGTAGGCAATCCCTCTCGTAGCGGAGTCTCGTTGTCGAAATACTCATCCAGCAACCGCTCAAAACGGACGATGATATCTTTGTTCACTTCTTCGCGCGTTGTGAACTGTCGTTCGTAGAAACGCATACAATAATCGAGCAGTAGTCCGATATTGGCACAAATTAGTCGGCGGCTGTGCTTGTCTATGTTGTGTTTCAGTTCTATTTCAATCTTATGCAGGCAATCCATCACAGTCTCCCGTTCCTCCTCTGAAAGGTGTAATGCCTCACGGGTTTCATAGGAAAAGAAAGAATAGTTCTTGATCTCCTGACCGAGTGCCGTGCCACGAATCAGGTCGGGGTGAAACAGGATGCCATGAGCGTTTGGTTGGACATCTTTAATCATCTTTGTCTCTACTATTTGGCCCGGAGCAAAGCTGACAATCGTACCATCCTGATAGTCGTAACTCTGACGCCCATACATGATATTTCCACAGTAGGTATCTTTCAAGTAAAGAGCATATACGCCGTAGTTGATTTTGCAATGTTCCGGCCATTGCGTTGCTTTTGACAGATCAACAACACTAACCAACGGGTGTCGTGTTTCAAGTCCGAAAAGTTTGTTGTATTTATCTACCTCATCAAGTTTAATGACCTCTTCCATAATCCTTTCTTTTATATTCTTTATCGCAAATATAATTCATTTTCTTTGAATTATATATGGCTTTATTACAGAATCGAGGATTTGGGTACAAATATCAGTAAATCATATACAAGCCCACTCGTTTTATCGTAGTAAATTTGCAGTCAGAAGTTTAACAGTGAAAAAACAAAATGATTATGAATAAACTCCTATTGTTTTCAGTATTTAGTATTTTAACACTCAATGTTATGGCACAGGAAAAGATAGTACAGACGGCAGGACGCGACCAGTTAGGAACGTTTGCCACAAAGTTTGCGGAACTCAATGACGATGTTCTCTTTGGAGAAGTTTGGAGCCGCACTGATAAACTCGGTCTGCGTGACCGCAGTTTAGTGACCATTACCTCCCTTATCAGTATGGGAATCACGGACAATTCGCTCGTTTATCATCTTCAGTCGGCGAAGAAGAACGGCATCACCCGCACGGAGATCGCAGAGATTATCACTCATATAGGTTTCTATGCAGGTTGGCCGAAAGCGTGGGCAGCGTTCAATTTGGCAAAAGGAGTATGGTCTGAAGATATTGTTGGTGAGGATGCCAAAACAGCTTTCCAGCGTGAGATGATTTTCCCTATTGGCGAACCCAATACAGCCTATGCACAGTATTTTATTGGTAACAGTTATCTTGCTCCGGTTTCGCGCGAGCAGGTGAATATCTCTAACGTTACTTTTGAACCGCGTTGCCGTAATAACTGGCATATTCACCGTGCAACGAAAGGTGGCGGACAAATGCTTATCGGTGTAGCCGGTCGAGGCTGGTATCAGGAAGAAGGTAAACCGGCGGTAGAGATTCTGCCTGGTACGGTTATCCATATTCCTGCCAATGTGAAACACTGGCACGGAGCTGCTGCCGACAGTTGGTTTGCTCATCTGGCTTTCGAAGTTTCCGGTGAAAACACTTCCAATGAGTGGCTTGAACCGGTTACAGATGACGAGTATAACAAACTCGAACAGACTAAACGATGATTTTTGTTAATCCTGTTTTATCTTTTGAAAGGAAATAATATGACTACCGAGGATTTTAAGGAATATGTAAAGACGCGCAAGGCGCTTAATACAGAAGAAATACATCGTTTGATGGACGATATGAGCAATGAGGCAAGACGTATCACCTTCCAACTGAATACGGTATATCATACACCGGACGAAGTGCGCCGATTACTCTCCGGGTTGTTCGGTTATCAGGTGCCATCGTCGCTTCGGGTCTTTCCACCGTTTTATACGGATTTCGGTAAGAATATTACCGTTGGTGAGGGTGTGTTTATTAATGCCTGCTGTCATTTTCAGGATCATGGTGGTGTGACTATTGGCGATGGTTGCCAGATCGGGCATAATGTCGTTTTTGCTACACTTAATCACGGGTTGGCTCCGCAAGACCGTAAAACGACTTATCCTGCACCTATCGTACTCGGCAAGAATGTATGGATAGGTTCTAATGCGACGATTCTTCAGGGAGTGACTATCGGTGATAATGCTGTTGTAGGTGCCGGAGCTGTAGTGACAAAAGATGTGGCGGCGAATACGGTTGTAGGTGGCATTCCTGCACATTTTATCAAAGTAATAGAAGAATGAAAACGCCTGTGGAGTTACTCCATCGTGATAATGTCTAAACTAATTAGTGATAAGAAATATTTAAAATCAAAATAAAATGAAACAGATTATATTCATATTTATGAGTCTTCTTTGCTTTAGCTGCTCATCAAAAGCGCAGAATCAGATAGCGGATACTAATGTACAGTCCGATAAGAAAATCCTGGTTGCCTATTTCTCTTGTACTGGAACTACAGAAAAAGCTGCCGATGCCATTTCAAAAACGGTTGGCGGAAAACTTTACCGGATAACTCCCGCTACGGCCTATACCTCGGCAGATCTCGACTGGAACAACAAGAGTAGCCGTAGTTCAATTGAAATGACGACTGAAAATTCACGTCCGGAATTGGGTGGAGAAGCGCTTGAACTGAAAGATTACGACGTGGTATTCCTTGGTTACCCGATATGGTGGAATTTATGTCCGCGTCCGGTCAATACATTCCTTGAGAAATATGATTTCTCCGGTAAAACCGTTATTCCATTTGCTACTTCCGGAGGAAGCTCGATAACTAATAGTGTAAAACAACTCAAGAAACTTTATCCAAAAATCGTATGGGGAGAAGGTCAGTTGTTGAACGGAAGCGTTAAGCAAGCCGGAGAGTGGGCGAAACAGGTAATCAGGTAACTGTGTGGAAGAGTGTAGGATTATCAATAAAAAAGGAGAATGATTTTACTCATTCTCCTTTGCGGTGCGTACGGGACTCGAACCCGTGACCCCATGCGTGACAGGCATGTATTCTAACCAACTGAACTAACGCACCAAATTTTAATTGGATTAACTCATTTCTATTCTCTTTGCTTCTTAATGAAAGAAGCGGTGCGTACGGGACTCGAACCCGTGACCCCATGCGTGACAGGCATGTATTCTAACCAACTGAACTAACGCACCAGAATTTCAATTTATTAATCCGCATCTCTCTCGATTGCGGGTGCAAAGGTAGTTGTTTTTTGTAAACCTGCAAGCGTTTTGAGAAAAGATTTTTTCAATAAAAAATGAGAAAAATGCTTAGTGTCTCATTTTGAGTGCTTTTGTAATGAAAAAAAATATTCGTTTTCCTTCAGATCGAATAGTAAGGGGATCCGATCTTTATAGTGATACTATTGCGATGAAATGCCGCCACTATCCGAAGGCAATGATGTCACTATCCTAAAGTTTGTCATTCTTTTCATAGAAAATAGCTCCCGATATCTTTCTATCTGTAAGAAATCACCGTTTTTATATCAACTTTCTGCTTGATTAATTCGTAATTTTGCAATAAATCGTTATTTTTGCGGACTAAAATTAAAAAGGTAGAAAAGATTCTGCCTGGAATCGTTAATTAGTAAAAAGAATGATGACAACAGCCAAACTGTTATTGCACTGTCCCGACAAACCGGGAATCCTTGCGGAAGTGACAGACTTTATTACGGTAAACAAAGGAAATATTATCTATCTGGATCAGTATGTAGATCATGTAGAGAACATCTTCTTCATGCGTATTGAATGGGAACTGAAAGACTTTCTGGTTCCGCAAGAAAAAATTGAAGATTATTTCAGAACACTCTACGGACAAAAATATGAAATGGATTTTCGCCTTTATTTCTCTGATGTAAAACCACGTATGGCTATTTTCGTATCCAAGCTGTCGCACTGCCTTTTCGATATGCTGGCCCGGTATACGGCAGGAGAGTGGAATGTAGAGATACCTCTTATTATAAGTAACCATCCGGATTTGCAGCACGTGGCAGAACGTTTCGGAATTCCTTTCTATCTGTTCCCTATCACCAAGGAGACGAAAGAAGAACAGGAACGCAAAGAGATGGAACTGCTTGCCAAACATAAGATTACATTTATTGTATTGGCACGCTATATGCAGGTGATCTCCGAACAGATGATTAATGCTTATCCGAATAAGATTATCAATATTCATCACTCTTTCCTTCCTGCGTTTGTGGGGGCAAAGCCTTATCACGCAGCTTTCCAGAGAGGAGTGAAAATTATTGGTGCAACTAGTCATTATGTAACGACAGAACTGGATGCCGGACCGATTATTGAACAGGATGTAGTGCGCATCACTCATAAAGATGCTATTGAAGACCTCGTAAATAAAGGAAAGGATTTAGAAAAAATCGTTCTTTCGCGTGCAGTGCAGAAGCACATCGAGCGCAAAGTCTTGACCTACAAAAATAAAACTGTAATATTTAGCTGATGAAAGTAGCAGTTGTAAAATACAATGCCGGCAATATTCGTTCTGTAGATTATGCCTTAAAGCGGTTAGGTGTAGAAGCGGTGATTACTGCTGATAAAGAAGAACTCCAATCGGCTGATAAAGTCATTTTTCCCGGAGTAGGAGAGGCGGAAACTACCATGAACCACTTGAAAGCTACGGGACTGGACGAACTGATAAAGAATCTCCGTCAGCCTGTATTGGGAATTTGTCTCGGTATGCAATTGATGTGCCGGTATTCCGAAGAAGGAGGAGTCGATTGTTTGAATATCTTTGATGTGGATGTGAAACGTTTTGTCCCGCAGAAACATGAAGATAAAGTGCCGCACATGGGATGGAACACCATTGGAAAAACGAATAGCAAATTGTTTGAAGGCTTCACCGAAGAGGAGTTTGTCTATTTTGTGCATAGCTTCTATGTGCCGACCTGCGACTTTACTGCTGCTACAACTGACTATATTCACCCGTTCAGTGCTGCGTTGCATAAAGATAACTTTTATGCTACCCAGTTCCATCCGGAGAAGAGCGGCAAGACAGGAGAGAAGATTTTGACAAATTTCCTGAACCTCTGCCGGTAACAGTATGGATGATGTGTCATGAAAAACATTTCGATGTTTGAAATAAATATTTAGTGAATCGTCAAATAGTAAATAAATAGATGATAGAAATTATTCCAGCCATTGATATTATTGATGGGAAGTGCGTACGCCTTTCCCAGGGAGATTACGATAGTAAAAAGGTATATAATGAGAACCCGGTGGAAGTAGCTAAAGAGTTTGAAGCGAACGGTGTCCGCAGGCTTCATGTGGTAGACTTGGACGGCGCTGCTTCTCATCATGTCGTTAACTATCGGGTGTTGGAACAGATTGCGACACGTACTTCTCTCGTTATAGATTTTGGTGGTGGAGTAAAGAGCGATGAGGATTTGAAAATTGCTTTTGAGAGCGGTGCGCAGATGGTAACCGGAGGAAGCATTGCGGTGAAAGACCCGGAATTATTCTGCCATTGGCTGGAAATATACGGAAGTGAGAAGATCATTTTGGGAGCAGATGTAAAAGATCATAAGATAGCCGTCAATGGTTGGAAAGACGAAAGCGCCTGTGAGCTTTTTCCGTTTCTGGAAAATTATATGGATAAAGGTATACGAAAAGTAATCTGTACGGATATTAGCTGTGATGGAATGCTGAGTGGCCCTTCTATCGATTTGTATAAAGAGATGTTGGCAAAATTCCCCGATCTCTATCTGATGGCCAGTGGCGGGGTAAGCAAGGTGGATGATATTGTCGCTTTGGATGAGGCCGGTGTTCCTGGAGTTATTTTTGGTAAAGCATTGTATGAAGGTCATATCACCTTACAAGATTTGAGAATCTTTTTATAATTCGCATATCAGAATATACCTTATATAATAAGGAGAAGTTATATAAGAGGATTTGATGAAATAAGAAAAATTTAAGAAGCAAGCTTAGGCATATAGATAGGTTGTAAATTGTTGAACAGTAAATAAAATAAGATTGTGTTAGCAAAAAGAATAGTACCTTGTCTGGATATAAAAGACGGACAAACCGTGAAAGGAACGAATTTTGTCAACTTGCGCCAAGCCGGTGATCCGGTGGAGCTGGGCCGTGCTTACAGTGAACAGGGAGCAGATGAACTTGTTTTCCTGGACATTACTGCAAGCCACGAGGGACGTAAGACTTTTACGGAATTGGTAAAACGGATTGCTGCTAATATCAATATCCCGTTTACCGTAGGGGGAGGGATCAATGAATTGAGTGATGTAGACCGTCTGCTGAATGCGGGAGCAGATAAGATTTCCATCAATTCTTCCGCTATCCGTAATCCCCGATTGGTTGATGAGATTGCAAAGAATTTCGGCTCACAGGTCTGTGTATTGGCGGTAGATGCGAAACAGACCGAGAACGGTTGGAAATGTTACTTGAACGGAGGACGCATCGAAACGGATAAAGACCTGTTCGAGTGGACTAAGGAAGCGCAGGAACGCGGAGCGGGAGAGATACTCTTCACGAGTATGAATCATGATGGTGTGAAGACCGGCTATGCGAACGAAGCACTTGCCGCTTTGGCTGGACAGCTTTCTATTCCTATCATTGCATCGGGTGGAGCAGGCAGTAAAGAACACTTCCGTGACGTCTTTTTGCAAGGAAAAGCAGATGCGGCATTGGCAGCCAGCGTTTTTCATTTCGGAGAAATTAAAATTCCCGATTTAAAATCGTATCTTTGCGGCGAAGGTATTATAATGCGTAAATAGTAAATTAAGATATTGAATAAAATGGAATTGGATTTCGAGAAAATGAACGGACTTGTTCCGGCTATCATACAAGACAATGAGACGCGCAAAGTCTTGATGTTGGGCTTCATGAATAAGGAAGCCTATGATAAAACGGTAGAAACCGGAAAAGTGACATTCTTTAGCCGTACAAAGAATCGTCTGTGGACAAAAGGCGAAGAAAGCGGTAATTTCCTTCATGTTGTTTCTATCAAGGCCGATTGCGACAATGATACGTTGCTCATTCAGGTTAATCCGGCAGGTCCTGTGTGCCATACAGGTACAGATACCTGTTGGGGCGAGAAGAATGAAGAACCTGTGATGTTCCTGAAAGCATTGCAAGACTTTATCGACAAACGTCACGAAGAAATGCCCGCAGGCTCTTATACAACCAGCCTGTTTGAGTCCGGAGTCAATAAGATGGCACAGAAAGTAGGTGAAGAAGCAGTCGAGACAGTGATCGAAGCAACCAACGGCACTGACGAACGCCTGATCTACGAAGGAGCCGACCTTATTTATCACATGATTGTATTGCTGACTTCAAAAGGCTATCGCATTGAAGATCTTGCGCGTGAACTGCAGGAAAGACATAGCAGTACATGGAAGAAACATTAATAAGTAAAGATTAGAAATTAACAATTAAAGCGGGAGTCGGTATGGATGACGAGGCGTTGATACGATATAAGAACGTAGAAATCCATCAACAGGAACTCTGTGTGCTGAGTGATGTAAATCTGGAATTGCACAAAGGAGAGTTTGTCTATCTGATCGGAAAAGTAGGCTCGGGAAAGACGAGTCTGCTCAAGACCCTTTATGGCGAACTGGATGTAATTGACGGTGAAGCTAAGGTACTGGATTATAATATGCGGTCTATCAAACGTAAGCATATCCCGCAATTGCGTCGCAAGTTAGGCATTGTATTCCAGGATTTTCAGTTGCTGACAGACCGTACCGTTTACAATAACCTGGAATTTGTACTTCGTGCCACAGGCTGGAAGAACAAACAGGAAATCAAGGAACGTATTGAAGAAGTGCTCAATTTGGTAGGAATGTCCAATAAAGGATACAAACTGCCGAACGAACTTTCCGGTGGCGAACAGCAGCGCATTGTGATTGCACGTGCCGTACTCAATTCTCCGGCCATCATCCTGGCGGATGAACCGACCGGAAACCTGGATACGGAAACGGGGAAATCGATTGTTGAATTGTTACATAATATTTGCAGTTCCGGTTCATCCGTTGTGATGACCACGCACAATCTGCAATTGTTGAAAGAATATCCGGGTCGGGTGTATCGTTGTGCCGACCATCAGATTGTCGATGTGACCGATGAATATATGCCCCGGCAGAGAACAATAGAAATAGATTTAAATATAGATAACTAAAACAGTAACGAAAATGAAAGTTTTAAAGTTTGGAGGAACTTCCGTAGGTTCTGCTCAGCGCATGAAGGAAGTAGCCAAATTGATTACCGATGGTGAACAGAAGATTGTTGTTCTTTCTGCTATGTCGGGAACAACGAACACATTGGTGGAAATTTCGGACTATCTGTATAAGAAGAATCCGGAGGGTGCCAACGAGATTATCAATAAGCTGGAAGCTAAATATAAACAGCACGTTGATGAGCTATTCGCAACTCAGGAATATAAACAGAAAGGTCTCGAAGTCATCAAGTCTCACTTCGACTACATCCGCTCCTATACGAAAGACCTTTTCACTTTGTTTGAAGAGAAAGTGGTTTTGGCGCAAGGAGAGCTGATCTCTACGGCAATGGTGAACTTCTACCTGCAGGAATGTGGTGCGAAGTCCGTACTGCTTCCGGCTTTGGAATTCATGCGTACTGATAAGAACGCGGAGCCGGACCCCGTATATATTAAGGAGAAGTTGCAGGCACAGCTCGAACTTTATCCGGATATGGATATCTACATCACGCAAGGTTTCATCTGCCGCAATGCTTATGGTGAGATAGACAACCTGCAACGTGGCGGTAGCGATTATACGGCTTCTCTGATCGGAGCAGCGGTGAATGCTTCCGAAATTCAGATCTGGACAGACATTGACGGTATGCACAATAACGATCCGCGTATCGTTGACAAGACAGCTCCGGTACGTCAGCTGCATTTCGAAGAAGCAGCCGAATTGGCTTATTTCGGTGCGAAGATTCTGCATCCTACCTGCATCCAGCCGGCTAAATATGCCAATATTCCTGTACGTTTGCTGAATACGATGGATCCGACCGCTCCCGGCACATTGATTTCCAATGATACAGAGAAAGGAAAAATCAAAGCAGTAGCCGCCAAAGATAACATTACTGCTATCAAGATCAAATCCAGCCGTATGTTATTGGCTCACGGTTTCTTGCGTAAGGTGTTCGAAATCTTCGAAAGCTATCAGACATCCATCGATATGATCTGTACTTCGGAGGTCGGTGTTTCTGTAACGATAGATAACACGAAACATCTTAATGAAATTTTAGATGACCTGAAGAAATATGGAACGGTAACCGTTGATAAAGAAATGTGTATCATCTGCGTTGTAGGTGACCTGGAATGGGAAAATGTCGGTTTTGAAGCCAAAGCGCTTGATGCGATGCGCGACATACCGGTGCGAATGATCTCATTCGGAGGAAGCAACTACAACATCTCCTTCCTCATTCGGGAGTGTGACAAGAAGGCGGCTTTACAGTCGTTGAGTGATATGCTTTTCAACGGCAAATAATTCCATCAATAATATGAGCGCTTTTACCGAACTGATAAAAGCGCTTTTTTTAACCAACTAAACAAGTTTTTGAGTTATGAAGGGAATATTTCCAATCGATAAATTCCGCACTTTGCAGACACCTTTCTATTATTACGATACCAAAGTGCTGCGTGATACATTGTCGGCTATTAACCATGAGGTTGCCAAATATCCTAATTATTCAGTACACTATGCTGTCAAAGCGAATGCCAATCCGAAGGTACTTGCCATCATCCGTGAAAGCGGAATGGGAGCCGACTGCGTGAGCGGTGGAGAGATTCGTGCCGCTATCCGTGCAGGATTCCCGGCCAATAAAGTCGTTTTTGCGGGAGTGGGTAAAGCAGACTGGGAAATCAATCTCGGATTAGAATATGGAATCTTCTGTTTTAACGTAGAATCTATTCCCGAGCTTGAAGTAATCAACGAGCTGGCAGCCGCTCAAAACAAAATAGCCAATGTCGCTTTCCGCATCAATCCGGATGTAGGCGCGCATACTCACGCCAATATCACTACCGGTCTTGCCGAAAATAAATTCGGTATCAGTATGCAGGATATGGATAAAGTGATAGACGTGGCTTTGGAAATGAAGAATATCAAGTTTATCGGCCTTCACTTCCACATCGGTTCGCAGATTCTCGATATGGGCGATTTCATCGCTTTGTGCAATCGTGTCAATGAATTACAGGACAAGTTGGAAGCACGTCGGATTCTGGTAGAACATATAAATGTCGGTGGTGGTCTGGGGATAGATTACGGCCATCCCAACCGTCAGGCTATCCCGAACTTCAAAGATTATTTTGCCACCTATGCCGGACAACTGAAACTGCGTCCTTATCAAACACTTCATTTTGAATTGGGGCGTGCCGTCGTGGGGCAGTGTGGTACGTTGATATCCAAAGTGCTGTATGTGAAGCAAGGAGCCAAGAAGAAATTTGCCATCCTCGATGCAGGTATGACCGATTTGATCCGTCCGGCTTTGTATCAGGCATACCATAAGATGGAAAACCTGACTTCCGAAGAACCGATGGAAGCGTACGATGTAGTAGGGCCGATATGTGAGTCGTCCGATGTTTTCGGAAAAGCGATTGATCTGAACAAAGTCAAACGTGGAGACCTGATAGCCCTTCGTTCTGCCGGTGCATACGGTGAAATAATGGCTTCCGGCTATAACTGTCGTGAGCTTCCGAAAGGATATACTTCCGACGAGCTGTTGTAAGTAAAAAATGAACCGCCACAATCAAAGTGTGAATGTAGTTTAAAAATGCGGGGTGCATGGAACAATTTGGACTGAAATCTTGTTATTTTTGTAATGAGTTCAAAAAGAAACTACATTAACAACTTAATAAAAGATACGATTATGATTTCAGAAAAATTACAGAATGCAATTAACGAACAGATTACTGCTGAGATGTGGTCTGCTAACCTGTATTTGGCAATGTCTTTCTATTTCGAGAAAGAAGGTTTCAGTGGTTTTGCCCATTGGATGAAGAAGCAGTCTCAAGAAGAGATGGGTCATGCTTATGCTATGGCAGATTATATTATCAAACGTGGAGGAACCGCTAAAGTTGATAAAATAGATGTTGTTCCTAACGGTTGGGGTAGTCCGTTGGAAGTATTCGAGCACGTTTACAAACATGAATGCCATGTTTCTCAATTGGTAGACAAACTGGTAGACGTAGCTGCTGCTGAGAAGGACAAGGCAACACAAGATTTCTTGTGGGGATTCGTTCGCGAACAAGTAGAAGAAGAAGCTACAGCGCAAGGCATTGTTGACAAAATCAAGAAAGCCGGTGATACCGGAATTTTCTTTGTAGACTCACAATTGGGACAGCGTTAATAAGCTACAAACAGTTAATAAGCTGCAAATAAAAGTTGGGGATATGTCAAAACTCCCCTTTTATCGAAATCACCCTCGTTACAACTTTCTGTGGCGAGGGTGATTTTTAGTTTATGAGAGTTTCGACACACTCTCTTTTTTGTTTACAGGTCATTTCCTGTCTTTATTCTTTCCCTTCTCCATCGTTCCCAGATAAATCTCCAGCGAACGGGTGGAAATCTGTATTTCGCGGAAAGACACGCCCAATGAAGCGATAAGCAACAGCAGAGCCACTCCGAATACATAGGCGGACAGCAGTTGCAGTCCGATATAAATGAAAAACATACTGACCACACAGAGAAACAGGCTCGCAATTCCCAGTCCTTGCATGGTGCGGGTCAGATTCAAACGTTTCCGTAAGTTCTCTATTTGCGCTACCGTGATATCCGTAGGATTCTCCATATAGCGGTCGCGCAACTGCCGCACAAGTTGTGCGTACGATAAGAAACGATTGGTGTAAGCCAATAAAATCAGTGAGACTGCCGAGAAAAGAAGGGCAGGAGTCGTGAGAGTCAGTTCTTCCATATATAAATAAAAAAATCTTCCATTGTTATCTTGTCGGCACTTCTAATGCACCCCAATAATAACAATGGAAGATATGAAAAAGTTTTATTTCAATACGCCGAGTTCTTTACCCACTTTGATAAAGGCAGCGATACATTTGTCGAGATGAGCCTTCTCGTGTCCTGCAGAGATTTGCACACGGATACGCGCCTGTTCCTTCGGAACCACCGGATAATAGAATCCGGTCACGTAAATACCCTCTTCCTGCATACGTGCGGCATAAACCTGAGACAACTTCGCATCATACAGCATCACAGCGCATATCGCACTCTGCGTCGGTTTGATATCAAATCCGGCAGCGGTCATCTTGTCGCGGAAGTAATTCACGTTCTCTACAAGCTTGTCGTGCAGCGCATTGCTTTCTTTCAGCATTTTGAACACCTCAAGGCTGGCGCCGATAATGCCCGGAGCCAATGAATTAGAGAACAGATACGGACGGCTGCGTTGACGCAACAGGTCGATAATCTCTTTGCGGCCTGTCGTAAATCCTCCCAGCGCACCACCGAAAGCTTTGCCCAGCGTTCCGGTGTAAATATCCACGCGGCCGTGTGTCTTATACAATTCGCTGACCCCGTGACCGGTGGCGCCTACCACTCCTGCCGAGTGAGACTCGTCTACCATCACCAGCGCATCATATTTCTCGGCCAGATCGCAAATCTGATCCATCGGAGCCACATTGCCATCCATAGAGAATACACCGTCCGTCACGACAATACGGAAACGTTGCGCCTGCGCTTCTTGCAGACATCTTTCCAAATCCTTCATATCGGCATTGGCATAACGATAGCGTTTCGCTTTACACAGACGCACACCGTCGATGATGGAAGCATGGTTCAGCGAGTCCGAGATAATCGCATCCTCTTCGGTGAAGAGCGGTTCGAATACCCCGCCGTTCGCATCGAAGCAGGCAGCGTATAGAATCGTGTCTTCTGTCTGGAAATAGTCGGAAATAGCCGCTTCCAGTTCTTTATGAATATCCTGTGTCCCACAGATAAAACGGACGGACGACATACCGTATCCGCGACGATTCATCATCTCTTGGGAAGCCTTGATCAATCGGGGGTGATTGGACAGTCCCAAGTAATTGTTGGCACAGAAGTTCAGTACCTCTTTACCTTTTACAGTGATGGCAGCTTGCTGCGCACTCTCAATCAGTCGTTCTTCTTTGTAAAGTCCGGCCTCCTTGATTTCAGCCAATGTCTGGCTGAGGATTTCTTGCATTTTACCGTACATGGTGTTTATGTGATTAAGTTATATTGCAAAGGACACAATTTTTCTTGGAATAACAATGTCTTTTTGATTAAAATCTGAAAAAAAAGTGCTTACTTTGCGCACTATTTAAGCTTATTATTCTAAGTCAGAAGAAAAAATGGAACACATTTTGATTATTGGAGCTACCGGACAGATCGGGTCGGAGCTAACGATGGAGCTACGGAAACGTTATGGAAATGCAAATGTTGTAGCAGGTTATATACCGGGTGCAGAGCCTAAGGGAGAATTGAAAGAGTCCGGTCCTTCGGCGATTGCCGATGTGACGGATGCTCAGGCGGTGGCATCTGTGGTAAAAGAGTATCACATTGATACGATTTATAATTTGGCTGCCCTGTTGTCCGTAGTTGCCGAGTCGAAACCCAAGCTGGCTTGGAAGATAGGTATTGATGGATTATGGAATGTGCTGGAAGTGGCACGTGAACAAGGATGCGCGGTGTTCACTCCCAGTTCTATCGGCTCGTTTGGTGCAAGTACGCCTCACACCAAGACGCCGCAAGACACGATCCAGCGTCCGCGTACCATGTATGGAGTCACGAAAGTAACGACAGAGTTGCTGAGCGACTACTATTTTAATAAATACGGTGTCGATACCCGTGCTGTCCGTTTTCCGGGCATTATTTCGAATGTGACCCCTCCGGGAGGAGGTACGACCGACTATGCTGTCGACATTTACTATTCGGCAGTGAAAGGAGAGAAGTTTGTGTGCCCCATTAAGCAAGGCACTTTGATGGATATGATGTATATGCCGGATGCACTGAACGCGGCGATCACGCTGATGGAAGCCGATCCGACAAGATTGATACACCGCAATGCTTTCAATATCGCTTCCATGAGTTTCGACCCGGAAACGATATATCAGGCAATCAAGAAGCACGTGCCGCAGTTTGAGATGGTTTATGACATAGACCCCTTGAAGCAGCGCATAGCCGATAGCTGGCCCGACAGTCTGGACGACACTTGTGCCCGCGAAGAGTGGGGATGGAAGCCCGCCTACGATTTGGAAAGCATGACGGTGGATATGCTTGAAAAGTTACGAGAGAAATTAAAATAATGAAAAAACTAATTGCAGGGGTCATATTGCTCGGTATACTGAGTTCCTGTGGAAACAAGAAAGCTAAGATTGACCCCTTCGCATCTATTACAAAAGAGGTGGATTCCATCCGGTACAAAACCGATTCAATCCACCAGGAAGAATTGCCGGAAGAGCCGCAACCCATACAGGCCGACGAGTCTTTCGACGATTTTATCTATAATTTTGCCTCCGACGACGTGTTGCAGCGTCAGCGTGTGAAGTTTCCGTTGCCCTACTACAATGGAGACAAGAAGCTGAACATCGACGAACACCATTGGAAGCATGACGACTTATTTACCAAGCAGCATTACTATACGCTCCTGTTTGATAAAGAAGAAGATATGGATTTAGTAGGAGATACTGCGCTTACCTCTGTGCAAGTGGAGTGGATATTCGTGAAGACACGGATGATGAAAAAATATTACTTTGAACGCATCAAAGGAGCGTGGATGCTGGAAGCCATCAATTTGCGTCCTATCGAGCAGGACGACGATGAGGACTTTGTGGAGTTCTTCGGCCGTTTTGCCGTCGACAGCCTTTTCCAGAGCCAGCGCATACGCGAACCGTTGATTTTTGTTACCAGCGATCCGGATGACGACTTCTCCATTTTGGAGACAACGCTCGACCGGGACCAATGGTTTGCCTTCAAGCCGGAACTTCCTTCCGAACGTCTCTCCAATATCAACTACGGACAGAGAAACGACGATAACTCGACAACGAAGATTCTTGCGTTGAAAGGTATCGGCAACGGTTTCTCCAACATCCTGTACTTCCGTCGGAAAGCCGGAGGATGGGAGCTGTATAAGTTTGAAGACACCAGTATATAACCTTTTTAAACTGATAGATTATGTATTCTCTTTTGCCCTACAATACCTTCGGCATTGATGTCAGTGCCTCCCGTTTTCTGGAATACGCCTCAGTAGCGGAACTGAAGGAGTATATTGCGCAAGGTGCCGTTACGACACCTTTTTTGCATATTGGCGGCGGCAGCAATCTGCTGTTTACCAAAGACTACGACGGGCTGATACTGCATTCCCGCATCGGAGGTATCGAAGTGACGGCCGAAGACTCTCAGACCGTATCCCTGCGTGTCGGCGCGGGAGTTGTGTGGGATGATTTTGTAGCCTGTTGCGTGGAGCATGGATGGTATGGAGCGGAGAATCTTTCGTTGATTCCCGGTGAGGTGGGAGCGAGTGCCGTGCAAAATATCGGAGCCTACGGAGTGGAGGTGAAAGACCTGATAACGGCGGTAGAGACAGTGAACATTCAAGGATATGAGCGTGTTTACTCTGTCGAAGAATGCGAATATGCCTATCGCAACAGCATTTTCAAGCGTCCTGAGAACAAATCCGTTTTTGTCAACTATGTCCGCTTCCGCCTTAGTAAAGAAGAACGGTACACGCTGGACTATGGAACGATCCGCCAGGAACTTGCAAAGTATCCTGCACCGACGTTGCCCATTGTCCGTAAAGTGATCATTGAGATTCGCGAAAGCAAACTGCCCGACCCGAAAGTGACGGGAAATGCAGGCAGTTTCTTTATGAACCCCATTGTGGCGAAAGACAAGCTGGAAGCCTTGCAGCGGGATTATCCCCGCATACCTTACTATGAGCTTCCTGACGGGCGTGTGAAAATTCCTGCCGGATGGATGATCGACCAATGCGGATGGAAAGGAAAATCCTTAGGACCCGCCGCCGTCCACGATAAACAAGCATTGGTGTTGGTGAATCGGGGTGGAGCGAAAGGCAGTGACATTATCGCACTCTCAGATGCGGTGCGGGCTTCGGTACGCGATAAATTCGGTATCGATATCCACCCGGAAGTAAACGTAATTTAATGAAGTATGAAGGTAAGAATCATTGGAAGTGGAACATCGACAGGAGTGCCCCAGATTGGTTGCACATGTGCAGTTTGTACTTCTGCCGATCCGAAAGATAACAGGTTGCGTGCCTCTGCCATTGTAGAGACGGAAGATGCGCGCATATTGATAGATTGCGGTCCCGACTTCCGGGAGCAAGTACTGCATCTCCCTTTCGAGAAGATAGACGGAGTGCTCATTACGCATGAGCATTACGATCATGTGGGCGGGCTGGACGATCTTCGCCCGTTCTGCCAGTTTGGTTCAGTTCCTATTTATGCGGAAGAATACGTGGCACGCGGATTGCGTTCGCGTATGCCCTATTGTTTTGTGGAACATTCGTATCCCGGTGTCCCTAATATCCCTTTGCAAGAGATTGTGGCGGGACAACCCTTTTACATAAACCATACCGAAGTGCTTCCCTTGCGTGTGATGCACGGGCGGTTGCCGATTCTCGGATACCGGATCGGAAAACTCGGTTATATCACCGATATGCTGACCATGCCCGAAGAATCCTATGAACAATTGGCAGGCGTGGATGTTCTGATTGTGAATGCACTCCGCATAGCCCCGCATCCTACACATCAGAATCTGGAGGCGGCTTTGGCGGTTGCGCGGCGCATTCAGGCAAAGAAGACATACTTTATACACATGAGTCATGATATGGGCTTGCATGCCGAAGCTGAACGGAGACTTCCGGAGAATATTCACCTGGCATTTGACGGATTGGAAATCCTTCTTTAATTGTCGGTGAATTTTTTAGCAAAAGTTTTGTTTTCTTTGTAGAAATTATTATTTTTGCACCGAGCCGATAAACAGCGAATATTATGAAACTTCGTACGATAGTGAAAATAGCGGTCACTTCTTCTGTTGTACTTCTGTGCGCAGGTTTCGTCATGTACTCTTTTTTCAGGCTGTCGGCGGCTGACGGACAGAGAAATTTCAATCTTTACGAGCTGGTTCCCGCCACTACTTCGGCAGTGTTTGCTACCGATGATGTACTTGAGTTTGTGACTGAAACCGACAATCTGACTTGCAGCAAAGAACGGCAATACCTGTATGTATCCAAGCTGTTTTCCTACTTAAAACATTCCCTGTACGAACTTTCCGAAGATAGTCCTCACGGATTGAGTCGGCAAATGAATCAAATGCTGATAAGTTTCCATGCTCCGGACAGCGAACGCGACCAAGTGCTCTATTGCAGATTGGGAGAAGGAGATAAGGAGCTGATAGACAGATTCGTGCAAAAATATATTTCATCACTCTATCCGCCGAAAACTTTCGATTACAAAGGAGAAAAGATAACAATCTACCCGATGGCGGACGGTGATTTCCTCGCTTGCTATCTCACGTCCGATTTCATGGCGTTGAGCTTCCAGAAAAAACTGATAGAAGAAGTAGTTGACACCTACAAGAAGGGAGATTCTCTGGCGGATGATCCTGCTTTCATGCAGATAAACGCACCGAAGAAAAGCAGAGCGGTCGCTACCATTTATACCCGTGTGAACGGCATGATAGGGTGGACGGAGTTTGACATGAAGATGAAGGACGATTATGTCTATTTTACAGGTGTCAGCCATGATCCGGATACCTGTTTCGCCTTTGTCAACCAGCTTCGGCAACAAGAATCTGTCAAAGGATTTCCGGGCGAAGTGTTGCCTTCCACCACTTTCTATTTTAGCAAACAAAGCGTTACGGACTGGACCTCTCTGCTTGCCTATGGCGACAGTCGTGAATATATACCGGCAGGGGTGGACGATGATAGCGGAATGCAGGAAAGAAACCGTGAAATCTCGCGTTATCTGATGGAAAACACCGGGCATGATTTAGTGACCTGTCTTTTCCAGCGGGAAGATACATTGCGGGGCGCGGCGGCTGTGCTGAGTCTTTCTGTACCCGATGTGACGGAGGCTGAGAGGATGATGCGCTCCCTGACAAATACGGCATCCGCTGTAGAAAGACATAAGAATCCCCGTATAACTTTTTGTTATACTGCGGATAAAGCCTATCCTGTCTACCGGCTGCCTCAGACAACGTTGTTTACGCAACTTTCCAGTTTCGCGGAGCCGACTTCGGAACTGTACGCTGCTTTTTATGCCGGTCGTCTACTATTGGCACCGGACGAAGACAGTCTGTCGGACTATATACTCCGGTTGGATAAAGGCGAAGTGCTTGACGGTGCTGTTACCTATAAAGCGGGGATGAGTAACCTGTTCGATTCTTATCACTTTATGCTGATGGCAGATTTCGAACACCTCTTCCGGCAAGTGGAAAAACAGGTCTGTTTCGTGCCCGATTTCTTTGTGCGCAATGCGGAATTTTTTCGCAATTTCATACTTTTTGCTCAGTTCACTTGTGCTGATGAAGTGGCATATCCCACCATCGTTTTGAAGTATAAAGCCGACTAAAGACAAGCTGGAAAAATCATTTCGGGTTGATTGGAAAAAGATTTCCGAACGAAGAAAAAACGGATTTGAAAAGAGGAAAAACAGGTGAAAAAACTACCTGCGAAAAAACGCTGTTTTTGCAAAAACTAAAAGCGCTGAAACGCCTTCTGGCAGGGCGCAAAAACCCAACCATAACCCAACCATAACCCAAGAGAAGAGAAAAGAAGAGATTAGAAGAGAATAGAAATACTATCAGCGATAGTATTTCTGGGTTTTGGTTGCCGACGTTATTGCTGACCTTTTTTCACCTGTGGGCTTATTTCCCTGAGCCCGTGTCCGGGTGTTGTTCATCTGTGGGCTGAGAGGTGTTTACCTGTGGGCGGAATCTTTACAAAGTGCGGGCATAAAAAAACTCCCGGCAAAAATCAAATTCACCGGGAGTTTTTCAGTGCGTATCGTTACGCCTTGATTTTTTTGTTTAGAAAGGCAGATCGTCTTTCGCGTCGCCCGGAGTAAATTCCGGAGTAGCGGACGGAGCCGGAGGAGGAACGGGAGCACCCGGAGCCATTGGAGCGCCTGCGCCTACACGTTCGACTTTCCATGCACGGATACTGTTGAACCAACGATCCTGCCATTGACGGGCGTCAACATCAAATGATACGGTCAGTTCTTCGCCCATTTGAATATTGAACTGCTCGATTTTGTCTGCGCCGAATACGTCGAAACACATTTTACGCGGATATTGGTCGTGATTTTCGATAACGAACTCTTGTGATTTCCACTCGTTGCCGCTTGTTCTTGATACTCCACCTCTCGGAGGGAGAATAGCGATGATTTTTCCTGTAAATTCCATTGCGATTAATTTAAATTCTGCGGCGAAGTTACGACTTTTTAGGAATATCCCTCACACAAAGACTGTTTTTTCTTTTGTTTTATTGGGTTGCCCGAATCTTTTTTCGTAACTTTGTGCGTTAGAATATTTAAAACTTAAATACACGAAAATATATGAAATTTATCGTTTCAAGTACTGCTCTTTCTAGCCATTTACAGGCTATAAGCCGCGTGATCAATTCGAAAAACGCATTGCCTATCCTCGATTGTTTTCTCTTCGAACTGGAAGATGGAACATTGTCTGTCACCGTATCCGACAGCGAGACAACGATGGTTACTACCGTAGAAGTGAATGAAAGCGATACGAACGGACGTTTTGCCGTAGTGGCGAAAACGTTGCTGGACGCACTGAAAGAGATTCCGGAACAGCCATTGACGTTTGACGTCAATCCGGACAATTATGAAATTACGGTGCAGTATCAGAACGGAAAATATAGTCTGATGGGACAGAATGCGGACGAATTCCCTCAGTCGGCTACATTGGGAGACAATGCAGTTCGCGTGGAGATGGAAGCGGAAGTGCTTCTGGGAGGTATCAACCGCTCGGTATTCGCGACTGCCGACGATGAACTCCGTCCGGTGATGAACGGTATTTATTTTGATATTACGACAGAAGACATCACGATGGTCGCATCGGACGGTCATAAGCTGGTGCGTTGCAAGACATTGGCGGCTAAAGGCAACGAGCGTGCGGCGTTCATCCTGCCGAAGAAACCGGCTACGCTGCTCAAGAATCTTCTGCCGAAAGAACAGGGCATGGTGACAATCGAATTCGACGAACGCAACGCCGTGTTCATGCTCGAAAGCTATCGCATGGTTTGCCGTCTGATCGAAGGGCGTTATCCGAACTACAACTCGGTAATTCCTCAAAACAACCCCCATAAGTTGACCGTAGACCGCCAGCAGTTGATGGGAGCTTTGCGCCGTGTGTCTATCTTTTCCTCGCAGGCAAGCAGCTTGATCAAGCTCCGTATGCAGGAAAACCAGATTGTCATTTCCGCGCAGGACATCGACTTCTCCACCTCTGCCGAAGAAACACAGGTATGCCAATATACGGGAGCTGCCATGAGTATCGGATTCAAATCTACGTTCCTGATCGACATCCTGAACAACATTTCCGCAGACGAAGTTATTATCGAATTGGCCGATCCCTCACGAGCCGGAGTAATCATTCCCGTAGAGCAGGAAGAGAACGAAGACTTGCTGATGTTGCTGATGCCGATGATGTTGAATGATTAATACGTTTCACCACAGATTAACACAGATTCACACAGATATTTTTCTTTAGGAGAAGTAAAATCTGTGTGAATCTGTGTTAATCTGTGGTGACTCAATAAAATAACCAGAAATGAAATTAAATTTGAAAAATCCCATCGTCTTTTTCGATCTTGAGACGACCGGAACCAATATCAACACAGACCGTATTGTTGAAATCTGTTATTTGAAAGTTTATCCGAACGGGAATGAGGAAGCCAAGACTTTGCGTATCAATCCGGAGATGCATATTCCCGAAGCCTCTTCCGCCGTGCATGGCATTTACGATGCGGACGTAGCGGATTGCCCTACTTTCAAGGAAGTGGCAAAGAGCATTGCCCGTGACATTGAAGGATGCGATTTGGCAGGATTCAACTCCAACCGTTTCGACATTCCTGTGCTGGCGGAAGAATTTCTGCGTGCGGGAGTGGATATCGACATGACGAAGCGCAAATTTGTGGACGTGCAGGTGATTTTCCACAAAATGGAGCAACGCACCCTTTCGGCAGCCTACAAATTCTACTGCGAAAAGAATCTGGAGGACGCGCATACGGCGGAGGCGGACACACGTGCCACTTACGAGGTGCTGAAAGCGCAGCTCGACCGCTATGACGAGTTGCAGAACGATATCGCGTTTCTGGCGGACTACTCCAGCTATTCCAAGAATGTAGACTTTGCCGGTCGCATGGTCTATGATGATAATGGAGTGGAAGTGTTCAACTTCGGAAAGTACAAAGGAATGTCTGTAGCTGAGGTCTTGAAGAAAGATCCCGGATATTACAGTTGGATTTTGAACAGTGATTTCACGCTGAATACGAAAGCGGTATTGACAAAAATCCGTCTGCGTGAAATGAGCAATCTGATAACGAAATAATGCTAAAAGGAAAAAAGATAATTCTTGGAATTACCGGCAGTATTGCCGCGTATAAGGCTTGCTACATCATTCGTGGGCTTATCAAGCAGGGAGCGGAAGTGCAGGTCGTGATTACTCCGGCGGGAAAAGAATTTATTACTCCCATCACTCTTTCGGCGTTGACCAGCAAGCCGGTCATCAGCGAGTTTTTCGCACAGCGCGACGGAACGTGGAACAGCCACGTAGACTTGGGGCTGTGGGCGGATGCCATGTTGATTGCTCCCGCCACCGCCTCTACCATCGGCAAGATGGCAAACGGGATAGCCGACAATATGCTGATTACAACCTATCTTTCGGCCAAAGCTCCGGTGTTTGTCGCTCCGGCAATGGATCTCGATATGTATGCGCATCCTTCTACCCAGAAGAATCTGGATATTCTCCGTTCGTTCGGCAATCATATCATCGAGCCGGGCACGGGAGAGCTTGCCAGCCACTTGGTTGGGAAGGGGCGGATGGAAGAACCGGAAAATATCATCCGGGTATTGGACGAGTTTTTTGCCGCAAACGGTGAGCTGAAAGGAAAGAAGGTCATGATTACAGCCGGACCGACGTACGAGAAGATTGATCCCGTCCGTTTCATCGGCAACTATTCTTCCGGGAAAATGGGATTTGCTTTGGCGGAAGAATGCGCCCGTCGTGGTGCGGAGGTGACGTTGATTGCGGGTCCCGTGCAACTGGAAACACGGCACTCCCGTATTCGCCGGATCGATGTGGAATCGGCGGAGGAAATGTATGCGGCTTCGCAAGCGTGTTTCTTCGATTCCGACGCAGCCATACTGTGTGCCGCGGTAGCCGATTTCCGTCCGGAAATGGTGGCTGGCAAGAAGATCAAGCGCGAGAAAGAAGAAGAGCTGACGCTGCATCTTCGGGCAACCAAAGATATTGCCGCCAGTCTGGGGGCTGTCAAAAGAAAAGACCAGTTGTTGGTAGGCTTTGCCCTCGAAACGAACAACGAGCAGCAGAATGCCGAAGGAAAACTCGAACGGAAGAATTTCGATTTTATCGTGCTCAACTCTCTGAACGACGTGGGAGCCGGTTTCCGTCATGATACCAACAAAATCAGTATCATCGACCGGAAAGGCCGTACCGACTATCCGCTCAAGTCGAAGACAAAAGTGGCCGTCGATATTATAGACCGCCTGTCTAATGAATTAAAACACTTAACTCTCAACTCTTAACTCTCAACTCTCAACTTATTCAAATGTTACGTTCACTATACATTCAGAATTACGCATTGATAGAGAAACTGGATATTAGTTTCGACACCGGCTTTTCCGTTATTACAGGTGAGACGGGAGCCGGGAAATCAATTATTCTGGGAGCCATCGGGCTGCTGCTCGGACAGCGTGCCGATGTAAAGTCAATTCGTCGCGGAGCTTCTAAATGTATCATAGAAGCTCGTTTTGATATATCGGCTTATGGGATGCGCCCGTTTTTTGAAGACAATGAGCTGGAATATGATGAAGAGTGCATTTTGCGTCGTGAAGTGCAGGCGTCCGGTAAGAGTCGGGCGTTTATCAATGATACGCCCGCTTCGTTGGCGCAGGTGAAGGAGCTGGGAGAGCAGTTGATTGACGTGCATTCACAACATCAGAATCTGTTGCTCAACAAGGAAGGCTTTCAGTTGAATGTACTTGATATTCTGGCGCATAACGACACTACGTTGGAGAAATACCACACCTGTTATGCCGGATGGAAACAGACGGAACGCGAATTGGCGGAGTTAGTCTCGCTTGCCGAGAAAAGCCGTTCGGACGAAGATTACATCCGTTTCCAATTGGAGCAACTCGAAGAAGCCCGTCTTGTGGAAGGAGAGCAGGAGGAGTTGGAACAGGAAGCCGAAATACTGAGCCATGCGGAGGAAATCAAGGCAGGACTTTACCGGGTGGAGCAGGTGTTCGCCTCAGACGAAGGCGGACTACTTTCTTATCTGAAGGACAATCTGAACACGCTGAACAATCTGCAGAAAGTCTACCAGCCTGCCAAAGAACTGGCGGAACGTATGGAGAGCGCTTATATCGAACTGAAAGATATCGCGCATGAAATCTCTTCGCAGGGTGAATCGGTGGAGTTCAACCCGGCACGGCTGGAGGAAGTGAACGAGCGTCTGAACTTGATTTATTCCTTGCAGCAGAAACATCGGGTACAGACGCTTGATGAGTTGCTGGCTTTGGCGGAAGAATACCGTGTCAAACTGTCCGACATAACTTCATACGATGAACGGATTGCCGAATGGACCGCCCGCAAGGAGGAACAGTTCAAACAGGTGAAGCAGCAGGCTGCCTTGCTGACCAAAGCCCGCGTCAAGGCTGCCCGTGAGGTGGAAAAGCAGTTGGCCACCCGTCTGATTCCGTTGGGAATGCCGAATGTCCGTTTCCAGGTGGAGATGGGATTGAAGAAAGAACCCGGATTGCAGGGAGAAGATACGGTCAGCTTCTTGTTTTCCGCCAACAAGAACGGTACATTGCAGAATATTTCTTCTGTGGCTTCGGGGGGTGAGATAGCCCGTGTCATGCTTTCCATCAAAGCCATGATCGCGGGAGCCGTGAAGTTGCCGACCATCGTGTTTGATGAGATAGATACCGGAGTTTCCGGTGAGATAGCCGACCGCATGGCGGATATGATGCAGGAGATGGGCGAGCAGAACCGTCAGGTGATCAGCATTACCCACCTGCCGCAGATTGCCGCTCGTGGACGGGCGCATTATAAGGTGTACAAGAAAGATAGCGATACGGAAACCAACAGCCATATCCGCCGTCTTACTGATGAGGAGCGGGTGGAGGAGATAGCCCACATGTTGAGTGGCGCTACTTTGACCGAAGCCGCGCTCAGCAACGCCAAGGCGCTGTTGAACAGTGATTAGCGGTGTGGCATTGCCGTTACGGTAATGTATAAATAGTAATTCGTAAATATAGTACAATAGTAAATAAATAAGATGCTTGACAAAAGTGAAATGATTTTCGGCGTTCGTGCCGTGATAGAGGCCATTCAGGCTGGAAAAGAAATAGATAAAATCCTCGTGAAGAAAGATATTCAGAGTGATCTTTCCAAAGAGCTTTTTGCAGCTTTGAAAGGTACGCTGATACCCGTTCAGCGTGTTCCGGTGGAGCGTATCAACCGTATCACCCGGAAGAATCATCAGGGTGTGATCGCTTTCATTTCTTCCGTGACTTATCAGAAGACGGAGGATCTTGTTCCTTTCCTGTTTGAGCAAGGCAAGAATCCGTTTTTTGTAATGTTGGACGGAGTGACTGATGTCCGCAATTTCGGCGCGATTGCCCGTACTTGCGAATGTGCCGCCGTAGATGCGGTGATTATTCCCGCACGTGGCAGCGTGTCGGTAAATGCCGATGCGGTGAAAACATCGGCGGGAGCGTTGCATACGCTTCCCGTATGTCGTGAACAGAGCTTGCGCTCGACGCTTCAGTATCTGAAAGACAGCGGCTTCCGTATTGTGGCGGCTACCGAAAAGGGAGATTACGATTATACGAAAGCTGATTATACGGGACCGTTGTGCATCATTATGGGAGCGGAGGATACAGGGGTGTCATACGATAACCTGGCGCTCTGCGACGAATGGGTGAAGATACCGATGCTGGGCACTATCGAGTCATTGAATGTCTCCGTAGCTGCGGGTATCTTGATTTACGAGGCGGTGAAACAAAGAAACAATGAGTAATATTATGAAGAAGATTTTAATTCTACCTTTGGCGCTTTTCTTTCTGGTGCAGGGAAGCATGGCGCAAACCCCTAAATGGGTAGAGAAGGCGAAACGTGCGGTCTTCTCGGTCGTGACCTACGATAAAAATGATAAAATGCTGAATACCGGTAACGGATTTTTTGTCTCCGAAGACGGACTGGCATTATCCGATTTTTCTCTTTTCAAGGGAGCGGAGCGTGCGGTGGTCGTGACGGCGGACGGTAAGCAAATGCCGGTCAGCCGGATATTGGGAGCGAATGATATGTATGATGTTATAAAGTTCCGTGTAGGAATTACTGAAAAGAAAGTGCCTGCGCTGGTGGTGGCGACTGCTGCTCCGGCAGTGGGAAGTGATGCGTGGATGCTTCCTTATTCCACGCAGAAGAGTATTGCCTGCGTTTCCGGCAAGGTGAAGGAGGTATCCAAAGTGGCGGGAGAGTACCATTATTATACATTGAGTATGCAGATGAAAGACAAGATGGTGAGCTGTCCGGTGATGAACGCGGAAGGACAGGTGTTCGGCATTGCGCAGAAGTCGTCGGGGCTTGACACGATAACCACTTGTTATGCGGCAGGGGCGGCTTTTGCGATGGCGCAGAAGATCAATGCCCTTTCTCTGGGGGATGCGACGTTGAGAAGCATTGGTATCCGGAAGGGATTGCCCGAAACGGAAGACCAGGCATTGGTCTATTTGTTTATGGCTTCCTCTCAGATGTCGGGAGATGACTATGGCAAACTCTTGGATGATTTTATCGCTCAGTTCCCGAACAACGCGGACGGGTATCTCCGCCGTGCGAATTACTATATAGCCAAAGGCAAGGATGACCAGTCTTGGTATGATAAAGCCGTTGACGACTTTAACCGCGCGTTGAAGGTGGCTCAGAAGAAAGACGATGCATATTATAATATAGGTAAGATGATGTATTCTTACCAGCTGTCCAAGCCGGAAAAGACGTATAAGGATTGGACGTATGATACTGCTTTGGAGAATGTCCGTCAGGCGATAGCTATTGATCCGTTGCCTGTTTACATTCAGATGGAAGGCGATATCCTGTTTGCCAAGCAAGACTATGCAGGTGCTTTGGCTGCTTATGAGAAAGTAAACGCCAGCAATCTTGCTTCTCCCGCTACCTTCTTCAGTGCCGCCAAGACAAAGGAATTGATGAAAAGCGACCCGAAAGAGGTTTTGGCCTTGATGGATAGTTGCATTGCCCGTTGTCCGCAGCCGATAACCGCTGAGTTGGCTCCTTATCTGCTGGAACGTGCGCAAATGAATATGGCGGCCGGTCAGGCACGGAATGCCATGCTTGATTATGACGCCTACCATACCGCGGTGAAAGGACAAGTGAATGATGTATTTTATTATTATCGTGAGCAGGCGGCGCTGAAAGCCCGCCAGTATCAGCGTGCGTTGGATGATATCGCTAAGGCTATCGAACTGAATCCTGCCGACTTGACTTATCAGGCGGAACACGCGGTGGTGAATTTGCGCGTAGGCCGTTATGAAGAGGCGGTTCGTATTCTGAATGACATGCTGAAAACAGATCCGAAATATGCCGAAGCCTATCGCTTGTTGGGGCTTTGTCAGATACAGTTGCAGAAGAAGGACGAGGCTTGCGGGAACTTTAAGAAAGCTAAGGAACTGGGAGATCCGAATGTGGATGAGCTGATTCAAAAATACTGCAAATAAAAGGAATGTGTCAAAATGAACTGCACCCCAAAAGTTTTGTGTCTAACTTTTGGGGTGCAGTTCATTTGAGGTGAACCCTCGATTTTGATGAAAGGGGAAAAGGGAAGGTTTCAAACCTTCCCTTTTCATTTGGGGACGTTAATTAAAAAACTCTCTCTTTCTCTTTTAATTTTCCCCTTCTGTTCAAGCTCAGGTTGTAGGTTAATGATACATGGTTTGATTTGCTACTTTTTCTTTGTTTTATAGGTTAAATGCAGGAAAATAGAAAATACTGCACGGGATTCGGTTATTTTTTTATTCTTTTCCTTAAAGAACTTTTTTTATTTTATTTTTTTTATAACTTTGCTTCCATATAATAAATGCACGATGAACAACTCACTTATTTATTAATATAAATTTTATAAATTATGTTCAAAGCTCCTTTTTCTTTTGACGGTCGTATTCGTAGAATCGAATATTTCCTGTCTGGTATTGTTGGTGGTATAGTAACTTGGATCGCTATGCTGTTGGGTGTAGGTACTTTTATTTTTGGTGCTTCCAGCGGTTCTGCCGGTGGCTCCGTATTCGGCTTGCTGATCGGTCTTGCCGCTTTGGTTGCTTCTGTGTGGTTCTCTCTGGCACAGGGTGTGAAGCGTCTGCACGACTTGAATAAATCCGGCTGGTTGATTCTGTTGATGTTCATTCCTATCGTGAATGCTATTTTCGGACTTTATATGTTGTTTGCTGACGGT
This sequence comes from Bacteroides zhangwenhongii, assembly GCF_009193325.2. Lineage (NCBI taxonomy): Bacteria > Pseudomonadati > Bacteroidota > Bacteroidia > Bacteroidales > Bacteroidaceae > Bacteroides > Bacteroides zhangwenhongii. Next base: position 2,119,072 of record NZ_CP059856.1, on the reverse strand, counting down.
ACTGTAGGTCCTAACCAATATGGTGCTGACCCGAAGAACCGTATGCCTTACCAGGGACAACCTTCTGCTGTCAACGTTACGGTAAACGTATCTAGAGAAGATGTAAAGGTTGAAAAACCGGTTGAAGCTGCTCCTGCACCTGCTGAAACTCCTGCAGAAGAAAAAGCGGAATAATCTTTTCGAATAAATAATAAAAAACCTCCTGTGAGATTCGTTTCACAGGAGGTTTTGTGTTTATGTTTCGTTTTCTGCTATCAATGAGAGAAATCCTCTTATATTGGAAAAGCCAAAATAAAAGAGACGGCTGGATATTAAAAACGATATTTTATAAAAGGGGGATAGAATATTTTTATAACTTTGTATCTTATATAAATGACAATTATAGAAATATGAAGAAAGTAATTTGCAGTGAGAAAGCTCCCGGAGCTATCGGTCCGTACAGCCAGGCGATAGAAGCGGGCGGAATGGTATTTGTGTCGGGACAGTTGCCTATTGACGCCGCTACGGGGCAGATGGCGGAAGGGATAGAAGGACAGACCCGCCAGTCGTTGGAAAATATAAAGCACATTCTTGAAGAGGCGGGATTGACAATGGGCGACATTGTCAAAACCACCGTGTTTCTTCAGGATATGTCCCTTTTCGCGGGGATGAATGGTGTGTATGCCACTTATTTTGACGGAGCTTTCCCGGCACGCTCGGCGATTGCCGTAAAAGCTCTGCCAAAGGACGCGTTAGTAGAGATCGAGTGTATCGCGATTCGCTAACAGATCGGCGACAATGAAACTGCTGCCTCCCACAAAGATGAAGTCTTTCGGGGGGCAGTCTTTTTTTGCCGCCTGCACCGCTTCTACCACAGTGGGGTAAGCGTTGCCTTTCAATCCGGCCTTCCGAGCCAGTTCCTGCAACTCGTTCTCCGGAAGCGCGCGTTTCACGCTGGCTTTGGTGAAATAATAGGTGGCGTCTTTCGGCAATATTTTCAGTACACCGCTGATATCTTTGTCATTGACCATACCGAATACGATATGGATCTTTTTTCCGTCGTTTGCCCGGATAGCTTCGAGCTGCTTGCAGATATACTTGATTCCGTCGACATTGTGTCCGGTGTCGCAGATGATGTCCGGATAGCTGTACACTTTCTGCCAGCGTCCCATCAGTCCGGTGAGTTCGCATACATTGGAAAAGCCCTCGAAATAGTTCTTGGGTGAGATGTGGTATCCCATTTTCACCAGTTCGTCAAGGGCGGTCAGGATAGTAAAGCCGTTCTCGACCTGGTAGAGACCGGTGAGCTCCAGAAAAATACCGTCCTGAAAATGATTATTGCTGAGTTTTATCGCGCTTTTTCTTTTGTCGAGTATCCTGTCCATCGCGCGTAGGGCATTGTCCAGATTGAACGTAGACAGTAACTTCTCCAGAGACTTCTCATTTTTCCGGTGTTTGTCTTGTAGCATTTTGAACATTTCGAGACCTTGCCGCGTCATTTCGTAAAAGCTGTTCCTTTCTTTCTGTAATTCCGGATAGCTATATATAGCGACGTCGTTGCCCGCGGCAGTCTGTTTCGTATACGTGATGGGGGCGTTCATCTCCTCCGCTTTCGCGGAGAATACTTTTTTCACCGCTCCTCTAGCCCTTCCGATAACCACCGGTACGCCTTCCTTGATGATTCCGGCTTTTTCTTCAGCGATCTTTTCGAGTGTACCGCCCAAATACTGGGTATGGTCAAGACCGATGTTGGTGATGACGCATAGGTCCGGACGGATGATGTTGGTGCAGTCCAGACGTCCGCCCATTCCTACTTCGATAACGGCTACATCTACTTTTCTGTCGGCAAAATAACGGAATGCCATAGCGGTGGTAAGCTCGAAAAACGAAGGTTGGAGAGGTTCGAAGAAAGGACGGTGCTTTTCCACAAAGTCAACTACGTATTCTTCGGGCACCATTTCGGCATTGACGCGGATGCGTTCGCGAAAGTCCACCAGGTGCGGGGAGGTGAATAATCCTACCCGGTAGCCTGCCGATTGCAATACGGCGGCGATAGTATGCGAACAGGAACCTTTTCCGTTCGTACCCGCAATGTGTATCGTTTTGAATTGTTGATGAGGATGGCCGAAATATTCGTCTAATTTTTGTGTGGTTTCCAATCCCGGCTTATATGCTTCTTTCCCTACTTGCTGAAACATAGGTACACTTTCATATAAGTACTTTAAAGTGTTCTGATAGTCCATGTTTTATAATATTTAACGCCGGGCAATCTTTATTGCCCGCTAATTTGTTTATCTTTAGAACCGTCAACCGGACTGCGATAAGTGAGGTTGACGAATTGAGATTGCAAATATCAACATTTAAATCTAAGAAATCATGGGAACTAAGAAAAATTTTGTGCTAGACACCAATGTTATTCTTCACGACTATAATTGCTTGAAGAATTTCCAGGAAAATGATATTTATCTTCCCCTTGTCGTGCTTGAGGAGTTGGATAAATTCAAGAAAGGAAACGAGCAGATTAATTTCAATGCCCGTGAGTTTGTGCGTGAGTTGGATACGCTGACGAGTGACGAGATTTTCTCGAAAGGAGTGAAGCTGGGCGAAGGCTTGGGACGCCTGTTTGTGGTGACCGGTCAGGTGGAGGCTCCCGAAGTATGGACTGCTTTTCCGGCGAAGAAGCCCGATCATTTTATTTTGGCGGCAACCGAGTTTCTTGCTTCCAAATATCCGAAAATGAAAACGGTATTGGTGACCAAAGACGTGAACCTGCGTATGAAGGCGCGTTCCATCGGTCTGCTGTGCGAGGATTATATCACGGACAAGGTGGTGAATGTGGATGTCTTTGAGAAATCTAATGAAATCTTTGAAAATATAGATCCGGCATTGATTGACCGTATTTATTCTTCTAAGGAGGGTATCGACTTGAGTGAATTTGATTTTAAGGATCTGATTCATCCTAACGAATGTTTCGTACTGAAGAGTGACCGGAATACGGTGCTGGCACGTTACAATCCTTTTACTCATTCTATCTGCCGGGTAATGAAGGGTAAGAACTACGGAATCGAACCACGCAACGCGGAACAGAGTTTTGCTTTTGAGATTCTGAATGATCCGAATGTGAAGCTGGTAGCGTTGACCGGAAAGGCGGGAACGGGTAAGACGCTGTTGGCATTGGCTGCCGCTTTGGGCAGACTGACCGATTACAAGCAGATTCTGCTGGCACGCCCTGTCGTTGCGCTTTCCAACAAGGATATAGGTTTTCTTCCGGGAGACGCGCAGGAGAAAGTGGCTCCTTATATGCAACCGCTATTCGACAACTTGAACGTGATAAAACGCCAGTTTGCTGCTAACTCTACCGAAGTGAAGCGTATAGAAGATATGCAGAAAAGTGAACAGTTGGTCATTGAGGCTTTGGCATTTATACGTGGCCGCAGCTTGAGCGAGATGTATTGCATCATCGACGAGGCGCAAAACCTGACGCCGAATGAGATAAAGACCATCATTACTCGTGCGGGAGAAGGTACGAAGATGGTGTTTACCGGAGATATCCAACAGATTGACCAGCCGTATCTGGACAGCCAGTCCAATGGTCTGGTATATATGATTGACCGTATGAAAGACCAAAAAATCTTTGCGCACGTGAACTTGGTAAAGGGAGAACGAAGTGAGCTAAGCGAGCTGGCAAGTAACTTGCTGTAGAAGAAATTAAAAATAAAAAGATGAAGAATGAAGAATTTACTATGCAGCATTAGAGCGCAGATAATCCTTCATTCTTCATTCAAAATTTATTCTTCGTTTAAAATAAATTCTTCATTTAATCTTTATTCTTTCTTCCCGAAGTATTTCAAGAACTGTGTACGTTCAAAAGTATTAATCCCTTGAATATCCTTGATATTCAGCTTGCCTTTGAACTGTGCAATGCTGTTGAAGCCTTTGCGTTCCATCCATGCGGAGAGGAAGCGGTTGGCTTCGCTGATGAATGCGTTTGTATTCTGGTAGATCGCGCTGCAAATTTCTACGGCTGAAGCACCGGCAAGAATAGCCTTGACTACTGCTTCTGCATTGGCCACGCCACCGGAAGCTGCATAGTCGATCTTGTCTACTGCGGCAGATGCTATACCGATCCAACGGAGAGGAGTGGCCAGGTCGGCAATAGTGCTGAATACTTCGCCTGAGATATGCTCCATCTTTTCAATGTTGATGTCCGGCTGGTAGAAGCGGTTGAAGAGAACAACAGCCGCCGCACCGTTGGCATACAACTGATCGATCAGTGCTACGGGATTAGTCAGGTTGTCACCCAATTTCATGATGACCGGAATGCTTACCGTTCTTTTGATGTGGCGGAGAATATCAATGTGACGCTGTTCAAAAGAACCGTATGTATATTGTACGTCCGACTGCAAAGCCAGAATATTGATCTCTATCGCATCGGCTCCGGCTTCTTCTATTTGTTTGGCAAAGTCTACCCATTCGGAATCACTGTAACAGTTAATGCTGGCAATGATAGGAATCGGGCATACCTTTTTGCTTTCTTTTATCAAAGTCAGATATTCGGATAGCTTGTGTTCACGAATGTACTCTGCCAGGTAATCACTGCCTTCCGGATAGAAAGCCGGATCTTTCAGTTGTTCTGCTTCCAGCATGATTTGCTCTTCGAACAGTGATTTCAGAACGATAGCACCGGCTCCGTCTTCGGCCAGCTTCTTGTTTTTGCCGACACTGTTGGTCAGTCCCGAGCTACTGATGATAATAGGGTTCCTGAGGGAAAGCCCTGCGAAAGTAGTTTTTAAATCGGTCATGGTGATAATGATTGGTTAAATATTATATTCTCGTTCTCCGAAAATCTTGCTTCCTACCCGTACTAACGTACTTCCGGAGGCAATGGCTTCGTGATAATCGTGCGACATACCCATCGACAATTCCCGGAAAGCGTCCGAGTCGGCGAACCAGTTTGCTTTAATCTCCTTAAAGAGACTGTTCAATAAACGGAATTCACCGTTGATTTGTTCGATATTATCGGTGTTGCTTGCCATTCCCATCAAGCCGCAGATACGCACGTGTGCCAATGCTTTCCACTCTCCGGCATCCAGCATTTCCCTGCATTCTTCGGGGCTGAAACCGAATTTTGTTTCTTCCTGCGCCACGTGTATCTGCAACAGGCAGTTTACGGTACGTCCTGCCTTGCCTGCCTGCTTGTTGACTTCTGCCAGCAATTTATAGGTATCAATGCCATGTATCATCGCTACGTATGGTATCATGTATTTGATTTTGTTACTTTGCAAGTGTCCGATAAAATGCCATTCGATGTCTTTGGGTAAACTTTCGTATTTAGCTGTCATTTCCTGCACCTTGCTCTCTCCAAAAATACGCTGTCCCGCCTGATATGCTTCTTCTATCGCTTCATTGGGATGGAATTTCGAGACAGTAACTAGCCGGACTCCTTGCGGGAGCTCGGCCAGTACTTGCTTTAAATTGTCAGCAATACTCATTGTCATTTATGCTTTTGCGGGGTCAAACTCCGGTTTGTCATTCGGTCCGGCACTGTAAGGGTAGACGTCCATCAACGGAGTCTCGGATACCATTCCGATCTGATAATCGGCCATTGTACCTTTCATTCCCTCGTCCAGCTTCTTCACCGCGTCGCGCAGGTCGGCAGCCTGTACCAGCACTTGAGTGGATGTCTTTTTCTCCGCACCGCTTTTTTCATCCAGCGTGATGAAAATAAGTTTGCATTTGAACCAGCGATCGGCACTTTCTTCGTCACTGGGGAAAAGTTCACTATAGTTGGCACGTTTAATGTCCGAAACGGTAAATTCTCCGGAGATAAACGGAGTCATTTCCTCGATGATTCGTGCCTCTGCTTCTGTAAAGCTGAGTGCGTCAACCAGATAAGGTTCCGTAACTTTCTTCTGCATTCCGTTTTCCATTACTTTCTCATAACGGATCTTGCACTCAAACCATGTATGCATTGCCATAATTTTCTTTCTGTTTAATTAGTTGATTCATGTAAATTGCCTACAAAGATAAACAAAATACCAAAGTAAGTGCCGAAAGATTTTTATTTTCTTTTATGTAAATTCTTTAGTTCAAATGAAAGCATGACACGGAAAAGTCCGATGATGAGGAATGCGAAAGAGATCATGTAGACTGCATAAAGGGCTCCTATGGCTGGTTGCCACAATATCAGCAATGAGCAGAGGATAGCCAGAATGCCGAATGCCATATACCATCCCCAGTCGCGGGTTCCGTAACGTTTCAGGTCGATGGAATAGCCGGTAGAAGAGAAACCGCGGAACATGAGCCAGAAGGCGATGATAAACGGAATGACTTCCATGCTGACCATCGGGTAAGCGATCAGGTAAATGCCTAGGATAAGGTCGATGATTCCTCCTACAACGTACCATCCCCAACTGGGAACACCTTTCTTGTTACTGATGGCGAAAATGATTTCCAAAATTCCGCTGACCAGCATAGATACGCTGAAGATAATACTTAAAGCTATGTAACTGCTTACGGGGGAGAACATGAGCCAAAGGGCTACGATAATATACACGATTCCCAGAAGAAGGGAAGTCCACCAGTTCTTTACTGAATGTTGAATCTCATTGAATACTGTTTCCATACATTTTCTATTTTAAATTGTTACTAGAATAATTTCGTTGTGAGATAACAAATTCAATTTGGAAAAGGTTTTCCGTGAACATATTTTGGGTAATTGTTGTTTCTATATAAAGTAATTTTTAAATAGATATGCATTATGGCAACAACAAATTTCAAAGGACAACCGGTAAAACTGATCGGTGAATTTATACAAGTAGGTAAAGTCGCTCCCGACTTTGAATTGGTAAAAACTGATTTGTCTTCTTTCTCATTGAAAGATCTGAATGACAAGAATGTGATTCTGAATATTTTTCCAAGTCTGGATACCAGTGTTTGTGCTACTTCGGTACGCAAATTCAACAAGATGGCTGCCGGACTGAAAGATACGGTGGTATTGGCTATCTCCAAAGACCTTCCTTTTGCGCACAGCCGTTTCTGTACAACGGAAGGTATTGAGAACGTGATTCCATTGTCTGATTTCCGTTTCTCCGATTTCGACGAAAGCTATGGAGTGCGCATGGCGGACGGTCCGTTGGCAGGGCTGCTGGCTCGTGCGGTGGTAGTGATCGGAAAGGATGGCAAAGTGGCCTATACGGAACTTGTGCCGGAGATTACGCAGGAACCAGATTACGATAAGGCATTGGCTGCATTGTAAAGCAGGGGATTGCTTAGGATTAAACGCAGATAAACGCGGATTAACGCAAAAGATTATTTCTATTTGCGAAAATCCGCGTTTATCTGCGTTTAATTTTTTGAGGTTTATTTCTTCTTCATTCCTTTATAAACCAGGAAGGCAACGATAAACACACCGAGGGCAATGAAGCCATAGCCTATTTCGTGACTGTATTCCGTTACTTTGGCAATCAACTGTTCTTCACTCTCGATGCCCGGCACTTTGGACAAGTGGTAACCGATAATGGCTAGAATGGCATTCCACAACCCTGCTCCTAAAGTGGTGTATAGCAAGAAAGTGGTCAACTTCATCCGTGCCAGCCCGGCAGGTATGGAGATCAATTGGCGGACAGCCGGAATCAGTCGGCCGATAAAAGTGGAAAGCGCGCCATGTTTGTCGAAATAAGTTTCAGCGTTGCGCACTTTGGCTTCATCAATAAGGCACATATGCCCGAAACGGCTGTTGGCGAACTTATAGATGATAGGGCGTCCCAACCACTTTGCCAGAAAATAGTTAATCAATGCTCCGATATTGGCTCCGATGGTAGCGAAAACAACCACTAGATAGATATTAAGCTCGTCGTTGACTGCGGCTTTATATGCTGCCGGCGGGATGACCACTTCCGAAGGGAAAGGGATAAAGGAACTTTCGATAGTCATTAATAAAGTGATAGTCCAATAATTCAAATGATCCAGACACCACTGGATAAAAGCTACTGATTCCATGATTTTTAGGGCTAGGGTTTATTAAATTGATGATTATTTTCCTTTGTTTTTCTTATTCTCCTTATTCTCCTTTTTCTCCTTTTTCATACGTGCCAGTATCTTCTTGAATATTTTCCGTTGTTCTTCGTTCTGACACGCATAATTTATCAAACCCGAAAGGGCTTCCTCTGTGACCGGATGCGCGCAGTCGCTGTTATATTTGAAGAAACCTTCTATGTCACCGTAAGCCAGACTGCAAACGCTCAATTTCTCCGCGACGTCTTCAAATTTCGGATCAAGAGCATATACTTTCTCTAAGTAATATTGACTTTCGATCTCATAGTTGTTCTCCATATAGATACAGGCTATCATGTAATACATATCTATGCTGGAATCTATATCCGATAACTTGATGAAGCAGATTCTGGCTTTTTCAAGTTTCCTTTCCAGCAAGTAGATTTTGCCTTCGGTCAGGAGGATTGTCGCGTCTTTCGGATGGATTTTGCTTATTTTCTTACAAGTCTGATGTGCTTCTTTGTATCTTCCCAATTCGGCTAAGGCATTCGCTTTATTAGTATAAATGTCTATTGATAAAGCAGACTCATTACCGTTGCTTTTTTCTAAAAAATCGATTACTTTGTCATAATACTCATTCGCTTTTTCCCAATCTTCTTTGGCGCTGTAACACAGCCCGATAAACATATAGCCCATATCGGGGGAGACGGCCTTGTATTCCATCGCTTTCTTATAATATTCGATGGACTTGTCGAAGTTGTTCAGTTGGAAAAAGGAATGTGCTTTGGTGGTATATGCTTCTCCGTCAGATTCATCGGCTGCCAATGCGAAATCACAGGCTTCGATAGCCTTGCTCCATTTTGACTGGAAGAAGTAGCATTTTGCCAGTCCTGTCCAATAAGGGGTATTATAAGGCTCTATATCAAGTAATTGATTGTATATCTTGATTGCTGAGTCAAATTGTTGGGTAGCTAATGCGTAATCGGCTTGGAGAGCCATAAACTCTTTTGCCTCAGAGTATGTCTTTTCCCCTTTTTCTATCCATTCTTTTGCCATATCGGGATATCCCATTTCCAGATAGAGATAGACAACCTCGCAGATTCTGCCGAGTTCGTCCGCATCTTCAATGGTAGCTAATAATGACCGGGTTTCTTCGAGTTGCCCTTCATTCAGTAACAATTCGGCCTTCAGCATTTTCACTTCGGGATCATATGCTTCGGTGATGGAATCCAGCACCTGTTTTGCTTTCTGCAGGTTTCGGGTGTCCAGATAAAGGTATGCCTGTTCCACTAGCAGGTCGGTGTTTCCCGGATGTAATTGAAGTCCGTAAGTGACGGCTTCTTGCGCTTCCTCAAATTTACTTCTGGAGGCATACCAATCAGAGATATCAGCCAATTGGTCTCCATCCAAATAGAGTTGTCTGTTTTCGGCTTTTGCAGCCTCGTAGTTTGTGATCAGTTTTTCCAGTTCTTTTTTTTCAGGCGGAATGTTTTTTCTACTCATTATTTTATATTTTATTTATTGATCTTTCCCCACGTGTCTTTTAATCCCACAGTGCGGTTGAAGATCAGATTTTCCGGTGTTGAGTCCTTGTCAATATTGAAATATCCAATCCGTTGGAACTGTAAGTAGGAGAGGGTGGGCAGTGTAGCTGCGAACTTTTCTATATAGCAGTTAGGGAGAATTTTCAATGAGTCCGGGTTAATAATTTCTTTCATGGCTTCCAGTGCCTCGCAATTCTTCGCTTCGCGGATGGCAGCCAGTTCGTCACGCGGATTTTCTACTTTCCACAGACGGTCGTACAAACGCACCTCTGCTTGTATGCAGTGGTTGCAACTCACCCAGTGAAGCGTACCTTTCACTTTGCGGTTTGCGTCCGGCATACCGCTGCGGGTGTTCGGGTCATATTCGCAGTACACTTCCGTGATCACGCCGTTTTCATCTTTCTTGCAGCCGGTACATTTCACGATATAAGCATTCTTGAGACGTACTTCCTGTCCGGGTGTCATGCGGAAATATTTCTTGGGAGCATCTTCCATGAAGTCTTCACGTTCCATCCACAACTCGCGGCTGAACTCAATCAAGTGGCTTCCCGCTTCCGGATCTTCCGGGTTATTGATGGCCTCCAATTCTTCTACTTGTCCTTCCGGATAGTTCGTGATGACGAGTCTCACCGGATTGATTACTGCGGACACGCGGGTAGCGCGGCTGTTCAGGTCTTCGCGGACAGAACTTTCGAGCAGTGCGATGTCATTCAGCGCGTCGTATGTGGTATAACCGATTTTGTCGATAAACTTATGGATGGACTCCGGAGAGTAACCGCGACGGCGGAAACCGCAGATGGTCGGCATACGGGGATCGTCCCATCCGTTCACCAGCCCCTCTTTTACCAGAGTGAGCAGGTTGCGTTTGCTCATCAGCGTATAGCTCAGGTTCAGTTTGTTGAACTCGGTCTGACGGGGACGGTTGTCATTCAGGTCTTTCCCTTCTTTCAGCCAGTCGATGAAGAGGTCGTAGAGCGGGCGGTGTACCACAAACTCAAGCGTACACAGTGAATGGGTCACCCCTTCGAAGAAGTCGCTCTGACCGTGCGCGAAGTCATACATAGGGTAGGCTTTCCATGTAGTGCCGGTACGGTGATGCGGATGTTTCACCACACGATAAATAATCGGGTCGCGGAAGTGCATATTCGGGTTGGCCATATCGATTTTGGCGCGAAGCACCATAGCGCCCTCTTCAATCTCTCCGCTATTCATTTTCTTGAAAAGTTCGAGACTCTCTTCAATCGGACGGTTGCGGTAAGGGCTTTCCACACCCGGTTGGGTAGGAGTGCCTTTTTGCTGCGCGATCTGTTCGGAACTCTGCTCGTCGATATATGCTTTACCTTCCTGAATCAGACGGATGGCGAAGTCCCATAATTGTTGGAAGTAGTCGGAAGCATAATATTCATTTCCCCAACGGTAGCCTAACCATTGGATGTCTTCTTTGATAGCTTCTACATATTCCACATCCTCTTTGGTGGGATTTGTGTCGTCGAAACGAAGGTTGCATACACCGCCATGTTTTTCTGCAATGCCGAAATCGAGGCAAATGGCTTTGGCATGGCCGATGTGAAGGTATCCGTTTGGCTCGGGCGGAAAACGTGTCTGTACTTTTCCACCGTTCTTACCTTCTTTCAAGTCTTTTTCTACTGCCTGTTCTATAAAGTTCAAGCTCTTTTTTTCACTTGCTACTTCTTCGTTTTTAATATCTGTCATAACGTTTTATGCTAATACATGATTCAGGCTACAAAAGTAGGACATTTTTTTTATTTAACCGGAATATAACCGCTCTTTTTTATAATGTCCTGTCCGTCGGGAGAAAGAATGTACTGAATCAAAGGATCGATTTCCGCTTTCTTCTTTACATTGTAATAGTAGTAAAGCGGGCGGACGATGGGATAAGTCTTGTTGGTGGCATTCTCTACCGTGGGGGCTGCATAATGTTTTCCGTCGTAGGATACGGAAAGGGTTTTGACACGTGGGGACACGTAGGCAAGTCCGACATATCCGATGGCTCCTTTGGTCTGGCTGACTGACTGGATAATGGCGCCCGTTGCGGGCATGGAAAGGCTGCTCGCCATGTAGTTTTTGTTTTTGAGTACGCTCTCTTTGAAAAATTCATAAGTGCCGGAAGAGGTCTCGCGGGAGTAAACCACAATTTTGCGGTCGTCACCGCCTACTTGCTTCCAATTGGTGATTTTCCCCCGAAAGATGTCTTCCAGTTGTTGGCGGGTGAGTTGCTTTACCGGGTTGGAAGGATGTGCTACTACGGCAAGGGCGTCATACGCCACAACTATTTCGGCTACATCTTCTCCCGCACTCTTGATTTTCATCTTTTCGCTGAACTTGATAGGGCGGGAAGCCATTGCGATGTCCGTCGTGTTGTCCAGTAGCGCGGAAATTCCTACGCCGGTTCCTCCGCCGGTCACGGTGACACGGGTGTCTGGGTATTGGTTCATAAACCGTTCTGCTGTCTGCTGGGCGACAGGTAGTACCGTATCACTGCCTTTGATGCGTTGCGCGCTGGCACTGATTGACAGTAAGGACAGGGCTATTAATAAATTTCTTCTTACTTTCATAAATCTTCTTTTTTTGTACGGATGCAAATGAATACGGATGCAAATAAAGCAATCGGATGTTACATTTCTATTGCATCCGGCGGGCAAAAGGTGTTTGTAACACAAATGTAACAAGATTGAAATATTTCCTTCAAACGTTAGTCACACCTCCTTAATAAGGAGGCGCTTTCTTTGCATCAGAAATCGACAGGTATGAAGAAATTTTTAGAAAAGATTATAGAAGGTATTCTGACTTGCAGCGGTTTCGTAACAAGTATTACGATTCTGCTGATTGTACTCTTCCTGTTTACGGAGGCTTTCGGGCTATTCAGAAGCAAAGTGATCGAGGAAGGTTATGTGCTGGCGCTGAATAAAAGTAATAAGGTAAGCGTTCTGAGTCCGGCTCAGATAAAGAATGTTTTTGACGGGGAGATAACCAATTGGAAGGAACTCGGTGGGGAAGATCTCCCTATCCGGGTTTTTCGTCTGGAGGATATTACACAATATTATACGGAGGAGGAACTCGGAGCTGCCTATGAGTATGCGGGAGATAAGATAACGGAACTGGTGGAGAAAACACCGGGTATCGTGGCTTTTGTTCCGCAGCAGTTTATCGTTCATCCGGATGCGGTGCATTTTATAGAGGACAACACCATTTCCGTGAAAGATGTCTTTGCGGGAGCCGAATGGTTTCCGACAGCGACTCCGGCCGCACAGTTTGGCTTCCTGCCTTTGATTGGCGGTACGTTGTGGGTGAGCCTGTTTGCCATTCTTTTCGCGCTGCCTTTCGGACTTTCGGTTTCTATCTATATGTCCGAAGTAGCCCATCCGAAAGTACGGAACTGGCTGAAGCCGGTCATTGAATTGTTGAGTGGCATTCCTTCCGTTGTCTATGGCTTTTTCGGTTTGATCGTCATTGTCCCTTTGATTCAGAAATTGTTTGATCTGCCGGTAGGGGAAAGCGGTCTGGCAGGGAGTATCGTGTTGGCTATAATGGCGCTGCCTACTATTATAACAGTGACGGAAGATGCGATGAGGAATTGTCCGCGCGCCATGCGTGAAGCGAGTCTGGCGCTGGGGGCTTCACAGTGGCAGACTATATATAAGGTAGTGATTCCTTATTCCATCTCGGGCATTACGTCCGGCGTGGTGCTGGGTATCGGGCGGGCTATCGGAGAAACGATGGCGGTATTGATGGTGACGGGAAACGCAGCCGTGATTCCGACCACTATTCTGGAGCCATTGCGTACGATTCCTGCCACCATTGCGGCGGAATTGGGAGAAGCGCCAGCGGGAGGTCCGCATTATCAGGCATTGTTCCTGCTGGGTGTCGTGTTGTTCTTCATTACACTGATCATCAACTTTAGTGTGGAATACATTTCTTCTAAAGGACTAAAACGAAGTAAATAATATGGAAATAAGGAGTAATAATAAAGCCAAGCACCGTTCGCAGAAGATCGCTTTCGGCCTGTTCCGATTGTTGAGCCTTTGCATTGTGCTGATATTGTTTGTGATTCTGGGATTTATCATCTATAAAGGAATCGGTGCCATCAGCTGGGAGTTTATCACTTCGTCTCCTACGGATGGAATGACGGGAGGAGGCATCTGGCCGGCTATTGTCGGTACTTTTTATCTGATGGTGGGCAGTGCGCTGTTTGCTTTTCCGGTGGGGGTGATGAGTGGAATCTATATGAACGAGTATGCGCCGAAAGGCAAATTGGTGCGCTTTATCCGGGTGATGACGAACAATCTGAGTGGTATTCCCTCTATTGTGTTCGGTTTGTTCGGTATGGCGCTTTTTGTCAATTATATGGGGTTCGGTGATAGTATTCTGGCCGGTTCTTTGACATTAGGCTTACTTTGTGTACCTTTGGTTATCCGGACGACGGAAGAGGCTTTGAAGGCGATTCCCGACAGTATGCGTGAGGGAAGTCGGGCGCTGGGAGCGACGAAGTTGCAGACGATCTGGCACGTTATTCTTCCGATGGGTATGCCGAATATCATCACCGGGCTGATTCTTGCTTTGGGACGAGTGTCGGGAGAGACGGCGCCGATTCTGTTCACCTGTGCCGCCTATTTCCTTCCGCATCTTCCGGCAAGCATTCTGGATCAGTGTATGGCGTTGCCTTATCATCTGTATGTGATTTCTACAAGTGGAACGGATATGGAGGCGCAGCTGCCATTGGCATACGGTACGGCATTGGTGCTGATTATGATTATTCTGCTGGTGAATTTGCTGGCGAATGCGTTGAGAAAGTATTTTGAGAAAAGGGTAAAAACGAATTGAGTTAGTATATATGGATACAGTGAAAATAGATGCGCGCGACGTGAATTTCTGGTATGGTGATTTCCATGCGTTGAAAGGTATCAGTATGCAGATTGAAGAGAAGTCGGTTGTTGCCTTTATCGGGCCTTCCGGTTGTGGTAAATCTACCTTCCTCCGTCTTTTCAACCGGATGAACGATCTGATTCCCGCCACCCGTCTGGAAGGGGAGATTCGTATCGACGGGCAGAATATCTATTCTAAAAGCGTGGCGGTGGACGAACTGCGCAAGAATGTGGGAATGGTGTTTCAGCGTCCTAATCCTTTTCCGAAAAGCATATTCGAGAATGTGGCTTACGGACTTCGTGTGAATGGAGTGAAAGATAACGCTTTCATCCGCCAGCGTGTGGAGGAAACACTGAAAGGGGCGGCACTTTGGGATGAGGTGAAAGATAAGTTGAAGGAATCGGCTTATGCCTTGTCCGGCGGACAGCAGCAACGTCTTTGTATTGCCCGTGCTATGGCGGTGTCTCCTTCGGTGTTGCTGATGGACGAACCTGCGTCTGCGCTCGACCCTATCTCTACGGCAAAAGTGGAGGAGCTGATTCACGAGCTGAAAAAAGACTATACTATTGTGATTGTGACGCACAATATGCAGCAGGCGGCTCGTGTCAGCGACAAAACGGCTTTCTTTTATATGGGCGAGATGGTGGAATTCGATCAGACCAAGAAGATATTCACAAATCCGGAGAAAGAGGCTACGCAGAATTATATTACAGGTCGTTTCGGATAGAACGGTCCCCCTTGCCTGTGTTAGAAACAGAATATTAATCATTTATATAAGTAGACTATGGTAAAGTTTATAGAATCGGAACTTGTTCTATTGAAGAAGGAAATTGATGAGATGTGGACGTTGGTGTACAACCAGCTCGACCGTGCCGGAGAGGCTGTATTGACTCTTGACAAAGAGTTGGCTCAGCAGGTGATGGTTCGCGAGCGTAGGGTGAATGCCTTTGAACTGAAGATAGACAGTGATGTGGAAGATATTATCGCGTTATATAATCCGGTGGCGATCGACCTGCGTTTTGTGCTGGCTATGCTGAAAATCAATACGAATCTGGAACGCTTGGGAGACTTTGCGGAAGGGATTGCCCGCTTTGTGATTCGTAGCAAAGAACCGGTGTTGGATGCGGAGCTGTTGAATCGTCTTCGGCTGGCGGAGATGCAGGCTGAGGTGTTGTCCATGCTGGAACTGGCGAAACGTGCCTTGAATGAGGAGAGTATTGAACTGGCGGCAGGTGTCTTTGCCAAAGATAATTTGCTGGATGAGATCAATGCCGGGGCAACAGGTATCATTGCGGACTATATTACCGAACATCCGGAAGCGGTACATACGGGTGTGGACTTGGTCAGCGTGTTCCGCAAATTGGAACGTGCCGGAGACCATATCACCAACATTGCTGAGGAAATCGTATTTTTCATTGATGCCAAAGTGTTAAAACATCGTGGAAAAACGGACGAAAATTATCCGGAGAAGTAATTTGGGGCGAATTTTTAAACAGAAATTAGGTCTCCTTAAAAAAATATCTTATATTTGACTCCTGTAACGGGCTAGTTACAGGAGTTTTTGCGTCAAATGATAATAAATCCAAAGATTTTTCAAAAAGATGTTATATGACATGTTTTATAATTTGGATAGTATCGGTAAAAGCCCCTATATTTGCACCGTTATCCTGAAAACAATCTTTTTACCTTAAAAAAAAAACTAATACCTATTGAAAACTGAAGAATGGAGCTTTGTGAAAAGCCCCATTTTTTTTTATGTCCTTATTTAATGTCTACCAATCTACATTTTGATCAGTAATGACGGTATCATAAAAGATTGTGGTAACGTAAATACAGCAAATGAACTGATTCTTGTATTGCATATAGCACCGGCTTATAATTTTTAATGAACAATAGTTCTTGCTAATTAAATAGCTTTTAGTAACTTTGTAGCAATTTCAGACTTCCATGGAGATAGTTCTGAAAGAACATAGTTAACAAAGAGCGTTTAGGATATTATCTTGCATTGGAATCTGGACAATTTCATAAGGTGAAGATAATAGGCAAGAACGCTCACGTCAATGTTATATACCTATCTTATATGGATAGTCTATATATCGTTTGGCGTGGGCTATTGTTTATTATTCACCTTAGGCAGTCCAGAGCCTCAATGCAGTAATATTCAGTAGTTCCCACGCTTTTTGTACGTAGTAGCCAATCATAGGGAACTGGTTGGTATTAAATACAAAATATAAGAACCGGACAGTTTATCTACTTTGCCAATCTGTTTATTAAGAAGTGTGCAACTTTCCATGTTGTGTTCCTCGCACTTGCATCTCAATTATTAATGCTCTCTATTAGGGACGTAGAAGCATAAACAAATTATAAAATGAAAATACTAAGATTTATTGGAATGGCAGTAATTGCCGTGATTATGAGTGTAAACTTTGTTGCTTGTAGCGATGATGATGAAGACATTGATACAGCACAGCTGGAAGGAACTTGGGGATTAACCAACGATGAAGGCTACGAAGTGTATGAAGGGGAAAAAGAAAGCTGGAATGACCAATATGACCCTGCTAATCCAATATCTGATTGTGAAAAGGTGATAATATCTAAGATTGCTGATAATACTTATTCAGTGACTTATTATGATTATTACAACAACCAGTGGCATCAAAACGATATTGAAAAATTTACTTTAGATGGCAACAATCTGATTCCTGTGGATGGAGGAGGTACAGAATTTACTTCTGTCAAATTACTTGTTGTTAATTCCAGTCAATTGGTAGTTGAACAAAAAGAAACTGACGAAGATGGAGACTTTTACCGTAAAATGACATATAAACGTATGTAAATTTCCACCCTTTCGGATTATAAGGCAGCATTTGAGACATTCATCTGCTGCCTTTTTACCATTTCTCTTGTCACAGGTCTGTGTGTAATGTGAATTTTTTATGCTCTTATTTTCTATCCTCCTTGCTTATTCGTATCTTTGACCCTTGCATTAAAGGAGTGCTTTTAAACGTAGAATAGTAAATCATGAAATAATAAGTAGAATTATGTTTTCCGGAATTGTAGAAGAATATGCTACTTTGGTGGCGCTGGTGAAAGACCAGGAGAATATACACTTTACATTGAAGTGTTCGTTTGTGAATGAGTTGAAGATTGATCAGAGTATTTCTCACAATGGTGTATGTCTGACAGTCGTAAGTATGACGGATGACACCTATACGGTGACTGCTATGAAAGAAACGCTGGAACGTTCCAATCTCGGTCTGCTGAAAGTGGGAGACAAGGTGAATGTGGAGCGCAGCATGATGATGAACGGCCGGTTGGACGGTCATATTGTGCAGGGACACGTGGATCAGACCGCCACTTGTGTTGACATAAAGGATGCGGAAGGAAGCTGGTATTTTACATTCCGTTATGCGTTTGATAAGGAAATGGCGAAACGTGGATATATTACTGTGGATAAAGGTTCGGTGACAGTCAACGGTGTCAGTCTGACGGTATGCAATCCCACGGATGATACGTTCCAGGTGGCCATTATTCCTTATACTTACGAGCATACCAATTTCCATACGTTTGCCATTGGCAGTGTGGTGAATATAGAGTTTGACATTATCGGTAAGTATATCAGCCGGATGATTCAATATAAATAAGATGGAATACAGTGATTTTCTGCAATTAGTACTTTCCCGTCAGAGTGACCGGGCGTATGATAAAGAACGTCCGGTGGAGACGGAGAAGTTAGAGCGGATTTTGGAGGCAGGTCGTCTGGCTCCTTCCGCTTGCAATGCCCAACCCTGGAAGTTTGTGGTGATAACCGACCGTGAACTGGCTGTGAAGATTGGCAAGGCTGCAGCAGGACTGGGAATGAATAAATTTGCCAAAGATGCGCCTGTGCATATCTTAGTTGTGGAAGAGTCGGCCAATATTACTTCGATGCTCGGGGGAAAAGTGAAAGATAAACATTTTCCTTTGATTGATATCGGGATTGCTGCCGCCCATATCACCCTTGCTGCTGAAAGTGAAGGACTGGGCTCGTGTATGATAGGCTGGTTTGACGAAAAGGAAATAAAACGGCTGGCAGACATTCCTTCGTCCAAACGTGTATTGCTGGATATCACGATAGGCTATCCGGTGAAGGAGAAAAGAAAGAAGATGAGAAAACCGAAAGAAAAAGTGATTTCCTACAACAGCTATAAATAGGCTACAAATCCTTGAGTAACACTTTGCTTGCCTTCTTATAGTATTCTTCTCTGGATTCGGTCAGCACTTTCCATTCGTCGCTGAACTCTTCATCTTTGTCTATCTTGAAATTCTCTGAGCCGTATGTATCCAAGCGGTCGAGCAGGATGGCTACGTTCAGTTGATTGATGTCCATAGACGGCTGATAACCGATTTCCTCACTTTTTGCATCTGTGACTACCTCATGAATCAAGTCTATTTCCTGTAATTGATAAAGTACTTGATTGGTGAGTCTGATCGGTATTTGATGTTCTTCCGAGATTTGCGCGGCTGTATAAGGCGGCTCGTTTCTCTCAAACCGTTTGGCGATGAGGGACATAATGAGGATGGATATAAAGTCCCGGTAGCGCCTGCTGATATTGCGGGTATCCTGGTCGAAACTGAAACTTTGGATGTTCTGACCTGCATAGGCCAGCTCCGCACCGAACAGACAGATAGTCCAGGATATTTGCAACCAAAGCAGGAATAAAGGTAAAGCGGCAAAACTACCATAGATGGCATTGTATTTTGATACTCCCAACTGGCTGCTGATATATAGATACTGGAAAGCCTGGTAGGCGGTTCCTGCCAAAACACCTGCGATAAGCGCGTGCTTGAATTTCACTTTCGTATTCGGCATGAAGATATAAAGTCCGGTGAACATCAGCCAAGTCAGTACAAAGGGTATAAGACGTATCATGAATTTCATGATAGGGGCCAGCAACACAAAATCATCCATCTGCTTGAGCATGGTGCTCATAAAAATGGAAAGACCGCCGGAGACCACAATCAAGATCGGCATTAACAGGAACATGGAGAAGTAGTCCGTTATTTTACGGTACATAGATCGGGCTTTCTTTACTTCCCAGATACGGTTGAATGTGATTTCGATATTACTGACCAGATTGATGACCGTCCATAGCAACATCACCAGACCGATTCCGATGAATACTCCCCCTTTGGTCTGCGAAAGGTATGAATCGACAAATGAGAGGATAGCTTCTGTTGTTTCTGTGTTTCCTCCGAATCCGTTGCGGAATTGGTGCTCCATCAAATTATTAAATCCAAAACCGCGTGCCACTGCAAATAGGATGGCAAGTATCGGAACAATGGCAAGCAGGGTGCTGTAAGTCAGCGCGGAGGCTTTGTTGGCCATCCGGTCTTTGGTGAATCGGTTGATACAAAGATAGATGGTCTTTATAATATTGTAAAGTGAGAACTTGGTTCGGGTCACTTCATCTTCCGTAATACGCCAGATGTCATACGTGAGGAATTTCCATATATCGGTGAATTTCTTCTTCATGGCTTAGAATTTTAAAAAAAGAAAAAGCAGTCAGCCTATAAGCCGAGTTCTGTACCTTCTATAATTTTACTTATAAAAAGTGCCTGTCATTTATCTGAGTGGCGTGTCACCACGACACTTTAGCGGTCTACCCTCCGACATGGAGCGAGCAACTCTCATAACGCCGGTTTACATGACCTTACAACTCCTAAGACGTACAGCCCGATATGTCACCATACGGCTGGTGGGCTCTTACCCCACCTTCTCACCCTTACCTCTCCCCGAAAGGAGTGGCGGTTATTTTCTTCTACGTTACTCTACCCTTGCGGACAGCTTTCTGTTAGGAAGTAGGATGCTCTGTGTTGCCCGGACTTTCCTCCTGCACGCTGATGTGCACGCGACAGACCGGCCAACTGCTTTAGACTGCAAAAATACGTCATTTATTTTGTTTTAGCTAAAGAAAGTATCACAAATAGAAATATTTTCTAACTTTGCTATCATTAAAACATGATTCAATGAAAAAAAACATTCTCTTTTTCTTTTATTTTCTGGCAATGGCGACACTCAGTCTGAAAGCTCAGGAGATACGCCCCATGCCTGCTGATTCTGCGTATGGGGTAGTGCATATTTCTGTTTGTAATATGCGCGAAGAAGGTAAGTTTACCTCCGGCATGAGCACGCAAGCATTATTGGGTATGCCGGTCAAAGTTCTGCAATACACCGGCTGGTACGAGATTCAGACTCCGGATGACTATACCGGCTGGGTACACCGGATGGTGATTACTCCTATGTCAAAAGAGAAATATGATGAATGGAACCGTGCGGAAAAGATTGTTGTAACTTCACATTACGGATTTGCTTATGAGAAACCGGATGCAACTTCCCAAACCGTGTCTGATGTAGTGGCCGGTAATCGTCTGAAGTGGGAAGGTAGCAAAGGACATTTTTATAAAGTGTCTTATCCGGACGGCAGACAGGCTTATATTCCGAAATCCATCTCACAGCCAGAAAACCGATGGAGAGCTTCGTTGAAACAAGATGTTGAAAGCATTATCGAGACGGCTTATACAATGATGGGAGTTCCTTATTTGTGGGCGGGCACTTCTTCAAAAGGAGTGGATTGCAGCGGTCTGGTCCGGACAGTGCTTTTTATGCATGATATCATCATTCCGAGAGATGCGTCGCAACAGGCGTATGTGGGCGAACGTATCGAAATAGCTTCCGATTTTGCCAATGTGCAGCGGGGAGACTTGGTTTTCTTCGGTCGGAAGGCAACGGGCGAACAAAAAGAGGGAATCTCACACGTGGGGATCTATCTCGGCAACAAGCGTTTTATCCATGCTTTGGGGGATGTGCATATAAGCAGTTTTGAACCTTCGGATAAGAATTATGATGCATTCAATACGGGACGTTTGCTTTTTGCAGTCCGTTTCTTACCTTATATTAATAAGGAGAAAGGCATGAATACTACGGATCGCAATCCCTATTACGGCAATTAAAATGAAGAATTCTTCATTAATTTATTTATTTTATGCAAAACAGAAGAGATTTCTTGAAGACGGCGGCTTTGGCTGCTCTAGGTTCCGGGTTGGTTGTACGTCAGACGTTGGCTGGAGAATCATTACCTTATAATATAAATAAGCTTGGTTTGGGAGGAAAGATGAAAATGAAATTCTTTCCTTATGAGTTGAAGTTAAGACATGTATTTACGGTATCTACCTATTCGCGTACAACGACTCCCGATGTGCAGGTGGAAATAGAATATGAAGGGATAACCGGATACGGAGAAGCTTCCATGCCGCCTTACTTGGGAGAAACGGTGGAGTCCGTTATGAATTTCCTCAAGAAAGTGAATCTGGAACAATTTAATGATCCGTTTCAATTAGATGACATTTTGTCATACGTCGACAGTCTTTCACCGAAAGATACGGCGGCTAAAGCTGCGGTTGATATTGCCCTTCATGATCTGGTAGGAAAACTGTTGGGTGCTCCCTGGTATAAAATATGGGGGTTGAATAAGGAAAAGACGCCTTCCACTACCTTTACGATAGGGATTGATACGCCCGATGTGGTGCGTGAGAAAACAAAAGAGTGCGCAGATCGGTTTAATATATTAAAGGTGAAATTGGGACGGGACAATGATAAGGAAATGATTGAAACCATTCGTTCGGTAACGGACCTTCCTATAGCTGTTGACGCGAATCAAGGGTGGAAGGACCGTCTGTATGCTTTGGATATGATTCATTGGCTGAAAGAAAAAGGGATAGTGATGATAGAGCAACCTATGCCGAAAGAGCAGTTGGATGATATCGCTTGGATCACGCAACAGAGCCCGTTGCCGATATTTGCCGATGAATCTTTGCAACGCCTAGCGGATGTGGCGGCTTTGAAGGGGGCTTTCACGGGAATCAACATCAAACTGATGAAGTGCACCGGTATGCGTGAAGCGTGGAAAATGGTGACTTTGGCCCATGCACTGGGAATGCGTGTTATGGTAGGATGTATGACAGAAACTTCCTGCGCTATATCGGCAGCGTCGCAGTTCTCTCCGTTAGTGGATTTTGCTGATTTGGATGGTAACCTGCTCATCTCTAACGACCGCTTTAAAGGGGTAGAAGTGGTGAAAGGTAGAATCACTCTGAACGATCTGCCCGGTATCGGTGTCGTGAAAATCTGACTTTACTGAATGAATGTCAGAGTGTTAAAGCCATCTGACATACAACGAATGTAAATTTGTCAGTTGTTGCCGTTAAGCGCTGTTAAGCTCCAAATATTCTCTGTTAAAAGTGGACAAAAAAGAGTGACAAGTAGAATAAGTGAACGATATTTGTTATTATTTTAACGTCGTAAAAGTTAAAACAATGTCGAATATTAACATTTTAAAGAATTATAAATCATGAAACAGACAACAAAGAACATTCTGGGAGTAGGAGCAATCGTTCTTCTTAGCTCAGGAGTTGCAGGGTTGACAACTTACAAATTGTTGCAATCTAACAAGGCTGCCACAGAGACATCTTTTAATGAGATGTTCAAGCAGAATCCCAATGTGAAATTGGCTGCTTTTGATGCTGTGAACGCTCAACCGATCGATTTGACCCAGGCTGCGGAAAACTCGCTTCATGCTGTTGTACATATAAGATCTACCCAAGAAGCTAAAACAAGAACTGTTCAGCAAGCGCCGGACATTTTTGATTTCTTCTTCGGTGACGGACGCGGACAGCAACGTCAGGTACAATCTCAACCTCGTGTAGGTTTCGGTTCGGGAGTCATCATTTCAAAAGACGGCTATATCGTAACGAACAATCACGTGATTGAAGGTGCGGATGAAATCAGTGTAAAACTGAATGATAACCGTGAATTTAAAGGACGCGTGATCGGTACTGACCCCAGCACTGACCTTGCATTGGTGAAAATCGAAGGTGATGATTTCCCGACTATTCCGGTTGGTGATTCTGAAGCGTTGAAAGTAGGAGAGTGGGTATTGGCGGTAGGTAACCCGTTCAACTTGAACTCTACCGTAACTGCCGGTATCGTAAGTGCGAAGGCGCGTTCACTGGGAGTCTATAATGGAGGTATCGAATCGTTTATCCAGACGGATGCAGCTATCAATCAAGGTAATAGTGGTGGCGCTTTGGTGAACGCTAAAGGTGAGCTGGTAGGTATCAATTCAGTGCTTTCTTCTCCGACAGGTGCTTATGCCGGATACGGTTTTGCCATTCCGACCAGCATTATGACGAAAGTAATTGCCGACCTGAAACAATACGGGACAGTACAGCGTGCATTGCTTGGTATCCGTGGTGGTTCTATCGGTAGTAGTTTGATGGACGACCGTCAGCCGATTGATAAATCCGGTACTACTTTGGCGGATAAAGCTAAAGAACTGGGTGTAGTAGAAGGCGTTTGGGTTTCTGAAATCGTAGAAAACGGTTCTGCATCGGGAGCTGATATCAAGGTGGACGACGTAATCATCGGTTTGGACAACAAGAAGGTGTCCAACATGGCCGACTTGCAGGAAGCTATCGCTAAACATCGTCCGGGCGATAAAGTGAAAGTGAAACTGATCCGTAACAAGAAGGAAAAGACTGTCGAAGTAACGTTGAAGAACGAACAGGGTACTACCAAGATTGTGAAAGATGCAGGTATGGAAATACTGGGAGCTGCTTTCAAAGAGCTGCCGGACGACCTGAAGAAGCAGTTGAATCTGGGTTATGGTCTGCAAGTGACAGGAGTTTCTTCCGGTAAGATGTCCGACGCGGGAGTTCGCAAAGGATTTATCATCCTGAAGGCAAACGACCAGCCGATGCGTAAGGTCAGCGATTTGGAGGAAGTGATGAAAGCAGCGGTGAAATCTCCGAATCAGGTATTGTTCTTGACAGGAGTATTCCCATCAGGCAAACGCGGATATTTCGCTGTCGATTTGACACAGGAATGAAGATATAAAATAAGGTAAGAAGATTATAGGATAAGCTAATGAAATAGAAAAAGGATGCCGGCTATCAACTTGTCGGCATCTCTTTTTGTTTTATTAGTTGAAAAATATAATGCAAAAGTTGCTTAAATTTGTATGTTAACAAATTATTTGTCGTAACTTTGCACACCAAATCTGTTTTTAAAGAATGAGACAACTAAAGATTACCAAAAGTATCACTAACAGAGAGAGCGCTTCTCTTGACAAGTATTTGCAGGAAATCGGTCGCGAAGACCTGATTACTGTCGAGGAAGAAGTGGAACTCGCTCAACGCATTCGTAAGGGTGACCGTGTGGCATTAGAGAAACTGACACGTGCCAATCTTCGTTTCGTCGTATCTGTGGCCAAACAGTACCAAAACCAGGGTTTGAGTTTGCCGGACTTGATTAATGAAGGCAATTTAGGACTGATTAAGGCTGCCGAAAAGTTTGATGAAACACGTGGATTCAAGTTTATCAGCTACGCTGTATGGTGGATTCGCCAGTCTATTCTGCAAGCATTGGCAGAGCAGTCGCGTATTGTTCGTCTCCCGTTGAATCAGGTAGGTTCGCTGAATAAGATCAGCAAAGCCTTCTCGAAATTCGAACAGGAAAACGAGCGGCGTCCGTCTCCCGAAGAGTTGGCAGACGAACTGGAAATTCCGGTTGACAAGATCTCTGATACGCTGAAGGTATCCGGCCGTCATATTTCGGTGGATGCGCCTTTTGTGGAAGGGGAGGATAACAGCCTGCTGGATGTGTTGGTAAACGATGATTCGCCTATGGCGGACCGCTCTCTGGTTAATGAGTCTCTTGCGAGGGAAATTGATAGAGCTCTTTCTACGTTAACCGATAGGGAAAAAGAAATCATTCAGATGTTTTTCGGTATCGGACAACAGGAAATGACATTGGAAGAAATCGGCGATAAGTTTGGTCTCACACGTGAGCGCGTTCGTCAGATTAAGGAAAAAGCAATTAGAAGACTTAGACAAAGTAATCGTAGTAAATTGCTCAAATCTTACTTGGGATAAGTAAGGAATATCAGTTTCTGAAAGAAAAAAGAATTTGAGTCGCATAAGTAGCACTTTTCATATCGGAGAATGTACTTATGCGACTTTTTTTGTTACCTTTGCCACAATTAAAATTATATGATATGAAATACGTAAAAATACTATTTGCCATTGCACTTGTGTTTACCATGTGCTCCGCTTTTTCTTTGAAAAAAGGTAACTCTAAACCTGTGTATGCTTTTGGAATTTCGGCTTCATTTACTGATTCGGTCGTCTATTTCACGGATATCCAGGTATTGGATAGTGCGAAGATCAGTAAAGACGGTTTCTTGGCGCATCGTGAGTTGTATAGCTATCAGTTGAAAAATTATCTGGAAGATAACGGATTACAACAAAATAGTACCTGTATGATTTATTTTTCGGAAAATAGAAAGAAGCTGGAAAAAGAGGCTACGAAAATTCTGAGTAAATATAAGAGGAGTAATAGAATAATAGTAACACGGGTTGATGCTGAAAAATTCCGCTTTACAAAGCCGGAAGAGTAATGGTAAGTGATATTTACTCATAACAATATTTTAATTGTTAATATGATAAGAGATGCAGACTTGCATCTCTTATTTTTTTATCTTTGTGCCGTTATTAATGAGAAATATTATGAAAAAGATTAAAATACTATTTGTGTTTGTATGTTTGTCAACTTTTTTATCGGCATGTGGTGATGATAATGATACCTCTGTTCCGGTGGCGGTAAAAACAGTCTTGATGTATCTTGTTGGAGATAATAATATCAGTGGTCAGAT
This sequence comes from Bacteroides zhangwenhongii, assembly GCF_009193325.2. NCBI lineage: Bacteria > Pseudomonadati > Bacteroidota > Bacteroidia > Bacteroidales > Bacteroidaceae > Bacteroides > Bacteroides zhangwenhongii. Next base: position 2,092,920 of record NZ_CP059856.1, on the reverse strand, counting down.
ATACAACAATATAGCATCAGTAGAACGAGGATTGGGTGAAGTTACGTCTCCCGGTACATTTGTAATTTATTGGGATGGTGGCAGTAGAAAAGGTGAATTTCCTGTTCCAACTCTGTTTAAGTATGAAGTGGATGGCAAAGGTTCTGTCAGTAAAAGAGAGGTAATAAAAACTTATAGTAGCCAGAATTCCGTATCGAATGAGGTGGTAATTAATGTTTTGAAAGATGTGGAGACTTATTGTCCAGCTGAAAGGTATAGTCTGATTTTTGGCTCTCACGCTACTGGATGGTTACCAGTAGATGATAGTAAAAGTCGTTCTTTTGGAGATGATAGTGGAGCTAAAATAAATATTCCTGATTTATCGAAGGCTTTGGCGCAATCCGGTATCCATTTTGATTATATATTATTTGATGCTTGTTTAATGTCGCAAGTTGAGGTTGCTTATGAATTAAGGAATGCTGCTGATTATTTAATTCTTTCTCCTGCAGAGGTTATGAGTGCGGGATTTCCTTATTTCAAGATGACGAAATATTTATTGTCTGCGGATAATTCAGAGCAGAGTGCTATAAATATTGCAAAGGATTTTATTGATTACTATAAAAATGAATATAGTTATTCGTGGGGTACTATTGCGGTAATAAAAACGAATGAAATATCGGCATTGGCGGATGTTACTTGCTCAATTATGAAACAGTATCAGGACAATCTGGTTAAGTTTGATAATAGTAAAATAGATTATTTTCAAGCCCATTATGGTTATGGAAGATCTCCTTTGGATCATTCGACATATGATTTTCGAGCTTTTATACGTGAACTGACCGATGGTAATATTCCTTCTGATTTTGAAGAACAATTAGATAGAGTTGTTGTGTATAAGGATTATGTTGATGATGATAAATTAGTGGATATAGATTCAGATATATATTCGGGTATTGGGTGTTATATACCGGATACTAGGTATTTGAAATGGAATGCTTTTTTTAGGACTCTGCAATGGCATTCGGCTGCCGGATGGGATGGAGTAGGCAGGTAAATGTAGGAGGAATATTTTTCAGATGTCAACTAGGTGAGAGTTGCCCCCAAAAAAAAAGTTATGAACAGCCCGGCGGGTACAAAAGGTACAGTAGATGCACCGTATAATTTTCTCACACACACGTGCGCGCGTATAATAGGTATAGAAAGTACCGCTTGAGACCAAGTGGTCTCTATTGACAATATTAAAGATGTTATCATCACCTATCAAAGGAGATTTATTGCCACTGTCGATTTTATAAGACCTTATCTCACCTTGCGAGACCTCTCAGTTGTTCTTGTGTGCCTGTATACTGTTGCTCGTTTTTCCTTCATAAATTGAAATAATACTATACTCATCTGATTGAAACCCCTGATTGAATGCAGAGTGTTTGTCAATGCAGGTGATAAGGGTACTATATAATACGCGTGCGTGTGCGTGTGTAAGAGAGCCCCGAAAAAATGTACCTTCTGTACCCGCCTGTTATTAACAGGGTAGTGGTTTGTTAATGCTAAAGCAGTGCTTTACGAGTGCTAAAGCATAGCTTTATGCTCTCTAAAGCTATGCTTTTTAAAAGTTCTTCCATAGTGCCTGTTATAACCTGACTTAGGTTGACTCTTTAGTGTTATTACTCTTATTTTTTTGTTTATTCCCATCTTCCTCTTTTCGCTGTTGAAAAAATATGTTCTACAACATCGTTGTGATTCAGCGAGTTAGCGTTTTTCTTCCAAAAAACTTCAAAAAAATAGTGGAATATATTTGGATGTTATGTATAAAGTGTCTACTTTTGCACCCGCTTTGCTAGAGAGACAGAGCCTAATGATTGACATTCTGCTAAAGAGTAAGGGTTCAGAAAATAAAAACAAAAAACTTTCGAAAAAGTTTGGAGGTTATCTGAAAAAGTCCTTATCTTTGCATCCGCTTTCGCAAAGAAAGCAGGTACGGCGGAAGCCACGTTAGTTCTTTGAAATATTGATAAACAATACAAGTAGTACAAGTTAAAATAGAACCGTCAATGCTTATATAATATAGGTATAGGTAATAGAGTCAATAAATTGTACGGCATCCTGAACAGAGCAAAACGCTATCCTGAGGGATAGATAAAAATACTTTTACAATGAAGAGTTTGATCCTGGCTCAGGATGAACGCTAGCTACAGGCTTAACACATGCAAGTCGAGGGGCAGCATTTCAGTTTGCTTGCAAACTGAAGATGGCGACCGGCGCACGGGTGAGTAACACGTATCCAACCTGCCGATAACTCCGGGATAGCCTTTCGAAAGAAAGATTAATACCGGATGGCATATGATTATCGCATGATAATCCTATTAAAGAATTTCGGTTATCGATGGGGATGCGTTCCATTAGTTTGTTGGCGGGGTAACGGCCCACCAAGACCGCGATGGATAGGGGTTCTGAGAGGAAGGTCCCCCACATTGGAACTGAGACACGGTCCAAACTCCTACGGGAGGCAGCAGTGAGGAATATTGGTCAATGGGGGAGTCTGAACCAGCCAAGTAGCGTGAAGGATGACTGCCCTATGGGTTGTAAACTTCTTTTATACGGGAATAAAGTTGTCCACGTGTGGATTTTTGTATGTACCGTATGAATAAGGATCGGCTAACTCCGTGCCAGCAGCCGCGGTAATACGGAGGATCCGAGCGTTATCCGGATTTATTGGGTTTAAAGGGAGCGTAGGTGGACAGTTAAGTCAGTTGTGAAAGTTTGCGGCTCAACCGTAAAATTGCAGTTGATACTGGCTGTCTTGAGTACAGTAGAGGTGGGCGGAATTCGTGGTGTAGCGGTGAAATGCTTAGATATCACGAAGAACTCCGATTGCGAAGGCAGCTCACTGGACTGCAACTGACACTGATGCTCGAAAGTGTGGGTATCAAACAGGATTAGATACCCTGGTAGTCCACACAGTAAACGATGAATACTCGCTGTTTGCGATATACAGTAAGCGGCCAAGCGAAAGCGTTAAGTATTCCACCTGGGGAGTACGCCGGCAACGGTGAAACTCAAAGGAATTGACGGGGGCCCGCACAAGCGGAGGAACATGTGGTTTAATTCGATGATACGCGAGGAACCTTACCCGGGCTTAAATTGCATTTGAATGATCAAGAAATTGGTTAGTCGTAAGACAAATGTGAAGGTGCTGCATGGTTGTCGTCAGCTCGTGCCGTGAGGTGTCGGCTTAAGTGCCATAACGAGCGCAACCCTTATCTTCAGTTACTAACAGGTCATGCTGAGGACTCTGGAGAGACTGCCGTCGTAAGATGTGAGGAAGGTGGGGATGACGTCAAATCAGCACGGCCCTTACGTCCGGGGCTACACACGTGTTACAATGGGGGGTACAGAAGGCAGCTACACGGCGACGTGATGCCAATCCCAAAAACCTCTCTCAGTTCGGATCGAAGTCTGCAACCCGACTTCGTGAAGCTGGATTCGCTAGTAATCGCGCATCAGCCATGGCGCGGTGAATACGTTCCCGGGCCTTGTACACACCGCCCGTCAAGCCATGAAAGCCGGGGGTACCTGAAGTACGTAACCGCGAGGAGCGTCCTAGGGTAAAACTGGTAATTGGGGCTAAGTCGTAACAAGGTAGCCGTACCGGAAGGTGCGGCTGGAACACCTCCTTTCTGGAGCGATGCCGTAATAAGTTGAGAGTTGAGAGTTGAGAGTTGAGAGTTGAGAGTTGAGAGTTTTCTCCCATTATTTGGACTTGCTTTCTCACTGAAAAAAAATGATGACTTTAAAGGTTCTGTTTTTGTACTACTGGTACTTGTTTATTTATAGATATAGATCAACCATCTATAGCAATTATAGATAGAGATAAACAAGAGAAAAAAGAAGCCGAGTCTAACTCAACAGGTAGACAAGGTTGAACTAGTCCTATAGCTCAGTTGGTTAGAGCGCTACACTGATAATGTAGAGGTCGGCAGTTCAACTCTGCCTGGGACTACCAAGCTCAAGAACGACAGTAATTCTTGATAACCTCTTGGGGGATTAGCTCAGCTGGCTAGAGCATCTGCCTTGCACGCAGAGGGTCAACGGTTCGAATCCGTTATTCTCCACGATCTCTGAAAAAGAGAAACGATCTTTGACATGATGATACAAAAAGTAAAATTTTAGTAAGAGCTAAAAGTATATATCGAACCGTACGTTTCCGGTATGCGGACTAGCAATAGTTCAATATACAGGGAAGTCAGTTTGAAAGAAAGTAAGCAAGGGCGCATGGCGGATGCCTTGGCTCTCGGAGGCGATGAAGGACGTGATAAGCTGCGATAAGCTTCGGGTAGGTGCAAATAACCCTTGATCCGAAGATTTCCGAATGGGACAACCCGACATTCTGAAGGAATGTCATCCATCCTGGATGGAGGCTAACACAGGGAACTGAAACATCTTAGTACCTGTAGGAAAAGAAAATAATAATGATTCCCCAAGTAGTGGCGAGCGAACGGGGATTAGCCCAAACCATTGTTGTTACGGCAACAATGGGGTTGTAGGACCACGATGTCGCAAGACATTTCATGAGTAGAACTCTCTGGAAAGTGAGACCATAGACGGTGATAGTCCGGTATACGAAGTGAAACGAAGCGTAGTGGTATCCTGAGTAGCGCGGGACACGAGGAATCTTGCGTGAATCTGCCGGGACCATCCGGTAAGGCTAAATACTCCCGAGAGACCGATAGCGAACCAGTACTGTGAAGGAAAGGTGAAAAGCACTTCGAACAGAAGAGTGAAATAGTCCCTGAAACCATGCGCCTACAAGCGGTCGGAGCTGCGTAAGCAGTGACGGCGTGCCTTTTGCATAATGAACCTACGAGTTACTTTTTCCGGCAAGGTTAAGTGTCTGAAGACATGAAGCCGAAGCGAAAGCGAGTCTGAACAGGGCGATTAGTCGGAAGGAGTAGACGCGAAACCAAGTGATCTACCCTTGGTCAGGTTGAAGGTTAGGTAACACTAACTGGAGGACCGAACCGATAAGCGTTGAAAAGCTTCCGGATGAACTGAGGGTGGGGGTGAAAGGCTAATCAAACTTGGAGATAGCTCGTACTCCCCGAAATGCATTTAGGTGCAGCCTTGTGAGTTACTAATGTGAGGTAGAGCGACTGATAAGATGCGAGGGCTTCACCGCCTATCAAGTCTTGATAAACTCCGAATGCGCATTAGTCCTATCACAGGAGTGAGGGCATGGGTGCTAAGGTCCATGTCCTAAAGGAGAAGAATCCGGACCATCAGCTAAGGTCCCCAAATAGATACTAAGTTGAACTAACGAAGTCAGATTGCTAAGACAGCTAGGATGTTGGCTTGGAAGCAGCCATTCATTTAAAGAGTGCGTAACAGCTCACTAGTCGAGGAGTTTGGCGTGGATAATAATCGGGCATTAAGTATCTTACCGAAGCTATGGGATGTGTAAACATCGGTAGGGGAGCATTCCACTCTGCGTCGAAGGTGAGGCGTGAGCCTTGCTGGAGCGTGTGGAAAAGCAAATGTAGGTATAAGTAACGATAAAGGGGGTGAGAAACCCCCTCGCCGAAAGACTAAGGTTTCCTGATCAACGCTAATCGGATCAGGGTTAGTCGGGTCCTAAGGCTCAGCCGAAGGGTGAGGCCGATGGCAGAACAGGTTAATATTCCTGTACTACCTTAAGGAGTGACGTGGAGACGGAGGAGTGACAGCGCCGCGGACTGACGGAATAGTCCGTTGAAGGGTGTAGATGTTGATTATCCCAGGCAAATCCAGGATAAGAGTCGAACCTGATAGTATGGAGCGTTCTTCGGAACAATCCAATAGTGCGTGTAAACATACTCCCGAGAAAATCCGCTAAACTTAATCCTTGAGGTACCCGTACCGCAAACGGACACACGTAGTCGGGTTGAATATACTAAGGCGCTTGAGTGATTCACGGTTAAGGAACTAGGCAAATTGACCCTGTAACTTCGGGATAAAGGGTCCCAACGAGAGTTGGGCGCAGAGAATAGGTCCAGGCAACTGTTTAACAAAAACACAGGGCTGTGCCAAATTGAAAGATTACGTATACAGCCTGACACCTGCCCGGTGCTGGAAGGTTAAGAGGAGATGTCATCGCAAGAGAAGCATTGAATTGAAGCCCCAGTAAACGGCGGCCGTAACTATAACGGTCCTAAGGTAGCGAAATTCCTTGTCGGGTAAGTTCCGACCTGCACGAATGGTGTAATGATCTGGACACTGTCTCAACCGTGAGCTCAGTGAAATTGTAGTATCGGTGAAGATGCCGATTACCCGCGATGGGACGAAAAGACCCCGTGAACCTTTACTATAGCTTAACATTGAATTTGGGTAATTGATGTGTAGGATAGGCCGGAGACTTTGAAGCAGGTACGCCAGTATTTGTGGAGTCGCTGTTGAAATACGGCCCTTTGATTATTTGAGTTCTAACTCCAAAAATGGAGGACACTGTTTGGTGGGTAGTTTGACTGGGGTGGTCGCCTCCAAAAGTGTAACGGAGGCTTCTAAAGGTGCCCTCAGGACGATTGGTAACCGTCCGCAGAGTGTAATGGCATAAGGGCGCTTGACTGGGAGACATACAAGTCGATCAGGTAGGAAACTAGAGCATAGTGATCCGGTGTTTCCGCATGGAAGGGACATCGCTCAAAGGATAAAAGGTACTCCGGGGATAACAGGCTGATCCCTCCCAAGAGCTCATATCGACGGAGGGGTTTGGCACCTCGATGTCGGCTCGTCACATCCTGGGGCTGGAGAAGGTCCCAAGGGTTGGGCTGTTCGCCCATTAAAGTGGCACGCGAGCTGGGTTCAGAACGTCGTGAGACAGTTCGGTCTCTATCTATCGTGGGCGTATGAAATTTGCGTGGCTCTGACACTAGTACGAGAGGACCGTGTTGGACTGACCTCTGGTTTACCAGTTGTGCCGCCAGGTGCATTGCTGGGTATCTAAGTCGGGATTGGATAAGTGCTGAAAGCATCTAAGTACGAAGCCAGCCACAAGATTAGATTTCTTAGGGTCGTCAAAGACGATGACGTTGATAGGATGCAGGTGTACAGGTGGTAACATCATAGCCGAGCATTACTAATTGCCCGTCCACTTTCTTTTGGACTTGTACGGATCGCGATATATACGTTTAGCGGATTACTTCGGAAACGGGTAATACACTGAGATTTTACTTTTCATCATGTCATACCCTTATTCAGGTGGTTATAGCACGAGGGTTCCACCTCTTCCCATTCCGAACAGAGAAGTTAAGCCTCGTCACGCCGATGGTACTGCGTAACAGTGGGAGAGTAGGTAGCCGCCGTTTTTGAAGAAGCCCCTTGATTCAGCAATGAGTCAAGGGGCTTTCTGTTTTCCGCGTTTTTATATATTTGCTTTCTCGTTTGAGAAATCAAGAAATGTGTCATTTCGTTATATGAAAAGGGAAGAAACGGTATAAAATCGGTATATAACTGTGATTTTTTTGCAAGGTTACCTTTTTTCTTTCCATCTTTCTCTTTTTTATCAAATTGATTTTTGTAAATTTGGCGAGAATCTAAGAAAGGTACACAATTAATATAGTAATAATACTAAATACTCCTGTTGATATGGAAAACAAAATTCAAGAGTTGACCGATAAGATTTATCGTGAAGGCGTGGAAAAAGGAAACGAAGAAGCGCAGAGACTTATCGCGAATGCTCAGGAAGAAGCAAAAAAAATTATTGAGGATGCACGCAAAGAGGCAGAATCAATCGTTAATTCCTCTCGTAAATCTGCCGACGAATTGGTGGAAAATACAAAATCAGAGTTAAAACTGTTTGCCGGTCAGGCTGTAAATGCACTCAAATCTGAGGTTGCTACTATGGTAACTGACAAGTTAGTAACTGCTTCCGTGAAGGACTTCGCTCAGGATAAAGATTATCTGAATGCGTTTATCGTTGCATTGGCTTCAAAATGGAGTGTGGATGAACCCATTGTCATTTCCACTGCCGATGCGGAATCACTGAAAAAGTATTTTGCAGCTCACGCAAAAGCATTGTTGGATAAGGGAGTGACTATACAGCAGGTGAACGGTATCAAGACTTTATTTACTGTTTCTCCGGCGGACGGTTCTTATAAAGTGAACTTCGGAGAAGAAGAATTCATGAACTACTTCAAAGCGTTCTTGCGTCCACAGTTAGTAGATATGCTATTTTAAAAAAAGCGACTATGAGTAGTAAGTACTATTACTTAGTAGCAGGTTTGCCGGAGCTTTCGCTGGAAGACAGTAAACTGAGCTACACAGTAGCCGATTTTAAAACTGAAATCTACAACGGATTGTCTGCTTCAGACCGGAAGTTGATCGACTTGTTTTATCTGAAGTTTGATAATGCTAATGTGTTGAAACTTCTCAAAGATAAAGAAGCGGAAATAGACAAACGGGGAAACTATTCTGCCGGAGAACTTATCGAATATATTTCTATTCTAAGGGAAGGCGGAGAAATCAGTCCGAAAGATTTTCCGGCTTATCTTTCTACATTTATCGTTGATTATTTGAATACACCGGCTGAAAGTACGGTATTGCAGGAAGATTATCTGGCTGCATTGTATTACGAATATGCTATGAGATGTGGAAATAAGTTTGTTTCCGCCTGGTTTGAATTCAACCTCAACATCAATAATATTCTTGTTGCATTTACCTGTCGTAAATTCAAGTGGGATATTGCCTCCAATATTGTAGGAAACACGGAGGTATGCGAGGCATTACGTACATCGAGCGCCCGTGATTTCGGACTGTCCGGTGAGGTGGATGTTTTTGAGTCGTTGGTGAAGATCAGTGAGATTACAGAATTGGTGGAACGTGAGAAGAAGCTCGACGCTCTGCGGTGGAACTGGATGGAAGATACTATCTTCTTCGATTATTTCACCATTGAACGTATTTTCGCTTTCTTGTTAAAGCTGGAAATGATTGAACGGTGGATTTCATTGGATAAGGAAAGAGGAAATCAATTGTTCAGGAGTATCATCGAATCACTAAAGAACGAAGTGCAGATTCCTGCAGAATTCAGATAATAAATTATTAAAAATATATGGCAACAAAAGGAACTGTTAGTGGCGTTATTGCCAACATGGTGACCCTCGTCGTTGACGGACCGGTAGCTCAGAATGAGATTTGTTATATCTCGACCGGTGGCGATAAGTTGATGGCGGAGGTGATTAAGGTTGTAGGTTCACATGTATATGTCCAGGTGTTTGAAAGTACACGTGGGCTGAAGGTGGGTGCCGAAGCCGAATTTACAGGACACATGCTCGAAGTGACGTTAGGTCCGGGTATGTTATCGAAAAACTACGACGGTCTGCAAAATGACCTTGACAAAATGGATGGCGTTTTCCTGAAAAGAGGACAATATACATATCCATTGGATAAAGAGCGTGTATGGCACTTCGTACCGTTGGTAAATGCAGGCGATAAAGTGCAGGCTTCCGCATGGCTGGGGCAGGTGGACGAGAACTTTCAGCCGTTGAAGATGATGGCTCCGTTCACGATGAAAGGAACGGCTACCGTGAAAACAATCATGCCGGAAGGTGATTATAAGATAGAAGATACGATTGCAGTCTTGACAGATGAGGAAGGAAACGATATTCCTGTTACTATGATTCAGAGATGGCCGGTGAAACGTGCCATGACGAACTATAAGGAAAAGCCGCGTCCTTTCAAATTGTTGGAGACGGGGGTACGTGTAATCGATACATTGAATCCGATTGTGGAAGGTGGTACAGGCTTTATCCCCGGACCCTTCGGTACAGGTAAGACCGTACTTCAGCATGCCATTTCCAAACAGGCGGAAGCGGATATCGTAATTATTGCAGCTTGTGGTGAGCGTGCCAATGAGGTGGTGGAAATCTTTACGGAGTTCCCGGAACTGGTTGACCCGCATACCGGACGTAAGTTGATGGAACGTACCATTATCATAGCTAATACTTCCAATATGCCGGTGGCTGCCCGCGAGGCTTCCGTATATACAGCAATGACATTGGCGGAATATTATCGTTCAATGGGGCTGAAGGTTCTGTTGATGGCTGACTCTACTTCCCGTTGGGCGCAGGCTCTGCGTGAGATGTCCAACCGTATGGAGGAGTTGCCTGGTCCGGATGCTTTCCCGATGGATATTTCGGCTATCATCTCCAACTTCTACGGTCGTGCGGGATATGTGAAACTGAATAATGACGAAACAGGTTCGATTACTTTCATCGGTACGGTATCTCCTGCCGGTGGTAACTTGAAAGAGCCTGTGACTGAAAATACGAAGAAAGTAGCACGTTGTTTCTATGCTTTGGAACAGGACCGTGCCGATAAGAAACGTTATCCGGCTGTGAATCCGATCGATTCTTATTCTAAATATATCGAATATCCGGAATTTGAAGCATACATCAAAGAGCACATCAACGGTGAATGGATTGGTAAGGTCAATGAACTGAAAACACGTTTGCAGCGTGGTAAAGAGATTGCCGAGCAGATCAATATTCTTGGTGACGACGGTGTACCGGTAGAATATCACGTTATTTTCTGGAAATCGGAATTGATCGACTTTGTTATTCTGCAGCAGGATGCATTCGACGAAATTGATGCGGTAACTCCGATGGAACGTCAGGAAGATATTCTGAACATGGTAATTGACATCTGTCATACGGAGTTTGAATTTGATAACTTCAACGAAGTAATGGATTACTTCAAGAAGATGATTAATATCTGTAAGCAGATGAACTATTCTAAGTTCAAGTCTGAGCAGTATGAAGGATTCCGGCAACAACTGAAGGAACTGATTGCCGAAAGAAGTATCAATTCATAATCTTAAATTTATAATTTTTAATTATCAAAGATGGCAACAAAAGCTTTTCAAAAGATATATACCAAGATTACTCAGATTACCAAAGCTACCTGTTCGCTGAAAGCGACGGGAGTAGGGTATGACGAGCTTGCCACTGTGGATGGTAAACTGGCGCAGGTGGTTAAGATTGCCGGTGACGATGTCACTTTGCAGGTATTTGAGGGTACGGAAGGTATTCCGACCAATGCCGAAGTAGTGTTTCTCGGAAAATCACCGACATTGAAAGTAAGTGAGCAGTTGGCTGGACGTTTCTTCAATGCTTTCGGTGATCCGATCGACGGAGGTCCGGAAATTGAAGGCCAGGAAGTGGAGATTGGCGGACCTTCTGTGAATCCGGTTCGACGTAAACAGCCGTCGGAACTGATTGCAACAGGTATTGCCGGTATCGATTTGAACAATACGTTGGTGTCCGGTCAGAAGATTCCGTTCTTCGCCGACCCGGACCAGCCTTTCAACCAGGTTATGGCAAACGTGGCGTTGCGTGCCGAAACGGATAAGATTATTCTCGGCGGTATGGGTATGACGAATGATGACTATCTGTACTTTAAGAATGTGTTCTCTAATGCTGGTGCGCTCGACCGTATCGTGAGTTTTATGAATACAACCGAGAATCCTCCGGTGGAACGTCTGTTGATTCCGGATATGGCATTGACTGCAGCGGAGTATTTCGCTGTAAATAATAACGAGAAAGTCTTGGTACTGTTGACGGATATGACCAGTTACGCCGATGCGTTGGCTATCGTATCCAACCGTATGGATCAGATTCCTTCGAAAGACTCTATGCCGGGTTCGCTTTATTCGGATTTGGCAAAGATTTACGAAAAAGCGGTGCAGTTCCCTTCCGGTGGTTCAATTACTATTATCGCAGTGACTACGTTGTCCGGTGGAGATATTACACACGCTGTACCTGATAATACGGGTTACATCACCGAAGGTCAGTTGTTCTTGCGTCGTGACAGTGATATCGGTAAGGTTATTGTTGACCCGTTCCGTTCATTGTCTCGTTTGAAACAGTTGGTTACCGGGAAAAAGACGCGTAAAGACCATCCACAGGTGATGAATGCAGCTGTACGTCTGTATGCCGACGCCGCTAACGCCAAGACAAAGATGGAAAACGGTTTCGACTTGACGAACTACGACGAGCGTACGCTGGCTTTTGCAAAAGATTATTCCAATCAGTTGTTGGCTATCGATGTCAATCTGGATACTACTGAAATGCTGGATGTGGCTTGGGGCTTGTTCGGCAAGTACTTCCGTCCGGAAGAAGTAAATATCAAGAAAGACTTGGTGGATCAATACTGGCCAAAAGGCGAATAATAATAAACTTGTAATTAATAATTTATAATTAGTAATTGACAACGTGGCTATAAAGTTTCAATATAACAAGACCTCTCTTCAGCAGCTCGAAAAGCAACTGAAAGTGCGGGTGCGCACGCTTCCTATCATCAAGAATAAGGAAAGCGCCCTCCGCATGGAAGTGAAACGCTGTAAAACGGAAGCTGCCGATCTGGAGGATAGGCTCGAAGAACAGATTCAAGCCTATGAAGCCATGTTCGCCCTTTGGAATGAGTTTGATGCTTCATTAATAAAGGTGAATGATGTTCATCTTGGCGTGAAGAAAATTGCGGGTGTGCGCGTGCCGTTGCTCGAAAATGTAGAGTTCGAGATACGTCCGTACAGTATGTTTAACGCTCCCAAATGGTATGCTGATGGTATACACTTGTTGGAAGAGCTTGCACATACGGCCATTGAACGTGAATTTATGCTCGCCAAGCTGAATTTGTTAGAACATGCAAGGAAAAAGACCACTCAGAAAGTGAATCTTTTTGAGAAGGTACAGATACCGGGCTATCAGGATGCATTGCGAAAGATCAAGCGATTTATGGAAGATGAAGAGAATCTGTCGAAGTCTTCGCAAAAGATCATGAAGTCCCATCAGGAAAAAAGGAAGGAGGTAGAGGCATGATTACGAAAATGAAGAAACTCACATTCCTGGTTTATCACAAGGAGTACGAAGAATTTCTGAACAGTCTGCGTGAACTTGGTGTAGTCCACATTGTGGAAAAACAGCAAGGGGCTGCCGATAACACGGAACTGCAGGAGAATATCCGTCTTTCCAACCGCCTGGCAGCTACAATGAAGTTGCTCCAGAATCAGAAGCATGAGAAGAATGCCGTGATTGCAACGGAAGGTGGAACAGCCGGACGCGGGATGCAAGTGTTGGATGAAGTGGATGCTTTGCAAACGGAACACGGGAAGTTGTCTCAACAGCTACAAAGCTATGCGAAAGAAAAAGAAGCGTTGGAAGCGTGGGGAAACTTTGAGCAGGCAGATATTCAGAAATTGAAAGCTGCTGGTTATGTGATAGGTTTTTATAGCTGCTCGGAAGGAAACTACAAAGAAGAGTGGGAGACGGAATACAATGCGATGATTGTGAACCGTATTTCTTCCAAAGTATTCTTTGTCACGGTAACGAAAGCCGGACAGGAGGTAGACTTGGATGTGGAGCAGGCAAAACTTCCAGCATACTCTTTGGCACGCCTTGAAACGATGTATGATACGACGGAACAGGCGATCGAAGAGAATGAGAAGAAGCTCGTTGCATTGTCTGAGACGGAAATTCCTTCTTTGAAGGCTGCCTTGAAAGAATTGCAGGGACAGATTGAATTCTCTAAAGTCGTGCTGAGTTCCGAACAGGCCGCCGGTGATAAACTGATGTTGATTGAAGGATGGGCTCCTGCATTCAGTCAAGTGGAAATCGAGGCTTACCTGAATGACGCACATGTGTATTATGAAATTACTGATCCGGTTCCGGGCGATAATGTTCCTATCCGATTGAACAACAAAGGATTCTTTGCCTGGTTTGAACCGATTTGTAAATTGTATATGCTTCCGAAATATAATGAGCTGGACTTGACACCGTTCTTTGCTCCGTTCTTTATGATTTTCTTCGGACTTTGTCTGGGAGATTCGGGATATGGTTTATTCCTGTTCTTGGGAGCTACGGCATATCGGTTGATAGCGAAGAAACTGACTCCGTCTACAAAATCAATCTTGTCATTGATACAAGTATTGGCTGTTTCGACCTTCTTCTGCGGTTTGCTGACGGGTACGTTCTTCGGAGCGAATATTTACGATCTGGACTGGCCTATCGTTCAACGCTTGAAACACGCTGTTCTGATGGACAACAATGATATGTTCCAGCTGTCGTTGATTCTGGGTGCTGTCCAGATTTTGTTCGGTATGGTGCTGAAAGCGGTAAATCAGACGATTCAGTTTGGCTTCAAATATGCGGTGGCGACAATAGGATGGATTATTTTGTTGGTTTCGATGGCTGTTTCGGCTCTGTTACCGGAAGTAATGCCGATGGGAGGCACAGTGCACCTTATCATTCTGGGAATTTCGGCTGCTATGATTTTCCTTTACAACAGTCCGGGAAAGAACATTTTCCTGAATATCGGACTGGGGTTGTGGGATTCGTACAATATGGCTACCGGTTTGTTGGGTGATGTCCTGTCATACGTCCGTCTGTTTGCTCTCGGACTTTCCGGAGGTATTCTGGCAGGAGTGTTCAACAGTCTGGCAGTAGGTATGAGTCCGGATAATGTAATAGCAGGCCCTATCGTGATGGTACTGATATTCGTTATCGGTCATGCCATCAATATCTTTATGAATGTACTCGGTGCAATGGTTCACCCGATGCGTCTGACGTTTGTCGAGTTCTTCAAGAATTCCGGATACGAAGGAGGCGGTAAAGAGTACAAACCTTTTAAAAACTAAAAATTAATATTTTAAGAATTAAACAATAAAAATAGAATAAGATTATGGAAATGAATTTGTTTATTGCCTATATTGGCATCGCGGTTATGGTTGGTTTGTCGGGCATTGGTAGTGCTTACGGAGTAACTATTGCAGGTAACGCTGCTATCGGAGCATTGAAAAAGAACGACAGTGCATTCGGTAACTTCCTTGTATTGACAGCCCTTCCGGGTACACAGGGACTTTACGGTTTTGCCGGTTATTTTATGTTCCAGACTATTTTTGGTATTTTAACTCCTGAGATTACGGCTATTCAAGCGTCTGCCGTTTTGGGTGCAGGTATTGCTTTAGGCTTGGTAGCTTTGTTCTCGGCTATCCGTCAAGGACAGGTTTGTGCAAACGGTATCGCTGCTATCGGTCAGGGACACAATGTATTTAGCAACACATTGATTCTTGCTGTATTCCCGGAACTTTATGCTATCGTTGCTCTAGCTGCAACCTTCTTGATCGGTAGTGCATTAGCATAATTTTTTCTGCAGGAATATTCCTAATAAAAAACATTCAATCCCCCTGTATATGGAGCTTTGCATATGCAGGGGGATATTCTTTTTTTACTGGATGCGGTTCTTTCTTTCTTCTTCTTAACTCATATTTTTTGCATAAAGTATTATTTTTCAAAGAATAATGTGTACTTTTGCACCCGCATACTAAAAAGAGTTTTAATATATTATATGGTAAAAGATTTATTAACCCCCGATTATATCTTCGAGTCCAGCTGGGAAGTATGTAATAAAGTAGGAGGGATATATACGGTCTTGTCGACCCGGGCAAATACATTGCAGGAAAAGTTTCGTGACAGAATTTTCTTCATAGGTCCCGATGTGTGGCAAGGAAAGGAAAACCCTCTGTTCATCGAGTCGGATAATCTGTGTGCTGCTTGGAAGAAGCATGCGCTTGAGAAAGATGAACTTTCTGTTCGTGTCGGACGATGGAATATCCCTGGTGAACCCATAGTCATTCTTGTTGATTTCCAACCTTTTTTTGAGAAAAAGAACGATATATACACTGAAATGTGGAATCGTTATCAAGTAGATTCGTTGCACGCTTATGGCGATTACGACGAAGCTTCCATGTTTTCGTACGCTGCGGGAAAAGTGGTAGAGAGTTTCTATCGTTATAACCTGACAGAGACGGATAAGGTGGTATATCAGGCTCACGAATGGATGACCGGAATGGGAGCGCTTTATGTACAGGAAGCTGTGCCTGAGGTGGCTACTATTTTTACAACCCACGCTACTTCTATCGGCCGTTCAATTGCCGGTAACAACAAACCGTTGTATGATTATCTATTTGCTTACAATGGTGACCAGATGGCTCAGGAACTGAATATGCAGTCGAAGCATTCGATTGAAAAGCAGACAGCACATTATGTGGATTGCTTTACGACAGTAAGCGAAATTACCAACAACGAATGTAAGGAATTGCTGGATAAACCGGCAGATGTAATCCTTATGAACGGTTTTGAGGATGACTTTGTGCCGAAAGGAAGTACATTCACCGGAAAGCGTAAACGTGCACGTACCTTGATGTTGAATGTAGCGAACAAATTGTTGGGAACAAATCTGGGTGACGATACGTTAATTGTCGGAACCAGTGGAAGATATGAGTTTAAGAATAAAGGAATCGACGTATTTCTGGAATCGTTGAACCGCCTGAACAGGGATAAGAACTTGCATAAGAATGTGCTGGCGTTTATCAATGTCCCCGGTTGGGTAGGTGATCCGCGTGAAGATTTGCAGGAACGTCTGAAAAGTAAGAAGAATTTTGATACTCCGCTTGAAGTGCCGTTCATTACCCATTGGCTGCATAACATGACGCATGACCAGGTGTTGGATATGCTGAAATATCTTGGAATGGGCAACCGTCCGGAGGATAAAGTGAAGGTGATATTCGTTCCTTGCTACTTGGATGGTCGTGACGGTATCATGAATAAGGATTATTATGATATATTGCTCGGACAGGATTTGAGCGTATATGCTTCTTATTATGAACCGTGGGGGTATACTCCGTTGGAAAGCGTTGCATTCCATGTGCCGACAATCACTACAAATCTGGCCGGATTCGGACTTTGGGTAAATAGCCTGAAGAACCAGCGGGGCATTAACGATGGAGTGGAGGTGCTGCACCGTTCGGACTATAATTATTCGGAAGTGGCGGATGGTATCAAAGATACAATTACACTATTTGCCGATAAGACAGAAAAAGAAGTGAAGGAAATCCGCAAGCGTGCCGCAGAAGTAGCGGAACAGGCTTTGTGGAAACACTTTATACAATATTATTATGAGGCTTATGACATTGCTTTGCGCAATGCAATGAAGCGTCAATTTAGTTAAGAGAAAATTTATTATCAATAAGTTAATTAAAAAACATTATGAAAATCAAAGTTAGTAATGTGAATATTCCCAACTGGAAAGAGGTTACTGTGAAATCACGTATACCGGTAGAGTTGGAGAAGTTGTCTGAAATTGCACGCAACATTTGGTGGGCATGGAATTTTGAAGCGACAGAACTGTTTAGAGATCTAGATCCGGAACTTTGGAAAGAATGTGGTCAGAACCCTGTGCTGTTGTTGGAACGCATGAGCTATGAAAAGCTGGAAGCTTTGACAAAAGACAAGGTGATTCTGAGAAGAATGAATGAGGTTTATACGAAATTCAGAGACTACATGGATGTGAAGCCGGATAGCCAGCGTCCTTCTGTTGCCTATTTCAGTATGGAATATGGTCTGAGCAGTGTCCTGAAAATATATTCCGGTGGTCTGGGTGTATTGGCCGGTGACTATCTGAAAGAAGCTTCCGACAGCAATGTTGATTTGTGTGCGGTAGGTTTCTTGTATCGTTACGGTTACTTTACGCAAACTTTGTCTATGGATGGACAGCAGATTGCTAATTATGAAGCGCAGAACTTCGGACAGCTTCCTATCGACCGTGTGCTCGATGCAGACGGCAAGCCGTTGGTAGTAGACGTTCCTTATCTGGATTATTATGTTCATGCTAACGTGTGGCGTGTAAATGTAGGACGTATCTCTCTGTATCTGCTGGATACGGATAATGAAATGAACAGCGAGTTCGACCGTCCTATCACTCACCAGCTCTATGGTGGAGATTGGGAAAACCGTTTGAAACAGGAAATCCTGCTGGGTATCGGTGGTATCCTGACTTTGAAAGCACTAGGTATCAAGAAAGATATTTATCATTGTAACGAGGGACACGCTGCACTGATCAATGTTCAACGCATCTGTGATTATGTAGCTACCGGATTGACTTTCGATCAAGCTATCGAGTTGGTTCGTGCTTCTTCTCTTTATACGGTTCACACTCCGGTTCCTGCCGGTCACGACTATTTCGATGAAGGTCTGTTTGGTAAATATATGGGTGGTTATCCTGCTAAAATGGGTATCACTTGGGACGACCTGATGGATTTGGGACGTAATAATGCCGGTGACAAGGGCGAACGTTTCTGTATGTCTGTTTTTGCTTGCAATACTTCTCAGGAGGTGAACGGTGTAAGCTGGCTGCACGGCAAAGTGTCTCAGGAAATGTTCTCTTCTATCTGGAAAGGTTATTTTCCGGAAGAAAGCCATGTGGGATATGTGACGAATGGTGTTCACTTCCCGACTTGGAGCGCAACGGAATGGAAGAAATTGTACTTTAAATATTTCAATGAAAACTTCTGGTTCGACCAGTCTAATCCTAAGATTTGGGAAGCTATCTACAATGTGCCTGATGAGGAGATCTGGCAGACTCGTATGACCATGAAGAATAAGTTGGTTGACTACATCCGTAAGTCATTCCGTGATACTTGGCTGAAGAATCAGGGAGATCCTTCACGTATCGTTTCATTGATGGATAAAATCAATCCGAATGCATTGCTGATCGGTTTCGGTCGTCGTTTTGCTACTTACAAGCGTGCGCATCTGTTGTTCACCGATTTGGAACGTCTTTCTAAGATTGTGAACAATCCTGATTATCCGGTTCAGTTCCTGTTTACAGGTAAGGCTCATCCGCACGATGGAGCAGGACAGGGCTTGATCAAACGTATCATCGAGATTTCACGTCGTCCGGAATTTTTGGGTAAGATCATCTTCCTCGAAAACTACGATATGCAGTTGGCTCGTCGTCTGGTTTCCGGAGTTGATATCTGGTTGAATACTCCGACTCGTCCGTTGGAAGCATCCGGTACATCCGGTGAAAAAGCCTTGATGAACGGTGTTGTTAACTTCTCTGTATTAGACGGATGGTGGCTGGAAGGTTACCGTGAAGGTGCAGGTTGGGCGTTGACTGAAAAACGTACTTACCAGAATCAGGAACATCAAGACCAGTTGGATGCTGCTACTATTTACAGTATCCTTGAAACTGAAATCCTGCCGTTGTACTATGCTCGTAACAAGAAGGGATATTCTGAAGGCTGGATTAAGGTTGTGAAGAATTCTATCGCACAAATCGCTCCTCATTATACAATGAAGCGTCAGTTGGACGACTATTATAGCAAATTCTATTGCAAGCAAGCAAAACGTTTCCACGCTTTGGCTGCCAATGACAATGCGAAAGCGAAAGAAATCGCAGCATGGAAAGAGGAAGTGGTTGCTAAATGGGATTCTATTGAAATCGTATCTTGCGATAAGGTAGAAGAACTGAAGAAAGGCGATATCGAAAGCGGAAAAGAATATACAATCACTTATGTAATCGATGAAAAAGGTCTGAATGATGCAGTAGGACTGGAATTGGTTACTACTTATACGACTGCAGACGGTAAACAACATGTTTACTCGGTAGAGCCGTTCAATGTGATAAAGAAAGAAGGCGACTTGTATACATTCCAGGTTAAACATAGCCTGTCGAATGCAGGTAGCTTCAAGGTGTCTTACCGTATGTTCCCGAAAAATCCGGAACTTCCACATCGTCAAGACTTCTGCTATGTTCGCTGGTTTGTTTAATTGAAAATGTAAGGTAGGGGGGAGGATTCTCCCTGCTACTTTATATATAAAAATTAGCCCCTGCAATCTCTGAGGATGCAGGGGCTAAATTTTTTCTGTTTGCTACAAAGAGCTTCAACACAGTCTGTTCCACCACAGATTTATAGTGGTGACTTATTTTACAACTTCTGCTATTTTGGCTTGTAGTTCTTCTCCATGGAGACCACGTGCGATAATAGTACCTTCACCGTCAATCAAAACAGTGTGAGGAATACTGTTTACAGCATAAAGTTGTGCACCTTCACTCTGCCAGAATTTAAGGTCGGACATTTGCGGCCAAGTCATGTTCAGCTTTTTGATGGCATCTTTCCATGCAGCGTCATCCTGGTCGAGAGATACACCTACGATTTCGAAGTTTTTACCTTTATATTTGGCATAAGTTTCTACCAAGTTAGGCATTTCACGACGGCAAGGACCGCACCAGCTTGCCCAGAAGTCAACCAATACCACTTTACCTTTACCTACGTAATCCGATAGTTTTACAGGTTTTCCATCCGGAGTCTTCATCTCGAAATCAATGAATTTCGTACCAACGGCAGTTTTTTTCTGCTTGTCAGTCAGTTCTTTGATTTTTACGATTGCTTCATCGTTCTGAAAGTTAGCCGGGATTTGTTCCAGCAATTCTGTATTTTCGGCAGTGGAGTTGTTGTAGAAAGTCTGTTTGAACAAGAATATTCCTACTGGGTTAGTAATATTCTTTTTTACAGCTTCTTTGATGGCATTGTCATATTGTTCCTCCAATTGAGCGCCTTCTTTCTGTTTCGCTTCTTTTTGTTCGTCACTCAATGTAGTGTCACCCATTGCTTCATAGATGGCATTCATCTTTTTGCTGATATCATTGATCTGTCCTCTGAGTTCCTGGTAAGCGTCATTGTTGGCTGTACCGGTAGCAGAGTCATCATTTTTGCTTAAGGCAATATTGATCTTTCCGTTTTCGAGGAAGAAATCAATCATCAACGGTTCTCCGTTTACTTCGCAAGTGACATAACGGCTTACTACCGAATCTTGTGTCCCTTCGAAAGTAAACGTACCCTTAGAGATCACGGCTGTATCGAGTTTGATCAGATTTCTGCCATTAGCTTCTTGAAGATAAACGGTGTCACCATCGGCTGCACCTTCTACTGTACCTGTAACAACATAGCCGGCTTTGTTTCCACCGGTACAAGCTACCATACCTAAGGCTGCCGTTGCAATGACTAAATAACTTAATTTTTTCATGCTTTTGTAAGATTAGTGAATAAATATTTATGCAAAGATAGATTATTTTTCTATCTGGCCTCGAAAAACACTGTTATATTAGATTAACACGTAGGTGAAAACCGCAGAAATGTGTACCTTTGCAACCCAAACTTTAGTATGAATATGCAAGAAGATAAATCCATCATTGAGGTGAGCCATGTATCGAAGTATTTTGGCGAGAAAACGGCATTGGATGATGTGAGTCTGAACGTGAAGAAGGGCGAGTTTGTCACGATACTTGGACCTTCCGGTTGCGGAAAAACCACATTGTTACGTCTCATAGCCGGTTTCCAGACAGCTTCGGAGGGCGAGATCCGAATTTCGGGTAAGGAAATAACACAGACTCCTCCCCATAAGCGTCCGGTGAACACGGTGTTTCAGAAATATGCCTTGTTTCCGCATTTGAATGTATATGACAATATTGCTTTCGGCTTGAAGCTGAAAAAAACACCGAAACAGACTATTCAGAAGAAAGTAAAAGCTGCTTTGAAGATGGTAGGGATGACGGATTATGAATATCGTGATGTTGATTCTCTTTCCGGTGGCCAGCAACAACGTGTCGCTATTGCCCGTGCCATTGTCAATGAGCCGGAAGTATTACTTTTGGATGAACCTTTGGCGGCACTTGACCTGAAAATGCGTAAGGATATGCAAATGGAACTCAAGGAAATGCATAAATCCTTGGGAATTACGTTTGTGTACGTCACTCACGACCAGGAAGAAGCGCTTACGCTGAGCGACACGATTGTTGTGATGAGCGAAGGAAAGATTCAGCAGATAGGTACGCCGATCGATATTTATAATGAGCCTATCAACTCGTTCGTGGCGGATTTTATCGGAGAAAGTAACATCTTGAATGGTACAATGATTCATGATAAACTCGTTCGTTTCTGTGGCACGGAGTTCGAATGTGTAGACGAGGGGTTTGGTGAGAATGTTCCGGTAGATGTCGTGATCCGTCCCGAAGACTTGTATATTTTCCCGGTATCCGACATGGCACAATTGACCGGAGTGGTGGAGACTTCCATATTCAAAGGTGTACATTATGAAATGACGGTACTTTGTGGTGGTTATGAATTCCTTGTGCAGGATTACCATCATTTTGAAGTAGGAGCGGAAGTGGGGCTACTGGTAAAACCGTTTGATATTCATATCATGAAGAAAGAGCGTGTATGCAATACTTTCGAAGGAAAAATGCTGGATGCTACTCATGTGGAATTTCTTGGCTGTAGCTTTGATTGTACTTTGGTGGAAAACATAGAACCCGACACAAACGTTAAGGTGGAAGTAGACTTTGATAAAGTGATTCTTCAGGATAACGAGGAAGACGGGGCGTTGACAGGTGAGGTGAAGTTTATCCTTTATAAAGGAGATCATTATCATTTGACTGTGTTGTCCGACTGGGACGAGAATGTGTTTGTAGATACGAATGATGTATGGGACGATGGCGACCGCGTAGGTATCACTATCCCCCCGGATGCCATCCGTGTAGTTAAAATAACCGATTAACAGGAAAGGAAGTGAATAAGAGGTTTTTAGTGTTTTTGTCATCACGTAAGAGCTGGGCGCTCCCTTACATTATTTTTTCGGCGATCTTTGTGGTCATACCGTTGTTCTTAATTGTTGTGTATGCATTTACCGATGATAACGGTCATTTGACGCTCGCCAACTTTCAGAAGTTCTTCGAACATCCCGAAGCTATCAATACCTTTGTCTACTCTATCGGTATTGCTATTATCACTACTATTGTTTGTATTTTGTTAGGGTATCCCGCAGCCTGGATATTGAGTAACAGTAAACTGAACCGTTCTAAAACGATGGTGGTTCTGTTTATCCTGCCGATGTGGGTAAATATCCTGGTGCGTACGTTAGCTACTGTTGCCTTATTCGACTTTTTCAGTGTGCCGCTGGGTGAGGGGGCATTGATATTCGGTATGGTCTACAATTTTATCCCTTTCATGATTTATCCTATCTACAACACTTTGCAGAAGATGGATCATAGTTATATTGAGGCTGCGCAAGATTTGGGAGCCAATCCTCTGCAAGTCTTTCTGAAAGCGGTTCTTCCACTTTCTATGCCGGGAGTCATGAGTGGTATCATGATGGTGTTTATGCCGACGATTTCGACTTTTGCCATTGCCGAACTGTTGACAATGAACAATATCAAACTTTTCGGTACAACGATTCAGGAGAATATCAATAATAGTATGTGGAACTACGGAGCGGCGCTTTCGCTTATCATGCTGTTGCTGATTGCAGCTACTTCCTTGTTCAGTACGGATGATAAAGATAACACTAACGAAGGAGGAGGATTATGGTAAAGAAGATACTGGCTCAGGCTTATTTATGGATATTGCTGTTGTTGCTTTATTCTCCTATTGTGATTATCGTCATCTATTCATTTACCGAAGCAAAAGTACTGGGCAACTGGACGGGCTTTTCCACTAAGCTTTATACCTCGCTTTTCACTACGGGCACACATCACTCTTTGATGAATGCCTTGATTAATACGATCACTATCGCTCTGCTTGCCGCAACCGCCTCTACGTTGTTGGGGAGTGTGGCCGCTATCGGTATCTTTAACATGAAATCCCGTTCGCGTAAGGCGATTGGTTTTGTGAATAGTATTCCTATTCTGAATGGAGATATTATTACCGGTATTTCGCTTTTCCTTTTGTTCGTTTCAGTGGGGATTACGCAAGGATATACTACCGTAGTGCTTGCGCATATCACTTTCTGTACGCCGTACGTTGTGTTGAGTGTCTTACCCCGTCTGAAACAGATGAACCCGAATATTTATGAGGCTGCCCTCGATTTGGGAGCTACTCCTATGCAAGCCCTGTGGAAAGTGATTGTTCCTGAGATTCGTCCGGGAATGATTAGTGGATTCATGCTGGCATTGACTCTGTCTATTGATGATTTTGCCGTGACTGTATTTACCATCGGCAATCAAGGATTGGAGACGCTTTCTACCTATATCTATGCCGATGCCCGTAAAGGAGGGCTGACACCGGAACTTCGCCCGCTTTCTGCCATTATTTTTGTTGTAGTGCTGGCATTGCTTATTGCGATTAATTACCGGGCAGGGAAAGCGAAGAAAAAAGATTAACGGATTACTAAATGTATTACTACGTAAATAAGATGAAAAAGATAATTCCTGTTATCCTGTTAGTGTTGAGTTTGGCCGGGTGTTACAACTCCGGCGAGCCCCGTGAGCGGATTCTCAAGATTTATAATTGGGCGGATTATATCGGAGATAGTGTACTCGAAGATTTTCAAGCGTATTATAAGGAGCAGACGGGGGAGAATATCCGTATCGTTTATCAGACATTCGACATCAACGAAATCATGTTGACGAAGATAGAGAAAGGCCATGAGGACTTCGATGTGGTATGCCCTTCGGAATATATTATTGAGCGTATGTTGAAGAAACATTTGCTTTTGCCCATTGATACGAATTTTGCCCATTCTCCTAATTATATGCAGAATGTGGCTCCATTTATCCGTGAGCAAATCAATAAGCTGAGCCAACCGGGAGAGGAAGCGAGCCGTTATGCGGTATGTTATATGTGGGGAACGGCGGGAATCCTGTATAACCGTGCGTATATTCCCGATTCGGTCGCAACCTCATGGGAGTGTCTTTGGAATAGAAAGTATGCCGGAAAAATACTGATGAAAGATAGTTATCGTGATGCATACGGTACTGCTATCATCTATGCTCACGCGAAAGAGTTGGAAGAAGGAACGGTGACGGTGGAGGAACTGATGAACGATTACTCTCCGCGTGCGATGGAGTTGGCGGAGAAATATCTGAAAGAGTTGAAACCGAATATTGCCGGCTGGGAAGCGGACTTCGGCAAGGAGATGATGACGAAAAACAAGGCTTGGCTGAATATGACGTGGAGTGGTGATGCGATATGGGCGATTGAGGAAGCCAATGCGGTAGGAGTGGACTTGGATTATGTGGTTCCTGAAGAGGGGAGTAATATATGGTACGATGGTTGGGTGATTCCTAAATACGCGAAGAATCCGAGAGCAGCCAGCTATTTTATTAATTTCATGTGTCGTCCGGACATTGCTTTGCGCAATATGGATTTCTGCGGCTATGTAAGTTCGGTTGCCACTCCTGAGATTTTGGAAGAAAAGCAAGACACCACTCTCACATATTTTTCCGACTTGAGTTATTTCTTTGGACCGGATGCCGATAGTATACAGATTGATAAGATACAATATCCGGATCGCAAAGTAGTGGAACGTTGTGCCATGATTCGTGATTTTGGTGATAAGACCAAAGAAGTTCTTGATATTTGGTCGCGTATCAAAGGAGATAATCTGGGGGTCGGTATTACTATCCTTATTTTTGTTGTCGTTGCTTTGATGAGTGGTTGGATGATTTATAAAAGATGGCAAAGTTACAGTCGCCGTAAACAACAGAGACGCAGAAGTAGAAGGAAAAAAATAAAGAGGTCATAATGAATAATAAAATGCAGATTAACGCCTTTTCATACTTCGAAGAACATCTTTAGTTTTTTTATCTACGCGGAGAGATTCGATCGTTTTCTGCAATGATTTATTATAGGTCCAGTTATTCAGCTTACTATGTTTCAGATATTCCATTGTCTTTTCGGGGAACTTAACGAAACAGATTGATATCATCCAAGCCATAGCCATACGTGCATAATAAGCGTCATGGCAGAATGAGTCGGCGTATTTCAACAGTAGATCAATATGTCCTTCATCTATATAGTGGAGAAGCATAACAATTCCGAAACGTAGCTCGAATTCTTGGGTGGATTTTAAATAAGGCTGTATAAATTGCCATACTGTTTCTTTTCCTTTTTTTACGGCAGTCTTCAGCTCGCCGCAAAATATGTCACAAACGGCCCAGTTATCGATACGGGGAACAAATCTCTCTACATGTTTCATTTGTTCGTCAAGTGCCGTTTTAGATCGTCCGATAACCATTCCTTGAAGCATAGCTTCTTCATAAAACTTGGTATCGGTTGCCTCGACGAATATACGCCAATCATCTCTTTTGGCTATTTCTTTGGCCATTACTCTCAGTTGTGGAATGCGTACGCCTAGAATATTTTCCGTTCCGGGAACTAAGGCAGAATGGAACTCCTGATATTTGGAATCTACTAACGCCTGTAACTCTTTTCGAATGTTTTCCGTTATAGTCATTTTTACATAACATGGTTATTTCACAAAAGTATAAAAAAAAGAGTATGTCTTCACACTGAAGCATACTCTTTTTTTTGCTTTTTCTTTCAAAGTAAAAGGTTGGCATTTACCTTTTATAATTTCTAATGGTTTGGGTTTTAATTGAAATAAGATATTGGTTTTATTGCTTTTTGGTGATAGATTCACTTGGTGTTATTCCAAAATGCTCTTTGTACTTATGGCGGAAGTTTTTGAGATTCTTTAATCCGATCATTTCAGGAATAACATTGACAGGGTATTTCCCACTCTCCAATAACTCACGTGCCTTTTCCAAACGAATCCGGTAAATAAAATATTTCGGCGCTTCTCCTGTCAATGCTTTCCATTTATTAAAAAAAGCGGTTCTACTCATATACAGTTCGGAAGCAATTTCATCTATTGTCAGATTTTCCTTATCTATATATCTTAGAATAAATTCTTTTACCTGATTGATGAATGTGTAATTGTTTTCATCCAAGACGTCATTGTCTTCCACTTCCAGGAATTGTTTACCAAATACTTTTTGCAGGAATGATCTTCTTAGAAAGTGGTTGTTTCTGATAAGCACAGATATTTCAATCTTCAGGTCTTCTATGTGTAATGGCATATAGAGGAAAGTATCTGCTAACGAGGCTCTTCTTTTATTGTGTTGGTCTATGTCGATATGAGAACCATATAGGATAATGGGGATGATGGCAGTTTCATAAGATGTTTTCAATCTTGATGAAAGTTCGTCTCCGCTCATTTCATGAAGTTCCGTATCGCAAATTACTAAATCTGGATATTCCTCTTTTATGTCTATTAAAGCCTGTGTACCATCGCTAAAACTTTTGATAGTGTATTTTTCGGACAAACATGATTCCAGATATAAGCGAAAATCATCATTACTGTCTACAAGAACTACCACAGGTTTATCTGAATATCTTTTGCAGGAAGTTTTCTGAAATAGAATACCTATCTTTTCATCTTTCGGGTTTTGAATGGTGTATGGCACTCCTGTCTGTTCCAGACTTTCTGCAGATTGCAATGCTAAGGGAAATCGTAATGAGATAGTATGCTCTATTCTGTTTATGATGATTTTTCCGTCGCATAAGTCTAGTAATTTCTTGAATAATATGCTTTTGCTGAAAGTACATTCCATCTCTGTTTTCTTTTTATGAATCCAATATTTATTATTATCATAGATTTCCGCCAGTTTTCCGTTTTCGGTATCTGCTATTTTCATTTCCCAATACTTACTGCCTAGAAAAATGAATACAGTAAGGGTTGTTTTCGGTTCTATATAGTCAATTGCGTCTGAGATGAATTTTTCTATGATCGGAGAGATTTTACTTGTATCGCCCCAAATACTGACATAATTAAATTCCGATTTAATATCTAATTTTATGCATTTACGTTTTGCATGACTTTGCTGTGAGTGAAGTTTCTCTTTTATGAAACTCCCTAATTCATATTCGGTAATATCAAGCTTTAGAGACTGGATATGTAAATGTTTCAATCCCATTAACTCGGTCAGATGTTTATTAAGACATCCAATGTTTCGGAGGCTTACAGATAACTCTTTTTTTATGCTTTC
This sequence comes from Bacteroides zhangwenhongii, assembly GCF_009193325.2. NCBI lineage: Bacteria > Pseudomonadati > Bacteroidota > Bacteroidia > Bacteroidales > Bacteroidaceae > Bacteroides > Bacteroides zhangwenhongii. Next base: position 2,065,254 of record NZ_CP059856.1, on the reverse strand, counting down.
AGGACACATGGCATTACAGATGTTTTGTAAAGGCGTATGTACGAGCGTTATCGGCTTTCGAATATTCTGAAAGGAATCTATGAAATATTGTATTTCTTCTTTCAGAAATAGTTTTTCCTTTTCAGTTGTTGATAAATAGGAGATTGATATGTATAGCGAGATTCCTGTGGATACTAGCAATAAAATTGTATTAATCTCAATTTGGAAGATGATGGCTATTATAATATAGACAATCGGTGACGTTATTATTAAATATCTCATGTTTCTATTTTTTATGGTGACGTCACTTGGCAGAATAGCCTGTTTCCTTGTTTGAGAAAAAATAAAAAACTATACGACAATTGTGATTTTACAATTGTGCATATTTAATAAACTCAAATAATATGATCTTGTTATTGTTAGCTTTTGAAGGTCAATATTCAGAAGAGAGTCTATATAGGCAGAGTTTAAACTCTAGTATGTTGATTTGTATTTGAACAAAGGCATTTTCCTCCAAGTAACAATTAATTTATTTGATTTATTTGTTTTAGGCATAATATAACTAGCCTGATATGTGAATGCCGGAAGGGAGGAGGTCTTATTTTAGAGAATTTGTTATTGAATCGTGCTCCAGTAGTTATTTGTTTGTGTATTATCATGTGTGAATTATCAAGTATTATAAATTGCATCTCTTTGTAATAAAGGAGAATTTGTTTTTATAAAGTAAATGTAATTAATATTCTTAATAAATCAATTGTTTTATGATTTTAAATTATTAATTTGTTATCAAAACGTCAGTAATTGTGTTTGATTGTAATTAGAAGTTGTATAATCAATTCTTATTGTTACATTTGCTACTCAAAGATGAAAAAAGAAAATAGTGACGAGTAATTTGTATAAGAATTGTAAATGTTAAAATATAGTGTGAAGTATTGATAATTTATTGAATGTGCTGATTTAAAATATTATGGGTGGAAACAAAGAAACCGGAATTCCAACCTAATAGATGATTGGAGTTCCGGTTATATTAATTTCCTAATAGCAGGTAGGCTTGTAACATTCAGGCGTTCTATTAGCTATCGTTACAGATAATTTAGTCTGTCGCTGTTGAGCCATAGCGCTTTAGTTTAGAGGACATAAAGCCAAAGCTCAGGCTAAATATTCTTTGAAGAGCCTGCCCTGTGAAACCTAATAGTAAATCAAATGTATTTATATTCTAGTTCTTTTACTTGAATCGTTTTTTATAATAAATCGATTTCTTCTATTGTCAATCCGGTACATTGGGAGATTATTACAACTGATATGCCTTGCTTTTTCATATTGGCTGCTATTAAATGTTGTTCTTCGGCTTTTCCTTTGGCTAACCCTGCTGCCATACCTTTTCTCTCTGCGCTGTTATACAGAGTCTTCTCCACACTGATGATATCCCAGAACTTTTCATACCCTAGTAACTGAGCCTCAGTGAAAGCGGACTCTTCTAAGGCTGTAACAGCTTTCTTTACTTCCGGGTTGGCAAGCAGTTCTGGGGGTACTTCCCGGGTACGTTCGTTTATCTCCGTCAGATATCGTAGCCAGAGTACTTGCATCTTTTTTTCGGAATAGGTATGCGGATTGAACTTGGGAAGTTCCACAAAAATCAGTTCCAAGCCGTTTATCACCTTATCTGTGTTTTCCACATGAATCATCCGGTAATGGTGGTAATAGCCTTCAAGTTCCGGTTCGAATACCTCGTTTACCAAATTCAGCGAATAGACGGGTTGCAGCAGCTCATACTCTTCACCGACGCTTATCTGGCGTACGTATGCCTTGGAAGCATTGAACAATACACGTTGCTTGAATTCGGGTGACCAAATCATCTGCATCTCCACGATAAACTGGCGTCCCTTCTTATCCTTACAACGTACATCAACGATGCTGTTCTTGCGCAAGGGATTATCCGGCACCATCTCAGCGGGAAGGTATTCAATATCAGTAATCTCCTCTTCTTCGGAAATAGGAAGGAGAGCGTTCAACAGACTCATCACTAAGTCGGGATGTTCGCCGAATACTCGCTTGAAAGTCAAGTCTGCTTTTGGGTCTAAGTATCTCATAATCATTCCATGTTTTAGCTGGAACAAAGATACGCTTTATTTGCGGATAGTCTGTAAAAAACGCATTTTTCTTCCTGTAAAAAGTGAAAAGGCAATGAATGATTTTTGTAAACTTTCAGGAGAAAACGGTTTTGAGGGGCAAAGCACTGACTATTAACAATGCTACATTTTTTTACAGGCTCTTAAAAATGAGTAAATAAAATGATGACATCATCTTCTCGAAATGATGTCATCATTTTTTAAGCCTTTTTTACCAGTTTCTTTTCACTGTGCGATATCCGTATCCGATAATCACAAGGAAACAGATAAATGGCAGAATGAATGAAACATTGACAGCCGGAAGCCAACCGATTTCCTTCATGTCAATAATGCTTGCTTGTAGCGGAGGAAGAATGGAACCTCCCAAAATAGCCATGATAAGACCGGCTGCCCCGAATTTGGCATCGTCTCCCATACCTTTCAAGGCAATACCGTAAATGGTTGGGAACATCAGTGACATACAGGCGGAAACTGCTACCAGACAGTAGAGTCCGAAAATGTTTTGAAGGAAGATGGTGCCCAATGTGAAAAGACCTCCGAAGATAGCAAGAATCATCAGTAATTTTCCAGCATTGAGATAACGCAGGATAAAAGTGCAGATAAAACGGCTGACACAGAAAATGACCATTGCTATGATGTTGTATTGCTGGGAAAGTACTTCTGCGCTTTTTTCATCCATACCGAAATCCGGTGACATGAACAGATGTGTTCCGTATTGGATGATAAATGTCCAGCACATAATCTGTGCGCCTACATAGAAGAACTGTGCGATTACACCTTCACGATAACGTGTTTCCATGAAAATACGTTTGAGAGTAGGGAAGAAGTCTATTTTGTGGTTCTGATCTCCGTTTTTAGGCATTTTGACAAGCCGTATGACGATGAGCATAGCCAAGATAATCAGCCCGATAATAAGGTAGGGGGCAATCAAAACTGTAAGGTCGCTTTCTTTGATAGCTTGAAATTCACTATCATTGAGCAGTGACCGTTCTTCGGTACACATCGGGTGTAATTTTGCCTGGATAAACTGCATTGCCACATACATACCCAAAAGGGATCCCATAGGATTAAAAGATTGGGCAAGATTCAAACGTCGTGTGGCTGTTTCCTCAGTTCCCATAGAAAGGATGTAAGGATTACAACTTGTTTCCAGGAAAGAAAGTCCGCAAGTCAGAATGAAGTAGGCGATTAGGAACGGGTAATATTCCCCTGTCATTTTAGCGGGGAAAAACAAGAATGCTCCGAAAGCGTACATTCCGAGCCCTAGCAATACACCTGCTTTGTAGGAGTATTTGCGGATAAATATTGCGGCAGGAAAAGCCATTGCGAAATATCCTCCATAAAAAGCTACTTGTACAAGTGCACCATCAGTAGCGCTCATTCGGAAGATTTTGGAGAATGCCTTTACCATCGGATTGGTAATGTCGTTTGCGAATCCCCATAACGCAAAACACGAGGTAATGAGAATAAAGGGAATAAGATAACTGACGCCATCTTTTGAGATGATGGACTGTTTAGTGTGTTTCATGGTCATTATAATTCTATTTTTTAGGATGATAAACTTGTGGTGTTACGCTATGTCTTACAATCTCTCGCAGTTCGTGAAGATCGGATATTTCTCCTTTTGCCATTGCTTGCGTCAGGATATTTCCTATCGCAGTAGCTTCTACCGGACCGGCATATACGGGAATGCCAAGTGCATCGGCTGTCAACTGATTGAGTAATTTATTTTGTGATCCTCCACCGATAATGTTGAGTTGGCGAATTGGAGAAGGAAGACAACGGTTGAGTTTTTCCACCGCTTGCTTATATTTGAAAGCTAAGGATTGGAGCACGCATTTCACCATTTCCGCTTTGTTCTGTGGAACCGGAAGGTCGTGTCGTCGGCAGTAATCCATAAGAGCGTTTTCCATATTTACCGGATTCATGAATAGTGCATCATCTACAGGGATGATGGAAGCAATCGTTGCTTCGGCAGCTTGTGGAATGAGCGTGTCATAGCTCTGTTCTTCGCCACGTGTTTTCCATTCACTCATCAGACGTTGCAGAATCCATAAACCTGTGATGTTTTGCAGGAACCGGATACGGCCTCCCACGCCACCTTCATTCGTAAACTGAGCCAGCCGCGCTTCCTCTGTCAGTATCGGTTCGTCTACTTCTACTCCCAACAGCGACCAAGTGCCGGAACTTAGAAATGCGATAGGAGATTCCGTAGCGGGAACAGCGGCAACAGCGCTAGCCGTATCGTGTGAACCTACTGCAATTACGTCTACAGATCCTAAGCCTGTTTCTTGGGCAATATCCTCTTTTAAAGTTCCTCTGATAGTACCCGGATAGATGATTTCGCCGAACAAATGTTCGGGAAGTCCGAGTGTACGAATGGTAGATAAAGACCATGTTCGTTGTCGTGCATCGAGTAGTTCGGATGTAGAGGCAATGCAATATTCATTGTTGGCTATTCCTGTCAGAAAGTAGCTGAAAAGGTCGGGCATGAATAAAAGCCGTTGGGCTGCGTCTAATTGCGCATCCTTACTTTTTTTCATGCTGTAAAGCTGGAATAACGTATTGATCGCCATTACTTGTATACCGGTATCGGCATAGTGTTGCTGCTCGTTTAGGAACTTGAACACTTCTGTCGGCATTCCATCCGTTCGTGCATCCCGGTAACAAACTGGATTTCCTAGCAGGTTACCATCCTTGTCAATAAGCCCGAAGTCGACTCCCCAAGTATCGATTCCGATTCCTTTAACGTCGTACCCTCTTTGTGCGGCCTGTTTTAATCCGGTCTTCATATCCTCAAACAAGGCGGGAAAATCCCAATAAACATGATTACCGAGTTTAACCTGACGATTGGGGAAGCGGTGAACTTCCTCCAATTCCAGCTTACCGTGGAGAAGAGAGCCGGCGATAATACGCCCGCTTCCTCCTCCAAAGTCTGCTGCTAAATAAGTGTTTCTATGCGTATCTTTCATGGTATGTGTTTCCGGATACTATTTTGTTTTCTTTCCCAATACATAGATTTCCAGATCTTCTATCTCCGCCGGAGTCAGTACTGAGTAGTCTCCACCGGATTGGACAATGATACGGCAAGCCATTTCAAAGAAAGTAGCCCGTTCGTATACTTGATCGAAATCTTTTCCGCATACCACTTGCCCGTGATTGGTCAACAACACGGAATTATGATTCAACATGGCTTCTACCACTGCTTTGGCCAGTTCCGGCGAACCGGGACGGTAATAGGGAATCACCGGTATTTCCGAACCTACATGGCAAGGAATTTCTGCCGTTACATTGAAGTTGGTCGGCTTGTTTTTCATGCAGGAAACGGCCGTTGCATATTCCGACTGAAAATGGAGGACTACATTTACATCCGGGCGTTCGCGAAGAATGCCCAGATGGAAGGTACTTTCCATTGACGGTTTTACTCCATTGGTAGGAGTGCCACTGGCAATATTGCAGATGGAAACTTTCTCCTTATATAAAGTCGGTACCCAAGACCCCGTACCTGAAATCAATGCTTCTTCACCAATTCGCCAAGAGAGATTGCCGCTACTACATAACATCAACTTGGCAGCTCCATAGCGATGTGCCTGTGATAGAAACTGTTCAATATGTTCGTTGGTAATCATAATCTGCGTTTTAATCTTATTTATAAATAGGACCGTAAGTTGTACAAGCTCTGTAGTCTGCACCCTCTTTGTCCATACCGAAAGCGTTCCATGCGGCTGGGCGGAAGATCTGGTCTTCTTCTACGTTGTGCATACATACAGGGATGCGGAGCATAGAGGCAAGAGTGATTAAGTCCTGTCCGATGTGTCCATAACTGATAGCTCCGTGATTGGCTCCCCAATTGTTCATTACTGAATATACATCTTTGAAAGCTGGTTTATCGCACAGGCGGGGAACAAACCAAGTAGTAGGCCATGTGGGGTCGGTACGCATATTGAGTTTCTGGTGAATTTCCGGGTCAATCTCAACTGTCCATCCTTCTGCGATTTGCAGGACAGGACCAAGACCTTTGACCAGGTTCAGACGCATCATAGTGACAGGCATTCCACCTTTTGACAGGAAGTTGGATGAGAAACCGCCTCCGCGGAAGTAGTCACGGTCCGCCGGATACCAAGTTGTTGCCTTCAGGCAGTTTTCTACATCTGCATCAGTCAGGTTCCAAGGTTCTTTCATCACCGGATTGCCTTCCGCGTCTACCGATTGACCGGAACCGTCGAGCGTAGTGGCACCGGAATTGATAAGATGGATAATACCGTTTGCTGCCAGACCGCTCAACTCTTTGCCGGTCACACGTTTCACGGCTTCGGGGCTCCAATAAGTACGCACATCTGAGAATATTTGAGCGCGATTAGTCAGCAAGTGACCGAACAGCATAGCTACACCGTTGCAGGCATCATTTTCAGTAGCTACTACAAATGCTTCACGGATACCGTTCCAATCGAAGGAAGTATTGAGTAAGGCTTCCGGATAGTCACCGTTCGGATAGAAGTCAGTCCATTGGCGTTGTCCCTGGAAACCGGCTGCGATAGCGTTATGTCCCAAAGCTTCTTCCTTGAATCCCATCTCTTTGAGTTTCGGGTTTCCGGTCATCAAGTCACGCATGATAATCATCATCTTTACGATAAATTCCCAGTCTGCGTCTTTCTGCTCGCGGGTTTTACGTTTTTCGGGACGGTTCTTGAAGTCATTGCCCTCGTTTACCTTGCAATACTTTTCAGTCCATGCCATTGCTTTGGCGTATTCTTCGTGGTCGTAGATGCCCTCTTCCATGCGGCGGATAATCTCTGTCAGGTCGATAGATTCATTGCGCATACCCAAATATTCCTGGAAGAAATCAGGATTGACGATAGAGCCGGCAATACCCATAGATACGCTACCCATTGACAGATAAGATTTGCCTCTCATGGTGGCTACTGCCTGTGCGGCGCGTGCAAAGCGAAGAATCTTTTCCGCTACATCTTCGGGAATTGTATTGTCGTCCAGATCTTGAACATCATGTCCGTAGATTCCGAATGCGGGAAGTCCTTTTTGTGCGTGTCCTGCCAATACTGCTGCCAGATATACAGCTCCCGGACGTTCTGTTCCGTTGAATCCCCAGACTGCTTTCGGGTAATACGGGTTCATATCCATTGTTTCCGCACCATAACACCAACAGGACGTTACAGTGATAGTGGAACCTACACCTTCTCTTTCGAACTTCTCTGCACAAGCTGCACTTTCGGCTACGCGGCCGATGGTACTGTCGGCAATCACGCATTCTACGGGACTTCCGTCACCGTTTTTCAAGTTGCTGCTGATTAATTCGGCTACGGCTTTAGCCAAATTCATTGTTTTTTCTTCAAGGCTTTCACGAACGCCACCCTGGCGACCGTCGATGGTGGGACGAATCCCGATTTTCGGATACTTTTTCATGTTTTTTTATATTATATGGTTAATTGAATTCTGTGCTGAACTGTGCTGAATATGCGGCAAAAAAAATTAGAGGGATTTTCGAAGCCTGACTCCGGTAGGGAGGTACTTCTGTACAGAGGCGTCATTGAGAACGAAGTTTGCCGCTTCGTTCCCCATCATTTCCCAGTCAATAGTCAATGAGGTAATTCCTTCGTCAATCACTTCGTAAGAAGGAATATCATTGTATGCCAGCAGGCCGAAATCTTTTCCACATTTCAGTCCCTCCAATCTTCCTTGTTTGACCACCTTTACAACGTCTTGTTGCTTGATGGCTATATAGGCCGCCCCTTTCTGCACTACCAGATTTTCAATGTCTTCCTGTATCTCGTATGAGAATCCTTGTTCTTCGCAGAAACGGATAAAATATTCTTTGCTGCTTTGCGGATGTTTTAATCCTTTAGAGAACAGGAATACGATCTGACGGTATTTGTGCATTTTGTCTTTCAACGTCAGTAATGCCTGATAGAAAGACTCGTCAAAATCCTGACAGATATAGAAATACTTGCTTTTCTCGAATTTACCGAAGTCCAGAAGAAGCAGTCGTGCAGGATTAATTTTGTTAAGGGCTGTGCTGAATTTCTCGTTGTCGAAATTCATCACTATATATTTGTTGTATTTTCCTACGGATTCGCGAATGATGGTGTTGAACAATCGTTCGTTGTATTGGTGAAACAACAGGTCGACCTTATAATTAATAGGCAGTCGTTTGATGAAACTGTTGTATAAAGCTTCTTTGAAAGGGGTATATTGGTCGAGTAACAATAAGACATTAGTCACCTGGCTGGTCACATAGTAACCTTTTCCGGGAGTGGAGTCAATCAGTCCCCGTTCACGTAAATCAAGAAAAGCCTTGAACACTGTATCACGCGATACTCCATAGTGTGCACTCAACTGATTGATAGAAGGCAAAGAGTCTCCTTCAAGAAATTCTTTCCTGGAAATAGCCTGACTAAGTGTGTCTGCCAATTGTGTGACCTTAGTTGCCTGTTGTCCGAATGTTGCTTTCTTATCAGTTCGTTTCATGCTAATATTATAAGAGTTAACCGTGCTGAACTATGCTGATGCAAAGAAAGGCATTTTATTTTGAAAGAGACTAATTATTTACTATGTTTTATAGCAGAAAATAAAAAAATCCCCTTCGGCGAACCAAAGAGGATTTATTGCTTTTTCCTAATTTCTTATTCGGAACCTGCTGAAAATTATTCAGCAGCAGCTTCTGTTGCAGGAGCTTCTTCAGCCGGAACTGCAGCTTCTTCTGCGGGTGCTTCAGCAGCAGCTTTTTCAGCAGCCTCAGCAGCTTTCTTTTCAGCGAGTGCTTTTGCTTTCACTTCGTTGATTTTCTTTTCTGCTTCCAGACGTGCTTTAGCTTCAGCTTTCTTAGCTTCGTCTTGTTTAGCTTTCAAAGCAGCCAAACCTGACTGTTTGTTGTTTTTCCAAGCTTCGAATTTAGCTTCTGCTTCTGCTTCTCCGAATGCGCCTTTCGCTACACCGCCCAGAAGATGTTTCTTCATGTAAACTCCTTCACGAGAAAGGATATTACGTACAGTGTCGCTTGGTTGTGCACCTTTCAGTACCCATGCCAATGCAGCGTCGAAATTCAAATCTACTGTAGCAGGATTGGTGTTAGGGTTGTAAGTACCAATCTTCTCAATAAATTTACCATCACGTGGTGCTCTGCTGTCTGCAATTACAATTGAATAGAACGCGTAACTTTTACGTCCGTGTCTCTGCAATCTGATTCTAGTTGCCATTTTTAATAATTGTTTTTAATGATTGATTTGAATTATGCCATTATCTCGTAATAGCGGGCACAAAGATACGGCTTTTCTTTTGATTGACAAACATTTCGCTATTTTTTTACGAATATCGTTTAGGGTAGCGGAATAGGATGGCTAGCAATGCGCAGGCTCCCATCGTGAAAGGATAATAGAGATTACCGATGATACTGATAGGGGAAATATTGGCAAGTCCTGCAGCAATCAGCATTTGAGCACCGTATGGAATAATGCCCTGTATCAGGCAGGAGAAGGTGTCGAGAATACTGGCGGTTTTCCTCCGGTCGAGATGGAATTTCCGGGCGATATCTCTTGCTATCGGTCCTGTTGTTATGATGGCAATAGTATTGTTGGCGGTACACAGATTGGCGATACTTACCAAAGCGGCAATGCTTAGTTCCGCACCCCGCTTGCCATTGACGTGGCGGGTAAGTTTCCGGATAATAAAATCAATGCCGCCATTGTAGCGGATTGTTTCCAACATTCCTCCTGCCAGTAGGGTGATGATGATTAATTCTCCCATTCCCGTTATTCCTGTTCCCATAGCTCCGAACCAGTCGAATATTCCGAAACTTCCGGTGGCAATGCCGATAATGCCACTTGTCAGGATACCTATAATTAATACAAGCATCACATTCATTCCGGCAACGGCTGTTCCTAATACTATTATATAAGGTATCACTTTTATCCATTCGATCGTTTGGATCTGAGTGGGAGCGGTGATGGATAATCCTTGAAAGATATAAATGCCCAATACGATGATGGCTGCCGGGACAACGATCATGGAGTTTACCCGGAACTTGTCACGCATGACGCATTCCTGTGTTTTCGTAGATGCGATAGTAGTGTCGGATATAAATGATAGGTTATCTCCGAAGAAAGAGCCGCCGACTACCACTGCTACCATGAAAGGAAGCGCTATTTCCGTTTTTTCTGCCAGCCCTACAGCTACAGGGGTGAGGGCTACGATAGTACCCACGCTGGTTCCGATAGACAGGGAGATAAAACAAGCTGCAATAAATATACCGGCTAGCAACAGGTTGTCAGGAAGTATGTGTAATGTCAGATTGACGGTGGCGTCAATCGCTCCCATCTGTTTGGCACTGTGTGCAAAGGCTCCGGCAAGAATAAATATCCATATCATCAGTAGGATATTCTTATTGGCGGCTCCTACGGAAAACTGGTAAATACGTTGATCGAGCTTCAATCCTTTGGTGATAGCGATTGCATAGCAGGAGGAGACCAGAAAGGCCACTGTAATAGGCACTTTATAAAAGTCGTTGACCAGGATAGATGTTACCAAATAGAGGCATAAGAATACGAGCAAAGGACTTAATGCCCACCAACTTCCCGTCCGGTCTTTATGTATTTTTTCTTCAGTCATAAATTAATATTGCAGTATTTATTTGAGCTGCAAAGATAGTAATGAAACACATAAGTACGATAAAAGGCTCAATATTTCATTTCTTCTTTTTCTGTTTCATCCCTGTCTTTTCCGTCTCGGAAACTTTAAAACGGCTGCTTTCTCTTTTTTCGTCTATTTTCGTGTCGTTGATAACATAATTTATTTTTAGAACAGAATGACAACGACTAGATTCTCATTATGTATTTTTTGCCTTTGCCTGTTTGCTTCCTGTGGAAGAGGAGAACAAAAGGCGGATGAACCGATACGGGTGAAAGTGGCAGAGGCGGAAACTTTGGTTCCTTCTTCGGAACGCGAGTTCCCGTTTATCTCAAAACCTTTTAAAGAGACGGAGCTTTCTTTCAGAGTTGGCGGACCGATTGACCGTTTTGAAGTATATGCCGGAAATTTTTATCATCGTGGAGATATCATTGCAGAAATAGATTCCCGTGATTTCCGTATCCGAAAAGAACGCGCGGAAGCTGTTTACAATCAGGCGAAAGCAGAGTTTGAACGGGTAAAGGTGCTGTACGAAAAAGATAACCTATCGGCCAGTGCTTATGAAAAAGCGCGTGCTGACTACACTTCAGCCAAGACAGCTTTTGAGACGGCGACGAATGAATTGGACGATACCCGGTTGATTGCTCCTTTCGACGGATATGTAGGAGAAGTCTATATCGAGAAGTTTCAGGATGTAAAAGCTACTCAGCCGGTGGTGTCTTTTATTGATATTACCCAACTGAAAATAGAAGCCTATGTCACACAGGACATAGCGCTTCAGGCAGAAAAAATAAAGGAAGTGGGTGTCCGTTTTGATGTCTGTACAGAGGAAGTATATCCGGCAAAAGTAGTGGAGGTTTCCAAAAGCACTACCCGGAATAATCTGTCTTTCTTGCTGACGGCATTGCTACCGAATAAACAGGGAAAATGGCCTGCCGGTATTTCGGGAAAGATGTTGTTGGACTTTCCGGCTTCTTCATCTGTCGCAATGGTGACTGTACCTCAAACTGCCCTTAGTCACCGGCCTACTGAAGGGGATTATGTCTGGACAGTGGACAATGCTACGAGAAAAGTATCAAAGAAGAAGGTGATATTGGGTGCGTTACTCCCGAATGGAAAAGTCGAAGTAAAAGGTGGATTACAGGCGGGAGAAACGGTGGCTGTCAGCAAACTGCGTTTCCTGTCGGAAGGGACTCCGGTAGAAATAATGAACCGGGAAATGCCGGTAACTGCTCAAAAGTAAGAGGAAAGTATGAAACTCGTTAAATATTTCTTGCAGAAGAAGTCGGTGACTATTCTGCTATTGCTACTGGTATTGGGTGGTGGACTGTTCTCCTATGTTAAGATGGGAAAGCTGGAAGATGCTCCGTTTACTATCAAACAAGCATTGGTGCTGACTCCTTATCCGGGGGCTTCGCCTTCCGAAGTTCAATCACAGGTGACGGATGTATTGGAGGAATCTATACAGTCGTTGGGGGAACTGTATTATCTTAAAACTGAAAATCGTGCGGGACTTTCTAAAATAACAGTCTATGTAAAGAAAGAAATCCGTGCGGACGAGATGCAACAGCTTTGGGACAAACTGCGTCGAAAAGTCAATGATGTACAATCTAAATTGCCTGCCGGTGCAGGTCCGTCGGTGGTAAACGATGATTTTGGCGATGTGCTGGGAGTCTTTTACGGGCTGACCGGAGAAGGATACTCATATCGGGAACTCGAAGATCAGGCGAAACTGATTAAAAATGAGGTGCTGAAGGTGAAAGACGTTGCAAAAGTGGAAATCTATGGCGTGCAATCTCCTACGATTGATGTAGTCCTCAGTCCCTCCGTCATGGCGAGAAGTGGTATTACTACGGCTGATATTTCCCGTGCCTTTGAGGCTCAGAACCGGGTGGTGGATGCCGGAGGTATTGACACGGAAGTCAACAGAATACGTATCGAGTCTACCGGAAACTTCTATTCGTTGGATGATATTCGGAATTTAACTATTGTATCCCGTACAGGAGAACATTTCCGATTGGCGGATATTGCTGAAATAAAAGAAAGTTATCAGACTCCGCCTAGCAATAAAATGCGGATTGACGGAAAACCGGCGATAGGAATTGCTATTTCCACTGTACCCACAGGCAATGTAGTCGATATGGCAGATGCGGTCAAAGTGGAGATAGAACAATTTTCGGAGACAATGTCCGAAGGTTTTGAGTTGCAGCCAATTTATGATCAAGGATATGAATCCGCTGTAGCGAATAAGGGATTTATCTTGAATCTGATTGTTTCCGTCGTGACGGTCGTTGCTATCCTGTTGTTCTTTATAGGGGTCAAAAACGGTATTCTGATTGGTAGCGGATTAGTGTTTTCTATCTTTGCCACATTGATAGTCATGCTGATGCAAGGAATAGCTTTGCAGCGTATGTCATTGGCGGCTATCATCATTGCTATGGGAATGTTGGTGGACAATGCTATCGTAGTTTCCGATTCGGCGTTGGTCAATATGCAGCGTGGAATGCGTAAACGGATAGCTATATTGAGAGCTTGTTCTTCGACTGCATTGCCGCTACTGGCAGCTACTGTGATTGCGATTCTGACTTTTTTACCAATATATTATTCGCCGCATATTACCGGCGAGTTATTGTCATCCTTAGTTGTAGTTATCGGCGTTTCGCTGATGTTCAGTTGGGTCTTTGCGCTGACACAAACACCTTTCTTTATTCAGGAGTTTGTCCGTCGGCCAAGGCCCGACGAACTAAAGACGGCACTTTTTTCAGGTAAATATTACGATAAGTTCCGCTCTTCTTTGGGATGGGTAATTCATCACAGGTATGCTACTGTAGGATGTATGGTTATATTGTTGGTGTTGTCCGCCTGGAGTTTTAAATTTATCCCGAAAGTATTTGTGCCGGCATTGGATAAACAATATTTCACGCTTGATATGTGGTTGCCCGAAGGGACACAGATAGAAGAAACGGATAAAATGGCGACAGAGATGGCGGACTTTATTAGCGGACAAGAAGAAGCGGAAATGGTATCTACTTATATAGGGAGGACACCTCCGCGTTATTACTTGTCTAATGTGGCTTTCGGACCTCAATCCAATTATGCGCAGATATTGGTGAAGTGCAAGACTTCGAAACTTTCCCGTCAATTACACGCACGCTTACAAGATTCAATTTCGATCAAGTATCCCGAACCTCTGATTAAAGTGAATAATTTTGAATTGAGTCCATTGACGGAAGCGGTTATTGAAGCTCGTTTTCTCGGACCAGACCCGGCCGTACTCGATTCGTTGGTAGGTCAGGCGATAGAGGTGATGCGACGGAATCCTAAAGTAGCGGATGCGCGAAATGAGTGGGGAAATATGGCAATGGTTATCCGTCCGGTTTATGATCCGGTGAAAGCCGGAGCTTTGGGGATTACGAAAGCGGCTATGATGGAGTCAGTGAAATCTATTAATGACGGCTTGCCTGTAGGCATTTACCGGGATGATGAGAAGAAAGTTCCCGTACTTTTGAAATCGGGTAATGTGAACATCACCGATGTACATTCCTTAGGCGACTTCTCTATCTGGAACGGTGAAAGGTCGGCTCCGCTTTCACAAGTGACGGAACGTATAGAAACGACTTGGGAATTTCCACAGATACGGACTTACAACCGTCAGCTTTCGATGGCTGCCATGTGTGGCGTGAAGCCGGGACATACAATGGCGGAAGTACACGGAGAAATTAGGGAAGAGATTGAGAAAATGCAACTCCCTGAGGGATATACTTTCTTCTGGGATGCGCAATATAAGGATCAGGGAGAAGCGATGCAGGCCATTGCTAAGTATTTCCCGTTGGCATTCCTTGCGCTGGTGCTTATTCTGGTTGCTTTGTTCGGCAATTTCCGCGAACCGATTATTATCATCTGCATCTTGCCGCTGTCGCTCATTGGTATTGCTGTGGGGATGTTGCTGACGGGATTTGACTTCGGTTTCTTTCCGATAGCCGGTTGGCTGGGACTTCTCGGAATGATTATAAAGAATGTGATTGTACTGATTGACGAAATAAATGTGCAACATCGGAGTGGTATTGATCTATATACTTCTATTGTTGAGGCTACGGTTTCCCGAACCCGTCCGGTATTGATGGCGGCTACGACGACGATTTTTGGTATGGTACCGCTGTTGTTTGATGTCGCATTCGGCGGTATGGCTGCCACTATTATCTTCGGACTTACATTTGCTACGGGACTGACCTTGCTTGTCACCCCTGCATTGTATGCTATGTTCTACAAAGTAAAAGGAAAATAAAAATGAAAAAGAGAATATTTTATCCGTTATTCTGCTGTTGCGCTTTTCTGTCTGTACCTCTTATGGCGCAACAAAGTCCCTTGTTGGAGAAATACCGGATGATGGCATTGGATTATAATCATGATTTGAAAGCGGCTGAGAAGAATATCGCCGCCAGTGTGGAGATAGAGAAATCGGCAAAAGCGGATTTGAAACCCAAGCTTTCGGGAGCTGCGAACTTTCAATATACAGGCAATCCGTTGGAGTTGACTTTGGATGTCCCTTCTATCGGATTGTCGAAGACGGTGGAAGGAAAGCAATTGAATTATGGAGGCTCTCTTTCTCTCTTGCAACCGATTTATACGGGCGGACGTGTATTGGAATCTATCCGTATGGCGAAACATCAACAATCATTGGCAAGCAATCAGGCGAAGGTATTGAATGACGCAGTCTGTTATCAGACGGATATGCAATATTGGAGTGCTGTAGCGCGACAGGAGGTTGTATCTGTTGCCGAAGATTTTCGTAATTCGATAGCAGCTTTGGTAAAGACCATCAAAGAAAGGGTGGAAGTGGGGCTTGTAGATCCGCAGGATTTATTAATGGCGGAGGTGAAACTGAATGAAGCGGAGTATCAATTGCTACAGGCGCAAAGTAACTTCGAGACAGGTAGAATGGCACTGAACTCTATGATCGGAGTTCGATTGGAAAATGCAACGGAACTGGATGATCAGATACCGGTGGTCGTTATTGAAGATTCTGTCTGGTTGTCTACAGGTGCGGAACGTCCTGAAATCCGGATGGCCTATGACCGGATCCGTATAGCGGAGAGTACGAAGAAACTGAATGATTCACAGTTTAAGCCGCAGTTTTATGTGGGAATAGATGGTAGCTATTCTTCTCCCGGTTATAATTTCAAGAAAGATTTAGACCCCAATTACGCTGTTTATGCTAAAGTGTCCGTCCCTATCTTCGAATGGGGAAAGCGGAAAAGCGAGAAGCGTGCGTCGTCCTTTCGTGTCGGTATGGCAGAAGATAATCTGAATAAGGTGATGGATCAGGTTGAGCTGGAGATAGGTGTAGCACGGAAAGCTTTGTCGCAAGCTATCGAGCGTGTTCGCTTGAGTGAAAGTTCATTGGCAAAAGCAGAGGAAAATGAAGCGAAAGCTGTGGAACGCTATAATGAGGGTAAGGTGTCTGTGGTGGAAGTAATTGATGCGCAGACTTACCGGCAAACCTCGCAGGTAAACTATGTGCAGGCCAAAGCTGCCGCTCAGGGACATTATTCGGAATTAATAAAAGCTCTTCATGGCTATGATTATCGGTAAAAAACAGTAACTTTGTATGAAAAGAACTGCCAATATAATGAATGTGAAGTTTAATACCTTATTCTATACCGCATTATTTTCAGGATTGGGAGTGTTCTCTTTTCTGTTGCTGATCAATTATGCCGCCTTTCCCGATAAGGTTGCCGACATCCTTCATTCTGTCGGTACATTGGCTTTCTTTGTGCTGGCATTCAACGTGTTGGGGTATGCGACGATGCGGTTGAGTACGTGGGTGGATAATCAGTATGCACTGAATCTGCATCGTCGCTGGAAATTGATATCTGTCTATGTCGTTGTGATGGGGATGTTCTTCCTGTTGAATTACAGTTTGCTGGTAACAGCCAAACTGCTGGCCGGAGCTTCCCATCCGTTCATGTTTCCCAATGGAGGGTGGCGGATTCTGATTACGGTATGGCTGGTGGAACTGGTCATTCTAGGTTTGCTGTTGGCCAATCGTTCCATACGGAATGCCTTGAAACTGCAACAGGAAGCGGCTGCCTTGCAAAAAGAAAACAATACGGCACGTTACACTGCCTTACAAAATCAGTTGAATCCTCATTTTCTGTTTAACAGTCTGAATACATTGATTTCTGAAATTCGTTACAATCCCGTTAATGCGGAATTGTTCACCCAACATCTTTCCGACGTATACCGTTATACGCTCCAATGCCAAAACCAACGTCTGACAACCTTACGGGAGGAGTTGAACTTTTTGAATTCTTATGTCTTTCTGCATCGGGTGCGGTTGGGGGATTGTATTTATATTGATAATCGTATTCCGGAGTCTTGCCTGGAATGTCAGCTTCCACCGCTGACTATACAGCTGCTCGCTGAAAATGTGATAAAACATAATGTTATCCACATGGGAAAGCCGATGACGATTGAACTTGTCTATATGGAAAAGGAAAAAGAGCTGGTTGTTAGAAACCGGATACAGGCGAAAAAAAGTGCAACAGCTTTCGGTACGGGATTGAAAAATCTTTCTGCCCGGTACAAATTGTTGTGCAGTCGTGATATTGTGATAGAAAATGATTCGCAAGAGTTTACTGTAAAAATACCTTTGCTCTATGAATAAGATTAAAGCTGCTATAATAGAGGATGAAATTCCGGCTGCCCGTCTGCTTCGCGACACTTTATTGTCTCTGCGCCCTGATTGGGACGTACTGTTACTTCCGGGTAATATAGAGGAAGCGGTAGAGTGGTTTGCCCAGCATCCCCATCCGGACATTCTTTTTCTGGATATTCAGTTGACGGATGGCAATTCGTTTCTCTTTATTGAACAAGCCCATCCGGAAAGCATGATTGTGTTTACTACTGCCTATGATGAATATGCCGTACGTGCTTTTACGGTCAACAGCATTGATTATCTTCTAAAACCAATTCATGAAGAACGCCTGTTGCAGGCTATCCGGCGTTTTGAGGGACTGACTAAGAAAAATATTCATGATTTCAATTCGGAAAGCCGGATGATGGAAGTTTTGCAGCAGCTTTCTGTTGCACAGGAGTCTTTATCGTCGGCGCATAAAAAGTATCGTACGCGGTTTCTGATTTCCAGTGGAGAGAAACTTCTGACTTTGCAGGTTAGTGACATTGCTTATTTTTATTCGGAGAATAAGTATACCTTTGCGGTGACGCACAAGAACCGGGAGTATCTTATTGATTTGGCTTTGGATAGATTGTGCGAGCAATTGGATCCCGACCTTTTTTTTCGTACGAATCGTCAGACTCTTGTCTGTATTGATGCAATTCAACGCATTGAATCCTATTTTTTAGGGAAAGCAATCGTACACGTATTGCCTCCCTTCAAAGATAAAATTATTGTCAGTAAGGATAAGATGGCTTCTTTCAGGATGTGGCTGAATTATTAGAAGTTTACCTTACAGTAAGATAATGCGTTTCTGCATGATGTCTTTTAGCTGCGCCTTCAATAAGTTGGCATTGATGGGTTTAGGCATATAACCGTCAAAGCCGCTTTCCATTACCCTCTGTTCATCTGAGGCAAAAGCAAAGGCAGTAATGGCGATGATAGGTACTTTGGCCGAATATTTGCGGATCTCTTTCGTTGCTTCATATCCATCCATGACCGGCATATTGATATCCATCAATACGATTTGCGGATTGTACTCCTTGAATAGGTTTACAGCCTCTTGTCCATCCCATGCGTGTATCAAGTGGTAATCGTATTTCAAAATAGACTCAAACAGTTTATAATTGCTTTCGTTATCTTCGGCCACTAGGATAATCAGTTTGTCTTTTTCTATCGCAATGGTCTGGATTTCTTTTTTGGGAGCTTTTTCTATTATGTTGCTTGCTTCTTTATAAGGTAATGTAAACCAGAATGTAGAACCTTTTCCTTCCTCTGATTCTACACCGATTTTACCGCCCATATTGTCTACAAGAGTCCGGCAAATGGAAAGCCCCAACCCTGTGCCTTGAGCGAATGAATTCAGTTTGACAAAGCGACCGAAAATACTGTCCTGTTTATCTTTGGGAATGCCGCAACCCGTATCAGCGACATAAAAATACAATTCATTGTTTTGACGTTTGTACCCGAATCGGATGCTGCCTTCAGTTGTGAATTTGATTGCATTTGTTACAAGATTGATAATCAATTGGGATAATCTGTTTTTCTCTATATGTGCGCAGCAAGGTTGTTCGGGAGCGATGAACTCCAGTTTTACCTTGTCCGATTTTAGTTTCAGTTGGCAGCTGTTTTCTAAATCACTCATTAAATCGTTAATCTCTACATTGGAATAATTAAAGTCCAATGTCCCGGCTTCTATTTTCGATAAGTCCAAAATATCACTTATAAGTTGTAATAACAGGGTGTTATTATTCTCAATGATACTTACGTATTCTTGTTTTTCCTCTTCCTCCTCGGTAGAAGCCAATATGCCGGAAAAGCCGACAATAGCATTGAGTGGAGTACGTATCTCATGACTCATGTTTGCCAGAAAAGCGGACTTCAGACGATTTGATTCTTCGGCACGGTTTTTTGCATTAACCAATTCCTGTTCCATTTTTTTTCGTTCGGTGATGACTAATGAAGAACCTACTAAGGTCAATGGAGTGCCATTCTCATCTCTAGTCTCAACTGCCGCCTGAGCTTCTACCCAATCTATTCTGTGAAGGCCTTTGTGAGGGTTGACGATACGATATTCTTCTTTTACTTTGTCCGAACGGCCTTCTATCAAATCTTTGTAAGCCTGCTCTACCCGTGTACGGTCTTCTTTGAATATTTTGGCGAAATATTGATTGTCGGGTACTGCCAATTGTTCTTCAGCTACATCTTTCCCGGACGCGCTAAGCTCTATCGGTTTGTTTATATCGCATAAAATAGTGTGGCTTTGTAAATCCCATTTCCATGGCACGATATTAGCCACTTCGAGTGACATGGAAAGCTTGTTGTTGATTGTACTTAATTTTTGTTGTGCCTTGTGCAGTTCTGTGCTGTCCAGACAGAATACATCAATAATATTGCTGTGCTGTGTTCCTTTGAGTATTACATCATAGAATGTATTGATTTTTTTGAAATAATAGGGGAATGTTATTGCCTTGTTCTCATCAAGTGCCTTCTTTATAAAGTGCAGGAACTCCGGCATGGATTCCGGAAAAATCTCACTTGCCTTTTTACCTATTACGTCTTCTTTGTATAGGAAGTATTTCTCGAATTGGGCATTTACTTTTCGATAAATCAACTCCACGGGCATACCTTTCTCATCGGTGATTAATTCTTCCTGCATATAGAGAATTGGCATATTGTTCACCAGATTTTTGTAATTCGTCATGGCGTCTATTTCTTTCTGTTGCATTTTTTTTATGATATTCAAGTTGTGAATGCGGTAAAAGAAAAATAGTGCAAGCAGAAAAATAAAAGATAAAGAACCTATAATGAAGTATTTGTTTAGTTCCCAAAACGAAAGCGGTTTGTGTAGGAAAAGTGTATCCGCGGGACACATGGAAGGGGAGAGCCCTTTGCGGAATAATGTGGTATAATTGATGATCGGTGCACCGTCCGACGGCATATAGAAAGGTAAGTCTCGGGCTTGCTTACCTTGAAGTATGTCGGAGATAGTGCGGACTAATTCTTGACTGTATCTTTTTTGGTTGTATGTGTAGCCTCCTATCATACCGCCGTTTTCTTCGGTAATGTCTGTCATGTTAAGAGTAAAGATTGGGGCAGGAGTTGTTACGATAAGCTTGTGGTCATTAGACATTAGCGAAGTGTTTCCGGCAAAAGTTGTTTTGTAAAACCAAGATGCAAATAAAATGCCTGTTGTTTGCGGGTCAACACGATACAATGAGTCTAGCAATTGATTGGTAGTCATCTTTTGCGGTGTTAGAAACTGATATTCTATCTTCGGATATTTCGTTTTTAACTCGTTTTGAATATCTAAGCTTGCACTTAAATTGATTTCTCGCTCATCACCGATAAATATAAACTTTTTAATATTGGATTTAATGTGATTGATTAGTTGTACATTTTCACGGAGATAGAGGTTTGAATATAGGAAAACCATATTGTACGGTTCTGCAAACTGAGCGATCGGAGTACGGTCTTCCGATTTGATTGCTTGTTTTTGTAGATAAGCTTCGTGAGGACCTTGAAATGCCTCCTCAGAACAGAGGATTATGGGTATATCGCCCCATAATTTTCTGTATTCGTCTCGTAATGTGAATGCAGGACTTCCTAACAATACCAATAAGCGAGGATGTGGTTGCGTATACTTCTGAGACAGCATATTTTTGAATTCCTTCAGAATGGAATCATTGTCAATCATGAATGTGTTCATGTGTTCGGCATATAAAGCCAGTTGGGGGTCTTTTTGTACGTATTCTGATATAGTCGAAATCATTCGGGTACTCCATGGCGTTGATTCGGCATAAGAGTTAATACATAGAATATAATTCGGAATATCTATATAGTTTCTTTGTGCTTGGATGGATGGCGCAGATAAGAAACATAAAAAAAAGAGCCATAAGCATTTTTTTATATTCATGGGAAATGTTTGTCCGTGATATTTTAATTGGTTGTTTCCTTTACAGTTACAAAGGTAATGAAAAAACGGATTGAAAAACTATTTCCATGATTTAATTTGCCGGAATACTTATATTATATGAATTCTCTGGCTCTTTTTTATGTTAAACTTGCTTTAAGTGATACGGGACTTGATTAATGTCTATTTTAATGCTTCGATAACTTGCGGCATCATTGTCCAAATGGTATTTTCATCTTGAGCAGTGAAAAAGTTACCATCTATCTCTGATTTCTCATCAGTAGCTGTTCCGTTTTGAATGGCTGGTTTGGCTAATGGGTGAACTGCTACTTTCTTGTCTTTGGTAATTCCTGTAAAGTCAAACATCATTGCGCCGGCACAATGTCCGATCATCATTTTTCCCTTATCTCCGAAAGTTTTAATGACTTGCATTAAATCTACATTGTAGGGCTTATCAGCATTCTGCTGAAATACAGGCACTGCATCGCCACATGAGAAAACGAGTGCGTCGAATTCATCTTCGTGTCCCTTCAAATTGGCGATCACGTCATCTACTGTCAGGCTGATTCCCGAATTTGTTTTAATATCCTTCGTATCCGATACGGCAAATACTTTATATGAAATGCCATTTTCGAAAAATGCTTCCAAATATTGGAATAGTCCACAACCATTTACCGGATTCACTGCTAAAACTGCAACTTTCTTTGCCATAATCATAATTATTTAAATGAAACAATAGTTATTATTAGTAAGTTTATTACTTTTGTGATGCAAATGTATCTTTCTTGTTTGAGAAATGCAAGAACGTACTTGAAAATAAGGAAGTTACATAAAGGTAACTATTGCTGAATTTCAATAAAATACAAAACGTTAAAGAATGAAAAACTTTCATCCGACAGGAAATTGTCCGATAAGAGATGTGCTAAGCCGCTTGGGAGACAAGTGGTCGATGCTGGTGCTTATTACGTTGAATGCCAATGGCACGATGCGTTTTAGTGATATTCATAAAACGATAGAAGATGTTTCTCAAAGAATGTTGACCGTTACGTTACGTACTTTAGAATCAGACGGATTGGTGGAGCGGAAAGTGTATGCCGAAGTACCTCCCCGTGTGGAGTATTGCCTGACAGATACGGGTGGCACTTTGATTCCTCATATTGAAGGACTGGTAGGATGGGCATTGGAGAATATGGATACCGTTTTGGAACATAGGCGAATAAATCAGCAACATGAATGAATTGGCAATGGCAGAAATAAATCAGGTAGAATTCAATAATTAAAAAGATGGGAGTAAAGCTAGTAACTTCGGATAAAAAAGAATTCATCGAATTATTACTCTTGGCTGATGAGCAGGAAAGTATGATTGACCGGTATTTGGAGCGCGGCGATATGTTCGTTCTTTATGATAACGGATTGAAAGCTCTTTGTGTAGTGACTCGTGAGGGGGAAGGTATTTATGAAATCAAGAATATTGCTACCGTTCCTTTCTTTCAACGGCAGGGGTACGGAAAACGTTTAATCGAATTTTTATTTGAATATTATCAGGGAAAGTGTTCTGAAATGTTAGTGGGTACAGGCGATGTACCTTCTTCCAGATCTTTCTATGAACACTGTGGTTTCACGTTTTCTCATCGGATAAAGAATTTCTTTACTGACAACTATGACCATCCGATCTATGAGGATGGCGAGCAACTGGTGGATATGATTTATCTGAAGAAAACTTTTTAGCGTGTAGTGTTGGATATTTAATCATTCGGATGGAATAAAGAATTTTGTTCGTTTATGTTACTGTATGAATGAACGGTTTATTATATCCTTTTATTGGGTGAAAGTGAGTTTCTCTATTTTTACATTCGAAGAAGACATTCTTAATAAACGCAATTTTGGTTTATAATAAACTTTTGGATAGTTTATTATAAACGGTATCAGAGTTTATTAAAAACTATTTTGAGCGTTTTTAGAGATCACAGAAAAAGAAATGTGTATAAATATAAACAAAACAGGGCAATGATCGCTAAATCATTGCCCTGTGATATATCTTCGCTAATCCTAAATTAGATCAGTTTAAAAGCTTTTTATGTATCTATTTTTCTTATTATATTCATACCATTTATAGATTTTGTTTTCTCAAAGATACGAAATAAAAAGCCGTTTGTCAAGTGTTTCAGAAGAAAAGCAGGTTATTCATTGAACCAGTCTATTTTCTTTGAGAAATACATCACTATTGCCAGTATAATAAACAGTCCTAAGCTGCCTGCCAATAATGCGAAAGTCTCTAGTTGGATAAGGACAAATATATAAATATAGAGTATACCCAACAATCCGGACATGATTAATGACGGTTTCTTTTTTTTGGTGATTCCGAACATATATCCGCCTACCAGTGCAATGGTCAGTGCCGAAGATAATAAATAGGCAGGGTTGAATCCGATGTGTTCGGAGAAGGAGAGGAGCAAACTGTAGAATAGACAGAGTGCCAGTCCTACCAATAAATACTGCAAGGCATGAATACGGGTCTTATTCATAATTTCGGTGAAGAAAATCACTCCGAAAGTCAGTAAGATAATCAGGATTGCATATTTTGCAGAACGCATGGACTGTTGGTACTGTTCCACCGGGATTTTGAAGTTAACGCCGAAACTGGAGTTCTCAATGTCCTTGATGTTCGAGTTATTGTAATCAACCATCACCTGTGAGTAATTCCGGTTCAAATTTAAAACCTGCCATTGTGCAGAGAATTCTTTCTCTGTAATGTTGCGGTTATTGGGCAGATAGTTACCGGTAAAGCTAGGTGTATTCCAGTTGGCTTTCAGATCTACACGGGTTGTTTTGCCCAATGGAATAAAGTTGAGTGACTGCGAACCTTTCAGTTTGATTTTTATTTCATAAGGTAGTTTTTTATTCTGTTTCAACTCCGATAAGTTTGCGATCGCATGAACTCCGGTGTTATCTATTCCTCTGTTGTCCATACCCGGTTCGAATATATAAACAGAATCTCCCAAAGTGATGCTGATTTGTTCGCTGATACCCCGCATATCGGTCAGGTTCAGGCAAATAGCCGCCCTGTCAAACTGCAACTGTTCCATATCTATTCTGCTCTTTTTCAATTCTTCCGAACTGAATGATCCTTTCAATGTCAGTTCCGATTGATATACATTGACCTCGTAGATACTTCTTTTCAGAATTTCAGTCTTTAGTTTCCCGCTGACCATAAGCTCATCGGGAAAAAGTATCAGGTCTTTGGTAGAAACCTTCTTCTCGCCGTTATTTTCAATGACGACCGGATACTGGAGATTTAGGTAGGGGCCCGTGATGGTCTGTGCCAGACTCCATTTTTCACTTACCTCGTCAATAGCTTCTTCCTGGGTTCGTCCCCGTTCGGAAATAAGATTTTCAATCATGAACATCGGTATCATCAAGAGAAGAATTAATAACCCGATGATGACAACCTTGATTGTTTTGGAGAAACGGTGGAGACATCCCATAGGTTGCTGCGCCTGTTGCTCATTTGAATTTTCATTGAAACCGTCCATAAGCCAGTAGTGTTTTGATGAATTATTTATTTTGATTTTAGAAATTTCTCTAAGGCTTCAATATGAGATTTGAAAGCTTCTCTGCCTTGCGGGGTTGCTTGAAAAACAGTTCGTGGCTTTCGTCCGACAAAACTTTTGTTGCATACGATATATCCCAGTTCTTCCAGGGCACGGGTATGGCTGGCAAGATTGCCGTCTGTCAGAGAGAGCTGCTCTTTCAGAAAATTGAAGTCGGCTTCCTCATTTACCATCAGAATAGCCATGATACCGAGCCGGACCTTGCTTTCGAATGCTTTATTAATATATTGGAATGCTTCTATCATTTATGATCTCTTTCTTTCGTAGTGTAAATAGAACAATATGCCATAAAGAATATGGAAACCGCCGAAACCGATGGTCCAGAACAGTAGTGAATGACCTTCCCAAAAACAATCTACGACGCCCAGACAAATGAAAGCATATCCTAACCATACTACGCTGGAATAGGTGAACTTGGATACATTGACCAATGCCAGTCCATAGAATAAAAGCATAATGGTTGCCAGAATGTCGTAATATTCGTGCATTAGGATAGAAATACATACAACACCTCCGGTCAGCATTGGAAGAGAAAAGTTCCACAATGCCCGATAAGTAAGTCGGCTAAAGAATTTCTGTCCCGTCTTTTGGGATTTGCAATAGGATAGGATACCGGCTGTGACGGCTGCCGCTGCCAATACGGACATGGCTATTATTGCCATTAATTTCAGAGTGTCGGATAGATACATATCCGATGTGATAACTTGTGTCGCGATATACGCACCAGCCAATGCGTAAATACCTGCAAGGATTGCAGCGAGGCCGCTGACAGAGATAAATTTTGAGGACTTTTCCATCAATTCTTTTATCTCAAAAACTGATTCTAATGCTTTATCTTTATTCATATAAAAAGAACTTTGTAGTGCAAAGTAAAGGAAAAGATTTAAGATTAACAAACTTTCTGCCGGAATATTTCGATCATAAGTGATTGAGTGATAGGATGAGGCTTTGATATGAGAGGATATAAAAAGAGTTGCTAGCCTGTTCAACTTATCGTTGAGTAGAGGGTAGCAACTCTATTATTTTTATCTATGTATCTTTGTCTTCGGTATAAATTGTTGTATTGGCTAAGGACTGTTTACAAAGTTACACCTGTTTTGAAGATTGCAATCTCGCGATAACCTTTCTTTTCGTTATTAACAAACTCACCGCTTGCTACTTTGATAACATAATCAATGAAGCGTTCGCAAGTCTTTTCCATTGGTTCGTTTTCTACAATCACACCGGCATTAAAGTCAATCCATCCCGGTTTGTTTTTGGCTAAAGTAGAATTGGTCGAAATCTTCATAGTCGGAACGAAAGTACCGAAAGGAGTACCGCGTCCGGTGGTGAAAAGCACCATATGACATCCACTTGCTGCAAGAGTAGTAGCCGCAACCAAGTCATTGCCCGGAGCAGAAAGCAGGTTGAGTCCTTTTTTCTGTAATCGTTCGCCATAAGGCAGCACACCGGATACATAACTCTTTCCGCATTTTTGTGTACATCCCAATGCCTTTTCTTCCAGAGTGGAGATACCACCAGCTTTGTTACCCGGAGAAGGATTTTCACCGACAGGTTCTCCGTGTGACAGGAAGTATTCTTTGAAGTCATTAATCAGATGTACTGTCTGTTCAAACAAATCTTTGTTTTCACAGCGGTTCATCAAAATTGTTTCCGCACCGAACATTTCCGGAACCTCTGTCAATACGCTTGTACCTCCCTGTGCAATCAGAAAATCGGAGAACATACCCAATAGTGGGTTGGCAGTAATGCCGGAGAAACCATCGGAACCACCGCATTTCAATCCGACACGAAGTTCGGACAAAGGCACATCAGTACGTTCATCTTTAGAAGCTTTAGCGTACAGATCACGCAGGATTTCCATTCCTTCTTCATATTCATCACCTACCTTTTGAGTAATCATGAATTTGACACGGTCTTCATTATATTCACCTAAAAACTCACGGAATACATCCGGCTGATTATTCTCGCATCCCAAACCTACTACCAGCACAGCACCTGCATTGGGATGGAGTACCATGTCACGAAGAATCTTCTTTGTATTCTCATGGTCGTCGCCAAGTTGCGAACAACCGTAATTGTGTGGGAAAGCGACAATAGCGTCCACGCCTTTGCCTTCAGTCTCACGACGTAATCCTTCAGCCAATTGACCTATAATGCCATTTACACAACCTACGGTCGGAATGATCCAAATCTCATTTCTTATACCTACGTCACCATTTTTGCGACGGTAACCTTTGAAAGTAAGATCTTTGTGTGCGATATCCAAAGAAACCTGAATCGGGTTGTATGTGTAGTCCAGCAATCCGGCAAGATTGGTCTTGATGTTCGTTTCGTTCATCCAGTCTCCTTGCTGCTTAGCCATTAAGGCATGGCCGATAGGATAACCGTACTTGATTACATTTTCACCTTCAACGAAATTCTTCAATGCGAATTTGTGTCCGGCGGGAATGTCTTCGTTCAATGTAATCTCAATGCCATCTACAGAAAGATGCTCTCCTGCCGGGAGGTTAACAATGGCAACGGCAACGTTGTCGGCAGGATTGATTTTTAAATACTTTGTTTCCATGTAATGTACTTGTAAAGTTGTATCTCTTTTATTTGTTATGATAATAATCTATTGTTTCTACCGTCAGCAGGTCAATGGGCATATAATTAATGCAGGTCACTTCTTTTTTGAAAATAAGGTGATCGCAAAGGGCTTTAATTCCATTGGCGCCTTGCAGCTCCGGTTGTTGGGCGATAAGGAAAAAAACACTTCCTTCTTTCAGACAGGCGACATTCCGCTCCAAAAGGTCATAGCCTATCAGGTTGAAATCTTTCTTTCCGTGACTTTGCAGGTATTCGCCGATGATGTAGACTTTGGAATTGAAGGTGATTCCGTTCTTAATAGTCGGGTGGGAACGGAAAAATTCATCCAGCATTTCATTGTCTTCGTCATTGCGTTCGGCGTGCAAGTCGAGCTCCAATATATTACAAGACGGATGATGTTCTTCCATGTACTGTCTAAAACCGATTTCTCTGTTCTCTTGTTGGTTGGAACCCACAATTCCTTCATGTATTTTGCGGAAAATAACGATTTCTTTCTCAACGCGTGCCAGCAACATCATCATCCGTGCGGCAAAATATCCGCTTTGACGTGAGTTCTGACCGAAGAAGGCGAGGGGAGGAACATTCTTGATATTTGAGTCTATATATATATAAGGTATATCTGACGCCTGCAACCGGTCGGTGAACCCTTTGGTGTACTGAGGGGCAGTGGGAGCCATCATGACCCCGTCCGGTTGAAGTGCCAGGATCGCTTCGCTGGCGTTGACAAAAGAATGATAGTCGTATGGATCGTAATAGTTGATTTTTACCGAGGTATTAAAATCCGAATAAGTAGCAATGGCTTCATGGATACCCAGCTCTACGGCTGTCCAATAGTCACCTTCCAAATGCTCCGGCAAAAGACAGATAAACGTATATTTTTTATTGGACGCAAGAGCGCTGGCATACATATTGGGTTGGTAATCAAGCTGCTTCAAGATTTCTTCTACACGTTTTTTGCTTGCTTCCGACACTCCGCTACGCCCGTGAATGACACGGTCTACTGTTCCCACCGATACATCTGCCAAACGGGCGATGTCTTTGATTCTGATCCTTTCGGGCAATTTATTCATACGATAACCTTAATTTATATAGGTATTAACCTCAATTTATATAGGTATTTGTGCTCGCACACAATAATAATCTTAATATTTTCGATACAAATATATAACAATTTTTGTAATTACGAAAATTGTTGTATCTTTGTGCCCGCACACGAAAGATATGTGATGTTGACCTTATAATAGATTAACAGGCAAATAATCAGTGTGTTACTCCTAGAAATAGGCGTAAAATGATAAATTGAAAGTTCATAATATTAATAACTTAGAATTTAAAACATAAGATTATGGGAAAGAAAGTCGTTACATTAGGCGAAATCATGCTTAGATTATCAACTCCGGGTAATACTCGTTTTGTTCAATCTGATTCTTTTGATGTAGTATATGGTGGTGGTGAAGCTAACGTTGCAGTAAGCTGTGCCAACTACGGACATGACGCTTATTTCGTAACCAAATTACCGAAACACGAAATTGGACAGTCTGCTGTTAACGCATTGCGTAAATATGGCGTAAAGACAGACTTTATTGCTCGTGGTGGCGACCGTGTAGGTATCTACTACTTGGAAACAGGTGCTTCTATGCGTCCTAGCAAGGTTATTTATGACCGTGCTCACTCTGCTATTGCTGAAGCTGACGCTGCTGATTTCGACTTTGATGCAATCATGGAAGGTGCTGACTGGTTCCACTGGTCTGGTATCACTCCGGCTATTTCTGACAAGGCTGCCGAGTTGACTCGTCTGGCTTGTGAAGCTGCAAAACGTCACGGTGTAACTGTTTCTGTTGACTTGAATTTCCGTAAGAAACTGTGGACTAAAGAAAAAGCACAGTCTATCATGAAACCGTTGATGCAGTTTGTAGACGTATGTATCGGTAACGAAGAAGATGCAGAACTTTGTCTGGGCTTCAAACCGGATGCTGACGTTGAAGCTGGTCACACAGATGCTGAAGGTTACAAAGGTATCTTCCAGCAAATGATGAAAGAATTCGGATTCAAATATGTAGTTTCTACTTTGCGCGAATCTTTCTCTGCTACTCACAACGGCTGGAAAGCTATGATCTACAACGGTGAAGAATTCTATACTTCAAAACGTTATGATATCGATCCGATCATCGACCGTGTAGGTGGTGGTGACTCTTTCTCCGGTGGTATTATTCATGGTTTGATGACTAAACCTAATCAGGGTGCTGCCCTTGAATTTGCAGTTGCTGCATCTGCTTTGAAACATACTATCAATGGTGACTTCAACCTTGTTTCTGTAGAAGAAGTAGAAGCATTGGCTGGTGGTGACGCAAGCGGTCGCGTACAGAGATAAATAAGTTGAGAGTTGAGAATGGAGAGTTGAGAGTTTGAAAAATCAATTCATTTAAAATAAGAAAATTAAAATGGCAAAATTCGATAAAATAGCCGTATTAAATAAGATCGGCTCTACAGGAATGGTTCCTGTATTCTACCACAAAGATGTGGAAGTTGCAAAAAAAGTAGTAAAGGCTTGTTATGACGGTGGTGTTCGTGCTTTCGAATTCACTAACCGTGGTGACTTTGCACAGGAAGTATTTGCTGAAATCGTTAAGTTCGCAGCAAAAGAATGTCCTGAAATGGCAATTGGTATCGGTTCTATCGTTGATCCGGCTACTGCTGCTATGTACTTGCAGCTGGGTGCTAACTTCGTAGTAGGTCCGTTGTTCAACCCTGAAATAGCTAAGGTATGTAACCGTCGTTCGGTTGCTTACACTCCGGGATGCGGTTCTGTATCGGAAGTTGGTTTTGCACAGGAAGTAGGTTGCGATCTTTGCAAAGTATTCCCGGGTGATGTTTATGGAACTAACTTTGTAAAAGGCTTGATGGCTCCGATGCCATGGTCTAAGCTGATGGTAACAGGTGGGGTAGAACCTACTAAGGAAAACCTGACTGCATGGATCAAAGCCGGTGTGTTCTGTGTAGGTATGGGCTCTAAACTGTTCCCGAAAGATAAGGTGGCAGCGGAAGACTGGGCTTATGTAACTGCCAAATGTGAAGAAGCTCTCGGTTATATCGCCGAAGCTCGTAAATAAGATTAGAGAGCGAGAGCTTATCTATAATAAAAAGAGGTTGATGCGACGGCCTCTTTTAAAATATGCCTCGAGGGTTAGTTAGTTTAGTTAGTATATGAGGCATATTTTCATTTTGTTTAAAGGTGTTTAAAGGGGATAGGCCATCGGAATGAGTTACTCATTTCGATGGCTTGTTTTTTTATTCCGGAACATAAATAATCTCACCGTTATCCAGTTCGTAGGCTATCCCCACTTTTCTTCCTCTTTTTCCTGAATCCTCCTCTTTCTGACCGGAAGGCTTGTAAGTATTGATTTTCTTTCCTTCCTTGGAGATGATTTCCATATTTTCCTTACCAGGGTTCTTCACGATGGTGAAATCTTCCTGTCCGAAAACTTCCGTCATATTCATGTGCATCACCATGGCCACCATCAATGCCACGGCAAATACCATCGCCACGTCGAACAGGTTTACTACTACACTTAGCGGGTCGGTGTCCTCTTCTTTGAGGAATTTGCTGACTCTTCTATTTCTTTTCATTATTGGGTTCTCCGGTTGTTTCGTTTAATACTCTTGATACATAATCGAGGTTGTTGACATCTTTGGCATACCAACGTTGCTTGAACTGCATGGATATCAATCCTACAGCACTAATAACCAGACCCACAACAGTCGTTGCAAATACTACCTGCATATTATATGCCATTCCGGAGATGTCTCCTGTAGAAAGTCCAACAAGTGCCGGACTCATGGAAATCAATGTTCCTATCAATCCGAGAACCGGACCTATCTTAGCCAACATTTTAGAAAGAGACACATCTTTCTCTGCTTCATTCTCGAATTTTGTTATCAGGAAGTCTGAGTAATCTGCACTGGCCGGATGGTAGAGCAGATCGCGGAGATAACCCATATATAGTGAATTGTCTTTGTCGGGTAAAGCTGCTTTCAGATCGTCTATCCGTGCATCTTTAATGAGTTGGTCCAGTGCTTTGTCATTTTTACGTTTGGTCATGTACATGTTGTAGGTGCCTCCGATCAAAATAAGTGAGCGAACGAACAGGCACAGCAAAATAATGATATCGGGTATAAGTAAACTGTTTGCTACCCAAAATAATAATTTAGAAATGAGTTCCATATATATTTTTTTATTGATTGATTTTACTTCTTTTTTTTAATTCTCTACGTTGTAATAAAGGCCATTTCAGCTTGTTCCAGGCGAATCCGATAAGAAACAGGACAACGAACAGACCGATGGACAAGATAATAGCTTTCCAGTTGAGCGCCTCTTCGGTGGCAGCATAGGTCGTTTTCCCATTGACAGTGGTCAGTAGTCCGAGGATACAGATGAATAAGCTGACAAGGAAATGAACTTCCAACCGGAGATCGTCTTCGGGTACAAGATACTTCATCAGCCGGCTTAACAATGGGATGGCGATAACCACTATCCCTGCAAGTGACCAGGCTGTCACTGAAAAGTCTACGCCAGGTAACCGGAAGATAGCTTCTGTGAGATAGTAGAATAATACGGGGAAGAGCAACAAGCTGGGATACCAGCGAAGTAATTCCGCCCACCATAAATTCTTCTTACCATAAAGTCCGCGCAGGAAAGCCACGCAATAGCCGAAGCAGAGTGCTGACTCAAGCGTTATGATAATAGCCATGTTTTGCAATGCTTCCGTGTTCTGCAGATAATCGGCAATCTGTGTTTTTGACTGGAGAATAGCATACTGCCAGGTGCCGGCCACAAAAAGACCGGCAATCAGGCTGTATATTACGGTTTGCCAAAGTTTCCAGAAACTGAGTTTGAAACTGCAGTTAATCACGATAAACAGCATTAATATGTGAATGATTAACTCCATATTACATTACTTTTTCCGTTTCTTTTTAAGTATTAGCAGCATGACAACAAATGCTACCAGAACAATACCTGCGATAAGGCCTCCATTCAAAGAGTTTTGCTCTTCCTGTGCCCCTTGTACGGCATCGCTCGATTGTTTCTTCAATACCATGCCTCCTTTGGTCGCTTCTCCGTCCAGGGTGGCTTGTTTCATTTGTTTCAGTTCTTTGTTGTAGTTGGCTGCGGTTTGCGCATCTACTTGAGAGGCGATGAACTGCTGTAATTTGGCATTGTCTCCGGTAAATCCGCTACCCGAAGGACCGAACTGTCTGACAAGGTCTGTATGCAGCTTGGCAATATTGGAGAGTTGTTCCGGAGAAGCTTTCCAATATCCTTTGCGGGCAGTTTCCATCATCACGGCAGTCACTTCCTGTAAAGCTGCGGGATTTTGTTTTTCAAAGAAGTCTTTTACATTCAGTTTGTATTCGTCTTTGACATATACATCATATATGTTATCCCAAAGTTCCTTGTCGATAGCAGTAGGTTTCATCACATTCCAGCCATACGTATTCGTTACAGTCTGGGCAACCTCGCTTGCAGCAGAAGAACCGCCTTTCATTTTCTCTTTGATATAGGTAGGATTCAGAATTGTTGTACGGCTTTCTACACCGACTGCTTCTTTAAGTTCCTGCATTTTCATGTTGTTGCGGTTCCGGTAGTCGCTAAGATAAGCGTCCGGGTCTTTACCGGTAACATTGCGTACGGCAAGATTCATACCTCCCATAAATTCATATACGTGGTCGAGGCTCAATGCTCCCCAAGTGTTACTTTGACGGGGCTGAACGACAACATCTGTACTGTTCAATGCTGCTTCAAAGGCAAATTTCTGAAAGACTTCCCAGTGTTTTTCGTCACCGTAGAAGGCTCCCATATTGTTGAGGTAAGTATCTGCGATTTCCGATTCACTTTCCCAGCGGTCACCGGATTCCACCATTCCCTGAATTCCTGTACCATACATGCCATTAGCGCCTCCGAACACCCGGAAGGAAGCCATTTCGCGTGCATCTTTCGGGCTGACACCTTTTTCGGTCAACACTCTTTCAGCTTCTACCACACTGGCGGCTACCTGATTTTCAAACTTGTCGTCTTTCGCTGCCGCAGCCATTTCTACTGCACGGTTAATCAGGAAGAGGCGGGAAGCGGCGATATCACGGAGTTGTCCGGAAGTCTGGACTACTACGTCGATACGTGGACGTCCCAGTTCGGCTGAAGGAATCAGTTTTAGATCACTGACACGACCGAATGCGTCACGGACAGGTTCTACACCTAACATATACAGTACTTGAGCAATAGTAGCCCCACCGGTTTCTATAAATTCGGAAGACCAGAGAGTATAACTCACTTTACGTGGGATTGAATCATTGTGACGTTGCTTGTAAGTATCAATCGTTTGTTTGGCTAAAGCGATACCTTTTTCCCAAGCGGATTCTGTAGGAGTTGCTTCGGCATTGATAGCATACATATTACGTCCGGTTGGTAAAGCATTCGGATTAGCAATCGGATCACCTCCGGGAGTAGGAGCGGTGTATCCACCTTTCAATGCATTCATCAGACTGCTTAACTCTTCTTCGGGACTTGTCAGAAGTGCGTTCTTGTAGTTGCCTACATTCTTGATTGTACGCTCTACTTCAGCGATGGCAAGTGCCAGTTCGATTTCTTCTTTACTGTATTCTTTCCGGGCTTTTCCCATAGCCATCATCATTGCCATCATACCTTTCGGAGCATTGCGGTCTGCCTCTATTTGACGAGCCTTGGCTAGTTCCTGTGCGGTGATACCGGCTGTACGACAAATCAGTTCATCTGTGGCCAGCGCAGGATTAGCGATCAGCTTTTCTACCAGATGGCGAGCAGGAGTCAAGTACTGTTGTGTAAAGAGGCTGCGGTGCTTGCTAACGGCGTCTGTCGCTTTACCACGTTGCTTGTCAAGAGCCAGCAGACTGTATGCGATAGGTTCTGTAGCCATTGCATAGACGGAAGAAGTGATCCGTTCCGCTTCATAAGGAACTCCCATTGTGTAGAGTTGTCCGGTGATTTTCTCGGTAGCCAGTTCTTCTGCGAAGTTTTCTACACGGGCGATTTCATCTTCCGTATATGGTTTGTTGGCAATGCTGTCCAAACCTAAATCACGGTGAATTCCCATTTTCACAGTCAGCGTTTTGACAGCTAATGATTCCTGATCTTTATTCTCTTTGTGAGAGTTATTGTAAATCTTGATTTTTTCCATCAGCTCCCGATAAATACCACGCACACTGCTTTCAAGGAAAGGAGGAGTGAGGTACGACTGTATGGTGGCATACGAACGGCGTTTAGCCATCATTCCTTCACCAACATTGCCAATAGAGTAGATATAGAAGTGCGGAACTGCTCCAACCAGGCGATCCGGCCAGTCGTTGCTGCACAATGCTACTTGTTTTCTGGGAGTAAATTCAAGACTTCCGTGTGTACCGAAATGGATCAGTGCGTCAGCCTTGAAACCATGTTGCATCCATAGATAGGAAGCAATATAAGTATGAGGAGGAGCCATATTAGTGCCATGAATCACTTGGAAGGAGTTGTCTCCGCTTCCGGCAGCATTTTGTGGCATTAAGACTACATTCCCGAATTGCAGACGAGCAATACCCAATTTACCGTCGTTAGTCGCCATATAGTTGCCGGGGAATTCGCCGAAAGCATCCACCACTTCCTGATATTTTTCAGGTCGGAGTGACTCTTTCACCCAACTTTCATATTGATCTTTGGTGATAAGTTCGGGATGTCCTTTTTGCATAAAGTCATTAAAGGCTCCCTCTGCGTAAGAGTTGAACACAGCGCCTTGAGCCTGTATCATTTTACCCAGTTCTTCAGCATTTGCAGGCAGACCGGATATGTTGTATCCTTCCTGTTTCATGCGGACCAAAAGATTGTATAGGGAAGGAACCACCTCCATACCGGCAGCGGTCAATGCATTTTGCCCCGGACCTTTATAATAGTAGATAGCTACCTTCTTCTCGCTGTTCGGCTTAGTATTCAGATTCAAATAATTGTTGATTGTGGATACGAAAGTCTTCAAGCGTTCGGGTACTGCATACGAATGGCGCAACCCTTCTTCATCCTCATATTGTGCAAAGAGAGCGAAAGGACGGATGGCACCGTCGATTTCCGGAGTCACGATACTTTGTGACATAAATCCTCCTGCCATTCCCATCGGATCTTTCTCCCATTCGTCTACCAGGCTGTTGATGGTGAGCGGAGCAAACAAGAGGATATTCTTAGCTTTCAGATAATCCACCATTTTGTCTCCCATGCGTCCGTGTGCCATGTTGATGATTGCGTCTGGCTGCACTTCGTCAATAAATGACATGAATTTCGTCATTGACTGAACCGGATAAACATTGTAACCTTCTTTTTCAAGAGCCTCAATAAGTCCGGTGGCATCAGCCATTTGTCCCGTTATCATGATTTTACGTGCTCCTTCTTTATAAAGACGGTTGTCCTTCATGAATTTCTCATAATCTGCCACGGTGAGGAACTCCAGTTCATCATCCGGGTTGGTGAGTCCGGCGTGATAGAGCATGTCGCTGGGTCTTTCTGCCGGGTCTTCCACTTCCGGTATGGAAGAGATTTTACCGTCAATAGCTTTACGGATATAATTCAGCATATTCCGGTAGTTGGTTTTTCCTCCGTTGGTCAGATAACCTCGTATCAGATTCTGTTGTACGCTGTCCAGATTACAAATGTTGTTGGCCGGGTTGGTAGCCATGGAAGTATATACAGGAATACCTTTGTCGGCAGCCTGTTGTATCTGTTGACGTTGTTCCTCGACGATACGCAGACCCATTCCGTTGATGAATACCATGTCGTAACCGATCAGACGGTCGAGGTTGTCGAGCGATACTTCACTGAGTTTGATGGATGAATTGTCGTTGGCTTTCGATATACTTCCCTGCTGTATGGTCTGGAAGTTGATGAAAGCAATCTTTGTAGGACTGAACCAGGTATTCCATACGGACATCCCTATCAGAGCTGCAGCGACGATGCATACACCTAAGATGATTTTACTTTTCTTTTTCATTTCTCTTATTTTTAGCTTTGTATGTAGTTTGACTCTTGTTATAGTCTGAACAAATCGGCAAGGTTGATTGAAACAGTTCCGATGAAGCCGATACCTTGCTGTGGTAACTGGATTCCATAATCGGCAGATTTATCTTTGTAATTGAATAAATTGTCTATACCCAGTCCCACAGAGATACCGTGAGGAAAACTTGCACTAGTGTTCAAGGTGCAAATAGTACGTGGAGAGTAATTATATTCAGTTATGGTATTGTCAACGGAATAATAGGAGTATGTGTGTAATTTGGAACTCCACTGCCCGTTCAGTGAAACGGAAGTATTGACTTTACCGAATTTACGGTTAAAGGATGCATTGAATGTTAAACTATGAGGCCGTGTCATGGATAAATTGTATCCTTTATATTCTTCTTTTTCATGGACGTATGCGTAAGAACCTTGCAACATCAGTCCGCAATCCATTTTTACCCGTGCAATAGCTTCCATACTTATACTTTCAGCATTGTCGGAATTCATGTATTTCATGTCCGGCATACTTTTCCCGTCTTCAATATTATCAAGATAAGCTAATGTGATTTTATTCTTGAATTTATTGTAATAGCCGGATATGGAGGCATAAAAGATGTCTTTGTTAATTTCGGCAGACAGGGAAAACTGCTGGCTGTTCTCTGCTTTCAGATCCTCATCTCCATGAATGGTAAACATCCCCAGACCTCCCATGTCATATTCTTCATACAGTTCTTTTAAAGTCGGTGTCCGGTAGCCTTGTGCATAGCCGGCACGCAGGGTTAACAGTTCTACCGGCCGATACATTACCGATAGTTTAGGAGTCATACGGAAGTGGTATTTGGAATGGTAATCAGTCCGTATGCCCGCTATCAGATTGAACTTCTCGGAGATTTTCCAGTCTTCCTGCACATAGAACACGTATGATTGCTGGTTATAATTGGTACTGTCTTTGAACATATAATGTTTTAAATATTCAAGATTGGCTTCCAGTCCTGCTGTAAATGTATGTTGGTCGTTGAAATTTCCGGTATAGTTCAAACGCGCTGTTTGCACGAAGTTATCGTAGTTCTTTTTGGTATATCCTGCTACAAAATAGTCTATATCCTTTCTATAACTATCGAAGATGTAGGAAAGATCCAACCTATGATTGACATTAAACAAATATTTTAATTTACCATTTACCGAGTAGTTTGAAAATATATCATTGGTTTTTGCATTAGCCGTAGCATTATCGCGTTTATTCCGATAATATGTTCCTTTTATTTCCGCACTAAACTGGTCGGTAAAAGCATAACCGAACTTCTGAGAGGCATCCCAGATCTGATATCCCCGAATGGTACTGCTGTTAGCACTTTTATCGATGGTGATTGAACCGTCCGGATTGATGACTGTTCTTTCTGTTTCTTTGTCATCAGAAATTGTGTATGTATCTCTTCTTCTGTGGGATATGGTAGTGAAAGAAGAAAAACGATTTTGTTTGGTTCCACCTGAAACAGTGTATTTTTGTCCACTGTTATTGCCATAACGTGCGTTTACATTTCCTGTAAAAGGTCTGTTGGCGCTTTTCGTGATGATATTGATCACAGCACCCAAAGCATTTGAAGCATAGAGAGTGGATTGAGCTCCTTTGACGACTTCAATGCGTTCAATATCATCTATATTGAAACGACTGAAATCGGGGTTATGATCCGAGCCTTCACCACTTATACGTTCACCGTCAACCAAGAATAATAAGTATTCGCCACTCATTCCTTGATAAGTGATTTCCGGCAATTTACTCATGGAATTGTAATTGAATTGTATGCCGGGTAGCTCATACTGTAAAAGGGTCTCTATATCCATAGGATTTAAAGCTTGGATTTCCTTTTGCCCGATCACTCTGGTCAGTACCGGGACATCTTTGAGCGGCTTTTCTGTCCGTGTACCTGTAACGACGACCTCTTCCAATGAGCTTTGGGTCGGTTTCAGGCGTATGACAATGTTATTGTGTTCATTGTCTTGAATCTTGTATTCCACAGGAGTATAACCGATGAAACTGGCCCGCAAGATAGGAAACCCTTTATCTCTTAAACTTAATGTAAACTCGCCTTGTGTATTAGTGCCGGCACCGATTGTCGTG
The DNA here is from genome assembly GCF_009193325.2 of Bacteroides zhangwenhongii. Taxonomy (NCBI): domain Bacteria; kingdom Pseudomonadati; phylum Bacteroidota; class Bacteroidia; order Bacteroidales; family Bacteroidaceae; genus Bacteroides; species Bacteroides zhangwenhongii. The sequence continues at coordinate 2,026,558 of NZ_CP059856.1, read as the reverse complement.
CCTATTACAACGATGGACGCTCCGGGCAGGGGAGTGCCGTTTTCATCTAATACAACTCCTTTGAAACGCCGCGTAATAGCGTTATCGTCCTCATTGTTTTCGTAGAGGCGCCCCGTCTCCGCTGTCGTATACAACGTGGACAGGACACCCAATAACATCATAAAGATTCTTTTCATGATTGGTTATTTAACAGGATACTCGTAATTAAACGTGACGTGCCCTTTTACATTGTCCGCATTTGCAAAATCGGTGAACTGGAGTTTTGCATATGTCCCGTCTTTACATTTTAGAACGAACACATTGTTGGTTGTTGCCAATGTTCCGGCCATAGCCGAACCTTCGGTCCATACCATTGCAGTATTACAGTGGCTTTTCACGTAGCAATCAGCTGTTGGCGGCATAGCGAATTTGACGAGTATGTTCTGTTCACTTTCATCTGCGACATATCCGCCTGTCGGAATTGTAGTCAACTTGCTCATATCCGTCATATCTGTTTTTACAACAGAGCCTCCATTGGTTTTTACTTCCGTATAGCGATGTATGGCAATCTGCCAGTCAATGGTAACTGCAGATTCGTCATCACTTCCTTCCATAGTTACGGTTTGGGTTTTGCCGTCTTTAAGATTTACATATACCCATTGATTATAAGCAGTAGCGTCAACGGTCAATGTTTTCATCTCTGTTTCTTCTTTCTTTTCGTCGTCATCGCTGCAAGACGTCAATGTTGTTGAGAGTGACAGTGCCATAAAGGCAACCGTCCAAAAGTTCAAGATTTTCATACTCTGTTAATTTTGATAGATAATGATTGTTTAATTTTCGGTTGCAAAGTTACAGGGAACTATAAGGATGGAAAATACCTAAAAGAAATGAAAAATAACCAAGCTTTAGTTATATGTAGGTATTAAAAGTGAGGAAGTCGCTTCTTCTGAGAAGGAATATTGTATGGCTTAAATAAAATCCGTACCTTCGCGCCCTTAACTAACTAACCTTTATTTTTATGTTTACTGACTTATTGCATTCCTCTTATTTCTCCCTTTTCCTGATAGTCGCGTTGGGGTTTATGCTGGGAAGAATAAAGATCAGAGGATTATCTCTTGATGTGTCGGCAGTTATTTTCATTGCCCTTCTTTTCGGGCATTATGGTGTTATTATTCCTAAAGAATTAGGAAACTTTGGTTTGGTGCTCTTCATATTCACCATCGGTATTCAAGCGGGGCCCGGATTCTTCGATTCTTTCCGTAGTAAAGGAAAGACGCTCATTCTTATTACTATGCTTATTATTTGTTCTGCCTGCTTGACTGCAGTCGGGTTGAAGTACGCATTCGATATTGATACACCGAGCGTTGTCGGTCTGATTGCCGGTGCGCTGACCAGTACTCCGGGTCTGGCGGTTGCTATTGACAGTACCCATTCTCCTTTGGCGTCCATCGCTTACGGTATCGCATATCCGTTTGGAGTGATCGGCGTGATTCTGTTTGTCAAACTGCTGCCTAAGATTATGCGGGTAGATTTGGATAAAGAAGCCCGCCGCTTGGAGATAGAACGTCGTGGACAATTTCCGGAGCTGATTACTTGCATTTATCGGGTTACCAATTCTCATGTGTTCAATCGTACTCTGATGCAGATAAATGCGCGTGCCATGACGGGCGCTGTCATTTCACGTCTGAAACATGATGATGAAATATCCATCCCTACGGCCCATACGGTGCTGCGTGAAGGAGATTATATACAAGCCGTAGGTAGCGAAGAGTCGTTGGACCAGCTTGCCGTGTTGATTGGCAAGCGTGAAGAAGGTGAGTTGCCTTTGGATAAAACGCAGGAAATAGAATCTTTACTATTGACCAAAAAGGACATGATAAATAAGCAGTTGGGTGATTTGAACTTACAGAAAAATTTTGGATGTACAGTGACCCGTGTCCGTCGAAGCGGTATTGATTTGTCTCCATCTCCCGATCTCGCTTTGAAGTTTGGCGATAAATTGATGGTTGTCGGTGAAAAAGAAGGACTTAAAGGAGTAGCCCGTCTGCTGGGTAACAATGCGAAGAAACTGTCTGATACGGATTTCTTCCCCATTGCGATGGGTATTGTACTGGGAGTGCTGTTCGGCAAAATAAATATATCTTTCTCTGACAGTCTGTCATTCTCTCCGGGACTGACCGGTGGAGTGTTGATGGTAGCCCTTGTGTTGAGTGCGATTGGTAAGACGGGCCCCATCATCTGGTCTATGTCCGGACCAGCCAATCAATTGCTGCGCCAGTTAGGTCTGCTTCTTTTTCTTGCCGAAGTAGGAACTTCTGCCGGTAAGAATTTGGTAGCCACTTTCCAGGAAAGCGGATTGCTGATGTTTGGCGTAGGTGCAGCCATCACATTGGTGCCGATGCTTGTTGCCGCCATTGTCGGACGTCTGGTATTTAAAATCAGTCTGCTCGATTTGCTGGGAACGATAACGGGAGGCATGACGAGTACTCCGGGACTTGCTGCTGCCGATTCAATGGTGGACAGCAACATACCTAGCGTAGCTTACGCGACTGTTTATCCGATTGCTATGGTATTTTTGATTCTGTTTATACAAATCATAGCTTCGGTGGTATATTAACAGTATTTTGTCTAATCATTGATTGTGAAATAAATAGTTTGTATCTTTGCCGTCCTAAAGTGAAAATGAGGTGAAACGATTGGTTTTAAATATAACACGCTATTTCTTGCCGATACTTTTTATATCGTATTTGGCAAGTATTACATTCTTTACCCACATTCATGTGGTTAATGGCGTGACAATTGTCCATTCGCACCCGTTTAAGCAAGGGACGGCGCATCAACATTCAACAGTCGAATTGTTGCACATCCATATCCTGTCTCATCTGATAGCGGATAGTGCGACTGTTGTTTTTGCTCTTCCCCTTTTCGTTTCTTTTCTATTGTGTTTGCTGCTCGGACGCTTGCCGCATACACATTTTCATGCTCCTTATCATGGAGTGACAGCACTGCGTGCTCCGCCTGCTATTTGTCTTTTCGCCATTTAAATGATGATACCATGTCTCGTTTGAGGCAGGGAATTATCTGTATGTACATACAAGTATTAAACGAAAACAAATAACAAACGGAAAATGAAGAAATACATCTTTTCGCTTGTCTGCCTGTGCTGCGCATTGTTGCCTGCCCTTGAAGGACAAGCTCATGAATATCCTAATCATCCTGAATTACGTAAATCGGACGCCAATATCATTGGCCATATTCTTGATAAAAACACTAAGGAACACTTACCCTATATAACAGTCGCCTTGAAAGGTACTACTATCGGAACGGTAACCGATGCTACCGGGCATTATTTCTTGAAAAATCTTCCCGAAGGCAATTTTGTGCTCGAAGTTAGTTCGGTGGGGTATAAAACCGTCAGACGGAATGTGACGCTGAAGAAAGGGCGCACATTGGAAGAAGATTTCGAGATAGAAGAAGATGCGGTTGCTTTGGATGGTGTAGTAGTATCTGCCAATCGTAATGAGACTACCCGTCGCCTGGCTCCGACGCTGGTGAATGTGGTGGATCTGAAAATCTTTGAGAATACCAATTCCACGACTTTGGCGCAAGGATTGAGTTTTCAGCCGGGTGTCCGTGTAGAGTCTAATTGTCAGAATTGCGGCTTCCAGCAAGTACGTATCAATGGACTGGATGGTCCTTATACGCAAATCCTGCTCGATTCCCGTCCCATCTTTAGTGCACTGTCCGGTGTGTATGGCATCGAGCAGATTCCTGCCAGCATGATCGAACGTGTGGAAGTGATGCGTGGAGGCGGATCTGCTTTGTTCGGTTCGTCTGCTATTGCCGGAACAATCAATATCATTACCAAAGAACCGATACGCAATTCCGGTATGTTGTCGCATACCATAACAGGAATTGGTGATGGCGATGCTTTCGATAACAGTACAGCATTGAATGCGTCACTTGTGACGGACGATCAGCGTGCCGGTTTGTATATCTTCGGGCAGAACCGCCATCGTTCTGCGTATGACCATGATGGTGACGGATATTCCGAAATACCCAAGTTGCACGGGCAGACAGTCGGGTTCCGTTCATTTTTGAAAACAACGACTTATTCGAAACTGACTTTTGAATATCACCACATGGAAGAGTTCCGTAGGGGAGGAGACCTGTTGAACCGTCCGCCTCACGAAGCGAATGTGGCGGAGCAGACCGAGCACTCTATCAATGGCGGAGGACTGAAATTTGATTATTTCTCTCCTAACGAGAAACATCGTTTCAATGTGTTTGCATCAGCGCAGCATATCAATCGTGACAGCTATTATGGTGGCGGTCAAGACTTGAATGCTTACGGAAACACCACCGACTTGAACTGGATGGCAGGATCGCAATATGTCTATAGTTTCGGAAAATGTATCTTCATGCCGTCCGACCTGACTGCCGGAATAGAGTTCAATCAGGACAAATTGGAAGATAATATGTGGGGATATAATCGTACGGTAGACCAGAAAGTGAATATCGGTAGCGCCTTCCTCCAGAATGAATGGAAGAATGAACATTGGGGATTTCTGATTGGCGGTCGTTTGGCTAAACATAACCTGATTGACCATGTGATATTCAGTCCGCGTGCCAATCTGCGTTATAATCCGACGGAAAACATCAATCTTCGTTTCAGTTACTCATCCGGTTTCCGTGCCCCACAGGCTTTCGATGAAGACTTGCATGTGGAGAATGTAGGCGGTAATGTAGCGATGGTCGAGCTGGCTGATAATTTGAAAGAAGAAAGGTCACAGAGCTTGAGTGCCTCGGCAGATATTTATCATCGTTTTGGTGCGTTTCAAGTTAACTTCCTGGTAGAAGGATTTTATACAAAGTTATCAGATGTATTTGCCCTTACCGACGGAGAGGTCGTGAATGGAATCCTGACACGTACACGATACAATGCACCGGGAGCCCGCGTGATGGGACTGACATTGGAAGGAAAGATGGCATATCTGACTAAATTCCAGGTTCAGGCGGGAGTCACTTTGCAGCAGAGTCATTACAACGAACCGCACGTGTGGAATCCGGACGCTCCGGCTGTGAAGAAAATGATGCGTACGCCGAATACTTACGGTTATTTTACAGCAACCTATACTCCGGTAAAACCATTGTCTATCGCTCTTTCCGGTACATATACCGGTTCGATGCTGGTTCCTCACGAACCAGTTCCGGGATTCCTTGAAAATCCGATAACGGTGAATACGAAGGACTTCTTTGACATAAGCCTGAAGGCTGCATACGACTTTAAACTCTACAAGTCAGTGAATTTGCAAGTGAACGCCGGAGTGCAGAATATTTTCAATGCCTATCAGAATGACTTTGATAAAGGAGCCGACCGCGATTCCGGATATATCTACGGTCCGTCCTTGCCGAGAAGCTTCTTTGCCGGAGTGAAAATCAGTTATTAATTCGGCTGTTCGGTAAGTTATACAACGCTACCCGATAGCTTCTCTTCCGACAGATTTGGTCTTTTTATACCGCCCTTCACCTTTTCGCTATAATACCCTATTCATAGGCGTTAGCGGGTGAAGGGCATATATTTCACCCGCTTTCCTCTTTTTAAGCTATCTATGTATACCGATAATTGGTCTGATGGCGACCGGATATTGTAGATGAACTTCTTTTCTATAGGATCTAAACTTCCTTTCTATAAGAACTAATTTCTTTTTGGTTATAGATAAACTATAAACGAAGGCTTTGATTATAAAAACGAAGCCTTTGTTTTTATAAATGCAAGCTTTGTTTTTATAAACGCAACTTGCGTTTATAGATTGTGATTAGTGAAAAAGAATTTTATATTCGTAAGAAGAGAAGTTTATCTATAATAGAAAAGAAGTTTAGTGTCTATAAAAAAGGAAGTTTGCTGCTAATGAACCGGAGGTGTGTTGCAGGTGAAGATACCGCCCTTCACCCGCTAATGCCTATGAATAACGAGTTACAGCAAAAAGGTGAAGGCTATTAATAATTAATTATAATTATCTCCGTAATGAAAGAAAAGAAAAATTTGACTGAATTTATGCTCTCTTTGGTGCAGACTCTGGAAGATGAACATCGTTTTGGCTCCGCTCATGTCTACCGTAGTACTCTCCACACTTTTACCGCTTATTGGAATAAGCGTAAAGGGAGAAAAATCTTAATGGCAGTACGTAACGTATTTACCGTAAGCGTCTTGCGGGAATTTGAGGAGTATCTGAGAGGCAAGTTGTTGAAGATGAACACTATCTCCACCTATATGCGGATGCTGCGTGCGGTATATCATCGGCTTTTGAAAGACGGTGAAGTAGATTATACGGCCGGTCTTTTTGACAGTGTCTATACAGGTACTTGTGCCGACGTGAAACGTGCGCTTTCACCCGCCGATATGGCGAAGATTTTATCTTTCCCGTTGCCGGACTTAGGTAGCGTGGCGGTTGGCACTTCTGTTTCGTCTTCGTTGGTACAAGATAATTTGCAAGAAGCCCGTTGCTGGTTCTCCTTGCTGTTTCTGCTTCGTGGAATACCTTTTGCCGACCTTGCCCGTTTGCGCAAATGTGATTATAAAGACGGGGTAGTCAGTTATTGCCGTCAAAAGACGGGGCGTCGTCTAACGGTGACTGTACCGAAAGAGGCGGAGTCTCTGATTCGAACCTGTTCTGATACTAATCCTGCTTCTCCTTATCTTCTTTCTATTTTGGATGGAGGAAAAGCGGGTGGTATCGGTAGTCGTGAGGAATATGACCGATACCTGTGTGTTCTTCGCGATTTCAACCGGCGACTGGATCACTTGGCTTACGTTATTGGGGTAAAGTGCAAACTGTCCTCTTATACGCCCCGGCATACTTGGGCTACTCTTGCCTATCGCAAAAAGTGCCCGATTGGTATCATTAGCAATGCCTTAGGACATTCTTCCATAAAAGTGACGGAAACTTATCTTAAACCTTTTGAAACGGAAGAATTGGACAAGGCAAATAGAATGGTAATTGCTTGCGTAAAAGACGGTCTTAGGAACGGGATAAGATAATGATTGGATTTGTATTTGTTTGTTTATGAGTTGATTATGCACCCGTTACTTTGTAGGTAACGGAAAGTGAGATGCGCAACAAAAGTATTGGTATTAATTAAAATATGCAAATAAAAATGGGTTTATTTTCTAATAAAGCATACTAAATAGGAGGTTATACGCATAAAACACCCTATTTTTTACATTTATAGCCATCAGATTGCTAAAATATGCAAAACACTTTTCCCTCTACCATAATTCTAATTAAGCGGAGGTACTAGACTTTTATTATTTATTGAAGTGCTTTTTAATAGAATGTCTTTGTAAGAACGCTGAATAAGTTTTTTTCCGTTACCTACAAAGTAACGGAAAATGAAAAGGACTGAATATTCATTAAAAACTCAACGACAATGCAGATACACAAATTTTATCTTCTGCTTTTGTTCCTGCCGCTCTTGCTACCTGCCGTTTCTATGGCACAGACACCCGACACTCTTTATGTCTTTCGTTTTGTTTCTCATAAGGATATGTTTTATATTCCTTGGAAAGGGAACGGCACGCAATTGGATCATCTGTTATCTCTTGTAGAAAACCACAAAGCCGCTATTTTGAGTGGTGAAGCTCCTTTGCTGGTAGATGGTTATTGTGCTTCGGAACCTACGGTTGCAGAGAATCTGAAACTAGCTAAAATTCGCAGTAATCGTGTGAAATCGGAACTTATCCTGTGCAAAGGAATCAACGAAAACTGCTTCATCACTCGTAACCATGCTGAAACTTATGGGGATTTGCGCCATGTGGTCATCGTTCGTCTTCGTCTACCCAAAGATGAGGCGGCAGCAAATGTAAAAGAGGACTCTGTAATACCTGTAATAAAGGAAAAGGAAATGGAGGATATTTCGGAAAATTCTGAACAGGGGACTTGTCCGGAAACAACATCTGTCGGCGTTTCTTCGGAGAAACTTCTGGCTTCATCTGAAACACATCCGTCTTATCGCCTTGCTTTGCGCGCTAACCTGCTTCGTTGGGCTACGCTGACTCCCGACCTAGGTGTAGAATGGCGTGTAAACCGCCACTTGGGTGTTTTAGTCAACGGCAGTTGGACTTCATGGAGTTGGGATGATAAAAACCGTCGCTACGCTCTTTGGAAGGTTTCTCCTGAAATACGTTACTATCTGGGCGGGAAAAGTCGTGGCTTTCTCGGGGCGATGTATCATACGGGCGAGTTTCACTACAAACTTGGTAATACCGGTCGTCAGGGTGACTATCTGGGTGGGGGATTTACAGGCGGGTATCAGCTAGACCTGAACAGTAATCTTTCGCTCGACTTTCATGCCGGAGTAGGTTATACTTACGCCGATTATGACGAATACACGCTTATCAATAAGGTTCGTGTACGCAAAGATTGTAAGACAAAAAATTATTGGGGTATTAACCAATTAGGAATCACACTGATATGGAAACTATTAAAATAACTTCATGTGCCGCCCTCATTTGCGGTGCTGTTCTTCTGATGTCCTCCTGTGTCAAGGATGATGTATATCGCACTCCTCACCCGACACAAGGAGCATTGCTGGTGACGACAGATTGGAGTGACCGCTCCTCTGAGTCTGTGCAGCCTGTATCCTATCTGCTTCGTGTTTCCGGTCGTTCAGGAATGAGTGACGAGCAATCCGTGAAAGGAAATACCAACCTTTATCATGCCTTGCTTGAACCGGAATCTTACGAGTTGCTGGTATATAATGTACCCGAATCCATTACAGTTTCCGGTGATATAGCTACGGTAACTGCTGCGGGTGGAAACGGCATAGAGGCTCTTCCCGGTTATCTATTCTCTGCGGTGCAAGCATTGGATATGGCGAAAGACGACACACTCTCTGTTACGGTCAAGATGCGGCAACGCATTCGCCAACTGACATTGGTGCTGAAACTAAAAGAGGGCGACCATAAACACATTACCGCAGTGAATGCTACTTTAAGCGGCATTGCTTCCGGTATAAATCTCAGAACCGGAGCTTTGGTCTCTATATCGGACACATTTCTTTCTCCTGTTTTTATGAAAACCGAAGCAAGCGACGGGACTCCTACACTGACCGCAACGATCCGTTTGTTTGGTATTCTTCCGGAAGATGAGCAAGAACTTACCGTAGCTGTGACATTGAACAACGGAACCGTACAGACAATAGAAACTGATCTTACCGAAATATTGCATGAGCATTTTGACGACGGTTCGATGACTCCGTTGGTATTGGGAGCGAACTTTGATTTGCCTTCTCAGACGGACTTCTCAGGGGAAATTAGTAACTGGAGTCCAGTGGACGGCGGACAAGTGGATATTCATTAATCGCATTATGGCGGAATTTGATAACAATAATATACTGAAACGGAATGAAGAATAAGAAATTTGTACTGTATGTCGCACTGGCTGCCTCGTTGGGAGCTTGTAGCAACGATAATGAGCCGCAATCTTCGCCTGTGCCCGACGGACGCACGGCATTGACTGTGCAGGGGGAGATTGGAACGAAAGGAGCTTCGGCAAGTCGTGCCATAGATACGGACTGGGGATATAATGATAAAATCGGCGTTTTTATGGTGTATTCCGGTAACGGTGCGGGGTTGACGCAGGAGAATATTTGTGGTGGAGCGGATAATAAATGCTATGTGACTACGGGAGGAGACGGCAATTTTAAACCCGATGGAGCAGAGACGGAAGGGGATAATACGAATATTATCTATTTCCCCGTTGTCGGTGCGGTGGATTTTTATGCATATTATCCTTTTATCTCTCCGCTGACGGATTATACTTATCCGTTGAATGTGACTGTTCAAAGTAGTCAGGAAGCTATCGACTTCATGTATGCCGGCAAGGTGGAAGGATGCACAAAGGAGAATCCGAAAGTAGGATTCAAATTTGTTCATAAGCTTTCTAAGTTAGTATTGGTAATAAGTCCGGGCGACGGATTGAATACGGCTGACCTGAAAAATCTTAGTATCACAGTTGGCGATCAACCTATAAAAGCGACTTTCAATCTTTCTAACGGTACGCTTGCGTGCGGAGCGGATAAGTCGGATGTCACATTGCTTACAACCGAGTCCGGCACTTTGAGCGAGGCTATTCTATTACCCGATGCAGCTAAGTCACGTGTGCTGACTTTTGATTTGAATAATGGAAATGACGAACCTTTCACCTGGACAATGGATAAGACATTGGATGCAGGCAGCAAGTACATGTATGAAGTGAAACTGCACCGTACGAGAGCGGAAATTATCGGAGCTACCATTAATGATTGGACTAAGGTGAATGGTGGTGAGGTTGATGCACAATAATTGAAATGGAAATAATCAATATACATTTAATAAAATACAGTTATGAAAAAGAACTATTTTTTAGCGGTCTCTTTGTTAATAGCATTTGCTGGGTGTGATAACACTGAGATTGAGAGTATTGCTGATAACGAGCAAGTGGCTGCTGAAGTATCAGCCGGAATTGACGGACTAAAAACACGTGTGACGGATGATAGTGAATGGCAGACCGGTGATGTGATAGGTATCTATGGAACTAGCGGTAAACTTACGTATACAGCTTACCGATACAATCTAATAGAGGGAACTAATAATTTTGAACCTAACAGTTCATTTTCTACTATTTATTATGGAGCCGCTGATGGTGAATTTTCAGCATATTATCCTTATGTAGAGTATAGCAAGCTAACAAATTATAAGACGATTGAAGGCAATATTATCAAACAGCAAAAGACTAATTACTCACCTGTAGGAGTAAGGGGGCAAGATCGAATTGATTTCCTGTATGCCACAGCAAAAGGTACAAAAGAAAGCCCTGAACTGAAATTTCAATTTGCACATAAAATGAGTAAATTGGTTATCCGTCTGAAAGCGGGTAAAGGCTTTACGACTGTTCCATTTGCATCGTGGTACGATCTGACTTTTTCCAGTTCAGCAAATAATCTGCATTCTAAGGTGATTTTCAATCCTAAGGACGGAACTGTTACTCCGGATGGTACAGTAGATAAATTAGCATTTCTGTATACTGCAAATCCTAGAGTTAGCGGAAAAGAGGTTAAAAAGGATGGCGTAATAGAATATGTGGAATTTGTATATATCCTTTGTCCGGGAGAGAGTGTACAAGGTGGATTGAAGTTTGATTTGCATTATGATAATAAGAATGAAGGTACCACTTATACCACTCAATTATATACAGATGAAAGTAAGACGAAGTTTGAGACGAAAGAGGGTACACAGTACATATATACGGTTACTGTGAATAAGACGGAGGCGAAAGTTACTGATACGAGTATTAATGATTGGAATTCAGCCGTGCTGCCGGATAATGGAGAAGTAGATGCTAATTCATAAACACCAGGCTAAATATGTAATGCGAAATCCTGTACGAGAAACGTGCAGGATTTTGTATTTTATCTGATAGAGTCATGGGGCTGATAATCGATTCCTATTCAACTTATCATAAAATAATGTAATTCATCTGTTAAGTGTTTCTATTTTGAATAATAAATGATATATTTGTGATAAATTCTCAAATATGCATATTAAAGTATGGTTATTCAATTTAAAATAGGAAACTTTTTATCCTTCAAAGAACAATCTACATTGTCATTGGTTGCATCGGCTTTGAAAGAAATACAGGTTCCGGCTGAAGATATAATCTTTAGTGTAGGAAATGTCGGATTATCCTTAATGAAGAGTGCGGTTGTTTATGGTGCTAATGCATCCGGGAAATCCAATTTTATTAAGGCGTTTGAATTCTTTAAATGGTATGTGATAAACTCATCGAAGGATATTCAAGCGGGAGAACGGGTTAATATAGAAAGTTTCCGGTTGAATTCGCTCACTGTGAATGAACCAAGTTATTTTGAAGCCATATTCTGTGATGAGGACAATCAATATCGTTATGGTTTTGAGGCTGATAATTCATTGGTACATTCGGAGTGGCTCTATCAAAAGGCTAATAAAAAGAGAGCTAAGGAAGTGGAATTATTCTATCGGGAAAAAGATAATTTTGATATTCATACCAAATTTGTCGTTGGTAAAGAGCTTGCGGGTAAACGAATGGTGAGGGCGAACGCATTGTTACTATCTGTTGCAGCTCAATTTAATGATCCGATAGCGGTGGAGATAATGAAATGGCTGAATGATACCACTATTATTTCAGGCTCTAATGATGAAAAGATATGGAATACTGCAACCATCCAATTGGATGATATTAAAATAAAGCAAAGAGTTGTAGAGTTTTCCCGTTATGCTGATTTAGGCATTGAAAACATTGAGAAAATAGATAATACTATCGTTAGTACGCATACACAGTACGATGAGAAAGGGTATGAAGTGAAGACTGTTACTTTTCCATTCAGAAAAAATGAATCGGAAGGCACAATAAAGTATTTTTCTTTAGCGTATCCTATCATTGATGCCTTGGATAATGGAAAGCGTCTGATTATAGATGAATTTGATTCTAAAATGCATCCACTTCTTACGTGTAGAATTATTGCCTTGTTTAATTCAAAAGAAACAAATCCGAAAAATGCTCAATTGATTTTCACTACTCATGATACCAATTTATTGAGTGCTAATATCTTCCGACGAGACCAGATCTGGTTCACACAGAAAGACCGCTATGGAGCAACTGAGCTTTATTCATTGGCAGAGTATAAAATACGTAATGACGCTTCGTTTGAAAAAGATTATTTATCTGGAAAGTATGGAGCAATTCCAATTGTTGGAGATTTAACCCGTTTGTTCAATATCCAAGAAAATTAACTTATGGCGGCTACAAAAGGGAAAAATATAAATCCGCGTGTCGAAAGAAAGATAACTCGTATCAGTGGTGTGCGTGAAGTGAAACAAACATTTCTGATTATTTGTGAAGGAGTGAATACAGAACCGGATTATTTTAACGCTTTTCGTTTGACTTCAGCCAATGTGAAAGCTGTAGGGCAGGGTATGGGAACATTAACATTAGTGCAGAAGGCTATCAATATAAAAGAACAGGAAAAGCGAAAAGGACGGATATATAACCAGAATTGGGTGGTTTTTGACAAAGATGACTTTCCTGAAAATGATTTCAACTCTGCGATTCTCTTGGCACAACAGAATGGTTTTGAAGTGGCTTATAGCAACCAAGCTTTTGAGTTTTGGTTTTTACTTCATTTCAATTTATATCAAGGAGCTTTACATCGTTCCAGATATGAAAAAATGTTGAGCACTTTACTGGGATTTTCCTATACAAAAAAATCGGGTGTAAGTTCTAAAATGTTCAATGCTTTGTTTTCTAAACAAGAGCAAGCCATAAATCATGCTAAAACTATCATGAAACAATTTGATGGCAATAATCCGGCACAACAGGAATCTTCTACTACTGTTTACTTGTTGGTAGAAGAATTGAATAAATTTCTATAAATAATATATCTATATACCAATCAGACCATACCCTTGTTCACTCCGAATTTCTCATCTGTCTGACATTCTCCGGCAGGCTCTACGTGTACTAAAATATCATATACATTGTCTATGGAGTCTTCTATGCTTTTTTCTACGGCTCCGGCAATTTCGTGTGCCTGTGTGATGGTTATATGAGGATTCACTTCAATGTCGAGAGTGATGATATACCGGTTTCCTATCATTCGTGATCTGACCCGATGCGGATTGCTTGCGCCCGGCACTTTCTCGACGGCTTCGAATATCTTATTGTATACATTGACATCTTTTACACCATCCATAAGCTCTACATTTGAGTCCATGAAAATACCGATGGAAGATTTGATGATAAAGAGACTGATTATCAATCCTGTTATTGAGTCGAGTATGGGTAACTTAAGTAGGAAAGTAAACAGTAATCCTAATAAAACTCCTGCCGAAATAATGACATCATTACGCATATTAATCGCATTTGCCGTCAGCATGGAGCTGTCTATTTTCTTTCCTTGCTTGTATTGATATGAAGCTAATAGTAGCTTACCGATAATAGAGAATATAGTCACATAGATAGCGATGGCTGACGGTATCTCTTTCATTTCATCGCAAAAGATGTTTTGGATGGATGATACCAACATCTGCATACCAGCATAGAATATCACAAGTGACAAGATTTTAGTCGCGATCCCTTCCGCTTTCTCATAACCGAACACATATTTCTTTGAAGGCGGACGATTCATCACTCTTGCCGTAAAAATCATAACGATAGAGATGAGGACGTCGGTTGCCGAGTCGATACCGTCGCCGACTACCGCTAAACTACCGGCAAATAAACCGATTATGATTTTGGATACGGACAGGATTGCATTGCCGATTGTGCTGATCCATGAGGTTTTGATTAGTATTTTCTCTCTTGACATTGAAGTGACCCTTTATAATTGTTTTGTAATGGATTGGGGAGCAAAGATAAACATTAATAGGAGTTTGTGACATGAAGTCGCGAAAAACTTTTTCCGCCTTTTAGTAGTTTATGCGTTTTAGTTGTATTATATATAGATGGTCAATTAAAAACAGGACAAATCATTTATTAAATAGTTAACCGCATGTTCAAAAAATTAAGTAGCTCTTTACTCATTGTGTCAGCTTGTGTCTTTTCTTCTTGTACGTCTACCGTCAAGCAAGAAACTGCAATCCTGCCTACCCCCGTTAGTCTGACCGAGCAGTCGGGCTCGTTTGTTTTAAAAGATGGCATGAAGATCGGAGTTTCCGATCAGTCGTTGTTTCCGGCTACCGGATACCTGCAGGAAATTCTTCGGAATGTCGTATCGTCTTCTGTTGAAGTCACTACCGATAAGAGTCAGGTAGATATGTATTTTCAGTTGAAGGATACTGTTGGAAAGCCCGGCTCTTATAAACTTGAGTCTACGCCGGAGTATATTCGGGTAGAGGCAACTGACTATTCGGGTATTATTTCTGCTATTACTACTATTCGCCAGTTGCTTCCTGCAACGATAGAAGTGCAGGGAGAGAAACAGAATTATTCTATCCCTGTCGTGCAAATAGAAGATGCGCCACGGTTTGAATGGCGTGGATTTATGTTGGATGCTTCCCGCCATTTCTGGAATAAAAAAGAAGTGAAGCATGTATTAGATCTGATGTCTTTGTATAAACTTAATAAGTTCCACTGGCATCTGTCCGACGATCAGGGTTGGCGTATAGAGATCGAGAAGTACCCGTTGCTTACAGAAAAAGGGGCCTGGCGTAAATTCAATACGCAGGATCGTACCTGTATGGCACGTGCGAAAGAAGAAGATAATACCGATTTCCTGATTCCGGAAGATAAGATACGCATTGTGGAAGGAGATACGCTGTATGGAGGTTATTACACTCATGATGATATAAAAGAAATAGTAGCCTATGCTACGCAAAGAGGCATTGATGTCATTCCCGAGATTGATATGCCGGGACATTTCCTGGCAGCTATCGGTCAATATCCGGAATTGGCGTGCGACGGATTAATCGGGTGGGGGGAAACTTTCTCTTCTCCTATCTGTCCGGGCAAAGATACAACGCTGGAGTTCTGTCAGAATGTGTTCAAAGAAGTTTTTGAACTTTTCCCTTATGAATATGTGCACATGGGTGGTGATGAAGTGGAAAAAGCCAACTGGAAGAAATGTCCTCTTTGTCAGAAACGGATTCGTACGGAGAAACTGGGTTCGGTAGAAGAACTTCAGGCATGGTTTGTACGTGACATGGAGAAATTCTTCCTTGCCAATGGAAAGAAACTCATAGGCTGGGATGAAGTGGTATCCGACGGATTATCTTCCGATGCTGCCATTACCTGGTGGAGAAGTTGGGCGAAAGATGCATTGCCTACAGCAACTGCACAAAAGCAGAAAGTGATTGCTTGTCCGAATGAATATTTCTATTTCGATTATGCGCAGGATCAGAATTCAGTAAAGAAAATACTTGCGTATGATCCGTGTGCAGACGAGCGGTTATCGCCGGAACAGAAGAAATATATCTGGGGTGTGCAGGCGAATCTCTGGGCTGAATGGATTCCGACAATGAAGCGCATTGAATATTTGATTGTTCCCCGTATGATAGCGTTGAGTGAAATAGCTTGGGCGGAGCCGACAGCTAAACCGGGTCTCGAAGAATTCTATCGTCAGCTTGTTCCGCAATTTAAGCGGATGGATGTGATGAGGGTAAATTATAGGGTGCCTGACTTGCAGGGATTCTATAAAGTGAATGCATTTATTGATGAAACAACTGTGGAATTGACTTGCCCGTTACCCGGTACTGAAATACGGTATACGACGGACGGCAGTATGCCTACCAAAGAATCAGCTCTTTATAACGGTGCTTTGGAAGTTGGGAAGACTACGGATTTCGCTTTCCGCACTTTCCGTCCGGATGGTTCTCCTTCGGATGTGGTGCGTACCAAGTATGTAAAGGCTCCTTATGCGGAGGCGGTGACTGCTCCGGCTGCTTTGCAGCCCGGCTTGAAAGCAGTATGGCACGATTTCCGTGGTAATCTTTGTGCGGATATGGATGCAGCTCCTGTCAAAGGGGAGTATGTGGTGGAATCGGTATCCATTCCCGAAGAGGTGAAAGGAAATATCGGTCTGGTATTGACCGGCTATCTGGAAGTTCCTGCCGATGGTATCTATACATTTGCCCTTCTCTCGGACGACGGTAGCACATTAATGCTTGACGGTGAATTGTTGGGAGATAATGATGGAGCACATTCGCCGGTAGAGATTATTGTGCAGAAGGCTTTGAAAGCCGGGCTTCATCCGATAGAGGTGCGTTACTTCGATTGTAACGGAGGCGTATTGCAGATGGAACTGGTGAATGAAAAAGGTGAAAAAGAAGTATTGCCAAATACGTGGCTGAAACATGAATAACTATTCTGTTGTTTCAATCATTACTTATTCGTTATAGCTTGAATAGCAAATTTCATTATTTTTAGGTATTGTCCGTCTTGCCGGCGAGCCGTACCTTTGCAGAAAATAATTGAAAACTTATGCGAATCAGTGAGAGACGAGTCGAGATTAATCATATATCAAAGGTGCACATGCACCGGATTGAATGGGATGAAGAGAGCTTATAGAAATATAAGCTCTCTTTTTTTTTGAACGATTTCGAATATTGTTCTTTTTTTGAAAACAAGCGATAAGTTAAATGATTGTCGAACTTAATATAGATTGAACGTACGTTATGAGTACATTGAAAAAACTTCAGAACTACATGGGTAAACGGAAAGTGCTTTTGCCTGCGGCAATGCTGCTGTCTGCCCTAAGTGCCCTGGCGGGCATGTTGCCTTATATCCTTATTTGGCTGATTGTGAGAGAACTGCTTGAACACGGAGAGATAACCTCTTCCGGTAATGTGGTGACGTATGCCTGGTGGGCGGCAGGCATGGCCGTGGCGAGCATCGTCCTTTATTTTGCCGCATTGATGTCTTCGCATCTTGCAGCTTTTCGGGTTGAATCGAATTTGCGCAAAGAAGCCATGCGCCAGATAGTGCGTATGCCTCTCGGCTTCTTTGACATTAATACGAGCGGACGTATTCGCAAGATTATAGATGACAATGCAGGGGTTACCCATAGTTTTCTGGCACATCAGTTGCCTGATCTTGCGGCTACTTTTCTAGTGCCGTTGGTAGCTGCCATACTGATTTTTGTGTTCGATTGGATACTTGGTCTGGCATGTATCGTCCCTGTAATTATTGCCATGCTGGTTATGGGGTTTATGATGAATGCGGAGGGACGGCAGTTTATGAAAAGCTACATGACCTCTCTGGAGGAAATGAATACCGAAGCTGTAGAGTATGTGAGAGGAATTCCCGTAGTGAAGGTTTTCCAGCAGACTATTTACTCTTTCAAGAACTTTCATCGCTGTATCATGAATTATAATAAAATGGTATTCGGCTATACACGAATGTGGGAGAAGCCGATGTCGCTCTATACCGTAATAATCAATGGTTTTGTGTTTTTCCTTGCTCCGTTGGCTATTTTGCTGATCGGTTATTCAGGTAATTATGCATCGGTATTACTTAATTTCTTCCTGTTTGTTCTCATTACTCCTGTATTCTCCCAAAGTATCATGAAGAGTATGTATCTCAATCAGGCTTTGGGGCAGGCGAGTGAAGCTATCGGACGTCTTGAGAATCTGGTTGCTTATGAGCACCTGACTGTTGTAGAGCATCCACAACCGGTAAAGGAATTCAGTATTCAGTTCGAAAAAGTTTCCTTCAGCTATCCGGGAGCTAATCAAAAGGCGGTGGATGATGTTAGTTTCACTATTCCGCAAGGAAACACAGTAGCTCTTGTCGGAGCTTCGGGCGGAGGGAAAACAACGATTGCCCGTCTAGTTCCCCGTTTCTGGGAGGCAACGGAAGGGAAAGTTTTAATAGGTGGCATCAATGTAAGAGAAATCGCTCCCGAAGAACTGATGAAATATATTTCTTTCGTGTTCCAGAATACAAAGCTGTTCAAGACTTCTCTGCTCGAAAATATCAAATATGGTAATCCCGACGCGACAATGGAGGAAGTGGAACGGGCAGTAGATATGGCACAATGCCGGGAAATTATCAATAAACTTCCGCTCGGACTGAATACGAAGATTGGTACGGAGGGAACATATCTCTCCGGCGGGGAACAGCAACGGATCGTATTGGCACGTGCAATCCTGAAAAATGCTCCCATCATTGTACTGGATGAGGCGACTGCTTTTGCCGACCCCGAAAATGAGCATCTCATCCAGCAAGCCTTGAAAGAACTGACAAAAGGAAAAACCGTATTGATGATTGCTCATCGTCTTTCAAGCATCACTGATGCCGACAATATCCTCGTCATTGACAAGGGGAAGATTGCGGAACAAGGTACACATGCCAACCTGCTTGGAAAACAAGGCATCTATTATCGTATGTGGAATGAATACCAGCAATCCGTTCGCTGGACAATAGGAAAGGAGGTTTCTAATGATTGAAGTAATAAAAAGACGTTTTGCCCTTTCAACTAAAGGAGCGAAAGATTTCTGTAAAGGTGTGTTTTTCACTACACTGCTCGATATTGTATTGATGTTGCCGGCGGTATTTGTTTTTCTCTTTCTTGAGGAATATCTTCGTCCTGTGTTTCAGCCTTCGGCTTCGGTGACGCATGGTATTCTCTATTATAGCATACTCGGTATTGTCTTTATGATAGTCATGTATATATTTGCGGTATTGCAATATCGTAGTACCTATACCACCGTTTATGATGAGAGTGCAAACCGGCGTATCTCATTGGCGGAAAAACTTCGCAAGTTGCCTCTGGCTTTCTTTGGCGAAAAGAATCTTTCCGACCTCACCGCCACGATTATGGATGACTGCACTGATCTCGAGCATACTTTCTCGCATGCGGTTCCCCAGTTGTTTGCTTCCATTATCAGCATCCTGTTTATTACCGTCGGCATGGCATTTTATAACTGGCAGTTGACGATTGCTTTGTTCTGGGTAGTGCCGCTTGCCGCCGCAATTCTTCTTTTCTCGAAGAAGGAAATACAGAAAAGCAATGAAAGTAATTATCTGAACAAACGGATGGTGACCGAGCATATCCAGGAAGGACTCGATACCATTCAGGAGATAAAATCCTACAATCAGGAGAGAGACTATCTGGAAAAACTGGATGCGAGCATTGATACCTATGAAAAGGTATTGACTCGTAATGAACTGGTGCTCGGCATGTTGGTAAACGGTTCCCAAAGTGTATTGAAACTCGGACTGGCAAGCGTTATTATCGTTGGTGCCAATCTCTTGGCTTCGGGTACGGTTGATTTGTTTACCTATCTTATATTTATGGTTATCGGGTCGCGTGTGTATGCTCCGGTCAGTGAGGTGATGAATAATATTGCCGCTTTGTTCTATTTGGATGTGCGTATCAATAGAATGAATGAGATGGAAGCATTGCCGGTACAAAACGGGACTACCGAATTCACTCCTCAAGGTTATGATATCGAATTCAGACAGGTAGACTTTGCTTATGAGCAGGGAAAACAAATTCTGAATAACTTGTCTTTTATTGCCCGGCAAGGTGAAAAAACGGCTTTGGTTGGTCCTTCGGGTAGTGGCAAGAGTACGGCGGCCAGGTTGGCGGCACGTTTCTGGGATATCCAGTCGGGAAAGATTACCCTCGGCGGGCAGGATATCAGTCGGATTGATCCTGAAACTTTGTTGAAAAACTATTCCGTTGTCTTTCAGGATGTAGTTCTTTTCAATGCTTCCATTATGGATAATATCCGTATTGGCAAACGGGATGCTACGGATGAGGAAGTCCGGAGAGTTGCCCGCTTGGCACAATGTGATGAGTTTGTCACTAAAATGCCGCAGGGATACCAGACGATTATCGGTGAGAATGGAGAAACATTATCCGGCGGTGAGCGTCAGCGTATTTCCATTGCCCGCGCTTTGTTGAAGGATGCTCCGATCGTTCTGTTGGATGAGGCTACGGCTTCGCTTGATGTTGAGAATGAAACCAAGATACAGGCAGGTATATCTGAATTGGTACGTAACAAAACGGTGCTGATTATTGCGCACCGTATGCGAACCGTTGCCAATGCCGACAAAATTGTAGTATTGGAGAATGGAAGTGTTGCTGAAATGGGAACACCGGAGGAATTGAAAAAGAAAAATGGTATATTTGCCCGGATGGTGAACAGACAGGTTACAAATATGAATGGATAAATAGCAACGATACTATGCAATTTTTGAAAGGAGATATACAAGAGGGAATCTTGAAGGCAGCCGAAGAAGTGTTTCTGGAAAAGGGATACAAGGATGCCTCTATGCGTGAAATAGCTTCGAGGGCAGGGGTGACGGTGAGTAATATCTATCATTATTTCACCAATAAGGATGAGATATTCCGTACGATTCTGAAACCGGTATTGAATGATCTGTATGCTATGATTTATAATCACGATGCAGATCAGATGACGATAGACGTCTTTATGGATTCGGATTATCAGAAAATGTCTGTACGGGAATATATCAGATTGGTCTCTGAACATCGTGACCGTTTGCGGTTGCTGCTTTTTCAGGCACAAGGTTCTGTTTTGGAGAACTTCCGTTCTGAATATACAGATTTGATGACGCGTACGATTTCTGTTTTTTTTCAAGGGATGAAGCAGAAATATCCGCATATCAATATAGCAATAACTAACTTCTTTATTCACCTGAATACGGTATGGTTGTTTGCCCTGCTTGAAGAGCTGGTGTTGCATCCTGTGAAGAAAGAAGAGATGGAGAAGTTTATAGCGGAGTATATCGCTTTTGAAACGGCTGGTTGGAAAGAGCTCATGAATGCATGAGCTCTCTCACTTTATTCTCTTACTGATATAAAAAAACGTCCGGCTTTCACAAGCCGGACGTCCTTGCCTCTTTTAGAATATGTCATCTATTCATATTCCAAAATGAATACATTATATGGTTTTTTCAACTTAACAACCAAATAAAAGAAATGCGGGTGAATCACTTCGGCCGATTTCTATGTATTTTTAATGTGGCTACGTAATATAATTATGACTAATTAATTTAATTCTGATACTGCAAAGATAGGGGCTTTCCGCTTTTCCCGCAATCCCCTAAATTGGGTATTCTTCTATCAATTACTAGCTATATATAGTGGTTCAGGCGTTTGCATAACTATGCATCCCTCCAAGAACATAATTCACCCCGAAATAGGTCATTAAGACGGTCAGGAAAGCAAGAATCATATAGATATGGAAGAATAGGGGCTTGCGGAAAATGCGCAGACTTTGTGAATGGAAGGCTACTCCATATACCAGAAAAGTAATCAGTGCCCATACTTCTTTCGGGTCCCACGCCCAGTATCGTCCCCAGGAAACGTTTGCCCAAACTGCTCCCAGAAAGATGCCTGCTCCTAAAAAGAAGGTGGCAGGGTAGAGCAGCAAGCGGCTGACTAGCGTCAACTGTTCTATCCGGTTGTCTTGTATAGCGTCGTTTCCGGAGACATTGTTTTCCGATTCTTTTTTCCGGAGGCATAATGCCAGTATTCCGTTTAGCATGATGAATGCCAATAGGGCATAAGACATCATAATCAATGAAACATGAATACTTAGCCATGGAGAGACGAGCACCGGCATTAATGGGGTTATCTGGGGATTCATTTGTCCCAGATAGGAGACCAACAAAGCAAAGCCGGAGAGGAGGAATCCGAATGGAAGTATAAATGAGAATCTTCGATGGAGCAGACAAGCTATCAAAAGAATACAAAGAGCCATAAACTGCATGGTTTCGTAACCGTTGCTAAGTGGAATACGACCGCCAATGTACCAGCGCAGGCAATATCCTGCTAAATGGAATATGAAAGCAAGATAGAGTGCAACAGAAAAGAAAGTTCCTGCCATGCGGGAAATCGTTTTGGCTTTGGGCGAGAGGGTATTTCTTTGCAGGCTGTTATGAAGTAGAAGTAGGAAAGACAACACTCCCAATGACAGATTTATCATAAAAAGAATCTTGCTGAACGGAATCCGGTTGTAGAGTAATTCTGCTTTCACTTCCAGTTCGGAGAGAGGTTGCACGCTGCCATCAGTGGGTAATGGATGGATGAATGTTCCTTTTTCCAACATCAGGATCAGGCCTACTTTTTCATCTGTTTCCTGGATTGCTTTGGCGAGTTTGCTTTGTTGTCCTTGTTCACGTTGCCAATGTTCACGGAGACGATAAACAGAACCGTCAAATAAATCAGTTAATCGAGCATAAGGTGTTTGTAAGTTTAATAAATGCTGTAATTCTGTATTTTTGATGTATATCAATGGCTCATTTCTCCACACTTCCGGATAAAGTAACCAGCCACCTATCACTTGTTCAGGTGTCAATCCTTTATATGAAGCTTCTCCTGTCAGTTTCTGAATGAAATCACGGGCTAATGTGTTGAAAGGTACTACCCGGTCGTGATAAATAACCTGTTCCTGTGCTAAACTGTCCGCTTGTGTTCGTTTCAATGCAGGAAGGAGTTTTTTTTGTGCTTGCATGTTACCTGCAAGGCAGAAAATAAACAGTATAAATACACCTCCTTTTTTAAGTAGCGGGTGGTTTAGCAGGCGTCGGAAATCACTACTGCGGGAAAATAGTAGCCAAATCATGGAGAGACCGAGCAGGATATATCCCGCATAAGTCACTCCTGTTCCCCATGGATCATAATTGACAGTCAGCCAGCTCCCTTTTCCGTCATCATCGAAAGATGACTGATAGAAACGGAAACCTTGTGATGTAAATATACGATTCATTGAAATCTGTTCGTGTAATAGAACATTTTTCTGTCCGGGAAGAGAGTAGGTGATATAGCTGATGTAGTCTGCCGGTGCTTCTGTTCCGGGATAGTATGCTATACGGAAACTATCTAGTTGTATTGTGAATGGCAGATCAGCTTTTCTGCCGCTTTCCGATTCCTGGAAACTGTCTATCGTTGCCCCCGGAAGCAAGTGTACGTATCCTTTTTTGCTTCCGATAAACGTAATCATGGCCCCCACCAAGATAACGAGGAGGGAGCCATGAAACAACAATATGGGGAACCGTCGCCATAAAGCGCGTCGGATGAGAGCAACAAGTGCAATGGTGGCAATTATTCCCCACAAACAACAAAAACAGCATGTATGATATATATTTCTTTCTACAAAATCTGTCCCATACGCTTGTTCTACGAAAGTAGTCACAGCGAGTAGTCCCACCAGACAGATATATAAGATAATAAGTAACCTTTTCAACTGTATAATCTTTTATGATATTAAAATGGAGCGTATTCCTTGTTCTTACATTCTTTCACTCCCATACATTCCATCTCAATCAACCATCCGGGACGGCATACCGGAGCATGAACAAATACTTTGGGAGTATGTGGGAAACGTTTGTCATACATTGCTTTAACAACTGTATAGTCGGCTATGTCACGCAGATATACAATTATTTGTCCCAAATCTTCAAACGTGCAGTCCGCTTCTTTCAGCAGGGTTTCCACATTCTCCCACATTCGTTCTGTCTGTTTGCGGATGTTGCCGGGATATACCACTTCGCCTTTGTTGTTGATACTTGCCGTTCCTGAAATAAATACCTGTCGGCGGTCTCCATAATCTACATACGTGCCACGTTCAAAGCTTACTCCATATTCATAAGTTGGGTTCAGATGGGTAGGAGCATAGAGGAAATGAATCTGTTCCGGTTGCAGTCCTGCTACGGCGTAAGTATCCATTTGTACTAGTACTTTCGGGTCGGCATGCCGGCCGTCGATGCCTGTGCTGGAAATATAATGTGTTTTTTCTGTCAGGTTTTGGGTGACGAAAACTTCATTACGTGCTTTCACTACTCCGGCATAATTCACATCTACATTTTGCACGAAAAACCATGTGCGGATACAATTGTCTGCCAGTTTACAACTTTGTTCCATGAGTTGCATCACATAGTCGTTCAATAATAGACGGGTCTGGTATTCCGAATTGGCGGCACGATTGAATGCACTACCGCCCCAGAAGTGGCGATAGGCACTGTGTTTCACCTCAAAAAGCCCGTTATGTAAGACTTGTGTCTGTACATCTGTCAACAGGTAAACCCATAAGGCAATTTTTGTTCCGTCCAGCGGGGGCTGTTCCACAATGGAAAGTGCGCAGTCCGAACCTTCGGTTGTCAATGCCAGTAGTGTATCTGCCTGATTGGCAGCGTCACTAAGGAAATAACGTTTGAGGATGGCAACTGCTCCTTTCAATTCTTGGGTAAGTAAATAGTCGTAGGTGTTTAATACTGCATTCAGCTGTTCTTCGTATGTATCTTCCGGTTTAGTAGAATGAATGATAATATGATACTCTGAAGCTTCTCCTCCTGCATTATATTTAAAAATCTCTGTTAGCGTCTTTTCAGACTTAATATTCTGTTGTTTTTTGTTGTTCATATCAGTTGGGTAAATAACTATTTATTCTTGCGCACCGTTATTGATCCAGTCGTCAATAAGGGTCAAAATCGGGGATGATACTATTTCTTTTGAGTGATCGTATCCCCAGGTTGAACTAATAGTGGTGTTCAATAATGTGTGCAATACGCTTTCTTGCGCACTGCCCGGCTTGACGAGTAACATGCCATCTACTTTCTTCGACGGGCGGTTGACCAGTGCCTCGTAACTTTTGCCTTCTGTCAGATACAGGTTGGCTGCTGCCGAACTACCTCCACCATGACAGTGTGCGCATGTCGTATTAAATACTTTTTCTTGAATGCCATGGTACATACCTACATTTACAGTTCCCACATCCATAAGGATGGTGTCGTCAACTGCTGTAAGGTCGTCCATTGACTGAAAACTGATAACTCGTTTTCTCAATTTATTAATAACGCACAATTCAATAGTGGTTACTTTATCACTGACTCCTGTCATCGTAACCTGGATCTCATCATCTTCGACCGCCGGAATTGTTTTGGTGACAACGGCATACTCGCTCTCATCACTGAAGCCTGCCACTACAACACTATAACCATCGGGCCATTTACTGATACCATTGATCTTACCGCTCATCTTCAGCGTGCGTCCTTCTTCTGATAGGGTCTCTGTCTTTTCGTAAATACGTCCGTCATCGCATGATGTGATGTATGCCAATAACAGTAGACAACCCCCGAAAAGAATGTATTTTTTCATAAACAAATCCTTTCTTGTGCTATTTAGAATGTATACTGAAGTAGAATACTGGCCGAATGTACTGCCAAACCTAAATCGTCGTTATCCCGATCAAGTTGGGTATCATGACCTTTACGGGCAATATACTGGTACATCGCTTGTAACTTCAGATTACAGTTCTTGAAAAAATAGTTCATACCCACGGCTGGCATATTTAGAAAACCATTGGTGTCCATTCCGTTACGGTTGAAGAAATCATAGCGTGCAGCTGCTTGCAGACGGGGGGCAACGAAGTAACCACCTTGTACATAGCCGCCCAAGTAATTATATGACTCGGAAATCTTTTGTCTTTTTGTGAAGCCAACATTCATATAATAGACTTCAGCACCCAGGTAAAGTTTGTTCTTTAGCATTGCAAACTCCAATCCGGCACGATAATCATTGGTACTTTCATTTTCACTTTCTACATTGATAGAGGTAGAAATACCAAACATAATTTTGTCTTCATTCAGCCTGTTCGGATTTCCCTGTGTAGCGGGCATCACTCCTTTAGGCATATAGGTGAAACGTCCGGCGTACAGTAAAGACGGAATGTGCCAGTCATCACTAAATGTTTTTGTTGCTGTATTTACCGCTGCACCCGTACCGTTGAATAAACCGATTTCATACCCGAATTTATCAGCTACCAAACCGTGAATCTCTACACCTAAATCGAATCCGGTGCCAATATTGGGTGTTACCGCATTCAAAGAATAGGGGAGGATAACGGGAGCAGTCAGTGATACTGGCAAACTAGGTAACAATGTTTCTCCCAGTGTTGTCAGGTAGGCATGTGAAAACGGAGTTTTGAATTTACCGACCCGGATGGCAAACTGCTTTTTCAGTTGAACATCAAACCAGGCTTGTTGAAGTAATGCGCCTCCGCTGGCTGCCGCATTTATGGAAAGGTTGAAAGATACTTTATCGAAAGCCTTTCCGGTGAATCCGAGTACGGCGTAAGGAACTGAAAATCCGGAGTTGGCTATGTTATCTTGATTGTATGCTTTATCCAGTCCTTCATCGTCGTACCAATTGAAGTTTGCACTGGTCTGTACGAGCAGATAAGGTTTGAATACAAAATCTCCTTTCTTGGTTTCGATAGTGAATCCTTCTCTTCCAGCTAATGATACTACACCATTTTCTGTATCTTCTTCATGTTGTGCCATAGCGGCCAAAGGCATTATGGCAGTCAGCATGGCAATGATTATAAATCTCTTCATAATTACTTTATATATACTACTTTTAGTTTAAAGTGAATTTAAAAATGCAATCAGCGCATCCCGGTCTTCCTTACTCATATTCTTAAATAAGTTCTTTGATGCTTCTCCTTCTCCGCCATGCCACATGATGGCTTCTGTCAGATTGCGGGCACGTCCGTCATGCAAGAAATAAGTATGTCCGTTGACCTTTTCTTGTAAGCCGATTCCCCAAAGAGGGGTAGTACGCCATTCGTTTCCACGTGCCAGCCCGCTTACATAGTTGTCGTTCAGTCCGACTCCCATAATTTCAGAACCCATATCATGTAATAGATAATCAGAATAAGGGTGAATCGTTTGACCGCCTAACCACGGGAGTTGAGTATTATTTAATAAAACACTACCACGTGTTTTAGTGTGTAAAGTGGTCACATGACAGAGATGACATTTGGCTTTATAGAAGTTCTGTTCCCCTTTGATTACTTGCGGGTCGTTTACATTACGCCGGGCGGGAACACCAAGACTTTGCATATAGAGATCTACGTTTTCCATCTCTTCTGTGCTGACATCCAGTTGGTCGTAAGAAAGCCCCATCATGCTACCTTGGTTTACTTGTATTTGTCCTTCACAGATTTCTTCCGGATAGCGGCTGTTGGTAACGCCCATATCACTGGAGAATCCCAATTCTACAGTTAAATCGGCATGTTGAGCTTTGTTGCCGGACAATCCCAGACTTCTCACTCCGCGTTCGGTGATGTAATTACATCGTCCGCTGATTCCATATTCGGGATAATTACTTTTTGCTGCAAGTGCTTCAATTTCAACAGGATCTAGTGCCATCATTTGCCCCATGCCTACATGGCGTAATGGAATACGTACGGTACAAAACAAATCTTCCGGTTTGATTTCTTCGGCATACCATTCAGATATAGTATAATTGGGTTTGCAAAGCGTGTAGGCTTCTCCATCAGGGAAGGAAAATGTCTCGTAAGTGTATTCCACAGACAGTTTGCCTTCCGGTTGTACTCCATAGATTGCCTGGTCATGAAGCACACGTCCATAATCTTGAAAGAAAGCTCCGTTTTTACGGGATATGTAGACTAGCATGGAAGAGAATCCATAGCTGCCCGATCCACCCTCTGTCCATAAAGAGGGTTTAGTACGTCCCGCATTCCGGTGGCAACTGCCGCACGAATAACCGGCATAAACGGGGCCAAGTCCGCCGCCATGACCGTTGTTACTTGTACGTACATCGTCATATAGCCTGTCACCTCGGGTGAAACGTACATCGTATGCTCCTGTTATCCAATCTGCAGGTGTGTCATAAGCAACAGACGAATTCAAGAAAATAGTTGATGTTCCGGCTGATAGAGCATAGCCCTCCGGAATCTCGATATCCAATATGTCAATTCCGTCATCATCACAGGCAGAGCATGCCAACAGGCAAAAGAAAGAGAATGAATATTTTAGAAAGTGATTCATTGTTTATTGACTTTGTTTCAATAATATGTTTTAAACATACCAAAGAAGTAAAGGTGGATCATTGAATTCCAACCTTTACTTCTCAATAATATCTTAGCTAAGATAAAGCTTTATTGTACTTTACGTGGTTCACCGTTTTTGTAGAGAAGGAATTCCAATGTGTGGAAACCGCGTACATTTTGTGCCGATTCGACAGCAGCTTCATCATCACCTTCACTCCATTCGAGATCACTCCAACTTTGAGAATTCAGTATTTGTACAATAGCATTCTGATCCAAAGGCCAGCTGTCCATGTTAGGATCAAGTCCCATTTCGTCTACCGGACCGAATAAGAAAGCTTCGCTCTTTTCCCATGGTTCACGAGCTGTGATCCAAGCATCACAAGCTGTTTCAAAAGCACTATTTGACGGATTGTCTGCAAGGGCTATTACTGCATTGTAGAGAGCGTCATTTTTTTCTTTCAAACTTTTGTAGGTAGGCACTACTACTGCATCTACATATTGTGTTACTACAGGATTAAGTACTGCGTCCGTATTGATATTGTTGCTATTATTTGCAATATAGGATTTTAAGTCATTCTTCAGTATACTTTCCAGATCTGCACAAGCATCCATAGCTGCTACCGTTTCGTTACTGGGAATATGATTACGGAAAGGTTGCGGAATATCCTGAATGGCTTTTGCCGCTTTTTGGATAGCATTCTTTATCTTGGTATCTAATGATGAATTAGCACCGGCGATAACAGTAGATAAAGAATTAGCATTTATATTACCGTCTAAAGAACCGTAATATGCATTCCGGATGGAATAAATGTTATTGGTATAGTCATCACGAGAATGCCAGCTGTACCAGGATTCCACAGCATATAATGCTTCTTCAGTATTTCCGGCTTTATACAAGTTGTATGGGTCACCAATTTTGGCTGTACCGACTTCATTGGCAATTTCCGCGCATTTATCCACGATTTCTTCCACACAGCTCAAGGCGCTTGCGTAAGGAGAGGCACTATGAGCCTTGAACAGGGAAGCATAGCTTTCACCTCCTTTATAGCTTGAATTCCATGCGTTGTAGAGATTGGTTGCATCTGTTTTTAGAAGTGCTGCTACATTTCTCATGTAGTTATGCCAGCTTGATGCATTTTCAGGAGTGTAATCAATATTAGCAGGATCTACTGTTGGGTTGTCATCATCACTGCTGCAAGAAGTTGTTGTGAATGCTAATCCCAATATTAGGGCTGCGACATAAAAGAATTTTGTTTTCATCATATAAAAATTAAATAATTGATTATTTGTTATTTCTTAATAAACCATCCTATATAGGCAATTCCAATAGAAAATTCGTTTTCACTGTTGTATGACTTTGATACGCCAAAAACTTTATTTGTACCAATCTGGCGGGTTGCATAGTCTGCTTTTATCACTAAGTTTGGCAAAGCGTACCAATTTAATCCCGCTGTCCACATACTTACTTGGCAACGTTTTTCCATCGTTTGCCCTTTTTCCCCTTTCTCTTGTGGGTTGTAGTATTCATAGCGGGCAAATGGATAGATTACCGGAATCTTTTTATTGCCTCCGAAGACCGAGCGGATATTAATACCGGCTTCTGCTGCATAACTTACGGCATTCTTCGCTACCGGAGCCAGACGGCTGTAAGGCGATTTATTGGATAATTTGACATTTGCCTGACTTACTCCTAATGAATTTCCCAAATTTCCATATAAGATATTACCGCGTGCCGTTACATATTTATTGCGATACTGTGCATCTGCGGTGAAGATTCTTATCGGAATTTTTCCATAGCTTGCATAAGTCTGTTCTTTATCAGAGTTGGCTCCTGCATCTGCACAATAATAAAATGATGCACCTACACGTAAATTGGGAACTCCTTTATAGTCTAAACGAAATACATACGCGGGAGAAGTGAAGTTGTCTTCCTCAAAGATTCCCTGTTTGCCACTACCTACCCATGTGTTACGATCGAATCCATTAGGATTCAGGCCTGCTACCACCATAGCTTGATAATCGAAGCTTGCATACCCTTTTCCGAAAGAACCAAAGATTTCCAGACCATTTTCATGCCAGGTAGAAGGCAAAAGGCTTGTTTCACCTTCCGGGCGTGAAGTTCCGAAGAAATTGATCGGTTCATGGTGTGCGTTAGTCAATCCTACCGGAACAATAATATGTCCGGCACGTACATTGAGGGAGCGGTGAATTAAACGTGTGATGTGAAATTGTTCGATAGCTACTTCACCTCCTTTTTCAACTTCTGTTTCGTATTCACCGTTTTCGGTGTTTTCTAATTCGAAAGCTGTACCTGTTCCACCAGATTCAAACTCAATCTCTGCACCGAGTATCCATTTGGAATTGAACTTATAATCAAAAGCTAAAACGAAACGGGGAATTGAAATGGTATTCCTGTTTTTCTTTGGATTACCATCGTTTCCTCCATAGAAACGGTTGATGCCATAATCTTTAAAATTAGCGACCATTTCACCGTATCCTCCAAAACGGAATTTTGTATATTCTTCTGTAGAAGAAGAATTACTACTTTTGGAAATTTCTTTTGTCTCCTGTGCTCGAATTGTAAGAGAAGGTAGGAGACTAAGAATAACGATTGCTGTTATTTTTCTCATCTTTTTAATAATTTTATCGGCTGCAAAGTTAGATGAGGTTAAAAAATGTGGCAATACCTAATATTAGGCATAGTTGTTTCTTAAATTCAGTATATGTAGGTAATTTTAATCTAAAGAGTAAAAAAATATAGTAGTAGATGAAATAAAACAGACAAAGGTGTATTTCAGTATGATAATTTTTACTGATATACACCTTTGTCTGTTGTTAGTGTGTAGAGTTGTCTTTATTATTTCATAGTGTCACCGATTTTGTTTGTAATTGAGCGAATCGTTTCTTCTACAACCAGTTTCCTTGAGTATATCTACCATCAGGAAACTACCTTTTCAGAAACGATTCAACTCAGACAAACTACATACAAACAAAGCTAAACTTATGCTAAGGTTATCGCTTAAACTGCCATCTTTATACCTTCTTTTTTACTGCAATATCGTTTGCATTGCTGGCAAAGGTCATATCCCAGCATAGCTCCTAAAATAAAATCTTCTTCGGCAGTCAGTTGGTTTAAAGGACGGATGATGATGTGCCGCATGGCTTCCATACATTCTGCCTTTCCAAAAAACAGGTTAATTTTATTGGTACCTACTTCCTGTATCATATAACTGATCTTTTGATTTTTCAATCGGCGGATGGCAAATTCTTCGTGCTCTTTACTCATTGTGTAAAGTACCATGTTGCGTACGCCTTTCTTAAACTCATAAATATGATTAAGAAAAATTCGGATTTCGCCGGGGATGATTCTTTCAGTTGCCATGATGCAAAGTATTCTTTTTATGTTAAGGTAAAATTAGCTAATTTCTTGTTTCACTTGTTCGGCCCATGCGCTGATACGTTCGTCTGTTTTGCTATCTTCGTTGACTTCGTCAAGTGGAAGACCTACAAACTTACCGTCTACGACGGCAATGGAAGAATCGAAGGTATAGCCTGCAGTATCTGTTGCTCCACAGAATTTGCAGTGGGTATCTTTCAGATCTTCATAAAGAATACCTATTGCGTCACAGAATGTGTCGCTATACGAGTCAGAGTCGCCGCAACCGAACAGGGCTACAGATTTGTGGGATAAATCACACTTCTTTAAAACTTTTACTCCATCGTACCAGTCGTCTTGAAGTTCGCCTGCTCCCCATGTGGAAGAGCCGAGCACCAATACGTCATATTCATTGACTAATGCCTCTGTTAGCTTGGATACATCAAATACATCTGCCGATGGTACATCTAATTTCTCTGCAATTCGACGGGCAAGGTCTTCTGTTGTTCCGGTTGTGGAACCATAAAATACACCAATTTTATTCATCTTTGATTCGTTTTTAAATGTAACGCTGCAAAGATAGAGGGTCTTAAAGAAATAGGAAATCCCCATTTATAATGGAAGATTTGTCTCCTTCTCATTATAAATGGGGATATATGGAATAAAAAATGATCGATCTTTTTAATGGTGGAACAAGCGGATGCCTGTAAATGCCATTGCCATATTGTATTTGTCGCAAGTTCCAATCACATGATCGTCACGTACTGACCCGCCCGGTTGTGCAATATAGCTGACGCCACTCTTGTGTGCGCGTTCTATATTATCTCCGAATGGGAAGAATGCATCCGATCCTAAAGCTACGCCTGTCATCGTATCCAACCATGCCCGTTTTTCTTCGCGTGTCAGTATTTCAGGCTTTTCAGTGAAGAACTGTTGCCAGATACCGTCTGCCAGTACGTCGTCATAATCTTCCGAAATGTAAACGTCAATCGTGTTATCACGGTCTGCACGACGGATTTTTTCAATCCACGGCAAGTTCATCACTTTCGGGTGTTGGCGTAAATACCAGATATCTGCTTTATTTCCTGCCAGGCGCGTACAGTGAATACGTGACTGTTGGCCTGCGCCAATACCGATTGCCTGTCCGTCTTTGGCATAACATACAGAATTGGATTGTGTATATTTTAAAGTGATTAAGGCAATGATTAAGTCGCGTTTTGCATCAGCCGGGATTTCCTTGTTCTGCGTAGGCATCTCTTTCAAAAGACTTTCATCGATCTTCAATTCGTTTCTTCCTTGTTCGAAAGTTACTCCGAATACATCTTTATGTTCGATAGGAGCCGGGCGGTATGCAGGATCTATCTTTATTACATTATAGGTTCCTTTTCTTTTATTCTTTAGAATCTCCAGTGCTTCGGGAGTGTAGTCAGGAGCAATGACTCCGTCGGATACTTCACGGTTGATGATGCGTGCTGTTTCTTCGTCACAAGTGTCGGACAATGCGATAAAGTCTCCGTAAGACGACATACGGTCTGCTCCACGTGCACGGGCGTATGCTGTAGCCAATGGAGATAGTTTCATGTCATCGACAAAATAAATCTTCTTCAGCGTGTCGCTCATTTCTACCGCAACAGCAGCACCTGCAGGGCTGACATGTTTGAAAGACGCGGCAGCCGGCAGTCCGGTAGCTTCTTTCAGTTCTTTTACAAGTTGCCAACTGTTGAATGCATCCAATAGATTGATATAACCGGGACGTCCATTCAATACTTCGATGGGGAGTTCGCCTTCTTTCATGAAGATACGGGCAGGCTTTTGATTAGGGTTGCAGCCGTATTTCAGTTCGAGTTCGTTTGCCATTTTAATTATAAATTATGAGTTGCTAATTACAAATTGATAGCGACAAAATTACGAAAAAAAGATAAGCTCGCCTAGACTTGTATTGTAAAATAGTAACATGTAATTAGTATTTAGAATATTGTAATGATTCAAAATACCTATAAATGGTGATTGCGATTTCGTGAAATATTCCGTTTCTTTGCACTCGCTAAATATAAATAGGTAAGATGGATAATTTACAAAAATATAAGCCGACTGATAAGATGATTGACCTTATCAGTGACAATTATTCCTTGTTACAGGTAATGAGCCGTTTCGGGCTTTCGTTAGGGTTTGGAGATAAAACGGTAAAGGAGGTTTGCGAGCTGAATGGAGTAGATTGCCGTACTTTCCTGATTGTAGTTAATTTTATGGCTGAGGGTTTTTCTCGGTTAGATGGAGACAAAGATGATATTTCCATCCCTGCATTGATTGATTATCTGCGGCAGGCACACATCTATTTTCTTGATTTTTCTCTTCCCGCCATCCGGCGCAAATTGATTGAAGCCATTGACTGCTCGCAGGACGATGTTGCTTTCCTTATTCTGAAGTTTTTTGATGAATATACCCGTGAAGTGCGTAAACATATGGATTATGAAGAGAAAACCGTATTTAAGTATGTAGATGCGCTTATAGCAGGAAATGCCCCGAAAAACTACCAGATCAGTACATTCTCCAAACATCACGACCAGGTGGGAGAGAAGTTGACCGAACTGAAGAATATCATTATTAAATATTGTCCGGCCAAAGCCAATGAGAATCTTCTGAATGCGGCGCTTTTTGATATTTATGCTTGTGAGGAGGGGCTGGAATCTCATTGCAAGGTAGAGGACTATATTTTTGTTCCTGCTATTCTGAACCTGGAAAGGAGGATGATGGAAAATGAAAAATAATGAAGTTATCCGGATTGCAATTGCTGAGACTTCTGTAATCATCCGTGGCGGACTGACTGCTGCGTTGAAGCGTCTTCCTAATGTGAAAGTGCAACCTATAGAGTTGCTTTCTATCGAGGCTCTGCATGACTGCGTCCGGACGCAGTGTCCTGATATGCTGATTGTCAATCCGGCTTTCGGTGATTATTTCGATGTAGGTAAGTTTCGAGAGGAAACGTCCGGTAAGAAGATACGGGTGATAGCATTGGTCACTTCTTTTGTAGATGCCTCCTTGTTGAGCAAATATGATGAGTCTATTTCTATATTTGATGATTTGGAGAGATTGTCTAAGAAAATCTCCGGTTTGCTGAATGTACCTTCTGAGGAAGAAGAATTGGAAAGTCAGGATGCGCTCAGCCAGCGGGAAAAGGAAATCGTCATCTGTGTGGTAAAAGGAATGACAAATAAAGAAATAGCGGAAAAGTTGTTTTTATCTATTCATACGGTTATCACGCATCGGAGAAATATTAGCAAAAAATTGCAAATACATAGTGCGGCAGGTTTGACTATTTATGCTATTGTAAATAAGCTGGTTACGCTGAATGATGTGAAAGATTTATAGCAAGGGAAAGTGTTATAAAATATAAAACCGTTTGCGCACACGGAAATTATTCGTACCTTTGCAGTGCAATTGGGAAATTGCTGTTAGTTTATAAGGTAAAAGAAAAAATGTAAGGTATTAGATTAAGTAAAGATTTAAGGTATTAAAATTTTTATTCAATAGGAAAGTTTTTATAGTTAGGTAAAAAGGATAACAATAGGTAAAGACGTTTTAGAGGTAAAAAAGAAGATTAGTTTTCAGGAAAAAATGAGGTACTATGGAAAAGCCTTTTGGCTTTTCTGATGCGGTGGCGAGTGATTCTATAAAAAGAATTAGCTCGTTTTTTTATTGCTTGCGAATAAAACGGCAAAATATTGGGGCAGTAGATATTTCGGCTCAGTATAAAAACAAAATCCCGACGAAATCACTTCGGCAGGATCCTATTTCATTTTTACTTAAATGTGGCTACGTAATAAAATTATGACTAATTAATTCAATTCTGATACTGCAAAGATAGTGCATCTCAATATATGTCACAATCCCCTATATAAGGTATATTGCGTAGCTATTCTCATTATTTATGGTTATTGATGGCTGATTTTTCTACTTTTTTCCATTCATTTGTTTCAAAATCATATGATTTGATAACTTTTGCGGGGCAACCGGCACATATCGAATAGGGAGGGACGGAATGAGTGACTATACTTCCGGCAGCTACAACACAATGTTTTCCTAAAGTCACTCCCGGGAGAATGACTGAATTGGCGCCTACCCATACATCATCCTCAATAAGAACCGCTTGTGTGCTGACACCCTGTTCGTCAATTCTCTTTTCCACATTCTCATAATTATGATTGAGTCCTGTGACGGTTACATTCTGAGCAAGGTTGACGTGGTTGCCGATAGCGGCCGGACCAATGATTGTATTTCTTAATCCGATTCGTGT
This sequence comes from Bacteroides zhangwenhongii, assembly GCF_009193325.2. Lineage (NCBI taxonomy): Bacteria > Pseudomonadati > Bacteroidota > Bacteroidia > Bacteroidales > Bacteroidaceae > Bacteroides > Bacteroides zhangwenhongii. The sequence goes on along the minus strand of NZ_CP059856.1, from coordinate 1,990,567 downwards.
ATAATCTCCGATAGTCAGGTCGCCTACTGCATTGTTGAGGCAGGAAAAATCCTCAACAACGGAATATCTTCCTAAAGAAAATCGGTTGAAGGGAGGGAGATCTTTGCGAACGCTTCGATAAATCACGGAGCCTTTACCTCGTTTAAGATATACGTAACCGAAGATACGTATCCACCAGTTAGGACGCGTTTTGACAGGATGCATGATGAATCGGTGAACGGCCTGTTTTAAACCGGAGTTTTCTTTAATTCGCTGCTTAAGTGTTTTTTTCTCCATATTGAGTGTTTTTTCTTCTTTTTGTCTTCTACCAGATAATCCGGAATCGCCAGACTGTATACAATGAATAAACCGAATAATATGCTCCACCAGCCAAATGATGAAGTCCAGTTATATGCTGTCATCAGTAAAGCATAGATACCGACGAAGATGCACAATTTCAGCGGAGAGGGTATTAATAGCTGCATAATCCGATTAAGAAAACTCCAGTTACCTTCTAATAGAGAGGGGAGCAAATAAGAGATCATTTTTCGGGGGCGCTTCCGATAAGGACAGGTCGGATAGGATTCGCAGTAAACAATGGCTTCCGGAAGATAGTCGATATATATGTTCTGTCGAAGTAACTTCCGTTCGATATTGGTTTTGGAACTTTTCAGGTTTTTCTGTAACCATGCCAGATCAATAGCCATATTGGTTCCAAGCAAATTGGATGATAACCCGAATTGCGTATTGCCTGCCCTGTACAGGCTGTTTTTTATTTCATCACGCATCACTCGAAATTTGAAACAAAATCCCTTGCAGCCTTCTACGAGTGTATGTAGCTGGATTGCCTGTATTCCGGCATCATAAGCGTCATAAATCTTGTCCAACAGTTGTGGGGACAGAGTACGGGCGGTATCAGGCAGGATAAGAGCCAAGTCGTAATGTTCTTTGTCTAAACTGTTGATACCTTGATATAGATCGCTGTATGTGATGAATTCGTAGGGTGATTCTTTTCCATATAAATCGGGAAGGGGACTGCTTTCACGAATAAGGATGGCGCAGCGATATTTTTTTTGAGCTTTAGGGTATGTGATATGTTTGAAATGTGAAGCGGTGGATAATACAAAAAGGTATAGAAACAGAATCCCTGTAAGGAAAAATGCCAGATCATCTATTATGTAGATATAAGAGTCCATCACTTAAGGGAAGTTATACGTTCTCTTTTTGAATAAATGCAGTAACTGTCTTTAGAATAATCTTTATATCCAGCCAGAAAGAAAAAGTTTTTGCATAAGTGATATCCAATTGTTTACGTTCTTCAGCGGAAAGTTTGCCTGCTTCACCTCTTTTCTCTACCTGCCATAGACCGGTTAGCCCGGCAGGACCTATGAAGCGGTCGATATGTTCGTCGCTAGTCAGTAATTCGGCTTCATAGAGTGGGAGAGGTCGATTGCCGACTATTGACATATCCCCTTTTAAGATATTAAAAAGCTGCGGTAACTCGTCGATACTGTATTTGCGGATAAAGCGTCCTATCTTTGTTATTCTCGGATCATTTTCCAGTTTAACAAAAGCATTGCTTTTCTCTTTGGATTTTTTGTGAATATAATCTTCTTCGGAGATAACGAAATCATCGGATACTAAAAGAATTTCTTCTTCATCGCCTTCTTCATTCATGTCTGTATCGATGTCTTCTCCCCATATATCGGGCTCCTCCTCTTCTTCCTGCTGGTATTGGTTAAGAGCATTGAAATCTTTCAGATGCTTGTCCGCATCAGTATACATGGAACGAAATTTGAGAAAATCAAATATCTGATAGTTGCTTCCGACTCGTTTGGATTTATAGATGACTGCTCCTTTACTTTCCAAGCGAATGGCTAATGCGGTAAATATCAAAAGAGGGGAAAGACATAATATAGCCATTCCCGAAAATAATATATCAAAGATTCGTTTCCATAAAGGTAACCGGAAAGCTTTGATATTTTGTGCCTTGAGCTGGAGATCTTTTATTTTCTGTTCCTTGCGGCGTTTGAGAAAAGTTGATAAGTCTGTTAAGGCTTCATGAGTCATTTCAAATTTAATGGTATTGTTGATTCCGGCTTTCAGATATTGTGCCGCTTCTTCTTTAGACAACGAATCCATAACAAGTACCATGTAAAGTCCCGGATATTTCTTGCGCATATACCGGATATCTGCAATATCTTTGGAGAGGTCTACTTGTTCAAAAAATAGAGCTATATCATATTTTTCACGTATTTTGTCTACTGCTTTAATAGCTTTGCTACAATTGGGAACAGCATAAAATACCCCTACATTTAATCTGGAAAACAACTCTATCGTCTTGCTATCTCTACCTATATAAATAAAATATTGCATGTAGCAGCCTGGTATTAGTCAATAATCTTTTTGATTCGGACTTTGAGTTCCAATGGGTTGAATGGCTTTAATATGTAGTCTTCCGCTCCTTCTTCCAATAGTCTGATTCTTTCCGTCGTGCTTTCCTCACTGGATAACATGACAATAGGGATTGACTTGAATAATTCATTATTTTTCATGTATCTTAAGAACTCGTCTCCTGTCATGAGAGGCATGCGGATATCCGATATGATAAGATCGGGTATATTGCCCTCGTTCAGCCATTCGATAGCTTTGATAGGATCTTCCCGATAGGTAAAATCATAATCTTTTCCTAAGTATACACCGGCTACTTTTCCAATTGTCGCTTTATCGTCGACTAGTAATATTTTCTTTTTCATACGAATAGACCTTTCTATCGCTTGCTTTGTTATCAGGTTTATAGATAAGTTTGTTGTTACATAAAATTTACAAGCAGTGCAAATATAGATATTATTTTAGAATAACACCTATATTTAAACAAATAAAATCAAATAAGTATGATAATAGGCTCCTATTTCAAACTTTAGTGATTTCTCCTATCAGACAAGAATTCATTTTGTACCGAATGTCTTGGTTGGATAATCCGTGTCCCAGCAGAAACATCAGTTTCGTAATGGCGCATTCGGGGGTACTGTCATATCCGCTGATAACACCGGCTTCCAAAAGATGCATTCCTGTTTCATAACGTCCCATTTCTACAGCTCCGGACGCGCATTGGGTAATGTTGACAATGATGATTCCACGTTCCGTCGCTTCCTTTAGCTGGCGGATAAACCATTCTTTTTGCGGTGCGTTTCCCGATCCGAAAGTCTTCATTACGACAGCCTTTAATCCCGGAACATGAAGGAGGGAGGTCACGATACTTTCTTGAATGCCGGGAAAGAGCGTCAGAATAACGACATTGGTATCAAATAAATAATGTGGCTTTAACGGTTTTGTCGGATCGGGTTTGCGAATCAAGTTAGGCTCATATTTGATATGGATGCCTACCCGTGCTAATGGTGGGTAGTTGAAAGAACGAAATGCGTTGAAGTTTTCCGCATTGATTTTGGTTGTACGGTTGCCACGCATCAAATGATTTTCAAAAAATATGCAGACCTCAGGAACGATGGCTGTTCCGTCCGGGTTCTTGGCGGCAGCGATTTCAATAGCTGTGATAAGGTTTTCTTTTCCATCCGTCCGTAAAGTCCCGATAGGAAGCTGTGAACCTGTGAGGATGACAGGCTTGCTCAGGTTTTCGAGCATAAAACTTAATGCGGAAGCTGTGTAAGCCATAGTGTCCGTTCCGTGAAGAATGACAAAACCATCGAAATAGTCGTAATTATAATTGATAATCTTTACCAGTTTTGCCCAGTAAGCAGGTTCCATATCCGAAGAGTCGAGAGGTGGTTCGAATTGATAGGAAGAGATGCGGTAGTTGAATCTTTTTAATTCGGGTACATGCTTGAGTAGATGATCGAAGTTAAAGTTTTCTAAAGCACCAGTTTCCGGATTTTCTATCATTCCGATCGTTCCACCCGTGTAAATTAACAAAACGGAAGGGGTCTCTGCTCTCATAATTGTTGAATTACTGTTAAAACATTGGCAAAGATATGAAATAATTGTGATTTATGATTGATGAGTTTTCGAATAATTTTGTGGATTCCTCATTTGTATGAATAAGTTGTGGCGGGAAATATAAAAAAGATGGTTGCTTTTTTTAGATTTCCCGCCATCTTTTTATAAAAGATGTAGGCAAAGCGTGAGAGAGGATTTGACGGCTCAGAATAAACCGCTGATCCACATCAATAAATCATTTCAATCCTGCTTTTAATTTGAGTATTGCCTTCTCCGGATCTTTTTCTTCTTCAAGCAAAGTAACGAATCTGCTGCCTATGATTGCTCCGGAGGCGTGTTCGCAAGCAGCTTGAAAAGTCGCTTTATTGGAGATTCCGAACCCTACCATTAACGGATTGTTGAGGTGCATATCCTCTATTTTTTTGAAATAGGCTCGCTTCTGCTCATTGAAATCCTGTTGTGCTCCGGTGGTTGCCGCTGATGAAACCATATAGATAAAACCATCCGTATGCGCATCGATTTCCCGCACGCGTTCTTCGCTGGTCTCCGGGGTAATAAGCATAATCACCTTGATACCATATCGTTCGGCGATGATTCGGTATTGTTCCTGATAGTCACGGAAAGGGAGATCAGGGATAATGACACCGTCGATACCACATTCTACACATCTACGGCAGAAATTCTCAAATCCGAATTGCATGATCGGATTTAAGTATCCCATTAATATCAATGGAATTTTCACATCCTTTCGAATATCCCGTAGTTGTTCAAAAAGAAGTTTTAAAGACATACCGTTGCGTAAAGCTTGAGTAGCGGCATTCTGAATGACAATGCCGTCCGCCATCGGGTCGCTGAAAGGGATTCCGATTTCGATCATGTCGACTCCGTTGTTTTCGAGAGTACGGATTATGTGAGCAGTCCCTTCTAAAGTAGGATCACCGGCGCAGAAATAGATAGAAAGTATGTCTTTCTTATCGCTATTGAAAAGTTGATTGATTCTATTCATGATTATTGAGTTTTTTAATTATGATTTTAATTCATTTAGGAATGTTCGGATCCGGTCTGTATCTTTCTTTCCGGGTTTCACTTCAAAACGACTATTGAGGTCGTATCCGGCAAGGAGGGGATGGCTGAATCCCTTGAGAGAATGGGCGCTGCAGGAATGGATTCCTCCGCTTAATATAAAAGGTACGTGTCCTTTGTATGTATGCAATATATTCCAGTCAAATTGATTCCCCGAACCGCCATATTGTTCGCATTTAGTGTCGAACAGGAAAAAATCGCAAGCTTTCTCATATTCATATACCTTTGTCAAGTCTTTGGGTAGGGCTATCGAAAATGCTTTGATGATTTTCAGTCCCCTCTCTTGTAGTGACCGGCAATATTCCGGTGATTCCGTCCCATGCAGTTGGACATAGTCCAGTCCGAAACGGTCAGCATACATACTGACTGTCGGCTTATCTGCATTTACAAATACTCCGACACGCTTGGCGCGAATAGGAAGGTAAGCGGGAAGTTCATAGATATATCTCGGAGATTTGGGATAAAAAATAAATCCCAGCATATCAATACCTTCGAGTGCTTCTACGTCCCGTATGTTTTCTGCTTCACACATCCCGCAAACTTTGATGATTTTTCCGTTGATCATAGGGTTGTCTGTTTTTAGGCGATTGGTTATTGCATTGCTTGCAGGAAATTCTGTAAGGTTTCTCCCGGATGTTCCGTTTTCATCAATGTCTCGCCGATCAAGAATCCGCGAAATCCGGCTGTCCGAAGACGTTTCACGATTTCAGGATTGGAGATGCCACTTTCTGATACCAATACAGAATCTTGGGGGAGTTGTTCGGCGAGACGGAAAGAGTTTTCCACATCCGTAAAGAAAGTCCCTAAATTACGGTTGTTGACGCCTATCATATCTATTTCCTCATTGATATATGATAGTTCTTCAGTGTTGTGAATTTCCAATAAGACCTCCAAACCCAGTTCATGAGCTTTTTCTGTAAGCTCATTGCATTTGTCCTGTTCAAGTGCGGCTGCGATAAGAAGTATGGCATCTGCACCGACTATTCTCGCTTGATAAAGTTGGTAAGCGTCGATGATGAAGTCTTTCCTAAGAATGGGGATCTCTACCAAAGGGCGTGCAGTGCGGATGTCCTTCAGGCTTCCTCCGAAAAACTTCTCGTCGGTGAGGATGGAAAGGGCAGAAGCTCCTGCTGCTGCATAGGAGGGAACAATCTCTTCCGGGGATGCTTCTTCCTTTATCCATCCTTTGGACGGAGACCGGCGCTTGAATTCAGCGATAATACCCGATGCAGACGAGGCTAATGCCTGCTTCATAGAACGAGAGGTCGGAGCTTCGCTGATACCTTCCTGTAATTGCTCGATGGAGATAGCCTGCTTTTGCAGGTCAACTTCAAATCGTTTGTTTGCTATAATCTCTGATAATATATCTTTCATCAGTTCGTAGGTTTTTATATTTATGATGATTTAGGCACGGATTACATGGATTTTACGGCTTCGGATTAACAAGAACTGTGTAATCCGTGTAATCCGTGCCTAATTTTACATTTAACTATTCAATTCAATGAATTTTTTTAGGGTAGCTAATGCGCGTCCACTTTCCAATGACTCTTTGGCGAGAGCAATACATTCTTCAATAGTCTTCTCCGGACAAATCACATGGATGGCGAAAGCTGAATTGACTACCACTACATTTTTTTGAGCTTCTGTAGCCGTGTTATTCATGATCTGGTCGAAAATCTTCGCTGCATCTTCCGGTGTTTGTCCGCCATCCAGATCAGTTTCCTTATAGCGGGAGAATCCGAGACTCTCGGGAGTGTAAATTTTTTCATGATCGCTGGTTGCCACTTTAAATTCATTTGTCAGAGAGATTTCGTCATATCCGTCGAGGCTATGAACAACGGCAAATTTCGTCTTGCTTTCCTGATAAGTATAGGTATAGAGGCGAAGTAACGGGAGGTTGTAAACTCCTAAAAGCTGATAGGCCGGTAATACCGGATTAACCAATGGACCGAGCATATTAAAGAAAGTGCGCACTGCCAATCCTTTACGAACCGGAGCAACTGCCTTTAATGCCGGATTGAATAAAGGAGCATGCAGATAGGCAAGATTACATTTCTCCATGCTACGGCGCAGTTGATCGACGTCACTGGTGAACTTTACACCGTGTTGCTCCATCACATTACTGGCACCGCTGACTGATGTTGCTCCGTAATTACCATGTTTCACAACCGGGAAACCGGCTCCGGCAACAGTAAAACAAGAAGCTGTAGAAATATTAAATGTATTTTTTCCATCACCTCCGGTTCCTACGATATCTATCGGAGCAAATTCACTTAAATCAACCGGAATACGCATTTCAAGCAATGCATCGCGGAAACCACATAATTCTTCCACAGAGATATTACGCATCAGAAAGACGGTAATTAAAGAGGCTACCTGTACATCATTATATTTTCCTTGTGCGATGTTCTGTAAAATGGTGCGAGCCTCATCGCGTCCCAGATATTGATGTTCGAAAAGTTTGTATAGAATCTGTTTCATAAGTTTAATCGTTTAAGAAGTTTTTAATAATTTCTTTTCCTTGCGGAGTTAATACTGATTCGGGATGGAACTGAATACCATGTACATTGTAGGTCTTATGGCGGATTGCCATGATTTGTCCTTCCTGACTTTCTGCCGTTATTTCCAGGCAATCGGGAAAACCTTCCCGGCTGACTACCCAGGAATGGTATCTTCCAACAGGGATTTCTTTTCCCAGCCCTTCAAAAAGCAGGTCCTGGTGAAGGATGGTAATCGGAGTCTGTACCCCATGGTATACTTCTTTGAGATTTTCCAGGCGTGCTCCGAAAGCTTCGCCGATGGCTTGATGGCCGAGGCAGACACCCAGAATACTTTTGGTCGGAGCATATCTTTTAATAATAGGTAATAACAGGCCGGCTTCTTCGGGTATGCCCGGTCCGGGAGACAGGATGATTTTATCAAACCGGTCTACTTCATCAAGCTCTATCTGGTCATTGCGGACTACTTCTACATCAGTAGCCCCTAATTCTTTCACTGCGTGCAGCAGGTTATAAGTGAAAGAGTCGTAGTTATCTAAAAGTAATATTTTCATTTTTATTGTCATTGTAAAATGGTTGTTCAAATACTGTTTTTCGCTTTTAAAAGCTGACTACTTAGAACGGTTAATTCTTTAATTTGACAGCTAAATCAATCGCCTTTTTCAGTGCTCCGAGTTTGTTGTTCACCTCTTGCAGTTCGTATTCATCCTGACTGCGTGCTACAATACCTCCTCCGGCTTGGAACCAAAGTTCATTGTTGCGGCTTACAAAAGTACGGATAGTGATAGCCTGATTTAATTCGCCGTTCAATCCGATAAAACCGATACAGCCACCATAGGCTCCACGATTATGTGGCTCGATTTCACTGATTAACTGCATAGCGCGTATTTTGGGAGCACCGCTTAATGTGCCGGCAGGAAACGTATCAATAAACGTTTTTATTTTGTCTGCACCCTTATTCAACACACCGCTGACACGGCTTACCAGGTGAATGACATGACTATAATATTGTGGTTCCTTATAGAATAGTACGCGTACATCATGACAATTACGGGAAAGGTCGTTTCTGGCAAGATCAACCAGCATGACATGCTCTGCATTTTCTTTAGGGTCGGCCAATAAAGCTTCTGTCAGTTCCCGGTCTTTTACTACATCTCCGGTACGGCGGGTAGTTCCGGCAATCGGATCGATGTAAGCACGACCATCTTCGATTTTGCAATGTGTTTCCGGTGAAGAACCGAAGATGCGGTATCCTCCGAAATCGAAGTAGAAAAGATAAGGAGAAGGATTGATGCTGCGGAGTGCGCGGTACACTTTGAAATCATCTCCGGCATAAGGTTGGATAAATCTTCTGGAAAGTACGATTTGGAAAACATCTCCACGCATACAGTGCGCAATTCCTTTGCGGACATTGGCTTTATGTTCCTCGTCGGTGATAGGGCTGGTAACGGGATCTGTTACAGAGAAGTTGTAAGAAGCATAATTCCGGTTTTCGATAGCAGCTTCCAGTTCCGGCAATCCGCTTTCTTCTCCTTCGGACAACATTTCAACGAGTGTCAATTCATTTTTGAAGTGATTGAAAACAATGACATACTTATATAATATGTATAGCAAATCCGGAGCGTCATTTTGCTCATCGTGACTTTCTTTCACCGGGATGTGCTCGAAATATTTCACAGCGTTGAACGTCGTGTATCCGTAAAGTCCACATACATTCTTATTATCCCCGGTCACCTGGAATTGATTGATAAACCGGTTCATGGCCTTTTCTACATGGAGGGTTTTTGTCAGGGGTTCTTCCGTGCGGCTGTTATCGGGATAGTTGGCAGTGACAATGCCGCCGTTTATACCGATACTTGCCAGGGGACAGAGGGCTATAAATGACAAGGAATTTTCTCCGGCATGATAGTCGGAACTTTCCATTAATGCAGATTGCGGATACATGTCGCGCACTTTCAGGTAAATGCTGACAGGAGTATGCATATCTCCGAGCACTTGTTTGCTATGAGTTGTATAATTGAATGTTTTCATTTCTATAATTGTTTGATTATTGATTACGAATGATGGTTTACTAATTACTTATTGCTGTTCATTAAACGATAAATAGGTTTCAATATCTTTGTCTCCTCGTCCTGAAACTGTCAATACAACGATATCTTCCGGTTTAAACTTCGATTTTCTCAAAGCTCCTAATGCATGGGCGGATTCCAGTGCAGGGATAATACCTTCGAGTTTAGTCAGTTCGTAAGCGGCTTCTATTGCTTCGTCGTCATTGATTGCCAAAACGTTGGCACGTCTTTGTGCGGCAAGATTGGCGTGTATCGGACCAATGCCCGGATAATCCAGTCCGGCGGAAATCGAGTAAGGCTCTTCAATCTGTCCGTCTTCGTCTTGGATGACGTAAGTACGCGCTCCGTGGATAATTCCCATTTTACCGAGTTGGATGGTGGCGGCGGTCATTCCGGTTTCTATTCCTTTACCTCCGGCTTCTGCCAGGATGATGCCTACCCGTTCATCATTGATATAATGATAAATCGTTCCGGCAGCATTGCTTCCCCCTCCGACGCAGGCTATCAGATAATCCGGATAGTCACGCCCTTCTTTTTCTTGCAGTTGTTTTTTTATTTCTTCGCTGATAACAGATTGCAGGCGTGCCACCATATCAGGATAAGGATGAGGGCCTACGGTAGAGCCGATAATATAATAAGTGTCGGCAGGATGGCAACACCAGTCGCGGATCGCTTCGTTGGTTGCGTCTTTCAAGGTCATGTTTCCGGAAGTAACGGGAATAACGGTAGCTCCCAGCATTTTCATTTTCTCCACATTGATATGTTGGCGTTCTACATCCGTTTTTCCCATATAAACGATACATTCCATATCCATCAATGCACATACGGTAGCTGTTGCTACTCCATGTTGTCCGGCTCCGGTTTCGGCGATGATGCGTTTCTTTCCCATGCGGCGTGCCAGCAAGATTTGTCCGATGGTGTTGTTGATTTTGTGCGCACCGGTATGATTCAGGTCTTCCCGTTTCAGATACAACTTGCAACCATACTTTTCGGAAAGGCGTTTTGCCAGATAGAGTGGGGAAGGGCGTCCTACGTAGTCGCGTAATAACTGCTCAAATTCCTTTTTAAACTCTTCGCTTTCAATTACTTCGAGGTACTTGTTCGTCAGTTCCTCAACACATTTGTGGAGGATTTCCGGTACATAAGCACCACCGAATTCTCCGTAATAGCCATCCTGGTCAACTAAAAAACTTTTCATAATCCTATCTATTTTTTTATGTTATTATCTAAATCTGTTCGAAAATGGGCAAATAAAAAGAGCCCTGCCGCAAGTTGCGACAGGGCTCTTTCAAATCTGTTATATCTTTAATGAGGTATATACATACGAGCACTGCTCCCTTACGACTGTCGGAGTTGTAACGGGTGCCACCACCAATATGTATTTACTAACATTGTTCTCATTGTCTTTTGTAATTTTATGGGGGCAAATATAGACACTTTGTTCGAAACAGCAAACAAAAAATGACTTTTTTTCTCTTTTGCCTTCATTTTTCTGATATAGAACAATTTTAGCCTTCAACTGTTCTTATGAATATTGAATATTTAAACAAAAACAATTATGAAACAGAGAAAAGTTTTAGTAGGTATTGCTATTGCCATTTTCATTATATTATTATTGTATTGGTTATTGGTAGCAGAGGATATGAAACCTTGGTTGTCGGCTATGGTTCCTTCCGTGGTACAACAATTCTTTGCTTGATTCTGACAGGGTTCGGATAAATCATGTATCTTTGCAAGGATAGTGACTAATAACCAAAATAATAACAATAGACTAAGATATGGAAAATTTTATTTTTCAAAATCCCGTGAAACTGATAATGGGAAAAGGGATGATTGCCCGGTTGGCTAAAGAAATACCGTCCGACAAGCGTATTATGATTACTTTTGGCGGCGGAAGCGTGAAGAAAAACGGAGTGTACGATCAGGTAAAGGAAGCATTGAAGAATCATTTTACAGTAGAATTCTGGGGAATCGAACCCAATCCTGCCATTGAAACTCTCCGTAAAGCTATTGCTTTGGGAAAAGAAGAGAAAGTAGATTATCTGCTGGCTGTTGGTGGTGGTTCCGTTATTGACGGTACGAAATTGATTTCCGCAGGAATCCTGTATGATGGTGATGCCTGGGATTTAGTACTTGCCGGACGTCCAGTCACTCATACTGTACCTCTTGCCACTGTATTGACTTTGCCCGCTACCGGTTCGGAGATGAATAACGGGGCAGTTATTTCCCGTCGTGAAACAAAAGAGAAATATCCTTTTTATGCCAACTATCCAATCTTCTCTATTCTTGACCCGGAAGTAACCTTTACCTTGCCTCCTCATCAGGTGGCCTGTGGTTTGGCTGATACCTTTGTTCATGTGATGGAGCAATATATGACTACTCCCGGGCAGAGCCGCATTATGGATCGTTGGGCGGAGGGCATTTTACAAACTTTGGTGGAAATAGCTCCGAAAATCCGTGAAAACCAGCATGATTATCAACTGATGGCTGATTTTATGCTTTCGGCTACAATGGCATTGAATGGATTTATTGCTATGGGAGTGGCGCAAGACTGGGCAACTCACATGATTGGCCATGAAATTACTGCTTTGCACGGATTGACACATGGTCATACGTTAGCCATTGTTCTTCCTGCCACTTTACAGGTGCTTCATGAAGAAAAAGGAGATAAACTTTTGCAGTATGGTGAAAGAGTCTGGGGAATTACTTCCGGTACGCGAGAAGAACGGATTGATGAAGCGATTTGTCATACCGAAGAGTTCTTCCGTTCACTTGGGCTGACTACACGTTTGCATGAGGAGAACATCGGACAGGATACTATTCTGGAAATCGAACGCCGATTCAATGAGCGTGGTGCTAAATATGGAGAGAATGGAAATGTAACGGGTACTGTTGCCCGCAGGATATTAGAGGTTGCACTTTAAGCATACCTAGTTTGTTTTAATGACACTGGAGTATTTTCTATTTTTGTTCACCTGAATAAATTTTGATAGAGTCAAATAGAACAATCATTTAATTACGTATGCTAATAACCATTGTTATTCTCGTTCTTTCGGCTGTCTTTTTCGTGAACGGCAGGGTTCGTTCGGATATTGTGGCACTGTGTGCACTGATAGCCTTACTTATTTTTCAGATATTTTCAAACGGGATTGGCAAAGATGATTAGTTCCCGTATTCTTAAACTTGCGGGAACCAGTGAGATCCGGTTGTTTCTGTTGGTGATGTTGGTGACTTCGGTCATTGGTGCGTTTGTCAGTAACACAGGAACGGTGGCACTGATGCTTCCTATTGATTTTGTAGTGCTCTGTAGTGCTGAATCTTTGTCGTTTAATTGAGAGTTGTATAAAATATGCAACTTTGGTTTTTTTGCTGCATTCTGCAGTGTTTATACTTCTAAGTTTTTTATATTCAATGATGTATCCGCCTATCTTTCAATGGAAATAAATAGATTTTGCCTTTTAAAAGATGTTAACTGTATGTCGAAAATACAACTTTAACAGTCTTTTATCTATAAATACAACTATCTTTGTATGTTCATTACTGATTGTTGATTAGTGGTGATTGGTATTTTGTGTGAATAAAGCAAACTTAAGCATTCAAAGATTATGAAACAGAACATTGCAAAAGTCTTCATTTTTTCGTTGTTGGCGTCCTCCATCAGCTTTATCAGTTGTGTTGATAATGAGAAAAATCTGTTTGATGCAGATCAATTAAAACAAATTTACGAAGAAACCTTTCCTGTAAAGAACATCGATCCTAATGGAGATTGGACCATGTCGCATAAAGTGACGGCACATGTGTCGGTTAATGGAGATTTGGGCACAGATTATAAGATACAGATATTCGATGCTGACCCATTAAACTCGGAAAGTACAGCAAAAATTTTAGCGGAAGGAACTGCCAATCAAAGTACAACCTTGAATGTGGTGATGGACTGTGCAACAGCTCTCAATAAAGTGTTTGTTGCACGTATAGACAATCATGGACATTATATGGTGCAGCCCGTGACTATTGAAAATGGAGAAGTAACCGCGCAACTTGGACATGAAAAGGATGTGCCTACACGCTCTATGTCACGAGCTGTGACGACGACAGGTATACCAACTATGGAAGCTCCTTATACAGCTGATTTTATTAGTAGTAAAAAAGCAATAGCTACTGAAGTTCAAGCTGGTTGGGATTTGGGTGCAGGTTCCGGATGGGTTGAATATGCTAAATTACCTGTATTCAAAGAAAAAGAACGTTGGTTTAAAATTCAGAGTGATACTTTTAATAAAGGATTTACTACTACCGGAACCAGTGGTGGAGCCCAGGCTGTGAAAGTAATCGTTCCTCAAGGAAGTACATGGATTATTGAAAGTAGTTATCAATTTAGCGATATTACAGAAATTATAGTTGAGAATGGTGGGAAAGTAGAGATAGCTAAAAATGCAAGCTTGGTGTTGATAAATAAGTCTTATTTAACAGTAATGCCGGGGGGAAGTATCATAGGTGAGGGAACTATTCAAATTACAAATGGTTCTAGTGGATTTAAAAACTATAATGCGGGCACTATTAATTGCTCTGTATTAGATTTCAACGGTGGTGTAGGAGTCTTTTATAATTATGGATTACTTCAGTTGGAACGTTATGAAGCTTCAACAAATGGAATGGAACTGGTGAATCATGGTACTATGGAGGCTGAAAGCATCAATGGTAACAATAATACCAATATTAAAAATGGTTGTTATTTGAAAACCGGTAAATTCCAATTTGGCACACTTGTTATGGGGAATACTTCTGAAGCTATTTGCGAGGAACTTGGTTATAATGGTAATGACAATGACATTGTAATGGAGGCACAATCCATGCTGACTTGTACAGGTAAGGCCAGCTTATATAGAACGGTTACCGGTCCAACCGTAGGTACTGCCTTATTGAAGATTAATGAGATTGCTAATACTGATGGTTTGGCTCAATCTGCTTCTAAAGTGACGAATAATATTATTTGTGAAATTACGGATCAAACATATAAAGGTGAAGCGCATTATGACTGGTCTCCTTTTGCATGGCTAGTAAATAAAGGATTGCAACAAGGCGCTACTTATTGTAATCCGGGTAAGGCTGACTTTATGCTTCCTGCTGATGGTGAATGTATAAAAGAAGGGTATGGCTCTGATGAAACTCCGGACGATGTAGAGATTCGAAATGCAGTTTATTCTTATGCTTTTGAAGATAACTACCCGAAAGCAGGAGACTATGACTTCAATGATATTGTATTGAATGTAACTTTGCCTGCTGCCGGTAATAATGTGAAAGAATTGAAATACACAGTTGCTCTTCGGGCAGTTGGTGCTGTGAAGCAACTGGGTGCCGGATTGAGAATAAAAGGAATAAATAAGAGCAATGTAGAAGAAGTCAGCTTCGGGACAGGTGCTACTCAACGTAGCAACTCTTTGAGTTCCGGTATGTTTGAAAATGCAGCTTACGAAACAAATGGAAGCGAACTGGTGATCCCTTTATTTGGAGATGCCCATCATATATATGGATTTACAGGAACGCGGCGTCCGATGTTAAATACAGGAAATATGAGTACATCTCTTACAGATATATATACTCTTGAAGTGATAGTTAAACTAAAAAATGCGATATCTATTCCTAGTGCGACGAATGATTTGGATTTCTTTATTGCATATCCAACTACAGGTCAGAAGAGAACGGAAGTTCATTTGAATCGATTTAATTCCGCAACTGCAAATGGTCAGTTGGCGGATAGTTCTGTACTGGATGTGATCAAAGTTGTCAATAATACATGGGCTCTTTGTGTTCCGGATAAATTTGCTTATCCAACGGAAACAACGGTAATAACGAGTGTATATTCTAAATTCGCCGACTGGGCTCAAGATCAAAGTACAAATACTGATTGGTATAATACTGTAAGCAGTGATAAGGTTATAAAGTACTAAGCTATTGATTTTATAAAAAAACAAGGTACCATATATTATATGTACTAAAATGTAAAAAGGTGATTAATACGAGGACTTTTCCAAATATTGATTACCTTTTTTCATATCGTAACATATTACGAACTTATTACAATGTTTGTTTGTTATTTTTATATGTCGATAGAAACACCTATATTCGCAAAAGTATTGGAACAGACTCGGTTAAAAAATATAGAATTTATGAAAACAATGAATTATTCCCTTATTCGCATTCTCTTCGCACTTGTGATTGGATTGGTACTCGTGATTTGGCCCAATGCGGCTGCCAGCTATATTGTCATTACGGTAGGTGTTGCCTTCTTGATTCCCGGTGTTATCAGCCTTTTTGGCTATTTCGGCCGGAAAAGACCGGAAGGTGAAGCAGCTCCCCGTTTTCCGATAGAAGGAATCGGTAGCTTATTATTCGGACTTTGGCTGATTGTGATGCCTGAATTCTTTGCAGACGTCCTGATGTTTTTATTGGGATTTATCCTGATTATGGGAGGAGTGCAACAGATTGCTTCTTTGTCGATGGCTCGTCGGTGGATGCCCGTTCCGGGAGCTTTTTATCTGATTCCTTCGCTGATTCTTATTGCGGGTATCATTGCTTTGTTCAATCCGACAGGAGCGCGTAATACTGCATTTATAATTATTGGTATCAGCAGTTTGGTTTATTCTCTTTCCGAATTGATAAACTGGTTCAAGTTTGCCCGTCGCCGCCCGAAGGCTCCGGTTATGCATGACGATGATGATATTGAAGACGCAAAGATTATCGAATAAAAAAAAGAAGAGGACTGCTTCACAGCACTCCTCCCCGCAAACTTAAAACAACCAACAAAAGAAATAGATAATTTTTTTCTATCTCACAAATAACAGTTCCCTGTATTTTGGAAGCGTCCACATCTGATTGTCAACAATTAGTTCCAACTTGTCGATGTGATAACGGATTTCTTCCAGTGCCGGGACAATCGTGTCGTGGTAGGCAATGGCTTTTTTCCGTTCGCTTTCTATCTTGTTTGCAACCTTACGAGCCTCAATCATTGCATCTACATGCTCCTTGATGAAAGCAGTACGGTCGGCAATCTCTTCAATAAGCTCCAGGTTCTTAGCAGACAATTTCGCTGCCTTTTCTGCCGGGAAAAGAGATTGCATCTTATAGACATTATTAATTAAGTCCGTCTGGTATTGAGTGGCAACCGGAATGATATGATTCATTGCCAAGTCACCCAATACACGTGCCTCAATCTGAATCTTCTTCGTATAAGTTTCCCATTTCACTTCGTTACGGGCTTCCAGTTCTTTCTTGGTCATTACACCGGTAGCTTCGAACATGGCAATTGTTTCCGGTTTCAGGTAATTGTCGAAGATAACAGGAACACTGGTTTCACAATCCAGTCCACGACGGGCAGCTTCTTTCTTCCATTCGTCACTGTAACCGTTACCGTCGAAATGAATGGCTTTACATTCTTTGATATATCCGCGGATGATTTCAAGAATGGCGGAAACTTTGGGTTCTCCCTTTTCAATCAACGCATCCACGTCCTTTTTAAACTTCACCAATTGATTTGCTACGGCCGAGTTCAATGCAATCATGGCAGAAGCACAGTTTGCTTCGGAACCTACGGCACGGAATTCAAAGCGGTTGCCTGTGAAAGCAAATGGAGAAGTACGGTTACGGTCTGTATTATCGATCAGTAATTCAGGAATCTGCGGAATATCCAACTTCATTCCCTGTTTACCGCTAAGGCTGATTAAATCATCTTTCGTACTGTTTTCGATATGATCCAATACCTGCGACAACTGTTTTCCAAGGAAAGAGGAGATAATTGCAGGAGGTGCCTCATTCGCTCCCAGACGGTGGGCGTTGGTAGCACTGGAGATAGAAGCTTTCAGTAGTCCGTTATGATGATAAACTGCCATCAATGTATTGACAACGAATGTAACAAAACGCAGATTGTCTTCCGGAGTCTTGCCCGGTCCCATCAATAAGATACCTGTATCAGTGCCCAAAGACCAGTTGTTGTGTTTACCCGAACCATTGACACCTTTGAATGGCTTTTCATGAAGCAGTACGCGGAAACCGTGGCGACGGCTCACCTTACGCATCAATGACATAATCAGCAAGTTATGGTCGTTGGCCAAGTTACATTCTTCAAAGATGGGAGCCAGCTCAAACTGGTTTGGAGCAACCTCGTTGTGACGGGTCTTGACAGGAATACCCAGTTTCAGAGCTTCAATTTCAAGGTCTTTCATGAAGGCAGCCACACGGGTGGGAATAGCACCGAAGTAGTGGTCTTCCAACTGTTGGTTCTTGGCACTGTCATGTCCCATCAAAGTACGTCCGGTCAGCAATAAGTCCGGACGTGCGGCATATAAACCTTCGTCCACCAGGAAATATTCCTGTTCCCAGCCTAGATAAGCAACCACTTTCTTAACTTCCGGATTGAAATAATGACATACGTCTACGGCTGCTTTATCTACGGCGCGTAAAGCCTTCAATAAAGGCGCTTTATAGTCGAGAGCCTCACCGGTATATGCGATAAACACGGTCGGGATGCAAAGCGTATCATCCACAATAAAAGCAGGTGATGAAGGATCCCAGGCACTGTAACCACGCGCTTCGAATGTATTGCGGATTCCGCCATTCGGGAAAGAAGAAGCATCCGGTTCCTGTTGCACAAGCAGTTTGCCTGTAAATTCTTCCATCATGCCACCTTTACCGTCATGTTCGACGAAAGCATCGTGCTTTTCTGCCGTACCTTCGGTGAGCGGTGCAAACCAGTGTGTGTAGTGAGTGGCCCCCATTTCGATGGCCCATTTCTTCATGCCGGCAGCTACTTCGTCAGCAATACTGCGATCTAGCGGAGCACCATTATCAATTGCGTCAATCAGCGCATTGTATACCTTGCTGGGAAGATATTTGAACATCTTTTCCTTGTTGAACACATATTTGCCGAAGTATTCCGAAGGACGTTCGGCAGGTGTTGCTACCTCAACCGCTTTCTTCTTGAAAGCTGTCTCTACTACTCTGAATCTAAGTTTTGACATAATACCTGATTTGATTTGTTGTTAAATATGTTAGAGTTGATAATCTGTTTCATTTAGTTGTAAGCGGACTCTCCGTGTTCGTAGATATCAAGACCTTCTTCTTCGATACGTGCCGGAACGCGAAGTCCGTGAATCTTGTCAAGTGCTTTAAAGATTATGAATCCCATACCTGCTGCCCAGACACCGACAACCAGTGCTCCGAATAGTTGTGCACAGAGGAATCCGAAACCGTGTCCGTAGAATAAACCTTCGCTGGTAGAGAACAAACCCGTGAGAACTGTTCCGAGAAATCCGCAAACACCATGTACGGAAGATGCGCCCACCGGATCGTCTATCTTTAAAATCTTGTCTATAAAGTCGACAGAGAAAATCATTACAACACCACAGATTGCGCCGATCAGAGCGGCTCCTGCGGGAGATACTGCATCACATCCGGCTGTAATACCGACCAAACCTGCCAGAATACCATTCAATGTCAGTGACAAAGAAGGCTTTCCGTATTTCATCCAGCTGATCGCCAATGCGAAGAAACCACCGGCACAGGCCGCAAGATTTGTAGTCAGGAATACGTGGGAGATTGCATTTGCATCAGTTTCGGTACTTGCTGCCAATTGAGAACCGGGGTTGAACCCAAACCATCCGAACCAGAGAATAAATACACCTAGTGCGGCAATTGTCAGGTTATGTCCCGGAATAGCTCTTGATTTGCCGTCTTTTCCATATTTACCGATACGCGGGCCAAGAATGGCGGCACCTACCAGAGCAATCCATCCACCTACAGAGTGAACAACGGTAGAACCGGCGAAGTCATGGAAGGTTGTTCCAAAAAGATTCATCATGAAAGACCCCTCTTCACCGTTCATCAGCCAACCGCCACCCCAAGTCCAGTGGCCGGATATCGGATATATCAGTACACTGATGAAAATCGTGTAAACCAAATACATGGAGAATTTGGTACGTTCTGCCATTGCTCCTGATACGATTGTGGCTGCCGTTGCACAGAATACGGTCTGGAAAACCAGAAAACCTTCTCTGGGAAGACCGTTGTCCATGAAAGAAAGGTCGAAGAAGTGGGGCATTCCGATGAATTCTCCTGCGCCAAACATAAGCCCGAAACCGATGAACCAATATAATAAAGAACCGAACATGAAATCAACAAAGTTCTTCATCAGAATATTGGCGGTATTCTTTACTCTTGTGAACCCAGCTTCAACAAGTGCAAATCCCGGTTGCATAAAAAATACCAGCATTGCTGCAAGCAACATCCAGACCGTATTCAGTCCTAAGGCCAGTTCACCAATTGTATCAGGGGTTTCTGCGTCAGTCTCGGCAGGAGCTGCTGTAATTTCAGTTGTCGTCTCTACCACCGTTGTAACAGTATCTGCAACAACTGCGTCTTGTGCTAGCGTGCCGGTGGCAAAACAGCATAACATAAACATGGTAGTGGCTATCCACAGCTTTACGAAGCTATGGCTTTTATATTTTGTATCCATAATGAATTATCTTATTAAATGCCTGTTATTAGTAATATTATAATTTCTTTTTCTATATGTCATCAACGTTTAATCCGCATGAAAATCCGACCCCGGCATATTGCTGGTTGCCGGATTAGCGTTCTTGTTCAGCATTGTATAGGGCTATATCGCCACGTTCGGCGGTACGGATGCGGATAGCGTCTTCAATAGGGATGACGAAAATACGTCCGTCTCCGATTTCTCCGGTTTGTGCCGCTTTAATAATGGCTTGTACAGTTTTCTCGGCATTCTTGTCGCGCACGACAATAGAGATTAAGATTCTTTCGATAGTGCTGGTGTCATATACTACACCGCGGTAGATACGTCCTTGCCGTGCTTTCCCAATACCTCTTACGTCATAGTAAGAAAACCATTCGATGTCCGCTTCGAGAAGAGCTTCTTTCACGTCCTCGAATTTTGTTTTACGGATAATAGCTTCAATCTTTTTCATATACCTTAAATATTAGTGTTGACCTGTAAAAGAAAGAGGTACAGGGGGCAGCCATAGCAGGTTACCATACAACAAACCGATAAAATCTAAACTCTAACTACCTGATCCCTATACGCTCTTTGATATTCTAAATTCTCTCTCCTAAAAATTTAATCCGAATGTGAAGTGAGCTCCTTCTGTTCGTGGATTCACTGTAACTTTCGCAAATGCCGGGAGTGAGAAGGAATCTGTGATTTTGATATCCTTGGAAGCTCCGAGACTTACATCTGATACGCAGAAACCACTTGTATAGCCATTGTAGAAAGTTGTCTCCCAAGGAACCATACCTAAATCTACTGTCCAGTCGAGACCTCCCAATTTGAATGGTGCGCTAAGTGCGAGGTAAGAAGAATAAGCTCTTTTGCCATTTTCTTTCACGCCGTCGGCACCTGCAAAATTTGTATACCAGTTGACTGCCAGTGGTCCGAAGTCATATCCGACTTGTGCTTCAAATACATGAGCCGTTGAATGAGCTCCGTATTTAAAATACTTGTTAGTTGCTACTTGGGTATTAAACCAATAATCCGTCACTGAAACGCTAAAACCACCCGTCGAATAACCGAGAGTTAAATCGAACTCTTTCGTATCTGTCGATTCGAACCCTACCGATCCCCATGCTCCGAGTGAGAAACCTTTGTAAGCGATTCCCAATGAAGGCTGAATACTAACTTCGCCTAAATCCTGGCCACGCCAGATGTAACCACTTACCAGATCGGCCCCAACGGAAGCTTCCACTTTATCTTGCGCCAACATTACGGATGGAGCAATCCCTGTCAGTAATAATGCTACTATTATTACTCCCCATTTTTTGTTAATCGTCGTTTTCATCGTCTTTTTACCTTTAAGTTAGAAAAATGTGGATGTACGGTCCATGTATATAGTAGCGCGCGAAATACTATCTTATAGCCAGTTTTTTATTCTTCTCATTGCTTCGATACAGTCGTTACGTTCGCCAAAGGCAGTCAGGCGGATATATCCTTCACCGCTTGGTCCGAAGCCTACACCGGGGGTACCGACCACATTGGCTTCATACAACATCTGTTCGAAGAATCGCCATGACGAAAGCCCGTTCGGAGTTTTCACCCACAAGTAGGGAGCGTTGACTCCTCCATACACTTTCAGTCCTGTGGCTTCCAATCCCTCTTTCATAATTTTGGCGTTGGTCATATAATAGCCGATTGTTTCTTTAATCTGTGCTTTGCCTTCTGCACTGTAAACGGCTTCTGCTGCCCGTTGAGTAATGTAAGAAGTACCGTTGAACTTGGTGCACTGGCGGCGGTTCCACAATCTGTTGAGTGGGATGCGGTCTCCTTCCAATGTGGCGGCAGTAAGCTCTTTCGGAACTACGGTATATCCGCAGCGTACTCCGGTAAATCCTGCCGTTTTTGAAAAACTACGGAATTCGATCGCACACTTTTTAGCTCCCTTAATCTCATAGATAGAGTGGGGGACATTCTCGTCCTGGATATATGCTTCATAAGCAGCATCGAACAGAATCAATGTATCGTTTGCCAATGCATAGTCCACCCATTTCTTCAGTTCCGGTTTGGTCAAGGTCGTTCCTGTCGGGTTGTTCGGATAACAGAGATAAACAATGTCTATCCGTTTGTCCGGAATTTCCGGAATAAAGTTGTTCTCACTTGTGCAAGGCATATAAGTAACATTACTCCATTTGCCCGTCTCTTCTTCCAACACTCCGGCGCGTCCGCACATGACATTGCTGTCTATATAAACCGGATAGATGGGATCTGTAACACCTACGCTATTGTCATGGCGAAGAATATCGCCTATATTTCCGGTATCGCTTTTGGCACCGTCACTGACAAATATCTCGGATGCCGAGAAGTGAATCCCACGTGGAATAAAGTCATTTTTTATAATTGCTTCAATCAGAAAATCATATCCCTGTTCAGGACCATATCCGCGGAATGTATCTTTGCTGGACAGCTCTTCTACCGCTTTGTGCATGGCTTCGATACATGCTTTCGGAAGTGGTTGGGTGACATCACCGATACCCAACCGGATAATATCCTGTTTGGGATGCGTTATCCTGAAAGTATTTACCTTTTTCGCTATATCCGAGAATAAATAGCTTCCCGGTAACTTCAAAAAATGTTCGTTTACTAATGCCATCTTGTTATTGTTTTAAGTTTCTATCAGTATTAATTCTCAACTCTCCATTCTCAACTCTCAACTTCTTCAACAATCTCCCCATCGAAAACTTTGGTTGCCGGTCCGGTCATTAATATATGCCCGGAGATTTCATCCCATTCAATGGTGACTGTCCCTCCATCCATGATTACATCGCTTTTTCTTCCTGTAAGTCCGTTGATGAAGGCGGCTACTGCTGTGGCACAAGCACCTGTTCCGCAAGCTTGAGTGATTCCCGATCCTCTTTCCCATACCCTCATCCGTATGGTGTCTTTGCTGACAATCTGTGCAAACTCCACATTAGTTCTATCGGGAAAAAGAGGATGATTCTCCAGTTCAGGACCGATTTCCGGTAAATTAATCCGGGTGATATCCTCAACAAATGTGACGAGATGCGGATTACCCATTGATACTTTGGTTGACCGGAAAGGATACTTTCCTCCCCACTGAATCTCTTCTGTTTCCAATGGGCTACCCATATCTACGGTGACTGCACTGACTGTTTTTCCCTCTACATGCAGTTTCAGAATTTTTATTCCTGATCGTGTATCCAGCATAATTTCTGTTTTGTCAGTCAAGCCGTATTCATATACATATTTGCCTACACAACGGCTTCCGTTGCCACACATCATAGCTTCCGAACCGTCCGCATTGAAAATACGCATGCTGAAATCCGCTTTATCAGAGACACCAATCAATATAAGTCCATCACTTCCGATTCCTGTATGAAACTTGCTCCATTCGATTGCCTTCTTTGCAGGGTCGGCTATCGGATATTGGGTTGTGTCTACATATATGTAGTCATTTCCCGCTCCATGCATTTTTGTGAACTTAATCTTTATTGTCATTTTGATTGATATTTATTGGTTGTTGTAACCTTTTGTTTTATTACAATGCAAAGGTATGACTTTTTGCTTTATATTTTACTAAAAAGTATATCTAATATCTATTTATTTTCTCCAAACTTATAATCACTTTATATACGGCTGTATTTAGTTATAATTTGAAATTATACCTATTTATATATTAATAAACTGTTATTTGGATGAATTGTTTTGCATATTCTTCCATAATATATGAAGAATATTTAGCCTTGATAATCGGTGAAATCAGCAATAAAAACAAGAAATATATCCTTTTCCTTTTGACGATATGAAAGTGAAAATCCCTATTTATCTATCATATTGCTCGCCGGATATTCTGAAGAACCTTTTTCTGTATTCATTGTTTTAGCACTATCATTAATATAAAAACGTAGAGATATGAATATAGAGAAACAATTAGAAACAGCAGCTAAGACCAACCATTTGGTGTTGGTAGTATTTTATGCCGACTGGTCACCTCATTATGAGTGGATAGGTCCTGTGCTTCGGACTTACGAAAAGAGAACTGTAGAATTGATAAGAGTGAATGCTGAAGAAAATAGAACAATAGCCGATGCGCATAATGTAGAAACAGTGCCCGCCTTTCTTTTATTGCATAAGGGACATGAATTATGGAGACAGGTAGGAGAGCTTACGGTAGGAGAGTTGAAAGAGGTATTAGATGATTTCCAGTAAATCGTTTGTAATCTTTTATTGGCATATATGAAAATGACCTTTTCTTTTTCAAATGAAAAAAAAATGAGTGCTCTTAATATGCTGGTATTTAGATTGTTATGAAAGCTCATTTTTCCTTTTAAAGAAACGGGTGGTTCCTTTAAAAGGAACCACCCGTTCGACACCGAGAAACATCCTGTTTCTTTTAAAGGAACGAGCTGTTTCTTTAAAGACGGATATTAAATAGTTTACTTTGTAATGATTTTATCTTATTGATGTTTTTTCAGTTCTTCTTGTAAGATGACTGGTTCGTTGGTGGTAATGAAATCTACTTTCTGTTCGATCAGCGATTTCATATCTTCCACTTCGTCCACAGTCCACACATTTACTTTCAAGCCGAGCTCATGAGCTTCTTTGATCCATTCGGGGTGTTTCTTAATCACTCCCATGTGATAATCAAGACCGGCAGCACCGAGTTCCTTTAATTCTTTGGGAGACAGTTCCCCGTTAAGGTAAAATACCGGAGTACCGGCAGGAGCCAGGCGGATAAACTCTTTCATGGCATGCAGGGAGAACGTGATATATTCCATGCGGTTTTCCAGTCCCATTTTCTTCACCATGGCAAGGATTCCCTGTACGGCTTTAGTTTCACGTTTCTTATTACTATGTGCTTTCAGTTCGAGAATCAGTCGGGTATTACAGTTTTTCCCAGCTTCCAGATATTGTTCCAGGCTGGGTAAGTTTTCTCCGTTGGATAATTTAAGTCCGGTCAGTGCGTCACCTTTGGAATACTCCATCGGTCTCATCTTGTATACAGGATCATGGTTGACCACCAACTTGTTATCCTTAGCGATCCATACGTCAAATTCTGAACCGTAACAACCGATGGAGTCTGCTTTTAGAAGTGATGAAATACTGTTTTGTGATGATCCCGGAGTTTTCCAGAATCCACGGTGGGCTATCACTTTTGTCTGTGCCTGCATACAGCAAGCAACCATTAGAAGGGCAGAAGCCATCATCATTTTTTTTAAATTCATTTGTTTGGTCTTTTAAAAGTTTGATAGATTTAATTGGGTTTGGCCTCAAAATTATAAAAAAGAAAACGCAAATCAGATAATAATATGCTAATCTGCGTTAATCCTTGGGATTTTAAAATAGAAATGCTACAAAAGAATAACAGAATCTGCTCTTTCCGTTATTTTTATCAGTTAAGTATAGGCCTCTTCGTGTATTCCTCTCACCGCACGTCCGCTAGGCTCATTCAGATTCCTGAAGGCAATATCCCACGCCAGTGCTTCTGCTGTGGAACAGGCCACACTGGGAACACTCGGTACGCTGCGTGCTGCACTTTCACTGGGGAAATGCTCTTCAAAGATACTACGATAATAGTATTCTTCCTTGTTTTGCGGAGTATGGATGGGGAAGCGTTCGGCAGCATGTTCCATTTGCTCATCGCTTACGGCAGCTGCTGTGATTTCTCTTAAAGTATCGATCCATGAATATCCCACGCCGTCACTGAACTGTTCTTTTTGTCTCCACGCCACACTTTCCGGTAACATATCGGCAAAGGCTTCGCGAACAATCCGTTTCTCAATTTCCTTTCCGGGGCACATTTTAGCTTTCGGATTCAGGTTCATGGCTACGTCGAGGAATTCTTTATCAAGGAAAGGAACGCGTCCCTCTACGCCCCATGCTGATAGACTTTTATTGGCACGAAGACAATCGTACATGTGTAACTTTGAAAGTTTACGTACCGTTTCTTCGTGGAATGCCTGTGGAGTGGGAGCTTTGTGGAAGTATAGATACCCTCCGAAAACTTCATCGGCACCTTCACCGCTCAACACCATTTTAATCCCCATCGATTTGATGACACGTGCCAGTAGGTACATGGGAGTGGAAGCGCGTACCGTGGTTACATCGTATGTCTCGATGAAATAAATGACATCACGCAGGGCATCCAGACCTTCCTGAACAGTATAGTTTATTTCGTGATGGACAGTACCGATATATTCAGCCACTTCACGTGCTTTAATCAAATCGGGAGCACCTTTTAATCCGATAGCGAAGGAGTGGAGTTGAGGCCACCACGCATCACTCGCTCCATCTGTTTCTATACGTTTTGCCGCATATTTTTTGGCAATAGCGGAGATAACAGAACTATCCAACCCGCCCGAAAGAAGCACTCCGTACGGAACATCACTCATTAACTGGCGGTGTACAGCCTCTTCCAATGCCACTTTCACATCCTCGGTTTGTGCATCATTCTCTTTGACGGTTTCATATTCTGTCCAGTCGCGCGAATACCAACGTTTCATTTTTCCCTCTTTACTATAGAAATAATGTCCGGGGAGGAATACTTCATATTCGTCACAAAATCCTTCGAGAGCTTTCAACTCACTGCCGAAGTAGATTTTTCCCTCTTTATCTTTTCCTATATATAAAGGAATAACCCCTATCGGATCGCGGGCAATTAGAAATTCATCCTTTTCCTCATCATAAAGCACGAAAGCGAAGATACCGCTGATATCTTCCAAAAAATGGATGCCTTTATCTTTGTAAAGGGCAAGAATTACCTCACAGTCACTTCCGGTCTGAAAGTTATATTTTCCCGCATATTTAGCGCGAATATCACGGTGATTGTAAATCTCACCGTTGACGGCGAGCACTTGTTTACGATCGGGAGAGTATAACGGCTGTCCGCCACTTTGCGGGTCGACAATGGAAAGACGTTCGTGTGCCAGGATGGCACTTCCGCCTACATAGATTCCACTCCAGTCCGGTCCGCGATGACGGATCTTCTGGGCCATTTTCAGTGCTTTATCTCTTAGCTCTTTCGTTTGAACTTTGATGTTGAGTATACCTGCTATTCCACACATAACTTTAATTTTTAGAGGGGGTAATGTAATCTGTTGATTGTTTATTCGCTATTTCTAAGAAGCTGACTAGTTATTCTTAATTCGTTCCATAATTGTTATCGTTTAGTTCCACAACTGTTTTCCTTTAGTTCCATATCTGTTATTCTTTAGTTCTACAGATATGGAACGAACCGATAATAGCAATCGAGCTTCTTGTTGTACACTGTTGCAAACCTTATTGTATTAGATAAGCATCTATTTCCGCAGCAGCCTTTCGTCCTCCTGCCATGGCGCGTACTACTAAGCTGGCACCAGTCTCGGCATCACCGGCAAGAAATACATTCTTTGCAAATTTGGGTTGTTCCGGTTTCAGGAATCCCATCGCCAATAATACCATATCAGCCTCGATGACTTCCTTCTTCCCTGTTGGTTTCATTGTGGGACGTCCGCCATCTGCTGCCGGAATCCATTCTACTTCTTCCACTTCTACACCTGTCACTTTTCCATTCTTTCCGAGGAACTGATTGGAAGCCAGGCACCAGCGGCGTGTACAACCTTCTTCATGGCTGGAAGTCGTTTTGAAGACTGCCGGCCATTGTGGCCAAGGAGTAGCCGGATTGTAGCCGACAGGAGGTTTCGGCATGATTTCGATTTGAGTGACACTGACGGCTCCCTGTCTCACACTGGTTCCGATGCAGTCGGAACCAGTGTCTCCGCCACCTATCACGAGAACCTTTTTGCCTTTGGCATTTACCAACTTGTCTTTCGGGAAAGTCTGTCCTGCCAGAATCCTATTCTGTTGTGCCAGCATTTCGAGTGCGAAATGAATCCCTTTCAGTTCACGTCCCGGAATACTCAAGTCACGTGCAGTGGGGGTTCCGGTACAGATGCAGTAAGCATCGAATCCTTCCGGTAAATGATTAACGTCTATTTCTACTCCCATCTCAAACTGTATTCCTTCTGCAGCCAATATCTTCATCCGTCGGTCAATTACATTTTTATCCAGTTTGAAATTAGGAATACCGAATCGTAATAATCCTCCGGGCGCTTCATCCTTATCGAATAAAGTAACGCTATATCCTTTTAAATTCAGCTGATTAGCCACCACCAATCCAGCAGGACCTGCACCAATCACCGCTACTTTCTTTCCGTTTCTTTCCGGAGTCTTTACCTGTATATATCCTTCACGAAAAGCCGCTTCCACGATTGCCGCCTCATTCTCACGAATGGTTACCGGCTGATCGCAGGAAAGTTTCAACACACACGATTTCTCGCAAAGAGCAGGACAAATACGTCCTGTAAATTCAGGAAAATCGCAAGTAGACGACAATACTTCGTATGCCTCCTTCCATTTTCCCCTGTATAATGCATCCTGCCATTCCGGTTGTTTATTTCCTATCGGGCATGCCCAATGACAGAAAGGTACACCGCAATCCATACAGCGTGACGCCTGCAATTTACGGCTGTTTGTATTCAAAGTCTGTTCTACCTGACTATAGTCAGCGATTCGCTCGTTTACAGGGCGGTATCCCGCCTCTTGTCGAGGTATATTTAGAAATGCTTTAGGATCTCCCATCTTGTTATTTACTATTTGACGATTTACTATTTACTATTTCTAGACTATCTTATCATTTGCTATTTGACTATTTACAGACTATACTATACATTCAAATAGTAAATTGTAAATAGTCAAATTGTAAATCTAATAGTCTCTTTGCATATCTGCAATTTTTTGTTGTAACTTTCTCATTTGTTCTTCCTGCAGTACTTTTTTGTATTCGATGGGCACTACTTGGATGAATTGATCTACGTAATGATTCCAGTTGTCGAGCAGGATGCGTGCCAGTTTCGAGCCTGTGTAGAGGTAATGCTGGCGGATTAGTTCGTGCAACTCTTTCCGGTAGCTGGCTTCTTCGATGAGTGATAGTTCCACCATTTCCATGTTGCAGAAATAATCGAAGTTGCCGTCCTTGTTCCATACATAAGCTACACCGCCACTCATACCAGCTGCAAAGTTACGTCCGGTTTGTCCGAGGACTACCACACGACCTCCGGTCATGTATTCGCAACAATGGTCACCCACGCCTTCTACGACGGCAACTGCGCCGGAGTTACGAACAGCGAAACGTTCTCCTACACGGCCGTTGATATATACTTCACCGCTTGTTGCGCCATAAAGCAAGGTATTACCGGCGATTGTATTTTTTTCGGCTTCGAAGTTGCTGCGGATAGGAGGCAATACGGAGATACGTCCGCCACTCAATCCTTTACCCAGGTAATCATTCGCTTCACCTTCCAGTTTAAAATTAACTCCCGGTACGAGAAAAGCTCCGAAAGACTGACCTGCCGAACCTTTGAATTTTACATTCAGCGTATGTTCCGGCAATCCTTTGGCACCGTATTTCTTGGCGATTACTCCGGAAAGCATAGCACCTATTGCACGGTCTGTATTGGCAATCGTATATTCTAAAGAAATCTCTTTCTCATGTTCGATAGCTTCCTGTGCGGCATCGATGATGGTTACATCCTTTACAGCAGAAATTCCATGATCTTGGTCGATGACATGACGGATAGCCGCACTGTTGTCAACACGTGCCAGCAATTTGGTGAAGTCGATTAAAGCATGTTTCGGATTTGGGTCATTGGCATCGGACTTGCGCTCGATTAAGTCTGTACGCCCGATGATGTCATCCATCCGGGTGAATCCCATTTCAGCCAAATGCTCGCGGACTTCCTGTGCCAGGAATGTGAAAAAGTTTACTAAATATTCACTGCGTCCATGAAAGCGTTTACGTAACTCTTCATTCTGTGTGGCAACTCCCACCGGACAAGTATTCTGATGGCATTTGCGCATCATTACACACCCTAATACAATCAATGCCGAGGTGGCGAAGCCATATTCTTCGGCACCCATTAGTGCCATTAAGATGATGTCACGTCCAGTTTTCAGTTGTCCGTCGGCTTGCAGAACTACTTGGCCACGAAGTCCGTTCAGAACCAGTGTTTGCTGTGTCTCGCTCAATCCTAATTCCGGCGAGATACCCGCATAGCGGATAGAAGAAGCAGGAGAAGCACCCGTTCCCCCTTCGGCGCCAGAGATGACAATCAAATCCGCCTTTGCTTTTGCCACACCGGCGGCAATCGTACCGACACCACTTTCTGCTACCAGTTTTACACTGATTTTGGCCTGTGGATTTACATTTTTCAAATCGAAGATCAGTTGAGCCAAATCCTCAATCGAATAAATATCATGATGGGGCGGGGGAGAAATCAGCGAAATCCCCGGAATGGAATGACGTGTTTTCGCAATCACATCATTTACCTTAAATCCCGGAAGTTGTCCCCCTTCACCCGGTTTGGCTCCCTGCGCTATCTTAATTTGAATTTCGTCCGCATTCACCAGATACTCTGCCGTTACACCGAAACGACCGGAAGCTACCTGCTTGATCGCACTTCGTAAAGAACTGCCATCCGGCAACGGTTGGAAACGCGCGGCATCTTCACCACCTTCACCGGTATTACTGCGTCCGTGGATTTTATTCATAGCAATAGCCATTGCCTCATGGGCTTCTTTGCTGATGGAACCAAAAGACATAGCTCCTGTGACGAAACGATGCAGAATGTTTTCCACCGGTTCCACCTGATCGATAGAAATAGGATTACGACGGAATCCCAGGAAGTCACGAAGGAAAATAGGCTTCTCTTTTTCGTCTACTAGATGGGTGTACTCTTTAAATTTCTTATAACTCCCCAGTCGTGTAGCCAATTGCAGAGTGCTGATTGTTTCCGGATTCCATGCGTGCTTTTCTCCATCTTTACGGAAAGCATACAAACCGTTATTCTTGAGAAGTTGAGAGTTGAAAGTTGAGAGTTGAGAGTGCCCATGCGGAGCCTCACTTTCAACTTTCAACTTTCCACTTTCAACTTCTTGCCCTTCTTTATGGAAAGCAATGGCATCTCTGGCTATTTCTTCCAGGCGGATACCTCCGATCGGTGAACCGAGTCCTCCAAAATAAGCCTTGCTCAATTCTTCACTCAGACCGACAGCTTCGAAAATCTTAGCACCACGATAGGAGCGGATCGTAGAGATACCCATCTTACTCATGATTTTAAACAAGCCTTTACAGATGGATTTGATATAGTTCTTTTCAGCAGTGGTATAATCCAACTGAATATCCTTGTCTTTTACCAGTCGGTCGAGGACAGCGAATGCCATGTAAGGATTCAGGGCACTTGCTCCGAAACCCAACAATAACGCGGCGTGCATCACTTCACGTATTTCACCACTTTCTACGATCAATGCCGTTTGCACCCGTTTACCAACTGAAATCAGGTGATGATGAACAGCGCTTACTGCCAGCAATGATGGAATGGCAGCATGGGTAATATCCACCTCACGGTCCGTCAGGACAATGTAGTTTACACCTTCCGTCACGGATTCTTCCGCCATTTTACAAAGATGAGTCAGGGCTTCCTGCAATCCGACTTTCCCTTTTGCAACCTCAAACAACATGGGTAGTTTGACTGTTTTGAAGCCTTTATACCGGATATTACAAAGAATATCCAGTTGGGTATTGCTTAAAATCGGATGATTCAGGCGTACCATTTTGCAATGACTTTCACTGGGCGTCAGAATATTCATACCGACTGCTCCAATGTATTCCGTCAATGACATCACCAGTTCTTCACGAAGTGGATCGATGGGCGGATTGGTTACCTGTGCAAATTGCTGGCGGAAATAGTTGTAAAGCAACTGTGGTTTATCTGAAAGTACGGCGAGTGGCGTATCGTTACCCATTGAATTGATCGGTTCTGCTCCGGTGCTTGCCATTGGCATAATCAGCCTCTCGATGTCTTCTTTGGAGTAGCCGAAAGTACGAAGCATCCGGTCGTAGTTTTCTACATGATGAGGAACTTTGCGCCCGCTTTTCAGTTCATCCAGTTCGATTCGGTTGGTAGATAGCCAGGTGCGGTAAGGTTTGGCTTCAGCCAACTGTTTTTTTAGTTCGCCGTCATAGTAGATCTCGCCTTTTTCCGTATCCACCAGCAAGATTTTGCCGGGCTGTAAGCGACCTTTTTCTTTGATGTCTCCCGGTTCGAAATCCATAACACCGACTTCCGAAGCCACTACCATCATATCGTTTTTAGTAATCAGATAACGGGCAGGGCGCAGGCCATTGCGGTCGAGCATACCTCCGGCAAATCGTCCGTCGCTGAATAGTAGTGCGGCCGGTCCGTCCCACGGTTCCATCAGGATGGAGTGGTATTCGTAGAATGATTTCAGATCCTCACTGATCGGGTTCTTCTCGTTGAAAGATTCCGGCACGAGCATAGCCATGGCATGTGGCAGGCTCAATCCTGACATCACCAGGAACTCCAGTACATTGTCCAGAGAAGCACTGTCGCTCATGCCCGGTTGTATAATCGGGCGGATTTCTTTTATATCGCCTAAAGTGGGAGTGGAGAGTACACTTTCACGGGCTTCCATCCATCCTCGGTTACCACGGATAGTATTGATTTCACCGTTGTGTGCCAGCAGGCGGAACGGCTGTGCCAATCCCCATGTGGGGAATGTATTGGTACTGAAACGAGAGTGCACCAGTGCCAGTCCGCTGGTAAAATAGCTATTTGTCAGGTCCGGATAGTAGTTGCGCAGCTGTAATGATGAAAGCATACCTTTATATATAATGCTTTTGGTAGAGAGTGATACGACATAAAAATCGTCTTTTGCCGGAATAGATGACAATCTGACTTTATTTTCGATTCTTTTCCGGATCAGGTATAACTTCCGGTCGGCAGTTTCCGTTTCCGTAAATCCGGTAATGAATACTTGTTTGATGTCCGGTTCGTTTGCCAGAGCCGATTCTCCCAGGATTTCGGGGCAGGTGGGCACATTGCGCAAATGCATCAATGTGAGTCCTTCTTTTTCAATTTCTTCAATAATAATACTTAGAATAGCTGCCTGGTCTTTTTCGTTTTTCGGTAAAAACAATAATCCTGTGCCGTACCGTCCTTTTTCGGGGACAGGAATGCCTTGTAATAAAATAAACTCATGCGG
Source organism: Bacteroides zhangwenhongii (assembly GCF_009193325.2). Classification (NCBI taxonomy): domain Bacteria; kingdom Pseudomonadati; phylum Bacteroidota; class Bacteroidia; order Bacteroidales; family Bacteroidaceae; genus Bacteroides; species Bacteroides zhangwenhongii. Next base: position 1,957,367 of record NZ_CP059856.1, on the reverse strand, counting down.
AATTTGAAGCATGATACCTGCACCGTCACCGGTCTTGTTATCCGCACCCTCGGCACCGCGATGGCGCATGTTTTCTAATACCTTTAAAGCCGACTCAACAATGTCGTGTGACTTTTCTCCATGAATGTTAACCAGCATACCGACACCGCAGGCATCGTGCTCGTATGCCGCATCGTACAAGCCCATCTTCTGGGGCTGTCGTTGGTAAAGGAATCCTTCTGTTACGTTGTTAAAAAGTTCTTGTTTCTTCATTCTTACTAGCTTTATTGTATGATAATACCTATTTGATGTATCAAATTGTTTGGCAAAGTTAATGTTTTAATTTCAAAATGATAGTAAAATTTAGCTTTTGTGTGACGCGAAATAAGAATAGGAATCTTTATTCTTTTAATTTGTTATTAAAAACAGGAAATTTACTTTTAATTTGTTAGCTTATTTATCCTTATTTGAAGCTGATTGTAATTTGTTTCTTTTTGAGCTAAAAATAATATATTATTTAACTTTTTGATGTGTTTGCAACTTTTTTATGCGTTTCTGTCAAATAAATATGCTTTTTGTTGTCTTTATGTTATTTGTAATGTGTATATTTGCAGGCGAAATAAAAATATCATAATATGTGTGGAATAGTAGGCTATATTGGCAAACGAAAAGCCTACCCTATCCTTATTAAAGGGCTGAAGCGACTGGAGTATCGTGGATATGACAGCGCGGGGGTAGCAATCATTAGTGATGACCAACAGTTAAATGTGTATAAGACGAAAGGAAAAGTCTCTGATCTTGAAAATTTCGTCACACAGAAAGATATTTCCGGTACAATCGGAATTGCCCATACCCGTTGGGCTACTCACGGGGAACCTTGTTCCGCTAACGCCCACCCTCATTACTCTTCTTCCGAAAAGCTCGCTCTCATTCATAACGGTATTATTGAAAACTACGCCGTTCTCAAAGAAAAACTTCAAGCCAAAGGCTATATTTTTAAAAGTAGTACAGATACCGAAGTCCTCGTTCAATTAATAGAATACATGAAAGTCACTAATCAGGTCAGTCTGTTGACGGCTGTTCAGTTGGCGTTAGGGGAGGTGATTGGTGCTTATGCGATTGCGATTCTTGATAAGGAGCATCCTGATGAGATTATTGCTGCCCGTAAGAGCAGTCCGTTGGTAGTGGGAATTGGTGAGAATGAGTTCTTTCTTGCTTCGGATGCTACTCCGATTGTAGAATATACCGACAAGGTGGTCTATCTGGAAGACGGGGAAATTGCTGTCTTGAATCTGGGGAAGGAGTTGAAGGTGGTCAACTTGAGCAATGTCGAAATGATACCTGAAATAAAGAAGGTGGAACTCAACCTCGGTCAGTTGGAAAAAGGGGGATATCCGCACTTTATGTTGAAAGAGATTTTCGAACAGCCCGATTGTATTCATGATTGCATGCGCGGACGTATTAATGTGGAAGCTGACAATGTGGTACTTTCTGCTGTGATAGATCATCGGGAAAAGCTGCTGAATGCCAAACGGTTTATTATTGTTGCTTGCGGAACTTCCTGGCATGCCGGACTGATCGGTAAGCATCTGATTGAGAGTTTCTGCCGCATACCGGTGGAAGTGGAGTATGCTTCCGAATTCCGCTACCGTGATCCGGTGATTGACGGGCAGGATGTGGTGATAGCAATTTCCCAGAGTGGTGAGACGGCAGATACATTGGCTGCTGTGGAATTGGCGAAAAGCCGCGGAGCATTTATATATGGTATTTGCAATGCGATCGGCTCTTCTATTCCCCGTGCCACTCATACCGGTTCATATATTCATGTGGGTCCGGAGATCGGAGTGGCTTCTACCAAAGCATTTACCGGACAGGTCACTGTATTGGCGATGTTGGCATTGACACTTGCCAAAGCGAAAGGAACCATTGACGAACAGTATTATCTTTCAATCGTACAGGAGTTAAATCATATTCCGGAAAAGATGAAAGAGGTGTTGGAATTGAATGATACTTTGGCGGAGTTATCGAAAACTTTCACTTATGCGCATAATTTTATTTACCTGGGACGCGGATATAGTTATCCCGTTGCTCTGGAAGGTGCATTGAAATTGAAAGAAATATCGTATATTCACGCCGAAGGTTATCCGGCTGCGGAGATGAAACACGGACCGATTGCTCTGATTGATGCGGAAATGCCGGTAGTGGTGATTGCTACGCAGAATGGATTGTATGAGAAAGTAGTAAGTAATATTCAGGAGATCAAGGCACGGAAAGGAAAAGTGATTGCGTTTGTGACGAAAGGGGATACCGTTATCAGCAAGATTGCTGACTGTTGTATCGAACTTCCTGAAACAATCGAATGTCTCGATCCGTTAATAACTACGGTACCTCTCCAACTTCTTGCTTACCACATTGCGGTATGCAAAGGGATGGATGTGGATCAGCCGAGAAATCTGGCGAAGTCGGTAACAGTAGAGTAACTTTAAGTAGTAACTAGTATATAGAGAGATGGAACAATTGAAACATGAATGTGGCGTTGCCATGATACGCTTGCTCAAACCGTTAGAGTATTACGAGAAAAAGTACGGGACATGGATGTACGGTCTTAATAAACTCTACCTGTTGATGGAGAAGCAGCATAATCGTGGACAGGAAGGTGCGGGACTGGCGTGTGTGAAACTGGAAGCAAATCCGGGCGAAGAATATATGTTTCGTGAACGTGCTTTAGGTTCCGGAGCCATTACGGAAATCTTTGAAAACGTTCAAAACAATTTTAAGGATCTCACTCCCGAACAGTTGCACGATGCAGCGTATGCCAAACGAACTTTGCCTTTTGCCGGTGAAGTATATATGGGACATCTTCGTTATTCCACGACGGGAAAATCTGGAATCTCTTATGTGCATCCATTTTTAAGAAGAAATAACTGGCGCGCCAAGAATCTGGCTCTCTGCGGAAATTTCAATATGACGAATGTAGATGAGATATTTGCCCGTATCACTGCCATCGGTCAGCATCCGCGTAAATATGCCGATACATATATCATGTTGGAGCAGGTGGGACACCGTCTTGACCGTGAAGTGGAGCGTGTATTCAATCTTGCCGAAGCCGAGGGGCTTACGGGCATGGGAATCACGCATTATATAGAAGAATATATTGATTTGGCAAACGTGTTGCGTACTTCCAGCCGCGAATGGGATGGGGGATACGTGATCTGCGGATTGACCGGAAGCGGCGAGTCCTTCGCCATCCGCGACCCATGGGGAATCCGGCCTGCATTCTGGTATCAGGATGATGAGATAGCTGTTCTTGCTTCCGAGCGTCCGGTGATCCAGACGGCTTTGAATGTTCCGTTTGAGGAAATCAAAGAATTGCAACCGGGGCAAGCATTGTTAATCAGCAAAGAAGGTAAAATCCGTACTTCGCAAATTAACAAGCCGCGCGAAAATCATGCCTGTTCTTTCGAACGTATCTATTTCTCCCGTGGGAGTGATGTCGATATTTATAAGGAAAGGAAACGGTTGGGTGAAAAGTTGGTTCCGAGAATATTGAAAGCTATCAATAATGACATCGATCATACGGTTTTCTCTTTTATTCCCAACACTGCGGAGGTGGCTTTCTACGGAATGTTGCAGGGACTGGACGACTACTTGAATGAGGAGAAAGTGCAGCAAATCGCCGCATTGGGGCATCATCCGGATATGGAGGAACTGGAAGTCATTCTTTCCCGTCGTATCCGTAGCGAAAAGGTGGCGATCAAGGATATCAAGCTCCGTACGTTTATTGCCGAAGGAAACAGTCGTAATGATCTGGCAGCCCATGTGTATGACATTACATACGGAAGTCTGGTGCCCGGTGTCGATAATCTGGTGATTATTGACGACAGCATTGTGCGTGGTACTACGCTGAAACAAAGTATTATCGGTATTCTCGACCGTCTCGGTCCGAAGAAGATTGTGATAGTATCTTCCTCTCCGCAAGTCCGTTATCCTGACTATTACGGTATCGATATGGCAAAGATGAGCGAGTTTATCGCTTTCAGGGCTGCTGTCGAACTTTTAAAGGAGCGGGATATGAAAGATGTGATTGCGGCTGCCTACCGTAAATCGAAAGATCAGGTGGGACTGCCGAAAGAGCAGATGGTAAACTATGTGAAGGATATCTATGCTCCGTTCACCGATGAGGAAATCTCTGCCAAGATGGTGGAACTGCTGACTCCCAAGGGAACAAAGGCGAAAGTGGAAATTGTCTATCAACCGTTGGAGGGATTGCACGAGGCTTGTCCGCATCATAAAGGCGACTGGTATTTTAGCGGTAACTACCCTACACCGGGAGGCGTGAAAATGGTGAACCGGGCGTTCATCGACTATATAGAACAAATGTACCAATTCTAACAACCATACAACGATTCAATAATAAGAATGAGAAATGTGACATTAATCCTTGACGACGGGAGCCGGTTTTCCGGTAAGTCGTTTGGCTACGAGAAGCCGGTGGCAGGCGAAGTAGTTTTTAATACTGCCATGACCGGATATCCGGAGAGCCTCACTGACCCTTCCTATGCCGGACAGTTGATGACGCTTACCTATCCTTTGGTAGGTAACTACGGTGTTCCTCCTTTTACCATCGAACCGAATGGACTTGCCACTTTCATGGAAAGTGAGAAAATCCACGCGGAAGCGATTATCGTAAGTGACTATTCTTATGAATACAGCCATTGGAATGCGGTGGAAAGTCTTGGTGACTGGTTGAAACGTGAGCAGATTCCCGGTATCACAGGCATTGATACGCGCGAACTGACTAAGGTTCTTCGTGAACATGGAGTAATGATGGGAAAAATAGTTTTTGAAGAAGTTGAGAATGGAGAGTTGAGAATTGAGAGTTATGAAGATATTAATTATGTAGACCGGGTAAGCTGCAAAGAAATAATCTCTTATCTTCCCGATGGAACTTCTCACACTTTTCCATTAACTATTCCCATTGCGCAGCTTAACTCTCAACTCTCAACTTTCAATTCTCAACTTAAAAAGGTTGTCCTGGTAGATTGCGGTGTAAAGACAAATATTATTCGTTGTCTGCTGAAACGTAATGTAGAAGTGATTCGTGTACCTTGGGATTATGATTATAACGGACTCGAATTTGACGGGTTATTTATCTCCAACGGACCGGGTGACCCGGATACTTGTGATGCTGCGGTACAGAATATACGTAAGGCGATGGCAAATGAAAAATTGCCTATCTTCGGCATCTGTATGGGTAATCAGTTGCTTTCAAAAGCGGGCGGAGCCAAGATTTATAAATTGAAATACGGACATCGTAGCCACAACCAGCCGGTGCGTATGGTAGGTACAGAACGTTGTTTCATCACTTCACAAAATCACGGTTATGCCGTAGATAATAATACGTTGAGTGCAGATTGGGAACCGTTGTTCATCAATATGAACGATGGATCCAATGAGGGAATCAAACATAAAAAGAATCCTTGGTTCTCTGCGCAATTCCACCCGGAAGCTGCGAGTGGACCTACGGATACGGAATTCCTGTTCGACGAATTTGTAAAACTATTGTAACAATGAAAGAAAATATAAAGAAAGTATTGCTATTGGGTTCAGGTGCCCTGAAAATCGGTGAGGCGGGTGAATTTGACTATTCCGGTTCACAGGCACTTAAAGCCTTGAAAGAAGAGGGGATTGAAACCATTCTTATCAATCCGAATATTGCTACGGTGCAGACTTCCGAAGGAGTGGCAGATCAAATTTACTTTCTTCCGGTGACTCCGTACTTCGTAGAGAAAGTGATCCAGAAAGAAAAACCGGAAGGTATTATGTTGGCGTTCGGTGGTCAGACAGCTCTGAACTGTGGAGTAGCATTGTATAAAGAAGGTATTCTTGAAAAATATAATGTGAAAGTGCTGGGTACTCCGGTACAGGCCATTATGGATACCGAGGACCGTGAACTTTTTGTTCATAAATTGAATGAGATCAATGTAAAAACCATCAAGAGTGAAGCCGTAGAAAATGTGGAAGATGCACGTCGCGCAGCAAAAGAACTGGGTTATCCTGTAATTGTTCGTGCCGCTTATGCGTTAGGAGGCTTGGGGTCCGGTTTCTGTGATAATGAACAGCAACTGGATGTGCTGGTAGAAAAAGCATTCTCTTTCTCCCCACAGGTATTGGTGGAGAAATCACTTCGCGGCTGGAAAGAAGTGGAATATGAAGTGGTACGTGACCGTTTCGATAACTGTATCACCGTTTGTAATATGGAAAACTTCGATCCGCTGGGTATCCATACTGGTGAGTCTATCGTTATTGCTCCTTCACAGACGCTTACCAATAAAGAGTATCATAAACTTCGGGAATTGGCAATACGTATCATCCGCCATATCGGTATCGTGGGTGAATGTAACGTACAATATGCCTTCGATCCCGAATCCGAAGATTACCGGGTGATCGAAGTAAATGCCCGCCTTTCCCGTTCATCGGCTTTGGCATCTAAGGCAACCGGTTATCCGCTGGCTTTCGTTGCTGCCAAATTGGGATTGGGTTATGGACTCTTCGACCTGAAGAACTCTGTAACCAAGACTACTTCCGCTTTCTTCGAACCGGCATTGGATTATGTCGTATGTAAGATTCCTCGTTGGGATTTAGGTAAATTCCACGGTGTAGATAAAGAGTTGGGTTCTTCTATGAAATCTGTGGGTGAAGTGATGGCTATCGGACGCACTTTTGAAGAAGCTATCCAGAAAGGTCTTCGTATGATCGGACAGGGAATGCATGGTTTTGTGGAGAACAAAGAATTGGTTATTTCCGACATTGACAAATCCTTGCGCGAACCGACCGATAAACGTATTTTCGTGATCTCGAAAGCGTTTCGTGCCGGCTACACCATCGATCAGGTGCACGAATTGACTAAGATTGATAAATGGTTCTTGCAGAAGTTAATGAATATCATGAAGACTTCCGAAGAACTTAGAAAGTGGAAAGTTGAAAATGGAGAATTGAAAATGGTTACAGATATTCCGCATGGCAACTCTCAACTCTCAACTTTCAACTCTCAACTTCGTAAAGCTAAGGTTCAAGGTTTCTCCGATTTCCAGATTGCCCGTGCCATCGGTTACGAAGGTGATATGGAAGATGGAATTCTTTATATCCGCAAACACCGTAAAGAGGCAGGCATTCTTCCGGTAGTGAAACAGATCGATACGTTGGCAGCCGAATATCCGGCACAAACCAATTATCTGTATCTTACTTATAGCGGTGTAGCAAATGATGTGCGTTATCTGGGCGACCATAAATCCATCGTCGTATTGGGTTCCGGTGCTTATCGTATCGGTTCTTCCGTAGAATTCGACTGGTGTGGCGTACAGGCTTTGAATACCATTCGCAAAGAGGGATGGCGCAGTGTCATGATTAACTATAATCCTGAAACCGTATCTACGGACTATGATATGTGCGACCGTTTGTACTTTGATGAATTGACTTTTGAACGTGTGATGGATATTCTGGAACTGGAGAATCCGCATGGGGTAATTGTATCTACCGGCGGTCAGATTCCAAATAACCTTGCTTTGCGTCTGGATGCACAGAAGATCAATATTCTAGGTACGAGTGCCAAGAGTATTGATAATGCCGAAGATCGTGAGAAATTCTCTGCCATGCTTGACCGTATCGGTGTGGATCAGCCCCGTTGGCGTGAATTAACTTCTATGGATGACATTCAGGAGTTCGTTGAAGAGGTAGGTTTCCCCGTACTTGTTCGTCCGTCTTATGTGCTTTCGGGAGCTGCGATGAATGTTTGTTCCAACCAGGAAGAATTGGAACGTTTCTTGAAACTGGCAGCTAATGTATCGAAGAAACATCCGGTGGTAGTAAGCCAGTTTATCGAACACGCCAAGGAAGTGGAAATGGATGCGGTGGCGCAGAATGGAGAAATTGTAGCATACGCTATAAGTGAGCATATCGAATTTGCAGGAGTACATTCCGGAGACGCAACGATTCAGTTCCCGCCGCAAAAGCTGTATGTAGAAACTGTTCGCCGTATTAAGCGTATCAGCCGTGAGATTGCTAAGGCTTTGAATATCTCCGGTCCGTTTAATATTCAGTATCTGGCGAAAGACAACGATATCAAGGTGATTGAATGTAATCTGCGTGCCAGTCGTTCTTTCCCGTTTGTCAGCAAAGTGCTGAAGATCAACTTTATCGAGCTGGCAACGAAAGTTATGCTCGGTCTGCCTGTGGAGAAACCGGAAAAAAATCTCTTCGAACTGGATTATGTGGGAATCAAGGCTTCCCAATTCTCCTTCAACCGCTTGCAGAAGGCCGATCCGGTGTTGGGAGTAGATATGGCTTCTACCGGTGAAGTGGGGTGTATCGGAATGGATACTTCCTGTGCCGTACTCAAAGCGATGCTTTCCGTAGGCTATCGTATTCCGAAGAAGAATATTCTGCTGTCTACGGGAACAATGAAACAGAAAGCCGATATGATGGATGCGGCCCGTATGTTGGTGAATAAGGGATACAAACTCTTTGCAACGGGTGGTACACACAAAACGCTTGCAGAGAATGGAATTGAAAGTACTCATGTCTATTGGCCGAGTGAGGAGGGGCATCCGCAAGCATTGGAGATGCTTCATCGCAAGGAAATCGACATGGTAGTCAATATCCCGAAGAATCTGACAGCCGGAGAATTAAGTAATGGGTATAAAATCCGTCGTGCTGCCATTGACTTGAATATACCGTTGATTACGAATGCCCGTCTGGCTAGTGCATTTATCAATGCCTTCTGTACGATGAGTCTGGATGATATAGCTATCAAGAGCTGGGCAGAGTATAAATAAGGGAATCAGTTGTTATGTAATAACTGGAAGGAGCCGTTTCCATATTTTTAGGAGGCGGCTTTTTTAGTTGTATCATTTAAACGTAAATAGAATTTGACTACTTTCTCTCATTTTCCTTGTAGAATTAGACATTTTGGAGTAAATTGCGCAATTATTTAAAAAAACAGGAGAATAACTGGTATGGATAATCATGTTGTAATAATGGCTGGTGGCATAGGGAGTCGCTTTTGGCCGATGAGCACTCCGGAATGTCCTAAACAATTTATTGATGTAATGGGATGTGGCCGGTCGCTGATTCAGTTGACGGCAGATCGTTTCGACGGTGTTTGCCCTAGGGAAAATATGTGGGTCGTAACATCTGAAAAATACATTGATATTGTTCGGGAGCAGTTGCCGGAAATTCCGGAAGGTAATATTTTGGCGGAGCCTTGTGCGCGCAATACTGCACCCTGCATTGCTTTTGCTTGCTGGAAGATCAAGAAAAAACATCCGAATGCTAACATTGTAGTAACTCCTTCGGATGCATTAGTCATTGATACGGGAGAATTCCGTAGAGTGATGGAGAAAGCCCTTCGTTTCACAGATGATGGCAGTGCCATTGTAACGATAGGTATCCGGCCAACTCGTCCGGAAACCGGATACGGATATATTGCTGCTGCCGATCAGCTCCAGACAGATAAAGAAATTTACACTGTAGATGCATTTAAGGAAAAACCGGATAAAGAGACTGCCGAAAAGTATCTGGCAGAAGGCAATTTCTTCTGGAATGCGGGAATCTTTGTATGGAACGTGCGTACTATTACTTCAGTGATGCGTGTATATGCTCCGGGCATCGCACAAATTTTCGATCGCATTTTCCCCGATTTCTATACAGAGAAAGAAAATGAAACGATCAAGAAGTTATTCCCTACTTGCGAAAGCATTTCTATCGACTATGCAGTGATGGAGAAAGCGCAGGAGATTTATGTACTTCCCGCTTCTTTTGGCTGGTCAGATCTGGGTACATGGGGAGCACTTCGCGGTTTGCTTCCACAGGATAAGTCTGGAAATGCAACCGTAGGAACCGATATCCGTTTGTACGAAAGCAAAAATTGTATTGTGCATGCCAGCGAAGAAAAACGAGTAGTTATTCAAGGCTTGGATGGATATATCATTGCAGAGAAAGATAACACATTATTGATCTGCAAGTTGGAAGAAGAGCAAAGAATTAAGGAATTCTCGAAATAATAACTTGAAATATATTATGGAGAAACGGAATAAACTGGTGAGGATTGCCTGGTTTATTCCGTTTTTTTGTATTTTTATCTTTAGTATTATTGATAAATAATAGTTTAGTATGAAAAGAATGTTTTTCAGTTTCTCCTTTTTATTGTTTGTATCGGGAATAAATGCGCAGATAACGTTGGAAGAATGTCAACGGAAGACGCAGGAAAATTATCCGTTGGTACATCAGTATGGTCTGGTGGAGAAAACAAAGGAATATAATCTTGAGAATGCGGCAAAAGGATATTTGCCACAGTTTGCCCTTTCGGCTAAAGCTTCTTATCAGAGTGATGTAACAGAAATTCCGGTGAAGCTTCCCGGAGTGGATTTGAAAGGACTGCCGAAAGATCAATATCAGGTGATGTTGGAGTTACAACAGAAAATCTGGGATGGCGGAGGAATCCGGATGCAGAAGAAACAAACGACTGCGGAAGCGGAGATAGAGAAAGAAAAGCTGAATGTGGATATGTATGCGCTGAATAGTCGTGTAAATGACCTTTATTTTGGAATTCTTTTGTTGGACGAGCAGCTGAAACAGAATGCATTGTTGCAAGATGAACTGGAGAGAAATTATCGCCAGATTACTGCCTACGTAGAAAATGGCATTGCCAATCAGGCCGATTTGGATGCTGTAAAAGTGGAGCAGTTGAACACAAAGCAGAAAAGAGTTGAACTGGTTTCGTCGCGTATGGCATATTTGAAGATGCTTTCACTTCTGGTAGGAGAGAAGTTGTCGCAGGAAACGGTTTTGGAGAAACCTGTTCCTCAAGATGAGATTTCGGCTGTCAGTGAGATTCGTCGTCCGGAATTGTCTTTGTTTAATGCGCAGGGAGTAGGATTACAAGTACAGGAGAAAGCTTTGAATGTGCGTCATCTTCCACAGTTCGGATTGTTTGTGCAGGGAGCCTATGGAAACCCCGGACTGAATATGCTGAAAAATGAATTTTCTCCTTACTATATTGCGGGTGTTCGCCTTTCATGGAATTTCGGTAGTTTGTACACCTTGAAGAATGACCGGAAGGTAATTGAAAATAAACGCCGGCAATTGGATAATAACCGGGATGTATTTCTTTTTAATACAAGATTGGAGATGACGCAACAGGATCAGGCCATCCAATCATTGGAAAAGCAAATGCAGGATGATGATGAGATTATCCGTTTGCGTACCAATATTCGCAAATCGGCAGAAGCCAAAGTGGCGAATGGAACATTGACGGTGACCGAGATGCTTCGGGAATTGACCAATGAGAGTTTGGCACGTCAGTCGAAAGCGTTGCATGAAATTCAACGGTTAATGGGAATTTATCAATTGAAATATACTACGAATGATTAATATAACTTCTTTAGATATGGAACGAATGACAAAGATAGGAATGGTTGGAGTGGCATTGATAATGTTGGCTGCTTGTGGTAAGGGAATACCCAGCTATGATGCAACCGGCACGTTTGAAGCCACAGAAGTGATAGTCTCTGCCGAAGCTGCCGGAAAGTTGTTGCGACTGGAGGTAGAAGAGGGGACAAGACTGAAAGCAGGTGAGGAGATTGGACTGGTGGATACGGTGCAATTGTATTTGAAGAAATTACAACTGGAGGCCAGTATGAAATCAGTGGAAAGCCAACGTCCGGATCTTGCTAAACAGATAGCTGCTACCAAACAGCAAATAGTAACAGCTGAACGTGAAAAGAAACGCGTGGAAAACCTGCTTGCCGCTGGAGCGGCGAATCAGAAACAGTTGGACGACTGGGATGCACAAGTCAAATTGCTTGAAAGGCAGCTTGTCGCACAGGAATCATCATTGCTGAATAGTACAAATAGCCTGATAGAACAAGGAAATTCGGTTGCCATACAGGTTGCACAGATGGAGGATCAGTTAGCTAAATGTCATGTCCAGTCGCCTATCGAAGGTACAGTATTGGCAAAATATGCAGAAGCCGGTGAATTGGCGGCGATAGGTAAACCGCTGTTTAAAGTGGCTGAAGTGGATCGCATGTATTTGAGGGCTTACATTACCTCCGAACAGTTGTCGCAAGTGAAACTGGGAGATGAGGTAACTGTGTATGCCGATTATGGAAACTCGGAGCAGAAAGCTTATCCGGGGGTAGTGACCTGGATTTCCGACCGTTCGGAGTTCACTCCCAAAACTATTTTGACGAAAAACGAACGTGCTAATCTGGTATATGCAGTGAAAATTGCCGTGAAGAATGACGGAGCATTGAAGATTGGTATGTACGGAGGAGTGGCATTGAAAAATTAATGATTAAAAATTGAAGGAGAGGAGATGGAAAAGGGAGAACCCATAGTGGTTGTGAAAGAAGTCGGCAAGAACTATGGAACAGTGGAGGCGCTGAAAGAAGTTTCTTTCGTTGTGGAACGGGGAGAAATCTTTGGTCTGATAGGGCCTGATGGTGCCGGTAAGAGTTCCTTATTCCGTATTCTGACTACTTTGTTGCTGGCGGATAAAGGAACGGCCATGGTTGCCGGGCTGGATGTGGTAACGGATTATAAACAGATTCGTACGAAAGTGGGATATATGCCCGGTCGTTTTTCACTTTACCAGGATCTTTCGGTAGAAGAGAATCTGGAGTTTTTTGCTACCGTGTTCCATACGACAGTTCAGGAGAATTATGATTTAATTAAAGATATCTACCAACAGATAGAACCGTTCAGGAAAAGAAGGGCAGGGGCTTTGTCAGGTGGTATGAAGCAGAAACTGGCATTGAGCTGCGCTTTGATTCATAAACCGGATATTTTATTTCTGGATGAACCCACTACCGGAGTAGATCCCGTGTCGCGTAAGGAATTCTGGCAAATGCTCCGAAACTTACGGGAACAGGGGATTACCATTGTCGTTTCTACTCCCATCATGGATGAGGCCCGGCAATGTGACCGGATTGCTTTCATCAATCATGGACAGATTCATGGCATTGATACTCCCGAACGTATTCTTCATCAATTTGCGTCTATCCTTTGCCCTCCTTCTTTGGAGCGGGAGGAAGTGAAGCATGAAGTAGCTCCGGTCATTGAAGTGGAACAGTTGACAAAGTGTTTTGGAGATTTTACCGCAGTAGATCATATCTCCTTTCAGGTGAACCGGGGCGAGATATTTGGCTTTCTGGGTGCTAATGGAGCAGGAAAGACGACAGCTATGCGTATGCTTTGCGGATTAAGTAAACCGACATCAGGCATCGGAAAGGTGGCAGGGTATGATATTTACCGGGAGGCCGAACAAGTTAAGAAACATATCGGATATATGAGCCAAAAGTTTTCGCTATATGAAGACCTGAAAGTGTGGGAGAATATCCGTCTGTTTGCCGGAATTTATGGTCTGAAGGAACAAGAGATAGAACGGAAGACAGAAGAATTGTTGGATCGTTTGGAGCTTACTGCCGAACGGGATACTCTGGTGAAGAGTCTTCCGGTGGGATGGAAACAGAAATTGGCTTTTTCAGTATCCATATTCCATGAACCGAGAATCGTTTTTCTGGATGAGCCGACTGGCGGAGTAGATCCTGCTACGAGAAGACAGTTCTGGGAATTGATCTATCGGGCAGCCGATCAGGGTATTACCGTGTTTGTCACTACCCATTATATGGATGAAGCGGAATATTGCAACCGGATATCTATCATGGTGGACGGTCAGATAAAAGCACTTGATACACCTGCCCGTCTGAAACAACAATTCGGTGCGGAAACGATGGATGACGTTTTTCAGAAATTAGCCCGCGGTGCGGTGCGCAAAGCAGATTGATTATGAAACAGTTTATAGCTTTTATAAAGAAAGAGTTTTATCATATTTTCCGTGACCGGCGAACCATGCTGATTTTGTTGGGGATGCCTGTCGTGCAAATTATTCTATTCGGTTTTGCTATCAGCACGGAAGTGAAGAATGTTCGGTTGGCGGTGCTCGATCCTTCTAATGATGTGGTAACGCGAAAAATAATTGATCGTTTGGATGCCAGTGAGTATTTCACCGTTACTGCACGTTTTCATTCGCCCCAGGAAATGGAAGCTGCTTTCCTAAAGAATGAAGTTGATATGGCGATTGTCTTTAGCGAACGGTTTGCGGATGATCTCTATACGGGTGATGCTCATGTACAGCTGATAGTAGATGCAACAGATCCCAATATGTCGACTTCGCAAGTTAATTATGCGACAGGAATCGTTTCTATGGTAGGCCAGGAGATGATTCCCCCGAATATGTCGGCTGCCCGCCTGACTCCTGATATCAAATTGCTCTATAACCCGCAGATGAAGAGTGCTTATAACTTTGTTCCGGGAGTGATGGGCTTGATCCTGATGCTGATTTGCGCCATGATGACCTCGATTTCCATTGTTCGTGAGAAAGAAACAGGCACGATGGAAGTATTATTAGTTTCACCTGTGAAGCCGCTATTTATTATTTTGGCAAAGGCTGTACCTTATTTTGTGCTGTCGTTCGTCAATCTGATAACGATCCTTTTGCTTTCGGTCTTTGTGTTGGATGTTCCGGTGGTAGGAAGTTTGTTCTGGTTAATCACGGTATCTTTGCTGTTTATTTTCGTATCCTTGGCATTGGGCTTATTGATCTCATCAGTCACACGTACACAGGTTGCGGCCATGCTGGTTTCCGGATTGATGCTGATGATGCCCACGATGCTTTTATCGGGCATGATTTTCCCTATAGAGAGTATGCCGGTGATACTTCAATGGATCTCGGATATACTTCCGGCACGTTGGTATATACAGGCTGTGCGTAAACTGATGATTGAAGGAGTACCAGTTGCATTGGTGTATAAAGAGATTGGTATCTTGTTATTGATGGCGACGGTACTTATTACGATCAGTATCAAGAAATTTAAGTATAGATTGGAATAATAGGTCGATATGCCAATTGGCTGCATGAATACTATACAGTGTGCTAATGGGCAGATTGATAAATGGAAGAATTATTTATGATAAAGTTCCTGATAGAAAAAGAGTTTAAACAATTGCTTCGCAATTCGTTTCTTCCGAAATTGATTCTTGTATTTCCATGCATGATTATGCTGCTGATGCCTTGGGCGGTAAATCTGGAAATCAAGAATATACAGCTGAATATTGTGGATAATGACCATTCGGCTATTTCACAACGTTTAGTCAATAAGATTGCCGCCTCTACCTATTTCCGTCTGGTGGAAGTGCCGGCTTCGTATGAAGAAGGCTTGCGGAATATTGAAATTGGAACGGCGGATATTGTGATGGAAATTCCGCGGCATCTGGAACGGGATTGGATGAATGGAGAAGATACTCACATACTGATAGCAGCCAATGCTGTGAATGGGACAAAAGGAGGGCTGGGGAGTTCTTACCTATCTTCTATTATTAATGATTATGCAGCCGAGCTGCGTTCGGAATATCCTGCAACTGCTACAGTCTCCGGTGCTTTCCCTTCGATAGGTATTGATACACAGGGGTTGTTTAATCCGAATCTGAACTATAAACTCTATATGATTCCGGCATTGATGGTCATGTTATTAACTTTGATTTGTGGTTTCTTGCCTGCATTGAATATAGTTAGCGAGAAGGAAGTAGGAACGATTGAGCAAATCAATGTGACGCCGGTTCCGAAGTTTATCTTTATTTTGGCAAAGCTCTTGCCTTACTGGTTGATTGGTTTTGTGGTGCTGACTGTATGTTTCATATTAGCCTGGTTAATTTATGGCATAGTGCCAGTCGGTCATTTTCTATTAATTTACTTTTTCGCAGTTCTTTTCGTTCTGGTAATGTCCGGTTTCGGACTTGTTATTTCCAACTACTCGGCAACGATGCAACAATCTATGTTTGTTATGTGGTTTTGTTTGTTGGTTGTAATTTTGATGAGTGGTTTGTTTACACCGATTACTAGTATGCCTGAATGGGCTCAACTAATAACGATATTCAATCCTTTGAGATATTTTATGGAGGTGATGAGAATGGTGTATTTAAAGGGGAGTGGTTTTGTGGACCTATTGCCACAATTGGGTATATTATTATTGTTTGTTGTTGTCTTCAATATTTGGGCGGTGCTTAGTTATCATAAGAATAAGTAATTAGTATTATGCTGCAAAGAGAATACTCTAAAAGAACAAAGGCGGAGCAAAAGACTTTATTCTTTGCCCGCCTTTGTTCTTTTAGTGCTTCTTATTTAGAATGTAATACCAATACGTAATCTAGGTTCGATGTATGTTTTAAAATTCGTTACCCGGTAATTATCGGTTGTTTCTTCATTTATAGAATCTTCGTGAGTAGTAGTTTGACCATTTACGGTGTTTTTAGTGATAGAGGTTGCGTCATATTCCATTTTCAATGTTTTGGCTGACTGACAACCAAGTCCTAATTCTGTTCCGATATAAAGTCCTTTATAAATATAGAATTCTACACCCGCAAAAATAGCAGCGTTGATGTTCAATGTTGCTCTTTGGGCTTGCTCGAATATATTGCCACTATTATCTCCACTGACGATGGCACCGTTCTTTAGTTCTCCTGTTTTTGACGTTTCAATTATTTCTTCTCCATTGTATGTATTGGATATTGTTTTTGAATAGTCTTTAACTTTTGTAGATGCAAAATTCTTTCCAAATCCAATACTACCTCCTACATATGCATCCAATCTTTTCCATAAGTCAAAGTGGCGTTCATAACCGAAGTCGATATTAAAATTTCCCATTTTATATTTGTATTCTTCGTTATAACTACTTTCAGTGTCTTCATCGAACTCATCGTTTGTATATTTTGAATTTATTGATTTGATTCCGATTTTTAATCGAACAGCATCTTTATCACTAAAGAAATAACGTACTTTTAGACCATCTAGACTAAAAGTTTCACCATCCTGATCAAAGGGGTTAATTTGGACTTCTGTGCTCCATGAACCTTTTGTCGGTTTGTTTTGTGCAAATAAATTTCCCGCCATTAATAGAGTGGCAAATAAAATAAATACTAACTTCTTCATAAGTTTTGTTTTAATAGTTTTATTAATATTATCTTAAAAATACTGCAAATGTATTCAATTTTTTAATATAAACCTGATAATTCTTCTCTTTTTCTTTATATTAATTAATAAACGTTGTTCTTGTGTGGGGAGTATATACAAAAACAGCTCTTCTCATTTTTTGAGAAGAGCTGTTTAGATTACTCTACCACCATTTTAGGTGGTATATAGATTACTTTATTTCAATTTGCCGATTGGGCTTCTTCACTTCTTCTTCAGAGAGTTTCGGAAGTTCGATGTTTAAAACACCATGTTCTACGGATGCGGCAATTTTTTCTTTGTCCACATTGTCCGGTAGAATCATTGTTTGCTGGAACTTAGAGTATGAGAATTCGCGACGCAGATAGCGACCGTCTTTCTTTTCCTCCTTGTTTTCAGCCTTCTTCTCCATGCTGATAACGAGGTTGTTGTCTTCATCAATGCGAACATTGAAATCATCCTTCGTCATACCAGGAGCAGCCAATTCCACTTTGTATTCTTTTTCTGTTTCCAAAACATTAATTGCAGGTGCAGTAGCATTTGCTTTTACCATCCAATCGTTATCAAAGAAATCATTAAAGATACTTGGTAACCAACCTTGAGTTCTTCTAACAGGCATCATAATTTTAGTCTCCTATCTTTAAGTTAAACATTCAATTAATAAATTTTGAACCTCGGCGTTTTCACTTCCGATGGTATCGGTTGTCCCGCCTTCCATCGTCCGCTCTCGAACCGTTGTTCGCTTCTATAAATGCAAACCTTATGCCAAGAGCTTTTGGAGACTTAAATTGTCTATTTGTCATTGTAATAATGCCAAATTTGCAATATAGGTGACAAAATGTATTCTGTTTTTATTTATTTTATATAAGATAGATATTAATTTGATAACCTGTTTACTTCTTCTCGATCAGTTTGAACCTTATTCTTAGTGTTTGCCTTTCTTTGTCATAATCATGACTAATGATTTTAAAGGTACCCACTTCAGAAGTATTGGATACATGCAATCCGATGCAGGCGCAGGCATCATAATCTCCAATGCGGACAATGCGAAGAGTTTCACTTGCATCGGCAGGTAGCTTACTTAAATCTACGATGTCTTTGGCCTGTTCATGAGTCATAAACTCAACTGTCACAGGTAGGTTCTGACTGATTGCCTCGTTCACTTTATCTTCAATAGACTGGATTTGTTCCGCTGTCGGACATGACGAAAGTATATAGTCACATTTGCTCTTTTTCCTTTCGATGTGGGCATTGCGAGAACGTGGGCAGCCAAAGGTTTTCACCATGGTGGCATTGAGTAAATGCTCTGCTGTATGCATAGGAGGGTATTCCTGCTTGTTGTGATCGTTGAGTTGAATTTGTTGTTCCATTGGATTTAGTTATTTGAATTGATTGTTTCTATTTTACGATAGATCCTATACGTATAGATATAAAAAAAGGAGCAACGCCTTGCTCCAACCTTTGTTAACCTTAAATCTAATACTATGAAAAACACATTGCAAAGATACGGACTTCTGTGATATTTGCAAATAATCCAAGAAAAAATGTATGTTATATAACATAGATTAAGAAAATGCATTCCTGTCTTAACGGTTATTCGGAATTTTACTGTCTATGTACAGAGATTTTTTTATCTTTGCGTCCAATATCTATTACTAATACCTAATATAAATATGGATAAAAGAAGAATGTATCAATGGTTACTGTTGGCAATTATTTGTTTAAGCTTCTCAATGGGAGAGAGCTATGCACAGAAAAAGGATTTTGCAAATTTAGCTCGTTATTCAAAACAAAATGCTGCGCTTCCGCAAGCGACAAAAAAAGATAAACGGGTTGTTTTTATGGGAAATTCCATCACTGAAGGTTGGGTAAGGACTCATCCGGACTTCTTCAAGACAAATGGATATATTGGTCGCGGAATCAGTGGGCAGACTTCTTATCAATTCTTGTTACGTTTTCGGGAAGATGTGATTAATCTTTCTCCTGCTTTAGTAGTGATTAATGCCGGAACAAATGATATTGCCGAAAATACACAGGCTTATAATGAAGATTATACGTTTGGAAATATCATCTCCATGGTCGAATTGGCTAAAGCGAATAAGATTAAAGTTATTCTGACTTCCGTACTTCCTGCCGCTGCATTCAAGTGGAGAATGGAAATTAAAGATGCTCCTCAGAAGATTAAATCTTTAAATGATCGGATAGAGGCTTATGCAAAAGCAAATAAAATTCCGTATGTGGATTATTATCAAGCATTGGTTGTTTCTGAGAATCAAGCATTGAATCCTCAATATACAAAAGACGGAGTACATCCGAACAGTGAAGGATATGATATCATGGAACCGTTGATAAAGAAAGCGATTGAGAAAGCACTTTGAATAC
The DNA here is from genome assembly GCF_009193325.2 of Bacteroides zhangwenhongii. Classification (NCBI taxonomy): domain Bacteria; kingdom Pseudomonadati; phylum Bacteroidota; class Bacteroidia; order Bacteroidales; family Bacteroidaceae; genus Bacteroides; species Bacteroides zhangwenhongii. The sequence goes on along the minus strand of NZ_CP059856.1, from coordinate 1,937,941 downwards.
GAAGATAACGTATAGACATAAAAAAAGGAGCAACGCCTTGCTCCAACCTTTGTTAACCTTAAATCTAATACTATGAAAAACACAATGCAAAGATACGGACTTCCGGCAACTTTGCAAATTATCAGTCATTGATAAGTGTTTTTATAACTCTAATTAACGGAATGGATGCCGTGATACAGGTTTGTTAAGATTTTCTATGCTTGGCAATCAAGTTTGTAGTAGGAGAGAAGTGGGGAAATCTATCCCCATTTCTCTTTCATTAAGTCTTCCAATTTTAATAATTCGTCACGGTATTGGGCAGCTTCAATAAATTCAAGCTTTTTGGCTGCTTCCTGCATTAGTTTGCGCGTACGTTCGATACTCTTTTCCATTTGTGCTTTACTCATATACTGTACTACCGGATCTGCCGCAATGTTCGGAGTTGTCGGTTCAATATAGGCTTGTTTTTCTTTCAGCAATTCATTTGTTTCCGAATTAGCGTTGCCGAATACATCCAAGTTTCTCGCTTTCTTGATCTGCTGTGGAGTAATGCCGTTTGCCTCATTGTATGCCAACTGTTTCTCTCGTCGACGATTGGTCTCGTCGATGGTCAGTCTCATGCTGTCCGTAATTTTATCGGCATACATGATTACTTTTCCGTTCACATTACGCGCTGCACGTCCGGCTGTCTGCGTCAACGAACGATGGGAACGAAGGAAGCCTTCCTTGTCTGCATCAAGGATAGCTACAAGAGATACTTCCGGCAAATCGAGACCTTCACGTAGCAGATTGACCCCGATCAGCACATCGTAAATTCCCTGTCGGAGGTCATCCATGATTTTTACACGTTCGAGGGTATCAACGTCGCTATGAATATAATTACACCTTATATTATTGTTGAGGAGATATTCAGTTAGCTCCTCCGCCATGCGCTTGGTAAGAGTAGTGACAAGAACACGCTCTTCTTTCTCAATACGCAGTTGAATTTCTTCCATCAGATCATCGATCTGGTTCAAGCTCGGGCGTACTTCAATAATTGGGTCCAACAATCCGGTAGGACGGATTACCTGTTCCACTACAATCCCTTCGGATTGGATGAGTTCATAGTCTGCCGGTGTAGCGCTGACATAGATCACTTGCTTCGCCATTTCCTGAAATTCTTCAAATTTCAACGGTCGGTTATCCATGGCGGCAGGTAGGCGGAAACCATACTCCACAAGATTGATTTTACGTGCCCTGTCGCCTCCGTACATTGCACGGATCTGAGGAACACTGACATGGCTTTCGTCAATGACAATCAGAAAATCGTCCGGAAAGAAATCCAGCAGACAATAAGGACGGGTACCTGCAGCACGACCGTCGAAATAGCGGGAATAATTCTCAATGCCGGAGCAATGTCCCAATTCCCGAATCATTTCCATATCGTATGTGACACGCTCGTATAGTCTTTTCGCTTCATATTCTTTGCCGATAGACTCAAAGAAAGCGACCTGTTTGGTCAAGTCATCTTCTATCTCATGAATGGCTCGGAGGGTTGCTTCCTTAGTAGTCATGAACAAATTGGCGGGATAAATCTTATAAGCCTCGAAGGGGGCGACAGTGACTCCGCTGACTGGGTCTACCTCCTCTATGCCATCAATCTCGTCTCCCCAAAATGTGACGCGCAACAGGTTGTCCGTATATGCCAGATAAATATCCACAGTATCTCCTTTGACGCGGAAATTACCACGATTAAGGTCGATATCGTTGCGGACATACAGACTGTCTACCAGGCGGCGAAGGAAAACATTGCGGTCAATCATGCGCCCCCGTTCTATTTCAATCACATTTTTATAAAAGTCCGAAGGGTTTCCCATGCCATAGATACAGGAAACGGAAGAGACCACCACTACGTCTTTTCGTCCGGAGAGTAGGGCGGAAGTTGCGGCGAGACGGAGCTTGTCTATCTCGTCATTGATGGCAAGATCCTTTTCTATATAAGTATCGCTGCTAGGCAAATAGGCTTCCGGCTGGTAATAATCGTAGTAAGAAACGTAATATTCCACCGCATTATTCGGAAAGAATCCCTTAAACTCTCCATATAATTGGGCAGCCAGCGTCTTGTTATGACTCAAAATCAATGTCGGCTTATTGATATTAGCGATTACATTGGCAATGGTAAATGTTTTTCCCGATCCTGTGACCCCCAATAAAGTCTGTGCGGGAACTCCTTGAAGTACCCCTTCAGTCAGTTGTGCGATTGCTTCCGGCTGGTCTCCGGTAGGTTTATAAGCTGATGTTAGTTCAAAATTCATAGTTAATTCTAAAATTGGAACAATATTCGGCAAAATAATCGAGATTACAAATCATTTTTCCAAATAAATCCTTTACTTTGCAACAAAATAATTGAAAATTGAGAATTGAAAATTAAAAAGTATTGCAGAAGCAGATAATTCCCTTTCATTCTCGATTCTCTATTTTTTAATTTTAATAATGAAAAGCATGATTTGGAATGAGAGCATTGAGTGTATGGATCGTGAGAGTCTTCGTAAGATTCAAAGCATACGACTCAAGAAAATTGTAGATTACGTTTATCACAACACACCCTTCTATCGGAAGAAGATGCAGGAAATGGGAGTCACTCCCGACGATATCAATAGCATTGATGATATTGTGAAACTGCCGTTTACCACGAAACATGATTTAAGAGATAATTATCCGTTCGGGCTTTGTGCTGTGCCGATGAGTCAGATCGTACGTATCCATGCTTCATCCGGTACGACGGGAAAACCGACGGTTGTCGGCTATACTCGTAAGGATTTGTCTTCATGGGCGGAATGTATTTCTCGTGCCTTTACCGCATACGGGGCAGGCCGATCGGACATTTTTCAAGTATCATACGGATATGGACTTTTCACAGGCGGACTGGGGGCACATGCCGGAGCCGAAAATATCGGAGCTTCTGTGATTCCGATGTCTAGCGGTAACACTGAAAAGCAGATAACGTTGATGCATGACTTCGGTTCGACAGTACTTTGTTGCACACCTTCTTATGCATTGTATCTGGCAGATGCGATTAAGGATTCGGGTTATCCGCGTGAGGAGTTTAAGCTGAAAGTCGGTGCTTTCGGTGCAGAACCTTGGACGGAAAATATGCGCCATGAGATTGAAGAAAAGCTGGGCATTAAGGCATACGATATTTATGGATTGAGTGAAATTGCCGGACCGGGTGTGGGGTACGAGTGTGAATGCCAGCATGGAACCCACTTGAATGAAGACCATTACTTTCCCGAAATTATTGATCCGAATACATTACAGCCGGTAGAACCCGGTCAAACAGGCGAACTGGTGTTTACCCACCTTACAAAGGAAGGTATGCCGCTGCTCCGTTATCGTACGCGCGACCTTACCGCTCTACATTATGACAAATGTTCCTGTGGACGTACATTGGTACGCATGGATCGTATCTTGGGACGCAGTGATGATATGTTGATTATTCGTGGTGTCAATGTATTCCCGACACAAATAGAATCCGTTATTCTTGAAATGGCGGAATTTGAACCGCATTATCTGCTGATAGTGGGACGCGAGAATAATACCGATACGATGGAACTTCAAGTAGAAGTACGACCGGAATTCTATTCTGATGAAATCAATAAGATGTTGGCTCTGAAGAAGAAATTGGGTGCGCGTCTGCAGAGTGTACTCGGATTGGGAGTCAATGTGAAGCTGGTAGAACCACGTAGCATTGAACGCAGTGTGGGTAAAGCGAAACGGGTGATTGATAACAGAAAACTTTAAAACTTAAAATTAATACTCTACGATTATGGTAGCAAAACAACTTTCTATCTTTTTGGAAAACAAGTCAGGCCGTTTGACGGAAGTGACTGAAGTGCTGGCGAAAGAAGGTATCAATCTTTCTGCTTTGTGCATCGCTGAAAATGCTGATTTCGGTATTTTGCGCGGAATTGTGTCCGATCCGGATAGAGCATATAAAGCTTTGAAGGATAATCATTTTGCAGTAAATGTGACCGATGTGGTCGGAATCAGTTGTCCTAATGTGCCGGGAGCTTTGGCAACTGTATTGGGATATTTGTCTGCCGAAGGGGTATTTATCGAATATATGTACTCGTTTGCCAATAATAATGTGGCCAATGTAGTGATTCGTCCTAGCGATCTGGATAAATGTATTGAGGTGTTGAAAGAAAAGAAAGTCGATCTGCTGGCGGCTAGCGATTTGTATAGACTTTAATCGTCTTTTTCTCCCCATTTGTCGATGTTTAACGCCTTTTATGTATTAAAAAACATAGATTAATTGCTAAATTCCCTGCGAATAAGTAACTTTGCGCAATATTTTAAAATAGGATGAAGAAAAATATCATTATAACTTTGCTTGCGGCAGCTACTCTCACTTCATGTGGGGAGTATAATAAATTGCTGAAAAGCACCGATTACGAATACAAGTACGAAGCCGCTAAAAACTATTTTGCAAAAGGACAGTATAACCGTTCGGCTACTTTGTTGAACGAATTGATTACTATTCTTAAAGGAACGGATAAAGCGGAAGAATCTTTGTATATGTTGGGCATGAGTTATTATAATCAAAAAGATTATCAGACTGCGGCTCAGACTTTTATCACCTATTTTAATACATATCCCCGTGGAACTTTTACTGAATTGGCACGTTTCCATGCAGGTAAAGCGTTATTTTTGGATACTCCGGAGCCACGTTTGGATCAGTCAAGTACTTATCAGGCTATCCAACAATTGCAGATGTTCATGGAATATTTCCCGAACAGTAGTAAAAAGCAAGAGGCACAGGATATGATTTTTGCTTTGCAGGATAAGTTGGTGTTGAAAGAACTTTATTCAGCCAAATTATATTATAACTTGGGTAATTATTTGGGCAACAACTATGAGTCTTGTGTCATCACGGCTCAAAATGCACTGAAGGATTATCCTTATACTGATTATCGCGAAGAACTTTCCATCTTGATTCTGCGTGCAAGGCATGAGATGGCTATTTATAGCGTGGAAGATAAGAAAATGGATCGTTATCGTGAGACAATCGATGAATATTATGCTTTTAAGAATGAGTTTCCGGAAAGCAAATATCTGAAAGAGGCTGAGAAAATTTTCAATGAATCACAGAAAGTAATTAAAGACTAAATTTAAATAGATTTATGGACTACAAAAAGACGAATGCTCCTACTACAACGGTAACCCGTGACATGATGGAACTCTGCTCCGATACAGGGAATGTTTATGAAACAGTTGCCATTATTGGTAAGCGTGCTAATCAGATTAGTGTGGAAATCAAGAACGATCTTTCTAAGAAATTGGCAGAGTTTGCTTCTTATACTGACAACATGGAAGAAGTGTTTGAAAATAGAGAGCAAATCGAGATTTCTCGTTATTATGAGAAGTTGCCGAAACCGGACCTGATTGCTACGCAAGAATACATCGAAGGGAAAATATATTATAGAAATCCGGCTAAAGAGAAGGAAAAACTTCAGTAATTTATTTTCTGACGAAAGAATTGATAGTCAAGTAGTAAGTGGGATGACAATCCCTGCTCCTTATTGCTTGGCTATTATTGTTTAACTCAACTACTATTTATACTATTTATGATTCAAAGAATTCAAACAGTTTATTTACTGATTGTTACAGGTTTGCTGATTACAGCAATGTGCTTGCCGATGGGGTATTTTACTGATGCGATGGGAGAGCACTCTTTTAAAGCTCTAGGAATAGAAATAAACGGTGCTTACGAGTCTACATGGGGCTTATTCTGCATCTTATTGCTTAGTACTATTGTTGCCGTAGCTACAATTTTTTTATATAAAAATCGTATGTTGCAGATACGTATGACGATTTTCAACAGCTTATTGCTGGTAGGCTATTACATTGCTTTTCTTGCTTTCTATTTTGCATTGAAGAATGATGCGAATATGTTTCGGGTAGGGTGGGCTTTGTGTTTGCCGCTTGTTTCCATTATTCTGAATATATTGGCTGTTCGTGCTATCGGACGTGATGAAGTGATGGTAAAGGCTGCGGATAGATTAAGATAAAGTTTTCTCTATACTCTCTGAGTAATTCGTTAATAATATAATAGACAAAAAGCATAGCTTTAACTCCTATAAAGCTATGCTTTTTGCTATCTAAAGCTACGCTTTGGCATCTCTAAAACGATGCATTGCAAATGTGGAATTTTTTTTCGTGTAGGAGGATTTTATTTCTTCAAATCGAATAAATAAGTGAGCTTTATTGAAATTGTTCCATGCGCTGCACGGGCAAAATAATCCTTTTTGGTTGTCTTGTAGAAATCGGATAAGGCAAAATAATAACGTCCTTCCACTATAAAACTACCGGCTTTTTTCGTTCTAAGCTCTACACCACCGCCTCCGGTAATGCCATAATCAAATTTATTCTGAATCTTAGTACCGTATACCGCTTTTTGGGTACTTGACAACTCATTCATATCAATTCCTTTTATTGTTTCCGATTCACTGATCAAAAAGCCTATCTGCGGGCCTGCATGAATGAAAAATTGCAATCCTCTGTCTCGTCCGAAAGCTAGGTGGGCAAGAAAAGGAATATCGATATAGGTCATCTTGCGGGTATAAGTTTTACTTGGATCTTTGGAAGTCACTTCATTTCCATTATCGTCTAGTGACACGATTTCAAATAATTGATCCCAACCTCGTTGTGAGAAGTTCAGTTCGACCTGTGCCCCACAAATCATGGCAAAATACTTTTCAGAAATATAACGGGCTGTCAATCCTCCGGTTATTCCCATCAGGCTGTTCTGTTTGATGGTAGGAGTGAAGGATACACTATTTAAGTTGACACCTCCGTTGACACCTACAGAAAAATTGCTTCGTGCCTCTCCGATCTGAGCAGTGGCGGAGAGAGTGAATCCTGTTAGCAGAAGGCCTGCGATCAAAAATGGTTTTATCTTTATCATTTTCCGTATTATTCGAAGTCAAGTTTTACTAATTCAAAGTTTTTAGTGAAACGAATGAAGAACACTTTCTTATTAATAAATCCTCCCCAATTGTTCACACGTTGGAATTTGAAGCCGGTTTGAATAGGAGTCAGATTCATTTTAGACAGATTATTTTCAAGTTCCGAGCCATAACGTGACAATCCCTTCAAGAAAAAGAATCCGGTGTCAAAACCAAGCATTGCATAATTGGGATACTTGCTGATTAAGTCTTTACTGTACCATTTATGGTAAGCGTTGGTAAACTGCACGGCAGCTGGGAATAGTGTGTTCGTATAAAACGAAGAATAGAAATACACGTCCAGTTCAAAGAAACTTTCCAAATGATCTCTCGTGTAAGTCTGCCATTCCGGATAGCCGAACAAATGGATGTTCTGTCCTGCATTATCTCTGACTAACAGCGTCAATTGCGGGAGTACTTTAATAAGCAATACATTTCTTCCTGAGGTAGGAATAAAGATGTTCTCCTTATCATTGCGGAGCGCTGCTTTCAACGTTTCTTTTGTAGCATTCTCATTGACCGTTTGCATGGAGATGCCCTTATTCTTTAGCTCTTGTTTCAAGCCACTGATAAATTCAGCCTTTTCTTTGTCGGCACTGATAGGCTCGATAAAGATAACATGCGCATTGGGAAATTGACGTGTGAAATGCTCGTAAACTTCTGAATATAAATAGGATTGCGGTGTATTGATCTGATAAACAGCCGGATTATTGAATACCTCTTCACCCTTTTGAGAGAAAGGAATCACCAGACGTATATCATTCTTTTTTGCGAAATCAGACAGTGGCTTGATTTGGTTCTGATGCATCGGGCCAAAAATAACATCCATCTTCTTCATCTCGTTCTTTGAAAGAATCGCATTCAAGGTAGAAACCTCTTTTCCACTGTCATATACATATAAATCCAAAGAAGTACCTGTACGTTTCAGACTATCCACTGCCATAAGAAAACCTTCGTAGTATTCCACCATACGTTTGTCTTCCTGGAAAGGCAGTATCAATGCGGCTTTAATGGTCGACATCTTCTTGGGAGTCTCCTTACTTTCGCGGAAAAGTTCGCTGTTACTTGGAGGGATAGCGTATGGATCTTCTTTGGGGGTGGGTTGCGTGGTTGTTGCCGCCGGGTAGGGGATACAAAGTAGTTGTCCTTTTTTCATCCCTTTTTTAAGTTCGGGATTAGCGGCAATCAGCTCCTCTTCACTGATTCCGTATTCGCGGCTTACGCTAAAGATTGTTTCTTTGCGTTTCACTTTATGCATTTCTTTGCATCTGGGAACCACAGGACCTTGAATATTACTTTGCTCAGTCGGTTTTTGGACGGTAACGACCTGTTCCTTCTCCTTTTGCGGGATAAGGATCACCTGTCCGATACGGAAATTCTCAGCGCTCAATCCCGGATTCGCTTCACATATATCCTTAGCGGATATATTGTACATTGTTGTCAGTTTATACAGTGTCTCTCCGGCTTGAATCGTATGGAATGTTTCTCCTTTCTGGCTTTCTTTTCCTTTGGGAATTTTAATGGTTTGTCCGGCATAAATTTTCTCGTCACAACCGGGATTCAAACGGATAATATCCGATGTTGTGACATTGTACATCTTGGATATAGAATATAAACTTTGTCCTTTTTCGATGGTATGCAAGAAATAGGATTGATTCTCCTGTGCATAACTGACGGCGTATGAAACGCTTATAAAAAGCAGAAATAAGAATATTCGGTTTATCGGTTTCATCAAATTATAACTATTGGTTCTTGAAATCAAGGAACAAAGGTACGAATAATGCCCTATATCTTCATAAGATTTGAGTTAAGAAAATAATATTGTGCTTTTTTAGGAGCATATTTCGGGCGGAAACATTAATTTTGCAGCATTTATGAAGGATATGAATATGCAGGAAACAGAATATATTAATGTGTACGGTGCGCGCGTGCACAATTTGAAGGATATTGACGCCGAGATTCCCCGTAACAGTCTGACTGTCATCACCGGATTGAGCGGCAGTGGGAAATCTTCTTTAGCTTTCGATACGATTTTTGCAGAAGGGCAGCGCCGCTATATTGAGACCTTTTCAGCGTATGCCCGCAATTTTCTGGGTAATCTGGAGCGTCCGGATGTCGACAAAATCACAGGTTTGAGCCCAGTGATTTCCATTGAGCAGAAAACGACGAACAAGAATCCCCGTTCTACGGTGGGTACGACGACTGAGATCTATGACTACCTCCGTCTGCTATATGCCCGTGCCGGAGTAGCTTATTCGTATTTGTCCGGCGAGGAAATGGTGAAATACACCGAAGAACAGATTCTGGACTTGATCCTGAAAGACTATAAAGGAAGGAAGATCTATTTGCTTGCCCCGCTGGTTCGTGCACGTAAAGGACATTACAGGGAACTGTTCGAGCAGGTGCGAAAAAAAGGATATTTATATGTCCGGGTGGATGGTGAAGTGCGTGAAGTAACGCATGGAATGAAGCTCGACCGTTATAAGAATCACGATGTGGAAGTGGTGATTGATAAACTGGTGGTGACCGAAAAAGACGACCGGCGGCTGAAACAAAGTGTGGCGACTGCCATGCGTCAGGGAGACGGTTTGATGATGATTTTAGATGCCCAGTCGGAAAGTATCCGTCATTATAGTAAACGTCTTATGTGTCCTGTGACAGGACTTTCTTATCGCGAACCTGCCCCGCATAACTTTTCATTCAACTCCCCGCAGGGAGCATGCCCGAAATGTAAAGGGCTGGGCGTTGTCAATCAGATTGACGTGGATAAGGTGATTCCCGACCGTGAACTTTCCATTTATGAGGGGGCAATCGCACCTTTGGGAAAATATAAAAATGCCATGATTTTCTGGCAAATCAGTGCTTTGCTGGAAAAGTACGATGCGTCATTGAAAACTCCGGTCAAGGAATTGCCGGATGATGCCATCGAAGAAGTTCTCTATGGTTCTGATGAACGGATTAAGATCAAAAGTTCGTTGATTGGTACTTCCTCCGACTATTTTGTTACCTATGAAGGTGTTGTGAAGTACATCCAGATGTTGCAGGAGAAAGACGCATCCGCAACAGCGCAGAAATGGGCGGAACAATTTGCTAAAACCACTGTTTGCCCCGAATGTAAGGGAGCCCGTTTGAATAAGGAGGCATTGCATTTCCGTATCCATGATAAGAATATCAATGAGCTGGCGAATATGGATATCAACGAGTTGTACGACTGGTTGATGAAGGTGGATGAATTTCTTTCCGACAAGCAGAAAAAGATATCAGTGGAGATTTTGAAAGAAATTCGTACACGTTTGAAGTTCCTGTTAGATGTAGGGTTGGACTATCTTGCCTTAAACCGTAGTTCCGTTAGTCTGTCCGGAGGAGAAAGCCAGCGTATCCGTTTGGCCACTCAGATCGGTTCGCAGTTGGTGAATGTGTTGTATATTCTCGACGAGCCGAGTATCGGTCTGCATCAACGTGATAATTTGCGCCTTATCAATTCTTTGAAAGAACTTCGGGACATCGGTAATTCCGTGATCGTGGTAGAGCATGATAAGGATATGATGCTTGCTGCCGATTATGTCATCGATATGGGACCGAAGGCCGGTCGTCTTGGCGGGGAAGTGGTTTTTGCAGGCACTCCACAAGAGATGCTGAAAACCAGTACAATGACTTCGCAATACTTGAACGGACAGATGAAGATAGAAGTTCCAGCCAAACGCCGAAAAGGAAACGGAAAGTCTATCTTGTTGAAAGGAGCGAAAGGAAATAATCTGAAAAATGTAGATGTGGAGTTCCCGTTAGGCAAACTGATTTGCGTAACAGGAGTATCGGGAAGTGGAAAATCCACCTTGATTAATGAAACCTTGCAACCGATTCTTTCACAGAAATTCTACCGTTCTTTGCAAGATCCTTTAGAGTACGATTCTATTGAAGGACTGGAATATATAGATAAGGTGGTGGATGTTGACCAGTCTCCGTTGGGACGTACTCCTCGTTCCAACCCGGCTACTTACACAGGCGTATTTTCGGACATTCGTAATTTGTTCGTTGGATTGCCGGAGGCTAAGATTCGTGGTTACAAGCCGGGACGTTTCTCCTTCAATGTAGCGGGCGGGCGTTGCGAAGCGTGTTCGGGAAACGGTTATAAGACGATTGAAATGAACTTCCTTCCGGATGTATATGTGCCCTGTGAAGTATGTCATGGCAAACGTTACAACCGTGAGACGTTGGAAGTCCGTTTTAAGGGGAAATCCATTGCCGATGTGCTGGATATGACAATCAATCGTGCTGTGGAATTCTTTGAAAATGTTCCGCAGATTCTCAATAAAATTAAAGTTTTGCAAGATGTCGGATTGGGCTATATTAAGTTAGGTCAATCTTCTACCACTCTTTCCGGTGGCGAGAGCCAGCGTGTGAAACTGGCTACGGAACTGTCGAAGAGGGATACGGGCAAAACACTTTATATTTTGGATGAGCCGACTACCGGACTTCATTTTGAGGATATACGGGTGCTGATGGGAGTATTGAACAAACTAGTCGATAAAGGTAATACAGTTATCGTTATCGAGCATAATCTGGACGTTATTAAAATGGCGGATTATATCATCGATATGGGGCCGGAAGGTGGTAAAGGCGGGGGAGAACTCCTTAGTTGCGGGACACCCGAAGAAGTTGCGAAGAGCTCTAAAGGATATACACCTAAGTTTCTTCGCCAAGAATTAGGACTTTGACTTTGCAAAGAATGGTGACCTTGATGATCTGAATAATAAATGCCAATTTATAGAAGATGAAAATCAATAAAACAAATGCTGCCCGCTTGTTGGATAAAGCAAAGATAACATATGAGTTAATCCCATATGAGGTAGATGAGAATGATTTAAGTGCCGTGCATGTGGCAGCCAGTTTGGGTGAGAATATTGAACAAGTATTCAAGACGCTTGTTTTGCACGGTGATAAGAGCGGATATTTTGTATGTGTTATTCCGGGAGAGCACGAAGTCGATTTGAAATTGGCGGCTAAGGCTTCCGGCAATAAGAAATGCGACCTGATACCTATGAAAGAGCTATTGCCGCTTACAGGATATATCCGTGGCGGTTGTTCCCCTATTGGTATGAAGAAGCATTTTCCGACCTATATTCATGAGACTTGCCGGAAATTCCCGTATATTTATGTAAGTGCCGGCACAAGAGGACTTCAAATAAAAATAGCTCCGGACGATTTGATTCGTGAATCCGGAGCGGAAACTTGTCGTTTGTTTGAAGACTAGTTTTACAAATTATTTGTGCAAAAACTCAGGAAAAAGTATATATTTGCAAGAAATATTTATTTAATTCAATCAATTATTAATTCTAAAAACTTATATCTATGTTCAGTAAACACCCTAAAGGTCTGATTGCTGCGGCTTTAGCTAATATGGGAGAGCGTTTTGGCTTCTATATTATGATGGCGATTTTGACGTTATTTATTTCAGCGAAATTCGGATTGTCCGAGACGACTACCGGATACATCTATTCCGCATTTTACGCATCCATTTATATTTTGGCTTTAGCGGGAGGTGTTATTGCTGATAAGACGAAAAATTTCAAAGGCACTATTTTGGTGGGATTAATACTGATGGCTGTCGGTTATTTGATTATTGCCATTCCTACTCCGACTCCGGTTCCTAATATGGCTCTTTATTTGGGGCTGACTTGTTTCGGACTTTTAGTGATTGCTTTTGGTAACGGATTGTTTAAAGGAAACCTGCAAGCCCTGGTAGGTCAGATGTATGATGATCCTAAATATTCAAATCTTCGTGATGCCGGTTTCCAGATATTTTATATGTTTATTAATATCGGTGCTGTTTTTGCACCGTTTATTGCTATCGGTGTGCGTAACTGGTGGTTGAAAGTGAATAACTTTGATTATGATGCCACTTTGCCGGAGTTATGTCATCAATATTTGGAAAAAGGAAAAGATATGGCTCCACAGGCTATGGAAAATCTGACTACGTTAGCTAACAGTGTTGTCTTGGATAAAACTCCTGTAACGGATATGGGCGTATTTGTGAATAATTATCTTGATGTATTTAATCGCGGTTTCCAATATGCCTTTATGGCTGCTATCGGTGCTATGATTATTTCGTTGATTATTTATATGGCAAATAAGAAGCGCTTCCCGGATCCGGCAACGAAAGCAAAAACAGATAAAGGAACTGCAACTGTGAATAAAGAGGAAATCCAGATGAGTGCTACTGAAATCAAACAGCGTATCTATGCTCTGTTTGCAGTATTTGGCGTTGTTATTTTCTTCTGGCTGTCTTTCCATCAGAACGGTTATTCGTTGACTTATTTTGCACGTGATTATGTGGATTTAAGTGTTATTAATATCGATTTGGGCTTTACACAGATCAAAGGTGCTGAGATATTTCAAAGCGTTAATCCGTTCTTTGTTGTATTCCTGACTCCGTTTATCATGTGGATGTTCGGTTCGATGAAGAAGAACGGTAAAGAACCATCTACTCCGATGAAGATCGCTATCGGTATGGGTATTGCTGCATTAGCGTATGTATTCTTGATGGTATTCTCTTTTACATTGCCTTCAAAAGAAGTGTTGGGCACTATGAGTGCTGCTGAAATCAATGCTATCCGTGTTACTCCATGGATTATGATCGGCCTGTATTTCATTCTTACGGTTGCCGAACTGTTTATCTCTCCTCTGGGATTATCATTTGTATCTAAAGTAGCCCCTCCTCATTTGCAAGGATTGATGCAAGGTTGCTGGTTGGCTGCAACAGCTGTGGGTAACTCACTGTTGTTTATCGGTGGTATTCTTTATACAACTGTTCCTATTTGGGCTTGTTGGTTGGTATTTGTAGGAGCAACAGGTGCTTCCATGATTGTAATGCTTTCAATGGTAAAATGGCTGGAACGTGTAGCGAAATAAAATCTTGCCATTAACTAAATAAACAAAATGCCCCGGAACAAGTATCATAAATGTTCCGGGGCATTTTTGTATATCAAATATCCAGTCCCATAATATAATCATTCATATAATACCCGTTACCAATCGGGAAATCACCTTCCCGCAACTTTCTCATTCCCATGTGCTCGTAAAACAGCAAAGCCTTATTATTACGATTTACGTTGAGCTCCATCAAACAAGGTTCCGGGTGTATCTCCTTGATACACTTAATTGCTTCCTTGAATAAAAAACTGCCGCAATGCGTGCCCTGAAAACGGGGGAGGACATATATCTTCTGAAGATGAAATACATCTTTCTCCTGTTGTTGAATGGAAACGTATCCGCATGGTTCATTCTCCTTATAAGCAATGGAGTACACATGTCCTTCTTCCTCCATTTGTTTGCGCACATTGGAAGGAGTATACATCCAGTCCATCATATAATCCAGTTGTTCGGGAGATAAAATTTCCTTGTAGGTGGCGGGGAACACTTCCTTTGCCATCTTATGAATAAGCTCGCAATCGGCTACTGTTGCTTTTCGAATTGTAAACATATCTATTATCCATTCTTGGTTTAATGGGCACAAATATAGCCATTATTTCTTTTTATAATAAGGTGGAAAGTCTCTAATGTTTTAATTATTATTAATTTATAGTACTTTGTAATGCAAGGTACTAAAGTAATGCATATATTTGTGCGTCTAAAAGAAGTACATAATGAAAGTAAACAATGTAAAATCACAGATGAGAAAAGGCATGCTTGAATATTGCATCATGCTTTTGCTACACAAGGAACCCTCTTATGCTTCTGATATCATTCAAAAATTGAAAGAAGCCCAGCTGATCGTGGTGGAAGGTACCTTGTATCCATTGCTTACCCGTCTGAAAAATGACGACCTGTTAAGTTATGAATGGGTAGAATCTACTCAAGGACCTCCCCGTAAATACTATAAATTGACCGAACTGGGAGAAGTCTTTTTGGGTGAACTTGAAATTTCCTGGAAAGAACTCAATGAAACAGTGAATCATATTGCCAATAGATAATCCGAAAAAGAAGAAATAAAAATGAAAAAGACATTGACCATAAATTTAGGAGGAATTGTCTATCATATAGATGATGATGCCTACCGATTGTTAGACAATTATCTGTCTAACCTCAAACATTACTTTCGTAAACAGGAGGGTGCGGAAGAGATCGTAAACGATATTGAGATGCGTATTGCCGAACTGTTTGCCGAGAAAGTAAATGGAGGAAAACAGGTCATCACAGTTTTAGATGTAGAAGAAATCATCGCCCGCGTAGGCAAACCGGAAGACTTTGGAATTGCTGATGAGGATATGGACTCACAGAAAAGAACGGAACAAACATCGTCCGCTAATCAAGGCAGTACACAAGCTTCTGCTCAACGTAGCTGGTTCCGTGATCCGGATAATAAATTGTTGGGAGGTGTAGCGGCAGGATTGGCAGCTTACTTTGGTTGGGACGTTACATTGGTGCGTATACTGATGATTATCCTGGTGTTTGTACCTTATTGCCCGATGATTATACTTTATATTATCGGATGGATTGTTATTCCAGAAGCCCGTACTGCCGCAGAAAAATTGAGTATGCGTGGAGAAGCAGTGACCATTGAAAATATTGGAAAAACAGTGACAGACGGTTTCGAACGCGTAGCGGACGGAGTCAATAACTATATGAATTCCGGTAAACCTCGTACCTTTCTTCAAAAAATAGGTGATGTATTTGTTTCCATTGCTGCTGTTCTCTTTAAAATATTTCTGGTAGCTCTTGTCATTCTCTGCTGCCCTGTTTTGTTCGTACTGGCTGTTGTACTGGTGGTGCTGGTGTTTGCAGCAATTGCCGTGGCAGTTAGCGGAGGAGCACTGCTTTGCGAGATGCTGCCTGCCATCGACTGGATGCCGGTTGCTTCCGTATCTCTAATGATGACACTGCTGGGTACGATTGCCGGAGTTGCCCTCATCGGTATTCCATTAGGGGCTTTCTTATATACTATCTTGCGGCAATTATTCCATTGGTCACCGATGGGAACAGGCTTGAAATGGTCGCTATTGATTCTATGGATATTGGGTGTAGTCATAATGATTATTAATCTTTCAGCTCTTGGCTGGCAACTGCCTTTGTATGGCTTGCACTGCTCTTAACGAAGTCTCATTCTATTAAAAAAGGATAATATTTATTCTTTTATAAGTAAATGTACCCCGATAGTGTGTCCGGGGTACATTTTTTGTTTACTCTAATTCATCGTAAATCGAGAAATTTTTAGTAATTCTGGAAAACTTCTGTTATTGCCTTATACAAAGGGCTTTGGGAGAATTACCCATTTTTTAGGTAATGACTTGGCAACAGTGCTATATACTGCGTTCTGCCTTGATTTGCTATTCAAGCAACTCGTTGGATACAAATGTACGAAAGATATTGGAACAATAATACAAAAAAGAGAAAAAGCTAGTACCCTTTTGTGAGTACCAGCCTTTTTCTTTAAATATTTTAAATATTATCTAAGTTCCAAATTTCTTTAGCTGCTTGAACAATTTTATTAAATCGTTTTTCTATGCTTGTTTTGTCCCAAACAGGATTATCCTTGTCCGCTACAAATTCAATGACTTCTTTCTGCTGGTTCAATAAATTGTCTTTACCATAAACTTGTAATTTCTGTGGGAAAGAACGGTTTCCTAATGAGCTATTTTGACTTCCTGCCATCAACATTAAATTACCTACACAATTTAACCATTCCCCGGAAACAATACCCTCACTTGGATTTTCATTGTCTTCATAGACACCATAGCCATTTTCTAAGGGATTAGGCTGTGTCTGTGGCGCAATATGTTCTATGCTTTCGTTAGATATGACATCTCCAAAAGATATTTTGGGAGTGGGATAATTGTTATTACATAAATACTGTTCATATCTCCACAATAAGTAATTATCTACGCGATTTCCATAAAACCAACCGCTTTTTAAATGATTGTACATTTCTGTATCACTCCAATATCCCCACCACCAGTCATTTTTAAGTTTCCATATAATATTATCAATCATTTTATTAAAACTTGAATTGTCGCTTGCGCTCGGCAACACGTTTTGCAAGCGACTTGTTATATCAGCTCGTCCGCCTCTTATTAATGACCTAAATGTAAGATTTTCCATTAGCCTGATAAGGCGCATGAAAACATCATCATCTACATCCGACAATTTTGCTTTGATGAGTATTGGATAAGCATATGCCATATTGTTTAAGTTCTTCAAATTCGCTGTGTAAAAAGAATTGTCTTGCTCTATTTGTCGAATAAGGCAAAATGCTTTGGATAATCCATTAACAAAATATTTGATTTTTTGAACCTGTTTCTCTTGTGAAACTGCTTTTATCCATGCTTTTACCTCACGAATAACATTTTCGCTATAATAACCTTTTGTACCTACAGCTCTCCAATAATAGTTCAGAACATTATCTTCTTCCACCGTAACAAGAACTATGTTATGATAGATTTCCTCAAAAGCCTTTTCTACATAGACTATATCATCTTCATTATTTTGTGATTGATAAATCTGTAACATGAAATATGCTTTGAGTACCTCTAAATTAGTTAACCTTTTTCCTCGGTCATTTTGATAAGCAAATATCTGTGCAGCTTGTAACTTGTTTTTGACAATATAGGTCGTAATTGACGCATTTTCCAAAGAATAAGCCCATGAAAGAAGCTGTTCTATTGAGGCTTTACTTAGTTTTTCCTCAAAATAAGTCAGAGCATTATAAATCGACTTTTTTGATTTGGAAGTCAAGTCCTCTTGAGAAATATTAATATTGTGGTCTATGATTGTATCCGCAAAGAAATTATTGTCATAAGCTACGGTTATAAATTTTTGCCTTGCATGGCGTATATCTTTCAAATAATAGTCGTCAATGTCATCCATCCAATTTTTGATAGTATCGGCTTCTTTCCCGTTCATCCATTCTGTCTCTCTATGTTTCAATGTATTTATAAAAGCTCTGAAAAAGATGATGCAGGTGGTCAAACGTTGTTGTCCGTCAATTACATAAAGCGTATCCCCATCTTGCTCAAATAAGAAATGCCCCAAGTAATAATCACAAACTTCACATTCCTCCAAATCTTCTATGAACTGGATAAATTGTCTTTTCTCCCAAGCATAAGCCCTTTGGTATGCAGGGATGACGAAGCGAATGTTACGCCTTCCGAATAAGGCTTTAATGGTTGTTGATTCCATATAACAATTTTAAATGTTTAATATTTTTATAGCTATTTGAGCGCAAGCTTCTGCGTCTGCCAGCGCATGATGATGGTTTTCTAAATCATACCCGCAATATTGCGCTACAGTTTGTAATTGATGATTAGGCAGCTTCTCTGCCAAAACTTTTCTTGAAGCCTTACAAGTACAATAAAAACAATAATTTGGATAAGGCATCTTGTAGGCTTGAAAGACTGCCTTTAAGCAACTTTCGTCAAAAGGACTGTTATGTGCCACTAATGGTAAACCCTGTATAAGAGGTTCTACCTCAGACCATACTTCGGGAAAATACAAAGCTTCTTTCGTGTCATCTGCTGTCAGCCCATGTACTTGTGTATTCCAATATGAATAAAAATCAGGTATAGGATGAATAAGCCTATAAAACTTATCCACAACTTGATTGTTCCTTACAATTACAACTCCTACACTACAAACACTTGAACGGTGTTGGTTTGCTGTTTCAAAATCAATAGCTGCAAAATTCTTCATCGCTTTTTTATGTATAGAGTCAGGCAGTCAGTGGCAAATTTTCTCAATCCAATATTTAACCCTCTCTGCCACATCATCTGCTTGAACAGATGGAATTTCCTCCAGTATTACATATCCATCTTCTTGCTGTATTTTATCTTCACACCCCATCCTTTTTAATGTATTGCGCAATTTTTCTGTATCGCATTGTCGGTTGGCAAATTGCACAAGCACCTTTCCGCTTTTCTCTTTCTCTATAATGTCCATATAAGGAATACCTTCCTCTTCATTATCATATTCGCAAGCAAGCATATCCCAATACCAAATGAATGTTTTCCAATGGTCATAAGTTCCAACTTTTTCTTTCCATTCCGCAGTACGATGATGTCGGGTTAATAAATCCTTTAATTGTTCTATGCAATCAATGATATATTGCTGCAACTCTTGATTACGATTAAAGGACTCTGCAAAATCATCTTCGGGGATGCTGAAATAAGGTTCAGGTAAATATTGCCACCATAGTCCCTTACTACGTCTTCCACCTTTTTCCCATTTAATGGGTTTGGAGAAATCAGCATCTCCCAAATAAGTTGCTTGGATGTAATAATGCCCTTCATAAAATCCTAAATCAATAGTCCCCGGATTTCCGTTGTTGCTTGTAATACGCAAACTATTGCTTTGATTTAGCAAATCTTCAACTATCCAATTCTCTGCTTCCCATTTTTTGATGGCTTTTTCCCATAATGCACGATTAGGCATATCAGACGATTCCACAGATTGGGTATCTGCATTTTTTGATTGAATAGATTGATTGTCATCTTTGGTTGTCTGCGCAAAAGGATTTTGGGACAATACATTTAAATCAACAACAAGATGTTGCTTGTTATCTATTTGTTTGACATTCCCCTCTTTGGCGTTTCGATAAGCTTCTGAAAAATTGAGTAATGTTGTTTGTTTATGTTCTGAATCGAATTTAAAATCAGCACCATATAGGTCTTTTCTAAAGGCTTCAACCACGCAAAACAGATTTTCCAATAATGGCTCAGGGGTATTGCTTTTACCTCCTCCGTTGATTTCTTTGGATTCTTCCGAACAAGTGTATTCAATGATTTTCTTTACAGCGGTACTGACGGATGCTATGTAACAGGGGGAACAATGCATCGCTACATAAGAAGTTTGAAATTCCAACTGCATTTTCTCCTCATCTGAAAGACTTCCATCTTTTATAACATCATAAAGCGTTTGTAGATACTCCTGATAAATCCGCAGTTTTTCCTCAAAGACTTTTGAAGCTCTTTCTCGTTCAACATCATTGTCACTTTGTCCTCGAAGTAAAATCATAGTGATAATTGCGGTTATGATTACACCGAGAACGGCAGCAAACATTTCATACCATAGTTCTTTCTGTGTAAACAAGCGCAAATAAATAGCAAAAAAACAAGCCAATATAATCAGAACGGCTGTTATGCCTACAATTCTGTTTTGTGTTAGTTTCATATTACTCATGTGTATAAAGATAATAGAAAACCTGCCTTGAATGGTGGCGTTCGATTCCTTTCAAAGCAGGTATATCTATAATAATAGGTGATTATCGCTTATTCCAACTTCTACCTTCATTAGACGAATAATATAGCCCTTTGCTGGTTGTTGCTAAAAGGTAGCGTCCATCAGTACTCAGTTGTTGAAAAGTTCCAGCAGAAGAACCTGTATAACGAGAGTTCCAACTTCTACCTTCGTTTGTAGAATAATAAATTCCTTTTGAAGTACAAGCTAAGAGTTCACTTCCAAACTGAAACAAATCATAGAAAATTCCAGCAGAAGAACTTGTGTAACGAGAATTCCAACTCCGTCCATCATTAGTAGAATACTCGATTGTGTTTTTCTGAGTGTTAATGCGAAGCATTTCACGTCCATAATTAATTAACTGTGCCATACTATTTCCCAATGTCTACCAATACCCAGAAAAGACTTTTATAAAACCACGAAGCGTGGGTACTGTATATCCACGTCTCTGTGATAAGGTGGTAGGAAAACCTTGGAAAAAGAAATGGGAATAACAGCCCCACGCATATACGTGGAGACCATTACGACCTCTCTTGTTTCCTGTGAATCTAAGTTTCCTGCGCTTTTATCACACAAGTAGAAGACATAACGCCTCGATATTTTCAATATGTAATGGAAAGAGTTGCCTCAATCCAATACAAAAGTATGAAAAATCCGTGATATACCATTCTACTATCACGGATTCTTTTTGATTTACAGTTTCATACTCCTATTCTGTCTTGGTTTCGGTATTCCGATAGCTTCTCTAAACTCATTCATTTTCTTTCTGAACCAGTTCACGTGTGAAACCCCGTCTATCTTGAAATCGAATCTACCGTTTTCGTCCTGTCTGATGGAACAGACGGAGTGTCGGGTATCAAAACTTCGGTTAAATTCGGAAGAATAGAGTTCGCCTTTTATCCCGACTTCCTTGAACTCGCACAGTCTTCTGATTATTCCGTCATTGAATCCCAATCGGTCACGCAGGAAGTTTATTATAGGCATCAGCTTCTCCACATACGGGAAATAGCGTCTGACAAAATCCGTAAACTCCGACAGCTTGCGGTGCTGTTGCTCGTAAGCGTTTCTTATCTCCTGTATCTGTTCGGCTTGTTGCCGTTCCCGTTGTCGGGCTTCGTCTTCAAGTTCAAGGATGCGGTCTTGCAAGTCCTCGTTCCTGCGTTCCAACGATTTCATTCTTCCACTTCCGAAAAGAGAACCCACACTGCATGCAAGGGCGGTTGCCGTATCGGTGGCTGCGCTTTTGAGCTTGTCGGTGCGGATTTCCGCTTTTACCTGTTTCAGTTCCTCCTGTGCCTCGGCTTTCTTCTCCTGTAACAGTCTGGTTTCGGTTTCAAGGGTTTCATTTTTCTTTTTCAAGTCCCGATAATACTGCATGGTGGTAGTGTGCCGTGCTTCCGAGCCCCGTACCCCACGTTGCAATCCGTATTTCGTCATCACCCTTGCGTAATTGTCGTGGTAGGCAATCAGGGTCTGACGGTTGAACAGGTCATCGGCACACAAACGGACGGAATTTGTTTTCTTGCGGTACTTGCGCTTACCGTCCGTCTGTTCTTTCTTGGCTTTGCGCCTTTCACCCGTCACGATAGGAACAACGGCTGCGTGGATGTGCGGAGTCTTCTCGTCCATGTGCAGATGGGCGGCAACCACATTGTCTTTGCCGAATGTGGCTTGCAGCCATTGGATGCTGTCGTTGCACCATTCGTCGAGCTTTCCTTTTTCCTGTATGTTCATCATGTCCTCGTGCGTACCCGACAAGACCACCCGAACGACACGGACTTGGTCGTGTGTAATTTTCCGTCTGATGCCTGCTGTGTTCAGCCTGTGGGCAATCGCTTCATCCCTGCCGTGAACGCCATCGGGGTATTCGACAAGCACCCTGTTCAGGTGTGTCCTTGCCGGGTCTGCGTTTTTAGGTATTATCTTTCTCTCTATATGGTCGGACTGCGTGGTGTCCGATGTACCCTTTGCTTTCTTTATGTCCAATGAAAAATATCCCATATTATTCCTGTTTTTGCGGTTATCATTATGTTTCTTCTTTCTGCCTGTGGCATCGGCTCACAGGGTTTATTATGCAAATGAACCATTGCTGCACTCGGCATAATCCAAACGAGTTTGGCTTCTGCTCTCGTTTGCACAGGGTTTCCAAAGGGATTTCCCTTTGGCTCGATAGGGTGTTTTTAGCGTTACGGAGTAATGCGTGAAGAAAACGCCCTATTGAGCTATGGTATTTCTGTCTAAATACCTTTGGGAAAGCGAACGTGCATATTACAGTTGAAATTCCCCTTTCTTTTTCGGTGGCTGCATCATCCGCCTTGCGGATTGGACTTGCTTCTTCTCCTTTATCGGCTCTGCCGATTGGGACAAGGGCTTACCGCACAGGTAGTCGTTCAAGTCCTTATACTCACGATAGTACATTGACTTGTCAAGCAGCCGTTCCCCAAACTTCTCTTTCAGCTTCTTGCAAGTGTTCCGTCCTGCCGTGTCGTTGTCAAGGAAACAGCCGACTTGGGTGTAGGTCTCCAATATGCTTTCCGCTTTTGCAAGATTGGAAACGGAGTTCAATATGATATAGTCCTGTGTGTCCAATCGCGGGTGTTGCGGATTGTTTTCTACTCGGATGGTAAGGAATGAAAGGTAATCCATGAACCCCTCGAACAGGTAACACATACATCGTTGTCCGCCCTGCTGTCGGATATGGGTGATGTCTTTCGGGGCGACACATCCCTTGAAGTATCTGTTGCGCACTTCATATCCTCCTGCCATGTTCGGAAAGCCGATGGCAAAATAGGGTTTGTCGGCATTCATAAACCGAAGCTCCCTGCATTCCCTTTTGGCAAGTCCGATGTTTATTCCCCTTTCTTGCAGATAGGCTATAAGAGCAGGAGAGGACAACTCACCAACCCTTAATCCCTGATAAGGCTGATTGTCGGAATGCTGTCTGCCAAAAGAGAACGATGCAGGGCGGATGTATGCTGTCCGCTCCTCTATGCGTTTCAGCAGATAGGCTACATCTTCCGAATGGTAGAGTTCCGCTGCCAATGAAATAATATTACCGCCTTTGCCGATGCCGAAGTCGTACCATTTTTCAAGCTCGGTGTTTACCTTGAACGATGCGTCCGTTTCTTCCCGTAGCGGTGATTTATACCACAGGTTCCTGCCTTGTTGCTTTACAGGCATATAGCCCAGACTTTGCAGATAGTCTGCCAGTTTGATTTGTTTTACATCTTGGATTGTCATATTACATACGGTTTTGAAGTTGATGAAAATTTGTTGATTTGATGAACTGTTGATGTAATATGTTTATATACAGACCTGTAAGCTTTCAACATCTTCTCAACAAACCGCTCGCCAAAAGAGAAATCCACAAACGGGTGTCGGTGGTCTCTCAACTTCTCTTTTGGCTTGTTGAGATTTTGTTGAGAATGTATATCGTTTATTGTCATTGTATTTATACACATATTCAACAATTCAACAGAAAAATGATAGTATTACAGGGATTCGAGTTGCTCCCTTGTGACGGTGTAGAAGCGTCCCACCCTCTTTATCGGCTCATAGTGACAACTTCTGTTGTAATTGCCCTGATAGGTGGTGTAGGTAAGCCCGTTTGGTGCAGGTGTTAGTTTCCAGCACTCCTGCACCACCTTACGCACTTGGTGCTTTTCCGCCTTTACCTGCGAGTAGCAGTACGACAAGGTCGTTAAGGCAGAATGAAACGCTATCCACATCCATTGCAACCATAATGTCAAGCAGCAGTTCCGACATCTCTATCTCCAGCCGATTGCGGTTGCTACGGATAATCTTCTGCAAGGCTTCTGTATGCAGCAATGTGGGGTTGAACCACATCCGGCTTTCCTTTTCGGTGGACAGTTTTCTGTGTTGCAGGAAATGGAGAAAGGCGGGTATCTCCGCTTTCAGCTTTTGCAGGAAGTCGGTATCATCGGACAGCAAGCGGTCTATCTTGCGTACCCAATAGCGTGTTTCCCCTGCGTCTATGATTACGGGCAGATGCTCGTTGTTGGAGCACAGCACGAATTTGGCGAAGAACGCAATCTCGTCACGGTCTTTGCCTTTGGCTTCTACCTTGTAGGAAAGTGTGGTGCTGAGGTTCTTCAACCGTTCGCTGTCCTCCCTGCGGTTGAGCAACACCTCATCCACCACGATGAGCAGTTTGCCAGCCCAATCGGAATTGAACCGGCTTCGGAAGTCCTCGTTGGTGTTAAAAGTTACATTGTTCTGAAAGAGGAGTTTCAGAAAGTTCAGGAATGTGCTTTTGCCTGTGTTGCGTTCTTCCGATACCAACAGCAGGATAGGCAACTTCTGAATCGGTTGCAGGTAGAGCAGTTGCAGATAGTCCATCCCCAACTCGTATTGTTCCCCGAAGATGTGCCGTACCAAAGATTGGATATGCGATAAATCGCCCTCCTGCGGTCGGTGGTCTATCGGTTCGTAAAGGTTAAGGAACTTACCGACCACGGAACGGTAGCCGATGTGTTCGGGTACGGTGCAGAAGCCGTCATACTTGGGAACGCTGCCGATGTAATCCTTGCCGTAATCCTGTCGCAGGGTCTCGTTGTTCCATGCGATGCGTTTCTTCACATACCCTCCGTTCAGTCTCGGTTGCTCCACAATCTTGTAGAGCGTTGTCCCGACACGGATAAATTCTTCCTTTGCCATGCCGCCATCCGATGGCGGTCTGTGGCTGTCCTGTTGTTCGATAGCTGACATAATCAAATGGTTTTAAGTTTGAAAATTACCAGCTACAAAAATATAATCAATTATCGGATAGGTTGTTATGCAAAACACGGCAGAATGGTGACAAATAGCCCCCGAAACAAAAACTTTCAATGGTTTGGGGCAGGAAACGGGTTGTGCAAACGGAAAAACTCCCGAAAAGCAAATGTCGGATTACGCTTTTCGGGAGAAAAAATCAGAGCGTCTGTCGTTCTGTCGTACTGACTTAATGAATTACTGACTTACCGAGTGAATAATGTCAGGCATTCAGCTACGAGAAGTATTCGGATTTGGATATACCGTTGGTATTCAGCGAGAAGAAGATGCTTGTTTTCTCTTTTCGCAGGTACAGTCTTTCAAGAACGGCATTGCGTACCCGTTCCGCTCCGAATGTGCCGATATGGAAAGCGAGGGTAACTATCGCTTCAAGGTTGTAAACCTCCATACTGCAATTATCGGATACCCGTATGCTTCGCCTTATCCCGTATTCCCTTAAAACTCCGCTCTTGCAAAGAGCCTTCAGCCCTGCACGGAATGTCGGGGCGGTTACTCCGAACAGGTCGCAAAGTTCCCATTCGCTCATGGCGGTTGCGCTAATGTCGGTCGGCAAGGTGATGTTGCCGTTGCCGTCCGTTGTGATGATGCTTCGTTTCCTGGCTATGCTTGGTTATGGGGTTACACTTCCGAACGATGCGTTCAGCTTGTTGCCGAACGTCGTCAGGTCATTGTCAAGTTTCTGTGTGGTTATCTTCGCATAGATTTGAGTCGTGACAATGTTCGTGTGTCCCAGAACACGGCTCACGCTTTCAATGGGCATCCCCTTGCTAAGAGCCAGTGTTCCAAACGTATGACGTGCGCAATGGTAGGAGATTTGCTTCTCTATACCGCATTCCGCCATTACCTTTTTCAGTTGTTTGCACATCGTCCAATAGTTGATTTTCCCGAAAACCAGCTTGTCTTCCGACAGATACTTGTACCGTTCGATTATCTGCAAGGGAATATCCAGCAACTTCACTTGGAACGGGACATTTGTCTTGTGCCGTTTCGACAATATCCATTTCTCACCGTTCACCTCCACTATTTCATCCGTTGAGAGTTCTTTCATATCCACGAAAGACAAGGCGGTGAAGCAGGCGAAAATGAACAGGTCTCGCACCAATGCGAGGGTGGGGTTGTCAAACTCGTGCGCCATGATTCTTTTGATTTCGTCCTCTGTCAGATACTCCCGTTCCTTAACATTCGGGCTGATATGGAACTGCGCAAACGGATTTCTCGGTATCAGTCCGTTATAGTGCGCACGCATGACCACGCCTTTCAGCCACATGCAGTTCAGCCAGATGGTGGCGTTTTTCAGTCCCCGTTCAGCCGTAAGATAAGCCGCAAACTCCTTGATGAAGTCGGGTGTAAGTTCCAGCATGGACATATCCGTCCGTCTGTAGAATGACTTGATAAAGGCTGCGACATAGTTCCTTGCCCTTACCATGACCTTGTATGTGCCGATGCTGCGATCTTTGCCGACACGTTTCAGGAAGTTGGCGCAATCCTTGTCAAAAGCCTTTATCAGTGTCTCATACTCGCTTCCTACCCCTTGGTAGGCATTGCGCACCATTTCAGCCGTTACGTATGCCTCTCGGTCGGATATGCGCTGATAGTGCTTGATGATTTGCGCCTTGATGTTGTCCAATGCCAGATTGATGTTCCGTGCTTCGGCACTCTTGCCTTTGGCTCGGTTGCCTTTCGCATCCCAAAGGGTTTTCGGGATGGTCTGCTTGCAACTGAACTGCGCCACAGTACCGTTGATTGTCACTCGTCCCATGATGGGGACAATACCGTCTTTCTCCTTGCTGCCGTTCACGTAGAACAGCACTTTGAATGTACTTCTTGCCATACTCGTTTTTTGTTTGCAAAGTTAAATATCAACGAGTTAGACCTTGATACGCAAATCGGTGACAAACGGTGCAATAGCATCTCCCATATGTTAAATCTTACTCTTTCACGGGTAATGATTTGCAAACCATTCTTCTTCTTAAATCCGCTTTTCTTTGCGTTTTCCGATTTTTCGGCTTGTCATCATTTGACACCGTAACAACTCTGATATTAAGTCGTTTAGCGTCATTTCTCCCGTTTTTCGAGGTTATTCCAGAGATTTTTCGTAAGTTTGTAAATACGTATTCAGGAAATAAAAATGGGTGAACATATATGTTTTAGGAGAAACGAACGTTTGGCGACAGTCAACCCTTATTGGAGAGGAAATCCGATGGTGCGCGGGCGTTTTTTTAATCGGCAGCATCGCTTCCGTCCGGGGATGGGGAGTGTGCTGAAATGGCGTCTTTCGCCCAATCCCCAACGCAAGGAGAAGAAAACAGTGAAATGGGATCCGAAAGTTTGTTATCTCCGTTCATTGGATGCGGTGGTAGGAGATTCCCTGATATGGCTCGGACATAATTCTTTCTTTCTGCAATTAGCAGGTAAACGGATCATGTTCGATCCTGTGTTCGGCAGTATTCCTTTTGTGAAGAGACAGAGCGAGTTTCCCGCTAATCCTGACATATTTACGGGGATTGATTATCTACTTGTCAGCCATGACCATTTCGATCATCTGGACAAGCAGAGTATAGCCCGCCTATTGAAGAATAACCCGCAAATGAAACTCTTTTGTGGATTGGGAACCGGTGAACTGATTCAGGGATGGTTTCCTGCAATGAAGGTGATTGAAGCCGGATGGTATCAACAAATAGAAGATGAGGGATTGAAGATTACTTTTCTACCGGCACAACACTGGAGCAAACGTTCCGTACGCGATGGCGGCCAGCGATTGTGGGGAGCCTTCATGCTGCAAGGAGATGGAATTTCCCTTTATTACAGTGGTGACACAGGTTATTCCAGTCACTTTCGTGAGATTCCCGATCTGTTCGGAGCACCGGATTATGCTTTGTTGGGTATCGGGGCATATAAACCTCGCTGGTTTATGCGTCCCAATCATATATCGCCTCACGAGTCTTTGACTGCTGCCGAAGAAATGCATGCAGGACTTACTATTCCCATGCATTATGGCACATTCGATTTGTCTGACGAGCCTTTGCATGATCCCCCGAAAGTCTTTGCAACAGAGGCCAAGAAACGGAAGATTCCGGTGGAAATTCCTTATTTGGGAGAGATCGTGAAATTGAAGAAACAGAAATGATTGGAATAAACAAAAATAAGAAATACTTAGATACGAATAAAGAGATGAAGAAATTAGAAGTAAAAGACCTGAAAGAAAACTTTTTCGAAGCAATCGGAAAAGAGTGGATGCTGGTAACGGCGGGAACAAAAGAGAAGTTTAACACCATGACAGCAAGTTGGGGTGGCATTGGCTGGTTGTGGAATAAACCGGTTGCTTTCGTTTTTATCCGTCCCGAACGGTATACATACGAGTTTGTAGAGGAGAGCGATCACCTGACACTTTCTTTCTTAGGAGAAGAAAATAAGAAGATTCACGCTGTTTGTGGTTCCAAGTCGGGGCGTAATATAGATAAAGTAAAAGAAACCGGATTGAAACCTGTATTTACAGAAAAAGGTAATGTCCTGTTCGAGCAGGCACGTTTGAGTCTGGAATGTAAGAAACTTTATGCTGACGCTATCAAACCGGAATGTTTTCTGGATAAAGAATCAATAGAAAAGTGGTACGGTGGTGCTCATGGAGGTTTCCATAAAATGTATATTGTAGAAATTGAAAATATTTATTCGAGGTAAAAATTAGCGGATTTTGGTTGAATGTAATGGGGAAGGCTCTGAACTCAATTAGATTGAGAACAGAGCCTTCTTTTTACTTTATAGGAATATGCATCGTTTTTATTTGGACGGCGCTTTCTTTACCCATTTATCCAACCATTCAAAGAATGTGCGTTGCCATAACACTCCATTCTGTGGCTTCAATACCCAGTGGTTTTCATCCGGATAAATCAGCAACTCTGCAGGAACACCACGCATCACGGCAGCATCAAAAGCAGCCATTGCCTGATTAGCCAGAATACGGTAGTCTTTTTCTCCATGAATACAGAGAATAGGAGTATCCCATTTCTCTACGAATAGGTGAGGAGAGTTGGCAAACGTACGCTGTGCCACCGGATTCTGTTTTTCCCAGTATGCGCCTCCCATATCCCAGTTGGCAAACCATTTTTCTTCAGTTTCCAGATACTGCATTTCCATGTTGAAGATACCATCATGAGCAATGAATGCTTTGAACCGTTTGTCGTGATGTCCGGCCAACCAATATACGGAGAATCCTCCGAAGCTGGCACCTACGCATCCCAGACGATCTTTGTCCACATACGGCTCTTTTGCCATTTCATCGATAGCAGTGAAGTAATCCTTCATACACTGGCCACCGTAATCGCCGCTAATCTGTTCATTCCATTCCACACCAAATCCCGGCAAACCGCGACGGTTCGGAGCAACGATGATATAATCATTTGCTGCCATAATCTGGAAGTTCCAGCGATAAGACCAGAACTGGCTTACCGGACTCTGCGGACCTCCTTCACAGAACAGCAAAGTCGGATATTTCTTGTTCGGATCAAACTGTGGAGGATAAATCACCCATGTCAACATCTGTTTACCATCTGTTGTTTTCATCCAGCGACCTTCCACTTTACCCATTTCCAGCTGGTCATAGATTTGTTTGTTCTCCTGTGTCAGTTGAGTGGTAGAACCATCCAGTGCCACAGTGTAAATCTCATCACCCATACTCATTGAATGGCGTTTCGCGATCAGCTTATCTCCGAAAAGAGCTACCCCTTCGTAATCGTACATTCCTGAAGTAATAGCCTTTACCGAATCATTTGCCAGGTCAAGCGCATAAATCTGTGACTCTCCATGCCATACACCTGTGAAATAGATCACTTTTGCATCTGCTCCCCAGACAAAAGCATCTACATTCGATTCGAATGCCTTGCTCACAAAACGCTTCTCGCCGGTTTCCAAGTTCATGATGAACAGACGGTTCAGATCCGCTTCGTATCCATCACGTTCCATGCTCTGCCAGGCAATATACTTGCCGTCCGGTGAGTATTGTGGATTGGTATCATATCCTTTGTTTTCTTCAGTAATATTTTCCGTTTTCTTGGTGTTCAGGTCATATACATAAATATCCGAGTTGGTAGAAATCGCATATTCCAGTCCCGTCTTTTTGCGGCAAGTATAAGCCACTTTGTCCGAGGTTGTATTCCAGGCAAGTTGTTCGATACCACCCCAAGGTCTCATCGGACTTTCATACGGTTCGCCGTCCAAAATGTCTATGACATTGGAAATACTATTTCCATCAAAATCTGCAATGAACGGATGCGGTGCCATCGTGACCCATTCATCCCAATGCTTGTACATCAGGTCGGTAACGATGATACCCGTAGCTTTCGGTAAATCCGGATACTTATCTACTGTGCTGTCTTTAGTCTTTACTTGTGAGATAAACAAAAGCTTTTTGCCATCCGGTGAGATGGAAAATCCCTCGATATCTCCGTCGTAGTTAGTCAGTTGTCTGCGTTCGCTACCATCCGGATTCATCTCATAAAGCTGACTACTACCGCTGTCATTGCTTAGGAATGCGAGTTTGCTGCCCCCTTTTATCCAAGTCACCTCATTCTCCTGATAAGGAGTGTGGGTAATTTGTAGGTTATCGCTTCCATCTGCATTCATTACAAATACTTCGCGGTTACTCTTGTTCTCCGGCACACTGTAATACGCTACCGTATACGCAATTTTCTTTCCGTCGGGCGATACAGCGAATCCGCCGATACGTCCCATAGCCCAAAGTGCTTCGGGAGTCATACGCTTCCCTTCGATCTTGATATCCGATTTCTTGATAAGCACCTGATCCGTTTTGCCTGCGTCTTTGGTTCCTCCGCAGGCAGTTAACAACATTGCTGCCGACATCATAAATAAATTAGCTTGTCTCATATATTTTATAAAATGTTTATTTTCTTGCGAAGATAGTGAAAAAAGAATTTAGATTTTCTTTTTCTGCCAGTTTCCTTTCTTCATGTATTGATAACAGAAGAGCAGGATGAAAGTACCATACACGCTTTCCGTTGTCCAAGAGAAGGCGACATCCATTTTCAGATAGAGAATGAAGTACGTGGCATAGGCTACATAAATTGCCAATACGCAAAGCTCCATTGCCAATGCAGTCCGCGTATTTCCTGTACCGGATACCGATTGGAAATAGACATTGGCGGGTACTAACACCAGATAAGCGGAGCACAACACCCATAATGAAGGTACAGAGGCAGCCCTTAGATCCGGCATATCCGTGTAAATACTTAGAATCAGGTCGGGAAACAGACAGAAGAAAACCAAAATCGGCAATACGAATACGTATCCGATACGGATATGTTGTCTGATGGTTCCTCGAACACAATCTTGTTCGCCCGCCCCGATGAGGTTGCTGACCAGCGAACCGCAGGTGGCGGCAAAAGCCATTGCAATCATAAACGGTATTCCCGATACGTTGCGGATAATATTGGCGATAGCCAGTGAGCGTTCTCCCAGATGTTCTACGAACAGGAAGAACATGAACCAGGTAGACAAAGAAACAAAATTCTGAATCATCGTCCACACCGAAACATTGAGAATCCGCTTCAATGTCTTTCTTTGGAATTTGGGTAATATATTCAATGCATATTTTTTGCAGTCAATCCGCTTCCAGGTATAAATGATAAAGAAAATCACCGATACCATTTCCGCCAATGAAGAACCGATAGCGGCACCGGCAATTCCCAGTTGCGGGAAACCGAACTTACCGAAAATCAGGATATAGTTGAATACCACATTCGAAAGCACCATGACAATGGAGTTCAGAGTCAGTGTCTTTGTTTGTGTCGTACCAACAAAGAATGCACGGAACATCACCATGACAAACGAGAAAAAGAAACCATATACACGCCAATGGATATAACTTTCGGCTGCATCATAAATATGTGGTGACGAAATGATATTCCTTAGAATATGTGGTGAAAATACGATGGACAGCGTGAATAGAATGACGGCAACAGCCAGCAGGAAATAGATTCCCTGATAGAAGATCGGTCCTATTTCCTTGTAGTTCCCTTCTCCGTTACGGCGGGCAATTAATATTTGCGCACCGATACTGAATCCGAATGCCATCATGAAAATAGCCAGATAATATACACCGGCAATGGCGGACGCACCCAGTTCAATTTCCCCGACACGTCCCAGAAAAGCAGTGTCCGTCATACCGATCATTTGCTCCATGATCAGACTGATGAGGATAGGGTAGGCTATTGTCCAAATTTGTTTATAAGTATATTTTGTTTTCATCTTATTTCATTTTTAGAGAAAGAAAGCCGGGCAACCCAAGTAGGATGTCCGGCTCTTTCAGAATATAATAGGATTTTCTTCCTTATTTCTTATTCTGTCTTTGCTGCTGCAATAACTCTTGTTGTTTTTGCATTGCCTCCAGGCGGGCAGCAAATCCGGTCTTTTTCATTTGTTTCGGGTCTTTCTTTTTCGCTTCCAGGATAGCCAGCAATTTTGTTTCGTCAGTCGTTTTGCGAAGCAGAATCATGGTACCTACGCTAATCAAGGTCGACACGAAGTAGTAGTAGTTCAAACCTGACGGATAATCGTTCAAGACAAACAGGAACATAATCGGCATCAGATACATCATCCATTTCATAGCCGCCATTTGCGGTTGCGCTCCATTATCCTGCATAGACATTGTGTACTTCGTATTCAGAATATTAGTCACCGTCATCAGCAAGCAGAACAAACTGAGGTGGTTGCCTAAGAACGGGATATGGAACGGAAATGTAATGAATGCATCGTATGTAGAAAGGTCGTCAGCCCATAAGAAGCTCTGTTGGCGTAGTTCGATAGCACTCGGCACGAACATAAACAAAGCCATCAGGATAGGGAACTGCAACAACATCGGCAGACAGCCGCCCATCGGGCTTACCCCGTACTGGCTGTAAAGCCCCATCACCTCCTGTTGCTTCTTCATCGCATCCTCCTGCTTCGGATATTTCTTGTTGATTTCGTCGATTTTCGGTTTCAGTACACGCATCTTGGCAGATGACATATAGGTCTTCCACGTAGCCGGATAAACCACAACCTTCACCATGATGGTCAGAATCAACAGCACGATACCCATGCTCAAGCCCCAGCCCGACAGCCAGTCGAATACGTTAATCGTGATAAACTGATTGATCCAGCGAATTAACGGCCAACCCAAGTATACCAGTCTGTTCAATTCCCATTTTTCGTCACGTCCCTTATCCAATGCTTTCAACGTTTTGAAGTGGTTCGGACCAAAATAGAAATACATCTCTGTCGGCTCTTTACCCGATGGATCGAAGAAAGTATTCATTTCAGCAGAATAATCTTTGATATATCCGCTTCCCTGTTGCTCCATTCTTGATTTCACGGAAACCTTGTCGAAGTCCTGCTCGGCAATGAATACCGAAGAAAAGAACTGGTTCTTGAAAGCTACCCAGTCAATGCGGTTTTCCAATGTCTTGCTGTCGTCTTTGGCTGCCGACAGATTATCCACATCATCTCCTTTGATCTTATAAGTAAGCTCTGCCAAGCGGTTTTCGTAAGTGAATCCTTTTTCCAGTTGGCGGGCACGCTGTGACCAGTCGATATCCACATAATTGGTGTTTGCCAATTTGTCTGTCATACCTGTCGCCTTGATTTCAAAGTTCATCAGATAGCTGTCCGGTTTCAACGTGTAGATAAAGTCTATATAACTTGCGCTATCTGCCGCCAGACGCATGACCACACTGCTATCCGTCTTGTTTGCCACTTCAAAGAAATAATCCTTTGTCTGGATAGCTCCTTCCTTATTATAGAAGTTGAAATTCATCGATGCATCGTCACCGTCAAACAGTACAACCGGTGTCTTCTTGTCCTGTGCCATGTAATCCTTCAGCATGGCCGAATAGACACGTCCGCCTTTGGTTGTGAAAGTGATTTCCGCTACATTGTTTTGGATACTGACTTTAGAGTCTGTTCCCTGCAATGCATTGAAAAACAGGGAGGATGAATCGGCAGCAGATGCCGCCTCTTTCTTGCTGTTAGCCAATGCTGCCTCCGTTTTTGCTTTCAGCGCCTCTTCCTGCTGTTGTACAAGAGCGATAGAATCGTAGTATCTTTTTTGCGCAGCTATCTGTTCCTCACTGGGACGGCTCAGAAAGCTGAATCCTACTAACAATATACCTATTAAAACGAGACCTGTGATGGTATTTTTATCCATTCTTATTTTAATTACAAATTACTAATTACTTTTCGTTTTCGATAGCCGCTTTCACAAACGCCACGAACAACGGGTGCGGGTTCAGTACCGTGCTTCCATATTCCGGATGGAACTGCGTACCTACGAACCATTTCAATGTCGGAATTTCTACGATTTCCACCAGATCCGATTCGGGATTGATACCTACACATTTCATACCGGCAGCTTCGTACTGTTCCTTGTAGTCATTATTGAACTCGTAACGGTGACGGTGACGTTCCTGAATATGTTCCTCTCCGTATGCCTGATATGCTTTAGAGCCTTTCTGCAATACACACTCGTAAGCACCCAAACGCATGGTTCCGCCCATATTGGTGATCGCTTTCTGCTCTTCCATGATATCAATCACATTGTGCGGAGTCTTCTCATCCATTTCGCGTGAGTTGGCGTCTGTATATCCCAATACGTTGCGGGCAAATTCGATGGCGATACATTGCATACCAAGACAGATTCCGAAAGTCGGAATATCATGTGTACGTGTATATTTGATAGCTACAAACTTACCGTCAATACCCCGTTGGCCGAATCCCGGTCCGATCATGACACCCGCCATACCTTTCAAGGCTTCACCCACATTCTCGTCCGTCAGCTTTTCGCTGTTTACGAAATGTACTTCCACTTTGCGGTCGTTGTAAGTACCGGCCTGCGACAATGCTTCACGAATAGATTTGTAAGCATCCTGCAAGTCATATTTTCCGACCAATGCGATGTTGATAGGCTCTTTGGTCTCAGCTGCGTGGCGGCGTTCCAAGAATTTACGCCATGGACCGAGCCCCGGAGTTTCTCCTACCGGCAGTCCCATTTTTTCGAGAATGGTGCTATCCAAGCCTTGTGCCTGCATCAGGATAGGAACCTCGTAGATTGTTTCTGCGTCGATAGATTGCACTACGGCTTTATCATCCACATTACAGAATTGTGCCACTTTCTTGCGCAATCCGTCGCTTAACGGGTGTTCGGCACGCAGTACTAGTACATCCGGCTGGATACCCACACTTTGAAGTTCCTTCACCGAGTGTTGAGTCGGTTTAGTTTTCAATTCTCCGGCGGCAGCAAGATACGGGACATAAGTCAGGTGCACACAAAGAGCATTCTTACCGAGTTCCCACTTCAACTGACGGATACTTTCGAGGTAGGGGAGTGACTCGATATCGCCTACCGTACCACCGATCTCGGTGATGACAAAATCGAATTTGTATTTGTTACCGAGCAATTTCACATTCCGTTTGATCTCATCCGTGATATGCGGAATCACCTGAATCGTTTTACCCAGATAGTCTCCACGACGCTCTTTGTCGATAACGCTTTTGTAGATGCGTCCTGTAGTAATGTTGTTCGCCTTAGTCGTTTGTATGCCCAGAAATCTTTCATAATGTCCCAGGTCGAGGTCGGCTTCGTGTCCGTCTACCGTTACATAGCATTCTCCGTGCTCGTATGGATTCAGTGTTCCCGGGTCGATGTTGATGTACGGGTCAAACTTTTGAATGGTTACATTATAACCTCTTGCTTGCAGCAACTTACCGATGGAAGATGAAATGATACCTTTTCCTAATGAAGAGGCAACACCACCGGTGACGAAAATATACTTTGTTTCTCCCACAGCTATAACTGTTTTTAAAATTGTTTACTTAGTAGTATTCTTATGAACTTAAAAAGCGCAAAATTATAAAAAAAAGAGGAAGAATGCAGACTTTCGTCTCTACAATTTTATTAAAAAATGCAATTTTGAAAGAATCCTATGATTTCTGAACAAAATAATGTAGCTTTGCAGCCTAAACCATAAACAAATATGATGAGAGTTACTACTTTATATTCAGTTTTTATCCTGTTGTTATTTTCGTTATCGCTTTTTGCACAGGAAAATGTCGGCAATTCTTCACTTCCCAAATCTTCAACGGTAGTGGCTAAGGCCAAAGTCGTAAAAGCGGATACACTTTCGGCAGAACTCCAGAAATATTTAATGTTAAAACTCAATATGTCCGGTCCGACACCCCAATTGGATACCGTTTCTTATTTATATAATAAGTACATAGCCCAATTGGATTATCTGAATGATCCGTCTGTACCGCCACGTTATATTCCGTCGGATCCCGACTATTTCCGTCTGTTTACTCCTTTGGCGTATTACTATGCCCCGATGGAACAGTATTCAAGACTGGAATGGAAACCTGTGCAGCCGGACACCACCCCCAAACTGACATCGGAACTTTTACCATACGACACATTGGCGTTTACCAAAACCCGACGTGCCAATACATTAGTCAATAACGCTTTGATGGATCTTTATCTGCAACATCCGAATTTGGTTGTTACTACGGAAGACCGTATCATGAGTCGGGATGTTTTCCGGCATGATGTGAAACCGAAGATCTCCCCCAAAGCCAATGTGATTCATCTGTTTCAACGTGAAGATATGAATGATAATGTAGGAAAGGCCGATATCAAGATCAGCCGCCCCAACTGGTGGGTTGTAGGAGGTAACGGTTCATTACAGATCAGCCAGAACCACCTTTCGGACAACTGGTATAAGGGGGGGGAGAGCAACTTCTCCGGATTAGCTACTTTTCTGATCTTCGCAAACTATAATGACAATGAGAAAGTGCTGTTTGAAAACCAGCTTGAAGCGAAAGCGGGTATGACTTCCACCCCGTCGGACGAATATCATAAGTATCTCTTTACAACCGATCAACTTCGCATCTATAACAAACTGGGATTGAGAGCCTTGAAGAATTGGTATTATACGATCTCCTCTGAGTTCAAAACCCAGTTTTTCAATGGATACAAGGCCAACAGCGAAGATCTGGTTTCAGCTTTCATGTCTCCGGCCGATTTGGCGGTCAGTATCGGTATGGACTATAAGCTGAATAAAAAGAAATTCAACCTTTCTGTCTTTATGGCGCCATTGACTTATAACCTGCGTTATATTGACAACTCGGAAGTGGATGAAACGAAATTCGGTCTGGATAAAGGCAAATGCTCCAAGAATGACTTCGGTTCGCAGTTGCAGTCGACATTTAACTGGAATATCATTTCTGCCGTGTCATTGGAATCCCGTCTCAACTATCTGACTAACTACCATTGGGCTCGTGTAGAATGGGAAAACACATTCAATTTTGTTCTGAACCGTTATCTCTCTACCAAACTTTATGTTCACACCCGTTTTGATGATAGTTCCAAACCCACTGAGGGTGACAGCTATTTCCAGTTAAAGGAATTGCTCAGTTTCGGTATTAACTACAAGTGGTAGATAATTCCGGGTAAACTCTGAAAAAAAACAATATTAAGAGGCTGTTTAACAATAAAAAGTTATTCAGTCTCTTTTTTTTATTTCCATATTTGTTATATCACTAATTGTTTAATTCAAAATATAGCTTATATGGCAACAGTAAAACTCAAATTTCGTCCTTCCTCTATTTTGGATAAAGAGGGGACTTTGTTTTATCAAGTGATTCATGACAGGGTTGTAAGGTGCATAAACACCGGTTACAAGCTTTTTCCCTCAGAATGGGACAAACGGTTGTCGTTAATCATCATTCCTGCTGATGACGCAATACGTGCACATTATTTGGTCACAATGAGAAAATGTATTTTAGAAGATCAGTCCCGACTCAGGGAAATTGTTTTGAGGCTCAAGCGAACTACGGCTACCTTTACCTCAGAAGATGTGGTGAAGTCTTTTCAGGATTCTTTAGCCGGTGGTTTCCTTTCGTTTGGACGGGAACTTGTTATGCAGCTGGAGCAGGTTGGTAAAGAGCGTACTGCTGAAACTTATACGGTGGCCTTGAATAGTTTTGAGCGTTTCATGGGAAGACGTGGAGATATCCTTATTGAAAGTATCGATTCTGTTCTTATGGTCGAGTATGAAACCTATTTGAAATCTGCCGGAGTATGTCCCAACAGCTCTTCCTATTACATGAGAAATTTGCGGGCAATATATAATCGTGCCGTAGATAAAGAGTTGACAGTGCAACGTAACCCGTTCAAATATGTTTATACCGGAATTGACAAGACTATGAAACGCGCTGTGCCCATAAAAGTAATCCGTCAAATAAGGGATCTGGAATTGAAATTTTCTCCATCGATGGATTATGCCCGGGATATCTTTATGTTTTCGTTTTATACCCGTGGGATGTCATTCGTAGATATAGCGTTTCTCAAAAAGAAAGATATCCGGAACGGTATTTTGTCTTATCGGCGTCACAAAACGAATCAGCAGCTTTTTATCAAATGGGAAAAGCCTATGCAGGAGATTATCAATAAGTATGATACGGTAGATACACCTTACCTGCTACCGATAATAAAAGATATTGCAAAAGATGAGAGGCGGCAATATCAAAATGCGGCACATTTAATCAACAGGAAATTGAAAATGATTGGAAAACTGCTGAACTTGAATGTAACGCTGACAACATATGTTGCGCGCCACGCTTGGGCAAGTATAGCCAAAAGTAAAAATATCTCTATTTCAGTGATTTGCGAAGCTATGGGACACGATTCTGAGAATACTACGAAAATTTATCTTGCTTCATTGGATACTTCCGCTATTGATAAGGCTAATAGTCTTATCATCAACTCCTTATAATGATTAAAAAAAGTATGAAAACACGTTGTTAATCTGGTACTTTTCTTATCAAGAAAAGTATTAAACAGTGCAAAATTACAAAAAACAGGGTATATCTTATTATATTAAATAAACTTTTTTATTTTACAACAAATAATATTAGCATTTTTTGTCAAATGTTAATCGGAATGACATATCCATGTAATGCAAATATGTAAATATCAGATATTCAGTATTAGTGGTACTTTTCTTGATAAGAGAAGTATTAGATAAGGCTATAAAAAGGATATGATTGGGGTATGAACATATTTACAAGGAAAACTTAAACAGTTATATTCTTGGATTATCGGCAAAATGTATGTCTGTTTGTAGCTTTGCCTGTTTGGATGATATTTCATAGGAAATAACAACAATATTTTAGCATAAGAATACACATAAATGATGAAACTAGGGATTTTTTTTCTGATAATAGTCATGAATATTGTGGCTCATCCGGTTTGTGCACAAGATGTGGCAGTAAAGACCAATATTTTATCCGATGTTTTTCTAAATATAAATACCAGTTTGGAGGTAGGGCTGGCTCCTCGTTGGACGCTCGACATTTCCGGAGAGGTCAATGCATGGACTTTGTCTCATGATCGCCGGTGGAAGCATTGGGCAGTGCAACCTGGAGCTCGTTATTGGTTTTGCGACCGTTTTGCGGGGCATTTTATCGGAGCCCATCTGCACGGCGGACAATATAATATAGGTGGCATTGATACAGATTTTAGTTTACTGGGCACTGATTTCTCGACGCTTAAAAGCACCCGGTATCAAGGCTGGTTTGTAGGCGCGGGTGTTGCCTATGGGTATGCCTGGATATTGGGGCGGCATTGGAACATCGAGACGGAAATAGGTGTCGGTTATTCCTATACCCGTTATGATCGTTTCAGGTGTGCCGGATGTGGAAAGAAAGTTAGTGAAAATAAACCGCATAACTATTTCGGTCCCACTAAGGTAGCGGTAAATCTAGTCTATTTATTCTAAAAGCGTTTAGTTATGAAACAATTTATTTTTATTATAGCAGCATTGCTGGGAATAGGTTGTATGTTGAATGCCCAGCAAACAGTCGGAGTGACAACTGATAGTCTTAGGATTGAACGGAACGGTGAATATATAGTGGTTGACATGAATATGGGCTTGTCCCCTTTGGAAGTAGATATAAACAGGGCTGTATTGCTTACTCCCCGCTTTGTGTGCGCTACAGATACGCTCGAACTTCCGTCAATAGGAGTTTATGGGCGTCAACGTTATTATTATTATGTGCGTAATGGAGAAAGTATGCTGTCCGGTGCAAAAGAAATGTCATTTAAAGCGCGTTCAAAACCCTCCGATGTGGCATACCATGCCATTATTCCATATTATGGATGGATGAACGGAGCAGCATTGGAATTGTATCGCAGTGATTATGGCTGTTGCAACACGCTATTGGCAGAATGTGTGGAGCCGTTGGGCGGCTATATGGAAGTACTTCCGTTGTCTCCGCAGTTGCTTTATGTCTACCCTCAGGCAGAGGCTGTCAAGAGTCGCTCGCTCTCCGGTTCGGCCTTCATTGACTTCCCGGTCAACAAGACGGTCATTTATCCTGAATATCGTCGGAATACGCATGAACTGGGTAAAATCCAAGCCTCTATAGATTCTGTGCGGAATGATAATGACATCACTATCACTTCCGTATGGCTCAAAGGATATGCGTCGCCCGAGAGTCCGTATTCTCATAATCGAGATCTGGCAATAGGTCGTACGGCAGCTTTGAAGCATTATATCAATCAGTTATATCATTTCAAGGATAGTGTGATAATTACGGACTATGAGCCGGAAGATTGGGCTGGTTTGCGCCGTTATGTCGAAAAAACTAATCTGGCACACCGTACAGAGATACTGGACATGATTGACAGCAATCTGGAACCGGATACTAAAGAAGCGAAGATAAAGCGGACTTATCCGGAGGAATACCGCTTCTTGTTGCAGAATTGTTATCCGGCCTTACGTCATACAGACTATCGTATAGACTACGTCATCCGTAGCTTTAGTGATGTCGAAGAGATAAAGCGCGTCATGAGGGTGCAACCCCAGAAACTTAGTCTCAATGAATTCTATCTTGTGGCACGGACGTACGAACCGGGAAGCGTTGAGTTCAACGACGTGTTTGAAACGGCAGTGAGAATGTATCCTGATGATGAGACTGCCAATCTGAATGCAGCGAATTCCGCAATGCAGCGTAAGGATTTTGAAAGTGCAAAACGCTATCTTTTTAAGGCGGGAGATTCATCACAGGCAGTTTATGCACGTGGAGCATGTGCCTTTCTTATTGAAGATTATGATAATGCGCGAAGGCTCCTCAATGATGCGAAAGCGATGGGAGTAGAACAGGCTGATATAATCCTTATTGAGATAGATAAAATAGAGAAAGCTAAAAATAATTTATTAATCCATTAACATTTAATTTTATGAAGTTATCAAATTTATTTTGGGGCTTGCTTGGAGTAATGGTGTTTAGCGCTTGTTCCAGCGATGAAATTATGCCCGAAACCAACGGTCCGGAATTTGACGGTCAGAGTCGTTTTCTGTCTGTTCGGATTGCTAATCCGGCAGCTATCAGGACACGTGCAGAAACAAATCCCGGAAATCAGGATGGAGATTTGTTTGAAGAAGGGTTGGCGAATGAAAATGAAGTGAAGTCGATACGTTTTTATTTCTTCAAAGCAGATGGTTCTGCTTGTCCGGTAAGACGTGAAGGAAAAAATTATTATGATTATTCACTTGAAGGCAAAGATTTGGGAAGTACTGAAAGCGAGATGCCTAATATTGAGGAAAAAGTGGATGCAGTGCTCGTTATTGAAACGGATAAGGATGACAATGTAGATGGTCTTAAATCTATGGTTGCAGTACTTAACGGTGGAGTAGGTACCAATTGTTTCTTAGGTGATGCTAACAAGTCTTTGAGTCAACTTCGTGATGAGATAGCATCGTCTGGTTCTGCAGATGATGGTTTCTTGATGACAAGTTCTGTTTTTGGTTCCAAGAGTTTCTGTTGTGAGGTTGAGGTAACTGCAGATAAGTTGAAAACTAGACCAGAGGCTGCCACTGAGGATCCGGTAAATATCTATGTAGAACGCGTATGGGCTAAAGCAAGATTGTATACTGCATGGAAAGAAGGAGTCTCTTCCAAAACAGTAACATTAGAAGAAGATGGCGTAGCTAAAGAATATGTAGCCGTTCCGTTGAAAACAGCAAAAGACAGTGACACCAATATAACTGTTGGTGAAGGAGAAGACGCAAAAGTTGTATATGCTATTTTTACTGGATGGGATGTGACGGGTACTGCTGATAAAACATATCTTTTCAAAAAAGTAGATTCTGACTGGAATTTAGGTTGGACTTGGAATATGTCTGCTCTTTATCGTTCTTATTGGGCACAGAACCCGGCAAATATTACACTTGGTTATTTAAGCTATAATGAAATAGCTAAGAAGGTGGGCACTATAGGAGTTGAAAATGGAAATTCTACTTCATATGATGGTCATAATGCATACTGTCTTGAAAATGCGGCAGATAATATTGATGGAACAAAGTCCACTTACGTCTCGGCTGATGCTCTAAGCAATCGTACTCAGGCGATTATTGCAGCCCGATTGGTGACAGTCGATGAGAACAATAAGGCTACTTTTGTTAGTTTGGCTGAATGGGGTGGAACACAGTATACCGAAGCCGGTGCATTGACAGCAATGTTGGGTATTGTAAATACTCAGATTTATACAAAAGAAGAAGATGGCGAGAATGAGAAACTGGTATCAATTAGTAAGGATATGGTGAAACTTGTTTCCGGTATAGATGCAGGTGTCGCTGATAATTCTTCAGAAGACAGTAAGAGATATTTGAGCTATTTGCAGTTGAATGAAGAGACGGCAAAAGATGTGACATTCTATAAAGCGAATGGAGAGGCGTATACTACCCATGATGACGTAAATAAGATACTTGCCAATAAGAATTCGATTGGTGCAAGAATATGGTCATCCGGTAAAACATATTATTATACTGACATTAAGCATGAAGAAAGTGCGGAAGAAACTAAGGGTAAGTTTGGGGTAGTACGTAACCATATTTATGATATTGCCATCACTTCTGTTGCTGGTCTTGGAACTCCGGTTTTGAATCCTGATGAAAAGATTGTTCCGCAACATCCGAAGAATGATGATACTTATCTTGCTGCACGAATCAATATTCTTTCATGGAGAGTTGTAAAACAGAATGTTGATTTGGAATGGTGATTATTCATAGCAAACAGAACCATAAAAACAACCACTAAGTAATCCTGATGGCGGGACCGCTTCCCGTCGGAAGAGAGTTCCGCCATCCTTTTAATGTAAAGAAAGCGCTTGGGCTATCGGCGTAAAGAGAGATGCCGTTTTTGAAATCCTGAAGAAGATTCTGGGTTTCCACTTAATTAGAAATTTCCACTGCGGTTCCACCCGCAGACTATATATATTGGTCATTAATAAGAAATGATAGATAATGAACACACTGTCTTATATCAAATGTTGGGGAATAGCAGCATTGACAGTCGTAGTGCGTGCTTTCCTGTTCGTATCGTGTGATAGTATGATTTATAACGAAGAAGGCGATTGCTCCGTGCGCTACCGTCTGAAATTCCGTTATGATATGAATCTGAAGTTTGCCGATGCTTTTGCTCATGAAGTGAAGTCTGTCAGACTCTACGCGTTCAATCCTGAAGGAGAGCTGGTATGGCAGTCTGCCGAACAAAGCAGTATCCTTGCATCAGGTGATTATACCATGTCTCTTGACCTTGATCCTGGTGATTACCATCTTGTCGCATGGTGCGGACTTGATAACGAAGAATCCTTCACTTTGCCCGACGTATCGCATAGATGCCATCTGGAAGATTTACATTGTAAGTTGAAACGGCAATATGATTTGGAGACAGACGAAGCAACAGGTACTCAAAAACGTATCACTTGTTCTAGAAAAGACTTACATCCATTGTTTCATGGCACTCTCGATGTCAGTCTGCCTGTAAATGATGATGGGGGCGAGTATACATATGTCATGTCCCTGACGAAGGAT
Organism: Bacteroides zhangwenhongii; assembly: GCF_009193325.2. Lineage (NCBI taxonomy): Bacteria > Pseudomonadati > Bacteroidota > Bacteroidia > Bacteroidales > Bacteroidaceae > Bacteroides > Bacteroides zhangwenhongii. The sequence goes on along the minus strand of NZ_CP059856.1, from coordinate 1,894,044 downwards.
ACGAACGTATTTCGTGTGGTGCTTCAGCATCTTTCCGGAGAAGATATAAACGCTGACGACTTTGTCTTTAGCATTGAAGACCGGAACGGCTGGATGGCACATGATAACTCATTGATCAATGATGAGCCGATTACCTATCGTGCTTGGTCCACCTATTCGGGTGAAGCTGGTGTTGATGTACTAACAAAATCCGGTGTGGATGTAATGCCCGAAGTCGGGAACCGTGCTGTGACAACAGTCAAGGCTGCCGTAGCAGAACTTACGGTAAGCAGGTTGGTGAAAAGAGACTGGAACCTGTACTCACGTCCGATGTTGACGATTCATACTACGGAAGGAAAACTAGTCGTTTCCATTCCCGTTATTGACTACGCTCTGTTGGTAAGAGGCGAATGTAACAGGAATATGTCCGAACAGGAATTTCTCGACCGGGCAGATGAGTATAATATGACATTTTTTCTTGACGAAGACAATAAATGGGTAAGTACAGTGATACAAATCCTTTCATGGAAAGTGGTACGTTCTAATGTGGATATAGAGTGAAAAAAATATCGCGATATACAGTATGGATGGCAGTATTTGCCGGTTGGGCATTACTGTTGGCAGCGTGTAGCAGCGGAGAGAATGGCTGTATGGACGAAGTACAGCCGGATACTTCCACCGCTACACTCATCCTGCATACCGCTCTTCTTGATAAAACCCGTGCGGTTGATATCTCTGCGGATAACTCTGTCGAATATATGTACACGTTACGCATTGTTGTCCTCCATGCGGACGGCAGTGTGGAACATAACGTCTATGTTGATTTCGGTAACTTCCCTCAAACCGAGTGTTTCAGAATATTAGAGGTGACACGGAATGAAACGAAGAAAATATACCTGATAGCTAACGAAGAGAGTGTATCTTCCGAACTTCATGGAAAATTGGAAACATTGACAGTCGGTGATAATACATTCAGGAGCATTGTGGACGAATTGTATTTCACTCCTGATTATAGGAACCCCATTCCTATGAGTTCGGTATATGATGTTCCGGTCAATGCGGAGAGCCTGGTAGAACGGCAGTTCTATTTGGTTCGTGCTGCTACCAAATTCGCATTCCATTTTACGAACGAACGTGAAAATGCTGTCAGTGTGGATGCAATTACTATTTCCGGAATAGTGGGGAAAACCTATCTGATCCCTCATAAAAAGGAAAAGGAGATGTTTTTTGAGGACGAGCAGTTCTTTTGGGTTGATTGGATGAAAAAAGTGGCGGATGAGTCACAAAAGCATCCGGAGGATGTGACGCTGGCGGATAGGAGAGGATGGATACAGGATTACGATATTCCTTCCGGGCAGACTCACGAGGCAGTCATTGTTCGTTCCCCGACTCTTGTTCCCGGTCTTACATATCATGTGAATGAAGCTCCCACTCCCGGTGAAAAAATGTTCCCCGTGTTTTATCTCCCGGAAAGTAAGAACCTCAAAGATGGAACGCAAGAATATGGAGAGCAAGCCTATACGATGACCCTTCATCTGACAGAGAAAAATCTTGAAGGAGAAACCGGGGCCTCAGAAGAGAAAGAAGTATTGTTTACCCGGCTTTTTCCGAATCTGAAAGCCCTTTTCCGCAATACTCATATACTGGTCGACGTCACTTTCTGGGAGGAGGGTGTGAAAGTGGATGTAATACCTTATAGCGAGGTTGTTCTTAACCCGGATTTCGGATTATAAATGAAACGACAGTAACATACTAAGAAAGAACGATAATACGGTAAGATGATGAGACGTGATATATTATATACATTTCTGTTCATACTTGTCCTCAGCATGGCAAGTTGTGTGGACGACTGGTTTGAAAGAACGGAATCACCTGGAGAGGGGCAGAGCACGGTGTCTGCCACCGTAGATTTCCGTCCTATGGCTTCGGGGCTTACGCAGAACACAAGGGCGGCAGGAGATGCGATTAAAGAAATAGAGACACTTTATGTCTTGTTGTATGATGAAAGCGGAAACCTTGTGGAGAATCAAAGCCGTCAGATTCTGGATTTTGAAATCACCGATGAGAAACGTGTGGACGCAGACGCAGACAATAAAATATCTGCAGAGACACAGACTCCACGTGCCACTTTCAAATTAAAAGAAATACCTTTTGGCAGATACTATATTTATGCTGTTGCCAATGTTCCCGATCTTCTAGCCAAGAAGTATTCCGATTATATCAAGACCATAGACGGACTTAAGCGTATTCCGTTAACCTGGCATAATGTTTCCGGTGAAGTTGGCAAAAACAGCCAGATGCTTGGATATTTCACATCGACCAAGAAAGACCAGCCTGAAAACGAACCTCTTACCATCAACAGACCGAGCATCTACCTGCATTCATGGTTGCGCCGGGCTGCTTCGAAGCTTACAATTGCTTATGACGGCAGCCGTCTGAAAGAAGGTGTTTTTGTGTACCTCAGGTCGGTACAGATAAAGGATATTCCGATGCAATGTTATTTGGGGAAGGATAATAATGTAGGTGCCGAGGGATACGGACTGGATAAAACTTTGTTGGACGGTGAGGAACTAAAATACTATAAAGGCAGCTTGCCTACAACTTACGACCATGAATATAACGGCCCGCGTATCACACGGGGAAAACCTTATTATGGTTCCCATCATGAAGACTCCGTTGCTGTATACTTTTATGAGAATATGCAGGGGGAAGGTAAGGACAAGCGGCAGGACGCTGATGGAAAAGACGGGCTTGACGCTCCCGGAATGCCGGGAGATCCCGGTTATAAATTTAAGGATGGTATGCCATATGGTACATATGTAGAAGTAGATGCATATTATGTATCCATTAATTCAGAAAGAATTGGCAATGGTTCTATCAAATACCGGTTCATGCTTGGTCAGGATATTTACAAAGACTATAACGCCAAGCGCAACTGTCATTACAAACTGACGCTCAGATTCAAAAATTTTGCCAATGATGTAGACTGGCATATCGAATATGAGGAACCGGAACCAGGTGTTATAACTCCGGAACCCTATTTCATATCATATTTGTATAATCATTCAATGATGTACCCTATCAAAGTAAATACAGGTGGACGTGAAATTGAATATATCAAGGCGGAAATTACGGATAACCGTTGGGCTCCGTATAATGCCAGTGGCTTGATATATTACTCCCAAATGGACAAAGGGAATGCTAATCAGTGGAATGGTTTCCTCTCATTGCATAAGACTGTAGATCTGGTTATTCGCAAAACGACCACTTCGGTAAACGTGGATTCTAATAAAGAGCATTATGAAAAAGCTCCTAAAAGAGGAGAACGTACATATACAGACATGAGTGTGGGAGAACATACTACAACCGGTTCCGATTCGACAGATACATACCGTGTGGAACAACATCCTACCGAAGCGAATACATACAATATCTTTATACCTATGTATACGCGTGCCAAACAATTGATAAAAGAAACGGCTTATACCGGTAACAATCCTTATGTCGCATATCATCGGAAGGCAGAAGTCAAAATTACTACCAAACTGAAAGGTTTGGAAAAAACATTTGAAAATATGGTAACCATTTATCAAGTGCGCCGTATTGTCAATCCCAAAGGCATATATCGTAGCAGCGGAAAGAGTGAACCGTTTCATGTGGTGTTGAAACGCTTGCCAAAAGAGAATGCAACCGAATTTGAGACATTTGTGTCAGAAGGCCCGTGGAAGGCGTATGTTGTAAGGCATTGCAACAGCGATGGAAGTTCAGTGCGGGTTATCAACCTTGACAAAGGGAGTGGAATGTCGGAATGCATAAAAGATACCGTATATGGGAAAACCGGTTCTGAGATTGATTTTAATGTCAATTTTGACGGGACGTGTGATGCCAATACTTCTCGTTATGCCATCATAAGGGTAGAATACCACAACTATACTTGCTATCACCTTATATTTGTACGGCAGGGGGATAGTCCGGATGACTTGATAGCCGGTGGAACGAGATGGCATGCCAAGAATATGAGGACAAAGACGGAAGAAGCGGAATCTCCGCTGGATGAAGGCTCTCTGTTCGGGCGTGGTAATTGGACCTACCCTATTGATGCGTTGAATAATAAGAATCCCAAGGAATATTGGGTTAATATCGTACCTGAGGATTTTAAAAAGTCATACCCTGAAGATGGCTTCTTTACAATAGCCGGAAGTGGTGAAAAGAAGAAGTGGAGTGATATAACCCGGAATGAAGATTTTACGGAGCCCAAAAACGGCTGGAAGGTTGCCAGTGCCTCGGATTATCAGGCATTGTTTGATAGTGATGATATAAAACAGGGATATGGAGTGTTATATGGAGATGGGGCAGAAGAAACTGCTGATGATCTAAATGACGTGTACGGTTATGATTACACAACCTCAAAGATACGTGGAATGAGAGGATGTTTTGTTTATAACGAACAAACAGGAAAAAATCTATTTTTCCCGATAGGTGCTTCCGGTTATGGTCATAGGAAAGATTCTAGAGGGGAATTAGCGGAAAATCAATATAAGGGAATTTTGCGATATGCATCAAGTAGAAATACATATTTCAAGCCGACTGATGTAAGTGATGCTTATCCTAATGGTGTCAATGACTGCCCATTGTTTTATGACATATATATGCGTCCTGGTGCGATATACTGGTATGATAAGACCGGAGAGAATAAGGTAAATGGTACAACGGAAAACAGTGTAGGATGGGATTTTAATTATTTTACATTCGATTTTTATCCTATGGGTAGTTGGGGTACAAGTGGCGGTAAGGATGCTTGCTTCGTTCGCTGCGTAGAAAAATAATCCTTTTATGTTCGAAACTGTTTTACTCACATATTTTGATTTGTGAGTAAAAAGAAAGTTTTTTCTTGTTTGTTATTTATTATTTTATCTATCTTTGTACCCAAATTCATTCCGTTGTCCAAAAAATAACGGAGAAATGAAGGGTAAATATACATGATCATTAGCAAAAATGACGATCAGAATCTTCTGCCAACAACTGTGATTGGCAGAAGCGTAGCACGCTCAAAACGCTGGCTAGTGGCGGTTGTACGCATATATCACGAGAAAAAAACGAGTGAGCGGCTAACGAAAATGGGGATTGAAAATTTCCTTCCTATTCAACAAGAGGTTCATAAATGGAGTGATCGTCGTAAAGTGGTAGATCGCGTTTTACTTCCGATGATGATTTTTGTCCATGTCGACCCTCAAGAACAAAAAGAGGTGTTGACGCTGTCCGCTATCAGCCGTTATATGGTACTGCGTGGGGAAAGTACTCCGGCTGTTATTCCTGACCAACAAATGTTGCGATTCAAATTTATGCTCGATTATTCGGATGAAACGATCAGTATGAGCACATCGCCGTTGGCACCGGGAGAAAAGGTACGGGTGATAAAAGGACCTTTGGCAGGTTTGGAAGGAGAGTTGGTGAATGTGGACGGCAAGTCTAAAGTTGCTGTCCGGTTAACTATGTTGGGGTGTGCATGTGTGGATATACCGGTGGGATGTGTAGAGCCGGTATCAGAATAATCAAAAAAATATTTTCATGAAAAAAATTCTAGCAAACTCTTTGCTACTCTTGTGTCTTGCAGGAGGGCTGACCTCCTGTGTCTCATCTAAAAAAATGCTTTATCTGCAGGGTGCAAATTCGTTAGACCCGAGTTCACAGAAAGTACTTGATGATTATGAATTGCATATCAAGCCGGATGACCAGCTTTATATTACTATTAATAGCAAGGCACCGGAGTTGTTGACACCTTTTGCCAATAGTCAGGTGTTGGGCTCATCCACCACTAGCGGAGCTTCGCAAGAACTGCAAGGACTTCTGGTGGATAAGAATGGCGATATTGAAGTACCCGTTTTGGGAAAAATACATGTAGCCGGTCTTACACGTTTGGAATTGGCAGGGGTAATCAAGAATAAGTTGATAGAAGGTGAGTATATCAAAGATCCGACGGTAGAAGTCCGTTTTAAGGGAGCGAAAATTTTGCTTTTGGGAGAAGTCAACAGTCCCGGTGTAAAAGAACTTCCTAGCGACAGGGTGACTATCTTGGATGCGATAGGGCTAGGCGGTGATTTGCCGCCAACAGCGAAACGGAATAATATACAGGTGATTCGGGAAGAAAACGGAGAGCGCAAGAGTTATACGGTAGATTTGACTTCCAGTGAAGACATTTTTAATTCTCCGGTTTATTATATGCAACAAAATGACGTGGTTTACGTAGAGCCCAATAAATCAATTAATGTGAAGGGAAGTTCTGCACTGACTTACTTATCTGCCGGTGGTAGTATTATAGGTGTATTGGCTTCCGTACTGTCATTAATCTTTATTCTTGCAAAATAAAAATGGAATATACTCAAGAAAACAAGGAGAAAACGGCTGGAGAGAGTGGTTTTAATATTACTTTACGGGATGTTGTAGAATTGATCATAGCCAATTGGTATTGGTTTGCCATTTCTGTAATTGTCTGTGTGAGTGCTGCTTACTTATATACCCGTACACTGGTCCCTGTTTATCAGCGTCAGGCCGTCATGTTAGTGAAGACCGGTGGAAAAACAGCTAATTCGGATATATCCGCCATGCTGGAACTTCAGGGAGGAGTAACAGGAAGCGGGGTTGAAAATGAAATGTATATCCTTCGCTCACATCAATTGGTACGTGAGGTAGTCAATCGCCTGCATTTGGATGTGTCGTATGAGGAAGACGGCTTTTTTCGTAATACTTCCTTGTTTGCAGAATCTCCGGTTGAAGTGACTTTTTTTGATCCTTATCACTCTTTTGTTTCAATGAATGTCACTCCGCTGGATGTAAAAAACTACACGATTTCCAATCTTGTCGTAGGAGGAAAGAAGCTCTCAATAAATGGTAATCATGCCTATGGAGACACGTTACAGACAGAAGCGGGACGAATGATTGTCAATCTGAAACCAGAGAACCTCTCTACATACATAGGTAAGCCTGTCTTAGTAAAACGTATGAGTCCGGAAGCGGCTACGGCTATTTATAAAGGAGGTATTTCTACTTCTTTGGCAGGTAAAGGTACTACGATGGTACAAATCACCTGTGTTGGCAATAATGTTTCACGTGCCGATGCGATATTGAGTGCTTTGATAAATGTGTATAACGAAACGATTATTGAAGATAAAAATCGTATAGCTGTAAATACGGCTAAATTCATAGACGAACGCATTGCGGTGATCGGCAAGGAACTGGGAGATGTAGAAGAAGAATTGACAGACTTTAAACAGCGCAATCGTATTATAGGTACAGAAGGCAACGGCTCTCAATATCTGGCTGAAAGCAGTCGTGTGAAAGGTGAAACCTTGCAGATGGAAACAGAATTGTCTATTGCACAATCCATTAAGAGTTATTTGATGGATGTAACCCGCAACAATCAACTGATTCCTAATGTTTCCGGAGTAGGGGATGCAAGTGTGCAAAACCAGATTACCGCTTACAATGAACTTATGCTTCAGCGTAACCATCTGTTGGCTGAATCCGGAGAAAAAAATCCGGTAGTCCAGACGGCTGATAAGAATTTGGCGGAGATGCGTACCGTAATTTCCGGTTCAATGGATAATTATATCAAAAATCTTCGTCTACGATTGGATAGGACACGGGCTGTGGAACATCAGATTAATACTGAGATTCAAGCGGTGCCCAAGCAGGAAAAGATGGCGTTGAGTATTATCCGCCAGCAATCCATTAAAGAGGCATTGTATACTTTTCTGTTGAATAAGCGTGAAGAAAATGCGCTTCAGTTAGCTGTAACGGAGGCTAATATTCGTGTTGTGGAGTCTCCATTTGGTTCTAATGCGCCTATTGCCCCTCATTCTACAACTTTTTTGCTGGCTGCTTTAGCAGTGGGATTAGCTATTCCTTTGGGGATACAAGTGTTGTTGATGCTATGGAATACTTCCGTTCGGGGACGTAAGGACATAGAAGATTATACCACCATTCCGGTGTTGGGTGAGATTCCTTCCCGTAAGGAAGAAGTGGCGGATAATTCTATAGTAGTAGATGAACATAAGAATGATCTTATCTCTGAAGCCTTTCGTTTATTGCGTTCAAACATCAATTTTGTAGCAAAGGATGCCCGTGTCATTATGTTTACGTCTACCATGCCCGGTGAAGGAAAGTCTTTTGTGTCTCGTAACTTGGCAGTGGCATTGGCTATAGCCGGAAAGAAAGTAGTATTGGTAGATACTGATTTGCGCAAACGGACTCAAGGTAAATTAGTGGGTGTCAAACATAAGGAAGGGTTGAGTACTTACCTTTCCGGCTTGCATGATGATATAGATAATATACTGGATAAGGGGCTGATTCATCCTGCTGTAGATATGTTGTTGGTTGGCCCTGTACCTCCTAATCCTTCCGAACTTTTGATGAGCGATCGTTTGGAGAAATTGGTAGATGAGTTGAAGAAAAAATACGATTATGTGATTTTGGATAATGTCCCTGCACAGGTGGTAGCGGACGCTACGATTGTAAACCGTGTAGCTGAATTGACTTTATATGTGGTCCGTGATGGAAAACTCGATCGTCGTTATCTTCCGGAGTTGGAACGTTTGCATCAGGAAGGTAAGTTCAAACATCTGTGTATTGTATTAAACGACAGCCATATTGAAAAGAAAAAGTATGGTTATGGCTATGGTTATAGCTACGGTTACGGATATGGCTATGGGGATGGCTACTACTCGGAGACGAATAAAAAAAATAAGAAATAAGGGGAACTTTTTATTATTGGGGGATGAAAGAAAAATTGAATGCTTTTATCCAGTATATAAGTAGAACTTACTTTAGTTACTGGATAATATGGGGAATTGATTTGTTTATTTCAGTATTGTCCACTTGCTTTACTTATTGGTGGATACATTATAACGCTGAGGTGTCTTTAGATAGTGGGGCTATGATTCGGGTTGGAATTTTAGCCGCTATTGCGACTACGATAGCTTCCTATCTTTTCCATACTTATCGTAATACCATTCGTTATTCTCAGTTGCGTTGCTTATGGCCGTTGATCTGTTGCTCATCATTCAAATCGGTATGTATAGCGATTGCCATTTTCTTATGGATTGAACCGTTCGGATTGTCTGCCAATCAGAGATTGATGTTTGTCTTATTTGATGGAATGTTGACTTTAATCGCTTTGTCTACTTTCCGTATGTTGATGGTGATAGTCTACGAGACGTTGATTGAATTGATGAATAAGGAGAATATGCGTATTCTCATTTATGGTACAGACGATAAAAGTGTAGCACTGAAGACCCGTTTACTACATAGTTCTCATTATAAGGTTATCGGATTCTATTGTTATGGAACTATTTACAAGCATCGTCGTTTGGCGGGATTCCCTATTTATTATTTCACCAATGAACAAGATTTCCAGCAGCTTATTCGTAAACGCCGTATTCAAGGTATTTTATTTGCTCATAATGAGTCTACCCGTTTAGAGGAAACTCGTTTGCTTCAATATTGCAAGGATAATCATATCAAGACTTTGATAGCTCCTTCTATCAGCGAAGCGGATGAAAACGGTAACTTTCATCAATGGGTGCGCCCTGTAAAGATTGAAGATTTGTTAGGACGTCCGGAAATTAATATCAATATGAGTGAAGTTGCCAATGAATTTAGCGACAAAGTAGTAATGGTTACGGGAGCAGCCGGTAGTATTGGTAGTGAACTTTGTCGTCAATTGGCACATCTTGGAATCCGTAAACTGATTATGTTTGATTCGGCAGAAACGCCATTACACAATATTCGTTTGGAATGTGAACGCCGATTTCCACATCTTGATTTTGTTCCTGTGATAGGTGATGTGCGTGTTATAGAGCGTTTACGCATGGTGTTTGATACCTATCATCCTCAAATTATTTTTCATGCAGCTGCTTATAAACACGTCCCGTTGATGGAGGAAAATCCATGTGAAGCTGTATTGGTCAATGTGACCGGTACCCGTCAGGTTGCGGATATGGCAGTGAAATATGGAGCTGAAAAGATGATCATGGTTTCCACTGATAAAGCTGTAAATCCTACTAATGTGATGGGTTGCTCCAAACGTTTGGCAGAAATCTATGTACAGAGCTTGAGCTATGCCATTAAAGAAGGCAAGGTAAAAGGATGTACTAAATTTATAACTACCCGCTTTGGAAATGTATTAGGTAGTAATGGTTCAGTTATTCCCCGTTTTAAAGAGCAAATTGAAAATGGCGGTCCCGTTACGGTGACTCATCCCGATATCATACGATATTTCATGACTATTCCGGAGGCGTGTCGTTTGGTAATGGAGGCTGCCACTATGGGGGAAGGCTATGAGATTTTTGTTTTCGAAATGGGAAAACCTGTGAAAATAGTAGATTTGGCTGTTCGTATGATTGAATTGGCGGGATATAAGCCGAATGAAGATATTGAAATACAATTTACAGGATTACGACCGGGTGAAAAACTGTATGAAGAGGTATTGAGTGATGAAGAAAATACGATTCCTACTCATCATAAGAAGATAAAGATAGCAAAAGTACGTCGGTATGAATATGGGGATATTGTGGAAACGTACGATAAATTCGAGAGATTATCCCGTTCTGTACAAATTTGGGAGACGGTAAAATTGATGAAGCAGATAGTACTGGAGTTTAAGTCGAAGAATTCGAGGTTTGAAGAATTGGATAATTAGATATAGCTACTATGTTTCCTAAAATATCTTGTATTATACCAGTTTATAACGCAGAAAAGTATCTTCACCGTTGTTTGGATACTGTATGTAACCAAACATATTCTAATTTGGAAATTATATTGGTGGATGATGGAAGCTCTGACAATAGTGGTAGCCTCTGTGATACTTATGCTGCTAAATATCATAATATAAAGGTCTATCATATTTCTAATAGTGGTGCTTCGTCGGCTAGGAAGATAGGCTTGGATATGTCTACAAGTGAGTATGTGACTTTTGTGGATAGCGATGATTATGTTGAGCAAAACTATGTAAGTGCAATGTATGAGGCTTTGCAGAAGTATGGAACTACGATCGCTGGGTGCGGAACGCAATGTATAAAGTATGGGGATAAAGTTAGGATGATTGACGATCCTCAAATAAAGATATTAAAAGATGATGAGTTGATGACCCGTTTTTTCAACTATGAGTTTTGGGCTTTATGGGGGGGGCTTTATCCAAAGACTGTTTTTACAGGAATACACTTTCCTAAAGCTACTCTCAGCGAGGATTACTTTATCAAATGTCAGATGTTCCTGCGAGACAGTCAGATGGCATATGTGGATGCTCCATTGTATATCTATGAGAAACATGAAGGTTCATTGTCAAATACAAAGTTGTCGGCAAGAGCATTTGAAGAGTTTGAGAATACATTGAATGTGTATGAACTGATAAAAGAACAGATTCCTCAGTATTCGCAATTAGCGCTAAAGAATGCAGTTGAGACAACTATAAAGTTGTTGTTGATGGGCAATGCTGAATTGAGAAATAGTTATAAGGCGCAGTATGTATCTATTCGTCGATTCTTAAATGAACATCTCTCTGAGATATATCATAACCGTTATCTTCTCGGAAATGTCAAGACAATAGCTGTGATGCTGATTTTCTGTCCCTGTATGGATAAAGTGTTAGACAAGATATTACAAAAATGATTTCCCCCCACACCTCCACCACGTCACGGTCGCTTGCAAGAGATTCCAATATGGAATTGTTACGCATAGTAGCGATGATTTTTGTGCTGGTTGTTCACGCATGTGGTGCCTCATTCGGTGCGCCAGCAAAGATGAAAATTGTAGAAGCTCCGCTATCAGTTATAGTAGAACTCTTCACAGAAAGCATTGTGATAGTTTGTGTCAACCTGTTTGTACTGCTGTCTGGGTGGTATGGTATTAAAGCAAAAAAAAATAGTCTGTTGAAATTGTTATTCCAAGTTTTTTTCTTTACAATAGTAGGATTTAGTATATATAAAATTGTGATAACCAGCGGGATACAATATTCTGCTCGTTTAAGTGATTTACCAGTCAGTGCCTTGCTTTTCAATATCCTACTTGTTGATTTTTGGGATTATTGGTTTGTAAAGTCATATCTTCTCCTATTTATCCTTTCGCCAATGCTAAATGCTTTTGTAGAACATGTTGCTAGAGAACAGTTTAAGACATTGCTCATTAACTTCTTTATATTCCAAACTGCTTATGGATGGTTGTTTGAAGGAGTCGATCATATAGCAAAGGGGTATTCAACCATATCATTTATAGGTTTGTATTTGTTGGCTCGTTATGTTAAGATATACCGACCAAGGATTGCCCATTTCAATAAGTATCATGACTTGCTTATATATCTATTCTGTACACTTATGACTACTGGTTTCGCTGTAGTAATGTTGAAGGTGGGTAACAAGGATTGGGCACAGGCTGCTTTTTATTATTGTAGTCCATTGGTGGTCATTGCATCGTTATATTTGGTGCTGTTCTTCTCCAAGATAAAAATACGCAGTCGATTCATCAATACTATTGCTGTATCAGCATTTGCCGTATACCTTTTTCACTGTCAATCTCAGTTGTTTCACTACTATAAAATGTTTATTTCTCAATGGTATAATAATTCAAACATAATTGTGTTTCTCTCGTATACAATTTTATTTATAATTGCAGTGTTTATAGCTTCTGTGCTATTAGATAAAGTGAGAATTATATGTTGGAACGCGCTTTCAAAACACATTGTCAACAAGGTATCATGATACCCAAGATAATACATTATTGTTGGTTCGGTTGCAACCCTATACCCATGAACTTACAGAGCTATATGGATTCGTGGAAAGCGCTGATGCCAGACTGGGAGTGGAAGAGATGGGATGAAGATTCGTTTGATATCTGTAGTATATCCTGGACATCGGAGGCATATGACGCAAAGAAATATGCTTTTGTGTCAGACTATGTGCGTTTGTATGCATTGTATGAGTATGGTGGATTGTACTTTGATACTGATGTGAAATTAAAAAAGAGTTTGGAACCTCTCTGTCAACGGTATGATGCCTTTATGGGTTATGAAAATAATGAAGAACTGACTTCTGCTGTAATAGCTATGCCCGCTCACCATCCGTTAATTGAAAAATTTTTAGTGCATTACAAGGATAAGCACTTCTCACAAGAGATCGTCAGTGGTAATGTGGCTAATGTGCGGATGATGACGGAAATATGCAAGGAGCAAGGTTTGTTGTGCAATGATAAAGAGCAAGACCTTAAGTTGTTTACAGGTACTGCAGACGAGTGCCAGGTGCATATCTATCCGAAGACCTATTTTTGTCCACTAGATTTCTATCATAACGAAAATTTCACCAATAACACCTATGCGATCCATTATTTCGATGCATCATGGTTAGACAAGAAAACAAAAGACCGTATCCTGCAAGAACGCTCTGTATGGTATAAGGCAATGATTGCTGTAAAGGCAGTGCTGAGCAAAATTCTAACACTAATAAAACGATGATACACGTATATATACGAGGAGGTAGATTGGGCAATCAGTTGTTTCAATACGCTTATATAAGGCACCTTCAGAAGCATAATCCAGAACAGAAGGTATGTTATCATTTTGATGAGGTGTACCAAGCAGGTTCCTCTGAAGATGATTTTGTCAACGCTCTTAAGTTCTTTAAGGTGAAGGATGTGGAGGAAAGTGGAACAAATCCGAAGTTGTCTTTGATACAGAAAATATTATTAAGAATTTATTGGCGATTCTTTCCTCATAGGGATAATGAATATGAACGCAATATCTTTCAAAAAAGATGGGTAAGGTTGATGGATGTGTTTAATCTGAAATATTTGGATGTAGGCTATCATAAGTTTAGAGATAAAGTAGAGGGAGATGTTATTGTTTCAGGTTGTTTTGAAAGTGAAAAATATTTTGCAGACATCAAGAACGAGATACTAGAAGAAATCAAGCCGCTTAGGGGGATTTCAGAAAAGAACCAGCTCATGTTGGAACGTATGCGTAACACAAATTCTGTGCTGTTAAGTGTACGCAGAGGCGATTTCGTATATGATACGAAGTTTTCGAGTATGCATGCGGTCTGCACCCCCAAATATTATGAGCGCGCATGGGAATATATGAAAGCCCATGTGGAGAACCCTGTGTTGTTCATTTTTTCAAATGATATTGAGTGGGTGAAACAGAACCTAGACTTTGGTGTGGAGACTCATTACGAGAGTGGTAACGATCCATCGTGGGAAGCATTAGAATTGATGTCGAACTGCAAGCATTTTATTATCTCGAATAGTACTTTTAATTGGTGGGCACAGTATAAGAGCACAAATAATGAAAAGATTGTTTGTGCGCCGGCAAGATGGTGGAATGGTCCACTTAAACCTGATTTGTTTTTAGATAATTGGGCTCTGATATCTGTTGACTAATGAAACCAATATTGAGTATAGTAGTACCTGTTTATAATGCAGAAGCGTTTGTAGCACGGACGATAGAGAATCTTTTGGCAGAGAATGTCAGCAAGGAAATAATTCTTGTGAATGATGGTTCTACTGATAGTAGCCTCGAAATTCTCCAGGCATACGCATCTAAGTATAGTTGTATCAAAATAATTAATCAGGAAAATAGTGGCGTTTCATCAGCTCGTAATGTTGGAATGGACGCTGCTATAGGAGAGTATATTTTTTTTAATGATTGTGATGATATACAAGAAATTGGAACATTGACACGAGCTGTTGACTATTTTGATATGGGGGTAGATGTTGTGATTTTTTCTTATAAAGATGTGGGAGCGAGAGGTAAAATACTAAGTGTGACAAATTATCTTTCAACTGGTTATTATTCTATAGAAAAATGGGCTAGTGATGTGGAAGGTCTTATAAACAGTCATATAGTCAGTTGTAGCGGGACAACTGTTCGTAAATTATCTATATTGAGAGAGTATAATATACGTTATAACGAGTCTTTGAATATTTATGAGGATGTAATATTTGGTTTTGAATATATGTGTTTTGTTAATAAATTATATTATATAAATGAGCCGTGGTATTCTTATGTACACATTAATCCTCATAGTTTGTTTCAGGGCTACCATAATACTCAAGCACAAGCTGTACCATTGCTTCTTAAGACAGTAGAACGCTTTTTTAATAAAGTTATCGATGCAGAATATATTCCATATATTTATAAATATGCCCAAATTATATATAAAGCTGCTGTGCAGAATGAAGCTAAGCATCAACCGTTCTTTTCTTTTGATGCAAAATGTAAATTAAAAACTATAGCAGATTCTCCTTATTTGGAATATTGCAATGTCTCAGATTCTCTTTTACCTAAGATGTATTTTTATTGTTTAAGTCATCATCATTTTACTTTGTTAATGTTTCTTGCAGGTTTATATCCGAAAGTTGTCAGTGCAGGATGGCGAATCGTGATTCCTATTGGTAGGTTTGTGAGACGTAAAATTCTGCATAACATGAAAAAGTTATCTTAATGGAACATATGCTTACGAAACACTGTGTATATTTTGATTTCATAAAAGGGTTGGCTATTATGGGAGTTATTGCAATTCATACTGTAAAACTTAATTTTGATCCAATCTCTGTTATGGGAGTACTGATAGTGGTAATACGAAATTTTTTGGGATGTTGTGTACCGTTGTTTGTTGCGGCAAGTGGATATTTCTTATGGAAGAAGAGCTTCCATACAAAAATAGAATATAAACGGTTTCTTACATCTAGACTACGTATCGTTTATATTCCTATGTTGCTGTGGGGACTTCCATGGTTTCTACTATCGCTAAAAGGAGCAAATATGGTAGGAGCTGCGTATAACACTATTTTATATTTTGCAGGAGGTTTGTCCATTTTTTATTTTATTACTTTGATTTTTGAATGTTATGTTTTTTTACCTATCATCAAGAAGGTAAGATTTGTGGGAGTAGTATTGCTATCTGTAATATCAATAATTATAACTTTCGTTTGGACGATGGTAAATCATACAACTGGTTTACATGTGCCTCTAATAGTTTATTGTAGTTTTCCTACATATATAGGATATTTTGCTTTAGGGTGTTATCTCGGGAGGACTGAGATTAGACCTAATTGTTGGATTGTATGCATAATTACAATTTTGGGATTAATTGGGGCGGTAGCCGAAACATATTATTGGTTTACATATCATGGTACGAATAATGGGATGGGGTTGAAATCTAGTGTGTCTTTTTTCTCATTTGGGGTAATTTTATTGGTGTTTTCAAAGCGGTTTTCAGACAAATATAAAAGTACGAAAATTACAAAATGGATAGAATGGTGTGGAGTTCAGTCTATGCCTATATACTTGTCTCATATGCTTATTCTTTTCATAATAAATTACATGGGTATACAGTTTATGACTTGGTTTATAAATTGGTTGTTATTATTTTCTTTAGACGTTTTTCTAGTTTGTGCGATATATAGGGGGCTACCACAAAAAGTACTTCCTTATTTGGGAATAAGATAAATGATAAATATCACAGATAAATCAAAATGCTGTGGATGTAGTGCTTGTGTGCAGCGTTGTCCTAAACAGTGTATTGTGATGCAAGGAGATGAGGAAGGTTTCCTCTATCCACAAGTTGATGTGTCACTATGCATAGATTGTGGGGCATGTGAGACGGTTTGTCCCGTGATAAATCAGGATGAACCAATTACTCCATTGAAGGTATTTGCTGCGAAGAATAGCGACGACGAACAACGCTTGTGCAGTTCTTCTGGGGGGGTGTTTATACGGTTAGCAGAAAAAACGATATGTGAGGGTGGTGTGGTTTTTGGGGCCCGTTTCGATAAATATTGGGGAGTTGAACATTCCTACGCAGAGACTCTTGAAGAACTTGAGCCTCTCATGCGCAGTAAGTATGTACAAAGTCGTATAGGCAATGCCTATAAAAAAGCAGAGTGTTTCTTACGACAAGGTAGAAAGGTGTTGTTTGTGGGAACTGCGTGTCAGATTGCAGGACTACGAAAGTTTCTGCATAAGGATTATGATAATTTGCTCGCTGCTGATGTGATTTGTCACGGTGTACCAAGTCCTGAAATTTGGCGCACTTATTTGGAACACTTGAAGTATAAGACCAATTGTAAAACCATTACTTCCATTATATTCCGAGGTAAGCAAGATCAGGGTTATGAGTGGAAAAACTATGGTTTTGTGGTAAAAGGTAAAGATAGTGAAGGTAAAGAGCGTACGATATGCTCAGAGGGGTTCATGTTGAATATTTATCTTAAAGGTTTTTTGTACAATCTATACCTTAGACCGAGCTGCCATCAATGTCCTTCAAAGGATGGTAAGAATGGAAGTGATATAACATTAGCGGACTTTTGGGGTATTGAGTCGCTGGATTCTGAATTTGCAGACAACAAAGGTGTTAGTATTGTATTCGTTCAGTCGGAGAAAGCACTAAAAGTATTGAGGAAATTGCAAGGCATCAGTGTGGTGGAATCAACGTTGAAAGATGCTACTGCATGGAATGGACTCTTTTTTACTTCTACGCCTTATGAACCCAATAGTCAAAAGTTCTGGCGATTCTACAAGGAGAGTCATAATATGAAGGAAGCGGTTGAAAAAGCTTTATATGTACCAATTTATAGAATGTGGAGCAACATGGTTAGAAATAATTTTAATCAATATACTATAGGCGTTCTTTACAAAATAACCTATATATTAAAAAGCATGATAAAGAAATGAAGATAGGGGTAGTTACAATGTTCAAACGTACGCCTAACTATGGTGGGGCACTACAAGCTTATGCATTACCTACTTTTTTATGTAAGATGGGGCATGAGGCGGAACAGATCTTTTTTGATGATTCGAGTGTATGCGAACGTGAAAAGTTGCCTTTTCTCAAATCAATAGAGATAGGGACAAAGGTATTTTTATGGAATATGATACAACGTTTGAAGCATCCGCTACATACATTCAAGTACCGGTGTCGCTTTAAAGAGATGATACGATTTGGAATGGATGTGACTCCGCATAGTAAGAAATTTTACTGCTATAATAATATAGTGGAGACAGCCAATCTTTATGATATGTATGTAGTTGGTAGTGATGTAGTATGGACTCCTACGCTCAATTCGCCTATATTGTTGCTCAAGTTTGTACCAGAGGGTAAGCGTAAAATTTCATATGCTGCAAGCTTCGGTACTAACACTTTGACTCCACTACAACAGCAACGTTTTAAAGCTGACCTTGCAAATTATCATGCGGTGAGTGTGCGAGAAAAATCTATGGTATCGGTGCTTGAATCTGCTACGGGTAAAAAGGTGGAGCATTGTTTAGATCCTACGCTTTTACTTGAACACAAAGATTGGGATAAGATTTGTTCCTCTCGTATCATTGGTGAACCTTATGTGTTCAGTTTCTTTCTTGGAAATAACATGAATGCCCGAATAACTGCAATAGAGTTTGCAAAGAAAAAAGGCTTGAAGTTAGTCAATATACCTTATTTGTGGGAGCAATATTCAGATTTTGCTCATTTTGGTGACATCAGATTGTCGAAGGTTTCGCCTAAAGATTTCATTTCGTTAATTAAATATTCAGATTATATTTTTACAGATAGTTTCCATGTGTGCGTATTCTCGCAAGTATATCAGCGTAGTTTTTTTACTTTTCGTCGTAATTCTGCTGATATGCAAAGCATACGCATCACTGATTTTCTTGAACTGACAGGTCTTTTAGATCGATATTGTGGTACAGCGGAGCGTGAAACATATGCTTATTGTGATAGCGTAGAAGAGGTGGACTACAACAAAGCAAGCGAGGCTTTACAAATAATGAGACAACAGTCGATTGAATATCTTATTCGCAATACAAATGTTACCAGCAAATTGTAAATCGACAATTTCGGTAAAGTTAAATTGACATATAAGTTAAATGAAAAAGAAAGTAGCTTTCGTAAATTTTTGGGAAACATTTAAGCCCAAAGACTCTCTATTCTATAAGATTTTGTGTAAGCACTTCGACATAGATCTTGTGGATTTAACACAAGCGGAATATGTATTTTTCTCTGTATGGGGCGATGAGCACCTGTATGCACCAAACAATGCAGTTAAGATATACTTTACTGGTGAGAATCGTACACCAAACTTTAACGAGTGCGATTATGCGATGGGATTTGAACGCCTGTCGTTTAGAGATCGCTATATGCGCTTTCCTTTATACTGTATCTATCCTGAATATCTGTTATTGGAGAAAAAACAAATTGGCATAGACAAAGGTACTCTTAATGCAAAGAAGGGCTTCTGCAGTTTCACTGTAAGCAATGGCACTTGCCAGCCCCGCAATGAGATGTTTCACTTATTGAATAGCTATAAGAGAGTAGATTCAGGAGGCAGGTATCTGAACAATATTGGTGGACGAGTGGAAGATAAATTTGCTTTTGATAAGGAACATAAATTCTCTATTGTGTTTGAGAATTTTAGTTATAATGGTTATTGTAGCGAAAAGATAGTACAAGCGTTTGCAGCACAGACTATTCCTATTTATTGGGGAGATACTTTGTGTGAAGAGACATTCAATACAAAAGCATTCATCAATGTACACAAGTACAAGACCTTTAATGAGGTACTTGAGCGAGTGAAAGAAATAGATAATAACGATGATCTTTACCTTGAAATGCTTAGTAATCCGGCTCTTATTTCAGAACAGGAGGGGTATGAAGGTAAAATATCGCAGTTGGAAGACTTTCTACTGAATATTTTTTCACAGCCACATGAAACTGCACGTAGGCGTACTCGTATGTCATATCACGAGATAGCTAAACGCAGAGAAATGATGGAAGTCTACTACAGAAGTAAAATGTCGATAATAAGCAGATTATATCATTGGGTGAAAGGTAGTAGATTGTGGTAAAAAAACAAATATACAACTCTTACGCATAATTGCCATGTGTATGATAATAGGATTACACTATTGGAATGCTCAAATAGGAGATGGTAAACTTTTGAATACCTGCTTATTCTGTGCTACGCAGTCGTTGTGCGTATGCGGTGTTAATCTGTTCGTCCTAATAACAGGGTGGTTTTCTGCCAAATCCACTATAATTGTATGATATTGCTTGAACAACAATTGAATATAGCGCAACGATGGCATTATGACAGTCTGTTTATTGTGACTGAGGCGCTATTCTTGTTTCTTTTCTTTGTACAGTTGAACTTTAAATCAAAATGGATAAATTTCCTAGCAGCAAATAGTTTCGGTGTTTATCTGATACACACAGAACCTCTGTTCTTCCAGAATGTTTCCTATTACGATATGTTCGCAAAATATAATACAACCGATTTTTTAGCCCAAACTGCAATGTTCGTTTATTTATATCATTTGCTTTGTGTTGGAAGAGTTCAAGAAGGTGGTGTACAGATATAGCTGTGATAAGGTTCTTAATAAGATCCCATTTCTCAAGAAGACAAATATCGAATATATAGACTAATAGTTATAACATGAAAGAACAAAACTCTCAACTCAAAATTGGAATAGTATTGAATTATGTAAATTTGGTATTAGGGGGTGTTGTGCCTTTGCTCTATACGCCAATTATGTTGAAAATATTAGGCATAGAAGAATATGGGCTATATAAGTTGTCTGCAAGTATCACAAGCTATTTAGCCCTTATAGCTTTTGGTTTAGGAGCTGCTATAACTCGATACTTGATAAAAGCTCGAACAGAGAAAGGTGAAGAAGAGGAGAGGGCTGTATTAGCTTTATTTATTGTTATTTTCCGTATAGTTGCAGTTTTGGCATTGATCGGAGGGAGCGTTTTAGCTCTTTGCCTTCCATTATGGTATTCTGAATCAATTTCTGCTGTGGAGTTGACTAGAATGCAGTGGCTAGTTATTTTAATGGCATTCAATACTGCTGTTAATTTCATAGCTTCGCCATATATATCGATAGTAAATTCGCATGAACGGTTTCTTTTTTTGCAAAGTATGGCTATAATTGGTACCATTTTAGCTCCGTGTCTTAATTTGGTAGCACTTTTCTTAGGTTATGCTTCCATAGGATTAGCTGTTTCTTCTATATTATCAACTATATTGTTCCGCCTGTTATTTTGGGTCTATGTAAGGGGTTCAATGAAAATGAAACCATTATATAAGCGAATGTCGAAAGAGTATATTGTAGATGTTGTTTCATTTTCATTTTGGATTTTTGTATCGAATATAGTCAGTCAATTGTATGAAGCAACAGACGCGGCTCTAATTGGTACGGTACCAGCGCTTGCAACAACCGGAGTTGCAATTTATTCAGTTGGTATGATTCTTTGTGGTATGATTAACACAATCAATGCAGGTATATCATCTATGTTGGTGCCCAAGGCTAACAAAATGGTGTTTAATGGAGCTTCTACTGACGAACTTACGGATACTGGCATTAGGGTGGGTAGAATACAGGCGTTAATAATTGCCTTATTTATATTTGGATTCATAACATTTGGTAGAGAATTTATTTATTTCTATGCAGGCGAGGACTATGCAATTTCATATTGGGTAGCTTTGGTATGCATGATACCAATTTCAATACCTTTGGTTCAGAGTTTTTTTCTCAATATAATTATTGCCAGAAATGAAAATCGATTTAGAGCTCTGACATATTTATTTATTGCACTAATTAATGTTGTGGCAACTTGGTACATGATGAAATGGATAGGAGTATTGGGTGCTGCATTAGCTACTTCGATTGCAAATTTTATTGGTCCAGGATTTATAATGAATTGGTTTTATAAGAAACGTATACAGCTACAAATAGGTCGTTTCTGGAAGTCACTATTAAATATATATTTTGTACCATCCATTTTAGCGGTATTATTCCTTGGGCTTGGAAAATATATTAATTATTATCATATTCCATACTTCATTGGAGGTATTTTCGTGTTTTCTATGTTATATGTATCTCTGCAGTGGCTTTTCATTATGACAGATTATGAAAAGAAGTTAGTGAAAGGGTTGATTAACAGATAAATACATCATATGGTATGAAACGATTATTATATTTGGATATAATTCGCTTAATAGCATACTTGATGGTAATCGTGATGCATACACCGATGCCAGGTGTTGTTGCAGAGACATATGGAGCATTTATTATTTGCAGGCTGTTGTGATTGTAGCTCTTACTTTCATTGGTTCTTTGGCTGTTAGTTATGGTATCGTGAGATTACCGCTGGCACAATATATTATCGGTCACCACATTAAGTCTGATTAACAAGGAAAAATAGTTTGTTATCGAATTTAGCTGAATTAAACTTGATTTTTGGATATTCGGTTATTTAAGTGATAAATATAAAAAGATGAAGAAAAGAATATTTATTAATATTCACTATCTTGAGATTGGTGGTGCGGAGCGTGCTTTGTTGGGCTTGCTGTCAGTACTAGACATAGAGAGGGTGGATATAGACCTATTCGTGAATCAGCATACGGGTGAATTTATGCCCTTGATTCCAAAATGTGTGAATCTGTTGCCAGAGATACCTGAATACACTTGCATAGAACGACCTATCAAAAATATAGTGAGAGAGGGACATCTTGGTATTGCGCTACGCAGATTGTGGGCAAAATGGAAACACAAGCAATATGTGAGTTTTTTGGCTGCGGAAGAACGTTTGCACGACGCGAGTGTATTTCAATATATAGCAGATGCTGTAGAGGGGGGCTTAACATCTTTGGAACATCTGGGTGAGTATGATCTTGCCATCAGTTTCCTTTCTCCACATAATATTGTTTTGAATAAAGTGAGGGCGAGAAAAAAGATCTGTTGGATACATACTGACTATTCTACAATTCACGTGAATCATGATAAAGAGCTTCTGGTATGGAATGGCTTTGATTATGTGGCTTCCATTAGTGAGGACTGTACTAAAACTTTCTTACAGACTTTTCCAAAATTAAAGGATAAGATTGTGCTTATAGAAAATATTCTTTCGCCTGTATTTGTGCGTCAACAAGCGACACTAGAGGATGTAAGTGACGAAATACCGCAGAATGAGGGAGAAACGACGATATTGACGATAGGTCGCTTTTCCCCCCCAAAAAAAATAGAAGGTATTCCACACATTTGCGCTGAGATGGAGAGACGTGGTGTAAACTTCAAGTGGTACGTTATCGGTTATGGTCCGGATAAGTTAATTCAGGAGGCGTTGGACAAATATAACATGCGTCACCGCATGATTCTACTTGGCAAAAAAAACAATCCGTATCCATATATCAAGGCTGCGGACATTTATTGTCAGCCCAGCGTCTATGAAGGTAAGAGCGTGACAGTGCGTGAAGCTCAAATACTATATAAACCTGTGGTGATAACGGATTATCCGACCGCTAAGTCGCAGATAACGAGTGGTGTGGATGGTGTGATTGTGCCTTTGAATGAGGTAGAGACTGCAATAGGGATAGTAAATGTAATTCAAAATATAGAGCTTAGGGAGAAAATAGTAGAGTATCTGAGCAGTCACGATTTTGGAAATGAGGCAGAGGTGAATAAGATTTATAACTTAATGGATTGAGTATGATTGATGCTTCTTTTTATCAGGGTGTTTATCTTTTTATTGTTACTCTCTTGACTTTGATTACTGTTTCATATCGCCATAGTCTTACAACCATTGAGCCGATTGTTGGTAGTGTAATATTGTGCATATTCTTAGTGCTTTTTATAGGCTTCAGACCTGTATCATATCTTTTTGTTGATATGATGAACTATAATAGTTGGTGGGGATTGTATGAGTGGGAAGGATTTGATTGGGGCGCACAAAATATACTGTTTGATAATCTTTATGCTTATATGAGTTATATTTTTTCTGATACAACTCTGTTTTTCGTGCTTATGGCAGCTTTGTATTTTATTCCTATGCTTGTTGCATGTAGAAAGTTGTTTCCTTCTAATACTATGCTTGTATTTTTAGTATGTTTAGCTGCATTTTCCACATTTTCTTATGGAACTAATGGTATTAAGGCTGGTGTTGCTAGTTCGTTCTTTCTAGTAGCATTGGCGTACAGAGATAAAATGTGGGTTTCAATACTGTTTTTGTTGTTATCGTGGGGATTTCATCATTCGATGCAAATGCCTGTTGTTGCTTATATTTTAACTTTGATATTTAAAAAGAAAGAATGGTATTTTTATGGATGGCTGTTTTGTTTGGCAATGGCAGTTTTGCATATATCATTCTTCCAGACTCTGTTTGCTGATTTTTCGGATGAGTCAGGAGCTGCTTATTTGACTTCTAATTCTGATAATGCATGGGGAGGTCGTGGGGGCTTTAGAATGGATTTCGTTATATATTCTGCTATGCCAGTTCTCATTGGTTACTATGTGAAGTATAAATATAAGTTGGAGGATAAATTTTATGATATGATGTTAAATATGTATTTGACATGTAATGGCGTATGGATGCTTTGTATGTATGCTGAATTTACCAATCGCATTGCATATCTTTCGTGGTTTATGTATCCGATAATACTTATTTATCCTTGTTATGCAATAGCAGATGAAAAGCATCCATTAGTGCGTATGCGTAAGTATGTTGTGATGGTACATTTGGTGTTTACGTTATTTATGTCATTTGTTTATTATGCATGATATTATACCTAAAATAATTCATTATTGTTGGTTTGGTGGTAATCCATTACCAAAAGATGCTTTAGAATGTATAGCTTCATGGAAAAAATATCTGCCTGATTATGAGATCAAGGAATGGAATGAGAATAATTTTGATGTGAATTGTTGTCCGTATGTTAAGCAAGCTTATGAGGCTAAGAAGTATGCCTTTGTGAGTGATTATGTCCGTTTTTTTGTACTGTTTGAAGAGGGTGGGCTATATTTTGATACTGATGTTGAGATTCTAAAAGATATGAATCATATTATTGCTGTGGGCAACTTTATGGCGTTTGAAAAAAGTTTAGCTACTCAACAGCAGGATAGAGGCGAATTTTGCACAGAGCTTCTTGGGGTAGCTCCAGGACTGGGATTAGGTGTGAGACCGGGTCTCAAGATTATTGGTGAACTTTTGGACTTATATAATGCCAAGGAAAATTTTGCAATTGCTGATGGTACCGTAGTGGATTATACTACGGAGATTTTGAAAAGGCATGGAATGGTTAATGAACATCGGTTTCAGAAAGTAGCGGACGTGAATATCTATCCGGCGGATTATTTTTGTCCTATGGATTCTACAACGGGTATTATAACAATGACAAAAAATACGGTTGCCATTCACCATTATTCGTGCTCCTGGATTGATCACAATACGATGAGTTGGCGTATACATATACTGAAGAATAAGTTGATTGCTATATTGGGTGAAAGGTGGATTCTGAAAATCAGTCAATTGTTAAGAAGATGATATTATGAGAGATTTACCACGTATAACTGTAATTATGGGTATTTATAACTGTGCTGACACTCTTGTGGAGGCATTGAAGTCTTTGGAATCCCAAACATATAAAAATTTCAAGGTTGTTCTGTGTGATGATGGTTCTAAAGATGATACTCTGCAGGTGGCTTTGCGATGGGCGGAAGAGCATCAAAATTATCTGGTTATTCAGAACGAACATAATATTAAGCTTGCTGCAACACTGAATCATTGCCTTGGTTATGTAGATACAGAGTATGTAGCTCGTATGGACGGAGATGATATTTCTTTGCCAACTCGTTTTGAGAAGGAAATAAAATTTTTGGATGCACATCCAGAATTTGCTTTTGTTAGCACTCCTATGGCTCATTTTGATGAACGTGGTATCTGGCGTGAAGGTAAGGCAGTCGAATATCCTCAAAACTGTGATTTTAAGGATTGTGCACCATTCTGTCATGCTCCTTGTATGGTTAGGAAATCAGCGTACGATTTGGTAAATGGATATACAACTGGTGAAAAAGTTGAACGGGCGGAGGATTATTATCTTTGGTATAAAATGTATCGTGCTGGATTAAAGGGATATAATATTCAGGAGATACTTTATATGATGCGTGATGATAAGAATGCTATAGCTCGGCGCAAAGTTAAAGACCGTTTGAGAGGAGCAAAGATGCATTGGGAAATTCTGCGAGGATTGAATATAAAATATCCATATCTTATAATAGCTAAGAGTTTATCCAAAATTTTAGTTCCTCCATTTCTTGTTCCATTTCTTAGAAAAATAATATAAAATGTTAAAGAATAAAACACTAACGATAACATACCACGCATCGCACAACCACGGGTCTATGTTGCAAGCTTATGCGTTGCAGCAAACGTTACTAGGATTGGGCTGTGATAACAAGATTATAAACTTTTCAAGCGCAGAACAACGAAAGATAATGCGGGTTTTCTCATATCGTTTTGCTTTAATCCCTTTTTTAAAAGATTTGTCACATTTGTGTTTCTATCGCGGGTTGAAGAAAAGACATGATTTGTATAATGCATTTAAAAAAAACTATCTAAAACTTACTGAGAAAGAATACACTACGTTAGATGCATTAAAAGAAGGACATTTAGAAGCTGATCTTTTCATTGCTGGTAGTGATCAAATTTGGAATCCGTTACCCAGCGATTTTGATTGGGCTTATTATCTGCCTTTTGTAAAAGGAAAGAAAATATCTTATGCTGCATGTTCCGGTTCTTTCGGCAGTTTGCCTAAGAATACCCTGAACCTTATTGGAGAGTATGCGAAGGATTTTGATTCAATTAGTGTTCGAGATAATGGAACGAAGGAAGCAATAGAAGCAGTAACTGATAGAGAGGTACAAATTAATATTGATCCGGTATTTTTGTTGACATCGTCAGATTGGTTGTCTAAACTTCCAATCGAAATGAACAAAAGGAAATATATCTTTTTCTATACAGTGTTTGCAGATAAGGAGATGATTGAGATGGTGAAAACAGTATCGGCAAAAACGTCACTTCCTGTTGTCGTTTGTAATTTCTCGAATCTATATGATTTGTTTGTTCCTTTCACACGTCAGTTAGCAGCAGGGCCGATCGAATTCTTAAATTTATTGGTTAATGCAGAGTATGTAATATCAAGCTCTTTTCATGGTACTGCATTTGCTATGATATTTCATAAAAAATTGATTTCAATACGTGGACTAAAGGATAATCGTATAAATTATTTGCTAAGGCAAATGAGTATGGAAGATTGTTCTATCAATTCTGTCACAGAGATTGACAACGTGTTGCAAAAGAAAGAAACAAATTGGCAACTAGTGGATGAAGTGATTAATACTGAACGCCAATTTTCATTTGATTATTTAAAAAGATGTATCTATGAATCGGGTGAGTAAGAGTGGGCTTTGTACGGGGTGTGTAGCATGTGCTGCATCGTGTGTGCATCAGGCTATCAGCATGACCGAGCAAGGAGTATATGGTCACTTTATGCCAACGATTGACACAAGTAGGTGTGTGGATTGTGGGATATGTACAAAGGTTTGTCCGCAAAATGTACCTTTGAAATTGGCGACTCCGCAAGCGGCTTTTGCCGCCTGGAGTAAGGATGAAGAAGATTACCATACAAGTACTTCAGGGGGAGCTGCCTCTGTTCTTTCTACTCATGTGATTAATGGGGGAGGAGTAGTGTATGGTTGTGCATCTATTGGTGGGGACATCAAGCATATTCGTGTAGATAAGTTAGAAAATTTATCATTGCTGAAGGGTTCTAAATATGTACAGAGCCAGCTTTCTGTAGATATAATACGTGCAGTGAAAGCTGATTTGCGAGATTACAGAAAGGTGTTATTTGTGGGTACACCCTGCCAAGTTGCTGGTTTGAAGTCTTATCTTCATCGTGGCTATGATAATCTTTATACAGTAGATATTATTTGTCATGGTGTCTCATCTCAAAAAAATTTGTTTGAGAACCTAAGATTTTGTGGTATCGAACGCAAAAACGTGGTGACAATGACCTTTCGAAAGAAAGGTCATTTTCACCTATCTGTGATAGGTGAAAATGGTAGAGAATTGCGAAGCCGTTTGCTTCATCAGGATTTCTATTTTATTGCCTTTTATCGGTCAGCTAATTATAATGAGGTGTGTTATCAATGCCAATACGCTAGGCCGGAACGCATATCGGACATCACAATAGGGGATTTTTGGGGATGTGGACCATTAAAACTTCAGCAGAAGCATGATCAAGGTCTATCGTTAGTATTGATTAATACGGTGCAGGGGCGTGAGCTATTTGATGCTTGCAAGGAGAAGTTCAATAGCGAGGAACGTTCTATTGCGGAGGCGGTGTGTGGTAACAAGCAGCTTCGTCAGCCCAGTGTACTACATCTTAATCATCGTCCTTTTGCTTGGATATATAAGTACTTTGGCTTTAGAATGGCTTCACTCTGCTGTTTGCTTCCAGATAAACTTTTCTATTATTTATTGTCATTAAGGAATTAAAAGAATCTAGTTTCAGCTATGAATGCTAGAGATTAAAAATATGTAGGACATCAAAAAAATTTTGTATTGAACTACTTGGTATTATATTTTTATATTATGGATAACTGGGAATTGAACAAAAATCGATTAAATGGAAAAGGTGCCTAAAGTTACTGTTATAGTTCCTGTTTACAACGTGGAAAAGTATATAAAGAGATGTGCAAAATCTCTTTTTGAACAAACTATTGATAGTTTGGAGATTTTGTTTATTGATGACTGTGGGCTCGATAATTCAGTAGAGATTATCAAGGAAACACTTAAATCATACAAAAATCGAAATTCGCTAACACGAATTATTAACCTGCCTTCTAACGGAGGTCAAGCCTCCGTTAGAAGGCAGGGGATAATTGAAGCTACAGGTCAATATGTCATCCATTGTGATGGCGATGATTGGGTTGACCTTGATTTGTACGAACGAATGTATAACAAAGCTATTAAAGAAAATGCAGATGTAGTAATTTGTGGACTTATAGATGAACGAATTAATGGGAACGTTGTTAGAGATTGTTATCTATCAGTTAACAGTGGTAAGGAAATATTAAAAAATTGGTATAAGAATACTTACCATATGTCTACTTGTAACAAACTAGTACGTCGTTCTATTTATGTAGATAATGATATTCTTCCCTGGATAGGATTGAATATGTGGGAGGATAATGGTTTGTTTACTCGTGTATTTTATTATGCGAATAGAATAGTATATTTGGAGAATGCTTATTATCACTATAATAGAACCAATGAAAATGCTATGACATCTGTCTATGGCATTAAGCAAGTGGAGCAGATGATAGGGATAGCAGAACATCTATCGGAGTTTTTTGAATCAATGATTGATGCAAAAGATTTTGAAAAAACAAAATATGCATTTCAGTTTCTTGCTAAGATCAATCTAATTACTGATAACTATCAGAATCTAAAACGCTACCACAACACATTTAAGGAAGCAAATATAATAATTCCCGAAATTGATCCATTTGCATTTTCCAATAAAGGACGTTTTCGTTATAGAATGGTTCGGTATCATCTTGCTTGGCTTTTTGTGTTAATGTTCAAAGTGAAGAATTTGTTACATTAAATATAATGTCAAAACCTAAAATGATTCGTACTTGTACGGTACCTATGTCGTTGGTATTTGTGACGGGTATGCTTTCTGATTTGCAAAAGAAATATGAAATGGTGCTTCTTTCATCATCAGGGCCTGAATGGGGAAAAATTCGTGAAATATACCCTGATGTAAAAGGTCTAGAGGTGGATATGGAACGGCACATATCTCTTATAAAAGATATGAAATCTTTGTGGAAAATATGGTTTGTGTTTCGTCGCGAAAAACCACAAATAGTTCATTCTATGACTCCGAAAGCAGGTCTGCTTTGCATGATGGCTGCACGATTGGCTGGTGTTCCTGTGCGTGTGCACACCTTTACAGGTCTTGTATTTCCCACTACGGTTGGACTAAAGAGAAAAATTCTGATGATCACTGACTGGCTCACTTGTATCTGTGCTACACATATCATTCCCGAAGGTGAAGGGGTAAAAAATGATCTTGTGAATAATAGGATTACTAAGAAAACGATTAAGGTACTCGGTTATGGTAGTTGTTGTGGTATAGATCTTGAACATTTTGACAGAACGCCAGAAGTCATATCTCAAGCCGAGAAGTTGCATCTGGATGGTGTTGTCACTTTTATCACTGTGGGGCGTTTGGTGAGTGATAAAGGGATAAATGAATTGATAGAGGCTTATGTTAAGTTACACAAGGAATATCCTGATACCCGTTTGATTCTTGTTGGTCCTGAAGAGAAGGAGCTTGATCCTCTGAAATCTGAAACGATGAAGGCTATTGCTGAGTGTCCGTCTATTAATATAGTAGGTAGTCAAAATGATGTGCGTCCTTGGTTTGCTACATCGGATGTTGCCGTACTTGCATCATATCGAGAAGGGGTTCCAAATGTGGTGATAGAGGCTGGTGCTATGGGATTACCTCAAATTGTGACTGATATTAACGGTGCGCGTGAAATTGTTATAGAAGGTGAAAATGGAACTATCGTTCCTCCAAAAAGTACTAATGCCCTTTATGAAGCTATGAAGCGTATGCTTAATACTGATTATCGTAATTCTTTAGCAAAGAACGCCCGTAAGTTGGTAGCTTCGAGATATGAGCAGGGATTTGTGCGTCAGTGTTTATATGATTTTTATGATGAAATATTATAATATGTACAAACACTTTTTTAAAAGGGTTATAGACTTCAGTATTGCCTTTGTTGCTTTGAGTATTCTGTTTATTCCTATGCTAGTTGTAGCCTTATGGTTACATTTTGCTAATAAAGGTGCCGGAGCATTTTTCTTTCAGGAGCGTCCTGGTAAAGATGACAAGATTTTTAAGATTGTCAAGTTTAAAACGATGACTGATGAACGTGATATAAACGGCAATATGTTGCCTGACGAGAAACGTTTGACCAAGGTGGGAAAGTTTGTGCGTTCAACAAGTATTGACGAGTTACCACAGTTTTGGAATGTACTTGTAGGTGATATGTCACTTATCGGTCCACGTCCGCTTCTTGTGCAATATTTACCTCTATATACCAGGGAGCAGGCTCGTCGTCACGAGGTACGTCCAGGAATATCAGGTTGGGCGCAATGTCATGGTCGTAACTCGTTGTCATGGAATGAGAAGTTTATCTTGGATGTGTGGTATGTGGACCATTGTTCTTTTTTGTTGGATGTGAGAATCATTTT
Source organism: Bacteroides zhangwenhongii (assembly GCF_009193325.2). NCBI lineage: Bacteria > Pseudomonadati > Bacteroidota > Bacteroidia > Bacteroidales > Bacteroidaceae > Bacteroides > Bacteroides zhangwenhongii. The sequence continues at coordinate 1,862,920 of NZ_CP059856.1, read as the reverse complement.
TCTTACGTTGAAAAAAGTGTTGATACGTGAGGGGATTAGCTCCGCTACTTCTGCTACAATGGAAGATTTTAATGGACTAAATTGAAAAAATATTACTAATGACTATACCGGATTTAAAAACTCCTTTGTTAGAGGCTGTACAGAAAGGGGATATTGTCAATGTAGAGTTATGAAAACTTCTGTAACAGAGAGATGTATAAAATAAAGAATTGATGTATTTGATATGAACTTTGTACAATTAGACAAAATTGCAAGAAAATATGGTACACCTTACTATTTGATGGATGGTGGCATATTTTTAGCTAATATTAAAGCTTTTCAGGCAGCTTTCAAGCCAAGATATAACAGGTTGGTTGTTGGTTATTCGTTTAAGACTAATTATGTGCCTGCATTATGTAAGATAGCTAAGGAAGCAGGATGTTATGCCGAGGTTGTTTCTGAAATGGAGTATGTACTGGCAAAACGTATAGGTTTTGAGCATATCATATTTAATGGACCGATAAAAAAAGATTCTGTTCTAATTACAGCTTTAAAAGATAAGGCCGTAATAAACCTTGACTCTGCTTATGAATTGGATACAGTGTTGAAATATAAGTCGGAACATCCTGAAGAAGAAGTTTCGGTAGGACTTCGACTTAATATAGATCTGACTGATAAGGATGGAGTATCAAAGCTTCAATGTGGTTTACGTATAGGAAGATTTGGCTTTTCACAGACAATGCTGAAAGGAGTTGTCTCATTATTGCGTGATAATGGTATCAAAATAGTATCGTTACATGGTCACACTTCGTCCTCTGATAGAGCTGTTGCAAACTATAACCTGATAGTGTTGCAAATGCTTCAAGTTTGTGAGTATCTGGAATTAAATGATTTACAATATTTTGATGTTGGTGGTGGCTTCTTTGGTGCGGCAGCTAAAGGGATTGATGTAAGTAACAAGCCAAAGTACGAGAACTATGCCAACTGTATTTTGGATGCTTGTTTATCAAATGAGTGGTTTAAGCAAGTGCAGCCGACTATTGTGATAGAGCCTGGAGTATCTGTGGTAGCGAATGTGTTCAGTTATGTCTCAAAAATCTTTCAGGTGAAAGATATTGCGGGACAAAAGTTCTTGACGACGGATGGAACAGTATTTGATGTTAAGCCTACACTTCATAGTAACAATTTACCTCATATATTCTATACAAAAGAATGTTGTAATGAAACTTATATTGCCAACCTAGTAGGTTCTACATGTATGGAGAAAGATGTGATTCTTAAGGAGGTGGAGGTTCCGGAAAGAATTGAATATGGTGATTATGTGAAGATTGATGGTGTGGGGGCATACACAATTGTACTTGCACCGACTTTCATAAATTTCATATCTCCTATAATAGGTGTCACGGATAATGATGATAAAACCTTTATAGTGCGACGTCGGCAGACAATTGACGATGTTGTAACTTTATATACACTATAGTTTATGAACATACTGTTTACTTGTGCAGGTCGTCGTCGTTACCTGCTAAAATACTTCAAGGAGGTGATTGGAGAGGATGGCAACATTGTTGCTACTGATATGCAGTTAAGTGCTCCCGCATTTACGGTTGCTGATGTTAAGATTCAGGTGCCTCGTGTATATGCAGAAGATTATATACCCAAGACATTGGAGATATGTAAGGAACAAAAAATAGATATTCTTATATCGCTCAATGATTTGGAGTTACCCATTCTGTCAAAATGTAAGGCAGATTTCGAAGCATTGGGAGTGAAGGTTATTGTATCTGACCCTAGTGTGATAGATGTTTGTTTTGATAAATATAAAACTGCACATTTTATTGAAAGTCTTGGGCTAAGGACTCCGAAGACATATGTAGCTTATAACGAAGCGGTGGCTGCTATAAAGGCTGGTGAATTGAAGTTTCCTCTTATTCTTAAGCCTCGTTGGGGATCTGGTTCTATTGGCCTAGAGTTCGTTGATGACTTGGAGGAACTTGAGATGGTATATCAACTTGATCGTAAGAAGGTGATGAAATCTATTTTGGCTACTGCATCGGTAGATGATAACTTTTTGCTAATCCAGGAAGTCATCAAAGGCCCAGAATATGGCTTGGATATTGCAAATGACCTGAAAGGTGAATATCGCGGTGTATCTGTAAAGCAAAAGCTGGCTATGCGTAGTGGTGAAACCGATAAGGCTATCACAGTTGATAATGTCAAGATTCGTGAGATTGGTGCTACAATTGGTAAGGCTTTGAAACATATCGGTAATCTTGATTGTGACGTGCTGGAACGTGATGGTGAGTACTATGTACTAGAACTCAATCCCCGCTTTGGCGGTGGCTATCCTTTTTCACAGGAGGCTGGTGTGAATATGCCTAAGGCTATTGTTGCATGGGTGAAAGGTGAAGATGTTAACAATGAGATCTTTTTCCCAGAATATGGTAAGATGTTTTCAAAGTGTGATATTCTATTGAATGTAGGAGAGTGATTAAAGTTGTAAGGTATAAACACTGTATAAGATTATGAGTTACATTCCTGAAAAAACAATTTACCTCTGCCTTGCTCACATGAGTGAGGAGGGGATTGAACAGAAATATGTAAAAGAAGCATTTGATACCAATTGGGTAGTACCTTTAGGACCAAATGTGAATGCGTTTGAGAATGATCTCAAGAACTTTGTCGGAGGAGAAAATGAAGTTGTGGCTTTGAGTGCCGGTACAGCCGCTGTACACCTTGCTCTTATCGGCTGCGGTGTGCAGCCAGGTGATGAAGTATTAGTGCAGTCCTTCACTTTCTGCGCTTCTTCACATCCTATCACTTATCTTGGTGCAAAGCCGGTATTTGTGGGTTCGGAAAAAGAAACCTGGAATATGGATCCTGTACTACTTGAAGAGGCTATCAAAGAGCGTATTGCAAAAACCGGTAAAAAGCCTAAGGCTATTGTACCTGTGGCTCTTTATGGTATGCCTTATGATTGCGAGCGCATTATGGAGATTGCCAATCGTTATGATATTCCTGTGGTAGAGGATGCAGCTGAGGGATTTGGCTCCAAATTCGGTGGTAAGGTGCTGGGCACTTTCGGTCGTTTCGGTGTACTTTCTTTCAATGGTAACAAGATGATTACTACATCGGGTGGTGGCGCCCTAATCTGCCGGAATGCAGAGGATAAGAATACCATTATGTGGTATGCGACCCAAGCTCGGGATGCTTATCCTTACTATCAGCATACTGCGATCGGTTATAATTACCGCATGAGTAATGTCTGTGCCGGTATAGGTCGCGGTCAGATGACCGTTGCCGATGCTCATATTGCTCATCATAAGCATGTGCAGGCACTTTATGAAGAATTGTTGTCAGATGTGGAGGGCGTGCATATTCACAAGCAACCTGCTGATTCCCGCTATGATTCTAATTTCTGGCTTTGTACTGCTACCATCGATCCGGAAGTGAAGGTGGTAGGGCAGGAGAATGCCTATAAGGAAGTTATCAAGACTGCTGTGGGTGGTGCTGCTGGTGTGATTAAAGCCGTAGATAGTGCTATAACTGACTGTCAGCCGAATGAGAATGTGGAAGCATTACGTATATTCATGCTATCTAAGAGGATAGAATGCAGGCCTGTCTGGAAGCCGATGCATAAGCAGCCGGTTTATGCGGATGCTCCTTTCTATACTAATGGGGTGGAAGAGGATATTTTCAAGGTTGGATTCTGTCTACCTGCGGGTCCTTATGTGACGGATGGTGATGTACGTTATATTGTGGAATCAATCAAAGAAGCGATTGAACTTTAGAATAAATATTTACAAAATTAATCATTAAGAAATATACTCGGATCATTGATTTGATGAGAGATGCGAAAAATTACTAATACCGCTTGAATATGAGCAAGAAAAGTTTTCCGTCTGATATGGTAGCAAATAACCTGCTCCCTGCATACCTCATATATCCAGGAGTAATTCTAAAAAAAGAGCTCGAATATCGAGGTATTTCTCAATGGCAGTGGGCTAAAGATATGGGAATCGCCTATTCCGCTTTGAACGAAATTTTGAATGAATGACGTCCTTTGACAGAAAAAACAGCGTTACTTTTCGAAGCTGCTTTAAATGTGAATGCAGAGCCTTTGTTATGTCTTCAAATGAGATATAATGTGCATATTCAAAAGGAGCATTCTTTCATAGAGCGATTATTCTGATATGAATATAATTACTTATTTTTACAGATCATTTATATTATGCAAACAAAAGTAAAAACGCAGCGCATTGGATATCTTGATAATCTACGAATATTCGCGTGTTTCCTAGTGATTATGACTCACTCTCAGATGCCCTCACTGGATGGCAAAGACGGATTCTGGATGTATCTTATCTCGTTTATCTGTTCACCGTCTAGCGAATTGTTTTTAGCATTATCTGGTGCCATCTTGCTGCCAGTCAGGAATCTTGAATCTGGTGGGGTGAAAAACTTTTATAAAAAACGATTTGTTAAATTGCTTCCACCCGTATTTATTTGGTCAATAATACATATTTTTTGTCTACACTACTATCTGCAAGGTAAACCAATCGAATTATGTCTGAAACAATTATTTCTGATGCCAATACAACCGGCTGAAGGCGTCTATTGGTTTGTGTATGTAATGATTGGACTATATCTGTTTGCGCCTATCATTTCATTTTGGTTACGTTTTGCTTCGCAACGCCAACTTCAGTTTTATCTCTTTATTTGGTTTGTGTGCGTGACACTTCCTGTTTTGCGAATATGGGTTCCATTTAATGGTGGAATAGGCACAGATGAGGGGTCACATTATTTCATGCTAAATGATTTTGGTGGTTTTATGGGATATTGGATACTAGGCTATTACCTACATCGTTATCCGATCCGATTGGGTAGAAACAGCTCTACTCTTTATTTAGGTATAGCTATAATAGCCGTATTGGTTGGTTCATATTTATTGAAGGTGTATATGGGGATTGGAAATGATGGTAACCTGCATATCACGAGTGCAGTGCTGGTGATATGCATCATAACGCTATTTCGTAACTTTCCTTATCATAATGAAGCATTGCAAACTCGTATATCGTCAGTGGCAAAATACTCATTTGGTATTTATCTGTGCCACTTTATTACGATTCGCGCTATCTCGTGGCCTATTATGCACCATTTTCGTATTCATGCCATCATTGACGCGCCACTCACGGCACTATTGACCGTAGTGATGTGCTTTATCATGCTAAAATTTTTGTCATTGCTACCCAAGAGTAAATACATTGTGGGATGCTAGTAGATTGTGAAGATAGAGTTAGTCTTATTGTGTGGGGCAAATGATTAGAGAAGCGCGGGAACAAGAAAAAATGACGCAATCCGAATGGACTGACAAAGTAGGGACTAATAAAAACTATATATCAAGAATCGAGAAAGGATTTATAGAGTTGGAGCTATTTTTTCGTATCATTGATGCGCTTGGACTTAAAATCGAAATCGTAAAAACTATCATGTAAGATGTTAATACCTCACCTCATTATTAATCAAATGATCAACTGATAATGTTTTTCTATGATCAGAGTGGCTGATAAAAATAACTTCTATACCACAAAAGGTAATTTTCGTCTAGCTTGCTCATAAGTCATCACAGTGACATGGGCATTATCCCAAACCTTAGTATATCCTCTTAGAGCTTCCAGACAATTATCCTTGAATGCGCCTATATATCCTTTCGAACTATCCGCTACATTGATTATTGTAATGAAATAGGCTTCCAGGCAAAAACTGTGCAAATCCACATTTTTTTCATTCTCCAGAGTTTGCCCAAAAGTATTTTGATATTTTGCTGCTAGAAACATTTGCATCGTATCAACCACCTTCTTGGTTATATTCCATTTACGGTCTGCTGTATTTGCCGATTCCAAACTCCCTGTTGCTGTATAGTCTTTTAACTCTATAGCGTAGAATTTCTTATCTTCATAATCTATCCAACAAGCGTTCATCTCTTTGTCTTCCTATCAAGGTCAATGTCTTCATCATACATGGCCATACTTTCATTAATAATGGAATTGTCCGGCAAACTCTCTCTCAAATTTCCAAAAAAAGTATTGATAGTTCCTCTGTCGTTTCTGTTTAATGAACAGCACATAATATCCATCGCATTGGAGCGTGCTTCTATATGCAGTTGCTTTAGTGCAAAATAACTGTGAGTTGTAATAAATATTTGTACACCTTTCTTCGCGAGCTCTGAAATGATCTTCATCAATGAGCGGATAGCTCCCGGATGCAGATTATCTTCAGGCTCATCGAGAATAAGTACGGAGTTCTTATTTAGTTGTCCGTTTTGAATTAGTGTGGACAATATACCTATATGTTTAACTCCTTCTGCTGTTAAAGGGAGGGCAAATTCGGTATTGCCTTTCTTGAAGACAAATCGTTCCGTATTTTCCACTTGTTTCAGCTCGCCGGAAAACATTTCGGACATTTTGTTTAATATATCCTGAAATTCGACATTGGCTTCCCCTTGTACCACAGGTATGTCCAACAAATCAATAAGATCCAATGTTGTATCATCATAACCAGGAAAGAAGTACTGACGGGCGATCGCTTTTATCGTATTAAAAGCGGTGATGACTTCCTTTGCGGGAATAAATATGTAATTGGTAATCTCACTGCTATTTCCGTTCGTAATAGTAACATCCGTAATAGTGGTACGGGTATCTACCCCAAAAGAAAAGTTGACTTTCGAATCTTCTTCTTTAAAGTTTAATTCTACAGATAGTTTTTTGGGAGTGCCATTCTTGCGCACAATATCGCTCAGACCTGCCCTTTTAGGGGTGTATACGTCAAAAAGCTTCTTGGATATGATATTCTTGAATGAAATATCCGGATGGTGCACGGTTTGCTTGATATATAATTCTTTGGCTTTGCCAACGGAATAAATCATCTTCAAGAGTGCAGTCTTACAGGTATCATTCTTTCCAAGAATAACAGTCACTTGTGGAAATGGAAACGGATTTTCAAAAGTCTCGAATCCCATTACATTGGACATCTTAAGCTTACTTATCATAATTTTTTCATTATAAGTATGACAAAGATACAGTTTATATCTCAAAAACAAGTAGTCCTCATAAAAGTTTTTTTTGATGGCGCCAAAGGATAAATACCCGTATTGGTCTATACTTGTCCGTATTCTTTCACCGCATCAAAGCATGGACATCCTTTCATGGGATTCAAATCATGATGTCCCACAATCAATGCTTTCGGAAACTGTCTTCTCAACTCTCTCAACAAAGCAAGCAAAGCCCCTTTCTGCTCCAATGTGCGCGTATCCTTCGGCTTTCCGTCCGCATCCAGTCCGCCTTCATAACAAGCACCTATCGAGTGGGCATTGTGATTCCGGCAATGTGCCCCGACCTCTTCAAGCGATCGTCCTCTGTGGATTTCTCCGTCCCGTGTGATATAGAAATGATACCCGATGTCGCGGAACCCACGATGGCGGATATGGTCCAGACGACAGGCTTCCGCCGAAAGGGATTTCCCCTCCGGCGTAGCACTGCAATGAATGATAATCAGTGTGATCGTTCTCATCGGCCTACATACAGCTTTGTATTCCGAACACTCCTCCGATAGCGGTGGCTACAGTGATAATGATTTTGAGAACTAGGCCCCATACGGAGCGGCGTGATGATGAATTGCTCATAAAACTACATTTTTAGTGATAAAATAATAAGAATTTAAAGGTAAGTCCTTCATTATAAAGAAGGACTTACAACATAGATCGTGACAAGAGGTTACTCTGCCGGGTCGGGAGCTTCTCCTCCGTTATCATCCGGGTTTGTATCCGGTGTATTGCCCGAATCGGAACCGCCACCGGAAGCGGTAGGTTTCTGATACTCCGCCTGCTGCTTCAGCTGGCTGTCGAGCTTCAGATTAGTAGTAGACAGATTACCGGTGGCACGGGCTCTGAGGCGCATCCCGGTGATATTCTTCTCCAATGAGAACTCTTCCAGCGTTTCGGCAGCTTTGCTGCGTATGCCCACACCGAAGATGGCAAGGTCATCGATTTTCACACTCTTGCCGTCGAGCAATAACTCCTTGATGCAATCCACCATGTCGGTGAGCACACCTTTGATGACACCACCGGAATACGGAGAATTGTGCTTCGACATGTGTTCGGCAAGTTTGCCGAGGTCATACGTCTCATCGCTTACCGCACGGGCGAACCACTTACCCGCATTCACACCTTTCTTCTGCTGGTTCTGATAAATTTTGTAACGAATCATAAAACAATAAATTAAAGGGTTAAACATTGTGCCGCAGGGATTATTTTCCCTTTTGACGATACAAAGATAACACCTCGAAACTCCGGATAATCAGTAAAGTACGGTTACGGTCATGCTTTGTCTGTTATGTGCAATTATGGTCGGTTATTCAATGGGAAAGCGTTGGCTATGTAGAAATATTTTGTTACTTTTGTGACAGTAAATCAGAAACTTATCCATCATGAAAGAATTCAAGATACGTGCGTATGGCCGTATGGAACTGGCGCAACTTTATTCCCCCGAACTAACCGGCATTGCCGCTTACCGGAAGATGAAGAAATGGATCCTGCGGTGTCCCGGACTTCTGCAACGCCTGTACGATTTAGGTTATCAACCGGAACATCGCTCTTATACACCGCTGGAAGTGCGGGTGATTGTGGATGCTTTGGGAGAGCCTTGATAGAGCAGTGCTTTACATAGGCTAAAGCAGTGCTTTACGACCTCTAAAGCTATGCTTTAGGACTTATAAAGCACTGCGTCTGCCTGACGGTGGGTGTAGCGGGGGTAATGCGCCTATCGGGTGCGGCGGATACGGCGGGTACAACGGGTACACTTTTCCGGGCCTCCCTTACACACGCACACGTGCGCGCGTATAAGTTCCTTTACCGTCCACATTGACAAGCACTCCTCTTTTCGTCAATCGTTTCAACCAGGTGATGGCGGTATTTTCTTTGACTCCCATGTTGACAGCCTGTTCCACCAACTGTGCGCGGGTAAACTCTTCACCCAACTGCTCGAAGAGGAAATCACGGTCGGCATTAGACCGGTGGCTGGTTTCTACGGCAGGAAGGAAAGACAGAATGTGCGTGGCATGACAGTAGAGAGGTTCCGCAAGTGCAAGCACAGCCTTGAAGTCCTCCGGAGTAATGGTGACGTTCCAACGGGGGATGATACCGTCACTGATGTTGTCGGTAGGAATCTCCTTGTCCGGAGTAAAGGTGGAAACGGGGGATGCCTTGAGCTGATAGGGTTTCGGATTTTCGAGGACGCGCAATACGGCTACTTCCGCCATGATACGGCATAGGTTGACAGCCAGGCGGGCTACGAAACTGTACATTTCTTTGCCGTTAGCTATGCTCGAACGGGTGAACAGGTGGGAGAAGAGCGCGTCGAATTCCTCTTTCTGCTCCATCGTGAGCCGGAGTGTGTGAATCCCATGTGCTTTTATGATGTCCAGTTTCTCTTTCCATTCCAATCCCATGACGGTAAATATCTCTTCCAAATCTATCTTGTCCTCTGTAAACTGGCTTACCCATTTCCAGATACCATGCAGGTAGTAGTATATTTGACGGGAGAAAGAACCGTCTTCCGTCGTCGGAATAAATGTCTTGACCTGTGACGGAGTTCCGGAAATCAGGACGGAAAGAAAGCTCTTTTTCACTTCCCGGTATTCCTGCTCCGTACGTCGGTTGTAGGACAGACGGTCGTGGTCGAACGCTTTGCGGAGCGTGTCACTCCAATGGCCGTAATCCGAGCCTATGGCGGTGGAGAGGGTATCCGCTTCGGCTTCACAGATAAGTCCTGTCCCTTCGGAATCCATGATGTTCTGCAGGATACCCGTACCGGTGTTATTGCCGGAAATGAGAAACATCCTGTTGGCGGGCATTTGCGGAGCTTCCGTCTTTGCACGCTCTTTGCCCATCGCTTCGTAAGCCGCTTTCTCTTTTTTATACACTTTCATCTGTGCGGCAACTTCCGCACGGATCTGGTCGTGGAGGGGTTCTACGAGTAGCCGGATATAGGAAAGGATGCTTTTGCCGGAGGCGGAAGGAGCGATGACGAAACATTGCATACAGGGATACTGGTATTTGCCGCCGTAAGAACAACGCACGTGCCGTTCCATACAGGAACCTAAGGCTGTCAATGCTCCCAACAGCATGATGTCATGTTGTGCCGTAGTGTTGCCGTAATTTATGATGCGTTGCAGAAACTCCGGCCAGTCGGCTTCGGGGAAGGTGGGGAGCGGGTGCTGCGGTTCACTGCCGGGCAATAGTTCTTCTTCTTCTCCTCCTTCTCCTTCTCCGGAAGTTCCGTTGTTTTGTACCTTATTACGCGCGCACGTGTGTGTGGAAAAAAGGCGGGGTGCATTTACTGTACCTTTTGTACCTGCGGAGCTGTTCATAACTTCGTCTTTGCGGATGGTTACTCCTGCTGTTTCGGCGAGATGGAATACTGTGCCTAGATGCACGTCCCCGTGTTTCGTGGTGAGCGCGTTGGAGAATACCCGTTCGGCGTGTTCGCGTTGATATTTGGCGGACAACCGGCAGATGCGGTGAAAATACTCCCGTCCGGCTTCACCGCAGTCTGTCGCGATGGCAAAGGCCAGTTGTACATATTCAATGTAAGTGGGGGCAATGTCTGCCCCTGCCGTCTCGACAGCTTCGACAAGACGGTGTAAAGATTCGATTTCATCCATTTTTTTGAGGATTGATTATAAATTATGTTAGATAGTTCTGAACAGTGCTTCCGGGTCGTGGCTCAGGAAACAGGCCCTTACCAGGTCTTTTCCCGAACCGTCTACGCCTTTGGCGGTTGCCGTAGCGGAGTTGTCCGTTTCCGGACCGTACGCCATTTCGACATATTGCATTGCTTTGTCTGTGCTTTCTGTGATATTCCGTACCTCGTCTGTCGGATGTGGCATTCCGGTGGGTATGAAGGCTTTCACACCCCGTCCGCTCGGGCTGATATAGACAAGCACGGGGCGGAGGAAGGGATCGTCAAACAGGGTACGGCGCATTCCGGCGGCTTCTTCATAGGAGTCGAGGTGGTCTACGTCTATCACTATCAGTCGTGAGGGGGATACGAAACACTTGCCGGAGCGACGGGTGAATGTGCCGCAGGGAGTCACGTAGGGCAGGAGTGTGGCTTTTGCCGTCCGTATGTCCGGGGTGTTGCGTACTTGCTCGGTCAGGAGCCTGAGGTTTTCGTTGCAGGTAATCATCTGGAAAACCTGTTCGACGGAGACTTCACAGAAGGGGAGAAGTGTGGCGGGAGTGACTATTCGTCCCTGTTCGTCTCTGAGAGGGGCGATGGGAGGCATGAAATAGGACATTCTGTAATTGTTTGACATATTATATTGTTGTAATGAGTTTTAATATCTACCTTTGCGGAAAAATATAAATGTGCTTTATAATATGGCGTAAAATTAGTAAATACAAAATAAACCTCGTCCCGACATGTCGGGATGAAAGTGAAAATAATTAACTATATCGTTTTATATTTAACATTAAAAAAGAATGAAAAAAGAAGTAGTCAGTTGTGCGGCTTTAGGAACTTGCATTGTAGAGTTGCAGGACCGTGTGGGTTTGAGAAATGTGGATGTATATGAGGAACTAGAAATCGGGCACTCCGTCTATAATGATTTAAAAAAGGGGTAGATCGCAAATCGAGTAATTACATGGAAGTGATCATATTCTTGCTTGATCACCTCAGTATGGAGGAAGCCGAAGCGGCGTGGGATAGAGAGAAGTTGCTGTATCTGAAGTACAGGGAGAAAAAAGAGAGGGAGAGAGGAGAACGATGAAACGATAATGAAGGAAGTAAAGGCAGGCGGGAAAAAGTTTCCTGCCTGCCTGCTTTTTGAACGGATATTTTTTGTAGCTTTGTGAAAAATATGATTGATATGGAAGCTTTGCAAAGATTATATCCTATAGGGATACAGACTTTTTCTGAAATTCGTGAGAAGAATTACCTTTATATCGATAAGACGGAATACGTTTATCGCATGACCCATTTTGCGAAATATGTGTTTCTGAGCCGTCCTCGCCGTTTTGGTAAGTCTTTGCTTGCTTCTACTTTGCATAGCTATTTCTCTGGTCGTAAGGATCTGTTTCAAGGGTTGGCTATGGAAAGGTTGGAGAAAGAGTGGATAGAGTATCCGGTTCTTCATTTCGATATGAGTACGGCCAAGCACGTCGGAAAAGATGAATTAATAAGCGAGTTGGAACGTAAGTTGACAACTTATGAAAGAATCTATGGTCGAAATGAGGAAGATATTTATGTCAATCAGCGGTTGCAAGGTCTGATAGAACGTGCTTATAAGCAGACGGGCCGACAAGTTGTTGTTCTTATAGATGAATATGACGCTCCTTTGCTTGATGTGGTGCATGAAAAGGAAAATCTAGGCGTATTACGTAATATCATGCGTAACTTCTATAGTCCTTTGAAGGCTTGTGATCCTTATCTGAAGTATGTGTTTTTGACGGGTATCACTAAGTTCTCTCAGTTGAGTATCTTTAGTGAATTGAATAATATTAAGAATATCAGCATGGATGAGCCATACGCTGCAATTTGCGGAATAACGGAGGATGAAATGCTAACGCAGATGAAAGAGGATGTGGAGAGATTAGCTGTGAAGCTGAATATTTCCTCTGAAGAAGTCTTGCTGAAGTTGAAGGAGAATTATGACGGTTATCATTTTACTTATCCGTCTCCCGACCTCTATAATCCGTTCAGTCTGTTGAATGCTTTCGCGGACGGTAAATTTGGTTCCTACTGGTTCGGTAGCGGTACTCCTACATACTTGATAAAGATGTTGGAGAAGTTCGGTGTTGAACCTTCTGAGATAGGTAATAACCATGCGGAGGTTTCCGCTTTTGATGCTCCTACTGAAACAATGACTGATATTATTCCATTGTTATATCAGAGTGGTTATATCACTATCAAGGATTATGATGAGAGCATTGACTTGTATACGTTGGATATTCCTAATAAAGAAGTACGGTTGGGGCTAATGAAAAGCCTTTTACCTAATTACGTGGCCAGCAAAACTCGGGAAACGACTACCATGGTGGCTTATCTTTCCCGTGATATCCGTAATGATGATATGGATTCTGCGTTGCGTCGGCTGCAGACTTTCTTGTCCACCATTCCTTATTGTGATAATACGAGGTATGAAGGTCACTATCAGCAGATGTTCTACATCATTTTCAGCTTATTGGGTTCTTTTGTGGATGTTGAGGTCCGTACTCCCCGCGGTCGTGTGGATGTGGTGCTTCGTACGAAAACCACCCTCTATGTGATGGAGTTGAAGCTTGATAAGACTGCCGGTGAAGCTATAGAACAGATCAATCTGAAGAATTATCCTGAACGCTTCGCTTTATGTGGACTTCCGGTCGTGAAAGTGGCGATAAACTTTGATAGTGAACGTTGTACGATAGGAGACTGGATGATTGAAAAATAATAGTGGCTCTAAAGAAAATATAGATATTTATATGGAAACTTTGCAAAGATTATACCCTATAGGGATACAGACTTTTTCTGAAATTCGTGAGAAGAATTACCTTTATATCGATAAGACGGAATACGTTTATCGCATGACTCATTTTGCGAAATATGTGTTTCTGAGTCGTCCTCGTCGTTTTGGTAAGTCTTTGCTTACTTCTACTTTGCATAGTTATTTCTCTGGTCGTAAGGATCTGTTCCAAGGGTTGGCTATGGAGAGGTTGGAGAAGGATTGGATAGAGTATCCGGTGCTCCATTTCGATATGAGTATGGCGAAGCATGTGGATAAGGAGCGTTTGGAACGTTTGCTTGACTTTATGCTTTCAGACTATGAGCGTACCTTCGGCCTCGATCCAACTGCCGGTGATGCTAATCTACGATTAACCCGTCTTATCAAGTGTGCTTATGAAAAGACAGGAAAAAAAGTTGTAGTTCTTATAGATGAATATGATGCTCCTTTGCTTGATGTGGTGCATGAAAAGGAAAATCTAGGTATATTACGTAATATCATGCGTAACTTCTATAGTCCTTTGAAAGCTTGTGATCCTTATTTGAAGTATGTGTTTCTGACGGGTATCACCAAGTTCTCTCAGTTGAGTATCTTTAGCGAATTGAATAATATCAAGAATATCAGCATGGATGAGCCATACGCTGCAATTTGCGGAATAACGGAGGATGAAATGCTAACGCAGATGAAAGAGGATATAGGGATGTTGGCCGCGAAATTGAATATTTCTCCTGAAGAGGTCTTGCTGAAGTTGAAGGAGAATTATGACGGTTATCATTTTACTTATCCGTCTCCCGACATCTATAATCCGTTCAGTCTGTTGAATGCTTTCGCGGATGGTAAGTTTGGTTCCTACTGGTTCGGTAGCGGCACTCCTACATACTTGATAAAGATGTTGGACGAATTTGGTGTAAATCCTTCAGAGATCGGTCCCAAACAAGCGAAAGCTTCCATTTTTGATGCTCCTACCGAGACCATGACGAATATCGCTCCTTTGCTATATCAGAGCGGTTATATCACCATAAAGGATTATAATAAGATTCTGGACCTTTATACGCTTGATATTCCTAACAAAGAAGTTCGTCTGGGTCTTATGGAAAGCCTTCTTCCTAACTATGTGGGCAATGAGACCCCGGAAGCCACCACTATGGTTGCCTATCTTTTTTATGATATTCAGAACGGTGATATGGATTCTGCCTTGCGTCGTTTGCAGACTTTTTTGTCTACCGTTCCTTATTGTGACAATACTAAATATGAGGGGCATTACCAGCAACTTTTTTACGTCATATTCAGTCTGCTGAATTACTATATAGATGTTGAGGTCCGTACTCCCCGTGGTCGTGTGGATGTGGTGCTTCGTACGAAAACCACCCTCTATGTGATGGAGTTGAAACTTGATAAGACTGCCGGTGAAGCTATGGAACAGATCAATCTGAAGAATTATCCTGAACGCTTCGCTTTGTGTGGGCTTCCGGTCGTGAAAGTGGCGATAAACTTTGATAGTGAACGTTGTACGATAGGAGACTGGATGATTGAAAAATAATAGTGGCTCTAAAGAAAATATAGATATTGATATGGAAACTTTGCAAAGATTATACCCTATAGGGATACAGACTTTTTCTAAGATTCGTGAGGGTAATTACCTCTATATAGATAAAACGGAGTATATCTATCAGATGACACATTCTGCATCTAGCTATGTGTTTCTGAGTCGTCCTCGCCGTTTTGGTAAGTCCTTGCTTACTTCTACTTTGCATAGTTATTTCTCTGGTCGTAAGGATCTGTTTCAAGGGTTGGCTATGGAGAGGTTGGAGAAAGAGTGGATAGAGTATCCGGTTCTTCATTTCGATATGAGTACGGCCAAGCATGTGGATAAGGAACAATTGTTGCAAGAGCTGAATCTGAAACTTTCAGAGCATGAAAGTGTTTATGGAAAGGGAGAGGAGGAGATTAATCCTAATCAACGTTTGATGGGGTTGATCAAGCGCGCTTATGAGCAGACGGGCCGACAAGTCGTAGTTCTTATAGACGAATATGACGCTCCTTTGCTTGATGTGGTACATGAAAAGGAAAATCTAGGCGTATTACGTAATATCATGCGTAACTTCTATAGTCCTTTGAAGGCTTGTGATCCTTATCTGAAGTATGTGTTTCTGACTGGTATCACCAAGTTCTCTCAGTTGAGTATCTTTAGCGAGTTGAATAATATCAAGAATATCAGCATGGATGAGCCATACGCTGCAATTTGCGGAATAACGGAGGATGAAATGCTAACGCAGATGAAAGAGGATATGGAGAGATTGGCCGCGAAATTGAATATTTCCTCTGAAGAGGTCTTGTTGAAGTTGAAGGAGAATTATGACGGTTATCATTTTACCTATCCGTCTCCCGATATCTATAATCCTTTCAGTCTGTTGAATGCTTTTGCGGATGGTAAGTTTGGTTCTTATTGGTTCGGTAGCGGTACTCCTACGTACTTGATAAAGATGTTGGAGAAGTTTGGTGTTGAACCTTCGGAAGTCGGAGGAAAAACAGCAGCTGTGGAGGATTTTGACGCACCGACGGAGACGATGTCCAGTATTACTCCATTGTTATATCAGAGCGGTTATATCACCATCAAGGGTTATGATAGCGAGTTGGGACTGTACACATTGGATATTCCTAACAAAGAAGTTAGGGTCGGCTTGATGAGGAGTCTGTTGCCTTATTATGTGTCTACACCTACTGAGAAAACGAATACCATGGTGGCTTATCTTTCGCGTGATATCCGTAATGATGATATGGATTCTGCGTTGCGTCGGCTGCAGACTTTCTTGTCCACCATTCCTTATTGTGACAATACGAGGTATGAAGGTCACTATCAGCAGATGTTCTACATTATTTTCAGCTTATTGGGTTCTTTTGTGGATGTTGAAGTCCGTACCCCTCGTGGTCGAGTGGATGTGGTGCTTCGTACGAAAACCACACTTTATGTGATGGAGTTGAAGCTTGACAAGACTGCCGGTGAAGCTATGGAGCAGATCAACCTGAAGAATTATCCTGAACGCTTCGCTTTGTGTGGGCTTCCGGTCGTGAAAGTGGCGATAAACTTTGATAGTGAACGTTGTACGATAGGAGACTGGATGATTGAAAAATAATAGTAGTTCTAAAGAAAATATAGATATTGATATGGAAGCTTTGCAAAGATTATACCCCATAGGGATACAGACTTTTTCTGAAATTCGTGAGAAGAATTACCTTTATATCGATAAGACGGAATACGTTTATCACATGACTCATTTTGCGAAATATGTGTTTCTGAGTCGTCCTCGCCGTTTTGGTAAGTCTTTGCTTACTTCTACTTTGCATAGTTATTTCTCGGGTCGTAAGGATCTGTTCCAAGGGTTGGCTATGGAAAGATTGGAGAAGGATTGGATAGAGTATCCGGTTCTTCATTTCGATATGAGTACGGCCAAGCATGTGGATAAGGAACAATTGTTGCAAGAGCTGAATCTGAAACTTTCAGAGTATGAAGGTGTTTATGGAAAAGGCCAGGAGGAGATTAATCCTAATCAACGTTTGATGGGGTTGATCAAGCGCGCTTATGGGCAGACGGGCCGACAGGTGGTTGTTCTTATAGACGAATATGACGCTCCTTTGCTTGATGTGGTACATGAAAAGGAAAATCTAGGCGTATTACGTAATATCATGCGTAACTTCTATAGTCCCTTGAAGGCTTGTGATCCTTATCTGAAGTATGTGTTTCTGACTGGTATCACCAAGTTCTCTCAGTTGAGTATCTTTAGTGAATTGAACAATATCACGAATATCAGTATGGATGAGCCATACGCTGCAATTTGCGGAATAACGGAGGATGAAATGCTAACGCAGATGAAAGAGGATGTGAAGAGATTAGCTGTGAAACTGGAAATAACACCGGAAGAAGTCTTGCTGAAGTTGAAGGAGAATTATGACGGTTATCATTTTACTTATCCGTCTCCCGACCTCTATAATCCTTTCAGTCTGTTGAATGCTTTTGCGGACGGTAAGTTTGGTTCTTACTGGTTCGGTAGCGGTACTCCTACATACTTGATAAAGATGTTGGGCAAATTTGGTGTAAATCCTTCTGAGATTGGCCCCAAACAAGCGAAAGCTTCCATTTTTGATGCTCCTACCGAGACCATGACGAATATCACTCCTTTGCTATATCAGAGCGGTTATATCACCATAAAGGATTATAATAAGATTCTGGACCTTTATACGCTTGATATTCCGAATAAGGAAGTCCGTCTGGGTCTTATGGAAAGCCTTCTTCCTAACTATGTGGGCAATGAGACCCCGGAAGCCACCACTATGGTTGCCTATCTTTTTTATGATATTCAGAACGGTGATATGGATTCTGCCTTGCGTCGTTTGCAGACTTTTTTGTCTACCATTCCTTATTGCGACAATACTAAATATGAGGGGCATTACCAGCAACTCTTTTACGTCATATTCAGTCTGCTGAATTATTATGTGGATATTGAAGTCCGTACCCCTCGTGGTCGAGTGGATGCGGTGCTTCGTACGAATACAACGCTTTATGTGATGGAATTGAAGCTTGATAAGACTGCCGGTGAAGCTATGGAACAGATCAACCTGAAGAATTATCCTGAACGCTTCGCTTTGTGTGGACTTCCGGTCGTGAAAGTGGCGATAAACTTTGATAGTGAGCGGGGGACGATAGGAGACTGGATGATTGAAAAATAATAGTAGTTCTAAAGAAAATATAGATATTGATATGGAAACTTTGCAAAGATTATACCCTATAGGGATACAGACTTTCTCTGAAATTCGTGAGAAGAATTATCTTTATATCGATAAGACGGAATACGTTTATCGCATGACTCATTTTGCGAAATATGTGTTTCTGAGCCGTCCTCGCCGTTTTGGTAAATCCTTGCTTACTTCTACTTTGCATAGTTATTTCTCTGGTCGTAAGGATCTGTTTCAAGGGTTGGCTATGGAAAGGTTGGAGAAAGAGTGGATAGAGTATCCGGTTCTTCATTTCGATATGAGTACGGCCAAGCACGTCGGAAAAGATGAATTAATAAGCGAGTTGGAACGTAAGTTGACAACTTATGAAAGAATCTATGGTCGAAATGAGGAAGATATTTATGTCAATCAGCGGTTGCAAGGTCTGATAGAACGTGCTTATAAGCAGACGGGCCGACAAGTTGTTGTTCTTATAGACGAATATGACGCTCCTTTGCTTGATGTGGTGCATGAAAAGGAAAATCTAGGTGTATTACGTAATATCATGCGTAACTTCTATAGTCCTTTGAAGGCTTGTGATCCTTATCTGAAGTATGTGTTTTTGACGGGTATCACCAAGTTCTCTCAGTTGAGTATCTTTAGCGAGTTGAATAATATTAAGAATATCAGCATGGATGAGCCATACGCTGCGATCTGCGGAATAACGGAGGATGAAATGCTAACGCAGATGAAAGAGGATATGGAGATGTTGGCTGCGAAATTGAATATTTCCTCTGAAGAGGTCTTGCTGAAGTTGAAGGAGAATTATGACGGTTATCATTTCACTTATCCTTCTCCCGACATCTATAATCCGTTCAGTCTGTTGAATGCTTTTGCGGATGGTAAGTTTGGTTCCTACTGGTTCGGTAGCGGCACTCCTACATACTTGATAAAGATGTTGGGTAAATTTGGTGTAAATCCTTCAGGGATCGGTCCCAAACAAGCGAAAGCTTCCATTTTTGATGCTCCTACCGAGACCATGACGAATATCACTCCTTTGCTATATCAGAGCGGTTATATCACCATAAAGGATTATAATAAGATTCTGGACCTTTATACGCTTGATATTCCTAACAAAGAAGTTCGTCTGGGTCTTATGGAAAGCCTTCTTCCTAACTATGTGGGCAATGAGACCCCGGAAGCCACCACTATGGTTGCCTATCTTTTTTATGATATTCAGAACGGTGATATGGATTCTGCGTTGCGTCGGTTGCAGACTTTCTTGTCTACCGTTCCTTATTGCGACAATACTAAATATGAGGGGCATTACCAGCAACTCTTTTATGTCATATTCAGTCTGCTGAATTATTATGTGGATATTGAAGTCCGTACTCCCCGTGGTCGAGTGGATGTGGTGCTTCGTACGAAAACAACACTTTATGTGATGGAATTGAAGCTTGATAAGACTGCCGGTGAAGCTATGGAACAGATCAACCTGAAGAATTATCCTGAACGCTTCGCTTTATGCGGACTTCCGGTCGTGAAAGTAGCGATAAACTTTGATAGTGAACGGGGGACAATAGGAGACTGGGAGATTGAGAAAGGCTGATAAAGTGTACAAATCGTAGCCATATCTTTTCCGTGTGCGATAACGCGGACGCAAAAAATAACATTTTATTATGTGTAAAAAAATAGGGAGAATGCTTCGTAGTTCATAAATAATGATTAAATTTGCCGCGATTTGTAATGTTGAGTTTGCAAAATGACGAATAATACTATAAAGCATCTGGGTATTGTGGAAAACATACAGGGTTCTCATCTGTCGGTGAGGATTGTTCAGACATCGGCTTGTGCGGCTTGTAGCGCAAAGGGACACTGTTCCTCAGCGGATAGCAAGGACAAAATCATAGATATTATCGATACGGCGGCCTCTTCCTACCGGGTAGGAGAGAAAGTCATGGTGATTGGCGAAACGTCGATGGGCATGATGGCGGTGGTATTGGCTTTTATAATTCCTTTCGTACTTCTGATATTTTCACTATTCCTTTTTATGGCGTTGATGGAGAATGAACTGTATTCCGCTCTTCTTTCTCTGGCTATACTTATACCCTATTATTTCATTCTCTGGCTCAACAAAACACGACTGAAACAAAAATTTTCATTTACTATAAAACCAATAAATAACTAAAACATTATGAATTTGATTCTGATTGCAGTGATTTCATTGGGAGCGATAGCGCTCGTGCTGGCCGCTATTCTGTATGTGGCTTCCAAGAAATTTGCCGTGTATGAAGACCCGCGGATTGCCCAAGTGGGGGAAGTATTACCCCAGGCTAATTGCGGTGGATGTGGCTACCCCGGTTGTAGCGGATTTGCCGACGCTTGTGTCAAAGCCGGTTCACTGGAAGGTAAGTTCTGCCCTGTAGGCGGACAGCCTGTCATGGCAAAAGTTGCTGATATTCTCGGACTGGCAGCCGGTGAGGCTGAACCGATGGTAGCAGTGGTGAGATGTAACGGAACCTGTGCCAACCGCCCTCGCATCAACCAGTACGATGGTGCCAAGAGCTGCGCTATTGCCGCTTCACTGTATGGTGGTGAGACAGGATGCAGTTACGGTTGTCTGGGATGTGGTGACTGTGTGGCGGCTTGTCAGTTTGACGCCATCCACATGAATCCCGAAACGGGTCTGCCGGAAGTGGACGAGGCTAAATGTACGGCCTGCGGCGCTTGTGTGAAGGCCTGCCCGAAAGCGATTATCGAGATTCGCCCGCAGGGTAAGAAGTCACGCCGCGTATACGTTTCTTGCGTGAACAAAGACAAAGGTGCCGTTGCCCGCAAAGCTTGTACGGTAAGCTGTATCGGCTGTGGCAAGTGTGTGAAGACTTGTCCGTTCGAGGCTATCACATTGGAGAATAATCTGGCTTACATTGATCCGAACAAGTGTAAGTCTTGCCGGAAATGTGTGGAAGTTTGTCCGCAGAATTCCATTATCGAGCTGAATTTCCCTCCTCGCAAACCGAAGGCGGAAGAAGCTGTGGAAGCTCCGAAAGCACCAGTTGCTCCGAAAGCTCCGGCTACTCCGAAAGTAACAGAATAATAACAGAATAAAATACAGAATTGTATGTTAAAGACATTTTCAATTGGTGGAGTTCATCCACACGAAAATAAATTGTCGGCACATCAACCTATCATCACGGCGGAGGTTCCTGCAAAGGCCGTTATTCTGCTGGGGCAGCACATCGGCGCACCTGCAAAACCGATTGTTGCGAAAGGTGATGTGGTAAAGGTGGGCACTAAGATTGCCGAACCGGCCGGCTTTGTTTCGGCAGCAATTCACTCTTCCGTCAGTGGCAAAGTGGCGAAGATTGATACGATAGTCGATGCCAGCGGTTATGCGAAACCAGCTATTTTTATTGATGTGGAAGGTGATGAATGGGAAGAAACGATTGACCGTAGCGCAACCCTGGTGAAAGAATGTGAACTTTCGTCGGAGGAGATTGTGAAAAAGATTGCCGAAGCGGGAATCGTCGGTCTGGGTGGCGCTTGTTTCCCTACTCAGGTGAAACTTTGTCCTCCTCCTTCTTTCAAGGCCGAATGTGTGATTATCAATGCGGTGGAGTGCGAACCTTATCTGACGGCCGATCATCAGCTTATGCTGGAACACGCGGAAGAGATCATGGTAGGTGTTTCTATCCTGATGAAAGCTGTGAAAGTGAACAAGGCGTTTATCGGAATCGAAAATAACAAACCGGACGCTATCGAGCTGATGACGAAAGTGGCTTCCGGTTATGCCGGTATCGAGGTAGTGCCTTTGAAGGTGAAATACCCGCAAGGAGGTGAAAAGCAACTGATCGATGCGATAACCAAACGCCAGGTGGCGAGCGGCGCCCTTCCTATTTCTACCGGAGCGGTCGTTCAGAACGTGGGTACTGCTTTTGCTGTGTATCAAGCCGTTCAGAAGAACAAGCCGTTGTTTGAACGGGTAATCACAGTGACCGGTAAGTCGGTTGCAAAACCTTCCAACTTCCTGGCCCGTATCGGTACGCCGATGAAGCAGCTGATTGATGCTTGCGGCGGTCTGCCGGAAGATACGGGAAAAGTGATCGGCGGTGGTCCGATGATGGGTAAGGCTTTGGTCAATACGGAAGTTCCTACCGCGAAAGGCAGTTCCGGTATTCTGATCATGAATCAGAAGGAAGCCAAGCGTGGTGAGGCACAGAACTGTATCCGTTGCGCGAAGTGTGTAAGCGCTTGTCCGATGGGACTGGAACCGTACTTGCTGGGAGCTTTGTCCGAAAACGGTGATTTTGAAAGAATGGAAAAAGAAAGAATCATGGACTGTATCGAGTGCGGCTCTTGCCAGTTCACTTGTCCTGCCAACCGTCCGTTGCTCGACTATTGTCGTCTCGGTAAAGGCAAAGTGGGAGCTATGATTCGTGCACGTCAAGCTAAAAAATAACGAATATGGAAAATAAATTAATCGTATCACTATCACCCCACGTTCATGGCGGAGACAGCGTACAGAAGAATATGTACTGTGTGCTGATTGCACTCATTCCGGCGTTTCTGGTGTCTCTCTATTTCTTCGGACTGGGTGCTCTGATTGTTACTGCTACTTCCGTTGCGGCCTGTTTATTCTTCGAATGGGCGATCGGAAAATATTTGATGAAGAAACCGACTTCAACGATTTGTGACGGTTCTGCTGTCATCACAGGTGTGTTGCTGGCTTTCAATTTGCCGTCCAACTTACCTGTATGGATTATTATTCTGGGCGCATTGTTCGCTATCGGTGTAGGCAAGATGTCTTTCGGCGGATTAGGCTGCAACCCTTTCAACCCCGCATTGGCAGGACGTGTCTTCCTGTTGCTTTCGTTCCCCGTACAGATGACTAGCTGGCCGGTAGTAGGTCAGTTGACAGCTTATACGGATGCTACTACCGGAGCTACTCCGTTGGCGCTGATGAAACAGGCTATTCACGGTGATATGTCCGCGTTGAGCCAGATCCCAGACGCATTCAGTCTGCTGATCGGTCAGAACGGTGGCTGTATCGGTGAGGTCAGCGCGTTGGCTCTGCTGATCGGATTGAGCTATATGCTTTGGAAGAAAATCATCACTTGGCATATACCTGTGTCTATCCTGGTCACTGTATTTGTTTTTGCCGGTATCATGCATTTGGTTGATCCTGCAAAATATGTATCTCCGGTATTGCAGTTGCTTTCCGGCGGATTGATGTTGGGTGCCGTCTTTATGGCAACCGACTATGTGACTTCTCCGATGAGCAAGAAGGGAATGTTGATTTATGGTGTTTGTATCGGTCTGCTGACGGTTATTATCCGTCTGTTCGGCGCATATCCCGAAGGTATGTCGTTTGCCATCCTGATTATGAATGCGTTCACTCCGCTGATTAACACCTATTGTAAACCTAAACGCTTTGGGGAGGTAGCGAAGAAGAAATGAAAAAGTTAGAATCATCTTTAAAGAATATGTTGCTGGTACTTACGGGGGTGACTGCCATTTCCGTAGCATTGCTGGCTTACGTGAATGAATTGACAAAAGGTCCTATTGCCGAAGCGAATGCGAAGACATTGAACGAGGCCTTGAAACAGGTTCTTCCGGAATTTACTAATAACCCGGTAGGCGAAAGCGACACGATCTTCAGCGAGAAAGACGGAAAGAAAGTGGTGGACTTCATCGTTTATCCGGCAAAAAAAGGAGAGGAATGGGTCGGTTCGGCAGTTGAGTCCAAAGCTATGGGGTTCGGTGGCGAGCTGAAAGTGCTGGTCGGCTTTGACGCTGAGGGCAAGATTTACAATTACTCTTTGCTGGCTCATGCCGAGACTCCGGGACTGGGCTCGAAAGCTGCCGACTGGTTTAAAGAAGGAAACAAGGGAAGCATTAAAGGTATGAGTCCGGGCGAAGGTGAACTGAAAGTCTCTAAGGACGGAGGCCAGGTAGACGCTATTACCGCTTCGACTATCACGTCACGTGCTTTCCTGAACGCTGTCAACAAGGCTTACGAAGCCTATAAGACGGGAGAAATAGATACTGTTTCGGGAGCTTCGCAGAAAAATGAATCTGCCACTGCTCCGGAAACTGAAACGGTGAAGCAAGATTCTATTAATTAAGAAAGGAGGAGATTAAGATATGAATAATTTTAAAGTAATGATGAACGGGATTATCAAAGAGAATCCTACGTTTGTGCTCCTGCTTGGTATGTGTCCTACATTGGGTACAACTTCATCGGCTATCAATGGTATGGGTATGGGACTGGCCACTATGTTTGTGTTGATTTGTTCAAACGTGGTAATTTCTTCCATCAAGAATCTGATTCCGGATATGGTACGTATCCCATCGTTCATTGTAGTCATTGCGTCTTTCGTGACATTGCTCCAGATGGTGATGCAGGCTTACGTGCCGGATTTGTATGCCACACTGGGTCTTTTCATCCCGTTGATCGTGGTAAACTGTATTGTGCTGGGACGTGCTGAAGCATTCGCCGCGAAGAATAACCCGGTGGCTTCCATGTTCGACGGTCTTGGTATGGGACTTGGTTTTACGATAGCCTTGACTCTGCTGGGAGCTGTTCGCGAATTCTTGGGAACAGGCAAGATTTTCAATCTGACAATCATGCCGGAAGAGTACGGAATGTTGGTGTTTGTATTGGCTCCGGGTGCTTTCATCGCTTTAGGATACCTTATTGCGTTGATCAACAGCTTGAAGAAAGCCTAATTCAATTAAATAAGAGAAGAATATGGAATATATATTGATTTTTATTTCGGCAATCTTTGTAAACAACATCGTGTTGTCGCAGTTCTTGGGTATTTGTCCGTTCTTGGGCGTATCTAAGAAAGTGGAAACTGCGATGGGTATGAGCGCTGCGGTTGCTTTTGTGCTGACCATCGCTACCATTGTCACTTTCTTGATTCAGAAATTTGTTCTGGATGTTTTCGATCTGGGATATTTGCAGACAATTACTTTTATTCTGGTGATTGCCGGACTGGTGCAGATGGTGGAAATCATTCTGAAGAAAGTCTCTCCGGCTCTGTATCAGGCGTTGGGTGTATTTTTGCCATTGATCACAACCAACTGCTGTATCTTGGGTGTGGCTATTCTGGTGATTCAGAAAGACTATGATTTGCTGACAGGCGTTGTATACGCGTTCTCAACAGCTCTCGGATTCGGACTGGCTCTGGTGCTTTTTGCAGGATTGCGCGAGCAGATGAGTCTGGTGAAAATTCCGAAGGGAATGCAAGGCACTCCGATCGCATTGATCACCGCCGGTCTGCTGGCTATGGCATTCATGGGATTCTCCGGCGTGGTGTAAGATTTACAGTTGATAATTAAATATGGATTGGGAACTCGGCTGTGTGGAGACATACAGATAATGAGTTCCCAATTCTTTTATAAATAAAATGGTTACGGAATATTGCATTCTCATTTTATTTCCATACATTTGTAGCTCAAACAATAATAGACCGAAGAACTAACCATATAAGTAAAGAATATGAAAGAAAGAATTTTAGTGACAGGGGGAACGGGATATATTGGTTCCCATACTGTTGTAGAGTTGCAAAACAGTGGGTATGAAGTAATCATCATCGATAATTTATCAAATTCCAGTGCTGATGTTGTCGACAATATAGAAAAAGTTTCCGGTATCCGTCCGGCTTTTGAAAAGTTGGATTGTCTTGATTTTGAAGGTCTTGACGCCGTATTCACAAAATATAAAGGAATTAAAGCTATCATCCACTTTGCCGCAAGCAAGGCGGTAGGTGAGTCGGTGGAGAAACCGTTGCTTTATTATCGTAATAATCTGGTTTCTTTGATTAACCTTCTCGAACTGATGCCGAAACACGGAGTGGAAGGTATTGTATTCTCTTCTTCTTGTACGGTGTATGGACAGCCGGATGAATTGCCGGTGACAGAAAAGGCGCCGATTAAGAAAGCGGAATCACCATACGGAAATACAAAACAGATTAATGAAGAGATTATCCGTGATACGGTAGTCTCCGGTGCTCCGATCAATGCAATCATGTTGCGTTATTTCAATCCGATAGGTGCGCATCCTACTGCATTGCTGGGTGAGTTGCCGAACGGTGTTCCCCAGAACCTGATTCCTTATCTGACTCAGACAGCTATCGGCATTCGCGAGAAGCTGAGTGTGTTCGGTGACGATTATGATACGCCCGACGGTTCTTGCATCCGTGACTTTATCAATGTTGTTGACTTGGCTAAGGCACACGTGATTGCTATCCGCCGTATCTTGGAGAAGGCGCAGAAAGAAAAAGTGGAAGTATTCAATATCGGTACGGGACGTGGTGTCTCTGTATTGGAATTGATTCAAGGCTTCGAAAAGGCTACCGGTGTGAAGTTGAACTATCAGATCGTCGGCCGTCGTGCGGGAGATATTGAAAAAGTTTGGGCAAATCCTGATTTCGCTAATTCCGAATTGGGATGGAAAGCTGTGGAAACTTTGGAAGATACTTTGCGCTCTGCCTGGAACTGGCAGTTGAAACTTCGTGAAAGAGGTATTCAATAAAATAGCATTTTTTTGTTTTATCATCTAATAGCTCAAACAAATCAATGTAGATTTGTTTAATTTGATGTGATCGACCTGAAGCTGTTTGCGGGTATGTGAATATACAAGAGCAGTACTTATACTTCTTTGGTATAGACAGGTAGATTGCACAGTAGTTTTGTCGTGTTTTATTTTGTGTTTGTGTTGTGACGGTACTACGACGTGAGTCGTGGTACCGTTTTTATTTAAGTGTTCCTGTGAAGCAGAACGTATCCGTTCCCCAATCAATTTCCGGTAACAGTGCATCGGGTGCGAACAGTCCGAAAACTGAAGAGCCGGAACCGCTCATGGATGCGTAGATCGCTCCGTGATGATAGAGCTCTTTTTTTATATTTCCGATGATGGGATGTTGCGGGAATACGCTGGCTTCGAAATCATTGATCAGGGTATCTTTCCACTCTGTAACCGGACGTCGGATGACCTCTTTGACGGGATATTCCGGATGATGAGGGCGGATGTTTGCAAAAGCTTCCCGAGTGGATACGAACACATCCGGTTTGATAATCATGATTTGGTAGCCGCTTAATGAAAGATCGACCGGAGAAAAGATATTACCGATTCCTTCGGCAAAAGTCGGTCTGTTTTTGATAAAGAAAGCACAGTCTGCTCCCAAAGTGGCAGCGTATACCTCCAATTGTTCTTCAGATACCCCTAACTGATAATGATTATTGAGCAACTTCAGCATGAAAGCTGCATCGGATGATCCTCCACCCAGTCCGGCTCCGGAAGGAATGTGTTTATATAGATGGATCTCTACAGGAGGAAGATGGAATTCCTTATCCATCAACAGATAGGCTTTTACCACCAGATTATCTTCCGGCTTGCCCGCTATTTCCATTCCGTGTTGGTAAAGGGTAAATTTCCGGTCAGTGTCGGGAGAAGTACGGATTTCCAGCGCATCTTCCAAAGCCACCGGATAGAACACTGTTTCCAGATTATGGTATCCGTCCGGGCGTTTTTCCGTAATGGAAAGCCCCAAGTTTATTTTGATATTGGGAAAAGCAATCATATTCATTTAAAGATTAAAAATTAAAGAAAAAGCGACACAGGGGACAAAGTTAGTAAAAACTTCATTTTTCCTTATCTATTCTTCGTGATTATGTTCTATCTTTGTCCTCTCGACCGGAAGAAATCTGTTATGAATGAATATGTCCAGTCGTAACTTTTAGTTTTTAATCTTTAATTTTTAATTGAATTAATGGCCGAACAGAGAAGAAACACCCGCAATACGAAGTCTGCTAAAGTGCAACCGGTAAATGATTATGGACGTATTCAGCCGCAGGCACCTGAGCTGGAAGAAGCGGTATTGGGGGCTTTGATGATTGAGAAGGACGCTTATTCGTTGGTGAGTGAAATTCTTCGTCCCGAATCTTTTTATGAACACCGGCATCAACTGATCTATGCCGCTATCACCGATCTTGCCGTAAATCAGAAGCCGGTGGATATTCTGACTGTAAAGGAACAGCTTAGCAAACGCGGAGAGCTGGAAGAGGTCGGAGGTCCGTTCTATATTACTCAGTTGAGTAGCAAAGTGGCCTCTTCGGCGCATATTGAATATCATGCACGCATCATAGCACAGAAATCATTGGCGCGCGAGTTGATTACTTTTACCAGTAACATTCAGAGTAAGGCGTTTGATGAAACGCTGGATGTGGACGATCTGATGCAGGAAGCCGAAGGAAAGCTTTTTGAGATTTCGCAGCAGAACATGAAGAAGGACTACACGCAGATCAATCCGGTGATTGACGAAGCGTATAAGCTGATTCAGAAGGCAGCGGCACGAACGGACGGATTGAGTGGCCTTGAAAGTGGTTTTACGAAGCTGGACAAGATGACTTCCGGTTGGCAGAACTCCGACCTTATTATTATTGCCGCCCGTCCTGCGATGGGTAAGACAGCTTTCGTCCTTTCTATGGCGAAGAATATAGCCGTCGATTATCGTAACCCGGTAGCGTTGTTTTCTCTTGAAATGAGTAATGTCCAGTTGGTGAATCGTCTGATTACGAATGTCTGCGAGATTCCGAGTGAGAAAATAAAAAGCGGACAGTTGGCGAATTATGAATGGCAGCAATTGGATTATAAACTGAAGGATTTGTTGGATGCACCGCTGTATGTGGATGATACTCCCTCTCTGTCGGTGTTTGAGCTTCGTACGAAAGCCCGTCGTCTGGTGCGTGAACATGGGGTGAAAATCATTATTATTGACTACTTGCAGTTGATGAATGCTAGTGGAATGGCGTTCGGAAGCCGTCAGGAGGAGGTCAGCACTATTTCACGTTCACTGAAGGGATTGGCGAAGGAGCTGAACATCCCGATTGTCGCATTGTCGCAGTTGAATCGTGGTGTGGAGAGCCGTGAAGGAATTGATGGCAAACGTCCGCAGTTGAGCGACCTTCGTGAATCGGGAGCCATCGAGCAGGATGCCGATATGGTATGTTTTATCCACCGTCCGGAATATTACAAAATTTATCAGGATGATCGTGGTAATGACCTTCGCGGTATGGCAGAGATTGTGATAGCCAAGCATCGTAACGGTGCGGTGGGTGAAGTGCTGCTCCGATTCAAAGGTGAGTATACCCGTTTCTCAAATCCGGAGGATGACATGGTGATTCCTATGCCGGGTGAGCCTGCCGGTGCTATGCTGGGGTCTAAGATGAATGCCGGAGGAGCCGGTTCTGTTCCGCCACCGTCGGCACCGGACTTTACTCCGCAGTCGGGTAATCCGTTCGGGGCACCGGTAGGAGGGGATGGACCTTTGCCATTTTAGTTGCGTATTATTTCACCACAGAGGACACTGAGGACACAGAGTTTTTTCTTTTTATTTAAGTACTCATGTTTAATTAGTTTATAAGTTAATTATACACACTTTGCTTATTACGGATTTACACTTATTTTTCATCTTTCCGATATCCTCTGTGTCCTCTGCATCCTCTGTGGTGAAATAACCTGCAATTTTTTATCTAACCTTTTCGGTCAACCGAAAAATCTTATTAACTTTGCGAATCTTTTGAGAAACAATAAAAAATTAACTATATGAATATCTCTTATAACTGGCTGAAAGAGTATGTCAACTTCGATTTGACGCCTGATGAAACGGCGGCTGCGTTGACTTCTATCGGCTTGGAAACAGGTGGTGTGGAAGAAGTGCAGACCATTAAAGGTGGTTTGGAGGGACTTGTGATCGGCGAAGTGCTGACCTGTGTGGAACATCCTAATTCGGACCATCTGCACATTACTACTGTCAATCTGGGAGAAGGCGATCCGGTGCAGATCGTTTGTGGAGCTCCGAACGTGGCTGCCGGACAAAAAGTGGTAGTCGCTACGTTGGGGACAAAACTCTATGACGGGGACGAATGCTTTACCATCAAAAAATCAAAAATCCGCGGTGTAGAATCTACAGGTATGATTTGTGCTGAAGATGAAATCGGTATCGGTACGGATCATGCAGGTATCATCGTTTTGCCGGAAGATGCTGTTCCGGGTACTCTTGCCAAAGATTATTATAATATCAAGAGCGATTATGTGCTTGAAGTGGATATCACGCCTAACCGTGCGGATGCCTGCTCTCACTACGGGGTAGCCCGTGACTTGTATGCTTATCTGATTCAGAATGGTAAGCAGGCAACCCTGCAACGTCCGTCGGTGGACGACTTTAAAGTGGAAAGCCATGATTTGGATATCGAAGTAAAGGTTGAAAACAGTGAAGCGTGTCCGCATTATGCCGGTGTTACCGTGAAAGGAGTGACCGTAAAGGAAAGTCCGGAATGGTTGCAGAATAAATTGCGCCTGATCGGTGTGCGTCCTATTAATAATGTAGTGGATGTCACTAATTACATTGTTCATGCTTTCGGACAACCGTTGCATTGCTTTGATGCCGGTAAGATAAAGGGTAATGAAGTTATCGTAAAGACAATGCCCGAAGGAACTCCGTTCGTTACGCTGGATGAGGTGGAACGTAAGCTGAGTGACCGCGACCTGATGATTTGCAATAAGGAAGAAGCCATGTGCATTGCAGGCGTATTTGGCGGATTGGATTCCGGTTCTACGGAAGCTACAACGGATGTTTTCATCGAAAGTGCTTATTTCCATCCTACATGGGTGCGTAAGACGGCACGCCGTCACGGCTTGAATACCGATGCTTCTTTCCGCTTTGAACGCGGCATCGACCCGAATAGTGTGATTTACTGTCTGAAACTGGCTGCCATAATGGTAAAAGAGTTGGCAGGCGGTACTATCTCTTCTGAAATAAAAGATGTATATACTGCTCCTGCACAGGATTTCATAGTAGACCTGTCTTACGAGAAAGTACATTCGCTGATTGGTAAAGTGATTCCGGTAGAGACAATCAAGAGCATTGTGACGAGCCTGGAAATGAAGATAACCAATGAGACGGCGGAAGGACTGACATTGGCCGTTCCTCCTTATCGTGTGGATGTGCAGCGTGATTGTGACGTGATTGAGGATATTCTCCGCATCTACGGATATAATAATGTGGAAATTCCGACTACGTTGAAATCCAGTCTGACTACTAAAGGCGAGCATGACAAGTCGAATAAATTGCAGAATCTGGTTGCCGAACAATTGGTGGGCTGTGGATTCAATGAAATATTGAACAACTCATTGACCCGTGCGGCTTATTATGACGGTCTGGAAACTTATCCTTCCAATCGCCTGGTTATGCTGTTGAATCCGCTAAGCGCTGATTTGAACGCTATGCGCCAGACTTTGCTGTTCGGCGGATTGGAAAGCATTGCCCATAATGCCAATCGTAAAAATGCGGATCTGAAATTCTTTGAATTTGGTAATTGCTATTATTTCGACGGGGACAAGAAGAACCCGGAAAAAGCGTTGGCTCCTTATTCGGAAGATTATCATTTGGGTCTGTGGGTTACAGGCAAGAAGGTTTCCAACTCATGGGCGCATCCGGATGAGAACAGTTCGGTATATGAGCTGAAAGCATACGTGGAGAATATCTTGAAACGTTTAGGACTGGATTTGCACAATCTGGTGATAGGCAATCTGGCTGATGATATCTTTGCTGCCGCACTGTCTGTCCATACGAAGGGTGGCAAACGCCTTGCTTCTTTTGGTGTAGTTACTAAGAAGCTGCTGAAAGCGTTCGATATAGACAATGAAGTTTATTTCGCTGACTTGAACTGGAAAGAATTGTTGAAAGCGGTCCGTTCGGTTAAGGTCAGCTACAAGGAGCTTTCCAAGTTCCCGGCTGTACGGCGCGATTTGGCTTTGCTGCTCGACAAGAATGTGCAGTTTGCCGAAATCGAGAAGATCGCTTACGAGACAGAGAAGAAGTTGCTGAAAGAAGTGGAACTCTTCGATGTATATGAAGGCAAGAATCTGGAAGCTGGTAAGAAATCGTATGCGGTCAGCTTCTTGCTTCAAGACGAGAGCCAGACATTGAACGATAAGATGATTGATAAGATCATGTCGAAACTGGTGAAAAACCTGGAAGATAAACTGGGAGCCAAACTTAGATAAGTTTAAAATTTCAATCTAAAAATATAAACCAATGGGAAGAGCATTTGAATATAGAAAAGCTACCAAGCTGAAGAGATGGGGCCACATGGCTAAAACATTTACAAGACTGGGTAAACAAATCGCTATTGCTGTAAAGGCAGGTGGTCCGGAACCTGAAAACAACCCGACACTCCGTTCGGTGATCGCTACTTGTAAGCGTGAAAATATGCCGAAGGATAACATCGAGCGTGCCATCAAGAATGCGATGGGTAAAGACCAGAGTGACTATAAGGGCATGACGTATGAGGGATACGGTCCTCACGGAGTAGCTGTATTCGTAGATACACTTACCGACAACCCTACCCGTACCGTAGCGGACGTGCGTTCCGTTTTCAACAAATTCGGCGGGAACTTGGGTACAATGGGTTCTTTGGCATTCCTTTTCGACCATAAGTGTGTTTTCACTTTCAAGAAGAAAGAGGACTTGGATATGGAAGAGCTGATTCTTGACCTGATAGATTATAATGTGGAAGATGAATATGATGAAGATAGGGAAGAAGGAACAATTACGATCTATGGTGATCCTAAGAGCTATGCCGCCATTCAGAAACATTTGGAGGAATGTGGTTTCGAAGATGTCGGTGGAGATTTCACTTATATCCCGAACGATCTGAAAGAGGTTACTCCGGAACAGCGTGAGACATTAGATAAGATGGTGGAACGTTTGGAAGAATTTGACGACGTACAGACCGTTTATACCAATATGCAACCGGAAGGCGAAGAATAACAGCTCATGGAATATGTTTATAAGACGAAAGGCACTTGCAGCACCAACATCGAACTGAATGTGGAAGATGGAGTGGTGAAAGAAGTGGCCTTTTGGGGAGGATGCAACGGCAATCTTCAAGGTCTTTCGCGCCTGGTAAAGGGAATGAAGGTGGAGGACGTGATAAGTAAACTTGAAGGAGTACGCTGTGGCGGCAGACCCACTTCGTGTCCGGACCAGTTATGCCGTGCATTGCATGAGATGGGGTATTGATATCATCCGGTCTCAAGTATAAGATAGGAAACGCGGATTAACGCAAATTATCGCAGATTAAATTTAATCTTTGTGTAAGTTTGCGTTGATCCGCGTTTTTTTATGATACTGCTTTGGGCTTTTGATGTTAGTAGCGTTTTCCTTATTTGTCGGTATTTTGAACCAAAATTGATCTCTACTCGTTATTTATAAGTATATTTGTACTGAATAAACTATTATGCAGCAATGAAGAATCTTTTTCAAGACTTAAAACGCAAAGATCATAAACGCTATCTGGGCGGACTGGATGTTTTCAAATATATTGGTCCGGGACTTCTGGTGACTGTCGGATTTATAGATCCCGGAAACTGGGCTTCTAATTTTGCCGCCGGATCCGAATTCGGCTATTCATTACTGTGGGTGGTTACCTTGTCCACGATTATGCTGATCATCCTTCAACATAATGTTGCTCACTTGGGGATTGTCACCGGACTTTGCCTTTCGGAAGCTGCCACCAAATATACTCCCAAATGGGTATCCCGTCCTATTCTTGGTACGGCGGTGCTGGCTTCCATCTCTACTTCGCTGGCAGAGATTCTGGGTGGAGCCATCGCATTGGAAATGCTGTTCGATATTCCTATTGTATGGGGAGCTGTGCTGACTACGCTTTTTGTGTCCATCATGCTTTTCACCAATTCCTATAAGAAAATAGAACGTTCCATCATTGCCTTTGTGTCTGTCATCGGACTTTCGTTTATTTATGAGCTTTTCTTGGTGCAGATAGACTGGCCGGCTGCAACGGCGGGGTGGGTGACTCCTTCGTTTCCCGAAGGAAGTATGCTGATAATCATGAGCGTGCTGGGAGCGGTGGTAATGCCTCATAACCTGTTTTTGCATTCGGAAGTGATACAGAGTCACGAGTATAACAAGAAAGATGATGCATCTATCAAGAAAGTACTGAAATATGAGTTGTTCGATACGCTGTTCTCAATGATTATCGGTTGGGCGATTAACAGTGCCATGATTCTGCTGGCTGCCGCGACTTTCTTTAAAAGCGGCATTCAAGTGGAGGAACTGCAACAGGCCAAGTCCTTGCTGGAACCGTTGCTGGGCAGCAATGCTGCCATTGTATTTGCTTTGGCATTGCTGATGGCGGGCATTTCGTCCACCATTACAAGCGGGATGGCGGCAGGTTCCATCTTTGCCGGTATTTTCGGCGAGTCTTATCACATCAAAGACAGTCACTCGCAAGTGGGAGTCCTTTTATCGCTAGGAATCGCCTTATTGCTGATTTTCTTTATCGGAGATCCTTTTAAGGGGCTGATTATTTCGCAGATGATACTTAGTATCCAATTGCCTTTCACGGTCTTTCTGCAAGTCGGACTGACATCTTCCCGGAAGGTGATG
Organism: Bacteroides zhangwenhongii; assembly: GCF_009193325.2. Lineage (NCBI taxonomy): Bacteria > Pseudomonadati > Bacteroidota > Bacteroidia > Bacteroidales > Bacteroidaceae > Bacteroides > Bacteroides zhangwenhongii. The sequence goes on along the minus strand of NZ_CP059856.1, from coordinate 1,828,217 downwards.
GGGAATTATGTGAATAGTCGTTGGAGCACATTTGTGCTGTATACTATCGCGATAATTGTATCCGTACTGAATATCATGCTTCTGTTTTCCTAAAATAAACGTGAATCAATAAATATATAATGATGAAGATTATAACTTATAATGTGAACGGCTTGCGTGCTGCTATCTCCAAAGGTTTCCCGGAATGGCTGGCGCAGGAAAACCTGGATATTCTTTGTCTGCAAGAGACAAAACTACAGCCGGATCAATACCCGGCGGAAGTGTTTGAAGCATTGGGCTATAAGTCGTATTTGTATTCGGCACAGAAAAAAGGATATAGCGGAGTGGCCATATTGACCAAGCAAGAACCTGACCACGTGGAATACGGGATGGGAATGGAAGCATACGATAATGAAGGCCGTTTTATCCGTGCGGACTTCGGTGATTTGTCGGTGGTAAGCGTGTACCACCCTTCGGGGACTAGCGGGGACGAACGCCAGGCATTCAAGATGGTGTGGCTGGAGGATTTTCAGAAATACGTGACAGAGCTGCGGAAGACACGTCCGAATCTGATTCTTTGCGGTGATTATAATATATGCCATGAACCGATTGATATTCATGATCCTGTCCGTAATGCGAAGAATAGCGGTTTCCTCCCCGAAGAGCGGGAATGGATGACGCGTTTTCTCTCGGCAGGCTTTATTGATTCTTTCCGTCTGCTTTATCCGGAAAAACAGGAGTATACCTGGTGGAGCTACCGTTTTAATTCGCGTGCCAAAAATAAAGGCTGGCGAATAGATTATTGTATGACCAGCGAGCCGGTACGCCGATGGTTGAAGAGTGCTCGGATTCTGAATGAGGCGGTGCATTCCGATCATTGTCCGATGGTGTTGGAGATTGACCGTTGAGTTTTTAGGGTCGGGATGAATATAATAAAAAGACAATAGTATGGAAGATAGAGTACAAAAAGCAGTAGAGCTTTTTAAAAGCGGATACAATTGTTCACAGTCCGTAGTGGCAGCCTTTGCAGATATGTACGGATTCACGCAGGAACAGGCTCTGCGCATGGGGGCATCCTTTGGTGGAGGAATAGGCCGGATGCGCGAAACTTGTGGCGCTGCTTGCGGTATGTTCCTGGTGGCAGGACTCGAAACCGGAGCTACGGAAGCGACAGACCGCGAGGGAAAGGCAGCGAATTATGCAGTTGTCCAGGAATTGGCTGCCGAGTTCAAAAAACGCAACGGGTCGCTGATTTGTGGCGAATTGTTGGGATTGAAGAAAAAAGAACCGGCCTCAAATGTTCCGGAAGAACGTACTGCTCAATATTATAGCAAACGTCCTTGTGCGAAAATGGTGGAAGAAGCGGCGAGAATTTGGTCTGAATATCTCGAAAACCATCCAAAATAAGGGAAAAAAGCCATTATTCTTACAAAATCAATAAAAAAACCTTCAATAAAGTGTTCTATAACATAAAAATAGCTATCTTTGTCCCCGAAATAAAATCTGAAAGTCTTTCAAGACCGGATGATTTAAAGCATGTCTAACTAAAATTTCAAAGCAAATGTTGAAAGAAAAAGCAGGTGTGATTGCAGGTACTATCTGGAATGCACTGAATGAAACAGAAGGAATGACTGCCAAGCAATTGAAGAAAGCAACTAAATTGGTTGACAAAGATTTGTTCCTCGGACTTGGCTGGTTATTGAGAGAAGACAAAGTCTCTGTGGAAGAAGTTGAAGGTGAACTCTTCATCAAATTGATCTAAGCGAGTAACTCACTTAAGCAATAAAAAAATGCGTTGGTACATTATCATAATGTTATCAACGCATTTTTTTATATTCCGCCATTTACGTATCTTTGCACACCGAAAAAGATAAAATAATAAGAATTCAGAATGAAGAATATTCGAAATTTCTGCATTATAGCCCACATTGATCATGGTAAGTCAACTCTGGCCGACCGTTTGTTGGAGTATACCAACACCATTCAGGTGACTTCAGGGCAGATGCTTGACGACATGGACTTGGAGAAGGAGAGAGGTATCACAATCAAGAGCCATGCCATCCAGATGGAGTATAATTATAAGGGTGAGAAGTATATCCTGAACTTGATTGATACTCCGGGACACGTGGACTTTTCCTATGAGGTGTCCCGTTCTATCGCAGCCTGTGAAGGTGCGTTGCTGATTGTCGATGCATCTCAAGGAGTACAGGCACAGACCATTTCCAACCTGTATATGGCTATCGAGCACGATCTTGAAATTATTCCTGTAATCAATAAATGCGATATGGCAAGCGCCATGCCGGAAGAGGTGGAAGATGAAATTGTCGAATTGCTGGGCTGCAAGCGTGAGGAAATCATACGTGCTTCCGGTAAGACGGGTATGGGGGTGGAAGAGATTCTCGCAGCCGTAATCGAACGTATTCCCCATCCGGTAGGAGATGAGGAAGCACCGCTGCAAGCATTGATCTTCGATTCCGTATTCAACTCTTTCCGTGGTATTATCGCCTATTTCAAGATTGAGAACGGAGTGATTCGGAAAGGGGATAAGGTGAAGTTTTTCAATACGGGCAAAGAATATGACGCTGACGAGGTCGGGGTATTGAAGATGGAGCTGGTTCCTCGCAATGAGCTTCGTACGGGGGATGTAGGGTATATTATTTCCGGTATTAAAACTTCAAAAGAGGTGAAAGTGGGAGATACCATCACTCATGTGGCCCGTCCGTGCGCGCAGGCTATCGCCGGATTTGAGGAAGTGAAGCCGATGGTATTTGCGGGAGTTTATCCGATTGAAGCGGAAGATTTTGAAGATTTGCGCGCTTCGTTGGAAAAATTGCAGTTGAACGACGCTTCTTTGACTTTCCAGCCGGAGTCTTCGTTGGCATTGGGTTTTGGTTTCCGTTGCGGTTTTCTGGGATTGCTCCACATGGAGATCGTGCAGGAACGGCTTGATCGCGAATTCGACATGAATGTGATCACTACCGTGCCCAACGTATCTTATAATATATATGACAAACAGGGAGAGATGAAGGAGGTGCATAATCCCGGTGGTATGCCCGACCCGACATTGATCGATCATATCGAGGAACCCTACATCAAGGCTTCCATCATCACAACTACTGACTATATCGGCCCCATTATGACGCTTTGTCTGGGGAAACGCGGAGAACTCCTTAAACAGGAATATATTTCCGGCAATCGCGTGGAGATCTTTTATAATATGCCTTTGGGGGAAATAGTGATCGACTTCTATGACCGTTTGAAGAGTATTTCGAAAGGGTATGCGTCGTTTGACTATCATCCCAACGGTTTCAGACCTTCCAAGCTGGTGAAACTGGATATTATGCTGAACGGCGAGCCGGTGGACGCTCTGTCTACGTTGATCCATTTCGACAATGCCTATGATATGGGACGCCGGATGTGTGAGAAATTGAAAGAGCTGATTCCCCGCCAACAGTTTGAGATTGCTATCCAGGCGGCTATTGGAGCTAAGATTATAGCGCGTGAAACCATCAAGGCAGTCCGTAAAGACGTAACAGCCAAATGTTACGGTGGCGACGTAAGCCGTAAACGGAAGCTGCTTGAAAAGCAGAAGAGAGGTAAGAAACGAATGAAGCAGATTGGCAACGTGGAGGTTCCTCAGAAGGCCTTCCTTGCCGTACTGAAGTTGGATTAAAACATTGCCGCAAGCAATTTTTCAGAGATATGCGCTGAACAAATTGACTTGCGGTTAGTTTTTAATATACCAGCAACAACTATAAATATGAGAAAAGTACTGTCTTTTTCGGGCTTCCTGATGTTGGGGCTCGTCATTTCACAATTCCTGCCAATGATAGCAGGAGAGGGGTATGGAGTTGTCAAGTCCATTTCTAACGTATTGCTTTATGTATGTCTTAGTTTTATAATGATTAACGTGGGCCGGGAATTCGTTCTTGACAAGTCCCGTTGGAAAAGTTATGCCGAAGATTATTTTATAGCGATGGCGACGGCTGCTCTCCCTTGGTTTATGATTGCTATTTATTATGTGTTCATATTACTTCCGCCCGATTACTGGAATAGCTGGGAGGCATGGAAAGAGAATCTGTTGCTAAGCCGTTTTGCCGCCCCTACCTCTGCGGGTATCTTATTTACAATGCTGGCTGCTATCGGATTGAAATCCAGTTGGATTTATAAGAAAATACAGGTATTGGCTATCTTCGATGATCTGGACACGATTATCCTGATGATTCCTCTTCAGATTATGATGATCGGTTTGCGCTGGCAGTTGATTATTGTAGTGGTGATTGTGTTTCTATTGCTGTCTATCGGTTGGCAGCGATTGAATAAATATGATTGGCGGCAGGATTGGAAGGCTATCCTCTTTTATTCTGTTATTATATTTCTGGCTACTCAGATACTTTATTTGGGCAGCAAGGAACTATACGGAGAAGCGGGAAGCATTCATATCGAAGTGCTTTTGCCGGCATTTGTCCTGGGAATGATCATGAAGCATAAAGAACATGATACACCGGTTGAACGGTCGGTTGCTACGGGAATCTCCTTTCTGTTTATGTTCCTGGTGGGGATGAGTATGCCTCATTTTATCGGAGTGAACTTTGCGGAGACTCATGCCGGTACACATTCGGTGACCGGTTCGCAGGAAATGATGTCGTGGGGAATGATTCTATTCCATGTCGTGATGGTTTCTTTGCTGTCAAATCTGGGAAAACTTTGTCCGATGTTCTTTTATCGCGACCGGAAGTTGAGTGAGCGGTTGGCTCTTTCGATCGGTATGTTTACCCGTGGCGAAGTGGGAGCGGGGATTATTTTCATAGCATTAGGATATAATCTGGGAGGTCCGGCATTGGTGATTTCAGTATTGACTTTGGTCTTGAACCTTATTTTGACAGGAATCTTTGTGCTTTGGGTGAAAAACCTGGCGCTGCGTTCCGTTACGACAAAGGACACAACGATTCGTTCTTGACAAACATATTCTGATGATTATATCCGTAATGCAACTCTGATAGCCTGTGAGATTATTCTTCCTCTTCTTCTATTCCGTCAATAGGTAGAATTTTCCGGCTTTCTTCATGGGGTAACTGTTCCACTTGCCGTAGTTTGCGTTCAATGGCACGTGTCCGTTTCCCCATCACTTCTTCCAGTTGGTCGCCGGCACTTTGGAGGTTCTTTTGTACCTTTTCAAGTAGTCCTCCGAACTTGCCGAATTCTGTCTTGACAGCTCCCAACACAGTCCACACTTCTCCGGTACGCTTTTGGATCGCCAGGGTGCGGAAGCCCATTTGCAGACTGTTGAGGATAGCGCCTAATGTCGTCGGTCCGGTCACTACAATTTTATATTCTTTCTGGAGTGTCTCTACGAGGCTGGTGCGGCGGATAACCTCAGCGTAGATACTTTCGAATGGCAAAAACATGATGGCAAAGTCCGTAGTGAAAGGCGGGTCCACATATTTGTCATGAATATCTTTTGCCATCTTCTTGATCGTATTTTCCAGTTGCTTGCCGGATGACTCCATCAGTGCGGTATCTCCGGCCTCGAATGCATCATAATATTGTTCGTAAATATCTTTGGGGAATTTAGCGTCAATCGGGAGGTAAACAGTGCTGTTGGCGTCATCTTTTCCCGGAAGTTTAATGGCAAACTCGACGAATTCTGTTCCGCTCTTTTTTGTTTTGACATTGGCGTCGTACTGTTCCGGACTCATCATCTGTTCCAATAAAGCACCCAGTTGGACTTCTCCGAATGTGCCCCGCATTTTCACATTACTCAATACCTTTTTCAGTCCGCCTACATCTTGGGCGAGAGATTTCATTTCTCCCAGCCCTTTCTGCACATTCTCCAGTTGCGAACGGACTATCTCGAAGGATTGCCCAATTCGTTCGTTCAGTGTTTTTTGCAGTTTCTCCTCCACCATCAGACGCATATCATCCAAACGTTTCTCGGTGGATTTTATTAACGTTTCCTGCTGGCGGGCCATCATGTCGAACTTTTGCCGTTGCAGTTCTCCGGTAGTCATCATGTTTTTGTGCAGAACGTCTTGAAGTTGCTGCATATTCTGGTTGAGCGTCTGCGTCATTTCCATGCGGAGTTCCCGGATACTGCGGTTCAGTTCCTCCCGGTTCTCTTGCATTTGTTGGCGTAGGGCTATCTGTAATTGTTCCGCTTGCGTTTGATTGTTGCCTTTCGTCAGAGCCAGTACCAGCAGGACTGTCACTAATATGGCAATCGCAATGAGTAGAATCAGTTCCATCAATATGTAAGAATTTCGTTTCCGGTTTCAGTAATCAAAATCATGTTTTCCCATTGGGCGGAAGGCAGTCCGTCGTCCGTGCAGACTGTCCATCCGTCGGCTTCGTCTACGAATACTTCGTAAGTTCCCATGTTGATCATCGGTTCGATGGTAAAAGTCATTCCCGGCACGATCATCATGCCCGTGCCTCGCCGTCCGAAATGTTCTACATCCGGCTCTTCATGGAACTTCATCCCTACGCCATGTCCGCAAAGATCACGTACCACACTGAATCCGTTCTTCTCGGCATGCGCTTGGATAGCTGCGCCTACATCTCCCAATTGCTTCCAGGGTTGTGCGGCCGCAATACCTATTTCCATACATTCTTTGGTCACTTGAACCAATTTGCGCATTTCAGGGCTGACCTCTCCAATCATAAACATCCGGGATGCATCGGAGAAATATCCTTTGTAAATGGTAGAAACGTCTACGTTGATAATATCACCGCTTCTGAGAATCTCGTGCTTGTTGGGTATCCCATGACACACTACATCATTGATACTTGTGCAGACGCTTTTGGGAAATCCTTCATAGTTGAGCGGTGCGGGAATAGCTCCGTGGGCGGTTGTGAAGTCATACACCATCACATCGATCTCTTCTGTGGACATCCCTTCACGGATATTCTCCGAAATATAGTCCAGCAACGCTGTATTGATTTTTGCGCTTTCACGAATCCCTTCCAGTTGCTCGGGGGTACGGAGTACCTTACGTGGCGGAAGTTTGTATCCTTGTTTTCTGTATTTCTGTATTTTCTCTTCTACTGCAGCCGGATAATTGGAGGGAGTAAACCGGAATCCCTTGATAAAGTTCTTCATTATTATATGATATTTAAAATCGACAGCAAAGGTACGAGATTTAATGGAAGATGTAGCTTTTGGGCTTTTAAAACTTTTCAGGCTCGGTGGTGAGAGTCGATTTTATTGAATTTGTATTATACGATTTGTATAATACGAATGTAATAATTATATTTGTGTTCATTAAATATATGAATAATGGAAAACCCTTTTATTATTACCGGTAATATTCCGGAGAAATATTTCTGTGACAGGCGTGAAGAATCGAAAAAAGTCATTCGCACCTTGTCTAATGGTGGAAATCTATGTATGATTTCACCGAGACGTATGGGAAAATCCAAGTTGGTTCGTTTTTGTTATGACAAGCCTGAAATTGCTGATAATTATTATACCTTTTATATAGATATCCTGCATACATCCAGTTTACGTGAATTCACTTACCTTTTCGGGCAAAAAGTTTTTGAAACGTTGAATACTAAAAGTAGGAAGGCATTTATGGCATTGGTGCAGGGATTGAGATCTATTAATGCGAAGTTTGGTTTTGATCCCATCACTGCCACTCCGACTTTTAGCCTGGAGCTGGGGGATATCAGTCATCCGGAATTTACATTGGCCGAGATCTTTACTTCTTTGGAAAAGGCGGACAGACCGTGTATTGTGGCTTTTGACGAATTTCAGCAGATTACTAAGTATCCGGAAGATAATATTGAGGCACTACTTCGTTCGCATATCCAGCATCTTTCCAATGTACATTTTATCTTTGCCGGTAGTGAACGCCATCTTGTTACGGAGATGTTTCTTTCTTCAGCCAGACCTTTTTATAACAGTACGTCGATAATGGAGTTACATCCTATTTCGACAGAAGAATATATACCTTTTGTCTGTAAATGGTTCAGGGCGTATGAACGGGATATCCATGAGAAGGATGTATTGAGGATATACGGACTGTTTGGCGGGAACACTTATTATATGCAGAAGACTTTTCATGAAGCTTTTATAAATACTTCAGCTGGCGGTGTATGTACAATAGATATATTGAGACAAACAATTGATGAGATTTTGGAAGAGGCCGGTGATGGTTATCGCCAGATATTATCCCGAATCCCCGAACGGCAGAAAGAACTTTTGTATGCGATTGCCACAGAAGGAAAAGCCCAAAAAATAATGAGTGCTTCTTTTATTCGTAAATATGCTTTGACATCTAGTAGTGCCGTTCAGGCGGCGAGTCGTAAATTGATGGAATTGGATCTGTTGACAATGGAAGATAGCAGTTATTATATTCCGGATATTCTTTTCCGTATGTATCTTCAAAGATTAAGAGAAAGTGATATTCTTTTCCTGCCACTTGATTGACATTTGCCAACTGACAGATGGAACGGACTTGTATGAAATGCGTGTTTCTGTGTTTAAAAGATTTAGTGTTATGATACAGTTAGATGAAAAAAAATTAGCAAAATTCAAGACAACCAACCAGTTACTTGATGAAAAATACGGGGAACATGGTACACCAACCCGTGACGCTTTCAATGAAAAAATGTTGGCATGGTATTATGGAGATATACTTCGGGATAGACGTAAGGCTCCTAAGTTAACTCAGAAACAGTTAGCGCAAAAAATCGGTAAAGAATAAAGTTATATTGCTCGTGTAGAAAAAGGTGAAGTCGATTACAGTTATCGAGTTTCATTCGCATAGCACGTGCATTAGGTATTGAATTGGATTTTTGAATGAAAGGGCATTAGTTTATTTTATCTGCAATCTGTTTTTCTTTGGCGAATAAGTACTACTTTTGGAGTTTGATTGGAAAATAGAATCGGAATGAAAGATAAAAGGATGGAAATAAAGGAACGTATCAGTCTTTTGCTGGAAGAGATGAATCGGGGTGTATATGAGAAGGAAGTGGAAGTAGGGTTGTCTTTGCTTGCCGCTTTGGCGGGAGAGAGTATCTTACTGTTGGGCCCTCCCGGAGTAGCCAAATCTATGGTGGCTCGGCGGTTGAAGAAAGCTTTTGTAAATGCCCGGGCGTTTGAATATCTGATGTCACGGTTCAGTACTCCTGATGAGATCTTTGGTCCGGTAAGCATTAGCCGTCTGAAAGAATCGGATACGTACGAACGCGTGGTTGACGGTTATCTGCCGACAGCGGATGTTGTATTTCTGGATGAGATATGGAAAGCGGGACCGGCGATACAGAATACACTGCTAACGGTTATTAATGAGAAACTTTTTAGAAATGGAAATACGGAAATCAAGTTGCCGTTGAAACTGCTCGTTGCCGCCAGTAATGAGCTTCCTGCTCAGGGAGAAGGGCTCGACGCTTTGTGGGATCGTTTTCTGATTCGCGTCATCAGTACTTGTGTGAAGCGGGAAGAGACATTTTATCAGATGTTGCTGGATGAAGAAGTGGAAGAAAACGATGAAGTCGGGAAATGGCAGATAACGAATGAAGAATATCGCTTGTGGCAGGAAGAAATAGTCCGGGTGACAGTACCTATGACAATTCTGGCGTGTATAACGGAGATTCGTCAGGGATTGGGAAAAGTGGAAGTACAAGGTTCGGAAGTTCATCGTAATGTCTATGTGAGCGACCGCCGTTGGAAGAATATAGTACGGCTTCTGAAGGCTTCGGCTTTTGTACATGGGCGTACGGAAGTCACTTTGCCGGATTTGTTGCCTGTTTATCATTGCTTGTGGAGTGAGCCGGATGAGCGTACGGACATACGCCAGATAGTAATCCGTAGTTTGTTTGCCTCTTATGTTAAGGAAATTTCATCGATTAGCCGGGCCTTAAAATCGGATTTGAAAGTGAGTCGTGTGCGTGAAGCGTTGGAGAAGGCACGAAAACAAGGCGACCGCAGGGATGATGACCTGTTGATTGTCGATCATTTCTATTACCAGGTTGAAAATCATGGTACGGGAAATACTTATATCTTCATTGTGGATTATCGGAATCTGAAGGAATATAATCCGAAAAATGCACCGGCAACAGGGATGATGTATGCCGATCCTCAGAATCCGAAGCAGACGATTATACGTGTCTTTTCGGGTACTGCCAAGCTGGGAGAGCAAGGAGCTGAAAGGGTGACGCTGTATCGGGATGACAGGAATCTGTATATTAACGGGGTACGTTTCCCGATGCGTCGGCTGCAAAGAGGAGAGCAACAGCAACTCTGGCTGGGGAATGTAACACTTACCGACCGTGATTATGAGCAGGAGTTGGAAACGGTGAATGCTGCCGTCGAAAAACTGTTTAGAGAATTGCAGGGAAATATGTTTATATCCGAAGAGGATAAAACAGAGGTGGGGAAGTATGTGGCTCTGGTGCGTAAGGAGATAGCTTGGGCACGTGTGGATGTACGTAAATTGCGGTACGGCGATGAATCCTAAATATGACGCTTCCTTTTATATCCGGGTGCTGGATCAATATGTGGCAACCGGTGAGTGCAGTGATACAGATGATGAACCTTTGTATGCGTATTTGTTGTCTATCATGAATGATCCGATGATAAAGATACAAGTGCTGACTGATGAAGTGTGTGCCCGTATCTTTTATGACATGATGAGCCTGTTCATTCATTTGAATCTGGAAAAGGAAAAGTATAACCTGCAAAAAAGCCAATCGGAGCAGAATGGAATGAAGCAAACGTTGGAATGGTCGATAGCCAGGCGGAAAGACGGATGGCAGGCTTTGCTTCAGCAAGTATCGGACAAATACGAGACAATGGGTTTTGGTAGTTCCTTTTATAAAAGCCAGTTCGGGAATGAGGAGGAAAAGTATGGCGATGATGAACTTTGGGAACGGATGGTGGAAGATTGGGAGGAGGCTTTCAAACGTAATCTGCAGGAACAGAAAAAGAAGGAGATAGACCAGAGGAAAGAGAGTCTGGAAAATAGGTTGCACGCCAATCTCAAGAATATTCCTGAATATCTTAGACGGCATGAGGTGGAAAAAGATGAATTCTTTCAGGCATGGGGACTGATGAGCGGGATGTGGAATACGGTTGACTTTGAGCGGATCCGTAAAGTGGTGCGTATGCAGAAGGAATATCCGGAGATCATTAAAATAGCAAACTTGATGGGGCGTACTGCCGATGATGAGGGAAGGGAACGACTGCACGTGGGACAAGGGGATGTGTATCGGTTGGAACATTCCTCTAAAAATGATATTCAAGGAGTTACTGTCGGTAATGACTTGAATGCTTTATTGCCTACGGAGATGGTGCATTGTGCTGATGATGATTTGGAGAGTTTGTTTATTTATAAATATGTCACCCGAAAGCTCCAGACGTTCCGCTATAAGTCCGAGATTATGCAGCCTGCCCGTTCGTTGGAAACCAAACCGGCTGTTCATAAAGGGCCGATGATTGTTTGTCTGGATACTTCCGGAAGCATGGTAGGTATTCCGGAGAAAATAGCTTGTTCTTTGTTGGTGAAACTATTGGAAATAGCCGACAGGCAACGCCGTCCTTGTTTCCTGATCGCTTTTTCTGTTTCGATATGTCCGATTGATGTCCGCAAGGAACGGGCCCGTTTGCTTGATTTCTTTTCTACCACCTCTTGCGGGGACACGGATGCCACCCGGATGTTGAAAGCTACTTTCGACTTACTTCAATCGAAGAAAGAGTATATGAATGCGGATGTTTTATGGATTACTGATTTTAAAATACCGCTTCCCTCACCGAAGTTGACTGACCGGATATTGGAATATAGAAAGGCGGATACACATTTTTATGGCTTGCAGCTTGGCATTGCTGAGAATGAATGGATTCCTTTCTTCGATCGAGTTTACAGAGTCGATTATCCGGTTGCCCGTTGTTATTAATTTTTTGCCTTAAATACGGGTTGTATCTTCTGAACCTCCGATTCGAATCCAAACCAATAGCCATGTTCTGCTTCATCAGTGGGGAGGAAACATAGCCGTAAATTCTCACGATAAGTTCCGTATACTATTTCCCATTTCTCGGGTGGGACTTGGCGTTTGGTCCTTACTTTTTCCGCCGGAGCTTTCTTTAATGACATACCGGCCTCTATCCATGCGATACTGACTTGTGTCAGATAACCGGGATAATGCTTTTTACAGAAATCATATAAGATTAATCCTCTTCTTTCCAGACTTAGAGGGGTGTCTATGACGTCTGTCCGAACTAAATGATCAAGTAGCTCATGTAGGAAATGAGGATTCTCTAGAATTAATGTCCGTGTGATTGTCCGCCAGGTGGGAGTATTATAGAATCCATCCAAAAGACGGGACAGATAGTGGGCTGTTTGTAATTCTTCTACTGAGATTTCACGGGTTTGCAATACTTCGTATGGGGGAAGCGGAGAATATTGAATACCCAATTCTCCTGCTCTTCTTCGCATTTCTGTGCCCGGAAGTAACTTTAATGATTCCAGTTGTATTTCCCCTGCGCCATATTCTGCAAGTGTACGGACATCTTCAAATATTTCTGTCAGATGATAGAGGGGGAGACCTGCTATCAGATCGGCATGGGTTTCCATGTTCTTTAACGAACAGAGGTATTTTAATCCTTCAAGGGCGTCGGATAGTTTTCCGATACGGCGGCTTTGTTCCAAAACAGGTTCCCGCAAACTTTGAATGCCAGCTTCCAAATGCAATAAACCATCGGGTAAAGCAGCCAGTTCATTCTTTAACTCTTCGGAAAGGAGTGCCGGGTGAATTTCCAGGTGGAAACGGATATCCGGATATTCACAGAAAAGATTCAAGAGGTCTTTGGCTCTTTTGTTGTTATAATTGAACGTACGGTCGAGTACACGCACGTTTTTGATACCATGCTGATGAATATTATCCAAACGTTCGCGAATGGCTTCCAGTGGGATGGTACGGACAGGCTTTTCGCTGCCACTGACACAGAATGCGCAGGTATTGAAGCAACCTCGTGTCGTTTCCAGTTGGACAAAGGGTTTGCTCCAATTAAAGAAACGGCTTCTCTCCGGGGAAACCAATGCGGAAAAGTTCATGACGCGGGCAATACCGTTGTCTTGATATTCTTCCGATTCGTCAAGATAACAGAGTCCTGTGATTGATTTCCATTCTTTTCTTGGCCGATTCCACACCTTTAACCATAATGGGAATACTTCTTCTCCCTCTCCCCGAAACACTCCGTTGACAAATTTGTTCTTGAATAGAAAGTCTTTGTTGTCTCCTAAAAATTCGGGACCTCCGAGTATGATACAGCATTGTGGAAGCAGGGCTTTGGCGCGTGAGACAATGTGTAACAGTTGCTCATGATTAAATAGCCAATTGGTAGCTGCAATAATATCCGGTTGGTGTTGATAGATCTGTTTGACGATGTTACCAGTGTTTTCATTAATTGTTGCGGAGACCATACACCATTCGACTGTGGTGTCATCTGCTATTTGCGCGTGCAAGGCAGGCAATGCCAAAGATGAATGGGCGTATGAACTATTTAAATCAAGCCAAAGAAGTTTCATGTGAGAATTTTAAATTATTTGGCAAAGGTACGAAAAACTTATGGCTTGTGGTATATAGTAAAATAAAAATGCTAATTTTGTATTTGTAAACGAAATAAACTAGAAAAGATATGAAACTGATTAAGAAATATGCGGGGCTTCTACTTATGCTGACTTTATTGGTCGGCTTTACTTCGTGTGAAGATGATGAAGACTTGGAAGAGCGAATGTTTGGCCGGGTATGGGTAGGTGACGTTGGTATGAGTGCTGGTAACGGTCGAATTTTATATAGTGAGTTTACTTTTGATCCAGACGGTTTTGGTGAAGAGTATCAGTTTTTTCGTAATAGAGAGTTATACGACCATTTCCGCTTTCAGTGGTATTGGGAAGATCGCTATAGCAATAACTTAGTACTGGATTATGGTAGAAATGGAACCTCTTATATGGACAATGTGGATATCTATCGGGGGGTGATGACCGGAATCTTTTATTTGACTGGAGACTCGGAGGGATTTCCATTTACGCTGGAAATGCAATGAGATATAAATTAAATACCGAAAATAAAGCAGTTATACTCACCACAGATTATATGGATTGACACAGATTAAAAATTAAATGGTGTATTTTTAATAGCAATAATCTGTGCGAATCTGTGTAATCTGTGGTGAAAACTTTCTTACTTTTTCAGAAACAATTTCTTGAAGTCTGCCGGATAAGGAGTCTCAAACTCCATCAAATCTCCTGTTATGGGATGATAGAAGCACAGCTTGAAAGCATGAAGTGCCATTCGACCGATAGGGTTAGGAGTATTTTCACCACCATATCTTCCGTCTCCGATAATCGGATGTCCCAGATCTTGCATATGTACACGGATTTGATTCTTACGGCCTGTCTCTAAGTCCAATTCTATCAAAGAATACCCATTGGCACGCTTGATAGTGCGATAGTGAGTGATGGATAACGCGCCGCCATCATCTTGTTGGCTTGAACTGACATAGAGAGTTCTGTCTGTAAGAAACGATTCTACAGTTCCATAATCCTTCTCCATACTTCCCTCTACTACAGCTACATACCGGCGATCGGTCACTATATCATGCCAATTGTCGCGTAGTGTACGTTGCGTCTTTTCATCTTTAGCGAACATCATTAAGCCGGAAGTATCCCTATCCAGCCGATGAACGATATACACGCGGAACTGGCGTCCGGAACGTTGTACATACTCATTCAGTATTGTATATGCGGTACGTTCTTTCTGACGTTCTGTATTGACGGATAGAAGTCCTTGCATCTTCTCGACCACAATAATGTAAGCGTCCTCATATACAATTTTCAGCAGTCTGTTATTAAACTCTTTTTTTCCTTTTTCTTTGCTGATCTGCACCTTCATACCCGGCTGTAACGGGAAGTTGAACTGCGTAGTGATTACATTATCAACGAATACGACCCTTTTACTGAGTAATGATTTCAGTTTGGTACGACTTGCATCCGGCATTTTGGCAGCCAGAAACTCCATAAGTTCCATCGGTTCCTTGACTGCATAGTTGGTATATTGAGCACGTGCCTTTTCAGCGGGAGTTCTTCTCGGTCTTTTTTCCATTTCTTTTTTCTTTTGATTTAATACTCACCACAGATTACACGGATTAACACAGATTATAAAATCCAACAATAAAAAATCCGTGTTAATCCGTGTAATCTGTGGTGAACCGAATTCTTTATCGGAGTTCCAATAACACCACATTTTCCACATGATGAGTATGAGGGAACATATCTACCGGTTGAACGGCTTTCACCTTATATTTCTCATCGAGCAGTTGCAAATCGCGTGCTTGAGTAGCAGGATTGCAACTTACGTAAACAATCCGTTTTGGTTCGGCAAACAGGATAACGTCGATCACATCCTGATGCATACCGGCACGGGGAGGATCTGTAATAATCACATCCGGACGTCCGTGCTGATTGATGAAGTCCTGAGTCAGCATGTCTTTCATATCACCTGCATAGAATAATGCGTTCTTGATATCATTGATTTCTGCATTGACCTTTGCATCCTCGATGGCTTCCGGCACATATTCGATACCTATCACTTGGCGTGCCTGGCGTGATACGAAATTCGCAATTGTTCCTGTTCCCGTATAAAGGTCATATACCAGCTCATTTCCGGTCAGACCGGAAAATTCACGGGCCACCTTATATAGGTTGTACGCTTGTTCCGAATTTGTCTGATAGAAAGATTTCGGACCTACTTTGAAGCGCAATCCTTCCATTTCTTCAAAGATGTGGTCCTTGCCTTTGAATACGTGCACATCCAGATCATTGATAGTGTCGTTGCATTTATTATTAATAATGTATAGCAAGGAAGTGATCTCCGGGAATGAGTCGGCGACAAACTGCAATAACTGCTTGAACAACTCCATCTCATGCTCTTCCGTGATTTTACAAATCACAATTACCATCAGCTCACCGGTTGAAGACGTGCGGACAATCATGTTACGCAACATACCTTCCTGCGTGCGCAGATTGATAAAGGAATAATCATGTTCGTATGCATAGTCGCGTATCGCATTACGGATGCGGTTGGAAATATCATCTTGCAACCAGCATTTCTCAATGGCCAGCACTTTATCGAATGCTCCCGGAATGTGGAAACCTACTGCATTCATCTGGTCATACTTCACGTCTTGACGGACTTCTTCACTAGTCAGCCAGCGTTTGTTTGAGAATGTAAATTCCAGTTTATTCCGATAGAATTCGGTCTTTGCCGAACCAAGAATAGGAGAAATCTCGGGAAGCTCGATCTTTCCGATACGTTTCAGGTTATCTTCTACTTGTTTCTGTTTATATCTGATTTGTTCCGAATAGGGGAGCACTTGCCATTTGCAACCGCCGCATACACCGTAATGTTGGCAGAAAGGAACAGCGCGGTTGGGCGACAGTTCATGAAACTTCACCGCTTCTGCTTCGGCATATTTGTTCTTTTTACGCTTGATCTGAAGGTCTACTACATCGCCCGGTACTACGTATGGTACAAAAATTACCAGGTCATTTACTTTTGCGATGGCTTTCCCTTCGGCAGCCACATCCATGATTGTTACCTTCTCCAATAGGGGAAGCTCTTTTTTCTTTCTTGCCACTTTTACACCAATCTAATAATTACTTTGCAAAAGTAGGTATTTTTTTGGGAAAACTTTCGTGTCTACGGAAATATTCCAGATTGTAATGTCGAAATTGCATTTTGATAGAAAGTTTTTTCGCAAAAAGTTTTCTGGTTTGCGAAATATCCTTAGATTTGCGAACAGAAAAAAGTCATAATGTAACTTTAAACACAATATTATGGATAAAAAAAGAGTTTATACCTTTGGAAATGGTCAGGCAGAAGGAAAGGCTGACATGAGAAACTTGTTAGGTGGTAAAGGCGCCAACCTTGCCGAAATGAATCTTATCGGTGTCCCTGTTCCTCCGGGATTTACAATCACCACAGATGTTTGTACAGAATATTACGAATTAGGAAAAGATAAAGTCGTATCTCTTTTGAAAAGTGAAGTAGAAAGAGCAATCGCCAATATAGAAACTTTGATGAAATCAAAATTCGGTGACGTTGAGAATCCGTTGTTGGTTTCTGTTCGTTCCGGTGCACGTGCTTCCATGCCGGGCATGATGGATACGATTCTGAATCTGGGACTGAATGACGAAGTAGTGGAAGGATTGATCCGCAAAACAGGAAATGCGCGTTTTGCATGGGATTCTTACCGTCGTTTTGTACAGATGTACGGTGACGTGGTATTGGGCATGAAGCCGGTGAATAAGGAAGATGTGGACCCGTTTGAAGAAATCATCGAAGAAGTGAAACATCAGAAAGGTGTGAAACTGGATAATGAGTTGGAAGTGGAAGACTTGAAGGAATTGGTAAAACGATTCAAGGCCGCCGTAAAAGGACAGACCGGACAGGATTTCCCGAAATCAGCTTACGAACAGCTTTGGGGAGCTATCTGTGCCGTATTCAACTCATGGATGAATGAACGTGCTATTCTTTATCGTAAGATGGAAGGAATTCCCGACGAATGGGGAACAGCAGTCAGTGTACAGGCTATGGTATTCGGTAATATGGGCGAAACTTCGGCAACAGGTGTTTGTTTCTCCCGTGACGCTGCCACAGGTGAAGACCTTTTCAATGGTGAGTACCTGATTAACGCGCAGGGCGAGGATGTGGTAGCCGGTATCCGTACTCCGCAACAGATTACTAAGATAGGTTCTCAGCGTTGGGCTCAACTGGCAGGAGTCAGTGAAGAAGAGCGCGTTGCCAAATATCCTTCTATGGAAGAAGCCATGCCCGAAATCTATAAAGAACTGGATGCGCTTCAAACCAAACTGGAAAATCACTATAAGGATATGCAGGATATGGAGTTCACCGTACAAGAAGGTAAACTTTGGTTCCTCCAGACACGTAACGGCAAGCGTACGGGTGCTGCTATGGTGAAGATTGCTATGGATTTGCTCCGTCAGGGCATGATTGACGAAAAGACTGCCTTGATGCGTGTGGAACCGAATAAGTTGGATGAGTTGCTCCACCCTGTATTCGATAAGGACGCTTTGAAGAAAGCTAAAATTCTAACTCGCGGTCTTCCTGCTTCTCCGGGTGCTGCTGCCGGTCAGATTGTATTCTTTGCTGATGATGCAGCCGAATGGCGTGCTGCCGGTAAGCGTGTAGTGATGGTTCGTATCGAGACTTCTCCTGAGGACCTGGCCGGTATGGCAGTTGCCGAAGGTATTCTTACAGCTCGCGGTGGTATGACTTCTCATGCTGCTGTGGTTGCACGTGGTATGGGCAAATGCTGTGTGTCGGGTGCGGGTGCTTTGAATATCGATTATAAAGCTCGTACCGTAGAAATTGACGGTGTGGTATTGAAAGAAGGAGATTATATCTCATTGAACGGAAGTACAGGTATAGTATATAATGGTAAGGTGGAAACGAAGGCTGCCGAACTCTCCGGTGACTTCGCCGAACTGATGGCGCTTGCCGATAAATATACCCGTCTGCAGGTACGTACCAATGCGGATACGCCTCATGATGCGACGGTAGCCCGTAATTTCGGTGCGGTGGGTATCGGTCTTTGCCGTACGGAACATATGTTCTTTGAGGGTGAGAAGATTAAGGCTATGCGTGAAATGATTCTGGCTGAAAATGCAGAAGGCCGTCGTAAGGCATTGGCTAAGATTCTTCCATATCAACAAGCCGACTTTAAAGGTATCTTTAAGGCAATGGCGGGTTGTCCTGTGACTGTACGTCTGCTCGATCCTCCTTTGCATGAGTTCGTTCCTCACGATCTGAAAGGACAGCAGGAAATGGCAGATACTATGGGAGTGAGCCTGCAATATATCCAACAGCGTGTGGAATCATTGTGTGAGCACAATCCGATGTTGGGACACCGTGGCTGTCGTTTGGGAAATACATATCCGGAGATTACACAGATGCAGACACGCGCTATCTTGGGTGCTGCTTTGGAATTGAAGAAAGAAGGAGTGGAGACTCATCCGGAAATTATGGTTCCGTTGACCGGTATTCTGTATGAATTCAAAGAACAGGAAAAGGTGATCCGTGCCGAAGCTAAGAAATTGTTTGAGGAAATGGGAGACAGCATTGATTTCAAAGTTGGTACTATGATCGAAATACCTCGTGCAGCCTTGACTGCCGACCGTATTGCTTCTTCTGCGGAATTCTTCTCATTCGGTACAAATGACTTGACGCAGATGACTTTCGGTTACTCTCGTGATGATATTGCTTCTTTCCTCCCTGTATATTTGGAAAAGAAGATTTTGAAAGTAGACCCGTTCCAGGTTCTCGACCAGAATGGTGTGGGACAGTTGGTTCGTATGGCAACGGAAAAAGGCCGTGCCATCCGTCCGGATTTGAAATGCGGTATTTGTGGTGAACATGGTGGTGAACCTTCTTCTGTGAAGTTCTGCCACAGAGTAGGATTGAACTACGTAAGTTGTTCGCCGTTCCGAGTGCCTATTGCAAGATTGGCAGCGGCGCAGGCAGCTATAGAAGGATAGTCAAATACACTGGTTAGGTACTTAACTATCTGTAATGTAGGCTGTAATCATCTCATAGAGTTGATTGCAGCCTATTTTTTTCAGCCGATTATTTACTATTACTTGTTGCGATGTTTACTCAAAGTTTACACTCGCTCAAGATGTATATTTTATGAAAAACTAACTAAAAAGTTGTTTTAATCAAAAAAGGGTTATACTTTTGTTCCCCGAAAAATTAAGGTATTAGGCTTTTAAGAGGCCTGAATGTTTAACTAAAACAACGATAGAATGAAAAAGATTGTAGTTTTGATTTTTGTAGTGATGGCGGCTTTGTCTGCTAAAGCACAATTTTATGCGGGTGGAAATGTGGCATTGTGGCATAATGACGATGCGGATAATACATCTTTCCTGATTGAACCGGAATTTGGATATAACTTTAGTGAACAATGGGCAGTGGGAGCTACCTTAGGATTTGCTCACAACAGCAAAGAGACAGTAGGTTTTAAAAATGCTTTTAGTTTTGCTCCTTATGTTCGTTATTCATATTACGAAAATAAAGTAGTACGTCTGTTTTTGGATGGAGGTATTGGAGTTTCTTCTGTTAAATATGGTGACAACTCCGAAGGTGGCTTTGAGCTGGGGATCAAACCGGGACTTGCCATTAAATTGAATAATCACTTTAGCCTTGTTGCCAAATGTGGATTCTTGGGATACAGAGATGATTATGCGTATGGTACTGATGGTTACGGATTTTCATTCGGTAGTGAAGACCTTTCATTTGGTTTCCATTACGAGTTCTGATAAAGAACCGTTGTACTACAATAATAAAGGAAAGGGGAATTCTCGAATATTCGGGGATTCCCTTTTCTTTTATATAAAATCTAAATCTAGTGATTGCAATATAAAATACAAGCCCGGCTCTTTATTCGCTCAATCCGATAGCTTTTTCAGTTTCTTGAAATGCTTGATTACAGCCAGATAATCACGATCGGAACAAGCATCGAATTTATTCCAAAGATCCCCCAATATAACGGCACCGCCAAAGCCGAAGTCCTTAATCTCAAGCAGGTTCTCCTCATTGATACCGCCTAACGCCATTACTTTCGAGTCGATGATTTTAGCCTTTTGTGCTTCACGTAATTCTTCGGCGGTATACGTCGAATAATAGTTCACTTTAGAGATACTGTCGTAAATAGGACTCATGAAAACATAGTCATAAAAATGTTTTCTGTTTTTCACTTCCTCCACAGAATGGCATGAACAACTGATATGCCCGTCATAATCATGTGGCTCCTTGGGATTGCGGGCATTCAGATGAATTCCCATCAAATTGAACTCCTCTTTCATATAGAAATGCTCGTGCGTGACAATACGTCGATGATATTTCTCCGGAATAAGAGTCAGCAACCGTTCAGAGTACATGGCCGGAGTTTCCGGTTTTCTAAGATGTAGAATATCCAATCCCTCTTCAAAAAGAGCAGTGATAATCTTGTCTTCTTCAACGAAGAAAGTGGGTGTGGTGACTACAATTAATTTCATTTCCCTTTGTTAAAATTGGATTCTTTAGCAAAGTTACTAATTAACTATATCAGAAACCAACCTTTATAGTGAAAATTTGTTAGATTGCAATGTCCGCAGGTCAATTGTCCATAGTTCACCGGCTAAAACGTCACCGAAACCACAGATTATCTTTAGAACTTCTGTTGCTTCAATACTTCCTACAACGGCAGGCGTAATTCCCATTACTCCTTTGGAGGGAGGAGGCATTCGTTTCATTTCTTCTTCGTCAGGATAAAGATCACGATAACTTTTCTTTCGGTTTCCGTAATTGAAAACCGAGACTTGTCCTTCAAATCCGCAGATAGCGCCATATACATACGGTTTTCCCTGCTCGATGCAGATATCGTTAATCAGATAACGGGTATCGAAATTATCACAGCCGTCCACCACTATATCATATTCTTGGATAATACGGTATGCGTTTTCCGCAGTCAGTCGGGTAGAGTAGTATCTTGTCTCAATCTCACTGTTGAGCGAGGTCAAGCGTTGGGCGGCACATACGGCCTTCGGCTTTCCCAGCTCCTCTTCGGAATAAAGGACCTGTCGTTGCAGATTGCTGATACTTACCGAATCATCGTCTACCAGACCAAGACAGCCTACGCCTGCACCCGCCAGATAAAGAGCGATGGGAGAGCCTAACCCTCCCACACCTACAATCAGCACTTTTGCCTTTTGCAACTTATTCTGTCCCTCTTCCCCAATCTCAGGAAGTATAATTTGTCTGTCGTATCGCATCAGCCTATCTTTTGAAATCGAACGACTGGTCCCAATCCTTCCAAATAGGTTCACGTCCCAGCTTTTTCAAGTCACGTTCCACTTCCACGGCCTTCCGTTCATCGCTGACATGAAACTGCTCCAGTGTTTGGGGATAACTGTAGTATCCTCCCGGTTCGGTCTTACTTTCCGCACTCATGGTCGTTACACCCAGTGTTGCCATGTTGTTGCGTATCTCCGCACTTTCGCGGGTAGAATAAGAGATATCTACATCATGGTCGAAGATACGCATGGCGAATGTGAGTTGGGCGAGTTCGCGGTCGTTCATGATGACATTGGGCTGGAAACCTCCATTCTCCGACGGGCGCATACGCGGGAAGTTCACGCTATATTTCGTTTTCCAATAGTGCTTCTGCAGATAGCGCAGATGATAAGCCATCATCGTAACATCTGTCCGCCACTCTTCCAGACCGATCAATACCCCCATACCGATTTTGTGCACCCCTGCCTGTCCCATACGGTCGAAGCCATTGACACGCCATTCAAATTTGGACTTCATGCCTCTCGGATGGTACGTCTTGTAATTTGCTTTGTTGTAAGTCTCCTGAAAGCAGATTACTCCGTTCAGGCCATGATTGGTCAGCTCCTTGTATTCCTCTGCTTTAAGCGGCATTACCTCAATCTGGAGATTGCTGAAATAAGGTTTGGCTAAGTCCAAAGCGCGGGCGATATAAGGAACACCCGCTGCCGCGGGATTCTCGCCGGTCACTAGCAGGAGATTCTCGAAAGGAGCCAGACGTTTGATAGCCTTGTACTCGTTGATAATCTCTTCCTCTGTCAGTATGGTTCTTTTCATCGGATTACTGATATGGAAACCGCAATACACACAAGAGTTGGTGCAAGAATTAGTCAGATAGAGCGGAACAAACATAGAGATGGTCTTGCCGAACCGTTCCAATGTATATTTCTGGCTGAGGCGTGCCATCACTTCCAGGTAAGGAGCGGCGGCCGGAGAAATCAATGCCATAAAATCGTTGACGTCCAGGTGCTCTTTTTTACCCAATGCACGTCGTACGTCTGCATCCGTTTTGGAATAGATGGCTTTTGTCGTCTCTTCCCAAGATATTTTTTCTAATTCGTCTGAAAACATAATTTTTAGTGATTAGTTTTTGTTCTTCTTTAAATCACGTGACAACCGCATCGCACAGAAATTAGGTCCGCACATCGTACAGTATTCTCCATCGATATGATGTCCGGCACGGAAGTAGCTTTGTGCACGTTCCGGGTCAAGTGATAAATCAAACTGGTCTTTCCAACGGAACTCATACCGGGCTTTGCTCAATGCATTATCACGTACCTGTGCTCCCGGATGTCCTTTGGCGAGGTCGGCGGCATGGGCGGCAATCTTATAAGTGATGACTCCCACACGTACGTCTTCTTTGTCCGGCAGGGCAAGATGTTCCTTAGGAGTGACATAGCAAAGCATTGCCGTTCCCAACCATCCGATTTGTGCCGCACCGATGGCGGAAGTGATATGATCATATCCCGGAGCAATATCCGTTACCAGCGGGCCGAGTGTATAGAACGGCGCATCGTGGCATTTCTCGATCTGGCGTTCCATATTTTCTTTGATCTTGTGCATCGGAACGTGTCCGGGGCCTTCGATGAATGCTTGCACATTCTTATCCCATGCGCGTAACACTAATTCTCCCATTGTATCCAATTCTGCAAACTGCGCTTCGTCATTCGCGTCGTAGATAGAACCTGGACGAAGTCCGTCGCCCAAAGATACTGCCACATCATACTGTGCCAGAATATCGCAGATGTCGTCAAAGTGTTCATATAAGAAACTTTCCCGGTCGTGCACCAGACACCATTTGCTCATGATACTTCCTCCGCGACTGACAATACCGCACAACCGCTTGTCGGCAAGATGGACATTGTGCCGACGGATACCTGCATGGATGGTAAAGTAATCCACTCCTTGTTCGCATTGTTCAATCAAAGTATCCCGGTAAATTTCCCAAGTCAGGTCTTCCACCACACCGTTTACTTTCTCAAGAGCCTGATAGATAGGGACTGTGCCGACGGGTACGGGGCAGTTGCGGATAATCCATTCACGTGTCTCATGAATGTTTTCTCCGGTAGAGAGATCCATCAACGTATCGCCTCCCCATTTGCAACTCCATAATGCTTTTTCTACCTCTTCGTCAATGCTCGAAGTAGTAGCCGAGTTTCCGATATTCGTATTGATTTTTACCAGAAAGTTACGTCCGATAATCATCGGTTCGGCTTCCGGATGATTAATGTTGGCGGGCAGTACGGCACGTCCTTCCGCAATCTCCTGGCGGACAAATTCGGGAGTGATATAAGTCTTGATTCCTAACTCTTCGCAATTCATGTTTTCACGGATGGCCACATACTCCATCTCCGGAGTGACAATTCCCTTTTTGGCGTATGCCATCTGAGTAATAGCCTCTCCTTTTTTTGCCCGATAAGGCAGAGCGATATGCTCAAAACGCAGGTGGTCGAGGCTTTTGTCGTTCCGTCTCATTTGTCCGTATTCGGAAGTGATTTCGGGTAGTTGCTCCACATCACCACGACCGACAATCCATTCTTCACGCATTCGGGGCAAGCCTTTTTTGAGATCAATACTCATTTCCGTATCACTGAACGGTCCGCTGGTGTCATACACATATACTTCCGGATTGGGAGTTACAATCTTTTCTTCGCCTTCAAAACTGACACTGGGCACTTGCTCCACTTTCCGCATGGCAACGCGGATATTCGGATAAAGTTTTCCGGGTAAATATACTTTCTGAGAGCGGGGAAATTTTATTCTTTGTTCCATAATTGTTCTTTTAGCAGTCAGCTACTTATTCATATTATTTATCCAAAAAAGCAGTCAGCGGTGAGCTGGCTTCGGCTATAAAGTTGTCCGCTTGCAGTCCTAATCCCGCTTCGTATGCCTGTCTTCCGGCTTCGGTGGCAGTTTTGAAGGCCTTCGCCATTTCTACCGGGTTTCCGGCAACGGCAATTGCTGTATTTACCAGTACGGCGGAAGCTCCCAGTTCCATTGCTTCAGCGGCATGGCTTGGCGCACCGATACCTGCATCAACGACAACAGGGATACCTGCCTGCTCGATAATAATCTGTAGGAATTCTTTGGTCTGCAATCCTTTATTTGTGCCGATCGGAGCGCCGAGAGGCATAACGGTAGCTGCTCCGGCTTCTTCCAACCGTTTACAAAGCACGGGGTCTGCCTGACAATAAGGCAATACGACGAAACCTAGTTTTACCAACTCTTCCGTAGCTTTCAGTGTCTCGATAGAGTCGGGGAGCAGGTAGCGGGGATCTGGGTGAATCTCTAGTTTCAGCCAGTTTGTTCCGAACGCCTCACGCGCCATCTGTGCGGCAAACACAGCCTCTTCCGCATCGCGTACACCGGAAGTGTTGGGTAATAACTGGATATTCGGATGGATAATATGTTTCAGCATATCGTCCTCTTTGTTGTCCATGTCAATACGTTTCATGGCAACCGTTACCATTTCTGTGCCCGAAGCCAGAATAGATTGCTCCATTATTTCATTGGAGTTGAATTTTCCTGTTCCCAAGAAAAGGCGTGAGCTGAATTCACGTCCTGCAATTACTAACTTTTCCATGTCTTTTGGAATTTAGAATTATAGATGTTGATTTATGAATTACTTAGAATCTTCCGTGTTTCCTCTACCGGATTTTCCGCCCGGAGAATCGTTCCGGACAAGGCGATGCCATTGACTCCTGTGCGGAGGATACCGGGGATATCTTCGTTGGTGATTCCTCCGATAGCTACTACCGGAAGGTTGATATCCGCTTCTTTCATTTGTGAAAGGATGGAAGCGTAACCTTCCAGACCGAGTACGGGACTTAAATTCTTTTTAGTGGTGGTGAAGCGGAAGGGACCGATCCCCAAGTAATCGGCTCCGGCGCGGTAATGTTGTACGACATCCTCGAAGGTATTGGCCGTGCCACCGATGATAAAGGCTTCTCCGAGTATCTGTCGTGCCTGGTCGATGGGCATATCCTTCTTTCCCAGATGTACACCGTCCACTTCCAGTTTCTTGACCAATTCGACATGATCATCGAGAACTAAGATAGCTTCGTGTTCCTTACAGAGTGGCTTCAGTTGCAGCGCCACTTGTTCCACCTCCTCAAGAGGAGCTTCTTTCATGCGTAGTTGGATCCATTTGCACCCTCCTTCGAGTGCCATACGTGCCGATTCGAAATATGAATACCGTTCGGTCTGATGTGTGATAAATTGCAGACTAATCATTTTCTTATCCTCCGCAAGCCGCCTTGATAATTACCAGATTGTCATTCTCATGCAATACGAAACGTTCCCATTCGGTACGGGGAATCATTTTGTTGTTTACCGCGATAGCAATACCTTGAACGGGAAGTTCGAGTTGCG
This sequence comes from Bacteroides zhangwenhongii, assembly GCF_009193325.2. NCBI lineage: Bacteria > Pseudomonadati > Bacteroidota > Bacteroidia > Bacteroidales > Bacteroidaceae > Bacteroides > Bacteroides zhangwenhongii. The sequence goes on along the minus strand of NZ_CP059856.1, from coordinate 1,801,976 downwards.
TCGTCAGCTGTGTAAGGGTAGAGTTGGGGATAAGTTCCACCTCTTTGTTGTTCACTTGTACTTTCATTGTCCTATCAGAATAAATAAGTTGAAAGTAAATACAAAGAGCGTGCTTTTACGGAAAGGCGATAAGAAGAAACACAATCCCTACGTCAGTGCTAACTGCATCAGGTTCTTAGGGTATAATCTCAGCCCCTCATGGGGCACCCCTTTGTCTTTACGGGAGCAAAGTAAGTGAAAAAGAAACAGAAAAACACTAAATCGGTTGATTTTTTTTCATTTTTCTGTCGGATATTTGTGTTGGTGGCATCTATATAGCCTAAAAAAGGTCGCTGTGAAAATCACAACGACCTTGTTCAAGTATAGTTTAGTCAGTAAATCCGTTACATTCTGTTTTCCACCACATCCCAGTCGATGATACTCCACAGGGCATTGACATGGTCGGCACGACGGTTCTGGTAATCCAGATAGTAAGAGTGTTCCCACACGTCAAAACCGAGAAGCGGTTTCAATCCGGCACGTACAGGGTTACTGCCGTTTCCTTCTTTGGTGATGTGCAGTTTTCCGTTTTTATCAACGGACAACCAGGCCCATCCTGAACCGAATAATCCTACCGCTGCCGCATTGAATTCTTTCTTGAAGTTTTCAAAGCTGCCGAAGTCACGCTTGATGGCTTCTCCCAGTTTGCCTGTCGGTTCTTTCTTGGCAGGTTTGGGGGCAAATTGCAGGAAATATAGATTGTGGTTCAATACTTGTCCGGCGTTATTGAATATAGCTCCGTCCGGTGCGGTGGCAACGATTTCTTCCACCTTTTTACCTTCATATTCGGTTCCGGGCACGAGGCTGTTCAGATTATTTACATACGTTTGTAGATGTTTCCCGTAATGGAAATCTATCGTTTGCTGACTGATTACAGGTTCCAACGCATTGTTTGCGTAAGGAAGTTTAGGCATTTCGTAAGTCATGGTCATCATAATTAAAGACATTAATATAGTATTCATAATGTTACAAGTTTTAAATGGCTTGTTATACTATAATAACAGAAGCATTTGGTAAAAGGTTCGCAGTATCTTCACTTTTATTTATAAATATACTGTACTCGTTCCACCTCTTGGGGATTTCCGCGATTTGTACGGCAGACCCATTGCCCTGTATTATCATATTCATAATAAGAATTTCCGTCAATCGGATTGCCATATTTATCATACATACAAGTCAGGTAACCGGACGTTTTCTGGTTATTGCCTAAAATACGCAGATAAGCTATCTGAGTCAAATAACCGTATTTATCATATTCATAAGTATCTTTTTGGGAGATAACTTGATCGGCGGAGTTAGCCATAAGCAAGTTCTGATGTTGCGATGCGGTCAATCTGCCTTTTTCATCATACTTGTTCGCTGTGTATGCTTGGAGTTCTCCGTTCTTATTATATTCTTTAGCTTCAGTCAATAAGCCTTGTTTATTGTATGTGCTGATAATCGACCTTCCGTCCATATATTTAAGTGAATCGCTCTCGATGCTCCCGTCGGCACCGATACGGCGTGTCCTTCGGTAAATGTCCGTTTTGGTCTTGGGATTTGTCTGCACTTCAAAAATGCAGTGGCCTTGAGGGTCATACAGTCTGTTTGTTTGCACCTCGTCACTCACCTGACCGTTTTTCATAGTCAGGGATAATATAGAGACAAGCTGCCCCTTGTCATTGTACGAATAAGTGGTTGACACATTCCCAGTGCTGTCGTTGGCGGCAGACTTGATCAGTCGTCCCGCATTGTAATATTTTACGGAAGTGGGAGTGGAGATGATTGTCTGTAGAATGAATGGAGCTCGTAGCGCATTGGCTTGATCACGAAACTCTTTGTACTTATGTGTACTGAGGAATTCCTGCAACAAACCCAAAGATTCGGAATTGGTTATTGCCGGTTTCAAAAGTTCAAAATCAGCTTTCTCGCTAAGATATTCGAGGTCGTCCAGATGGGTACGTGCTGAGGAACTCAGATAAGGGTTGCGTTTATAATCGTCAATAACCTGCCGGAGGGCGGTTGCATTGTTTCCCTCTCGCAGACTGTCGATACAATGGAATAGAAAATCATCATATAAAGCTTGGACTTCTGGCAAAAACGGGCGCGTTTCTTTGTCCGTGAAAAACTTTAGCATTGCCGGATCGTCAAAAAAAGCTTTGAAATTTTCCTGTGACGGGGTATGCTTTACAATCCCGTATAACCGTTTGTTTTCGGCAGCATTGATTTGCGGGATAAATTTCCCGTTCGGATATTCCGCTATATATGTCTGATATGTACTGAGTGCAGGCGCTGTCAGCATACCTTCCAATAAAGCCAATTCGCGGATATTCCGTATCTTCTGTGCAATAACGGAGTCTGCCGTATAACCGCTTGAACGAATACTGTCCAGCAGTGTACGGCTGAAAGGTATCTGTTCTTTCGAAGCCTCCAATATGTGGATAATAGCCTGTTCCGCTCTGTCCTGTACGTTCGGAAGCGGTATTTTCTCTTCCTCACAGATGTTGGAGAAGTAGGCGTTTGCCGCTTTCCCGTAACATCCGAAATAATCGGTTGCGGCTTGTTCGCTTTGTTCGTTCCACAACCCGTTAAGGACATCCAGCAGGGCTAGTTCTTCGGCATAATATGCCTTCGTGTCGTTGTCTACCTTTTCTCGGTTCTTCTGCCATTTTTCCGTATCATTATCGTTCAGATACCTTAGCAGTTTTTCCATACGGCTTTGTTTTTGCGCCATAGCCTGTGGAATGCAGGCGACTAGGCTTAAACTCAAAATAATTGATAACAATATACTTTTTTTCATTGCTTTGGGGGTTAGGTTAAAATAGTTAGTGACGAAAAATCATAAAAATACCGTCATTCTCAAATGAATATTATACTTTTGTATTCAGAACAAATTTGAATGCCGAGAGTTTGTTAAAAAACTACATTGTTTTTATAATGCTGTTATGAATATCAATTATATAAAGGAATTGAATGAGAGTCAGTGCGCGGCGGTGACTTACAATGACGGGCCTTCGCTAGTGATAGCCGGTGCGGGTTCGGGTAAGACACGTGTGCTGACTTATAAAATAGCCTATCTGTTGGAGAACGGTTACAATCCGTGGAATATTCTTGCACTTACCTTTACCAATAAGGCGGCACGTGAGATGAAAGAACGTATTGCCCGACAAGTGGGGGCGGAACGGGCACGTTACTTGTGGATGGGTACATTTCATTCCATCTTCTCCCGTATTCTTCGTGCTGAGGCGCAATATATCGGCTTTACCTCGCAGTTTACAATCTACGACACGGCTGATAGTAAAAGTCTGCTTCGTTCTATTATTAAGGAAATGGGACTGGACGAAAAGACTTATAAACCGGGAACGGTACAAGCCCGTATCTCCAATGCAAAGAATCATTTGGTCACTCCTACGGGATACGCTGCCAATAAAGAAGCATATGAAGGCGATATGGCTGTAAAAATGCCTGCTATTCGTGATATCTATACCCGTTATTGGGAAAGGTGTCGTCAGGCGGGAGCTATGGATTTTGATGATCTGCTGGTATATACTTATATCTTATTTCGTGATTATCCGGAAGTATTGGCACGTTATCAAGACCAATTCCGATATATACTCGTTGATGAGTATCAAGATACTAATTATGCGCAACATAGCATTGTTCTGCAATTGACGAAAGAAAATCAGCATGTTTGTGTTGTTGGCGATGATGCACAAAGCATTTACTCTTTTCGTGGAGCGGATATTGATAATATCCTTTACTTTACGAAGACATATCCGAATACGAAAGTTTTCAAGTTGGAGCAGAACTATCGTTCCACACAGACCATTGTTTGTGCTGCCAACAGCTTGATAGAAAAGAATGAGCGCCAGATACGTAAAGCCGTATTTTCCGAAAAGGAGAAAGGGGAAGCTATCGGTGTATTTCAGGCATATAGTGATGTGGAAGAAGGGGATATCGTTGCTAATAAGGTAGCTGAACTTCGTCGGGAATATCATTACGAGTATGCTGATTTTGCTATTCTATATCGTACGAATGCACAAAGTCGTATTTTTGAGGAAGCTCTTCGGAAGCGGAGTATGCCTTATAAAATTTATGGCGGGCTTTCATTCTACCAACGTAAAGAGATAAAAGATGTGATTGCTTATTTCCGTTTGGTGGTGAATCCGAATGATGAAGAAGCATTCAAACGAATTATTAATTATCCTGCTCGTGGTATCGGAGATACTACGGTCGGTAAAATCATATCGGCGGCAACTGATCACGGAGTCAGTCTGTGGTCAACGCTTTGTGAACCGTTGACCTATGGACTGAACATCAACAAAGGTACTCATACAAAGCTGCAAGGTTTCCGTGCATTGATCGAGGGTTTTATAACCGGTCAGGCGGATAAGAATGCGTATGAGATAGGTGTGGATATTATCCGTCAATCGGGCATTATGAACGATGTGTGTCAGGATACTTCTCCGGAGAACTTGAGCCGTAAGGAAAACATAGAAGAATTGGTGAATGGAATGAATGATTTCTGTGCTTTGCGGCAGGAGGAAGGCAATCCGAATATATCTCTTACCGATTTTCTTTCAGAGATTGCGTTGCTCACCGATCAGGATTCCGACAAAGCGGATGACGGAGAAAAGATAACGTTGATGACAGTTCATTCCGCCAAAGGATTGGAATTTAAGAATGTTTTTGTAGTCGGTCTGGAAGAAAACCTATTTCCAAGTGGGATGGTTGGCGATTCTCCCCGTGCATTGGAGGAAGAACGCCGTTTGTTCTATGTCGCCATTACCCGTGCAGAGGAACATTGCTACTTGTCTTTTGCCAAAACACGCTTCCGTTATGGAAAGATGGAGTTTGGGAGTCCCAGTCGTTTCTTGCGTGATATTGATATCCATTATTTGAAAATGCCGCACGAAGCGGGAATCAGTCGTTCGGTGGATGAAGGCGCAGGACGCTTCCGCAGGGAGATTGAAGGAGGATTCACTCGTTCTGCTTCTCCGTCGCGTACTACACCTTTTGGAAGTGCTTCTTCGGAACGAAAGGAGCGACCGAAGGCTCAGATAATAGCTCCCAGTGTGCCGAGAAATTTGAAAAAGGTAAGTACGGTAAGTGGCGGTTCTCAAGCGATGTCTTCCGGTCCGGTATCGGTTGCAGGATTACAAGCCGGACAGAGAATTGAACATGAACGTTTCGGTTTGGGAGAAGTGATGAAGGTAGAAGGCACGGGAGACAATGCAAAGGCAACTATTCATTTTAAAAATGCGGGAGAGAAACAACTATTATTGCGTTTCGCTCGTTTTAAGGTAATAGAATAAAAATATTAAAATAGAAAGGCTCATGAAGAAACAACTAACAGTATTTTTGCTTTCCGTTTTACTTTTGAGCGGATGTGCATCAGGGCGTATGGGTAATCCGGGAGCTATCGTGGCCGGTGCTTCTATCGGAGGTAGTTTGGGAGGTTCGATAGGTGGATTGATTGGAGATAATAATCGAGGTTGGCGAGGTGGTTATCGTGGCTCTGCTATTGGCAATATTGTAGGGACTATTGCCGGTGCGGCGATAGGCAGTGCGTTGACCGCACCGCGACAAGAGCCGATAGAGGATGACGCATACGTTCCCGAAGTTCGGGAGGTTCGTGTGCAGAAATATAAGAAACAGCCGGTTCAGCAGCCTGTTTCTCAATTGAAACTACGTAGAATCCGTTTTATAGATGATAATCGCAGTCATGTGATTGATGCGGGAGAGAACAGTAAGATTATCTTTGAGATTATGAATGAAGGCCGGAAGCCTGTTTATAACGTAGTTCCGGTGGTGGAAACCGTAGGCAAGGTGAAGCATATCGGCATTTCTCCTTCGGTAATGGTCGAAGAGATTTTGCCGGGCGAAGGCATTCGTTATACGGCTTCCATACATGCCGGTGATCGATTGAAAGACGGCGAAGTAACGTTCCGTGTAGCAGTGGCAGATGAAAATGGGGTGATCTGCGACTCGCAGGAGTTTACTCTGCCTACACAGCGTTGAAATTAGAAAGATAGCCCGAATAATCCGGTTTAAACATAGTGACAGTATATGCCTGGGATGGCGTCACTATCTTAATAGCATTTGATTGCAAAGATATAAAACTTCTCATTATAAATATATAATGCTAAAATTGCTCATTGTGAATGAGTGAAAAATGATAATACTTCTCGTTGATAATGAATAATAGATAGCAACTTTCACTTTCAATGCAATAATGATACGGTTAGAAATAACAAATTCAGCCTCTATCTGTGTAAGATATGCGTAAAAACATTATCTTTGTTCATGTTTCAACAATGCATTAGGTTTATATGAAAGAGATATTTAGAAGATACCCTATCGGGATACAGAATTTCGAGGATTTGCGCAATAATAATTGTGTGTATATTGATAAAACAGCGTTAATTTATCAATTGACTCATACTGATAAAGTTTATTTTCTTAGCCGTCCCCGCCGCTTTGGAAAAAGTCTTCTAGTCTCTACTCTTGAAGCTTATTTTTCCGGAAAGAAAAAGTTGTTCGAAGGATTGGCTATGGAACAGTTGGAGAAAGAATGGACTGTTTATCCTGTGTTGCATATTGATTTCAGCAGAACAAAATATACCACCATCGAAGATTTGCAGGAACAATTGAATCTTTATCTAAGCGAATGGGAGAGGACTTATGGGAAAAATGAGGAAGAAACGAGCTATGCAGCCCGTTTAACCGGTTTGCTTCAACGGATTTATCAACAGACAGGAAAGCAGGCTGTCGTATTGATTGACGAATATGATGCACCTTTATTGGATAGTAATAGTGACTCTGCTTTACAAGGACAATTACGAACTGAAATGCGGAAATTTTTCAGTCCTCTTAAAGCGCAAGGGCAATATCTTCGTTTCTTGTTTCTGACAGGAATCAGCAAGTTCAGTCAAATGAGTATATTTAGTGAGCTAAATAACTTACAGAATATCAGTATGAGCGATGATTATAGTGCTATTTGTGGTATTACAGAGCAAGAGTTGCTAAGTCAGATGCAACCGGATATTGAGAGGATAGCTCAAGCAAATGATGAAACCTATGAAGAAGCTTGTCGGCATTTGAAACGGCAGTATGACGGTTATCATTTCAGCAAGAATTGTGAAGATATTTACAATCCGTTCAGCCTTTTCAATGCCTTTTCGCAAAAAGATTATAAGAGCTTTTGGTTCTCTACCGGTACACCCACTTTCTTGATTGAAATGTTACAACGAATGGATTTCAGTCTTAATCTATTGGAAAAGATGGAAGTGAAAGACGAAGATTTTGATAAAGCGACAGAGGTTATTACCGATCCGATTCCCGTACTATATCAGAGTGGCTATTTGACAATTAAAGGATATGAACCTCTCTTTCGTACATATACATTAGGTTATCCGAACGAAGAAGTTAAAATAGGCTTTATTGAGACGTTGATCCCTTCCTATCTCAATCAACCGACACGAGAAAGTAACTTTTATGTAGTCTCTTTTGTCAGAGATCTGATGAAAGGTGATATTGAGCAGTGTCTTCTTCGTACTCGTTCTTTCTTTTCTTCCATACCTTATGATTTGGAGAACAATCAGGAAAAACACTACCAGACTATTTTCTATTTATTATTCCGTTTAATGGGTCAATACGTAGATGTAGAAGTAAAGAATGCCATTGGCAGGGCTGACGTGGTAATAAAGATGCCTGATACAATTTATGTATTTGAATTTAAAGTAGATGGAACTCCCGAAGAAGCATTGGCTCAAATTGATAGTAAACAATATGCTATTCCTTACGAGATAGATCATCGCAAAGTTGTCAAGGTTGGAGTGAATTTTGATAGTACAACACGGACTTTGGGAGAGTGGGTGATAGAATATTCTTAGTAGAAAGAATTTGAAGCATATATACTTGGAATCAAACATTTTCTGCTTACCTTTGTTAGCATGAAACAAGATAACAAGAAAGGAGACGAACCTATGCCAAGTAATTATATTCGTTTCGATTGGGCTATGAAGGGTTTATTACGCAATAAAGCCAATTTTGCAGTTCTTGAAGGCTTTCTAACCACTCTTCTAAATGAAAAGATAGTCATTCAGAAGCTTTTGGAGAGTGAAAGCAATCAAGAAGATGAGTTTGATAAGTATAATCGTGTAGATATGCTTGCCGAAAACTCGAAAGGTGAACTTATTTTAATTGAAGTTCAGAACAACAATGAGTATGCTTATTTTCAACGTATGCTGTTTGGTACTTCTAAATTAGTAACCGAGTATATCAATCGTGGAGAAGGTTATGATAAAGTACGAAAAGTATACAGTGTCAATATTGTCTATTTCTCTTTAGGTAGCGGGAAAGATACGGTATATCATGGTAAAACGGAATTCCGGGGAATTCATCAGGGAGATGTGCTTGAATTGACCCCTTTCCAGAAACAAACTTTTAAAGTGGATGCAGTGAGTCAACTTTATCCGGAGTACTATATTTTAAAGGTCAATGATTTTAATCAAGTGGCTAAAAGCCCATTGGAAGAATGGATATATTATTTGAATACAGGCGATATTCCTGATAGTGCGACTGCTCCAGGTTTAACGGAGGCTCGTGAACGTCTCAAACTTGATAAGATGACTAAAGCAGAGCTTGAGGCTTACTATCGCCATTTGGATAATATTGTAATATTGAAGGACAATATATTTACGGAACGTGCGGAAGGTAGAGAGGAGGGACGAGAAGAAGGCCGTTTGGAAGTAAAAAGGGAAACTGCAAGCAATATGAAGTCTTTAAATATCCCTCTTGATGTTATTTCACAAGTTACAGGTTTATCCATAGAGGAAATAAAGAGGCTGTAATAAATTGTTTTTATCATATAATTGTTAATATCCTATATCATGTCTAAGATGTGATATAGGATTTTTTATATGCGGAATATTAGAATAAGGAACATTCATAAAAAGAGGATACTTTATGCGTTTCTCCTGCTTGGATTTGGAGCAAGATATGGTGTGCAAGTAAATATGCGAATGATGAAGGATTACAAAGATTTATAATGATTCTGTTTGTGTATTATCATAGTGACTATTGTTTGAAATACATGATTAATGTATATTCTTGCGTTAATTTATGCATTTATTTCTCTTTTTGCTTCAGTTTTGATTTGAACTAAAAGTGGAGAATCTTAAAAATAGAACAGATTTTTTACGATGACTAATAAAGCTCATATTTCATTCTCTAGTGAAACTGAAAGAATCCAGTTTGATATTATCTGGTTTATTCGTCGTTTTGTTTAATTGATGTTATCTTTGTGGTTGAAAAGTCTTTAAAATGAAATATGATGAGAACTAAAAATATTATTCTATTAGCTGTTATTGCTTGTATTGGTGGAGTTGCATTCTTTTTTGCTTGCAAGTACACTTATGAATCTAAGTTATCTGTGCTTAAAAAGACGGCGAAAGAGGCCTTTGTTGAGTCAGTCGGTCAGGTGGTGAAAAGTAGGAATTTAAAAGTTCCTTTTTCTTTTTATTCAGATTCCAAGTTTTTGAATGTTGCAGATGTTCCAGATTCTGTCTTTTGGGAAGATGAGTATGGTAAGCATAGCTATCGTTTGGATCCCCAAAAGCATTATATGAATATAACTAATAATACCCACGTACGTGCTATGCATAGTATTATATTTAGAAAAGACCATCTTTTGCCTGATTCATTAAACGTGATCTGGAAAGAATATTTGTCGAAATCTCAAATCTTTAATGAATCCGCTTTGTATATATATATCACTGATGAACAAGGTAATGCTAGTTGTTTGAATACTATTCAAAATAGATGGTGTAATCCTTCAAACTTAATGTTCACGATTTATATAGGTTATGCTTGTGAAATTGAAGTGAAGGGATATATCCATTGTACAGTATGGAGTCTGATCTATATTGAGATTATACTCTTTTTATTGTTGTGTATTATTGGTGTTTATATAATCTATAAAATATGCATAGTAGTTTCAAAAAAGGTTTCAGCAATGCGGCAAAAGGAAATTGTAGAAGTACCAATTGTAAAACTAGTGAAGGAAGTCAAAGGGACTCCGATACGCTCCTATGTTCTACATGAAAATATAATCTTTAATGCTGAACAAAAAAAGATAGAGAAAAATGGATATACAAAAATAATTGCGGCTCAATCTAGTCATTTGTTGGAATTGTTTTTACAAAAGAAGGAAGAAGAATATATTTTGAATGATAGTGATATTAAGAAAGAATTGTGGCCGGATGGAAGTGGTGATATTTATAGAATCCATAAAGCTATAACTCGCTTGCGTTCTATAATTCATGAATTTGATGTTTCAATAGAAATAATAAGAGGGGTAGAAACTTATCAATTGCTTCTTTAATGGTATTTATTAACAAATAGCTGCTTTCAAAAATGCCGATTTCATCGGTGTTTTTGAAGAAAAAATAGTTGGTCCGATATGGTCCGCTATTTTTTTTTGCTATCTAATCTTTGTCATCTACTTTTGTTCGCATAATTAATCTTAATGAACAAAAGCAGTATGAAAAAATTGGTTATTATTTTATTTGTATGTGCCGTAACAATTGTGGCTATTAAAAATAGGAGTATTCACAAAAAACAAGTAAGTTCATTGCTTTTATATAATATAGAAGCTTTAGCTGCTGATGAAAATATAGGGATTAGGCAATGTTTTGGCATAGGTTCGGTAGATTGTCCTGTATTTCATACCAAAGTTGAATATGTTTTTGGAGGATACAGCCTTGAAGAGTAATATTAGTCTCCTGTTTCTTTTCTTTGTTTTTCTGGCTTGCAGTACAAAGCATAAGGAATATGGAGGAAATGTATTCTTTTATTCAGAGTTTCCACAAAAAAAAGAACTGAAGGGTGAGGTAATAGAGCTTGATACGGCTTTATTACGCTATCCGTTTAGGATACGAATCGAAGGAGATAAGGCTATTGTGATGGATTTACATGGTACTGATCATTACGGACATCTATTTCAATATCCAAGTTTTCAGTATCTGTCTTCTTTTGGGCGGCGTGGAGATTCTCCTATGGAAATGCTTTCAATGGAAAACTTTCGTTTACAGAATCATGGACTCTGGACATTGGATGCCAATAAAAGTGAATTAACTAGGTTAGACTTTTCTTCATCCGGTGATTCACTGCTTCGTGAGGAAGCGGTAACATTGGATGAAGATATACTTCGACCACTTGATTTTGTTGTGTATGATGATACAACATTTGTCATTCCTGACTATTCAGGTGAGAGTCGCTTTTTAAAGGTTAATTGCCAAGGTAAACTTATAGAGAAGATAGGCGCTATACCTACAGCAAATGAGAAAGTTTTGCATGAAGCCCGTCCGGCATTAGCACAGGCATGGCGTAGTTTTTTAGATTATAATCCCCATAATGGCGTTTTAGCTGCTGTCACTCAACTGGGAGAGGTGGTTGAAGTTTATAATTTGAAAGACAGTACTCATGTTGTTCGTATCGGTGAGCACAACGAACCTGAATTCAAAGTTTCCGATGGGTATGGTATACCAACAGGCATTATGGGATTCAGTGATGTTCAAGTAACTGATAGTGCTATTTATGCGGTGTTTCATGGAACGTCCTTTAAAGAGATAGCAAGGCAAAGCGGCAGACTTCCTGACGGTGGAAAATACATTTATGTATTTAGTTTGAAAGGAGAGCCGTTATGTAAATATGTACTTGATCATTATATATATGGCATTTGGGTAGATGAAGCCACTAAAACAATAATGGCGACAGATGTAAATAGTGACCAGCCAATACTAAAATTTAGTTTTGGTTGAATGAGATAATTAACTTGATTAAAGGAGCAGAATGATGAGTTTGTTCATCTTGCCGAATTTGCTTACATATCATCTGCTCCTAAACCTTTAAAAAAAGATTCCAATGCAAACATAAGAATAAAAAGTTAATGTAGCAAACTATTGCTATTCTGTTGAAATGATATATACAGAATAAAAAGGAGAAAGTATAAACTAAAAAAATACAAAATGAAAAAGAAAATAATGGGGCTTATAGCCATTGTTGCTATTGCTGCTGTTGCGGGATATAATATATATACTTCGCAAAATAATGTGAAGCTATCCGCTTTAGCTTTGGCAAATGTTGAGGCATTAGCGAGATATGAATATCCTGATGTAGAAATTACTTGTAATCAATCTAAACATGATTCTCCTGGTAGATGTTGGCATATGTATGGTGAATGTTCTATGGGGTGGTTTATTCGTTATGATGATTGTATATTCAGTGGAAGTACATATGACTCATGTGTGACGCCTTGTGATTGATGTTTTATTCGTTTAGAGGTTGTAATATGATACAACCTCTAATATTAAAAAGAAGTATAATGAAAAAAGTAAGTATAATAATTTTATTGGTTATTGTTTATGCTTGTTCTGGTGGTCATAAAAAACTACCGGAAGAGATTGAAATAATACCGGTTGATGTACATGAGACTATACGGGAGGCTTCGTCTCTCTTTGAAAAAATAGAACTTGTTCCTCTCGAAACGAATGATTCGTCTTTGCTTTTTAGAACCAACAAAGTTATTTATGATGAAGATATTGATATGTTCGCAATTTATACTAGTGATCAGATTGTTTACACTTTTACGGGAAAGGGAAGATACATTGATAATTCAAAAAGAATGAAAGGACAAGGACCTAAAGATTACATTATGGTTTTAGATATAAGTTTTAATCCATATTTGAAAGGTATTGATCTGTTAAATCCATACGGAACAATATATACTTATAGTCCGACATTTGAACTTATATCCAGAAGGCAATTTAAACCGGAATTTCCAGTTGATTATTTGATGGCTTTAGATTCAAATAATTATATTTTTAACCATCCTTTTGTATGGACCGACCAAGAACTTTCTTTTGTTAATTTGGATACAAAACAAGTAGTAAATGCAAATTATAAAGGGACGATCTCCGGAAATAATATGTCTCATCATTGCTTTTATCATATTGATGATAATTTTTATTATGTACCTTTTGGATTGAACTATTATTTTTATCGGATAGATAAAGAAAACAAAAAGTTAGAACCGATGATGTATCTTGACTTGGGAGATGCTGAAGTCAAACTGGAAGGATTGCCCGGATGTGGTCATGGGAAACGAACAGATTCTGATGAGGAGAGAAGAAGGGTTACGCAGGATGCAACTGAAAGATATCAATTCTTGAAAAAGTCGGAGAGTATATTACCTTTAATCAAGTTTTTCAATAATGATTATGTTTATGTTTATTTGGCAAAAACAGATAAAGGTTATGGTAGCCATTTTATTTATAACAGAAAGCAAAAGGAAGGTTATTTATGTAAAGAAGGAGAACCTTTTATCATGTATCCTTGCTTTGGTATAGTAGACAATGTTTTGCTCTCTATTTGTCAGCCGGATTTAGTTAGTAAAGTTGTAGATCGCAATCTTATGTCATCTGAAGAAATTCGTAAAATGGAGACATTAAAAGAAGATGATAATCCTGTAATCTTGAAATATTATTTGAGATAATGACACGTTTAGTTAGTTTGATACTTATTGCTATATTATTATTATCTTGTAAAGAATCAGAACAAGATAGAATAGCCCGTTTTGTTAATGAATGGAATGGGAGGATTATTCAATTTCCTGATAGTATATGTTTAACGTCTTATACGAGTGATACTGTTATGACAAAGTATACAAGAGAACAGTCCTCTTATACTATATTGAACTATGTTGATACAATAGGTTGTATCAGTTGTAGGTTGCAATTGCCAAGATGGAAAGTGATGATGGAAGAATTAGATTCTCTATATCCTAACAGAGTGAATTGTTTAATGGTTTTTAATCCAAAAGGGAAAAGGAAACTGATTAAACATTTAAGGAATAATCAATTTAATTATTTTGTTTACATTGATGAAAAGGATACTTTGAATAGAATGAACAAATTTTTAGATGAGGAGAATTTCACTACCTTTCTTTTAGATAAAAAGGATAAGATCATAGCAATCGGAAATCCGGTCCTCAAACCGAAAATAAGAGATTTGTATTTCAATATAATTTCAGGAAAAACTGTTGTATCATCTGTAGATGAACAAGTCTTGACTGCTATTTCTTTTGACAAAAAGAAAGTTGATTTAGGCGATTTCTCTTGGAATGACGAGAGAAAAACCGAGTTTGTAATTTCAAATGTAGGGAAATCGCCATTAGTGATAAATGATGTAATTACTTCTTGTGGGTGTACTAAAGTAGATTATGCAAAGAAACCTGTTTTACCAGGTGAAAATATTATTTTGAAAATAAAATATAAGGCAGAACAACCTGAACATTTTGATAAAACACTTACAGTCTATTGCAATGCGGAAAATGCTCCATTTAAATTGAATATCAGTGGAAATGCAAAATGAATAAGAATATGATAAAGCACTTACGATATATCCAACTTATAATTATAATTCTATTAGGATGCTATCTTGTCGATACAATAGTATTTAGGGAAGAGCCAATAACTTCTCTAGAGTCTGCGTTACGAGTTGCGAAAGATAATAGGATGGAGTTAGAGAAAGTGCTTTATCGTTATAAAAAAGACTCTAGCGATAGCTTGAAGTATAAAGCAGCTTGTTTTCTGATAGAAAATATGCCTTTTTATAGTTATTCTGATAGTGAGCAATCTGCTAACTACAAGTCTTACTATATATGGTTGAAAAAGAGTAAAGGTAAAACGCCACAACAAGTTGCTGACTCTGTAAAGGCTGTATATGGGGTCATGAAAGAGCCGAATAAGAAACGAGATATTATGGAAATAGACTCTGCCTACCTATGCCATAACATCGATTGGGCATTTAAAGTTTGGCAAGAACAACCTTGGGGAAAGAATATCTCATTTGAAACGTTTTGTGAATACTTACTGCCTTATCGGATAGGTGATGAACCATTATCTTATTGGCGTGAAACGTACTATGAAAAATATAATTCGTTGCTTGATTCATTGCGTATGTCTGATTCATTAGATATCGAAGATCCTGTGGTTGCCGCTAATTATTTAATAAGTAAATTGCCTGATAAGAGTCATTATTATACTTCTGTAACGCCCTATCCATTTGGACATATAGGGCCTGAATATGTACAATATTTGTCAGGAACATGCAGAGAAGTGACTGATTTTGGAGTGTATTTATTTAGAGCTTTGGGTATTCCTTGCGCCATTGACTTTGTTCCTGTACGTAGTTATGTAAATGCCGGGCATTTTTGGTTAACAACGTGGAATAAAGATGGAGAGGAGTACATGACTGACTTTCCGCAAAAGTTACGCCCTGTACGTAAGAATTGGTGGTATCGGTGGGATGATAGTTCTAAAGTGTATAGGTATACTTTTAGTGTGAACAGAAAGTTGTATGAGCAAATGGCAAACTATGGGGAAGACATATATCCATTTTGGCATTTGCCTAAATTTATGGACGTAACTTATGCATATGGATATAACTTTAAGAAAGAGTTGGTTATTCCTCTAGAAAAGCTATATAAAACAAAACGGATCGGGAAAATAGCTTATCTATGTGTCAGTGACCGGGATCGTTGGACTCCTATTGATTGGACTGAATATGATGCTGGCCGTTTATCGTTTCAATATATACGCAATGGCTCGTTTATGAGAGTGGCTACTTATGAGAATGGTACATTATGCTTTTTGACCGATCCTTTTTATGTTGATAAACAGAGTAATGAGATCTGCTATTATCCCGCAGGAAAGGAGAAGAGAGATGTAATATTATACGCTAAGTGTGATATTGGGAGAGAAAATGCGTTCAGAAATCGAATGATAGGAGGTGTTTTTGAAGGGAGCAATCATCCTGATTTTTTGGAAAAAGACACCTTATTTATTATACAGGGCAGACCTACTCGTTTGAATACAACTGTAAAAAGTTGGTCTGATAAAGAATATCGTTATTTAAGATATTTTGGTCCGCCCAAAAGCGCATGTAATATTGCGGAAGTCGCTTTTTATGGGGAGAATGATACCGTAGCTTTATCTGGGGAAATTATAGGGACTCCCGGATGTTACCAACATGACGGAACGCATGAATATACTAATGTCTTTGATGGAAAAACGTGGACTTCCTTTGATTATTTTAAACATACCGGTGGATGGGCGGGACTTGACTTGGGTAGAAAAGTCCGTGTAGACCGTATTGTCTATACTCCGCGCAACAGAGACAACTATGTCCGTCCTGATGATGTATATGAGTTGTTTTATTGTGACAAGGACTGGAAGTCTGCCGGAAAAATTAAGGCAACTGCCGACTCATTGGTATTTCAGGGCATTCCTGTAAATACGGTATTGCTTTTGAGAAATCATACACGTGGATTGGACGAGAGGATATTTATTTATGAAAACGGGGTACAGCTATGGAAATAAGAATGTATATCAGATTTGTTGCAACATGGAGAATGATTATAGCCTCAGGTATTATTTCTCTGATATATGCATGTGCTTGTCCGGATGAGAAGACTCCCCGCCTGTCCGCTATTGTTCCTACTGAACATACATTGTTGGCTGTTACCCCTAGTTTAAGTCTCCAATTAACGGGGGATACCTTAAATAAAAGTTACCCGCAGTTAAGAACCGGAAAAGCGTTTCCGATAACTGGCTTTTTACGTGTAGACGGCATACCTTATCGTTTTATGGGAGGTGATTCTTTACGTATATCTCCTTTAGCGCCTCTTTCGGAGGACACTGTCGGATGGACGGGAAAATATTCTTTCTTGTTTCCGGGAAAAGGATGGGAGCAGAGGATGTATGACGATTCTTGGTGGAGTGATGGTAAAGGGGCTTTTGGTCCGATAAAAGGATATTATTATCCGGCTCATACCCTGTGGGGAGCGGAAAATATTTATGTCCGCAGGCATATCAAGGTCGGTAATAGAAATGTTTTGAAGAATCATAAAGTTTATGTCCGTTATGTATGCGACGATCGGATAAAACTTTTCTGTAATGGGAAACATCTGTTGGAAAGCGGATTTACACATCAAACGAAATGCCAGCGTTTGACTGATGAAGCAATTAATCAAATAGTGGATGGAGATAATATCTTGGCTGCATATTGCCGCAATACAGGTGGAGCTGCCTTATTGGATTTTGGCTTGTATATAGAAAATAAAACTTATGCTGATGCGGAACCTGCAACTTTGAAAAAAATGAATGCGCAAGCTACACAGACTCAATTTATTTTCCAGTGTGGAGAGGTGGAACTTCAGATTGATTTGGTCTCACCTTCCTTATCGGAAAAGTGGGATATGGCAGGGTGGCCTGTCGGTTTTCTTTCCTATCAGGTTCGTACGGAAAACGAAAAAGAGCATACGGTGGAAATTATGTTTGATGTAGATGTGGAATGGATGTTTGGTACGAGGAAAGTTGATAGTTGGGTTGAACATGATTGGCGTTTTGCGAAGTCCGACAGTTTGTATTTGGCTATGATAGCAGGGGAAACAACGTTTTCATGTGAAGATAATCATATCATCTTGTCTCAAAACTTGTGTGCGAGAAATGAGAATAAAGGTGTATTACTTATTGGACATGAAGAAGGTCGGACTTTCCAATATAGCGGTGAGAATTTGCGCCCACTTTGGAATAAGGATGGAACAAGAGAGGTGAAAGAATTAATGATGTCTGTAGGAAACAGATACCAGAAATTTAAAACCGAATGTGATGAATTGGATTATCGGTGGAATATCAAGGCATTTCAAGTAGGAAATGAAGCCTTTGCCGGGTCCATGCTTTCTGCCTATCGTAACTTTATGTCTTCTCACAGGTTTGTGTCATCCTCAGACAATAAGCTTTTTTGTTTTGGTGATACTTTGGGTAATGTCAGAGAAGCTTATAAAAGTTTTCCGGCATTGTTGTTTTTTAATCGCACCGATTGGATGAAAGGGTTGTTGGAGCCCATATTTGCGTATTGTGAAGATATTCATTGGGCAAAGAGGTATCCACCTTACGATATAGGCTTGTATCCCATTGCTAGCAAACAGGTGAAACTAGAAGACTGTGCCATAGAAGCGGCAGCCAATATATTGATGATGACAACTGCTATTATTGAAGCGGAACAGGACTTTGGTTACGCTGATATGCATTGGGAGCAATTGTGTTTATGGGCGGATTATTTGCAGGAAAGAATGAAGAAAATGACTTTTCCATCTGTAGGGTTATTGGAGCATGACGACGAACGTGTGAAATGTGTGTTAGGGCTGATGGCTTATCATAAATTGGTTCAATTAAAAGGAAACCTATGAGCAAAGTGAAGAAAATCTGGAATATATTGGAGAATTTGGCGTTCTTCATATTCTGTATGGTGGTAATTTTATTCTTGATGCAATTGTTCTGCTTCACTTCATTCAGGATACCTTCGGATTCTATGGAACCGACATTGAAGGATGGCGACCGGATATTGGTTAATAAGATGATAAAGGGGGCTCGCCTGTTTGATGTGTTCGCTGTTCTGAATAATGAGGACGTTGTTATCCACCGGACACCCGGATTGGGGAATTTCAAGAGAAATGATATACTGGTTTTTAATTTCCCTTATCAAATGAATCGTTGGGATAGTGTAAGGTTCGATGTAATGCAATATTACGTAAAGCGATGTATTGCTTTGCCAGGAGATACGTTAGAGATTCGGGGCGGATTTTATAAAATACGTGGATGTGACGAACAACTGGGAAATTACAGCGCTCAACACGATCTTGCGAACTTGGATTATCCGGAGCAGTATGGCATTGTGGTCGGTACATTTCCGTATGATAAACAAATTGGATGGACTATCCGTGAGTTCGGACCTTTGCCGATTCCCAAGAAAGAACAGACGGTAATGATGAACCGTACAAACTGTCTTTTGTACAGGCAGTTGATAGGGTGGGAACAGAAGAAGAAACTACGTATAAAAGACGGACAGATATTGCTGGGAGACAGTGCGATTACCCAATATCGCTTTAGAAAGAACTATTATTTTGTATCCGGTGATAATATGGCAAATTCACAGGATTCAAGATACTGGGGGATGTTGCCGGAAGAATATATTGTAGGTAAGGCTACCCGTATCTGGTATTCGGAAGATAAATTTACGGAGAAACCCCGCTGGGATAGAATAATGAAGAAAATAAAATGAAAAATGAGATATAAATTGATAAATACGGATTATGGCCTTCACCCTTCACAACTCTTTATTCATGGGGGATAGCGGGTGAAGGTATAATTGCAATATGTAATTTATAGGTAGAATTTAGCATAAAGGAGCGGTCGTTTACTTGTAAAGGACCGTATAATATAGAAAAAACATACGGTTGATTGATTCAAAAGATACGGTTGTTTAGGGTAAATCATGCGGTTGTTTTACCTAAAACATATAGGAGAGTTAATCAAAAGATATAGAAGAGTCAGACAATTGAAGTGCATGAAAGCAAAATTGAAGTGGATAAGACCTAGAAGGAAAGGTATGGCAGATTTGATAGCGCTCTTGGGAGTGGCTGCAATTTTGAGCGTAGTGGTTTTTGCCACTCCGAGTGACATTCCTATTGGCGAAATGGCCTATCAAAAACTGTGGTTGGGACGCATGATCTTTGTTTTTGTCATTTGCTGTGTATTTTCTCTTTGCCTGAACAGAAAACAATATCTGTCTTTTCCATCCATCGTAACATGGGTATTGATTGTATTGGGAGGTATTGAGGCCATTTGGGGATTGAGACAGATATACGGTCTGGCAGTTTCCAATCATTCCTTGTATGCACTTACGGGGTCTTTCTATAATCCGGGTCCTTATTCGGGATATTTGGCGATGATATTTCCGCTCTGTCTGCATGAGTGGCTAAGCTTGAGAGAAAAAACGGAACGTACATGTCTGGAACAGGGAAAATATTATGTGACATTGGGAGTGATACTGTTGATTCTTTGTGTGCTGCCTGCCGGAATGAGCCGTTCGGCTTGGATTGCTGCCATTATATCGGGCGTATGGGTATATGGGATACACGCCTCATGGAGAATCAGATTAAAGGAGATCAGAACGAGATATAAAAGAAAGGTAGGATTAGCTTGTATCGCAGGTGGTGTTATAATCATAATGATTGGCTACGCACTTTTCCAACTGAAAGCAACTTCTGCCAACGGACGCTTGTTCATGTGGAAAGTCAGTGCTCTTGCTATTGCTGAAAGTCCCATCGTCGGACATGGAACAGGAAGCTTTGTTTCAGCTTATGGCAGAGCGCAGGAAGATTATTTCGCCAACGGTGAATATTCGGAGACAGAAGAATTAGTGGCAGGAAGTCCGGAGTATGCTTTTAATGAGTATTTACAGATAGCGGTGGAATATGGAGTTCCTTTTTTATTGGTGACTGCATTAGTGATTACATTTTGTCTTTGGAGGGGAATTACGGAAAATAGAATTGGCATTTGTGGAGGTGTGATTTCAGTATTGGTATTTGCTTTTTCTTCTTATCCGATGCAGATTCCAGGCTTTGCTGTTGCATTCTATTTATTGTTGGTGGCTTGTGCCATTGGACGTTCGAGGATAATACTGTCACTTTTTCTTTCAATGATGGTACTATTGGGAGCGTATTATTGGAGGAATAACCAATATGATGCGTGCAAAGACTGGCATCGTGTTAAAATGCTTTATAATATAGGAGCTTACCGGTCTGCTGAAAAAGACTACGAGAAGTTATATCCTGAGTTAAAGAATCGTGGGGTATTCCTTTTTGAATATGGTCATTGTCTTCATAAATTAAAAGAATACGAAATGTCAACAAACGTATTGGAGGAAGCGATGATACACAGTAATGACCCGATGATATTGAATGTTATTGGTAAGAATTATCAGGCGACAGGAGATTATGAAAAAGCCGAAAAATTTCTGCTACGTTCTACACATCGACTTCCGGGGCGGATTTATCCATATTATCTGTTGGCGAAGCTTTATGCGGAGCCAAGATATCGGCAACCTGAGAAATTAAAGGATGTTGCTGAAATAGTGTTGACGAAAGAACCAAAGATTCAATCAACAGCTGTCAAAGAAATGAGAGAAGAAGTAAGGAAATTATTGAAATAAAAAAACTAATAAATATGAAGAAACACAATTGTATATGGTTACTGTTATGTTGGGTATTAGGGATAAACACCTCTTGCTCCGACAAGCAAAGTGATACGGAAAAGCAAGAGCTGGGAGTGACCACCGTTCTTCCTGATGCAAAAAATGAGGTTACCGTCCAAGTTCTGAAACGGCAGACTTTTAATCACGAGTTGGTAAGCAATGGCAAGGTGAATGCCCGGAATAAAGCTGATTTGCGTTTTGAGACAAGTGAAGTTATCGCCCGTATCTATGTGAAGAATGGCGACCGTGTGCATAAAGGGCAAAAATTGGCGGAGTTGGACAAATTCCGTCTGGAGCAGAAACTGTCCCAGTCTGAGGATGCCTTGTTGAAAGCTGAGCTGGAGCTGAAGGATATATTGATAGGACAGGGGTATTCTGTTGATGATTTCAGCAACGTTCCGGCGGAGACGATGAAGATTGCCAAAGTAAAAAGCGGATATGACCAGTCGAAATCACAATATGAGTTGGCAAAGAGAGAAACGGGCCATGCCACACTGACCGCTCCTTTTGACGGAGTAGTGGCTAATCTTTTTTCGAAGGCTTTTAACCTGGCTAATACGTCTGAAGTATTCTGTACGGTTCTTGATACCAAAGGTATGGAGGCCGAATTTACTGTATTGGAGAGTGAACTTGCTTTTATAAAGAAGGGTGATAAGGTAATGGTTCTTCCCTATGCCGGAGGAGGCTCGTTTGAAGGCAGCGTGTCGGAAATCAACCCATTGGTGGATATCAACGGGATGGTGAAGGTGAAGGCTGACGTGAACGGAGAAGGCAAGCTGTTTAGCGGCATGAACGTAAGGGTCAGCGTGAGACGTAACTTGGGTGAACAGCTGGTGATTCCCAAGACGGCGGTGGTATTGCGCTCTGGCAAGCAGGTGGTGTTTACCTTGAAGGACGGCAAGTCCATGTGGAACTATGTGCATACGGGAATGGAGAATGCTACGGAATGCATCGTTTCTGATAAATCCCAAAAAGGAGTTGAAGATGGTTTGTTGGAAGGAGATACGGTCATTGTGACCGGAAATCTGAATCTGGCGCATGAAGCGGAAGTAAATGTAAGATAATCAAAAAAGGTACGGAGTCGTCTGTGTGTAGTCCCGTGCCTAAAATCAAGTAGTATGATAAAATTTTTAATCCGGCGTCCTATTGCGGTACTGATGGCTTTTACCGCCTGTTTCATTATCGGGCTGGTGACGTATTCCACCCTGCCGGTTTCATTGCTTCCGGATATTGCCATTCCGGAGATAACGGTTCAGGTATCCGCCGCCAATACATCTGCCCGTGAGTTGGAAAATACGATTGTGAAACCTTTACGCGGACAACTGATTCAGGTTTCGACCCTGAAAGATATCCATAGTGAGTCACGTGACGGGGCGGGAATTATCCGTTTGTCTTTTGATTACGGTACGAATACCGACCTTGCCTTTATCGAGGTGAACGAGAAGATAGACGCTGCGATGAACTTCCTTCCGAAAGAGACGGAACGTCCGAAAGTGATAAAGGCAAGCGCTACGGATATTCCCGTATTTTACCTGAATCTGACATTGAAGAATGACACTGCCGGTTATGGTACGGGAGAAGCTTTCCTGGATTTGTGCGGGTTTGCCGAATCGGTTATCAAACGCCGTATCGAGCAATTGCCGGAAGTCGCTATGGTAGACGTGACCGGAATCGTGGAACGCCAGGTACAAATTGTTCCTGATGAAAATAAGCTGGCGATGATGGGACTTTCCATCGGGGATATTGAATCGGCCCTGTCGTCCAATAATGTGGAACCGGGTAGTATGACGGTGCGTGACGGGTACTATGAATATAACATTAAGTTCTCTACACTGCTGCGCACGGCGGAAGATGTGGAAAATATCTATTTGCGCAAGGGCGACCGCATCGTACAGTTAAAGGATTTCTGCAAAGTTAGTATCGTGCCAGTGAAGGAGAAAGGTGTATCCGTGTCGAACGGCAAACGCGCAGTGACGCTGGCCGTCATCAAGCAGGCGGACGAGAACATGGACAAGATGAGGAATTCCCTTGTAGGCACTATGAACTATTTCCAGCGGGTGTATCCGGATATTGATTTCAGTATCAGCCGTAATCAGACGGAACTGCTGGACTATACGATTTCCAACCTGCAACAGAATCTTTCCTTGGGCTTCCTGTTTATCTGCCTGGTGGCGGTTCTGTTTCTGGGTGATGTGAAATCACCGCTGGTTATCGGACTTAGCATGGTGGTTTCCATCGTCATCAGCTTTGTATTCTTCTACCTTTGTAATATGTCATTGAACATCATTTCCCTTGCAGGGTTGATTCTGGCTCTGGGAATGATGATTGACAGCTCGATTATCGTGACCGAGAATATTTCTCAATATCGTGAACGGGGATATTCCCTGCGGCGTGCCTGTATCACGGGAACGAGCGAAGTGGTGACTCCCATGTTGAGTTCCTCGCTGACTACCATCGCCGTATTCGCTCCCTTGATTTTTATGAGTGGCATTGCCGGAGCCATCTTCTATGACCAGGCTTTCTCTGTCACGGTAGGGCTGATGGTGTCTTATTTTACGGGAATCATGCTTCTTCCCGTTCTTTACCTGCTGGTCTACCGTACAGGCGTCTGTACCCGAAAATGGAAGTGGTTTTCTTTCAGATTCAATAACCCAATAAAAGACCATACGCTGGACCGCTTTTATGATTCGGGAGTGGACTGGGTATTCCGTCATAAAACATTCAGTGTGCTATTCTGCATCGTTTCCATCCCGCTCTGCGTCTTCTTTTTTTTCTTCATAGATAAGCAGCGGATGCCCGATATAGAAGAGAACGAACTGATTGTCCGCATCGAATGGAATGAGAATATCCATGTGGATGAAAACAGGAAGCGTGTGGACGGACTTTTTAAGGAACTGGAGGGGCGGTTCCTTGAACAGACGGCTTCTATCGGCAGGCAGGACTTTATCTTGAACCGGGAAAGGGAACTTTCCTCTTCCGAAGCGGAACTTTATTTCCGGACGGAAACTTCCGATGAGATCGTTCCCTTGGAACAGGAGATATACCGGAGACTGAAAGAACGCTATCCGCTCTCTGTCGTGTCTTTCGCTTCACCGGAAACGGTGTTTGAAAAACTCTTCGTGACGGGTGAGCCGGATGTCGTTGCCGAGTTCTATGCCCGCAACAGGGCGCAGGCACCGGAAGCGGAAACAATTCGTAAAGTGGAGCAGGCACTGGCGAAGGAAACCGGAATCAACCCTACGGGTATCGCTTTCGAGAACCAGCTGGACCTGAGTATCAGCAAGGAAAAGCTCTTGCTCTACCGTGTCTCCTATAATGAGCTTTACCGTGTCTTGAAAACCGCTTTCCGTGAAAACAGCGTGACCATGCTGCATTCCTACCAGCAGTATCTTCCGATAAATATTGCGGGCAATGAGAGGACGGTGAACAGGGTCTTGCAGGAGACATTGATACAGACACAGCCGGACAGTAAAGGGGAGGTGGAATATATCCCGCTTCGGGAACTACTAAAGGTGACTCCCGCCGAAGACTTGAAAAGCATTACTTCCGGACGTAACGGAGAATTTGTGCCCTTCGACTTTTACGGGGTGCGGGATGCGGACAAGCTGATAAAGAATGTAAAGCGGGTAGCGGAGGAAACGGGAGACTGGGACACGGGCTTTTCCGGCAGCTTCTTCTCTAATCGGGAAATGCTGGATGAACTGGTAGTGATACTTATGATTTCACTGTTGCTGATGTATTTTATCCTTGCGGCACAGTTCGAGAGCTTTTTACAGCCTTTGCTTGTCCTGGCGGAGATTCCGATAGACGTGGCCTTTGCACTGTTGTTGCTTTGGCTTTGCGGGCACACACTGAATCTGATGTCCGCCATCGGGCTGATTGTCACCTGTGGCATTGTCATCAATGACTCTATATTGAAACTGGATGCCATCAATGAACTGCGCAAGTCAGGCGTCCCTTTGCTGGAAGCCATCCATGAAGCCGGCCGCAGGCGCCTGCGGCCCATAATCATGACTTCGCTGACTACGATTTTTGCCATGGTCCCGCTGTTGTTCTCTTCGGATATGGGTTCGGAACTGCAAAAGCCGTTGTCCATTGCCATGATAGGAACGATGTCAATAGGTACGGCAGTGAGTCTGTTCATCATACCGTTGCTTTACTGGTTCATTTACCGGAAAAAAGAAGAAATAAGTAATAAAGACTAGTTCAAATATGAGAGTTATGAATTTAAGAATTCCCACCTTTCTCTGTGTCCTTTGTGTCCTCTGTGGTGAATCCTCGTTGTATGCGCAGAAACATCTGGTACTGGACCTGAATCAGACGATTGCTTTGGCGAATGACAGTTCGTTGGAGTCATTCCGCGCACAGAATATGTACCTTTCCGGTTATTGGGAATATCGGACATACCGTGCCAACCGTTTGCCTAGTTTGACGCTGGATCTTACTCCGGCACAATATAACCGGGACATTACGAAGCGTTACGATTCGGGCTCCAACCTGGATGTATACCGTACGCAGCAATCTTATTATGCATACGGAGGACTGAGTGTGAAACAAAACCTGGACTTGACCGGAGGTGCATTCTATCTGGAATCGAATCTTGCTTATATGCGTAACTTCGGTGATAACAGCGCGACGCAACTCACCAGTGTTCCCGTGCGAATCGGATATTCGCAGAGCCTGGTAGGATACAATCCCTTCAAGTGGGAACGTAAGATAGAGCCGTTGAAATACGAGCGCGTAAAGAAGGAATTCCTCTATAATGTGGAGAAAGTCTCGGAAACCGCTACGAATTATTTCTTTTCGCTGGCTATGGCACAGGCGGAATATAATCTGGCTAAGGATAACCTGGCTTCCACGGATACGCTATACCGTATCGGACAGCAACGTCATCGGATAGCCGCCATTTCGCAGGCCGACTTGCTGACACTGAAGCTGGACCGTGTGAACGCGCAGAATACGTTGCAGAACAAGGCGAGTGATCTGAAACGGGCGATGTTCTCTCTGGCGTCTTTTCTTAATCTGGATAAGAATACGCAGATAGACTTGAGGCTTCCTTCCCGTCCCAACCGGATAGAGATTCCGGTGGATGAGGCTTTGAACTATGGAAAGAGTAATAACCCCCAATTGCTGGAATTGAAGCAGAATGTGCTGGAAGCGGAAAGAAATGTGGATAAGACGAGAAAAGAATCACGTTTCAACGCAAGCGTGAATGCGAGTATCGGCTTTAATCAGGTAGCGGATAATTTCGGTGATGTATATCATAAACCGATGCAACAGGATTTGGTGTCGGTCAGCGTTTCTATTCCGTTGGTGGATTGGGGTGTCCGTAAGGGAAAGCATAATATGGCACGGAATAATCTGAATGTGGTGAAAATCTCCGCCCGTCAGGATGAGATAAGCATTGAGGAGGAGGTTATCATGACGGTAAGTGACTTTAATATCCAGCAGCAACTGATAGCGAGTGCGGAAGAGGCGCTTGACTTGTCCATTCTTGCCTATAACGAGACGAAACAGCGTTTTATTATCGGTAAGGCGGACATCAACAGTCTCACTCTTTCACTTAATCGCCAGCAACAGGCGCAACGGAACTATATTTCGGCTTTACAGAATTACTGGCTGAATTATTACAAGATACGTCGTCTCACTCTGTTTGATTTCGCTGCGAATCTTTCCCTTTCCGACCGTTTCGATTTTAACGGAGGGAAACTAATTAAATGAAGAATGAGAAAAGATTGATATGGAATCTGAATTGAAAAGGTCTTTAAAGGCATCCGCTTTTACATTGATTGTCGCATTTGTCTGTGTGGCACTAGTCGGGTTGGCACTTGTTCCGTTGTTACCGGTCAAGCTGAATCCATCGCGGACATTGCCGGGGTTTAGTGTCAGTTTTAGTATGCCCGGCACTTCGGCTCGTGTGGTGGAGATGACGGCTACCAGTAAGTTGGAAGCAATGCTTGCCCGTGTGAAAGGGATTCGGAACATTTCTTCCACTTCGGGAAACGGGTGGGGAAGGATTAATGTAAGTCTGGACAGGCATGCGGATGCATCGGTCGCGCGTTTTGAAGCTTCGACGATTATCCGGCAGACGTGGCCTGAGTTGCCGGACGGGGTGAGTTATCCGTATATACAGATGCATAGTCCGGAGCAACAGAGCCAAGGGCCTTTCATGTCGTTTACGATTAATGCGCCTGCCACTCCCATTCTGATTCAGCAATATGCGGAGGAGCATATCAAGACACGGCTGGCACAGCTTTCGGGAATTTATAAGATAAGTATTAGCGGAGCTACGCCGATGGAATGGAGATTGGAATATGACAGTGAACAGCTACGTACGTTGGGGGTGAGTACGGATGATATTCGTCAGGCGGTCGGGCTGCATTATAAGAAAGAGTTTCTGGGTACTTATGATGTGGAACAGGGGGCTGCGGGCAGGCAATGGATACGCCTGGCGCTGGTTCCCGAACATGACAGCCGGGAGTTTGATGCCAG
Source organism: Bacteroides zhangwenhongii (assembly GCF_009193325.2). Taxonomy (NCBI): domain Bacteria; kingdom Pseudomonadati; phylum Bacteroidota; class Bacteroidia; order Bacteroidales; family Bacteroidaceae; genus Bacteroides; species Bacteroides zhangwenhongii. The sequence goes on along the minus strand of NZ_CP059856.1, from coordinate 1,774,304 downwards.
CCGGATACAGGTGAAGATGAAGGACGGGAGAATGATTGGTCTGGATGAGCTGGTGAAGGTTTCCCGCATGGAACAACAGCCGCAAAGTTATTACCGTATCAATGGACTGAATTCCATTTATCTGTCGATAGTTGCGGAAGAGACGGCTAATCAGTTAGCGTTGAGTAAGGAAGTAAAGGCATATATGGATAATATCCGGCTATTGCTCCCGACGGGATATGAGATTCATACGAGTTATGACGCAACGGAGTTCATCAGAGATGAGCTTGGTAAGATTTATTTGCGTACGGGGGTCACGGTGGCTATCCTGTTGTTGTTTGTATTGCTGATTACATTCAGTCCTAAATATCTGTTTCTGATTGTTGTCAGCCTGTCTGTCAATATAGCGATTGCGGTTATTCTGTATTACGCGTTCGGGCTGGAAATGCAGCTGTATTCTTTGGCGGGTATCACTGTCTCGTTGAATCTTGTGATTGATAATACGATAGTGATGAGCGACCACTATCTGCGTCGTGGCAACCGGAAAGCGTTTATGTCTGTGCTGGCGGCTACATTGACGACGATGGGAGCGCTGGTTATCGTTTTCTTTCTGGATGAGAAGATACGGCTCAATTTGCAGGACTTTGCCGCTGTGGTGATTATCAATTTGGGAGTCTCTTTGTTGGTTGCCTTGTTTTTTGTTCCTTCCCTGATTGATAAAACAGGACTGAAGCGGCGGAAAAGAATTTCTCTTTCGAAACCAAGGCTGAAACTGAAATCGGGACAGAGGATAGGGAACGTGCGTCTCTTAGTGTGGACACGCTCAAGGATGCACCGTTTTCCGGTTTACTTCAGCCGTTTTTATATGTGGCTGATACGGATTCTTTGCCGTTGGAAGGTGGCGGTGTGCATACTGTTATTATTGGGATTCGGATTACCTGTATTCTTGTTGCCGGAAAAGATGAAGGGGGAAGATAAATGGGCGGAAGTTTATAATAAAACGTTGGGTACTTCTACTTATAAGGAAAAGGTGAAACCGATTGTGGATAAGGCGTTGGGCGGAAGCTTGCGGCTGTTCATACAAAAGGTGTATGAGGGGAGCTATTTCTCACGTAATGAAGAAGTGGTGCTCCACGCCAATGCGAATCTACCGAATGGGAGCACGCTTGAGCAGATGAATACACTGATAAAACGGATGGAAACCTATCTGAGTGGATTTAAGGAAATCAAACAGTTTCAAGCGTCCGTAGAGAGTGCCCGTCGGGCATCTATCCATATCTATTTCACCAAAGAACACCAGAAAAGTGGGTTTCCTTATACGTTGAAAGCTAATATGATAAGTAAGGCTCTTCAATTGGGTGGTGGAGATTGGAGTATCTATGGGTTGCAGGATCAGGGATTTAGTAATAGTGTGCGTGAGAATGCGGGTTCTTTCCGGGTGAAGATGTACGGGTACAATTATGACGAACTTTACGATTGGGCGGAGAAACTGAAAGTAAAGCTGTTGGAGCATCGGCGGATCAGGGAAGTGACGATAGGTTCTGGTTTCTCGTGGTGGAAAGATGATTATATGGAGTTTTACTTCAATCTGAACAAACGGCGGATGGTTGAAGAAGGAATTGGAGCCGGAGGGTTGTTTTCCGTTATCCGTCCGATATATGGGCGAAATATGGAAATCGGCTCAGTACTGACGGAGGAAGGAACGGAAAAGATAAGGCTTTCTTCCCGGCAATCGGAAGAAAGGGATGTATGGGCTATGCAGTATTATCCTTTTCAGGCAGGCGGCAGGGAATATAAGATGTCGGAACTGGCCATTGTCGACAAAGGACAGATGCCGCAAGAGGTGGCAAAGGAAAACCAGCAATACCGCTTGTGCCTGCAATACGAGTATATAGGCTCTTCGGAACAGGGGCATAAATTGCTGAAGAAGGATTTGGAGGAGTTTAATGAAGTCCTTCCGATGGGATATACCGCGAAATCAGAAGATAACAACTGGTCGTGGGGTGGAAAGGATAATAAACAATATCGTCTGCTTCTGATCGTAATCGGCATTATATTCTTTATTACGAGTATTCTTTTTAATTCGTTGAAACAGCCGTTGGCTATTATTTTTGTGATTCCGGTATCTTATATCGGCGTATTCCTGACGTTCTATTGGTTCAAACTGAATTTTGACCAGGGAGGTTTTGCCTCCTTTGTCCTGCTTTGTGGCATCACGGTGAATGCAAGCATTTATATATTGAATGAATATAATGCGGTTCGTAAGCGTTTTCCGTGTCTTGCACCGTTACGGGCCTATGTGAAGGCATGGAATACAAAGATAATACCTATCTTCCTCACAGTTGCTTCTACCGTTTTGGGATTTATTCCTTTTATGGTAGGAGCGGAAAAGGAGGGATTCTGGTTTCCGTTGGCGGCAGGCACTATTGGCGGGTTGATAATGTCAGTGGTCGGAGTGTTTGTTTTTTTGCCCGTACTGACACTGAAGAAGAAGCATTGCTTTACCTCCTCTAAAGCTGTGCTTTAGGTATGCTAAAGCGTAGCTTTAGACTGGATAAAGCTACGCTTTTTGTTTTTACCAATTATTTCCCGCATTACTGCTGTTAATAAGCATTTCTACTCTTTGTTTGTACAAGTTCGCTCCTTCGGCAATGTTCTTTCCCGCATCCGCGGTTCCCATTCCATATATCACAATGGGGGTCTGCCATACCATGCCCGAGTGGATTGCACTTCCCTGATAAGGACGCAAAAGTTCGTCCGTAGTGAATCGGTTTCGTCCACCACTGCGATAGGCCTCGTATTCCGAACCGGTAGTTGTCACTACCATCAATGGCTTTCCGGCAACGGCCGGAGTTTTGGATAAGAATGTGAAAACCTCGTCCTGCCATTTTTTTAATAATGACGGTGCGCTCATCCAATAGAAAGGAAACTGGTAGATAACGGCCGAAGCGTCGGAGATGATTTTACTCCATTCGTCGATATTGAAAGCGATATCTTCCGACAATTCGTAAAGGTTGAAAACCGCTACTCCCTCAATGTCACTGACAGCGTCAATTAATGCCTTGTTCGCTTGTGAGGCTTTAATGTTGGGATGTGCCAGCAGAATCACTACTTTTCTTAAATCTTTATTCATATTCAATCAGTTATTTAGGATGATACAACTACTTATAAATAATAAAGGCTTAAAAATAGGAAAAAGTTCTCGAAAAGCAATATCTTAATTAAAAATAAAACAATCTCTCTTTGCTTTTGAATTTGTATTTTTGCATCCGCGTCATTGAGGCGTTACTTTGGAATTTTAGATAAAACTTAAATAGTATGATGATAGACTTTGCACAGTTCCCTTCTCCTTGTTATATTATGGAAGAAGAACTCCTAAGAAAGAACCTTACATTGATCAAGAGCGTAGCCGACAGGGCGGGAGTGGAGATTATCCTTGCTTTCAAGTCGTTTGCCATGTGGCGTTCTTTCCCGATATTCCGTGAATACATACGTCATTCAACAGCCAGTTCGGTGTATGAAGCCCGTTTGGCGCTGGAAGAGTTCGGGAGCAAGGCACATACGTATTCTCCTGCCTATACGGAGCGGGATTTTCCTGAAATCATGCGTTGTAGTAGTCATATCACATTCAATTCGATGGCCCAATTCGAACGTTTCTATTCGATGACGGTTGCCGAAGGAAGCGGTATCTCATGTGGTATTCGTGTAAATCCTGAATATTCGGAGGTAGAGACGGAGCTTTATAATCCATGTGCGCCCGGTACCCGTTTTGGAATAACGGCAGACCTGCTGCCGGAAACATTGCCGCAGGGAATTGAAGGTTTCCACTGCCATTGTCATTGCGAGTCCTCCTCGTATGAGTTGGAACGTACATTGGAACATCTGGAAAGCAAGTTTTCCCGTTGGTTTCCGCAGATTAAATGGTTGAATCTAGGGGGCGGACATCTGATGACACGCAAAGATTATGACACTGAGCATTTGATAAGACTGTTGAAGGAATTGAGAACGCGTTATCCACACTTGCAGATAATCCTGGAGCCCGGATCGGCTTTTACTTGGCAGACGGGAGTGCTGACTTCCGAAGTGGTGGATATTGTGGAAAGTCGTGGAATCAAGACAGCTATTCTGAACGTCAGTTTCACCTGCCATATGCCGGACTGTCTGGAAATGCCATATCAACCTGCCGTGCGTGGCGCAGAGATGGGAAATGAGGGAAAATACATCTATCGTCTTGGAGGAAATTCCTGTTTGAGCGGTGACTATATGGGACTGTGGAGTTTCGATCACGAGTTGCAAATCGGAGAGCGTATCGTGTTTGAGGATATGATTCACTATACGATGGTGAAAACGAATATGTTTAACGGAATTCATCATCCCGCCATTGCCATTTGGACAAAAGAGGGGAAGGCGGAAATATACAAGCAATTTTCTTATGAAGATTATCGTGACCGAATGAGTTGATAATCAAATTGATTGTTTTGCATCGGGTGCAAGGTGAGCAGATTTCTTTGAAAAAAGTGTGCAGAATGTTTGCAGGTTTACGGAAAATGCCTACCTTTGCAACCGCAAACGAAAAAATGCGGAAATAGCTCAGTTGGTAGAGCATAACCTTGCCAAGGTTAGGGTCGCGAGTTCGAGTCTCGTTTTCCGCTCATGTTTCTTTGAAATGTTGGAACAATAATCTTTGCCCAGGTGGCGGAATTGGTAGACGCGCACGTTTCAGGTGCGTGTGTCGAGAGGCATGCAGGTTCGAGTCCTGTTCTGGGCACAAAGGTTAAACTTTAAAATTATGGAGAGGTGGCGGAATTGGTAGACGCGCTACTTTGAGGGGGTAGTGACAGTTATGTCGTGGGAGTTCGAGTCTCCTTCTCTTCACGGTTCGTTAAAGTGAAATGCGGAAATAGCTCAGTTGGTAGAGCATAACCTTGCCAAGGTTAGGGTCGCGAGTTCGAGTCTCGTTTTCCGCTCTTGTTTCTTTGAAATGATGGAACTAAGTTTTGCCCAGGTGGCGGAATTGGTAGACGCGCACGTTTCAGGTGCGTGTGTCGAGAGGCATGCAGGTTCGAGTCCTGTTCTGGGCACCAATCTTTCAGATTTCTGAATGACGAAATTTAGTTTGCGGAAATAGCTCAGTTGGTAGAGCATAACCTTGCCAAGGTTAGGGTCGCGAGTTCGAGTCTCGTTTTCCGCTCCAGATAAATTATAGAGGTTGTCGGTCAATAAGACTGGTAACCTCTTTTTTTTGTACCTTATTGTACGTTTAGCGGACGATTTTATCAATAATTTGGATAGAAAAGCGTAATTTTGCAAGTGAAAAATCGATGTACTTCCCCCCGAAAGAGAGTCATCGGTTTATGTAGACCTATAATTAATTTAATAAAAATGATATGTTAACACAAATCATTAATGCACGCATCCTGACACCACAAGGCTGGCTAAAGGATGGGTCAGTTCTTATTCGCGACAATAAAATTCTGGAAGTAACCAATTGTGACCTTGCCATTATCGGAGCCAAACTGATTGATGCCAAAGGAATGTATATCGTTCCGGGCGGCGTGGAAATCCACGTTCACGGTGGCGGTGGAAGAGACTTTATGGAAGGTACGGAAGACGCTTTCCGTACGGCAATCAAAGCCCATATGCAGCATGGTACTACCAGTATTTTTCCGACTCTTTCTTCTTCTACCATTCCGATGATTCGTGCTGCCGCGGAGACCACTGAGAAAATGATGGCGGAACCGGACAGTCCTGTACTCGGACTTCATCTCGAAGGCCATTATTTCAATATGGCAATGGCGGGCGGACAGATTCCGGAGAATATCAAAGATCCGGACCCGGAAGAATATATTCCCTTGTTGGAGGAAACGCACTGCATCAAGCGTTGGGACGCTGCGCCGGAACTTCCCGGAGCCATGCAGTTCGGCAAATATATCACGGCGAAAGGGGTGCTGGCTTCAGTAGGGCATACGCAGGCTGAGTTTGAAGATATACAGACGGCATACGAAGCCGGATATACCCATGCTACTCATTTCTATAATGCCATGCCGGGATTCCATAAACGGAAAGAGTACAAATATGAAGGTACGGTGGAGAGTATTTATCTGATTGACGATATGACAGTGGAAGTAGTGGCCGATGGTATCCACGTGCCGCCGACGATTCTGCGCCTTGTTTACAAGATCAAGGGGGTGGAGCGTACTTGTTTGATAACGGATGCGTTAGCTTGTGCGGCGAGCGATAGCCAGACGGCTTTTGACCCGCGTGTCATTATCGAGGACGGGGTTTGTAAACTAGCCGACCGTTCCGCTTTGGCGGGAAGTGTGGCGACAATGGATCGTCTGATACGTACGATGGTGCAGAAAGCGGAAATCCCATTGGCGGATGTGATTAGAATGATTTCTGAAACACCTGCCCGTATCATGGGAGTGCTGGATCGTAAGGGCACGCTCGAACGTGGTAAGGATGCCGATATCATTGCTTTGGATAAGGACTTGAATGTAAGAGCCGTGTGGGCAATGGGGCAATTGGTAGAGGGAACCAATAAACTGTTTTAAATCCTATAAATAAGAAGACTATGTTGACTCAGATAATTAACGGACGGATATTGACTCCGCAGGGATGGTTGAAAGACGGTTCCGTATTGATTTGTGATGGAAAAATATTAGAGGTGACCAACAGTGATTTGGCGGTTATCGGTGCAACGGTGATTGATGCTCGTGGGATGACAATCGTACCGGGATTCGTGAGTATGCATGCGCACGGAGGTGGTGGTCATGATTTTACGGAAACGACGGAGGAGGCTTTCCGTACTGCTACTATGGCACACTTGAAACATGGAGCTACCGGTATGTTTCCTACTTTGTCGTCTACTTCCTTCGAAAGGCTTTATCAGGCAGTCGATGTATGCGAGAATCTGATGAAGGAGAAAGACTCTCCGATTCTCGGTCTGCATATCGAGGGGCCTTATCTGAATCCGAAGATGGCGGGAACGCAATATGACGGATTTCTGAAAACACCGGATGAAAATGAATATATTCCTTTGCTGGAACATACGTCTTGCATCAGACGTTGGGATATCAGCCCGGAGTTGCCCAGTGCGCATGATTTTGCCAGATACACCCGTTCAAAGGGGATTATGACGGCGGTGACTCATACCGAAGCCGAATATGATGAGATAAAGGCTGCATATGCAGTGGGATTCTCTCATGCCGCTCATTTCTATAACGCTATGCCGGGTTTTCATAAACGTCGTGAATATAAGTACGAAGGTACGGTAGAAAGTGTATATCTGACAGAAGGAATGACGGTGGAAGTCATTGCGGACGGTATACACTTGCCGGCTACTATCTTGAAATTAGTTTATAAATTGAAAGGGGTAGAAAATACTTGCCTTGTCACGGATGCCCTGGCTTATGCTGCTTGTGACGGTACTGTACCTATTGATCCACGCTACATAATAGAGGATGGAGTGTGTAAGATGGCAGACCATTCAGCACTGGCCGGTAGCTTGGCTACGATGGATATCTTGGTGCGTACTATGGTGAAGAAAGCGAACATACCTTTGGAAGATGCCGTGCGCATGGCTTCCGAAACTCCTGCCCGTTTGATCGGAGTGGGTGATCGGAAAGGGGCGTTGGCAAAGGGGAAGGATGCTGATATTGTGATTCTTGATAAGGAACTGAATGTACGATGTGTATGGTCGATGGGAAAGATTGTTCCGGGAACTGATATTCTGTTGCATAAATAAGAATAGAAATCATACCGAAGAAAGAGATTCTCTTTATTAGAACGAAATTCACCTTGATTATATAAGTGTTTTTCTCTTCTGAATTGTACTATATATAAATAACAGATATAGTGCTATGAAAATAAATTATGCAATCGGAGCTTTTCTGTGTATGCTGGGATGTTATGCGTGTAGCAGTCCGAAAACAGAAGTCAAATCACCGGACGGCCATATTAAGATGTCTTTCACGCTGGATGAGAACGGTACCCCGTTTTATAATGTCTCGGTAGGCGATTCACTATTGATTGAGAACTCTGCAATGGGGTTTACAGAAGAAAATGGAGTTGCTTTAGGAGAAGGTTTTCAGATAAACAGTACGACTTTCGATCATAAGGATGAGATTTGGACACAGGCTTGGGGAGAGAATAAAAAGAACAGGGATCATTATAATGAGATGGCGGTGAGCCTGACCAACAAAGATCAGGTGGAGTTGACACTTCGTTTCCGTGTGTTTGATGATGGAGTAGGGTTCCGTTATGAGTACAGTGTTCCCGCAGTGGATTCGTTGATGATAACCGATGAACTGACAACTTTCCGTTTTCGTCAGGACGGAACTTCATGGTCGATTCCCGCCAGTGCGGAGACTTATGAATTACTATATAAGCAACAGCCTATTTCCGAAGTGGAAACTGCCAATACTCCTTTCACATTCAAAACGGCAGACGGTATTTATGGCAGTATTCATGAAGCGGCTTTGTATGATTTCTCCGAAATGACTTTGAAGCAGACCGGAAGATATGCATTGAAAGCTGAGCTAACTCCTTGGTCGGATGGTATCAAAGTGCGTAAAGGCAATCATTTTACTACTTCCTGGCGTACCATCCAGATTGCTCCGGAAGCTGTCGGGCTGATTAATTCTTCCTTGATTCTGAATCTGAACGAACCTTGTGTACTGGAAACTACCGATTGGATTCGTCCCTTGAAATATGTCGGAGTGTGGTGGGGAATGCATTTGGGTGTGGAGACTTGGAAGATGGACGAACGTCATGGAGCCACTACCGCCAATGCCAAGAAGTATATTGATTTCGCTGCCGCCAATGATATAGAGGGTGTTTTGTTTGAGGGATGGAACGAAGGATGGGAAAGCTGGGGTGGTATGCAGAATTTTGACTTTACGAAACCGTATGCTGATTTTGACATTGACGAGATTGTGCATTATGCGAAAGAGAAAGGCGTTGAAATCATCGGACATCATGAGACTGGAGGCAATATTCCCAACTATGAACGTCAGATGGATCATGCCATGCAATGGTACACAGAACATGGTATTCATATCCTGAAAACCGGTTATGCGGGTGCTTTCCCGAATGGACTTTCGCATCATGGACAGTATGGGGTTAATCATTATCAGAAAGTGGTAGAGACAGCTGCCCGTCACAAAATGACAGTGGATGCACACGAGCCGATTAAAGATACCGGTATTCGCCGTACATGGCCCAACATGATGACTCGTGAAGGTGCAAGAGGTATGGAATGGAATGCATGGAGCGAAGGTAATCCTCCTTCCCATCATGTGATGTTGCCGTTTACCCGCCTGTTATCCGGTCCGATGGATTACACTCCTGGAACTTTTGATATTTTGTTTTTACAGACAAAGGATTCTCCCCGTCGCCGGAAATGGAACGATCAGGATAAGGGAAACAGCCGTGTGAACACTACATTGGCGAAACAGCTTGCTAACTGGGTGATTTTGTATTCCCCTTTGCAAATGGCTTCTGATATGATTGAACATTATGAGGGACATCCGGCTTTCCAGTTCTTCCGCGATTTTGATCCGGATTGCGACGAATCGAAAGCATTGGCAGGAGAACCAGGTGAATTTGTAGCCATCGTGCGTAAAGCAAAAGGTAACTATTTCTTGGGAGCGGCAACGAACGAGAAACCCCGTACACTGGAAATAAAATTGGATTTCCTGGAACCGGGCAAACAGTATAAAGTTGTCATCTATGCGGATGGAGAGAATGCGGATTGGAAATCAAATCCTACGGATTACCGGATAACGGAACAAACGGTTACTTCTGAAAATACGTTGAACATACGAATGGCTGCCGGAGGCGGACAGGCTATTTCATTTATGGCACTTTAATAAAGTTTGTTAGAGGTTAGAAAAAACGGTGGACAGTGTTGAGGCTGTCCACCGTTTTTGTTTGCGAGAATACTTATCTTATTATTTGTTATAAGTATGTACTCTTAATTAGTCAAAGGTTCTTAATTACCCTTTTGCTTCCTGATACATAAAGCGTTTGATTGACTTTTTCGCAGTCTTTTCAAATTCTTCAAAATGGATTTTAATCTTGCTTATTTGGGAATAGTTAGGAAGTTGTTGATTCAATTCAATACGGTTTTGCTCCATTACTTTCTGAATATCCGTCTGCTGCAATCCATGAGCGAAAGCATCGTCGAAATCCGGGTAGATCAAGGCTACCAACTTATCATGTTGCAGGACGATCAGTGATTCGGCAACATACGGCATATTATTCAGCTTGCTTTCAATCTCTTCGGGATAGATATTCTGTCCGCTGGAGGTGAGGAGCAGGTTTTTGCTACGTCCGCGGACGGTTACATTCCCTTCCTCGTCTATAGTGCCGAGATCACCTGTATGCAGCCAGCCATTTACGTCAATGATTTGTGCAGTAGCTTCTTGATTTTTATAATAGCCCAACATAAGGTTGGCTCCTTTACAGATGATTTCTCCTGCATGAGTCTTAGGGTCCGGGGAATCGATTTTTACTTCCATTCGCGTCGTCGCTTTCCCGCACGAAGCAAGTTTCAGGTTTTCCCAGCGGCTGGAGCAAATGATCGGACCACATTCTGTCATACCGTAAGCGATGGTGTAGGGGAAACCTATTTTTTTGAGGAAGGCTTCTACTTCAGCATTGAAAGGAGCGCCACCGATAATGATTTCATCAAAATTACCGCCGAATATCTCCATAGCAGCTTGTCGTGCCAACGATTTGATCTTATCGTTTACAATGGGTACTTTAAGCAGTAGTTTACCGATTTTGCTGTCTACTTTGGGAAGAATATCCTTTTTTATAATTTTTTCTACAATCAATGGTACGCAGGAGATGACTCTGGGCTTTATCTCCGAAAACGATTGGGAGATAATCTTAGGAGACGGCATACGTGTCAGGAAATAGATGTGTGCGCCTGCCGAGAATCCGTATAGGAAGTCGTATACCATTCCAAATACATGTCCCATAGGAAGCATGGAAACGATATGATCTCCCGGTTTGACGGGAAGCATTTCAAAACAGTAGGCAACATTTGACCAGATACTGCGATAGGGGAGCATTACTCCTTTAGAATACCCCGTAGTGCCGGATGTATAATTGATGATTGCCAGTTCTTCCGGTCTGTCTTTTCGGTAACAGATATGTTCAGGACGGAAGTTCTTTGGATAACGTTGTCCGTAAATGGCATTCCGGTGTTCGAAAGCGTATGTGAGCTTTTCGTTGCGCGACACTAAAGAGGAGAAATCTGCCAATGATGCAATACCTTCTAATAAAGGCATTGCATCCTCATTCAGGTTTTCCCAAGCTTGATCGCCTACAAAAAGTAGTTTGGCTTCAGAATGGTTGACGATATTATGAATATTGTCTGCTTTGAATTCATGCAAAATAGGAACAATCACAGCTCCATAAGTGATGGTGGCCAAGAAAGTAACTGCCCAATGAGCACTGTTACGTCCGCAAACCGCTATTTTATCTCCCGGCTGGATTCCGGCACTTTCCAAAACAATGTGAAATTTAGCAATTTTACGTGCTACATCCTTATATTGGAGGGTAATTCCTTTATAGTCGGTCAGGGCATCTCTGTCCCAGTTTTTGATGATACTTTGCTCAATATAATCAATGAACTGATGTTCTTGTTCCATTTTGTTTTTGCACATTTAGTTTAAAACTGCGCAAAATTAATATATCATTAACGTAAACCGAATTTTAAAATCAAGTTTTACGGTTAATTAACGAAGGAATTCTGACATAATTTTACATTTCTTTTCAAATGTTATTCAGAATCAGACTCTTCTTTGGATTTCTCGGAAATAAGCAGCAACTTATCTCCTTCGTGCAATTTCAATGTTCCGTTAGGGATCAGGAATTCATCTTTGCGCTTCACAATCATGACTAGTGTACCTTTTGGCAGGTTCATATCTTTCAATGTATCTGCCTCTTCCAGCATTTCGCGGGTGACAGTCATATCACTGAGATCAGAGTCAATCTCCTCAGGCAGTTCCACCCCGAAATCGTTTCCTGTCTTTGCCAAAGGTTCGGAGAGGTGTAATATGCGGGCTACAAAGGAAATTGTGGTTCCTTGTACGACCAATGAAACGATGGTAATGAAGAATACGATATTGAATATAATATTCGAACCCTCTACTCCTGCCACTACCGGATAAGTAGCAAAGATGATAGGAACTGCGCCGCGTAATCCTACCCAAGATACAAAAACGCGTGACTTCATTGTGATTTTCCGGAATGGGAGCAGGCAGAGGAATACGCTTAACGGGCGACCGATAAGAATCATGAATACACCGATCAGCAGAGCGACAGCGGCTACTTCCAGCATTTCGTGAGGATTGACTAGCAATCCCAGGCAGAGGAACATGATGATCTGGAACAGCCAGGTAAGCCCGTCCATGAACGTATAAATCTCCTTACGGTGCATAATTTTGTTATTACCTACCATCATACCGGCGATGTATACAGCCAGATATCCATTACCTTTCATTAAATCGGTGATGGAGAAAGTGAAGAAAACGAATGCCAATAGCAGGATAGGATATAATGCCTGGTTATCGATATTAAGTTTGTTCAGCATTCGGATAGCCAGTTTCCCGAGTATATATCCTGCAGCAGCACCTACGATAAACTGAATGATAAAAGAAACGGCAATAGCGCCGACTCCCATACCCGCTGATTGGATAAACTGTATCAGAACAATGGTAAGCATATAAGCCATCGGGTCATTACTTCCACTTTCCAACTCCAGCATGGGACGTAAGTTGTGCTTCAGATTCATCTTTTGCGAACGGAGAATAGCGAAGACCGAAGCCGAATCTGTGGAAGACATGGTAGAGGCCAACAATAGGGAAGTGGTGATAGGCAAATAAATGTTCGTCCAACTCATACCGGATAGCCACCAAATGAAGAGCCCCGTAAAAAGAGCTGTGAGCAATACTCCGACAGTGGATAAGACGATACCCGGTCCTAAAATAGGTTTGATTTCTTTGAATTTCGTGTCCATACCTCCTGAGAAAAGGATGATACTCAAGGCAACCATACCGATAAATTGGGCTTCTTTGGCATTATGGAATTGAAGACCGAGTCCGTCACTTCCGAATGCCATTCCTACAACGAGGAACAGTAACAAAGTAGGTACGCCGAAACGGTATCCGGTTTTTCCAACAACAATGCTGACGAAAAGTAAGATAGAACCGATAAGTAAGGTGTTTTCTGCTGTAAATATCATATGCTATATATTATAAAGTTATAAGAATGTCGCATTATTTTTCACCGTGCGAAGTTACATATATTTAGCAACAAATGAAATACCTGTTTTGATGTATTTTTGTCAAAAATGGTAGTTAAATTGTCTAAAAAGGTCAATCTGATACTCGGAAATAGCTAATTGTGAGAATATGAAAACAGGCTCGAATGATGCGATCTGCATGATTCGAGCCTGATTGATGAATATTTAGGATAAAATACTTATGACAAGAACTTCATGATATCTTCGTCTACGGTGCTGATTCCGCCGATACCGAATTGTTCTATCAGTACATTCTTTATGTTTGGTGAAAGGAAGGCGGGAAGAGTCGGTCCTAAATGGATATTCTTCACTCCCAATGCCAATAAAGCTAATAATACAATTACTGCTTTCTGTTCATACCAGGCAATATTGTAGACGATAGGGAGTTTATTGACATCATCCAATCCGAATATTTCCTTTAATTTCAGGGCAATGACTGCTAATGAGTAACTGTCGTTACATTGTCCAGCATCCAATACGCGGGGAATACCGTTAATGTCTCCCAAAGCCAATTTATTGTATCGGTATTTTGCACAGCCGGCGGTCAATATAACCGTGTCGTTCGGCAGTTTTCGGGCAAATTCCGTATAATATTCGCGGCTTTTCATGCGCCCGTCGCAGCCTGCCATTACAAAGAATTTGCGGATAGCTCCGCTTTTTACAGCATTCACTACTTTATCTGCCAAAGCTGTCACTTGTGCATGGGCGAAGCCTCCGATAAGCGTTCCGCTTTCGATGGCTACCGGTGGCTGGCACTGTTTGGCATGGGCGATCAGTGCGGAGAAATCTTTGGGCTTTCCGTCTTTACGTTCAGGAATATAGTGTGCTCCTTCCAGACCACATGCACCTGTAATGTAGATACGGTCTTTGTAGGTGGCGTTCGCACGTGGAGGAACGATACAGTTGCTTGTGAATAAGATAGGACCATTGAAGCTCTCAAATTCTTCTTTCTGTTTCCACCAGGCGTTTCCGTAATTTCCGACCAGATGTTTATATTTCTTCAGTTGAGGGTAGTAGTGTGCGGGGAGCATTTCACTGTGGGTGTATACATCTACTCCGGTACCTTCGGTCTGTTTCAACAATTCTTCGATATCTTTCAGATCGTGTCCGCTAATGAGAATTCCCGGATTGTTATGTACACCGATGTTTACTTCTGTGATTTCGGGGTTACCGTAACTGCTAGTATTGGCTTTATCCAGTTGTGCCATAGCGGATATTCCATGTTTACCTGTTTCCAAAGTCAATTGAACTAATTCTTCTACTGTGATGTCGTTGCGGGTTAATTCGGCTAATGCATATTGCATAAAAGCGAAGATTTCCGGAGATTGATAACCGAGATTATGTGCATGTTCCACGTATGCAGCCATACCTTTTAGTCCATAATGTACCAATTCCTTTAATGAGCGAATATCTTCGTCAGGAGTGCGGAGTACACCTACGGTTTTGGATTTCTCCTCAAATTCCTTCTCACTGCCTTCCCAAAGACATTCATCAGGAGCATTTTTTATAGTTACTTTGCTACCGAGCTCTTTTTTCAGTTTCAGTCCTTCTTTGATTTTCCGGGTGATGGCCTCTTTGTCAAAGTTGGCGTTAGTGATGGTGATGAACAGTGCATCGTAGATAAATTGGTCTGCTTTTTCCGAAGGATGTCCTTCTTTGCGCAGATGTTCGTTGTATACAGCGATTCCCCGTACTACAAAAAGTAGTAAGTCTTGCAGGTTAGCCACTTCGGATGTTTTACCACATACTCCTTTCAAGGTACAACCTGTACCCATTGCTGTCTCTTGACATTGATAACAAAACATACTCATAACTTTTACGTTTTAATTAGTCTTTCAGTTTATTGAACGCAAAAGTAGGGCAAAGGTTTTACGTGATTCTGTAACTAATGTTACAACAATGAATATTTTTTTGTCTGAATACTCATTATTGGATAAGCCGGACTAGTTCTTCTTTCTGTAAAATAGTGATATGTTTACGGTCGGCTATCAATAATCCGTCTTCCTGCATATGTGCCAGTTCACGGGCGAGGGAAGGGCGGGATACTCCGAAGTAATCACTCAATTCCTGTTGTGAACGGTCGAGGATAATGTATGATTGTTGTTGCTGTTTGTAGAGCCGAAGCAGGTAAGAAGCCAGTTTCTGTCGAATCGTTTTGAATGACATAAAGAAAAGTTTATCCGACAAAGTACGGGCATAGTTGGCGGAAAGATTCATATAGTTCTCCAAAAATTGTTCGTTCTTGCGAAAGAGATTCAAAACGCTTGGTTTGGGAAGTTCGATAACCTCGGTCAACTCGTTGGCTGTTACTTCTACCGGATAACGGTTGTCCTCACCGAACAGAAATAAAGGAGCGAGTGCTCTTGGCGCAGCTATATCCTCTACTTTGATAAGCCGTCCCGAGTAATCGATCATTTCTCCGCGCACACTTCCTTTTATCAAGATTATAAGACGATTGCATACGTCTCCTTGCCGTGCCAGGATTTCCCCTTTCTTATATGAACGGGCGTGAAAACTAACTTCTTCCAGGTTGGCAGAGAGTTTTTCCGGAGTAATTCCCCGAAATAGCGGATTGTTGGTGAGGGTATGTATCATCATTATAAGTCATTGTAATTTTGTTTATAACCATTGGAATTTTAGTCCGAAAGACAAGCTGAGATAATCACGAGGACGCAGATAGCTGTTAGTAGCAGCACTGACCACATAAAGATCACAAGTACTGATTTCATAGAAAAATGTTACGGACTTGGCTAGAAACCTACGTTGCGGGTCAATATCGTAAGTCAGGCGTTGTCCCATGAAAATGTGAAAACGTACTTTGCTTGAAAAACCATAATAACCTTTTGGATAGCGTTCCGGTTCATTTACCCAAAACTGATCCCCAAATACGGTATTCATGTATAGGCCACAAGTAAGGAGTTCTGTAGAGAATCCTTTTCCTATATTAATACTCCACGGCATGTAGTTTTGTTTAAGAGTCATGGTTATTTTAGCCTTTTTTGAAGAATACTTCGGAATAAATCCAAGCAATAAATCAGTCTCCCATTGATTATGTTTTCCATAATCCCATCCCGTACCAAAAGAAAGTAATCCCATGTTGCCGGCAAACTGTATCTTAGAGTGGGTAGGAATGATTCGTTCCCAATTTCTGCGGAAACGGTGAACCCGTTTATCGTAACGGGTATGTTTAACTTTTTTCGATGTAGCGGGCAATACGGAGTCTGCTTTGATAATCGTAAATAAAGAATCTCCGGCTTGGAAGGCGATAATTGAGTCAGCCTTGATGATGAAACGCAATGAATCGGCTTTATACGTGTTGATAATTGTATCTGTTCTGTAAGTAGCCGAGACCGGACCGGAGATAGAGAGAAGTATTGATAATACTCCCGTCCATAAAATATATTTAGTATTCAACCAATTCATAATCAGGATTTTCAGAGGTGCTTTCCGGAGTTATAGTGAATACCAGATAAGTACGGTAATCCATACAATCACTGGTTATATAATGTATTCCATCATCAAAGAGTATGTCATCCCGAAAATGATGGGTATGTGCAGCTGTACAAAACTGTAGGCCCTTATACTGAGTGACATAGTGCTGGAAAACTTTTACTACATTGTTATTGAACACGTCTGTATCTGGGCGTGCGTGCATACATACCACACTCTTTTCAAATTCATCACTTCTGTTTGTTATCTCTTCTTCCATAAAGGTGAAGTTTGGAATGGGCTCGGAGTAGTCATATTCTAAAGCGTTCGTATTGAGACAGACGAACTTCACGTTGCCTGCTATAAAAGAGAAGTTGGTAGGGCCGAATACTGCTTTATAAGTTTCTTCTCCTGTTCCCAGACAATCATGATTTCCGATAAGGGCTACATAAGGTACTTTTAACCCGTTCATGATATCCCGTTGCCAGAGAAACTCTTTGGTCACTCCAAAATCACTCATATCTCCTCCATGGATTACAAAGTCAATATCATCCCGTTTATTGATCTCTTTTACGAAGTCCTCCGTTGCGTCATACCAACGTTGTGAATCTCCCATTGCAGCAAAACGGATTGTAGTTTTGCCTTTGCAATTTGCTTCTATCTTTTCCATATTATGTGCATTGACATTTGTCTCGCCACTGATGCGGACGTCATACGGATGATAATCTATCATACCGCATCCTGCGAGAAACAGACACGATAAAAGCCCATATAAATTCTTTCTCAACATAGTTTAATCGTTTGTAGTTTTGAAAACTTTATGCAAATATAGAGTTTTCAATCGGATGGGCAATTGATAAATCCCTAATTAGGACTGATTGAACAATAAAAATGAGAAAATGAACAGTAACTATCCTTTATTCAGCTATCGGCTGTTGTTTCGATACCTTTTTAATATATATCATCAAGCTGATTACTGCTGTGATAAAGGCTAAAGCATCCGACACCGGCATACTGATCCAAATACCTTTCAATCCCCACCAATTCGGGAAAAGCAACAGGCAGGGCAGAAGATAAAGCAACTGTCGCGTCAGGGATAAGAAAATGCTTATTTTCGCTTTCCCGATACTTTGGAAGAAGTTACCGATAACAATCTGTGCTCCTACGAATGGGAACATAAGTACTGCCAAGCGAAGCCCTTCTACTGCCAGATCAATCAATTCGTCACTGTCTGTGAAGAGAGCTGATACGGCATGAGGGAATAGTTCGCAAATCAGAAATCCGCTACTAGTGATAACCACTCCTGAAAGAATTCCCAGTCGTAAAGTCTGTTTGACGCGATTAAGTTTCTGTGCTCCGAAGTTATAGCCGACAATCGGCTGCATTCCCATCGTCAATCCTAATACAATCATTACGTAAAGAGTCAGCAGCCGGTTGATGATACCATACGCGCCGATAGCCATGTCTCCTCCGTGTTCCTGTAGGCTATTATTGATAATAATGACAATAATGCAAGCGCAAACATTCATTAGGAAAGGTGACATGCCGATAGCGAAAATGCTCTCTACGATTCTCCCTTTCATCTTCCAGATTGTTCCTTCGAAGTGCACTGTACTCTCTTTCTGCATGAAGTGATTTACCACCCATACCATGCCGATGAGCTGTGAAATAACCGTTGCCGTAGCAGCTCCCCGCATTCCCCATTCAAAGTGGAAGATAAAGATAGGGGCGAGGATGATATTGGCAACTACCGTCACCATCGAGGTAAGCATTGCTTTCTTCGGATACCCGGTAGCGCGCATCACATTGTTCAATCCTATCATTGTATAAGTAATAGGAGTTCCCAACAAGATTACCTGCATGAAACTGCGTGCGTATGGAAGTGTGTCGTGACTGGCACCGAAAAACAGCAGGATATCATCGAGAAAGATAAAGGACAATATTCCGAAGAAGACAGAATTGGTGATACAAAGCATAAGCGTGTGTGACAGAATTTCCGTAGCACCTTTCAGATCCTTTTGTCCCAATCGAATAGAGGCAAGGGTTGATCCGCCTGCCGATACCAATGTACAGAAAGCGACTACGAGATTCATCAAAGGGAAACTGATAGCCAGTCCTGCAATGGCCATTGCCCCCACACCATGTCCGATGAAGATACTGTCAATAATGTTGTAGATAGAAGTAATCGTCATTCCGATAATGGCAGGAATGGAATATTGTAGCAGTAACTTGCCAATGCTTTCCTTTCCTAAGATATGTGGGTCGTTCTTGCTCATACGTTGGTCGATTCGTTGGATAAATAAAAGTCGATTTGTTGGATAAAAACGTCCGTTACGTTTTTTTTAGCATTGCAAAGGTACAAATTATTTGTCTGATTCGATGATTATTCGGAACTTTGCAGGCATAGATACACAAGGTTTAACGTTTTAGGTAAAAAGAAAGTTTCATATGAATACAACGAAAACAATTGCAGCGCTGTTCGACTTTGACGGTGTTATTATGGATACGGAAACACAGTACACCGTCTTTTGGGACGAGCAGGGACGTAAATATCTGAATGAGGAAGATTTCGGACGCCGTATCAAAGGGCAGACGCTGACGCAAATCTACGAGAAATACTTTTCAGCTCTTCCGGAAGCCCGGCAGAAAATCACGGCAGACCTCAATGTTTTTGAGAAACAGATGTCCTATGAATATATTCCCGGAGTGGAAGCTTTTATCGCCGAACTCCGCCGTCATGGTGTGAAGATAGCCGTAGTAACCAGCTCTAATGGAGAGAAGATGCAGAACGTCTACAATGCTCATCCCGAGTTTCCGGCAATGGTAGACCGTATTCTTACCGGAGAGATGTTTGCCCGTTCCAAACCTGCTCCCGATTGTTTCCTTCTAGGGATGGAAGTATTTGGAGCTACTCCGGAAAACACATACGTCTTTGAAGATTCTTTTCATGGTCTGCAGGCGGGAATGACTTCCGGTGCAACCGTGATCGGTCTTGCTACAACCAATTCCCGCAAAGCCATTACCGGAAAAGCGCATTATATAATGGATGACTTTACCGGAATGAGTTATGAGAAATTGCTGTCTCTGACAAGGGATTGAGAGGATTTTTTGCATTTCCTTCTCTGTTATGAATTAAATGTTATAACTTTGCCCCCGATTTTCGGGTAGCGCCAATGCTGCCCCGATTTTAATTTTTAATTTATAATTTTTAATTAGAAAGAAATGGCTGGTTATATATCAGATGACACAAGAAAGGTGACGACACATCGCTTGGTTGAAATGAAACAGAGAGGCGAAAAGATTTCAATGCTTACTTCCTACGATTACACGATGGCGCAGATTGTGGACGGTGCGGGGATAGATGTAATCCTTGTAGGCGATTCCGCTTCCAATGTAATGGCAGGTAACGTGACTACATTGCCTATCACGCTTGACCAGATGATCTACCATGCAAAATCTGTGGTGCGTGGTGTAAAACGTGCTATGGTGGTGGTGGATATGCCTTTCGGTTCCTATCAAGGCAACGAGATGGAAGGTCTTGCTTCCGCTATCCGCATCATGAAAGAAAGTCATGCTGACGCTTTGAAGATGGAAGGCGGAGAAGAAATCATCGATACGGTGAGACGCATTGTCGGTGCAGGTATTCCGGTGATGGGACATTTGGGACTAATGCCGCAGTCTATCAACAAATACGGAACCTATACCGTGCGCGCCAAAGATGATGCCGAAGCGGAGAAATTGATTCGTGACGCTCATTTGCTGGAAGAAGCAGGTTGTTTCGCGATTGTTCTTGAAAAGATTCCCGCAACTCTTGCAGAACGTGTAGCCGGTGAGTTGACTATACCTATTATTGGTATCGGTGCCGGTGGACATGTAGATGGCCAGGTGTTGGTGATTCAGGATATGTTGGGCATGAATAATGGTTTCCGTCCCCGTTTCTTGCGTCGTTATGCCGATTTGTACACAGTGATGACCGATGCTATCAGTCGTTATGTGTCCGACGTAAAGAACTGCTACTTCCCCAACGAGAAGGAACAATATTAAAGCAATATATGGCAGTTACATTGTGGACAGCACATTTTATACGGATATGTATAGCTAATTTGCTGTTGTTTGTGTCCTTGTATGTGTTATTTCCGGTACTCTCCGTTGAGATGGCAGACCGTCTCGGAGTGCCGGTGGCACAGACAGGAGTAATCTTTCTTTTTTTTACATTGGGAATGTTCCTGATCGGTCCTTTCCATGCCTATTTGGTGGACGCTTACAAACGGAAGCACGTATGTATATATGCTTTCGCTCTTATGGTGGCAGCGACGGTAGGCTATGCGTTTGTGACGAACCTTACGGAACTTATCCTGCTAAGCACTGTACAAGGATTGGCGTTCGGTGTAGCCACTACTGCGGGTATCACGTTGGCTATCGACATCACCAACTCTACGCTCCGTAGCGCAGGGAATGTCAGTTTCTCGTGGGTAGCCCGTTTGGGAATGATTCTAGGTATCGTTCTCGGAGTCTGGCTTTATCAGAGTTATCCAATCCGGAATTTGCTGTACGTATCCGTTATTGCCGGAGTGTTAGGGATTCTTGTCGTATCAGGAATATATGTACCTTTCCGTGCACCTATTGTCACCAGACTCTATTCTTTTGACCGTTTTCTATTGTTGCGTAGTTGGATTCCGGCTATCAATATGATTCTGATTACGTTTGTTCCGGGATTGCTGATGCCTCTTGTACATCCTTTCCTGAATGATTCCATTTTGGGAAATACAGGTGTTTCAGTGCCTTTCTTTGTAGGAGTGGGGGGCGGTTACTTGGTATCTCTCTTGTTTGCTCGTCTCTTTTTCCTGAAAGAAAAAACATTGAGACTGGTAATTATGGGGCTTGGACTAGAGATTCTTGCCATATCATTGTTGAATAGTACTCCGATAGGCGTTTCTTCCATACTTTTGGGACTTGGATTAGGCTTTATCATGCCGGAGTTTCTGATTATGTTCGTGAAGTTATCCCATCATTGTCAACGGGGAACTGCAAATACCACTCATTTATTGGCTAGTGAAATGGGTATTTCTTTAGGTATCGCAGCTGCCTGCTGTATGGAGTTGGATACAGACAGGATGCTTCATATCGGTCAGATAGTAGCTTCGATAGCTTTGATATTCTTTGTTTTGGTGACTTATCCTTATTATAAAAGGAAAAAAGTGCGATAGAATTCTTCACCACAGATTAACACGGATTTTCACAGATTAAAGAAAGAAAAGGCAAAATGCAGGATTGTGCAAATTAATGCAATTTATTTTGAACTCAGTCCTTTCGGAGTGGCTATACTGTACTTGTCTTTTTAATCTGTGAGAATCTGTGTTAATCTGTGGTGAAAAAAACTAGTTCCGGCTCACTTGTTTCACTCCTTTCACTGTTCTTAGCTTTTTGATCAGCGCTTCCAGGCGACCTGTATCTCCAACCATGACCGTTAGTGTACCGGAGAACAGCCCGTCGTTTGAATCGATTCCTATGGAGCGTAGTGTGATTCCATTTTCCTTAGATATGATAGAAGTAATATTCGTCACAATGCCGATATCATCGTGCCCTACGACGCGCAGCGTAATGGGATACTGTGTCCCTTCCGACTTGCCTGCCCAACGGGCTTTCACAATCCGATAACCAAAACGTTCACGCATCTGATTGGCGTTCGGGCAGTCTGCCCGGTGAATCTTTATCCCGCCGCTTACCGTTACGAAACCGAATACATCGTCGCCATAGATAGGGTTACAACATTTCGCCAACTTGAATTCTAATCCTTTTAGATTCTGGTCGATTACGAGCACATCCTCTTTGGAGGTAGTCTCTTCCTGTGCCGCTTGCAGGTTGTACCCTTCAGCACTGCGGTAGACTATTTCGTCGCGCGTGTCGTTGTCCCGTTTCTGCTGCTCCACATATTTGTCCAGAATCTCGTTTACATCCAGCACACCATCAGCGATCTTTTGATAGAACTCCGTCACGTTTTTAAAGCCCAAACGCTTGATGAGGCGCATCATGGTCGCTTCATCATACTCCAGTTTGCGGTTTTTGAATTTTCGTTCAAGTGTTTCTTTTGCAAAGTCATGTTGGCGTGCCACCATTTCTTTGAGCGCCTGCCGTATCTTCGTTCGGGCTTTGGAGGTAGTTACGATGTTCAGCCAATCCTGCTTCGGATTCTGGGTATTTGAAGTCATGATTTCCACCTGGTCGCCACTGTTCAACTTCTGCTTCAGTTGGACATTTTTGCCGTTTACTTTAGCGCCGATACATTTGCATCCCAGTTTGCTATGGATATGAAAGGCAAAGTCGAGTACCGTAGCCCCTTTTGCCAACTTGAACAAATCCCCTTTAGGAGTGAACACGAAAACCTCGTCCTCGTAAAGATCCATCTTGAACTGATCCATCATCTTCATTGAGTCGTTGTCTGCATTCTCCAACGCCTCTCGTACCGAAGTCAGCCATTCGTCCAGGCCCGTTTCTCCTTTGATACCTTTATATCTCCAGTGCGCGGCCAGTCCCCGTTCGGCAATCTCATCCATGCGGCGGGTACGTATCTGCACTTCCACCCATTTCCCTTCCGGTCCCATTACGGTGATATGCAATGACTCGTAACCGTTGCTTTTCGGAATCGACAGCCAGTCACGCAGACGCTTCGGGTTAGGCTGATACATATCTGTCACGATAGAATATACCTGCCAGCATTCCTGCTTTTCTTTTGCCGGGTCAGGTTCCGAATCCAGGATAATGCGGATAGCGAACAGATCATAAATACCCTCAAACGGGGTTTTCTGCTTCTGTATCTTGTTCCATATCGAATGAATGGACTTGGTACGTCCTTTGATGTCGAACTTCAAGCCCGCTTCCGTCACTTTCTTCTTGATCGGTTCGATAAAGGCAGCGATATACTTGTCGCGTGACGCCTTCGTCTCGTTCAACTTATCCTTTATAAAATAATAAGTATCCCGTTGTGTGTATTTCAGCGATAAGTCTTCCAATTCCGATTTCAGCTTATAGAGCCCCAGCTTATGTGCCAACGGAGCATACAGATAAGCAGCCTCGTTGGCCACCTTTATCCGGTCTTCCTCGTTTCCCGTATCCTTGATTTGGCGCATTACATTCACACGGTCAGCTATCATAATCAGGATCACACGCATATCTTCAGCAAAGGATAGCAGGAGGTTACGGAAATTCTCCGACTCTATTGCCGGGCTCTTCGCATACAACTCATTCGTTTTCACCAATCCCTTGATGATACTTGCCACATCCTCTCCGTATTCCACGCTTACCTCGTCGATAGACAGAATATGCGTTTTTACAATCTCGTGCAGCATGATACCGATAAGGCACGAACCTTTCATTCCGATTTCTTCGGCTACGATGACTGCCGTTTGCAGATCTTTGATAACGGGATTCATCCCGAAGTTATTGCGTTGCAGCCCGTTACATTGGGCAGCTTTGATAAGATGATTCTTTAATTTTATACAATCCTTCCAGGAAATACTGTCTCCGGCAGATTGCATCAAGTGCCGATAGAGTGAAAAAAGCTCCTTTTTTTCCTCTGATGTAAAAAAGTCGTCCATATTCAATCTTGTTAATTCGATGTAAAATTACTTTTTTTATTGGTTATTCGGCAAGAAGTAAATAACATTTTGTATTTTTGGGCATCAATTAATAAAATTAGATATTATGATAACGACACAGGACAAAGAGTTGCTTGCCAAGAAAGGCATTACGGAAGCGCAAATAGCAGAGCAACTGGCTTGCTTCCAGACAGGTTTCCCTTATCTGAAACTGGATGCGGCTGCTTCCATTGAAAGAGGTATATTGGCTCCCAATACAGAAGAACAGAAAGCTTATCTGGCAGCGTGGGACGCATATACAAACACGGATAAGACGATTGTAAAGTTCGTACCGGCTTCGGGTGCTGCAAGTCGTATGTTCAAGAACCTATTCGAGTTCCTTTCTGCTGATTATGACAAACCGACAACCAAGTTTGAACAAGCATTCTTTGCCGGTATCAAGGATTTTGCTTTTTATGACGATCTCGATGCAGCTTGCCGACGCATTACCGGGAAGAATATCGCCGGGTTGATGGAAGAAGGCAATTATAAAGCTGTGGTATCCGCATTGCTCGAAACTGCCGGCTTGAATTATGGTGCACTGCCGAAAGGTCTGCTCAAATTCCATAAATATCCCGAAGGTGCACGCACTCCATTAGAGGAACATTTGGCTGAAGGCGCCATGTATGCAGCAGGAAAGAGTGGCAAAGTGAACGTACATTTCACCGTGTCTACCGAACACCGAGAACTTTTCAAGAAACTGGTGGAAGAGAAAGCCGGTGAGTTTGCCAAACGTTATGGAGTAGATTATTATATCACCTTCTCCGAACAGAAGCCGAGTACCGATACGATTGCCGCTGATATGGACAACCAGCCGTTCCGTGATAACGGCAAACTCTTGTTCCGTCCGGGTGGTCATGGAGCATTGATCGAGAATCTGAACGATCTCGATGCGGATGTTATCTTCATCAAGAACATCGACAATGTAGTTCCCGATAAACTGAAAGCGGACACCGTTACTTATAAAAAACTGATTGCCGGTGTACTCGTTACCTTACAAAAACAGGCATTCGAATATCTCGAACTGCTCGATAGCGGAAAATATACGCACGAACAGATGATGGAAATGCTGCAATTCCTGCAAAAGAAACTTTTCTGCAAGAATCCGGAAACGAAAGACCTCGAAGATTCTGTGCTTGCTATTTACCTGAAGAACAAATTGAACCGTCCGATGCGCGTTTGCGGAATGGTGAAGAATGTGGGTGAACCGGGTGGCGGTCCGTTCCTGGCATACAACAGTGACGGAACGATCTCTCTTCAAATTCTTGAGAGCTCGCAGATCGACATGAACGATCCGCAGAAAAAGGAAATGTTCGAGAAGGGTACGCACTTCAATCCGGTGGACTTGGTATGTGCCGTGCGTGATTATAAAGGTCATAAGTTCGATTTGGTGAAATACGTAGACAAGGCGACCGGCTTTATCTCTTACAAGTCGAAAAACGGCAAGGAACTGAAAGCTCTCGAACTTCCTGGTTTGTGGAATGGTGCGATGAGTGATTGGAACACTGTTTTTGTAGAAGTGCCACTTTCCACTTTCAACCCGGTAAAAACTGTGAACGACCTGCTGCGTGAGCAACATCAGTAATTTATTCACCACAGATTACACGGATTAGCACAGATTATCAATATAGAGAATTTCAGTGTTTGCTGGGCTTTTTAAATTTCTCAATCGGGGTTTTAATCCGGAATCAATCTGTGATTATCTGTGTAATCTGTGGTGAAACTTTAAAAAGAGTGTTTAGAATGAATCAGATAGAGAAGATCATCGATATTGCTACTTGGAACAGAAGAGAACATTACGAACATTTCAGTGCTTTTGACGATCCGTTTTTCGGAGTGACCGTTCAGGTAGACTGTACGCGCACGTATCAGGAAGCCAAAGCCAAAGGTATATCTTTTTCCCTGTTAGTCCTCCACCGGATAACGACTGCCGCTGCTGCGGTAGAAGAATTCCGTTACCGCATCGAAGGCGATAAGGTGGTGTGCTATGACAGCCTTCTGCCCGAAGCCACTGTAGGTCGTGCCGACCATACTTTTTCTTTTGCCGCCTTTGAATACGATCCGGACGAACTCGTCTTTATCCGCCGGGCAAAAGCAGAGATGGAACGTTTGCAAGCCACTACGGGACTCAACAAAGGAGGCACTTTCCATCCCAATGCCATACATTATTCGGCAGTGCCGTGGCTCTCATTCACCGACATGAAGCACCCCACCAATATGCGTTCGGGAGACAGTGTTCCCAAAATCTCCACCGGAAAGTACTTCCGCGACGGAGAAAGACTGATGATGCCCGTTTCCGTAACCTGCCATCATGGATTGATGGACGGCTATCATGTGGCACAGTTCATTGAGAAGCTCCATTTGTAACTTCCGTTCTGAAAAGACAAACCAGACTATTATATGAGAGTAAAGATACCCGGATGGGAAATCGTTGTAATCTGTTCCGCCTTGCTTTTCCCCTTCACTTCGCTTTGTGCGCAGGAGGCAGACCAACCTTTCATTCACCGGTTGGGGATAGAGGCGCGGCCGCAATACGTATTCCCCACCAATCCTTTCCTGCAAGGTGAGAACGAACGGTGGAAACCCATCCAGAGTTCATTTGCCGCTCATCTGAAATACTCTTTCAAGTATCGTCCCAACACCTGTGCCGACCGTATCTATGGCGGAGCTTATCAAGGTTTCGGCTTGGCCTTCACCACCTTTGGCGATAAAAAGCAGTTGGGCGATCCGATGACGTTCTACGTCTTTCAAGGTGCACGCATTGCCCGTTTCCATCCCCGCCTTTCGCTCAATTACGAGTGGAATTTCGGAATCTCTGCCGGATGGAAACCTTATGACAACGATTACAACTCCTACAACGGAGCCGTAGGCTCACGGGTGAATGCCTACCTCAACGCAGGTATCTACCTTAACTGGTCGCTTTCCCGTTATTTCGACTTTATCATCGGCGGAGACTTCACGCATTTCTCCAACGGCAACACCAAGTTTCCCAATGCAGGTATCAACACCACCGGAGCGAAAATCGGACTGGTATACAACTTCAACCGAGAAGAAGCCGACCTCACTAAATCATTGGTTCATCCCTACGTTCCCCGTTTTCCGCGACACATCAGTTATGACCTTGTGTTGTTCGGCTCGTGGCGTCGCAAAGGTGTCTATGTAGGTGAAAAACAGATTGCATCACCGGGCAGCTATCCCGTAGCGGGGTTCAACTTTGCTCCGATGTACAATTTCAACTATAAGCTGCGTTTCGGAGTTTCGCTGGATGGTGTCTATGACGGCAGTGCCAATGTGTACACCGAAGATGCGCTGGTGGAGTACGATGCAGGCAGCGGTTCCTCCCGTCGTAAATTTCTTGTGCCGGGCATCCAGCATCAGCTTGCGTTGGGACTTTCCGGACGGGCCGAATACGTGATGCCGTTTTTTACCATCGGTGTCGGCTTGGGAACGAATGTGCTGGGGCGTGGCGATTTACGCGGACTGTATCAGGTCTTTGCGTTGAAGATCAATGTCACCCGGAATTCATTCCTTCACATTGGCTACAATCTCCAGAATTTCCAGACCCCTAATTATCTGATGCTCGGTCTTGGTTTCCGTTTTAATAATAAATATCCTAAAGTACGTCATTAACTCCCAATACACCATTCCCCCAAATGGAAAATATCATTCGTAAAATCAAGCAAATCTATCCGGTTTCCGACGAAGCACTTCAAGCGCTTCAGGCGAATATGGAATTAAGGTATTATCCCAAAGATACCCGTATCGTTCAGTCAGGTGTCACAGACCGTCTGGTTTATTTTATTGAAGAGGGTATCACCCGTTCCGTATTCCACCACAACGGAGAGGATACCACTACGTGGTTCAGTCAGGAGGGCGACGTAACGTTCGGCATGGATTCGCTCTACTATCAGCAACCATCGGTAGAAAGCGTTGAAACGCTTTCCGATTGCAAAATCTACGTCATCCACATCGACAAGCTGAATGTCCTTTACGAAACATATATCGACATAGCCAACTGGGGAAGAATCTTGCATCAGAATGTGAATAAGGAGCTTAGCCATATGTTTGTGGAGCGCCTTCAACTTTCGCCCAAAGAACGTTACGAACAGTTCAACCGCCGCTATCCCGGACTGATAAACCGAGTGAAACTGAAATATGTGGCTGCCTTTCTGGGCATTTCCATCTATACCCTTAGCCGGGTACGTGCTAAAAAATAGCGATTAGCCAGGCTTTTTTGCTTTAGAGCAAAGAAACTTCGTAGCGCAAACCGTATCTTTGCCCTCTGAAAATACTAACTTACTAATAGAAAAACAAATGTCGAACATTTCTGCTTCAGCCTTTTCAGATACCAAGGCTCATTATGAACTTCTTGACGGACTTCGCGGTGTGGCAGCTCTTATGGTGATATGGTATCACGTATTCGAGGGCTTCGCTTTTGCCGGTAATAGTGCTATTGAAACTCTGAATCACGGATATTTAGCCGTGGATTTCTTTTTTATCCTTTCGGGTTTTGTGATCGGTTACGCTTACGACGACCGTTGGGGTAAGAGTCTCACCATGAAAGATTTCTTTAAACGCCGATTGATACGTCTTCATCCTATGGTTGTTCTGGGGGCTGTTCTGGGAGCTATCACGTTCTGCATTCAGGGTTCTGTGCAATGGGATGGAACGCACGTTGCCATATCCATGGTGATGCTGTCTCTTCTTTGCACGATATTTTTCATTCCTGCCATGCCGGGTGCGGGCTATGAGGTTCGTGGCAATGGCGAGATGTTTCCGTTGAATGGTCCGTGCTGGTCGTTGTTTTTCGAGTATATAGGCAATATCCTTTATGCGTTATTCATTCGCCGTCTGTCTAATAAAGCGTTGGCTGTGATGGTGGTATTGCTGGGAGTGGCGTTGACGTTGTTCGCCATCTTCGATGTCTCCACTTATGGAAACATTGGGGTAGGGTGGACGCTGGATGGCGTAAACTTTCTGGGCGGATTATTGAGAATGCTTTTCCCTTTCTCTTTGGGTATGCTTTTATCCCGCAATTTCAAACCTGTGAAAGTGAAAGGTGCTTTCTGGATATGTACCCTTATATTGATTGCCCTGTTTTTCGTTCCTTATTTGGAGGGTGCAGAGCCGGTTTGTACGAACGGTGTGTATGAAGCGTTTTGTATTGTCGTTGCTTTCCCTATCCTTGTGTGGTTGGGTGCGTCGGGAAGTACGACGGATAAGCAGTCAACGCAGATATGTAAGTTCTTGGGAGATATATCTTATCCGATCTACGTGATACACTATCCGTTGATGTATCTGTTCTATGCATGGCTGATTAAGAATCAACTCTATACGCTGGGTGAGACTTGGCAGGTAGCTTTATGTGTTTATGCATTGTGCATTGTACTGGCTTATCTAAGCTTGAAATTCTATGACGAACCTTTACGCAAGTATTTGGCAAAGCGTTTTTTGAGCAAGAAACGATAGGCGGTAGTTTTTTATAGAGAAAATAAAGAGGGTATCCGTGGACACCCTCTTTTTGTTTTCTCTATTATTCTTCTAATTCTCCATGATTCCTTATCTTCCTTCCGGTTTTAATAAACCTCTACTTTCTCGGCAATTCTCTTGGCCTTATCACGCAGGGCATCCAAGTCGGCATTCAGCGGAGCATAGCAAAGCACTACTCCCATGCGGCGGTTGACACGGGTAAACGGTTTGCCGAATATGCGGAGGTAGGTATCTTCTTCTTTCGTCACTTCTTCCATGCCACGATATTGCGGGCGTTCCTGGCTGGCAATCGGGGAAAGGATCACAGCGCTTGCGCCTATCCGTTCTTGTTTGATGCCGGGAATAGGCAGACCGAGTACGGCACGTAAATGTAGCTCGAACTCATTCAGGTTTTGTGTACCCGCCAATGTCACCATACCAGTGTCATGCGGACGAGGAGAAAGTTCGGAGAAATAAACTCCGTTCTCGTGGCTTAGGAAGAACTCAACTCCCCAAAGTCCTGCGCCTGTCAATGCACGGGTTACTTTTTCGGCCATCTCTTCCGCTTCTTTCAAATGGGCGGGATCAATGTGTGCAGGCTGGAAACTTTCACGATAGTCGCCACCTTTCTGCACGTGTCCGATGGGAGGGCAGAAGAGGGTAGGACCATTCTTTTGGGTAACGGTGAGCAGGGTGATTTCGCTGTCGAACTTGATAAATTCTTCAATGATAAGCTCACGGATATCGCCACGGCTGCCACTGCATCCGTATTCCCAGGCGTGTTCGAGTTCGTCGGCACTCTTCACAAGCGATTGTCCTTTGCCGGAAGAAGACATCAACGGTTTAACGACACAAGGGAAACCGATTTTATCGGCAGCTTCTTTCAGTTCTTCCAGGGTTTTGGCATAGAAGTATTTGGCTGTTTTCAGTCCGAGTTCTTGGGCGGCAAGGTCGCGAATGGCTTTACGGTTCATGGTGAAGTTCACGGCACGAGCACTGGGAACTACCTGAATGCCTTCTTTTTCGAAGTCGTATAAACGTTCTGTGCGGATTGCTTCAATCTCCGGAACGATAATGTCCGGACGGTGCTTCTTCACCACGCGTTCCAATTCTTCACCGTTCAACATATCGAATATTTCAAATTCATCGGCCACTTGCATAGCCGGTGCTCCTGCATAGGAGTCGCAAGCAATGATGTGCTGGCCTTTACGTTGAGCTGAAATTACAAATTCTTTTCCTAGTTCGCCGGAACCGAGTAACAGTATTTTCTTCATCATTTTGAGTGTTTTATATTAGTAGTGCAAAATTACAGTAAAAAATGGATAATATACATATTATCGGCGTATTTAAATTTTTGTTTTATAAATATGATGTGAACTTTAGTGCGGAAATGCGGAATATGGAGAAATGGATAGTTGAAAAATAGAGCCCCACCTTTAAACTTTATTAAGGAATATCCAGAAAATGGAATTTATTGTGTTCGAGCACAAAACTAGTTGTTTTTGCCACTATTTTGTAAAATTGCTAATCCGTTGATTTTTAACAAAGAGATAGGAAACTGAATGAGTGTTTTTAGTTTATTGATGAATTATTATCTTCAAGCTTATTTTGGTATTGATTTGTAGCTGAATTTTGTCTAAATTGGTCAATTTGTAGTCATTGTAGGTCTAATAAGTGTTATCGAACAACAAATAATGAAAAAGGAAGAACAATGACACAGAATTGTTTCTACATTTGCGCAGTTGTTTATTTAACTATTTCTAAGGGCAGAAGTTTATCAGATATAGAAAATAGTTGAACAAAAGCTGAACTTAGCTGTTATTATAATAGTGAAACAGGTAAAACGCGAAACGTTCCTTGTCATACTATTTTTTCAATAGGAATAGAGAAGAATAATATAAATAAAAGATTGCTTATGTCACAGATTATCGGACATATCTCGCAGGTGATCGGCCCTGTGGTCGATGTGTACTTTGAAGGTACGGATGCAGAAATGGTGTTACCAAGCATTCATGATGCATTGGAGATAAAGAGGCCAAACGGCAAAATACTGATTGTAGAGGTTCAGCAGCATATCGGTGAAAATACGGTACGTACCGTAGCAATGGACAGTACCGATGGGCTTCAACGCGGCTTAAAGGTATATCCCACCGGAGGTCCTATCACAATGCCGATTGGCGAACAGATTAAAGGACGATTGATGAATGTAGTCGGTGATTCTATTGATGGTATGAAAGGACTCGACCGCAAAGGTGCATATTCCATTCACCGCGACCCCCCTAAGTTTGAAGATTTGACAACTGTGCAGGAAGTACTCTTCACAGGTATCAAGGTAATCGACCTGCTCGAACCGTATGCCAAAGGTGGTAAGATAGGTTTGTTTGGCGGTGCTGGTGTAGGAAAAACTGTATTGATTCAGGAACTTATCAATAACATAGCCAAAAAGCACAACGGCTTTTCTGTATTTGCCGGAGTAGGTGAACGTACCCGTGAAGGTAATGACTTGCTGCGCGAGATGATCGAATCGGGCGTTATCCGTTACGGTGAAGCGTTCAAGGAAGGTATGGAGAAAGGTCACTGGGATCTTTCAAAAGTCGATTATAACGAGTTGGAGAAATCGCAGGTATCTTTGGTATTCGGTCAGATGAATGAACCGCCGGGCGCACGTGCTTCCGTTGCATTGTCCGGACTGACGGTAGCGGAATCATTCCGTGATGCCGGAAAAGAAGGCGAGAAGCGTGATATCCTGTTTTTTATAGATAATATTTTCCGTTTTACGCAGGCCGGTTCGGAAGTATCCGCTCTTTTGGGACGTATGCCTTCCGCCGTTGGTTACCAACCGACATTGGCTACGGAAATGGGTGCCATGCAAGAACGTATCACTTCTACCCGTAAAGGTTCTATTACTTCTGTACAGGCTGTATATGTGCCTGCCGATGACTTGACAGACCCGGCTCCTGCAACTACTTTCAGCCATTTGGACGCGACGACCGTGCTCGACCGTAAGATTACAGAGCTTGGTATTTATCCGGCTGTAGACCCATTGGCTTCTACATCCCGTATCCTCGATCCGCATATTGTCGGTCAGGAACATTACGATGTAGCGCAACGGGTAAAGCAGATTCTCCAGCGTAATAAGGAACTACAGGATATAATCTCCATACTTGGTATGGAAGAACTGTCGGAAGAGGACAAGACGGTCGTGAACCGTGCCCGCCGTGTGCAGCGCTTCTTGTCGCAGCCGTTTGCCGTAGCCGAGCAGTTTACGGGTGTACCGGGCGTAATGGTGACGATCGAAGATACGATTAAAGGCTTTAAGATGATTTTGGATGGCGAGGTTGATTATCTCCCCGAACAGGCATTCTTGAATGTCGGAACAATCGAGGAAGCGATAGAGAAAGGTAAGAAACTGCTGGAACAGGCAAAGAAATAAAAACATAAGAAGGATGAAAGAACTGCATTTGAGTATAGTATCGCCCGAAAAGAGTATATTCGACGGAGATGTGAAGATTGTCACATTGCCGGGTACGCTTGGTTCGTTTTCTATTCTTCCCGGACATGCGCCTATCGTCTCGTCATTGCAAGCGGGTACGTTGAGTTACACGACGATGGAAGGCGAGGAGCGTACGATAGATATTCAGGGTGGTTTTGTCGAACTGAGTGACGGTACGGTTTCCGCTTGCATCTCTTGACAGACGGGTGACAGTCGGCTGACAGAAGACAATATATTAAGAAAAACACAGTGACATGGTGAACATTACGAAAACGAAACGAAATTTTATCGGGTTGCATACGCTGTTTGCAATCATAAGTGCAGGATTGGGAGCGGTTATTTTGCATATAGCTCTGCCGGGACACTACTTCGGAGGATACCCGTTTATTCCGGTCTATTTTTATCTATTCGGTTTGTTTAGTATCTATATGTTCGATGCGTGCCGGCTGCACGCTCCCCAGAAAATGTTACTGTTGTATCTGGCAATAAAGATGGTAAAGATGATTCTTTCTATCATTCTAGTCCTGATTTATTGTATAGCCGTGCGCGAAGAGGCTAAGGCTTTTTTGCTGACGTTTATCTCATTCTATTTGATATATCTGATATTCGAAACCTGGTTCTTTTTCTCTTTTGAGGTGAATCAGAAACGGAAAAAGCAAAATAAGAAGAAAAATGAAACAGTTGCATAACATAATGGCTCCGTTGATATTGTTCTGCCTGATGATGGTGTCCGGTCTGCCCGGCTTTGCACAAGAGCAGGGAGAAGCGACTTCACAGGTGCAGGATGTGATTACTCCGAAAGAGGAACAGGAGAATACGGTGGACGTGAAAGAAATCGTATTCGGACATATCGGAGACTCTTACGAATGGCATATTACCACGTGGGGTAAAACGCACATTACTATACCATTACCTATTATTGTTTATAGTAATAGTACAGGCTGGCATGTGTTCCTTTCTTCTCGTCTCGAAGAGAACGGAGGCACGTATGAGGGGCTTTCGATAGCTCCGGAAGGAAGTAAGTACGAGGGCAAACTGGTGGAATACAATGCGGCGGGCGAACAAGTCCGTCCTTGGGATATATCCATTACGAAAGTTACGTTCGCCTTACTGTTCAATAGCGTATTGTTGCTGGTAATCGTCTTGAGTGTGGCGCACTGGTACAGAAAACGTCCGCAGGGAGCCAAAGCTCCGGGTGGATTTGTCGGATTCATGGAAATGTTCATTATGATGGTGAATGACGACATTATTAAAAGCTGTGTCGGTCCTAATTACCGGAAATTTGCCCCCTATCTGCTGACGGCATTCTTTTTCATCTTTATCAATAATATGATGGGACTGATTCCGTTCTTTCCCGGAGGTGCGAATGTGACGGGAAATATTGCTATCACAATGGTACTTGCCGTATGCACGTTTCTGGCGGTCAACATTTTCGGAACGAAGCATTACTGGAAAGATATATTCTGGCCTGATGTTCCTTGGTGGCTGAAAGTGCCTGTGCCGATGATGCCGTTTATCGAGTTCTTCGGGATCTTTACAAAACCGTTTGCTTTGATGATCCGTCTTTTTGCCAATATGCTGGCGGGACACATGGCAATGTTGGTGCTTACTTGCTTGATATTTATCTCGGCAAGTATGGGACCTGCCTTGAACGGCACGCTGACAGTAGCCTCCGTATTGTTCAACATCTTTATGAATGCGCTTGAATTGTTGGTCGCTTTCATCCAGGCATACGTATTCACCATGTTGTCGGCTGTGTTTATCGGGTTGGCGCAGGAAGGAGCCAAAGTGAAAGCGGAAGAGAAATAAATAATTAAACGAGAGAAAATATAAACCATTTTAAAACTGAAAATTATGTTACTATCAGTATTGTTACAAGCCACTGCAGCAGCAGTAGGAGTAAGTAAATTAGGTGCAGCTATCGGTGCAGGTCTTGCAGTAATCGGAGCTGGTTTGGGTATTGGTAAAATTGGTGGTTCGGCAATGGAAGCTATCGCACGCCAGCCGGAAGCCTCAGGTGACATTCGTATGAATATGATTATCGCCGCCGCTTTGATTGAAGGTGTGGCACTGTTGGCGGTAGTTGTTTGTCTATTGGTATTCTTCCTCTAAGCCTATGTCATTACTATTACCTGATAGTGGCCTGTTGTTCTGGATGTTCCTCTCATTCGGGATTGTGTTCGTGATATTGGCGAAATACGGCTTCCCCGTCATTATAAAAATGGTGGAAGGCCGTAAAACCTATATCGACCAGTCTTTGGAGGTGGCGAGGGAAGCCAATGCACAGTTGTCCAGACTGAAAGAAGAGGGCGACGCGTTGGTGGCTGCTGCCAACAAGGAACAAGGACGCATCTTGAGGGAAGCAATGGAAGAACGTGACAAAATTGTTCACGAGGCCCGTAAGCAAGCCGAGATAGCCGCACAAAAAGAACTTGATGCGGTGAAGCAACAAATCCAGATAGAGAAAGACGAGGCTATCCGCGACATCCGTCGTCAGGTGGCTGTCCTTTCGGTGGACATTGCCGAGAAAGTGCTCCGCAAGAATCTTGCAGATAAGGAAGCACAGATGGGGATGATCGACCGTATGTTGGATGAAGTATTAACCCCGAATAAGAACTAAGGAAAATGGAAGTCGGAATACTCTCAATGCGTTATGCAAAAGCGATGATCGAATACGTGCAGGAAAAAGGAGTGGAAGACAGGGTATATCAGGAATTCCTCACTCTGTCCCACAGCTTTTGTGCACAACCCGGACTGCGTGAGGCACTTGATAATCCGGTCATTGCGACTAAGGAGAAATTAGCGTTGGTTTGTACGGCTGCCGATGGTGAAGGTACATCAACCAGAGAGTTTATCCGTTTTATCACTTTGGTATTAAAAAACAGGCGTGAAGGTTATCTGCAATTTATCAGCCTGATGTACCTGGACCTGTACCGGAAGTTGAAACATATCGGAGT
This sequence comes from Bacteroides zhangwenhongii, assembly GCF_009193325.2. NCBI lineage: Bacteria > Pseudomonadati > Bacteroidota > Bacteroidia > Bacteroidales > Bacteroidaceae > Bacteroides > Bacteroides zhangwenhongii. The sequence continues at coordinate 1,738,025 of NZ_CP059856.1, read as the reverse complement.
CGGAAAACTGATTACGGCTGTTGACGTTGATAAAACGACATCGGATCGGATTCGTTCTGCGGCAGCGCATATCCTGCATGCGCAGATGGAGTTGGAAACGGTAGTAGACCCGTCCATTGAGGGTGGATTTATTTTCGATATCAACGATTACCGTTTGGATGCGAGCGTTGCTACGCAGTTAAAGCGAGTGAAACAACAATTTATTGATAAGAATAGGAGAATTGTATAATGTCTGAAAATATAAGAGTAAGCGAAGTATCCGATATATTGCGCAAGCAGCTCGAAGGGATTAATGCCAATGTGCAGCTTGACGAAATCGGTACGGTGCTTCAGGTGAGCGACGGTGTAGTCCGTATCTATGGACTGCGGAACGCCGAAGCGAATGAATTGCTGGAGTTCGACAATGGTATCAAAGCAATCGTGATGAATCTCGAAGAGGACAACGTGGGTGCTGTACTACTGGGTCCGACGGACAGAATCAAAGAAGGGTTTATTGTGAAACGTACGAAACGCATCGCCTCCATTCGTGTAGGCGAGGGGATGTTGGGACGTGTCATCGACCCGTTGGGTGAACCGCTCGACGGCAAAGGGCTGGTTGGCGGTGAACTTTATGATATGCCGTTGGAACGGAAAGCTCCGGGAGTAATTTACCGTCAGCCTGTCAATCAGCCATTACAGACCGGATTGAAGGCAGTTGATGCCATGATTCCTATCGGGCGTGGTCAACGTGAGTTGATTATCGGTGACCGTCAGACGGGAAAGACGGCTATTGCGATTGATGCGATCATCAATCAGCGTAGCAATTTTCTGGCAGGTGACCCTGTATACTGCATCTATGTGGCAATCGGGCAGAAAGGTTCTACAGTCGCTTCTATCGTAAATACACTTCGTGAGAATGGAGCGTTGGACTATACGATTGTAGTAGCCGCTACAGCCGGCGACCCGGCCGCGCTACAATACTATGCGCCATTTGCGGGTGCAGCCATAGGTGAGTATTTCCGTGATACCGGCCGTCATGCGCTGGTTGTGTATGATGACCTTTCCAAGCAGGCGGTAGCTTATCGTGAGGTATCTCTGATTCTCCGCCGTCCGTCGGGACGTGAAGCGTATCCGGGTGACATCTTCTATCTGCATTCCCGTTTGTTGGAACGTGCGGCGAAGATTATCAGTCAGGAAGAAGTGGCGCGCGAAATGAATGACTTGCCGGACAGCTTGAAGGATATAGTCAAAGGAGGAGGTTCCCTTACCGCATTGCCTATCATCGAGACACAGGCAGGAGACGTTTCGGCCTATATCCCGACGAATGTGATTTCCATCACTGACGGACAGATCTTCCTCGAAACCGATCTCTTTAATCAGGGTGTCCGTCCGGCTATCAATGTGGGTATCTCCGTATCTCGTGTAGGTGGTAACGCACAGATTAAGGCCATGAAGAAGGTAGCCGGAACATTGAAGATTGACCAAGCCCAATATCGTGAGCTGGAAGCTTTCTCTAAGTTCAGCAGTGATATGGATCCGATTACCGCCTTGACGATCGATAAGGGACGTAAGAACGCCCAACTTTTGATTCAACCTCAATACAGCCCAATGCCCGTAGAACAGCAGATTGCTATTCTCTATTGCGGTACGCACGGACTTCTTCATGATGTCCCATTGGATAAGGTACAGGACTTTGAACGTAGCTTCATCGAATCTCTGCAACTGAATCACCAGCAGGATGTGTTGGATGTCTTAAAGACAGGCGTTATCGACGATAGTGTAACCAATGCCATCGAGGAAACCGCCGCTATGGTTGCCAAACAATACTTATAGAAATATAGAATAAAGAATGAAGAATTCTTATTATTAACTATTTGACTATACTGCATAGTAAATTCTTCATTCTTAATTTTTCATTCTTAATTTAAAAAGTTATGGCTTCACTGAAAGAAGTAAAAACCAGAATAAATTCGGTAAAGAGTACCCGAAAGATCACTTCAGCAATGAAGATGGTGGCTTCTGCCAAATTACATAAGGCACAAGGAGCCATTGAGAATATGTTGCCTTATCAGAAGAAGTTGAACAAGATTCTGACTAACTTTCTGAGTGCGGACCTTCCTATCGAATCTCCCTACGTGAAGGAGCGCGAAGTGAAGCGTGTGGCAATTGTCGCCTTCTCTTCGAATACGTCTCTCTGTGGTGCTTTCAATGCCAATGTGATAAAAATGTTATTGCAAACGGTAGGTGAATATCGCACTCTCGGGCAAGACAATATCTTGATATTTCCAATAGGCAAGAAAGTAGATGAAGCTGTAAAACGCATGGGATTCCAACCGCAGGAAACTTCGCCCACCTTATCTGACAAACCGACTTATCAGGAAGCCGCCGACTTGGCTCATCGTCTGATGGGGATGTTTGTATCCGGCGAAATAGACCGTGTGGAAATTATCTATCATCATTTTAAGTCTATGGGTACGCAAATCCTCCTTCGTGAAACGTATCTTCCCATCGATCTGACACATATCATAGATGAAGAAGAACAAAAGGAGCAGATGAATGAGGAGCAAAAGGACAAAGGGGAGGCGGAAAGACGTGAAGTCGCCAACGACTACATCATCGAACCCAACGCCGAAGAACTGATTGCCAATCTAATCCCCACTGTATTAAGCCAGAAACTATTTACAGCAGCCGTTGACTCGAACACATCGGAACACGCTGCTCGTACGTTAGCTATGCAGGTAGCTACGGATAATGCGAACGAGCTGATTCAGGATTTGACGAAGCAATATAACAAGAGTCGCCAGCAGGCTATTACAAATGAGCTGTTGGATATTGTGGGGGGCTCTATGAAATAATACTCTTATTCTTTCTTTTGCCTTGAAGCAAAAGAAAGAACCAAAGAAAAATTCAAGGCTTACTTTTTTCTCCTACTCGCTTCCTTCACTCCGCTAAAGGGCAGAAACTCGCTTCGCTCAAACAGTCTGCCCTTCTTAACGCTTCGTTACGGGCACTCGCTTAACGGAGAAAAAAGTAGGCCGGAGAAACCATTCGGCATATAGTCCATTCGGTATATAGTCCATTCGGCGTGTAGTCCTTTTGGTATATGACCTTTTCGGTACGTAATCCTTTCTGTATGTAATTCATTCAGAGTGTAATCCATTCAGTATTACAGTTCAGCATATAATTCATTTAATAACAGCCCATTCAGTGTGTACACCACTCAACATATAACCCATTTCGCATATTCCATTCGTTCTGTGAATCTTTATAGCGTGTTTCTGTCTTGTGGTCAGTACAGCGGATGGACCGCACGCCGAAAGAGCTACATACCGAATGAACCATATACCGAAAGGACCCTATGCCGAATGGACTACATACCGAATGGTTTCTCCGGCCTCGTTTTTCTGGCGTTAAGCGCAGGTGTTTTCTTCGGCGTTAAGAAGGGCAGACTGTTTGAGCGAAGCGAGTTTCTGCCCTTTAGCCGGAGAGAACACCGGAGTAGCCAGAAAAGCGCAGCCTTGATTCTTTCTTTTTGGTTCTTTTTCTTTCGTATCAAGACGAAAGAAAAAGAATAATAGTTACCTTTGTTGAAAATTTGAATCCCATGGAAAATAATCCCGAACTGCAACTAGCGTGGCAGTTCATTGAAAATACAGGCACACATTTATTTCTTACCGGAAAGGCCGGAACCGGAAAAACTACATTTCTGAGAAGATTGAAGGAACAGAGTCCTAAACGTATGGTTATCTTGGCGCCGACAGGTATTGCCGCTATCAATGCGGGAGGAGTTACCATTCATTCTTTTTTCCAGTTATCTTTTGCACCTTTTGTTCCGGAGACCACGTTCAACTCTTCCCAGACACACTATCGTTTCAGTAAAGAAAAGCGGAATATCATTCGTAGCATGGACTTGCTGGTCATAGATGAGATCAGTATGGTACGTGCCGATTTGTTGGATGCGATAGATTCGGCTCTGCGGAGATACCGGGATAGGGAAAAGCCTTTCGGTGGAGTCCAATTGCTGATGATTGGAGATTTGCAGCAGTTAGCCCCTGTGGTGAAAGAGAATGAATGGGAAATGTTGAAGAACTATTATGAAACCCCTTACTTCTTTGCCAGCCGTGCTTTGCGTGAGACGGTATATATGACAATTGAACTGAAAACAGTCTATCGTCAGAGTGATACCTTTTTTCTTTCCTTGTTGAATAAGATACGTGAGAATCAGGCGGACGATGAAGTATTGAATGAGTTGAACCGTCGGTATCAGCCGGGCTTTCGTCCTCGCAAGGAAGAAGGCTACATCCGTCTGACAACGCATAATTATCAGGCACAGAAGGTGAACGATAATGAATTGGCCTCTCTGCCCGGGCAGACTTATAGTTTTCGTGCAGAGATAGACGGAACTTTTCCGGAATATTTATATCCGGCAGACGAAGTTCTCACCATAAAAGCGGGGGCACAGATTATGTTCCTTAAAAATGATCCCTCGTCGGAAAAGCGTTATTACAATGGCATGATTGGAGAAGTGGCAGCCGTTAATGATGCGGGGATGATTGTGCGGGGAAAAGATAATGGAAATGAATTTCAGTTATTGCCGGAAGAGTGGGGCAATTATAAATATGTGCTGAATGAAGAAACGAAAGAAATCACCGAAGAGATAGAAGGAACCTTCCGTCAGTATCCTATCCGGTTAGCTTGGGCTATTACGATACATAAGAGTCAGGGACTGACGTTTGAGCGTGCCATTATTGATGCGCGCAATTCCTTTGCGCATGGGCAGACCTACGTAGCCTTAAGCCGTTGCAAAACTTTGGAAGGCATGGTGCTGGAATCCCCTCTGCGCAGAGAAGCTATCATCAGTGATAGTACAGTAGATAACTTCACCAAAGAAGTAGAAAGAAACAAACCGGGCAACCGGCAGTTACACGATATGCAGAAGGCCTATTTCTTTGATTTACTGAGTGATTTATTCAACTTCTATTCGCTCGACCAAGCTTATAAGCGGCTGCTTCGCCTGATAGATGAAGACCTCTATAAACTTTATCCGAAACAACTTGCCGAGTATAAAGAATTGGCTCCTCACATCAAAGAAAAGATAGTGGAAGTGTCCCAACGTTTCCGTAATCAATATACCCGATTGATAAATGGGAGCGATGATTATGCGGCGGACCAGGGATTGCAGGAGCGGGTTCGTTCCGGTGCAGGATACTTTCGTAAGGAACTCGAACCTGTACGCGCGTTGTTTGAAAAGACGAATATGCCCCTCGATAATAAAGAACTTAGGAAGCAGTTGAATGAACGCCTGCAAGCGTTGGACGATGCGTTGTGGATTAAGGAATCTTTATTGGAAGCGATGATGGGGCAACCCTTTACTGTTACGGGATATTTGAAGTTAAAAGCTAAAGTGACGTTAAGCCTTGAAGACGATTCTTCTTCCGGTTCTTCACCCAAAGCTCCGAAAGAGAAGAGAGAACGGAAAGGACGTAAAGAACGTACACGTAGTTCTTCGAAAGCAAAGGTTGAGGTTCCTACAGATATTCTGTACCCGGAGCTTTACCGTACCTTGTCCGAATGGAGAGCGGCAAAAGCACGCGAAGTAAGTCTCCCGGCTTATATCATAATGCAGCAGAAAGCCCTGATGGGGATTGTAAACTTGTTGCCCGATACTCCGGAAGCTTTGGAGGCCATACCCTATTTCGGTGCGAAGGGAGTACAGAAATACGGGCTTGAAATCTTGGGGATTATTCGCAAGTTTGTGAAAGAAAACAAGGTAGAGCGTCGATAACTCAAGTATAAAAATCCTGTATGAATAAAAAATAAACTGCCTATTGTTGATTTGCATCGGATGACAATAGACAGTTTATATTTGAGAGGGTGATTTTAATTATTTCATTAACCAATGTTTCTTTAGCCACTCGCGAACAGGTATATCATAAAGTTTAAGACTGGCGTACGCTAAACCTATGGAGAGGATGAAGGTAGAAACGCTAAGGCAAATAACTGTGCCTAGAGGAGCATCCGGATGGCTGTTTGCCCAAGCTATTTGCATATAGACCAATGGGAAGTGCGTAATATAGAGCGGATATGAAATTTCTCCGAGAAAAGTACAGATAGCTACAGATCTTTTCCCTTTTATATCACTTCCTGCTCCTATGGCTACAATCAATGGACAAATGGCAAGAATGCAGAATGCCTCGTAAGCTCCATTCATCCACATATTTTCCTGGCCGCCAAGACGGGGCATAGCCAACATTACAATAATAAGTATCGAACACCACCAGAATCCTCTTTTGATTTTGATAAGTTTGTTGATTCGGGACAATAATAGTCCCATGAAGAATGGGTAAAGTAACCGACTGATACCTATATATATTTGTGCGGGAGTAATACTCCATCCTCCTATGACTGTGTAGGCTGCATTTCTATTGGCAGAGAATATATTGAATACATCCAAATTCATTGTCAGGTCGATTGTCAGGAATCCGGTTCCTATCACAAAGATAGTCAGGAGTGTTTTGGAAAAATGCCGGATGAACAGTGCATAGAGAATATTTGCGATATATTCCAATGTTAACGACCACGTAGGGCCATTCAATGGGTTTGTTTCTTCCCATCCCCGTATATCCCATGATGTAACTGCCGGAATCATGGTGCAACTCAAAAGAAATAGCAGGAGCAATTTCCACCAAGGTGTTTCACTTATAGACGGGAATGCGGAACAATCACCGAAATAGAATAATAAAGCTCCGATTAATGTACCCATTATTACCATTGGATGAAGGCGTACGAGCCGGCGTTTGAAGAAGTCTTTTAACGTCATTCTGGTCCATCGGTCATCATAAGCATAACCGATAACAAACCCGGAGAGAACAAAAAAGAAATCGACAGCCAGATAACCGTGATTCAATATCTGATGTAAAGGGTCGTGAGAGTAAGTCTCGAAAAGATGATAAGCCACTACCATCATTGAAGCTACACCCCGCAATCCGTCTAAAATTTCATATCGCGGTTTGGAGGCCAGATAATCATTGTGTTGCATAAAGAATAAAAAGTTTTTCTTGTGGTGGTATTACATATTTTATATTAAAGACGGGGCAAAATTACGCCGTAATATGATATAACATTTGCCTTATTGTTTATTAGAATTGTCTTATATTTGCATTTTAGATATAAAAAGAATAATAACGCCTTGTTTTTTTAATATAGTTCAAATGTCACAGACTGAAAACCATTCATACACTTTTGATTGTGTCCATCTTGCGCCCGACGAACAGATCGGTTCGCATCAACATTCTACTTGGGAATTATCTTATGTGATAACCGGTGCCGGAATGCGGACAATAGGAGATATGACAGAACCTTTTAGCAATGGGGAAGTCGTACTTGTACCACCGGGAATATCACATTGCTGGTATTTTGATAACAAAGTTACGGATACCGAAGGTAAAATAGAAAATATTACTTTACTCTTAGATAACACGTTTCTGAATAATTGTGCTGCTTTGGGTAGTGAATTGAGTGAATATGCGGATCGTTTTAAGAAAAATACGAGCGCAGTCAAGTTTACGAAAGAGAAATCCGGTGCGATTATTGGCATATTGAAGAAGATGTGTGGAGAAAATGCTGCAGAGCGTATCGCATCCATTATAAAACTTATTATTTTGATTGGGGAAAGCGGGGGAATGAAGGCTGTCGGTAAATCACAAAAAACTGATAAGGAGAAAGAACGGATGCAACAGATTCAAACATATGTTGTATGTAATGCAAAACGGAATATAACCCTTGATGATGTGGCGCGGCATATAGGAATGAATCGGACATCCTTTTGTATTTTCTTCAAGAGAACAACAGGGCAGACCTTTGTCACATATCTGAATGAACATCGGATAAGACTGGCATGCCAACTTCTAAGACAGAAAAAAATGTCTGTTTCTGAAATCTGCTATGCTGTAGGATTTAATGATGTGCCTTATTTTAATCGTGTATTTAAACGTTGTAATGGGGTTACTCCGAGAAAATATAAATAATGGTAAGTATTATATGAAACGTACAGATATAAAAAAAGGAGCAACGCCTTGCTCCAACCTTTGTTAACCTTAAATCTAATACTATGAAAAACACATTGCAAAGGTACGTACTTTTGTGATATCTGCAAATAATCCAAGAAAAAAAGTATGTTTCATAACATAGATTAAGATTTTGATATTCCAATACCCCTTTTATTAAACACTTTTTTAGTTGGAGATTCTAATATCATCGGGCGAATATCCGGTAATTAGTAGGGGACATTGCGCCCCTGTTGCACTTCAATTCGTATTCCGAAATTACCATTGGCTGATTTTAGTTCGAATGCTCCCCGAAAATTATTCTTTTCCCAAGGCATAGCGCTTCGATTGGGAACCCTCCATCCGTCTTTATCATAATCTCCGTATGTATTGATTTGCATTCCGTTTCTCAGTTTGAAAGATCCCATCTGCATAAACTGCGGTGAAGAGGAAAATCCCCAATTGTATCCGTATCCGAAGCCGGAATATGAAGGAGAGAAGGTGTCTGTGAATCCTTGAGAATAGATAGCATCCGTATTCATGCGGAATAGCTGATTATAGTCCTTGGTTACATTCGGTATACTCAGATATATTTTGGGAAGTTGGGGGGCAGTGATATTCATTATCCCCATATCCAGCAAGAAACCGCCGAACTCTTTTATATTAGCTGACGGGGCACGGCGGATACTGTCGGAAGGTATTTCCGATTGTGCGGATGCGACCCCGGCAGATAATATCAGCGAAAGAAATAGAATCAGTTTTTTCATCTTTGTACAGGTTAATTCATCACAAAGATAGAAAATTTCAGTCTGACTATCTATGAAACAAGCGCAGATTAACGCAGATTTACGCAAAGATTAAATATTATCTGAGATAATTTGCGTTCATCTGTGTTCATCTGCGCTCTAGGAGTTATCTATTTACGACTGCCATACTTTGGCATACTCGTCCAGCACCCGTTTGATACTTTTCCCGATTTTCACATAATCGGCCTCATTCAGATTGGCAAGCGATACACGGACACTCCATTTGGGGCCGGCAAATCCACCGCCATTCAGCAGTACGAGTGAAGTCTCATTGGCGAGACGGAACACCACATCCAGCGGATTATATGTCTTTTGCAGATAAGCGACGAAATCATCCCCATAAAATTTCTTCGCCCACACCAGCATATCGATTTCCGAATAATAACCGGCGCGCAGCGGATCCTCCACCAGTGTAAATCCGGTATTGTCCCATAATGCGTGCAAACGGCGATGGATGATATCCTGCATCTTGATCTTGTAGCGGTCCTCTTTATCCAGAAGAGCGAAAAGAGAGAACAAGCTCATCTGCATTTGCTGAGGGAGAGAGAGACCTGCCGTATGATTCAAAGCGATCTGGCGGCTGTCAGCTACCATACGGTCGATAAACTTCATCTTCTCCGGATGTAGGTCAAGGCTCGAATAACGTTTGTTCAATATTTCTTTCTGCTCCTCCGACAGGCGGGCAATCATTTTGTCGTAGATATTGTCTTCGTGTAAGGCGATCACTGCATTTCTCCATCCCGTAGTTCCGAAATATTTGGAGAAAGAATAGACGCAAAGCGTATTATGTGGCAATTCAGCCATCAATGAACGGAAGTGAGGGATAAATGTCCCGTACACGTCATCCGTAATAATCATCAGATTCGGATTGTCATTCTTTACAATGTTGACAATGCGTGCCGCAGTCTCAGCGCTCAGTGCGTAGCTGGGCGGGTTACTCGGATTGGTGATGAATAAAGCCTTGATTTTCGGGTTCTTTAACTTGTCTATATCCTCATCCTTGTATTGCCAGGTGTGCAGCCCGTCAGCCGTCATCTGGTCGGCGGAAATTTCAGTGACCTCAAATTGGTAACGTCGTAATTGCGGAATCTCAATATAAGGAGTAAACACCGGAATCATCAATGCAATGGCGTCCCCCTGGTTCAATAGGAAATTCTCTTGCAGTGAATCGAACAGATAACACATGGCTGCCGTTCCCCCTTCAGTGGCGAACAGGTCGAAAGTTCCTTTCGGCGGGCGGCGGTCGCACATCTCCTGCGCCAGATAATCCTGTACGATTAGTTCCGTAAAATGCAGAATACGGTCGGGCACGGGATATTGGTCACCGATTACAGCTTCCGCCCATTCATGAACGAGCGTGTCCGGGTCGGCTGCGTGCTCCATCAACATATAGTTATATCCCTTTTTCAGCAGGTCGGCTCCCGGTGTCTTTTCGTTATCTTTCAAGAAAGCTTCGAAACGTGCGGCTATTCCTGTTTTCTGCGGGATACCCGCTATCCCTTCTTCCGACGAGAATACACGGCGGCATTCGCAAAGACCGAATTGTCCTAACAGGAAAAACGCCTCACGGGGTTCGGTAGCAATCCAGTTCGGATTTCCTCTACCGGCATTTAGCATGGTGTGCGCCATTTTCTTGATACTTTCATCCGCCATTTCGATAAGCTTGTTTTTAAGTTCGAAAGGGCTGATGGTTTCCATCTTTTTAGCATAGCTTTTAGTGATAGCCGGGCTATTGTCTTTTTTCTCCATAATGAAATTTATATTTGTTAGACTAGTAAATAATTTGTCTGAAACAGTAAGTACTGCCGGTTTACATCAGCAGTACGATGATCACTCCCCAGATAATCAGCAGCGTATTGCCTACGGCATATGTCACGGTATATCCCAAAGCCGGAGTATCGCTTTCCACTGCATCCTGAATGGCTCCCAGTGCAGCGGTTGTCGTTCGTGCTCCCGCCGTGCAACCCAAAGATAGGGCAGGGTGGAACTTGAACAGATATTTTGCCATCAGTAATCCGCTGATCAATGGAATAGCCGTAGCCAGTGCACCGACAATAAACAGGCTGAAACCTACATCCTTGAATCCGGCTACAAAGCTGGGACCGGCGGCAATGCCCACCACTGCGATAAACATATTCAGTCCTACGTTATTCAATACCCATAACGAAGGTTCGGGGATACCGCCGAAAGTAGGGTGTTTACTGCGCAGCCAGCCGAATACAAGCCCTGCGATTAATGCGCCTCCACTGGTGGATAGACTGATGGGGATACCTCCCAGATGAATGGAAAGAGCTCCGATAAGGCCACCGACCAAGATTCCCAGTCCTACGAAAATCATGTCGGTCTGATTGGTCGGCCGGTCTACATATCCCATTTGTTTGGCGGCGGCTTCCACTTCGTGCTTCATGCCCGTAAGTTCGAGGATATCTCCCGAATCGACTACGGTCTGAGCGAGCACCGGCACGTTGATACCTGCACGCTTGATACTACGGATGCTGACACCGTGCATGAACTTCTGTGATCTGATCGTAGCGACTTTCTCTCCTGCGAAAGTGCGGTGAGTAACCATTACCGGGAGAGTCTCCGCCGGGAAATCGAGCAATTGGGCGTCAATCACTTCCGGACCGATCCAATCTTCTTCACCAATCACAAATTCACGTCGCCCGCTTAGAACGACTTCATCCTCCGGTCGGAGCATCAGATCCGGACTGACCTCTTTTACAATTCCCCGTTGGCGGACCCGCTCTACAAACAGCCGTTTATCTTTTTCCGCCAGATACGTTTCCAGCTCGCTTACCTTTTTCCCTTTTCCGAACCATTCGTTGGTAATTTTATAAGCGCGGAATACAACCGGGCGGAGTGCGGGTGAGAATCCCGGTTCGTCTACTTCCGATGTTCCCATTTGCACTTCCAATGCTTTGCAGTCTGCTTTCACCTTATCCAGCCCTCCTAATATTTTCGGACCGAGAGAAGCCAGAAGCCAGGCCGATCCCGCCGTACCGAAGATATAAGTCACGGCGTATGCTACCGGAATGGCATTGATATACGTAGCTTTCTGTGCTTCGCTGATACCCAACTGATTAATGGTATCACTCGCCACACCGATAACGGCTGAGATTGTTTGTGATCCTGCCAGTAATCCGGCGGCTTCTCCTACGTGATATCCCATGATTTTGGCAAGTATCCACGGGGCTACCAGGCTGACGATACACATCAATACGGCGAATCCTACCTGTGGCAAACCGTCTTTTTTCAATCCCCGAAAGAACTGCGGCCCTACCTTATAGCCAACGGCGAATAAAAATAACAGAAAAAATACGGCCTTCATCGGACCGTCTACGGTGATGTTCAGTTGTCCTACCAATACTCCGACTAGCAGAACACTGGTCACTGTACCTAGAGAGAACTTCCCTATTTTGAGCCTGCCCAACCAGAATCCCGCAAAAAGCGTGAGAAAGATAGCAAGCTCAGGGTGTACCCTTAGTTGATTAATAATCCATTCCATAATTAAGTTGTTGTTTAGGTTATGCTACATACAACAGTTATTATGTGGAAAGAGTTTTGTAGCTTTACATAGATTTGTTACTTTTGCATTTTCAACTAAAACTAATCATATTCTGTATGAAATCAGACATAGAAATAGCTCGCAGCATTGAGCTGAAGAAAGTGAAGCAGGTTGCCGAAAGTATCGGAATCCCTCGTGATGAAGTGGAAAATTACGGTCGCTACATTGCAAAGATACCCGAACAGTTGATTGATGAAGAGAAGGTAAAGAAAAGCAATCTTATACTGGTGACTGCCATTACAGCTACAAAAGCGGGTATCGGCAAAACTACCGTGTCTATCGGTCTTGCATTGGGACTTAATAAAATAGGGAAGAAGGCGATTGTCGCCCTGCGTGAGCCGTCTCTCGGTCCGTGCTTCGGAATGAAAGGGGGAGCTGCCGGAGGAGGATATGCCCAAGTGCTCCCGATGGATAAGATCAATCTTCATTTTACCGGAGACTTTCATGCCATCACTTCGGCTCATAACATGATTTCTGCTTTGTTGGATAACTACCTCTATCAGAATCAGGCAAAAGGTTTCGGGCTCAAAGAAATACTCTGGCGCCGGGTGTTGGATGTGAACGATCGTTCGTTGCGCAGCATTGTCGTGGGGCTCGGTCCGAAGTCAAACGGTATCACCCAAGAGTCCGGGTTTGATATTACACCGGCTTCGGAGATTATGGCTATTCTGTGTCTTGCTCAAGATGTGAATGATTTGCGTCGCCGTATCGAAAATATCCTGCTCGGATTCACTTACGATGACCGGCCTTTTACAGTCAAAGACTTGGGAGTGGCGGGTGCTATTACCGTATTACTGAAAGATGCCATCCATCCTAACCTGGTGCAGACGACCGAAGGAACTGCCGCTTTCGTGCATGGCGGTCCGTTTGCGAATATCGCTCATGGTTGCAACTCCATTCTGGCCACCAAATTAGCGATGACTTTCGGTGACTATGTGATTACGGAAGCAGGGTTCGGTGCCGATCTTGGTGCGGAGAAGTTCTACAATATCAAGTGTCGCAAGAGCGGACTCCAGCCGCGTCTCACTGTTATTGTCGCTACGGCGCAGGGATTGAAGATGCACGGAGGTGTCAGTCTCGACCGCATTAAGGAGCCGAATATGGATGGACTGAAAGAAGGGTTGCGCAATCTGGATAAACACGTACGCAATCTTCGCTCGTTCGGTCAGACGGTTGTCGTAGCTTTCAATAAGTTCGCATCCGACACGGAAGAAGAGATGGAACTGCTGCGTGAGCACTGTGAACAGTTAGGAGTGGGCTTTGCCATCAATAATGCGTTCAGTGAAGGAGGAGAGGGAGCAGTGGATATGGCGCGTCTGGTGGTGGATATGATTGAAAACAATCCTTCTGAACCATTGACCTTTACGTATAAGGAGGAAGATAGTATACAGCAGAAGATCGAAAAAGTGGCTACCCATATTTATGGGGCCAGTGTGATCACGTACAGCAGTATCGCACGCAACCGTATCAAACTGATCGAGAAGATGGGAATCACTCATTATCCGGTTTGTATTGCAAAGACTCAGTATTCGTTCTCCGCCGATCCGAAAATATATGGTGCGGTGAATAACTTCGAGTTCCACATCAAAGATATAGTTATCAATAACGGAGCGGAAATGATTGTAGCCATTGCCGGAGAAATCCTTCGTATGCCGGGACTGCCCAAAGAACCGCAGGCATTGCATATTGATATTGTCGATGGAGAAATAGAAGGACTTAGTTAGTGATTAACGGGCTGAGTAATTATTGACATTAAAGTAAATCCCCGTCTTTCCCGATAATAACTCGAGTGCGGAAAGACGGGGATGATTGTATATAGAGGGGGGAGAAAAGAAAAACGAATTCGGGTGTGGATGGTTCGGAGAAGAACGTTAATAAATAAAAAAAGAGTTTGCCCTTTCATAAAGGACAAACTCTGAATATTATAATATGAAAAGTTCTGATTTAGTATGCGAAAAGAGGATATTTCTTCATCGTTTCGTTCACACGTGCACGGACTTGTGCGATCACCTCTTCATTTTCTACGTTAGACAAAACAGTCTCGATCATTTCAGCAATTTCAAGCATTAAGTCTTCTTTAGCACCACGAGTCGTGATAGCAGGAGTACCCAAACGGATACCGGAAGTCTGGAATGCGGAACGGCTGTCGAACGGAACCATATTCTTGTTAACGGTAATGTCGGCAGAAACCAATGCCTTTTCCGCTACTTTACCTGTCAAATCAGGATATTTGCTACGCAGGTCTACCAGCATGGAGTGATTGTCCGTACCGCCGGAAACAATTGTAAAGCCACGATCGATCAAAGCCTGTGCAAGTACGGCAGCGTTCTTCTGTACCTGTTTTGCATATTCCTTGAACTCAGGTTGCAGGATTTCACCGAAAGCTACTGCTTTGGCAGCAATGACGTGTTCCAATGGTCCGCCCTGAATACCCGGGAAAACGGCAGAATCCAGCAATTGAGACATCATCTTGATTTCTCCCTTCGGAGTTTTTTTACCCCACGGGTTAGGGAAATCTTTACCCATCATGATAACACCGCCGCGAGGTCCGCGAAGTGTCTTATGTGTAGTCGAAGTGACAATGTGTGCATATTTAACCGGATTTTCAAGTATTCCGGCAGCAATCAGACCGGCAGGGTGTGCCATATCGATCATCAGGATAGCGCCTACTTTGTCAGCGATTTCGCGCATACGCTTGTAGTCCCATTCGCGAGAGTAAGCGGAACCGCCACCGATAATCATTTTCGGTTTCTCACGTAAAGCGACTTCTTCCATCTGGTCGTAGTCAACGCGTCCTGTTTCTTTATTCAGATTATATTCGCAAGGAGTATAGATGATACCGGAAGTATTCACCAATGAACCATGAGAGAGATGTCCGCCGTGAGCTAAGTTCAGTCCCATGAATTTGTCACCCGGATTCAGTACAGCCAGGAAAACTGCTGCATTGGCCTGTGCTCCGGAGTGCGGCTGTACGTTTGCCCATTCAGCACCGAAAATCTCTTTCAAGCGGTCGATAGCGATTTGCTCGCTCTGGTCTACTACTTCACAGCCTCCGTAATAGCGTTTGCCCGGATAACCTTCTGCGTACTTGTTGGTCAGGCAAGAACCCATTGCCTGCATTACCTGGTCGCTCACGAAATTTTCTGATGCAATCAGCTCAATACCTTTTAGCTGACGTTGATGCTCTTTTTCGATAATATCGAAAATTAAGTCGTCTCTTTTCATTCTTTTATAAAGTAAGATTAAATTTTTAATTCGAGATACCTATTTTTAAGCACGCAAAGTTAATGAAAACAAAGGATAATTGACAATTGATAATTAACAATTGACAATTTTTAAACATTAGGCGGATTTGCGTTGGCATTCGTCAATCAAAAGTCTTGATTCTTTTGTCAATTCTCCATTGTTTAGAGGATGAATCCGAGCGAAAAGCTCAGCGCACTGTCGCGGCGACGGAAAGTAATGTTGCTCACGCCCGTGCTGCCGTCGGAATTGATATTGTCATAAACAATCGACTTGGATATGTTTCCCACTCCTTGCTCATAGCGGAAATCAAAGAAGATGCGCGAAATATTGACCCCTACACCGATCACCACGCTGACATTGAACGGATAAAGTTCTTCGTGAATCCCTTTTTGGTCGAAGTTGCGGAAAGTGATTTCATTATGTTTCCCCCATAAATAACGAAGTTTGGGCCCTGCGAAAATAGACATCCCGTAAGGTCCTTTTTTCACAACATTATAACCGTATAGAATAGGGAAATCGATACTGTGCAATACAGATTGTACGGATGCATAATCCGGTTCGATAGCAGGGTGTTGTGAACCCAGCTTATCGAAGCTGATCTCACATTTGGTCACATTATAGGATACTTCCGGCTGGATGAAATGTTTCTTCATGTTGATGCGCATGAAGAGGGCGCCAAAATAACCGATTTTATAATTATTCTGCACCTCATCGATAGTCACATCTTTGATTTTTAGTTTGGACACCAGGAACATGGAAGAGTTGAATCCGGCCTTAATACCAAAGTTTATTTTCTTGGTATTGGGACGGTCCACCTTCTCTGCGTTGTAGTTCTGACCGAAAGCCATACAGCCTACGGTCAGCAAACCTAAAAGGAAAATTGTACGCAGCATATTCATGGTCGTATTATCTGGGGTCAGTTTTTCTTTTTCTCTACACTCCAACCAAACTTTCCGATTTTCTCACCAAGCTCATAATATCCGCCGTGTACATATACCAATGGGTTGGTTTCCGCCAACTCCAGTTTTCCGGTCTCCAGATTCAGATTCCGCTCGTCTGCCCGAACGTTCACCACGTCTGCAATAAACATATCATGCGAGCCTAGAGAGACGATTTCTTTCACACGGCATTCAATGCAGAGGGGTGACTCTTCAATCAAGGGAGCGCTGACCACAGTGCAACGTCCCGGAGTCAGCTTCATTTCTTCGAACTTGTGATAGTTGCGCCCCGAACGTACTCCGCACCAGTCTGTGGCGAAAGCCATGTCTTTTGTTGTCAGATTGATAACGAACTCCATGTTCTTTTTAATAATCTCATGGGAGTATCGTTCCGGACGTACGGATATATAGCACATGGGCGGGTTGGTGCAAATCGTGCCCGTCCATGCCACTGTGATAATATTATATTCACTTTCTTCTTTTCCGCAACTGACCAATACAGCCGGTAGCGGATAAATCATCGTTCCAGGTTTCCAATCTTGTTTCATAGGATACTGATCTCTTCACGCTTTTGTTCTTTTTCGCAATAATGACATTTTACGATACAGTTATCTTTGTCTATCACATGAAATAACGTAGCCATCGGTTCATTGTTCGTGATACATTTCGGATTGGCGCATTTTACGATTCCATGAAGCTCATCCGGCATTTTCACTTCCTTCTTTTCCACCACCTCATAATCGCGGATAATATTCAGCTTGACGTGCGGAGCCACCACCGATATACGGTTTATTTCCTCGTCGCAGAAAAACTTGTCTGCAATCTTAATGATACCTTTTTTACCCAGCTTCTTACTGTCGAGGTTGAATCCGATCGTGATATTACTGGTCATTTGTTCCACTCCGAGCAGTTGTACTACGGTAAAGAGCTTTTCGGAAGGGATATGGTCAATCACTGTCCCGTTTTTCAGGGCAGCTACTTGCAATGCTTGTTTATTTTCGCTCATAATAAAATATCGTTTTTAACATCATCTAATGTGATACCTAACACATCGCAAAGAATTGCTTCGCGGGCATACAGACCATTTTGCGCCTGTTGAAAATAGTATGCTTTCGGGTTGTCATCCACATCATACGCAATCTCGTTGACACGGGGCAGCGGATGCAGGATGCGCAGATTGGGACGGGTGTTCTCCAGCATTTTGTTGCGCAGGATATATACGTTCTTTACACGTTCGTATTCCATCAGATCGGTGAAACGCTCCCGTTGTACGCGGGTCATGTACAGAATGTCCGCATCAGCGATAATCTCTTCGGTGAAATCCGTGTGTTCAACATACTTTATCTGGTGAGCCTTGCAATAGAGCTTGTACTCTTCCGGCATTTTCAACTCTTCGGGAGCGATAAAATGGAAAGTAGGGTTGAAGTGGCGCATGGCCATCAGCAGCGAGTGCACGGTACGTCCGTACTTCAAATCTCCTACCAGATAAATATTCAAGTTTTCCAGTGTTCCCTGTGTTTTGTAGATGGAATAGAGGTCGAGCATGGTCTGTGACGGATGTTGGTTGGCTCCGTCTCCTGCATTGACGATAGGCACCGGAGCTACCTCGCTGGCATACCGTGCGGCTCCTTCGAGATAGTGGCGCATGACGATAATGTCCGCGTAATTGCTCACCATCATAATCGTGTCTTTTAGTGTCTCTCCTTTGGAAGAACTGGTCGCTTTCGGGTCGGAAAATCCGATAACACGTGCACCGAGACGGTTGGCGGCTGTTTCAAAACTCAGGCGGGTACGTGTGGAAGGTTCGAAGAACAAGGTTGCTACTACCTTTCCTTGCAATAACCGGCGGTTGGGATTCATTTCAAACTGCTTCGCCATTTCGAGCATGTAGAGGATTTTTTCTTTAGAATGTTCGGCAATGGTTACTAAACTTCTGTTTTCCATTTTGTTATCTTTTATGTGGATAGAACTTGTTTTACCGGAGTGTAAAGGTACGAAGAATTTGTGAGAAGCACAGAATTATTTCGTTTTTTTTAGGTTCAGCCGGATGATTTTTGTTTCAGCCGTTCCTGTTGGATGAAACGACCGTAGCTTTTGATTAATACGACCGCTCGTTTTGAACCGATCGAACGGTCTGATGAGTGTAAACGAGCGGTCGTTTGGTACAAAATATACGGTCGTTTATATTGAATCGACCGCACTTTTGAGCGGCACCCCACGCGGCACCCCTTCAAACCTCCTGAAATGCCCTGTTGGTAGGGGATACGGAAGATACCCAAAATGCGTTCCGGCACCCCATCCGGCAACTAATATATATAATAAATAAAGAATGTATTAAAATACATTATATCTTTTTTCTCTGTAGAGTGCGATCTATCTTCGAAAAGATTCGTTCTTTTGTCGCTTGCCAATAATGGTATAATAATCAAATAACTAATGGTGCAAATGACGAACAAAAAAGGTTTTAGTCGGTGTGGCGAGCTCTACATCGATCGTTTACGTGAAGAAGGCAGATATTCTACAGCGCATGTCTATAAGAATGCTCTTTTTTCTTTCAGTGTGTTTTGTGGTACGTGTAATGTGTCGTTCAGGCAAATCACCCGTGAGAGCCTGCGGCTTTACGGGCAGTATCTTTACGAGAATGGGTTGAAGCTTAATACGATTTCTACGTATATGCGTATGCTTCGTAGCATTTACAATCGTGGGGTGGAAGCGGGTAATGCCCCTTTTGTGCCGCGATTGTTTCATGAGGCTTATACGGGAATCGATGTTTGTCAGAAGAGGGCTTTGACTGCTGCCGAACTGCATAGGCTTTTGTTTGACGATCCCCGATCGGAACGTTTGCGCCGCATTCAGGACATTGCTTCCCTGCTGTTCCAACTTTGTGGAATGTCGTTTGCCGATCTGGCACATTTGGAAAAATCGGCTCTTGAAAATAATATACTTCGCTATAATCGTATCAAGACGAAAACGCCGATGAGTGTAGAAGTGTTGGATAGCGCTATGGTGAAGATCGACCGACTTCGGAGCGTTCGGAAGTCCCAACCCGGTTGTCCGGATTATTTGCTTGATATTCTTTGTGGTGATAAGACAAGGAAGGATGAAAAGGCTTACCGGGAATATCAGTCTGCCCTTCGTCAATTTAACAAAAATCTGAAAGAGCTGGCGAAGGCGTTACATCTGAAATCTCCGGTCACTTCTTACACGATACGCCATTCGTGGGCTACTATTGCCAAGTATCGGGGAGTATCCATTGAGATGATTAGTGAGGCATTGGGGCACAAATCCATAAAAACTACACAAACTTATTTGAAAAGCTTTGGACTGGAAGAACGGACAGAAGTGAATAAAGGAAATTTATCTTACATTAAAAATTACTGCGTGAAAGGATAATTAAAGGTAATAGGTTATAAATCAGTGGTAAATAGTGTCCGTTACTTCTTAGGTAACGGATTTAAAATTTATTGCAAAGATAGCCAAAAACATAGATAGTAAACAAGCAATCTTATATTTTTTTTCGTTTTATGTGATTTTTAGCATAGGAAAAGCCTTTGAACATGAAAATGGTTTTATTTTCATGCTCTATATCTTTGTTGTCTAAATCCAAATTTTTCTTATTGAATATCAAGCAAATTCGTGATTATTCCTCCTTACGCTTGCATTCTTCTCATTTTCATCATAGAGTATGTACCCAATGTATGTTATCCGTTACCTAAGAAGTAACGGATGCATATGGGGTAAAAAAACATGATTTTAACAAACCGAAAATCAGTAAATGCTGGGCCTAGCAATGGGACAGGGGAAGGCGTAGCACACTCTAAACGCTGGTATGTAGCTTTGGTTCGTATGCATCACGAGAAGAAAATTGCCGAGCGTTTGGACAAAATGGGGATTGAAAATTTTGTTCCTGTCCAACAGGAAATTCATCAGTGGAGTGATCGGCGTAAAAAAGTAGAAGCAGTTCTTCTTCCAATGATGGTGTTTGTCCATGCCGATCCGAAGGAACGTATGGAAGTTCTCGGTTTTTCTACAGTTAGTCGCTATATGGTGATGCGAGGTGAGAGCACACCGGCAGTGATTCCCGATGAGCAGATGGCTCGTTTCCGTTTCATGCTTGATTATTCAGAAGAAGCTGTTTGTATGAACAGCTCTCCTTTGGCACGTGGTGAAAAAGTACGTGTCATTAAGGGACCTCTGACCGGATTGGTCGGTGAACTGGTCAATGTGGATGGTAAGACTAAGATTGCCGTTCGACTGAACCTGTTAGGTTGCGCCTGCGTAGATATGCCTATAGGGTATGTGGAATCGATAAATCATTGAGAATACAAATGGAAAAAACATTAAGGGGTGTAGCTCAATATGTTCGTAAGAACTATTTGAGTTATTGGATTATTTTGGGTATTGACACAGTAATATCAGTATTATGCTCATTGTTAGCCTATGCCGTCATTCATTATATGGCACATGTTCCAATGAGCGATTGGACACTTTGTCAGTTTGTAGGTATTTCTTTGGTGGTAAGTATTGCAGGATCCTTGTTGTTCCACACCTATCGTAATACCATCCGCTTCTCTCAAGCACGTGAACTTTGGCGTGTCATGTGCGCTGTATTATTTAAGGTTATATGCCTACTGGTTGTTTCATTTTTGATTATCTCGGAAACGCAACTGCTTGATAAATATAAAGTTTCTTACCTTCTGTTTGACGGTCTGCTGACATTGGTTGCACTGACTGTTTTCCGTGTGTCGCTTATCATTGTTTATGACCTTCTGTTGGATTGGGTAAATAAGAAGAATACCCGCATCCTCATTTATGGTATTGACGAAGAGAGTGTAGCATTGAAATTACGTCTCAGGGACAGTGCGCATTACAAGGTCGCAGGCTTTTATGTTTATGGCAAGAGTAACAGTCGCCGTCGCTTGGCTGACCTTCCTATTTATTACTTTGAAAATGAGTCTGATGTTGACTATATAATACGTAAGCGTGGTATTAAGGGTATTTTGTTTGCCCGTTATGAGGATACCCGCCTGGAGGAAAACCGCCTTCTGGAATATTGCAAGAGCAATGCTCTTAAAACTCTGATTGCCCCTACTATCAGTGAGGCGGATTCTGATGGAAACTTTCATCAGTGGGTACGTCCTATAAAGATAGAGGATTTGCTAGGCCGTGCTGAAATCAATATCAATCTTCGTCAGGTTGCAGCTGAGTTCAGAGGGAAAGTAGTATTGGTGACCGGTGCCGCAGGTAGCATTGGTAGTGAACTTTGCCGTCAGTTGGTACAGATGGGTATTCAGAAACTGATCATGTTTGACTCTGCAGAGACCCCCTTGCATAATGTTCGTTTGGAATTTGAGAAGAACTATCCTGCTATAGACTTTATTCCTGTGATTGGTGATGTGCGTGTGAAGGAACGTGTACGCATGGTATTTGAACTTTATCATCCTCAAGTCGTGTTTCATGCCGCTGCCTACAAACATGTACCCTTGATGGAAGAAAACCCTTGTGAGGCAGTCCTTGTGAATGTGACCGGTTCCCGCCAGGTAGCTGATATGGCAGTAGAATATGGTGCGGAGAAAATGATCATGGTTTCTACGGATAAAGCCGTGAATCCCACCAATGTAATGGGCTGTTCCAAACGTCTGGCTGAAATCTATGTACAAAGTTTAGGCTGTGCTATCCGTGAGGGAAAAGTGAAAGGCCACACTAAATTCATTACGACCCGTTTCGGTAATGTGTTAGGTAGTAACGGTTCTGTCATTCCCCGTTTTAAAGAACAGATAGAAAACGGCGGCCCTGTCACAGTTACTCATCCTGATATTATCCGTTTCTTCATGACTATTCCTGAGGCTTGCCGTCTGGTAATGGAAGCTGCCACGATGGGAGAGGGCAACGAGATCTTTGTCTTTGAAATGGGCAAGGCTGTGAAGATTGTGGACTTGGCTACCCGTATGATTGAATTGGCAGGCTATCGTCCTGGTGAAGATATAAAAATAGAGTTCACGGGTTTACGTCCTGGCGAAAAGCTTTATGAGGAAGTATTGAGTGATAAAGAGAATACTGTTCCGACTGAGAATAAGAAGATTATGATAGCCAAGGTTCGCCGGTATGAATATGCCGATATTCTTGATACTTATGCGCAATTTGAGAAGCTTTCCCGTGCAGTAAAGATCATGGATACGGTGAGACTGATGAAGAAAGTAGTCCCGGAATTCAAATCAAAAAATTCTCCTCGATTTGAGGTTTTGGATAAAGAATAATAAACTAGAATATATTATGAACAATTCATTTTGCATTGCTACAAGTATGCAGAGAAGAGTCGGGGGAATACTTTCCTGCCTGTTTGTACTCTTTCTGCTAGCTTCCTGCCAGTCATACAAGAAAGTTCCCTATCTGCAGGACTCTGAGGTGGTGGGACAGGCTGTTGTCCAACAGGAAACTCTATACGATGCCAGGATAATGCCAAAGGATCAGCTTACTATTATTGTGTCATGTACCAATCCTGAGCTGGCAGCTCCTTTCAATCTGACAGCGACCGGTTCCATGGGCTTGCCTTCTGGAAGTTCTCAGGGTGCTTCTCAATCCTCCCAACAGACTTATCTGGTGGATAATGAAGGTACTATTAATTTCCCCGTATTGGGTACATTGAAAGTGGGAGGACTGACCAAGAAAGAGGTGGAGCAAATGATAGTAGAAAAACTGAAGCCCTATATCAAAGAAACTCCGATTGTTACTGCCCGTATGGTCAACTATAAAATCTCCGTATTGGGTGAAGTAGCTAGTCCAGGTACATTTACTATCAGCAATGAGAAAGTGAATCTGTTGGAGGCTTTGGCTATGGCAGGTGATATGACCATTTATGGGATACGTGATAATGTAAAACTGATTCGTGAGGGTGTTGACGGTAAACAGGAAATCATAACATTGGATCTGAATAAGGCTGAGATCCTTCTTTCTCCTTATTACTGGTTGCAGCAGAATGATATTGTATATGTGACCCCGAACAAGGCGAAAGCCCGTAATTCGGATATCAGTAACAGTACAAGCCTTTGGTTTTCAGCTACCTCTATTTTGGTGTCATTGGCAAGCTTATTAGTAAATATTTTCAGATAATAACATCGTATGGTTGAGGAAATAAAAGAAAGAACGGGGACAAAACCCGAAGAACAGATCAACATTCAGGAAATCCTTTTCCGTTATCTGATTCATTGGCCATGGTTCGTAGTCTCGGTAATAGTCTGTGTTGCTTTAGCATGGGGATATCTACGCCTGACAACACCTATATACAATATTTCTGCCACTGTTCTGATTAAGGATGAGAAGAAAAGTGGAGGTGCGAATATGTCTTCCGAAATGGAGAAGATGGGATTGAACGGTTTTGTCTCTTCATCGAGTAATATAGAGAATGAAATTGAAGTGCTAAAATCCAGAACATTGGCAAGAGAAGTGGTCAGTTCTTTAGGCTTGTTTGTGACTTATATAGACGAAGATAAGTTCCCAAACAAGGAATTGTATCGTACTTCTCCGGTATTGGTAAGTTTGACTCCACAGGAAGCAGATAACCTCCCTCAGATGATGGAGGTGGGTATGTTCTTGCAACCTTCCGGTATGATGGATGTACAAATCCGGGTGGGAAAAAAAGAGTATCAGAAACGTTTTGAGAAATTACCTGCCGTATTTCCGACGGATGAAGGTACGGTTGCTTTTTTTTCCAATAATGATACCCTGTCGTCAGTCCGTCCGGAGGGTGTTACGAAAGAACGCCATATTACGGCTTATATCAACAGACCTTTTTTCGTGGCGAAAGGATACGCCGGTTCCCTGTCAATAACTCCTACTTCAAAAGCTACTTCCGTAGTGACTGTTTCACTTAAAAATTCCAATACTCAGCGTGGCAAGGATTATATAGACAAATTGCTTGAAGTTTATAATATCAATGCCAACAATGCCAAGAATGAGGTGGCCCAGAAAACTGCCGAGTTTATTGACGAACGTATAGGTATCATCTCAAAAGAATTGGGCAGTACGGAGCGGGATTTGGAGAACTTCAAGCGTAGCGCGGGTATCACCGATTTGACGAGTGAAGCCCAAATTGCCTTGACCGGCAATGCTGAATATGAGAAGAAGCGTGTGGAGAATCAGACGCAGATTAATCTTGTTATGGATTTGAAAAAATATTTGCAGGGTAGTGAATACGAAGTGTTGCCTGCGAATGTCGGTTTGCAGGACGCTGGTGTAGCGGGAGCGATTGACCGGTATAACGAGATGGTAGCTGAACGTAACCGTCTGTTGCGTACATCGACGGAAAGTAATCCGGCAATTGTCAATCTTAATGCCAGCATTCGTGCAATGCGTGGTAATATACAGACTACTTTGGATGCGACGCTGAAGGGGTTGGAGATTACCAGAGCGGATTTGGCTCGTGAGGCAAGCCGTTATTCCCGTCGTATAAGTGATGCGCCCACCCAAGAACGCCAGTTTGTTAGTATTGCCCGCCAGCAGGAAATCAAGTCAGGATTATACCTGATGTTGCTTCAGAAGCGTGAGGAGAATGCCATTGTCTTGGCTGCCATAGCCAATAATGCCAAGATCATTGACGAGGCACAGGCAGACGGTGCTCCGATTTCCCCGAAGCGGATGACAATTTATTTGGCGGCTTTGGTATTTGGAATAGGTATTCCGGTAGGCATCATTTATCTGATTGGTCTGACCAAGTTTAAGATAGAAGGCCGTGCAGATGTTGAGAAACTGACTTCGCTCCCTATTATCGGTGATATCCCATTGGCGGATGAAAAGACCGGTTCAATAGCTGTATTTGAGAATCAGAACAATCTGATGAGTGAGACTTTCCGCAATGTTCGTACCAATCTTCAGTTTATGCTTGAAAATGATAAGAATGTCATTTTGGTAACTTCTACTATCAGTGGTGAGGGTAAATCCTTTATATCCGCCAATTTGGCTATCAGTCTTTCTTTGTTAGGCAAGAAAGTTGTGATAGTAGGGCTGGATATCCGCAAACCGGGCTTGAATAAGGTTTTTAATATACCTAAGAAAGAGCATGGTATTACCCAATTTTTGACTAATCCTACTATAAATCTGATGGATTTGGTACAGTCTTCTGATATCAATAGGAACTTATATATTCTTCCTGGTGGAACTGTTCCTCCCAATCCAACAGAGTTGTTGGCCCGTGACGGATTAGAGAAAGCTATTGAAACACTGAAGCAGCATTTTGATTACGTGATATTGGATACTGCACCTGTGGGTATGGTAACTGATACTTTGCTTATAGGACGTGTAGCGGATTTATCGGTTTATGTATGTCGTGCCGATTATACTCGCAAGACTGAGTTTACTTTGATTAACGAACTTGCTGAGAATAATAAATTGCCTAATCTCTGTATTGCCATCAATGGCTTGGATCTTCAGAAAAAAAAATACGGCTATTACTATGGTTATGGTAAATATGGCAAGTATTATGGCTATGGTAAACGTTATGGATACGGCTACGGGTATGGGGAACATAAAGTAAAAAGACAAGGCTAATTAAAAATAAAATCAAAAATATGTCAGTGTTTAAAGACAAAGTCCTGTTAATCACAGGTGGTACAGGCTCATTCGGTAATGCCGTACTCCGTCGTTTTCTCACAAGTGATATAAGGGAAATCCGTATTTTTTCACGTGATGAAAAGAAACAGGATGATATGCGTCACCATCTTCAGGCACAGCATCCTGAACAGGCATCAAAGGTAAAGTTTTATATTGGAAATGTTCGTAACCGTGAGTCTGTTGATGTTGCGATGCGTGGGGTGGACTATGTGTTTGCAGCCGCCGCTTTGAAACAGGTGCCTTCCTGCGAATTCTTCCCTATGGAAGCGGCCATGACCAATGTGATGGGTACAAGCAATGTGCTACTTTCAGCCATTGACCACGGCGTAAAGAATGTAGTCGTTCTTTCTACTGATAAGGCGGCTTATCCCATCAATGCCATGGGGATCTCCAAAGCTTTGATGGAAAAGGTGGCTATTGCGAAGGGACGGGAATTAGGTGAAGGTGCTCAGACGACTATCTGTTGTACTCGTTATGGTAATGTAATGGCATCACGTGGTTCGGTTATTCCTTTGTGGGTGGAACAAATCATGTTGGGTAAATCCATAACCATTACCGATCCCAATATGACCCGTTTCATGATGACTTTGGATGATGCGGTAGATCTCGTAATCTATGCCTTTACCCATGGTCATAATGGTGACCTTTTCGTACAGAAGGCTCCTGCCGCCACATTGGATGTGCTTGCCGAAGCTTTGAAGCAGATTTATTCCAAGATTGATTCCAAATACGGTAAAACCGAAGTTAAGGTCATCGGTACCCGTCACGGTGAAAAACTCTATGAGACTTTGGTTACCCGTGAGGAAATGGCAAAAGCTATTGATTGCGGCAACTACTACCGTATTCCTTGCGACAGTCGTGACCTCAACTATGACAAGTTCTTTGTGGAAGGTAATGAGAAGGTTTCAGCAATTGAGGATTATCACTCTCACAACACCGCACGTCTGGATGTTGAGGGGATGAAGGAACAGCTTATGCGTTTGCGCTTTATTCAGGAGGATCTCGGTTTGATAGAGCGTGCCAAATCAAAAGAAATCCGTTCCGAATAATGAAGATACTTGTAACAGGCGCCAAAGGTTTCGTAGGAAAAAATCTTTGTGCCGAGCTCAACAATATAAAGGAAGGAAAGGCCCGCTGTTATGGCGGCCTTGTTATTGATGCTGTTTATGAATATGATATAGACAGTAATCCGGAGGAATTGGATGTTTACTGTTCTGACTGTGACTTCGTCTTCAACTTGGCAGGTGTAAACCGTCCCAAAGAGAATAGCGAGTTTATGAGCGGCAACTTCGGCTTTGCATCAATATTGCTCGACTGTTTGAAAGCTCATAAGAACACTTGCCCCGTGATGCTGTCAAGTAGTATTCAGGCAACCCTGATCGGCCGTTATGGTACGAGCGATTACGGCAAGAGCAAGTTAGCGGGTGAGGAGCTGTTCTTTGAGTACGGTAGAGAAACAGGTGCTAAAGTATTGGTATATCGTTTTCCGAATCTTTTCGGCAAATGGTGTCGTCCAAATTATAACAGCGCGGTTGCCACATTCTGTAACAACATTGCCAACGACCTTGACATACAGGTGAATGATTCCTGTGTGGAACTTGAACTTCTTTATATCGATGATCTTGTAAAAGAAATGATAAGTGCCTTGCAGGGTAATGAACATCACTGTGAATTTGACGGTGTGAAGACTGTTCTTACCGCCAATGGCCGTTATTGCGCCGTACCTGTTACCCATAAAGCAACTTTGGGTGAAATAGTTTCGTTGCTTGAATCTTTTAAAGCACAGCCCCAGACATTGCTAATGCTCGAGATACCGGAAAATTCATTCGCCAAGAAGCTTTACAGTACTTTTCTTAGCTATTTGCCCAAAGAGAAGGCTGTCTTTCCGTTGAAGATGAACGTAGATGAGCGCGGCAGTTTCACAGAACTGCTGAAGACGGTAAATTGCGGTCAGTTTAGTGTGAATATAAGTAAGCCAGGTGTTACCAAGGGGCAGCATTGGCATCATACGAAATGGGAGTTCTTTATTGTTGTGTCGGGTAAGGCTCTCATTCAGCAACGTAGGATAGATACGGATGAAGTACTGAATTTTGAGGTTAGCGGTGATAAGATAGAGGCTGTACACATGTTGCCCGGCTATACTCACAATATCATAAACCTCTCTGATACTTGCGATTTGGTAACCCTCATGTGGGCGAATGAGGCATTTGATCCCAATTGTCCGGACACTTATTTCTTACCCGTAGAATAAATACAATTATGGCAGATATTAAGACAGATTATAGCGACGTAAAGTTTGCAGATAACGGCAAACTGAAACTTCTTATCATAGTAGGTACAAGGCCTGAGATTATTCGTCTTGCGGCAGTTATTACCAAGTGTCGCAAGTATTTTGATACAGTATTGGCGCATACCGGTCAGAACTATGATTACAATCTCAACGGGGTATTTTTCAAGGATTTGAAATTAGCCGATCCGGAGGTTTATATGGATGCTGTGGGTGATGACCTCGGCTCAACGGTCGGCAATATCATCAACTGCTCCTATAAATTAATGAATGCAATCAAGCCTGATGCATTGCTCATATTAGGTGATACCAACTCTTGCCTGAGTGCCATTGCGGCAAAGCGTTTGCACATCCCTATTTTCCATATGGAGGCAGGAAACCGTTGTAAAGATGAGTGCCTGCCTGAGGAGACCAACCGGCGCATTGTTGATATTATCAGTGACGTAAATCTGGCATATAGCGAGCACGCAAGGAGATACCTTCACGAATGCGGTCTCCCTAAAGAACGTACTTATGTGACCGGTAGTCCCATGGCTGAGGTATTGCATGCCAATCTTGCCGATATAGAGGCTAGCGACATTCACCGTCGTCTTGGTTTGGAGAAGGGAAAGTATATCCTACTTAGTGCTCATCGCGAGGAGAATATTGACACAGAAGAGAATTTCCTTTCCCTGTTTAATGCTATCAATGCCATAGCTGAGAGGTACGATATGCCTATTCTTTACAGTTGTCATCCTCGCTCACGTAACCGAATAGAGAAGAGTGGTTTCCAATTGGATAAGCGTGTAATTCGTCACGAACCTCTCGGTTTCCATGATTACAATTGTCTGCAAATGAATGCAGCCGCTGTAATCAGTGATTCAGGCACTCTGCCTGAGGAAAGCAGCTTCTTTACCAGTGTGGGACATCCTTTCCCGGCAGTCTGTATCCGTACCAGTACCGAGCGTCCCGAATCGTTGGACAAGGCAGGATTTATCCTTGCGGGTATTGATGAGAAGTCGCTTCTTCAAGCTGTTGACACTGCTATTGCCATGAATGCAGAGGGGGATAACGGGATTCCTGTGCCTGTATATGTTGAAGATGTTGCCAATAAAGTGGTGAAGATTATTCAGAGTTATACGGGGGTGGTAAACAAAATGGTGTGGAGAAAAAAGTAAACTGTTTGTTACATTCTAATATGCTTTATTTTTCTTAATGTCAGATATTACAACGAATAATAAACGAATAGCTAAAAATACGATGTTGCTATACATCCGTACATTCATAACGATGGTTGTAGGGTTGTACACTAGTCGGGTAATGCTCAATGCGCTGGGGGTTGATAATTATGGCATTAATAGTGTTGTTGGAGGTATTGTAAGTTTTTCTGCATTAATAACAGGTACCATGGCTGCTTCATCTAGTCGTTATCTCACTTATTCTCTTGGTGAAGGTGTTTTGGAAAAGATGAAAAATGTTTTTGCTACTGTCACGAACATACAGATTGTAATGGGTATTTTAGCTGTTATTATTCTTGAAATAGTAGGTGTGTGGTTTCTTAATACAGCAGCAGATATTCCTGAGGGGCGTATGTATGCTGCAAATTGTGTATTACAGTGTTCCATTGTTTCTACATTCGTTGTATTAGTATCTGTACCTTTCAATTCTTTGATTATAGCCCATGAGCATATGGATATTTATGCTTATATGAGTATTTTGGAAGTAGTGATAAAGCTGGGGGTATGTTTTCTGATACGTAGTTATGAGGGAGACAGACTTATTTTATTTTCAATTCTTTGGGCTAGTGCATCTATACTCATTAATATTATATATGCTGTATTTTGTTTCAGAAAGTTTGCTGAGGTGAAATATCAATGGAGAATAGATGGAAAACTGTTTAAGGAAATGGCGGGTTATTCAGGTTGGAATCTTCTCAGTAATACAACTTGGATGCTAAATACTCAAGGAGTTAATATGCTTATTAACATATTTTTTGGTGTGGCATTTAATGCGACAAGAGGTATTGCTACAACAGTGAATGGAGCCATACAAGGTTTTGTGTCTAATTTTACAACAGCATTTAGTCCCCAAATAACAAAATCTTATGCAGCGGGTAACTATGATTATTGCTATTCAATAGTAAATAAGGGAGCTAAATATACATGGTATCTCATGTTCATTTTTTTAGTGCCTGTTTGTATAGAGACCGATACTTTGTTGCATTTATGGTTAGTTGAAGTACCTCCAATGGTAGTGTTGTTTGTACAACTTTCAATGTTCGAGTCACTTGCGTTGCAATCAAGTAATACTTTATTGAAACTTATACAGGCAACAGGAAATATAAAACGTTATGCCATAGATGTAACAATCTTCACCTCTTTAGTGTTTCCTTTGACATGGGGATGTTATAAATTAGGTTTTCCTGTATGGGTTTCTTATCCAATATTTATAATAACGTATTTTGGTACTATAGTATTTAGATTTAAGGCACTTTCGGCTTTGACAACTTATCAATGGAGAACATTTATAACTGAAGTGCTGATCCCATGTTTAAAAGTTTCAATATTTTCATGGATAGTTCCATTGATAATAGCCCATTTTTGGACTCCTTCATTATTGAGATTCTTTGTGTTGGTTCCGGGAGCTGTTTTTAGTGTCATTCTTTCAATATATATATTTGGATTAAATGATGGAGAACGCATTTGGGTTAAAGGATACATTATGAAGTTCATAAATAAATTTCATAACGCATGAATAAAAAGAATAATATATCAGAGATGCATTCTTGTTATGGATGTGGCGTTTGTTCCAAAGTATGTCCACAGAACATAATAGATATTCGCTTGAATAGAAATGGATTCTATACTCCGTACATAATAGAAATAGATAAATGTACATCATGTGGATTGTGCCTTGACGTATGTGCTTATAATTCCAATGATGTTATTAAGACAAATGAGTTTAAGGTTAAATCGTATGCTGGTTGGAGTCGGAATCCCGAGGTAACACACACATGTTCATCGGGTGGTATAGGTTATGAACTAGCCAAGCATTTGGTGGAAAATGGGTATAAAGCCTGCTGTGCTAGATACAATGCTAAAAAAGGTATAGTAGAACATTATATTGCAAATACAGTTATAGAATTGCAAGAGAGTAAATGCTCTAAGTATCTTCAGAGCTTTACAATTGAGGGATTCCGTTATTTAGATCGTAAATCAAAATATTTTGTAACAGGAACTCCTTGTCAAATAGATTCTATCCGTAGATATATTCGTCGTTTAAGAATTGAGGATAACTTCATTCTTATGGATTTTTTCTGTCATGGAGTGCCATCAAATTTAATGTGGCGTAAGTATCTTAAAGGCATTCAAAGACAAATTGGAAAACCAAGTAATGTCTCTTGGAGAAGTAAAAAATATGGTTGGCACGATTCGTGGGTAATAATGGCCGAGAATATAGAAGCAACAGGCGGTAATATTCCAATTCAATATGAGTCTAATCTTAGTAAAGGGGATCTGTTTTACAAGATGTTTTTACTTAATAATTGTTTGGGGAAGGCTTGTTATTCTCATTGTAAATATAAAATGGCATCCTCAGCATCTGATATTCGTATAGGTGACTTGTGGGGAACAAAATATGAGAAAAATAATACAGGTGTTAATGGAATTCTGGCTTTAACTCCAAAGGGAGATCGAATCCTTAATGAAATGACTTCTATTGAATTAGTTAAAGAACCATATGAGGTGGTAACAGAAGGACAAATGAAGAAATCACCTAAAAAGACCTACCTTTATTATATTGATTTGTTTTTGCTTCGTACCCCATTAAGTATAAAATGTATTGATATGATTAATCGATTGGTCCCTCAATTGCTCATTCCTGTTTTTTATATTAGAACTCTTTTAAAAAAATGAATAAACGAAATATAACTGTTGGTATAATAACAATGCATCGAGTGCTTAATTTTGGCTCGGTCCTACAAACGTATGCTCTTCAGCAAACAGTGAGTAATTTGGGATATAGTTCAGAGATTATAGATTACAAGTTTCCCAATTCTGAACATTTTATGTATTTGGAGAAGAGTGATGAGCAGCCTATTATATTACCTTTAAAGTCACGTATTATTGATGCCATAAAAAGGCGACTGTGTGCTTCCAAACCATCAGATGAAGATATACGTCGTGGAAAGTTTTTACAATTTATAAGTGATCATCTCAAAATTTCAAAAGATAGTTATAGGAATAGGTATCAAATAGACAAACAAATGCCCCTATATGATGTTTATCTCACGGGTAGTGATCAAGTATGGAATCCGTCATATATAGGATATGATACAACGTTTATGTGTGGGTTTGCACGTAATGGAAATCCGCGTATCTCTTTTGCTGCTAGTATGGCAGTAGCCGAAATTCCAGAACAATTTGTTGAGTATTATAGAACAGAACTTGGAAAATATTCCTCAATTTCAGTGAGAGAGCAAACTACTATTGGTTTGCTTTCCAAAATTACAGGAAAAGCAATTTCATTGGTATGTGATCCTACAATGCTTTTAACAAAAGAACAATGGTTAAAGCAATTGAATGTAAGTGACAGTAGTAAGTACTTTATTGTTTACGTACTTGATTATACTTATAATCCATATCCACAAATTTTTGAAATTATTAAAAATTGCCATCATCGGTATGGAGGTAAAATAATAGTTTTGAATGGTAAAATAGACCAATATATGAAGAAAAATGGTGCAACGGTGGTTAATACAGCATCTCCTGTTGATTTTATACGTTATTTTGCCAATGCATCTTTTGTGGTAACATCATCATTTCATGGGACTATATTTTCATTGAATTTCAAAGTTCCATTCATATCTGTTGTTGATGATAGAATAGGGCGGGATTCACGTGTAACTGATTTGTTGGATTTGTTGGGGGCGGAGCGTTTTAAACAAATATATTCTGCGCCTGTGGACGACAATAAAGATCTTTCTTATACTTCTGAAATATCTGATAAGATAGAAAGATTCAGAAATGAATCATTGAAATTTTTAGAAAAAGCTCTTCATAATGCGACTATTTAACAAATTAAAGACCTATGCCATAGTGTTTAGGCGTTTATTGCAAAAACAAGTAGCAATCGAATCCATTAAGCAAAATCCCAAGATAATGATTCGATCATTACGTGAAAAAGGTGTACAGATTGATGATGATGTATTTCTTTTTAGTCCTGAAACATTGAAGATAGATGTTACACGACCTTCATTAGTAACCATTCACGGAGGTGGTACTTTCCTGCATACGAATTTTACTATTCTAACTCATGATTATGCAACTCTTAATTTTCTTAATAAATATAAAGAATTTGTACCTAATTCAGGTAGAGTAGTGATTGGTAATAATGTGTGGTTCGGACAAAATGTGACTGTACTTAGAGGAAGCTATATTGGGGATAACTGTATTATTGGATATGGCAGTGTGGTAATGGGAAAAATACCAGCCAATTCTGTCGCTGCAGGATGTCCATGTAAGGTCATATGTACGCTTGATGAATACTTTGAGAAACGAAAGAAACTTTGCGTAGAAGAGGCTTTTGATTATGCCTGTAGTATTCAAGAACGGTTTGGAAGACGTCCGGTTCTTTCTGATTTTTTTGAAGAATTTCCATTGTTTGTATCTGGAAATGAGGTTGACAAATATCCGGAGATTCCAATAAGGCGGCAGATGAAAGAGGCTTATGACCATTATGTTAAAACTCATAAAGCACAATTCTCATCATTTGATGAGTTTTTAAAAGCAGCAGGCCTATGATAAAGTTAAGATTCATTTTTCATTATATTTTTTATTTTCTCTGTCCTCGGAAGAGACTGATTGAAGAAGATATTGATCATTACAAGGAAGTAACTGGTATTAGTGGTAATTACGTTGGGAGTATGTGCAAACTTTTTGTAGATAGGCCTGAATTTCGTTCTGTATTTTACTATAGATTGGGACGTGCTTATGGGCTGGTTAATATATTAAAGTTTCTGGTTCCACCAATGCCGACACTTTACATATACACCCCTTCTATTGGTGGTGGTTTGTTCATTCAACATGGATTTGCGACAATTATTTGTGCAAAATCTATAGGTAGACATTGCCACATCAATCAACAAGTGACAATAGGATATAAGGGGGCTTTAGCACCGGTTTTGGGTGATAACGTAACAGTAACATGTGGTGCCAAAATACTGGGTGGTGTGAAAGTTGAGGATAATGTTGTTATAGGAGCCAACGCTGTTGTGGTAAAGGATGTTCCTGCCAATACAATAGTTGCAGGAGTTCCGGCATATATTATTAGAAAAAATGGGGAGAAAGTATATGAAAAATTGTAATGTAAAACCTCTTTTAAGTGTAATAGTTCCTGTTTATAATGTGGAGGAGTTTGTAGAGGAGTGTTTAGGGTCTATCGTTAGTCAAGATTATACCAACTTGGAAGTAATAGCGGTAAATGATGGTAGTACTGACAATTCACTTGATGTAATAAGAGCTTTTGCCCGGCAGTACGCTTGTGTGACTATTTATGATAAGCCTAATGGTGGTTTGTCTGATGCACGAAATTATGCACTTGACAGATGTAATGGCGACTATATAACTTTTATTGATTCAGATGATGTATTATTGAACCCGGATATATATAGCAAAATAATAGAGACATTTGAGAGTGATGAAAGGATAGATGCTGTTCAATTTGATTTAGTTTACAAATGGAAGTCTGGGGAGGAATATAAGCGTAACTATCCGTTTAGAGACTATATTGGTAAAGAAGAGTTGTTAACAGGATATCTGAAACAATGGATTCATGTTAGTTGTTGTGACAAAGTCTTCCGTCGCCATGTGTTTGAGAATATACGTTTCCCAAAAGGTGAAATTAGTGAAGATATTGCCATAATACCACAGTTGATTACAGCAATTGGTAAAATGACAGTAACTAATATCGGAGATTATGGTTATCGATATAGGGAGGGATCCATTACAACAACGGTACCAAAAATATCGAAGATTTTTTCTATTTTGAATAGTTATAATAAATATTTGTCGTGTTGCATGGCATTTGCATCTGTAAGGTCGATGGCAATGGATTGTTACACGAGGCAAATATGGAGCTATACTTCAATAATAAGGCAGTATTATGTTGATAACTTGCCTATCTATTTTAAACAACATTTTTTTCAGCAGATTTCTTTTGGAATGTGGTTTAAGTATCACAACAAAAATCTATCTATAAATGATAAATTGAAGTCATTTATAGTGTGTGTTATGGGACCGAAATGGGTAGTTGGATTTCAAGACTTATTTACTCGTAACGAATGAATATCCTCATATATTTTGGTCCGCAGTTAAATCCGCAACGTGGAGGAACTGAGCGCGCTGCATGTATGATTGCTGATTATCTGTCATCTATAGGACACACTGTGAATTATATGGCTTCCATTCCTGTTGAGGATAAATTAAGCCGTAAAAGTGTTTTTTTACCCGATGGAAATGACGCACCTACAACCGATAATATAGCTTTTGTTATAAACTATATTAAAGAGAATAAGATAGATATGATTCTTAACGAAGGCGCTAGTACTGAAGCTGTTTATATCTTTTCGCACGAACATATTCCCGCTACTGTGAAAATAATAAGTCATCTTCATTTTAGCGTAGTAGATGATATTAAAAACTTTTATCATACACTAAACTATCCATTAAAGGGAGTGCCATTGGCGCAGGTCTGTATAAATGTTCTTAAATGGATTAAAGCTCCATATAACAAGTGGAATGCTTTGCATAATAAGCGTCAAAGATATCACTATATGTATGAAAATTCCGATACTGTAGCGGTTCTTACTGAGAAGCAGAAAGTTTCAATGGAAAGGCTTTTGAGAATAAATCCGTCTAAAAAAATAGTTGCTGTACAAAATCCCAATAGGGTAAATGTTTTAGAAACGGACTTCTGTAAAAAGGAGAATTTAATAATTTTTGTTGGACGACTGGATTATTCATCGAAAAGAGTAGACAGGGTATTAACTGTATGGTCATTAATACAGAATGAACTGAAAGACTGGAGAATGGTAATAGTGGGTTCGGGGGACGATGAATCGCGTTTGAAAAAGAAGAGTCAGGATTGGGCATTACAGCGTATAGAATTTGTTGGTCAAACAGATTCAGCTCCCTATTATTCCAGTGCAAGGATTCTTCTTTTAACATCTAATTATGAAGGTACTCCTATGGTAATAACTGAAGCTATGGCAGCAGGCGTAGTGCCGATAGTAATGAATACATTTAAAGATGCAGATCTTAATATAAAGAATGGATATAATGGTTTGCTCACACCACCATTTGATACAAAAGAGATGGCGAAACAAGTTCTTCAACTTGCAAAAGATAAATTTAATTTGCAAAAGATGAGTGGAAATGCAAAGCAAACGGTCAAATGCATGGACAATAATAACCGATTAAAGATATGGAGTGAGTTGACAAATGACAACTAAGAAACATATACTATTATACAATTCTAATGAACCATTACCCCAGCAGGGGGGGATGGAGCGGGTTACAGATTTGCTGGCAAAAGCTTTATTAAATGTCGGTTATGAAGTAACGCTTCTTTGTAAATACTCAAATAGACTTGGGAAAACATACAATTCTCCCACTGATATATTATATTTGCCTGGAAATAAGGATAATAGACGCTTTTTGGAAACGTTGGTTATAGAACGTAATATATATTGCATTATAGATCAAACAGAAGGAGATATAGTAGGTCGATTTGGTATTTTTAGACATAGAGAGGATTTTAAAAGCAAAGTAAAATTGATAGCAGTTCAGCACAATTCTACTCGCGCTATATTAGATAATTATAATTTGGCGTTTGCGAAAGATTTTACGCAGACTAGATGGGGTACATTAAAACAATTCTTTTACGATAATGTATTTTTAAAATTGAAATACTATCACTCTGTATGTTTGACAAAAAGATTATATCGTGATTTAAATACTAATTATGACAGAATAGTGACTTTGTCATCGTCTTTTATTGAAGATTTTTGTTTTTATTGTCCCAAAGCCGATAGAATAAAACTTTTTACAATCCCTAATTTTAATACATTTGAATCCTGTGAGTTAACAACAGCACAGAAGCATGTATTGTTTGTAGGGCGTTTAAGAAACTGTGTAAAGGGAGTTAATAAGTTATTAAGGATATGGAATAAGGTAGAGTCATCGTTTGCCGATTGGCAACTTGATATTGTTGGCGATGGCGAAGATCGTGATGTATTAGAAATGCAGGCTCAGGATTTGGGATTAGAACATGTTACGTTTCATGGTTTTCAAAATCCTGCACCATTTTATCAGCGTTCAAGAATTTTTTGTATGACATCAATCTACGAGGGGTTTGGTATGGTTTTAACAGAGGCTATGCAACATGGTGTTGTTCCTATGGCTTTTAATAGTTATGGTTCGGTAACAGATATAATAGATGATGATATTAATGGCTTCTTGGTAAAACCGTTTGATGAAAAAGAATATGCAGATAAACTTGTTGTCTTAATGAGCAATGAGGATAAATATACGAAAATGTCTCGTGCAGCTATGACAAAATCTGTCACATTTTCAAAAGAGATAATTGTAGAAAAATGGTGTAATCTTGTTGAAAATCTTTAATCATATAGTTATAGAAGTATTATTGTGAAGAATGACATGACGCGCTTATATTCGTTTGATGCCCTTAAGGTATTGTCTATTTATATGGTAATTGTGGGACACGTTCTTTTTTATAGTTTTCACGAAGCCAATAATTTAGTATGGCAGTTTATAGATGTGGTAAATATGCCAATGTTTATGTTTATTAGTGGTTTCTTTTCAGGCATACCTACTGCTAAAGGAGTACTGAAAAGGCTTAGAACACTTATTTTACCAACATTGATGGTTGGTATGCTATATACTTTCTGTAAAGAGATAGAGTTTGAGTCATTTTTTATATCGTCTATGCATAATGGCTATTGGTTTTGTTTTACATTATTTTGTCTTTATATTTTTTATTGGATTTGTAGTCTTTTAGAAAAATGTTTTCAAAGATGTGGATTGGGTAATTATAATGAAGTCATTTTTTTGTCTGTAGGGGTGATTTTAGTGTTAGTGTGTTATAGATTTTTATTTCAGGATAATATATTTACTAACGCATTGTCAATCCCACAATTTTATCGTTATGTTCCATTTTTCGTTTATGGTATTTTTGTTAATAAAATATCTAAGTTAAAGAATTTGTTAGAACAAAGTAACTTATTATTTACCATATCGTTGGTTGGTATTATGGCAGGGGTATATATGGGAATTGGTTATACTGTTTGCCGGTTAGTCATAGCTTTCTCATATATAAACATAATGCTTTATTTTTTTCAATATTGGTTTGCAAACAGGTATAACAGATGGGTTGAATATGTGGCTACAAGAACAATTGATATCTATTTATTTCATTTCTTTTTATTGCCTACATATTTTTTTGTGATTCCTAGTTCCTTTAATCCAAATCATAACATATTACTGTCATTGACAGTAGTCGGTATTATATCAGCTATTGTTTTGTTTGGAACACTTTTATTAACGAAGTTTATTGAAACAAGTAAGGTGCTTTCGATCCTTTTACTTGGTAAAATAAAGTGATTAATTTTTTATATAGGTAAATGAAAATAACATTTATTATTCAAGATCTTTTTCAGCAAGGCGCTCAGTATGTAACAGCGCTTATGGCTAGAGGATTTTACGAAAAGGGCTATGAGGTTGATATTTTGGTTTCAAAGGCTCATGAAGAATTGTTAAATACGGGGCATATACCTTTTGAAGTGCCTTCTGCTGTAAAGTTTCTTGTTATGCCAAGTAGAAGAGCCCGTTATAATATATCTTTCATACATTCATATATAAGAACTGCTACCGTAGATGCTGTTGTAGTAATGAATTCTGCATATTTATGTGCACTTGCATTAGCTTCAATAGGACTAAGGCATAAAACGCGTTACTGTTACGTTGAGCATAATAGCATTTTGCCGGAACTGGCAGATAATATTTCCATAACAAAAAGGATTATCAATAAACTAATAAGGAGTAGATATGATTGTTTTATGAGCGTATCGAAAGGCTCATGTGCTTTGTTAGAGAGATTGATGGGGCTTAATGAAGGAACTGTAAAGGCTGTTTATAATCCGGTTTTGGATACATCTTATTATGATAAACTTACAAAAGAACCATCTTGTGACTGGCTTAGGAATAAAGCTATGCCAACAATGGTTGCGGCCGGAGCTTTTTGTAAGGTTAAGGGACACTATATGATATTTGAAGCCATTCGTCTGGCAAATGAAAAGACACCTGTTCGATTGGTGCTTTTTGGAAAGGGTGCTTTACAACAGGATTATGAAAAGTGGATTGCTGAAAATCATATGCAGGACAGGATAAGGTTGGCGGGGCAGAGTACTAGTTTGCCATCTGAAATAAAATGTGCCGATGCATTCCTTGTATCTTCTGAAATGGAAAGTTTTTCAATTGTTTTGGTAGAGGCGATGGCTGCAGGTATTCCTGTGATTTCAACTAGTTGTCCTTATGGTCCACCAGAATTGCTAAAAAATGGTCAATATGGAGTGCTTGTTCCTGTAAATGATTCTAAGGCAATGGCAGAGGCTATTATTAATCAAGTTGAAAATCCACGTAAACCTGCGCCTCGAGAAGCATGGGAGCCATTTACAGTACAGAAAGTTGTATTTGCTTATGAAAAAGCTATAGGCTTAATATGATTCATAGAAGAATCTTTAAGATATGGGATTGGTAAATATAATAAAAGAAATAGGTCATACAGAAGTTTTTTATGCACCGAAAGCAGGACGCTTTTGTAAGGGACTTGCATTGTTATGGGCTACGATGGCATCGGTGCAGATTATGGGTTTTATATCTGTGGATACATTTCTTCCTTATATAGGATTATGTTTGGTGAGTATTCTTTATTGCTTGTGTGATGGTAGTGTGCAATTTAAAGGTCGATATGTATTTTTGTATTTAGTCTTTTTGTTTAATGTGTTGGTATTGCCTATTGAACCTTGTTTTAACTCAAAGTTACGTTTTGTACAGTTTCTTATAGTAACGTTGGCATGTTCGGCATGTATATCGTCAGCAAGGGCGATTATTTTTAGACGCTATGTATTTAGATATGCATTAATGTATATATGTATATTATCAATAGGCTCTTTTTTTGCTTTTTTCTTGGGAGTGAATTATATGCAGGTAGGGACACAATTAGGTTTAGCTGAATATTCCTCAAATGGAGGTACATTCGGCGGGCTTGTCAATCACTCTATGACATTGGGGCCGATATCTATGATCAGTGCGTTGGCATTCTATGTTATTTATCAAAATAATAACTCAAAGATATTTATTGTATTATTCTTTCTTTCTGCAATGAGTGCAGTAATGGCTGCCAGCCGTTCTGCGCTATTGGGGGGGGCGGTTGCCATACTCTTTTCATTGTTTTTTATGAAAAGTAATGTTAATGGAAATAAGAAAAGGATTATAATTATACTTTGCATATCTGCTTTGGTGGCAAT
The DNA here is from genome assembly GCF_009193325.2 of Bacteroides zhangwenhongii. Taxonomy (NCBI): domain Bacteria; kingdom Pseudomonadati; phylum Bacteroidota; class Bacteroidia; order Bacteroidales; family Bacteroidaceae; genus Bacteroides; species Bacteroides zhangwenhongii. Next base: position 1,696,970 of record NZ_CP059856.1, on the reverse strand, counting down.
GCCCATTGCTGATAGAGTTTTTGCAGGAGTTTTAAATAAACAAGAACAACGAAAAGAACAAGGTGGAGCTTTAAGTTCTCGGCAAAGTAAATTCGATTGTCGAATAGATGAGTTTATGAAATCACCGTTGTTAGGAGTTGGTTTTGTATCTGTTGATCCAAATGGGAATGACGAATACAATCCTGTCACTGGACAAGTGGAACCTGGAACTTCTCATTTGGCGGTACTCTCTATGACGGGACTGTTGGGAATGTTTGCCTATACCTTATTGCTGCTAAATGCATATAAGACTTCAAAACGAGATAATTCACTCAATGCCCAGTTTGTGATGTTGCTGTTGGTGGCTATGTTTACTCATGCATGGTTTGAGGGGTATGTATTGTCTGCAGGAGGTTTTTTGAGTATGACATATTGGATGATAGTGGGGCAGAATATAGATTGTAAATATATAACAGAACATACACTATGACTCTAGTTTTTGTATCCGTTGTCTTAAATATTCATCAGATAAGTATCGCAGATGAACTGTACCGTCTTACTGGTGGAAATTATTGGTTTATAGAGACTGGCGATTTTAATGGTGATAATAGTAAAGGGGGAGATGATTTTTCTCAGCGGCCTTATCTTATTAGAATTGCTGACGGTGAGGTTGCTTTACACAAAGTCCTTCAAATAATTCGTGATGCTGATGTAATGATATATGGTGCTGCCCCGTTAATGTATTTGCGTGAGCGCATAAGTACAGGGAAGCTCACTTTTATGTACAGTGAACGTTGGCTAAAGAAAGGGCTTTTGAATTTATTCTCACCTCGTTTACTTAAGCAGCAGTGGTTTTATCATGTTCATTGTCATGGTAAACCTTTTTATGTGTTGTGTAGCAGTGCCTATGCTGCCAGGGATTTTAATTTGATGCGTTCTTTTATTGGTAAGTGTTATAAATGGGGATATTATACAGCTGTTCCTGCTCTTGATATAGAAACTATATTACGTGAAAAACGCAATAGTACTATTGTAAAAATACTGTGGGTGGGGCGTTTGATAGCTTGGAAGCATCCTGAAACAATGATAAGATTAGCATTGCAGTTACGACAGGAAAAAATCAATTTTTATATAAACCTGATTGGAGCAGGAGATATGTTTAACCATCTTCAGGTACAGATACAAAAGTTTGGATTAGGAGAGTATGTACATTTATGGGGTTCTATGCCTAATGATAGTGTAAGGCAGGCTATGCTGACGCATCATATCGCCTGTTTCACCAGTGATAGAAATGAAGGCTGGGGAGCAGTTCTTAATGAGGCCATGGGATGTGGCTGTTGTCCTGTAAGTTCTATAGAGACCGGTTCTACGCCATATCTTATAAAAGACAGAGTAAATGGTTTCTCTTTTAATCTTAGAAAAAAGAATAATTTGTTTGAGAAAGTCTTGTGGCTTATTAAGCATCCTGTAGAATGTGAAAGGATGAGCTTAGAGGCTTATAATACAGTCCATAACGTATGGAGTCCAGAAAATGCAGCAACACAACTTTATAAGTTATGTGATGCAATGCTAAAGGGGCAAACATTGGAAATTGCAGAAGGTCCATGTTCTATGGCATAGGATTGTGCGGATTATGAATATTTTAATGGTTGGTAACTGAATATATTATGGCAATAAGTCCTGTAAAGATTCATTTGTTTAATTTGTTTGTAAAGATTTGTCCTCCTTCACGTCTCAATAGCTTTAAAGTACAGTTACTGCGTTGGGCTGGTGCAAAAGTGGGCAAAAACGTCTCGATTTTCTCACCAAGGATACTTGGACAGTTTGAATTTATCATAGGTGATAATTGTTGGATTGGACATGATGCACTTATTTTTGGTGCTGCAGGTAGTAAGATTGAGATGAAACCGTATTCTAAAGTAGCGTCTCGTGCTATAGTTGTAACAGGTTATCACGATTATGGTGTCCAATATGATTGCATAGCCGGTCCAGGGAAGTGTGATGATATTATCATCGGTCCAGGAGCTTTGATTGATACACAGGCAATGGTATGTCCTGGTAAGACAATTGGAGAGAAGTCACATGTGGCAGCATATTCAGTGGTTACTCACGATGTACCATCATTTGTAAGAGTGGCAGGAATCCCTGCAAGAGTAATAAAAAATTTTAAAGAACATGCTTAGTTATGAATATTTTTGTAATAGCCACAACCTTGCAAGCTGGGGGAGGTATAACAATATATAAGCAGTTTTTATCGCATCTGCCAAAGTATATAGGTCAAAACAAATATTGGATATTTATTAATCCCATACTGCCGAAAGTGGCGATAGAGGGAGTGACATATATATCTTTTCCTCTACAATCCAAGTTAAAACGGATTTTGTTTGAAGGTAAATTGCTACAAAATGAAATTGTAAAATTGGGAGTAAAGCCTGATGTTGTGGTTTCACTTCAGAATAATGGATATAAGAAGATCGGGGGAAGTAAGCAGATTGTTTATTTTCATCAGTCGTTGCCGTTATATCCGGGAGCTTACAATCCTTTCAAATGTACAGAAAGAATGCTGTTTAATTATAAGCATATTTTTCCTCGCATAGTAAAGCGTACATGGGTTAAAAATACACAGTTTATTGTACAAACTTCTGTCGTAAAAAAACGCTTCGTATCATACTTTGGTGTTCCAGCAGAGAATGTTCATGTGTGTTTTCCAGATGTTGAGAAGGTGGATGTTACACAGTGCAAAACCTATAATTGGGAAGATAATAGGAAACATTTTATATTTGTTGGTGATGATTCTAAATATCGTAATGGTTGCACTTTGGCAAAAGCCATGGGAATATTAAGTAAACAAAATCCGGTATTGGCAGAGGATATAAAGATTCATATAACAAGTTCTGCAGAAAAAGCCCCTGTAATGTACAATGAAGTACTTAAGAATGGTGTAGGCAAGAACTTTGTGTTTGGAGGTATTATAAAGCATGATAATTTATTGAGTTACTATAAATCTGCTACAGCTTTAGTTTTTCCGAGTTCGATTGAAACAGTCGGATTGCCACTGCTTGAAGCGGCTGCTTTGGGACTTCCTGTTTTGGCGGCTGATGTGGATTATGCTCATGAAGTGTTGAATGGTTATGATGGAGTAGTTTACACTGATGTGCATGATTATGAAGCTTGGGCAAAGCATATAATTGCGTTTAGTATGGAACATAAACGATATAAACCTTTACCACAAGAACGAGAAAGTGATTGGGGCGTTTTTTTTGATTTGATAAAGTAAACATTAAGTTAAAGTAACTTCAAATAAAAATGTTAGACCTTTCTGTAATAATCCTCACGTATAATGAGGAAAGACACATTGCACGAAGTATTGATAATGTTAAACGTATAGCAAAACAGGTATATGTAGTAGATAGTTACTCAACTGATAAAACTTGTGACATTGCGCGTGAGCATGGTGCGGTAGTGTTACAAAACAAGTATGTGAATCAGGCACAGCAATTTATTTGGGCAATGGAGAATTGTCCGATTAAAACAGAGTGGACCATGCGTTTAGATGCTGACGAATACCTAACCAATGAATTGATAGCAGAGTTGGAGGAGAAAGTACCTTTGTTGCCTGCTAATGTTACAGGATGCATGCTTCCCTTAATGGTGAAGTTTCTTGGAAAGCCCTTAAAGCATGGAAAGATTCATAAAATCCAAATTTTACGTTTGTGGCGTACAGGAAAGGCTATGATGGAACAGCGCTGGATGGATGAACGCTGTTATGTGACTGAGGACGAAGTCGTTTCCATGAATAATTATTTTATAGATGAGAACCTGAATGGTATACACGCGTGGACTCAAAAGCACAACAACTATGCCAACCGTGAGATTGTGGCAGCTTATGAAGGTTATTGGAACGATACAGTATCGGGAGGGAATGGATTGGAGAGCCGTAACAGGGAGAAAGGAAAGTATTATAAACTGCCCAAATTCTTGCGTGCATTCATGTATTTCTTCGTTCGCTACATCTGCTTTGGTGGTTTTCTTGATGGCAAGCCCGGTTTTATTTGGGCTACATTGCAGGCATATTGGTACAGGTATCTTATAGATGCCAAGATTGAGGAGATGGAATATTATATAGGAAAGAACCCTACACCGCAAGAGATGCGGACATATTTTAAGGAACGATTTAATATAAACGTTGATAAATGAGCAAGAAAGTCTTAATTCACAGCCTTATCTTCAGCCCAGATGGTGTTTCCACTGCATATCTTTATAACGATATCGCACTTAGATTTCAAAAAGAAGGTTATGAGGTAGTAGTGCTTTCTACAACACCGCACTTTAATGTAGTAGAGGAACAACTGGCAAAGCAACCGCTAAAGTGGAAAATCCCCGGAATTTATAAGGAAAGTGATTTTCATGGTATAAAGGTAATGCATGTGCCACAAAAGAAGTTCAAGAGCACTGCATTGCGTATTCTTGGTTTTGTTTATTGGCACATCATTTCGTTTCTCCTTGGTTTGTGCATACGCAATGTTAGTGTAATAGTGTCGCCCTCGCCACCTCTCAGCATAGGAATGCTTAATCTCATCCTCGGTAAATTAAAAGGCTGCAAAGTTATATATAATGTACAGGAAATTTATCCCGATATCCTAAAGAAGAAAACAGGACCGATAATCGCTTGTTTAAAGAAAGTCGAACGTTGCATTTACAACAAGTCTGCTGCAATCACTACCATTGACGATGTTTTCTATAATACGATTGTGAGTCGTTTTGAAGATCCGAATAAGCTACACATCATTCCCAACTTCGTAGATACTGACCTCTATAACCCGACTAATGTAGAACCTCTTGACGAGAATATCTTTCCTAAAACCGATTCTTTGAAATTGCTTTATGCCGGGAATATAGGACATGCGCAAGACTGGCGTCCGCTGGTGGCATTGGTCGAAAAAACAAAGGATTTGAATGTTGAGTACTTTGTGATAGGTATGGGGGTACAACGTCAATATTTGGAAGAACAGAAAGTTGAGAAGAGATTGGACAAGTTGTATGTGCTCGATTATCAACCTCGTCATCTGATGCCAAGTATATTGGCATACAGTGATGTACAGTTCATTTTCATGGCACCTGAGATGGAGATGATGGGATTCCCGTCTAAGGTTTATACTATTATGGCCTGTGAGAGACCGTTACTTATATGTTCCGGTGACAAAACACCTATTGTAAACTTTACTAAGGATTATAATTGTGCAAAGCTTATTACTGAGAAGGACTTTGATAAGAAGGTAGATGAAATGGCACAATGGTTGGCATCGGTGTCACGTGAAGAGCTTCAGAAAATGGGGCGTAACGGATATGATGTGATACAGCGCTATTACACAAAAGAAAAGGTAACAAAACAATATGTTGATTTGGTAAATAAAATATTATGAAGATACTTATAACCGGAATACACGGCTTTGTCGGAAGTAATATTGTCAAAGCTATGGGACGGAAGCATGAGATTTATGGTCTCGATATTGTTGCACCGGAAAAAGAGGGTGTGGTCAAGACCTTTTCCTGGAATGATTTTGATGAAGATAAGGTGGTACAAGTAGATGCTATTATTCATCTTGCTGGCAAAGCGCATGATTTGAAAAAAACTTCTGGGCCAGAGGTGTATTTTAAGGTAAATACGGGTCTTACCCAAAAAGTGTATGATTGGTTTCTTAAATCATCGGCAAAGAAGTTTATCTTTTTCTCTTCTGTTAAGGCTGCAGCTGATTTTGTTCCGGGCGATATTCTTACTGAGGATATTGTTCCTAATCCTGTAGGGCCTTATGGTGAGTCTAAAATTAAGGCTGAGGAATATATATTATCGCATCCTGTGGCAGACAAGCAGGTGTATATCATGCGTCCTTGCATGATACATGGGCCTGGTAATAAAGGAAATCTCAATCTGCTTTATGGTGTGGTGAAGAGAGGAATACCCTGGCCTTTGGGAGCTTTTGAGAATCACCGTTGCTTTACCTCTATTGATAACCTTTGTTTTGCTATAGAAGGATTGCTTGCTAAAGATGTGGCTTCGGGTATTTATAATATGTGTGACGATGAGGCTTTATCAACTAATGATCTTATTACAGTTATTTGTAAAGCTTTGGGTAAAAAAACGCATATTTGGTATTTACCCAAAGGGCTGATGAACCTTATGAGCAGGATAGGAGATATCTTACATCTGCCGCTAAATTCAGAACGTTTGACTAAACTAACTGAAAATTATGTGGTAAGTAATACTAAGATAAAAAAAGCGTTGGGAGTGGATAAAATGCCTATACGTGCCGAAGAAGGTCTGACGCAAACCATAAAATCATTTGTAAATACGAAATAAGTATGTTTACGTATCTGTTGATAGCAGTATTACTGCTTGTTCTTGAACTAGCATATTTTAAAATTGCCGACAAGTATAATATCATAGACAAACCTAATTTACGTTCATCGCATACTTCTATTGTGTTGCGTGGCGGTGGTATCATTTTCTTGTTTGGAGCCTGGCTTTATGTGGCCTTTTATGGTTTTACTTGTCTTTGGTTCTTATTAGGTCTCACGATGTTAGGTGGTATCAGTTTTGTTGATGATATTCACTCAGTACCCAACAAGTTTCGTCTGATTGTACAGTTTACCGCTATGGTACTTATGTTTTACCAATGGGGTATTTTGTTGCCTGAATATTGGTGGATGATTGTCGTTGCCCTCGTAGTATGTACTGGTATTATCAATGCTTATAACTTTATGGACGGTATCAATGGCATTACCGGTGGTTATTCATTGGCGGTGCTTATTCCGTTATTTATTCTTAATTTGCAGGAGGAGTTTGTCGACCGGAACTTTATTATTGTGACTTTGCTTAGTGTGCTGATATTCTGCTTCTTTAACTTCCGTACTAAGGCAAAATGTTTTGCGGGTGATGTGGGGAGTGTATCTATTGCATTTATTCTGCTTTACTTTTTAGGCTCTTATATATTAAAAAGCGGAAACTACTGGGCTATTCTGCTATTAATGGTATATGGTGTTGATAGTGTGCTTACTATCTTCCATCGAATATTGTTGCATGAAAATATAGGCAAACCTCATCGTAAACATGTTTATCAACTGATGGCCAATGAATTGCACATTAAGCATGTGATAGTGTCGACCGTCTATATGGTTATGCAATTGATAATCTCTTTGGGGGCTATTTATTTGCCAATGAATAAGTATTTATATTTAGTTGTAGTGCTGGTATTACTTTGTATCGTCTATGTCTTGTTCAAGAGAAAATATTATCACCTACACGAAGAATATCTACGTGCAAAAGTTAATGAGAAATAATTATGGAAATAAATGATAAACTACTTGATGAACTGTTAGCTCAGGCGGGAACAAATGAGAGGCGGCGCATTAATCTTGATTTGCGTAACGGTGAAGGTGACACTTCTCAGCGTATGCTTAATGCCTTGCTACCGGGAACGCTTGTTCCTATTCATCGTCATACTAAAACAATTGAGACTGTCATTCTGCTTAGAGGTCATATAACGGAACTTTTTTATGATGAAAAAGGTGTTGAATGTGCTCGGCATGAATTGAATCCTGCATATGGTATTTATGGCGTACAAGTACCTGCCGGAATGTGGCATACTCTTATTGTGCATGAGCCTTCTGTCATTATAGAAATGAAAGATGGAGCTTATGTGCCAATTACTATGGATGATATTTGGCAATATGAATAAGTCACAAAGCTCCCTATATAAATCGAATTTAATATCAGGTATGGGGAAAGAGTATAGATAGCAAAACTATACGTCAAGGTTTGACGTTGACAAAAGGTCGGGAAGAGTACAGTGGTATGTTCCTGACTTATACCCTCATATTAGCATGGAGCTGATATGATTTGTATGTGAGATATATCAACTGTCTGTGAAGATAGTTGATATATTTGTTAGAGCAGTGCTTTACGAAGGCTAAAGCATAGCTTTAGAGGTCGTAAAGCACTGCTTTAGGACTTATAAAGCACTGTGTTTGTTTGACGATGGGTGTGGCGGGTATGATGAGTTTATCAGGTGCGGTGGATATGGCGGGTACAGCAGGTACACTTTTTCGGGGCTCTCTATACACACGCACACGTGCGCGTATTATAAGTACGTGCGTACGTGTGTGTGGAAAAAATGCGGGGTGCATTTACTGTACCTTTTGTACCTGCGGAGCTGTTCATATAAAGTAAAAGGAGCAGGCGGGAAAAAGTTTTCTGCCTGCTTTCTTTTTGAACGGATATTTTTTGTAGCTTTGTGAAAAATATGATTGATATGGAAGCTTTGCAAAGATTATACCCCATAGGAATACAGACTTTTTCTGAAATTCGTGAGAAGAATTACCTTTATATCGATAAGACGGAATACGTTTATCGCATGACTCATTTTGCGAAATATGTGTTTCTGAGCCGTCCTCGCCGTTTTGGTAAGTCTTTGCTTGCTTCTACTTTGCATAGCTATTTCTCTGGTCGTAAGGATCTGTTTCAAGGGTTGGCTATGGAGAGGTTTGAGAAAGAGTGGATAGAGTATCCGGTTCTTCATTTCGATATGAGTACGGCCAAGCATGTGGATAAGGAACAATTGTTGCAAGAGCTGAATCTGAAACTTTCGGAGTATGAGGGTGTTTATGGAAAAGGCCAGGAGGAGATTAATCCTAATCAACGTTTGATGGGGTTGATCAAGCGCGCTTATGAGCAGACGGGCCGACAAGTTGTTGTTCTTATAGACGAATATGATGCCCCTTTGCTTGATGTGGTGCATGAAAAGGAAAATCTAGGCGTATTACGTAATATCATGCGTAACTTCTATAGTCCCTTGAAGGCTTGTGATCCTTATCTGAAGTATGTGTTTTTGACGGGTATCACCAAGTTCTCTCAGTTGAGTATCTTTAGCGAGTTGAATAATATCAAGAATATCAGCATGGATGAGCCATACGCTGCGATCTGCGGAATAACGGAGGATGAAATGCTAACGCAGATGAAAGAGGATATGGAGATGTTGGCTGCGAAATTGAATATTTCCTCTGAAGAAGTCTTGCTGAAGTTGAAGGAGAATTATGACGGTTATCATTTTACTTATCCGTCTCCCGACATCTATAATCCGTTCAGTCTGTTGAATGCTTTTGCGGACGGTAAATTTGGTTCTTACTGGTTCGGTAGCGGTACTCCTACATACTTGATAAAGATGTTGGAAAAGTTCGGTGTTGAACCTTCTGAGATAGGTAATAACCATGCGGAGGTATCCGCTTTTGATGCTCCTACTGAAACAATGACTGATATTATTCCATTATTATATCAGAGTGGTTATATCACCATCAAGGATTATGATGAGAGTATTGACTTGTATACATTGGATATTCCTAACAAAGAAGTACGGTTGGGGCTAATGAAAAGCCTTTTACCTAATTACGTGGCCAGCAAAACTCGGGAAACGACTACCATGGTGGCTTATCTTTCGCGTGATATCCGTAATGATGATATGGATTCTGCGTTGCGTCGGCTGCAGACTTTCTTGTCTACCATTTTATTGTGACAATACGAGGTATGAAGGTCACTATCAGCAGATGTTCTACATCATTTTCAGCTTATTGGGTTCTTTTGTGGATGTTGAGGTCCGTACTCCCCGTGGTCGTGTGGATGCGGTGCTTCGTACGAAAACCACACTTTATGTGATGGAGTTGAAGCTTGATAAGACTGCCGGTGAAGCTATGGAACAGATCAACCTGAAGAATTATCCTGAACGCTTCGCTTTATGTGGACTTCCGGTCGTGAAAGTGGCGATAAACTTTGATAGTGAGCGGGGGACGATAGGAGAATGGATAATTGAAAAATAATAGTGGCTCTAAAGAAAATAAAATATTAGTATGGAAGCTTTGCAAAGATTATACCCAATAGGGATACAGACTTTTTCTAAGATTCGTGAGGGTAATTACCTCTATGTAGATAAAACGGGGTATATCTACCAGATGACACATTCGGCCTCTAGCTATGTGTTTCTGAGTCGTCCTCGCCGTTTTGGTAAGTCCTTGCTTACTTCTACTTTGCATAGTTATTTCTCTGGTCGTAAGGATCTGTTTCAAGGGTTAGCTATGGAGAGATTGGAGAAAGAGTGGATAGAGTATCCGGTGCTTCATTTTGATATGAGTATGGCGAAGCATGTGGATAAGGAGCGTTTGGAACGTTTGCTTGACTTTATGCTTTCAGACTATGAGCGGACCTTCGGCCTCGATACAACTGCCGGTGATGCTAATCTACGATTAACCCGTCTTATCAAGTGTGCTTATGAAAAGACAGGGAAAAAGGTTGTAGTTCTTATAGATGAATATGATGCTCCTTTGCTTGATGTGGTACATGAAAAGGAAAATCTAGGCGTATTACGTAATATCATGCGTAACTTCTATAGTCCCTTGAAGGCTTGTGATCCTTATCTGAAGTATGTGTTTTTGACGGGTATCACCAAGTTCTCTCAGTTGAGTATCTTTAGCGAATTGAATAATATCAAGAATATCAGCATGGATGAGCCATACGCTGCAATTTGCGGAATAACGGAGGATGAAATGCTAACGCAAATGAAAGAGGATATGGGGATGTTGGCTGCGAAACTGGAAATAACACCTGAAGAAGTCTTGCTGATGTTGAAGGAGAATTATGACGGTTATCATTTTACTTATCCGTCTCCCGACATCTATAATCCATTCAGTCTGTTGAATGCTTTTGCGGACGGTAAATTTGGTTCTTACTGGTTCGGTAGCGGTACTCCTACATACTTGATAAAGATGTTGGAAAAGTTCGGTGTTGAACCTTCTGAGATAGGTAATAACCATGCGGAGGTATCCGCTTTTGATGCTCCTACTGAAACAATGACTGATATTATTCCATTATTATATCAGAGTGGTTATATCACCATCAAGGATTATGATGAGAGTATTGACTTGTATACATTGGATATTCCTAACAAAGAAGTACGGTTGGGGCTAATGAAAAGCCTTTTACCTAATTACGTGGCCAGCAAAACTCGGGAAACGACTACCATGGTGGCTTATCTTTCGCGTGATATCCGTAATGATGATATGGATTCTGCGTTGCGTCGGCTGCAGACTTTCTTGTCTACCATTCCTTATTGTGACAATACGAGGTATGAAGGTCACTATCAGCAGATGTTCTACATCATTTTCAGCTTATTGGGTTCTTTTGTGGATGTTGAGGTCCGTACTCCCCGTGGTCGTGTGGATGTGGTGCTTCGTACGAAAACCACACTTTATGTGATGGAGTTGAAGCTTGATAAGACTGCCGGTGAAGCTATGGAACAGATCAACCTGAAGAATTATCCTGAACGCTTCGCTTTATGTGGACTTCCGGTCGTGAAAGTGGCGATAAACTTTGATAGTGAGCGGGGGACGATAGGAGAATGGATAATTGAAAAATAATAGTGGCTCTAAAGAAAATATAGATATTGATATGGAAACTTTGCAAAGATTATACCCTATAGGGATACAGACTTTTTCTGAAATTCGTGAGAAGAATTACCTTTATATCGATAAGACGGAATACGTTTATCGCATGACTCATTTTGCGAAATATGTGTTTCTGAGTCGTCCTCGCCGTTTTGGTAAGTCTTTGCTTACTTCTACTTTGCATAGTTATTTTTCGGGTCGTAAGGATTTGTTCCAAGGGTTGGCTATGGAGAGATTGGAGAAGGATTGGACAGAGTATCCGGTGCTCCATTTCGATATGAGTATGGCGAAGCATGTGGATAAGGGGCGTTTGGAACGTTTGCTTGACTTTATGCTTTCAGACTATGAGCGGACCTTCGGTCTCGATACAACTGCCGGTGATGCTAATCTACGATTAACCCGTCTTATCAAGTGTGCTTATGAAAAGACAGGTAGGCAAGTTGTAGTTCTTATAGACGAATATGACGCTCCTTTGCTTGATGTGGTGCATGAAAAGGAAAATCTAGGCGTATTACGTAATATCATGCGTAACTTCTATAGTCCCTTGAAGGCTTGTGATCCTTATCTGAAGTATGTGTTTTTGACGGGTATCACCAAGTTCTCTCAGTTGAGTATCTTTAGCGAGTTGAATAATATCAAGAATATCAGCATGGATGAGCCATACGCTGCGATCTGCGGAATAACGGAGGATGAAATGCTAACGCAGATGAAAGAGGATATGGAGATGTTGGCCGCGAAATTGAATATTTCCTCTGAAGAAGTCTTGCTGAAGTTGAAGGAGAATTATGACGGTTATCATTTTACCTATCCGTCTCCCGACATCTATAATCCGTTCAGTCTGTTGAATGCTTTTGCGGACGGTAAATTTGGTTCTTACTGGTTTGGTAGCGGTACTCCTACATACTTGATAAAGATGTTGGAGAAGTTTGGTGTTGAACCTTCGGAGATCGGTAATAACCATGCGGAAGTTTCCGCTTTTGATGCTCCTACTGAAACAATGACTGATATTATTCCATTATTATATCAGAGTGGTTATATCACTATCAAGGATTATGATGAGAGTATTGACCTGTATACGTTGGATATTCCTAACAAAGAAGTACGGTTGGGTTTAATGAAAAGCCTTTTACCTAATTACGTGGCCAGCAAAACTCGGGAAACTACTACTATGGTAGCCTATCTTTCCCGTGATATCCGTAATGATGATATGGATTCTGCGTTGCGTCGGCTGCAGACTTTCTTGTCTACCATTCCTTATTGTGATAATACGAGGTATGAAGGTCACTATCAGCAGATGTTCTACATCATTTTCAGCTTATTGGGTTCTTTTGTGGATATTGAAGTCCGTACTCCCCGTGGTCGAGTGGATGTGGTGCTTCGTACGAAAACCACGCTCTATGTGATGGAATTGAAGCTTGATAAGACTGCCGGTGAAGCAATGGAACAGATCAATCTGAAGAATTATCCTGAACGCTTCGCTTTGTGTGGGCTTCCGGTCGTGAAAGTGGCGATCAACTTTGATAGTGAACGCTGCACGATAGGAGACTGGATAATTGAAAAATAATAGTGGCTCTAAAGAAAATAAAATATTAGTATGGAAGCTTTGCAAAGATTATACCCAATAGGGATACAGACTTTTTCTAAGATTCGTGAGGGTAATTACCTCTATGTAGATAAAACGGAGTATATCTACCAGATGACACATTCGGCCTCTAGCTATGTGTTTCTGAGTCGTCCTCGCCGTTTTGGTAAGTCCTTGCTTACTTCTACTTTGCATAGTTATTTCTCTGGTCGTAAGGATCTGTTCCAAGGGTTAGCTATGGAGAGATTGGAGAAAGAGTGGATAGAGTATCCGGTGCTTCATTTTGATATGAGTATGGCGAAGCATGCGGATAAGGGGCGTTTGGAACGTTTGCTTGACTTTATGCTTTCAGACTATGAGCGGACATTCGGCCTCGATCCAACTGCCGGTGATGCTAATCTACGATTAACCCGTCTTATCAAGTGTGCTTATGAAAAGACAGGGAAAAAGGTTGTAGTTCTTATAGACGAATACGATGCTCCTTTGCTTGATGTGGTGCATGAAAAGGAAAATCTAGGCGTATTACGTAATATCATGCGTAACTTCTATAGTCCCTTGAAGGCTTGTGATCCTTATCTGAAGTATGTGTTTCTGACTGGTATCACCAAGTTCTCTCAGTTGAGTATCTTTAGCGAGTTGAATAATATCAAGAATATCAGCATGGATGAGCCATACGCTGCAATTTGCGGAATAACGGAGGATGAAATGCTAACGCAGATGAAAGAGGATATGGAGAGATTGGCCGCGAAATTGAATATTCCTTCTGAAGAGGTCTTGCTGAAGTTGAAGGAGAATTATGACGGTTACCATTTTACCTATCCGTCTCCCGACATCTATAATCCGTTCAGTCTGTTGAATGCTTTCGCGGACGGTAAATTTGGTTCTTACTGGTTCGGTAGCGGCACTCCTACATACTTGATAAAGATGTTGGACAAATTTGGTGTAAATCCTTCAGAGATCGGTCCCAAACAAGCGAAAGCTTCCATTTTTGATGCTCCTACCGAGACCATGACGAATATCGCTCCTTTGCTATATCAGAGCGGTTATATCACCATAAAGGATTATAATAAGATTCTGGACCTTTATACGCTTGATATTCCGAATAAGGAAGTCCGTCTGGGTCTTATGGAAAGCCTTCTTCCTAACTATGTAGGCAATGAGACCCCGGAAGCCACCACTATGGTTGCCTATCTTTTTTATGATATTCAGAACGGTGATATGGATTCTGCCTTGCGTCGTTTGCAGACTTTTTTGTCTACCATTCCTTATTGCGACAATACTAAATATGAGGGGCATTACCAGCAACTTTTTTACGTCATATTCAGTCTGCTGAATTATTATGTAGATATTGAAGTCCGTACTCCCCGTGGTCGAGTGGATGTGGTGCTTCGTACGAAAACCACGCTCTATGTGATGGAGTTGAAGCTTGATAAGACTGCCGGTGAAGCTATGGAGCAGATCAACCTGAAGAATTATCCTGAACGCTTCGCTTTATGCGGGCTTCCGGTCGTGAAAGTGGCGATCAACTTTGATAGTGAACGCTGTACGATAGGAGAATGGAAATTACAGACTATTGATAAATGGTGAGTTACTATACGACTCATTCATAATTGGTAACTCTGAATAGATAGAGTTAGGGTGAATGACAGGCGGGAATAAAAATCCCGCCTGTTTTTGTTTGGTCGGCTACCGGATTTTATCTACCTTTGTAACTTAATTAAGTGCGTTTTTTATAAGCAAGAAAAAACATGATTCGAAAAATAATAAAAGCTCTTTGGATTTTATTGGCAATCGCAGTAGTGGCTGTCGTCATTATTTTTGTTTCTATTTCGAAAGGTTGGATCGGCTATATGCCTCCAGTGGAGGAACTGGAGAATCCAAGTTATAAATTTGCGACGGAGATCTTTTCAGAGGATGAGAAAGTGCTCGGTACTTGGTCTTATAGTAAGGAAAATCGTGTGTATACAGCCTACAAGGACTTGTCACCCAATATTATTAATGCGTTGATTGCGACAGAAGATGTTCGTTTTGCCGAACACTCGGGGATTGACGCTAAGGCATTGTTCCGTGCATTTGTGAAACGTGGTTTGTTATTCCAGAAAAATGCGGGTGGGGGAAGTACTTTGTCACAGCAGCTTGCCAAGCAGTTGTTTACGGAGAATGTGGCGAGAAATACTCTCCAGCGTCTTTTCCAGAAACCGATTGAGTGGGTGATTGCCGTAAAACTCGAGCGTTATTACACCAAAGAGGAAATTCTGAGTATGTACCTCAATAAGTTTGATTTCCTGAATAATGCTGTCGGTATTAAGACGGCTGCGCATACTTATTTTAACCGTGAACCGAAGGACTTGAAAATAGAGGAAGCGGCTACCTTGGTTGGTATGTGTAAAAATCCGTCACTCTATAATCCTGTTCGTTTCAATGAGCGTTCTCGCGGCCGTCGTAATGTGGTGCTTGAACAGATGCGTAAAGCGGGATATATTACTGAATCCGAATGTGATTCTCTGCAAGCGCTTCCTTTGAAATTGTCGTATAATCGTGTTGACCACAAGGAAGGTTTGGCTACTTATTTCCGTGAATACCTGCGTGGTGTGATGACAGCAACCAAGCCGGTGAAGAGTAATTATCGTGGTTGGCAAATGCAGAAATTCTATGAAGACTCCCTTTCTTGGGAAACGAATCCTCTGTATGGCTGGTGCGCGAAGAATAAAAAGAAGGATGGTTCGAATTATAATGTCTACACGGACGGACTGAAGATTTATACGACTCTCAACTCGCGGATGCAACAATATGCGGAGGAGGCGGTAGAAGAACATTTGAGTTATTTGCAACCTTTGTTTTTCAAAGAAAAAGTAGGAAGTAAGAATGCGCCATACGCAAGAGTGCTGCCTGCGAAACGGGTGGAAGAACTGTTGACGAAGGCCATGAAACAGACAGAGCGTTACCGGCTGATGAAAGAGGCGGGGAGTTCTGAACAGGAGATTCGGAAAGCATTCGATACACCGCAGGAAATGACAGTCTTTTCGTGGACGGGAAGCAAGGACACGATTATGACTCCGATGGATTCAATCCGCTATTATAAATCATTCCTTCGTACTGGCTTTATGTCGATGGATCCTATGAACGGGCATGTGAAAGCTTATGTCGGAGGACCTAATTATACATATTTCCAATATGACATGGCGATGGTGGGGCGCCGTCAGGTAGGGTCTACTATCAAACCGTACTTGTATACGCTGGCTATGGAGAATAATTTTTCTCCTTGCGACCAGGTGCGCCACGTAGAGCAGACGTTGATTACAGAAACTGGGGAACCATGGTCGCCACGTAATTCCAATAAGAAGCGTTATGGTGAGATGGTTACTCTAAAATGGGGACTGGCTAATTCGGATAACTGGATTTCGGCTTATCTGATGGGCAAACTGAATCCGTATGAATTGGTGCGGCTGATCCATAGTTTCGGAGTGCGCAACAAGGCCATCGACCCGGTTGTTTCACTTTGTCTGGGACCTTGTGAGATTTCTGTCGGAGAGATGGTAAGTGCATATACTGCTTTTGCTAATAGGGGGATCCGGGTGGCTCCTTTGTTTGTGACCCGGATTGAGGACAGTGAAGGTAATGTGATTTCTACGTTTGCGCCACAAATGGATGAGGTGATCAGTACTTCAAGTGTATATAAAATGCTGGTCATGTTGCGTGCCGTTATAAATGAAGGAACGGGTGGACGTGTCCGACGTTATGGAATTACTGCGGATATGGGCGGAAAGACGGGGACGACAAATGAGAACTCGGATAGTTGGTTTATGGGCTTTACCCCTTCGTTGGTGTCCGGATGTTGGGTTGGAGGTGATGAACGTGATATCCACTTCGGATCGATGACATACGGACAGGGAGCTGCCGCCGCTTTGCCTATTTGGGCAAAATATATGAAGAAGGTATTTGATGACCCGACTTTGGGATACGATCAGCAGGAAACTTTTAAACTTCCGGAAGGATTCGATCCTTGTGCCGGTTCGGAGACTCCGGATGGCGAGGTGGAGGAAATGGGACTGGATGATCTTTTCAACTAAAAAGATGCACAAATACATTGTTTGCATAGGGAGCAACTACAATAGAACGGAGAATCTGGCTTTTGCCAGGCAGAAACTGACGGAACAGTTTTCTCCTATCTACCGGGCATCCGAGTTGGAGACGGAACCTTTGTTCTTCAAAAATCCGGCTTTGTTTTCCAATCAAGTGATTATGTTCTTTTCGGATAAGGATGAGGAACTCGTGAAGAGGATACTGAAAGACATAGAACTGGCTTCCGGTCGTCTGCCGGAGGATAAGAAGGAAGAGAAAGTCTGTTTGGATATTGATATACTTTTGTGTGATGATAAAATAATAAAACCGGAAGATTGGGAGAGGGAATATGTGCAGCAGTCATTATCCGCTCTTTATTCTTCATTATCTATTAAATAAATGAAATTTCTGGGAATTATACCTGCCCGTTATGCCTCTACCCGTTTCCCTGCGAAACCGTTGGCTATCTTGGGCGGAAAAACAGTGATACAGCGTGTGTATGAACAAGTAGCCGGAATTTTGGATGATGCGTATGTGGCTACTGATGACGAACGGATTGAGGAGGCGGTGAAAGCTTTCGGTGGTAAGGTGGTGATGACTTCTGTTCATCATAAAAGCGGTACGGACCGTTGTTATGAGGCTTGCGTCAAGATTGGAGGGGACTTTGATGTGGTAGTCAATATACAAGGGGACGAGCCTTTTATACAACCTTCGCAGTTGAATGCCGTGAAGACTTGTTTTGAAGATCCTACTACACAGATTGCTACATTGGTAAAGCCTTTTACTGCTGATGAGCCGTTTGCCGTACTTGAGAATGTGAACTCTCCCAAAGTGGTAGTCAATGCAAATTGGAATGCCCTGTATTTCAGTCGTTCTATCATCCCTTATCAGCGTAATGCCGAGAAGAAGGATTGGCTGAAAGGACATACCTACTATAAACATATCGGTTTGTATGCTTACCGTACGGAAGTGCTGAGGGAGATAACCGCACTACCGCAATCATCACTTGAGATAGCGGAATCGTTGGAGCAACTGCGCTGGCTGGAAAACGGGTATAAAATAAAAGTGGGGATCAGTGAAGTGGAAACGATTGGAATCGATACTCCACAGGACTTGGCGCGTGCAGAAGAATTTTTGAAAAATAGATTATAACGTTTATGGATCGCACGATACAGCCTGAGATACAACCTCTGAAAAATTTCCATATACAGACTCCTGTCAGGACAACGTTGCCGAATGGTATTCCGTTGACTGTTATTAATGCCGGCGAACAGGAAGTGGTGCGTATGGATGTACTTTTCTCCGGAGGTCGCTGGCAGCAGTCGCGGAAGTTGCAAGCTTTGTTTACGAACCGTATGTTGCGCGAAGGTACGACGAAATATACGGCTGCCACCATTGCGGAGAAATTGGATTATTATGGTTCGTGGCTAGAACTCTCCAGTTCTTCGGAGTATGCTTATATCACTGTTTATTCATTGAATAAGTATTTAGCGAAAACGTTGGAAGTGGTAGAGTCGATGATTAAGGAACCACTGTTTCCACAAAAGGAGCTTCAAACTATTCTGGATACCAATATCCAGCAATATTTGGTCAATACCTCTAAGGTTGATTTTCTTGCACATCGTAGTTTGCTGAAGTCTCTTTACGGTGAACAACATCCATGCGGGAAAATAGTGATGGAGGAGGATTATCATACCATAACTCCAGAAGTGCTTCGTGAGTTTTATGAGCGGTATTACCATTCCGGCAATTGCTCCATTTTCTTATCCGGCAAGGTGACGGATGATATCATCAGCCGTGTAACGGATATTTTCGGGATTCCGTTCGGGCAATATCAATTACAGATGCCGAAGTTGAGTTTCCCATTTGCGGCTATACCTGAGAAGAGGATTTTTACGGAACGTGAAGACGCTATGCAGAGCGCAGTGAAAATGGGATGTACCACCATTACTCGCGAACATCCCGACTATCCGAAGCTGCGTGTGCTGATGACATTGTTCGGAGGTTATTTCGGTAGCCGTCTGATGTCCAACATTCGCGAAGATAAAGGGTATACTTATGGCATATCGGCAGGAGTAGTATTTTATCCGGATAGCGGCTTGCTGATTGTTTCGACGGAGACGGATAATGAATATGTGGAGCCGTTAATACAGGAAGTATATCACGAAATAGATCGGTTGCACCAGGAGCCGGTATCTGCGGAAGAATTAAGGATGGTGCGCAACTATATGTTGGGAGAAATGTGCCGCAGTTATGAATCGCCTTTCTCTCTCTCGGATGCGTGGATATTTATAGCTACTTCCGGTTTGAAGGATGATTACTTCGCACGTTCTTTGCAAGCCGTAAACGAGATTACTCCTGCGGAAATACAGGATTTAGCGCAGCGTTATTTATGCAAAGAGACATTAAAAGAGGTCATTGCAGGTAAAAAGTTGTCATAATTTGCTTTCCGGTAAGGGGCTTTTTGGGAGAGAAATCGTATCTTTGTCCAAATCGTAATTCTAAAAATGAGTAACAACTAAAATAAATGAAGAAATATCTATATACTACACTTTTATTGGCTCTCCTAGCACAAGAGGGGGTAATGGCACAAGAAAATGAAGGGAAAAAGGGCGGATTCTTCGGAAAGATAAAAGATACATTCTCTACAGAAATAAAGATTGGCAACTATACTTTTAAGGATGGCAGTGTCTATACAGGAGAAATGAAAGGACGCAAGCCAAACGGGAAAGGAAAGACGGTCTTTAAAAATGGGGATGTCTACGAGGGTGAATATGTGAAGGGGAAACGTGAAGGGTATGGCATCTATATGTTTCCTGACGGAGAAAAGTACGAAGGACAATGGTATCAGGACCAACAGCACGGAAAAGGTATTTATTATTTTATGAATAACAACCGTTATGACGGTATGTGGTATCAGGACTACCAGCATGGCAAGGGGACGATGTATTATCACAACGGTGACTTGTATGTAGGTGGTTGGGTGAATGATAAGCGTGAGGGTGAAGGTACGTATACTTGGGCGAATGGCGCTAAATATACCGGTCATTGGAAGAATGACAAGAAAAACGGTAAGGGTACTATGAACTGGGATGACGGATGTAAATATGAAGGAGACTGGAAAGATGATGTCCGTCATGGAAAAGGGGTATTTGAATATACTAACGGAGATAAATATGAGGGTGACTGGGCAGATGATATCCAGCATGGAAAGGGTACTTATTTTTTCCATACGGGAGATCGTTACGAAGGTTCTTATCTCTTGGGTGAACGTACGGGTGAGGGAATTTACTATCATGCTAACGGTGATAAGTATGTAGGTAACTTCAAGGATGGTATGCAAGATGGGAAAGGAACTTTTACCTGGTCGAATGGTGCTGTGTATGAAGGTGACTGGAAAAATAACAGACGCGAGGGTAAGGGTATCTACAAATGGAGCAATGGTGATGTGTATGAGGGGGATTGGAAAGATAACCGTCCGAATGGTGAAGGTACTTTAAAGACTGCTGCGGGTATGCAATACAAAGGTGGCTTCGTTGATGGATTGGAAGAAGGACAAGGGGTTCAGATTGATAAAGACGGCAACCGTTTCGATGGTTTCTTCAAACAAGGAAAGAAGAATGGTCCTTTTGTGGAAACTGATAAAGACGGGAAGATAATCAGAAAGGGAACATACAAATTCGGAAGACTTCAATAAAGTTGAAAATTGAGAGTTGGAAGTTGAAAGTTGGCTGCGCAATGGAGACAGCGTTATCAAATAAAAATAATCACAGGTTTAGTTTTTACCTTACCTGCGATTATTTTTTTATTTAGTTGAAAATGAAGTTTCGACTAGATGATGTACTGTGAGCTGATTGACTCGTTATTCATAACTCGTTTGATTGTCTCAGCAAACATATCGGCGATACTTAACTGTTTTACTTTCGCACACTTCTTTGCGTAAGGAATGCTGTCGGTAAATACCATTTCTGTCAGACCGGATTCCTGTACACGGAATGAAGCGGGATCGGACATTACGCAGTGACTGGCGATAGCACGTACAGACTTTGCACCGGCTTCCAACATAATGTTGGCTGCTTTGGTGATTGTTCCGGCTGTGTCTACGATATCGTCGATCAATACTACATTTTTATCTTTCACATCACCGATGATCTGCATGGAAGCAACTTCATTGGCTTTCTCACGCGACTTGTTGCAAAGTACCAACGGTACACCGAGATATTTGGAGAAAGTGCTGGCACGTTTTGAACCTCCTACGTCCGGTGTAGCAATCACCAGATCCTCCAATTTCAATGACTGGATGTAGGGGAGGAATACGGCTGACGCATACAGGTGGTCTACCGGAATATCGAAGAATCCCTGAATCTGGTCTGCGTGCAGGTCCATAGTAATCAGTCGGTCGATACCTGCAACGGAAAGCAGGTCGGCTACTAGTTTAGCTCCGATAGATACACGAGGTTTGTCTTTTCTATCCTGACGAGCCCATCCGAAATAGGGAATTACAGCTACAATGCTCTTTGCTGATGCACGTTTTGCCGCGTCAACCATCAGGAGAAGTTCCATTAAGTTGTCTGAGTTTGGGAATGTGGATTGAACCAAGAATACATGGGCGCCACGAATTGATTCCTCATATGAAACAGCAAATTCGCCATCGGCAAAATGGGTAATGTTCATATTTCCCAGAGGACAATTCAGGCTTGCGCAGATTTTTTCTGCAAGATATCTCGAGTTTGTTCCCGAGAATACCATAAAGGGTGCTTTTTCGCTCATTTTGTAATAGATGTTTTACCTATTTGTTAATTTGCCTGCAAAGGTAGGAATTTCTCTTATTATTTAGAAGGACTTATTGTATAAAAAATCATTTTCTCTCCAACTTATCGGAAATATTTGTAGATTTGCGTAATTAATGGATAGTTGACGATGGATAATGAAAAGGATCTCTTTAAATAATAATGTCCGAAGAATAGGTAATGAGGCACAGCATAGCTCATTATCGATTATTTATTATCCGTTATCTATTCTGATAATTCTTTCTTTGTTCTTCTCGTGCACTGATATGGTGCCGACTAAAGAGGTGCGTTTGATTGATTCGCTTAATGGAACAGCGTATGCTTATCGTTACCGAAACCTGGATTCTTCTTATAAATATGCCGAACAGGCTTATAGTAAGGTGAACTTTTATAAGTCGGGGAAAGCGGAAGCTTTAAATAATCTGGGATTCTGGGCTTTTATGAATATGGATTTTGACCGTGCCGAAGCGTCTCATAAAGAGGTCTATAAACTGACTAAAAACGAACTTGAGCTTTTGATTGCCGATATCGGACTGATGAAAATCTGTCAGAGGACGGCAATGAACAAAGAATTTTATGATTATAGGAACAGTGCGTTGAGACGTATGAAACGTATTCGTGAGGAAAGTGATTTGTTTGCCGACAGGCACGAAAAGCTTCGGTTGGATTATGCTTTTACGGAGTTCTTTATTGTTTCCGCCATTTATTACTATTACCTTCAGCAACGACAGGAAGCGATTGCGTCGCTCAGTCATATTCCGGAAGAGGAAGCATTGGCGGATACTAATCAATTGCTTTACTATCATTATCTTAAAGGGGCCGCTTCTCTGGTTGAAGCAAAGACACCGGAAGAGAGAAAACTACGTGAGTTTGATCATTTATATTATACTTGGCGGACGGCTGTTCAGAGCAATCATCCTTATTTCGAAGGAAATGGTTTGCAAGGTCTTGCCAACTTGATGGCTTCTTCCGATAGTTTCGAGTTTTTCCAGACAAGGAGAGGACATATGCTGGAGCAGTTTGCTTTGCCGGTAGATTCTCTTTTACCTTTGCGCATGGCACAACTCGCGCTTGAAAGGTTCCGCCAATATAATGACTTGTATCAGATTGCCGGAGCGTATGTTTCTATCGGAAAATATCTGAATGCGCACGGACGATATTCGGAAGCGCTGGATACACTCACGAAAGCGTTGGATTGTGTGAATCGCCATCATATACTTTATTATCATCATGAAGCGGATACATTGGATAAGCTGCATACGTTTGCAGAAGGTGATACTACCTATACGGGAGTGCCTTGGATTGCGCAGGAAAATGTGAAGACCGTTCCTGAATGGATTTCAAGGATTCGGGAACAATTGAGTGTATCGTATGCAGGGCTCGGAATGAAATATGCTTCTGATTATAATCGGAATATTTATCTGGATATTTTGAATTTTACCCGCCAGGACAAGGAACTGGAAAGTCGTTATGTGTCATTGGAAGCCGGTTCGCGACAGATGACGCTTGTACTTTCTCTGGTGATTGCCGGATTGGTATTGGTGGTGATTTTCTGGTGGTTCTTTAATAAGCGTTCTAAAATAAGAAACCGGTTGGATGTGGAACGTTTGCAGCAGATTTTAGGACTCTGCCGGGATATTACTTCATCCATCCCAATGAATGTTCCTTTGATTCAGCAGGGGATAGATCAGTTGTTTGGAAAGGGACGTATGAAATTGGAAATATCGGAGGAAGGTAAGGCGACGTTGTGCTCTGGATATCGGCTGAGCCGCGACGAGAAGGCTTTGGTCCACGTATTGGAGCCTTATATTATTTGGGCGGCTGACAATGAGCAGATGGTGGAAGCATTGAGTGACGAGCGGATGCAATTGGAAAAACAGCGGTATATCTATGAGCAGCATATTGCTGGAAATAAACGCCAGAACTTGATAAAAAAAGCCTGTATGGCTATCGTAAATGGTATCAATCCGTATATTGACCGTATTCTGAATGAAGTACATAAGTTGACGGAACGGGGATATATCGATGATGAAAAGATCAAGAAAGAGAAGTACCAGTATATCGACGAATTGGTTACTACGATCAATGAATATAATGATATTCTGGCTCTCTGGATTAAAATGAAGCAAGGAACGCTCAGCTTGAATATTGAGACATTCGGCCTCAATGAGTTATTTGAACTGGTAGGGAAAGGACGGCGTGCTTTTGAGATGAAAAAACAGACTTTGGAGATTGAACCGACCGTTGCCACGGTGAAGGCCGACCGTGCATTGACTCTGTTTATGATTAATACGATGACGGAGAATGCGCGTAAATATACTCCGGAAGGTGGGAACATCAAGGTATACGCGCGTATGACGGATACTTATGTGGAGATTTCCGTAGAAGATAACGGACGAGGTATTTCAACGGAGGATGTGGAGCGTATCATTGGTGAGAAGGTGTATGATTCGCGCGTAATCGGGATGAAGAATGCAGAGGATCCGGAGGAACTGAAAGAAAACAAGGGGAGTGGCTTCGGATTAATGAACTGTAAGGGAATCATTGAGAAATATAAGAAGACGAATGATTTGTTCCGTGTGTGTGCTTTCAATGTGGAAAGTGAATTGGGTAAGGGGAGTCGTTTCTATTTTCGTTTGCCTTTAGGGATACGTAAGATAGTCGGTGTATTGCTTTGCCTGTTGCTTCCGGTAGGGATGGTGTCGTGTGTGCATGATTCTATTTCCCCCATGCTGCAGGAAGGAGATTCGATAGTTGTGGTTACGGATTCGGTATATGAGGATTTGCTGGATGCTGCGTCGGACTATGCAAATGCGGCATATTTTGCTAATGTGGATGAAGAATATGAACTAGCTTTGCAGTATATCGATTCGGCTATGATGTTATTGAACGGGCATTATGAGAAATATGCACGGGCGGAACATCCGCATCGTTATATGAAATTGGTCGGTGAGGGGATACCTGCCGAGATTAGTTGGTGGAATGAGTTGTTTGACTCGGATTATCATGTGATTCTGGACATAAGAAACGAAGCGGCAGTCGCTTTTCTGGCTTTGAAACAACTGGATGCGTACAGTTATAATAATTCGGCATTTACGGATTTGTATAAGTTGCAAGGAGAAGATCAGACGTTGGAGGCATATTGCAAGCAGTTGGAACGTTCGAATACGAACAAGACGGTGGGGATCATTTTATGTTTTGTCCTGTTGGTGGTTTTGTTGGTCGGGTACTATTTTCTGTATATGCGCAAGCGGCTGCAGAACCGACTGAATCTTGAACAGGTGCTCGAGATAAATCAAAAAGTGTTTGCAGCCTCTTTGGTCAGACCACAGGAGCAAGAGGATGCAGAAGCACTCCAACGAGAGGAGAGTACGCTGAAGGAAATCCCGCAACGCATAGTGGATGAAGCATTCGGGTCTGTAAATGAATTGCTTACGATTGACCGGATGGGTATTGCAGCGTATAATGAAACGACGCATAGGCTGGAATACGCTTCATGTCCCGGTCAGGAGATGCCGGAGATGGTACAGCAATGTTTTGATTCCGGTGAGTATCTTGAACGACGGCATTATCTGGCTATTCCATTGAAGGTGGAAGCGGGAGGGGAACACCAGTGTGTCGGTGTGCTTTATCTGGAACGCAGGGAAGGGTCGGAGCAGGAAACAAATCGTCTGTTGTTTGAATTGGTGGCACGCTATGTGGCGATTGTGATATTTAATGCGGTGGTGAAATTGGCTACGAAATATCGGGATATTGAGTCGGCGCATGAAGAGGCACGACGTGCTCTTTGGGAAGACAGTATGTTGCATGTACAAAATATGGTATTGGATAATTGCCTGTCTACGATTAAACATGAAACAATTTATTATCCGAATAAGATCAAACAAATTGTCGGTAGGCTCAATATGCAGAATATTTCAGAGAAGGAAGAACGTGAG
Organism: Bacteroides zhangwenhongii; assembly: GCF_009193325.2. NCBI lineage: Bacteria > Pseudomonadati > Bacteroidota > Bacteroidia > Bacteroidales > Bacteroidaceae > Bacteroides > Bacteroides zhangwenhongii. The sequence goes on along the minus strand of NZ_CP059856.1, from coordinate 1,671,132 downwards.
GCTGTGGAGACAATGACCGAATTGATTGAATATTATAAAGGAATCTTTACGATTCTAAGTTCGTGCGCTTCCCGTCAGTTGGAAGAGGTTACTTTCCGGCGGGTGGTGATTCCTGTACAGGAACTTTTGGATACTGCCGGAAAATACTTCAGAAAGTCAATGAAGAATCGGACGGAGAGGATAGAACTGGAGATAGGAACGGTGGACGCAAAAGTGATAGGAGATCTGAATCAGTTGCGCTTCCTATTGGAAAACCTGATTGACGAAGCGTTGGCGGTTCACGAAGATGGTCTGTTGCGTTTGCAGGCACGGCAGGATGATGAATATATTCGCTTTCTTTTTGCGGATACAAGACGCGAGAAGAGTATGGAGGAACTGAACCTGTTGTTTTATCCGAATCTGGCACGTATGACTGCCGGTGAAAAAGGGGAGTTGCGTGGTACGGAATATTTGGTCTGTAAACAGATTATCCGCGATCATGATGAGTTTGCAGGACGCAGGGGATGTCGTATTAATGCCGAACCTGCTGCAGATGGAGGATTTACGGTTTATTTTACTGTACCGCGTAGATAAAATAAGGAAAACACATAAAAGTTTTTAGATAAGGAAATGGAAGAACAGAAATTTAAAGTAATTATTGTAGAGGATGTAAAATTGGAGTTGAAAGGCACGGAGGAGATATTCCGTCACGAAATACCGAATGCGGAAGTGATCGGTACCGCCATGACAGAGAATGAATTCTGGCCCTTGATGGAAGCCCAACTTCCTGATTTGGTTTTGCTGGATCTGGGTCTGGGGGGCTCTACCACTATCGGAGTAGATATTTGTCGGAATATATTCAAACGTTATAAGGGGGTTCGTGTGCTGATCTTCACCGGTGAGATCTTGAATGAAAAATTATGGGTGGATGTGCTGAATGCCGGTGCCGACGGAATTATTCTCAAGACAGGAGAGTTGCTTACTAAAACGGATGTACAGGCTGTAATGGATGGAAAGAAGCTAGTGTTCAATTATCCGATTCTAGAAAAGATTGTAGACCGTTTTAAGAAGTCTGTCGCTAATGATGCAAAACGTCAGGAGGCGGTTATCAGTTATGATATTGATGAATATGACGAGCGTTTTCTCCGTCATTTGGCATTAGGATATACGAAGGAGATGATTGCAAATCTGAAAGGTATGCCCTTCGGCGTGAAATCATTGGAAAAACGGCAGAATGACCTTGTCGGACGTCTTTTCCCGAATGGAGAGCGGGTGGGGGTGAATGCTACCCGGTTGGCTGTGCGTGCATTGGAATTGCGCATTATTGATCTGGATAATCTGGAGCCTGATGATGAATAACTAAGGAAAGCTGACGAAGAATAAATCCTGAAAAGCGATGAAGACAAAATGGCGTATGCCCCATCCTGCTACGATGTTTATGCTGTTGACGATGGCAGTGGTTTTTCTTTCATGGATATGCGATATCTATGGGTTAAAGGTGACATTGCCGCAAACCGGTGAAGACATTCGTGTGCAAAGTCTGTTGAGTCCGGAAGGTATTCGCTGGTGGTTGCGCAACGCAATTAAGAATTTTACAGGATTTGCTCCTTTGGGGATGGTAATCATCGCGATGTTCGGACTTGGGGTTGCCCAACATTCCGGGTTTATTAATGCGTGTATCCGTTTGGGGGTGGGGAACAGGAAAGAGAAAAAGAGAATTATTCTTTGGGTAATTGTTCTAGGGTTATTATCGAATGCCATTGGTGACGGTGGGTATATAATTTTGTTGCCTATTGCTGCTATGTTGTTCCAATGGGTAGGTCTCCATCCGATTGCCGGAATTGTAACGGCTTATGTTTCCGTTGCGTGTGGATATAGTGCCAATATTGTATTAAGTACGATGGACCCGTTATTAGCTCATACCACACAAGAGGCTGCTTTAGCGCAGACTGGATATCAAGGGAACACCGAACCTCTTTGCAATTATTTCTTTATGAGTGCTTCTACGGTGGTTATTACTGCTATTGTTTATTGGGTGACTGAGAAATGGCTTATTCCTAAGTTAGGGAATTATGAAGGGGGGATAAAGGTGGAAGCTTACCGGCCTCTGTCCCGCAAAGAACGGCGTGCTATTATGATCTCTATTGTTGTGGCAGCTATTTATGTGGCTCTTATTTTGTGGCTTACTTTTTCTTCTTACGGGATTCTACGTGGGGTAAACGGTGGTTTAATGCATTCACCTTTTATTGCAGGTATTTTGTTTCTTCTTTCATTGGGAGCCGGTATCACAGGAATGGCATACGGCTTCAGCTCCGGTCGTTATCGTACGGATAATGACGTCATAGAAGGGTTAACGCAACCCATGAAACTTCTTGGTGTTTATTTTGTAATTGCTTTTTTTGCAGCACAGATGTTTGCATGTTTCGAGTATTCACATCTGGATAAGTGCCTTGCCATCATGGGAGCGGAACTGCTTTCTTCTTTTGAACCTGCTCCATTGGCTGCTTTGGTATTGTTTATCCTGTTTACAGCAACTGTCAATCTTATTATGGTATCTGCTACCTCTAAATGGGCTTTTATGTCTTTCATATTTATTCCGATGTTTGCGCAAATGGGGATTACTCCGGACATTGTACAATGTGCTTTTCGCATAGGGGATAGCTCGACCAATGCAATCACTCCTTTCTTGTTTTATATGCCTTTGGTATTGACTTATATGCGGCAATATGACAAGCGAATTACGTATGGAGTTTTGCTTAAATATACTTGGAGATATTCACTGGCTATCTTGTTTGCCTGGACATTATTGTTTGTTGTCTGGTATTTGTTGGAGATACCGGTCGGACTGTAAAATGTTTAATATCAGTCATTTAAAAGAAAAATCCGATAACGTTTAACTGTTACCGGATGTTAATAGTGATTCCGTTGCGATTCGAACGCAAGACCCACGCCTTAGAAGGGCGTTGCTCTATCCAGCTGAGCTACGGAACCATCCTTATTTGCGGATGCAAAGGTAGTGCTTTTTGTGGAATATCAAAAACTTTTGGCTGATTTTTTATTTGTATTTTTCTTTTTGGTTATGAATCAGCTATTTATAGAATACAAATATTGGGTGTCTTCTATATATGGTAGGATAATTAAATAGAGGAATGCCCTTTTTACGAAGAATAACGAACGTTATATAGGTTTCAAAAAGCTCAAAAAACTTAAATAGGGTTGTGTTTTTCTATTATAAGGTTTACTTTTGAACGATAAACAACTAAAAAACACATAAAGTTATGAAGAAATTTATTTTTTTATTTGCATTTTGTATTACTGTTACTAACATTTTTGCACAGACCGACCCTAACCAAATTAAAAAAGAAGGAAATGACGCATTCAATGCTAAAAATTATCCCGTAGCGTATGCTAAGTTTAGTGAATACTTGAAGCAAACTAATAATCAAGATTCTGCAACAGCTTATTATTGTGGTATGGCTGCCGATGAGATAAAGAAATATGCCGAAGCTGTTACTTATTTTGATATAGCAATTCAAAAGAAGTTCAATATAGGGAATGCATACGCTCGTAAGGCTGCGGCTTTGGATGCGTTGAAGAAAACTGACGAATATGTGGCTACATTAGAAGAAGGCTTGAAGGTAGATCCTAACAATAAGGTAATGGTGAAAAATTATGGTCTTCACTTTTTGAAAGCGGGGCTTGCCGCTCAGAAAGCAGGTAAGGCAGAAGAAGCAGAAGAAAACTTTAAAAAAGTAATTCCTTTGAATCATAAGACATACAAAACGAATGCGTTGTATAGTTTGGGTGTTTTGTGTTACAATGATGGAGCTAATATTTTAAAGAAAGCTGCTCCTTTGGCAAACTCTGATGCGGATAAATATGCTGCGGAAAAAGAGAAAGCTGATGCCAGATTCAAAGAAGCGGTAGATTATCTGGAAGAAGCTGCTAAAATATCTCCGGAGAATGCAAACGTTAAGAAAATGCTTCCTCAAGTGAAAGCTGCAATGAAGTAAATTAGACTATCATATAAAGAACTAGGAAGGGTTACCGATAGACATTGTCTGGGTAGCCCTTTTTTATAGTTATCTTTCTCTACCGGTTTTATAACTATAATTAACTGAAATATGCAGGTCTGTACTGAACAAAAATCTCATTTGTACTGTTATATTTATGTGTTTTTCATAGTATTAGATATAAGATTAATTAAAGAGATTGTACTCCACTTGTGAAAGCTAAAGTACATCAGAGACAGAAGAGTCTGTTTTTTTGATAAATGTGTTAGAGCATCGGTTTACTAAGCCGATGCTTTTTTTATCTCCTTTTGTGTCCTTTTGTAGTTTATATGAAATAAAATTTGTACGTTTGTAGGGTAATAATAGAAAATGATAAAGATGAACATACCTGTTATCTTTCAGTTTTTAAAAGATCTTTCTGCGAATAATAATCGCGAGTGGTTTAATGAGCATAAAGCGGAATATGAATTGGCTCGTGCTGAGTTTGATAACTTTCTGGCAACAGTGATTGCCCGTATATCTCTGTTTGACGAAACGATTCGGGGAATTCAACCCAAAGACTGTACTTATCGTATTTACCGGGATACCCGCTTTTCTGCTGATAAAACACCCTATAAAATACATTTTGGAGGATATATTAATGCGAAAGGCAAGAAATCAAATCATTGCGGATATTATGTGCATTTGCAACCGAATGGTTCTATGCTTGCCGGAGGAAGTCTCTGTCTACCTTCAAATGTCTTAAAAGCTGTCCGGCAATCTATTTATGATAATATTGAAGAATTTGTTGCTATTGCAGAAGACCCGGAATTTAAGAAATATTTTCCGGTGATAGGGGAGGATTTCTTGAAAACCGCTCCTAAAGGCTTTCCGAAAGATTTCAAGTATATTGACTATTTGAAGTGCAAAGAATACATCTGTTCTTATAATGTCTCTGATAGTTTCTTTACTCAATCTGATGTGTTGGAGCAAATAGACAAGGTGTTCCGGCAATTCAAACGGTTTGCCGATTTTATTAATTACACTATTGATGATTTTGAATAATACCTAAAATATAAACTTTAAAATTGAACTTGATATGGTAGTAGATACTTTAGAAAATCTGGAGAAATATGCGTCTTTGAATCCGTTGTTTGCACAAGCTATTGAGTTTTTAAAATCTCATGATCTTCAGGCTATGGAAATAGGTAAGACGGAGTTGAAAGGAAAAGATTTGTTGGTAAATATAGCACAAACCAAGCCTAAAACTAAGGAAGAAGCCAAGCTGGAGACACATCGTGATTTTATTGATATTCAGATTCCATTGTCAGGAACGGAAATCATGGGATATACCGCTGCAAAAGACTGTATTCCGGTAGATGCGCCTTATAATGCAGAAAAAGATATTACTTTTTTTGAAGGATTAGCTGAAACTTATATCACTGTGAAGCCGGGAATGTTTGCTATTTTCTTTCCTCAAGACGGACATGCCCCCGGCATTACTCCGGAGGGTGTGAAGAAAGTAATAGTAAAAGTAAAAGCATAATCTAAATTCAATTCTGATATGGAAAAGACACTTAATCTTATCAAAAATGACCCATGGCTGGAGCCTTTTGCTGATGCAATCACAGGCCGTCATCAATATGTGCTGAACAAGGAGGCCGAATTAACTAATAAAGGAAAGCAAACTCTTTCGGACTTTGCATCGGGATATCTTTACTTCGGATTGCATCGTACTGCCAAAGGATGGACTTTTCGTGAATGGGCGCCGAATGCTACACATATTTATATGGTAGGTACATTCAATAATTGGGAAGAAAAAGCTACTTACAAGTTGAAGAAACTGAAGAATGGAATTTGGGAAATCAATCTTCCGGAAGATGCTATTCATCATGGAGACTTGTACAAACTGAATATATATTGGGATGGCGGTCAAGGTGAACGTATTCCAGCTTGGGCTACACGGGTGGTTCAGGATGAACAGACAAAAATATTCAGTGCGCAAGTGTGGGCTCCGGAGAAGCCCTATAAATTTAAGAAGAAGGCATTTAAGCCTACCACTAATCCTTTGTTGATTTACGAATGCCATATTGGCATGGCACAACAGGAAGAGAAAGTTGGAAGCTATAATGAATTTCGTGAAAAGATACTTCCGCGTATCGCAAAGGAAGGATACAATTGCATTCAGATCATGGCTATTCAAGAACATCCATACTATGGGAGTTTCGGTTATCATGTATCTAGTTTCTTTGCTGCTTCTTCCCGTTTTGGTACTCCTGACGAATTGAAAGCCTTGATTGATGCGGCACATGAGATGGGAATTGCTGTAATTATGGATATCGTTCATTCTCATGCTGTAAAGAATGAGGTGGAAGGTTTAGGCAATTTTGCTGGTGATCCGAACCAGTATTTCTATCCGAGCGGGCGTCGCGAACATCCGGCTTGGGATTCTCTTTGTTTTGATTATGGTAAGAATGAAGTGATTCATTTCCTATTGTCTAACTGTAAGTTTTGGCTGGAAGAGTATAAATTTGACGGATTCCGTTTTGATGGGGTAACGTCTATGTTATATTATAGTCACGGTTTGGGAGAGGCGTTCTGTAATTATGGAGATTATTTCAACGGACATCAAGATGATAATGCGATTTGTTATCTGACGTTGGCTAATGAGGTGATTCACCAGGTTAATCCGAAAGCTATCACAATTGCAGAAGAAGTTTCCGGTATGCCGGGATTGGCTGCGAAAGTAGAAGACGGTGGTTACGGATTTGATTATCGCATGGCTATGAATATTCCGGATTACTGGATTAAGACGATTAAAGAAAAGATTGATGAGGACTGGAAACCTTCTAGTATGTTCTGGGAAGTCACCAATCGTCGCCAGGATGAGAAAACCATATCGTATGCGGAGAGTCATGACCAGGCATTGGTGGGAGATAAGACGATTATTTTCCGTTTGATTGATGCTGATATGTATTGGCATATGCAGAAAGGGGATGAAAATTATGTAGTCAATAGGGGTATTGCCTTACACAAAATGATCCGTCTGCTGACAGCCTCTACAATCAATGGAGGATATTTAAACTTTATGGGCAATGAGTTCGGTCATCCGGAATGGATTGACTTCCCGCGCGAAGGTAATGGATGGTCTTGCAAATATGCCCGTCGCCAATGGAATTTGGTAGATAATAAGGATCTTACTTATCATTATATGGGAGACTTTGATGCGGAAATGCTGAAAGTAATCAAGAGTGTAAAAAACTTCCAGGCAACACCTGTTCAGGAAATCTGGCATAATGATGGTGATCAGGTATTGGCATATGGTCGTAAGGATTTGATATTCGTCTTCAATTTTAATCCGAAACAGTCGTTCACCGATTATGGTTTTCTGGTGACTCCGGGCGCATACGAGGTTATACTGAATACGGATAATGTCTCGTTTGGAGGAAATGGCTTGACCGATGATTCTATCGTTCATTTTACAAATGCTGATCCGTTGTACAAAAAAGAAAAGAAAGAGTGGTTAAAACTCTATATACCTGCACGTACTGCTGTAGTGCTTAGAAAGAAGAAATAACTCTTTCCACACAGAATAGAAGCCCCTGCAAATCATTACATCTGCGGGGGCTTTTTTCTCTATGCACTCTTTTTAGTTAAGAAAAAATGTACTTGGACCGAGAATATCATGTAAATAACTCACGTTGCGGGTTTTCAACAAAACGCCCTGTGGAGTATAGAATAACTGATATTTAATGTCGACATTATCCTGGCCTACTTTAATCACTATAATGGCTTGCCATTTTGGGAATTCGACCATCGTTACATTATCTACCACCCAGCTTGCGTAAGATCCGGATACGAAAGCATTATAAACGGCAGGCGATAAACGGTCGAGGCTGACGAGGTCAGTCTGTGTCATAGCCCATTGCCCTTGAGTATTAAACCATACGTTTTTAGTGAATCCGTTCATTACAAAATTGGCACAATAATATCCATCATCTTGTGACCAAGCTATATCATTAGCCTTTGGATACATTTTCTTGAAAGTTGACTGAATATTACCGGGAGGAGTATTGGCAAAAGTGGATACGGATATTATCAAAAGTAACACGACTGTCCAAATATTAAATTTTTTCATAAGCTTTGAGTTTAGAGGATTATTAATTGTCTACTTAAAACAGCCTTTTTGAATATTTGTTTGAATGATGTGCATAAAATGAGAGTGTATAGTCTAATACGTGATTTTTAGAATCTTTCCGTTGTAAGCTCCCACTGCAATCTCTGTTGGTTTATATGGTAACAAACAGATCTCTTCTTTAGCCCCCGTCATCAGGTCAACCGCTTGAAAACTTTCCATTTGAGGAATTTGCAAGAAATCGAAAGCATGTGAAGGAATATTGATTGCAACGTCTACTAATTGACTATCGAAATTGATAACGAAAAACAACAGTTCATTTTTATATTTTCTCATGAAAGTATATTGCTTATGCTCATTGAAACGCCATCCGTTAATGTTAGCATACATCAAATCAAAGAATACTCCTTGCGTGATTGCTGGTTCTTCATTACAAAGTGTAAGTACCTTCTGATAGATATCATATAGGTATTTATGATCTTCGTTGAGCATTTTTCCATCAAACTTACCTCCGTTGCGCCAACGACGGATAGTCTCTACACTCCAGTAGTCAAAGATGGTGGTTCGCCCGTCTCTTCCGCTGAATCCTTCATTATCCATACCCATTTCTCCAAACTCCTGCCCAAAGTAAATCATCATGGGATTTGTATTCATACAGGCGGAAACAATGAGTGCCGGGACGCCTTTACGCGGATTACCGGCAAAGAAATCAGAAGCGATGCGTTGTTCGTCATGATTCTCAAGGAAATTAAGCATTCTTTTCTCAATCCCGTTCAGACTTTGCCAGCAATGTGTAATGGCGGTAGCAGATTCATATCCGCAGGCTACATTTCTTAAAGTATCATATAATCCTACTTTATCATACAAATAATCAAATTTTCCACGGAACAGATAGTTGCGGTATTCATTCGGATTGTAGACTTCTGCGATAAAAATAATTTCGGGATAAGCTTCTTTCACTTGTGGAATAGCCCATTCCCAAAACTCTACGGGGACCATTTCCGCCATATCGCAACGGAAGCCATCAATATTTTTTGATGCCCAGAAAAGAAGTATATCCAGCATCTTTATCCATGTATCCGGAGTCGGGGAGAAGTGACAGGTACCACCGTTTTGATAATCCACTCCGTAATTCAGTTTAATTGTCTCATACCAGTCATTGATATTAGGAGTAGCGTCAAAACGATTATTTCCGGTCGCTTTGGCCGGAAATTCATGGTAAGGCTCTGCAGCGCCGTTTTTCATGTCAAACTGAGCGCGAAGCTCGGCCTGAGGAATATAATAAAAATTGTTGTACGGACTGAAAGCCAAACTTGAATCATCGTTGACTCCCAATTCTGTCGTTCCGTCGGGCTGTGCATCCGAATGGTATTGACGGGCTACGTGGTTGGGCACAAAGTCTATAATCACTTTTAGCCCTGCACGATGAGTACGGTTCACCAGATTCTCAAATTCTTTCATGCGTCCCGGCACATCATTTGCCAAGTCGGGGTCAACATCATAATAATCTTTGATAGCATAGGGTGATCCGGCTTTACCTTTCACAACGGCAGGGTGGTCAGGCGCGATGTTGTAACGGCGATAATCTGTTTGTGTGGCATGTTCGATAATGCCTGTATACCATATATGTGTGCTACCTAGTTTTTTTATTTCTCCTAGTGCTTTCAGTGTGAAATCCGCCATTTTTCCACAACCGTTGGTACTGATATCCCCATTGTAAACACAGTGATTGTTATTATTTCCAAACAGGCGTGTGAACACTTGATAGATAATTATTTTCTTTTCGTCATTCATATCGAGTAGATTTTTATATTTATTGTTATTTGGAGGAAAAATATGGATTATCTCCATATATTCTCTTTTTCTTCCAATAATTGGTTGAGTACCTCGTTGGCAGTACTATATCCTTGTTCAAAGATTTCTTCTGCTTTTTCTAGTTCCGTATTGCTGTATCCGTATAAATTATAAGGCTCGATCAATAAATCGCATTTTTCTCTTTCGGGAAAAGTATTTGCACGGAACATAAAATGGAATGAACGCATAGCGATACTTACAATATTCATTTTATAATCTTGTGCCATGATAGGACTTACATTGACAGCCACTACTTTATCACAAATCCTGCGAAGAGTAGAAACCGGAAGATTCATCATCAGCCCGCCATCTACATAATTAGTGCCTTCTATGTTAACAGGAGCGAACATGACAGGCATACAGCAGGAAGCGGCTACCCGCTCCGCTATGGTGCCACGATGGAAATGAACCATACGTCCGTGGTCGAGATCGGTTGCGGTGATAATCAAAGGAATTTGTAAATCCTCCAGATTCTTAGCCTTTAAGTTTGTTCGGAGAAAATCAATAAACTCACAAAGGTCGAATAGCCCTTTCTTGGGAATAACCAATTTTGTTAAGTCCTGAAATTTATGTCCGGAGAAATAATCGAGAACTTTATGAGGTTCATTACCATCCGCGTAGAATACTCCTGCGAGTGCTCCGGCACTTACTCCGGAGATAATATCCGGTTTGACATCATGCTCCAAAAGAGCCTGCATTACTCCCAAATGGGCAAATCCTTTAATAAATCCTCCGCTTAGAGCATAGCCAATCTGATATTTCCGACTATTCCAGCTGTTTGTAAATACCTCCATGAGTTACTTTTTCGTTAGTTCGGCACGAATTTAGTGAATTTTTCCTTATCTTTGGCATTCAGCAAACCGTTTTAATCATATAACAACGAAAAACAACCGATTATGAATCAAGAATTATCAATGAATGCAAACCAATTGGTGGCATTCTTTCAGAAGCCGACTTCTGAATTTACTAAAGCCGATATTATTTCATTTATTCGAGAAAAAGATATCCGCATGGTCAATTTTATGTATCCGGCGGGAGACGGTCGTTTGAAAACACTGAACTTTGTTATTAATAATCAAGCTTATCTGGAAGCTATTCTCACTTGTGGAGAACGGGTAGACGGTTCCAGTCTTTTCTCTTTTATAGAGGCGGGCAGTAGTGACCTTTACGTGATTCCTCGTTTTTGCACAGCATTTGTTGATCCGTTTGCAGAAATACCGACTTTGTCCATGCTTTGTTCTTTCTTTAATAAAGATGGAGAACCGCTTGAAAGTGCGCCGGAACATACCCTGTACAAAGCAAGTAAGACCTTTACGGAAGTCACCGGAATGGAATTTCAAGCTATGGGCGAACTTGAATATTATGTAATAGCACCGGATACGGGTATGTTTCAAGCGACCGATCAGCGCGGTTATCATGAATCAGGCCCTTATGCGAAATTCAATGAGTTCCGCACCCAATGTATGTCTTATATCGCACAGACAGGCGGGCAAATAAAGTACGGACATTCCGAAGTGGGTAACTTTACTTTGGATGGCAATATTTATGAACAAAATGAAATAGAATTCTTGCCTGTTCCCGTATCACAGGCGGCAGACCAATTGATGATAGCCAAATGGGTGATCCGCAATTTAGGATATAAGTATGGATATAATGTAACATTCGCTCCTAAAATTACAGCAGGAAAAGCCGGCTCGGGGTTACATATCCATATGCGTATAATGAGGGACGGAAAGAACCAAATGCTGGCAGATGGCGTTTTGTCGGAAACGGCACGCAAGGCAATTGCAGGAATGATGCTGCTTGCTCCTTCAATCACTGCTTTCGGGAATACCAATCCAACTTCGTATTTCCGTCTTGTTCCTCATCAGGAAGCACCTACCAATGTTTGTTGGGGAGATCGCAACCGTTCTGTATTAGTGCGTGTACCTTTAGGGTGGGCTGCAAAAACAGATATGTGTACATTGGCAAACCCGTTAGAAGCTGAAAGCCATTTCGACACTAGCCAAAAGCAGACGGTAGAAATGCGTTCTCCGGACGGATCGGCGGATCTATATCAACTGTTGGCAGGCTTGGCTGTTGCCTGCCGTCATGGGTTTGAAATCGGAAACGCATTGGAGATTGCCCAAAAGACATATGTAAATGTGAATATCCATCAGAAAGAGAATGAAGATAAGCTGAAATCATTAGCGCAACTGCCGGATAGCTGTGAGGCTTCTGCCGATTGCCTGCAACAACAAAGAGCCATTTTTGAACAATATAATGTATTCAGTCCGGCAATGATTGATGGTATCATTCGTAAGCTTCGCAGTTATGGCGACAAGACATTACGTGCGGATTTGGAAGGAAAACCACAGGAAATGTTAGATTTGGTACATAAGTATTTTCATTGTGGATAGTGAAATTATAAAGGTATAAGGCTGTTTTTAGGGATATTGAACGTTAAGTATTGGCCTATTTTCATAAAAAAGATGTTTTATGAGAAGAAAAAGGGGCTAACATAGTGCGATATCCCTAAATAATGCTTTCCTTTGCATCAACAACAATAAAGAGGTTTATTGCGATTTGATTATTTTACATGAATCTTCTCATTTATTTGAGCATATCCATCTCTAATTTAGCTCTTCCCAAAACTTTCTTATTGAATTATTAATTTTTTATATTTGTATTTTTATGAATTTGTACATTGGAAATCTTAGCTATAATGTTAAGGAATCAGACCTGAGAAATGTAATGGAAGAGTATGGAACAGTTGCTTCAGTAAAGTTAATCACAGACCGTGAAACTAGAAGATCAAAAGGCTTTGCGTTTATCGAAATGCCGGATGATACAGAAGCTAACAACGCTATCAAGCAATTGAACGGTGCAGAATATGTAGGTCGTTCAATGGTAGTGAAAGAAGCTTTGCCAAGAAACTAAGACTGGATATACAGCCGAAAAATAAAGAAAGGCGTGTTGGTGATAACCGACACGCCTTTCTTATTATGTTGTTTCTGTTTATGCGATACCGTGAGCGCTCACTGAACTATCGATTTTCTTAATCAATCCTTGAAGTACTGCACCCGGTCCACATTCAGTGAAATCCGTAGCACCGTCAGCTATCATATTTTTAACTGATTGAGTCCAGCGTACAGAAGCAGTCAGCTGTGCAACCAGATTCTTTTTGATTTCTGCAGGATCAGTGTGGGGAAGTGCGTCTACATTCTGGTATACCGGACATTTAGGAGTGTGAACTTCCGTAGCTTTAATAGCAGCTTCCAATTCGACTTTAGCAGGATCCATTAACGGAGAATGAAAAGCACCACCTACTTTCAATGGAAGAGCGCGTTTGGCTCCGGCAGCCTTCATCAGTTCACAAGCCTTTTCGATGCCCGGAATAGACCCGGAGATAACGATTTGTCCCGGACAATTATAGTTGGCAGGTACACAGACTTCGCCTTCTGCATTTACAGATGCGCAGATTTCTTCTACTTTTTCGTCCGGCAGTGCGATGATAGCGGCCATAGTGGACGGAGTAGCTTCACAGGCTTTTTGCATAGCCATTGCACGTGCATAAACCAATTTAAGTCCATCTTCGAAAGTCAAAGCACCGGCAGCTACCAAAGCTGAGAATTCACCAAGTGAGTGCCCTGCTGTCATTTCCGGTTTGAAGTCATCGCCCATGCACAGAGCGGATATGACAGAGTGGAGGAATACGGCAGGTTGAGTAACCTTTGTCTGACGGAGGTCTTCGTCTGTACCGTTGAACATGATATCTGTAATGCGATATCCGAGGATATCATTTGCTTTTTCAAACAATTCTTTTGCTAAAGCTGAGTTTTCATACAGGTCCTTACCCATTCCTACGAATTGAGCGCCTTGACCGGGAAATACAAATGCTTTCATATTTTTATTATTTAATTGATTTTTAATTGCGGGTGCAAAGTTACGGAATTTTATGATACGACCGCACAAATTGTACACATTTGTGCAATGGAGTCTGGAAAATGCCATAACGGACCGTTGCCATGACCGATGTGTAACTCTTTTCCGGCAAGGATGGCTTGGGTAATATAGGCTTTGGCGTGGCGGATAGATTCGTGTAAGGGATATCCCTTTGCCAGATAAGTGGCAATTGCGGAAGAGAGGGTACATCCTGTTCCGTGCAGATTATTACTTTCTATTTTTTTCTCCTTATATATATAGGAAGCAGATTCGGAGGTATATAGGAAGTCGGACATTAGATCACCTCCCAGATGTCCGCCTTTTACTAATATACTGATATGATAATGTTCCGTCAGTAGTTTGGCGGCTTCCTGCATTTCCTGAATGTTATGGATGGGGTTACCGATAAGTACGGCTGTTTCGTCAAGATTTGGAGTAGCTAAAGTGACAAGTGGTAACAGTTCTTTCTTTATTTCTTCTATGGCCTCGTCCGTCATTAGTTTTCGTCCACTGGTGGATACCATCACAGGATCGTAAACGATATATTGCGGAGTATATTTTCGGATACAGTCAGAAATGACACGGACGATCTGAATGTCATTTATCATACCTATTTTTAGCGCAACAGGTTGGAGATCCTCCATAACAGCTTCTATTTGTCCGCGAACGATTTCGGGAGACATAGCCTGTACAGTGTGCACTCCTAATGTATTCTGCACGGTAATTGCGGTAATGGCCGAAGCTGCATATCCTCCTAATGCTGAGATTGCTTTTATATCCGCTTGAATACCTGCACCTCCCGAACAATCGGAACCGGCAATGGATAAAATGACAGGATGATGTTTCATTTTAGTTTTTTTAATATTTAGGTTGCAAAGATAGGATAAAAAACGATAAGGTACAAAAGGACATATCGTTTAAAATACAATAAGTACCGGTTTTTTAATCTATCGGTATAAATGCGAAAAGTGCTGATAATAAAGTGCGAATATAGTTTTCGTACTTTATACAATTACTCCTCTCGTGGATAACTAAAATACATATTGTAAATTGTAAGATAACGCCAACTGTACATATTGTATTGTGTATGATATGTATATATATGAAAAACAATGTTTTATAGCATATCTATTATTTTTGTTAGGACTGCATTTCTCTTCTATATTTGCATCGTCTTAAAGAAATATATATGCATAATATACAGAAAAATACCCCTTTGGCCAACAATCATATATCAGTGGATTGTGTTGTGATTGGTTTTGACGGAGAACAACTGAAAGTGTTGCTTGTGAAACGTGCGGGTGAAGATAATGGTGAAGTATATCACGATATGAAACTTCCCGGAAGTCTTATATATATGGATGAGGATCTGGACGAAGCTGCACAACGTGTCTTGTACGAATTGACAGGACTTAAAAATGTAAATCTGATGCAGTTTAAGGCATTCGGCTCTAAAAACAGAACCAGTAATCCCAAAGATGTGCGCTGGTTGGAACGGGCCATGCAATCGAGGGTAGAGCGTATTGTGACTATAGCTTATCTGTCTATGGTCAAGATAGACCGTACATTGGACAAGAACTTGGATGATCACCAGGCTTGTTGGATTGCTTTGAAAGATGTGAAAACATTAGCTTTTGACCATAATCTGATTATTAAGGAAGCAATGACTTATATTCGTCAGTTCGTAGAATTTAATCCTTCCATGTTGTTCGAACTGCTTCCGCGTAAATTTACAGCTGCACAATTGAGAATTCTTTTTGAGTTGGTATATGACAAAGCTGTGGATGTACGTAACTTCCATAAAAAAATAGCCATGATGGAATATGTAGTTCCTTTAGAAGAAAAGCAACAAGGCGTGGCTCACCGGGCTGCACGTTATTATAAATTTGACAAGAAGATATATAATAAAGTAAGACGGTAAGACTTTATTCAAGTATTAGGTATTAATATTAAGTATTAGGCGTTGAATGTTATATATAGTATTAATTGTCGGGCATTGAGCGTAAATCGTAAATAGTAAATCGTTTAATCGTAAATAAAATTATGTTTCTATTAGGTTATGACATAGGTAGCTCGTCTGTAAAAGCGAGTTTGGTAAATGCTGAAACAGGCAAATGTGTATCATCGGCATTCTTTCCGAAAACAGAGGCGAACATTATCGCGGTAAATCCCGGATGGGCGGAACAAGACCCGGAGAGTTGGTGGGAAAATTTAAAGTTAACTACACAAGCTATTATGACCGAATCCGGAGTGAGTGCTGCTGAAATTAAAGCTATCGGCATCTCGTATCAGATGCATGGATTGGTATGCGTTGATAAGGATCAGCATGTGTTGCGTCCCGCTATTATTTGGTGTGATTCCCGTGCTGTGCCATACGGACAGAAAGCGTTTGAAACGATCGGAAAGGAGAGATGTCTTTCTCATTTGTTGAACTCGCCGGGAAACTTTACAGCTTCCAAGTTGGCATGGATTAAAGAAAACGAGCCTGCCATCTATGAGCAGATTTATAAGATAATGCTGCCGGGTGATTATATTGCCATGAAGTTGAGCGGAGAGATTTGCACAACCGTTTCCGGACTTTCGGAAGGTATGTTTTGGGATTTCAAGAACAACCGGGTGGCTGACTTCCTAATGGATTATTACGGATTCGACTCTTCTTTGATTGCAGATATTAAACCGACCTTTGCAGAGCAGGGACGTGTCAATGCGATAGCAGCTAAGGAGTTGGGTTTAAAAGAAGGAACACCGATTACTTACCGTGCCGGTGACCAACCTAATAACGCTCTTTCTTTAAATGTATTCAATCCGGGAGAAATAGCTTCTACGGCGGGAACGTCGGGAGTGGTTTACGGAGTGAACGGTGAAGTAAATTATGATCCGCAATCGCGCGTCAATACCTTTGCTCATGTCAATCATACAATAGACCAAACACGTTTGGGAGTGTTGCTATGCATCAACGGAACAGGTATTCTTAATTCATGGGTAAAACGAAATATAGCTCCCGAAGGAATATCTTATAATGAAATGAATGTGTTGGCCTCTAAAGCTCCTATCGGCAGCGCGGGAATCAGTATTCTACCTTTTGGCAACGGCGCCGAGCGTATGCTGAACAATAAAGAAATCGGATGTAGTATTCGCGGACTGGATTTCAACGCACACGGCAAACATCACATTATTCGTGCAGCTCAAGAGGGGATTGTGTTCTCCTTCAAGTATGGCATTGATATAATGGAGCAGATGGGGATTCCTGTGAAGATGATTCATGCCGGACACGCCAATATGTTCTTGAGTTCTATCTTCCGTGATACGTTGGCTGGAGTGACCGGAGCCACCATTGAACTTTACGATACGGATGGTTCGGTAGGTGCTGCGAAAGGTGCAGGTATTGGTGCAGGTATCTATAAAGATAATAATGAGGCATTTGCTACGCTTGACAAATTGGATGTGATTGAGCCTAATATGGCTAAACGCCAGGAATATGCGGACGCGTATGCTAAATGGAAGTATCGTTTAGAAAAATCAATGAGTAAATAATCTAAGTATAACATCGTGAGTAATGTGCTGTTCATATTGGTGCATTCTCACACTAAAAACATTATTAATTATGGCAACAAAAGAGTTTTTCCCTGGAATTGAAAAGATTAAGTTTGAAGGTAAGGATAGCAAAAATCCGATGGCATTCCGCTATTATGATGCAGAGAAAGTAATCAATGGAAAGAAGATGAAAGATTGGTTGAAATTCTCTATGGCATGGTGGCATACATTGTGTGCTGAAGGCGGCGACCAGTTCGGTGGCGGAACAAAACAATTCCCTTGGAACGGTAACGCAGACGCTGTTCAAGCTGCAAAAGATAAAATGGATGCAGGTTTCGAATTCATGCAGAAAATCGGTATCGAATACTACTGTTTCCACGATGTGGATTTGGTTTCTGAAGGTGCAAGCATTGAAGAATATGAGGCCAATCTGAAAGAAATTGTAGCTTATGCAAAACAAAAACAAGCTGAAACAGGCATCAAACTGTTGTGGGGTACTGCCAACGTATTTGGTCATGCACGTTATATGAACGGTGCTGCTACTAATCCTGATTTTGACGTAGTAGCTCGTGCTGCTGTTCAGATCAAGAATGCAATCGACGCAACTATCGAATTGGGTGGTCAGAACTATGTATTCTGGGGTGGTCGTGAAGGCTATATGTCTCTTCTGAACACAGATCAGAAACGTGAAAAAGAACACTTGGCACAGATGTTGACTATCGCTCGTGACTATGCTCGTGCCCGTGGTTTCAAAGGTACTTTCCTGATCGAACCGAAACCGATGGAACCTACTAAACACCAATATGATGTAGATACGGAAACTGTAATCGGCTTCTTGAAAGCTCATGGTCTGGACAAAGATTTCAAAGTGAATATTGAAGTAAACCATGCAACTTTGGCCGGTCATACTTTTGAACATGAATTGGCAGTGGCAGTAGACAACGGTATGTTGGGTTCTATCGACGCTAATCGTGGTGATTATCAAAATGGTTGGGATACAGACCAATTCCCGATTGACAACTACGAACTGACACAGGCCATGATGCAAATTATCCGTAATGGTGGCTTGGGTAACGGTGGAACAAACTTCGACGCTAAGACTCGTCGTAACTCTACTGACCTGGAAGATATCTTCATTGCTCACATCGCCGGTATGGATGCTATGGCACGTGCATTGGAAAGCGCAGCAGCTCTGTTGAACGAATCTCCGTATAAGAAGATGTTGGCTGACCGTTATTCTTCATTCGATGCTGGTAAAGGTAAGGAATTTGAAGATGGCAAATTGACGTTGGAAGACGTGGTTGCTTATGCTAAAGCAAATGGCGAACCGAAACAGACTAGTGGCAAACAAGAACTTTATGAAGCAATCTTGAATATGTATTGCTAATTAACCCACCACAGATTACATGGATTTCACAGATTCTTTTCTTCTCTCTTGTGAATTTATCTGTGTTCATCTGCGTAATCTGTGGTGATATATCTAACTACTACAACACTACTTATCACCATGATTAATACAACGAACGAGGGTAGTAAACTCTACCTGTATTCGATAACCTCTGTCGCTATTTTGGGCGGACTGCTTTTCGGCTATGACACGGCAGTTATTTCCGGTGCAGAGAAAGGATTGGAAGCTTTTTTCCTTTCGGCCTCTGATTTTCAATACAATAAAGTAATGCATGGAATCACTTCTTCCAGTGCATTAATTGGCTGTGTACTGGGTGGCGCGATCTCCGGTATATTTGCTTCCCGTTTGGGACGTCGCAACTCCTTAAGGCTTGCTGCCATACTCTTTTTCCTTTCAGCATTAGGTTCCTATTATCCGGAATTCTTATTCTTCGAATATGGAAAGCCGAACATGGATTTGCTGATTGCTTTTAATTTGTATCGTGTTTTGGGTGGTATCGGAGTAGGACTGGCTTCTGCAGTCTGCCCGATGTATATTGCTGAAATAGCCCCCTCCAATATTCGTGGAACGCTTGTATCGTGTAACCAGTTTGCTATCATCTTCGGTATGCTGGTAGTGTACTTTGTGAATTACTTGATTATGGGCGACCATCAGAATCCTGTTATTTTGAAAGATGCAGCCGGTGTGCTGTCTGTCAGCTCTGAATCTGATATGTGGACTGTTTATGAAGGATGGCGTTATATGTTCGGTTCGGAGGCTTTCCCAGCCGCTTTCTTTGGACTGTTGTTGTTCTTTGTTCCGAAAACACCTCGCTATCTTGTTTTGATACAGCAGGATGAAAAGGCTTACTCAATTCTGGAAAAGATCAATGGTAAGACAAAAGCACAGGAAATCCTTAATGATATTAAAGCTACCGCTCACGAAAAAACAGAGAAGATATTTACTTATGGAGTGGCGGTAATTGTGATCGGTATTCTGCTCTCTGTATTCCAGCAAGCTATCGGTATTAATGCCGTGCTATATTATGCTCCTCGTATTTTTGAAAGTGCAGGTGCGGAAGGCGGCGGTATGATGCAAACGGTTATTATGGGTATTGTAAACATTGTCTTTACACTGGTTGCTATCTTCACTGTAGACCGCTTCGGACGTAAACCGTTGTTGATAATCGGTTCTATCGGTATGGCTGTTGGTGCATTTGCAGTGGCGATGTGTGACAGTATGGCAATAAAGGGTATCCTTCCGGTGCTTTCAGTGATTGTGTATGCAGCATTCTTCATGATGTCCTGGGGACCGATTTGCTGGGTATTGATCGCGGAAATCTTCCCGAACACCATCCGTGGTAAAGCAGTGGCAATCGCTGTGGCTTTCCAATGGATATTCAACTATATTGTATCTTCTACTTTCCCGGCATTGTACGATTTCAGCCCAATGTTTGCATATAGTTTATACGGTATTATCTGTGTGGCTGCTGCTATCTTCGTTTGGCGTTGGGTACCCGAAACGAAAGGGAAGACACTGGAAGATATGAGCAAACTTTGGAAGAAAAATAAATAGGTTAGGTTAGTGTAATTTCATCGTGTCATTATGACTTTGCTCTCTTGACATGACTCTATTGAGATTATGACATCGTACCAATCAATGGTATGGTGTCATAATTGTTTATATACATATCGTGCAGTAAATCAATCTTTTATTTTGCATTAATTGCTTTATCGTTGGTGTTACAATTAGTGTTTTTGCATTTTTGAGTAAATATGTTCTCCAATGATACGCTTATCTTTGCATTATAAAAATTGAAGTATGATAACAGAGCAATATAAAGATACCGTTTATTTCTCGAACCTTTTTGTACGTCACTACCCTAAAGTTTATGAAGAATTATCTAATATTCTTTCTCGCCATCGTATAGCACATGGGACTTTGATGCACACTAAAGATTATTGGTGCCGAGATTATATGCCAATACAGTGGGGAGCTAATACTTATATTCAATTCCGCTATGAACCTGATTATTTGACGGATAAACCACAGTATAAAACTAATATTGTTCCCGTACTTAAAGCCATGAGTAGCAAGATGGATATTATTCAATCGCCACTTATAGTTGATGGAGGGAATGTTGTTGTGTGTGAGGGAAATTCTAAGTGGATGGGATCATGTATAAGAGAGCGGAAACCAATTATTCTCATGACAGAAAAAGTGTTCCAAGAAAATTCGCAGATCGATCAGGGAGAAGTACTGGCAATATTAAAGGCAAACTTCCATGGAGCAGATATTATATTTCTACCATGGGATAGATACGATATCTGTGGTCATACAGATGGGATTGTTCACAATATTGGCGATGGTAAGATTTTGGTCAACTTGAAAGTATATCCTCAAAAGATAGAACGGGAGATGAGACGTAGATTGAATGACGTTTTTGTAGTTGTGGATTTAAAACTTAGTAAGTATTATGAGAATAGTTGGGCATACATAAATATGCTTCAGACACGTGATATAATCATTGTCCCCGGACTTGGATTACCTACAGATGGAGAGGCTTTAGAACAGATAAAAGAGTTATATCCTTCCTATGAGGGACGAATTTACCAAGTTAATACAGCTCCGATTGTAGAGAGATGGGGAGGTGCATTGAATTGTTTGTCTTGGACTATGAGTAATTATGTATCTAGTTTATTTTCAAATATAATTTAAAAAGTAGAAAAATATGGAATTAATTATTGGGTTTGTGATATTATTTTGGATTGGTGTAAAGCTTAACCGATGGATAAATGGTAGCAGTAAAATTGTGAATAATCAGAGAAAGATAATTGAAGAATTAAGAAAACAAAACCAAGATAAGAAATGACATCATATGTTGCTCCCCCTAGCTTTTATATTTATATAGAAGAATCTTTTTTTGTGAAGGCTTTGGAGAAGAAAGAAGATAGAGTTCGTGGTTTACTAGGCTGGTGCCATTTTATTTTTATAGATTTCTCATCAGCTTGTTGTCAACGGGATGATAAGAATGGATATTTATTACAAATAGAGAATGAAATACATGAGATTGAGCTGATTGTTCTAGGGACAGAACGATTTCCTAATTGGTTTTCTATTGTATGCTACTTAATCCATATGCGGTGGGATTCTAATTCTTGGCGGAGTGAACCAGAGTTCTTCATCTGTTCAAAGGAATGGCTATCACTACAGGATAATTCATTAAATTCAAAATCAAAAATATAGAAATTATATGATATCAACATTATCGACTTCCAAACCTATCCTTTATATTGATATGGATAATGTTCTGGTTGATTTTCAATCAGGTATTAACAAGTTGAGTGAATACGAAAAGAGAGAGTATGAAGGACGATATGATGAGGTTCCTAATATTTTTGCAAGAATGAGTCCGTATGAAGGAGCAATTAATGCCTACCATCATTTAGCGCGTTTTTATGATGTATATATTCTTTCCACGGCACCTTGGAATAATCCTTCTGCCTGGTCAGATAAACTAATATGGGTGAGAAAATGGTTAGGTACAGATGGTTATAAACGATTAATTCTTAGTCATCATAAAAATTTGAACAAAGGGGACTTTCTGATAGATGATCGCCTCAAAAATGGTGCTGAAAATTTTAGTGGTGAATTAATCTTATTTGGTTCGGAACAGTATCCGAATTGGGACTCCGTTGTTGACTATTTGATATTATCTAAGTGAGAAGTAAAAAAGTTGATATATTCGGCACAACTCTTTACTAAAAAGATTATCTTTACCCAAAGAAATATTAATACTATAATAATTATGGATACTTTGAAAAAGGAGATTGCAGTTTTAAGGCAATGTAGTGATTTTAAGGAAATAGAAAAACAGCTTCAAGTAATTAATAAACAAATAGTCACAAACTATATGTTTGAACTAAGTAATGGGCTACGGATTTATCCAATTGAAGTAGAAGCTTATTTTAAAGATGCAAAATTTAATGATGAGTTTGTGCATGGAAATGAACTGCAAAAGAATAATTATGGAAGATTTTATGTTCATCGTACAGGTATAACTAAGAATTCAAAATTTAAAGGTGGAACAAGAGGAGGTATTGATATTTGTTTATCTGATGACGTTAATGCATATTATGGCATCTTAATAAGAAGTGCTAAGTTTGATGATGGCACAATTAAATTTGGACCGAATAATGTTTTAAAATTTATTGTTGAGGATAAGAATGTAGATTATGATACTTTGGAAAAAGAATCTGTTTTAAAAGAAGCTGTTAAAGATTGCCGTGATGGAGAAAGTAAATCAATCATCATGCATTCTACACGTGTTGGTCTAAGTGACAAGCAAAGTGACGATTTTAAAAACTTGCAATTACGAACGATCGTAGGACCGCTGCTTTCATCTTATGCATATAAAGAAAAGGAAAATGTATTCAGGAACTATATCGTTAATGATAATATCTCAAAAGAAGAAGCCGAGAAAATTTCTATTGACATCCTCGGATATTGTCCTAAGTCTTTGATAAAAAGTGTATATCAGGTATGATAACTATTAATTTTTATATAAGGGTGAAATATCGCCCTTATATAAAATTATTTAACGATTGGAATCCAAACTTCAGTAAGAAGCTCTTTCACATCTGTGTCGGTGGGAGAGTTCAAGTAATGTTCCAGGATTGGAGTTTCTCCTAAGCTATAAAATTGCGGTAATTGTTTCAATATTGTCTCATAAAAGGCATCTAACAATGCATAATCTCCTTGATGGATATAAACTGCGTATGTACCTTGAGGTAAATCCATGTGTTTTATTGGACTAGTGAGAGGGAGATTGGGGCCTATTCCTTTTTGAATAGCTATACAAGCGTAAAAACGGCATTTTTCTAATGAGGTAATGTCCGTGTCATCATAAGCTATCCCCCAATAATCTTCCTTATCTAGCAATAAAGAGTTTTCTTTTGCATATTCATATAGGCAGTCCCAAGTGTATGTCTCAAAAGCAACTGTGCTACAAGTGTCATAATTGCCAATATAAGATAAAAATAAGACAGGTATTGTTTCTGATTCCACTATGCGGTAAGGAGAAATATATGAAGGATAAGTATGATTTGTTTCCAATAATTTCTTTTGTAGTTCTCGAGGAGTGAGATTGTATTTTTTTTGAAGTGTATTATTTAAAGCTGACTGGTTAGCAAATCCAATATATTCATATATTTCAGCTATACTTTTTTTATTATCTTTGAGTAATTGCTGGGCATATTCCATGCGTGTACGAATGATATATTGATGTAATGTTTCGCTAGTGTAAGCTTTAAACATCAGCTGAAGATTACGAACAGACATGCATGCCATTTTAGCTAATTCAGGTATGGATATCAAACGATTGAACTCATCGGCAGTTTTACCTGTCCAATTCTTTTGTATCATGGAATTTAGATAATGAAGAATTGTATCGATTTGTCCTTGATAGGAGAATTTGTTGGAATTCATATCTTTTCTTTACCTTTTGGGTTACTCTTTTATTTATGATTGATATTCGCAAAGATAGTATTTATATACGCATCCTATATGAAAATGATTCAAAAGTTGATTCTATGACTTCTCATATCGGTTTCTGGCTTAAAAAAAATCCTTTGGAAAATCTAATTGTTTTGCCTTTAGAATTTTCCAGACTAGAGAGAAGTGGATAGAAAGAAGCAGAATCAAATAAAAGCAGCTATTTTCCGCAACTAAAGCATTGCTTTAGCCTACTTAAAGCACCGCTTTCCTTCTCTTAAAACATTGCTTTTTTCTTTTTCTGTTTTAAGCAGCATTCTCTATATATAAGAAACATTTTTTATCTACTCCTTCATCTTTCTTCTGAATTACCTGTGAATAAGAATTTTGTGGGTGAAGGAGTGCTTCTTCACCTTTGGAATTTGCAGAAAAAGAATGCATAAAATAGATAGTATAATAAAATATATATTTGTGTAAAATATATTTTTGTTTTTCAATTTATTAGACTAACTTTGATGAATAGACTTATAGCTAACATTGTTTGCTATTCTTAATTCTCACAAATTAGCTGATTATTTTTTTATATTGCTACTATTATGATTAGAATTATAGCTAGTATAAGGTTATATAAGGATGGTCGTAGAACTCCATTTTCTAGTGGTTACCGCCCTTTATTTGATTTTATTGAGGAGACAAAAACTTCTGGTCAAATAACTTTGCTTGATAGGGAAGATTTTTATCCCGGAGATGAGGGGATAGTTGAAATAGCTTTTCTTATTAGAAGAGCTTTAGGAGATAATTTTTCTGAAGGCACCAAGTTTACTTTTGGAGAAGGACGAAAGCATGTAGGAGAAGGTGAGGTAAAAGAAATATTAGAGTTAGAGTAATGTCAAAGCAGATAAGTTTGAATTGAATAACTCAATTTACATAAAATACTATTGTTAAATTTTTCTTGGTTTGAAAACACAATTAAAGGAATAGCTATACCTTTGCACTATCTTTTATAAAACACGTATTGTTATGGAACAACATCCGATAAAAATTAATAAAGTGCAGATACGCAATCTGCAAATAGAAGATTATGTACAGCTATCCCAGTCGTTTACCCGCGTCTATTCAGATGGTAGCGATGTGTTTTGGACTCGTGAGCAGATTCAGAAGTTAATTAAGATTTTTCCGGAAGGCCAGATTGTCACAGTAGTCGATGATAAAATAGTTGGTTGTGCTCTTTCTATCATTGTTGATTATGATAAAGTAAAGAACGACCATACGTATGCGCAAGTGACAGGTAAGGAAACATTCAACACGCATAATCCTAAAGGAAATATCCTCTACGGTATTGAAGTGTTTATTCATCCGGGTTATCGTGGTTTGCGTCTGGCACGTCGTATGTATGAATACCGTAAGGAACTTTGCGAAACATTGAATCTGAAAGCTATTATGTTTGGTGGACGTATCCCCAATTATCATAAATATGCTGATAAGATGCGTCCGAAAGAATACATCGAACGGGTGCGTCAGCGCGAAATCTATGATCCGGTTCTGACTTTTCAGTTGTCAAATGATTTTCATGTCCGTAAGGTCATGACCAATTATCTTCCTAATGACGAAGAATCGAAACATTATGCTTGTTTGTTGCAATGGGATAATATTTATTATCAGCCACCTACGCAGGAATATATTAATCCGAAAACAACAGTCCGTGTAGGCTTGGTGCAGTGGCAGATGCGTAGTTATAAGACATTGGACGATTTGTTTGAGCAAGTAGAGTTTTTCGTGGACGCAGTATCGGATTATAAAAGTGATTTTGTTCTTTTCCCGGAGTATTTCAATGCTCCTTTGATGTCGAAGTATAATGATAAAGGAGAATCTCAGGCCATTCGTGGGCTCGCGAAGTACACAGAGGAAATTCGCGACAGATTTATCAACCTGGCAATCAGTTATAATATCAATATTATTACCGGAAGTATGCCGTATGTCAAAGAAGACGGACTTCTATACAATGTAGGATTCCTTTGTCGTCGGGACGGTACATACGAAATGTATGAAAAAATGCATGTCACTCCGGATGAAATCAAGAGTTGGGGGTTGAGTGGTGGTAAGTTGTTGCAGACATTTGATACCGATTGCGCTAAAATCGGAGTTTTAATTTGTTATGACGTAGAGTTTCCCGAGCTATCCCGTTTGATGGCGGATCAAGGGATGCAGATATTATTTGTGCCTTTCCTGACCGATACGCAGAATGCTTATTCCCGTGTCCGGGTATGTGCGCAGGCACGCGCTATTGAAAATGAATGTTTTGTAGTTATTGCGGGAAGTGTGGGGAATCTTCCTCGTGTACATAATATGGATATTCAATATGCCCAGTCCGGTGTCTTCACTCCCTGCGACTTTGCTTTCCCGACTGACGGAAAGAGAGCGGAAGCGACTCCTAATACCGAGATGATTCTTGTTTCGGATGTGGATCTGGATTTATTGAATGAACTGCATACTTATGGTAGCGTACGTAATCTGAAAGATCGCAGAAGTGATGTTTATGAAGTAAGACTAAAGAAATAAGACAGTGGCTCAAAATTCACCACAGATTACACGGATTGGCACAGATTATTCCTATTGGATTATTTCTATTAAGAATGAATCATTTAATCTTTAATCTGTGAAGGTTCGTGTAATCTGTGGTAAAAGAACTTTGATTTATTCCCGTTTTATCCCTTCCCGGAAGTACCGCTTTCGAGGATACTGACGATGGAGAATAAGGTAAAACAGATAGCTCCCAGTCCCGATAAGACGCGGGCGGGAATGAAATAATCCGAATGTACAGTGGCAAGTTCAAATACAAATGCAGCCAAGAATAAGCAAGCCAATGCCGTCAGTACCGGAATTAAAGGAATGCGGTTGGCTAATTTGAATTCATGTCTCCATATTTTTGCCAGGAGGATTACTTTACTGGAGATACTGTAACATACTAAACCAAGCCCAAGCATGATATAGCCTGTAGTACCGTTTGTACTTCCTGAGTCTGCGAAAATTACAAAAAGCCCCCAAATGAAGGAAATAGATCCCATCAGTAATACTAACTTCGGCCATTGTGAACGTTCTTTTTCCGAATATACATTACGTATCTGTCGGGCTATAGTAGCTACTAACGCAATCAGACTGGTACAAATACATGCAAGGCCTACCATTACATGACCTGCCACAAAGTAAGCCGGATGAACATGGCTGTTGGCTAATAAAACGAATGCCCATATCCATGCAACCAAAGATATGGTGATTACAACGGCTTCCATCGTACGTTCTTCTCCCAAAGAAAAAGCTCCATCCGGAACTTCATTCCCTGTGCTTTTAGAGTTTCCGGGAATAAAAGAAAAGCGGGTGGAAGAAGTGGCGGCAGTGGCTACGCAGCCTGTAATAAATCCGACACCGGTTATTACATGACCGGCAACGAATGCTGAAGGAGAATCAGCTCCACTGAAGATGCATATTCCTGTGATGATTGTCGCAATAGCTGCCAGATAACCAAGGATCGGCAATCCATATTTTGCGGCTCGGTTATAAGTATGTATGATTTGCCGGATAATGGTAGCCGCCGTACAGAACAGCGCAATACATATCATGCCTAGTGAAAAAACGACGGGGCCTGCCACAACGCGACCTCCTGCATCTCCGTAACCGTAAATGAATGCTCCGTATCCGAAGCAAAAGAGTGCCATCACCAAAGGGATTGCTCTGAATAAAATACTAATACCGTAATTCATAAGATAAGTGCTTTTAGGTTTTTCAGTAGAACAAGGATAGGTCTGTTTTGTTTAGGTCACAGGCAGTTTAAATCGTTAACTTTATAGGATTCCGATTAAAAGTCTTTGCTTTTTGCTCAACTAAACAAATGTTTTTGTAAATTTGCACCCTTAAAAACGGGGATACCCCTCAAAGTGTAAATTGTAAATAGTAAAATCGTAGATATAGCTATGGGTAAGAGATTTACTGAGTATTCGCAGTTTGACCTTTCACAGGTGAACAAAGATGTGCTGAAGAAATGGGACGAAAACCAGGTTTTCGCCAAGAGTATGACAGAACGTGATGGCTGTCTTTCGTTCGTTTTTTTTGAAGGACCTCCCTCGGCTAATGGTATGCCGGGTATTCACCATGTAATGGCCCGTACGATTAAGGATATTTTCTGCCGTTACAAAACGATGAAAGGGTATCAGGTAAAGCGTAAAGCCGGATGGGATACGCATGGACTGCCTGTAGAATTGGGTGTAGAAAAGGCGTTGGGTATCACAAAGGAGGATATCGGCAAGAAAATCTCCGTAGCCGAATATAATGCTGCTTGTCGCAAGGATGTGATGAAGTTTACTAAAGAATGGGAGGACTTGACTCACAAGATGGGATATTGGGTGGATATGAAACATCCCTATATCACGTATGACAACCGTTATATTGAAACCCTTTGGTGGCTGTTAAAGCAATTATATAAGAAAGGATTGTTGTATAAAGGATATACCATCCAGCCGTATTCTCCGGCAGCAGGAACGGGGTTGAGTTCTCATGAGCTGAACCAGCCGGGATGTTACCGGGATGTGAAGGATACGACGATGGTTGCCCAATTCAAGATAAAGGACCCGAAACCGGAAATGACCGGATGGGGAACCCCTTATTTCCTTGCTTGGACCACCACTCCATGGACATTGCCTTCAAATACGGCACTCTGTGTCGGCCCGAAATTTGATTATGTGGTTGTACAGTCATACAATGCATATAATGGAGAACCGATTACGGTTGTTTTGGCTAAGGCGTTGTTAAATACTCACTTTAATCCGAAAGCTG
The DNA here is from genome assembly GCF_009193325.2 of Bacteroides zhangwenhongii. Lineage (NCBI taxonomy): Bacteria > Pseudomonadati > Bacteroidota > Bacteroidia > Bacteroidales > Bacteroidaceae > Bacteroides > Bacteroides zhangwenhongii. The sequence goes on along the minus strand of NZ_CP059856.1, from coordinate 1,642,007 downwards.
CGGACTTGAATCTGGAAGATTACAAACCGGGAGATAAGCTGGTTCCGTTCAAGGTAGTGGCCGAATATAAAGGGACGGAACTGGTGGGCATGGAATATGAACAACTCATTCCTTGGGTGAAACCGATAGAGGTTTCCGAAGACGGAATGTGGAAAGTCAGCGATAAAGGCTTCCGGGTTATTCAAGGGGATTATGTGACGACGGAAGACGGTACGGGTATCGTGCACATTGCACCGACTTTTGGTGCGGATGATGCGAATGTGGCACGTGCGGCAGGTATTCCGTCATTGTTCATGATAAATAAGAAAGGTGAAACCCGCCCGATGGTAGATCTTACCGGTAAGTTCTATTTATTGGATGAACTGGATGAAAGATTTGTCAAGGAATGCGTGGATGTAGATAAATATAAGGAATATCAAGGCGCATGGGTGAAGAATGCTTATGACCCGCAGTTTACGGTGGACGGAAAATATGATGAGAAGGCTGCCCAGACTGCCGAATCTTTGGATATTGCTCTTTGCATGATGATGAAGGCTGGTAAGCAAGCTTTCAAAATAGAAAAGCACGTCCATAACTATCCGCACTGTTGGCGTACAGACAAACCGGTACTTTATTATCCGTTGGATAGCTGGTTTATCCGTTCTACAGCTTGCAAGGAGCGTATGATGGAATTGAACAAGACTATCAACTGGAAACCGGAGTCTACCGGAACAGGACGCTTCGGTAAATGGCTGGAAAACTTGAATGACTGGAACTTAAGCCGTTCACGTTATTGGGGAACTCCGCTTCCTATCTGGCGCACGGAAGATAATACGGACGAAAAGTGTATTGAATCCGTAGAGGAACTTTATAATGAAATAGAGAAATCGGTGGCTGCCGGATTCATGCAGTCGAACCCGTATAAGGATAAGGGATTTGTTCCGGGTGAATATACAGAGCAGAACTATGACAAGATTGACCTTCACCGCCCGTACGTGGATGATATTATTTTGGTTTCTAAAGACGGTAAGCCGATGAAGCGTGAAATGGACTTGATAGATGTTTGGTTCGATTCTGGTTCCATGCCATACGCACAGATCCATTATCCGTTTGAAAACAAGGAACTGTTGGATAGCCGTCAGGTATATCCTGCCGATTTCATTGCAGAAGGAGTGGATCAGACACGCGGATGGTTCTTCACATTGCATGCGATTGCCACTATGGTATTCGACAGTGTATCTTATAAAGCGGTAATTTCTAACGGATTAGTGTTGGATAAGAACGGTAACAAGATGTCCAAGCGTTTGGGTAATGCTGTCGATCCGTTTAGTACAATTGAGAAATATGGTTCTGACCCGTTGCGCTGGTATATGATTACCAACTCGTCTCCGTGGGATAATTTGAAATTCGATGTAGACGGAATAGAAGAAGTCCGTCGTAAATTCTTCGGTACTTTATATAATACCTATTCGTTCTTTGCGCTTTATGCCAATGTTGACGGATTTGAATATAAGGAAGCGGATGTGCCGATGGCGGAACGTCCGGAAATCGACCGTTGGATTCTGTCTGTATTGAACACGTTGATAAAAGAGGTAGATACCTGTTATAATGAATATGAGCCGACAAAGGCTGGACGTTTGATTTCCGACTTTGTGAATGATAATTTGTCCAATTGGTACGTTCGTCTGAATCGTAAACGTTTCTGGGGTGGTGAATTTACACAGGATAAACTGTCTGCATACCAGACATTGTATATATGTCTTGAGACAGTGGCTAAATTGATGTCGCCGATAGCTCCGTTCTATGCCGACAGGTTGTACACAGACTTGATTACAGCGACAGGACGTGATAATGTTGTGTCTGTCCACTTGGCTAAATTTCCGGAATACCAGGAAAATAGCATAGATAAAGAACTGGAAGCCCGTATGAAAATGGCGCAGGATGTAACGTCTATGGTATTGGCATTACGTCGTAAAGTGAATATCAAAGTGCGCCAACCTCTGCAATGTATCATGGTTCCGGTGGTAGATGAAGAACAGAAAGCCCATATCGAAGCGGTGAAGAACTTGATAATGAATGAAGTTAATGTCAAGGAAGTTAAATTTGTAGATGGTGCTGCCGGTGTATTGGTAAAGAAGGTGAAGTGCGACTTTAAGAAATTGGGTCCGAAGTTTGGAAAACAAATGAAAGCAGTGGCTGCTGCTGTTGCCGGAATGTCGCAGGAAGCTATCGCCGAGCTGGAAAAGAATGGAAAATATGTGCTGAACCTGGATGGAGCGGAAGCTGTTATTGAAGCAGCGGATGTGGAAATCTTCAGTGAGGATATTCCGGGATGGCTGGTTGCCAATGAAGGTAAGCTGACTGTTGCGCTTGAAGTAACCGTTACCGAAGAGTTGCGGCGTGAGGGTATTGCCCGTGAATTGGTAAATCGTATTCAAAACATACGAAAATCAAGCGGTTTCGAGATTACAGACAAAATAAAAATAACAATCTCGAAAAATACGCAAACAGATGATGCGGTAAAAGAATATAATACTTATATTTGTAACCAAGTTTTAGGCACATCTTTAGAACTTGTAGATGAAGTGAAAGACGGTACAGAGCTTAACTTTGACGATTTCTCACTGTTCGTGAATGTGATAAAAGACTAATACTATATTGATTAACCTTTTAAAATTGTAAGATTATGGCAGAAAAGACTAGATACTCAGATGCGGAACTCGAAGAATTCCGTGCCATTATTATGGAGAAACTGGAATTGGCCCAACGTGACTATGAACAGTTGAAGAAGAGTTTGATGGGATTGGACGGTAATGATACCGATGATACGTCTCCTACCTATAAAGTGTTGGAAGAAGGTGCGAATACGCTATCCAAAGAAGAAACAACCCGTCTGGCACAGCGCCAGTTGAAGTTCATACAAGGATTGCAGGCAGCTTTGGTACGTATTGAGAATAAGACGTATGGTATCTGTCGTGAAACAGGAAAGTTGATTCCGGCAGAACGTCTGCGCGCTGTTCCTCATGCTACATTAAGCATTGAAGCAAAGAACAGCGGTAAAAAATAATAGATAGCTACACAAGCTACGAGTGACGAGCTACAAGTAGCTGCGCAAAGTTTACGCACGGCACTTGTAGCTCGTTATGTTTAATTTATAATGAACACATGAAGAAACTATTCACGAAAGGGAGAATCGCCCTGCTCGTTATCTTTTCCGTATTAATTATTGACCAGATCATTAAAATCTGGATTAAGACTCATATGTATTGGCATGAAAGCATACGTGTGACGGATTGGTTTTATATCTATTTCACCGAAAACAATGGAATGGCTTTCGGCATGGAGATTTTTGGGAAGTTGTTCCTGACCACTTTCCGTATTGTTGCGGTAGCGTTGATAGGGTGGTATCTCTACAAGATAATAAAAAAAGGATTCAAAACAGGCTATATTGTTTGTGTGGCTTTGATTCTGACCGGTGCTTTGGGTAATATTATAGATAGTGTCTTTTATGGAGTGATCTTCAATGAAAGCACACATTCGCAGATTGCGAGCTTTATGCCCGAAGGAGGAGGATATTCTACCTGGTTCTACGGTAAGGTTGTGGATATGTTCTACTTCCCGATTATAGATACGAACTGGCCTGCTTGGATGCCGTTTGTGGGTGGCGAGCATTTTATATTCTTTAGTCCGATCTTTAATTTTGCTGATGCTGCTATTAGCTGTGGTATCATTGCTTTATTGCTTTTTTATAGTAAATATCTGAATGAGTCATATCATTCGTTGGATAAGGAAGAAAAGAGAAGTGTGAATCATGAATAATAAGTTTCGGTTTCATCTGTGTCTTGTCTGCATAGTGGTTTTTGCGGTAGCCGGGTGTAAAGTGAAAAGACCCGGTGGGGTAATCCCTGAATCAGAGATGGAGAATTTGTTATATGATTACCATCTGGCAAAGTCTATGGGGGATAACCTTCCTTATAGCGAGAACTATAAGAAAGCGTTGTATCTTGATGCCGTCTTTCGGAAACACGGAACTACGCAGGCTGTGTTTGATTCGTCTATGGTGTGGTACACACGTAACACAGAAGTGTTATCGAAAATTTATGAGAAGGTAAAGGTACGTTTGAAAAGTGAGCAGGAACTTGTTGGCGATCTGATAGCCAAGCGTGATAAGAAACCGAAAACAACCAAACAAGGAGACAGCATTAATGTATGGCCGTGGCAGCGTATGGTGCGCCTCACAGGTGAGATGATGAACAATCAATATGTGTTTACCTTGCCGACTGACTCTAACTATAAAGATCGGGATACGTTGGTGTGGGAAGTGCGGTATCGTTTTCTGGAACCGATGTTGGCCGATTCTTTAAGAACTGTCACTATGGCAATGCAGGTGATTTACGAGAAAGATACAGTTAGTCATTGGACAACAGTGACCGAGTCCGGAGTTCAGAAAATCCGTCTTTTTGCAGATACATTGGGACAGATGAAAGAGATAAAAGGCTTCATTTACTATCCGATGGAAAGACAGGAAAAAGCAGGGTCATTGTTGGCCGATTGCTTTAGCATGACCCGTTATCATTGTACGGATACACTTGCTTTTGCTGTCCGTGATTCGCTGAATAAGATAAAAGCTTTGGAAGCTGATTCTTTGAAGAAACTCTCCGATCATAAGGCTGATTCTTTGGAGAGAGTAGTGGAGAAGGAGAAGGGTAAAGAAGATGTTCAACGATTGACACCGGAAGAAATGAACCGCCGCCGTACGGGAACACATCGTGAGAAGAAGCCGGAGCAGATCGAAGTGGAACAACATATCCAGCAGGAAAGAATGGAACAGCGCAAGGAACGCCAGATGAATCAACGCAGGCGTCAGCAGCAAAGACGTCAAACACGTTAGTCATGATGAAACGTTTTGCTTCTCATTATTTACTGATACCCAGTGTCGGATTCGTAAAGCAACAGGTAGTGGAGATAAGTGACGAAGGAGTTGCTCAAAATATATTTCCACTGACTGAAGAAGTGGAGTCCGTTGAATGGCTGCCGGGTGTAATTGTTTTGTTGCCTGTACATCAGATGGAAGAAATAAAAAATATCGGGATGGTTGCTAAAAACATCCCGGTATTTCAACAGAATCTTCCTGTTCTTATAGCTGCGTCTTCTTGTACTTTGAACGACTTTCTTGATACATCCCGGAAGAATGGAGAAGTATTGTTTCCTTATTTGTTTTATCCCTTTGATTTTACTTCCATGCGGCCTGTCGACGGAACTCGGCACAGATTACTGCGGTAGCAATGGCTACATTGAGCGATTCGGATGTTTCCTGGCCTTGTGGGTAATTGGGAATATACAGTTTTCTATTGATTAACGCTTCCACTTCTTTCCCTATGCCGTTTCCTTCATTTCCCATCACAATCAATCCATTAGCGGCTAATGGTTGCTCGTACATATTTTGTCCATCCAAAAAAGTACCGAACACGGGTATCTCTTTGCTTTGCGAACGGATAAAATCCGGAAGAGAAGTGTAATGTACCCTTACTCGGGCAATTCCACCCATAGTGGCTTGTACTGTCTTGGGGTTATAAACGTCTACTGTGTTCTGTGAGCAAATAATGTCTTCAATCCCGAACCAATCGGCCAGACGAATAATCGTCCCCAGATTTCCGGGATCCTGAACATCGTCTAATGCCAGACAAAGGGAGTGACGGGCAATATCCGGAGTTAGTGTATATTTCGGTTGCTCAAAGACGGCAAGTACCTGTTGGGGAGTTTTTAAGAGACTTGCCCGTGAGAGTTCCTCTTGAGAGACTTCTGCTATCTCATCCGCATATATATTCGGATGATTCTGAAGCCATAATGAGGTTGCGGCCAGAAAACGGCAAGGAAAATATTCGAGTAAATCGCCTACCAGCTTTGGGCCCTCAGCTAGAAATACTCGTTCTTCTTTACGTATTTTCTTTTGTTCCAGCGAGTGTATATACTTTATTTTATTCTTACTAAGTGGTGCCATAGATTTGATATTCTTTTGCAAAGCTATAAAGATATTTCCAATCTGCCTTTACTTTCCTCTCTTTTTCTTAAATTATTTTCCCTATCGGAAAATATAATTTATCTTTGTAATCACTTTTTTTATGCTATCGATGTAAGAACCGTATGAGGAGAGATTTTCTTTGTTTGCTTGCTTCTGTCGCTGTCTTGTCACTTGCTTCGTGCACTGCCACCAAGTTTGTGCCGGATGGTTCATATCTGTTGGATGAAGTCAAAATTCGTACGGATGAGAAAAGTATCCGCCCTTCTTCATTGAAAATGTATGTTCGTCAGAATCCTAATGCCAAGTGGTTTAGTCTGATAAAGACCCAGCTTTACGTTTACAATCTTTCCGGACGTGATTCTACTAAATGGGGAAATAAGTTTTTACGGAGAATAGGTGATGCTCCCGTGATATATAATGAGGATGAAGCATTGCGTTCTGAAGAGGAAATCACGAAGGCTGTGCATAATATGGGATATATGGCAGCTACCGTAAAACGTTCGACAAAGATCAAAAAGAAGAAGATAAAATTATACTATGACGTGACTGCGGGAAAACCGTACGTTGTTCAGTCCATTAAATATAATATATCCGATCCTAAAATAGAAGCACTTCTCAAGCAGGATTCTGCCAGGAGTCTGTTGAAACAGGGAATGTATTTTGATGTAAATGTATTGGATGCGGACAGGCAACGTATCACGGATAAATTGTTGCAAAACGGTTATTATAAATTTAATAAGGACTATATAGGCTATACTGCCGATACTGTCCGTAATACCTATAAGGTCGATTTGACTCAGTTTTTGCGGCCTTACAAGGCTCATACGAATGATTCGGCACGAGCACATCAGCAATATTGGATCAATAAGATTAATTTTATCACTGATTATGATGTCCTGCAATCTTCGGCATTGAGCAGTGTGGAAATCAACGACTCTATTCATTATAAAGGATATCCTATTTTCTATAAAGATAAACTTTATTTGCGCCCCAAAGTGTTGACGGATAACCTTCGTTTTAGTCCCGGAGATTTGTATAATGAACGCGATGTGCAGCAAACATACTCCAGCTTTGGGCGTTTGTCGGCGTTGAAATATACTAATATCCGTTTCTTTGAGACTCAGTTAGGAGATTCGACAATGCTCGATTGCTATGTAATGCTGACAAAAAGTAAGCATAAGTCTGTATCGTTTGAGGTGGAAGGTACGAATTCCGCCGGAGACTTGGGGGCGGCTGCTTCAGTCGCTTTTCAGAATAGGAATCTATTTCGTGGTTCGGAGACTTTTATGATAAAGTTTCGTGGGGCATACGAGGTGATCTCCGGACTTCAGGCAGGCTATTCGAATAACAACTATACTGAATACGGGGTAGAGACGAGCATTAACTTTCCTAACTTCTTGTTTCCCTTTCTTTCTTCTGACTTTAAACGTAAAATCAGGGCTACCACTGAGTTCGGGTTGCAGTATAATTATCAGTTACGGCCGGAGTTTCTGCGGACGATGGCATCTGCCAACTGGAGTTACAAATGGACACAACGTCAGAAAATTCAACATCGTATCGATTTGATTAATATTGGTTTTCTTTATTTGCCGCGTATTTCAGACAGATTCAGAGAAGATTATATCAATAAAGGGCAAAATCATATATTCCAATATAATTATCAAGACCGCTTGATTGTAAATATGGGATATAGTTACAATTATAATAGTGTAGGTGGATCTATCGTCAATAATACGATTGCTTCTAATTCATATTCTATCCGCTTTAATTTCGAGTCTGCGGGAAATATATTGTATGCCTTGTCCAAAGTTGCCAATATCCGGAAGAATGATAATGGTGAGTATGCCATTCTGGGAATTCCCTATGCCCAATATCTGAAAGGTGAATTTGATTTCGCAAAGAATATACGGATTGACCACCGTAACTCATTTGCGTTTCACGCCGGTTTGGGAATTGCAGTACCCTATGGGAATGCAAAAACGATTCCGTTTGAGAAACAATATTTTTCCGGAGGAGCTAATAGCGTACGTGGATGGGCCGTGCGTGATTTAGGACCGGGTTCTTTCTCCGGAAATGGAAACCTGTTGGACCAATCGGGAGATATTAAACTGGATGCGAGTATTGAATATCGGAGTAAACTGTTTTGGAAATTTCAAGGAGCCGTATTTGTGGATGCAGGTAATATCTGGACGATCCGGAACTATGCAAATCAGCCCGGAGGCGTTTTCAAGTTCGACAAATTCTATAAGCAAATAGCGGTTGCTTATGGCTTAGGCTTACGGCTTGACCTGGATTTCTTTATTCTTCGTTTTGACGGAGGTATGAAAGCGGTTAATCCGGCTTTTGAAACAAAGAAAGAGCGTTTCCCTATTATTCATCCTAAGTTTAGTCGTGATTTCGCTTTCCATTTTGCCGTGGGATATCCATTCTGATTAACCATTTATTACGTTCCCTCATTAGTTCGAGCGTGTCTTGCAGAACACTTATTTGTTGCATTTCCCCACTGATGGGACTTATAATATGCGCATTTTTTATTTCGCAAACAACCGTTGCTCTTTCGGAATTAGCGTCTATTTCGCTGGAAACGACAGATACTTTGGCTGTTCCCTGTGCTTTTAATTGTTCTATATGCTTCTGCTGTATATTGGAGGCTAAAAAGCTAAGATAGGATAGGGAAGAAGGAGTGCTCCACTCTTCGGCAACCGGATAATTGAAGTTATAAAAGGCTTCGCAAAAGTCTACGGCTGTTTGCTCTATTTGGCTTTTGGGCGTTTGTTGTTGACAAGATAAGCAAATGAATGAAAATATAGATAGGATATGTATGTGCAATTTATTCATAACATTAAATTTATATGATTAGAAATGATATTATAGTTGGTAATGAGTATGAAAAAAGGAGATGAAACAAAGTCGAGTTCCATCTCCTTTATTATATATTCTTGGGTTGTTATGTTAACGGGCTGCAAACATGAGGTTGCTTGTAGTAGCTTGGCGAGCTGCCATCATACCTTGAGCATCCAGAGTTACATTCATTTTCTCACCGTTCGGCAAGAACAAGTCAGCAGTACCGTCATTATTCATTTTTACAAGTTCAGCGCTTTCACCGTTTGCGACAACATTCCATGTATTGGCTTCTTTGTCGTAGATCAGATCCATAGAAGCAGTTTCTCCTTCTTTAGTGATAGAGTAGCCGTTCTCCAGCGTTTTTACCATATAGTTACCGTTTTCTCCTTTAACTTTCTTTACGTCACCTACATTAGCCATAGGATTGGAACCACTCCAGAATTCAATAGAGTTGATTACTAAAGCATCGGCAAGGTAAGCTACACCATAGACCGGTACAATGTTGAAAGCTAAAAACACAAGTTCATTTACAAATTTGTTACCAAGAGACTGATTCCAAGTTGTCAGGCGGTTAAATAAGCCGAATGAACCTACACAGGAACTAAATAATAGGCTGCCGCTAAGTACTGCCGCAACCAAAACCATTTTGTTTCTTTTCATGTCAGAAAGTTTTTAGTTAATAAAAAATATTTATATTGCTTCTTTTGTGTACCTGCAAATATAATACTTTTTTGTTTATTTAGGTTATAATCCCTGTTTTTTATGATTTTAATTTTCGGCGTGCCATTTCATTTCCGATGATATGATCGATGGAGAATTTGCCGGGTCCGGCGATATACATGATTATAAATACAATTAAGTAAATGAAAGCCAATTCTTTGACTGCAAATGCATCATTGGCATGAACGATAAAAAATGCCACTATCATCGTGAAAATCATCGGAATCATTGCCAAACGATACAAAAAGCCGATGATAAATGCCATTGAGCATACCAATTCGCCGAAAATGGCTAACCCGAGAGAAATGGGGCTGCCTAATCCCAGTGGATCTGGAAAAACGGCAGATAATTCTTGAAAGTTACTCCATTTTTGTATTCCGTGATTCATCAATAATACTCCGAAGATAATCCGGACTACTAGTAGCAACAAAGATGTTTTTGTTGTGTTGGGTTTTGTTGGAAATAAAAAGTTATAAATCATAAGATATTCTATTTTAAGTTTGTTCTTATTTATGATAAACATAAGAAATCTTGATTTTGTTCTCATAATCTTATAATAAACTTTGTATCTTTGTAGAAAAATGTGTGATATGGAACAGCATACTTATGATAATGAGTCCGTTCAGGAATTGCTGGATTGGGCAAAAAAAATGGTTGAGACTGATAATTACCCGACAGAGAGATTTCAGATCAATAAGTGTACAACAATTATTGATGGCAAACATTATCTGGAAACATTGATAGCAATGATTTCCAGGAATTGGGAAAACCCGACTTTTCATCCCACTATAGAGCAATTGTGGGAGTTTAGAGAAAAGTGGGAGAATAGAGGCGCATAAATAAAAGTGCACTCTAATCACGCCTGACAAGAGTGCACAACAAACAAAACAAACAAAATTAACATATTATACTCGTATCTTCAGAGATTACGAGAAATAAGGATATGCAAATATACACCGAATAATCTCAATAATTGATTATTTAATCACATTTTTTATGTATATAGTCATTTATTTATCATTTTAAGTGTTAAAAGGGCAACCATCTTTTCTTTTTCTTCAAAGGCTGCTGCTCATCGTCATTTTGGCTATATATATCCGCAAATGTTTTTTTCTTCTTTATCATTTCATAAATAAGCCCCCAATCCGGTAGACCGCCTAGATTGCGGTCGTCAATGAATAAGTCGGCTTTTAATTTGCGGGAAAAGCCTTGATGGCTTTTTTGTTCTTCAGGATAATCCTTGTTGACCGCATAGAACTCCAGACCTCTGGCTTTACACCATTCGACAGCTTCTTCCAAGAGTGTTCCTTCACGCACGCTCCACAATATTAAGCGGTGCTTTTCTTGTTGCAATAACTTTAATGTATCGATGGCGAACGGAATTTCTTCACCAATGCGTGGATAACGATGTTCTACAATCGTTCCGTCAAAATCAACAGCTATAATCATAGTTTTCTAGTACCTAATTTCTGACAAAGATACAGACAGTAAGCTAAAAAAACGTATCTTTGCCCCGAATTAACATTTTAACAAAAATATAAATACATGGACAATTCCCCTCAGCGTGCTGCTAAAGGCTTTACGAGAGCTTTCTGGGTCAGCAACACAGTCGAACTGTTTGAGCGTATGGCATATTATGCCGTTTTTATCGTTCTCACTATTTATCTATCTTCCATTTTAGGTTTTAACGATTTCGAAGCAAGTATGATTTCCGGGCTTTTTTCCGGAGGTTTATATCTGCTTCCTATTTTTTCCGGGGCCTATGCCGACAAAATCGGTTTCCGGAAATCAATGATTATAGCATTCTCCATATTATCTGTCGGATATTTGGGGCTAGGTGTGTTGCCCACTTTGCTGGAAGCTGCAGGGCTGGTTAGTTATGGCGTTACTACTCAATTTAATGGTTTGCCTGATAGTTATACCCGGTGGATCATTGTTCCGGTTTTATTTGTGCTTATGGTGGGAGGCTCCTTCATTAAGTCTATCATCTCCGCTTCTGTGGCTAAAGAAACAACAGAAGCAACCCGTGCCCGTGGTTATTCCATCTTTTATATGATGGTAAATGTGGGTGCTTTCACCGGTAAAACGATAATCGACCCTTTGCGTAACGTCATTGGTGAGCAAGCATATATCTATATTAATTATTTTTCCGGTACGATGACAGTTATTGCTTTGCTTGCTGTTATTCCTTTATAAATCAACGCACACGGCAGGCGAAGGAAAAACACTCCGTGAGATTGGGCAAGGGTTTATGCGAATCATTACAAACTGGCGTTTGTTGATTCTTATTCTGATTGTTACCGGTTTCTGGATGGTACAGCAGCAACTTTATGCCACTATGCCCAAGTATGTGATTCGTATGGCCGGAGAGACGGCAAGACCGGGTTGGATTGCTAATGTGAATCCGTTTGTGGTGGTTTGTTGCGTTAGTTTTATCACACGTCTGATGGCAAAACGCAGTGCGATTACTTCGATGAATGTGGGGATGTTTCTGATTCCTGTTTCTGCGTTGCTGATGGCGTGCGGGAATTTGCTGGGCAATGATCTTGTTGCCGGTATGAGTAATATTACTCTGATGATGATTGCGGGTATAGTGGTGCAGGCACTTGCCGAATGTTTTATTTCACCGCGTTATTTGGAATATTTCTCCTTGCAGGCTCCTAAAGGAGAAGAAGGAATGTATTTAGGGTTCAGCCATTTGCATTCGTTTCTTTCTTCTATTTTCGGTTTTGGTCTGGCGGGAATTCTGCTCACTAAGTATTGTCCGGATCCTGCTTTGTTCGAGACACGGGCAGCGTGGGAGGCAGCTAGCGTAAATGCTCATTATATATGGTATTATTTTGCTGCCATAGGGCTGATTGCAGCTGTGGCATTACTGTTATTTGCAAAAATCACCGAATCCATCGACAAAAAGAAGAAAGCTTCTCGGTAATTCTCTTCTTTTTTACGTATATTTGCCGTCACTTTGCTGTAAAAGTTGACGGCATTTTGCATTTTAATAAAGAAGATAAAACATGAAAGTAAAATTTATAAGCCTGGCGAGTGGCAGTAGTGGGAACTGTTATTATCTGGGTACCGAAACTTATGGGATACTGATAGATGCAGGAATTGGTATACGTACAATCAAGAAAGTACTGAAAGATTATAATATCCTGATGGATAGTATCCGTGCGGTATTTATAACCCATGATCATGCTGACCACATTAAAGCAGTGGGTAATCTGGGAGAAAAAATGAATATTCCTGTTTATACAACCGCCCGTATTCATGCCGGAATTAATCGTAGTTATTGTATGACAGAGAAACTCAGTTCGTCAGTCCGTTATTTGGAAAAGCAGGAACCCATGATGTTGGAGGATTTTCGTATCGAGTCTTTTGAGGTGCCACATGATGGAACGGACAATGTTGGATATTGCATTGAGATTGACGGCAAAGTCTTTTCTTTCTTGACGGACCTTGGAGAAATTACTCCTACGGCTGCCCATTATATCAGTAAAGCCCATTATCTGATACTTGAAGCCAACTACGATGAGGAAATGCTTAAGATGGGTCCTTATCCTCAATATCTGAAGGAACGGATTGCGAGTAGGACCGGACACATGAGTAACTCTGATACGGCGGAGTTTTTGGCGGAAAATATCACTGAACGTTTGCGATATATTTGGTTGTGTCATTTAAGCAAAGACAATAATCATCCGGAATTGGCTTTCAAAACAGTAGAATGGAAATTAAAGAACAAAGGAGTAATCGTTGGCAAAGATGTGCAACTGCTTGCTTTAAAGCGAAATACACCTTCCGAGCTCTACGTGTTCGAATAAAAGCGGAAAAAAGATAGTAAAAAAGCTGCATTATTGTTTGGTCAAATAAAATAAAAGACCTACTTTTGCAACCGCAAACGAGGAAATAAGCACTCTTAGCTCAGTTGGTAGAGCAACTGACTCTTAATCAGTGGGTCCAGGGTTCGAATCCCTGAGGGTGTACAAATTCCGAGTTGCAATGAAAAAAAAGTTGCACTCTTAGCTCAGTTGGTAGAGCAACTGACTCTTAATCAGTGGGTCCAGGGTTCGAATCCCTGAGGGTGTACAAAAGGAAGAAGTGACTTCGTGTTGCTTCTTTTTTTTATTTCTAAATCTGGTAAAAGGTGGGGTGGATATAAAAAATGCCGTTGTCTGATTGTTGGATTCAGGCAACGGCATTTATAGCTTTGATATATTACTTAGAACTTGAAGAAGTTCTTAGCGTTGTTATAGCTGATGTCTTCAATCATTTGATTTACACGTTCCATTTCGGATACTGGGATTTCTCCGTTCTCTACGTCACGTCCTACTAGATTACACAATGTACGGCGGAAATATTCGTGACGCGGGTAGGATAGGAATGAACGGGAATCAGTCAACATACCTACGAAGCGGCTCAAAAGACCGAGTACCGACAAGGCGTTCATTTGTTTTTCCATACCATCTTTCTGATCCAAGAACCACCATCCGGAACCAAACTGGATTTTTCCCGCAACAGATCCATCCTGGAAGTTGCCCAGCATAGTTGCAATCACCTCGTTTGCGCATGGATTCAGGTTGTAGAGGATTGTCTTCGTCAATTTACCGTTTGTGTTCAAGCGGTCGAGGAATTTAGCCATTGCTTTCGCTGTTGTAAATTCACCGATAGAGTCGAAACCTGTATCGGGACCTAACAATTTAAACATCTTGGTGTTGTTGTTGCGGATTGCGCCGTAATGGAACTGTTGAGTCCATCCCTTTTCCCAATCCATTTCTCCGAAGATTACGAGCATTGCCGATTTGAACTTCAGAATTTCTTCCTTCGTCAGTTCAGTACCGCCATATACCTTATTAAATATAGCTTTGATTTCCGCATCGGTATAATCTTCTGCGTAGAATTCCTCGATACCGTGATCGGACAGGCGACATCCTTGTGCTGCGAAGAAATCGTGACGTTTGCGCAATGCGGCAATCATATCGTCAAAGCTGGAAATGTTGGTGTCGCTTACCTCTGCCAATTTTTCTACATAAGCGCGGAAATCTGCCGGAACTTCTACTGCCATAGCTTTGTCCGGACGCCAAGTCGGCAACATCTTGATTTCAAATCCGCTTTCTCGTGTCTTGATGTGATATTCCAACGAGTCTATCGGATCGTCGGTAGTACAGACGGTTTCTACGTGGTAGCGACGCATCATTCCGCGAGCGGAATATTCAGGTTGAGCTAATTTCTCGTTACATTCATCGTAGATCTCACGTGCGGTTTTCGGATTCAATATCTTATCGATGCCGAAAGCTGTTTTCAGTTCCAGATGAGTCCAATGGTATAACGGATTGCGGAAAGTATAGGGTACGGTTTCTGCCCATTTCTCAAATTTTTCCCAGTCTGTGGTGTCCTTCCCTGTGCAGAAACGTTCGTCTACACCGTTTGTACGCATAGCGCGCCATTTGTAGTGGTCGCCTCCCAACCAAATTTCAGTCAGTGATTTAAACTTGTAGTCATCGGCTACCATTTGTGGAATTAAATGACAGTGATAGTCGATAATCGGCATTTTAGCCGCATGCTCGTGATACAACTTCTGTGCAGTTTCTGTTTGCAGTAAGAAGTTCTCGTCCATGAAATTCTTCATTATTACTGTGTTTTAAGTATATAAAATTATTACTTTCTGTATTTATACCTATATAGTATTGATTTTAAAGCTACTAGGTGTAAATCTCGTTTTAGTTTTATTAACCGTTATCGAACACAAAAATAGAAATTTTACTTGGAGTAACAAAATAATTCGTATATTTGCAGCGATTATTTATAATATTTAAGTTTTAGCACTATGGAGGACCAGAACTATACGATTAAAGACATAGCCCGTATGGCAGGCGTTTCTGCCGGAACGGTGGACAGGGTATTGCACAATCGCGGTGACGTATCTCCTAAGAGCAAAGCTAAGGTTCAGAAGGTGCTGGATGAAATTCATTACCAGCCCAATGTTTTTGCTATCGGACTGGCTGCTAAAAAGAAATATTCTTTCGTTTGCCTAATTCCTTATTATATAGAGCACGATTATTGGCATTCCGTAGTGGGCGGCATTGAGCGTGCCCGGCAAGAGTTGCGTCCTTTCAATGTGAGCGTGGATTATCTGTGTTACCATCACGGAGATGAAGCCAGCTATCAGGAAGCCTGTCGTTCTATCAAGGAAAGCAATGTGGATGCGGTGTTGATTGCTCCCAATTTCTGGGAAGAAACCTTATCATTGACGGCCTATCTGCGAGAGAATGGGATAGCGTATGCTTTCGTCGATTTCAATATGGAAGAAATGAATGCATTAACCTATATCGGACAAGATTCGTATAAGAGCGGATACATTGCGGCTAAGATATTGATGCGTAATTATTCGGTGGGAGAAGGGCAGGAACTGGTACTGTTTTTAAGTAATAACAAGAATAACCCTGCTGAAATACAGATGCAGCGCCGTCTGGAAGGTTTTATGCAGTATATCACTGAGGAATACGATAATCTGGTGATTCATGAAGTAGTATTGAATAAGTCCAATCAGGAAAATAACTGTCGGACACTGGACCGGTTCTTTGAGACGCACCCGAAAGCTGTACTCGGAGTTGTGTTCAATTCCAGAGTATATCAGTTGGGAGAATATCTCCGTCATGCAGGGCGTAGCATGAAAGGATTGATAGGATATGACCTCCTGAAAGCAAATGTAGAGTTGCTGAAATCGGGGGATGTACATTATTTGATCGGACAACGGCCGGGATTGCAAGGTTATTGCGGTGTGAAAGCTTTGTGTGATCATGTCGTGTTCAAGAAAAATATCGATCCTGTGAAATATATGCCTATTGATATCCTGATTAAAGAAAACATCGATTTTTATTTTGAATTAGTATAATATCAACTTTATAAATTACAACTAACATGAAAGTATTAAACAAAGAAACTGCTCCTAAGGCACAACGTCCGGAGCGTATTATTCAATTTGGTGAAGGTAACTTTTTACGTGCTTTTGTAGATTGGATTATCTATAACATGAACCAGAAAACAGATTTCAACAGTAGTGTTGTAGTAGTTCAGCCCATTGACAAAGGTATGGTCGATATGCTGAATACACAGGACGATCTTTATCATGTCAATCTTCAAGGATTGGATAAAGGAGAAGTGGTTAACATCTTGACAATGATTGATGTAATCAGCCGTGCATTGAACCCTTATACACAAAATGACGAATTTATGAAACTGGCGGAACAACCGGAAATGCGTTTCGTTATTTCAAATACTACAGAAGCCGGTATTGCCTTTGATCCGACTTGCAAACTAGAGGATGCTCCCGCTTCTTCTTATCCGGGTAAACTGACTCAGTTGTTATATCATCGTTTTAAGACATTCAATGGCGACAAGACAAAAGGCCTGATCATCTTCCCTTGCGAACTTATTTTCTTGAATGGTCACAAACTGAAAGAGACGATCTATCAATACATTGAGTTGTGGAATTTGGGCGAAGAATTTAAGACTTGGTTTGAAGAAGCCTGTGGTGTATATGCTACGTTGGTAGACCGTATAGTTCCGGGATTCCCCCGCAAGGATATTGCAGCTATCAAAGAAAAACTGCAATATGACGATAACTTGGTGGTCCAGGCTGAAATCTTCCATTTGTGGGTTATTGAGGCTCCGCAGGAGATTGCCAAAGAATTCCCGGCTGACAAGGCAGGCTTGAACGTATTGTTTGTACCGTCGGAAGCTCCATATCATGAACGTAAGGTTACTTTGCTGAATGGGCCGCATACCGTTCTTTCTCCGGTTGCTTATTTGTCCGGTGTGAATATTGTTCGTGACGCTTGCCAGCATGAAGTAATTGGAAAATATATCCATAAGGTGATGTTTGACGAGTTGATGGAAACTCTGAACCTGCCGAAAGATGAATTGGAGAAATTTGCGAATGATGTATTGGAGCGTTTCAATAATCCGTTTGTAGACCATGCGGTAACAAGCATTATGCTGAATTCTTTCCCGAAATATGAGACTCGTGATCTGCCGGGATTGAAAACTTATCTGGAACGTAAAGGTGAGCTTCCGAAAGGACTTGTACTTGGTTTGGCAGCTA
The DNA here is from genome assembly GCF_009193325.2 of Bacteroides zhangwenhongii. Taxonomy (NCBI): domain Bacteria; kingdom Pseudomonadati; phylum Bacteroidota; class Bacteroidia; order Bacteroidales; family Bacteroidaceae; genus Bacteroides; species Bacteroides zhangwenhongii. The sequence goes on along the minus strand of NZ_CP059856.1, from coordinate 1,624,344 downwards.
TCATTACTTATTATAAGGGTGGTGTACGTGCGGATGGCGCTGAGATTGTGCCGAACGATGCTCCTGAAATCATGAATCTGCTGAAAGAACTATGGGCTACCGGTTGCACAAAGAAAGTAACCGAAGGTGTTCTGGGCGCAGAATTTATCTGGGGTGAAGATTTGAATAAAATTCCGGGATTGACGGAAGCTGTAAAAGCTGATTTGGATTCTATTCAAGAAAAGGGAATGCTTGAAACTGTGAAGGGTATTCTTTGATTTAGATATCGGAGATAGGCCGAATAGTTGAATTTAACTGAGTTTGGTTTTTCATTCAAGAGGGTATCTTGATAGTCTTATGGCTATTGGGATACCCTTGTTTTTTGCTTGTTTATTTGTGTAAATGAAACTAATTAGTTACATTTGTACAAATAAGATAGTAAGATATGGGTTCGATATTTGTTATACAAGGTATTTTGATTTATATATATGGTTTCGATCATAATCCACCGCATATTCATGTAAGGAGTAGTGATGGTGAATTTACCATAACTATTAAAGATAGAATAATAGAAGGACGGACTAAAGCTAAGATTGTTCAGTTGGTCAATCAGTTTATTGATGAGCATGAAGAGGAACTAATGGATATTTGGGGTAAAGCCCAAAGAGGTGAGAAAATAGATAAGGTTAAACGATAAAAATGAATAGTTATGTTGAAAGTAACCAATGTTGAGTATTTAGGAGACTATGTGCTTTTATGCTCGTTTAATAATGGACAACAGAAGAGAGTTGATTTAACTCCACTCCTTCAATACCCAGCCTTTGAAGAATTGAAAGATAAAAATCTATTTGTTCAATTTGGTTTGGATGGGACAATTTTTTGGTCTAACGGAGCTGATGTTGCTCCAGAATATTTGTTTGAGAACGGAACGGATGCATAATGAAAGAACATATATTGTCTGAATTTACAGAGATTCTTCGTAAGCGGCGTAAGGAACTGAATCTTACTCAAAAGAATTAGCGAAGAAAGTTGGAAAGAAACGTATTTATTTTAATTATATATTGGTCGAATAGTTGAATTTAACTGAGTTTGGTTTTTCATTCAAGAGGGTATCTTGATAGTCTTATGGCTATTGGGATACCCTCTTAAAGTTAATGTATATTAATGTTGTTTTGCTTGTTGTTGGCTATTATTACTTTATAATATCTAAATATACGGGTTGTATCTCATTTTTTTCCAAAGAAAGACGTTTTTAAAATCTTCAAATCCTTAATAGCTGTCATTATCTTGTCGCTTGTTTGATATTTTTATTTATTGTATTGGTATGAATTATTGTAATTACGTGATTATTGATTGTTATAATGTTGTATTTTATTATTTTCTTGCAGCTTTGTTGTAAGCTCATTTTTCTTGTAAAATATCAAGATTTTGTTATTAAAATACTACCATTTTTCTATTTGGAAATCTCAATATAGACTCATATCTTTGCATCGAAGTCAATAGAGTGACTTTTTTAATTGTCAAATATTTAAAATGTTAAAACCATGGCATTTAAATATAGAAAAAAGAAGATTACCTTGTACTTCGATAAACAAAACAAGGTGGAAAAGTACGTTGCAGCTAACGTACTAGTAGGAAGCATCAACTACAAGAAGTTGTGTGATGAAGTGAATCAGCGAACAGGTGTTCATCGTTCTATGGTGGATGTGGTGCTGAAGGGAGTTCAGGATGTGATGATAGCCTATTTGGAGGAAGGTTTTTCGGTGAAACTGGACGAGTTTGGCGCGTTCCGTCCGGCAATCAATGCCGAAGGGAAAGACAAGGAAGAAGACGTGAGTGCCCACACCATTATCCGGAAAAAGATTGTATTTACTCCGGGTAGTAGATTCAAAGCTATGCTGGGTTCGGCAAGTGTGGAACTGTTTGGAGATGGCACGTCGACTACTAGTGGTAGTGATAGCGAAAATCCGGACGAGGGTGGAAATTCGGGAGAAGCTCCGGATCCGGCTGATTAATCTTTGCTAAATCACTTTTTAATGGGGGAAGTTCGTGAGAGCTTCCCCATTTTTTTGTCTGCATTTTATGCTGAATAGTGCAAATTCACCGTTGCCCAATGGTGAATTTATGGTTGCCCAACGACAAAATCACCGTTGCCCAACGGTGAAATTTCCTATTGATCGTGGAATTTTAGTAAGAATAATGCGCAAATTATCATTTGTGAGAAATAATTTTTATCTTTGTGACGTTGTAGCAACGCGAGTCGCTCAACGTCGTTTTTATTGATGAAAGTGTTTAGCTTTTATCCTTATACAGGAAATCTGGTAAATTTCGAAAGGCATAAGGACAGCAATAACACTCATCACTTGTATCGTTATGTGTAATTTTCATACGAAAATTATTTGTGCCGTTTTAGTTTATAACGGCTGTTTTTACTTTGTTTTTATGTATTCTCTGAGCCAATGACACAAAAATAGAGAGCACTCACTGTTGGGCAAGTGCGCGGCTGGCATGTTCGGCAATTTATATTTATACTGCTGAGTTGATGTTGAATTTTCATACACGTGCTCATAATGTCACAAACTTTGCCTCTCAGCAGTTGGGACCAGTTTCATTTTCGGACTCGGGATGTTCCAGTAAAATTCGGCCTTGGATTAACTCAGTCCCCAGTTTTATATTGTGTAGGCTAATCTTTTTTCTTCGTCAGGACTACATGGTAGCCAAGTTTCTTTAACTCACCTTTCAGGTATTCCTTGCGTTGCTTCTCTTTCTTCTCAGGCACATAACTGTCTCCAAGCTCCTTGTATCTTCCGTCTGTTGACAACACATAGTGTATGCACTTGAGAAGGGAGTGCCCAACGGCAATCAACGCCTTTTTGTTGCCCTTGCGTGGGGCAAGTCGGTTGAAGCGTTCCATGAAGAACGTCCCTTTTGTTCGTGAGGCAGCCCATGCGGCTTCAACGAGTGTAGCCCTTACATGCTTGTCTCCGTGGCTCGTCCTTCCGCTCTTCTTCTTGCCAGCACTTTCGTTGTTGCCTGGACACATTCCTGCCCAGGAACAAAGATGCGCCGCAGTAGGAAAGTTGCCCATGTCAAGACCAATCTCGGCTATCAGTTCCTCGCAGGTGCGGTTTTGCACTCCGGGTATCTCGCTCAGCCTTGCAATGACATCTTCGTAGGGAGAGAGGATTTCCTTGATATGCCTGTCCATCTCCGTGATTTCCTCCGTGAGCCGTCTGTTGCATGAACGTATCTTCTGAAGCATGTATATCTTGTGGCTGTTCATATAACCCGTGCATGCCTCAAGCATTTCCTCCGCGGAATGCAGACAACGCTTGTGTCGTACAGACTCTATGTCTGCCAATGTCGGAATCCTGCCATCGCAAAGCATTTCTATCAGTTTGGTCGCAGTTGAGCCGCTCGTGTCGCTCAGAACGCTGGACAACTTGACATTGCCGTCCTCAAGCGTACGGATGATGCGGTTCTTGTTGGCCGACACCGTTTCTATCAGCTTGCGGCGGTAACGAGTAAGATCCCTAAGCTCGCGCTGCTCACGAGGGGGAATAAAACTGGGCTTGAGCAATCCTGCCATTAGCAACTGGCATATCCACTCACTGTCGTTCTTGTCTGTCTTGTGACCCGGAACATTCTTGATGTGACGGGCATTGACAATCCAGATGTTGCGGATGTAATCCTCGAACACGTTGTATATCGGTTTCCAATACACTCCAGTGCTCTCCATCGCAACGTGAGTGATTCCTAATGATACCAACCATTCTCTCAATTGTGTCAAAGAACTCGTGAAGGTGTCAAAAGACTTGGTCTCCTTACAGATCCCTTCGCCTTGGACCGTCGCTACCACCACCTTCTTGTGGATGTCCATACCGCAACCGCGCGATACAACCTGATCGAAATGAATCCCTGCCATAATCGTCATTATTAGTGATATGCTAAGATATACTAATAAGACGTGCGACAGAACATTTTCATTTACTTTGGCGACTTCTAAATTGTCATGAGGGTTTCATTACATATACTTTATGAGTGTGGGGTATTGTTTATTTATGTCTTGGGCTTACCAGAGCCTCCTGTATAGATAGACTAATAACTCCACACTTTCTTTTTATAGTTTATGTTGCTGCTGTTGGAGTTGTAGCGGTAAAATTAATTAATCCATAATGCTAGAAAAAAAACTTACATATAGTCCGCTATATACTTGTTGTTAAAACGAACTATTATCCCTAAGATACGATGAAGATAATTAATCTTCAATATTGATTTTCATCTTATTTTGCCCCAATTTTGCAGTCTCAATACCCCAAGAGTGTTGTTTATGCGAAATATTTTCTATCTTTGTGGCGTTGCAGCAATAGTGTTTGCGTATACAACGTTACATATTTATTGATGAAAGTGTTTAGCATTTATCCTTGTCTAGAAATCTGGTAAATTTCAAAAATACGTAAGGATGGCAATGACACTCATCACTTGTATTATTATGTGTAATCTCTTTGCATATGATATACGAGTGTGGGGTATTGTTTATTTACGTATTAGGTTTACCAGAACCTCTAGACAGATAAACTAACGACTCCACACTTTTTTTATAGACCAACCACTGCACAGGAGCCGAAGTGGCGACAAAAACTCTAATAATTATGGTGAAAAAGACAGCTTTCTTTTTCTTAATGATTGCAGCTTTCGGTTTCTTTCTCCACAGTTGCAAGACTGACACTGATGATTTGTGGGATAGTGTTTACGAATTGGATGGCAAAATTTCTTCATTAGAAGAATTGTGTAAACAGATGAATAGCGACATCAATTCTTTACAAACACTTGCTGCCGCATTACAAGATAACAACAGTATCACGTCCGTTATTCCTGTAATGCAAGATGAAAAAATTATAGGTTATACAATTTCTTTTGTTAAGGGGGATCCCATTGTTATTCGTCATGGTGAAAAGGGGGAGCAAGGGAGTAAGGGAGATGATGGTGCAACTCCTGTTATTGGTATAAAACAATATACCGATGGTCTATATTATTGGACACTAGGAGAGTCTTGGTTAAGAGACAATGCAGGCAATATGATTAAAGCGGAGGGAAAAAATGGAAAGCCTGGTGAAGAAGGAAAGACTGGTGTCACACCACAGCTTAAGATAGAAGATGGTTATTGGTGGGTGTCTTATGGAGAAGATTCGCAATGGATAAAACTAGACAAAGCCATCGTTGATAATGAAGTTACTGTATTTGAGGAAGTAACACAAGATGATAGATATGTTTATTTCACTCTTAAAGATGGAACGGTTATAACCATTCAGAAATATCAAAAATTATCAATAACCTTTGCGGAAGGTAGTGAACTGATATTTGATATAAATGAAACCAAAGTAATACATTATACGATTAAGAGTGATGAGGATAAGAATGTGATTAAGACGGAAATGTTAAATGATGACAATGGTTATTCGTTGTATACTAATGTAACGAATTCGACTTCCGGAACGATAACAATCACGTCAAATATACCCACCACAAACCAAGTAATAGTAAGTGTGTCCGATGGAGAAGTTACTATAATGACGGCAATTTCACTCAAACGATTGTTCCAAACGGTAAATACAGTAGAAGCCGGAACTTTATGGGATATTCTAAGACGCTATGATTATTATTCCATTACGGCATTAAAAGTTACTGGTCCATTGAATAGTGATGACATCCTTGTACTTAATAGAATGCGTCAATCTCTTGCTATTTTAGATTTAGGAGATACGGACTTGGCAGAGTTACCAGAGGAAGCCTTTTACGGAAAAAGAACTTTGCAATCTGTTATATTGCCAAAGGCATTAAAGAAAATAGGGAAACGTGCATTTATGGATTGCCGTGGATTAAAAGGTAATCTTGTGTTGCCATTGACTATTACCGATATTGGAGATGAAGCATTTAAGAATTGTCGTGGTCTTACGGGAGAGCTGGTTTTACCACCGAACATAACTCATATTAGTTCCGGTGCATTTGAAAATTGTCTTGGTTTTACGAAATTAACGTTGCCACCAGGTGTTACTGTTATCGGAAGTGGCGCATTTCAGGGATGCAATGGATTTACGGGCAATTTAATATTGCCGGCAAGTGTTACTTCGATCGAATCCCAGGCATTTAGCGATTGTAGCAGTTTTACTGGTGATTTGGTAATTCCATCAAATGTTATTTCAATTGGAAATTCGGCATTCTTTTGTTGTGAACATTTGTTTCCTGTCTATTGTAAGGCTCTTGTTCCTCCGACAATTCCCTTCAATGGTACATGCTTTTCAAATACCTCTCAATTATATATACCTTTAAATTGTACTGAAATATATAGTAGTAAAGATGGTTGGAAGGAATTTGGAAGTATTCAGGAATTTAGGTTTTAATGAATATGATTCAGATAGTATCAAACAATTTAGCTCAAATTATTATGAAGAAAATATTCTTTTTGTTCGTGTTAGCAATGCTGAACTTAACGTTCTATAGTTGTAAGACGGATACGGATGATTTATGGGACAGCATTCATCAATTGGATGAAAGAGTTGTTGCTTTGGAAGAGATGTGTAAGCAGATGAATGGGAATATTGGTTCTCTGCAAGTATTGGTAAGTGCTTTGCAAAATAATAATAGTGTTACTGCTGTTATTCCTGTGAAGCAGGGAGATAAGACGATAGGTTATACGATTTCATTTGCTAAAGGTGATCCTATTACTATTTATCATGGTGCTAAAGGTGAGCAAGGTGATAAGGGTGATGATGGTACTACTCCGATTATCGGTGTGAAACGACATACTGATGGTATATATTATTGGACATTAAATGGAGACTGGTTACGAGACAATAACGGTAAAATGATTAAAGCGGAAGGGAAAGATGGTACTGACGGAGAACAAGGAGGACAGGGAAGTCCAGGTATTACTCCGCAATTGAAAATAGAAAATGGCTATTGGTGGGTATCTTATGGAAATAATTCGCAGTGGATAAAGTTGGATAAGGCTATTTTGGACAGTGGAGAAAGTATTTTTAAGAAAGTTGCTCAAGATAGCAAATATGCTTATTTTACTTTGAAAGATGGGACCGTAATAACCATTCAGAAATATCAGAAACTATCTATAACTTTTACTGAAGGCGATGAACTAAAATTTGATGCAAATGAGACGAAAACAGTTCATTACACAATTAAGAGTGAAGGGAGTATGAATGTAGTTAAAGCGGATATGTTGAACGATGATAATCGTTATTCATTACATACTGATATTATAGATGACACTTCTGGTACAATTACGATTACGGCAAGTATTCCTACAGTAAACCAAGTGATAGTGAGGGTATCTAATGCCGAAGTCACTATAATGGCAGCGATTTCATTAAAACCATCTTTTACTGAGAATACAATAAATGTATTGGAAGCCGGAACATTAGGTATTTGGCTGGATGGTTATGATAAGACCACTATTACTGCATTAAAAATAACAGGTCCATTAAATAGTGATGATATCGCTACTATCAAAGGTCTATCCCAACTTACTATATTGGATCTAGAGAATGCCGATTTGGAAGAATTACCATCTGGTATCTTTAGTGCCGAGAATAGTAAACTGCTGATTTCTATTATATTACCAAAAACATTAAAGAAGATAGGAGATGATGCTTTTTATAATTGTAGTGGCCTTAAAGGCAATTTGGAAATACCATCAAGTGTTATTTCGATTGGCAGGGCCGCTTTTTATAACTGTAGTGGTCTTAGAGGAGAGTTGAAAATTCCTTCAGGTGTTACTTCTATTGGAGGTTCTGCTTTTTCTGGTTGTAGTGGCTTTACAGGAGAATTGACGCTACCGCCAAGTATTACTTCTATTGAAGCTGAAGCTTTTTCTGGTTGCAGTGGTTTTACGGGAGAATTGAACCTCCCATCAGGTATCACTTCTATTGAAGCTAGAGCTTTTTATAACTGTAGTGGTCTTAGAGGAGAGTTGAAAATTCCTTCAGGTGTTACTTCTATTGGAGGTTCTGCTTTTTCTGGTTGCAGTGGTTTTACGGGAGAATTGACACTACCTTCAGGTATTACTTCTATTGGAGGTTCTGCTTTTTCTCGTTGCAGTGGTTTTACGGGAGAATTGACACTACCTTCAGGTATTACTTCTATTGGAGGTTCTGCTTTTTGGGGTTGTAGCGGCTTTACGGGAGAGTTGAGAATCCCTTTAGGTGTTACTTCTATTGAATCTGGAGCTTTTTCTGGCTGTAGTGGGCTTAAAGGTTTAGTAATACCACCAAGTGTTACTTCGATTGGTGAATGGGCGTTTTATAAATGTAGTGGTTTTACGGGAGAATTAAATATACCATCAGGTATTACTTCTATTGGAGGTTCTGCTTTTTCTGGTTGTAGTGGTTTTACGGGAGAATTAAATATACCATCAGGTATTACTTCTATTGGAGGTTCTGCTTTTTCTGGTTGTAGTGGTTTTACGGGAGAATTAAATATACCATCAGGTATTACTTCTATTGAAGCTGGAGCTTTTTCTGGCTGTAGTGGGCTTAAAGGTTTAGTAATACCACCAAGTGTTACTTCGATTGGTAGATGGGCCTTTAATGGTTGTAGTGGTTTTACAGGAGATTTGAATCTTCCTTCAGGTGTTACTTCTATTGAAGATTTTACTTTTAATGGTTGCAGTGGCTTTACGGGAGATTTGAATCTTCCGTCAGGTATCACTTCAATTGGGGTGTCTGCCTTTAATGGTTGTAGTGGTTTTACAGGAGATTTGAATCTTCCTTCAGGTGTTACTTCTATAGGAGAAGGTGCTTTTGATGGTTGTAGTGGTTTTACAGGAGATTTGAATCTTCCTTCAGGTGTTACTTCTATTGAAGATTTTACTTTTAATGGTTGTAGTGGTTTTACAGGAGATTTGAATCTTCCGTCAGGTATCACTTCAATTGGGGTGGCTGCCTTTGATGGTTGTAGTGGTTTTACAGGAGATTTGAATCTTCCGTCAGGTATCACTTCAATTGGGGTGGCTGCCTTTAGGGATTGTAGTGGTTTTACAGGAAAATTGGATATACCATCAAGTGTTATTTCGATTGAAGGTTCTGCCTTTGACAATTGTAAGGGTTTATCTCCAATATATTGCAGAGCTTCAATTCCTCCTAGCGTTGGTTATAATAGTTTTGCAAACACATCTAAATTATATGTTCCTAAAGGGTGCGCTAGTGTATATAGGAACACTAATGGATGGAATAAATTTGAAAGTATCGTAGAATTCTAATTTCTTAAATTATATAATTATGTGTAACTCAAAATTAAATCCTTGCGACCAAATTTGTAAGAAACAAGTCGCATACGACAAGGCCGTTGAAGCCTATCAATTCCATGTACAACGTTATCATACATGGGTTAACTATTACGCCATTTTTGTTGGTGCTTTGTTTGTGGCGTTTTATACCATTATGTCGCAAACTGATTTTGAAATTTACTGCTATTGTATCAAAGATACAAAATTTCGCTGTGAGTTAGTATTGCCGTGGTTAATTGCCTTGCTCGGCTGGTTTGCTTCTATATGCTGGTTAGCAAGTATTATTGGGCATTGTGCTTGGATGAATAGTTGGATAGAAATAGTAAAGAAAAGAGAACGTAATTTCTTGGATGATTCTGATTTTGTTTATTCTAGAATTGTATTATCCACAGACCAAAAGCGGAAAGAACGAAAAATGTATGGGGGAAATAGTGATAGGCGTAGATTCTTGCCGGAATTTATCTCTACACAGAAAATAACACAAATATTTGTGTCTGTAGTAATTATTGCATGGATTGTTGTACTGCTTTTTCTAGGGTTACTATCTAATCCGTGTTGGTACTTATTTATTATTGGAGTATTATTTTGGGGTGGAGTAACTGTGTGGATCAGGCATTTTCTTCTCCATAGAGTAGGTGGATGTATATCATCAAATATTGGTCGTATAGAAGTATAGTATCATGTACTATATTAGCTATGTGAATTATTTTTTTATAAGATAATGAATCTTGAATGAGGATAGGAATTTATATGCTTAGATTTTTATCCTCATTCTATACTATTGGTTAGGCTGTTTGCATATCCCAATCATAATCATTCATCAAATAAATAGCCATTTGGCTGACGATACTTTGCACTAAATATTCTTTAGTATTCAGATTCTTCTGAGTAATTTTCTAGTAACTATTCCGCCGTATGCAGTATAAATGTGGTGGCTCCGATAGTCACAATAGCTCCATCTTCGATGCGGATACGGTCTTTATCACCCAAGATCTCATTCATGAGAAATGTACCTGTCAGGCTGGGAGCGTCCCGCAAAGTATAGATTAGTTTTCCTTGCTTATTGCGCTTGACATTGATAATGCAGTGGCGGCGGTCCATGCTCATGTCTCCGCTTTCGATGGGAGTATTGATGACTGTTCCCACACAACGCCGTCCTATCACATTGTCACCCTCTTGTAGTGGAAGTATTTGTTTGAATCCGAATATATTCTCAATTACTGTGATATATCCGAATTCTTCTTTATGGGATTCTGCCTCTTCTTCCAAATTCTCTTCTTTCCGGAGAGCTTTGACTTTACTTTTTCCAAGCCGGATACTGAATTGCTTGCCGCAATGCTCGCATACAAATACAAGTGACTGACCTTCACTATACTTGGTTTCATCAAAATAAAGGTAATTCTCACATTTGGGACAAAGAACTCGTTTCATGCTTTTTAAAAGGGATTTTTATTTTGCCAGTAACCAGGCATTTTTGTAAGTTTCGTTTTTTCTAAGTTCCAACAACTGTTTCGTCGCTTCTTCACGGTTGCTGAATGAGCGGATACTGACACGTACTTTACCATCGGTATTCAGAGCTTTTGCTTCCGCAAATCCTTTGGCATTTAACCGGTTTGCCATAGCTTCCGCATCTTTAAGGCTGATACCTCCCGCTACTATAATATGGTAAGGATGATTCGTATTAGCTTGTGGCTTTACCGATGGCGCAGGAACTGTTTGCGGTTTCGCCACTTTAACTTCTTTCACAGCAATGGGCTTTGGTGTTTTAGCTTTCTTGGCTCTCTGTGGTCTCGCATCGTGCTTTACCGGAACAGGAGTCATTGCAACCGACTGTTCTTCTATTTGTTCAAAAAGCTCGTTAGGTAACAACTGTGCGTAATTGTTCTTCTGAACGTAGGTATTCTCTACCGGAGTGGAAAAAGCGAAGAACAACACAATGGCGGCAATCATGGCTGCTGCATTGCGGAGGAATGTACGGTTGATACTGATTTCATAAGTCTTCTTTTCTTTCTCCGGATTGATGAGTGGTATTAACACTTTTTCCTTTTGTGGCAGGGCGGCAAGCTCGTGCATCTCAAAAGAATCCAATCCGTATAAAGAAGGAGTGGTTAGCTTATAATCGTACGGAATGAACTCGTAATTGCCATAAATATTATAATGGATTTCACCGATATTCTCCAAATGGGCTTTGCCTTCTTCATGAAGAAGGGAGATGAATTCGTTCACCTCTTTTTCTACTATGCGGCTGGCGTCAGCGAAGCTAGTGTCGTGAACGGCCATATATGATTGCACCAACACTCCGTCGTTCAGTTTCAGTTGCGGATTGAATCCTATCGTACGGGTAGGAGGTAAGAAAAGATTTTCTTCTTTTACATGAGTTGCAGGTGCGTAATGTGCAACGAATCCACCAAATCCCGGAACGATGACGCAGTCGTTTTCCAGCAATAAAACCTCTATATGTTGTGCTAATTCAATCATGTGTGCAAAATTAAGAGATAAATTGAATATATCCCAGAAAACTACGAAAAAATCACTACTTTTGCATCGTTTTATTTATAACCATCGACAATGAACTATATACAGACAGAAATAGACGGAGTATGGCTGATAGAGCCTAAAGTTTTCTCCGACGAACGTGGCTACTTTATGGAAGCTTTTAAGAAAGAGGAGTTTGAGGCTAATATCGGTCCTGTTGATTTTGTACAGGATAATGAATCCAAGTCTTCCTTTGGGGTATTACGCGGATTGCATTATCAGAAAGGTGAACATAGCCAGGCTAAACTGGTTCGTGTTATCAAAGGAGAAGTGCTGGATGTTGCTGTGGATTTGCGCAAATCATCGCCTACGTTCGGAAAGCATGTATGTGTGTTGTTGAGCGAAGAGAATAAGAGACAGTTTTTCATTCCACGTGGTTTTGCGCATGGATTTGCCGTATTGAGCGACGAAGCCATTTTCACATACAAGGTAGATAATAAGTATGCTCCGCAAAGTGAGGCTTCCATTATATATAATGACGCGACATTGGGTATAGATTGGCCGCTTGCCGAGTCGCAGATGTTGCTATCTCCTAAAGACAAGGAGGGAACGGCTTTCAAAGATGCGGTGTATTTTGAATAACTTCTGAATAGACAATAAATAAAGATATGAAAATAGCAATTGTAGGAACCGGATATGTAGGTCTGGTGACAGGTACATGCTTTGCTGAAATTGGCGTGGATGTGACTTGCGTAGATACTAACAGTGAGAAAATCGAATCTTTGAAAAAGGGTGTCATTCCTATTTATGAAAATGGATTGGAAGAGATGGTGCTTCGCAATATGAAAGCGAAACGATTGAAGTTTACTACCTCACTGGAGAGTTGCCTCGATGATGTGGAAGTAGTATTCAGTGCTGTCGGTACGCCTCCTGATGAGGACGGCAGCGCCGATCTGAAATATGTGCTGGAGGTAGCCCGGACTATCGGTCGCAATATGAAACAATATAAATTGGTTGTTACCAAAAGTACGGTTCCGGTGGGTACTGCCGGCAAGGTTCGTGCGGTTATTCAAGAGGAGTTGAATAAGAGAGGGGTGAATATCCATTTTGATGTGGCTTCAAATCCGGAATTTCTAAAGGAAGGAAATGCGATCAGCGACTTTATGAGCCCGGACCGTGTAGTAGTGGGAGTGGAGTCGGAACGTGCGCAGAAACTGATGTCGAAGCTGTATAAACCGTTCTTGCTAAATAACTTCCGCGTTATCTTTATGGATATCCCGTCAGCGGAGATGACTAAATATGCGGCAAATTCTATGTTGGCAACCCGCATCAGTTTTATGAATGACATAGCAAACTTGTGCGAGATTGTGGGTGCCGACGTGAATATGGTACGTAGCGGAATCGGTTCGGATACGCGCATCGGACGTAAATTCTTGTATCCGGGAATCGGCTATGGCGGTTCTTGTTTCCCGAAAGATGTGAAAGCCCTTATCAAAACGGCAGAACAGAATGGATATAAAATGCGGGTGCTCAGTGCTGTGGAAGAGGTAAACGAGCAACAGAAAAGTGTTCTGTTTGAAAAGCTGGTGAAGCACTTTAATGGTGACCTGAAAGGAAAAACGGTTGCTTTGTGGGGACTGGCTTTCAAACCGGAGACTGATGATATGCGTGAAGCTCCGGCTTTGATCCTGATTGATAAGCTGTTGAAGGCCGGCTGTCAGGTACGTGCATACGATTCTGCTGCCATGCAGGAGTGCAAGCGCAGGATCGGAGATACAATCTATTATGCTTGCGATATGTATGATGCGGTGCTTGATGCGGATGCGCTGATGTTGGTTACCGAATGGAAGGAATTCCGTCTGCCCTCATGGGCTGTCATAAAGAAAACGATGGCACAGCAGGTTGTATTGGACGGACGTAACATTTACGATAAGAAAGAGATGGAAGAACTCGGATTCGTTTACTATTGCATTGGTAAATGAAAAAATAAGAGTATCTTTATGCAAAACTGGAACAAATGATGAAATATGTAGTGCTATCGTTGATGGTGATTTTTTCTGTGTCATGTGGCGGCAATAAAAATCCAAATTTTCTTGAACTGGAGGAAGAGGATATAGCTGCTAAGGAACTGTTGCAGGGAATTTGGCTGGACGATGAAACGGAGAGTCCGTTGATGCGGGTAGAGGGGGATACGATCTATTATGCAGATAGCCAAAGTGCTCCGATTACATTTAAGGTTATGCGGGATACGCTTTACACGTATGGAAATGATACGGCTTACTACAAGATAGATAAGCAGGCGGAACATATATTCTGGTTTCATTCCATTACGGACAACATAATCAAACTGCATAAATCTGAGGATCCGAATGATTCGTTGTCATTTGTTCGTCGTGAAGTGGTTATACCGACTTATACGGAAGTGACAAAACGGGATAGTGTGGTGACATACAATGGCACTCGCTATCGCGCTTATGTATATATTAATCCTACCAAAATTAGAGTTGTCAAGACGACTTATTCCGAAGACGGGATTAGCATGGACAATGTGTATTACGACAATGTGATGCACATTTGTGTGTACGAAGGCAAGAAAAGTTTGTTTGCCAGTGATGTGACCAAGCAGATGTTTGCTCAGGTTGTTCCCGCTGATTTCCTGCCGCAGGCTATTCTATCCGATACGAAGTTTGTAAAAGTAGACCGGAATGGTTTTCATTATCAAGCAGTTTTAGCCATTCCGGAAAGTTCTGTATATAGCATTGCGGAGATAGAAGTGGGTTTCGATGGTAAACTGACTATCACTTCCACTAAATAAAGAATGCTGTTCTAATTTTGTTGTCTGGGAGAGGGGCGGTTCTTACTTTTGTTGTTATTGCCGTTTTTCCCCCGAAAATTTCTTCTTTTAGGGTTGCTGCCGTACCTGCTTTTGCTGAAAGAGCGTGGCTTGTATTCCGGAGCTTCCCCTAATTCTGCCGGGATGGGAATCTTATAAATATCTTTTTCCAGGAAATTCTCAATGCTCTTGAAATTACTCTGCTCTTTTTCGCTGACAAATGTAAGCGCTACTCCATCGTTATTGGCACGTGCCGTACGCCCGATGCGGTGCACATAATCTTCACTGTCGTGAGGGACGTCGAAGTTGATAACCAGACGAATATCATCAATGTCAATGCCGCGTGCCACAATATCTGTCGCTACCAGTATATTAACTCGCCCGGCTTTAAATTCGTGCATTACTGTTTCCCGTTGGGCCTGCTCAAGATCCGAGTGCATTTCTCCTACATTCAATTTCATCGCCATCAAAGCCTTGGCGACTTCTTTAACTTTGATTTTTGAAGATGCGAAGATGATGACACGTTCGGGAACCTCGTCGGCGAAAAGGCTACGTATAATTCCCAATTTTTGGTTTTCGTAGCAAACGTAAGCAGCCTGGATAATCTTTTCGGCAGGTTTTGAGACAGCCAGTTTTATTTCTGACGGATTATTCAGGATTGTATTTGCCAATTGCTGTATTTTGGCAGGCATAGTTGCAGAGAACATGATAGTCTGCCGTTCTTTAGGCAGGTATTTCACTATTTGCATGATGTCGTCATAGAATCCCATGTCGAGCATTCGGTCTGCTTCGTCCAAAATGAAATAAGAAACTTTGGAGAGGTCTACATATCCGAGACTCAGATGGGCGATCAGACGTCCCGGAGTCGCAATAACAACATCAGCTCCTAATGTAAGTCCTTTTTTCTGCTGTTCGAACAGAATGCCGTCATTACCGCCATATACAGCGACGCTTGATACCGGCATAAAATAGGAGAATCCTTCCATCTGTTGGTCGATTTGCTGAGCCAGTTCCCGGGTAGGGGACATGATAATGCAGTTGATCGCATCTTCCGGATGGTTTCCTTCGGATAGTTTATTTAATACAGGGAGCAGAAAAGCGGCGGTTTTACCCGTACCTGTCTGCGCTACTGCTATCAGATCTTTACCTTCAAGTATAATTGGAATTGCTTGTTCCTGAATAGGTGTGCATTCGTCAAATCGCATGGCGTCAAGCGCCTCAAGCACATTCGCGTTTAATTGTAGTTCGGAAAACTTCATTCTGTTATTTTATTTGTCCGCAAAGATAATTTATTTTTCGGTCTAATTACATATTCAAATAAGAATCTTTGAATCCAAGAAAATAGAGCACCCCATCAAGTCCGATGGTATTGATAGACTGTTTGGCATTTGCTACTACTTTGGGTTTGGCATGGAATGCTATCCCCAATCCGGCAATTCCCAGCATGGGGAGGTCATTGGCCCCGTCACCTACGGCAATGGTCTGCGCGATATCCACTTTTTCTACTTGGGCAATTAAACGGAGTAGTTCGGCTTTGCGCTTTCCGTCTACCACATCTCCCAAATAACGTCCGGTGAGCTTTCCATCAATAATTTCCAGCTCATTCGCATATACATAGTCTATACCATACTTCTTTTGCAGGTGTTGGCCGAAATAGGTGAAACCTCCCGACAGAATTGCTATTTTGTAGCCATACTTCTTCAATACATACATTAGTCTGTCTACTCCTTCTGTGATAGGTAAGTTTTCTGCAATCTCCTGCATGACGGATTCATCGAGTCCTTTCAATAGGGCTACGCGGCGGGTAAAGCTTTCGGTAAAGTCTATTTCGCCACGCATGGCGCTTTCCGTAATGGCCTTTACTTCATCGCCTACGCCGGCGCGGATGGCGAGCTCATCAATAACTTCGGTTTCGATAAGTGTGGAATCCATATCAAAGCAGATCAGACGGCGCATACGTCGATACATATTATCCAACTGAAAAGAAAAGTCCATCTCCAGTTCGCTGGCTAACTTCATCAGGCTTTCTTGCATGGCGATGCGGTCTTTGGGAGTACCTCTCACTGAAAATTCTATGCAAGCGCGTGTGCGTGCATCCGTATCGCATTCATCCAAAGGGATTCTACCCGTAAGGCGCTTGATTGCATCGATATTCATTCCTTGCTCTGCCAATACGCTGGTGGCTGCCGATATTTGACGCGCAGACAGTTTGCGGCCAAGCACCGTCAAGATATAGCGGTTCTTGCCTTGCATACCTACCCAATTGTCGTATTGCTCGGTTGTAATTGGTTCGAACCGGATGGTTACTCCCAAAGAGGATGCTTTGAATAATAATTCCTTCATGATAAATCCGGAATGTCTTTCTTCACTCTTGAAAAGAATACCTAGCGATAGCGTATTATGAATATCCGCCTGCCCGATATCGAGGATAGTAGCATCATATTTAGCTAATATTTCGGTCACGGATGAGGTAAGCCCCGGACGATCTTCGCCGGTAACTCGAATCAGAATCAATTCAGTACTTGATGGTTGCATAAGAAATAGACTTTTATCCTGCAAAAGTAGAGAAAAAAGTTCGTTTTTATGCTAAATAACATAAAAAGTTATACCTGAAAAGTGAGATTTTTGCTTATTCTTTTGGAAGTTAATTTGATAATTACTTACCTTTGCACCCGGTTTCAAAAATAAAGGCACTGATAATCAGCGGATTCCTCTTCGCCTGATGCCTGAAAAGACAACGTTTCGGGAAGAAACCACTGTTTAAGGACAGTCCCGGATAGTATTAACTAAAACCGAGTTACATGAAGTATGTAAAGTGGATTTTTGTTGTATTACTAATTTGTTCCTTGACCGCTTTCGTTGAGAAAGACAAACCTACCGGAGGTTTGAGTGAGGGTGATGTAGCCCCGGATTTTAAAATCGAATCTACATCGGAAGAGCAACCTGCCTTTAAGTTGGGAAATTTGAAAGGAAAGTATGTGTTGCTAAGTTTTTGGGCAAGTTATGACGCGCAATCCCGGATGCAAAACGTAAGTTTAAGCAATGCGCTTCGTTCTTCTCATAATGTGGAAATGGTTTCTATTTCGTTTGACGAATATCAGTCAATTTTTAAGGAAACCGTTCGTAAGGACCAAATAGTTACGCCCACTTGTTTCGTGGAAACAGAAGGCGAGGACTCCGGATTATTTAAGAAATACCGTTTGAACCGGGGGTTCACCAACTATTTATTGGATGTAAATGGTGTAATTATAGCCAAAAACATCTCTGCTGCAGATCTTTCTGCTTATGTAAAGGAGATTGGTTGACAATGTAGGATAGACAAAAGAGGAAATGAATACAACAAAAAAGTTCCGCCTATACTTGCTGTTTGGTAAGAATAGGCGGAACTTCTATTTAAGAGAATCTTATCATCTACTTCGGCGCCTTTTGATACAGGAAGAAGGCGATACCTGCATAAAGGATATTGGGAATCCATACTGCAATCACAGGAGGTACATTACCGTTGATGGCAAATGTAGAAGTAATTGTCTGGAATAAGATATATGAGAAGCTCAGTCCCAGTCCGATACCCAGGTGGAGACCCATACCTCCTTTGGTCTTTCGTGACGAAAGAGAAACACCGATAATTGTCAGGATGAAAGAGGCGAACGACATGGCGATTCGTTTATGATATTCAATTTCAAACTCTTTGATATTGGCAAATCCTCTTCGTTTTTGTTTCTCAATATAGTCACTCAATTGAGGGCTGGTGAGCATTTCCTGTTGATTCTTCATGATGAGGAAGTCGGACGGTTCCATATTGATAATCGAGTCTATCCGGTCTCCTTTGGTGATTTTTTCTTTCAAGCCGTCCAACTCACGTATCATGTAGTCATGAATCGTCCATTTATGGACGGTGGTTGTATCATACGTTACACGACGTGCTGTCAAGTGAGAAACCAGCTTCTTGTCGACGAATTTATCCAACGAGAAACGGTTGCCTGTTTTCATGGCATTATTATAATTGTCAATGTATGCAATGACACCGCTATCCACTTCCAGCTGTACGTTGCGTGCCGTATTCTGTTTCTTGGGTTTGATATACCGGTCTTCAAAGTTCAGGCGGGTGACGCTTCCTTTAGGGATTACGTACGAACTTAGCATAAAGGTCGTTAATGCGATAATGGCCGCAGAAATCATATAAGGACGCATCATTCTCTTGAAACTCATTCCGGTGGAGAACATGGCGATAATCTCTGAGTTCTCCGCTAGTTTTGAAGTAAAGAAAATGACGGCAATGAACACGAACAACGGACTGAACAGATTGGAGAAGTAGGGGATAAAGTTCATGTAGTATTCGAAAATGATTTTACTCCATGGCGCTTCATGTTCCATCAGTTTATCCATCTTCTCGTTAAAGTCGAATACTACTGCAATAGAAATGATCAATGCAATAGCAAATACGTATGTTCCCAAGAATTTCTTGATGATATACCAGTCCAGCCGCTTTATGAATCGATTGCTTTTCATTCCTTATAATCTAGTTGATACTTTTCTGACCATCATCGGTTTCCAGGTTGAGAAATCTCCGGCGATAATATGTTTTCGTGCTTCGCCTGCCAGCCATAAATAAAATGCCAGATTATGTATGGAAGCAATTTGCATGGCCAACAGTTCTTGTGCATGGAAAAGATGGCGCAAATACGCTTTGCTGTACAGCGTGTCTACATAGGAAGCACCGTCCGCCTCAATGGGGGAGAAATCCGTTTCCCATTTTTTGTTTCGCATATTGATGATACCGTCTTTGGTAAACAGCATTCCATTTCGTCCGTTGCGTGTAGGCATTACGCAGTCGAACATATCTACGCCGCGTTCTATCCCTTCAAGGATGTTGACAGGAGTACCGACACCCATCAAATAACGGGGCTTGTCTTTAGGCAGAATCTCGTTGACAATTTCGATCATCTCATACATCTTATCGACGGGTTCGCCTACTGCCAATCCGCCGATAGCATTTCCGTCCGCTCCTTTGGAAGCCACAAACTCCGCAGATTGTTTGCGCAGATCGGGGTAAACACATCCTTGAACAATAGGGAATAGCGACTGATTGTAGCCATACTTAGGTTCGGTTTCACTAAAACGTTGTATGCAGCGGTCGAGCCATCTGTGGGTCAGCCCTAACGACTTTTTAGCATACGCATAGTCTGAATCTCCGGGAGGGCATTCATCGAAAGCCATCATGATGTCCGCTCCGATGGTACGTTCTATATCCATCACTTTTTCCGGAGTGAAGATATGCTTGCTGCCATCAATATGTGAACGGAACTCGGCTCCTTCTTCACGGAGTTTCCGGATTCCGGCTAGCGAAAATACTTGAAAACCACCACTGTCTGTCAGCATGGGGCGATCAAAGCCGTTGAAGCGATGCAAGCCACCGGCTTTCTCGATAACATCCAATCCCGGACGTAAATAGAGATGATAAGTATTCCCTAGAATGATCTGTGCCTGGATGTCTTCTTTCAGTTCTGTCAGATGCACCCCTTTGACAGTGCCCAATGTTCCCACCGGCATGAAGATAGGGGTTTGTATCTGCCCGTGGTCAGTGGTTATCAGACCGGCACGGGCATTACTTTTAGTGTCTGTATATTGTAACTCAAATGTCATTCCTGGCTGGGTTTCTTTACAGATAAATCAATGGCATCCGCTACTTTTTCATTGGTTAATGCAATGGCGAATACTTCTTTTATATCATTCACATAGTGGAAAGTCAATCCCTTCAAATACAGATCCTGAATTTCATCTATGTTCTTTTTATTCTCGGCGCTCATAATGATTTCTTTTATTCCGGCACGTTTGGCAGCAAGAATCTTTTCCTTGATTCCGCCAACCGGAAGAACCTTGCCGCGAAGGGTGATTTCTCCTGTCATAGCCAGGTTGGCTTTTACCTTTCGTTGTGTCAGAGCGGAAGCTAAAGAAGTGGCCATAGTGATACCTGCCGACGGACCGTCTTTCGGAATCGCCCCTTCCGGAACATGAATATGGATGTTCCAGTTTTCAAAGATGTCTTCGTCCAAGTCAAGGATAGAAGCGTGTGCCTTGATGTATTCAAGTGCCAGCATGGCAGATTCTTTCATCACATCTCCCAGATTACCGGTCAATGTAAGACGTCCGCCTTTACCACGACTCAGGCTCGTCTCAACAAATAGGATTTCACCTCCTACGGCTGTCCATGCCAGTCCGGTAACTACACCGGCATACTCATTGCCTTGATACTTGTCTCGTGTATATTCCGGTGCTCCCAAGAAATCGTATAGGTCGGCCGGTTTAATTTCCGTTTTAGCAAAATATCCGTCGGTTGCATACTGACGGGCTGATTTACGGAGAATCTTACCTATTTTCTTCTCTAATTCACGAACACCGCTTTCACGAGTGTACGATTCGATAATGGCTTCCAGCGTATCTTTGGGAAGTTTTATATCTGTCTTTTTAAGCCCGGTGGCTTCCAGTTCTTTCGGGACTAGATGTTTGCGGGCAATTTCAATTTTCTCTTCTGTGATATATCCGCTGACTTCAATCAGCTCCATACGGTCGAGCAATGGACCGGGAATTGTATTCAGGTTATTAGCTGTTGCGATGAACAATACCTTTGAGAGATCATAGTCCACATCCAGGAAGTTGTCATGGAACGAAGTGTTTTGTTCCGGGTCGAGAACTTCCAATAATGCAGATGAAGGATCTCCCTGGCGGTCTGCGCTGACTTTATCTATTTCGTCCAAGATAAACACCGGATTAGAAGCTCCTGCTTTAATAAGGCTCTTGATAATCCGTCCCGGCATAGCGCCGATATATGTCTTGCGATGTCCACGTATTTCCGCTTCGTCATGCACACCTCCTAAAGACATACGCACGTATTTTCGTTTAAGGGCGGATGCGATGGACTTTCCGAGTGATGTCTTACCAACTCCCGGAGGGCCATATAAGCAGATAATCGGTGACTTCATGTCGTCTTTTAGCTTCAGCACAGCCAGATGTTCCAGAATACGTTCTTTTACCTTCTCCAATCCGTAATGGTCTTTATTCAACGTCTTCTCTGCATTCTTAAGATTCAGATTGTCGGTTGTATAAATGCCCCATGGGAGGTTAAGCATTGTCTGCAGATAGTTAAGTTGTACACTGTAGTCCGGTGACTGCGGATGGGTGCGTTCCAATTTAGCCAGCTCTTTCAGGAAAGTCTCTTTAACTTCCATGCTCCAATGCATTTTCTCCGCTTTATTGCGCATTTCTTCAATTTCCTGCTCTTGACCGCCGCCACCTAATTCATCTTGAATGGTTTTGATCTGCTGTTGCAAGAAATATTCACGCTGCTGCTGGTCAATATCTTCGCGAGCCCGCATTTGGATGGAGGCTTTTATTTCGGCTAACTGCACTTCACGATTCAGAAGCTCCAATAAGTGATAAGTACGTTCGCGCAAAGACTTGATACTTAATAAATCTATCTTTTCGTCTTTTTTAAACGGGAGATTCGAACAGATAAAGTTGATCAGGAACATCGGACTATTGATGTTTTTAATGGCAAACGCAGAATCCTGATGCATTGCATCTGATGACTTGATGTAACGCATTGTCAGGTCTTTGCAGGTTTCAACCAAAGCCTGGAATTCCTTATCGTCCTTACCCGGAATTTCTTCTTCCAAAATCTCAACCTCGCCTTTGAGATATGGATGTGTATCGGTAATACTCTTCAAACTTAGACGCTTCATACCTTGAAGTATGACGGTTGTCGTTTGGTCCGGCATTTCCAATACCCGGACAATTCGTCCTACAGTACCTATGTTGTGCAAATCTTCCAGTTTGGGGTCTTCCGTATGAGCAGCTCTTTGACACACTACTGCTATGTCTTTATGCTTTTTCTCAGCATCACGTATGAGCTTTAATGAAGACTTTCGGCCAGCCGTGATAGGCAGGAATACTCCGGGAAATAATACCATATTACGGAGGGGGAGAACCGGAAGAATTTCACCAGATTTTATGTTTACATCAAATGCATGTTCATCGTTACCATCATAGTCGGTAATTAACGAGAAACCGTTGTCACTGACATCTTCCAATAAGTATCTTTCTTTCATCTTTTCGTTTTAATTTAGTTTATGCCATACAAATATGCATAAATCGTTTGCAAAGTTAATCGATTCTCTTTAATAATAAAGCACAGGTTTGAATAAAAACACAAAAACAATGCCAAAATGTAGGGTAATAAAGGGTAACTTCCATAATAATTATTTATTTTTGGCGGTACATAATAAATCAGTGGAATAAAACGGGTTTTAAGATCAGTGAATAAAATGTCGAATCCTTATTTTCAATTTAAGCAATTTACAGTGTGGCATGACAAATGTGCTATGAAAGTTGGCACGGATGGAGTACTTTTAGGTGCCTGGACTTCGGTTCAAGGAGCGCGTCGGGTATTGGATGTAGGTACGGGAACAGGATTGGTTGCTCTGATGTTGGCTCAACGCAGTCCGGCAGATGTGAAAATTGTAGCATTGGAAGTAGATACGGCAGCTGTGGAGCAGGCTAAAGAAAATGTAGCTCGTTCTTTTTGGAAAGAACAGATAGAAGTGGTTCAGGCAGATTTTAATCAGTATCATTCTTCCGGTAAATTTGATGTGATTGTCTCAAATCCTCCTTATTTTGTAGGCTCACTTAAATGTCCGGATGTACAAAGGAATGCTGCGCGTCATGACACTTCTCTGACTTATGAGGAACTATTGAAAGGAGTTGCCGGATTATTGGCTGAGGATGGGACTTTTACGGTTGTGATTCCGGCAGATGTGGCAGATAGGGTGAAGGGTATAGCTTCTATGTGGAATCTGTATGCAGTCCGCCAACTGAATGTGATAACTAAGCCCGGAGGTGTTCCCAAAAGAGTGTTGATCGCTTTTTCTTTTGAAAATCGGGAGTGTGTGGTCGAAGAACTGTTGACAGAAATAGCACGTCACAAATATAGCGAGGAATATATAATGCTGACTCGGGAGTATTATTTGAAGATGTAAAATAAATGAGGCTAATATTTATTGTATTAGCCTCATCTTATAATCTTCGATTTGTCTCTTTCGTCGGGGTAGCGGGATTCGAACCCACGACCCCCTGCTCCCAAAGCAGGTGCGCTAACCGGACTGCGCTACACCCCGAAAACTTTTAACCGAACTTCCTTTTTTCTTTGTAGTCGGGGTAGCGGGATTCGAACCCACGACCCCCTGCTCCCAAAGCAGGTGCGCTAACCGGACTGCGCTACACCCCGCTACTTTTTGAAGGGTTGTTCTTTTCAAAAGCGGTGCAAAGATAGGGAGTATTTTTTAATTAACAATAGGCAAACGAATGTTTTTTATTGATTAATTCTCAATTCATTGAATATCATACTCTTGTGCCTGTACTTTTTTTCTTGTTAGAAATCAGAGATATTATAGAGTGATATAATTTGGTGTAACAATGAACTATCTTTTATCATTTTCTGTTCTTAAGATAAGAAACTAAAAATAAGGAGATATATGAAGACTAAAAATCAAAAGAAGGTAGATGAGAAAGATATGCCTTTGTTGGAACAGAAGGGATATGAGAGAATGCTGAATGAGATTGTTCCTGTACAGCAGACAGAAACTTATAGGAATCCGACTCAAAGGGTAGTAAAAGAGGCTGTCAGGGAATTAAATCCTGATACGAACAGCTTGGGAAGCAGAGGATGAGTTCATCCTCTGCTTTTTATTTATGATTTCGAATGCTGATTATAAGAGGTTTAAAGCCTTGAATGCTTTTACTAATTTCTCTACAGCACGGTCAATCTGTTCTTTTGTATGGGTAGCCATCAATGCCACACGTACCAATGTGTCTTGTGGAGCACATGCGGGCGGAATAACCGGATTGATAAATACACCTTCGTCGAAAGCCAGTTTGGTTACCATGAATGTCTTTTCCGTATCGCGTACGTAAAGAGGGATGATAGGTGACTCTGTTGCGCCAATCTCAAAACCGGCTTCACGGAAACGTTTCAATGCATAATTGGTAGCTTCCCACAAGGCTTCGAGTCTTTCCGGTTCATTCTGGATGATGTGGAGAGCCTCCAAAGCGGACGCGGTAGCGGCCGGAGTGTTGGATGCACTGAATATATATGTACGTGCGTTATGGCGTAACCAATTAATAATAGAGGAGTCAGCAGCGATGAATCCACCGATAGAAGCCAATGATTTACTGAAAGTACCCATGATTAGGTCAACTTCGTGAGTCAGACCGAAATGGTCACAAACACCACGTCCCTGTTTTCCGAATACTCCCAAGCCATGTGCTTCGTCTACCATGATGGTCGCATTGTATTTATGTTTCAAACGTACGATTTCGGGCAGGTTTGCCAAGTCGCCTTCCATAGAGAACACACCGTCCACTATAATCAGCTTCACTGAATCCGGATTACACTTTTGAAGTTGTTTTTCCAGATCCGCCATATCGTTATGTTTGTATTTCAATTGCTGTGAGAAGGAGAGGCGGCGGCCATCTACGATAGAGGCGTGGTCGCGGTCGTCACAGATGATATAATCGTTACGGTCGGTCAAAGCCGGAATAACACCTGAGTTTACTGTAAAACCGGTAGAAAAACAGAGAGCTTCGTCCTTTCCAACAAAAGCGGCCAACTCTTTCTCCAATTGAACATGCAGGTCAAGTGTACCATTCAGAAAGCGTGACCCTGCGCAACCGGAACCATATTTGTGCATGGCTTTGATACCGGCTTCAATCACTCTTTCATCTCCCGTAAGGCCAGTGTATGCATTGGAACCGAACATCAGCACTTCGTGTCCGCCCATTTCTACCTCTGTACCCTGTTTCCCTTCAATCTCACGGAAATATGGGTAAACGCCCTTTGCCATAAATTGTTGTGGCAAGTCGTACTTAGCTAACTTCTCTTGTAATAATCCCATTGAATTATAATTTATTATGCTCATACTCAGATCGTTCACTGACGATCAAATATACTTTTATCTTAACAAGTGTTTAAAACAGGGGGCAAAGATAACAATTTTTGCTTTCATATGTTCTTTTTAAGAGAAAAAAGTTGCTCCTATGCGATTCGAAACCTCTAATAGATTAAAATTTGAGATATTTATATTACTTTTGTCGTCTACAATCGACAAGAATAGCATGAACGATAATATGAAAAAAATAAAATTCGTCGTCAATCCTATTTCGGGAACACAAAGTAAAGAATTGATTCTTAGTTTGTTGGATGAAAAAATAGACAAGACGAAATACTCTTGGGAAGTAGTGTATACGGAGAGAGCCGGTCATGCGGTAGAGATAGCTGCCCAAGCTGCGGAAGAAAAAACGGATATGGTGGTAGCTATCGGAGGAGACGGGACAATCAATGAAATAGCTCGTTCATTAGTGCATACTGATACTGCTTTGGGAATTATTCCTTGTGGGTCAGGAAACGGACTTGCACGTCACTTGCATATACCTATGGAACCAAAGAAGGCATTGGAAGTGCTCAATGAAGGCTGCACGGATATTATAGATTATGGTAAGATCAACGGAACGGATTTTTTCTGTACCTGTGGTGTCGGATTCGATGCGTTTGTCAGTCTGAAGTTTGCGCATGCCGGTAAGCGTGGGTTGCTGACTTATTTGGAAAAGACGCTGCAAGAAAGCCTTAAATACCAGCCGGAGACATACGAGCTGGAAACTGAAAATGGAGTATCCAAATATAAAGCCTTTCTTATTGCCTGTGGAAACGCGTCGCAATATGGAAACAATGCCTACATTGCTCCGCAAGCCACGCTGACGGATGGTTTGCTGGATGTGACCATTCTCGAACCGTTTACCGTATTGGACGTGCCTTCGCTTGCCTTTCAACTGTTTAATAAGACGATTGACCAGAATAGCCGCATCAAGACTTTCCGATGTAGGCGGCTGTGTATTCGTCGGGCTGCTCCCGGAGTGGTGCATTTTGACGGAGATCCTATGGAGACGGACGCTGATGTGGATATCAGGTTGATTCAAAGAGGATTGCGCGTAGTAGTGCCACGCGCATTGGAGAAGGATGCCGCCAATGTACTTCAGAGAGCACAAGAATATATGAATGGAATTAAATTGATGAATGAAGCTATTGTTGACAATATAACAGACAAAAACAAGAAAATCTTGAAAAAGCTGACGAAGAAAGTCTGATAAAATAATGGATAACTAATTACGAATTACAAATTATTGCGTACTTTTGCGGAGTTTTGGTTCAGCCAAAATAAAAACGCGAGTGGATAATCGTTTAATTAAAAAAATATATGTTCAGAACACACACATGTGGAGAACTGAGAATCTCTGATGCAAATAAGCAAGTGACGCTGTCCGGATGGGTACAGCGTAGTCGCAAAATGGGAGGAATGACCTTCATCGACCTCCGTGACCGTTATGGAATTACTCAATTAGTATTTAACGAAGAAATCAATGCAGAACTCTGTGAGCGTGCCAATAAGTTGGGACGTGAGTTCGTTATTCAAATCACCGGAACGGTGAATGAACGTTTCAGCAAGAATGCAAATATTCCTACGGGAGACATTGAAATCATTGTTTCCGAACTGAATGTGCTGAACACGGCCATGACTCCTCCGTTCACTATTGAAGACAATACGGATGGCGGTGATGATATCCGTATGAAATACCGCTATTTGGATTTGCGTCGTAATGCCGTTCGTTCCAATCTGGAATTACGTCATAAAATGACTATCGAAGTCCGCAAATATCTTGATAGCCTTGGTTTTATCGAAGTGGAAACACCGGTTCTGATAGGTTCTACTCCGGAAGGAGCGCGTGACTTTGTTGTTCCTTCACGTATGAATCCGGGACAATTCTATGCACTTCCGCAATCTCCGCAGACATTGAAGCAGTTGTTGATGGTATCCGGGTTCGACCGTTATTTCCAGATTGCGAAATGTTTCCGTGATGAAGACCTGCGCGCCGACCGTCAACCGGAGTTCACGCAGATTGACTGTGAAATGAGCTTTGTTGAGCAAGAAGATATTATTACTACTTTCGAAGGGATGGCTAAACATCTGTTTAAGACTCTTCGCGGTGTGGAACTGACCGAACCGTTCCCTAGAATGGCTTGGGCTGATGCCATGAAATATTATGGTAGCGATAAACCGGATTTGCGTTTCGGCATGAAGTTCGTCGAATTGATGGACATCATGAAAGGACATGGATTCTCCGTATTTGATAATGCTGCATATATCGGTGGTATCTGTGCGGAAGGTGCTGCGACTTATACCCGTAAACAGCTGGATGCGTTGACTGAGTTTGTAAAGAAACCTCAGATCGGCGCAAAAGGTATGGTCTATGCCCGTATAGAAGCGGACGGTACGGTGAAATCAAGCGTAGACAAGTTCTATACGCAAGAGGTACTTCAGAAAATGAAGGAAGCGTTCGGAGCTAAGCCGGGTGACTTGATTTTAATTCTTTCCGGTGACGATGCCATGAAAACCCGTAAGCAACTTTGTGAACTTCGTTTGGAAATGGGTTCTCAATTGGGCTTGCGTGACAAGAATAAATTCGTTTGTCTTTGGGTGATTGACTTCCCGATGTTTGAATGGAGCGAGGAAGAAGGTCGTCTGATGGCAATGCATCATCCTTTTACACATCCGAAAGATGAAGATATTCCATTGTTGGATACTGATCCGGCCGCAGTGCGTGCTGATGCATACGATATGGTAGTCAATGGTGTCGAAGTAGGTGGAGGTTCTATCCGTATTCACGATGCGAAACTGCAAGCCAAGATGTTCGAGATTCTGGGCTTTACTCCGGAAAAGGCGGAAGCGCAGTTCGGCTTCCTGATGAATGCCTTTAAGTATGGTGCACCGCCTCACGGTGGTCTTGCATACGGGCTTGATCGTTGGGTGTCTTTATTTGCCGGTCTGGACTCTATCCGTGACTGTATCGCGTTCCCGAAGAACAATTCCGGACGTGATGTGATGCTGGATGCGCCATCTGCAATTGACCAGACTCAACTTGACGAACTGAATTTGATTGTTGATATCAAAGAGTGAAGCAAAGGGTGGGAGTGAAAGAATCGGTACGTATATTTCGTTTTATGGTAATCGGTACGATGAATGCCTTGATAATGGCATTGGTTGTATGGTTGATGATGAAGGAAATATCATTCAACGGTGACTATATAGTGGCTAATATAACAGCGTATCTGATTGCTCAAATCCATAACTTCGTTTGGTGTAAATACTGGATATTCCCTATAGAAAACAAAAAGAACAGTATCTGGAAACAGATACTGCTCTTTTGTTCTGCTTTTGGTCTGGCCTACACGGCACAATTCCTGTTTCTTATTTTATTGGTTGAAGGATTAGACGTGAATGAATACCTCGCACAATTCTTGGGATTGTTTATTTACGGAGGTGTCAACTTCATGGCTAATAAGAAACTGACTTTTCAATAGAATCGCTTAGTCAGTCCCTCGTATTCGTCGATGCGACGATCGCGCAGGAATGGCCACCAGCGACGTACATTCTCAGAACGTTCCATATCAATTTCCACTACCATATTCTCCGGACGGTCATTTCCGGCCTGTGCGAGAAATTCCCCTTGCGGACCCGCAACGAAACTGTTTCCCCAAAATAAGATACCATTTGTCTGTCCGGAAGGATCGGGCTCATGACCTACACGATTGACGGAAATAACAGGAAGACCGTTTGCAACGGCATGAGCACGTTGTGAGATAATCCAGGCATTGAGTTGACGCGCTTTCTCGTCATCCGTGTCGCTACTTTCCCAGCCGATAGCGGTAGGATAGATTAGAAGTTCGGCGCCTTTCAGTGTCATCAGGCGGGCAGCTTCCGGATACCATTGATCCCAACATACCAAGACCCCCAGTTTTCCTAAAGAAGTCTGGATCGGTTCGAAACCTATATCTCCGGGAGTAAAATAAAACTTTTCGTAATATGCAGGATCGTCGGGAATGTGCATTTTCCGATATTTACCGGCGATGCTTCCGTCACGGTCGAAGACAACGGCTGTATTGTGATAAAGTCCCGGCGCGCGTTTCTCGAAGAGGGAAGTTACAAGAACTACCTTATTGGCTGCCGCCAATTCCGAGTAAAATCCGGTGGAAGGTCCGGGAATCGTTTCTGCGAGGTCGAATAAGTTTGTATTTTCTGTCTGGCAGAAGTAAAGCGAATTATGCAATTCCTGAAGAACGATTAACTGTGCGCCGTGCGCAGCACACGCTTCTATGCTTTTGGCGAGATTCATTAGATTGACACGAATGTCCGAAGTATTAGACTGTTGGATAAGTCCGACTTTTATTTTTCTCATGATGAATAATTATTTATTTTATAACTCCTGTTGGATATTGCATGGTGACGCAATGCAAAGAACCATGCTGCTTGATTAGGGCTCGACAATCTATTCCGACTATTTGCCGTCCCGGAAATGCTTGTTGCAACACTTCACCTGCTTTCTTGTCATTTTGCGGCTGATTGTAAGTCGGGTAGAGGATGGCGTCATTTAAAATCAGAAAATTGGCGTATGTGGCGGGAAGACGCTCTCCATCTTCTTCTATCTTGTCCGCCATAGGTAAAGCTAACAGACGATAGGGAGCTCCGGCCAATGTGCGGAATGTTTTTAATTGTTCTTCCATAGCGTGTAGCGCTCCATAATGCTCGTCCTCTTTGTCTTCACATTTCACGTAGGCGATGGTGTCGGTAGAGCAGAAACGGGCTAAAGTATCAATATGACTGTCGGTATCATCGCCTGCAAGGTAGCCGTGATCCAACCAAAGGACTTGCTGGAGATGGAAAACCGATTTTAAATAATCTTCTATCTCCACTTGGTTAAGACGCTCATTACGGTTGGAAGAGAGCAGACATTCGGAAGTGGTGAGCAGTGTGCCCATTCCATCGCTCTCGATAGAGCCACCCTCGAGTATGAAATCAAGCCGATTGACGTATTGGCCGTTTAAAGCTCCGGCTTCTACGGCTTGCCTGGTGATTTGATTGTCCAGTTCGGAAGCATATTTTAGTCCCCAGCCGTTAAATGCGAAGTCTAGCAATGAGGGAGTACCTGTGTCAATCATGGTTATAGCTCCGTGGTCACGTGCCCAAGTGTCGTTGGTGGCACATTGCAGAAAGCGTACATTGTTCATATTGACGGTAGCAGCTATTTGTTGCTTCACCTTTTCAAGTTCGGGGGTGACGATTAGTAACAGTTCCCGTTTTGCTATTTCTTGGGCGATATTTATGAAACATTGCTGTACTTCTTCCAGCATATATGCCCAATCCGTACCGGCGTGCGGCCACGTCAATTGTATGCCGCTTTGCGTATGCCATTCGGCAGGCAGATAAGGTGCTCTCATTTCTACCTGTACGGTCATATTTTTACCGAAGTTTAATTGCAAATCTTTCTCCGAGCCGCTAGGGCTGGGCAATCCAACCATGATTCCCATCAGACTTTTCTATTTAGTTATTTATATCTATTTCTTTTTTGCGAGTATGATATCAATCTTTGTTCTCCTGTTTTGGCTTCCGGTCGAAGAACGGATTTTTTGATGATGCGCTTACCGGAATCGCCATTACCGTTTTGCAGTCTTTCAGCCAGTTCAGACGTTGTGCTGCAAGTCCGGCAGAGAACATTACCCGTGTATCTACACGCAGATCGGCTGCTGTTGCACAGGCAGAGCCTATCGCAATACCTACGTCAATACTATTCAGGGCACATGGAACGCCTTCTGTACGTCCGGCGCAAGTTGAGAATCCGCAATGACCGCAATTCAGTCCCTGTGCTTGCTCGCGCGTTCCTATTAATATAACGCATTCGGCATTTAGTATGTTGTCTGCATCCCGTAGAAAGAATTTCATTCCATGTTCTTCCACCATCTTTATCATAGTGTCCGATAATTGCTTGATTTCTTCATCGGTAATTAGCGCCACTTCAATAATATCTATCCCTTTTCCTTTGGGGGCAGTGCGTGCAGCGGTCATTATCTGGCGTGCTGCTTGCAGTATGTGCTCATGACGAGCGTCTCTTTCGTTTAGTATCATAACTTTTCTAGAATTAATTAGTCAGGCAAAGATAATATTTTATTCGAAGAGATGAATAAGTGCTTTGTTTAAATAATAGAGGTTATTGAAAAAGCCACTGATATAAAAGGAAATAGTGTCGCATTTATAACTTGAACTTAGGCTTAGGCTACTAGAGATTTATTTTTATTTCATCTCTCATATCTCTCATAAATTGGATGTAATGTTCATATTATCAGTAATATGCTGCAATGAGAGATGTTTTGTTTTCATGCATCTCTCATGGTTTTTCCATGTATCTCTCATACATTTCTCATATATCTCTCATTACAATCTAACGGTTGTTTATAGGTGAAGCTACTTATATTGTTGGGTTATCTAGCCGCCATTGACGGATTATTTAGCCATCATTGATGGATTATTTAGCTTGCATTTCAATCGTTCCACTATAGTGAATGGTTTCGTGCACTAGAGTGAACAGTACTGTCTACTCTAGTAAACAGATCTGTTCACTAGAGTAGAACGGTTTGAATGTTTATTTGATAATGTGACAAACTAGTTGATATACAATATATTGTATGTTGATTGATACATGAACTACCGTTAGCTTTTGTATGAAATGTAAGGTATGCGCGCTTCAACTCTTATTGCTTTCCGGAATGGCTAAGAAATATTATAATAT
This sequence comes from Bacteroides zhangwenhongii, assembly GCF_009193325.2. Taxonomy (NCBI): domain Bacteria; kingdom Pseudomonadati; phylum Bacteroidota; class Bacteroidia; order Bacteroidales; family Bacteroidaceae; genus Bacteroides; species Bacteroides zhangwenhongii. The sequence continues at coordinate 1,592,035 of NZ_CP059856.1, read as the reverse complement.
ATGGTATAGATGAATTGATATTTTTATTGTATATTTGTGTCGTTTTCCACGCCGATATCTTTGTATAAAGGTAGATGGGTGGGGGATTGTTATATTAAAGAAAGACGTTTACTTGACGTTTTGTCTTTGGCTGTTTGGAACTTCGAACACTTTAAACAGTAGTCAAAACAAAGCAACAGTAGATGTCTGCGGGATATGTTTATATCTATAAGAATACTTTTTATAGAAAAAGTGTTCTTAGTTTATACATATCGGCGTGGGCTTCTGCGTTGCTCGTTCAGACTACTGCGGGCAGTTCGAAGGCCTCAAACAGCGGGACGAGTAACAGGTACAGATTCCCGCGCTTTTCTTTTTATAATAAATACTTTTCTAAGAATATGAATCGTCCGATTCGGGAATCTGAGGGCAAAAACTTATAATTATGAAATTGAGTTTTTTATTACTGATTAGTTTTTGTTTCTATTTAAACGGTAACGCACAAACGTCTTTGACAGAACCTGATTTTATAGGTGAAGTCGTGGCTTTATCGAAAGACGGAGAGGGAATTGTATTGGAAAAAGTAAATGCTCAAGTCAAAGTGAAAGACCAGCTAATGGGGCTTGAGAAGAAGATTTATGTTCAAGGGAAAAAATCGTCAATAAGATTATCTAAAGGAAAAATACAATTAATAGTTCGGGCTGTAGATAATAATACTGACCCCATGTCTATTGTTCGGGTATTTAAATTTTCAGTTGGAAAGACAAGGAAAGCTACTGTAGCAAAACAAAATGAAATAACGGGTAACGTATCCGAAAATCATTTTAAATATGTCTCCTTTTCTGGTAAAAAATATGGAACTAGTTCATACTTGCTCACAATAAATAACATAGGTGAAGGTGAATATGGTATAACCATAAATAATCCGAATAAAGTTGACGAAAAAATGCTAATTGTTTCATGTTTCGGAGTGGATTAAATAAGGATGCGGTTTGAATAGGTTTGAATAAGAATATCATTCTAATATTTTATATTATGCAAATTGATAATATTTGGAATAATATCCTGGATTGGTTTAATGATCGTTCAGAACGTAGTAGATTGATTCGCAGTTTCAACGCTGCTGCTCGTGAATCTTTTATACAAGGAGTAGCTCCGACAATGCTTAAGGTAAGTCTTTCAAAAGGAAACAGAGAATATAAACATCAATTTTCCGCATGGATGAATTCAGGCTTTCGTATCCAAGCTCTTTCTGGTCGTCCTTTATCTAAAGATGAAATGATGTTTATTGGACAAACAATATTGAACGATACAATATTGGTTAGACGATTGGTTGCTCTTGGCTGGGATACGTTAGAAGTGCATGATGATAGTGGCATATATGGATGCCGTTGGAAATTGATAGACTATGCAAGTATAGGAGGGTTATTGACATGAGAGCAGATAGCTTGGAAATAGAAAATTTACATCCAATAGTAGAAACAACGAAAGAGTTGGACAAAATGTGGTTGTATTGCATCATTGGGATTATAATATTTTTTATTTGTTTAATTGGGATGCTTTGGACATATTTTCATTCAGAGCGTTTGGACTTGAAACGTCACTTGCAACAGAAAGGAAAAGAGCCTGATTTCAAAAATATAATGGACAGTGCATTTAGAGCTAAAAAACTTTATGATGAACTTAAAGGAAAATGCCATCCGGATAATTTTTCTACAAATTTGATTTTGTTTGATAAAGCGACCGAGATATTCGCTCTGATAGTTGAGAATAAATATAACTATCGTGAACTCATTCTTCTAAAAGAGCGTGCAGAAAAAGAATTGAATATTAATATCTAAAAGAAATATGATATGGAAGGAATATTTTTATTAGTAGTTGCTGTAGCATTGGCTTATGGAGTTGGATGTATGGGGCGCAATCGTAAGATTGGCTTTGGATGGGCTTTTTTCTTTGCTTTAATCAATGTGATATTAGGACTGATTATTGTTTTGTGTTCAAAGAAAAAGGATGTGAGTTTTGTTAATATAGATAAGGAGAATAAATAATGAGAATACTGGGCTGGATATTATTGATTTTAGGAATACTTTCTTTTGTAGGGGCTGCTTCGCAAGGAAATAGTATCATAGGACCTGTGTTTTTCGGGGGACTTGGTGCATATTTGCTTTCACGGGCAAATAAGAAAAAACAAGAAGAGCATGATAAAGATAAATGGATAAACGGACATAACGTATGAAAATGACAAAAGAAGAAGTAAAAACAGACAAGAATAAAAGTCATTCTTAGTTTTAAGTTCTCGGGTACAAAAGTTTTTTTGTACCCGACTTTGTTTTATTGAGTAGAAAAAGCTTATCTTTGTATCTATCAACTCTAAAAATATGAGTATAAATGAGTAATAAGATATATCCGATTGGCATACAGAACTTTGAAAAGATACGAAAAGGAGGCTATTGCTATATAGATAAAACGGCTTTGATCTACCAAATGGCAAAAACGGGTAGCTATTATTTCTTGAGCCGCCCTCGTCGTTTTGGGAAAAGTTTGCTGCTTTCTACACTTGAAGCTTATTTTCAAGGAAAGAAAGAATTATTCGAGGGGTTGGCTATAAAAAAATTGGAAAAGGAATGGCTTACATATCCTATTCTTCATATTGACCTTAACACAGAAAAATATGATACACCGGCAAGTTTGGAAAATAAACTGAATCGTGTATTAGTGGAGTGGGAGAAAATGTATGGAGCCGAACCTGCCGAGACCTCTCTTGCCATGCGTTTTGAGGGGATAATCGGACGTGCCTGTGAGAAGGAGGGGCAAAGTGTTGTTATTCTCGTGGATGAATATGATAAACCCATGTTGCAAGCTATCGGCAATGATGTACTTCAAGAGAGTTTTCGTAATACATTAAAAGCTTTTTATGGAGCTTTGAAAAGCAAGGACGGCTGTATCAGATTTGCTATGCTTACCGGAGTAACTAAGTTTGGTAAAGTAAGTGTATTTAGTGATTTGAATAATTTGGAGGATATCTCTATGCGTCAGCAATATGTAGAGATATGTGGAATCAGTGAACGTGAACTCTATGAAAATTTTGAAACTGAACTGCATGAATTTGCTGACGAGCAAGGGTTGACGTATGATGGAATATGCACTGAAATGCGTGAAAGATACGACGGCTATCATTTTACTCATAACTCAGTGGGTATCTATAATCCATTTAGCGTATTGAATACTCTCAAATATAATGTGTTTGGTAACTATTGGTTTGAAACGGGTACACCTACCTATTTGGTTGAATTATTGAAAAAACATCATTATGATCTTCACCGAATGGCACATGAAGAAACTAGTGCCGATGTTCTGAATAGTATTGATTCCACTTCCGATAATCCTATTCCTGTAATCTATCAGAGTGGTTATTTGACGATTAAAGGTTACGACAACCGTTTTGATAGTTATCGTTTAGGTTTCCCGAATCGTGAGGTGGAAGAAGGGTTTGTAAAATATCTTATGCCTTTTTACGCTAATACCAGTGCTGTAGAAGCTTCTTTTGAAATTCAGAAGTTTGTCCGTGAGGTAGAATCCGGAGACTACAACTCTTTCTTCCATCGTCTTCAAAGCTTCTTTGCGGATACTCCCTATGAATTGATTCGTGATCTGGAATTACATTATCAAAATGTTCTTTTTATCGTATTTAAACTTGTCGGTTTTTATGTAAAAGCGGAATATCATACTAGTCAAGGACGTATTGATCTCCTTTTGCAAACAGATAAGTTTATTTATATTATGGAGTTTAAATTAGAAGGTACGGCTGAGGAGGCTTTACAGCAGATAAATGAGAAGCATTATGCTAGGCCCTTTGAAAATGACGGGCGAAGGATTTTTAAGGTAGGAGTGAATTTTAGTGCCAAGACTCGGAATATTGAAAGATGGATAGTGGAATAAGTATTATAATATGAATGTTTCTTATGTGCTTTTGATGAGAATTTTAGAAAGATGAGTCATGTTGCATATCAATAATGCCTGTATTGCTTTTGGGACAGAAGTGCTTTTCTCCGGTTTTAATCTGAATCTGGAACAGGGAGAAACCGCTTGCATCGTGGGGCAGTCCGGTTGCGGAAAAACTTCATTGTTGAATGCGGTGATGGGATTTGTGCCGTTAAGAGAAGGGACCATTCAAGTGGGAGGGACATTGCTGGATATATCGACCATAGATGTCGTCCGGCGACAGATTGCATGGATTCCCCAAGAATTGGCACTGCCGTTTGAGTGGGTGAAAGATATGGTTACCCTTCCGTTTGAGCTGAAAGTGAATCGTTCCGTACCCTTTTCGGAGGAGAGATTATACGCTTGTTTTGACGAATTGGGTTTGGAACACGAATTATATGCAAAGAGAGTGAATGAGGTATCCGGCGGACAGCGCCAGCGTATAACATTGGCTGTGGCTGCAATGCTTGATAAACCGTTGATTATCATTGACGAACCGACGTCTACATTGGATGCGGGGGCGACTGATAAAGTATTGTCTTTTTTTCGGCGGCAGGCAGAAAGAGGGGCGGCAGTGTTGGCGGTATCTCACGACAAAGACTTTGCAGCGGGATGCCATTATGTAATAGAACTATAATTAAGAACCAGATAGAATACTAAACTATATAGTGGGAACGATTGACATATCATATTATAATCTTCTTGTAGGTTTGCTTCTGCTTGCCATTCCATTCTTTTATCTGTGGAAATTCAAGACAGGACTGCTAAAACCTGCTGTGATTGGCACATTACGGATGATTATCCAACTGTTTCTTATCGGTATGTATCTGAAATACCTCTTTTTATGGAATAATCCTTTTATTAATTTCCTTTGGGTGGTCGTTATGATATTTGTAGCCGGACAAACCGCATTGGTACGTACCCAGTTGAAACGAAGTATTCTGTTAATCCCCATTACGGTCGGCTTTTTCTGTAGTGTTGTGTTAATAGGGCTTTACTTTATCGGGGTTGTCCTTCAATTGGATAATATTTTCAGTGCCCAATATTTTATTCCGATATTCGGTATTCTGATGGGGAATATGTTGTCGAGCAATGTTATCGCTTTGAATACCTATTATAGCGGGCTGAAACGTGAACAACAATTGTATCGGTATTTATTGGGGAATGGGGCTACAAGGCAGGAAGCCCAAGCTCCATTTATCCGGCAGGCCATTATTAAATCTTTCAGTCCTTTGATTGCGAATATCGCGGTCATGGGGCTGGTTGCTTTTCCCGGTACGATGATCGGGCAGATTCTGGGGGGAAGCAGCCCGAATGTCGCTATCAAATATCAAATGATGATTATGGTGATTACTTTCGCCGCATCCATGTTGTCGTTGATGATTACTATCTCATTGGCTTCACGACGTTCGTTCGATGCATACGGAAAACTGTTGGAAGTGACTAAAGAATCCAAGAAATGACAGTCACACGAAAAAAACGATGAGGAAGTTATGCGCATAACTATTTAATTTATTATCTTTGCAACCAAATTTTCTATCAATAATGAAAATTAAGCAAATAGTAAGCGCCCTTGAACGATTCGCGCCTCTGCCATTGCAAGACGGATTTGATAATGCCGGCCTGCAAATCGGATTGACAGAAGCGGAAGCAACAGGGGCTTTGTTGTGTCTTGACGTTACCGAAGCAGTGCTGGATGAAGCTATCGCATTGGGGTACAACCTCGTTATATCACATCATCCGCTCATTTTCAAAGGCTATAAATCCATTACGGGCAAAGATTATGTGGAACGTTGCATACTGAAGGCAATAAAGAATGATATTGTGATCTATTCAGCGCATACTAATCTGGATAATGCATACGGGGGAGTTAACTATAAGATAGCTGAAAAAATAGGTTTGAAGAATCTGCAAGTGCTTGAACCGAAAGAGAACAGCCTGCAAGACGACTTGACGCAGGCAGGTGCGGGTATTGTGGGCGAATTGGATGAACCTGAAACAGAACTTGAATTCCTGAAACGTATAAAGAAAACTTTTGAGGTAGGCTGTGTACGTCATAATAGACTGACAGGCAGGGAGATACAGAAAGTAGCGTTGTGTGGTGGCGCAGGAGCTTTTTTGCTTCCACAGGCCATCCGGGCAGGTGCGGATGTCTTTATCACGGGTGAAATTAAATATCATGATTATTTTGGTCATGAGGGCGATATTCTGATGGCGGAAATCGGTCATTATGAAAGCGAACAATATACAAAAGAAATTTTTTATTCTATAATCCGGGATTTATTTCCAAATTTTGCACTCCAATCGAGTAAAATAAATACGAATCCCATAAAATATTTATAAGTAAAATGGCTAGAGAAGCAAAAAAAGATCCGAATGAGTTGACGGTAGAACAGAAACTGAAGACACTGTTCCAGCTGCAAACTATGTTGTCTAAGATTGACGAGATCAAAACATTGAGAGGTGAACTTCCGTTGGAAGTGCAAGACCTTGAAGATGAGATTGCCGGTTTGAGTACTCGTATCGACAAGATTAAAGCTGAAGTAGATGAATTGAAAGCTGCTATTGCCGGTAAGAAGGTAGAGATTGAAACGGCTAAGGCTTCGGTTGAAAAATATAAGTCACAGCAAGACAATGTTCGCAACAACCGTGAATATGACTTCCTGACAAAAGAAATTGAATTCCAGACGTTGGAGATCGAGCTTTGTGAGAAGAGAATCAAGGAGTATTCTGCAGACAAAGAAGAGAAAGAGGGTGAAGTTGTGAAAAACGAACAGGTCTTGGATGAAAGACAAAAAGACCTCGAACAGAAGAAGAGCGAGTTGGATGAGATTATCTCTGAAACCAAGCAGGAAGAAGAAAAGTTGAGAGACAAAGCCAAAGATCTGGAAACTAAAATTGAGCCGCGTCTATTGCAGTCATTCAAACGTATACGTAAAAATTCTCGTAACGGACTGGGTATCGTATATGTACAACGTGACGCGTGCGGTGGTTGCTTTAACAAGATTCCGCCTCAGAGACAATTGGATATCCGCTCTCGTAAGAAGGTGATCGTTTGCGAATATTGCGGACGTATCATGATTGACCCGGAATTGGCTGGTGTACAGATTGAACACAAGGCTGAAGAAGCTCCCGCGCCAACAACCAAAAGAGCGATCAGAAGAAAAAGTGCAGAATAATCTACCGCTTTTTGATTATATATTTCAAAGCTCCGCATCATGCGGGGCTTTTTTTATCCCCTTTCTTAACATACCCAAAATAAACAAACCAAACCTTTGGTTGTTATCATATCATTTCATAAAAACCTGAACTGATATGAATATACGAATGTGGGGCATATCGCTCTTTATGTTTTTTTCTACTGTATCTGCGGTTGGGCAAACTGCAAACCGTTATCTGAAGGCGCCTCTTCCTGATGAATGGGAGGAGAGTGGACAAGTATTTCAACAGACGCTTCCTGTGGATGATTATTGGTGGAAATCTTTCCGGGACACCAAGCTGGATTCTCTGATCGCTTTGGCGGTAGACCGCAATTTCTCTGTTGCGATGGCTATTAACCGCATATCTGCTGCTCGTGCCAATCTTTGGATGGAGCGCAGTAACTTTTTCCCTTCTATCGGATTGAATGCCGGATGGACTCGCGAGGAGACAAGCGGCAATATCAGTACCGCTCCTCAATCTACGGAACATTATTATGGCGCATCACTCAGTATGAGTTGGGAAGTGGATGTATTCGGCAGTATCCGTAAGCGTGTGAAAGCGCAGAAAGAGAATTTTGCTGCAAGTAAAGAGGAGTATACGGGGGTGATGATTTCTATGGCGGCCGAGGTGGCCTCAGCTTATATCAATCTACGGGAATTTCAGCAGCAGCTTGAGGTGGTGAAGAAGAATGTCGCTTCGCAGGAAAAAGTGCTGAAAATCACGGAAGTACGTTATAACACCGGACTTGTTGCTAAATTGGACGTGGCACAGGCTAAGTCGGTTTTGTATAGCACGAGAGCGTCCATTCCACAATTGGAAGCAGGTATCAACCAGTATATCACGACACTAGCCGTTTTGCTTGGAATGTATCCTCAGGAGATTCGTCCGGTGCTGGAAACGGTGGGGACTTTACCCGATTATATGGAACCGATCGGAGTGGGTATGCCTGTCGATTTATTATTGAGAAGACCCGATGTACGGAGTGCGGAACGGAATGTGAATGCGCAGGCAGCGTTACTCGGAGCTTCTAAGGCCGATTGGTTGCCGAAAGTTTTTCTGAAAGGTTCGTTTGGCTATGCTGCCCGCGATTTAAAGGATCTGGTGAAGAGTAAAAGCATGACTTATGAGATTGCTCCGGCATTGAGTTGGACAATCTTCAGTGGAGGACAATTGGTAAATGCCACCAGACTGGCAAAAGCTCAATTGGACGAAACGATCAATCAATTTAATCAAACGGTTCTGACTGCTGTGCAGGAAACGGATAATGCGATGAATGCTTATCGTAATTCCATCAAGCAGATTGTGGCGTTGAGGGAGGTGCGCAATCAAGGTGTGGAGACGTTGAAACTTTCTTTAGAACTTTATAAACAGGGGCTTTCACCGTTCCAGAATGTGCTCGACGCCCAACGTTCTCTGCTATCTTATGAGAATCAGCTGGTGCAAGCGGAAGGCAGTTCGTTATTACAACTGATAACCCTTTATAAAGCATTGGGCGGAGGCTGGAGAGAATAAAAAAGAATCTATAAATAAAAAATATAACCGAACGGATATGAAAAAACTAATGTATATCTTTCTTGCGCTACCCATATTGACAGGATGCAAGGAGAAGAAAAGCACAGGAGCAATGGGAGGAATGCCTACTCCTGAAATTAGCGTGGCTAAACCGGTAGTGAAGGACATTACTCTGACGAAAGATTACCCGGGATACCTGACAACGGAGCAAACGGTAAATCTTGTGGCCAGGGTAAACGGGACTTTGCAGTCTACCTCCTATACTCCGGGAGGAAGGGTAAAGAAAGGACAGTTACTTTTTGTCATCGAGCCTACATTATATAAGGATAAGGTGGAACAGGCGAAAGCGGATCTGCAAACAGCTCAGGCGCAGCTGGAGTACGCACGCAGTAATTACAGCCGTATGAAAGAGGCTATCAAAAGTGATGCGGTGAGTCAGATACAACTGCTACAGTCGGAAGCCAATGTGACAGAGGGGATCGCGGCTGTGAATAATGCGGAAGCCGCTTTGAGTACGGCGCATACGAATCTGGGATATTGTTATGTGCGTGCTCCGTTTGACGGGACTATCACGAAATCGACTGTGGACATAGGGAGTTATGTGGGAGGATCTTTACAGCCCGTTACTTTGGCTACTATCTATAAGGATAATCAGATGTATGCGTATTTTAATGTAGCGGACAATCAGTGGTTGGGCATGGCGATGAATGACAATCAATCGGCAAAGAACCTGCCGCAAAAGATTATGGTACAATTAGGTAAGGATGGCACGGAGTCTTATCCTGCCGTGTTGGATTATTTATCCCCGAATGTGGATATGAGTACGGGAACATTGATGGTACGCGCTAATTTTGATAATCCGAAAGGGCTTTTGAAAAGCGGGTTGTATGTGAGCATAACTCTTCCTTATGGCGAAGCCTCAAATGCTGTATTGGTGAAGGAAGCTTCTATAGGAACGGATCAGTTAGGTAAATTTCTGTATGTCGTAAATGACTCGAACATAGTTCGTTACCGTCATATTGAGGTGGGGCAGTTAATGGGTGATACCCTGCGTCAGGTATTGGAGGGCATTTCTCCTCAAGAGCGGTATGTCACGGAAGCTCTGATGAAAGTCAGAGATGGAATGAAGGTAAAGCCTGTACCTTAAAGAGTAGTTCTTTCATTTCAAGTATTAATCCTAAACTTATAGATCTATGTTTTCTAAATTTTTTATAAACCGACCGATCTTCGCTACGGTGCTTGCATTGCTTATTGTGGTAGCCGGTCTGGTGACACTAAATATATTGCCGGTAGCGCAATTTCCGGAGATTACACCACCGACGGTACAAGTATCGGCCGTTTATCCGGGTGCAAATGCCGAGACGGTAGCCCAAACGGTAGGTATTCCTATCGAACAGCAGGTGAATGGAGTAGATGGTATGCTTTATATGTCTTCCAACTCTTCATCTTCGGGAGCATACTCCCTGACTATCACTTTTGCCGTTGGAACGGATATTGACATGGCAACCGTGCAAGTGCAAAACAGGGTGAGTATCGCGCAATCATCACTTCCGGAACCGGTGGTGGTGCAGGGAGTGACTGTACAGAAACAATCTTCGAACATCGTTATGTTCTTGACGATGGCTTCGCAGGATTCTGTCTATAACAGTTTGTACCTTACCAACTATGCGAAATTAAATCTTGTCGACCAATTAACCCGTGTGCCGGGGGTCGGTGCGGTAAATGTCATGGGAGCCGGAGATTATTCTATGCGTGTCTGGCTGGATCCTGAAGCTATGCGGATTCGCAATATTTCACCGCAACAAGTCTATCAGGCCATTCAGGCGCAGAACGTAGAGGTTTCTGCCGGGTATATCGGTCAACCTATCGGACAGGATAATAAGAATGCGTTTCAGTATACGTTGAATGTGCAGGGGAGACTTACCTCACCGGAACAGTTTGGCAATATCATCATCCGTACGGAAAAGGACGGAGCAATGCTTCGCCTGAAAGATATTGCACGGATTGATCTGGGTTCTGCTTCTTATGGAGTGGTATCCCGGCTGAATGGGAAACCTACGGCTGCCATCGCTATTTATCAGCAACCGGGATCCAACTCATTGGATGTATCGAAAGGGGTGAAAGCCAAAATGGAGGAATTGGGAGCGAACTTTCCGTCAGGTGTTACTTATAACGTTACGTTGGATACAACGGATGTGATTCATGCTTCCATTGATGAAGTGATGGTGACGTTCTTTGAGACTACTTTGCTGGTGGTGCTTGTTATTTTCTTGTTCCTTCAGAATTGGAGGGCGGTTATTATTCCTTGTCTCACCATTCCGGTCTCTTTGATTGGTACTCTTGCTGTGATGGCGGCATTTGGCTTCTCTATCAATACATTGACGTTGTTCGGATTGATTTTGGCAGTCGCCATTGTGGTGGATGATGCGATAGTGGTGGTGGAGAACGCTTCGAGGTTACTGGAAACCGGACAATACTCGCCTCGCGAAGCGGTAACAAAAGCGATGGGAGAGATTACCGGCCCTATTGTCGGCGTGGTTCTTGTGTTGCTTGCCGTATTTGTTCCTACTATGTTGATTAGTGGAATTTCCGGCCAGCTATATAAGCAGTTTGCGTTGACTATTGCTGCTTCGACCGTGTTGAGCGGTTTTAATTCATTGACGTTGACACCTGCGCTTTGCGCGCTTTTTCTCGAAAAGAGCAAACCTTCCAAATTTTTTATCTATCGGGGATTCAATAAGGCTTATGATAAAACGCAGGGAGTATATGACGGAATCGTTAAATGGCTGCTTAAACGACCGGGATTTAGTTTTATCTCTTATGCCATTTTGACAGTTATTGCCGTTCTTCTATTTATGCGCTGGCCTTCTACGTTTGTTCCCGATGAAGATGACGGATATTTCATTGCTGTGGTTCAATTGCCTCCTGCTGCCAGTCTGGAGCGTACACAAGCGGTTGGAAATCAAATTAATGCCATACTTGATTCGTACCCTGAGGTACAAAACTATATAGGTATTACCGGTTTTTCCGTTATGGGAGGTGGTGAGCAGAGTAATTCGGCTACTTATTTTGTCGTACTGAAAAACTGGAACGAAAGGAAAGGGAAGGAGCACACGGCTGCCGCTGTAGTCAACCGTTTCAACGGTGAGGCGTATATGACAATTCAAGCTGGGCAGGTGTTTGCTATGGTTCCACCGGCTATTCCGGGATTAGGAGCTTCGGGAGGTCTGCAGCTTCAGGTAGAGGATAGGAAAAATCTGGGACCTACGGAGATGCAGCAGGCTATCGATGCTTTATTGGCTTCTTACCATACAAAACCTGCTCTGGCTTCTATATCCAGCCAGTATCAAGCAAATGTACCGCAGTATTTTTTGAATATCGATCGGGATAAAGTTCAATTTATGGGTATTGCCTTGAATGATGTCTTTTCTACGCTGGGATATTATATGGGAGCGGCGTATGTGAATGATTTTGTAGAGTTCGGACGTATCTATCAGGTGAAGATCGAGGCGCGTGATCAGGCGCAAAGGGTGATTGATGATGTGCTGAAGTTGAGTGTGCCGAATTCTGCGGGAGAGATGGTGCCTTTCTCTTCTTTTACTAAAGTAGAAGAACAGTTGGGGCAAGATCAGATTAACCGGTATAATATGTATTCTACTGCGGCTTTGACCTGCAATGTGGCTCCGGGAAGCAGTACGGGGCAGGCTATTCAAGAGATGGAGGCTTTGTTCAAGGAACAGTTAGGTGATGAATTCGGGTATGAATGGACTTCTGTTGCATACCAGGAAACGCAGGCTGGGAATACAACGACCATTGTTCTGGTCATGGCTTTGATTGTTGCATTTTTAGTGTTGGCTGCGCAGTACGAAAGTTGGACTAGTCCGGTAGCGGCGGTTATTGGTTTGCCGGTAGCATTGTTGGGAGCGATGATTGGTTGTCTGATAATGGGGACTCCGGTAAGTATTTATACGCAGATTGGTATTATCCTGTTGATTGCGCTTTCGGCAAAGAACGGAATTCTGATTGTGGAGTTTGCCCGTGATTTCCGCGCTGAGGGGAATTCTATCCGTGATGCGGCGTTTGAAGCGGGACATGTTCGTCTGCGACCGATTTTAATGACATCATTTGCTTTCGTTTTGGGAGTAATGCCGTTGTTGTTTGCTACCGGTGCAGGTGCGGAAAGCCGTATCGCACTGGGGGCTGCAGTGGTATTCGGTATGGCAATGAATACGTTGCTGGCTACGGTTTATGTACCTAATTTCTATGAGCTGATGCAGAAATTGCAAGAGAAATTCGGTGGGAAAAAGAAGGTGGCGGGATGATGTAATCATCCCGTAGGTTTCATGTAATGATCGATTTATAAAGAAGCATAGTCCGGAATATCTCTCAGAAAAGTATAGCTCTGATTTTCATAATCCATGCGGCAGCAATAGTGCTGCATTCCGTTGCTGACAATCAGGTAATCTACTTTCAGTACCATATTGTATCGGGTAATCTGATCGAAAACGGCTTGCGTGATTTCTACATGGGGAGCTTTATACTCCACAATCATCCGGGCGGACAGGTCTCTCCGGTAGAGTACTGTATCGCATCTTTTAGTTGTACCGTTCAGCTTCACCATTACTTCGTTCGCTAATAGAGCGGATGGGTATCCTTTGTGTGCAATAAGAAAGTGTACAAAGTGTTGTCGTACCCATTCTTCGGGAGTAAGGGCGACATATCGTTTGCGAATCACGTCAAAAATTACATTTTTTCCGTTTCGTACGTTTATTTTAGTGTCGAATACTGGTAGGTTTAACGATAACATTTATTATTTTTGTAAGTTAAATAACGGGTTCCTTTATTTGGAACCGCAAATTTAATGAAATTATGAAAACAAAAGAAGAAATCGTAGCTAATTGGCTGCCACGTTACACAAAACGTAACTTGGAGGATTTTGGAGAGTATATACTGTTGACTAACTTCAACAAGTACGTAGAGATTTTCGCCAATCAATTTGATGTCCCAATATTGGGTAGGGATGCTAATATGATTTCTGCCAGTGCCGAAGGAATTACAATGATTAATTTTGGTATGGGGAGCCCTAATGCCGCCATTATCATGGATTTGCTGGGTGCTATCCGCCCGAAGGCATGTCTGTTTCTTGGTAAATGCGGTGGTATCGACAAGAAGAATCATCTTGGAGATTTGATTCTTCCCATTGCGGCAATTCGTGGCGAGGGAACTTCTAATGACTATTTTCCGCCTGAGGTTCCGGCGTTGCCTGCATTTATGTTGCAGCGTGCCGTTTCTTCATCGATTCGTGACTATGGACGTGACTATTGGACAGGAACTGTTTATACTACGAATCGTCGTATTTGGGAACATGATGAAACATTCAAGGAGTATCTGAAAAAGACTCGCGCAATGGCAGTTGATATGGAAACGGCAACATTGTTTAGTTGTGGCTTTGCCAATCATATTCCTACCGGTGCATTGCTGTTGGTTTCCGATCAACCGATGACTCCGGATGGGGTGAAAACAGACAAGAGCGATAGCCTGGTTACCAAAAATTATGTGGAAGAACATGTGGAAATAGGTATTGCCTCTTTGCGTATGATTATTGATGAAAAGAAAACTGTAAAACACTTGAAATTTGACTGGTAATTCCCGGTCTTGAAAGATATTATGGCAAAACAAGAACTGACGTGTGATGATATTCTCAAGGAGTTGAGTGCTAAACAATATCGTCCTGTCTATTATTTGATGGGGGAAGAATCGTATTATATCGACCTGATTGCAGATTATATAACAAATAATGTGTTGAATGAAACGGAAAAGGAGTTCAATTTAACCGTGGTATATGGTGCCGATGTAGATGTGGCTACTGTCATAAATGCAGCAAAGCGTTATCCGATGATGTCCGAACATCAGGTGGTAGTGGTAAAGGAGGCGCAGGCAATCCGCAATATGGAAGAGTTGTCTTATTATCTTCAAAAACCACTCCTGTCTACTATTCTGGTAATATGCCATAAGCATGGTACGTTGGATCGTAGAAAGAAGTTAGCAGCCGAAATTGAAAAGGTGGGCGTATTGTTTGAATCGAAAAAAATAAAAGAGGCCCAACTTCCTGCTTTCATATCTTCTTATATGAAGCGTAAAGGTGTGGATATGGAGCCTAAGGCAACAGCCATGTTGGCTGATTTTGTAGGTTCTGATTTGAGCCGACTGACGGGGGAACTGGAAAAGCTGATCATCACTTTACCTGCTGGTCAGAGACGTGTAACACCTGAGCAGATAGAAAAGAATATCGGTATAAGCAAGGATTATAATAACTTTGAATTGCGGAGCGCACTTGTCGAAAAGGATATCCTTAAAGCAAATAAGATAATAAAATATTTTGAGGAAAACCCGAAAACGAATCCAATACAGATGACTTTGTCACTGTTGTTCAACTTCTATTCTAATCTGATGTTGGCATATTATGCGCCTGATAAATCAGAGCAGGGAGTTGCTAATATGTTAGGACTGAAAACGACTTGGCAGGCTAAAGATTATATAGCTGCTATGAGAAAATATACTGGTGTAAAGACAATGCAAATCGTTGGTGAAATACGATATGCGGATGCAAAGTCAAAGGGAGTAAAGAACAGTTCAATGACAGATGGAGATATTCTTCGCGAATTAGTGTTTAATATTTTGCATTAGTAGGAGCGTTTTTGGTATATAAGAGAAGACATCTACTTTTACTATAAATAGAATAAAGTAGATGTCTTTTCTTATATCCTCTGAAATATGTTTTCTTTTGGACGGTGTAAGTCTATATTTTGAATAAAAAAACGAACAATAATTTCTATATACTTTCCTTATCTTTTCATGGCTACTTCCTCATCCTTTGGACTTTTTCATTTATTCATTCATCTCCTTTTCATTCATCTCAATTTTATTCGGTGGTGTCCCAAATATCATTCTTTCGTCGAATAGGCGTTTTTCTCTTCACAAGAAACTTCACAGAAAAATTTGAATTCCTATCTTGCTTTAAATATCATTTTGATAGTTTGGAGATTAATAGTGGTGATTTTCTTGCTTTTCTCTATTTAAACTAAAAAACAGAGTCATAAAATGTGAAGTAAATATTTGTATAACAATGTATTATGCAGAATTAGACCTTCCTAGAATTGAAAAAAAACATCGAAATGGGCTAATGGACGGAAATATTGCAAGGATTTGGTCTTTTAGGTTAGAATGTCAAAGATGATTTGAAGAAACCATAATATACATTCGTGAATAATAGCTTTTTTTCTTTATTTTATTGCAAGTGCAACTTCTTCTATTTACGTTTGTGTATTTTGTGTTATATATTTGTAATTAATACTCTTGTGAATGTTATACATTTATACTTTATTAGCTGGTTGTATAAATGTAAAATAGATAGTTTACAAAGATAGAGTATTTAGTATAAATGTAGTAGGAGAGTGATTAATAGTTATTTATAGGTATGCCATATCATTAAATATCAGTTATATATATACCATTATTTGATTTTGAACTGTAAATTAGAACTTTATGTGGCATTTATTTTTGTGAATATCACTGTTTTTACTCATTATTGTTATGTGTAATTTACTTATTATCAGATGGTAACGTGTATTTATTAAACAATGACTATGATATGTAAATAGGCTCTTTTATCTATGTATACAATCGTAATATTTCAAATGTGAATAATAATATAGTTTTGTGATATCAATATTTTTATAATTGTAATTTGCTTTTGTGAATTTAAATGTTTACTTTTGTATTGTGTTTAAACTTTGATATATTTTTGTGAAAACATCATTTAGTGCGTGGAATTATAACTTTCAATAAAGGCAGTATGGAAATAAAAGACAGAATTAGAATGATTATGGAAAGGGAAAAGGTTCCCCCCAGAGTTTTTGCCGAAACAATCGGGGTTCAGCAGTCTACTCTTTCTCATATTTTAAATGATAGAAATAAACCGAGTCTGGAAGTAGTCATGAAAGTTCACCAGACTTATAGCTATGTAAATCTCGAATGGCTATTATATGGAAAAGGTGAAATGCTTGCTTCTGCAGAAAGTGCTTCATTGGTATCTTCTAATGGAGATTATCAACCTTCTTTGTTTGACGAGAATCCTGTAAATTCGACCAAAGAGACGATTGGTCTGGAAAATCGCAAGGAAATTGCATTAAGAGGCACTGAAAATGTAGCTAAAGAGGTTGTAAAACAGGAAATTAGGTATATAGAAAAGCCTGTTAGGAAAATCACTGAAATAAGAATTTTCTTTGATGATAATACCTATGAAACGTTTAGACCTGAAAAATAAGAGGTAAAATCGCTCGTTTGAGCAAATTCCTGTATCTTTGCACCCGGAATACGAATTTATACTTTTTATATCCATACATGAAGAAATTTATTTTAGATCTGACGGTTACGGAGAATATTAAATTGCATACTAATTATGTATTGCTAAAATTGACATCTCCATCGTTGCTGCCCGAAATGTTTCCTGGGCAGTTTGCCGAACTCCGGGTGGACGGTTCGCCTACTACATTCTTGCGTCGTCCTATTTCTATTAACTTTGTAGATAAACAACGAAATGAAGTATGGTTTCTGATCCAGTTAGTCGGAGATGGTACAAGACGTTTGGCAGAGGTAAAATCAGGCGATGTGATTAATACGGTACTTCCGTTAGGAAATGGCTACACAATGCCTCAAAAGGCCTCTGATAAGCTCCTGCTAGTGGGTGGAGGTGTCGGAACAGCTCCTATGTTGTTTTTGGGTGAGCAATTGGCTAAAAACGGTCATAAACCTACCTTTCTTTTAGGCGCTCGTAGTGATAAGGATCTTTTGCAGTTGGAAGAATTCGCTAAATATGGTGAGGTGTATACTACTACTGAAGATGGTAGTTACGGAGAAAAGGGATATGTTACTCAACATTCTATATTAGGCAAAGTACAATTTGAGCAGATTTACACTTGTGGTCCCAAACCTATGATGATGGCTGTGGCAAAATATGCCAAAAGTAATCAGATAGAATGTGAAGTCTCTTTGGAAAATACGATGGCTTGTGGTATCGGTGCATGTTTATGTTGTGTGGAAAATACGACAGAAGGTCACTTATGTGTATGTAAAGAAGGTCCTGTTTTTAATATAAAGAAACTATTATGGCAGATTTAAGTGTAAATATTGGCGAATTGAAAATGAAGAATCCGGTGATGACAGCATCCGGTACATTTGGATACGGTGAAGAGTTCTCTGACTTCATTGATATAGCGCGAATAGGTGGTATTATTGTAAAGGGTACTACTCTTCACAAACGTGAAGGGAATCCTTATCCACGTATGGCTGAGACTCCTTCGGGGATGTTAAACGCTGTGGGACTGCAAAATAAGGGCGTTGAGTACTTTGTAGAACATATATATCCTCGCATAAAAGACATAGAAACGAATATGATTGTAAACGTTTCGGGTTCTACTATCGAAGATTATGTGAAAACAGCCGAAATTATTAATGAACTTGACAAAATTCCTGCTATAGAGTTAAATATTTCCTGCCCCAATGTAAAGCAAGGTGGTATGGCTTTTGGTGTGTCAGCAAAAGGTGCGTCAGAAGTGGTGAAAGCAGTACGTTCTGCTTACAAAAAGACACTTATCGTAAAACTCTCTCCAAACGTCACAGATATCACTGAAATAGCTCGTGCAGCGGAAGAAAGTGGTGCAGATAGTGTATCATTAATCAATACATTATTGGGAATGGCAATCGATGCGGAGCGTAGACGTCCTATTTTATCCACTATAACAGGTGGAATGTCCGGAGCTGCCGTAAAACCTATCGCATTACGTATGGTATGGCAAGTTGCTAAAGCGGTAAATATTCCTGTCATAGGATTAGGCGGGATTATGGATTGGAAAGATGCGGTTGAATTCATGCTTGCGGGTGCATCTGCTATCCAGATCGGTACGGCAAATTTCATAGATCCGGCTGTTACCATCAAAGTGGAAGATGGTATAAATAATTACTTAGATAGACATGGATATAAGTCTGTGAAGGAAATTATAGGTGCGCTTGAGGTATAACTGCAAACATACAATAACTATTCGCACTAGATATATGAGAAAAATGCTATTCTGCCTTCAAGTTTTGATCTGTGAGATTGAATATGAAATGGTGAACGAATAAGATGTTTGTGTTTAGTGTGAAGAGTGAAGGCTAAAATCTCCAAGCGGAGGATATAATAAAAACGACAGCAGGAAATAACTCATTTCCTGCTGTCGTTTTTATTTACATATTGTTTTTATTCTTCCAGCAAGTCGGGACGAAGTTTCTTTGTACGCTCCAAAGATTGTTGCAGTTCCCATTCTTTAATCTTGGCTTCATGACCGGATAAAAGAATCTCGGGAACTTTCCAGCCTTTATAGTCGGCAGGGCGAGTATATACAGGTGCTGCCAGCAAATTATCTTGGAAAGAATCGGAAAGTGCAGATTGTTCGTCGGAGATGACTCCCGGAATGATGCGTACAATAGCGTCGGCCATGACTGCCGCAGCTAATTCGCCACCTGTCAGGACGTAATCTCCGATACTGATTTCTTTAGTGATCAGGTGCTCGCGGATACGATAGTCAATTCCTTTGAAATGTCCGCAAAGGATAATAAGATTCTGTGCTAAAGACAGATTGTTGGCCATAGGCTGGTTGAATTGTTCTCCGTCGGGGGTTGTGAAGATTACTTCATCGTACTCTCGCTCCGCTTTGAGAGCATTGATGCAACGCTCGATAGGCTCTATTTTCATGACCATTCCGGCAAAGCCGCCAAAAGGATAATCATCGACACGGCGGTATTTGTCTTCAGTGTAGTCACGCAGATTGTGAATATGGATTTCTGCAAGTCCTTTGTTCTGAGCCCGTTTCATAATGGAACAATTGAAGAATCCCTCAATCATTTCGGGCAAAACCGTTATAATATCAATACGCATAATCTTTAATTTTTCGCAAAAGTACAAATATTCAAAGATAAACCTGTATTTTTGCCTTAAACAATCAAAGAAATATGGATATAAAAGGAAAAATAGAGGAATTGCGTGCTGAACTTCATCGGCATAACTATAATTATTACGTGTTGAATGCTCCTGAAATATCGGATAAGGAGTTTGATGACAAGATGCGTGAACTTCAGGATTTGGAGGAGGCTCACCCGGAATATAAAGATGAGAATTCGCCCACTATGCGTGTGGGTAGTGATTTGAACAAGAACTTTACGCAGGTAGCACATAAATATCCTATGTTATCATTGGCGAACACATATTCGGAGGAGGAAGTCACCGATTTCTATGAACGTGTCCGTAAGGCTCTTAATGAAGATTTTGAGATTTGCTGTGAGATGAAATATGACGGAACATCAATCTCATTGACTTATGAGGATGGAAAATTAGTTCGGGCGGTTACTCGTGGAGATGGTGAGAAAGGTGATGATGTGACGGATAATGTGAAAACGATTCGTTCTATTCCGCTTGTGCTTCACGGTGATAACTATCCTGCCTCATTTGAAATTCGTGGGGAGATTCTTATGCCGTGGGAAGTATTTGAAGCATTGAATCGAGAAAAGGAGGCCCGTGAGGAACCACTTTTTGCTAATCCAAGAAATGCAGCTTCCGGAACATTGAAGTTGCAAAATTCTTCAATTGTCGCTTCCCGTAAACTGGATGCGTATTTATATTATCTTTTAGGAGATAATCTGCCTTGCGACGGACATTATGAAAATCTTCAGGAAGCGGCAAAATGGGGCTTTAAAATATCTGATTTAATGCGTAAATGTCAAACATTAGAGGAGGTTTTTGAATTTATAAATTATTGGGATGTAGAACGTAAAAACTTACCGGTTGCTACGGATGGGATTGTGTTAAAGGTAAATAGCTTGAGGCAGCAAAAGAATTTGGGGTTTACGGCTAAATCTCCCAGATGGGCTATCGCTTACAAGTTCCAGGCGGAGCGGGCTTTGACTCGTTTGAATAAAGTGACTTATCAAGTCGGTAGAACGGGGGCTGTTACTCCTGTGGCTAATTTGGATCCGGTACAGCTCTCGGGAACTGTCGTGAAACGTGCATCCTTACATAATGCTGATATAATCGAAGGACTTGATTTGCACATTGGAGACATGGTTTATGTGGAAAAAGGTGGTGAGATTATTCCTAAAATCACGGGTGTGGATGTAGATGCACGTAGTTTTATGGTTGGTGAGAAGGTCAGGTTCATCACTACCTGTCCTGAATGTGGCAGTAAATTAGTCAGGTATGAAGGGGAAGCTGCTCATTATTGTCCTAATGAAACGGCTTGCCCTCCTCAGATTAAAGGTAAGATAGAGCATTTTATTAGTCGGAAAGCTATGGATATCGATGGTTTAGGTCCGGAGACGGTTGATATGTTCTATCGCTTAGGTTTAATTCATAATACCGCTGATTTGTATAAACTCACAATAGACGACATTAAAGGATTGGAGCGTATGGGGGAAAAATCAGCTGAGAATATTGTAACAGGAATTGCCCGGAGCAAAACAGTTCCTTTCGAACGTGTTATTTTTGCTCTGGGAATCCGCTTTGTGGGTGAAACTGTTGCAAAAAAGATTGCGAAGTCGTTTGAGAATATAGATGAGTTGAAACGGGCGGATCTTGAAAGATTAGTAAGTATCGATGAAATCGGTGAGAAAATAGCCCAGAGTATTCTTACGTATTTTGCAAATGAGGCTAATTGCGAGTTGGTGAACAGGTTGAAAGAAGCTGGGCTGCAGCTTTATCGTACTGAAGAAGACTTGAGTGGGTATACTGATAAGTTAGCGGGACAGTCTATTGTTATCAGCGGTGTGTTTATCCACCATTCGCGTGACGAATATAAAGAACTTATTGAGAAAAACGGAGGGAAAAATGTGGGAAGTATTTCCGCAAAAACAAGTTTTATTCTTGCTGGAGATAATATGGGACCTGCAAAGTTGGAAAAAGCGCAAAAATTAGGAATAACCATATTAAGCGAAGACGAATTTCTGAAACTTATATCGTAAGATATGAAAAATATTCGTACTTTTGCGGCTAAATAAATTAGAGATTATAATTAAAACTCATGATACAGACTAAATTGAAAGGAATGGGGGTAGCACTGATTACTCCTTTCAAAGAGGATGAGAGTGTTGACTATGACGCGCTAATGCGTATGGTAGACTATCTATTACAGAATAATGCGGATTTCCTGTGTGTGCTGGGAACTACGGCTGAAACGCCGACTCTTACTGAGGAAGAAAAGAAAACTATTAAAAAAATGGTGATTGACCGCGTTAACGGAAGAGTCCCTATTCTGCTAGGTGTAGGTGGTAATAACACTCGGGCTGTTGTGGAGACATTGAAGAATGATGATTTCACAGGAGTCGATGCTATATTGTCTGTCGTGCCATATTATAACAAGCCTTCTCAAGAAGGTATTTATCAGCATTATAAGGCTATTGCCGAAGCAACGGAACTTCCTATTGTGTTGTATAATGTTCCGGGACGTACAGGTGTGAATATGACTGCTGAAACGACTTTGCGTATCGCACGTAACTTCAGTAATGTGATTGCTATAAAAGAAGCCTCCGGTAATATTACACAGATGGATGATATCATTAAAAATAAACCTGAGAATTTTAATGTTATATCCGGGGATGATGGCATCACTTTCCCTCTTATTACTTTAGGAGCTGTTGGCGTTATTTCGGTAATAGGAAATGCTTTTCCCCGTGAGTTTAGCCGTATGACTCGCTTGGCTCTTCAAGGAGACTTTGCTAACGCGCTGGCTATCCACCATCGATTTACAGAATTGTTTAATCTATTATTTGTAGATGGGAATCCGGCCGGTGTGAAATCAATGTTGAATGCAATGGGAATGATTGAAAATAAACTTCGGTTACCACTAGTACCTACGCGCATTACTACGTTTGAAGCTATTCGTAAAGTTTTGAATGAGCTGAATATTAAATGCTGATTACAGGAGATATATCAATTTCTGATATATTTATCTAACAAGGGTTCGCCCTTCACCTTTTCATTCTCTATTATCAATAGTTGGATGAAGGGTGAAGGGTGAATTTTTTCGATGAAATGGGGCAAAAAAAGAAATCCTCCACATGAAATGCAGAGGATTCGTGATCGCGACAGGATTCAAACCTGTAACCGGCTGATCCGTAGTCAGCTACTCTATTCAGTTGAGCTACGCGACCTTTTATAAGTAATTGCTTGTGACCGCGACAGGATTCAAACCTGTAACCGGCTGATCCGTAGTCAGCTACTCTATTCAGTTGAGCTACGCGGCCATTCTGTTAATTCAAAAAGTGATCGCGACAGGATTCAAACCTGTAACCGGCTGATCCGTAGTCAGCTACTCTATTCAGTTGAGCTACGCGACCATTATTTTGTTTTAACGGGTGCAAAGATACGGACTTTTCCCGAACTAGCAAGCTTTTCAACGACTTTTTTGTAGAAAAATTATTCTATAAACCGATAATTAAACAGTTGCAAACCTATGCTTAACCCCACATTCCACTCTTTTCTTGGTGAACTATAATGATTTACATACGCAGAGATGTCTCCGAAAGGTAACTGGCATACCACAGAAATTTCTCCCAGATATTCGAATTTAGAAAACGCTTTTCCATAGTATGCTTTATTTAGTGAGTTTTTCTCAATCGGATAAATCGGCATAAATCCATAGAATTCTCCTCGAAGATGGAACATTTGATTTAAACGGTAAACCGGCCGAATGCCGGCACCTACAAACTGATTGGCACGGAAAGCTTCATTATATGTCATTTTACTATGTAATGTGGGAGAGAATTCTCCAGCTTGCATCATTGTGGCTGTATAATTCTCAGAAAAGTTTTTGGAAGCATATAATGCTTTCAAATACCAGCCCAAAACCCAATGCTCACTCATATTATGGTATTTTTCCTTCATATAGGATAATTGCAGCCAAGAATGGTGTTTCCTATTACTATTATCGCTAGTTGTCCCTTCACCAGGATAGAATCGTTCTCTTCCAACAAAAATTTGGGCTACAAGAGCTTCTCTGTATCCACGTGTGGGATATTGGCGGGCATTAAGGGTGCTTCCATTAAAGCTAATGGATCCCCCTAATAAATTATAACGGCTTTTGTCGTATTTGTCATTCCCGAAATCTATGATGTTTTTCTGAAAATATTTATCTTCTATTTTTGCGATTCCTATGCCGAATTCAGCTCGTTTGCTTGAAAGAAAAGGTAAGCCTACTTGTAACTTTAAAAAGCGTTCGTCTTTTTGGTTAAAAGCCGGCTTGTCATTTCTAGAAAAAAGCTTGTCTTTTTTGAAATAATCGAAAGTGCTGATTGAACCTATGAGACGATATGACGTAGGTATAGCTGTGGCGAAATCTATCTTTGCCATAAATTGGATATTGTTATAGATCTTTCCAAGTTGTCCATCAAGAACGAATTCTTTAGCATAGTAATTCAAATCCTGATAACTCAGTCCTAGATAAATCTGATTGGAGTTGGAAGTAGATATATTCCCACCCAATCTTACCGCAAAGTTATTCTCTAGTTTGACTTTTAAATGCAGGTCGTAAGTATCATCTTCCGGATTGTAAATCGCATGAGGAATGATTTCAGAAATCATTTTGTCTGAAAGCAGTCGAAAATAACCTTGTTTTAAATCCTCATAGGTGAATTCTTTATTGTCCGATTTATGAAATTCTCTTTTTATGTAGGCTTGTTGTTGGGGATTGGCGCCATCAATAATAATATTTTTAAAGCGTAATTCGGGAAAATTGCTTTTATACACCATTCTTCTTAAACGTATATTGTCTGCGTTTACACGCCGGTGAATGCGACTCTTGATCGAGTCCATCATGCTGATAGTGCGATTATATCCTATATCATGCAGTTCGTCAATGCGTTGGAAATCCATCAGATTGACATTGTCATATTTGAAAGTCATAGATATTCCTACAGAATCGGGAATGGAATAGTCGGTTTTTTGCATTACCATATTTTCTATCTGACTCATAAGGTCATCTTCTTTAGGCTTGGTGGGATTGGTAGATACAATGCTTCCTATAATAATGTCAGGATGAAAATCATCTTTCATGACATCTGTAGGGAAATTGTTGTAAATCCCTCCATCATAAGCTAACACATTGTTTATTTCAATAGGCTTGAACATGAATGGAAAGCTCATTGAAGCTCTGACCGCATCTCCTAGATCTCCGTTTCTCATTATCAATTGCTGCTTGTTATATACATCGGACGCAATACAACGGAAAGGTACGAAGAGCTTATCAAAATCTCCTTTACATGCAGCTGTAGCACGTGCGTACAGATCAACAAAAACGAGATTCATCTGAATCGGATTCACTACGCTGGTGGGAAGAAATTGTGGTTTCAGGTTCTTTAGCGAATCTTTGAATGAAAAACGAATATTAAAGAATTCAGGAGTCGGGAGATTTTTCTTGAAATGATATACATACTTTTCTTCCACTTCTCCGGAATACCATCGTTTGAAGTCTTCAGACTTTAACAGTTCCACCATATCATCGGGAGAATATCCCATAGCATATAAGGAGCCGATGATGGCCCCCATAGAGGTACCTGCAATATAATCAATAGGTATATTGTTTTCTTCTAAAGCGCGGATAATACCAATATGCGTTAATCCTTTTGCGCCGCCACCGCTTAATACTAATCCTACTTTTTGGGCATGGATAGCCGGAATAGTCAGCCATAAAGTAATTAACACCAAAAGAATTTTTCTCATAACCCAAGTCAAGCAATTGATATTTCTGTCTATTAAGTGTTCAAATATATGCAATACTTTTCAATTTATCGATATTTTGCCACTTGTTTTAAAATGAAAAAGAGCATTACAACGTGTATTTAACGTTGAATGCTCTTTTGAAAGTTATGTAATGTTTAAAAGGGGCGATGTTAAATCAGCTCAATGCTACGTTTTACGAAGTTGTTCAATGCTTCACCTCTTAACATATTATTTTGCAATAAAGCTAAGTCAATCAGTTGACGGATAACTTTATTATTGCTGGCATAACCTGCGAAGATAGCTTCTTTCTTACTCTTCAGATCATCCCATTTCTTATCTAAATCATTTAGTTCATCTTTTTCAGCTGTTGGGATATCTTCATCTTTCTTACCTTTCTGCTTATCTTTCAGCTCATTGCGTTTTTTGTTGATGCTATCCATTTCAGATTGTATCGGGGTTACTTCTGCATGGCAAGCTCCTTCTTCTTCATTTAATACCTGCTTTATCAGTTTGTGATCGGAATTCAGTATTAAATTGAACATATCAGGCATTTCGCCATAGAAACTCATTCCGGCTTGTATGTTCGCCATTTCTTTCATACGACGCATATATTCGCTTTGAGTAATCATTACTGGAGCAGAATTTTCTCCCAATGCTTGTGTCATGACATTGAACTCGACTTTGTCCATTTTAGGAAGTTGACTTTTGAAGGCTGTTGTGATAGCATCTTGCTTGTCTGCTTCCAATATTTCGCCTTTCTTATCTTCTTTAACGATAAGATTGTCGATAACATCACTATCAACACGGGTGAAGCGGGACTTCTCCAGCTTTTGTTCCAACATGCTTATCATAGCTACGTCTAACTGGCCATCCATAAGCAAAACATTGTATCCTTTATTGGTGGCAGCTTCAATGTAACTATATTGTTCATCTTTGTTGTTAGCATACAGATAGATCAGATTTCCATCTTTATCTGTTTGATTATCTTTAATAAGAGTCTGGTATTCTTCAAATGTGTAATGCTTGTCATTTGTATCGGTGAAAAGGGCAAATTTTTGCGCTTTATCATAGAAATCCTCTTGTGTGAGCATTCCATAATTGATAAATATTTTTAAATCATTCCACTTTTCTTCAAATTGTTTGCGATCATTCTTGAAGATGGATTGCAGACGGTCGGAAACTTTCTTTGTGATATAGGTTGAAATTTTCTTCACGTTTGAATCACTCTGCAAATATGACCGGGAAACATTCAACGGAATATCTGGAGAATCTATCACTCCATGCAACAGTGTCAAGAAGTCCGGCACAATACCTTCAACAGAATCTGTAACATATACCTGATTGCAATATAATTGAATCTTGTTTTTATTTAGTTCAATATTGCTTTTTACTTTCGGGAAATAAAGAATTCCAGTCAAATGGAATGGGTAGTCGACATTCAGATGAATCCAGAAAAGTGGTTCGTCAGACATCGGATACAACTTACTATAGAATGATTTGTAATCTTCATCCGATAGTTCGCTAGGTTTGCGAGTCCATAGGGGAGTTGTATCATTGATGATATTATCTTCGGCTGTATCTATCTGTTTGCCATCTTTCCATTCTTTTTTCTTCCCAAATGCAATAGGAACAGGAAGGAAACTGCAATATTTCTTCAAAAGTCCGGAAATACGGGCTTCTTCAAGAAATTCCTTGCAGTCATCATCAATGTACAAGATGATATCCGAGCCTCGATCTGCTTTTTCCACTTCTTCAATTGTAAATTCAGGACTACCGTCACAAGTCCATTTTACAGCTTGTGCACCGTCTTTATATGACTTAGTGATTATTTCTACTTTCTTTGCAACCATAAAAGCAGAATAGAAACCTAATCCGAAATGACCAATGATGGCATTTGCGTCATTTTTGTATTTCTCGAGGAAATCATTTGCTCCAGAGAATGCAATCTGATTGATATACTTTTCGATTTCTTCTGCAGTCAGACCAATACCGCGATCGGAAATGGTAATAGTATCTTTGCCTAATTCAACATGAATGGTTAAATCACCTAACTCACCTTTAAACTCTCCGATAGAAGCTAGTGTATTCAGCTTCTGAGTAGCGTCTACTGCATTGGATACTAACTCACGAAGAAAAATCTCATGGTCACTGTACAAGAACTTTTTGATAATAGGAAAAATGTTCTCTGTTGTAACTCCAATATTACCTTTCTGCATAATACGTATATTTTTTAGTTTATCTATTGATTAATTTTAATTGATACTTACTTAGGTAGAGACAAAAAAAATGCCAGACCCGAAGGTCTGACATTATGACATACTTAATATTGATTCCAAACATGGACAATATAATCTTATTCTTGAGTAATAGCTTTCATTTCTAATTCACCTTTTTCTCCATTAAGAGAGACTTGAATGATGTCTTTTTCTTTTAAAGACGAAGAAATGATGAGTTCTGATAACCCGTCTTCCAAATAGGTTTGAATAGCTCGTTTTAAAGGACGGGCACCATATTGCACATCGTATCCTTTGGTTGCTATGAACTCTTTCGCTTTATCTTCGATAATTAATTTATATCCAATAGATTCAATTCTATTATATAATCCTTTCAGCTCTATATCAATAATCTTTGTAATTGCTTCCAGAGAGAGTTGGTCGAATGTGATAATTTCATCTACTCGATTAATAAATTCAGGAGCGAATGATTTATTTAAAGCTTTTTGGATTACACTTCGCGAGAATTCCTTGTCATCAAGTCGGCTTTGTGTTGCAAATCCGACCCCTCGTCCAAATTCTTTCAACTGACGGGTTCCGATATTGGAGGTCATGATGATAACAGTGTTTTTAAAGTCTACCATCCTGCCATAACTGTCAGTCAGACGTCCTTCATCCATCACTTGAAGCAAGATATTGAATACATCTGGATGCGCTTTTTCTATTTCATCAAGCAATACAATAGAATATGGTTTGCGGCGTACTTTTTCTGTTAATTGTCCCCCTTCTTCATATCCTACGTATCCCGGAGGTGCTCCGACCAGTCGTGAAACCGTAAATTTTTCCATGTACTCACTCATGTCTATACGAATCAGTGCATCGGCTGAACCAAACATATATTTGGCTAATTCTTTGGCTAAATGGGTTTTACCAACCCCCGTTGGGCCTAAGAACATGAATGTGCCAATTGGCTTATTGGGATCTTTTAATCCTACACGGCTTCGCAATATTGCTTTTACCAACTTTTCTATGGCCGTATCTTGCGCTATGACTTTAGATTGCAGATCTTCTTTCATGCCGGCTAGCTTAATACCTTCGGCTTGTGCCATACGTTGTACAGGAATACCTGACATCATTGATATAACGTTGGCGATCTCTTCTGCATCAACGGTCTGCCTATTTTCCTTCAGACTGGCTTCCCACTCTTTTTTCATCTCGTCTAATCGAAGAGAAAATTCTTTTTCTTTATCCCGAAAGCTGGCTGCAAGTTCAAAGTTCTGAGATTTAACTGCTTCATTTTTCTTACTTTTAGCTTCTTCGATCAATTTTTCCTGCTCTTCTATCTCTTTAGGAACATTAATGTTGGTAAGATGTACCCGTGAACCGGCTTCATCCAAAGCATCAATAGCCTTATCAGGGAAATTACGATCTGTGATATAGCGGTCTGTCAGCTTGACACATGCTTCCAATGCTTCATCAGTATAAAAAACATTATGATGGTCTTCATACTTGTCCTTGATGTTATGTAAAATTTGAAGAGTTTCCTCAGCCGTAGTTGGTTCTACTATTACTTTTTGGAAACGACGTTCAAGAGCACCGTCTTTTTCAATATTTTTACGATACTCATCAAGGGTGGTAGCGCCAATACATTGTATTTCTCCTCTAGCCAATGCCGGTTTTAACATATTTGCAGCGTCCATAGAGCCTGCAGCCGACCCTGCACCTACAATTGTGTGAATCTCATCGACAAACAGAATTACATTGGGATTTCTCTGTAACTCATTTAGAATGGAACGAATACGCTCTTCAAATTGTCCGCGATATTTGGTACCTGCTACGACAGCTGTCATATCCAGAGCCACAACTCGTTTATCAAACAAAATTCGTGAAACCTTTTTCTGAGTAATTCTTAAAGCAAGTCCCTCAACAATAGCTGATTTCCCTACACCCGGTTCACCTATTAGAATAGGGTTGTTTTTTTTACGGCGGCTTAAGATTTGGGCCAAACGTTCAATTTCTTTTTCTCTGCCGACTACTGGATCTAATTTTCCTTCTTCTGCCGCTTTTGTCATATCCGTACCGAAATTGTCAAGTACAGGTGTGTCATTAGATGGCTTTTTCGAAGCTGTTTGTGCCTGTTGGCGCTCTTCAGAATTGCCTCTTCCGCTTGAGCGGGGGGAAGACATTTCTTCGTCTTCATCGTCATCTTCAGTAAACATTCCAGCATTTATGTCTGGTTGCAATGTTACCTGTTCCAATACTTTTGCATAATTGATGTTATTTGCTTCAAGTATGGAGGCTGCTACATTCTTCTTTTCTCTTAAAATTGCCAACAGAACATGTTCTGTGTCAGCGATGTTACTTTTCATTCCACGTGCTTCTAAAATACACATTTTTAATATTTTTGCCGCGTCATTAGACAACGACACCTCTGCGTCAGGTAATAACATATCATCAGCTTCTACCTTTAGCTGAGCTTCAATCTGCTGTTTGATGGTAGTCAGATTGGGATTGAGTTTAGACAATATCTCGATAGCTTTTCCTTCACCGTCACGGAGCATACCTAGAAGCAGGTGTTCTGGACCTATGTACCTACTTCTCAACCGATTCGCTTCTTCTTTACTATAGACGATAATGTCGGAAACTCTTTGTGAGAATTGATTATTCATACTTTCTTCCTTCTTTTCTAAGGGTTATTCACTCGCAAATATACGCATTAAATCAAGTTTGTATTGCAATATTTGCTTTATTTCTTATATCTACAAATGGCGTGCCATAAAAATGCTACATTTGCGTTATATATAATAAGGTATAACAAATGGCTGGATGTTTTTTGCCGATATTCCATAGCCTTTATAGCCTAATTTATTATTTTTCTCTTTTTGTTTTCGTATTTTAAAGCTTAGTTGGGTATCATTCCATTCATAATAAAACTTTCTTTCCAAAAACTTTCGTATATCCGGGAAAAGTAGTACTTTAGCGTGGTTTTTTACAAACCGTAGAATGTATAATTAATAATCATTTTAAATGCTTGAACAAGACAGAATTATAAAGATTAACATCGAGGAGGAAATGAAGTCATCGTACATTGACTACTCTATGTCGGTCATCGTTTCGCGTGCCCTTCCGGATGTTAGAGATGGATTTAAGCCCGTTCACCGTAGAATTTTATACGGAATGATGGAATTGGGTAATACTTCAGATAAACCTTATAAGAAATCGGCCAGAATTGTTGGTGAAGTACTTGGTAAGTATCATCCTCATGGAGATTTTTCTGTTTATCTTGCAATGGTTCGTATGGCTCAGGAGTGGGCGATGCGTTATCCTTTGGTAGACGGACAGGGTAACTTTGGTTCGGTAGACGGTGATAGCCCTGCTGCTATGCGTTATACGGAGGCACGTCTTAATAAGTTGGGTGAAGCGATGATGGATGACTTGTATAAGGAAACCGTAGATTTTGAGCCTAACTTTGATAATACTTTGGTTGAACCTAAGGTAATGCCAACTCGAATTCCTAATCTTTTAGTGAATGGTGCATCTGGTATTGCCGTGGGTATGGCTACCAATATGCCTCCACATAATCTTTCTGAAGTTATAGATGCTTGTGATGCATATATTGATAATCCGGAAATTACAGTGGAAGAGTTGATGGAGTTTGTGAAAGCTCCGGACTTTCCTACAGGCGGATATATATATGGTGTAAGTGGTGTGCGTGAGGCTTATCTGACAGGTCGTGGACGTGTGGTTATGCGTGCGAGAGCTGAAATTGAAAGCGGGCAGGCGCATGATAAAATTGTAATCACCGAGATTCCCTATAATGTAAATAAGGCAGAATTGATTAAGTATATCGCTGACCTTGTTAACGATAAGAAAATAGAAGGTATCTCGAATGCTAATGATGAGTCTGACCGTGATGGTATGCGTATCGTTATTGACGTAAAACGTGATGCAAATGCAAGTGTAGTGCTGAATAAACTTTATAAGATGACAGCTTTACAGACATCTTTTGGTGTGAATAATGTTGCTTTGATACACGGACGTCCAAAGACATTAAATCTGAGAGATTTAATAAAATATTTCATAGAACATAGACACGAGGTCGTAATTCGTCGTACCCAGTTCGAACTTCGTAAAGCAAAAGAGCGGGCACATATTCTTGAAGGTTTAATTATTGCTTCGGATAATATTGATGAAGTAATTCGTATTATCCGTGCTGCTAAAACGCCCAATGATGCTATAGCAGGCTTGATAGAACGCTTCAATCTGACAGAAATTCAGTCGCGTGCTATTGTAGAAATGCGTTTGCGCCAGTTGACCGGTTTGATGCAGGATCAGCTTCATGCGGAATACGAGGAAATCATGAAGCAGATTGCTTATTTGGAAAGTATTCTGGCTGATGATGAAGTATGCCGTAAGGTAATGAAAGATGAACTACTGGAAGTGAAAGCAAAATATGGGGATGAACGCCGTTCTGAGATTGTATATTCTTCTGAAGAGTTTAATCCGGAAGATTTCTACGCTGATGACCAGATGATTATCACCATTTCTCATATGGGATATATCAAGCGTACTCCTTTAACAGAATTCCGCGCACAGAATCGTGGTGGGGTAGGTTCTAAGGGAACAGAAACTCGTGATGAAGACTTTGTAGAGCATATTTATCCGGCTACCATGCACAATACCATGATGTTCTTTACACAAAAAGGTAAGTGTTATTGGTTGAAAGTGTATGAGATACCTGAAGGAACGAAGAACTCTAAGGGGCGTGCTATTCAGAATTTGTTGAATATTGATTCAGATGATAATGTAACGGCATATTTGCGTGTGAAGAGTTTAGAGGATTCAGAGTTCATCAATAGCCACTATGTATTATTCTGTACTAAGAAAGGTGTAATAAAGAAAACATTGTTAGAACAATATTCTCGTCCTCGCCAGAATGGTGTAAATGCTATTACGATTCGTGAAGATGACAGTGTTATCGAAGTTCGTATGACGAATGGAAATAATGAAATTATCATAGCCAACCGTAATGGACGTGCAATTCGTTTCCATGAAGCAGCAGTGCGCGTTATGGGACGTACAGCAACGGGTGTGCGTGGTATTACATTAGATAACGATGGCCAGGATGAAGTTGTGGGAATGATTTGCATTAAGGACTTGGAGACAGAATCTGTAATGGTTGTTTCTGAGCAAGGATATGGTAAACGTTCTGAAATTGAAGACTATCGTAAGACCAACCGTGGAGGTAAGGGGGTGAAAACAATGAATATTACTGAAAAAACGGGTAAATTGGTAACGATTAAATCTGTAACAGATGAAAATGATTTGATGATTATCAATAAATCCGGTATCACAATTCGTTTGAAGGTAGAAGATGTTCGTATCATGGGGCGTGCTACCCAAGGTGTCCGTTTGATTAATCTTGAAAAACGCAATGATCAGATTGGTTCAGTATGTAAAGTCATGACTGAAAGTCTTGAGGATGAAATACCGGAAGAAGAAGTAGAGGGTACTATTGTGAGTGATCCTAATACTGATGCTCCTGATATTGACAATGATGATACGTCAGATGTAAATGAGAACGAAAGTAATAACATTGAGGAATAGACATAATATTAATAATTAATCAAACAACAATCATGAAAAGAGTATTATTTTCTATGGTTTTATTGATGGCTGTTAGCTTCTCTTTTGCTCAAATGAAAAATGTAAAAGAAGCGAAGAGCATAGCTAATGACGTAAAACCTAATTTTAAGCAGGCTGAACAGCTTATTAAGGAAGCTATGAAGAATCCTGAAACAAAGGATCTTGCTGAAACATGGGATGTTGCTGGATTTATCCAGAAACGTATCAACGAAGAGCAGATGAAAAATGCTTTTTTGAGAAAACCGTATGATACATTGAAAGTGTATAATAGCATATTGAAGATGTATGAGTATTATACTAAGTGTGACGATTTGGCTCAAGTACCCAATGAAAAGGGCAAAATTAAAAACAAATATCGGAAGGCGAATGCTTCTAGTATGTTGGCCGAACGTCCGAATTTGATCAATGGTGGCATTCAATATTTTAATTTGGATAAGAATAAAGAAGCGTTGAAATTCTTCGCAACATACGTAGAGTCAGCTTCATATCCTATGTTAGCTGATAAAGAGATTGCTAAAAACGATACTCTTCTTCCGCAGATTGCTTATTATGCAACATTGGCAGCTGATAGAGTAGGTAATAAAGATGCGATTATCAAGTATGCTCCGATGGCTTTGTCAGATAAAGATGGTGGCAAGTTTGCAATGCAATTAATGGCTGATGCTTATAAAGCTAAGGGGGACACAGTAGCATGGATCAAAGCTTTGGAAGAAGGTATTCTTAAATTTCCAGGAAATGATTATTTCTTTGCCAATTTGGTTGATTATTATAATAGTTCTAATCAAGCCTCTAAGGCTATGGAGTTTGCTGACAGAATGCTGTCTAATGATCCGAATAATAAGCTGTATTTATATGTAAAGGCATATCTTTATCATAACATGAAAGAATATGATAATGCAATTGAATTCTATAAAAAGGCTATTGCTGCTGATCCGGAATATGCAGAAGCATACTCTAACGTAGGTTTGGTGTATTTGATGAAAGCGCAGGATTATGCTGATAAAGCAACGACGGATATTAATGATCCTAAGTATGCTGAAGCACAGGCTGTAGTAAAGAAGTTCTATGAAGAAGCTAAGCCTTTTTATGAGAAAGCCCGTGCTTTGAAACCAGACCAGAAAGATTTGTGGTTGCAAGGACTTTACCGTGTTTATTATAACTTGAATATGGGACCGGAATTTGAGGAAATTGATAAGATGATGAAGTAATAATTCTTTCTCCATATGAGATTAGTAAAGAAGGTCACTCCCTTAGTGGCCTTCTTTTTTTATGTTTAAATGGAGATACAGAACTTTTTGTAGATTGAAGTAGGGCTAATAAAACAGAAAAGGAGCAAAGTTTTATTATTTAC
Organism: Bacteroides zhangwenhongii; assembly: GCF_009193325.2. Lineage (NCBI taxonomy): Bacteria > Pseudomonadati > Bacteroidota > Bacteroidia > Bacteroidales > Bacteroidaceae > Bacteroides > Bacteroides zhangwenhongii. Next base: position 1,557,351 of record NZ_CP059856.1, on the reverse strand, counting down.
TCCTTTTATATATTAAACATAATATCGATTATTCCTCCAATATGGTTTCTTTTTTTGCTTCTGTTTGATTATCCGTTAATAACAAGCAATGGCGTATCGGAATGAAATATCATCTTTCTGGCAATACTAGGATTAAATAATCGAGCAAATATATTTCTTTTATATGAAGTCAATGTAATTATATCTATTTGGTTATCCTTGATGTATTGGTCAAGCCCTTTCAATAAATTATCATTCATCACAACATCATAATGGATTTCCAGACCTGGGTATTGTTTATGGAAATATTCTTTTATTCCTGCAAGTTTTATTTCATTCCACGTATCTTTAGATTCCGTAAGATGTATCAAAGATACAGAAAAATGGAACGATTTCCAAGTGTTAAAGAATGCCTCAAAAGCTATTAAATCTCTTTGATCAAAATTAGTTATAAAAGCAATCCGTTTGACTTCACTAAATTGTTTAAATGGAGTATTTTCTGGAATAGCTAATACTGGAACACGGCTTCTATCAATGACCTCAGCGGTTACACTACCGATCAAATCAATATCTTTTTGGTTTTTTCCACGAGTTCCCATGATGATAACAATAGGACGTTCTTCCTTTGCATATCTGAGAATCTCTTCTTCAGGAATGCCTTCTCGTAAAATGCAACTATATTTGATACCCGGAAATTCCCCTGAAACTATTTTTTCTTTTATTTTAGCTGATAAGGTGTTGAGATCAGAATGAACTCTATGAATAATAGTTTTTACAGTCTCTTCATCTCCAACTTGGTAATTGAAGACATCACCATACGGCAATGAAGACGCATATATTGGTGTAAAATAAACGTGTAATAAGATAACTTCAGCATTTTCAGTTTTTGCTAAGTTAAAAGCAAATTCACATGCTTTCATCGAATAATTAGAGAAATCGACAGGAATTAAAATCTTATTTGATTTATTCTCTGTTTTAGGTTCCTTCTCTCCCACTATACTTTCAGATAACCAGGTAGAACTTTCGGTTATTTTTAGTGCACGTGGTAAATCACTTTCTTTGATTCGTAAACGAACCCCCGAAGAAACGACTGGTTGTATTTGATTAACATTATGAATGTATGTTTCAATACCTTCATTTTCGAGGACATTCTTTAATATCTGAGCTTTAGTATACGTCAGAATGGCTAGAGTTACTAATTTATCTTCCATAAATGTATATTTTATAAGGTGAACAAATAAGAAATCCCAATTGTTTTATTCAATTGGGATTCGGTTTGTTATATTTTAAACTTGCACAGATTCGGTAGCCTGTTCTTTTTGCATACTCAGATTTAATTCATCTAAAATTTTTAAAGCCCGATCAAGAACGGTCGTATCATCTATCATTACAAGCCCACCATCCGGACCGGGCTCAAGATGTATTCCGACACTTTTTCCCTCCTTGAAATTATGACCTCCGAAGAAGTTTCGCACGGTATCTACGTGTAAACCAAGTTCGTCTGCTATTCTATGCATGCTACCGCTGGGCAATGAGTCTTTAATCTTACGAAGTTCATTAAATGTTATTGTTCTCATGTCTCGTAAATTTAATGGTTAATACTATGTGATATCTTTATCACGCTATAAACTTAAGCAAAAAAAAAGATAAAACAAATTATTTGCTTATCTTTTTTTCTTAATTTATAAAATCTATTATTATTGTTTATATCGCTTCAATGGCAGAAGCTGGTACCCATCCAACTTTTCCATCTTCTAATCGAATTTCTTTCCATTCTTTCATTGAATCATCTTTAATACTTACTTTTCTCCCTTCATGAAGAATAAATAAGCTAGTACCACTTTCGCTTGGAGTACTACGAACAGTAACACTTGGATTCATCACTATTGCTTCGTTTCTGATTACTAAATGCTCTTTTTGTTCAGAAGCAAACAGATTGGCACATATAGTAATGATTAAAAAGATGATTCCTGAGATGAATCCAGTTTTTTTCCATAATATCTGCTTTGAAAAGATGAAAAAATAGAGAGCTACAATTAATAAAATGAAAGAGATAATTCCTAATGTAGCCCAAGCATCTACACTCATACTATTTATCAACGACTTGATCCATGAAACAAAAAAGATCTCAGGAATAGCTTCCACCTTGTCTATTGTTTTTGCACGCGCTACTTCAAGGTTAGCACGAATATCACTATTGCCGGGTTGTAGTAGTAAGGCACGTTCGTAATTAAGAACAGCTTTGGCTATTTCTCCTATCTTATAGTAGCTATTTCCTAAATTATAGTACACTTCAGCCGCTTCTCCATTTTTGAGCAGTGCTTCGTAGATTTGAATGGCTGCGGTATAATCTTCTTTTATATATGCAGAATCCCCTTCCGTTTTCGTAACATTGTCCAATGTGTTATTGGAGAACATAGTGGTACTTGCTGTATGGATGGAATCTCCTTCATTCACTTGCTTGGAATCAACATTCAGTGAATCCTGTCCAAAACAAGTGATTGACATTGACATTAATATAAAAAATAATATTTTTCTCATGACATAATCTCTTCTAGGTTAATGTTTAATTGAATTCTCCATTTTGCTTATCACCTCTATTGAAGATGCATAAACCTTGTCCATAGCTTGACTTTCGTCTCCCGGAGCGAAACGGGCAAATTCACAATCATTTAGTGCATTCAAGAAATCCTTGATTAATTCCTCGCTTACTCCGTGATTTCTCAATTTTTCTTCTATATTGTCCTTGGACAAACGAGATACAGGAATATTTAATTTGTCACTAATATATCCCCATAAAGCTTTCAATACTTCATCATAAAAAGCATCTTTTTTATTTTCAGAAAGCAGTTTTCCTGCTAATTTCATACGTTTGGTAGCCACTTTGTTGGCTTTTTTGGTTCGTACTTTAGCGACATTCGCATTTTCAGCAGCTTGCTTGCGATAGATGATAAAGAATATTATAAAGGCAAGAGCCGGAATAATATAGAAAAGCCAATAAGACATGGAACCGTAGAAGAAACTTCCTTTAGGTTGGAGAGTTACTTCATTCTGTTTGATGTAACGAATATCTTCACCTAATACTTTTAAGTCTTCCTTGTTGGTAAAGTTCGCAATTACCTGGTCGGCATTTCCTGCACCTTTTTCAATATTCACTACATATTCTTCTGTTTTCAGAGTTTTGTATGATTTGGAACGAATGTCAAAATAACTAAAAGATACCCCTGGAATCTTATATGTGCCGGCATGTCTAGGGATAGCTAAGTATTCAATTACTCTGTTACCTGTAAGTCCTTCCCGAGTTAATCTAACTTGATTGTCTACTTTAGGATCATATACTTCAAAATCTTCCGGGAATTTTATTTCCGGATTAGAAATTAACTTCAAATTCCCTGTACCGGAAATCACTAACTTAATAGTGATAGCATCATTGGTTTTTAATTCTTTACTATTAATAGAAGAAGAAACTGTAAACTCTCCTACTCCGCCTGAGAAATCAGCCGGTTTACCAGCCGGAAGCGGACTTACATTTATTGCTATCTTAGGGGTAGCAATAGATTTTTTAATTTCTATAACGTTACTTCCTCCATTAAAGAATGCATCAAAAGGGTCATCCGATTGTACTGGTTTGCCTATAGTCATTTGGAATTGTGCCGGATCTATGTACAATTTTCCGGATTGTTGAGGGAATAGCACAAACTGACGATAGACAGTTGTATAATAATTACGTCCACGATAATGTTCCGGAGTCCATCTGGCATTTGTTGTCATTTCAATCTCTTGTGAATGAAAACCTTTGAAATCGGGTAACTTTGCATTATTCAATTGCAAATTAGACTCTCTGGTATAAATTTTATAAGTCAAGACAAATGCCTCCTGCTCAAATACATTCGTTTTACTAGCCGTCGCAGTAATAAATAGATCCTGATCGGATACACTCGTACCGGAAGAGGAATGGGCGGAAGAACCTCCTTGTCCACCATTGCCGTTCTGGTCTTGTGGTAAAACCTTGATTTTTACGGAGTTTGATACCATTTGGTTACCATCGGCCACAATTGAAGCACCGCCAATTGTGTATTCACCGGCAGTATTGGCCATCAATATATACGTAAATGTAATACTACTCGTAGATGTTACATTACCATTTACAATCTGAGTACTACTTTGTTGTGAACGGCTTGGTCCCATCAACACATCAAATCCTTTGATTGATGGGGCTCGGAAATCTTTTACTTTTTGTGTAGTTACGGTATAAGATAGTCTGAATTGATCGCCTACTACTACTGCGTCAGGAGCAGAAGCAGTAAAAGACACTTTATCGGCAAATGCCTGAGTGCTATATGCTATCAATGCTATCAATATGATAATCAGTTTCTTCATTGCTTATGAAATTTATATCGTCAACTTTATATTACCAATCTTTTTCCAAACGACCACCTTGCATAACCTGCTGTTGCTTCTTTACTTTATCCTGTACGTCTTTCTCATCTTGCATCACAGAATTAAGCAATTGTTCAGCGTTCTCTTTTGACATCTGATTCTTTTGTTTCTCAGATTTTGGAGGTTGTTGTTGATCCTTCTTTTGGTCTTGCTTCTGATCGTTCTGTTTATCTTTGTTCTGGTCTTGTTTCTGATCTTGCTTTTGCTGATCTTTATTTTGATCCTGGTTTTGATCCTGATTTTGTTGATTTTGCTGTTGGTCTTTCAACATTTTTTGTGCAAGAGCCAAATTATACCGAGTCTCATCGTCAGCAGGATTATTGCGTAAAGACATCTTATAAGCATCCACAGCCTTTGCATAATCTTTACCGGCTTGAAGAAGTACGCCCATGTTATGATATATATGAGCCAACTTCATCTTATCCTTCTCAATATTGCTGGCCGATACATATTGCTCCATAGCTTCCTGCATTTTCTGCTGTTGTGAGAGTGTATTTCCTAAATTATACATAGATACTGTAGATTTAGGATTCACCTCCAAAGCTTTCCGATAATTCACTTCGGCATCCACAAACACACTGTCATTAAACAGGCGGTTTCCTTTGCGGATATAGTCACGTTCTGCTTTCTGAGCTGATACAAAGGCGGCTGACAGCAGAAACACAGCGAATAGAATATATTTACTTTTTAACATGCGCATAACTACTTCTTATTAGAAAACAGATGAACGTTCTTAAATAAAGGATTCTTGCGATCTAAAATTAATATTTCCGCTAATAACAATAATAGAATAATCCAGGCAATAGCTTGGAACTGTTCATTAAACTCCGTATATACCTTAGATTCTACATCAGATTTTGCCATCTTATTGACTTCCTGATTGATTGCTTTTTGAGCTGAGTTAGAATTATCTACTCGTACATAGATACCTTTTCCTTCTTTGGCAATCTCCTGACACATTGCTTCATTTAAGCGGGTAACAATCACATTACCCTCACGGTCACGTCGATAATCGTTGGTACCTTCTGCCGGGATAGGAGCGCCATCGGGCATACCTACTCCCAACACATTAACCTGGATACCTTTTTCGGCAGCAGCTTTTGCCGCTTCAACAGCACCACCTTCATGATTTTCACCGTCAGTAATTACGATAATGGCGCGTCCTACTCCTTCTTGTGGAGTAAAGCTACGTGCAGCCAAATTAATCGCTTCTCCAATAGCCGTACCTTGCTTGGATATCAATGAAGGATTGATAGATTCCAGAAACATTTTAGCAGAAATGTAATCACTGGTAATCGGTAGTTGAGTGAAAGCGTCACCGGCAAATACAATCATTCCCACTTTGTCATTGTCAAGCTCATCCACCAATCTGGATATCAGTCTTTTGGCTTTCTCCAAACGGCTGGGTTGTACATCCTGAGCGAGCATAGAATTTGAAATATCCAGTGCAATGATGACTTCCACGCCTTTACGTTTTACTGTTTCCAGTTTGGAACCAAACTGAGGACGTGCCAATAATACTGAAAACAAACCGATAGCGGCAAAAAGTATCCAGAATTTTACATCCGGGCGATATTTGGATACATCGGGCATTAACTGCGCCAATAAAACCGGATCTCCAAAACGTCGGATATTCTTTCTTCTCTTGTAGTTGGAATACAAGTAGAAAGCTGCTAAAAATGGTAATAGCAGCAATAGGTATAAATATGTAGGTTCTCCAAATCGAAACATCTTTCTTAACTATTTTACGATTGACTAATTACGGTTGACCACCTTATGGAATCTTCTTCAGTATAGAATTACGCAATAATACCTCCAATAGAACACAAAGGAAAGCAGCTAGTGCGAACCAGTGATATTCCTCATCCCGTTTGCTATACTCTTTTACATTCAGCTTAGTCTTTTCCAGTTTATCAATTTCTTCGTACACCTCTTTCAGTTTCGAATTACTTGTAGCCCGGAAGTAATTACCGTCCGTAGTACCTGCGATTTGCGTCAATGTTTTCTCATCAATTTCAACAGGCATACTAACATATTGTACAGTATTTCCGACCGGATAAGGATAAGGCGCCATTCCATTCGTACCAACCCCGATGGTGTACACACGAATTCCAAAGCTTTTTGCTATTTCAGCAGCCGTCATAGGAGAAATATCACCTTTATTGTTAGTACCGTCTGTCAGCAAAATAATGACTTTAGATTTTGCTTTACTGTCTTTCAGTCGAGTTACAGCATTTGCTATTCCCATGCCTACGGCAGTACCATCTTCAATAAGACCGCATTTGATATTGTGAATCATATCTAACAATACAGCATGATCCACAGTCAACGGGCATTGAGTAAAACTCTCACCGGCAAATAAAGTAATACCTATATTATCATTAGGACGTCCGTTGATAAACTCTGCCGCTACATCTTTGGCTGCTTCCAATCTATTGGGCTTTAAGTCTTCGGCCAACATACTGGTAGAAACGTCGACGGCCAGCATTATATCAATACCTTCTATTTCGCTGTTCTGCCACTTATTGGTTGTTTGCGGTCGTGCGAGGACCAGAATTACCAATGTTAACGCAAAAAGCCGTAAAAGAAAAGGAGCATGCAACAAATAGTTCTTATAACTTTTAGGTGTATGCGCATATACCCGAGCGTCCGAAATCTGAAGAGTAGCTTCACTTTTCCTTTGCTTCAAGATATACCATACAATATAAGGTATAAGTAGTAATAGCAAAAACAGATATTCTATATTGGCAAAAACCATTTTATTTATGATTTAACAGTTTACTTTTAGTATTCAAGTTACTCATTCTTTACACAAAAAGATTGTATATCTGCATACCTATATATATAAAGACACCAATCAATGCCGCAGACAAAAGTGCAATTCCGCAAATCAACATTACTTTAACGCGTAAAGAACGTTTTTCAATAATCGTAATTTCCGTTGGTTGCGGTTTCTGATTTTCCTCCTCCGGTTGTTTTGTTTCATTGATAAAGTCAATTGCATTAATTAAGTTTGCATCATTTTCGTTCATCTGAGGATCATGCTTGGCAAACTTCACTAAATCGGCAGTCTGAAACAGTTCTTTTAGGTCAGATATAGCTTCTTTATCCTTAAATTCCAATAACTTATCAATAATTTCCGATGATGTCATTTCCAATGCATTGAATCCGAAACGATCCTTTATATACGTGCGAAGAGCATCAGTCAATTCTGTATAGTATTCCTTCGATCTTCCCTTCTGCCATACTTTCTCGGTTTTGATACGTTCTATCTCTTTCATTGCAGCTTGATGTGGCGGCAATTTCGGTTCTACTTTTATCTTACGGATAATAGGTTTATTATCACGTATACGAACAATGAGATAGATCAGCAAACCGAGTAAAGGTAAAGCTAAGAATGAGCAGGAAATTAAACCGTACCAGTCTTCCCATGCAAAAGGAGCTTTCATTACAGGTTTTTGTCCGAAGAATTGGTCAGGGTGTAATGTATCGACCGGTATTGAGTAGACTTTCAGTGCTAAAGCTTTTGACTTATACTCTTTGCCATCTACCGTAACAGGCATTGGCGGCAGATAATACAAAGCCGAGTCAAAGGAAGTGATAACATATTCCTGTGTGATCAACATTCGCTGGCGGTCATTCAAAAATTGCGTATCTGGTTTGACTGTTTCTATAATTTCCACACCTTTTACTAAAGTATCAGTATAAGCAGGGAAAATAGCATGTTGTTTAGCATCCATAGCCACTTGCAACTGCACTTTTGCCTGTTCACCGATCAGTATTTGCAATGAATCTATCTTCGCCTCTACCGTAACAGATTGTGCAGCTACTTTATCAATGGATAATAGACCTAATAATGCTATCAGAATAATATTTCTACTCATCTTTGATTTCATTAATTTCGTTTGGCAAATAAGTTCAACAATGCCTTTACGTAATCCTCGTCGGTTCTGACAGAAACCGAATCCACATTACTTTTCGTAAATGTGTCGTTCAGTTCCGTCTGCTTTTGAATCCACCAATCGTGATGCGCGCGACGTACAGCTTTTGATGAAGTATCAATCCACTGCTCATGTCCGGTTTCCGCATCTTTTATTCGCATGAGACCCACAGGAGGAAGATCACTCACTCTCCGGTCATAAACCTGTAATGCTACTACGTCATGTTTCCGGTTGGCAATAGTCAGAGCATTCTTAAAACTTTCCTGATCAATGAAGTCGGACAGAATAAATGCAGTGCAACGTCTTTTCATTACATTCGTCAGATATTCCAATGCAAGACGGATATTAGTACGACGGCTTTCCGGTTGAAAGTCAATCAATTCACGAATGATATATAGAATATGTTTACGTCCCTTTTTAGGAGGAATAAACTTCTCTATCCGGTCTGAAAAGAAAATCACTCCAATTTTATCATTATTCTGAATAGCAGAGAAAGCAAGGGTGGCAGCAATTTCCGTCACCATATCTTTCTTCAACTGCTTGACGGTACCGAACTCCAAACTTCCGGAAACATCAACCATTAACATAACTGTCAGTTCACGTTCTTCCTCAAACACTTTTACGTAAGGTTTGTTGAAACGCGCGGTCACATTCCAGTCTATGTCACGTATATCATCGCCAAATTGATATTCGCGGACTTCCGAGAATGACATACCCCTACCCTTGAAAGCCGAATGATACTGGCCTGCAAAGATATTATTAGACAATCCTCGTGTCTTAATTTCAATCTGACGAACTTTTTTTAGTATTTCACTTGTTTCCATTTAGGGCACTTCAACCTTATTCAAAATCTTACTGATGATTTCGTCCGAAGTCATGTTATTAGCTTCCGCTTCATACGTCAATCCGATACGGTGGCGAAGAACATCATGCGCAACAGCACGTACATCTTCCGGAATTACGTAACCGCGGCGTTTGATGAAAGCATATGTACGGGCAGCCAATGCTAGATTGATAGATGCACGGGGTGAACCACCGAAACCGATCATATCTTTCAATTCCTTGAGGTCATATTTCTCCGGGAAGCGGGTAGCGAATACAATGTCTACGATGTAGCGTTCGATCTTTTCATCCAGATATACCTGGCGAACTACTTTACGCGCTTCAATAATTTCGTCAGCTTTCAGAATTGGTTTTACGTTGAACTTTTCTCCATTAATATTCTGACGAATAATCAACTTTTCCTCTTCCAACTTCGGATAATCAATAACGACCTTTAGCATAAAACGGTCAACTTGCGCTTCCGGAAGCGGATAAGTTCCTTCCTGTTCGATAGGATTCTGAGTAGCCAATACAAGAAAGGGTTCCGGCAATGTAAATGTTTCTTTACCGATAGTAACCTGACGTTCCTGCATGGCCTCCAATAAAGCACTCTGTACTTTAGCCGGAGCACGGTTAATTTCATCGGCTAATACAAAATTAGCGAAAATAGGTCCTCTTTGAACTTTAAAAGATTCGTCTTTTTGACTGTAGACCATTGTACCTATGACGTCCGCAGGCAATAAGTCCGGTGTAAACTGAATGCGGCTATATTTCGCATCAATCAGAGAAGCAAGCGTTTTAATAGCTAAAGTCTTTGCCAAACCGGGTACACCTTCCAAAAGAACATGACCATCGGAGAGTAATCCGATAAGCAGCGATTCAACCAAATGTTTCTGACCAACAATGATTTGGTCCATACCTGTTGTAAGATTGGTAACGAAAGCACTTTGTCTTTCAATCCGCTCATTCAACTCGCGGATATCAATTGATTCAGCCATAAATACTTAATATTTTATTATTTAAATCCCATTATTTCTATATAAGCCCTGCCAATAGTAGCATAAGGCTTTTTATTTTGCCCCAAAAGTACGCCATATAATTAACGATTGCAACTAATTTTTATTAAAAAACAATGCGAAGTCTTTAGATTAAGGTACTTTCATACGCTTTTGTACATCCATAACACTTCACCCGGCCGATACAGGGTTGTAAGGCCGGGTGAATGGAATTCTTATCACTTATTCTTTTGTAAGTTCCGGAATTTTTATTGTTGTGCCGTATGGTACATTATTCGGGTTCTTAATAACGTCCGGATTGTGTTTCACAATATACGGCCACATAGCCTTGGTTCCATAGAATCGCAAGGAGACCCTTGTTAAAGTTTCACCTTCTTTGACCGTATATTTAGTCTTGGTTCCGGTTATTTTATAAGAGGCGGAATCCAAATATACAGATGTTGAAGGTTGCTGCCGGACAACTTTATTTTCAGTTTTGGCAGGTGTCACTGCTTCTTTCTTTTGAGGGACAACCGGTGTCGGAGTGATAGCGGTTTTGGGTGTCTCCGGTTTTATATCTTTCACAGAGTCTTGTTCGATCGTGTCGGATAACTGTACTTCCGGCTTGACAGGCTGAGTTGTTACGGGCGGCATATCAAGAGCATTCTTGTCGGATGACGAAGAGAATAAATCCGGATAATAAATGAATAAAACAACCCCTCCACATAATAACAGAACAAGTATGATGATCGTTATTAAATAAGGAACAGGCGATTTCTCTTTTACAGAAGAATCGGGAACATTCTTTTGGGGAGTCGGCTGTATAGCAGTCTGTGCTACTTCTGCCCCTTTTGCCATCTCGCTCTTACCTTCTTGCGACCGCACTATCGTACTTTCCGGTTTTAGATTTGCCCTCAGAAGCTCTTGTTCTATAATCTCCTCCGCAGTAATTATTTCTTTCTTTTCTACAGGAACTGTTTTCGGTTCTACGACAACAGATCGTGTTTCTACGACAATAGCTTGTGGTTCTACAACTTGTGTTTTTACAATAGGTTGTATCTCTGTAAGAGATATTTCTTCTTTTTCCTCTTCCGGCTCTTCCTCCTTTTGAGGCTGTTCTATGTTTTCTTCAGGATTAGTTTCTACAATTACCTCTTCCTTAGGCTGGGATTGTGGCTCGATAGGTTCCGGTATGACTGTCGGAATTACTTCTTCCCCGCTTTCCTCTTCTTCCGTTTCTTCTATAGGAGTGTCCTCTAAAACAGTATTCTCATTTAAAACAACCGTCTCAAAGTGTGCAAAAGGCTTGTTTATCGTATCTCTTAAATTTGCATCCGGAGAAAACGAGACTTTGGTATGACCTTTTATTTGAAAACGTTCCCCAGTGTTCACATTAACACTTTCCCGACTATCTACATCGATAAGTTTGAAAGTACCCAATCCTTTGATTTTTACAGTATTCTCACTCTCTAAGGCTTGCTCTATCAGAAGAAAAAACTCTTTTACGAACGCCTCAGCATCCTTTTTGGTCATGCTATGTTTTGCTGCCAATAAGTCAGTAAGATCTTGAATTGTTAGTCTTTCATTCATAACGGGGAATATATTTATTTAAACTTATCTTTCAATGTATTACTAGGTCTATAAGATAATACCAGTTTTGGAGGCACCAACATACGCTGTTTGCTTGCCGGATTTATGGAAATGCGTTCCGCCTTTTTCTTTACTTCAAAAGAACCGAACCCTTGTACCGCAATCATGTTGCCTTCTTCCAACTCTTGCGTCATGCTAGCCAACAAAGAATTGATTAATTCAGAAGTATCTTTGATGGTATATCCTAGTCTTTCCGCTAGCTCGGATGTAAATTCCTTATTATTCATACATTTATAACCTTTGCATATAAATCAAAATCATCCGCATCTATCACTTCCACCTGATAGAACTGCCCAATCTCAAGCTCTTTTTCAGAACTATTAATCAGAACCTCCGGATCCACCTCCGGTGAGTCGAATTCTGTTCGTCCGATATAATAATCCCCCTCCAACCGGTCAATGATAATTTTCATTTGTTTTCCGATTTTAGCGGCGCTCAATTCAGCTGAGATTCCTTGCTGGATATCCATCAGCTCATCAAGTCTGGCTTGTTTAACTTCTTGCGGGATAGAGTCTTCGTACGCTTCCGCAGCATAAGTTCCCTCCTCTTCGGAATAGGCAAAAGCTCCCATTCGGTCAAAACGCACTTTGCGTACAAACTCTTTCAGTTCTTCAAAGTCCTCTTCTGTCTCTCCCGGATGTCCCACCATTAAAGTTGTCCGTAGATGAATGCCCGGCACTTCTTTACGGAATTGCTCAATCAATTTATAAGTATCCTCCTTAGTGACTTGACGTCGCATTAATCTCAACATCTTGTCACTGATGTGCTGGAGGGCAATGTCCATATATTTGCATACATTGTCGCGTTCACGCATAACCCGGAACAAATCAGTTGGAAAATGCGCAGGATAGGCGTAATGAAGGCGGATCCACTCTACACCCGGAATGTCGGAGATACGTTCAATTAGTTTCGGAAGCATTTGTTTCTTATATAGATCGACCCCATAATAAGTCAGTTCCTGTGCAATCACTTGAAACTCTTTTACACCTTGAGATACCAGATACCGGACTTCATCAAGAATTTCATCAATCGGTCTGGATATGTGACGCCCTGTGATGATAGGAATAGCGCAATAGGAACATTTCCGGTCACACCCTTCTGATATCTTCAGATAAGCATAATGTCGGGGAGTCGTTAATGTCCGTTCGATATATAATTCATCATGATACGTCTGTCCTAAATCCTGCAACAGTTCCTTCCAATTGAACTTGCCATAGAACTTATCTACCTGCGGTATCTCGATTGCCAATTCTTTAAGGTAACGTTCGGAAAGGCAACCCATTACGAAAAGCTTTTTCAAATCACCTTCTTCTTTCCTTTCGGCAAATTCCAGAATCATATTGATAGATTCCTCTTTTGCGTCACCGATAAAACCGCATGTATTAATAACAGCTATTTCACCTTGCGGATTTTCCGTATCATGAGTCACACTGTATCCGACTTCTTCCAATTGACGTATCAATTGTTCCGAGTCTACCAGATTTTTAGAACATCCCAGAGTGATTATATCAATTCTTCTTTTTTTCATGCATTCTCTCCAAACAAAGAATCTACAAACTCATTCTTACGGAATACTTGTAAGTCTTCTATGCCTTCACCTAATCCGATATATTTAACGGGAATCTTGAATTGATCTGATATGCCGATTACAACTCCTCCCTTCGCTGTACCATCCAGTTTTGTAATGGCCATCGCTGTCACTTCCGTTGCCAGAGTGAACTGTTTTGCCTGTTCAAAAGCATTCTGACCTGTAGAACCGTCCAATACCAATAGAACCTCATTAGGAGCATCGGGCACTACTTTCCGCATCACATTCTTTATCTTTGTCAGCTCGTTCATCAAACCGACTTTGTTGTGAAGACGTCCGGCAGTATCAATAATTACAATATCCGCATTGTTGGCAACCGCAGAACTAAGGGTATCGTACGCCACCGATGCAGGGTCGGCACCCATTTTTTGCTTAATGACAGGCACACCTACTCGTTCTCCCCATATCATAAGCTGTTCTACTGCGGCAGCACGGAATGTGTCGGCAGCTCCCAAGTAAACGGACTTACCTGCTTTTTTGAATTGATAAGCCAGTTTACCGATTGTTGTGGTCTTGCCTACTCCATTAACTCCCACAACCATAATTACGTATGGTTTCTTGTCAATAGCTACATCAAAATCGGCTACATCTCCAGAATTATTTTCAGTCAATAAAGCGGCTATTTCATCGCGCAATATATGATTCAACTCCTGAGTATTCACATATTTATCTTCCGCTGCACGTTTTTCTATGCGCTTAATGATATTTAAAGTGGTTTCCACACCTACGTCAGATGTGATCAGCACTTCTTCCAGATTATCCAACACTTCGTCATCCACTTTTGACTTACCGGCTACGGCACGAGCTATCTTACTAAAGACACTCTCTTTGGTTTTAGATAATCCTTTATCTAAAGTTTCCTTCTTTTCCTTGGAAAAAAAACTAAAAAATCCCATATTTATAGATGTTTGTATGATACATTATGCTACAAAGATATAACAAAGGATTGGAAAAGTAAAAAAAGAAGCAATAAAAAATCCCCTCATTGTTATCAATGAGAGGATTTTGAATTTATAGCGTGTATGCTATCTCGATTATTTTTTGAAAAAGTCTTGTACTTTTTCGTTCGGAACCATTTGTTCATCAAAAACGTATGCTCCGGTTTTCGGAGATTTTACCATTTTGATAACCTTGGTATAAGCACGACCTTCTTTAGAACCATCGTGCAAACTTGCTACTGTTTTCTTTGCCATGGGTTATACTTCTTTATTATTTAATTTCTTTGTGTACTGTTACTCTTTTCAGAATCGGGTTGTATTTCTTCAACTCAAGTCTTTCTGTAGTATTCTTTCTGTTCTTAGTTGTGATATAACGAGATGTTCCCGGCATTCCACTGTCTTTGTGTTCTGTACATTCCAGAATCACCTGTACTCTGTTACCTTTTGCTTTCTTTGCCATTGTAAGTTTTCTCCTCTACGTTTAGCCGATTACTTTAATGCTTTTCCAATCACAATAACCTTTAGCCACAGCTTCAGTCAGCGCAGCGTCCAGTCCTTTTTTGTTGATAATACGCAGTCCGTTAGCGCAAATGCTAAGGCTGATCCAACAATCTTGTTCTACATAGTAGAACTTTTTGTTAAACAAGTTCAAATCAAAGGTTCTTTTAGTTCTTCTCTTTGAGTGTGAAACATTGTTGCCAATCATGGCTTTCTTTCCGGTAATTTGACAAATCTTCGACATTTCTATCTTATTTTTATAGTTTTATATCTATACTTATTTCAAACAGGACGCAAAGTAAGTACTTTTATCCGTATAAAACAAGAATTTCTTAAAATAATTCACTTATAAGCAGCTATTTTTCTTTATTTGAGTAAATCTCGGAGCATTAGCAACGCATTATTACCGGCTCTTTCAATATTCATGGCTCTTCCGCGATTTGTTTCCTGCTTGTATGTCCGAATTTCGTTTTTATAACCAGCAGCTATCCATACAGTCCCCACAGGTTTCTCCGGAGTGCCTCCTCCCGGTCCGGCTATTCCCGATGTGGCGACAGCGCAGTCAGTTTTCAATGCTTTCATCGCACCTTTTACCATTTCAATCACCGTTTCTTCACTAACGGCTCCATACTTTTCCAATGTCTCGGAAGACACGTGCAAAAGGTCCTTCTTCACTTCATTGGAATAAGCCACTATGCTACCTTTAAAATATTCCGAACTTCCGGCGATAGATGTCAGTCGCTCCGCAATGCTTCCACCTGTGCAACTTTCTGCGGTGGATACGGTTAATTTCCTCTTTTTCAGTAACTCCCCGATGATGACTTCCAACGGGGTGTCTTCTTCGCTGAAAATGTCTTCGCCCAATATTGTTTCCAATTTTGCTTTCTCACGGTTCAGAAGAGTTTCCACTTCTTTCCTGTCATGTCCGCGTCCGGTCAATCTCAGACGGATAATTCCCAGTTTGGGCAGATATGCCAGTTTGATGCAATCCGGTAAGGCGACCTCCCAAGCTTCTAATTTCTCCGCCAACACGGATTCGGGGTAGTGTTGTACTAAGAAAGTCTGATGCATAATGACATCTGTTTGAAACCTCTCATGTAGTTTGGGTAATACGCTTTCAGTCATTACGGCAGTCATTTCCTGTGGTACTCCCGGCATAGATACAAGTACTTTGCCGTCTCTCTCGAACCAGCTCACAGAAGCACTTCCTACCGGGTTGTTGATTACCGTGCAGTTCTTCGGAACCATTGCCTGACCTTTATTCAGTTTATTCATTGGTATTTTACCGGCCAATACCCGTTTCACGTTTTCGAAGACTTCTTCGCTGAATATCAGTTCAGTATTGAAGTACTTACAAAGTGTTTGTTTGGTAATATCATCTTTAGTAGGGCCCAGTCCTCCGGTCACTAAAACAATATTTGCCCTTTTCATCGCATTATCAATCGCTTCCAGGATCTCTTCTTCCCTATCGCGAACCGATACGATGCGAAGGACTTCAATTCCTATATTATTTAACTCCCGTCCCATCCAGGCGGAATTTGTATCGACTACCTGCCCTATCAGCAGTTCATCACCAATGGTTATAAGCTCGGCAAACATATTTCTCCTGCTTTATTTATTATATATACCTATTATATTATAAGAATATCCCTACTTCATTAAGCTATTCTTCCTGCTCCTTTCTCTCGTTCCACGTACGTGGACTTTATGTTTCGCGTATGTGGACCGTTCGTTTCACGTACGTCAACCTACGGGTTCCCGTGCGTGAAACAAAGAAATAGAATAGAGGAAACCTATTAATGCTACCGTCATATTATCCTAATTCTACCAAGACAAACGGCAAAAGTTACCGTATCCCAATGCTTATATGCCGTTATTCCAATGCAAAAATACGGTTATTGTCACCTATTTCATCATCAATTGTCACTATTATCACCTATTGTCACTCCTATTATCACCTGTTAAACAGCTATCATACAAATGATTAGACGGAAAAGTGACAAGTGAAATAGAAAAACAACTTTATAGGGTGACACGAGAATAAGCCGGAAGCTCAATAGAGCAGAAATCTTTATCCAGATATTTGAAATATCCAGTAATGGCAATCATAGCCGCGTTGTCAGTGGTATAGCTGAATTTAGGTATAAAGATATTCCAGCCATACTTTTCCGCATGTTCCCGGAAAGCATTACGCAATCCGTTATTTGCGGAAACTCCTCCCGCTACGGCCACCTCTTTTATCTTATACTCTTTCGCAGCTTTTCGCAATTTGTCCATAAGGATATCTACTACCGTTGCTTCCAATGAAGCTGCCAGATCCACTTTATGATGTTCGATAAAATCAGGATCTTCCTTCATCCAGTCACGCAATGAATATAAAAATGAAGTTTTCAGTCCACTGAAACTATAATCCAATCCCGGAATATGAGGTTTGCTGAATGTATATGCTTTCGGATTTCCCTGGCGTGCCAGCTTGTCGATAATGGGGCCGCCCGGATATCCTAATCCCATAACTTTTGAACATTTATCGATTGCTTCACCTGCGGCATCGTCAATTGTCTGGCCGAGAATCTCCATGTCATTATAGGCTTTTACCAATATGATCTGCGAATTTCCTCCGGACACTAAGAGGCAAAGAAATGGAAATTGCGGCTGTTTATTTTCTTCTCCTTCAGCTTTAATAAAATGAGCTAAAACATGACCTGTCAGATGATTAACATCAATCATAGGAATTCCGAGAGAACGAGCGAATCCTTTAGCGAAAGAGACTCCGACAAGCAAGGACCCCATTAATCCGGGACCACGTGTAAAAGCTACTGCACTCAACTCTTCCTTAGTGACTCCGGCACGTTTCAACGCTTCGTGTACTACCGGTACGATATTTTGCTGGTGTGCCCGTGAAGCCAATTCGGGTACTACTCCACCGTATGCTTCGTGTACGGCTTGACTTGCTACCACATTTGACAGCAGATAACCATCCTTGATAACGGCTGCCGACGTGTCATCACAGGAGGACTCAATTCCTAATATTATTGCACTCATAAGTTATTTAAACTATTAAACGGTGCAAAAGTAATCATAAAACTACGATTCATAACGAACTATTTTATATTTTTGTTCGCAAAATAAAAGTAATCGCTTATCAGAACGCTGAAAAAGACTGTACGCTGGGTAGTTGGTATTGTACTGGGAGTATATATCGGAACTATTGCTTTGCTGAACATACCAAATGTTCAGCAAGCGATGAGTGCGTTTGTCGCCGACGAACTTTCCGAAGTGTTGAATACAAAAGTGGTAATCGGCAGAATCAATATGGGATTATTGAACCGTATTATCATTGATGATGTATTGCTTGATGACCAAAGTGGACAGGAAATGTTGAAAGTCACCCGTTTGTCTGCCAAGTTCGATATCGTGCCTTTTTTTAAGGGAAAGATTTCTATCAGCAGTGTGCAGCTTTTCGGTTTCAATATTAATCTTCGCAAGGAAACACCGGATACTCCTCCTAACTTTAAATTTGTTCTGGATGCTTTTGCTTCCAAAGACACTGTAAAGAAAGAGAGTTCGCTTGATTTGCGTATCAATTCAATATTGATTCGTCGTGGAAGAATGTCCTATCATGTACTTTCGGAAGAAGAGACTCCGGGAAAATTTAATGCCAAGCATATCCAACTTCAGAATATTATAGCCAATATATCTTTGAAGGCATTGAGCAAAGATTCGGTCAATCTGGGAATCAAGCGATTGAGCCTTGATGAGAAGATGTCCGGATTTTCTTTGAAGAAAATGAGCTTGAAGCTGGTAGCCAACAATAAACAGACAAGCATTGATAATTTTGCTATTGAATTGCCCGAGACTTCTTTAAAAATGGATACTATCCACTTGGTGTATGACAGTTTGCAAGCTTTCGAGCATTTTGCGGAGAAAGTGCATTTCTCTTTCCGTACGTTACCGTCGCAGATTACATTGAAGGACATCTCTCCTTTTGTGCCGGTTCTTTCCCATTTCAAGGAACCGATAACGTTGGACATGGAAGTAAAAGGAACTGTAGACCAGTTGAACTGTTCGCATTTGGAGATTGTGTCGGAGGAACAGCAATTCCGTCTTAGAGGGGATGTCTCGTTGCAGGATTTATCACATCCGCAGGATGCGTATGTGTATGGTACTCTTTCCGAACTTTCGGCCAATACCCGCGGGGTAGGCTTTTTAGTACGTAACTTGAATCCGGATTATAATGGAGTTCCTCCCGTTCTCGAACGTTTGGGGAATATTAGTTTTCGCGGAGAAATTTCCGGATATTTCACAGACTTGGTAACGTACGGTCAGTTGCGTACAAGTCTGGGAGATGTGAAAACTGACTTAAAGTTAAGTGCGGATAAGGGCAAAGGGTTGTTCGCTTACTCCGGTGCGGTGAAAACAACGGACTTCAAGCTGGGGGAACTATTGGCTAATGAACAGTTGGGAGAAATAACTTTCAATCTGGATGTGCATGGACGGCATATCACAAATCAGCGCCCAACTGTAGAACTGAAAGGGCTGATTGCTTCAATAGATTATAGTAGATACAGGTATGAAAATATCACGCTGGACGGAGAATATAAACGGGGTGGATTTAACGGTAAGGTAGCATTGGACGATCCGAATGGTTCCGTCTATCTGAACGGGGATGTCAATGTCACTTCCAAAGTTCCTACCTTCAACTTTCTGGCGGTAGTACACAAGGTGCGTCCGCATGATCTTAATCTTACTACTAAATATGCGGATGCGGAGTTTTCTTTGAAATTAAGGGCCAACTTCACAGGTGGTTCCATAGAAGAGATGATTGGAGAAATCAATGTCGATAGTTTGGAATTTACGGCTTCGGATAAAGAGTATTTCATGAAGAACATGAATATTCGGGCTACAAAGAAAAATGACGAAAACCAATTGAAGCTGACTTCTGAGTTTCTGACGGCCGATGTAGAAGGGAAATTTCAATACCATACCTTGCCCGCCAGTATTCTTAATATTATGCGGAAATATATTCCGTCTCTGATATTGCCGCCTAAAAAAGAAATTGAAACGCATAATAATTTTCAGTTTGATATACATATCTATAATACGGATATTCTATCTACCATCTTTGATATTCCATTGACCATATATACCCATTCTACTTTGAAAGGATATTTCAACGATCCTTTGCATCGTCTGCATGTAGAGGGGTATTTTCCCCGTTTGCAATATAAGAATAACTTTATAGAATCGGGTATGGTTCTTTGTGAGAATCCAGCGGATCATATTCGTGCGTTAGTTCGTTTGACCAATCTGAAAAAGAAAGGAGCGGTTAATCTTTCTTTGGATGCGCAAGCCAAAGATGATAATGTCAGTACAACCTTGAATTGGGGTAATAATGCGGCTGTAACGTATAGCGGACAGTTGGCGGCTGTAGCTAAGTTTCTCCGTACGGAAGGAGAAAAACCGCTCTTAAAGGCAACGGTAGATGTGAAGCCTACTGATATTATATTGAATGACACGCTTTGGAAAATACATCCTTCGCAAGTGGTAGTGGATTCGGGAAAGGTGGATGTGAACAATTTCAATTTCAGCCATCAAGACCGTTATGTACGTATCAACGGACGTCTGTCCGACGATCCGGAAGACTCGGTCAAGATTGACTTGAAGGATATCAATATGGGATATGTGTTTGATATTGCCAGTATATCGGATGATGTAAATTTTGAGGGAGATGCTACGGGAACGGCATACGCGTGCGGTGTGTTGAAGAAACCTGTCATGAATACTCGTTTGTTTATAAAGAATTTCTCGCTCAATCAGGGACGATTGGGAGATTTGGATATATATGGTGAATGGGACAATGAGAATAGAGGAATCCGGTTGGATGCGTTTATCCAGGATATTGCTCCTGCTCCTTCGCACGTCACGGGTATTATTTATCCGTTGAAACCGGAGAGCGGACTTGATTTGAATATTGAAGCGAATGAATTGAATTTGAAGTTCCTCGAACACTATATGAGAAGCATCGCTAATGATATAAAAGGACGCGGAACAGGTAAGGTGCATTTTTATGGCAAGTTCAAGGGATTGAATCTGGATGGTGCAGTAATGACAGATGCATCTATGAACTTTGATATCCTGAATACTCACTTTGCCATCAAAGATACCATTCATCTGGCTCCTGGCGGATTGACATTCAATAATATGCATATTTCCGATATGGAGGGACATACGGGAAAATTAAACGGATATCTGCATTATAAACATTTCAAGAATCTGAATTATCGTTTCGAGATACAGGCTGATAATATGCTTGTGATGAATACGAAAGAATCGGCGGATATGCCTTTCTATGGAACTGTATATGGAACCGGAAATGTAATGTTGTCCGGTAATGCCGCACAAGGACTGGAAGTGAATGCCGCCATGACAACGAATAGGAATACGACTTTTACTTATATTAATGGTAGTGTAGCGTCGGCCACGAGCAATCAGTTTATTAAATTCGTTGACAAAACGCCGCGTCGGACCATCCAGGACTCTGTTCAGATTATCTCTTATTATGACCAGCTACAACAGAAACGTCAAGCGGAAACAGAAGAGCAAAAAACGGATATCCGATTGAATATTCTAGTGGATGCAACTCCCGACGCTACTATGCGGATTATTATGGACCCGGTTGCCGGAGATTATATCACAGGAAAAGGGACGGGAAATATCCGGACGGAATTTTATAATAAAGGAGATGTCAGGATGTTCGGTAATTACCGGATTAATCAAGGAGTGTATAAATTCAGTTTGCAAGAAGTGATTCGCAAGGACTTTGTGATTAAGGATGGAAGTACAATTACTTTTAATGGTGCGCCTTTGGATGCGAATATGGATATACAGGCTTCTTATACTGTGAACTCTGCTTCGCTGAATGATTTGATACCGGATGCTTCGACCATTATACAGCAACCCAATGTGCGGGTTAATTGTATAATGAATTTGAGTGGTATGCTGGTGCGTCCTACTATCAAATTGGGTATCGAACTTCCGAATGAAAGAGATGAGGTACAGACATTGGTACGCAATTATATCAGCACCGAAGAGCAAATGAATATGCAGATTCTTTATTTGTTGGGAATTGGTAAGTTCTATACGGAAGACGCTCGTAATAATAATCAGAACTCGAATGTCATGTCATCGGTGCTCTCCTCCACTCTGTCCGGTCAGTTGAACAATGCGCTGTCGCAGGTTTTTGAGACGAATAACTGGAATATCGGAACGAATCTGAGTACAGGAGACAAAGGTTGGACGGATATGGAAGTGGAAGGCATTCTTTCTGGACAGTTGCTGAATAACCGGTTACTGATCAATGGAAATTTCGGTTATCGGGATAACCCGATGGCGAATACGAATTTTGTCGGTGACTTTGAAGCGGAATGGCTGATTAATCGTTCGGGGGATATTCGTCTGAAGGCATATAATGAAACGAACGACCGTTATTATACAAAAACAAATCTGACCACGCAAGGGGTGGGTATTATGTATAAGAAGGATTTTAATAAGTGGAGCGATCTGTTTTTCTGGAATAAATGGAAAATACGTAATAAGCGTAAACGGGAAAAGGCGGAAAGGACTGAACAGCAACCGGTAGATAGTACCCATATCGATGGGACTGCTAAATCGGCAGTGGAAAGACAACGCCTCCAGCCATAAACAAGGTTTGTCTTTTAGGATAACAACCTTGTCATAGACGGTCATGGATTCTTTTTTGATTTATATTTGTCACATTATGAATCTAAAAAGAAAACTATTTATGGAAACAAGTAAACGGAACATCTACAGAGTTTTAGTCATTTTCTCCTTATTGTTTGCTTTGGGTGGCTGTTCTTCGGATGACGATGAACAACAGGAAAGTAAAGTTCCGACTTTCAAATCTACTTCAAACAATATATTCAGACCGCTAGGTGATGGTGGGAATGGAGAGTATATAGATAATGTATGGTACAATACAGTCCGGTGTTCTGCCAATATAACAGATAATGGCGGGTCGGCTATTATTGAATACGGTTTTTGTTGGGTCGAGAATAATACTGAGACTCCTACTGTAGAAAAAGGAAATAAAATTAAAGTGGGAACTTCCGATATCACAGGAGACTATAGTGCGGATATTTTGGTAAGAACCGGAAAGTCTTATCATGTGAGAGCTTATGCCCGCAATTCATCGGGAGTCGGCTATGGAGAACTAAAATCGGCCTTTGGAGGATCATTAAGTCCGAGATAAAGCTGCTTTGGATACTTATTGCCATATTACCTGTTAAGGTTCGAAATTATTCAATCAATATGAACGAAGCCCATTTATTGGGCTCGTTCGTATATTTGTTCTTCATATTCCGTTGTGCCATCGTAAAAGCTTTTTGTTTGCTCATTCCTGTTTGCCAATAACGGTAGAAGTCTGTCATCAGTTCTCTGGTCTCCTTGTCCGATACGTCTCGGAAAGAAATGATCTGAGCCTTTACACCGGCTTGGCGAAAAGCACGTTGCAGACTGAAAATGTTTTCTCCATATCGGGTATCTCCATTACCGGTGTTGCAGCCGGATAGCACGGCTAATTCAACGCCAGACAAATTCATTGATTCGATCTCAAGCGCGGTCAGAATGCCGTCATCTGTTCCTAATTGTTGCAGATTCTCCCAAGTATGGTTGGCTCCTGTGAATATCAGCCCTGTATGTAATAAAGGCTCTTTATGCTTGCTAAGTCCTCCTACGTGGAGGATGTCGTTCCGGACTTTAGGGTGGTATATGATACGGAAACTGTGTGTTGCAATATGTATGACAGATGATTCCAATGGTTGCCCCGATAATTTTCTGAATGCGGTTTCTGTTGCGTCTTTGCCTGTATATTTATGAATATTCCATTGATTGGAAAGAATTTTTTCTATACATCTAACTTCGTCAACTGTGCCTTGCAGGTATTGAAAACCTTGTTCTGTTGCCAAATGGGATGGATGATAGTTGAAATCGGCGCCTCCAAAGAGAAAGATGTCTTTTTTATGGGATATACCGGAGATCGTTTGTTCTTTCTCTTTCTTTATTCGGGGAATGTCGTTGCCAGACCATAAATAATGAATATCATATTCATCGATTATATACTTATTCTCATGATGAATATTGGCGAATGTAAGGAAATGCAGTGTTTCCAAGCCTGAAACATAAAGGCAGGTACAGTCTCCTATCACTTCTTTGATCGGAAGCCAAAATTTGCTATACGGTATCTTTTCATCTTCATATTCTAGCGGTAATGATGGTAATGTTACCAAACGGGGAGATTGCTTTTTAGTAAATACAATAGCGATATATGTTTCGCATACCAGCTCGTAAGGCAAACTGAAAATTTCGATGACAGCTTCATTATTATCAAGAGAAGCTGCAATTTCATTCCATTGATTAATCTTGGGAAGTTGAGGTGATACCTCTTTTTTTATACGATTGATTAATGCTTTCTCCAATTCCCGACGTGCTACCCGATTCTGCAACCGTTTGATGGTATCTTGAGCAGTTTGGTTTCTGAATGAGTCCTTGTTAAAGGTGATTGAATCAATCTGTGATTGGGTATTTAGGATATAACGGCTGTCTGTATCGGACAAATAGCGGTGATATTGAAAAGATGTCCCAGTAAATAATTCATTCATTAATAGGCGGTTGCTATATAAAAAAGGAACCATCCCTTCAAACAGTCGGTTTTCGTAAGCAAAAGTCTGCATTTCTTCAAAATAGGGCTTCATTATTTCCCATAGTTCATGTTGTTCGGAACGTAGCAGAAACTGGAGGTCATTTCCTATTGTTTTTATGATCAGCCGCTCAATCAGCTTGTATATTTTTAGTGCATATAGCGGTTTCTTGTGGTTCACACAAGTTCGTGCAGCCTCTCTGTACATCGAAAAATATTCCGGTAATTTCTGTTCATATAAAACTTCCCCTACTGAAACGGGATAATACATACTCTTAGCGATTCGCAGACATTCACTTAAAGTTGTGAGAGATAATGAGGGTAACAGACAGGCATTCTCCAGCCGTCTGGATAAAATTCTCCGTTCATGGTCGGGTAGAGAGTTCCATGCTGTTTTTCGTTGTGCTTTATTGATTTCTTTAACGATCTGGTCTGTTTTTCCTGTTTCCCAATAGTAACGGGTAATAACATTCAGTTGTTCGGGACGTGGAAATTCCAGTTGCTTGTATATGGGGCGAAGCTCTTTGGGAGAGGCTCCGTTACGTGCGTAATCATACATTGTATATGCCAATACTCCTGTAGTGGCAGCATCCAGAGTCATGTTTCTCGCAGAAAGTACCAGATAACAGTCTTTTCTCCCAATCGACAAATCCATAAGAAAGATTTGCATATCTAGTTCTTCCTCATATAAAGCATAATCTTCTTTGCTTTTGGGCGTTTTATTTTTCAGTACTTGCCATAGTATTTTATCTGCTTGTTCGGCGGCTATTTTGCTTTCTTCATACATACCTAGTCGGCGGCAGTATTGTGCAATGGAGAATAGTTCATGGGCATATTGCGTACTATCATGTGCCAGCTCCAATTTTCGGAAGTGTTCTGTTCCTTTATTGGATGGGGCTTCTTTTGCTTGGGCATATATGTTGTGTACCATGCAAAAGAGAAGAATAGCTCCCACAAACATCAGCCATTGCCTTTTTAGAACCATTTTCTCTCTTTTAAGAGTTTTTCAATCGATATTGCTTTCTCTTTATACAAACCATTGTCCTCTTTTATTTCTGTCACTACTTGCAATGCTTTATCACGGTCGTTTATTTTCATGTAGCAGCAAAGCAGAAGCCATTCTGCTTCTTCTTTGTAGGGAGTGCCAACCAGAGGAAGTAGTACGGAGATAGCTTCTGTTGTTTCCTGTCGCTCAATAAAAGATATACCTATGTATAAACGGGTAGATACGGGGAATGCGTCTATCTTTGTGGAAAGTTCTTTTTCCCGATAAAGCTCGGTGACGGTCTCGTATTGTTGTTGTTCATAAGCGGTAATGATTTTCTGGTTGCATTCCGCAATCTTTTCGCTTATCCCCTCTCCACGTGCCCGTTCGATGATAGGAACCTCATAATAGGTCTGATAGATTTCTTCCGGAGAGTAACGATGTAAGCTTCCGACGTATAATAGCCCGATACCTGCAAATATACATAATATGCAGGCTACGGCCACCCAAGAATGGGGATGAATATGTTTGGAAGCCTCTATTGCTAATCTGGCTTTCTGTTCAGCGCGAATCAGCTCTCCTTCGATTAATATCATACGGAGTTTTACTTGTTCTTTCAAGTGGCTGTCAGTTTCCAACATTCTCCGGAATTCCTCTTGTTCAAAGAGAGACATCTCGTTGTTAATGAACCGGTCTATTTGTTGTTCAATTTGTTGCTTATTCATCTTTACTTCTTCTTTATTTTCCTAATATGATACCTACAGATTCCAACCTTCTCTTTAGTTCAAAAGATAATCTGCGCAGGCAAGAACTTTTTTTGTTCTTTGCTACCTGCTCTGTCTTATAATTCATATATCGGGCAATTTCTTCCATTTTCCGACGTTCCCAATAATAAAGTATGAGTACCTTATTACAGTCTGTATCCGCTTCTTCAAGTAGTTCTGATACTATTTTCTGCGCTTCATTCCACTCTTCCGGAGGAAATTGCCGGACATTCCATTCCGATGCCAACATCTGTAATATGTCGTTTTCTTTCTGTTCCTTATTTATATATTTGAATATGTGGTGTTTTCCAATCTCGAACAAGTATGTTTTCAAAGACACATTCCGCTCTGTATACTTTCCGCTTCTGATATTCTGGTACATGGCGGTAAAGCTTTCCTGATAAATATCTATTGCCGTATCTTTACTGATCGGGTAATTGCTTATAGCAAACAAAATAAAAGGTTGTTTATATAGCTCGTACAAGTTTTCGATTTCTTTACCCATCTCCCTTGAACGGTTGTTCTTTCTTATATAATCGAGTATTTTCATTCTTATTTTCTTAGTCCGATAAAAAAAGGAGCCGTTTCGTCCGAACATTCCATATAGGGATATTGAAACCGCCGTACACTTGAGTCTCTTAAAAGGGAAAACATATCACCCATAAGCCGTGAAAAAAAAGTCTTTATTGTGCATTGAGCTTTCATCTTATTAATCTGTCGGCAAAAAGAATATGTTAATTTGCCGACGTACATCGAGCGTTGTCTGTCATAGTACTCATAATTCGTAAACTCTGCCGGACAGGCACTGAATACGGCAGCGGTAGCCAGTCCTTTTTCGTTTTTAAGCCGCAGACTTAGTTCCTGATGTTTACCGGGACGTGGAACATACCCTTCCTTAGCAAAAATAGCAGTTGTTCCACGAACATATTCTTTATAGGTTTTCATGTATGCTGTCTCATCCCGATTTGCTGTTCCGCTGTGGCAAGCGTCTAACGTAATAGTAATTCTGCCCTTCTCCCCTGCTTTCCGGCGAAGTTTGTGAATCCATATTCCCAATTCATCATCAC
Source organism: Bacteroides zhangwenhongii (assembly GCF_009193325.2). Taxonomy (NCBI): domain Bacteria; kingdom Pseudomonadati; phylum Bacteroidota; class Bacteroidia; order Bacteroidales; family Bacteroidaceae; genus Bacteroides; species Bacteroides zhangwenhongii. The sequence goes on along the minus strand of NZ_CP059856.1, from coordinate 1,529,969 downwards.
GTAAATGATTTTCTCCTTCATATTGTTGGGGAATATATTTGTATCCGGCATCATACATTACCAAACTCTCGTCCAGTCCGTCTTCCTCGTCCCCGTTGTTATCCATCATTTGCTGTCCATGACAGGAGAAATGCAGAAATAAGACATCACCGGATTGTACCTCGTTGCAAAGCCTGTTCAATGCTTTGGTTACGTTGGCTTTGGTTGCCAGTGTATCAGATAACTGAATAATATGAGCAGGTAAGAATTTTTTAAGAGATAACATTTCGAGAATATATACTTTGTCATTATCGGCATGGATGTTTTCCCAACCACTATTCTTAGGGTAGTTGGCTATCGTAACGATAAGTGCTCTGTTGGTTTGTGCAGATATATTGCTACTAATCAAGTATCCGATAATAATAAAAAAGTACTTTGTATAATTCAGTTTATTCATACTACCAACAAAAATAAATCATTTTTTTCAATTTCTCCTTGTTACCTTTTAACTTTTTGCGGTATAAAGAATAAAAAAATAAACCTTGTTTAGGCAAGGGGTATTATCAATAGCTTGTTGGAGTTATTTAAAACAAGGTTGATGATTTTTAGGCAACAACCTTGTGCCGGATAACTCATAACTGTTATTTAACTTATTTTTGTCCAACATAAGAACATGAAACATGAGTGAAAAATTGAGTATATCCTATCATACGGCAAAAAGAATTTTATTGGAGTTATTGGAAGATAATGATTTCTCAACCGACGAGGATATCTTGAAGATTCTTGGTTCGGTAGTACAAAAAGAGACTTGTGAGCCGGATGGTGACGAATATAGTTTGAGTCGGATCATAATAGATAAAGAGGGACGTGTGTTTCTTCCCGATTATTCATCTATGGAAATAAAGATACCCTATCTTCCTAAAACCGTATTTATCTTTTTCCTGATTCATGATGAAGGCATTGAATTTAAAAGTATGTACAACTACGTACATGAATTATATGAAATCTATCAGGTAGTTGCTTTGGAGAAAAATACGGAAGCTAATAAAATCAAACGCAGTCTGGATAATTTGGTAGAACCGGTAAATAACCGGATTTATGAAACGTGTTCAATCATTCGGCGGAACTTTTCAGTAGTGATTCCCGAACCGTTAATGGAGATGTACTGCATTACGGGTAAACGGGGTGAGAAACATCAGATAAAAATAGACCGTTCGCTGATAAGGATAGAAAATGCAAAGCTTAAAGGTATGTTTGATACCCTTAATAGTATATGATATAGAACAAATTAAATATTTATATCAAAGGAATAATTATGAAAACATTGAACAAGCTGTTTACAAGGAACAGCACTACTATTTCCTTTATGGGAATAATGTGTGTAGCTTTACTCATTTCTTCATGTGGTGGTGGAGTTGTAAAAAAGGAGAAGGCGAATGATTGGGTGGAAATGGGACTGAAAGGTCAAGTGAAGAAAATGATACCAGATTCAGGAGTATACCGGAAACTGCTTGAAATTCAAATTAAAAGAAACGATTCTCTATTATGATAGAAAAGAGAAAAGTGAGAATTATGATGGTGAATACTAACAATTTAATAATTATAATAATGAAAACAACAAAAAAATATCCGGTTTGGGGAGTACTGATGCTATGTTCCCTATTCTTTTTAGCAGGATGCAATTCTGACGGTAAACTGCGTGAAAGTTTAACTGAATATGTCAATGATATGAAACATCAATACTTTCCTTCCGGGAAGTTTGTTTTTGATGAGAATGTTACAGATATGAATTTCGGGAAGATTACCATTGAAATGTTAAGTGGTTTACGTGATGAGGGACTTATCACATATACGGTTTTAGAAAATCAAGGTTCAATTTATGCAGTTGATGTCAATATAACAGAAGAGGGGCTGAAGTATGCAAAAAAAGTAGATGAGAATTTATATTCAGTAAGTTTACATACAGAAAAAATAGATAAGATATTAGAGAAAGAGTTTAATGAAGATACTGGTATAGGGTTATGTCATTACTCTACTGTATATGATGAGGTCACTCCTTTTGGGAAAATCATTATGGGGATTAAATCCGGTGACGTATGCAATGAGAAAACAAATAAAACCGTAAAGAAAATAGACGGTGTATGGCAAGCTGAATGGCCATCTTGGAAAGAACAGAAAAAAGAAAAGTAGTATGAGGAAAATATTTTTTTCACTCTTGGTGCTAGCAGCTTTATTGAAAGTACAGGCACAAGGAATTGCCCCCATAGGTGTATACGAGGGAAAAGATAAGATATTAGGAATGACCCGTCTGGGATATTTGGAGATTAATATGGATGAGCCTTTGGTTCCAGACTTTTCGCAACAGTTTGTGAAGGGACAAAATCATAAGTTCATGTTTCTGCCGGATAACTACCAGAAGAAACCTTCTACTCATTTCAGAGGACAAAAGGCTACTGGATTTGTAAAATTCCAAAATAGGATGTTGCTTGTCAATTCTGAGGTCTGTAAATTGAGTAACCCATCCGAAGGTGATAACTGTTGGACATTGGATTGGGAAAATGAAATGGGACAAAAAGGGAAATGTACTTTATATGCTCCTACCGATTCTACATTGCTTTTTATCGGATTAGGTTCATTTGACAAGTCGATAGGACCTGATAGCCTGATGTTTGCCCTTAATAAAGAAATGACTTCATCGGCAGGTAAGCAGCCGTATTTTACTCGTAAGCCCCGTCCGCAAGGGGATGAAGGGCTTGATTATATACCGGCTATACTACGAACTTATAAACCTTCCGTTCCACCTACTTTGACAGTACCGACTAGTAATTCAGGCTATATCAAAGGCGAATGGATAGGAAAGCTTGATAATGGGAGTGTTATGTCCATTAAATTGAATTCTACCGCTAAGAGCATTAGCTATTATGGACACAAATACTATGGTCTGATTAAGATGAATGGACCGACTTTTATAGAAGAAGGGGTTATTGCGGTTAAAAAGATAGGAGATGCGATGTATGGACTGTACACTCGTCCTCTGAGTACAGATGTGCAGGCTATTCATTATTCTGTTGTAGCTTGCTATATGAAAAATATTCTCTTTTTCCCAACTTCCGCTACTCCGGCAAAAACTGTAATGGGACGTCCTGCACCTAAACCGGTATCTATGTATTGTATGCCACCGTTGCCTCATTTTATGCCTATGTGCTCAACAGGAAAAGAAGTAAAAGACTTCCCCTTAAACTTTTATCAGAAAGGATACTGCAAAAACAGAGAAGGAGAGGCCGTTTTGTGTCATGGGATCATATTTACTTCCTTTAATATGGGAAGTCGAACTGATGAAGATATTATTTTGGAAGCTTATCCTGATATGCATGGTGTAGACAAGAAAAATGTGAAGATCAAATATAGATGTGGTAGAACGGAGAATGTTTACACAGCGGTTTTGGTATATAATCCTCAAAAAACTGAGTATAAGGTTACTCAAGTGAAAATGGTAAAATCAGAAAGTGAATATCCTGATATAAACGATTGTTATTTGCAGGATGGTATTATTAAATGTGTAGGACTCTTGCAAGTGGAAATAGAATATAAACGATAACATAAAAAAATATACAGAAATGGAACGTATTAGTAAATTCTTACAGCTACAATTTTGTATGCTTCTCTTATTATTGACTGTTTTACCTGAATTCAATTTATTGAGTTCACTTTTAGGTTTTAATTTTGATATTCCCAAATTCGCTTGTAAAGTGCTTGGACTTATCGGAGGAGGTATGGCTTTTTATTATTTTTATAAAGACGCTCAATCAAAATCCCAACAACTCCCTACTCCATTTTTAGCAACAGCGATAGGTGGTATGGCACTTATTTTGTTATCGATGATTCCGGGAATACCGTCATGGTTGGAGTATATTGCAATTATTCTTTTGTTAGCAGCTCTTTACCTATGTAAAGAAAGTCTGGGAATTGAGTGGAGTAACAGAGGATCGCAAGGTGCTTATTTTATCTTATTAGCGGTTTTGTTGCACGTATATAACAGTATCGGTGATACAATGATGACAGGTATTGCAGCTCTAGTCGGTCTGATTATGTATTGGATAGGACTTGGCAAAATTAGGACGTCTTTAGATTCTGTCGGCGAACAGGGCGTTTCTAAGCTTAAAATAGCTGTTATATTAGGATTAGTCGGAGTAATAATTGGCTGGATTCCATTAATAGGCGGTATCATTGGAGGGATTCTTGCTATTTTGGCATTCGTATTTGAGTTTATGGGATACGGATTGTTGAAAGGTTCAAATGCGATTGGCAATGAAGGACAGATTGGAGCCGGAAAGTTACGTACAAGTATGATCATTCTTTTGGTAGCAACTGTCATAGGGTTTATCCCGGGATTGGGTATTGTAGAGAAGATCCTTTCAATTATTGCCGTTTGGTTTGTATTCCAAGGATGGAGCTTGATTTTATCTGGTATAGAAACGAGAGCAGAAAGGGTTTGATATTTATGCTCTGGGTTGCTCCGTTTTAGCATATAATAGCTGATTAAATGATTATTAAACGATGATTGGTGTCTTTCTATAACTTCACCAATCATCGTTTAATATGTTATCTGGGGTGCTATTCTCCCTTTGTTTTATTTAATTATCAATATCAATCAGATTGAACTTCAAGTCGAATTTTAGTTCTACTCGATTAGAGAGTTTTACTTCGTATTCTTTTTTATCTCGTTCTATTTTCAATACTTTTGTGTCAGGATAATTAGTCGTTACATATTTCTGAATAGCTGTAGGAATTGTTGCTGTAGGAACAACTGTATGTTTACAATCTATTTCAGTCCAATTTCCTTTCTTGTCAAATTCTACCTTATTGCCGTTTGTGAAAATCACTTCATAACTTTTGTAGAAGAAATCATTTTCCATTTTTGCCAATGCTACTTTGTTCTTTGGGAAATGTTGTTTGATAAACAGTTGAGCCGGTTGTGGCATTTGTGTTACTTGAATTGGTTTGTCATCATCCGCACGCGCTACTGTTTGTAAAGTAAAAAGACAGACTAATAAGAATACTAACTTTTTCATAATCGTTGTTTTTTAATTGGTTTTACTATTATCATTTAATTTATATGGCAAAGATGAGAACAGATTCTGAAAAGATTTGGGAATTTCGGGAAATCTCGAAAGAAAAATCGAAAAATAGTGAAGTATGGCAAATAGGTTGGCAGCATGATATTCTTGAATTAGATTCTTTAGGATTCTTTTAAACCTACTAATAAACACATCCCTTATTTTTGCAACCACAAATTTGACAGTATTCATATTAAATAACCATAAGAACTTTTTTATGACTATGAGAACAAATTGTTTTTTATTATTAGCTATTCTGTTGGGATTGATTCCCATTAATAACACACACGCAAATGATTCTATCCCTAAGAGCGTGATTCTGTACACACCTTACACAAAAATCTCCGTATCTCCCGGAGCGTCAATTGACTACAGTATTGATCTTATCAACAACACAGACCAGTTGACGAATGCGAATCTTTCTGTCAGCGGATTATCCGCCAGTTGGAAACACGAAATGAAATCCGGTGGCTGGAGCCTTAGCCAACTATCGGTACTTCCCAAAGAGAAAAAGACTTTCAATTTAAAAGTCGAAGTCCCATTAAAGGTGAATAAAGGTAATTATCACTTTGTGGTATATGCCGGAAACGCCAAACTTCCATTGGATGTGGTGGTTGCTCAAAAAGGAACCTACCAGACTGAATTTACTACCGACCAACCCAACATGCAGGGAAATTCTAAATCAACCTTCACTTTCAGCGCCACTTTAAAGAATCAGACTGCCGACCAGCAGTTATATGCTTTGATGGCTAATGCACCCAGAGGTTGGAATGTAGTTTTTAAACCTAACTATAAGCAAGCCACTTCTGCGCAAGTGGAAGCCAACAGCACCCAAAATGTAAGTATAGATATTACTCCTCCTGCCAATGTAGAAGCCGGCAGTTACAAAATTCCGGTACGTGCCGCTACAGGTACCACTTCTGCCGAATTGGAACTGGAAGTGGTTGTTACCGGCTCTTATCAAATGGAACTGACTACTCCCCGTGGGTTATTGAGTACAGATGTCACAGCAGGTGATATAAAGAAAATAGAACTGGAAGTCAGAAACACAGGCTCTTCATTACTGAAAGATATTCAGCTGTCTGCCAATAAACCTGCTGACTGGGAAGTAACTTTCGAACCTTCAAAAATCGATGCACTAAAAGCCGGAGAGACATCAACGGTTATGGCTACTTTGAAAGCTTCTAAAAAAGCATTGCCAGGCGACTATGTGACTACCATCATGGCAAAAACTCCTGAAGTAAATGCCGATGCGCAGTTCAGAGTTGCAGTAAAAACTCCGATGATATGGGGATGGGTAGGCGTTCTTATCATTATTGCCGCCATCGGCGTGGTTTACTATCTGTTCCGTAAATATGGAAGGAGGTAAATTATGGGCGAACAAGTGATCGTACTTACCGATTTGACTAAACAATACGGTAATTTCACTGCTGTAGATCATATTCGCCTGAATATCCGGAAAGGAGAAATCTTCGGATTGCTGGGACCGAATGGTGCTGGAAAATCAACTACTATCCTAATGATGTTGGGATTGACAGAGCCTACTTCGGGAACAGTTGAAATTTGTGGAATCAATTCTACTACACACCCCATTGAAGTAAAAAGGAAAATTGGGTATTTACCAGAAGATGTAGGATTCTATGATGATATGACAGGACCGGAGAATTTGATCTATACAGCGCGATTAAATGGTATTTCTGATAAAGAGGCAAAAAACAAGGCTATGGAACTGATGAAGCGGGTAGGCCTTGAAGATCAGTTAGCCAAAAAGACCGGGAAATACTCTCGTGGTATGAGACAGCGGTTGGGATTGGCTGATGTACTTATTAAAAATCCGGAGATTATTATTCTCGATGAGCCGACTTCAGGGATTGACCCTGCAGGTGTTCAGGAATTTATCGAACTGATTCGCTGGTTGAGTAAAGAAGAAGGACTGACAGTGCTTTTCTCTTCCCATCATCTGGATCAGGTACAGAAAGTGTGCGACCGGGTAGGTTTGTTCAGTAATGGCCAATTACTTGCTTTGATCGATATGGCAGAATTGAAAGATAAGAAGCAGGAATTGTCTGATATTTATAACCATTATTTTGAGGAAGGAGGAGAAAGACATGAATAAAGTCAATCATCCTTTTTGGGTTATCGTCAACAAGGAAATTTCCGATCATGTCAAAAGTTGGCGTTTTATTATACTAATAGGTATTATAGCACTTACCTGTATGGGGTCGCTATATACAGCACTCACCAATATTAGTGAAGCCATCAAACCTAATGATCCGGACGGTTCGTTTCTTTTCTTGAAGTTGTTTACGGTTTCAGATGGGACTCTCCCCTCTTTTGTACTGTTTATTAACTTCTTAGGTCCCCTATTGGGAATCGCTTTGGGATTTGATGCAGTCAATTCCGAACAAAATAAAGGAACATTGAGCCGTATGCTGTCCCAGCCTATTCATCGCGATTGCATTATCAATGCGAAGTTTGTGGCTGCTTTGATTGTGATAGGTATCATGTTGTTTGTATTGGGCTTTCTGGTGATGGGATGTGGGCTGATTGCTATTGGTATTCCTCCTACGGCAGAAGAGTTTTGGAGAATTGTTTTCTTCATCATTACCAGTATCTTTTATGTAGCATTCTGGTTGAATCTGGCTATTCTGTTTTCACTCCGTTTCCGTCAGGCAGCGACTTCCGCATTAGCATCTGTGGCTGTTTGGTTGTTTTTTAGCGTATTCTATACCATGATTGTTAATTTGGTGGCTAAAGGGTTGAGTCCGTCACAGATGGCATCACCTTATCAGATTATCAGTTATCAGAAGTTTATTCTAGGGTTGATGCGTTTGGCGCCAAGTGAACTGTTTAATGAAGCTACCACCACATTACTGATGCCTTCTGTCAGAAGTTTGGGACCATTGACTATGGAACAGGTACAGGGAGCTATCCCTAGTCCGCTCCCATTGGGACAAAGTCTTTTAGTTGTATGGCCGCAGCTGACCGGATTGATTGCGGCAACGGTTATTTGCTTCGCTATTTCTTATATCATGTTTATGAGAAGAGAAATACGCTCCAGATAACTAACTCATCATAAAAAGACAAAGGACACGGAGAAACAGGTGAATGGATATACCTGACAAATTGGTTTATGATAACCGACAGGTCGTTCACTTTAAATCCGTGTCCTCTGTGTTTGTTTTCTGGGTGAATCTTATGATTGGGAAATCTCGAAGCAATGTTCATTCTGCTCGAAGTAATAATTTATATTCAGATGTTGCAAACGACAGATGGAATCGGCTATAGCTAATCCCAGCCCTGTAGATCCTTCCTTTTTGCTACCCTGATAGAAACGTTCGAAGATATGTTCCTTGTCTAGCGGATGTTCCACTCCCGAATTTCGGAAAGTAATACCGTTCTTTGTAATGGTGATTCGGATATGTCCCCCGTCAATATTATGTACAAATGCATTTTTCAGGAGGTTAGTGAGTAAAGCAACAGCCAGAGATTCGTTCATTTTCACCTTAAAAACGCCTTGTTCATCTATCGTGACTTCTATGTTGCGATAATCATAAACTTCTTCGTAATCTTGCAGATATTGTTTGAGAAGTACATTGAGTTCCAATTCTTTGGTATCGGTAAACTGGCCATTATCAATCTTGGAAAGCAATAATAGGGATTTGTTTAATTTAGTGATGTATTCTAAAGTCTGATGCGTTTTCATCAGTTCTTCCAGTTGTTTTTCTGATAGCGAATCATCTTCCATCAACATTTCCAATCGGTTACGGCAGATAGCAAGTGGAGTTTGTATCTCATGTGAAGCATTTCCGATAAACTGTTTTTGTTGTTCGAACATCTGCTCTGTACGTTCCACATAACGAATGGCAGCCTCGTTTAATTTCCGGAATTCCGTGATTTGAGTATTATTACTCAAAGGTTTATTTCTTTTTCCTGTTTGATAACCGTCCAGCCAGTGTAGAAGTACATAGAGCGGTCGCATATTCCGGTAAAATACCCATACGGAAATGATAATAATGCAGAATAATAAAGCTACATATAGAAATATAATCCACACCTGGATGGCATCTCTCAAATCATCTTTTTCAATGCTGGGGGTCGATACTGTCAGTTCGTGGTATCGTCCTTCATCATCTTTAAAGATAGTAGTAAGAATACGTGCCGGCTCGGTCTCTCCTTTTTCTTCAATGTATACCATAGAGTCTTTATACTGAATATCCTCCCGGCTTTCCGCATACTTTTTGCTTACTTCCATCATATAATATTGATTGTTGGAGCCATTGGTTTTAGAAGGTAGCTCCTCTCCTGCCAATGCACGTATAATGATGGTTTCCGAATAATCTTCCAAAGCGTCATCCACTTCATCGTTGACTTCATCGATCATCGTAACATAAAAGAAGATAGCCCAGACCGTCAGTATAAGGGTCAGAGCAAGTGTAATACGAAGAATGATGTAATATATTAATTTCATGGACAATAATCTCTTTCTTTTTTATTCTACCACCATTTTATATCCAAACCCATAAACCGCTTTGATTTCAATCGTTGCACCGGAATCTTTGAGCTTTTTGCGGAGATTCTTGATTTGCGCATATATGAAATCAAAATTATCAACCTGATCGATATGATCTCCCCATACAGATTCGGCCAAGGTATTTTTATTGATTAATCTTCCGGGGCGGTTGATGAAATATAATAGGATATCATACTCTTTTCTATTTAGTTCCACTTCCAGATCATTCACAAAGACACGATATTTATCCGGTTCTATCCGTACATTGCCTTGGCGGATATCAATTTCTCCATCGTGCTGATGACGGCGAATCACGCTTTTAATACGTGCATTTAATTCAACCAGATGAAAGGGTTTCGGCAAATAATCATCCGCCCCGAGCTCCAATCCCAAGACTTTGTCTTCCAGGGAGTCTTTGGCGGAAATAATAATCACATTTTCCCGTTTATGGAGCGCTTTCAATCGTTCAAGAAGATCAAGTCCGCTTCCGTCCGGCAGCATGATGTCCAATAAGATACAATCATAGTCGTAATCTTCTATTTTGCGTAAAGCAGAATTGAAGTCACTGGCTGTTTCTACCACGTAACGTTCTTTTTCAAGTGAACATTGAATCAGTTCTCTCAAAGAGGGTTCGTCTTCTACAATCAATATCTTCATAATTTTGTTCTCCTTTCTTTTTTACATACTGCAAAGAAAAGGGATATTTCTGAAATAAAACTGAAATGGAAGGAAAAAAGAAAAGGATGAAAACGATTCAATCGCTTTCATCCTTTTTATAATGATATACAATTTCTATTTAATAAGAACGTGCAAATATGACGCGGCAAGCAGATGGTTTACCTGTAACCATACATTTACCCGGTTCTTTGTCGCCCGGAACAAATGAATCGAACGGAATACAACGAATAGTTGCTTTGGTTTCTTCCTTAATCTTTTCTTCTGTTTCAGTAGTTCCGTCCCAATGAGCCAGAATAAATCCGCCTTCTTCGATTTTTTCTTTAAATTCGTCGTAGGTATCTACTGTTGTAATCTTGGAATTACGATAGTCCAATGCTTTTTTGTAGATATTAGCCTGCATTTCTTCAAGCAGGTTCTGAACGTATGTTTCAATGCCTTCACAGGTAACTGTTTCTTTTTCCAGTGTATCACGGCGCATCACTTCCATCGTGTTGTTTTCAAGATCGCGACCACCCATAACCAAACGAACAGGTACACCCTTCAATTCATAATCAGCGAATTTGAAGCCCGGGCGTTTGTTATCTGCATTATCATATTTCACAGAGATGCCCAGTGCTTTCAACTTAGCTACAATGCCTTCTACTTTAGCATCGATTTGTTTCAGTTGTTCGTCATTCTTATAGATAGGAACGATTACTACCTGAATCGGAGCCAAATGTGGAGGTAATACCAATCCGTTGTCATCCGAGTGAGTCATAATCAATGCACCCATCAAACGAGTAGAAACACCCCATGAAGTAGCCCAAACATACTCCATCTTGTTTTCCTTGTTAACGAACTGAACATCGAATGCCTTTGCAAAGTTTTGTCCCAGGAAGTGGGAAGTACCACTTTGCAATGCTTTTCCGTCCTGCATCATGGCTTCTATTGTGTAAGTGTCAAGTGCACCTGCAAAACGTTCATTGGCTGATTTCACTCCCTTTACAACGGGAACAGCCATATATTTTTCTGCAAATTCACCATATACATTCAACATTCTGATTGCTTCTTCCTCTGCTTCTTCACGGGTAGCATGAGCGGTATGTCCCTCTTGCCACAGGAATTCGGCAGTACGCAGGAAAAGACGGGTACGCATTTCCCAACGCATTACGTTAGCCCATTGATTACATAAGATAGGCAGATCACGATAGGAATTAATCCAATTTTTATAAGTATTCCATATAATGGTTTCAGAAGTCGGACGAATAATGAGTTCTTCTTCCAATTTTGCTTCAGGATCCACGATAACTCCTTTTCCATCCGGAGAATTTTTCAAACGGTGATGAGTTACTACGGCACACTCTTTTGCGAAGCCCTCCACGTGTTCTGCTTCACGACTTAAGAATGATTTCGGGATTAATAGCGGAAAGTATGCATTTACGTGTCCTGTTTCCTTGAACATATCGTCCAATTGACGTTGCATTTTTTCCCAGATAGCGTATCCGTAAGGCTTAATCACCATACATCCGCGCACAGCAGACTGTTCTGCCAAATCAGCTTTTACCACCAAATCGTTATACCACTGTGAGTAATTCTCACTACGTTTGGTTAGATCTTTCAGTTCTTTTGCCATTATATTTTTCTATTTAAGTTTTCCAGAGTGTTAAAACAGGGTGCAAAAATACGAAAAATGCATGAAATGCCCTATTCTTCATACATTAATTTATTCATATAAAAAATCAGGCAGTTATCTATGAACTGCCTGATTTTCAAACGAGCGGTAAACGAGGCTCGAACTCGCGACCCCCAGCTTGGGAAGCTAGTGCTCTACCAACTGAGCTATTACCGCATACTTGCTAATGGTTCCGGGCTAAGAAACCCTATGAAACGGTGATGCAAAGGTAAACATAATTTTTATATCTCAAATAAAATCTTCTACTTTTTAATGGAAGAAAAAGTAGAAATGAACAAACTTCTCTTTTTATCTGTTAGAATGTCTCAATATAAGATATAACCTAACCAGTATGAAAAAAAATAAGTTACTTTTTGTACTATTGACTTTGCCTTTTTCCATCAGTCAGATAGATGCACAGACACCATTAAGTTTTGAAGAATCATTGCATCTGCTCAATCAGGGCAATCGGAGCTTGAAAATTGCAGATAAAAGTATTGAGATAGCCAAAGCGGAACGTGATAAACTAAATGCTTTTTGGTATCCCAGTCTTCAGTCCACAGGTGCATTTGTGCATATGTCGGAAAAGATTGAAGTGAAGCAGCCTTTGTCACAGTTTACCGACCCGGCGAAAGACTTTGTACATTCTATTATTCCGGATGATCAGATCATTTCATCAATATTAGATAAAATAGGTGCGAACACACTTGTATTTCCTTTGACTCCACGCAACTTGACTACTGTCGATTTGTCTGCAGAATGGGTCCTTTTTTCAGGTGGAAAACGTCTCCGAGCAACTAATATCGGAAGAACGATGGTTGATCTGGCACGGGAGAACCGGGCACAAGTATCCGCCAATCAACAGAATTTATTGGCAGAGAGCTATTATGGCCTTCGGTTGGCACAACAGGTCGTGATTGTTCGTGAAGAAACATATAATGGATTGAAAAAGCACTATGAGAATGCCTTGAAGTTAGAAGCTGCAGGTATGATTGATAAAGCCGGAAGACTTTTTGCCCAAGTAAATATGGATGAAGCTAAGCGTGCATTGGAAGCTGCACGAAAAGAAGAAACTGTAGTGCAAAGTGCTTTAAAAGTTTTGCTGAATAAAAAAGATACAGATACTGATATAGTACCTACTTCTCCTCTTTTTATGAATGATTCAATACCTCCTAAGATGCTTTTTGACTTCTCTGTAAACAGCGGGAACTATGCGCTTAACCAGTTACGGTTACAGCAACATATTGCCAAGCAAGAAGTACGGATTGCACAAAGTGGCTATATGCCGAATATAGCCCTTTTCGGAAAACAAACCTTATATTCGCATGGTATTCAGAGTAATTTGTTACCGCGTACGATGATAGGTATCGGGTTTACGTGGAATCTGTTCGATGGTTTGGATCGTGAGAAGAAAATACGCCAATCGAAGTTAACGGAACAGACGCTTGCTTTAGGGCAAATGAAGGCTCGTGACGATTTGGCTGTTGGTATAGATAAGTTATATACGCAGTTGCAAAAAGCGCAGGATAATGTGAAGGCATTGAATGCGACAATTGCTTTAAGTGAAGAATTGGTTCGTATCCGGAAGAAATCTTTCACTGAAGGAATGGCAACTTCTACCGAAGTTATTGATGCTGAAACCATACTTGCCAATGTAAAGGTGGCTCGTTTGGCAGCATATTATGAATATGATGTGGCACTGATGAATCTACTTTCACTCTGTGGCACACCTGAACAATTTGCAAACTATCAACCTAAACCGTAACAAACAATGAAATTAGCTAGTAGAACCCTTTCATGGGCCTTCGTCATTATTATGTTCGCTGTCGGCGTTTTTACAGCGCTGGGAATTATATTGATGCATAAACAACCGTTAGTTCTCCAAGGGCAAGCGGAAGCGACTGAAATTCGTATTAGTGGAAAACTTCCCGGACGTATAGACACATTCTTTGTCCGGGAAGGTGATTGGGTACATCAAGGGGATACTCTTGTTGTAATCAATAGTCCTGAAATATATGCCAAGTATCAACAAGTAAATGCTTTGGAACAGGTTGCCGTACAACAGAATAAAAAAATAGATGCTGGAACCCGTCGCCAGATTGTAGCTACTGCATTACAGCTCTGGAACAAGACAAAGAGTGATCTCGGTCTTGCTCAAACAACGTATAATCGTATTCTTACTTTATATAAAGATAGTGTTATAACTTCTCAGAGAAAAGATGAAGTGGAAGCGATGTATAAAGCGGCTGTTGCAGCCGAACGTGCAGCGTATGAACAATACCAGATGGCTGTAGATGGTGCACAAAAAGAAGATAAAGCGTCTGCCGCCAGTATGGTAGACGCTGCCAAAAGTACAGTGGATGAAGTTTCCGCTTTATTGCTCGATGCACGGCTAACAGCACCGGAGGACGGGCAAATAGCAACCATCTTCCCAAAACGTGGAGAGCTGGTTGCACCGGGTACTCCTATCATGAGTTTGGTTGTAATGGATGACGTACATGTTGTTCTCAATGTACGTGAAGATCTGATGCCGCAGTTTAAAATGGGGGAAACTTTCATCGCAGATATACCTGCTATCGGTAAAAAAGATGTTGAATTTAAGATATACTATATTAGTCCGCTAGGTAGCTTCGCCACGTGGAAATCAACCAAGCAAACCGGAAGTTATGATTTGCGTACATTTGAGATTCATGCTCATCCGACGCAAAAGGTAGATAATCTGCGTCCCGGTATGTCCGTGTTGCTAACGCTAAATTAATCGGCAAATAAAATTAATCATAGAATGGATTTATCACAAACATATTCACCTTTTCGCTCCGTACTGCTCAGAGAGTGGCGACGAATGACGTCACGACGCCTTTATTTCGGTGTCTGTATTGTCCTGCCGTTGTTTACTCTCTTTTTTATGGCTACCATTTTCGGTAACGGGCAGATGGAGAATATCCCGATAGGCATTATCGACCAGGACAATACTGCTACTTCACGGGCTATTACACGGAATATCTCTGCAGTGCCCACTTTTAAAGTAGTAAAACATTATGTAAATGAGGCTGCAGCCCGCGAGGCCGTACAGAAAAAAGAAATCTACGGGTATCTTTCCATACCTCCGAGATTTGAACAGAATGCTATCACCGGAAAGAATGCAACTCTTTCCTATTATTATCATTATGCCTTGTTGTCAGTAGGTGGTGAGCTCATGGCTGCTTTTGAAACGTCATTGGCTCCCGTATCCTTATCTCCCATTGTAATGGAAGCGGTATCTCTCGGGGCAGACCAACAGCAAATTACTACATTCCTGTTACCGGTACAAGCCAACAACCACCCGATATATAATCCGAGCTTGGATTATTCCGTTTATCTGAGCCAGCCGTTTTTTTTCGTATTATTTCAGATATTGATTCTCCTGACTACTGTGTATACAGTCGGAATTGAAATCAAGTTCCGCACAGCTACAGATTGGCTGGCTACTGCTAAAGGCAATATGATAACTGCCGTTTTGGGTAAACTACTCCCCTATACCTTTATATATATTCTGATAGGATGGCTGGGTAATTATGTCATGTTCGGTATCCTGCATATTCCTTTTCAAGGAAGCTGGTGGCTGATAAACATGATAACCGTACTCTTTGTTATTGCTACACAGGCTCTCGGATTATTCATATTTTCCCTGTTCCCGGCAGTCTCTCTGGTAATAAGTGTTGTTTCTATGGTAGGTTCATTGGGGGCTACTTTATCGGGAGTAACTTTTCCGGTTTCTAATATGTATCCGTTAGTAGGAGATGCCTCTTATCTGTTCCCTGTCCGTCATTTTACAGAGATGATACAAACCATGCTTTACGGAGGTGGTGGATTCATCTATCTTTGGCCGTCAATGGTGATACTCTGCATCTTCCCCTTGTTGGCTTTATCATTACTACCCCATTTAAAACGAGCTATAGAAAGTCATAAATATGAAAACATTAAGTAAATTACAACAGCTATCATTTGTTATCCGTCGGGAGTTTCTTGCCATAAGTACTAGCTATGCTGTTTTACTGGTGTTGATGGGAGGAATTTTCATGTATGGATTGCTTTATAATTATATGTACGCTCCTAATATTGTAACGGATGTTCCTGTTGCCGTTGTTGATAATTCCCACAGCGAATTGAGTCGTAATTTTATTCGATGGTTGGATGCGACCCCTCAAGCGGAAATTTATGATCAGGCAATTGACTACCATGAAGCCAAAGAGTGGATGAAAGAAGGAAAAGTGCAAGGAATACTTTACTTGCCGCATGATTTTGAGGAGCGGGTATTTCGCGGAGATGAAGCTGTATTTTCTTTATATGCAACGACCGATGCCTTCCTCTATTTTGAAGCATTACAAGGCGCTTCTTCACGTGTCATGTTAGCTATCAATGATAAATATCGGTCGGATGGCGCTGTTTTCTTACCCCCTCAAGGATTATTGGCAGTAGCTATGGCAAAACCGATAAATGTAGTGGGAACTGCACTCTATAATTATACGGAAGGATATGGTTCTTATCTGATTCCGGCAGTCATGATGATCATTATTTTCCAGACTTTGCTAATGGTGATAGGTATGTTGACCGGTGACGAACATGCCAACAGAGGAATTCGTGCTTATATACCTTTTGGGTGTGGCTGGGGAGTTGCCATTCGTTTGGTGACGGGAAAAACTTTTGTATATTGTGCCTTATATGCAGTCTTTTCTTTTTTCTTATTAGGACTCCTTCCCTATTTCTTTAGTATTCCTAATATTGGAAATGGATTCTACATTATATTATTGTTAATACCTTATCTGATGGCCACTTCTTTTTTAGGATTGGCTGCTTCGCGATATTTTACAGATTCGGAAGCTCCATTACTCATGATTGCTTTTTTCTCGGTTGGATTAATATTTCTTTCCGGAGTTTCTTATCCTATGGAATTAATGCCGTGGTATTGGAAAATAGCACACTATATTCTTCCGGCTGCACCGGGTACACTTGCTTTTGTAAAGTTAAACTCTATGGGTGCCGATATGGCAGACATAAAACCGGAATATATAACTTTGTGGATTCAGACGATTGTTTATTTCATTATTAGCATATGGGTCTATAAAAGCAACTTAGCAAGTCATAAAAAACAACTTTAGTAGCAAAATACTTTCTAAATGAAAGTTTTTAATAGAATATTCTGTATTTCTTTGTTTTTCTCATTGCTTTTGTATAAGTTTGTTAACTTTTATTTCCCTATGCTTATTAAAAGTGGTTAAAAACAAATGGCTATATGAAATACATCATCTATATTTTTCTCTTTTTTCCTATTTTGGTCACTGCACAAACATACAAATATATAGGGATAGAAGATGGTTTGAGCAATCGAAGAATATTCAGCATACAAAAAGACTCTGAAGGATATATGTGGTTTCTTACCAATGAAGGTATGGATCGTTACAATGGCAAGGATATCAAACATTATAAACTGAATAAAGATGACAAGACTCTGGAATCTCCTATTCATTTAGGGTGGATATATACCAATCCCCATATAGGGACATGGGTGATTGGCAAACAAGGACGCATCTTTCAATATGAAAGGAAATATGATGATTTCAAGCTGGTATATAAGTTGCCGAATAGTCTGGAAACCATTAGTTACGGCTATATGGACCGGAATAATAATATTTGGTTATGCCGTAAACACTCCATATTACTGTATAACACAGAAAATGCTCAGATACTTCAATCTACCAATATTCTACACAGCAACATCACTGCAATCGAACAAGTGGACGATCATCATTTTTTTATATCAACGGAGACTGGTGTTCGATATCTTAAATTGGAAAATGGTACTTTGAAAATTATTCCTACCGAAACATTGGATTATTTCCATGTGCAGGTAAACGCATTATATTACCATCAAGCATCAAAACGACTGCTTATCGGTTCGTTTGAGAGAGGCCTATTTGTATATGATATGAATAACCGGGAAATAATAAGGCCCGAAGTTGATTTAAGTGATGTAAGTATTACCTGCATGGCACCATTGGATGAATCACAGTTATTGATATCAACTGAAGGGATGGGAGTCTATAAGATTAATATAAATACCTGCCAGATGGAGCAATACATTATAGCCAACTATCAAAGCTATAATGAAATGAATGGTAATAATATTAATAATGTTTTTGTCGATGAAGAAAAGAGAATCTGGCTTTCCAACTACCCTACCGGAATCACTGTTATAGATTATCGGTATGAGAATTATCATTGGATGAAACATTCAATGGGTAATAAACAATCATTAATCAATGATCAGGTGCATGCGGTAATTGAGGATAGCGATGGAGACTTATGGTTTGGAACCAGCAATGGAATTAGTTTATACCACTCCTCCACAGGACAATGGCATTCATTCCTAAGTTCTTTTGACCGTCAATTAAAAGATAAAAATCATATCTTTATTACTTTGTGTGAGGTTTCTCCCGGCATTATCTGGGCAGGAGGCTATACTTCGGGAATTTATAAAATAAACAAGCATAAGTTGTCCGTTGAATATTTCTCTCCATACCTGCTTACTTCCGTTAATATGCGCCCCGATAAATATATCCGTGATATGATAAAAGACTCGAAAGGAAATATATGGTCCGGGGGATATTATAATCTAAAGTGCTTTGATTTAGAAACGAATGAGGTACGCCTATATCCGGGAGTGTCATCTATCACTTCAATTGTTGAATATGACAAAGACCATATGTGGATTGGAACAGCCTCCGGATTATACTTATTGGATAGAAACTCCGGTAAATATCAATATGTTGGATCAGAGTTGGAAGGTGTATATATCAATTCACTTTACCAGGCAAATAATGGATTGCTATATATTGGTACGAATGGAGCAGGAGTATTTGTATACAATATACAGAAACAGTCTTTTGAGCACTATTATACAGACAATTCCGCATTAGTTTCCAATCGGATTTTTACAATTTTACCTGAAGTGGACGGTCGTATTATGATGAGTACGGAAAATGGTATTACTTGTTTCTTTGCAAAAGAGAAACATTTTCATAACTGGACTAGAGGAGAAGGATTATTACCTGCCTATTTTAATGCTTCTTCGGGTACATTACGTATGAATAAAAGTTTTGTATTTGGTAGTACGGACGGGGCTATTGAAGTTCCGGAGAATGTAAAGTTCCCTTCTTATAAATTTTCCAGAATGATATTCAGTGATTTTCATGTATCTTATCAGCCTGTTTATCCGGACGGCAAAGACTCTCCTTTAAAAGAATGTATAGACGAAACAGGTGTGTTGAAACTGAAACATGACCAAAATACCTTTTCTCTCAAAGTTTCCACTATCAATTATGATTCTCCGGGTAATGTACTTTATTCCTGGAAATTGGAAGGTTTCTATGAAAAATGGACACTGCCGGGAGAGAATAGCCTGATACGTTTCACCAATCTGCCTCCGGGAAAATATACTTTACACGTACGCGCTATATCCAGAGAAGAGCATGATGTTATTTTTGAAGAACGTACAATGAAAGTCATTATCGCACACCCTTTTTGGTTGAGTTGGTGGGCTATCCTATGTTATGTACTATTGGTTATTTGGGGATTCTCTTTTATTTTACGTGTGATAAATCTCAGGAAACAAAAGAACATATCAGATGAGAAAACCCAATTTTTTATTAATACAGCTCACGATATACGGACTCCACTTACTATGATAAAAGCGCCTTTGGAAGAACTTCTAGACGAAGAACCGCTTACTGACACCGGAATAACCCGTACAAAGGCTGCATTAAGGAATGTAGACTCCCTTTTGCGATTGGCGACTAATCTTATCAACTTTGAACGTGCTGACATATATTCTTCCGAGTTGAGCATCTCAGAATATGAATTGAACACATATTTGAAGGATGTATGCAGTAGTTTCTCTTCGTATGCTACTATCAAACATATAGATTTTACTTATAAGAGTAATTTCAACTACTTGAATGTATGGTTTGATAAAGAGAAAATGGATTCTATTCTGAAAAATATTATATCGAATTCATTGAAATATACAGCAGAAAATGGCAAGGTCAGTGTCTCTGTCTCTGATATGAATGATTTTTGGAAGGTGGTTATTAGTGATACAGGTATCGGTATTCCTGCCTCTGAACAACGGAAGTTGTTCAAACTTCATTTCCGTGCCAGTAATGCCATCAATTCTAAAGTCACGGGCAGTGGCATAGGACTAATGTTGGTTGGAAAGTTGGTTCGTCTGCACAAGGGTAAGATTCAGATTAAAAGTGTGGAACATCAAGGGACGACTGTTCAAATTATATTTCCCAAAAACAATAAGAGTACTCAGGAGGCAACTTCGGCTTCCTCCCCTAAGATTCAGCTACAAACACCGGAACTAACAGTTCCGAATGTTTTTTCAAATGTAGCAAATACAGAAGTTGTCACAGTCAAGAAAGAAATGCAACGTATCCTTATTGTAGAAGATAATGATGAATTACGTTCTTACTTGGTTAGTCTGCTTTCTCCCCAATATTATGTGCAAGCCTGTTGTAATGGCAGGGAGGCTTTAGTGATAGTAAAAGAATTCTGGCCGGAACTTATTCTTTCCGATGTTATGATGCCTGAAATGCAAGGAGATGAACTCTGTGCTGCTATTAAGAAGGATGTTGAAACCTCACACATTCCGGTATTATTACTTACAGCTTTGGGGGATGAGAAAAATATTCTTGATGGACTCGCAATCGGTGCAGATGAATATATCGTCAAACCCTTCAGTGTGAAGTTATTGAAGGCAAGTATTGCCAACCTTTTGTCCAACCGTGCTTTATTGCGTCAGCGGTATGCTAATCTTGAAATAGACTCCGAGCCTGTACCATCAGCAAATGGAATGAATAGTCTCGACTGGAAATTCATATCGGAGGTCAAGAAAAATATTGAAAAGAATATCGATAATACTGATTTTTGCGTTGACAAGCTTTGTGAATTGCAGGGAGTGAGCCGTACTAGTTTATATAGTAAATTGAAAGCGTTGACCGGACAATCTCCGACAGCATTAATTCGGGTGACTCGCTTAAAATATGCAGCGCGATTATTAAAAGAAGGTAAACATAATATCGGAGAAATAGCAGATATGAGTGGTTTCTCGGAAACAAAGTATTTTCGGGAAGTATTTAAAAAATATTATCGAATGAGTCCTAGCACGTACGCTAAAGAAGGAAAAAGCCTCTCCCCTGTTGTTGTAGTAGAAGATGAACCCGAAGAGGAAGAGGCGACCGATTGATTTATTTGCGAATCAGATACTTGATGAATGTATAGCCTCCTAATACTTGCAGGCACATCCCGGGAACTCCGATACGGAAATCTTGAATAGCACTGTAAAAATTACCATTATATATCCATTCTCCTAAAGTACCTACGGCCTGATAAATAAATACTACACCAATCAATACCGGGATGGAAATACGTCCGAAACGTTGTGCAGCCCAACCGGCAGTTATGGCAAGCAGTATGGATTTCAGTAAAATTGCGGGTAATACTGCAGGAGCGGGCATACCGAAAAATAAGGAATTGATAATAGGTGAAAGGATAGCTGTCAATAAGCCGACTTTCCATCCGTACTTATAAGCTCCAATCAGTGTGAAGAAATAGATTGGTAGCCAGATTATTCCTCCTTGAGGCATGAGATGGAATAATTGGGGGAAAAGAATATTACCAACGATGAATAACAAGGCTGCCCAATAGGTTTTCACATCGTTGTAATTTAGTGAATAGAACTTTACAGTAGTTGTTTCCATGTTTATTGTTTTTTTTAAGTGCAAATTACTCTTTTATTTTTTACTTCTGATTCTTTCGAGGAAATCACCAATTAGCGGTAGTATCTCCTCTACTGATTCCACTTCGCTGCACATTGTCTCTACAGGACATCCTCCTGTATGGTTACGATTCCAGATAAAAGGTACTTTCTCTGTAAAACCAACTTTTATATCTGATTTCTGAAGTAACTCTAGAGCTTTGGTACTGATAATATCGGTATATAATTCTTTGATACCTCCCAGAATCATCAGGGCGGCAGCTCCCTTTCCGACCACCTTATCAGCAATCAAGGCTCCTTTAAGAAACTCCGGTTCCCGGGTCAGTAAATCATAGATATCAGCCACACCGCGTTGAGTGAAAGTACGGATCTCTCCTTTGTTGGCAATGGTACAGGAATATTCTCCCGTATGTAGTAAATTGATTAATTCTTCCATCTTTTCTTTTATAAAGTACCCTGTTTCAATTGTTCTACGAACTGATCTATCCGATGCAGCTCTTTCGGAATATTAATGTTCTGCGGACAGTGTGCCACACACTGGTTACAACCGATGCAATGGCTTGCCTGACGAAGTTTGGGCACGCTACGGTCATATCCGACTAGAAAAGCGCGCCGGGCTTTTGCATAATTCTCATCCTGCCCGTTCCTGGGGACATTCCCTTCATTGACGCAACGGTTGTAATGTAACAACACAGCAGGTATATCCAATCCATACGGACATGGCATACAATATTTGCAGTCGTTGCAAGGGATCGTTGGATATTTCAACATTAATTGTGCCGTTTCTTCGAGAAACTCTTTTTCTTCATCTGTCAACGGTTCCAAAGGAGAATAAGTGCGGAGATTATCTTGCAGATGCTCCATATAAGTCATACCACTTAATACAGTCAGAATGTCCGGAAATGAACCGGCAAAACGGAAAGCCCAGGAAGCGACACTGCTTTCTGGACGGCGTTGTTTGAGCCGTGCCACCAGATTGTCGTTCAATTTAGACAAACGACCTCCTAAAAGCGGTTCCATGATGATAGATGGAATTCCTCGTTTATGCAATTCTCCATACAGATATTCAGCATCCGTATTCCGGGTATTGGTTTCTTTTGCATGTTTCCAGTCTACATAGTTCAACTGTATCTGCACAAAATCCCATTTGAATTCATCGTGCCGTGAAAGCAGGTAGTCATATACTTCGATATCCCCATGATAGGAGAATCCCAGATTGCGGATACGGCCTGCCTCCCGCTCTTTCACCAGAAAGTCAAGCATTCCGTTATCCAGGTAGCGTCCTTTAAGGGCTTCCATTCCTCCCATTCCGATGCCATGAAGCAGCATATAATCAATGTAATCTACCTGCAGGTCCGCAAATGATTTGTGGTACATCTTGAGCGATGCTTCACGAGACCATGTATCGGGAGAGAAATTGGATAACTTGGTGGCGATATAATATTTGTCACGGGGATGACGGCTCAATGCAATACCCGTTGCCTTTTCGGAAAAGCCCTGTACGTATGCCGGAGATGTGTCGAAATAGTTTACTCCGTGAGCGATTGCATAATCAATCAGTCCATTCACGGCATCCTGGTCGATTACTTCACCATTACCGTTGGGAGCAGGTTTGAGAGGCCAACGCATACAACCATATCCCAAGAGTGAAACACGGTCACCGGTAGTCGGAGACGTGCGGTAAGTCATTTTATCGGTAGGCACCTCTCCTTCTCCTGTTGCGCTGCTTGAAGAGGAAGTTCCTTTTGAAGAGCATCCGTATAATAGCCCTGTTGACGTGGCTGCACTAATACCTACAATCTTAATGAAATCTCTTCTATTTATATCTTTCTTATTTTTATCTTCCATAATCTTATACTGATTTAGATCAAATAATTCTATGCATCTGATGTCCTGTCACATAAATAGCGCTGAAAGGACGGGACGGACAAAGGTTCTCACACGCCCCACAACCGATACATTTTTCTACATTTACTACCGGAATCTTTGGAGAATCTGTTTTTTCAGGATCGGAAGCTACCATTTGTATGGCACCTGTCGGACAATGGCGGGCACAGTTGCCACATTCCATTCCATCTGTCAAAGGTACACAGTTCTCTTTAATCCATACGGCATGTCCGATCTGAATAGCTGATTTCTCGGCAAGACTGGTGAGATGAATAGCACCGGCAGGACAAACTTCCGAACATTTTGTACATTCGGGACGGCAATATCCACGTTCGTATGACATTTCCGGTTGCATCAATGTCAATAGGTTGTCCGATGGGCGCAATACCTGGTTGGGACAAACAGAGACACATAATTGGCAGGCTGTGCAATGTTGAGTGAAATTGCGTGCGCTGAATGCACCGGGAGGATAGATAGGATTTTCTCTTTGGGGAATCTTTTTATCTTCGATAGTAGCCAATCCTCCATCTACTTTTTTCTCTTGTGCTTTCAGTACAGAAGTTGTTGCAAAAATGGCCGATGCTGAAAGGAAGCTACGACGGGCATTGTCTACCTGTTCAGTAGTGACAGACTTTGCTTTCGTATCTTCGCTCGTAGCTGTTTCGTTCTTAGGTTTCCGTCTTGTGTATGTAATGGCTCCATGCTTACACTTTCCGATACAATCCATACAAGTTACACAACGGCTATAATCTATTTCATGAGCTTTCGGGTTAATACACGATGCTTTGCAATTGCGGGCACACAAACCACAACTATTGCATTTGGAAGTATCAATTACCGGTTTGAATATCGCATATTTGGATATAAACCCTAATACAGTACCTACGGGGCAGATCGTATTACAATAGGTTCGTCCGTTGCGCCACGCCAGAATGAAAAGAACAACAAGGGTAACAATGGCAATCAGCATCGTCGAAAGACTCTTTATCCATACATCTACCTCATAAAAAGCATAACTATCCACTCGTTCGGCGAAGTACGCCAACAGGTTGTTTCCCCATTGCCAGACCGGTGCAAAAAGACTGGAAGCTATCCGACCATAAGCACTATACGGTGCCAGCAAGATAGCCAAAGAGTTCAATCCTGCAACCATCATGATAATGAATACTCCTAAAACGCCATACCGCAACCATTTCATTGCTGGTGAATAACGGAACCGATTTTTCTTTTGTTTGCCGGATACCCACGAAACAATGTCCTGAAACACTCCCAACGGACAAATAACAGAGCAGTAGATACGTCCGAACAGGAATGTAAGTACAACTAAAAACAATACGATACCTATGTTCAAGGCTAATAAAGCCGGCAGAAATTGAATTTTCGCCAACCATCCGAACCATGTGTGCAATGTACCCGTGAAGTCGAGAAAGAGCAGGGTAATAAGTGTAAAGCACACAATGGCGGTTGTAAGTCTGATAGTACGTAGCATAAACTAATTAATTTTCAATTTATAGTAGTTAGATCTAAATGTCAATGTCCTACATCGTCAGAATTGAACTTGATGATGTTTTAACTTTGCAAAGTTAATCAAGGAAATTTATTTTTCAACTATATATATTACAGATTATTATACCCGAATTACTGAAAGTGCTTGTTTAAACGAAAATATACCAACTATGAAAAGCTCATTGGGGCATTAGGAAAAGTAAGTGCCACTCTTGTTTTTTACTATTTAATTTCGTATATTTAAAGTTCCTCATCTTTCTGAAAATAAATAGTCATCTTGCAGAATGACAAATGTCCCGTTGTAACGTGCCATTTATCACCCTATAAGGTGACCATTGTCACGTTATAACGGGACTACTACCCGATTGCATAAAAGGTTACTATTTCTGTGCTAAAATGAAGAAGTCTCTAATGATTTTATAATATCTTTGTAGCAAATTAAAAATGATATATCATGATTAAAAACATTGTATTTGATTTTGGCGGTGTGATTGTGGATATTGATCGCGACAAAGCGGTTCAGGCATTTATCAAACTGGGACTGGCAGATGCCGACACCCGTCTGGATAAATATCACCAGACCGGCATCTTTCAAGAACTGGAAGAAGGTAAGCTAAGTGCGGATGAGTTTCGGAAACAACTGGGGAATTTATGTGGCCGTTCATTGACGATGGAGGAAACCAAACAGGCATGGCTGGGCTTTTTCAATGAAGTGAATCTAAATAAACTCGATTATATATTAGAATTGAGAAAATCATATCATGTGTATATTTTAAGTAATACTAATCCTTTTGTTATGTCATGGGCATGCAGCCCTGATTTCTCATCAAGGAAAAAGCCGTTGAATGATTACTGTGATAAACTATATCTGTCTTATCAGGTCGGTCACACAAAACCTGCACCGGAAATATTCGATTATATGGTGAATGATTGCAATATCATTCCTTCTGAAACTTTATTTGTAGATGACGGCGCCTCGAATATCCAAATCGGTAAAGAACTGGGATTTGAAACTTTCCAGCCGAAGAATGGTGAAGATTGGCGGGAGAAAATGACTGTTATCCTGAAGAAATGATAATTGAGCAGTTAGTACCATACTGCAAATAAAAAAATATGCAACCACAAGTCATACTTATCACCGGAGCATCTTCCGGGTTTGGAAAGATTACCGCTCAAATGTTATCAGCACAAGGGCACATCGTTTATGGAACAAGTCGGAAACTTTCCGAAGACATGAATGAGGTGAAAATGCTGGTTGTCGATGTTACCAATTCACTTTCTATCCGTCAAGCTGTTGATAGGATTCTATCGGAACAGGGACGGATTGACGTATTGATTAATAATGCCGGGATGGGTATTGGCGGTGCATTGGAACTTGCTACGGAAGAGGAAGTAAACATACAGATGAATACCAATTTCTTTGGTGTAGTGAATATGTGCCGGGAGGTATTGCCTGTCATGCGTAAAAAGCGAAAAGGGAAGATCATCAATATCAGCTCTATTGGTGGTGTAATGGGCATCCCTTATCAGGGATTTTATTCTGCTTCCAAATTTGCGGTGGAAGGATATAGCGAAGCATTGGCTTTAGAGGTCCATCCGTTCAATATAAAGGTTTGCGTGGTAGAACCGGGAGACTTCAACACCGGATTTACTGATAATCGGAATATCTCTGAACAGACAAGACTGGATACCGATTATGGAGAAAGCTTCCGGAAATCATTGGAGATCATAGAAAAAGAGGAACGTAATGGATGCCATCCACGAAAGTTGGCTGCTGCAATCTGTAAAATAGTGGAGCATACAAACCCTCCTTTCCGAACGAAAGTAGGTCCCTGGATACAGGTGTTGTTTGCAAAGAGTAAAAGGTGGTTGCCTGATGCGGTGATGCAGTATGCTCTGCGGATATTCTACGCAATTAAGTAAATGTGATATAATGCAAAAAGTCTTTCATAGCCATTAAAGCTAGAAAGACTTTTTTGATTTGAATATCTTCTATGTGTTCCGGATCAATTCTTCGGAACTAATTCTAAAAACATGGTAGTAGTCAGCAACACAGCCAGTCCGACGCAAACGCTTATTAATAGCCAATTGATATATTTGGCTTTCGGCTTGGTGTCGGCATGCAGATTGTTCAGGAAATATTCTCTGAAGAAAAGGTACAATCCGGGAATTGTGGCACTTGCCAACAAGAAATCTTCCGGAATCTGGAAGAAATAAGTTTTGGATAATCCGATCAATGACCAATGACAAAGAAAAAGGACCAGAAACATATTCACTTTGTGAGCAAACAGTAATAATAGCCCAATGGTAAACACAACCACAGAACAAGGCATTACCGGAGAAGTCATTTCCGGAAAGGAAAGTCCGCGCGCTAATGATACTAAAGGATATATGAATGGCATTGCCAACAAGACATAGGACAGGATGTCGTATTTGTGGGTACGTTCGAAAGTCGTGTATCCCGTAATCGCATCCCATATCCAAATAATAGCCATTACTCCCCAGAACATAGCCATCACTCCATTGTAACTACGTTCTTCGCAATAGACATAATAGTAGATTACCGAAATCCATGTATAAAGTCCTATCATATAAAACTTCATCGCCATCTTCACCCATGTGCGCGGTTTACTGATAAGCAATCCGGTCAATGCAATACCAATCAGAATGATGACTGTCTGTAAAAGCCAAGTTGCTGAATTATAATATGCAATTGTTCTCCAAAAAATCTCCATAAAAGTAGTTTTAATGTCTTGTTAATGAAAAAGCTCTATGTGGGAATAGGAACATCGGGAAAGTGGCTCCTACTGCCAACATAAAAATAACCGTGCTTGCTACCAGGCTGTTGGAGAAGAACATTGACATGAACTTATCCAGATTTTCCGGGTCATTCACGTTCTGCAAACACATGATAAGTGAAAATACCATGTTGTATGCAAATTTGCCCGGAATCATCGGAAGCAGAGCCGGAATATAAAGTACTGTCATCGGGCAATATACTTTTTTCCCTAACCATAAACTACCAAAACCGATTACTAAGCCGGCAAATAAAGAAGCTGTAGCAATATCTACCCCTAAATAAGTCATCAGACAAAAACGGCAAGCGTGTCCCAATGCCGCCAATAAGGCAATCATCTTAAATGCCCGCAAAGGAGGATCGGAAATCGCACCAAATCCTATACCTGCCACTGCTGCAAAAAATCCGTCAGTAAGAATGTCGAGTGCTATCATATTAAATTAAACTGTTTTTTACCATTAGTAATGTGAAAGAAAGTCCGATAGCAATGCTGACAATCAGCAAGGAGGCTTCTGTCAGACGGGCAAATCCGGTCAGTACATATCCTTCGACTATGTCAATCACTCCATTAATCAAAGGAACACCGGGAACAAGATAAAGTACACTGGTAGCCATTGCTATCTCTGAAGTTGTATCGAAAATCAAAGCTGTAGAAGCGCAAAGGGAAGCAACAAAAGCTGAAACGATAAAAACAATGTAATGATTCAGCTTTTTCTTTTGCATCTGCTGTTTCAGATAAAATCCTGTGATGGTAGCAGAAAAGACAATTCCCATAGATATTAAATCGCCACCGAACAATTTGCAGAATGATGCATTGGCGAATCCGACTAACAATAAGACGAAGAGAGGATGTATCATCGGGGCGGAAACGATTTTCTTGTATTTGGCTGTCAGTTCCTCCAATGACAGATGATTGTCTACCGCTTCCCAACTTAATGCGCTTAACTCAGAGTTGTGTTCAAAACTAATGGGATGTGCGGGGATATCGATAACTTCATTACAAGCTTCGTTCGTCTCTTTATCTACAATTGTCAGAATGATGTTTTTATGAAATACGCCTAACTTTACATCTAGTCCGAAAGCTTCTCCAATACGTTTGGAATTGCGCACTACCCGCGAAGTATGTACTCCTGCGCCCATTAAATGGGCCGAATATTCTGCTATAAATTTACCTATCGATAATAAAGATTCGCTTGTCTTCATGAATGTGATATTTTTAATTGGGCGCAAAAGTACAAAAAAAATAGCAACTACCTAACCTAATTATAAAATACCCGAAAAATCTTTTATACTACTAACAATCCTATCTTTTAATTCTTTGCTTTCAGCCATTGTAAAATCACAGGCAACATCTGTCGGAGCCATTAATACTGCCTTGGCTTCTTCCGCATCTGCCAGTTCATCCGGATGTTCCTTGAAATAAGCCTCCCATTTGGAGACTGACTGCGGAACCACCCCCAGCACATAGTTGATAAAGTCATCATCCGTCAAAAAATCTTTTACCTTAGAATACATATCACATCCTTTTTAAGCGTTTACGTAAATAGGACGGTGTTATCCTGTATATGTACTCAATAAAGCATTCTTTTTACCATAATTAACTTGCCAAATCACGTAACTTTGTCAATCCACGATACATCAAGTTGCGTACAGACTGATAATTCATGTTCATAATTTCGCAGATATCTTCATATTTCTTTTCTTCTATATAATATAGAGTGAGTGCTTCGCGCTGGCGGGGGGATAGTTGGTTTAGTAAACGCTTAATAAGGAAAAACTCATTTTTGCGCTGTTCTTTTTCCGCATAATCATTTTCTACATCTGTAGGAGCCAGCATATCGACTTCTTCAATAGCTGTATCGGACATATACATACGTTTACGAAGTTCATCGCACAACTTGTTCTTTAATGAGATGAACATATAGGATTTCAGATTATCAATAGTTCCTAGTTCATCTTTCTTGGTATAAAGCTTCACAAAAACATCATGGATGCAATCTTTCAATAACTCTTTATCCAAAGTTAGCTTTAGCCCATAATTAAAAAGGATATTGATATATAAATCATATAGCTGAGAAAAAGCTGCCATATTCCCCGCTTGAAATGAAGCGAATAAAGTTTCGGTTGAATTATTAGTTTGTCCCATCATAGCATTAATTCGATTGATTTGATGTTGCAAAACTAGGCAGTATCCGTCACAACCTTAGGTAAAATCTGGTTTGTGGATTGAAAAAATAAGTATCATGTTTTATAACACTCTTTTATTAGAATTTACCTATATAAAACAAAAATCCCGTTGAAGATCATTCAACGGGATTTTCTATCTTATAGCTTATGAAACCAATAAATACCTTCTTTCTTATCTGGTACCTTTAAAGTATATAATCCTTTTATTTTCAGTGATTTATTTATTATGTCCACTTTCCCGGAATCAGGGTGAATGTACTTTAATACATATTTTCCGGACGATAAATGAATGGGAATTTCTGTTCCAGACTTGGAATAAATGATATTTCCCGTATCAGATTTTACCAATTTCTTATATTGATCAGTATTGGTCTCTTCCACTTCCATAACTGCCGCATCCTTTAAGAAAGCCTTGTCTTTACACGGAATAACAGGACACGAGCCACTTGCCATGAATACTGCCCATCCCATAGAAGGATAATTTTGCGCATAGAAAGTTACTGCTTTCTGAGGAAACTTCTGGCGGTATTCGCTCACTGCCTTATAAGCTTCATTAAAGGTTATCTTTCCTACTTTCATCTTACGCATATGCTGGCGGGGAGCCATGTTTTTCCCACCTTCCGGCGCAAAGATCCCATCCTTCTTATAATGCCAATAACGGATATCAATAACATCTACCACAGCAGCCCGTTTAGGGTCTGCAAGAATAGCATCCTGCACATCCTTTGTCGTACTCAATGCTACTTTAGCTTTCTTTCCGGTTTCAGCTTCCCACTCGGCTATGACATCCAACCAGAACTGTACGAAGTGCAACGGTCCTGTAAATTCTGCACTTGTCAGTTGAATGACATTCGAATTATCTGCGAAGTTATTGAGACATTGGCGAATATATTGCCTATGCAACTCGCGGCGTACCGGATGACTGATATCGTAAAACATATCTGCTACGAAAATACGTTTGTCTCCGGCAAATGGAACGGGTTCCGGAAATCCGGTCTCATTGATATTATTACTGCTTCTCCACGGACAGTCCACCCAATGTGCTCCGGCTTCCAGAATATTATGCTGGAAGTAGTTTTCGTGGAATAGAAGCAGTCCATCTTTACTCCCTTTCTCTGCAAATTCTTTCAAGCGCGACCAGTACCAGGCATTGGGGCGTTTCAAATCATATTTACTTAAACCTTCCCAAGCTGTTCCCTGACCACTACGTCCGAATGGCTGTTCGTAAAAAGGACCCCATACATCTCCATCCCGGCGGCGGATACGTTCATGGTCATCCCGACGGCGGTCATACCACAATCCATAGTTCTGGTCAAAAACAAGTATGTTCTTCTGTTTCATGAAGCTGACTACAGAGTCGATACGGTCAGTCAGTCCCAATCCTTCGCGTCCCGGCACAAAGCGGGTGATGGCAGGGCTTGCTTTTTTCAAGAAGTTGGTTTTAAGTTTTCCATTCCACCAAGGAGTTGTATGACTGCTTCCTACAAGCAATACACCATCCATTTGAATACGTCCGTTGACAATACTTATTTCCGGTTGTGTCTGTTGTTTGTTTGAAATAGTCTTTTTCTCTTTAATATCATCGATTGATTTGACTCCTGTTGGCACGACTGAAGGGATAAATTTATTTTCTTCGATCCAATGCTCCAATGTCAAACGAGGATTATAAGCTTCTTTTGCCAATGCCATAGCTACTTCTACGGTAGGGCTACTTGTTGCGCTTGTATTTCTAGGCAGGATACGTGCCCGGTCTGCAGATTCTTTTTGCAGGCGTTCCGCTAATTGGGCATAAAATATACTGCGCGGCTGGACATGATTATTAGACTGTGCCCATTCTCCGTCTCCCGAGAACTGTGCCCAGCAACCATACGCACGGTTTTGTGCATCTTTTGCCGGAGTATAACATTCTATTTCTGCAGCGGTACATTGCCAGAACAAACTGTTGGCCGTATTCCAACCGGCTCCATTCTTATCCTGCCCCAAATTTTTAAAAGTGAGATTATGTCCATCGATATTGACGACATCAAACAGTAAACCGCACGCCCAAGCATCAATAGAACCACTGAATCCTAAAGATTGGTACGAATCGCATTGAACGAAAGCATTAGGACCGGCAGCGCAGAATCCGGCCGCGAAATCGTGAATGCCTTGTTCCGAATAACAACGTTGGAATAAAGTCTGCTGTCCCAATGTGTGGAAAGTACAACGGCGCATCCCTCCTATTTCGGAAACGGGATTTTTCGAAATGCAATCCTCAACAGTGATTTTAGAACCGGTCCGTTGAACGATTACAGCGCTTCCTGCAAAATGCCTGAAATTAACTTGTCTTACCCAGCAGTTTTCTGCAGCTTCGATGGAAATCCCTGTCCAACAATGATCCTCGTCTTTCGGATAGTGTTTGTCATAATCTGAGACCAATGTCAGATTCTCTACACCGCAGTTATCAATACGTCCGTTCCATTGGTATGTCATAATGGTAGATACACCGTATTTGGCATCCAATGCCACAGTCAACGGTGCATCTAAGGTAAGCAGGTTACCATTAATATCGCTAACAACCCGGTCCCATGTTAAATCCATATCCCCTTCTTTCCATCCTAAGGCGCTGATTCCTCCTCCAAAGATGTTACAACCTAAAGAAGCAATCCACTCCTTACCAGAAGGACGGGTTACCATAATCCGGTCTCCTTTTTTCAGAGAAGTCCCCAAAGCGACTTCCAACGTTTTTGTATTTACCGGAACATAGTTTGAAAGTACTTGTAATGTATCTTTTATTACCAAGTCGTTTTCTCCTTCCATATAGATGAGAGAACCCCGATCCACTCCTTTCTTTAATAATATTGTACTTTCTTTATCCATTCCCCGTAATACGATTCCAGATGTAGCAATGCGGATACTTCCGGACAGGGAAAACTCGCCTTTATCCAATAACACAGCACCGCGGAAACCTGAAATATCAGGAGGCAAGGAGGCTACATAGTCTATGGCACGTTGAATTCTTGTTGTATTATCTCCGGGTTTCCAGGATA
The DNA here is from genome assembly GCF_009193325.2 of Bacteroides zhangwenhongii. Taxonomy (NCBI): domain Bacteria; kingdom Pseudomonadati; phylum Bacteroidota; class Bacteroidia; order Bacteroidales; family Bacteroidaceae; genus Bacteroides; species Bacteroides zhangwenhongii. The sequence continues at coordinate 1,496,808 of NZ_CP059856.1, read as the reverse complement.
CAAATACGACATTCCGAACGGAAGGAATATCCTGTTCCGAAGCCTGATAACCACATGTTGAGAAATCGAGAATCCTATTTCTCAATTCGTCATTAAGGTAAGTTATCCGGTCGTCTTTTACTTGTAAAGCAAAGGTTTGCGCATGACTCTGCGCAAACCCGATACTTAATAATCCCAAAAGGATAGTTCTTATTTGTATATTCATTACAATAAACTTTATTATCAATTTATTTGGCTAAAACAGACTTTTCCTTTTAGAAAGTGTATCATGATTGTTTTTCAAATCTGTCCAATCCACTTTCTTCTTTGTATCGATACCATTGATATATTTCTCAATGTTAGTATAGCCGTCCCCATTACAATCTTTCACTGCGTCGGAAGGATCGTTCGGATTCAGCCCGTTGGCAACTTCCCAAACATCCGGCATCCCGTCGTTATCTGTATCGGCATACGATTCTCCTTTATATTCGGGGAGTCCGCCTACTTGACGGATGTCTGTAATAATTCCTTGTTTATAAGAGTCTGCCGGTAAACGTCTCTTTACATATGGTGACACAAATTCCGGAGCGTCTTTTACATAAATGGCTTTACCCGTCCGTACTGTTTTGATCACACGGGAATCAACCGCATCACGTTTGGGAAAGTTAGCTCCTGCATTGTCCAATACAAAGCTATAGGCTTTTGGAGTATCCATTATAGTGACAGGAGGCATTTTGAATACTTCGTCCGATTTAATTTGCGGAAGGAACTTTTCTGAGTCTACGTCATCTTTTAGCTGTACACCGCCATCCCAATTGTTCTTTGTCACTTTTGCATTTCCATGAATGATATTTCCGTTGACATAAGCCTTTCCAAAAGATAAAGGACGGTTTTTGTCACGTCCGGCTTCCGGTTTGAGGATACGATATGAGATCGGTTTGTCTAATGGAGTAATGGGACCCGGTTTGAAGTAATTATTAATCATGTTATAGAAACTTTTATTATCTCCTCCGTCCACAGAACGATTCCACCAATTGAATACGACATTATTAACAAAATTGAAATCTCCGTCCATCCCTACCGAACTGTTACGGCTGATATTGGAAGCAAATAGGTTACGGCAGAACATACTGTTATGCCCGCCGATGGTAGCACCGAAAGCATGATTGTAAGTGTCCAACGCTTCGGAGAATATAGAGTTCTGAATAGTGATATTTACAGTCGGGAGTTTCAGTCCGTGTCCATCCGCACCTCTATTGTATACGTGTCGGTAGATAGACATATTTTCATCCAGTCCCCAACTTGCCGAACAGTGGTCTATCATGATATTCCCGACTGCATTTCCGCCTACCGCATCATCACGAAAGGCAACATCCTGTGCGCCACGACGGAAACGCATATGACGGATAACAACATCGTGTGTATCAATCAGAAAAGATTGTCCTGTCACACATATGCCGTCTCCCGGAGCCGTTTGTCCGGCAATGGTCACATACGGCGCACGTACACTGATAGGACTCTTGAGATGTATTATGCCCGATACATTGAAGACGATAATACGTGCTCCCCCCGTTTCACAAGCTTCACGGAATGTTCCGGGACCGGAATCTTCGAGCGAGGTGACTACGATTACTTTCCCTCCACGACCACCGGGAGTATACATTCCCCCTCCCTCCGCACCGGGAAAAGCGGGGATATTACTTTTTACCAAATCTTCCGGTTTTGAAGCCCACGGTTTATAGGGACGTCCTTTTTGTGCCTCTTCCAAAACTGTCGGCAGAGCTTTTTCCCATGCTACATTTGATTGATGTTCAAACTCGGCTTCTTGTTTTGCCCCTCTTGCCTTTACAGAGTCCGGAATCACCGGATACTGCGCTGCCACAGGTAATACACAGGCAACCAGCATCCATGCTGATAATACTTTCTTGATGTTGTTCATTCTTTCGAATCTTAATAGGTTTTCTAAAAAGACGATTAAGAAAGCGTTTTGTAACCGGTTATTTCTCTCCTTTCCGCCATTCATTCATATATTCGCGGGGAGTCTGGTTATATTTCTTCCGGAAACATTTACTGTAATAGCCGGAATCCTTGAATCCGACAGCAAAAGCAATTTCAGAAACACTTAAATCCGTACTCTTAATCAGTTCAATAGATTTGTTCAGACGAATTTCTTTAACCAAATCTACGGGGGCTAACCCGGTCAGGCTCTTCAACTTTTTAAAGAATGCCGAACGACTCAAACCGATACCGGAAGCTATTGTATCTATATTGAAATCACTATCATCCATATTCTCTTCGATCACTTGATGGATTTTCTCAAGGAACTGTACATCTTTCTTTACCAAGTACTGTTCATAACTATCCTCTTCCGTCGTTGTCTGGTTCTCCATTTGCTGTCGGATACGTTCACGGAATAATTTTCGCTCAGACAATAACTGGTCGATTCGTGCCAACAGGTATTCTTTGCTGAATGGTTTGGTTATATAAGCATTGGCACCCAAAGTTATGGCTTTTGTCTTGGCACCTTCATCATTCTTTGCAGTCAGTATTATTACAGGAATATGGCTGATCTGGAAATCTTTACGGATAGACTGTAACATTTCCAACCCGTCCATCTCAGGCATCATCTGATCTGTCACCACAATGTCCGGATGGTAAAGATGGACTTTCTTCAAACCTTCTACTCCATTATTGGCAATATGGATGTTGAATTTGTCTTCTAATTGCAATTTTATCAGTTGACAAAGATCTCTGTTATCTTCTACTAATAACAGGGTCGGTAGTGAAGAGTCTATTTCCGGTTCTTCTTCTGTAGTTTCTACCGAAGGAATATTCGTAACAGCTTCTTCTTCGGAAGAGGTTGGAGCAGTTTCCGTGTCGCTGACATAGAAGTCGACTTCCGACGGACGATAGTGTTCCTTATCCATTAGAAGTTCAACTGTAAATACGGCTCCCTGTCCTTCGGGACTTTCAGCATAAATAGAGCCATGATGCAGGTTTACGATTTCTTTAGAAAGTGCCAGACCAATGCCTGTACCTTGATAGTATGGATTCTTTGTATTCTCTCCTTGTGAGAAGCGTTCGAATATTTCAGTCAGCTTACTTTGTGGAATGCCCTCTCCATTATCTTCTACCCGTACGAAACAGCGTTTTCCGTCATCCGTCAATCCGGTAGTGACGTAGATACTTCCGCCGGAATGCGTGAACTTAAACGCATTGGATATAATGTTGCGGATGACAATACTTAATTTTTCCTTGTCTGCCCATACCATAATAGATTCGTCCGGTAACTGGAAAGTGAAACTAACTTCATTCTCTTCTGAAAGCACACGGAATTCTTTCTGGAAAGAAGCTATCATTTCATTAAAATCAATCAAAGAAACATGCAGGCGCATCTTGCCATTCTGAATCTTCCGGAAATCCAATATCTGATTCACCAATTGTAACATTTGATTGGTATTCTTCTCCATCAGATCAACATATTGCAATCCTTTCGGGGATAATTTTTCCCGTTCTTTCAGTTCCTGTATAGGTCCTTTTATCAATGTCAAGGGAGTGCGAAGTTCATGGGAAATATTGGTAAAGAACTTAATTTTCATTTCCGATACTTTTTGCTCGATATAGATATCATTCTTCATTTTGATCATGAAGAAAGCCAGGCGCAAACCGAAATAAAGAGCCGCCAATCCAAGTATGACATAAATAATCATTGCCCACCAACTCAACCACCAGGGCGGAAGAACCGTAACGGCTAAAGTTCGGCTCGAAACAAGTTCGGGATTGGCTTCATCCAGCGTTTCTACACGGAAAATATAATCACCGGGAGGCACATTGGTATAAGAAGCAATCCGGTTCTTTCCATTATAATGCCATTCTTTTTCATATCCTTCAAGTATGTAACGATAAGATACTCTGTTCTGATTATAAAAATTCAGAGCGGCGAATTCTATTGTGAACATGGACTGGTTGTATTTCAGTTGAATCGCATCGGTATAAATAATGGATTCTTTTAGAATGGGGCAATCCTGAAAACTCCGCAGATCGCGATTGGATACTTTGAAATCGACAATACGTGTATCATAGTCCATGTGTTGTGTTTCCAACTTATCCGGAGAAAATGCCAATATACCTTGTCGTGTACCGAGCCATAAATCTCCGTTTAATGTACGAAGTGTACTTCCCTCTTCCAATTCTACGTTTAGGAAACCGTCATATTTATCATAATTGCGGAACTGTTCGGTAGCTTTATTAAAGCAGGACAAACCGATTTCTGTTGTAAACCAAAGATTTCCGTTTTTATCTTCTACAATTGACTTGACCACGTCATTATTCATTCCTTCACGTATGCCGTATGATTTAAAGATCGGTTCATGCTTTTCTTTATCATATCGAACAAGTTTGTTCAGACCTCCACCAAATACGCTTACCCAGATTTGTGAGTCAGTGTCCTTGTATAGCACATAAATATCATTATCAGCGACATTGGATCGTTCACTGACTTGACGGTAAGTCTCAAATTGTATCTGTTCGGGTGTTGCAAAATGTCCGTCGAAAGACATTAAACCATCCATTGTTCCTACCCATATCCGGCCGTCTTCATCTTCTGTCATTGTGCGTACCTCCATATATAGTCCATAAGGAGGATACTGTTTCAGTCCGTTGTATTTATGTTTGAAAACAACTTCTCCGTTTTCTTCGGCAATCAGATTTAATCCTCCTCCCAATAATCCTACCCAAATGCGTTCCTGACTATCTTGGTAAGTAAAGTATACGTCATTATTACTAATGGAGTTTGAATCTTTCGGATCATTCTTGTAACGGGTAAAACGCAGTCCATGAGGTGAATTCATATCCGGTTCAGCTTTCACCAATCCATTACCTTTGGTAGAGAACCATAGATTTCCGTCTTTATCTTCCATAATATGATAGACAGCTCCCAGCAGGTAGTTCTGGTCCGAGAAAATCTGCTTCACTTGTCCGTTACGATCAAGACGGTATAGGGCCTGCCATCGGGTTCCTACCCAAATATCTCCGTTTTGTGCCTGATAGAGAGCACGGATTCCTTGATTTCGGGATGTCTGTTTTTCCGTAGAAACTGGAACGGGAGATACATCGGTCAGCAACTGGAATTGTTTTTGGGGGAAGTTCACTCGATACACCCCGCTACCGGTAGATGCCAACCAAAGGATTCCATCTTTATCCAATAACAAATGAAAAAAAAGTTGATTGGGAAGATCCTCAGAAAAAGGTTTCATTTGATTGATGCGGGTCATTTCCAGCTTATCCCTGTCGAAAAGAAGAATTTCTCCGCCCGGAGTGAGAAAAAACATTCCTTGCTCACCTGCATCCTGCATCTCAAAATTGCCAATGGTATTCTGATTGGGAAAAGTAAAACGATGACTACTTTTATTCAGAGGATCATAATATATCAATGCGTGATTGCCTTCCTGAAACCATATTTTATCATATTTGTCATAGAATATGATGCCACTATCCTCTTGGGGGATTGTAAACGGTAGTTTGGTTAGCTGTTTGTAACCGATGTTGTATTCGTATGCTCCGTCATTGGTAGTTATATACATCAAGCCGGACTCGGTGACCAGTAAACGAGAGATAGCCTGTTTGATCTCCGGTATCTCGTAACGATTCACAACCCCATTTTGAGGATCAATACTATAGATATGCCCGTTTTGATCTCCCAGCCACAGGAACTTGGAATTATAAGAAGCGCAAGTGAATAATTTGGGATCGGCAGAAACTTTTTTTCCAATAAAATCGGCAGGTTTATCTTTCAAGGCACTCCCTTTTCTAAGAGACAGAATCTGGTAGTCCATACCTATCCAATTAATAAATTCAGCAGTTTCACAAAACACATTATGTTTCAAACGCATATCATATACGTTCACGTTGGGGCGTGAGTCGTGCAACTGCTTCATTGTAATCTTACCTGTTTCATCGGTATGTGCACGCAACAAACTTTTATCTTTAGTCAACAGTAGAACGTCTCCGTCTTCTGTCGTTTGAATCTTGATAATCTGAATATTCTCGGAGTATTCTTTTACATCATCATAGACGGCATGAAAAGTTTCATGCTTCTTGTCAAATAAATATAGTTTGCGGTCAATAGTCTTGAGCCATAGAAAACCATTCTTATCTTCCACAATACGCTGAATCTTGCGAGGAGGGATATCTGCAGAATAAAAACCGTCCCGATTATCATACGAACGGAATTTAGCTCCGTCAAAACTGCATAATCCGTACCATGTGCCAAACCAGACAAATCCATCTGTCCCTTTTAAAGTGCAGTTGACGATGTTATTGGGCAAACCACGTTCAGCCGTGTAATGTTCTACAATCATATTTGGATAGGCAAAAGCACATACGCCCATCAACGATAATAATAGTATTAGAATATTCCGTTTTCTCATTTATGATAATAATAGAGGTTTTAATGCTCCCAAAGGTAGTCTTTTTTTTGAAGATAGTGACTAGAATCACTATCTTCTTATTGTTTCTTGTGCTATTTTTCAGTTCCGAATTCAGTCTGTTGGCGTTCTACTTCGTCCAATACTCGTTGGCGTTCTTCTTCGGTGAGCTGTACCTTTCCTTCCGATTTCCTTTCCGACAAACCGGTTTTCATCGTAGGTGAAGTGATTGTTTGTTCTTTGTAGCAGAAAGGAAATTCGGCCGGGATACTTTCAAACTCCAATTCGGCAGCCGTAGGAGCCTGTGTTCCTTCAAATTGTGCATGAGCTTTCACTTTAATCTTTCCGGCTTTCCGAGTAGACCGGACCAACAGAGGAGCCGAACCGAATTCTACAGTACGAGGATTGGCGCCAATGGTAGCGTCACCAATAATTTGTCCTTCTCCTTCTACAGTGAACACAATATTTTCTTTTGCCAGACGACGCACATTACCGCTATCATCTGTCACTTCGGCAACTACCACAATGAAATCCGAACCGTCCGCTATCAAATTTACTTTTTGAGTATCTGCATATAAACGAAGTTTGGTAGACCGACGGGAAGGCATTTTCTTTTGTGTACACACCACTTTTCCGTCAATGATACCTTCGGCAACCATATTTACTTTCTGCCAGTTCTTCTGTGTATAGCTATATCCGCGTGCTTCCCAGAAATCCCATACATCTTCGAATATAACAGGTGCATTCGGCATATGCCCTTTGGCATGAATTACAGGCTTAGTCCATGATTTCGTCCCATCATAGATAGAAAGACGCACCGAGTCGCAGTTACTGAATATCACTACATCTTTATCGGAGAACTGTGACATTTCATGAGCAATGAATACCATTGGTCCACATTCTGTCAGCGGATGGTGAAGATTGGCGGGTGATTGACTACGGAACATTTCGTAGGCATATTTCTTTTGTCGGAAAGCATCATATATACCTCCCCAATAAGGATCGGGATGATAACCGCGCTGATGATCGAACGGATGCCATTGTGCTCCACCGATAAACTGACCGGTAGTACGGTACATCTCATCATAACTTTTAGCCAAAGACAGCGCCTGTACGAACAGCGGACGTTCCCCCCAACTGCGGCTCGCACGGTTATTGTTGTTGTGAGCGTACCAATCGTCTACATTCTCTCCGAATTCACGGGTGAAAATACATTGCTCCGGCCTATCAGTCTTTTCGTCATCTCCCGGCCAACCGTAAACAACGTCATAATGTTCTTTCACACCGGCGGAATGCACATCGGCAGCAGCTACGGGACGTCCCGGATAAGGAAATTCTTCTTTGGTTATTTCGAGTGCTTTCAAGGCAAAGTCGAGCGGATAGCGGGTTTCATTCAGAATAGGTTCCCACATCAAAACAGATGGGTGATTACGGTCACGACGAATCATTTCGCGGGTGTTTTGATGAACCAATTCTCCGAATTTCACATCCTTGTTCCAATATTGCCATCCCGGAGTAGCTACGATAACAAACATACCGAGTTCATCGCAAGCATCCATAAAAGAAGGATCTTGTGGATAGTGCGCTACCCGGATAATTGTGCAACCGGCATCCCGCAGGCGTTTTGCATCCCGCCATTGCTGAGAATTAGGCAGGGCATTGCCTACGTATGCAAAGTCCTGATGGCGGTTAGCTCCTACTAATTGACCGAAGGGTTTTCCGTTCAGCCAGAAACCATCTTTGCCACGAAATTCCGCTTGGCGGATTCCGATACGTGTGATGCCTCCGTCAATGGACTGATTGCCTTTTTTAACCCGTGATTGCACTCTATATAAATAAGGTGAATCGGGTGACCACAGTTTTGGGTTCTTTATCTCTATCTGCTGCCGGATCGTTTTCTTTTCTCCGGGTTTCAGGGAAAGCTTGCCGGAAGCTCGTCTGATAACCTTTCCATCAGTATCTGTCAGGGCCGTTTCCACAGTAACGGTTTCGGAACGCTGATTCTTATTTTGTAGTTCCGTATTTACATAAACTTGTGCGCTCTTTTCACTGATCTTGTCGAAATGAACAAAAACTCCACCACCTGCAATAGTCTGGGACTCTATTGCGTCAGTAATGGATACCGGTGATTTAGCTATCATCCATACATCACGGTAGATACCGCCATGATAGGCAAAATCCAACGTATATTGGGGCTTGCCGGGAGGAAAGGATTTATCATTGCTATTATCTACAAAAACGGCAAGCAGACAAGAATCTCCTGCCTGTACACCATTGGCTGTCAAATCCAAAGTAAAAGGAAGATAACCACCAATATGTTCTTGAATACGCTTTCCGTTTAAGTAAAGGACTTGCTTTCCCATCGCTGCCTCAAAGTGGAGCAGGACCTGTTTCCCTTTGGTTTCCGCAGGAAGTACGAAATGCTTGCGATACCAGGCAGGGCCTTGATAGTTACGGCAGCCGCTAGCTTCGGCAGGCATTAACTCTACTGTATGAGGGGTGGAAACAATTGTCCAGGAACGGTCGTCGAAATCAACGGATTCGGCTTCATGAATGTCCCCCTTGAAAAATCTCCATCCCGGATTGAAGTTATACACTTGTCGTCCGCTACCGGGAAGCTGAATGAATCCGGCAACTGATGTTTCGGGGCGGTAAGTTTCTATTGTCCACCCTTTCTCTATCAGTGAGAATAACAATAGAAAAGCTGATAAAATTAAAAACAGTCTTTTATTCATAATACTTTTATTTATGGCTTCTTTCATTTCATAATATAGGGATGTAGACTTTTTAAATCATTATTATTATGTCCTTTTTCCGACTTTCGGGAAGAACTTTCAAGTCTGTAACTTTTCCGTCTTTCAAGGTTGCTTCTACTGTCGTTTCACCCGGTGCATGAAGCTTGAAATGTATATCCCATTCTTTAGGCCATGCGGGGAAAAGGAGTATTTGCTCACCATTAGTCTGCAATAGCATTTCTTGAAGTCCTATCATACCGCTACCTCCCCAGTTGTGATCGGGTGCCCAGTCATATCCCGGTCCCCAAAAAGCAGGAAAACGATGTGGACCGTTTGACAGTTTGGATAGGGCCAACCTTTTGGCTTCTTCGGTCAATCCCAGACAAGCTGCCCAAATGTTATCTTGTTTCCACCCGACATGAGAACGGAATCTGATTGCTTCCGGATCATAGAAATAAGTATTACGGGCTAATTCAAGATTTTCTTTTCCTACTCCGTAGATGCGCCAGGGAAATACAGGATACAGTTGCGGAGTTTCTACATTATTGATCCGTTCCCAGCTTGCAGCAGGAGAAATCGTTTGCTTCAGTTCGGGTGAAGCTGCGGGATTCAAGGAATCCTTGATTTCTATGTACCGCAATGGAATCGGAGGAATCGTTTTCAGCATTTCATCTTTCTTTCCATAATTTTCCAATACAGTCTTCAAAGCGGCAATTGTACTGCTGGCATTGTTAGTCATCTTATAGGTTTCACAGGCAGAGCCTGGAAACAGGACAAGATGTCCGTTACCATCCAGCGCTTTCCGTCCTCGACGGGAAGCAAGTTGGCGATAATGTTCGTCAAAGAATGTCAGCGAGCTTTCAATTAAAGGCAGATATGGAGTAATGTCTGCATTTGCATAATTCTTGGTTTCCAATATCATTTGACAGAATTCCAGTATAGTATCCCACTCATACTCCAGCCATGCATTATATTCCAGTCCTTTGTCAAACCATTCCGGACGTTTGAAGCCGTACTCCGCAGGATTAGGCAAACCATAGTTTTCTATTTGCTCACAGAAACATGCTCCATTGTGTTGCCAATATACTTGGGTACGGAGTTCTGCATTTTTCAGCATTCGGTTGTAGAAATCGAATTGGGAAGACATCATATCGAAGTCTCCGCTTTTCAACATCGGCCAGTATACAAGCCGCTGATTCTGTGCGGTCATTGTACCTCCTCCCCATTTACGGTAATCAGGAGTGAACGCCTGTTTTTCGTCTATATGACAGGGATCAAAGGTAAATAATCCACCATTGAATTTGGTCGGGACACTACCGTAAGCATTGCAACCTAGCATATAGCGGAAAAGAGTGTAGTTTCGGGTAATTTTTTTTATATCGCTATCATTTTTGTTTTCTGTATTTTCAATAGGTTCGATAAAGCTGCGTTGCCAAAAGGCATTCCACCACAGGCGAGTTTGTTTTTTATCCTGTGATACAATTTTTGACGAAATCTTTCCTTGTGGGGCTATTCTTTGCAGATTGATTTGCAAGTCTTGTTTCCATTGTTCTACTGTTGCCGTCTGTTCTGTGTGCAGGACGATACAGAACTGCTCCTTCCGGGAAGCTTTTGAGGAGCGAAAGTTCCAGGCACGGTAGTCTGTATCGGCATAGATACTATCTGTTGTACCTGTATATTCCAGATTATCCCCGAAAAGATAGCCACCGAAAGTCAGATGCTTTAAAGGATTCATCATTTGAGATTTGACATTTTCCATTCCTTGTTGCGCTACGGCAATGTCAAAAACTGTTTGTTCGGGATTACGGTGATAGAATAAAAGCAAGTTTCCTTTTTTTGTCATTCCTGGTAGTTTCCTTTTGGAAGATAAAGAAACAAAGTCGGCAGTGGTAACAGCTCCTTTCGGGGGTGCCCATTTGTAAGAGCATTGTTGCCCCTCTCCTTTTCTGATCATTCGTTCCTTATACCGCCAGTTCTCATAAGAGACTTCTGTCCGCAAAGGTTGTGCGTTGGTGATTTCCACATGGACTACCGGATGATAAACATCTGCCCACAACTGTATCTGTGTGCCTCCTGCCGATACTTCTACATACCCGTCTTTCAATTTCAGTTCCTGTCGGAAATCTTTTGCATCTTTGAATGGATTAGGAAACAGACGAATCCTAAAACGTCCTTGTTTCAGTTGGCAGTTATTTTCGTCGAATGTACCGCTACGACTCAGATAGAATAGTATATCACCTTCCTCTACCCATATATTCATGCCGATATCACCACCACCGCAGGGCATGGATTCGGAGGAATTCCGACTGGGAGTGTTCCAAATGACATTAGCATGCCGACTCCAAAGAGCTGACACGCTAACAAATACGAATAAGAGAACAAAAATGCGACGTAAATAATTCATAAATTTATCACTTCATTAGTTTGTTTCGTTCACCACAGTGTGGTGAGCGGGATCACCAATTGTCCGAACGGAAAGATCCCAAAGGCAGTCCGTCACAATAAACATCTCCTTCTACATAATTTTTGAATCCATAACGGACAGCTACCGGATGAGGAACTTTATCACTCTTTACCAGCATTTTACTGCGTTGAATCCATGCCTTTGCAGGATAGAACACTTTATCTTCTCCCGCCACTTCAAAATTCTGTGATTCAAAACAATCTTTACCGCTAATCCACATGTTGGCACGTTCGAAACTTACAATAACCGTATCATTCTTTATTTCGATACTTTTATAATAAGGACTTTCGCCATTTACTCCTTCTATTCCGTATGTCTTCGTCAGTGCCAGAAGCGCCAAACGTTCGCCGACTGTTTTTTTCTTTGACGGATGGATTCCTTTTTCCATACCTGCATCTAGCAATACTGCCATGCCACTGTTAGGCACACGATGTTCTACTTTTGCCTGCGCCTCCCGAAGATAAGCAGAATTTATCACTTCTTTTCCTTTTTCCGTAATAATTCCATAATCATAGGGAGCTATCTGACAATAATAGAAAGGGAAGTCGCCTTGTTTCCATTCGGCACGCCATCCGTTAATCAAGGTAGTAAACATATCCGCATACGTGTGTGCGCGATTCCAGTTATCTTCTCCCTGATACCAGATAACCCCTTTCATCGTCATGCCAATTAAGGGATGCAACATGCCGTTGTAGAGGACGGTCGGCGTCCGGTTTTTCGATTTGATATCCGCTTCGGACTGGGGTATCTTTGCGTCGGGGAACGCTTTCAGCCAGTCGGCTGTCATCCATGCCTCGCAAGCCGAACCGCCCCAAGCGGCGACCACCAATCCCACAGGAACATCCAGTATCTCATTGATTAATCTACCGAAATAATAAGCCGTCGCACTGAAATCGCGAACATTCACTGGTGTGGCTTCTTTCCATGTGCCGGTTACGTCCGTTTGCGGAGTGAAGGTAGAAGTACGTTTCACCGTAAACAAACGAATATTCGGATTCTTGCTACGAAGAATATCCATGTTGGCATTCTCTACAGGCTGATTCTTGAATCCTTTCATAGGCATTTCCATATTGCTTTGTCCGGAACATAGCCACAATTCGCCTATCAAGATATTATTTAATGTTTTTTTACTTCCATCGTTGAAAGTAATGAAATAAGGACCTCCTGCTTCGGGAGTGGAAACAGAAAGTTTCCATGCGCCGTTCTTGTCCGCTGTTGCCACATATTGTTTTCCATTCCATCCTGTAGTAACCGTTATTTTCTTATTAGGGGTGGCCGTTCCCCAAAGATTCGCTTTTGTCTGTTGCTGCATCACCATCCCGTCGGAGAATATAGCGGGCAGCTTTACTTCTGCATGTGCGCATAAGCAAACAGCCAATATAAAGCTAGCCAGCCATGTGCCTTTTTTAATTACTGAACTTCTCATCATTCTATTTATATAAGTTTTCAAAGTCTATCCTAATTTTCTATTGTCAATATGCCCAGTATACCTGCCGGAAGCAAGGTATCTTCTTGTTTTCGGTATTTGGCATTTGTCCAGATACCGTCATACGGTGCTTTTCCTTCGTCCATTCCTTTCAGCGCATTCGCCCACGTATTGGTGACTTCTATCTCCAGTTCGTTCGTTCCTTTTTTCAAAGCGGACATAATGTCAGCTCGATACGGAGCCGTCCAGACAGTCCCGCAATCTATTCCGTTTACACGAACCGTAGCCAGATTGCAGACTTTCCCCAGGTTCAGATACACGGGTTGTCCTTTCTTGAGTTTATCCTTCCAGCGGAAAGTGGCCTTATAAACGGCTGTTCCCGAATAATAACGGATCTGCTCGTCTTCTTCTTTACTCCAATCGAAAAGGTCTTTCCTGACCACAGTCTTTCCCGTAGCCAGAAATGTTACGGTATATTCTTCTGTTTCCAATGTCCTATTCAACGGTTCTCTCTTATCTGTTGATGTCCTCTCTTTATCGGCAGCTTCTTCTGTCGGAAAGACAATGAATACGGATTCATTCGGAGCCAACGTCAGCGTAACCTCTGTCCGCTTGCCGTGGATGTGATAAGAAGGATGAGTATTCATTTCCCCTGTTACCGGATTCCAACATTCGGGCTTTCTTCCATTGATACGCATACTTGCCGTAAACGTACGTGTTTCTTCCCGCTGATTGGCAACGAAATAAATATCACCGAGTTCGCCACTCCGATGCGTCCAAGAGATATCTTCCGGCACAATCATATCCCGTTCCAGTCCGTATGCCGAGAAATCTTCTTCTGTATAAGGAAGAGCAGGTACAATGACTCCCGCCGCTTTTAATTCATCCATCTTTTTCCGCACTTCCGGAGAAAGCACCGGCTTCGGATTCATAGGGCGTGAAAGCGGCAGGACGACCACCTTATAACCCATTCCCTCCGCCAACTTCATTCTGCCATTCTTCGCCTTTGCCAAACGGAGTAACGCATCCTTATTAAAACTGTCGTAAGCATATCCACGAAGCGGATTCACCCATTTTTCGGGATCAGCCATATTAGCGGAATGAGTGACGCCTACCGGACGCACACGCAAAGGTTGACCTTCATTCGCCAAACGAATACGTTCACTTTCTACCCGTTCCGTACCGAAAAGTCCCGGAAGTGAGGGAACCAACCGCTCCGGCAATACGGAACGTCGGGGAACCTCTTCTCCAGTAAACACAGCAATATCCGTTACCGGATGACCATATTGCAACAACGACTGGCAGCGGGTAGCATATTCGGAAAATGCTTTCGCTCCTTTATCCCACCAAGTCTGGTTACGTTGAAAGAAAAGTCCGATACCATCCAAAGTCATGCCCGGTTGACGGTCCAGCCAGGGATTATGTACGTAGACATGATAGAAAAGCCGGTTGATACCTAGCGCATAGTTACGGTCCAGCAATGCTTTCAACATAGCAGGATATTCGTCCCATGTTCCGCGCACTTCGGTGAATCCTTCTGCCTGAATAATATTCTTTCCATAGATATGCGCTCCGCTGATGGCATCGAGCATATCATTAGGTTTGTCATGGGTCGGACTGTTCAGCCAGAATTCTCCCATAGGAAGGTCTACTTTCTGATAATGCAGCAGACCGTCGCTTACCATAGTAGGCGCCACACATTCTGCCGAGAACTGGCAATCATATTCTTTGGCACAATCAGACAACACCTGATAGAATACATCCACTACCAGTTCAGCGATAGTCGTACGGACATCTCTCAGAATCTCTTCGCTACGTCCGGCACTCTCCATCGGAATGCCTGCCAACAAAGGCAAATAAGGCAGCAGGTCATACCCGCGACGTGTACGGAACTCCTTTGCAAAACTATCACTCCAATTCTGACTGCCACACTCCCAACTGTCTACGTGCATGTATTTCAGTACCCGACGTGCCACCTCCGGATGAGTCTTCACAAAAGCCTGTGCAAACCAGTTGTCAAACTGTTTCCGGACTGTCCGAGGATTGAACTTATCGCATTCCAGTCCTTTTCCTCCTCCGCCTGTTGCATTGGTATGTCCGGTAGCGGTATGTCCCATCCGCAGCAGTTTCCATTTCCCTTTCGGGAGAACAGCTGTGATTATTTTCTCTTTAGAATGACTAGCCGGGGCATTCTTATATTGTTCCGTCAGATTAATAACCTGTGAAAGGGAATAGCAATCCTCCTTTCCTATCTCCTCTTCACTGGTAGATTCAGCCACCCGCCATACCAGTCCGGCTTTTCCTTCCCACTGATTCAAACGGGCTTCCTGATGCAGGCGCAGTTGTTTGATCTTCAGATTAGGTCTCCATTTTGCGGCATCCATATCTTCACTTCCCGGTTCGCTTCCCTCGGGTGTCCAGTAGAAACGGAAATAACGGGCTGTAGTTGCGGGAATACTATGAGTAGAATTTTCATCTGTATTTTGCCATCCCTGACGGGCAGGGACTAGCTGTTTCACGAAACGATAATTTACGCTATCGTCACTTGCCATTACTTTCAGGCGATGTGCCTGATAATTATTGCCATTTAAAACGATTTCTATATTCCGGCAGGTAAAAGGCTGTTTATATTCATATTGAATATAGCATGGATACGAAGAACGGATAACGCCTGCCGCATCCATATTCACTGTTTGAGCAGATTTTACATTGTTCGCTGTTGCTAAGTTTACGCAAGTGATCTTTGCTGGCATTTCGTCTGCTGCATCCTCTACCGGTAAAGCAAATAGCGCAATATCTTCATAATAGTTTTCATAAGCTTCCGGCTGTGGCAGACGTAATGCATTGAGCTTTCCACCATCAACGATTGTATCACTCCAAACAACTTTCTGCATTGATTCTTTCGGAGTAATCCAGGGACCTCCCGCCAATGCAAAACCGTCACAAATATGCATTCCCAGTTTCAACCCTAAACGGTCGGCTTCCTCCATGCTGAAACGCACCATTTCCCACCATTCAGGAGTCAACTGCTGTGCCTTGCCGTTATATTGTGCACCTTCACTAACCCCTTTGATCGGCATCAGATAAGTACCTCCGAGTCCTGCATGTTTCATCGCTTCCAAATCGGCAGTTATTCCTTCTTTGGATACAGCACCATACATCCAGTACCAAAAGGTCCAAGGCTTCGCTTCGTCAGACGGATTCTGAAATTGGTCGCGAAGTGAGCGTGTTTGTTGTGCATCGACGGGACATACAACTGTCCATGCCAATAAAGAGAGTACAACAATTTGTTGTTTCAGTCGACTTTTCATTTTAATACTATATTTTTCTATAATGAAGACGAAAAAAGGACTTTTTTGTACTCGCTATTACTATAAATTCATGACTTATTGTCTCTATTTTACACAAAGCCAACGCTTTGCAAATATATAATATTTTTATTATTATATTTAAAGTAAAGTATAACTAATACTATACAGAATAATTGGAAAAAAGAAGGAACTTTCCTACCTTTGCTAATATTAATCATAGGATGATTATAGTAAGAAAGGAGAAAATTGTATGACCCTTAAAGAAAAACAATTGGAGTTCATCATATATTGTGTTGAAAATACTGCTGAACGATTGGGCCGTTATAGTCCATAAACTAAAGGAATTGGGTGCACTAGACGACTATATCAAGACTTTTTATGATACTTTGCACACGCAAGGAAAAACGTATATCGTTGATTCTTTATTGGAATATATCTATCATCGTGATCCGCAATGGTTACCAAAAGATTATAGACCTTTTCAAATATCTACAAACGAAGGAGGCAAATCATGTTAACCATTTATCATGGTTCTACTTGTCGTGTAGAGCAGCCATTAGAATATTCTGCATAAAGGGAATATTATCCGTTATTGTTTCACGATTTCCTCAATTCTCAATAACAGGTTAGGATTACTTGGGCGAGCACTAGAACCATAATCAACTATTTGTCCTTTTCTGTTTATCAAGATATAATATGGCAATCTATTAATTTTGAACTGTTTGGTAATCTTCTGATAATTCTCCAGTCCAATATAATCAGCGGCATAGACACATTCTATATCATGATTCTTCATCGAGTATTTATCTAAACACAATTTCCATTGCTTCTTGGTATCATTACCACCGGAACAAATGGAATAAATAATCAGATCCTTTGTAGAATATTGGCTGCGCAACTTCTTCAAGGGTTCCATTTCTGCCAAACAAGGCGGACAAGTTGTAGCCCAAAAATCGAGATAAATAACTTTGCCCCGGTTTTCTTCAAGTATCTTATATATACTCTCCATATACGACATTGGAGTTAACGTATTTGAACTTTCATTGTATTTACCATACAACAAATTATCAGAAACAGACTGTGGATTCTCCAAGAACGCTTTAGTTTGCCTGTACATTTGTGCTATTTGTCCCTGCAAATGAGGTATTTTTACGATGGAGTCAAACTGAGAACGCTTTCTTGAGAGGGAAATTGTATCATTAGCTTCGAGACTATTAGCTGTAACTTTAGTATATAAATATTGATTCAATTCATTTTCTCCTATTTCGGACATAATATCATCTATCGTTGGGTGTTTTTTGTTTTTAAGAACCATTCCTGTAGGAATATAATTTTCTATCCAATCGACTATATCAAACAAGCGGGCTGATAATATTCCCTTTTTATATAGTTTATTGATTTCAGGCAATAGCGTGTGATAACGTGCGAACTCTTTTCTTGTCCGATATTGACATTGGCTCGCATAAACCAGGATTGTATAATAATAATCCTGTTTCAGTAATTCCTCCGTAAGCATGACGACATCTTGCATAGGCTTGTATTTCTGCAAATATTCGGTCCTGCGTTCTAAACGTGTATTATATTCTTTCTTTAGCTCTGCTTCAAAATCCTCGACACTCAAATCATGCCTGATACCATAGTCACGCATATAATAATATCCGCTTTCTGTAAAAGCCAATATCTCTTGATTCAATTTTTCCGCATCACCTGTTACTTTAGGATGAAACATATCCTTGAAGTCAATCTCTACATGGATACTGTCACCCGGATGCACATATAAATGCTCTGCATAGTTACGAATAGAAACCTCCCGTATTTTAGCATAAACAGGAAAAGTAAAATAGAAAGAACCATCCTCTTGAATGGGAGTACGGTACTGATTTTCCATATCACTGAAAAATGAAATAATAAGTGTCAGTTCTTTTTCTTGTGGATAAAATTCACGGTTCAAAACTTTACCTGTGATAATAATCTCTTCAGCATATTCTTCCGAAAAATCATAAACGGTTTCTGTCTGATTGGAAATATCCGGTTGAAAGTTACTTTGCACTTTTTGCCGACAACTAATAAATAATATAAATATCGGCAAAAAAACGAATGGATAATGTTTCATTTTCATTGGACATTTTGTGTTTAATGAGAGTTCCGACACTATTGTCATAGATGAACAAAAGTAATAAAAATCGGCGAAAGACAACAGAAATTATAAAGAATGTGCCAAAAGAAGACGGATAATCCTCTTTTGGCACATTCTATGATTTGTATTTTTAATCTGCCTTCTTCGTAGTTATTCGAACCGGAAAACGATCCGTCCGGTTTGTGGACCATTTACCCATTTCGGTTGTGAGGAAGGACCACATAAATCGGTGGAGTTTACTTTATTACGTACCGGAGGAATCACATTCAGAAGAGAGATTCCACTCTCGGGAAGAGTATAAAGCAAACGGTCGCGACCATCACGAGGCTGATATATTCCGACATAAGCATTGGGAGTTTCGTTTGTTAGGCTGATAATGCCTTCTTTCGTCCGGATATTCATCCAGGAAACATCTCCAAAATATCCTTTGAATTCGGGATAAGTGAAAGTTTCACCAGGAATAGGGTCGTTATAGTCGTTTTCCCATACATCGTATTGCGTACCATGAATACGATTCTGCCATACACGATATGGTCCGGCTCCCAACCAGCGTTTACTGATTACCTGATCTTCCGGATAATCGAAACAAATACCCATTAAATCCACCACACCGGAGAAATTGTAGGTATAATCCAATACCAAATCCCCACTCGGGCTGATTGTCCATTGAGCTTTATCCAAATTACCCAGTTTGTAATTGGCGGTAACAATCAGATCACCGCCATCTTGTTTTACGTCCAGTTTCGTAAATACGGCAGCATCGGGGAATTCGCTGTATGTACGGTCTTTTTCTTTTGCTTTCTCATCATCATGGTTATAGAATTGATCCAATGAGCGGTCTGCACGACGGGCTCCAATGAAACGGGGACCATTGGCGAAACTAATTTTACGATTATCTACAGATACTCCTTTTAATTGTCCGTCTTTCTTTGAGAAGATGAACGTACGCTTGTTCGCTTTCACTGTGAGATCATTTTCAGTTTCCGTATAGGTAGGGCGGATGGATAAGAAGGAGATCGGTTCAGTTTGCTGGTTCAGTTTATCAACCGGGAAAGTCCAACGCCAAAGTTCATGACCGTATTTGTCAATAGCTGTCAGGTAAAGAGCATCTGTATTGGCGAGGATATTTGTTTTTATATCCAAGACACCTGCCGAATGAGCAGCCACGTCACTACCCTGCACTTCTCCTTCTTTCAACACTTGAGCAGCGGTATTAGAAGCATCCGTTGCCTGTGGAAATTTCACTTGTTTCCAAAGGAAACGACAGGTATTCAGATTCAGATAATCATAACGGTTTTCTACGGAGAATTTGCCGTCAAATTGCCTGTCGATAGAAGTATTCATAATCTGTATCGGACTCCATAACTGCTTGATAGTGTAGTAGCTACCCTCCTTTTCATGATGTGGTCCTACAATACCGTCTGCTCCAAAGTTTCCCTGATTATCAATGAAGCCATCCATGTCCACACGCTTCACTCCTTCATCTGCCAATACCCAAAGGAAACCACCGATACAACGGGGATGCTTGCGCATCATTTCCCAATAATCATATAATCCGGCACCATGACCGCCATCGTACAAACCATGCAAGAATTCTGTAGGCATAAAGATTTCCGGCAAACGCATATAGTTCTGGCTTTCTCCGTAAGAGCGGTAATGCATTGTTTCAAAACCGGAGAAATTGCCTTGCGGGTGAATAACCGGACGTTTCTGCGGGTCGTATTTATGAAACTCTCCGTCCAATTCGGTATTCCATCCTTTTTCATTACCATTGCTCCACCAGATAATAGACGGATGATTCACGTCACGTTCTATCATTCCCTCTATCAAGCGTACTCCGGTCGGAGTATCATATTTTCCATGCCACCCTCCTAACTCGTCCATAACATAGAGCCCGAGAGAATCACAAGCTTCCAGGAATTCGGGGTCTGCCGGATAATGACTTAAGCGGACAGCGTTCATATTCATGCTTTTAATCAACAGGACGTCCTCGATATTTTTTGCCTTACTTAACGTACGACCGCTTTCCGGACGGAAACTATGCCGATTGACACCCCGTACATTGATACGTACCCCATTTATGTAAAGTCCGTCACTCTCGTGTACTTCAATCGTGCGGAAACCGAAGCTCTCAGTTTCATAATGTAATACTTTACCGTTTTTATCAAGCAGAGAGAATTGAGCTTTGTAAAGATTAGGAGTTTCCGCAGTCCACAAAGCCGGATTGGAAACTTTCAATTGCAAAGATGTCCAATCTCCTCCTGTCTTCACCGGTACGGTGGTTTCTGCCAGTTTCTTGTTTTTATTATCCAGAATCTGAGCGCAGATACTCATTCCATCATTGGAAATATTACTGTAACAATTGGCACGGAAAGTTCCATCCATCTGTGCATCAATGGCAATGTGCCGCAAATTAATAGCAGGTTTTACTTCCAGGAATACCGGTCGGAAGATACCTCCGAAATTCCAATAATCAGCACGGCGCTCGGCTAGATTTACACTGGCATTTTCACTTTCTTTGGCTACGGTTACTTCCAGCAGGTTCTTTTTGCCATATTTCAAAAAGTCAGTGACATTATATGAAAAACGATAAAACGCCCCCTGATGTTTCGAGCCGACCTTTCGCCCGTTCACTTTGACTTCCGTATCCGTCATTGAAGCCTCGAATACAAGATTTACTTGTTGTCCCCGAAACTTTTCCGGTACTTCGAATTCATACTTGTACATACCTTTCTCGTCAGCAACACCTTCCGGAAATGGTTTACCATAAAAAGTAATTCCATACTGATAAGTGCCGAATCCTTGTAGTTCCCAACATGATGGTACACCAATCTTCGTCCATTTGCCGGAGTTACGTCCGTCGGTACAGAAGAAGTCCCATTCTACCATGTCATCACAACCACGACCGGAAAGGTACTGTCGTTCCGTCTGCGGAAGATTCTGGGCGGTCAAAGTAGTTGCTAACGCTAAAGTCGATAATAAAGCGGTTACTTTTCTCATTGTTATTCTTGTTATTTTATTTTAATAATGTCATAGTTTACTGATCCGTATATGTAAAGTGTGTTCCTTCTTTTCAATTGCATATTTTTTTAGAACACCCGGTCCACAACTGCTATTGCCCAATCCGAGTACAGCTGCATCCAGACTCAAAATAACTTCTGCACGCGGTTTCAAATAACAGTCGTGAGCTTCTTTGTAGAGATCCTGAGCAGTATAGTGCAAGGCGGATGCAGAAAAAACATTTTCCACCGCATCAATGCGAATACCTTTGTTGCGCTTATTCGTCAAGGTAAGATAACGTACTTCCTCTTTGTTACCGCTATCCTGTGGACGTGGATAATGTACATATTGTTCATCTACCGTTCCTTTCCATAGCCCTATGGCAGCAGAAGTCTTACGATCCGGATAATTGTCTTGTGGTCCTCTTCCATACCACGTAAATGTATTATAAGCAGGTGCTATGCCGAATGCAATTCCTAAACGAGGCAATTCGGGCAATGTCCCTTGTGGCATAAAACTTGATTTCAAATCAATTGTCCCATCCGAACAAATAGTATAGATGGAGGTTGTCGTCACTTTTCCCTCTTTATATAAATTATTTGTTCGTACTCGGACTACTACCGCACCGTCCGGACGTACTTCGTGACTGAAAGACTCCATGCTGACCTGCGGATTGTCCATCTTATGTAATTTCCAATCTTTAGCCAACCAATTTCCAAAGCTTTTATCATTGTCTGTCGGAGCACGAAAAACCTGTGTTGACGGTTGAATAGGATAATCATCGGAACTGTGTAACATCTCTTTTCCATTATAGATAAGGGAAGTCATCGTTCCTGTTTGAGTTTTCTTCCATTGAACGGAAAAGTCACGTCCACTGACCGTGAAAAGCCGGCCATCCTCTTTTATCTTTAACCTTCCTTTATTTACAAGATCAGTTGAGATTAAATCTCCTTCCTGCAGGCAGAACTGTTCCCAAGCGACCTCGTGTCCTGCTTTAGCCCAAAGAGCATCGGATTTTAGGACGATACTTACCTTTAATCGATAGTCGGAAGCAGGATTTGTCATGCTGTTCCGTGTTCGTTTCCTGTTTAAAGAACTCTCACCTGATAATGAGCGGAAAGTCGGCAAATCTATCGTCTGACTCCCTCCGGGAGCTATTTCCGGTAAGGTAATTTCTCCCTGCTCTTTCTGCTTTCCATCGATTGACACAGTCCATAGGCAACGATATTGAGACAAGCCGGTGTGGTGATTCCGGTTCGTCACTTTCAGTTTCCCGTTTTCCATTTTTAGTTCGACGGGTGCATACACTTTCTTTACTTCCCAATATTTAGGCGTAGTTTCACGCTCGCTCATCAGCAATCCATTAAAGCAGAACGCTTTTAAATTCGGTTTATCACCAAAATCGCCACCATAAGCCACCATGGTACGGCCATCCGGTAAAGTTTTGTAGATTCCCTGATCTACCCAATCCCATATAAAACCACCCAGCATACGGGGATTACTATATATCTCATCCCAATATTCCTTGAAATTTCCCAATGCATTTCCCATGGAATGTGCATATTCACTTGTCATTACCGGACGGTCGTCATTGGTGCGTTCCGCAATCTCCAGCAACCGTTCCCAACGTGCATTTTCAGCGCGTTCTTTATCTTCTCCTTCGGCAATACCGGGATTCAAGTATTCTTGTTTCACCCGGGTATAAAAGCGGCTGATAACATCGATAGTTTTCGGGTCAGGATCGCCATCCACTCCCTGTGCTCCTTCATAATGTACAGGACGAGTCGGGTCAAAATCATGCAGCCATGCAGAGATAGCGGCGAAGTTCGGTCCATAACCACTCTCGTTTCCCATGCTCCACATGACGATGCTTGGATGATTCTTATCACGCTCCGCCATACGAACTGCACGGTCCATAAATGCTGCATGCCAGTCGGGAGTGCTTGCCAATGTTCCGCGCAATCCATGTTCCTCTATATCCGCTTCGTCCATTACATACAGTCCCAAGCTGTCGCATAACTCATACCAACGGCTGACGTTCGGATAATGACTGGTGCGTACTGCATTTATATTCGCCTGCTTCATTAAAAGAATATCCTGAAGCATTCGTTCCTCGCTCATGACACGTGCCGTTCGGGGATCATGTTCATGGCGATTTACTCCACGAAAACGAACCGGACTGCCATTCACCAACAGTTGTCCTTTGTTGATTTCTACAGAACGGAAACCCACAGCTTGTTCTATCTGTTCCAATACTTTTCCTTCCTCATTTTGCAAGGTTAAGTGCAGCTTATAAAGATAGGGCGTTTCTGCCGTCCATCTTTCCGGTGATTTTATAACGGCTGATAAACGTCCCATTTTACGAGGTCCCCGTTGCGGATACCATTCATTCATCCGGCTTGCTTTATGCTCCAAATCAAGTATATCTTCCACATCGCCTTTCAATGCAACAATTTCTTTGCCTGAAGCATCTTTTAATACTCCTTGCAGAATATAACCTTTACCGGTCATTCCTCTATACACACTGAATTGCGGATCAATCTGCAAAATAAAGTCTTTATAATTACCGGCAGATGCAGGCAGAGTGCGTATAGCATAATCACGGATACGAATGTCCGGAGTATGTATCAGGTGAATACTGCGGTGAATACCTCCAAAACGCCAGAAATCCTGATCTTCCAGATAGGAACCGTCACTATATTGGTAAACTTCCAATGAAATCTGATTTTCTCCGGATTTCAGATACTCCGTGACGTTAAATTCACTCGGTTCCATACTGCCTTGGCTATACCCTACCCGTTCGCCATTGATCCAAACATAAAAGGCACTCATTACGCCCTCAAACCGTAGAAAAGTCTGCCCATTTGCTTCCCATCCGGCTGGCAAAACAAATGTACGGCGATATTGTCCGACAGGGTTTCGTTCTTTATACGTGGTATAGTCAGTTTTGGGTTCTCCCATCACTCGCGGGGGATCTATTTTGAACGGGTAACCTGCTGAAACATAAATAGGCGTACCATATCCGTTCACTTCCCAGTTTGCCGGAACAGGAAAATCTGTCCAGCTTTTATCATCAAAGTTTATCTGATAGAAATTCAGGACCCTTTCATTGGGAACAGGAGTCCAACGGAATTTCCAAGTTCCATCCAAAGACATTGAACAGTCTCCTTTCTGTATAGAGAAAGGGATAAAAGCGGCTCTTGCCGGTTCACGATTAATCTGAAGAACATGATGATTCTCCCAATCATGTATTGTTTGTGCCTGTATTGGGCTAACAAACAAGACACCAAGCAGTAATGTATATATTTTCATTCGTTCTTTTTTATTGAATATCCAACGCATCAAAAGCGAGCCCATCCATATTTTCTGCCGAAAGTAAGACTTTATAATGTCCGGCATTGATAAAGGTTCCGGTAGTGGTGCTCATCATCTTCCATTTATCCGGTGTCTCCGGGAAGGTCAATACATCCTCTTTCAATACCACTCCTTTCGAATCTATGAACTTCATGATGACAGGCATTGGTTTTCCGGTAGTATTCATGTACTTAAAGCGAAGCGCATACACTTGAGCCAATCCGGTAGAAACATTCCATTCAATGCTGTTCCCTTTTCCTTTACCAAAAAATACTCCCATCTGTTTACGATGTTCTTTCTTTTGGAATTTACCTTTTAGTGTAGCTGTTTCCGCTTCGTATGATATACTGACACGGGCGTTCTTGTCTTCAGGAAGCAACTCTTTTGGAGTCTTTTCCATCACTTCTTTATCTGCCTTTTCCCAACTCCAATCGGATGCTGGGAATACCGTCGGTTTCAGTTCCTCATTTGTGGAAGCAATAGCGATACCCGAAATCAAGGCTTGACCAGCTTTTACTTCCGGGAAATTAATTCTCAACATTCCCCCTGTTACTGTGGCATATACCACCTTCTTGCAAACTCCGTCATGACCACTTTCTGCCCAGATATCCAAGTCGTCTAATACGACAGAATCATTCACGGCAACATCGAAGATACGCAGCCCTTCACAGTCGGTAGAAGCACTTCCGCCTGTGCCATGCCAGGGTTCTGTGAAATACAGTTCAATGCGATAGGTTCCATCTGCCACAGGGAAACGATATTCCAACTGATGACGCCCGAAACGGAAATGTTGGAATAACTTCCAGTCACGAGTGCCACGAATCGGATCATTGGTAGTACGTTGGCTGGCAAGATATGGATTCAGATCCTTGAAGTTTTCTGCCCATGAATGGGAATAGTTCGTATTATCCTGCAACCACAACTGTCCGAAACTATCCGTATAATCATCTCCTCCGCAATTTAGACGATATAGATAATTATATCCTGCCTCTCCTTTCAATATTTTTTTATCGTCCTGATAAAGAAGTTCGAAATTCGGGGCCTGTTCCAAACCTTTAAACACAATCAGGTCTTCCGCTACCGGTTTACCTTTATAATATCCCACAGCACGAAGTACGTTATAGCGAATATCCCGGTTTTCCCACATAAAATGAGTGCCCGCTCCATTGTTTTTTTTACGTCCGAGGAAGGTTGCCTTTTCATTTGTCATATCATTGTAAAGCAACACTGAATCACAATTACTGTAAGCCTCTATAGTAGCACGGCGACGTCCTTTCTCAAAACGGTCAGCCCATGTATGGGATACGAGATAGACCATCGGATCTTTGGCTGCGGAAACATAGTTGGCACGATACATATAATACACATCCAACGGTTCTTCCCACGGAGTAACCAATCCTTTGTAATTGAACGGACCGACTTTATCTATTTGGCGATATGCTTCATCCGGTTGGCGACGTCCGGGATTGTCATGGCTGCTGTATATCCACTGAAACTGTCCGCAAACACTATCTTTAACCTGCTCCGCCAAACGGATTTTGGTTTCCATCAACTGGCACATACGGTCTTCACTCCACACATCATTCACTTGGAAATCTCCCGGTTCCGTATGTAAACCGATGCTTCTCCATGCTCCATATTCCCCATTCAATAATTGGTTAGCTTGAGAAAGTTCCTGACTATATTTAGTCACATCTCCCCCATACGTACCGCTCCAATTCTGAATCACATTCCAGTCTGTACCTTCACCGCCATTACAAGTTGTAATGACACGCATTGTCTTTGCAGTCGGGTCCATCTCACGAATAATATCACTGCATTCCTGTGCAAATTCACGAGGTAAAGTACTTTCATTCTGTAATCCCCACATTACCACTGAAGGAGAATTGCGACGTTCTTTCACCCATTGACGAAGTAACTTTTTGAAGTTCTCGCGAAACTCCGGAGTATCATACCATACATGAGCAGATAATTGTGTCCAGAACAGGATTCCCTCTTCATCCCAATACTTCTGATAGTCGAGATGATGGGGCTGATGAGCATCCCGGAATGCATTAAACCCGGCCGCACGTATCTGTTTTACTCTTGCAACCACCTGTTCATTGCTGAATGCATGGCTCTGTCCAAACTGATGTTCGTACTCGCATACCCCATTAATAAACACCGGTTTTCCATTCAGGTAAAAACGTCCGTCTCCATCATTCCGTTTGACCGGCCAGCTAATGGTACGGATACCAAACGGTGTTGAAATCTCATCCGTAGTTTTTGCATCACGTTTAATCATACTGGCTAGTTTATAGAGATATGGATTTTCTGTATCCCACAAAACAGGTTTCTCGACAGGAGCTTGCTGGCGAACGACTTTCATTTCTCCCGGAGCCAAAGTTACTTTCTCCACCAAACGGAACACTTGTTTTCCATCGGCATTGCTTAGTTTATTAACCAACTCTATCGTTTCTGTTGCCTTACCATAATTCTTAACCTCCGTTTCAACAAATACGTTAGCAGCCTTTTCATCATTCCAGATGTGTACACCAAAAGGTTCTATACGAATTTCATCGGTCACCTCCAGCACCACAGGACGGAAAATACCGAAGGGCTGTGACCCTTCACTGAATCCCCATTCCGATGAACATCCACCACATACCCAAGGCATATCGGCAATCATTTCCGGATGCTCGGCTTTTACTTCCAGACGATTTGTTCCCTGCTTCATTGCATCTGTAACGTCCAAGGTTAATGTAGTACGTCCAACAGGATGACGTCCGAAGTCCGTTCCGTTTACTTTAATGGTAGCGTATGTACCCACTCCATCAAAACGAAGGAAATATCGTTTCCCGGATTTTATATCGACGGTGAAGTCTTTCACATACATGGCAGTTCCATGCATATTTCCATGTGTCAACTGGCGATATCCATAATAATCATCCCAATTATGAGGGATATTCACCGTCTTTGCAAGCATCATAAAATTACCTTTCAAATGAGTCGCCTCTGTAATCCAAGTCTTCCAACCCTCATTCAATGTAATGATTAACCGCCGATTTTTAATTTCCGGTTTCGGAAAGCGAACCGCCGAACGTCCCATCGGTTTACTGGTAGCGATGGCAATGCCACGTTGCTCTGCGTTATTTACCGCACAATAGAAATGATAAACCACTCCATCATGCTTTACCACATAACTCTTATGAGCAAACAATTCATCGTAGTTCTTGGAAGGGATAACCAGGTCGGCTCCTTTCCAGTCAGTCCAGTTCACCAAATCATAGCTGGCGGCAAACGTATTGAATGCCTTATATTTACGCGAAGGTTCAAAAGCAGAGAAATAGAACATCACATACACATCTCCCATCTTCTGGATATGTGCATCTCCCGTAATCGTTCCATCTGCTTCATGTGCAAAGACCGGATTTCCCGGATAACGTTTCCAGGTTTTCATATCCTTGGAAAGAGCGATGCCGACACGTTCTCCTTTTAAATCCGTTTCCGGATGACGGCCACCTGCATTGTAATACATCACAAACGGAGCGCCCAATGTTTTATCCTTATCCCAATAAACAGTACTCTTATATTGAGTCAGTTTCTCCCACCATTGGGCATCTTTATCATGGATGCTCAAGATCGGTTTGTCCAGAGATTCCCATTCGTGGGCAGTGGAAATATCTCCTTTTGTTGATGCCAGTCCGATGTAAAGCGGAGCTTTCACTGCTTCGTAGCCGGTGCCTTCGCCACCGATATATGTCATCCAATGGCGGCCTTTATAAGTTTGAAGTTCATAGCTTCCACCCCATTCCATATCCGGTAATGCAGGAAAGCCGCCACGCTGGTTACAGTCCCATTTTCCATCCCGGTAAGAAAGAATTCGTCCTAATGTACGCCATTCAAGCAAATTGTCGCTTTCCGCTATCCATGTCTCGTATCCGCGTCCGTCCGTTCCACTTTTACCGTTATAGATGACGTAGGTCATCAACCACTTGTCTCCCTGACGGAAAACGGTAGGGCAATCGATCTTATGATGATTGTCTGCCGGTGCGATGGCAAGACCGTACTTATACGGTGTCTTCACCTCCTCATAAATCTGCTCCATCCGTTCCTGCGGAACTTCGCGTTGCGCATACAGAGAAAAGGTAGTGGTTATACTAAAAACAGCCAGCAATAACTTTTTCATGATACTTTTTCTAATCGTTTAATACTTAAATAATGCATAACCATTAAATGATAATTTATTTTTCACTACAGAGGACACGGAGGACACAGAGGTTTACTATTTTTATTCACTATAAAGTAACAAAGAGTCTTACGTATTTATAATCGTATTTATCGCTCTGTTTTACTTACGGAAAGAGAGAGAGAGAAGAACTCTGTGTCCTCCGTGTCCTCTGTGGTGAAATATTAGTAAAATAACCAATCCATTGTTTCTTCATCCCCGGCAAGTCCGGCATTACGCACCTTCATCTCTGCAGCAGTAAATCCTAGCACTTGCAGATAACCTTTGGGTAACATCAGCGTATGCTTTCCGGCCGGAAAACTATATGCATGTACATTTGCCAAAGGCATTCCGTTGATACGGACAGCATTCGTCAACACAGGTTCCGCCTGACCGTAATCATTGGCTGATGCATCGATTTCCAGTTTCGGAGCCTTTGCATACTTTTTCTGGTCATCTTTGAAATAGGCTACTAATAATTTCACCGGAGCATCTGTTTCGAAAGTGATACTCGTGCCTTTCTCTCTCTGCTCGTTTCCATTGAAACGAAGCGCTTTCATTCCTTTCAATTCAGGAGCTACTGCTTCTATCTTACCCGGAAGATCGACAAATAAAGAAGTACCCTCCTCCACTTTCACTGCCGGATAATTAGAGATCAGTTTTACGTTTGCAGGAGCCCAGGCAGCAATCTCTACAGTTTCAGCCACCGCATTTCCATTCTGTTTTTCTTTCAACAGGGCGAGATTAGCTTTGAAGTTCTCCAATTCTTTTTCGTAGTGTACCAGCAATTCTTTCCAAGTCTTATTCTTTCCATCATCTCCACCGATAGGAATACGACGTTGAGCTGTCTGCATACTGTTGGCATACAAGTAATGTTCGTCCGTCAATTCCACCAATTTACGATAATGCTCCAGGCTTTGTTCCATCAAAGGAATAGCTTCTTCAAGGTTTTTGATGTCTTTGCCCCATTGATAATCCAATACCAGCTTGGCGGCTTTCACTTTCAGGTTGAACGCATACGCAAATTCACGATAACAATGCATATCATTTTGCAAACGGGCAAATTCGTCCTTATTTGAAGATACGGAGGCGGCCGCCTTATCAATAGCCGCTACTGCCTTATCCCCGTGCTCTATTACTTGAGCAACAATATCCAAAGGCATTTCACCTACATGAGGTTGCTTTTTCCATTCTTTCTCCACATATTCTATCAGCTTCTCCCCTTCCGGTCCGCAACTTTCATAGAATCCCGGATAGATGGTATATTTATATGGATTGACAAGTTGGCTCATAAACATACCCAGCAATAATGTCTGGCGATTTCCCTCTGTGATACCGAAACGACGCAATAGCTTCGGAGCAATCTCACCACTTTCTTCATAAGCTATGCGGATATTGCTTGCATTTTCGTCAGATGTTCCGTAGAATTTACCTAACTGATGGTTCCAGTAGCCCATCTCATCTGTACGATCCCGGTGGCAATTCCATGCATAACGTCCCCACGTCTGATACCAAATCCAGTCACGATCCAATTGGAACTCACGTTCGTTGTTCGGCAATTTATCAGCCGTATAGGGCCAATCCCAATAAGAAGCCTGCGGATAAAGATGCAGCGCATTGGCACCATGTACATTGTGTATGGCAGTTACCGCTTTCTGTACGAAATCCGGAGAGCCCCAACGGAACGGTTCCAGATTGGCCAAGATATGTACGTTACTGATATGGATGGAACCCAATGAACTCAAATCCGTATGTATTTTCGACCAAGGGCCACGAGGTTCGTAAGTTGTCAACGATTCGCCATTATATTTATGCATCGTATAAAGATTCTTATAAAGCGGCAATGCAGCATCCATCACCAGTTTGCAGTCCGTGTCGTGTGCACGCAACAAAAGAGGCGGTTCATCCATACGTCCCAATGCCTGTAATCCGTCTTTCACTCCGGGAATAATTGTTTTTGTAAACCATTCCACATCATCCTCTACCGTACACATCGCTTCACCCAGGCAAACAAGTAGTCCTACATTGGGATATTTTTCTATGAAAGCGGCAATACTCTTGCGTGTATAATCGGCAATCAAAGGAGTAATAGGACGATTACGATCCTGTGTTTTCAGCCCGTAATGTTCAGCAAAAGGTTTGGAAAGAATAATATTATAAAACATCTGTATCACAAAGATACCGCGCTTGTCCGCTTCTTCTGTGAGAAAAGAGAACATTTCTTCATTCTTTTTGAATGTTTCTTCATCTACTTCCAGTGCAAACGGATAATCTTCCAGTTTCACCAAAGAAGCAAACGGATGCCCATTCCAGAGATACAATGAATTCATGCGATTGGCAACCAGCATATCCAAATATTTAATCCACTGTTCTTTATCATAAAACCAGGGGAAACTTTCCGGAGTATACGGATATTCATATACACCATGTCCCGGCAGGTAGGTCATCTTCTGTAATCCTACACAAGCCCCACGCAATACCATTTCAGGACCGTCTTTTAATTCTTCCGGGAAATTCAACCGACCATCCGAATCATTCACACGGTCTATCAGTTCGCGACATCCGTAAATGACGCCACTCCCATCTCTGCCGGACACTCTGGTCAGATTGCCGGTTGTCGAAATGTGAAAACCTTCTTTCTTGAGTGTCGTGTCATTCACTTCCGTCAGCAAGATTGTTTTGATTTCGGGATCGGAGAATGTAGTGTCTCCCTGCTGCATCATTACCTGATAACCGGCTTTATCCAAGGTAGCCTGTAACTGCTCCGCACCAAACAAAACACGATTTGACGCATCTGGCGGAGTCATAATCTTCACGGTTTGCCTGCCACACGCTGCTAAAAAAAGTGTGCATGCCGCAAACATGAATAATCTGGTATTTTTCATTCTTCTGATATATATTATAGATTATATAATTCACTTCTTAACTAAGAAGAAGACGAAATAATCCCCCGTTTGTACTCATTTGTCTGTTTTTTCAATTAAAGTATTATTTATGGTATTGTACGTATGGTATTTAATGAATTGCTTGTTTTTTGATTTTGGTATGGATCGTAAATCCTTTTTATCAGGAATGGTATCAAAGAAATAGTTTTTTTCAGTCTTATCTTTATAATAGGTGGCTCTTATTATATTTCTTCTCGGTTCACTTGTTTCAGTGATGGAATAGAGACTGTTATTCTGATAAGTGTATGTATGCAAGCCGGTATATATTTACCGAACACTTGTCCGACAGTTTGCGAGGGTTATAGCCTGCGAAATGAATAGTAGTACTCCACTAATTAACAATGAATTATAAATGATAGGTAACAATTCTTTCTTCGGGTGAATCAATCCAGAGACGCCACACTCCTTCCGATACTTTCTCCGGTGTTCCGATATTTGCTTTGGGTGGACGACGACTATTGATCGTCAAATACCCTTCCCCTTCTGTAGCTTTCACTTTCATCGTTTTGCCATTCATATAAACATGGATATCGCCATTCGGAGTGGGTACAGTACCCTCCATCCATTTCAGTCCTCCCAATACAGGAGCAATAGCAAACTCCTTATATCCTTCTTTCACAGGTTTCACACCCAAATAATATTTGCCGAGCAGATAGATAGGACTTGCTCCCCAGGCATGACACAGACTCTTGCCATAAGGACGGCCGTACATGGCAAGATGTTGCGTTCCAGTTTCTTCAGGGTTGTATTTTTCCCAGAAAGAGGTAGCACCCTCTTTCAACATACCGCCCCAGTAAGCTTTCATTTCCTTCATGACAGCCTCCTGTTCACCCAAAGCACAAAGAGCTTCCAATTCATAAAAACGCATATAAGGCGTTGTGATTTTTAGAATGCTGTCATTCAGAAGAACGGACTTCTTGATGGCTTGCTGCTTATCTGCGTTCAGATACTGGAAGAATACAGAAAACATATTAGCATAACGCGTTACAGCATCGCTTTGCCGACCATTCACACGATTATGCACAAATGCCTGTTTCTGATTGTTCCAGAAAGTAGGTTCTAACTTTGCTTTCAGAGTAGCGGCCAGCTTCTCATACTTCTGCTTCCCAATCTCATCCCCAACTAAATCAGCACACAAAGCCATTGTTTCTAGACTTCTGCAAAATAAAACCTGCTCAAAAGAAAGTTCTCCTTTTTTATCCAGATAGCCGTCCGCCCAGTCCACAAATACCCAATCACCGGTCATGCCTTCCACCATGCCATTTTTATTTGTACGTCCCAATACATAATCCATCATCGTTTGCATACGTGGATACAGTTGGTTGACAAAGTGGCGGTCGCCACTATACATATAATAATCATATACGCTAAGGAACCAATAGAAAGTATAGTCCATAATCGTATTGCTATGGCTGGTCACAGGATCTTTGCCACGAAGCAGCCAGATTGTACGTTTCACGGATTCACTATCGAAGAAAAGATAATAATTCATCAGATAACTTTGGATAGCATCCCCACTCCATACCCAGCGGTCGCGTTTGATACCGTCAATAAAGAACTCGCGGGTAGTGAGATGCATGGTATAGGCCCCCACTTCCCAGATACGGTTCAATTCTTCATCATTGCAACGGAAACTTCCACGATACTCTTCAGGAAGATATTCATATTGCATGGATACTTCTCCTATTTGTACACCCGGTTCGTGGGTAACGTAGACATATCGAAAAGCTTTACTGTTCTCCAACGTATATTCGTTATCAGAACTATTTAAGAGAGAAGTGCTACGGATGGCGAGGTCAGTCACTTGTCCCGGTTCTAACAACAGTTTGTCCAAAGTTTCACAATATGCTTTATCCTTTGCTTCTTCCGGACTTTCACCATAATAAATCTCTATTTTTCCTTTTCCGGAAAGATTCTTCAATGTGATGAATCCGAATGTCTCTTTTCCAAAATCATAAAGAATACCTCCTTCAGCCTGTTCTGTCTTCGCAACAGGTTGCTGCGGTTCACGCATCAGACTGAATTGGGAAGGAAGTTGGGTAGCCCCGTCAAAGTTCCAACATCCGGCATCCATATAGATCGTAGCAGATGTATCACTGGCTTTTCCGCTCTCATCAATCCATTCTTTATCTTCGTAAGTCACTCGCCAGGAGGAATCAGAATTCACCGTCTTCCCTTTCACATAAATAGTGGGAGGAGTAGCCTGATTCCAGACTTTGATGTTCAGGTTATGCTTACCGGCAGGAAGAGTCATCGTCTCCGGCATACCGAATTGAAGCTTTCCATCCAGCTTGACATTATACTTTCCTTCCGCAGCAATAAAAATCTCTTCCGGCTCGGAAAGATTCAGTTGCTTGCTGAATTCAACAACTACATAATGACTGTCCGTTTTCCAGAAAGGAGGGAAAAATGCACCCCGTTCCGTACGACGGTTGTTCATTTGATTTCCCAGCCAGATTTCATAATCTCCCGGATACCAAATCCAGGTCTGGGCAAATGTGCTGCTTGCCAAAGACAAGGCACTGAGTAATATCATATATTTCTTTTTCATTATTCTTTCTATTATTAACCGACTGCGTTATAAGAAACAATTCGTTCTACAACTGTTAATGTTTAGTTCCACATCTGTTTCCCTTTAGTTCTACATCTGTTTTCCTTTAGTTCCATATCTGTGGAACGAACCGCATATTGCAGTTAAATGAGTTACCAACTACTATCGAATGTTCAGCAAATCCTTGTATTCAGCTTCCAATCCTGCACGTTCACGAATAGCATCATCCACTTTCGGACCATTATTCTCCCACACATTTCCGGGACCATTGGCATTTTGCAAATACTTCTCCCCTTCCGTCCAATTATCACGAACAGTAATAAAAGAAGAACCCTCATCTGTATAAAGGTAGAACCAATGATTAGGATCGTGCACATACCCCGGTTTATAGATACTATGCACACAATTCTCCGTTACATAGCTTTTGGGCTGTGAGCCGAGTGTGTAAATACCCGCTACATCATACATGTGTTTCGCATAATGATGAATCAGATTTGCATGAACTCTGTTATTACGCATACAATTCACAGTTTGTGTCCATCCCCAACCAAGACTGATGCCACTATAAGGAACTTCACTAATTTCATTATGCTCGATATTAATATCACTCACATACCCCGCAGCAATGGCGAGGCATCCCCAGTCCTCATTACCTACTTCCGTGAAATAGCAATTATTGATTTGTTGGTGTGTGCATACTTCCCGGCGGTCAGCAGGATCATAAGGCAAATGCGTTTCGTGAGCAGCCGGAGAAAAACTACCGGCCAGCAAACCATTTCCTGCAATATCGCGAAAGAGACAACCACGAACAATACCACCCTGCACCGCTTCTTCATAATCCAGTCCGGTAGAACCCAGATGTTCAAATCGGCAACGCTCAAAATCAATCTGCCTGGCAGCAGCTATCCGGACAGCAGCCGCAGGACGACCCAACCATCCTTGATTATCCAACGGATGATTCAGATAATCCCGTTGCATCTTCGGATCAATCCGGTACCCATCCGTCAGATACATACCTGCCTGAAGAGGCACATGTCCTTTCTCCGACGGACGCATCCACGTAGTATAAGAAAAAGTAATTTTCTCAAAACGAATATGACACACAGGACGATCCAAAGTACCTTCTACCTGTACTAACGTCTCAATGGCAGGTACCATCACTTCCGCCTCCTGCATCTTCT
Organism: Bacteroides zhangwenhongii; assembly: GCF_009193325.2. Lineage (NCBI taxonomy): Bacteria > Pseudomonadati > Bacteroidota > Bacteroidia > Bacteroidales > Bacteroidaceae > Bacteroides > Bacteroides zhangwenhongii. Next base: position 1,461,093 of record NZ_CP059856.1, on the reverse strand, counting down.
CTCCTTCCCGTGGATAATAATACACTCTACGGGCATCCATATCGTGATACCATTCGCCCGGTACATCCAATAGCTCACGGGCATTCGTCAGATAGAAAGCGGAATTATGTCCGTCCGTCGTCACCATTGGACGCGGCCAAGGATGTTCAAACTGAATCCGGCTTTCCGGCTGGTGAAAACGTACCGCCGCACTATCTCCCTGCACCTCAATAGACCGAATCCGAAGATTAGCCACACACCACATCTGATGGAGTACCATCTCGGCATATTCAGCCTTCATTTTTCCCTTATTATCAATAAGTCTGCGTACCGCAACCGCAGGAACATAAAGAACTTCATTCTTTTCATCCACGCTGCAAATACGGTTCATCTTTTCGAAATCCTCTACATCACGGGCACGGACAGCCTTTTCTCCATTCACCCACAACTGACGGAAATCCAATGGACGCCCATTAAATGCCGGCACATCTGCCACCCAGAGCTTTCCTTGTTTCTTCCAATTCTTGATACGGACTTCTCCACTCAACACCACCTTTTCATCGGCTGCCGAACGGGTCACAGTCTTTTCATTGACCGCTGAACGGATCACCGTCGGCGATTCCTTTGTCCCACTATCTTCCGGACGAATAAAAACCGGCTCATACAAAGCGTACGTTCCCCCTTCCATATAAACAGTGATTCCTCCCTGTACACGGTCATCTCCCGTCCTCCGCCACTCACGCGCTTGCCGTAAAGCAGCAGTCAGCGTTGCTTTGGGAGACTGGCGGGTTCCATCATTAAAGTCATTACCTTTGGGAGAAACCCATATCTCACCGGACCATAACCAATGACTGCACAAAATACATATAGCCGTTAAAAATAACTTTCTCATCCTCATTTCTTCATTTCTGTATCATGATTATCTGGCAAGAGGCATCCATACGGTCATCTCTCCTTTTCCTCTATTTCCCCAGGCATAATAAGGAATCAAACGAATATCCACCGTCTTCTCTGCCTGAACCACCGGACGATAAAGTACCCCTTCCCAAGAAGTTGCAGATGCCAGACGCGCTTTGCCTTCGAGCGTTACAATCGGACTACCCTCAATCGTGATCTTCTTCGGAGTCAATTTTATATCAGCAGGAATCAATACATTATCAATCTTCTCTCCATTAGCTATATCCATATTTTCCAGACAATAAACCAACGGTCCGCGCTTCACTACCACCTGATTACGAATCTCCTCTGCCAACGGATGAGCTTCGAGCAAACGCACAGGCATATCCATCACTAACTCCACTACATCCCCCTTCTTCCATGCACGATTTACTTCCGCATACGAATTTGCCTTCGCATTGACTTGCAACGGCTGTCCATTCACCGTAAGCGTAGCCTTTTCGCACCATTCAGGAATACGTAAGAAGAGCGAGAAAGTACCCGCCTTACGAGAAACTTTATCCAACGTTACACGTATATTTCCATCCCAAGGATAATCCGTTTCCTGCGTCAGAGCTACTTCTCCCTTCTCTTTCCAAGTCGTTGTCAATGTATTTGCCCCATACAAATTGCAATAAATCCCTTCCGGACTCAATGTATATGCATAGTTTTGTGCCTGGCACAGTGTACGCAATGTGTTCGGAGGACAGCAGAAACAACTGATATATTCCGTCCGTTCCTTCGGCCAGCGAAGCGTGTAAGGAAGATCAGCACTGATACGAAGCGGATTCGTGTAGAAATACTTCTTTCCATCCAGACTAATACCGCTCAATACACTGTTATAAAGACAAGTCTCCACAAGATCAGCATATTTCGCATCCCCTGTCACCTCCAGCATCCGCCAGTTAAACAGCATATTACCGATATTGGCACACGTTTCATTGTGAGCAGTGCTATTCGGCAGCTGATAAGGACGTCCATAACTCTGATGCACTTTCTGAATACTATCCGGCTCATAACACGTTCCATCGGGTGATGTACCATCATAAAGAGCACCGCAAGCACCGGTCACATACATTTTCCGGGTCACGATATCATTCCAGATACTAGTCAGGTTCTTCATTAATTGCTGCTCACCGGTTTCTGCATATACATCCGCTACTCCGGCATACAGATAGTTGGCGCGTACGGCATGCCCCATCGCACGATATTGATCGCGGAAAGGAATACGGTCCTGATTATCGTCCGTACCGTTCTCCACCATGCCACGGATATCAATCAGATTCTTTGAAAGTTCCAGATAACGGGGATTTCCGGTAGCCCGGTACATTTCGACTACCCCCATATAATGAGAGGGACAAATAGCATTGCGAGCCAGTTCGGCAGAAGCCGTTTCATAAAAATGACAGAGGAAATCCGTCGCTTTCACAGCAGCATCGAAAAGAGTAGTCTTTCCGGTAGCACGACGATGCACAATACCCGCCATCATCAAGTGTCCCAAATTATAAGTCTCAAAGTTCAGCCGATTGGCAAAAGCTCCTTTTTCATTCTCATCACCTACTTTCGTTCCAATGACCGTCTGTTTATGCTGATCACCCAATGCTGTTGTATGGGAATCAATCCCTTTATTCAGTTCTTCGATAATAACAGGAGTATGTATATAACCGTCTGCACGTTGGGCTTTTACAACACAAGTAATAAAGTTATCCATTAACTTATCCAACTCCGGATCTTTATTAACTGCATAGACAGAAGCCACACCTTCCATCCATTTATACATATCTCCGTCATGAAATGGAGGTCCCCAATGCTCTCCTTTGCATACCCCGGCAGCAATCTCAAAATTACGGAAACCGTGAGAGATCTCCGGCGCGTTCCAAGTGTTCCACATACTTTGCAGGGAAGTCCGGCTAAATACCTGAAAGCGATCTCCCCAGAATCCATCCGTCCAATGTACGGCACCGATTCCGGTATTCGCCATTTTCGCAAAACGGCTCTGACTCATATCCGTCAATCCATTGCTCTGCGCAAGTGCTCCCGTAACGGAGGCGGAAGCTAAAAGAAGTAACAGTTTTATCTGTTTCATTAATATGGATAATTTAAAATTTACACAATATCTTTATAAAAAGACGCAATTATCCATATTTTGTACTCAATAAAACAAAAAAATGAAGCCCCTATTTCGGTACGCCCAGCAAGTCCAAATACAGGCATATAGCCATTTATTTCACTGAAAAATCACTAAAAGTGCCACTCATCGTTTCGCGTGAATGGCACTTTTCGTGATTTTGTATATTAAATCTACCATAAACCGAGCCCCATCGTTTTAGAACATTCCAACTCCAATAATCCTTTTTTCGCATCGAGACCACCTCCGTACCCCGTAAGTTTATGATTGCTGCCGATTACCCGATGGCAGGGAACAAAGATAGAGATAGGATTGGTGGCATTGGCCGATGCGACTGCACGCACAGCCTTCGGGTTATGGATGCGGCGGGCAAGCTCGCCATAAGATATGGTCGTTCCATAGGGTATTTTCATCAGTTCTTCCCATACGGTGCATTGAAATTCCGAGCCGGTAAAGACAACGGGAATGTCGAATATCTTACGGTGTCCGGCAAAATATTCTTCGAGTTCACCGATTGCCCGTTCGATGATGTCGGAAGTCCCCTCTTCGTACTTCGCATTCAGATGTCGCTGTATGCGACGGTCTATCGTACCTCGTCGTTTCTCCACCGCCCAATCGCAAATACACAGCTTATCGCCGTAAGAACCGACAAGCATCTCGCCCACGGGCGATTGATATCGTGTAATCTTTATAGTTTCCATATTGTTCTTTTCTTCTTTTTTCTTCAAATATAGGAAAGTATATTTCAAATGACAAGAAAATACAGAGAATATGACAGTCTCCTTTCAAACTTATTTTCAAAGTAATTTGTTTATATAAAAAACGATCATTATGAAAATAAAGTTATCTGCAACTATGGCATTGCTGGTTGCCGGCGCATTCTTTTATCAGTCTCCAATAAAAGCCTGTACCGGTATCACCTTAAAAAGTCAAAAGGACACAACAATTGTCGCACGCACTATCGAATGGGGAGGAAGTAATCTGAATAGTCAATATGTTATTGTTCCGCGAGGCTATACCGAACGGTCTTACACACCTGACGGGATTGACGGTATGTCTTTTACGGCACGTTATGGATATGTGGGGCTGGCTGTCGAACAAAAAGAGTTTGTTGCCGAAGGGCTGAACGAAGCCGGACTTTCGGCAGGATTATTCTATTTTCCGAATTATGGCCAATACGAAAAGTATGATTCTGCTAAAAAAGCGAAAAGCATCTCTGATCTACAGTTTGTCTCTTGGATATTAGGAAAATGTGCTACAGTGGATGAAGTAAAAGAGGCAGCCCGGAAGGTGCATATTATCAATATTGATCCACGCGCTTCGACTGTTCATTGGAGATTTGCAGATATTTCGGGACGCCAGCTCGTTCTTGAAATCACTAATGGCGAGCTACATTTTTATGAGAACAAACTGGGTGTGCTCACCAACTCTCCCGGTTTCGAATGGCATCTTACGAATCTGAACAATTATGTCAATTTGTTTCCCGGTACAGCTCCCGCACAACGGCTTGGCAACATTGAGTTGAGTTCTTTTGGCGCAGGAAGTGGTTTTCTTGGTATTCCAGGTGACGTGACTCCCCCATCCCGCTTTGTCCGTGCGGCTTTCTATCAGGCAACGGCTCCTCAACAGGATACAACTCTGAAAACGGTTCTTCAATGTTTTCAGATATTGAATAACTTCGATATACCCGAAGGTATAGAATTTCCGTTAGGACAAGTTCCTTCTGATATTCCAAGTGCCACGCAATGGACATCAGCAACGGATATGAATAACCGGATTATCTATTTCCGAACGATGTACAACAGTACGATACGCAGCATTGATTTGCGCTCTATTGATTTTTCCAAAGTGCATTATCGGGCTGTTCCAATGGATACCGTCAAGCAGCAGCCGATTGAAAAGATAAAAATAATGTCCGAGTAATTATATTCTTTTAGCGACTTATTGGGTACAAAATGTCCGTTCAACCGTCCTTTTATAAAAGTATAAAAGACGTTAGATGATAATGAATAAAAAGAGATTGATCGGATATGCGCTCGTCATGCTGTCTGTAACTTCTATTCATGCACAGGAAACGAATACTTCTACGCAAGAATATAAGTTATGGTATAACCGTCCCGCACAGGTATGGACGGAAGCACTGCCTTTGGGCAATGGCCGTTTGGGAGCTATGGTATATGGAACACCGGGTACAGAACAAATACAACTAAACGAAGAAACTATCTGGGCGGGACGCCCTAACAACAACGCCAACCCGGACGCACTTGAGTATATTCCCAAAGTGCGTGAACTGGTCTTTGCAGGAAAATATCTCGAAGCGCAAACTCTCGCTACCGAGAAGGTGATGGCTAAGACAAACTCGGGAATGCCTTATCAAAGTTTCGGGGACCTGCGAATCGCTTTTCCCGGACATACCCGTTATTCGGACTACTATCGGGAGCTAAGTCTGGATTCCGCCCGCGCCATCGTGCGATATGAGGTAGACGGAGTACAATACCAACGCGAAACGATTACCTCATTTACCGATCAAGTGGTAATGGTCAGACTGACAGCCAGCCGTCCGGGGCAAATAACCTTTAATGCCCAACTGACTTCTCCTCATCAAGATGTAATGATTTCCTCTGAGGAAGGAAATTGCGTCACGCTTTCCGGTGTCTCTTCCTGGCATGAAGGTCTCAAAGGGAAAGTGGAATTTCAAGGACGGTTGACTGCACGGAATAGAGGTGGGAAAATAGCATGTGCGGATGGAATTCTTTCGGTAGAAGGAGCTGATGAAGCTATCATTTACGTGTCAATAGCCACCAATTTCAATAATTATCTGGATATCACAGGAAATCAGATAGAACGGGCTAAAGACTATCTTTCCAAAGCAATGAAACATCCATTTCCGGAAGCCAAGAAAAATCATACCGATTTCTATCGCCGATACTTGACCAGAGTATCTTTGAACTTAGGTAAAAACCGATATGAAAACATCACAACCGATAAACGTGTAGAAAACTTCAAAGATACAAATGATGCTCATTTGGTAGCTACTTACTTCCAGTTCGGGCGTTACCTATTGATTTGTTCTTCACAACCCGGAGGACAACCCGCTAACTTGCAAGGTATCTGGAATGACAAATTATTTCCTTCTTGGGACAGCAAATACACTTGCAACATCAACTTGGAGATGAACTATTGGCCGTCTGAAGTTACCAATCTTAGCGAGCTGAACGAGCCTCTTTTCCGGCTGATAAAAGAGGTCAGCGAGACAGGCAAGGAAACGGCTAAAATCATGTATGGAGCGAATGGCTGGGTACTCCATCACAACACAGATATCTGGCGCGTCACAGGAGCAATTGACAAAGCCCCTTCGGGTATGTGGTCTAGTGGTGGAGCGTGGCTCTGCCGTCATTTATGGGAACGTTACCTATATACCGGAGATACCGTTTTTTTGCGTTCCATCTATCCTATACTGAAAGAGTCCGGCCGTTTCTTCGATGAAACCATGGTAAAGGAACCGATACACAATTGGTTGGTGGTTTGTCCTAGCAATTCACCGGAGAATGTACATTCGGGCAGTAATGGAAAGGCAACGACAGCCACCGGATGTACGATGGATAATCAGTTGATTTTCGATCTTTGGACGGCTATTATCTCAGCTTCCGAAATTCTGGATACCGACAAAGATTTCGCAACTCATCTAAAGCAACGCTTGAAAGAAATGCCTCCTATGCAAATAGGTCATTGGGGACAATTGCAAGAATGGATGTTCGATTGGGATGATCCGAACGATGTACATCGTCATGTCTCCCATCTTTACGGATTGTTCCCCAGCAATCAGATTTCTCCATACCGCACACCGGAATTGTTTGATGCGGCACGCACCTCGCTCATCCATCGCGGGGATCCGTCTACCGGCTGGAGTATGGGATGGAAAGTTTGTCTTTGGGCGCGTCTGCTTGATGGTGACCATGCTTATAAGCTGATAACAGATCAGTTGACTCTTGTACGCAACGAAAAGAAAAAAGGCGGTACTTATCCTAATTTGTTCGATGCGCATCCACCCTTTCAGATTGACGGGAACTTCGGTTGTACGGCAGGAATCGTAGAAATGCTGATGCAGAGTTATGACGGATTCATCTATTTACTTCCCGCCCTCCCTACTTTGTGGAAGGAAGGTTCGGTGAAAGGTATTATCGCACGTGGCGGTTTTGAGCTTGACTTGAGTTGGAAAGACGGAAAAGTAAATCATCTGATAGTAAAATCCCACAAAGGAGGAAACTGTCGTCTCCGCTCACTCAACCCGCTAAAAGGTAAAGGACTGAAAGCTGCCAAAGGCAAGAACCCTAATCCTCTCTTTGCCGTCCCCGCTATTACCAAGCCATTGATTAACGGGAAAGCAAAATTGAATAAAATAGAGCTGACGGAAACCTATTTGTATGACCTGCCCACAAAAGCGGGAAAAGAATATATCCTGATCGGAAAATAAAAACTCAACTATATGAATCAAAATTTATTTAAGGCGATTATTGCCTGCGGAATTGTCTGCTTTATTGCTTGTACGACCACCCAAAAAGCAGAAACCGAAAAGTGGAGTGAACGCATGGCACGTTCCGAGATGAAACGTTTCCCAGAGCCCTGGATGATTGAAAAAGCTAAAAAACCACGATGGGGATATACGCATGGTCTTGTGGTAAAATCAATGCTTGAAGAGTGGAAACATACGGGTGACAGTACATATTACGAGTATGCCAAGATTTATGCGGATAGTCTGATTGACACTGACGGACGTATAAAGACCATGAAATATCTTTCTTTCAATATCGACAATGTAAATGGCGGTAAGATTTTGTTCGACCTCTACGTAAAGACGGGAGATGAACGTTACAAAACGGCTATGGATACTCTTCGTAAGCAGATGGTCGAACAGCCGCGTACCAGCGAAGGAGGCTTCTGGCACAAATTGAAATATACCCATCAGATGTGGTTGGACGGTATCTTTATGGCTTCTCCCTATTTGGTACAATATGGTGCGACTTTCCAGGAACCGGCTTTGTTTGACGAAGCGGTGAAGCAAATACTTTTGATTGCCCGTAAAACGTATGATCCGGCTACCGGTCTTTACTATCACGGATGGGATGAAAGCCGCGAACAGAAATGGGCAAATCCCGAAACCGGGTGTTCTCCGAATTTCTGGAGCCGCAGTATCGGATGGTATGGTGCTGCGATAGTGGATGTTCTGGATTATCTGCCACAAGAAACAGCAGGACGGGACAGCGTCATACAGATTCTTCAAGGGCTGGCCGAAGCGATTGTAAAATATCAGGACCCTCAATCCGGCACATGGTATCAAGTGACTGATCAAGGTGCACGTAAAGGTAATTACCTGGAGTCTTCGGCAACCGCCTTGTTTGTTTATACGCTCGCCAAAGCCATTAATAAAGGATATATCGGAAATGAATATATTGAACCGGTAAGAAAAGCTTTCAACGGCATGACCGGAAATTTCACCCGTCTGGAGGAAGACGGAAGTTATACCATCACCAATTGTTGTGCCGTAGCCGGACTGGGCGGAGACTCTAAAAGATACCGTGACGGTTCATTTGAGTATTATATCAGCGAACCGATTATCGAGAATGATCCGAAGTCAGTAGGAGCATTTATCCTGGCTGCAATCGAATTTGAAAAAATGATTGAGAAATAATCTTCACCACAGATTACACGGATTAACACAGATTCTAAAATAATTATGTGACATTTCTAACATTCTGTCAGATAAAAAATCTGTGTTAATCCGTGTAATCTGTGGTGAATTATAAACTAAAAACGATAAAATACAATGAGAAAATTCAAGATTCTTCCTCTCTTATTACTGCTGCTGACTTTGGCTATCCCGGTAGCGGCACAAAAGAAAACACAAAAGACGTATATTCCCTGGAGTAACGGTAAACTAGTAGTTTCCGAAGAGGGACGTTATCTGAAACACGAAAACGGTACTCCTTTCTTCTGGTTGGGGGAAACAGGATGGTTGCTTCCAGAGCGTCTGAATCGTGACGAAGCCGAATATTATCTGGAACAGTGCAAACGTCGCGGATACAATGTAATTCAAGTTCAGACCTTGAATAATGTGCCATCCATGAATATCTACGGACAATATTCCATGATAGACGGATATAACTTCAAAAACATCGACCGGAAAGGTGTATATGGTTATTGGGATCACATGGATTATATCATTCGTACGGCTGCAAAAAAAGGACTGTATATCGGTATGGTTTGTATCTGGGGGAGTCCCGTGAATCGTGGAGAAATGACTGTCGAACAGGCGAAAGCATACGGAAAGTTCCTGGCGGAACGTTATAAGGACGAACCGAATATCATTTGGTTTATCGGTGGAGATATTCGCGGTGATGTGAAAACAGCCGAATGGGAGGCATTGGCAACTTCTATCAAAGCAATCGACAAGAATCACCTGATGACCTTCCATCCGCGTGGCAGAACAACCTCAGCAACTTGGTTCAACAACGCTTCCTGGCTGGACTTCAATATGTTTCAAAGCGGACACCGTCGTTACGGACAACGTTTTGGCGATGGCGACTATCCCATCGAAGAGAATACGGAAGAAGACAACTGGCGTTTCGTTGAGTGCAGTATGGCTATGAAACCCATGAAACCGGTTATCGATGGAGAACCTATCTATGAAGAAATTCCTCACGGCCTGCATGACGAAAACGAGTTGTTATGGAAAGATTACGATGTACGCCGCTATGCTTATTGGTCTGTATTCGCCGGTTCCTTCGGGCATACGTATGGACATAATTCCATTATGCAGTTTATCAAACCGGGTGTGGGTGGTGCATACGGAGCCAAGAAGCCTTGGTATGAAGCATTGAATGATCCTGGTTATAATCAAATGAAATATTTGAAAAACCTGATGCTGACTTTCCCGTTCTTCGAACGTATACCGGATCAGTCTGTCATCGCAGGTAAGAACGGAGAACGTTACGACCGTGCCATCGCTACACGCGGTAATGATTATCTGATGGTGTATAATTATACCGGACGTCCGATGGAAGTTGATTTCAGCAAGATTAGCGGGGCAAAGAAGAATGCCTGGTGGTATACGACAAAGGACGGTAAGCTGGAATATATCGGTGAATTTAATGACGGTGTGCATACCTTCCAGCACGACAGCGGTTATTGCAGTGGAAACGATCATATTCTGATTGTGGTGGACAGCAATAAAAACTACCTCGATAAGACATGGACGGAACTTCCCGATGCCCAACTGAAATATATCAGCGATAAATGATGAACAAGAGAATATTTATAGTAGCATTCTTTGCGTTTCTGTTTTTAGCAGGTTCAGTCTATGCAGCCATAGGCATAACCGAACTGCGAACGGAGCAATTAAAGAATCCGCTAGGTATCGACGTGCGCCAGCCCCGATTGGGTTGGCGCATCGAATCGGATGAACAGAATGTGATGCAAACAGCGTATCACATTCTTGTTGCTTCTTCCGCCGACTTGCTGGCGCAAGGAAAAGGAGATATTTGGGATTCAGGAAAAATAGAGTCCGACGCCTCCCAATGGATTGCTTATCAAGGTAAACCGCTAAAGCGTAATGCCCGCTATTATTGGAAAGTGAAGGTCTATACCAATAGAGGGGAAGCGGACTGGAGTACTCCGGCCTTTTGGAGTATGGGATTGCTGAATGAAGCGGACTGGCAAGGCCAGTGGATTGGATTAGACCGTGCCGCTCCCGGTGACAGCGAAACCCAATGGAGCCGCTTAGCAGCCCGTTATCTCCGCAAAGAATTTGCTTTAAGCAAAGAGGTGAAACGTGCAACGGTACACATTGCCGGAATGGGACTTTATGAATTATTTATCAACGGACAGCGTATCGGCGATCAAGTGTTGGCCCCCGCTCCTACCGACTATCGGAAAACAATTCTGTACAACACTTACGATGTGACGCCGCAACTTCAAAAAGAGAATGCTATTGGTGTGACATTGGGCAACGGACGTTTCTATACGATGCGCCAGAATTACAAACCGTACAAGATACCGACATTCGGCTATCCCAAACTCCGCCTGAATTTGATTGTGGAATATACGGATGGCAGTAAAGAAACGATTGCTACAAACACTTCATGGAAACTGACAACCGAAGGTGCTATCCGTAGCAATAACGAATATGACGGTGAAGAATATGATGCCCGCAAGGAATTGGGCAACTGGACACAAAGCGGTTATGACGACAAAAGCTGGATAGCGGCACAAAGAGTCAGTATTCCTTCAGGAACATTGCGTGCCCCAATAATGCCGGGTATGAAAGTAATGGATACATTAAAACCTGTTTCCATCCAAAAACTTGGTGATAAGTACATCCTTGATTTTGGTCAGAATATGGCTGGCTGGGTGCGGTTCCGCATTAAAGGAGAAGCCGGTGACAGTATTCGTCTCCGTTTCGCAGAAACCTTGCAGGCCAATGGGGAACTCTTTATCCGGAATCTACGTGACGCCCGTTCCACAGATACGTATATCGTAAGCGGACGCGAAGTGAAGGACGCTACGTGGGCACCTCGTTTCGTGTATCATGGCTTCCGTTATGTGGAGGTCAGCAATTATCCGGATGCGCAACTTGGAGACTTCGTAGCTGAAGTCGTGGAAGACGAGATGACGCATACAGGGTCTTTCAGTTGCTCTGACGAGACATTGAATAAGATTGTCCGTAATGCGTTTTGGGGAATCCGGAGTAATTATAAAGGTATGCCGGTAGACTGTCCGCAACGGAATGAACGTCAGCCTTGGTTGGGCGACCGCACCATGGGATGTTGGGGAGAGAGTATGCTTTTCGATAATTATGCAATGTATACCAAATGGACACGTGATATCCGCGAAGCACAACGTGAAGACGGTTGTATTCCCGATGTCGCTCCGGCCTATTGGAACTATTACTCGGACAATGTGACCTGGCCTGCGGCGTTGCCTATGGCTTGTGATATGCTTTTTACCAATTTCGGAGATAAACGTCCGATAGAGGAGAATTATCCGGCTATCAAAAAATGGGTGGCTCATATCCGTGAATACTATATGACAAAGGAATATATCATAACCAAAGATAAATATGGTGACTGGTGTGTTCCTCCCGAATCATTAGAGCTGATTCACAGTAAGGATCCTTCCCGCAAGACTGACGGTGCGCTGATCGCCACTGCCTATTACTTGAAAGTGTTACAACTGATGCATCGTTTTGCCAGTTTGCAAGGACTGAAAGCCGATGCAGAAGAATGGGAAGACCTGGAACATCGTATGAAAGACGCATTCAATGCCCGCTTCTTGCATATAAAAGAGGGAACGTCCCATGTGCCGGGACATACATTATATCCGGACAGTATCTACTATGGTAATAATACGGTCACTGCCAATATTCTGCCACTTGCTTTCGGGTTAGTGCCAAAGAATTACATCCATGAGGTTGCCAAAAATGCCGTAACTTCCATTATTACCACCAATAAGGGACATATCAGCACCGGAGTCATTGGTGTGCAATGGCTGTTGCGTGAATTAAGCCGTCGTGGTTATGCCGATGTGGCTTACTTGCTGGCTACCAACAAAACGTATCCTTCGTGGGGGTATATGGTTGGAAAAGGTGCTACCACCATTTGGGAATTATGGAACGGTGATACGGCAAATCCAGAAATGAACAGTGGCAACCATGTCATGCTTTTAGGAGATTTATTGCCTTGGTGTTTCAATAATCTGGCAGGTATCCGGGCAGACCGTTGGAAGTCCGGTTATAAACATATTATTTTCCAGCCGGCTTTTGAGATTCAAGAGTTAAGCAATGTAGATGCATCTTATATGAGTATCTATGGAAAAATAGCCAGCCGATGGAAGAAAACGCCCATACATCTGGAATGGGATATTGAGTTGCCTGCCAATACAACAGGCGAAGTACATTTGCCGGATGGTCGAAAAGAGAAGATCGGTTCGGGGAAACATCATTTTAGTGTAGATATACCGACTAAGAACACAGCCATTTTAAGTGATGAATTTCTGTACGAAAAGGCCGCTTTCCCCGAATGTCACGGAGCTACTATTGTAGAGATGAAGAACGGAGATCTTGTCGCCTCTTTCTTTGGAGGAACGAAAGAACGCAATCCCGATTGTTGTATCTGGGTATGCCGTAAGCCGAAAGGCGCCAAAGAGTGGAGTGCTCCCAAACTTGCTGCCGACGGTGTGTTTTCACTCAAAGATCCGCAAGCTGTATTAGCGGGAATCGACTCCACCTGTACACCGGTAAAAGATGCAAAAGGGAAACTCATCGCACGCCGGAAAGCGTGTTGGAATCCGGTACTGTTTCAAGTTCCGGGCGGAGATTTGATTCTCTTCTACAAAATAGGTCTGAAAGTGAGTGACTGGACAGGATGGTTGGTTCGTTCGCGTGACGGAGGAAAGACCTGGAGCAAGCGTGAACCTCTTCCCAAAGGTTTTCTAGGTCCTATCAAGAATAAGCCGGAATATATCAACGGCCGTATCATCTGTCCTTCCAGTACGGAAGGTAGTAAGGGCTGGTGTGTTCATTTCGAGATTTCTGATGATAAAGGAAAAAACTGGAAAATGGTAGGACCTTTGGAAGCAGAACTGTCCGTACCGACTCAGAACCGTAAAAAAGGAGGAATAAATACGGATGATCAGGAAGGCGGGGAAGCCATCAAAGGGGAAGGCGCTAAACCTATTTATGCGATACAACCTAGTATTTTAAAGCATAAGGACGGAAAATTGCAGATACTCTGCCGTACGCGCAATGCACAGATTGCAACAGCCTGGAGCAGTGACAATGGTGATACGTGGAGCAAAGTAACGCTGCTGGATGTTCCGAATAATAATTCCGGCACAGACGCCGTGACAATGAAAAATGGCAGGCATGTGCTTATTTATAACAATTTCTCTACATTGCCCGGAACTCCGAAAGGTCCTCGCACACCGCTTTGTGTAGCTATATCGGAGGATGGAATCAACTGGAAGCCTGTTCTCACATTGGAGGATAGCCCGATCAGTCAATATTCTTATCCTAGCATTATTGAAGGTAAAGATGGAAAGCTGCATGCCATTTACACTTGGCGTCGTCAACGGATAAAATATGCCGAGATAGATCCGCTGAAGTTCTAAAAATCGAATAATCATTTTACATAAATCGACCGCTCGTTCGGATAGGAATGAGCGGTCGATTTGTCATAATCCTACGGTCCTTTCTCCGCATACGAGCGGTTGTTCTTATTCAATCGAGCAGTCGATTCTTTGCATTTATCCGTTTTATGTTTTACATTTGCAATAAATAAAAAGAACGATGGCAGACAACTATATAGAAAAACAGCAAGAGCTATATGAAGCCAGAAAGGCTGCTTGGAAACAAGCACAGAAATATGGTAAGAAGAAATCTACAACCGTTCATCCGGCTGAATCGGCTTCGTGTACTCCAATGACCTCAAAATCATCCCCCTCCAAAAGAAGAATATTTGTAACAGGAGGAGCGGAAGGTATAGGCAAGGCAATAGTAGAAGCTTTTTGCCTGTCCGGCGATCAAGTCGCTTTTTGTGATATAAATGCAATAGTGGGACAAGAGACTGCAAAAGCAACCGGATCTATATTCCATAAAGTCGATGTCAGCGATAAGGATGCACTTGAAAGTTGTATACAAGGTATTCTTTCCGAATGGAATGATATTGATATTATTGTCAACAACATCGGTATCAGTCAATTTTCTTCTATCACCGAAACGAGTGTAGAGGATTTCGACAAAATTCTTTCTATCAACCTACGCCCTGTATTTATCACCTCCCGCCTGCTTGCCATACATCGTAAAGAACAGTCCTCTCCTAACCCATACGGTCGGATTATCAATATCTGCTCCACACGTTACCTGATGAGTGAACCGGGAAGTGAAGGTTACGCAGCTTCGAAAGGCGGTATCTATTCTTTAACTCATGCACTGGCTTTATCATTATCTGAATGGAATATCACCGTCAACTCTATTGCTCCGGGATGGATACAAACTCATGATTATGACCAACTCCGGCCGGAAGATCATTCACAACATCCTTCGCGACGGGTAGGCAAACCGGAAGATATTGCCCGTATGTGTTTGTTTCTCTGTGAAGAAAACAATAATTTCATCAATGGAGAAAATATCACGATTGACGGAGGAATGACGAAAAAGATGATTTATCTGGAGTAATTTGAGAATTTATCAGATACAATGATATGTCTTTATTATATCATTAATCGCCATGAGACTCTTTCAACACGCTTCGGGTGACTTCCACTCCTGTCTTCACTATCGAAGCTGCATGATGAAACTCCAGCATATCATAGGTATCGCCGGACATCTGGATTAAGATATCCGGCTGACAACGCTCTATCTGGTAACGAGTGATTTGTTGCATCATCATTCTTGAAGATTCTGTCAATAGATTATAAGGAGATATTTTCTTTTTCTTTCCGGAATCGAGGGGTGCATTCACATCGACAGCTATCAGGATATCTCCTTCAATGCGTTTTACATGAGCCAATGGAAGAGGATTCAGAATGCCTCCGTCAATCAAAACCATACCGTCTTTTCTCAACGGACGGAAAAGCATGGGGATAGAAATAGATGCACGGATAGCTTCATGTAAACTTCCCCTGTCAAACCTCACTTCCTGATCGCGGACAATATCCGTAGCCATAGCTACATAAGGGACAGGCAAGTCTTCAATATTCATGTCCGGAATAATCTGTTTCAGTTCTTTGATAAAACGGTCACCTTTCACCAATCCATCCCGGCTTAAAGTAATATCCGCCAATTCCCACATCTTACGTTTATCCCAGCTATATAGCCACTCCTTACATTCTTCCATCTTTCCTGAAGCATACATCGCCCCCACCATAGCTCCCATCGAGCTTCCTGCAATAGAGGTGATCTCAAAATTGTGACGGAGCAATTCTTCAATTACTCCTATATGCGCTATTCCACGTGCTCCTCCCATAGAAAGGACCAATGCTACTTTTTGCTTATCCATGTCATGTATATTTCTATTAGCCATCCACAAAATAACACATTTTCTTTGAAAAAGATGTTTAGTAATCGTGAAGAAAAAGTAATGGCGTGCTTTTTGAGACGTAAAGCATAGCTTTAGAAGTGATAAAGCTATGCTTTGTCAGTCGCAAAGCATAGCTCTATTATGTTCTTCTTAGTTATCCCGGATTTATACTCCGACAAATAGGAAGATTAAAGGTTTATCATCATTTTATTTCTTTCCTTGGGCCTTCTTTTCTGCGTTTCGCTTATTCACATAATCCTTGAACATCTGACGCCAGTTACGGCCGTGCTCATTGAAATACTGTTCGCATTTGGTTTTATAAATTTCGAAGATGGCAGAGATCTGCTTCATATTCTTATAGTCAATAGCCTGTTCGCGAGCCAGCTTCAACTGTTCCAGGACGTAAGCAGTTTCCTCCTCTGTCATATTGGGCACAATGGCCTGATAACCTTTCAAGGTAAAAGCGACTTTACCTACCGTATATTTATCGAGGATTTGTTCTATCTGTTCTTCAGTCAATACTCTGCGTAACTCTTTCATTAGCCTTTCATGTACTTCTTTCGGCATAGCAGAATCTGCAATCATTTCACGGTCGAGCTTGGAAAGCGGCTTGCCTGTAAGAGGATTGATACCCTCGGGAATTGTTGTATAGGGATGCTCATTGTGCCAGTCGCGAACTTTACGAAGATGGTTATAAATAGCTGTTGCCGCAAAACCAGCCTTTTTCTCATCATCCAACTTTAAAGAAGCTACCCAGTCCATAGCTTTCTTTTCAAGAGAAGCATCTGATTTTAAATCAGCAAAAGCCTTTTTGTCAAAATAGGCGGCTACCTTGTCAAATGACCGGATTGCACCTTCGGGAAGCAAAGCTCCTTTTTCTCCAAAACTATACATCACAGATTCCGGTTCAATGGTAACTTTGCTTTCGTCCAGCATCTTTTTGTCCAACTTGAACACGTCTACGAAGAAATCATAAACAGCATTCCGTTTGTTCGGACCAAAGTCATGTTTCTCCTTGGGAAGATGTACATTCGTTACTTTGTCTTTCGCATTGTAGAATCCATAGATTCGTTGCAAATAAGGAAATTCAAGAGCAGGAACACTAGCCGTCCAGTCGCCACCATCAGATACAACGAGTTGTGGACGAGGGGCAAAAGTAGCAGCTAGTTCCGCATTACAGGTTCCTCCTGCAGAAAGTTGAATGGGCATTCCGCTTTCACACGGACAGCCACCGTCAAAGTGAGAAGCAAGGCTCACCACAGGAGCAGAAGCGGTAAAACGATCATCTAATACACTCAACAAAACAGTATGAGTGCCCCCTCCTGAACCACCATTTGTACCGATACGACTGGTATCAATATCCTTACGGGAAGCAAGCATAGACTCAAGAATCAACAAGCCATTCATTGCCTGAATAGTGTGCGCTGCACTACTACGATGTGCCGCACTGCCAACTTGTAAAGCCGACTCTCCCCATCCGAACAAATCATAATCCACACAAATAGCTCCCATACGTGCTAAAGTGCCCATACGTTGTTGCTGGTCCTCACGATAACGTCCGCCACCAAAATGTCCGTTAGGACAAATAATCAACGCATGTTTTCCTTTTGATTGAGGTGTGTAGATAGAACCGCAAACATATAAGCCGGGAAGTGTTTCAAGTGCAAAATTCTGCACTGTATAGCCATCAAACTTACGTATCTTCGAAAGAATAGGTTTGGATTTAACACATTGAGCTAGTAAAGTGTCGATACCCAAACGTTGACGCACTTCTTTTTTCAAAGAATTAACGCGAAGTTCAAAAGCCTGTCGATCTGCATAAAGAGTATTCAGATAAGCCAGCATTTTTTCTCCGTCTGCATCCGTACGACGTGGATATTCATACGCTTTTAGCTTATACATATTTCCTTTCTGTTTGACAAATTTATAATCGAAAGGTGCCAATACATTCGTCAGGGATTCTTCTACAGAATAAGGACGAATACGAAAGTCGGCATAAGGCAGCACTTTTCCTACTGTATCAATATCATATTTCAGGCGGACTCCGAAACGGTTTTGAATATCCGTCAGTACTTCATTCAAGGGACGGGCAAATTCCGTCTCGTATGTTTGTGTCTGCGCTTCAGCCGAAAGAGATGCGGTAAGAAGCATGGTAAAAAGGATTCGTTTCATTTATCTTTAATTTATACAAGTTATTTTTTCACCACAGATTACACAGATTCTCACAGATTTCTTACTCTTACAAATTAGCCGAATTAAATATCTGTGTTAATCTGTGGTATCTGTGGTGCTTTTAATTACTTCACCATTGACGATTACGTCATCCATCGTGATACGCTCACAATTTTCGAAGATACATTTCTGTTTTCCTCCCTGAATATGAATATCACGCAAAACAATGTCAGATATCGGCGCTTCTTCCAAACCCACTATTTTGATCGGAGTCTTTACATCTGTCACAGTCATTCCACTGATATGTACGTTACGGAAGATCGGGGTGCGTTCACTCTTTGGTTCTGCAGGCATTTTACTGTATTTCAGGTTTAGCACGACAGCTTCCCGTTTTATATTACTCATTACAATATTACTGACGCAAATATCTTCAACCACGCCTCCCCTTCCACGAGTTGACTTGATGCGGATTCCACGATCCGTTCCGTCGAATATACAATTGGAGATGGTGACTTTGCGCACACTTCCACTCATTTCACTGCCGATAACAACGCCTCCATGGCCGGAAAGCATAGTACAGTTGGTTATGGTGATATTTTCGCAAGGTACTCCCAATCGACGGGCTTGGGCATCCCTACCGGATTTTATCGTGATACAATCATCGCCTACCGAAATATGGCAATCGCTTATATGTACATTGCGGCATGATTCGGGATTAATACCATCCGTATTAGGAGAAGGAACGTTATCAATTGTAATGCCTTTGATGGTCACATTATCACAAAACTCCGGATTTACCGTCCAAAAGGGGGAATTGACAATTTTTACCCCTTCAATCTTTATCTCTTTGCAACGGATGGGTTGGATAAACGGAGGACGGAAGAAACGGCGCTGCAAAGTACTTACATAGTCTTTGTTTGTTTCGGCATAAATCGCTGTCGTATCGTTTGCTGCATCCCACATCGGCTGATATTTATTTATATCACGCATGCCGTTATCTTTCAAATCAATCATGACACGAAAGAACTCCATCCACCATTTCTTTCCCTGTCCGTCCAAAGTTCCTTCTCCTTTGATGGTAATATTCTCGGCATCTACCGCATAGATCAAAGGCTGGAAACTTTTCATCATCACTCCTTCATGACGAACCTCGACAAAAGGAAGGTAGTCATCGAAGTTGTCAGAAAAGAGTAAAGTAGCTCCGGCTTCCAACTCCAGTGTAATGTTGCTTTTCAGATGGATACTTCCTGTCAGGTAAGTCCCGGCAGGAAAGAAAAGAGTACCTCCGCCGCCACGGTTCAAACGATCAATCGTTGAATTGATTAGCTTTGTATTAAGAGCCTTACCATTTGCTTTTGCACCGGCCTTCAACATATCCACACGCTCGGCACGAAGAACTGTGGTTGCACAGAAGCAAAGAAAGACGAGAAGAGTTGTCCGTAAATTCATAATCGATATTATTAAATTATATTTCATCATTGTCTTCTAAAGAATCATGAATACATTTTTTTTTATTCTACAAATATATGCAAAAGGTTCTTTCATTTTGCACAAACTAATTGATATGTTCCACTCTGTATCTCTTTGGGTTCTTTTTCTCCCGGAAGATAAACAACAGCCGTAGTATTCACCGGAACAGATATGTTTAAAGTGAAAGTGCCATTCTGGCTAGTCCAATCCACAACAATAGTACCATATAAAGTTTCATACGATGCTTTGACATATTTCAAATCTCCTACAGGCTGGGGAGCGATGATAAACTTTTGATAGGTAGTAGATGGACGAATACCGACCAGTGAATTAAAGAACCATTCATCAATCTGTCCCATCATAAAATGATTCCAGGAAGAACCTTGGCGGGGATCCCATTGCTCGGTTAAGGTGGTAGCACCGAATTTCAACTGGAAGCCATATCCGGGAGCTTCTTCGTGGTTGAACATCTTATAAATAAGTTCGTGCTGACCATTACGCGCCAGTGTCTGAATCAGATAGCGGTTACCCACATCACCGGTCGTTAAGCGATTGCCATGTGCTTCCACATCTTTAATCAGATTCATAAGTACTTTCTCATCCAACTTTGCATCCGGTTGATAACTGCCTTGTTCATCTGAATCCTGCGTCATCTGGAGGAATAACGGAAGTGCATTACTACATTGGCTCCCTGTACCATACTGTGCTGTCTCTTTATTGAGAAAACATTTATTAAATGCGGCAAGTATTTCATGTGCCAAAGAAGTATAATAATGAATGTCAAAGTCATTGCCAACCATTTTCGCAGCTTTTATTAAATACATTACTGTCATATAATAATGCGCGGTAGCCACCAGGGGAACCGGTGTGTTCCTAGAGAATCCGGCACGAAAATCTCCATAATCATACCAATCTCCCAAGCCGAAAGAAAGAATACCCATCTCTGCACGAGTCTTCAGATAATCCACATAACGGCGCATATTCGAATAATATTTCTTAATCAACGAGTCATCTCCATACGTCTCATAGTACATAAATGGGAAAATAACCAGAGAACCACCCCATTCCGGAGATTCGGCAAATGCATCCATACCCGGACCTTCAAAAACCACGTATTCCGGAGCAGTTGTCGGCATGGCACCGTTGGCATGTTGCGCATCTGCCATATTCTGCATAATCTGCGGAGCATAAGCTGTCAAATCATAGTTGTATAATAACCCAGGACCATTCAGATGCACCTGCTCCAGCCAGCCTAGTTTTTCACGATGCGGACAATCTGTAAACACAGACTGCATATTGCTACGCACTGCTTTTTCGATCAATCGATGGGCAGCATTAAATATTCGGTTGGATGATTCGAAAGTGGAAACTTTCTTAGCTGAATTAAATACGAAACAGGATTGAATATTCTTCAACACAGGCAACTTCTGCGGATTCTTTTGACCTTTTAAGACAACCCCCTCGACTTGAATATATCTAAAACCGTAATAAGAGAAACGAGGATGCCAGGTTTCGTCACCTTCACCTTTCAGTGTATATTCATAATAGTGTTGACGTCCCGTTTGTCGCTGATTACAGGCACCTTCATCTGTCAATGCTTCGGCTACGAGCAGAGTCACTTTCTGTCCACGTTTGCCACGTACTGTTATTTCTGGAAAGCCAGCCAAATTTTGCCCCATATCCAACACGAAAGCAGAAGGATCGACAGTTCTTTTAGTCGATTTAGAAGCTGAAGCAACCTGTTCTGCATTTAGTTTGGTTACCTTTTGAATATCATATCGTTCCATGATTTTCACCGGAGGCGCCATCTGTGGACGTAGTATTCCTTTAGGAGCTTCCTGTATAACTACCGGACGCCAATGACTATCATCAAAGCCAACCTGATTCCATCCTTTTTGCTCACAACGCGCATCGTAATCCTCACCTCCATATATGCAATTGAAAGTTACCGGACTAAAATCATATTTCCAGTCATTGTCAGAACGGAGTGCTGTAGATGTTCCGTCTTCGTAATTAATAACCAGTTCAAATAAAAGTGTAGGAGGACCAAAACTTATCTGTAATTTGCGATAACGTCCTCCCTGCACATTATAGAATCCATTCCCCAATAAGATTCCCACGGCATTCTCACCATGCCGCAATTGTTCCGTTACATCATACGTGTTATAGTAAACAGTTTTATCATAATCACTCCACAGTGGAGCAAATTCACTGTTACCTACTTTCTTTCCATTCAAAGAGAATTCATAGAATCCCAAACCACAAACGTATGCGGTTGCTTCTACTATTTTCTTGCCCGATTGACGGTTTGTATTCCCTTCTGTTGTATCTCCCACCTGGAATGTTCTTCGCAAACAAATACTTTTCTTTGCTAAAGTATCCACTGCTTCCCAAGCTGCCTTTACCTCCGGTTTCTTCAACTCTCCACCGTGAAACTTGCGTCCTTCCGGCAAATGAGCATTCTGGTGAGTGATAGCTCCAATCCATTTTCCTTCGGAAAGTCTTGAGGAAGCAGAGCGGAACTGTGCTTCACGGCTCCATTCAGAGGGTGCATCTGTCTCATCCCAAACACGAACACGCCAACTATAATTGAACGGATTATCAGGACGTATATCTGCCCCTTTTATAGAAACCAGCTGGCTCTGTGAAGAATAGACTTTTCCACTATTCCAGATTTGACGTCCTGTAAAAGCTTCCCGAATGTCTATTTCATAGGCTGATTGTCGTGTCCCGTTTTGAGGTGATTCCATCGCCCATCCCAAGCGAGGTGAACCTTCGACCACTACCAGACCTTCCTGCATTTCACAGGTAAGGCGGCTGATTGTTATAATCTTTGCCTGCATAAAACATGGCAGGCAAAGAAAAAGAAGGAGATATTTCTTTATATTCATTGTTCAGACTATCCTATCTATATTATCAGATAAATGATTATTTGAGTACATCCTTACAAACGATTCTTGTCAATGTATCTGCATGACCGACTTCTTTACCATCCACAAAAATGCGTAAGCCTTTTCCACAATGATAACGATCGCCGTTCTTATCCCAAAGAATCGTCAAATTATGACCATGATATAGCACATTATCCAAGCAGAACCAATCCCATTTGTCGACAGGGATCAACGGATTTACTTCAATTGTATTATCCAGACGCGGACGAAGTCCAATCAGTCCTGTAATCATCAAATCGTTGAAAGTAGAATGATTATAGTAGCGGCTGCGCTCCTGATCCCCTTTCAACCAATAACCGGTCACCTCATCCAGATATTCGCCAATGTAAGGACGACCACGATGATATTGTGACTCCACATACAATTCCATCTGACGGAAATATACACTGTCAGACAATACGGTCTGCGGATAATTATTCATAAAGTTAGCCATTGCTGTCAATGTCTGTGCAGAAGCAAACGGCCAGATAGCTCCGTCCCACTCACACTTACCCACTCCACGTGTACGGAATTCCGGATGACGACGCTCTGCAGTAGTCAATCCGTAAGGAGCAGAGAAGCCTTTTTCATCCAGAATCTCTTTCCAGGCAACTTCATATTTCTTTGTCGTATCCGGCAGGTTGAAATACCAGGGAATATATCCGATTGCTTCACGGACATTTGCTGAAGAGTCTGTACGCATCGTTTCAAAAAACTGGTGACGGGTATTCCACAACTCATTTTCTACCAGATATCTCAACGTGTCTGCTCTCATACCATATTTCATAGCCATCCCCTCGTCACCGGAAAGAATTCCCATCAACGAAAGCGCTTTCGCATTACCATACATATAACTATTGATTGTCGGGCGGGCATATTTTTTCTTCCGTCCGCCACTGATAGATTCTTCCATTCCATCCTGCACATCCCCCTGCCAGTACAATCCATTCTTCAAGCGGTTCGTACTTTCCCAGCGTTGATACTCGGTCTCCAGGTCTTTCTTCATGTCCAGCATAAAGTCTTTGTCGCCATCGACCATATAGCGTGCCAATACCGCATCTGCATTCCATGAACTGAACTTATTCATTTTCTTCATCGGTCCTCCATCATTACCGCGATACCATGTATGAATAATCTGATCCAGATATTTCGGGTCACGTAACCAACGGCTCTCATAAATATGATGTCCGATCGCACAAGCGATCAGGTTATATTTATCAGAATAGGAACGCTGAACGAGAAACTCCGTCATACCATATCCCACAGGAGTTTCCTTGATATGCTTGCGCAATGACCACCAACGATAATAATACATCTCTTCAAAATTACGTTGCGGGCATTCAAACAAAGGAATGTTGTCTTCCATCCACTCCGAAGCTTTTGCATTAGGAATCGCTTGAACGATATTCTCATCTTCCATTCCATTAAAATAATCCGCATAATGGCTGAAATCCTTATACTTCAAGAAAGCGGAAGATGCATCCTTGTCTGTGGAAGACGTTTTTACATTAGCTATACGATATTCGGCTATCGGCTCCTGTTCACCGGCACCGGGCAAATCGTATGTCTGGTCGGCCGGAGTATCCACTGTCGGGAATGTACGTGGCACGCCTGTACGGAAAGCTATTCTTTCGATACTTGCCACCGGAGCATAGAACATCCTCAGCCCTACCCTCTTGCCATCTACATATACTTGAATATTACGGTCGGCAGTTGAAAGGACAGCTTCTACATGATAGGTTTTTCCTGCTTCATACTTCATCATATTCGCAAACCGGGAACCACCCTTTGCACGAAAAACACCATCCGGTGTCAGTTCCAAACGGGAGCAGGCAATTCCATTCTCATCCAGAAATTCAATCTGAAGCGTACCTTTATCATTCTGTCCGGCTTGCAAATCAAAGGAGACTTTCAATTCTTTAGAAGCGGGAATTTTCCGTTCCACTTTTGCATAATCAAAAGGATCTTTATCTTGCAGTTTCAACCATTGTCCATTCAGAGAAACCGGAGCCCAAATCGGAGAGTAAATATTCCAATCAGTCAAGTCAGATATTGCTTTCGACTTTGAAAAGTCATCGTTGGCGTGTGCAGAAGCATTGAGTTCCACCGGCACAGGAATGCGGGAAATCCACATATCTTCCTTATTCACACTATAAGAAACCCATAAATCGCCATCTGCAGGTATCCCGTTCCCCTCCTGTATGCCACGAGGATACTGAGGACCGTATGATTTATAATTACCACCGTAACGCATCGGTGTGATTTCGCCGTGCACCAGATTCAACGTTGTATACTCCAGTCCGTCCTTACTCAATGAAATAGCCAACGGCCAACGGAATTCCGAAGGATTATATACCGTCGCGTATGTGCCGTCACTCAAACGTTGTCCCCAGATTTTCGCATTACTATTGACAAATCCCTTAGCACGGAGTACCGGTTGTTCCCAGGTATACCCTCCGTCTTCGCTGATAGAAGTGAGCGCGTGCTTCCAAAGGCTGGCAATTCTTCCGTCGGGAAGTGTGTAACAGTTAAATGCCTTATATCCTTTCTTTAAGGGGATAATAGGATCTTCACGGTCTGCCTCTTCTACCCATTGCATCATATACAGCGGATTGTCAAGAATCTCCTGGCAGGCTTTCACAAACTCGCGGTCTTTACTTTTCTTGAAATACGGATAATCGGTGTTCTTCTCGTTAAATCCGTGATTGTAATAAATAAAATAAATAGGACCGAACGAACCGTCCTTTTTTATTTCGCGTACTACCCGACCGATACCGTTTCCATCGTTCGGATCGTCTTTCCTATCTAAGGCAACTCCGTAATTTCCCATTGTTATTAATCGGCCGGACTTGGAGACATAGAAACCTACACGTTGGTGCATAATAGCAATCAGATCTTTGGCTTGCATACCCGGACGAGATTCCTTGGTATATCCGTCCGGAACTTTATAAGGCGGAAATACAATTTCCGGATTCGTCCATTGATAGCCATCCTTTGATGTCATCAGAAATGTTTGGGAAGGCGGTACATGTTCGTCCGAAGGATCAGCCAGATATTGATAATAAAACTGGCCGTTCCAATAGGCCAACATCGGTTGATGGTTATATGTCCATCCATTGCCGTTCGACGGATCGGGATGTTCCCGGTTGGCGCGTACCAATTGGATATTATGCACTCCTACCACCGGAGACAACTGTCCGTCGTGATAAGTAGGGTTCGATAATTCTGTTCCTGTGTAATGGATTCTGTCTTGCGCTGCAACCGTAGATGTCAACCATCCGGCAGCCAATGCAAAGAGAATCTTTGTAGAGTTATTCATGTTATTTAGTGATTATCGGTGAATGATTAGTGATTAAGGCGGGTATGTGTCAACAACGCTTTTACTACCGATTCGGGAGCTTTGAATATTGTTCCGTGTTTATGTCCGGCAGGTACACTTACTTCACTCGTCACATCGGTAAAATTTATAAAATCTTTTGTGCGCATAGCACCGTATATCTTTTTCTGATAGACATCAAAGTAAACAAGATACTCCTCTCCTATCTTTTCTACAGTCGGACCTTCTACAAACGATTCGGTAAATGGTTGCGACGCAGGTGAGTAAGGTCCTGTCAGGGAATCAGCAAAAGCAATTTTCAGATTGCGTTCCGGGCGGGTATTATCCTTAAGTACCATCACATAATCGTTCTTATCCCGTTTTACAAGGACTGCATCAATCGAACTGAATCCCGGATCATACAAGACTTTCGCTTTAGAAATAGTCTTAAAGTCTTTCGTAGTGATATAATACAAACGATGATTATTATTTTCCTCTTCTATTCCTCTCTCAAAACGGCCGGGAATGCAAGAAGCCCATACTACCATGAACTGTTCACTATCTTCATCATAGAAAATCTCCGGAGCCCATACATTGACTGTGGTCGGTTCTTCTGTCATGACAGGTATCATCTGTTGCTTAGACCAATGAATCAGGTCTTTGGAGTTTGCATAGCCGAACCCTAGATCGCCTTTCCAGCTTGTCGTCCAAACCAGATGAAAAGTTCCGTCGGGAGTACATACCATCGAAGGGTCCCGCAACAGTTGATGTTGTCCTAATTCGGGCTTCAGCCAGACACCGGGAATACTGTCCCAATGCATTCCGTCTTCACTATATAAATATCTTAAGCCCTCATCTGCGGGTTCATGAAACGAAGTAAACATATAATAGTCCTTGCTTCCTCCGCAAGAAACAAAAAATAAAATACCTATTGCCGCTAATGTATCTCTTAACCTTTTCATTGCTATTATAATCTATAAATTGTATCCTTTATACAAAGGAGACGATAAAAGGACTAATTTGTACTCAAATATAAACGAAGATTCTTCATCTTCCGATTGAATTTTATATACGATAAAAGGGCGACTCTCCGAGCCACCCTTTCCGTCATCAAACAAACTAACCATTTTTATTATGGGAAGAAAATCTTATAAGGATCCTCCACGTGCTTTCACACGTTTGTACCATTCTTCACGTTCTTTTTTCAAGTCATATCCGCGTTTAGCCAGATAATTATTGATACGTCCTTTATATTTTCCAAAAGCAGCGTGTTTTTTATTTGAATTTTCAGCGTCCAAAGCAAATTCACGAGCTTCCACCAACCAAGCGTATATTTGCGCTTTTTCTTCTTCTTTAAGTGTCGGAATCATGTCGAGGTGAGAATCGTAGGTCACCTTCACAACCCCGTAAGTCATTCCGTCCTTCACCGCTTCTATCTGCTTCTCGTCAAGGAAAAGAGATAAATTGGCGGGAAATGCGAAATGGGAACGATATAAAGCCGCATCTTTTTCATTCTCAGCTGCTTTCAATGCTTCATTCTTAGCCTCACCTGTCAATCCGGATTCTTTTACCTTCTTGACTTTCGCATCGCGTATCTCATAAATATCATTCAATTCGAAATAACGGTTGGCAATGATATTCCGGACATCCTCAGCAACCTGTTTATCTGTGAGTTCCAGTTTATCTACAATCTTCTGAGAACGGTTGACAATAGACTCCACATATTTCGGATCACGGTTCTCTTTGTTCAGGTCAACTGCTCCGGCGGACATCCAAGTAGAGAGCAGTAACAGAGAAATTATCAGTATCTTTTTCATTGATATTGTTTTTTAGTATAATAATGACATTTCAGCACCTTAGTTTACGTTAACTTCATCATTTACATTAACTTCCCTTTTTCCTCCAAAGTATCATAGTTGTTTTTCAAGTCTCTCCAATCTACTTTGTGCTTAGTGCTGATACCATTGATATACTTTTCGATATTAGTGTATCCGTCACCGGTACAGTCTTTATTGGCATCACTCGGATCGTTCGGATTCAATCCATTCGCTTTTTCCCACTCATCCGGCATACCGTCGCCATCCGTATCTACGTATGGAGTACCTTTGTATTCGGGATAGCCGCCCATCTGGCGAATATCTGTGATGATTCCTTGTTTGTACGAGTCTTTCGGCAGACGACGATATTTAAACTGTCCGTCTTCACCCATTGACTTCGGAGCCAATCCTGTCAAATCACCGTATGCATCTTTCGGAAGTTTCTTTTCGTAATAAGGAATACCGGTTCTTACTTCTTCGATAACGCGTTCGTCTACAATGTCGCGGCAAGGGATATTTGCACCTACATGTTTCAATACATAATCGTATGCGTCCTTTGCACTCATAATATTAATATATGGCATTTCGAACGGTTGGTAGCTTCTCATATACTCTGTATATCCGTCGGTATTCGGCTGAGTCTCAATCTGAATACCACCGTTCCAGTTATCTTTTGTAATCTCGGGATAACCTTCCATGATATTTCCGTCGGCATATACCCGTCCGTATACTTTATGATCCAGCTTGCTGCGTCCGGCTTCCGGTTTTAAGATACGGTGTCCTACATTGGAATCTTTAGGTGTGGCAGGTCCCGGCTTGTAGTAGTTATTAATCATATTGAACATCGCTGTATAATCACCTCCATCGGAAGAACGGTGTACCCAGTTGAACACTATATTATTAACGAAATTGAATATACCGTTCCAACCGATAGAAGGGTTACGGCCTGAGTTGCTAGCCCACAGATTACGGGCAAATGCACAGTTTTCTCCTCCCAACGTACTTCCGAATGCATGGTTATAAGTATCCAATGCTTTTGCGGAAATAGTATTCTGAATAGTTACATTGACAGTAGGGAGTTTCAAATCTTTGCTTTCATACTGTCCTTCGCTCGGATCATACATATGACGATAGAAAGATATATTTTCATCCAACCCCCAAGTACATGAACAGTGGTCAATCATAATATTTCCTACCGGATTTCCTCCGAAAGAGTCATCACGATGCCAGACCTTTGTCTCACCGCGACGGAAACGCATATGGCGTACAACCACATCATGCGTATCTACCCAGAATGATTCTCCGGCAATGCAGACACCATCTCCCGGAGCTGTCTGTCCGGCGATAGTTACATAAGGAGCGCGTACAATGATCGGAGATTCCAAACGAATGATACCTGCAACATTAAATACGATAATGCGTGCACCTCCTGTTTCACAAGCCTCACGGAAAGAACCGGGACCACGGTCATTCAGATTGGTAACGGTAATCACTTTACCTCCACGACCACCGAAGCTATACATTCCACCACCTTCTGCACCAGGAAATGCAGGAATATCGGCTTGGGGCAAATCATACGGACGACCAGCCCAAGGTATATACGGACGACCTTCTTTGGCTTCTTTCAGAACGATTGGCAACGCTTTTGCCCATGCTTCATCAGAACGCTTCCGTTCTTCAGTCATCATCTTTTTATAATTTTCTTTGGCCTCGTCTGTTATCTGTGGGTATTGTGCCCATACAACGCTCGGAGTCAACATTGCCGCAGCAAAAGCTGCTAAAAGTACATGTTTCTTCTTCATTTTTTATTGGGTTTTGTGAAGTTGTTAATTCAAAAATACAATAATAAGACGAAAAAGAAAAAGATTTGTAATCAGTAATGGTGATTTTTATTAGGTGTGGGGGACAGAAACTATTTTCCAATCCAATGTAAGCAAGCTATAAAAGCTCAATAAGAAATAATAAAATCGCCTTTTCCCTTTTTCCAACTGAGAAATAAGAGAAAAGACGATTTATATATTTAGATGAAATAGGAAATTACAGATTACTGTCTTGCATCGAATGTACCGGCAGCTTCATAAGCATCAGTCCATCCAATAGACTGTGTCAACCAAGGATTCATTTTCACAACATTAGTAGGCAAACCGGAAAGATAATAGTTCTGTCTCCATGTAATATAAGCCTGTTCTTTGTTTGAAGTTGCATCGACCGGAGTTTCTGTTTCTTTAAATTCGAAATTTGCAGTCCAGAATTCTCCAAGTCTTTCCATCTCACTTTCTAAGTTATCCCAATCGTCCACATCTACTGGTGTAAAACCATCACGTTTATCTGTCAAGGGATCTTCCTTCCCATCATAATCCTTCACTTGTAAATACTTGTTTTCACGATATGTGTTATTCAAAGGCTCTATGCCTAGAGTAGCACAAGTGGTATTGGAAGCTGTTGCATCATCGTTATAAAGCATCCAACGTATAATATCCCAATAACGTTTTCCTTCATAAGCCAATTCTATACGGCGTTCGTTCAAACAAGCTTTTATCGCTTCATGTTTATCGGAAATATTACCCAATCCGTAAGTACCATCTTGTCCAGCAAGTATCCCGACACGTTTCCGAACGTCACCAATCAATTTCACAGCCTCTGACGGATGTCCTGTGGCAGCCTGGCATTCCGCCAAGTTCAACAAAAGTTCTGCATAACGGTATTCGAAAACATCTGTTCCATCCCATTGGTAAGTATTATCACTGTTCGCATTCGGATTAGACATTTTACGTACCACTGCTAAGGAACTTCCACCCAAGTTGTCTGCATAATAATGATTTTGAGTCTGATCAGTCCAACGATAATTCCACACACTAGCATCGGCATTCTTATCATAACCCCACTTTTCACCAGTGAATGCAAACGTATAGTAGAAACGAGGATCACGTTTCTTGAAGAAAAGGAATGAATCATAACCATTCTCTTGTGTGGCCTCTTTTCCATCTGCCATTGGGAAAAGATTAATCATACCTAGCGGTACTTGATAACCTGCTCCACTTCCTCCCATAGATTTCAAACGGATAGCTTTTTGCCACCCACTGTGTTCGTCATTCTTCACGTTTGTACTTGCCAAAAGTTTTACCATAATAACTTCTTTACAGAATTTATTATCAAAATTGTGAAACATTTCATCCCACTCTTTAGCTGTCGAGCCGTAAAGTCCATAACCTTCACTGTCCAAGAATGTTTTTGCTTCTTGTGTGGCTTCTAATGCATCTGCCCAACGTTTGTTGCTCGGATTATCCCAATCCTTGTTGAAAAGAGGACTGGCAAAGGTCAGCAAGACACGACTTTTATAAGCCAATGCGGCTTCCTTTGTCAAACGTCCATATTGACTGTCGCCCCATTCTTTACGTGTGGGAAGCATTCCTGCCGCATCACTTAAATCTTTTACAACTTGTTCAATACATTTTTCTACACTCTCACGGACATAAGCTGTTGCTCCGTCACGATCACTTGCATCAATCACTTTGTTTACAATAGGTACACCGCCATACACTCGGACTAAATCGAATAATTGCATAGCACGTAAAAAATAAGCCTGCCCCTTAGCACGTTTGATTGCACTTTCAGACAAATCCTGTCCATACTTATCGACTCCTTCTAAAATTTCGTTACAACTACGAATACGAGTATATGGGGAATTACCGATGTTCGAACCAAGATTCGCTCCAAAATAAGTTTCACAATCATCAGAACGGTCTAGTTCCTGACTTGCATCAATTTTCGCCTGTATACCCCACTTCTCTTCTGTATAAGCAGTATAGTCATTCCATGCTCCGGCAAGTCCGTATGACTGTGTAGGAGTCATTCCCGATTTATAGAAGTAATTGTAATATACATTCTGGATATACGAATCTAAGTTCGATTCTATACCGAAAGTCATCTCCGGAGAGTATTTGTCATACGGAGTCATGTCCTGCAAGAACTGATCGCTACAACCGGAAAAAGACATACCGGTTGCCAGTACAATACTATATAATAAAGCTTTCTTTTTCATACCTGTTATTTTCTTTTTCAAAACGTTGTTTATGTTAGAATGAAACATTCACACCCAATGACCATGTACGCAGTGTAGGATACAGTGTAGTAGTGGCATCATACATATTACGATACTTATTTGGATATGGGTTATACAAGTCCCACAAATTATTACCAGTCAGACTTAATTTGGCTGATTGAATTTTCAACGGTGCCAACCATGCCTTAGGTAATGTGTATCCAATACTCAGGTTACGAATATAGCAACGGAAAGTACTGATAGACCAGAAGTCGGAAGGACTGTCCACGGAACCGCTCAAACGGTTTTCCATACCAAGGTTAGGATATTTTCCCATCGGATTATACTGTTCGTCAAACATATCTTTCCAGAATACGTCCGGTGCCCATACCATATCCTTACTAGAAGTCTTGATTTGTGCTACATCAATCTGACGCTTGCCTCCCCATGAAGTGGAAATCATTATGTTAAAGCTCAATCCTTTCCATTCGGCTCCTAATTTTGTAGTGAAACCGTGAGTCTTGTCTTTCTTGCATAGTTGGGTATAATCTTCATCTTTTGCCACACGACCATCCGGACCTTTTTGAGTACCGTCACTATTTAAACTTCCCCCTAAATCCTGATAAGCCAACATACCCGGACGCAATTCAGACTTATTTTTCTTACCTAAATATTCAACAGAAGAATTTCCTGCTGCAGTAGCATTTGCTTCCAGATAACTCCAGTAATTATCAATATCGGCTTGTGTACGCAAAATACCATCGCCCGTACTTGTTCCTCTCCATACATTGAATCCCCAGAATGGGAAGATAGTAGAATGTCCTTCTCTCATAGTATTCTTTGACGGAAGATTGTCGCCCATATCCGGCCAAAGTTTTACTTTATTATTACTGAATCCAAAGTTTACTCCGACATTATATCTTACTTGTCCTACTTTGTCACGCCAGTTTAAAGAGAATTCACCTCCCCAAGCGTCAATTCTACCATAATTCACTTCACCTATTGCACCACCAGCAAAAATCGGAGTACCAATAATACCACCTATATTCTGATTCAAAATATCGGAGTTAATATCATAATAGAAATCAGCAGTTGCACTTAAGCGATTATTCAAGAAACGCATATCCAACCCGAGATTGTACTTATTCGTTCTATCCCAATGTGCTTGTCGGTTGGGCGTAGCCTGCGGTTTCACTCCACTTGTCACAACACCTCCGTTAGCACCGAAGCCATATCCACGGCTCGGGTCAACCTCATACAATTGTTTCCATCTCCATGCTTTCAGGTTATCCTTACCTGTCTGTCCCCAAGACAGACGGACCTTCAAATACTCAAACCATGACGGCATCGTTTCTTTAAAGAAGTTCTCTTCGGAAGCTACCCAACCGGCAGAGATACCTGGGAAGAAGCCCCAATAGTTTTCAGGAGCAAATTTAGTAGAGGCGTCACTACGGAAGATAAATTGTAACAAGTATTTATCAGCATAGTTATAAGTCAGACGACCCAAATAAGAAAGAGAACCTTGTTTATACTTGTATGTAATAGAGTTTCCTGCATCCATTGCCCCGGCTGTAGGAGATGTGCCAAGGTAAGTATCAGGATCAGGATTATTGTAAAGCATTGTTTTTGATGTCTGGTAAGCCTGCATTTTCTCCAACGCAACCATTGCAGTAACGCCATGTTTACCAAATTGGCCTTCATAATTCACATAGAAGTTCATCTGCTCGTTTTTTGAAAGAATATCCTTATAAACGACACGAGTACTTCCTGTATATTTATCAAACTTATAGTCCTTGACTGAAGGGTGTGCGCTGTAAAAACGGTTTCCATCCGTCAATGAATTTTTAGCATTCAAGTAAGCTAACGTATAAGGCATAAATACCTGTTCACCATCGTCAGCGTTATGCTTCAAAGCGTAACTGGCTTTCACAGACAAACCTTTTAGGTAAGGAATGGCATAAGTCACCGAGAAATTGGCATCATATCCGAACACACTGTTTGTTGAATAAGAGCCATCATTATTCTCCATTGCAAAATAATTCCATGTACCCATTTTATTATTACTCTTTGCATTTCCGGCAGTGTCATAGCTCGAGATTAGCGGAGAAGTATAATATGACTTTCCATCATCTAGGGTAATTTCCCACGGCAAATAATCCGGCATGTGAGATAATAAAAGATAATCTCCTGATTCACCTGGCTTTATACCATCATAACCATTGATGGAAGTCATACCTTTTGAGAAACTCTTTTCCACATCTTGTTGATTGGCGGCAATGGTAGCCGAGAACTTCAAATCAGAAGTCAATTTAATATCAACACCGGCACGGAAGTTCCATTTATTATAGTCCTGTTTTCCCATATTAGCCCCTTGCGTATAATACGACGCACCGGCAAAATAAGTTGCTTTATCACTACCTCCGCTCACGTTTATCGCATGATTCATTGTAAAAGCAGAAGACCATGCTTCATCCAACCAGTTGTGGTGTTCATTGTCCATCGCAGCCAGTTCACTTTCACTATAGATCTTATTTACATATTCAGGTTTCGTATTATCAATCTTATTGGCTGCGATATTGAAAGAATTCGCAAAACGACCATAATCAGCACCTGTTAAAGTCTTCGGATGGCCTACGGCGTCATTAAAACCGAATTTTCCGGAATAACTAATTCTCGGCGTACCGGCTTTTCCACGTTTAGTCTTTACAATGATAGCACCTTGTGAGGCACGCGAACCATAAATAGCCGCACTGGCGTCACGAAGTACAGAAATACTTTCAATTTCAGTAGGATCTAATGCATTAAATGTATCCAATGTCGGAAGTCCGCTATTAGCATCTATCTGAATCACATCATCTATAATCACCATCGGATTACTACTACCGCCATCCTTAGAATAGGAGAATGACTGACGTATAGAAATGCTGGCTCCCTCTCCCGGACGGCTATCACCGCCACTGATACTCAATCCCGGGATTTGTCCAGCCAACGCTGCTCCTAAGTTTGATACCGGCAAATCCTCAATTTCTTTAGGAGCGATCACACCGATAGAACCAGTCACATCCTTTGCTTTTTGGGTACCATAACCTACCACTACCACTTCGTCCAACACTTTATTGTCTTCCTTCAATACAATTTTCAATGTCTCACCTTGCTTTGGTGTGATAAACTGACGAATATATCCAATAAATGACACAACGAGCTGGCTGCCATTCGGTACAGTCAACGAGAACTTACCATCAATATCGGTAATTGTTCCAACAGTTCCTCCCTTTATTGTCACACTGGCACCAATGATTGGTTCTCCTTGTGCGTCCACGACCGTACCTTTTACCACACTTTGCTGTTGAACAAGATTCACCGACGCAACCTCAGTTATGTCGTCAGCAAAAGCCTCTACTGGTATGGAAAACAAGAAAGAGAGACAAATAATCTTTGCTGCGCTCAGATATCTGCTCTGTGTTTTTCCAGAAAAGATTTCTTCTTTTTTCATCTGTTTACAAATTTAAATTCAAATATATAAAATCCCATGTTTAATTTTCACCTAACTACATAATAATGACGAAAAACATTAAAAACTGTAATCACTTAAAAAGAATAAAATATAGAAAAAGATATCTTTCTTCATATTCTATCCATGGACTCCGTCCTATCACTCCTGAAACACCTTCTTTAAGTACTCGATATTCGTTCCATAATTCTTCCTCACATTCCTTACATCCTCCTTATCTCGCGAGCGTTCCACGACCAGCCATCCGCTCCATCCCATCTTATCGAGCGTCTTTTTTACCTTATTCATGTCCAGCCGCTTGTTGAAAGGCAGGGTAACTCCGTCTGTATCTGTGCAATGAATCTGACAAATTCTCTTTTTCCCCAGAATCTTAAGCTCTTTGCACAAATCCCGTCCATTTTCCAATGCATTCTGAAATTTGAAATAGATCTTGATACCGGGAGAATTTATCTCTTTCAGCAGTTTCACCTCCCCTTTTGCATCAAGCTGAGTTTCTATACCGATGACCAAACCGTCGGAAGCTGCCATATCTCCTACCTCTTTCAAACGTTTTACTACTGCCATTCTAAGTTCCGGTTCATTCTCCCATCCGGCCTTAATACCTCCTAATGGAAGAAAAGCTACCTTAGCCCCCATCACTTGCATGGCGTCCAAACATTCCCGGACCAATTCTTTGTAATTAGTCCGTTCTAAAAAAGACTGCCCGTAAAATCCGGACATGGCAATAGATGGAACTTCTACTTGGAATTTCTGTGCAGTTTCCCGAAACAGTTGTTGGAAATGAGGTTCACGGAGTTTATTATCAAATCTTTCTCTTTTGCCAAGACCGCCCATATCCAGTTCCACACCATCCCCTTTCAATTCATGCACCAATTGAAAAGAGCCGATCTTCTGACGTTTCAGAATCATCCAGTCGCATACGGCAATCTTATAACGCTGTTCTTTTTGTTGCGCTCCGGCAACGGCCAATAGAGGGAAACATCCGGCAAGCAGTAATGCCCAAAGGATACACTTCAACAAATTCCTTTTCATTATCATTCTATTTTATACACGATTTATGTACTAGACGAATGAAAGAGAATTTTGTAATCGCTTATAACACAAAGAAGAAAATAAAAGAAGGAAAAAGAGAAGAAGAGAAAAGAATGAGAAGAAAAATGGGCTGCCGGACCCTGAAATGTCCGACAGCCCTGTCAACCCAAAAACGATACCTATGAAACACTGTGTGTCATTTCAAATCAAAATATATGTGTTGACCATGAACAAGTTCATCATGTGTGATACGATATTTATTGAACTTCTTTCCATTCAGTAACACCTTATTGATATAAAGAGTTCCCGGTTGGGCGCGATTACTTTCAATCACTAATTCCTTTTCTTTATACCATTTCGGATCCAGGCGAATAGTCACCTTGTCGAATACCGGAGTCGTCAATGTATATTCCGGCAATCCCGGACAATCCGGATAGAAACCTATCATATTGAAAATAGCCCATGAAGACATCGTTCCCGTATCATCATTTCCGGGGATACCATCCGGCTTCGTTGTAAAATACTTATCCAACAACCGTTGCGTTTCTTTCTGCGTGCGCCATTCCTCTCCTTTAAAATAAGAGAACAAATAAGGATATGCAATATCCGGTTCGTTGGCAGGATCATAAAGTCCTTCATCAAACACCATCTGCAACTTGTTAATGAAAGGTTTCTTGCCCCCCATCAACTTTGCCAGTCCATATACATCATGCGGCACATAAAATGTATAATTCCAGGAGTTGCCTTCATGAAAACCGGGATTCGGCTCGAAGTTCTCTCCCTGTCTCGGATTAAACGGACTATAAAAAGTACCGTCAGGCAATATCGGACGGAACGTTCCGAACTCCTTGCTATAATAATGTTTATACCCTAAAGACCGCTTATAGAACAGTTCCGCTTCCTTTTTCTTACCCAAAGCCTCTGCAAAACGGGAAAGTGCAAAATCTGCAATATAATACTCCAGAGCGTGAGATACCGAATTGTCATACTGTTCGCGGAGGGGCACATATCCTTTCGACAGATAATCGTCATTGTCAGGACGCATCAGATTGTCCGCTCCCGGCAGTGTAGCCGATTTGTACATTGCTTCGTATGCCAGCTCCACATCAAAGTCACGCAAACCCTTCATCCATGTATCTACAATCACCGGAATGCTTGGGTCGCCTTCCATTGTCAATGTCTCTCTCCCATACAATTCCCATTTCGGCAACCACCCATGTTCACGATACATATCCAACATGGTGCGTACCATCTCCATCTGGCGTTCCGGATAAACCAGTGTCAACAATTGGTGAACATTGCGATACGTATCCCAAAGAGAAAATACCGTATAGCGGTCTCCCTTTGTCGTCATAATCTTATCGCTTTCCATTGCCGGATATTCTCCGTTGACATCCTGCAAGATATTAGGATGAATCAGCAGGTGATAGAGTGCCGTATAAAACACAGTCTTCTGCGCATCCGTTCCGCCCTCTACAGTGATACGTGACAAGTCGTCATTCCATTTAGTACGCGCTTCGGCAAGAATCTGCTCAAAATTCTTTCCTTCCTGTTCACGGCCCAAGTTCAACCGGGCATTTTCAATGCTCACAAAGGAAACTCCCATCTGCACTTCCACCTGTTCTCCCTCTTCCGTTTCAAAAGAAAAATAAGTCCCGATATCATCACCGGCTATTTCTTTTCCATAGCGGGTATAGAGTTTATACTTCCCCTGATCCGCATCCCATTCGGCTTCCACGCCCGTCATCGGACGTTGCTTCTTCCAGTAGCCGGTTGCGGAAGGAACCTTTTTAACCCGCATCACAAAGTAAATAGGGAAAACAGCTTGAGGATTATAACAGAACGTACCGAGCAGTTTCATGCCTTCCACCTCGCAATCATTGACACGGCGGAGCATAGCGCCACTTTCGTTCGTCAGTCCCTCTCCTAAATTCAGCAATATATGGCTTTTGCCTTTTGGGAAAGTAAAACGGGCGATACTTGTACGGGGAGTAGCGGAAACCTCTGTCTTAACGTTATATTTCGTCAGATAATTGGAATAATAACCCGGTGAAGCCTGCTCATCCTTATATTTACTTCCGTATTCTTTATAATCCACATTCAGCTCTCCGGTAGTGGGCATTAAAAGTAAAGACCCCAATTCCGGACAACCTACTCCGCTCAGATTGACATGAGCATATCCTGTAAAGAAACAATTGGTATATTCGTATGGAGTAGACCACCATCGTGCATCTTTATCATACGTGTTTTCCGAAGAACCCATCACATTAAAAGGAACTACGGACATCATTCCGTTCGGACACACCGCTCCGGGATTGGTCGTGCCGAAATTGGTCGTTCCGATAAAAGGATCTACATAATCAACCGGAAGACTCTTATCAGCGGGGGGGCTTCCACCCTCTCCCGCATATACAGGAAGAAGGGCGAAAGCAAGTGTGTAAGTTAATAGAATACGTTTCATGGCTTTATTAAATGATACTTGTCCGTTTAGTAAAGTCGATAATCTCTTTAATATATCCGAAGGCCATGCCCACAACAGTGTCGGCGGCACCATAATAAACAGCTACACGTTCGCCATCCTGCAATGCGGCACAAGGGAATACTACATTCGGCACATCTCCCTGCAGTTCATAAGGAGCAGCCGGACCTAACAAATATTCGCGGGTACGATACAGCACTTTTTCCGGATGATCCTTATCGAGTATGGCAGCTCCCATTGCATAGCGGAAACCGTTGCAGGTAGTAATCACACCGTGATAGAACAGCAACCAGCCTTCATCCGTAAGGAAAGGTACGGAACCGGCTCCGATCTTCGTACACTGCCAGGCGCTTTCCGGGAAAGGAGTCACTTTCATCACGCAACGATGTTCTCCCCAATACTTCATATCCGGACTGTAACTGATATATATATCACCGAACGGAGTATGCCCGTTATCACTGGGACGACTCAACATGGCATATTTACCGTCTATCTTCTGCGGGAAAAGCACACCGTTACGGTTGAAAGGCAGGAAAGCATTCTCACATTGGAAGAACTCCTTAAAGTCGAAAGTATAAGCAATGCCAATGGTAGGACCATGATAACCGTTGCACCAGGTCACCCAATAACGGTCTTCAATCCACGTCACACGGGGGTCATATTTATATTCCGATTCGATCATCTCCGTGTTGCCGGCTTTAAACTGAATCGGTTCGTGGCTGATCTCCCAATTGATACCATCCTTACTGAATCCGGTAAATATGTTCATCTGCACGGCCTTGTTGTCACAACGGAACACACCTGCGAAACCATCTCCGAATGGAACGACGGCACTATTGAAAATACTATTGGATGAAGGGATATGATAGCGTCCGATAACCGGATTTTGTGAGTAACGCCACATTACGTCCGCACATCCTGCAGGACGATCTTCCCAAGGAATTTGAATTTTATTCATGATATTCGATTATTTATATGATTATTTTTTTGAATCGTCATACGTGAACGGGATGAAATAAGTAATCAGAAAAGCCGGTATAGTCGCTATCAGAACATAAATAAAGAAGTTCCGGTAACCCAGCAAGTCACTCAGATAACCGCTGACCATTCCCGGGAGCATGACTCCCAGATTCATGATTCCTGATGCAAAAGCATAATGCGACATCTGGTGTTTTCCCGGAGCAATCTGTTGCATCATAAACAATGTCAATCCGACAAACCCGAAGCCATAGCCAAAATACTCCATCGTAATGCACGTTCCTATCAGATACACATCGGTAGGCTGCACCACCGCAAGGAAAGTATAAGCCACAAACGGAAGATTGAAGATGCAGCAGAGAGTGAACAAAGTCTTCTTCAATCCGAACTTAGATACATAAATGCCTGCCAACAGTGAACCTAACACGAAAGCGGCAGAACCAAAAATTCCGTTCAATGTACCAATCTCCTTCAAAGACAGTCCCAACCCGCCCGCTTCTCTCGACGCACGCAGAAACAACGGAGCAATCTTCATTATGAATCCTTCCGCCAAACGGTAGAGGATGATGAAACAGATATAATAAAGAATATGCTTTTTAGTAAAGAAGTTAGCAATCACACCTACCAATTCCCGTCCCACTTCCGAAGTCGTTTTTTTCGTTGTTGAGGGAATCTGCGTAGAAGGCAGCACCTTTATATGATAGATACCTATCAATACCATTATCACAGCGATTACCGCAAAAATAATCATCCATGCAGACGAATACGCACCTTTATTGGCATCGATTGAAGCTCCCTCTATCGCTCCGAAATGTTCCGCCAATGCACCAGCCATAGCGACCAGTCCACCGTTAGCCACCAGTTTGGCTACATTATAGAAAGCACCTTGCACACCGATATATTTCGCCTGATCCTCTTTGTTCAGTTCCGCCATATATACACCGTCGCAAGCAATATCATGTGTCGCGCCGCTAAAAGCAATCACCGCCATCGTCGAAATACTGATAGCGAAGAAATAGTCGAAGAATAAAGAAAAGGCCACCACTCCAAACAATACTCCGCTCAACAATTCGGTCACCAGTACGAAGAATTTCTTTGTCCGGAACATCTCAAGAAAAGGGCTCCACAAGAATTTCAGCGTCCAAGGCATCATAATAAGGGAAGTCCAGAATGCGATTTGTGTATCCGACACTCCCAGATCCTTAAACATAAATACGGAAACCAGATTAATGGCAATAAAGGGAAGTCCCATTGCAAAGTAAGCGGTAGGAACCCAGCAAGCCGGGTTAATAGTCTTTCGTTGAGAAGCAGTTTTATTCTGTTGCATAAATCATAGTATATAGATGAATAAACTCATTTTTCTGACCCATCTATATATAATACAACTAAAGGGAGGAAACTACTAACGTTTCCCCCCTCTTTTTTTTCATTTATTATCATTTCCGCCATAAATATCCGTTTTACTAAAAAAAAGTTATACCTTCGTTTAGTAAGGTTATAACTTAAAATGTACTACTACTGAATAAGCGCTTATTGAATTTGTTTTTAAGTGTAACCTTTAAATTTATAAATTATGAGAAACATTGATACATAAGACCTTTGTACGAAAGTAGTAATTCAATTTACTGACTTCTAATAACAAAACCCAAAAATTATTTCTAACTAAAAAGAATAAGATGAAAGAAATTATAAAACACAAGTTTTCATACTTGTTATTCTTCCTTTTGTTGGTTTCGTCTTTTGCTTCCGCTTATGGGCAAGAACGGACAATCACTCTTAATCTGTCGAAAGTACCTCTGAATACTGCATTGAAAGAAGTTGAAAAACAGACTTCAATGTCGATAGTTTATAACTCAAGTGATATCAATATTAACCGCATCGTATCTATCAAAGTAAAAAAAGAGTCCCTCACTAATGTCATGAGCATATTATTCAAGGGAACCAATGTCAGTTTTTCAATAGTCAATAATCATATCGTACTTTCTGCAAATAATAAGAAGGAAGAACAGCAGAAAAAAGTTCCTGTTACGGCAAGCGGTACCATAACAGATGCGCAAGGTGAACCTCTAATTGGTGTAAGTGTCTTGATAAAAGGAACTTCCAACGGCACCATTACCGATATGGACGGAAACTTCAAGATACAGGCATCCAAAGGTGATGTGCTGGAAATTTCTTACGTAGGCTATGCCACCCAGACAATCACGCTGGCCAATGCACAACCCTTGAAAATCACAATGGGAGAAGACGCGCAGGCACTCGATGAGGTTGTTGTCACAGCTTTGGGTATCAAGCGTGCCACAAAAGCATTGAGTTACAATGTGCAAGAAGTAAAAGGTGACGAGCTTACTACGGTGAAAGACGCTAACTTCATGAACTCACTGGCAGGCAAAGTAGCCGGTGTGAACATCAATGCTTCTTCTTCCGGTGTGGGCGGTGCAACTCGTGTAGTGATGCGCGGTACCAAATCCATATCCTCAGACAACAACGCATTGTACGTAATCGACGGTGTACCCATTTTCAACATCAACAAAGGTGATATAAGCGGACAATATTCAGTTCAGCCGAGAGGAGAGGGAATATCCGACATTAACCCGGAAGACATAGAAAGTATGTCCGTCCTGAGTGGTCCTGCAGCAGCCGCATTATATGGTTCCAATGCTGCATCCGGTGTGATTCTGATCACCACCAAGAAAGGAAAAGAAGGCACGGCCAAAGTCACAATTTCAAACAATTCGACTTTCTCGTCTCCTTTTATCATGCCGGAATTCCAGACTTCGTATATCAACCGTGCCGGATCTTTCGCATCTTGGGGAGACAAAGCACCTTCCATGTTCGGCAGTTACGACCCGAAAGACTTTTTTAACACAGGCACAAACATTCAGAACAACATTTCATTATCAGTAGGTAGTGACAAGAACCAAACATACCTGTCCGTCGGGACAACAAACGCAACAGGTATCATTCAAAACAGTAAATATGACCGTTACAACTTCACAGTAAGAAATACGACAAGTTTTTTGAAAGATAAGATGACTCTGGATGTAGGTTTCAGCTATATTGTCCAGGAGGATAGAAACCTAATGGCACAAGGCGAATATTTCAACCCGCTTCCGGCAGTATATTTATTTCCGCGTGGAGAGAATTTCGAATCAGTCAGAATGTATAAGACCTATGATGAGACCCGGAAAATAGACGTTCAAAACTGGAGTTGGGGAGATCCCGGTTACAGTATGAAGAACAATCCGTATTGGGTAATCAATGAAATGAATCACGGTATAAAGAAGCAGCGTTATATGGCCAATGTCAATCTGAAGTATGAGATTCTTGATTGGTTGAATGTCGCAGGTCGTGTGCGTATAGACAATGCCACCAATGATTTTACAGACAAGAGAAGTGCTACTACAGACACTTACTTTACCGATGGTTCCGACTATGGTTTTTATAAATATTACAAAGCGGACGACCGGCAGGTTTATGCGGATATCATGGTCAATATAGACAAACGTTTCAAAGACTTTTCTTTGAGTGCTAATATTGGCGGTAGTTTCACGCAGACCTATTATGATGAAAAGGGATTTCAGGGAGGTTTGAAGGATATGTCCAATGTATTCAGTCTATATAACATGAATACAGTGCTGGATAAAGACACCTATCCGGTGGAAGACGGTTACAAACAACGGACCAATTCTGTTTTTGCAAGTGCGGAACTTGGCTG
Source organism: Bacteroides zhangwenhongii (assembly GCF_009193325.2). Taxonomy (NCBI): domain Bacteria; kingdom Pseudomonadati; phylum Bacteroidota; class Bacteroidia; order Bacteroidales; family Bacteroidaceae; genus Bacteroides; species Bacteroides zhangwenhongii. The sequence goes on along the minus strand of NZ_CP059856.1, from coordinate 1,417,515 downwards.
GAAGAGTATGTTATATTTAACACTGACAGGACGTAATGACTGGGACTCCGCGTTAATAAACACCGAGCGGTCATCATTCTTCTATCCGTCTGTCGGACTTTCCGGTGTTATTTCCGAGATGGTGAAATTGCCTACATTCATTTCTTATTTGAAAGTGCGCGGCTCATTCGCATCCGTAGGTACTGCCATTCCCCGCAATCTGTCTTCTAAAAAGACATACAAATGGGAACCATCTACAAGCCAATGGAAATTACAGACTTATCGTCCGTTACCTAAATTATATCCGGAACGCACCAACTCTTGGGAAGCCGGTCTGAATGCAAAATTCTTCCGCAACTCATTGACCTTAGATGTCACTTGGTACAAAGCGAATACCCGCAAGCAGACTTTCTTAGTTCCATTATCGGGAACGGCTGTCTATGCTGCTATGTATGCGCAGTCCGGTAATATCGAAAACCAAGGTATGGAGTTCACTTTGGGATACAATAAGAAATGGGGTGATTTTGGCTGGAACTCTAGCTTGACATACAGCTTCAATAAGAATAAGATTGTTGAACTGCTGGATGATGCTGTAGATGACGAAGGCAACCATTACACTTTGAAAGAAATCGATAAAGGCGGTATCGGGTCTGCTAAGATAATCCTGCGCAAAGGTGGAGATATGGGAGATATGTATGTAACCAACCGTTTGAAACGTGACCAGGAAGGCAACATCTACATAGACAAAGCCACCCAGAACGTGAAAAAGGAAGACATAAAGAATTCTGACGAATTTATTCATGTAGGCTCCGTTTTGCCGAAAGGTAATATGGGATTCCGTAATGACTTCTCATATAAAGGTATCAATTTAGGATTCATGCTTTCCGCTCGTTTTGGCGGTATCGTTATATCACCGACTCAAGCCGTGATGGATCAGTTCGGAGTATCCAAGACTACAGAACTGGCACGTGAAAGTGAAGGTATCGCAATCAATAACGGTTTGGTAGATACTCAGACTTTCTATACGGAGACAGCGGGAGTAAGCGGTCTGATGTCCAATTATATATACAGCGCCACCAATGTACGTTTGCAGGAAGTGTCTGTCGGATATGCATTCCCGGCTAAATGGTTTAACAACAAATGCAATCTTAGTCTGACATTGACCGGGCACAATCTGTGGATGATTTACAATAAAGCTCCGTTCGACCCGGAATCAACCGCTTCTACCGGTACTTATTATCAGGGTATCGACTACTTTATGCAACCCAGTCTGAAGAGTTGGGGATTTAATGTAAAAATACAGTTCTAATGATTAAAAATAAAGAAATGAAAATATATAAATACTTAACACGGATTTCCATTGCAAGCTGTATGCTTTTCGGTGTTTCTATATTTCAGGGATGTATGGAAGACAGCTTGAATGATCCCACTGGAAAGGTTTCGGAAGAAGAGATCGGCAGGGATGGTTTTGCAGCCAATGCTTTTTTCCTGACGCTTTGCGATTATGCGTATCCTATAGCTACCGAGAATATCTATAACACCAATGAATCTTTGATAGGCGACTGCTACGGACGTTATCAGGTTATGGCAACCGATAAATTCAAGAATTCCAATTTTGCGACCTACAATGCACCGGAAGCTTGGCTGAACTATCAATTTGGGGATGACAATGTAATGGTCATGGTGTACGGAGCATGGAACAAAATCAAGAATCTGACTCAGGGGACAGGTGTCAACTTTGCGTGGGCTCAGATTCTAAGAGTAGCGACAATGCAACGCATGGTCGATATGTATGGAGCTCTCCCCTATTCTCAAATCTCAAGTGATAAGCTCTCTACTCCTTATGACACAATGGAGGAAGCATACCGGGCTATGTTTACAGACTTGACCAACGCCATTGATGTAATGACGAACTATGTAAATGAGTATCCCACCAATAAAAGTATGGCGAAATATGACAAAGTATATGACGGTGACTTCAGGAAATGGGTAAAATTCGCCAATTCATTGAAATTGCGTATGGCAATCAGGGTACGTTTCGCTGCGCCGGATTTAGCTGAAGCAATGGCAGTGGAAGCTATTACTCATCCTATCGGGGTTATCCGTTCCAACGAAGATAATGCAACTTCATTGGGAAGCAAAAACCAATTGTACACAGTACTGTGCCAATGGCCCGACCATCGTGTGGCTGCTGATATCGTATCTTATATGAAAGGATACAAGGATCCCCGTATGGAAAAGTATTTTCAGAAACATACCATTGGTGCAGGATATGATAATTACCTGGGTATGCGTGCCGGATTGTCCTATGGAAATGAAAGTACAGGACCTAAATTCTCAACAATCAAAGTGGGTACGATGGACCGCACATTATGGATGAGTGCTGCCGAAACCACTTTCAATATGGCCGAAGCCGCCATGCTTCATTGGAATATCGGAAAAGAGAGCGCCAAAGACCTGTACAATGCTGCCATCAAACTTTCTTTCGAACAATGGGGAGCAGAAGGTGTCGAAGCGTACTTGAATGACAATACATCCGCTCAATCCAATTATACGGACCCATTCAATCAAGGAAGTGTGGCTGCCGTAAGTTCAATTACCATTAAGTGGGAAGATGGAGATGACGAAAGGAGCCTGGAAAGACTTATTACTCAAAAATGGATTGCTTTGTGGCCATTGGGACAAGAAGCATGGAGTGAATACCGGCGTACCGGATATCCTCATTTCTTCCCTTTGATGAACGGAAACGGTTCAAATCTTCCCGTAGCCAATCGTATACCATTCCCTCCGTCGGAATACATTCGCAATACAGTCAATGTGAATGAGGCTGTACAGAAATTGGGTGCGGACAATTACGAAACCAAAGTTTGGTGGCAAAGAAAAGATAAATAATCTTACATGAAGTATAACTTAACGAGAACTGAAATGAAAAAAATATTCTATTTTATAATGCTATTATTCGGGGCCATAGCGGTCAATACCGCTTGTGACGACTGGACGGAAATAGAAACGTTGCATTCGCAATCTATGAGCGGAAGCAGTATGTCAGAAGAATATTATGCGAATTTACGCGCATATAAGAAATCTGATCATTCTGTCACTTTCGGTTGGTATGGAAACTGGACAGGTAAAGGATCCAGTCTGGAGAACTGTCTGGTCGGACTTCCGGACAGTGTCGATTTCATATCAATGTGGGGCGGCTGGAAAAGCCCGACACCCGAAATGTTGGAAGACCTGAGATATGTGCAGGAGAAAAAAGGGACTAAGGCATTAGTCGTATTCCTTGTATTGGAGATGGGAGACCAGATTACTCCGGAAGAATATAACGCGACCCGTGCAGACCGGCATAAATTCTGGGGATGGGTAGATAATGACGAAGAAGCCATCAAAGCCTCAATAGTGAAATTTGCGAATGCCATTTGCGATACCATCGACAAATATAACTATGACGGCTTTGATATGGACTGGGAAATAACTACTGCACAGCCCTTTGAAACAAATCGTGAAATGGGAAGACCGGGACGTATTGACGTATTTCTGGATACCATGTCCAAGCGTGTAGGTCCTAAATCCGGTACAGGAAGATATCTTGTAGTAGATGGTGAGATTTCAAATTTGCCAGCTAAGTATGCCAGCTATTTTGATTATTTCATTACGCAGGCTTATACTTGTACCGGTGAATATACACTTAACAGCCGTTTAAATGATCTTATAAACGAGTATTCATCGGAAGTTCCCGCCGAAGAATTGGCAAGAAAGCTCATAGTGACGGAAGATTTTGAGAAGTATGCACAAATGGGAGGATACGATTTTATAGCTCCCGATGGAACAGAAATGAAATCATTGGAAGGCATGGCCCGTTGGAATCCCGTTGTAAACGGTAAAAAGATACGGAAAGGCGGAGTTGGTACTTATCACATGGAATATGAGTTTTATGTACCCGGTCATGAAGGTACTTATCCGTTTTTACGCAATGCCACTCGAATTATGAACCCTCCTGTAAAATAAACTAAATATCGATAATTATGAAACGAAACAAATATTCAATTATATTGACTGGTATTGTCATATCCCTCATGGGATGTAATGATGCTAAATATGATACGGTTGACAGCATGGTTTATATCAAAGAATCGAAAACGCAAGCCTATATTGCGCAGAAGGTTCCTATCCGAAGTGCTGATTTGCCTGTATATTTCACTCCGTGTGCCGGACAGGCAGTTCCGGAAGATGTAAAGGTTCAGGTTGCCATCAATGAAGCGGTTCTGGAAGCATACAACCAAAGAAACGGTACGGACTATGTATTACTTCCGCAAGAAGGATACGATGTTGAAAACAATACTGTAACAATCAAACAAGGTAAACTAGATGCACAGGGAGTAAAAGTAACTTTCAAGCCGATGACTGAAGAAATGAAGAAATCAGGCAGGAATTATGCACTGCCTGTCAGTATTGCAACCGAAGGAAGTATCAAAACGCTGAAAGGAGCCGATATGATGATATACATCATGGATCCGTTGAAAACCATATCTGTTCCCGTCATCAACAGAAATAACCTTCTGAAGATGCAAATGCGCCAAGATTATGAATTAAAAGAATGGTCGGTAGAATTTAGAATCAGTATTGACAAGCTAGGCAAAGAAATAGGTAAATGGAATAATCAGGCTTTATTTGCCGCATTCGCTCCAGCCGGGAAAACAGGAGAAATCTATACAAGATTCGGTGATACGACTACAGAAGGGAATCGGCTTCAAGCAAAGAACCAGGACAGTCAGATGAATACTAATATGTTATTTAATACAGACACATGGTATCATTTAGCTTTTGTAAACGATGGCACTAAACTTACAATTTATGTAAATGGTGTGAAAGATTCGGAAAAGACCATGAAAGGTATTGTCACTAATTTGGGTAAGAATAAATTTTCCTTTGGTAACCCTGATGATAGACAATATTTAGTGGCAAACGTAAAGGTGAGTGAATTACGATTCTGGACAAAAGCAATTACTCCTACCCAAATTCTAAATAATATGTTTAACGTGAATCCGGAGTCAGATGGCCTGGAAGCATATTGGAGATTGGATGAAGGAGAAGGTAATGAATTCCGTGATTATACCGGACATGGAAATCTTTGTACTTCAGAAAGCGACACTCGTTGGATAAAAAATATTATAGCTGATAACAAGCCTGACAAGGACGTTGAAAATGTAGAATAACTTAAAATATAGATTATGAATCACATAAATTATAGAAAATACAGTCTGATTGCAATTAGCCTAATAAGCCTCTGCCTTTTCAGTGCTTGCGATGAGGACGAATATGAAGAAAAAATCGTAGGAGACGATACCACTCAGAAAGTATATCTGAGTAATGGAATGACACCTATGGACTTTATGGATCTGACTGTACAGTTCAATCCTGCCGCACTTCCTGAAAAAGTGGAATATAAAGTACCGGTAAGAATCACTTCTCCTTTGTCCACAGATATCACAGTGACGTTGGAAATGGGAGATCTGGAAACTGTAAATGCGTACAATGCTAAGAACGGTACGGCTTATGCGCTTCCGTTAGAAGGTACCTATGAGTTTACTAAAGGTTCCGCTACCATAAAGGCAGGAGACTATGTTTCGAAAGACTCCGCTTGTCTCACGCTTACCAATTTTACAGCGATGGATTTGTCCGGTAAATATCTATTCCCGATAAAATTGAAAGAAGTATCGGATGAGCACGTAGCATTGAGTACCAATATGAATAAGATGTATTGTGCACTCATCAATAACTGTATCAACGTAGATCCGGGAGAATCTGAATTGGGAAACGGACAGTATATAGCTGATCGTAAATGGTATATTGATTCTACGCCATTTAGTTACGATTGTGCTTACCTTGTGGACGGAAAAGATGCTAATGATAATACAGATAAATGGCTTGTATCTGGATACGATAAAGATGTTACTTTAGTTTTCAATTTTAAAAAGGAAGTTACATTTAATGGGATATCAATGGGAACTATTAAAGCATACAGTAGCGAAGCAAATGTGAAAAATGTTGATATATATACGAGTGAAAATAGAACTGATTGGGTTTTGGTAGGAAGCAAATTATTCCCAAAACCCGACAGAATCAAAAACAACATAATAAAATTTTACACTCCTATAACGACACAATATCTCAAATTAAACTTCCTTGATTCGTGGAGAATGGAATCTTATGGGGATTATCTGATTGGAATCTCTGAATTCAATCTCATAAAATGGCCTGAATAATACATCTAATAATAAAAAAGCGGAGAATTAATCTCCGCTTTTTTTATTTAGACATTGAATAAATTCTACTTTTGATACAATCTACATATCCTTGATGTTGCTTTCGAGATATATGATATAGGGGTGAGTGACTTTCATTGCTTGTTCTTAGGAAAATAAAAATCTTTCTTTTCTTTCAATTCTTTTAATTGAGCCATTTTTCTATCTCTTAGCTTATTCATAAGCATAACAAGTGGTTTAGAAGGATTTTCTATCACCATTGTTTCCTGCGTGTAAGATGAGGTTCTCATATTTATATCTGTTTATCAATAACAAGAATAATCAAAAAGCTATCTCTTTCTCAACCGGATAGTCCTTCCTTCTTTCTTATAGCTGAAATGATGTGTATGCATCAGCACATTCAGGATCTCATCAGAAGTGCTATCCGTAGAAAACTCACCGGTGAAGCGTTCGGTCTTCAACGTTTCATCTTCATAGATAAATTTAATATCATACAGCTTTTCCATGATATTGGTGATTTCCAATAAGTAATTCTGCTTGAACATCAACTTCCCTTTAATCCATAAAAGAACATCTGTCGGTTGGTTATATTCGATCAGTTCCGCCTGATAAGTATCTGTATCGATATTCAAGGTCTGTCCCGGTTTCAGCACATATCCGTTGCTCTCCGTGCGTGGAGAATCTACTTGGACCTTACCTTGAAGCAAGGTAGTCACTACCCTATTCTCTTCCTCGCGGGCACGTACATTAAATTTTGTGCCCAGTACGCGGGTTTTGATTTGCTTGCTGTTTACAATAAAAGGTGCATATTTGTCATGAGTCACCTCAAAATAGGCTTCACCCGACAAGTCCACCTCACGCTCCGAACTCCAGAAGGAATTGTGATAAACCAATCTGGAAGATGCATTCAGCCACACTTTACTACCATCCGGTAATACCGTTTGCGCCCGCTGGCCTGCAATGGTCAGCACCTCGTAATCCGAAAGTTTGTCGGACAGCAACCCCCAAGTGATTCCACCCGCAACAACAAGCCCGGTGAAGAAAGCGGCAGCCACAGTGGCATAACGCCCCCAACGGACAGACATCCCTTTCCGTTGATTCTTTTCCTCCTTCTCCTTGATTGCCGATTTCAATTTTTTCAATGATGCCTCTGTATCTACAGTATTCATCACCACTACACGGTCGCCTACAAAAAGAGTATAGTAAAGTTGCTCCAGAACTTTCCGGTTTTCCGGTGCTTTCTCGCACCATGCTTCCACCAGTCCTGCTTCCTCGTCACTACATTCACCTCGCAAGTAGGCCAATAAGATTATTTCATCCATGTTCTACTCAATCTTTTTACAATATAAGAATAATACCTTTGTAGTTATACAGTTGGCGATGCAAATATACTAAACAAAGAAAGAAAAAAATTTTTTTCTCGTGTTTTTATTTCTTTATCTCTACTTCTTTGACTATTTTTGTCTTACATTAAAAAAATGATAATGCCGCAACCTCCGATATCTTTCGATATTAACAACAATAAGTCCATCATCACCGCCCTCAGAGCAGGAGACGAAAATGTTTTTGACGCAGTCTACCGCTACTATTTCCGGAGGCTGTGCGCTTTTTGTTCCCAATATGTCTATGAACAGGAGGAGATTGAGGAGATCGTACAAGAAACAATGATGTGGTTGTGGGAAAATCGCAGCAGCCTTTTGCCGGAACTAACATTGAAAACCTTACTTTTCACCATCGTAAAAAACAAGGCTCTCAATCGTCTTTCCCATTTTGAGATCAAACGAAGAGTACATCTGGAAATCATAGAGAAATACGAAGGCGAATTCAATAACCCTGATTTCTATCTGGGCAACGAGCTTTTCCGACTCTACGAAGAAGCATTGAGGCAACTTCCCAAAGAGTGTCGTGAAGCATACGAGATGAATCGTAGCCAGCATCTCACCCATAAAGAGATAGCAGAAAAACTGAATGTCTCCCCCCAGACTGTAAATTACAGGATCGGACAAGCCTTAAAGTTACTCCGAGTGGCTTTAAAAGACTATCTCCCTCTATTCCTGCTCTGTTTCGGACCGGACTTTATGAAAAAATTCTATTAACAGATTTACAATAAGCATGAGTGAACTTTTAGTATATAAGGCTTCCGCCGGTTCGGGTAAAACGTTTACCCTTGCAGTGGAATACATTAAATTATTAATCCTCAATCCGCGTGCCTACCGTCAGATTCTGGCCGTTACCTTTACCAATAAGGCGACGGCTGAAATGAAAGAGCGTATTCTCAGCCAGCTATACGGCATTCAGATAGGTGACAAAGATTCTCAAGCCTATCTCGACCGGATAAAAAAAGAAACCAGAAGGACGGAGCAGGAAATACGGGAAGCGGCGGGAGTCGCTCTCGGCTATATGTTGCACGATTACAGCCGTTTCCGGGTGGAAACCATCGACTCGTTCTTTCAATCCGTCATGCGTAACCTGGCGCGGGAACTGGAACTCAGCCCGAATCTGAATATCGAACTGAACAATACCGAAGTGCTCAGCGATGCGGTAGACAGCATGATTGAGAAACTCGGTCCCACCTCCCCTGTCCTCGCATGGCTGCTGGATTATATCAACGAACGGATTGCCGACGACAAGCGTTGGAATGTATCGGATGAGGTGAAAAGTTTCGGCCGCAATATCTTTGACGAGGGCTATATTGAAAAAGGGGAAGGACTTCGGAAGCGGTTGCGCAATCCGGACACCATCAAGGAATACCGCAAGCAACTGAAAGAACTGGAAACCGAAGTGCTGGAAGAAATGAAAGGTTTCTATGATCATTTTGAGGAGGAATTGGAAGGCCATGCGCTAACCGCCGACGATCTGAAAAACGGTTCACGCGGAATCGGCAGTTATTTCCGTAAACTGAATAATGGTATCTTAGGAAACGATATCCGCAATGCGACTGTGGAGAAGTGTCTGGAAGATGCAAAGAACTGGGCGGCAAAAAGTTCTTCCCGCTATGCGGACATCATCGCTTTGGCAGATTCCAGTCTGATACATATCCTGGAGGATGCGGAAAAGCTCCGTTTAAAAAATAACCTGTTGCTGAACAGTTGCCGACTGTCTCTGCAACATCTCAATAAAGTGCAGCTTCTTGCCAATATCGACGAGGAAGTGCGCCAACTGAACCACGATAACAACCGTTTCTTATTGTCGGACACCAATGCCCTGCTTCATCAATTGGTAAAAGACGGTGATTCTTCTTTTGTATTCGAAAAGATAGGAACCAATATCCGCAACGTGATGATAGACGAGTTTCAGGATACCAGCCGAATGCAATGGGGGAATTTCAAACTGCTTTTGCTCGAAGGGCTTTCGCAAGGAGCGGACAGCTTGATTGTGGGAGATGTCAAACAGTCCATTTACCGTTGGCGGAATGGTGACTGGGGGATTCTGAACAGTCTGAACGACCGCATTGAGCATTTCCCCATCCATGTAAGGACATTGGCTACCAACCGGCGGAGCGAAACCAATATCATCCGTTTCAACAACCGTGTTTTTACTGCCGCCGCCGATTATTTGAACGGGATATACCGCAGTCAGTTGGGCGAAGACTGCAAGGATTTGCAGAAAGCCTACGCTGATGTTGTGCAGGAATCTTCCAAGGAAACGGAAAAGGGTTACGTGAAGGTTTCGTTCCTCGAACCCGATGAGGAACATGACTATACCGAACAGACATTGATCAGCTTAGGTGAAGAGGTGAACCGTCTTCTCTCCTCCGGCGTACGGCTGAATGATATAGCGATTCTCGTGCGGAAGAATAAGAACATTCCCCGCATTGCCGATTACTTTGACAAGGAGCTGCATTATAAGATCGTGTCGGACGAAGCTTTCCGCCTTGACGCCTCGCTCGCTATCTGCATGATGTTGGACGCCTTGCGTTATCTCTCCGACGGAAACAACAAGATAGCGCGTGCCCAACTTGCTGTGGCTTATCAGAACGAAGTGCTGCGGAAAGGGCTGGACTGGAACACGCTCCTACTCCTTCCCGTAGAGAACTATCTTCCTGCCACATTCCTTGAGAAGCTGGAAGAACTGCGGTTAATGCCTCTCTACGAACTTTTGGAGGAACTTTTCAGTATCTTCGAGATGAACCGCATCAGCGATCAGGACGCTTACCTGTTCGCCTTTTTCGATGCAGTGACGGATTATCTGCAAAGTAATTCTTCCGAGCTCGACGGATTCATCCGTTATTGGGACGAAACGTTGTGCGGCAAGACGATTCCAAGCGGTGAGGTGGAGGGTATCCGCATTTTCTCCATACACAAATCCAAAGGACTGGAGTTCCATACGGTACTTCTTCCTTTCTGCGACTGGAAGTTGGAGAACGAGACGAATAGTCAGCTTGTGTGGTGTACCCCGCAGGTGGCTCCGTTCGATGGGCTGGATATCCTTCCCATTAATTATTCCACACAAATGGCGGAATCTATCTACGGGGATGATTACTTGAACGAACGCCTGCAACTTTGGGTGGATAACCTGAATCTACTCTATGTTGCCTTCACCCGTGCAGGAAAGAATCTCATCATCTGGAGCAAGAAAGGCCAAAAAGGTACAATGTCGGAATTATTGGCGAATGTTCTTCCGGTCGTGGCGCTGAAAGAGGATATAGAATGGGACGAAGAGTGTTATGAGCAGGGTGAACTTTGTTCTTCGGAAGAAGAAAAGGCCAAGATTTCGACCAACAAACTTACTCAAAAACCGGAGAAACGTCCCATCCGTATGGAATCCATGCGGCACGACATCGAGTTCCGCCAATCCAACCGTTCTGCGGACTTTATTCAGGGCATTGAGGAGGAAGATTCCGACGATCGTTTTATCAATCGCGGCCGTTTGTTGCATACCTTATTCTCCGCCATTGAGACGGAAGAAGACATCGATTCCGCTATCGACCGCCTTGTCTTTGAAGGGGTTATCCGGGATGATGAAAAAGAGGGAATGGTGCGCGAAGTGGTGCAAAAGGCTTTCTCTTCCCCCGAAATACAGGATTGGTACTCAGGAGAATGGACGTTATTCAGCGAATGTGCCATCATCTACAAGGAGAAAGGTGTGCTGCAAACCCGCCGTCCGGACCGTGTGATGATGAAAGAGAATCAGGTGGTTGTAGTAGACTTTAAGTTTGGCAAGGAGAGTCCTAAATATAACAAGCAGGTGAAAGGATATATGCAGTTACTTTCTAAGATGGGGTACGAAAATATTACCGGTTATCTGTGGTATGTGGATGAGGAGAGGATAGAAAAAGTATAAATACTGAGTAAAATTAAAATATATGGCTAAAATTAAAGTCCAAAATACAGAAGTAACCATCATCGCATACGATGAGAAAGACTATATCTCCCTGACCGACATGGTACGTAATATAGAAAACGGGTTAGCTCTTATTGAAAAATGGTTACGCAATAAGAACACAATAGAGTTTCTTGGAATATGGGAAGAAATGTATAATCCTGAATTTAATTCCCCCGAATTCGAGGGAATTAAAAATGAAGCAGGGTTAAACCGTTTTATCCTTTCCGTAAAACAATGGGTAGAAAAGACTAAATCGAAAGGTATTATCGCCAAAGCAGGTCGTTACGGTGGAACCTATGCACACAAAGATATAGCTTTTGAATTCGCATCTTGGGTATCACCACAATTCAAACTCTATCTGTTAAAAGAGTTCCAACGATTGAAAGAACAGGAACAAGCCCAACTTGGATGGACAGCAAAACGAGAACTTTCTAAGATTAATTACCACATTCATACCGATGCTATTAAGCAAAACCTCATCCCTGCCGAAGTAACAGCCAAACAGGCGAGTATCATTTACTCTGATGAAGCTGATATGTTGAATGTAGCTATGTTTGGTATAACTGCCAAGATGTGGCGTGAACGATATCCTCAGCTCAAAGGAAATATACGTGATTATGCCTCTATTAATGAGCTGATTTGTCTTTCCAATATGGAAAATCTTAATGCCGTATTCATTGAACAAGGTATACCACAAGGTGAACGACTTATAAAACTCAACCAAGTGGCAATTCAACAAATGCGGGTATTAGAAGAGAATGGAAACAGAAAACTATTAAAATAATCAATATACATCCCACAATTATATATTCAATATGCAACCATTTCTCCAACTAGTCGCCCATGACTTATATACGAAAATAGGAAACGACCTGTCGCGCACCGTGCTCGTTTTCCCCAACAAACGCGCTAACCTGTTTTTTAACGAATACCTGGCAGAAGAATCCGACCAACCTATCTGGTCGCCTGCTGCCATGAGTATCAGTGACCTGTTGCAGAAACTATCCGTACAAAAGGCAGGGGATCCGATCCGTTTGGTTTGCGAGCTTTATAAAGTATTCAAAGAAGAGACTGGAAGTCGGGAGACGCTGGACGATTTCTACTTCTGGGGTGAACTGCTGATTAGCGATTTCGACGACGTAGACAAAAATATGGTGGATGCAGACAAACTGTTCAGCAACCTGCAAGACCTGAAGAACCTGATGGACGACTACGAATTCCTCGATGAAGAACAGGAAGAAGCCATCCGGCAATTCTTTCAGAACTTCTCCATCGAACGGCGTACCGAACTCAAGGAAAAATTCATATCCCTCTGGGACAAACTGGGTATTATCTATCATCGTTATCGGGAGAACCTTGCCGAACTGGGCATTGCCTACGAAGGTATGCTCTACCGGAACGTCATCGAACAACTCGATACCGACCGGCTCAAATACGATAAATACGTATTCGTCGGTTTCAACGTACTGAACAAAGTAGAGAAAGAATTCTTCCAAAAGCTGCAAAGAGCCGGGAAAGCCATGTTTTATTGGGATTACGACCTCTTCTATACCCAACGAATCTCCAAGCACGAAGCCGGAGAATTTATCAAACGCAACCTCATCGACTTCCCCAACGAACTGCCGGAAAGTTATTTCGACATCTTCCGGAAGCCGAAAAAGATCCGTTATATCTCCGCTTCCACCGAAAATGCACAAGCCCGCTTCCTGTTCTCCCAGACAGCCCAGATGGGCAGCGAAAAGGAAAATGCCATCGTGCTTTGCAACGAAGCCCTGCTCCTCCCCGTGCTTCACTCCATCCCACAGGATGTGCAAAACGTAAATATCACTATGGGATTCCCATTGGCGCAAACTCCGGTGTACAGCTTCATCAACGCAGCTATGGAATTACAAACCAACGGCTATCGGCCGGATACCGGACGTTTCACCTACGAAGCCGTATCAAAAATATTAAAACACCCCTACACCAGGCAACTATCGGATCATGCCACCCGCCTGGAACGCGAGCTGACAAAGACCAACCGTTTCTATCCGCTCCCGTCGGAACTGAAAAAAGATGACTTCCTGACTATCCTTTTCACTCCGCAAAGCAATATCAGGGAGTTATGCGACTACCTGCTCCGATTAATCAAAAGCATATCCATCCTCTACCGCAAAGAAGGGGAATATGACGATATTTTCAACCAGTTATATCGGGAATCCATCTTCCAGAGTCACCTGAAAATAAACAGATTATACAGTCTGATAGAAAGCGGAGAATTAAGCGTGCGTACCGATACCCTGAAACGTCTTATCACCAAAGTGCTGACCGCTTCCAATATCCCCTTCCACGGAGAACCGGCTATCGGACTGCAAATCATGGGAGTGTTGGAGACACGTAACCTCGATTTCCGCAATCTTATCATGTTGTCGCTCAACGAGGGGCAACTTCCGAAAGCCGGTGGAGAGTCCTCCTTCATCCCCTACAACCTCCGCAAAGCCTTCGGCATGACGACCATCGAACATAAAAACGCAGTATACGCTTACTACTTCTACCGTCTGATTCAACGGGCAGAGAATATCACGCTGCTCTACAACACCTCTTCGGACGGACTGAATCGTGGCGAAGAGTCCCGTTTCATGCTACAACTGCTGGTGGAAGGTCCGCACGAGATCACCCGCGAGTATCTGGAAGCCGGACAATCTCCGCAAAACACGCTGGAGATACAAATAGAAAAAACTCCGGAAATACTGAGACGGCTTTACCGTGCCTACGACACTGCCCAGCCCGAATCCGTCATCCTTTCTCCTTCCGCCCTCAACACTTATCTTGATTGTCGGCTGAGGTTCTATTACCGATACGTTGCCGGACTGAAAACACCGGATGAAGTAAGTGCGGAAATCGATTCCGCCCTGTTCGGAACGATCTTCCACCTCTCCGCCCAACTGGCTTACACTGACCTGACAGCCAACGGAAAAATAATTCAGAGAGAGGACTTGGAACGTCTGCTGCGTGACGAAATAAAGCTGCAAGGTTATGTAGACCAAGCCTTCAAGCAGGAATTGTTCAAAGTCGCACCGGAAGAGAAGCCCGAATACAACGGTGTGCAGCTCATCAATTCCAAAGTAATCGTTTCTTACTTGAAACAGTTGCTTCGTAACGACCTGCAATACACTCCTTTCGAGATGGTCGCTATGGAGAAAAAGGTATCGGAGAAGATAACCATACAGACTACCTTAGGCCCTTTAACGCTCCGTCTCGGCGGAACAATCGACCGCATGGACGCTAAAGAAGGTACATTACGTATCGTAGACTATAAAACAGGAGGAAGCCCGAAGATTCCTGCCAATATCGAGCAACTGTTCACTCCTTCGGAAACGCGTCCCAATTATATCTTCCAAACGTTCCTGTATGCCGCCATCATGAGCCGGAAACAGCCTTTAATGGTAGCCCCCGCCTTGCTTTATATTCATCGTGCCGCCTCAGAAAGCTATTCACCTGTTATCGAAATGGGAGAACCCCGCAAACCGAAAATACCGGTAAATAACTTCGCTTTCTTTGAAGACGAGTTCCGTGAACGCTTGCAAGCCTTGTTGGAGGAAATATTTGATGAGAAAGAACCTTTCACGCAGACAGAGGACATAAAGAAATGTGCATACTGCGATTTTAAGGCAATCTGCAAGAGATAGTTTCACCACAGATTACACGGATTAACACAGATTAAGAAGAGATTAAACGTGAATTGAAGAGGAGGATAAAAACGCAGATTACGCAATTTGCGTTTTTCCTTTTTTAATCTGTGCTAATCCTCTTTTTTAATTTGTGTTAATCCTCTTTTTCCTTTTTAATCTGTGTTAATCCGTGTAATCTGTGGTGCACTCTACAGCAGCGGCACCGAGAAACTGAATGTAGATCCCTCTCCCTTCTTCGAAGTAAACCAGAGTTTGCCTCCATTCTTGACGATGAAATCCTGGCACAGCAGCAATCCCAGTCCCGAACCTTCCTCGTTGTTAGTGCCGAAGGTACTGAAATGCGTATCCGTATGCAGCAGTTTCTTTTGGTTCTCCTCATCGATACCGCAGCCACTATCCTTCACGCTGACGATAGCCATACCGTCCTCCTCAGTCAGTGACACCAGCACTTCCGAGCCCTCATTGCTAAACTTGATTGCATTACTTATCAAGTTGCGGATCACCGTCTTAAGCATATCTATATCCGCACGGACAACCACGGGGACCACAGGCATATCCTGCACAATTTTAATGTTCTTCAGACCGGCCACCATCGTAAAGATCTCACTTACACCCTCTACGACTTCCACCATATTGAACTCCTGATAAACCACCTTCAACTTACCGATCTGACTCTTCGTCCATTTCAGCAAATTATCGAGCAGTGAGAACACATCCTCAGTGGTCTGGTTCGCCATTGTCAGCAACTCATACATCTCCTCACCGATTGTCTCGCTGGGCAGATTCAGAATCAGCATATTCAGCACCATCTTGATAGAACCCATCGGCGAACGCAAGTCGTGCGCAATCACAGAATACAGTTTGTCACGTCCCATGATCGTCTTACGCAATTCCTCCGTCTGCGCCACGATGATCCGTTTGGCGGCAACCAGCGAAATCTGGTGCGTCACACGGATGATCAGCTCCTCCTTATTGAACGGCTTGGAAATAAAGTCGTTACCTCCCACCTGGAATCCCTTCACTATATCCGCCGTGCTATTCAGCGCAGTCAGGAAAATGATAGGAATATCAGACATTCCGGGATCAGCTTTCATCTGCTTCGCCACGTCAAACCCACTGATGTCCGGCATCATGACATCCAACAGCACAAGATCCGGTTTTTCATTCTTCACCTGCGCCAAAGCCTCCGTACCGTTGCTGGCGGTTACAATCTGAAATTTTTCATTGTTCAATAGCACCTTCAATAAAAGTACATTTGAAATGACATCGTCCACAATGAGGACTTTATATTCGGAAGGATTAATTTCCACATTCATAATTATCTCCTTATTTATTCGTTTTAGATCCCTTAAAATACTCAATCATGCGGCTCAGCCCATCTTCCAGTTCGACGGCAGGCTCCCAACCGAGTTTTTTCCTTGCCAGCGTTATATCCGGCTGCCGTTGCTTGGGATCATCGTTCGGCAATGACTTGAACACTATCTTCGAAGAAGAACCCGTCATGGCGATTATCTTTTCCGCCAACTCCAGTATTGAGAACTCATGCGGATTGCCGAGATTCACAGGACCGGTAAAATCGTCCTCCGTCTCCATCATCCTTATCATTCCCTCTATCAGATCGTCGATATATTGGAAACTGCGCGTCTGCTTTCCGTCACCATATATCGTGATATCTTCATTGTTCAAGGCCTGCAAAACGAAGTTTGAGACTACCCTCCCGTCGTTCGGCAGCATACGCGGACCATACGTATTGAATATGCGGATAATCTTCACACGCACATCATTCTGTCGATGATAATCCATAAACAATGTCTCCGCACAGCGTTTCCCCTCATCGTAACAGGAACGGTAACCCACAGGATTTACGTTTCCCCAATAATACTCCGGCTGCGGATGCACAATCGGGTCGCCGTACACCTCGCTCGTAGAAGCCTGCAACACCTTTGCATCCAGTCTCATCGCCAGTCCCAGCATATTGATAGCCCCCATCACCGACGTCTTGGCCGTTTGTATAGGGTCATGCTGATAATGAAGTGGGGACGCGGGACAAGCCAAGTTGTATATTTCATCCACCTCTGCAGAATATGGGTAAGTGACATCATGCCGCACTACTTCAAAATGGTGATTGCCCATCAGATGAGCGATGTTGTCTTTCGACCCCGTAAAAAAATTATCCAGGCATATCACTTCGTGACCGTCGTTTATTAGCCGTGTGCAAAGATGTGAACCAATAAAGCCGGCTCCTCCACTTACCAGAATTCTTTTCATTTTATGTATTCTATTGTTTACTAAAGAGATGCTGTCTCCTCGTTTTGTTTATGGTTACAAATGTAACCTATTTGATTAATATATACAATTTTCAGAAAGGTTATTTTCTAAAAAAGAAAAATTAACAATAGTATACATATCTAATTGCCTGATTACAACACTTTACGCTCCGTTTCCGTCGGGGCAACTTCGTCCGGAATACTGAACTCATGATTGGCAAACAGGTCGGCAAGCCCGGAAATTTGTTTCAAACGCAGCAATTCGTCTCGGTCCATACCGATATTCTTCATAATCCACTGGTCCGACATCCCCGCCTTGTCAAGTTCGGCAACAATGTTGCACATCAATTCGATGTTGTGCATACCTCTCGCACGGTTGTGGCGGATGGTCGAGCTCATACGGTTGGACAGGTCCTTGTCTATCACGACAATCGGAAGCAGCCCGTTCTCGCGTTTGTAAATCCGTTTCGATGTCTTCAGTACCGTATAGCGGTGGTAACCGTCCACCAGGATATAGCGGTCGGCCTCCTTATCATAATAACACACGCAGGGCATCGTAAATCCATCCTCCCAGATAGACAGTTCGAGCAACTTCATTTCAGGCGGAGCCACCACATTCGGGTTATAATCGTTGGCATACACTTTTTCCACAGGCACCGCCTTTACCTCATAAACAGGGCTTTTATCTACACTCATGATACTATGATTCTATATTGTTCCATTATTTGACTTCTTTTGCTCATTTCCTCCTTTGTAGGCGAGAATCCCATGTATTTGCAGGCATGGTCGTTCTTCAGGATGCAGATGCACATCCGCTTGTAGGTAGGTATCTCCTTGAATTCCGGGATGTCGATGTCATCCTGATATTCCATGCGCACGGGTTTCTTCAACGTTTTATAGTTGCTGTTGTCCATCACGACAATCGGCACTTTGGCGTCAATCAGCTTCTGGATGGTCGAATCACTCAGACAGCCGCCTTTCGTCCGCCAGAAATTCACACTTACCGACAGTTTCCGGAGATAATTCTTCCGTGCCCGCTCCGGCAACGTGGACAGAAGGAAATACATGAACTCCCGCCATGTGTATCCTTCGGGAAGTTTCACCGACTGCCATCCCATGGCGTGGGTGCCGCCATACATACCGGTGAAGTTGACTCCGTTCACCCGCCCGACCATCTTGCCCCAAGTGTTGGGATCGAGCACCCGGTAGAGTTGCAGGCTCTCCTGCGCCTCATTGATGAAAGGACTCGCCACGCGCTGGCGTTCCAGATTGACACCCGCCCGATAATACAGATCATACAGCGTGTTATAATCCCATTGGAACTTTCCGTTGGCCGTCCATACGTCCGTCGTCTTCCAGTCATAAATAGGGTACGCGTTGTAAATATCGTTGCCCACTTTTGAAGTCCATTTATACTTATGATACATCTGGAATTTGCGGCTCATGTAGATGCATCTCCAACGGTTGAAACTCTCTTGGGTACGGATTCCGATCAGGCAGCAGGTGCGCACCGCGTCCTTCTTATTATGCAACCATTGCGCAAAACGCATCTGGAACTCGTAATCCCACATTGACGTATTATAAAAAGGGAAATCTTCCTTTGTCATCGCCTTCTTGGGCATGGAGCGTACCCATATATTCTTCTTGCTGTCCTCCCACGGACGCCAGAAAGACTGATACATAGATGTGCAGGTCGACACCCGGAAAGGAATGCACACTCGGTAAACATCCAGAATATCCTTATTGGCCTCCAATATCCGGTCTACATAGTCGATGGTCATCTTATACTGGATCTCGTAATCCATGTGGAAGACTCCCAGACGTATTTTCAAATTATTCTTCCGGATATAATCAATACACATATTCAGCAGTACCCCACTATCCTTACCTCCGGAAAATGATACATATATATTATCAAACTCGCTAAATATTACTTTCAATCGTTCTTGTGCCAGCTCATATACATTTTTAGTGCCTGCAACTTTTTTCCCCATAAGCCTCCTATCTATACATTTTAACGTAACGTGTCCATTTCTTATCCATGGATGTAAAATCGAACTTTTCGAATATTTCTTTGTCTTGTACAAGTGTGATGGAATGAAGCAGCCAGCTCTCAGGGCCGAAATCTTTTATTATAGCAGGCAGCAGATCGGATAAGATCTCTTCCCGCTCCGTATTTTCAGCTCCTATATAATAATTGTTTATTACAGCCTTTTTCTTGCTCTTCTGTTCCACCGGGATAAATCCCCTCACTTCTTTTCCATCGACCGCAATATACCAGACGTAGTCTTCACTCGTCTTGAACGGGTAATTGTTGTTGGCACGTATCACGTCAGGATCCATAACCAGAGGTGCCAGCAGCCGATATAAACGTTTGTCTTTTCCTTTTAATTGTATTATCTGTATCATATCATTCAATAATAGACATACAAAAATAAGGAAAAAATATCAATTTAGTCGTTTCTGTTCCTAAAACATTTATTTTCCATGCTTTTATCTTTAGATTTCTATTTTATTCGTACTATCAGCTCACCATACCCCTTTCATTTTTAAAATAAGTCAGTACGGTAGCGAAACTGAGATATTCCCTTCCGGGAGTGCGCGACCTGCTTCGGAACCGGTAGCGCGCAAAGATAATCTCGCACGCCAGCTCATAATGCACGAACAGATTCAAGCGGTGCTGCAGAAAGTCGAAGAAACGGCTGAAAGAAGCAAAGTACTCCTTTATCTTATCATGAGCGATCACTCTCCGCTTACGACCTGCCTTTTCCGCGCTTTCCATTACTTCCAGCGCATATTCCAATTGCTTGATCTCCTTTTCCGTATGTTGCATTGTACATTTCATTTCCTCTATCTTCTCTTCCTGACGATGATATTTTTCCCTTTTCTGTTGTAAATGTTTTTGTGCTTCTTTTATTATTTTCGACATCCTAATACCTTTATTTTTATTTAAACCGGGCACTACTGTCTGTAAGAGAACAGAAATGCCATATAAAATCTAATACCGAGTGCAAATATAGAGAAGATTGTTTAAATAATTAGATTTTTATTTAAATATTTTCCAACTAATTTCATATTGAAATTACCGACAATAAAAATAACAGTTTATCCCATCATTCGGAGAAAGCATACTTTTGCGCCGTAACAAATGAATAAAGAAACATGAAAATTAAATCCTATGACTGGCTGCTTTGCGGCTGCCATGCGTTGTCCGAAGTGGCAATCGCTTATTTTCCAAACTTTCAGTACAACAGTTCAGCGGTGCGAGCTTTTCGCCGGACGATAACAGAACACCCGGCATTGCCGCAACAACTGACGGAAGCGGGATTTACCCCGCACACCCAGACACTTACTCCCCAACAGATTGCCGCCATCGTGAGATGTTGGGGAACGCCTGCGCTGGTATATGAAATGATTAAAGAAAATCCCTATCTTGCCATCCCCAAAATGAGGAAAAAGATATAATGTATTTTAATACATTCTTTATTTATTATATATATTAGTTGCCGGATGGGGTGCCGGAACGCAAAAAACGTGCGTCCGGATTCCCCTTCCTACAAGGCGTTTGAGAGATTTTCAAGGGGTGCCGCGAGGGGTGCCGCTAAATATGGCCCCAAAAACCCCTCCCGCGTATGGCATTAAAGCCCCTCCGAGCGTGAGCTGAAAACATCACTTTGAACCGGAATGAACCGCAAAATTGCCCGGTTCAAATAACCGGTATACCTTTGAGCCGAATTAATAATATTCAGTTATGAACAAATCAATAGCAGAAATGCTGAAAAAGGGCTACATCCTCTTCCCTAAAGTCTTATTCGAGGAACAAATGAAGATGACTAAAAACGCAACGGGCAGTTTCGAAGCGTTCATCTTGGTATTAACCCATGTCAATTACAGCACTGTGACGTGTCGCGTCAATGGTCAGACCTTCGAATGCCGGAGGGGAGAATCGGTGATCTCCCTCACCCACTGGGCGAAAGTGTTCGGATGGAAACTCAGCCGCACACGCCGGTTCTTCGATAGGATGTACGAAGAAGGGATTATTGAAAGAGTGGTCAATCCGTACATCACGCACATCCGTATCCCCGACTATGACTTGCTGATCGGACAGAGACGCCGTGAGGCGGCACGTGAAGAAACAGGTGGTGTCACCTTCGAGGTTTTCTGGGAGAAATATCACGAGGTAACCCAGAAGCAAAGGGTCAATATCGGCCGTGCCAGACGGGAATGGAAGAAACTTTCTCCCCGTGAACGTAGTATGAGCATACGGCAGATTGACGAGTATTACGATCATCTGACGGATACGAAATACTGTATGCAGGCAAGCACTTATCTGTCGGACAAAGCGTTTCTGGATGAATATGATTATTGAAACGATTCATGGATGACATTGTAAACCCGCAGGACGCCGAGCTCGAGGAAATCGTACTCGGCGCCTGCCTTATAGAGAGCAAGGCGATCACATTGGTTGCCGGAATATTGCGCCCGGAAGTGTTCTACATCGAGAAGAACCGTGAAATCTATGCCGCCCTGCAGAGTATGTACCGTGCCGGGCAGGTCATAGACCTCATGACCGTAAAGGAAGAACTCACACGAAGGGGCAAACTCGACTTCATCGGAGGTCCTTATGCACTGGTAAGCATTACCACACGCGTAGCGTCCAGCGCACATCTGGAGTATCACGCCCGTATCCTGCAACAGAAGTATATCCGCCGTGAAGCGATCTTGGGATTCCATAAACTGCTGGCACAGGCTGCCGACGAGACAACGGACATAGCCGACACGCTGGCGGATGCGCATACCCTTCTCGACCAATTGGAAAAGGAATGCGGGATGTCCGAACATCTCCGCTCCATGCTGCAATTGATGGAGGATACTGTGGAACTGATAGAGACACGTGTCGCCTCGAACAAGAACGGAGTTACCGGCTTGCCGACGGGATTCAACGAACTGAACCGCCTGACGTGCGGCTGGCAACCAGGTGATCTGGTGGTCATCGCCGCCCGTCCGTCAGTGGGAAAGACGGCTTTTGCGCTACATCTGGCACGTGCCGCCGCTTCCGCCGGTTATCACATTGCCGTGTACAGTCTCGAAATGCAAGGGGAACGCTTGGGAGACCGCTGGCTGCTGGCGGCTACGAAAGAGGTTTCTCCCGCCCACTTGCTGAGCGGGGCGCTTACTCCGTCCGAACTCCGGGAGGTCCATGAGGCATCGACGGAGCTGTCGCGCCTACCTATTTACATCGACGATAATCCGTCGGTGAGCATGGATTATGTCCGCACGTCCGCCAAACTGCTGCAAAGTAAGGGGGATTGCGACTGTCTTTTCATCGACTATCTGCAACTCTGCGACATGAAGAGCGACCAGCACAACCGTAACCGCGAACAGGAGGTGGCTCAAGCGAGCCGGAAAGCGAAAATGATAGCTAAGGAGTTGCATATCCCCGTGATACTTCTCAGCCAGTTGAACCGTAACGTGGAGGGACATCCCGACGGTCGTCCCGCTCTGAGCGACCTTCGTGAGAGCGGGGCTATCGAACAGGACGCCGACCTCGTACTGATGCTTTCCCGTCCCAGCCTGTCCGGTCGTGAGACAGACCGTAGGAGCGGTTACCCGACCGAAGGATTGGGAGTAATCGATATTGCCAAACATCGTAACGGACCTACCGGTGAGATATACTTCCGCCACGACAAGAGTATGACGAAGCTGGTGGATTACGAGCCCGACTTGGAATGGATGAAGAAAAATACCACCCGTTAGGTGTCAGCCAGCCGGGCAATCGACTATGCGCAAACGACCGTATCTTTGTGTCTGATCGAGCGGTTGCCTGCATGAAATCAACCGTATTTATCTAACAAATCGACCGCTCCTTTCAAGTGAAAAGAGCGGTCGTATTGTCCGGGAAGTACCGTTGTCTTGTCCGGAAGAAGCAGTCGTTTTGTTCTGAAAATACAGTCAATTGATGTCCGGATGTTCCTGTGCCGGTACATATCCATCCGGTTCTCCCAGATAGCGCGCGATCAGGCGCACTTCCCGTGCGCTGAACATTTTCAGTTTGGGATGAAAATCTCCCGTTGCGAGTTCCTCCATCAGAGGGGTACAGTTGCGCATCCATCGGCGGAGTTTCGCCACAGACACATGATCGCTCAGCTTGGGGAAATACATCTTCGCCAACTCATTCTTATCGTAACATCTCACACGAAATTTTTCTTCTTCCATTTTCTATTGAGTTATTCTTTGGTTAATGCTATAAAGGTACTCTTTTTTATGCAATGAAGCAAATGTTTAGTCAAAAACAATAACCATCGTTCAGTGTCGTTCGGTGTCGTCCACTCCCCCTTTCGGATGTGGTATCTTTGCAGTGTAATCGATTACAGAACAATTAAAAATTATCAATTAAAAAATTAAATTTATGGCACAAAAGTATGTAGTGGTAGAGCGTAAGAATCCGTTGAAACCACAAGAAGCAGCTAAGTTTTATGCAATGGCACGCAGTAACCGCAGAGTGGATACGGACGAGGTAATCAGCCGTGTGTCGGAGCGTTCCTCCTATTCTATCGGTGAACTGAAAGGTTGCATCACGGAGTTTTTGTTGGAAATGAAGAATCAGTTGGCGTTGGGTAATATTGTCCTTCTAGGCGATATGGGCAGTTTCCGTGTAACGATTGCCACTGGCAATGCTACGGAAACGGCTGAGAAATTTAAGGCGGCTACCTGTATCAAGACCTCGCGTGTCCGCTTCCGTCCGGGCAATATGCTGCTGGATATGTGTAAGGCGATGAAGTATACGCTGGTCAAGAAAGGGGAAAGCGATGAAGCGGTTGTTCCCGATCCGGACGAGAAGCCGGATAATGGAAACGGCGGCGGTGGAAATCCGGATGACGGCAATAATGGAGAAGCTCCGGATCCGGCAGAATAAAATCTAGGATGTTTGGTGGTATTAATTTAAAAATTCAAGAATTATGAAAAAGTCTATTTGGAAACAAATTTTACAGATCATTATTACAGTAGCTACTTCAATCGTATCTGCTCTGGGTGTAACGTCTTGTATGGGACATATCTAAACGGCCGGATCGAATGAAAGAGTTGAAAGAGTTCTCGTTGAAGGAGGAATATGTGCCGCGCAGCATTTTGTATATCGTTGTGCATTGCAGTGCTACCCGTGCGAATATTCCCTTCACGGAGGAGCAGTTGCTCCAATGCCATCTGAAACGTGGCTTCAAATGTATCGGGTATCATTTTTATGTGACGAAGGATGGCGTGCTGCACCACACCCGCCCGATGAGTGAGATTGGCGCACACGCGCTCGGATTCAACCTGCACAGTTTATCGATTTGCTATGAAGGTGGACTGGATGAATTGGGTAAGCCGGCGGATACCAGAACCGCTTCGCAAAAAGAAACGCTCCGCCGGGTATTGGGTGAGTTGAAAAGACTGTATCCCGAAGCTAAGATTGTAGGGCATTATCAGTTGAGCGCGAATGTTCATAAAGCGTGCCCATGCTTCGATGCGAGGAAAGAGTATGAGGATTTGCAGAAATATCCGGACAGATAGAACGTTATGCCATCCGTCTGGAACAGAGTGATGCGATGAAATTGCGAAAAGCTAATCGGATAAGAACAATTCACAGTTCGTTGGCCATAGAAGGAAATACTTTATCCGAAGATGAAGTGAAGGATATCATAGAAGGCAAGACTGTTATAGCGCCACTACGCCAGATTCAAGAGGTAAAGAATGCGATAAAGACGTATGAGTTATATAGCAGCTTGAATCCATTCAGTGTAGACGATTTATTAAAAGCACATGGTACGATGATGATGGCGCTTACCGATGATGCAGGCAGATTCCGACATGGTGGCGTTGGTGTATTCTCTGAAAAAGGATTGGTCCATATGGCGCCTCCTGCCAATAGAGTTCCGGAATTGATAATCAATTTGTTCGAATGGCTTAAAGAGGCAAAAGATCATTTGCTCATTCGCAGTTGTGTATTCCATTATGAATTTGATTGAACATCTCCCTGTGGAAAATATGGTGTATGCCAACCAAGAGGCTTATTATAACGCTATTCAAGCTAGTACAGCAGCAGCCAATTCCGGACCTTTCATTGACTTTATGCTGCAAGAGATTCTGAATGCTTTAAAAAATCATCAAGGAACTTCGTGACGCTGGTTATATAAGGCGTGAAGGGAGTAATAAATCAGGGTGTTGGGTGATTATCGAATGAAATTGGTAGCAAGTTTCTTTTTTCTCCATTCCCGATACAACAATCCGGGAAGCGTATACACAATCCAGGCGCAACGTTTCAACTGTTTCTTAGGTTCACTAAAGATACGATAGGCAAATTCAAGATGCATCTTAACCATCCAATGGGGAGCACGCTTCACGAGGCTCTGATCGAAAGGAATCATCTTAGTAAGGAGGAGATCGATTGGGTGATTCCCCATCAAGCCAATCAACGCATTATCGCGGCAGTCACACAACGGTTGGGAATACCACCGGAGAAAGTCATGGTGAACATCGAACGGTATGGCAACACAAGTGCCGGTACACTTCCGCTCTGCCTTTGGGACTTTGAGAATAAGTTCAAAAAGGGAGATAACCTGATTTTCACAGCATTTGGAGCCGGATTCGCTTGGGGAGCCATTTATGTAAAATGGGGGTACAACGGAAATAAAGAATAATAGAAGAGAGTAAATAAAAAATCCCTCTGACTCATTGAGAATCAGAGGGATTTTTTATTACTCTCTTGGTTGAGAAGCGGTGCGTACGGGACTCGAACCCGTGACCCCATGCGTGACAGGCATGTATTCTAACCAACTGAACTAACGCACCAAAATATCATTTGACAATCACAATCCTCTTGATTGCGGATGCAAAGGTAGATATTTTTTTGAAACCTACAATAGCTTTCATATCTTTTTTCTGAAAAAGTGGGTTTATTAAGAATTATCGTGTACATTTGCAGCTATTACATAAAATAGAAAATAGAATGAAAAATACACCAATTGAACGACATCTGATTGATGAAACCATAAATGAGTTTCAAATTGTCGATTTTTCAAAGGCAACCATTCGTGAAGTGAAAGCTATTGCTTCAAAAGCGGAAGCCGCATCAGGGGTTGAGTTTATTAAGATGGAAATGGGTGTTCCGGGACTTCCTCCTTCTGCCGTTGGGGTGAAAGCAGAGGTTGAAGCGCTACAAAAAGGGATAGCCAGCCTATATCCGGACATTAACGGACTGCCCGAATTGAAAAAGGAGGCTTCTAACTTTATCAAGGCATTTATTAATGTGGATTTAAGCCCGGAAGGCTGTGTGCCTGTTACCGGTTCTATGCAAGGCACATTCGCTTCTTTCCTCACTTGCAGCCAATGTGACGAAAAGAAAGATACGATTCTGTTTATCGATCCCGGTTTTCCGGTGCAGAAGCAGCAGTTGGTTGTGATGGGACAGAAATACGAGACATTCGATGTATACGATTACCGAGGCGACAAATTGAAAGAAAAATTGGAGAGTTATTTGAAGAAAAGCAATATATCCGCAATCATCTACTCAAACCCCAATAATCCTAGTTGGATCTGCTTGAAAGATGAAGAGTTGAGGATTATCGGTGAACTGGCTACGCAATATGATGTGATTGTACTGGAAGATCTGGCCTATTTCGCAATGGACTTCCGTCAAGATTTGAGCAAGCCGTACCAGGCTCCTTACCAGCCGTCGGTAGCTCATTATACGGATAATTATGTCTTGTTGATTTCCGGTTCGAAAGCGTTCAGCTATGCCGGACAACGTATCGGTGTAAGTTGTATTTCCGACAAGTTATATCACAGAAGTTATCCGGGACTGACAAAACGGTACGGCGGCGGAACTTTCGGGACTGTCTTCATTCATCGGGTGCTCTATGCACTTTCTTCCGGAACGAGTCATTCTGCACAGTTCGCTATGGCTGCCATGCTGAAAGCTGCTAATGAAGGACAATACAATTTCCTCAATGAAGTGAAAATATATGGTGAAAGAGCGAAGAAGTTGAAAGATATCTTCCTGCATCACGGGTTCCATCTGGTATATGACAATGACTTGGGCGATCCTATTGCAGACGGATTTTATTTCACAATCGGATATCCGGGAATGACTAGCGGTGAGCTTGCCAAGGAGCTGATGTACTACGGTGTAAGCGCTATCTCATTAGTGACTACCGGAAGCCATCAGGAAGGTTTGCGCGCGTGTACCTCTTTTATTAAAGACCATCAATATGCACAACTTGATGAAAGAATGAGATTATTTGCAGAAAATCATCCGGTAGCCTGACCGTTTGCGGTAAGATATTCATAAAAGCACCCTGCTAAATCAAAAAAAACGGAAATAACGATAGTTATTCCGTTTTTTTTATTAATTTAGGGGCATGAATATCGACCTGGACATATTTAAGATTCAATCGAATAATGTGTTGCCGTCAAGAGGAAAGATTTTGATATCCGAACCTTTTTTACGCGATGCGACGTTTGGCAGATCCGTAATTCTACTGGTCGATCATACGGAGGAAGGAACTATGGGATTGGTCATCAATAAACAATTGCCACTGCTTCTCAATGATGTTATTATGGAATTTAAGTATTTGGATGAAATACCTCTCTACAAGGGTGGTCCTGTAGCGACTGATACTTTATTCTACCTCCATACTCTAGAGAAAATTCCCGGTTCTATCCCTGTCAGTAAGGGGCTTTTCCTAAACGGTGATTTTGAAGAAATAAAGAAATATATATTGCAAGGGAATAAAGTGAGTGAATGTATCCGCTTTTTCTTGGGATATTCCGGTTGGGAAAGCAATCAGTTACATAATGAGATAAAGGAAAACACATGGCTGGTATCCGAAGAAGAGAACTCATATCTGATGAGAAACGACACCAAAGATATGTGGAAAGAGGCTTTGGAAAAGCTAGGCAGCAAGTATGAAACGTGGTCACGTTTTCCACAAGTGCCTACGTTGAACTGACATTTAGGCTTTCATCACCTATCTTATAAGGATTCAGTTATTTTCGGGGATTCAGACATTGAAGAAGTACGGCATCTTTATAGCATCCCTCTACCTGTAACCAGTTCTTTAAGAGTCCGCATTGGGTAAAGCCACACGATGCAAATAGTTTCAGACAGACCTCGTTGTCCACTGCCACGTGTGCATAGAGTTGTTTCAAGGACAGAAAACCGAAAGCATATTCGCAAAGTAGCTTCAGCGCATCGGTTGCATAGCCTTGCCGACGATAGTCTTTATGTACGGCAATACCGACCTCTCCACGCGAATGGAGTGGAACAAAATCAGTAATATCAATAGTGCCTAGTATGTCATGATCGGATTTACTCACGATCATCAAGCGTAATTGCTTGTCTGCAAAGACATCACATTGTGAGCCTTCTATATATTGGCGCAGTACATAACGGGAATAAGGGACTGTGAAATTGCTGATATCCCACATAGAAGGATCATTCTCCATCTCGTACATAATATCCATATCTTCCGGCTCTACTGCACGAAGATAAATGCGCTCGTTTGTTAGATAAGATTGTTTCATGCGCTTTAGTCTTTTGTGATGTGAAGTTCGTTACGTAATCTTTTCTCACTGGGCAGACAGAAAAGAGAAGCCGTCAAGCCAATGAGCATACAAAGATTACCGGTACTGCTTAATGTCAAATAGTAACATAGGATGTTGGCTACAATGGCGACTTCAAGTATTCCCAATCGGACAATGCTCCATTGCACATAATGTTTCAGCGCGAGCGTGATAGTCATATTGTCTATTTTCTTTTTGAGCACCAAGCTGAATAGCTTCAAAGAAAGAGGTACGCAAAGTGCCGTCAACAGAATGCCGATAGTCTCAAAATAATAAGTAGCCTGTACATTATCTACCAGATTTCCTACGGGCAAGAGCTCGAACTCCCCTGCTCCAAGCAGAAAAGCCGGAAATACCCAAAAGAAAACATAACCTATATTCAAATTCCTGACAGCACGTTTTATCTGTTCTTCCATGTTCGTTCTAAATTTCTAAATATTAAATTATACAGTTCCGGTGAAAAGAGTCCGGTTCACAATACTACGTCCCAAAGTTACTTCATCGGCATATTCCAATTCATCTCCAACGGATATGCCACGCGCAATCACACTCAGTTTAACCCCTAGTTTATCCAATTTACGATAGATATAGAAATTGGTAGTATCTCCTTCCATCGTTGTGCTCAAAGCCAGAATTACCTCCTTAATTCCTCCTTCGGATACCCGCCGCACCAGACTTTCAATCTGAAGGTCGCTCGGTCCCACTCCGTCCATTGGAGAAATGACTCCTCCTAAAACATGATAGAGCCCCCGATATTGCTGGGTTGCTTCTACCGCCATCACGTCGCGGATATTCTCTACTACGCAAATAGTGGAAGCATCCCGTTGCGGATTGGCGCAGATCTGGCAAATTTCAGTATCAGATATGTTATGACATACCTTACAGTACTTCACCTCTCGTTTCAATGTCATGATGGAATTTCCGAAAGCCTCTACGGTGGCCGTATCCTGACGAAGCAGATGCAAAACAAGCCTCATGGCCGTTTTACGTCCTATACCCGGCAACTTGGAAAATTCACCGACCGCCTTTTCGAGTAATATGGAAGGATATTGTTGATTCATAGATAATAATTACGGTTCTATCGATATTTTGGCGCAAAGATACAGATTATTGTTATAATACCTACAAAAAACACTACCTTTGCAGTCGATATGATGATACTTGTCACTATAATATGCTACTTTGCGGTATTATTATTAATAGCCCGTATCACCGGATATAAAGGCGGATCGAATGCAGCGTTCTTCAAGGGAGAGAATAAATCTCCTTGGTATGTGGTTTCTTTTGGCATGATCGGCGCCTCTATTTCCGGGGTGACCTTCGTTTCTGTTCCCGGCATGGTGCGCGGCATGGATATGACATATATGCAAACGGCATTCGGCTTTTTCTTCGGATATATGGTGGTAGCGCATATATTGCTTCCTTTATATTATAAACTCAACTTGACAAGTATATACGGCTATCTCGGCACACGCATCGGAACGCGCGCCTATCGTACCGGCTCGTTTTTCTTTTTATTGTCGCGTATGTTGGGAACGGCAGCCAAACTCTATCTGGTTTGTCTCATTCTCCACACTTATGTATTTCAGGAGATGCATATCCCCTTTTGGATAATCGCTGTCGGATCGGTTGCCTTAGTATGGATATATACCCACAAAAGCGGAATAAAAACAATTGTATGGACAGACACTTTGCAGACTTTCTGTCTGATAGCAGCACTGATTTTTATTATCTATTTTACAATTCAAGAGTTAGGTCTGGATTTTAGCGGCATTATTCAGACCATTCAGCACAATGAACACAGCAGAATTTTTGTCATGGATGATTGGGTATCCCGGCAAAATTTCTTTAAACAGTTCTTTAGCGGTATCTTCATCGTGATTGTAATGACCGGACTCGATCAAGACATGATGCAAAAGAATCTGTCTTGCCGTAATCTTCGCGAAGCACAGAAGAATATGTATTGTTACGGATTCTCATTTATCCCGCTAAACTTTCTATTCTTGTGCCTGGGAATATTACTGATTACATTAGCCGGACAAATGCAATTGGCATTACCTGCCATGAATGATGATATTTTGCCTATGTTTGCAGCGCAAGGTTATCTGGGACAACCCGTTCTGATACTTTTTACAATCGGTATTATCGCAGCCGCTTTCAGCAACTCGGACTCCGCACTGACGGCCATGACAACCAGCGTATGCGTGGATTTGCTGAATACGGAAAAAGACAGTGAAGAAACGGCGCGCCGTAAAAGGAATAAGGTACATTTATCGCTTTCAGTCTTACTGGCTTTCTTCATCTGCCTCGTAGAAACTTTAAACAATAAAAGTGTAATTGACGCGATCTATATCATCGCCTCTTATACTTACGGTCCCTTATTAGGAATGTTTGCTTTCGGACTTTTTACCCGCAGACAAACCAACGATCGGTGGGTTCCGTTGATAGCTATCCTTTCACCCCTACTCTGTTACCTCGCCGATTGGTGGATTGGAAAAGAAACCGGATATAAATTCGGTTATGAATTGCTAATGTTAAATGGAACACTTACCTTTGCAGGGCTAATATTGATGTCAAAGAAACAAATGACTAGAAAATGGAAATAACAAGCGCAGAATTTGTGATTAGCAATACAGACGTGAAGAAATGTCCGGCAGGCACTTTTCCCGAATATGCTTTCATCGGTCGTTCTAATGTAGGAAAATCGAGTCTTATCAATATGTTGACCGCCCGCAAGGGATTGGCTATGACTTCCGCCACTCCGGGAAAAACGATGCTTATCAACCATTTCCTGATTAATAACAACTGGTATATTGTCGATCTTCCGGGATATGGCTATGCCCGTCGCGGTCAGAAAGGGAAAGACCAGATACGCACGATAATCGAGGATTATATTCTTGAACGGGAGCAGATGACAAACCTTTTTCTATTAATAGACAGTCGCTTGGAACCTCAAAAGATTGATCTCGAATTCATGGAATGGCTGGGGGAAAACGGCATTCCTTTTTCTATCATTTTCACCAAAGCCGATAAACTGAAAGGTGGACGATTGAAGATGAATATCAATGCTTATCTCCGTGAACTGAGCAAACAATGGGAAGAACTCCCTCCCTACTTTATTTCTTCTTCGGAAAACCGCACCGGACGGACAGAAATACTTGATTATATAGAAAACATAAACAAAGATCTCAATATAAAATGAAAATGAAAAAGAATTTTTTATCTGCTACCTTGATGGTAGTATTTATGCTGACGGCAACTAACAGCCGGGCACAATCATGGGCGGACTTATTGAATAAGGACAACATCTCAAAAGTCGTGAACGCCATTACAGGAAACACTGAGACGATCGACATGACCGGAACATGGAGTTACAAAAGCTCAGCCGTCGAGTTCGAATCGGATAATCTGCTGATGAAAGCAGGAGGTGCAGCCGCAGCGACAATGGCGGAAAACAAGTTGAACGAGCAGTTGAGCAAGATTGGCATTAAGGACGGGCAAATGAGTTTCACGTTCAATGCGGACAGTACTTTCACCAGCACAGTGGGAAAGAAAACATTGAAAGGAACTTACTCCTACAATGCTTCCACCAAACAAGTGGACTTGAAATATTTGCGATTGCTGAACCTGCACGCTAAAGTGAATTGCAGCTCTAATTCACTGGAATTGTTATTCAACTCGGATAAATTGCTAAAACTAATGGCGTTTATCGGTAGTAAAAGCAACAGTACCGCACTCAAAACCGTTAGCTCTCTGGCCGATAACTATGACGGGATGATGCTTGGATTCGAGCTTGCCAAATAGCAAATACAAGCCGTTTAATACTATTTCGCACTCTATAAAGTATATTTTAAGGGAAAAAGCATTACCTTTGGCACTTGTAATCAAAAAAGAGAAGGAAAAATGAAAAAGATACTTTTTTTTATGACTTTGTTAGTAATGGGGGTAAGTTTTGCATTTGCTCAAACCAATGCAGATATTAAGTTTGACAAAACAACTCACGACTTCGGCAAGTTCTCAGAAAACAGTCCGGTAGTTAGTTGTACATTTACCTTTACTAATATCGGTGACGCTCCTTTGGTAATCCACCAGGCGGTAGCTTCATGCGGATGTACTGTACCCGAATATACGAAAGAACCTATCATGCCGGGCAAAAAAGGTACAATCAAAGTAACTTATAACGGAACAGGCAAATATCCGGGACATTTCAAGAAATCAATCACTTTGCGTACCAACGCCAAAACAGAGATGGTAAGATTGTATATTGAGGGCGATATGGTAGCAAAAGACGCTAAATAAAAAATTTTAGGCTATTACATAAAGGAGAATCTTTCGGTTCTCCTTTTTTTTTGTTTACTTTGAAGACGGAAACGTAAATTGACACATTAGCAAATTATAAAACTATGAAACAAGAAGAAGACAAATTCACCGGGTTGCCCGAGAATGCGTTTAGAGAACTGAAACCGGGGGAAGTATACAACCCGTTGATGAGTCCCTCAAAAAATTATCCGGAAGTTAACTTCTGGTCGGTAGCATGGGGTATTGCTATGGCAATCCTCTTCTCAGCCGCCGCAGCCTATCTGGGATTAAAGGTAGGACAAGTATTCGAGGCGGCTATTCCTATCGCCATTATTGCTGTAGGAGTCTCCGGAGCTGCCAAAAGAAAAAATGCGTTAGGAGAAAATGTTATTATCCAGTCTATCGGAGCTTGTTCCGGAGTGATTGTGGCCGGAGCGATCTTCACACTTCCTGCTCTTTATATCCTTCAGGCAAAATATCCAGAGATGACAGTTACCTTCATGCAGGTGTTCATCAGTTCTCTGCTGGGTGGTGTATTGGGAATCCTGTTCCTGATTCCTTTCCGGAAATATTTCGTAAGTGATATGCATGGCAAATACCCTTTCCCTGAAGCGACAGCTACCACGCAGGTATTGATCTCCGGAGAAAAAGGCGGAAGCCAAGCCAAACCCTTGCTGATGGCGGGAATGATTGGTGGATTATATGACTTTATCGTAGCCACATTCGGTTGGTGGAATGAGAATTTTACGACCCGTGTGTGCAG
This sequence comes from Bacteroides zhangwenhongii, assembly GCF_009193325.2. Taxonomy (NCBI): domain Bacteria; kingdom Pseudomonadati; phylum Bacteroidota; class Bacteroidia; order Bacteroidales; family Bacteroidaceae; genus Bacteroides; species Bacteroides zhangwenhongii. Next base: position 1,383,344 of record NZ_CP059856.1, on the reverse strand, counting down.
TGCCGGAGAAATGCTGGCGGAAAAAGCCAAACTGGTATTCAAGGTAAATACCGGAGCTGCCGTATTGGGATTAGGTTATATAGTCGGATTAAAATATGCTTCCATCATCTGCGCCGGTTCATTGGCTGTATGGTGGATTATCATTCCGGGAATGTCCGCTATTTGGGGAGACAGTGTGCTGAATGCATGGAATCCGGAGATTACATCTACTGTAGGGATGATGAGTCCGGAAGAAATATTCAAATATTACGCTAAAAGCATTGGTATCGGCGGTATTGCTATGGCAGGTGTCATTGGTATCATCCGTTCATGGGGAATCATTAAAAGTGCAGTTGGACTGGCTGCCAAAGAGATGGGCGGTAAAGGCAATGTAGAGAAAAACATTATCCGTACACAACGGGATCTCTCGATGAAGATTATTGCAATCGGTTCTATCATCACTTTGATACTCATCGTACTGTTCTTCTACTTTGATGTAATGCAAGGAAATCTGCTACACACATTGGTAGCGATTCTTCTAGTTGCAGGTATTTCTTTCCTGTTCACTACGGTAGCCGCCAATGCGATTGCAATTGTCGGTACAAATCCCGTATCGGGTATGACATTGATGACACTGATTCTGGCTTCTGTAGTGATGGTAGCCGTAGGACTGAAAGGCCCTTCAGGCATGGTTGCAGCATTAGTGATGGGCGGTGTGGTGTGTACTGCGCTTTCAATGGCCGGAGGTTTCATTACCGACTTGAAAATCGGTTATTGGCTGGGAAGTACTCCTGCCAAACAGGAGACCTGGAAGTTCTTGGGAACAATTGTATCGGCTGCAACAGTAGGCGGTGTAATGATTATCCTGAATAAGACATACGGATTTACGAGCGGAGCATTAGCTGCTCCACAGGCAAATGCGATGGCTGCTGTTATCGAACCGTTGATGAGTGGTGTAGGCGCACCTTGGTTATTATATGGCATCGGTGCTGTCTTAGCGATTATTCTGACTCTTTGCAAGATTCCTGCATTAGCTTTCGCACTAGGTATGTTTATTCCATTGGAACTGAATGTGCCGTTGGTTGTAGGCGGAGCTGTCAATTGGTTTGTGACCAGCCGCAGCAAAGATTCGACTATCAATACGGAAAGAGGAGAAAAAGGAACATTGCTGGCTTCCGGTTTCATTGCCGGTGGCGCGTTAATGGGGGTTATCAGTGCCGCGATGCGCTTCGGTGGAATCAACTTGGTGAACGAAGCATGGCTGAACAATACTTGGTCGGAAGTGTTGGCGTTAGGAGCATACGCCCTGCTGATTCTCTATTTCATCAAAGCCTCAATGAAAATTAAATAAGCAAACATGAGGAGACTTTTATCCGTCATAGTATCGTTTATAAGTGCAATGACTTTTGCCCAACAACAGCCTGCGGAGCTCACTCCGCAGGACTCTCGAACGATGCTGCAAATCGGAAAGTCTTATTTGGGAACCAAATATGTGGCCAATACGCTAGACCGGGATGGAGAAGAAGAGTTGGTTATCCGGACCGATGCAGTGGATTGCCTCACTTTTGTAGAATACACACTGGCTCAAGCTCTCGGCTCTTCTTTTACTGAGAACCTGCAAAAGATACGCTACAGAGATGGAATTATCGACGGATATCCTTCCCGTTTGCATTACACTTCCGATTGGATCGAGAATGGTATCCGTCAAGGATTCCTTACGGATGTGACGGCAGAGAACAGTGTACAAACTCTTCAATTAAACCTCTCTTATATGTCCGCTCACCCAAAACTATATAAAAAGCTAGCCAATTCTCCGGAAAACATCGCCCGAATGACCGAATACGAGAAAGCATTATCCGGGAAAATCGTACATTGGCTGCCGAAAAGCGAATTACCGGAGAATGGATTATCCTGGATTATGGACGGAGATATTATCGCCATCACAACGAAACTTCCCGGACTGGACATTGCTCACGTTGGGATAGCGCAATATATAAAAGGGAAACTGCATCTGCTACATGCTTCCTCTACACTGGGAAAAGTAGTTATCAGTGATGATCCCCTCAATCATATGCTTAACAATAATAAATCGTGGACAGGTATACGTGTTGTCCGAATGTCTCACTAAAAAAATAACGAATTATGAAACGAGTTAAACATTTCCTTCTAGCCTCGTGCTTATTCCCCGCTTTGCTGGGAGCACAAGAAATGGCAAATGCCAACTTTCTGGAACTTACTCCGGATGCCCAATCGGCAGGTATGGCAGGTACAGGATTAGCTATCACCGATAACGGTAGCACAGCTATCTTTCATAACGCCTCTACAATCGCTTTCTCACAGGAAGCAATGGGCGCTAGTTATTCATACGCTGATATCAACAAGGACTGTGCGCTGCACAGCGCATCTCTTTTCTATCGGATCGGAAGAGAAGGTATTCATGGATTTGCTTTGGGATTCCGCCACTTCAAGGATCCTAAAATAATGGATTACCGTCCCCGTATATGGGATTTGGAAGCTGCCTACTTCAGGAATGTAGCCAAGAACTTATCACTGTCATTGACATTCAGATATCTGCAAGAAAAAGTAGCAAAGGAAGCAGATAGCAAGAGCAGTGTCGCTCTTGACTTTGGTGCCACCTATTATCGGAATACGGATCTTCTGGATGGAATGGCTTCTTGGTCTATTGGTTTCCAAGCCGCCAACTTGGGCAAAAAGCTGGATGGTCAGAAATTGCCTGCACGATTGGGATTGGGAGGTAGTGTCGACCTTCCATTCAGCATGGAGAATCGTTTGCAAGTAGCACTTGACTTCAACTATCTTCTTCCTTCCGAAATCCGGCATTTGCAAGCAGGAATAGGAGCCGAATATAACTTCCTGAAATATGGAGTAGTCCGCGCAGGATACCATTTCGGAAACAATGATAAAGGAATAGGCAACTATGGTACGCTGGGTTGTGGAATTAATTTCTGGCCAATGCGCGTCGATTTCTCTTATGCACTGGCTGATAAGGATTGCCTTATGCACCAGACTTGGCAACTGGGATTCGGAGTAGTTTTCTAAGTTCATTTTCAAGGCGCTGCTTCACTTCGTCCATAGGTATCTCACGTTTCAATTCCTGACGAAGAGAAGTGACGCCTTTATCAATAAACCCGCAAGGGTGAATATAACTGAAATACCGTAAATCCGTATTTACATTCAATGCCAACCCGTGCATTGTAACATAATGACTGCTCCTTACTCCTATCGCACAAATCTTACGGGCACGAGGGGTATCACCTTCCAACCATACGCCTGTAGCTTTCTCCAACCTCCCCGCTTCAATGTCATAAGATGCACATACACGTATCACCGCTTCTTCCAACAAATGAACATATTCCTTTAGTCCTAATGCAAATTCATCCAAATTCAATATCGGATAACACACCAACTGTCCGGGACCATGATAAGTGATGTCCCCTCCCCGATCTATGTGATAAAGAGTAGCGCCAATCGCCTTTAGCTGCCCATCACTCAGCAACATATTATTTTCTTTTCCACTGCGCCCCAATGTATAAACGTGTGGATGCTCACACATAATAATGAGGTTCTCATAGACTTCACTCTGAGCTTTTGCCCGAACTACACCGTCAAACCACTCCGCCTGCCGTTGCCACGCTTCGGCATACGGTATTAAATTCCAATCGATAAAAGTTGTTTTCATAAAAACAAAGGTAAGAAATAAAAAGAAAATATGTACTTTTGCACTGTAAATATAACAAACGCAACTATGAAAATGGACTTCCCACAGGTAGACTTGCCTACCGAAGTATTAGCATGGACGAATGTTACGGAAGACATTCTCAATATCTATAAGCAATCCTGTCGGTTGCAGGCATGTATTGTTGCCATCTGCACCGAAGGCTCGATGAAAGCCTCCATCAATCTGCTTGATTATGAAATCCGTCCGAATGACCTGATAACATTATTACCGGGAACAATCATCCAATTTCGGGAGAAAACAGAAAAAGTATGTCTCTGCTTTGCCGGTTTTTCCGCCTATTGTGCCGGACGAATCAATCTGATGAAAAACATCGGTAACGAATATCCAAAACTGATAGAACAGCCGGTAATCCCTCTCAATGAAGAAGTAGCCAGTTATCTGAAAGACTATTTTGCTCTATTATCGCGTGTCAGTTGTAATGAGAACTTTGAAATGGATTCTGAATTGGTTGAATTATCTCTTCAGACTATCTTGACAAGCATACGATTGATATATCGTAAATTTCCGGGTGAAAACAATAGTTCGAACCGCAAAAAGGAAATTTGCCGGGAATTGATTCAAGCCATCACCGAGAATTATAAAGATGAACGTCGTGCACAATTCTACGCAGATAAACTAGGAATATCGCTTCAACATCTAAGTACAACCGTAAAACAAGTGACAGGCAAAAGTGTGCTGGATACCATTGCGTATATTGTGGTCATGGACGCCAAAGCGAAACTGAAAGGAACTAATATGACTATCCAAGAGATAGCTTACTCACTAAACTTCCCCAGCGCCTCATTCTTTGGTAAGTATTTTAGGCGGTACGTAGGAATGACACCATTGGAATTCAGGAACAGATAATTCCTACGAAGAGCAATAGAGGATAAAATTATAAACAACGAATCCCCAAAAACGAACGGTGAACAAATTGCGCATGATCCGCAAAGGCAGTGTCCATAATATTGTGTAAATGTAAACGGGATTCAGTTATAAGTTCTCTTATATCTGGATTCTGTTTTCAAAAATAAGCATAAACTGGTTCATAATCAATCCCCAGTTAGTAATCGGCATTGTCCATTTCTTCTCAATCTCCATCAAGGAAAGGTATACCATCTTCTTCACTGCGTCATCCGACGGGAATGAAAGCTTTGATTTAGTGTACTTTCTGATTTTTCCATTCAGATTTTCAATGAGATTTGTGGTATAGATTATTTTTCTGATTTCCAATGGGAACTGAAAGAAAACAGTCAGATCATCCCAGTTGTTCCTCCATGAAAGAATGGCATAAGGGTACTTCCCTCCCCATTTCTTTTCCAGATTATCAAGCTCCGCGGCAGCAACTTCCTTGTTTGGCGCATTATAGATATTCTTCATATCTGCCGTGAACTCTTTTTTGTCCTTGTAAACGACATATTTACATGAGTTTCTTATCTGATGTACAACACAAATCTGAGTTGATGACTGAGGGAATACGGTACGTATAGTGTCCGTAAATCCGTTCAGGTTATCGGTACAGGTTATCAGTATATCTTGTACCCCACGGGCCTTCAAGTCAGTGAGAACACCCATCCAGAAGGCGGAACTCTCTGATTTACCCACCCACATGCCAAGAACTTCCTTCAAGCCGTTTTGTTTCAGGCCGACACAGAGATAGACAGTCTTGTTGATAATCTTCCCGTTGTCACGGACCTTGAAGACAATACCGTCCATCCAAACGATGAGATAGACCGGGTCCAAAGGACGGTTCTGCCATTCTTGAGCAGCCTGGTTTACTTTGTTTGTGATGATGGAGATGGCAGAGGTGGAGAGTTCTATCTCATAGATCTCGCGCATCTCTTCTTCTATATCGGACACACTCATTCCTTTGGCATATAAGGAGATAACAAGCTTTTCTATGGAAAGCCCACGGCTTTCATGCTTGGGGACTACTATGGGTTCAAACTGACCGTTGCGGTCACGAGGGATGGGTATGACAGCCTCGCCGTGCTCGGTCTGGATTTTCTTGGGGTAACTGCCGTTACGGGAATTACCACTGTTATTGCCGGAAACAGAATGTTTCTCATAACCCAAATGAGCATCCATCTCACCTTCAAGCATCTTCTCCAGCACTTGGGCGTGGAGCTGCTTTAGGAACTTGCTTACGTCTGCCTCAGTTTTGAAATGGCTGAGGAACTCCTTGGTTAAAACCTCATCAGGCACTACATGATTCTCTTTCATAATCTTTTTCATTTTGCAAATCTATTAAATAAAAAAATACGGAACTCGTACTGAATCCCGTATTTTACATTTACACAAAATATTTTATAGTGCCTCCGCAAAGTATTCACCGTTTATTATTTACTTACAATTTGTTTTCTTTGTACAGTCGCTTACTCATTTTCTTCCCAAGCTCAATGAATTGAGCACTACACTCACACTGGAGAAGGCCATTGCAGCACTTGCCAACATCGGATTCAATAACAAACCGTTCAATGGGAACAAAATACCGGCAGCAATAGGAATGCCGATCAGATTATAAATAAACGCCCAGAAAAGATTCTGATGAATCAGTTTGACCGTCTGCTTTGACAACTGAAAAGCTTTAGGAAGCAGCAATAAATCTGATGTCATCAAAGTTACCATAGCCACGTCCATAGCAATATCAGTTCCTTTCCCCATGGCAATGCTCACGTCAGCCAGTGCCAGAGCCTGCGAATCGTTGATACCATCTCCTACCATAGCGACTTTCTTTCCCTGCATTTGAAGCTCACGCACAAACTCGGCCTTATCATCCGGCAGAGCGTCAGCGACAAAACGTTCAATTCCTAAACGGGAAGAAACAGCTAATGCCGTCCGCTGCCCGTCACCCGTCAACATACAGATGTCAATGCCTTGACGTTTCAGTTCTTTTACCGCTTCGGCAGAAGTAGCCTTTATCGGGTCAGAAACAGCAATGATAGCCAATAATTCATTTTCACGTCCAAAGTAGATGATACCATTGCCATCCGATTCATAGCGAACCAGCATTTCAGCCATCACATCATTTACTGTCGCACTGAAATCTTTTAGGAGCTTATGGCTACCTACCCAATAGGTATGTCCCTCATAAGAGACCTTGATTCCTTTTCCCGTAATACTCTCGAAGCTGTCCAATGCAGCGGGTTTTACCTTCTCCTCGTTCTGAAGAGCAGACACGATAGCACCGGCAAGCGGATGTTCCGATTTCATTTCTGCAGCTAAAAGCACATCTTTGAAATGAGGTTCCTGCGATTGCGCCCATAACCATCCGGTAGCAGTAGGGTGTCCTTCGGTCAATGTTCCGGTTTTATCCAGTACAACGACATCCACTTTACGCATTTGTTCCAAGGCTACCGCGTCTTTAATCAGAATATGCTGGCTGGCAGCTTTGCCTATTCCCACCATCAATGCAGTAGGCGTAGCAAGTCCCAAAGCACATGGACAAGCAATGACAAGGACAGAAACAGCCGACAGAATGCCATAAGAGATATATTCACTGCCACCGATGGCAACCCATAAAACAAATGTCAGGATAGCAATCCCCAATACGACAGGTACGAAAATTCCGGTAATGCGGTCGACGATACGTTGCACGGGAGCTTTGCTACCCTGTGCTTCCTGCACCATGGAAATGATGCGGGCAAGCACCGTTTCACTGCCTACCTGTGTGGCATATATGATGAACGAGCCACGCTGGTTGATCGTTCCTGCCAAGACTTTATCGCCTTTCTTCTTTTCTACCGGAACCGGTTCACCACTAATCATACTTTCGTCAACATAGGAATCGCCTTCGGAAAGCTGACCGTCCACCGGTATCTGTTCTCCCGGACGTACAACAACCATATCACCTATCTGGAGGTTCTCGATCAAGATCTCCTCTTCCACTCCATTGCGCAGAACCCGGGCTACTTTAGGCTGCATTCCCATCAACTTGCGAATAGCAGTCGAGGTATTGCCTTTAGCACGTTCCTCCATCAATTTTCCGGTAAGAACGAAAGCGATAATCACCGCAGAAGCCTCATAATAAACGTGCGGTTCCAATCCACGAGCATACCAAAATTCGGGGAAGAACGTATTGAACAGACTGAACAGAAAAGCAATGGAAGTACTAAGTGCAACCAGTGTATCCATATTGCTCCGTCCCAGTTTAGCCTGTTTCCAAGCTCCGGTAAAGAAACCACCTCCGAAAAAGACCATGACAGGGATAGCAAGTACCATCTGAATCTCATTAGAGTAGGGTACATGCATCAGTATCATGGAAAATACCAGCAACGGCACTACCAAAATCCAAGCCCCAATCACTTTCCACTTCAAACGAGTGTAACGCTTATGCTGCTCCTCTTCCCGGCGTTCCTCCTTGTGGGCTTCTTCCACAATCAGATCATAACCTGCCGCAAGCACAGCCGCACGGATTTCTCCGGGAGTCAGCTGATCCTTCTCATAAGAAACGGTCAACGTATTGGTAGCAAAATTAACGGAAGCCTCGATAACTCCCGGCAATTTTTTCACTGTTTTTTCTACATTATTAGCACATCCTGCACAGTGCATATTAAGTACAGGAAATGCCTTCTTTATTGTGTTACCCATATAATTATAGTTTATGCCTTTCCCGACCCCTTAAAAGGAGTCGGGAAAGAACCATTGTTTATTTATAGAAACAAGCTAACACTGGTATTTGTTCAATTACTTCTTATCAGTCTTTTGATCACCTTTCTTTGTTTCTTTTACAAATTCAGCTTCATACTTAAACTTATTAAACCCTGCCTGTAACTTCTTTACATTTGTTTTCTCGGCATCATACGTGATAGTTACCAGCCTGGCTTTTACTTCAGTTACAATATCCTTCAATCCTTTTTCAAAGCGCATATTATCTTTTACTTTCTTTTCGCATTTCTCACAATGCATCTGGGACACTTTGAATACAACTACACGAATATCTTTTGCCAATACAGCTGCTACACTCAAAAGAGCCACCACGCAAGTGACCATCCATCTTTTTGTTTTCATTTTTCCTATCAGTTTAAAATTAGTATTCTTTATTTTCTATGTGATCGTTTCGCTACTCACTATTCCTAGTTTTTACTCACTATTCCTAGCTAAATTAAAACGTATTCCGATATATCCTTTTGCCCCGTGTACCGGTCCCCATATCATAGTGGAATCAAAGTTGCTTCCCCAAGGATTTGCCGCATCGACAATCGGATTCTTTTGTTTGAAATTGGTCAGGTTCTCGCCTCCTACATAGATAGACCAGCGGCGGAAGTAACGTGTCACCTGTAAGCTCAACTGCTCAAAACTACCATATCGACGTTCCCAGGACAACTGTCCATCTCCCAATTCATAAGGAGCAGGCATCCTACCTCCACCATTCAGTTGCAGTGTTGCATCAAACTGCCAAATCCCCAGCGGAGTCTGGTAAGAAGCAGTGAGCAAGCCTTTGTATTTGCTGGTTAGAGGTTTCTCCATTCGCACTCCTTTGTAAGTCGTTTTTGCATCCGTGAGTCGGTAAGCTCCTGTCAAAGTGAATCCTTTGAAGAAAGGATAACTTGCTTCCACCTGGAATACATGCGAGTAAGAACGTCCATTCAAATTATAGAAAGCTACTTCATGAGGGTTGCTATCCATATCCACTATTACTTGTTTCAAGAAATCTGTGTAATAGTATTCTGCATTTACATTCAGCGTTTTGCCGAATATAGGAATATAAGTAGATACACTGGCACCGTAATTCCATGCTTCTTCCATATCCAGATTCTTAGCAATTTCTACCTTACGACTACTGGAAAGCAGATAATTGTTTTCTGCCAGCACATGATTGGTACGATACCCTTTTCCGGCAGAAAGACGGAAGTTCACATAATCATTCGGATTGTATTTAAGATGTGCACGCGGAGTCACAAAGAAACCATGTTCGTTACTGTAGTCTCCACGCAAACCCGCCATCACCATCCATTTATCATTCAGGTTCAACGTATATTGCACGTATGCACCGGGAACGGCTTCCTTTTCAAAAGCTTTGAGAGGATTATCCGTATTATTCTCCAAACGATAATGCTGGTCGTAAGCATCATAATTGAAGCTTAATCCTGCGGAAAAGCTGTTCTGCGGATTAAATTCCGTTTCAAACATCAGCGAAGCATAAACGTTGGTTTGATCCACATTATACAGTTTGCGTCCATACGTAGCATCCTGATTGTGCAAAGTGGTGGAAAGAATCAAAGCCAGATTCGTATTCTTCTCCTTATTAAATATGTAAGCATTCTTGGTGAAGAATTCATAACGTTCTGTATCAATCCCCACTTTATATAAATCACCGGAGTGCATTGTCCCTCCATGATTGGCCTGTCCGCTGGTACGTGTTTCGGAAAGAGCTTTGATACCTGCCTGAAAAACATAATGGTCGCCCATATATGCCCATCGGTTCCACACATTATACTGTTCTACTTGAGGAATATCCACAAATCCGTCATCATTGCCATCATGCGCCTTAGTCTCATTCTCATAATGTGCCAGCAAAGAAGTACTCCATCGTTTGGAAATCTTTAATGTAGCATCTGCATTGGCTTCATACCGATTGGTAGTGCTTGCAAAAAGATTGGCAGATACCCAGTCGGCTTCCGGCAACTGCGGTTTCTTAAATTCCACGTTAATCTGTCCGGTGATGGCTTCATAACCATTCTTTACTGAAGACGTTCCTTTGGAAACTTGTATACTCTGCATCCACGGACCGGGAACATAACCTAGTCCATAAGGAGAAGCTGCCCCACGATAATTCGGAATGTTTTCCGTCAACATCTGCACATAAGTGCCGGACAGTCCTAATAATTTAATCTGCTTGGCCCCTGTTGCTGCATCAGAATAGCTCACATCTACCGAAGGATTGGTCACAAAACTTTCACCCAGATTACAACAAGCAGCTCTACTCAATTCAGCACTGCTTATCATATCTTCATTCATCACGCTACTGCGTAATTTCATCGTTCCCAGTTTGCGAGTGACAATATTCACCTCATTCAATTCCACTCCATCACGAAGCACAATATCCAACTGCTGATTTTTACTGCTCACATGAATGGTATCATTCTGGAAACCAATAAAACTGATTATTAACATGTGGCTTTTGGAAGGTTTTACAATAGAAAAACTACCATCTTCCTTAGTTGTCACTCCTTGCCCTGTATTCATCCAGAACACATTTGCACCCGGAATAGCCTCCCCAGTACTATCTTTCACTGTTCCCCGTACTTGCGCATATAGATTACCGGCAAATAACAGGAACAGTCCTATTATCATATATTTCATTCTTTCTAAAGTTACTTTCGAGATACAAAATTAATTTATTTCTCATGCAACTTAGTTGCATTCAGTTTCGCTTTACTTCCATATTCGATAGAAAGCAAAGGAATAAATAAGAAAGAAATAGTGGCTAAATAATATAAGTGGAATATAGCGCCAGCTTCTGCCTCGAACAGAGAGGTGGCGGAGAGGTCAGACTATCATATTCTACCGGTTTATCCGCATAAGTCGGAGTCAACAGATAGCAAAAATGCTCACACAAAAGATCGACTACTAAAGCTGATGTTGTCAGTTCAGTAGTATGTTTCATCAAATCAAGCTTATAGATAGTAGCTGTACAACCCTTATCGTTACAACCTTTTTTTGAATCACAAGTATGAGTCTTTTTACACTTCGGACAGCCTGTATCACAACAGCTCTGCACCGTTTCACAACGGGCACAACAATAATGTACAATAGAAACTCCCCCTCCTGAATAGATAATCAGAAGAGAAAGAAACAGTACGGATATGTAGGCTAGTCTTTTCATTTCAGGGGGCAAAGATAGAAATAAAAACAGACTTTTCCTATATGTTTTCGTTATTAAGATTCAATCCCCATTACAAATAGATTCTCTCGGTCATTATTTGGGTATTTTAGAGTCATATCAGCACAATTAACTCTTTTTACTCAACAATAAGACCTATCTTTGCCCCGAATAAATTCGTTGATTTTCAAGTAAACATTATGCTTACATATCTACTCCTTATTGTCACACTTTATCTGGCAGGCAATGCCTATATATTTATCAGAGCAAGACAAGCTCTGAAAGTTAAATCTCTTGGGGCGAAAATACTCTTAACCGTTTTATTCTGGGGATGCGCCTTATCCTTTTTCGTTACAATGTCGGCTCGTAATCTTGCAATGCCCGCATTTATCTCCCATTCAATGTACATCATCGGAACAAGTTGGTTGATATTTACTTTATACATGGCTTTACTCCTGCTTGTGTTTGACATCTTGAGATTATTTAAAGTCGTTTGTAAATATAGATTTCATTTATCCCTGCTATTCACATTAGCATTGTTGGGATATGGAGTCTACAACTATCACCATCCGGAAACCAATGTAGTCAGCATTTTAACCGGAAAACAATATAAAGATACTACCCAAGCAATTAAAATCGTCGCTATCAGTGATGTTCATTTGGGAAACGGTACAGGGAAAGCAGCATTAAAAGGATATGTGGAAATGATCAATGCGCAACGTCCTGACCTTATACTGATTAGTGGTGACTTGATTGACAGCAGTGTCGTACCTCTTTATACAGAGAATATGGCGGAAGAACTGGCTGATTTGAAAGCTCCTATGGGCATCTACATGGTGCCCGGCAATCACGAATACATCAGTGGTATTGATGAAAGTATCCGATATATAAGACACACTCCTATACAGTTAATGCGCGATTCGGTAGTTACACTTCCTAACGGCATACAACTGATAGGACGTGACGACCGTCATAACCGCAAGCGTCGTTCCCTGCAAGAGTTAATGGCAGGTGTCGATCAGAGCAAACCTACCATATTATTGGATCATCAACCTTTTAACCTGAAAGAAACGGAAGCTGCCGGCATCGACTTGCAATTCAGCGGGCATACACACCACGGACAAATATGGCCTATCAATTGGGTGACTGATTATATATTCGAGCAAAGCCACGGTTATCGCCAATGGGGAAACACGCATATATATGTATCTTCCGGACTGTCTCTATGGGGACCACCTTTCAGAATAGGGACACATGGCGAAATGGTTATTTTCAATTTTCAATGAATATTAATATAACATTGTCACATATGTTACAAACTCCGGGCAATCTCTGCCTTATCTTTGCAGAAAAAAAAGATTATGGAACAATTACATGCTCATGAAGTCCTCCACATGATGGAAGGCAATAGCTACTCGGAAGCATCATTACGGGAAGCAATCATTCAACAGTTCGGTGAACAACAACATTTCTATGCCTGTTCGGCAGAAGATATGGATGTGGATACCCTCATCGAATTTCTGAAGAAGAAAGGAAAATTCATGCCGGTAGAAAATGGGTTTACAGTAGACATAAGTAAAGTCTGCAACCACTAAGCCTCATTTCCGCACTCTACAAGAAAAGCAGCTTACCGAAAGAGCGAATACCCACGGCTTTTTCATTTAAGCTTTGATTTAGGGATATAATCTCCCTACCCATGCCAGTGCGGCATGGGAGCTAATCCAGTTGTTGATAATCAATAATTTACAAATATATCAAATCTAAATTTTTCTCATTTTTGAGCCAGAAAATGTAACACCTTAGTGAAGCTTACCGATAATTCCCTTGTTATCTCAGCTGTACCTTTTCGCTTATCTGATATTTTTTTCCTTCTGTTCTTCCAAACAGCAATCAGTGCCAAGACCATCCTTTGAATTGTGTCGAGGTTTCTAGCCGCCCGTTCAGCCTTACGCTTTATACTATCCTGCCGGAGGTTTCGGTCAAGATCCCAGTGCATGCTTTCAATAGCCCAATGCTGTTTGGTTATCTGACTAAGCCGCTCTGCACTGCTATCCAGGCTTGAAATGTAGAGTCGCTGTTCAGATGTAGTCTTGCCATCAGACTTTTTCTCGGTAGATGTGAGTATTTCTATAACAGTCAAATTGCCATTCCATTTTTCCTTGTCGACAATAAGTTCTTCCCCACGGTATATACGGCATATCCTTGACTCAATCCTGCCGTGTTCCAAGTATGGACCTTCCTTGTAGACATCAGTGGGGGTGGCGGTCTTTATAGAGTCTTCAAGGCCATAACGCAAAGATCTTTGATTCGCCTTGAGTTCGATCACGAAGTCTGCTCCCTTATCTCTAATCTTGTCTATTATTACCTTTTGGAATGACATGGCATCTGCTGTGACCACACATCCTGACACGTCTAGTTTGTCCAATAACCGGGGCACGGATTTGATTTCATTACTTTTCTCCTTGCAAACATCAGTAGCCAGAGTAAAGCCCGAACCAAGTGAGTATGCAGATACGATATCAGGGTTACGTCCGTTCTCGTACAAGGTACCTCGCATGGCCTTGCCATCAATACAAATGATATCAGTTGCCGAAGAGGATATTTCCTTGCGGAAAACGTCTGCAAAAGCAGACATTCGGTCAGCCATCTTTTCATCGTCTATGCTTTGAAACACACGGCAAAGCGTAGCTTCTGACGGCAAACCATATGGAAATAGCCCTTTCGCCTGCAGGCGTTTCAAGTGGCGTTTGCCAAATTGAAGTATTTCAGCTCTGGTAATACACTTGCTGAGCCTCCCCAATATGACAAGCATGAGTATGTCTTCAAGTTTGTGTTTGAAGTTTCCCCTGCTTGTTCTGCGGTATTCAGGGACTGAGGATACAAATTTTCTCAAATGAGTCATGATGCTGCCACGAAGACAGTCAAGGTGTTTTTTCTTTAGTGGTATTGTACGTAAAAACTTGTATATCAATAAAATAAATCGTATTTTTGCTATCGCAAAAACAAAGGCGGAAGACAATATTAACACCATATCTTATTGAATTCCGCCTAAAAAAAATAAAAATGAACGATAAGAAGAAACACCTAAGGCGGTGCTTCCGCATCGCTGCGCACGAATATAAGGAATTTTACTGCAATAACAAGCGATGAACAATATTTCTTAAATGAAAAAGCCGTGGCGAATACCTGAATATTTTTCTGTTTTTATTCGTCCGATTCATGAATTTCATCTATATTTGTCAATAGTGAATGATAGAACAAATGTAGAATTTATAGAAAAAACGAGTATGAAAAAACAATATGTCAGTTTGCTTGCTATTATACTTTCGGTAAGCGGCTTTTTCTTTTCTTGTCATGACAAGATGAACAAAAACACAGGTGCGTTACAGTTCGATAGTATCCGGGTAAATGAGACGGCACACCTCTTTAATGATACAGCCAAACCGGCATGTAACATCATCATCAATTTCACCTATTCCGACAAGTCATCGGATGATATGCTGAAAGACAGTCTGAATGCCTATTTCATATCCGCTTGTTTCGGCGACAAGTATATCGGCGAAAAGCCGGAGGAGGTTATAAAGCAATATACGGAGAATTATGTCAACGAGTATCGCCGTGATCTGGAACCGATGTATGCCGAAGACGAAAAAGACAAAGAGGACGAATCCTCCATCGGTGCCTGGTATTCATATTATAAAGGTATAGAAAGCCATGTACAACTATATGAAAAGGACTTGCTTGTATATCGCATCGACTATAACGAATATACCGGAGGCGCACACGGCATTTACATGACTACCTATCTGAATATGGACCTCACACTGATGCGCCCGCTCCGTCTCGATGACATCTTCGTAGGAGAATATAAAGATGCGCTGACCGACTTAATATGGAACCAGCTCATGGCTGATAATAAAGTGACGACTCACGAAGCATTGGAAGATATGGGCTATGCTTCTACCGGAGACATCACTCCAACCGAAAATTTCTATTTAAGCAAAGAAGGGATAACTTTCTATTATAATGTCTATGATATCACTCCATACGCTATGGGTCCTGTAAAAGTGACCGTGCCGTTCCCGATGATGGAGCATTTATTAGGCAGTAACCCGATTCTGGGAGAACTAAAAGATTAAACTTCATAAAAAACGAAACAGCAGTGGAAATCATACTGAAATATTTTCCTGATCTGACAGAAGAGCAGCGTAAACAATTTGCAGCTCTATATGACCTCTACATCGATTGGAATTCAAAAATCAACGTTATCTCACGTAAGGATATCGAGAATTTATATGAACATCATGTGCTCCATTCGTTAGGCATTGCAAATGTAATTCAATTCCGTCCCGGCACCAGTGTTATGGATTTAGGTACGGGCGGAGGTTTTCCGGGCATTCCTTTAGCAATATTATTTCCGGAAACCCAATTTCATCTGGTCGACAGTATCGGTAAGAAAGTGCGCGTAGCCACTGAAGTGGCAAATGCCATCGGATTGAAAAATGTCACTTTCCGCCATGCCCGTGCCGAAGAAGAGAAGAGAATGTTCGATTTCGTTGTCAGCCGTGCAGTCATGCCTCTGGCGGATCTGATAAAGATTATCAAGAAAAACATTTCTTCCAAACAGCAGAATGCGTTGCCAAACGGATTGATCTGCCTTAAAGGCGGTGAGCTGGAACACGAAACAATGCCTTTCAAACATAAGACGGTCATTCACAACCTAAGTGACAATTTTAAGGAAGAGTTCTTTGAAACCAAAAAAGTGGTATATGTTCCGATTTAGAAACTATATGCTTGATATATAAGATAAATCATAGAGAACCATGAAAATAAAGAGATTTGAGTTTAATATGTTTCCCGTAAACTGTTATGTTTTATGGGATGAAACAAAGGAAGCGGTTGTAATCGATCCGGGCTGCTTCTACGAAGAAGAAAAGCAGGTGCTAAAAAAATTCATTCTATCAAATGAACTGAACGTGAAACATCTGCTGAATACTCATCTACACTTGGATCACATTTTCGGAAACCCGTTCATGCTCAAAGAGTTCGGTCTGTCGGCAGGAGCAAACAAAGCGGATGAATATTGGATCGACGAAGCACCGAAGCAAAGTAGGATGTTCGGTTTTCAGCTGCAGGAAGCCCCTGTGCCATTGGGCAAATACTTGCATGATGGAGATATTATCACCTTCGGACATACCCAACTGGAAGCAATCCATGTGCCCGGCCATTCTCCCGGCAGTCTGGTGTACTATTGCAAAGAAGAGAACTGTATGTTTTCCGGTGATGTCCTGTTTCAAGGCAGTATCGGACGTGCAGACCTTACAGGAGGCAACTTCGACGAACTGATAGAGCACATTTGCAGCCGTCTGTTCGTACTTCCTAACGAAACCGTCGTATATCCGGGACACGGTGCTCCTACGACCATCGGAATGGAAAAAGCAGAAAACCCTTTTTTTAGATAAAATATAATCCCCCACAAATTATGAAAACCGATTTGTTAGCTAGCCGTCACATCGGCATCAATGAACAAGACACAGCCGTAATGCTTCGCAAGATTGGCGTAGAATCATTAGACGAACTTATTGACAAAACAATTCCTGCCAATATCCGACTGAAAGAGCCGCTTGCATTGACTAGTCCGTTGACGGAATACGAATTTGGAAAACACATAGCCACATTGGCTGGTAAAAACAAACTTTATACGACCTATATTGGATTGGGTTGGTATAATACGATTACTCCCGCCGTCATTCAACGGAATGTATTCGAAAATCCGGTGTGGTACACCTCTTATACTCCTTATCAGACGGAAGTATCACAGGGACGTCTGGAAGCACTGATGAACTTTCAGACTGCCATATGTGACCTCACCGCCATGCCGCTAGCCAACTGCTCATTGCTCGACGAAGGTACTGCCGCCGCCGAAGCCGTAAGTATGATGTATGCCCTCCGCTCACGCGCACAA
Source organism: Bacteroides zhangwenhongii (assembly GCF_009193325.2). Taxonomy (NCBI): domain Bacteria; kingdom Pseudomonadati; phylum Bacteroidota; class Bacteroidia; order Bacteroidales; family Bacteroidaceae; genus Bacteroides; species Bacteroides zhangwenhongii. The sequence goes on along the minus strand of NZ_CP059856.1, from coordinate 1,365,836 downwards.
CAAAAGTCCGGTGCCAATGTAGTCTTTGTGGACGAAAATATTTTCCCGCAGACATTGGCTGTTATGACAACACGTGCCGTTCCTCAAGGTATCGAACTGCGTGTCGGCAAATATAAAGAGTTCGAACCTTCACCGGAAATATTCGCCTGCCTCTTACAATATCCCAATTCCAACGGAAATGTGGAAGACTATGCCGCATTCACAGAGAAAGCGCATACGGCAGAATGCAAAGTGGCTGTTGCTGCCGATATTCTGAGTCTTGCCCTGCTGACTCCTCCGGGAGAATGGGGAGCGGACATCGTGTTTGGAACCACGCAACGTTTAGGTACGCCCATGTTCTATGGCGGTCCGTCTGCAGCCTACTTCGCCACACGGGATGAGTATAAGCGGAATATGCCGGGACGAATCATCGGATGGTCTAAAGATAAATATGGAAAACTCTGTTACCGGATGGCATTGCAGACTCGCGAACAGCACATCAAACGTGAAAAAGCGACCTCAAATATATGCACGGCACAGGCTCTGCTGGCTACAATGGCAGGCTTCTATGCAGTCTACCACGGACAGGAAGGGATTTCGGTCATTGCCTCCCGCATCCACAGTATCACAGTGTTTCTCGACAAGCAACTGAAGAAATTCGGTTACACGCAAGTAAATGCGCAATATTTCGACACACTGCGTTTTGAACTGCCCGAACACGTTTCCGCACAACAGATTCGCACGATTGCCCTTAGCAAGGAAGTTAATCTGAGGTATTACGAGAACGGAGACGTAGGTTTCAGTATTGACGAAACAACGGATATTGCAGCCGTTAATGTGCTGCTTTCCATTTTCGCCATTGCCTCCGGAAAGGACTATCAGAAGGTAGACGACATCCCGGAAAGAAGTACGATCAGCAAAGCCTTGAAACGTACGACTCCTTTCCTTACCCATGAAGTGTTCAGCAAATATCATACGGAAACGGAAATGATGCGTTATATCAAACGCTTGGATCGAAAGGATATCTCATTGGCGCAATCCATGATCTCTCTCGGATCATGCACCATGAAGCTGAATGCTGCCGCAGAAATGTTACCTTTAAGCCGTTCCGAGTTTATGGGAATGCATCCGTTAGTTCCGGAAGACCAGGCGGAAGGGTATCGTGAACTTATAAGGAATTTGAGTGACGACTTGAAGATTATTACCGGCTTCGCCGGCGTCAGCCTACAACCGAATTCGGGGGCTGCGGGAGAATATACGGGCCTTCGCGTTATTCGTGCCTATCTGGAAAGTATAGGTCAAGGACATCGGAACAAGATATTGATACCCGCATCGGCTCATGGAACGAATCCTGCATCGGCTATCCAGGCGGGATTTACAACAATCACCTGCGCATGCGACGAGCACGGAAATGTGAAGATGGATGACTTACGTACCAAAGCCGAAGAGAACAAGGAGGAATTGGCTGCGCTGATGATCACTTATCCCTCCACCCACGGTATATTTGAAACGGAAATAAAAGAGATCTGCGACATTATCCATGCTTGCGGAGCGCAAGTATATATGGATGGAGCCAATATGAACGCGCAAGTGGGATTGACTAATCCGGGATTCATCGGCGCGGATGTCTGCCACTTGAATCTTCATAAGACATTCGCCTCACCACACGGTGGCGGAGGTCCGGGAGTAGGCCCTATCTGTGTAGCGGAACATCTGGTTCCTTTCCTGCCCGGACACGGTATCTTCGGCAATACCCAGAATCAGGTATCGTCCGCTCCGTTCGGTAGTGCGGGTATTCTCCCCATTACATACGGATATATCCGGATGATGGGTACGGAAGGACTCACCCAAGCTACTAAAATAGCGATCTTGAACGCCAACTATCTGGCTGCCTGTCTGAAAGACACATACGGCATTGTCTATCGTGGAGCAAATGGTTTTGTTGGCCATGAGATGATTCTGGAATGCCGCAAAGTGTACGAAGAGACCGGTATCTCCGAAAATGACATCGCCAAGCGTTTGATGGACTACGGTTATCATGCCCCTACCCTCTCGTTCCCTGTTCACGGCACATTGATGATTGAACCTACGGAAAGCGAGAGTTTGGCGGAATTGGATAACTTCGTAGCTGTCATGCTGAATATCTGGAAAGAGATTCAGGAAGTGAAGAATGGCGAAGCGGACAAGAACGATAATGTATTGGCTAACGCGCCGCATCCGGAATACGAGGTTGTGAATGACCGTTGGGAGCATTCCTACACACGTGAGAAGGCAGCTTATCCGATAGAGAGTGTACGCGATAATAAATTCTGGGTAAATGTAGCACGTGTAGACAACACATTGGGAGACCGTAAGTTGCTACCCACTCGCTATGGTATCTTTGAGTAACCCCGGGGCTCACATTCCTTGAGGCGTGGGCTTATTTCTATAAGCCAAGGGGGCAAACAAACTGAAGCCTTGGAGAAACATTGATTTCCCCAAGGCTTATGCCTCGTAACATAGAAGATAATCCAAGTGTAAATCTGAAAGTATGATTTCTACTTAACAATAGTTACAGTATCCGCTTTTACCTTCTTCTCTTTCATTGGAATCTTCGGATCGCCATATCCTAACGCAACACAGCCGTATACTTTATGACTAACCGGTACTCCCAATGCAGTGATAAATTCACGTACTTCGGGATCATCACAAGTCGTACCTAACTGATTGATCCAACAAGAGCCGATACCTAAAGACTGTGCAGCCAAAAACATATTCTCTATTGCACAAGCGCAATCCATACCCGCCCACCATTGAGTAGGTTCGTTAGAAACGATTACCAAAGTCGGGGCATGATAGTAACAGCAATAAGCCTTATTGCGGGCACGTTCCTGCAAACGGACATCATCACTTTTAGCAAAAGCTCCTTTTATGCGTTCATTTAGTTCTGCCAGTTTACTGACATTCTGAATAGCAGTGAAATGCCATGTTTCCAAATGCATTCCACTCGGAGCATACGTTGCAGCCTCCAGGATTGCCTGCAAATCTTCTTCCGGAACTTGTTGCTCCGTATAAGCACGCACGCTACGGCGCGCCTTGATGTTTTCTAAAATTTCATTTGTTTTCATGGGCGACAAGTGTTTTATATAAGTATATCATCATTATTAGTTTGACAGTCTCAATACTTTGTACTTTTTTCTACCGTTTGACCAATCCGATCTTTGCGTTTAGTTTGAAATAATAGACTCCATTCTCCCTCTCCAAAAATCCGTATTTATCCTTCTCCAAAGATCCTTTTTCGAAACGAGTATTCAGAAACAAGAAATCTTCCATCACTTGTTTCTCGGATTTATGGTAGCAAAGCACATCTCCATTACCATCTACCAGCAGAATGCCTTCCACTGCCGAATCCAGCCCGGTATAGATCTTTGCAGGACGCATTCCCAATGCCAATGCCATCAGAAATTGCTTTATTTTAAATTCATAGAACTTATGCTTGTTTATCAGTTCATCCTTGATCTTCAGCGGATTCATCTGTTTGATAACCTCCGTCAACTCACTCACACGTGATATGCCGTCAAGGTGCATTATACGAACCATCTCTGTCAGTACACGCGGGAAATGCAAATCAATCATCAAAAGATTGCTACGAAATACACGGTCGGCCACATCCGAATATTTAAGCACTCCTCCCAAACGTTCGATCATCATCATACGCTCGGCAACTTCATTAGGGCTCTCCGGCAAAGCATTGATCTTGTTTACTGTCGGAGTAGCAAATTTAATCCCGGTCTGCTCCAGCTTAAGATTCGCCGCACGCCCTCCATCCAACAATGGATTCATGGCACTCAACCGCGAACGGACATTAAATCCTCTCAAAGGCGCTTCCGAATGCCAGAATGCAATGGAGAAATCGGTGCGATCCTCCGTTTTTGCCTCCAAGTCGAAGATAGCCGCTTCATCCAGAAACTCTTCTACTCCATCCGGAGAGGTCACATCGTTTTCCGAAGAGGATTTAACCGCTTTCAGTATCAAGTCCGCTACGATACCGAAATCTTCACGAGGCATAGTTTTAACTCCTGTTTCCCCTTCGATGCGAATCGTCTCTTCCTCAATATAATACCGACGTGTCCCGTCGTGCTCTTCCCTCTGAATCATTGCAACAGGCCAGAATATATCTCCTGCCTTTGCTTCCGCCGTGCCTAACGCTACTCTCCCGTCCGCCAACAAACGGAAGAAAGTATAAAGTTCACACCATTCTTTTTTAGTTGCTTCGAATGCCATATATTTTTTCTTTATTTTGCTACAACTGTTTTTATCTTAATCTAATTTTATCCTATCTCTGCGACTGCTATCTTCCTTATTATATATAGGCCATAAGCAACTCCTACTGATTGATAACCTGCGGCAAAATTGCAGACGGTACAACCGGAGGAAGGATATGGGTCACCTCTTCCAACGGAGGGAGCTTGCCGACTTGTGCAAACAGGGAGTTCCGTATCCATTCTCCGGGAGTGACTACGATAAATCGTCCCGTCCAGCAACCATCAAAATAAGAAGGATTGCCCGACTGTTTCTTAATAGGGTAACAGATGTTTTCCCCTTTGCTCCGCATCTCCGGTGAACGTCCGGGATCATTCACCCACACATATTTGTCATCAATACCGCGAAGTACCATCCAATGTCCTCTCGGACCGGGACGCAAACCACGAACCGCACCTGTATATCTCACATTCACAAGCACAGGTATACCACGATCGATATAATCTTTCAATATCCGATAATCTTTCTGCTGGAAATGTTCGGCACTTATCATGTTTTCATAATAGCGTGCCAAAGAATCAATTTCAAAAGAATAGTATCCTCCTTGCCCTATCGAAGTGCGACGACGGAAAGGAGCGCGCTTTTTCAGAAAGTAATTCCGCTGATATTCAATCAGTTTCTGTTCTGCATCCTGAGCTGTGCGTTGCGTATCAGCCGTCATCCCTTTAAAATAATCAAAGACCATTAACGAGGAAGCTAGAGAACAATGCGAATAAGGATATCCCGCTATTTTCTGCGAATACCAAGGAACAGGAATGTTGTTGGGAGCAAACTTTTGAGCTTCCTGTGCATAGGCTTGTACACCGTTCCACACAAGAAAAAGCAAAAGCAATCTCGATATCATGTAGTATTTCTTTCTCATCCGGTTCAAATTCTCTTTCTCTCCTATTTTACTTTCAGTATATTAATTGGCACTTTTCCATTCAATGATTTTCTTTTTCATCCAAAATCCGAGCTGTTTCTACCTTTTCCAGCCGGGCACGCAGTTTCGCCATCATCGAACGACGAATGCGCAATGTCATACTGCAATCCATATCATACGACTGATTGAGTATTTCCGGTTCTTCTTCCTTCACGATACGCATCATATCATTCATAAAAGGATACTCAAACATAACAGTCACTTCCTCGTCCACTGTTTTTTCTATGATTGTAGCGGCAGCAATGGCTTCGGCAGCAGCAGCCTTGTAAGCTACAATCAATCCGCTTGTGCCCAACTTGATTCCACCGAAATAACGGACTACAATGATCAATATATCTGTCAACTCGTTCGAATTGATTTGTCCGAGAATCGGTTTTCCTGCAGTACCCGAAGGCTCTCCGTTATCATTGGCCCGAAAATCCTTGCGTGCCGCTCCGAGCATATAGGCATAACACACATGGCGCGCATCATAGTATTTCTTCTGATACGTTTCAAGATGCGCCTTTATTTCATCGAGGCTACGCACAGGAAGAGCGATAGCGATAAACTTGCTTCGCTTTTCCGTATAAATACCTTCAGAGGGTTCGGAGATGGTTTTATAAGTATCTTCAGCAGTCATGTTGCAAAGATACGGCTTTACACGGAAAATACCATCTGTCGTTTGGAAATATTAAATGATACGTTTGCCACAAATATACGGTTGATGTGGCACAAAGGAGCAGTCGTTTCGCTATAAACAACCGCTCTTTTTCATGGAAACAAGCGGTCGATCTGACGCAATTAACCGTATGATTGCAACAGATCGACCGCTCAATTTTATAAGATATCAGCTCTTGTTATAAGATGACAGTTATTAATCCAACTTATGAATCACAAGTCCCGAACGGAGTTTGGGTTCAAACCAAGTGGTTTTCGGTGGCATGATATTACCAGTATCGGCAATATCCATCAACTGTTTCATGGATACGGGATAAAGCGCTAAAGCCACTTTCATTTCACCGCTATCCACACGCTTCTTGAGCTCTCCCAAGCCACGGATACCCCCCACAAAGTCGATGCGTTTATCCGAGCGTAAATCCTTGATTCCCAAAATCTCATCTAAAATCAAATTGGAAGAGATAGTAACGTCCAACACACCGATAGGATCATTGTCATTATATGTGCCTGCTTTAGCTGTCAAGCTGTACCATTTGCTATCCAGATAAAGAGAGAAGTTGTGCAAACCGGAAGGCTTGTAGATATCCGTCCCTTTTTCTTCTACGATAAAGTTTTTGCCTAACGCATCAAGGAATTGTCCGGGAGTCAACCCGTTAAGATCTTTCACTACACGATTATAATCGATAATGGTCAGTTGGTTGGCAGGGAAACAGACAGCCATAAAGTAGTTGTACTCTTCATCGCCACGATGGTTCGGATTCTGCTTCGCCTTTTCTGCACCGACCAATGCAGCGGCGGCGGAACGATGATGGCCGTCAGCAATATAAAGAGCCGGCATTTTAGCAAATTCTTCGGTAATACGGGCAATGTCTTCCTCCCGGTCAACAATCCAGAAAGTATGACCGAAGCCGTCACCCGGAGCGATGAAGTCGTAGACAGGTTTTTCTGCCGTATACTTCTTGATGATTGCGTCCAACTTGTCATTATCAGGATAAGCGAAGAAAACAGGCTCGATGTTGGCATTATTCACACGAACGTGCTTCATACGGTCTTCCTCTTTGTCACGGCGGGTAAGTTCATGCTTTTTAATCACCCCATTCATATAATCGGGAACGTATGCACCGACTACCAATCCATATTGGGTTTTCCCGTTCATGGTCTGGGCATAAATATAATAGTTTTCCTTGCCATCCTGCACCAACCAGCCTTTATCCTGAAACAGTTGGAAATTTTCTGCAGCTTTGGCATACACACGCTCATCATGCTCGTCTGTACCTACCGGGAAATCAATCTCCGGTTTAATGATATGATAAAGAGACTTTTCGTTACCTTCCGCTTCTACGCGGGCTTCTTCGGAGTTCAATACGTCGTAAGGACGTGAAGCGACCTGCTCTACCAGGTCCTGCGGAGGACGAATGCCCTTAAAAGGTTTAATTATTGCCATGATATTAGTATTTTAGATGTAAAAAATAAAAGCCACAGACTTATTTAAAATCTGTGGCTCAAATATACTACTTATTTCTATGAATATTATTTATTCACACGGAATTTTTCGCAACCGTCCTTCAAGAAGCCTACAATCTGTTTAGCGGCAGCAATACCGGCATTGATATTGGCTTCGGCCGTCTGCGCTCCCATCTTCTTCGGAGTAGAGAAATAACGTCCGGCAAACTTCTCTGCAAATTCCGCATTAGCGGCAGGCATAATATCTGTGATATATTTGAAGTCGGCACGTTCCTCCATCAATTTAATCAGCTCAGCCTCATTGATAACTTCCTTACGGGCAGTATTGACCAACATCGCACCTTTCGGCATATCCTTCAACAAAGCATAATTGATAGAATTCTTCGTTTCGGCAGTTGCAGGGATATGCAATGACACTACTTGGCAAGTCTTATAGAGTTCTTCTGCAGAATCCAGCGCTTTCACACCGTCTTTCTCGATTACTTCTTTCGGGCAGAATGCATCGTAAGCATACACTTCCATTCCAAAACCTTTGGCAACGCGGGCTACGTTACGACCTACGTTTCCATAAGCGTGAATACCCAGTTTCTTACCCATCAATTCTGTACCGGAAGTACCGTTGTAGAAGTTGCGGACAGCATATACCATCATACCCAAAGCCAGTTCGGCAACAGCATTCGAGTTCTGTCCCGGAGTGTTCATCACACATACATTGTGGGCAGTGGCAGCGGCCAGATCCACGTTATCGTAGCCGGCACCGGCACGAACTACAATCTTCAGTTCTTTAGCGGCATCAAGCACTTCCGCGTCAATGATATCACTACGGATAATAATGGCATTCGCATCTTTCACTGCATCCAGCAACTGGGCCTTATCTGTATATTTCTCAAGTAAAGCAAGCTCGTATCCGGCTGCTTCTATTTCTTTACGAATACCGTCTACTGCAACTTTAGCAAACGGTTTCTCAGTAGCTACAAGTACTTTCATATTCTGATTCTATTTATAAAGGCTCACCACAGATTACGCAGATTTCCACAGATTATAGAACCTTAGAAATCTGTGCCAATCCGTGTAATCTGTGGTGAAAATAATATATTAATGAAGTTTCTCAAATTCCTGCATACAATCGATCAATGCCTGCACGCTTTCTTTCGGCATAGCGTTATAGCAAGATGCGCGGAAACCACCTACCGAACGGTGTCCCTTGATACCTACCATACCTTTTTCAGTAGCAAACTTCAAGAAGTCGGCTTCGAGGTCTTTGTATTCGGGAGCCATTACGAAACAGATGTTCATGCGTGAACGGTCTTCCTTAGCGGCAGTACCCACGAACATTTTATTACGGTCGATTTCTGCATACAACATATCAGCTTTTTCGATAGCACGACGTTCCATTTCTTTCACACCACCCTGTGCTTTGATCCAGCGCAAAGTCAGCAATGCAGCGTAGATAGGCACAACAGGAGGAGTATTGAACATAGAACCGCCATCAATGTGAGTCTGATAATTCAACATTGTCGGGATGTAGCGGGAAACCTTGCCCACAGCGTCATTCTTCACAATTACGAATGTCACACCGGCAGGAGCCAGGTTCTTCTGTGCACCACCATAAATACAGATATATTTGGAAACGTCAATCGGACGTGAGAAAATGTCAGAAGACATATCGGCAACCATAGGAACCGGAGAATCAAGATCTTTCTTTAATTCTGTACCGTAAATGGTGTTGTTAGTAGTAATGTGGAAATAATCTGCATCTGCCGGGATTGTATAATCTTTGGGGATATAAGTATATGTAGCTTCAGCAGAGGAAGCAACTTCTACAACCTCACCAAATCCTTTAGCTTCTTTCATCGCTTTTTTAGCCCACACACCTGTGTTCAGATAAGCAGCCTTTTTTTCCAGGAAGTTATAAGGAACCATGCAGAACTCCATACTAGCACCTCCACCCAGGAACAGTACCGAATAGCCTTCGGGGATATTAAGTAATTCCTTGAATAATGCCTCTGCTTCGTCAACCACAGGTTGGAAGTCTTTGGCGCGGTGGCTGATTTCCATCAAAGAGAGACCAGAGCCGTTGAAATCTAAAATAGCCTTCGCTGTATCCTCTATCACCTCACGCGGAAGAATGGAAGGTCCTGCATTGAAATTATGCTTTTTCATTTGAAGTTTGTTTTTGGTTTAACAATTTCGTTACTTTTGTCTTTTGACCTTGCGAATTTACGAATTTATTTCCGCCGCACAAATCTTTCCTTATAAAAATACTGTTTTAAAGCAGATTTTCCTTTCTTTTTATTGGTTTATACAGGATATATACACCATATTGTTATCCGTAGATGTCAACCTATCCTACTTTGCCTCCTCAATAATGGTTTTCACACCTTTTATCTTCTCGCCTTGAATCAGATTCAGGAGTTGTTTGACCTTTGCACGCCGGACAGCGACAAAAGCATAATGCTCTTTCACATCTATCGCTCCTACATCTTCACGAGTCAGATTACCTTTCTTATACAAGAATCCGGCAATGTCCATTTTGCTTAGTTTTTCCTTCTTGCCCTTACCTATATATATAGTACTCCAAACAGATTTGGGCGGACGGGGTGGATTTTCAGGCAATGCGACGGTTTCCATATCTTCCGGGATATAGGCAGGGAGTTTTTCTTCGGCATGAAGAATCAAATAAGAAGTTCCGGTAGCGTCCCAACGTGCCGTACGCCCGTTCCGATGCGTAAAGGCTTCCTCATTCACGGGCAAGTGATAGTGGATGATGTGCTCAATCTCCGGAATATCCAGTCCACGGGCAGCCAAGTCTGTAGATATCAACACATGGCAACTGCCGTTACGGAACTTATATAATGCCCGCTCACGATCCGGCTGTTCCATACCGCCATGAAAACGTTCGGCAAACAGTTTCTTATCCGCCAGCAGTTTTTGCACACGATCCACCGCATCCCGATGATTGCAGAAAACAATGCTCGAACTGCTTCCCAATGTGCAAAGCAGATTGTATAAAGTATCAACTTTATCTTTTGCCGGAGAAAGTACTTTCATCAATTTCAAACGGGACTCCTGTTCGTCGGCAGCATCCGGCAAGAAGTTCAGTCTGACTGTACGGTTCAGCCCTGTAAATTCCGGAATCTCCTCTGCGTCGGTTGCAGAAAGCAACATCCGCTTTTTCAATCCGGGCAGTTGCGTGATAATCTCCGCCATCTCATCATGGAAACCGAATTCTAATGATTTATCAAATTCATCGATGATCAAAGTTTCAATCGTTTCGGGATTGAAATTTCCTTTAGACAGATGGTCGGTAATACGTCCCGGAGTACCGATAATAATAGCGGGATGATTGCCTGATATACTCTTCTTTTCTTCCGCGATAGGATGTCCGCCGTAGCAACAACAGGTCTTCCAAGCAGTTCCCATTGCCTTAAATACACTATCAATCTGCAGAGCCAGCTCACGTGAAGGAACCAGAATCAAAACCTGTACATTGCCATTGTCAGGTTTTAGTGTGAGCAATAAAGGCAACAAATAGGCAAGTGTCTTTCCCGAGCCGGTCGGCGACAACAAGATAACGTCTTTCCTTCCGGTAGCCTGTTCCAGTGACGCTTCCTGCATCGGATTCAACTCTTCAATCTTCAGGTTGTGAAGGGCTGACTGTATAATTTCATTTTTCTCTAACATGTCTTTTTAAAGTAATTACAAGTTTTCTTTCAGCAAACTCTGATAGAGAGCTACCGGCCCCAAATGCCACATTTTTGTCTCCTCCTTTTCCAACTGTTTGTAGGTTTCAGATGCATAAAAGGCTTTCACTGCTTCCAAAGTACTCATATTTCTATCTTCGGCCAACATTCCGGCCACCCAGCTTACTTTAGAAGGAAGAATAAGGTGTAGATTCTTTTGATCAATAGTCAGATTCATAAGGTCACCTCCTTTGCTTCAATAAATACAATTGCTCGTAATGCCTCTTTGGTATGGAATAAAAATTGATCTACCAATTTATAAACTTTCAATTCTGCAATCAACGTTTGTTTATCAAGCAAACCTCCCTCATAAAGAGCAAAAGCGGCATATACTCTATCATTCGCTACCGGACCATATACAATATCGTATGAATGGATAAAATCCTTATTTGTACGATTAGCCATCACAAAATCGACCCATTCATCGGTTGGATTCTCAAAAATCAAACTATTGAATTTATCCAAAGCGCCTTTATCAAATTCATATTCATTAATATACCCTTTATCAGCATTTTTCTCTTTTATCCTACGCTTAACCCAGGCTTCAGCTTGTTCAAACGAAGTTGTAGTATAAAATCCCATACCATAATCCAATGTCCGATTGGATGTACGGATTTCCGGATTGCTCACTATCTCTAAACTTCCGTGATATAGCTTCATTTTTCTTCGTTTGTTCTTATTTTGATAAATTCATCAATATCGGCAAGAATCCATTGTCGGCTCTGAGTATGCAATATCTCAAAGTGTTCAGCAAGATATTCCAACACGCCATAACGATTCAGAAAGTTCATTGCTTCTGTACCGGTCATTCTTTTTTCGTTTTTATATTGCTCAATACAAAACGACAAGAAGTAAGCTATATCTTGTTCCTTTTTATCCATCACAAATAGTACTCATCAAGGCTCAAATGTAGAGCGTATTGCAAATATAGATAATATTTCGCATAAACAACACTCTTGGGGTATTGAGACTGCAAAAATGGGACAAAATAAGATGAAAATCAATATTGAATATTAATTATCTTCATTGTATATTGGGAATAGTGCGCACTCAAGTAATCCATATCCAACAAGCCTATCATCTGTATACAAATTCCGCTCTTCTCTAGCTAAAAAAAATAGGGAAAGCCCGATTCCGAACTTTCCCTATCCTAAGCAGCCCTTATATAACTTATATAAAAAGCTACCCGATTCTATGAAATACTATCCTCCGAAGTTATCGAACATCAAGTTCTGTGCCGGAACACCGAGATCGTCGAGCATTTTCTCAACGGCTTTCGACATCGGGCCAGGACCACACATATAGTATTCAATATCTTCAGGAGCTTCGTGATTCTTCAAGTAAGTTTCATAAATCACATTATGAACGAATCCCGGAGTATACTTCACACCTGCGGCATCGGCAGCAGGATCCGGACGGTCAAGTGCCAGATGGAATGAGAAGTTCGGGAAATCCTTTTCGATTTGCAGGAAGTCTTCCAAGTAGAACACTTCGTTCAAGGCACGGGCACCATAGAAGTAAGACATCTTGCGGTCGGTAGTATGCAACGTCTTCGTCAAGTGCATGATTTGCGCACGCAACGGAGCCATACCGGCACCACCACCGATCCACATCATTTCCTTGTCGGAATTGAAGATCGGGTGGAAGTCTCCGTAAGGACCACTCATGATTACCTTGTCACCCGGTTTCAGGGTAAAGATATAAGAAGAAGCGATACCCGGCATCACATCCATAAATCCAGGTCCCTGATCTTTCGGTTTGAACGGAGGAGTAGCGATACGTACTGTCAACATGATACGGTCACCTTCGGCAGGATAGTTCGCCATAGAATAGGCACGAATCGTCTCTTCGTCATTTCTACATTTCAATCCCATCAGACCGAATTTCTCCCATGCAGGCAAGTATTCGTCACCGATCAGACTCTTATCAATATCCTTGTCATAGTCCATTGAGAATTTAGGAATCTTGATCTGCGCATAAGAACCCGGAATAAAGTCCATGTGTTCATCCTTAGGCAAAGCAACGATAAACTCTTTGATAAATGTAGCCACGTTCTTGTTGGAGATAACCTCGCACTCCCACTCTTTTACGCCAAGTATAGACTCATCAATCTTGATAGACATATCCCCTTTCACTTTCACCTGGCAGCCCAGACGCCAATGATCTTGCTGCTGTTTGCGGCTGAAGTGAGGAATTTCCGAAGGAAGGATCTCTCCACCACCTTCGAGCACCTGGCATTTGCACTGTCCGCAAGAACCCTTACCACCACAAGCGGATGACAGGAATATGCCATTCACAGACAGCGTATTCAGCAAAGTAGAGCCGGAAGCCACTTCCAGTTCCTTTTCGCCATTAATTGTCAGTTTCACGTCACCTGACGGCACCAGGAAGTTCTTGGCAACCAACAGGATAACCACAAGCAAGAGAATAACCACAAGGAATACCCCAATGCTCGCTAATATTAAATTCATATCCATTGTCTTATTCCTTTCTTTTTAGATGTTCAAACCAGAGAAACACATAAATGCGATTGCCATCAGACCTACTGTGATAAATGTGATACCCAGACCCTTCAACGGAGCAGGCACATCAGAGTAAGCCATCTTCTCACGGATAGCAGCCAGACCAACGATAGCCAGCAGCCAACCGATACCCGAACCCAACGCGTATGAAAGAGCGTCCCAGATGTCACCGATATATTTCGGATCGCTCGGACCGAGGTTGATACGTTGTTGCATAAACAGAGAAGCACCCATGATAGCACAGTTAACGGCAATCAGCGGAAGGAAGATACCCAATGAAGCGTAGAGCGAAGGGCTGAAACGTTCCACCACCATCTCCACCAATTGCACGATACCGGCAATAACGGCAATGAAAAGAATAAAACTCAAGAAACTAAGGTCGACACCTTCGATGATAGCGTTGGCAGCCAGCACCTTAGTCTGCAACAGATAGTTGACCGGAAGCGTCACCAGCAACACGAAAGTCACGGCGATACCCAGTCCTACGGCAGTCTTCACATTCTTCGATACAGCCAGGTATGAACACATACCCAAGAAGAACGCGAATATCATGTTGTCCACAAAGATAGAGCGGACGAATAAGCTTAATAAATGTTCCATATCTTTTAATTAAGAATTAAGAATGAAGAATTAATTACTTTCTTCCTGCAGTTCTTTGTGACGTGAACGTTGGTACCAGATAACGCAAGCGACGATAATCAGCGCCATCGGAGGCATCAACATCAGACCGTTGTTCACGTATCCGATTTTCTGAATAGGCTCGTAGTTCAAGATGTTGAAACCGAGCAATGTTCCCGAACCCAGCAGTTCGCGGAAGAACGCGACGATAACAAGAATCTTGGCGTAACCCAATCCGTTACCTACACCATCCAGGAAAGATTCCCAAGGACCGTTCTGCATGGCAAATGCTTCCAGGCGTCCCATCAGGATACAGTTGGTAATGATCAGACCTACATATACAGAAAGCTGCACGCTTACATCGTATGCAAACGCTTTCAGAACCTCACTTACGATAGTCACCAACGCAGCTACCACAACCAACTGAACGATGATACGGATACGGTTAGGAATGGTTTTGCGCAACAATGAAATCACCACGTTAGAAAACGCTGTAATAACCGTAACCGAAAGTCCCATCACGATAGCAGGCTCCAGTTTTGCGGTAACGGCAAGTGCGGAACAGATACCGAGCACCTGTACGGTCACCGGGTTATCTATTCCCAACGGAGCAGAGAATACTTCTTTATTCTTCTTTGAAAACAATTGTCCCATATTCTATTTTTCTCCTCCTTATTATTTAGTTAAAAAATTCACGTACTCTTTCAAACACTCTTTCAGCATAGTGTCCACACCTACCGAAGTGATTGTACCACCGGAGATACCGTCCACCTGATAGTCAGCTTTCTCTACCTTGCCGTGTTTCACGACTCCCAAAGCGACCGCACCATTTTCCAGCGTCTTTTTGCCGACAAACGATTGTTGGAACCAGTCGGTAGCGATCTCAGCGCCCAGACCCGGAGTCTCACTCGCGTGAGAGAAGTAAGTACCGTATACAGTATCCTTATCCTCATTCAGTGCAACATATCCCCAGATAGCACCCCAAAGACCTGCACCGTAAACAGGAACTACATATTTCGTCTGTCCGTCCACTTCGCAGACAAACACATGAAGACGATTCTCCTCTTTTGCTTCTTTCTCGTAGTTCGTAACGAAGTCTCCGGTGTTTTCAGTCAACGTACCGTCAACGTTCATCAGCATATCGCCTTTCACATATTTCTTATATTCAGCATCCGCATCCTCCACATTCTTAATATTCAATGCGGCAAGAATCTGCTTCTTCGTATCCAACTGTACATTCTTGTCTTGCGTAGCTTTCAGCGAAGAGCTGACGAATGCCAGAAGGAATGCAACGATAATAACCATTACCGAAGCATAAATGATAGTATAACTGTTACTATTTGTATTCATTTTCATTCGGTATTTATTGGTTAGACTTGATAGCACGTTTTTCACGACGGCTGATATTGCCCTGTACCACACAGTAGTCGATCAACGGAGCGAAGATGTTCATCAACAGGATGGCGAGCATCATACCTTCCGGATAACCCGGATTCAGCACACGGATGACAACAGCCATCACACCGATGAGGAATCCGAAGATATACTTGCCTTTTTCAGTACGTGCGGACGTTACGGGGTCGGTAGCCATAAATACGGCGCCGAAACAGAAACCGCCGAGCACAAGATGTTCGTACCACGGCATATTTGCCATAGCATTGCCTTCCATGCCGATCGCGTTGAATACCCATGCCATGAACGCGCCACCTACAAATACGGAAATCATAGTTTTCCAGCTTGCCACGCCTGTCCACAGAAGGATAACGGCGCCGATCAAGATAGCGATCACGCTCGTCTCGCCGATAGAACCGGGAATCAGACCGATCACCATATCCATATTGAACGCGGGAGCAGCGCCTGTCGTGGCGGCCACACCGAGCGGAGTGGCAACCGTCAATCCGTCCACCGTCTGTCCCAAACCGAAGATACTGTCGCCCGATACCCAAACGGCATCACCGGACATCTTGGTCGGATATGCGAAGAACAGGAATGCGCGAGTGATCAATGCCACATTAAAGATATTCATACCTGTACCGCCGAAAACCTCTTTTGCGAAGATCACAGAGAATGCGGTAGCTACGGCAAGAATCCACAGCGGACAGTCCACCGGAACGATCATCGGGATCAGGATACCGGAAACGAGGAATCCTTCCTGAATCTCCTCCTTCTTCCATTGAGCCACAACGAACTCAATACCCAGACCTACCACGTATGATACGATAATTTTCGGCAACACTGCCAGGAATCCGTAGATAAACATCTCAAAGAAACTACCGGTAGCGCCCGTGTGAGTGAAATGCTGATAACCTACGTTGTACATACCGAACAAGAGAGCCGGTATCAACGAAATAACCACAATCGACATGATGCGTTTGCTATCGATTGCGTCGTGTATGTGCGTTCCCGTTTTCGCAGTCTTGCTGGGCACGAACAGGAATGTTTCGAAGCCGTCGAACACCGACTGGAATGCGTGGAATTTGCCGCCTTCTTCAAAGTTCGGCTTTATCTTATCGAGATAATTTCTTAACGCTTTCATTAATATATTTACTATTTTACTATTTACAATTTACTATTTGCCGACAGTCGGGCGATTATGCCATTTCAGCTCGCAGCATATCGAGTCCGGCACGAACGATGCGTTGCAGCTCCATCTTCGAAGAGCAGACGAATTCGCAGAGAGCGAAATCTTCGGGTGCGACTTCGTAGATACCAAGCGCTTCCATACGGTCGATATCACCGGCGATGATAGCCTTAATCAGATATTCGGGCAGGATATCCATCGGGAATACCTTGTCGTACTCACCGGACATGATCATGTGGCGTTCGCCACCTTTCACGCGGGCATCCAATGTATACTCCTTTTTGCCCATCAGCCAACTGAAATATGAGCGGTTGGCGCTGAACTGATTGAAACGCGGCATGATCCATCCGAGCATTTCATGAATATCATCCCCTTCGGGAATCACCGTCAACTGGCTGTGGAACGCTCCCAGGAATCCGTTCGGAGACACCTGCTTTCCAGTCAGCACATTACCGCTGATATAGCGCAAGTCCTTGTCCTTAGTGACATTGCCGGCAAACACGTTGGTGAGCAGCGCCCCTACCTGAAGTTTGCAGTAAGCAGGTTTCAGCACTTCGGAACCTGTCACGGCCACCGTACGGGTGAAATCCACACGACCGGTATTGAAAAGACGGCCGATGAAGATAACAGCTTGCGGATCAATAGTCCATACCGTTTCTCCCTTAGAGACAGGGTCGAGATGGTTGATCTGAACACCCACGTTACCGGCGGGGTTCGGTCCGTCGAATGCGGTGATTGTAACGTTCTTGGCCTGCGTCAGAGCGGCAGCATTCTGTTTTACACTGATACTCAGATAAGTTTTTGCCAGTTTGGCGAGCGCATCGAGTCCTGTCTGGAAATTTGCTTCTTCGCCTTTCAGCGCAAACTCAAAATCGGGTGCCAACGGGTTGGTATCGAAAGCAGAAACGAAGATACCTTTCGGAGTCACCGTCGGATCTGCGATAATGTCATAAGGACGTTGTCTGATAAATGCGAAAAGACCGGCTTCCAGCAAAGCGTTCTTTACAGCCTCCGCATCCATCGTTGCCACATTCTTCTTGCCAAATTCCTCGTAGTCCTGCTCAGTAGCAGCTTCTACCACGATGTTCAACACCTTACGACGAGCTCCACGCTCTACACTCGTCACTACGCCGCTCACGGGCGAAACAAATTTAATTTCAGGATGATACTTGTCGATAAACAAGGGTCCACCGGCCATCACATATTCCTGTTCCTTTACGACCACCTTCGGTGTCACACCAGGAAAATCATCGGGCACGAGGGCGTAAAAACCCGGCTCCTTCACTGTTGTGTACGTTTCAGCAGCTTTACCTTTCAGGTTTATGTCAAGGCCTTTGCGTAACTTTATTACATTTGCCATGCTATATAAAATAATGGTTTCATAAATTTGCCGCAAAAGTAATAAATAAGATTGGGATTCGGGAGGAAAAAAGGGAGTAATTACGGAGATTTTTCCGTAATTATCTTCGTGTTCGCACACGTACCCCATCTTTCTTTTCTCCCGAAACCAAAGAAAGAAGCAAAGAAAAAGAGCGAATTTACATTTATTATCTATGAATATGAAAACTAATCGGAATAAAAGCGTTTTCTTTGTACCCTGAAATTAAGAAAGAATATGAAACAGCCGAAGCTCTACAAGATGAAGAAATATATAATAGGTATATGGATGGCATTGTTGCCCATCGGTGTCATGCTGGCTCAGACAGACAGTACAAGGACGGTAAAAGATACCAAACGCGAGTTACGTCGCCAGCGTGTGGCGAAGCGGAATTTACATTACAACATTCTGGGAGGTCCCAGCTACACACCCGATTTCGGTTTTCTGGTGGGCGGTAGCGCGTTGATGACGTTCCGGATGAATCCGAGCGACACCACCCAGAGACGTTCCGTCGTACCCATGTCCATCGCGTTGATATTCAACGGAGGGCTCAATCTCATGACAAAGCCGCAACTCTTCTTCAAAGGCGACCGTTTCCGCATATTCGGCACTTTCTCCTACAAAAACACCATCGAAAACTTCTACGGTATCGGATATGGCACCAACAAGGACTATCCGCGAGGGGAAGATACGAGTGAATACCGGTATAGCGGTATTCAGGTGAATCCGTGGTTTCTGTTCCGGTTGGGGGAAAGCGATTTCTTCGCAGGTCCCCAGGTTGACTTGAACTACGACAAGATTACCAAACCGGCGGCGGGAATGGTCGAGCAACCGTCGTATATCGAGGCAGGCGGCACGGAACATGGATACACCAATTTCAGTTCGGGACTCGGATTCCTGCTGACCTACGACACACGCGATGTGCCTGCCAATGCCTATCGGGGCACTTACCTCGATTTTCGGGGGATGATGTACAGCAAAGCTTTCGGAGGTGACGATAATTTTTACCGTCTGGAGATAGACTACCGTCAATACAAAACGGTAGGAAAGCGGAAAGTTCTCGCCTGGACCGTGCAGAGCAAAAACGCATTCGGAGACGTCCCTTTGACGAAATATGTATTGAGCGGAACCCCTTTCGACCTTCGCGGCTATTACATGGGACAGTTCCGCGACAAGTCCTCTCATGTAATGATGGCTGAATACCGCCAGATGATAAATACAGACAAAAGCACATGGATCAAAAAGATGTTGAACCACATAGGATATGTGGCTTGGGGAGGCTGCGGATTCATGGGACCCACACCGGGAAAGATAGAAGGCGTCCTGCCTAATCTCGGAGTCGGCCTGCGCATAGAAGTCCAGCCCCGCATGAACGTACGTCTCGACTTGGGAAGAGACATGGTGAACAAGCAGAATTTGTTCTATTTCAACATGACGGAAGCCTTCTAGCACAAATTAACAAGAAAGAATGCAAAATTGACAACAAAAGACTGTTCATAAATGAAATTAATCCTTATATTTGCGCAAGCTATGTCACAACAGAACACAGCAGAAGCAAATAACAGGGTTATTTTATGAAACGAATTATATATATCTGTTTAGGATTACTCCTTTTATTCACCTCCAACACACCGATCGTTGCGCAAGAGGTCAGTGATTATACTCAATTAAGCGAAGAAGATTACAGCAATATCACTCTTCCCCCACTCTCCGTCCTGTTTGAGAACGCCAAAGACAACCCCATCTATGAGATGGCAGATGTCAAAGCGGCGGTAGAGCGCAAACTGCTGGCGAAAGAAAAGCGTGCATTTCTCGGATTCTTCAGTCTGCGGGGAAGCTACCAATACGGTACTTTCGGCAATGAATCCACCTATACAGACGTTTACGTAGAGCCATACCCCACCTACTCCACCCAAGCCCAGAACGGATATACGGTAGGAGCGGGAGTCAGCATCCCATTGGACGACCTGTTTGACCTCAAGGCGCGTGTCAGTCGTCAGAAGCTCAATCTGAAGAGCGCGGAGCTTGAGCGGGAAATCAAATACGATGAGATCAAGAAGAACATAATCGAGATGTACGCGATGGCTACATCACAGATGAAAGTCCTTCAGATGCGAAGCGAGGGTCTGGTGCTGGCGAACGTGCAATATGAGATTTCCGAAAAGAATTTTGCTAACGGAACCATCGAATCCACCGACTTGGCGACAGACAAGGAAAGGCAGTCGCAAGCCCGTGAAGCATACGAAAAGAGCAAGTTCGAGTTAACCAAGAGTCTCATGATACTTGAAATTATTTCACGCACGCCCATTATACGAAAATAAAAGACTAAGATATGAATTTCATCATTTCCATCATACGGACCCTATTTCGGCATCGTTGGCTGATACTGATAGGGACCACTCTCTTCACATTACTGGTCATTTATTACACACGCCATATGCGAGGCGGGTATGATGTGAAAGCAACCCTTTACACGGGAGTCGCTTCGGGCTACAACCTCGAAAGTGACAAACGCACCGATTGGGCAACCGTGCAGAACTCCATGGACAACCTCATCAGTATCATGCAGGCCGAAAGTACGCTGAAAAGAGTCAGCCTGCGATTGTTCGCCCGCATACTGATCAAAGGGAATCCGGAAAAAGAGAACGACGGAATCACCCCTTCCAGCTACAACTACACATACAACCATCTGAAAAACAGCCCTCCGGGAGACGAGATACTGAAACTGATCGACAAATCGAGCGAAGACAAGACAGTAGCCAATCTGGAAGCATATATGCGTCCGCATAGAGACAATTACATCTACGGGCTCTTTTATTATTCCCATCCCTATTACAGCTACGGTGCTCTGAAAAATGTAAAGGTACAGCGCCGCCTCACCAGTGACCTGCTGGACATCAGCTATACTTCCGGTGATCCGGGTATCGCCTACAACACCGTAAGTATCCTGATGCACGAGTTTGTCGAGGAATACCGCCGTATCCGTTACGGAGAGACGGACAAAGTGATCAAGTATTTCGAAGAAGAGCTGAAACGTATCGGAAAGCAACTGAAAGCGGAAGAAGAAGACCTGACGAAGTATAATGTACAAAAACGCATTATCAACTACCTCGACGAGACTAAGGAAATAGCCGCCATCAGCAAGGAATACGAGCTGAGAGAACAAGATGCGCTTTTCGCGTTCAACAGTACCTCATCCATGCTCAAAGAGTTGGAAAGACACATGGACAGCAATGCCAAGCAGGTACTGAAAAACATGGAGTTCGTAGACAAGCTGCGCGAAGCCTCCAACATCACCGGCAAGATATCGGAAGCCGAAGCGATGACCGATTCCAACAAGAAAGACCCCCATTCGCTGGAAGGAGACAAAAAGCGGTTGAACGAGCTTAAACAAGAACTGAACGAGTTGACTACCTCATACGTAGGTCACAAATATACCAAAGAAGGCGCGTCGCGCACCAATATCATCGACCAATGGCTGGAACAGACATTGCTCTACGAGAAGGCGAAAGCCGAACTGAAAATCGTACAAAGCGCCCGTCGCGACTTGAACAACCGTTACGTATTCTTCGCTCCTGTAGGTACCACCATCAAGCAGAAAGAACGTAGCATAAACTTCACGGAACGCAGCTACCTGACCGTCCTGCAAAGTTACAACGAAGCTTTATTGAGGA
The DNA here is from genome assembly GCF_009193325.2 of Bacteroides zhangwenhongii. NCBI lineage: Bacteria > Pseudomonadati > Bacteroidota > Bacteroidia > Bacteroidales > Bacteroidaceae > Bacteroides > Bacteroides zhangwenhongii. The sequence continues at coordinate 1,343,996 of NZ_CP059856.1, read as the reverse complement.
AAAAGAACCTGGAGATGACCTCCGCCACGCTGAAAGTCCTCAATGAGCCAACCTATCCGATCGGAGCCAACTCAACCAACCGGAAACAGATCGTCATAGCCGCCTGTGTCGCCATCTTCGTGATTATCATAGCTTTGCTGGTATTGGTAGAATTGCTTGACAGAACACTGCGCGACGCCAGCCGCACCCTGCGGGTGACGGGATATAAGGTGATAGGCGCCGTTCCCAGCCTCTCGACCGCCCGCTACGGAGGACTGACCAAAACGTACGTACAACTTTCCGTAAGGGAGCTGACCAACTCCCTGCTCCGCTTCCTGACCAAGCGGAAATCCCCCGGCGTGTTCATCATCAACCTGTTCAGCACCAGCGAGGATTCCGGAGAAGACATAATCGGGACACTGATCTGCGGGTTCATGCAAAGCCGCAAACTGAACACGAAGTTCATCTGCTACGATAAAGACTTCGATACCGCGTCCACCCAATACCTGCTTGCAAGGAGCGTCACGGACTTCTATACGCCGCAAGGAGAAGACGTGCTGATCGTCGCCTATCCGCCTCTGTCAAAGAGCAGCATATCGAGTGCCCTGTTGCACGACGCCAACGCCAACATACTAGTGACTCCGGCCGATCGCGGATGGAAAACGATAGACAAGCAACTATGCGAGCAGCTCATGTTGCAGTTGGGCAAGAGCAGTGTGCCTTTCCGTATCTGCCTGACCAACGCCAGCCGTGAAGCCGCCGAAGACTTCACCGGACAGTTGCCGCCATATACCCTGTTGCGCAGGATCAGCTATCATTTCAGCCAGTTGTCATTGACAGAAAAGATCATATTCAACCTCAGAAGAAAAGCAAAGGAAGCAGAAGACGAGGACGATGACGAATAGGAACACTACTTTCCATATCCTGCTTGCCGCACAATTCGCGCTAATAGCGGTAAGTATGCTTGTAAACGTCAAGACAGGGCTGTTCTCAATGGTTCTCATCTTGTTGCTCACCGTTATTTGCCTGATACAGCTCAGCAACGACAAGTCCACCGAATGGAAGCGCGGGCAAAACCTCATGACCTGGCTGTTCATCGTCTGGCTGCTATATTATCTGATGGAGATAATGAACCCCAACAACGTGTTGGAGGCATGGAACATCAACATCACGCCCTACGTGCTCATTCCCCTGATATGCGCATTCGTCGTTCCGGTCGTCATACGTACCAAGAAAGACATAGAACTGCTATTGATCGTATGGTCCGTGTTCGTCATCATCTTCACCCTCAAGGGATACTGGCAGAAAAACCACGGTTTCAGCGCCAAAGACCTTTACTTCCTGTACGCTCTCGGCGGCGCGCGCACCCACATCATCTGGTCGGGCATACGTTACTTCTCCTGCTTCTCGGACGCGGCAAACTACGGTGTGCACTCAGCGATGGCAGCCGTCACCTTCTCCATCTCCGCATTCTTTGTCGACTCCAGATGGAAGCGCATCTATTTCCTTTTTACAGCCTTGTGCGGTATCTACGGCATGGGTATTTCCGGAACCCGTTCCGCTATGGGAGTGCTTATGGGCGGCATGCTGATGATTACTATCATAGCCAAAAACTGGAAAGCGTTACTAGGGGGAATATTCATATCTATCAGCATTTTCGTATTTTTCTATTACACCAATATCGGGAGCGGAAACCAATACATCTATAAGATGCGTTCCTCCTTCCATCCCACCGAAGACGCCTCCTACCTCGTGCGTGTGGAAAACCGCCAGCGGATGAAGGAACTGATGGCAAGGAAACCGATAGGCTACGGGATAGGACTGTCCAAGGCCGGCAACTTCAACTCCAAAGAACAAATGCCCTACCCTCCCGACTCGTGGCTGATTGCCGTCTGGGTAGAAACCGGCATAGTCGGTCTCATCCTCTACCTCGCCATTCACGGTGTCCTTTTCGCCTGGTGCTCATGGATACTGATGTTCAAGGTGCGTAACAAAAACCTGCGGGGACTGATAGCAGCCTGGCTTTGCATGAATGCGGGATTCTTCATTGCCGCCTACGTCAACGACGTGATGCAATATCCCAACCAACTGACTGTATACACAGGCTTCGCCCTCTGCCTCGCCGCACCTTATATAGACAAACACATCAGTGAGGAGCCAGAGGAAAGTGAGAAACAAGAACTGCACCTGATTAAAGGACCAAACGAATAAAAAATGACAGACAACCACCGGACGGACATATCATTTATCACAATCTGCTACAATGGTTTCAAAGACACTTGCGAGCTGATAGAATCGTTACAGGAGAAACTGCATTCCGTAACCTACGAGATCATTGTGGTAGACAACGCCTCGCGTGAGGACGAGGCTGCCAAGATATCCAGACTATACCCCTCAGTCATCGCCATCCGCAGCGAGATAAACGGAGGATTCTCCGGCGGCAATAACATCGGGATCCGTGCGGCAAGAGGGAAATACCTCTTCTTCATTAACAACGACACCTATATCGAGTCAGACGCAATCTCCTGCCTGGTGGAACGGCTGGAAAGCCGTCCCGAAATCGGAGGCGTATCGCCGAAAATACGTTTCGCTTTCCCGCCGCAGCACATACAGTTCGCAGGTTTCACCCCCTTGTCGCGAATCACGTTACGTAACAATATGTTGGGGTTCGGCTGTCCCGATGACGGAAAATACGACACTCCCCACCCCACTCCCTACCTGCATGGCGCAGCCATGATGATAAAACGTGAGGTGATCGGGAAAGCGGGGATGATGCCTGAGATCTTTTTCCTGTACTACGAAGAGCTGGACTGGAGCACAAGCATGACACGTGCCGGCTACGAGCTATGGTACGAGCCCCGCTGCACGGTCTTCCACAAAGAAAGCCAGAGTACCGGACAACTCAGCCAGCTGCGTACCTATTACCTGACCCGCAACCGCCTGCTCTACGCCCGCCGCAACCTGAGGGGAGCCGCACGTCTGGGCTCCGTGCTCTATCAAAGCACTGTAGCAGCCTTGAAGAACGGTCTGCTCTATGCTTTAAAAGGACGCTTCGATCTCTTCCTGGCCGTCTGCAAAGGCGTCAATTCAGGACTGATCCTTCCGTCGGCCAACAAAGAAACAAAAGAACAAAAAAACGAATACTATGAACATCATTGACTGGGTTCTCTACATCCCCCTCACGCTATGCGTATGCTACTTGCTGCTTTACGCCATCGCCTCCAAGTTCTACCGGGCTCCCCAATATCCCGAAGCCCGTACGCTCCGGCACATTGTCGTGCTATTCCCCGCCTACAAGGAAGACCGTGTGATACTCTCTTCGGTCCGCAGTTTTCTCGGGCAGGACTATCCGAAGGAGTTGTTCGACCTTGTCGTCATTTCCGACCAGATACAGCCGGAAACGAACGAAGCCTTACGCACGCTCCCCATCCGGCTACTGATGGCGGATTACACGGAAAGCTCCAAAGCCAAAGCGCTGGCTATGGCCATGAACAACATCGACACCGATCTCTACGACATAGTGGTTATCATGGACGCCGACAACGTGACCGTCCCCGAATTCCTGTCCTGCATCAACCGTGCGTTCGACAGTGGCGTAAGATCCATACAGGCTCACCGGACAGGTAAGAATCTGAATACCGATATCTCCATTCTGGACGGCGCGAGCGAAGAGATCAACAACGGCTTCTTCCGCAGCGGGCACAACGCGCTCGGACTTTCCGCCGGGTTATCCGGCTCGGGAATGGCCTTTGATGCAAAATGGTTTCAACAGAATGTGCAATACCTGCAAACGGCAGGCGAAGACAAAGAACTGGAATCCATGCTGTTGCAGCAGCGAATCCATACAGTCTATCTGAACGACCTCCCTGTGTTCGATGAAAAGACACAGAAAAAAGAAGCGATCAGCAACCAGCGCAAACGTTGGATAGCGGCGCAGTTCGGAGCACTCCGCGCTTCGTTGCCCCACTTGCCGAAAGCCCTGCTGCAAGGCAATATAGACTATTGCGACAAGATATTCCAATGGATGCTGCCTCCCCGCCTGATACAGCTGGCAGGAGTGTTCGGACTGACTTTCGTTTTCACCGTTATCGGTCTTGTCATGAGCCTGCGCAATGGAGGAAATGAATGGACGATGGCCATCAAATGGTGGATTCTGTCGGTAGCACAGGTCTCCGCCATGATTCTACCCGTACCGGGAGGGCAACTATTTACCAAAGAGGTAGGGAAAGCCATCATGAAGATACCTATGCTGGCTGTCACCATGATAGGCAATTTATTCAAACTTAAAGGAGCAAATAAGAAGTTCATCCATACAGAGCACGGTGAACATCACTCTCATTCATAAACACATTATCCCAAACAAGAAGCAATGAAAATAGCCATTGAAGCACAGCGCATCTTCCGCCCCAACAAACATGGAATGGATTTTGTCGCTCTTGAGAGTGTCCGTGAGTTACAGAAGATGGATCACGAAAACGAGTATTTCATTTTCGTCAGTCCCGGTGAAGACAAATGCCTGAAGAGTTCGGAGAATGTGCACGTCATCGAACTGGAATGCCCTACCTATCCGCTGTGGGAACAGGTGGCTCTTCCGCGAGCGGTGAAGCGCATCCGCCCCGACTTGTTGCATTGTACCAGCAATACGGCTCCGTTGAACTGTCCCGTGCCGTTGGTGCTGACGCTGCACGACATCATTTATCTGGAGAAACGCCAATCGTCCAGCCTGTCGCTATATCAGGAGATGGGATGGCATTACCGCCGTCTGGTAGTGCCCCGCATACTCCCCAAATGCAAGAAAATCATTACAGTTTCCCGGTTTGAACGTCAGCGTATCCTCGATGCGCTGCACCTGTCCGACGAACAGTTGGTTGCCGTATACAACGGATTCAACAGCCATTTCCATCTTCAGCCCAAAGCTCCGGAAATCACCCGGAAGTATATAGATGCGGACGAATATCTCTTTTTCTTGGGAAATACCGATCCGAAAAAGAACACGCCGCGAGTGCTGAAAGCGTACAGTGACTATCTGAAACGTTCGCGGAAGAAGCTCCCGCTGCTCATAGCCGACCTCAAGGAAGACGCTATCGACCGGATACTGGGGGAAGAGAAGATTACGGACATCAAAGGCTACCTCCGTTTTCCCGGATATATTGCGAATACCGACCTTCCGGCACTGTATAGCGGTGCATTCGCATTCCTTTATCCCTCTCTTCGCGAGAGTTTCGGTATCCCTATGCTCGAAGCAATGGCCTGCGGTACGCCTGTCATTGCCGGAAACACTTCGGCAATGCCCGAAATAGCGGGTGAAGGGGCTTTGCTGGCTGATCCGTTCAGTTCGGAGGACATCACGGCGAAGATTCTTCAACTGGAAGAAGATGCGGAATTTTACAGGCAACAAGCGGACTACGGAGTGGAGCGCAGCAAACTGTTCTCATGGAAGAACAGTGCAAAAGCATTGCTCGATATTTATAGGAATATGACGGAATAGGAAGTCGCCGTTAGAAAAGCACGTATAACCGTATCGCTGGGCAAAGCTCTGATTTATGGGAAAAGATCGAATCTCTTTTGTGGATATTTCTGCATTTGCAACAACCTTCTTTCTATCTTTTTCCATTTGAAAGGTGCAGAGCCCAGCATTCTTATAGGCTCGTCAAAATTAATATCTTCCCAATAGGTAAGGGCCTTCAGAGGCATGATTACATTTGCTTTATATTTATGTTCATAGGCCTCCAGCATTTCTCTCAATGAAAGCAAAGTGGAGAGGTAGGCCAAATCGATAAAGTCCTTTATACGAGTGCCGTTGCCCGCAATAGCATTCAGTTTCATAGCGGCAATATCGACAGGAGAAGCCAAACGGATAACATCTTCCTCAACACACGGAGACAACCAAGGATATTGGTGTGAAATACAATCTATCTGGACTCCTCTAATTTCCCCTTTCAGCGTACTTCTGGAAATAAAATCCAACTCTAAATCATAATTTTCCACCAAATAGGAAGACAGTTCGGATTCATCGAACGACAAATCTGAGAACAAATCCAAATCAACACTTATACGATGCCCCAGCTGCAAGGATAATGAAGTTCCGCCCACCAATACAAAGTGCTTGAGTCGGCTGTCTTTCATTAACGTTGTCAAGAGTTCCAATGTTGAGGGTGAGACAGTTTCTTTGTGTAACATTTTAAATCCTCCTTTTTTAAGTCAAACACAGCACAGACAAAAGAAATATCTTTCGCATTCATTGTCGGAATTTCCTTGATACTTTCCTTTACTCCTTCCACTCCGTACCTATTTAAGATGGCAAAGAAATCATCTTTCCGCCCCCGTTCAATCACCCGCTGAACGACCAGCGTACGCATCTTATCCCAATCAAAACGTGACATATCATACTCCCAAAATAGGGACTGACGTATCTGCGCATCTGTATGTTGCTTATAATTGTCGAAAAACATCCTCATCAAAATTAGATTTCCTATCAACAAAGTAACAAATAAAATTCCACTTTTCCTCATTTGAAAAAGAAAATATATAAAAAGACTTGCAACACCGGTATTCAGCTACCAGATTGCAAGTCTTGTTTTCCATCCTACTCTTGACCGGAGAAGAAGTCGGATTCTTTCACTTCAAAGCACGGACACGCCTTAATCCACTCTTCCGGCTCTATCTCCCCGTTTCCGTTCAGGTCGGGGCTCAAGTCACGATGACCGCAGATACGGCAACCGGGATAATCACGCAGTAACGCGAGAACGAGCACACGCATGGAATGAATCTGCCACTCGGTACGGGTATCGGTGGGACGACCGTGACAATCCAGCCCACCTTCATAACAGATACCAATTGAACGAGCGTTGTAGCCACGCACGTGAGCTCCGATACGTTCTATTTCACGGGTAGACTTGATGTCGCCATTTTTTCGGATATAAAAATGATACCCCACACCGTTGAAACCACGACGGCGATGGCACACGTCCAGGTCGTCTTCCGTGAAATCCCTGTCCGCCCTAGTGGCGGAACAGTGGATTACAATCAGGTCAATCTTCCTCATCAACCTGCCCTTTCATTCTTTTAGCTTTTCTCTTTTTGCGAAAGAAAAACAACACTTCCAATACAACTTCCAAGATTTTGTCAACCATAGCTTTGCATTTTTAATTGATTATTTATTCACTGAATACTAGAACATCGGAGATCCTGCAGAATTGCTCCGTAAGACATTTCTGCGGAATATATCTGTAGAACATCCCCGTCGGATTACTCCGCCGGATCCGGAGCTTCCCCATTGTTATCTCCGTCCTCTCCTCCGCCAGAACCGTCCGGACTGCCGCCATCATCTCCCGAAGCGTTCTTCTTATCCGAGAGCAACTCAAACACCATATTATTATCTCCGCCACGAGTAGTGGCCGTACTGTCGTTTGCCAGTCTGAGGGAATTGTCGACTTTGAAACGAAGATTGACACGGGTAATGCTTCTCACGGTGCAGTCTTTCTCCAATTCCACACCGGGACAGGTCAGCGTGGTATAGAAAATTCCCAACCCCTCCACTTTCACTTTATTGCCTGCCACAAGGACTTTCTTCATCGCGCGGACAAAGGATTTCATGACGTGCGACACATCCTCCACCGAAAGCGAACCGATCGTTTCGATTTCGCGCGCCAGCGCCTCTATTGAATAGATTTTTGACTCCCCCGACTTAGGTTTGAGGGCAAATACCATCGGCGAATCCGCATCGCTGATTCGTTTTCTGCGCTTATAGCGCACCACTGTAACTGTTGCCATAAAAATTGTTGTTTCTACGAAAAGAAGGACATTCTTCCTTTCTGTTGGTACAACAAAAGTACGACAACCGAAAGACGGATTAACGGATTACACCGGACTAGGAGGGATTAGAACGGATTAAAAAGGATTAAACAAGAAATAAGAGAATCTCACCCCCAAAAACAGCCGGAACAGCTTGGCAAATCCGGTAAAAAAGCGTAACTTTACACTCTATAAATACGGACTAAAAACAATCAGAAAATGAAGACAAATGCAGAGCCGACCGATGACGAAAAGAAAGAGAAAACATTTGAATACCGAAGCTACGGAAAAGGGGAACTTGCCATGTTGTACCTCCCCGACATACAGCAGCAGAGTGCGGTAGACCGTTTCAACAAATGGATAGCCGCCGCTCCGGGACTGAAAGAACGACTCATCGCCACCGGCATGAATCCCCGAAGCAGAAGCTATACCCCCGCACAAGTACGGCTAATCGTAGAAGTGCTGCAAGAGCCCTGAACACAAGTACCGCTCATCCATAGACAAGTACCCCATTAAGCAAGCTCTCTCTCCCTGCCATTCACTCTTCAAACAGCTCCTTATCCGGCAGCCAGCAACTGGAGTCGAACGTCACACCTCCGACGCGCTGTTCTACGGGAACAGCCGGATCATGCGATTCCACGCACGGCAGGTAACGCCCGCTCACGGGATCATACGCAAAAGTCACCATCCCACCCATTCCGAGATGTTTGAACTTCACCTTATCCACATACACGCGGGTCACCCCCACCTCCTTGTCACGTTCCACTACAATACCATAATCCGCCTTATTGAAGAAATCGGCAGAGCCGTTGATATCATACATCTCCACGCGCGGAGTAGTGTTCGTCACCGGGTTACGGTTCATCTTGCGCGGATGGGCGACAAGCACCACCAGGCAATTATGCTGCACCGCAAATTCCGTAATCATATTCAGGAAATTGGAAAGATACTGCGTCTCCGTCTGCCCCGGCTGCGGAGTGTGGTCAAGCCGGTTGAGCGGGTCGATCACCAGAATACGACACCCCCGCCGCACCACCAGCTCGTGCGCCTTCGCAAGCACCCGCGCCGGTGTAGCGTTCCCCTTCAGAGAGATATGCGACACGTTATCGGTAAGAAACTCCTCCGACCGCATCAGCAGCCCTTCCGAAATGCCGCACCCCTTCTGAAAACGGTGTCCGGTCAGCTTCTCCACCAGCTTTCGGATGTGATAGACAATCGGCGTATTCTCCGGACTGAAAAAAGCGATCTTCCACTGATGGCGCAGACAAAGCCGCAACACCAGCTCGTCGAGCCACTCCGATTTTCCCGCACCCGGCACTCCCGTGAGGATGACAAGCCTCCCCCGTTCGTAAGTGCAGATCTTGTCCATTTCCTCCCAGCCGGTTTCCGCGCCCGGTCCGAAACCATTCTCAAAAAGAGCAAGCAGGTCGCTGTGCAGGTCGGCGGCCGTGAACACCCCTTCGAGCGGAACCTCCGCCGCCTGCTCGATGGCTACCCGCAGACTGGCAACCCCGTATTTGCACAGATGTTCGTTCGCATCCTTGCAGCCGGGCCCGTACGTCACCACACGGCAACGCTCGGCACCCAAACGGTTGATCAATTCGTCACGCAGTTGCAGTCCGGCGGAATCGGTATCGACGGCAATGATAACTTCCGTCAAATCCTCGAAATGCGTCTCCATGAAACGGTCGAGCCAGGACAAATTCGAGTTGGCGCCGGCAGGGACGGAAATCACGCTCTTGAATCCGGCGGCAAGGGAAGAGGCGGCATCCAGTTCGCCTTCGTGGATGATGCAGGAAGTCTGTCCGAGCACGGAGTCGATGTTGTAGGGAATCAGTTCGGCGCCCTGAAACATCTTGAAATGCTTCGCGTCTACACTACGGAATTTCGTGTTGACCAGTTGTCCGTCCTCGAAATAGTTGAAGCAGACGCAACGCTCCTTCTGACTGGATTGCGACATGAATTCCTCCTGTTCCGTGATGCGCAATCCGGCGATGACGCTCTGCGGGATGCAACGTACCTCCACCAGCCAACGTTCTACTGATTCGGAAAGCGTAGTCCGTGCCGGATCGAACACCGGACGCTGGAAATGACGGGGAACGGCTGCCGCACGACGCTGGCGGGCAGCACGCCGTTCGGCTTTCTCACGCTCTTCCGCTTCGTCGGGGACGTAAAAGTCCGCCCCGCAATGATAACAGTGACAATGCCCCGTATCGACGTTGACACGCAGCGAACGGTCGCGTTTGTTGTGGCGCGTGGCCTGACATTTATTACAAACAGTTTTCACTACGCCGCTTGTCCTCCGACGGACATCGACATCGTAACTGGCAAAATTTCTCATAACTTGCTTTATTTTTAAATGAATAATTATATTTCCCCCACACAGGGACAGGAAGACAAACGCTTCATGTATAACACGGAGAGATTGATACTTTCAAATACGGGATGAATGGTGTTCAGACGTGGGATGAACCGCTTTCAGACGTGGGATGAACCGCTTTCGGACGTGGGATGAGCAGCGTTCAGACGTGGGACGAACAACGTTCAAGCGTGGGACGAACAGCGTTCAAATATGGGATGAACGGTGTTCAAATATAGAACAGGCCGCAGCCGGATATGTGCTGAACTAATGCCCCCATCTCTTGTGCGCATCATCCCACACCGCCGAGTTGTCGGGCCTTGGCGGTGCGCTGTCGGGAATAAGACGTCCCAGATACATCCGTTTTCCATCCACAATACTTTCAAAACGGCTCACATCCTTGCTCTCCCGCTCCTTGATTTCCCGCATCAACTCTTCGCGCAGCATACGGCAAGTAGGCGATCCGGCAGCGATATAATTGGAGAAATAGCGTTTCACGTCCTCAAAGAAGAGCAAGCCGCCTTCTTTTCCGTAGAGAAGGATATGCTTTTTGAACAGACCGATAATCTGCTGCTGATGGTCGATAAAAAGCCGTCCCAGACCGGAACGCTGCCCCGCCAACTCCATATACAAGCGTGAGTCGGCAAGCCGGTCTACCAGCACTTCCCAAGACAACACCGGCTGTAACGGTTGCTGCCCCTCCTCATCCACCGCCCGAATCCTCATTCCCCTTCCAACAGGAACGGAAGAAGCAGTTCGGACTTCCGAAGTTTCCGAAGCCCTTGAAGTCCTCGAACTCCCCGAAGCCCCCATAATTTCCGAAGCCCTCGAACTCCCCGAACTCCCCGAATCCCCCGTAATTTCCGAAGCCCTCGAAGTCCCCGTAACATAAATCTTCTCCTCCGTTTCCGGAATAACCGTAATCTCCGAAATCCCCGAAGCCCCCGAATTCTCCTCCACCACCGTAGCAGCGTCAGCAGCTCCTCCCGCGAGGGTATTGCTGCTGTTGTTTACAACAGGAGTAATACCTATCTTCTCCTCTTCTCTCCTCTCTTGGGTTTCGTTGGGTTTTCGCCCTTTGGTGGCGGGCGTTTCAGCGCATTTCGCACGCTTCTTCGGGCGCCCTCCTTTTTTACCGTTTTCGGTATCCATTCTCCACTTTTCCTCAAGCCTTTGCATCACCCGGTCAAGATACGGAGCCCGGAACGTCTGCCGCTCCTCGTCCACCTCAAAAAGATTATAATCATGGAGCACCTTTTCCAGCATATCCAACTCAAGGTCATACCGCCGCGCGAACGCCCTCAACAAAAGCGGAGTGCACAACGCCTCATAATTATCTTTCGTGCGCAGGTGCAACAGCAACATCACATAAATGCCGAGCGCTTCCGCCGCATCCAGTTCCGACATCATACCGGCGATATTATCGTCATTCAGCAGATTTACTTCCAGATTAAAATACTGATCCTTCTTCATTATTCTTTCTATTTTAATAAATTATTCACGAAAATCATCCTTTTCGGACGAGCTAACTCAGTGAGTGCAAAGGTATTTTAAATGTTTTGGTTACACTTGTTGAAAAAAACAGAGGGCTATTACGATTCTTTTAACAACCTTTGCAGCAATATAATAACCATAAATAAAAATATTATTTAAATGAAAATGAAGTCAAATGTCATCCTGAATGACGACAAAGTAATCAAAGAGAGACTGAAATATTGTGTCCACATCACGTTAGGACGTTTTCTGAACATCCAGCGCACCGTATCGCCCCTGTCGCACGAGAAAGTAGCGGGACAGACCACCATCAATTCCAGCACGACATGGAACATGGAGCAAGTCCGGAATTACAGCATATTATCGTACGCGCAAGTGATCTACACGCATTTCATAGCCTTGAAGTGCAAGTTCTACGTCCTGCATCTTTCAAAGACGATGATCAAAGCGATTCAAAACGGGCAGTGCATCATCATCAAAACCGTAGATCACGACAAACTGGACGATTACCTTCCCGGCGAAATCCTCCTCGAACAGCACCCCGACGCGGAAGAACTGGAACGGAGGAGAAAGGCGAGAGAGGCGTTACTGAGCAAATCCATGCACCTGCGGATAAGCAAAAGTCAAGAACAGGAAAATGAAAAGAAGAAAAAGGAAAATGAGATGAAGAAGAGAAAAGAACAGGAAAAGAAGAGAAAAGAGAAGGAGAAAGGAGATAAGGGAAAAAAGAAATCGGAAAAACGGGTAAAGTTATCATAAGTTTACTACCTTTGTGGCACAAGAAGGATACAAAAGTAAGGACATGAACGATTGTGAAGAGACGAATGACAAGGCAATAAAAGCGCTCATAGTATTCAGAGAAATAAGTGATACGGACAATCTGTTCGCTCCTATTCTATGCGACGCTATCCGCATGACGGGCATTGACGTACGATGTTCCAAAAAAGCATTTTGGGAATCAGACACGGCGTATGACATCATACACTTCCAATGGCCGGAAGAAGTAGTAGGCTGGAACTGCGACGACCCCGACGTGATACGCCGGCTCGAAGAGCGCATCCGTTTCTTCCGTTCGCGCGGGGCGCATTTCGTCTACACGCGGCACAATGTGCGTCCGCACTACGCAAACGACATCATCAGCCGCGCCTACGACATCATCGAGACGCAAAGCGACATCGTGGTGCACATGGGACATTTCAGCGCGGATGACTTTGCCGCCAGATACCCCCAAAGCCGGAATGTCGTCATCCTCCACCATATCTATGAATATACCTATCAGGAGGATATCAGCGCGGCGCGCGCACGCCAATACCTCAATCTGCCGCAGAACGCGCTCATTGTCACCGCCTTCGGCAAATTCCGCAACCGGGAAGAGATACGCATGGTGCTCGGAGCATTCCGCGCATGGAAACGGCCGCATAAACTGCTGCTCGCTCCCCGTCTCTACCCTTTCTCCAGACGCAACGGGTACGGCAAGAACTTCCTCAAGAGATGGCTCTCGCGCTTCGGCTACTACGTGGTCAGACCCCTGCTCAACCGCTGGCTGCATCTGAGAGCCGGAGGCAACGACGACCTGGTGGACAGTTGCGACCTACCTTATTATATAGCAGCTTCGGACCTGGTAATGATTCCACGCAAAGATATCCTGAATTCCGGCAACATCCCCCTCGCCTTCCTCTACCACAAAGTGGTGGTGGGTCCCGATACAGGGAATAACGGTGAGCTGCTGGCCATCACCGGAAACCCCTCGTTCGACCCCGACGACCGGGAAGATATCGTCCGCGCGCTCGAAACCGGCGCACGGTATGCCGCTTACGAACACGGGGAGGCAAACTACGACTACGCCATCGACAACATGAATATCCAAAAAACGGGACGCGAGTATGCTCAAGTCTATAAAGACGCGATAAATGGCAGGTAATCTCAAAAGTCAGCTCTTCTCCGGAGTATTCTACACGGCGCTCGCCAAATACAGCGGTGTAGTCATCTCGCTTGTGGTGGCGGGGGTGCTGGCACGCCTGCTCTCGCCGGACGATTTCGGCATTGTGGCGATAGCCACCGTAATCATCGCCTTCTTCAACCTGTTCACGGACATGGGTGTATCCCCCGCCATCGTGCAGCACAAGACGCTGACACGGGAGGAATTGTCGGATATTTTCTCGTTCACCGTGTGGACCGGCATAGGCATAAGCGTCCTCTTCTTCGCCGCGTCATGGCTGATAGCCGATTATTACAACAGCGACATCCTGCGGACACTGTGCCAACTGCTGTCCGTCAACCTGTTTTTCGCTTCCGCCACCATCGTGCCGGGAGCTTTGTTCTACCGCAACAAGGAGTTCAAGTTCATTGCTATCCGCAGCTTCATTATCCAGGTTTCGGCAGGAGCCGCCGCCGTCACCGCAGCACTCTGCGGAGCGGGACTGTATGCGCTGATTATCAACCCGATCGTATCCAGCATACTGATATTCGCCATCTCCTACCAACGCTATCCGCAACGCCTGCGCCTCACGCTGGGGCTGACGGTGCTGCGCAAGATATTCTCCTATTCCGCCTACCAGTTCCTGTTCAATGTCATCAACTATTTCAGCCGCAACCTTGACAAGCTGCTGATCGGCAAATACATGGGAATGTCCGACTTGGGATACTACGAAAAATCTTACCGTCTGATGATGCTTCCCCTGCAGAACATCACACAAGTGATCACCCCCGTGATGCACCCGATATTCAGCGATTTTCAAGACGACAAAGGGAAGCTCGCCACCTCCTACGAACGGATCCTGCGCTTTCTCGCCTTCATCGGACTGCCGCTCAGCGTGCTGCTCTTCTTCACGGCGGAGGAAGTGACGCTGATCATCTTCGGCGACCAATGGCTGCCGTCCGTACCCGTTTTCCGGATTCTGTCACTGTCCGTAGGGATTCAGATCATACTGTCTTCTTCCGGCTCCATCTTCCAGGCGGCGGGCGACACGAAGAGCCTGTTCGTGTGCGGACTGTTCTCGTCCGCGCTCAACGTGGCGGGTATGCTGCTCGGAATCTTCCATTTCGGCACGCTGACGGCAGTGGCAAGCTGCATCGTCGTCACGTTCACCGTCAACTTCGCGCAATGCTACTGGCAGATGTACCGGGTGACTTTCCGGCGAAGCGTCCTGCCGTTCGTCCGTCAGCTCCTTTCTCCGCTGGCGGTAAGCCTGCTGATGGCGGCCATTCTCCTGCCGATACAGTACGCGACGGAAGGAATGAATATATTTCTCACAATAATTATAAAAAGTATAGTAAGTTTTACTATCTTTGGAGGATATATACAGGCTACGCGTGAGTACGACCTCTTCGGAAAAATACGAAGCATAGCGGGAAAGAGAAAATAAATGAACGGAATAAACAAAATACACCAAGACAAAGATCACGCATGAAAGCCTTATTCCTGATATTTCATGGTTTCGATAAAGCAAACGGAATCAGTAAGAAGATACATTACCAAGTGAAGGCACTCAAGAAATGCGGCGCGGATGTTCGCTTGTGTTACTACGACACCACGCCTTTCGGCAACCGACGGCTGATGATCGACGACGAGGTGATGGCCGATTTCGGCAAAGGGACGATGGCGAAGCTGCTGAAACGTGTCTACTACTCGCCTATCGTGAAGTACGCGCAGCGGGAGAAGATCGATTTTGTGTACATCCGTTCCTATCACAACGCCAACCCTTTCACGCTGCGGCTGGTGGAACGCCTGAAAAAGACGGGGGCGAAAGTGGCGGTGGAGATACCGACCTATCCTTACGATCAGGAGTACATCTCACGGTCTATGAGAGCTTCGCTCGCTGTAGACCGTTGTTTCCGCCACCGGATGGCGAAGCTGCTGGACGGCATCGTGACTTTCTCCAACGCGGAAACGATTTTCGGAGGCAGGACGATCCGGATTTCCAACGGGATCGATTTCGACGCTATCCCGCTGCGGAGCGGACAGAACGACACTTCACACGAGCTGCACCTGATCGGTGTGGCGGAGGTGCACTATTGGCACGGGTTCGACCGCCTGGTACGGGGCCTCGCGGAGTATTACCGGACGAATCCGGAATATAAGGTTTATTTCCATATCGTAGGTCCGCTGTCGGGCGAACGGGAACGGGAGGAGATTCTTCCCGTGATACGCGACCATCATCTGGAGGAGTACGTGATTCTGCACGGACCTCTGCACGGAGAGGAACTCGATGCGCATTTTGAACGCGCGGACTTTGCCATCGGCAGTCTGGGACGCCACCGGAGCGGTATCACGGAAATCAAGACACTGAAAAACCGGGAGTACGCGGCACGCGGGTTCGCCTTCACTTACTCGGAGACGGATGCGGATTTTGACGATATGCCGTATGTGTGGAAGGTGCCTGCGGACGAGTCGGCGGTGGACGTCCCGAAGCTGATTGCGTTTCAACGGTCGCTGAAGATTCCACCGGCTGAGATCCGGGAGTCGGTGCGCCCGCTGTCATGGGAAGCGCAGATGCAGAAGGTGATTAAGGAAATAAATGAGAAATGAGGAAAAAAAAGTTAACCGTTTTATTATGATACCGAAGATTATACATTTATGCTGGCTGAGCGGTGACCCTTATCCACCCAAAATACAGAAGTGCCTGGAGAGCTGGAAGAAGTTCCTCCCCGAATATGAGGTGATGCTGTGGGACGGCAACCGTTTCGACTTGAACAGCAGTTCGTGGGTAGCACAGGCTTTCGCCGCCAAAAAATATGCTTTTGCCGCAGATTATATACGTATGTATGCGCTCTATCATTACGGAGGCATTTATCTCGACTCGGACGTGGAAGTGCTCAAGAGTTTCGACGAGTTGCTGACGCTCCCCTATTTTGTCGGGGCTGAAAACGCGGGGACCATTGAGGCGGCTATCATCGGCGCCGAAAGCGGATGTGACTGGGTTAAAGCTTGTCTGGACTATTACGAAAACAGGGATTTCATACAGGAGAACGGGCAAATGGATATCCGTATGTTGCCGGAGATTATGAATGAGACGATCGGAAAACTGAAACCGATATGTAATCTGCCGTCCGGAACTACTCTTGGTGAACTGAAGAAGATAGGGAAACAGGAAATGACGGAAAAGGTTTATGTGCTGCCATGTGAGTATTTTTCACCTAAGATCTTCGACTCGCGACAAGTGGTCTTAACGCCTCTCACATACGCGATTCATCATTATCAGAACTCTTGGTTTTCACATAAAGCGATTGTGTATTATCGCACGAGGACGCTGATGATCAGGATATTCGGTTATCGTCTGGTAAGAAACATAGAGAGATTTTTACGGAGGAAATGATATTAAAGGAGGACAAGGAGGAATACTGCGATGAGCCAATGGTACAGCAAATATCTGCAAGTATATGAAAAGCCTTTTTCGGAGGCTCGGCCGGTAGTGGTTGAAGAGATACGCGGGAAGATCGCCGGGCTTCAGAGCGAGAATCCGGTGGTTACCGTCTCGCTGATAGGCTACAACGAGGAAAAACACTTGTTGGCTTGTCTGTGGTCGCTGAGCGAGATGCAGTGCAAGTATCCCGTAGAGATCATCGGGGTGGATAATGAATCGAAGGACCGCACGGCGGAGATTTTTCAGGCGTGCGGAGTACCTTATTATACGGAGACGCGGCATAGTTGCGGTTTTGCCCGCCTTTGCGGGCTGAACCACGCACGGGGAAAGTATCACATCAACATTGATTCGGACACGATGTACCCGCCCAGGTATGTGGAGACGATGGTGGATGCGCTGGAGCGTCCGGGTGTGGTCGGGGTAAGTTCGCTATGGAGCTATATTCCGGACGAGGAGCATTCCCGGTGGGGACTTAAGCTGTATGAGGCTACCCGCGACCTGCATCTGTGGCTGCAATCGTTCAAGCGTCCGGAGCTGAGTGTGCGGGGGCTGGTGTTCGCTTACCGCACGGATTTGGCACGGAAAACGGGCATCCGCACGGACATCATCCGGGGCGAGGACGGGTATCTGGCGCTGCAACTGAAACAGTTCGGGAAAATCGCTTTTGTGAGGAAACGCCGCGCGCGTGCCGTCACGGGGTATGGCACGGTGGGAGCCGACGGATCGCTGTTCAACAGTTTCAAGGTTCGTGCCGTCAGTCGCTTGAAGGGAATCGGCGGATTGTTCACCAAGAAGAAGGAATATAAGGATGAGGAGAGCAATCTCGTGAAAAAGAAATAAAGGAAAGAATAAAAGCTGAAAAATCATGAACAACACACTTACTCTTTGTCTCGAAATTCTTTTCTGGTTTGCCCTGTTCGTTGTGTTCTACACGTATCTGGGCTACGGAATCCTGCTTTACATCCTTGTCAAGCTGAAAGAGCTTTTCGTGAAACCGGTGAAACGCTCGCTGCCGGCAACGGACGGGGAACTGCCGGAGGTGACGCTGTTTATCACGGCTTTCAACGAGGAAGAGGTGGTGGACGAGAAGATGGAGAACTGTCTTGAGCTGGACTATCCTGCGGATAAGCTGCACATTGTCTGGGTGACGGACGGCAGCAATGACGGAACGAACGAACGCTTGCAGACACGCTGGCAGGGAAAGGCGACGGTGCATTTCCAACCGCTCCGACAAGGTAAGACAGCTGCAATGACGCGCGGAATGACGCTTGTAGATACTCCGCTCGTTGTCTTCACGGACGCCAATACGATGGTGAACCGGGAAGCGATACGGGAGATTGTACTCGCCTTTCAGGATCCGAAAGTGGGATGCGTGGCGGGAGAGAAACGGATTGCCGTGCAGACGAAGAACGGGGCTGCCGCCGGTGGCGAAGGGATTTACTGGAAGTATGAGTCGACGCTGAAAGCGTTGGACGCACGGCTATATTCAGCAGTGGGGGCTGCGGGTGAACTGTTTGCCGTACGCCGCGAACTGTTCGAGGCGATGGAACCGGATACGTTGCTCGACGACTTCATCCTATCGCTGCGAATCACGATGAAGGGGTACACGATTGCTTACTGCACCAATGCCTACGCCATCGAAAGCGGTTCGGCGGATATGAGGGAGGAAGAAAAAAGAAAGGTGCGCATCGCTGCGGGAGGATTGCAGTCTATCTGGCGGCTGCGCCCGTTGCTGAACCCGTTCCGCTACGGAGTACTCAGCTTTCAATATACGTCGCACCGGGTGTTGAGGTGGTCGGTCACTCCGTTCCTGCTGTTCGCACTCCTGCCGCTGAACGTGGCGATTCTGCTGTCGGGCGGTTCTACGGTATTCTACGGAGTGCTACTTGGGATGCAGATCCTCTTCTACGGGTTGGGATATTGGGGCTATTATCTGTCTACCAGGCAGATTAAGAACAAGATACTCTTCATCCCTTATTATTTTCTTTTTATGAATATCAATGTGTTGAAAGGGATCCATTACCTGAAAAGGAAAAAAGGAAACGGAGCGTGGGAAAAAGCGAAACGGGCGGAGAAGTAAAAACAAATTGCGGAATCTTTTGTTATCTTATAAAAAAAATCATACATGGACAGGACATTACACAATGCAAACAATGCACAAAGAATTCTGGAACTGACGGCAGACACAATGTTGCTGATAGACAGAAATGGTATCTGTGTGGATATCGATTCTCATTGCGATTTATGGTTTCTGCAAGAAGAAGTTCTTTTAGGGAAGAATATTTTCGAACTTTTGCCGGAACGTACACGGGATAAGGTTATGCCGGTGTTCGAGACGGTGATCGGGGAACAACGGAATATCAGCAAAAACTTTAAGCTGGTGCTGAAGGATGAGACGTTCTATTTCAAGTGTCTCATGTATCCGTATGACGACATGGTGCTTTGCCAATATCGGGATATCACGCAAAGAAGTAACGTGAAACGCCAGTTGGAGCAGGCAAACCGCACGTTGCGCGAGATTCAGAAGGTGGCGCAGATCGGACATTGGACGTATAATACGGCGGAAAATGTGTTTCATTATACAGGATACACAGGAGTATTGTGCAAGGAGGGTGTGCAGCACATCTCTTTCGACACGTACAAGCAGTTGATAATGGAGGAGGATCGCCTGGCTTTCGAAGATTGGTGCGAAAAGAATGTATCGGAATTCAACTCGGAAAGTATCAGCTACCGGATTCGGCTCGACGGGAGCATTTTTTATGTGTGCATCCAGACTTATCTGCGGGAGGAAGTGCCCGACGGCAGTTTCAATATAGAAGGATATATTCAGAATATCAGTGATCTCCAACACCGGAGGAATGACATCAATACATTGACTCATGCCATTAATAATGCAACAGAAAGCATATTTGCCGCCCAACCTGACGGTACGATGATCTTTGCCAACCGACGTTTTCTACATAATCACGGTCTGGCGGATAATATGGACATCAGCCGGTTGAAAATCTATGATGTCACCGCAGATATGCCGACCGAAGAGGCTTGGCAGGAACGGTGCAGAAATGCGGTGCAAAACGGCAGCAATACATTTATCGCACATCGTCCTTCTAAAATTCATAAGGATATTCTGGCTTACGAATGTACGATGTACAACGTTATCAGTGATTCCGGTGAGGAGAGCTTCTGGTCGTTCGCTCATAACATCTCGGAAAGAATGAGGTATGAGGCGCAGATTAAACGACTCAACCGGATTATGGATACGACGATCAATAATCTTCCCGCAGGAATTGTGGTGAAAGAAGTCAATAATGATTTCAGATATGTGTATCGGAACCGCGAATCGTACAACCGGGATCAATTTAATGATAATCCGGTGGGCAAGAATGATTACGACTTCTACCCGCCGATTGTAGCGGAAAAGAAGAGGCAGGAGGATATTGAGGTAGCCGCTACCGGAAAAGGGCTGCATTGGATCGCTGAGGGAAAGGATAGAAACGGAAGTTTGATTATTCTTGACAAACGAAAGATTAAGGTGGATGGTGACGAGTTGTCCTCTCCTATCATCGTCAGCATTGAGTGGGATATCACGGAGCTGGAGATGATCAAGCGGGAACTCCAGGCGTCGAAGGAGAAAGCGGAGATGTCCGACAATCTGAAATCGGCTTTCCTCGCCAATATGAGTCATGAGATCCGTACACCGCTGAATGCGATTGTCGGTTTCTCGCATCTGATAGCCGAAAGTGATGACGCGGAAGAACGGAGAACGTATTATAATATTGTGGAAGCCAACAATGAGCGTCTGCTGCAACTGATTAACGAGATTCTCGATCTTTCGAAGATTGAGTCGGGAACGATTGAGTTTTCATTTGGACTTACGAGTCTGCATAGTTTGTGTCAGGAGATACATGATGCGCATATATTCCGCACGCCGGAGGGTGTGCAACTTGTCTATGAGCCTTCGGACGAGAGCCTGCGGATAGAGACGGACAAGAACCGTGTGTTCCAGGTGATTTCAAACCTGATCGGGAATGCGGTAAAGTTTACGAAGGAAGGCAGTATCAAGTACGGTTATGAGTTGGTGGATGGTCAGATCGTATTTCATGTAACGGATACGGGCACGGGAATCGAACCGGAAAAGGTGGGACGTGTGTTCGAGCGTTTCGCCAAATTGAATAATCACGCTCAAGGAACGGGACTGGGATTGTCTATCTGCAAGTCTATCGTGGAACGGCTCGGCGGACAGATTTCCGTCAGTTCAATAGTGGGTGTGGGCACAACGTTTACGTTTACTTTGCCGTATAATACACAGGAAACGCCCAAAGAAGTCGATTCGGAGATGAAGACAGTGCTCTACAAAGAGGAGATGCCGCAGAGTGAAAACGGTGGTTCTACGAATGAAGGAACGGGAAAGGGAAAGGGAACTGGAACAGGAACGGTCTGTATCCTGATTGCCGAAGATACGGACAGTAACTATGATTTACTGAACGCTATTCTAAGCAAGCAGTATCGTCTCGTCCGTGCCAACGATGGTATGGAAGCGGTTCTCTTGTACGATGAGGTGAAGCCGGATCTGATTCTGATGGATATCAAAATGCCGAATCTGGATGGACTGGAGGCTACCAAGATCATTCGCGAACTGTCTGCTACGGTCCCTATTATCGCTCAGAGTGCTTTTGCCTATGAGCATGATGTGAAAGCTGCGATGGAAGCGGGATGCAATGACTTCATAGCGAAACCGATAGCTCAGTCGAAACTGAAAGAGGTAATCAATAAGTGGTTGACGAAGAAGTGACTACGAAGGGGTGACGACGGAATGACTGTGCCTGAATCAGAATATTGTGTGAGAATAAAGTAAGATTATTATGAAAGCCTTTTATAGACTGTTCTACTATTTTTCTATCCTGCTGACAGGTGTTTTGGCAGGTGTTACCCTAGTGGGTGCCTTTGCCGGAAGTGCCACACCGGAGAGTTTCAAACTTATCCCCTTTATTGGTCTAGGGTTGCCTGTACTTTTATTGGCTAATCTGGCTTTTGCCATTTATTGGACGATCCGCTGGCGGTGTTGGGTTTTCCTTTCTCTCATTGCTTTATTCGGTAATTGGGGGTATATAAGTTGCGTCTTTCAGTTTCCTCTTTTCAGCCCGGCTTCGGAGCCGATAGCCAAGCTGGGAACCTATACACCCGGAATATTGACCGTAGCGACTTACAATGTGGATGCTTTCAACCACGAACATATGGGGTATTCCTGCAAAGGTATCGCTACTCAAATGCAGAATCTGCAAGCGGATATCCTCTGCTTGCAGGAGGTCGGTATCAATTCCTCATTTAACATTGACAGTGTATGTGCCGCTTTTTCTAACTGGCCGTATCAGTATATTCCTTCCGCTCCCGAAGGAAAGGAGCTTTTGCAACTGGCTGTTTTCAGCCGTTATCCTATCAGGGAACAGAGTCTTATCACCTATCCTGACTCTAAGAATTGCAGCCTGTGGTGTGACATCGAAATACCCGGTCGCACGATCCGCCTGTTTAATAATCATCTGCAAACAACGGAAGTGACGCGTAACAAAAGAAAACTGGAAAAAGAGCTTTACAAGGAGGATACCCAAAAAGCGGAACGTGCCGCTCTGACTCTGATAGACGGTCTGCACGAGAACTTCCGGAAACGTGCCGGACAAGCTGATGTCCTCAAACAACTGATAGCCGACTCCCCCCATCCTACCCTCGTCTGTGGTGACTTCAACTCTCTACCGTCTTCTTATGTCTATCACACCATAAAAGGTAACAGGAAAGGTGATAAGAAAGGTGATAAGAAAGGTGACAAGAAAGGTAACAAACTGCAAGATGGCTTCCAGACAAGCGGACATGGCTATATGTATACTTTCAAATTTTTCAAGCATTTACTAAGAATTGACTATGTCCTCCACTCTCCGGAACTGAAAAGTACGGATTACTTTTCACCGGACTGGAGTTATAGCGATCATAATCCGGTGGTGATGAGGATGAAGCTATAAAAAAAGAAAGCCGAATAGACTTATTCATCTATCCGGCTTTTCTTATGGAATATTTCGTCTTAGAATATATATCTTAAACCAAGTTGACATCTCCATCGAGAGCTTATGTTTGAGATCTCTTTAAATGGATCGTATTTATCTCCTTGAGTATATTGAAATTCACCTCCACCGGAGTATGAAATAGGAGAATATGAGTTATTGGACATATAACTTTCAAGTCCCCATTTTCTATTAAGCAAGTTACCAACATTCATTATATCAACAGAGAATTGCAAAGTATGTGTTTCTTTAGCTACTCTGAATTTAAAATCTTGCAAGAAACGGAAATCAAAATGATGCTCAAAAGACATACGATCAGAGTTTCTTTCATAATACTCACCACGATGGTCTTTCAGATACTTCGCACTGCCCAAGAATGCTTTCAAGTCTGCTTTTTGCTGATCCGCATCCAAATTTCCTTTTGCTTTAAACTGCATCGCATCAATCTGCTCATCTGTAGGAATAAAAACCAGATCATTACCGTTACTGCCGTCACCATTCAAATCACCGTAATAAGTTATATTATATGGAGCACCCGACTGACCTGTATATACCAGACTGACCGTTGATTTAAAACGTTTAGCATATTCCTTTCCATAAGATAGAGATGCCACAATGCGATGCGGAATACTATAATCGGAGACACTCAGCTCCGGCGCGTTCGGATTACCTTTTGTCTCGTTATATCTCCAGTTTGAATAGGCTACAGAAGAAGTCGCGGAGTTGATAGACTTACTTTCTCCATAAGTGTAGGCCGCCATTACATCCAGACCGAAGTTAAATGACTTTTCCAGTTTCAGAGATACATTATAGGTATAACCTTTACTTGTATTGTCCAACAGCATTATGTCAGTATATTTGTCATTCTGTTGTTTGAACATAGGTCTGTTATCAAACGAAAGTGAGGAATAAGTAGAACCGACAGTAGCGTCACCATCCATCTCATAATTCAAATTGCGATAATATATATCATTCAACGTCTTTGAATAAAGGCCTTCCAATGTCATCTTTACATCGCCCGGAAGCATATATTCGAAAGCTAAATTAGCACGAAGGTTCTGGGCGAATTTAAAGTCTTTAGAAAAAACATCTACCTCTGTTGTAGATGCCGTTGCATTTTGTAACATTTCAGCTTGTCCTTTGGGATCAGTATTGAAATAGAAAGCATTACCCAATTTCTTTATATCCTTACTCTTTAAGGAATATTTCTCAAATTCCATACCTGTATTTGAAAAACTATTGCTTAACCACACAAAAGGTATACGACCTGTGAAAACACCGAGTCCACCACGCAGCAAGGCTCTTCCATCATCAGTCAATTTCCAACGGAATCCCAAACGCGGAGACCACAAGGGAGTACTACTCAGTTTACGATTAGTATAAACACTATAATTTTTAGCTATATCCGTATTGTTAAAATCATCGTTTTTTGTAGGAGTATCCAAGAAAATGGGGATATCCATACGAATACCATACGTCAATGTAAACCGGTTGGTAGCATTCCAAGTGTCTTGAGCATAAAATCCTAACTGCATAGCTCCGAAACTAGGCGCCCAATCGTCCCTACCCGTTACATCAACCTTTGAACGACCATAGTAATAGTTATTAATGACTCCATTTTCTAAGTCATCAATACTGTTAAAAGTATAAGCACCATAGAGATTCTGAATAAACAGATTCTCAAATTGATACATCTCATTATGAGTACCGAATATCAATGAGTGATTGCCTAACAATACGGAGAAGTTATCTGATAATGTGAAAATGTCCTGATCCAAACGATTTGCACAAGAAGAGTATTCTGTACCCAAAAGCATTGAAGATGCCCCTTTCTTTACGGTAATTGCCGGGAATATATCTCCCTGAGGCTCACGGTTATCGCGTACACGTACATATGAAAAACGAGCTTCATTATTCATATTATCGCCAATGCGGGAATTTAATTCGGCTGTCAGTGAATGTGTCTTATTAGTAAAAACAAACGCTACATCGGAAGCATTCAGTTTTGAGTATGAACGAGAGAAATTATAACGTTGTGCTCCTACAAAACTATAACGAGCCGTAAATTTATTACGATCATTTATATTCCAGTCTATTTTTGTTCCTACTTTATCTGAACGTGTATAGATGTCTTTCGGATCAAAATTCGCATTGTATTTACCACCTGTTTTATCCTTCAAAATATCCAATACACGCTGCGTCTCCTCAAGTGTGAAATCGGAACCATCACCAACATTATATGCTGTCGGATAAGATTTATCCGTTTTTTCGTAATTGGCAAAGAAGAAGAGTTTGTCCTTAATAATAGGACCACCAATCGTTACACCCCATTGATAATCATGCTGTTTATCTAATTTTGTACGTTTCTGTCCTTCTTCCATCTCTCCGGCAGTAGTTCCGATCAAAGCTTGTGTATTTCCAAAGAAATATGCGGAACCGTGAAACTTATTTGTACCGGACTTAGTAATTGCATTAATTCCACCACCAGTAAAACCTGACTGGCGAACGTCAAAAGGCGCAATATTTATCTGAATCTGTTCAATCGTCTCTAATGAAACCGGTTCAACGCTAGCTTGTCCTCCGTTCGTTCCATTGGAAGTAAGGCCGAACACGTCATTATTCATTGCTCCATCAATTTGGAAGCTATTATAGCGGTTGTTGGCACCTGCAAAAGAAATCGCACCATTGGAATTTACAGTAGCCTGCGGAGTCAGACGGGTGATGTCATTCAGACTACGGCTCATTGTCGGCACTGATTCTATATTCTTTAAAGAAAAGCTAGTTGCAGCTCCAGTACGACTGGCTGCCACACCTTTCTGACCTGTAACAACAACCTCATCCAATAATTCTGAGGATTCTTTTAACTGAATATCTAACTGGTAGGTTTCTCCTAATTGAAGATTAATCTTATTGAAAACCGCAGTGCTATATCCCACGTAGGAAACTTCAACTTTATAAGGACCGCCGGCACGCATACCTTGCATCGTAAATCGCCCGTCTATATTTGTTATTGCTCCATAACGGGTTCCGGAGGCCTCATGTATAGCTACTACCGTCGCGCCTATGATAGGTTCTTTCTGTGCTGTTACCTTACCCGCTATACTGGAAGTCGTAACCTGTGCATTTACTGTAGCAATAAGCATCAGCATCGCTACTACTAAAAAAGATCGCATTCTCTTTTGCATAATGTAATTGATTAGTTAATACTAATTGTTTGATCTTAAAACTGTGGCAAATATAATTAATATTATTTAGAACTACGTTACGATTATACTACAAAATTTTAAGAGAGATAAACATTTTATTGCGTTATAAAACAATAAAGGCTCTACAATGCTTGTAGAGCCTTTTATTTTGAAACTGAAAGTATTAGAATTATTTCAGTCTATTACTTTCTCTAGTCAGTCATTAACTTTCTGTAACGAACACGCTTGGGTTCTTCATTGCCTAAACGTTTCAATTTATTTTCCTCGTATTCGGAATAAGAACCCTCAAAGTAGAATACATTGGAATCGCCCTCAAAAGCAAGGATGTGCGTACAGATACGGTCGAGGAACCAACGGTCGTGGGAAATAACAACTGCACAACCGGCGAAATCTTCCAATCCCTCTTCTAATGCCCGCAATGTATTCACGTCGATGTCATTGGTAGGTTCGTCGAGCAACAGCACGTTCCCTTCTTCCTTCAGTGCCATCGCCAAGTGCAGACGGTTTCTTTCACCACCGGACAACACTCCGCAAAGTTTTTCCTGATCGGCTCCGGAGAAATTGAAACGTGAAAGATATGCACGCGCATTCACATCACGTCCACCCATACGAAGCAATTCATTGCCACCCGAAATAACCTGATAGACACTCTTATTCGGATCAATATCCTTATGTTGCTGGTCGACGTACGCCACCTTTACAGTCTCTCCTACTTCAAATTCGCCTTTGTCTACCGATTCCAGCCCCATGATCAGGCGGAACAGCGTTGTTTTTCCTGCACCGTTAGGACCAATCACACCGACAATACCATTGGGGGGCAGCATAAAGTTCAAATCGTCAAACAACAGTTTGTCTCCGTATGCCTTAGCCACGTGCTTGGCTTCAATGACTTTGTTGCCCAAACGAGGACCGTTAGGAATGAAGATTTCAAGTTTTTCTTCCTTCTCTTTCACATCCTCATTCAAGAGTTTGTCGTAAGAGTTAAGACGTGCCTTACCCTTTGCCTGACGGGCTTTAGGAGCCATACGTACCCACTCCAACTCACGTTCCAAGGTCTTACGACGTTTGCTGGCTGTCTTCTCCTCCATTTCCATACGTTTGGTCTTTTGTTCCAACCAGGAAGAGTAGTTACCTTTCCAAGGAATGCCTTCACCACGATCCAGTTCGAGAATCCATCCGGCAACATGGTCGAGGAAGTAACGGTCGTGCGTCACTGCAATAACTGTTCCCTCATACTGCTGGAGATGTTGTTCCAACCAGTCGATAGACTCTGCGTCCAAGTGGTTGGTAGGCTCGTCAAGCAACAGAATATCAGGTTTTTGCAACAACAAGCGGCAGAGGGCAACACGACGACGCTCTCCTCCGGAGAGATTTGCCACCGGCTGATCTTCGGGCGGACAGCGGAGAGCGTCCATCGCACGCTCCAGTTTGCTATCCAGATTCCATGCGTCTGTCGCATCAATGATATCCTGCAACTCTCCTTGACGGGTGAAAAGAGCATCCATCTTATCCTGATCCTCATAGTATTCAGGCAGAGCGAATTTCTGGTTGATTTCTTCGTATTCCGTAAGTGCGTCCACAATAGGTTGAACGCCTTCCATTACTACTTCCTTTACCGTTTTTGTGTTGTCCAGATAGGGTTCCTGTGCCAGATAACCCACAGAATATCCCGGCGAGAATACAACTTCTCCCTGATAGGATTTCTCCAAACCTGCAATAATCTTCAACAAGGTAGATTTACCGGAACCGTTCAGACCGATTATACCGATCTTAGCTCCATAGAAGAATGACAGGTAGATGTCCTTCAACACATTCTTATTGGGCTGGAAAGCTTTGCTTACTCCAACCATCGAGAAGATAATTTTTTTATCGTCAGCAGCCATATATTAATAATGTATATTGTTGATAATGGCACAAAGATAAGAAAAATGTTTGAAATCTTTTGGAGTTATAAAAAAATGTTCTACCTTTGCACCCGCATTCGAAAGAAAGCAGATAAGGATTGATTCAGTAGCTCAGCAGGTAGAGCACAACACTTTTAATGTTGGGGTCCTGGGTTCGAGCCCCAGCTGGATCACTGAGAAGTAAAAATCCCTTGATAATCAGAGATTTATCAAGGGATTTTTTTATGCATCAAATTGAAATGAACCATTGCTTCCTTTATCTCATTCTTTCAGAGCTTGATAAACTGCTTTTGCCATTACCTTTGCTCCTTCTTCATTCGGATGAACTTTATCCGGGAAAAATTCGGGCATTCCATCCATTGCCGAGTGAAGGTCAATAACCGGCAAATGATTTTTCTTGGCAACTTTCTTTATCATCGGAATAATTTCTTTGGAAATTATATCGTCATTGATATTGTCTCCAGTCCGATAGGATTTGGAAGGATAGCAGAGATAAATCTTCGGCTGGGCAGGCAGAGCTTTGAATGCGTCTACCATTGTTTGCAAATCTTTTGTGAAATCCGCCTTATACTTCCAATTGAATGATTTGCTATCGTTTGTTCCAAGTTTGATCACTACGATATTGGGATTGAAAGCCAACGCATCCTGATAGGCTTTCTCTTTCATATATGGATGATCTCCTTTATTTAATAAGGTACGGGCACTGACTCCGAAGTTCTTAACCCAATAACCGTCACCCAGCATACGTCCCAACACGGAAGGATAGCTGTCACGATTACGATTCTTAATCCGGGCTCCATAAGTAATGCTGTTGCCAATGCAAGCAACACGGACCGCATCTTTACGGGGAGCCTTGAAGCTGCGCAACCAAGCTGTCAGTTCATCCAGCATTTCATTTTTATAAAGGAAACCTTCGCGGATTCCCCATCCATGCCCGCCGGAAGGATAAATATGAAGAACTGCAGGAACTTTATTCTTATTCAATGCCAGATAGTAGTTAACGCCATTGGCAGGAGGAACGGCATTATCATCATCACTATATACGATGAAGGCACGCGGTGTCTCTTTTGTCACCTGTTTTTCATTGGAATATTCTTTCTCCAGCTCGGCAGAAGCGTCTTTCCCTAACAGATTATTGCGAGAGCCCATGTGGGTATACGATTTATCCATCGTAATCACCGGATAGAACAGGATCTGGAAGTTAGGGCGAAGCTCGGGTTTGGCATGGGTAGCAATCGTCGACGCCAAATGACCACCGGCAGAAGATCCCATAATACCGATGTCATTGGGATTCAGATTCCATACATCAGCACTGTCACGCACAATCTTCATTGCAGCTTCGGCATCCGAAATAGGAAGTGTGCGGTCGCCTTTCGGCATTCGATATTTCAGCACAATAAGAGCAATGCCTTGTTTGTTGAAGTATGGAGCCCAATCGTAACCTTCGTGGTCAACTGCCAGATGGGAATATCCCCCTCCGGGACAGGCTACTACCGCCCGCCCCGTAGCTAATTCCGGTGCCGGTAGGAATACACGAAGTGAAGGTTGTTCAATATCAAAAGGGCCGGGAGCCTTCTGGGCTACCACCTGCAGACCTGAAAACAGGAAAAGCAACAGGAAAAAAAGAGTAGAAAATTTCTGTTTCATAGTATCTATGTACTTTGATTAATGAATAATTAGATGTGCGAAGATAGTAATTTTCCGTATCTTTGCACCTCATTTTGATTATAAAAAGATATGCAAGGAATAAAGAATCTGACGCAAGGGCCTATCAACCGCCAACTGTTCAATCTGGCAATGCCTATCATGGCAACGTCATTTATACAGATGGCGTATAGCCTCACGGATATGGCATGGGTAGGACGACTGGGAAGTGAAGCTGTAGCTGCCATCGGATCTGTCGGAATTCTGACATGGATGTCGGGGTCCATATCTTTATTGAATAAGGTAGGCTCGGAAGTCAGCGTCGGTCAATCTATCGGTGCACAGAACCAGGAGGCCGCCCGGAACTTTGCATCCCATAACATCACAATCGCACTTATCATTTCTCTTTGTTGGGGTGGATTGCTTTTTGTTTTTGCCGATCCTATCATACGCATCTACGAACTCGAAGAGCATATTACCGCCAATGCTATCCAATATTTACGGATTGTCTCTACCGGACTGCCTTTCGTCTTTCTGTCGGCAGCTTTCACCGGAATCTATAATGCAGCCGGACGTAGCAAGATTCCTTTTTTCATCAGTGGCACCGGACTGGTATTGAATATCATTCTCGATCCTTTGCTGATATTTGGTCTTGGACTGGGTACTAACGGCGCAGCCTACGCTACCTGGATTGCAGAAGCAAGCGTTTTTCTTATTTTCGTCTATCAGTTGCGTTATAGGGATGCACTGCTCGGCGGGTTCTCTTTTTTCACGCGACTGAAGAAACAATACACACGGAGAATCTTAAAACTAGGATTACCCGTAGCAACATTAAATACTCTTTTCGCCTTTGTCAATATGTTCCTTTGCCGCACCGCTTCCGAACAAGGAGGGCACATCGGATTGATGACTTTTACGACCGGAGGACAAATCGAAGCTATCACCTGGAATACCTCACAGGGATTCTCTACCGCGCTAAGTGCTTTTATCGCCCAAAACTATGCAGCAGGACGGATCGAACGGGTACTCAAGGCCTGGCATACTACACTATGGATGACTGGTATCTTCGGAACATTCTGCACATTATTATTTGTTTTCTTCGGAAATGAGGTGTTTTCTATTTTCGTCCCCGAACAGGCTGCTTATGAAGCCGGAGGTGTTTTCCTTCGCATCGACGGATATTCACAGCTCTTCATGATGCTCGAAATCACCATGCAAGGAGTATTCTACGGTATCGGCCGGACGATACCTCCTGCCATTATCAGCATTGCCTGCAACTATATGCGTATTCCGCTTGCTATCGTGTTCGTGCAAATGGGCATGGGAGTGGAAGGTATCTGGTGGGCTGTCTGCGTCACTACCGTTGCCAAAGGATTGGTACTTTTAAGCTGGTTTGTGATTATTAAAAAGAAATGTCTGAGTATCCCTTCTGTAACAAAAGAATAACTCATAATTCTCCTTCGTTAACAGACGGTCGGAATTCCACTCGTTATTTTAACTTAAAAAGTACACCTTTGCTAAATAATATATATCTTTGCGGTGTTATTCATCATACGATATGATTCGTATGAAATTATTTTTTTACTAATTAAAAACATCAACATTATGAACAAGATGAAGTTTATGGTTCTCTTTATGAGTGTTGCCATGATATTCAGTGGCTGTGCGAGTATGAATAACACCGGTAAAGGTGCGGCTATAGGTGGAGGTTCGGGCGCTGCTTTGGGTGCTATCCTGGGAGGCGTTATCGGTAAAGGTAAAGGTGCGGCTATCGGCGCTGCCATCGGTACGGCAGTAGGCGCAGGTACAGGTGCTCTCATCGGAAAGAAAATGGATAAAGCTGCAGCCGAAGCAAAACAAATAGAAGGTGCGCAAGTAGAACAGATTACGGATAACAACGGACTGAAAGCCGTAAAAGTAACATTCGACTCGGGTATCCTTTTCACAACAGGTAACGCAAGTTTGAGTCCTGCCGCTAAATCCGCATTAAGCAAATTCGCAAATAATGTACTTAACCAGAACCGTGATATGGACGTATCTATCTATGGATATACCGACAATCAAGGATGGAGAAACAGTACGGCTGAACAAAGTCGCCAGAAAAACCTGAACTTGTCACAGGAACGCGCACAGAGTGTGGCAAGCTATCTGTTGAGTTGCGGTGTGTCCAGCAACCAGATCAAAGGTGTGCAAGGTATGGGTGAAAGCGATCCCGTTGCAAGCAACGATACAGCAGCCGGCCGCGAACAGAACCGCCGTGTAGAAGTATATATGTACGCTAGCGAACAGATGATCAGAGATGCACAGGCAGCTGCTAATTAAAAAATTACTGCGCTATACACGCAACCTGC
Source organism: Bacteroides zhangwenhongii (assembly GCF_009193325.2). Classification (NCBI taxonomy): domain Bacteria; kingdom Pseudomonadati; phylum Bacteroidota; class Bacteroidia; order Bacteroidales; family Bacteroidaceae; genus Bacteroides; species Bacteroides zhangwenhongii. Next base: position 1,311,852 of record NZ_CP059856.1, on the reverse strand, counting down.
TGATTTTTTTCTTCGCATCGACCTTACTGACGGTCATTGTCTATCGGTTTATGCCGGTTTATATCACTCCGCTGATGATTATTCGAAGTGTTCAGCAGATTTTCTCAGGAGATAAACCCACGTGGAAACACACGTGGGTTTCTTTTGATAAGATATCCCCTAACCTCCCGATGGCGGTGATAGCTTCCGAAGATAACCGTTTTGCGGAACACAACGGGTTCGATTTCGTAGAGATCAGGAAAGCAATGAAAGAGAACGAAACACGTAAGCGAAAACGGGGAGCAAGCACCATCAGCCAGCAGACAGCCAAAAATGTGTTCCTATGGCCTAAATCTTCATGGGTACGAAAAGGGTTTGAAGTATATTTCACCTTTTTGATCGAATTATTCTGGTCGAAGGAACGAATCATGGAGGTTTATCTCAACTCCATTGAAATGGGAAATGGTATCTATGGTGCACAAGCTACCGCCCAGATAAAGTTCGGAACAACAGCCGCCAAACTGACACGGGGACAATGTGCGCTTATCGCCGCTACCCTCCCTAACCCGATACGCTTCAATTCTGCGAAGCCTTCGCCATATATCCTAAAACGTCAAAAACAGATATTACGATTAATGAATCTGGTTCCCAAGTTCCCACCGGAAGAAAAGACCATAAGAAAGCAACAAGGTAAAAACAAGAAAACGAAGAAGGAGCAATGAGAAATCTCTCTTGCTCCTTTCACTGATAAACTTGTCCGACTGTGTGCTATCCCCATTTATACAAAATCTTTCAACTCTTGCTGTAAACGCTGACGTGTGAAAAAGATACGGCTCTTCACCGTTCCCAATGGCAATCCTAACTTCTCTGCTATTTCACGGTATTTGAATCCCGACACATGCATGGAGAAAGGTACCTTATATTCTTTTGGCAATGCATTGACTACACGATGCATCTCTTTCAAATCATACGCGCCCTCCGTACTGTCAAATCCGGAATCTTGCGGCAAATTCAAATGATAATAATTATCGGTAGTGTCTACAAAGGTCTGGTCACGTACTATTTTTCGGTAGTTATTAATAAAGATGTTGCGCATGATGGTGTACATCCATCCTTTGAAGTTTGTGTCCGGAACATATTTGTCCTCATTATCTAATGCTTTTAAAGACGTTTCCTGCAATAAATCATTTGCTTCTTCACGGTTAGCCGTTAATTTATAAGCAAAACGAAGCAACTCCTCCTGAACTCCAATTAAATCTTTTCTGAAACTTAAACTTTTCATACTTTAAAGGTTTTAATGGTTAATATTCGTTTTTCTCGATGTTTGCAAGTTTAAAGGTATTTTTCCTCTTCGGAAGGGTAATTTCCGTTATTTATGAGGGGAAATTCTATCAAATGATAGTTTTTAGGTGCTTTTTGATAGTTTTTGGGTGGTGCAAATCGGGGAAAAGCCGAATTTTCTATTTAATTTTCATTAAAGAAAACAGAGGAGTTCCCGACTTTTTAGTAAATTTGGTTGTTATACTTATATCAACCTAAATACAATTGATATGAAAAAGAAGAAACAAATCTTTATGTTATTGCTAGCCTTGCTAGTGGGACTCCCTACCCTTTCCGCTCAAAGTAAACAAGAGAAGAAAGAGCAGAAAAAAGAAGCTGTCAAGAAGCTCATCGCTTCTGAGAATTACAAGATAGATGTCAGGACCGCCATGCCGATGCGCGGGCGCTCCATTCCCTTGACATCTCCCTACTCATTGGAAATCAGAAATGACTCGGTTATCTCCTACTTGCCTTATTTCGGACGGGCCTACAGTATCCCGTATGGTGGAGGTGACGGACTCAATTTCAGAGCTCCCCTTAAAGAATATGATATGAAAATGGATAAAAAAGGAAATGCCGTTATCGAATTCGTTGCCCGGAATCCGGAAGACAGATATGAATTCAGAGCCAAAGTATATACGAATGGTGAGGCAAGCATCAATGTGAATATGCAGAACCGTCAGTCTATCAGTTTCCAAGGCGAACTGGAGATGGAAGATTAGCCTAGTCTTCCCCCTCTTCTCCCCCTTTTAATATAGGCAGGCAAATATGATATTTCACAGCTAAGATGCGGGTTAGAAAGACTACTAATCCGCCTATCAGCTGACAACCGTATGATTCGATCCCTACTAGGTCACAAATCCAATAGGCAATGCCTCCTACCACACAGGCCATCGCATAAATTTCTTTTCGGAAGATGAGGGGGATCTCATTGATAAACACATCACGAATCACCCCACCGGCTGCTCCCGTTATACTACCCATAATGATAGCTACCCAAAAAGGGTATCCCAAAGCGATACTTTTTCCCACACCTACCACAGTGAACAAAGCGAGCCCGATAGTATCAAAAATGAAGAAGGTATTATTGAGCCGGATCAGCCAACGGCCGAAACAAATAACCCACAGCAAAGCAAGTCCCGTACATATCAGATAAATAGGATTTGTCATCCAGCCGGGAGTAACATCAAGCAGAACATCACGGATAGTACCACCACCGATCGCAGTAGCAAGACCTACAACATAGGCTCCAAACCAGTCGAAACGCTTAGCCGACGCAAGCCGGATACCACTGATGGCAAAGGCAAATGTGCCTATAAAATCAAGAATTTGAACGAATGTGGGCATATATTTGTTATTTTGTATGCAAAGTAACGAATAAATTCCGTAAGAAAATGTACTTTTGCTTCACGAATTAAACCGAATAAGATAGAAACAGTATGAAAATAACAATTGTTGCCGGGGCACGCCCCAATTTCATGAAGATAGCCCCCATTACACGCGCTATTGAAGCCGCACGGGCGCTGGGTAAAAGTATCTCGTACCGATTGGTATATACAGGCAAGAAAGAGGATACAAGTCTGGATGCTTCTCTCTTTTCGGACCTCGACATGAAAGCTCCCGATGTTTATCTGGGAGTGGAAAGTAGCAATCCTACGAGCTTGACAGCCGGAATCATGATAGCTTTTGAACAGGAACTAACCGAAAATCCTGCTCATGTAGTCCTTGTAGTGGATGATCTGACAGCAACGATGAGTTGTGCCATCGTCGCTAAAAAACAAGGAATCAAAGTGGCGCATCTGGTGGCGGGAACCCGTTCCTTCGACATGAAAATGCCGAAAGAAGTAAACCGTATGATCACAGACGGGCTATCCGACTATCTGTTCACTGCCGGTATGGTTGCCAACCGTAATCTGAACCAGACGGGAACAGAAAACGAAAACGTATATTATGTAGGTAATATCCTCATAGATACTATCCGATATAATAGAAACCGGTTACTCAAGCCGATATGGTTTTCCGTATTGGGACTGCAAGAAGGTAATTATCTCCTACTTACCCTGAATCGGCGTGTACTGCTCAATAATAAGGAGAATCTCCGACAACTTTTGCAAACATTAATCGAAAAGTCTGCCGGTATGCCTATCGTAGCTCCAATGCACACGTATGTACGCAATGCCATTAAAGAATTAGGAATCGAAGCACCGAACCTGCATATCATGCCTCCTCAGAATTATCTGTTTTTCGGTTATCTGATAAACAAGGCAAAAGGAATCATAACGGATTCAGGCAATGTAGCCGAAGAAGCGACATTCTTAGGCATTCCATGTATTACACTCAATACATACGCCGAACATCCGGAAACATGGCGGATGGGAACAAACGAACTTGTCGGTGAAGATCCTGTTCTTCTCGCCAAAGCAATGGACACATTAATGAAAGGCGAATGGAAAAGAGGCGAGCTTCCCGAACGTTGGGATGGGCGCACAGCGGAGCGTATCGTACAGATCCTTACGAGTAAATAACCAACAATGATGGGTAAAAAAAGTTATATATTCAACCATCCTCAGAGTTATTTGTTAACTTTGCAGCCCTACTAAGAACGTTTATGAAACAACGATATAGCAAAATACTTATACTGATCTTACTCATATTGGCGGCCTCAAACGCTTTTGCGCAGCAGATAAAGGGAGTAGTTACAGATTCGGTGACTCATGAGCCATTGATGTATATATCTGTTTACTACCAAGAAAAAAAGGATATGGGTACGATCACCAATATTGACGGAGAATACAGTCTCGAAGCCCGTAGAAACGGGGGGACACTTGTATTTTCCGCAGTGGGCTATATCAGTAAGACAGTAAAAGTGAGCTATGGCAATCAGACGGTCAATGTTCAGTTGGCTCCGGATAACGTGATTCTGAATGAAGTCGTTGTAAAGCCTAAGAAAGAGAAATATTCGCGCAAGAACAATCCGGCAGTGGAGTTCATGAAGAAAGTAATCGAACATAAGAAGGCGCAAGCCCTCGAAGTGAACGAATATTATCAGTACGATAAGTACGAAAAGATGAAAATGTCTATCAATGACCTTACTCCGGAAAAACTAGAGAAGGGTATCTACAAAAAATATTCTTTCCTTAGAGATCAGGTAGAAGTGTCGGAAACTACCAATAAATTGATTCTCCCGATCTCTGTACAAGAAACGGCTTCACAAACCATCTTCCGCAAAAATCCCGAAAGTAAGAAAACGATTATCAAAGGAAAAAACTCCAATGGTATCGAAGAATTCTTCTCTACAGGAGATATGCTCGGCACTGTATTGAAGGACGTCTTTGCAGATATCAACATCTATGATGACGAGATCCGTCTGCTTCAGCAGCGTTTCGTCAGTCCTATAGGTAGCAATGCGATTTCTTTTTATAAGTATTATCTGATGGATACGTTGATGGTGGACAAGCGCGAATGCGTACATCTGACATTTGTTCCACAGAATTCGCAGGATTTCGGATTTACGGGACATCTCTATGTATTGAAAGATTCTACCTATGCTGTCCAGAAATGTACAATGAACCTGCCTAAAAAGACCGGAGTCAATTTTGTGAACCGTATGGATATCGTCCAACAGTATGAACAACTACCAAATGGTAATTGGGTATTGGCAGATGACGATATGACCGTAGATCTCTCGTGGAGTTCAAACAAAACGGTGGGGGGATTGCAGGTAGAGCGGACTACAAAATATAGCAATTATAAGTTCGACCCTATAGAGCAACGGCTTTTCCGTTTGAAAGGCAGTGTGATAAAAGAAGCCGATATGCTCTCGAAAAGCGATGAATACTGGGCTAGTGTTCGCCAAGTACCACTGACGAAAACAGAAAGCACAATGGATGTATTCGTCAACAGACTCGAACAGATTCCGGGATTTAAGTATATCATCTTCGGTGCGAAAGCTGTGATCGAAAACTTTGTAGAAACAGGGAGCAAGAAACATCCGAGTAAAGTGGACATAGGTCCTATCAATACGATGATTTCGAGCAACTATATTGATGGAACCCGTTTTCGGTTAAGTGGCATGACAACAGCTCATCTCAACAAACACTGGTTCTTGAACGGCTATGGAGCCTACGGTCTGAAAGATAAACGATGGAAATACAGCGGAACACTGACATATTCATTCAACAAACGCGATTATGTGGTTTGGGAGTTCCCGAAGCATTATATCTCGGCAACTTACAGTTATGATGTAATGTCTCCGATGGATAAATTCCTGTTTACAGATAAAGATAACATTTTCCTTTCATTAAAAACAACGACAGTAGACCAAATGTCGTATATGCGCGATGCTACCATCAACTATGAACTTGAAACACTTACAGGATTCGGTATAAAAGCAATGCTCCGCCACCGTAACGACGAGCCTGCCGGAAAATTGGAGTATTTGCGTAACGATGCCGCACAAACCCGTGTGCATGACGTCACTACTGCCGAAGCAAGCCTGACACTACGCTATGCTCCGGGCGAATCATTTGTCAACTCCAAACAGCGTCGTATCCCCGTGTCATTGGACGCTCCTATCTTCACACTCACTCATGCCATGGGATTCAAAGGAGTGTTGGGCGGCGAATATAGTTTCAACCGTACGGAAGCGAGTGTATGGAAACGTTTCTGGCTTCCATCTTCGTGGGGAAAGATAGATTGCAGTATAAAGGCAGGGGCCGAGTGGAACACCGTTCCTTTCCCGTTACTGATTCTGCCGGAAGCCAACTTATCATACATCACCCAACGCGAGACGTTCAACCTTATTAATAATATGGAGTTCTTGAACGACCGTTTCGCTTCAGTTTCATTGTCTTACGATATGAATGGCAAACTATTCAATCGTATTCCCCTTATCAAGAATCTGAAATGGAGGGAAATGTTCCGGGTCCGTGCCTTATGGGGTACTCTGACAGACAAAAACAATCCGTTCAAAAGCAGCAACCCCGATTTGTTCCGCTTCCCGATGCGTGATGGAAAATTTACTAGTTTTGTCATGGATCCGAAGATTCCGTATGTTGAAGCAAGTGTGGGTATCTATAATATATTCAAGTTGCTGCACATTGAATATGTACATCGTTTCACCTACCGTGATAATCCGGGTATCAATAAAAACGGTGTCCGCTTCATGGTATTAATGGCATTCTAAGAATTATGCAACCTTTAGCAGAGCGATTACGCCCCAAAACATTAGACGAATATATCGGTCAGAAACATTTAGTAGGACCGGGTGCTATCTTGCGAAAGATGATTGACGCAGGACGCATCTCCTCCTTTATCCTCTGGGGACCTCCCGGAGTAGGCAAAACTACATTGGCACAAATCATTGCCAATAAGCTGGAAACCCCGTTTTATACTTTAAGCGCAGTGACTTCGGGGGTAAAGGATGTGCGTGAAGTGATAGACCGTGCCAAAAGCAACCGATTCTTCTCCCAGTCCAGCCCTATACTATTCATCGATGAAATCCATCGATTCAGTAAATCACAACAGGATTCTTTGTTGGGAGCTGTAGAGAACGGAACCGTCACACTGATCGGAGCAACAACGGAAAATCCGTCGTTCGAGGTTATCCGTCCGCTTCTGTCCCGCTGCCAGCTCTATGTACTCAAATCGCTGGAGAAGGAAGATTTGCTGGAACTCCTGCAACGTGCCATCACTACGGATACTGTACTGAAAGAACGTAAAATCGAACTAAAAGAAACAACTGCCATGCTGCGTTTCTCCGGTGGAGACGCACGCAAACTCCTTAATATATTAGAGCTGGTCGTTGAATCCGAAGCTGAAGACACCGTTGTGATCACTGATGAAATGGTGACCGAACGATTACAACAAAACCCGTTGGCATACGATAAAGACGGGGAAATGCATTATGATATTATCTCAGCCTTCATCAAGTCTATTCGCGGCAGTGATCCGGACGGAGCAATCTATTGGCTTGCCCGTATGGTGGAAGGCGGTGAAGATCCGGCTTTCATTGCCCGCCGACTGGTTATTTCGGCCTCTGAAGATATCGGCTTGGCAAATCCCAATGCCTTGCTTCTTGCTAATGCCTGTTTCGATACATTGATGAAAATCGGATGGCCCGAAGGAAGAATTCCTTTAGCTGAAACAACCATATATCTGGCAACCAGCCCTAAGAGCAATTCAGCGTATAATGCCATTAATGATGCACTGGAGTTGGTTCGCTCGACAGGTAATCTACCTGTCCCATTACACTTGCGCAATGCACCTACGAAGCTGATGAAGCAATTAGGCTATGGACAAGAGTACAAGTATGCTCACAATTATGAAGGGAATTTTGTGAAACAACAGTTCCTTCCGGACGAATTGAAAGACAAACGTATCTGGAAACCGCAGAATAATCCGGCAGAACAGAAACATGCCGAACGGATGATACAACTGTGGGGAGACAAGTTCAAAAAAGACGTATAACATATTATTAATATAAAATCGAAATGAAAATTATTATTTTAGATGGTTTTGCAGCCAATCCCGGCGACTTGTCTTGGGAAGGGATAAAAGCCTTAGGAGAATGCGTGATTTACGACCGTACTGCTCCCGAAGAAGTATTAGAACGTGCAGCCGGAGCTGAAGTACTCCTGACTAATAAAGTAATCATTAATGCAGAGCACATGGCTGCACTGCCCGAATTGAAATATATCGGTGTATTAGCTACCGGATACAATGTAGTTGATACAGTTGCAGCTAAAGAACGGGGTATTGTTGTCACTAACATACCTTCATACAGTACAGCTTCCGTTGCCCAAATGGTATTTGCGCACATATTGAATATCAGCCAGCAAGTGCAACACCATTCGGAAGAAGTGCATAAAGGCCGTTGGACGAACAGCAAAGATTTCTGTTTCTGGGACACGCCGCTGATAGAATTGAGAGATAAGAAAATAGGTCTGGTCGGATTGGGAAATACCGGATATACAACAGCACGTGTTGCCATAGGTTTTGGTATGCAAGTGTATGCGTTGACTTCAAAGTCTCATTTCCAGTTACCACCTGAAATCAAGAAGATGGATTTAGACCAACTTTTCAGCGAATGTGATATTATCAGTTTACATTGCCCGCTTACTCCGGAGACACATGAGATGGTTAATGCCCGTCGTCTTGCCATGATGAAGCCAACAGCTATCTTAATCAATACCGGGCGCGGACCGCTAATCAATGAACAAGATTTGGCAGATGCTCTGAACAGTGGTAAGATTTTTGCAGCAGGAGTAGACGTACTCTCAACCGAACCTCCCCATGCTGATAACCCGTTGCTGACAGCCAAGAACTGTTACATCACTCCACATATTGCATGGGCAACCCTAGAAGCCCGCGAAAGATTGATGAACATTGCAATCAGCAATCTACAAGCATACATCGCCGGAACACCGGAAAATGTAGTCAAATAGGTAAGAATAAAAAACCGTTTTTCTATCCAGTCCGACATTAAAACAAAAAGTCGGCTGCGCAATAATATTACTATTGCGCAGCCAACTCTCAATTCTCAACTTTCAACTCTCAACTTAATAAGAGTGTCCTCCCTCGTCCATCTCTTTTTCCGTTATCTTATGACGGTCGATACTACGCCAAGCATAGAATATATAAGCTATCACAAACGGGACAAGTATAGAAACATAGGCCATCGTCTTTAAAGTAAACTCACTAGAACAACTGTTAGCCAAAGTCAATGAGCTTTGCAGGTCCGTATAAGACGGATAATAAGCAGTATTATTATATCCTGCCACCAACAGCAAGGACAAAACAGTCAATACCGTCCCAATTCCTGTAAACCAGATACCCTTATCAAAAGTCTTTCTAAGCAACGTCTTGCCAATACCGAAGAGTACCAACACCACTCCTATCAGGAATAAGATCAAAACTACGGGCATTTCGATAAAGTTCATGAAATATTTAAAAGGTTGCATATAAACCTCCTGTGTATCCGGATTCACGGCAAAGCCATCAGAAACCAATGTACGAATCACAAATGTCAAGAAGAATACAAGAAACAGAATCGTATTATTCTGCACCGCACGACGACATTTATCCGTCAGTTCCTTGTCCGCAATATTATTAATGAAGTAAAGCGCACCCAGCACACGGGCAAGGAAGAATACTGCTAATCCAAGAATAACATTCCAGATATTTGTCAGTGCATCCAATCCATGCCAGCCATTCCCCCAATGACTGATTACCGGCATAACAGTATCCGTCATATTAGCTTTATTGATATAGAAATCGGAACCTGTGAAGAAAGTCGCCACAGCTCCGCCAAGCAACAACGGCCCTACTACTCCATTAATCACCAGAAAAGTCTGATATGTCTTTTTGCCCAACAGATTTCCCGCCTTGCTCTGAAATTCATAACTGACAGCCTGCAATACAAAGCTGAAAAGAATAATCATCCAAAGCCAATAAGCTCCACCGAAACTTGTACTATAAAACAATGGAAAAGAAGCAAAGAAAGCCCCTCCGAACGTGACCAGTGTAGTAAATGTAAACTCCCACTTACGACCGGTAGAATTCACCATCATTTTCCGGTGTTCTTCCGTCTTACCGAGACAGAACAACAAAGAATTACCTCCTTGCACAAACAATAAAAACACGAGGATAGCTCCCAGCAAGGAAACGACAAGCCACCAATATTGTTGTAGAAATATATACATAGCCTTTACAATTAATGATTAGTATTCATATTATCTCCCGTATCCGGTCCTTTCTTGATAGCCTTCACCATAATTCCGGTACCGGCAATCAACATTACAGTAAACAGGAACAGGAAAATAAAGAAAGTAGTCTGTACGGAACCCACATCAAGTTTGGAAATAGCAGCCGTCGTAGGCAGCATATCACGAATCGCCCAAGGCTGACGGCCACACTCGGCAACCACCCATCCCGCTTGTCCGGCAATGTATCCCAAAGGAATAGTAAGCAAAGCGACCCAATGCATCCAGCGCATCTTACTCAAATCTTTCTTATAGACAAAGAACAATACTACAATAAAGAACAAAATAAAATATCCTCCGAGAATTACCATGACACGGAACGCATAAAAATTCAAAGGAACATTCGGAACCAACTGATTCACATCTTTAATATACCCATATCCAAAATAGGGGATATTCTCCTGCAACACTTTATATGCCACTTGCGCGTCCTCTTCATGACCTGCACTCTTTGCCGCACGATAGGCTGCCAATGCCCCAATAGCCGTTTTCCCGCGTTCTATCTTCTCGGCTGCCGAGAGAGCCGTCGTACCGTCCTTCATTTGATAACCGCCTTCAATAATGTTTGTGATTCCCGGAACGTAACCATCCGCATCACGTTCCGCCAGAAAAGAAAGCAGACTCGGTATCTCAAAACGGAAGAGGAAAGGTTCTTTCCCATCATCATAAGTTTCCTTTTCAGGGTTAAGCACTCCTATTCCTACCAGTCCTACATTCGTTCCACCCTCATACAGGCCTTCCACGGCAGCCAGCTTCATCGGCTGTGTCTGTGCAATCTGATAACCGGAACCGTCTCCTGTCCAAGCGGCGAGTAACGATGCCACTAGTCCGAAGATAGCACCGATTTTTATGCTCGCAAGTGCAAACTCACGATTACGTTTCTTCAACAAATACCAGCAACTAATGCCGACCACGAACACACCGCCCAACACCCAACCGGACAATACGGTATGGAAGAACTTGTTGACAGCCACAGGTGATGTAGCCACAGCCCAGAAATCTACCATCTCGTTACGCACCGTATCGGGATTGAACTCCATTCCTACCGGATGTTGCATCCATGCATTGGCCACCAGAATCCACCAAGCGGAAATAGTTGCTCCCAATCCCGTCAACCAGGTAGAAGCCAGATGGAAGCGTTTGCTCACTTTTCCCCAACCGAAAAACATCACAGCTATAAATGTGGCTTCCATGAAGAATGCCAAAATCCCTTCAATCGCCAACGGTGCTCCGAAAATGTCACCAACAAACCACGAATAATTACTCCAGTTTGTACCGAATTCAAATTCCAGAATCAAACCGGTCGCTACACCAATAGCGAAGTTGATACCGAAAAGCTTCATCCAGAACTGAGCAGTCTTTTTCCAGAATTCATTTCCTGTTTTATAATACAGCGTCTCCATGATTCCCATCACCACTGCCAGTCCAAGTGTAAGCGGAACAAAAATCCAATGATACATAGCTGTCATCGCAAATTGGGCTCTCGACCAATCGATCAGCGAGGTGTCAATACTTTCAATCATAATCTTATGTTGTTTAAGAGTTAAAAATCAATCGGTTTCTCCGGAAGGGCACGTTCTATCAGTTCATTGCCCACATACGCTCCTTTTTCAGCCTCCGTAGGGTGATCACCAAGAAAATTCGGGAAAAAGAATAATTTGAGGATAAAGAACATGACGAATAATTTCAAAAGGATAATAACCCACAATGTACGACCAAGTGTCATACTGCGGAAACCTTCCAAATAAAAGTTCCAAACGGCAAGCAGTGCATTCTTCATATATCGTCGTTAGAATTTGTAATGAGTACAAATATACAATATTTATAATAAAAACAAACAAATCCCCCGAATTGTTGCGAGATTTATTGTGTTTTTCCCGGCTAATCTCCCTATCGACAGAAAAAAATCATTTAACGGTAAAATTCAATGATCCGTCTATCACTTTTGCCGCTAATATAATATGTACGTACCTTCGTTACCAATAAATCAATAGAAGTATGAATATGATAAATGTAAGAAGATTGGCAGTGATGACATTTCTTGGTGCAGGTATGCTTTCCGACATATCTGCACAAGATTTTTCGTTGCAAGCCGATACGTTAAATGAAGCCAGACTCCCCGCTCAATGGGATTTGCAATCTTGCATCGACTATGCTTTGGAACAGAATATTACGATTCGCAAGAACCGTGTGACTGCGGAAAGCACACAGATTGACGTAAAGACTGCCAAAGCGGCTTTATTTCCCAGCCTTTCGTTCTCTACCAGCCAGCAAGTAGTGAATCGCCCCTATCAGGAGACGAGCAGCCGGGTGAGTGGCAGCGAAATCATCAGCAGCAACAGTAAAACAAGTTACAACGGCAACTATGGCCTGAATGCCTCGTGGACCATATACAACGGCAGTAAGCGACTCAAAACTCTCAAACAGGAACGGCTGAACAACCAGGTAGCCGAATTGGATATAGCTACTTCGGAGAATACGATTAAAGAGTCGATTGCACAAATTTATATCCAGATTCTTTATGCCGCCGAATCCGTCAGGGTGAATGAAAACACACTGCAAGTCTCCATTGCCCAACGTGATCGCGGACAGGAACTTCTCAATGCCGGAAGTATTGCCAAAAGTGACTTCGCACAGTTAGAGGCTCAGGTAAGCACAGACCGTTATCAACTTGTCACAGCGCAAGCCACCTTACAAGATTACAAATTGCAACTGAAACAATTGCTCGAACTAGACGGAGAGAATGAAATGAACGTCTACCTCCCTAACCTGTCCGATGAAAACGTACTGGCTCCGTTACCTGCCAAAAAGGATGTCTATGTAAGCGCCCTTGCCATCCGTCCCGAAATCGAGGCAAGTAAGTTGAATGTAGAGGCTTCCGAACTAGGCATTGATATTGCCAAATCGAGTTACTTCCCCACTATCAGCCTCAGCGCAGGCATCGGCACAAACCATACAAGTGGAAGCGATTTCACTTTCGGCGAACAAGTGAAAAACGGATGGAGTAATTCTATCGGATTGTCTGTCAGTGTACCTATCTTTAATAACCGCCAGACGAAAAGTGCTGTACAAAAAGCTAGACTGCAACGCGAAACGAATATGCTTTCCTTACTTGACGAACAAAAAGCCCTCTATAAGACCATCGAAAGTCTTTGGTTGGACGCAAACAGCGCACAACAACGTTATGCGGCAGCCAACGAAAAGCTGAGAAGTACGCAGATCAGCTATGACCTGATCAGCGAACAGTTCAATCTGGGTATGAAAAATACAGTGGAACTCCTCACCGAAAAGAATAACCTGCTACAAGCTCAACAAGAGCAACTTCAGGCTAAATATATGGCCATACTGAACACACAGTTACTGAAATTCTATCAAGGAGACAAATTGACATTATAAATCAACAAACGTATATTAATTAAAAGCATCATAAACGAATGAAAACGAAAAAGATTATCCTAATCGCCGTGGCAGTCATTGTGGTAGTAGGTATAGGAATCTGGTTCTTCACCGGTTCACCCGCCAAGCATAAAGTCACGTATGCTACCGTCGCTGTCAGCAAAGGCGATATTTCAAATTCGGTAACTGCTACCGGAACGATAGAGCCGGTGACGGAAGTCGAAGTCGGTACACAGGTATCGGGTATCATCGACAAGATTTATGTAGATTATAACTCGACAGTCACCAAAGGACAATTGATTGCCGAAATGGACCGCGTCACACTGCAAAGTGAATTGGCTTCACAACAAGCGACATACGACGGTGCGAAAGCCGAATATGAATATCAGAAGAAAAACTATGAACGTAGCAAAGGCTTGCACGAAAAATCACTCATCAGCGACACGGATTTCGAACAAGCCCTCTACAACTATCAGAAGGCTAAGAGCAGCTATGACAGCAGTAAGGCTTCTCTCGCAAAGGCAGAGCGTAACTTATCATACGCTACCATCACTTCGCCTATCGACGGAGTTGTTATCAGCCGTGATGTGGAAGCCGGACAGACTGTCGCTTCCGGATTCGAGACACCTACCCTGTTCACTATCGCTGCGGACTTGACGCAAATGCAGGTAGTGGCCGATGTGGATGAAGCCGATATAGGTGGCGTAGAAGAAGGACAGCGTGCCAGTTTTACGGTGGACGCATATCCTAATGATACCTTTGAGGGCGTTGTGACTCAGATTCGTTTGGGCGATGCAAGCAGTACCAGCAGTACAAGTACCAGCAGTAGCACGGTGGTTACTTATGAAGTGGTAATCTCCGCTCCCAATCCCGATTTGAAACTGAAACCACGTCTGACGGCCAATGTCACCATCTATATCCTTGACAAAAAAGACGTACTTTCCGTACCGAACAAAGCATTGCGTTTCGTACCCGAAAAACCCTTAATCGGTGCTAATGACATCGTAAATGACTGTGAAGGTGAACATAAACTTTGGACACGCGAAGGAAATACATTCACTGCCCATCCGGTAGAGATAGGAATCAGTAACGGTATGTCGACGGAAATTATCAGTGGTATCTCCGAAGGCACTAAAATTGTGACGGAAGCTACTATCGGTGCCATGCCGGGCGAAAATATGGAAGCCGGACCCAACCAACAGAGCGGAGGAGAAAGAAGCCCGTTCATGCCTGGCCCTCCGGGAAGTAAGAAGAAAAACAACAAGTGACAAACACCATGAAGAAAGTAATTGAAATACAAAATATCAAGCGTAACTTTCAGGTAGGTGACGAAACCGTCCATGCGTTACGAGGTGTTTCGTTCACCATTCACGAAGGGGAGTTTGTCACTATCATGGGTACTTCCGGTTCGGGAAAATCTACGTTACTGAATATTCTGGGTTGTCTGGATACTCCGACGAGCGGTGAATATCTGCTCAGCGACATACCCGTCCGCACTATGAGCAAGCCTCAACGTGCGGTCTTGCGGAACAGGAAAATCGGATTCGTGTTCCAAAACTATAACTTGTTGCCCAAAACAACGGCTGTAGAAAACGTAGAACTGCCACTTATGTACAACTCTTCCGTCAGTGCCGCCGAACGCCGTCGCCGTGCCATCGAATCTCTGCAGGCCGTAGGATTAGGTGACCGTCTGGAACACAAATCAAACCAGATGTCCGGTGGACAAATGCAGCGGGTGGCCATTGCACGCGCATTGGTCAACAATCCGGCTGTGATTCTTGCCGATGAAGCAACCGGAAACCTCGACACCCGTACCTCATTTGAGATACTTGTCCTCTTTCAAAAGCTTCATGCGGAAGGACGCACCATCATCTTCGTAACGCATAATCCGGAGATTGCGCAATATAGCAGCCGGAATATCCGCCTGCGCGACGGTCATGTCATAGAGGATACCGCTAATCCGGAAATACTATCCGCCGCCGAGGCATTGGCTGCATTACCAAAAAATGACGAAGAAGGATAGACCGCGTTTAACGAAATAACTAATTACTAACAACATGAATGGAACCAATTTATTCAAGATAGCTCTCCGCGCATTGGCAAACAACAAGTTGCGTGCATTTCTCACCATGCTCGGTATTATCATCGGTGTCGCTTCCGTCATCACGATGCTTGCCATCGGACAAGGTTCGAAGAAAAGTATCCAGCAACAGATTTCCGAAATGGGATCGAACATGATTATGATTCATCCCGGAGCCGATATGCGTGGAGGTGTGCGCCAAGATCCGTCTGCCATACAAACGTTAAAGCTCACCGACTACGAGGCTTTGCGTGACGAGACCAATTTCCTGTCAGCCATCAGTCCCAATGTCTCTTCATCGGGGCAGCTTATTGCCGGCAACAACAACTATCCTGCCTCCGTGAACGGGGTTGGAACGGAATATCTCGATATCCGCCAATTAACGGTGGAGAACGGTGAGATGTTCACGGAAGCCGATATACAAAGCTCGGCAAAAGTATGCGTGATAGGAAAGACAATAGTAGACAATCTTTTTCCCGACGGAAGCGATCCGGTGGGAAAAATTATCCGTTTTAGCAAGATCCCTTTCCGAGTGGTAGGTGTGCTCAAGTCAAAAGGATACAATTCTATGGGACAGGATCAGGATGCAGTAGTACTTGCTCCCTACACAACGGTGATGAAACGTCTGCTTGCCGTTACCTATCTGCAAGGTATCTTCGCCTCCGCCCTCACCGAAGATATGACAGAATACGCTACGGATGAAATCAGCACGATTCTCCGCCGCAATCATAAGTTGAAGACCTCTGACGATGATGATTTCACCATTCGTACACAACAGGAATTGAGTACAATGCTCAACTCTACCACCGATTTAATGACCACCCTGCTTGCTTGTATTGCCGGCATCTCATTGGTTGTAGGCGGTATCGGAATTATGAATATCATGTATGTATCCGTCACGGAACGAACCCGTGAAATCGGTCTGCGAATGTCGGTCGGCGCACGAGGAATCGACATTCTGAGCCAATTCCTTATCGAAGCCATCATGATCAGTATCACAGGAGGAATCATCGGAGTGGTCATCGGCTGCGGAGCCAGTTGGATAGTCAAAAGTGTGGCGCATTGGCCTATCTACATCCAGCCGTGGAGCGTATTCCTCTCTTTTGCCGTCTGTACCGTCACCGGAGTCTTCTTTGGATGGTATCCTGCCAAAAAAGCAGCAGATTTAGACCCGATTGAAGCTATCAGATACGAATAAAGAGCTATCTTTGTCTTTATGAAACAAACCTTTACATCCGCACGTCGTCCCCTGGAGATACTGATACACATTATCAGCTGGGGGATTATGTTCGGTTTCCCGTTCTTTTTCGTAGAACGCGGAAACGGGAACATTAACTGGATGGCTTATATACGCCATTTTGCCGTACCGCTTTCTTTTATGATTGTGTTCTACGTCAATTACTTCTTTCTGGTCCCCCGATATCTTTTTCAGAATCAATCAAAAAGATATATTGTCTACAACATTATCTTGTTGTGTATCATCGGGATACTGCTTCATCTCTGGCAAAGTCTGACATTCGATCCGTCATTTGAAAACAAGCCCAGACGTCCGGGTATGCCTCCGGGATGGTTGTTTTTCCTGCGAGATATGCTAAGCCTTGTTTTCACTATCGGATTGAGTGCCGCTATCCGTATGAGCGCACGATGGACGCAAAATGAGGCTGCCCGCAAGGAAGCGGAACGGAATCGCACGGAAGCCGAACTGAAAAATCTGCGCAATCAGTTGAACCCTCACTTTTTGTTGAATACTTTGAATAATATTTATGCTTTAATCGCATTCGATTCGGACAAAGCCCAACAAGCCGTGCAGGAACTGAGCAAATTGCTTCGATACGTATTATATGACAATCAGCAGACGTATGTCCCGCTCTGTAAAGAGGTTGATTTCATCCGTAACTATATCGAACTGATGCGTATCCGCCTGTCGGCTAATGTACAGATGAGTACTCAATTCGATATTCACCCAAACAGCCAGACACTGATCGCCCCGCTAATCTTTATTTCATTGATAGAAAATGCCTTCAAGCACGGTATCTCCCCTACCGAAGCTAGTTTCATCCACATTCATATTTCCGAGAACGATCAAGAAGTGATCTGCGAAATCCGCAATAGTAATTTCCCCAAGGAAGTGTGGGATAAAAGTGGTTCGGGCGTGGGGTTAGAACAAGTCAGCCGACGGCTGGAGATACTTTATCCGGGGGCTTACACTTGGTCGAAAGGCACTTCACGGGACGGGAAGTGTTACGAATCAAAATTGAGCATTAAGATCAAAGAGTAGAGAGAAAACGTTAAGTATAGAATTTTATATTAATAGAATAGTAGTATGGTATTACGTTGTGCAATCGTAGATGATGAGCCTTTGGCTCTCGGCCTTTTGGAAAGTTATGCAAACAAAACCCCGTTTCTACAACTCGTAGGAAAATACTCCAGCGCTGTTCAGGCAATGAAAGAACTGCCTGGCGAGGAAGTTGACCTCTTGTTTCTGGATATCCAAATGCCCGAACTTAACGGACTGGAATTCTCAAAAATGGTGGATTCCCGTACCCGTATCGTATTCACTACCGCCTTTGGACAGTATGCCATCGATGGCTATCGTGTC
The DNA here is from genome assembly GCF_009193325.2 of Bacteroides zhangwenhongii. Taxonomy (NCBI): domain Bacteria; kingdom Pseudomonadati; phylum Bacteroidota; class Bacteroidia; order Bacteroidales; family Bacteroidaceae; genus Bacteroides; species Bacteroides zhangwenhongii. The sequence goes on along the minus strand of NZ_CP059856.1, from coordinate 1,293,716 downwards.
AACGCACTTGACTATCTATTAAAGCCGATTTCATACGTTGATTTTCTACAGGCAGCCAACAAAGCGCTTCAATGGTTCGAACTGGTTCAGAAACCGGAGGAGATAGACAGTATTTTTGTAAAAAGTGACTACAAATTGGTACAAGTGGAATTAAAGAAAATCATGTATATCGAAGGATTAAAAGATTACATTAAAATCTATACGGAAGACGCTCCCAAGCCAATACTGTCCCTTATGAGTATGAAAGCGATGGAAGAACTTTTGCCTTCCAGTCGTTTTATACGTGTGCATCGCTCTTTCATCGTTCAAAAGGACAAGATACGTGTAATAGATCGTGGACGCATTGTTTTTGACAAAACATACATCCCCATCAGCGACAGTTACAAACAGGTTTTCCAAGCATTCCTTGATGAAAGGAGTTGATGATTCCCTATTTTATCGGTAAAAACGAGATTTTTGTCGATTATAGTTTGCCAAAACCTGTTTTATCCCTACCTTTGCAACGAACAGAAAGGGATTGTGAAATTCCGAGAATAGAATAGTTTAGTTAAGTCTAGTTTAGTTTTTGTGTTGAAGTGCTTCCTCGTCGGCGGACGAACAAGGAAGCACTTTTTATTGCTAATCAATAACTTATAAAATCCTTGTTTTATATAGAAAAAGCCAACCAGTTTTCCAATTGGCTAAATTCTTGAAAATCGCACTTTGTTAAAATGTAATATAACTATTTGTTTTTCAGTATAATAATTAGGACTTTCTGTATTCTCAATTTTGCAGATTAATACCTTCATAAAAAAGCTCCGAACCCAGATAAGGAACGGAGCCTGTCTTTGTCTTAAAACGGTCTCGCTTCACAGCGGTACACTATCTTTAAAAAGTAGCAACAGACAGCTCTTTCGATATACGTTCTATTGCTACCCGTATCTTATCATATTGTTTTTGTCCGGCTACTGTAACCCCGGAAGTATATTGTCGCATCAATGAAGCATTGATACCCGCCAACTCTGCAACCTTAGTAACATTCAGAAATGAGAAATAGTTGAAAAAGGATTGCATATCATATTTGTAGGTAAATTCCAATTCCGGCACTTCCTTGCCTTCTTCTACCTGCATCTCCTTTATTTCCTCATACGCTTTCATCATATCCTCTTTGGCGGCTTCTGCCGTATCTCCATAGCCAGCCAGCCCGAAGTCGGGCAAATCTTCCTCGACAAAGCATGAGTAATACCCATCGCTCGCTTTTTCCATGATCACAGTTACTTTCATATCCATTTCATTAAAATAGGAGTACGGCACTATTACCGTACCCCATTGCCTCAACAATAACAGCCTCTAACTATGAAGCGCAAAAGGTTGGGGGATTACTCCCCCAAAAGAACCTTTCTTGCTTTACGTTCCATTCCGGTAGGTACTTCTTGTTTGCCGTGCCTTGACAGGGCAAATTTGTTTCCTGTCTTAGGGCTGTACCAAATATCATGATTAGCCCCATGCCTAAGAATGTAACAACCTGCTGCGGTAAGTTCCGCAAAAAACTGATTGTACTTCATAATTTAAAAGACCGTTTATTTAAGACGACACAAATATAGCGTTTTTGCTATAAACCACCAAATAACAACATAACTATTTTGCTATATTTATGAAAAAAGTTATTTCCATACACTTTTAATCGATCATTAATATCCAATTTCGTGAAGCAGAAACTTCCGGCCGGAAGAAATACGGCTTCTTACAGTTCCAACCGGTATATTTAATATTTCGCTTATTTCTTCATAAGAATATCCTTCTGCATAGTACATCACACTGTCAATACAACACGTCTTCTGCGCACATCTGCCAATCGTCAATAATAGATCATTAAACAATACAGATTCGTAAGTACAATCAAGTGTTACATTTTCCTTTACAGAATCATACCCAGTGAAATGAATAAGAGAATTACGATTATAACGAGTGATGTAGGTATTCTGCATAACGGCAATACACCAAGGTTTCATAGGTTTAGAACAATCAAACTTATCTTGGTTCTGAAGTATCTTATACACTGTATCACCCGCTAAATCTTCAGCGTCCTGTACAGAGGAGCAAAATCTTCTCGCAACACGGAATATCCAAGGATATATCTCTAATAAAGCCTGCTCAAAACTCATGGATTCTAAAAGGGAATTACTTATTGCACAAAATATTCATAATTTCCATAACTTTGCAACAATAAAATCTCACATAAATGGAATTTAACGTAGAGGAATTAAAAAGTGCACTTATTGAGAAGTGTAAAAGTGAAGGTATCTTGTATGCAATGGTAGCAGTAGACAGGCGAACCAAAGAGATCATTCTTCCTGATACTTTGCAAGGAGCCTTGAAGCACCCGGAGTACTTTGTATGTACTTGTAAAAAAGTAGAAGATAAATACATCGTGGAGGAGATTACAAAAGTGTAACTCTCCTCCGAACTCTTTATTATTTACGGTCGCCAATGTATAGCGCAGCTCCTTCATCCATAAACAGTTCCACATTCTGCGCATGATGAGCTACATAGGCTGCGGGCCCTACATCTCCCGACTTACAGATTTCTTCTACCACATCAGCTTTACCCTTTCCGGTTATCAGGAAAATAACGTGACGGGCATTCAATATCGGATAACCGGTCATTGCGATGCGCTTCTGCCCGTTACGGGGATTAACACTGACTACATAAACAGAAGCGGAAGTCAACAACTCTTCTTGTCCGGGGAAAATGGAGGAAGTATGACCATCGTCTCCTGCACCCAACAGTATAATATCAAACTCTGGCCATCCCTGCTTGGACGGTACTTGTTGCTTGACCAATTCCGAATAACGGGCCGCTTCTTTCACCGGTTTGACTTCACCACGAATACGAAAAACATTCTCATAAGGAATGGGAGCCATTCCTAAAAGTAGATTACGCATCATTCCGTAATTGCTGTCCGAATCATCGGGGGGGACACAACGTTCGTCTACCCAATAAATACACATACGCTCCCAGGGGGTAATTTCCATATATTCGTTCGCCCACAAATCGAACATTAGAGCAGGAGTACTGCCGCCGCTAACTGCGATATTGAATATTCTGTCCGGTTCATTATTCATGATTTCCACCAGACGGAGTATCAGTCCACGTGAAGTTTCAATGGACGAGGGAAAAACAGTTACTTTCATAATTCACAATATTGGTCTGTATTCGTCAAATTCTTACAAGGATTGGTCCAGTCAGCCCCGTGCTCATGCATCATCGCTTCACTTTCCAAAGGTCCCCACGTACCGACCGGATAACCGTAAAGCGGTGCGTCGGGATTCTCTTTCCAATAGCGAAGTACCGGATCGAAGAATGTCCATGAAGCCTCCACGGCGTCACTCCGGGTGAATAAAGTCGGATCGCCCTGAATGCAATCGTCTATCAGACGTGCGTAAGCGTCACCACTCGGCACTCCACCCAACTGGGCATAACTGAAATCCATTGTCACCTGACGGACTTCGAAGCCCGCACCAGGCACTTTCATGCCTATCTTGAGCACAATTCCTTCATTCGGTTGCAAACGAAGAATCAATTTATTCGCACGTGGACAATTGCCACCTGAACAACGGAACATCTGATGAGGTGTCTCGCGGAAATGAACCACGATTTCCGTCACTTTAGTCGGCATTTGCTTGCCGGTACGGATATAAAACGGGACGCCGCTCCAACGCCAGTTACTGATACCAAGCTTCATGGCAATGTATGTTTCCGTACGCGAGTCGGGAGCTACCCCTTTCTCTTCACGATATCCTTTTTTAGTACCGGAGGAGGTATATTGCCCGCGCACAATATGCTCATTCAAATCTTCTTCATTCAGCGGTGTCAGAGACTCATATACTTTCACCACCTCATTACGGAAGTTATCCGCATTGAAGATAGCAGGAGGTTCCATAGCAGTAAGAGCTACAAGCTGAATCAGATGATTCTGTACCATATCCCGCAAAGCTCCCGCCGTTTCGTAGAATCCGCCACGTTGCTCGATTCCCAGATTCTCTACAGCGGTAATTTCTACGTAGTCGATATAATTCCTGTTCCAGAGAGGCTCGAAAATACCATTGGCAAAACGGAAAGCCAACACATTTTGCGCTGTCTCTTTACCGAGAAAATGATCAATACGGTAAATCTGATGTTCTTCGAAAACAGAAGCATAAATTTTATTCAATTCACGTGCCGATTCGAGGTCGTAACCGAAAGGTTTTTCAACGATGATACGCGAATGGGGAGTATTCAGTCCTGCAGCTTTCAGATGCAAGGGAACAACACCGTAAAGTGAAGGCGGAGTGGCAAGGTAGAACAGCAGATTATCCGGATCCACCTCATTGGTCAACTCCACCAGACGTTGGCGGAGCATGGCATATCCTTCTTCCTTTGCCGGATCCATGGGCAAGTAATACAGATGCGAGATGAAAGCCTCCATCAGTGCCGCATCCTGTTCTTCGGATTTCACGAAAGTCCGAAGTTCACCTGATATATACGAGCGATAATCCTCATCAGAATAAATCGTACGTCCGATACCCAGTATATGAAAATCACCTGTCAACCGTTTTTCACGGAAGAGCGAGTAAAGGGCAGGCATCAACTTACGTTTGGTAAGGTCGCCTGAGGCGCCAAAAATTATCATTGCGAATTTATCCATTGTCGCTTTTTATTTCTTAATTTATAAAATATTCTTATTACCCCGAAAGACATCCTACTTACACATTATATGTGCCCGATTTCGTGTCACCGCCATGTCCTGTCCAATTTTCGTGGAAGAACTGTCCGCGCAATTCGTCTTTACGCTCAAAGGTGTGCGCACCGAAATAATCGCGCTGTGCCTGCAGCATATTAGCGGGCAGATCGGCAGAAGTAAGCGAATAGAAGTAATTCAAGGCAGAAGAGAAAGCGGGAACAGGAAGTTCTTCTTTCATGGCTTCGGCTACAAGGCTCTTCCATCCGGAGAGTGACGCCTTCATTTCTTCCCTGAAATAAGGAGCCATCAACAAGTGTTTGGGCTTGTCGGTGGCTTCGAAGGCAGCGGCAATATCGTTCAGGAAAATACTGCGGATGATGCATCCGCCACGCCACATACGGGCGATGGAAGCCAGATCGAGCTGCCAGCCGAATGTATCGGAAGCACGTTGCAGCACGGCAAATCCTTGAGCGTATGAGACGAGTTTGGAAGCATAAAGGGCAGAGAAGATATCCTTCACGAGCTCCACCTTATTATATATAGGTTGTGTATGTTGACGCGGAAATTGGTGGGAAGCTTGATGGCGTAATTCCTTTTGTGCGGAAAGACTGCGCTCAAACACCGCAGTAGCAATCAGTCCCAACGGCATTCCGAGTTCCATAGCGTTGATAACCGACCATTTGCCGGTTCCTTTCTGTCCGGCCGCATCCAAAATCTTATCAATAAGATAACCTCCGGTCTTGTCTTTATGACGCAAGATGTTGGCGGTAATTTCGATGAGGTAACTGCGGAGTTTGCCCTCATTCCAACGGGAAAAGACATCCGCCATCTCCTCATTATTCAAGTCGAGCAGGTTTTTCATCACCCAATATGCTTCGGCAATCAACTGCATATCACCATATTCGATACCGTTATGGATCATCTTTACAAAGTGACCGGATCCCGCCGGCCCTACCCACTGACAACAAGGAGTGCCGTCAGACGCTTTCGCCGCAATGCTTTGAAGAATAGGCTTCACTTCCGGCCATGCCTTTTCCGAGCCGCCGGGCATAATAGACGCTCCGTTCAAAGCTCCCTCTTCACCACCGGACACACCGCTGCCGACGAAAAGAAAACCTTTCGACTCGGCCAGTTTGACACGACGGTTGGTATCTTCGTAATTGGAGTTACCTCCATCGATAAGAATATCTCCGGGTGAAAGCAGAGGAAAAAGCTGTTCCATCAATTCGTCTACCGGACTCCCGGCACGAACCATCATCATTATTTTACGGGGAGTAGCGATTGAATCTACAAAGTCCTTTATATCTGTGAATCCTTCAATGTTTTTGCCCTTCGCACGTCCGTTCATGAAACGATCCACCACTCCTTCTTCAACTCCCGGAACGGTACGGTTATAAACCGATACATTCCATCCTTTACTCTCCATGTTCAAAGCAAGATTCTCGCCCATTACAGCCAAGCCTATAAGTCCGATATCTGTTTTATTCTGATTTGCCATAACTTGTATATTTTGTAATATTGTTTACCATAGTAACAATTGAAATAGACATTTGTTCGCTATATTTAGATTAAAATATTATTTTTGCAGCTAACTATATAGAAACAAGGATGAAGAAAATCAAAATCGGTTTATTAGCCCGCATTATTATCGCTATTATTCTAGGTATCGCCATCGGCACTTTTTTCCCGGCTCCTCTTGTCCGGATATTTGTAACATTCAACGGCATTTTCAGTGAATTTCTTAATTTCTCCATTCCGTTGATTATCATCGGATTGGTCACTGTGGCTATTGCCGACATCGGTAAAGGCGCAGGAAAGATGTTGCTCGTCACCGCTCTTATCGCTTATTTCGCCACCCTGTTCTCGGGGTTCCTCTCCTACTTCACCGGAGTCACGGTATTCCCGTCATTGATTGAACCTGGCGTGCCGCTTGAGGAAGTGAGCGAGGCAAAAGGCATTCTTCCTTATTTCTCCGTTTCCATTCCTCCATTGATGAATGTAATGACAGCTTTGGTTCTCGCTTTCACATTAGGATTGGGATTGGCTTCGCTGAACAGCGATGCTCTGAAAAACGTAGCACGGGATTTTCAGGCAATCATCGTCCGCATGATCAGTGCGGTAATTCTCCCCTTGCTTCCGCTTTATATCTTCGGTATTTTCTTGAATATGACTCATTCGGGACAGGTGTACTCCATTCTGATGGTATTTATCAAGATTATCGGAGTCATTTTCATTTTACATATCTTCCTGCTGGTCTTTCAGTATTCTGTCGCAGCGCTGTTTGTACACAAAAATCCGTTCAAACTATTGGGGAAGATGATGCCTGCCTATTTCACGGCATTGGGCACACAATCATCGGCTGCCACTATTCCCGTGACACTGGAACAGACGAAAAAGAATGGTGTTTCGGCGGATATAGCCGGTTTTGTGATTCCGTTGTGCGCCACAATCCATCTGTCGGGAAGTACACTGAAAATCGTAGCCTGTGCTCTGGCACTGATGATGATGCAGGGAATGCCGTTCGACTTCCCACTCTTTGCCGGTTTTATCTTCATGCTGGGAATCACGATGGTAGCCGCACCGGGAGTTCCGGGCGGAGCCATCATGGCGTCTTTGGGAATCCTGCAATCCATGTTGGGTTTCGATGAATCGGCACAGGCATTGATGATTGCTCTTTACATCGCCATGGATAGTTTCGGGACGGCCTGCAATGTGACCGGTGACGGGGCTATCGCACTGATTATCGACAAAATGATGGGAAAAACTGTGCTGAATAACCATGCTGAAAAATAAATAGAATGTGGCTTGCATGGGTCACAAAAAATACCGACATTTGCATCCATATTTTTGATTTATTAAATAATAGCGTATGAAAAAAGCCCTAATATCAGGCATTACCGGGCAGGATGGTTCTTATCTTGCCGAGTTTCTATTGCAAAAAGGTTATGAAGTGCACGGTATTCTCCGTCGTTCTTCTTCGTTCAATACCGGACGTATTGAACATTTGTATTTTGACGAGTGGGTACGCGACATGAAACAGAAACGTACGATCAATCTGCATTATGGGGATATGACAGATTCTAGTTCGTTAATCCGAATCATTCAACAGGTGCAACCGGATGAAATCTACAATCTCGCTGCTCAAAGCCACGTGAAAGTTTCATTCGATGTTCCGGAATACACAGCCGAGGCGGATGCTGTCGGTACGTTGCGCATGCTCGAAGCTGTACGCATTCTGGGATTGGAAAAGAAAACCCGCATCTATCAGGCTTCCACTTCCGAATTGTTCGGTAAGGTGCAGGAAGTTCCACAGAAAGAGACAACTCCGTTCTATCCCCGTTCTCCGTATGGGGTAGCCAAACAATATGGTTTCTGGATTACCAAGAATTATCGTGAAAGCTACGGTATGTTTGCCGTAAACGGTATTCTGTTCAACCACGAGAGCGAACGTCGCGGTGAGACTTTCGTTACCCGTAAAATTTCTCTGGCTGCCGCACGTATCGCGCAAGGCGAACAAGACAAACTGTATCTGGGTAATCTGGATGCACGCCGCGACTGGGGATATGCCAAAGATTACGTGGAATGCATGTGGCTGATTCTGCAGCATGACGTTCCGGAAGACTTCGTGATTGCTACCGGCGAGATGCACACCGTGCGCGAATTTGCGACATTGGCATTCAAAGAAGCCGGTATCGAACTTCGTTGGGAAGGTGAAGGCGTGAACGAGAAAGGTATTGACGTGGCTACCGGAAAGGCTTTGGTAGAAGTAGATCCTAAATATTTCCGCCCGTCGGAAGTCGAACAACTACTTGGTGACCCCACAAAAGCTAAGACTTTGCTGAACTGGAATCCGCGCAAGACTTCATTTGAAGAACTGGTAAGTATCATGGTACGCCACGATATGGAGAAAGTAAAACGAATGATTGCTACCAAACATTAAATGAATTTCATTTCACCACAGAGGACACGGAGGGCACAGAGGAAAATATAAAATCCTCCGTGTCCTCTGCGTCCTCTGTGGTGAACAAATAAAAGATAGAATGGAAAAGAATGCAAAGATATATGTAGCAGGACATCACGGTCTTGTGGGATCTGCTATCTGGAAAAATTTGCAGGATAAAGGATATACCAATCTGGTAGGCCGCACCCACAAGGAACTCGATCTATTGGATGGTGTAGCTGTCCGTAAATTCTTCGATGAGGAACAGCCGGAATATGTTTTCCTTGCCGCTGCTTTCGTAGGCGGTATCATGGCAAACAGTATCTACCGTGCCGACTTTATCTACAAGAATCTGCAGATTCAACAGAATGTAATCGGTGAGAGCTTCCGCCATAATGTAAAGAAACTGCTGTTCTTAGGCAGCACGTGCATTTATCCGCGTGATGCGGAACAGCCGATGAAAGAGGATGTATTGCTCACTTCTCCGCTGGAATATACCAACGAGCCGTATGCAATCGCCAAAATCGCCGGATTGAAGATGTGCGAAAGTTTCAACCTGCAATATGGCACGAATTATATCGCTGTCATGCCGACGAATCTCTACGGACCGAATGATAATTTCGATTTGGAACGCAGCCATGTACTGCCTGCCATGATCCGGAAAATCCATCTGGCACATTGCCTGAAAGAGGGTAACTGGGAAGCTGTACGCAAGGATATGAACCTGCGTCCGGTAGAAGGTGTCAACGGAGACAGTCCGAAAGAAGAAATTTTGGCCATTCTGAAGAAGTACGGCATCAGCGAAACGGAAGTGACGCTTTGGGGTACCGGAACTCCGCTTCGCGAGTTTCTTTGGAGCGAGGAAATGGCTGATGCCAGCGTCTTCGTAATGGAGCACGTAGACTTCAAAGATACCTATAAAGAAGGTAGCAAAGATATCCGCAACTGCCACATCAATATCGGCACCGGTAAGGAAATCACCATCCGTCAGCTGGCCGAGCGTATTGTAGAGACTGTAGGGTATCAAGGAAAACTGACCTTCGACAGCAGCAAACCGGACGGCACTATGCGCAAGCTGACCGATCCTTCGAAACTGCACTCTTTGGGGTGGCACCACAAAATTGAAATCGAGGAAGGCGTACAAAGAATGTACGAATGGTACTTGAAATAGGGAATTCCAAGAATCCGTCAATATGCTATAAGCAGAATTATTTTTGATTATAGCATATTTTTTTTTGATTATAGCATAATAAAATTAGCTATAACCATAATCTTTTCTCCTACCAGCCTGTCGCAATCTCACTACATCCCACCTCCCCCATTTTCAAAAATTCTTCCCTCTTAATTCTTCATTCTTAATTTAATTGCTATATTTGCACAATTTAATATCAAATGTGCAAAAACAATGGAACAAAGTTTTATAGCTTACATTGAGAATAGTATCAAGAATAATTGGGATCTGGATGCCCTGACCGATTATAAGGGCGCCACCTTACAGTATAAAGACGTAGCTCGCAAAATAGAGAAACTCCATATCATTTTCGAGGAAAGCGGAATCCGCAAGGGAGACAAGATTGCCGTTTGCGGAAGAAACAGTTCGCATTGGGGTGTGACGTTCCTCGCCACACTGACATACGGAGCGGTTATCGTCCCTATTCTTCATGAATTTAAGGCGGACAACGTCCACAATATCGTCAACCATTCCGAAGCGAAATTACTGTTTGTAGGCGATATGGTATGGGAAAACCTGAACGAGTCGGCAATGCCTCTATTGGAAGGTATTCTGATGATGAATGACTTCACTTTGCTGGTTTCACGCAGCGAACGTCTGACATACGCCCGCGAACATCTGAACGAGATGTTCGGTAAGAAATTCCCTAAAAACTTCCGTAAAGAACACGTCGCTTATCATAAGGACGAGCCGGAGGAGCTGGCTGTCATCAATTATACTTCGGGAACAACAAGCTACTCCAAAGGGGTTATGCTCCCCTACCGCAGTTTGTGGTCAAATACGAAGTTCGCCTACGAAGTACTCGACTTGAAGGCCGGAGACAAGATTGTGTCTATGCTTCCGATGGCGCATATGTATGGTCTGGCATTCGAATTCCTTTATGAATTTTCCGTCGGTTGCCACATCTACTTCCTGACCCGTATGCCTAGTCCGAAGATAATCTTCCAGGCTTTCGAAGAGGTAAAACCGAATCTGATTGTCGCTGTTCCGCTTATCATCGAAAAGATTATCAAGAAGAGTGTACTTCCGAAACTGGAAACTCCGGCAATGAAGATTTTGCTGAAAGTGCCTATCATCAACGATAAGATTAAAGCTACGGTACGCGAAGAGATGATTAAGGCGTTCGGAGGAGAATTTAAGGCGGTAATCGTAGGAGGTGCCGCTTTCAATCAAGAGGTTGAACAGTTCCTGAAAATGATCGATTTCCCTTATACCGTAGGATATGGAATGACGGAATGCGGTCCGATCATCTGTTACGAAGACTGGAGGAAGTTCAAACCGGGTTCTTGCGGAAAAGCCGTACCCCGTATGGATGTACAGGTCCTTTCCTCCGACCCGGAAAATATCGTTGGCGAAATCGTTTGTAAAGGTCCTAACGTAATGCTGGGATACTACAAGAATGAGGAAGCTACCAGAGAAGTGATCGACAAAGACGGTTGGCTGCATACCGGTGATCTGGCTTTGATGGATGCCGAAGGGAATGTTACCATCAAAGGACGTAGCAAGAACCTTCTGTTGAGCGCCAGTGGACAGAATATCTATCCGGAAGAGATAGAAGATAAATTAAATAATCTGCCGTATGTATCCGAAAGCATTATCGTTCAGCAGAATGAGAAACTTGTCGGTTTGGTTTATCCGGATTTCGATGACGCTTTCGCACACGGTCTGAAGAATGAAGACATCGAGCGGGTGATGGAAGAAAACCGGGTGGCATTGAATGCCATGTTACCGGCGTACAGCCAGATTTCAAAGATGAAGATATACCCGGAAGAGTTTGAAAAGACACCGAAGAAGAGTATCAAACGATACTTGTATCAGGAGGCTAAAGGATGAAAATGAAGAAAACAATACTCACGGCAGCTATACTGATGGCTGCCGTTTGTCTGCCTGCACAGAACAAAAGTGCCGGTATTAATCTTTCTATCTGGAAAGATATTTGTACGCAACCGTATGACAGTACACAGACGACTTATGTGAATATCGGTCTTTTGTCTACTATGAATCGTCTGAATGGTGTAGGCATCAATGCGCTGGGAAGTGTTGTTCATGGGGATATGAACGGTGTACAGATAACAGGACTGGCTAACCTGGCAGGTGGGACAATGCGAGGCGTGCAGATAGCAGGTATAAGCAATATCAGCGGTAACAATACGATCGGACTCTCTGCAGCCGGACTGGTAAATATTACCGGAGACGGGACACAGGGGGTGGTTATATCCGGACTGACCGGTATCGGTGGAGATAACACCGCAGGAGTCATGATGAGCGGTTTTATGAATGTTACCGGGAATATGGCTTCAGGCTTACAGTTTTCCGGTGCGGCGAATATCACCGGACAGAGTTTCAACGGTATGATTACTTCCGGTCTTCTGAATGTGGTAGGTGAAAATATGAATGGCCTGCAGATAGCAGGGATCGCCAATATAACCGGGACACAGCTACGTGGAGTTCAAATGGCATTGTGCAACTATGCCACACAAGTTCGCGGCCTTCAGATCGGTCTGGTCAATTACTATAGGGAAGACTTGAAAGGTTTCCAGCTGGGGCTGGTTAATGCCAATCCCGACACCAAAGTACAGATGATGGTATACGGGGGAAATGTGACTCCTGCCAATATCGGGGTACGTTTCAAGAATCAGTTGTTTTATACGATTCTTGGAGTCGGATCTATGTATCAGGGATTAAATGATAAGTTTTCGGCGAGCGCTTCCTATCGTGCCGGATTGTCTTTTCCTATCTATAAAGGATTATCCATTAGCGGCGACTTAGGTTATCAGCATATCGAAGCTTTCGACAATAAGGATGAAGTGATTCCCGGACGTCTATATGCGCTACAAGCACGTGCCAATCTGGAATATCAGCTAACCACGAAATTCGGTATCTTCGCAACGGGCGGTTATGGCCTAACTAGATTCTATAATAAATCCGGTAATTACGATAAAGGAGCCATTATAGAGGCAGGCATTGTCCTTTTCTAATATAAATCCTGCATATATAGCATTTATTCTCTTGCTTTACTAAAAACATTTCGTTCCATAATTGTTTCCCTTTCGTTCCATATCTGTGGAACAAAAGGGAAACAACTGTGGAACTAAAAGATAATAACTATGGAACGAACCACTCGTTGCAGTGAAAATTATTGAATGTCACATGGCAAAGAAGTAACCTTCATTCAGACCTTTTCCTTTATCAGACCGGTACGATAAGCAACGAGCAACTTCTTCAAGTCCTGTATTTGAGTTACCAATTCTTTTCCCTTATCGGTGTCTTTCACCATCATCCGTTGTGAATTGAATTCCAATACGAAATTGGTAGATTTGATATCCAATCCCTCTTCGATAGCTTTCTGACGAGACTGGAACGGTTCGTGCTGTACAAGCTGCATACCGTGAGAATGGTAGACAAGTGTATATCCGGCAATTCCCGTTTCAGGCTGATAGGCTTTGGAAAATCCTCCGTCGATAACGAATAGTTTGCCATTGGCCTTCATCGGCTGTTCTCCTTGAATAGTCTTCACAGGCACATGACCGTTTATTATATGCGAATGAGGACCTAAAGCTCCAAACTCGGCCAGTATCTGATCACAAATATCCTCCCGATTGCGCAATGTATAATAATATCCTTTCTTCTCTTTATGCATTTCTTTGTCTTCCAGGAAATAGCGTTCAAAAGTAGCCATCTTATCCTTATCAAACAAAGGCGCATCCGGACCACACCACATATACCAGATATAATCCATCGCAAATTCCTTATCCTCCTCTCCCTCTTCGTCGAAGTAGGCGGTACGGATCAGTTGATCGGCCTTATCCAGAAGTTTGTGTCCCCAATACTCTTTTCCGCGTATCTTGACATGCTTAAAGCTACCGTCCTCATTCAAAGGCACGGAAGCGTGATAAAGAAGATTGGAGTTGGATACCAGATACATCCCGCCGTAAGTAAACAGGCAACGCATATGCTTCTTCAATTTCTCACTATTCATAAATGAATAATGAATCTTATCCACAAGCTCACGTTCTTCATCCGTCAAGCGGTAAGGATTGGCGGGATCTACCGTCGGAAAGTTCGTGTCACGAAGGGCATACTCCTTACCTTCGTAGACAAAGACACCACGCTCAAAATCTATCTTCTCCAACAATTTACGATTTGCCATTCCAAACTCCGGACGGCGGTCGATGATCTCGGCTTCCAGCTTAAACTGGATAATAGTGATCGCCTTGTGCATCTGAGTAATCAAGCGCAACGTTTTCTCATTATAATGAGTATCGGCAAAATTCATTTTCGGCATGAAAATGGTGCAAGGATCATCAGCATAAGTATCCATAGCAAAGGTAGCAAGTGGCAGCAGATTGATTCCGTAACCGTCTTCAAGTGTAGCCAGATTACCATATCGCATAGACATACGTATCACATTGGCTATGCAACTGTCATTGCCGGAGGCGGCGCCCATCCACAGAATATCGTGATTGCCCCATTGAATATCGAAATTATGATAATTGCACAAGGTATCCATAATGATATGCGCCCCCGGTCCGCGGTCGTAGATGTCGCCTACGATATGAAGTGAATCGATTGTCAAACGCTGAATCAGATTACACATGGCAATGATAAAATCATCGGCACGCTTTGTCGTGATAATCGTACTGATAATCACATTGATATAGGCATGCTTGTTCGGCTCGATAGATGACTCGTGCAACAATTCCTGTATGATATACGAGAATTCGGCAGGCAACGATTTACGTACCTTGGAACGGGTATACTTGGAAGATACGTTCTGACAGACTTTTACTAACTGGTTCAGAGTGATCAGATACCAATCGTCCAAATCCTTCTCACGGGCCTTCACCAGTTGAAGTTTTTCTTCGGGATAGTAAATCAACGTACAGATCTCTTTTTTCTCGGCCTCGCGAAGCGTATTGCCGAATATCTCATTTACCTTACGTTTTACTGCACCGGAAGCATTCTTCAGCACATGTTGGAAAGCTTCATATTCCCCATGTACATCTGTCAGGAAATGCTCCGTCCCTTTAGGTAGATTCAAGATAGCCTCCAGATTGATTATTTCCGTACTTGCATCGGCAATAGTAGGAAAACTTCGGGAAAGCAGTTGCAGATAACGCAGATCGTTCACAATGCTTTCAGGAGTTATGTTACTTTGAGCAGTCATTTCTATTTAATTACAAATTACTAAAATCAAATTACCATTTATCGACTTACAATCCATTGTTCTAATCTCCAAACTTACGTTTTTTGATTATTCGCGATAAATATAATACTTTTTTATTTATCCGGTTATTATTTTTTATTCAAAGTTTCATTTTTCAGCCCAAGAAGAACATCAGAAGTACTTGTGCGATAATCACCCGCAGGAACATACAGAGCGGATATACCGTCGCATAAGCCACAGAAGGGTTATCACCGGGTATTGTATCATTAGCATAATTCAACGCCATCGGATTGGCCATACTTCCACACAACATACCGGATACCGTACCAAAATCGATCTTCATCATTTTGAAGGCGACAAAACCTACCAATACTGTCGGGATGATAGTCAGTCCGACTCCCAAAGCAATCCACAGCAGACCTTCCGGACGGAATACGGTGTCGAAAAAGTGAGCTCCGGCATCCAATCCCAGACAGGCGAGATACAGGGAAAGTCCTAAGGCACGCAACATCAGATTCGCGCTGCGGGTAGTGTAGGTTATCATGTGTATCCGTGGTCCGAATGTCCCCAAAAGAATGCCAACAATAATCGGTCCGCCGGCCAGTCCCAGTTTCACGGGAGTACTGACACCCGGTATTGAAAAGGGAATAGCTCCCAATGCCAATCCCAATACAATTCCGATGAATATAACAACCAGATTGGGTTCTTTCAAGCTTTTAATGGCATTACCCAATACTTTTTCCACATTCAGGATGGCAGCTTTCTCCCCTACTACTGTCAGCCGGTCGCCCAACTGGAGTATCAACTCCGGAGTAGCGAGCAGTTGCACACCCGAACGATAGACACGGCTGATATTGATGCCGTAATGATTTCTCAATCGGAGTGATCCCAGCTTCTTTCCATTCAGTTCGGGACGAGTGATGACGATACGCTGTGAAACCAGTTCGCTGTCAATCGCATTCCAGTCAATGTCCTCTTTGTTCCAATCCGTATTTTCCTGTTCACCGAAAAGTACAGTCAACGCCAAAGCATCTTTCTCCGCAGTGATAACCAACAGACGGTCTCCCTCTTTCAGCACCTTGTCGGAAGTCGGAATGCTGACGTGTCCGTCCCGCCATAAGCGGGAGATGACAAACTTCGGGTAGCTCATATGTGCTATGTCTTTAATGCTCTTATTGAAAATAGCAGGATTGTGTACTTGAAACGCTGCAATATAAGTTTTGTTCGCATCATCTTTCTCTTTTATTTCCAAATCTTCTTTGCGAACCAATGCTTTACGGATTAACAAGACGGCAAGTATCACACCGACGACTCCCATCGGATAGGCTACCGCACATCCCAAAGCAGGTGTGCTACTCTCCAGCCCCATCTGTTTCAGAGTTTGCTGAGCAGCTCCCAACGCCGGAGTGTTCGTTGTCGCTCCACAAAGGATACCGACCATATCGGGAAGTGAGACACCTGTGGCATAGCTGGCTACGACCGTCAACAATGTTCCCAACAGGACGACTCCCAATGCCAGCATATTCAGCGTTACTCCTCCTTTACGGAAAGAACTGAAGAAACCGGGACCGACCTGTAAACCTAAAGAATAAACGAAAATCACCAAGCCGAAACTTTCCGCATAATTCAACATCTGAGGATCTACCGAAAGTCCGAGATGTCCGGCAAGGATACCTGTAAAAAAAACAAAAGTGACTCCTAAGGATACTCCCCAGAAATGCACTCTTCCCAAGCCTAAACCTACCGCAGAAATCAACGATAACACCACAACCGCCTGTAAGGCAGAATGTTCGAGAAACAGACTATATAACCACTCCATGTATTTTCAAACTAATAGGGCGCAAAGATAAAAACTATTTAGTCCCATTCAAAACTTTTATGCTTTCATTTTACGCCCTACTCATGCCTCGTGCTGATATTCTTCTATCATCTTTCTTATCTTCTTCCCTGATATTCCACAAAATTGTTCCGCCCGTCCAAATAGCCGCTCAACCTGTTGCCTCCAATATATACGTCGTCCAGGTAGGAAACATCATTGGGCCCATACGACATACGGATGGAAGTCTGCGCGAAATTTTCCCAACTCCAACGGAACTTATATTCAAATTCTTCCACATATCCGTCCGGATATTCCACCCGTATGTAATCTATTCCTGTACGATCTAAAAAGAAATCCAGTTCCTGACGGCAGTAGTTGTTGTCTATATCCCGATAAAAACTGACCCAGGTGCGGCTACACAAATCAGCCGAACGGTTGTAATAACCCGGTCCGTTATTATCATCATCGTAGAAACTGTCTATCTCCACTTCGCAAGAAGTAAGACCGACCATCAATACAGCCATCAAAGCCAGACCTAAATATCTAAATGTGTTCGTTTTCATATTCCTTTATTTTTAATGGTTCGTTTATTAATATTTATCATTTATCTTTCGATATGACAAAAGTATAGAATGAATTTTCCCCTTAAAACTGAAAAATCCTACTTTTCGGGAGGAAATTACCTACTTATAGGGGCAAATCCCCACGCTTGAGATTTAATGGTATAATACCGTGAACAGCTCATTCCAAACATATAGAATCTTAATAAAAATAGAATATAAGAAGTAAACATTTAATCAATGTTATAAAACATCCGTTTTTTCTTGTATTATTTGCAGATACCACAAAAGTCCGTATATTTGCAATGTGTTTTTCATAGTATTAGATTTAAGGTTAACAAAAGATTGGCTGTCTGGGATAGATAGCCTTTTTTTATACACCTACATTATCTCCCCTCTTTTATTCAATAAATCCAATACATCTTTTACTTATAGCGGCATTTTATGAACGTTTCTGAATAGAAATGAAACAGGCTCTAAAAAACTTCGAAAAAAATTATTTCGTTTAACATTTGAAACATAGAGGGTTATCTCCATTATTGAAAAACAAGTAAAAAAAATCTTGCTAAAAGATTTGCATAGTCAAAAACTTCCCCCTATCTTTGCACCGCATTTGAGAGAGAATGCGGGTTCAAGGAAGTTTGGGTGAGTGGCTGAAACCACCAGTTTGCTAAACTGACGTACTCGTAAGGGTACCGGGGGTTCGAATCCCCCAGCTTCCGCAAAATCTCAAAATAAAAAGAGCTAAGTATTTTAAGACTTAGCTCTTTTTAAATCAATCAAAATCCGGTGGGTTCGTCTAACGGTTAGGACACATGCCTCTCACGCATGTAATACGAGTTCGATTCTCGTACCCACTACACAACGAGGAAATGAATCAATTCATTTCCTCGTTTAATTTATACACCTCAAAAAAAGATTCTTTATCAATCCTCAACCTAATTCTCTCTTCCCGTTTCTGTCCTGCCAGATTCAAGAATAAATTGAAATATAACTGACTGAAAGAAAGACCGGAACGGTTATAAGTAATATCAAATGTCCAAGTCCTACGGAAAGAGTCAAAAGCAGCAAATGGCTGCTCACCACCTTTACACATAAACACTTCGGGAAAGGACGCAGGCGGATAAGGTTGAAATAAGCCAGCCAATTGCACATAAATGTAATCAATCATCCATTCTCCCGCCAAAGCAAGCTCCCCTTTTAAACGGAGTTTAACCGCATACGCAGCAGTTATATCAGGAGAAGTATAAACAGGTATCTGGCTCTCCGACGGATAGTCACCATTTTTATATCCCAGACTCATTGTCAATCCCGATTTACCGATTCCGTTAAATCCGTCAGCTTCCTGTCTCGCCAACTGATTCTTCAGATCAATCATAAACGTCAGTTTGCCAAGAGTTGGATCTCCCGGATACTGCGCCAGCGTATCCAGCACATAATCCTCCTCATTATAACTCCCGGCTACCAATTCTCCCTTTCCATCTTCCAGAGCGACACCACCCCTTTCAATATCTACATTGCCTACCGGATAATAAATCGCATCATCATCCTTCGCACAGCCAAAAACGCATAGCAGCAATACTGCCAATCCTATTATCTTATTCATAATCTTTTCTATATCTTGATTTAATAACAAATATACATCTTTTTTGTGCTGCAATTGATTTATATCAACCGTTTTTAGTATTTTTGCACACACCAAAACAAAAAAGACATGGATACATTGTTAAGAGAAACTGTAAATGCCGTTGTAAATTCCCGCTTTCCGGAAATGAGTATAGAGGGAAGACGGCAGATAGAAAGTATACTGATCCGTGAAGAGTTTCCCAAAGGAGCCATTGCATTGAATGAGGGAGAGGTCGCTCACGAGATTGTATTCGTCGGTAAAGGTATGCTCAGACAATACTACTACAAAAACGGGAAAGACGTTACCGAGCATTTCTCTTACGAAGGATGTATCGTGATGTGCATTGAAAGCTTCTTGAAGCAAGTACCTACCCGGCTTATAGTGGAGACACTGGAACCTTCCATTATCTACCTTTTCCCCCGCGACATGATACAGAAGCTGGCGAGAGAAAATTGGGAAATCAATATGTTCTATCAGAAAATATTGGAATACTCTTTAATTGTATCACAAGTCAAAGCTGATTCCTGGCGCTTTGAATCCGCCCGCGAACGCTATAATCTCCTGCTCGAAACGCATCCGGAAATCATCAAACGCGCTCCTTTGGCATACATAGCCTCTTACCTGCTGATGACACCGGAGACCTTGAGCCGCGTACGCTCCGGAGTTTTGTAAACACATTATCGGTTCTTCCGATATTCTTTGGGAGACATCCCCGTATAATGCTTAAAATATTTCCCGAAGAAGGACTGGTTGGCAAAGTTCAAGCGATCGGCTATCTCCTGTATATTCATGCTTGAGGAGTTCAAAAGTGCTTTTGCTTCCAAAATCACAAACTCATCGATCCACTCGCCCACAGTCTTTCCACTCACCTCCTTCACAACTCCGGAAAGATGTTTCGGTGTCAGACACAGCTGGTCAGCATAAAACTTCACACTACGTTCTGATTGATAAGATTCTACCAGCGTTTCATAGAAACGTTCAAAGATATACTCTTTCCGGCTTTTCGACTTCACCGAAGCAGTGGCTGCAGGCGCATGATTGTTAAAGATATTGCACAGTTCAAAAAAGAAACCCTGCATCAGTCCGAGCACGACCTCCCTGCGATACAGATCCCCTTTACTCCTCAACCTCTTTCTGATAAACGTATGATATTCCTGCACCGTGCGCTGCTCGTTCGGAGTCAGGCTAAAACAAGGATAATCTTTCAGATAGAAAAACAATGCAAGCAGATTGCCTACTTTAGGCAATGTCTCCAGCAAACTCTTGGATACCGCAAAGAAGATTCCCTTGAAGTCGGGACTAAACTGCCGGTGTTCTATAATCTGACTCGGCAGGGCTATCACCATCCCTCCCGAAGATAATTGAAAATCCTGCAGATTAATATTAAAAGTACCCTCACCTTCCAGGCAAAGTCCTATTGTCAATACCTCCAACTTGCTGGGACCACTATATAAGGAAATAACGCTCTCCGAATCGAAGAGCGCTATATCATTATCAATGACATCAATGCTATCAACATCTATATGCTTAGAATGAACTACAGAAGAAATACCTACTTTAGGAACATTTTGAATATCCATACTCTCTCTTTTTGCGACAAATATACCAGCAATAAATCAGATATACAAGCCAAAACAGAGTATCACCAGACAAAATGAACATTTTTGGCTACTTATTGACCACCCCGAACAGATACTCAGCGTCACGCCGGGCAGCAGGAACAGTCCACTTCTCCGGAACGAATTTCCACTGATTCAACGCTTTCGGATTCATTCCCCCCTTCTCCTCGATGTAATTCATCAGGTAAAAACGAAGATCCTTATCAGTAGAGAAAATGATACGGTCTTTCAATTTCTCTTGAGGAATGCCCGAACCTTTTGTCAACAATTCACCGCCACCATTACCACGATAAGAATTCAACGCCACTTTATAAATCTTATTTATATCGAAAGGAGAGCCATCTGCCATACTGACAATCGTAATCTTCTCCCCTTTCGGTTTAGTAACATCCACCGTATAGATTATGCCGGAAGCCGAATCAAAGTTAAAACTGAAATTCTGGAAAGAAGTCCTGTCCTCCGCACCATCCCGACGTTTTTCCTTGAACCACAGCAAATGGTCGTCCGGTGATTTCATCCGGTTAGTCCACATGAAATAAGACATCTCCAGAAAATCCTTGATTTCTTTACCGGACAAAGTCATCACGTACAGCATATTTTCATACTTATATAAGTTGAACATATCACTGACGAACACATCCCCTTTCTTAATTTCCGCATCGAATGAAAGCGGCGCTGCAAAAGAAATGTCGGCTCCCGTGATATCGAGCTGCAAAGTATGTATCAGATCGATGAAAGCGGAAGGACCAAAGAAAGAAGGATGCGTAGAGATATCCTCAGTAAACGTACCGATTTTCTTGGACACAAACTTCCGCACAGCCTCATACTGCGGAGCGAAACGTTTCATAAAATCCTCGCTGACACCATACTCCTTTGTCTCCGTCAATACCCCTTGAATATCCTTGCTCAGTACCTTGCCATCCTTCAACTTCAAAGTGATGTCGACATTGGACAGCACCACTCCGTTGCTTGCCGGATCAATAACCAACACCGAATCTCCGGCAACATTCATCACCTTCTTACATTCGCGGGCATGATCATGTCCCATCAATACCACATCGAATCCCGGAATATTCTTTGCCACATTCAGAGACGCATTCTCATTATATTTACCGGACATCTTAAACGCATCCTGTCCGGCATGGAACAACCCGATTACCACATCCGGGTTCTCCTTTGCACGGATTATCTTCATCCATTTGCGAGCCGTCTCCTCCATATCGTCAAAACGAAGCCCTCTCCACAGATTTTCCGAAAGCCAGGCAGGAATGGCCGGTGTTATCATCCCCAAAACGACGATCTTCACCCCGTCCCGTTCCAACATTTTATAAGGAGGAAGATGAGGTTTCCCCGTAGACGTATCAATGATATTGGCTCCCAGTACGGGAAAGTCACAGGTTCCAATCCAACGGTCGAATACGGCACGTCCAGTTTCCACATCATGATTCCCCATATTGCCCGCATCATATTTCATATAATTCATCATCTCGGCGCAAAGATGCGGAGACACGGTATCTATATAATTATAGTAATAAGCGGTAGGTTGTCCTTGCAGAATATCCCCATTATCCAGCAATATCAGATTATCCTTATACTCCCGGCGTTCCTTCTCAATAAATGAGTATATCCGGGCCAGACTCCCTTTCCATTCCTGACGGGTTATAAAATTGTAAGGATAATAATTTCCGTGTACATCACTTGTCTGTACAATCTTCAACTTCACTACCTTTTCCTGTGCCGCAACGGACAGTGCCAGACAGAAAAGCCAAGCATAAATCAATGTTATTCGTTTCATTCTTTTTCTATTTTTAGAGGATGCGAGAATATAAATCGTGCCCCGCCTGTATAGTCGGGATCAATCCATATTACTCCTTTCCATTTAGATACGATTAATTTACAGATAGACAACCCCAATCCGGTTCCCTGAGCATACTCATTCAGTTTCTCAAAGCGTTCGAACACAAGTTTCTGTTTTTCTTTCGGGATACCGCATCCGGTGTCAGTTACTGAGAAAACCGCCATTCCCGTTTTCTCATCGACAGAAAAGTCCAATGTAATCTTCCCCTTTTTCGTAAACTTATCAGCATTCGACAAGAGATTGATAATCACCTGCTGCATACGTTGTATATCCGTCTCCATCCGATACGTCTCAAAAGAAGTGGTAAACAGAAACTGATTATCCGAAGATTGCCGTGAAAAACTAACGGAAGCAACCACCTGCCGACACAACAGTACGATATCACACTCCTCCCAAGTCAGCGTCACCCGGTTAGCCTCCAGTCGCGAAAGGTCAAGAATATCATTAATCAGGCGGAGCAGTAAATCTGAATTAGTCTTGATAATCTGAAAATAGGACTGACGTTCCTCCTCCGTACTTCCTTCCACAGCCAACACATCCGAGAATCCGACAATTGAGTTCAGCGGTGTACGTATCTCATGACTCATGTTCGCCAGGAAAGCACTTTTCAAACGGTTGGACTCTTCCGCCCTGTCTTTCGCCACACGCAGATCTTTGTCCGATCTCAACAGTTCGTCTTTCAACCGCTTCGTACGGAAATAATAAAAGAGAGAAATAAACAGCCCCAACACCAAGACAACAAACAAAGTGCAAGCAGACCATATCTGATACGTATACTGCTGATAGAATGAAACCGGCTGATTGATGAGCTCCACGCCAAAAGGCAAAGCCTTCGGATCCAGTCCCCATTCTTTCGCTTTCCGACTGTCCATCACAGCCTTAGATTCCATAATCTGCAGATGTTTCTCCGTGCTGCCGGACTGATTATCCATCCGGACAGATTCCATAGCCATCTCTTCTCCCACTTTTCGATAATCGGGCAATACGCCTCCTATCGCCCAATGTCCCAGACTCACCGATGAAGGTGTAAAGGTAGGAATGGCAGGAGCCGCTTCCATCATCGCATACGTGGCGTTCCGCATAAAATACCCCTCATTCATGTCCACCCTCCAAGTACCCACCATAATAACAGTATGCTCCGGCAAATGCCGCAATTCCTCTACAATCGTATAAATGGTATGTTTTCTTCCGTCCAACAGAACAAGATCCAGATCGGGGAAATTTTTCATTTCCTTTCGCACCAACGCTTGCATCGTGACGCCGCCATACGTATTATCCGAGATAAAAGCAATATGTTTTGTTTCGGGATAGAACGCACGAATCATACGCACATTATCTCCTATATTATAATGATTGATAAATCCCGACTGCAATTCAGGAATATCCATATGATCTTCAAAGATATCTACAGATTCGGGCAACCAGCTATCCAAACTTCCGACAGTATCTTCCGGCAATATCACGACATTGCTGCTGACCAGACTACACATTACCGGAACTTTCACCCGCATCGAATCCCTCTGAGACAGATAAGCCGCCCACGCCTCCTGTCCTAACAATATAATTTGTGCCGGTTGCTGCTTTCCCCCCTGATATTTAGCAAGGATTTGTGTCATCATACCACTCCATAAAGGAGCTTCCGAGAAACTCTTGCAGTTCATATTCTCAATAATAATATCACGTTTCCCTCCCAGTTTGGTATATCCCTCCATATAATCGGAAATAGTAACTGAAGTCTGATGGGCAGCCGGATTATAGGAACAAATAATTAGAATAGGATTCATATCCTTAGAGGTTGCAAAGACCTCCATTGACAGGGATAGCCAAAGGAAGAAAGCAAAAAGACATCCTGAATATCTGGGCATAGTTATGCAGTTTTGATGTGCTTACTTATTTATTTAGGTTGCAAATATAGTAAAACTTGTCGGTTTTAACGGATTAATGTGTATTTTTGTCGCTCATTTATTCTCAAAAAATACAATTTATGGAATTATTTCACAAGATGATTTCCGGACTGTCAGGCATATCGGAAAAACAAATAAGCAGTACCCTCCACCTTCTGGGTGAAGGCGCTACGATTCCTTTCATCAGCCGCTACCGCAAAGAAGTTACAGGCGGACTGAATGAAGTTCAGATAGAACAGATCAAAGAGCAACATGATAAGTTGTGCGACATAGCCAAACGGAAAGAGACTATTCTCGGCACCATCACCGAACAAGGAAAACTCACCGCCGAGCTGGAGAAACGTATCAACGACACCTGGAATCCGACAGAACTGGAGGATATCTACCTCCCCTACAAGCCCAAACGTAAGACACGTGCCGAAGCCGCCCGTCAGAAAGGGTTGGAGCCGCTTGCCACCCTAGTGCTATTACAGAGGGAAAACAACCTGAGCGCCCGTGCCGCCTCATTCGTCAAGGGAGAGGTAAAAGACGTGGAAGACGCGTTGAAAGGGGCTCGCGATATCATAGCCGAGCAAGTGAACGAAGACGAACGTGCCCGTAACGCCGTCCGCAATCAATTCAGCCGCCAGGCGGAAATCAACGCTAAAGTAGTTAAAGGCAAAGAAGAAGAGGCCGCCAAATACCGGGACTATTTCGATTTTTCCGAACCTTTGAAACGCTGCACTTCCCATCGCCTGCTTGCCATCCGCCGCGCCGAAGCCGAAGGGCTGCTGAAAGTGTCCATCACTCCGGACGACGAGGCGTGCATCGAACGTCTGGAACGCCAATTCGTACGTGGTAACAATGAATGCAGCGAACAAGTGAGCGAAGCTGCTATCGACGCCTACAAACGTCTGCTTAAACCTTCCATCGAAACGGAATTTGCCGCACAATCAAAAGAGAAAGCCGATGACGAAGCCATCCGCGTCTTCACGGAGAACCTCCGCCAACTACTCCTTGCCGCCCCATTGGGACAGAAGCGGGTACTCGCCATCGATCCCGGTTTCCGTACCGGTTGCAAGGTTGTTTGTCTCGACGCTCAAGGTAATCTGCTGCATAATGAAAACATTTATCCTCATCCTCCGGTCGGCAAGACCGGTGAAGCTGCTTCGAAACTCCGTAAGATGGTCGAAGCCTACCAGATCGAAGCTATCTCCATCGGCAACGGAACGGCCAGCCGCGAAACGGAGGACTTTATCAACCAACAGACATTCGACCGTCAGATTCCTGTATTTGTAGTCAGCGAACAGGGGGCTTCCATCTATTCGGCTTCCAAGATCGCCCGCGACGAATTTCCTGACTACGACGTGACGGTCAGAGGAGCCGTTTCCATCGGCCGCCGTCTGATGGATCCATTGGCGGAATTAGTCAAGATAGATCCCAAGTCCATCGGAGTCGGTCAGTATCAGCATGATGTAGACCAGACGAAATTAAAGAAAGCGCTCGACCAGACCGTAGAGAATTGCGTAAACCTCGTAGGAGTGAACCTGAATACAGCCAGTAGCCATCTGTTGACTTACATTTCCGGATTAGGTCCTCAACTGGCGCAAAATATCGTCAATTATCGTGCCGAGAATGGAGCCTTCAACTCCCGCAAAGAACTGATGAAAGTTCCGCGTATGGGCGCCAAAGCTTTCGAGCAGTGTGCCGGGTTCCTCCGTATTCCCGGAGCAAAGAACCCGCTCGACAATACGGCCGTGCATCCGGAAAGTTACCATATTGTGGAACAGATGGCAAAGGATTTGAAATGTACTGTCAATGAGCTGATAGCCGACAAGGACCTCCGCCGGAAAATCAATATCTCCGATTACGTCACTCCCGTCGTCGGCCTGCCTACCTTACAAGATATTATGCAGGAACTCGAAAAACCCGGACGCGACCCACGAAAAGCCATCAAAGTATTTGAGTTCGACAAGAATGTACGTACCATAGCCGATTTACGCGAAGGCATGATTCTTCCGGGCATTGTAGGAAACATCACCAATTTCGGAGCTTTCGTCGATATAGGTATCAAGGAGAACGGTCTTGTACACCTCTCCCAATTGGCGGAACGTTACATTTCCGATCCTACGGAAATCGTTTCCATCCACCAGCACGTCATGGTCAGAGTGATGAACGTAGATACCGACCGCAAACGGATTCAGCTTAGCATGATCGGTGTACCGCAAGACTGATCGCCGTTCTTTTCTCACCCCACCAGATAATAAGAACAGTAAACAGAATCATCAGTACCGTGCAAATGAGCGAGCCTTCAAAACCGAAGGCTCCGCCATTCAGCACATTATTTTCGGGCATATTCAGTTTCAGCATAGTAGACACAAAATTGTTGCCGCTCACCTGATAGCCCAGAACCGGACCTTGTATCCAATTCCAGAAAAGATGGAGGGAGATCGGGAAACAAAGGTTCCGCGTATATAAATAAGAAGCACCCAGCAACATGCCTGCCAGCAAAAGGTTGATCATCGGCAAGGCATTTATTTCAGGATTAAAAATATGCAGGAATGCGAATAACGATGCCGAGATAAACAGGGAAAGGAATTTATTCAGACGAGTATGTAATAAACGTCCCAATATATAGCCACGCATCAGAATCTCTTCAAACACTGCGACAAGCAGGAAAAACACCCACGCCCCCGCTAAATCCCAAGCCTTGAACTGAAAACCGACTACTTCCACTTCGCCCATAGCCAACGACAAACCGAAGCCTACCATATACAACAGGACAGCCATCAAAAAACCGTACCACAACCCTTTCGTATGTCCTCTGACGGACAGCCCCAAGTCAGAGAACGGGCGGCGTTCAAAACGTAACATGATAGCGGCGGCAGTGAGAACAGCCAGCAGCATACTGCTTTCCAACAGAATATACCCCACCAATCCCGGATGACGGGCCTCCACTCCAAGCACCATCGACAAGAATCCTCTTGCCAGCGTGCCGTACAATCCCATAAATATGAAAAATATTCCTATAAACAATGGGATACACGCCCATACAGGAAGTCTCTTAGGTTCTTTTTTCTCCACAATATCTTCTGCCGTCATTTTACAATTTGTTAATCCACCTGCAAAATTAGATATAAAACATAAAAAAACATCATATAATTTCGTTTTTTCCTATATTTGTCAGAACAAATTCGCATGATTATGAAAATTAAACTACTATTGATAAGCTTCTTATTGGCAGCCAACGCTTTAGGAGCAGTAGCACAAGTGAGTAAAACTTATTATGTAAGCAAACCCGGAACACTTATTTCCATGATGACGGAGGATGAAGCCAACGCCGTCACCCATCTCACCCTGACCGGTAAGCTGAATGCAGAAGACTTCCGACATCTGCGTGACGAATTCGCCAGTCTGAAAGTACTGGACATCTCGAATGCCGAGATCAAGATGTACAGCGGCAAGGCGGGCACTTACCCCAACGGAAAGTTCTACATTTATATGCCGAATTTCATTCCCGCATACGCATTCTCAAATGTTGTAGACGGAGTAACCAAAGGCAAGAAGACGCTGGAGAAGGTAATACTTTCGGAAAAAACCAAAAATATAGAGGATGCAGCCTTCAAAGGTTGCGAAAACTTGAGAATCTGTCAGATTCGCAAAAAGACAGCTCCCAATCTGTTGCCGGAAGCGTTGGCGGACAGCGTTACCGCCATCTTCGTACCTCTAGGCAGCAGCGATTCTTACCGTAATAAGGACAGATGGCAGAACTTCGCTTTCATCGAGGGTGAACCAGTAGAAGCAACCTTGCAAGTGGGACTGATGGGCAAATTGGAAGAAGAGATTCTGAAAGCCGGATTACAACCTAGAGACATCAATTTCCTGACTGTAGAAGGCAAACTGGACAACGCCGATTTCAAACTAATCCGCGACTATATGCCGAATCTGGTAGCGGTCGACATTTCAAAAACAAACGCAACGGCCATCCCCGACTTCACTTTCTCACAGAAAAAATACCTGCTGAAAATAAAACTACCCCGCAATCTGAAATCCATCGGTCAACGTGTATTCAGTAATTGCGGCCGTCTGTGCGGCACATTGGAACTTCCCGCCGGTGTGACGGCTATTGAGTTCGGCGCATTTATGGGATGCGACAATCTTCGCTATGTAGTGGCTACCGGAGACAAGATTACGACCGTCGGAGACAGTTTGTTTGGCGAAGGAGTGCCGAGCAAGTTGATTTATAAGAAATAAATGATTCTAACAACGATAATGGCGGTATCTCTCATGGGGATACCCGTCGCTGACGAGCCCAAAGACTCGGTGATGCGGAAAGAGGCAGACGCGTTCATGGCACGGATGAGTCCGACGCTGCAGCCCACACAGCGTGACGCTATATTTACAGCTATCAACGGAAATACGAAGAAGTTGGAAAATGTAAGAAATGCGCGTAATGGCAAACCTACTTATCCCGCAAATGTAAAAGTGACAGAGCCCGCCGGTAATCTGAGGCTTTACACCCCTACCACTTCCACCAACAATACATTGCTTATCTATCTGCATGGCGGAGGATGGACAATCGGCAGTTTGAACAGTTGTGCCCGGTTTTGCAGCGAAGTCTGTTCGAGAAGCGGCATAAGTGTCCTCGCTGTTGACTATCGTTTATCCCCCGAACACCCTTATCCGACACCGCTTGACGATTGTGAGGAAGCGATCAGATTTGCAATAAAGAATGCAGCCCGTTGGGGATGTTCTCCCAACCGGATAATGGTAGGCGGTGATAGTTCCGGCGGCAATCTCGCCATTTCTTCCACATTGAGAATGAACGAAGGGGATATAGCGGGGCTTTTGCTTTTCTATCCCGTTGTGAAGGCATGGAATGACCATAGCCCTTCATGGCAGAAGTACGACAAGGGATTCGGGCTGGACGGAGATTTAATGGAGGCGTTCAACCAAAGTTATGAGCCATCACCCGATAGGATACACAATCCGGAAATATCCCCCATGTCGGCCACAGACAAAACCTTGAAAAAACTACCTCGTACACTCCTTATCGCAGCCGGACGAGATATCCTGGCTTGTCAAGGGAAAGAGTTTATCGACCGTATCACCTCTCTTGGCGTGAATGCTACCCGACTCGAATTTCCCTCGGCAGTGCATTTGTTTATCACTGTGCCCGGTCAAGAAACAGCTTTCTATGAAGCGGTGAAGCATACAGTGGAGTTTCTTGGCAAATAAAAAGTAATCAAAACTCAACTATGGAGATAAAAACAGCTGTTTTCTTACAAAATAACAAATAAACGAATAAATAAGTGGCTTTAAAAATGCCACTTTCATCCGTTTTCCGTATATTTGCTTCGATATGAATTAAAGAAGGGAATCGTGATATGATGAAACAAATACCATACGGATTGACGGATTTCGGACGCATCCAAAAAGAAAACTATTATTATGTGGATAAGACGATGTTTATCGAAAAGATAGAAATGCAGCCGTCTTATCTCTTCCTCATCCGCCCCCGACGCTTCGGGAAAAGCCTCACGCTGGCGATGTTGGAGGCGTACTATGATGTCCGTTACGCTGACCAGTTTGACGAATTGTTCGGGAAGCTGTATATCGGGCAACATCCCACACCCATACATAACCAGTTTCTCATCATGAGATTCAATTTCTCGGAGGTAAGCTCGAATATCAATGAGGTGGAGGAGTCTTTCCGGATGCATTGCTGCGGGAAGCTTTCCGATTTTGTTTACAGATACGAACATCTGCTGGGAAAAGACATCTGGAAAGTGCTGGATGAAAAAACAAAAGAAGAGCCCGGCGCTTTTTTGTCAGCCATCAACACTTACGCTACCCGCAAGGGAGACATCAAAATCTATCTACTGATCGATGAATACGATAATTTCACGAATACCATCCTATCGACTTACGGAACGGACTTATATCGGAAAGCGACGCATGGCGAAGGGTATATCCGGAGATTCTTCAATGTAATCAAAGCCGCCACGACGGGAATGGGTTCCGCCGTCAACAGACTGTTTATCACGGGAGTAAGCCCGGTGACGATGGACGACGTGACAAGCGGATTCAACATAGGAACGAATATCACAAACGATCCCTGGTTTAACGACCTGGTGGGGTTCAGCGAGAAGGAGCTGCGGGAAATGCTGGCCTATTATAAGGAACAAGGAGCTCTTTCCATGTCGATAGACGACACGGTGGCAATGATGAAACCCAACTATGACAATTATTGCTTCAGTGAAAATAAATTAACGGATTGCATGTTCAACTCGGACATGGTGCTCTATTGCATGAAGTCATTGATATTGCACGGAGTCAAACCTAAAGAGATTGTAGATCCGAATATCCGGACGGACTTTAACAAGCTTGCCTACCTCGTACGTCTTGACCACGGACTGGGAGAAAACTTCTCCGTCATCAAGGAGGTTGCGGAAAAGGGAGAAATAATAACCGAAATTGTCACTCATTTCTCCGCGTTGGAAATGACGGACGTAAGCAACTTCAGGTCGCTGCTGTTCTATTTCGGGCTGCTTTCCATCAAAGGAGTCGATATGATGGGACGTCCTATCCTGCACGTGCCTAACCTGGTGGTTCGAGAACAGCTGTTCAATTTCCTAATTCAAGGATATGCCCGTCATGAAATATTCAAGCTCGACGTGAACAGGTTGCTCACGCTGTTTGAGAATATGTCCTTCAAGGGAGAATGGAAACCGTTGTTCGAATTTGTAGCAGAGGCCATTCGGGAGCAGAGCCGTATCCGAGAATATATAGAAGGGGAAGCCCATATCAAAGGATTCCTACTCGCCTATCTAAGTATGTTCCGCTATTATCAACTGTATCCGGAATATGAAATGAACAAGGGATTCGCTGATTTCTTCTTCAAGCCCAGTCCGGCCGTACCCGTATCTCCACCCTACACTTATCTGCTGGAAGTGAAGTATGCGAAAGCCGGTGCTCCGGAAAAGGAAATAAGGGAGCTTGCCGATGAAGCGCGGGAGCAGCTGATCCGTTATAGCAAGGACGAATGTGTGGCGGAAGCCCGTCAGAAAGGGAAACTGAAACTGACAACGGTCGTATGGAGAAGCTGGGAGCTGGCGCTGATGGAAGAGGTAGAATAACAGAGGGTCAGTTCATTCATTCAAATGAACTGACCCTCTCTTTCTTTTAAGTGGTCACTTATTTGTCTCCGTACATCTTCGCCCGCAATTCCTTAATATGGTCGGAAGTGATATATTCGTCATATTCCATCATCTTGTCGATGATACCGTTCGGTGTCAGTTCGATGATGCGGTTGGCAACGGTCTGGATAAATTCGTGGTCATGAGACGAGAAGAGGATATTTCCTTTGTACGTCTTCAGGTTGTTGTTGAACGCCTGGATAGATTCCAAGTCCAGATGGTTGGTCGGAGTGTCCAGAATGAGGCAGTTGGCATTGCGCAGCTGCATACGGGCAATCATACAACGCATCTTCTCACCTCCAGAGAGTACGCTTACTTTCTTCAGCACCTCTTCGCCGGAGAAAAGCATACGGCCAAGAAAGCCTTTCATATATACCTCGTTGCCTTCTCCGAACTGACTCAACCAATCTACCAGATTCAGGTCGGTATTGAAGAAGTCGGTGTTATCCAGCGGCAGATAAGCAGTCGTGATAGTCACTCCCCAGTTGAAATGCCCTGCATCCGGTTTCATATTTCCGTTAATGATCTCAAACAAAGCTGTCATCGCGCGCGGATTGCGTGAGAGGAATACTACCTTGTCACCTTTCTCTATGTTAAAGTTCACGTCGTTGAAGAGCACTACGCCTTCCTCCGTCTTCTTACTCAGTCCGGAAACCTCCAGAATCTGGTTACCCGGCTCACGTTCAGGAGTAAAAATAATGCCCGGATACTTACGTGAAGAAGGTTTGATTTCTTCTATATTCAACTTCTCAAGCATTTTCTTACGACTAGTAGTCTGCTTGCTCTTCGCTACGTTCGCACTGAACCGACGGATAAACTCTTCCAACTCTTTCTTCTTCTCTTCCGCCTTTGCCTTCTGGTTCTGCTGCTGACGGAGAGCCAACTGGCTGGATTCGTACCAGAAGCTATAGTTACCGGCAAACATATTGATTTTTCCATAGTCAATATCTACGGTGTGCGTACATACAGAGTCGAGGAAGTGACGGTCGTGACTCACCACCAATACCGTATGCTCGAAATTGGAAAGATATTCCTCCAACCAGGTTACCGTCTCCATATCCAAGTCATTGGTAGGCTCGTCGAGCAAAAGATTGTCCGGATTTCCGTACAACGCCTGAGCCAGCATGACACGAACTTTTTCTTTACCGCTCAGTTCACCCATCAATGTATAGTGTTTGTCTTCTTTAATGCCCAATCCGCTCAGCAACATAGCTGCGTCACTTTCGGCATTCCATCCGTCCAACTCGGCAAATTTTTCTTCCAATTCGGATACTTTCAGTCCGTCTTCGTCTGTGAAATCTTCTTTTGCATACAATTCTTCGCGTTGCTTCATGATGTCCCACAACACGGTATGTCCCATCATGACGGTATCCATGACGGTATATGAATCCCACTTGAAGTGGTCCTGACTCAACACTGAGAGACGTTCGCCCGGTCCGAGCGCAATCGTACCTGTTGTAGGGTCCAGATCTCCGTAAATCGTACGGAGAAACGTAGACTTTCCCGCACCGTTCGCACCGATAATACCATAACAATTACCACTCGTAAACTTCAGGTTTACGTCATTAAATAACACTCTTTTACCAAACTGAACCGATACGTTCGAAACTGTAATCATCTTATTATTTACTATTTTACTAGTTACTACTTATTGTTTTAGCGTGCAAAGGTAGACATTTAAAATGAATTATGAGCTATCCGATATGTGCCAATCTGACATAAAAGTGTTACCTTTGCTGCGTTTTCTGGCAAAAACGCCGACTTGGCAAAGTTTTTGCAAGCAAGACTAATGACATCCGGTCAGTCCGGTATGTCGAATAGACGGTATCTCTAAAAAAGATAACGTGTTTTTAAACAATAAATAGTAACTAGTTAAATAGTAAATACCAAAATGGATCCAAAAGAAAAAAAAGTGAAGGAAGAAGAACTGAACGTTGAAGAAACTCAGAACGGTGCGGATGAACAACCGCAAAACGAACAAGCTGAAGAGGCGGCTCCACTGACGCACGAAGAGGAGTTGGAAAAGGAATTGGAAAAGGCTCAGGAGACTATTGATGAGCAGAAGGACAAATATCTGCGCCTGTCCGCCGAATTCGACAATTATCGTAAACGCACCATGAAGGAAAAGGCGGAACTGATTCTGAACGGTGGAGAAAAAAGTCTCAGCAGCATTCTTCCGATAGTGGATGACTTCGAGCGTGCCATCAAAACGATGGAGACGGCAACCGATGTGAGTGCCGTGAAAGAAGGTGTCGAGCTGATTTATAATAAATTCATGGCTGTATTGGGGCAAAACGGTGTAAAGGTTATCGAGACTAAAGACCAACCGTTGGATACCGATTATCACGAAGCCATCGCGGTAATCCCTGCTCCATCTGAGGAACAGAAAGGTAAGATTCTGGATTGTGTACAAACGGGTTATACATTGAACGACAAAGTGCTCCGCCACGCTAAAGTGGTAGTAGGGGAATAAGGACAACCCATAAAACTCATATTTTTTTAAAGAAGCATGGCAGAAAAAAGAGACTATTACGAAGTACTGGAGGTGACAAAGACGGCCACAGTAGAAGAAATAAAAAAGGCTTACCGCAAAAAAGCGATTCAATATCACCCCGACAAGAATCCTGGCGACAAGGAGGCGGAAGAGAAGTTTAAGGAAGCTGCGGAAGCGTATGATGTATTGAGCAATCCGGAAAAACGTTCGCGTTATGACCAGTTCGGTCATGCGGGAGTGAGCGGTGCGGCAGGAAATGGAGGACCGTTCGGCGGTTTCGGTGGCGAAGGCATGTCGATGGATGATATTTTCTCCATGTTCGGTGATATCTTCGGAGGTCGCGGCGGCGGTTTCGGAGGTGGCTTCGGAGGTTTTAGCGGATTCGGTGGAGGCGGTGGAGGCTCACAGCAACGCCGGTATCGGGGTAGCGATCTTCGCGTCAAAGTGAAACTGACTTTGAAGGAGATCTCTACGGGAGTGGAAAAGAAGTTTAAATTAAAGAAATATGTTCCGTGCGATCAGTGTCACGGTTCGGGTGCCGAAGGTGACGGAGGTTCGGAAACGTGTCCTACTTGTAAGGGTAGCGGCTCCGTGATCCGTAACCAGCAGACGATTTTGGGCACGATGCAGACTCGCGTCACGTGTTCTACTTGTGGCGGTGAGGGTAAGATTATCAAGAACAAATGTAAGAAGTGTGGTGGCGACGGAATCATTTACGGTGAAGAAGTGGTGTCGGTGAAAATCCCTGCCGGAGTGGCAGAGGGTATGCAGCTTTCTATGGGTGGCAAAGGAAATGCCGGCAAACACAACGGTGTGGCAGGCGACTTGCTGATTCTCGTAGAGGAAGAACCGCATCAGGACTTGATTCGCGACGAGAATGATTTGATTTATAATCTGTTGCTTAGTTTCCCGACTGCTGCTCTGGGCGGAGCCGTGGAAATTCCGACTATCGACGGCAAAGTGAAAGTGAAGATTGATTCGGGTACTCAACCGGGTAAGGTGCTTCGTTTGCGCGGCAAGGGATTGCCGAATGTGAACGGGTACGGAACAGGGGATTTACTCGTCAACATCAGTATCTATGTGCCGGAAGCGCTCAATAAAGAGGAAAAGAGCACGCTCGAAAAGATGGAGGCTTCGGACAACTTCAAACCTAACACGTCGGTGAAGGAGAAGATTTTCAAGAAGTTCAAGAGTTTCTTCGATTAATTTTTTGCTATAATATATAAGGTATAAGTGAGCTGCAATCTTTTTTGTGGCTCACTTCTGTTTTTAGGGCTTGTCCTTTTAAAAAAAAGACATATATTTGTGTAGCAAATAAATAGAGACTAAATATAGACTTCAAGTATGGCAGAACCTTTTAAGAATATGTACAACGAGCAATTTTTCGACCTATTTACGAAAGATTTGAAACTTGTTATCGATGATTTTGATGCTCACGGGTTTGTTTCTCAAGTTATGGATGATGAATGGGAAGGCAGGGAACTTAAACAGCGCTGCATACATATCACTACCATTCTGAAAAAGTTTTTGCCGGCAGATTACAAAGAGGCAATCGCTAAGATTCTTGAGTTGTTGGATCATGTAAAAAGTACGCGGCCTGATTTTTCGGTGATAGATGATACGAAATTTGGATTGATGCTGGAGTATGGGGCGATTCTGGATAATTATGTCGAGCAATATGGGTTGGATGATTATGAAACGTCTGTCAAGGCGATAGAGAAAATCACGCAGTTCACAAGTTGCGAGTTTGTGACTCATCCTTTTATTATAAAATATCCGGATAAAATGATGAAGCAGATGTTGGTTTGGTCGAAACATGAGCATTGGGGAGTAAGGCGGCTTGCGTCAGAAGGTTGCCGTCCGCGTTTGCCTTGGGCGATGGCTTTGCCGAATCTGAAGAAAGATCCGACACCTATTATTCCTATTTTGGAGAATCTTAAAAATGATCCGGCAAGATTTGTACGGTTGAGCGTTGCCAATAATTTGAATGATATTGCGAAAGATAATCCGGAAATTGTCATTGATTTGGCAAAGAAATGGAAGGGTGAATCGAAAGAGGTAGACTGGATTATTAAACACGGTTGCCGGACGCTCTTAAAGCAAGGGATTCCGGAGGTGATGGAGTTGTTTGGTTTTGATTCTATCAGAAATAATATTAGTGTGAAGGATTTTCAGATTTCAAGTCCTAAGGTTAAAGTCGGGGATTCGTTGGAGTTTGGTTTTAACTTGTTGAATCATAGCAATAAGACAATCAAAATACGGCTTGAATATGGTATTTATTACCAAAAAGCAAATGGAACGCTGACGAAGAAAGTTCATAAAATCAGCGAAAAAGAATATACCGGGAATTCTACCACACGAATAACGCGAAAGCACTCTTTCCGCGTGGTTACGACGAGAAAATTCCATCTCGGGCTTCATCAAATTGCTATAATAATCAATGGGAGTGAATTTGAAAAATATGATTTCGATTTGATTGAGTAATTCGATTGCTGCAACAAATAATATAAATCCTCGATTCTCCGGATGAAAATCGAGGATTTTTTATTTTGATTACTACTATCTTCTTCCTAATACCCCGGATTCTGCTTCAACCTCTCATTCATCACCCGTATTTTCTCCGGTATAGGGAATACAGTTGTATATCCACTTGCTTCATCCGGCAGTTGCGGACGGCTGCTGTAAGCTCTTGTAAACTTCCCGAAGCGGACTAAGTCCTGTCGTCTCCATCCTTCCCAAGCCAGTTCCAGCTGACGTTCGGCAAGGATATTCTCTAAAGTGGCAGTGCGAGGAGAAGCGTTGACACGGCTACGAACTTCATTGAGTTCTTCATCTCCGTTTGCTCCGTTCCGGACTTTCGCTTCACTCTTCATCAACAAAGCGTCTGCATAGCGGAACAATACAATGTCATTCTCCATCAACTTACCGTCTTTTGTGGCAGTCGGGTCGACTTCATACTTTTTCATGCGGGCTCCTGCGGTTTGTTCGTATGAGGTGTCTGTTATATCCAGAGATACTTTCCAGGGCAGATATTCCAGTACCGTTCCATTATCTAGTTTGATTATGTTTCCTTTCAGGTCGTGGACAATTCCTGCAAAATAGCAAATATCAAAACGGGGATCTTGTTCCGCGGTTTCATAACCGAAAGTTTCGAGGGCTTCAATGGTGGCGCTGGGACCGTTCTCACCGCTTAGTCCGTAAGCCTTGGCGTGATTATAGTGGCGGGAACGGAAGAGATATTGCATCTGGTTGGTGTACAGAGTTTTGTTCATCGGGATAGTGAAGACATTCTCTACGGACGGTTCGTTGAATATGGAGAAATTCGTTTCGTATTCCGGTTCCAGTTTGTAGCCCATAGTCTTGAGTTGGTCACAATAGTAGATGACTGTTTCCCAGGCATTGAGTTCGCTGCCGTTCACTGTGAACTTTATATTTTTTCCATCCGGGCGTTGTCCGTCCGTCCAATCATTGTCTGTATAAACTTCGGAGTTCAAAGCCAGTTTGGCCAGTAGGAAAGTTACCACGGGGCGAGTGATACGGCCATAGTAAGGACCGGACTGGTTGCTATGTGCATCGCTCAACAAAGGAGCCGCCTCTTGCAATTCCTTGACAACAAAGTCAAAGACCGTTTTCCGTTCACTTTGCACTACATCTTTCATTGCTACGGAAGAGGATTGAACTAGCGGGATGCGTCCGAACAAATCCATCAGGTAATAATAATACATAGCCCGTATGGCACGTACTTCGGCACGGTATGTCGGCAGTTCCGTAGCGGAATGAGTTTCGGCGAATTTGTCTATCCGTTCCAGTGATTTGTTACTTAACATGACGACTTTATAGAGATATTCCCATGTAGCCTGAATGGCATCATTCTCTATTCCCCAATCGTGCAGGTAAAGTCCTTGCCAAAAACCACCGTCATACCAGTCACCTCCACGGGTGGGGATAATGGCTTCGTCGGAGGTAAAGGTGTTCAGGTCGTAGACTCCCCTACCCGTTCCCTGCAATCCCTGACTATCACTATAACCGCCTACGTATGTATAAAGCGAAGCTACTGCATTGAGATATACTTCCGAGATTGTATTGTAAACGTCATCTTCGGGTAACTTATCTTTCGGATTTTCCTCCAAAAACTTACTACATGAGAATAAACCCAGACACATTGCCAGAAAGAATCCTAACCGACTTTTATTTTTCATATATTGTTTCATCATCTCCTCCTCCATTAAAAGTTAATACTCAATCCCAGTGTGTACGTCCGCGCCAACGGATATCCCCGTTTATCATCCACGCCTAAAGTGGAGTTCACCGTTGAACTGTTAATCATAGGTGAAAGTCCCGAATAACCGGAAATGGTTGCCAGGTTGTTGACTGTAAATGCCAGACGCAGGGAACGGACATATTTCTTCAGTTTCTGTACTTTCTCAATCGGCACGTTCCAACCCAGCGTCACATAGTCGAAGTTGACATAATCTCCCTTTTCCAACCAATAGTCGGTGGCGGTTTGATCCTTGATGTTCTGTTTCGGGGCTTTCTTCATTACGTTATAGTCGGGAAATATATTCATGTTCATATAGGTCAGGGAGGTTCCGTTGTAAATTTTATGTCCGAAAGCTCCGTTAACCTGCAAAGACAGGTCGAAACGCTTGTAGCGGAAACTGATGTTGGAGCCAAGAATCGTTTTAGGTACGGCTTGTCCTGCCACGTAGCGGTCTTCACCATCTTCAAGGCTGACACCTCCGCCATTCAGATCGGCGATGCCATAGGTGTATCCACCGTTTCCATCGGATTCGAGTCCCGTACTGTGGGGAAGATAGAACACGCCCAACGGTTGACCCACCATCTGATATACGATGTGGTTGTATCCTCCGTGAAAGCCTGCTCCGTCGAGGCTGGCAAGACTTTTATATTCGGGGGCAGAAAGCATTTCGCCGTTGTACATACCGCTTAATGAGAGCAGTTTGTTGCGCTGGAAAGTGATATTGGCATTGATATTCAGTTCCATATCCTTGGTCTTCAAGGGGGTGATGCCGATGGCGATTTCCGTACCCCAGTTGCGCATGGAACCGATGTTGGCAAGTAAGGTGTTATAGGTGAAAGGCGGTACGCTTACGTTGTAAAGGTAAAGCATGTCTGTGGTTCGGGAGTTGTAATAGTTGGCGGAAAGCAGCAGGCGGTTGCCGAAAAGAGCTACGTCGATACCGGTATTAAAGGTATGTTTCACTTCCCATTTCAGGTCGGGATTTGTGTTCCGTAAGTCTCCTAAAGATACGACGGCGGAGTTTCCGACGGGGACTACACCGTTCGGCTTTACAAGGTTCAATGTAGTGTATGAGTCAATCCCGCTCTGATTACCTGCCAAACCGTAGCCAATACGGAATTTCAGATTATCCACCATCGGCAACTGCTTCATAAATTCTTCTTCACTAATCACCCATGCGGCAGATGCGGAGGGGAAGAATCCCCATTTATGGTTCGCTCCGAATTTGGAGGAAGCATCTGTACGGGCGTTCAGCGTCAGTACGTAGCGGTCGGCGTATGTATAGTTGAAACGTCCCATGAAAGATGCCAGACGGGGTTGGTCGTAGTAAGAATTAGTGCCTTCCCACAAGCGGAGTGCGCCTGCCTGAAGATTATTATACCCGAATTTGTCGGTGCTGAAATTGCTTACTGTTGTATAATATCCCGTGTAGGTTTCTTTTTGAAGTTCGGCAAGTGCCAGCACGTCAAAGAAATGTTTTTTCCAGTTTTTCTTATAGGTCAGCATCATGTTGCCCAGCAAGGATTCTCGCTTTTTGGTTCCTTTGTAAGCCTGGCCGTTCGCCCAGACGGAGGTGGGAAGGTATTGCGAATTTTCCACGATATTATAGGTATAAGCGCCGAAGAGGTTTAGTTTCAGTCCTTCCAGCAGATTGAAAGTCAAACGGGCGTGCGTGCTGATGTGCGAAGTGGCATCATCGTCCTGCACTTCCATCCATGCCAATGGATTGGTGATTTGGCTGGCAGTCGTTATTCCGTCCCAGGAATTGGTGACGGGGTCTTTATGGTTGGGATAGGTGGGGTTGAATGTGGCTGCCGAATAGAACGTTTTCTGATAATCCACCAGATTATGATTCTTCTGAATGGAACCGAACATTCCCAGCTCGCAGTTCAGGAAGCCGTCGAACATTTTCTGATTCATGTTCATATTCGAAGTGAAGTTTTTCATGTCTTCATTCAAAATCACTCCCTGACGATCCATGAAACCAAGAGAAACGCGATAGCTGGACTCACTGGAACCGCCATAAAAGGCGATGTGATGGTTTTGTTGTAGTCCTGTCTGTTCAATCTCTTTCTGAAAATCGGTGTTATTTCCTTTATCCAGAATGGAAATCCCGCGTTCCGAGGCGACACGGCGGTACTCATCGCCGGACAGCATTTTCAGATTCTTGTAGACGGTGGAAATTCCGAAGCTACCGTTGTAGGCTACCTGTGTTCTGCCGCTCATTCCTTTTTTAGTGGTGACTTCAATCACACCGGAGGCTCCTCGTGAACCGTATTGTGCGGTTTCGGAAGCGTCTTTCAAAATGGTGAAGCTCTCAATATCCGTAGGGTAAATGGAGGTGAGCATACTCAAGTCGCCAAATACTCCGTCGACGATTATCAAAGGGTCATTGCCACTGGTCAGTGAGGTGGTTCCCCGCAGGCGTACCGCATCCAAGGCTGCCGGACCGTTTGATCCGCGTTGGACGGTCAAGCCCGGCACACGTCCGCGGATTGCTTCCAAAGGGTTCGTTATCTGGTCTTTATTCATCTGTGTCTCCGTAATCTTCTCTACGGAACCGGAGAGGGTTTTCAAACTTCCGGTGGCATATCCAACAGTTATCAATGAGTCTATGGGCGTGGTAACGGGTATCTCCTGAGCGAATATATCACTACATGAAGCCGACAAAAGAAAAGTGAGCAATGTTAGTTTACCGTGTCGTCGTATCATAATTGTTAGTTTTTAAGGTAATACTATAAATATAACAAAAAAAGAAGGAATCTGGTTGAGTGGATTCCTTCTTTTTTTTATTTTTGGGACACGGAGTACCGCACGGTTATTTCACGGATTATTTCACGATTATCTCATCTGTGAATATCCAGCCTCCGAACTCTTTTCCGGCTTGAGCCTGATAGCGAATGTATCTTCCTGTCGCATTCCCCTTCCATGAGATGTCCGTAAACTGGATAGGAATTTCTTTGGCGACTTCAAAAGTCCGGTGTTCCAATTCCGTAAAATTGGTTCCATCGTCAGAGACAGAGATTGTGACAGACTCAGGCAAAAACACCTCCGCACCCGTCACTTGCATGAAAGCAGCAGTAACGGAATGAATGGGAGTAACAGTTTCCATATCGATTGTCACATCCAACCGGTCACCGTCAATAAATCCCTGCCAACAACCGTCACCATACGTCCAATCGCCACGTATGCCGTCCGTTAGAGCGGTATTGCCCTGTGCCGGATAATGGGGACTATACGACGAATTGTATATTACCTTCTTACCCAATGCCAGATGGGCAACGGGTTGTACGGATTCCGGACGACTGCCGATTTCATTCTTCAAATCGAAAGGATGATACCCCTTTGCCTGTAACTCTCTCACCGCTTTCAAGGCGCGGGCATGGAAATCCGGCCATGACTTACGCTCGGGAGCAGACCAAGCCACTTCCGCCAATGCGAGGATACGGGGATACATCATATATTCAACCTGTTCGGGAGTGGGAATATATTCCACCCATAAGTTACCCTGCACACCGTAAACAAGTTTAGCCTGTTCTGTAGTCAGGGAAACGGAAACCGGATCGTACGAATACACTTTCTTCAATGGCAGGTATCCGCCGATAGCTTCCGGCTGTGAATAGGGTGCATCCTGATAACTGTCCAGATAACAATAAGCGCCGGGTGTCATGACTGCCCGATGACCGGAGGTTACGGCAGCGATCCCACCTTCTTCTCCACGCCAGGACATAACAGTAGCATTGGGAGCCATACCTCCTTGCAATATCTCGTCCCATCCCAGCAAATGACGACCGTGAGCATTGAGGAACTTCTCAATGCGGTGTATCAGGTAACTTTGCAGTTCATCTACATTGGCAAGATGTTCATCCTTCATTCTCTTTTGACACTTCGGGCACGTTTTCCATGCCGACTTGCCAGCCTCATCACCACCGATATGGATATATTCTGACGGAAAAAGTTCCATGACTTCGGTCAGCACATTTTCGAGAAAGGCAAAGGTTTCTTCATTACCGACACAGAAGTCCGAATTCTTGTACGGCTCGCCCGAACAGGACAGTTGCGGATAAGCAGCCAGCACTTCTTCCGAATGGGAAGGCATTTCTATTTCAGGGATGACCGTCATATAATGCTGACGGGCATATTCAAGTATTTCACAAATGTCTTTCTGAGTATAATAACCACCGGAAGCTCCAGGTTC
The DNA here is from genome assembly GCF_009193325.2 of Bacteroides zhangwenhongii. Classification (NCBI taxonomy): domain Bacteria; kingdom Pseudomonadati; phylum Bacteroidota; class Bacteroidia; order Bacteroidales; family Bacteroidaceae; genus Bacteroides; species Bacteroides zhangwenhongii. Next base: position 1,251,158 of record NZ_CP059856.1, on the reverse strand, counting down.
ATCGAAGCGAACGTATCCGCGTCCACCGTTCCACCATTTCTTCCAGTTCGGCTCCGTACGCCAAGCGGCAAAGTCAGTGAGCAAAGGGTATTTCCTTATCTCAATGCGCCAGCCTGCCGCATCAGTCAGATGCAGATGAAGCCGGTTTATTTTATAAAAAGCCAATGCGTCTATCTGCTTCTTCACAAATTCTTTGGAGAAGAAATGGCGGGAAACATCGAGCATAAAACCACGATAAGCAAAACGAGGAGTATCCTCTATTTCAACGGATGCGACGGAATAGCCCGTGCCCGAAGGGGTAAGCAACTGTAACAGTGTCTGCATTCCGTAAAATAATCCGGCTCCGGAAGTTGAACGGATAATGATTCGTCGGGGAGTGACGGACAGTGTGTAACTTTCCGGAGAGGGCAACCGCTCATTCTTTCCGGTTATCAGCAGTGAAAGTACTTGGCGTACGTCCTTTTTCGAACCTTTCTTCAACGAAACAGGAAGTGCTTGCAGACAGTTCTCCCAAAGCCTCGCTTCTTCCCCCTCTAAGTTTGTATAAAGTTTTGTCTTTTCTGATAGAAAAAAGTAGTCCGCACCCCGCTCCATTTTCAATGGAACAGGAATTACGGACTGTGCTTTGATGGGATGCACCGCAAGGCACATCCCTAATATCCATAAGAAAAGACAAACTTTAGCGTGTCTATTTCTTATATTCATTAATCAATACTGATTTCGTCTACAAACAAGAAACTGTTTTTACCTTTTCCACCATGCCATGTCGGCATTGATTTCTCCGGTGATGCAACAACTCTTACATACTGCGTTTTCACCGGAGTAAAGGTCAACTTATGATCATAGACACCGTCTTTATCATCTTCTTTCATTTCCGGATATTCTTCGGAAGCAACTTTAGTGAAGTTCTTTCCGTCATCCGAAACTTCTACGGACATAGTTCTCGCATCGAATACCCAATCGCCTTTGGCAACACAAGTAGAGATGGACACGCTTGAAATCTCTACGGGTTGTTGGAGATCAATCGTCATATCCATGTCATTTCCGTTGAAAGCAATCCAACGGCCGGATTTGTAACTACTGTTTCCTTTCAGACCGTCTATCAATGTAGCAGCTCCCTTGAACATATATTGTTCATTGATTTTCTGATTGGCAACAATCGGCTTCATGCTGGATTTGCTGAAATCAATTTTCTCGGTAAGCACCTTGCTGTCTCCTGAAGGACGAATAGCTTTGGCGGACAAGGTAGCATTTTCCTTGAGTTTCAACACACCTTCATACAAAGGAGAAGCAGCGGTAGGTTCCGTACCGTCCAAAGTATAATGAATAGGGGTCTTATCAATAGTAGATAACGTAATATCCAATGTTCCTTCTGCCGGATTCGGTTCAAATTGGGCTTGCACCTCAAAGACGTGTTTAGCATAATTATATCCTTCGGCTTCATACCATCTGATTAACTGAGGAAGACGAGACAGGAAGTCTGCATAATTCTTCTTATCGGGATTCGTCCACTGAACTTCACACAAAGCAGCCCAACGGGGCAATACCATATATTGCGCATGCGGGAATGTAGCGATATATTCGGTCCAAAGATTAGCTTGTACCCCTTTTATATATTGCTGTTCCTCCGGAGTAAGAGAAGCTGGCATAGGCTCGTAGCTGTATACTCTTTCCATCGGCAGATAACCTCCGATACCGAAAGGTTCATTTTCGATATCTTTAGACTGATAGTAGTCGAAATATAAATAAGTATTCGGAGTCATGATGACATCGTGTTTCTGCCTGGCGGCTTCAATACCTCCTTTTTCGCCGCGCCATGACATTACAGTGGCATTCGGAGCAAGTCCGCCTTCAAGGATTTCATCCCAACCGATAATCTGGCGTCCGTGAGCATTGAGGAACTTCTCGATATGATTGATAATGAAACTCTGCAAACGTTCTTCTTTAGAGTGTTCCTTATCCGATTTCAAGCCCAACGCCTTGGCACGTGCCTGGCACTTCGGACATTGTTCCCATCTTACTTTCGGACATTCGTCACCACCCACATGGATATATTCCGATGGGAAGATTTCAATCAATTCTCCATATACATCCTCGAGGAATTTCAATACCTGATCATTTCCGGCACAAAGCACGTCTTCAGATACTCCCCACTGTCTCCATACTTCGTACGGACCACCGGTACAACCCAGCTCAGGATAAGCGGCAAGGGCAGCTTGCATATGTCCCGGAAGGTCTATTTCAGGAACAACGGTTATGTAACGTTCTGCAGCATATTCTACAATTTCTTTTGCCTGTTCCTGCGTATAGAATCCACCGTAAGGTTTACCGTCATACTCACCGGAGTTGCGTCCGATGACGGTTTCCGTTCTATTGGAACCGATTTCTGTCAGCTTCGGGTATTTCTTGATTTCCAGACGCCATCCTTGATCATCCGTGATATGCCAATGCAAACGGTTCATGTTGTGCAATGCCTGCATATCGATGTAAGTCTTTATTTCATCTACCGTGAAGAAATGACGGCTGGTATCGAAATGGGCGCCACGATAACCAAAACGGGGAGCGTCTTTGATTTCTACGGCCGGGAGGGCTATATTTGTTCCCACGGCAATAGGCAAAGATTTACGCAAAGACTGGATACCATAAAATACTCCGGCTTCCGTAGAACCGGTAATGGTTACTCCGTCACCGGCAACTTTCAATTGATAGGCTTCCGGATTCTCATTTTCTGTCCCCAAAGCCAGGATAATGGCATTTTTTCCTTCTGTTCCGGCCTCAATGGTAAAGTCTTTTCCCGTAGCCGTCTTCAGATAGTCGGCCAGGAATTTCGCATTGCGCTGCATCTTCTCGTTTCCTTCCGGATAGAGAATCTTTACTCCGCTTTTCAGGATAAAGGGGGCTCCCTGCTCTACAACGATTTCCTGCGGCAAGGGAATTACCTGATAATTAGCTTCTTGCTGAACTGACTGGCAAGAAGCAAAAAGCCCTGCCACTGCCAAGCATCCGGTTAATTTCAAAAGTTGTTTCATAAATTAAAAAATTAAGTGTTAAGTTATTAATAAATTTATGGAGTCAAAGATATTATTTTTCTGCCATATTTCACATTTTCCATCATATTCCACGGATAATTTAACAAAATATATTAATTAGGTAAAACACAATAACCCATCAAAAATAGCTTTCTTCATAATATAATTATCTTATTCTTTAATAATATCTGTAAGCTTCACTGCTTGAAATGTCATATGTGCTACACTACTTTCGTATAAAATGCCTATAGTTTCTTTATCAATCATAGTCAGGCAGCTATATCCCCATCCCGGATCTTCATCCAATAAAAGTTGATGTTCCGGCAGCCAAGTAAGTCCTTTATCCAAACTTGCCTTTATTGTAATATGGTCACGTCCTTTTACTGTATTCGGATTTGAAAACAGAAGGATGTCTTTGTTCAACACATTATCCAGTGCTTTGACATTCAGCAAGCTGGCCATACATACGGGCTCATTAAGTGCTTTACGTGAAGAAGCGTGTTCGGTCCAGCTCTTACCCAAATCTTTTGTAATGGATACCGCCCGACTGCCTCCTCTGTTATCACGCATATTCAACATCAAAACTCCCGGTTCTATTTCTACAACTTGGGCTTCTGTGGTATTGGTACGGGCCATGTTATGCATCTTCCATGTCTTACCTTGATCCTTACTATACATAATTCCGGCATTAGGGATACGTGTCGAATCTATAAACTGGGTCGGAAAAACCAATGTGCCGTCACTCATCGTTATTCCGCGTCCCGGTCCTTGAAGTAGAAAGTACCAGGATGGATCTTTCACCTGCTCCGTTATATTGATTGGTTCCGACCACGTTTTACCATCGTCGGTACTTTTCACCATCATCAATTGCGCTGTATGATTCATATCCATTCCCGGATGTGAACTCCACCATGCACGCTGATTGCCCATACCATGCGTCCATGCAGCAACTATCCATACAGTATTTGTTTTTGTGTCTACCAAAATAGAAGGATCCCCTACTCCATTTTGAGCTTTTGGCAAACCACCATACTCACCAAATGAAAGAGGAAGACACATTTTTTCCCATGTCTTTCCTCCATCTGTACTACGGCTCAACCCAACATCAACATATTCTTGCAAATCAACGCTACTATTATAACGAACATCATATACTCCTAACAAAGTTCCTTTATTCGTAGTCACCAATCCCGGAATACGGAAAGCTGCCGATCCGTCATCTCCTGCGTGACGTACGCCGATAGCCATTCGATGAGAGATATTTTTAGGAGAAAGATATTTACAGTCCAAATCCTTGCCATCTACTTTTACCGCACATAGTTCAGAGTTTATTCGGGTATATAAAGAAGTTCCTTTTTTCATCTGCAAACTAATCCAAAAAAAATTTACGCCTGGAAATAATTTATAATTACTCTTAAGTACTACTTTATTGGAAGGTCTCACAACTTCCGCACATTTCACCGAATACGACGGATTGGCAGATAAGGTAGTTCCCGGATGAAAACTGGATATATATTCTACAGGAGCCATACGCTTTTTATCTCTATGCTGCAATGCCTCCGTGCCTCCATAATAGAGTTTTACTGACTGGATATCGTGCTGTGGCGTGCTTTTGCTGAAATCTAATACGACTTCATTCAGTAACTTACTGTCTTTAGCATCCAAACGGATATAAAACAAAACATTGTCTTGCCGTTCTATCAGAATGGGAGTTTGTGTTTCACGGATAAATACTGTATCTGAAGCTCGGACAGTATCTGAGGCTTGAACACTAAAGGAAAATCCTAATAAAATAAGAAGGAGAAAATAATGATTTCTTTTCATAATGGGGGTATTAGTTAGTTTAACGCGGTAAAGATAGGATTTTTCTTATACAAATTAAGTATTTTCTTTAAAATACAATATGAGAGCCACAAACTTTCTCTTTTTTACCAAGTTCTGGTAGGACTTGTTAATACTTTGACCACCATTTTGGCTCTTGTCATCATTGATAAAGTTGGTCGTAAGAAGCTGGTGTATTACGGAGTTTCGGGAATGATTGTTTCTCTGATTCTTATCGGCCTGTACTTCCTTTTCGGAGAAACACTGAATGTCTCAAGCCTCTTCCTTCTTGTTTTCTTCCTGTTCTATGTATTCTGTTGTGCCGTGTCTATCTGCGCTGTGGTGTTCGTGCTCCTTTCGGAGATGTATCCCACCAAGGTTCGCGGACTGGCCATGTCAATAGCAGGATTCGCCTTATGGATCGGAACGTATCTGATCGGACAGTTAACCCCCTGGATGCTCCAGAACCTTACCCCCGCCGGAACATTCTTTCTGTTCGCACTCATGTGCGTGCCGTATATGCTGATTGTATGGAAACTCGTGCCGGAGACGACCGGGAAGTCACTGGAGGAGATTGAAAGATATTGGAACCGCTCGGAACAGTAAAAAAGATCATATTAACTTAACACTTTAAAGATATATGGATTTAAAAAAACTATCGGACCAATACAGGGATGAATTGTTGAACAATGTTCTTCCTTTTTGGCTTCAAAACTCTCAAGACAAAGAGTTTGGCGGCTATTTCACTTGTTTGGATCGTGAAGGCAAAGTATTCGATACAGACAAGTTTATTTGGCTGCAAGGGCGTGAGGTATGGATGTTCTCCATGCTTTACAATAAGGTGGAGAAACGCCAGGAATGGCTGGACTGTGCCGTTCAAGGTGGCGAATTTTTAAAGAAATACGGACATGATAGAAATTACAACTGGTACTTTTCCCTCGACCGTTCGGGTAGACCGTTAGTAGAACCGTATAACATTTTCTCCTATACTTTTGCAACGATGGCTTTCGGACAATTGAGTTTGGCAACCGGTAATCAGGAGTATGCCGATATTGCCAGAAAGACATTCGATATTATCTTGTCCAAAGCTGATAATCCTAAAGGAAAATGGAACAAGCTTCATCCCGGTACGCGTAACCTGAAAAATTTTGCTCTGCCGATGATTCTCTGTAATCTTGCTATGGAAATAGAGCATATTTTAGGTAAAGACTACTTGGAACAGGCTATGGACACTTGCATCCATGAAGTTATGGACGTCTTTTATCGTCCCGAACTTGGTGGAATCATTGTCGAGAATGTAGATATAAACGGTAATCTTGTGGATTGTTTTGAGGGTCGCCAGGTTACTCCCGGTCATGCGATTGAAGCGATGTGGTTTATCATGGACTTGGGTAAACGTCTGCATCGGCCGGAACTGATAGAGAAAGCAAAAAACACGACTCTTACCATGCTTGAATACGGTTGGGATAAGGAGCATGGCGGTATCTTTTACTTTTTAGATCGTAACAGTTTTCCTCCCCAACAATTGGAATGGGACCAGAAACTCTGGTGGGTACATATCGAATCTTTAATTTCATTGTTAAAAGGCTATCAGTTGACAGGAGACAAACAGTGTTTGGATTGGTTTGAAAAAGTACATGATTATACATGGGTACACTTTAGGGACGCTGAGTATCCGGAATGGTACGGATACTTGAATAGAAAAGGTGAAGTATTGTTGCCCTTGAAAGGCGGCAAATGGAAAGGGTGCTTTCATGTACCAAGAGGACTGTTTCAATGCTGGAAAATACTTGAAACTCTTTCGCTACAAACATTTCCCGGATTATTAAATATTGCTGAAACACAATTTAAATCTATTTACTAAATTCAAAATTATGAAACAATGGACCTTAAACATGTCTAAATACCATTGCGGAATTTTAGACTCAAAAAAAGGACTACAATGTACTATGCTGTGTATTGCATTATTAGCACCTAGCTATACTACAGCAAGTACAAATGTAGGGAATGAGCAAAAATCATTCTATGAAGTAACACAACCTTTGTCAATGATGAAAGAGACATCAAACGTTTCTCCAACCGACAATTCTGTTCGTGGAACAATTATTGATGAGAAAGGTGTTCCTCTACCCGGTGTCAGTGTCGCAATTAAAGGCACATCCACCGGTGTGATTTCAGATATTAACGGTTATTACATTATTAACGCAAAAGCAGGAGATATTCTGGTATTCTCGTTTGTAGGCTTCAAATCGCAAGAAATCACAGTCGGTAAGAAACCGGCTCTTGACATCGTAATGAAAGAAGATGTACACGAACTGGAAGAAACGGTTATTGTCGGTATGGGTAAACAACGGAAAGCCAGCGTTATAGGTTCTATCTCTTCTGTTTCAATAAAAGAACTGGAAGTACCGCAACGAAATCTGACTAACGCTCTTTCCGGACGTATTGCCGGTGCAGTGGTCGTACAACGTTCAGGTGAACCAGGACAAGACAATGCTGATTTCTGGGTACGTGGTATTTCTTCGTTCGGAGCTAATCAAAAACCATTAGTATTAGTTGACGGAGTGGAACGGGATATGTCTGATTTGTCAATTGAAGAAGTAGAATCCATTTCTATCTTGAAAGATGCATCGGCAACGGCAGTATATGGTGTGCGCGCAGCCAATGGAGTTGTATTAGTAACTACCCGTAAGGGGGTTGCCCAAAAACCGGTCATAGAAGTAAAATTGGAAACAGGTTTCTCCGATCTCCCGACAATGCCGAAGTTATTGGACGGGGCCAATTACGCATTGCTAGCCAATGAAGCATTGGGTACTGAAAATTATACTCCGGAATACATTGACAATTTGCGAAATGGAACCAATCCTTTTCTATATCCGAATGTAAACTGGATGGATCAACTTTTCCGCAAGTATTCAACTAATACGAATGCAGCTATCAATATTCGTGGAGGTGGTGAAAGAGCACGTTATTATATTAGTGCCAGTTTTATAGAAGATAACGGTAACTTGAAAAATAATCCGGAAGCCGATTACAAATCAAACATTTCACTTCGTCGATATAACTTTCGTTCAAACATTGATTTGACATTGACTAAAACAACCAATTTATCATTGGAAATTGGTGCTAATATGACAGATATGCATCAACCCGGTTTAGGAAATGAGTATGTAGATAACAGATGGTTCAGTCCTGTTGAATTACTTTATTACTATTCCTATTTATCCAATCCGTTATCCGCTCCGGTTCGAGTACCTATCGGAAAAGATGCGTTTGGCAATACAGAATGGGGTTGGGGAGCACCATCACAGGTCGGTGAGGTGAATCCGGCAGAACGTTTGTTTGGCTCCGGCTATAATAAATCATTCCGCTCACAAATTATGAGCCAGATTACATTAAAACAAGACTTGAGCTTCTTATTAAAAGGCCTTGATATACAAGCTTCTTTCTCTTTCGATGCCAATAATCAGACCATACAGAACAGACGTAAAAATTCTTCTACCTATAACATAACGGGAGTTGACGATGAAACCGGAGAATTTCAAGTAGCGGAAATTACCAAAGGAAATGAATTCTTGGGATACAATGTAACTCCATCCAGTAACCGCGCCGAGGAACTGAAAGTGCAATTGAATTACAATCAGATTTTTAATGAAGCACACCGTGTCGGTGCAATGGCGATGTATTATCAGCGTGACTACGTAGACCAGACTGCCGGATCGTCTATCAAATCATTACCTTATAAGAAGCAAGGTCTGGCTTTAAGAACAACTTATGCTTTCAAAGACCGTTACTTTGCTGAATTTAATATGGGATATAATGGTTCGGAGAACTTTCCGAAAGGAAAACGTTTTGGTCTATTCCCGGCAGGAGCATTAGGGTATTTGATATCCAATGAGTCTTTCTGGCCTTTTAAAGCTGTTAATGTATTAAAAATCAGAGGCTCTGTTGGTCTGGTAGGTTCCGAATCATTGCCTGACAATATGCGTTTCGGTTATCTGTCATATTTTGGTGAAGGTTTAGGAGGATACTATTTCGGTATGGCCCCTAGCTTTCACGAAGGTATAGGAGAAGACCAAATCGGGGTAGCTGATCTAACTTGGGAGAAAGGTTTTAAGAAAGATATCGGTATTGAACTGAAAATGTTCGATAGCATGGTTTCTCTGGATCTTGACTATTTCCACGAAAAACGTTCCGATATTCTTATTCAACGTCAGTCTGTTCCTGCAACCATGGGAGTCATCAAACAGCCCTTTGCTAATATGGGTGTAATGGTGAATCAAGGTATAGACGGTACGTTGGAATTTAACCATTCAATTGGAGATTTCCGTTATAAACTCTATGGAAACTTCACCTACACTCATAATGAAATTAAAGAAATGGATGAAGCTCAGAAGAAATATGCATACCGTATGCAAACGGGACATCGTTACGGACAGCATTTTGGGCTAATTGCCTTAGGATTATTTCAAGACCAAAAAGAGATCAATGAAAGTCCTGAACAGAAATTCGGTGATGTACGTCCAGGTGATGTAAAATATTTGGATTATAACGAAGATGGCGTAGTAGATGAAGATGATAAATGTCCGATCGGTTATTCAAGTGTTCCGGAAATTGTGTATGGTTTTGGAGCTCAGCTTTTCTGGAAAGGATTCGACTTCGGTATTTTCTTCAGAGGACAGGCACATGTTACTTACGGTCTAGGAGGGGATACATTCATTCCATTCAATAAAGGAGTAGGGAAAGGTAACTTATTTGAAAAAGCACTTGATCGTTGGACGGAAGATAATCCTAATCCCAATGCATTCTACCCCCGTCTGTCCAATGGGGCCTCATCCAACAATTGGCAATCATCTACGCGCACCATTTATAATGGACGTTTGCTGCGCTTGGCGGACTTGGAACTAGGATATACTTTCAAGAAAAGCTGGATTGCTCCAATTGGCATGAAATCTCTTCGCATCTATTGTTTGGCGAATAATGTTGCATTGTTTGCACCATGGGATATGTGGGACCCGGAAACAGCTTCATTTAATGGTAGCAAATATCCTCTCCCGAGAAAAGTTAATATTGGAATTAGAGCTTCTTTTTAAAACGCATCGAATATGAAAAAATATATTATAGTTTTATTTAGTTTGTTGGCATTGTCGACTAGTTGTACTGACTACTTGGACAAACAGCCCGATGATATGAAAACAGATGAAATGGTTTGGAGTTCCCGCATGGAAACGGAGAAGTATCTGGCCAATTGTTATGGAGGAATTCCCACAGGGCATTTGCATCAACATGAACCTTGGGTTGGGGCAGCCGATGAATGTAATATAACCTGGAATTTCTATCAGGCGGATAACTTCAACAGAGGTGACTGGACACCCTCCAGCGAATTGGTGTGTGATAGATACGCTCGTTTTTATCAAGCTATTCGTGCTACTTTGACATTTGAGAACAATGTAGATCGTTGCGGCGAACTAAGTAGCGAGTTGAAAACACGTTATAAAGCTGAGGTCCGTTTTCTACGTGGATATTATTATTATCTTCTTCTTCGTCAATATGGTCCGGTAGTGTTAATTAAAGAATTGCTCCCTTCGGAAACAGATTTTGCAAATATGCAGCGTGCCCCCTATGATGAATGCGTAGAATATATTTGCCAAATGATGGACTTAGCAGCTTATGACCTACCGATGCATTATTGGGATGACCAGACCCGTTTGGGACGACCGAACAAATTGGTTTGTCTAGCAGTAAAAGCAATTGTACGTAATTTGGCCGCCTCTCCTCAATTTAATGGTAATGCGGAATATGCCAACTTCAAGAATCATGATGGTACCCCACTTATTAATACTACTTACAGTGAACAGAAGTGGAAAGATGCGGCAGCCGCAGCAAAAGCCGTCATAGATATGGCAGAGAAATATCCGGACACTCGTTTGAAACTATACCGGAATGATGAGAATGGGGATACAGAGTTTAATCCGTATAAATCATGTGTGGATGTTCAACTAAAGGCTTGGAATTGTGAGATAATATGGGCCAGGTCAGAAGGACAATATGATGATACATTTCAGCGGTCATGGATGGTACACAATACACCCGGTCCTCACTGTTTGGGTGGAGTAAGTCCCACTTTACGACTGGTAGATGCTTTTCTGATGAAAAACGGAAAGCCTATCGATGTGGCCGGTTCCGGTTATGTTGAAAAAGGATTTGCGGCTGACGGTGGAGATAATTGGAATCCCAACGGATATGATATTACTTCCGAAGAAGGTCGTAAAGGTATCATAGCAGACATCCGTGATAGTAAGGCATGGGGGCATTGGAAAGGTGACTGGAATATGTTCTGCAATCGTGAGCCTCGTTTCTATGCAGCTATCCTATATAATCACAGAGTGATACCTAGTCTGTCGGATGATAAAAACATTCGTAACGAATGGAGTACTGGAAGACAAAAAGATGGTTTCGGACGTGCAGAATTATATTTAGGAGGAGCAGCTCGTCCATCTATTAATTATGCGAACTACTCTAAAACGGGTATGTTAGTATTCAAGCGTAACGACCCGCAGGCAGATATGTATAACCGTGCTTATCCTCAAAACTATGCTTGCACTTACATACGCTATGCTGAAATCTTGTTAGACTATATAGAAGCGTTAAGTAATTATGATCCTACCAATGCGGACATTCGTAAATATTGGGATCAAATTCGTAAAAGAGCAGGTGTGGAAAGCGCGTTTGTCGCTACTCCTGAAATAGCTTCTGACCCAGCTTTAATGCATGAATACATTATTCGTGAACGTCAGATTGAGCTTTGTTTTGAAGGTGACCGTTATTTCACAACTCGTCGTCTTTGGAAAGCCCACACACCGGATAAAATTGTAACAGATCCTGTGACCGGTGAAGAAAAAGACGGTCGAATATATGGTGATGGAGGCAGTATGTGGGGAATGAATGTTGATGCTGGTGATGTAGGTTCAAATGATTTCAATTTTGAAGGTTTCTATAAACGTGCTGTTTTTGAAAAAAGGGTATTCAATAAAGAGTACTATTTATTCCCTATTCCGCAAAAAGAAATGGATAAGTGTCCGGGATTGGTTCAGAATCCATGGTGGAGTGGTAATACTGCTAATTAATAAAAAGTATATAGTTATGAAGAAAATATATTTATACGCAATACTCGCTACATTTGCAAGTATGTCAATGCTGACTTCTTGTGATGCGGATGCGGAGTTTGAAACAGAAGTTCCCGTGAATCCTGTAATGCGTCCTATCATCAGCTTGACGGCAATGGAACAAGAAGATATTTTTGAAGGTGTCATTGATGACAATAAACGTACTATTAAATTGGAAGTCGAAGCTTGGACTGATTTGTCAAATATGACTGTTAATTTGAATATACCGAAACGAGCTACACTTATATCTCCGTCAAGCCCGGAAGGTGTATGGGACTTAACCCAACCGGTAAATGTTGTGATAAACAATATCGAAAGAGATGTGACTTATACAGTAACGGCTAAGAAAAAGGCGGAGTTTATTGAAAAACCTCTTGTAAGTCTGGTGGCAAAAGCAGGCGGTGAGACTGCTACAGGAGAAATTGATTATACTAATCACACAATTAAATTAAATTTTGGTCCTTGGGTGGATTTATCAGAAACGACACTGACTATTGAAGTGAAACCACATGTGAAATTAGTAGATCCTATTGCTTTGGAAACGGTATGCGACTTTAGTGAAACTAAAACGAAATCTATCATTGTAAATGATGTACAGAAAGATGTTACTTACAATTTAGTGGTAACTCAGACCGAATTAGTCTCTACTTTGGTAGACTATACAACACTTAAAGAATATAAATTGGATAATGATGCAAATATTGTTGATAGTAGTCTTGGACTAGGTACAACTGATTTTGCTAAACTAATTGACGGTAAATATATGTCGTCTCCGTCCGATTATGGGGCTGTAGGATGGAGTCCTTTTGCTTGCCAATATAATGGTGCGGCAGATGCAACATTCCTAACAGTCGATGCTGGTAAAATGATGTATCTAGCAAAATTTAGTGCACATCGTTATTGGAATGAAGCAAATACCCAAGTTACCAAATTTGATCTTTATGGTTATTGTCAAGAAGGAGAACCTGCAAAGAATGGTTCTTTAGATGGTTGGACATTACTCGGCAGCTATAATTATAATCCAGATTCCCCAAGTAATTTTGCTGAAGGAGATTGTATTACAATTGAAAAGGAACAGGCCAAACAAGCCCGTTATTATCGAGTAAATGCCAAAGAAACCTGGTTTGTGCATTCTGGTTCCCCTGATGATTGGAGAGCTCGTGTTTATACTTTTACCGAATTCCGATTCTGGGAATATAAATAACATTCAATAACTTTTAGATGGTTGGTAGAGCTGTATAATCCTATCAGTCATCTAATTGCATTTTATAAACTACATAACTTCACAAAATTGATTATGAGAAAATTTATCAAATTCAGTGTACTTTTATTATGCTCTTTGATGGCATTATGTGTTTCATGTTCTTCTTCTGACGGTCCATCAGACGATAAAGAAGTTCCCCCTACTCCTCCGGTAAATCCGGGTGAGCTCTATCCATGGGAAGAGAATCGCACAGCACTTTTGAATTCCACTGATATGGTTCTTATTTATGGAGGAGGACATCACAGGGAACCTTATGATTGGGATGTAGACAGAATAAGTTCTTATGTAACTTATAAAGATAAGGCTGGAACAGAGCACTGGCTCTTCGACGCCTTTTTGTTTCTGGAATTGAAAGACACAGGTAATGGAGGAACCAATAAAACCTACACTTACGAAAATCAAGAAGGTCTGGATGCAGCCAATCAAAAGGATTGGAAAAGATTGGTTGATTATTATTTTGCAAGTAGTACCGGACTGGGAGCATTGAATCGTGCCATATCAAATGCACAAAAGCGTTTGGGAACCCCAAAAACGAAACATAGAGTAGTCATTGCCATTCCGGAACCGGTAACTCACAAGACACCGGCAAATGAAAATTCGACTACCGTATATTGGGGAAACTTGGATGGACATATCATGGATTTTTCCATCGCACAAGATCGGGTAGATGCTTGTAAATGGTACATAGACTATGTCCGCAGCAAATTCAACGAGATGCAGTATCAGAATATAGAATTGGCAGGCTTCTATTGGTTGGCGGAAACAGCTGGAACTACCAGAGATATTATATCTAAAGTAGGAGTTTACGTCAACCAATTCAAATATAGTTTCAACTGGATACCTTATCGTGGGGCAGAAGGACATGATAGATGGGAAACTTTGGGATTCAACAATGCTTACTACCAGCCTAACTATTTCTTTAATACAGAACAGTCATACGCTGTCCTAGAAGAAACTTGTAAAACAGCGAAAAGGGAAAATTTGGATATGGAATTTGAGTTTGATTATCGGGTGTTAGCAAATAATTCAGAACACAATATTTATTATCCCCGTATGAAAGACTATATGAAAGCATTTAAAACTCATCAAATATGGGACACTAAACGCCTAGCATATTATGAAGGCGGTGGAAACCTTCTTTCATTAAAGAGCTCTGCCAATGAAGCTGATCAAGCACTGTATCATGAATTCTGCGAATTTGTGATTACCCGTCCTATTCGTTCCAAATAACAATAACTATCATATTAGATGAAACGTATAAGAAGGTATATTCGTACATTGATTATAGTCAGTATCTTGTTCTTTACGACCCTGATAGTGAAAGCACAGCAAACGCTTCCCTATCAAAATCCGCAACTGTCCGTAGAAGAACGAGTGAACGACTTGTTAGGTCGGATGACTTTGGAAGAGAAAATAGGGCAGATTACCCATCTCCATTCGTACAAAGTATTTGACGGACAAGAACTAAATCCGAATAAGTTAGAAGTAACATGTGGCAACATAGGATACGGGTTCTTTGAGGGTTTTCCACTCACAGCCTCACATTGTCGCAAAAACTTCCGCCGGATACAAGAATATCTGATAAAGCACACACGTTTAGGCATTCCCGGATTCTCGGTTGCGGAGTCTCTTCATGGAGTAGTCCATGAAGGGACTACTATCTATCCGCAGAACATTGCATTAGGAAGCACTTTTAACCCTGAATTGGCGTATGCGAAAACCAAACATATTTCCGGTGAGCTGAACACGATGGGAGTTAAACAAGTACTCTCCCCCTGTATTGATGTAGCACGTGAATTACGCTGGGGACGAGTTGAGGAGTCTTTCGGAGAAGATCCTTTTCTTTGTTCTGCTATGGCAGTAGCGGAGGTGCGAGGGTATATGGATCATGGAATCTCCCCTATGCTAAAACATTACGGCCCTCATGGCAATCCATCAGGAGGATTAAACTTAGCTTCTGTTGACTGTGGGGTTCGTGATTTATTCGACATATATCTGAAACCTTTTGAAACGGTTCTTGCACAAAACCGCGTGATGGCAGTCATGTCAAGCTATAACGCTTGGAATCGAGTTCCCAATTCAGCTTCACATTTCATGTTAACGGAAATTCTTCGAAACAAATTTGGTTTCCGAGGGTATGTATATTCTGATTGGGGAGTAGTGGCTATGTTAAAATCATTCCATAAAACTGCAGGTGATGATTTTGAAGCTGCCCGTCAAGCTTTAGAAGCAGGTCTTGACGTGGAAGCCTCCAGTCCTTGTTTTGAAACATTAGCAAAGCAGGTGAAGAATGGAAACTTTGACATTCGTTACATAAATCAAGCTGTGAAACGTGTATTACGGGCTAAATTTGAATCAGGTTTGTTTGAGGACCCTTTTCAAGAGAAAGCTTCCTATCATCTTCCGTTGCGTGCAAAAGAAAGTATACAGCTTTCTCGTCAGATCGCTGATGAATCTACAGTATTATTGAAGAACGAAGGAGATTTACTACCTTTGGATTGCACAAAACTAAAATCTATCGCGGTAATCGGGCCTAATGCCGATTGTGTGCAATTCGGAGATTATACATGGAGTAAAAACCAAAGTGACGGCATCACGCCACTCCAAGGCATACGAAATCTGCTCGGAAAACGGGTGAAAATAAATTACGCAAAAGGATGTTCGTTAGCGTCAATGGATACGACATTGATAACGGAGGCTGTTAAAGCTGTTCACGATAGTGAGATTGCTCTAGTATTTGTAGGAAGTTCCAGTACGGCATTTGTGCGCCACAGTAATGAACCCTCGACAAGTGGAGAGGGAATAGACCTTAGTGATATTTCCCTAACAGGAGCGCAGGAACAACTCATCCGTTCCGTATGCGCGACAGGCAAACCTGTTGTTGTGGTTTTGGTAGCCGGCAAACCATTTGCCATACCCTATATAAAAGAAAAAGTACCCGCTATATTGGCTCAATGGTATGCTGGAGAACAGGCTGGAAACTCCATTGCTGATATTCTGTTTGGCAAAGTTAATCCTTCTGGAAAACTGCCATTCTCTTTTCCTCAAAGTACAGGTCATTTGCCTACTTATTATAATTATCTTCCTACTGACAAAGGATACTATAAAGAACCTGGCACATATACCTCTCCGGGACGAGATTATGTTTTTTCAAGTCCTGCCCCCTTATGGGCGTTTGGACATGGATTAAGTTATACCCGCTTTGAATACGTGCAAGCCACTACTGATAAAACAAGCTATCAGCCTCATGACACAATACGCATATCCGTAAAAGTAAAAAATAGTGGAGAATTAACGGGAAAAGAAGTTGTTCAGATATATATTCACGATGTGGTTAGCACGGTCATGACACCGGTCAAACAACTGAAGGGGTTTAAAAAGATAGAACTACAACCAGGCGAGGAAAAGCTGGTGCAGCTAAAAGTACCTGTACATGAACTTTACTTGACTAGTAATTTCGGAGACCGATATTTGGAACCTGGTAAGTTCGAAATCCAAGTAGGCACTTCTTCAGACGAAATATATTATAAATTACCAGTATGGGTAGGCAATAAGCCTATTTCTTTAGAGGAAAACAGTTTGTCAAAAGCCCCCGTAATAACCACCGGTAAAATTATACGCATAGAAGGAATTGTTCGTGATGTCCAAGCTACACCAATAGCCGGAGTGAAAGTAAAAACTATAAATTCTGAAGAGGAAGTTATGACTGATGCAAAGGGATCTTATTCCTTACCAGCACATTCAGATGATATTCTCTTGTTCTCCAAAAAAGGCTATGCGAGCCAAAAAGTACGGGCAAGCGGACAACATAAGATCAACATACAAATGATGAAAGAAAACTTTTAAAATTAATCTACTAAATAAAATGAGAAAATACAATTTTTTACTAGTAATGCTTGTGGCTATATTGGCCATTTCATGTTCACAATCTTCTTCTGATACACAAGTCTCAAATCTCGGAACAAAATGGCATTGGGATAAGGGGACTATTGTTATTGAAACTCCTGAACGTCCTACCGGGCAAACTAGTGTAATAGGTTTAAAAGCTCCCAAAATGGAATTTGTTCGTGTAGGATTCGTTGGATTAGGGATGCGTGGTCCGGCAGCGGTAGAACGTTTCACTTATATCCCGGGTGTGGAGATTGTAGCATTGTGTGACTATGAGAAAGAACGTGCGGAAGAATGTCAAAAGTTATTAAAGAAGGCTTCTATGCCCGAGGCTACTGTTTATTCAGGTGAAAAAGGATATGAAGAATTATGCAAACGGGATGATATTGATTTAGTTTATATTGCAACGGATTGGTTACATCATTTCCCTGTAGCTATGTGTGCAATGGAGAATGGCAAGCACACGGCTATTGAAGTGCCTTCCGCTATGAGCCTAAAAGAATGTTGGGCTTTGATTGATATGTCAGAAAAGACCCGTAAACATTGTATGATTTTAGAAAACTGTTGTTATGACTGGTTCGAAATGAATACCTTAAATATGGCTCAACAAGGGGTATTCGGTGAGGTCATTCGTGCACAAGGAGCTTATATTCATAACCTCGATGAGTTTTGGGATTATTATTGGAAAAAAGGAAAGGATGACAAACTTGGATGGAGATTGGAATATAACATGAAACATCGCGGAGATGTATATGCTACTCATGGTCTGGGGCCTGTGGCTCAAGCCTTAAATATCCATCGCGGAGATCGTATGAAAACATTGATTGCAATGGATACAAAATCTGTCATTGGCAAAGACCTGGTTGAAAAAAGAACAGGGGAAACGTGTAACGACTTCCGCAATGGTGACCATACGACTACACTTATTCGTACAGAAAACGGGAAAGTTATTGAAATACAACATAATGTAATGACCCCACAACCCTACAACCGTTTATATCAGCTTACAGGTACTAAGGGACTGGCTAATAAATATCCGACAGAAGGATATGCGTTGGATTCTAATCAGATGAGTGCATCCGGAATGAAGCCCAAAGTGGATAACTTGACCTCACATAACTTTTTACCTGAAAATGAGATGAAAACGTTAGTAGAAAAGTATCAACATCCTATTTTAAAAAAATATGGTGAGATGGCTAAAGAAGTAGGTGGACATGGCGGAATGGATTTTATAATGGATAGCCGTCTGATTTATTGTTTACAGAATGGATTACCATTAGATATGGATATCTATGATTTGGCTGAATGGTGTTGCTTGGCAGAATTAGGTGAATTGTCAATGGACAACAATTGTGCATCTGTCGCATTTCCAGATTTTACCCGTGGTGAATGGAACAAAATACAAGGTTACAAACACGCTTATGCTACTCAGGAAGAAGAAGCCAATAGTATGGAAAAAGCCAAGGCTTTTACTAAAAAACTAAAAGAAAAAAGTAAACTTAGGTAAGTGATCTTTATGTACCGAAATTGAATTAATGAAATACAATATTATGATAAACAGCATCCTGGATTCAATGGCATTATCAAAACTTTTGGATAACGCCATTGAACGGATGAACCGGTACATATCCCTATCAAGAAGAAACTCATTGTTCTTCGGTAGCCATAAAGGTGCTGAACGAAGCGCCATACTCTACACGATAGCACTCACTTGTAGGATGCATAAAGTGAATCTATTTGAGTATCTCACGGATGTGATAAACAGAACAGCCGAATGGCAACCGAACACACCACTTGAAAAATATAGAGAAATGCTTCCTAACAGATGGGAAAAGGCTAATGGATAAAAAGGGCTCATTAGCCTTTTTATTTTATCACACTATAGAGAAGCGCGGAGACGCTTACCAAACAGGTGCACTGATGAAAGGTGGGTGAAAGAGTGCCCTTCACCCGCTATCCTCGATGAACAGGGCGATGTAAAAGGTGAAGGGGATACATGCTATTTCTGTAGACAGAACAGATATACCTTTTATTGACTCTCAAAAGCATAGGTTTAGTCAGTCTAAAGCTAAGCTTTTCATTCCCTAAAGCTATGCTTTAGTCAGGTAAAACAGGTTCTAAAGTAATTTCATTGTCATTACGTTTCCAAGACGATTTTATTAGTCCATATCACTACTGTCCCGTAAAAGTGGATAAATAGTTCTTTGAAATTATTGAAGTATAGTCAATTATACGGTTATTCGAAATGAAACGGACTTGATTTTGCAACTTTGCAGTCGAATACAAATGACTGCAAAGTTGCAAGATAAATATGTTTTCTCTCAACTAACCGCTTTTTTGAACGAAGCACAAGTTCCTGCCTTCTATACTGTAACCACTGCATCGAGGCACGATTCCACAGCAATGTCATCTTTCAGCATTGGATGTCGCCAATCTTCATAAGAAAAGATGGTTGGTTGAACTGTTCTTCAAATGGTTCAAGCAACATCTTAAGATAAAGAAATTCTGGGGCACAACGGAGAACGCTGTTCGCATACAAATCAGTGTGGCTATTACAACATACTGTCTTGTGGCTATTGTCCAACATGATATGAACTTGAGACGCTCGACCTATGAAGTCTTGCAAATTCTCAGCATCTCATTGACAGACATTACTCTTTCCCATATCGTTCGTTGTCAAACAAAGTTAATAGTGAATGAGCCATAAAACCACTATTTTTTAAGTATCTTTTTAATCACAGGAGTCACCAGATCAGCATAACGCATCATACCCACATCGGTAAAATGAATGCCATCTACTGTTGCCTCACGATCGCTTCCAAGCATCATCTTTGAGGATATATAGTATATATTTTTCTCTTTTCCTTTTTTCAACTCATTAAATACACGACGTAAGGTATCATTCAAAGTCTTAATTTTCAGAGCATTGTCGTTATTGTAGTAGGAGTCCATGAACTGTGGATCTTCAATAAAGATGACAGGTGTATGAGGATGCCTGTCACGAAGTATACGGTAAAACTTCTCCATTCGCTCATTCATCTGCTCAACCGTGACATTAGGTACAAAATCAAGCACGAAAACACCGGCATCTACTCCAGCCATCACTTGAGCTACTCCAAGATCAAGAAAAGCATTGCCACTAAACCCGAGATTGATACATTCCCGATTCAAACGGCGTGAGATAATATTGGTGTGAGCCATGCCTGGACGGGAGGCACATCCGCCTTGAAGAATGCTGGTTCCATAAAATACTACAGGTTTTTCACGTATAGGACTTTCCTTTGCGGGCTGATTGATACTGGCGTCAGCATCGATTCCAATCGACAAAGAAACCAGTCCGTCGTATAGCGGTAAATAAATCATAAACTCCCGTTCTTTAGCTTCCATACCGCTGATGAGGCTAGATTCCGTACTTTTTCCCATGGGGCGAGCACTATTCACAAAGTACCAGTTCTTTCCTTCCAGACAATAGAGGTCAAGTCCTTTCACTGCTACATCAGTCATATGATCCATATGGAAGTTAAACAATGATTCCCATTTTACTGCAACTTGAGTCGAATTGCTTCGGAAACGCACTGCCATACCCGATGAATTCCGACTTAGTTGCCACAACGGTAAGCGAGAAATATGTTCCAATGAATCAGGCAAACGTACATACCGCTCTGTGGTAGCAGCGGTAGCCTTTCCCAATAGTTGGAATTCAGCCGCATCATAGTAGGTTACCTGAGCTGACAGATTACTTGCCACAAGTAATAAAATAAGGTTTGCTATCCTCCTATAAATTGAAAATGACATAGTATATATAATTAAAGTTCTTTACTTCACTAATCTGATATTAATATTTTTGCGTCCTTTCACCTCCATTTGTTGAGTGATGAATCTTGCTTTGACAAAAGCTATGGAATCATCAGTCCGAAGGTTGATAGAATAAAATCCCTTTTCATCAGTTTGAGTCTCCTGACCGGATGAAATGGCACGAACCGTAACATAAGCTACCGGAGTGGCTTGTGCATCACGTACAAATCCCTGTACAGTAATAAATTCACCACTTGGCGTGACTTTAATGATTTGAGGAGAATCAACTACAGGAGTCTTCTCAAGTTTACTCCCTACTTCGATAGAAATACGATGGACTATGCGATCTGATGCAGTGCCCACTTTTATCTCAAAAGTCCCGGGTTCCAAGTAGCGATTACCGATATTATCGGTCAGGTAGAGTTCGTGTACGGGGACTTTCAATGTGATCTCTTTCGTTTCGGCCGGATTCAAACTTATCTTTTCAAATGCTTTCAGCTGCTTTACCGGTGTCATAACAGTACTGACAACATCACGTATGTAAAGTTGAACGACTTCTTTGCCGACAACTTCTCCACTGTTTGCAATCTTTACTTTTACGGCTATGGTATCATGAGCTTGATAGTGAGTTTTATCGGCAATCGCTGAAACCAAATCAAATGTAGTATAACTCAATCCATGACCAAAAGCCCAAAGAGGGTTCGGAGAAGAAAATACATAATCTCGTCCCGGCGTTTCATAAGTTCCGGGCTCTTTATAGAATCCCTTGTCGGTGGTCAAATGATTGTAAAAAGCGGGAAGGTGACCGGAGCTTTGAGGAAAGGAAAAACTAATTTTCCCTGATGGATTTACTTTACCAAAGAGAATATCGGCAATGGAATTACCTGCTTGTTCTCCAGCATACCATTGAACTAAAATAGCCGGAACATTTTTCTTAGCGAAAGGTATAGCAAACGGTTTACCGGCTACCAATATTAGGACTACCGGTTTACCTGTTGCACAGACCGCTTCAATCAGTTCTTCTTGAGCACCAGTCAATTCAACACCACTTAAATCAATTCCCTCGCCACTAGTAGAAGGGGCACTGCTGTGGCGTACAAAAGCGGTACTTGAACTGCCAACAAACAGTAATGCAACATCACTCTGTTGAGCCGCACATACAGCTTCTTCAATGCCTGATTGATCAAACGAAGCGATAGAACAGCCTTGGGCATAGTTCACTTTCACCTTTTTGCCTGCCAAACGACAGATGCCTTGTAACGGTGTGATACCATCTTCTTTGTTTTTACTCCATGTATAATCGCCAAATTGCACACAGTCTGCATTAGGACCAATTACTGCCACCGACCGGAGTTTCTTTATATCCAATGGAAGTAAATTACCTTCGTTTTTCAGAAGTACTGTCGACTCATCAGCAATCTGACGTGAAAGTGAAACACACTCTTTGGCACGTAACGGCCAACGATATGAATTTTTCTCAAGGTAAGGGTCTTCAAACAAACCTAATTCAAATTTAGCACGTAACACACGTTTCACCGCCCGGTCGATATAGCGTACATCAAACTCACCAGCCAGCACTTTACTCTCAAGCGATTTGAAACAGAGACTCGACGCTTCAACATCCAAACCAGCCGTAAGTACTTGACTGGCAGCATCAAAATCATTACCAGCTGTTTCGTGAAAGTTTTTCAACATATCAATAACTCCCCAATCTGAGTAAACATAGCCTCGGAAGCCAAAACGGTTACGTAAAATATCAGTTAGCATAAATTTGGAAGCTGAATTGGGTTCGCGGTTCCAAGCATTGTAGCTTGACATAACTGCTAAAATATCGGTTTCAGCCAGTATGGCTTCAAAAGGTTTCAGATAGACATCAAATAAATCACGAATGCCACACTCCACTGATGCCAGATTTAATCCGCCCAATGGATTTCCATGCGGTCCGTAATGCTTTGCCATTGGTGAAATGCCATGATCCATATATCCTTTAACCTCTGCTACAGCCATACGAGCACAAAGGAAGGGGTCCTCACTAAACGATTCTTCCACTCTGCCCCAACGTAACTCACGAGCTACATCTATACAAGGAGCTAACACTTGTTTTACCCCAATTGTATTAAGTTCACCCGCAATATGCTTTGTCATTTCATAAGCCAATTCAGGATTAAATGTACTGCCTATAGCTATATTCTGCGGATAGATAGTAGAACCTTCATGCACCACTCCATGAAGTGACTCCGCTACCGAAAAACCCGGAATACCCAGACGTGTCTGCTCCAGCAAATAGGTTTGAATAATGCGGAAATTCTTCCTGCATTGCGCTGCCGTGAGTGGAAAACCTTCGAAGAAGCCATACCCTTTATCACCACACATCTTTGCTAACTTGGCGGTATTGAGCTTTTGTCCGTCAAATACATCCCACGATTGCAAATGGCTGATTTGAGCTATTTTTTCCTGCAATGTCATACGGTTCAACAGATCGTTTACCCGTTCTTCAGTGGGAAGTGATGGATTCTTGTATGGAAATGCATGCTGTGCATTCAATGAAGAGGCACAACAAAATAAGCATATGATCAGAATATCTTTAATTATAAATTTCATAGTTACGAAAATTTAGTTAACAATTACGGATATAATGAGCAGAAGTCATCATCATATTTTAATATCAGTTCTTTAGCCAAAGATATTGGATTTTCTTCAGAAATGATTGGAAAATCTTCATTTTTCAATGTCCACTCATACTCAAACTGTGTAATATCCTGATGAAATTTCTCTTCATCAAAGTTTTTATGCCTGGTCATAGCGGCAATTACTTCTTCTGTGAAACGTTTCCAGCGTTCCCTGTAGAATGTACGTGTCAATCCTCCCCATCCTCTATTGGCATAATCGTTCAGCTGGGTATCTTTCTGTCCCCATACCGTAAGAATGCACCGTGCATTTTCTTCATAATATTTTTGTTCTTGTTCATTCACTGCAAAATCTCTGGCATCTTTTATCCATTTGCCTATTGAGAAAACAGGACTGCAGCAGAGCAATCGATCTACATCGAGCAAAAGTTGGTCCATACGCTGTCCCCACACCTTAGTTCCTTCCAAATCTTTTTTCCGATAGCAATCGGTAAACTTATCACGATAGTCAGCAAAAAGATTACCTAAAACTTGCCTTCCCACATTAATTACATCAAAATGATATTCAGAATGATATACTTCTTCAGCTTTCAGCAACTCTTTCCAGATTTCCCACAAATCGATATTTTTATAATCGTACCCGGGAAGTGTGTTCCATCCTTCTACACCTTCTAACTGTGGACGAGCATTCATCAATACTGCTTGTCCGCAAAGGGCTGCTGAAGTATAGATCTTCTCATATAGTTGTTTCCATGCTTTAACAATATGATTATCTACATTCCCCCCTCTGCATTGGGCCCAATTTGCAATCCACTGGTGGACAGGCATTGAATTTTGCCATGCACGTTCAAAAACGAATTCATACATTAAAGGATTTACATCAAGACCTTCAAGCGTCACTCCCAAACCATATACGTTATCGCCTCCTTCTTTGAAAAGCCGATCAATTTTAAAATCTACATCATTCAGGTCACCAGCTAAAAAAGTGTTTCCACCAAAATTCCCTAAATAACACCAAATATAAGGTTTCCCGTAGTATTGCTCTGTATCACGCCATATTTCTGTATAATCACAATAATAATCAAGTAAAATCAGTTTATCTTGAGGAACAGCATTTAAAAAGGATTTGATACGGGGTTGAGTCCATTTCTCTTTGGCATGATAAAACATCCACGTCATCTGTAACCATTGAGCAGCAGAATCCACACCTTGGATCGATTTATAAATTTTATCAGATACATTAGACAAAAACTCCTCGTTCCAGTTGGGTGAGTCTACTTCATTGAAAGGATCGATACCATAAATGTGGTTGGTGCCATACACTTTTGTCTGTTCCTCTAAAAAACGACGTTGAATGACTGAATAAAGCGAATCCATGGGATCAATGAAGTGACTACGATACTTTTCATCGTATCCTCCCCATTGACTCATTGTGTAGATCTTGGCTTCCGGATAAAGTTCTTTTAGTTCAGCGGGAACATGTCCTGCAAAAGCAGGTAGAATGGGAGTCATATCAAAAGCCCGTTCACGTTCAAGAATTAACTTCTGTAGTTTTTCTTGGTCTGCCAACCATGATTGAGGTAGCGGACTTTGCCAATAATCGACGTTTGACATACGATGCCAGGGAAGGTGAGCCGGACCTGTAAAATAAGTACGAACCTCCTCATCAGACAGTCCCATCTCCGTCCATACTTTATACCATATAGACTCTTGACCGGTGATAGCCAACGGCATGGTTACTCCATTCAGAGCCATCCAGTCAATAAGTCGTTCCCAATCACTCCATTTCCAGTAGGGCATAGAGTAGCCAAAGGTGCAATAATTAAGAAAGAAACGATTCTTACACTTTGAACGTAAAATAACGGGAGCTTCTACTTCAGGTAGTTGAGCAGGCATTACTACACTATCCGAAGCATACCAAGAGACATGTGCCTGACAGTAATACTTCAAATAATGGTTTAGTCCTACGGCCAATGAATTCCGGTTGTTTCCTTTAATCAGAATCTTCCCATTGTCAGACTCAAGTGTAAAGCGGTCTATATCTACAGAATCAGTCAGAAGTTGAAATTGGAAAGAGTGAGCATATTGAGGAAACAAACGTTCGCACATTTCACTAAGTGTATTTGTAGCCGGATCTTGATTTCTTTGGCAACTCACCATAAAAAAAAGTAGTATAAGATAAAAGTATTTATTGTTCATAAGCATATCGTCTATTCAAATACGAGGAAAATGTTTTTTATAAGAATTTTAAGGGTGTCCTTCTTCGGACACCCTCGATTGCAAATGTGAAATATACTTGTTAATGTGAATCACGGATAGGACGTTCTATAACAAACTTGCAGAACTTATGATAAAGAGCCACGTCAGCCGGTTCACTAGAGTACTTCAAGGTAAGCAATGCGTTATTACTCTGATAGTAAGCCAAGCGGCATTTTTCCCATACACCATACTCCTTGAATTTTGCCATATAGTTTTCCAAACGGTAAGCTTTGCCGTGAGCTGCCAACACATCGTCCTCAAACTCTATCTCCATCTGCATATTACAACGCAAAGCTTCTTTGCAGGCTTCATCAAGACGTGTAAGAGGTATTTTATCATCAAAATAGTAATTGGGCTGGTAGTAAGCATAGTGAAATCCCAGTTCTTTCCAAGACTCGTGACCATCGGAATTGAAGAACGGAATCCAGTTGAAACTATATTTCAGTTCGTTCAGATAGTTGGCAATGGGAGTAATGATATTTCCGGTATGTGAAGCATCCTCGGCAATCCAATAGAATCCGGCTAAGTCGACATATTGATACTCCTTCTCGCTGAAACGGGCACGCACTTGATCGATGAACCACTTACAAGCCTTCACACGGTCGGCTGGTTTGGAGAAGTCGAGCGACATATTATCAATCTCACCCCAATATACACTCGACGAACCTGACACCAATTCATTCTGTACGTCAATAGGCTCAGGAATGCCAATTATTACTTGGCGTTTGTACGCAGGCGCCCCCATGGTAGTCATTGCTTTCTTTACACCGGCTTCGATAGCTGCAATACCAGTTTCTGAATTGAAATAACAATCGATGAGTTTCATCCACTCAGCCTTGGTGGCTGATTCATAGCGCATCCCCTTGGTATACTCTCTCACCGTTTGCCAATTGTCGGAAGTATTGAGGATTTCAAGCATGAGGAAGCTATCAAAGAACCAGTGTGAAGTGTTTTGCTCGTCTACATAAGTAATATAGGGTTGAGCGCGTTCCTGCGTCCAAATGGGACGTTGGTCACCACCCGAGTAAAAAAGTACCATATCGGTATTAGCCAAGATTGACTGACGGTTGGTTTCCCAATCGTATTTCTGGTCGGGCTTAATTTCAATTTCTCCACTGCCGTCTTCTGGAAAAACAGGAACGGTGTGTTCCTCATCGGAACAAGCTACCAATACTGAGCATAAACCTCCCATCAGTAGTGATACAAAAGTAAGAACAATCTTTTTCATACATTTCTTATTCATTGTTTTATGATGTTTAAATAGTTGTTTGAATATCGTTTAAATGATATTAAAAATAACATTAAGTATCGTTTACAGGCCTTTGAACTTTGTGAGTTCGAAAGCTATCAAGCCATGATCGGTAGTAAGCATATATACCTGTACGGCCAATCCGTCCTGACTTTTGGCAAAAATCACATCACCTGTACAAGGAATATTCTCACCAAGCACACTGCTCACTCCATCGAACGCCCAAGGAGAGGTATATCCCGTAGCTGTGTAACCTGAACCTGGTACGCCACCCGGCACATCTGCATTTCCTATTGTATTGCCTTGCTGTGAATCAAAGATGAAGCCATCGCTCATAGAATTAGCATTGGGATTCTTGGTGATGTCAGCCACATAAAGGCGTTGTGCTCCATTGAAGGAACCTGAACCATTCTGAACAGCCAACAATCTCGCGCCATTAAAATCAACATAATCAATACCTTTAGTGAATCCTTGCCAACCCCAATAATGTGAATCGGGAACTGTAAAAGCAAAAGCTCTGTCTGCACTATCACCAACAGGAGCACAAATCACCATATTAGTTTCATTGGCTGGTGTAGATATGTAGCTGAAAGGTTTCTCCGTATTAGTTGTAAGGATCTTCGTATAGTCTTCTACACGTGCACCACTCACATTAGCAAATTCCACATGCGCCTTGCCGCTCATTATGCCATCGACAAAGCTGATAAATACCATGCGATATGAGAAAGGAGACGTAGTGGTTAGTACAGCTTTTCCACTAGTAATGTCGCCTGTGATGTGAATAGAACTACCCATATCAATATTATAGTTCCAGTTAACTCCCATAGGTGCTTGATCGAAAACTGGATCACTGAAAGGTTTATCAAGTATCAATGTGGGAGTGTTTTCTATACCATTTTTCCATACCCATACATTAACATCCGTATAAGGAGTGGCATAGCTTCCTGCACGAGTACTCACGTAAGCCATGGCTACCATGTGTCCATTATCATCGGAGGTAATAGCACGTATGATGCGATTAGATGGTATACCGGTCACATTTACCTTCACCTGATCAAGCAACTTGCCGTTATATCGGTTAAACACCGGCATATTGACGAAATTATTGCTATTACTAAGGATGAGATAATCATCTACTACAGCCATAGTACGATTGGCACCCACTTCAAAACCATGCGAATTTTCTTTCAAAGTTTGGAAACCAAAGAGCCCGGCCACATAACCTACACCATATTCCACAAACTCAGGAGTTTTGTACACTGTTTCGTATACCGTTTTCTTCACACCATCCTGTGCTGTGATAGTAACGGTAGGCATCACACTTAAATCGAGGATTTTTGTCATAGGATCGTAAGCATCCGATTCAATGGTCGCCCATGGAGCAATGGTAATAAGTGCATTTTGCAATTCTCCGTCGATACTTGACGAGGTCTTATAGATAATAATTTGTCCTTTTTTATCCTCTTCAACAGGATCAGCTACTACAATCTGAGCACGTACATTGGCTAGTTCGACCTTAATGATATTGGCACGTTCCGACTTTTTATAAATAGCTGTAAAAGTGTAGTTTTTCTTGGAACCATCGGCTTCAATTAAGGTAGAAGAAAATCCTTCTTTTAAATTGTGAATACCCGACAAAGGGGGATCAAAACGGGCACCTACAGGAAGTGTAGCTTTAAGTCTCATACGAGTAATATCGCCTTGAATAGGTTCTGTATCTGAGATGTAGTAAGGAGCCTGCACTACAGCAGTACCGTTGACACGGTCGATAACGGCTTCATATTCAGTGTTCTCATTACCTGCAAATCGTCCGGTAATGATGAGTTGATCGGTGATTTCACTTTCGGTTCTTACCAAATCGTCAGGGTCAACACATCCCGCTAGGCAAAGCGAGAAAGCCCAAAAAACGTTTATGATATGTTTTAGTTTCATATTATCTACTTATTTAGATGGTAACCATAATTATTTCCAACCAGGAGTTTGCTCACACATTGTGTTATTTCGAAGCTCACTGGAAGGTATCGGGAAAATATTATATTTCTTAGGGAACTTACGATCCTGCGTGTCACATTCTACACGGGTATAAAGAAAGCTTGAACCGGTTTTTTCAATCTTGATACCATGCAGTCGTTGCCCATTGAGTACCTTTTGAGCAATATCCCAACGAACAAGATCATACCAACGATGTCCTTCGAGTCCCAGTTCACATACACGTTCCTTCGAGAGATCTTTAAGATAATTGTCCCAGGTAGACTGCTGAGCTAAAATAGGCAACCCCACACGAGTACGAATCTTGTTGAGATAGTCGTAAGCTTCCTTAAACTTATCTAAACGGGCATAGGCTTCGGAAAGGATAAGAACAATCTCGGCATAACGCATCTCAATCCAGTAGGATGTACTTTCAATATCTACGTAGTTGATATTGTCGCTTTCATCCATAAATTTACGGAAGATATAACCAGTGGTACTAGTGCGCACATAGTCCTGACTTGCCGATGTAGAGAAATCCATGTATCCGTCTTTACCACCTACGTAAAGTTCAAGTTGACGTCCTGTCCAATTGGCACCATTGTAGAGAATAGAAGCATAGAAACGTGGGTCGCGGTTTCCCCATGGTCCTTCGGAATATTCATCCAAATGAGTCCAATCAAACGATTTCCATTCCTGCCCCACCTTGATATCAAATGCAGAAGCATACTCATCGGTAGGCGTAGCGGCTGCACCCAACGTACCAGGTTGCAAGCCTGCTTTTTCTGTGTCATAGGGTGGGCAGA
The DNA here is from genome assembly GCF_009193325.2 of Bacteroides zhangwenhongii. Taxonomy (NCBI): domain Bacteria; kingdom Pseudomonadati; phylum Bacteroidota; class Bacteroidia; order Bacteroidales; family Bacteroidaceae; genus Bacteroides; species Bacteroides zhangwenhongii. The sequence continues at coordinate 1,221,286 of NZ_CP059856.1, read as the reverse complement.
AGAAATGATTAAACATGTGTTGCTTAGTCTTTTGTTGAAAATAGACAGGCAAAATTAGCTCCTTATTATTCACAGTATTGAAAATTTGCATATAACTGTCCTTAGAAGTCCCTGAAAGAAGTTGATATACACCCTTTTTCTCCAGCTTTTCTACCTCTAATGCTGCATTAACAGCATCCTGCCAACGCTTGGCATAGAGAGCGGCACGGGCTTTCATACCATACGCAGCCCCCTTTGTAAGGCGGCCTGCCTCCGATCCTGTCCATTCTTCCGGTAGCACTTGGGCTGCTTTTTCATATTCGTCAAGGATAAAAGTCCAGCAATCGTCTTCTGACGAACGAGCTTGTGCGCGCTGGTTATGATCATCCACCCGGTCTTCGTTGATACGCAGGATTACACCGCCATGACGCAATACCAGCTCTTGATAAGCAAAAGCACGCATAAAACGAACTTCGGCTGTTCGAATGGCTAACTGATCGGAATCTAATTTATCAGCAAAGCCACTATGAACATCGTAAAAATACTCATTAAACCGACGAATCTGCTCGTACATGTCATCCCAATTAGAACGATAATTACCATCAGGACTCATCATATTGTCGTAATAAAAAAGTTTGTTCACGCTGCCCTCAGCTACATTGAACCAAGAATATTTAATGAGGTCACTCACACCATCGTCCATGGCCAGATTAGCTCCCACATTGATATCGGCATTGCTATAAAACACGCCATAGAAACTTTTGACATAAAGATCCAGGTTCTTGATAGAAGCATAGGCTGTAGATTCGCTATAAGTGTCAGTAGGATCGATATCAAGCACATTACACGATTGCAATGTGAGAGTCGACAGAGCCAATCCTAGTAATAGATTTTTTGTTTTCATGCTAATTTATTTTATTAGATGTTGTACACATAGGGTTTAGAACGTTACGTCTACACCAAACGTAAAGGTGCGTTGCTGCGGATAGTAACCTTGAATGACATTGGCCGACTCTGGGTCGAGGTACTTAAACTCGGTGAAAGTAAAAAGGTTGTGGCCGCTGGCAAACAGACGAAGATTGCTGATACCGGCTTTCTTTACCCATGACTGTGGCAAGGTATATCCCAAAGTCACATTTTTGAGGCGTACATAAGCACCATTACGCTTCCAGAAGTCAGATACCTGGGCATTATTAGCATAAGCCACTGTACTGAGACGCGGATATTCAGCATTGGTATTGTCGGGACGCCAGCTGTTCTCTACCAAGTAGTAAGGCGCGTTATCCCATCCGGCATAGAAAGGGCGCGTAAGTGGAGTCTGGTCACGTGCACCGTTATTCCATTCGCCACAAAGCAACTTGTCGCACAAGGCAGCACCTTGCAACTGAACAGAGAGGTCGAACCCTTTCCAGTTGGCGTCGGCCATCAACGAGAACATCATCTCAGGCGTGGTGGGGCGTGCAATCTTCACCTCATCGTCCCAGCTAATGAGTCCATCGCCATTATAATCAAGATAACGAATGTCACCCAATCGGGGAGTTTCGCTAATGGGTAACGGAGCTGCGTCAATCTCGGCTTGTGTCTGATACAGACCTAGCGATTTCAACCCCCAAATGGCCCCTACCGATGTCCCCAGACGGTTCTGCCAAGGTTTAGTATTGTCAGCCTGCGTCATACGCAGTATTTTATTGTGGGCAAACGAAAGGTTACCATTCAGGCTGTAATTGAATTTGCCAATGTGATTACGGTGTTTTACTGTAATCTCGAATCCACGGTTATCAAATGTACCACTGTTTTCAATACTCGGATAATGGCCTCCCAGCGAAGGAGGATATACCCCACCAATGGGACGAAGGATATCGTAAGTATATTTGTAGAAAACATCGAACTCAATGCCCAAAAGACCATTCCATGCCGAAAGTTCGAAACCAACGTTGATAGAACGACATTTCTCCCAAGTAAGATTCTCCATCGGGTAAGATACTTTATTATACAAGGTATTCACCGCTTGTGGAGTGGTACCGAAAACCGTATTGTTTTTTGACCATGCGTACTGTTTGCGGTAGAGGAAAGGATCAACATTGTCGCTACCTAAGATACCGAAAGAGGCTCTTAACTTGAAGCGTTCCACTTGAGGAAAGAGTTCTTTGAAAAAATCTTCTTCAGAAGCAACCCAGCCCAATGAAGCCGATGGGAAGAATCCCCAGCGATTACCCTCTTTAAAGTGATAAGAGCCATCGTACCGGAAAGTAAATTCAGCCAAATAACGGTTATTATAAGCATAGTTGAAACGACCAACATAACCGGCATAGCCCTGGCGGATGCTGCTGGAGAAGTTACCATCGGTGGGATGAATAGTAGATCCAAAAGGTAACTCGTCAATATCGAGTAGTGCGAAATCGGAGCGATAGCCTGTCAGCGTATTTCCTTTACGCTCAGTTTGTTCATAAAGGAATAGTGCACCTACATCATGTAAACCAAACTTTTGGTTGTATGAGATAGAAGGGCGTAATACCACTTGCTGTTCTTTCTCGTCACCGACTGACATCCCCCCTGTTGGCAACAGATTAGAAGCATACTGACGTACATATTTCTTGGACTCGGGTTTATAAAGCATCAATTCGTAAGAGTATTTGAAGCTGTGTGAATCGCGATCTTGCCAGTCCCAACCCACAAACATACCAGCTTTCAAACCTTTGAGGAAGGGGAAAGAGTATTCTATCTTGGCCGATGTCTCCAGACGCATGGTGCGCGTTTTGCTATAGCCCGAATGTCCGGCTGCATAATCAGGATTGGAAGCGCCACGATAACCAGATGCCGGCATCCCTTCATATTCGAGTGGAACAAACGGAGCAGCATAAAGCAATACCCCCACCACATTATTCGTCGTTTGATTCTCATAACTGTCGCCACCTGGCTGATAATAGTCGTTAATTTTACCGGCCACGTTAAGTGACACGCTGATATCTTTGGTTACTTGCGTATCGATATTCGAACGGAAGTTGCCACGTTCCAGCTCAAAACCTTTAATGAAGCCATTCTGTTTCATAAATCCACCACTGAGGAAGTAACGGGTTTTCTCGTTACCACCACTGATAGAAAGATTGTGCTGATGCATTAAAGTAGTACGATAAATAGGTTCCTGCCAATCGGTATTTTCAAAGCCATCGGTAGGATCTCCATTGGTAGTCATGGCAATTTCTTCATCGGTAAAGTAGATTTTCTCACCATCCATGCGGCGAGCATAGTTATACCACTGCATATAGTGTGTACCATTCATAAACTTGGGCAGTGTAGTAGCATGTGACAAAGTGAGCGACCCTTTATAATTAATGGTAGTTTTGCCCTCTGTTCCTCGTTTGGTAGTGACCAATATTACACCTGCAGCAGCTTTCATTCCATACACAGCACACGAGGCAGCATCTTTTAATATAGTAACTGATTCCACTTCATTGGGATTGATATACGCCATGCTGCGTTCTACACCATCTACCAGAATAAGGGGGCCGTCACCTCCATTATATGTGGAATGTCCACGAACCAACAATGAAACATCATCAGCTCCCGGGGCTCCGGTGGCTTGTTGAGATATCAATCCCGGCAACTTGCCGACCAAGGCTTGCGAAACGTTGCTTGTTGTTGACTTCAATAATTCTTTAGAAGATACCGAAGATATTGATCCTGTGAGATGGATCTTTTTCTGGGTACCATAACCGACTACTACCACCTCGTCGAGACTATTAATGTCTTCTTGAAGGGTAACATTAATCATAGAACGGCTGTTTACTTTTACCTCTTGTGTTATCATACCTATATATGATAGCACTAATGTAGCAGATCTGGGTGCATTCAAGGTAAAATGACCATTAAGATCAGTAGTTGTGCCCGTTGCGCTCCCCTTTACGGTCACACTGACTCCGGGTAACGGCAACCCTGTCGCATCTACGACGACTCCATTGACTGTACTTTGCGCATAACTATTCGATGCGCATACAAAAAGTATTGTTAATGAGAAGAATAATATTCTCATAGAACAAAAACGACCTTTTTGCATAGCTTTGTGTTTCATAAGTTAGAAGTTTATTAATAATATGTATATATCTTATTTAAAGTTGGCGTGTTATCATTTCCTCAATTACCTCACTGGCAACAGTAGAAACATCTTTTTGGTTAGCAATATCCCATAAGGATGAATCTTCTTCAAGAACAAACTGTGTACCCACAATCCAACTCTGAATCCATCCGGTAAGAGTGCTCCATACCCCCCATCCGGCATCAGCATTCGAAGCCCAATAATTCCAATCTTCATAATTGAAAGCCCTGAACCATGCACCATCTACGTTCTTGAATTTATCACTACGTACTTGAATACGAATCAAAAAATCGCGCATTTGATTTACAGCCTTTATGTAAGTAGTATCCTGAGTTGCCTTAGCAGCTTCACACAGACCCACAAAGGCAAAGTTTGTTGTATAAAGCATATCAGCAACCGGATCGCCATTGTCAAAAATTAGTGGTGCTTCGTTGTTGCCATATTCCGCATTGGAAGGAGTACGCCCAAAAAGACTTTTCGACTCATCACCCAGTTCTTCGCGAATACCTCCACAAGGCACTTGATTTCTAAGCAGTTCATTTGTCATAAAATGCAGCCAATCCAAGTGTTCCTCTGTTGGTTCCACCCGATAGAGCCATGCTAGCGGCAGAATCATACGGGCACGTTCTTGTTGAATTCCGTTAGTCCACGACCACTGTTCCGGATATCCTTCCATCATCATAGTTATTCCACGTTTCACACGTTCAAGCAGCGGCTGATAATGTGTTTGGTTATACAGCCAAAGATAGCAAGCCCAGTTCCAAGCCTCAAAGTGAGCATGCAGATTTACCAGGTCAGCATTATAGTATGATTTCCAGCCGCGTTTCTGTAAATCGGGCTCAAGAATATTTTGTCCTCTAAATCCATTTAATCCCGTAGTACGGAAATTACCTACAATGCCCTCAACGATTTGCTTATCCCATTTAGGGTTATTCATCAATGCTGATGAAGCAATAGAACCTAATAATGAACGGGCATTATCATCGCCATAATAAGTGCCTTTATGTGTATAAGCCCATCCTAACAGACCATATGATGGGGATTTTGGATCATTGCGTACTGAATCTCTATATTCTGTGAATGAATAGTCAAGTAAATTGGCAGCTACCTTTGTATATTCTGAATTATTCAGTAGTGTACCGGCAGCTGCAAAAGCGAACGAAGCTTCTCCTTGAACATCATCACGCATCCAGTAACGATACATCTGCGTACCGTCATATTTAATACCGGACATATGTCCTTCCAAAATACCTAATGAACCGTCACCATCTTTAAAGTTGCGTGGGAGTTCAGGTCCTACCGGGGCAACACCATTACCCATATATTTATCAGCCCAATCATGCTTCCAATCGGAATGCACCAAGAAATGTCCATTGTAGAACCATTCTACTCCTCTTTTAATGCTATTCATTCCTGCATCTTTCGGCAACATATCAGTAGCTGTATAAGTCGGACGAATATAAGAAGTCCAGGTAGAAAAAATGAATGTCTCTTTATTTAACAACCATTGAAAAATATATTCGAACAATGCCTTTACTCGTTGTTCCGGTAAGTAACGGCTCTCTGCAAAATTACTCATGCAAGTGGCTGAAAGGAGAAGTCGGTCATTGTGAAAATACAGTATCGGTTGAGTGGGCGTATCTTTCAGTCCATAAACCGCCTCGTTGAAGCCTGCCACTTTTGCAGCTACTAACAAGGGATTAGCAACCGGATTTGGGGTTTGCTTCATAATACAGCGTTGAAACGACAGTAAACTCATAGAGGGAAGTAGTGAATTCAATGAATCACATACCACAATACGTTCCAATTCCAAAGTATCGGCTGTCACCCATTCAGTAGTTCCTACGCATTGTGGAAACTCCATAAATACTCGCAATGATTTTTCTTTGATTATTTTCTGGTCAGCTTCATCAAGTTTCACCCCTTCCCTAGGATAGGATTTACTCAATAATAATACGCCCGCCTGTTTTGGGGCTTTCTGTAATGCTTCATGCACCGATGGATAGATACGAAGTCGATATCCTTCCTCATCCAGCAACTTCATCAAGTCATTAGTAGGAGTTCCATAGCATATCACTTCTTCTTTCTGCCGGCACGAAGCCAACAGAAGAAGCAACAGGAATATGCCAATAATTCGTGTTTTTAACATAATGTTTTATTTAGAATAAATAGTTTCCAATATTTTCCAGCATTGAAACAGTCCTCTAGGTACATGAAAACATCCTTTCCATTTACCACCTTTCAAGGGTAACAATACTTCGCCTCTTCTATTCAAGTATCCGTACCATTCCGGATACTCAGCGTCCCTAAAGTGTACCCATGTATAATCATGTACTTTTTCAAACCATTCCAGACACAGTTTGTCTCCTGTCAACTGATAGCCTTTTAACAATGAAATCAGAGATTCAATGTGCACCCACCAGAGTTTCTGGTCCCATTCCAACTGTTGAGGAGGAAAACTGTTACGATCTAAAAAGTAATAAATGCCACCATACTCTTTATCCCAACCATATTCAAGCATGGTAAGAGTCGTATTTTTCGCTTTCTCTATCAGTTCTGGACGATGCAGACGCTTACCCAAGTCCATGATAAACCACATGGCTTCAATCGCGTGGCCGGGAGTGATCTGGCGACCTTCAAAACAATCTACAAGGCTGCCGTTTACATCTACATTCTCGACAATGATTCCACCAAGTTCGGGACGATAAAAGACGTCCATAACTTCATGGATACAAGTGTCTATAGCCTGTTCTAAATAATCTTTACCTAAAATATGCTCTATTTCCATAGCAAGATTGCAGAGAATCATCGGAAGAGCAAAATTCTTTAGATTGCGTGTACTGGGATGAAGCTTGTTCCATTTTCCTTTAGGGTTATCAACTTTGGACAAGATAATATCGAATGTCTTTCTGGCAATATCGGCATACTCCTGATTGCCGGTTGCCAAACTCAATTGTCCGAAAGCCATCGTTGCAAAAGTATAGGAGAAAATGTTATACGGTTCTACCAACGGTCTACCCGAACGATCGAGGGAAAAGTACCAGTTGTAATTTCCGTCATGTCCGTATTTCTTTAAAAATTCGCCACCTTGAACGGCACAGTCCAGCCATTCCTGGCGTTTCTCCACCTTGTTGTAAAGCATGGAGAACGTCCATACCTCACGTCCCTGCAACCAAATGAACTTATCCGTATCGAAAACCTTCCCTTCACGGTCCAGACAGGTGAAATAACCGCCGTATTCACCGTCCTGGGAGTGGTCGATCCAGAATGGAAGGACATTGTCCAACAATTCATTTCGGTACTGATTTGCTAGTTTCTTAAAATCCATAATATTGTTTTTTAAATTAGGTATAGGGCACGCCGAAGACGGAGAAACGTTTCTTGAATGGCCATGCAAAAACCGTCTGTGGCTTCTCTATACTTCTCAGTTGTTGTTAGTATACTCTTATTAAGGTCTTTTTCTTTCTCCTACTGTTCCGAACGGTTCCAGTATCTTTCAATCTCCTCCAGTGACTTCCCGGTCGTCTCCGGCACTAGTTTCCAGACAATCAGCATATACGGCACGCACATGAGGGCGAACAGGAAGAATGTTCCGGCGGGGGTAAGGTTCTGGAGCATCCAGGGGGTTAACTGTCCGATCAGATACGTTCCGATCCATAAGGCGAATCCTGCTATTGACATGGCCAGTCCGCGAACCTTGGTGGGATACATCTCCGAAAGGAGCACGAACACCACAGCGCAGATAGACACGGCACAACAGAATACATAGAACAGGAAGAAAACAAGAAGGAAGAGGCTTGATACTCCCAGGGAATCTCCGAAGAGGAAGTACAGGCCGATGAGAATCAGAGAAACAATCATTCCCGAAACTCCGTAATACACCAGCTTCTTGCGACCAACTTTATCAATGATGACAAGAGCCAAAATGGTGGTCAAAGTATTAACAAGTCCTACCAGAACTTGGTAAAAAAGAGAATCACCTCCTGAAAGTCCTGCATTCTCAAAAATAGAAGGACCGTAATAAAGCACCGCATTGACTCCCATAAATTGACCCAAAATAGCAATGCATACACCTATAATTACTGCCTTCAAAATGCCGGGTTTCATCAATAACGACCATTCTGAGCTTGTTTCAGCAGTCAAAACTGATTGAGTTTCTTTCAATTGGCTTGTTGCTTCTGTAATCGAATTATAGATTCTCTCCAGAATATTTACAGCCTTCCTCTCCTGCCCTCGTACAATTAACCAACGAGGACTCTCCGGTATGAAGAATATGATTATAAAGAATAATATCGCAGGTAACGTTTCCATGCCTAACATACCTCTCCATACCTCAGTTATAAATATCTTATTTAATAGAGGAGCACCCAATAAGGCACCACTTTCCGACCAAGCCAACAACTGATAATTAACCAAATAAGCTCCTAAGAAGCCAACGGTCACAGCCAGTTGATATAAAGAGACTAAACGCCCTCTATACTGTGCTACTGAAACTTCTGAAATGTAAAGAGGAGACACTATGGAAACAACGCCTATCCCGACACCCCCAATTATACGATACACCACTAATTGCGTAAAATCCGTACAGAGAGCACATCCTAAAGCCGATGCGGAGAAGAGAATAGCAGAAATAACCATAGTCAATTTTCTCCCTAATTTATCACTCAAAATGCCGGCAAAAAGGACTCCAATGATTGAACCGACCAACGCACACCCTACATACCATCCCTGCTGCAATGCGTCCAGTTGAAAAAGCTGAGTAACCTGAGCAATTGTACCGGATATAACTGCCGTATCATATCCGAACAAGAAACCGCCCAAAGCAGCCACAACAGAAAGGAATATAAGATAGCCAAAATTAATTGTAGATTGCATAATATTACTTTATTTCAAAATATTCTTTATATCTGTTATACAAATTCCCTGCTTGCAAGTAAGCAGATTGTGGACTCATAAAATGCGAAAATTCAAAGGTTATAGCCTTATCATATCCGGCACGCTTGGCAGCTTCCAATTTCATCCGAAGTTTATCAAACTTAATGGGTAGAAAACGAATAGGCATATCACGATCAAAAGATTCGGCATTTGTCCAGCATTGCATCCCATACTTATCCGCTAATTTTTTATTGACAGAAAAGAAAGCATCCAATTCATCATAATCAATATGTCCATCTTGAAAAGCACATGCATCTACCACCTCATGAATACCATCAAAAATTTCATTCCATTCTTTTTCGTGTTGTTGTACAGAAACTGCATCTTCTTTTGTCAGTTTACCTGTTCCCATAATCGCCTTCTTACCATCAATCCAAGGAGAAATAAAAGTAGGAAGTCCGGCTGAAACATCTTTACATTGCTTTCCCATTGTATAAAATGAATCGATTGCGCCTTTGGTTGCCCGGCTAATTTCTCCGCTAATGTACCAGCCTCCAAAACTTTTATACTTCTCTCCATACATTTTCCAGACTTCGTCTATCACATATTTATTATCCTCAATCTCCCAACTTAAATCACCTGTATCCCAATATCGTCCTGAATCATATAAACCAAAATAAAACTTCATATTATATTTAGCAGCAAGACGCAAATACATATCTACCAAATCAACTGACGGCATATAGCATCCTTTCTTTAATAAATAAGGCGAAGGATAAGTTATAAATTTCCGATAACCGGAACGAATCATTACCACCGTATCTATTCCAATCTTTTTCATGTGTTGGAAATCCATATCCCATTCTTTTTCTCCCCAATTCTGATGAGGAATGTCATGGGAGATTTCATCCAGAAAGGTTCCTGTTATTTTCAGACCATTATTTTTAGGAACAATTAAATTACTCTCCAAACCATTCTTCTCATTTTTAAGAATAGATATTTCACTCTCCTCTTCACCGGTAGCAAATAAAGAAGGAGCCACCAAAGCTGACGCTCCGGCCAAGGCCGCCTTTTTTAGAAAATCTCTACGATTATTTGTTTCCATAGCTTTAATTTTTTGGTTTTTCTACATTGTATATATGTTAACCTATTGAAGTCACAATGTGTTTTAATTAATATCACGCTACAAATATAGGCATATTTATTAAATAAACAATAGATAATAAAATATTTTATTAATAAAGTTACATTTAAACATATAATTCACAAATATAAGTTCAAAAACGATCAGAATAAAAGATAATAGACTCTATGCACTTGATATACAAAAGTAAATAATGAATCGTGAACACCATACCTTATTATATGTATAAAGCAATAAAGAGAATATCACCCACTTGATTCTAATTTTTTCCACACAAAACACCACATTTAATAAAAAAATTAATTATCTTTGTAGATATTACCAAATAACCAAACATATGAACCAACAATTCTTGAAAGAAATAGAAAAGGGCTCTAAAAGCGCTCTCGTCAAAAAGAGGATTATTACACATTATATATATAATGGCAGTTCTACGATTCCCGATCTTTCAAAAGAGCTGGATTTGAGTGTACCAACCGTCACCAAATTTATTGGCGAGATGTGTGATGACGGATATATTAATGATTATGGAAAATTGGAGACCAGTGGCGGGCGCCATCCGAACCTTTATGGACTTAATCCCGAATCCGGTTATTTTTTAGGTGTAGATATCAAAAGATTTGCAGTCAATATCGGTCTGATAAATTTTAAAGGCGATATGGTAGAACTGAAAATGAACATACCTTATAATTTTGAGAATTCAATTGAGGGAATGAATGAGTTGTGCAAGCTGATTCTCAATTTTATAAAAAAGCTCACCATCAACAAAGAGAAAATCTTAAATATTAATGTAAATGTATCCGGACGCGTGAATCCAGAATCCGGATACAGTTTCAGTCAGTTCAATTTCGAAGAAAGACCATTGGCAGATGTGTTGTCTGAGAAACTGAGTTACAAAGTTACTGTCGATAATGATACACGGGCTATGACTTATGGAGAATATATGCAAGGCTGCGTAAAAGGAGAAAAAGATATTATCTTTGTAAACGTAAGTTGGGGATTGGGAATCGGAATTATCATAGATGGTAAGATTTATACAGGTAAATCAGGATTTTCCGGTGAATTCGGTCACATGAGCACTTATGATAATGAAATTATCTGCCACTGCGGCAAAAAAGGGTGCTTAGAAACCGAAGCTTCCGGTTCTGCCCTTCACCGTATCCTTTTAGAACGTATCCGGAACGGAGAAAGCTCTATATTATCAACTAGAATCGCTGCCGAAGAAGATCCCATAACCCTTGATGAGATAATTGCGGCAGTAAACAAAGAAGATCTACTCTGTATCGAAATTGTAGAAGAGATCGGACAGAAGCTAGGAAAACAAATTGCAGGACTGATCAATATTTTTAATCCGGAATTGGTTATTATAGGCGGTACTTTGTCGTTGACTAGTGATTATATAACCCAACCTATAAAGACTGCGGTACGTAAATACTCCCTGAATCTGGTCAACAAGGATTCAGCTATTATCACATCCAAGTTGAAAGATAAGGCTGGTATTGTTGGTGCATGTATGCTGGCACGTAGCAGAATGTTTGAAAGCTAATTAAATTGAAGAACCAATAAATAAAAAAGGAAGTCTAAATAACTAAATACAAGATAGTTAATAGATTTCCTTTTGAGAGCCGCTAGCCAGACTTGAACTGGCGACCTACGCGTTACGAATGCGTTGCTCTACCAACTGAGCTATAGCGGCATTTGTCTCTCGTTTACGGCGTGCAAAATTACAGCTTTATTTGAAACTACAAAAAGAATCCGCCTATTTTTTGAGCTATTTTTATAACAACTTTTGTTTTCGATACTTTTTGTCCCAATAATCAATGATAATTCCGCCTGTGAATAAATTATAAAGTGTTGCATGGTATGACAAAATATATACTAACTTTACCGCATGAAAAAGAAATTCCAACTCGAAGTTCCGGGAGAGGCTGACAAAATCTTACTTCATACTTGTTGCGCTCCTTGTTCGTCAGCTATCATCGAATGTCTGATGCAACACAATATAACCCCTGTCATATACTATTGCAATCCCAATATTTTCCCACAGGAAGAATACAACATAAGAAAAGATGAATGCACCCGTTATGCGCAATCATTAGGACTGGAAATTGTAGACGCCGACTATGACCACGAAGCCTGGCGTTGCCAAATGGCAGGAATGGAACAGGAACCCGAAAGAGGAGGACGTTGCCTGCGTTGCTTCAAGAGCCGCCTGTTGGAAACCGCCCGTTATGCCCACGAGCATGGTTTCTCCGTAATTACCACTACCCTTGCTTCCAGCCGTTGGAAAAGCCTGGAACAGATAAATGAAGCCGGACGATATGCCATGACACATTATCCTGATGTCACATATTGGGAACAGAATTGGCGTAAAGGCGGATTAAGTGAACGACGCATCGCAATCATCAAAGAATATAATTTTTACAATCAACAATATTGCGGTTGCGAATTCAGCATGAGAAAAGAAGAATAAAAACAATCCCATTACCACCTGCAAACCAATGAATCGAAAAAAGAAAGGCAAAAACAGAAAATTATTCAAAAAAGAATCACGTTCCAATTATAAATTGGGATGTATTATCACCATCATTATACTTATACCTATTCTTTACGGCGTTTATTTATATTGTCAGGGCATTGATACTTCTCAAAAAGAAAAGCCACAGACCAGCACATCATTTCAAACTTCATCTGACAAAAAGCAGGAGAACAAGAAGCCGGAAGATAAAAAAACGAAAGGTACGAAACCGGAGAACAATAAGTCGGGAGGTAAAAATCCGACAATTAAAGAGTTGGAAATACCGGTGTCGCTCACCCGACGTCAAGAACAAATCATCCATCACACCGGATACACCGTTTCTTACAATAAAGATTTAAAACTCCCCAATTGGGTTTCATACGAATTGACTCGTAAAGAGACAAAGGGAAAGGAGAAAAGAAGTAACCGTTTTATTACCGACCCGCAGGTCAGAGGCTTGATAGCAACCAATACAGACTATGCACATTCGGGATACGACAAAGGACACATGGCACCGGCTGCAGATATGAAATGGAGTCCGCAAGCTATGAAAGAATCATTTTACTTCAGCAATATGTGTCCGCAACACCCGCAACTAAACAGAAGAGGTTGGAAAAATCTGGAAGAGAAAATCCGAGATTGGGCGATAGCAGACAGCGCCATTATCATTATATGCGGACCTATTATAACCGGACAACCCAAAACGATCGGAAAAAATAAAGTTGTAGTGCCCCAAAAGTTTTTCAAGGTAATCCTCTCCCCTTTCGTAAAGCCTATGCGGGCTATCGGTTTCTTATTCAACAATAAACAGTCAGTAGAGCCACTTTCTACATACGCAGTGACAATAGATAGTATTGAACATCTTACAAACATGGATTTCTTTGCGGCCCTTCCCGATGAAATAGAAAATAAGATAGAAGCAGAAGCTGATTATTTCCAATGGCCGAATTAATCAGAAATACCGTATTATATCTTAAAATCATGCAGTGAACCGATTGATTTCTTCTTTACCAATAAATAAAATCCGGTGGTATATTAATAAAACCTTGCGGCATATTAATAAAACCTGCCGAGATATTAAGCTGTTACTGTTGAGCAACCAGCGTGATACTGTTGTGTAACCTGTCAATTGCACTTGTCCTTCTCCATAGTTGTTCAACTGTAACCCAATAGAACAGTATTAATAGCTACAAAATCATATAAGTAACTCAGTGACAAAGCATTGCAGAAAAAATGCATTTTTTGTTCTCAAAAAGCTAAAAACATCTAGACGTTTTTTGTGAACTTATCTTAATTTTGCCCTATTTTTGCCCATAAACATCTAATTATCAGCAATGTGACATTTTTGTTTTTCCGAGTATAATACTTAATATAAAGACAAAAATGTTGCAGAGGAAAGATTCATCTCAGAAAGAAACCACTCCTATTCAAATTCTTCTTATCTTTGACGCTGCAAAAATAACGTCTCATAAGATGAAGAAAAAAAAGAGAACTATTTTATTATCCATTCTGATTGGAATATTTTTACTTTGCGCTATTGCAGGAGGGACTATTTATTACTACCTGTTTGCTCCCCAATTCCATCCGTCCAAAACCGTATACATTTACGTAGACCGGGACGATACGGCCGATTCTATTACCAATAAAATAAAAAAGTTCGGATATGTCAACAAACTCACCGGATTCCATTGGATGGCCAAATACAAAAATCTCGAACAGAATATACACACGGGACGTTATGCCATCCGTCCGAACGACAATGTATACCATGTATACAGCCGTTTTTCCAGAGGTTACCAAGAGCCGATGAATCTCACAGTTGGAAGTGTCCGTACTTTAGAACGACTGGCACGAAGTATGGGCAAACAGTTAATGATCGATTCTGCCGAGATTGCCCGCCGGTTGTTTGATTCCACCGTCCAAGCCCGACTAGGATACACAGAGGCAACCTTGCCCGGTCTTTTCATTCCCGAAACCTACCAAGTATACTGGGATATGAGTGCGGATGAATTAATCGAACGTATGAGAAAGGAACATGAACGTTTCTGGAACAAAGAACGGTTGGCACAAGCCACTGCGATCGGTATGACACCGGAAGAAGTCAGCACACTTGCTTCCATCGTTGAAGAAGAGACCAATAATAATGAAGAAAAGCCAATGGTAGCCGGATTATACATCAACCGCCTGCACAAAGATATGCCCCTGCAAGCAGACCCGACAATCAAATTTGCCCTACAGGATTTTGGTCTGCGACGTATTACGAACGAGCATTTGAAAATCGATTCGCCATATAACACATATATAAATACCGGATTACCTCCCGGACCTATCCGTATCCCCTCTAAAAAAGGGATAGACAGTGTATTGAATTATACCAAGCACAACTATATTTATATGTGTGCCAAAGAGGACTTTTCCGGGACTCACAATTTCGCATCCAATTATGCCGAACACATGGCAAATGCAAGAAAATATTGGAAAGCGCTGAATGAAAGAAAGATTTTCAAGTAAATTTGTGATAAAACGAACTGAAAAGCCTATCTTTGCCCGATAGAATAACAAACTGTGATCAACACTAAATAAAAAGAAATATATGAGCAAGCAACTCTTACTTGGCGATGAAGCCATTGCACAAGCTGCATTGGATGCCGGACTCTCAGGTGTTTATGCCTATCCCGGTACTCCTTCAACTGAGATTACGGAATATATTCAGATGGCCCCGATAACGACCGAACGGAATATACATAACCGTTGGTGTGCCAACGAAAAAACAGCGATGGAGGCTGCTTTAGGTATGTCTTTCGTCGGCAAGCGGGCCTTAGTCTGCATGAAGCATGTAGGTATGAATGTGGCCGCCGACTGTTTTGTCAACTCTGCCATCACCGGCGTGAAAGGCGGACTGATTGTGATAGCGGCAGACGATCCTAGTATGCACTCCTCACAGAACGAGCAAGACAGCCGTTTCTACGGAGATTTCTCCCTCATCCCTATGTACGAACCCAGTAATCAGCAGGAAGCGTATGACATGGTGTACAGCGGTTTTGAATTTTCCGAGAAAATGGGAGAACCTATTTTAATGCGTATGGTAACCCGTCTTGCGCATTCCCGTTCCGGAGTAGAACGCAAGGAACAGAAACCACAGAATGAAATATCATTCAGCGACGACCCGCGTCAATTCATCCTGTTGCCGGGAAATGCCCGCAAACGCTATAAAGTATTACTTTCACGTCAAGATGAGTTCATAAAGGCCTCCGAAGAATCACCGTACAACAAATATACAGATGGTCCTAACAAGAAACTAGGAATCATCGCATGTGGTATCGGTTACAATTACCTGATGGAAAACTACCCCGAAGGCTGTGAATATCCGGTACTCAAAATCGGACAATATCCACTGCCGAAAAAGCAACTCCATCAATTGGTAGAGTCTTGCGATGAGATTCTTGTTTTGGAAGACGGTCAACCTTTTGTAGAAAAACAACTGAAAGGTTATCTGGGTATTGGTATAAAGGTAAAAGGACGTTTAGACGGCACTTTGTCGCAAGACGGAGAACTGAATCCTGACTCGGTAGCCCGTGCGGTAGGCAAAGAGAACAAATCCGAATTTGGCATTCCGTCTGTGGTAGAGATGCGTCCGCCCGCACTTTGTGAAGGTTGCGGCCATCGCGACATGTATACCACATTGACTGAAGTGCTCAAAGAGGAATATCCCGCCCATAAAGTATTCAGCGACATCGGCTGTTATACACTGGGAGCAAATGCGCCATTCAATGCTATCAACTCATGCGTAGATATGGGTGCTTCTATCACTATGGCAAAAGGTGCAGCCGACGGAGGCCTGTTTCCGGCCGTAGCCGTCATCGGCGACTCCACATTCACTCATTCGGGTATGACGGGATTATTAGACTGCGTAAATGAAAACGCCAATGTGACAATTGTAATATCCGACAACGAGACTACCGCTATGACAGGCGGGCAAGATTCTGCAGGAACCGGACGTATCGAAGCAATCTGTGCAGGTCTCGGTGTAGAGCCCGCCCATATCAGAGTGGTTGTTCCTTTGAAGAAGAATTACGAAGAGATGAAACAGATCATACGCGAAGAAATCGAATATCGTGGCGTATCTGTCATTATTCCACGCAGAGAGTGTATCCAGACATTAGCACGTAAAAAAAGAAGCAAGTAAACCATGAAAAAAGATATTATATTATCAGGAGTAGGCGGACAGGGTATTTTGTCCATTGCTACCGTAATCGGTAAAGCCGCTTTAAAGGAAGGACTTTATATGAAACAAGCAGAAGTGCACGGAATGAGCCAGCGCGGAGGAGACGTTCAATCCAACCTCCGCATCAGCGATCAGCCGATTGCTTCCGATTTGATTCCTTCCGGCAAATGTGATCTTATTATCTCACTGGAACCTATGGAAGGCCTTCGATATCTTCCTTACCTTAGCTCTGAAGGGTGGCTGGTAACGAATGAAACTCCTTTTGTCAATATCCCCAACTATCCGGAAACGGACAAAGTAATGGCAGAAATCAACAAACTACCTCATAAGATAGTATTGAATGTAGATAAAGTTGCCAAAGAAGCCGGTTCCGCACGGGTAGCCAATATCGTCCTGTTGGGAGCAACAATTCCATTTCTTGGCATTGACTACGCAAAAGTGCAGGACAGCATTCGTGAGATTTTCCAACGTAAAGGGGAAGCAATTGTAGAAATGAATCTTAAAGCATTGGCTGCCGGCAAGGAAATTGCGGAAAAGCTTATGTAATAATAGAGACTGCCATGAGTACACAATACTGGGAAGAAGAAATAGAAACCATGAGTCGGGAGAAGTTGCAGGAATTGCAGCTTCAACGCTTGAAGAAAACAATCAGTATCGCTGCAAACGCTCCATACTATAAGGAGGTTTTCAGTAAACATGGTATTACCTCAGACAGCATACAATCGCTGGATGATATCCGTAAAGTACCGTTTACGACCAAAGCCGATATGCGCGCCCACTACCCTTTCGGACTGGTGGCGGGAGATATGAGGAATGATGGTGTGCGTATTCACTCTTCCAGTGGTACTACCGGAAATCCGACAGTTATCGTTCACTCACAACACGACCTTGATTCTTGGGCAAATCTGGTAGCCCGCTGCCTATATACGGTAGGAATCCGTAAAACAGATGTTTTTCAGAATAGTTCAGGATATGGAATGTTTACAGGAGGACTAGGGTTCCAATATGGCGCCGAACGTCTGGGCTGTCTTACCGTTCCTGCCGCAGCCGGTAACAGCAAGCGGCAGATTAAATTCATCAATGACTTTAAGACAACCGCTCTGCATGCCATACCAAGCTATGCCATTCGTCTTGCAGAGGTCTTTCAGGAAGAAGGACTAGACCCAAGAGGCACCACACTGAAAACTTTGGTAATCGGTGCAGAGCCCCATACAGATGAACAACGTCGGAAAATAGAGCGGATGTTGGGTGTGAAAGCATACAACAGCTTCGGTATGACGGAAATGAACGGTCCCGGTGTTGCTTTCGAATGTCTGGAACAGAACGGAATGCACTTTTGGGAGGATTGCTACTTAGTAGAAATCATTGATCCAGAAACAGGCGAACCTGTTCCTGAAGGAGAAACCGGAGAATTAGTACTCACTACCCTTGATCGGGAAATGATGCCGCTCATCCGTTATCGTACCCGCGACTTAACCCGTATTCTTCCGGGAAAATGCCCTTGCGGTCGTACACATATCCGTATTGACCGGATTAAAGGACGTAGTGACGATATGTTTATCATCAAGGGAGTCAATATCTTCCCGATGCAGGTAGAGAAAATTCTGGTACAATTCCCCGAATTGGGCAGCAACTATTTAATTACGCTGGAAACAATCAATAATCAAGATGAAATGATTGTTGAAGTGGAACTGAGCGATCTTTCTACCGACAATTATATTGAATTGGAGAAAATACGCAAGGATATTACCCGTCAACTGAAAGACGAAATCCTGGTTACTCCCAAAGTAAAACTGGTTAAGAAAGGTTCTCTACCTCAAAGTGAGGGGAAAGCCGTTCGTGTGAAAGATTTAAGAGATAACAAGTAAGACTAAAATAGTTCATGTGCTAATATGCCGTCCTTTGTTTCATCATCCGGAATGGCATATTAGCACATTATTAATTAATATCAGATTATATGCAATTACTCAAAAAAAGAATTCTGCAAGATGGAAAATGTTACGAAGGAGGTATTCTGAAAGTGGATAGTTTTATCAACCACCAGATGGATCCTGTTCTGATGAAATCGATCGGAGTCGAATTTGTCCGCCGTTTTGCAGCCACAAACGTAAATAAAATCATGACAATAGAAGCCAGTGGCATTGCTCCGGCTATCATGACAGGTTACCTGATGGATTTGCCTGTCGTATTTGCCAAAAAGAAATCTCCCAAAACGATTCAGAATGCACTAAGTACCACCGTCCACTCGTTTACAAAAGACCGTGATTACGAAGTTGTTATCAGCTCCGATTTTCTGACTCCAAATGACAACATACTTTTTGTAGATGACTTCCTTGCATACGGAAATGCGGCATTAGGTGTTCTTGATCTCATTAAGCAGTCCGGAGCAAATCTGGTAGGAATGGGATTCATCATTGAAAAAGCATTCCAAAACGGACGCAAAGTGCTGGAAGAACAGGGCGTCAGAGTAGAAAGCCTTGCAATCATCGAAGACCTATCTCATTGCTGCATTAAAATCAAAGATCAATAGCCGGAATTGGGATTGAAATACTGCCCCTTCCCTTTTGTTCTTTTCCCATATTGCACCGCTTGCCGGGGACATACATGGTAACATGCCAGGCATGAGGTGCAATTCATTCCCCAGACCGGCTTCTCTTCCGACATAGTAATATTCTCCATCGGACAATTCTTCTCACAACGTCTACATCCGATACAGTCATCTGTTACATAGAAATGCTTAGGTGACATTTGAAAACGATTGAATAAAGGATTGATTATTCTCGTTTTGATAAAAGGAATACTGCCTTCGTGGCAGGAAAACAAGTGTTCTCTTTTACTGATCAAAGTATTTATCCTTTTAAGTTCCGCGACGCTCTCTGCCAACTTCTTCCTCTCTAGTTCCTCGCTATCCACATCAAATCCCGGAAGCAATACATAATTGTTAGGCATGGTGACTGAAAAGCCGGCATGACATTCCCATCCCTTATGTCTGAACGCTTTCGTCAGAACCTGTTGAGTCAAGCCGGTATCATCCCCACAAGAACATACAAAGAACAAATACTGCCCTCTGTACCCCTTCAGCGAGAGTTTTTGGATAAAGCTCAATACAATCTCAGGAGGCGCCCACGAGTAAATAGGAAACACGAATCCGATCGTCTCTTCCTCTTTGAGACAAAACTCCAACACTCCACTCCTCAATGCATCGGGAATGAAAACTAAATCCTCTTTTTGTTCCTTAGACAGCTGATTAGCGATCCACTTTGAATTACCTGTACCTGAGAAATAAAATATCATAGAAAAGTATATAAGAAAGCCGTACCGACGATGTGATGAAACTCTGATAGAACAAGATTTGAGCGCTCGCCCTCTTTGTAATCCACCGGCTTAAAGCTGTCCCGAAGGATGTGGCCCGCCATTGAAGAACGAAGCTTTCTCGGTGCATCAGATTAATTTGAAGAGTTTCCCGATCCAGTCGATACGGCTAATATTTTTGTATCACAAATGTAATAAGAATCCTTGATATTAGCAAGAAAAAAAAGGATTTTGTTTACCTACTAACATTTTTTTATTCTGTTTTCACTGTCGCGCAAAGAAAAAGTGCCAGTTACTAGCCTAGTAACTGACACTTTGTAATTCATAAACTGTTGAGTCTTAAGCAGCTTTTGCTTTAGCAACCACAGCTTTGAAAGCTTCCGGGTGATTCATAGCTAAATCAGCCAAAACCTTACGATTTATTTCAATACCGGCTTTGTGCAGACCGCCCATCAATTTAGAATAAGACATTCCTTCAAGACGTGCTGCTGCATTGATACGCTGTATCCAAAGAGCGCGGAAGTTTCTTTTCTTATTTCTACGGTCACGGAACGCGTAAGTCAAACCCTTTTCCCAAGTGTTTTTAGCTACGGTCCATACATTCTTTCTTGCACCAAAGTAACCTCTGGTTAATTTCAAAATTTTCTTTCTTCTTGCTTTTGAAGCAACATGATTTACTGATCTTGGCATAGTTTTACTTTTTTTGAATGTTAGCGCCGCTACTTCACGCAGCGAACTTCAGGCTAATGCATTCGGTTAATACTTTAATAATACTTTTACGCTTTTGATTACTTCATTGCTAAGAGTTCCTTAACCTGGCTTACATTTGTTGTATCAACAGTTGTAGAGTAGCACAGATTTCTTTTTCTCTTCTTAGTTTTCTTAGTCAAAATGTGACTGTGAAAAGCGTGCTTTCTTTTGATTTTACCTGTTCCGGTAAGGGTAAACCTTTTTTTAGAACCGGAGTTAGTCTTCATCTTTGGCATCTTACTTATTTTTAAATTATTAAATATATAATGGCAACGCACTATACCTGCGCGTTACGCATTTTCTCTTATTCTTCCTCAGCTTCCGGCTTTTCAGCTTTCTGCACAGGAGCGGCAGGTTTCGGCGCTGCCGACTTTTTAGCTGCCTCTTTCTTTTTCGGAGAAAGTTGTATAGTCATACGCTTTCCCTCAAGTATAGGCATCTGATCTACTTTCGCGTAATCTTCAAGGTCGTTGGCAAAACGAAGCAAAAGAACTTCACCTTGCTCCTTAAAAAGGATGGAACGTCCCTTAAAAAACACATAAGCCTTCACCTTATCTCCATCTTCCAAAAAGCCCTTAGCATGCTTCAACTTGAAGTTGTAATCATGATCATCTGTCTGAGGTCCGAAACGGATCTCTTTTACATTGACCTTAACCTGCTTCGCTTTTTGTTCCTTCTGGCGTTTCTTTAATTGATAAAGAAATTTAGAGTAATCAATAATACGACAAACAGGGGGTTGAGCATTAGGAGAAATTTCCACTAAATCCAATTCTTTCTCTTCGGCCATTTTCAAGGCTTGAAAGATAGGATATACTTTCGGTTCAATATCGTCGCCTACAATGCGGACTTCTTTGGCACGAATCTGTTCGTTGATTCTGTATTGCCCTTTAAAAGTGTCATTCTTCATTAAAAACGTTTACTTCCTAGTTTGATCTTTTTATTGTTCTACTAAATATTTATCATGAAACGGCTGCAAAGTTACCATTTATTTATCATATTCTGAACTTCTTCGTTCAAAATTTTAGCAAATTCTTCAAATTTCATGGTTCCCTTATCCCCTTCGCCTTGTCTACGAACAGAAACTTCACCATTTTCTGCTTCTTTTTCGCCGACAATCAGCATATAAGGAATACGTTTCATCTCATTATCACGGATCTTGCGACCTATTTTTTCGTTACGGTCATCTACAATCGCACGGATTTCGTGAGTTTTCAGATACATCTTCACTTGTTCCGCATATTCATTGAACTTCTCACTGATCGGCAGAATAGCAACCTGGTCGGGTGTCAACCACAATGGGAACTTACCAGCGGTATGTTCAATCAGCACGGCAACAAAGCGCTCCATTGATCCGAACGGTGCACGATGGATCATAACCGGACGGTGTTTCTGATTATCAGATCCCATATATTCCAGTTCAAAACGTTCCGGCAAGTTATAGTCTACCTGGATAGTACCCAACTGCCAGCGACGGCCGATTGCATCTTTCACCATAAAGTCGAGCTTAGGACCGTAGAAAGCCGCTTCACCATATTCAATCTTAGCAGGCAATCCTTTTTCTTCACAAGCCTCGATAATAGCCTGCTCTGCCTTTTCCCAATTATCATCGCTACCAATATATTTTTCGCGGTTTACCTTATCGCGCAATGATATCTGAGCCTCAAAATTCTGGAAATTCATAGAACGGAACACAATAGAGATGATATCCATTACACGAAGGAATTCATCTTTTACCTGATCCGGACGACAGAAAATATGAGCGTCATCCTGCGTAAAGCTACGTACACGAGTTAAACCGTGCAACTCACCACTTTGTTCATAACGACAAACTGTTCCAAATTCAGCAATACGCAATGGAAGGTCTTTGTATGAACGCGGGAAGTTCTTATAAATCTCACAATGGTGAGGGCAGTTCATCGGTTTCAAGAAGTACTCTTCTCCTTCTTCCGGAGTATGAATAGGCTGGAAAGCGTCTTTGCCATATTTTGCATAGTGACCGGAAGTCACATACAGTAACTTGTTGCCAATCGGCGGAGTGATTACTTCCTGATAGTCATAGCGAGTCTGGATACGACGCAAGAATTCCTGCAAACGCAGACGTAATGCAGTACCTTTCGGCAACCACATCGGAAGTCCCTTTCCTACCGTCTCCGAGAACATGAACAACTGCATCTCTTTGCCGATCTTACGGTGGTCACGTTTTTTGGCTTCTTCCAACAATACCAGATACTCATCCAGCATTTTCTTCTTCGGGAACGTGATACCATAAATACGTGTCAACATCTTACGGTCTTCCTGACCACGCCAATATGCACCAGCTACCGTAGTCAGTTTGATAGCTTTGATCGGAGCAGTCGTCATCAAGTGAGGACCACGGCAAAGATCAGTAAATGTCCCTTGCGTATAAGTAGTAATATGTCCGTCTTCCAATTCGGAAATCAACTCACATTTATAAGTTTCTCCACGATCGCCAAACATCTTCAATGCATCCGCTTTGGCAATGCTCTCTCTGACTACATCCTCTTTCTTGGCAGCCAGTTCCTGCATCTTAGCTTCAATAGCAGGCAGATCACTTTCCTTGATTACCGCTTCTCCCGGATCTACATCATAATAGAATCCGTTTTCAATGGCCGGACCGATACCGAACTGAATGCCCGGATAAAGTTCCTGCAAAGCTTCAGCCAGCAAGTGAGCACTTGTATGCCAAAAAGCATGTTTGCCTTCTTCATCATCCCATTTATAAAGCACGAAATCAGCATCTTCATTAATAGGACGTCCTAAATCATAAGTCTCGCCATTCACGCCACAAGCCAAAACATCTTGTGCCAAACGCGAACTGATACTTTCTGCAATCTGTAAACCGTTCACTCCTTCGTTATATTCACGAACAGAGCCATCGGGAAATTTTATCTTTATCATAATAGATGATGTTATATTTTCACAATTTGAACGCAAAAGTAAGTAAATCTTTTGAGTTTTCCATTTTTTATCAAATAAATGTTATTCCGTCTGATCCGTAAAACGTTTGATCACGTTATAAGCAGAAACAATACCCAACTCACCGGCTTTACTTAAATCAGAAATGCCCAGTTTGTTATTACCTAAAAATATATGGGTAAGACCTCTATTAAAGTAAGCATCCGCAAAATCGGGATTCAGCTCGATCGCCTTGTCATAATCGGCAATAGCAGCCCGGTAGTCCTTCAGCATAGCAGAGACATTCGCACGGTTATAGTAAGCATAAACAAAGTCCGGCGCCAGATTGATCACCTTGTCCAGGTCTTTCCTTACTACTTCATAATCAACCGCAGTAATCTCTTTACGTTTATCACCCGGAATATCCGTTTCGGCGGCTTGTTCTGCCTTCTGATATTCCAGTTGCTTACAGCGGATAAGCGCACGCATAAAATAAGCCGGGAAGAAATCACCGTCCAACAGAATCGTCTGTGTCAAGTCAGCCACAGCACTTGAGAAGTCCTGTACCAGATAGAAGTCAATCGCACGGGCAAAACGCTTCGGAGCGCTCTTTTCATCAGCCACGATAGCGGACGTATGTGTATCGATCAAAGCAAAATGGAATTTCACCTGTTCTTCTGTCAACGGAGCTTCCATATTCGTAATACGGAGACGTTTAGAGAGGATTCCCGTACGGTTCAAATCCTCAATATACTTGTGGAAATTCACCGAACGTTTCACGTCACTCATTTTCTCATAATAAGTCAAAGCAAACATGGGTTCCAGTGTGATATTTACATTCTTGTCCTGCACACGTCCACGATAATCACTCGTATAGCGCTGTTCGGCTTCAGAGTCATCGGCAATTACTATCTTACGATAGTTATTCATATTCTTATCCGACTTCTTGCGTGTTTTTTCTCCATCTTCATCTCCACTTCCGTCCGCTTTATCTTTATTCTGGGCAACATCCTTATTAGTCACACCGTTCTGCTTGTCAATCTGGGCTTTCATGACCTTAAACTCATCTTGTTCCGCTCCTTTCTTATCCCCAATTTTTCTACGGGCTTCCGAACGCTGATAATATCCGGCCAAAAAGTTAGGATACTGATTGATAACAGTCGTATAGTCTTGTATGGCCCCACGATAATCACCTGTCTGCGCACGGAGCAAACCACGGTTAAAGACAGCCATCATATTATCCGGTTCCATTTGAATGACAAAATCAAAGTCCTCAATTGCCCGGTTGTCGTCCCCTACCCGTGCACGAAGCAGACCACGATTATAATGTCCGATAAAGTTATTGGGATCAATATCCAATGCCAAATCATAGTCACTCATAGCACCTCTCAGATTATTCTGATGAAATCTTGCCAATGCACGATTAATATAATTTCCGGCATTCTTCGCACTTAAATGAATAGCCCGGTCAAAGTCCGATTCCGCCTCTGCATATTTGGATTGCTGCAATTTCACAATTGCCCGTGCAGCCCATGCGTCCGGATCATATTTATCCAATTCAAGCGCCTTATTGAAATCGGTCAAGGCAGCAATGGTGTCCTTCTGCTGCAAAGACACTTCCCCCCTCATTAAATAAGCACGTGTATAACGGGGAGACACTTTCAGCAAACTTTCCAGATCCTCTTTTGCTGAATTATAATCCTTTTTCTGAATATGAGATAACGTTAAATTATGCCACAGAGTGATATTCTCCGGATCATAATGCAAAGCCTTCTGATAATCTTCAATAGCCCCGTCAAATTTGCTCTGACGGATTCTGGCAAGGCCACGAATCTGATAAGCACCTACCACAAACGGATTGCGTTGGATAGCCGCATCACAGTCTGCTTCCGCACCTTGAAAATCTTCCAGATTCAGTTTGGCCAAAGCCCTGAAAAAATAAGGCTCATACAAATAAGGTTTAGCGTTAATTACCTGGTTGAAGTACTGAATGGAAAGTACATAATCCTCAAAATAAAGAGCGTTTCGGGCGATAGTCATCACCCGATCCGTATTTATCTGAGCACATACCAGTGTGGGGAACAGTAATAATACTGTTAATATTCTCTTTATCATCGACATTTTATACTTGTAAACGAAGCAAAAATAATGCTTTTCGTTTACTTAACAGGGATATAAACGTTTTTTATCTTTATTTTACCTGTTTCATCTTATAAGAACTGCGAGCTTTCCCCTTCAACATCGTATTCAGTTTTCCCTTAATCATTTGCTTACGAAGTGGAGAAATATGATCAATAAACATCTTACCGTCCAAATGGTCGAATTCATGTTGCATTACGCGAGCCAGATAGCCTTCTACAACTTCCTCGTGTTCCACAAAATTCTCGTCCATATATTTCACGCGAATCTTATTTCCTCTTTTCACTGTCTCATGGATACCCGGCAGACTCAGACATCCTTCTTCCATACTTACTTCTTCTCCCCCGACCTCTAGTATATGGGGATTGATATAAGCTTTATTAAAATCTTTAAATTCAGGATAATCCTCCGAGAGCGGATCTAACGTAATGGTAACAACACGAATGGGCAAACCGATTTGCGGGGCAGCCAATCCTACACCGTCCGCATGCACCATTGTTTCAAACATATTTGCAATCAACTCTTTCAGATTCGGATAATCCGGAGTTATATCCTCTGCCACCTTTCTTAAAACAGGCTGGCCATATACATAAATAGGTAAAATCATATCTGATATTCTACTAAAAAAATAAGTTATTCTTTGTCTATATTAAAAACGTTTACTTTCCAAATATGTTTGCAGAATAATTGTAGCGCTAATCTCATCTACCAAAGCCTTGTTCTGCCGGTCTTTCTTTTTCAGTCCTGCCTCCAGCATAGTCCGATGCGCAAGAACGGAGGTAAAACGCTCGTCCACATACTCCACAGGAAGCTCAGGAAAACGTTTTTTCAGTGAACGGACAAAAGGTTCTATATTTTTCATATTCTCCGAAACTTCATTATTCATTTGCTTAGGCAATCCAATAATAATCCGCTCTACCGGTTCCTTAGCGATGTAATCACCGATAAAATTCAAAAGCTCATGTGTAGGAACTGTCGTCAAGCCATTGGCAATCAGCTGCATGGTGTCGCTGACAGCTATTCCTGTACGTTTTCTTCCGTAATCTATTGCTACTATTCTGCTCATGGGGCACAAAAATACAAAAAAAGACGCTTCCCGTGAAAGGAAACGTCTCTTTTATTATAATATTTCAAATGTATATTATTCTTCAACAATTGCTACACGGCTCAGTTTAGCATCATCATAGAACATATTGCCAACACCACCCTTATAGTCAACCTTCAACTGAGAAGCAGGAACTCCGAATTCGTTAACCATCAAGTCACGAACAGCTTCAGCTCTCTTCTTACTCAACTTCATGTTGTATTCAGCAGAGCCTGTACCCTTATCAGCATATCCGGTTATAGTAAATACTTTTCCTGGATTTTCCTTGATACCCTTAGCCATAGCTTCGATATTCATGTACTCTCTCTTGCTGATATTGCTCTTACCGATATTGAATACTACAACAAGGCGTGGAACAAATCCGGCTTCTTTCTTAACGATCACTTCCGGTTTCTTATTACGTGCTTCAACCAAGTCACGCTTCAAAGATTCATTTTCACCCTTCAGTGCGTTTACTCTGTCTCTCATATCGTTCAACTGGCTTTCCGGAACCATCGGAACTGTAGGAACTGCATTCCAACCGCGTTTCTTAAATTTATAAGTAACACCTACAGTCAGTCCTAACATAGCTTCCTTATTCTCACCAGCCAATGTATTTTTCATAAACAGGCTACGCATTTCCACGTTGAAGTCCAAAGCAGACGACAAACGGAAACGGTTAATCAAACCTAAATTAAAACCAATATTATCATCTGTCGGTTTCGTCCAAGAATGAACCCATCCTGCACCCACATAAGGGATGAATGAATACAGACGGTCTTCCTTATATCCGCAGAACATATTAGTAAGGTTCAACATAACATCACCATGGAAATTGGCGATATTCCATTTCTGCTTATAATATCCGTTAGACATAACGCCACCTTTTACATAAGCATCATCTTCAAGCAAAGCAGCTCCCTTAGCCTGAAGACCATTATAAGCAATACGCAAACCGATTCCGGGAGTAAACCACTTTCCTACAGCAATATCCAATGCAGGAGCAAGTCGTTTTCCAAAATCCAACTTACTGTCATTATCTCCAAAATACATCTGGGCTCCCAGACCACCGCTAATAAACCAATTAGCTCCAAAGCGGTTTGTCTCTACGCTATAGCTAGTTGCTGCTTTTTCTTTTTCCTGAGCAGGCAGACAAACAGAAACTGCCGCCAATAAAATAAATAATAAACCCTTTTTCATCTCAATTTATTTTAGTAAATAATATATTTCCATCAAAAAGAGAATAAGACGAACTTATTTTCTTAAAAATTACTGCAAATATAGATATTTAATATAATACACGCAAAAAAACACGTAAAAAATCACACCTCCATTCTTTTTTTATAAAACAAAAATAGCCAACGACGAATTTATCATTGGCTATTCTTATTTTTCTGCTGTACCTTTAATATACTAACTTTACATTATCAATCCATAATGTATTTCCCGGAGAACCTATATATGCCCCTCCGTGACTGGATGTAAACTGAAGACACAGATGGGTAGGGACGTCATTCTCATCCCCCCAAGCCACCTCATGAATAGGTACACTTTCGCCTTTACTATTGACCGTGTAACTTTCAGTAACCTGCAGACGCATCATGTGAGCCTTATATTCAGGACGACTTGTAATATCACCATACATAATTTCATAGGAAACATTATTCTTCCAGTCCGTAGAGTGATAATAATAGGTCACCATTGTACCGATACGTTTCGCATACACGTTTCCTTCCGCATCTTCCCAACGTTTCTGCAAAAACAGAATAGCTGCGGGATAATCTTTACCGGGAACATCCGTAATCTTACTGAATCCGGTAGCACGGATACGATTTTCGCGATCCGACATCTTCACCTTGTAGTCGAACTGAAGGGCTACCGGTTTCTTAGTAAACGGAATACCGGTCTGCAGCATCTTCTGTGGATTCTTAGTACCTTTAATAGGTTCATGCACCGATCCGGTAAAAATAGAACCGGCCGCCAGCACCGTGATATTAACCAGTCCCAGCACCTTCACACTTTCCATACGAGTATCCAGCCGCGCACAGTATCCATTCCCTCTTTTTTCAGGGAAAACCGATGTGTTCGTCTTGGTAATTCCGGCTACTTTTGCCATCACGTTTGAAGTACCCCAAGGCGAACCACCCATATTTTTATAAACCTGATCTCCCTTGATTACAGTGGTCGGCCCTATCGCATATACATTCTTTGTATTTCCGCCAATAATGCTCGACTCCTTTATTTGACGGTCTACCCATTGATCCATGTCTCCAAAAGGAAGCATTTCGACTTTATGCTGCGCCATCAAAGACAAGGAAGAAAAAAATGCAACAAAACCTGTCATCAACAGGCGATGAACGATTTTCTGAACCATTACTTTCCTTTCTTTTTTCTTCTTCTTATAAATTATAATCCCATTGTTTTAAAGCAAATCCCCAATTCTCTTCAACCAGACGAATTGTGCGATCATCATATTTATACTTGTTCTTTTTATATCCTTTCTTACCGCCCACATACTTTTCTATGTCAGCACGCGCTTCCGTGAATCCCGGAATAGAAAGTGACTTATAAATATTCTCTGTCATTCCCATCGCATCTGCTTCAAAGTCTTCAAACTTCACCTCCATCAGATTACCTTCGGGGATAAACTGTTTGTCCGATTCATACTTATGATAAAGTTTCGCATAGATAGAAAGGATATTTTCCTCCAATTGTTCATTGCTGATATCCTGCAACTTCAACGGTTGAATCGTATTTGTAAAGAAACTGCGTGTAGATTCGAATACCGTATACGGATTACGCATCAAGTAAATAAACTTAGCGTTCGGGAACATCTTTACCAGTTCTTTCACCCGGCCGGTGTGCGGAGGGTTCTTGCTAAGGAACTGAGTACCATGCGTATTCCACAAAGAAATCTTAATCAGTTTCGTAAATACCTCTTCAAATACTTTCAACTCCGCGTCTGTAATATCATCAAACAACAGATACTTGTCTGCATATTCCTGTTGACATTTCGGCAAGAACCAAAAATTATAATAAGTATAAGGCATCATATTCGACAATGCAAATTCCTCTTCCTGCGGAAGATCCACAGCCAGTTCCATATTGTCGGTCGGACGTTTATCCGGCATCAGCCAACTCATATTCTTTTTAAAGAAAGGCTGCCCCCACATCATCAAATGAGGAAACACAGTCTGATACGTTGTATTATACCCAAAATGCTTGTCGCAAGAGAACACATTATGAACAAAAGTAGTTCCGCTTCTCCAATGTCCCAGAATAAATACCGGATCATGTTCCAATGGCTGGTTGGCCAATAGCTTTTCATACCGGCTATTCTGCAATCCGGCTAATGGAGAGAGTAAACGGCACACCGCCTTTGTCAACCGGTATTTTCCCTTGTAAGCCGCATCTATTTCACGACCGGCAGTGATAGCCTTAAACGTTTTCCAGTCTGCACCTACCAGCGTATTAATCGGAAGTTTATTAAATTCAAGTAATCCCATACTTTTCTTACTTTATTATTTTCACAGCAAAACCCTGACGTTCCAATTCCTTTGCTGCTTTTTCTACAGCTTCATAATGTTCCGGAGCAATTCCCAACTTCGGTAAGTCCAAAACAGGAATATCATCCGTATTGCTCATATCCTTCACCTCAACCCGATCGATAATCATACCGACAGCCGAAGTATTATTTGTAATAGGATCAATCAAGATAAATGAACCGCATGACTTATTCTTCTTATACGGATCAAAGAAAAGTTCTTTGGCAGTAGTCAGCACCACACGTGCAATCTGATTGAGTTGCAATGGCAAACTATCTGCCGTCAATTGTCCATTATCAACAGAAAGGTGTTCCATTGTGTTTACATCCACCTTATATTTAATCGCATCAATACGGGTGCGGCTCAGATTAGTCGTTTGCTTGATAAAGAAAGATTTATTGATATCCATCGGTTCCTCGTCCATCCACACCATCATTGCCTCAAAATTACGGTCGATAATAGGCAAGTTATCCGGATGTACCAGCATTTCACCACGAGACACATCAATCTCATCTTCCAAAGTCAATGTAACAGATTGCGGTGGAAACGCATAATCCAACTCCCCGTCATAAGTTACGATACTTTTTACCTTAGACGTTTTTCCCGAAGGAAGTGCCATCACCGTATCCCCCTTACGGACAATACCGGATGCGACCTTACCGCAGAAACCTCTAAAGTCCAGATTCGGGCGAAGTACATATTGAACCGGGAAACGGAAATCAGACAGATTATGGTCATTATCGATATGAACGGTTTCCAGAAAATCCAACAAAGAGATTCCTTTATACCACGGAGTACGTTCCGATTTATCCACTACATTATCTCCATCCAAAGCGGAAAGAGGAATACAGTTCACATCGGGAATTCCCAACGGAGCAACGAATTTCTTGTATTCGGCAACAATCTCGTTGAACCGTTCTTCCGAGAAGTCCACCAAGTCCATCTTGTTTACGGCCAGTACGACATGCTTGATACCCAACAGAGATACCAGGAAAGTATGGCGGCGTGTCTGTGTAATCACTCCCATACGGGCGTCTACCAGAATAATCGCTAAGTTAGCCGTAGATCCGCCGGTGATCATATTACGAGTATACTGCTCATGTCCCGGAGTATCCGCAATAATAAACTTACGGCCGTTGGTAGAAAAATAACGATAAGCCACATCAATCGTAATACCCTGTTCCCGTTCGGCTTTCAAACCATCGAGCAACAATGCGTAGTCTATATGCTCACCCGCATTTCCCACACGTTTGCTATCACGCTCCAACGCATCCAACTGGTCCTCGTACAATTTCTTACTGTCAAACAACAAACGTCCGATCAGCGTTGATTTCCCATCATCAACCGAACCGGCGGTCAACAGTCTCAGCAAGTCTTTCTGCTCATCTTTATCCAGAAAAGCCTTTATATCTAATTTATTATCTGCCATCACTTGTTACAATTAAAAGTATCCTTCACGTTTCTTCTGCTCCATACTCGCATCCTGGTCGAAGTCAATCACGCGAGTTGTCCGCTCACTCTTAGTAGTAGTCATCATTTCTTCCACAATCTCCTCAATTGTTGAAGCTCCGCTTTCTACAGCACCCGTCAATGGCCAACAACCCAGCGTACGGAAACGGACCATCTTCATTTCAATCTGATCACGGTATTTTTCCGGCAAGCGGTCGTCATCCGCCATAATCAGATTACCATCCATTTGTACTACCGGACGTTCCTTTGCATAATACAACGGGACAATCGGAATATTCTCCAGCCGAATATACTGCCAGATATCCAACTCTGTCCAGTTACTCAACGGGAATACGCGAATACTTTCCCCCTTGTGTACACGGGCATTATAAATATCCCACAATTCAGGGCGCTGGTTTTTCGGATCCCACTGATGGAACTTATCCCGGAAAGAGAAAATACGTTCTTTCGCACGTGATTTCTCTTCATCACGACGGGCTCCCCCGAACGCTGCATCAAACTTATACTTATCCAGAGCACGAAGCAATGCCTGTGTCTTCATCAGGTCAGTGTGCACTTTGCTTCCATGCGTAAAAGGTCCCACCCCTGCATTGAAAGCTTCCATATTACTTTCTACAATCAGATTCCATCCATATTTCTTAGCATATTCGTCACGGAACTGAATCATCTCCTTGAACTTCCATTTCGAATCGATATGCATCAAAGGGAATGGTACTTTACCCGGATAAAACGCTTTTTCCGCCAAACGCACCATCACCGAAGAATCCTTTCCGATACTGTAAAGCATCACCGGATTCTCAAATTCCGCCGCCACCTCGCGGATGATATGAATAGACTCTGCTTCGAGCTCTTTCAAGTGGCTTAATTTATATTCTTCCATTTATTTTAAAAGTTATGAATTACGAATTATGAATTTGCCGACAACCGCATACCAATTCTTCATTCCTAATTCTTCATTCTTCATTTCACATTCTTCACTTTAGGTAAAATCAGCTCCAGCAAACGATTCACAGATTCTTCCAGACTTAGTTTAGAAGTATCCAACGACAAAGCCGGATGTTCCGGTATCTCAAAAGGCGCGGAGATTCCCGTAAAATTCTTTATTTCTCCTTTGCGGGCTTTCGCATACAACCCCTTTACATCGCGTCTCTCACACTCCTCCAACGGAGTACTTACGAAAATCTCCAGAAAATCATCCTTTCCGATTATATTCGCTGCCATTTCGCGAATATCATTATTCGGACTGATAAAAGCAGCAATTGTTATAATGCCGCTGTCCAAAAACAACTTTGACACTTCGGCTATACGGCGAATGTTCTCCACCCGGTCGGTTTCCGAAAAGCCCAAATTATTATTAATTCCGCTACGGATATTATCCCCGTCCAGAATACGGCAAAGCAGTCCACGCTTATGCAGTTCGCGTTCCAATGCAATGGCAACTGTACTTTTCCCCGACCCGCTCAGTCCGGTAAACCATATCATGACACTATGCTGTCCCAAAAGTTCTTCTTTGTCTTGCCGTGTCATCATGCGGTCAAATATAGGATATATATGATTCTTTTCTTCCATCTATAAATTAGTTTTATTAAAAGTTCCAGATCATCGGGATCAGAATAACAGAAATTAAGAAGGTTATAATATTTAGTGGTAATCCGATACGCACAAAATCCATAAACTTATAGTTACCGATACCTTGCACAATCAGATTCGTCTGATAACCAATCGGTGTAGAGAAACTGGCAGATGCAGCCATACAAATTACCACGAAGAAAGGTGTCGGGCTGACTCCCATCTGTGCCGAGATCGACAGTGCCAGAGGGAACGCCAAAGCCGCCGCTGCATTATTGGTTATCAACTCCGTAAACAGATTTGTGATAATAAATAGCATTGCGAGCAACACGTGCGGACCGTAATCATCACTTAACCCAATGATGAACTTAGCAACGCAATCCGCCACTCCCGAATTTACCATCGCCTTACTGATCGCAAAAGCACAAGCAATCGTAATCAGGATATCCCATGAAATGTATTTAGTATATTTGCGGGCAGGGAACAGATTCGTCCATGCCATAATAATAGTAGTAATAGAGACAAAAAAGAACATATCCAGTTTGATATCCGGAAACATTTCCCTCACAATAGGAAGTTCACCCACTGTTGCACCTACAATCATCAACACCAAAAGAAACAAAGCAAACCAACGTTTTTTCTTTCCGGCAGTATCAGGGTCGCTTCCATTTGTCAACAGCACGAATACGGAAGATTCTCCCCATGTCGGAATAAACGTATCATCAGCCATCACCACCAGAGTATCTCCTTCATGAAGCACTATATCTTCCAGATTCGTAACAAAACGTTGTCCGTTACGTGTCTTTATCTCCTTCACTTCCGCCCCATAATGGCGTTGGAAATTAAAATCCTTCAGTTTCTTATTAATACCGGGAAAACGCGCACCCAATACAGCCTCTACCCGGTGCAGCTTCTCCCCTTCCTCTACTTCCTCATCCGGTACCGCCGTATCCGGGCGTGCATCCGGCAACAGACGCTTCGAGAAAACAAACAGATAAATAATACCGGCAATGGCTATAAAGATTCCTACCTTTCCAAGTTCAAACATCGAGAAGCCTTCGAACCCGGCATCCAATATCATACCATGCACTACCAGATTAGTAGAGGTACCGATCAGCGTACAAATACCCCCCAGAATAGTGACATAAGAAAGAGGTATCAAGAATTTTGTAGCAGGAAGCTTCACCGCATTGGCCCAATGCTTGATAATAGGAGCAAAGATAACCACGACAGGAGTATTATTCAAGAAAGCGGAGATGAACGCCACCGAAGGTAAAAGACGCAGCTGTGCCTTAAACACCGTTGTCTTCCCCTGAGGCAACAGCTTCTTTATCACCTGTCCCAGCGTACCCGACTGTCGGATCCCTTCACTCACCAGAAATAGCAAAGCAACGGTTATCATACCTTTGTTGCTAAAGCCTTCAAGCATCTCTTTGGGAGTTAGAATACCGGCACACAAAAATAATACCACTACTGAAAAAAGTATCATACCCGGACGCATCTTATCTGCAACCAAGGCAGCTACCATTCCTAATAGGGCCAATAGTACAAATACAATTTCAAATGTCATATAAACATCAATTAGTGTTCTCTCTTGGGCTCAACAATAAACCAAGGATTCAATAAGTCCTCCTTATTATATCGTAACGGCTCATCCTTTCCGGCTTGATACACTTCCATTCCGGCAGCACGTGCAATCGCATGTCCGGCAGCCGTATCCCACTCCATAGTCGGAGCAAAGCGCGGATACACGTCAGCCTCTCCTTCCGCCACCAGACAGATCTTCATGGAACTTCCACGCGATATCAACTCAATGCCACCGCGTTTCTTCTTCCTCAGGTCTGCAATATATTCTTCCGTTTCAGGCGACAGGTGCGAACGGGAAGCAACGACTATGAAATGATCACGAGGATCATCCAAAGGCAATCGTTCCGAATCTTCGATCATCTGTTTCAATGTCACCGTATCATCTTCCAGACCGACAAGACCGGAACACTTATATGCTCCCACACCCTCAACCGCAAAATAGAGTATTCTCTTTACAGGCACATAAATAACCCCTATCACAGGCACTGAGTCCTGCACCAAAGCAATATTCACTGTAAATTCCCCATTACGCTTGATAAATTCCTTTGTACCATCCAAAGGATCCACAATCCATAAAGTATC
Source organism: Bacteroides zhangwenhongii (assembly GCF_009193325.2). Lineage (NCBI taxonomy): Bacteria > Pseudomonadati > Bacteroidota > Bacteroidia > Bacteroidales > Bacteroidaceae > Bacteroides > Bacteroides zhangwenhongii. The sequence goes on along the minus strand of NZ_CP059856.1, from coordinate 1,185,498 downwards.
CCATTTACGGCGGACCTCATAATCCAGATGTTTCCCTTCTTCACTAAGGATCGGGAAAGGAGTCTTGCTCAAAACGGCAACAATTGCCTCATGTGCTTTTCTGTCCGCTATTGTCAGTGGAGAATTATCAGCCTTTCTTTCTATTTCAAAATCCGATGCCGGATCCTCATAAATAGACAGTATTTCTTCACTTGCTTTCAATGCCGCATCAATAGCAGCCATTACATATTTTTGTTCCATTTAATTCTTTTATTAAAACCTCATTTCCATCAAGGCTGTGGATTCTCCAAATTAAGAATTGACAAAAGTAAAAACTTTCTTTGCTATAAAAGTTTCCCCACCGACATTTATAACTTCTTTTAGTAGAAAGATAAAAATATCTAAATAGATATTCACCCTTTCTCAATAAAAAAGCAGTAACTTCCCAGTTACCGCCTTCTTATTTGGAAACAACATTTGTTCTTTCCAAGTATATATTACCAAAAAGAAATCAATAAACACGATACAGCAACCAGGCTCCCTGGAAGTCCGAACGGTTCGGATACTTGGCTTTAAAAGCATCACGGGCTTCAGCTGCTGCAGCTTTATCGGCAAATGAACTTACGATAACACGATACATCGCCTTATCTGCATTGAATGCGATAGTTGACTGATAACCTTGTGCGTCCAACCAATCTTTCAGACCTTCCGCATTTGCTTTAACGCCAAAACTACCTGCCACTACACTATAATCTTTCAATCCCTCATTGCCGGAAACCACTGTAACTTTTTCCTGGCGAACGCCGGATGTATCTGCCACCTTAGGTGTTGTCACAGGAGCTGCCACTACCGGAGTCACTTCTACCGGAGCTTCCACCTGCGGTTCCGCCAGTTCCTGCTGTTTTGCTTTCTCGTAAGCTTTCTTATAGGCGCTTTCGCTGGATTTACAAGATGCAAAAGCCAGCACCAAGCATACTCCCATTCCCAATACGACTAATTTTTTCATAATCCTATACTCTTGTTTTAATTAATAATTCTATATCCTTGTCCATCTACATTTAGTTTCGGGCAACAAAATAATAGAAATTTTATCATCCGGCAAAGAAATCCGGCAAAAAAACCTCTATTCCGTCTTTTTCTTGTACGAAATAGTACCCGTAGCCTGATAAGTAGGCATTAAAAGTACCTCCGCAATCTGAATATGCTCGGGAGCCGATGCGGCAAAATAGACAGTCTCGGCAATATCATCTCCCGTCAACGGACGAATCCCTTTGTAAAAATTATCAGCAGCCTCTTTATCTCCACGATAACGTACTACCGTAAAATTTGTTTCCACCATACCCGGCTTAATATTCGTTACTCTCAATGGTGTATCCACCAAATCAATCCGCAAACCGTCCGACAGAGCTTTTACAGCAGCTTTAGTCGCACAATACACGCTTCCTCCGGGATAAGCGGCATCACCGGCAATAGAACCGATATTGATAACATGTCCGCGTCCGCGTTCCACCATACCGGGTACTACCATGCGTGTCATAGCCAGCAACCCTCTTATATTCGTATCGATCATGATGTCCCACTCATCCAGACTCCCCTCAAACTCCTTATCCACGCCAATCACCAGTCCGGCATTGTTGACCAGCACATCAATCGCTTTCCATTCTTCGGGCAAAGATTCCAAAGCTGCGGCAGCCTGCTTCCGGTCACGTACATCAAAAGGAAGTATATATACCCGCACACCATACATCTTTTCCAATTCAGCCTTCAGTTCCTCCAACTTCGACACGGTGCGTGCATTCAGAATCAAGTTCCATCCCTCTTTTGCAAACTTACGGGCACAACCTTCACCAATTCCGCTACTGGCACCGGTAATAAAAACAATTTTAGCTTCCATTATGTTTCGATTTACAATATTAGTTGGCAAAAGTACGCCTTAAGTCATATTGGTTAGTCTCGAAAGTCAGTTAAATAAGATTAAACCGAAGAAGAAAAAAATAAATATAAAACTAAGCACTTTTTTTTCGTTTTCATGAACAACCTTTCAATAAAAATGTTATATTTGTTGTATCATAATCATTTTAAACATTACAAATTATGAAAGGATTGAATGTATTAGCAGCTTTTCTGGGTGGTGCAGCCGTAGGCGCAGCCCTTGGTATTTTATTTGCTCCTGAGAAGGGAGAAGATACTCGTCATAAAATTGCAGAGATTCTCCGTAAGAAAGGTATCAAGCTCAACCGTAATGAGATGGAAAATCTTGTTGACGAGATTGCAGCTGAGATGAAAGGAGAAATAGCAGAGTAAATGAGTAACAACAGACTAAAACAGAGCGACCATGTTTGCAGACGATAAAAGTATTGAGAATTTCCAGCAGTTATTTTTCGAGTTCAAGAAATATTTAGAACTTCAGAAAGAATACACCAAATTAGAATTAACGGAAAAGTTAACCATACTATTCTCAACGTTAATCATGATATTAGTACTTATTATCTTAGGCATGGTAGCCCTGTTTTACCTGCTTTTTGCATTGGCTTACATATTAGAGCCATTGGTCGGTGGTCTCATGGCTAGTTTTGCCATTATTGCCGGTATCAACATCGTCCTTATCTTCCTAGTTATTATTTTCCGCAAGCAGCTCATCATCTCTCCGATGGTGAACTTCCTCGCTAATTTATTTTTAACCGATTCAAATAAATAAATTATGAGTGCACAAACACCACCACAGAAAATTACTTTAGAAGAAATCGCAGAACGTAAAAAGAAACTTCTAAATGAGATTCATGCTCAAAAGAAAGCCATGACTGCCACAACACGCGAGATATTCGCTCCGCTAGCTCCGGCTACCAACAAAGCGGATGCCATTATGCGTTCGTTCAATACAGGCATGGCGATATTCGATGGGGTGGTAATGGGAATCAAGATTATGAGGAAGATACGTGCATACTTCAGGAATATGAGATAAAATAAGGGACTTCACTATACCCTACTTAAAAGTCAACAAATCCTCCATTTTAGAAATAAACATATTCAGACACAGAAGGTACGGACGTATTTTAGAAATTTGAGATAAAAAAATCATTTAGTCAATCGCTTGATTGGATACTTTCAAATCGTCTATGATTTGTTGTAGCACATCTTTTAACTTCTGCAAATTTTTACACATAAATTCCATCTTTATTGATACACCCTCTCAATAATTCATCCATATTATTTCGCAATCGAACCACATCAACAGGGCATTTCAATAGTTTTTCCAATTCTTCTTTAATATGAACTAAAGTAAAGATAGAAGGTCTATCAATTTCAACACAAATATCGACATCACTACCCTCATGTTGTTCACCACGAGCAACGGAACCCAATATCCCCATGCGAGAAATACCATATTCAGCAGCATTCTTTCGCATATATTCACGAAGCAAAGATAAATATTCTACAGTAGTCAACATAATAAATCGCTTTTATCTATACCACAAAGAAATGCATTTTCTTTCAAAAACACAATAGATAATCAATAAAAAACATTCTAATTCTTTCTATTATACAAAACTAGAAATCTGAATATTATCTTTAATCAATAAACACGCTATTAAAAAACAATATATCAAATCTTCACAGACAGTTGATATATTCAGAATACATATCAGCATTTTGCTAATATGAGGGGACAGATCAGAAATATACCGCTGTATTTTTTCCCAACCTGCAGAATGTAGGGGATTCATGTGTGTAGCATGAAGTTAGGGAGCTACATATTTCGTTATTATTATATGCTATTTATATAAATCCTCTCCATACAGAAATGGAGATTCAAAATCTTTCAATAGTGGATGCTTAGTGTCCTTCTCACTTAAGATAGCCTTGCCTGTAGGAATTCTCCAACAAATACCAAGTGATTCATCTAATATGCTGATGCCTCCATCATGCTGTGGAGCATAAAAGTTATCACATTTATATTGAAACACTGCAATTTCACTCAATACAGCAAAACCATGAGCAAAACCACGAGGAATAAAGAATTGACGATGATTTTCCCCTGTCAACTCTACCGCTACATGCTGACCATAGGTAGGCGAACCCTTGCGGATATCAACAGCCACATCCAGCACTGCACCCTTTACGCAACGTACCAACTTACTTTGGCTGTAAGGCATAGTTTGAAAATGCAGCCCCCTCATCACTCCATACGAGGACATACTTTCATTATCCTGTACAAACTTAATAGGACGTACCTTTTCATCAAACTCCCTTTGCGAAAACGATTCGAAGAAATACCCCCTGTCATCCTTAAAAAGACGCGGTTCAATGATCACCACCCCTTCAATATTTGTCTTAATAACTTCCATACAGATACTTATCTATTCTTATACATATCCTCGTAGTAGCTCTCATAGGCACCACTGGTGATATTATCCATCCACTCCTGATTATCCAGATACCACTGCACTGTTTTCTCAATCCCCTCTTCAAACTGCAGACTAGGCTCCCAACCCAATTCATTCTTCAGTTTCGTAGAGTCAATGGCATAGCGTAAGTCGTGTCCCATACGGTCCATTACATAAGTAATCAATCCCTCGCTATACCCTTCAGGATTACCCAGCAATCGGTCCACAGTCTTAATAATCACATGAATAATGTCTATGTTCTTCCACTCGTTAAAGCCACCGATGTTATATGTATCCGCAATCTTACCATTATGGAAAATCACGTCTATAGCCCTTGCATGATCTACCACATAGAGCCAGTCACGCACATTCTCTCCCTTACCATATACCGGTAACGGTTTGCGATGACGGATATTGTTAATAAACAATGGAATTAGCTTTTCGGGAAACTGATAAGGTCCATAGTTGTTCGAACAGTTAGTCACGATAGTCGGCATACCATAAGTATCGTGAAAAGCGCGTACAAAGTGGTCGCTACCTGCTTTCGAAGCCGAATAGGGTGAGTGTGGATTATACTTTGTTGTCTCTTTGAAAAACTCATCGCCATATACTTCGTGTGCTGATATTTCTGATGACTTTCCTTCCGGATGCGTTAGTTCCAAGGCTCCGTACACCTCATCTGTTGAAATATGATAGAAACGCTTACCCTCATAGCCTTCCGGAAGATACTCCCAAGTTAACCTGGCAGCTTGTAATAAAGAGAGAGTTCCAAGAACATTAGTACGAGCGAAAGTAAACGGATCTCTGATACTACGATCCACGTGACTTTCGGCAGCTAAATGAATGACCCCATCTACATGATACTGTTTGAAAATCTTCAGCATCATCTCAAAGTCACAAATATCCGCTTTCACAAAAGTGTAGTTTGGTCTATTCTCTACATCTTTTAAGTTAGCCAAATTTCCCGCATAAGTCAACTTGTCCAGATTGATAATATGATAATCGGGATACTTGTTCACAAACAAACGCACCACATGGCTGCCTATAAATCCGGCACCACCGGTAATGATAATATTTCTTTTACTCATAAGTTACTTTTTCCTGTACGTTCCACTTCCTCTACCACCTGCAACAAATACTGCCCATATTGATTCTTCAGCATCGGTTGGGCCAACTCACGCATCTTGTCGGCATCAATCCATCCTTGTCTGAAAGCTATACCTTCCAGACAAGCCACTTTCAGTCCCTGCCGTTTTTCAATCACCTCAATAAAGGTCGATGCTTCACTCAATGAGTCGTGTGTACCCGTATCCAACCAAGCAAAGCCACGTCCCAGTGTCTGTACTTTCAACTCACTATCCCCCAAAAATTGCTGATTCACAGTGGTTATCTCCAATTCCCCACGAGCTGATGGTTTGATGCGCTTCGCTACATCTACCACCCTATTAGGATAGAAATAAAGCCCTACTACCGCATAGTTTGATTTTGGCTGTACAGGTTTTTCCTCAATGCTTAAGCAATTACCTTCATCATCAAACTCCGCAACCCCATAACGTTCCGGATCACTTACCCAATAGCCAAACACGGTAGCTTTATGCTCCTTTTCTGCCATGCACACCGCCTCTTTCAACATGGCACTAAAGCCATTGCCATGAAAGATATTATCCCCTAGTACCAAACAGACCGAATCACTGCCAATAAAATCCTCACCAATAATAAAAGCCTGCGCCAATCCATCAGGTGACGGTTGTTCTGCATACTCAAACCTCACACCATAGTCACTACCATCACCCAACAAACGCTTAAATCCCGGCAAGTCATGTGGAGTAGAAATTATCAATATCTCACGGATACCCGCTAACATCAAAACCGAAATGGGATAATAAATCATCGGTTTATCAAAAATCGGAATTAGTTGTTTACTAATACCCTTGGTAATAGGATACAAACGTGTACCACTACCACCGGCTAAAACAATACCTTTCATATCATTGTATAATTCTATTTCTTTTTACACTCTATTAAATAGTCATTAGCGTTTTAACAATGCTAACACAAACTGCGGCACTTTCCATGCCATTTTCTCCAACTTCGTCAAAGTAGGAGCCATACCGTGCGAAGCATATACCCGTATATCCTCATCCCACATTTTTTTACGCTTAGCACTATCAGTAGAAAGTCCCCCCATACGCATCTTCACAATATACTCTCCCAAATAAGTTGTCGTAAGTCCTCCCGTAATAAGATAGCGTAACAATAAATCGCTATCTGCTGCTATTTTATAGCTTTCGTTATAGAGCCCTAAACGGTTTACCACCTCACGACGAATGTAACAGGTAGGATGCAGTGGTAACCAACCGTGACGTACTTTCCAAAGTCGATAACTACCTCCAATCCAGTTACGTACCACTTTATCTGTATTATTAGGATTCACAAAAAGCCCATCTCCATACAAGAAATCAGCTCGAGTGATTTTCATACGTTCCGCAATACGGCTTACCACCCCATTATCATAGAAGAAATCATCCGAATGCAGCAATCCGATTACATCACCTGTAGCCACACGAATTCCCTTATTAATGGCTTCATACATTCCATGATCAGGCTCCGAGATAATAGTTGAGATACGATCTTCATATTCCCTAACAATCTCTAACGAGCCATCCGTACTCGCCCCATCTACAACAATAAACTCTATATTATTATAGTCCTGTGCCAAGACACTCTCTATGGCATCACGAATCGTCGCCGCACGATTAAAACACGATGTTATTATAGATACTTTCATAAAAAACTGTTTCGAATATTCTAGAACATTTGCATTATTACTTCGGGTTTCCTTTCATTCATCATTGACTTCTCTTTTCCTAATCATCTTTGCAGGTGTCCCCTGATAGATACCATCTGCTTCCGTATTCTTCGTTATCACACTTCCTACAGTAGCTATTGAGTTCTCACGCATCCTTACTCCCGGGCAAACTACCGCCTTGCTACCTACCCAAACTCCATCTTCCAATGTAATAGAAGCATTCCGGTAAGGCATGGAAGAAACTGTATAATCATGATTCCCTGTAAGCAATAATGCGCCTTGCGAAATACATACATTATTACCGATAGTCACATTGTCTAAATTATCTATCCAGCACTGTTCACCTAACCATACGTTATCCCCTATGGTCAGTTTCCAAGGAAACTTGATCGTCACATTATTTTTAATGACCAGTCCCTTACCAATACACGCCCCAAAAGCACGAAGTAAAACAATCTTTACCCTCATGCAAGGGTTCCACGAAGCACGTACCAACAAAGCATTTACAAAGTACCACACTATCATCTTCACTCTACTAGCCCCTTTATCAAAGTCTCCCGCAGAGAAAGCACTTAAATCTACCTTGCTCATACTTTCATTATTTTATTGTATAATTTTACAAACTCCTCTGCCACTTTGTGTTCAGAGTACTTCTCCTCTACCAACTTACGACCATTACGTCCCATCACCTCCAACTCCTTTTCCGAAAGCGTAAGGAAAGCACGCAGAGCCTGTACCGTAGACTCTGTGCCCACTTCTGTCCACCAGCCACAACAATTACTCTTTAAATCTTTCCAAGGTGTACCCTTAGTAGTAATTACAGGTGTTCCACTAGCTAACGCTTCCGCCACTACAATACCAAAATTCTCACTATAAGTAGGCAATACAAAGAGGTCGGCACGTTGGAAAAGTTCCCACTTTTGACTACCATATACCCCGCCTGTAAAGCGGATAATCTCCCCCACACCTAACTTTTCAACCAATAGTTTCAATTCTTCAACGTAAGCAACTTCACCTTCACCAGCCACGTTCACCACATAATCTTCGAGTTCATTTTTCAGTTTTGCCACCGCCTCAATCAAAAATTCAATACCTTTCTTTACATGTACCCGACTCAAAAATAGAATTTCTTTATTTCGTCTCCACGATCTTTTCAGTTCAATGCTCTCTACATCTACCCCATTAGCTATCACCTCAATCTTAGTGTTATAGCCCAAATTCAACAAATTTTTCTTTTCACTTACAGCCGTAGCATGTAAATAATCCGCTCGTTTCACAGCAGCCTTCTGATAGAGTAACAATGCAGGCATTTTGCGTGTCCAGTAATGACGAGCCAAAATCCATGGTTCCAGCATACCATGAGGTGTAAGTACGACCTTATATCCCCATGTCTGCGCCCATCGCTGCAGCAACGCACAACTAGGTGTCCAACAGCAGTTAATATGCACCACATCAGGTTTTATCGACTCCAGCAATTCCTTCCATTCATGTTTCAGTTTAAATCTATTTTTCCATGAAGACAGTTTATGCACCGTACAGTGCTCCATCACCAGTTCATTCATACTTGCATGAGAAGCAACATGCAGTTGTACTAACTGTCCCAGCTCCTTAGCCAGTAGCTGCATATAAAAAGCTGTTCCTCCCCAAGTACGGTCAATACTGGGAGTATAATGTAATATTTTCATTCTAATATACCCATTGCCTGATTCACCATATTCTCCACAAGAAGCGTTTTAGCTAAATCTTTTGCTTTCTCACCCATTTGTACGATCTCTTCATCCTTACTTCCAGTTATCACTTCCACACATTCATCTATTGTCTCAAGAATTCTGCCATTTATTCCATCTTCAATATAGCTATATTCTACACACTGCAATGTCTCCGTAGAACGTTTGAAAGTAAAGACAGGTAGACCATAACCCATTGCCTCTACTATAGATAATCCCACCCATCCCGGCTGGTAATAAATGTCAGCTATCGCAAAAAGTTCTCGTTTTACCTCCACATCATACACCGCCCCAAAGTCATGTACATTGGTATATTTCATAAAATCGGGTTTATTCACTCCATCCCCGATAATAATAAATCCAAAACGTTCTCTATCCAAATTCTCAATTGTTTGCAGTAATAAATCAACTCTACGGTAAGGTGAAGTAAACCTAGCACAGAAAATGAGTATCCTCTCCTCCTTAATAGCATACTTCTCTTTCAGTTCTATCTTCGTCATAGCAGGAATATGTGATATAATCTCCTTCATCCCCGTCACAGTATTATTCAATGCTACTATCGGTTTCCTAGGAAATATTTTCCTCCATTGTTGCTCCTCCTTCGGCATATATAACCATACGCCATCGGCTAAAGATATCATCCCTTTTAATTTCCAATCAACTTTTTGTTCTTCCCTTAAATAACGTTTTACCGAAATCCCCTGACCATAAAGAATAATCCGTTTCCTATGAATAAACTTTGTAAGCAATAATAACCATGTAGTAATATGTGCAAAATGTAACATCAATACCAAAGTGTCATATTCTTTTCGTAATAACTTAAAAGGATTATACCACAGTATCCCATGCCACTGTAAATTCGAGATATAACTTACTCCCACACTTTGCACTTTAAAACCATTCCCTGCTGCTACCTTCTGCGAATTATACACATACACATCAGCCCTTTCACAGCGTTCACGTATCCCTGCAAAAAACTCTTCCCGATAATGCGGTACCTCCGGCTGCACTATAGCTAATTTCCTCAAAGTCATACTAATTATAAATATTTGCTATTGCTTAATTTCGATCAACTGCTCTAAACACTTCGCCAAGTGCCTTTGCCCCTTCTCATTCAAATGAATACCATCTCTATACATCTCCACCGACTCACCAGCATCTATTCCCTTCAGACAAGGAATCTTATTCTTTTCCATCCATTCTATGATAGCCTTTCCCATCACGTTATATTCGCCACACATCACCTCCCCCCTTTCAGCATGTAAATAGACAAACAAAGGTATTCCCACCGAATCCGCAATTTCTTTCAGCTCATCAAATCCCTCATTAACAGGGTATTCCATAGATGATTTGGGTTGCACTGTAGCATTCTCAACCAGCTTCACCACCGTTTCATCAGGATCCAGTTGTTGTTTTGTTTTCTTCCAATAAAAAGAAATCTTAGGTATCACATATCTATCTATAAGTTCCCCAATAGCCCATCTATATTGCTTATCGGGATAATTGGGGTACAAACCGACTACTGGTACATGCGACATCCTATCGTACGCATCATGACTACTGCACACTAATACCACTGCCTTAGCTCCGAATACCCCCTTTTCACGTAGATAAGCCGCACAATTATCCGGCCCCCAACTTCCTGCTGAGATATTCAGCATCTGTATGCCCGTCTCTTCTGAAAAAATGGAAGAAGCCAAATCTTCCTGATCCGTCATAGTACCGCCAAACAGTACCGAATCGCCCAAGCCGAGCACCCTCACTTTCGTAGAATCCGGTTCCTCACATCGTTGCGAATAAGAATTAATGTGGATGTGAGCCCCCAGCCGATATCGGTTTTGATTAGGAGCTGCTATATATTCGTATGCATCACTGGATGTGTAAAGCATCGCATTGCAGAAACCAAAGACAAAACGTAACAGAAATTCTACAGAAAGCAAAAAGACAATTACACTCAATAAAATTAAGAAGAGCCTCTTCATCTGTTTCTATATAAATCAATTTTATTCATTAGCTCGTCCGATCTACCAGTCTTCACCTTTCTACAGAACATTTTACCTGAAGCAAGTAGTTTATCATAGTCCCTTTCCTCATAAATTGCAATAGCATCATCATACTCTATATAATGCAATGGGGTTAGGTCCACTAATCCTGGATAGTTCTTCTTTTTATAGAGTAGTGCATTTTTCCCGAAAGACGAATTAAACACCAATGTATGTAACATCATCTCATCGGGAGCAAAAGTATACTTAAAATATTTTTTAACTTGTTTACCATTTATTCGGTAGTAATCCAACACATATTGCAAACACTCCCTCGAAAGTGCCCACCACGATGAACCCTCATAAATGGGCATTCCTTTGAAGTGATTGCGATATTCAAAGAAAAAGAGTCTCGTAATCCACCGCATCCCTCCGCAAAGCAGGCGCTTTAATTGAGGATTATCAATCTTGCTATCCCTAAAAAAATGGTATGCCTTTATTCGCTCGGGCATCTTACGAGGTTCTCTCAGTTCAGATAAATTAAGAGCCATAATACACTCTTTATTTCTATACGTCTCAAAGTAATGCAAGATCCGAGAATTTGGCCATATCGGATAATCCAAGCCCGAAATATACACAAACCGATCGTACTTCATCTTCGACTCCATAGCTCTTTGTATCAAAGCTAAGATGGCCTCACACTGTGAGTACCCTCCCCAATTAACATTTACGATCTTAATCACACTTAACTCCAATACATCTTGGGGAGTCTGTACATCCTGGGGAGTTATCTGCGACTTTTTGTCCAAATGAACAAAGAACCCCGTTTCTTGATGATAGGCTAAAGCCTTTATTAACCTATTTAGTTGCGTGCAGTCGGTATGTGCACAAATCAGATAAGCTATTTTCATTCAATACTATATTTTGCAAAATGATAATCATCTCATATACAAAAAATGATGGTTTCAATGGCACAAACTGCATAAGCCACATAGGGCGATTGGTGAAACCAGAAAAGTCCAGAGTAAACGTTTCTTGTATCATACGTACATTTTTGATAAATAAAATCACTCATGCAGTAACTGTGGATATTTTTTCATTAGATCCTTATGTTCAATCAAAACACCCACGACTAACCATATTACCAAACATAAATACCAACCACCCTGAAACAGATAACCTTCAAAAATAGAATGAATAGTCATAAACACAAATGTACAATAAACAAGTATGGTATTGGGATCAGTACCTATCTTACCAGGCAACATAAAAGCGGCTATCCAAATAAAAATGATAAAACATCCACCTATTATACCTGACTGTGACAAAACACTAATGTAGCCACCGCCAGATTCATGACGCCCAACTTTTTTATTATTTCCTACACCATGGGCTGCAAAACCAATCCCAACTAATGGAGAAGATTTGAATTCTGCCATACGTTGAGACCATAATTCATCACGTGAAGTCTGCTCAGTCGTTATCTCAAAACTATTTTTCTTTTGGAGCATAGCTCCTGCATTTTTCATTAATATAGGACCAAAAATTACTATTGTTATTGCCACAATTGATATATTCATAAATAAAGACGACATTCGCTTCGACTGCATCTTTACGATAAGTATACTACTAGCTAAAGACAAAACAAATGCCGATCGAGAACCTGAGATAACCACTACATACAGCGATATCAGCGCCATGACATAGCAACCCAATTTCATCCATTTCTCCTTCACAAAGGAACGAAAAGACATACTGATAAAGAACATAGCACTTATGGCTCCCGCTGCACTCGTCCACATAGGATGTGTACAGTAACCTGCAAATTCTTTCACACGTCCCATTGCAGCCAAATATGGATCAAGTTCCATATGATTAGTCCCAGCCAACTTTGCATAAAAATTAGCCATTGTAGCCAATCCAAAACCTATGAATATATTTTTAAGAAATTTCAATTTATAGAGATGCCACTCAATCGACTGTCTTGGAGCACACATATAGAGAATGGTAGAGAAAATGATCAACCGCAAATCTAAAACCATGCCGATGATACTAGCAAACCAAAGAAAAACTATAAAAAAAGAAAATACGCGTGTATGACTATTCCCTGATAGATTAAAACGAATCATTTTATTCAGAATAAATACAAACGACACATAGTATATGAATGTCGGAAACTCTTTAGGAAAAAGATTCGTAAATAGCAAAAAAACGGTCAACAACTCATACCAGTTATTCCGCATATATTTTATTATCGTACGAAGCATATATTAAATATTTCCTTTAAAACATTCAGATTATATTCAAATGAAATAATAGAGCTCTGCTCCACAATATACCGTTTAGAGAAGTACTTCTCTTTTATCGCAGTAGTAGCTTGTATTATCGCCTGTGCAAATTGTTCTTCTGTATCAAATTTTATCAGAATACCTTTCTTCTCAAATTCTCCATATCCTCTTGCCGATACTTTGTGGGCTATAACAGGCAAACCATTACGCAAGCCATCCATCACACGCAGTTTCATTCCTCCTCCCAACCGGGTAGGACAAAGATATATATCACAGTCACGCAACACCGCATCCATATCTTTCGGATTCGCTATCAACTCGATGTTACCAAACCTCTTCAGACGTTCAATCAATTCAGCAGGAGGATTCTTTCCAGCTATCACCACATCCATATCTTTGGGTACACAAGGATAAAGTTCATTCAAGAAGTAGTTGATACCATCCAAGTTTTGCACATTGCCTATCGTTCCGCTGATTACCGCTTTCAGTCTTCTTTCATTAAAAGGTTTCAATGCATTAATATCCAATTGCTCTCCTTTTCTCATAAAGCATCCTCCTACTACCTTTGTTGTGTCCGATGCTCCATAGAACTGTGCGAATAACTCCTTATCCTCTTTTGTCAAGAAGATATTATAATCACAGAGTTGATAGGCCCGCCTCTCATTCCGCTTTACCACGGGAAGAAGCAACATACGATGAAGAACAGAAGGATGATTATCCCGATAATACTCAAACTCACAGTTATGATTCAATACTATTGTCTTTACTCCTCGTCTTTTGCAGAGTTTCGCCAAAGAGCCGGCTATACAATTATGATCAAAAATACACAAATCATACTGATTTGCTTTTAGTAATCTTGTCGCAACAGATTGGAATCGATGCATCTCGCCAGTAACAGGAGATAATAACTTACTAACCAACTGCCGCTCATTCACCCCCACAAAGTGAATTTCAGGAAATTTATCGGTCAAGCTATGCGCCAAATATTCAGTACACACCAACACCTCCAACTCATCTCCCTTAAATACTTCATCAAAAGCTTCAAGATAATTGCGGCAGGCATAGCAACCACCACCAATACCCCAAGGATTATGTTTTAAGATATATAAAATTCTCATAGAACAATAAAATAATAAGCCTAAAGGTCCTGAATCATTTTTGCAATTCTTCGCTGTACTTTCATTTTGTAATATCCTAAGGTCTTCTTCTTCAAGTCGGTAACAGAATTTGCTGTGTTACCCTTAGCGTTAGGATTCCAGCTCTGTGCAACACGATGGATGCAAACTACATCCTTCATGCTCGTATAACCTGGCTGATCAAAATACTGGTAAGGATAAACATGTATGCCATTCTCTAGGACTTGCTTCTTGTTGTTAACATTGCGGTTATCGAAACCATAGTTCTGCGCTAGGCTCATCTGAAGATCAGGAATAATCGTCATATCATAGCGTAGACGCTGTTCCAAACGCTCGTTGTACGAACGGATGAAGTGGCGGTTCTTATAATATTCTAGACATTCACCGATAAAAGGGTGCTCTTTCTCCGCACCAAAACAATGCGAGGTAAGCATTGTATACTCCACTCCCATCTTGTCATGATGCACATAGTACTCTCTTCCGATAAACATACCATCATTGAGAAAAGGATCGAAACTCTTGAACAGCTCCACATCTGTATCCAACCAAATGCCCCCGTAATGATAAACGGCATACAAGCGTACGAAATCCGCTGCAAAAGCCCATTTTCTCACACTCACCGCCTCATTGGCAAACACGTTGTTACACTCCGCCAATCGCTTAGCATCCCACAACACAAATTCATAGTCAGGCAACACCTTTTTCCATGTATCCATGCAAGCCTTCAAGTGCTCTGGATATGAGTCGCCACTAAACCAAGAGTAATGAACAATTTTGGGTATCATAAATCACTATTAAGAGTTAACATTTTCATCAACTAAAGGCTTATATTGGGCTGGATTACCAAACACTAGAGTATTGTCAGGCACATCCTTTCTGACAAAACTGTTGGCAGTAATCTTCACGTTGTTTCCTATATGGATATTACCAGCAACAACAGCTCCTGCATAGATGCTTACATTGTCTCCAATAGTAGGATTACCATCTCTTCCCCATCCGACAGTAACATTCTGATAGAACTCGAAATTACTCCCTATACTACGGGCACTCAGTACAGACGAAAAACCATGTACAATCTTAAGCCCACCCTTGATACGACAATGAATGTCACAATTTTCCATTTTCCTGAGGAGGATATTCAAGAAGAAAGCCCAATAGAAAGGTAACCTATAATAGAACACTGTCCGATATTCCTTGCGAAACAACTGTCCTGCAAATTGTTTCATTCCGACTCCCCCTGTAAAGCGAAATAAATCCTCATCTATTTCTTTTATTCTGCGGCGATAAAAACAATAACAAAGAATGTGAAACGCACCAAAGAAGTAATATAATTTTCTTTTCATCGTTTCATGATTATATTCATTTTCGTAGCATCACCATAAATACAAGGAGAGTCGTAAGGTCTGTCCGGGAAAGCTCCATACTCAAGTTTAATATCCAGATGATGTTCTTTAATAAAAGTTTCGACTCTCTCCGCCAGACTGACAGGATGACCTGTACAGCAGTTGATGAGGCCTGTAACCTCCGATTGAACAACCGAAGAGACCAGTAAATCTGCCAGTTTATCAACTTCTATGAAATCATACTTGTTCTTGCCTGTAGTAAACGGAAATGTTGTTTTCCCTTCTTCCGCAGCCCGCAGCAACTTACCGAATATCGAATTATTACGCATATCGTCACCAAGGATATAAAAACATCTCAACCATTGAAAGACAACATCTTTCTGTTGCGCATACAGCATCATACTACGGCGAAGAGCATCCTTAGCAATACCATACATAGAAATCGGATTGCAAGGCGTATTTTCATCAATTGCTCCTTCCCAATAGCCTACCTCATGCATTGTTCCCATAACTGCCAATTGCTTCAAACCACCATCAATTAAAGCTGTAAGAAAGTAGTAGTGAGCTGAAAGGTCACCCATTTGAGTAGGTGCATTATGAATGAAGCCATTACGCCAAGCCATATGCAAGCAAACATCAGGAGAGCCTAAATTCTCAAAAACATTTCCTTCCGGCAAATCAAAAAGATTTAAATTCTTGCACATAGCCCTGGAATCGATGTCATTTGTACAAATATCGCAAGCTATCACCTCTACACCTTTATCTAAAAGTGATTTGACCACATGACGTCCTATGTAGCCATTCGCACCAGTAACCAATACTTTCATTTATAAAGTCCCTTATTCTTCATTTCCTCAATAGATGCTTCATAATTATCTTCCTGCACCTCTTGAAGATTAACCCATTTTACAAACTGCTCGATGCCATCAGCAAAGTTCCATTTCGGTTCAAAGTTTAAAATCCGGCGAGCTAAGGTAATATCTGCAAAATTATGCCGAATATCACCTAAACGATAATTCCCTGATACAGTAATAGGTACTTGAATCCCATACTTATCACAAAGAGTCTGTGCCACAGTAAGAACATCAATAGCAACTCCAGTACCCACATTAAACACGTACCCATCTGCCTCAGGCACTTCCATTCCCAAAATTGTAGCATCTACAACATCTTCAATATAAACAAAGTCTCTTGTTTCCTTGCCATCCTCAAAAATATTCAATCCGTTACCATTTTTGATACGTGTGGAGAAAATACTCAGGATTCCAGTATAAGGATTAGAAAGAGATTGACCTGGACCATAAACATTTTGGTATCTAAATGATACAGACTCAATGCCAATACTCTTGCAAACGAGATGCACCAACTGACCTTCCACCTGCTTAGTGATGCCATATACAGATGATGGTCGTATGAGACTATCTTCTGTAGTTCCTACTAATTGAACCACACCACCACATTTAGGGCATTTACACTCAAAATCACCCTTACTCATGTCTTCTTCTTTTCTTTCATAAGGATAGACTTCACCACATTTAGGACACACATATTTACCCTCACCATAGATAGCTCTTGACTCTGCCACGACCACACGCTTCACATAATGAGGATTGTTGGCAAGAATATCAAGCAACAAAGCTGTACCACCGATGTTTGTACCAACATATTTCTCTATCTCATACATAGACTGACCGGTACCCGTCTCTGAAGCCAAATGAATGACGTAATTTACACCATCAAGAGCCTCCATCCAATCTTCCCGCTTGTTAACGTCCCCTTTGATAAACTCGACTTTATCCTTAATACTGATATATAGAGGAGATGTATGTTCAGGTTCAGAACCATGGATCTGCTCAGAAAGAGAATCTAACACGACAACTGAATAGCCTTTGGCTAGTAACTTCAAGGCGATGTTGGAACCTATAAAACCAGCACCACCAGTAATTAAAACTTTTTCCATATATAATTATGACTTCTTTAGTTGTTTACGAACTATATTGTTCATCCATTCCATATTCCCGAAAATAGAAACATAGGTTTTTCTGATACAATATTTCACAAAATTCTTTGTAAGAAAGAAAGGGAGGTGAGGTATCTTATATCCCATATATCGCTCCAAATTATTTGTTATGCAAAGGAGATAAGGGCCATGCCAAGGCTGCTTCTTATCTACAAAAAAAGAATGATGTACTGAAACGTATGTCACATCCAAGTTGGCTATTTGATTGGAAACGATCTGATGCTCCACCAAAAAATCAGCCTTGCACAATACAGTGACTTTCGTATGAGGCTTACAGAAGCAAGAGGCATGGCAAATAGAACCATCCGTTGCTACCAATCTTTTACAATTCATCATCATCCAGAACTGTTGTGCCACCGTATGTTTCTCTGGAGCGATTACTGTATATCCATCCTTGGCAAATGCGTTTTCTATCGCTTTCTCTCCCAAATCTTTCCATAGACTTCCAAACTTGCCTTGTGTGCGGGTCAGATAGATGTTGTCATAAACAGGATAATTTCCTGCAATTTCAGCCTCTTTTGTTACATTTTTCCAAATGTTGTCCAACAATCCAAGATACTCCCTTGTATAATATCTATGCCATTTGTCACAAGTATGGTAATAACAATTTTCCGGGACATAGAGCTGTTCAAACCGAGTAGGATCAGTTATCATTCTTACTTGATGCAAATCTATTCCTGCATATTGGAATATCAGTTGAATATACTTAGGAACCTGGGTAGTACAAGAGATAAAAACCAGTTCAGCTCCTTCATTTTGAAGTTTGCGACACTCATCCGTATTGACAAACCAAGCCTTATTGAAATGATCTGTAAAACAATGTCCCCAAATATAAATCCAAAGAGAGCCCACAAAGATTGCCTTTTTCCCGTGTCTTAGCCCTGTGGTATCAAACTTATCCAAAGAAGTTTTTTCCTTGAAATCGGAAGCCAAGGTTATCCCATCGGCTGTGACAACCTCACCTCTTTGCCCTTCCTTAAATGGAAAGACATACGCATCTTTATAGCATATTACTTTGAGAGGCGTTTCCACCAAACAATTCTGCCGGGTTTTCCAAATCACTTCGTCTCTGAACTTATCGTTGACAAAGTCATAATTATACGTAGCCATTATCTAAAATGATTATTTTTCACCTAAGAAAATCAGTCTCGAATATTTGTTCTTTCTTAAGATCAGAATGATTAAAATGCTTATAGCCATAAACAGCAAGGTGGCAGTTAGGCAAATACCGTATTCATAAAACAACTCCCCCATATCAGAATCACCAAAGATATTTAAGGCCTCTACCTTTACTGCGAAACGATTAGACAATAATACTATTTCTCTATGAAAAATATAAATACCTAACGTCATAGTTCCTACCTTGGCAAAAGCTCGTACCAAACCAATATCGCCTAACCTATCACAAATTAAACGAATCAATATAATACATAGTAAACTTGCAAATGTTCCGATAAGTGTTCTTATCACAAAGAGATAAATTGATGGCATATCAAAATGGAAAGGATGCATATACATATTATAATCAACAATGTCATAGCGTAAGCACAAAATAGCGCATATAAAAGCACTGACCAAAGCTATCTTGAACTTATTTCCCCAAAATCTTTCCTCAAATTTATATAAGAGCATACCGATTAAGAAGAAAGGCAACATCGACATACAATGAACAAATTCCACATCATCACGTAAAAAGATGAACAAGGATATGCCCCACACCAAAGCCATATATTTACTTTTCCGATAAATCCACATAAATACGATACCTACTACATACAAGATATAGAGTGCTTTCAAAAACCAAAAACTTGTAAAACAATTCACTCCCAACTTAACCAATCCATATCCCCATTGCTCATGTCTTACATATATCAGCATGAGTCCTACAACAATATAAGTAGAAATAGAAGGCAATAGAATCTGTAAAGTCTTATGTTTCAGGTTGTCCGAAAAGTTCTTTTGGTAAATACCACGAGCAAAATAACCGCTCACCATCATAAAAAGGGGCATGTGAAAAGAGTAGATAAAACCAGAAGTACAAGACCCCCAACATTTTTCCGTATCCACTTGAAGATATTGGAGGCAGTGTCCCCACACTACAAGAAATATTGCAAATGCTTTAATAACATCCCAATAAAAGATTCTTTCTTTTTGTACCATAAACTATTTTAATGAACAATCACTGCCGGATTGCCATAGACAAGCGAATGAGGAGGAATATCCGTTCGCACCACTGTGTTTGCCGCAATTCTTACATGGTCTCCTATTGTTATTCCACCAAAAACGACAGCACCAGAGTAGATGCTTACATGATTTCCTATACTTGGCTTGCCATCCTTACCATATCCAACAGTAACATTTTGATAAACTGAAAAATCCTCTCCTATTCGTTCAGCAAGGACGATTGTCCCCCAGCCATGATGTATATTCACCCCCCCCCCGATATGGGCACACTGGAGCTTACAATCAGGAACTCGCCGTAATATAAGGTTCAAGAAGAGACGAAAAACAAGAGGAATTCGAAAGTAAAACACATTGCGATATTCATTTCTTTTCAAGGCACTGACAAAAGCCGTAACACCTGTCTTTCCACCGTTATAGGTTGCCAAATCCATGTCTATTCTTTTATCCTTTCTTCTAAAGAACAAATAAGCGAAAATATGTGGCCAACCGATAATACCAAAAATCAAATTTACCATATTATTATAAACCTTTAATTTTCAGATATAGTCTATTGACAAGAAAATAAACTGAGACATTCCATCCTGCCAATCTCATTTTTTTATCATTGACAAAAGTAAAACCTTTATCTTTGCAAGCTTGAAGCATTTTTCCTACAGTATTTTGAAACTGCCTTCTATCCAACTGTGGATATTGTGAAGCATTAACAAGTAGATTTTGTATCATCTTCATAAACCAATAGTTCAACCATGATTCTGTGGAAATGCCGACCTTATCCATCCATTTGAGCAAATTAAAGAACACAACAGGTACATCGTCTATGATATTCTTCTTGGCATTAGCCAAATGCATGGCAGACCCCTCTCGCATACGATAATAACATATTGGGAAATCCACCTTCACAGGATGCTGCATCACCATGAGATACTTAGCCATAAACTCACCATCTTCGGAATTCCTAATGCCTATTGTAAAGCGAATATTATATCTTTCTATTACTTCACGTCTATACCAAAGAGTCCAATGGTAAGCACAAACATATCTTAGCAAGAAGTCATTTTTAGATTTTTCTTGAAGGATATTCACTTCTGTGTACTGCCCGAAAACAGAATCCATAACAAGTATGTCACCATCATCGAATTTCTTCAAATCAAACATCACATAATCAGTATCATTATGTCGATTTAGCCATTGATGGATTTGTGTGGTACATCGTACATCTACTACATCATCCGAATCCACAAACCATACCCATTCCCCTCTCGCCGCATCAAGACCAGCATTCCTCGCTTTACTGACTCCACCATTTAGCTGATGAATGACCTTAAACCTTGAATCACTGCGAGCATACTCATCACAGATCACCCCAGAACTATCTGAAGATCCATCATCCACAAGAATAGCCTCAAACTCAAAACCCTGCAATATCGATACACTATCAAGACATTCTTTCAAGTATCTCTCGACATTGTATACCGGTATAATTATTGAAATCATTTTTAATAAACAATCATTAAATATTACACATATTACTTATGGAAACTCCTGATAACTAAACTGCACAATTAATGCTAAGAGAGTAAAAACACAGATTAAATGCCAGTCTCAGTTTGTTCAATTTTTAACCGTCCGCTTTTTAGTGGACAATAATGATTTCATATATACAATCAACTTAATAACATTTTCTCCAGACAAAGAAATGGTATATTTTATCTTTTCCTTTAATCCAACATGTTGAAATAATTTAGAAGGAAAATTCTTTTTATATGCTTTATAGGTGTCCATAATCATTGAAAATGTTTTTCCTCCATCATCTATTTCATTAGAATGTAATTCATATAATAAGAATGATTGAATTATGCACGACCTATACATTGAGTAAACTTTATGGGTTGTTTCTATCGGTACATCTTCATCAATACACAAGTTCGCTAAATGATTTAAAGTTAATATACGATCAAAATGACGAACTGAAAAATGATGAGTTATACTCGTTGCAACGTACCTATAAAAATAGATAGCAGTAGTAAGAGCTACTGTCTTAGATTTTAAATACAAATAGCGTGATATGTATTCATCAGAATTAAATTTGGAATAGCAAACATTATCAAATGTATAATACGTTTTAGCTAAGTTGGTCTTAATTATCATCCATCCATGCAATTTCCATGAAACAGACATATCAAAAGCTTCTAAACTATTATTTATTATCATTTTCGCTGTCAGTTTTTGCCTTCCAAAATGAGAATTTTCTTCTATTACTCCCTCTTTATCTATACATTTTACATTAGGCATTATAATATCCGCCTTCGTATCTTTTGCTCTATCAACTAATAATCTCACATAATTTTTAGACAGTAAATCATCGGCATCTAATATTGCAATATACTCTGTTTCAGCAATAGCAATAGCATTGGCCCTAGCTACTGCAGGCCCCTGATTCGTTTGAGTTATCAGTTTGATTCTAGTGTCTCTTTTAGCGATATCTTCTATTATATCTTTAGTATTATCAGAACTACCATCATCTACAACAATAAGATACCAATTATCGAGGTCTTGTTCTTTAAGTGACCGTATTGTCTCATCAATAGTAGCAGCAGCATTATATGCTGGCATTATAAATGTTACAAATTTATTATTCATAAAGCATTAAATTTGAATGAAAAAGATCGTTGTGTTAGTGATAAAATATCACTAAAAAAGCTGTTATAAAACGCAGCGCGTCCAGCCACACCAAGTGACCACGAGATTCATTTTTCTTTTTCATTATTTATATTTGTATTATCGTCCACCACAAAGCACTCTAAGAAATCTAGGGGATACCAGTTTCAGCAAATAATAGATAACGATACATACTGCCGTTGTTATAAACGGTACAGTGAAATATACCAATACGTCACCTACATAACTATCTGGCAGCAATCTTCCTACCATCTTACCCATATATACCAACACAAACGTCTGATGTATTGCATAAACAAAGAATATAGTGGGTGAAAACTTAGCTAAACATTTCACTACACTTGGCTTTGCCCATCCTATCAGAATAAAACTGCAAAAAGTCCCAACAGGAATAAACAATGAATATAGATACCCCTGATTTCTAAACAACACAGCCAATATCAAGAGGACAAACGCTGTTGCGACACAGACTAACTGATATATTCTATTACTTCCACCAACAAGACCTATCCCATTGTATCTTAAGTAAAGACCTATATTAAAGAAAAATACAGCTGTTATACTTATACCAGGAAGATGCGCCCAAGAGACAGGTAGGAATACATATAACAAAAACCAAATAACAACCGCAAGTTTTCCTCCCTTCTTGATGAAATAATAAAATACTGGAGCCAGCACACACATCACTATCAAATCTCTTAAAAACCACAATGGAGAATCAGAAGGCATTCCATTCACTTTGTCCCACCATAAATGCCACAGTCCATCGTTCCACAAATCTGTAAGAAATATCATGAGGTCTTCAGTTGATTTGCCACGAAATACAATTGAGAAAAGATTGCCGCCAATCAGCACTAACGAAGGTACCAAGTTCCACAGCAAATAAGGAATGAGTAGCGTCACCACTCTCTTTTTCAGCTTCACTTTATACATTTCCAGTGTAAGCGGCTTATTCCCAACAAAGAAATATCCAGCTATCACAAAGAAGCAAGGCACTGCCACTTGGGCAATTGTATTAATCGTCAGCCCCCAATATCCCACACTATCAAATGTTGGATTCATGTGAATGAACACCACCAGAATAATCAGTGGAAGCCGAAGTGCATCGATTGCTAAATTTTTAGTTTCCATTGAGGTATTTTATTTTCTTATTTTCCACCCAAAGCCCATTTCGCCACTAATTTGCTTGAACGTAACAACTCACTTATCAACAGACATACCGCCACAATCATTATAGTAACTACGAAAGAAACGATAAATTCTATCACAGGAGCAGGATGCTCCATGAAATACGAACCTATTACATGTAAATCTTTAGGCAAAAAGAAGTAATGAAGCAGATAAATATCGAGTGTTCGGCGACCGACTAGCACAAGTACCTTCATTAATCTATCGGAAGAAACAAAATAGTTGCGATGACGATAGAACATCGCAAAAAATAGAAGTAATGCAGACAGTTCAAATAGAATCAAATGTAGATGAAAAAATATTCCATCCCAAGCTTTGTTTATTCCCCATGTTGCTATAGCCAAACCTGCGAATATCATGACAATCATAGCTACTGCCACATCCCGATATTCCCACATACATAGTTTGTATAGATATACACGGATAAGTCTGCCCACCACAAAATAAAGAAAATAACGTAGCAGCGGTAATCCCAATATCCCCGACAAAGCATTCATCTGATTATAAATTATCGGCAATGACAAAACATACATTCCCAAAGCACCCCCTATACACACTATCGCATATTTAGTTCCATCCTCTTTCCATGCAAATTTTCTAACAATCCATTCCAATATCACCTGCATCATCAAAAATTCAAAAAGCGACCATGTAAACCAATATCCGGACTTAAATTTATCCATAATACATTCTAGCACGCTACCTCCATTCACTAATAGATACAAACCGCCAAATACAATTGCCGGTAAAAGCAATTGCCGGGCCCTTCTGTATATGTACTCAAATTTCACCCCTCCCGATTTATTAAAAACTGTTTTTACACTAAATAAAAAACCGGAAATAAAGAAAAACAAAGGAAGTTGCACCATAGAAGTAAATGCCCTGAACGAAGAAAGTTGTGCTGCTTCTGGTAGTCCATAACAAAACATAGGGATGTGACCAAACACAATAAAGAGAATAGCTATGCCACGTAGGGCATCAATGTATTCATAGCGGTTTGTATTCATTTTCAACTATACTTATTGAAATAAAAAAATAGCCCTGAACAAATTCATAAATTGATAATCTTATGTCCCTCTATATACATTTAAAACAGGACCTTTCCTTCTTCTTCTATTTTACTCAAAGTCTCACGCAATGGTGACTGCTTGCCCACATAATGATATAATCCAGCAAGTCCCATCAACCATTTAAGTCTATTAAGAAGCATCTGCTTCCATGTGAAGTGTGACTTCTTTATAAGCGTTATATCAGGCCATGGAGTCATTTGTTTGTATTTCAAGTAGATTCCTTGATATGGATTAATACATTCCATATGCCATGGTTTGAATGGCATACAGTAGTGAATAATTACTGGTTGCTTTATAGCTCGTTCTATTTCAGGGTAATACTGTTTACTGATGTAGAGTTTGTCCTCTGTATAAAGGTAATGCTCCAAAAGATTATACTTAAAATCGAGCATTAAGATTTGTCCATGATAAAACATATTGATGATGTCTTGATCATGATTTTTCAGCTGTTCAGGTATGCAACAAGCCACATTCTGCGCCTTTTGGAAGAAACTATCCTTGCGCCAACGTTTTAAATTAATCAGTATTACCCCCGAATTGATATACCCTTCACTCATAGGATAACCCAATCGGTTGTACACTCTCACATAGTCGTTTATACGGTCACGCACACCAGCTACAGCATAATCTGAAATATCTGTGTTCCAAAGGTCAGTCAAAGAAGCCACATTCACCAAATCACAATCTAGATAAAGCACTTTTTCAATGTCTTTCAAACATTCAGCCAAGTACAAACGAAAATAAGCACCAATGTTTAGATAAGCATTACCGATAGGGAAGTTATCAAATACGTGGGAATCTACATTATAAAAATACACCTTCACACCTTCTATTGAACTAATCCACTGGCGAATATATTCTTTATTGGTGTCTGATAAATCACATGATAGCAAGTGAAACGCAATACCAGTTTTCGGATTGTTTTCAATTACTGAAGCCATCACTGTAGCACAATAGGGAGTGTATGGATTATCCATACAGAGAGCAATATGCATCATATCAAATAATTCTTTTAGAGCCTATTAAAGATAATGGATATACAAATCGTAGTAAATAAAATGCTATAATACAATGACGTTGTTGAATAAGTTTAAGGATCAACGCATAAAGTCTCCCACCTTTTAGTGGATTGATATACTTAATCTCTGAACAGCACCTAAAAGTATAAAGGAATTCTTTTCGATTCTTAGTGCTAAATTTCTTCATCAACTCCCCAATGAACAGCCTCGTGGTTAGATCATGAAACTCTTGTTCCAAATAGTACTTATTTCGAACTTTCTTATTCATTTCCAATACTTTGTATGCTTGTACTTTTTTGTATAGAATATATCTATACTGTTCATGCTCAATATAATATTTACCCACCGATGTCGGTATGAAATATTTGTAATCAGGGGTATTAACACAAGCTAAGGAGTTACAGTTATCAAGATATTGTAGATTAAAAAGCGAGTCTTCTCCAAATCGAATTTTGGAATCAAACATTAAATGTGCATTACGTATGATAATCATTCGATATAGTTTACACCATGGAGATTTAAATAAGATTGAGTTTATTTCACGAGAAAGAATTATCCCCATCTCATCATCTTTGTAAAAACCGTCTTTTAATGTTGTGGCATGCCCTTCAGGCATATCTTGCATTCCACTCACGATATAATCTGCATCTCTACTACAAAGATGCTCTAAATATAACTTATCAACATAATCATCCGAATCAATGAAAGTAACGAACTCACCTTTTGCATTTTCCAAACCTACGTTTCTTGCTACACTGACGCCTCTATTGGGTTGATGAATAACCAATATACGTGCATCCTTCTTCACGTATTCATCACATAGCTTATCGCTACCATCTACAGAGCCGTCATCAACTAGAATCAAGTTCCATGATCGATACGTTTGGTTGATAACACTATCTACACAACGTTGAAGTGTGCTTCTTGCATTATATACTGGTATTATTATTGTTACAATCTTGGTATTCATTATACTATAAGCACTCACTGTATAGCTATAAATCCGATAAAGGCATTATAGCCTATATTGAGTTGTATTTTTGATTAATATTTAAGTTATTTGGTCGAGTAAGGAGAGGGATATACGTAAGCACTCACTGTAAAATTCACCCATGTTCATTCTTTTGTCGATTAAGTTCGACGCAAAAGTAAAGGACAAAACAAATAATCAAGAGCCATACAATGAGTGTTTACAGGTAAACAACGATAAATTAATGCTTTTGAACAAAATCCAAATGGATTATCCTCTTAAAACAATACAGGGTAATTTCTCTTAATGCTAATATAACAGAGACAGGGGCTTTGAAAAATCCATAACAAAGCAGTTTAAATAATAATCTAAAATCTTTTAATCTAAACGATTTAACAATATAGAATTTCAAACGATTTCTTTTTAACCATCTATTTATGTCGGAACCAAACAATGAAGCAACTTCCACCCAAGCTTTGAAATTTTCAAAAATTTTACTCTGATTTTCCATCGACTGAGAAATGCCACCTGAATGTCTTCTATAAACAGACATTTGTTCATTCACTCCTTGTATTGCTCCTAATCTACTTGCAGTCAGACAAAGAATAGTATCTCCAGAAGGACAATTTATTGCTGATGCCTTCTGATATAAGTCACTATCCAGTACCTCTTTTTTAACTAAAATGGTAGCTGTATGGAAATAGTCATTCAACAAAGTTGCTGACGTATATGATTCTTTAACTGTCTCTCCATAAGTCGTTTTGTCGACAATGTCAACAAAAACATTTCTACAAGCATGATAAGTAAGTGAGCACTCGGGATGATTCTTAAAAAAATACACTTGTTTTTGTAATTTCAATGGATCCGTCCAATAGTCATCGCCTTCACAGAAAGCTACATATTTCCCACGAATATGCTCATTCAATATACGCCATAATGAACCACCATGTTTGGAATATTGATTTTCAACCTCGTATATAGGCTTAATAATATCTGGATATTTTTCCTCAAATTCTTTAATAATTTCGACAGAATTGTCGGTAGAAGCATCATCATGAACAATAGCCTCAAAACGAAAATTAGTCTTTTGCATCACAAAGCCTTCCAAGCATTTCCGTATGTAAGGTTCATGGTTGTATACCGTGCAACAAATAGTGACTATAATGGGGCGCAGATCTTCTTGTGTCATTTTCTATATAAATTTATTTTCTTCTTATAATCGTTATTAATTCTTTTAGTTCTGTCGAACTCATCAGATAATTGCTTGCCAGATAATAAACTCCACCTGTAAATATAGCCACCAAGAGTTTGACTAGATTTGAGTCAAACAGTTGCTGTACCAATAAACACAAAGTCCCCATCACCAAACTATTTATCAATATAGGAATCAAGTCTTTCATCTGCTTTATAAATCCTATTCTTATTAGTTTACCTGTATAGTAAGTGTTTACAATCAATGAGAATATAGATGACACAATTCCTCCACAGCAAAATATCACAAGCCCGAAGGGTAGTGTACAACAGAGCATCATTAAACCATAGATTTTCTTTATCACTTCGAGTCGAAAGAAAAGGTCGCTACGCCCTTTTACCATCAACAGATTCAAATTAATGGCATGAATAGGATACCACATCATAGAAAAACAGACTATCTGAAGGAGAATAATAGAACCTTCCCATTTTTCCGTAAGAACAAACAGTGTTAATGGACGAGCTATAGCAGCCAATCCTATCATCAAGGGAAAACAGATAAAAGCAGAAAGATGCAATAGCTTACGATAGTTTATCGTCAATCGCTCATCGTCATTTTGAAGTTTGGAAAGCACAGGAAATGTTACTCCTTGCAGCACTCCGGTAAATGTAGACGATGGCAAAGCAGCCCATCCACGAGCACGCTCGTAAATACCCAACTGTGTGGGCGAATAGTACTTTCCCACTATCAACGGAGTAATATTTTGATAGATGGTTTCTAAACAATTTGATGCCAGCATTTTTGAACTGAATCCAAAAAGTTCTTTAAAAGACTTCTTTGAAAAGCGAGTTTTGGGCAACCAACGCACAATGTATATTTTAGCTCCTACAGTTATTGCTGTTCCTACTAACCCTTGTGCAGCCAATGACCATACACCATAACCATTATACGCCATAATGATAGCAATAATGCCTGAAAGGATTGTAGCGCAAACCCCTATCACAGCCGGTGTCTTAAAATCAATGGCAGCTGTTAGTCGTACACTTTGAATACCACCAAACGGACTTATCAACAGACCAAGAGTCACTATACGTGTTAAGTCTTTTAAATTTGGCATATTATAGAAATCTGCAATATACGGGGCCGCACAGAAAAGAATTATGTAAATAATATAACATGCCACAAGATTGTAATAGAACACTGTGGCACAATCTTCTTCTGTTCTGTCGTTTTTACGAATAAGAGCCGTAGTAAGTCCACCATCTGTGAATAAACCCAAAACCGATGTAAATACTGCTATCATGGCCACAGCACCATAATCACTAGGAATAAGTAAGCGAGCAAGAATTACTCCTATTAAAAATGTGATTGTCTTGTTGGATAGGGTATTTATCGTGTTCCAAGCAAGCCCTTTTACTGTTTTTTGTTTTAATGATTCTGACATTAATAATAAGCAAGCGTCCAAAAATCTTTTTGAAGACTAAGTTTAATATTTATTATTCCGGAATGAAGTACCGATTTACATACTATGTATTAAAAAATATTCTTCATATTAATTCAACCAAATAACGGTTTTTCTACCCATCTGATACGAAGATAATCAATAAGGATACATAGAATGAAAATAATAACTACACTCACCACAGCATGAAGGATAATATAAGGCGAAACGTATGCCCCCACATTATCAAGCATGTCACACCACAGCCATTGTCGCATCGTGTTACTATTGGCATGTATCAGCAGCACTCCAAATGTACTGGCTGCAACAACATTTATTAATTTGCTTTGTTTTATTTGCAAATCCTTAAAATACATAAACGAACAAACTGCGGTAATTACCGCCATTATTTTATTAGAGTCTGTTACAAAATAAAAGACTGGAACGGTTTTTCTAATATACTCAGTAAAGAATAGTAGTACGATTACCGAAGCCATAGAAACAACGATTGACAGGCTTGTCATTATTCCCCAATTGATTGATTTGCCTTTCCAATTCAATCCGTATAATCTTATGTACGAAGCTAAAATATATAGCACACAAAACCAAGTCACATAATTCATCCTTACAGGTATATAGTTCGAAGTCCCCAGTATCGTATAAATAAACAAGCATAACATCAACAGACACAGATGCATTCTTTTGTCTAAATTTTGAACTAGTACATTAAGGAATGGGATAAATAAATAGAACATCAAAAAGCATGAAACAAATCCATCTCCAATACTTTCGATAGGCCATAATATCATTAACCATTCTTTGATTGTATAAGATTTATATCCAGTTAATACAAATAAAAGATTAATCACTATATTATAAAATTCTACTTCTAACAATAGTTTTAGGAACTTCTTCAATGTTATTGAAGATTTGCACATAAAGTAGCCTGTAATCATTACGAAACAATTAATTCCTGTCTTTCCCCACATTCCAAACAAATAGAGAAAAATAGATTTGCTACTTGTGGGCTGTAATGACATGACTTCTTCTAATCCGGAATTAACCACATAGTGGTGTGCTATAATTAATAACATCACGATAATTCTATATAATTCCAGATTTGAGCTACGCTGTGCTCCTTGTAAATAAAAAGTACAACGACGGGAATGCCATATTGGAATGAATTCGCGTACGAAGGAAAAGATGGCATTGTGCACACGTGCACACGTGCATGGGGGGGGGGGGGTATTCATCTATGTATCAATCAATTAATATATTTCATTTTTTCAGTTTTCTTATAACTTGTGCCGGATTACCTGCTACTATCACATTAGATCCAACAGGTTTGATAACAATACTTCCAGCTCCAATAATGGAACCAGCTCCAACAATATCCACCTTTCCGGAAACCAAGACGGAAGCTTGACCAATAAAAGCATTTCTTTCAACATGAATATAGGCACCGACCAACGCTTTAGGACCAATAAAACAATTCTCCTCTATTTCTGAATTATGGCATATAACCACATTAGTCCATATAGTCACATTCCTATTTATGACAACATCATTCTGTATTTCCGTCAATGCACCAACCACTACTCCGGTATTAGATATTTTGCTAAAGCGTGAAATGATAGCAGTGGGATGAATTAAAGTAGGAACATGACCACCTTTTCCTATTATTTTTTTCAACAGTTGTTCCTTTATCCCTATATCACCCATAGTTAGCAAGAAAAATTTCCCTGACAAATCACTTAAAAATAAATCTTCAAATGAACCTAAAACTTTATAACCATGATCATAATCACCTGTTTTTTCAGAATTAAAATGATACAATCCTCCAATCAGATAGCCACACGCTTCTGCTATCTCAATAAATAAAGGTGTACTATGACCTATCCCTAATATATATATTTGTTTATCCATCTTACTTCACAATGCAATGCAATATCCTCTGTATATCTTCGTCTGTTAACGCATGATGCATCGGCAAACAAATAACACTATCAGCCATTCTATGCGCATTCGGTAAATTAGAAGGAGAAGCACTCTCTAATCCTCTATAAGTAGAGAAAGTACTTATCAGCGGATAGAAATATCTGCGACCCAATACCCCCTGTTCTTTCATCTTGTAATAGAGTTCATCTCGAGTCATACCATATTTATTCTCATTAATAAAAATAGGGAAATAAGAATAATTGTGCTTCACTCCCGGCATATCATCGAAGAAGGTAATGCCATCTATAGGACGCAACGCTTCACGATACTTGACAGCTACTTGATGGCGTGCTTCAATGGCAGTATCTACCTGCTTCAAATTGAGCAAGCCGTAAGCAGAACGCATCTCGTCCATTTTACTATTAATACCCGGAGCTACTACAGTGACTTCATCCGCAAAACCAAAGTTTTTGAGATAATCAATACGTTTCTTCATCTTCTCATCGTGCATCACCAATGCCCCACCCTCAATGGTATTGTATACCTTAGTAGCATGAAAACTCAATGTGGACAAGTCGCCCGCATTCAGGATACTTTCCCCATTCACCTCGACGCCGAAAGCATGAGCAGCATCATAAATTATTTTCAATCCATATTTATCTGCAATTTCTTGAATAGCTTCAGTATCACATGGCTTTCCGTATACATGCACCGGCATAATAGCGGTAGTATTGGGAGTGATAGCTGCTTCAATCTTATTCGGGTCAATATTGCCCGTAGCGGGATCTATATCAACAAATACAGGCTTAATACCGTTCCACCACAAACTATGGGTAGTAGCGACAAAACTATAAGGAGTAGTAATTACCTCACCCTTAATACGCAATGCCTGCAAGGCAGTGATAAGGGGGAGAGTACCATTGGTAAACAAACTAAGATAAGGGACTTTCAAATAAGCTGCCAACTCTTTTTCGAGCTGTCTATGAAAGGTTCCATTGTTTGTAATCCATTTGCTGGCATATATGTCAGCAATCATCTTCTGAAACTCTTCCAAAGGAGGTAGAAGAGGAGAAGTTACTGTAATTAATTTATTTTCCATTCTATTTTATTTCTCTCCAATCCGTGTATAACTAAATCCCATTTCTTCCAGCTCCACACGATTCCAAATGTTACGTCCATCCACAACATACTTATCAGTCATCACCTTCTGAATTACGTTCCATGTAGGTAAGCGGAATTGTCTCCATTCAGTCATTAATAGCAACGCATCAGCACCATCGGCACAGTCATAGAGATTTTCAGTATAAGTCACAACATTGCCGATACGACGTTTACATTCAGGCATAGCGATGGGATCAAACACTTTCACGGTAGCACCATCCTTCAGCAACTTATCAATGACTACTAGAGCTGGAGCTTCACGCATATCATCAGTATCAGGTTTAAAAGCCAAACCCAATATAGCAATGGTTTTACCCTTTATATCACCCATCATTTGGATAAGCTTGTTGTACACAATGGATTTCTGCTTTTCATTGACACGTTCCACTGCTTCAATGACCTCCATGTGGTAGCCATTATCAATGCCTGTATGTACCAGCGCTTTTACATCTTTCGGAAAGCAACTGCCACCATATCCACAACCGGCATAAAGGAATTTTTGCCCGATACGTACATCAGCTCCAATACCTTTACGTACATGATCTACATTTGCTCCCACTCGTTCACACAAATTGGCTATATCATTCATAAAGCTAATGCGGGTAGCCAGCATGGCATTCGCCGCATACTTAGTCATTTCGGCAGATGGAATATCCATAAAGATTACACGGAAATTCTGGAGCAAGAAAGGTTGATAGAGCTTGGTCATCACCTCTTCGGCTTTCTTACTCTCAACGCCTACCACCACCCGGTCGGGACTCATAAAGTCTTTGATAGCGGCACCCTCTTTCAAGAATTCGGGGTTACTGGCTACATCGAAGGGAACATCTGCCCCACGCTTGTTCAACTCCTCTTGAATGACAGCCTTCACCTTTTGAGCAGTACCTACAGGTACAGTTGATTTAGTCACTAAAATCGTGTACTTGTTAATACTTTGGCCAAATTGACGAGCCACAGCAAGTACATACTTCAAGTCAGCACTACCATCTTCATCAGGAGGAGTCCCTACAGCAGAAAAGACTACTTCTACATCATCCAAGACTTCGGCCAAGTTTGTAGTGAAATTCAGTCGTCCATAACTTACATTACGTTTCACCAACTCCTCCAAACCTGGTTCATAAATAGGCATTTCGCCGGCTTTCAGTATGTTTATTTTATTTGCGTCTACATCCACGCAAGTCACAGTAGCGCCCATTTCGGCAAAACAAGTACCGGACACCAAGCCAACATAACCTGTGCCTACAATTGCTATATTCATATATTATTATTGATAAAATTTCCGCTAATTTTATGCAGAATTAAGAGCATGTCTCATAGGGTAAATACTTGGAAGTATTCACCTATATAAAAATAGATTGATGTATAATTAAAATTTTAAAGTTTATTCTTCCTTTGCTTTGTGTTCTCCATACACGTGATGTCAGTTAGCATTTGCAACTGACTGAATAATCCCGATTAATTTTTCTATCCATTCATCGAAACGAGGACACTTTTTCCGCATCGTTTCAACATCCAGTTCATCAAGTACAAGTCCACTATCGGCTACCTTGTTGTAATTAAAAATACGTGACAGTCTTTTCGAAGGCGCAGTTTCCACCCCTCCGTTTATATCTTCGACGTTTGCATAAGAATCTATGATTTCCTGAATCTGATCCAATTGTCCGCTATCATCAAGCAACAGATTAAATCCATCCATAGAAACAAACAATAAAGTTTCAAACTCATACTTCTGTATGTAAGGCACCAGTCTTTCATACCCCAGATCCGACTTTATTCCTTCCTCGATAGCATCTATATTCCTGCACTCAAGACCGTAGTTAGGAAAATCATTGGGTAATCTAAAAAAATCCAAGAAAGTGGTTATCCATACATTACCTTGCTGGGCGGCCACCCGCTCTACCTCATTCTTCAAATAAGCATAGTTCACATTTCCACCTTTTCTGTTCAGCTTACGATTAGTGGTAATCTTTTGGGCATTCATGCTCCATTGGGCAGTCCCAACATACTTATAAAGATAGGGAATAATCATCTTATTAATGAAAGCAACCTCACAATCACCCTCTACGATAAAAACCAGTCTGTTTCCTTTTTCCATAGTGCCAATCCGCTTTAGAAAGGCTGTCCGCCAACAAGATTTTTCTCCCACAACTCGCCCATACTATAATCCTTCAGCCACTCCTCCAAATCCTTTCCGTCCAGACGGCAGAATACTGTTTCGTTTCCTTTTCTATCAGCAACGATAATATCTTCCGGTGCGAAATTATCCACCAAATTTACGGACTGCGTCGATACGATGATTTGAGAACTTGAAGATACTTTCTTCAACATGGCGCAGAGTTTGTTAATGGCTAAGGGATGCAACCCCAGTTCCGGTTCGTCTATCAAAATGGTTTGGGGCGGTTCGGGTTGCATCAGTAACGCAGCCAGACAAATGAAGCGCAAAGAGCCATCGGACAACTGATAAGCATTGAATGTCATATCCGGCACATCTTTCTGTTTCCATTCAAGACGAATCGTATTCGGATTCAATCGATTGGGTTCAAGCACGAATGAGTCGAAAAACGGAGACACCGATGCCACCATTTTCTCTATTCGCAGGTAATGCTTGAGATATTTCTGTTTCAGTAAATATAAATATGGAGCAATGTTCGATCCGTCACGTTTGAGACGTACATTGTCGTGTAAAGGTGCAAAGTCTTTCATAGGCGACTTATCTCCCGTATCATGGAAATGATAAATCTCAAACTGTTCCAACAGAGGGCCTACATACCACGCCTGTCCACAACGGTCTTGCTTGATAGACGCCTCTTCCTTATTTGTGTCACAGGTCTGGATATGCCAAACCGCTCCACTAAGGAAGGCTGTTTTCGCTTCTTTCACAAACAATCGATCCTGTGATTCCTCCAACACGACAATATATCTATTTTTACTGTGGTCATGCGTAAACAACAAGTCCACAGTGATTCGGTCAGTATACTTCTTGCCATTATAAAGCAGACAGTTAGCTCCTCCTTTTCTCAATACATGATTTTGCAATTGTTGCTCATAGATATCACGTATCAGCTCAAAGGCTGAAATAAAATTAGTCTTACCTATACCATTTCCACCTATCAAGATATTGATGGGACTTAACTTCACCTCTTGAGCCTTGATGGACTTATAGCCTTCTATTGTTATAGCATCAATCATAATCTAACTTACATTTACTTGCAAAGATAGCACATTTTCTCAAACAATGATACTGCCAGTTATTCTTCTACAAATAGTTCCTCAAAAAAGATCTTAAATGCAAGATTGAATATTGCTATTTATTCTTCCTTCGTTTTATGCTCCCCATAGCCGTAACCATAGCCATAACGCTTGCCATAACCATAGTACTTGCCATATTTACCATAGCCATAGTAATAGCCGTATTTCTTCTTCTGAAGATCCAAGCCATTAATTACTGTACAAAGATTAGGCAGCTTATTGTTTTCAGCCAATTCATTTATCAACGTAAACTCCGCTTTACGGGTATAATCCGCACGACATACATAAACAGATAAGTCAGCCACACGGCCTATAAGCAAAGTATCTGTTACCATACCGACCGGAGCGGTATCCAAAATCACATAGTCAAAGTTTTTCTTCAATGTTTCAATAGCTTTGTCCAAGCCGTCACGGGCCAACAGTTCCGTAGGATTGGGAGGAACCGTTCCACCGGGAAGAATATACAAGCTCTTACTTACATCCGAAAGCTGGACAAAATCCATCAGATTATTTTCAGGATTCGACAGATATTGAGTTATACCCTGCTCTTTCCGCGGAAGATTAAAAACTTTATTCAAACCAGGTTTACGAATATCAAGACCGACAATGATCACCTTCTTTCCTAATAAAGAAAGACTGATAGCAAGATTTGCTGATATAAATGATTTACCTTCACCACTGACCGTTGAAGTCACTAGTATTACTTTCTGACCATTCCCCAACATAAACTGCAAATTCGTACGTACATTACGGAAAGTCTCACTCATCAGGTTATTCTGATTCTCAAATACGGCTATGGAACCTGTTTTTTCAGCAGTCAAGGGCACATCTCCCACAATAGGCAGGCGAGTCAATTTCTCCACATCG
Source organism: Bacteroides zhangwenhongii (assembly GCF_009193325.2). Classification (NCBI taxonomy): domain Bacteria; kingdom Pseudomonadati; phylum Bacteroidota; class Bacteroidia; order Bacteroidales; family Bacteroidaceae; genus Bacteroides; species Bacteroides zhangwenhongii. Next base: position 1,148,871 of record NZ_CP059856.1, on the reverse strand, counting down.
CCACGACCTTCAATCTTGAATTTAGTAAGACCGATTAGAAAAATGACGCCGACAGGCAAACCTACCCCCAACACTAAAGCAATCATGTAAATTGTTTTAGGTTTCGGAGATACCGGACCACCTTCAGCCACCGGTTCATCAATGATCTTAGCATTATTGGCAGTAGCAGCTAATGTAATGGCATTCTCTTCACGTTTCTGCAACAACATCAGATAAAGTCCTGCCTTGATTTCCTGCTGACGGGCAATACTTACATACTGTCTTTCTTGTCCCGGAGCGTCACTGATACGACGGGAAAAACGACTAGCTTCACGATCCAAATCAGCTTTGACTATAAGCAAACCTTGCAACGTTCCGTCAATAGCAGCTTTCACATTTGCTTTCATAACACGAATACTTGCATCCAGATTTACAATCATCGGGTTACTCTCCGTAGAAGTACGAAGCAAACGTTTACGTTCGATAATCAACTCATTATAACGATCTATTTGAGTAGTTAGCCCATTATCTGATAAACCAATATTACTAGGCAACACCTCATACTCATTCGACGGATTATTGATATATTTATTAAGATCACGAACTAAGTTGATCTGTGTACCGTTTTCCACGCGTTTCTTTTCGTATTCGGCATTTCCCGATACGGCCAATTGGGCATCGCTACTGATATCCGTCAATCCTGCATTTCTTTTAAAAGCTTCCAGTTTGTCTTCTGTATTTCCCAGCTCTTCATCAATAATCTGAATGCGCTCATTGATAAATTCCCTCGTCTTTTGGGCAACCTCATTTTTATCATTGTTCGTATTCCGATTATACATCTCCATCAGCTTATTGATAAAATCTTGTCCACGCTGAATATTCGTATTGACCAATGAGACTGTGGCAACAGAAGTTGCTTTAGAGGTGGGTGCAATCGTTAATGCCCCCTGATATCCCTTTGCTACCCCAAATGGCTGACTAACTATGGCACTGATATTTCGCGTAATATTCTGTCCTTCTATCTTTCCATTTGATAAAGAATCTTTCAATGCAAACCCAAACGTACCTACATCTGTAGGCAACACCGCTGGAAGTTTATCAAAATGTTTATTATACTCATTCAAACCCACTTTCAAATTTACATCCAAACCACCTTCTTGAGTAAGTTTCATATCAATCATAGCTACACCCGGCAAATTATCTGCCTCTTGTGCTGTCAAATTCACAATTATCGGAGAGGCTTTATACAGTTCTTTTTTAGGAAATTCATCCTCATCATAATAAGTTATATAAAGTTCCAGATTATTGACAACTTCTTTAAGTATCGTTTTTGAACGCAATACTTCAATTTCATTATCAATACTCTGTGTAGAAGTCATCATCCCTCCTAATCCAAGGCTCTCCAAATCAGCAGACCCGCCCCCTCCCTTCTTATCATCTTTAATCATGATAGAAGCGGAAATCTGATAGACGGGAGTCTGAAAATACAAATATCCCCAAGCACCGATCAAACATACCAGAAGAGAAGCCACAAACCATGGCCAATGGATTATGTATCGAAAGAGAAGCTCTTTATAATCAACATTATCTTCCTCTATACCACGTACATTATCCTCGTACAAGTTTTCTTTCATCGTTATTCTTTTATTTTTAAGATTTATCTTAGTATAGTTAATAAAAAATTGGTTATTGAAAGCAAAATAGAAACACCTGAGAACCACAGACCAGTACTAGCCCCAATATCCGAATTCTTAGCTTTAGTTTTATTAGGTGTCACATAAATTATATCATTCTGTTGTAGTTGATAATAAGGAGACAGTACCGTTTCGGCCTTATTCAAGTCCATAGTAATAATCTCCTGCTTATTATCTTGTCCTGTCCGGATCAATTTCACATTATCACGCATACCATAAATGGTCAAATCACCTGCCATTGCGAGAGCTTCCAGTAAATTAATCTTCTCGTTAGAGACTACAAAGCTGCCTGGCCTCGTAACCTCCCCCAACACCGAAATCCGATAATTAACAATACGCACAGTTACAAGCGGCACTTCTTTCAAATAAACCTTCAACTTATCTATAATCAGGTTTTCTATTTCCAGTTTAGTCAATCCACCTACATGAATCTCGCCCAACACCGGAAAATTGATATTCCCCTGATTATCTACCAAATACTGTTGTAGAGCAGATGACGCGGTTCCTTGTCCCACCGTCTTTCCCTCTGTTCCACTAGCAGTACCCGAATTTACCAGATTGAAAGGTGCAGCCAGTTCCGGAGTAGAACAAGACACGGCAATCGTCAACAAATCCTTTGGCATTACCTTCACACCTGTCTGACGAACACTCTGTTCTGTATCATTTACAAAAGCTGTATCTTGTAAATAAGGTACTTTCTTGTATGCCTGGCAAGATACCAGCAAAAAAGCAAGTAACAAGCCAAGAATCAATCCAGCCATTTTTTTCATAAGCGCCTATAATTTTTAATTTTTAATCTTTTAATTATTTCAATACGCCTCTTTATCCCCACGGAGTACATTATATACAGTCTTATACATGATATATAAGTCTAGAATGAACGTCCAATGCTCGATATACCAGATGTCACGTTGCACACGTCCTTCCATCTGCCAAAGCTCTTTCGTTTCTCCACGAAAGCCTGTCACTTGTGCCCAACCTGTAATACCCGGTTTCACAAAATGACGAACCATATACTTGTTTATCAAATGAGAATATTCTTCTGTGTGCTTCAACATATGCGGACGGGGACCCACTAAAGACATATCCCCTTTCAGTACATTAATAAATTGAGGAAGCTCATCCACATTCGTCTTGCGAATCAAACTACCGATACGGGTTTTACGAGGATCACATTCCGTAGCCTGAAGCGTATCACTTTGTGCATTCAACCGCATCGAACGAAACTTATAGCACCAAAATTCACGACCATCCTCACCACTTCGTTTCTGTTTGAAAAAGACAGGTCCGGGAGAACTTATCTTTATAGCCAGTCCCACAATGATATATATAATCGGGAAAAGGGTACAAAGGAACAGTAGCGAGCAAATAATATCAAAGCTACGTTTCACAATGCGATTTTCCAATAACTCTAGTGGCTCACGACGGATAGAAAGTACCGGAACATTACCTAGCATTTCAAAATGCATTCTCCGTTTCAGATAGTTCCGAACATTGGGAACACTGAAAAAACGAATCAGATGGTTCTCACAATAGTTGATAACCGGTACAATTTCAGCACTACGGGCAGAAGGAAGACTGCAATAAAGCTGGTCTACCTTTCCCGCATTACGGGCTAAATAATCAACGGCTTCGCAAGGCTGTCCCAAATATGTTATATTCACAGGATAGCGGTCTGATGGAGAATCTTCAAAATATCCCAGTACACGATACCCGGATGTCGGATCATCCGTCATGGAATGATAAAGTTCCTGCATATTTTCATGGCTACCCACCAGCACTACCTTCCGGACATTTTTCCCACTTTTGCGATAAAGCTCCAGAATAGTTCGAAACGTCAGGCGATAAGAAATAATAACGATAATGAGAACTACGCAAAATGCCCCCAGCTGACGCAAGTTAACACATTCAAAATGGAAAATGTATGAAAGACCCAGCACCATCAATACAAAAGGAATCATGTTCCGTGCCACCCGAAGCATGATTTGCTCCGGACGAACCACCGGGCGATGAAGGATCACTCCGGAACGAATGTTGCAAACCAGATAACATAAAGTCATCAAAGCCATGTTCTGGAAAAGAGGCATGGAAAACTCAAAAAGGGAATGGTTTCCCCAAAGAGAATCGAACACCCACAACAGTAAGTTCAGTAAGATGATGTCCCCTGAAAGGACAAAAGATTTTAGGACTTTATTAAAACGTTGGACTTCCTGCATTACTTTATTCTTGATTTAGACTTTCATCCATATCCTCATTTTTCTCCCTATATTCAATATAAAGTTCTCCCCATTCCACCATTTTGGCTCGAAACTCTTCTTTTGTGAGATTGTCATAGTAATAGGAAAAAAGACGGGTAAAATCACTTAGACGTAAATCTCCCCAGATATCATCTTGTAATAAGTGGGTTTTCCCATGTGGATTTCTTTACGCATAGCCTCTATTGACAAGTGAGCACGTTCAAACTCCTCTGCGATGAAATGACCCAGTACGGGATGACTAAATTTTTTCATGTTTATAATTTTATTAATTGTTAAATACATTGTGTTATACGTTAATTTTATGCATATCCGTTCAGATATGTCTGAACGATATATTTAAAAGCTATTTCTACCTTCGCACCGCGTTTTGAAAAGTCAAAGCGATAATCAAAAAATACAAATGTTATGACAAACGATTTTAGAATGTCTTATTTCATGCCTCCCATTGCTCCCATCAAAAATGAACAGGGAAGGATTGTTACTCCTGCAACACTTATTCCCTCCTGTGAAGTCTCCGTAGAGCAAGTTTTTCAAATGATAACCTGCAACGAGAATCTCAAAATTCTGACCGAACAAGTACGCAATTCCGCAGATATACGAGCAGCAAAAGCATCACTATTGCCTTATGTGACTCCCTGTGGTATGTTCTCGCGTCGCAACAGCAAAAGTTTCGTAGCTTCTTCACATCTGGTGGTGGTAGATATCGACCATCTCGATTCCTATCAGGAGGCAGTGGAAATGCGCAGCACATTGTTTAATGACCACCTTCTGCATCCTGTACTCACGTTTATCAGTCCCAGCGGACGGGGTGTAAAAGCATTCGTACCCTACGATCATTTACCCATGGCTAACGACACAGACAGTATCATCGAAAATATGAAACTGGCAATGATGTTCACCGTGCTGCTCTATGGTACGGAAACACCTCCCCCACTCGGAGAAAAACGTAAAGGGGTAGACTTTTCCGGTAAGGACATTGTAAGGTCTTGCTTTCTTAGTCATGATCCGGGAGCGTTGTTTAGAAACAATCAATAATTAAAAATTATAAATTAAAATTATGGACGAAATTGAATCGTTATGCCGCCTCTGTGAGGCGGTTGAAACTGCAGGAGCGGATATTGCCCCTACGTATGCTGAATATGTACAACTGGCGTTCGCCATCGCAACGGATTGCGGAGAAGCGGGACGCGAGTTTTTCCATCGGTTGTGCCGGGTGTCTGCCAAGTACGAACGGGAACATGCCGAACGGATATTCTCCAATGCACTTACCACCCGGCATGGAGATGTCCATCTGGGCACTGCATTCCATCTTGCTGAAAGGGCGGGTGTAACTCTCTGCAAAGAGGAAATGATGAACCACCGGAAAAATGCAAAAAATGCAGGAAATGCACCGTCCAAAAATCTCACACACACGCACGTATATAATAAGGTGGACAATGAAGAACCGGACGAATCCGAAGAGCTGCAGGACGGGAGTGACCCGAACCAGCCATTGCCCTCTTTCACCGAAGCGGACTGGCCGAAAATCCTGTTGCTCATCATGAGTTATGCCACCAGCCCCACACAACGCGATGTCATGCTGCTCGGAGCATTGACCGCCATAGGTGCCAGCATGGAGCGATATGTGAGATGTCCATACGCCGGCAAACTTCAGTCTCCTTGCCTGCAAAGTTTTATTGTAGCCCCTTCCGCCTCGGGTAAAGGAATTCTTTCGCTTATCCGGCTGCTTGTAGAGCCTATTCATGACGAGATCCGCCAAAAAGTAGCGGAAGAGGTCAAGGCCTACAAAAAAGAGAAAGCTGCCTATGATACCATGGGAAAAGAGCGCTGCAAAGTGGAAGCTCCTCAAATGCCCAAGAATAAAATGTTCCTCATCTCGGGCAATAACACCGGAACGGGTATTCTGCAAAATATCATGGATGCCAACGGCACAGGGCTTATCTGCGAAACCGAAGCGGATACCATCTCCGCTGCTATCGGCTCTGAATACGGACACTGGAGCGATACGCTCCGCAAAGCGTTTGACCACGACCGTTTGTCGTACAACCGACGCACCGACCAGGAATACCGGGAAGTAAAGAAAAGCTATCTTTCCGTCCTGCTTTCCGGCACGCCCGCACAGGTAAAACCACTCATTCCCTCGACAGAGAACGGCCTCTTCTCGCGCCAGCTGTTTTATTATATGCACGGTATATGGACATGGATCAACCAGTTTGAAAGTGGTGAAACCGATCTGGAAGCCATCTTCACAGGCATAGGTCTGGAATGGAAAAAGCAACTGGACCTGATGAAAGCACACGGGCTTCATACGCTCCGGCTCACTGATGAGCAAAAGCAAGAGTTCAATGCCCTCTTTGCCGATCTGTTTTTCCGCTCGGGACTTGCCAACGATAACGAAATGAGTAGTTCCATAGCCCGACTGGCTGTCAATACGTGCCGTATCATGGCAGAAATAGCTATGATTCGTGCACTGGAATGCGACCAGCCTTATCAGTTCAAGGATTCTTCCGCCCCTCTGCTGACCCCTGACAAGGAGATTGCCGTCGATAATATCAAAGACGGTATTATCACCCGTTGGGATGTGACAATCACCGCTGAAGATTTCCATGCGGTGCTGGAACTTGTAACTCCGCTCTATCGTCATGCCACACATATCTTATCTTTTCTTCCTTCCACAGAGGTCAAACATAGAGCCAATGCCGACCGGGATGCACTTTTTGAAATAATGGGCAACCAGTTCACCCGCGCACAGTTGTTGGAGCAGGCTGAAAAGATGAAAATCAAACCTAACACTGCTCTTAGCTGGTTGAACCGTCTGATAAAAAAAGGATTGCTTATCAATACAGACGATAAAGGCGTTTATACGCGCACGCATGTGTGCGTGTGTTAGGGAGCCCTCGGAAAAAGTGCATTTTTTGCATTTATATAACAACAGGACGTTTCATGAATCCTAAAGCGGCGCTTTAGAGGTGGTAAAGCATAGCTTTACGATTGCTAAAGCGGTGCTTTACTTTTCCGCTCTTCTAAGGTTCTCCCAAGGCGTCTACAATCACTCTCACCTCCAACGGGGTGAATGAGCGGCGCTTTGATTCGTAACCTAAGTCGTACAGGCGTTGCAGAAGTCCGGGACATAAAGAGATCCATTTCTTCATCTTTCGATATGCAGCAATGTCAGTTAGTTCCGGAGAATAAAGTTGAGCCAGTTCCATGCGGCCGTAGGCGCGTATTTTGAATTCGTTCATAATGAATAAGTTTCTGATTTACAGTTACAAAAATAACAAAACATATTCACATATCCTACGTTTTTCCATTGAATAACCGACCGTTACTGCGCATAATTGACAACAATCACGTGCAACTGTAGACTATTGATTTCTGCGGGTTTCAGGGTTGTATCTTTGTATCGTCGAAAGGGAAAAGAATCTCCCGGACACAATGTTTAACCCTTTAATTTATTGTTTTATGATTCGTTACAAAATTTATCAAAACCAACAGCAAAAAGGCCTGAATGCAGGCAAATGGTTCGCCCGTGCGGTAAGTGACGAGACGTTTGATTTGACCAAGCTTGCCGAACACATGTCTAAACACAATTCACCGTATTCCGGTGGTGTCATCAAAGGTGTACTTTCCGACATGGTAGACTGCATCAAGGAATTGCTGCTCGACGGCAAATGTGTGAAAATCGACGACCTTGCCATCTTTGGTGTGGGCATCCGCAGCAAGGCGGCTGATACGCTGGAAGATTTTTCATTGGAGAAAAACATCACTGGTATGCGTCTGAAAGCCCGTGCTACCGGTAATTTGTCAACCACCAACCTGAAACTCGACAGCCAGTTGAAACAGCAGACCGAATATCAGAAACCGACAACTGCCGGAGGAGGTTCTGACTCGGGTGATACCCCTGATCCGAAACCGGATGGTGGCGGTGAAGCGCCTGATCCGGCTGCTTAAGGGGATTCACCACAGAGGACGCAGAGGACGCAGAGTTTTTTCACCACAGATTATTTCTTTCCTCTGCGTCCTCTGTGGTGAATAAAAAAGTATTATCTAAGTATATTGACCAGCAAACTGGCAATAGATATCAGGATAGAAAATCCCGAAATCCACATCGTTGTACTTGTTCCGATGTCTGCGCTCTGCGCTTTGACTTTATTGGGAGTGACATACAGGATGTCATTCTGTTGCAACTGATAGTAAGGAGATAATAACAGATCCGCGTCGTTCAAATTGAGTGTAACAAACTGTTTATGCCCATTCTGGTCTTCGCGGATCAATTTTACATTATCACGAACACCATAAATGGTCAGGTCTCCTGCCATGGCAAGGGCTTCGAGTACGTTGATCTGCTCGTTCACTACCGGATAAACACCGGGTGAGGCCACTTCTCCCAAAACTGAAACTTTGAAGCCGGACATACGGACTACTACCGTAGGTCTTTCTTTAACGTATGCTTTCAGTCTCTCCGTGATCAGGTTTTCAGCTTCACGACTTGTTAAACCGTTCAACGGAAGTTTACCTAAAACCGGATAATTGATATTTCCCTGATCGTCCAATAGAAACGTACTGCCTTGCGCATTGAAAGGCTGCGAAACAACCGGATCGGAAGTGGAAACAAGAATGGAAACTTCATCACCCGGTATCAGCCTTGCGTCCTGAACAGGCGCAACTTGCGTATTCGCCTGTTTCAAAATCTCCGCATCCTGCAAGTAAGGTACTTTCTTATAGGACTGGCAAGCCGAAAAAAAGAAAAAAAAGAATATCAGTGCAAAAGCACCGGATAATTTCGTATTCATGTGAATGGTGGATAAATGATGACGGGATTAGTTTTTCTCGCAGATAGCCTCGACATAACCAATAGGCATATTGACACAAGCGCATCCCAGCATATTCAGCCGGACGGCAATCTTGCTTTTGCCATCGACATTGACCAGTTCACCAACCAGTCCGGTCAAAGGGCCCTTGATGACACGTACTTTTTCACCACGTGCCAAAGGGGAACTACTCATACAAATAGCTTCTTCGGAATAATCGAGCATGAAACGGAAACGAGCCATCTGCTCATCGGGAATCACTGCCGGTGTGCTCTCACCTCGCATCACCATATAGCGACTAACTGTAGAAAGAGTTAGAACTTCTTTACGTTCCTTCGGATCGGCATGGACAAATACCATCATTGGAAGAAGAACTGCTTCAACCATCTTACGACGGTCACTCCACTGATGAATCTCCTGCTGGACAGGAACAAAATTCTCAATCCCCATTTTACCTAAATACTCGGCAACCTTCTTCTCATGGTGCATACGAACCAAGGCGACATACCAGCGTTTAGAGTGTGCTACGCCTTCCCCTGTCCCATTACTAGGCCCAGCATTTTCTGATTTTCGGTTTGTTAAAATCATGTTTTTTTACCCCATATACATCCGTTACTTCTTAGGTAACGGATAAAACGCACTTTGACGGTATAGGGAGAATTTACACATACGAATGGGTATAAAAAGGTAAGAGCCTAATAATTAGTAAGAAAAAATCTTGAAATTAGGCAAAAGGAAACATGGAACATGAAAATACTGTTATTTCATGTTCAAGCATTTTTTATTCAAAAAATCGAATAAAACGAAAAAAACTAAAGGATTACTTGTTTACTATCTATGTTTTTGACTATCTTTGCGACAAATTTTAATTCCGTTACCTAAGAAGTAACTACCACTATTCACTATTGATTTATAACACTTTGCAACTTTTTACTTGCCTGAATGGCTATTTTTGATGTAAGATAAATTTCCTTTATTTACCTCTGTCTGTTCCTTAAGTCCGAAGCCTTTCAAATAAGTTTGTGTCGTTTTTATAGATTTATGCCCTAACGCCTCACTGATCATTTCGATAGATACGCCCCTATATTTGGCAATAGTAGCCCAAGAATGGCGTAATGCGTATGAAGTGACAGGTGATTTTAAATGTAGGACTCTTGCCAGTTCTTTCAAATCATTATTAAATTTCCGGAGGGCGGACTGGTATTCCCGATAAGCCCTTTCATCTTTCCGGCTCTTATCCCCGCGAAGAATATCAAACAGGTAGTCGGGACAATTCGGCTGGGGCTCACGCGTATTCCAGAGTCGGTTCATCTTCTCCATCGCACTATCAAGTACTTCCACACACATAATAGTTTTGGTCTTGACACGTTTGTAACGCAGTACATTATTTTCAAGAGCCGACTTTTCCAAATGAGCCAGATCGACGAACGGCATTCCACAGAGCTGAAACATCAGGGAAGCAATGTCCTGTGTACGGCGCAAACGTTCCGATTGGGGATCTTCATACAGAAGTCTATATAACTCGAAGAGAGGTAACGCCTTCTTTTGCCGGACATCGATCCCTGTATAAGCTTCATGAAACAGAGCAAACACATAGGGTGTATTGCCGGCTTTCACGCCACGATTATAGATACTACGAATCATACGCATATACGTAGAAACGGTATTGGGCTTTAAGCCACGCTCACAAAGGTGCTCCTCGTAAAGCCGCAAACACTCACGAGTAATTTGTCTGAACGACACATTGCACGTACCACAAAACTTACTGAACGAAAAAATGGCACTCTGATAAACATGAGCCGTAGAATAACGTCCTTCCTCACGCAAACGACCGATGTAATCATTCGCACATCGGCTAAATCCTTTTTTGTTTTTCATTTACATTACTAATTAATTTATGTATTACACCATTTGGCGAGCAGCAAAAGAACAAATCTTTTCCATGTATTCATCATAAATCACCTAATAAATATAGTTAAATATGAAATTAAAAAATAATATGATAAAGAAAAAGTTAGCCGTTGGTTGTATTTCTATATAACTTTCACTACTTTTGTAGTATGAAAAAGATAATCGCATACAAGCACTATTTTTCCGACTTCATTTCGACACTATCGAAAGAAGAATGTGGAAAAATTCGTCGCGCGCTGGATTTATTCAAAGTAGAGAATAAGATACCCAGACACTTTATTAAATTCATACGTGATGGGATTTATGAATTTCGTGTAAATTACGGGAATAATGAGTTCCGCATCTTTTTCGCCTATGACGGGGATACAATTGTAATTCTGTTCAACGCATTCAGGAAAAAAACACAGAAAACGCCTGATTGTGAAATTAAAAAAGCAATAAAACTAAAGGAGGAATATTATGACGCTAAAAGAAATCAGTAAAGACATCTACGACGTAGATACTTGGTTGGATGAGGGTCTTGGCAAAGAAGGAACTCCCGAACGTGAAAAGAACCGGGAGAAAGCATGGGAAGAATATAATGCCCAAATCCTATTAGATGCTCGTAAAAACGCAAGATTAACGCAAGCGGAGCTTGCTAGACGAATAGGAGCTGATAAGGGATATATATCCCGTGTAGAAAGAGGGCTTACAGTTCCCACCGTTTCTACCTTGTACCGCATCGCAGCAGCTATGGGACTGACCGTAGAGTTACGCCCAATATAAAATGAGCCGGAATTCAGTACTCCGGCTCATTCTTTAGTTTAATCATACATTATACGTACGTTTCCAACAGTTTCACATTACCTCCTACGGGAGTAATAGTGACATCCTGCGTCGTAGCAGGTAGCAAGATTGATTCTCCCGCATTGACTGTCAGTTCATTGCCTTCATTATCTTTCATTACGCATGATCCCTCCATACAGATAAAGATCACGAATGAGTCGAGTTCCGAATAATCGCAACTGATTTCTTCAGTCATGTCATACAAAGAAGTAGTGAAGTAAGGACAAGCCACCAATTCCACCGGTTCATCCTTCAAAGGTTCATACTTCGTGCGATAATCATCCAATACCTCATAGTTGATGGCTTCACGGGCTAAATCAGTGTGAAGCTCACGGGTTTTACCATTCGCATCTTTACGGTTGAAGTCATAGATACGGTAAGTGATGTCGGAAGTCTGCTGAATCTCGGCGATGAATGAACCTGCCCCGATACTGTGCACACGCCCGGCAGGAAGAAAGAACACATCACCCGGATGAATCTCGTATTCCTGCAATACGTCAGTGATCGTATTGTTCAACACACGTTCTTTATATTCTTTCGGAGTAATCTGTTCGGAAAATCCCGAACGCAACTTTGCTCCTTTGTCGGCATCTACCACATACCACATTTCTGTCTTACCCATTGAATTATGGCGTTTCTTCGCCAGTTCGTCTGTCGGGTGTACCTGGATGGACAAATCCTGTTTAGCGTCGATAAACTTGATGAGCAACGGAAATTTGTTTCCGAAACGAGCATAGTTCGCTTCTCCCACCAATTCCTCGCGATACCTTCTTACCATATCAGCCAAGGTTAAACCTTTGTCCGGGCCATTCGCCACAACGGACTCATTGTCTTCAACGCCGGAAATCTCCCAGCTTTCTCCTACTCCCTTCAAGTCAGCGTTCAGATGCTTGAACGGAATAATTTTGTCGCCCCCCCAAAGCGTCTGCTTCAGAATGGGTTCGAATTTTAATGGATACATTTTTGTTTTTCTTGTTATAAACTTAGATTAAATTCGCTCGGATTGTTTCAATCCGGGAACAAACATACGAAAAATAGTTCAAATTTTAGACTATATTTAATAGGAATATTTGTGAGTAAGAAAGAATTTCCTTTTATTTGCAGGAAATTTTAATAATACCAGACATGAATAACACATTCCCAACAGAAGGGAATCTATCAGGGCTCAGCCGGAAAGATTTCCAAAAGGAGATAAACAATAAAGAAACTGATTTATTTATCCTCAAAAACAAGAAGGGAATGGAAGTAGCTGTAACAAATTACGGATGCGCCATTCTTTCTATTATGGTACCGGATAAAAACGGTAAGTATGCCAATGTGATTCTCGGACACGACAGTATCGACCATGTAATCAACAGTCCCGAACCTTTCCTGAGTACGACTATCGGACGTTACGGCAACCGCATTGCCAAAGGAAAATTCACCTTGTTCGGCGAAGAACATGAACTCACCATCAACAACGGGCCGAACTCCCTGCATGGAGGACCTACCGGTTTCCACGCCCGCGTATGGGACGCTGTTCAGATTGATGAAGGTACAGTGCAATTCAATTATGTTTCCGCCGACGGCGAAGAGGGGTTCCCCGGTAATCTGGAAGTAGAAATGACTTACCGCCTGGATGACGAGGTGAATGCTCTGAATATTGAATATCGCGCTACAACGGACAAAGCTACAGTAGCCAATCTGACCAATCACGGTTTCTTCAATCTTGCCGGCATAGCCGCTCCCACTCCTACTGTCAACGACCATATCGTTACTATCAACGCTGATTTCTATACACCTATTGACGAAGTTTCCATCCCTACCGGAGAAATAGCCAAAGTAGAAGGTACACCGATGGATTTCCGTACTCCGCACACCGTAGGCGAACGTATCGATGATAAGTTCCAGCAATTGGTATTCGGCGCAGGATATGACCATTGCTACGTATTGAACAAGACAGAGAGCGGTTCGCTTGAGTTGGCCGCGACCTGCAAGGATCCGAAAAGCGGACGTCTCATGGAAGTATATACAACGGAAGCCGGTGTACAGCTTTATACCGGAAACTGGCTCAACGGATTCGAAGGTGCACACGGTGCTACCTTCCCTGCAAGAAGCGCTATCTGCTTTGAAGCTCAATGTTTCCCGGATACTCCGAACAAGCCTCATTTTCCATCGGCTACCTTGCTACCGGGCGATGAGTATCAACAAATCACTATTTACAAATTTTCCGTAGAAGAATAATAATTAAAAAATAACTAACCTAATTTATAAACTAACATTTTTTTTGAACCATGACACAAGAAAAAAAGAACGGTAAAATCATTGCAATCATTACGATGATTTTCCTTTTCGGTATGATTTCATTTGTTACTAACCTTGCTGCCCCCATGGGTATCGTGCTAAAAAACCAGTTCGACGTATCAAACGCATTAGGTATGCTGGGAAACTTCGGAAACTTCATTGCTTATGCAGTAATGGGTATTCCAAGCGGTATACTGCTGCAACGTGTGGGATATAAGAAAACAGCACTTATCGCAGTGGCTATCGGTTTCATAGGCGTAGGCATTCAATTCTTATCCGGTCATTCAAGCCCGGAAATGGCTTTTGCCGTTTATCTGATCGGCGCATTCGTTGCAGGTTTCTCCATGTGTCTGCTTAACACGGTTGTAAACCCGATGTTGAACAAACTTGGAGGTGAAGGCAACAAAGGAAATCAGCTTATTCAGGTCGGTGGATCTTTCAACTCTGTAATGGCTACCATTACTCCGATGTTTGTAGGTATCCTTATCGCCGGTTCTATCGAAAAAGCGACTATCTCTCAGATATTCCCTGTGATGTATACCGCAATGGCTGTATTTGCTTTTGCATTCTTTGTTCTTCTGTTCGTACATATACCGGAACCCAATGCCGCTACTTCAACAGAACCTATTGGAAAATTGATGAAAGGTGCTTTGAAATTCCGCCATTTCATCTTAGGAGCTATTGCAATCTTTGTATATGTAGGTATTGAAGTGGGTGTGCCGGGTACTTTGAATTTGTTCTTGACAGATTCTGTAGAGAAAGGTGGAGCAGGTATAGCGTCTACAATCTCAGGATTCGTAGTAGGAACTTATTGGTTCTTAATGTTGGTCGGACGTCTGGCCGGTGCTTCACTAGGTGCCAAAGTCTCCAGTAAAGCTATGCTTACATTTACTTCCGGCTTAGGCTTGATCTTGGTAATCCTTGCTATCTTCTCATCTACTGAGACATTAGTGAATCTTCCCGTACTTCAACAAAGCGAAACGGGCGGTTTGTCTTTCGGATTTGCCGAAGTGCCTATTAACGCCATGTATCTAGTTTTAGTCGGACTGTGTACTTCCATTATGTGGGGTGGTATCTTTAACCTTGCAGTAGAAGGACTGGGCAAATATCTTGCTGCCGCTTCCGGCTTATTCATGGTATTGGTTTGCGGTGGCGGTATCCTTCCTGTCATTCAGGGTATAGTAGCCGATATCGCAGGTTTCATGCCTAGCTACTGGGTTATTATCGCTGCTCTTGCTTATCTGCTGTTCTACGGTCTGGTAGGTTGCAAGAATGTAAACAAAGATATTCCTGTGGAATAATAATATACTAATTTATTCATCTTTAAAATATCAATATCATGGATACAGAATATGTAAGAAGTCGCTTTATCAAACACTTTGACGGAACTACAGGTTTTTTATATGCTTCTCCGGGCCGTATCAACCTGATCGGTGAGCATACCGACTACAATGGCGGATTCGTTTTTCCGGGTGCAGTAGACAAAGGTATGATTGCAGAAATCAAACCGAACGGTACTGACAAAGTAAGAGCGTACTCTATCGACTTGAAAGATTATGTAGAATTCGGCTTGAACGAGGAAGATGCTCCCCGTGCAAGTTGGGCAAGATATATTTTCGGTGTTTGCCGTGAAATGATCAAACGTGGCGTTGACGTGAAAGGATTCAATACGGCTTTCGCAGGTGATGTGCCTCTAGGTGCAGGTATGTCTTCTTCTGCCGCTTTGGAAAGTACATACGCTTTCGCATTGAACGAATTGTTCGGTGACAACAAGATAGATAAATTTGAATTGGCTAAGGTAGGTCAGGCTACAGAGCATAATTATTGTGGTGTGAACTGCGGTATCATGGACCAATTCGCTTCCGTATTCGGTAAAGCCGGCAGCTTGATCCGTCTGGATTGCCGTTCATTGGAATATCAGTATTTCCCGTTCCATCCGGAAGGTTACCGTCTGGTGTTGATGGATTCAGTTGTCAAGCACGAATTGGCTTCTTCCGCTTACAACAAGCGCCGCCAAAGTTGTGAAGCTGCCGTTGCCGCTATCCAGAAGAAACATCCGCACGTAGAATTCCTGCGTGACTGTACGATGGAGATGTTGGAAGAGGCTAAAGCTGAAATCAGTGCCGAAGACTATATGCGTGCAGAATACGTAATCGAGGAAATCCAACGTGTATTGGACGTTTGCGATGCTTTGGAAAAAGATGATTACGAAACTGTAGGTAAGAAGATGTACGAAACTCATCACGGCATGAGCAAGCTGTACGAAGTAAGCTGCGAAGAACTCGACTTCCTGAACGACTGCGCTAAAGAATATGGCGTAACCGGTTCACGTGTTATGGGTGGCGGTTTCGGTGGTTGTACAATCAACCTTGTCAAGAACGAATTGTATGACAACTTCGTTGAAAAGACCAAAGCTGCGTTCAAAGCTAAATTCGGCAGAAGCCCGAAAGTGTATGATGTAGTAATCGGTGACGGTTCTCGTAGATTGGAATAAAAGACCATCCGGTTGTATCAGATAATTAAGTAGGGCGGCTTTCCGTAATGGAGAGTCGCCCTTTTATATACCAAAATCATTTATGACTGCCACATCATTCCAAAAACGAGAAAATTTCTCATTTTTGGAAGAATATATAAAACTATTCGTATCTTTGCCATGTTCTATAGAATAGATAATTTAATATAAAGCAATATGATAATCAATTTTACAGTAGGTAACTATCGTTCGTTCAGAGACAAAAAAGTTTTGAGCATGGAAGCTACCGCTATTAAAGAATTGAATGAATCGATTATAGAAAGAGACGGTTATAAATTGCTTCCATCGGCCGTTATTTATGGAGCCAACTCCAGTGGAAAAAGTAATTTATTGAAAGCGATTAGAAAATTCAGAGAAATGATCAGTACATCTTCCAAGTTGAACTCTACTGACAAATTAAATATCACCCCCTTTCTATTAAATCCACATACTGTGCAGGAACCTTCATATTTTGAAATTGAACTGCTTATAAACAAACAAATATACACGTATGGTTTCACCGCAGATAACCAAAAAGTATATGAAGAATGGTTATATGTAAAGAAAGGGAAAAACAAAAAAGAAATATGCCTATTCGGCCGGATAGAAGAAGGAATAGGAATAGGAGATGAATACAGTGAAGGAGTAGGATTGGAAGAAAAGGTGCGTGATAACGGATTGTTTTTATCAACTGTCGATTCATTCAACGGTGAAATAGCCGGTAACATTATTTCCGCAATCAATAGTATTGCAATAATATCAGGCATTAATCATGAGTCTTTGTCTACCTTTACAAATAAATTATGTACCCAAGCAACATTTAGTCTCGAATTTCAACAAAAAGTACAAGGTTTTCTAAATTCAATGAATGTAGGATTTACCAAGTTTGAAATTCCTAAAGATGAGAAACTAGCTGAGGAGATCAAAGCATACACGATACATCATTTATACAATGATGAAGGAGAAATTATCGGAGAAACCCGTTTTTCGATGAAAGAACATGAGTCATCAGGAACTAATAAATTATTTGACTTAGCGGCTTTAGTTATCGGTCAATTGGATTTTGGTTATCCGTTAATTGTGGATGAACTTGATTCCAAGCTTCATCCGTTGCTAACCCAACATATAATTAAACTTTTCAATAACCCGAAGACGAATCCTAAGGGAGCTCAACTGATTTTTGCGACTCACGACACTAATTTATTGAATGTAAAAACATTCCGTAGAGATCAGATTTGGTTTACTGAAAAAGATCATTCAGAAGCTACCGATCTCTATTCATTAGCAGAATTCAGAGAGCCGGAAGGAAATAAAATAAGGAAAGACCGGAGCTTTGAAAAAGATTATATTAACGGACGTTACGGAGCAATCCCCTATATTAAAGATTGACATACTATGAGTAAATTACTGCCGAAACATCGGTTTGAGGAAATTAAAAAAGCACAGAGACAGGCGAAGTTAGATAAAAGAAGAAAAATAGCAGTACGTAATGTATCTGTCAGTTTCCTGATCGTATGCGAAGGTGAAAGAACCGAGCCGAACTATTTCAAGGCCTTGATAAAAGACCGTTATTCAGATATTCGTGAAGTAACAATCGAAGGAAAGGGACAGGGAACAGTTAGTCTGATCAAAGAGACTATGGCTATCCGCAACAAATCAAATAAAGAGTTTGACCGAGTATGGGCTGTTTTTGACAAAGATGATTTCAACGATTTCAATGATGCAATAAGACTTGCACACAAAAATCATATTCTTTGTGCATGGTCTAATGAATCTTTCGAACTATGGTATTATCTACACTTTCAATATTTGGATACCGGCATATCTCGGGCTCAATATATTGAAAAAATAGAAAGAGAAGTCCAAAATAAGACGAATGACACAAGTTATCGATATAAAAAGAAATCCCCAGAAACATTTGACATATTGCAGCGTATAGGTAACGAATCATTAGCTATAAAATATGCCCAACGTCTAAGAGAATCCTTTTCCGGAACAGACTATGCATCGCATAAGCCTTGCACTACAGTATATGAATTGGTAGAAGAATTAACACATCCCGAGAAATTGTTATAAAACACCCTAACTTATAACTATATGGCAATAAGTATTATATTTTTTACCGTACCCCTTCCGTTGTCATCTGCATCCTTTTGATTGTACCGTCTTCATTGTAAAACAAGCGATCGATACAGACAGAACGGCGGAAACTGCCACCGAAAGGATTGATAGCGCCGTTGTGGTAAACCATGTACCAATCTCCTTTGAATTCGATGATAGCCTGGTGGTTGGTATTACAGTTACCGGCAAGTTCATTCAGGAGGCCTTTATATTCCCAAGGTCCGTTGATATTGCGGCTCATCGCATAACACATCTTTTCTGGAAATTCGGAAGCGTATGAGAGGTAATACCAATCCCCGCGCTTATGTATCCAGGGAGCTTCCGTATAACGGGGCAGATTAATAGGCATAATCGGACCGTCAAGCTCGATCATGTTCTTTTTCAATCGCGCATAATAACACTGCGTATTCCCCCAACATAGATATGCCTGTCCGTCATCATCAATGAAAACAGTAGGATCAATATCATCCCAAGCAATCTTGGTATATTCTGTCGTCATATCATTGGTTATCAAAGCTGAACCGCGAGCATCCTTGAAAGGTCCGACAGGCGAATCCGACACAGCCACACCGATTGACTTTCCGGGAATCGTCTTATGTTCCACCGTCACATACCAGTAAAACTTACCGTCCCGTTCAATGACCTGACTTGCCCATGCTTCCCCCTTTGCCCAACTGAAATCTTTCGCTTTCAAAGGAACGGGATGCTCCGTCCATGTCTTCAAGTCGGGAGAAGAAAAGACACACCACTCATTGATTAAATAATGCTCATTGGGAGGAGGACACTCATCGTGTCCGCCATAAATATACACTTTCCCATCATGTACCATAGCAGCGGGATCACCTACATACTTATATTTTATAATGGGGTTTCCATTCGCAACAAACGTAGTATCATTCTGCGCCGACAGCCCGGTAAAGGCTGCCAGCACAAATGATAAAACAACTAATCTAACCCCAACTAACCTTGCTTTATTAAAACGAATCATGTTATCCTTTATTTCTTCGTAAATTTATAAACAGCGAATGTGTTCGGCTCCAGCTCGGCAGTAAACACGTGGCCCTGAATAGACACGGGCGTTTCCTTCGGAGTGATGGCAAAAGGCTGTTCAAGCGTATTATCCTTGTCCAAATCAAGTGAGCGAAGCTTGATGCAACGGCCGTCAGATAATACGTCTTGTTTCTTCAAGCCTTCAAATTTCAACGAAACCGGTTGAGCCGTATCGGAAGTATTGGCTACTTTTACGATAAGCTCATTCTTATTCTTGTCGTACACCGCACTGGCGAAAAGCCCGTTCTGTCCTTCAGCTCCCGTCACATTTCTCTTGTTCATGGTAAGCGGAAGAACATTGGTCCCCTTATTATGGGCAAACAACTGTTGCACATAGTAGCTTACAGTGCGTACGGAATTCAGATTGTCGAACCAGATCATGTCCGGACGCCATTGCCATCCTTCCACATGAGCGAAAAGCGGAGCGTATGTAGCCATGTGGACAATATCGGCATTACGTTCCAAACCGGTCATAAAGGCAGCCTCGAGCAAGGCAGCGTGGAAATGATTCCATTTCTTACCTTTACCGTGACAAGCATATTCACCGGCAAAGACTTTCGGACCTTTGCGGTCGTAATTATCATAACGCGCACCTTGAGCCAAGAACCAGCTTTCAGGACGATAGAAATGCTCGTCTACCAAATCAGCTTTCAAGCGTTTCATTTCAGGCCACAGATAATCAAATTCTTTTCCTTCTGAATTAGGGCCGGAACTACCTACAATCTTCATATCCGGATAAGCCTTACGAATAGCCTTGATAAACGGTTCAAGACGTTCCGGATATTCTTTTCCCCATTGCTCGTTACCGATACCGATAAATTTCAGGTTGAAAGGAGCAGGATGTCCCATATCGGCACGCACCTTTCCCCATGTAGAGTTCACATCACCATTGGCGAACTCAATCAGATCGAGTGCATCCTGAATATAACCGTCCAGATCGCAAACGGCAACGTGCGCTTTCGGATCGTTATTCTGGTATTGACAGGAAAGACCGCAATTCAAGATAGGAAGCGGTTCGGCACCCATTTCTTCCGATAACAGGAAGTATTCATAGAATCCCAATCCGTAACTCTGATAATAATCCGGATAGAAACGATGGGTAAAAGTGTACTGCCAACGGTTCTCGTTCAAAGGCCGGTTTTCTACCGGACCCACCGATTTCTTCCAGTCATAACGGGTATTCAAATCAGTACCTTCCACAATGCAACCACCGGGAAAACGGAAGACTCCCGGATGGATATCTGCCAAAGCCTGTGCCAAGTCCTTGCGAAGTCCGTTTTCATGTCCTTTCCACGTATCGACCGGGAAAAGAGAGATATGCTCCAGGTCCACTGTTCCTTTGGAAGTAAGGAAAATACGAAGTGTCGATTTCGGCTGGGTCATACCCGGCTTCAAGATCAGCTGGTACTTCTTCCATTCTTTCGAATCGACTGTCAAGTCAGCGGTGGCAAACGCCTGATGTTCACCCATAGACTTGGTATCCACCAATTCAATCCGCAATGTTTCTTTTCCGTTCCCCTGCGGCAGACGTGCCCAAACAGAGAAACGATACTCCTCCCCTTTTCGGACACCGATACCAAAGAAGCCTTCGTTATCCAGTCCGGTATGTTTATGGGCATGTCCCGGATTGGAAAGACGCACATAATGCGGATTCCGTTCAAAAGGACCGTCGTCCATCAAAGTTACTTTACCGTAAGTTTTCCATCCCATCAGGTTCTGCGGAAACTCAAACGAACGGTTCTTCACCAGTTCGGCGTACAAGCCACCGTCGGCCGCATAGTTGATGTCCTCAAAAAAGAGTCCGTACATGGTAGGCTGGATTTCCGCTCCCAGTTTCTTTGTCTGTATCACCATTTCATTGGTTTGCGCATGAAGTGTCATTCCGGCAGATAAGGCCACTACAGCCAATAAATTTGTGTATCTTCTCATGGTTTTCAATAAAAAATTATATAGTTATTCTATTCTTTTTCCCCAGACAGAACGTCCCCGACTATCGAGTCCGGTAAAGAGAATGGTTTCCGTCTCATTCTCCCAGTCGTGTCCTGCAAAGATAATCAGATTCTCTATCTTCTCCGTACCCAAATCAAGCATTAACAGATGGTTTTCGGTCAAAAAAGACCACTTCCCGCTTGCAAGGACAAACTTTCCCTCCACATCAACCATTTCACCGTTGCAAGTACCGTCTTTCAATAAATGGAAGCGGGAAGAAAGATTCCACTCCTCTTCTTTCAGTTCGCCTTCTCCCCATAGAATCTGTCCGGCTTCCAACTGACGCTCATATCGCGGTTCCTGTACCCGTATGATCTCCCACTCCCCTGCCAGATCGGCTTCGGTGAAGCGATGTGACGGTGTACCTGCATACCTTTCAGGAGAAACAACCGGCCAACCTTCCGGAGTAAAGAACAACTGGCGTAAATGCAGCACCATCAACTGATTCTGCGGAGAGAGGCGTCCCTGATGTGCCAGATAGTAATTTCCTTCCCCATCGGAGAAGACTCCGCAATGAGCCGTTCCCGCCCATCCGGGATGATTCTCAAAACGATAAGGTGCTGTCAGTATCGGAAAATTGTTGGTCGTATCCTTCACTGCTTTACCAAAATAATCGGTAAAAGGACCTTCGGCAGCCTCCGAACGGCTGACACGCAAATTGTATGTCGTCATCAAAGGGTCGTATGAAGTGAACAGATAATACTGCTTCAAACCGGGATGATAGATAATCTCCGGCGCTTCCAGATTATCTTTCCGATAATGGGCGCGGCGGGCTGTCAAATGCCCTAAGTCACCTTCGTTTACAGTCAATCCGGTTTCGGGATTCAGTTCGACACAATAGAGCCCTCCAAAAAAGGAACCGTAGTGCATCCACCATTTGCCGGTGGCATCGTCAACAATCACACTCGGATCAATAGCATTCATGGCAGTGGAATCATCTGTTCTGACAACACATCCGACCTGTGTCCAAGGACCTTCGGGCGAAGCGGATTCAGCCAGGCCGATATAGGATGTTTTACGTCCGAATGCAGACACACAGTAATACAGACGGTATTTGTCTTTATAAGGGATAATATAAGGTGCCCATATATTAGTGGCCCCCTGTCCGCCTGCATGAGTTTGTACCCATTCAACCGCTTCTCCGGGTATCTCAGGGAAAGCCCACCCTAGAAATTCCCAATGTACCAGATCTTTGGAACGACGCATCTGGATGTATCCCAAAGGTACTCCCTTTTCTTGAGCTTCGCGACGGTTCTCACCGAAAATAGCGTCTGTAGAATACATATAGTAATAATCGCCCAGCTTACGGCAGGACGGATCGTGCACATTGTATGTTCCCCATTGGCGGTAGTCTTCCATCTTAGCTACGGATAAATAGTTGTCATCCCAAGGATTCGCAGAAGGGGCCGGTTTAAATACAGCAGTGGTACAGCTTGCGAACAGGCTGCCTGCTAATAAAAAAACGGGCAAAAACAAGTTTTTCATAACATCAGTGTATTTGTTCATCAATCATGGTACAAAAATACGCCCCGTTACACTAATCACAGGTGGACATACGAACACGATTGGTGGACAATACTGCAATCTGCTGAAAAGAAGCCCCCTTCTGTTTTCTCGATTTGAGATTATCTTTTAACTTTGCTCCTATTAATACGTACTTATATGAAAAAACACCTATTCATATTGTTTTTTATCTATCCTGTTCTCTGGATAACAGGTCAAAACCGGACACAAGCACAGGAACGTTTTGCCGACCGATACAATATCACTTATATCACCATGAACGAAGGATTGCCTCATAACTTTGTCGACGATGTGTATAAGGACAGTCGTGGTTTTCTCTGGATATCCACTGCCGGAGGAGGGCTCTCACGTTTCGACGGTTATGAGTTCGTCCATTACAACGCGAGCACTTCCCATTGTAAGCTGAAGAGTAACTTCATCCGCAAAGTGTGTGAAGACACATTCCAACGCCTTTGGATTATCTCCGAAGGAGGTACGGATATCATTGACTTGTCTACGCTAAAGCCTGTCATTCCCCGCAATCCTCAGGGGATACTTTTTAAGATTCTGAAATCACCGGCCACCCATGTCATCACAGACAGTCAAGGATGTATCTGGCTGCATTGCGCCAACGAGCTGCACCGCATCGAGTTCAACGAAAAAGGAGAAGTGAAAATGATTTCCACACTTAGCCCCGTCGTTCCGAATGGACCCGACATTGCTTTGCAGGATATTGATGAAGACGGAAATATATGGATGGGAGTCAATGGGAAAATACACAAGATATCCTTGAACCAACAAGGAGAACTGACAATGGGCGCTATCGCCGAATGTCTTACTTTTGAAGCGGGAACGTATATTTCCGATTTCCTCATGAAGGAAAACGAGGTATGGATTTCCACCGATCGGGGATTGTTCCGTTATAACAAAAACGGAAATGTAGTGAAACAGTATCAACACGATTCAACCAATCCCTATTCCCTTTCCCAGAATTATCTGACGGATCTGGCCATCACTAACGACAAGCAACTGCTGGTGGCAACCCTTCGTGGAATCAACATTTACAATCCGATAACGGATGACTTCGAACGTATCGCCTATGATCTTCCGGGAAACGATTCCAATTCGCTAAACAGTAATTTTATCAATTGCATACTGGCGGAGGAAGACCATATATGGTTCGGCACGGAAACCGGAGGAATCAACCTATTGAATCCCAGACGGTTGTCCATACGCAGCTACCGGCATGATAAAGAGAACTTGTCAAGTCTCTCTTGCAATCCGGTAAATGCCGTTTATGAAGACAAGTATGGTACTTTATGGGTGGGAACGGTAGAAGGCGGACTGAACAGGAAGGAACCGGGCAGCGAACGTTTCACTCACTATACACGTGAATGCGGGGGATTGAGCCATAACTCCGTCAGTGCATTGACAGCCGACCGGAACAACCGTCTCTGGGTTGGAACCTGGGGAGGTGGCATCAATTGGCTTGACCTGAAAACGCCACAATCTGTACAGAAGGTGATTTCCTCACAGACCAGCAACGGGCTTCCTGTCGACTTTATTGGCGCACTAGCCTACGATTCGATTAATAACGGAGTATGGATAGGCGCCAACCAAGGTCTTTATTTTTATGACATAGCGAAGGAAGAACTTGTTTCTCCTCTAGCCGGGCAGGCTGCCGCAAATGTACACGGCTGCATCGGTTCCATCATCGACAGGGATGGCAAGTTGTGGATAGGCTGTCTGGAAGGAGTTTATATTGTCGACCTTCACTCCCGGTCGGCAGAAGGAGAATTCCAATACAGACATTTGAATTATAAACTGGACGACCCGGACTCCCGTCTGATAGAGAAAATCACTTGTTTTTATGAAGCAAAGGACGGCACTTTGTGGCTGGGAAGTAACGGGTTCGGCATTTATAAACGGATCATCGACCCAGAAGGGAAAGAAAAATTCGTCTCCTATAATACGACACACGGACTGCCCAATAACAGTGTGCGGGGGATATTGGAAGACAATAACGGAAATATATGGATAGGAACCAACTATGGTTTATCCTGCTATCATCCGGTAGAAAACCGTTTTATCAATTACACGAAATATGACGGTTTGATCGATACCCAGTTTTATTGGAATGCTTCCTGCCGTTCATCACACGACTTGCTATATTTCGGCAGCGTAGGCGGGTTGGTTGCCATTGAGAACAATCGTCCATCCATGCCCGTAACTCCCGTCAAAGTACGCTTTACCCGTCTGAGAATAGGTAATGAGGAGATACTGCCCGGAAATGAATATTTACCGCAGAATATTGCTACTACTACGGAGTTAAAGCTACATGAGAAAGAAAAATCCTTTTCTCTGGAGTTCTCCGCACTTAACTTTGAATCGGGCAATGCGGCGGTTTACAGTTACCGGCTGGTGGGATTCGACGATAAATGGGTACAGGTGCCCGGCAACCGACGCTTCGCCAGCTACACCAATCTGCCTCCGGGAAAGTATACGTTGCAGGTAAAGTACACACCCGACGGAGAAAGTGAGGGAGCAAACATCACGGAGCTGAAAATAACAATTGTTCCTTACTTCTATAAGAGTGTCTGGTTTATCCTGTCAGTCATCGTCCTTATCGTCATAGGAACATGGCAATTCTATCAATGGAGAATCCGTACATTGAAACGTCAGAAAGAGTATCTGCATCGCACTGTGGAAGAACGTACCCACGAGTTGGAACAACAAAAGCAGCTTCTGGAAAATCAGACAGAAGAACTTTCACGGCAGAACCGGATGCTGACACAGCAGAATGAGAAAATCACCAGGCAGAAAGCGCAGCTTGTCCGTATGTCGCGCAAGGTGCAGGAGCTGACACTGGATAAGATTTCTTTCTTTACCAATATCACTCACGAGTTCCGTACTCCGATCACATTGATTATCGGACCGATCGAGCGTGCATTGAAGTTGAGTTATAATCCGCAAGTAATCGAGCAGTTGAATTTTGTGGAACGCAACTCCAAATATTTATTATCCCTGGTCAATCAGCTTATGGACTTTCGGAAAGTGGAATCCGGAAAACTGGAGATTGTAAAGACACGGGGAAATTTCCTTAAATTCATAGATTCACTGGTCACTCCTTTTGAGGTATTCGCAGGAGAACGGAATATAGTGTTGAGACGTTACTACCGAATGGAAACACCGGAGATTCTGTATGACGAAGAAGCGATGCACAAAGTGATAACGAACCTGTTGAGCAATGCCATAAAGTTTACACCAAACGGAGGAACGGTATCACTTTATATTTCTGCGCTCACTGCGGCAGACGGACAGAAGAAAATATATATCTGCGTAAAGGATACGGGGGCGGGTATACCGGAGGAGGATCTTAACCGAATTTTCAATCGGTTCTACCAATCACAGAACCAAGTAAAATATCCGGTCTACGGTCAGGCAGGTACAGGTATCGGACTTTATCTCTGCAAACGGATCGTACAGATGCACGGCGGAGAGATAAAGGCTCTCAATAACCGTCATGCAGGTTGTTCGTTCCGCATTTTTCTCCCCTTGCAGCAGGAAAGCGAGCCGGATGGCAAGACAATCATTATCGATCATAACGATGCGGAAACGGTTCCTGTGCAATCTTCCGACACTCCCAAAGAGAAAGAAGCTCTGACGATTCTGATTGTGGAGGATAATCCGGATATGAGGGGCTATATACGTTCCATCCTCCGCGAACAATATCATGTACTGGAAGCCGCGAACGGAGAAGAGGCTTTGCATATTCTCAGCAGCAATCCGGTAGATTTCATTATCAGTGATCTGATGATGCCTGTCATGGACGGTATCGAGCTTTCGCGACGGGTAAAGGAGACATTTGCCATTTCGCATATACCTTTCCTCATGCTGACGGCCAAGACCTCACAGGAGGCAAGACTGGAAAGTTATCGTATGGGCGTGGACGAGTATCTGCTGAAACCTTTTGACGAAACGTTGTTGCTTACACGCATTCAGAACATTCTGGAAAATCGGAAACGGTATCAGCGTAAGTTTACGCTGGATATGGATGTGGATGTACTGAATATGGAAGAGGAGTCCGGCGATAAGAAATTCCTGAACCAGGTTATGGAGGTTATCAAAGAGAACTATAAAAACTCATATTTTGAGGTCAGCGATTTCTGCGAAGCGGTAGGCGTAAGCAAAAGTCTGATGAATAAAAAGTTGCAGAGCCTCATCGGCCAGTCTGCCGGACAGTTCATACGGAATTATCGTCTGAACATAGCAAGGGAGCTGATTCTGAAAAACAGAGAAACCAAGAATATGAATATTGCGGAAGTTGCCTACGAGGTAGGATTCAATGATCCGAAGTACTTCACACGGTGCTTCACGAAACAGTTCAATGTGACGCCGAGCGGGTTGATGAATCATGAAGAATAAAACATAGAGCCATTTATCCACCACGAAAATCCATTTGTCCACCCGATATATACTCGTTGATAGTACTTTTGCGGCACTACAACGAGTATAATTATTGTTGAACCATTAATATCAGTATTATGAAGACAAGAAAATGGCCGTTATTATTCATGGCAATTCTGACTCTGACATTCTGTTCCTGCCAAGACTGGGGTGAGTGGGATGAAGAGGCAGGTAATCAGTCTATTCCTTCCGGATCAGGTAATTCCTTTAAATTAATAGCCGAATACCCCCTTACAGGAGATCTTAAATCTATTATAGGAGAAGGAATCGCTGATGGAGAAGCGTTCAGTTACAATGGAGGAAGCTCCCCCGAATATGTGGATGACTCAAAGGAACTTAAAAAGAAGGTTATTTATCAAGAGAATGGTTATTTACGTTTTCCAAATTCATTGAGAAACGCCAATCTAGAGAATGGCGCTTCCATTTCTTTTTGGGTAAAACTAGCAGAAGCAGATCCCAGCGCCACCATTCTTTCATTGGAATATGGAGGGGCCCAAGTAAGTTTTACCGCTAATGCGGGACTAAGTTATAATGGGGCCGCCGGTTGGGTAGATGTAAATAACCCCAACAGTGGTTTAACCAATGCCATCGGACTTAATCAGTGGAGATTCATATCACTGACTTTTTCGGATACAGGTTTTATGATTTATATTGACGGTGACAAAAAGTATGACACTACCAATCACCAAAGTATCACAGGTGGCAATAGACCTGGAATCGTAGGAGGTAATTTTGATTATAGCAATATGCTCAATGCAGTCACCAAGGCACCTTATATATATTTGGGATATAATGAGGAAAGCCATCCAAAGAAATTTTATTTAAGCAGATTGAGAATATACGCCAATCAAATCACGGATTCGGAAGCCTCCGGTGCAGTAGGCAGTATGACTCCTGTATACTTCAATTCATTTGATTCAGCCGATGGCCTGACAGTAGTCGGAGCTGGAGAGTTTATCAAATGGGACGGACAACGGTTCGGACAAGTATTTAAAAATGTAAACGGAGCAAAAAACACAAACTACCTGATGTTACCGTCGGATGTGCTTTCACACTCTTCCAAGACACAAGAACTGACAATAGGTGTATGGGTAAGTTCCAAATATGCGGGATTGTCAACAGACTATCCTTATGCTCCTTTATTCACAGCTTACGGAAACAAACCCAGTGCAGCAAACAGTTGGCCTATGTTCGCTTTGCAGTATCGTGGACTAGCGCAGATTAATTGTGCCGGATATACAGATTTCACTCCTGCCGCCAATGACAAAGGAATCAACACAGAATATAATAGTGTAGACAGTAAAGACGACGACTGGCTGAAAGACAAAGAATGGCATTATTATACAGCTACGCTGACTGCTACAAGCTGTAAGATCTACTTTGACGGTGAAATAGCCAACTCTTGGACGGAAGACGGTTCGGACGGACATCATATAGCCGGTCTATTCTCGAACGGAGCTGACTTGAGATATATCACATTGGGAGGTAACCAGGCTTGGGGTTGGATAGACAATGATCCCGGATTCATGTTTGACGATATTGCCATTTACAATATGGCATTGACACAGGAGGATATTAAAGAGGTAATAGCAAAAAAAATGGCGATTCCCGAAGAACCGCTTCCCCCTACTCCGGTTTACATGAATACATTCGAAGACGGACAAAGCGATGGCACACAGCCTGACGGTTCAAGAATTATCGGTGGAGGTTCTTTCGTAGATTCAAGAGACAATCACTTTGGAAAGGTATTCCAGAATATTATAGGAGGAAGAAGAACAAACTACCTTCTATTACCGGAAGACATCATGTCACATTCTGCCACAAGTAAAGAAATGTCTATCTCCATGTGGGTGAATGCAACAGCAGCTATCAAAAGCGGACAATCTTACGGATATACACCGTTATTTACAGCTCACGGAGTGGCTCCCAATCCTACCAACAATGGCAATTGGCCCATGTTTGCCCTATATACACGAGGCACGTTACAATTGAACAATGCGGGATGGTGTAACTTTGAGGGTTTCCAAAACACAGAAAAAAATAATACAGAATATTTAAATGACTTAGACTGGCTGAAAGACGGAGAATGGCATTTCTACACTGCAACTCTAACCGGTACAACAGCTAATGTCTACTTTGACGGAGTCTTGAAGAACTCATGGGTTGTGGATGGAACCGGCGATAATAATATCATTGAAGGCGCATTTATATATGGTGGAAATTACAGATACAACACATTGGGTGGAAACCAAGCCTTTGATTGGCCAGATGATGATCCCGGCTTTGCTTTCGATGATTTCGCCATTTACGATGTAGTCCTCACTCCGGAACAAATCAAACAAATCATAGCAGATAAGACTAAATAAATTAACCTTAATATTTCATATACATGAAGAAATATAAAGCAAACCAACAAGCAGTAGCGGGAAATGTTTTTTCCCGACTACTACTGATAGCTTGTCTCACAGTATTCAGTCAGTGGATATATGCACAGAACAAGCAAATCACCGGTCACGTAGTCGATACCAAAGGCGAACCGGCCATCGGCGCCAGTATCCTCGAAAAAGGGACTACCAACGGAACAATTACTGATTTTGACGGTAACTTCAAATTATCAGTAAGCAGTAAAGCGATCTTGCAGATAAGCTACATCGGCTACAAGACGCAAGAGATAGCCGTAGGTAATAAAACTAAGTTGAACATTACTATGGAAGAAGATACGGAAGTGCTGGACGAAGTGGTAGTAGTGGGATATGGCGCACAAAAGAAAGAAAGTGTAGTAGGTGCTATTTCGCAAGTTTCTTCCAAAGAACTGTTAAAATCTCCGGCAGCGAATGTATCACAAGCTATTGCCGGTAAGATTCCGGGCGTGATTACTTCACAAACTTCCGGTGCTCCGGGAGCGGATGATATGAAAATCTATATCCGTGGTCGTGCATCTTTCGCCGGTGATAACCAACCACTTATTTTGGTGGATGGCGTAGAACGCGAATTCTCGCAGATCGCACCGGATGATATCGAATCCATCTCCACTTTGAAAGATGCTTCCGCTACTGCTGTTTATGGTGTACGCGGTGCAAACGGTGTCATGCTGATTACAACCAAGCGCGGTAAAGAACAAAGGCCGACTGTCAGTCTGACAGCCAACTGGCAAATTCAGTCCCCAACCCGGCAAGATACCTATCTGGATTCTTACAATTCGGTAGTATTATTGGAAGAAGCATTAGCCAATGACGGACTCAACTCCCAATTCTCTGCCGCTGATATTGAAATGTTCAGAAAATCTTCTGCCGGAGAATTAAGCGGACTGGATGCCATGCTTTATCCCAATGTAGACTGGTATGATACGGTACTTCGCAGTACTGCTCCTGCCCAACGTTACAATGTAAACGTACAAGGCGGCACAAAACGGCTTCGCTACTTTACTTCTGCAGAATACTATAACCAGCAAGGACTGTTCCGTGATTTCAGTACAGACAAATATGGAAACAAATCAAACTCCAGTTTCAAACGTTTTGCATTCCGTGCCAATCTGGACTTCTTGATGACCAAAGACCTGACACTGTCCGTCAATTTCGGTACCCGTTTCGAGGAACGTCGGGGACCTAACTCCAATGAGGCTTTTGACGGAACTTACAGCGAAGTCTTTTACGAATTGAACCACACTCCGGGATGGTTGTTCCCCGTTTCGTATACAGTAGAAGATAAAGATGAAACAAAAACAATCTATGGAGGTAACTCACTCAACCAAAACAATATCGTAGGCAGACTAGCGGAAGCCGGTTTCTACCGGGCTACCAATACCATCAACGAAACGAACTTTATCGCTGATTATAAAATGGACTGGCTGACAAAAGGCCTGTCTGCCAAAGCGATGGTATCTTTCGACTACAATGCTTTTTATAACCGCAAGTTTACAGCCGGATTCGCTACATACGAACTGAATGACCGTAACAATTACCAATATATTGAAGCATACAACCAATTCAATACAGACACGGAGTTAGTTTATGCCGGAGACAATCAAACTACGGAATATAAACTGTATATGGAAGCTCAATTGAATTATGCCCGAAAATTCGGCAAGCATGATGTCACTGCAATGGTCCTGTATAATCAAAACGATTATCGATATCAAGCCGAGTTGGCACAACGCTATCAAGGATTGGTAGGACGCGCGACCTATGGATACGACGACCGCTATCTCGCTGAAGTCAACTTTGGTTACAATGGTTCCGAAAACTTCATGAGCGGCAAACGTTTCGGATTTTTCCCTTCTTTTTCTATCGGCTGGAGAATCAGCAACGAATCTTTCATGAAAGGCACACAAGAATGGTTGAACAATTTAAAAGTAAGAGCTTCTTATGGTCAAGTAGGTAACGATGTATACCAAGTGAACGGAGTGAGACAGCGTTTCCTATACCAAGCTGTATGGACACAAATGGATAATGCGTATCATTTCGGGACAACCGGGTATACCGGAATCTACGAAAGTCAATATCCTAACTACGGAGTGACTTGGGAGCGTGCGCACAAGTACAATGCCGGAGTTGAATTCGGACTTTGGAACGGACTGCTGAACGGTAATATCGACTACTTCTACGAAAGAAGAAAAGATATCCTCACCCCTTATCTGACTCGTCCGCAATGGGTAGGCGTCAATATGGCGGCGGGGAATCTGGGAGAGACCAAGAACTCCGGATTTGAACTGGAACTGCACCACAACAACCATATCGGAAAAGATTTCAGATATAATGTCGGAGTGACTTTCTCGCACGCCCGTAATGAGATTATCAGTATGGACGAACCGGAAGCCAAAACAGATTACCGCAAACTGGAAGGACATCCCATCAACCAATATTTCGGACTTCTCTGTGACGGATTCGTCACACAGGCTGATCTGGAAAATAAGTCACTTCCTGTTTCCACATTTGGAAACGTACAGGTCGGTGACCTAAAATACCGTGACATGAACAATGACGGATTTATCGACAGCAGAGATGAAACTTTTATCGGTTATAGTGACATTCCGGAAAACACGTATGCACTGACACTGGGCTGTGAATATAAAGGTATCGGGTTCAGTATCATGTTTCAAGGGGTAGACCATGTATCCCGTTATTATGATGCGGAAGCTATGTACGCATTCGTAAACGGCGGTAAAGTGAAAGAACATCACATGGAACGCTGGAACCCGAACCAATCGGAAGCTTACAATTTAAGCCATGCGAAATATCCGCTTTTGCACTATGACAGCTATGGTGACCATAATCAACGACAAAACTCATTCTTCTTAAAGAACGGTAATTTCTTCCGTCTGAAAAATATCGAGCTCAGCTACTCGCTTCCTATAAAATGGATTAAGAAAGTAGCCATGAATGAATGCCGCATTTATGTGAATGCCAATAATCTGGTCACTTGGGATCATCTGGACGGCTTATGCGATCCGGAGAGTCAAGGTTCCAACCGCTATCCGATTATGAAAACCGTTAACTTCGGTGTAAACGTTAAATTCTAATTGACTAAGATATGAAGAAGACTATTATATATACAGCCTTTATTTGGGCTATTTCAGCAACTGTGCTAACTTCTTGTGAAGATATGTTCGGCAGTTTTCTGGATAAACAACCGAGCAATGAGCTAACAGAAGACCAAGTGTTCAGTGAATGGGAAACGACCAAACAATTTCACTTTGACACTTACAATTTCTTACGCCATGGC
Organism: Bacteroides zhangwenhongii; assembly: GCF_009193325.2. Lineage (NCBI taxonomy): Bacteria > Pseudomonadati > Bacteroidota > Bacteroidia > Bacteroidales > Bacteroidaceae > Bacteroides > Bacteroides zhangwenhongii. Next base: position 1,115,747 of record NZ_CP059856.1, on the reverse strand, counting down.
GCATGCCGTATCAATAACTCATGGATGGATGCTGCCACAGATTTGGCAGAGACCAGTTATGCAAATGGGGGAACCCGCACAAGTTTCAATATCGGAAACTATTATGCCGCAGGCGGAGCCAGTGAACTGACAGATACATGGGAACATTATTATCGCGGCATCCGCAAATGCAATATGCTGCTAAGCCGGATAGATGATGTACCCAAACCGACAGATTTATCTACCACCCAATATGAAACGGATAAAACCAACTATAAAGCAGAGGCGCATTTTCTGCGTGCTTATTTTTATTGGGAAATGTTCTTACGCTACGGCCCTGTACCCATCGTGACCAAAGTACTGGATCCGGACGGAGATCTGCTGAGCGAATATACAACCCGCCCATCCGTCAAAGAATATGTGGTGGATTTCGTACTCAAAGAACTGAAAGAATGCGAAAACGACTTGATGACCAAAGGCGGAGCCACAGACATACAAGGACGTATCACCAAACCGATAGCACGCGCACTTTACTCACGTGTCATGCTCTATATGGCAAGTGAGCGTTTCAGCAGCGATCCCAGCTTCGATGAAGAGAGCAGAGTCACTTGGCAACAGGCGCAAGATGCAGCACAAGGATTCATCACAGACTACGGAACAAACTACGGACTTTATGTGGCAGATCAAAACAATCCGATTGTATGTTATACGAATGCAATCTTAAAAAACACATTTGACCAGAACAATAACGAAGTGATTTTCTGGAGAAATGATGTTATGGTCGGCTGGAGTGCCATCTACAATGATACACCGGTAGGCGAAGGTGGAAATGGCGGTCTGTGCCCTTCACAAAATCTAGTTGATATGTATGATATGAGTGATGGTAGTTCTCCTTTCGCTTCATACGATGAAACAGGTGCGCCGGAATACAGTAGTGAGGCTACAGGATTCACTCCCGCCATCAATAGTGCCAGCAAGTATAATGATAACGATCCGTATAACGGACGTGATCCGCGTCTCACCGCTACCGTCCTTTACAATGGAGCCAGCTGGGGAAATGGAGTTATCAATGTCTTAAAAGGACAACGGGATAATCCTACCGGAAATGCAAATGCCACACCTACCGGATATTATGTACGGAAATACATTCCTGAAAATATTTTGAACAACAATCATAGCGGTAGCAACTACCGTAACTGGATTATCATCCGTTATGCCGAAATATTATTGAACTACGCAGAGGCATTGAACGAGAACAACGGAAGCCGTGAAGATGTGCTAAACGCACTGCAACCGCTACGTGACCGTGCAGGAATCAGTGGAAAACTGACAGATCGCACAGACTTGGACAGCAAAGAAGCAAGAAGAAACTTTATTCGTAAAGAACGTACTGTCGAATTGGCCTTTGAGGATCACCGCGCCTGGGATCTCCGTCGTTGGAATGTTGCAGAAGATGCGCTCAAACGTCCTATCTACGGTATTGACATCACTAAGAAAAACGGTAAATATACTTATACTCGCAAAATAGCCCAAGAAAGGAAATTTGATGAAAAAATGTATCTCTACCCGATACCGGAGGGTGAAGTATGGAAGACTAATATCGAAAATAATCCCGGATGGAACTAATTAAAGCAACAATTATGTATACGATAAAAATGAGAAACATACAAGCTGGATTCAAAAGAATCATGCTCATGGCAGCCATCGTCCTAATGACTGCTACCGGATGGGCACAAAAGGGCCAGGTACTAAAAGGACAAATAGTCGATAGAGAGGGGAAACCTGTCATCGGCGCCATTATCAATGTAGCCGAAGCCAGCCGCATCGCACTCTCGGATAAAGACGGTAACTTCAGCTTGAAAAACGTAAAGAATGCAGACGAACTTTGCATCAGTTGTGTGGGATATCTTCCTGCCACCGCCATTGCCGACTTCAACGAGAAATTTAAAGTTGTGCTGGAGGAGGATCTGGACGAATACGCACACACCGCCCCGATTCCATTCGGCCGTAAGCCTATTAAATTCATGACAGAAGCCACCTCTGTCGTAACCGGAGAAGAATTGGAAAAACATCCGGTAACAGTGTTGCAAAACGCATTTACTTCTACCGTAACCGGTGTGGAAACTTATGAAGCACAATCAGAACCGGGATGGAGTGAGACCTTGTTTTATATCCGTGGTCTGCGTACCATGAACAATGATTTGAACAACACATCTCAAAAAGCGGAGAAACCCCTGGTTATTGTAGATAACGTAGAGCGTGACTTGTCTTTCCTTGATGCTTATCCTATTGAATCAATCACCATATTGAAAGATGCCGCTGCCTGTGCTATCTATGGTATGCGAGGAGCAAACGGAGTGATACTGGTCACCACCAAGCGTGGAACTCCGGGAAAAACAAAAATTAATTTCACCCAAGAAGTCGGATTTCAGACCAGTGCGGGCATTCCGGAAAGCCAGAACTCATATAATTATGCATTAACCAGAAATCAAGCACGTTATCTGGATGGATTGACACCGGAGTTCAGTGCCACGGATCTTGATTACTATCGCCGTGTCTGCAACGGCGAACAACTTGAAGGAACCGCCCAATATAAATACTTCAACACAAACTGGCATGATGTTATGTTACGTGACGCTGCTCCTCAATACCGCACCAATTTATCAGTCAGTGGCGGTAATGCACGTACCCGTTACTATGTATCATTCTCTTATTTGCGTCAGGAAGGATTATTCGATTCCAAATGGACTGATAGGAATGAAGGATATAGCACTCAGCAAGTACTGAACCGTTATAACTTGCGTTCCAACATCGACATTGATGTCAATAAATTCCTAAATGTATCATTGGATTTAGGTGGACGTATTGACAACATCACACAGCCGGGCATTGACATGTGGAACCTATTCACATGGGGAGCCGGTGAGAACCTCCCCATCTATCCGGTGTTCTGCCCTAACGGAGAATTCTTCATGCCTAATACAAATGACAGCAAAAATGGCGCAGCGCAAATTGCCGGAAGAGGAGTCGAACAAAACAGGCGTCGTAACTTGTATACCACTGTAACAGCCACCGGAAACTTAGATTCATTGGTACCCGGTCTGAAAGCGAAACTAACATTCAGTTTCGACTCATACGAAACATTCCAAAAAACACAGCAAGCGGATATCAATGCGTATTACTACAACTTTATGGATAATGTCAGTGATGTGGCCGATTATACATATACCCGTATGAGAACCTATAAGGCTCTACCCAACGCAACGACCAGTCCGCGTGATTATTATTATAACATCAATATGAATGGAGGTCTGGAATACAACCAGACTTTCGGCAGACATTTAGTGAATGCACAAGCTTTCATGCGTACTTATCAGAATGTGGTACGTGGAATGAACTCGTCCAACCGATATATATCGTATAATGGTCAAGCTACGTATGTATATGACAGCCGTTACATCGCTTCCGGAAATCTCTCATATATGGGATGTGACAATTATGCACCGGGTGAACGTTACGATCTCTTCTATGGCGGTTCATTGGGATGGGTACTTTCCGAAGAAGCTTGGCTGAAAAACTCATTTGTGAATTTGCTGAAACTCCGCGCATCTTTCGGACATGCAGGTCAAGCCGCTACCAGCACAAACCGTTACCCGTACCAAACTGTATATTCTCAAGGCGGAGGTTACAATTTCGGAACTTCACAGACTTATGTCGAAGGCAGTTATGAGTCTGTATTGGGAAATACAAATAACAAATGGGAATTGTCTGATATGGTAAATATCGGAGTGGATTTCGATTTGTGGAATAAGAAATTATATGGTTCGGTAGATTTATTCAAGGAATGGCGTTCGAATATATTGATCGACACTCAGATACCAACAATATTGGGAGTCAGTGTTCCTCAAAGTTCATACGGTAAGGCTGAAACCAAAGGGCTGGAAGTCACATTAGGACATCGGAATAAGATTGGCGATTTCGAATATTATATTGACGGAATGCTGACTTACAATACGAATAAAATTACGGATATGGATGAACTGACTCCGGATTACCCTTACCAAGCCAAAACAGGCAATCGCATCAACCAAAGCCAGTTATTGATATGGAAACAATGGGCCAGCAATCCGAATAAGATTCCGACTTCTTACGAAGACGCAGTGGCGCATCCCGAGAAATATCCATGGAACGTAGCCGGAGAATACAAACTGGGAAATGCAGTTTTCCAAGATACTAATGGAGACCGTAAAATTGACAGTTACGACAAAGTGCCTACCGGATATACTAAAATTCCGGAATTGATTCCAAGTATTCGCTTAGGATTCAGTTGGAAGGGTTTTGACGCACGTGCCGTATTGACAGCCTACTTGAACCGGACTGTTCCTTGCCGTGAAAATATGGATTACGGTTTCGGTTGGGGCGGTACAGCGACACATGAAGTGACCAACACATGGGGATATTACACAGATGATCCGACAGACATACGCAATATTAATGCCAAATATCCCCGTCTATCAACTTCTTTCAGTGATTTGGACCGCAACTATCCGTACAATGAATCGAATATTTGGGTAGTAAACGGTGATTTCCTCTCTCTACGAAATGTAGAAGTAGGATACTCATTGCCTAAACGTCTCATATCAAAAATCAGCATGACTAACTGTAGAATTTATTTCAGCGGTTATAACTTATGCACTTGGAGTCATCTTCCGAAAGGATTCGATCCGGAGAACCCGACAAACTATATCTGGGCTTATCCGAAAACCCGCTCATTCTCTTTCGGCATTAACATTGGATTCTAATCATTTAAACAGACGAAAACATGAAAAAAATATCATATTACATAGGCATGGTCCTCTTCTTGTTTAGCAACATCTCTTGCAGCGACTATTTGGATAAAGAATATGACGCTTCATTGGACATAAAACAAGTATTCAACAATAAAGACCTTACACGTGGCTTTCTGGCAAATATCTACACGAACTTGCCCGATGGACTCGCTCCTTTGACGGATGATCAGTTTACCGCTGCTTCCCGTGATTGTATGACTGACAATGCAATAACCTATTGGGGGCTCCATTATTATACAAAAATAGGAAACGACGGCTATACAGCCGCCGACCACCCTCTACTCGGTTTTTGGAATACCAATCTTTATGGCATACGTAAATGCAACATCTTCCTCAAAAATGCAAAAGCTTCCGTTATCGGGAATAACTTACAAGAAGGTGATGACAATATGCTATATGACCGCAACTGCGCTGAAGCCAAATTACTCAGAGCTATTTTCCATTTCGACTTGATTTGCTGGTTTGGCAATACCCCAATTATAGCGGAAGACGAAAATGACGAACCAATCATTCTTGATATTGATAATCCGGATGATATGAATATGGAACGTACAGACGCCGCATTAGCTTTGGAATGGGTGGCAGATCAGTGTGACCAAATCAAGGATATACTTCCTTTCCGTTATAGCGATGAGACCTCCAACTGGGGGCGTGTAAATGGGGCAGCCGCTTATGCACTGAAAACCCGGGCACTGCTGTACCGTGCTTCCAAACTTTACAATCCGACTAATGACTTGGCACATTGGGAAAAAGCAGCACAAGCAGCTACCGACTTCTTTGAAATGAACAACGAGCAGGCAGTGCCTTACCGCTTGTATAATACAGGAACTCCTGAAAATGACTATTATGAATGCTTTACTACCAATCCGGTATATAATAATGAGATTATATTGTCCCGTTCTATTTGGAATACCAACCAAGTGGAAAAAGTATTTCTGCCGGTAGGCTTCGCCGGGAAATTCACATCTGCAGGAAGAACAAACCCAACTCAAAACTTTGTAGATGCGTTTGAAATGGCCAACGGTAAACGAATAGACGAGATTAACTCCGGTTATGATGAAACAAATCCGTATGCTAACCGTGACCCCCGTCTTGCACAAACTGTATTTTATCAAGGCATGACTTGGGGACGTGCGGATAAAGGAGAAGAACGGACAATCGACGTGCGCTATAATTCGGAATCTGATCAAGGACGTGATTATAAATCATCAATGGGCGGTACGTATACCGGCTATTACCTCAAGAAGTTTGTAAACAACATTGCCTGTACCGACCCGGCAGTTTTCCCTCACTCATGGAATATCTTCCGTTATGCGGAAATCCTGCTGAACGCCGCAGAAGCTATCAATGAAGCGTATGGACCGGCAGAGGCCTACCCATACGTAAACGAAGTACGTGAACGTGCCGGAATGCCGACTTATGCCGATATGACTCAAACAGAGCTACGCGAACGTATCCGTAACGAACGTCGCATTGAACTGTCTTTTGAAGACCAGCGTTACTTTGACGTCCGCCGCTGGATGTTGTTTGAAAACACTGATGCGGATGAAGAACAAGGTCTGCCACGCTACAAACAGTTGCTGAATCTTTATGGAGTTAAAGTAACAGGAACGGCAGCAGCCCCAACTTATACATTCGGATTTGCAGAGACTGTAAATACCCGTACTTTCATCAGCCCCAAGAGCTACTATTTCCCTATACCGTCGAATGAGGTGAAACGTGCTCCCAAACTAGGTCAGAATCCAGGATGGTAATCCATGATAAAAACAATATTCTAAAGATATAAATTATGAAATACTTACTATCAATATACTTTTTAATAAGTTGCACACTTTTACTTTTAGCATGCAATGATGACGAAAATAACGGAACCGGAGATTTGACTATATCCTCCCCCGCTATCAGCAACATATCATACAATACGGCGGAAGTCAGCACGACACTATCCGGTGAAGAAAGCAACTCAATCATAAAAAAAGGTTTCTGTTACAGCACAGAAGCCGATCCGGATATTAATGACGAAATCGTTGAAATACAAGGAAATCATTTTAATGCGACCCTTAGCGGACTTTCACAAAGTACCACTTACCATGTAAGAGCGTTTGTTTCACTATACAATGCCGCTCCCATCTATTCTGAGGCGACCAGTCTGACTACACTCACGGAAAGCATTGACGACCAGTTTGCCAACTATGAAGCTCCCGCCTACCCGGACAATTATCTGAATATATCCGGCTGGGCCAATCGTGACGAATGGAACTTAGCTAATGTGCATGATCCTACTGTAATGAAAGCGGATGACGGCTATTACTATATGTATCAGACCGACGCTTCTTATGGTAACGCACACGATGGACACGGACATTTCCATGCACGCCGTTCCAAAGATTTAGTAAATTGGGAATATATGGGTGCGACAATGAAATCAACTCCGACTTGGGTAAAAGAAAAACTGAACGAATATCGCACCGAAATGGGATTGGAACCGATTTCCAGTCCTGCATACGGATATTGGGCTCCCGTAGCACGCAAAGTAAAAACCGGACTATATCGTATGTATTATTCAATCGTAATCACTAATATGATAAAAAGTGGCAAACCGGAAAAGATAGTCAACAACGTGAATGTGAATTTTGACAATTCTTGGGGAGAACGGGCTTTCATCGGATTAATGGAAACAACCGACCCTGCAAGTAATGTATGGGAAGACAAAGGATTTGTCGTTTGTTCTGCATCAGATAAAGACATGAATGCTTGGGAAAGACCCAATACACAAGATTGGGACGCGTATTTCAAGATTAATGCAATTGACCCCACTTACATTATTACAGAAAACGGAGAACATTGGATGATTTACGGTTCATGGCATAATGGAATTGCTGCCATGCAGCTAAACCCGGAAACAGGCAAGCCTCTCAAAGAATTAGGCAAGCCGTGGAATATTAGCGGTGAGGATAATTCCGGTTATGGAAAAATTATCGCCAGTAGAGGGACAAGCCGCTGGCAGGCCTCAGAAGGACCGGAAATCATCTACCGCAATGGATATTATTATCTATTCTTGGCATACGGTGGATTATCCGTAGAATACAACACCCGCGTATGTCGTTCAACAACCATTGACGGAGAATATGTAGACATATTGGGTAATAAAGCGACATCCGCCTCCGGATTGTATCCTATTGTTACCCGTCCTTACAAATTCAACGATAGTTATGGTTGGGTGGGCGTTTCACATTGCGCTGTATTTAATGATGGTAATGACAACTGGTACTTTGCTTCTCAAGGAAGATTCCCTGAAAATATAGCAGGGATTAATGCCAGCAATGCAATTATGATGGGACAAATCCGCAGTATCAGGTGGAACTCCGAAGGATGGCCTGTTATTATGCCGGAACGTTACGGTGCTGTGCCCGAAGTTCCAATCAAAGAATCCGAATTGATAGGAAACTGGGAACATATTGCCTTAACCGCAAATAATCCATTAGTGCAACAAGGATCCAGTAATATGGTATTTGACGCCAACCATAAAGTTTCCGGTAGCTGGAATGCACAATGGAGTTTTAATGCCGAAGATCAGACTATAACACTAAATAATGGATTGACTCTTTATCTAAAACGTGAAGTTGATTGGGAAGCAACTCCGAGAGTTGCAACAATTGTTTATACAGCCTACAACGGTGAGAAGACCTATTGGGGGAAGAAAGTACAATAACACATTAAGTAACAATCTTCAAAAACTGCTTCCTGAATTTTTATATTCCGAAGCAGTTTTTTGCATTTTATGTTGTATAACATACACCAGTGTATCGCATACACCGAAACAAAGTGTTACTTTTACACCCGAATTAAGACAATCAACTCATTTACATAAAAAATATAACCATGAAAAAACATTTTCTACTAGCAGGATTTGCCGCACTTATGCTCTTTGCGTGCAATAACAAGCCGGTTTCCGAGCTGACTCTATCAGGTCTTGATCCGGCAAAATTTCAAACAGAAGTAAATAATGCCCAAACCAATCTTTATACTTTAAAGAATAAAGCAGGCATGGAAGTGTGCATTACTAATTTCGGAGGTCGTATCGTGTCTATCATGGTACCGGACAAAAACGGAAAGATGCAGGATGTAGTTTTAGGCTTCGATAGTATTGCCGACTATATCAATGTCCCCAGCGACTTCGGTGCTTCCATCGGACGTTATGCCAATCGTATCAATCAAGGACGTTTTGTTCTTGACGGTGATACCATCCAGCTACCACAAAACAATTTCGGGCACTGTCTACACGGAGGTCCCAAAGGATGGCAATATCAAGTATATGAGGCAAATCTTATTGATCCGATGACATTGGAACTCACCCGTATCTCACTCGACGGTGATGAAAATTTTCCAGGTAATGTAACTGCCAAAGTCACTTACAAACTGACTGAAGACAACGCTATCGATATTAAATATAGCGCAACTACCGACAAAAAGACGATCATCAACATGACCAACCACTCTTATTTCAACCTGGCCGGCAATCCGTCGAAAGCCTCAACCGACAATATTCTGTATGTGAATGCAGACTACTATACTCCGGTAGACAGCACTTTCATGACAACAGGTGAAATTGCCCCGGTAAAAGATACTCCGATGGACTTCACGACTCCGAAAACAGTAGGGCAAGACATCAGTAACTATGATTTCGTCCAGTTGAAAAACGGAAACGGTTATGACCACAATTGGGTACTGAACACTAAGGGAGACATTTCGCAGGTAGCTGCCAAACTGACTTCACCGGAAAGCGGTATCACTCTGGAAGTATATACCAACGAACCGGGTATCCAAGTTTATACAGGTAACTTCCTCGACGGTACTGTAACCGGAAAGAAAGGTATCGTTTACAATCAACGTGCTTCCGTATGTCTGGAAACGCAACATTATCCGGACAGTCCCAACAAAGCTGATTGGCCTTCAGTAGTTCTGGAACCGGGACAAACCTATAATAGCGAATGTATTTTCAAATTCTCAGTAGAGAAATAATATTAACTTATAAATCATATTTATTGTGGAAGCATTAGATTGGGTGGTAATCGGCGTCTTCTTTTTGGCGCTGATCGGTATTATTGTTTGGGTAGTCAGACAAAAACAAAATGACTCGGCAGATTATTTTTTAGGCGGACGTGACGCAACTTGGCTCGCAATCGGAGCCTCTATCTTCGCATCAAACATCGGTTCGGAACACTTGATAGGACTGGCAGGCGCCGGAGCCTCCAGTGGTATGGCGATGGCTCATTGGGAAATTCAAGGATGGATGATTCTGATTTTGGGATGGGTGTTCGTTCCATTCTATACACGAAGCATGGTATACACAATGCCGGAATTCTTGGAACGACGTTATAACCCACAGTCACGTACGATCTTATCTGTTATTTCTTTAGTAAGTTATGTATTGACAAAAGTAGCTGTAACAGTCTATGCCGGTGGTTTGGTATTCCAACAGGTATTCGGTATCAAAGAACTTTGGGGAATCGACTTCTTCTGGATTGCTGCAATCGGATTGGTAGTTCTGACAGCACTTTATACCATCTTCGGGGGTATGAAATCCGTATTGTATACTTCTGTACTCCAGACTCCTATCCTTCTGCTTGGTTCGTTGATCATCCTCGTGCTTGGTTTTAAAGAACTGGGTGGCTGGGACGAAATGATGAAAGTTTGCGGTGCGGTAACAGTAAATGATTACGGAGATACAATGACTAATCTGATCCGTAGTAATGATGATCCGAACTTCCCTTGGCTGGGTGCTTTGATCGGTTCCGCCATCATCGGATTCTGGTATTGGTGTACTGACCAGTTTATCGTACAGCGTGTACTTTCCGGAAAGAATGAGAAGGAAGCACGCCGCGGTACCATCTTTGGCGCTTACCTGAAACTGCTGCCTGTCTTCTTGTTTCTTATTCCGGGTATGATCGCATTTGCATTGCATCAGAAATATATCGGTGCCGGTGGTGAAGGATTCCTTCCGTTGCTGGCTAACGGAACAGCAAATGCCGATGCCGCTTTCCCCACTTTGGTCGCTAAATTGTTGCCGGCCGGTGTGAAAGGTCTGGTTGTATGCGGTATCCTTGCAGCTTTGATGAGTTCTTTAGCTTCTTTGTTCAATTCATCCGCCATGTTGTTTACTATTGACTTCTACAAACGTTTCAGACCGGAAACTCCGGAAAAGAAACTGGTAGGTATCGGCCAGGTTGCAACAGTTGTAATTGTAATCTTAGGTATCCTTTGGATTCCTATCATGCGTAGTGTAGGTGACGTTCTTTATACTTATTTGCAGGATGTTCAGTCTGTATTGGCTCCGGGTATCGCAGCCGCTTTCTTATTGGGTATCTGCTGGAAGCGTACTTCCGCTCAAGGTGGTATGTGGGGATTGATAGCCGGTATGGTTATCGGCTTAACTCGTCTGGGTGCTAAAGTATATTATAGCAATGCCGGAGAAGTGGCAGACTCTACATTCAAATATCTGTTCTATGATATGAACTGGCTGTTCTTCTGCGGATGGATGTTCCTATTCTGCATCATTATTGTAATCGCAGTCAGCCTGGCTACAAAAGCTCCGACAGCGGAAAAGATTCAGGGCTTGGTATTCGGTACGGCTACAAAAGAACAGAAAGCGGCTACACGTGTAAGCTGGAATCATTGGGATATTATCCACACGGTAATTATCCTGGCTATTACCGTAGCTTTCTACTGGTATTTCTGGTAACAATTAATTAACTAATATAAAAAAAACGATGAACAATTATTATAGCTCGAATCCTAGCTTTCATGTAGGCATTGACTGCATCATTTTTGGATTTAACGATGGTGAATTAAGTCTGCTACTGCTGAAAAGAAATTTTGAACCAGCAATGGGCGAATGGTCTTTGATGGGAGGATTCGTGCAAGAAAACGAAAGTGTGGACGATGCGGCCAAACGTGTACTAGCGGAACTTACCGGATTGGAAAACGTGTATATGGAACAAGTGGGAACTTTCGGAGCGGTCGACCGTGATCCGGGAGAACGGGTAATCTCCGTTGCATACTATGCGTTGGTCAACGTCAATGAATATGACCGGAAACTGGTTCGGAAACATAACGCTTACTGGGTAAACATCAATGAACTTCCCCCACTGATTTTCGATCATCCTGCAATGGTGACAAAAGCAAGGGAGTTGATGAGACAAAAAGCTTCTACCGAACCTATCGGTTTCAACTTATTGCCTAAACTTTTCACACTATCCAAATTGCAGAGTTTATATGAAGCCATTTATGGTGAAACGATGGATAAGCGCAACTTCCGCAAGCGTGTTGCCGGAATGGATTATGTGGAAAAGACCGATAAGATAGATAAGCTATGTTCCAAACGAGGGGCAGCCTTATATAAGTTTAATAGCAAGATTTATCGTAAAGATCCGAAATTCAAATTATAATCAATATGCTGGAAGAACTGAAAGAAAAAGTATTTCATGCCAATCTCGAATTGGTAAAGCATGGATTAGTCATCTTTACTTGGGGGAACGTTTCTGCCATCGACCGTGAAAGCGGGTTGGTAGTAATCAAACCCAGTGGTGTAAGTTACGATGAAATGAAAGCAGAAGATATGGTAGTAGTGGATCTGGATGGCAAGGTCGTTGAAGGACGGCTGAAGCCATCTTCAGATACTCCGACTCACGTAGTACTCTACAAAGCATTCCCGGAAATCGGCGGAGTGGTACATACCCACTCTACCTATGCGACCGCTTGGGCGCAAGCCGGATGCGACATTCCGAACATCGGAACTACTCATGCCGATTATTTCCATGACGCTATCCCCTGCACGGCAGATATGACCGAAGCAGAAGTGAAAGGTGCCTACGAACTGGAAACCGGGAACGTGATCGTGAAGCGTTTTGAAGGTTTGAATCCTGTACATACGCCGGGCGTGCTGGTAAAGAATCACGGTCCTTTCTCCTGGGGAAAAGACGCACACGATGCAGTACACAACGCCGTAGTAATGGAACAGGTAGCAAAAATGGCAAGTATCGCATACGCCGTTAATCCCAATTTAACAATGAATCCTCTGCTGATTGAAAAACATTTCAGTCGCAAGCATGGTCCGAATGCTTATTACGGACAATAATCAATTAAAAACTAGAAATTAAAAATTAAAGCAAAACATTATGAACGCATTTGATCAATATGAAGTATGGTTTGTAACAGGAGCACAGCTTCTGTACGGAGGTGACGCAGTAATCGCAGTAGACGCACACTCTAATGAAATGGTTAACGGGTTGAACAACTCCGGTAAACTCCCTGTAAAAGTGGTATACAAAGGAACTGCCAACTCTTCCAAAGAAGTGGAAGCTGTTTTCAAAGCTGCCAACAACGACGAGAAATGTGTCGGTGTTATCACTTGGATGCATACTTTCTCTCCTGCAAAAATGTGGATTCACGGTTTGCAACAGTTGAAGAAACCGTTGTTGCACCTGCATACTCAGTTCAACAAGGAAATTCCTTGGGATACAATGGATATGGACTTCATGAACCTGAATCAGTCGGCTCATGGGGACCGTGAATTCGGACACATCTGTACCCGTATGCGTATCCGTCGCAAAGTGGTAGTAGGTTATTGGAAAGACGAAGACACACTGCATAAGATTGCCGTATGGATGCGTGTTTGTGCAGGTTGGGCAGATTCTCAAGATATGCTGATCATTCGTTTTGGCGACCAGATGAACAATGTAGCCGTAACTGACGGTGACAAGGTGGAAGCGGAACAACGTATGGGTTATCATGTAGACTATTGTCCGGTAAGCGAACTGATGGAATATCACAAAGATATCAAAGACGCTGACGTAGACGCATTAGTAGCTACTTATTTCAAAGAATACGACCACGATGCTTCTTTGGAAGACAAATCAACCGAAGCTTATCAGAAGGTATGGAACGCCGCAAAAGCAGAATTGGCTCTTCGCGCTATCCTGAAAGCGAAAGGCGCAAAAGGATTCACAACCAATTTTGACGACTTGGGCGACTTGGAGCACAACGGTTTCGACCAGATTCCGGGACTTGCTTCTCAACGTCTGATGGCGGAAGGTTATGGTTTCGGTGCCGAAGGCGACTGGAAATCCGCTGCTCTCTACCGCACTGTATGGGTAATGAATCAAGGGCTTCCGAAAGGCTGTTCTTTCCTCGAAGATTACACATTGAACTTCAACGGTGCACAAAGCTCTATCTTACAATCACATATGTTGGAAGTTTGTCCGCTTATCGCAGCCAACAAACCTCGTCTGGAAGTACACTTCCTCGGTATAGGTATTCGTAAGAGCCAGACAGCTCGTCTTGTCTTTACTTCTAAAGTCGGTACAGGTTGTACTGCAACTGTAGTAGACTTAGGCAACCGTTTCCGTCTGATTGTAAATGATGTGGAATGTATCGAACCGAAACCGCTGCCGAAATTACCGGTTGCTTCTGCTCTTTGGATTCCAATGCCTAACTTTGAAGTAGGTGCCGGTGCATGGATTCTGGCAGGTGGTACTCACCATTCTTGCTTCTCTTATGATCTGACCGCTGAATACTGGGAAGATTATGCAGAAATCGCAGGTATCGAAATGGTACATATCAATAAAGATACGACTATCAGCTGCTTCAAGAAAGAGTTGCGCATGAATGAAGTATATTATATGTTGAATAAAGCACTTTGCTAAACACTATCCAACATGAAATCAGATGCAAAATCAACAATCGAAACAGGCAAAGCCATTCTTGGAATCGAACTCGGTTCTACACGGATAAAAGCCGTTTTGATTGATCAGGAAAACAAGCCGATTGCTCAAGGAAACCATACTTGGGAGAACCAGCTAGTTGACGGGCTTTGGACATACAGTATCGAAGCCATCTGGTCCGGTCTGCAAGATTGCTATGCCGATCTCCGCTCCAACGTGAAGAACTTATACGGCATAGAGATCGAGAACCTGGCAGCTATCGGTGTCAGTGCCATGATGCACGGTTATATGCCCTTCAATGCAAAAGAAGAAATCCTCGTACCTTTCCGTACCTGGAGAAATACGAATACCGGTCGCGCGGCAGCAGCTTTATCAGACCTGTTTGTCTACAACATTCCGTTGAGATGGAGTATTTCTCACTTGTACCAGGCAATTCTGGACAACGAAGCACATGTCAAAGACATTGACTTCCTGACTACTCTTGCAGGTTATGTGCATTGGCAGTTGACAGGCGAGAAAGTATTGGGCATAGGCGATGCATCCGGAATGCTCCCCATAGACCCGACCACCCACAACTATTCAGCCGAAATGGTGGCGAAGTTCGATAAGCTGATTGCTCCGAATCAGTACAGTTGGACACTGCAAGATATCCTGCCCAAAGTACTGTCGGCAGGTGAAAGTGCAGGTGTCCTTACACCTGAAGGAAGCAAGAGACTCGATGCATCCGGTCATTTGAAGGCAGGAATACCGGTATGTCCGCCGGAAGGAGACGCGGGTACCGGTATGGTTGCAACCAATGCTGTGAAACAGCGTACAGGAAACGTATCGGCAGGAACATCCTCTTTCTCCATGATTGTATTGGAGAAAGAGTTGTCAAAGCCATACGAGATGATCGATATGGTCACCACTCCGGACGGAAGCCTGGTAGCTATGGTACATTGCAACAATTGCACATCCGATCTCAACGCATGGGTTAACTTGTTCAAAGAATACCAGGAGCTTCTGGGTATACCTGTAGACATGAACGAAATTTATAGCAAGCTCTATAACATCGCTCTCACAGGTGATACCGATTGCGGAGGTCTACTCTCCTACAATTATATTTCAGGTGAGCCCGTCACAGGACTTGCAGAAGGAAGGCCCTTGTTTGTACGTTCTGCCAATGACAAGTTCAATCTGGCAAACTTCATGAGAAGCCATTTATACGCTTCCGTCGGAGTACTCAAGATTGGCAACGATATCCTGTTCAATGAAGAGAAAATCAAAGTGGACAGGATCACAGGTCACGGTGGATTATTCAAAACAAAGGGAGTAGGTCAAAGAATACTCGCAGCTGCCATCAACTCGCCTATTTCTGTAATGGAAACAGCCGGTGAAGGAGGTGCTTGGGGTATTGCCCTGCTCGGTTCTTACCTCGTGAACAATGAGAAAAAACAATCGCTTGCTGATTTTCTGGATGAGAAAGTATTTGTCGGAGACGCCGGTATCGAGGTATCGCCTACCGCTGAAGACGTAGCCGGTTTTAATACATACATCGAGAACTACAAGGCAGGATTGCCCATCGAAGAAGCAGCAGTGAAATTCAAATAGCCCTCATCATGGAGGGCTCTCCGCTTCTTTCTTAATCACCTACGTATTAACATAAATTATCCCCATTCCCTCTCCTTTCCGGAGAGGGACAAGGGGAAACTATTATCATGAAAACCACGTCGTTCATACTTGCACTTCTCCTATCCGCCTCACTGTCTAAAGCACAGAACGTTCCACAGGTGTCATACTTCCCCTTACAAGACGTCAAACTATTGGATAGCCCGTTCTTACAAGCCCAACAAACTGATTTGCATTACATACTCGCCCTTAATCCCGATCGCTTGCTGGCTCCTTTCTTACGCGAAGCGGGACTCACTCCGAAAGCTCCGAGTTATACCAATTGGGAAAACACCGGACTGGACGGACACATCGGCGGACATTATTTATCCGCACTCTCCATGATGTATGCCGCTACCGGAGATACCACAGTTTACAACCGGCTTAACTATATGCTTGACGAGCTATACCGTGCCCAACAAGCTGTCGGAACAGGTTTTATCGGAGGAACTCCGGGCAGTCTCCAACTTTGGAAAGAAATTAAAGCAGGTAATATCCGTGCCGGAGGTTTCGACCTCAATGGCAAATGGGTGCCTCTCTACAATATACACAAGACATACGCCGGATTGCGGGACGCCTACCTCTATACAGGCAGCGACCGGGCACGCCGGATGTTGATTGCTTTTACAGATTGGATGATCGACATTACTTCCGGTCTGAGCGATCAGCAAATACAAGATATGCTCCGTAGCGAACATGGCGGACTAAACGAGACTTTCGCTGACGTAGCTGCAATTACGGGAGATAAAAAGTACCTGGAACTGGCACGTCGGTTCTCCCATAAGATTATCCTTGATCCGCTTATCAAAGATGAGGACCGACTGACAGGCATGCACGCCAATACCCAAATACCGAAAGTGATCGGTTACAAACGAATCGCCGAACTCTCACAGGACGACAAGAATTGGAATCACGCCGAAGAATGGGATCATGCAGCCCGTTTCTTCTGGAATACGGTTGTCAACAATCGCTCTGTCTGTATCGGAGGGAATAGTGTACGCGAGCATTTCCATCCGGCCGATAATTTTACCTCCATGATAAACGATGTGCAAGGGCCGGAGACCTGCAATACCTACAATATGCTCCGCCTTACTAAAATGCTTTATCAGAACTCTCACAATCCCTGCAATATAAATGAACCCGACCCCAACTACATCAACTATTACGAACGTGCGCTTTACAACCATATCCTAGCGTCTCAAGGGCCGGATAAAGGCGGATTTGTATACTTCACCCCTATGCGACCGGGACATTACCGCGTTTATTCACAACCGGAAACATCTATGTGGTGTTGTGTCGGCTCTGGTCTGGAGAACCATACCAAATACGGTGAATTCATTTATGCGCATCAGAAAGATACGCTTTATGTCAATCTTTTCATCCCCTCACAACTGAACTGGAAAGAACAAGGCGTCATCTTGACACAGGAAACCCGCTTTCCCGATGACAATAAGGTTACTTTGCGAATAGATAAAGCTTCTAAGAAACAACGTACTTTAATGATACGCATTCCGGAATGGGCTAACCAATCTTCCAACTATTCAATTAGCATTAATGGGAAGAAAGAAACGTTTCCCACGAAAAAAGGAAATCAATATCTTCCTCTTTCCCGTAAATGGAAAAAAGGAGACGTCATAACCTTCAACCTGCCGATGAAAGTTACTATTGAACAAATCCCCGACAAGAAAGATTATTATGCTTTCTTATACGGTCCTATCGTTCTTGCAGCTTCCACAGGCACAGAACATCTCGATGGTCTGTATGCCGATGACAGTCGCGGCGGCCATATCGCACATGGCAAACAAATTCCTTTGCAGGAAGTCCCGATGTTGATAGGAGATCCCAATTCAATATGCAAAGATCTTCACAAAGAAAAGGGGAACCGGATCGCTTTCCGTTACAATGGAGATGTCTATCCGGCACAAGGCAAAGCATTGGAACTCGTTCCTTTCTTCCGCCTGCATAATTCCCGTTATGCCATTTACTTCCGGCAGACAAGCGAAGAGCAATTCAAAGCCATTCAAGAAGAAATGGCAACAGCCGAACGAAAAACGACCGAATTAGCCAATCAAACTATTGATCTTATCTTTCCCGGTGAACAGCAACCGGAGTCCGACCATGCTATCCAATATGAGCAGGCAGCAACCGGAACGGATAAAGACAGACACTTCCGCCGTGCCAAAGGTTGGTTCGGCTATCAACTGAAAGTAAAAGAGGAAGCAAGCCGTCTCCTGATTACGATACGGAAAGATGACCGGAACAAAATGACTATCCTCTTGAATAATGAAAAGTTGGCTGTTAAACCGACAATCAGTGAAGCGGACAAAGGCGGTTTTATTACTCTTTCTTATGCCCTGCCCCAAAAGTTGAACACGGGCAATTGTCCGATACGTTTCATCCCTGACGGGACGGAATGGACTCCTGCTATCTACGAAGTACGTTTACTAAAATAAAAAAACAATCATTAAACAAATACCATTTATGAAAGCAAAATTATTAGTCAGCACAGCCTTTTTGGCAGCTTCAGTATCTCTTTCTGCACAAAAGAGCGCTACCATCACTTTACACGCCGATCAAGGTAAAGAAATTATCCCAAAAGAAATTTACGGTCAGTTTGCCGAACATTTGGGTTCATGTATCTACGGCGGTCTTTGGGTAGGCGAGAATTCGGATATTCCTAATATAAAGGGATATCGCACAGATGTATTCAATGCATTAAAAGAACTCGCCGTTCCTGTTCTTCGTTGGCCGGGTGGTTGTTTTGCCGATGAATACCACTGGATGGACGGTATCGGACCCAAAGAGAACCGTCCGAAGATGGTAAATAACAACTGGGGAGGAACCATTGAAGACAATAGTTTCGGTACTCATGAGTTTCTAAACCTGTGTGAAATGCTGGGTTGCGAACCATATGTCAGTGGAAATGTAGGCAGCGGTACGGTAGAGGAACTCGCCAAATGGGTAGAATATATGACATCTGACGGCGACTCTCCTATGGCGAACCTTCGCCGCAAAAACGGGCGTGACAAGGCATGGAAGATTAAATATCTGGGTGTAGGAAATGAAAGTTGGGGATGTGGCGGCAGTATGCGTCCCGAATACTATGCAGACCTGTACCGTCGTTACTCCACCTATTGCCGCAACTATGACGGCAACCGTCTCTTCAAGATTGCCAGCGGAGCCAGCGATTACGACTATAACTGGACTGATGTATTGATGAATCGTGTAGGACACCGTATGCAAGGTCTTTCTCTTCATTATTACACCGTAACGGGCTGGAGTGGCAGTAAAACTTCCGCTACTCAATTCAACAAAGACGACTATTACTGGACAATGGGCAAATGCCTCGAAGTGGAAGAAGTCCTCAAAAAACATTGCGCCATCATGGACAAATATGACAAGGATAAGAAAATCGCCCTTTTACTTGACGAATGGGGAACTTGGTGGGACGAAGAACCCGGAACCATCAGAGGACACCTCTATCAGCAAAACACATTGCGCGACGCTTTCGTTGCCTCTTTGAGCCTTGACGTATTTCATAAATACACCGATCGTCTGAAAATGGCAAATATCGCACAAGTTGTCAATGTACTTCAATCCATGATTCTGACAAAAGGAAAAGAGATGGTACTGACTCCCAGCTATTATGTTTTCAAAATGTATAAGGTACATCAAGACGCCACTTATCTCCCTATCGACCTGGAGTGTGAAAAGATGAATGTACGCGATAACCGTACCGTACCGATGGTAAGCGCCACAGCCTCCAAAGACAAAAACGGTGTTATCCATATTTCCCTTTCAAACGTAAATGCCGATGAAGCACAGGAAATCATCATCAATCTGGGAGACACAAAGGCAAAGAAGGCTACCGGAGAAATCCTGACCTCTGCCAAACTCACCGATTACAATTCTTTTGAGAATCCTAATATTGTAAAACCGGCACCTTTCAAAGAGGTAAAAATCAATAAAGGCACAATGAAGGTAAAACTTCCTGCTAAGTCGATTGTTACTTTAGAGTTACAGTAAATCAAGGGCTATTACTTATTGTATTATAAACAAGAAGACAAGTAAAATGGTAATAAAAAAGATAGCTCTTTTGGATTGTTAAATCCACATAAAGAGTTATCTTTGCCAACAATCTTACAGAAATCAATTAATTTTAATGATATGAACGATAATAAACTTATGAATCGTGCAGCGGATAACATCCGTATTCTCGCTGCTTCAATGGTTGAGAAAGCCAATTCCGGTCACCCGGGTGGTGCCATGGGTGGTGCTGACTTTGTGAATGTACTCTTTTCTGAGTTTTTAGTATATGATCCGGAGAATCCCCGCTGGGAAGGACGTGACCGTTTCTTCCTCGATCCGGGACATATGTCTCCAATGCTTTATTCAACATTGGCACTGACCGGTAAATTCACATTGGATGAATTGAAAGAATTCCGCCAATGGGGAAGCCCCACTCCGGGACATCCGGAAGTAGACATCATGCGGGGCATTGAAAACACTTCCGGTCCGCTGGGACAAGGACATACTTTTGCCGTAGGTGCTGCCATTGCCGCTAAATTTCTAAAAGCACGCTTTAACGAAGTGATGAATCAGACTATCTACGCTTATATCTCTGATGGCGGTATCCAGGAAGAGATTTCTCAAGGTTCCGGACGTATTGCCGGTGCATTGGGTCTGGATAATCTGATCATGTTCTACGACTCCAACGACATTCAGCTTTCTACAGAAACGAAAGATGTAACTATAGAAGATACTGCCATGAAGTATGAGGCATGGGGATGGAACGTACTGAGTATCAACGGTAACGATCCTGACGAAATCCGTGCAGCTATCAAAAAGGCACAGGCGGAAAAGGAACGTCCGACATTGATTATCGGTAAGACTGTGATGGGTAAAGGTGCACGCAAGGCGGACGGCAGCAGCTATGAAGCTAACTGCGCTACACACGGTGCTCCTCTCGGTGGCGACGCATATGTAAATACAATTAAGAATTTAGGCGGTGATCCTACCAACCCGTTCGTTATATTCCCGGAAGTAGCCGAACTGTATGCAAAACGTGCAGAAGAATTGAAAAAGATCGTAGCTGAAAGATATGCAGTGAAAGCCGCATGGGCAAAAGCTAATCCGGAACTTGCAGCCAAACTGGAACTGTTCTTCTCCGGCAAAGCTCCGAAAGTGGATTGGGCCGCTATCGAACAGAAAGCAGGCAGCGCTACTCGTGCCGCATCGGCAACCGTATTAGGTGCTCTCGCTACACAAGTAGAAAATATGATTGTAGCTTCTGCCGACCTTTCCAACTCTGACAAGACCGACGGTTTCTTGAAAAAAACTCATTCGTTCAAGAAAGGCGATTTCAGCGGAGCATTCTTCCAGGCAGGTGTATCTGAACTGTCAATGGCTTGTATCTGTATCGGTATGTCGCTTCACGGTGGTGTAATCGCAGCTTGCGGTACATTCTTCGTATTCTCCGATTACATGAAACCTGCCGTACGTATGGCTGCATTGATGGAACAACCCGTGAAGTTCATTTGGACACACGATGCGTTCCGTGTAGGCGAAGACGGTCCTACTCACGAACCGGTAGAACAGGAAGCACAAATCCGCTTGATGGAAAAACTGAAAAACCACAAGGGACACAACTCTATGTTGGTACTCCGTCCGGCAGATGCAGAAGAAACAACTATCGCATGGAAACTTGCAATGGAGAATATGTCCACTCCGACAGGTCTGATTTTCTCCCGCCAGAATATTGCCAACTTACCGGAAGGAACAGATTACGAACAAGCAGCGAAAGGCGCTTATATCGTGGCCGGTTCTGACGAAAACCCGGATGTAATCCTGGTAGCTTCCGGTTCTGAAGTTTCCACTTTGGTAGCCGGTACAGAGTTGCTTCGCAAAGATGGTGTAAAAGTACGTATTGTATCTGCTCCGTCTGAAGGGCTGTTCCGTAACCAATCCAAAGAATACCAAGAATCTGTTCTCCCTGCAAATGCCAAGATTTTCGGTTTGACCGCCGGTTTGCCTGTTACTCTTCAAGGTCTGGTAGGCTGTCATGGCAAAGTATG
Organism: Bacteroides zhangwenhongii; assembly: GCF_009193325.2. Taxonomy (NCBI): domain Bacteria; kingdom Pseudomonadati; phylum Bacteroidota; class Bacteroidia; order Bacteroidales; family Bacteroidaceae; genus Bacteroides; species Bacteroides zhangwenhongii. Next base: position 1,093,475 of record NZ_CP059856.1, on the reverse strand, counting down.
GGGCTTGGAATCTTTCGGTTTCTCCGCACCTTACAAAGTACTGGATGAGAAACTTGGATTCACAGCCGAGAATGTATATAACCAAGTAAAGGCAATGCTCTAATGAAAACAATCGGATTAGCATGCGACCACGCCGGTTTTGAACTGAAAGAATATGTTCGCGGCTGGCTGGAAGTAAAAGGCTGGGCATATAAAGACTTTGGGACCAACTCTGCGGCAAGTGTAGATTATCCGGATTATGCCCATCCGCTGGCTCTTGCAGTGGAATCGGGTGAATGTTATCCCGGTATTGCTATCTGCGGCAGTGGAAACGGAATCAATATGACACTGAACAAGCACCAGGGGATTCGTGCAGCTCTTTGCTGGAATGCAGAGATTGCGCATTTGGCACGTCAGCACAATGACGCCAATATCTTGGTCATGCCGGGACGCTTCATCAGCACAGAAGAAGCGGACATGATTTTAACCGAGTTTTTCTCTACCGAGTTTGAAGGAGGACGTCATCAAAAACGTATCGACAAGATTCCGGTGAAATGAGCCTGAAATAAAGTAAACAAAGCAGTAAAGCTGTTCTTCTTTCCGGAGAGCAGCTTTATTTATATTCATCAAACAAAACCGGCAATAAACTGATAACAGAAATAACCGCAGACAACCAGTTTTAACAAGGTTCCCAATATGAATCCTATTAAGGAACCGAATCCAGATTTAAGCGCCTGTGAGAATTCCTTATTTCCCAACAGTTCCCCAATGACAGCCCCCAGAAACGGACCGAGAATAATCCCCCATGGCAAGAAAAGAAGACCGACAAGGGTACCTATTATACATCCCCAATTTCCCCACTTACTGCCACCGCTGTATTTACTGCCCAACATTGGAGTAAAATAATCCAGGACCTGTAATACAACCACAATCAGCAACCATACAATTAATTGCGTAGTACTGTACTCCACCTTATCTGTACAATGGAGAATAAACAGTCCCAAATAAGCAATGGGAGGGCCGGGAAGAAACGGAAGAATACAACCGGCTAATCCGGCAATCATACAGAGAGCACCAATGATAATCAAAATAACGTCCAGCATAATCTCTATCAACAATTATCCTCCACTATTTTTCCAAAGCTGGTAATGTTATCAAACTCTCGAAATTCTGTATACCAATAGGAAATTTGCGCATCACACTATCCATAGTTATTCTTCATTTAATAATTATTCAAAGATAAACATTATTTTCGAGTGCCCCTCACATTCCAAGTGATTTTTATAAGCCCTTCACCTTTTGGCTACAGAGCCCTATCCATGGGCTAAAGCGGGTGAAGGGGGCTTCCTTCACCCAAGCCGTCACTCAAGCCATCATCCCAATCAGCTCTCTTTTACCCAATTTTTACCACCCGATATACATTTCCAAACTTTGTATGCTTCCGTTCTATCCCCACCGCTACCAGAATTTGCGCCAGACTTGCCGGATTCGCCCCACGCATCGCTGACGGATTCTTCTTTTTCAAACATTGAAAGATCTCGGCTGCTGAACGAAGTTCACCCTCCTCCCCTTTTTCTACAGAACGATAGCAAGAACGCAATACATCCTCTACCGGACCTTGACGGTAAAAAGGCAGATTATTTTTCTGTAATACCTGTTCTTCCTCCTTTGTAAACCAATAACGTTCGCCCGACAAGATTTCCGCTTTCAACTGCGCATAAATCTGCTTATGCTCAATCCCATTACAATCGATAGGACATTCCACCATCACACAAATAAACCTCCTGCTACCCGTCGGATCTGTCAATAGCTCCTTCCGGTTGGATGTTCCGATAAAAGAAGCGATTCTCGGTAATGAACGATAATTTTTCTGATATGCTTTGCATAAACTCAATGAAGCCATCTGCATCAAGTTTTTCAACAACGGCATTTTTGTCGGAGGATATTTATCAAATTCATCAAGATTGAGAAGTCCCATCTCCGCCAATCTTCGTTCCACCCGTCCTTCACTTGTCAAATCCACCTTATCCATATAATATCGCTGAAGCGCAGCAGGAAGCAGGGACTTACAAAAAGTAGATTTCAGATACCCCTGTTCCGTACTGACAAGCAAAGGAGCCACACTATTGGCATGTTCTCCCATGATTCCCATCCATTGTGCAGTCATTCCCAACATCCAGATATGAAACTCTTTCACCCAAGCCGAATCGGTAGAAACCCGCTGTGCCAAATCAACCAATCGGTCTATGCCATCCCACGCAGGCAATTCATCCAAATAGAGTCTGAAAGGATGATACTCCGCAATGCGAGTGGAATAAATGCAACGTGACAGATCACGGTCCCAACAAGGAATCCCCGACTCATGAGCTTCCAGACATAACGTATTCAACACACGTTGATTGATTGGCAGAAATCCTTCTTCCACCTGCTCCATCGAACGGAATTCCGTTTCTTCCGTCAGAATGTTATAGCGAAAATCATAACGGGATTTCAAAAAACATTCCACGCTTTCTGTCAACTTCTTCGTTTTAGGAGGCATTTCTGTTTCCTCTATTCGCTTTTCTACTTCACTTTTACAAAAGTGATTTACAATTTTCCGCCACCATACCAATAATACACTTTTCTTTTCCATAAAATTTCCGTTTTTTAGTTTTAACGGTTGCGAATATAATACCTGAAAAATGGGATTTGCAACTTTTTAATCCACTCATTTTCATATAAATGAACTTCATACTTTATCCGGTTATTCCTTGTTTATCTCCTAATTAAGCCTTACCTTTGATGCGGACATTCTTATCTTATCACAATAATGATAATATCTTATCACATCTATGATAAGTAAGTATCATTGCTATGATAAGTACTTATCACAATAATGATAAGTAATAGATATCCGGAAGAAAATCGAGAAATATACGGAAGATAATCTATAAACATTAAAGAAAGAAGAAAGTAGTATGGCAGTACAATTTGAACTATATAAGACTCCTATGCCGAAGGAGAAAAAGAATAAGGTAAGGTATCACGCACGTCCCATCAATTATGAAACAGTAGATACGGAAAATTTGGTTTACCGTATCCACGAACGCTGTTCATTAAGTCCGTCGGACGTTATAGCTACACTGGAAGAATTGAAATACGAAGTGGCTCAATGTCTCAAGGAAGGAAAGAAAGTGCATATCGACGGATTGGGATACCTGCAAGTCACTCTTAGCTGTGAAGAAGAAATACGAGACCCCAAAGCGAAACGGGTACACAAAGTCAAATTAAAAGCCATCAAGTTCAAGGCGGACAAGGAGTTGAAAGCGGAACTTTCGGATATGCACTTCAAACGTTCAAAATACAAACCGCACTCCACCGAACTGTCCAACACTGAGATAGACATGGAATTGACGAAATACTTTGCCGAGAATCAGATTATCACCCGGAAAGATTTCCAATATCTCTGCGGAATGACACAGATTACGGCATATCGGCATATCAAAAGACTGATTGCGGAAAAGAAACTCCAAAACAAAGGGACTACCCATCAACCTATCTACACTCCCGTTCCAGGCAACTACCGGATTTCCGTAGATATAAAATACAAGGATAAAAAATAATGTTAAGGTAGATAATGAGCTACTGATTATGTATATTTGCGTTATCTATTGAGTAAAATTAATCAATGTATTGAGTAAAATTACGCTATCCATTGAGTAAAATTTAAAAGTATGTATAAAAGAGCACAATATCAAATCATTACAGAAAGACTGAAAGAGTCCCGGCATTTTCTACAAGTAGTGCTAGGACCTCGCCAGGTGGGAAAAACAACAGTTATCAAACAGGTAGTCAATGACCTGAAAATACCTTATCAAATCTATTCGGCAGACAGCATTCCCGCCACACAGACATCTTGGATTTCAGATTGTTGGAATACAGCAAGAGTACAGATGCGGGTTGAAAATCTACCTGATTTCATTCTGATAATCGATGAGGTTCAGAAAATAAAGAATTGGAGCGAGGTCGTAAAAAAAGAATGGGATGCAGATACATTCAATGATATCAACATGAAAGTTGTTCTGCTCGGCTCTTCACGTGTATTGTTAGAGAAAGGGCTATCTGATTCCATGATGGGACGCTTCGAAGAAATCAGAATGACCCATTGGTCATATCCGGAAATGCGGGATGCGTTCGGAATAAGTCTGGAACAATATCTCTATTTTGGCGGATATCCCGGTGCAGTTTTCTTGATTGAGGATGAAGAGCGATGGGCGCAATATATTAACGGAGCAATTATAGACGCCACAATCAATAAAGATATTTTATATGACTCTCCCATCAGTAAACCGGCACTGCTACGGCAGACTTTCGAATTGGGGACTGCCTATTCCGGTGAAATCGTGTCCTTGACCAAAATGGTAGGAGCATTGCAAGACGCCGGAAACACAACAACACTGGCTGGATATTTAAACTTACTGGGAGACAGCGGATTACTGACCGGACTACAAAAGTTCGCAATGGATAAATCACGCCAAAGGGCAAGTGCCCCTAAATTCCAGGTATATAACAATGCATTAAAAACCGTATACAACGATTTAACTTTCAAAGAAGCCATTCTCAACAGGAAAGAATGGGGACGTATTTTTGAATCCGCCATTGGCGCCCATATTGTTTCTAACGCATTCACCGGCAATTATGAAGTGTTTTACTGGAGAGAAAAGGATAAAGAAGTAGACTATATACTGAAAAAGAAAAACCGGATTGTAGCGATAGAAGTTAAAAGCAACAGTGAAACGTACAATGCAGGACTTGAAGCAGTGCGGAATTTGTATCATCCTTATGCAACTTTCGTGGTCGGAGAAGGAGGAATGAAAGCCGAACAGTTCTTAAGCATTAACCCGGCAAAATTATTCGAATAACCCGAGGGAAGAAACGGGTGAAAGGGTAGCCCTTCACCCGCTTTTTCCCATGAGCAAAGGGATATAGAAGCCAGGTGAAGGACTCTTTCTTATTTTTTCTTCATATTATTCGCCTAAATCAAAGAAAGTAACTATCTTTACCACAAATATTTTTTATTATTCACCATTAAATGTAAAGATTATGGCAAGTAGAAGAGAACTCAAAAAGAATGTAAACTATATCGCAGGAGAATTGTTCACCGAGTGTTTAATCAACAGTATGTTTATACCTGGTACTGACAAGACTAAGGCCGATGAGCTAATGGCGGAAGTGCTGAAAATGCAGGATGAATTTGTATGCCGCATCAGTCACACCGAACCGGGAAATGTGAAAGGTTTTTATAAGAAATTCCGTGCAGACTTTAATGCAAAAGTAAACGAGATTATTGAAGCGATCGGAAAATTGAACTAAAAAACAGAATGAAGAAAGCAATTTATAGCTTTATCTATTACCGCCTATTGGGGTGGAAGACAAACGTTACGGTAACCAATTATGATAAATGCGTGATTTGTGCCGCTCCACACACTACGAACCTTGACTTATTTATTGGAAAACTATTTTACGGTGCTTTAGGTCGTAAGACAAGTTTCATGATGAAGAAAGAATGGTTTTTCTTTCCACTCGGACTTTTTTTCAAAGCAGTCGGCGGGATTCCCGTAGACCGTAGTCGGAAAACTTCGTTGGTGGATCAGATGGTCAAACATTTCAACGAATGCAAAAAGTTTCATTTGGCTATCACGCCCGAAGGAACCCGCAAGGCAAATCCAAATTGGAAAAAGGGTTTTTATTATATCGCCTTGAAAGCGCAAGTACCCATCGTATTGATCGGTATCGATTACAGCAAAAAGATGATTTCGGCAACGAAAGCCATCATGCCGTCGGGAGATATTGATAAAGACATGAGAGAAATCAAACTTTATTTCAAGGACTTTCAAGGAAAACATCCTGAGAATTTTGCCCTTGGCGAGATTTAATCACTAAACAGTGTGGATTCAATCCGTATTTCCATAGTACAAACCGATATCGTTTGGGAAAACAAACAAGAAAATCTCCGTCTGCTCCACAAGAAACTACAAAGTCTCTGTGGAACAACGGAGATTGTTGTTTTACCGGAAATGTTTTCTACCGGCTTCAGTATGCAGAGCAAAACGTTGGCAGAACCTAATTCCGGTGAAACCATTACGACTCTCAAACTATGGGCCAGGCAATTCCGGATAGCCATCTGCGGAAGTTATATCGCAACGGATAACGGGTTGTTCTACAATCGGGCATTTTTTCTGACACCGGAAGGAGAAGAATCCTATTACGACAAACGGCATTTGTTCCGCATGGGACGGGAAGCCGAACATTTCTCCGCCGGCACGAAACGGCTTATCCTTCCCTACCTCGAATGGAACATCTGCCTGCAAGTCTGCTACGACCTTCGTTTCCCGGTATGGAGCCGAAACGTAAACAATGAGTATGACTTATTGATATATGTAGCCAACTGGCCTATCCCCCGCCGCCCGGTATGGGATACGTTGCTTCGGGCTCGCGCGTTCGAGAATCAGTGCTATGTATGCGGTGTCAACCGGACAGGAACCGACGGTTACCATTTGGACTATAATGGAGGAAGCAAAATTTATTCAGCTTTCGGAGAAGAGATAGCCTCGCTGCCCGACGGCCGGGAAGGAATAGCTACGGCAACTCTCAACCTGTCCGCTCTCCGTCAATTCAGAGAAAAATTTCCGGTATGGAAAGATGCAGACGAATTTCATCTGTCATAGTTGCTATCAAACAAATGTTAAAAACCAATTAAAACGACAACAATACCGCGAAGTAGGTAGTTAATTATATAAACCTCTTTTGTATCTTTGTCGTGAAAATGCAGTCGTAAGAATTCTAATCTTACATAACTTAATTAACAACTTTATGAAAACAAATCTTAGTTCTCAAATCAGTCTCCACCGGGTCTCCCCCAGATATTACAGACCGGAGAATGCTTTTGAAAAATCAGTCTTGACAAGACTCGAAAAAATCCCTACGGACATTTACGAATCTGTAGAAGAAGGCGCTAACTACATTGCCCGCGAAATAGCACAAACCATCCGCGAAAAACAAAAAGCCGGACGTTTCTGCGTATTGGCTCTTCCGGGAGGAGATTCTCCCAGACACGTATATACGGAACTTATTCGTATGCACAAGGAAGAAGGACTCAGCTTCCGTAATGTGATCGTATTTAATATGTACGAATATTATCCATTGGCTCCTGATGCAGTCAACAGCAATTTCAACGCTTTGAAGAATATGCTGTTGGATCATATCGACATCGACAAGCAGAATATATTCACTCCCGACGGAAGCATTGCCAAAGATACAATCTTTGAATATTGCCGTCTCTACGAACAACGTATCGAAAGTTTCGGAGGCATTGATATTGCTTTACTGGGTATCGGCCGTGTGGGTAACATCGCATTCAACGAACCGGGTTCACGCTTGAACTCTACCACCCGTCTGATTTTATTGGATAACGCTTCACGCAATGAAGCATCCAGAATTTTCGGAACAATGGATAATACTCCGATCAGTTCTATCACGATGGGAGTAGCTACCATCCTCAGTGCAAAGAAAGTGTATCTGCTTGCATGGGGCGAGAACAAAGCAGCTATGATTAAAGAATGTGTGGAAGGTGCGATCACCGATACTATTCCTGCTTCTTATCTGCAAACTCACAACAATGCGCATGTAGCTCTTGACCTTTCGGCAGCCATGAATCTGACACGCATCCAACGTCCGTGGCTGGTAACTTCCTGCGAATGGAATGACAAGTTGATCCGTAGCGCTATTGTCTGGTTGTGCCAGTTGACAGGCAAACCGATTTTGAAACTGACCAACAAGGATTATAATGAAAACGGTCTGAGTGAACTGTTGGCTCTTTATGGTTCTGCATACAATGTAAATATCAAGATTTTCAATGATTTGCAGCACACCATCACCGGATGGCCGGGCGGCAAGCCGAATGCTGACGACACCTATCGTCCCGAACGTGCAAAACCCTACCCGAAACGTGTGATTATTTTCTCTCCCCATCCTGATGATGACGTTATCTCTATGGGTGGAACTCTCCGCCGTCTGGTAGAGCAGAAACATGAAGTACACGTGGCATACGAAACTTCCGGCAATATCGCTGTAGGTGATGAAGAAGTAATTCGTTTCATGCACTTCATCAACGGATTCAACCAGATCTTCAACAATAGTGAGGACCAGGTTATCAATGAAAAGTACGCAGAAATACGTAATTTCCTGAAAGCGAAGAAAGACGGTGATATGGACAGCCGTGACATACTGACTATCAAAGGTCTGATCCGTCGCGGTGAAGCCCGTACTGCTTGTACATATAATAACATTCCATTGGAACGTTGCCACTTCCTTGATCTGCCTTTCTACGAAACGGGTAAGATTCAAAAGAATCCGATCAGCGAAGCCGACGTAGAAATCGTACGCAACCTGCTCCGTGAAGTGAAACCTCATCAGATTTTCGTAGCCGGCGACTTGGCCGACCCGCACGGTACTCACCGTGTATGTACGGATGCAGTATTCGCTGCCATCGACCTTGAAAAAGAAGAAGGTGCCAAGTGGCTGAAAGACTGCCGTATCTGGATGTATCGCGGTGCGTGGGCCGAATGGGAAATTGAGAACATTGAAATGGCAGTGCCTATCAGCCCGGAAGAACTTCGTGCGAAACGTAATTCTATCTTGAAGCATCAGTCTCAGATGGAAAGCGCTCCTTTCTTGGGTAACGATGAACGTCTGTTCTGGCAACGCAGCGAGGACCGTAATCGCGGTACAGCTGCATTGTATGACAAATTGGGCTTGGCTTCATACGAGGCAATGGAAGCGTTTGTTGAATACATTCCGCTATAAGGAAAGAAGGTATTCTTGATTAAGAGAATATAAAACAATAAAAGAAGAGTGGGAAGTGGGATACTTCTCGCTCTTTTTTGTTTATTTTTGCGGAGTAATTCACCACAGAGGAAAGGAGGACACAGAGGACTTCATAAATAAAAGAATTATGTAGTTTCCGCATTTACCCCTCTGTGTCCTCCTTTCCTCTGTGGTGAGTATAAAAAAGCAGCAAGTATGAAGATAATAGTGTTTTTCCTATGCCTTACATTGGGAGTTAATTTCCTTTCTGCTCAGGACATTGAAAGGAATGTAAAAGAACGATTGACAGATTATTTCGGCAGATATACCGCAACGGCGAAAATCAGTACGCCTAAGCTGAAAAGTATTGATATAGATTATGAACGCAAAACGATTGCTATCCATGCTTCGGAGAGTTTTGCTTATCAGCCTTTTCGACCGGAGACTGTAGAAGCTGTTTACAATCAAGTGAAGGAGCTGCTTCCGGGGCCTGTCCACTACTATCGACTCACGATCTTTGCAGATGGAAAGCCCATTGAGGAACTTATCCCGAATATTTATCGGAACAAGAAAAAGGATAAGGAACGGATGTCCTTGAAAACCGATTATAAAGGCGCAGCGTGGGTAAAGAACATTTCACGGCCCAATGAAATATCACGAGGATTGCAAGACCGACATATCGCAATCTGGCAAAGTCACGGCAATTATTTCAAGAACGATAAGAATGAATGGGGATGGCAACGCCCCCGTCTGTTTTGCACAACGGAAGATCTGTTCACACAGTCGTTTGTCCTTCCGTACGTAATCCCGATGTTGGAAAACGCAGGCGCAATCGTCTACACTCCCCGCGAACGGGATACTCAGAAAAATGAGATCATTGTGGACAACGATACACCTAATGCTTCTCTTTATCTGGAAGTAGGAAGCAAAAAAGCACATTGGGCTGCTGCTCCGATAAAAGGATTCGCTCAAAAGAAGGCGATTTATAGAGATGGAGAAAATCCCTTCACAGACGGGACCTGCCGCTTTATTCCGACCGAAAGAAAGAAGAAGAATAAAGACCAGGCTTTCGCCGAATGGGTGCCTACCCTACCGGCAAAAGGAGAATACGCGGTTTATGTCTCTTACCGGACATTGCCTAATAGCGTGAGCGACGCCAAATATCTTGTTTTCCACAATGGAGGGGTGACCGAATTCAAAGTGAATCAAAAGATAGGCGGAGGCACTTGGGTTTATCTGGGCACATTCGAGTTTGACAAAGGCAATAACAATTACGGCATGGTAGTGCTAAGCAACGAGAGTAGCGAGCATGGCGTAGTATGCGCAGATGCGGTACGTTTCGGAGGAGGAATGGGAAATATTACGCGAGGAGGAAAAACAAGCGGTTTGCCCCGTTATCTGGAAGGGGCACGCTACTCTGCCCAATGGGCGGGAATGCCATACGAGGTATATGCGGGGCGGAAAGGTGAAAACGATTATGCGGATGACATCAATACACGCTCCAACACAATTAATTATTTATCCGGAGGTTCTGTCTATAATCCGCAACAACCCGGTTTAGGTATTCCTTTGGAAATGACAATGGCGCTGCATAGCGATGCGGGATGCAGCAAAACGGATGAGCTGATCGGCTCATTGGGAATATACACCACTGATTTTAATAATGGAAAACTGAACACAGGAATCGACCGGTATGCCTCACGGGATTTGGCCGATATTCTACTCACTCAGATTCAGAAAGATATATATTCAAGTCATAATCTGTCTTGGACACGACGCAGTATGTGGAACCGCAATTACAGCGAGACGCGTCTTCCGGCTACTCCTTCAACCATTATCGAATTACTTTCCCATCAGAACTTTGCCGATATGCAGTTGGGACATGATCCGAATTTCAAGTTTACGGTGGGACGTGCCATCTATAAAGGTATCTTGCAGTTTGTTGCCGGCCAGCATGACAAAGAATATGTAGTGCAACCTCTTCCTGTCAGCAATTTTGCTATCCGCTTCGGAAAGAAAAAGAATACGTTGGAGCTTTCGTGGAAAGGTGAAAACGATCCGCAAGAACCCACCGCACAGCCACGTGAATACATTGTATACACACGCATTGGCTATGGTGGTTTCGACAACGGTACATTAGTCAGCAAGACGTCCCATACCGTCAAAATAGAACCGGGACTCGTTTATTCCTTTAAAGTAACTGCCGTAAACCGGGGTGGTGAAAGCTTCCCGTCCGAGATACTCTCTGCTTATAAGGCCAAACGCGAACGGGAAAGAGTATTGATAATCAATGGATTCGACAGAGTCAGCGGACCGGCTGTCATTAATACGTTTGACAAAGCAGGATTCGACCTGGAACAAGATCCCGGAGTTCCTTATTTATCAAACATCTCATTCAGTGGGGCGCAAATAGGATTCGATCGGGCACAGGCCGGGAAAGAAGGAGAAGGCAGTCTGGGATATAGCGGGCGCGAGTTGGAAGGAATGAAAATAGCAGGTAACACATTCGACTATCCTTTCGTTCATGGAAAAGCGATTCAAGCCGCCGGCAAATATAGTTTCGTGTCATGCAGCGACGAGGCTGTGGAAAACGGTACAGTCACACTGGAAGATTATCCGGTTGTGGACTACATTTTGGGAATGGAGAAAGAAGATCCGGCCCATAAAGTATACTACAAAACATTTTCTTCGGTCATGCAACGGTTCATCACCAGTTATTGCCAGTCGGGAGGAAATCTATTTGTCAGTGGTGCATACGTGGGAAGCGATATGAGTGGAACACAGGGGAACCGGGAATTTACGGAGAAGATCTTAAAATACGGTTATCAAAACAGCATGACGGACAAGAGCTCAAACCGCATTAACGGGTTGGGACGTACGATTACCATACCGAGAACGCCTAATGAAACCAGCTATGCCGTCCCTGCTCCCGACTGTATCGTTCCGGTAGATACGGCATTTCCTGTCTTTACATACGTTCCCGGCAACCAAAGCGCAGGTATCGCTTATAAAGGAAACTACCGTACCTTCGTATTGGGATTTCCTTTTGAAAGCATACAATCGGAAGCCGACCGGGCAACTATCATGGCAGGTATACTGGGATTCTTTACGCAGAGATAAAAAATATCCTTTTTTTTAATCTGCTTTTCATTTTAAGTTCTATCTTTGCTACTATAATAACCCTTAAAACTAGAAAAGATGTATACTATACAAGCAAATCCCAGCGGTACACGCAGCATAGAGGTCTCTAATGAGAATCTGAGAACGATCGAGAAATATGCATTGTTCCGCCATCTCATTGATAGTACCGGCATTGTAGACGAAGCGGTTTTGGACAAGTTGAAACTAAACATCCGTTCCCTCATCGCCAGTCAGGAAGAAGACAGCAAGGACTTGCTGGACCTCTGTATTGATGTGATTTACCACAATAATATGAAGGCATTCGGCTTGCAACAGCTTATCAAGCTCTATCTGACGTGGCTTTCCAGTCCGGAAACGGAAGAAGAGGAGGCATAATGATTACAGTAAATACTTGCGGAATCACAGCCTATAGTCCGCTGATTCCTGCAATAAAAGCGATGTGTAATGCGTCTCCCGGTGAAACACTGGAGATTATCATGAACCATGCCGATGCGTTCCAGGACCTGAAGGAATATCTGTCCGAACAAGGCATCGGTTTCCGCGAAATTTATGACGGAGAACAAATGACAGTACAGTTCACCGTATAATGCGTATCTTTGCAGCATGAAAGAATATCGATTGACTGACTGGTTACCTACTACCAAAAAAGAAATAGAACTTCGCGGATGGAATGAACTGGACATCATCCTTTTCAGTGCGGATGCGTACGTAGATCACCCTTCTTTTGGTGCAGCCGTTATCGGCCGCATTCTCGAAGCGGAAGGTTTGAAAATAGCCATTGTACCCCAACCTAACTGGCGCGATGACTTGCGCGATTTCAAGAAGTTGGGGCGTCCGCGCCTGTTCTTTGGCATTTCCGGCGGGTGCATGGACTCGATGGTAAACAAATATACCGCCAACAAACGATTGCGTAGCGAAGATGCGTATACACCGGACGGGCGCCCGGATATGCGACCGGACTATCCTTCTACTGTTTACAGTCAGATTCTCAAGAGACTTTATCCGGATGTTCCTGTCATCTTGGGAGGAATTGAAGCCAGCATGAGGCGGTTAAGCCATTATGATTATTGGCAGGATAAGGTACAGAAAAGCATTTTATGCGATAGTGGAGCGGACTTGCTTATTTATGGAATGGGCGAAAAGCCGATTGTCGAATTAACCCGTAAAATAAAAGGTTTGCTGCCGACGGAAGACACTGTATGCACTGTCAACGATTTAAAAACAATCATCGGAACGATTCCCCAGACAGCCTATCTTTGCCGTGCCTCTGAGTGGACTTCCGATACGGAAGATATACAGCTCTATTCGCATGAGGAATGCCTGGCAGACAAAAAGAAACAGGCAAGCAATTTCCGGCATATTGAAGAAGAGTCCAATAAATATGCGGCTTCACGCATCACGCAAGCTGTCGGAAACAAAGTCGTAGTCGTCAATCCTCCTTATCCCCCGATGAGCCAGGAAGAAATTGACCGTTCTTTCGATTTACCCTATACCCGTATGCCTCATCCCAAATATAAAGGGAAGCGGATTCCGGCATACGATATGATAAAATTCTCCATCAATATCCATCGGGGATGTTTTGGCGGGTGTGCATTCTGCACCATTTCCGCACATCAAGGAAAATTCATCGTCAGCCGCAGCAAAGAATCCATTCTGAGGGAGGTAAAAGAAATAACTCAGTTGCCGGACTTTAAAGGATACTTAAGCGATTTGGGTGGTCCTTCCGCCAATATGTATCAGATGAAAGGGAAAGACGAGTCTATCTGTAAGAAATGCAAGCGTCCGTCCTGTATCCATCCGAAAGTCTGCCCGAACCTGAACTCAGACCATCGTCCGTTATTGGATATTTATCACGCGGTAGATGCCTTGCCCGGCATTAAGAAATCATTTATAGGCAGCGGGGTACGTTATGACTTATTATTGCATCGGAGTAAAGATGAGGCCATCAACCGCAGTACCGCCGAATATACCCGCGAATTGATTGTCAAGCACGTTAGCGGCCGACTGAAAGTTGCTCCGGAACATACAAGTGAACGGGTATTATCCGTAATGCGCAAACCTCCTTTCGAGCAGTTTGAAACATTCAAAAGGATATTCGACCGAATCAATAAAGAGGAGAACCTGCGTCAACAACTGATTCCGTATTTTATTTCCTCGCATCCCGGATGCAAAGAAGAAGATATGGCGGAACTTGCCGTTATTACCAAACGGCTGGATTTTCATTTGGAACAAGTGCAGGACTTCACCCCTACTCCTATGACAGTAGCCACGGAAGCATGGTACACCGGATACCATCCCTACACGCTGGAACCGATATTCAGCGCCAAGACTCAACGGGAAAAACTGGCACAACGTCAATTCTTCTTCTGGTACAAGCCGGAAGAACGGAAAAATATCATTAATGAATTGAGACGTATCGGACGGGGGGATTTAATAGATAAGTTATACGGAAAAAAGAGATAGCTCCTTAAAAAGGGGCTTTACCCGGATCCTGTCTAGTATCAAAAACAGCTTCCACAAGAATCTGTCCTTCAAGCACCCTATAATACACCTTAAAGTAATCACAATGAAAAACACGTACGTTAGGTATAGAGGTAGCTTTATACATATATGGGTATTTGGCAACTAACTTTAGCACATCGTTTATCATTGTATAGATGGAACGGCTATATTTTGAATTTCCATTTCTAACATAATAAAAAGTAAGAATCTGTCGCAAAACGATTGTAGCAGTTTCCGTCCACACAATCTTTAATCCAGCCATTGTCTCACTTGCTTGTCAACCTCTTCTTGAGTATACAACCGACCTTCTTCATAATCTTTTTCCGAACGCATTATAATTTCCCGTTCGTATTCTGTAGGAACACAAAGACATACATCAGAACCGGCCCTTTGATAAGCAGCTACCGGATCATTTACCTGTTCCGGCTTTTCATTTTCCTGTGATTTATATTTTGCAGCCATATCTCTCATATTGTTTATTATAAGCCCAAAGATAGACAGACTTTCCTCAAAAAACAAACTTATTCAGTTTAATCTCACTAAAGGAGGCAATTTACTAAAGCCCATTCGGTTGTAACGCAACAATCTCCTGCAATACGCTAACCGCTGTCTCCACATTCGACACATCTTTAATCAGCATACTCCGTTTCCCGTTCTGCTCGCGAAGATCGCAACGGCGGGTATACTTCATCATATAATCAATCACCTTTCCGAAAGCCTGGCTCTGATAGAACGGGCTATCCGGATTGGAGACAAAGAACAATGTCATGCGTCCACCCTTCAAGAATATCTTCTCCGCTCCCAAACGTGCCGCCAACCGACGCAGAGGAACGATACGGAGCAATTCTTCCGTTTCCGGCGGAACAGGGCCGAAGCGGTCTTCCAAACGAGAACGGAAAGCTGCTACGTCTTTGTCCAATGTCAGACTGTCCAATTCGCGATAAAGCAACATACGCTCACTGCTACCGGTCACATAATTCGCCGGTAATAACAATTCCAAATCACTTTCCACCTGACATTCATCCACAAATCCTTCACCGCTGATCTGCCCTTCCCCTTTGATTTCCTCCGCATACAAATCTGCAAATTCATCGTTCTTCAGTTCATGAACAGCTTCACTGAGAATCTTCTGATACGTCTCATATCCCAAGTCGGCAACAAATCCGCTTTGTTCCGCCCCCAACAGATTACCGGCTCCGCGAATATCCAAATCCTGCATGGCAATGTGGATACCGCTTCCCAAATCACTAAAGTTCTCAATCGCTTGAAGGCGCCGCTTTCCCTCTGCGGTAAGACTGCTTAACGGAGGAGCCAACAGATAACAGAACGCTTTTTTATTGCTACGTCCTACCCGCCCACGCATCTGATGAAGATCGCTCAAGCCGAAATTCTGCGCTTGATTGATTATAATCGTATTTGCATTCGGGATATCAATACCGCTCTCAATAATGGTAGTCGCCAAAAGGACATCATAATCATAATTGACAAAATCCAGAATAATCTTTTCCAATTGCGCCGGTTCCATCTGTCCGTGACCGATAGCCACACGGCAATCCGGAATGTGACGCTCAATCATCGCTTTCAGTTCCGGCAAATTAGCTATCCGGTTATTGACAAAAAACACCTGGCCGTTACGGCTCATTTCAAAATTAATCGCATCCGTAATCACCTCCTCATTAAAGGTATGCACCTCTGTCTGAATCGGATAACGGTTAGGCGGAGGCGTAGAGATAACACTCAGATCGCGCGCCCCCATCAGCGAGAACTGAAGCGTACGGGGAATCGGAGTAGCGGTCATTGTCAATGTATCCACGTTCACTTTCAGCTGCCGCAACTTTTCCTTTACAGAGACTCCGAATTTCTGTTCTTCATCAACAATCAGCAATCCCAAGTCTTTAAATTGGACATCTTTTCCCAAGATACGGTGAGTACCTATCAGTATATTGACATCCCCCTCCTTCAATCCTTTCAACACAGCTTTAGATTGTGCGGCCGTACGTGCACGACTCAAATATTCCACCCTGCAAGGCAATCCTTTCAAGCGGTCGCGGAATGTTTGGAAATGCTGGTAAGCAAGCACCGTAGTCGGCACAAGCACAGCCACCTGCTTATTATCGGCAACCGCCTTGAAAGCCGCACGGATGGCAACCTCCGTCTTTCCAAATCCCACATCCCCACAGACCAGACGATCCATCGGACGATCACTCTCCATATCCGCCTTGACATCAATTGTCGCTTTGCTCTGGTCCGGCGTATCTTCATAAATAAAGGAAGCTTCCAGCTCACGCTGCAAGAAACTATCCGGACTATAAGAGAAGCCCTTTTCCTGGCGGCGCTGCGAATACAGCTTAATCAGATCACGGGCAATATCTTTTATCTTACTCTTTGTACGCTCTTTCAGTTTCTCCCACGCACCCGTGCCCAATTTATTAAGTCGGGGAGCCTCTCCCTCTTTTCCTTTGTATTTGGAAACTTTGTGCAAAGAATGGATAGAAACAAATACCACATCATCATTCTGAAAAACCAGTTTCAGGACTTCTTGCGTAGTATCTCCATTCGGAATACGCACCAGACCGGAGAAACGTCCGATACCATGATCCGTATGCACCACATAATCGCCCGGAGTAAACTGGTTCAATTCTTTCAAGGAAAGGGCCACCTTTCCCGAACGGGCTTTATCACTCTTCAGATTATACTTATGGAAACGGTCGAATAACTGATGGTCTGTAAACACACACAGCCTCAACGTATTATCAACGAACCCTTCGTGAATGGTACGCTCAACAGGAGTAAATTGTATCTTATCACCACGATCCTCAAAAATAGCCTTGATACGATCCGTTTGCTTCGTGCTGTCGCTACATATATAAAGCAGATAACCTTTCTCCAGATACTCTTTGAAAGAGGAAGCCACCAAATCGAAATTCTTATGAAAGATAGGCTGGGCGGATGTACTGAAAGAGACACTGGCTTCCGGCGTTCCGGTTGGCTTGTTACCAAATTCCAACCGACGGAAATCAAGAGCGCGTACAGTAAACTCACTGCCATCGATCAATTTTCCCTCCAACGTAATTCCCCCATTCTCTTCGGCCTCCTGAACGGCTATTGCCTGCGGAGTCAACGCCTCATCATGCACCACTTGGATTCGCTCGCGCAACCAAAGAAAGTCACGCATGGCGAGCACGGTTTCTTTCGGAATAAAATCCAGAAAAGAAGTGGTTACCTCTCCCGTCACTGCCAAATCCGGAACGATAGACACTTCCTTTTTCTTCTCACGGGACAACTGAGACTCCACCTCAAAGGTACGGACACTCTCTACTTCATCACCGAAAAAGTCAATACGATAAGGATATTCCGAAGCAAAAGAGAAAACATCGATTATGCTGCCACGAACGGCATATTGTCCCGGCTCATATACATAATCCACATATTCAAAACCATAACTATGCAACACATCCGTTATAAAAGTAGTATCCACCTTTTCACCCACACTCAGTTTCAAGGTCTTATTGCTCAGTTCCTTACGGGATACCACTTTCTCAGCCAACGCATCGGGATAAGTGACGATACACAATCCTTTCTCTCCTTTCTGCAGACGGCTCAGCACCTCCGTACGCAAAATCTCATTGGCTGCGTCTTTCTGTCCGTACTTGATGGAACGCCGGAAAGAAGACGGGAAAAAAAGCACCGTTTCCGAGCCTAATATCTGTGTCAGGTCGTGATAAAAATACCCGGCTTCTTCAAGATCACCCAAGATAAACACAAACGGGCAACCACCCTCTTGCACCAATACAGAAGAAAAAAGGGAAGCAGCAGACGCATACAGTCCTCCACAAAAAACAGTTTGAACAGAAGTGTCCTTCAACAAGCGCTTCATTACTGCCGTATTGGGGTGGGCAGCATATTGTTGTTGCAACTCAGTTATTGTCATACCTATAAAATTTCACCGCAAAAGTACAAAAAAGATTGGGAGTACATACTTTAAAAATGGAAGTATTATCAAGAAATACACAGTAAGAATTACCGAACTACGGGCTCAGCGCCATTGAGACGTGGGCTGAGTCTCGGTGAAGCGTGGGCTCAGTATCGCTCAGACGTGGGCTTAGCATCAGTCAGACGTGGGCTTACCTCCCGTAAGGTGTGGGCTTAATTTCGGTGAGGTACGGAGTTATCCATAATGAGCCGCAGAACACGTTAAATATTCCTTAGTTCATCTATAACTAAAGGAAAAGAACTACTTTTGCTCTTAAATATTATAGTATCTATATGCAGACATCAGACAGCATTGTAATTATTCCTACTTATAACGAACGAGAGAATATCGAAAATATTATCCGTGCCGTTTTCGGACTTCCCAAAGTATTCCATATTCTGGTAATAGAAGACGGTTCGCCCGACGGAACGGCAACTATTGTAAAAACCCTGCAACAAGAGTTTCCCGAACGCTTGTTTATGATCGAGCGTAAAGGGAAGTTAGGATTAGGAACCGCCTACATCACCGGATTCAAATGGGCATTGGAACATACATACGAATATATTTTTGAGATGGACGCTGATTTCAGCCATAATCCGAACGATTTGCCCCGTCTGTACCAGGCCTGTGCGGAACAGGGAGGCGACGTATCCATCGGTTCCCGGTACGTCAGTGGGGTAAATGTAGTAAACTGGCCGATGGGGCGGGTACTCATGTCCTATTTCGCTTCCAAATACGTGCGGTTTATCACAGGAATTCCCGTGCACGATACCACCGCCGGATTCGTCTGCTACCGTCGCCAGGTATTGGAAACGATAGATTTAGACCACATCCGCTTCAAAGGATACGCCTTTCAGATTGAAATGAAATTCACGGCTTATAAGTGCGGCTTCAAAATCATTGAGGTCCCGGTGATATTCATCAATCGCGAATTGGGTACTTCCAAGATGAATAGCAGCATCTTTGGAGAAGCCATATTCGGTGTGATTAAATTAAAAGTAAATAGTTGGTTCCATAAATTCCCGCAAAAGAAATGAAACGTACACTGATTCAAAATGCCATTATTGTCAACGAAGGAAGAACAGTTCCGGGTTCGGTTGTGATTGAAGACGAGAAAATCGCCGAGATATTGGTTGGTGAAGAAAAAGCGTCTGCCCCATGTGATGAAATAATAGATGCAACCGGATGTTATCTTTTGCCGGGTGCCATTGACGAGCACGTACACTTCCGCGATCCCGGTCTTACCCATAAGGCGGATATTATCACCGAAAGCCGTGCTGCTGCTGCGGGTGGCGTCACCTCAATCATGGATATGCCGAATACCAATCCACAGACCACCACTTTGGAAGCTCTTGATGAGAAATTCGCTTTATTAAGCGAGAAATCCGCCGTCAACTATTCCTGTTATTTCGGAGCAACCAACAACAATTACACTCAGTTTGCAAAGTTGGACAAACACCGTGTCTGTGGCGTTAAACTGTTCATGGGTTCAAGTACCGGTAATATGCTGGTAGACCGGATGGCCAGTCTGCACAATATCTTTGGCGGTACCGATTTGCTTATCGCCGCCCATTGTGAAGATCAGGGAATCATCAAAGAAAATACGGATAAATTCAAGAAAGAGTACGGAGAAGATGTCCCGCTGTCCCTTCATCCGCTCCTACGTTCGGAGGAAGCCTGTTACCGTTCTTCGGAGCTGGCGGTACAACTGGCACGTGAAACAAATGCCCGCCTGCATATCATGCACATCTCCACTGCCAAAGAGCTCAGTCTGTTCTCAAACGCTCCTCTGTCACAAAAACGAATCACGGCAGAAGCCTGTGTTTCTCATCTGCTTTTCACAGAGGAAGATTACCGGACACTGGGCGCACGCATCAAATGCAACCCCGCCATCAAAACAGCAAAAGATCGGAAGGCCCTGCAGGAGGCTGTCAATAGCGGTTTGATAGACGCCATCGCAACAGACCACGCTCCGCACCTGCTAAGCGAGAAAGAAGGAGGGGCATTGAAAGCGATGTCGGGAATGCCAATGATTCAGTTTTCACTGGCCAGTATGCTGGAACTTGTGGACAAAGGAGTATTTACAATAGAGAAAGTGGTAGAGAAGATGGCTCATGCTCCTGCCCAAATGTACGAAATACAGAATCGGGGATTCATCCGGAAAGGTTATCAAGCAGACCTTGTGTTAGTACGTCCGGACAGCAATTGGACGGTAACGGCAGACTGCATTTTAAGTAAATGCAAATGGAGCCCGTTGGAGGGACATACATTCAATTGGAAAGTAGAAAAGACTTTTGCAAACGGGCATCTGCTATATAATAACGGAGAGATAGACGAGAACTATCGTGGACAAGAGTTAAGGTTCAGATAGTAAGTGAACTTCTCAAACAGAAAAACAAGCCCCATTATGCAACCTACAGTCTTATCTTATAAAATACATACGGTCGCCCCCTACATCAACTGGATTTACTTTTTCCACGCATGGGGGTTCCAACCGCGTTTCGCGGCTATCGCCAACATTCACGGATGCGATGCCTGCCGTGCCGTATGGCTGACCACTTTTCCGGAAGAAGAACGGAATAAAGCCTCCGAAGCCATGCAGCTTTTCAAAGAGGCCAACCGTATGCTGGATCTGCTCGACAAGGATTATGAAGTAAAGACAATCTTCAAGCTCTGTAAAGCAAACTCCGACGGAGACAATCTGGTGATTGAAAAGGAACAAGACCAATACATCACGTTTCCTTTACTCCGCCAGCAAACACCTAAAAGAGATGGCAGTCCATTCCTTTGTTTAAGTGACTTTGTGCGCCCGTCATCTTCCGGCATAGCCGATACGATCGGCGCTTTCGCCGCTTCCATCGATGCGGATATGGAAGGGCTTTACGAGCAAGATCCCTACAAACATTTGCTTGTCCAAACTCTTTCCGACCGTCTGGCTGAAGCTGCTACGGAAAAGATGCATGAGTATGTACGAAAAGAAGTATGGGGATATGCGAAAGATGAGAATTTAAGCATTGAGGATTTGCTAGTTGAAAAATATCAAGGTATTCGTCCGGCGGTCGGTTATCCGTCTTTGCCCGACCAATCCGTCAATTTCCTATTGGACGAACTATTGGATATGAAACGGATAGGTATCTCACTGACCGAAAACGGGGCAATGTATCCTCACGCGTCCGTCTGCGGACTTATGTTCTCACATCCGGCTTCCGAATATTTTTCAGTAGGGAAGATTGGAGAAGACCAACTCGAAGATTATGCCCGCCGCCGGAATAAGAGTGTGGCAGAGATACGCAAATTCCTGGCTGCCAATTTACAATAACGCTCATGAGGGAACAGTCGGCAGAAACAGATAGGCCTGTTGAACAAGAATTCTTGTCGGTCATCCGTGAATATGAACGGGTGATCTATAAGGTATGTTATCTGTACGCCAATCCCAACGCCCCTCTCAATGACCTTTACCAGGATGTTGTGCTGAACCTTTGGAAAGCCTATCCCAAATTCAGGAAAGAGTGTAAAATATCGACATGGATTTATCGTATTGCCCTCAACACCTGTATCAGTTTTTATCGCAAGGAAAAGAATATACCGGAGATTGTCAGCCTCACCAAAGAGATTGACTGGAGTATCGAAGCGCACGATCCGGTCAATGAAATGCTGAAACAGCTTTACCGGATGATCAATCAATTGGGACAACTCGACAAATCCATCATCCTGCTCTATCTCGAAGAGAAGAGTTACGAGGAGATTGCAGAGATTACCGGACTGACGGTAACGAATGTAGCTACCAAGTTAAGCCGCATCAAAGACAAACTAAAAAAAATGAAAAAGGAAGACTAAAGATATATGGAACTGGAAGAATTGAAGAAATCCTGGAATGTACTCGATGAGCACCTGAAGGACAAAGAGTTCATTAAAGAAGAGGAACTTTCGAAATTGCTGGGACATACCGGCAAGGGCATTCACGCCATTGCCAATCTGAACATAAAGCTGATTCTGATTTCCCTGCCGATACTGATCCTGTTCTTGGCGGAAGTCCTGTTGCACAACAGGCTGAACCCTATCTATATCATTATCCTTCTTGCCTGGATTCCCGCACTTTGCTGGGATATCGTCACTACCCGCTACCTCCAGCGGACCCGAGTAGACGAAATGCCTTTGATAGAAGTAATCAGCCGTGTCAACCGCATCCACCGATGGACCATCAGAGAGCGTCTGTTTGCCATCTTTTTCCTTCTGGTATTGGCTGTTCTTTCATTCATTTACTGGCAAGTATGGCAATACGGTATAGGCATGATTTCCTTTTTTGTCCTGTTATGGGGAGGCGGTCTAGGACTGATCTTATGGATTTACCGCAAGAAGTTCCTAAACCGTATCCACGAAATCAAAAAGAATCTGAACGAATTAAACGAATTCAGATAATAAAGAGGAAAGAGTGTGCTTATCCTACAACGCTAAGCACACTCTTTCCATTCACTTTCTTGTGTACCTGCACCTGAACGGAAATCCGTTCGCTCATTTCCTGCACATGAGAGATCACGCCTATTTTTCTTCCCTGCATTTGCAGTTGCTCCAACGCTTCCATAGCCGTACGCAGGCTTTCCGCATCCAAAGATCCGAACCCTTCGTCTATAAAAAGCGACTCCACCTTCAAATTATTGCTGGATAAAGATGACAATCCCAATGCCAATGCCAGCGAGATTAAGAATGATTCGCCTCCGGAAAGGGAATAAACCGTTCGTATCTCATCACACATATCACAGTCGACAACCTGCAAGGCCAATGTACCGGGAACCTGTTGCAATTTATAGCGTTTGGAAAGATAAGACAAATGTTTATTGGCATGAAGCAATAACAGATTCAAGGTATAACTTTGCGCTATGACTTTGAATTTTGCTCCATCCGCACTGCCAATCAGCTTATTCAACTTTGCCCAACGGTCGGCAACCGATTGTTTCTCTGAAAGTTCTTTTGCTATCTGCTCCACCACCGCTTTATTCTTAGCCTGCTGCAACAAACGGGCTTCAATAATGGAAAGGCTGCGTTCCGTATTCAGATTCTCCTCCTGTTGTTTCTTTATTGCTTCCGGAAGCTGTTCGGGGAATTCGATTTGCTTCTGCCGCACTTGCAACTCTTCAATAGACGAAGTAATCTGTTTCAGCTCTCCTTGCAAGCCGGAAAGTCCGTTTTGAGCCGTCTCTACCTCCTTACGGGCTTTCTCCAACGCCAGATTCAATTCTCCTTCCCGCCTTGCTACGGCGGCTTCCGCCTCATCGGCACTCTTTCCTTTCAATAAGTCCGAACGTTCCCGACGAAGTGTATCCAATGCTTTCTCTATCACCTCAAAACGCTTTTGTTCGGCAATCGCGGCATTCTGTAATAGCACCGACTGTTCATTGGCAGCCGATACCTTTTGCATGGCTAAACGGCACTGGGAAACATTCTCACGCAAGGCTTCATAATGCGAACGCAGCTTCTTTATCTCTTCATCACCCCGCTGCCATTCCGCATACAGATTACGGTATTCTAAAATAAGCTTCGCCAGTTCTCCCAAGCGTTGTTGTATCTGTTCCTCATTTCCGGTGTCGGCGCTTTCTTTTTGGAAAGCCGACAATTGTTCACGTACCTGCCCCGCAATCATCTTCTGATGTGCCAAATCACGTTGCAAGGCAATGCTCCGGTTGTTCACCTGCTGATAAACCGCTGTTGCCGCATTATACTCCTGCTCCATATTCCGGAAAAGAGTATCCACCACTTCCTGTTCCCGATGATACGGATGCGAAGTACTACCACAAACCGGACAGGCTTCTCCTTCCTCCAATTGCCGCCTCAAAGCTTTCACATCCTTCCCTACCGCCATGCGGGCGTTTTCATAAAGACGTTGTACTGTTTTCAAGGCAACTTCCCGTTCCGAAAGCTCCTTCGAACAATCTGCCGTCTCTTTTTCCAAATGCTCTATTTCCGACACCGCCTTCTTCAACGCTTCCGTCAATTGCCGGATATTCTGCTGACGTGCCAATTCTTTCTGCAACTTGACCTGTTCTTCAGCTAACGACGGATATCCGAAAGCATTCAACCGCTCCAGACGTTTCTCGTTCGTTTCTATTCCGGCAGACAAATTTCCCTCTTCCTGCCGTAAAGTTTCTTCCACCTGTTCAAGCAGCAGACTGTCTTCCGTCCCTGCAACATTCAATAGACGACGTAAGGTCTGATAAGACAAATGCAACTGTTCCTCAACCATCCGTTTTCTCTTGTCCTGCTCCTGCACCTGCTTACGGGCTGCCTGCAATAGTTGTTGAGACTGTATATAACCCTCTTGTTGGGACTGTATCTGCACATCCAGTTGACGGGCTCGCTTCAAGTCCGGCTGTATAGCTTCCCATTGGGCTTTGAAACGAACCAAGCCTTCCTCCTGCGAGGCCAATGTGTCCAAAGCGGTCTTTAGTCTGGCCTGTTCTCCTTGTTCCTCTTTCTGCTTCTTTGTCCGGAGCTCCTCTTGCGTATTCAATGAACGGACAACATTCAACTGCGCATTCTGTTCCGCCAGCAATTTGATTCCTTCCGAACGCTTTTCAGCCAACAACTCTTTTTCTTTCTGCAAGGCAAGCTGTTCCTCTTCCGGAATCAATTCAATCACACTCATCTTATTATGAATCAAAGCTACCTCTTCCTGCGCTGCCTTATTCCGGGCAAACACTTCCTGCGAAATGAAAGAATACACTCCGGTCCCCGTCAGTTTTTCAAGCAACTCCGCCTTAGCCGCTCCTTTAGATTTCAAGAAAGTGGCAAAGTCATTCTGAGCTAACAATACGGTACGGGTAAACTGCTCATACGTCAGCCCGATCAACTCAACCAATTGTGCCAGCAACTCCTTCTTCGTCCCTTGAAATTCTTTCCCCGTATCCAGCTCCTTCACCTCCATCATTTGCGGCTGCAAAGAGCCGCTCACTTTATTCCGCGTACGTCTCACCGACCAACAAGAGCGGTAACGGTGTCCGTCTACTCCCAGAAAATCAACTTCTGCATAACCGTCACTTGTGCCACGACGCAACAGGTTACGCACATCGGACTGATTAATCCGGTTATCCCCTACATCCGCCAGATTCACACTTTCCACCGAAGCGGCGAAACGGGGCGCTTTATCATACAACGCCAGACATAACGCATCCAACAAGGTTGACTTTCCCGCTCCCGTAGGACCAGAAATAGCGAATATGTCGGCCGATCGCAATGGCTCAGCAGTGAAATCCACTTCCACCGTCCCTTCAATGGAAGTAAGATTCTTCAATCGTATAGCTAATATTTTCATCTTTCTTCCTCTTCTTCTCTACGGGTGGCAGCCAGATAGGCTTCCTGAAACAAATCAACCAAATCCTCCGGCATTTCTGACTGATAAATCTTCTCAAATGCAGACTGTGCAATCTGCAACGGTGACATCTCCTGTAATCCTTTTTTCCAGTCCGTCTCCTCTTTCTCCACATTTTCCGCACCAGTACGGTAAGAAGAGACAATGCGTGCCAAGCGATAATTTTTATCCGCCAAAACATCCTCTATCTCCTGCCGGAGCATGGGTTCGGGCTCTTCCAGCAAAACCTTCACTTCCAGATAGGGAGCGGTTCCTTCCGTCTCCGGCAATTCGCCCAACATCTCCAATATCTTTTCAGGCAATTCCGGCTCACCGCTCGGAACGCTTATCAAAGGTATTGATTTCGGACATTCTATCCGTCGGATATCTACCGCACACCCTTCGTCAAAAGTCACCATTACCACTCCGTGATGATAATGCTTTTCGGCAAAAGACATCGGAATCGGACTTCCCGCATAGCGTACATTCTCCCGGCCGGATACCCGTTGCGCTTTATGAATATGTCCTAGAGCCGTATAAGCGATCTGTTCGGGAAAAGCCTCCGGTGACACGCATTCCAGTCCGCCTATCACTGTGCGTTCACTATAATCCTTTTCTGCAATCTCCGAACCGGTAGCTTGCAGATGACCTATGGCAAGAATGGCCTGATTCGGCTTACGGCGTTTCCACAACCTTCGCAGAAGCTGCGTATAAAGTTCACGAACCCCTTCCGCATAAGGATTCCCCTCTGTCTGCACTACCGGATAATCTCCTTGACGCAAAAAAGGAACCGCCATACAAAGTAATTCAACTTCTCCCTGCCGGTTCTTCAGTTCCACGCATAGATGGTCGTAATCAACCGCTCCGCCTTCCAGCTTACGTACCACTCCCCTGACCTCTGTTCTCATAGCCTGCAACAAAGGTAAAGGAGCCTCCAGACGTGCCGCTGAATCATGATTTCCGGCAACAATCACAATTTGCAGATTGGGATTCTCCGCCGTAACCCGGTATATAAACCGATAATATATACTTTGGGAAGCAGCCGAAGGATTGGAAACATCAAACACGTCTCCGGCTATAATCAATGCATCAATCTCCTGCCGGAGGATTTCTCCCGCCAGCCAATCTAAAAACGCCTCATGCTCCTCCGTACGGTCATAACCGAAGAACGTTTGCCCCAAGTGCCAATCGGCAGTATGTAATATACGTATCATATTTTTAACAGCTATCTCTAATAACGAGAGACAAAAATAACACAATCGAAAAGATTATATGGTATCCGCATCTCTTTTTTACAATAATCATGTATATTTGCAGGACAAAAATCCAACCCTATGAAGATACTTTATTATATTTATCAGATTTGCATCGCTTTACCTATATTATTAGTGTTGACTATCCTTACGGCACTCGTCACCATCGTAGGTTCTCTTTTGGGAGGAGCCCACATCTGGGGATATTATCCGGGAAAGATATGGTCACAATTAATCTGTCTGTTCCTGCTGATTCCCGTAAAGATTCAAGGGCGTGAAAAGTTGCATGATAAGACTTCCTATATTTTTGTACCCAACCATCAAGGTTCATTCGACATATTCCTGATCTACGGTTTTATCGGAAGAAACTTTAAATGGATGATGAAAAAAAGTCTGCGTAAACTACCATTCGTTGGAAAAGCCTGCGAAAGCGCAGGGCACATTTTTGTAGACCGGTCCGGTCCGAAGAAAGTGTTGGAAACGATCCGGCAGGCAAAGGACTCTTTGAAAGACGGAGTATCTTTGGTCGTTTTCCCGGAAGGGGCTCGTACTTTCACCGGACACATGGGGTATTTCAAAAAAGGAGCTTTTCAATTGGCGGATGACTTACAACTGGCAGTAGTGCCCGTCACCATCGACGGCTCATTTGAGATCCTCCCGCGTACAGGCAAATGGATACACCGTCACCGCATGATTCTCACGATTCATGAGCCTATTCCGCCTAAAGGAAAAGGTATGGAAAATATCAAAGCGACTATGGCGGAAGCATACGCTGCCGTTGAAAGTGCCTTACCGGAGAAATATAAGGGAATGATAAAGAACGAAGATCAAGACCGGTAATAGAGAAGTTATATTCACTTCTTTACCGAAGCATTTTCTTCCAGACGCTTGTGCTCTTCTATCAGTTTCATATTCTCTTTCGCCTTCGAAAGGAACTCTCTTACCAGCTTATTGCTTTTAAAAGAATAAGGAGCGTCTTTTATGATGTCATCTATCTGCGGAGTCATAATAGGATAAGGCAACGAACTGCAAAGCATGATAAACACATTGGGTCCCAACACATTTTCGTAGTTGGTGGAAATGAAAGTTTTCACATATTGATTCATCTCTTTCATCAGCGAATCTCCTTCCACTGCCAATTGTGAATGAATCTCATCCAAATCACCTCCGTCCATCACCATACGGGTTTCTTTCTGTTCCAACTCTCCGATACTTTCCTCCAGTCGGTTTCTTTTCTCAATAAACTCGTATAGTGCCGTATTCAAAGGAGTACCCACCGCTTTGATATCCGAATTACTGATGTTTACCTTGATTTTTCCATTTTCCAGCACAATCGGCATGATGCTTTCATCATCCATATAAAGTGTCACCATCTGTACGGAATCGACTTTGCCTTTCATGGAGAACAGACCGTGCGCCACCTCAGCAGAATCCAGTTTCACCCATTCACCATCACGCAAGGACTTAAGATACAGCATTTTTCCATCCAGACTATTCACTGAAGATGTTCCTTCGATCTTGTACTTATTAGTGCAGGAAGCCAGAAACGGGAGCAAAAACAATAAAGGTAAAAGTTTATTCACGTTCGTCTATTCATTTGATTCTGCGTGCAAAGGTACAACCGATTCATTTTTCAGAGAAACATTTTATCAATATTTAAATCTTGTAAGTCTCTTTTCTTTAATAATCCTTATAAACATACGGAGAAGGCTTTTTTTTTCATTTAGTTTACCTAATTTTGCGGTTATGAAAACATCAACTTATGCCCCTTTTGCCAAACCGCTTTATGTGATGGTAAAGCCGGTGGGTGCCGTATGCAACCTAGCCTGCGACTATTGCTACTATTTGGAAAAGGCGAATCTATACAAAGAAAACCCGAAACACGTAATGAGCGATGAACTATTGGAAAAATTCATCGACGAGTATATTAACTCACAAACCATGCCGCAGGTGCTCTTCACCTGGCACGGGGGTGAAACGCTGATGCGTCCGCTTTCTTTCTATAAGAAGGCTATGGAGTTGCAAAAGAAATATGCTCGCGGACGTACCATCGACAACTGTATTCAGACGAACGGAACAATGCTCACCGACGAATGGTGCCAGTTCTTTCACGACAACAATTGGCTGGTAGGAGTTTCCATCGACGGCCCACAGGAGTTTCATGACGAATACCGTAAAAACAAAATGGGCAAACCTTCCTTCGTGAAAGTGATGCAGGGTATCAATCTGCTGAAAAAACACAATGTAGAATGGAATGCAATGGCCGTTGTCAATGACTTTAACGCTGACTATCCGCTGGACTTCTATCACTTTTTCAAAGAGATAGATTGTCATTATATACAGTTTGCCCCTATCGTCGAACGTATTCTTCCGCATCAAGACGGACGGCATCTCGCCTCTCTTGCCGAAGACAAGGAAGGAAAATTGGCCGATTTCTCCGTCACTCCGGAGCAATGGGGCAATTTCCTGTGTACTCTTTTTGACGAATGGGTGAAAGAAGACGTAGGCAACTACTACATACAAATATTCGACTCTACGCTGGCAAACTGGATGGGTGAACAGCCGGGAATATGTACGATGGCAAAAACTTGTGGACACGCCGGTGTTATGGAATTCAACGGTGATGTATATTCATGCGACCACTTCGTTTTCCCCGAATATAAACTGGGAAACATCTATAATCAGACATTGGTGGAAATGATGCACAGTGAACGCCAACATCACTTCGGCAACATGAAATACCAATCTCTCCCCACACAGTGCAAGGAATGCGAATTCCTGTTTGCCTGCAACGGAGAATGTCCGAAGAATCGCTTCAGCCGTACATCGGAAGGCGAACCCGGCTTGAATTATCTGTGCAAAGGATATTACCAATTCTTTAAGCACGTAGCGCCTTATATGGATTTCATGAAGAATGAATTAATGAACCAACGTCCACCTGCCAATATCATGGAAGCTTTGAGAAGTGGAGAGTGGAAAGTGGAGAGTTGAGAGTGGAAAAGACAAAATAGAATCATAAATATTTTAATTATCAGCATTAAAGAATGAATAGACTAAAACTTTATTTATTGGCGCTGACTGCGCTAATCGTATGTTCCGCTAAAGCGGATGAAGGTATGTGGCTATTGCAGCTAATGCAACAGCAGCATTCCATAGACATGATGAAAAAACAAGGCTTGAAACTGGAAGCGCAAGATTTATATAACCCACATGGAGTTTCCCTAAAAGACGCTGTCGGTATCTTCGGAGGAGGCTGTACCGGAGAGATTATCTCACCGGAAGGATTGATCCTGACCAATCACCATTGCGGATATGCTTCCATCCAACAACATAGCAGCGTTGAACACGATTATCTGACGGATGGTTTCTGGGCTACTTCCAGAGAGATGGAACTTCCTACTCCGGGATTGAAATTTACATTTATCGAACGTATCGAAGATATCACTGATATTGTCAATGCTAAGATTGCAGCTAAAGAAATCACAGAGACTGAATCATTCAGCGGTGCATTTCTCCAGAAACTGGCAGAAGAGCTGTATGCAAAAAGTGATCTGAAAGATAAGAAAGGAATCGTACCGCAAGCACTCCCATTCTATGCCGGAAATAAATTCTATATGTTCTATAAGAAAGTATACCCGGATGTGCGTATGGTGGCAGCTCCTCCTTCTTCTATCGGTAAGTTTGGCGGAGAAACAGATAACTGGATGTGGCCCCGTCATACCGGTGACTTCTCTATGTTCCGTATTTATGCGGATGCCAACGGAGAACCGGCAGAATACAGTGCAAGCAATACTCCTTTGAAAACAAAAAAACATTTGCCTATTTCTATCAAGGGCTTGAAAGAAGGAGACTATGCCATGATTATGGGATTTCCCGGAAGTACAAGCCGTTATCTGACTGTATCGGAAGTAAAAGAACGCATGGAATCGGAAAACGAGCCGCGCATCCGCATTCGTGGAGCCCGTCTGGCTGTTTTGAAAGAAGTAATGAACGCCAGTGACAAGATCCGTATCCAATATGCCAACAAATATGCAGGTTCCAGCAACTATTGGAAAAATTCCATCGGAATGAACAAGGCAATTATCGATAATGATGTACTGGGCACAAAAGCGGCACAGGAAGCCAAATTCGCTGAATTTGCCAGAAAGCAGAACAATACCGATTATGCGGAGGTAGTGAAGAAGATAGATGACTTGGTAGCCAAGACAGCCCCTCTCAACTATCAGTTCACTTGTTTAAGAGAAACGTTCTTCGGAGGTATCGAGTTCGGAAATACCCTGCTGTCCAAAACTCGGGAAGCATTGGTAGAAAAGAACGATTCTTTGATTAAAGTACGTATCGAAGCTCTGAAAGAGACATATGATGAGATTCATAACAAAGACTATGACCACGAAGTAGACCGTAAGGTGGCCAAAGCATTGTTCCCTCTTTATGCGGAAATGATTCCGGCAGAGCAACGTCCGTCTATCTACAAACTTATCGAACAGAAATATAAAGGCGACTATAATAAATTTATCGATGATATGTATGACAATTCCATTTTTGCCAATCGTGCAAACTTCGAGAAGTTTATCAAGAAACCGACCGTAAAAGCTATTGATAACGACCTGGCTTTGCAATATTGCCAGTCCAAATATGATTTACTCGAACAACTCATAGGACAGTTGAAGGATATGGACAAGGAATTGGCCTTATTACACAAAACCTACATCCGCGGTTTGGGTGAAATGAAATTACCTGTTCCTTCTTATCCGGATGCGAACTTTACAATCCGCCTGACTTACGGTAACGTGAAACCTTACGACCCGAAAGACGGTGTACACTATAACTACTACACTACTACCAAGGGTATTCTGGAAAAGGAAAATCCGGAAGATCGTGAGTTTGTCGTACCTGCCAAGTTGAAAGAGCTGATAGAGAAAAAGGACTACGGCCGTTATGCTTTGCCGAACGGTGATATGCCGGTTTGCTTCCTTTCAACCAATGACATCACCGGAGGTAATTCAGGCAGTCCGGTTCTGAATGAGAACGGAGAACTGATCGGTTGTGCATTCGATGGAAACTGGGAATCGCTGAGTGGTGATATCAACTTTGACAACAACCTGCAACGTTGCATCAATCTGGATATCCGCTATGTCCTGTTCATCTTGGAGAAATTAGGAAACTGCGGACATCTGATAAACGAAATGACAATTGTAGAATAAATGAAAAAACAAATCCTATTTGCAGTCTTTTCATTGGCAACGCTCAGTATCTACGCCGACGAAGGTATGTGGATGCTGACCGACTTGAAAACACAGAATGAAGTTGCCATGCGCGAGCTTGGACTTGAGATTCCTATTGAAGAGGTTTACAATTCCAACGGTCTTTCTTTGAAAGATGCAGTCGTACACTTCGGAGGAGGATGCACGGGAGAGGTTATCTCTTCCGAAGGATTGGTACTGACTAACCACCACTGTGGTTACGGAGCCATCCAGCAACACAGCAACGTGGAGCACGACTATCTGACAGAAGGCTTTTGGGCGATGAACCGCGATGCGGAGCTCCCTACTCCGGGACTGACCGTTACTTATATCGATCGGATTCTTGATGTGACGGATTACGTCAACGAGCAGTTGAAAAAAGATCCGGATCCTGACGGAATCAATTACCTGTCCCCCGGCTATCTTAGTAAAGTAGCGGAACGGTTTGCCAAAGCCGAGAACATAGAAGTTACTCCCGCTACCAAACTGGAGCTCAAAGCCTTTTACGGCGGGAACAAATATTATATGTTCATAAAAACCGTGTATAGTGATATCCGTATGGTCGGTGCCCCTCCTTCTTCCATTGGAAAGTTCGGAGCAGATACCGACAACTGGATGTGGCCGCGCCATACGGGTGACTTTTCGCTGTTCCGCATTTATGCGGACAGGAACGGAAAACCGGCAGCCTATTCGAAAGACAATGTACCGTTAAAAGTGAAGAAGCATCTCAGCATCAGTCTGGCCGGTGTACAAGAAGGTGATTTTACCTTTGTCATGGGATTTCCGGGACGTAACTGGCGATACATGATTTCCGATGAAGTGGAGGAACGGATGCAAACAACCAATTTCATGCGCCAACATGTACGTGGAGCACGTCAAAAGGTACTTATGGAGCAAATGCTTAAAGATCCTGCCGTACGTATTCATTATGCCAGCAAATATGCGTCATCTGCCAACTATTGGAAAAATGCAATTGGTATGAACGAAGGTTTGGTACGGCTCAAGGTTTTAGATACCAAGCGTGCACAACAAGAAGAACTCCTGGCACGCGGTCGTGAAAAAGGAGATGACTCTTACCAAAAAGCATTCGATGAAATCCGTTCCATTGTAGCTCATCGTCGTGATGCGCTCTACCATCAACAAGCCTTGAATGAAGCATTAGTGACAGCTCTTGACTTCATGCGTATTCCTTCCACTATGGAATTGGTAGCTGCCTTGAAATCGAAAGACAAGGGGCATATAAAAGAAGCGACTCAAAAACTGAAAAAGGAAGGTGAAAAATACTTCGCATCTGTTCCTTTCCCCGAAGTAGAACGGATGGTGGGAAAAGAAATGTTGAAAACCTATGCTAATTATATTCCGGCAGAACAACGGATCAATATCTTTGAAATCATCAATTCACGCTTCAAAGGAAGTATAGATGCATTTATCGACGAATGTTTCGAACATTCCATCTTCGGTAATCCCAAAAACTTTGAGAAGTTCATCAAAAAGCCAAGCCTATATAAGATAGGATATGACTGGATGATATTATTCAAATACTCCATTACCGACGGTATACTGAAAACCGCTATCGCCATGAAGGAAGCGAATCAGAATTACGATGCAGCCCACAAAGTATGGGTAAAAGGTATGATGGATATGAGAAAAGATAAGGGAATTCCTATTTATCCGGACGCAAATTCAACTTTACGGCTAACCTATGGTCAGGTACTTTCTTACGAACCGTTCGACGGAGCTGTTTATGACGCTCACACAACCCTCAAAGGAGTGATGGAAAAAGAAGATCAAGGCAATTGGGAATTTGTAGTTCCTCAGAAATTGAAGGAGTTATACACAGCCAAGGATTATGGGCGTTACGGTAAGAATGGTGAAATGCCCGTTTGCTTTATTGTAAACACCGACAATACGGGAGGAAACTCCGGCAGCCCAGTCTTCAACGGCAAAGGTCAGCTGGTAGGAACAGCTTTCGACCGTAACTTTGAAGGATTGACGGGCGACATTGCTTTCCGCCCGTCATCACAGCGCGCAGCCTGTGTCGACATTCGTTATACACTCTTTATTATAGATAAATATGCGGGAGCTTCCCACATCATTGATGAATTGACTATTGAGGAATAAAAACGGTTCGAAGTATATCTTCCGGCAAAATTGAACAAAAACAGAAATTTTCCGTTATATATAAAACAGAATTTATATTTGCAGTCTTCAATGACTGACAGTTAATTTTAAGAAAGGAAAGATTTATGGAAAAGTTTGAAGATTTAATAAAGTTGCCGATGCCGGTTTTAGTAGATTTTTTTGCGGAATGGTGTGGACCCTGTAAAGCGATGAAACCTGTTTTGGAAGAAGTGAAACAGAACGTAGGTGATAAAGCGCGTATTGTAAAGATAGACGTTGACCAACATGAAGAGCTGGCTACAAAATACCGTATACAAGCAGTACCGACCTTTATACTGTTCAAAGATGGAGAAGCTGTCTGGAGACATTCAGGTGTAATCCACAGTAGCGAACTGCAAGGGGTAATTGAGAAACATTATACATAAAAGATAAAATAACGAATGAAGAAAGTATTAGCAATGGTAGCTTTCGTCATGGTAAGCGTGATTATATACGCTTTCAATGCCAAAGCTGAAACCAATCAAGGTAAAAAGGAAGTAACAGGTAACGGTGAAGTCGTCGTAATGAACAAGGAAATGTTTCTGAAAGACGTCTTCGATTATGAGAAATCAAAGGAGTGGAAATACAAAGGCGACAAGCCCGCCATTATTGACCTCTATGCCGACTGGTGCGGACCATGTCGGCAGACAGCTCCTATCATGAAAGAGTTGGCAAAGGAATATGCAGGGAAGATAATTATCTATAAAGTGAATGTAGACAAGCAGAAAGAACTGGCAGCCCTGTTCAATGCAACAAGTATCCCTTTGTTCGTATTCATCCCCATGAAAGGAGATCCACAGCTTTTCCGTGGAGCTGCCGATAAAGCAACCTACAAAAAAGCAATTGATGAATTTCTATTAAAGTAAAATCAAAAGTGACGGTATCCCATAAAGATATCGTCACTTTTTTATATCCCCGCATTTCTTATTTAAAATATCCTACCGGATGATTCATCATGGGAATCTGACTGTCTTTTAGCTTTAGCACTTTCTTCAACTGATTGCCATCCATCGATGCACGCGGCACTGTAGCCAATTTAGCGGAAGAACAAAAGACAGAAATGTTCTGTGAAACGATTCCTGCATCCATAGCTCCCATCAACTGGTTACGGGTATTCTTTGCATCTCCGAAACGAGAAACATCACTGACCAGAACCAAAGAGACAGGCGCCGATTTCACAAAAGCCTGCCCACCTGCAACTGCGCTGCGATAATCTCCTTCAGCAACCAAAGTCAACTGATGATTTTGGGCATCATACAAATAACTTCCTTCCGGTAAAACAACATACACATCCACATCCTGTTTATTCAAAGCAGAAGGAGCTGTGCGTTTACCCGAGTCTTTGCGGTTAACTCCATTAGCAGCCCATAATAAATCCGAAAGATCCGACAAGCTCAAAGCCTTTGCAGCAAATTCCCGAGTAGAATGCCGTTCGGACAAGGCTTTCATTACCGAACCTGTACGGTTCAAGTTGGGTTTCGGCAACTTAATTACTTTTTCAGCAGCCAAAGCGACTACAGAAAACATCAAACAAACTAACAACAGTTGTACTTTTCTCATAATTGCGGCATTTAAAAGTTGACGAGCAAATATAAACAAAAAAGGTCTGCATTCGTATGAGAACACAGACCTTTTAAGAGTTATTATGAGGCTTGATTATTTATCACCGAAATAACGGTTGTACAAACCTTCAAAACCTTTACCGTGACGAGCTTCGTCTTTACACATTTCGTGTACAGTGTCGTGAATAGCATCCAAGTTCAAAGCTTTAGCACGGGTTGCGATACGTTTTTTATCTTCGCATGCACCTTGTTCAGCGTCTTTACGTTTCTGCAGGTTCGTTTTAGTATCCCATACGCAGTCGCCCAACAATTCTGCAAATTTAGCAGCGTGTTCGGCTTCTTCCCAAGCGTAACGCTTGAAAGCCTCAGCTACTTCAGGATAACCTTCACGGTCAGCCTGACGACTCATAGCAAGATACATACCAACTTCAGTACATTCACCCATGAAGTGGTTGTTCAGGTCCTTGATCATTTCTTCGTCACAACCTTTTGCCACACCGATAACGTGCTCGTCAGCAAAAGACAATGCACCACCTTCTACCTCAACAACTTCTACGAATTTGCTGGCAGGAGCTTTACATAAAGGACATTTCTCAGGAGCTGCGTCACCTTCATAAACGTAACCGCAAACAGTACATCTAAATTTTTTCATTTTCTTCTCAATTTTAAATTAATTAGTCAATACGTGTTTCTATATCTTTACTTAAGCAATTCTTGCAAATACCTTTATAATAATAATGAACCTCAGTAACTTGATGGCCTTCCATTTCCTGCTGCTCCACTTTCTTTATTGTCTCCGGACATTTCAAATCATAAATATGTCCGCAACGCCTGCACAGAAAATGAGAATGCATTGAGGTGTCCGCATCAAAATTCGTATTCTTTTCATCAATAGTAAGCATCAAAGCCGCTCCCTGCTCCGAGAATAATTTCAATGTATTATAAACCGTTGTCTTTGAAAGCGTAGGCATTGAAGGAGATAATGCCGTATATATATCATCAGCCGAAGGATGAATCGGATGCTCCATCAAAAACTCCATGATAGCGATGCGCTGCATTGAAGGCTTTATATTATGTTCTATTAATCGGTCATACGGTTTCATAATTCTTCTCCTCTTTTTCCAAACTTGTATTCATTACAATTATAAATCCAATGCAAAGATAGAAAGGAATTTGGAAATATCAAATAAATTCTCATATTTTTGACAGGGCTTTTAAGAATATTATTATTGGAAACCTATTTTCCTCTTACTTGCTATCCATTTGCATGACAATAAGTGATCTGTAACCTTTTTATCATATAAATAACCCTCACAAAAGTAGTTTTGTGAGGGTTATTTATATGTCGAAAAGTTTTATATACTCCTTTTTTCAAAGAAGCTAAAAATCAATTTTATTCGTCCACTTTTACTTCCGCTATAATTTCATCCGGCACTTTGTCGCAACGAACATATTTGCTCACGTCGCTATCGTCGTCTTTTGCAGTCCAGACCATAGAGCCGGATTCCACCAAATCTGTTACGATGTAATCGTGGTTCCATTCTCCGTTGCCGAAATCATAGTCTCCGCTAAGCACATATCCCAAATAAGGATCGTTTTTAATCTTAAAAGAACCGGTAA
The DNA here is from genome assembly GCF_009193325.2 of Bacteroides zhangwenhongii. Lineage (NCBI taxonomy): Bacteria > Pseudomonadati > Bacteroidota > Bacteroidia > Bacteroidales > Bacteroidaceae > Bacteroides > Bacteroides zhangwenhongii. The sequence goes on along the minus strand of NZ_CP059856.1, from coordinate 1,055,856 downwards.
TGTAGCGTGCATACATACTGTCGAACTTCTGGTACATCTCAAATGTGAGTTCCTTGCGGTTAAACTTTATGTAGCAATAGGTATCTTCCGCCAAAGGCTGCCCGTTCCATTCGGCAAGTTGCCATACTCCGTTCAGATTGGCAGCAGTGACCGGCAATGTAGGAAGAGCTGTATCTTCATCATCATCACAAGATGAGAAACAAAGCACGAAGGCGAATAAAGCCATTAGTTTGAAAATATTCTTCATGTCTTCTTTTTATTTTATCGTTATTTAATACGGTTTACTTTAATATTCAATGTCCGTTCCGACGGTTGCCCGTCCACACCTTCCAGCACAAGCGGAAAGGTAAATGAACTGTCTTTATCCGCAGGAATCAGCAAGGCATCTATCGTTACCACTATATCGGCTTCACTGCCCGGAGTGATAACTTCCGGTTCCGTACGGAAAGCAGCGAATGCCGGAAGCCGGGAAGCCGACAAGCGCAGCGGTTTGTCGCTGCTGTTACCACACAGAATCCGTTCCGAAGGACACTTTCCGGCAACCACTTCGCGAAATTCCATCCGGTTTTGTTTCAGCCTCAACTTTCCCATTGCATACGGATAGCGCGCCCATTCATCCGCTCCGGGAAGCACATTTCCTCTCAAGGTGAGGCGTGCCGCCGGCAGACTGTCCGAAGAAGCCAGATAGATGAAAGCATTCGTGTCGATTGTTCCCGGATGATTCTTCGGAGTGTAAGTCAATGCTATCACTCTTGTTTCGCCCGGAAGAATCTCTCCCATACGGACTTCAGCCGCCGTGCAGCCGCAAGTTGTCCGTACACGAGTGAACTTCACGGTTTTGCCGCTTACGTTCGTGCAAATGAAACGGTACGTCTGCGGAGCATCGTCTTCGGTTAATGTACCGACATCCAGCACCGTCCGGTCGAAACACAGAATTTCTTCCTCCTGCAGAACGGAACGGACATTCCGGGCTTCTGCCACCCGGAACAGTCCGACAACCGCACAACATATAAATAACCGTATCCAAATAATGGGTTTCATTGAATATCAAAATTACATCCAACCGTTGTCATTGGCTTTCTTACGAACTGTGACGGTGATTGTTTGCTCTGTCCCGTTGCTTACTTTCACCGTGATACGGGTCGCTCCGGTTTTTACGCCGGATACCTCCATCAGCGTACCTGTTACCTTTACCGTAGCGATAGCTGTATCAGCAGATGTGCAGGCATAAGTCAGCTTCTCACCATTCACGAAGTAATAAGCAAGATTCACCGTCGATGTTGCCGCTTCTGACACATACACGTTAGGCACTACCATATCCGAACCGCTGCCGTCGATCTTGTTCAGCAACATTGCGGCGTCTGCCAGTCCCGACCCCATCTTGCCGACGTATCTCGACAATTCTACTTTCGTAGCGGAAGCACCGTGAGTAAGGTGGTTACGATAGAACCGTTTCACCTGTCCCGCATTATAATAGTTATCCAGCGGCTTCACTGATTCTTTCAGCAGTTCCACAAACTCGCTTGCCTTAAAGTGACGACGCAACTTAACTGCATGCGATAATCCTAATGCGGCTACTCCCGATACATGCGGGCAAGCCATAGACGTACCGTCCATATATCCATAGGCAGGTTGGCCGTCCTTTATCAATGTGGAGAGAATAGAACCGGAATGAGCACCGTCTATTTCTTCCCATATTTCAGGGTCATTCTCTCCCACCGGATTATAATATTCCGTATCACCGCCCGGAGCCGAGATCGTCACTTCCTTACCATAGTCGGTATAAGAAGCCGGAGTAAAGTCGGCAGCTACCGCGCTTACTGATATACATTTAGAATAAGCAGCAGGGAATGCAGGCATAGCCGCATATTCGTTGCCGGAAGCGAAAATGGCCAGACCACCGTCGATTACTCCATTAGGAGAACCGGCGTTATTGATAAAGTAGTCCAACGCTTCTTTTTCCAGCGGATAAAGTCCCGACCATTCTTCTTCAGAACCCGGCCCCGGAGTATATCCGTCTACCAGATTTGCCAAAGCAGAGTTGTAACCCCAGCTACATTGCAGGATAACGGCGCCATTGTCTGCCGCATACTTGATAGCCCGCGCCTCACCGTCCAGACTCACACCATACTCACCTGAAAACACCTGACATGACATAATCTTAACGCCCGAATTAGGTGTACCATCGCCACCGGCAATACCGCAGACCCCTTTACCATTGCCGTTCATAGCAGCAATCGTACCGGCAACGTGTGTGCCGTGTCCCGAATCGTTAATATCCTGCCATGTAATAACAGGCGAATTACTTACGAAATTGTAACCGTACTTATCATCCTCATAACCGTTCTTGTCGTTATCTTTACCGGCATACAATTCTTCACCTTCGTTTATCCAGATATTGTCTTTTAAATCAGGATGAGTATTCATGACGCCTTCGTCCAGCACAGCAACAATAATAGACGGATCGCCTGTACATTTTTTCCATGCTTCCTCGCAACCGACATCACATCCCGCTATCGAACCATTATGCAGTTCATTCTTATTATCAAACTCATTGTCTCCGCTGTTGATGTAATGCCATTGATACGACAGACCGGGATCATCGAATCTGCTTTCTGTTCCCCCTGTACGCGTAGTAGCCTTTTGTTTTAAAGCGTTTTCGCTGATATAAGTGCGATAGGATTGTTTTTTGTAAGCACGTTGAATGCGGCTGTTTGCCTGTACTTTGGAAACTTCGCCCAACTGACTGAGCCGACGGGCTGCTTCTTTCACATCCGTATTTTCATCAAACTTCACCCGATACCACAGATGCAATCCTGCGGTGCGGGTCCGTTCTTCATTTCTGGGATCTACCGGAAATATACGTTCAAAATGATAAGCCCCCAGAATAGCCAATACCTCGTCGGTAGAAGGGATCCCGGAACGGGTCATAGCTCCCCCACTCCTGGTAGCAACGGCAAGAGTCCGGTCAAGAATCTCCGTCATTGCCGGGTCGAACTTTATCAGCAATTCACCGGAAGTGACATCCGCCGGAAGTTGGACTTCCGTCCCCCCTGTCGGGGTGGACGGTTGTTCAATCAGTTCTTGTTCCGAGCAGGCAGTCAGCGTCAGGGCAAACAATGCTGTATATAAGATTTTTTTCTTCATTGTTCCTTATTTAATTATTCTTGTTAATGATATTTATTCTACTGTATCCGATAATACAAATACTTTATAATACAACGGATAAGCTACGCCGTTAACCTTTTGGCTTGATCCATTGTCTCCACTGCCGTAATAGTAAGAATAATCGTAGTTCACGAGTTCTACATTGCTGAATCCAACTGCATCTCCAGAAGAATTCTTACCCCCTTCCTGCTGGTTGAACACCATTACTTCCGGATGCCAGTATGCAAAGTACGGATGGAACAACAGCCAATTCGGTATTTTACCCGTCATGAAGTTCTGGTTGAAATGCAATGTACGGGCAAATGGTAATACACGTGGAATATCCTGTCCAGTCACAGCCTCCTGCTCCTGATAAATAACCTTGTTGTCATCCGACAGTAACCATTGACAAGTATCTTTAGATATTTTATACTCATAGATGGATGAAGTGGCATCCAGGTCTTCTTTGCTAAAGAAGTCACTTTCCTGATAAGTAAGTGGTTGACCTGCTGCTTCCAATGCCATCCTTACCTCTTCGTCGGTAGGAAGTTCCCCCTCAAAGAAGTTATACGACAGTTCCACTGAAATAAGCTTATCCCATGTCAACAGTTTCAAGAAAGCATCTTTTTGCGTCTTGTCTTTAGAGATATTTACATGTAAACCGACATCTCTACCGTTATATTTGCCTCCGCTAATAAGACTTAAATCACGTAATACATCCGTAGCGCGACATCCGATCAACGACAGAGCCTTCAACTTAGTGAACTTATCTTTATTCACCACATCTGTAATCACAGACAATGACGGGAAGTTGTTACTTCTCAAATCCAATGTTTCCAGCGTATTGCCTAACTTAACAAAATTGTCGGGAAGAGCATTGATGCCAATAGCGGCCACCGTCAGATTCTTCAGATATTGCAATTCACCTATTTCTTCTCCCATAGAGATTGTACGTATCTGATTATTTTCATTACTCTGAACAGTGAATGATTCCAGATATTTCAGATGACGGATTTCCTTCGGAAATGATTCACCATCTTGCAGGTTAATCATCGTGAAACTTACAGAACGTACACGGCCTACCGCTTCTTCCGGCATATTCTCCATTTCCTTATCCGTAGCTTCCCAAAGCGTCACATTCGCCCAGTTCATCATATTTTCGCTGGCATCAATCTGCATCATAGACTGAAGTTTGTTATTGATAGTAATTACCGCCAACGAGTCACCCGAACGGTTATCTTCAATCTTCATGGCAGCCTCCTGTCTCACGGTCAGCACGACTGCATCTATCTTATTACCGTTTTCATCGACCAAGCCATCCACGTCCTCGTCCTTTTTCGGAACCAGACGAACCTTAGCCACACGGGTATAAGGAACTACATTCATTCCCCAACGGAAATTTAACTTTATAGTACGCGGACGCGCTCCACGGTCTAAATCCACATCCAGATCTTTCTCTTTCGGCAATGTCAACCAATCTGTACGGTCGCTCTCCGCATCCGCTTTTTGCTCTTCCGTCATAGTTTCTTTTTCAGCAAAAGAATAATCTACTCCGGCGATTTTAAATTCGACATTCGTAGAGATAGTGCTTTTGAAAACACGGTCGTTATAACGATCCGAACTGGCAATTTTTACTTCCGGCTCTTTTATCAGGATTTGCTTGCTGAAACCGAACTGTGTAACCGTTACCTTTTGAGGCGTTCTGCCGTTCATGGCAAAAAGTATCTCTGTCGTACGCGCAAGATTTTGCAGTGTGGAGTCGATAGTTACCTCACATACTGCCGAACCGATACCGTTGGCAGGAGAGATGGCTAACCAAGGTTCTTTGGTGCTCGTCACCCATTGATCGCTGGACGAAACGGCAATCTTTTCGGTTCCACCTGCGGCGCTCATCGTAATTTCGGTCTTATCCACCGAAAGGCCCTCGATTCCCGGTTCGTCATCATCCTTACACGAGGTTACGAATGCCGTGCAAAGAATCAGTCCTAATGTTATTTTACTAATATATTTCATTAATAGAATCTTTTATATTATCGTTCAATATCCAAAGCATCACAACCACGAATATCCTGTGTCTTATCATAAAGCAATACATACATGCCTGCCTCGATATAAGGACATACACTGGTTACATCCAGAGAAATATTCGGATTGTCTGCAATCTCTAATATATAGAGCCGTGAAGTAAGTGTTTCGTTCACTTTACGAATATCGTTCGAACCAATCTGCAATTGCAGCAAACTCGGACAAGTAGTGATACCCGTAGGCCATTCACGCAAAGTACGGTTGCCGTCCTTATCGCGCTGGTGGCGGATACCGAACGCTTTCAACTGACTACTGTTCAGCGGCTGTGTCGGGAACTTGGAGAAACAGTTGTAGCTGATGTCCATATTTGACAAATAAGGCAAAGTCGTTGCACGGAAGTCATCCGACAGGCTTGTCAACTTATTGAAGCGCAAATCTATCACCGTAAGCAAATGCGTATTCTTATAGTTTCCGTTCTTCGGCTTCAGTGAGTTTTCCGGAATAGAGGTCATCTCATTGCCGCTCAAGTTAATGGTTCCAATTGGAGAACCTGTTGCAAACAGTTCTGTGGGGAACTTACTGATTTGATTATTCGACAGGCTGACCGTGCTGGCATTAATGCCCTTATAGTCCTCCATAGAACAATTAATGTTCTTTCCATCCACCGAGCCAATCTCATTGTAAGAGAAATCCACTGATGCCATTACATATACCGATTTGGCATTAAAAATATTCGGAATATATTTCAGCTTGTTATTAGAGAAATTCAGTCCTTCCACCTGCTCGGTAAAGGAGCAGAAATCATCCGGAATTTCTGTAATTTGATTATTGCCCAGCATCAGGGTGGCCAGTTTAACCTTCGTACCGAAAGCATGTACCGTATGTATATTATTATGCACGCAATCGAGCAAGCCAAGCTTAACCATTTTCTTTAAAGACTCAGAAGGTGGGAATTCTTCCAGATTGTTATACCCCAAATAAAGTATCTGGATTTTAGGACCGGTCTTCTCACTATCAGCAAGTTTTTTCCAGTCATCTTGCAATTGTCTAGCACTGATGCCTCTATTGCAGGCAAGGTTCAGCGACTGCAGTTCGGGCAATTCGTAAATAAAGTCCGGAACCCTATCCATATTGGGGCAGTTATAAAGCTCTATATCTGTCAAATCTTTCAGATTGCTCCAGCTCAAATCTTCATCAGCATACTGTTTTGCATATTCCGAGTCTTCATCCTCCCATCCGGTAGCGATAGCATCGGCGAGAACAGGTGAATTGGCGATATTAAAGTTCTGCAATTTCGTCAACCGCATGAGAGCTTTCGAGATAAATGTGATACGGTTGGTAAGTGTGCCGATTTGTGTATCCTTCAGCGTGATGCGGTTATCTTTCTTTATCGGCTTCATATCCGTATCACGGTTGATACTCTCTTGCAACATTTCCGACATATGAGAACGTGGGTCGTAATCAAGGAACGTCCGTTTATAGTGCATGCGTATCCTCTCCTTCTTTGCGTCGTCCATGTCTGGTGTCAATTCTTCGTCACCGAAGAGTCTGCCACTCAGCATTTCGCTGTGCGTACCAAAAGCAAGTGTTTTCAGCTCAGTCAATTGTCCGATAGCATCAGGCACTCTTCCTTTAGCACCGAAGCCTGTGAGCGAAAGTCCGGTTACACGCCCCTTTTCGTCCAGATCGACGCCCGGCTGGTTGCCCCACATGTCCAGTTCCTTATTGAAGTTCCAGTTTTTACTGTGAACCGTGTTATCCACCGTACCGCCATTGTAGTTCCAGTGTTCTCCGTCCAAAGCTTCCCATATTTCTTTCAAGGCTTTATAGTCTTTGATATACTCTGCGGTTTCCTTTAACTGAATAGGTACGATCGCTTCGCTTGTCAGCTCGTTGTCTTTCACAACAATAGGCTCGCTTCTTATAGCTTGCGTTTCCAATTGAGGTTTAGTAATACCTTTTTTTGTATAAGTGGTATAAGCTACTACCTGATAAGTACCGGCAGGAACCCATACGGCAGAATCGCAGGTTGCTTCTTCTATATCCATGTACTTATCTTCCGGATTAGCAGGATTCACATTTTCCTTTGAGCCTTCTTTATAAGTAACCTTCATGTCTTTCAACTCCGTAGTTTCACGGGTGAAGGTATTCATCAGAGTAACATCGATAAAGCGAATGCTACTGAACAGATATTCGTCTGTAGCACGTGTCTTAGCCCATTGTTTCGTCAGTTTGAAAGTCAGCATACCGCGAGATACGGCATCTACTGTCAATGCTTTCTCTTGAAGTCCTCCGGCTATAACGGTAAAATCTTCGTTATCTCCACCGGGCCCTGCCATGATTTCCTTATCGAGTTTGTCATACAGCACGTAACCGATCACTTTATACGTACCAACTACTAACTTCAATTTATCACTGCGCACACCATATTCCGCATTGCCTGCATTGTATGAGTTCAAAGGCAATGTTTGTGAAACGGTGGTACCGTTGTGCACCATCACCACCTTTATCTTCTGTGCGGTAGACAACGTTTCCAGTTTGTCCGCTACACGAGTGGTTCCTTCCTTTCCAAAAGAGGCGTCCTTGTAGAGTTTGAACTGCACATAACCGTATTGGCTTTGTAACATTTCCTCATCATCGTCGGAGCAACCGCTTACTACCACTATTGTCAGCAAGCTGACGATGAGGGGCAGGAAGAATATTGAGTATAATTTATGTAAATTCATTGATAATCTCTTATTCGTTATAATTATTCACGCACAAATTATGCAATATTGATAACTAACATGTGTTTGCTACCGTCTTCTCCTGTAATTATCAGAAACACAGTTTTAGTTAAAACGCTACCAGCCCCCATCCATACATTTAGATAAAGTTTGCCAGTAACCCAGTCTGAAGTTGTTTCAATATCAGCAGATGCATTAATTAACGCTTCATCACTATCATAACATTGAAAATCAGCAATGCCTGAAGAGGCTAAACTTATATTCATTGACTTTCCTACAGGAGGATTCTTTACATCAAAAATATCACTTACTCCATAATGCTCTGTAAAATAATCAGCCTGTCCCATACTACCGTCATAAGGGGTACAAGCAATAGGATTTAACATGCTATCCGTTACTGTAAATACAGATGCTGTTTCTCCGCCACCACTTCCGGCATTACTGATTCTCACAATCAGCATTACTTTGTAATCCCCAGGCTCATCGTTAACAACCAATAGTATATCTCTTCCTTTTGCTGCGTCAGTTGATATAGTAATTGTTTGTCCAGACGGTTCTACAATACCTACTGCCGCTCCTTTAGTATCCCAATAATAACATTCAGCGTTATAAACTTCAAAGGGAAGGCTTACCAATGTTGACTTTGCAGAAGGTTGCTTGATTTCTGAAATACTTGTAACCTTATATTCATCCTTAAGAGCAGCAGCATCATTTCCTCCATATATTGTACATTCTATAGGAGCCATACTTCCGGTTCCTTCTTGCGCAGTAAAGATTTGCTCACCGTCCTCATTGTTTTTTATTTCCTTTTGAGTAAACTGAAGAACAAGATTAGCTTCGTCATATTTATGAACAATTTCTTCCCCGTTAATGATTTCCTCTTCCAAATTATCTTTGATTTTTTCATATTCTTCACGTGGGAATACAAGTACATATCCAACCCTTTCAGCAGGTTCCCAAGACTCCGGAACATATTCGTTTACAATGAGCGTAACCTTACCACCTTCGCGTTCACAACGCATCCATTCGTTATAAGTGGCATCCATAACATACAAATCATTATTCATCGCTCCCTTTTCTACGAATACCACCTCATAATCATCATTCAAAGCTTTAACAGTAAATGGCACACGATTTTTTAAAGTAGTAGTACTACCTCCCGTGCCTGCCACTCCACCTGCACTCTGCTTGAAAGTCTTTCCATCCAAAGATACAACCCAATCATATCTATTGGTTGATGGACGTTTTATATCAATGTCCGCAGGATCCATTCCCTCATAATAAACAGGGAACTCATAGAATGCTTTACCTTCTTCATCAGCAAACGTAATCACATTTTCCTTAATATTTGCCTCAACCGGGTACTTCTCACGATTTTCGTCTTGTATGATCTTCAAACCACCTTTCACCTTCTTACCGACAGTGCCGACAAGAGAACCGCCTTCCAATTGTACCCACCCCGGAAGATTGGTAACAGCAAAACGGAAGTTAGCTTCTACCGCAAATTGAGCATAGCCGTCGTATCCTACCTTAAGTCCAGTGGTTTTATCGATTTCATTCCCCTCAAGGTCGAATATCTTCAATTCCGTACCCACAGCCGAACGAGTAACTTCACCAATCACAATAGCCTGTCCGCCCATTGTCAATTCCAATTTAGCTACGCTCGCCTTTTCCACCTTTTGGTCGTCGCCTGTAGCCATAACGGTTAATGTATGTGTACCGGCAGTTCCGGATACCACATATTCTTCCGTAGCATCGCTTTTGAACTTGCACCAAATGGCAGAAGAAGCCAAACTCCAGTTTGTATTCGCCGTAAAAGTAAAATCGGTTGTTTCACCAGCATTGCAGACGATATTCTGTTTTGCCGGAAATACAGGAGTCTCCGCCTTATCATCATCGTCCGAGCATGCCGCCAAACAGAAAGTTACAAGCAAGCCAATAAAGAGCCAACTCTTGCAGAACATCTTCGTGCAGGAACCTCCCTGTGGTTTTAAATTAAACTTTTTCATATCTATTTTCTATTACTTATTTTTTAATATCCTTGTTCTTTTAATTTTTCCGCTTCCGCATCGCTTATCCATTCGAAGATATTGATAAACGTACCCACTATACCATAAAACGAACCATCTTTGTTGTTCACACTCAATGTGACATACTGCATGATGAAAGTCTCGTTGGTACTGTAGAAAGAAGTGTAAGCTGCCGGCTGGCTCATAAGTAACTTCCCGTCACCGTGGATGGTATTGAAAGCTTCTGCCGTAGTGGCACACATATGTTCTTCCATTTCAACCAACGGTTCCAACACATCTTTCCGGTTAAAAGTGATTTCCGTATCATGCCCGTCAAAGTAAACACCATGGATGACAATCGTATTCTCTTTGCCTTCTACTACATCCGACTTAACCAGACGAATGTCCGTCTTCTTCGGATAATAATCGGACGACAGATAGGTAGAAGTGACCTTACACCATCCCGTAAACTTCTGGATGTCAAACGGAAGAATCTTCTGCATCACCACCTTCGCGCCTGTTCCGTATATATCCCAACGGTCTTCTTCGGGCACAACTAGCCGCAAGGAGAAGCCCAGCGAGTCGGTAATCTCCAGATTGTCATACATACCCTGCACCTGCAAATTGGCAACTCTTTCGCCCGCTTTGATGGTGACGGTGTTAGACAATAATTTATAATGCTTGCCTTCTACGGCATTGCTCTCCCGATCTATCACTTCCACAGCAAACGTGCGGTCGTAGCTGGCTGCCCCAGTAGCAGCCACGGGAACGTTGAGTATCTCATTCGTTTCTTGCACGGCATAAGTATAAAGCGTGTCAGAAAACATAAGATAATTAGCTCCGCTGTATGTCACCTTGTCCTGATCGCATCCGGAAAGAGCCGTCAGCACAGCGAGAGCTGCCATACATCCTATTAATAATTTCTTCATTATCGTATGCTTTTAATCTTATTTGTTACTTTCATTCGGTTGTACTTGCGAACCGGGAGCATCCAGTTCATGTTGCGGTATCGGCCATACAAACAAAGGATCGTCGGCTTCTACTTTCAGTTTACTGCCGTTCTCCAATGACTGTGCCTGGGGCTTGCGTTCAAATCCGTCGTGCCAACGCTTTAAGTCGTGAAGACGGAAACCTTCCATATAAAGTTCCTTCACACGCTCTTCTTTGATCACTTTCATCGCATTGGATGCGCTCAGGGCGGTAGAACCTCCGTAAGTAGTGTAGCGAGCCGTACGAAGCGTAGTAATATCTTTTCCGGCACGTCCATAGTCGGGGTTCGCCTGATTGACATAGGCTTCGGCACGAATCAGATACTGTTCCGACAAGCGGAGCACTTTCGGCATGCAGACGTGAAGGATATTCTCTTTTACAAACGACTCATTACCGAAATACTTTATCAGTAAAGGCCATGAAAGCCCGTGACTGTAACCGGTCTGATAGGACTGGAAGAAAGTAGACACGCGCAAGTCGTTGTTATCATACAAATTAATAACCCACTCTGCCGGCACGTAATCAGGACGAATGGAACTAAAGTCGTAATTGAAGAAAATCTGTCCCAGCCTGCCGCCATAAGAGTCGACGGTAAAACCGACTTTGAAGATAATCTCCGTAGCATTGTCGTTGGTCCACATATACTTATAATAAGTGGCGGTAGAAGTATAGTTCTGGGTACAACTGGACAGAAGGTAGTAACCGCTATCTATCACCTTGCTGGAATATTTGACAGCGTCTTCCCAATTCTTCATATAAAGAGCGACACGCGCACGCAAAGCATAGACGGTGTATTCATTGAAATAAACAGCATTGTTGAACAAAGCGCCGTCGGTAGCGGGATCATAATCTTTATCCAACGCCAGGAGTTCGGCTGCACGGTCAAGATCGTCGAGGATAAACTGATAAGAGTCTTTCAGCGAAGCACGCTTCATCTCCTCATTTCCCTGATAGTGCCGGGTCAGGATAACCCCCAGTTCATTAGCTGCTTCAGCATCGCTTTCGTAAGCCTTGCAAAAACATTTCACCAGTTCCGAATAGGCAAGCGCACGGGCTAAATAAGCTTCGCCACAGCACTCCTCGAGCCGGTCGAGGTCATCGTCGTCGATAGTGTTCTTTCTCACCGCATCCACACGGTCGAGCAGGAAATTGCACCGGTTGATCACAGTGTACAATCCGGCATACACAGCCTCAATGCTTGTATTGGTAGCCAGAATGTCTTTCCAGCGCCAGATGTCTCCGTAAGTATTTGTATTTCCGTTTATTCCATACACAAAGTCCGCCTGCAAGTCGGGCAGCAAGGTAAGGTTGCCGGAATAAAGGGCGCTGTTCTTGAAAGCGTCGTAAATGCCTACCACTGCCAGATTTACATCATCCACCGTCTTGATAGCATCATCGAAAGGAATCGCATCCTCCGGCATCTTATCCAGACAAGAAGTGGCGGAACATGCCACGGCAGCCAACAAGATATATAATTTAAATTTCTTAATCATCTTTCTTTAGTATACTAGTTAGAATGAAACTTCAACACCCAAAGTAAACTGGCGCGAAGCCGGATATTGTGCTCTGTAAATATTGCTCGATACTTCCGGGTCGAGTCCGGTGAAACCTGTCCATGTCAGCAAGTTCTGCCCTTGCAGATACACACGGGCGGCAGAGAAGAAATTGGTCTTCTTCAGCCACAACTGTGGAAGCGAATAAGCCAGCGTCAGATTCTTCAGACGAAGGAAAGAAGCATTCTCGAGGAAACGGTCGTCCAACTGGGCTACCACGTTATAACGGGGGATATCGGTGATGTCACCCGGCTTTTTCCAACGGTCATACAGCAGTCGTTTCGACTGATTGTAGGAGCTGTACAGTCCGTTGCTTTCTTCAAAGAAACGGTCGTTGTTCATCACATAGCGGTCTGCCATCCAACTGAATTGCGCCGACAGCGAGAGACCTTTCCATGTGATGGTGGTTCCGAAACCGCCTGCCCACGGAGAGTCGAACGTCTTGCCGGTCATTACCTTATCTTCTTCACGAAATTCAGTAGTCAGTTCGCCGTCAGCCGTATACCACAGGGCATCTCCGTTGGCGGGGTTCACACCTGCATAGCGGTTCATGAAAAATTCGTGTACGGGATGTCCCACTACATACTTCAATCCGGTGGTGGAGTTTACATATTCCTGCACGCCGTTGTAGAGTTCGAGCAACTTGTTCTTGTTGTAAGACACGTTAGCACTCAAGTTCCAAGTGAAGTCCTTCGTACGGATCACATCTCCGTCTACCGCTACTTCCACACCGCGGTTCATCATGGCGCCGATGTTCTCCCAACGCCAGCCTTCACCCGTGATGGCATACGAAGTAGGCACATTCATCAGGATATCGGTGGTTTTCTTATGATAGAAGTCGATGTTCACATTCGCACGGTTGAAAATGCCGAAGCTTACGCCGACGTTGTTTGCCCACGTCTGTTCCCAGCCCAAATCTTCGTTTCCGCTCTGTGCAGGGTAAAGACCTGCCTGGTTGAAGTAATTGGCGTTGCCGGAAACCAGTGCGAGATGCTCGTAAAAATTGATCTCCGAGTTACCCGATGTACCGGTGCTCAATTTAATTTGTGCGCTTGTCAGCCATTCCACGTCTTTCAGGAAAGCCTCGTTCTTGATGTTCCACATAAAGCCGAGCGACCAGAAAGCACCCCAACGGTGGTCTTTACCGAAACGCGAAGAAGCATCGGTACGTACAGCACCTTCGGCATAATACAAATCTTTATAATTGTATTCACCACGGAAGAAGAACGACAAGTAAGCGTAAGAACTGGTGGTATCCACCCATGAAGAGGCACGCGTACCGGCAGTGACGTTCGTCAGGCGGTCGTTGTTCTGCCCTCTCGTCACTACTTGGAATCCGTTAGAACGATAATCCACCCCTTCCTGCCCCAGCAGGAAATTGAAAGAATGGTCGTCGTTCAACGCCCAGCGGTAATTTGCCGTAACGGTTTCCGTCAGGTTAAGGATATCCGATGAACTGCGTCCGGCGCTACCTGAACTATTATTAATAATGTAGCTCGGGAAAGACTGCATGAAAGCCGTAGAGTGTGCATAGTCTGCACCGAACTGTGCGCGCACCGTCATATTCTTGATCGGAGTAAGTTCAGCAAACACAGTAGAGAGCAATTTATATTTCTTGTGGTTCACCGGATTGTTGTTCATCCATTCAATCGGATTCTGTCCGGTTCCCGTCCAAGTTCCATCGTTCTGTGAAGCCAGAGATCCGTCCTTATTATAAGGGTTCCAGTAAGGCAACATGAAACGTGAACCGGAGATCGGCGTATAAAGCGCCATTTCTCCTTCTTCCGCCTGCGCTACTTCTTCATAAGCCATCATCGTGTTGGTTCCTATTTTCAACCAGTTGCTGGCTTTCACTTCTGCATTGGCACGCAGGTTATAACGACGGAAAGTAGAGTTCTGCGCAATACCGTCCTGGTCGTAGAAACCTCCGGAAACGTAGTAGTTGAGGCGGTCGGTAGCACGGTTAACCGACAATTCATAGCTCTGCAACGGAGCGCGATCGTTGAATACCTCATCCAACCAATTGATATCGGTACGTGAAAGCAGCGTGTAATCCTGACCGGAGTCCAGACCAATTTCTTTTTCAAACTGAATACGTTCGGGCGTATTCATCATCATCCAGTTGTCATCCGACGCCAATTGTGAGAATCCCCACTGCGCACGCAACGACACTTTCGCCTTATCCAACGACAATCCGCGTTTGGAAGTGATTACCACCACACCGTTTGCCGCGCGGGCTCCATAAATAGAGGTAGAAGAAGCGTCCTTCAACACAGATATGGATTCGATATCTCCCGGGCTGATTGTATTAAAATCAGCACTCGAAATAGGCACACCGTCCAGAATAAACAACGGAGACGTGCCCGAATTGATAGAGTTGGTGCCTCGAATTTGGAAGACCGCTGATTTGCTGGGTTCTCCGGAATTGGAGATAACTGTCAGACCGGGCGTCTGTCCCTGCAGCGACTGGTCGAAACCGGCTGCCGGTACATTTTCCATCTTTTCCGCCTTTACGGTGGACACGGCTCCGGCAATGGTTCCCTTTTTACGGGTTCCGTACGCCACCACCACTACTTCGTCTATTAATTCGGAATCCGAAACCAGCCGTACATTCAGCGTCCCCGTGCGCGGGTTGACTTCATGCTGCTGGGATTGCATACCGACATAAGAGAACAGCAAAGTAGCCTTCGCCGTGCCCTTAATTTCAAGAGTGTACTTACCGTCTATATCGGTAATCACACCATTTGTTGTACCTTTCTCCAGAATGGACACGCCAATCATCGGTTCATTGTCATCCGCCGAAACTACCTGTCCTGTGACTTTATATCCTCCCTGTGCCAGAAGCATGAGAGGGATATTCGTCAGAGCAAAGAGTACAAGCAAGAGAATTGATTTTCTCATCTTTGATACTTGAATTAAAAATTAATGAATTTGATTTATTATTATAGATTTATACATACCAAGACCACCTGCACCATTTCTCATACATGAAAAGTGACACATACTATCCGAACTCAATAGTTCTTGATAATTAATAGAAAAGGATAAGTTTAGCTCGGCTGGTTCTTGATATTACGCCAAATATTGATGTACTTTCTTCGTGTTATAATTGTAGAAATAAAATATATGTCCATCTTCTCTTAAATTATATTCTCTAACAAGTAATATTGCTCGTTCTTTAGTGTTATCAGCATATAAATTGCTTTAATTTGGCTACAAATATAAATATTATAGTTAAATAAAAGAAACAAAATGTCGCATATTTTGCACCAAATTTCCACCAATATCTTTTTGACAGTTTATATTATTAGAAATCGACCACAGAGTTAAATTCGCTGGACGCAGTCTATAAAAACGCACAAATAAACTATCTTTTTGATATATCATTTAATTGTTCAAGCAACAGTATCCTAAACCACTTAAAATATCTCTTTTTGAGGATTCACAATAGAAACGATAAATATTCAAAACTATTTCCTATTTTTGCACCCACTATATATAAATAAGGTATAAGATGAACTACGGATTCGTGAAAGTAGCAGCAGCCGTGCCACACGTCAAAGTGGCTGACTGCAAATTCAATGTAGAGAAGATAGAAAGTCTGATTGCTGTAGCCGAAGGAAAAGGAGTACAGATCATTGTATTCCCTGAAATGAGCGTCACAGGATATACTTGCGGTGACCTGTTCGGACAACAGCTATTACTTGAAGAAGCTGAAATGGGGTTAATGCAAATATTAAATAATACCCGCCAGTTAGATATCATATCCATTGTCGGTATGCCCGTTATCGTCAATTCAATGATAGTCAATGCAGCCGTGACTATTCAAAAGGGAAAGATAATAGGTGTTACCGCTAAAACCTACCTGCCCAATTATAAAGAGTTCTACGAACAACGCTGGTTTACTTCCTCACTTCAATTAAAAACAGATGTTGTACGTCTATGCGGACAGATTGTTCCAATCGGAGCAAATCTTCTTTTCGAGACTTCGGATACAACGTTTGGTATCGAAATTTGCGAAGATCTCTGGGCTACTATTCCGCCTAGTTCTTCCCTCGCATTGCAAGGGGCGGAGATCATTTTCAATATGTCCGCTGACAATGAAGGAATCGGGAAACATAATTATCTCTGTTCACTTATCAGCCAACAGTCCGCACGTTGTATTGCCGGATATGTATTCTCGTCGTGTGGTTTCGGAGAGTCGACCACAGATGTAGTATTTGCAGGCAACGGGTTGATCTATGAAAACGGAACACTTCTTGCACGCAGTGAGCGTTTTAGCATGGAAGAGCAATTAATTATCAGTGAAATAGATGTAGAGCGTATCCGCGCCGAACGTAGGGTAAATACGACTTTTGCCGCCAACCAGGCAAATCTGGCAGATAAAAAAGCAGTTACTATCTCAACAGAATTTGTTAACAGTAAAGAGCTTGTGCTAACCCGGAAGTTCAATCCTCATCCTTTTGTGCCTCAGGGAGCTGAATTAAACGAACACTGTGAAGAGGTCTTCTCTATCCAAATAGCCGGGCTGGCTCAAAGGCTGGCTCATACCGGAGCCAAGACTGCCATAGTCGGCATTTCCGGCGGATTGGATTCAACGCTGGCATTACTTGTTTGCGTGAAGACTTTTGATAAGTTGGGACTACCTCGAAAAAATATTCTCGGTATCACCATGCCAGGCTTCGGAACAACCGACCGTACTTACAACAACGCCCTTGACCTGATGAAATCATTGGGAATATCGATACGTGAGATCAGTATCAAGGAAGCTTGCATCCAGCATTTTAAGGATATAGATCATGATATAAATATACATGATGTCACCTACGAGAACTCTCAGGCACGTGAACGTACCCAAATATTGATGGATGTTGCCAATCAGACTTGGGGGATGGTCATCGGAACTGGAGATTTATCGGAACTTGCATTGGGATGGGCGACTTACAATGGCGACCATATGTCTATGTACGGTGTAAATGCCAGTGTTCCTAAAACTCTTGTAAAATATCTGGTACAATGGGTAGCTGAAAATGGTGTGGATGAAAATTCAAAAGCAACTTTACTCGATATCGTAGATACTCCTATCAGTCCGGAACTGATTCCGGCAGATGAAAACGGGGAAATAAAACAAAAGACAGAAGATCTGGTAGGTCCATACGAGTTGCACGATTTCTTCCTTTATTATTTCTTGCGTTTCGGCTTCCGACCTTCCAAAATATTCTATCTGGCAAATAGTGCATTCAAAGGTGTTTATGATGAAGAAACCATCAAGAAATGGCTTTCGACTTTCTTCCGCCGTTTCTTTAATCAGCAATTCAAACGCTCCTGTTTGCCCGACGGTCCTAAAGTAGGAAGTATTTCTATCAGTCCGCGAGGAGACTGGAGAATGCCTAGTGACGCAAGTTCAGCCATGTGGCTTAAGGAAATTGAAAGTTTATAAATACTATATTATGAGGGTGTCATAATGAATAATAAAACGCAGATTATTTGCATTAATCTGCGTTTTGACACATTCTCATTCTGTTCTCATCAGAGCATTCCTTTACTGGATGGAAGTTCAAAATGATAGATATCACGCTTCAAAGCCATCTTTAAAGCACGGGCAAGCGCTTTAAAGATACCTTCTATCTTATGGTGTTCATTCTGTCCCTCTGCTTTTATATTCAAATTCATCTTTGCAGCGTCACTCAATGACTTAAAGAAATGCAGGAACATTTCTGTCGGCATCTCCCCTATCTTCTCACGTTTGAACTCCGCATCCCATACTAGCCAAGGACGTCCGCCGAAATCGAGGCAAACCTGACAGAGGCAGTCATCCATCGGCAGAGCATACCCATAACGCTCAATACCCCTCTTATTACCCAAAGCTTGATAGATACATTCACCCAATGCAATGGCGGCATCTTCGATTGTATGATGTTCATCCACTTCCAGATCTCCTTTCACACGAATTGTCAAATCCATGCCGGAATGTTTTCCAATCTGTTCTAGCATATGATCGAAAAAGCCAAGACCGGTAGAGATATCACACATTCCATTTCCATCAAGATTCAAAGCTACATAGATATCTGTCTCTTTGGTGGTACGCTGTACTTCCGCTTTCCGCTCACCGGCAAACAAGTACTCGGCTATCCGATCCCAATCCGTAGTTGCAAGGGTACAGACTTCTTCCAACCCTTTTTCTTTGAGGCTTTCTATAGAATCCTGCAAGTAGATGGCACGACACCCTAAATTTCGGGCAAGTTCCACATCCGTAGGACGATCACCGATAACAAAGCTCCCGGCAAGATCATATTCCGGGCTATCCAGATATTTGGTCAACATACCGGTACGCGGTTTACGGGTAGGAGCATTATCTTCTGGAAAACTTCGGTCAATCAGAATCTCGTCAAAAGTAATTCCCTCGCCCTCCAACGTTTTTAACATCAGATTGTGAGCAGGCCAAAAGGTTTCCTCCGGAAAAGAAGAAGTACCCAGTCCATCCTGATTGGTGACCATTACAAATTCAAAATCGAGTTTACTACGAATAAAGCCTAAGTTGCGGAATACTTTCGGATAGAACTCCAACTTCTCCAATGAGTCGAGCTGATAGTCGATGGGCGGTTCGATAACCAACGTTCCGTCTCTGTCTATAAATAATACTTTCTTCTTCATAATTTATTCCTGGTATTTTTTAAGAGCAGCTAACAGAGTGTCGTTTTCCACACGGGTACCAACGGTAACACGCAAACAGTTGCAGCACAGTGAAACGGTGTGACGGTTGCGCACAATGATACCTTCACCTACCAGATAATTATAGATTTTCACAGCATCCGTCACCTTAACCAAAAAGAAATTGGCATCGGACGGAAAGAGTTGAATGGTACAAGGAAGTTTCTCAAATTCCGCTTCCAAATAATCACGCTCTTCCTTCAACGTCTTCACCCAACGTTCTATCTCATAGTATTTGTGTAACATGGAGATGGCTTGTTGTTGGGTAAGTTGATTGACGTTATAAGGGTATTTTATTTTACTGAGGATATCGATAATCTCTTTAGAAGCAAAGGCCATTCCCAAACGGATAGCAGCGCATCCCCACGCTTTGGAGAATGTTTGGAATACCACAAGATTAGGATATTTATCCAGCTCTTCGAGAAAAGAAGGAGCTTCAGAGAAATCATTGTAGGCCTCATCCAACATTACCAATCCTTCAAATCGGTTCAGTACTTTTTCTATCTCAGAACGGAGTAAGTCATTTCCTGTCGGGTTGTTGGGTGAGCAAAGAAAAATAAGTTTGGTATGTTCATCGGTAGCCGCCAATAACTTATCAGCAGAGAACTGAAAGTTATTATCCAACAATACTTTCCGGTATTCGACATCATTCACATCGGCACACACCTGATACATTCCATAGGTAGGATCGATAGCCACTACATTATCTTTACCCGGTTCGCAGAATGCACGAAAAACCAAGTCGATGGCCTCATCGCTACCGTTTCCAAGAAAAATATGCTCGGGTGATACTTTCTTTATCTTCGACAACATTGCTTTCAATTCACACTGCATCGGATCCGGATAGCGATTGTGGGGCGTATTGTACGGATTCTCGTTAGCATCCAGAAAGACAGAAGCTGTAACTCCTTTATATTCATCACGAGCCGAAGAGTAGGGTTTCAGTTTCCAGATATTCGGCCGGGTTAGCTCTTGTAAGCGTTTCATATTCATTATTAAATTAGGGTTTTCAGACGGACAGTAACCGCATTTTTATGTGCATCCAAGTGCTCGTTAGCTGCCATTTCTTCAATAGCCGGACCAATTGTTCTTATTCCTTCAGGAAGAATCTCCTGAAATGTAATCTTTCGAATAAAACTGTCCAAACTTACACCGCTATATGCTTTGGCATATCCGTTGGTAGGCAACGTATGATTCGTTCCCGAAGCATAATCACCGGCACTTTCAGGAGTTAAGGAACCCAAGAATACAGAACCGGCATTCGTCACCCGCTCAGCCACTTCCATATAGTTTTCCGTTTCAATGATCAAATGTTCCGGTGCATAAGCATTGGTCAACTCTAATGCTTCATCAAGGTCCTTCATCAAAATAAGCTTACTGTTTTCCAATGATTTGGCTGCTATCTCACGACGGGGAAGTTTTGCCAACTGGCGTTCTACTTCCGCCATTACTTCCGTCTGAAGTTGCTCGGATGTTGTGATCAGCATAGACTGACTATCCACTCCATGTTCCGCCTGCGACAATAAGTCCGCTGCAACAAAAGTCGGATTGGCCGATGCATCAGCCAATACCTCCACTTCGGAAGGACCTGCAGGCATATCAATCGCTACATCACGCAGACTCACCAATTGTTTGGCAGCTGTCACATATTGATTGCCGGGACCGAAAATTTTATAAACCTTAGGCACGCTTTCCGTTCCGTACGCCATAGCGGCGATAGCCTGTACGCCTCCCGCCTTGAATATTTTGCTGACTCCTGCCAGTTGGGCTGCAAAAAGGATGGCGGGATGAATATTTCCATTCTTATCCGGAGGCGTACAAAGTACAATCTCCTTGCATCCTGCTATTTTAGCGGGAACGGCAAGCATTAGGACTGTTGAGAAAAGAGGCGCCGTTCCTCCCGGAATATAGAGACCTACCTTCTCGATACCTACTGACTTTTGCCAACAAGTTACTCCCTTCATTGTTTCTACCTTCTTGCCGACAAAACGTTGGGAAGAATGGAACGTTTCAATATTTTGTTTAGCTAAAGAGATGGCTGCTTTCAAGTCATCACTTACCAATGCTCCGGCTGCCTGTATCTCTTTCGGACTTACAGCAAGGGCAGACAAAGTAACTTTATCAAAAGCGGCTTCATACTCCAACACAGCTTTATCACCTTCCACCTTTACCTTATCTATAATAGAACGGACGGTATCAAAAAGGCTCTCGGTATTGAGCGCCGGACGTTTCAGAAGTTCCGCCCACTGCTCTTTTGAGGGATATTTAATCAATTTCATGGTTCACCACAGATTACACTGATTTACACAGATTATTTATTTCAATCACGTTATACGGTTTATCTTGATATATTACAGAATCATCTTTTCAATCGGTAACACCAAGATACCTTCAGCTCCCAGTCCTTTCAACTTTCCGATGATTTCCCAGAAACGTTTTTCATCAAGTACCGTATGCACAGAACACCAACCTTCTTGTGCCAACGGCATTACGGTAGGACTTTTCATACCGGGTAATACGGCAATAATTTCTTCCAATTTATCTTTGGGGGCATTCATCAACACGTATTTCTTGTCTTCAGCCGTTTTCACTGCGTTCATACGGAACAGAAGTTCTTTGAGTACTGCTTTTTTCTCGTCGCTCATGTTCTTATTGCCAATCAACAAGGCTTCCGATTTCATCACTACTTCCACTTCTTTCAGCCGGTTGCTAACCAAAGTAGAACCTGAACTTACAATATCAAAAATTGCATCGGCCAATCCAATACCCGGAGATACTTCAACCGAACCGGTAATCACGTGAATCTCAGCATTCACCCCACTCTTTTTCAAAAAGTTGCGAAGGATTACCGGATAAGAGGTGGCAATTTTCTTTCCTTCGAACCATGATAATCCCGGATATTCAATATCTTTCGGCATGGCCAATGACAAACGGCACTTGCTGAATCCCAGACGTTTAATGATTTCAGCATCTTCTTCTTTTTCCATAAACTCGTTCTCACCGACAATTCCCAAATCAGCTACACCCGTAGCCACTGTTTGCGGGATATCGTCATCACGGAGGAAAAGTACCTCGATAGGGAAATTGGAAGACTGCACCAATAAGGTACGTTTCGTTGTGCTCAACTTGATATCCGATTCTTCTAAAAGTGCCATTGTCTCTTCAAAAAGACGTCCTTTGGCTTGTACTGCAATTCTTAACATGACTTTATCAATTATTATTTTATTAATTACAATTCGTTTTAAGTAAAATAAAAAAGGCTTACCGTATTCGGCAAGCCTTCGTTATCGTTATATAGAGACATATACAATATCATCCACGCCCACCGAGTTATTCGTTAGGAAAATGATGATGATGATGTATAGCTGTATATTTCATATTTCTTTTATTAACTGCGACAAAAGTAAAGTATTTGTTTGATACCGCCAAACATTTATCACAAAAAAATGAATTTTCATTTCAAATTAAAGGTAATATTTCTTCCGGCTCTACATCACATTGAAGAAAATGCATCTCTTTTCTCGCTTTTTCCTGCGGGAATGTGAAATAGGTACAAACAGCTTCCGTACATACTTCGCCATCCTTATTATATAGCTTCGCTTCAATGATAACAATGTTCCGCTTTATTTCTTTGATGGATGCACGCAACACGACATGGGAGTCTTTCGTATCAATTGACTTCCGGTAACGCGTCTCCATTTTTGAAGTTACTCCTGTTGTCTGCAATTTACGGAGTACGACCCAAGCACAAATTTCATCCAGCAAAACGGCCTGAATACCACCATGCAATGTATCAATCCAACCTTGATACTCCGGACGAGGTTTCCAAATACTTACGATTTCCTCGCCGTCCTCGTAAAATTCCATTCTTACTCCGGCTTCATTATTGGGAGCACAACCGAAACAATTGTATCCCTCCAACCCTTTCCAGGGATTTATTATCTTCTTCATGGTTCTCTTTTATTAGTTTCACTTCCCAAATATAATCAAAATATGAAAAAGAAGGATGAATCTCATCTATTTACTTGCGAATACAACGGATAGCCAGCGCTTTTTTATCAGTACCTGCTTTAGAAGATTCTATTAGGTTCGTATCACTTTTCAGATAAAATACAGTTTCGGCTATCTCTGAATTTGTTTCATCCAAAGTCCAGTATGCTAAATACTTACCTTCATAGTTTGACTGAAAGGTTCCTACAT
This sequence comes from Bacteroides zhangwenhongii, assembly GCF_009193325.2. NCBI lineage: Bacteria > Pseudomonadati > Bacteroidota > Bacteroidia > Bacteroidales > Bacteroidaceae > Bacteroides > Bacteroides zhangwenhongii. The sequence goes on along the minus strand of NZ_CP059856.1, from coordinate 1,032,495 downwards.
ACATTCCCACAGGAATTCCATCAAAACCAGACCAATTAGTCGCAGGCTCTGCTGTATCTCCGGTATTCAAGGGTAACCATGTACCGGACTTTAATAAGGAAGCATCTTCTTTCAAGTAAGTTTTTAGTATATTCCAATCCTCCCAATTCGGGACACTCCAATGATTCGGCAGAATATTACCGGATAATGCGACACTAGCAGTATAGAAATAATATGTTGCATTCGCTTCGGATTGTAGGTATCCGACTGCACCATCTGTCACTGCATCCAATTTAGGGATTTCATTACCATCTATATAGAAAGAGGCTTTCAAATTGTCACGCATCCAATATTGGGTTCCGATTTTCACCAACGGATAATTATGGATCATCCCTCCACGTACATCACGAGCGACATCCTCCAATGCCAAGACTTGTAATACATCATCCCCCATAGCTACCGATAAAGAGACTTCGCCATTCGCCATCACATAAATATTATTTCGAGCCGGTAAGGTGCCCGGTGTATAATTCAAGGAGTGGTTTTCCGTATCCCATACAACATTTCCGCCATGCACTTTACCGGTTTTTCCTAACAATTGTGCAACAAGCCCTCGAGATAAATCAGCCGTTCCATCTTCTTTCATCGGATAAACTACGATTGCTTGCGAAGAAAAATCCGGAGTTACCAGATACTCCTTACAAATCTCAGCCACTTGTTTTCCTTTATTCAGCACTTTACAAATGTTTGAGTTCTCGAAAGTTAACTTTGACACATCTATATATTTATGAAGAGTCTCTGATCCTGTATGATCTACTTCAGTTCCCTCCCAATCATTGATTTCTCCATTGAGCTTGCTCATGAGGATATCTTCTGCTGCTACAAAAGTTATTTCCAGTTCTCTTTGTTTGCCTTCCTGAAGTTTCAAAGTAGAGGGCAACAAGCAAGTGTATGGTTTTCCGTTAGCCTCCAATGTTATATATTGGTATCCTACTGTCGCTTCCTGAGGTATCAAAATCAGGTCTTTACCTACTAGCCTTTCATCGACTATCTCCCACTCACCGGTAGGAATGATATCTTTCTCATCTGTAAAGGAGGAATAAGATTTCTTCTGAAAGTCATAAATGCTTTTTGTGTAAAAGCCGGAAACAGAAAGTTTAGGATTGGCCGTCAACATACTTTCCACGTCTTCTCCCTCTCCAGGTACTAAAGCTATCTTTAAGCGGAAAAATTTATGATTGTAAGTCAAGGCTACAGCCTCTTGAGTCGCCAGTACATCTTCTTTAGTAGCAACCAAAAAATCAGAATGAGAATAGTTCACCGGAATATTTTGCTCTGTTTCAATAGATACCGGCATCTTGCTTTCTCCCATAGCTACTCCTTCTTCCCGATATGGATAATAACTGATTAAATTCAGCGTCACACCATCATCCGGATAATACACCGATTCATCAGCTATAAACTCTCCATCGGCCGAACGAACAAAATGAAGATTGTCCGCATAACGTTCTTCCTGTATGGTAGTAGAACCGGCTAATGCGAACAGTCCCACTTCATCTCCTTTCTCAAAGGTGTTATTTGCCACACGCGTATTGGCAATTTCATGAATATCAGCTATAATTTTCAATGGAATATTTCCATCATTAACTACCACACCAGCTTCTTCCTCCTCCGAAATGTGATTTACACAAGCTGCAAGCAAAATAGAGAAAAGAACGAGAAAACCTACACATCTCTGCAGGTTATAAAATACTTTCATCTTAATATCTTTATTTATTTCCCAATAGAAATCTTTGATTGGACAGAAGAATAGCATAAAAGGAAGTGTTCGCTTTCAGTTATGGGATACCAAACAACACGTCTGTTGCACTGAGGAATCATCAATTTCAACACACCATTTTGATGTATTGGCGGCAAATGTATATAATAAAAAGGACGTGAAGTATTGTTTTACTAGTATTTTTTCACATTTATATGTAATACACCAATAATCAAGCTGTTATAAATCAGTTGTTAAAATCATAGAAATCCATCCCCACATTATTATATTAGAGACTCACTAGTTTATGATAGTAGAGCTAGCAATTTCAGAAAGAATAGCCTACTTCTATTCCGGCAATAACCTATCATTTTATAAATTTCAATAGAAAAATAAGTAACTTACGCTATATTTCAGTGATTTTGATTATTTTTGTTTTCAAGACCAATTAAAATGACAGGTATGAATAAAGATAAAGTAGATTTCATCTCCTACAGTATAGGAAATTTGGCGAGACGGCTGCACCTTAGTCAGAAAGAAGTATACAACAAACTAAAATCATCGGGAATCTTGTATGATTATATCATACCTTCATACGATGTACTCCACACATTCAGTAAAGAGTATCTAATAGAAGACCTTACCTCGTACATGAAAGAGAAAGGAGTGCTTGACACATGAAAGTATATCATTCATCAACAGTAAAAGTAGAATACCCAGATACCGCTCACTCGCGTTCATACCTTGATTTTGGTCGTGGTTTCTATCTGACGACTATCAGGGAACAGGCTGTGAAATATGCGGAGCGTTTTCTGCGTAGAGGTAGCGAGGCATGGCTTAATACGTATGAAATGACCGATGATTTACAATCATGGAAAGTATTGCGTTTTGACCATTATGATGGGGCATGGCTTGATTTTGTGGTAAGTTGCAGAAGAGGAGAAAATATCGGCAACTACGACTTGATCATAGGAGGTATTGCTAATGATAAGGTATTTCGTACCATCGACTTATATTTTGCAGGTGATATTACAAAGCAACAGGCACTGAACAAATTGGTTTATGAAAAGCCTAACATTCAATTGTGCATTCGTTCTGAGCAGATGTTGCGCCAATGTTTAACCCTTATAAATAGTGAAAAGCTATGACGGATGAAGCAAGACAGAATATACTTGATGAAAAATTCTCACACATCATTGTAGCACTAAGCGAACAACATAATATTTCCATTGAACAAGCTATGGATATATTCTATAATTCTACTACTTCCCAACTTATTGAAGAGGGAGTTGCCGACCTGCATTGCCGTAGCAGCAAATATCTTGCTGATGTGATTTGGGATGAGTATATGGCAAATGAAACCAATCAAAACAAAAATAATAAAGAATTTTGATTGGATAGATTTTAAAAAGAATAGCCTACTTCTATTCCGGCAATATGTTTTCCTTTTGAAGATTCATACTGATAACAATAAAAAGCATCCAACGACCAGCGTTTAGCCAAATTTAGTTCTATTCCCGGACGATAACGCATACGAGCCGCTCTCCAAAAAGGTGCATCATCCAGACTTTGGTAAAGTTCAACAGAAAAGTAAGGGGAAACAATTCCTTTTGTAGGTGCATAAGATAACTTCAAACGAGAGCGTAAACGAGTTTCTGCATCACCACTATCAAAAGTCTGTTGAAATCTTTCCCGTAAAGAAACTTTCAACCACTGATAGCGAAAACTTGCCGTAGCACTTAAATGATAGCGATGTCTGAATTTCCAGCCCGAATCCCCTAAATCACAAAGATGAGTTTCATAAGCAACTCCCAATTTCAAAAAGGAATATGCCCGATAGTCGCCTCCAACAGTAAGCCCCCAACGATCCCACTTATTCATATCATCCTTTGTACGCAGTTCCACATCACCGGAAACAGAAAACCGGGAATCAATCTTATGATTTACTTTAAATTTCGTCCAAGTTGTGAAATCATCATCTTGTGCATAAACAGAAGAAACGATACCAAACAATAGCATTAATAGCCAAATCCTTGTATTTAATAATATTCTACTCATTGATTATCGGGTTAAAGTAGCAAAGATAGTAATTTATTCTACGCAAAGAAAAAACATGATACTGAAAACATTCTGAAAAGACACGGCTTTTTCATTTAAGAAATATTGTTCATCGCTTGTTATTGCAGTAAAATTCCTTATATTCGTGCGCAGCGATGCGGAAGCACCGCCTTAGGTGTTTCTTCTTATCGTTCATTTTTATTTTTTTTGTAGGCGGAATTCAATAAGATATGGTGTTAATATTGTCTTCCGCCTTTGTTTTTGCGATAGCAAAAATACGATTTATTTTATTGATATACAAGTTTTTATGTACAATACTACTAAAGAAGAAACACCTTGACTGTCTTCGTGGCAGCATCATGACTCATTTGAGAAAATTTGTATCCTCAGTCCCTGAATACCGCAGAACAAGCAGGGGAAACTTCAAACACAAACTTGAAGACATACTCATGCTTGTCATATTGGGGAGGCTCAGCAAGTGTATTACCAGAGCTGAAATACTTCAATTTGGCAAACGCCACTTGAAACGCCTGCAGGCGAAAGGGCTATTTCCATATGGTTTGCCGTCAGAATCTACGCTTTGCCGTGTGTTTCAAAGCATAGACGATGAAAAGATGGCTGACCGAATGTCTGCTTTTGCAGACGTTTTCCGCAAGGAAATATCCTCTTCGGCAACTAATATCATTTGTATTGATGGCAAGGCCATGCGAGGTACCTTGTACGAGAACGGACGTAACCCTGATATCGTATCTGCATACTCACTTGGTTCGGGCTTTACTCTGGCTACTGATGTTTGCAAGGAGAAAAGTAATGAAATCAAATCCGTGCCCCGGTTATTGGACAAACTAGACGTGTCAGGATGTGTAGTCACAGCAGATGCCATGTCATTCCAAAAGGTAATAATAGACAAGATTAGAGATAAAGGAGCAGACTTCGTGATCGAACTCAAGGCGAATCAAAGATCTTTGCGTTATGGCCTTGAAGACTCTATAAAGACCGCCACCTCCACTGATGTCTACAAGGAAGGTCCATACTTGGAACATGGTAGGATTGAGTCAAGGATATGCCGTATATACCGTGGGGAAGAACTTATTGTCAACAGAGAAAAATGGAATGGCAATTTGACAGTTATAGAAATACTCACATCTACCGAGAAAAAGTCTGATGGCAAGACTACATCTGAACAGCGACTGTACATTTCAAGCCTGGATAGCAGTGCAGAGCGGCTTAGTCAGATAACCAAACAGCATTGGGCTATTGAAAGCATGCACTGGGATCTTGACCGAAACCTTCGGCAGGACAGTATAAAGCGTAAGGCTGAACGGGCGGCTAGAAACCTCGACACAGTTCAAAGGATGGTATTGGCACTGATTGCTGTTTGGAAGAACAGAAGGAAAAAAATATCAGATAAGCGAAAAGGTACAGCTGAGATAACAAGGGAATTATCGGTAAGCTTCACTAAGGTGTTACATTTTCTGGCTCAAAAATGAGAAAAATTTAGATTTGATATATTTGTAAATTATTGATTATCAACAACAAGATTACCTTCCATGCCGCACTGGCATGGGTAGGGAGATTATATCCCTAAATCAAAGCTTAAATGAAAAAGCCGTGCTGAAAAGATTATCCTTGTTCCGTTTTACACTCCAATGAAGAACAACGATCAGGGATTTTATATCGGAAAGAATGACCAGACCGAACGTCACTATCAGGTTATTTTCTATCTTGTATTCAAACTGATGGAACGCCAAAATCGGTGTGGAATTTAGTGCGGAAACTCGCAATATCAATCGTTGGTTGGTAGAGACGAGGTAAATAGGATAAAACATTTCGGGAAGAATCGTAGCTACAAACTTCCCGAAATAAAAACCGATACCATTGAAAAAACACTTGTTATCCTCTTCGGGAAACAAGTGTTTTTCAATCTAACCTAATATACCTGAAACTAATCTGCCTCTTTTGACTTTGCATTCCAAACCAATAAGGCAAAGAGTACGGACAACAAAGCCGCCCCAATCCAGAACCAATTGATATAGGTAAAGTCGTAAACCTCCACTCCATTCTGAACTGTCTTCTGCCCCTCTATCAGAACACCACTCATTACATCCTGTAATCCGGCTCCAACATAACTGGCAATGCCGACTACCCCCAATGCTGCTCCCGACGCATTGCGGGGAGCAATATCGACTGCCATCAGACCACCCAAAAAACAAATGAGAACTCCGATACCCAGCCCGAAAAGAACCATGGCAAGCACATCTACCCAGAAGTGTACACCAGGAACCAACAGGAACAGGCAAAGTGCAAGAACATTCATCAATCCGAAAATCAGGGCGGGAACATTTCGACGACCGCCAAACAGTTTATCAGAAATGACTCCCGAAAACATGGTACCGATAATTCCACAGACCGGACAGATGGAAATAATGAAGCTGGCATCCAACGTGGAATATCCCTTTTGCGCTTCCAGATAAAAAACACCCCAGCTATTGATAGCATAGCGACTGATATACATAAAAGCACTCGAAAGAGCCAGTATCCAGATGGCAGGCATCATCAATACCTGGCGTTGGGCTTTATTAAAGTCCGTCGTTTCCGCCATACTCATCTCCTCTTTCTGTTTGGGAGCATTCACAGGAGGAAAGCCCTGACTCTCGGGAGTGTCATGGAAGAACTTCCACACAATTAAAGCACCAAGCAAACCAACAATACCGGCACCAAAGAAACCGTATCTCCACCCCAATACACTAACGATAGACGCAACAATTAGGAAGGTCAACGCCTCACCGATATTGTGGCTGGCAGACCAAAATCCGTAATAGGAACCCCGTTCTTTGTCCGTGAACCAACGGGAAAGTCCCACTACACAAGAAGCAGCACCCATAGACTGAAACCAGCCGCTAATCCCCCAAAGGAGAGCGAACAGTATAAAAGAATGGGTAAAGCCCAGACATAGGTTCACTAAAGCAGTTACCAGTAAACCAGTAGTCATAAAGCGGTTGATATTGCTACGGTCAGCCAGAAAACCATTCGTAAATTTTCCAAGGGCGTAAGTAAAGAACAATACCGAACCGATAATTCCCAGTTCCGTTTCGGAGAAAATTCCTTCATCTACGATGGGCTTCTTCACGACATTCAGGCTAAGACGACAAACATAGTACATGCCGTAACCGAAAGTGGCTGAAAGGAAAGTAGACCATTTCAGGTATTTCAGACGACGGGCATCGGAATGAAGATGTTGTGAGCCGGATGAAGACAAAGCTTCCCCGTTACAAGGTCTCGGTGAAGAGACCTTGTAAAAGTTTATAAGTTGTTTCAACATGAAAAAGTCTATTTAGTCGTGAAGTTTCTTTTTGCGCAGATACTCCAATAAGAGGGCAGGACGGTCAGTTTGAATTAATTTGGCTCCCTGATTAATGATCCATCCCCAGCTTTCATCCGGTTGATGAAGTTCTACTGCACGGTCGTCATCATGACCACCGCATAATTCGGGCCAAAGAGAGTTTATAAACAACTTAGAACCTGTATCACGCACTTTTTTTATCAGGTTAAGCACCTCCGGACTATCATTATCAAACACTAACTCATAAGCAGCAGGCTTCATGTGAGTCTGATAACTGTCAATAATAGCTTCGGCTCCTTTTTTATGCAACTGTACAATAGGCATAAAAATCACTTTATCCAATACAGCACCGTTTTCGGCTTTCACTTGTTCATAAGGAAGACCGGCTTTGATAACACACTGGTCAACCGTTCCCGTCTTTTCGAGTACAATATAAGCTTCCTGAAAATAATCATACCCCTTATCAATATTTACCATAATCTTACCTTTGCAGAGCAACATCACTTCTTCCAATGTAGGAATCTGATGTCGTGTCTTACAAGCTACTCCATTTTTAAGACGCATTGCTTTCAATTCGGCCAATGTATAATCTTCCACCAGTCCTTTTCCGGACATGGTACGATTGATTGTTTTATCATGCATCACTACTAAATGTCCGTCTTTGGTTCGTTTCAAATCGATCTCCACCATATCGACACCCATATCAATGCAATTCTGTATACCTTGCAATGAGTTTTCCGGGGCATTACGCCAGTCAGCCCGGTGGGATACAACCAATATTTTATCCGGATGATTTCCCAGCAGATTTTCTCTGATTTCAGCTATTCTATTTTGGGCAACAGCCAGTTGCACCAAACACAGAAGAAGTATGAAGTTACATATCCGTTTCATAAGTTCAAGCATTAAGAATTTTAATTCAGTTTATTGTTTTTCCAGACTAGTTTTTCTCCCCACATTGGTACATAAGTCTGTTCACAGTTAATCTTCGAAGCCCGTTCGAGTGCCATATCCAATGACCATCTTGATTCATCAACACCTGCATGAGCCAGTTCCAAGATATGTGATAACAAGACATAATCGGGCTCCACCTGTCCCGCACCTGAACCCAGAATATTATTTTCGGTCAGAGCATTGGGAGCATAACGCGGTATCAAGACATTCACATGAGAAGCCAAATTCGTATATTGTTCCGGTTTATAGTTGGAGTCTCCTACATGCATAAAGACGAAATTACCGGTATCTTCCCCACAATCGATCGAAAACACAGTCACAAAATTAGATAACCCGGCATTGTTATGGTCAGTGATACAGGTTTTAATCTTGAATTTTCCAATTTCATAATCTTTATCCCCCTTTGCAGTATAAGGATATGTCGTATCTTTCAAATAGTTGGATAACACCGGTTTACCTAAATCAAACATAGCCTGGATAAGATCATTATCATAATGATCGGAGTGCTTGTGTGTAACACAGAGAAAATCAATATAAGGTGCCAGCTCTTTCGCCCAACGATGAGAAATGTCAATAGCAAAACATCCTGACGGAGTTTTTACCACATACCCCATATTATAGAGTAACCAGATCGCTGCCGTACCATTTTCTACTTTTGAGTTTTTAATTCCATCCATCACACGATCAAATGCACTCCGATAAAAATAGATAATCGGATCACACTTTTCCATACTCGTACTTGCCTGATCGAAGCCATTCAGATAACTGATGAAATAATCATCTTTACACTTATCCGCATATCCCTGGATCTTGGTCAAAGTAGTGGTACGTCCGGTATTGACAATCAAAGGAGAAGAACTCCACAACTGTTGTGCAGTGGCATCTACTTCCTCTGCCAATTGCGTAAGAATTCCTTCATGACCTGTTTCGGTACTGTTGTTGTCATCATCATCACAAGCAACAAAACCTATTGCCAAAAGACAAAACAGTAAATATTGTATTTTTCTTATTATATCCATCTTATTTCTGATTTTTATAGTCATTAATTATTTTATTGAAAGTCTCAACCACCCGTTCCGGTGTCGGACGTGTGTTGTCGTTTTCATGGTCTTTGGTAGCTTCATACATGAAAACCCCTTCATAGCCGATTCCTTCGAGTGCATGCATTAACTTTCCCCATTGAATGTCACCTTGTGTAGGAAGCCAGTGACACTCGTTGACAAAGTCAAAGTCCGAGGCATGTATAGTACCTATACGTTCACCAACAGTTTCTACAAAATGCTCTGTCGTCCCTTTAGTATAATGATTGGTATCAAAACAAACCTTCACACCCGGAATATCTTTGATTATCTCCAAAAGCTCTTCAGGAGTATTACCCAGACAAGTTCTCGGCAGATTTTCGATGCACAACTGTGCTCCTATTTGATCTGCATATTTTTTCAGATAAGCGATAGACCTGGAAGCGTTAGTTATTCTTTGTGCCCGAATACTGTCAGCAATAGGCTCGGAACTAGGATGCAGCACTAAACATTTCGGCTGAAATTGAGCGCACTGTTCAATCATCTCCGCCATAAAATCTACATTTTCTTTCCTTTTCTTTTCATCCAGCACCGATATGTCCAACGTGCGTGAGAAAGGAAGATGTATAGACCAGACCTTGATACCAGCACTATCAATTTTTGCTTTCATATCCCGGATACGAGGAACAACTTCATCTGCCGGAACTCCTCTATAACACTGGTTAAATGCTACTTCCACATACTCTACCCCCACAGACCGGGCTTGAGAAAAGTCTGTGGAAGCAGGTACTTTCCACAAAGCTGTAGTCGTACCTACTTTATATTTCTGTGCATATAAACCCATTGTCATCGCCATAAATAAGATAAAAACAGGAACTCTCATTATCGCTTACTTTTGACGGTTTGTACCTTGAACATCACCACCACGAATACTCCAGGAGTCCGACTCCAACGTCTTATTGATAGCAAATGCCTTTATCGAACCGATATTATCAGATCCGATCGTTCCGCAATAAAGCCGTTTATCGGGGCCAATAGTAACAGCTGCCATTACTTGTTGTCCCACAGTTTCTTCAAAAACAATGTTACCATTAGTAATATCAAGTCCCAGCACTTTGTTATTCGATTGGGTACCTATATAAAGAATACCATCCGTACTCAAAGCACCTCCACTGTAGTTCAAATTGTTACCCACATTTTTCTCCCAGATTTTAGATCCGCCGGCATTTACTGCATGAACAGTCTGTGATCCTTTTTCAGTAAAATAGACATTGCCATTTTTATCAACAATCGGAAAATAAGCATCTCCTTTCGTGGTCGGATACGTCCATTTCTTCATTCCGTTTGTCATATCCACAGCCACAAGTCCACCTCCCTTCAATGTTGCATAAAGCATATTACCATTCAACGCAAAAGCTCCTCGTTCTGTCACTTTATTATCTCCTTCCAATGTCCAAAGCGATTCACCTTTTGAGTTGAAGGCATAAATTGTTGCATTCGTACCGGCATAGACATTGCCTTTCTTATCAAGGACAACAGCACCTCCCGTGTCACCATCTAACTTTTTCTGCCACTTGATACTACCCTGATTAACTACATCAAGTGCATACAATATGCTTTTATTAGTCAAACAATAAAGGACACCATCTTCAGACAATGCAGGGAAAGCTCCTATTGCACCATCCAATTTAACCGCCCATTTCTGTTTACCATTAGTAGGAGCTATTGCATATACATTATTTACAGAAGCATCACTCACACACTGATAAATAGTGCCATCAGAACCGACTAACGCTCCCCCGCCATAAGTCACCTTATCAATAGCAAACACCCACTTGAATTCACCGCTCACTACGTCAATAGCAAACAAATGACCCGCAGGAGTAGATGTCGGGATATACATTGTTTTTCCATCCGGAGAGAACACCGGATTGGAGGTCTTTACATATCCGGTAAGTCCACCGAAGTTCAAATCGACAGAATTCCATTTATAATTGCCGACCGTGACAGTCAGACTGCCCGACTCGGTGGTATTATTAACATAAGTCACCGTTACGGCCACTGTATAAGTACCGGTAGTAGCAAAAGCATGCACCGGATTGTTTTCTCCCGATGTCGTACCATCACCAAAATCCCAACTTACCGATTTCACTTCACCAGCCATGAAATACATATCGTTATAAGCAAAGGTAGAAGGCTCCCACACAACCAGTTCCGTACTAGCAAGAATAGGATAGATCAATCCGGGAGTAGCAGAAGTTTCCACCGCAATAGAATTGCCTGTAGGATAAACACAGACTACATTAAATGTATATTCCTGATCGTTAGTCAAACCATCGACGATGTATTCTTCCAATGAAGTATCATCCAGATTGATAATCTGATTACCGGGATTCACGGTAACCTGATAGCGAGTGAAACGTTCACTTGCAGGTTTCGTCCATCTCAAACGCACTCTTTCATTGCCGGCTGCTGCCGTCAGATCAGAAATCGGATATCTTGCATTCTTCGGTGTACAGGCAGCAGTAGTTTTACTGGCCAATCCTCCCCCATAACGAGGTTGCACAGAAAAAGTGTAAGCAACATCATTCACCAGATTATTGATAGTGGTAGTCATTGTTTTTGCATCCACAGTCATCTCGCCTCCTTCCGCTTCTGATGATCCGGAAGTCCAAAGAATCAAATATTCATTCGGACGGGCGTTCTCGTATGCTTCCCAGGAAAGAGTCACATTCATATCTCCGGCTGTTGCCGTTAGTGACTTCAGTTCATATAAATCGAAACTTGCCTTTGGCAGATCTTCTTCACAAGCAGTAAAGACTACCGTGAAAATGAACAACAAGCTATATATTATTTTTTTCATCGTTTGATTTCTTTTAGTTTAATCCTATTAATATCCCGTATTCTGCCACAGCAGTTCTGTGTTGTTTATTCTTTCCAACTCCGTTTTAGGAATAGGATACAGGAATTGATAGTCCTGAATAATATGTCCTTCTGCTTTCATAGCCTCCTTAGCACCTCCCATACGTACCAAATCGAACCAACGCTGTCCCTCATAAGGAAACTCCTGTTGACGTTCCAACATAATCGCTTTACGGAAGCTATCCTGGTCGGGAAGTTCTGTTATCTGAAGCGGAGACAATCCGGCACGAGTATGCACAGCATTCAAAGCAACCATAGCTTCTGAATTCTGCAAATTACTATAACTGATTTCATTCAAAGCTTCGGCGTACATCAACAGCACATCGGCATAACGGAGAATAATCTGGTCATTACCGACTGTATTATAGGTCGCACTTTTGACATCTTTAAATTTATTCATCACGCATACTTTATCTTCCACCTTTACATAGGTAATCAGATTCTTGCGCTTATCCCCATCTTTGTAGCACTCTTTCAGAGACTTTGTCTGATTGGTATCATCAGTCAGATTAATAATAGAGAACCAATATCCATGTCCTTCTCCTTCGACATCTTTATTAAAGCGAACAGCAAAAATAATCTCATCGTTCATTTTATTGTTCACGTCAAACACCTGTTCGGGAGTAGTCATTAAAGAATACCGACCCACTAGTTGAGATAGCACATTGCGAGCCTCCGTCCATTTATGGAAAGTCAGGTAAATCTTGCCGAGCAATGCCATTGCAGCACCGGAAGTCACTCGTCCCATATCGGCACTTGTATAAGAAGACGGCAACATATTTTCATTAACAACCTGATTCAAATCACCGACAAGAAAATCATAAACCTGTTGATCGGAACTGCGCCCGATTTTAAGAGCTTCAGCCACCGTCACCACTTTATTAGTCATCGGTATCCCTCCCCATAAACGATACATATTAAAATAAGTAAGGGCACGGATGAAAAGAGCTTCGCCTTTATATTGTTTTTTCAGAGTCGCATCGAAGTTGGCCTCATCAATTCTATCTAATACAAGATTGCAACGATAGACTCCATTATTAAAGTTCGCCCAGGCGGCTTCCAAAATTCCGTTAGAAGCTTTATCTGCAAACTGATCGATATCATAACGGTCTTGTGTTCCGGCAGTGGGCGCACTCAATGTCAAATTATCACTCCGATATTCGCAACACTCTGTAAAATAGGAAACTTGTGTCTGCAATTTGGAGTAACATCCTATCACGGCTACATTAAAATCTTCCGCTGTCTTATATACCTTGTCGGTAGGCACACTGCTACTCGGTTCCAAATCGAAGAAACTATCTGTACAAGCAACTGATAACAAGGCAGTTGATAGGAATAGTATTAGTTTATATTTTTTCATATAACGTGTATTTTAAAGGATGATTAAAGTGTTATGTTTAGCCCAAACAAGAATGTTTTAGCCAATGGATAAGTTCCATAATCCTCACCCGGTGAAAGAGAATTACTCGGACGTGCATTTACTTCCGGATTATATCCGCTATAATTAGTCGAAGTCCATAAGTTTTGTCCGGAAACGTAAACTCTTAATTTTTCCACGAAAAAGCGTTGAGTCAGGTTCTTCGGCAAGGTATATCCTAGTGTCACATTCTGCAATCGCAGATAAGAGCCATCTTCCAGATGCCAGGTTGAAGTACGACCATTATACCCCTTTGACTTACGGTTGGCACGGTTCACCTGACCGTTTCCCGGATCTTCCGGACTTTTCCAACGATTCAAGGCTATAGTGGTGCCATTGGTATTACCTTCCAGATTATCAATGTAACGACGATTCAGATTCAGAATCTCATTACCATATACTCCTTGAAAATTAAAATCAAGGTCAAATCCCTTAAACCAGACTTTACCACCAAACCCATAGGTAAAATCGGGCATATAGTTACCCACGATTGTACGATCTTTATCCAAGTCCATCACTCCATCCCCGTCTACATCCACAAAGCGGAAATCTCCCGGCTGGGTATTGCTGAAATGAGGATACTTTTTTAATTCTTCTTCATTAGAGAAAATTCCATCCTGCACCAACAGATAATAACATCCGATAGGTTCACCGACTTTCGTTATGTAATAAGCATGATCTACGCTACCGGTAGATATGATAGGAGCATTACCTGGACCAAGTGCCTTCACCTCGTTCGTATTAGTGGCATAATTAGCATTGAACGAATAACCGAAATCTTTAGTTACATTCTTCTGTGAGGTCAAGGCAACTTCCCATCCCCTATTATTCACTTTACCGATATTCATCAATGCAGTGCTATATCCGGTCAGGTGGGGAACTGGTACATTCAACAACATATTAGAGGTATTGGTATTATAATAATCCACAGTCAATCCCAGCAATCCTTTGAACATCTGCAAATCAACACCCACATTCACCATCGCATTCTTTTCCCAACTCAAATCTTCATTCTTTATGGTACTTGGCTTATAACCATTCACCAATTGTCCGTTACCTGTGCCAAGCACATAATTATCCAAAGCCATCAGAGACAAATGATCATAATTGCCAATCTGGAAGTTACCGGTCACTCCATAACTCGCTCTTAACTTCAAATCATCAACAAACGACAGACACTTAGCCTTCATAAAGAAGTCTTCTCCGCTTATTCTCCACGCCAAAGAAGCTGAAGGAAAATATCCCCACCGGTTATTCTTGCCAAAACGGGAAGAACCGTCTGCACGAATAGCTGCCGAAGCCATATATTTACCTTTATAACTGTACTGCATACGTGCCAGATAAGAAGCAATCGTCCATTGGGTTTTATCAGATGCACCTTTCGTCACCGTACCTCCGGAAATTGTTTGTATATAGTCGTTCGGGAAATCGGTTGCCGTCACATTATCTCCTTTATATGTCTCTTTTTGAGCCGACTGTACTAAGACCACATTGATAGAATGAGCATCCTTAATCGTTGTGTTATAATTGATTTTATTCTCCACCAACCAGTTGAAATAAAAACCTGATGAACTGTAGGCTGTCGGATTTGACTTTACATCATAATACTTCTGTCCCAATAAAGGAAGTTCCGAAGAACGATATTGGTCATTATGCGAACCATAATAATCGCCACCAAAAGAAATGTTATAAGTAAGCCCCTTATACAACTCCAATTCAGCAAAAACTTTTCCGACAATCGCCATACGGTCTACGACATCCGATTGTAAGTTTGCCATGGCTACCGGGTTCAATACGGCATTATGCTGATAGTCATTTCCAATTCTCCAATAGCCGTTTCCCTGATAATTATAGCTGCCATCCGCATTATACACCGGCCATACCGGAGGCATCATCAATGCCGATTGCACAATACCATTAGATCCGGAAGCATCTACCCGATTGGAAGTAGAATAGGAAGGAGAGAAATTCAAACCGAATTTCAGTCTTTTATATTTCCCGTCCAAATTCATACGCATACTATATTTCTTAAAGTCGGAATTAATTATAATACCCTCTTTATCATAATAGTTGGCAGAAATGAAATAGCCGACTGTTTTTCCTCTGCCGGAAATAGAAACATTGTGGCTGGTAGTAGCAGCAGTACGAAAAATAGCATCTTGCCAATCCGTATCCGTCAACCCCTTATCACCATTCAGATAGGGAAAGAGTTCCGTAGGAATACGCTCCCATGAATTCGGACGCATTCCGTTCGGGTCATCCGGTGAACCTCCGGGATTAGCATCCAGATAAGCGTTGTCATGACCATCCTTTGCAAATTCGGCAAACTGATATGCATTCATCATTGAAAGTTTCTTCGAAACACTCTGGATACCATAATATCCATCATACTGCACTTTCATCTTTTCCGACTGTCCCTGCTTGGTCGTGATAATAATTACACCGTTGGAACCGCGACTACCATAAATAGCTGCCGACGAAGCATCTTTCAAAACCTCCACAGATTCGACATCATTATTATTCAGATTGGCAAATCCACGTTCCACCGGCACGCCATCAATAATATAAAGAGGATCACTACCAGCATTAACCGTACTGATACCACGAACACGGATACTTACACTTCCCTCCGGATCACCACTTGGTTGTGTAACCTGTACCCCCGGCATCTTACCTGCCAACGCCTGACGAAAGTCTGAAGCAGAAACATCCGCAATTTGTTCAGCTTTCACGGAAGAAATAGAAGTAGAGACGTCTCTTTTTCTCTGAACTCCATATCCCACCACTACTACCTCATCAATCATCTTACTATCTTCTACCAACGTGATTTTCGCCGTATTTTTATCCTTTGCAGAGATATTTACCGTTTTATATCCAATATAAGAGATGGTCAACGTTGCAGACTCCGGTACATTCATTAATGAATAACGTCCGTCGATATCGGTAATCGTACCACTGCCTTCTCCCTTAATCTGCACACTGGCACCAATCACCGGTTCTCCTTTATCATCGGCAACTATTCCCTGGATAGTGCGTGCACGTTGAGCAGTTTCTTCTTTCTTAAGCGGCTGTTTGCTGACAGCAATTGTATGATCGGTCCTATTGAAATAAAGCTTGGCCTGGGAAGTAATTTCTCCCAGAATCTGTTTTAATGAAGCATTTTTAATGTCGAAAGAAACTCTCGGAGCCTTGTTCACCGTCTCCTGATCATAGAGAAACTTAAAATTAGTCTGTTTGCTGATTTTATTGAAAACACTCTCTACCGGCTCGTTTTGCACACGAAGCGTAATATCATGCTCTTTCAATGTCTGAGCAGCAGCCGGAGCTATTAAAATGAAGGTGAATAGTAAAAAAGCTAAAAACGAACAGCTATTTTTACTTATCCCTTTACAAATAAGAAGATTATTCATAAATTTGTGCGTTTTAGTAATTGACTAAAGTTATTAAAAACAAGCAATGCGCGATACGTTATTCATTTGGGTCGAAGCTTATGAATATCCGTCCGGATTGCGGATAGAGGCATTCCTTTGGAGTGCTTCTATCATTTTGGGGAGGTTCATGAAGGAGCTGTTTTCATCTATTATTTTTTAAAAGGTTGAACATTATCTATTATTCATCTCATTCTTTGTAAAGAAGTACATTGATGCCCTCTTTCTTATATTTGATATCACCGCTGATAAATTCAATGGATTTAAGTACCGCTTCCAGACTCTTGTTATCATGTTCGCCGGTAATCAAGTTGTTGAAATCCTGACCGGGAGCAAAAGTAATCCGGCAATTATATACCCGTTCCAGTTCCTTTGCCACATCGCGGATAGGTGTACTGTAAAAGCGTAACCCACCTTTCATCCAGACAGCCACTCCCCTATCCTCTGTTTTCTTACTATATTCTCCGGAAACAGTATTGATAAGCACCTGTTCCTTAGCAGTCAACCTCATCATCGCTTCCGGCAAATCGACCTGTACCTTACCACTCTCCACACTCACAGACACTATTTCATCTGTTGAATAGGATTTTACATCAAACCGGGTACCTAACACCTGAACATCCAGTCGCTTCGTCCTCACAACAAATGGCATCTTTTCATTACGGGCAACACGGAAATATCCCTCTCCTTCAAGTTCCACTTCACGGAGATCTCCAACAAAACGATCCGGATAACGCACTTGCGAACAAGAGTTCAGAACCAAAAGAGTCCCGTCCGGCAAAGTCACTTGTCTTTTCTCACCAAAGGAAGTGGTGATTTCAGCCAGTGTGACCTGTTGTGCATTCATATACCGGAAAAAGTTGACACTCCCTATGATAATGGCTATTACAGCCGCTGTACTGACTGCCACCACAGAAGCCCGGCGGAACCATGTACGTTTTTTGTGTTCAATACGCTTCAGTAATTGGCGTGCCTCTCTCTTATATTTTTCCCGCTCCAAATCATTACCAGGTTGCAGATTCCCGGATTCTTCCCAAACCTCTGCTGCCAGTTCGTCCAATATATCTTGGTTTTCTGAATCCTTAATACTTTGCAACAACTGTGAAGCATCATCCCGGGTATAAAGATCATCCAGGTAGCGATGCAATTTATCTTTTTCTGTTTTAGTATCTTTCATCATATATTCAAAATAAGGATATTACTTTCCTTCCCTTTGTATAAGTAATACACAAAAGTAAGAAAGAGCTAGGGTATGATTAACATTTATTATAAATTCAAGCACAATAGAATCAAAAGTACATCGGCTGATGTACTTGAATATTTAGTCAAATAAGAACGAATCACTTTTAGAGAAAGAGAAATATGTTCTTGCACCGTATGAACAGAAACACCCAATGCTTCGGCTATTTCTTTATGAGACATCTGTAGTTCACGGCTCATTTTGAATACCTCACGCTGGCGGGGCGTTAATTGCTCCAACGCATGAGCAATAATCTCTTTCAAATCATTGAGCAGAATATGATTATTCGTTTCGTTCGTTGAATCGATCGCTTGAGAAAGAATCTGCTCTTTCAGCTGATCTTCATTAGCCATATCCCGCAACTGATTCAAAATACGATTACGCACAATAGTATAAAGATAGGAAGAGAAAGAGGCTTCGGGATTGATGAAACGACGAGTTTGCCAAACTACCGTAAACGCATCCTGGAATATATCCTCCGCAAATTCACGCGACTTGACGAATTTCAGGGCGAAGTAGAGCAAACGATTCTTATAAGCGGCATAAAGTTCGCAAAAGGCCTCTTCATCTCCGTCTATCAGACGGAGAACCAGTTCCCGTTCATCCATTAGAGTGTCTGTTGCGTACATACTTTCTTTATTTTTGGCCACAAAGGTATTGTTATGATGTTACAAACGTATGTATTTTTTCTGAAATAAAAAAATAAAAGGCGACTTCATCCAAGAATGAAGCCGCCTTTTCTCAATCCATCGCCAGAGAAGTCATTACTTCTCCTTCCTATAATTTTCCAGTCCTACTTGCAGGAAGTCAATATATTTAGCTATATCTTCATCATAAGCATACGACTTGTTCAACGGTTTTCCCTGACCATCCAGCAATACATAGAAAGGCTGGGCGTTGGCACCGAATTTCACACGTTGCAGATAACTCCATTTGTCGCCTACAGTACGCAATGTACGTTCTGTGCCATTCTCTACTACTTTCACCGGTTCCGAAAGCGGAGTTTTATCATCTACATATAAAGAGATGAGCACATAATCCTTATTAATAATATCACTCACCTTTGAATCTGTCCACACAGCAGCTTCCATCTTACGGCAATTCACACAACCATGTCCGGTAAAGTCAATCATAACCGGCTTACCTTGCTGGCGGGCATACTCCATTCCCAGCTCGTAATCCTTGAATTTTGGATGCACCTCATTCTCATACAAGTTAAAATCCTGCGTATGCATAGGCGGAGCGAATGCACTTACCGCCTTCAACGGTGCTCCCCACAAACCGGGAACCATATATACCGCAAACGCCAAAGAAATAAGCGCCATAAAGAAACGGGTAACTCCTACCTTATTATCATCATCGTCGTGCGGGAATTTAACCTTACCCAACAAATAGAATCCAAGCAAAGCAAAAATCACGATCCACAAAGCAAGGAACGTTTCACGGTCGAGCAGTCTCCATCCGTATGCCAAATCGGCTACCGACAAGAACTTAAGTGCGAATGCCAATTCAAGAAAGCCCAACGTCACCTTTATCACATTCATCCATCCACCGGACTTCGGCATAGATTTCAGCCATGACGGGAACAGAGCGAACAGAGTAAACGGCAGAGCCAATGCAATGGCAAATCCTAACATACCAATTGCCGGAGCAACCACACTTCCCGTAGTAGACACCTGTACCAGCAAAAATCCGATAATCGGACCTGTGCAAGAGAAAGACACCAAAGATAGAGTGAAAGCCATCAGGAAGATACTCAACAGACCGGTCGTTGATTCAGCCTTACTATCTACCGCATTTCCCCACTTCGACGGAAGTCTGATCTCGAAAGCTCCAAAGAATGAAGCTGCAAAAACCACCAACATCAGGAAGAAGAGAATATTAAAGATAGCATTGGTAGACAAAGCATTCAGCGCACTGGCACCGAAAATCAGTGTAATAGCCAAGCCCAACGCAACATAAATCACTACGATAGACGCACCGTACGTCCATGCGTCACGAATACCTTTCTTCTTATCCTTGCTGCGTTTCAGAAAGAAACTGACGGTCATCGGAATAATCGGCCATACACAAGGAGTAAACAATGCCAATAATCCACCCAGAAAACCTGTTATGAATATATATATCCAAGACATATCTTTCTGTCCATGCTCCTCTCCCAGCGCTTGCAGTTCACTAATGACCGGCTTCCAAAGCTCACTGGATGCAACAGCAGGCTGGATACCTGTAGACGCATCCACCGGAGTAGCGGAAAGCAGTTCGGTCATGGCAACCGTATCTTTTGAAACAGCTAAATCTGTCTCCGTCTTGTCTGCGTTATCTTTCTTCTCTGCTTTATCCTCTTTAGCCGATTTGTCCTCTTTAGCCGCCACCGTATTACCCTTAGCTTCTCCGGCAAACTTGAACGGAACCTGTGTCGGAGGCAGGCAACTTTCATCATTACAAGCTCCATATTCCAGATACCCTTCTATCGCATAAGCCCCTCCTGTGAACTTCACCTTTTGGATAAACTTAGCCGTGTTCTCGAAATAGCGTACTTTCATCTCGAACAACTTGTCGAAAGTAGCTATCTCCTTACCTACCGGTTTCAACTTTCCTACCGGTTCAATCCCCGATTTGCTATCGACGTTGAATGTGGCGGAAATAGGTCCTCCGTCTCCAAGCTCAGTAGAATATACATGCCACCCCTTATCAATGGTTGCAGTAAATACAATCTCCGCTTCCGTATCGGAAAGAGATTTCAACTCCGTTTTAAATTTCACAGGATCCTGTATCTGCGCTTGCAACACATAGGCCACAAAGCTTAAGAGCAGAAAAGAAAATAGTTTTTTCATTCTTTTATTATTGGGGGTTATAACTCATAATCCACGCACGCACGGCTCTCCTTTGTCTCAGCCAGAATCTTACCGGCCGCAACATGTTCCGGATGCGTTGCATAGTATCTCACATCTTCTAAAGTATCAAACTCACTGTAAAGCGCGATGTTCCAAGTCTCACCCGGATTTATATTCAATCCGACCTCTACCTTACGGATTACAGAGATTTTAGCGGGAAGTGCTTCTATCGCTTCCTTAAATTTAGTCATGACTGCCAGCTTCTCTTCAGCAGGAACATCGTCTTTTAACTTAAATAATACAATGTGTTTTACCATTACCGTTGCTATTTTAATGAATTGTTTCTATATTTGTCTTCTTATATACTGTATAAACAATGCAAATTTACTCCATTTAGTTTAAATATATACTTAAAGAGATGTTAATAATAGGCATAGCAGGCGGAACAGGTTCCGGAAAGACCACCGTTGTACGGAAAATCATAGAAAGTCTCCCCGTAGGAGAAGTGGTGTTACTACCTCAGGACTCATACTACAAAGACAGTAGCCACGTCCCGGTGGAAGAACGTCAAAATATCAATTTCGACCATCCGGACGCTTTCGAATGGAGTTTGCTATCCAAGCATGTCATGCAGTTGAAAGAAGGGAAAAGCATTGAACAGCCTACCTATTCTTATCTTACCTGTACACGGCAGCCCGAAACGATTCACATTGAACCTCGCGAAGTGGTTATCATTGAGGGAATCCTTGCTTTATGTGATAAAAAATTGCGCAACATGATGGACCTCAAAATATTTGTAGACGCTGATCCTGACGAACGACTGATACGCGTTATCCAAAGAGACGTGATTGAACGCGGACGTACTGCCGAAGCGGTCATGGAACGTTATACGCGGGTTCTGAAACCAATGCATCTGCAATTCATCGAACCTTGCAAGCGTTATGCCGATCTTATTGTACCGGAAGGTGGAAACAATAAGGTAGCTATTGATATTCTGACAATGTATATCAAGAAGCACCTCAAGAATTAAAAATTGAAAATTAAAAATTAAAGAATGGGCGTTAGGACACTGATTATTCCTTTATTCCTTGTATTATTCTGTTGCGTGTTCGGATGTAAGAACACGCGACCCAATCCTGTAAGCGAGAACGCATACGACCTTCCGCAGATAAAAGACAGCGGCGAACTGGTCGTATTGACACTATACAGTTCTACTTCCTACTTCATTTATCGGGGACAGGAAATGGGATTTCAATACGAACTTAGCGATCAGTTCGCCAAAAGTCTGGGATTAAAACTTAGGATCGAAGTAGCTAACAGTGTCGACGAACTGATCCGGAAATTACTGGCAGGCGAAGGAGACATGATTGCCTACAATCTGCCCGTAACAAAGGAATGGAAAGACAGCCTTATCTATTGCGGTGAGGATATCATCACCCATCAGGTTATTGTGCAACAGGGAAAAGGAAAACAGAAACCCTTGAAAGATGTAACGGAGCTGATTGGGAAAGATATCTATGTAAAGCCCGGAAAGTATTACGACCGTCTTGTCAACCTGAACGACGAATTGGGAGGCGGCATTCAAATCCATGAGGTAACCAATGACAGTATTACTACCGAAGACCTGATCACACAAGTAGCGCAAGGCAAGATTCCATACACGGTAGCCGACAACGATTTGGCCAAGCTTAATAAAACGTATTATCCCAACTTAAATATTGATTTGTCCATCAGTTTTGACCAACGTTCATCATGGGCTGTGAGAAAAGACTGTCCCGAGCTGGCGGCAGCAGCCACCAAATGGCATGAGGAAAATATGACCTCTCCTGCCTATACAGCCAGTATGAAACGCTACTTCGAGAATAGCAAAATGATGCCCCATTCTCCTATCCTTTCACTAAGAGAGGGGAAGATATCGCACTATGATGATTTATTCAAGAAGTACTCCAAAGATATCGGTTGGGATTGGCGTATGCTTGCTTCATTGGCTTACACGGAATCCAATTTCGATACCACAGCCGTGTCTTGGGCCGGAGCAAAAGGGCTGATGCAATTAATGCCCGCTACTGCACGGGCTATGGGAGTTCCGCCCGGAAAGGAACAGAATCCGGAAGAAAGCGTCAAAGCGGCAGTCAAATATATCGCAGCTACCGACCGTAGTCTCAGCATGATTCCCGATAAGCAGGAACGTCTCAGTTTTATCCTGGCTTCCTACAATGCCGGATTAGGACATATTTATGATGCGATGGCACTGGCCGAGAAATACGGTAAGAACAAACTGGTATGGAAAGACAATGTAGAAAACTTCATCTTGCTCAAAAGCAATGAAGAGTACTTCACCGACCCGGTCTGTAAAAACGGATATTTTCGTGGCATAGAAACTTATAATTTTGTCCGTGACATCCTGTCACGCTATGAATCCTACAAAAAGAAAATCAAAGTGTAATACTTATTTCTTATAGGTCATCATGCTGACTCCGATAATAGCCAACACAGACAGAGGCAACGCAAACAATATCGGATCTATGACCGGAAAAGGGTAGGTGGAGATCAGCACATCCCTGCCAAACAACGCCTTACAGATACCCAATGCGGCAGATTCTTTCTGATGAAGGAATACGAGAGCGAACAAACTGCCGATGGTTCCTACCCACAGACTTGCCATCACTCCCTGCTTGGTGGCTTTCTTCCAATACAACGCACAGAAATAGGCGGGCAGGAAAGCAGCGGCACAGATTCCCATGAAGATAGAAGTGCCACGTGCTATGATGTCATGCGGAAGCATATAACAAATAATATAACTGACCAAGATAGAAAACAGTACCCCAAGACGAATAACGTTAGTCAACTTGTCACGCGAACGGGGTTTGTACGTTCCATAAATATCGGAACCGACGGAAGCCCCCATCGTATGGAATTGTGAACTGAGCGTAGACATACTTGCCGAAAGGATGCACAGCATAAAGAGTGCCGCAAACCAATCGGGCATTGCCTTATTTATAAAATAGGGAATAATCTTATCAATATCCTGTACTACCTCCGTTGCTACCGCACCCTCTGTCTTCAAAAAGAAAAGATTGCTCAATGCACCGGCATGATAGATAGCTCCTACGGTTATTATCAAGAAAAAACAACCGATGAACACCCCGCGATTCAACTGCTTGCTGCTCTCCACAGTCATAAAACGAACCACCAGCTGGGGTTGTGCAAGACAGCCGATTCCCACTCCCAGAATAAGGGAAGTGACCAATGAATACCATTGCGGAGAACCGGTCACTGGCATTGCCGTCCACCCTTGATGTCCCAATGCCTTGAATTTTTCCGGAACTAACGGAGCAATTGCCGTCAATTCCTTATTGGCTTCGGTAAAATTCATATCAAGCACCTGATACAAAGAGAACAGCAGGAAAAGCATACAGCCGAACATGATAACCGCCTGCAACGCATCCGTATACATCACTCCTTTCATTCCTCCCGCTATCACATAAGCGGCAATCACTAAAGTGAATATCAACAAAGAGATATTGAAGTCTATCTGAAAAATCTGTTCGATAAAGACCGCACCGCCTTTCATTACGACTGCCGCATATAGTGGCATTCCGATAAAAATGACGGCAGCAATGAATACTTGTATATTGCGCGAACGGAAATGACGTCCTAATAATTGCGGGAAAGTACTCACGTTCAGTTTTGCCCCCATACGTCGGGTACGCAAACCGAAAAAGATAAAAGCAATGACAACTCCGATAAACATATTGAGGAAACACAGCCATTGGATTCCCATTCCGAAAGCGGCAGCCACTCCCCCGAAACCAACGATAGCGGACGCCGAAATGAAAGTAGCCCCATAGGAAAGTGCCATAACGATAGGGTTCATCTGACGGCCACCTACCAGATAATCGCTGGCGGACGTCGTTTTCTTATATCCCAGAAAGCCTAAATAAGCGAGTGACAGCAGATAGGCTACCACAATCAGTCCAAGTGTAAATGTATTCATCGTGTTTCGTCTTTTTCGTCGTCCTTATTCCAATATTTCAGCCCGAACCAGGCCGCAAACACCACGCATACCACTGAAAGCAGGTATGGCAAAATGATAAAAGGGTCGTCTATTCCAAACATTTGCGTATTAGATATGAATTAATTAGAACGCAAATGTAAGGAATTTATTGAAAAGACAAAACTTTTGCTTACTAATACTGATTATAACGTATCTTTTTTCTTATATAGAATGCTAAAACAGATTCAACCGGTTCTTCTGGGCTTCTTCCAATGACACGGTTTCACGACGCAGCAAACCACTCTTTTCACGAAGCGCTCTATATTCCGTTTCCAACTCATTTACCAGTTCGGCTTTCGCCTGCGGATTCAACAATCTGGCGGCAACGCCCGCATTCTGGGAAGCGTCTTTCAAATGCACTACCGGAGCATGATAGACAGGAGCTATTTTTAATGCCGTATGCATCTTCGACGTGGTGGCTCCACCAATCAAAAGAGGAATATCCAATCCCGCTTTCTCTAGTTCACCTGCCACATGAGCCATTTCTTCGAGAGACGGTGTAATCAGCCCACTCAATCCGATCATATCCACTTTCTCTTCAATAGCCCGCTGCACAATGGTTTCGGCAGGGACCATCACTCCTAAATCAACAATATCGTAACCGTTGCAAGCCATTACTACGGCAACGATATTCTTTCCAATATCATGCACGTCACCTTTCACGGTTGCCAATAATATCTTTCCGGCAGAGGTCGTTCCCTCCGTCTTTTCCGATTCGATGATGGGTTGCAAGATGGCAACGGCTTTTTTCATGGTACGCGCAGTCTTTACAACCTGAGGAAGAAACATTTTACCCGCCCCGAAAAGTTCACCGACATAATTCATTCCATCCATCAACGGACCTTCAATCACATCGACCGCTTTATTATAGAGTGGCAAAGCCTCCGCCAGATCCTGTTCGAGATAATCACCGATACCTTTCATCAAAGCATACTTCAAACGTTCTTGAACAGAATCTTCCCTCCATGCATCCTGCTTGACAGCCGTCTGTCCGTTTGTTCCGTTCATGGTCGCTTTCAAAGATTCCGCCAACTCAATAAGACGTTCGGCTGCATCCGGACGACGGTTCAACACGACATCCTCAATCTTCTCCAATACGTCCGTTGGAATGTCGCTATACAGAACAGAGGTTCCCGGATTCACGATACCCATATCCATTCCCTGCTGAATGGCATGATAAAGGAATACGGCGTGCATCGCTTCACGAATATAATTATTGCCGCGAAACGAGAAAGAAAGATTACTTACTCCCCCGCTGATATGGGCACCGGGAAGATTCCGTTTTATCCACCCGGTAGCTTCGATAAAATCTACCGCGTAATTATTGTGCTCTTCAATCCCTGTAGCTACGGCAAGCACGTTGGGGTCAAAGATAATATCATGCGGATTGAACCCCACTTTATCTACTAAAAGGTGGTAAGCACGTTGGCAAACCTCTATCTTACGGGCGGCAGTATCCGCCTGTCCTTTCTCATCGAAAGCCATTACTACGGCAGCAGCGCCATACTGTTTGACAATCCGGGCATGTTCAAGAAAGACTTCTTCCCCTTCTTTCAAAGAAATAGAGTTGACAACCGATTTACCTTGAAGGCATTTCAATCCGGCTTCTATTACCTCCCACTTAGAAGAGTCGATCATCACCGGAACACGGGCTATCTCCGGTTCGGACATGATGAGATTCAAAAAAGTTGTCATTTCCGACTTTGCGTCCAACAGTCCGTCGTCCATATTCACATCAATCACCAAAGCTCCGTCCTCCACTTGTTGGCGGGCTATGGAAAGGGCCTCATCATATTTCTTCTCATTAATGAGCCGGAGGAATTTGCGTGAGCCTGCCACGTTACAACGCTCGCCGACGTTCACAAAATTGATTTCCGGTTTCACTTCCAGCAGTTCAAGTCCGGAGAGCCACATACAATCCGGCTTGGCAACAGGAATATGAGGTTTCGCACCTTCCACCAGAGCCGGATACTCGGCTATGTAAGCATCGGTTGTTCCACAACAGCCACCGATAATATTGACCAATCCTTCGTGAATATATTCTTTCACCTCATGGGCCATGTCCGCAGGAGTCTGATCATACTTGCCCAGACTATTCGGCAGACCGGCATTCGGATAAGCACTTATATAATAAGGTGCACGTGCCGCCAATTGTTCCAGAAAAGGTTTCAGCTGGCGGGCACCGAACGAACAGTTCAAACCTACGGAAAAGATGTCGGCATGTTGAACGGAAGCAAGAAACGCATCCAACGTCTGTCCGGATAAGGTTCTTCCACCGATATCGGATACGGTCACCGACAACATAACGGGTACTTTGACACCTGTTGTTTTCATTGCTTGTCCGGCAGCAAAAATAGCCGCTTTAGCATTCAACGTATCAAATATGGTTTCAATCAGGATAGCGTCTACTCCACCCTCAAGCATAGCCTCCATCTGTTGCTGATAGGATGCAGCCAATTCGTCATAGCTTAAAGCGCGATAAGCCGGATTGTTGACATCCGGACTCATGGAACAGGTTTTATTCGTAGGTCCGACAGAGCCCGCTACAAAACGCGGTTTTCCGGGATTCTTCGCTGTATACTCGTCGGCTAGTTCACGGGCAAGTTTTACTGCGGCAAGGTTCATTTCACGCACGTATTCCTCCACGTGATAATCAGCCATAGAAACAGTGGTCGAACTGAATGTATTCGTTTCGATGATATCCGCACCGGCTTCAAGATATTTACGGTGAATATCCTGAACCACATCCGGGCGTGTCAGACACAACAGGTCATTGTTTCCTTTCAATTGTCCGGGAATATGTGCAAACCGCTCACCACGAAAATCTTCTTCCTTGAGGTTATATTGTTGAATCATTGTCCCCATTGCTCCATCCAGGATAAGGATGCGTTCGGATACAATCTGAGAAATTGTCTTTTTCATTTATCCTATCATGTCATCGTTTGAACATTCTTGCCATATCCCTGCGGTCGTCTTTCTCTTTGATCGATTCCCGTTTATCGTATTCTTTCTTACCCTTCGCTAAGGCAACTACGAGTTTCGCCAACCCTTTCTCATTGATAAACAAACGCACGGGAACAATCGTAAAGCCGGGATTCTTCATTTCCCTTTGGAGTTTCTCCAATTCTTTTTTGTTGAGCAACAACTTCCTCTCTCTACGTGCCGTATGATTATTATACGAACCGTAGAAGTACTCGGCGACGTGCATATTCTTCACCCATAATTCGCCTTTCGCAAAATAACAAAACGTATCTACCAGGCTTGCCTTTCCCAGACGAATGGATTTGATTTCCGTACCTGTCAACACAATACCTGCCGTATAGGTATCTATCAGTTCGTAATCAAACGTAGCCCGTTTATTTTTTATATTTACAGAGGGTTGTTTCATCTTCACATATTTAATTAAGTATGGCTGTCAGTTTATTGAAAACAATCTGAATCACCGTCGGACATAGTATTAACAACGCAGATGAGAAAAGGGTGTATCTCAATCTCAGTTTTTCTTCTACGCCCATCAATACGGGAACCCCTTCCCATACCACATATACGATGTAGAATTGCAGCAGCCAAGCAATAATTCTAAAATCAGGTAATAGTCCGGTTACAATCTGGAGCAGGAATGGTACAACAAGCGCATATCCTGCAAACTGTTGCGCCAATGGTATATCACTGCGCATACCAAACATTCGCGTCCCCATCTCATTTATGGCGTATGCTGCCAGAAAATAGCCTCCGAACAGGGCTACAGCTACGGCACAACAATTGGTCATAGCTATCTGGAAACTTTGCGGACCTCCCCATCCATTGGTCAGTAACGAACCAATGAATACGGACAAACCGCATAAACCAATCATAGGATAGACAAAAGCCATATATACTTTTCGCCTATCCTCTTCCATAGAAATTTCCTCCCAAGCCTTAGCCGGAGAGGAAATCAATTTCATTGCTATGTTAAATAGTTCTTTGTAGTTCAATGTTATTCAGTAGTATAAGTTACCTCGTTCGTACCATCTATCGCCCCTTCCAAAGAGCCGCCAGTAGATGTATTAAGTTTCGTCTTTATTTTTATAGTAGTAGGTACTGTTCCCGATTTTTCACTAAAAGCTGTTATAGCTGTAGTCAAATCGTACACTTTATAGCCTTCCGCCCACCTGTCACGAGTAACTTTCTCACCTTCTGCGTCACTAATTTTATGATTAAGTGTCAATTCAAGTGTTTTCGCACCACTTGCTATGTTAGTAACATCATACGTTAAAACAAAAGAGTGCTTATTCAATTCTTCTTTTTGCTTATCAGTATTTTCTTCTACTTTTACCCAATAACCAAAGGGAACCAGCAATTTTTTATTATAAAGTAAAAAAGAAGATGGAAATAAAGATGTACCCAAAGAATACAATGCTGCATCAGCCTCGTAATCCGCAGAGTTTGCCACCGGCCCCTCGTCATCATCAGCATCAATTGCTACTGGAGCACTTCCTTGATAGAGTGTCACAGTTATTGAAGCTGCAGAAGCAGATTGCTCCTCTGTATTAAATTGATAATAAAACATATACGTTGTCCCATACCTTAAATCAAGCAAGGTCGCATCTTTTACAACTAATTTCTGATTGTTTGAGACTGAGAAAGTAGCAGGATATGTACCAACACATTCAGCTACAGCCAACCCTGTATAAATTGGATTATTTTCTCCATTCATACAAGAAGTCACCGATACACTCATCACCACAGCCATCAAAGCTACCAATAAAAATTTCATCTGTTTCATAAACATATTTTTTAGATTTTGCAAAGATATAAATTCTGATTCACACTTACTAAATGCAAAGACTTAAAAAATACTGCATTCATCTTTTTATTATTTTTGCAAAAAGGTCTAAATGGTCATCCACATAACTTGCGACCAATGCCGTAACCTGTTCCTCCATCTCCAAATAAGCCTCTTCCAACTCATCAAAAGCCTCATACTGCTCGTACATAGCCATAAATTCATCATCCGTCCGTTCCTTCTCCAGGTCTTTCCGGTTGACATCATATATTTTTTTTGCTTTATAGACCAATTTCGACAATTCATCCGCTCCCCATGAACGCATCACCTTAGCAAACGGATTATCAAAAATATATCCGCCATAGCCATTCTGAATCAACTGACAAAATCCGCCAACCATTATCTCGTCACGAAAAATCTGATAAGCGAGTAAAGAATGTTGCTCCCCCGTTAACAAAGGCATAGTTTCGGCAGTCAGTTCACCACCAATCACCTCCTTATATTTATCGGTAAACACTTGGATGAATTCATCCATTCCCTCACCCGCAGCTTTTTGCAAAGCGGACTCCATTACTTCTATCATAGTTCTTTCCAAATAAATGATGTGCAAAGCTACGAATTTCATCCTATATCCAAGTACGAAACACATAAATAAATTTGCAGCCCTACGAATTACAAGCTAACATCTACATAAGGTTTTAAAACGCCAGTTTTATTGTCACTTGTCACTTTTACGAGTTAATCAACTGATAATAAGAAAGATAAGAATGACAATAGACAGTGACAATAGGATGATAATAAAGTGACAAGCGAACTATATTATCACTTTCAACGTTCACCACATCAAACTATCATATTGAAAATCAATCAATTCAGCAAAAAATCATCTTTTATCCGTTTATTCTAAGAATTGCACTTTTCTCCACCAAAACTTCAATTTCGACTCATAAATGATCATACTTAGACCATTTAACGAATATATCCTGCTATTCTCTTCCGAAAATCAACACGTTCATCACCCTTATTTACTACCAGATAAGTCTCACTCCAGCATAGACAAAGTTGCTTTCAACTGATAATTAATTTACTTCTATTGCACACAAACTATAAATGAAAGTTGCGTTTATAAAAACAAAGGCTTTGATTATACAAATGAAGATTGCGTTTATAAAAACGAAGCCTTCGTTTATAGTTTAGCAGTAGTCTAAAGCAACTTAGAGATTAGGTGAAAAGAACTTTACGATAAGAAGAAAACAAGTTTACCATTAATAGACAATACCAATAATAGCAGTAGTTTCTCAAACGTTGTAAGCACATTTACAATCCACTTGTCAGTCTTTAAACTTCGGCAAATGCAATCCCGACTTTACAAACTGAGAAAAACATAAAGGGATTTATCTCTTTTCACAAAAAAGTAATAAAAGGCGGTTTGCAGAAACAAATAAATCGACTACCTTTGTGGGCGATTTAGAGAATCGTGACTACGTATTTTTAATTATATCACTTAAAAAAGAGCTAATTATGACTTATTCACACGAAGTGGAACACATGTGTGTTGTAAAGAAGGGTCCTAATCACGGACCGGCTCCCATACCCGAAGAAGGCAAATGGGTAAAATCTAAAGAAATTGTTGATATTTCAGGTTTGACACACGGTATTGGTTGGTGCGCTCCTCAACAAGGTGCTTGTAAACTGACACTGAACGTTAAAGAAGGTATTATCCAGGAAGCTTTGGTTGAGACTATCGGATGTTCCGGTATGACTCACTCTGCTGCTATGGCTGCTGAAATCCTTCCGGGAAAAACAATTCTCGAAGCATTGAACACCGACCTTGTTTGCGACGCTATCAACACTGCTATGCGCGAACTGTTCCTGCAAATCGTTTACGGACGTACCCAATCAGCTTTCTCAGAAGGTGGTTTGATCATCGGTGCAGGTCTGGAAGACTTGGGTAAAGGTCTGCGTAGCCAGGTAGGTACTCTTTACGGTACTTTGGCTAAAGGTCCTCGTTACCTCGAAATGGCAGAAGGTTATATCAAACAAATTTTCTTGGACAAGAACGACGAAATCTGCGGATACGAATTCGTACACATGGGTAAGTTCATGGACGAAATCAAGAAAGGTACCGATGCAAACGAAGCTTTGAAAAAAGTTACAGGTACTTATGGACGCGTAACAGCAGAACAGGGAGCAGTTAAATCTATTGATCCACGTCACGAATAATATAAGGAGGAAAGAAACTATGATTAGAGAAGTAAAATTCGAAAGCCAAGACCGTCGTATGAAAGGCATTATCGAAGCCTTGAACGCTAACGGCATCAAAGATATCGAAGAAGCTAACGCAATCTGCGAAGCTGCCGGACTTGATCCTTATAAAACGTGTGAAGAAACTCAGCCTATCTGTTTTGAAAACGCAAAATGGGCTTATGTAGTAGGTACTGCTATCGCTCTAAAGAAGAACTGCACAAATGCTGCTGAAGCTGCTGAAGCTATCGGTATCGGTCTGCAAGCATTCTGTATTCCGGGTTCTGTAGCTGACGACCGTAAGGTTGGTATCGGTCATGGTAACCTGGCTGCTATGTTGCTGCGCGAAGAAACTAAATGTTTCGCTTTCCTGGCAGGTCACGAATCTTTCGCTGCTGCTGAAGGTGCTATCAAAATCGCTGCAAAAGCAGACAAAGTACGTAAAGAACCGTTGCGTTGCATCCTGAACGGTCTTGGAAAAGACGCTGCTCAGATCATCTCTCGTATCAATGGCTTTACTTATGTTCAGACTCAATTCGATTACTTTACAGGTGAACTGAAAGTTGTTCGCGAAATCGCTTACTCTGACGGTCCTCGTGCAAAAGTAAAATGCTATGGTGCTGACGACGTTCGCGAAGGTGTAGCTATCATGTGGAAAGAAGGTGTAGACGTATCTATCACAGGTAACTCTACTAACCCGACTCGCTTCCAACACCCGGTTGCTGGTACTTACAAGAAAGAACGTGTTCTTGCAGGCAAACCTTATTTCTCAGTAGCTTCCGGTGGTGGTACAGGTCGTACTCTTCACCCGGATAACATGGCTGCCGGGCCAGCTTCATACGGCATGACTGACACGATGGGTCGTATGCACAGTGACGCTCAATTCGCTGGTTCTTCATCAGTTCCTGCTCACGTAGAAATGATGGGATTCCTGGGAATTGGTAACAACCCGATGGTAGGTTGTACAGTAGCTTGTGCGGTTGACGTAGCTACTGCTTTGAGCAAGTAATATAATACATCGCTAATATATAAATCCCTGTAACTGTAATGGTTATGGGGATTTTTATTTTAATTATACTGCAATACTTATCCCCTATCCAATACTCATTTCTTCTTGCTATTCTTCTTATAATTAATTGCAATTAGGTGATGGAATTGGAGTAAATTATAGCTTAAATAGAGTTTGAATCTCTAAGGTTAGGCGTGGCTGATCATCCTTAAAATAGAGCTGTAGCGAACTGGAAGACTGTTGACAAGATTACTATATATCCATATAAAAGTGGGAAGACTTATGAAACAGCAGCTAAGATTATCAAGCAATATCAAGATATAGGTTACTTTATCTTAGATGGAATGAAGAGTGAAGAGGCTTACTTCTTTGTTAATAGCGTAAGGGAGATTAAGAAGATTCTGGATAAGACTAATCTAACGAATGATGATTGTAAAATAATCCGTGCTGATGGTGAGCAGAACCATTACAAATTAGAAGGCTTTGAAATCTCTAACTCCGCATCTAAGCCCAAACGCTTTACATTTGTAACCTGTAAAGCATTTGAAGATGTGGATTTTCATACTGAACCCAGATTGCAGGACGCATAAGAACGAAGTCTAGTCCATTTAGGAATAAGATAATCCATATATTTAACCCTAAGAAGGTTAGTTACTATATCCCGTTAGAAATCAAGAAACAAGAATTGGAGAAAGAATTAGCTACTGCACATAAGAGAGTCCTAAGATATAACAGTGAACCTGTTGAAAAAGACGAAAGAGAACAGGAAGACGCTGAACGTAACAGGTTAGGTCCTGATACATACATTATCAAGAGAGTTTGTACGAGGCATACAACGTGCCAAATTGGGAGATAGTGAATACGCTTGGTTCTTGGGCTAAGTGGATTGTTGATTGAGAGAGGAAAGGGCATCATTAAGTTGGTGTCCTTTCTTTATATCTAATAATTAACTAATTAAATTTGCAAGTACGCATATAAGTACATATATTTGCATTAAATAGAAGGAGGATATATGAGAACAGCTAACTATACAGATTTGAGAGCGAACCTTAAAGGTTACATTGATTCAGTGATTGATGACTATGATACTGTAATTGTTAATCGTGGTAATGGTAAAGGAGTAGTGATGATTTCCCTTGATGAATACAACTCATTAAAGGAAACGGAATATATAATGTCGTCACCTGAAACGATGGAAGCCATACGTCAAGGTGAGGAAGATATAAAAAACGGCAATTATATAGCACAGAAAGATGGAGAGAGCATAGAAGACTTCTTAAAGCGAGCATCATGTACAGAATAATATTATCTGACCAAGCACGGAAGGAATATCTATACTTCTCACAGAGTGGCAATAAGATTATTCTGAATAAGATTACAGTTTTACTGAACGATATTGCAGAGCATCCTTATACTGGGATTGGGAAGCCAGAACCGCTAAAATATGAATTGACTGGTAAATGGTCAAGGAGAATCACCTCAGAACATCGTCTCGTTTACTCTGTAAACGATGACAGGGTAGAGGTTGATATACTCTCCATGAAGTACCATTACTCCAAGAAGTAAACCAACTTCTTTTTTGCTTCTTCCACTACTTCCTTCATTAAAGTTGCAAGCATCTGATCAGTAGGCTCTTCCATACTAGTCAGACGATATGAGTTCATTTCTTTTTCAGGCATAGTTATCAATATTTAGTTCTACAAATATAATCATTCTATAGACAGATATAACAATCCGATGAGTATTTTTACGCATTGAGTACTGATTATTAGTATATTTATCATCAGATTAAAGAATTGGCAGAAAACGACTCCTCTAAAGAAATTATAATATATCAAGGTATAACTTCACAAGAACTCTATGCTTTTTTCTGTTGTCTGATATGGCTAAATTACTTATCTTTGCTTCGCTACTTTTCGACTAAATATATAAGAAATGCGTCATAAACATGGGAATACTACATTTATCAATTGAACTAGCACTTGATTTGATAGCCCTGATATCGGGGATTATTCTTATCATTCGTGCCAAAGACAATTATCCTCAATTATATTGGGGAATCATAGCAGTCGGTATAGGGTTCATGTTTTCATGGGAAAACATCGGGTGGCTGACGATTGTCACGGACACTCCGGAATATGACTTCACAGAATTGCTCAATATTGATAAAATGCTTAAATGGTACGCTTTGGCCAATATCGTAGCACTATTTCCTATCGCATCCTTATCTCCGGGATATTTCAACCATTTCAGAATATTCACCTTCTTATTGCCTCCTATCATTACCATAACGGTAGGAATCTGCTATCTGTGCTTCAATGGCAACATAACGGCTATCCATTCACTAAATGAGATAATGCCCAATATCAGTAATATGGATGTCAAACTCAGAATCAGCATATTTCTGCTTTCTGTCATCACTCCTCTCTTTATTCTCGTTTATGTCACCAGCCGTGTTAAGACACATCGTAAGATGAATAGAAACATGTATCTATTCATGGGATTCTTATTCCTATTTCTTGGTATATACATCCTATTCACATTAAGCATTAATGAGTTTATCTTCAATTTATTCGGTATTACAGCAATCGTTTTTACCGTTTTATTCTCAATGCTATATTTACGATATGAGAATCCGTTTTCAGACCATATCAGTATGGTGTATGATACAGAAGAAGAAAATCCTGAAGAAATGAGAAACTCATTTCAGCCACTCACACTCTTCACCACAATCGAGAGTTATTTAAAGAAAGAACATCCTTACACAGATCAGAAATACAGTATAAAAGATTTGGCAGAAGCCTTAAATGACAAAGAACGCAATATTTCGGATGCAATCAAAAGTCAGGGATTTACAGGTTTCCGTGAATATATTAATTATATCCGACTAGAGCATTTCAAACAACTAATCGCCCAAAATCCGGAAAAAAATGTGAAAGAGTTGATGTTTGCATGCGGATTCAACTCACGGGCAACCTTCTACCGGAACTTTTCTGAAAGATATGGTATTTCTCCCAGTAAGTTCATTGAATATCAACAAAGTAAATAGAATTATTCTATTTTGTAACGTACAAATCTTAATAATAAAAGTGTCTCATTGTAGAAATGAGACACTTTTCATTTTTGTAATTAAGAGTAATCTGCTACTTTTGACAGAAAATAAAAACTACGACATGGGAAATTAATAAATTAATATTATGAATAATCAAAACATAAACATTGAGCATTGCGACCAGACACAAATTACGCAAAATCAAGAAAGCATATTCTTATATACCACTATTACCGGAAGTTTGCAACTGATTCACTTGGAAGAAATCGGTTATTTTCGCTATAACTCAAAAAGCAAATTGTGGGAAGTCATGCTATCCAACAAACATACTCTGATATTAAAAAGAAACACGAATTCGCAAAAGATATTGAGTTTACACCCTTATTTGCTTCAGATCAGTCAATCCTACATTATTAATATCAGCTATCTGGCATCAATTGAAGACAATAATTGTGTATTACTCCCCCCTTTTAATGACGCCGAGCTCCTACAAGTAAGCAAGTCCTTCATGAAAAAGTTGAAGGAAAAATACCCCTGTCTATAAAAAAATCTATTATAAAAACAGTATATTTGTCCACTGAACCAATAAAAACTCTTTGCTATGGGACAAATAAAAACTGGACGTAGCAGCCTCGCTACCAAACTATTCTTTTTCATAATGTGGATTGTGACCTTTTCCGCATGTACGCACAGTCCGAAAGACATCATCCCCTCTGCAGAATATGCCCCCTATGTAAATGCCTACACAGGAGGAGTCATCTCCCAAAGTTCGACTATACGCATCGAGCTGACACACGATCAACCTATGGTTGACGTAAATAATGAGTTAAAAGATAATCCGTTCAGCTTTTCACCGTCTTTGAAAGGAAAAGCATATTGGATTAGCAATAACACCATCGAATTTGTTCCGGAAGAAGGTACTTTAAAACCGGGAGCATTCTACGAAGGAACTTTCCAGCTTGGAGATTTTATCGAGGTAGATAAAAAACTAAAGGAATTTAACTTCTCATTCCGGGTGCAGGAACGTAACTTCACAATTCATGCAGAACCTATAACGATTACAGCTACTCAACCCGACGAAGTGAACATAAAAGGAGAAATACGCTTTAGTGACGTTGTGAAGAAAGAAGAAGTTGAGAAAATGCTGATAGCCGGCAATGGTAAAAGTAAAAATTATCCGGTCGATATTACCTCCACCAACAATCCGACTCGTTATGAATTCAGTATTAACCGGATCTTGCGGGAAGCGGAAGATTACCAAATCCAACTGACAGCAAACGGAAATCCCGCAGGAATTGACCATACGCAAATCGAAGAAATCATGATTCCGGCAAAAGACAGTTTCTGCTTTCTGACCGCCAAACGCATCGACCAACCGGAAAACGGGATCGAAGTCGTATTCTCTGCTCCCGTATCCAATACGCAAGATCTGAAAGGACTGATCGAGATACCGGAAGTATCTTCTTACATCACCCAAATTAAGGATAACCAGGTTCTTATCTATTTTGAAACCAACAAAATAAATAAACTGACTTTGAATATCCATGAAGGAATAAAAAGCAGTCAAGACCGTAGTCTGGGGACTTCCCACTCTATCTCATTCAGCGAATTGAATCTGAAACCGCAAGTAGAGATGGCTACCTCAGCCGCCATTCTTCCCGATTCGAAAAGCCTGATTATTCCATTCCGCGCTGTCAATCTGTATGCAGTAGATTTAAAGGTTATCCGCATCTTTGAGAATAATATCTTGATGTTCATGCAAAACAACTCTCTGGCCTCCGCCAATGAGTTGCGCCGTTCGGGACGCCTGGTTTATAAGAAAACATTGTGGCTAAGCAAGGATTCATCAAAAGATATTCATCAATGGGAAGATTACTCTATCGACCTTGCCGGACTGATTCATCAAGAACCGGGTGCCATCTATCGGGTTATCCTGTCTTTCCGCCAAGAATATTCCGCTTATCCTTGCGGTGGAAGTGAAGAAAACAAAGAAATGAAGTTTTCCGACACGACTTCCGACGGCCTGACAAAAGTTAGCGGTAGTATTTTGTCAGAGGCAGACGAAGCTGTATGGGACACTCCTGAGGCTTATTATTATTACAACGGCGACACTATGGACTGGAGTTTGTATCGGTGGAAAGAACAGGATAATCCGTGCCACCCGTCCTACTATATGGGAGCAGACCGGACAGCTACCTGCAATGTCTTTGCCTCTAATCTGGGAATGATCGTAAAGAAGAACTCCTTGAACAATCTGTGGATTGCAGTAAACAACATTTTGGACACAAAACCTGTCGGAAAGGCGCAAGTTACTGTTTACAATTTCCAGTTACAAACCATCGGTAAGGGAGAAACAAACGGAGAAGGCTTGGCGGAAATCGCTCCGAAAGGAGTTCCCTTCATTATCGTAGCAGAGGCAGACGGACAAAAAGCCTACGTACGTGTTGCAGACGGTGAAGAGCAATCGGTCAGCCGCTTCGATGTGGGTGGAAAGGATATTCAAAAAGGCTTAAAAGGATTTATATATGGTGAAAGAGGAGTATGGAGACCGGGAGACACCTTACATATATCTTTCATTCTGGAAGACCGGGAAAAAAGAATACCGGACAAACATCCGGTAGCACTGGAAATCTACAATCCGAAAGGCCAATTCTATACCAAAATGATCTCAACACAAGGGATGAATGGCTTTTACACATTTACTGTCCCTACTCAGGCAGATGCTCCTACCGGTCTGTGGAACGCATACGTAAAAGTAGGCGGTTCGACTTTCCATAAAGGGATACGCATCGAAACAATAAAACCCAACCGACTTAAAATAACGTTGGCATTGCCTAGAATTCTTCAAGCAACAGACAAAGAAGTCTATGCTCCACTCACTTCTGCCTGGCTGACAGGGGCTACGGCTTCACATCTGAAAACCAAAGTAGAGATGTCTCTGTCTAAAGTAAATACACAATTTAAAAACTACGGACAGTATATTTTCAATAATCCGGCTACAGATTTCACTACCATCAAGACAAATGTGTTTGACGGAATGCTCAGCGCAGAAGGAAGAGCGGGAGTCACTTTAAAACTCCCTGCAGCAACCAATGCGCCGGGTATGCTAAACGCATCTTTCACCACCCGTGTATTCGAACCGGGAGGAGATGCCAGTATCTATACCCAAAGCGTTCCTTTCTCTCCGTTCACATCGTATGTGGGCATTAACTTGAATCAGCCGAAAGGCAAATACATAGAAACGGACAAAGATCATGTATTTGACATTGTTACGGTGAATCCGGAAGGACAGGCGGTGAGCCGTTCAAATCTGGAATATAAGATCTACCGTATCAGTTGGAGCTGGTGGTGGGAAAACAATGAAGAATCTTTCAGTTCCTATATAAACGGGACTTCCATCACTCCGGTAGCCAGTGGGAGTCTGCAAACCAACAATGGAAAGGCTTCTTTCAAATTCCGCGTCGATTATCCCAATTGGGGACGTTATCTGGTCTATGTGAAAGACAAAGAAAGCGGACATGCCACCGGAGGTACTATCTACGTAGACTGGCCCGAATGGAGGGGACGTTCAAGTAAATCGGACCCCAGTGGTATTAAAATGCTTGCTTTCTCATTGAACAAAGATTCCTATGAGATAGGAGAAACAGCTATGGCTATTATCCCCGCAGCAGCCAACGGACGTGCATTGGTATCCATCGAGAACGGATCGACAGTACTCAAACAGGAATGGATCGAAGTTTCCAGCAAAGGAGACACAAAATATACGTTCAAGATCACAGAAGAAATGGCTCCGAATGTATATCTGCACATCAGCTTGTTGCAGCCTCATGCGCAGACAGTGAATGACTTGCCTATCCGTATGTATGGTGTTGTCCCGGTATTCGTAACCAACAGTCAAACGATATTAAGACCGCAAATACAAATGCCGGAAGTGCTACGACCGGAAACGAACTTCAATGTGACCGTCAGCGAAAAGAGCGGGAAGCCGATGACTTACACATTGGCTATCGTAGACGACGGTCTGCTGGACCTTACGAACTTCAAGACACCCGATCCTTGGAATGACTTCTATTCACGAGAAGCGCTCGGTATCCGGACATGGGATATGTACGACAATGTATTGGGAGCTTCCGCCGGAAGTTACGGTTCTCTTTTCAGTACAGGTGGGGACGCAGCTTTGAAACCGGCAGATGCAAAAGCAAACCGGTTCAAACCGGTCGTTAAATTCATAGGTCCTTTCTATCTGGGAAAAGGCAAACATCAGACACATACATTGAAACTTCCGATGTATGTAGGTTCCGTACGCGCTATGGTAGTGGCAGGACAGGACGGTGCTTATGGAAATGCAGAAAAGACGGCCTATGTACGGACACCGTTAATGCTGCTTTCCACCTTGCCGCGCGTACTTAGTATTCAAGAGGAAATCACTGTTCCGGTAAATATCTTTGCAATGGAAAATCAGGTAAAGAATGTCACCGTATCTATTCAAGTTTCCGGTGGAGGAGTACAAATTGCCGGGCCTTCGCAACAGTCGCTAACCTTCAATCAACCGGGCGACCAGCTTACATTCTTTACATTGAAGACCGGAAACAAAACAGGTAAAGCAACTATCCATCTGACGGCAAACGGGGGTGGGCAGCAAACTAAAGAAACCATCGAAATAGACGTGCGCAATCCGAATCCGGTCGTGACATTGCGCAACAGCCAATGGGTGGAAGCCGGACAAAGTGGAGAGGTATCGTATAGCCTAAGCGGTTTTTCCGACAACAATCATATTCAGTTGGAAGTATCCCGTATCCCATCCGTAGATATCACACGTCGATTCGACTTCTTATACGATTACCAACATCAGTGTACGGAGCAGTTGACTTCCAAAGCATTGCCGCTTCTGTTTATCTCTCAATTTAAAACGGTAAACGAACAGGAAGCAGAGAAAATAAAAACAAATGTACAGGAGGCTATCCGTCAGATTTATGCCCGGCAACTTCCCAATGGCGGTTTTGTCTATTGGCCGGGGAATGCCGTCGCAGACGAATGGATCAGTTCATATACCGGAATGTTCCTGACATTGGCACAAGAAAAGGGATATGCCGTCCATTCAAACGTATTGAATAAGTGGAAACACTTCCAACGTGCAGCAGCCCAGAACTGGCGTATGCCACAGGATGCAAACAGCTGGCAACTATGGCAGTCGGAGCTGATGCAAGCCTTCCGTCTATACACGCTGGCATTGGCCGGTGTGCCGGAATACGGAGCTATGAACAGAATGAAGGAACAGCAAGGATTATCCATTCAAGCCAAATGGAGATTGGCAGCCGCCTACGCATTGACAGGAAAAATGAAACCAGCCGAGGAATTGGTATATAAGACAGAAACCAGTGTCACTCCCTATTCTTCAATGAACTTTATTTACGGTTCGTCCGACCGGGATGAAGCGATGATTCTGGAAACATTAATCCTGATGAACCGGGAACGGGATGCACTTCAACAAGCAAAGAAAGTCTCGCAGAATCTGTCACAAGAGGAGTATTTCAGTACTCAGTCTACCGCATTTGCCCTCATGGCAATGGGACGCTTGGCAGAAAAGCTATCAGGTACACTTGATTTCACATGGACATGGAACGGCAAGCAACAACCTGCCGTGAAATCTGCCAAAGCGGTATTTGCCAAAGAGATTCCTACTTCATCGAAATCCGGAACAGTCTCTGTAAAGAATCAAGGCAAGGGAGCATTGGGAGTAGATATTATCACGCGCACACAATTGCTGAACGATACGCTGCCCGCCATCTCAGACAATCTTCGGATGGATATAAGATATGCAACTCTGAACGGCACGCCCATATCCGCAGAAGAAATTAAACAAGGAACTGACTTTACCGCTGTCGTTTCCATATCCAATATTAGCGAAACATCGGATTATACCAATCTGGCATTGACACATATTATACCATCCGGGTGGGAAATATATAATGAACGAATGGCGACTGCCGATACAGCTATCAATTACTCCTATCAGGATATCCGCGACGATCGTGTATTGACCTATTTCAATTTGCACCG
The DNA here is from genome assembly GCF_009193325.2 of Bacteroides zhangwenhongii. NCBI lineage: Bacteria > Pseudomonadati > Bacteroidota > Bacteroidia > Bacteroidales > Bacteroidaceae > Bacteroides > Bacteroides zhangwenhongii. The sequence continues at coordinate 990,358 of NZ_CP059856.1, read as the reverse complement.
TGGTGAGACAAAGGTTTTCACTATCAGATTGCAAGCGGCATACGCCGGTAACTTCATTCTTCCGGCTGTTCAGTGCGAAGCCATGTATGATACAACCGTGCAGGCACGAAGCAAAGCAGGAAGAACAACGGTGAGTCGCTAATACGAATTCTGTTAGTAAGAACAAACGCAGTTCATGAAAGTTAAGATATCGGAGGTATTCAGAAATCTATCCGTCACCCGGAAAGTAATACTTGGCAGTATTGCTCTCTTGGTGATGGGATATATGTTTTGTCTTCCCCAACAACTCTTTCATGTCCCCTACTCGACTGTCGTCACTGATAGGAACGAAGAACTGTTGGGAGCACGTATCGCTTCCGACGGGCAGTGGCGTTTCCCTCCGAGGAATACGACACCGGAGAAAATAAAACACTGCCTTATCACTTTTGAGGACAAACATTTCTATCATCATTGGGGTGTTAATCCGCTTGCCATCGGAAGAGCCGTTTATCAAAACATCAAGAACAAACGTATTGTAAGCGGAGGAAGCACGCTGACCATGCAAACTATCCGGCTTGCACGAAACAAACCCAGAACTTTCGGAGAGAAAATAATCGAAATGATCTGGGCTACACGTTTGGAATTCAGGGCTTCTAAAGAAGAAATCCTATCCATGTATATATCTCATGCCCCTTTCGGAGGAAATGTGGTAGGACTGGATGCGGCCGCCTGGCGTTATTTCGGTCATTCAGCCGAAGAGTTGTCATGGGCGGAATCGGCCATGCTCGCCGTATTACCCAATGCTCCAGCCATGATTCATCTATCCAAAGGACGGGAGACATTACTTGCCAAACGTAACCGGGTCCTTAAACTGCTCCATGAGAAAGGAATCATAGATTCGTCTACTTATGAGCTGGCTGTCAGCGAACCTCTTCCCGAAGAGCCACATCTTCTTCCGCAAACAGCTCCCCACTTAGTCAGCCGTTTCTACAAAGAAAGAAATGGACAGTACTCACATTCCACCATTGACCGGGGAATTCAAATGCATATAGAAGACATCGCTGAACGTTGGAGCAATGAATTTAACCGAAGCGATATCCGCAATCTGGCCATTTTAGTAATCGACCTCCCTACCAATCAAGTGATAGCCTATTGCGGGAATGTACATTTCGACCATCGGCAAGGAGGTAATCAGGTGGATGTAATTCAAGCTCCCAGAAGCACAGGAAGTATTTTGAAACCTTTTTTATATTATGCGATGTTGCAGGAGGGGGCATTATTGCCACATACGCTACTTCCTGACATCCCCATTAACATAAACGGATTCAGTCCGCAGAATTTCAGCAGGCAGTATGAGGGGGCTGTGCCCGCTTCGGAAGCACTTGCCCGTTCACTGAATATTCCAGCCGTGACAATGTTACAAAAATATGGCGTTCCCAAATTTCATAATTTCCTGCAACAGACAGGATTCAAAACAATCACCCGTCCATCGTCCCACTACGGTTTATCCCTGATTCTGGGAGGAGCAGAAGCCACTTTATGGGATGTAACAAATGCGTACGCACAAATGGGACGAAGTCTGATTCCGAATCAGCATAGTGATGCAGTCCCTCAAAAAGAAGCCGACATCTTAATGGGAGAAGAGAGTAAAAACGAAGCGATACAACAAAAATTCACTTGGGACAAGGGTGCAGTGTGGCAAACTTTCGACGCGCTAAAAGAAGTCAACCGCCCCGAAGAGATCGATTGGAAGTCCATCCCTTCCATGCAGACCATCGCCTGGAAAACAGGAACGAGTTATGGATTCCGGGATGCTTGGGCGGTAGGCGTCACTCCTCGTTACGCAGTCGGCGTATGGGTAGGAAACGCAACCGGTGAAGGAAAACCGGGATTAGTGGGCGCACAAACGGCAGGTCCCGTATTATTCGATGTATTCAACTATCTTCCCTCTTCATCGTGGTTTGAACGTCCGACCGGTGTTTTTATTGATGCGGAAGTATGCCGTCAATCCGGTCATTTGAAAGGACGCTTCTGCGAGGAAACGGACACAGTGCTTATACTTCCCTCCGGACTACGAACGGAATCTTGCCCATATCATCACTTCATTACTTTATCTGCCGACGAGAAATATCGTATTTATGAGAATTGTGCCAATACGGAGCCTACTTTCCAAAGGTCATGGTTCGCACTGCCTCCTGTATGGGAATGGTATTATAAACAGCATCATCCGGAATACAAGCCTCTTCCTCCGTTCAAATCAGGTTGCGGAGAAGATAGTTTCCAACCCATGCAATTCATTTATCCTCCGATGAATGCACGAATCAAGCTACCGAAACAATTGGATGGCAACAAAGGATTCATCACTGTCGAACTGGCTCACAACAATCCCGAAGCAATCGTTTTCTGGCATCTCGATGATATATATCTGATGCAAACACAGGATTTTCATAAAATATCCTTGCAACCTGAACCGGGAAAACACTCTCTGACAGCCGTTGATGGGGAAGGAAATACGGTTTCCACCACTTTTTTCATAGAATGAACTATAAATCATAAGAAATGACTCAACAAAATAAGCAGTAAAACCGTTTATAGCAAAAAATAAAGCGAATGAAATACGGAGTTAACAAACAAATCTTACTCATTACAGCCGGCGCAGTATGGATTACAGCCGGCATCAATATATTACGAATAGGAATCATTACCTGGTTAAACAACTCCCAAGACTGGATGTTCAAAATTGGAGAAGCAACTGTAGTTTTCTTGTTATTCTTCGTACTCATCTTTAAAAGACTTTATTATAAACACACCCGACGAATTGAAGAGAAAAAGAAGACCCGTAACTGCCCTTTTTCTTTTTTTGATGTAAAGAGTTGGATCATCATGATATTCATGATCTCTCTAGGCATTACCATCCGGAGCTTCCATCTATTACCCGACAGTTTTATTTCCGTTTTCTACACCGGACTATCTATCGCTCTGATTCTGACCGGAATACTTTTTATACGATATTGGTGGCTAAAACGTAAGGTAAACTGGGGCTGATTCTATGTACCAAGAATATATAAACTTATACTAATTTTTATTGCTCCGTTCCATAACGCTAAAAATTTCGATCATTTTGTTGTATCTTTGCAAACCAAAATAATTTAGAGCATTAAAGAACTTAATATGAAAAAAGCCCCCTCCCCTTTTGTATCCCTGATACCAATTATCGTACTTATACTATTATTATTCGGTACTATCCATACTTTCGGTAGTGATGCTTTAAGTGGAGGAAGTCAAGTATCATTACTCACCACTACCGCTATTTGTATTCTTATCGGTATGGCATTCTACAAAATCCCTTGGAAAGATTATGAGATTGCCATCACAAACAATGTGGCCGGAGTGGCAACGGCTATTATCATCCTATTGATTATCGGTGCATTAAGTGGAATGTGGATGATCAGCGGAGTAGTACCTACTTTGATTTATTATGGAATGCAAATCATACATCCCAGTTTCTTCTTAGCATCCACCTGTATCATTTGTGTACTTATTTCCGTTATGACCGGTAGTTCGTGGACCACCATCGCTACCATTGGAATCGCACTGATGGGTATCGGCAGGGCACAAGGATTTGAAGAGGGATGGATTGCAGGAGCCATTATTTCCGGAGCTTATTTTGGAGATAAGGTCTCGCCTCTATCGGAAACAACCATATTGGCAGCTTCCGTAACTGATACTCCACTATTCCGGCATATCCGATACATGATGATAACGACAGTTCCTTCCCTCATAATCACTTTGATTATTTTTACTGTGGCAGGATTCTCACACGATGCCAGCAATACACAACATATCACCGAAGTGGCAGCAGCCTTGAATGAAAAGTTCCACATTACTCCCTGGCTCTTGATCGTACCTATTGTAACAGGCATATTAATCGCCCGTAAGATTCCTTCCATCATTACCCTGTTTTTATCGACACTGCTGGCAGGAGTCTTCGCTTTGATTTTCCAGCCGGAGTTATTACAGGAGGTTTCCGGAATGGCAACTTCCGGCTTCGATTCATTGTTCAAAGGATTAATGATAACGATATATGGAAGCACAAGTCTGCACACAGACAATGCCGTTCTGGCAGATTTGATTGCCACACGCGGCATGTCCGGAATGCTGAATACGATTTGGCTCATTCTGTGTGCCATGTGTTTTGGTGGAGCAATGACGGCCAGCGGTATGTTGGGTAGTATCACTTCAATCTTTGTTCGATTTATGAAAAAGACGGTCAGTGTGGTAGGAGGTACGGTTTGCTCAGGCTTGTTTCTTAATCTGGCAACAGCCGACCAATATATCAGTATCATTCTGACGGGAAATATGTTTCGTGACATATATGCCAAGAAAGGATATGAAAGTTGCTTACTAAGCCGCACGACGGAAGATGCAGTAACCGTTACATCCGTACTGATCCCATGGAACAGTTGCGGGATGACTCAGGCCACCATTTTAAGTGTACCCACACTTGTATATCTTCCCTATTGCTTTTTCAACATTATCAGCCCTTTAATGAGTATTGCCGCCGCAGCTATCGGATACAAAATTGCACGACGTTCGTGAACAATCTGGCATACTCTTTGTTTTTGCAATAAACGGACAACGTATTAAACCTAAACAAAAAAAAGTTATGAAAAAGTTTATTGCATTATTAGCATTAGTATTAGTGAGTGCAAGCACGATGATGTATGCACAGGAAAGTAACGCAGCAGCCCGCCGCGCAGAACGAAAAGCTCAAAGAGACGCAGAAAGAGCAAAACTCCGTGCCGAAGAACAAGTACAGGACATGGCAGCCTATCAACAAGCTGTACAGGCTTTAAAGAACAAGCAATTTGTACTGGAAGCCAATCAAGTAATCTTCCGTAATGGAATGAGTGCTTTCGTGACTTCAAACACCAACTTCGTTTTGATGAATGGCAACAGAGCCACTGTGCAGACTGCTTTCAATACAGCTTATCCAGGTCCTAACGGGATCGGTGGTGTCACTGTAGATGGGAATTCTTCTGATATGAAAATGAACATTGACAAGAAAGGAAATGTGAACTGTTCATTCAGCGTTCAAGGTATTGGTATTTCCGCTCAGGTCTTCATCAACATGAGCAGTGGAAATAATACAGCTTCGGTTACAATCAGCCCGAACTTCAATAACAACAATCTGACATTGAACGGAAATATCGTTCCGCTTGACCAATCCAACATCTTCAAAGGACGTTCCTGGTAATCGGAATTCAAGAATCTAATTAAAACTCCGCTACAAATCGCACAAAATATGTACATTTGTAGCGGAGTTTTTATTTAGCTATTCCTATTATGAGAGAATTTATCATTGCAGACAATCAAGATATCAGCAAAGCGGGAATGATGTTCCTACTGACCAAGCAAAAAGATGTATCCGCGCTTTTAGAAGCTGATAATAAAGCAGAGCTGATTCAGTTGCTGCGATTGTACCCGCAAGCAGTGGTTATTCTTGATTACACACTATTCAATTTTGCCGGGGCAGATGAACTGATCGTTCTACAGGAAAGGTTTAAAAAGGCCGATTGGATCCTATTCTCCGATGAGCTAAGTCTCAACTTCCTTCGACAAATATTATTTAGCAGCATGGCTTTTGGAGTAGTAATGAAAGATAATTCCAAAGAAGAAATTATCACTGCGATTCAATGCGCTATCCGCAAACAGAGATATATCTGCAATCATGTCAGCAACCTATTGCTTTCGGGAACTGGCTCTCCGTCTGTTACCTCATCCACAGACAATCATTTGCTAACGCAAACAGAAAAGAATATTCTAAAAGAAATCGCACTGGGCAAAACGACAAAAGAGATTGCAGCAGAGAAAAAACTTAGTTTTCATACGATTAACAGCCACCGTAAAAATATCTTCCGCAAGTTAGGCGTAAATAATGTGCATGAAGCCACCAAATATGCCATGCGGGCGGGAATTGTTGATTTAGCGGAATACTATATCTGATGTGGTTTCAAACCATTCTGTTTCAGAAGTTGTTCAATCTCTTTCTCTGATATAGAAGCCTTATCCGCCTCATCATAGATATAAAGAAGGTTTAACACCGCATCTTGTTGGGAAATCACCACAGTAAAGGTTATAACTCTTGCACCTCCACTTTTACCTTTTCCTTTTGCAGTAATTTTCATACGTACCTTACGCAAACCATGTCCCAAATCTGTTCCAAGTTGAGGATTCCGAGATAATTCATCAAGAAGTTTCAGATAATCTTCTTTAAATGAAACGTAACGCTTCCCTAAACGTTTTGCCTCTTTATCAAATGAGGCAGAACTTTCTATACTATAGTTCATTAATGAGTTCATAAGCAGATCTTGTTCTCCCGGCTTTTACATCTTTCAGCCCGGCATTAATCCCTGCAAGAATCTCTTCCTTACTGATTTCGTCCTCTTCTTTTTCAGCTTCCATCTTCTTAAGTCGTTTCAAATAGGTTTTTACCCGATTGAGCATCTCTTTGTCATTCAAACTCAGGAGTTCCTCTACCAAGTCCATTTTCAGGCTTTTCAATTCCATCGTTGTCATAATCAAACCTCCTTTATTTATAATTCTACGAAACAAAAGTAATGAAAATAATCTTGTTTATTCAATCTTCGCCACTCAAAAAGAACTATTTAACAGATAATCTCTCCACTTCCCACACAAATCCGCGCTTCTTTATCATAAATCACTCCAAACTGTCCCGGAGCAATGCCCTGTAACTTTTCAGAAGATAGGATATGAAACTGATTATCTCCCTTCATAATGAGCTTCCCTTTAGTAAATTCAGGAGTATGACGAATTTTAAAGGTTATATCCACTTCCTTACCCTGACCCTTCCAAATATTATCTGTTATAAAATGAAAATCACGCATTTGGAATTCATTCCCATATTGGGTCTCTACACCGTAGCCGCGAGATACATAAATGATATTTTCCTGAATATCCTTTTTAACAACAAACCAAGGACCTCCACTCAAACCAAGCCCCTTCCGCTGCCCGATAGTATGAAACCAATAACCATGATGTGTACCTAGTTTCTTTCCGGTTTCCAATTCTACAATCGCTCCTTCCCACTCGCCAAGAAAACGACGGACAAAATCATTATAGTTTATCTTTCCCAAAAAGCAAATGCCCTGACTGTCTTTTCTTTTGGCACTGGGTAATCCAGCCGCGTCTGCAATTTCACGCACCTCATGTTTCGTCAATCCTCCAATGGGAAACATTAGTTTGGAAATTTGCAGATAATCAATCTGTGCAAGAAAATCCGTCTGGTCTTTTACGGGATCTTTTGCCGTACCCAGCCACACTTTTCCATCACGCTGTATCGTAGTAGCATAATGACCGGTAGCCGTAAAATCAAACTCTTTCCCGATGCGTTGTTCAAAGCAACCAAACTTTATTAGTTTATTGCACATCACATCCGGATTCGGTGTCAATCCCTGCCGGATCTTACCAATGGCGTAAGTCGCTACATTTTCCCAGTATTCTTTATGCAAATCAACTATTTCGAGAGATAAACCGTACTTTCGGGCAGTAGCAGCCGATAATTCAATATCCTCCTCTGCCGAACAATCCATATACTCCGCTCCTTCCATACCGATCTTTATATAAAAAAGAGTCGGTTTGTACCCCTGCTCACAAAGCAAGTGAACAACCACCGAACTATCAACACCTCCCGATAACAATGCAGCTATATTCATGAAATTACCGTTTATTAATCACTTATTCTATTTTACTAATGCCTATTGATCATTTTGGAAGCACAAAGATAACGCAGGATTCTCTAACAGCCAATCACACATTAAAGGCATTTTTATACCATAAATGTGGTAGATAAGCAAAGTATTTCCTACATTTGCAACGTGAAAAGCTTTTTATGATGACGAAATTAAGAAAGATAATCCTTATACCCGCCCTGACCATCGTATCTCTCAGTGGCTTCTTCTCCTGTGGTGTTGACCGCTGGCCGGAGTATGCCCACCAAACAGCATTGGATACATGGATATTAGACATCATGCAACAGAACTATCTGTGGTATCAGGAGCTACCTTCCTATGATGATGTAAACTTATTTGTAGAACCTGCCTCTTTCCTATCTAAAGTGAAATCGAAGCAGGATAGTTATTCGTTTGTAGATTCTGTTATGGCAACTCCATTGCCCACATATGGATTTGATTATTCATTAGTTAGAAATCCGGATATTGACACTGCCTACAACGCATTGATTACTTACGTTATTCCAGGTTCCCCTGCCGCACAGGCGGGTTTAGAACGCGGTGATTGGATCATGAAAGTAGACACTTCCTACATTAGTAAGAAATATGAGACATATTTATTGCAAGGAACCAAAGCGGTAGAACTGACTTTGGGCGAGTGGAAAGAGGTGGAAATAGAAGATGAAGAAGATGGAAATGAGGGAGGTGACGGAGAAGATGAAGGACCGACGATGGAATATAGAGTTGTTCCAATAGATGAACCCGTTGAAATGCCTGCAGCACGGATAGTAGAAGACAATCCCGTACATAAATATGAGATTATTGAGTCACCGGTCAAAAATATAAAGGTAGGCTATCTCATGTACAATAGCTTCACAGCCGGTACAAAAGCCGAGCCGGAAAAATACAACAATGAATTACGCAGTGTCTCGCAAAAGTTCAAGGAAGCAGGCGTACAAGCTGTTATTCTTGACCTTCGTTACAATGAGGGAGGTTCAATGGATTGTGTTCAGTTGTTAGGTACTATTCTGACCTCAGCCGAGCGTTTAGGAGAGCCAATGGCTTATCTTGAATATAATGATAAAAATACGGATAAAGACGCCACTATTCTGTTCGGTACAGATAGAGAGATTAATTTAGACTTACACAGTTTAATCGCCATTACCAGCGGAACGACAATGGGAGCACCGGAAATGCTCATTAGAAGTCTTTTTTTAGAGGATACATATCCTATTGCTACTGTAGGCAGTTCGACAAAAGGACAAAATGTAGCAACAGAACAGTTTATTAATGAAGAATTTCTATGGTCGGTCAACCCGGTAGTATGTACAGTTTACAATTCCCAACACGATACTTATGGTACCATTTCTCCAGCTACCGATTTAAAAGTCAGTGAAACCACAATAGATGGGAGTACAAATTACAGTGAATTCCTACCATTCGGTACATTCGACAAGGATGGTAAAAGTGAAAGATTGCTGAAGATCGCCATAGGAGTATTGGACGGTACATATCCGCCTAAAGATGACGAAACTCCAGAAGAAAGTACAACACAGACTCGCTTCAAGGTTGAAAAGAGTGTAAGCAGTCCAGCCAGCCGACGTTTTAGCAGTAAAGGACTAAGGCTTTAATAACATTCAAAATGAAAAAAGTAGTTCTACTATTTATCACCACTATTCTACTTCTCAGTTGTTCCGACGATGATGAGAAAGAGAAGACGTGGAATGAGATTAATATACCTGTTCCGACAATGTCTAAAATGGTAATGACCGAAGTTGAAGAGACATATATGACCACCTCTTCCACTGCTATCAACACTATAAAGAATGAGTATGCATATACGGATAATAAGCTCACATCCTATACCAATACACAGTCAGTCAGCATTGGTGATGAAATTGTACAGAAACTTTTTCATCAGGTAACTTTACAATATGAGAACAACCTTGTCACCGTGATAGACAGTGAAGATAACAAATGGATATATACATTGAATGAACAAGGTTATGCAACTCAATGTACATACACGACCATTTCCCAAGTACGCCAATATAACTTTACATACACGGACGGATACTTAACTCAACTGCATGAAAATATTACATCCATAAATGGTACACTACAGCCCGAAAACGCTTCCCATACCCTGTCGCTCGTTTATCAATACGGAGAGCTGATCAGTGTTACTTCCCCGTCACTGACAAATGAATCTTTCACTGATTACGGAGAAAATAAAATAATGTATGAAGCCGGAGAAACAATCAATTATTATCGTCTGCCCTGTTTGGATTTATTAGAAACTTATCCGCTTTCATTCCACCAATGCGCCCTATTTGCCGGAATCTTAGGCAAGCCGACGCAACATCTGGTAGCCCGCTCTACTCCTGAAAACAACAATAATGAATATACTACTTATTCTTATACATTCGACAATAAAGGAAAACCCACGAGCATTTATAGACGCACACATTATTCCAATAAGATCAATATTCAGAACATATTAATTGCCATTGAATAAGGAGCCCCATTTGGGGCTCCTAAAAAGATAACTGTGACAAAGAGGCGGCACAATCATGGCACTAATATAGTGCACCAATCATATCAATACAATTTATTTCTTGAAAAACTTATCGAAGAAAAGTATCTGATAGTCAATAGAGTTATTCCAATACTGTCCGTTATGTGCTCCCGGACGGGTAATAAAATCATGGTCAATCTTTTTCTCCAACAAACGATGGTGTAAATTCTGATTCACCTTCAGGAAGAAATCGCTCTCACCACAATCGATTATAATGGCTAAATCTCCATTTTCAAGACCATCTATCTGATTGATAACAGTATGATTATCCCACACTTCTTTATTTGAATCATAATCTCCTAACTGCTTGGACATTTCCCAGTTCTTCGGAAAAGGACGGATATCCATTCCACCACTTGTCGTTCCAGCACCGCCAAATATATCTTTATGACGGATCGCATTCCACATTGCTCCATGTCCACCCATACTCAATCCGGTAATAGCACGTCCTTTCCGATCAGCAATCGTTTTATAATGCTCGTCAATATACTTAACCAACTCCGATGAAATGAACGTCTCGTAACGATATGACGGATTGAGCGGACTATCCCAGTACCAGCTATTTTTCCCATCCGGACAAACAAAAATCATTCCCTTTTCATCCGCTATTTGTGGAAGATTCGGTTTTATTCCAATCCATGTTTTGGCATTTCCTCCGTAGCCGTGTAACAGATAAAGAACGGGGCAAGCTATCGCTTTTTTTCCCAATGCTACATCCGGAGTTACTACTACCACCTTCACATCCTTATTCATGGAAGGACTTTTAATCAATAAGGTATCTACTTTGGCAGCAAAAGAGAGAGCTGCCCAACCAAGAAAAAGAGTAATTAACAGAAGTTTTTTCATTGTGTATTATTCTATTTTAATATATAATTCTTTCATGTCTTCTGAACAATGTGCGCCTTCATCGCATCATCGCCAGTAATCAAATTTACATTTTCGTCAAAGAATCTGTTTAATAGGTCTCACAAAAATAGAACTTATAAATGAGAAATAAAACAATTTATGTATTTTTGCACCACTAAACTCTAATTGTATGAAGCGACTTCTTACCTTTTTCTTTTTTTGCAGTTTTCTGCTTCTCCTGATTCAGGCTCAGCCTGTGCATCAGATAAAGGGAACAGTAATAGACAAAAACAGCCGTCAACCATTAGAGTTTATCAATGTAACGGTCTTCGGACTGAATAAAGGTGGCGTAACCAATGCAGAAGGGCACTTTACAATAGAGCAGGTGCCTCCCGGCATCTATCGTTTACAAGCAACTGCTATCGGCTACAAAAGTGTCACTACGCCTGAATATATCTTATCCACCAGGAATTTGAATATCTCGATAGAGATGGAAGAGAACCTGACGGAGCTCGAAGGAATTACTGTCACAGCTTCCCCTTTCCGGCGTGATTTGGAAAGTCCTGTCAGCCTGCGTATTATAGGACTACAAGAAATAGAAAAGAGTCCGGGAGCCAACCGGGACATCTCACGAATCGTACAGTCTTATCCCGGAGTTGCCTTTTCACCAATAGGCTACCGCAACGACTTGATCGTACGTGGCGGTTCCCCTTCTGAAAACCGTTTCTATCTGGACGGAATAGAAATTCCCAACATCAACCATTTCAGCACGCAAGGAGCTTCCGGTGGTCCCGTAGGTATCCTCAATGCCGACCTGATACGTGAAGTCAATTTTTATACCGGTGCTTTCCCTACAGATAAAGGAAATGCACTCAGTTCTGTCCTCGATTTCAAATTGCGTGACGGAGATATGGAACGCAACTCGTTGAAAGCAACACTTGGAGCTTCTGAAGTCTCCCTTGCTTCCAACGGGCATATCGGGAAAAAGACTTCTTATCTGGTATCCGTACGCCAATCCTATCTGCAATTCCTTTTTGATATGCTTGACCTCCCTTTCTTGCCGACCTTCACAGACGCACAGTTCAAATTGAAAACCAGGTTCAACAAACAAAATGAACTGACTATTTTAGGATTGGGAGGAATCGACAATATGCGTTTGAACACAAAAGCGGATAGTGAAGACAACGAATACATTCTAAGCTACCTGCCTAAGATCAAGCAGGAGACGTTTACATTGGGTTCTGTTTACCGACACTACACAGGAGCACATGTACAATCAATAGTCGTCAGTCACAGTTATCTGAACAACCGTAACACGAAATACCGCCAGAATGACGAAAGTGTTCCGGACAATCTAATGCTTCGCCTCCGTTCTACCGAACAAGAAACGAAGTTCCGTTTCGAGAACAAATCCTCTATCCGAAACTGGAAAATCAATCTTGGAGTGAACTTAGACTATAGCCAATACTCTAATACAACTTTTCAAAAGATATACACGAATCAGGCACAAATATTCGATTATCACACCTATCTGGATATTTTACGATGGGGAATTTTCGGTACTGTCAACTATTCTTCAATGGATGAACGTTTCACTGCTTCTTTAGGGTTACGGGCCGATGCCAATAACTATTCATCGGCAATGAAATCCCTCTCCGACCAATTATCACCCCGCATATCGCTTTCTTATCAGTTAACCGATCACTGGTTTGTAAGCGGCAATGCCGGACTTTATTATCAGCTTCCTCCATATACGGCGCTTGGATTTAAAAACAATCATGGAGCATACGCCAACAAATACAACCTCCGCTATATGAAAGTCAGTCAGGAAAGTTTGGGAGTCAGTTGGCGGAAAGGAGACACTTTTGAAGTTTCCATTGAAGGATTCTACAAAGATTATGATAAGATTCCGCTCTCCGTTGTAGACGGCATTCCACTGGCCTGCAAAGGAAATGATTACGGAGTGATTGGCAATGAACTGCTAACTTCCACCGCACAAGGGCGTTCTTATGGAGCAGAAATCTTAGTAAAATGGTTAATTGCCAAAAAGTTGAACCTGGCTTCTTCTTTCACCCTGTTCAAAAGTGAATACCGTAACAATAAAGAAAGTGAATACATCGCATCCGCATGGGATAACCGATATATCTTCAATCTACGGGGAACTTACAATCTCCCGCATCTATGGAGCGTCGGAATGAAAGTCAGTTGTATCGGCGGTGCTCCCTATACCCCCTACGATGAAGAGAAGTCCTCTCTGGTATCTGCCTGGGATGCACAAGGAAAGGCATATTATGACTATTCGAAGTATAATAAGGAACGCCTTCCCGCCTTTGCCCAAGTAGATATCCGTGTGGATAAGACTTTTTACCTGAAACACTGTATGCTGGGATTCTATCTGGATTTGCAGAATATCACCGTAAGCAAGCTAAAACAACAGGACGTACTGATGAGTACCGGTGTTATCGATAACCCGGAAGCTCCAGCCGATAGTCAGCATTATAGAATGAAACGTATCAAGCAGTCAAGTGGGACCTTACTCCCTACCTTAGGAATTACATTTGAATATTAACATAAAAACTTTAAAAAGTATGAAAAGACAAATTACTATGATCGCCTTTATCCTCTTAGGAATGGGTATGACAGCATCTGCACAGTTCGGCAAAAAGTTTAATTTAGGGAAAGCATTACAAGCCGGCAAAGACGTAGTATCAGCCGTAACATTATCTGATGCCGATATTGCCAACATGAGTAAGGAATACATGGAATGGATGGACACTCACAATCCATTGACCAAACCGGATACGGAATACGGCAAACGCCTGGAAAAACTGACCGGGCATATTAAAGAAGTAGACGGGCTAAAACTGAACTTCGGCGTATATGAAGTAGTAGATATCAATGCATTTGCCTGTGGTGACGGCAGTGTACGTATCTGTGCCGGACTAATGGATGTAATGACTGACGAAGAAGTCATGGCCGTAGTAGGTCACGAAATCGGTCATGTAGTTCATACCGATTCAAAAGACGCCATGAAGAACGCCTACCTTCGTTCGGCAATAAAGAATGCAGCCGGTGCTACCAGCGACAAGGTTGCCAAACTGACCGACTCTGAACTCGGAGCTATGGCCGAAGCATTGGCAGGTGCGCAATATTCACAAAAACAAGAAGGCGAAGCCGACGATTACGGTGTAGAGTTCTGTGTAAAGAATGGTATCGACCCTTATGCCATGGCTAATTCGCTGACCAAGCTGGCAAAACTCTCAGAAGGTGCAGAAAAGCCTTCTTATCTCCAAAAGATGTTCTCTTCACATCCCGATACAATGAAGCGAATCGAACGAGCCAAAGCAAAGGCAGATACTTATGCTAAAAAATAACAGACATCCTTCCTGAATTGGACGGAAAAAGGAGATACGTTGGTTTTACAACCTTTGTATCTCCTTTTCTTTTTCCGATAAAAAGACCCCACTAGTATTAAAAAATCATTAATCTATTACACAGATTTGCATAGTGTCTTGATTTCATGTAATTTCGAAGCAATAACCATTTTAATCCATTTATGGAATTTCTTATAATTCTTTTCTTACTCATACTGAATGGCATTTTTGCCATGTATGAAATTGCGCTGGTATCATCCAGCAAAGCACGTCTTGAAACACTTGTCGCTAAAGGTAACAAATCCGCACGCGGAGTTCTGAAACAGTTGGAAGAACCGGAAAAGTTCTTATCCACCATCCAGATAGGTATTACCCTGATCGGTATCGTATCCGGTGCGTATGGTGGAGTAGCCATTGCCGATGATCTCGTTCCTCTCTTCTCCCTTATTCCGGGAGCTGAAGCTTATGCGCGTAATCTTGCCATGATTACTACGGTAGCAGTCATTACCTATCTTTCTCTCATTATCGGAGAATTGGTCCCTAAATCCATTGCTCTTAGTAATCCGGAGAAATATGCCATCTTATTCAGTCCGATTATGATTCTGCTGACAAAAGTCTCCTACCCCTTTGTTTGGTTACTCAGTATATCCACCCGTTTGTTGAATAAGCTCATCGGTCTGAAAAGCGAAGAACGCCCTATGACACAGGAGGAGATTAAGATGATTCTTCACCAAAGCTCGGAACAGGGTGTGATTGACAAAGAGGAAACGGAAATGATACGTGATGTGTTCCGCTTCTCGGACAAGCGAGCCAATGAGTTGATGACACACCGCAGGGATCTCATTATCCTCCATCCGGATGATACGCGGGAAAAGGTAATGAAAGTGATCGAAGAGGAACATTACAGCAAATATCTATTGGTAGACGAACGGAAAGATGAGATTATCGGTGTAGTGTCCGTGAAAGATATTATCCTGATGGTCGGTAACCAGCAGAAATTTAACTTACGTGAAATAGCCCGTCCCCCTCTCTTTATTCCGGAAAGTTTGTATGCAAATAAAGTTTTAGAGCTATTTAAGAAGAACAAAAACAAGTTCGGAGTTGTTGTTAACGAGTATGGTAGTACGGAAGGTATTATCACACTGCACGACCTGACGGAAAGTATCTTCGGAGACATCCTTGAAGAGGACGAAACGGAAGAAGAAGAAATCGTCACAAGGCAGGATGGTTCGATGTTGGTAGAAGCTTCAATGAACATTGACGATTTTATGGAAGAGATGGGAATTTTATCATACGAAGACCTGAAATCCGAAGACTTCACAACTTTAGGCGGACTGGCAATGTTCCTGATTGGTCGTATCCCGAAAGCCGGAGACATCTTCACATACAAGAATCTGCAATTCGAAGTAGTGGATATGGATCGGGGACGAGTAGACAAACTACTTGTCATCAAACGGGAAGAGGAGTAAAGTAAAACCGAGCGATAGCTCACTATATTTATATTAACTTAAAGCACTTAGCAATGAAAAAAGTAATTATGTTAGCAGCCGTCGTAGCTGCTTTGGCATCTTGCCAATCAAAAGCCAACAAAGCCGCAGAGGCACAAGCAGACAGTCTTGCCCTCGCTATGACTCCGATTACCGAAATGACAGAAGTCTATGCCGGTACTCTTCCTGCTGCCGACGGTCCGGGTATCGATTATGTGTTAACCCTGAATGCTGCAACTGATGGTGTTGATACTACTTACACACTGGATATGACTTACCTGGACGCTCAAGGCCAAGGTCAGAACAAGACTTTCACTTCCAATGGAAAGCAACAGACAATACATAAGGTGGTAAACAAAAAACCTGTTACTGCAGTCAAATTAACCCCGAAAAGTGGTGAAGCTCCCATGTATTTCGTAATTGTGAATGATACAACTCTTCGATTGGTAAATGACAGTCTACAGGAAGCCGTTAGTGATTTGAATTATGACATCATTAAGGTAAAACAATAAATAGGTCCAAACCTAACCAGTAAAAATGCTCTGCAACGAATGAATCTTTCTTGCAGAGCATTTATTATTCTTACCAGTATTCAAAAGAGCCTTATTATCCAAGCACTCCGTATCCTTCTTGCAGACGTTTCAACCTCAACAATGCTTCGATATAATAGTAATCGGCATAAATGATAGAAGCGTCTATTTCCGAGTGATTCGGCCAGTGCCCTACACTATGGAGCAAGAAAGAAGGTTTGCTTTCACCACTCTGGTAACTGTCGGAGCTGAGACTCGTCAACATCTCGATTGCCGCATCCTTATAACGTTTTCCTGTTCCATTAGGAAGGTAGGTAGACAATTCGAGCAAAGCAGAAGCAACCACCGCTCCTGCCGAAGCATCACGGGGAGCATTCGGTATACTCGGATCATCAAAATCCCAATAAGGAACTTTATCCTCAGGGAGTCTGTCTAAATAAACATCCGTTACCTTCTGAGCAAAATCCAAGTATTTAGGATCTTTTGTCTCACGATAGACCACAGTATATCCATAAATAGCCCATGCCTGTCCACGCGCCCACATTGTACTATCGGCATATCCCTGGTGAGTAACACCTTTAATCAGATTGCCTGTGATTGTATCATATACAGCCACATGATAAGAAGTATAATCAGGACGGAACTGGCTTTTCATCGTTTTGTCCGCATGAGACACGGCAATGTCATACAAATAAGGATTACCACCATTCTTAGCTGCCCAGAAAAGCATTTCCAGATTAATCATATTGTCCATGATTGTATTGTGAGGCCAATTACGCGGTTCTACCTCACGAGGCCATGAAAGAATTGTTCCTACGATTGGATTGAACAAGGTAGCCAATGTATCGGCAGTGTCCAATATCACCTGTTTATATGCCGGATTCTTAGTCAGACGGTAACCATTTCCATAGCTACAAAATACAAGAAATCCCAAATCGTGATCGTAAGCTGGAATATGAGAAAGAAACTTCAATGAGTGAGTGAAATTCTCTGCTTCTTCCAACACTTGCTTATCTTTTGTATATTCGTAATCATACCAAAGTACTCCCGGCCAAAAACCAGCACACCACTCCTCCTTCGTCGCCTTACGACAATTCCAATGTTGTTCGTCAGCCATGATATTACGCGGCATCATCGTATAGTCAATTCCGGAATCTGTTTCCAGTTCCGTAAGTGTACGTTGTGTCTGCTTTGCGCAATAGTCCAATGCCTTATTCACATCCAATGTACCGGAAGGCTTGTGAGTACACATACAAAAACCTAACACCACAGCCAGACCTACTACAATCTTTTTCATCTTAATCTGATATATCTACTTTAATTTCTAATTCTTAATTTTTAATTGACTCTGAACCAGTCTACATCTGCCCATCCACGATTGCC
The DNA here is from genome assembly GCF_009193325.2 of Bacteroides zhangwenhongii. Classification (NCBI taxonomy): domain Bacteria; kingdom Pseudomonadati; phylum Bacteroidota; class Bacteroidia; order Bacteroidales; family Bacteroidaceae; genus Bacteroides; species Bacteroides zhangwenhongii. The sequence goes on along the minus strand of NZ_CP059856.1, from coordinate 972,430 downwards.
CTCATTCGGAGTTACGCAAAATACTCCAACTTTGGCTCCGATCCATTTGCCTTGTCGGGCTGTGAAAGGCTCTCCCACTGTCGTGTATTTCTTTCCGTCCAAACTATAAGCGAATGTACAAACGGCTCCTTTTCGAACCTTTACTTGCAAGTAAACTGTTTGCCACTCATTATCTGCTACTCCCGGCATCTTCAGATGTTCCACCGGAATGTTTGCCAATTCTTTTATCTGTTCGGGATTTTGCTGTTCCGCATCCTTGCAGACTGCTTGTTGCAGAATAAACTGGTCTCCCGCCTTACGAATGGAGAGATAGCTATAATCCCATCCCATCACAATGATTCCGGTTTGTTCCCCATCCTGCTTGGCAGTAAATGTCAACTTGGTCGTAGCTGTAAACTCTTCAGCCGGAAACTTTTGCATCAACAAGTTAGGAACTTCCCAGAAGTTCACAAATTCTTTCGAGAGGCTACCTGCATAAAGACGAATATACCCCAAGTCAGTCGTGAACCCGTAAGTGTCTTTTTTATTGGCATGCCATTGCCATTGTACCCCCAAATGACGGGTATTGAATTCATCACTCTCCGGCGGAGTGGCTATCGGATATATCTTTCCTACATTCGGTTTCTTATAGGTCGTTACCGGTTCACCGCAACCATCTTTATCCTTGTCTACTCCGATTACAGGCCAATCATTTACCCAAGTCATCGGATTCAGATGAATCACGCGTCCGTAAGCTCCTTTATCTTGAAAATGAACGAACCAGGATTCTCCTGTATTCGTATCTACCCAACCGCCTTGATGAGGCCCGTTGATATTTGTCTTTCCTTGCGCCATTACGATCTTCGATTCGTAGGGGCCGTAAATGTTCTTCGAGCGAAGTACTAATTGCCAACCGGTTGCTACCCCACCTGCCGGAGCAAAAATATAGTAGTATCCGTTGCGTTTGTAAAGCTTCGGTCCTTCTACCGTATGGTTCTTTCCATCATTTCCGTCAAATACCATCACCGGATCGGAAATTACTTCTGTTCCCTCTGCATTCAGTTCGCAAATAACGAGAATACTATTCACTCCGCTACGGCTTCCGGCATAAGCATGTATCAGATATACTTTTCCGTCTTCGTCCCACAAAGGAGTGGCATCAATCATACCTTTCCCGGCTTTCACCAATACAGGCTTGCTCCATTTTCCTTTCGGGTCTTTGGTTTTAATCATATAGATTCCATAATCCGGATCACCCCAGTAAATGTAGAACTCCCCGTTATGAAAACGAATAGCCGGTGCCCATACGCCTTTACCATGCTGTGCCTTATCGAAGAATTCTTCCGGCTCCTGAACTGGTAACGCATAGTTTACCAGCGACCAATTCACCAAGTCATTGGAATGAAGAATAGGAATTCCGGGAATACAATTAAAACTGGATGCTGTCATATAGAAATCATCTCCGGCTGCACATACATCCGGATCCGAATAGTCTGCATGAAGAACCGGGTTCTGATAAGTTCCATTTCCCTTATCAGCCACCCAGGTCTTAGAAATTTCTTGTGCACCTGCCAATGAACAGCAAGCCATCATTCCTGCTAAAAACAGAATCTTTTTACGCATAGTACCTAACTAATAATTCTTTTCTAAATTCAAGTGTTATTCCTAAAAACAGGTTCTTTCTACCTCATATAAAACTAATCAGCCGTAAAACTGAATCTTATCTCTTTTTTTAAACAATCTATTTACTGACCTATTTGCTTATATATACGAAGGGGATTAGGTAAATACCTAATCCCCTCATAATTATTTTTAGAAAATAATATTTTATTCTCTTGTGTACATTAGTGTACCAAACCCTAATTGGTCAAATCCACCACTTGTGTCTCCGTAATGTCCTCCACCACCTTCGACACCCATGCCATCCATAAACTGTTTGGTATAATATGCATCCAAGCCTTTGGTTTTATAATGATTATAAATCAAAGCCCAACAAGGACGTATTTCACCTCTCGATTTATCATTCTTTTCCTGAGAAGAAAGTTCAGGGCACTGCCAGCTACAATTCTCATAATAGGTATATGGGAAATCTTTTTTACGATACACAAACTTCTCATCTGACGTGGAAGAAGTATCATCAAAGTCTTTCCACAAATTATATTTAGCCGTATATTCAGCCATAGCAAGCACCTTGTTTCCATCATAAGCAAACAAATCCTCACCGATATTATATGCCATTTGGCAGAATGCTCCCATCAAAGAAACACAAAGCGTTGCATGCCCCTGATCACGACCGGACTCCTGTCCTTGCCCTAACATTCCATGACCATCCGGATCTTGATGAAGAAAAGGTACTGCATTGTCAATACAACCATTTCCTACTCCATATTTAAAATAAAGAATAGCCTCATTAATCATATCCTGATCATCACAAAGAATACCAATAGACAAAATAGAAGTCATCTGTGCCAAATCCCAATTTAACCAACTGTGCTGTTTGCAACTTTCTTTATGAGCCAGAAAATCAGAAGCAGCCGGATAAAAAACATTCTTTACCATTGTTTGAAATGCAGCCAGTTCATCCTTCTTGAAAAGAGTTTCGTCTGTACGCATGATTTCTGCAGCATTTACTATCTGATGAACATTAATAGAAATCAAATATTCATTCGGGTCGGCAATTTCTCCATTCGGATCATACGTTCTATCGTTGGCAAGACTCTTGACACGAACAAGTCCTTTGCAAGTAGTAGCCCACTCATTCAAGATTCTAACTGCAGCTTGTCCACAGGCTAAATCATTTTCTAGTTTCCAGCGAAGGGCTAATTGGTAAGCTGCTGCCGCATCTTCGTAGAAATAAGTATAATTATTCCACCAATCAGGAAAAGCAGCAGACCAATTCGTTTTATCCATACGTCCCAAGATCTCTTGTGCTTCAGGAGTATAATTAGAATAGGAATATCCCGAATCTTTCAATTTAGCTAATCCTTCGCTCCAAGGAGACTGAGTTAATTTAGACTTCACATAAGTAAAATCAGCATCCGTATGAAGCATACAAGGATGATTCAATGTATATTCATTTATAGCTGGCCATGAATCAATATCAGTGGTACCATCTTCGATATCGGTGCATGCACTCAAATTGAGTGCAAGCATCGTTGATAATATATATATTTTTGTTCTCATAGTTTATCAATTCTTATTTTCTTGTTCAACAAAAGCTTTCAAATCATCTAACGTCTTAAAGGTACGAACCCAATATACATCATAGAAAGATGTACTAGCTCCAGGAGCTTCTATTTTAAATTGGAAAGTTTTAAGTTCGGTCGTTCCTTCCTCTAACGAACTACCTTTAAATGTACCATTTTTGATATCATAATATATAACCTCTGCTCCATCCTTCGTAAGCTTTCCAGTAAATGTATTTGCATTATTTCCATACTCACCAAAACCAGTACCCTCTTTAGGTACAACATCAAACTTTATAGTAGGATAACTTTTTGCATCAGTTTTACCCTTCTCAAAACTAATACTACCAAATTTTATAGCAACAATAGAATAATCTGTATTAACATAAACCTTCATACTCTTTTCCGATTCTGATAAATCAGGTGAAAGTTTACCACCGTTTATGAGGCTTAAATCGGCACGTTGCTTATCTCGTGTATTATTTAGTTTCATATTTAATACATATTTTCCATCCTTAACTTCACCTTTATCAGCCGCATTGTTTGCATACCAAGGTTTGTTAGTTTCTTCAAATGAATATTTCATCAGACCATAAGGTACTTTCACAGTTGTGGTAAACTTTTGTTTCTCAGTTGTAGTAGCTGTAATAGTAACTTCACCATAATTCTTGGCAGTTACAACTCCTTGGTCACTTACCTCTACAACATTCGGATCACTACTAGACCAGTCCAAAGAAGCTACAGTCGCATTCTCCGGAGAAGTAGTAAAGTTCAGTTTCATACTCTCACCCGGCAACAAGTCTGCTTGTGTTCCAAATATTATTTCATCAATATAAATTATCGGAATTATTTTTAGCTCAAAAGATTCCTCATAGCCTCCTCTATCCAAAGAAATAGCAGTAATGGTGACAGTTCTTCCTTCTTCTCCACCATCAATACCTCTCACTACACCATCTTTCGTTACAGTCACAATAGACGTATCACTACTTTTCCATGTTATCGTCGAATAAGTACGGTCTGCCGGAAGAATGGTTGGTTTCAATGTCCTTTCTTCTGAAACAAATAGCTCAGCCTTATCGGCTTCCGTAAATTCAAAATCTGTAATCGGCTTAAATTCAGGCACAACAGTCAATTCAAAAAGAGCAGTTGCACCAAAGCCTACTTCCGGAGTAATCATAATATTTGCCTTACCTGCACTTACAGCATGCACAAGTCCATCCTGTGACACAGTAGCTACTTTTTCATTCGATGATGTCCATTTAACCTTAGGGTTACTCGGTTGTTCCGGAGAATATTTATAAGTAATCAAAGAGTCTGTATAATCTACAGTTGCAGCCAATGTTAATTTTCCATTCTCCACATTGGTCAATTCAATCTCGGAGATTAGTGTCTTTTCATCCAGCCCATCACCAAACACCTTGCCGTCATCACATGCCGACAATGAGAAAACAGCCACTAAGCCTAGACTCAATAATGTATATTTCATAATTCTATTTTTTTAATGTTCAACATCATTGCTGTCCCATTAAAATCTAAAATAGTTCTTTGAAATATTTGAAATTTAGTTAGTTACAGAGGTTTTTCGAGCGAACGGACTTGAATTCGTAGCTTTGTATCAGATTAATCTGATAGCATATGTTCCAAGACAAATACGTTTTTGCTCAGTTGGCTTCGTTTCTGAATCGAAGTAAGTTTAACCGCATTGTTGCCAAGTATGATGGCGACAAATATGTGAAGCATTTCACCTGCTGGAATCAACTACTTGCTTTGATGTTCGGTCAACTTTCTAATCGTGAAAGTCTGCGAGATTTAATAGTTGCGCTTGAAGCCCATCATTCCAAATGTTATCATTTAGGAATGGGTAAAAACGTATCAAAGTCATCGCTGGCACGAGCAAATCAAGATAGGGACTATCATATCTTTGAAGAATACGCTTACTACCTAGTTAGCGAAGCACGAGAAAAGCGTGTTACTCATATTTTCAAACTTGGTGGCAACGTTTATGCTTTCGATTCGACAACTATTGACCTGTGCCTTTCAGTCTTTTGGTGGGCTAAATTCCGCAAGAAGAAAGGTGGTATCAAAGTGCATACATTATATGATATAGAAACACAGATACCTGCATTCTTTCATATCACGGAAGCATCCGTACACGATTCTAAAGTAATGAATGAGATTCCTTATGAACCAGGCTCTTATTACATCTTTGACCGCGGTTATAACAACTTCAAGATGCTGTATAAGATTCATCAGATTGAAGCCTACTTCGTTGTCAGAGCAAAAAAGAACCTCGGTACAAATCCATCAAATGGAAACGTAGGCTGCCTAAGAATGTGTTTTCAGACGCGAGCATACTTCTAACTGGATTCTATCCTAAACAATATTATCCGGAGCCACTTAGACTGGTTAAATATTGGGATGAAGAACAAGAACGAGAATTTACATTCATAACCAATGCCATGCATATATCTGCACTTCAAGTTGCTGAACTTTATAAAAATCGTTGGCAGGTAGAGCTGTTTTTCAAGTGGCTAAAGCAGCACCTTAAAATCAAAAGATTTTGGGGGACTACAGAGAATGCTGTTCGAATACAGATATATGCTGCAATATGCACTTACTGTTTGGTGGCAATCATTCAACACGATATGAAACTGGATAGAAGTACATACGAAGTGCTACAAATATTGAGCATCTCATTGACTGATAAAACTCATCTGAGAGACCTCTTTGATAAAACTAAATTTCAAAATGACAAAGAACGATTCGGACCAAATGGGCCAAGTTTATTTAATTTTTAATTCGTCCCAATTTTAATGGGACACTAGTGGTTCAACATATAAAATCAGTTCTTCCCGACGTTACCATCCCGGATTCTGACCGATATTAGGATTCAACTGACGTTGGTCTGACGGCAGTGGATAAAGATAATTTTTATTACTCCACACACGATTGGTTTCGATAAGCAAACAGCCATCTTCCAACGAATAAGAAGGAGACCATTTTCCGGCCCACGTTGCCCAATCACCGGACGTGTTCCATTTTACGCCTAACATATTCTCCGGCATTTCCGTTTCAGCAGTTTTCCAACGTTTCAAATCATCAATACGGAAGCCCTCATTGAAAAGTTCCACTGTACGCTCCCGGCGAATCTCTTCACGCATTTTCAGATTATGAGTAGTAGCAAAAGAAGTAGTGAGTCCCGGCATATTCGGATTCACACGTTGACGAACCTCATTCAAATATACCAATGCTGCATCCACTTTAGAAGCATCCATGATGTTACCTTCTGCATCCGCATTTCTCTCAAATACCGCTTCGGCATAATTCAGTAACACTTCAGCATAACGAATAATCGGAAAGTCATATCCTTCATATTCATCTTTCACATTACGTTCCGTTGCCCATTTTTGATTGTTATATCCACTACCACTAGTCGGATAGAAATCTTTATTATCAAAAGCAGCTTTATCCGCATCTGTCCAAGTGGTATGAGAAGCATTGTTATTCCAATATTTCCGTCCCGGTGCCATTAAAGTATTCGTCATGCGGTTATCACGTTTTGCATACTCGTTGTCTGGAGTAGAATAGTCAACACCGGCAGTCGACTGCGCATTGTCAATTGGAAGTCCATCCGCTCCCAAATACATTTCCGCCAATTTACGAGTTACCCATTGTACATTGGCAAAACAATTCTTAGTAATATTCTTACCGATTGAAGCAATCACTTCATCATGACGACGTGAAAAAATATATTCCTTATTTTTATCTTTCTTAATATTAGCCGGATTGGACTGAACATCTTCTAAAATAAATAGATATTTATAAGCATCTGTACCTAATTCTGCCGGTTTAAATATTTCATACTGCTTACTATCAATTACTTCCCAAGCAGACTCAGCAGCAATATCAAGCAAATCATTGATTCGAGTTACATCCCCTGTCCTAAATTTCTGCCATGTACCTTCATACAACGCCACACGAGAAAGAAAAGCCTGGGCAGCTCCCTGTGAAACACGTCCCTTATCAGCTGTTGCAATAGCATTCTCTTTCGGTAAATCAGGAATGGCTTGCTTCAAATCTTCAATGATCAGATCTACCACTTTCGAACGATCATCACGAGGGGCATTCATTTTCGGATCGGTGATATCAATAGGTTCAGTCACCACAATTACATCTCCAAATAACTGAAGTAAATCAAAATATTCGTATGCACGAAAGAACTTAGCTTCAGCAACATAGCGTGCTATGTCTGTCGGGTTAGGATAACTTTCTGCTTTTTGTAACAAAATATTAGCATAACGAATCTTTGTATAAGCTCCCGTATAATTTCCATCCGACACTGGAATATTATTAATTCCCTTACTGTATTCATTGTAGCTACTTGAAGTCATCAAGTCCGAACGGGTATCACTATGAGGACCATCATATACGGCACTCGAAAAATCACGAGTCCATTCATAAAACTGATTAGCATACAGTTTATAATCATTTGGAGTCTGCCACAAATTTGCATCCGACATTTGATCTTGCGGATCAAGATCAAGGCAAGACGGTAAAGTCACCACTACTGAAAGCAGCAATATAGCTTTTATTGTATTTACTATTTTCATATTCTAAGTATTAAAAGGTTACATCTAATCCGACAGTACAAGTACGATTGAACGGGAAACGTCCATTACCGGATACCTTGCGTGAAGCTTCGGGGTCCCATCCATCGTTAATTTTACTCACTTCCCACAAATCGGCTCCAGATACATATATACGAAGTCTGCTGATCGCTTTCGTCTTGCCAAGCAATGAAGCCGGGAAGTTATAGCCTAATGTCAAACTCTTCAAACGCAGATAATTACCATTTTCTACCGACCAAGAAGAGCACTGATAATTATAATTATTAATCGTTTTAATATTAGTATATGTCGGATAGCGTCCATCTCTATTATCAGGACTCCACACATTTCCCACAGATTGTGTCGTTGAATTCAAATGAGCGGCACGCATCGGTATGCGATAGTTATCATTACTTTCGTCACGGAAAATGGTTCGTTTGGCCGCACCTTGGAACACAGCGGATAAATCAAAATTATTCCATTCTATTCCGACATTGAACGAATAGGAAATTTTCGGGTCATCCGAACCCAAATAAACATAATCCTTTTCATCCAACTTACCATCACCGTTTACATCTTCATACATATTATCACCCAAACGGAGATCCTTCGGCATACCTATACCGTTACTATTATAATATTTATAAATGTACTTGCGCAATTGTTCTTCTGTCTGAATCTTTCCACAATATTTCAGACCGAATACCGAGTTCAACGAGTATCCCTGTTGTTTGTCTACAAAGCCGGATTTAAATACCGTCACTCCACCATAGTCTACCAGTTTATTATCAGCATAGGTAAATGTACCTCCCACATGATAGTTCACTTTTCCGATTTTATCCGACCATGTCACAGTTCCTTCATATCCTTTTGCTTCAAATTTTCCACTATTGGAAGCAGGAGCTTTATCTCCCAGAATTCCCGGATAAGCAACTGCTATCAGCATATTGTTATTCTTCTTCATAAACAACTCTACCGTACCCTGCAGGCGGCTGTCAAACAAATGAAAGTCCAATCCTAAGTTATAATTATGAATACGTTCCCAACTACGTCCCATAGTAGCAATTTCACCGCTAGTCTTAATATAGGAGATTCTTCCATCACCAATGTAAGCCCCATTGACTGAATTAAAGTTGTATAACTGCATACCATCATAACGTGAAATACCTGACTGATTACCAACAACTCCATAAGAAAGACGCAATTTTAGTTCATTGACAAATTTCACGTTTTTCATAAATTCCTCTTCGGAAAGACGCCATCCACCCGAAAATCCATAAAAGAAATCCCATCGGTTCTCAGGACGGAACTTAGAAGAACCATCATAACGGAGATTCATTTCCAACAGATACTTAGACATGTAATTGTAATTGAAACGTCCGAAATATGACATCATAGCTTCATGCCATTTACTTGGACCGGCAGTTTTTGCCGAGTTTTTCAATGTTATTTCACCCGATCCATTCAATATTTCCAATGAACTCTGCACATCCTTCGCTGTCACCACTGTATAATCATACTCTTTCAAATTATATTGTGCACCAAGCATAGCTGTAACATTATGTTTTTCTCCCAATGTCTGGTGATAATTCAGATAGCCTGAAACAGAGTAGTAATCAGTACGGGCAAAAGATTTCGAATATTCCGTAGAGGCCTGATTAGGATTATTGATAGCATTTGTCTTTGCCGTACTCAACGTTCCGTCATAGGTGTACCAAGTAATGCTGTTCTTTACCCCATCACGTGTCGCAGTAGATGTATTGTAACCTAAATTGACTACTGCATCCAAGTAAGAAGTAAATTGATACTTCAAATTCTCACTAATATTAATACCGGATACTTTCAATTTATTATCACCTCCCAGTTCTGCATACCAGTTGGGAGTATAATTTCCACCCCAATGATAAGGTTTGCCATCCATAGTAGAGGAAGGCAATCCCGGCTGGGGATAACTGGAAGTCAGAACCCTGTCAATCATCGTTGGAGACACCTGATCCTGGCGGTTATAAGCCATCACGGATTCGATAGTAAACCTATCCGTCAACTTTACCGTATTCGTCAAACGAACATTGAAACGTTTATTATTATTATTTCCCCATTTCAATGTACTATCATCATACATATAACCTACAGAAAGACGATACAACGACTTTTCGTTTCCACCGGATACGCTCAAATTGTGCTGCGTAGAACCTGCATTGCCAAACAATACATCCTGCCAGTTAGTATCCATAAAGACATAATCGTCCACATCACCGAAAGCGGGTATCGGATTCGGATTTTTAGATAAATCAATATATCCACCTTTATAAGCTTGAGCAAGCTGTGCATATTTAATCCATTGGTCATCATCACCTAAACCATCGTTGTGACGAGTAGTAATAATAGCTTCACTCCATTGGTCAATACTCATCATTTTAGGCTGTAAACCTACAAATTTATGCGTATAAGAACCACTATATTCTATTTTAGCCTTTCCTTCTTTAGCCTGTTTGGTGGTCACCAAAATAACACCACCTGCTGCCTTCGATCCGTAGATAGCCGCTGAAGCATCTTTTAAAAAGTTGATGGATTCAATATCGGCAGAGTTAAGCAAACGAAGTTCATTCACACTTTCGTATTCTACTCCATCAATAATGATTAACGGGTCTGTGGAATTGGCCGATACAGCACCACGCAGTTTCATTCCCCAGCTTTCATCACCCGGAGCACCGGAGGAACGGGTAATAATAACTCCCGGTACTTGCCCTTGCAATGCCTGTACAGGACTCGACATAGCACCTTTATTTTCCAGCATTTTATCGGAAACGACTGTCACCGCACCAGTTAATGTCTCTTTCTTCTGTGAACCATATCCCACAACAACTACTTCATCCAGAACTTCACTATCTTCCTGCATTTTCACATTGACAATAATTTGCGTACCCACCTCCACTAGCTGGTCTTTATAGCCTATATAGCTAAACTTCAATTTTGCACCTGCCGGCACACTGACCGTGTAATTCCCGTCAATATCAGTAATCGTGCCTTCAGTTCCACCAATAACGCTAATATTCACACCAATCAATGGTTCGCCAGTCGCATCAATCACTTGACCTTTCACTTTCTTTTGCGTCTGCATTACTACCTGATTGTCACTTAAATCCGCATCAGCCCATACCTGAGAAACAGGACACAGCCCCAACATCAATCCCAAAGTAAACACTGCAGTTTTACCCGGTCGTGAATTAAATATTAATCCTCTTCGTTTCATAAAATTAAATTTGAGGTTTAAAAGTAATATTAAATTTTTGTTCTCTAAAATAAAGTAAGGCATACAAGTGCCTCTTTGTAAATTCCGACTCCTTTTCCATAAGCACAAAGGGTTATTTATTAATGAATAAGATTATATACAATTTCGGAAGAACTCGCGCATTTCACGACGTCCAAGAAACAGGTGGTTTTCTACCGTCCTACAACTTAGATTCAGTTCATTAGCGATTTCCGGAGAAGTTTTATTTTCAAAACGGTTTAATGTATAAATTAACCGACGTTGTTCGGGCATGGCAGCCAGACGGGTCTGTTCCATTGTCATTAAATCATCACCGATAATTTTTTCTTCGGTTTCATTGGTAGAAGTAGACATAGTATCATAGATATAGCTGTCTATCTCCTGCTTCTTATAATAACGACGGATATAGTCGATTACAATATTCCGGGCAATAGTGAACAGAAAATATTTCACTGTGTCGGGACGGAGCATTTGTTTGTAGTCCAGCAGACGTACAAATACATCTTGGGTTAGATCCTCAGCTTCGTAGCGATGAGTGATACGATAAGTAATATAGGTAAGAATTACCTGATAATATTCTTCATAAGAACGGGTGATAATGTCGTCGTAAGTGTTAGCTATTGTCTCCATAATACTATCTTTTTCGGTTTTAATCACGATGCAAATATAGAGAGGATTTCGGATGTAACAACCGGAAAACAGGACGGATCAATATCAACGAATCCAAACAGACTTATTTAGAACTATAACATTAATAATCAACAAATTACCTACTACAACAATAGAGTCTCACTTTATAAAATGAGACTCTATTATCCCCATATAAGAAGCATTAGAACTCATTTTTATCATCAATAGCTATTTGGCAAAATATAATGCCACAACCAACCTTTACAGCCAGGGAAAATAAGCTAATAAACAGCCCCAAAGACAATGTAAACAATAGCTACCACTCCATCATTTTAAAATAGACATTTGAAATGTCAGTAAAAGAAACATATACCAGCCAGTCACCCCATAGAAGAAACACAGCTAATATACTATATACCAATAAGATAATAAACATTCATAAGGAAAAACAACTGCCACAACTGACAACTGACACCTTTGTCCCTATATCTTTTGGAATTTTAGTCGTGTTAAGAGACAAAACGTATTTAATTATTACCTTTTTTATATTTTTGTGGCATAATACCTACCAACTTCCAAACAGTATTACAAATTCAATTTATATAAACACAATAAGAGAAAAAGGCTACTGACAAAAATAAAACAATGGAATAATCGGTGGTATCTACCCATTCTACAAATAAGAGATATTTAATTGATTATCAACAAATAGCAGAAACACAAACGGATAAAATCACTGACCAGTAAGCATAAAGTGGCAGTTGTCAGTAATGGCAGTAGAAAGCACGTCTTTTCACAGTACTAAATACGGACAAATAGCGGTTAAAATCCGGATAAGTACAAGAGTGGAACAAAACCAGTATAAGAGAGATGACAAACTTGTATAACATTTGAGTGAATCAAGTACTAGATAGATGTGAATGATGTACATGAAACCAATGAAAGAAGTACTTATTCTTCCTTGGCAATACCTCCGATACTACGGATGTATTCATTCGGAGTAACTCCCGTACTCTTTTTAAATGAACGGAAGAAAGAAGCACGTGAACTAAAACCACAAAGTTCTGCCAAGGCAGTCAATGTATAGCGGGAATATTGGCTATCCGCTACCATCTTTTTGAATTGGGTAACACGGTATTCATTGATGAAGTCATAGTAAGACTGATTAAGATACTGGTTCAAAAGATACGATAATGAATGTGAAGAAGTATCCAATGCAGAAGCCAAGTCCCCCATTTTTAAGTCGGGATTGATATATGGCTTTTCTTTCTCTACATAAGCCACCAGTTTCTTATGAAGTTCTTTACATTCCTCTTCGGTCAGTCTATTGGTCTTATATTTCTCTTCAACAGCGGAAGATTGTTGCTCTGAAATTACTTCCGGATGTTCTACAGTTTGTTCTCTCTGTTGTATTTCCTCCTCTGTTGATGCCGAAATCGATGAAGCAGAAGAAGCAAGCAAACGACGCATACGTTTCCAAACATAATACCGTATAAAGGCTATAATTCCTACGATTAATAAAATGGAAAGTGCCCATCCCCACCAAGGTATCATAGGGCGTACTGTCACTTGACAGATAGCTTCCGATTGCTCATTTCCCGGAAGACGTACCCGGAAAGTATAAGTTCCGGAAGAAAGTCCGTAATAAGAAACTTCGTTCTGTGCAGCCAATAATTTCCAGTCTTTGTCCACTCCCTCCAATCGATATTCATATAGTAAGGCAGATGGCAGACCATAGGCGAAATCTGTGAAACAAAAAGTCAAATTATTCTGGTTGTATTTCAAAGAGGAACTGGTAAAAGGTACGCCATTAGCCAGTATATCAGTAAATACAATCGGACGAACCTTGCCACGCACTTCGTCCACACGTTTCGGATCAACATAAATCAGTCCTTTGGTGTTACCAAACCACAATAGTCCTTTTTCATCTTTATAAGCGGCTCCATTCGTAAAAGTTGGTCCCGGCACTCCATCATTGAAAGTGAAAGCATCATACTCCTCCCCTTCTTCTTTGATACGCAACAACCCGTCATTGCAGGCCACCCACAGCCAACCTTGGTTATCTTCTATAACAGACATCAGCGAATTGTCCGGAAGAGTAGAAAAGATAGAGCGATTCCGGAAACGATCCATCGTTAAAGTAGAGGTAAACAGACTCCCTTTCTCACGGATAAAATAGAGGTTGTGTTCAGCATCTTCGTAGATAGTACGCACTTTATCCCGATGAACAAATCCCTCCGGAAACACATTAGAGCGTAAACTTTGAGAAGCCGGATCATAAATACACATACCAGTTTCAGTAGCAATCCATCCTTTGCCCGTAGAATCAAAACTTACTTCATACACATTGCCCTCCGGCAGTTGGGAGTTAGCACTGGTAAAGTGTTTGATCTGTTTGGTCTGTCCGTTATAACAGAAGAGTCCTTGTGAGGTCCCTATCCAAAGATTTCCTTTTGCATCCGGTTTCACACAGAATATATGTCCTTTTTGAAAAAGCTCCGTATCGCCCTGTGCAAAATATTTCAGAGATAATGTTCCCGGATTCAATACCATCATACCGCCACCATACGTACCGATATAATATTCTCCTTGATAGAAGCTGATTGTCAGTATCAGATCTGAAGTTAAAACGGGCTTTACAAAACTTTTCACTACTCCGGTAGCTTCGTTTATATAAAACAAACCGTCACGTGAACCGATGACTTTCTCTTGCCCTCTGTTTACGAAAGAACGAATGGAAAGATTTGCCGAATTGAACAAAGGTGGATAGTCATACGTGCGGAAAAGGCCGTTCTGATAGAGTGAATAATCCAGCCCTGCCTGAAAATGCCCCACCCAGACGGTGCCTCTATCATCTACAAGTAAGGAGTAAATAGAATTACTGCGAATTCCTTCCTTATCATTGACATCATGGTAGAAACGACGTGTCACTTGTTGGTCTTTGTGTGAAAGGAAGTGGACGCCATTACCGTCAGTAGCTATATACACAGTCTCTTTCCCATCGCTGGATATGTCAGAAATGACATCGCAGCCTAAAGATACCGTATGAGAGAATGTTTCCTTTTTTATATCGAAACGTACTACACCTTGACTCATTGTGCCCAGATAAAGAGTTTCTCCGATACGGGTCAGGCAACGAAAATAATCGGCTTCGGGCACATTCTCCTGAAAATGCCAGGAATCAATCTTTCCATCTTTCAGTGAATAAGAGTACAGCCCCTGCACCGTAGCCAGCCATAACACGGTTTTATCTTCATTCAGACAAATATCCATGATTCTGTTACAGGCAGCAAGCATATTCCGGTCTGTCAAGACCTGTAGTAATTGACCATCTTTATGAATGAACAAGCCTTTCTCTGTGCCGATATAAAGAATATCCTCATTAGCCAACAAAGTATTTACAGCAAAATCAATCTTTTCGGGGACAATTCTTTCCAATTGGCTGCTTGTACGATTCAATCGCCAAAGTCCGATTCCATTTCCTACCCACAGTTGTTTGTTGGCTGTTTCTGTAACGCTGTTTACCCGTTTTTTTCTTCCTGATTCAATGCCTCGGAATTCAAAATGGCGTACTTTTACTCCATCGAAACGGTCGAGACAGTTATCCGTTCCTAGCCAGACAAAGCCCTCCGAATCTTTATAAATAGCGTTCACCAACAACCCGGAAAGACCGTCGGACATCACGACATTACGGAACATGTAATCTTGGGCTTGTAGTTTTACACCGCAAGCCAAACACATTATTAAAAGAATCAGATATTTAATCGTGTTTTTCACCTACAATGGGCTTTTTTCATATTAAACATGTGACAAACTTACATAAAATTCTCCAAAAGGAAGTACTTATAATAAAAAAAGTCATCCCTTCGTATTCTCTATATGCACATAGACAAATACGAAGGGATTAAATTATTTACTCAATACAATCCAAATAAAAATTCTTCTAAAGCTGCATTGAATTCCTCCGGTCGTTCCATATTCATCATGTGCCCGCAATCCTCTATGACTTTCAGCTTTCCATTAGGTAGATATTCCAATATGGGAGGATTTTTTGAGAATTTGTTATCAGAAGAATGACCTTCTACAATTAAGGCAGGTACGGCAGGATGACTCTTCTTTAATTTTTCAATAGCATCCAGTCCTGCTACTACCCGTACTTCTTTGTGTAGCGGTTGCCATGCATCCCATTCATCAATCATCTGCCACAAAGGCGCACGCATCCGCTCACGTTGACTTCCACCGGATTTCATTAATCCTTCAAACCACTCTTTCTTCATCACCTCCACTCCTTTCTTTTTCAGGGCAGCTATTTCTTCATCACGCACCTTTGCTTCTTCTTTAGTCATCGGCTCACTGGGACCTTTCGATTTCCGGATGTTTCCACTGGCTAGAAAAGCTGATAACATCCGATCTGGGAAATACGCCAACATATCAGCAGTGATAAACCCACCCAAAGAAAGCCCGACAATATGCGCCTTTGAGAGATGTAAAGAGTCCATTAAAGTAACCAGATCTTCAACATGCATAAATTGATAATCTTCTGTTTGGGAAGAAGAAATGCCGTATCCTCTTAAATCATAGCGAATGACATGATACTTTTTCGCAAATACCGAAAATTGCTCATCCCACATACGATGGTCGAGCGAATGACCGTGAACAAAAATGATCGGTTCACCCTGACCGGCTTCTTCATAGTATAGAGAGCCGTTTCCTACATTGATACGTCCTTGTTTGACAACCAATGGCTTGCCTTTCAGTATTTCTGAAACAGTCCGTGAAATGACAGGGCTGCCGAAGAAAGAAGAGAAACCGTCTTCTTTAGCAGAAGAACCTGCTACATGAGAAATGAAGAATCCGTAAACTTTATCGTGTTTATTTATCCACGGATAAGCACCAGCCCATCCCGGTGAACTAATCTGATAGGCTTCACCTGTCTTTTTATCTATCAGTTCACGCCATTCTCCTAATCCGTAGATTCCATTGTGGGATTGTCCTAGTCCTTTCGCTACATAATTATCCGAGTCATGCGAAGGGATGATGGCATCTTTCACTTGGTCGGCCTGCATCTCTTTCACAGTTTCTGCTGATATAATTTGCTTGCCATTATACATTCCATCGTGATAAATCATAGACAGGAAATGAAGATAATCATTCAAGGTAGTACACAGTCCGCCCCCTAACATGGGTGCATGTCCGCCATCCGTATTGATTGGGGTAAAATGAGAGTTCTTCATCTCCAAAGGTTGTGCCAGCAGTTCCTGGAAAAGAGTTTCAAACTCCTTTCCCATCGCCACTTCTGCCATTCTTCCGGCAATTTGCATGGCAAGTCCACCATATTCAAAACGAGTGCCGGGAGTAAAGACTGTATCCAAAGGAAGAATTTCAGTGACTGCCGAATCCAAATGATTATAGTTATCTACACGGGGCTCGGGAAGATATGGACGTACTCCTGATGTATGGGATAATAATTGTCGGAGAGGAATCTTACCTTTAGCATCATCTTTAAATTCCGGCAACCATTTTTCTACCGGATCATCCCATCCCAAATCAGTACGGTCTACCACTGCGCCAATGACAGCAGCCGCTACCCATTTCCCGGCAGAAGCGACATATACTTTTGTATCGGGCGTATAGTCCCGATAGTTCTTCTGGAAAATGACGGTATCATTCTTCACTACACAAATGGATGCTCCGGGGTAATATCCCTTGTCTACCCATCCTTGGATAACAGAATCCAAAGAAGAGAAGTCATACTGACTTCCCTGACCGGATGATATTTTGCAAGAACTGCTCAAAAAGCAGACACTTACAAAAACGGCAATTAATAAACGATTCTTCATATCGTTGTTTACTATCTATTTTTCTGATTGTAAATCCCAATATACGACATAGCGCTGGTGATGCAAATCGTATAACGGACGAATCACATCTCCTTGTTCTGTCGTAAACTTCAAATCACTTCCTACACGTTGCAAGGCACGTTCAGGGTGTTTCTTATCTAGTTTCAAAGAGGTACGCAAATGTGCTGGGACATGAAAATTATAGGTATAATAATCATTATAAAGAGCCGGATTTGAGAAAGGAGCAGGTGCTTGCATACCTTCAGTCCCCCGTTCTCCCGCCAATACCAATGGACCATATAACAGAGCTGCCTTGTTCGGATTATCCGGGGTAGCCTCCAATTTGATTTGCATCGGATAAGTAGCCAAGATTTGGTCGCCATCTTTCCATTCACGGGTAATGGCAATATAAGAACCAGGCTTCTGTTTTACAGATATTTTCTTACCATTCACCAACACTTTTATATCCTTGCTCCACGAAGGATAGCGCAGATAAATGGTGGTACGAACAGGATTTTCTGTACGGAGGGTGAAACGCGTTGTTTCTTCCTGTGGGAATTTCGTTTCCTGACGGATTGTCAGTCCTTTTTCTTTCCAGGTTACCTGCGAAGGGATAAATAGATTTACATATATTCCCTGATTGTTATGGTAATAGATGGCTTCTCCAAACTTTGCATGATTCTCAAATCCGCTACCTACGCAACACCAGAAAGAGTTCTCTTTTGTGCTATACAGTTTATGAGACCCGGAAAGCAAAGGCAGGAAATAAGCTACCATACCTGTTTCAGGGTCTTGTTGTCCCAAGATGTGATTATACAATGCCCTTTCGTAATAATCTGCAATAGATGAATCGCCCGTCCAGCAGAAAAGATGGCGGCTAAGTTTGAGCATATTATAGGTACAACAAGTTTCTCCGGTATAGCCGGTCAGATGTTGAGATAACTTCTTCGGATCAAAGTAGTGTTCTTTGTCACTGCTGCATCCCGGAGCAAAAGTATGATGGTCAATCATGGTGTGCCAGAAGAATTCCGAAAGTTTCCTACTTGTCTCGTTGTGGGTTAATTCGTAGTTGCGGGCTTCAGCTATCACTTTCGGGATGAAAGTATTGGTATGCTTCGTTCCCAAGTCATCGCGAAGTTCTTTCAAAGGGTCGATTACGTCATTGTGGTAGAAATATTCCGCCAACCAGCGATAACGTTCATCTCCCGTTATTGAGTATAAATTATAGAATGACTCATTGATACCGCCAAATTCATTGCGGATCATAAGTTTACGTGTTTCTTCACTAAGGGGCTTCAATTTATTGTATGCCCAATCGCCCATTCGGGTGACGATAGTCAATGCTTTCTTATTATCCGCATACAGATATTGATCTATCAGTCCGGAGAAAAGTTTGTGCAGAGTATACCAAGGAGCCCATACACCTTTTCCCTGAATATTCCGGTTTATCAGTTCCTCGGGCCAGGCACTCAAATATCCGTTTTTCAGTGCATTCTGCACTTCTTCCAATCCGTTAACCAAGCTATCGCCTTTCAGTTTGAATATCTCACTGCCGGTAGCTGCGTACATCAAACCAAGTGCCGAGAGCATGTGTCCGGTAGTATGTCCGCGAAGTTCGCAATCCAAAGATTCCCAACCACCCAGTTTCTTCACTGTCATATATCCGCCCTCACGTCCGGCAAATACACCGGCATTGGTACGGAAGCTATGTAGCAGACGATTCACATCTATTGACGTCATCCAAGCAGAATCCCGAAGCATATTATCACGGAAACGACTTGGCAACAGGCGAACATCTTTCAAATCAAAACTTTCCGCCTGAAGGGGAGCGACTGTTTCCTTTTTCAACTTTCCCTGGTGTTGTCCGGGATATACAGATTGAGCTGACACTATACCCGATACTGTCAATGAACCAAACAAGATTACCGTAACTAAAACTTTCTTATTCATATTATTTCTATCTTTTATCTATAAGATACGAACAAGGTGCCTTAAACACTCAAAGCCACAAAATTATTTAATTAAGCTACAATTCTTTAATTTAAAGCTCACTTTCTTATAAAATTCATCTGAAACGTCCTATCTTTATTCCCCAAATCAAAGAAAGGAGCTACATGGATTTACGTACGGCAAATGTTACAAGATATATTCTTCCTCTGCGTGAGGGGGGCTCATTGCCTGCTTTAGCCGAAGCTGACGATGAATTTAAATATGTAGTCAAATTCAGAGGGGCAGGACACGGAACAAAAGCGCTGATTGCCGAACTGATTGGTGGGGAGATAGCCCGTGCACTGGGTTTCAGAGTCCCCGAAATAGTTTTTCTGAATCTGGACGAGGCCTTCGGACGAACGGAAGCAGACGAAGAGATACAGGATTTACTTCAATGGAGTCGCGGACTGAATATGGGATTGCATTTCCTTTCCGGTTCACTGACTTTTGATCCGATAGTACATCAAGTAGATGGAAAAACCGCTTCGCAAGTAGTATGGCTGGATGCCTTGCTGACTAACGTAGACCGTACCATTAAAAACACCAATATGTTGATATGGCACAAAGAACTATGGTTGATAGATCATGGGGCGTCCCTTTATTTCCACCATTCCTGGACTAACTGGCAAAAACAGGCACTGGTTCCTTTTGTACAGATAAAAGACCATGTATTATTGCCGTTTGCCAATAAACTGGAAGAGGTAGATATTGAATTCAGGCAGATATTGACTTCTGATAAAATCCGTGAGATAGTCAATGCTATTCCCGATGACTGGTTAAACTGGACAGAAGGCACAGAAACTCCACAGGATTTGAGAGACATTTATATTCGATTCTTAGAAGAAAGGATTAAGCATTCCGAAACATTTGTAAATGAAGCGCAAAATGCAAGAAAGGCACTTATATGAATACGCAGTCATCCGTTTCGTTCCTAAAGTGGAACGGGAGGAGTTTATCAATATGGGGATTGTGTTGTTTTCCAAACAAGCTAAATACCTGAAATCCCTCTATACGATAGATGAGAACAAACTAAAACTATTTTCTTCCGAACTGGATATGAATTGCCTGAAAGAAGGGTTACAGGTCTTTGACAAGATATGCATGGGAAATAAAGAAGGAGGAGCCATAGCCAATATGGATATTCCTGACAGATTTCGTTGGCTGACTGCAGTAAAAAGTTCCTGCATACAAGTATCTCGCCCACATCCGGGATTTTCTACTGATTTAGATAAGACTTTGGAAAGATTGTTCAAGGAATTAGTACTCTGATTCCTTGAACAATCTCTTTGTCAAACTAACGGGCGGTAATATAAAAACTCTGCTCTACTGCTTCAGCAGTCTGCACTTTAGGTTCTCCGCTACGCCCATATTGCCAGGCTACCACTGTCACCTTTACCGGAAATTTTGCACGCGGGGGAATTTTAGTCAATACCAGTTTATCCCTCTTTATCTCTGCCGGCCCTTCTTTTACATAATAGTAAACCGGAAGGCCGGAGTCAGCAGTTCCTTTTAAACTTATTTCTTTCACTGAAGCCTTTGCATCGGATAGTTTCGGGAAAATTATACGTTGGGGTATCCCTTCCTTATTCCGGTAAGGAATACGAATCTCCACCTGCTGAACGGCACTCCGGTATTTATGATCCTGTTTTACGGAAGCCATCAGACAGATGCCTCCTGTACGTTTAGGATTATCCAATCCCATCCGATAGAAACGAACAGTAAAAGTTGTATCATTCACCACTTCCACCGGACCGCAAATTCTCGACATTCGAATGGGACGTGTACTGTGTTCTTTTGAATATTCGTTCCTTAACGTATCTGTGTACACTGCTTTCAAGTGGAAAGTGACTCCGTCCGCTTCGGGTTGAAAAGAAGGAGACATACGTACATGGGATTTCGGATTGAAAGTTATCAGTTTTCCTTTTTGCTCAAAGCCGATATACTGTTCTGTCTTTCCACGCTCATTAGCGTAATATTTTTCTGTGGCATCTGCCATTTCCTTATCAAAATACCAAAATGCATGGTGCTTGTCTCCTTCATACTTATCATAGGAAGCGGCTTCGGCTGTAGGTTTTTCATTCTTTCGCCAACGGTCTGCCAGCCAGCCATTCTTTGCTTCTACCGGAATTAACTGAACCGGAATATCCGATGACGAATGTTTCGGCAACCGGTATTCCACTGCCTTTTTTAGAAAAAGAGAAAGATAATCAATCAATTCATCGGATATGTCGAAATGTCCATGTCCTGCATCAGCAAGAAATGAAAGGGGAGCATTCGGATATTCACGACGATAATCGAAAGAGGTTATCAACCGGTCTTCCCACCATTCGTCCTCTCCCATTACCATTAATGAAGGGATACCTTCAATCGTACGGGTTCCCCAATCCAAATTCGCACGCCCGTAACCTGTCAAATGAGTTCTGGGAGAATCACCGTGAATAGAGAGTACAGCCAATGTACGTTCGGGATTCCAGGCGGCAAAGTTCCACGGATAAGTAGCCATTGCCGAGTGTCCGATAGGGATGACCGGGGCAAACTCCAGTTCTGCATATCCGCTTATTTCAGACAAATTCTTCATCATTGTTTCAAAGATTTGCCGGGTACCTTTTGTCACATCCCAGCGTTGGTCTATTCCGGGAGTGATCCATATCTCTGCAATTCCTAGTTTGCCCATATTCTTCCGAAATTCAGGATGCTCAAAAATTGTCTCTTCGGTCATATTATGTTGCCCAATGATGACGGCACGGACTTGTTTGCAGTTTTCCGGTATCCATAGATAGGCAGAAGGATGGGCGTTTGTCTCTTCTGAAATCAGCTCTTTTATTTCTACGGACCACTGCCAGGGAGCTGCTGCAACTCGGGTAGTCTGCATGAACAGAGATAACAAAACAACAAGAAAATATTTCTTCATAATGCTTCTTATAGTTGCATTTATTATAGTTGCATTTATCTATAAACAACTAATTTATTTTTCCAGTGGAGTGAAATGCAATGCGGCTCCGCCACTTGCTTTTAGCTTCAAAACAAGCTTATCTCCGGCTTTTATCTTCTTATGAGTACTGCGTACTTTCGTCCGTGTCTTCAGCTTGTCATCATCTTCGTACAGGTGAAGCATATACTTCTTACCCGATTTCAGAAAATCCGTAGTCAATGTAATTGTGCGGGCTTCCGTATTCGTCATTGCTCCTACAAACCAGTCATTCCCCGAACGACGTGCTTGAACGATATATTCACCAATTTCTCCATCTAACGCGCGGCTGTCATCCCATACACTTGGAATTGCTTTCCAAAATTCCAGTTCTTCTTCTCCCTGGTAGAATTCCGGTCTGTCATACCAAAACATAAATTGCAAAGGACTGTAATACACAGCTGCCATCGCCAACTGATGTGCTTTCGTATTCTTCACCCGATTATTGAAATAGCAAAGCGTATAGTCTCCTGCACCTGCCAGATAGCGGGTAAAAGGAAGAGTCGTATTGTGTGTGGCATCCGGCATTTCTTCATTTCCACGAATACCCTCCTGCGTCATCAGGTTAGGATAAGTACGGCTGAAACCTGTCGGACGATATTCGTCATGAATATCTACCATCAGACCGTATTCTCCACATTTACGAACAGCCTCATGTAGCCAGGTACTCCAACGCTGATTACCTATCTGTACAAAACCGAACTTGACACCTTTCAGTCCCCATTTCTTATACAAAGGCAACAAAGTATCCAACTGCTGCACTAATGCACGCTGATTGACATACACCATAAGTCCGATTCCTTTCGATTCGGCATATTTACACAAAGCGGGTATATCAAGGTCTTTATCAGGAGAAACAGTAGTAGCGTCCGAACTCATTTTCATTTCTGGTCCATACCATCCTGCATCCATGTGCACATACTGAATACCACGTTCTGCCGCAAAGTCAATGGCTGCTTTTACTCTATCTTGTTTCAAGTCGCCCGAGCGGAATACTTTCCCGGGTTTGATCCAAGAAGTATCAGCCAGTTTGCAAGACGGATTCAGATTCAAGACAATATCATTATTATTAATTAAATCGACCGGACGTTCGCCAACCATGATTACACGCCACGGAGTACTGTAAGGAGAAATAATATCGACACTACTATACAGGCTTGTCTCCAAAGTGGAAGGTTTCTCTGCCGATAAACGGAATTTACCACGAACATAATCCACCATTTCCGCTTCCAACAAAGCTACAGATAATCCATCAGGCAGTTTCAAGGTCAAAGGACGCTCACTCTCCTCTTTGCCCCATCCTTCCAACGGACGAAGTACGCAAGGGCCTTGTGCCCAACGCTCGTAATAAGCCATCGTTCCTTCAGGCATTGTGAAGCTGGTCTGTTCGCCAACGATATGTAAGAAAAGTCCGTTTGTCGTTTCCGGGAAATGATAGCGGAAAGCAACTCCTTCATTATAGGCACGAACGATAATATTCATAAAGTAATTCTTACGCTTATCATAGCCACCGTCCTGGTTGCCATTCCCTTCTCCCTTTTTGAATTTCAAAGTCATCTCATTGTAGCAATCACGAACCTCCGCACGTTCGCCATATACGGGCTTCCATGTTTCATCCGCCTTTCGTTGTTCAGTCCCAGTCAACTTCAGATTTTCACACCAAAAATGACAAGTATCATTCGGAACTCCCAACGCCGACTCAAACAGTTGATTCTCAATCAGAACTCCCAATTTACTTTCTTCAATCACCGGACGGTTCTTATAAGTCAAGGTATAATACATTTGTGCATTATCCTCTCCCACCGCACGTTGATAAAAGGTAAAACGATAAGCTCCATCAGGAGACGTCAGTTCCTGACGGGTTTCTGTCATCACATCTTGCGCTTTTACCAATGCCGGTATCACCAACAACAAAAGCAAAATTCTTTTCTTCATTCTATTTACGTTCATGTTTATTCATCTTTTCTATTATATACGAACGAGGAAGAAATTATACTCAACATCAAATATACGATAAAAAATAAAATATTATTTTTAGTTCTATTATTTAATAGTATCTTTGTTTAGATTATAAGCAGAACAAGATATGAAAGTAGAAGAACCCATAGGTGAATATTATTCCCAGTCATATATCAAAAATATAAGACGCAAAATTATTAAGTCCATCAAAGAAGAAGAAAATGTTGATGTACTAAAACAGTATATGCAACTTCAAAAAGAAAAAGAGGGACAGATTAATCTTTCCAGAAAGAAAAGGAGAGAATTGTTCGATAGCCAATCCTTAATAGGAAGTATTGATTCAGAAATTCCTTGGGAAGAGATGAGAGATAATATTTTATAAGAAAAATATCGTCTGAACTTTGATATTATTCCATCTGCTCTCTATATAAAGTCGGCGTCATTCCTGTCACCCTTTTAAAAATGCGGTTAAAATGTACAGGTGATTCAAATCCGCAAGTAGCACTGATTTGAGATATATTCATCATACTACTATTTAATAGTTTACAAGCATATCCGATACGCATATCAAGCACATACTCTTTGAATGTCTTTCCTGTGTTTTCTTTAAAGTATCGGCAGAAAGCAGTAGGGTTCATCGCTGTATAAGAAGCAATTTCATCCAGACCGATAGACTCGGTATAATGTTTATTCAAATAGGCAATCACCTTTTCCATTCTTTCATTACGCATAATCGAAGGGGACGGAGTATAATGAGAAGTAGTCAGATATTTCTTATGATTGCTGATAGCCATCATCTGTAGAAGTGAAAGCAACAGGATAATTTGATCTGCTCCTTTAGCAGAAGGAATCTGTTTCAATAACTTAATGATTTTCCCCGAACGGGTAATTGTGAATTTTATTCCTCTGCAAGCATCCTCCAATAAATTCCTGATAGGAATAAACTGGGAATATTGAGAAATAGAATAATGCATAAAATCTTTCTCAAACTGAATATTGACTCCTTTTACTTTCAGTTCGGATTTTTCTTCATTATCAGATTCTTCCCCGTCGTCCGGCGGGCTTTGCATACTATGAGGCAGTTCGGAACCGAAAAGAATCAAATCACCTTTTGAATAGGCGATAATGCTGTCACCCACCAGACAATCCCCCTCTCCCTTCTCCACATAAATAATTTCATACTCACTATGAAAATGCCACGGATACGTGAAACGTGGATATTCATAAAAGCGGGCACGGATGGGATTGGAAGTCGTAATAGTCAACTTCTCATTCATTATCTTCTTCATAAATCTCCTTTCTAAACTGCTTTTGCAAAGATAGGTAAATATCTTGCAAAAATGCGCATCATAGCATGTATAAAAACCCGCTATTTTTGCATCCATTCATAAAAACATTTGATAGAAACCATGAACGAATTATTTAGTATTGCCGGTAAAGTTGCTGTTATTACCGGAGCAGGTGGTGTACTGGGCGGAAATATTGCCCAACACTTTGTACAGCAGGGAGCAAAAGTAGTAGCTATTGACATTCGTCAGGAGCAACTGGACAACCGTGTGGCTGAACTTAAGCAATACGGTGACGATGTAATCGGTATCATCGGTAATGTACTTGACATCGCCAGCCTGGAGAAAGTAGCCAAAGAAATCGTAGCCAAATGGGGACAGATCGATATTCTATTGAACATTGCCGGTGGCAATATGCCGGGAGCTACTCTTGAGCCGGATCAGCACTTCTATGATATGGATATCTCTTGCTGGGAAAAAGTGACTAATCTGAATATGAATGGGACAGTCTATCCGTCTATGATATTCGGTAAAGTAATGGCAAAACAAGGCAAAGGATGTATCATTAATGTATCCTCAATGGCAGCATACAGCGCTATCACCCGTGTACCAGGATATTCGGCTGCAAAAACTGCCGTAGCCAATTTCACTCAATGGCTGGCAAGCGAAATGGCACTTAAATACGGGGATGGTATCCGTGTAAACGCTATTGCACCGGGCTTCTTCATCGGCGACCAAAACCGTCGTGTACTCATCAACCCGGATGGTTCATTGACAGATAGAAGCAAGAAAGTATTGGCTAAAACTCCAATGAAACGTTTTGGTGATATTAAAGAGTTGAATGGTGCGGTGCATTTCCTATGTAGTGAAGCCGCTAGCTTCGTAACCGGAGCAATGTTACCTATTGATGGTGGTTTCAGTGCATTCAGCGGAGTTTAAGCAATAAATAATAGCCTGTTATAAAGAGAAAGACTATGATGGAAAAGACTTGGAGATGGTTCGGCAAAAAGGATAAGATAACCTTGCCGATGCTCCGACAAATAGGGGTAGAAGGGATTGTCACTGCCCTGCATGATGTACCGAATGGTGAAATATGGACAGTAGAAGCTATTAACGATTTGAAATCATACATCGAATCTTATGGTTTACATTGGTCGGTAGTGGAAAGTCTTCCTGTATGCGAAGCAATCAAATACGCAGGAGCGGAACGTGAACAGTTAATTGAAAACTACAAAATAAGCCTTGCCAATTTGGGCAAATGCGGCATAAAGACAGTATGTTACAACTTCATGCCCGTTATTGACTGGATACGTACAGACTTGCAACACCCTTGGCCGGATGGTACCAGTTCCCTATATTACGACCGTATCCGTTTCGCTTATTTCGACATCCGAATCCTGGAACGTGAAGGAGCTGAAAAGGATTATACTGAAGAAGAACTTCAGAAAGTTGCCGAATTGGATAAGGTTATCACAGAAGAAGAGAAAGATGCCCTGATTGATACAATCATTGTCAAGACACAAGGTTTTGTCAACGGTAATATCAAGGAAGGAGATAAAAATCCGGTTGCCATCTTCAAGCGGTTACTCGCCCTGTACAAAGATATAGACCGGGATACTTTGCGTGAGAATATGCGCTACTTCTTATCTGCCATCATGCCCGTATGCGAAGAATATGGAGTTAATATGTGCGTACATCCCGATGACCCTCCATTTCAGGTATTAGGTTTACCACGTATCGTTACCAATGAAAATGATATTGAATGGTTTCTGAATGCCGTAGATAATCCTCATAACGGATTGACTTTCTGTGCAGGCTCTTTGAGTGCAGGCGAACATAACGATACACGTGAGTTGGCTAAGAAATTTGCAAAAAGAACTCATTTCGTACATCTGCGTAGCACAGCTGCCATGCAAGGTGGAAACTTTATTGAAAGCTCCCATCTTACGGGAAAAGGACATCTGATTGACCTTATCCGTATCTTCGAAAATGAGAATCCGGGATTACCGATGCGTGTAGACCACGGACGAATGATGCTGGGAGATGAAGATAAAGGCTACAACCCGGGATATTCTTTCCACGGACGTATGCTGGCTCTTGCACAAGTAGAAGGAATGATGGCTGTGGTGGATGATGAGAAAGGACGTCAGATGAGATTTTAATCATCCCGTAATGTAACGATTGCTTCCCCGTAAGCAAACTATTGTTTCCCCTATGGAGGAACTCTGGTTTGTCTACGGGGAAGCAATCGTTATCTTAGGGGGAACTGAAATATAGAAACCTATTCAACCCCTTATTATTTTATTGTCTACTTAGATGCTTGGATTCTAAGTACAGTGAATGAATATGCAGGTAATTCATAAGGAAACTTATCACTTATGCCTATTGTTTCCGATACAGGAACAACATCTACATCAACAGGATTTCCCATTAGCAGTGTTTTAGTTACAATAGCGTTTATACCTTTCAATGAAGGAATCTCCAAATGTGCATTTACACAAACAGGAAGCATATTTACCAGTTTCACAATTAAATCTCCAGTTTTTCCATCACGTACAACTGATGTCCCAATACGTTTTTTTACGGATATCTGATTATTATCCAATAAAACTTCAGCAGAAATATATTCATTACCGGCATTCTGTCCATACATCTGCTGTACGTAATAATCTACGGTTGGTTTCACTTCCTTGTTATTGAAATAAATCAAATCAGGATTCCATTGAATACATCCTTCTTTGGCTAGAAGAGGCGCATACGAAGTCATGGCTACCACATCCCCGTTTCGTTCTACAGAAGTAAGGAATAAAGCTGCTGCCAAAGCTGTCTCAATATTACTCGGACGTCCCGGTAAATGCGCTGCATATTCTCCTAAATAAACTTTCGATTTATCACGGTCATAATGATCATAATAGTTTTGATTATGAATGAACCAACCCGGTGTATTATAATTATGTTCATCAACCATGGGGATTCCCAATTCATCAGCAAATGCCCAACCTTCTTCATAATCAGTTCCCTCACTAAACGGACCGGTGGTTCCTATCACAATAATATCCGGGTACTTTTCTTTTACTGCATTATAAATCATTGTGAAGCGTTCTTTAAAAACATCGCTTATCATATCCTCATTGCCCACTCCCAAATATTTCAGGTTAAAAGGTGCCGGATGTCCTGCTTTCGCACGTTCTTTACCCCATACAGTTTTCTTTGCATCGCCATTAGCATATTCTATCAAATCCAGTACATCCTGAATATACTGTCCCATTTCTTTCATTGGAATGCCCCCTTGTTGTCCGTTGGCAGTTATGATATTTGTAGAATGATGACTAGGTCCATTTATTCCAGAGTTCTGACATGGGACACCAGCCGCCACCACAGGAAGCGGCTCTGCATTTATATCTTCACAAAATTGGAAATATTCAAAATATCCCAAACCACGTGTCTGATGATATCGCCAAATATTAGGTGCCGGTTTGCGAGCTTCCAACGGTCCGATTGTTTCTTTCCAGTTATAAATATTATCCACTCCGTCACCATGCGCCAGACAACCACCCGGAAAACGAACAAAACGAGGATGGATATCTGCTATTGCTTGTGCCAAATCTGCACGAAGCCCATTCTTATGCCCCTTAAATGTTTTTTGCGGAAACAAAGAAATCATATCCAAAGCATAACACCCTACTGTTTGAGGAGAAAGAACTAATATCGTACTATCAGCATCTTCGGTTGCTGTCAATGTAATACTCTGCTTTTTCCAATCCTTGGAAGAAAGCTTCATGACTGTTCTTGCAATCTCTTTTCCCTCTTTAGTTACCAACTGAACAAGGGTTTTTCCTCCTTTTCCTCCACCTAATACTTTTGAAAACATGGAAAAATCATATTTTTCTCCTTTTTTAGCAACAATACCACCAAAACCGGCATTCATAAAGGCAGATCCCGGTGCGTGAACATCCAATATAGCATAATGCGGATTATTTACATGAACCGGCTGATCAGTGCCAATAGTGAATGTTATTCCATCCCCCTGTATGCCCCACGCATAGGTACTATTCCAATTTTTATCCTTATTCCCATCTTTGGAAGAATATTCGAAATCACGATTCTGAATCAGTTCCGCATAAAGCCCACCGTCTGCTGCATAATTCAAGTCTTCAAAAAACACTCCTATCAGATGCTCACTAATAGGTTTCGTCAGCTCTCTTTCTACCTTGATATGAGCTGTTACCGGCTTCAATCCGGCAAAACGCTTTTTATCATCCACAGTACGTTCTTCCCTTAATGCCTGTCTATATGCCCGATGATCCCCATAACGATTCATTGCGACAATCTGTTCATACGCAACTTTCAAGGCCCAACCATCTACTTGTTTACCTCCTATCCAGACAGTTTTCCTTATCGGTTTATTACAATCAGCTACTGCATATTGCCCTTTTTCCGATGTCATGAAAAAATGTTGCGGTTTCCATCTCATCAAATCAGGAGAGGATACGTAAGCCATTGCTTCTCCATCAGGAGTCAAGTCCCAATAGCAATGCCAACTCCCATCTACCCGGCTCTGTGTTAAATAGGGCTTATACATTCTCTTCCAAGGACCAAAGTCACATTTCACAAAAACCTGCCCGTCTGCTATATTCTGCCATTTTTCCCCATCCGAACTCCACACAAACTGCATTCCTCTCCGACCTGCGTCATTCAACGTAGGATATGGAAAAATATAAACCGAATCCGGTTGGTTTTGTGTTTTATCAGTACTAGCATACAATGTCTGAACACAAGCCAGCAAGCTTATCATTCCTATTATCTTATGTATATTCATCCCAATCTTCATAATTAAAATCATAAACTCGGAACTATTTCTTTTATCGTTCCATTTTCATTAAATTCCAGTTTATCAATGCAAACTTCACGGTGATACCCCGCATTCTTTCCCATAGTCACCGCATCCGGAAATTTAAAACGGTGATATACGATATACCATTCATCCTTACCGGGTACTTGCACCACTGAATGATGACCGGTGGCATAAATTCCCTGATCCGGTTTCTTACAAATAACAATTTGGCTATCAGCAGGATTAATCGGTTCCACAGGGGATTTGGAACGTACATAACGCACTTCATAGTCTGCACTTCTCGTATCATTTTTGGACCATGTGAAATAATAGTAACCATCTCTGTAAAAGATATGGGCAGCTTCACTATAATGAGTATCATTATTAATCAGAATACGAGTCGTATTCGGTCTTATCGATACCATATCATCATTCAATTCACATACAGCCATATAATAATTTCCCCAATACAGATACGTCTTGCAACTGACCGGATCGGTAAATACATCTGGGTCGATATTCTGCCCTCTAGTCATTCCCCCGGGCAATCCCTGTCCAATTAAAGGTTTACCGGAGTCGATAAAAGGTCCGGTCGGACTGTCGGAAACCGCTACTCCTATTTGTCTTTCAGCAGTGAAGTAATAGTAATACTTATAGCTCCCGTCAGCCTGTTTCTTCTCTATGATGCTAGGAGCCCACGCATTTTTCTTTGCCCAGGATACATTTTTCAAGTCCAATATAACGCCCTCTTCTTTCCAATTCACCAAATCATCCGACGAGAATGCCTTAAACAATGTACTTCCCCAGGCAGGAATTCCATCACAAGTCGGATAAATATAATATTTCTTTGTCTTTTCAGAATACATGACTTCCGGGTCCGCATAGTAACCGGGAATCACCGGATTCTTCTGTATAGACGCAGTCGAAACATACTTTCTTTTATTCTTCAGCCAATATTCTTCAAGTTTATTAGCCTCATCCGCAGTCAGATGAATCACAGCACCGTGTTTAGGGGCAGTATAATTGGTAGTTTTCATCACTCCTTCATTGAAACGTCCCAGATTCTCAAAGTTCACAAAATCCGAAGTCTCAATAAAGCCGAAATTATGAGGAGTCACACTATATACATCGTACATCAACACCCATTTATCTTCACCGATACGTTTCCATACAGTGGGGGCCTCACAAGCTTTTGGTTCAAAATCGTACCAACGGGGATCATACTCATATCCTCCATTTACGCGATCGGAAACTGCTTGTTTAATTCCGGCCGGCCCGTCATGAGCAACATAAAATAAATGATACTTATCTCCCACTTTCGTAATGTCTCCGTCAATAGCCGATACACGTTCATTAGGATATTCAAATAAAATCTCCGGCAGGCTTTCAATGGTATCAAAATCATCATTCACATATACATAGTATAGTTTGTTGGGTTCGTTCCTGAAACGCATTGTATAATAAATCATCAACTTACCTTTCTTGTCATCATAAGTCACTTCCGGAGCCCAGGCACAGCCTATCTCACTCAATCCTGCCGTTAGTTTGTCAAAACGGATATTCGCACGTTTCCAATTCATTAAATCCCAGGATTTCATCAAGACTAAACCATAGTTATTCCCCCAACCATACATGTTACGGTCACGTTCCCACTCTGTCTCCCGATAACCATCTCTTTTAGCAAAAACATGCAAGTCTGTCATCGCCAGATAAAATGCTCCATCCGGACCACGATAAATATGCGGGTCACGGATACCTCTTTGATAAGCAATTGTATCACCGGCTATGACCGGTTCTGCATCGTTCAAAGCCGTAAATGTATATCCATCACGGCTAATAGCCATGTAAAGTCCATGTGTTTCGTCCCGATGAAAAACCATCAAGTAAGCACTCATATCCTCTTCTTGTGGAATAGCGTTCTTATAACGGAATTGCTTAAATCCGACACTTCCCTTACCTGTTGACAATAAACCTATCCGTAAAGCAAAGAATCCCTGATAGTTGTTATGATGCATTTGAGAAACATCCACATTTTCCGCAAGTGTAGTCCATTCTCTGCTATCCCGGCTCACCAGTATACAAACTTTATTGCCCTGATTACGAATTTTAGCGATAAAACGTGTTCCAATCTCATTCGGGAACTCTATTTTCTGTTCTGCGTTGCGATAAACTGTAAACTTTTTGCCATCAGAAACAACGCCTACATAGGCTTTCTCATTATAGAATAAAACCAGTCCGGCTGTATTTCCCTTTCCAATGTTCACTTCTACCTGTGTTTCATAATTCTTATCCTCCACCATAGTTAACAATAAACGACCATTAGCAGGTGTACTTCCCTTACCTTTCAACCAAAGAGTATTCTGATCGAAAGTGAGGGATTTCGGAGCATATTCTTTCCAGAAAGTCCATTGAAGTCCCAACGACGGGCCACGAAAATCATCCGATAATTGCATCCCATGTGATATTATTGGGGAAAGAGATATCGGAATAGCCGTAGATTTAGTACGATACCAACCGTCAGAAGTCCATTCTACAGGTTCAATCAGAGTCTGACGTCCCAACGTATGGTATCCTTTTGCATATCCATGGTACACAATCCACCAGTTACCATTCACATCATCAATCAATGTGCCATGCCCTTTCGACCACCAGTTATCCTTTTCACTATAGGTATGGACAATGGGATTATAAGGAGAATTCTCCCAGGGTCCCATTATATTCTTTGAGCGAGCAGCAACGACCATATGACTTGTAGCAGGTCCCGCCGTTCCGCCTTGAGCAGAAGTCATATAGTAATATCCATTTCTATAATTCAGTTTTGGGGATTCAAGACACATACATTCAGTATTCCAGCTCTTTGGATATACCCAACCGTCATAAACCTTTTTCTTCTCTCCGACAGTAGACAGCCCATCATCAGACAGACGAATAACTTCACCCTCATTCACATACAAATAACGGTTACCATTCTCATCAGCAATATGTCCCGGATCAATTCCGCTTACTTTTAAATCGATCGGCTTGCTCCATGGTCCTTTTATATCATCTGCCCAGATCACCCAATTAGTTTCATCTGTGGGATAATAAATATAATATCTACCTTTATACTTAATTAAATCAGGTGCCATTGCCGTACCTGTATACTCCGGCATTACCCGGGAAACCGGTTCCCAATTCATCAAGTCAACAGAATGCCATATAAGGAATCCCGGTTTATAATAAAAAGGTGAATGGGTCATATAATAGTCCTTTCCATCCCGCATAATGGTAGGATCAGGATAATCACCTGATAAAATAACTTTCGGATATTCCTGCGCATCTATTCGTATCACTATAAATGCCAATAAAATAAAGTATAAGAGTTTTTTCATGATATATATTTTCATTCTAGTTTATAAACCAACTATAAAGAGGCTATTATTCTATATAATATTAATGACCATCAGCCATTGCAGAACTACTATCCAAAAAGACAATTCCCTCTGTATGAGCTCCTACATAGATGCGAGCCATGTCTGATGTTTTATACCATGCAGGCTTATCAGACATCTCATCATAAATTAGCCGATCATTAATTCGCAAATTCTCAAAACGAACATTCTTAACTTGCCGTTCTTCATTGTATCCTTCAATTACAGAAAGTTCAGCATTCTTTCCCGAATAAGAGATATTCTTAAATAATACATCCTCAATACCTCGTCCGGGAGCGCTGCAATACTTTTCATTATAAAAGATCCGTAGATTAATAAGCTGTCCATGCCTGAAATCCTCCACCCGGATATTTTCAAAACGGACTTTACGTATCAGATTATTATCCCCGGCATTAATAGCCATGCATCCTTGATAATCGAGTTGTTTTTCCTGATGATCTAAAATATCTATATTTATATAGTTCAGATTTTCCAATACCTCCGGCTTATTGGAGTTTCCATGAATTCCTATAAAGATTGGATGAGCCACATCTGCCCACAATGTAGAATTCCGCATTGTTATGTTGCTGCATCCTCCTTCGAAGCCTAAGCGAGTTCCATAAACGGTGGTACAATCATCCGAATTACGACAGAAAACTCCATCAAACAAAACATTATTACTGGCAAGTACATTCATACCATCCCCCCATCCGTAATAACTTATACTTTTGACATAACGGATAGTTACATTATTTGAGCCTCCTGTTCCACATTGCGTAGTTACAATCCCCTCTACATAAACGTTTTGAGAATTTGCAATCCAAATGCCTTTCTTAATTGAATGGTCAATAATCCCTCTTCCTATCAATTTCACATCGTTCACATTTTCTATTAACACGCGTCCCATTAGTACAGCTCCACCGGCAAGATAAACGGTTTTTCCTGATGGTACTTTCAATTCTCCATTATCCACCTCATGAATACCCGGTCCATAATAAATAACATCAGGATCGTTCTTATCCGGTACATTCTCTTCCGGCTTATTCGCAAACAGATGCAGATTATGGAAAATATCTCCATTCACCTCCACAGACAAATTCCGAGGACAATCTAATGAGAATATCACCGTATTATCTACTATCTGAAACGGAATATCATATGAGAGGGGCCGCACTTTCGCAGTATTCACTTTTCCCTTATTATAAGTGACAGCAACTTCAACTGTTCCCATAAAATCAAAAGTTACCATTGAAGCATCTTCTATATGATGTTTCGTTTCTCTCACTTCATCGACTTTTATCAAATAGGTAGATAAAACTTTCCATTCCCCCCCCGGTTGGCGCACTTTGACTGTGAAATCTTTATTCAAAACCGTTCCCAAGGGAGCATCCCAGGTAACTAATTTACTCTGGGAAAATGCAATATTCCCTACCAACACAAGAATCAACAAAAATAAGTATTTTCTTAGCATACCACAAACATTCTAAGATTTTCAATAAATGGAAAGGAATAGTTTCATTATTCTTGAGACTATTCCTTCTCTTTTTACTCTCTTGAATACATTAATGTACCAAAGCCTAAATTGTCATAACCACCACTAGTGGAACCCAGCCCGCCTTGCTCGGGAAAACTCAACTCCATCCCCATTTTGGAATATTGGCATTTTTCCGCATCCAATCCTTTTATCTTGGAATAATGATAATAAGCTAATGCCCAGATAGGACCGGAACCATTACTACCATTACGGTCAGCAATAGTCAATATTTTGTCTGTGGTCGGTCCCCAAGCATTGTTCCAAGTACGAGCATAAGCTTCAAAAGGGACATCCATACTAGCTACCAAATAACGTCCGTTATATTCACACCCCTTCAAATAACGATTATCATCATATCCAAAAAAATCATCCCCTTGATTCCAGGTTAATTGGCAGATAGTTCCCATTAGCCCCTGACACAGCAAGGTATGCCCCATGTCACGTCCACTTTCCTGCCATTGAGCCAGATTAGCATAATCTCCCGTAAATACATGATTAATAGCATAGGTTAATCTTCCATTAGTATCTCCTATTTGTAAATGTTCAATCGCTTCATTATAAATATCGCGACGATCTGTTAGAATCCCAATGCCAATCATCGATGCAAGGTTACAAAGTCCCCAGTTCGCCCAATAGTGTCCCGGAACAGTACCAAAATGATTAACCAGAAAATCATGGTTAGCCACATAAAAGACATCAAGCATCCATTGCTGATATCTGGCAAAACCACTTTCATCTTTCTCTTTCCAATAATCACGAAGCAATTCTCCTGCAACAGCAAATTCATATCCATAGAGACCGGCTGCCAATGCCAAGTTAGAATTACCTGCAACGACCTTGCAAGTTACCGCCCAGCCATCCAATATTTCAATAGCGTGGTCAGCATAAGCATTTCCATCACCTAAATGATAACGAAGTCCCATCTGATAAGCGGCAGCTACATCATTAGCCGCTACCATATAATTCTCATTTCCCGACTCTCCGCGCCGGATATCAGCCTGCGGGTTAGCGACATAATCCAAACGGGAATGATAGTTATCAACCAATATCTCATATCCGCTTTTCCAAGGATTTCTACTCAAACGTGCTTTAACATACTCGAAATCTTCGGGTGTGTGCAAAGCACCACAATGAATCATAGGTTCACTTATGGCTTTCAGCGGAACCTGCATCAGTGCTTCCTTATTTTCTTTCACTGTCAATTTATACAAGTCAGTCTCCACTCCGGGGGATGGTAAATCAATGCCATCTCCACATGATGAAAAGAAAAATACTGCAATTACATAATATAGTTTCTTCATGATCGTTCTATATTTTAGTTCTTAATTATTGTCGTTCTATAGATATATCGGTAATATCGACATTACCTCCACCGTTATTTCTATCCATACCGATATTTGCCACAAAGCCAATGGTTACTTCCGTCGTCTCTGACTGTACAAAAGTCATATCAAAGTTCTTCGGTCCTTCTGCTCTAAGCACTTTATTATCAGATATTCTAACGTAAGATTTACTGCCATCCGTTTTTTCGACAAAAACAGACTCATCATCAGGTATCCATGCACCATTCACTACTGACAAATCAGGAAGTGTAGCTTCGCCTTTTACCACTCCGATTATTACTCCAAAGTTGCCTCTCACTGTATTGCATTCAGCTACAGTCCACGAAATTTTATACGTTCCGGCAGGCAATGGTGTAACCTGATACATCTTGGCATTTTCTAGCGCATGCTTATGATTAGCATTCGCCCACTGATTGCACAACATAGAAATGCAGCCATCCAGATTATTGTTATCAAATAACATAGGACGTATCAACACATCTTGACCATTTTCTTCATAATAGAACTTATTATTAAATTCCCAATCTGTAGGAACAGCCCAACCACCGTCCAACGCACCCTCTGTTCTGCTAAATGGTTGTCGACTATTACGCAACACCACCTCTGTCACATCACCAGTCTTACCCATCACATTCACAGTCTGCCCTTCCACAGTCGGAATATCAGCATACTGTAAACGAACTTTTGCATCTTTCGTCGTTTCGTAATCAACAGGAACTATAATCTTTATTTCATCATTTTTGATTGAAGTTATCTCAACCGGCATCTCATTGAGGAATGCATCCACCGCCTCTTTATCAGTACCGAAATTATCCCCCTTGATAGTAATGTTTTCACCAGGTTGTACCAGTTTCTCTACAATGCTATTCATCACAGGTGACGAATTAACCTTGAAAGTCCCTTCATAGAATTGTAAATTACCAACAGACAAAGTTATCTTTACATTTCCTACCGATACTCCATTTGGGACTTTCACAGTTAATATGCCGATACCGCCATCCTTATATTGATAATCACTAACCGTTGCCTGTACCTCATTAAACTTCGCCACTAATAATTCCGCAGTTTCCGGCATATGATTTCCTGTGATCGTTACTGCCGTACCGATATATCCTTCTAATGGAGAAACACCTGTACTAGCATCTACCACTGGAGTAGCTTTCACGGTAAATTTCAATTCACCTTCTACCTCCTCATACGGAGTAACCACTTTCACCGCCACTTCCTGATCGTCCGCCAAAGATCCACTGATCGGGATACGTATCTTAATTTCTTCTTCATTACATGAAAGTACCTCTGCTTCCACCCCTCCCACAAGAACTTTCACACCTTCTGTTGTCGTTCCAAAGCTCGTTCCTTTAATCGTCACTTCCGACCCTTTATAAGCGACAGCAGGTGTAAGACTAGCCAATGTAGCATGCTGACGAATGGTAAATTCATTCACGGGTGTATTTACATTTTGCGTATAGACTATTAAACCAATCTTACCGGAAGTAGCACCAACCGGTATTTGCACAGTGAAAGAAGTTTCACTCCATTCCGTCACAGGCGCATTGACTTTCGCATCACCGAATATCATCTTGATATCATCCGCTTTCGTACCCAACTCTGTTCCGGTAAAAGTTATTAAATCACCAACAAATCCCCATTCTTTGCTAATAGACTCAACGGATGGTTTACCCAAAACCCTAAGCATCAAGTCTGTTTTCAATTCCTCATTAAAGAATTTCACGGATATCTTTCCTGTCGTAGCATCCTCCGGTATCCGTACTGTAATGCGTTCGTCCGTACAAGACAACACTTTGGCAACGTTCTCTCCGATATTGACCTTTACGAAATCCACTGCTCCGGCTAAGTTATCACCAATCACGTCAAACTCATCCCCTGAATAACCATAATCAGGTGAAAGTGCAGTTATAGTTACTACCGGGTCTTCAGTCCCTAACTCGAAGACATCTGTTCCGTCTTCTCCACAAGAAGCAAATAGAAACAAAGCCCCAAAGCATATAAAATCATATATTTTCTTCATCTTTTTCGATTTTTAGTTGATTAGTTTTCTCTTTCCACCACCATCTTAGAAATGTTGACATTACCTCCTTTACTGGTATTATTCAGCATACCGACATTAGCGACAAAACCAATCGTAACTTCCGTTGTCTCTGTTAATACCATATTTAACGTGAATTCCACTGCGCCTCTTGCCTGGTCATAGCCCAGGGATTTATTGTCTGTCAGTCGACAGTATGCTTTTTTCCCGGATAAATCTTCCAAAAAGGCCGTTTCATCAACCGGTAGCCATCCACCATCCGTTGCTGCCAGATCAGGCAATGTCCCATTTCCTGTTGTCACTCCGACAATCACTTCAAGATTACCACCCAGCCCCACACATTCAGGAACAAAACAAGATATCTTATAGGTTCCGGCAGGCAAAGTGGATACCTGATACATCTTAGCATTTTCTAATCCGTGTTTATGATTGGCATTCGCCCATTGGTTACACAATAAGGAAATACACCCATCCGGGTAATTTTTGTCAATCACTAACGGACGAATCAGCACTTTTGTCCCGCTTTCATCATAATAAAACTTATCATTATACTGCCATTCTGTAGGAATAGCCCAAACATCTGATTCCAATGGTTCATCTGTTTTGACAAATGGCTGACTACTGTTTTTCAAAGCATACACTGTCAAATCTCCCGTATAAGCAGGATCCAAGAAACTTCCATTTTCCGTTTCATATCCATTGACATTCACTTGCACAGTACCGATTCCATAACCGGCAGGAGTTTTTACTTGGATTTCCTCATCTTGTACTGAAATGACTTCTGCTAACTTAGTACCGATTTTAACAGTTATATTTTCTTTTTCCGTGCCGAACGAAGTCCCGAAAATAGTTATCACATCATTTTCCGCAGCGAATAACGGACATTCTGTATTGGAAGAACTTACGGAAGTTATAGTAGGCTTAGGCATTACAGTAAACTTACCTACATTATCAAATTCATACTGCCACACCTTCAACACCACATCACTGCTCACCGCATCCTTAGGCACCACTACTATAATACGATTATTCTTGCACGAAACAACTTCCGCTTTCTTATCACCGAAATGTACACTCACCGGCTCCAGACGTTCACCGAAATTTTCACCATTGATAGCCACTTGGGATAGTGTATATCCACTTGCTGGATAGATGCCGGTTACAGTGGGTTCCGGATAATAGAACTCCTGTTTTTTACCATCTTTCTCACAACTGAAGAGTAGAGCGGAAAACCCTCCTATCACAACTATATTTTTTATAAGACTTTTCATACATCTATATCTTTAATCAGTTTATCACTTGTCATTAATATCCCGGATTTTGTACCAAACTGGGATTCAGGCTAATTTGCTGTTGAGGCAACGGCCATAAATAATTACTCCGGCTAAAGTTGAAATTAGTTTTACCATCTATCACAACACAATTCAATTTACCCCATTGCGTATCTATCTGTTCTTCTCCCCATATGTAAGTATTTCTCAAATACTTACTCGTTGCATTACCGCTAGCATCTACAAAAGTAGTGGGATAAACGGAGCTGCCTACTACCGTTCCCAAACGTGATTCATTCAGTTCATTCTCTGCAATGCCCCAACGTTTCAAATCATCAAAGCGGAAACCTTCCATATAAAGTTCTATTGTTCTTTCACGGCGAATCTCATCCAACATCACCTCCCCCTTGCTCTTTGTTGTTCCGGTTCCAGCCTTTATCTTATCAACCAATGCATTCGTCAAATTGGCAATACCGGCACGTCCACGCAATTTATTAATAGAATAATTCAATTGTTCATCGGTAATTTGTCCGTTGTTCCGTTCACACACTGCCTCTGCATAAATCAGATAGATCTCTGCCAGACGAAGCACCGGATAGTCAGGAGATTCTTTCAGATTGGCCCGTGCATCGCAAACAAATTTCTTATTGCCATAACCGGAAGTACCAGTTTTCAATTCCTTGGCAGCAGCCGTTTGAGTATCCATATCAATAATAGATTTCATACGATTGTCACGGTTCAGGAACTCGGCTTCAGGAGTAGCATAGCCCTGGAACTCATTCGATATTTCTACCGGCAGACCATCACTACACAAAAACATATCCATCAACTTGCGACTGGCATCCATCTTTCTTACTGTCTGATTCAGGTTTACATTGCCAGGCTTTATGTTTTCATCATAAACACTTTTAATGATGAATTCCTTGTTCGATTCTTTTGTCATCCCTACAGGATTGGTCGTCGCATCTTCCAGACAGAACAGGTAACGATAGCTCAAATCCTTCATTCCAGACAAGTTATTATGATTCCAGATACTATATAAGTTGTCATCTATTATTTCACTACACAGGCGAATAGCCTCATCCAAAAAATCATCAACCTGATCAGTAACCGGTCCACCCGATCCTTTAAAGTCTGTACTAGTCCCCACATACTTCCGCCATGTAGCTTCATAGAGTAATACACGTGCCTTGAATGCTTCCGCCCCATGATAACTGATTCGTCCTTTGTCAGCAGAAGAAATCAAGGTCTCCTTTGGTAATCCGGCTATCGCATGATCCAAATCTTGAAGAATCAGATTCACTACTTCGTAACGACTGTTGCGTACACCATATAATTCCGGCGAATTAACATCCAAAGGAATCGTCACAACAGGAACTCCTCCAAAAAATTGGAGTAAAAAGAAGTAATTGTATGCCCGGAAAAAATGCGCTTCAGCCAAATATTGTTTAATCTCCTCTTGACTTCCCGGATAGTTCTCTGCTTTTTCAAAAAGTATATTCACAGTACGGATTTGCTTGTAACAGTTATCCCACCGAACGTCAGTTGTCGGCACCAATATATTCCCGTGTCCTACATCATTGTGAATATTATTTAAATAACCGGACAAGTCAGTTGCCACATCCATAAATGCTGCATAACCGCCATACGGACTTCCCCATCCTTGAAGTTGGTTATAAAAACCTGCTGTATATTCCTTAAATTGTGAAGCTGTTTTAAAATACACCACATCTGTTCTTTCATCCTGCGGCTCCTTATCCAAAAACCAGTCCGAACAGGCAGACAATCCGAATGTCAGAGTGATAGATAGCAATGCTGTATATAATATCTTTTTCATATTTTTTCTTCTTTATATTATTAAAAACCAACATTTACACCGAACGACCAGGTACGATAGAATGGATATCCTGAAATCTGCGAAACCTCTCCCATTTCCGGGTCAAAGCCATCCTTGATACTTGTTGCTTCCCATAAGTCGTTGCCAGAAAAATAAACGCGCACTTTTTCCAGTTTCACTTTCCGGGTCCACTGCTTAGGTAAAGTATAACCAACAATCAGTGATTTCAAGCGGATATAACGGCTATTTTGCAACATGAAGTCATTATTTCCATAGTTCCATGCGGCACGTGCAGCATAAGTAGTCAGTCGTGGATAGTCCGCATTAGTATTTTCTGCTGTCCAAGTATTACCGAGGAATGAGGGATTCTGATTACTAAATATAGTGGCAAACGGATAAGCCATCCATCCAGTACGCATGATATACTGTTTTCCGACTCCTTGGAACATGGCACTAACGTCAATCCCTTTCCAAGCACCACCCAAATTAAGACCGAATACATAATGGGGATCACCGTCTCCCACAAATTGCAAATCACCAGTCGCGCCGTCAATTTTATTATCCCCATTCAGGTCTAAACGTTTGGTATCTCCCGGACGAAGTCCTGTATTTGTGTCTTTCAGGACACCAAGCATTTCTCCCCCACCATCTTTATACAGTTCATAATAACGATTAACCTCTGCTTCGTCAGCAAAGTAACCGTCTGTGCGATATAAAAAGAACGAGTTCAGCGGATAACCGACTACCTTTTCATTTTTCCCTGCTACATATGCGTCAGCTCCTTCCATCTTCTTCAACATCGTCTTTGTATCGCCGATATTGAAACTGGCAAAATAAGAGAAATCACGAATCTGGTCACGCCAACCTACAGACAATTCCCATCCTTTCACATTCAGATGTCCGGTATTACTTTTTGGTGCGCTAGCTCCCAATACAGATGGATAAGTAACTTCTGACAACATTCCTATATTATCTTTCCAAAAGTAGTCGAAGTTGACTGTCAGCCGGTTATTCAGAAAACCTAAATCCACACCGATATTTTTTTGCTTTACACGCTCCCAAGTAAGTGTCCGGTTGATAAGCCCCGAGTTTTTGAGAGTAGTAGAGATTTGCCCGGTTAGAGGGCTACCCAGATAAGTCACTCCCTGACTAATAGAAGAGGCATATAAGAAATCACCCAGTCCGGCAGTGTTACCTGCCTCTCCATAGCTGAAACGAACCTTACCGAAATCAAGCACCGGTGTAACAAATTTCAGAAAATTCTCTTGAGTGAACACCCATCCGAGAGAGAACGAACCGAAATTATTGAAACGGTAACCGTCGGCAAACTTTGAGTCTCCATCGCGACGTCCCAACAATTCCAATAGATATTTTTCAGCATAGTTATAGTTAACACGAGCTATATAAGAGTAAGTTCCACTGCTACCTTTGCCACCCGAATTTCCTATTTTACTACTAGCATCAGCCAATCCCAAGTCATAGACCCCATTATCTTCAAATTTTTCACGGGCAGTGGCTGTTTTTCTCCAAGCCAACGTCTCCGCATTAATACCTGCCACCGCAGACACATTATGGTATTCGGCAAATGTACGGTTGTATTTCAGTAAAGCTGAATAGAATTGATACAAATGATTGTTATTCTGTGCCAGATAACCCGGATTGTTTTCAATCTTGACATTGGATGGATTGTCCGGATAAATAAGGGATTGATTGGTCCACTGTACCAATTCGGCAGCCGGATTACCAAACCAATCATATGTCTGGACAGGAACTACATATCGCTCCCGACGATATTCTTCATTCTGAAAAGAAGCGGTTCCCTCAAAGCTAATACCTTTCCAAATATCCGCTATCACTTTCATATCGATACGCGTAGTCAGCTTCACTTTTTCATCACGCCCACCTTTAGAAGTAGCTGCCACAGAGTTACGGTTACCTACCGTACCGAAATTAGCATACCACTGTCCTAATGGATTCTTTGACGGAAAAAAAGGTACATCATAGCCATACAGTGAGTTATCCAAACCAGTGGAAGGAGATTCCGTACTGGTTCTAATCACGCTGGCAATAGATTCAAAACGCAGCCAGTCAGTCATCTGCAATCCATAGTTCAAACGGAAATTCAGCTGTTTTTGCCCGTCATAAGCAGTGGTCAGGTTCGCTTGATTATCCGCATAAGCCAATGAGATACGATAGTTGGATTTCTCTGTAGAACCGGACACACTTAAGTTATGCTGGTAAGAGTTGCGATTGGCAAACAATTCGTCCGTACGACTAGAGTTTGCCAAAAATATATCTCCATAATATTGAGTAGGATAGATTCCTTGTGCATTTTGCTGCATCCGCAACATATTTTCTTCAGATACCCAGGCCCACCAGTTCGGATTTTGCTCTTCTTTATTAGCTTCCAGCCACATGGTTGCATATTGCCCCATATCCGGAGAAAAAGCGGTAATACCCGGAGAAGTAAAACGCATATTAAAACTATAATCTACGCTGACTTTACCTCCCTTTCCGCGTTTAGTGGTAACCAGTATAACTCCATTCGCCGCCTTGGCTCCATAGATAGATGCCGCTCCATCTTTCAACACACTGATACTTTCAATATCGTCAGAATTCAAGTTCTGAAATGATTCTGTATTTACTGTAGGTACACCGTCCACTATAATCAACGGACTTCCCCCATTAACTGACGTTGCTCCACGAATCTTAAAATTCAATTCTTCGTTGCCCGGACGAGGTGAAGTACGGGTAACCACCAATCCCGGAGTCTGCCCTTGAAGTGCCAGTCCAACATTGGTTATGGCACGGCTTTCAAGTGCCTTGCTGCTCACTTGTTCTACAGCACCGGTCAAAGTAGCTTTCTTTTGTCTGCCATATCCTACTACCACTACTTCTTCCAATGCGTTATTATCTTCTTTCAGTATAATCTTAAGTTCAGAACGTCCATTAATGTTCACGATTTGGTCCTGATATCCGATATAACTTACTTT
Source organism: Bacteroides zhangwenhongii (assembly GCF_009193325.2). Lineage (NCBI taxonomy): Bacteria > Pseudomonadati > Bacteroidota > Bacteroidia > Bacteroidales > Bacteroidaceae > Bacteroides > Bacteroides zhangwenhongii. The sequence continues at coordinate 927,447 of NZ_CP059856.1, read as the reverse complement.
CAACTGCTTTGCATTATCCGGCACATCCAGACTAAAACGTCCATCAATATCCGTAATCACTCCTTTCTGCAAACTTATCGCTACAATATTACAACCTATCAGCGGTTCGCCGTTTTGGTCTGTTACTACTCCTTTAATTGTCTTTCCCGTTTGAGAGACAATCAAGCTTTCTTCCGTGTACGTATTTGCCTGAAGCAATGTACCGGAAGAACTGCCTATCAATAAGGCCATAGTCATGATGACTCCCTTACGTGATAAGAATTTCGGTTTAATTTCCATAATACTATTAAATTTATTAAAGTTAATATATTCTTGTTTGATATTCAGCCAACTTTCGACCATTCATCCTGCAAATACGTTCGTACAGTTTTCCGGGCTACCAATAACTGCCCTTCCACTGTCCGGGAAGATAAAGACATCACCTTGGCTATTGTCGGACAAGGTAATCCGTCATTAAAACTTAGTTCGTAAATACGGCGGCGTTTTGCAGGAAGTCTGGATATTATCTTATCATGCCTCTGCTTTAAATCCATATAATACATCCTTTCTTCTACCGGATTATCCTTTGTCTCTTTCACATTATTATATATATAAGAAACAAAATCCTCCTGTATGTAATGACGACGTATTTTATCTATGACAATATTACGTGCAATGGTAAAAAGCAAAGACCAAACGGTAGACTTATTCACAAATGCCCAATTCTCCCACAAACGAATAAAAACATCCTGCACTAAATCTTCAGCCTCATATTTGTGTGGAATACGAGAGATAATAAAAGTCAGAACAAGATTCCGGTTTTTCTGATAGAATTCAGGGAAATGGGTTAAAGCAGATGTGGTGGTATTCCGTTCCATAGCATTACATGTTTCATTTAACAACAATGCAAATTTATGGGAAATACAATGTTCTGACGTGTGTCTTTTGTCGCAAACAAGTGTTACACTTGTTGCAAAATCACTTTTTCAGCCTGTTACAGGGGCATTTTTTGTCTGTTGACTATAAATAACAGAGGTTCGTGAACTTATTCGCCTATTTTCTCATCCCGTGATTTTCCTCCGTACTGCGATGGCAGCATACCAAATGTTTCTTTAAACAATTTGGTAAAATAACGTGGAGTAGAAAATCCCACATGATCTGCTATTTCGGATATAGACAAATCCGTATCCCGCAATAGTTGAGCAGCCCGTTTCAACCGGATGCTACGGATAAAGTCTTTAGGTGTCTGCCCTGTTATTCCTTGCAGTTTGCGGTATAATGTAGCACGGTTCATAGCAAGATCAGCACTCAATTCCTCTACCGAATATTCTGTATTGTCCATATTACGTTCAACACATTCCAATGCTTTTTGTACAAGCTGTTCATCAAGAGAGGTAATTGTGATACTACTCGGACTTACTACAATTTCTTTATGAAATGTTTCCTGGCGTCTCTTTTGCAGTTCGATCAATTTACGCACACGAGTCAACAATACATCAATACTAAATGGTTTGGATATATACGAATCTGCACCGGCCTCATACCCCATAGCCTTACTCTCATCTGAAGCACGCGCAGTAAGCAAAATTACCGGTATATGCGAAGTCTGCAAGTTTGTTTTAATTCGTTGGCATAATTCTATACCATCCACATTCGGCATCATGATGTCACTTATGATGAGATCCGGATTTTGCCTGACAGCCAGTTTTTCCCCTTCTTCACCATCGGGAGCATCAATAATCTGGTACCATTCACTTAATTGTTCACGTAGAAACTCCCGAAATTCCTTATTATCTTCTACCACCAGCAATAAGGGTCTTGAGTCCGAAAACACCGACTCTTCACTTGCCACCTCCACCACTTCCGTTACGGTTTGCCGCACCGACGGATTTTCCGGCTGCAAATCCATAGGAATAGCCACACAGAATGTAGAACCGACTCCCCAAGTACTTTCTACCGACACACATCCGTTGTGCAGTTCGATATATTCCTTTATCAGATGAAGTCCGATCCCACTGCCGGGAAAGTTATGATTGATGTTCTTCCTAGCCTGGTAGAAACGCTCGAATACGTGCGGAAGATCTTCCTCCGCTATACCAGTACCAGTATCAGCCACTTTCAGCTGAATAAATGAATGCCCTTCTCCCCGATACTTTTCTATCTCTAATGCGATGTTTCCTCCTTCTGAGGTAAATTTAAAGGCATTGGACAATAAGTTATTCAATACTTTATGTATCTTGTCACGATCAAAATACATATACAGTTCATCAATACCATTTGTATCCAATTGGAAAGAAATTCCTTTTTCCGTAGCTATCTCCTGAAAAGAAACATATACCTGGCGGACAAACTCAACCCAGTCTCCGTTCTGCAAATTCAGTTTTTCTCCTTTTATCTCCAATTTACGGAAGTCCAGAAGCTGATTTACCAATGTCAACAGATTCTGCGCGTTCTTGTACACGGAACTTAACTGCTTCGCCAACACTTCATCCGTCAACCTGCGTATGATCATATCCAAAGGAGTGATAATCAACGTCAACGGAGTACGCAACTCATGACTGATATTCGTGAAGAAACGGAATTTCATTTGTTCCAACTCTTCTTTTTGCCTCTGAGCCTCCTCCTGTTGCATACGAATCATCTTTTGATGATTACGTTTATTGACAACATAAATCAGTACGAATACCAAAAGAACAGCCAGAACTGCATACAATATACGTGCAACCAATGTATCCCAAAACGGCGGATACACTACAATCGCAAAATTAGATTCCGGCCCCCACATACGGTCATTACCGGCCACGGACACTCGAAACAGATACTCACCCGGCGGAAGATTATTATAAGTAATACGTCCCAGTCCATTTTCAAAAATTGTTTCCGTCCATTCTTTATCGAAGCCTTCTAATTGATATCGGAAAGAAATCTGCGAAGGGTTGAGATAGTTTAATCCGGAGAACTCTAACGTAATATAATTCTCATTATACTTTAAAGAGACTCCGTCCGAACAACTAAGAGCTTTATCAAATAACATACGACCGTTATATTCTTCTCCGGAAAGAACAGGAACATTAAATAACTTGAAAGAGGTAAACAAGGGACGAGAAAGTTGCTGTGTATCCATCATACGGTCGGGAGAGAATTTCACAAATCCATTGAGAAGGCCTATATATAGATCGTTTTGTGTTGTCAATGCGGGAAAACTGAATAAATCATCCTGAAGGATCTTCGTCTCAGCCAGACAACTTATTATGTGGAAACGGTATTCATCGGCATTTCGTTCTACTCTGATTTTATAAATAGAAGTTACGGTAGAAATCCAAATATCGTGATTCTTATCTTCCTGCACATTCAAGATCGCTTTAGAAAGTCCTTCTTCCTTCCCCAAAGCATAGCTTTTCCCATTCGGTGCCAGTACATACAGTCCATATTGGGTGGCGAACCATAAAGCTCCTTCGTAATCTTTCAATATCTGGTTGTATTTTATACTACCATAATTAAAGTCAGCTCCGGCTTTCCCCTCTTGTTCCAATGTACATATTTTATGTTCATGCGGGTCATATATATACAATCCGTTATCACTTCCTACCAGTAACCGGCATTGATTATCTATTGCCAATGTATTCGCTACTTTGTACCTTTTCAAATCAGGAAACTGTTCGGTCAAGAGAGTTATTTTTCCATCTTCCGGATTCAGCAATCCCACTCCACCATAAATACTTACCCACAGTCTTCCCGACTCGTCTTCTATCATTGCACGTATATTGCTAAAATCCAGTTCGTTCTGATAATCGGTATTTGGATAATCATAGGCCCTCACCTTACCATTTTCAATGCAATATAATCCATTATGATAAGTACCTACCCAAATCCGGTTCTTGCTGTCTTCATATAGCATACGACAATTTTTCCGATCGAAATCGCTATATGCCCGGTTCATGGTATGTGTATCCGGCTCATATCGATAAAGTGCCTGTGTAGTTCCCATCAGTATATCACCCGCTGAAGTTTCCAACATACAACGTATTTCCTCTCCATTCCAGTCACCATTAACAACTTTCTTATTGCATACAATCATTCTATTCAAACTGGGATGATAATAACAGAGACCTTGATTGTACAAACCTATCCAAACAGCCCCATCTTCACGGTCACAATAAATACTTTGAATACCATTTTCTATCGTTTTGCCCGACAGCAGAGGAAGATGTTGAAGTTGGGCTACAGAAAAATTATGTATATCAATCACACAAAGCCCGTCCAATACCGTACCGACCCACGCATTCCCTCCTTTGTCTACATCCATAGAGGTCAACCATGAATTCTGTTTAAGATGAATGCCGGAAATCGGGTTCCATTTTTTCTTATAAACATCATAATATCCTACTCCCCGATCCCACATGATCCAAAAATCTCCGTTATCAAGAATCTTTAAAATAATACGATCATCGGCGTTCAGCCGTTTTTTTAAAAAATCTACTTGCTCAACAAAACGCTTCTTCTCAAAATCATAACACCGGATTATTCCGCTCTGGAACACCATCCAACTATGGTTTTCGTGGCTCTCCACTCCCAATAATTTTCCATCATTTTTTATGGCACCATCTTTTTCACAAAACTTTTCTATTGTTCCTGTCGAATTTTCAGATGTATAGACATCAGAATTACCGGACAAGAACCAATATCGTTTCTCTGAATCTATAAACAGATTCGCAAGTTTATCTTTCCAGCCTAGTTGATGCAACAGGGAGTCTACATCATATATATATTGTTCGGTGGTCAAATCAAACACCCGCAGACTTGCACGTTCTTTCATCCACAAACGTTTACCGGCATCCACGTATTCTTCAAAAATGATATGATTGTAAGAAATAGGATAACCTTTTTGGAGGTCAAACGGGAAATTGGAATAATTTACCCCATCATACATAGTCAGCAATACAGTACGAATCCCCATACGACCGTCCGGCAATGCAAATACACTGCCGACATAATTATCCGGCAACCCTTCCGTTGCTCCGATATGACGAAAGACATAAGATGTCTCTTGTGAATGTATCCTGTTCACAATAAAAAGACCCATTATAATTGCAAACAGGTATATTCGTGTATTCATAACTATAAATTCCCTTTTGTTCCGCTTATATAATACGAACAAGGATGCAAATTTACCCCAATGCCCTACAGAAATTTTGCAACGCCTACAAATATACGAAATATTTCATATATCAATCCTTTCTTCTCCACTTTCTTAGGCTTCCTAAGGTACAAAGCAGAAAAAGCCAGAGTGTAGAAGAAACAAATATCAGGCACAGAAACTCAGACTATCAACCATTCTCCCAAATTCCTATTTGCCGCATCAAAAGAGACACCGACTTTCACCAACCGACGCCCATCCGCAATATATGGAATGAGATAGCCTTTTTCGTCAATCTGCCGCAAAGCTTCTTCCACCGTGCCGTCCAACTTGAACTCAAAGACATAGATACAATCGCGTGTCTTTACTACTGCATCCGCACGTCCGATAGCACTTTGCACTTCGGACTGTATGAATTGCCCCATCAATTTGAATACAAGATAGAAAACAACTTGGTAATGACGTTCCGTCTTCGTATTCAGTTCATAAGGAAAATCGGCAAAAAAGGCACGCAGTCGGGTAAGGAAGGCTTCCACATCGCCATTACGAAGCTCACGAACAAAATGACCTATATAAAAAGGAGTATCATTTTCGGACATACAAGTATAAAAGGATGCCGCAAAATTCAGAAAACCATATTTCACTTCTTCATTAGGAAAGCCCAACTTATAAATATGAAATTCTTTATCATAATCCTTAATCGTCAGATAACCACTCTGATATATCATCGGGATAGGATTGTTTATATTCGCACGGTCATCACTCAACGAAGCTTCCACAACCTCAATTCCATCCATCTTACGCAAATCGAAATCAGTCTTTTTCAACATCTCGACGAGGAAAGTCGGTGTACCGCTCGCAAACCAATAACTTTGGAATAACTGATTATTCAGCGCATTGAGTACACTGAAAGGATTATACATACGCTCGGGTGAACGATAAGAGAAGCGATACCCATCATACAAACGGGTCATCTGTTGCATCGTTTCTTCTTTCGTCATTTCACAGGCTTCTGCCAACGCATTCAGTTCAGGTTCAAAATTTTCCTGTATCTCCGTATAGGTCATGCCGCAAAGAGCGGAATAGGCAGGAACAAGGCTGATATCATTCAATTGGTTCAGCGTGCTGAAAATTCCCATTTGCGCAAATTTCGTCACACCGGTGATAAAGACAAATTGCAACCAAGGATCGGCATCCTTCAAGACTGTATAGAATGCAGTCAGTGTCTCGCGAAATTCTTTTTGCAGTTCCTCATCGCCAAAACTTCGAAGCAATGGTTTATCATATTCGTCAATCAGCACCACTACACGGCGACCAGTCTGCTCATATGCTCGGCGAATTACTGTCATGAAGCGGATAGAATAACTAATGTTTATATCTGTAATTCCATAACGCTCTTCCCACAGCGATAATTGACTCTCCAGCATATTTGCCAACCGTTCCCGACTATCATATTTTTCTGCATTCAAACTTAGATGCAACACCGGATATTCAAACCAGTCCTGCTCTAATTGCTCAATAGCAAGCCCCCGAAACAATTCCTTTTTTCCTAGGAAATAAGCTTCGAAGGTGGAGAGTAGCAGACTTTTTCCAAAACGTCGCGGACGACTCAAGAAGCAGGGAATACCCGCTTTTGCCAATTGGTAGACAAAGGCTGTCTTGTCTACATATAGAAAACCTTCATTACGAAGTTTCTCAAAGCTCTGTATGCCTACCGGAAGCTTACGGGATAAGGGTGCTGAAGTAATATTTGTATTCATAACGTCATCTTGGTTTCATATGATTGCAAGTATGCATCCACAAAAATACAAAAACTTTCAGGATATAGGGCTTTCTTCTGTCTTTATTTGATTCCAAAGAAATATCTGCCGGACAAAAGCCGCAATACCACCTTACCATCTTCTATTCCGACATACTCTATCCCTTTGCTTTTCTTTAAAGTTCTATTCCCCTCAACAATATTCTTCACTGAAGTTGCAGGAAGATGCAACGTTGCAGTTGTATTTGCCGGAACTGTACACTGATAAATAACTGTATCTTCTTCTACTCTCCAACTACTTTCGATACGTCCATACATAGAATCATAATAACCTTTGGCATAAGTCATATTCCCGGTAATATCCACTTCCGGTTTCAGCACAAAGTGTTTAAATCCGGGGAAGTCTTCATCCCGTTCTATACCTAAAGAGTAATTGTACATCCATGCGCCGACTGCGCCAAAAGAATAATGATTGAAAGAATTCATACGGTTATTTCCACCGAATCCATCTTCATGGGTATAGGAATTCAACCGTTCCCAAATGGTAGTGGCTCCTTGCTCCACCGAATACAGCCACGACGGATAGTTCGTCTGCTGTAACAACTTGTACGCCGCCTCACTGCAACCATTATCGGACAATGCTTTACTAATCCATGCCGTCCCGATAAAACCGGTCATCAACGAATAAGGAGGACACCATCTGCCTTGCTCTGTCCTATTTTCTCTGACGATTGTTTCCATCAGATTCTTGACAAATTTCGGTTTATTCTCTTCATCAATGATGCCGAATACCAACGGGAGGACATAAGAAGTTTGTGTATCCACCAGCGTTCCCTGCTTCTTCGGTACGAAAGCGGAGTGAATGGTCTTGCAGGTTTCCGGTTGCAGGTAAGTGCCATTGAAGAAAGCCTTTCTGTCACTATGCAACTTCCGGTATTCTTCCGCATCTGTAGTCTTACCCAAGATAGTGGCTATCTTGCTCATTAATTCGAGGTCATAAATAAAATAGGCTTCCCATAAGAGAGATTTATCATTCCTGCTATCTTCAAGACCGAGCCAATCACACAAATCACCCCATGCCCTGCTCTGTACAAGCAGATTTGTTTTCGGGTCGATGGTCTTGTCGAGGATATAGGAGATATATCGTTTCATGGCGTCATAGTGTTCAGCCAAGAGAACTTTGTCTCCGTATTGCAGGTAACACTCCCAAGGAACTGCGATTCCGGCACTTCCCCACAGCAAACCACCGAATCCTCCACCCAAAGGAGCAATGTCCGGAAAGCGACCATCTTCCCGCTGTACATCGCGCATAGAACGAAGGTATCTTCTCAAAAATTGAGGTACGTCCGCCAGGTACGTAGCCGTACGGGAAAATACGGAAATATCTCCTGCCCATCCCAAACGTTCGTTCCGTTGAGGGCAGTCGGTAGGGATAGACATAAAATTGGCAAAGGAAGACCAAGTAATATTCTCCCACAACTTATTTACTTTCTCGTCCGATGTTTCATAACGGGAAACCAACTCGTGAATGGAGCTAAGCACTACTCCTTTCACCGATGCTGCGGGAAGGGGTTCATCAATACCGGTTATTTCCACAAAGCGATAACCATGATAGGTGAAACGGGGAAAAATCGTTTCTTCACCTCCTTTAGCAATATAGATGTCCTGTGCCATGGCAGCACGGATATTCTCTAACATAATCATTCCGGTGTTACCTTTATATTCGGGCAAATCCGGATATTTCACTTCAGCAAAACGCAGACATATTCTTGTTCCGGGTTTCATACCGGACAGTTTTATCTTAGGTACACCGACCATATTCTGTCCCATATCATAAACAAATACACCGGGACGTACTTCCTCCACCGAGAGGGCGGTCAGCTCCTTTTTTGCTTTTACTGTCTGGCCGAACTGCCCTATCAGTTCAAAGTCGGAATAATCATTTACCCGAGGTTTATCCGGGTTTCCTTCCATACTGATGTTGCCTTCCAAAGCTACTTCACAGGCCGGTTTCCAGTCTACGGCATTATAGGAAGCCGTACTCCATCCTTCCACCCTCGCATCACGCAAAGCGTCGTATACTTCTCCCTGAAAGAAGCTACCATAACAGATAGGACCTCTATTATAATATTGCCAGGTAGAGGGTTCGGTTATTACAACCTTCTCCTGTCCATCTGCATAAGTGATTACCAGTTTTGCCAGTAATGACTGGCGGTCTCCGAAAAAGTTCCAATTATCTCCTGTAAAGGTTGCTCCTCCGCTCCACCATCCTTCGGACAGTAAAGCACCGAGTGCATTTTGACCGGAATGGATATATTCTGTTACGTCAAATGTCTGATATAAGTGCGTTTTGTTATATTGGGTGATTCCGGGATTGAAATAATCATTCCCTATCCGTCTGCCATTCAGATATACTTCATAGATACCGCGTGAAGTAACATATAACCGCGCCTTCTTTATCTTCGCCTCCGAAGAAGCAAAGACCGTTCTGAGCATGGGAGCCGAATGGGATTCAGGAGCAAAAGTAGTGAAAGTGTCCGATATCCTACCAACTATACGGCATACTGAATCTTGCAACGTAGTAATTACATTCGCCGGACTTCGAAAGTTTGCAATTTCTACTTTTGAGAAAGAAGCTGCCTGACCGGCAGGAACAAAATACCCCACATCTCCTACCACCGGAAAAGCGATAAAGTCACCGCCCTGCCCTAAAGGATTCAGATTGACAGAGCCGATCTGCTTGTCGGTATTGTCCACATAAAACTGTGTAAAACCTAAATTCGAGCGAAGGGTCACCGTGTGCCAATCATATTTATTATGTTCATTGACCATCTCCTGCGGAATAGCGAAACTTTTATAAGGAATGTCTTTCTTATCATCCGGATGGTAACCTACACGATATATATTCAACACCGCATCTTGCCCCGAAAGCAACGGAGTGATATTCAATTCAACCTTTATATATGATTCGTCTTTCTTGTTTTCCAGCTGATAGAGGTTCTTATACCGTTCCATCAAGCGCTCATCATTCGTTCCATAAATAAATCCCGAACAGGTGGTCTTTGTCGTTTCGTCCAACCGCAAGGAGAAGTTCAACTTAAAAACCGGAAGATAATGGGAATAGAATGTCCTATCCTCATCCCCTACTCCAATCCATTTCGCACCGCCCCATCCCTCATAGGCACGATCACTACTCATCAGCCCGGTTTCAAACCAGGAAGAAGCGGACATTTTTCTATGTTTCGTATCCCATACATGAACCGTCCACTGATAGCGGGTAGCAGCTTTTAACGGAAGTCCGGCATATTCAATATTCAAAGATTGATCATCGGTGATTTTCTTTGAATCCCATACTTGCACGCCAGCCTCATCGATTACAACGATTTGACGAGCTGTCTGCAACAAACCTCTTTCATCAGCACCTCCCTCCATTTGCCAACTGAAACGGGGGTTCTCTACATCAATTCCCAGCGGTGTCACAGCATATTCCACTTGCAATTTTTTCAATTGAAAAGGAGAATCAGCTACACTTGGTAAATTGTTTATCAATGTAAGGACTAGAAGGTAAATGTATCTTTTCATTTCGTATCAGTATAAGAATAAGAGCATTTCAGCTATGGGAATTAATATGATGGCAGCATGAGAGTAACTGTTTACTGCCCCATACTTCATATATTAACCTTTAATCAAACAGAGAAGCTCACAGCAGTGAGCTCTTCTATCCACAAATGTAAGCCCAAAAGCCCACTGCTGTGAGCCTGTCTATTCACACCTGTAAGCTCTTGAGAAACAAGGCAGCTTGCAAGAAGAATATAAGGAACCATCATTACAATACTACAGGCCGACATATTATCCAACGGGGTATGAGAGCAAAAGTTACCCTCATGCTACCATCATACTTACCCTCATAGCTCAAGCACCGATGAATAAGGGGATTCAAGAGACTATGAGGGTATGACAGCAAAATTGAATAAAACTTTTAGTTGAAAAGTTACTTTATTCTCACTTTTCCTACAAAATCTTTCTTATCCACGTTCAACTCTTCCAATGTAGTCACCCGTTTACCGTTCAATACGATATTCTCGAACAGAATATTCTCTACTTTGCGGTTCTTATCATAACCTTCTATCAAGGAAGGATTGATATACTTGCCTGTACAAGAGATATTACGGAACACAATATCCTTCACGCCTCTTCCCGGACCGGTATTATACTTTTGGTTATACATCACACGAAGATGGAACAGTTGCCCTTCCTGAATATTTTCGACCCGAATATCCTCGAACGTTATGTTGCGTGCCAAGTTATGGTCTCCAACGTTGATGGTCATACATCCTTGATAATTGCGGTCGTCTTCATCATGCTCCAAGATATCGATATTTTTGAATAACATATCTTCGAGCACTTCATCTCCCGTCTTTGTATTGCCATGCGTACCGATATTAATGGGGTGCGCAATATCAGCCCAAAGAGTAGAATTCTGAACACGTACTTTCCGGCAATCTCCATAATAATTCCAACGGTGAGTATAGAAAGCAAGACAATCATCGGAATTACGCAGAAACACATCATCAATGACAATATCGGAGCAAGACATGAAATCCAGTCCGTCACTCCACCCTTGATAGCTGAATGATTTCAGGTTTTTGATGGTTATTCCTTGACTTTGTCCGCCGGAAACGGTATAGTGACGTGAATTGACAACAGTAATTCCATCAATCAATACATTTTTGGAATATGCCACCGATATGCCCTGTTGCGGTTCGAGCAACATACCATACCCCAGAATCTTCACATTTTCCACGCTGTCACAATTAAGACAACCTTTCAGCACTGCCCCACCTTCCAAATAGACCGTAGTGTTGGAAGGAATACGGAAACACTTGCCTGCCGCATCGGTAGGTTCATGGATACCGGACTCAAAATACATCACGTTCGGATCATTCTTATCAGGTATATCCTTAATTATCGGATTGGCAAATACGTGTAGATTATTCAAGCGGTCACCGTTAAACTCTACAGATAGTTTTTGCGGCTTATCCAATGTGAACAGCAGAAAGTTTCCGTCTATCTTCGGCTGAATGCCTTTAGATAGTGGACGTACTATTGCCGAACGGATCTCTCCATTGTTCTTCCGTATTAATACTTCCACTTTACCGGAAAAATCAAACTGCACCATAGTTGCATCCGATTTTGTATCCATATCCACCTTTACGTTATATTCGAAAAGGTCTACCCAATCTTTTTCACCTGCTTGCCGTACTTTTACTGTGTAGTCGTCGTTGTGACGGGCATAGTAAATACCTTGCGGGACAGGGTATACGAGTATCTCCGCCCGTAAAATACTATTCCACCCTAACAACAATAAAAATACAACTATCAACTTTAATGATATCTTCATATTAAATAAATTCATTAAACACATTCTGCTTTTATCTTGCAAACATCAATGTACCGAATCCCAGTACATCGTAACCGCCGGAATTGGGATCATAATATCCACCGCCACCTTCTACGCCCACATATTCCGTAGCGATTTTAGTATATTTCAGTTTTTCATCCGATATATTTTTGATACTCTTGTAATGATAATACGGCAATGCCCAAATAGCACGTTTCATCCACTTTCCACCTCCTACAACTGTCTGTTCTTCCGGAGAAATACCATTCCACTGATTGTGTTTTTGCCATATATAAGTAGTGAAAGGCACGGTTTCCTCTGTATAGTTACAACATGCAGCATACTCACATCCCCGCAAGAAAAGATTATCATCATACGCAAAGAAATCATCTCCCTGACTCCAGGCTAACTGACAAATAACACCAACCAAACCGACACACATTAATGTATGTCCCTGATCACGTCCACTTTCCTGCCATTGTGCAAAATTATATTCTGGTGAATAATCGTGATAGATTGCACGACGCAAACGTCCGTTTGTCACTCCCGATTGGAAATGTTCAATACCTTCATTATAAATATCACGCCTATCGGTGACAATGCCAATAGCGATTGTAGAAGCAATGTTGCACAATCCCCAGTTTGCCCAATAATGCAAGTGGTTAGTATCATGATGACGCACCAGGAAATCCTTATTGGCCGGATAGAAAACCTTTAATAACCATTGTTGAAAAGCTAGAAAATCTTCGGGATCCCAACCTCTATATTCCCGCAATAATTGACCGGCAATGGCGAACTCATAACCATAAAGCCCTGCAGCCAAAGAAACATTAGAGTTACCAGTAACTCCAACACAGGTCTGGACCCATTTATTCAAGTTTTCAACAGCCTTAGCGGCATATTCATCATCATTTTCTATCTTCCAACGCAATGCCTGCTGGTAAGCTATTGACGCTCCACGTGCTGCATTGATATAGTTTTCCCCTACCGTTGCCCCATCTATAGTTACCGCAGCTCCACGTACAATATACGCAACCGGATATGTGTCTGTCCCTTTCTGAGAGAAAGAACTTTCCTTCAACATCTGATAACCTGTAATCCAAGGCTCTTCCACGTCTTTTTTCTCACGAATACGGGCAAAATCTTCTTCAGAATGTATACCGACCTTTTCCATAGGTACTGAATTATCTTTCAGCTCAACTTGAATAAGATTGATATTATTGTCCGGCAAAATAATTTTATTTAAATCGGTTTCTACACCTAAACTCGGCAAATCAATGCCATCACCGCATCCTGTCAATGACAGGAATGCGAATGTTATGGCGATATAATATATCTTTCTCATATTCTTCTATTTTTTAATTAAAGTCATGATATTATCACTATGCTTTTATTCCACCAATATAACTTTAAAACTCTCTATCTTAACATACCTCTCTTTAGAAGTCAAAGTGGAAACAAAACCGATTGATAACACAGAACATTTTGACATATTAAGTTCCATCTTTACCTCTCCAACTTTTGTTAATGAGGTCTGAGCCAAACTATTGCTGACATCTTCTATATCTAAAATTCCTTCATCTCCTACACATACCATTGCATACGATTGACCGGAAAGTTTGATATCACGCACATTAATAATAATGTCATATTGTCCTACAGGTAAGGACGTAACCTGCCATATTTTTCCATTTTCCATTTTATCCGGACATCCCCATCCTGATTGCATAGCAAGAGAAGTTACCGCATTATTCTTATCTTGCCATTGTACTCCAACAACTTTACCTTCACATGAAACACCTTCAACTTCCCAATCTTGTGGTTTCCACCATTCCCTTTTTCTTGCATCTGAACCTTCCATTACTAACCATTCATGCTTATAATTTTTCAACACATACTGAGTAATATCGCCATCTTCCGGCATTATCACAAGTTCAGGTCCTTCGATATCTACATCCACATCTTGTATCTTCATCAGCAATTTTCCGGAAGTAAAGTCATTAGGGACTGTTATAGAAATCGCATCTGCTGTAACATTACCATTAATATCAATCTGTTCCTCTCCAAGCATCACAACTATTGCATTTGCATCAGTACCAAAATTCTTACCTTTAATCGTAATATTACTACCGGCTTTTACTAATATTCCATACGGGAAATTATATGCACCTTCTATTGAAGTTATTTCCGGTGTATCGTACACCTCAAATACCCCATATTCACCCATTGAAATCGTAACACCTTGAATAGTCAATGTTAATGTGTTTGCTCCTGCCTGTAAGCCTGCAGGAACTCTAACAACAATATTTCCATCTTTGTCAAACGTAGGCACTTCACAAACTGTCTCTCCGAATTTAACTTCGATATCACTCGCTTTATTTCCAAAATCAGTACCGCTAATAACAACTTCCGCATTTACATACCCTTCCGTCTTAGAAATACCTGTGACTATAGGTTTAGGTAATATAGTATAGTCCAACCGAGTCTTTATTTCCTCAAACGGAGTAGAGACAGCAATTTTATAATTTCCAGCAGTCAACATTTCAGGTACTTTCAATGTAATTTTCTCATTCGACAATTGTTCCATATCAACAATACCCGTAGCGATAATCTCCGTACCTTGTAAAAACTCAACTTTCCATGTTCCCGGAAGTTCAATATCAGATTCCAATAACTCAGGTTTGAGATTTGTACCAGTAATAACAGATATACAGCCGGCTAATCCTTGATTACTGTCCTCTCCCGCAGTATTTTGCACTTTATCTACTGTAGCATGCTGCAAAACTGTAAACTGTCCGGAAACATTTACCGGTACATCAGCAATTGTCAAAGTAATAGCACCACTTTGCGCACCTTCCGGTACTTTCACAGAAAAGCTTTCCATTTCCGGTTCCGCCATAAATGCAGCACTTTCCTCTTTTCCACTAAACAGTACTTTATAATGAGCTGAAGGAACTCCTAAATCGTGACCATTAAATTTAATCTCATCACCGACAAAACCATACAAAGGAATCACCGTTCTAATACCCGGAACTCCGAGTACGTCGTACATCAATTGCGTATCTACACGTTGTCCATAAACTACTACGGAAATACGCCCTGCAGTAGTACCTTCCGGGATCTTTACAGTTAACTCTTCATCTTCACAAGATATGAGTTGCAATTTTGTATTGCCGACATACACTTCTACATCATTTGCCACTATACCAAAATTTGTCCCGTAAATCGTAAATTCATTTCCTACGTAACCAACAGCATCCGAAATAGATGTAACAGTTACAACAGGATCTTGATTCTGCATATGGATAATTTCTTCATCCTGTCCGTCGCAAGCAACCAACGAAGATATAAAGAATGCAGACAATATATAATTATATATTTTTCTCATAATAATCAGCTTTTACTTTAATGTCAATTTAAATTCTGATACTTCAAAATATTTCTTATCACCAACAGTCACTGCAAATCCTAATGATAACTCCGTTGCTTCACTCAATGTAAAATTCCATGTCACAGTTTTCGCTCCAATAGAATCATAGTCTTCTAATTTA
Organism: Bacteroides zhangwenhongii; assembly: GCF_009193325.2. Taxonomy (NCBI): domain Bacteria; kingdom Pseudomonadati; phylum Bacteroidota; class Bacteroidia; order Bacteroidales; family Bacteroidaceae; genus Bacteroides; species Bacteroides zhangwenhongii. Next base: position 911,620 of record NZ_CP059856.1, on the reverse strand, counting down.
TAAACCTTCTTGACATTAGGATTTGACTTAGGATCCACCTCACTCGGATTAGGTATTGTGTTACCTTCCGCCAATACAGCATACACTTGCTGGTCGCCAACATTTCCTAAGAAATACGATATATCAAGGTCATATTCACCTGCAGGCAATGTTATGGTTTGATAGATTTTTCCATTTGTAATACTTTTCGCACTACCATTGCCACCCCATCCGGCTTGTGCACCCAGATAACCTTTTACCGTACCGCCAACTTTCCCATCATCAGCCGATGCATTTTTATTCACCATACATTTGATTTCATCAGAAACAGTCCAATCAGTAGGAATAGCAAACCATCCCATCTCATTACCTGAACCAGCCTGACTTCCGACAAAGTCATGTACTTTAAACGGATATTTATAATTCTTCAAATAGAATATAGTCACATCTCCCTTTGCAGCAGGATTCATCATCGCACCACACACTAATTCATAACCATGAATCGTAACAATAATACTACCGGAAGCATATCCCTCAGGAACTTCTACTTTTATTGTTTCAGAATCAAGCAAATCAAAGTTCACAGCTGGCGTTCCATTAAAGCTGACAGAAATATCTTCTTTGACATCTCCAAAATTTTGCCCTTTTATAGTAACTTTCTCACCTGCTTCCGCAATATTGGACCCTAAACTATTTTCTGAAGTAGTAGAAATATGTACCGGCGTAGGCAATACCTGATATTTTCCTATCACGCCTGCATCATTAGTCCAAATTTGCATCGTTACATCACCTGTAACCGCTCCCTCGGGTACTTCTACAGCTATACGATTATTCTTACACATTAATACTTTGTTAGCCTGTACTCCTCCAAAAAATATTTTTACCGGCTCTGTACGATCACCAAAATTAGTTCCGGTAATAACCACTTGTGAAGCGACAAATCCAACACTAGGAGAGATTCCTGATACTTCCGGCATCGGATATTCATATTTTTTTATCTGCGGATCTTGTTCGCAAGCATAGAACAGCAACACAAACAATGTTACCGCAAATATTCCAATCATATTTCTCAATAAATGTTTCATATATCCTATTTTTAATTAATAGATTATTAGATTTCGGCTAATTAATATCCCGGATTCTGTTTCAAATTCGGATTCAGATTAATCTGGTGTTGAGGTATCGGCCAGAGGTAATGTGCTTTACGTACAGTACTATTAGCCTTAGGAGAAATCACAACACAAGCATGTTCTTTTCCATCTCCTGTTATTACTGTTTCCTCACCATAAACATACGATTTAGCATCGTACTTAGAAGTTGGATTTCCAGATGCATCTTTAAACGGAGTGCTATATCCTGCTTCTCCGACTACTCTTCCCAAACGGGACTGATTCAACGTTTCTTCCAAGATTCCCCAACGTTTCAAATCATCATACCGGAAACCTTCCATATAAAGTTCTACAGTACGTTCACGACGAATCTCGTCCAACATAATCTCAGAAAGCTCCTTTTCTGAATTAAGTTGTTTTTTAATCTTCTCTACCAATGCATTGGTAAGATGAGCCACTCCGGCACGATCACGTAACTTATTGATTGATATCCCTAGTTGGGCATCCGTTATTTCACCATAACGTTCCATTATAGCTTCCGCATAATTCAAGCAGACTTCCGCCAAGCGCAGTACCGGATAATTGGCTGATTCTTTTTTATCACCCACAATAGGGTTACGGAACTTCTGGTCACCATACCCTGAAGTGCTACCAATAGATTCGGCCGGACCTCCTACATATGCCATCAGGCGATAATCACGATTCTGATACTCATCTGTAACATTCTGATATCCTTTAAACTGTTCATTATTAGTTGTCGGCATTCCGTTGGTGCACACAAACATATCAATAAACTTACGGGTAGGATAAATATAATTCATTTCATTATTCAAGGAGAATGCACCTGCATTCAGAACACGGTCAAAAACAGAGTAAATAATAAACTCTTTATTGCTATCTTTTCCATAACCTCCTGTCTGACTTCCATCTTCCAAACAGAAAAGATAACGACTGCTCAAATTATCAAGTTCGTTGTTATGGTTCCAAATTCTAAATACCTCATCATCCAATACATCTTTAGAAAGAGATATTGACTCCTCCAAAAACTCATTTACCTGATCACTTTTCGGACCTGCAGAGCCTTCATAATCGGTAGATGTTTTATTGTATTTGCGCCAAGTAGCTTCATACAGCAACACGCGGGCCTTAAATGCTTTTGCCCCTTGCTCACTTATATGTCCTTTATCCGACGTAGCAATGTTCTGCTCTTTCGGTAATCTGCTGATAGCATTTTGAAGGTCACTAAGTATCAGGTCCGCTACCTCATAACGGCTGTTACGCGTTTTTTGCAATTCCGGTGAATCCGTATCGAGAGGAACTGTAATAATAGGTACGCCTCCAAAATATTTCAACAGGTAAAAATAGTTATAAGCACGAAAGAAATACGCTTCCCCAAGATAGGGATCAATTTCACTCTGGTTACCACTATACGCTTCCCCACGTTGAAGCAATATGTTACAAGTACGTATGTTATTATAATGGTCCCAACGGGCATCATCATAACCGAGGGTCAATGTACCATATCCCAAATAAGCTTGGTTTCCATTACGGCTGTTTACTAAATCAGACTGCAAGTCCATGTGTTCCATTATACTCGAACGCCAGCCAAGCAGCTGTCCGTAAAATCCATTTGCAAACTCACGGAAATGTTCCGGTTTTTTAAAATAAACCGCATCAGTTCTTGAATCCAACGGTTCTAAATCAAGGAATGTATCTGCACAAGAAGCAAATCCCATCATGCAAGCACAAGCCAATATATAAGTTATCTTTTTCATACAATAGTCTATATCTTAGGTTGATTATAAAGTAACATTAAGTCCGAATGACCAAGTACGGGCAAAAGGATATCCGCTTGTATTGGAAGCGGAACCCATTTCCGGGTCAAAACCGTCACGAATACTAGTAGCCTCCCAAAGGTCGTTACCTGAGAAATAAAGACGGACTTTCTCCAATTTCACTTTACGTGTCCATATCTGTGGCAATGTGTATCCTACCACCAATGTCTTCAGACGGATATAACGACTATTCTGCAACATGAAGTCGTTATTCTGGTAATTCCAGGCAGAGCGGTTTGTATTATTTGTCAGACGCGGATATCTGGCATCTTTATGGTCTTCCGTCCAAGTTTGTCCGAGAAAAGTCGGATTCTGGTTTGTATAGATTGTACGGAAAGGATAAGCCATCCAGTCATTACGCATAATATATTGTTTGGCAACTCCTTGAAACATTGCGCTGATATCAATACCTTTCCACGATGCGCCAACTGTAAGACCATATACAAAATGCGGATTGGCATCTCCAATATACTGAAGGTCACTGTCGGCATTACCAAGATCAGTAATTTTATAATCACCGTTCAAGTCAAGACGTTTAGTATCACCGGGACGAAGTTCGGCAACCGTTCCCTTTCCTACATTATTTAGTGCTCCTACCTGCTCGGCATACAACGCATAATAACGGTCTACTTCCGCTTGATCCTTAAAGTATCCATCTGTACGATAAAGGAAGAATGAATTCAAAGGATAACCATTGACAGTCTTATTCACTCCTGCTCCATATCCGTCTGCTCCGGTCAGTTCTTCCAATTTGCTTTTAGTATCTCCAATATTGAAATTAGCATAATAAGAGAAGTCTTTAATCTGATCACGCCATCCGATAGTAAATTCCCAACCTTTTACATTCAGATGTCCACTATTTGTTTTCGGAGACTTACCTCCCAGTACACCGGGATAAGTGACTTCCGACAGCATACCGATATTATCCTTAATAAAGTAGTCGAAAGAAGTAGTCAGACGGCTATTGAAAAAGTGCAAGTCAATACCAACATTTTTCTGCTCTACCCGTTCCCAAGTACGATCAAGACTGATAATACCATTATTCCCCAAACCAGTACTTACCTGTGCTGCAGGAGAATAACCAAAGACAGTACTTCCTTGTGTTACAGCAACTAAATAGTCAAAATCTCCCAATCCCGCATCATTTCCGGAGTTACCGTAGCTGAGACGTAATTTTCCAAAATTAACAACAGGAGTAATAGCTTTTAAAAAGTTCTCTTCTGTAAAGATCCAACCTCCGGATACCGAAACAAAGTTTTTAAACTTATGTCCCTTTGCGAACTTAGAATTTCCGTCACGACGTCCGATCAATTCAATCAAATACTTTTCAGCATAATTATAATTCAACTTCATAATGTAAGAGTAAGAACCGTTGTGGGTCTTACCTCCTCCATTTCCTTGTGCACCGGAAGCAAGATTCAAATCATACACACCTGTATCTTCCATCTTCTCACGGGCTGTTACCATCTTTTTCTGTACCCACTTTTCAGCATTGATACCAGCCATCGCCTCAACATTATGCACTTTCGCAAAAGTACGTTTGTATTTCAGTAAGGCAGAATAATACTGATATTGCATATTATTGGCCTGCATCAAATAAGCAGGATTATGAATATCCTTAATATTCAATACATCTGTCGGATAAATCAATGACTGATTTGTATTGCTCACAACCTTATCGGCAGGATTTCCAAACCAATCATATGTCTGTACAGGAATCACATAACGGTCACGACGATATTCTTCATTTTGAAATGAAGCCATACCTTCAAAACTGATTCCTTTCCAAATATCAACAATGGCTTTCACATCAACGCGAGTAGTCAAGTTCATGCGTTCGTCACGCCCGCCATCAGAGGTTGCAGCTACAGGTTGACGGTCTCCAACTTTACCAAAATTGGCATACCACTGCCCATAGGGATTTTTAGCAGGGAAAAACGGAGGTTCGTTTCCATACAAAGATGTATCAATACCGGCAGAAGGTGATTCAGTGTTAGTCTTAATCATACTAGCCGATGTTTCCAATTTAAACCAGTCAGTAAGTCTGATTCCATAATTTAAACGCAGATTCAACTGTTTTTGACCATCATACGCTGTCGCCAAGTTTGCCTGATTATCTGCATATGCTAAAGATATACGATAATCTGTTTTCTCATTAGAACCTGATAAACTTAAATTATGCTGATAAGAAAAACGACGCGCAAACATCTCCTCCAAACGATTGGCATCTCCGATGAAGAGATCATATCCCCAGTCTTTAGCATTCGTATGATAAATACCGGAGATTCCCTGCTGCATTTTCAACATATTCTCTTCAGAAGTCCAGTTCCACCAGTCTTTTGTTTTCTGTTCTTTATTCGCTTCAATCCACATAGTAGCATATTCCTCCATACTTGGAGAGAAAGCCATGATACCGTTAGTCGTGAAACGCATATTGAAATTATAGTCTACTGTCACCTTTCCCTTACCTTTTTTCGTTGTTACCAGAATCACACCGTTGGCAGCCTTAGCACCGTAAATAGAAGCAGAACCATCTTTCAACACACTGATACTTTCTATATCATCCGGATTCAGATTCTGGAAAGAGGCATCATTCAATGTAGGAACTCCATCCACTATAATCAAGACTTTCCCGCCATTTACAGATGTCGCACCACGAATCTGGAAATTCAATCCTTCATTACCCGGGCGTGAACTGGAACGGGTAACAACCAAACCCGGAGTAGCTCCTTGTAAAGCTGCACCGACATTGGTGATGGCACGACTCTCCAAAACCTTACTACTTACTTGTTCTACCGCACCCGTCAAAGTAGCTTTCTTTTGTGTACCGTAACCAACAACCACCACTTCGTCCAATGCATTATTATCTTCTTTCAGTACAACCTTAAAATCCGAACGGTCATGAAGGGTAATAATCTGATCTACATAACCGATATAACTAATCTTTATTTGCTTAGCATCCGCAGGCACGTTCAATGCAAACCGACCGTCGATGTCGGTAATTACTCCTGCATTACTTCCTACAACCACTACGTTACAACCAATCAGCGGTTCGCCATTCACATCTGTGACAAGTCCTTTGATAGTACGTCCTGTCTGGGCTACAATCAAACTCTCTTCTACAGAATCATTCGCATAGAGCAATACACCGGGTGAACCACCCAGCAACATGGCAAAAGCCAATGCAACTCCTCTACTACATAAGAATTTGGATTTAATTTCCATAATACTATTAAATTATTAAAGTTAATATGCTTTATTCCGAGACGGTATTTAACCGACTTGGGAAAATTCATTCCGCAAACAACCACGTACAGTCTTACGCGCCAACAATAACTGGCACTCTACCGTACGAGGAGACAAAGACAATTTTCCTGCAATGGCAGGGCAAGACAATTCATGATTGAAGCTCAGCTCGTAAATCCGGCGGCGCTTGGCAGGAAGATTTTTCACCACCTCCTCATGCTTTTCTTTCAATTCACGATAACAGATTACATCTTCCGTCGTGTTTCTATCAGAGTCGTTCACCTTATTATATATATAAGCAACAAAATCTTCTTGCTTATAATAACGGCGTATCTGATCAGTCACAATATTACGGGCAATCGTAAAAAGCAAAGACCAGACAGTGTCGGGTTTTACAAACGTTCTGTATTCCCACAAGCGGACAAAAACATCCTGTGCCAAATCTTCCGCTTCATACGGACGGCAAATACGAAGAGCGATATAGTTTTTGATATACTCCCGATATTTCAGGTAGCATTCTGAAAAGAAGTCGTCAAATGTAGCTTGTTGTTTACTCATGGCATTAAATTTATCCGTTTAACGATGTTACAAAAGTAAGAACAAGTTTAAAAAACAAATAACACAAAAGTAACAGAAAACAAAACTATGGTAACAAGCATGTTTTTTTGCAAAATATCCCCATTCCATCGGCATAAATGCAGGTTTCATAGTAACAAAAAAAGGGAGGCCGTTACATTTGGCGACTCCCCTGTTCTGTACTTTGCATAAGTCTGTGGCATGATTCGCCACAGATGCAGATTATCTCTGATATTTGCTTTACTGCGCAGCCTGAAAATCCGGAATACGTTTCACATCCGCACCTTTCATGACACCTTTTTTAATGGCCTCATTTGTTTCGGTGATTTCTTTCTTGACACGCTTATAATATTCTTTTGTCAGCCCTTTCTCTATTGCATCCGATTCCGTTGCCGGCCAAAAATACTGGTAATCCATCAACATCAGGTCCGGAGCCACTACTTTAAAGAAAAGACTGTCCCCTGCAAACTTTTCACGCAAATCACCCAGATAGATGGTATCTGCCGGATTCACTTCCTGACCGTTCGCACTATTTTTTGAACTACCTCCGCAAGAGGACAACAACAAACCTCCTACCAATGAAATTAAAACTAATACTTTCATATCGCTATTTATTATAAATTGGCACAAATGTAATAATTAAACTAATAAACGTAACTATAATGTCATTCTTTTTTTCCAGACTCTTCTGCATATTGCTTAGGCAACATCCCAAACATTTCTTTAAAACACTTCGAGAAATAACTGGGAGAGCTGAATCCTACCCGATTCGCTATTTCGATGATCGGCAATCGGCTTCCTTGCAATAATTGCGCTGCCCGTTTCAAACGGATACTGCGGATAAAGTCCGTCGGAGTATGTCCGGTTATGGATTGCAGCTTACGGTAAAGACTCATGCGTACCATCCCCAAATCGCCACTCAACTCCTCTACACCATATTCCGGATTATCCATATTTTTTTCTATGTATTCCAAGCATTTCTGTATCAATTGCTCGTCTACGGAAGTAATTGTGATAGCACTCGGATTTACTTCTATATTCTTACGGAATTCCTGTTTCCTCCTTTCCTGCTGTTCTATCAACTTCTCAATGCGTACCATAAGCATATCAAAGTTGAAAGGTTTCGACATATAAGAGTCGGCTCCTACTTCGTAACTGTTTATCTTGATATCGTCAGCCGTACGGGCAGTCAGCAATATCACAGGAATATGAGAGGTCTGCACATTCGTTTTGATACGACGGCAAAGTTCGATACCATCCACTTTCGGCATCATGATATCACTGATAATGAGATCGGGATTTTCTTCAATCGCCTTTCTTTCCCCTTCTTCACCATCCGCCGCTTCCACTATCCGATAAAAATCCTCCAACTGCTCTTTCAGGAAAGTACGGAATTCCTGATTATCTTCTACCAACAACAATTTCTTCATATTCTCATCTGACGCAGACACAACGGTTTCCTTTTCTTTCATACCCGTCGATTCCATATCAGTTATTTCATCCGGCAGTTCATCCGGTTCCGGCGTCAAATCCATAGGTAACCAAACGGTGAAGACCGACCCGCGATCCATCTGACTGTCAACCTTTATACGTCCACCGTGAATATTCACATATTCCCTGACCAGATGGAGTCCGATACCACTGCCTATCTTTTCATCCCCTTCATTGCCAACCTGATAGAAACGGTCAAAGATGTAGGGAAGATCGGACTCGGATATTCCGATTCCTGTGTCGGATACCGATATTCTCACATAGTTTCTCCCTTCCACTTCCTCCGTCGCAAGTAATAAGTTCACGGTTCCTCCCTCCGGAGTGTACTTAAAGGCATTGGACAAGAGATTATTTACAATTTTATGTACTTTATCCCGATCGAAAAACATATAAAGCGCTCTGTGTTCCGACTGGTTTACAAAGTTAAGATGCTTCTCTACAGCCATCGGCATAAAATTATTGTAGGCAGAAACAATAAACTCCTCCATATCGCCATTCATCAAATGCAATCTCTCACCCTTCATTTCAAGTTTACGAAAATCCAGTAATTGATTTACCAATGACAAAAGGTTTTGAGCATTCTTATAAATTGTATTCAGTTGCTTTTTCATCGTCTCATCCGTCAAACGGCGTATCATCATATCCAACGGAGTGATAATCAGTGTCAGCGGAGTACGCAGCTCGTGACTGATATTGGTAAAGAAACGGAATTTCATCTGGTCCAACTCTTCTTTCTGCCTCAAAGCTTCCTCTTCTTGCATACGGATCATCTTCTGCCGGTTACGGCGGTTAATCACATAAATAAGACCGAAGACCAACAAAATACCCAAAACGGCATAGAGGATGCGGGCAGCCAATGTATCCCAAAACGGAGGATGAATCACAATTTTGAATTCAGACTCCGGCCCCCATATCCGGTCGTTTCCGGCTGCGGACACACGGAAAACATATTCGCCAGACGGAAGATTATTATACACAACACGTCCCTGTCCATTCTCAAACGATGTTTCAATCCATTCTTTATCAAAACCTTCCAACTGATAACGAAAAGAAGTCTGAGAAGGATTAGAGAAGTTCAGTCCCGAAAATTCAAGTGTTACATAATTCTCATCATATTCCAATTGCACTGCATCCGAATAACTCAATGCTTTGTCAAACAATATGCGACCATTATATTCCTCTCCCGACACTACCGGAACATTGAACAGGCGGAATGAAGTGAATAAAGGCCGATTGAGGCATTGGTTATCAACCATATTCTCAGGAGAAAAGACAATAAATCCATTCATCAAGCCTAAGAAGAGTTGATTGTCACGGGTTATCAGGGAAGGAAAGCTATATAAATCATCCTGCCGGATCTCATCTTCGGACAAATAACTGACAACGTGAAAACTGTATTTATCCGTCTTACGGTCTACTTTTATCTTATAGATAGAAGTGACTGTCGATATCCATATATCATGATTTTTATCTTCCACCACATTCAGGATAGCTTGTGACAACCCTTCTTCTTTCCCCAATGTATAACTTTGCCCATGATGGGTAAGGACATTCAAACCGTATTGGGTAGCAAACCATAAAGTACCTTCATGATCTTTCAATATCTGGTTATACTTCATACTTCCTTGATTAAAGATTGAATTGGCTTGTCCATCCTGTTCGGATATCCAGATTGTATTTTTTGCAGGATCATAGATATACAAGCCATTATCGCTACCCACTACCAATCGGGACCGGTCGTCAATAGCCAACGCATTGGCTACTTTATATTTCTTCAACTCGGGAAACTGTTCGGATAATAGTTTTATCTGTCCATTCTCCGGATTGAACAAGCCTACACCTCCGTATATACTCACCCACAACCGTCCGGAAGGATCCTCGACCATAACACGTATATTACTGAAATCCAACTCATTCTGATAATCCGTGTCCGGATAGTCATAAGATCTTACTTTCCCGTGTTCTATACAATATAATCCGTCATGATAGGTCCCCACCCAGATACGGTTTTCTTTGTCTTCGTAGAGGACACGGCAATTCTTTTGATTGAATTCATCATGCAGCCTGTTCAAGCTCCGTGTTGCCGGTTCGTAACGATACAGTCCCGAAGTGGTTCCCATAAGAATCTCGCCTTTCGAAGTCTCCAACATACAACGGATCTCCTCTCCTTTCCAGTCTCCGCGAATCATTTTCTTATTACACAGCATTATCTTGTTCATGCTGGGATGGTAATAGCACATTCCCTGATTGTAAAGCCCCATCCAGACGGAATTATTCTCATGATCGCAATAAATGCTCTGAACTGCATTTCTCACTCTATTGCCCGATAACAAAGGTATATCCAGTGTTTGAGTTACGGAGAAATTATGCATATCAATAACATAAAATCCATCAATAACGGTTCCTACCCATGCATTTCCACCTTTATCCACATCCATTGAGGTGAACCATGAATAATGTCCCAACCGGATACTTGAAATCGGGTTCCATTTTTTATTATAAACATCATAGTAACCTATCCCCCGATCCCACATCAGCCAGAAGTCACCGTTATCGAGTATCCGTAAGACAACACGGTCATCCGGTTTCAGCTGGCCTTTCAAGAAATCGAGTTCCTGAATAAAACGTTTCTTCTCCCAGTCATAGCAGCGGATAGCCCCTTTCTGATGCACCATCCAACTATAGTTGCCGTGACTTTCTATTCCCAACAGTCCGCCATAATATTCCATAAACTCATCATTCCTGCAAACCAGTTCTGCCGATTTCGTTTCCGTATCATACGTATAGACGGAAGATCCCGGCGTGAGAAACCAATAACGCTTCTCGGAATCAATAATCAGATCCTCCACCCTATCTTTCAGCCCGAACTGAAGAAACAGCGAATCTACATTATAGATATACTGTTCGGTAGTCAAATCAAAAACGCGCAGGCTTTTACGTTCTTTCATCCACAAACGTTTATCGGTATCAATATATTGTTCGGGAATGATGTGGTTATATACTATGGGATATTCACCATGAATATTGAAAGGGAAATTTGAATAGTTTGCACCGTCATACAGGCTTAGCAACACAGTGCTTCTCACCCCGATACGTCCGTCGGGAATAGGAAAAACACTCTTGACATAGTTATCCGGCAATCCTTCGACAACTCCGATTTGCCGGAATACGTAAGGGGATTCCTGCGAGTTCAGGTACTCCGGATATAATATCCCCCATATAATAATCAATATGCATATTCGAATCTTCATAGTTTTCTTTTTTGTAGTACTATTATTAGTACGAACGAAAAATGAAATCCCCTTATCCTACTCCACTATTATTTTGAAACAAAGATAACAGTTAGCAGACAAAATCAAGTAAAGAGCGACAAAACTTTCACTCTTGAATTTGTTTTTATCGAATATACAGCTGTATTTTTGTAAGTAGAATGCTAACTTTATTTAAAGGTAGGCATTTTAAACTTGTAAATCAATCCTCCCACCATAGAAGCAACGCGGTCGGGTCTTCCCTGATCCATACCATCATACGTGTCCGTGCGAATGCCCACTTTGGGTTCCACATAGAAGTCGAGGGAAGAGCCCAGTTTCAGTTTGACTTGCGCACCGGCGTCAATTCCCGGAACAGCTTTAAATTCACCTCTACGACGTACCAATCCGGCTGTCACTCCGACAAAAGGAACAACATCTATCACGTGATCCCGGCTATATCCCTTCGCCAAAGTAGCGAGACTCATCATATAATCCATTCCTAACCCCGCATAATGAAGATTCAACTTATCCGGTGTTTTCGCCTTATACATGATTGTTCCGTTCACACGCCATGCAGAAAGCGGAGTATACCATTTTCCGATACTACCCTTAGCTTCCACACCTATATTCTTTACCAAATCCCGATTGGCAACCAGCAGACTGCTTACGCCCAATGCTCCCGATATGAAATACCGTTTGTCATCTTTCTCAAACACACTGCGATTGGCCGCTTTGGAATAAGGAACAAAACGATAATGGAAACCGGCATTGATCCCCACCATCACATCCTTCTGCATGAAACCCAGATTTCCTTCGATAAACTTATCACGATACAGACGGATTTGCGGTTCGAGATACAAACCGAAGAAATCATTGATGTGCCATACTCCCTGTACCCCCGCATTGAGTCCCGGCTGGAACTTATGCTCTGAGTTCGACGTATAAGCCAGGTTAAATCCTACCGAACCGATCAGTTCAAAAATACGTTCCGGATCATATCCGCTCATAGTAGAAGTGATATTCCATAAATAATCCAATCCTCCGGTTATGGTGATATGTCTGAGTCTCTCCGCCTCCATATCTGTCGGAAGCAAATAATTGGAGAAGAAACCTCCCGTCCCTACCAGTCGCAGACCGGAATACGGAGTAAACCATTTTCCGATAGAAGCGGAAAGTTGCGGTCCCCATGCAGCGAGATGTTTCAGATTAGTCTTATTCAGGAATAACTGTGCCCCGATACCTGACGTCATGAATAGATTGTCGGCAATATGATTGCTTGAGAATCCATTCTGAGGACGGGCAGCACGGTCTATTGCGTGATACGTCACACCGAAGTTCAGTTCTCCGAGCTGGTCTGTACTACCGAAACCACATCCACCGGCATATCTCTTCTGATAAACATTAAGGCGGGGTTCCACAAACAAATCTACGGAACGGTTCAACCGGAAACTTCCTTGAAGCCCGATACCCAATCCCGGTGCATACTTGGCTGTCTGCGCCACTCCTTTTGTCCCGGACAGATTGACACCGGCTATACCGATCAAAGTGAAAAGCCTCTGTTCGTCATATCCCCAAAGTATATTATTGATATTCAGCAAATAATCGGCATGCAGGTCTACATGCTTGAAATAGCTGCTCGCACTACCGGCAGGCGTATCGCTGTAGCCAACGGTTCCGGACAAGCGTACTCCCGACGACGGACTGAACCATTTACCGATTCCGGCAGAGAACTGCGGTCCGAATCCTTTGAGTGTATTCTTTATCCCCGGCATTTTCAGCGTACTGATTCCACCGGACAACGAGACAAACATATGATTGAGGAATGAGCTGTTATCGAAGTTGTCAAAATGAATCTTCCTGCCCATCGCCGCAGCAGGCATATAGGTCAGACCCACCAAGACCGATCCTCCCATCTTATATTTTCTCCAACTTTCGGTATGCCCCAATCCATCGTTATACCATCCGATTCGGGGTTCGACAAATAAATCGAGTGTCCGTGAAAGACGGACATTCCCCTGCAATCCCATACGGACACCATAATAGAACTCATGTCCATTCTTCACAGCCGGATTATCACCGGCCGAATTGTCATTGGCTCTGGAATAGCCGGCTTCAACTCCCGCTATACCCAAAAGTTCGAACCTGCGCTGTTCGTTGTATCCGAATGTAAGAGAAGATATATTCAGCAGGTAGTCGAAGCTGCCTCCTACCATTTTTATCTTACTGTTATAGACTTCCGACGGCAAATAGCCCAAAGTCGCTCCCAGACGCGCGCCGTGAACAGGAGTGAACCATTTGCCTATAAAAGCATTGGCTGTCATTCCCATGCCATCCTGTCCTCCGCTCGTCAGCAAACCGTAAGGTCCCAGCCCGGCAGAGAAAAAGAGGTGTTCATTGAATTTATTACTTTCAAACCTCTCATTGGCAGGTCTTTTCTGCAACATATATTTCAATGCACCATAATCCTGTGCCTGCAAAGCAACAGACAACATCAAGAACAATGCCACTGCCGCATATTTATTTTTGATTCTGAGGATATCCATCATTTACTCTTTCGTTGTATTATCATTCTTTATTTTCTGCTCTTCGGGCAACAGGTCGATAATGTCGCCGTCCACTCTTGCGGTCTCCAGCAAGGAAGGATCCAGTTCCAGAGCTTTCTCAATATACGTAAGTGCTTCACCCACCTTTTCCATACGGTTGGCAGCGATAGCCTTCACATAATACTCGCGAGCCGAGCCCGTATTCAGCTGCGAAGCCTTCTCCCATGCTTCCTTATTCTTCTTCATCGCCAGCAACATGATCACTTCATTGAAAGGACTGGTAGCCGCCACTTTCTCAAACGCATCGTCGTAATAGCCTGCCATCGCCTGAACGATCGCCTGCAAATCATCGGCAACAACTCCCTCAGGAAGCAGTGTCAACACAGAATCAGCCTTCGTATATTTACCTTCATGCAACAGGGCAATCGCCTGATTGGAAAGCAATTCCACCGGAGCTGACTTGCTGACGAACGGTTCAAGAATCTTGGAATCCGGCGTATCTTTCTGAATATTCAACACAGCCAGCTCATTCGCCGCATACGTAAAGTTATCGTACAATTCAAGAGCTTCTTTACAATACCTCTCTTTTTCATCCGGCGTCTTAGCCGTTGCAATCATCCGGTAATATTCAAAACGTGTCAGCTCCTTCGGATCTTTCTTATAGAGCTGCATAATTTCCTCATCCGTCAAAGAACGGAAAATAGAATATCCGTAAGTGTACTGCACTTTTCTCAACTTAGGCAGATACACAGCAGCAACCTCCTTATAAAAAGGTTTCGATTTCAGCGCGCGATTCAACTGGTAATTCTTTTCTCCGTATCGCTTAATCAATTCCGTGATCTCGTCGGCCGTATCCTGTCTGGAATCTTTCCGCAGCAACTCCGCCACTTCTTTCCACGAAGCGACCGACGCGTCCGATTTCACCTCCAGAAGTTTGCGGGTCTCCGGGTCGAGTTGCGACAAGATACGGTCCAGCGCCTTGTCCGTACGCAACTTAGCCAGTCGCAGATTCGATTCATACGAACCGTCCGGCGAAGCGACACCCGTAATATGGAAACTTTTCAATGAAGCCTCCGGATTCATCTCGATAGCGTGCAACTCTTGATTCAAGCGATTCAGTTCCACCTGATTCTGTGGATTCTTATCATCCAGATCAGCTTTTCCCACAACGAAAGTCAAGTTGACTTCTCCTTTGGTATCCCTCAATTGCATCACAGGTTTGGGGAGATATTTCTCATCCGTCAGATTGAAAGCGGAGAATTTATATTCCAGGAAACGCAACGGATTGACAGTACCGCGTGCGATAGAGAAAGAATCCCGATAGATAATAGCACGGTAATTCTCCATCGCAAGATGCACATCCGCACGATAATCATGTTGCAGATACTCTATATAGATAGAATCATGATAGGCGATAATATCCCCGTTCCGCGAGGAAGTAGTCTTCACCTGTATGTATTCGTGCAGCGGGTCCTGTTCGATATTATAATCATACATACGCCGCTGGGTAGTATTATATGTACCTCCGTCGAACACCACGGGACGTAACAGCAAACGCTTCTTCTGTGTCACATCATAGATAGAAGGTTGCAATACCAGACGGCGGTTGGAAGTGAACATCTCCTTAGGCACCGGCACACGGGTTTTCAGATGGAAGTAATTGCCTTTTATCTCAATGTCCGTAGGCTCGGGCACCACTTTATCCTTCACTTTTGAAATCACAGTCACCTCGTCAAGTTCAATGACCGCATCTTTGAGCACCACGTTGATAATCTGCTTTCCGCCCACCTTGACCGTCTTGTCTTCATACCCGACACAGGTATATTTCAACGATCCGTGCCGTTCCGCCAGCACACTGTAGCGTCCGTCCTCATCGGAGATTTCAATGCGTTCATTCGTTACAGGATCTATAATATTCACGTTCGGAATGCTTTTTCCCTGTTGGTTGGTGACGTGTCCTTGCACACGCATACGTTGGGCGTACGCATCCGCACCGAGTAGCAGCATGGCTGCCAGGAGGATTCCGATTAATCTATCACGTTTACAATTGATTTTCATTCTCTTTTCTAACTATAAATGTTCGTTCCGTTACCGGATAATATACACAAAAGACACTCCCAGCTTCACCGGTGCCAGCGTTGTCTTACTGTCATTCGCCGCATCCGGTTTCGGAGCACCCTTGTCGTACTTAAACTGGCGGTAGTGCATCACCCCGATACCTGCCGTCGCCTCAATATTCCAATGATCGTTCAGCACCCAAGCATAACCGTACGTCAAACCGACTGCCAGCGCATCGCCTTTGTGATGCACATCTTTAACCAGCATATTAAAATTGTTCGCAAAAGCGGTGACACCTAGAAAATGGCTCACCATCGGACGGTTTAACCAATAACGTACTTCCGGCTGAAAATGTGTGAAAGTAGTTTTAAAATTGTCTGTACTGATCGGATTCGCAGCGACTCCCATATTGAGAGAGATATGACGACCCAAAACAAATTCGGCCTCGACATTAGGGCTGGCAGTCAGCCATCCCAACGTGTTCGTTTTCACAGCCACTCGTTGTGCGTGTACATGTACCCCACAACACAATAACAGAAATGACAACAGAGCGACCACTCTGCGACCATTTCTCAGTGCATATACCATAATTATTTTCCCACTAAATATTTCCCACTAAATATCCACCCTATATAAATAAGGACTTCTTGTCCGTTTCTTCCGAATCAGACAAGAAGCCGCAAAATTAGAAAAAATATGGCATTCACAACGTTTGCCTACGTTTTTTTTATTTTTTATTGCAATATTTCCTTAGCAGTCTGCCAATACATTACAATATTATCAATCTATGGACAGGATATACATCTTTTTGTCTTCGGTGCAGCTTTCACTTTCATCTTCTTGCCGCCGATCACCACCGTGCAAGAAGCGGAAGACAAGATATACCATTTCCCTTGCTTCTGTTCGAGCAGAACATTGGCGGGAACAGAAGTACGGATACTGACTCCCGGTGCTATCAGTTGCGTTCCGTTGCCCATAAACAGCGTACGGTTATCTCCCGCATACCGGTTACTGATTACCGCATAATCCGCTTTTACTTTCATCCCTTGATAAGTAGCCGTCTGCGTAGCGTCGGAAAGCGAGAAGATATGATCTGTACGCCCATTCTTGCTTTTCACGCAGATTCCGGCAAAATCCGTCAGAGCAGTCTCCTCCGCATCAAAGTAGGACACAGCCTGAATGGCCGACGGTTCTTTCCGTGTACTCGGTTCATAAACAGCGACAAAAGGACGGTTCCAAGCCTCTCCATGCTGGCGGGCAACAAAAGTCAATGTGGGTTGCTCCTTTATATTATAAGGCATACCGGGTGTACGGCTCAACCCTTCGGTCATAGGCGACAGAGCCGTAAAGACTTCACGGTCCGGCTCTCCCTTCATCCAGAGATTCATGGATATATCATCGCCTCCCTTATCTTTCATATCAATGGTAAAGGTCGCTTTCACATCCTTGCCGGTAGCCGCCACTTTCTTATCATATAAATAAGAATAGGCATAAAGATGCGCACCGGCAAACGCCAGTTCCTCCGTAGGCTGCAGATTCAGATCCGTTCCGTCGGCAGCGGTCAATGTGAGCGTCTGCCCGAGATTATGATAAAAATAATCATGCATTTTGTCCCCTCCTTTTTCTTTCCGGCTGCGGAACACATCCACATAATACCCCGTTTCCGGAGCGGTGGTGACGATACTCATCATACGCGTCTGATCCGCCCTGCTTTCCGGTTCGCGGAAATAGAGGTTGCTGTATGTGACAGAGGTAAACTCCCCACCCGGTTCCGCCGAAGCCGGAAAACAGGAGAGCAACTCAAAAGAATGATTGCTTTTCATCACCGGATAACTCGATATTCCATCTACGCAAACCGTATTATGACTCGGAAACTGAGAATAATATTCCGCATAATCCAACCCGCTATACAGGAAAAGACCGATACCCGCATCGGGTCCCAGCACATATCCTTTTCCGTAAAGTTCCATAGAAATGCCGTTGGCGTGCATGTGGTTGCCCTCACTCCCATTCTGCGAAATCATCAGACTGCTGCGCGGATCCATACCATTTCGCTGCACCAGCCAAGAGACGTTAGGTGCATGGAACAAAGGAGAGACATATTCTTCTATCTTTCCCGCCTGCACCTCCGGATTCAGCGTCAGTGGCTTATCTTCAAAAAAAGAATTGACAGACACCCGCACATTCTTCTTTTCCGCTTTCTCATTTCCGGCACCGGGATTCAGGCATTTCAACAAGGCAGTGAAATAGTCTTCCTGCTCCTTCTTCCCGTTTGCCTGTGCATTCTGTATCATACGGACAAAGAAATTAGTGTTCAGATACCCCGGATGCGTATCTCCGAAACCGCAAATCATACGGTTGGGAAACAGATATTGAGGGGTTGTCGCTACCGCTTTCGACAATACAGGCATCGCCTTCACCAAATCATATTGCAGGTTATTGTCAAACTGATTCACGAAATTGGCATAATCATTAATCACCACACTGCTATATCCCGGACATTCCGCCCAGATACCCGTTTTAGAGTCAAAACCATATTCGGCAAGACGCGTCAAGCTCCATTGACGAATGCCGGAACGGTTCATCACATAGTCTATGTAATATTCCCGTCCTTTCCCGTCGGCATACGCCTTGTTGTCTTCCAGCACCAGCCCCACATTCATGATAAACCGTGCCTGCAACAAATCCCAGTTATTATGCGGCACTCCGTTCGCTATGATATTGTCCGCCCATTTCTTGAATGCTCCGGCGTAGATTTCCATCTTCTGCGGGTAGTTTGCTTTCAGATAATCATACAGGAAGTCGTATAGAGGGACAGCGATATGCAACGCATCTTCGTGGATCACTTCAAAGGAAGTCAGCCCCACCAGTGTCTGCTGATGACCGTGATTCAGATCAACCGGAACATTCCTGTAATAAATACCCGTCATATAAGTATCGAACACTCCGGCTGCCAACTTTGCAAATTTCTCCTCCTCCGTCATCCAATAGAGGAAAGCAGCATCACGGGCTATTCCCAATATCTCACAATTCAGACTTTCGATGTTACGTCCGGTTTTAGACGGATGCACACTCTCCATAGGACGGTCGGGAAGCGCATTATTACAGAATGTCACATTCCCGTTATCATCATCATCGTACGGCACAATATCCGCCAGTCGGGGACGACCGTGAGTAGCGGCAGTTCCACGTGTTCCCGTATAGCGCACGGTAGGATACGGAGCTTTCTCACCGCCCGCATGGTCGAAAGTTTCACCTTTTATATATACCTCAGTAGCATGGGATTTCCAATACATAGCCAGACGCGACAACAACCAATCCGGCCGGGTGGCCGTCAGATCGGTATATTTCTCCGTACGCTCTCTCAGCTTATCGAAAACATCCTTTGCCCATTCTTCGGTCTTAATCAAGTTCCACGTTTCCTGCTTCCCTTCCGGTGTAGTCAACACTCTCGGATGAGCCTGCGGCATACTCTCCGGCAAGGGAATTTCTTGTCCGGACGCACTATTGAGGAAAGATAGAAAACATAGTCCCAGTAAAATTCGTCTCATACTTCAATATCTTTTTTAGGTTTGCTACCTATTAAATACGAAGATAAACATTTATTTACCTAAAGTCCCCGCCAAAGACAGGTTTATTTTCCCAGTATCTCTATACAACACAAAAAAACGGCTCTCCTGACAAATCAAGACAGCCGTTTTCGTAATCAAAAAAATAATGAACATGCGGAGAGAACGAGATTCGAACTCGTGATACCCTTTAGGGGTATACACGCTTTCCAGGCGTGCCTCTTCAACCACTCGAGCACCTCTCCTTAGGGGGAAAATTCGCTTCCCTATAAAATAAAAAAGCAGCTAACCTGCTGCTTTTCAGCGGAGAGAGAGGGTTTTGAACCTACAACTCTAACCGCTTATATTTCAGCTACTTCGCTTTCAAAATTTCAAATAGGTAACGAAACAGTAACGATTTTCAGATGTTGGGCTTGTCCAACTTTGACCGCTGTTTGTCTGCCTAACTTTCGGGTTCAAAGATACGGCTTTCTTTTGAAACTCGCAAATATCTGATAATAAATATTTTGGGGTTAGTGCAAGGTGCAAGCTATATATATAAATATATACTTGCACCTTGCACTAAAAAAAGCACTGGGGTACAAATGGTTAAAACAAAATCCGTATCTTCGTAACCGATTAAAAACAAACGTGTATGATAATAACTAACCGTGAAGAAGTAATAGATAAAGCGTTCGGCGTATTTATCAGGATGAACTACGAGAAAGCAAGCATCATCACGCTTGCCAAAGCCTGCGGGGTGACAAAAACGGGTATCGTTTATTATTTTCCGCACAAGTTGGATTTATTTATGGCTGTGGCGGACAAATACGTGTTGCAGATGCACGAACCGGAAAACAAGTTTGCCGCTCCCGCCGCTACGTTGGCGGAGTTCATCGGGCAATACGTAGCGGGGGTAGCCGCTTCCATGAAAAGGATTGTTGAACTGATTGGCGATAATAGCAGCCCGCATGATTGTAGTCCTAACTTCTACTACTTTCACTTTCTGTCACAAGTGCGCATGTACTATCCGGGCATCAGGCAGAAAATTGAGAAAATCTACCGACAAGACTATGACCTATGGGAGAAAGTCATACAGAAAGCAAAAGAAAGCGGGGAAATCAGGAGTGACACGGACGTAAAGAAAACGGCTATCATGTTCCGGCAAATGTTTTTAGGACTGTCATACGAACAAGCATTTCTGAACGGTCTGAACGTGGACGAACTGGCAGAAAACTTTCGCCATATCTATTCGCTGCTTAAAGCCTGATAGAGTTTTGTTTTTTTAACTTCTATTATTTTTGAACGAGTGTTCAAAATATGATGTTTTTGTTTTATCTTTGGAGCATGAAGCAAAATTCAGCGACATGGATAAGGTTCAGAAACAAAGAGGAAGCATCGTGCTGCACAAAGACGCAAGGGACGGTGCGGACTACATACGGATAGAATATGCGAACAGTCAGGCTGTCGCCCTGCTGCTCGCCCAAGAAACGGGCATAGAAATGGCTGGCAACGGCTCTGCATACATAGCGTCAGCCGCTTTCAGCCTGCCGGATTTCTATGACCGCTATTCACCCCACGCCTATATTGATTACAGCCGGGTTTACGTGCGGCATCCCAAACCTAAAAGGGAATACACACTGCCCAAAGGCTACCTCGAACTGCTGGAACAGAAGCGTTACAGCCCCTCGACCGTCAAAACATACCGTGCCTATTTCAGCGACTTCATGGAATATCACAAGGGACGGAACATCGACCGCCTGAAAGTGCCGGACATCAACAAGTACATACTCTATCTTGTGAACGAGAAGAAAATCTCGGTGTCGCAACAGAATATGCGCATCAATGCTATCAAGTTCTATTATGAGCAGGTGAAAGGCGGCAAGCGACAATACTACGGCGGTATCACCCGTGCCAAAGAGTACAAGAGCCTGCCCGAAGTGTTGAGCAAGAATGAAATTAAGCGCATCCTTGCACAAATTTCCAACATCAAGCATCACTGCATGATTTCGTTGGTTTACTCTGCCGGACTTAGAAGAAGCGAATTGCTTAACCTCACCCCGCAAGACATCAACAGTGAAACAATGTCGGTTCGCATTATGGGCAAGGGGAAGAAATGCCGTTATTCGCTCCTTTCGCCCAAGTTGCTGGAAGAACTACGGCACTACTTTCGGGAATATCGTCCACAAAAATGGCTGTTTGAGGGCGAAACACCCGGAGAGCAATATTCGGCAAGTGCATTGGTGAAAGTACTGAAAGAAGCCGCACATCGTGCAGGCATCAAACACCGTGTACACGTACACATGCTGCGCCACTCCTTTGCCACACACTTGCTGGAACAGGGAACAGACCTGCACACAATACAAGAATTGCTGGGACACAACGACATCAAGACCACAACCATTTATCTTCATGTGTCAAGTACCCATAAAGCAAAAATCCCTAATCCTCTTGATACACTGGATAATTCGTGAGGTGCAGTTATAGATGTGTAGGAACGACACCATAAGGTGCGGTTATAAATAAATTATAAGCAATAGTACACCAAATTATGAACGAACAAGTACAAGAACATTTTAGCTGTGCTGATTGGCTCCTAATACCTGCATCCGTTAAAAAAGATGTTGCAGACATATTGGGGCTAACTCTTTTGTCTGATAATGAGCAGTGGGATAACAACCCAATACTTTGTACTACTTATGAAAATGCAGACAATTATCTTAATGACCTTTTAACAAGGGTTGATAAGATATTGATTTCATCATTCATTAACGGATATTATATCGTTGAAGGAAAATGTTTACGATATATTTACGAAACATTGGGTAAAAGGCTTTCGGCAAAATGTGGTGTCTATTACTTCTCGATAGATTTATGGGAATATCGTTACGCTTATGGCTATTATGAGAGTAGCCAAGAAAAGCGTTTCTATTGTGCCGAATTAGATGCTACCGGAAATCTACAAGAAGAAGATAGAGGATGTGTATTGAATTGTGAAAATGACGCAGAAAGCCATATTCCAAAGGTAAAGATTGAGGACGAGCAAGTTCCTAACTCTTGGTTTCTTCCTTTAGGGATAATGTTCAACTTAGGGATAACGGATGCAGAGATACAGCAAGGTCTTAGTAAACCATGTGGCATTTATATGCTGAGTAGCACAGATGCTAAAATGATAAAGAATTTAATAACAAAGAAATTTAGCTTATAACAAGGTCGAGATAACAGCTAAACGCTGTTCCTCACCAAACCATTATCGTTTATCTAAGAATATGTAAAATGGAAGTATTTGAACAACTGATAAATGACAAGAAATTGAAGACACTTCGATATGAAAAAGAAGATGTTGATTTCGCAAAGATTATCAATCCTGAAAAGATTGAATGCCTTGAGATTGCTTTTTGCAGGCTCACTTCATTGTTCGGAATTGCCTGTTTAAGCAATTTACGCCGAATTTCATTATATTATTGCCGATTTCTTCAAGATATATCAAATATTGGAAATTTGCAGATGCTTGAAAACATAACCCTTTATTGCTTACCTCAAGTAGAGGAACATTTTAACATCCCGAAATTGGCTAATTTAGTAGCTCTTAGCTATACAAAAGTAAATAGAATAGAAACAATTAGAGGAATTGAAGAACTTCCCAAACTTATATATTTAGGTCTAAGTCAAGTCAAAGTTAAAGACAATGATTATTCACCAATCCTACAAAGTAAATCTCTTGAAAGAGTCTTTTGGTGTGGCTCTCCATTCAAGGTTCCCGCTTTGAAAGAATTGCGGAAACTAAGACCAGATATTGTAATCGGTGGCAATTTATATAATGAAATATACTTTGCAAAGAAAAGTAAACAAACGATAACAAGTGAATGAACTGCCCTAACGGTCAGTTATTCACAACCCATTACCAACAAATAGCGTACATATATGAATGATGTAACAAAAGTAAGAATAGTATATGAATGTAGCATAATAGGTATTGTTTTGCTGACATTCTTAAAAGGTATGTTCCCTTACATGGGAACATGGTGGCGAGTAGCCCTTATTGCTTCACTTGTAGGACTTTGGTTTTCATTGTCTTACCTGAAACGGCATAATTATAAATGGGGGTTCAATTACATAGGAAACCATTTATATATTAACCTCTTATTGAAAGTACAGAAGTGGTTTCAGAACGCTACAATCATAGCCTTATTGATACCTGTATTCTTAAAAGACCTCTTGTATAATCAATATTGCTTTGTAGCATATATATTGCTTGTAGGTATGTTCTTAGGCGTGAAGCTGGCTACTTACACAGTAGAGTACGCTATATACAAAAGTAAATTCATTGGTAACAAGGAAAGATAACCCCTGAACGGTGTTCCTTTCCAAACCATTAACATCAAAAACAGTGTACCATATATGGAATTAAGAGATAAACTTTTTACGGAAGAACAGTATTTAAAGCAATTAGCGAAATATACAAATAAAATAAGTGGCTTAGAAAATGAAATTAGCCAATTTGTTAATAATAAAGTGGAGTTTGACGCTTCAATCTATTATGGTCGCTTAGTTGATTATAGGGTTAATTCTATTGTTACAAAGTACTCTATGGGAATAGGATTAGAATGTATTCAACAAGATTATCTTCAAACAATAAAAGCAATGCACGGGAGTTGGACACCCTACGGTGACTATTTAAAAATGCTATGGTTACTTTCGATAGGTATCATGCTGGAATATGATGATAATGTTATCCACGAACTCCTTATGCTTATAGATAAGAAAGAAGTCAAAGACCGTGTTTATGATGTTTTGCTAAATTACCGCTTCCCCGAACGGAAGAAATTGGCAGATTGTGTCTTTGACAATATACCTTATAGGGCAATATTAGAAGTGTCGGATTTGGCTAAAACAGATAAGACACAGGCAATAAAACGATTAGAGAAGTATCTAAAAAAAGAGTGGTATCGTGGACACTCCGATTATTATTGGTATAACGACCATAAATATGGTATTGTACATGACGGCTATTGGAGCTTTGAAAGCGGTGCATTGGTTAAGGTTTTGGGGCTGGATGATAGCTGTCTGAAAGGATTGCCCTATTATCCATACGATATGGTACATTGGAACGACATTAAATAAAGACAAGATATGAGTTACTCGGTTTATTCTTATTTGACTGATGCCGATAAGGTAAAATCCGTTTACGGGGCTTGTGATAATTTGCTGATAACCCAACTGAAAATTGCGTTAAAGCAGGAACTTGATAGTCTGAACTATTATTTTAGTGACAGTCTAAATACGGATAAAGATGCTTATGCGGTATTAGCAGACATTGTGAACGGGGAAATCCGTTATCCCGAAATTGCTTTCATGTATGGGTATATATATGAAAAGATTTGCAACCATTACGGGACACAAATCTACCGTGCGGAAAACCTTTGGCAACTGGATAGTCAAAGTACATTCATCCCTATTCCTTTGAGCGGTGATTTTCCCTATATCATCAGCATACCCGTTTCAGATTTGGAGAGCAAGCGGACGGAATACACCTCGCTGAAAGAGGGTAACGGTCTCGGAGATTATGACTATGAGCAGGAAATGGACGACCTGAATTTTATTTTCGATGAAGCCATTGAAGAGCAAAAAGACCTCGTGATTATGGTTTATTGATATGGTACACTGGTATGAGAATAAAATATGATGTTAACGAAGCGTGATAACGCCTACCAGTGTTCCACGCTATCCCATTATCGGTAATCCAAAATAAACAAATGTATGAAGATATATGATATAGATTGGCTGTTTTGGAGTATCGGCTTGGTAATTGGAATATTAATAATAGTATGTGGTTACTTTCTGCTTATCCAGCTTGAAAGCTAAAAAACAATTATGAGTAGCCTTGTCACAGTAAAGAGATTTGGAAAAGTTCTAATATGGGTATGGCACAGATATATAAAGAAAGCCGCCATTCCTTATGAAGAACTTGATTTCCATTATTCGGATTGGGTCTTTCTCTTGACAGGTCTTGTCTTTTTTGGAATTGTACCGGGTATCACCCTGCTTTATTTTGCATTTTGGAGAACATAATTTATCGAATATATGAGCAAAAGAATAGAAAAGACCGACAACTATTTTGAACGGGTGAAACAACGTGTCGACCGGACGAATTATAGGTATTACCTTTTTGACTACCTGTATTTCAAGGGAGAGGTTTGGGGCAGGAAGTGGGGACGGATGTCAGGCTTCACGCTGCTACTTGCGTATTGGTGGTGGTTGGTGGTTCTGCCCGGCGACATTCTTCTGCGCAACAGCGTATGGTCGCATTTACGTTTGGATTATTTTATCGCAATGTTTTTGTTTTTTTGCATATTCATCCTTGTCCGATACCGGAAAGCCCGTGTGTCGGCACTGATGAGCCACTACCGCCGCTCCAAACGTATTGGCACAGCGCAGTTATTTTTCCTCTACCTGCTACCCGTTGCGCTTTTCTTCTTGGAAGCATGGCTGTTCGACAAATGGGGCTGGGCGGATGGCTGGAAGTGGTAACGAATCGTATAATCATTCATATAGAAAACATCAGATATGGAACACCGGATTACATCACTGCTGCTATCCGCTCCCGAAGCGGGGCTGGAAGCGTCCTGCAAGGAGTTGGACAAGAAAGTAACGTGGCTGCTGCACAACAGCTGGAAAATGGACAACTACTTGGAACTTGAACCGTTCAGCAAAGACGGGCGGCTGTGCGGCTGCGTGTGCCACACGCTCCGAAGCCTGCCGGAAACGCCGACACTGGCGGCATATAAGGACTACAAGGCAATCATCATCCTGCTGGGAATGTCCACCACCCATTACGCCATACTGGACGAACTGGCGGAACAGCACCGTAAACGGGACGACATACCCGAACTGACCGCCTACTGCGATGCGCTCCACTGGATGCGACCGGGGCGGCAGTACCTATGCAACGTGTACAACACCGTGTGCCACGCTTTTCACCTATTACGAAGAAACCCGGTCAAGGACAACCGACTGCGGGTGACGGAAAAGGAACTGCGCCACGCCGAACGGATGCTACCCGAACTGGGCAGGCAGACTTTCATCGAAATGGTGCGTATGAAAGGCTACATGGTATATGATGCCGAGGAACTAGCGGAAAAATGCGGCATGGAATACGGCTCGTTCCGGCGGAAGGTAAAACAAATGACAGGGTACACCCCAAAGCAATGGGTAATCAAAGAGCGGGCAAAGGACGTGGAACACTATCTGACAAATACGAACCTCACGCTTACAGAAGTGGCGTTCACCACCGGGTTTGCATCGGCATCGAACTTGAATGATTTCTGCAAGACTTACCTCTTGGACACGCCGGGCGAGATACGCAAAAAAGCAAAGGAAACAAAAAAATGCACAGTTATAGGAATGTAATGTGCAATATCAAGAATAAAACAGATTTTTAATGCCCATAACTTTGTGCTTCAAAAAAAGGCACAAAGTTATGGGACATCATATAAAACTGGAAACATACTTTGCCGGACTGCTGCAAAAAGTAGAATGGCAGATACAGGAATACGAGGACACTGCAATGGACACGCTGACACTGTGCCGCCTGTGCGTGGACTACCTGCAAGAGATACTGAGCGAACTCAAAGCCTTTATTGTCTCCTACCCGTTTGCCAGCCCGGAAGAAGAAATACATTTCTTCAAGGAACTAAAGCCGCTGATAGCGAGCAAAATCATCTATTACAACTCTGTTTACAAGATTGAGGTGCGTTTTCCCAGCGGTAGTGAGGAAGTGCAAAGGGACTACCTGCTGTCGGAAACCGACCGGATTTCAAAGTCGTTCCAGCGGAACTTGGCGTTCTACCAGTACCACCGCACGAAAGCCACTTACTTGGACGGGCAGTATTTCATGCGTGGAAAGCCTGACATGCAAATCATTGTGGACAGTTTCTATTACGAGACAGACCCACAGTTCAGCACCAGTTACGATTTCAAGGTAGCCAAGATTTTAGCCAACGAACTGCTGGAAATATACCTCACCAACCGCCTGCACGAACTGGAACGCCGGGAACAGCGCAAACAGGTGAAGAACGGCTTCATGGGTAAGATACTGCACTGGACTGGGACAAAACGGGCGTTGGTGGAACTTATCTACGCTTTGGACGCCTGCGGCTGTCTGAACAAGGGAACGGTTGATATAAAGGAGATTGTAGGCTATTTTGAGTATGTGTTCGACATAGACCTCGGCGACTTCTACCACACCTACATGGAACTCAAAGCCAAGACCAAAGACCGAACGGGCTTCCTCTCCACCCTGAAAGACAGGCTGCTGATGCGCATGAGGGAGCAGGATTAGGACAGGCGCACTTTAACAAAATTTATTTCGCCACAGGTGGGTACATCTGTGGCGTTTTATTTTTCAGGACACCCGAACTTTGCAGCGAATCAATCAGTTACCATTATGGAAATAATAACATTCGAGTCCAAAGCCTATAAGGAATTGGACAACAAGATTACCGCTATTGCCGATTACATCTTCAATCATGCGGAAATGGCAAAGCAAAGTGAAGAAGATATGTGGGTGGACAGCTACGAGGTCTGCACGTTTCTGAAAATAAGCGAAAAGACCCTGCAACGCCTGCGGGTGTCGGGTACTATCGCCTATTCCAACATCAGGGGACGCTATTTCTACAAGGTCAGCGAGATACGCCGGATGCTGGAAGAACGCCTGATAAGGAGCAACAAAGAGAACATCGACAACCTGATAACCAACCACCAACTGTATGCTAAGGAAAGAGGAAATCTTAGAAAGAACAAGTAACGGGCTGGCGATATTCAAACACTACCTGCCCGGAAACTGGCGCATAGGTCGCAACTTCCTTAACCCGCTGTACGAGGACAGCAAGGCTTCCTGCAACATCTACTTCGACCGCCGGAGCAGCATCTACAAGATGAAAGACTTCGGCAACGACAGTTACAGCGGCGACTGTTTCTTCCTCGTGGGGCAGTTAAAGGGGCTGGACTGCAACCGGGCGGCTGACTTCGTGGAGATACTGGAAATCATCGACCGGGATTTAGGCTTGGGGCTGGCTTCCGGCACTCCTGTTTCCATTCCTCCGGCAACCGTCCACCGGACAGTATCGGGCAAAACCGAAGAAACACCCGAAAAGCCCGTCAAGCCCTACCAGTTCCGGGAACAGAAGTTCCCGCTTGCCGAACTGGTGTACTGGCAACAGTACGGCATCACGCCCGAACTGCTGGAACGTTACAAGGTCTGTTCGCTCCGGGAGTATCACAGCGAAACGGCAGAGGGCAAACCGTACACCTACACTTCATCGGTGGCAGAACCCATGTACGGCTACAAGGGCAAACAGCACATCAAGCTGTACCGCCCGTTCTCCACGCCCCGCTTCCTCTATGGCGGCAGCTTCGGCGAAAACTACTGCTTCGGGCTGGAGCAACTGCCAGCAAAAGGCGACACGCTCTTCATCACAGGCGGCGAGAAAGACGTGCTTTCGCTGGCGGCACACGGTTTTCTCGCTATCTGCTTCAACAGCGAAACGGTGACTATACCGCCCACGCTGGTATATCGGCTGACGTTCCGATTCAAGCACATCGTCCTGCTCTTTGACATGGACAAGACGGGCAGGGAAAGTTCATGCAAGCAGGAAAAACTGTTGGAAGAATTTGGAGTGAAACGCCTGCTCCTGCCGCTTCCGGGTACGAAAGAGGAAAAGGACATTTCCGACTACTTCAAAGCCGGGAACACCCGTGAAGATTTCCTGAAACTGTTTATCGAATTTTTAGACAACCTGTATAGCGACACATTGATTATGCTAAAATCGTGCGAGATAGATTTCAACAACCCGCCCGCCAAAGCGCAAGAGATTATTTCGGCGGGTGACGTTCCGTTAGGAACACAAGGCAACCTGTTCGGCATTACCGGGGGCGAGGGAACGGGCAAGAGCAATTATGTAGCCGCAATCGTGGCGGGCTGCATCTGCCCGGCTGGTACGGACATAGATACGCTGGGCATACAGATAACCGCCAACGGCAGGCACAAGGCGGTCTTGCTCTATGACACAGAACAGTCGGAAGTGCAACTGTTCAAGAATGTAAGCAACCTGCTGGCACGAGCCAAACAGCCGGACAAACCCGATGAACTGAAAGCGTTCTGCCTGACGGGTATGTCACGCAAAGAACGCCTGAACGCCATTGTGCAGAGCATGGATAAGTTCTACTACCAGTACGGCGGCATCCAGTTGGTCGTCATTGACGGCATCGCCGACCTCGTAAAGAGTGCCAACGATGAAGCGGAAAGCGTGGCGGTGATAGATGAACTCTATCGGCTGGCGGGCATCTATAACACGTGTATTCTTTGTGTGCTGCACTTCGTTCCTAACGGATTAAAGTTACGTGGGCATTTGGGTAGCGAATTGCAACGCAAGGCGGCTACTATCCTTTCAATAGAGAAAGACGAAGAACCCACGCAGTCGGTGGTAAAAGCCTTGAAAGTGCGTGACGGTAGTCCGCTGGACGTTCCGCTGATGCTCTTTGCGTGGGACAAGAAAGCCGGGATGCACGTGTACAAAGGGGAAAAGCCCCGTGAGGAAAAGGAGAAGCGCAAGGAAAGGGAACTGGTGAATGTCGCACGTGACATCTTCGGGCGGCAGACACGCATCACCTACATAGACCTTTGCGAGCAGTTGCAGCAGGTCTTGGACATCAAGGAGCGCACCGCAAAGAGCTATATCCGCTTCATGCGGGAAAGGGACATCATCACCAAAGACACGGCGAACCAAAGTTGTTTTGTCATCGGTTCATATAATCTTCAAAGGAACGCAAGCTGCCCGTAGGCGTATGGGCTGAACTTGTGTATTTTTAGGTGCTTGTGTCCTGCCCTGTTGTGAAACACGGCAGGATTTTTTCTGTTTGCACGTGAAAATTCAGGGTATTTGCTTAACTTTGCAGAAGTTACACGAAAAGTAACGGCAGTTGAACGGCGGTTGCCGGAATATTGCCTTTATATATAACATATACGTTCGCCGAACGTCCCAAAGTAGAAAACTGGCACTTTTCAAAATGTGGGGATATTCAGCGCAGGATATGCTATGCGTTTGTCATAGCGTGGCTGCACTGTTTCCACATTTGGGTATGCCAGTACCTCTACTTTGAAACAGCGTCATGCCACGCTTTCTTTTTGGGGTGGCGGCTAACGTGCCAAGACAGTAGGGATTTATATCACTTTAATACCTGACAATATGGAACAAATCAAAGCGCACATCGCCGTATCGCTGGACGGGCATACCGCCACGCCGGACTATGAACTGGACTGGATGCCCCGTGAGGTCAAGGAACTGGCGGCAAGGGAATACGCCGCCGCAAGCTGCTTGCTTATGGGGGCGAACACCTACAATTACATCTTTGAACACTGGGGCGGGTGGCCGCACAAAAGCAAGCGGTCTTTTGTGGTATCACACTACGATACCAACATGACACCGGACTGCGGCGTGGAGTTCCTGACCGAAGAACCGCTGCAAAGGGTCTATGAACTGAAACAGGAAAATGACATACAGGTGGTGGGCGGCGGCAAGCTGCTTACTTCGCTGATAAAAGCCGGACTGTTGGATAGCCTGACTATCTACACTGTCCCCGTCATGGTGGGCAAGGGTATCGGTTTCATCGGGGAAACATTAGGCTCGGAATGGAAACTGTCGGAAAGCAGGGTGCTGGATAACGGGGTGGTCTGTTCGACCTACCTGTTTGGCGGGAGCGTATAAAAAATGCGCCCGGTTTCCCTCCGGGCGCAACCACTAAAATTTCAATTATCATAAGTGGCAAAACCTATCACAATGAAATTTCAGCGGTAAAGATAGGCTATTTCTTCGTTTTTTCTTTCTTTTCGGGAAATGAAAAGGCGACATTGAACTGTTCGTCCAGCATCAGCGAAGCATCGAAAGCCTTGCCGTTCTTGCCCTTGAAGCCCTTGATTAGCCCGGTCTTGCGTTTCGTCACCAGCTCGACAATCTGTTTGTCGGAAAGCTGCTTGTCGCACTTGTTGCGGAATATGGTAAGCGTACAGTCCACGTTGGAACACTTCGCCACTTTCGGGTAGAACAGGATGCGCCCGTTATTGCATTTGGGGCAGGGACAGGTTTCACTGCCCGCAACAGATAATTGTACCGAAAGCAGTTCCGCCGTGATTTGGGCGGCGTACACCTCGATACCCTTTCGGAACGTGTCGGCATCCATGTTTCCCGCTTCTATCTTGGAAAGGGCGGTTTCCCACATACCCGTCATTTCGACATCGGCAATCTTCTTGTCCTTGACAATCCTGTAAACGGCAAGCCCCTTGTCGGTGGGTACAAGGTTCTTCTTATCACGCACGATGTATTGGCGGGTGAACAGCGTTTCGATAATCGCCGCACGGGTGGCGGGTGTACCTATCCCGGCATCTTTCAAGCTGGCTTTCAGTTCGGCATCCTCCAGTTCCTTGCCTGCGTTTTCCATTGCGGCAAGCAGGCTGCTTTCCGTGTGCAGCGGTTTCGGCTTGGTCTGTTTCTCCAACAGTTCCACGTTGGAAATAGGCAGGTTTTCGCCCTTTTGGAGTGGCGGCAGGCTGGCGGTTTCTTCATCCTCTCCCGTTTCCTGCTCGCTGAATACGGCACGCCACCCGGCTTCTTTCATCACCGACCCTTTCACCGTGAAGTCGGTATCTCCGGCAGACAGCACAGCGGTGGTTACGTCTTTCACGCTCCTGCCCGAAAAGGCTTCCAGCATACGCCCGGCTACCAGTTCGTAAACCGCCCGTTCGTCTTTGGAGAGTTCACCGGGCAGGTTTTCAGTCACGATTAAGGCGTGGTGGTCGGTCACTTTGCCGTCATTCACGCTACGGCGGTTCAGCGTTACGCCGTTCAATCCGGCGGCATATCCGGCAAAGCGGGGGTACTGCCCCAGCATGGCGACACGTTCCGGCATTTCATCGAAAACGTCCTCCGGGATATAGCGGCTCCCGGTTCGGGGGTATGACATCACTTTCTTTTCGTACAGGCTTTGCGCTATGGAAAGGGTCTTGTCCGCCGAAAAGTTCAGTTTCGTGTTCGCTTCCTTTTGCAGCGTGGTAAGGTCATACAAAAGGGGCGGTTCTTGGCTGGTTTCTTTCCTTTCAACGGACTTCACCGCAAGCTGCCCGGTATCCTTTACCCGTTGCAGGGCGGCTATGGCTTCGGGCTGCTGCTCCCACTTGGCGGTAGATTGGGCGGTGAAACTGATTCTACCGCTGGCGGTATCGGCTTTGAGTTGCCAAAATTTGGCGGGTACGAAATTCTTGTTTTCCAAATAGCGGTTGCATATCATCACGAGCGTGGGTGTCTGCACCCTACCCAATGAGAATACGCCCTGCCCGGCTGCCACGCTCAACGCTTGGGTGGCGTTTATGCCTATCAGCCAGTCCGCTTCGCTGCGGGACTTGGCAGAGAGGTAGAGGTTATCGTAACACCCGCCCGGCTGCAAGTTGTCCAGCCCCTCACGGATTGCCTTGTCGGTAAGGCTGCTTATCCACAGGCGGACAAAGGGCTTGGTACAGCCTAAATAGTTATAGATATAGCGGTGTATCAATTCGCCCTCACGCCCGGCATCGGTGGCGACAATAATCTTGTCGCACTGCTCGAATACCTCTTTAATCACTTTCAACTGTTTCAACACGCCGGGGTCTGCCTTGTAGCCTTTCTCGGCTTTCACCTGACGGGGGATTAGCTGGAAATCGGGCGGCAGTATGGGCAGGCTCTCCCTGCGGAAGTTCGCCACGCCGTAGGCTTCCGGCATGGCAAGCTGGATTAAGTGGCCGAACGCCCATGTCACCATATACCCGTTGCCGGAAAGATAACCGTCATTCTTCTGTGTCGCTCCGATGATGCGGGCGATGTCTTTTGCCACGCTGGGCTTCTCTGCTATCAATGCAATCATAATTCTTTACTTTTTAAGGGTGGGTACTACATTTTCATTCCTTTGGACTTCTTGGGCTTGTCCGCTTTCAGGCTCTTGTCTTGCGCCTTGTCCTGCTTCTCTTTCTGCTTGGCGGTAGGCTTTTGCTGCCCCTGTTTCAACGGCTCTTTGCCCTGCTTGGTGGCTTCGTTGGTCTTGCCCTCTGTATTGACCGCTACCTGTGTCCGGCTCTCGGCGGCGGGGGTAACGTCTTTCGGCTGCACCTTGTCGGGTGATTTGCCTTGTGCGCCGGACTGCACATGACCGTTGAACTCAACGCCCTGCCCGTCCTTTAGTCCGGCTACTTGCTGCTGTCCCTGCTGCAAGAACTGGACGGCGGCACGGGGCAGGAACTCCAAGCCACGCTCTACCGCACTGACCTGCAAATAGGCACTGCGCCGTGTGCCGTCCCTGAATTGCAGGTTTTCCATTTTGACCGCTTGCCCGGCTTCAAAGGCGGCTTTCTGTTCCGGGCTTACTTTCACGTTACAGATTGTATCGGGGCATTTCCACTTGTCTGCCCGCATGTATTCCAGTTCGTGCGTGTACCTGTCCCGGCTGACGAACACGGGAATTTGTTCGCCGCTTTTCGGGTCTTTGATTTGTGCGATGCCGCCCAAGTTGCCAGTACCCTGCAAGTTGCCCTGTTCCTGCTTGGTGAAGTCGTGTTCATGGAACGGGCGTTGCAACAGTTTCTCGTCCTGCTGCACGCCGTGCAGCTTAGGTACTACCGTACCGTCCTTAGCCTGATAGAAAGAGAGCTTGACATCGGTAGGTTTGAGATAGAAGCCACCCACCGTCCCCGAAACGGTGTAGGTGTTGCGGGACTTGTAGCCACGCATCACCCGGTCGAAGTCCCTCGTGTTTTTCAGGGTGTCGGCGGTGATGCCGACTTTTTTCAGGTTCTCCCAGTCGATTTTTGCCGGGTCGAAGCGGTAGCCCTGCTTGAACTCGTGGAAGTCGGGCTTCGGAACTCGAAGCATTTCAGCCCGCTTGTTGCCCTCCGGTGTAGGGTTGCGGTGGTTGTCCTCGATTGCCTTTACGTGTAGCTCCACCTCGGAAGCCCTGACACTGAAAAGTTCCAGCCCGGAAGTGTCCTGGAACTTGCGGAAGAAATTGGAAATGAAGTTGCTGAACACATCGCTGTTCTTGTCCACCTGCATGAACTCGCCGCCGTGTGTCGGCGGCACGGTCTGCAAATTGCCCTCCTTGTCGATACCCTTAACGGCACTCACCTTGCACTGCTGTTTATCCAAGACCAGCAGCACGTCTTTCTCCTGCCCCTCTGCGGGCAGGGTCATTCTGTTTGCCATAAATAATTGAAATTTTAGCGGTTACGGGAATAGTCCCGCCCAAAGGTAGCGACTAAATATGCTATATTTGGACGGGCGGCAAGGGCTGTCCGAATTTGTCCTGCGCTGTCCCGATTTGTCCGGGTAGGATAAATTACTGCAATTAATGGTTGCAGAATTGGAAACGGGCATAAAAAAAAGAGAGCGAAGTTAATCACTCTCTTTAGATGAGCCATTTGTGAAACGTTTATGAAGCGTTTGTGATTTTAGCAAACGCCTTATAATAAGCTATATATAAAAATCAAAGCTAAAAAACAGCTTATTTTTGGAGCGTTTGTGAAGCGTTTGGTAAACCTTTGATTGTATAATATGTGTTTTTGCCAGTAACGCCCTGCATTTCCAACCACGTTTCCATTTGTTGCAACAAACGGTAAGCGGTGGTTCTATTGGTATTCAATATTCTTTGAACGTCCGAATTGGTAACACTTCCATTTTGGGCTGCATATTCGATAATAGGTATAAACCTTTCATCTGCCCGCTGCGCCAATAGCTGCGAACGTATATCGGTATAATAGGTAATCATCAGACCGCTTAACATTTCAAGTTTGGGCGGCAACAGCTTGTATGCGCTGACCGCTTCCAAAATACGCTTGTAACCACGTCCCCAGCTTTCAATGTCCCCGCTTCTGAAAAAGGCGTTGGCGATTAGCGGATTATAGGGAGTGGACGGGTGACTTTCAAAAAGTTTCTCGGTTGTCCAGTTCTCCGGCAACTGTCCGGCGTTCCAAAAAGTGATGTGGTCGGGGAACACGCTAATCTGAATGGGTACGGCACTGGCATAGTCTTTATGTGCCACACAATTCATCAGTGACTCCCTGACAGCTTCCACCGGGAACTGCGGTGTTTCACGCCGGGAAATACCCTCGTATGAAATGCGGTAAATCAAGTATTTGGTCTTTATCAAGTCCATTGCCTTATCCACCTGTTCCATTAAAGAGCCGTGAACCTCGTCCTGAAACTCCAAGTTACCTTTATCGTCCCGGAAGAAACCTATCTTGATGTATGCCCCGGTCACAAAGCGTTCCGGGTCGGAGTGGAACAACAGCAAGGCGGCACGGGTCGGGCATTTGGTTTGGGCATCTATCAGCCGCAAATCGTGCAACAGGTTTTCGGCTGTATCTTTCAACACATCTTCATCCACACGTCCGCTTCTCGCCGCTTCCTTGCGGAAACGGTCTAATGCACTGGTGGAAAGTTCCTCTATACCTGCCCACTCTACGGGAAATTCATCCCAATGCCTGCCAGTACGTTGCAGGATAAAGCGATTCAACGCCGCACCTTTCAACTCCTGCTTCGTGCTGCCACTACGGTAATGGTACTGCCCCTTGTAATTGATAGGATTTGAGTAAGGCGGCACGTCAATCTCGACATATTTCAGTCCGTTTTCTTCCAGCAGGTTCACGTCCACGATGATACCCAGCACGTCACGCACTTTGTTCGGTATGTCTTCCAGCAGTTTGTCGGCATCGGCAACGCCGACTACCTTACCGTTGTCATTCATACCTATATATATTTTGCCGCCTGTGGCATTGGCAAAGCCGCATATCCATTTCAGATACTCGTCACGCCAGCTTTCTTTCCATTCTATATTTTGGTTTTCATTCATAATCATTTCGTTGTCTGCAAAAATACATAAAAGTCTCCGGATTTTTACACCGGCAAGATAAAGAATCTGTTTTTTTCTTTAGAGGAAAATTAGTAAAAATCCTATGTATCAGGAAAGAATATCGGTTATTCTTCCTCTTTTATCAGGTGGCATAGCTCCGGGTCGTTCTTAATCCGGGTTATCTCGTCCTCAACTATCTGCCGGACTTCCTGCCGGATGCGGTCGTAGTTGGCTTGTATCTCTTCCTGCATCCGGTCGTTTCCGTCCTTGTCGGTGAAGTCAATTATCTGCGGCAACTTCACGTAGCGGGCGGTTTCCCACTTCACCTTTTCATTGTCCACCACGATTTCACAGTGGAAAATCTTCTGCTCTATCCGTTCATCGAAGTTGTCCGCTACCGCCCCCACGAACATGCCTTGCGTGAGGTTGGATATTTTACTGGCGGGTATCAGGCTGTCCATTTGGGTGCTTATCGAGGTGGACTTCTCCCGCTGGTTGATTGTCATGCTCTGCCGTTTCTGCAACACCTTTCCGAAACGCTCCGACAGTATTTTCGCCGTTTCACCGACTACCTGACCGCTAAACACGTTACCCACAGTATTTTGGATTACTTTGCTTTCCTTGTCCCCGTAGTCACGGGTAAGCTGGCTGTAATCCTGAAAGCCCAGCAGAACCGCAACCTTGTTACTTCGGGCGGTTGCAATCAGATTGTCAAGCCCACGAAAATATATGGTCGGTAGTTCATCTATTATCACCGAACTTTTAAGCTGACCTTTCTTGTTTATCAGCTTCACTATTCTGCTGTTGTATAATCCCAGTGCCGCCGAATAGATGTTCTGACGGTCGGGGTTGTTGCCGACAACCAAGATTTTAGGCTCTGCCGGGTTGTTGATGTCCAGTGAAAAATCATCGCCAGTCATTACCCAATAGAGTGCCGGGCTTATCATCCTTGAAAGCGGGATTTTCGCACTCGCTATCTGACCCTGCAACTGCTCTTGGGCATCTGATTCCCAAGCATCCACGAATGGGGAAAGGTAGTTTTCCAGTTCGGGATAGCTGCGCAAAATCGTGAACACATCGGCGTATTTCTTGTTCAACAGTTCTATGGCATGAGGGAACGTACAATATCTACCGCCCTGATAAATGCGCAAGTACCAAATTATAGCCGCCAAAAGAATAATCGGACTTTCCACGAAAAAGTCACCCTGCTTGCTTATATCGGGTAAGTCAAGGGCATTGCTGCCCCCTTCTCCCCTAAGAACCGTACATGAGAGTTTCCCCTCATACGGCTCAAGCAACTCAATATTTCTATTTGTTGTTAGAAATCGGCTCATACTTTCAACATTTTCGTTTATTTCGCTTGTAGCAGTTGTTGTGGACAAGTTGCCGTACAATCGAACCACCAACAGATATTTCGTTGACGTTCCATGCTTTTGTACAATCTATTTCCTTGCCACATAACGGACAAATCCGGTTCTGCTTGTTCCATAAATATAAGAGAGACTTACGTCCCTTGAGAGATTCCAGCATTTGTTGCTCCTTTCGCTGAAAGAAATAATCATCGTATTCCGGGTCGAAAGGGTTTGCCTCACCTTTGATTTGCTTGTACGGGGTATAATGTATATCCGACAACCTTTTAAGGGTCAGGTAGTTCACTTTCTTGCTCTTGGTTTCATATTTCCATGCAAACGTCCATTTACGCCCCGAATTTCATGCCAATATTTGTCTGCAACCCAAGACTTGCGTTTCTTTGGATGGCGACGTAAAGCCCATTTCTTCGTGAGATTGTAAATGTGATTGTCACAACCATGAAAAGCATCGGTTGATGCACCATATCGGTAATAGTTGCCCCAACCTGTGATTACAGGATTAAGCATTCGTATCAGCGATTCCTGCTTACACATTTTATGTCCTTTAACGATGTCACCGATTTTTGCCCTGAAGCGTTTCTGTGCATCTTTGGACGGGGATGTGTATAGCCTTTTGCCAAACTTCCTCACATTGAAACCTAAGAAATCAAAACCGTCGTATATGTTCGTAATGGTAGTTTTCTCTTCGGATAAGGTCAGCCCTCTTTCTTTGAGAAATTCTATCACGATAGGTTTGACTTCGTTTTCCAATAGCTCCTTATCTCGACCTGTGATTATAAAGTCATCCGCATAACGAATAAGGTTTACCTTGTAGTGGAATGTCTTATTGTTGCGCCATAATCTTTTGAATCTTTCAGCCAAGAGTGGTTGAAGTCCGTCAAGTGCTATATTTGCAAGTGTCGGTGATATGATACCTCCTTGTGGTGTACCCTCTTCTGTCGGAAATAGTTTGCCATTGAATACAGCTCCACATTTCAGCCATTTTCTGAGTATCGTCTTATCCATAGGGATATGATTAAGAAGCCAGTCGTGGCTGATATGGTCGAAGCAGCCTTTAATGTCTCCCTCCAAAATCCATTCGGGGGAATGCTGGCGGTTTAGAACCGTATCAATCTGACGGATAGCGTCCATTGTCCTGCGTTTCTTGCGGAAACCATAAGAAAAGCGGTCGCCTGTCGTTTCGGCTATCGGTTCCAATGCCATGAGATATAATGCCTGCATCGCCCTGTCTTTCATTGTCGGTATTCCCAACGGTCGGAGTTTACCGTTCTTTTTCTTGATGTGAACCCTACGAAGCGGCTGCGGATTGTAACCACGACGTTTCAGTTCACCGATTGCTTTGTACTTGCGCTTGGGAGAATCCCAAAGCTGTTTATCTACTCCAGACGTTTTCTTCCCTTTGTTGGAAGTAACCCTCTTTACCGCCAATGCCTTGGCGTAAAAAGAGTGGGTCAGCATCCACTGCAAGGCTTTCACCTTGTTATGTCTGCCTTCCTTTTGAGCCTTTACAATACGCGCTTGTAGCTTTCGGACATAGGCTTCACACTTGGACCAGTCCATGCCGTCCCAAGTTAGATTCCTGCTGTCAGCAGGCGCACACGATGTTTTAGTTTCGTTCATTTGCTTTCCTCCTTTTGAAAGTTCTAAAAGTTATCTTGTAAAGAGTTACCATATACGGAAGTCTGCCCACTTTCGTGTCGGATGATGTCACCAATAACAACCCGTGATGTTGATTCAATCCGTATCCACCCCATTACAGGGTGGCATTCGCTTTTTCCGTTATCTCATACCTGCACCCCATTCGGCTTGCCTTGCGGTTCGCTTACTCGCATTCTTACGAGAGAGATACAGGCTTGCCCTGTTCCACGTAATTGACAAACGGATAGTTTAGGTTCTGCCAAGTCCGCCGGCAGTGCTGTGTCCGTGTAACCCCAACATGGGCAAGGGTTATCCGACTGCTTACCTTTTGGTGAGAGCTAAAGTATCTTGCGCTCCTTCAAACCTTACGACGGCTAAAGTCAGTTCACTTACGTTAACCATGCTATCCAGCCTCGCCACTCAACGGTATGATACTAACCGTCCTTGACATTCCCTCACGGTTCAGTCTTGTCCTTTCGGAAAGTGTACTTTGTCCTATAAGCTTGGCACAACCCATCACTGGAGATGCACCTTATAGTAGGCTACCGCTGACGGAACAGCGGGTTAAATCATGCAATTAATATCACTGTCTAACAATCAATTACGTGACTTTACAGGTCACACCCAAGAGCGGTTCAAGTTGAGCATAATCGTGTAGCTGGCTTCGTAGGCATCCGCAATGTCTGACATGAAGCTGGCATTTATCGGGTTGCATCGGTGGCTCTTGCGTGGGTCGTCAAAATTGATAATGTAAAACCTCGGTTTTACCTTGTAACCGTCCAAGTGATTAAGTAGGTGATTGTAAGCAATTTCCGAAAGGTCGGGAAACTTGTAATCATAACAATAGAGTGCGAAACCTTTCTCGATTTGCTGTTTTATGTAATTATTTACCACCGCATAGGATTTCCCGCTGCCCGGAGTTCCTAACACGATGCTCGCACGAAAAACATTTACAACGTTAATATAGCCGTTGTTCCATTTCTTTTTATAGTAGAACCGGGTAGGCAAATTTACGGAATACTCGTTTTCGATAAGCCTTGTTTCCTGCATGAAACTTTCGTTCTCGGTATTAAAGACATCATCCATTAAATTGTTTTTCAATAATCGGGACATCCACGTACCTGCCATAAGCATACAGATGTAACCTGCCGACAGCGTGGCGATATAAAATACCGTACCTGCCGTGTGTGGCAGGGGAAGTTTCAGCAGCCACCAGTTCAGGAAAAACAGCACCACACCCGCCGCAAGGCTGCAATGTATCTTCGTCCATGTTATCTTTTCCTCTTTCACGCCCTTAGTGCCGATACACGACAGGGCGAGGAACACCACCGAAAATAGTTTTGTCCATAAGATAGACGAGAACAGCCCGGTAGTGCGCTGGAAGTTCCACAGTATCTTGTCTATCACTTCAAAGGTCATTCCCCACTCTTTCAGGGTGGAGTAACAGAACCAGTACACGTTTATTCCCACGAATAAAATACTGACAGCCCGCATAAAGTCCATGACCCTTGCAAGCCCTCTCAAATCATCCTCTTGCTGCATAATTGTATGTTTTTAAGTTAGTCAATGCGCCTTGTGCGCTTCTTTTTCTTCTTTCTCTTTTGGCGGGCGGTGTCCTGCGGCTCGTCACCGCCTGATACACCGCCGCCCAGCAAACCGCCGAAAGCACCCAGCACGGAAGCCACGCCCGAAACAATGTCGGCTTTCGGCGTGAAGCCCGGCTGTTCCTGATGTGCGGATTGTTCCTGCCGTATATCCGTTTTTCTTTCATCGGAATACAGGTCGTTGAACACGTTCGCCGAATACTCCTTGCCCAAGCGAGAACCGTTCAGCACCACCCGGCTGTCGTGGTCGATGAACGTAACGCCATAGATGCGCCCGCTGTCGTTCTGACGAAATACCACGTCAATGCCCCGCTTCTTTAACTGCTGTTCCAGTTCCTTGCGGCTGCGGGTATTCCTCACGGCATCGGCTACAATCTTCCGGGTACGCTCTTTCAGTTTCCCGTTCTTGATTGCTTCGCCCGATTTCTCCATTCTGCGCTGTACCGCTTCATAGCCCACCGACTTGCCTATACGGGAAGCCTTTACCGGGTTGCCCGCCTTTTCGCTCTTGTCATTGGTAGCGGAATAGACAATGCCCTGATAGGGTTTGCCGTTTACCTCGCCTTTGACTTCCTCGGCACATATATTATAGGTGGCAAGCAAAGCCTTGTACTCCCCGAACGACTGGAAACGGTAGCCGTAGCAAGCCGCTTTCACGGTATTGCCGATTTGGTGCTTCACGTCCCCGGCGGTGTAGTCCACCTTTTTAAGTTCCGGGCGTTCCGTCCTCGCTTTCTTCTCTGCCGGGTGCAGGTTATATTTCCGCTCCAGTTCACGGGTGATTTGCTTGCTGCGCCGATGCTCGAACCTGTCATTCAGCGGTCTGCCGTTCTCGTCCACCCGCAACCCGACGATGTGGATATGGTGGCGGTCGATGTCTGTGTGCTTGTACACCAAATAAGGCTGGTCGCCATAGCCCAATTTCCGCATATACTCCCGTGCGATGTCGGAAAGCTGCTGGTCGGTCAGCACGTCTTCCGGGTGCGGGTTTATGGAAATATGCAGTATCGGCTTCTTGGTGGATAGCTGGACGGGCATCTGCATCTCAAAGCTGCGCATACACTCGCCGATGCTGAAATGCCCGTCCTCGCTTAACAGCATCCGGTTGGAGAAAAGCACCTTTGCTTCCTCGCTGTCCACTTTGTTTTGGTTGTAAGCCAGTGCGCCGAACATATTGCCGCCCGTGCTTATTTTGGCAACCATAGCTCCTTACATTCATTGGTTAATGCAATGACTTGGCGGTTCAGTGCCGCCAGTTCGGTGGTCGCTTTCTCCAGTTTATAGAGAAAAGCCAGTGCCTTTTTCTCCGAAAAGTTACTGTGCAACGCCTTTACAACTTGGTTGTAATTGACCGCTACGGCTCTGAATTGTGCATAAAATTCAGTCAGCCGGGTGCAGTATTCTACCGCTGACTTCTCTACTTTCACCACCCGGAACGGCTCGCCGAACAATCGGGCGGCG
This sequence comes from Bacteroides zhangwenhongii, assembly GCF_009193325.2. Lineage (NCBI taxonomy): Bacteria > Pseudomonadati > Bacteroidota > Bacteroidia > Bacteroidales > Bacteroidaceae > Bacteroides > Bacteroides zhangwenhongii. Next base: position 868,985 of record NZ_CP059856.1, on the reverse strand, counting down.
ATGAAACGGGACTTGCTCGTAACGCCCGACTGCTCCCATTGCGAGAGGAAGCGGGCGTTCTCCCGGTCGTTCAGGTAAAGGACATGGCGGTGCTTCGCCGGGTCTGCGAGGACGGGGCGACCGCCCCTGTTGGGTTTTCTTGTTTCCATACTTCTTTGAATTAAAAAATTACGACTTCGGAGTGATTTTTACCCCCGCAAGGGGCAAGGCGTTTTCAGGCACGGAAAACGGTTTTGTAGCATACAAAACACACCTTGCTATTTTCTGACGAAAATCGAAATCCGTCACGGACGGATTGGGGTTAGCGTGGAACGGTAAGCCCTGCCGCTCACCAGCCCGGTTTTACACCTCCGCCCCCTGCGGTTCGTTACTCCGCTGCAAAGTAACGGTGATTTATAATGCTGTAAAATAGGCGGTTGGTGGACAAATCGAGACAGCACAGGACAAATCGGGACAAGGTTTTCAGGGGACGTTTTTTCTCCCTTTTTTTGCATCGGATTTCAAGATTGAAAGAAAGATTGAAAGAAATATTTCAATCAGGAAAGAATGATTGAAAGCATGATTTCAAGAAAACATGATTGCAGGATTTCAATATTTCAAGAAAGAATGAAAGCAGGAAAGCAAGATTGAAATAAAACAATCTTTCAATATTTCAAGATTGTAACATGGAAAGAATGAATGATTGAAAGCAATAAATAAATCTATCAACCAATAATGAACGAAAGCAATATGGAAAACGAGAAAACACCCCTTTATGTCGCCTTTTCCACCCAAAAGGGCGGGGTCGGCAAAACCACCTTTACCGTGCTGGCGGCGAGTTACCTCTACTACCTCAAAGGCTACGATGTGGCGGTGGTCGATTGCGACTACCCCCAACACTCCATTGCCGGGATGCGCAAGCGGGATGCCGAGCAGGTAGGGGCGGATGAAGATTACAAGCGCATGGCGTATGAACAGTTCACCCGGCTGGGGAAGAAAGCCTACCCGGTGCTGTGCAGTTCCCCGGAAAAGGCAATCGCAACGGCTGACGAATATATAGCCGCCGGACACGTGCCGGATATAGTGTTTTTCGACCTGCCCGGCACGGTGAACAGCGAGGGCGTGATAAACTCCCTCGCTGGCATGGACTACATCTTCACCCCCATTTCAGCCGACAAGGTGGTGCTGGAAAGCAGCCTGTCGTTCGCAATGGCTATCCAAAAGCTATTGGTTAAGAATGAAGCCTGCCGACTTGCCGGGCTGTACCTCTTTTGGAACATGGTGGACGGGCGGGAGAAAACAGACCTTTACACCGCCTATGACAAAACCATAAAGGAACTGGAACTGCCGCTGATGAAAACCTTTATCCCCGACACCAAACGCTACAAAAAGGAACTGGTAGCAGATAAAAAGGCGGTGTTCCGCTCCACGCTCTTTCCCGCCAGCCGCCCGCTGTTAAGGGGAAGCAACTTGGAAGAACTGATAACCGAAATAGTGTACTACATCAAATTACAATGATATGGCAAAGCAAAGCGGCGGGATGCCGAAGATAGACGAGGATTTCATGAAAGAACTTATCTCGCAGGGCGTACCCGCCAAGCGGGAGAACCAGCCGGATGATGCACCGCAGCCCGGCGGCGAAACGGAAACCGCCCACGAGGGACGGCAGACTGAAACGGTGCGGGTGGAGAAAACGACAAACCGCAAGCGCAAGGGCGGTTCGGGTGACTACCGGGAAACCTACTTTCAGAAAGTGGAACTGGCAGACCGACAGCCCTTGTACGTGAGCCGTACCACGCACGAGAAGCTGATGCGTATCGTGACGGTGATAGGCGGGCGCAAGGTGACGGTAAGCAGCTACGTGGAAAACATTCTGCTGCGCCACTTCGAGCAGTACCAAGACGAGATAAACACCTTGTACGAAAGCAATTTTCAAAAGCCTGTTTGACTATGGTAATCTATGGCATATTTACCGGGCTTTTGGTGTACTATATCGCCCTATGGCTGTGGTATCGCTACACGGACAGCCGGACATTACCGGGCAAAACGGATGATGCGCCGCTTCCACGAAACGGGATTTCAGGCTACACGTTGATAGGTGAAAGCCGATACAAGGGCGGACTAATCGGGACAGCGCAGGACAAATCGGGACACCTCCCGCAAGCGGTTGAAAATGATACTATTTTTGCGCCGCAAGCTGACAGACAGCCGGAAGAAAACATTCCGGAAGCAGCAGCCGAAGCGGAAGAAACACCCGGTTACGAGAATGACGAACCCGACTACGAGGACGAGGAAATAGCCGGGTACATGGACGGTGACGATGATACCGGGCGGGCTACGGGCGTGAGCTTTGACGAACTGGGCGAAGCGGTACGCACGGCGAACACCGACAACTCCACCGAAGCGGAACAGCGGCAAGCCGCCGGGACGCTGGCAAGTATTGAGGGGACGAACCTCTACGATGCGGTGGTGGAGAACATCAACGGCGGGCTGGCAAAGGTGGCGGAACTGCTGGGGCGCAACGAAGCGGAACTGGCTACGGCTGCTGTCCCTGCCGGAACTGGCAATACAAGCAAGGAACACGAAGCGTTCGACATGAACGACTTCCTTTAATATAATAATGTATAAGACTAACAACATGAAACAGCGTGATTACGGTTGATTGGCAACCCTAAAACCAACAGACGGCATCCGTGCCGCAGCCACTAAAATTTCAAGTTATTCATCCGCCGGGTGACAGCGGACTATCCACCCGCTACCCCGGCATTAAAATCCAATTCGCAATGAAAAAGAAAATCTTTTTGTCAGCGGCTATCCTTGCCGCTGCGGTAAGTGCCTACGCACAGGGCAATGGGCAGGCGGGCATCACCGAAGCCACGAACCTAATCACCGGGTATTTCGACCCCGGAACAAAATTGGTGTACGCAATCGGGGCGGTCTGCGGACTGATTGGCGGGGTAAAAGTGTATAATAAGTTTAGTTCGGGCGACCCCGACACCTCAAAGACCGCCGCCAGTTGGTTCGGGGCGTGTATCTTCCTGATTGTCGCCGCCACTATCCTACGGTCATTCTTCCTATAAACCAGCGGCTATGTCTGAATATCCGGTAAACAGGGGTATCGGAAAGCCGGTGGAGTTCAAGGGGCTGAAAAGCCAGTACCTCTTTATCTTTTGCGGCGGCTTGCTTGCCGTGTTCGTGGTGTTCATCGTCCTGTTCATGGCAGGCGTGAACCAGTGGCTATGTATCGGTTTCATCGTGTCGGCTTCGCTGCTGCTCGTGTGGCAGACGTTCCGGCTGAATGCCCGATACGGTACACACGGGCTGATGAAAGCTGCCGCCCGCAAAAGACACCCACGCTTCATTATCAGCCGAAAGGCGATACCCCGGCTGTTCAACTACAAAAGAAGAAAGGAAGAAAGAACATGAGGAATACATTAAAGGCTACCACGCTGGAGAGGAAGTTTCCCCTTTTGGCGGTGGAGAACGGCTGCATCATTTCAAAGGATGCCGACATCACGGTGGCTTTCCGGGTGGAACTGCCCGAACTGTTCACCGTCACCAGTGCCGAGTACGAAGCCATACATTCGGCATGGTACAAGGCTATCAAGGTGCTGCCCGACTACTCCATAGTACACAAGCAGGACTTCTTCATCAAGGAGAACTACCAGCCCGACACCGAAAGGGACGAGCTTAGTTTCCTGTCCCGGAGTTTTGAACGGCATTTCAATGAACGCCCGTTCCTGAACCATTACTGCTACCTGTTCCTGACGAAAACGACAAGGGAAAGAAGCCGCCGACAGAGTGACTTCTCCACCCTCTGCCGGGGCAGGATTGTACCGCAGGAGATAGCCGACAAGGAAGCGGCAACAAAGTTCATCGAAGCGGTCGGGCAGTTTGAACGAATTATGAACGACAGCGGTTTTGTCACCCTTACCCGGTTGGCGGCATCGGAAATCACCGGGCAGGACGGAAAGGCGGGCATCATCGAGAAATACTTCTCGCTATCACAGACCGATACCACCTGCCTGAAAGACATCGGACTGTACCCGGAAGAAATGCGTGTCGGGGACGATATACTGTGCCTGCACACGCTTTCGGATGTGGAAGATTTGCCCGGCAAGGTCGGGACAGATACACGGTTTGAAAAGCTGTCCACCGATAGAAGCGATTGCAGGTTAAGTTTTGCCGCCCCGGTGGGCGTACTATTGTCGTGTAACCACGTCTATAACCAGTATATTTTCATAGGCGACCACGCCGAGAACCTGAAGAACTTCGAGCAGACCGCCCGGAATATGCAATCACTCTCCCGCTATTCCCGTGCCAACCAAGTGAACAAGGAGTGGATAGACGAGTACCTGAACGAAGCCCACAGCAAGGGGCTTGTATCGGTACGCTGCCACTGCAACGTCATGGCATGGAGTGACGACCGGGACGAACTCAAACGCATACGCAACGATGTGGGAAGCCAGCTTGCCTTAATGGAGTGCAAGCCACGCCACAACACGGTCGATACGCCCACGCTCTTTTGGGCGGGCATACCCGGTAACGAAGCCGACTTCCCCGCAGAGGAAAGTTTCTACACATTTTTGGGGCAGGCTCTATGCCTGTTCGTGGAAGAAACGAACTACAAGAGTTCGCTTTCGCCGTTCGGTATCAAAATGGTGGACAGGGTAAGCGGTCGCCCGCTACACATCGACATATCGGATTTGCCCATGAAGAAAGGCATCACGACTAACCGCAACAAGTTTATACTTGGGCCAAGTGGTAGCGGGAAGTCTTTCTTCACCAACCACATGGTGCGCCAGTATTACGAGCAGGGTGCGCACGTGCTGCTGGTAGATACTGGCAACAGCTACTTGGGACTGTCCCAGCTTATCCACAACCGCACGCACGGCGAGGACGGGATTTATTTCACCTACACAAACGAAAACCCGATAGCGTTCAACCCGTTCTATGTCGAGGACGGGGTATTTGACATCGAGAAGAAAGAGAGTATCAAGACCCTTATACTCACCCTGTGGAAGCGGGACGATGAAGCCCCGAAACGGTCGGAAGAAGTGGCGTTGTCCAATGCGGTAAGTGCCTATATCGAACGGATAGGCAATGACCGTTCGGTAACGCCCTGCTTCAACACGTTCTACGAGTTTGTCCGGGATGATTACCGACAGCGGCTTGTCGAAAAGAACGTCAGGGAAAAGGATTTTGACATCGACAACTTTCTGAACGTGCTTGAACCGTACTATCGTGGCGGTGAATACGACTACCTGCTGAACTCCGACAAGGAGCTGGATTTGCTACATAAACGATTCATTGTCTTTGAATTGGATAACATCAAAGACCACAAGATTTTATTCCCGATAACGACTATCATCATCATGGAAGCCTTTATAAACAAGATGCGCAAGTTAAAGGGAATAAGAAAATTAATCTTGATAGAGGAAGCGTGGAAAGCGATTGCAAGCGCAAATATGGCGGACTACATAAAATATTTGTACAAAACCGTCAGAAAGTATTTCGGGGAAGCGATTGTAGTCACGCAAGAGGTAGAGGATATTATTTCTTCGCCCATAGTGAAAGAGAGTATCATCAATAACTCGGACTGCAAAATCCTGTTAGACCAAAGAAAATATCTGAACAAGTTTGACAGCATACAAAACCTGCTCGGATTGACCGACAAGGAGCGTTCGCAAATATTGTCTATCAACATGGCGAACCACCCCGGACGGAAGTACAAGGAAGTTTTTATTTCGCTGGGTGGTACGCAGTCGGCGGTGTACGCCACAGAAGTTTCGTTGGACGAATACTACACGTACACTACAGAGGAAAGCGAGAAAATGGAACTGTTCGCCCTTGCCGACAAGCTGGGCGGCAACCTTGAACTGGCTATCAAGCGGCTTGCGGAAAGCAAACGTAATCCCCAATCATCAACAACTTAAAAATTAGGAGCATGAAGAAAATAATCCTCTTTATGGCGGTGTGCCTTTGCTTCATCGGCAAGGCATCCGCCCAGTGGGTGGTGTCAGACCCCGGCAACTTGGCACAGGGTATCATTAACACCACCAAGCAGATAGTGCAAACTTCCACCACAGCCAAGAACACGCTGGACGGCTTCATGGAAGCGCAGAAGATTTTCCAGCAGGGTAAAAAATATTACGATGCGCTCAAAGCGGTGCATGACGTGGTTAAGGGCGGTGTCAAGGTGAAGAAGTCCATTGAACTGGTGGCGGAAATCTCCGAAATCTACGTGCGCAATTTCCAAAACATGCTGGCAGACCCGAATTTCACGCCTGACGAACTTTCCGCAATATCGTTCGGCTATGCCAAACTGATGTCGGAAAGCTCGGACGTGTTGCAGGACTTGAAAAATGTAGTGAACATCACGGGTATGTCGCTGACGGATGCCGAACGGCTGGCAATCATCGACAACGCTTATCGAAGTTTGCTCAACTACCGCAATCTCGTGAACTACTACACCCGCAAGAACATATCCGTGTCCTACCTGCGGGCGAAGAAGAAGAACGACACCGACCGGGTGCTGGCTCTTTATGGCTCGGCGGATGAACGCTACTGGTAACATATAAATCGGTACGCCTATGTTATTAGCAGCAGTGGATTTTGACAACCTGCACCAAGTGTTGCGGGTGCTGTACGATGAAATGATGCCCTTGTGCAGCAACATGACGGGGGTAGCCAAAGGGATAGCCGGGCTGGGAGCTTTGTTCTATGTAGCCGCCAAAGTGTGGCAGTCGCTCGCTCGTGCCGAACCCATAGACGTGTACCCGCTCCTGCGCCCCTTTGCGCTGGGGCTGTGTATCATGTTTTTTCCAACTTTCGTGTTGGGGACTATCAACACGGTATTGTCGCCAGTGGTGAAAGGGTGCAACCAGCTTATGGAAACGCAGACTTTCGACATGAACGAGTATCGGGCGCAGAAAGACCGACTGGAATATGAAGCCCTGATGCGAAGCCCCGAAACGGCTTACCTCGCATCGGACGAGGAATTTGACAGGCAACTGGAAGAACTGGGCTGGTCGCCCTCCGACATGGTGACTATGACGGGTATGTATATGGACAGGGCGGCTTACAACATCAAGAAGTCCGTCCGGGACTGGTTCAGGGAATTGCTGGAAATGCTCTTTCAGGCGGCGGGGCTGATTATTGACACGCTGCGCACGTTCTTCCTAATCGTGTTAAGCATACTGGGTCCGCTGGCGTTTGCGATTTCCGTCTATGACGGTTTCCAAAGCACGCTGACCCAGTGGATTTCACGCTATATCTCCATTTACCTGTGGTTACCCGTGTCTGACTTGTTCAGCAGTGTGCTGGCTCGCATACAAACGCTGATGCTCCAAAAGGACATTCAGGAACTTTCAGACCCGAATTTCATTCCTGACGGGAGCAGCACCGTGTATGTAATCTTTATGATTATCGGCATTGTGGGCTACTTCACCATTCCAACGGTGGCAAGCTGGATTGTGTCGGCTGGCGGTATGTCCGCCTATAACCGCAACGTGTCGAAAGCCGGGTCGGTCGCCGGGGCTGCGGTTGGCGCAGTCGGTGGAAAAGTATCGGGAAAACTACTCAAATAAACAACATCAAATTTTTAAAGGATATGGAATTTAAGTCATTGAACAACATCGAAACGAGTTTCCGGCAAATCCGGCTCTTTGCGCTGGTATTCATCTGCCTGTGCGCACTGGTGACGGGCTTTGCCGTGTGGAACTCGTACAGCTTCGCCGAGAAGCAGCGGCAGAAGATATACGTCCTCGACAACGGCAAAAGCCTGATGCTGGCACTCTCGCAGGACATGGCACAGAACAGACCAGTGGAAGCCAAATCACACGTGCGGCGTTTTCACGAACTGTTTTTCACCTTATCGCCCGACAAGGGGGCTATCGAAAGTAATATCAAACGCTCGCTGTTCCTTGCCGACAAGACCGCTTTCAACTATTACAAGGACTTGGCGGAAAAGGGTTACTACAACCGGGTGATTTCGGGGAACGTCACGCAGACGGTGGAGATTGACAGCGTGAAGTGCGACTTCAACCAGTACCCCTACAAGGTGAACACCTACGCCCGCCAGTTGATTGTCCGGGAAAGCAGCCTGACGGTGCGCAGCCTTGTAACCTCGTGCCGCCTGCTCAACGCCACACGGAGCGACAACAACCCGCACGGCTTCATCATCGAAGCGTTCACCATTACCGAGAATAAGGATTTACAAACTGTCAAAAGATAACCGTATGGAAAGGAAACAGAGTTATATCGGAAAAGTACAGGACTGGACGGACGACCGCCTGCGCCGTATGTGCGGACGGATTACGCCGGGCAAAAGGCTGGCGGTTATCCTCGTGATGTTCTTCTTTTTTAGTGGCTTGTCTATCTATATCACCGTTTCATCAATCTACAACATCGGGAAACGGGACGGGCAACGCCTGCAAATAGAACATATCAGACAACTGCCATTGCAAGGCAATGACACAATCAACAGTATCAACCCATTAAACAGACCGGAATATGGAAGAAGTACAGAAGAATGAGAACGGCACGACCTTACCGCAGACGGACGGGAAGCCCGAAAAGAAGCCCAAACGGGAACTGACACCCCAACAGATACAGCAGCGCAGGAAAATGATAGTCTTCCCGCTGATGTTCCTCGCCTTTGCCGGGTGCATGTACCTGATATTCGCCCCCTCCGGCAAAGAGAATATGAATATGGAGAGCGTGGGCGGCTTCAACGCCGACATCCCCCTGCCCGCAGAGGACGGTATTATAGCCGACAAGCAAAAGGCATACGAGCAGGCGATGATGAACCGCAAGCAGCAGGACAAGATACAATCCTTGCAGGACTTCGGTTTCACGGGGGACAATGAAACCGAAGAACCGCAGACGGAAATCGACCTGATGCCGGAAGAAGATGCGCAACCCCGGCGGGGCGGCGGTGCTTCTTCGGCAAACGCCTACCGGGACATCAACCGCCAGTTAAGCACGTTCTACGAAACCCCGGCGGTGGACGAGGAAAAAGAGGAATTGAAGCGGCAGGTGGCGGAACTGACCGACCGACTGCAACAACAGCAGAACGCCACGCCCACCACTGACGACCAAATGGCTTTACTTGAAAAGTCCTACGAACTGGCGGCAAGGTATATGAATGACGGCAGGCAAGTGGCGCAAGTACCCGTAACGGGCGGCATTGAACGCAAGCCGGATGCGGTGGCGGTGCAGGCAATCCGAGAAACGACCGTATCGGGATTGCAGCAGCCCATGAGCGATGCCGACTTCATCCGGGCGTACAACCAGTCCCGCAACTACGGCTTCAACACGGCGGTAGGCACGGGTTACGTTATGGGAAAGAATACGGTAGCCGCCTGCATCCACCAAGACCAAACGCTGACGGACGGGCAGGCGGTGAAACTCCGGCTGCTTGAACCCATGCAAGCCGGGAACATCGTTGTACCAAAGAATACCCTTGTAGCGGGTACGGCAAAGGTGCAGGGCGAACGGCTCGACATAGTGGTGTCCTCGATTGAGTACGCTGGCAACATCATCCCGGTGGAGCTTGCCGTGTTCGACACGGACGGGCAAAAGGGGCTTTCCGTCCCGTCCTCAATGGAGCAGGAAGCGTTCAACGAAGCTATGGCGAACATCGGCAGCGGGCTGGGTACAAGCATTTCCTTTGCCCAAAGTGCCGGGCAACAGGTGGCTATGGACGTAACAAGGGGCTTACTGCAAGGAACGTCCGGCTATTTTGCCAAGAAGTTCCGAACCGTGAAAGTGAAGCTGAAAGCCGGGTACAAGGTGATGCTTTACGCCAAACAACAATAACCATTTTATCAACCGTTAAAATTTTAATTAACAATGAAACAGATTTTTGTAATGTTCGCCCTCTTGCTGGGTGTGTGTGCGGCAAACGCACAGGAAACCGATACCGTGAAGTATGTAGCGGGCAACGATTTGTACTGGGGGATTACCCGGAAACTCCCGTACCGCCAAATGGTAACGCCCTACGGCGTGGAAGTGACCTTTGCCAAGACGGTACATATCATCTTCCCCGCCGCCGTCCGCTATGTGGATTTGGGAAGCAACCACATCATAGCGGGCAAGGCGGACGGTGCGGAGAACGTAATCCGGGTGAAAGCCACGACAGAGGGCTTTCCGGGCGAAACGAACTTCTCCGTCATTTGCGAGGACGGCAGTTTCTTTTCGTTCAACGCCAAGTACGCCCGTGAACCGGAAATGCTCAATATCGAAATGAAAGACTTCTTGGAGAACGAGGACACCAGCGACTTTTCGCATACACGCATGAATATCTATTTTCGGGAACTGGGTAATGAAAGCCCGCTGTTGGTGAAGCTGATAATGCAGAGCATATACAAGAACAATGACCGGAAAGTGCGCCACTTGGGTAGCAAGCGTTTCGGCATACAGTTCTTAATCAAGGGGATTTACACCTATAACGGGATGCTCTACGTGCATACGCAGACGAAGAACAGTTCCAACGTGCCTTTCGATACCGATTTCATCAAGTTTAAGATAGTCGATAAGAAAGTACCCAAACGCACGGCTATTCAGGAAACGGTGTTGGATGCAGTCAGAAGCTACAACGAAGTGATAGAGATTGTCGGGAAATCGACCGTCCGCACGGTGTACGCCCTGCCGAAGTTTACCATTCCTGACGACAAGCTGCTGTTGGTGGAACTCTACGAGAAGAACGGCGGGCGGCATCAGGTTATCCGGGTAGAAAATTCCGACATCGTGAATGCGGAAGTGATTAACGAACTCAAAATCAAATAAGGATGAAACGGTTTCTATTTATCGGAATACTCTTTGCGCTGTGCCTGCATTTCAACCAGGCACACGCACAAAGATACCTGCCGGGTATGAAAGGCTTGCAGGTCACAGCGGGCATGGCGGACGGGGTACATTGGAACTCCGACACGGATTTTGCCTATCACATCGGGGCGGCATACAGCGTTTACACCAAAAATGCAAACCGCTGGGTGATTGGCGGGGAATACCTGCACAAGAAGTATGACTACAAGGATATGCAGATACCAGTCGAACAGTTCACCGCAGAGGGCGGCTATTACCTGAAATTCCTTTCGGACAGGCGAAAGACTTTTTTCCTCTCGCTGGGATTGTCGGCACTCGCCGGGTATGAGGTGAGCAACAAAAGCGAAAAACTGCTGCCGGACGGTTCTACCTTGCTGGATAAGGACTGCTTCATTTACGGCGGTGCGCTCACGCTGGAACTGGAAGCCTACCTGACCGACCGGGTGGCTCTGCTGCTGAACGCAAGGGAACGGGCGTTGTTCGGCTCGGACATAGGCAAGTTCCACACGCAGGTATCTTTGGGACTGAAATTCATTATCAACTGACCGCTATATAATAATGTATATGAAGAATGTAATGTATAAAATCATCATGGGCTGCTACATCGTGGCCGCCCTTGTGCTTGTCACCGCCTGTAATGACAGTTTGGATATTCAGCAGGCGTACCCGTTCAGCATCGAAACGCTGCCAGTACCCAAAAGGCTGAAAGTCGGGGAAACCGCTGAAATACGCTGCCAGTTGGTGCGTGAGGGTTACTATCAGCCGACTACCTATCAGATAAGGTACTTCCAGCCGGACGGCAAAGGGAAGCTGGAAATGGATAACGGCACGGTGTTCCTGCCCAATGACCTTTACCCGCTGGAGAAAGAAACATTCCGGCTCTACTACACCTCGGCATCGACAGACCAGCAGACGATTGACATTTATATTATCGACAGCTTCGGACAGATGCAGCAACTTTCGTTCTCGTTCAATAATGACAACAGCGAGGATGAAGAACCGGAATAGCCATGCGGCTGTTCGTTAGGATATATACCAGCCTTATACACAATGATACGCAAAGCGTAAATATTGGGCAGACAGCCCGCCGGGAAGCATCGGCGGGCTGTTTCCATGATAGGGAAACGAACGGCTTCTTTGTTACTTTCTTCACCCGCTGGCAGGCTCACGGAAGAAAGTAACGGCGGCAAACAGCCGCCGTTCTCTATCAACTGATTTTAAGGCTCTTTATGGACGTGTATTTCTCTAGCCACACCTTTACCTGTTCCATATTGTATTCGCCCGTGATAATTGCCGTATGGTCGTCTATGGCTACAAACCGGACACTCTCGTAGCTGTTTACCCAGCCTTGCAGGGAACAGACACCCCACGCCGCCGCATCTTCAAAAATACTGCGGTCTATTTGGCTGATTGGCTCACCGAAAACTACCGTCATTGTCTGAAAGTCCGGTTTGTCCTCCAGCAGTTGCAAATGGCGCAACGTGCCGAACTCGTCAATTTTACGCCCCCACGCCCCCACATCATTATATAAATCATCGCCCCACTGGTGCGGGTGGTCGAAGCGTACTTTTACCTCTATGGTGTGTTCGTTTTCTTCTGTGTCCTCGATAACGCCCGTTACCATTAAGCCCGTAAAAATACACTCGCAACGCTTGCCGATAAGCTCCTTGTTTACTTCTGTCGTTTTCATATCCCTAAAATTTACTTATTACTCTGTTCTTTTTTCGCTATCCACTCGTCACGTCTGCGGCGGCACTCGTCCAGCGTTTTGGCTACCGTGCTGAATAGTTCGCCGTCCGTGTGGCGGTAGTCATATTGAAAATAAATCTGTCCCCTGAATGCGCCTAAGCAACATTTTACGTATTTTTCTTCTCCCGGTGTTTGGGTGATGCTTACCCCGTTTTTGTTAAGTGACTGCATGATGTCTTATTTTTTTATGGTTATAAACTTGGTTGTTTTTAGCGGGCAGGGCTTTGACACCCCGCCCGGATTGGTTGTTATGCCGCACGGAACACAAAGCCGTCATCAAACCAGTAATCGCACATGAACAGGTCACGGGCAAACTTTTCATAATCGAAATAGGTCTTTGCGAACTCCGGCAGGTCGTAACATTCTTCTATAATTTCATAGGCGAAATCTTCTTCATCGTCATATTCCCCTTGATATTCATCCCGGAAATCACGTACAAGGTCGTCCGCATCTTCCTCGCCTAAATCATGGCTTTTATAGTTGCACCACACGAAAAAGGCTTCCTGCTCGGTGTCGCTCAAATCCTCCACCGCATCACGCAGGGAAAAGAAATTTTCAGAAATCCAGCTTTCGCCGATTAAGCCCTCCGGCACGTTCTCCCAGTCCTGAAACATATATTCCGCATCTTCCTCGTCCTTGTGAAGTTCCCGGCAGGCTTCGTAAAATTCTTCCTTGTCCGAATAATCCGAAAGGTTGAGCCATGCGCCGGACAATGAACCGTTGTTGTACTTGGCGTAAGTGCCTACATAAACGCTTGCTGCTGATAATGTCGTTGCTTCCATATTGCTGTAATTTTTAAGTTTTTAATTTTATGCGGATTCGAGAGGTGAGGAAGTTGAAGTTTCACTGAACTTTTTTCCTGTTTCCCGTAAATCCGACTTTTTTTTTATGCGTCTTCCGGTCGGGTCGGTCGTTTTCGTTTCACATAGGCTCAAAAGGGTAGTGTTTAGAGTTTGCAAAGTTTTGGGCAAAAAATACCTCGCAAGGCAGGGAAGATTTTTTCGCCAAACCGGAACGGCTCGACCTTGCAAAGTCGTGAAAAACACGTAACTACCTTTGCCTATTGAAATGATTAAAACGACTGTCCCGGCTGGGGGACTGCGTAAGAGGAAGATTTACAGATAGGGAAACTGGGGAAAAGTGCCTGTTCTCTTTCATCTTTTAGGGAACACTCCATGCGGGTGGGAAAGGCAAGGGTATGGCAAGTTTACCTTGCGGTACGCTTGTGCGGGTTTCCAACGGCTCTTTTCACGAAATACAGTCAGCCATGCCACGCACGGCTGGCGTTTCGGGGAATGTGCCAGTGGGAAAAGGATATAAAAAATGCGGGTAGTCGGTGGACTGCCCGCAAGGTGAAAGAATGTACTTTATTGGGATATAGTTTGTTAGGTGGAATTTCGTTACCGAAATCGTTACCTGTTCTGTTACCAACAGTATATAGGTAACTAAAAACTCACATGGCGACTTCCTTGTAAATTTTCTCGATGCCGACAAACTTCTTGTCAAGCCCCTGCATATCGCTGCCTATCTTGCTGTTGGTAATGCGGGCGTAAATTTGCGTAGTTTCTATGTTTGTGTGTCCCAGCATCTTGGACACCGTTTCAATGGGTACGCCCTTTGACAACGTGGTGGTCGTGGCGAACGTGTGCCTTGCAAGGTGGAATGTCAGGTTCTTTTTAATACCGCAAATATCGGCAATCTCTTTCAAGTAGGCATTTAGCTTCTGATTGCTGATTACAGGAAGTATCTTGCCGTCCGGCAACTTGCCCTTGTACTTCTTCAAAATCATCTTGGGAATATCCAACAGGGGAACATTCACGTCCGTGTTGGTCTTTACCCGCTTGGTGATTATCCAAAGGTTGCCGTCAAAGGACTTTTGGATATTCTCCTGCCGCAAGTTGGCAACATCACTGTAAGCCAAACCGCAGAAACAGGAAAAGACGAACAAGTCCCTGACGTGTTCCAGCCGTTCGGAAACCATTTTCTTTTTAAGGATAATTTTTATCTCGTCCTCCGTCAAGTAGCCCCTATCCACTTTTTCCAGCCTGATTTTGTAGCTGGCGAACGGGTCACCCACCAGTATGCCGTTGTTGCGGGCAATGATGATGATACGCTTGAAGAACTGCATGAACTTGGCGGTGGTGTTGTAACCGCACTTGCAGGCGGTACGCAAATACAACTCAAAATCGGTAATGAACATTGGGGTAATTTCCTTTATGGATATGTCCGATACGTTGTACTTGCTTTGGATAAATTCAGCGAGGTGGCGGCGGGTCACTTCATACTTGCGGTAGGTCGCTATCGTCTTGGATATGCCCACAAGCTGCTTCACATCGTCATTGTGCTTTTGGAACAATGAAAGGATTGTTTCGTGGCTCTCGCTGTGTCCCAAGAACTCGTTCTTCACTTTCTCGGCGGTCACGTAGTTGTCACGCCGCTGCATTTCGTGGTAAATGGTGTTCAGGGAAGAACGTATGTCGTCCAGCAGGGCGTTTATTCTTCCGGCATCCTTGCCTTTGGCTTTGCCTGCGGCAATGCTCCAGTTACCGGGCTGGATGCTCTGTTTCGTACTGAACTGGCACTGTTTACCGTCAATGGTGATACGTGCCATAATCATTACCTCGCCGTTTTTCTTTTCAGAACCTTTCTTCAAATAAAAAAGAACCTTGAATGTCGATTTCATAACTCACTTTTTTAGTTGCAAAATTACTTTTTACCTCTCGTTTTTGAGTTATGCAGACTATGGACTAATCAAGTCATTATCAGGTCATTTATGGACAAATCGTTACCGTTTTTGTCCGGTGGGGAATAGGTAACGATTTAGTAACGAAACTTTGTCTTTTACCGTACTTTTGAAGTCTTGGAAGCAGGACTTTCGGGCAATAAAAAAAGCCACAAATCATTGATTTGTAGCTTTTTGTCCGTTTGCTGACCATTTCTGTCCAGCACGTTCAGCGGAGAGACAGGCTCTCGAACCTACATATTCAAGAAATATCATAAAATTGCAAATCATTAATAATCAAGCACTATTTGGAGTACATAGTAAATCTAAATCTTTCTGAATATCTTTTGCTATTCCAAATATTGGGTGTATATTTGGGTGTAGAATTTCAAACACACCCAATTATGAATATCAAACGAAACATCATTTTTGCATTGGAAAGCCGGAAGAAGAACGGTGTGCCAATCGTGGAGAACGTGCCTATCCGTATGCGTGTCATATACGCAAGTCAGCGCATTGAGTTTACAACGGGTTACCGCATTGATGTAGCCAAGTGGGATGCTGACAAGCAGCGAGTGAAGAACGGGTGTACCAACAAACTAAAGCAAAGTGCATCTGAAATCAATGCCGATCTGCTGAAATACTATACCGAAATTCAAAACGTGTTCAAGGAATTTGAGGTACAGGAAGCCATGCCCACTACCCAACAGCTAAAGGACGCATTCAACCTGCGGATGAAAGATACAAGTGAAGACCAGGAAGACGTAAAGATAAGTTTTTGGGAGGTATTCGATGAATTTGTAAAAGAATGCGGCAACCAGAATAACTGGACTGAATCCACATACGAAAAGTTTGCAGCCGTTAAAAATCACCTCAAGGAGTTCAAGGAAGATTTAACCTTTGAATATTTCAATGAATTCGGACTGAACGAATATGTCAATTTCCTGCGCGACAAAAAGGATATGAGGAACAGTACCATCGGTAAACAAATGGGATTCCTCAAATGGTTCCTGCGGTGGAGCTTCAAGAAAGACTATCACCAGAATATAGCATACGATACGTTCAAACCGAAATTGAAAACCACCCCCAAGAAGGTAATCTTCCTGACATGGGAAGAACTGAACAGACTTAAAGACTATCAGATACCCAAAGACAAACAGTATCTGGAACGTGTCCGGGATGTTTTCCTGTTCTGTTGCTTTACCAGTCTGCGTTATTCAGATGTTCGCAACCTAAAGAGAAGTGATGTCAAGTCCGACCATATAGAAGTCACCACCGTTAAAACGGCAGATAGTCTGAGTATTGAAC
The DNA here is from genome assembly GCF_009193325.2 of Bacteroides zhangwenhongii. Classification (NCBI taxonomy): domain Bacteria; kingdom Pseudomonadati; phylum Bacteroidota; class Bacteroidia; order Bacteroidales; family Bacteroidaceae; genus Bacteroides; species Bacteroides zhangwenhongii. Next base: position 852,397 of record NZ_CP059856.1, on the reverse strand, counting down.
TGAACAAGTACAGTAAAGCCATACTTGAAAAATACAAGGACATCCATTTTGAAAACCACATGGTATTGCCTGTTATCAGCAATCAGAAAATGAATGATTATCTGAAAGAACTGGGAGAACTGGCAGAAATTAACGAATCTATACGTGAAACCTACTATAAAGGGAATGAGCGCATAGATGAAGTTACCCCGAAATACGCATTGCTCAGTACTCATGCAGGAAGAAGAACATTCATCTGTAATGCGCTGGCTCTAGGTATTCCGGCACAGGTTGTAATGAAATGGACAGGACACAGTGATTATAAAGCCATGAAGCCCTACATTGACATAGCCGATGATATTAAGGCTAATGCAATGAACAAGTTTAACCAACTATAAAAGTATCAGTCTGTTTCACAGATTATCCATTATTAGAGTTATCTTTGTTAAGTAATAGTTAGTAATATGGAAAATAACAACGAACATAATATAAAGAAAGGTCATTTTGATGCCTTTGTCCATGCTGTCGGTTCGGAAATAGAACAGGCACAAGTCCGGCTCATTACCGCAGCCAATGCCCAGATGTTGTTCCATTACTGGAAAATGGGCAATTATATACTGTACCACCAAAACCTGCATGGCTGGGGTGGTAAAATTATCAAGAAGTTGGCACAGGCAATCAGATTCAATTATCCTGAAAAGAAGGGATATTCGGAGCGTAATCTTACTTATATGTGCCAGTTTGCCCGTTTATATCCGTTAAATGTACTTCGTAGTTTTATTGAAACAGATTCAATACTGTCAGTCCCTAATATTCAAAACATTACTAATGAAGTCCTTAAACTCAACAGCGGGCAATTTACGCAGGAGCTTACTGCGCAAATACAATCAGCTGATAATCAATCTTTAGAAATTACGCAGGAGGTTCCTGCGCAATTTCAGAATGTAGAAAAAACAGTAGCAACCATCTATAAAATAAAAATAGAGGATATAGAAGATTTATTCTTGGCGTCACCGATTGCAAGAATAAATTGGGCAAGCCATATGGTCATACTCAATAATCCGCTACCATTAGGTGTAAGGTATTGGTATATGAAACAATCTGTAGAAATGGGTTGGAGCAGTAATGTGCTGAAAATGCAGATTGAAAGTAATCTGTATGACAGACAAATCAAGAGTAACAAGGTAAACAACTTCACTGCCACACTTCCGGCACCTCAAAGCGATCTTGCCAATTATCTGTTAAAAGACCCGTATATCTTTGACTTGGCAGGAGCAAAGGAAAAGGCTGACGAAAGGGATATAGAAGAACAGTTGGTAAAGCATGTAACCCATTACTTGCTGGAAATGGGTAACGGCTTTGCTTTTGTTGCCAGACAAAAACATTTCCAGATTGGGGACAGTGACTTTTTCGCCGACCTGATTCTATATAATATCAAGCTCCACGCCTATGTCGTCGTGGAATTGAAAGCAACGCCATTCAAACCGGAATATGCAGGGCAGTTAAATTTCTATATCAATGTTGTAGATGATAAACTGAGGGGAGAAAATGATAACAAGACCATCGGTCTTTTGCTGTGCAGGGGTAAGGATGAGGTCGTGGCACAATATGCCTTGGCTGGATATGACCAGCCGATAGGTATCAGCGACTATCAATTGAGCAAGGCAGTACCCGAAAATCTGAAATCTGCCCTACCGAGTATAGAAGAAGTGGAAGAAGAACTGACCTTATTCCTTGACAAGGACAAGAACCCATAATATAAAGTATATGGCAGGAAAGATACAGACGATGATTCCCCAATATGGAGAACTTAACAGAATATACAGAGACTATATAGATAATTACGCTTTTTCTTTTGACAGGCAGAAATTCATATCGGATTTCTATCAGGAGTATAATGACATGAAATCCTTTGAAGCCGCTATCCTTGAACTGGTGCTTGACAAGCAAAAAGAGCAATACACCTTGATACTCAACAGTCTGAAAACTGAAATAGAAAAGAGCATACAGGCTTATGAGATACGCCCGTTAAGTGACAGAGCCATAGAACGTGCTTGCTATCAGCACATGGAAAGGTATTCTCAGGAAATTGAAGCCCAGCTGGATGTTACAAGAAGTCTGAGCAAGCCGCTGAATGAAGCCAACAACAGGTATGATTCCATTGGTTACAGGGAGCATACAGCCGAAGAGGAAAAACAGGCAGAGAAAGAATATGAACGCTGCAAGGCTGAATATGACAGGGAAAAAGCCAAACTGAACAAACTCTATGACCAGCAAAAGGCTACAAGAACAGAGGCATTCCAATATATGAAGAACTGTTGTGCGGACATATACCGTCAAAGCTGCCTTTTTCTGGATATATTGAAGAAATACATTCCTGACGGAAAGCAAGAGAATAAATCAAGCGAGCCAATCAGTCAGCAGGAAACGACAGAAGAACAACAGGAATATTTCAGCATGAAATTACTTTCGCTCATTCATGAGGTGTGCAAAGGAGAACAGTTCGAAGAAATTTCCGCACCAGATTTCTATGCCAATATGAATCTTCACCCCTGCAACTGTAAGCTGAAAATAAAACCGAGAGAGAAAATACGTGTATGCTATCTGATATTCCTGATGAGCGAGAAACTCTCCAAACAGGACAGGGACAAATGGAAAGACAGAATACTGAAACTGCTGGATATTGACGACAGCTACTACAAATCCAAGTACAAGGAGCCTGTTTCAGATTTCCCCAGTGACAGCAACCAAAATTTCGCCAAGGAAATGGAACATATATTCAGATAATCCGTGATATATCCTGATACTTTACGAAAGTTCCACTTTTACCACTCAAAATAATTTTTGAGTGGTATTTTTGTTTTCTGATATTCAATAAGATACAATGATATTCAGTTTGTACCGTCCCCATCCTTACCACTCATAACCCTACCTAATTTTGCATCGTTCGAGAACAGAAATAACAGCCAGTGCGCAGGGCTGATTGTTTAACGACTAAATAGATTGGACGATGACAAATATCCAAGAATTATTATCAAAACCCGTCTGGCAAATGACAGGCGAAGAATTCATATTCCTGAGTAAGCACGCTTCAGGTCAGGCCGAAGCATTGCCGCAACCCGTTACAGACACGGAAAAGAAGTATGTGTACGGAATACTCGGTATAGCCAAACTGTTCGGGTGCAGTCTGCCCACTGCCAACCGCATAAAGAAAAGCGGTAAGATAGACAAGGCGATTACCCAGATAGGGCGCAAGATTATAGTTGATGCAGAACTGGCTCTTGAACTTGCCGGAAAGAAAACAGGAGGACGGAAATAATGGGAGGTATGCTTATGGACTATATGAGAGAAATAAAGGAAATATCTGCAGAACAGGCGATAATCCTTTGGCAAGCCTCACGTCTGAGCCTATCGAAAATCTATGAGAAAGCACCTGAGATTTTAAAAGTGCAAGGTTCGGTCATTGGCACACTGGGCAATTTCAGTGCATCCATAGGCAAAGCCAAAAGTAAAAAGACTTTCAATGTGTCGGCTATTGTAGCCGCCTCATTGAAAAACGGTACGGTACTACGGTATGTGGCAGAACTTCCGGAGAACAAAAGGAAAGTCCTTTATGTGGACACGGAACAAAGCCATTATCACTGCCTGAAAGTCATGAAACGTATTTTACGGCTGGCCGGTCTTCCTGATGACAGGGACAATGAACATCTGGAGTTTCTCGCTTTGAGGAAATACACGCCCGAACAGCGCATCAGGATTGTCGAACAGGCTATCTATAATACACCGGACATAGGGCTTGTAATCATAGACGGCATCCGTGATATGGTATATGACATCAACAGTCCGGGAGAATCGACACGCATCATATCCAAGTTGATGCAGTGGACGGATGACAGGCAAATACACATCCATACGATACTCCACCAGAACAAAGGCGATGAAAACGCAAGAGGGCATATCGGTACGGAGCTGAACAACAAGGCGGAAACCGTTCTTCTCGTGGAAAAGGACAAGAGCAACGGGGATATAAGCAATGTTTCGGCCATGCACATACGTGCAATGGATTTCGAGCCTTTCGCTTTCCGTATCAACGACAATGCATTGCCTGAACTCATAGAGGGGTACAGACCCGAAGCGAAGAAACCCGGAAGACCGGAAGAGGAAAAGTTCGACCCTTACAGGCATATTACCGAACAACAGCACCGCATAGCACTAGAAGCGGCTTTCGGACTGAAAGAGGAATACGGCTACAAGGATCTGGAAACCGCCTTAATCAAGTCTTATATGTCAGTAGGTGTAAAACTGAACCATCAAAAGGCGGTATCACTTATCACCATGCTCCGGAACAAACGGATGATAGTACAGGAGAACGGCAGGAAATACACGTTCAAGCCAGACTTTCACTATTAGACCGTCTAACCTGTAATCACTTCACTTTATTCGGCAGGTCTATATATTAAGGATAAAGCGAAGCGATTGCAGAGAATGTAAAACCGCTTCACTTTATTACCGTATCCTATATATACGAAAATAAAGTGAAGTGATTATACAGACCGTACTTCATAAAAAGGTACGGGCGAAAAGAGAAATAAATATTCCAACCATTATTCAAACACTCATCTTATTATGGATATACAAACAGCAAAACAAATCAGGATAGCGGATTTTCTGTACAGTTTGGGACATTCTCCCGTCAAGCAGCAAGGTATCAACCTGTGGTATAAATCCCCGTTACGGGAAGAGACAGAGCCCTCGTTCAAAATAAATACCGAACGCAACCAATGGTATGATTTTGCAATTGGTAAAGGTGGAAATATCATTGCACTGGCACAGGAACTCTACTATTCCGACTATGTACCTTATCTTCTACAGAAAATCGAGGAACAGACTCCGCACATCCGTCCCGTATCTTTCTCTTTTGGCAAGCAGTCATTTTCCGAACCGAGTTTTCAGGAGTTGGACATTGTACAGCTGACTTCTCCTGCCCTGCTTGCCTATCTACAGGAAAGAGGGATAAACACGGCACTGGCGAAAAGAGAATGTAAGGAAGCCCGTTTCACCCACAACGGCAAACGTTATTTCGCCATTGCTTTTCCGAACATATCGGGTGGATATGAAATCCGCAACCGATATTTCAAGGGATGTATCGCACCAAAAGAAATATCCCATATCAGACAGTCAGGAAAGCCAAGGAGTGCATGTTACGTTTTTGAGGGATTTATGGATTACCTTTCCTTTCTGACCTTAAGACTGGAAAGCTGTCCGCAATCACCCGACTTCGACAGACAGGATTACATAGTTCTTAATTCCGTAGCCAATGTTCCCAAGGCACTCTATCCGTTGGGAAGCTATGAGCGCATCCACTGTTTCTTTGACAATGACCGTGCAGGAATGGAAGCAATACAGCAAATCAGAAAGGAGTATGATGCTACCCGGTATATACGTGACGCCTCGCAAATCTACAGTGGATGTAAAGATCTGAACGAATATTTACAGAAACGAATAGCCGATAGGAAAGAGCAAGCGCAATCTGTCAAAAAGAGGAATGATACACTATCCAAGAAACCGAAAGGCTTCCGGTTATAGCCCACTATAACTACACGCTTCGCTTTCGTAGTTGTGGGCTCTCCCGAGGGGATTAGGGCTTTGCCCTAATGACCCACTCAGGGCGTTTCACCCCTGAGAACCCCGAGCAAAGAGTGACCCTCTCTTTGCAATCTCCGCTTATGGGTTACCCCTAAGAACCCCTCTGCGAAAGCGAGCAAAGTAAATCAATTGTAAACAAAGGAAAGAAGCTATGGCAACAAAATCAAGCATACATATCAAGCCTTGCAACATCGCATCGAGCGAGGCACACAATCGAAGGACTGCCGAGTATATGCGTAATATCGGGGAGTCCAGAATCTATGTCGTTCCCGAACTTTCCACCGATAACGAACAGTGGATAAATCCCGACTTCGGCACTCCCGAACTGCGAACTCATTATGACAATATCAAGCAAATGGTCAAGGAAAAGACCGGACGTGCCATGCAGGAAAAGGAAAGGGAACGCAAGGGAAAGAATGGAAAGATTATCAAGGTGGCGGGATGCTCACCCATCCGTGAAGGAGTATTGCTTATCAGACCGGACACCACACTGGCTGATGTACGCAAATTCGGTGAAGAGTGCCAAAGACGCTGGGGCATCACTCCGCTACAGATTTTCCTGCATAAAGACGAAGGGCATTGGCTGAACGGTCAGCCGGAAGCAGAAGACAAGGAGAGCTTCCAAGTCGGTAACAGATGGTTCAAACCAAATTATCATGCTCATGTCGTATTCGACTGGATGAACCATGAAACTGGAAAGAGCCGAAAGCTCAATGACGAGGATATGGCAACCATGCAGACCCTTGCTTCCGATATTCTCCTGATGGAACGTGGACAGGCAAAAGCTGTCACAGGTAAAGAGCATCTGGAACGAAATGATTTCATCATTGAGAAGCAGAAAGCCGAACTGCAACGTATAGAGGAAACCAAGCGACACAAGGAACAACAAGTAAGCCTTGCCGAACAGGAACTCAAACAGGTAAAAGCAGAGATACGCACGGACAAACTAAAGAAAACAGCCACCAATGCTGCTACCGCCATAGCAAGCGGTGTAGGTTCTCTTTTCGGAAGCGGTAAGCTGAAAGAACTGGAACATCACATCGAGCAGCTACATCAGGAAATTACCAAACGGGACAAAGCTACTGATGAATTAAAAATTCAGATACAACAAATACAGGAACAGCATAGCAGACAAATTCGTAATCTTCAAAGAATACATAATCAAGAACTTGAAGCCAAAGACAAGGAAATATCACGATTGAGCACCTTGCTTGAAAAAGCCCACAAATGGTTTCCCATGTTCAAAGAGATGTTGAGAATGGAAAAATTATGCGCTGTTATCGGGTTTACCAAAGACATGATAGAAAACCTCTTGACAAAGAAAGAATCCATACAATGTAGTGGCAAAATTTATTCCGAAGAACACAGGTGGAAATTTGACATCAAGAATGATATTTTTAGGGTTGAGAAACATCCGATGGATAGTGGTAAGCTTATGCTGACCATAAACCGACAACCCATAGTACAATGGTTTAAGGAACAATGGGAAAAGTTACAGCAGAATCTACGTAACTCGGTGCAGAGAGAGCAAAAATCCAGAGGATTTAGAATATAGAATAGCCTATTATTAATAAAATCAAGTATCTATGCATCCAAACAGATTGTTTTTATTACAGAATCAAAATCCTAAGAATTTATAAAAAATGAAGCCTAAAGAAGTTTTGGAAAAATGGATAGATTGCTTTAACAAAGCAGATGCTTATCATATAGCAGAGCTGTATGCTACTAATGCAGTAAATCATCAAGTCGCAAACGAACCAATAATTGGTAAAGAATCAATCTACAAAATGTTTGTGAATGAATTTGCCACTGCTAAAATGGTTTGTATGGTGGAAAATATTTTTGAAGATGGCGAATGGGCTATCATGGAATGGAAAGACTCTCTTGGACTTCGTGGATGCGGATTTTTTCATGTAAAAGATAACAAAATCGTCTTTCAAAGAGGGTATTGGGATAAACTTTCATTCTTGAAGCAACACAATCTTCCAATTGAATAAGTACTATCAGAATACGGACTGGGAAATTGAAATACCCAGTCCGAGTTATATAATGAATTTTACTTGTTAAACTATTTAAAGTCAGTTGGATAACAAACCATACCTTTCACATTCTCAGTAGCTCCAGGTATTAATTCAGCCACCATGCAATATTCATGAGAGACTTCGAAAGGAAATTCAATTCCTAAATCGATAGCCTTGCGATAGCCAAATCGAGGATAATACTCTTTATGCCCCAATACGACTGCTGTGCCGTAACCCAAAAGTGCTGCCCTCTGATGGGCTTACTGAATCAACATCCCCCCCAATTCCCTTACGCTGGAATTCCGGCAAGACTGCCAATGGAGCTACACTCAGGGATGTGACAGACTGGGTGTCACTATCTATCTTTACTTCTGTAAGTAAGATATACCAGACAATTTGTTTTTCTGTCATTTTCTTGTTCTTATCTAATTGTTAGGCTCATTGTTGTTATACATTGTTTAATTATAGATAAATCGTGAATATCCTTCTCTCTTAAATCGTAGCCCGAATGGAATACTTGTTGCCCTTTTGCAGAAATGCAAGGGATGCTTCTGCCTTCAAAGACTGCTGTTCCAAAATAGTCCGGTTGAAATTCATACCAGCCTCCATCCAAGTCGGCTTGTTTGGAAGTGCCGTCCGCATTCAAGACAAAAGGATGGATATCAATATAGCCTAATTCTTTGCTATACAGTTCCACACGGGTGGGCAACCAATTTGTTTCAATTTGATATCCTCTCTCCTGCAAAAGATCAAGGAGTTGGTCTGTATAATTGGCATCAAAATCAATGTCAATATCTCTATGCAAGCGGGTTTGCTGTCCGTACAAGACATCCACTCCCCAGCCTCCATCCAACCAAAACTGCATGTCCAGGCTTTCCAACAAGTCCAAAACTTGAAATAACTCTGTAATCGTAGTGTGTTCTTTCTTTGTCATATAATAATTCTTTAATAAATAATACTATGCGTAATTATCCAACTGCTTGATTGAAGAAATAAAATTTGCACCCACTCCAATCAGAAAGATAACCCATCCGCTGATCATAAAGACGGATGTGATACCCCATGCTTCCACCCAATATCCTGAAGCTACGATACCCAGCATTGATGGAAAGGTACTCAAACTAAAGATGAGAGAAAAAGTCCGTCCAAGCATGTCCGAAGCCAAGTTCTGCTGAATAATAGCGATGAAAAGCGCATGGTAAATGGAATAGGCTATGCCTCCTGTAAATGTTAGGCAAACAAAACCTATAAATGCGCTTGATGGTAAATAACTGGCGCTAATCAGATACAATCCCAATATCACATAAGCCGTATGCATCACTAATGTTTGCTTGCTTTTCAAAGCCTTACAGGCAAGTACTAAACCGCCCAACAATGCCCCTGAGCCCCAACCCATTTCCACAACTCCCATTTGCAAAATGTTTCCGTTGAAATGCAGAAGCGTCATAAAAGGAAATAACGTAAAAACAGGCATAAGGACAAAAGTCACCAGCGTAAAGCATACGAATAAAGGCAAAATGCCCATTGTACGCCGCAAGGTATGCCAACATTCCGTCAGTTCTTTTTTGAAATCTGGAAGAACTTTCGTTTTTTGAAGAGAAGGAATCTGGACACAAAGTAAGGTCAGACAAGCAGCAACAGCTCCGATCACATCTATGAGCAGAATATACTGTATGGGAAGCCAAACAACGAGGCTTGCCCCTACAACGGGGGCTATCACCTCACTGAAGGATTGAATGGAATGGTACAAACCTGATACCCTGACAAGATGGTGCTTGGGAACCAGTAGAGGGATGCTTGCCTGTAAAGCAGGTGCATGAAACGTACTGCCTATTGAACGACAAGCAGTCAATAGATAAAAAAAAGAAAGGTCTTTATAACCCTTGGTTATCACAATAAAAAGACATAGGGTACAGAACGCGATGAACAAGTCCGAATAAAACATCGTTTTCTTTCGATTCCATCTGTCAACATAGACCCCGGCAAACAAGCCTAATACAAATTGTGGTAAAAATCCAGCTAAAATAGCCAGAGATAAAGCTGTCGGGGATTTAAATTCGTTGCTAATCCAAAAAATAATGGAGAAGCCAACAATCGTACTTGTTAAAATAGATATGAGTTGGCCTATTCCTATCACGGCCAAAGTTGATTTCCAATGATTCATTGTGCTAATATTTCATGCGTTTATAGATAAGTACTTTCGTACATTAAGCAAAACGAAATTCTATCCACACAAAAAACTTGTATTATAATCCACTCCTGACGTTGGAATACAATAACAAATACTTTCAGGACGATGTAAAGTCCTGAAAAATCAAAGTGAATGGATAGATAAATATTAGTCTTTTCTCATCGGATTCTTTTAATATCGCTACTCTTTTATTATGTAGTGGTTGTATTATCTTAAATAAAACAAAAACACCCGACTTTACATTCTTGGGTGCAAAACTGGGTGTTTGTTTTGCAATCTGCTGATTTTCAGCGTTTGTTGCGGAGAGACAGGGATTCGAACCCCGGGAAGTGTTACCTTCAACGGTTTTCAAGACCGCCGCAATCGACCACTCTGCCACCTCTCCAAAACTCCTTTATCAGGAGTGCTTTTCGTCAAAAGCGGTGCAAAGGTACGAAGATATTTCAAATCTGCAAGAGTTTCTCTAAAAAAATCAGCCATCTATTTCCAAAAGATAGCAATTTATAGGTATTTTATGTTGGACAGCATAAAATCAGAGTATATTTATGCTGATTATATGAAAAATGATTGTAACTTTGTGCGCTCTAAAGAAAAGGATAACTACAACCTCTAATTATATCATTATGGAATTAAACAAGATCTTTAAAGACGGTCTTTGGAGCAGCGAAATCAACGTAAGAGATTTCGTAAGTCATAACATCACTCCGTACTACGGAGATGCATCTTTCCTCGAAGGACCTACCGAACGCACAAAAGCCGTATGGAACCGCTGCCTCGAAGCATTGGCTGAAGAGAGAGCAAACAACGGTGTCCGCGCACTGGATAATGTTACCGTATCTACCATCACTTCCCACAAAGCGGGATATATCGACAAGGAAAACGAGCTGATCGTCGGTCTGCAGACAGACGAACTGCTGAAGCGTGCCATCAAACCTTTCGGGGGTATCAACGTAGTAAGCAAGGCGTGTCACGAAAACGGTGTCGAAGTGGACGACCGCGTAAAAGACATTTTCACTCATTACCGTAAGACGCACAATGACGGAGTATTCGACGTATATACAGAAGAAATCCGTTCGTTCCGCTCATTGGGATTCCTCACCGGACTGCCCGACAACTATGCGCGCGGACGTATCATCGGTGACTACCGCCGTATGGCTCTTTACGGTATCGACCGACTGATAGAGGCCAAGAAAGAAGACCTCCGCAACCTGACCGGCCCGATGACCGAATCCCGCATCCGTCTGCGCGAAGAAGTAGCGGAACAGATCAAGGCATTGAAGGATATGAAAGTGCTGGGCGAATACTACGGTCTCGACTTGAGCCGTCCCGCCTATACCGCACAGGAAGCCGTACAATGGGTGTACATGGCTTATCTGGCTGCCGTGAAAGAACAAGACGGAGCAGCCATGTCATTGGGTAATGTTTCTTCTTTCCTCGATATCTACATGGAATATGAATTGAGCAAAGGAACCATCACCGAGTCTTTCGCACAGGAGCTGATCGACCAGTTTGTCATCAAACTGCGTATGGTACGCCACCTGCGTATGCAATCCTACAACGATATCTTTGCCGGCGACCCGACTTGGGTAACCGAATCTCTGGGAGGCCGTCTCAACGACGGACGCACGAAGGTTACAAAGACTTCTTTCCGTTTCTTGCAGACATTGTACAATCTCGGTCCTTCACCGGAACCGAACCTGACTGTACTGTGGAGCCCGGAACTGCCGGAAGGGTTCAAAGAATTCTGTGCTAAAGTTTCTATCGACACTTCTTCCATCCAGTACGAGAACGATGACCTGATGCGTGAAGTGCGCCAGTCGGACGACTACGGAATCGCCTGCTGCGTGTCTTACCAGGAAATCGGAAAGCAGATCCAGTTCTTCGGTGCACGCTGCAACCTGGCGAAAGCCCTGCTGCTTGCCATCAACGGCGGACGTTGCGAGAACACCGGTACGGTAATGGTAAAGAACATCCCTGTACTGACCAGCGACACGCTGAACTTTGAGGAAGTGATGAGTAATTATAAAAAGGTATTGACGGAAATCGCCCGTGTCTACAACGAAGCGATGAACATCATCCACTATATGCACGACAAGTATTACTACGAGAAAGCCCAGATGGCGCTTGTAGATACGAACCCGCGCATCAACCTCGCTTACGGTGTAGCCGGACTCTCCATCGCGCTCGATTCACTGTCGGCTATCAAATATGCGAAAGTAACCGCACGCCGCAACGACATCGGTCTGACGGAAGGTTTCGATATCGAAGGTGAGTTCCCTTGCTTCGGAAATGACAACGACAAGGTAGACCACTTGGGTGTCGACCTGGTATATTTCTTCAGTGAAGAATTGAAGAAACTTCCGGTTTACAAGAATGCCCGTCCTACCCTTTCGCTGCTGACCATCACTTCCAACGTGATGTATGGCAAGAAGACCGGCGCCACTCCCGACGGACGTGCCAAAGGTGTCGCTTTCGCTCCGGGAGCCAACCCGATGCACGGACGCGACAAGAACGGTGCTATCGCTTCTTTGAGTTCCGTAGCGAAACTTCGTTACCGCGACTCTCAAGACGGTATCAGCAACACGTTCTCCATTGTTCCGAAATCATTGGGAGCCACTGAGGAGGACCGTATCGAAAATCTGGTAACAATGATGGATGGTTACTTCACCAAAGGCGCTCACCACCTGAACGTGAATGTTCTGAACCGTGAAATGCTTTATGATGCGATGGAACATCCGGAGAAATACCCGCAGCTTACCATCCGCGTTTCCGGTTATGCCGTAAACTTCGTGAAGTTGAGCCGCGAACACCAATTGGAGGTTATCAATCGTTCGTTCCACGAACGATTTTAGTTGAGAGTTGAGAGTTGAAAGTTGAAAGTTTTGAGAATGACTAGGATATGGGGCAGGCTATAGTAGGAGGAAAATCGTACAGTTTTGCGCTTCGGATTATAAAGTTATACAAATATTTATATCATGAAAAGAAGGAATATGTTTTATCAAAACAAATACTTCGGAGTGGAACAGCCATAGGAGCCCTATGCCGTGAAGCAGAACATGCCCAAAGCAGAGCTGATTTTTTAAACAAAATGAATATCTCTTTAAAAGAAGCCAACGAAACGGAATATTGGCTCATGCTGCTGAAAGACAGCGACTATATTACTAACAGCTCTTTTGAATCAATCCACCAAGATTGCCGTGAACTAATAAAATTATTAGCAAGTATCGTAAAAACCACCAAAAACTCAATCACAAAGTCATGAACTTTCAACTTTCAACTTTCAACTTTCAACTCGTACGAGTTCATTCATACGAAAGTATGGGAACATTTGACGGGCCGGGCTTACGGCTCGTCGTTTTTCTTCAAGGTTGCAATTTCCGTTGCCTGTATTGCGCCAACCCGGATACGATAGCCGGCAAAGGCGGCACTCCCACCCCACCGGAAGAAATCATCCGCATGGCCATGAGCCAGCGTCCTTTCTTCGGTAAACGCGGAGGAGTCACTTTCTCGGGCGGAGAACCCACGTTTCAAGCCAAAGCTCTCGTCCCGCTGGTTCGCGAACTGAAAGAGAAAGGGATTCATGTGTGCATAGACAGCAACGGCGGTATCTGGAACGAAGATGTGGAAGAGCTTTTCAAACTGACAGATCTTGTCTTGCTCGATATCAAGGAGTTTAATCCGGCACGCCACCATGCATTGACCGGAAGAAGCAACGAACAGACGCTACGCACGGCAGCCTGGCTCGAAAAGAACGAAAAGCCGTTCTGGTTACGCTACGTATTAGTGCCCGGCTACAGCGATTTCGAAGAAGATATCCGCCGTTTAGGAGAGACTCTGGGAAAATATAAGATGGTACAACGAGTGGAAATCCTGCCTTATCACACATTAGGCGTACATAAGTATGAAGCGATGGAGCAGGAATACAAGCTGAAAGACGTAAAAGAAAATACCCCCGACCAACTTGAAAAAGCCGCGAAGGTATTTAAAGAATATTTCACTACTGTGGTGGTCAATTAATTCTCAAATTCTTCAATCACCTCGAAACAAGGGCATTCTTTGATCCGTTCCCACGGGTCCACGATTCCGTTATAATTCGTATCAGGACTCAGATCCCGGTGTCCCACAACTTTCGCTTCGGGATAACGCTGCAACAACTCTCCCACCAAGCGATGCAAAGCCTCTTTCTGACGCGGGGTGCGTGTATCTGCCGGTTTCCCGTTCGCGTCCAATCCGCCTTCAAAGCACACACCTAAACTGATCGAGTTGTAGCCACGCGCATGAGCACCTACCATATCCTCGTCCCGCATCGGTTCTATCTGCCCCGACTTACGCACGTAATAGTGATACCCCCAGCACGAGAATCCCCTGAAACGGTGAGCCGTATCCACATCCTTTGCCGTAAAATCACGGTCGGCACGGGTGGCGGAACAATGAATGACAATCAGACTAATCTTTCTCATCTTCCTTCGCCCTTTCCGTTGTTTTCACGTTGCACACCTCCTTGTGCGTAGCATTATAACGCACTTCCCTCACTACTCTCTCACGTTTTCCCTTTCCGAAGAAAGGAATGAGGCACATGATCACCTCCAGGATTTTACTTACGATCTCTTTCATATTTTTCCCAAATTAATGTTAGTACTATTATTCTGCCGGGTCCGGAGCTTCTCCGTTGTTGTCCGATCCGCCATCACCGGAACCGCCGTCACCTTTATCACCACTACCTCCGTCACCGTTGCCGCCGTCGCTTCCATCGCCCGACTGGGCAGCCGCGCGTGTACGCACTTGCTGATAACTAAGAATCTTCAGCAATTCCGCCAACTGTTTTCCCGGACGGAAAATGATATGCGCTCCCTTGATCATCGAAGTGGCGAACTCCTTAACCGACTCTGCTCCCTCACTGGTCAACCCGATCTGCAAACTGCCCAAATCACCCAGCCGCACAATACGCCCCGCCTTCAACGAACGCTTCGCCTCATAAAGAATACCGGAAATCGAGGCACGCACATCCGTTTCCGTACAGGTGGAACGACTGGTGATCGCCTCACACAACTCTTCAAAATCCAACTCGCCCGCTGATTGCGCTTGGGCATAATACTTGGCCGGTTCATCCTTTTTTGCAGGATTCTTACGCGGCACTACTGAATAAGAAACTGTCATTGCCATACTAAAATAATTTTAAAGTTTTTGTACATTCGAAATGCATTTCCTTCTTGTTAACGACACAAAGATACAACCTCTTCCACACTCCCTATTCCCCAACGAAGTTTCTTGATCTCGAATGAAGTTTCTTGATTTTCAATGAATAAAAGTGAGGTTATTCCTTTCTCAAACCGTTTATTTTCAGTAACTTTATAGCATACAACAAGAACAATCAGTTATGAATAACAAAGAAAACCTCTTCATCATCCGCACCTATACGAAAGCAGAGCTGGCACATCTTTACAACCCTACCGTATGTATCAAAGTTGCCTTACAAATTCTCCGGAGATGGATCCTCTTCAACCTCCCTCTCCTACACGAACTGGAAGCGGAGGGTTACCGTGCACGCAACCGCCTGCTCTCTCCCAAACAGGTGGCTACCATCGTGCAATATCTGGGAGAGCCCTGAAAGAACTTTTCACTATTTTCCCGAAAGTTTCGTTACATCTCGCTGCAAAAGAGTTATTTCGCAGCCGACTAAAAAAGTAAACTAAAGAAATGAATCAATTCAACATTTTTCTTGACTTCTATCGCATCATAGCAGAAATGACCGAAGAAGAAATCGTATCTGCCATCGGCAGTCCAAAGTATCGTAACATAGTGGAAAGCGTACGACGTACCTTCCTGGAGCAGGGAGAGAAAGCTGCAAACGAAGAGAAGAAGAAACTGCCTTCCGTCACATTCTCCGCCAATTATCGGGGTGGCCGTTCCAATGCGACCCTTGTCAAATATCTGGGATATATCGTGATAGATATAGACCATTTGAGTAAAGAAGAGTTAGCGCGTATCCTGCAAACGGTGAGAGCGTGCAGCTACACCCGAATCGCCTTTATCAGCCCCAAAGGGATGGGACTGAAAATCATAGCGCACACACAACGGCCGGACGGGACATTGCCCGACACCATTCAGGAAATAGAAGATTTCCACAATGCAGCCTACAATAAGGTCGCTTCTTTTTACTCCCAACTTTGTCAGACCGAGATTGACACCTCCGGTCAGGATGTGGGGCGTACCTGTCTGTTGTCATACGATCCGGGCATCTATTTCAATCGTGACGCCACTCCCTTCATCGTGGAACAGCCCCCTCTGTTCTATAAAACGCAAAAGAAGAAGAAAACACCCGGAAGGAAAAAGCAGGAAACGGACAACAATCCGGTCAGTGAAGAGACCGCACTCAACTATCATTCCTCACACGCTTCATTAATGGTGACCCTGAACTACTATCACAACAAGTCGGAAAAATACACCGAAGGAAACCGCAACAATTACCTGCATCATCTGGCGTGCAAATACAACCGTCACGGCATTCCCGAACAGGAAGCGGCAGCTTTCATAAAGAGCCTGTTTACCGACCTCCCGGCGGAGGAAACGGATTCGCTGATTGCCAGTGCTTATGCACATACGGAGGAGTTCAACACGAACAAGCTGAACAGTACCCAAAAACGAATGCTGCAAATAGAACAGCATATCAGCGAGTGTTATGAGACGCGCTATAACGAGCTGCTTCACATCATGGAATATCGCCGGAGGGTTTCCGAAACAGAGCAGCCGGATCCTTTCCGCATTCTTGATGACAGGATGGAGAACAGCATTTGGATGGAGATGAATGAGCTGGGCTATGCCTGCAACGTGAAGATGATTCAGAATCTGATTTACTCCGATTTCAGTAGCAGCTACCACCCTATCCGCAAGTATTTTAAGGAGCTTCCCGAATGGGACGGGATAGATTATATCCGTATTCTGGCGGACAGTGTCCGTACCAACCACCAGAGTTTCTGGACGGAGTGCCTGGAGCGTTATCTGGTAGGGATGTGCGCTGCCGCCACCCAAGACGATGTCGTCAACCACACCGTGCTTTTACTATGCAGCGAGGTGCAGAATATCGGCAAGACAACCTTTATCAACAACCTGCTTCCGCCCGAACTGCGCACTTATCTTTCTACCGGCCTTATCAATCCGAACAGTAAAGACGATTTGGCCAAAATAGCGCAATCAATGCTTATCAACCTTGACGAATTCGAGGGAATGAGCGGGCGCGATCTGAATACATTCAAGGATCTGGTGACCCGCAAAGTAATCAGTATCCGTCTCCCGTACGCACGCCGTTCGCAGAACTTCCCACACACCGCTTCCTTTGCCGGAACGTGCAACTATCAGGAGATTCTTCACGACACGACAGGCACCCGCCGCTTCCTTTGTTTCCATGCCGATTCCATCGAGTTTATCAAAATCAATTATACTCAACTGTATGCGCAGATAAAGCATTTGCTCAACACTCCGGGTTATCAATATTGGTTCACGCAGGAGGACAACAACCGGATCGAAAAGAATAATGAAGATTTCATTTTCCATTCACCGGAAGAGGAACTGGTACTCACCCATATCCGCAAGCCGGAACGGTTTGAAAAGGTACAGTACCTCACTGTCAGCGAAATTGCCGAACTGATCCGTGAGCGTACCGGTTATCAATATTCCATCGGAGCGAAGATCCAGATTGGCAAAGTAATGGTTAAGCATAATTTTGAGTCTAAAAAGGGAAGAAACGGTAGAAGATATGCCGTATTTATCATTGCCCCCGAACAGGTAAAATCGAACAGGCTATACGAATAAGAAGAGCGACCCATGATTGGGTACAGTAGCTAATAAAAATGCAGAGTTGTCAAAGATAACTCTGCATTTTTTTATCCCTACAAATTCATCGAAAATTCGATTCTACACCCTAAGGCATTCATTATCCGATAAAAAGTAGATACCTTAGGTTCAGTCTGACCACTCTCCACTCGGGATATATAAGAACGATCAGAACCTATACGCCGGGCTAATTCAGCTTGACTGATTTTAGCCTTCTTCCGTGCATCCTCAATAATCTGCCCTGTATAAAAAGCATAGGCTTTCTCCTCTGCTTCCGCACGCTCAGGAGTTCCTTCTGCACCAAATTTCGCATCAAGAACTACATCATAATCTACTAGCTGATGATTGTTTATCTGCATAATACTCCTCCTTTATTTTTAATGCTCTTTCTATTTCAATATCCGGTGTCTTTGTGGTCTTTTTTTGAAAGCCATTGAACAGTACCACAATATTACCATCATCAAAAATAAAAAATACTCGATATATATTACTATTATATTCTGTACGAAGTTCAAAAACTCCATCCCGAATAAATTTTACAAATTTAGCGGAGAGCCTTTCTTGTGTTTTTAACAAAAGTAGTCCATATTGGATCTTATCTTGTTCCTTTTCGGTTAAAGTCTCCATGAAAGCCTCAAAGTAACCCCCGTATGTACGGATCTTACGTTTCTTTTCCATACTGCAAATATACGAAACGTTGTTCAACTATACAACAAAATTTCCTGTTTTTTATCTATTTTCATTCTATTTACCAAGAAAGTGTGAGAGGTGTGAGAGAGGATTTGTAACATTTGTATTTTTTTTAATTGAATATATAGATAATAGAATTAAATAATAGAAAAGTAGAAAGTTGAAAACTCTCTCTCACACCTCTCACACTTTTGTATTCTCTTTCTGAAAAAGACAGCGGGAAATCTGAAAAAGCCCACCGTCTTTTTCAAATTTCCCGCCACGTTTTCAAATCAACTCACTATCCTATTTAATTCGTCGAAATCTCCTTCACGATAATCAGTGAAATCTCCGGTGTGTTCCTTCTTCTCATAAGACACCAGTGTTTCCACGCTAAGTACCTTGCCCGTTTTCGGGCTTATCACATCAATCAGAGTCGCCAAAGCGCGAATGGTTTGTTCACTATTAGAAGCCCCGTCATAAGTCAGGCGCCCCCGGTCAATGGCATTCAGAATAACGGCGACATACCTTTTCGGATTTCCCCGGTATTCTATGACAACAGGTGTCTGCGACTTTACTTCCCGAATCAGTTGACCGATAATTCTTTTTTTTGGTCAAGCAAGTTCATCAATTGTTCACTATGCACATCAATTTGTGCGTTCACTTCACGAAGTTCGTCTTTCAACGAACAATACAATTCATCATTAAATGAATTTTCCATAAAACAATCCTTTTAGTTATAAAAAAGCCATTCCGGAAAAGGCAGAAAGCTGCGGTATTTCCGGAATGACAAAAATAGATATTTGTTTAACTAATTGATGCAAAAAGTTAAACTTAATTATTTACAAATTTCTTATTGAGTCAAAATAGCTGATCCATGAGGCATAATTGGCTGTTGATGGAATATACACCGTACGGCCCGTTTTGCATTCAGGATCAAATGTTTGCACACCAATAGTAGGGGCTGTCGGAGCATTGGAATAAACATATTTCAACTGTGCACACTGCCAGAAAGCATAGCTGCCTACGGAAGTCACGCTGGCGGGCAATGTTATTGCTATCATTGGACATACCGTGAACGCCCATTCTCCTATTGTCTGTAAATTATTGGGCAAAGTGATGGCAGAAAGCTTTTCACAATGAGCAAAAAGATACTCCGGTATAGCTGTAACGGCTGTTTCCGACATATCAACAGCCAACAGGCTATTGCAGTTTTGGAATGCTCCGTTATCCAAAGTCGTCAATGAGGAGGGAAGCGTAAGATATCCTCCCACCGGATCTCCTGCCAAATTAATGCAATAACCAAACGCCCGTTCTTGAATTTCGGTTATGCCGTTGTGAAATGTCACACGTTGCAAGCTCTGACACTCATCAAACATATTATTGCGAATCACGGTGACTCCTTTCGGGATACGAAAATCTTTCAAAGAATAGCAGCGGAGAAACACAGCTTCACCTATCGAGGTAATTCCATCATGCAGGGTAATATGCTCCAAGTTGTGACACTCCTGAAATACCCAATCAGGAATTTCGGTCACGGTGGAGGGAATAGAGATTGACCTGATGCCACAGCCATAGAATGTGCTCGGTGAAAGATTCCGCACTCCCTCGTTGAGAGTGATCGTTTCCAGATTCTCACAACCCTCGAACAACCATCTTCCCAGCGTCTGCACACTTCCGGGAATATTGACAGTCGCCAAAGCGGTGCAATTCATAAATGCCGAGTTGTAGATGTTCTCAGTTTTTTCGCCTATATGGACATTCCGGAGACTTATGCAGTTCTCAAATGCCCACCGCCCGATGCTTTGGGCATTCTCTGTATCCATCGTTTCCAATGCACGGCAATTGGCAAAGGCGGCTTCTTCAATCGCGGTAACGGTGGCCGGAAGAACGACTCGTTTGAGCGTGGTGTTCGCCGATAGAGGTTTATTGAATGCCAGTCCACGATTGGGCATGACGGCGAGATCGGTCATCGACAAGTCTAATACTTCCAAGGCATTCAGTGATTGTCTGATATATGTAAAGTCGTCTGCATTCATGCTGCCTTTGATAGCGAGTTTGCGTACAGAGCCATCTGTAACCTCAGTACTTAAGTTCCCTGCCGTACTTTCAACAATGAGGCCATCAAAATATTTCACAGGTCGGGTAACTGTGAAGTCTTTGCCGTTTTTGTCAGTTATGGTTACTTTCAGCAGGGCTGTTGCCGAGAGTTTGATATTAGCAGGTGCGGTGAGCGTCACTTTGGCACTTCCCGTAACGACAGCACCTTCTGCGAAGCTCGGTTTAGTGACCTGCACACCCCATATTTCCTGCGTAGTGGCAGAGCGGGTTTTAACGTCCATGCCTGTCCCACTTTCGTTGGTAACGGTAGCTGCCAGGGTGGTATAATCTTCTTCTTTGAGAGTAAACGGTAGCATCAGAGTGATTTCGTTGTTGGTTGCCGAAGCATAGAAAATTTCGTAGCTGTCAAAGCCGACCGTCACAAAACTTGATTTGGGAAGCGTTATTTTCGTTGTTCCATCGGCAAGCGTAAAGATGACGTTTGCAGAGTCAGTGGTATAGTCGATCCCATTTTCTGCGAAAATAGCATCTCCCTGTTCGCCTGTCACAGGTACTTTCTTGCCATTATCAAGCAGCCATTCACCATCTATCTTCCAATAGAAGCATTCTTCGAATTCGGCAATGCTGATAACGGGGGAATGACCGTCAGCACCGGTAGTAGAGATTTTATTTCCCGAGACATCAAGCATCCAATCCGGTGCGGCATCGCCTGTTTTCACCGTCCAATAATAGTTTCCGTCCGTATCCTGCTTCACACCGATGACGGGAGTAATGCCATCCGTACCTTTTTCTCCGTGCCGAATGGTGATAGGACCGCTTTTACTGAAAGAAATAGTATAGCCCACTTCTTTTGAATTTTCCACAATTGGGGTAACGCCTGTCACAAAGTCTTTTTGCTCTAATGCAGTGACAAGTCCTTGCAATGCACAAATTTGTGTGTTTGCCGTGTTACACCACGTTTCTAGTGTTGTGACTCTCGACTGGAGATCTTTTACATCTCTTTGCAGCTGCACAAGCTCGCCGTCATCACACCCGATAGCCATTACTACGAATAGTAGCATCAAACAGAGACTGTTTCTTCTCATACTTTACTTTGTTTTTTTTATTAAATAAATGATTACTCATACCTGCCTTGAATTACTTGCTAAGTAACGGAAACAGATTCTACAGTCAGAACAGGGCGCTGTGCACTGCAATCATCTCATTTGCTGTGATTCTCGTAAAAGAATATACACAAGAATAGTAGTCTGCACCAAAGTGAAGGGAAGCAGATAGAGGAGAATTTTGTGTTTTCCACGGCTCAATCTATATTTGATATGTGATAAGTGTTTTTTCTAACTGGGTTTTATAGTCTTTTTCTGTTTGTGAGTAAGAAATCAATAAAAAAAGAATGATTCATCCATATATTTCATATATTTGTCGTACCATAATACCTTTCCGTTACTTAGCAAGTAACGTCTTTATTTTGCCGTTCTTGTGTTTTTATCAGCTATTCCAAAGCCTCTGATTTCCCTTAAACACGTAATCCTTTATTATCAGATTAGCCTTGCTAAGTTTATCGTTTTCAAAACGTTTCAGGTAAGTGCGTGTCACTTCGAGTGAAGAATGTCCTAGCCCCTCGGAAATGATTTCTTCGGGGACTTCACAGTATTTTGCCAGCGTCGCCCAGGTGTGCCGGGCGGTATAGGAGCTGACAGGAGAGTCCACACCGCAAAGGATGGCCAGGCGGGAAAGGTTATAATTGAATATTCGCAGTTGTCGGCGGTATTCGCCATACGCTTCCTCTCCCCCGCTTTGTCCGTCAAGCAGATTGAGCAGATAAAGAGAGGAGGAATCTTTGCTGCGATAGCGTTCGATGATTGCCATCGCTTCCGGTGGAACCTGAATACTTAGTTCCGCACCTGTCTTCTGTCGGCGGAAGTGTAGGAAATATTGTTTTCCACCGTTCTTCTTCAGGTTCACGTTCCGCAAATGGATGAGGTCGGAAAAGCCAATGCCTTGTAGTAGCAGCATCAATGCCAGCAAATCACGTGCACGTTGCAGGCTTGGGGATAGCTGTGTTTCACAAAGCATTTTCCGGCTGCAATTTTTCGCTATCAGTTCACGCATCTCACAGACTTCCAGCGCCAGCTTCTTTTCCGACGTCACGCCTGTGAATACATGATGAAACAATCGAAGTTCTCCTTTTATGATTTCTTCGTCCACTGCCCGATTATAAACGGCACGCAAAGCGCGGAAATAAGTGGAAATGGTGTTCCAACTTCGTTTGTTATTGAGCAAGTATTGCTCAAAATGCTTCATTTCCATCTTGTTGAAGACACTGAAAGGTAAATCATTCTTTCCTTTATAAATACGGAGTGCCTTGAGGGCATAGCTGTAAATGTAGGCCGTTCCATAACGTTCTTCTTTTTTCAGGTTTTCAATCACCCGACTCATGTAATCCGTAAAATTTTCTATTTTCATCATTCCTACAGTTTTTAGGGTTTATTATTTTGTTCTCGTATGCAAAGATTCAACTCCTTGCGTACAAAGAGAAAAAAGAAACAGGGAAGTTGTTTACGCAAATACAATTATTATATAAAAATATCATTATTTTTGATACATAATATTCAAATAAACATCGAATATGTATAACTCGATGCGTAAACTTCCCATTGGTATACAGACTTTTGAAGATATCCGTAGGAAAAATTATCTTTATGTGGATAAGACCGTACTTGTATGGCGAATGGCTAACTTGGGAAAAACGTATCTTCTAATTTGACAATTAAGAATTACGATAGACGCTTCAATAATTATTTTCTAGACTTTCCTAACGATGAGGTACGTTATGGATTCATTAATTTCCTTGTACCATTCTATACTCCAATGAAGAACAACGATCAGGGATTTTATATCAGAAAGACCACCGGAAAATAGTAAAAATCGGTGTGGAATTTAGTGCGGAAACTCGCAATATCAATCGTTGGTTGGTAGAGACGAAGTAAATATGATAAAAACATAAACAAACACTTGTTATCCTCTTTTGGAAACAAGCTTTTTCAATCTAATCTAATATACCCGAAACTAATCCACTTCTTTCGACTTCGCATTCCAAACCAATAAGGCAAAGAAAACAGATAGTAAAGCCGCACCAATCCAGAACCAATTGATATAGGTAAAGTCGTAAACCTCCACTCCATTTTGAACCGTCTTCTGACCTTCTATTAAAATGCCACTCATCACATCTTGCAATCCGGCTCCGATATAACTGGCGATACCGACTACTCCCAAAG
The DNA here is from genome assembly GCF_009193325.2 of Bacteroides zhangwenhongii. NCBI lineage: Bacteria > Pseudomonadati > Bacteroidota > Bacteroidia > Bacteroidales > Bacteroidaceae > Bacteroides > Bacteroides zhangwenhongii. Next base: position 828,725 of record NZ_CP059856.1, on the reverse strand, counting down.
CCGCTCCGGAAGCATTACGGGGAGCAATATCGACAGCCATCAGACCACCTAGAAAACAAATGAGAACTCCGATACCCAACCCGAAAAGAACCATCGCAAGCACATCTACCCAGAAGTGTACGCCCGGAACCAATAGGAACAGGCTAAGTGCAAGAACATTCATCAATCCGAATACTAAAGCGGGAACATTACGGCTACCGGAAAAAAGCCTGTCTGAAATGATTCCGGAAAATACCGTACCGATGATTCCACAAATGGAACTGATAGATATGATAAAACTTGCATCCAATGTAGAGTATCCCTTTTGAGCTTCCAGATAGAAAACACCCCAACTGTTCACAGCATAACGACTGATATACATAAATGCGCTGGACAAAGCTAAAATCCAAATTGCAGGATTCTTCAAGACTGCTTTTTGAGCTTTGTTGAAATCTTCCGTTTGTTTGCCGGATGAAGACCGGGAATCCTCAAAGGAAGATTTTTTATCCAACAAGAATCCCTGACTTTGTGGTGTATCACGCATAAAGACAAGCATCATCAGGAATCCCAAGATACCAATTACTCCGGCTCCAATCATTCCATATCTCCATCCCATCCCACTGACCAGTAATGCTATGGAAATAAACGTCAATGCCTCACCCAAATTATGGCTGGCAGACCAAAAGCCATAAAAAGTACCCCGCTCCTTACTGCTATACCACCGGGTCAGCGAAACCACACCGGACGCTGCTCCCATTGACTGAAACCAACCATTCAGTCCCCAAAGTATGGTAAATGCATAAAACGAATTGGTGAAACCCAAACATAGGTTTATCAAAGCGGAACACAATAATCCGGTAGACATAAAACGCCGTACATTACTACGGTCGGCAAGAAATCCATTCGTCAACTTGCCCACTGCATACACGAAGAACAGGCAGGATCCTATGATTCCCAATTGAGTTTCGGAGAATACTCCCTCCTCTACAATCGGCTTGCGCACTACGTTCATACTAAGACGGCAAACATAATAAATACCATATCCGGTAGTAGCCGACAAGAACGTTGCCCAACGGATACGCTTGAAACGTGAAGAACGTTCGGAATCAGTCTCTCCCCCGGCTGCCGGAGGAGAGATTCTATAAAAATCCAATATTTTAAATGACATAAACGAAATTTACATATTAATGAAATGCATCTGCCTTATGCTCATTACGTTTCTTACGTGCTTGCAGATATTCCAATAAATAGGCGGTACGATCGGTCTGAATGATGGTTGCACCAAGTGTGTCTATCAAATATCCGTAGCCTTCATCCGGATTTTCCAACGATTTATCATCGTCATGCCCGCCTGCCATCGTATCCCAAAGGGTATTATACCAAATTTTACTTTTTCCTTCGAGTTTAGCTCGCACCTGTTTGGGGAGTTGACAAGTATCCGATTCAAACAGCAATTCAAAAGCTACGGGATGAAGTTCTTTCATAAAATCATCTATTTGCTGCATAGCTCCCGGCCTGTCCAAATGCACGATAGGCATATATATAATCCGGTCTAAATATTTTCCCAAATCCTTCTTTACTTCCGCAACAGGTTTGGAGCCTTTCATAATGATCTGCCCGACAGTTCCGGTTTTCTCCAAGATGGGGAAAATCTCGTCGAATATGGGATATGCCTTATCCAAATTTACCATCACACGCCCTTTTGCCGTCAATAATGCTTCTTCCAATGTAGGCACACGATGTTTGGTTTTCAATGCGGCACCATTCTTCAGGCGGAGAGTCCGGATGGAGTCCAGTGTCCATTCGGCAATCTTGCCCTTTCCGGTTGTCGTTCTGTCCAACGTCTTATCATGCATAAGGATCAACTGTCCGTCTTTGGTTTTCTGAATGTCCAGTTCCACCACGTCGGCTCCCAACCGGATAGAACTTTCAATCGCTGCCAGCGAATTTTCAGGTGCAAAACGCCAGTCCGCCCGATGGGCTACGACAGTGATTTCTTTATTATCGGGATCCGTTATCTTTGCGTAAATTGCCTTTACCGGTTCATCTGCAAACAGACAGAGAGGAAACAGCAGAACAATTGCTATGATTATATATTTCTTCATATTCATTCTAGTTATCTATAATCTTTGGATTTTAAATACTTGGCTGCCAATTCGGCATAATCGGTTTGTACGATATTAATGCGTTTGTTTATCATACCTACAAGCCCCGAATAGTTCTCTGACAGCATATTCGCATCATTCGCCCCTACAATATTGGAGAAAATAAGCCAGCCTTTAGACTTAATGTCTTCGGTCATTGTGCCCGACAGAGCATCTGATGTAGATAGTTGCATCATCTGTACATTGTCCGTATAAGAAGAAGCAAAGTAAGTAATATCATCGGCCGCTTTTGCCATCGGATGCAGCAACAGGCTGCTGTTTGCCGCTCTTAAATCATACGCATAATTGCGATTATTGGAAACATACAGTAGCACTTCGCTTTCCATATCCAACCTTTTAAGTAATGACACTATTGTAGCTACGGCAACGTTTTTGTTGACAATATCCAAATTGAAATACACCTTTCCTTTCCCCTTTTTCAATGCATCCTCTAAAGTCGGAATCCGTTCGCTCGTCAGATTACCTGCTGCATCTTTAAGATAGAACTGTTGTAGTTGCTGATAGGTATAATTTCCTACCGCGCCGCTTCCGTCGGTGGTTCTGTCGATAGTATTATCGTGCATCAGCACCAATATCCCGTCCGATGTGGGGCGTGCATCCAGTTCGATCATCTCTACTCCGGCATTGATGGCATATTCTATAGAAGGCAATGAATTTTCCGGTATACCGTTGGTTATCCCCTTCTGGGTGTTCGCCCGATGGGCACAGAGCCAGACTTTATATGAGCTGTCCTCAAACAAGTTCTTCAAATCGGCCTTCATATTTCCTGTGATAGGTAGCTGTCCGCCCGGATCACCACCCGGATTTTCACCCGAACCGCCCAACTGTGCACTGGAATGACGGCTGTCTTTCCCTTTCATCGGCCATGCGGAAGCTGCACATCCGCTAATACCTTCATCTTCCAAAGCTACCAAAACACTCTTTGACGGATCTACGGTATTCGTGATACCGATATAGATAGTGCCGTCCGGACCGATTGTCGGTGAACTCCATATCTTCCCGATACCTGCTTCCCAGTTGTCCTTCATAGGGGAGTCACTTTCATTAATCAGTGCGGCGAGGTCTTTTTTCAGGATTAGCTGTTCTTCCGATGCTTCGGGTTTAATGATATAATAATTGCCGGACTGGGTTCCAAAATGAATATTTCCCGCCTGGTCAATTGCCGCACATCCGCTGACATCTTCCGGCACACCGTAATGCCATTGGATAACTCCATTAGGAGATAAAGAAACAATTCCTCCCGTAGCTTCGCCCGGAGCACGTTTTACCGTTACAATGATGCTTCCGTCCAAACCTATCACAACGCCACCCTGATCTAGTGTTCCTACATTTCCCAACGAGGTGCGCCACTTTTCGACTCCGTCGCTTCCCATAGCATAGGCACTGCTTCCTATTGCCGGGAATGTGGCAATCCCATAAATTGTTCCGGCTCCATCCACCGCTACGGAACCATTCATGTTTTCCGAAGGTTTGTCATTTCCCGAACTATATACCTGCCATGCCCACATCACATTACCGCCTGCATTCAAGGCAGATGCCGAAACACCGAATAATCCATTCTTTCCGCCTGACCAAACCAACGTATTGTTCGCCAATGCAATTCCGGCAGATACTCCACCCGAAGGACCTCCCGAATTGTCCGCATTTGACACATAGCCAACTCTATGTCCGGTGTTCTTATCAACGGCAAGTACCGACCCGGTAGATCCGCCATTCCCCATATAGATATGATTCTCTCCAATCGCACAAGTCAGATAATTAATACGAGGCTTTGAAGCCTGTCCTTTATTCCAAAATCCTTTTTCGGCATCTCCGGCAACTACCCATTTTTTCGTTCCATCGGGATTAATGGCATATACACGGCCTACCTTACCACTGGTATCGCCAGTCCCTACGTAGACAGTACCATCTGTATCGATGCTCGGAGTTGTATGCGTATTGCCGGACGGAGAATCGCCGTCGGCGGAAGTCCACAAATCGAATTCCCAAAGCTGTTCGCCCGTCGTGGCAGAGAATTTACGCAAATAATGGTCGTTAGAAGTCATATACACATTGTTATCATCACTGACTGCCGGAGCCGTGGAACGTATTTCTCCCAGTACATGGGCACCTACCCACTTCAGTTTCACATTCCCGACTTCGGGCAGAGGCTCCGCTTCAATCGTCAGCAGTTTATGAGCCATTGCGTAATTTCCTTTGCCATCTTTGACGTGCAAAGTCACTGTATAGGCACCATTCGTTTCGTAAATTACTTTCGGAGCCATATCGGTCGAAGTCTTTCCGTTTCCTAAATCCCATTGGCAAGCATAGTTGCCTTCTCCGCCCATCGTTTCATTCGTGATACTGACTTCTTCGCCTACATAATAGATCGTCTTGTCAAAAGCAAATTTAGCTGTCAGCGCATTTTCTTTCCAATCATCCGAGCATGCCGAAAGTACCAGCAGGCAGATGAAAAACGTTGCAAATATCTTTATATTCTTCATACTCTGTTCTTTCTAAGATAGTTAATAACCTGGATTTTGAGGATAGTTTTCTTCTCCCGCCAAGTCGCGTTCCGATTGGGGAACCGGATAATACATCAGATAGTTTCTGCCGTTCAAGGAAGTAAACAAGTCCAGTCGGTTGGTCCGTTTCAAATCATACCATCGTTGACCTTCCGCGTACAGTTCACGGTGACGCTCATCAAGTATCTGGTTCTGAAATTCGGTATCAGTCATGCTTGAGGGTAGCGAAACAGTAGCGTAGCGTTTGTTCATAAACTCTTTCAGTGTAGACAGTCCGTTGGTAGCTCCCAATGCTTCTGCTTTAATCAGATACATCTCTGCTACGCGGGTAACTACAATCGGGGTTTGTGACGGCTGTTCATTGGTGACAAACTGTCCGGTACTTCCATTCGGGAATTTGATAATGCGACTATTATCCGCACCAAACACGGCTTTTGCACGTATATCTTGTTTCTTGACGGTTGTATCATCGTAGAGATGCCCGTAACAGTCAGTAGAGGGAGAATAATCCCAAGTGGGGTCGATATCATTCACCGTTTGGTAGAATAGCAGTAGACTTGTGCTGCGCTTGTTGGCTAGCGCAAAGACCAGTTCTTTACTACTGCTGTTGGAGACAAAGGCATTGGCATACTCGGTCGAGGTAGCACTCAATGCAAAATTAGATTTGGCAATCACCTTGTCGGCATAGGCGGCTGCGTTTGTATAGTCTTTCAAAGACAGGCATACTTTGGCATTCAGTGCATCACAAGCGCTAATAGATACATAAAAACGGTCTGTAAATTCAGGTAATAATCCTTCCGCTTTCGTCAAGTCTTCTTTTATGAAACTCCATACTTCAGTTTCGGGAGAGATGGGCACAACGTCATAGGTACGTTTACGTAAGATAGGAGCTCCACCCCAACGAGTGACTAAATGATAGTAAATCAAGGCCCTGAAATAATATCCTGTACCGCCTGTCTGCTTCACTACCTGGTTTTCTTTATGAGATGATGCTTCATATGTTTCGACCAGAAAGTTTACTTGCTTCAGGGTTGTGAAGCATTTTTGCCACTGACTCAAAACTTCTTTGGAACTAGGAGCCATCAACATCGGGTCATTCAGGGAGAAACCGGGACCTGCCTTGAAATTCTCACCCTTTACGTCACCGTCCATATAGAACTTGAATATCAGTTCTTCCATTTCGGCGTACACTCCATTCAATAACTTTTCCAAATCGGATTCACTCAACATATCTTGAGGGATCTGATCTTTAGGCCGCATATCGTCCAGCATACCTGAACAAGCCGTCATCCAGAAAAGGCAAATGCTACACAGCAAATAGTTGATTATAGTATAGTATCGTTTCATACATCTATGTTTTTAAAAGTTTAGATTCAGACCAAAAATAAATGTTCTCAATACAGGTTGCAGACCGAAGTCAACGCCATAATTTGAATCGCCCGGACTGCCGGAGAATGATGTTTCGGGATCATAACCGGAATACTTGGTGAGAGTCAGCAGATTATCTGCCGAAATGTAGACTCTTAATGAGTTCACGCGAAGTTTCTTAACAACCGATTCCGGCAAGGTGTAGCCCAAAGTCACTGTTTTCAGTTTAAAGTAGGAAGCGTCTTCCAGATAACGTGTTGAGGTCTGTACGTTGTAGTCATAATCGTATCCGGTATGCACTCCAATTCGTACAGGACGGGGGATTGTGTTGCTTGTTCCTTCTCCGCGCCAGTATCCGTTGGCCACTTCTTTGCTTACATTAAAATATTGTTCCACAGATTCGCCCCGGTCGCTTACTTTAACATTCGACAGTGCGAGTCCCAAATGGTCGGTACCTTCGGAGCCATTCACTCCCCGCCATGCCGACATCACTTTGCCGCCTACGGAGAATTGTCCAAACAGAGACAGGTCAAAACCTTTGTAAGAAAAGTTGGAAGTGATACCTCCGTAAAAGTCAGGGATAGCTTTTCCTACGTTCATCCGGTCGGCATCGGAAATGTCGCCGTCTTCGTTATAATCGAAATATTTCACGTCACCGGCACGTACGCCTTTAGCGTAAAGTTTCGCAGGCACTTCGTCGTCACGCTGGTAGATGCCTTCCATCTTCAGCATATAAAATGTACTGATGGGCTGGCCGTTGATTAGAGCATGCATCGAACCGCCCAGAAGGTTACTTCCGCTACTGGGTACTATATACATATCATTTCCTTCGATCAGGGAAAGTAACTTGTTCTTTACGAAAGAGATGTTTCCTCCCAAATCCCATTTGAACTTTCCGGTAAGGATTTTGCCATTCAAAGCCAACTCGAGTCCTTTATTCTCCAATGAGCCGATATTGGATTGCAAAGTAGTATATCCGGTGGTTGCATTGACCGGTTTCTTGAACAGCAGGTCGGTGGTTTTCTGATAGAACATATCTACGTTCAGAGTCAGGCGGGACTGGAACATTTCTATATCAAATCCGATATTGAACTGGCTGGCTTTCTCCCAAGTCAAGGCACGGGCGTCTTGTGAAATCTGGAATCCGGCGGAACCGTTGTAAGAAGCACCGCCCGCACTGATAAGTGATAGCGGAGCATAATTGCTCACTCCTGCCATGCTTCCTGTCATACCCCAGCTTAATCTTAACTTGGCATCATTGACATATTTGTTTTTCGGGAAGAATTCTTCATTGGATGCCCGCCATGCAAAGGAGGCAGAGGGAAAATAACCATATCTCTTGTTCTTCGCAAAACGGGAGGAACCGTCACTACGCAAAGAGGCGTTCAGTATATATTTGTTATCCCAGTTCAAGGCGATTCGTCCGAAATAGGATTCCAAAGCGTAAGAGGTATAGCTGATGTTTCCGGCATAAATATTGGGGCCTGCATTGATCAAATCAAAGTTTGAGGAAGGAAATGCGCCGTTGGCGTAGTTGTCACTCTTTGCACCGAATTGCTCATACGTGTATTTTTCAAACGAGTGTCCCAGCATGACGGAATAGATCAGTTTGTTCCATTCATTGTTGTAAGAGAATATGTTGTCTATCACATAGCGGAAACTCTGGTCTTTTTGTTCCGCCAATGCTCCCCAACCGCTGCTGTTTTTGCGGGCGTCATGTTTGTCCGACAGTTTTTTAGAGGTGTTATCCAAAATGCCATATACGCTTACGGTCGGTGTGTATTTGAACCCTTTGAAGGGGGTAACGTCTATACTGAATACACCGGATAGTTGGTATTTCTTTGCCACCCAGTCTTCTTCATTTATCAGCATTACGGGATTGTGACGCAGAATATCCGTTCCGTTCACTTTATAGGATGTTCCGTCTTCTTTGTAGGGTGAATACCAGGGTTGTTCTTCGCGTGCCGTACGCAGCACTTTCAGACTGGTGCTCGTTTCTTCCAACAGGTCTGAACGGCTGGCGGAACCTGCCAAATTCATATTCAGCTTGAAGATATTATTGATTTTATGAGTGAATTTCGCACGCATATTATATTGGTCATAACTACTTTTATTCAAATATCCTTCTTGGGTATTGGCTCCCAAAGAGGCGAAAAAAGTAGTCTTTTCGTTTCCACCGGAGATGCTGATGGAGCCGGTACCTGTCTTTGAGTTTTTTCTTGATATTTCTTTCACCCAATCGGTTTCCTGAATTTGAGAAGGAGTATACAGTTGAAGGTTAGCTCCCATCTGTACATTGTAATTGTCGATAGCGGCTTGCATGGTATTCATATATTCCGTCGAATTAGCCATTTCAATGTCACTGGCGAGATAGGCAAATCCGTAGCGGCCGGACACTTCTACCTTTGTCTTGCCTTGCTGACCAGATTTGGTGGTTATCAATACGACTCCGGCATTGGCACGCGAACCATAGATAGCAGCGGCGGAAGCGTCTTTCAAGACTTCCATGCTTTCAATGTCATTCGGATTCAGGTTGGGATATTTTTCGCTCGGGATACCGTCAACGACATAAAGTGGCGAGCTTCCTCCACTGACGGAACCAATACCACGAACGGTCACATTGGGGGCTTCTCCCGGAGTGCCGGAAGCAGAGGATATATTCACACCTGCTACACGTCCTTGCAGCATTTTTATCGGGTTATAGTCATTACCTTGGTCTATATTTTCCATCTTTACTTTACTGATGGAAGTTGTCACTAGTTTTTGTGACTGAACTCCGTAGCCGACCACGACAACTTCATCAATCATTTTGCTGTCTTCCTGAAGTACAACTTTCACTAATGTCTGACCAGTGGTAGAAATATCGACTGTCTTATACCCTATATAAGAGATTGTCAATATTCCTTTTTCCGGCACATCAGCCAATGTGAACTTTCCATCGAAATCTGTGATCGTTCCGTGTGACTTGCCTTTTACCACAATGCTTGCGCCGATAACAGGTTCTCCTTTTTCATCTACAACGGTACCTGTTACTTTTTTAGCAACTGACTTCTCCTCGGCTTTACGAATCAATACAATCACATTGTCTTGTTCTTTTCTGTATGTCAGATCCATTCTGCCTAAAAGTTGAGTCATTGTATAGTCAATCGTCGCATTTTGAACATTCAACGACACTTTCTGATTTAATTCAGACAGACTTTCACTGTAGAAAAATTTGTAACTACTTACTTGCTCAATCTTCTTTAAGGAGGCTCTTAAAGACAAATTTTTCAAATTAACCGTTATTTGAGAATAAGCGGCAAAAGAGATGCTTAGGAACAATAGCAGGCATACAGCCCGTAGTGTTCTCCAGTTCTTACTTCTCTCCCTGTGGGTTTGAGGGAGATTTACAAGGTGTTTTCTGTTTTTCATATATCCAAACTTTTTAAGTTGTTTGATAGGTATACAGACTGCTATATCCTCCCGTCCAAGCGCCTATCTATCTTTAACTCTCGTTAACTTATTTGATTGTGTGAATAAAAAAGCCATTCCTTAGAAGTGAAACTCCGAAATGGCTTTTACTATTATTTGAAAGAATGCTTATCTATTTATTTCTCTTTCAAGACAATCACCGAACCATCCATCTCATAATAGAAAGGTGAAGTTAGCATCAGAATATTCAAAGCATTCTGTATACCGCCACCCGGAATAGTTCCCGTGAAGTATTCTTTAGGTAGTTTTCCGGAATCGAAGCGGATCTCTACGTCATAAATACGTGAAAGGGTTTTCATGATATTTTCCAAAGATTCTTTCTCAAAGTACATATTTCCTTTTGTCCATTCGATGTAATCATTCGGATGCACTTGGGTGGTTGTTATCTTATGAGTGACTTTATTGTACTCAATTTTATCTCCGGGCTTCATTATATGCGAGGTTGCTTGCACATAAACACCTACTTTCCCTTCCAACAGAACAACTGTCACATCCCTGGAGTCTTCATAGGCGGATACATTGAAAGATGTACCAAGTACTTTCACTTCCAAATCACCGATTTGCACGACAAAGGGATGTTTCTCATCATGGGCTACTTTAAAATAGGCTTCACCATTCAGTTGCACACGACGAACTTTTTCTCCGAAATTATTCAGATAACTTAATTGGGAAGCTGAATTGAGCACGACATTCGTGCCGTCCGGCAATTCAATAGTCGCTTTGTCCCCTTTATTGGCTTTCACCACAAAGGGGGCTTCCATTGTCCGGGAAGAATCTATAAGATAGTAGGTGAAAAAAGCGATACAGACAGGTAGAAGCATAGCGGCAACCCATCTCCAATAATTCGGGCGAATGGTTCTTTTTTTCTCTTTTCCTTGTGTCTTTTCTTTGATACGTGCAAAGAGTTTATCACGCAGTATCGGGTTGATATCGGTATCCGACCGGGAGAATTCATTTTCCCACCAGTCCTGCAACCGACGGTCGTTCTTTATCCAGCCGGACAATTCCTTTATTTCGTCATCCGTTATATTTCCTTCGAAATATTTCTCAATCAGTTCCTTATAATATGTCTTATCCATCTTCTTGCCTACTTATTTATTGGTATACATTTTCATCTTATCCTTTATCTAAAAGAGCAGGTTATAATTACATTTCATTAACACAAAAAGCGAGCAAAAGCGCAATTATCTTATCGTAATGTTTCATCAACTGCTCGCGCATAAACTTTACCGCCAAAGATAGTTGGGTAGCAACCGTACTTTCGGAAATTCCCATTACCTCGGCTATTTCCTTATTTGTATAATTCTGACGCTTGCTTAATATAAAGATTTTCTTGCGTTGTGCCGGCAGTTCTTCCGCCAAAGAATCAATATAGTCGTTCAGAAAACGTAAATCGATGTTATCTTCGGTTTGCGAATCACGGTCTACCCCGTTTTTCATCAAGTATTCATTGTAAACATATTCAACAGTCTGACGCTGGTACATATTCATCAACAGGTTCTTGGCTATCGTACAGAGAAAGGATATGAATGAAGCATCGGGATCTACTTTCTCCCGCACTTCCCATATACGGATGAAAGTGGACTGCACTATCTCCTCTGCCATATATTGATTGCCGGAAGACAACCGCATAATGAAATTGTACAGTTTACCACTATACATATTATACAATCTTTCGAATGCTTGAAAAGAACCGTCTCTTAAATCTATTAATAAATGTTTTTCATCTGTTGAATCCACCATATCCTAGAATTTTGCAACATTACACTACTTTATATTCGCGTGTATAGGTTCAATAGTTTATCAAAGTTTTTAATAGTCAGATAACCGCTTTGGTAAATCATCGGAAGGGGATTCTTTGTCTCGGCACGGTATTCCGCAAAACCGGAACTACCGACTTCCAACCCATCTATCAACAAGCGTAAGTCATAGTCACTTTGCTTCAACAAATCCACAAGATATGTGGGAGTACTGGTCTGGAACCAATAGTTATCAAACATCAATCCAGCAAAAACATTGAGCACGCTGAAAGGATTAAACAATCCTTCCTCGCTATATGTGAAGTGGTAGCCATCATACATGGCTGTCATTTTATCGACTGTATCATCGAAAGACATCTCCTGCACTTCTGCCAGCCGTTGCAGTTCCGGTGTGAACGTGGCCAACAATTCCTTTTTGGTAATACCGCAGATATTGGCATAAGGAATCTTCATGCTAATATCATTCAATTGATTCAAATCGCTGAAAACACTGACTTGCGCAAATTTTGTGACACCTGTCAGAAAGATAAACCGAAGATAGCGATCGGAGCTTTTCAACACACCGTAAAAGGCTTTCAGAATACGACGGTATTCCCCCATTAAATTCTCATCCCCAAGGGCTTGCAGCAAAGGTTTATCGTATTCGTCTATCAACACAACGACTCCTTTTCCTGTTTTCAGACAGGCTTGTTCGATGACATAGCTAAAACGTTCTTCGGGACTGCGGTCTTTTTTTTCGTCGCCATAGAAATCTTCCCATTTCTCCAAATATTGGTTTAACATGGCCACCAAATCCGCCGCCGTCTCATATTTTCTCGCATTCAAATCAAGATGCAGAACAGGATATTGTTCCCATTTCGTTTCCAGTTTTTCAATAGCCAAGCCTGCAAACAGGTCTTTCCGACCTTGAAAGTAGGCTTCGAAAGTGGAAAGAAGCAGACTTTTGCCAAAACGACGGGGACGACTTAGGAAATAAGGAACTTTAGTAGCTGCTATCTGATATATGATGTCGGTCTTATCCACATACAGACATCCTTCTGTACGCATTTTCTCAAATGTCTGTATCCCAATCGGCAGTTTACGTTCTAATGTATCCATTGCATCTTCAAATTAGTATCCCACAAATATAGAGGTTATTCGATGAATAAGCAAAGATACCGCATGAAAGTTAGACTTATTTCTTTTCTAAAATTCAAGAAAGTTTCTACTGATTTCAGAGATATTTCGTATCTTTGCAGAGTAATGACGTATAAAAGCATACAGTATAATAATGGGCAATATAAAAACGAAACAAATAAAAATGCTTTCTCAAAAGCAAAAGACCAAGATAAATCCCTCAAAAACAAATGGAGGGAAAAAGTTTGTATTGTCTGACGTATCCAAAGAAGAATTAAATAAAAGAAGGATTCCTGTATATCCTTATATACTCTAAATGTTAGAAAGCGCATATCCATTCCTCTTCATCCAGAAAGATGGAGGAAATGAGGATGGACTTCTATCTATATCATTATACAGATTCAAATCCACTAAATCAAATCTAGTTTATATCGTCAGAGTAGAACAATATAAATGTAATATCTATGCGGTAAAGTTTTATCAGAAAAGTCATAGATTGTCCCCTAATAAGTACAGGATAATGACCAACACATTCGAACCGAGAAGAATCATTAATACTTGTATAAATATAATGCTGTCTATCTATAAAGAGAACCCCAAAGCCTCATTCGGTTTTATTGGAGCCAATGGGTTCAATGAAGATACTGTATGTACAAAAAGATATAGAGTTTATGCAAGAATTATTGCAACTTATTTTAGTGACAAGTTTTTCTATCATAAAGAAAACATAGAAAAGAGTGCATATATGCTCATCAACAATATAGCACTAAAAGAAAATCCCGATTTGACTCAACAAATCGAGACTTTCTTTATCAATCAATATGATTATTTTGAATAGTTACAGTCTGATTAATAAGTTAAACGGACACCCGCCTGTATATTGAAATTGAACGGATTCTCCTTTCGTATCGTCTGAATATCCGAACCATCATCGAAATAGTAAGCGACACCCGGTTCTACATAAATACCGATATGTTTCGTGGCATTCAACTGCGCACCCACTGCACCGGATACCGAGAATTGCAGAGGTTTCACCGTCTCCTTGTCCGAACCGAGCTTGCCATAAACACACTTCTCGACCATACCACCACCGGATACATAAAGAGTCACGAGTTTCTTATCCAGAAAATTCCAGTTGGCACGCAATGGGATACCGACATAGTGCAGCTTCTGTTCTATCTGATGTTCTTCATTTGCAAGTTTCGCGTCCGAAGAAAGTAATGTATAGGTCAGCCCCGTCTCAAGGGAAAAGCCTCTCGCCAAAGCTTTACGGACGGATAATCCGAAAGAGATGGGTTGGTGATGCTTAATGTCTACTACCCGCCTTTCTTTTTGAAGCAGATAAGGTACTCCACCCTCAAAAACCAATGTCTGGTCGTTAGGAATCTCCATCAAACCGTCTGAAACAGAAAGCATACTCACACGAGACATGTAAGGATTGATTCCTGTCCCCACTTCCGTCGAAGCCCCTCCTGAATTGCCGACTGAAAGCCCCATCGACCATGTCCCTTTTCGGGAAGTCGCTTTCTCTGCCGGAATATGATATTTATCCTTACCGGAAGGCCGGCGAGGTCTTCTGACAGTAGATCGGTCATCATTCTCAGTCTGTGTCATATCCGAACGCTTTTCTTCCATCTTTTCCGCTTCTTCCTTCACCGTAGGTTCAACTTCTTCCGAAACAGATTCAACCTCCTTCACTGCAAATCCGTCTCCTATCGCCTTATGTTCGGCAACTGCAGGAGCCGCCTTCGCCAACCGGTTCTCACGAGCCACCGGTCTCAATACAGGTTCCACGGAAGAGCCCTGTACATCCGGTCGTTGTACTCCCGGCAACGCATCGGACATAGAAGCCAATGCCGGAGTTTGCGTATGACGTATATGATCCGCAGCAGGTGTTCCCAGAAAATACAGGCTTACGGACGAGACAACGGCCAGTAATATAACGGCTGCAGCAGCCATCATCCATCTTCGATAAGGATATATTCTCCTCTCCACAGGAGGCATAAGCTCTTTCTCCAGTTGTTCCCAACCGGAAGCAGGTACAGGCTCGGAATAATCCGCGAGCTTCTCCTTCAACTTATTCATCCACAATTCTTTCTCTTCCATCTCTATCTATCCATTATGCATTATCCATTCTTTTACTCTTTTTGCCAATACACTCTTCGCGCGAAACAGTTGCGAAGCCGAAGATTTTTCATTGATACCTAATGCTTGGGCAATTTCCTTATGCGACTTGTCTTCGAAGGTATAAAGGTTAAACACGGTACGGTATCCGACGGGCAACTCTTCGATAAACTGCATCAGCACTTTTTGCGGAATCGCCTCTACATCGGATGCAGCCGGCTCTTCATATTCCTCTGGCAGCTCTTCCAAAGGTGTCGACTGATTCATCACATCGTTCTTGCGAAGATACTGCAATGCAATGTTGACCATCACTCTCTCCATCCACGCCCGCAGGGAACCTTCACCCCGCCAGGTGAACTTGTCGAAAGAATCGAATATCTTTATAAAACCGTCGTGAAGCAGGTCTTGGGCAGTATCACGGTCGCCGGTATACCGAAGACAAATGCCAAGCATACGCCCCGCATACTGCTCATACAGCTCCTTGCGGGCACGGTTATTGCCTAGCCTGCATTGTTCCGACAACTCAAATTCTTCCATTCTCCTATACACGTGTTTACCTTATAAATACAGCAAAGATAGAAATACTGCACCTAGAGAACAACTCTTTTTGCACTTTTGTTTCTTTAACAGATTCGAATGCAATATTTCCGTTCTCTACGCATTTCTCCAATACAAAGCAATAATTAATCAATCTAAAACCTAAGTATGTATATGAAGAAATTTAAATTCATTGCCTTTATCTTTGCTATTATGACCACTACGCTGATTCTTCAGTCATGCCTGGACGATAACGACGGTCCGGCCGACCTGCTGGTTATCAGCACGATCAACAAAATCAGCCAGGATAGCAAGGATTTTTATTTCACTCTCGATAACGGTGAAAAGATGTATCCCAATAATGGCCAGGAATGGAACAGTGCGGAATTTGCAGAGGGGCAACGCGCCTTTGTCATTTTTAACGAACTGGAAACTCCCGTAAACGGATATGACTACAATGTGCTAGTAAAACAGATTAATGAAATACTTACAAAAGATATCGTCGAGATGGATGACGATGAAAATACTGAAGAGAAAATCGGAGATGATAAAATAAACACTACTGATATGCGTATCAACAAAGATAACAAATATCTGACGATTGAATTCCAATACTACGGTACGCACAGTGCAGATAAAAAACATTTCCTGAATCTGGTAATCCCCAAAGCGGAAGCCGCTCCTACCGCAGAAGACGGTAGCGGAAAGGATGAATATATCAATCTTGAATTCCGTCACAACAGTGAGGGAGACTATCCCCAGACTTTGGGTGAGGGATACGTATCTTTCAAGCTGGATAAAATCAAGGACCGGATGGAAGGAAAGAAAGGACTGAGAATTCGCGTAAATACCCTATATAGCGGCATTAAAACTTATGAAGTAAAATTTCCCTAATCTGCTAATCTAAGATGAAAAACACTCTTTTTTTAATATATTAATTACGCAAAGAGGACGGTAGTTGTGAAACTGCCGTCCTTTTCTTTTTTTTTATGAGTTATTTCTTATCTCCCAAATAATTCCATACGGCAGCGCTCAAGGCAGCTCCGACGAAAGGAGCAATGATGAATAGCCACAACTGCGACAAGGCTTCTCCTCCCTCGAACAATGCCGGAGCAATACTGCGTGCCGGATTGACAGAAGTGCCCGTAATAGGAATACATACGATATGCACCAACACCAGAGTGAGACCGATAGCAAGTCCTGCCAAATTACCTGCCCCCTTCTTCGAGTCGGTAGCACCAAGCACTACCAATACAAAAATGAAAGTAAATACCGCTTCCGCAATGAATGCCTGTAACATCTCCCCGTCACCAAAACTGTTCGATCCCGTTGCCGTAGGACCGTCATGGGCTCCGGTAGAAACCAAAGCAAAAAGAATAGCCGAGCCGATAATAGCTCCGATCACTTGGAAAAGCATATACATTCCTGCATCTTTTCCATTCATACGTCCTGTCAGAAATACCCCTAAAGTGATAGCAGGGTTAATATGACATCCCGAAATGCCTCCGATAGCATACGCCATCGCCACTACTGATAATCCAAAGGCCAAAGCCACACCTACCGTGCCCACACCGGCACCTACTGTTCCCGCCATACTGCCCGCAAAAACGGCACTACCACATCCCATAAGGACAAGTACCATTGTCCCGATCATTTCTGAAATGTACTTCTTCATAGTAAATCAATATTGTTATTTGTTTATTTTCCAAAAATAAGCAATTAAGTCTGAAAATCAAAGTATATCTATACAATTATAGCTATCTTTGCAACATTTTTTAAACAAAGGAATTATTTCAAATGAAAAAAGGACTCTTTTATGCTATATTGGCCTCTGTTCTATGGGCTATCGTCAATCCCTTTATCAAACAAGGGCTGAGCTACGATTTCACTCCCATGAATTTTGCCGGACTCCGTTTCACGACTGTGGGGATTATCTTATTCGCATATACCTGGCACAAAGGAATGTGGCAGGAAATACGGCAACACAGCAAACTATTTCTGAACCTGGTGCTTATCAATATGTTTATGGGATACACGGCCTTTTATTTTGGCGTGGACTTTGTAAGCGGGGCCATCTCATCTATCATCATGGGAATGACTCCCCTTATCAATGTATTGTTGGCTCATCTGCTCGCAAGCGATGACCGCCTAAACGCGCATAAGATTATCAGTCTCATTGTCAGCCTTATCGGACTGTTCCTCATCATCGGAATGGGAAGTGACGGCGAGCCGCTCGACTGGAAAGGAATTACGGGTATCGTGCTTCTGCTGCTTAGTATCATTTTTCAAGGCTATTCCGCCATCTCCGTTTCGGAAGATAAGGGAAAGGTGAATCCTATTTTCCTGAATGCCGTACAGATGTTTTTCGGAGGCCTACTTATATATATGGTAGGATTGGGCACGGAAGGTTATCATTCTTTCATCGGAAAGCCAAGCGGATTCTATATCAGTCTCGGCATTCTCGTATTTATCTCGGTCTTCGCCTTCAGCTTCTGGTTTATCGCCTTGCAAAGCAAAGGAGCGAAAGTCAGCGATATCAATATGTGCAGGCTGATCAATCCCATTCTCGGTGCAGTACTGAGTTGGGTTATGCTGCCGGACGAATATCCCACATTCAGTACAGTGGCAGGAATGATTATTATTGTCAGCTCCTTGATTATCTATTTCAAAGGAGCTGAAATAAGCCAATGGCTCAAGAATAAAACGGCGAAAGTAAGTTGATACGGCAAACACCGAGTTGACAGATTACGGCAAACACTGAGTTGACAGACTACAGCAAACACTGAGTTGGCAGACTACAGTAAACACTGAACGGACTGCAACATCAGCATTTCTTTAGGGACCGCTGATTTTATCTCTTCCTTGAGGACGCAAAGCAAAGTGTGGCGAACGAAATCTTTGCTTGTAGCCAACACAACCTGGCGTGTAGGACGCGGGATAGCGAAGGGCCGCACTAGTTTACGTTGTTCTTCCGTCAACTGCACGACAGCCAGTTCGGGGATAAACGTGATTCCTTTTCCGCTTTCCACCATCCGCATGAAGGTTTCCATACTGCCCAAACGATAGGCCATCTGACTGACTTTCACCGCTTCCATCTGGCAGAAGCGAACGAGTTGGTCGCGAAAGCAATGTCCCTCATCCAACAGCCAAAGCCGTTCACCGGTTATATCGGAGGTGCGGATAACATCATGTTTGAAGGAGGGTTCTTTCTTGGATACATACGCATAAAATTGCTCGTAAAACAATGTTTCTTCCGTCAGAAAACTATCCTCCAGCTTGCTGGCGATAATTCCCGCATCCAGATCTCCGGCGTGCAAGGCCTGCTGAATATCCTGCGTCTTCATTTCCGTCACCCGAATATCCAACTCCGGATACTTCTCCATCAATTGGGGGAAAAAACGCGGAAGCAGGTAAGGAGCTACCGTCGGCAATACTCCTAAACGGAATATGCCGGACAATGATTGTTTCTCTTCACTGATTATCTCTTTTACCTGAGCTGCCTGAGCTAAAATCACCCGTGCCTGATCAATCACTTTTTGCCCGATAGTAGTAGGGCAAACGGGTTGCACGGTTCGGTCGAACAGTTTCACGCCCAACTCGTCTTCCAACTTCTGAATCATGGCACTCAATGTAGGCTGCGTCACCCGGCAATATTCAGCCGCCCGGGCAAAATGCCGGAACTGATCTACCGCTAATATGTATTCCAATTGTTGTATTGTCATCTATCAAATTATTTAAAGTTATAGATTTCATCTATGCAAAGATAGAAATTTTCAGTTTGACAGCAAGCATTTTACGCCTTATCTTTGCAGTACAGAAAAAAAATAAAACGAGTATAAATCATTAAAAATAAAACGAATATGAAAACTTTAGAATTTATCAAACTGAATGAATCGGGAGCAAACAACGTAGTAGCATCTTTGCAACAACTATTAGCGGACTTCCAAGTATATTACACCAATCTTCGCGGTTTCCACTGGAATATCAAAGGACATAATTTCTTCGTTCTCCACAGCCAGTTCGAGAAGATGTATGACGACACAGCCGAAAAGGTGGACGAAATAGCAGAACGAATCCTAATGTTGGGCGGAACTCCTGCCAACAAATTCAGTGATTATCTGAAAGTGGCTAATATCAATGAAGTGGACAAGGTGAGCGATGGTGACGAAGCTTTGAACAGCATTCTCCAGTCTATCAGCTATCTGATCGGTGAGGAACGCAAGATTCTGTCTATCGCTTCTCAAGCCGGAGACGAAGTAACCGTTTCGATGATGAGCGATTATCTGAAAGAACAGGAAAAACTGGTTTGGATGTTGGTGGCTTATAATAGTAAGTAATTTTATAAGGGTTTAGGTTTTAAGTGAGGAAGAGAGGTTTCTCTCTAAAGTAAACAAGGATATGGTACATATAACCATATCCTCGTTCTTTTTTACTTATCTGGGCACTATAAAATATTTTGTGTAAATGTAAAATACGGGATTCAGTACGAGTTTCGTATTTTTTTATTTAATAGATTTGCAAAATGAAAAAGATTATGAAAGAGAATCATGTAGTGCCTGATGAGGTTTTAACCAAGGAGTTCCTCAGCCATTTCAAAACTGAGGCAGACGTAAGCAAGTTCCTAAAGCAGCTCCACGCCCAAGTGCTGGAGAAGATGCTTGAAGGTGAGATGGATGCTCATTTGGGTTATGAGAAACATTCTGTTTCCGGCAATAACAGTGGTAATTCCCGTAACGGCAGTTACCCCAAGAAAATCCAGACCGAGCACGGCGAGGCTGTCATACCCATCCCTCGTGACCGCAACGGTCAGTTTGAACCCATAGTAGTCCCCAAGCATGAAAGCCGCGGGCTTTCCATAGAAAAGCTTGTTATCTCCTTATATGCCAAAGGAATGAGTGTGTCCGATATAGAAGAAGAGATGCGCGAGATCTATGAGATAGAACTCTCCACCTCTGCCATCTCCATCATCACAAACAAAGTAAACCAGGCTGCTCAAGAATGGCAGAACCGTCCTTTGGACCCGGTCTATCTCATCGTTTGGATGGACGGTATTGTCTTCAAGGTCCGTGACAACGGGAAGATTATCAACAAGACTGTCTATCTCTGTGTCGGCCTGAAACAAAACGGCTTGAAGGAAGTTCTTGGCATGTGGGTGGGTAAATCAGAGAGTTCCGCCTTCTGGATGGGTGTTCTCACTGACTTGAAGGCCCGTGGGGTACAAGATATACTGATAACCTGTACCGATAACCTGAACGGATTTACGGACACTATACGTACCGTATTCCCTCAGTCATCAACTCAGATTTGTGTTGTACATCAGATAAGAAACTCATGTAAATATGTCGTTTACAAGGACAAAAAAAGTTCACGGCAGATATGAAGAATATCTATAATGCGCCAAACAAGGAAGTTGCTGCCGCGGAGCTTGATAATCTGGAAAAGAAATGGGGAGGGAAGTACCCTTATGCCATTCTTTCATGGAGGAACAACTGGGATGATCTGACTGTTTTCTTTCAGTTCCCATTGGAAATCAGAAAAATAATCTATACCACAAATCTCATTGAAAATCTGAATGGAAAAATCAGAAAGTACACTAAATCAAAGCTTTCATTCCCGTCGGATGACGCAGTGAAGAAGATGGTATACCTTTCCTTGATGGAGATTGAGAAGAAATGGACAATGCCGATTACTAACTGGGGATTGATTATGAACCAGTTTATGCTTATTTTTGAAAACAGAATCCAGATATAAGAGAACTTATAACTGAATCCCGTTTACATTTACACAATATTATGGACACTGCCCTTATCTGATTTTTGCAGATATTTTTTTAATGTATAAGACTCTATAAGTTCTTTGGGATTTCGCCTGTCTCGATAAAGTGAGATAATACTGTCCGGTAATGCCGGACGATAATAAAATGTATCACTTCTCATTATCACGTAAACCAACGAGTTCTTTATATCCCAACAACCTTTTTGCGATGTTGCTTTCTGTTGATTCGGCGAGGAATAGAACCATACTGTCCCATCTTCTTCAAACGTTATGCCGGAAAAGGCACCGTCGCAATCAGCACAAGGGGCTAATCCGATATAAGTACCGGGCAATTGTGACTTAAGCATAGTCTCTTCTTTTAATCTGCAAGAGGTCATGCACAGAATCAACAATAGAATATATAGTATTTTTGCCATTATTACAGTTACTTGATAAAGGTCACTTCATTAACATCTACCGTAAATCTATTAGTAATAGACATAATGTCTTCAAATCGTATCCC
Source organism: Bacteroides zhangwenhongii (assembly GCF_009193325.2). NCBI lineage: Bacteria > Pseudomonadati > Bacteroidota > Bacteroidia > Bacteroidales > Bacteroidaceae > Bacteroides > Bacteroides zhangwenhongii. The sequence goes on along the minus strand of NZ_CP059856.1, from coordinate 807,424 downwards.
GACGCAATCAATCGGAGTCTTAAACTTAATATACGCCACTCCCTTCACATGCCCTTGTTCATATACACCGTTACTCAACCATTGCCCATTTCCTTTATCTACCATTACTTTCACACTCTTCAATGCATAATTACTCGTAACACTTGGATTAGTATCCACCATAATACCCTTTAGAGTCACAGAATTTGAGAATTTCATAGTCAAATAATTTTGCGCATTAGAAGTATACCATGAATTCTTCTTACGATCTCCATCATTCAATGTTGATAACTTATCTGGTCGTATATCTGATTCAAATGTTACAATATCATTAAATAATTCTCCTTCAATAGGTTCATTACTAGCTTCGATATTCTCGATTTGAATCGCAGTATCTACTTTTATAAAAAAAGTTCCACGCGATTTTGATACCCCCAAGTGTTCTTGTTGGTTTTCAATAACCAAGGTCAAAGCCAATACATAACCTGGTAATTCGTTTAATTTATCGATGTCCTTGAAACTAAATTTAATTGTAGTCTCTAATTCCCCGGCTTTCAATACTGCTGTTCCTAATATACAATTATCATCCGCCACTTTTGTATATTCTTCTACTGCTACCGGAAATTGGGTATTAGAAATCGTCGTCAACTTCAGTTTCAAATCTTCCTTGAAAGGTTTCGTTATTTTCACATTGAAAGAAAAATCATTGTCACCGACAAGTGTCACGTGCTCCAAATCGTAATTCGCTTTGACCGACATTAACGGAGTACTGTAATAACTGAAATAAACCAGATCCATAAACGGATTGATACCCAATTCTTCGCGCACGTCTTCCTCTATATATTGACTATCCATAGTCCAGGAAACATCTTGAGATACAACTTCTACCCCATCATCTCCGCAAGAAGTGACGAAAAGAAGACATCCTATACATAAAATACTTTTTATATATGTTATTATGTTATTCATATCTTTCATATATTATTATTAAAAACTACTTCTCTACGATTACTAAATCATCAGAAGGGAATTTTACATTCTCCACATATTCAATTTTTCCGGTAAATTCGACAGGTGTTGCACCTTCCGGAGCTACCAAATCTTTTGTTCCTGCTTCCTTAGTCAAAGGAAGATAAGCTCTCAAGTCCGGAGTGTCAGGAGATACAGGAGTATAAAGCATGTCATTGATTTCTGCTTCGGTCAATGCCTTACTCCAAAATCGCAATTCACGCAGATAATCATTTTTATATCCGTCATTACCAACTTGAATCCAGCTATCCTCTGTCATCCAAATTGCACCCGTAGGAAATACCTTATGTACTTTTCCATTGACATAAACGGTCACTGTTCTATCTTTATGCACATAGGAGATATGTAACCATTTATGCGGTTGTAACGAAACCTGAGTCCATGTATCATCTCCGTCACGTCCGTTCTTCACCTGAATTCCCTGGTTAGAGTTAATACGCGTGTAGAATTCACTACCCGCCCAATTGCTGATAAAGGCAGTTGTCAGATTGCTTCTGGATAAAGAAGAATACATAGCACTCATCTGAATAGTCCATTCCGGTTGTGTCCATACATTAGCTGGTTTATACCTAAAATAACCGGATACTAAAGCGACAGAAGTTACTAGTGGACGATTTAATAACAAAAGTACCGTGCGTTGCGAAGGTATCAACGTATATGCAGAAGCACTGGTTATCAACAAGGGTATAGCATATTTCTCAGTATTCGGGAATTGCTCTTCATCCAGTTTTCCCACTTTTACAAATGCCTGAGTGGCAAAATCTCCCTTAGCAACTTTAATGTCAATGCCTCCTGTCATCTCTTTCTGACCGCCATCAGACAGTTTAAAAGCAGAAGCCGGCAACGCGACATAGGAGGTAGCATTTTTCTTATTATATGTGTCGAGCACTGATTTGTCATACTCTACTTTAATCGTAACTTCTTGACCGGTAATATTGGCTAACCGGGGAGTTATCGCAATAGTACCACCTTCTGGTTCCAACACAAATGGCAACACTCCTTTATTATCAGGAGTTTCCATATATACTGCATTTGCAGAAGCTTCTCCTTCACCGTCAGCATAATCACAACTAGTCAACAACAAGCATGAAAGGCTTATCAAAGCAATCCAATATTTATTATATATATATTTCATCATCTTATTACACTTTTAATAGATTCATTATTCATTTACAGGTGGATTCATGACTGAAATAGCCGTGCGAATATTAATATAGGTATTATCTTCTTTTGCATCCTCATTTATATGATATACGCCAATACCGCCTAAATTTCCACCTTTAGAAACCACATATTCAGCATATGCTTTTGGAAATTCCTTTCTAGCACTGGCCCCTTTATTTTCAAAACTCTCGCAGAATACGATTTGATCCATTCTTATATCCAAACGATTCATAATCATATTAGTCCAACTATTAAATTCACTTGTATTCCCTGCATAAGACTGAACGACAAAACGGTCGAAATACTTTGCAGCACTCGGGTCCAGCCAATGAATAGAACCATTCAAATGGAATAACTTGTCGGGGCCTAACAATTCACGCATAGTTTTCATAAACAAGATTTCTTTTTCCTTATCGTAGTTTTGAGAACATGAAGTCAGATTTCCACAATGATTTCCCGGCTTGAAAGGAGAAGCGTACGATGGTTCATAATCATAATCGAATCCATCATAACCGTACTTAGTAATTGTGTCGACAATGGCTTGTGCATAGGCTACAATAGCTTCTTTATCATCTTTCGGCCAGTTTTCACGTCCCCATTTGATTTGGTCGCCAATATCCTCAATAATCCATCCTATTACAACTTTGGTACCTTTTGCCTGCACTTCACGAAGTTCTTTTATTTTATCTTCAGTCAGTGAATGCCAGTTTCCCCAAATAGAAACAACGTCCATACTATCAGGTATCAATGACAATTTCGGGTATTTACCATTTCCATCCGGTTGCCAGGCATTGAACCAACCAAACATAATCGGATGTTTGGAATTCTTATAGGCTCTCAGGTTCTCCAAATATTGCGCATATGCTTTCTCATTCTCTTCATGACGTTTGTCTTCTTCTGCCCATTTAGCAGAATCTCTCTTAGAATAAAGGTCTTTTACAGCCTCATCTTCCAAATTCAACGTTTCAGGCGTATTCCATTCATTGCAAGCGAAAACGCTCATTATCAAGATGGAACTGATACATATTAATAATAAATTTTTCATATGATTATTAGTTTATAGGTCCTCTTATTTATATTTCTTATCCCACCACACATTGGTAGCCGCATCATCCGTACCATTCAGATATTTACTTACCGCATCGCTCACGTTGGCTCCATTCTGGTCATATTCATTACGAGGATATGGCAGTCTGCGCACTCCGCCCCGATTAAATCCATTACCTGTACTAACATTAGCATTCGTTTTATTCTCTGCTACTACAATCTGACGAGGATAACCGGTACGTCTCCATTCCGTCCACGCTTCCTGTCCGTTAGGATAGATTGCCAGGTATTTTTGGGTTATAATTCGCTCTAGATTTTCCTCTATGGCATCTGTCGATTCGTTCCAGCGAATGGTTATTGCACTTGGAGCTTCTACACTCAAAGAAGAGTTCTGCGAATCTGTATAATTGACCGGTTTATAAGAGCTATTTGCCAAATATGTATCAGCATCACTTACCCCATTCTCCTGGAATGACATACGTACTCCGTCATTATAAAAATCTTTAGCTTTTCCTCCCATTTCAAACCCTGCCAAAGCACCTTCTGCCTTCAGAAACAAGACTTCGGATGCTTTCATCCAGTAGAGGGGATCATCTTCACTGGTCTTGGGAGTAGAGAAATCTCCATAAACATTGGTTTGAGGAATACCGGTACGCACAGCTTTAAAAGCACCACTTACTTTATTAAAATATACAGCACCACGAGGGTCGCTATATCCTTGCAAATAACAATAAATAGTAGCTCCCATACGCGTATCATTATATTCGTCTCTAATTGTCTTCAAAGGATTCTTCATCTGCAACCCGGCACCTTTTCCCATTTTCGGAGCATCTTCCGGCGTAGTAATCAGTCCTTTCGGATGGATTACTGCTTTTTCTGCATATTCTTTGGCCAATGCTTCATCTGCATAACGAACACGAATAGCCAACCGCAACATTAGTGAATTGGCAAAACGAATCCATTTATTCACATCGCCTTCATACACTGCATCAAAATCCGCAAGAACTTTATCACTTTTTTCCGAATATTTAGTTAACATATCTATTGCTTCTTCCAATTCTTTAAAGAATGAGCGATATACATCTTCCTGTGAATCATATGGAACTTTAAAGGAGCCACTTCCTACCTTGAAATAAGGTATCGGACCAAACATATCAGTAGTGCGATGCAATGCCGCAATCTTAATCACTTGCGCCAACGCATAAATTTCATCATTTTTGGCTCCTTCATCCTGTGAATTACGTTTGATCTGAATCCATGGGGTGAATACATCTGTCACCATAAAGCCAAATGTATAATTCACCCAATTCTCATACATAAAATAATTCGTAAAATTCAGAGCACCATTCCACTTATTTTCGCGTGCAGACATATATCCCGCCCATGCATCACCAGCCAAGTTGACGCTAATCTGATACCTATTTACCGGCTCTGTCTTATCAGCTGCTGTTCCGATGGGAATAACTGCCTTTTGGAAATTTGCTAAATATGCTCCGTAAAGTATCCCATCTTGCTTTTCCACTTCTTTATCAGGATAAAGAGGATTCTTATTGATCTCTGCAAAATCATCTATACAAGAAGTACCTAACAGCAGAAATAGAAAAGTAGCCAATAAGAAACTCCCGATTCTCTTTTCTATATTATTGTGTTTCATATCATTGTATCTTTAAAAGGTTAAAAATCTATTTTCACACTAAATCCCACATTTCGTAAACTGGGTGGCATAAAAAAGTCACCACGGTTATATGTACCTGTTGATGATACCATTTCCGGGTCAAATGGAGCTTTCCGGTAAATCATCAACAAATTACGCCCAATAGCAGCCACTGTCAACCGATTGATTACATTGCCAAACCACTTTTTAGGGAAAGTATAGCTCAAACTGGCTTCTTGCAAACGAACATTGGTTGCACTATATGCATAATATGCCATCAGGTTCTGTCCGCCAATCGTATTATAATATTTCTCTGCATCATATTGTACTCCATCAACCCATACGCCGCCGTTTTCTCTGGCTTTCAACGATTCTTTTGAGACTCCATAAGCATCCAGATAGGCTTGAGTCTGCGAAGTAACAATCCCCCCTACCCTTACATTAAATAAAAGTCCCAAATTTAAACCTTTCCAATTGAAATCATTTCTCCAGCCAATAGTATAATCGGGATTAGCCGAACCAATCTTGATGCGTTGTGAACGGTCTATCTGATAGCCACCTCCTTCTTCGACCAACATCTTATTTCTATCTCTTTGCAAGATTCCTTTCACATAAACATCCCCTATCGAACCACCTTCACGCAAATAAACTCCGCCGGCTTCAGTCAAAGTAAGTTCTGTTATATCAAAAGTTGATTTATCTATCGGATTCACATAACCGCGGGCCATCCGAAGAATCTTGTTCTCATTTGCTGTATAAGTCACATTGGTTGAATAACCGAATGAACCGAATTTATCTGTATACCCTATTGATAGCTCGATACCTCTGTTGCGAACATTCCCCGTCTGCACATAGAAACCGGAATAACCGGAAGTTGGCGGCAGAGAAGAAAGAAATAATTGTTTGTACGTATTGGATTGATATAAAGTAGCGTCAATATTAATACGATTATTCCATAAACGCAAATTTAGGCCCAGTTCATAAGACTTTGTTCGCTCCGGTTCAAAGTCAGGAAATGGATAGATCGAATTAGGATTGATAACTCCACCAATCATATCATCAGTTACCGTACCTGGGGTTAATCCTTGTTTGGATATGGGGGAGCCTACCTCCGTATAAGAAGCTCTTACTTTTAGGAATGAAACAAACTCTGGAAGCTTCATCATCTCCGAAATAACTCCCGAAAGGCCTATCGAAGGATAAAAGACAGAAGGATGATTGGTGTTTACTAACTGCGAAGCCCAGTCATTACGCCCTGTCAGCGTCAGATAAACCATGCTCCTATATCCTAACTCGGCACTGGCAAATACGCCGATTGTACGATTGCGACTATAAGATTCTGTTCCAGGCCCTGAACTTGGATCAAGATTGTAAGCCGAAAACAAATTAGGTACAGTAAATAGTTTTCCACCGATTCCCATTCCTGTTGTATAATGATCTTCGTAGCTGGCTCCTAAATTTGCTGTCAAGTTGAAATTACCAAACATCTTATTGATGTTTAACATAACATCACCATATGTTTGCTGATATTCTTCCAAACTCTTGGTATAATGTCCTTTATCTGACTGTGCGTGTAATTGTAATGTAGATGCATGTAATCTTCTTTCTGTTGTCGTATTGGTATTGTCGATACGAATACGCCCGGCAACATTCAACCAATCTAAAATATCATATCTCGCATTGGCATAGAACATATAGCGTTTCTTCTTAGAAGTAAACATCTCTCGATTTATTATCCAATAAGGATTTTCCAGACTCATCCCCTGATCTCCATAACTCCATTCCTGCACCGGGAGTTTACGGTTAGTGTCATAACGTTCATATATCTTCACTGCTTCAAAATCCTCTCCTCTGGGGAATAGATATAATGGCAGTAACGGATTGAAATAACGACCTTGCGACAACATATTCTGATTCCCCTGCAAGACATAGCTGGCACTTAAATCCAGATGCAGTTTATCATTCAGCAGGGTAGCTGTGTTACGTAAAGTAAAATTATAACGATAATATTCGTTATTGGGAATAATACCTTTCGAATTGGTAGTGGCGGCTGATAAAAAGGTCTGATTACTCTTTGTACCGGTAGAGAGATTGATAGAATTCATCACATTCAATCCTGTATTAAAAAAGTCTTTTGAATTGAAAGTAGATGGAGTATCCAGTTTATCTCCCCAACTCTTGTAAGCTCCGGGCCTGTTGCCATATTGATTCTGAAATTCGGGCATGATGTAAGCGGAAGAAAATTCGGTATTATTGGATACGCTAACTTTCAATTTACCTTCTTCTCCTTTTTTGGTGTTGATAAGAATCACGCCATTGGCAGCCGACGAGCCATACAAAGCTGCAGCCGAAGGACCTGTGAGCACAGAGATACTTTCAATATCATCAGGGTTGAAGTCAGAGATACCTTCACCACTACTTGGCGCCGAATATTCATCTTTTATTTCCCCTTTAGAAGGATTGCCAATGGGCATACCATCAATCACATACAATACATTATTATTACCTACGATTGACTTTGCGCCACGCATAATAACACGTGTAGCACCACCAGGGCCGGAAGCACTGCTGTTGATAGTCACACCGGCAACTTTACCATTCAGGCTGTTTACAAAGTTGGCGTCTTTTATTCCAGTTATATCTTCTGATTTCACTTTCTGTACATTATAGCTCAATGCTTTTTCTGCACGTTTGATGCCCAGTGCAGTCACAACAACTTCATCCAAAGCCTGGGAGTCTTCTTTCATCACTACATTTAATGCAGTAGCGTCCGATATCGTTTGAACACCGGGGGTGTAACCGATATAAGAGAATTCTACTATTTCTCCTTTGGCAGCTTCCAAAGAAAATTCACCATCAAGATTGGTTACTGTACCAGAGGAAGTTCCTTTTACTGAAACATTAACGCCAATAAGAGGTTCTCCGTTAGCATCACGCACTACACCTGTTATCCTTTTCTTCATCGGAACCGACTTAGAAACCGGGATAATCATAATATATTTATCCTTGATTTTGAAGGTTAGCCCCGTGCCTGATAAGATGATATCAAGAGCTTTTTCGAGAGGTTCGGCATTGATATTCAAATCAACCCGTTTGGTTTTCTCCAGTTTAGATTCATTGAAAGCAACTAAATAGGTAGATTGTTTTTCTACTTCTTGCAATGCTTCTTGTAAGGTCATATTTTTCTTTTTGATCGTAATTTTGATATTACTTTGAGCAAAAAGGACTGTTTGCAGTAAGAAACAGCTAAAAATTATAAAAAGAATAGCTTTAAATCGATAAAAATTCATAGATTTGAGCGTTTTTTAGTGTTAAATCATAATATTTATTTCTCAAGAGTAAGCTTATAGCTTTAATACTAAAAGTACGATTTCATATCCGGAATTGGGCGGCATCCTTCTTCCGGATACTTTTTTTCATGACAAAACGGTTATTTTAAGGTTATACAAACGGTATTTTTTGACTAATTTACTTCTTCCTAGTCGCTTTTATATAGCATACATCTTCTTCTATTTTATAATCAAATCCTCCTACAACTTCTTTCATCACATCCATAATTTCTTTTATATTCGAGTTCTCACGGAAACGGAAATTATATTTGTCCTCATTGAAAAGATTGGCATTATACTGGAAAGTCACTACATATCTGCGTTCCAATGTCGACAAGATTTCTTTCATTGTTGCTCCTCTGAACACGAACAGTCCTTTCTGCCAGGCAGTTACGTCGTCCAAATTGGCTTCGGCAAATCTACTTTTTGTAGTTGAACGTGCATAGCTTATCTGTTGGCCCGGATTCAAGATATAACTTTCTTTTCCATTATTGCAGTCTACTTTTATCTTACCATGAATCAACGTAGCTACAATTTCGTCATTTTCCGGATAAGCCATTACATTAAATTCAGTCCCTAAAGCCGTTACGGACATTGTGGTCGATTTTACGATAAAAGGTTTATCAGGATTCTTCTGCACTTTAAAATTGGCTTCACCTATTAAGTATACGGTTCTCGTATCTCCTTTGAATGTTTCCGGATAAAGTAAAAGAGTACCGGAATTAGTCTGCACTCTACTTCCATCAGGAAGTTCTATCATATCTGTATCACCCGCAGGGGTAAATTTCTCAACCATGGCAATTTCCGAATACATATCTTTGGTGAAGAAGAAAGTACCGGAGATAGCAACGGTCAACACCACTACCGCTACCGCAACATACTGCCATACTCTTATTCGGAATCTTGTTTTTGCATCCTTTGAACTTACTCCCAACTTATCATATACCTTAGCTAAAGAATTCCATGTACCTGCATCCACAGCTCCTGTTGTTTCTTCCCATAAAGTATTCAACGCAGCCTCCTTTTCATCGGCATGTTCCTCACCCACTAACCATTGATGTACTTCTTCGGTTACCTTCTCACTATGCTTGGAAGCAGTGAATACATTGATAATTTTTTGAATATAATTCTTCATTTTAGATTTGCCTTATATAATATAGACAATTACCTAAAACGGACTACTCAACTGAAATAGAAAAAAAATGCGATTAAAATGATTTTTTTTAGTTCTTGTAGTGCTAAATAGATGTGGCGTTCCACTGTACGAATAGAAAGTTGCAGATTATCAGCAATTTCTTTATTAGTCATTCCTTTCTGACGGCTCATCTGGAAAACTTTTCTTCTTTGTTCCGGCATGTTATCCAAAGTGAGCTTGATCAAGAGCTGAAGTTCTTTGGCATAGAGTTGGTCATATATGTCAAATTCATAAGAGGGGGAATCTTCTTCTATGACTTTCTCCCGATAGTTGGATTCAATGGATTTATGTTTCAGAAAATTATAAATCTGGTTACGAGACATTGTATAGATATAACTATCCCACGTTTCTTTATCTTCCCAGATTTCCGGATTATCCCATAATTTAACGAATATGTCTTGAGCAATATCTTCAGCATCTTCTTCCGATTGCAAAATCTTCCATGCAAAAGCTTTTACCTTCGGAAAAGTCAGAATAAAAAATTGTTCGAATTTTCTCTTTTTCAGTTGTTCATCATGATATGTCATCAGAGATTTTCAGGTTACATTGATTATATGTAAGCCAAAAGTAGGGTATTTTAATAGAATAAACAAATAAATGAGATAACAAAAAAACGAGATTGTCAAATGTATCAATCATATTCTCCCGATTTTTTATTAAAATGCATACAATATACCAGGCTACAAATCTTCTATTTCTTCTATAGAAAGCTCCGTATATTTAGCAATACTTTCAATAGATATTCCGTCACGCTTCATTTGAGAAGCAATAATACGCTGCCCTTCTTTTCGACCTTCCTTCAATCCTTTTTCTAAAGCAATCCGGCACCTTTCTTCAGCCGCCCGACGTTCGTCTTCTTCCACAATCTGACTCACACTATAGCGGTCTACCGCTTTATCATAAGCGATACGATTCTCCTCCGACAGATTTGCGACTGCCGCCAATTTTGCCAAATGTTCAAATACCTGGTCTTTCAATGCATCAGGCATTCTGCTCCAATTACTCATGTTCTTCAATACATAAATTAATTTATCATATAAGGTATTACAATCCGCCAATTCTTTTGTAAAATAGGGGAACTGCAAATAGATTTGGCGAAAATGGGGATTTACCACAGCTCCCGAATCCTTATCCGAGACAACCGTATCCGTACGGAACTTTTCCTCCAATCCCGCTTCCTTGAAATTCATTAAGAAAACACCATAAACAGTAAAAAGTTGATAATGTTTTCCATAAGGAACAAATTCTTCTTTCACCAACATTCCATTTTCATCCCGATTCTCGGGTATCGGAATATGTTTGGGAAGAGGATTCTCTATCTGACGGCTCACGGCACGGCAAACATAATAAAGTGTACGGTCCAGAAAATGGCTATGCCACCGATTCTGCATTTCCACAATTATAAATTCACCGCTATCTGTACGACAATATAGATCATAAATAATTCCCTTGTCATGAACATTATCCGCACGATCCTCCTTATCCCAAAAAACAAGGTCCTCAATATGGTGCTCTCCGGCGAGCAACTCATTCAGTAGAATTATAAGAAGCTCCTTACTGGCAGGCTGACCGAAAATTATCTTAAACCCTATATCTGTAAAAGGATTGACGTATCTAGACATATTACATAACTTTTGTATATGACAAAAATAGCACATATATTTGGATATCTGTGCATTGGGAGACTTTATTTTTCCGAAATACCTCCTGTTTGTATATAAACCTACATCGATTAAAATTAAAAAGAAGCCTAAAAGTCCCTTTATCTAACTTTTAGGCTTCACACTATTGTTTAAATATCTTCATTATAACTATTCAGCAGTATTATCAGGACAACGCACTCCTTCTACAAACCTAAGATTTCCCCAACCAGCAAAAGTAGCATTGTATCCATTACCGGTAAGATCGGTTACAACCTTAGCATTATCCTCAGCAGGTTCATTGAATCTCCAATAAGCAACCAACCCATCAGTTAAAGGATCCACCCAACATACGTTATTCTTCAGATCGGCAGCTGAACGGGCGACAGCCCATACACGTGCCTCGCTGACATACCCATTCATATAACGGTCATCAGCAGCTGATTGTCCAATATAGAATGCAGCATTTGCATCCTGCCCGTAAGCGTAGGTTAAATCAACAGTACCTCGTGTATCCGGAAGTTCTCCTTGTAATTCGCCATTAACATAAATAAACTTTTTACCTTGTGAACCATCATAAACACAGGCTAAGTGCACCCACTTATCATTAGGCAAAACATCTCTAGAATCAATAGCTGGACTTCCACCACTCAATTGCAGTTTCCAACCCTCTGTATTACTGCCTGCCGTACGCAAACAGAAGTTCTCTTCCAATCCCATAACAGAGAAGCACCATTTTCCACTTGTAGGTATCATCTTCTTAAAACGTACCCGAGCTTCAAACGTTACATTTGTCAATGCCGCGGTATTATATTTTGATTCTTTCCTAAAATCAACCTTAAAATATTCCCAACTGTTAGACAAATCAGCCGCTTGGGTTATGATAACTTGATTAATAACGATGTATATAGTACGCGAGCCTTCTATGACAGAAAGATTCTTATCAGACACTCCCGCAATACTTACCGGAAGCACATAAGTCGTACCCTCTTTCAATAGTTCGCGACTGATAATACTTAAACGTACACCTTCTGAAGAAATGCTTTTTCCATTTTCAATTATCAAGCTTGTATTTTCCAACTTATAAGATTTTTCAGGAAGTAATTCATAATTCTTCTTATACTCCTTATTAAACGCTTCTACCAATTCCGGAGTAGACTTCATCATTACTTCCACATTATTCTCTATTGTATTAGATGAAGCAACCTTAATACCAATCACTGCCGGTAAATCATCAATCGTCAAATTAGCAACCGGAGATAATTTATCTGCTCCTACAATATACACTCCTTCATAATATTCCTGACTTTTCTGACAAGACATCATTAAAAAGGAGAACAGAGTCAATAGTGCATATTTTATATTCTGTTTCATTTTTTCAAATATTAATGTTCATTCATTATTCTGATAGCCTCACGTGTCCATTTGTAATTAGGATTAGAGCGGTAGTCATTTTCCATATGATATGTACCACAACCTCCTTTACGAGTAGCCAGTTTACCTTCATACATAGGAAGAAAACGTGCCATACCTTCCAGTGACGGTACTGTACCTCCCTCTCTTAAAGTATGCGAAACCCCTCCATTCACATATTTTCCACCTTCAAATGTCTCTGCAAAGATATACTGTTCTGGTTTCCAACCATTCCGAGCAGCATTATCAAAGCGACTCTGTAAATCATAATACGATGGAGAATTATATGACTGCACAACACCATAATTAAAGTACTCAGCCAGTCCTTGTTTCAAATGATAAGGCACACCATCGATAATCAACAAGTTACGAGTTCCGGATTTTGGACCAATATACTTACCCAATGCTTTTACAAAAATTTCCATATTGTCCATATAGTCAGGCCACATATATGAAGGTCCAACCAAAGGGCCATTGAACGGAACTCCCGGGAATTCTTGATATCCAGGTTCATAATCAAGGTCAATACCTTGATAACCATACTTATACATTGTATCAACTAATGCCTTGGCATATTCTTCTATTCCCTCCGAAGTTGCAATTTCATGATTCTCTCCAGACATAAATTCATCAGGAATTTTGTGAGCGAAGATCGTATATGTCACCCGAGTTCCTTTCACATCCTGCACATAACGCAAATCTTCTATTTGAGCCGGACTTAAATTTTTATAATCACCCCATATAGAAATAATATCCACACTATCAGGTACACTGCTCAAGAAGTTTATCATATCAGCAGAGTTAGCTGTCCATCCGCCAAACCAGCCAAAAAAGACTTCATGATCATTCCTAGCTTTATATGCTCTCAAACTTTCCCAATATTCTTCAGACATATTATCAGGAACTACTATATCCAAAGCTTCTATATCCGTATTGCACGATATAATCCCCGTGCCAATCATCACAGAAACAATTATATACATTAATAATTTCTTCATATCGTTTATTATAAATAATACTTATTACTATTTGTCTGCTAAATCCCACCATAAACGAGTTGCTCCGGTATCCGGACCGTTCAATAGTTTTATAGCCTTTTCTACTTCATCCTTATTCCCCAGATATTCAGAATAAGGGAAAGGAACACGGCGGATCTGTATAGAAGTACTAATAACACCGCCACTTTCGTTATTGACAATCTCATATATTTTAGGATATCCTGTACGACGGAATTCGCTCCATGCTTCCTGTCCTAATGGATACATTGCAATCCATTTCTGGGTAATAATCTGTTCCAACTGTTTTTTTGTACTGTTCGTATTCCAAACAACCGTAATATCAGATGGCACAGGTGCGGAAGGGCTAGTCTTAAATCCAGGATATCTTGCCGGGACTTTAGTACTGACCAGATAATTTTCCACATTTTTGACTCCATGCTGTTCAAAAGAAGCACGTATTCCGGATTTATAAAGAGCCTCCGGAGTACCTTTCATATCCCATTGCTTTAAGGCTCCTTCCGCCCGTAAAAAGAAAACTTCAGCCGCAGTCATCCAGATGTAAGGTGTTCCTTGTTGTATATTAGGTTTAGACAACCCCTCGTCACCTTTAAAAACATCTCCATTCTTATGTCCATTACGCAACCCTCGATAATTGCCATTAGAAGACAACGCAAAAAACACAGCTCTACGAGGATCCTCAAAACCATTCAAATAAGCATCCATAGTGGCACCCATTACATCCTCTTCATAACCTTCGGCACTACTAATACTGTGAATAGGATTGTGATAGGTAAACGAAAGGTTAGAATTGGACTGCATTGTCGGATTGTTGTCATTACTTTCAATCACCCCATACGGATGAGCAACTGCTGCTTCAGCTATTTTCTGAGCATCCTCATAAACAGCACTTATACGCATCGCCAAACGTAATTTCAGAGAATTTGCAAAACGAATCCAATTCGAGATATTACTATTAAAAATCAGGTCAAATTTAACAAGGGCTTTAGAACTCGGATTAGCCTGATCAAATTTAACCAAGATGTCAATGGCATGATCAAGTTCCTTAAAGAATGATTCATAGATAGCCTGTTGTGAATCATAAGGGACAGGATTTGTCAATCCAAATTTCAAGTAGGGTAATGGACCATACATATCCGTAGCTTTATGCATAGCTTCCACCTTTACAATTTCACCAACAGCAAAAAGAACAGATGTAGAATCCACTTTCTGACGCAGAATATTCCAAGAAGACAAAAATTCCACAAACGCACTTTTAAAAGGAGCATCCTTCCATTCATCAGAAATAGCGTAAGTAGTACCATTTGCTCCCCCTCCCCAGTTCTGCGTTCCTGCAAAATATCCAGAATACATATTACCAAAAAGGTCCTCCGAGCGCTGAAACAAGTTAACATCTTCAGGAACTACCCTACGCTGCATCGTCGTGAGATAACTACCCCATAAATTGTCTTTGTCTAATTCTTCTTCCTGAATTTTATCAGGATCCAGATTAATCGTATCAGACATACAGCTTCCTAACAAAAAACAGGAAATAAGCATCAGGAAACAAATATGTGAGATGTTATAAATTTTGTTTTTCATTTTCTTCTTTTTAAAAAATTAAAATCAAAAGTTAACTTTTACACCAAAACCGAAACTACGCAAACTAGGAGGCATAAAATAATCGAAACCTTGATAATAAGTCCCTGTATTAGCCGTAAGTTCCGGATCGAATGGGGCTTTATTGTAGAACATCAACAGGTTATGTCCCGTCAAAGAAAGAGAAATATTTAACTTTTCTCCAAACCATTTTGATGGAAGCATATATGATAATGACATTTCACGTAAACGAACATTGGTTGCACTATATACATAATGTGCCAGCAAACCGGTCTTACCTGAAGCAACAGTTCCATAATACTGTTCTGCATCCAGTTTTCCTTTATTCACCACTACACCTTTATTATCACGTGCGTCTGCTGTTTGCTGAGACACTCCAAACTGATCCATCAGAGCCTGTGTAGCCGAGATAACTTCACCGCCAACACGTGCGTCAATCAAGAAATCAAGTTCCAGCCCCTTCCAAGAAAAGCTGTTTCTAAAACCTAAATTATATTTTGGAGCCGCAGAACCTACTTTGATGAAAGTATTTTCTTCTGCCGACACGCCCCCATTAGTAATAAGAATGTTTCCATGCAAGTCCTGTTTCAGTTTAGTCGCATAAATGTCAGACATACTACCACCTTCTTTCAAAATCATTCTATATGAATCAGCAGTGGCCACAGAAAACTCTGTCGGTGACTTTACGGTCATACCCGTAGTGCGGTCGGTTACATATTCAGGAAGTAATTCTTTAATCTCATTACGGTTCATTGAATAAATCAAGTTTGAATTCCACTGTACAGGTCCCAGATCTTGATTAAAACCAACACTCAATTCAATACCCCAGTTATTTACCTTACCGGCATTTTCATAAGCAAAAGCATACCCTGTACTAGGCGGTAGCTCATATTTAAACAATTGGTTATAAGTGTTTGAATTATAATATGTTGCTGCGATATTCAATTTATTTTGGAACAAGCGCAGGTCCATACCGAACTCGAATGCCTTGGTCATCTCCGGTTTTAAATGACTGGCAGGCGTAAAATTGGCACTTGTTGCATTACCATTCTCCAATGCTACCGTAGCATAAGGAAGGTATGCGCTTGGAGGATTACCAACTTGTGCATATGATCCACGAATCTTCCAGAAAGAAATGATCTTTTCCGGCAAAGGAAGTATTTCTGACAATATGACTGAAAGACCAGCTGAAGGATAACATACATATTCTTTAGATGTACCTACCAATGTAGAAAACCAGTCTATACGTCCTGTGACATCTGCATAAAGAAAGTTCCGATAACCGATTTCAGCTTTACCATAGATGGACTGTGTCTGGGTATGTAATTCTGATTTGTTATAATTACTTTCCGTAGAAGGTATATTACTCGGGTGAAAGAAATTAGGCACCCCTACTAAATTGCCTTCAAACGTATCCGATTTATATTTCTCATCATAAAAGCTCCCTCCTAAATTTACCAACAGATGATAATTTTCACCGAACTTCTTATCTACATTCACTAAGAAATCAAGATAAGTTGAAGTATTCTTATCTTCTTGATTCATATAATTTCCTTGAGATTTAGAGAATAACCCATCTGTAGATGCATACAGTTTACGTTCGAAATCAGTATAAGCATTATCAATGCGGGCACGTCCGATAATATTAAGCCAATTGGTTATATTCCATTTCATTGACAATGACATGATATAACGATCTCTGTCGGTATTGAACATATTACGGTTGATAATCCAATACGGATTTTGCATACCCAATCCCTGATTACCATAAGGCCAATATTGAGTCTTGAAATTTCTGTCGGTATCATATCTTTCATAAACAGCATATTTATTTATATCGTCACTTGGTGGAAACAAATAAATTGGTACCAAAGGATTATAATACATACCCTGGCCATTACTGTTCTGATTATTCTGTTTAATATAAAATAATCCCATATCCATACTCAAAACATTCTTCACAATATCCCAAGAATTACGGAATGTAAAGTTGTAACGGTTGTATTTATTATTGTCAATAATACCCTCTGAGTTTACAGCTCCAAAAGATATATGAGTCTGATTAGTTTCCGTTCCGGTCGATACGGCAATAGAATTCATCGTATTGAAACCTGTCTGGAAGAAGTCCAATGGGTTATATGTAGAAGGTTTCTCCAATTTATCTCCCCAACTCTTGAATTCACCTTCCTTACGTCCGTATGTATTCTGAAATTCCGGAGTAACGAAAGGTCTTGAGAAACTAGTGCTGTTAGAGTAACTTATTCTAGGCTTTCCAATTGCACCTTTTTTGGTTGTAATCAATATCACACCGTTAGCTCCTCTGTTACCATACAAAGCCGCTGCAGAAGCTCCAGTCAAAACTGACATACTTTCTATATCTTCCGGATTGATATTAGATATACCGTCACCATCAGCTACTTCAACAGACTCATAAAAATTATCGGATTGTTTGGTCCTTAACCCCTGCATTGGAATACCATCCAAAACATATAATGCATTATTTTCACCAAACAAAGATTTCGTTCCACGCATGACAACACGGGAAGATCCACCGGTTCCCGATGAACTCTGATTGATAGTCACACCTGCAATCTTACCGGAAAGACTATTTACAAAGTTAGCATCTTTCACTTTTGTAATACCGGCTGCTTTTATTTCCTGCACATTGTACGTCAAAGCCTTAGCTTCTCTCTTGATACCCAATGCGGTTACTACCACCTCGTCCAGAGCTTGCGCATCTTCACTCAACACAATATCCAACGGATTCGCATTTTTTACCGTTACCGACTGAGCTGCATAACCAACATACGAGAATTCAAGAATATCTCCAACGGAAACATTCAAAGAAAATCTCCCGTCCAAATCAGTCACCGTACCGTTAGAAGTACCTTTCACCAATACACTGACACCAATTAACGGCTCTCCCAAGGCATCTTTTACCGTACCTTTTATCTGAATAGCCTTAGCATTCTGATTAACTTTATTTGATTTAGACAAGATTATTTGTTTATCAATCACAGTATATGATATATCCGTTCCTTTGAATATATCATCCAGAATATCAGTAATTTTTCCGGATTTACTTCTTACAGACACA
Organism: Bacteroides zhangwenhongii; assembly: GCF_009193325.2. NCBI lineage: Bacteria > Pseudomonadati > Bacteroidota > Bacteroidia > Bacteroidales > Bacteroidaceae > Bacteroides > Bacteroides zhangwenhongii. The sequence continues at coordinate 789,262 of NZ_CP059856.1, read as the reverse complement.
ATACGACTCTTTTGAATCGTCTCATCATTATAGAGGAATACATAGTCAGAAGTCTCCTCGATTTTGTTCAGTACCTGTTCTACAGATACATTACTCATAGAAATGGCAATACGCATTCGTTGGGCGTAGCTATTTTCAGCAGAAAGCTGTAATACAACTAGGAAAAGTAGTGTAAGACTGATCCTCATAATTAAAGGAAATTTTAGATTTAAAGCATATTTAGAACATAATGCAATAAATGAATGATTTTTTTTCATACATTTGCGGCTAACTAAAGTTTATTACTAAATGAACTATGGTTTGATTCCGGTTAGTGTTTGCAAGACCCCATACCGTGAATCTGTTTTCTGAGGAAGACAGTTGTTGGTAGCAACTTTCTTCCTTTTTTCATCTTTAATGCGTGTATCTCATAGGCTATTCTATTTTTAAAGGTTACTACTAATACAAATCCACTATAATTTTTTTCTTTGTAAATGTATCATCAGCTTGTTGCTGAGATTCTTCAATTTTCCATTTCATTTTTGCAGATTTAGCCAAATAATCCAATATCTGCGACAAAGTCTCATCCCGGAAAGTAGCCCGATATCTATATTCTTTTTCACACCTATTATTATATTGAATATCCACATTGAAATGGCGTTCCAATCTCTTGAAGATTTCCTCTAACGGCGTATTTCTAAAAACTAACTTTCCATCTTTCCAAGCTATCTTTCCATAAACATCTACTTTATTCTTTACCGATTTCTGACTCTGTTTATCGTAAAGCAATTGTTCTCCGGGAGTCAAAACTATTGTTTCCCGATTGGGGGTTATTACATTTACTTTACCTTTCTCCAACACTGTTTCTATATAATCGTCATTTTCATAAGCGTTTACATTGAATTTTGTACCATAAACATAGACACTCAATCCATTCCGGGTATTTACATAAAAAGGACGTTCTTGATCTGCCTGTATCTCAAAATAGGCCTCCCCTTTCAGTTCTACACTCCGATTATCTTTTTTGAAGACCGTAGGATAACGTAAAGTCGTACCAGCATTCAGCCACACAACAGAACCATCCGGAAGTTCATAACGTATCACCGAACCGGTAGCAGCCGTAATTTCGGCATACTTTACTTCTTCTTCCGCTCCATCAAAATATAAATATCCCAGAACCAAAGATGTCATTAAAAGAGGAATAGCCAATAATGCCGCATATCGCATCAACTGACTATAAACAGTCTTTTTTCTTTCTACCTTATTTATATCAAGTTTCGCTTTATGATAGGCCGCCAATGTATCGATGGACTCCATTTCTCTAATATCATCTCCCAATGCCTGTGCTTTGCGAAACAATGATTCCGGATTCATATTTTCCATATTTTCTTTCAAAATCTTTATCTGTTAATTGCAATTACATTTATAATACAATCAAAGTTTCCCAAAAGGGACAGGAAAAACGGATTTTTTTTATTTTATTTCCAAATTTCTCATCAAAAGAATAAAAAAAGAAACAGAAAAATTAAGGTTTAGCGATTATCTTATTATATATTTGCAACGAAATGAAAAACAACAGAATCTCAAAATAATGAAAATATCTTTTCAAAAACAGCCTAAAGAACAGACCTTCAAGCAACTTTATGAAGAGTTTTATGCTCCATTCGTCCTATATGCAAAAAGATTTATTGATGATAAAGAGACACGGGAAGATATTGTTTCGGATGTATTTACTTCACTATGGGATAAAATAGATTCTTTTGATTTTCAATCGGACACAGCATTGGGATATATCAAAATGTGTGTAAAAAACAGCTGCCTGAATTATCTGAAACATCAAGAGTATGAATGGAACTATGCAGAAGTTATTCAAAAGAAAGCTCCCATTTACGAAGTGGAACCGGACAGCGTATATACCCTTGACGAATTATACAGAATGCTGTACGAAACACTGAATAAACTCCCGGAAAGTTATCGCACGGTATTTATAAAAAGTTTCTTTGAAGGAAAGACCCATGCGGAAATTGCGGAAGAAATGAATCTTAGCGTGAAGTCCATCAATCGGTACAAACAAAAAACAATGGAGCTTCTGCGAAATGAATTGAAAGATTATCTGCCCTTATTTCTGCTATTATTTGCAAAAATCTAAATCTTCATTGTTGTCCCCCCCTACAATTTACACACTTTTTCCTGTTTCAAATGCCCTTCACCTTTTCGCTGAAACGCTTTGTTTATCAATGTTTGCGGGTGAAGAGCAGCTCTTTCACCTTCTCCTCACCCATACAATCCGATAATATGCTAATTCTCTATGTTTCTATTGTAGTAGAACTTATTTTTCAATCCAACTAAACTTACTTTTGTTACAACCTAACTTGCTTTCTACTACAAACAATCTATAAACGAAGGTTCCGTTTTTATAAATGAAGGCTTCGTTTATATAAACCAAACCTTTGTTTTTACAAACGAAGCCTTTGTTTATAGAATACATCTAATGAAATGCAACTTTGTCTACACTAACAAGGAGTTTCTCTAATAAGGTACACGAAGTTATCCATTAGTCTCCCAGAAGTCTATTGCCAATACAATAGACTAAAGCGACCGTATATTTGATTCGGATTCAAGGAAGGTGAAACAGCAGGTGAAAAGATTGCCCTTCACCCGCTAATTCCGATAAACAGGTCGATACAGAGAAAAAGTGAAGGTCTTTTTTTATTTCATTTATCCTTGTGAGCATAACAATATCCACAGGAAAGTCTTTTCCCAAATACAAATTTCCGGCTTCATTTGTCTCATTTACACAAATAAAAACTATCTTTGCGTTTCAGAATCCCGAAAGACAAAAGAAATGGAGCAAATAGAAAACCTAAAAGAGCTTATCAATCAGGGGGATGTGGACACAGCGATTGAGCAATTGAACCAACTTCTCCTAGACACTTCTGTCGAAAACGAGAAAGATATTCTCTACTATTTACGGGGAAATGCCTACCGGAAAAAAGGAGACTGGAAGCAAGCGCTGGACAATTACCAGTACGCTATCGACCTTAATCCTGACAGCCCCGCCGTTCAGGCCCGGAAAATGGCGATAGATATTCTAAACTTCTATCACAAAGATATGTATAATCAATAATCGAACTCAAAGATAACGTAATAAAATAAAGATTATGGCAAAAATCAAAGGAGCAATCGTAGTCGACACGGAGCGTTGCAAAGGATGTAACCTATGCGTAGTGGCGTGTCCGCTCGATGTAATCGCCCTCAACAAAGAGGTAAACATGAAAGGCTATAACTATGCCTGGCAAGTGAAAGAAGATACCTGTAACGGATGCAGCTCGTGTGCAACAGTTTGTCCGGACGGATGTATCTCAGTGTATAAAGTAAAAGTAGAATAAAAGAAAAGAATATGGCAGAAGAAGTTGTATTAATGAAAGGAAACGAAGCCATCGCCCACGCAGCTATCCGTTGCGGTGCGGACGGATACTTCGGTTATCCTATTACTCCCCAATCGGAAGTGTTGGAAACACTTGCCGAACTGAAACCGTGGGAAACAACCGGCATGGTAGTACTCCAGGCAGAAAGTGAAGTGGCAGCTATCAATATGGTATATGGAGGCGCAGGCAGCGGAAAGATGGTAATGACATCGTCTTCAAGTCCCGGTGTCAGTCTGAAACAGGAAGGTATATCTTACATCGCAGGTGCCGAACTTCCTTGTCTGATTGTAAACGTGATGCGTGGCGGTCCCGGATTAGGAACCATCCAACCGAGTCAGGCCGACTATTTCCAGACTGTGAAAGGCGGTGGTCATGGCGACTACAAGCTAATCGCTCTTGCTCCGGCATCTGTACAGGAAATGGCAGATTTCGTGGCATTGGGATTCGAACTGGCTTTCAAATATCGTAATCCAGCCATTATTCTTGCTGACGGTGTGATCGGACAGATGATGGAAAAGGTAGTGCTTCCTGCACAAAAGCCACGCCGCACAGAAGCGGAAGTGATTGAGCAATGTCCGTGGGCTGCTACCGGAAAGGCTAAAGATCGCAAACCGAACATCATCACTTCTTTGGAACTGAAACCGGAAGCAATGGAAATCAACAACCTCCGCTTCCAGGCTAAGTATCGCCAAATCGAAGAAAACGAAGTACGTTTTGAAGAAATAAACTGTGAAGATGCAGAATATCTGATTATTGCTTTTGGCTCAATGGCACGTATCGGTCAGAAAGCCATGGAGCTGGCTCGTGAGAAAGGTATCAAGGTAGGTATCCTTCGTCCGATTACTTTGTGGCCGTTCCCTACAAAGGCTATTGCCGCTTATGCTGACAAAGTAAAAGGTATGCTTGTTACGGAGTTGAATGCCGGACAGATGATTGAAGATGTCCGCCTGGCTGTTAACGGTAAAATAAAGGTAGAGCATTTCGGACGTCTCGGTGGTATCGTCCCCGACCCGGATGAAATTGTAACTGCTTTGGAAGAAAAAATAATCAAATAACGAAACGATGAATCCCGATAAAATAAGAAACGTACTGAACATCCTTTTCATGATTCTGGCTGTTGCAGCCATTATCACCTATTTCGTTGTAGGAAAGGAAGATTTCAAAATGTTTATCTACGTATGCGGCGCGGCAATCTTTGTCAAGCTGATGGAGTTTTTTATACGGTTCACCAACAGATAAGGAGAAGAAGTTATGACTAAAGAAGAAATAATCAAACCCGAGAATCTGGTTTACAAAAAACCGACTCTGATGAACGACAACGCCATGCACTACTGTCCGGGCTGCAGTCACGGTGTGGTACACAAGCTCATTGCCGAAGTAATAGAGGAGATGGGTATGGAAGATAAAACGGTGGGAATCTCTCCGGTAGGATGTGCAGTTTTCGCCTATAACTATTTGGATATTGACTGGCAGGAAGCTGCACACGGACGTGCTCCTGCTGTGGCAACTGCTGTGAAGCGCCTGTGGCCGGATCGCCTCGTATTTACTTACCAGGGTGACGGCGACTTGGCTTGTATCGGTACAGCTGAAACTATACACGCTTTGAACCGTGGCGAAAACATCACGATTATCTTTATCAACAATGCCATTTACGGTATGACAGGCGGTCAGATGGCCCCGACTACACTGGTAGGTATGAAGAGTTCGACTTGTCCTTACGGACGTGACGTTGAACTTCACGGCTATCCATTGAAAATCACAGAAATCGCCGCCCAACTGGAAGGAACAGCTTACGTAAGCCGCCAGTCCGTACAATCGGTACCGGCCATCCGTAAAGCGAAGAAAGCTATTCGCAAGGCTTTCGAGAACTCGATGAACGGTAAAGGTTCCAATTTGGTAGAAATCGTTTCCACTTGTAGTTCCGGTTGGAAGATGACCCCGGAAAAAGCAAACAAATGGATGGAAGAACATATGTTCCCGTTCTATCCGCTGGGTGATTTAAAAGATAAAGAATAACGCTAAAAGTCAACAGAACAATGAAAGAAGAAATAATTATAGCAGGATTCGGTGGACAAGGCGTATTGTCTATGGGTAAGATTCTGGCTTATTCCGGTTTGATGGAAGGCAAGGAAGTGAGCTGGATGCCGGCATACGGTCCGGAACAACGGGGTGGTACTGCCAACGTTACAGTAATCGTCAGCGATGACAAGATATCTTCACCGATTCTTAGTAAATACGATGCCGCCATCATCTTGAACCAGCCTTCACTCGAAAAGTTTGAAAGTAAGGTGAAACCCGGTGGTGTCTTAATTTATGACGGTTACGGAATAATCAACCCTCCTACCCGCAAAGACATCAAAGTATACCGTATCGACGCAATGGATGCAGCCAATGAAATGAACAACGCTAAAGCGTTCAACATGATCGTATTAGGCGGTCTGCTGAAACTTCGTCCGATTGTTACTTTAGAAAATGTCATCAAAGGCTTGAAAAAGACTTTGCCGGAACGCCACCACCACTTGATTCCTATGAACGAGGAAGCTATCAAGAAAGGTATGGAGCTTATCCGCGAAGTTTAATTAATGGATAGTGAATAATGGATAATTGATAATTATTAGCTACGTGTTGTACGTATGCAACATAATTTTCAATTATCCATTATCATTAAATCAATTAAAGTAAGTATCTTTGCCTCCAATTATGAGACGAATCTTACTATTATATATATTACTTACCGTTATAGGTCTGACAACTGTTCATGCACAGTTTGATAATGGTCGCCAAAGAATCGACGAAAACGGATACGACCAATACGGTAATCAGGTAGACCCTGCCATGATTCCGGACAAACTGGACAGTGCAAATGTTGAAGTACAGGGGTTACCTCCCAAATTATATATGTGGCGTATCAAAAACCAGTTGGGTGACCGGACTATGATTCCGGCGGATACTGCATATCATCATTTCCAGAACACGAACCTGACTGACGGGCTGACCGGACATTACAATTATCTGGCCAATATGGGTTCTCCCCGTATGTCACGTATTTTCTTCGACCGTCGTGACCCTGAGCCAACTATTTTCATGGAGCCTTTCTCCAGTTTCTTTATCCGTCCTACGGAATTCAACTTTACGAACAGTAACGTACCTTATACCAACCTGACATATCACAAAGCCGGTAACAAGGTGAACGGGGAAGAACGTTTTAAATCATATTTCTCTGTCAATGTAAACAAACGGCTGGCTTTCGGCTTCAACATAGATTATCTGTACGGACGGGGATATTACAATAATCAAAGTACATCACATTTCAATGCAGCTTTTTTCGGTAGTTATATCGGCGACCGCTACCAAATGCAAGCCATATACAGCAATAACTATCTGAAAACAAACGAGAACGGAGGTATCGAAGATGACCGATATATCACTGCACCGGAGGAAATGGCACAGGGTCAAAGGGAGTATGAATCAACGAATATTCCTACCATACTAAGCGCTACGACCAACCGTAACCACGACTTTTACGTTTTTCTGACCCAACGCTATAACTTGGGATTCAAACGGGATATACCACAGGCTGAAAACGACACCATGCCCGCCAAACAAGAATTCGTTCCGGTCACCAGTTTTATACATACCGTTCAAGTGGAACGTGCACGGCATAGTTTCCATTCTGAAGATGACGTGAAAGATTACTATCAGAACACTTATTTAGAACCTGATAATCCATTAGTAAAAGACAGTACGACCTATATAGGAATCAAAAACACCGTAGGTATTGCCCTGTTGGAAGGGTTCAATAAATATGCCAAAGCCGGACTGACGGCATTTGCCTCCTATAAAATCAGCAAATATACGCTGATGAACCTGGAAGGCATAGGAAATGACAAATACAATGAGAATGAGATATTCGTAGGAGGAGAATTGTCCAAACGTGAAGGTAATGTACTCCATTATCATGCCATCGGTGAAGTGGGACTGGGAGGAAAAGCAATCGGACAGTTTAATGTAAAAGGCGATATAGACTTGAATTTTCCTCTGTGGAAAGATACGGTCAGCCTTATAGCCCGTGGAGAGGTCAGCAATAAACTGGCTCCGTTCTATATGCGCCACTATCACTCCAAGCATTTCTGGTGGGACAATGATATGGATAAGGAATTCCATACCCGCATTGAAGGAGAATTGAGCATTGCCCGCTGGAGGACTAAGTTGAAAGCAGGAGTAGAGAATATTAAGAACTATACTTATTTCAATCAACAAGCATTGCCCGAACAAAAAAGCGGAAGTCTGCAAGTGTTGTCAGCAAGTCTTAATCAGGACTTCAAATTGGGTATCTTCCATTTGGATAATGAGGTAACCTGGCAGAAGTCCAGCGACCAGACCGTGCTTCCCTTGCCGGACCTCTCGCTATATCATAACTTTTATATGCAGTTCAAACTGGCAAAAAAAGTACTCAGCGTACAATTGGGCGCTGATCTGAGATACTTTACCAAATACAATGCCCCTGCATATATGCCCGCCATTCAGAACTTCCATCTGCAACCGGTCGACGACCAGGTACAGATAGGCGGCTATCCTATTGTAAATGTTTACGCAAACTTACATTTAAAGCGTACACGTTTCTATGTAATGATGTATCACGTGAATCAAGGAATGAGCAGACCGAATTATTTCCTGTCTCCTCATTACCCTATCAACCCACGTGTGCTGAAATTCGGCCTTTCATGGAACTTCTATGATTGATAAAACTTCTACAGCTTATGGTGACACGCCCCAAAATAAGATTGCTTAGATATCTGATACCTGTAATTATCGTACTGGCATTGTTCTTCTGTTTCCGTCGATGCGACAATCAGCAAAAACAACCGCTTCCCCCACGCGACTATGCAGATATTATCAGAGAAGGTGTATTACGTGTAGCAACAGAGTACAATTCCATCAGTTTTTATGTAGACGGGGATACGGTTGCAGGGTTTAATTATGAACTGATACAGGCATTCGGCCGAGATAAAGGACTAAGAGTTGACATCAGCCCTTATATGAGTTTTGAAGATCGTCTGAGAGGATTGAGCGAGGACCGTTATGACGTAATAGCATACGGTATATTAGCAACCAGCAAATTGAAGGATTCTTTACTGCTCACCTCTCCCATCGTACTCAACAAACAAGTGTTAGTGCAACGGAAAGCAACCGGAGAAAACGATTCCCTCTACATACGCAGTCAGTTGGATTTAGCGCAAAGAACACTCCATGTCATAAAGGGTTCCCCGTCAATCTTGCGTATTCAGAACTTGGGAAATGAGATTGGAGATACCATTTATATAAAGGAAATAGAAAAATACGGCTCGGAACAATTGATTTCACTCGTGGCACATGGAGACATCGACTATGCCGTATGTGATGAAAGTATCGCACGGGCTGCTGCAGATTCTTTGCCACAAATAGATATCAATACGGCAATCAGTTTCACACAATTCTACTCATGGGCAGTCAGCAAACAATCACCTGTCTTACTCGACAGTTTGAATGCATGGCTGGATAGATTCCAGAAGGAAGAAGAATATCAAAAGATTTACAAGAAATACTATGATAAAAAATAACCTTATCAATCTATTTACTAAACGAAAACAATCCTATACTTTTTATCTATTTTTCTTCATCTCTCTATTGTCTTTCGGCAATACCCTTTCGTATGCGGAAGAAAACCGGGCATTCAACTTTTCAACAATCAATCTGAACAACGGCTTATCACAGTTATCCGTACTCGATATTTGTCAAGACGCCAAAGGATATATGTGGTTTGCCACCCGTAACGGACTGAATAAATATGATGGAGCCACTTTCACTATTTACAAACACAGCAATCAAAACACCAATTCCTTAACAGACAATCACATCACCAAACTACTGCCGGATAATATTCATGGAGGCCTTTGGATTGGAACGACCAACGGACTGAATTATCTCAATCAAAAGACCAATCTTATCACCAATTATCAGGTAGCAGATTATCCGTCACTTCCCAGTAACAGGATACTTTCGCTCTGTTTGAATAAGTCAGGAGAGCTATGGATAGGCACACGTTTGGGACTCTGCCGTTGGATGCCGGAAAAGAATACATTCCAGCCCATAACTTTTGACGGACTGTTGGAACGGGAATCGATCACCTCTCTATATATAGATAAGGAGGAAAAACTCTACATAGGCACTCATAACAAAGGTCTGCTGATATGCGATAAAAACCTGAATATCATAAAAAAGCTGAACAAAGAGAGCACTCCTTCCCTTTCCGATAATACCATCAGTTGCATTTTTGAAGACTCACAGCATCAGATATGGATAGGTACGGATATGAAAGGGCTGAATAAATGGAACCCGGACCAACAGACCATTGTCACTTTTTCAAAGCATAACAGTGGGCTGACGGATAATTACATTCGTTGTATTCAGGAACAAAACCAACGGCTGATAATCGGAACATTCGATGGTCTGAGCGTTCTCAATCTGACGAATGACGTCATCACCCAATACAATACATTCGAAGCAAATCGTAATAATCTAAGCCACTTTTCTGTACGCAGCTTATGTGTAGACCGTGCCGGAACATTATGGGTAGGAACTTATTCCGGTGGGGTTAATTATTATAATCCTCTTAATAACCGTTTTATATTCTACCACCCCTTAGAAAGCAGTGAGCAAAAGCTATATAACATTTTCGGTCCGATGGTATATAGTTCCAATTCCCTTTGGATAGCAACAGAAGGTGGCGGGCTATTGCAATTCAATCCGGTCACAAAAGAATACGCCAATTATCTATTAGAACATCCTGTAGGGATGCATAATAAGAATATCATCAAATCTCTGATGGTAGAAGGAGAAAATATCTGGTGTGGAACAAATAACGGCGGACTGTATTGCTTCCACATTCCGACAAAACGTTTTTCACTTATCCACCAGTTCAAAGAGAAAAATCTAGGTATTTATACTATTTATCGCGATGCAAAAGAAACTATCTGGCTAGGAACGACTTCCCGCCAGGGACTGGTCAGAATTACGAAAGATAAAAAGGTAACCCGTAAATTCCCTATCGGAGATACTGGAGAAACAATTGGTTTCTCCAGTATACGGGCATTTCTGCCGCTTCGTGAAAACGTATACCTGATCGGGACGCGTTCATTCGGACTTTACGAATATGATACGGAAAAAAGAACCTTGATACGATATTCAACAGAAGAAAAAGAACCGTCCCGTAAACTGGAGAACAATTATATCACCGGTATACTGAGAAAAAAGAACGGTGAGATATGGATAGGAACTTCCGGCGCAGGAATTTATCAGTATCAGGAAGGTAAAGGAATCATCCGCCATATCGGTGCAAAAGAAGGATTGGCGAATGAGGAAGTATATACCCTGGTGGAATATAATCAGAATATATGGGCAAGCATAGATAACGGCATTACCGAAATAAATACAAAAACAGGAAAAGTGCATACCTATGACTGTTTTGCCGGACTCGAAACATTGGAGTTTACCCCCCAAGGAGGTATCTGCTTGCCCAATGGAGAAGTCTATTTTAGTGGAAGCAACGGATTTCTCTCTTTCACTCCCCGTTCATTGATTAAGAATAATATGATGCCACCGGTAGTGCTTACCCGATTGACTGTTAACAATAAAGTTGTACAACCGGGTGATAAAAGCCAATTATTGGAGACCAACCCGGACGATGCTGAAACGGTTACCCTCGCCTACAACCAGAATAATTTCTCTATTGCATATTGCGCCCTGAACTATATCCTGCACGAACAGAATCAATATGCTTATAAATTAATAGGCCATGACCAAGACTGGAACCATGTAGGAACCCGTAAAGAAGCTTTCTATACCAATATTGCTCCCGGCAAATATACATTCCACGTCATTGCCTCCAACAATGACGGTGTATGGAACTCTCAAGGAAAGACTTTGGAAATAGTAATCCTTTCTCCTTGGTGGAAAACAACTTGGGCTTATATCATCTACGCGTTGTTGTTTATAGGAATCACCTACACCATCGGATATTATATGTACAGCAAGCACAAGCTGGAACTGAACCTGCGGATGCGACAAATGGAAAAGCAACGGATGGAGGAATTTCATCAAACCAAAATCCGGCTTTTCACCAACTTCTCACATGAATTGCGCACACCGCTAACTCTGATTATCAGCCCTATCGATGAGCTGGTACGTCAGGCAGAAGTTCCCCTCTTTATCAAAACCAAACTGGATTTGGTATTAAAGAATGCCCGCCGCCTGTTGTTGCTGGTCAATCAATTAATGGATTTGCAAAAAAATCAAAGCGGTAGCCTCACATTGAAACTTACCCACTCGGATCTGAATGCTTTCCTGCTTGAAATTTATTACACCTTCAAACAAATAGCGGAAAGCAAACAGATTACTTTCCAATATGAAGCTCCAGAAGGGGAAATCCCTGTGTATTTCGACCAAAGTCTGCTGGAAAAAGCTATATTCAACCTGCTTTCAAATGCTTTTAAATTCACTTCTTTAGGAGAAACAGTTTCTTTAAGACTAATAACGGCCCCCGACAATCGTGTCATCATCCAGGTAGCGGACACAGGGAAAGGAATTCCGGAAAATGCCCGTACCCATATTTTCGATCCGTTCTATCAAGTCAATACCCCACAGACTGTCAATGATAACGTAAACGGAACAGGTATCGGCCTAAGTCTGACACAATCCATCGTACATTTACATCACGGCACAATTAGTGTGGACTCTAATCAGCCGAAAGGAAGCATATTCACTATCATACTTCCGAATAATGAGCAGGTGCAACCAACAGAGGAAGACACGAAAAATACCCAACCCGAAGATGTACAGGAAGAGCAGGCAGTAGTCGGGCAAGCTCTTGACTCTGAAGAGGAACTTCCTTTTTTGAAAGGCAAGACAATCCTGCTAGTGGAAGACAATGAGGACATACGCAGCTATGTGAAAGAACATCTTGAACGCCATTACCGGATACTCGAAGCGGATAACGGCTCCGAAGCCTTCAATATCGTACTGAAAGAGTTTCCCGATTTAGTTGTGACAGACATCATGATGCCGGGAGTCGATGGACTGAAACTCTGTTCCATGATAAAGAATGATCTGCAGACGGGACACATTCCGGTAATTCTACTTACAGCCCGCACTATGGTAATGCACGTCAAAGAAGGTTTCCTTTCGGGGGCTGATGATTATATAGTAAAGCCGTTCAATATAGATGTGCTGCTAATACGAATTTACAACCTGCTGACGCAACGGGAAAAACTGAAATCAATGTATGGAAAAAACTTCTCTCTCCAGTCAATGGGTATCGAAGCCAGTTCCGCCGATGATAAATTCATGCAGAAATTATTCGAGATTATAGAAAGTCATCTTGCCAACCCGGACTTAAAAGTTGAGTTGATATGCGACGAGATGGGATTCAGCCGAAGTAACTTCTACCGCAAGCTCAAAGCAGTGACAGATTTATCTCTGAATGACCTGATTCGCCACAAGCGTCTTGAAGTAGCTGCGCAATTACTGAAAGAAACGGACATGAACATAACAGAAGTCTCAATAGCCACCGGATTCAGTACACTTGCCTATTTCACCAAATGTTTCAAAGCTACCTACGGAGTCTCGCCCACCGAATACATCAAAGGTTTGTAAAATCATTCCAAGTTATAAAAATCGTTCCAAGAACGTCACAGAAGCGATTGTCCTATACAAGAATGGGATGATTTTATAAACTTACGGTACTACCAGACAAACCAAATTCGCACTGTTTCCATACATTTGCAACATCCTACTTAGAAATAATAATATGGAAACAAATATGAAAATATGAAACATAATCTTTTAGCCCTTAGCATCGGAGTGGCCGCTTTAGTTGGTTGCCAATCTCCCAAAGAGTCAAATTTAGTTGCTTCTAATTTTACTTTTGCCGAACAACAATTCAAGTATGCTTTTTCTAAAATAGATGAAGCGCGTGCAAACGAATCCCAAGAAAGCAGAGACAAAAGAATCGCCAAACAATGGGGTGAGCTTACCAACCCACGTAACACTGAACCGGACGGTTCTTTACAGCTCGTACCTTCCAGAGACTGGACGAGCGGATTCTTTCCCGGAGAACTTTGGTATGTATATGAATATACGCACGATCCTTTTTGGAAGGAGAAAGCCGAAAAACATACTGAAATGCTGGAACGCGAAAAGAAAAACGGCACTACACACGATATGGGTTTCAAAATGTATTGCAGCTATGGCAACGGCTACCGTCTGACCGGTAACCCTACCTATAAAGATATACTTATCGAATCTGCCCGGACTCTGATTACCCGTTTCAAACCCAACATAGGCTGCATCCGTTCTTGGGATCATCACGCCGACCAATGGGAATGTCCCGTGATCATCGACAATATGCTGAATCTGGAGTTATTGTTTTGGGCTTCTCGCGAAACGAACGATTCCACCTTTTATAATATAGCAGTCAGTCATGCACGGACTACGATGAAAAATCATTTCCGCGATGACTTCAGTACATACCACGTGGTCAATTACGACACGATCACCGGTAGCCCGATTTGTAAAGTCACCCATCAAGGATATTCCGACGACTCGGCATGGGCACGCGGACAAGCATGGGCACTATATGGCTACACTCTATGTTATCGTGAAACCGGACTCCCCGAATTTCTGGAACAGGCAAAACAGGTAGAAAGATACATCTTCACCCATCCCAACCTACCCAAAGACCTGATTCCTTACTGGGATTTCAATGCTCCTGAAATACCGGACGAACCACGCGATGCATCTGCAGCAACCTGTATAGCCTCCGCACTCTATGAGCTGAGCACCTACGTACCGGAAAACAAGGATCTCTACAAACAGGAAGCCGATCGGATTTTAGAGAATCTCACTGCCAGCTACCGTGCACAACAGAATGGAGACAACGGATTCTTGCTACTCCACAGTACCGGTTCCAAACCTCACGACAGCGAAATTGATGTACCTATCGTATATGCCGATTATTATTTCCTCGAAGCCCTGCTTCGTAAAAACAAATTGGAAAAAGGAGAACAACTCTAATCATCATCACTTATACAGACCATGAAAAAAACAATTATCTACATATTGACAGCCCTTATAACATTCGCTCTACCGATAAGTGCCCGGATTCCTACCAACCAAAGAATCCGCCTGACCGACCAATGGGAATATCTCAAAGGTGATCTCGGAAGCATCTGGGAAGCTGTACGCATGGTAGCACCCGGTTCTTCGGAAGCTGTGCCCATCTGGCAACCGGTTACCCTTCCTCACTGCTTCAATGCGGAAGACGCTGTAGATCCGGATGTCAACTATTACCAGGGTCCCGGATGGTATCGTACTTTACTCGATATTCAGAATCCCTCAGTCAATGGCCGTACTATCCTCGAATTCGAAGGAGCCGGACAAAAAACAGAAGTATATATCTACACACAAAAAGTCGGTAGCCATGTAGGCGGTTACGATGAATGGAGCGTCGACATCACAGAGGCTATCCGGCAGGCATTGGCCAATCCCGACTGCCGGAAGCGTTTCAACGGAAAAATACCTTTATCTATCCGTTGCGATAATTCAAGAGATACGGAAATGATTCCTTCAGATTTATCGGACTTCAATGTGTACGGCGGACTTTAACGTTAATCTAGTTTATCAACCTACGCTTTCTTTCAGTAGTTTCAAACTGGAGACTCCGGTGCAAAAAGATTTAAAGAATGCAAACCTGAAAGTGCAAGCCAACTTCTATAATCCGGATGATACCCGCCAAGCCACGGTGCACCTCACACTGAAAGACCCGAACGGCAAGAAAGTAGCCGAACAGACTGTCACGGATGTTCTTCCCTTAGGAGAAGTGCGACTATTCGACATTGTTGTCAAAAGCCCGCTACTTTGGAGCCCGGAGCAGCCTCAGCTATACACCTGCGAGTTCACTCTCAAAACTACTGAAGGTGAACAAACCGTAACAGAACAAATTGGCTTTCGCCATTTCGAGTTTGTAGACTATGGGCCTTTCAAACTGAACGGCAAACGCCTGTTACTAAAAGGTACCCACCGCCACGAAGATCATGCCGGCGTAGGCGCTGCCATGACAGAAGAGCAAATGGTAACGGAAATAAAGATGATGAAAGAAATGGGCGTCAACTTCATCCGTTTGGGACATTACCAACAATCGAATATCATTCTCCGCCTGTGTGACGAGCTGGGCATTCTCGTTTGGGAAGAAATCCCTTGGTGCCGCGGTGGCTTGGGTGGAGAGAGCTACCAAGCACAAGCCCGACGAATGCTCACAAACATGATAAATCAGCACTACAACCATCCTTCTGTAATTCTTTGGGGACTGGGCAATGAGAATGACTGGCCGAATGATTTCCCGACTTTCGAGCAATCACAGATACGCGCCTTTATGAAAGAACTGAATGACCTGGCACACCGTCTGGATCCGTCACGTGTCACTTCTATCCGCCGGTGCGACTTCTGTAAAGATATTGTCGATGTATATTCCCCTTCCATCTGGGCAGGCTGGTATCGCGGGCAATTCACCGACTACAAGCCTACCTCCGAGAAAGAGATGAAACAGGTTAAACACTTCCTGCATGTGGAATGGGGCGGTGACTCTCATGCCCGAAGACATTCGGAGGACCCTTTCAAATCATTGGGCGGCATTCCTGTCGGAGCCGGAGCCGATGAACGCGCAGGAGACTTCTCCTTCGTTGGCGGTGACGCCCGCGCATCGAGAGACGGTGACTGGTCGGAATCCTATATTGTAAAACTAGTGGACTGGCACTTGAAAGAACAGGAAACCATGACTTGGCTGACAGGAACAGCCTATTGGCCTTTCAAAGATTTCTCCACTCCTCTACGACCGGAAAATCCGGTACCATACGTCAATCAAAAGGGAGTAATCGAACGGGACTTCACCAAGAAGGAAGTGTTTTATGTATTCCAGTCTTATTGGACGGAGAAGCCGATGATACACATCTACGGTCACACATGGCCGACACGCTGGGGGGCCGCAAACGAACCTAAAGAAATACTGGTATACTCCAACTGTCCGGCAGTAGAACTGTTTGTCAATGGAGTCAGCCAAGGCATAAAACAGCGGAACAGCCAGGACTTTCCGGCAGCCGGACTTCGCTGGAAAAGTATATTGCGTGAAGGAAATAATCATTTGAAAGCGGTAGCCGTAAAAAGTAAGGAAACCGTTTCCGATGAGATCACCGTTGCTTATCAAACCAGCGAATGGGGAGAACCGAAACAATTAAAGGTGACACATCATCCTGAAGGTAACAATATCGTTCGTGTTGAAGCACAGTTGACCGATGAAAAAGGAGTTCCCTGTCTGGACGCAGCTAACATCATCTCATTTGAAATTGCCGGAGACGGAAAACTACTTCAAAACTTGGGTACTTCGACCGGATCACGCAAAGTACAAGCCTATAATGGAAAAGCAATGATACGTGCCCAAGTAACCAACGCTTGTTACGTATCCGTTCAATCAGCCGGAATCAAAACCGTTTACACTCAATTGAATGCACAATGAACAGATTAAGAATTTCAATAGGATTATTAATGATACTCTTCGGCCTCACCACGGTGACGGCTAAAGAAGATGTGAAAGAACAAGTACGCCGACTCCTACAAGCAGAAACCCTGCAACGGGCAGACGCAGCATTAGAGTCCGTACCTGTGACCGTCACTGCTGCCCGCGCTCAAAGAAGCGCAGGAGGCATTCACGACTTCTATTCCGAAGGTGATTATTGGTGGGCAAACCCTCAAGACCCGGACGGTCCGTTCATCCGTCGTGATGGAGAAACGAATCCGGACAACTTCACCGCTCACCGTCATGCCATGATACGATTCAGCCAGTTGGTAGGCGACCTGACCTCTGCCTGGTTACTGACAGGTGACAAAAAATATACAGAAGCCGCCATGCGTCATATCCGTGCCTGGTTTGTCGATCAAGAGACAATGATGAACCCTAATCTCTTGTATGCACAAGCTATCAAAGGTATAGCTACCGGACGCGGAATCGGAATCATCGATACCATTCATCTGATTGAAGTCGTGCAGTCACTCCGGTTAATGGAAGCTCAGGGAATCATCGAAGAAAAGGAACTGAGAACGATCCGCCTGTGGTTTTCCGACTATCTGACCTGGATGTCTACCCACCGTTACGGAATCAATGAGATGGAAGCCAAAAATAATCACGGCACTTGTTGGACTATGCAAGCCGCTGCCTTCGCCTTATTCACGCAGAATGAAGAAATGATTCATTTCTGCCGCGAACGTTACCGGACAGTATTGCTCCCCAATCAGATGGCCGCTAACGGCAGTTTTCCCTTAGAACTGGAACGCACCAAACCTTACGGTTACTCTCTTTTTAATCTGGACGCAATGACTACTCTTTGTCATCTCTTGACAACTCCCGAAGAAAATCTATGGGACTACACCACAACAGACGGACGGAATATCGAAAAAGGAATTGCCTGGCTGTTTCCTTTTGTGAAAGACAAAAACTCGTGGAAACACCAACCGGACATCATGTTTTGGGAAGAATGGCCTGTTGCGCATCCGTTCTTGCTATTCGGCAGCATACATCACTACCGAAAAGACTACTTTCAGACATGGAAGAAGCTGGAACATTTCCCTACCAATGAGGAAGTGATACGCAACCTTCCTATCCGACACCCTTTATTATGGCTAAACTAATTCGCTTAAAATAAAATAATTATGAGAAACTTACTATTGAGTGCTTTTACACTGGTTTGTCTGCTTCCAATGAATGCACAGACCGTTAATACCCGTATCTATCCGGCAGAAAAGCTGGCTAAAGTGAAGGCTAAAGCCGATACCCCTGCATACGCTCCGGCTATTAAAACTTTAATGAGAGACGCTGACAAAGCGATGAAAATGACTCCTCCGTCTGTGATGGACAAAAGTATGACGGCCTCTAGCGGTGACAAGCATGACTATATGAGTATGGGCCCTTACTGGTGGCCTGATCCTTCCAAACCGGACGGGTTACCCTATATCCGTAAAGACGGACAACGTAATCCCGAACTGTCAAAATTAGACCGTAATCGATTGGGGGATATGGCGAAAGCCGTCACTACTTTGGGAATCGCCTACTATTTTTCAGGTAACGAACAATATGCAAAGAAAGCTACTGATTTCCTGAATGTCTGGTTCCTGGACGCTAAAACAAAAATGAATCCGAACTTAAACTACGGGCAGACTATCCCCGGCCACAGAAAAGGATTAGGACGTGGAACAGGCATGATCGATACGTATTGTTTTGTAGAAATGCTGGATGCACTCACCTTGCTGGATAGCTCAAAGGCGATGACACCTGCCATCAAGAAAGGTATGAAAGAGTGGTTTACACAGTTCGTTGAATGGATACAGACCAGTCCGGTTGCTGCCGAAGAAAATGCGGCGAAAAACAATCATGGTTTGGCATATGACGTACAGTTGACAGCGTACGCACTCTACATAGGTAATAAAGAACTGGCAACACAAATATTAAAAGCATTTCCTGAAAAGCGTTTGTTCCCTCAAATTGAACCGGACGGAAAACAACCGTTGGAACTGGAACGCACAACTGCATTCGGCTATACGCTCTTTAACCTGACTCATATGCTGGATATGTCTTTCATTGCTTCCACAGAAGGAATTGATATTTACAACGCTACCAGCAAAGACGGACGTTCCATTACTGCTGCCCTAAAGTTTGTAATTCCTTATATCGGCAAGCCCCAAAGCCAATGGCCTTACCAGCAAATCAAAGAATGGGAGAAGAAACAAGATGAATCTTGTTGGGTACTCCGCAAAGCCTCTTTCTTTGATCCGAAAGCCGGATACGAAACTATCGGCGCCAAATACCGTACGACTCCTGTTTCCAGCCGTATGCACTTATTATACAGTTTAGAATAAATCCTATTAAATCCCAATATTATGAGGAATAAATCGTTTCATTATCCTTTAATAATAGCTTTCTTGCTGTTATTATGCACCCCGTTCGTAGCGGTTGTCTATGCACAATCACTTACAGTTACCGGTACAGTCACCGATAGTCAAGGCGGTGTTCCCGGAGTAAATGTGAAGGTAAAAGGAAGTACCACCGGTACTATCACCGATATAGATGGTAAATTTACATTAAATGTCCCTTCCTCCAAATCTATACTTGTCATCTCTTATATCGGATACACCACACAAGAAGTACCTGTCAATAATCAGAAAACTCTGAACATCAAATTAAAGGAAGACACAAAAGTGTTGGACGAAGTAGTAGTGGTCGGTTACGGTGTACAGAAAAAATCTCACTTGACCGGTTCGGTATCCAAGATGGATGTCAACAGTCTCACAGATATTCCCGTGACGCAAGTAGACCAACTGCTGCAAGGAAAGATTGCCGGTGTGAATATCCAGAACTCCACTTCCGAGGCCGGAGCTGCCCCTCAAATCCGTGTTCGTGGTATGGGTTCCATCAGTGCCGACAGCTCTCCGTTGATTGTCATTGACGGTTATCCTGTTCCCGAAGGACTTTCTACGCTCGATATGGCGGATATCGCTTCCATCGAAGTATTAAAAGATGCCGCTTCCGCTGCCATCTACGGTTCACGTGCGGCTAACGGTGTTATCCTGGTGACCACAAAAGAAGGAAGTGCCAGTAAAGCCAAATATAGCGTAAAAGCCTCTACCGGATTAAAATGGGCCTACAAACTGCACCCCATCATGAGTTCTAAAGACTATTACAATATGATGGGCTACGAGGCCGCCCTGCAAAATAAATCCATAGCAGCCAATGACGAAGCCTTCGGGCTTATCGATAATTATACCGACTGGCAACGTGAAGGCCTGCAGGATACTCCACAAATCCATCAGGTACAACTCTCCGTATCGGGTGGAAAGAAAGGTCTTACTTACTATATCTCCGGCAACTACGCACAGGAAGACGGTATTATGATTAACAGTAACTACAAACGTCTGAATCTCCGATCACGCATCAATGCGAAGTTATCCAAGCGCGTAGATCTCAGCTTGAACATCGCTCCGTCTTACACCAAAACAGAGACTCCATCGACCAACTTTATCGACTTCTACCGTACTCCGTCTTTCATGCCGGTACGCCATACGGCAGAAACGGCAGCTCTCACCGGAAAAGCCATCGGCTCATGGGCACGCGGTAGCGACTTCAGCAATATCATATACACCCGTGAAGATGGCACGCAAGTGAAAGCAAGCCCTTTCAACACCAGCAACAATAATCCGAAATCATTGATGGATACCGAAGAACGCTTCAAAGAAGATTATAACCTGCAAGCCAATTCTTCTATCAATGTGCAGATAATGGAGGGACTTACCTTTACCACCTCCAACGGTTTCTACATCAAATACCGGCAAAATAACGAGTACCGCAACTACGAATCCCGCAAAGATGAGGAATCGGCGATGGGTACTTATAAAAACCGTCTCTATGTAGACTTATTGAGCGAAAACACACTGAACTATACCGGTAAGAAAGGTAAGCATGACTATGCAGCCTTATTGGGATATACAGCACAGACAACATCGGAAACCACAGCGAATATCGTAGGCTTGGGCTTCCCGACCGACTATGTCCATACACTCAATGCAGCTACCTCTTTTGATGTAAGCCAAACAAATACGGTTAAATTCCGTACTGCTATGATGTCTGCTCTGGCACGTATCAATTACAGCTATGCCGACAAATACCTGTTCTCCGCCAGTCTACGTACGGACGGTAGTTCCCTATTTGCCGACGGACACCAATGGGGCTGGTTCCCATCCGTATCTCTGGGATGGCGTGTTTCGGAAGAATCCTTCCTGAAAGGTATCAGTTGGTTGAATATGCTGAAACTCCGTGCCAGCTTCGGTGTAACGGGCAACAATAATATTCCTGCCAACTCTTACTACAATCTGCTTTATGCCAGCAACTACCCATTAGGCAGTGGAACAGGAGCACTCATTCCCGGACTCAACAAGGCTACCTCAACAAAAGGCAATTACAACATCACTTGGGAACAGACTTACGAATATAATGCCGGTATCGATTTCAGTGCCTTGAACAATCGCATAAACCTGACACTGGAGGGATACTATTCCATCACCAAGCAACTGCTGTTCAAGCAACCGGTCGTATCTTTCATGGGCTACAGTGACTATTGGAACAATATCGGGCGCATCCGTAACAGTGGTATCGAAATCGAATTGAATACACACAATATCCGTACTAAGGATTTTGAATGGACCACCTCGTTCAACATCTCATCCAACTTCAACAAGTTACTCGAACTTTCCGGTGAAGAAAGACTGATTTCTACCGGAGAACGTAACGAAACCTATCTGGCACAAGTCGGTCATCGTGCCATTTCTTTCTTCGGATACAAGACTGACGGGGTTTACCTCAATCAGGCCGACCTGGATTCTTCACCACACTTGGCAAGTGCCACTCCGGGCAGTCTCAAGATTGTAGACGTCAACGACGACGGTGTCATCAATGACAAAGACCGTACCGTCATTGGTAATCCCTTCCCGAAAGCGACGTGGGGTATTTCCAATACCTTCAGATGGAAAAGGTTCGATCTTTATTTCCTGATTCAAGGTGTAAGCGGACTGGATGTATTCAACGGTGACGGATACTATACCGAATCCAAGAAATTCAATCGCAATTATGCGAAAGACCGCTGGATCAGCGCCGAATATCCGGGCGACGGACGCACGCCGACAGTAGGTTCTGCCGGAATCTCATGGGAGTTCACCGACTACATGATTGAAAACGGATCATTCGTAGCATTGCGCGACGTAGTTTTAGGTTATACATTTGATAAGAAAAAACTGAAAAAGGCAGGACTCAACTCGCTTCGCCTTTATGCTTCCGGTCAGAACTTGCTTTACTTCTGGGGAAAGAGTTACCGGGGTATCAATCCGGAAGCCCGTGTGACAAGCGGATCGTACGCTTCGCCATTGGTGAACGGATACCAACGCGGAGGATTCCCGATACAGTCTACCGTCAATTTCGGATTCGAACTTAATTTCTAATCATCTTAAAACGTACAGAAATGAAACTAAAACATATATTTATCGTTAGTCTGTCTACTTGTCTGCCGGGGCTTTCTTCCTGTGACCTCAACATCACACCGGACTCCTATATCCCCGACAGTTCGTTCTATAAGAATGAAGCAGAAATGAATACTGCCGTTATTGGCTGTTACGGAGGTATGCAGGCTCCGTTAAACATTGAATGGACACTTACCGAACTGCGTGCGGACAATACCCGCATGAATAGCAACAGCTCCACCAATGACGCTTTCCTGCAACAACAGGCATTGGATCTTGGTACAATGGATGCCAGCAACGCGAACATACGTACTTATTGGGAAGCCACTTACAGTAATATCAACAGTTGCAATAACGTACTTGCTCCTGAGAATCTGGCGGTAGTAGCCAATGAGAAAAAACGGGCGCAATTTGAGGGAGAAGCATGTTTCATCCGTGCTTATCATTACTTCAACCTAGTACGTCTTTTCGGTCCGACTTTCATTATAACGGAAGAATTGAGTGTAGCAGATGCTATGAAAAAAGACCGTAGCAGTGTGGAGGCTACCTATCAGCAGATTATTGACGATTTGAAAACGTCCATTGATGACTTGGAAGGTGTGACATACGATGTAGCCGATTTAGGACGCGTCACCCAGCCGGCCGCTCAATCTTTGCTTGCCAAAGTTTATCTGACTATCGGGAAATATGAAGAAGCCAAGAGGCTGCTCAAATCGGTAGTGGATGTAAAAGGAGATCAGTTGACTGTCAGTTATTCTGATGTGTTTGATATTTCCAAAGAAATGAATGATGAAATAATCTTTGCTGTCCGTTACAAATCGGGAAGTCTGGGGATCGGCTCTCCTTTTGCCAACACATTTGCGCCTACCAAGAGTGGTGCCAATGTAGTGACGGGAGATGGAGACGGGCGCAACTACCCGACCACTGAAGTACTAGGTATTTATCCGGAAGGTGACTTGCGTAAAGAAGTTAGCGTAAGCGATCATTATATTGACCCGAGTAAGAAAGATCCGGTAGTCATTTCAAATCAATCGGCATATATCAAGAAATTTGTTTCGCCCGTCAGCGTACGTTATGACGCAGAAAACGACTGGCCTGTCATTCGTCATGCAGATGTGCTGTTGATGTACGCTGAAGTACTGAACAAGATAGACGGTCCCGCTGCCGGACTACCGTATCTCAACGAGGTACGCCGCCGTGCCGGATTGGGGGCTATCGACATTTCCGAAGTGCCTGTACGTTCCGCTTTCCGTGAAAAGCTGGAAAAAGAACGTCGTTTGGAACTGGCATTCGAAAACCAACGCTGGTTCGACCTCGTTCGTTGGGGCAAGGCTTTGGAAACTATCAATAAACAAATTACAGAAACCGAGAGCTTCTACGGAGAATATGCTTTCACCGTCAACCCAATGGCGGAATGGCAATTATTGCTTCCTATCCCTCAAAGTGTGATAGACAATAATCCAAGCGTAATCACCCAAAATCCACATTACTAATTCTCAAAACGAAAACAGTATGAAAAATAAACTATATAGCCTATTAGTCCTCTGTGTACTTGTCACATTGACAAGTTGCAACGAAAAGTTGAGCATTGAGACAGAGGTTCAAGGAGCGCCGGAAATCATTGAGTTTGCTCCTGTAAGCGGAAAAGCAGGAACACAGGTAACTGTCAAAGGTAATAATCTACGCGATATAGAAACTGCAACCATTGGTGGTGTGGAGGCACAGATACTTTATAAACTATCACAGCAGGAAATCGTAATCGTAGTTCCTCGTGAGGGTACAAAGAATGGCAAAATTGTACTTTCTACCTCACGCAAAAATGATGATAGCGAAAGTACCCGTGCGGAAAGTTCTCAATCATTTACAGTCACCTATCCTACTCCGGTTGTGACAGAATTTCCGAAAGGTGGAAGAGTCGGAAATAATGTAGAGATTTTGGGAACAGACCTTGATATTATCTCCAAAGTTTATATGGGAGACGAAGAAGGAGAAATTGTCTATCAGAGTGAAGAAGAAATTGCCGTCAAAGTACCTTTTATCATTGATGATAATACGACCGTTTCTTTAAAGTATACCAATCAAACAGGTGGTGAGTCTGAAATAAAGGGAGAATCCGATGATTTTCTCGTAGAAAAAGACCAACCGGAAATAGAGAAGATAGATCAGGAAAGCCTGATGGAAAGAAGCCTGCTTACCTTAAGCGGCACACATCTCAATCTGATTGAGTATATATATTTTGGAGAAGAGAAATGCACTCCAGTCAGTCAGGAAGAAAATATCATTGTATTTAGAGTACCGACTTTGGATGAAACAAGTACAGTGCAAATAAAAGTGACGTATTATAACGAGACGAAAGAGATCATTCTAGCCGACGCTTGTAAGGTGATTCGAATGAAGAACTTATTCGCTGCTAATCAAGCGATAGGGACACGTAACAGTAAATATGGTTATGGTAGTATGCTTAATGGTAATTCTGCTGACGGTAATCCTATCTGTACTCCTTGTGTTCTGAAAGATAAGGAGAATCATGATAAGATAGATTTCGGAGCATATGTAAACAAGACTTTGGATTTTCAGTTAAATTCACCGGATGCCATACTTAATTCAACCAAAAACAATCTAAAAAATTACTGGTGTGGAACATCTTCTCTGCCCAACACAGATCTGCCCACAGAATATACATCATTTACGGCAGTACAAACTAGATTCGTAGTATTGAATACAACTAAAAATGCGGCACTTATCGAACAGATAAGAACCAACAAAGATCAATTGGAAATTACTCCTACACTTTTTACTAGTCTGAACATTACTAAAAGCTCTGTCCGCACTCGTAAAGCAGAAGAAGCTGAAGGTACAGTAAGTGAGCAGATTTTTGAAAAAGGCAGTATTATCGTATTCCACAATAAATATAAAGACAAATACGGAATTCTTGATATTCTGGATGTGCACATCGATTACGATCAATCCAGCAATGTCAATAACGGTGATAAGAACAATCAAGGTATTGCCTACATTACATTCGACCTTTATTATCAACGCTAAAAAAGAAAGATCATGAAGAAAAGAAATTATATAGCAACTATCACATTGACGGTAACATTATGTCTGACATATCTATTAAGCGGATGTACCCGTGACAATGATATTGATATACCGCAGACTTCCGTCAATATGATGGAAGCAACAACCGTACAACCGGGAGAAGCAATTACTCTGACAGGCGAAAATATGCATCTTATCTCCAAAGTATATTTTGGCAACGATATCACGATTGATATTAAAACACCGCAAACGGATCGTGACCACCAATCACTCACTGTTTATGTGCCGACTGAAGTATTCGAAGAAACAAAAGTCGTTCCTCTAGCCGTATTGTATAATTCGGTACATCATCTCGTTGTATGTGAGGAGCTGACTGTTTATATTGCACCTGTTATTCCTACAACCTCTACTACCTTATCCGGTGAAGTAGAGCCAGGCGACATTATCACTATCACAGGAACTGATTTGAATATTGTCACAACACTGCAGGCTAATGAAGAATCAATAACGATGGAGAGTAAAAACGCAACAGAAATCACTTTCAAAGCTCCAGAAGTAAATATGGATACAGAATTCACCATCACTCTTATTTATGATAATTCATTGGGTAACGACCAGAAATTAGTTGTGCCGGGAAAGATAACGGTCAAAAAGGTTATTCCTCCTAGTGAGAATGCCTATTACCAAAAATAAACCATCAAAGACTTGACTTTCGCTTCCGAATGTCGTATCTTTACAGAGTTAATGATAAAGTAGTTTCAATTAAACTACACGCAAAGGCGGGAACTCCAATTCTCGCCTTTCTCTTTTTCAAAAAGGGATAATTCCTTCTCATCCCAGCTTTCCTTCTCATTTCTCCATTGGCATATTGTCCTTCACCCCCGGGCTTATCTCTACTCACCTGCCTTTATACTGCAAATAGGATGTGCTTTCACAAGAACAAAGGTCCTATCCACCCGAAACGGAAAATCTATTCCATACAAACAGCATCTCCATTTTAGCAAAATAGAGGCTTTATTTTCCAAATTCCTCCAGTAAGTTAATAATCAATAAAGTTGCTCTTGACAAAAAATTGCTTTATCTTTGGAGTTTATTAGAATAAGTAAATAGGTAATTGTATTATGAGTGAAAAGATAATCAAATGGGGATTCATCGGTTGCGGAGAAGTGACGAAAACTAAAAGCGGCCCTGCTTTCCAAAAAGTAGAACATTCGGAAGTAGTAGCCGTGATGAGCCGTGACGGTGCGAAAGCAAAAGCATACGCCAAAGAGAGAGGTATCAAGAGATGGTATGACGATGCACAAGAACTTATAGATGATCCGGAAGTGAATGCTATCTATATCGCTACTCCTCCCTCATCCCATGCTACATACGCCATCATGTCGATGAAAGCAGGCAAGCCTGCCTATATTGAGAAACCGATGGCCGTCACATACGAAGAATGTACCCGCATTAACCGCATATCCAAAGAAACGGGAGTTCCCTGTTTCGTTGCATACTACCGCCGTTATCTTCCCTACTTCCAGAAAGTAAAAGAATTGGTGGAAAACGGAACTATCGGTAATGTAATCAATGTACAGATCCGTTTTGCCCAACCGCCACGTGACTTGGATTATAACCGTGAAAATCTTCCCTGGCGTGTACAGGCTGACATTGCAGGCGGTGGTTATTTCTACGATCTTGCTCCACATCAGATTGATTTATTACAGGATATGTTCGGATGTATCCTCGAAGCAAACGGCTACAAGAGCAATCGTGGCGGACTTTATCCTGCCGAGGATACGTTGAGCGCTTGTTTCCAGTTCGATAACGGATTGGTAGGCAGTGGTTCCTGGTGCTTTGTTGCTCATGATTCAGCTCGCGAAGACCGTATAGAGATTATTGGGGACAAAGGAATGATTTGTTTTTCTGTCTTCACTTACGAACCTATCGGCCTGCACACAGAAAAAGGACGGGAAGAAATCTGTATCGGCAACCCGGAACATGTACAGCAACCTCTTATCCAAGCGGTAGTAGACCATTTATTGGGCAAATCTATCTGTTCCTGCGACGGTGAAAGTGCAACACTGACCAACTGGGTAATGGATAAGATTCTTGGAAAGATATAATCCTCATATTAAACTAACAATCTATTTTATACCATGACTAAAGAAGAATTGATGCGGAAAGCCATCGAGCTTTCAAAGGAGAATATCGAGAACGGTGGAGGTCCTTTCGGTGCTGTGATTGCCACTAAAGAGGGAGAGATAGTTGCCACCGGAGTAAATCGTGTCACCGCTTCCTGCGATCCTACCGCTCATGCCGAAGTAAGCGCCATACGCGCTGCCGCTGCAAAACTTGGTACATTCAATCTTAGCGGATATGAGATATATACTTCTTGCGAACCTTGCCCCATGTGTTTAGGTGCTATTTACTGGGCACGGTTGGACAAAATGTACTATGGCAACAATAAAACCGACGCAAAAAATATTGGCTTCGATGATTCCTTCATCTATGATGAACTGGAACTGAAACCGGAAGAGAGAAAACTTCCTTCTGAGATTTTATTGCACGAGGAAGCTATTTCCGCTTTCAAAGCATGGATGAACAAGGAGGATAAAATAGAGTATTAGACGGACAACCGTTCATACCGGACGACTAATAGAAATCCCCGGAAGTGCTGTAGACACTCAGCATTCCAGGGATTCTTTACACACAAAAGTTATTATTGAAATTGAAAACTGTCTGGTTTAGAAACGCATACCGACTGTAAAAAGGACTTGGCTACGGGTGTTGGTTACTTTCGTAGCGTCCGGTGAAGCTATTGAAACACCTCCATCATCCACAGTTCCATTAATGAATGGATAAAAATCTTCCTTATAAGTAGAGAATTTATATGCCAGGTCAGCATAAAATGTAGAACCCCGATACCCAATACCTAACGTATAGTTACTCAGTGATTTACTATTAGCGAAATCCGTATCCGTTTGAATAGAATTTATTGCCAAGTCCTTATAAGCGTCTTTCTTAAATGCAGCCGAACTGTAGTTATAACCTGCACGAAAAGCAAACTGAGGTACCACTTTATATTCCAAACCTAGTCGAGCTGTATGCACGCCTTTCAACATAGGTGTCGTACTATTCTCCCATTCGAAAGCGGAAGCATATCCATCAGGATCTCTAAACTTTATTGAAGAGTAGTCTTGATACTCATATTCCGCTCCTAAAGCTAAACTATTACCTACCGTATATCCCAAACTTACATTATAAGTCCACGGAGTCTGAAAACGGAAACGCTGAACCATATCGTCTTTACCAGGCAAATAATCACGAGAATCTATATCACGATAGGTGATTTCATTGGCTGCCGGATCCCAAATATCTGATTGCATAAAAACACTTGTCTTATAATCCAGACTATAAAAAATAGGTGTATGAATAGCCAAACCTATACGGAAAGGTGAATACTCGAAGGGACGAAGAATCGCTCCGAATTTAAAATCAAAGCCTGATCCGGTAATTTTATTCCAACCTTGCAGTTTATATCCTGTTTCATTACCATAATCTTCATCATACGAAGTGTACTTATTATAATCAACGGAATAAGCCCCAATCGTTAGCCCCAGATAAAAACGGTCACTGAAATTAAAAGCGATATTAAAATCATATTGATCTATACCACCACGTTCTTCTGAATGAAAGCGTGCGTATGGACTTACTCCATCCGGAACGATTGTATTATAATAATCATAATCATAAAACAGAGGCTTTCCCTCATTATTTACTACCTGATTACCTTCCTTATCTTTATACGGAAATTCATTCTGCGTAGTTGTAAGGCTCGGACTGATTACATATCCCTCATATCCTACAGCAGAAAGCCAACCTATATCATTAGTATCAAACGGATTTCCCCAATTTGAAATTCCGTCAGCCTGAGAAGCCATCAAGAATGTCTGTGAATAATTACCAAGATCACCGTTCATTTCCATATTCTTATAGAAAGACTTTGCTTTATGATAGTTAAATCCAAAATTCACATAGCGTAAGGGAGTAGTGTTTCCGATCTTTGATGAAAATACAAATCCGATATTATCAAATGAAGCCCTGTTTTTATCCGAATTCCACTTACTGCCTAAATACTTGCTTTCACTTCCATAAGATGAGAAACCAAAAGAAGTCATTATATCACTACTACGATAAAGCCCAATACCGGCCGGATTGGTCCCTATGGTAGAAATATCTCCACCAAGTGCCCCCATAGCACCTCCCATTCCGACAAACCGGGCAGTTCCATTTAAATCTTTTCCCGTCAGTTTAGCACCATCATAAACAGTCTGTGCTAATCCCGAAGCTGCAGAAACAAATAGTCCCAATACAGCTAACATAAGTATCTTTTTCATACCTTTCATTCCATTTAATTAATACCCTTCGTTTTATCTTCTACCACCGCTACGAGAAGAACCTCCTCCGCCAGAAGATCTGCCGGCTCCCCCACCGGAAGAATAGCTGCCACGCGAACTACCACCTGAAGAGGCAGGTGAATAATTGCGGGAAGATGATGAACGAGAAGTTCCATAAGATGATGAACGACGGCTACTATTACCGTTAGAATAGTTGCTGCGTGGAGTGGAAGAACTACCGCGATTGTAAGTAGATGTTCTCGTTCCACTACTGCCACTTCTCACTCCAGAAGAACGGGAATAAGAAGAACCGGTTCCTGTTCCACTAGTCCGAGTACTACTTGGCCGAGAATAAGTACTGCCACGACGTGATGAATTTCCCGTACGAGTACTTGAGCCATAACGCTCATCCGAAGAACGCGTACCTACCACACGTCTTGTTGTGCTTGTTCCCCTGCCATAAGCTGATCCGGAGGTACGAGACGAACTCCCAGTTGACCGAACAGCAGAACCACCAGAACGAGTGGCGCTTGAACCATATCGACGTACAGTAGAAGAATTTCTGTAACTGCTTTGTCCATACGAACGACGGTTTGTATAAGTCGGACCAGTCCAACGGCCTCCACCGCCCCAGCCCCAGCTAGGACCACCGTGCCAATGATGATGATGTCCCCAATATCCACCGCCATACCAGCCACCCCAGTAGCCGCCATGCCAGCCGCCCCAATAGCCCGGATAATATCCCCAAGCATAATAAGGACGATTCCAGCCCCAACCATAGTTCCAGCCCCAGCCGTATGAACCATAACGCCAATCCCACCAAAGTGGATTACTGAATGTCGGGAATGCGTAAGCATACATACCATCGGTATATATATTCCAGTCCCAAGAATTCGGTCCGTAGACTACATCCCAATATAACGGACTGCTGATACTGATAGCGAAACGCGGATTACGGAAACGGATGATGCGTTCGGCATATTCATAGTCGTCCTGCGTACCATTGAATTCGCCGGTCACCCATTCCCCGTCCAAGTCCGGAGTAGATTTTTCCTTTATATATAAGGTATCATTATCCATTACGAATTCATTATCACGTGCATCGTAACGGCGGTTATATTCATCCACATCCCGTGTTCTCCCCCTACGGTCCTGAACCACAACTGTAGTTCCCGGTGAAGTATAGATGTTTGTCACCTGTTTCTTCGGTTCCTTCCTCACCGGAGTTTCTTTTTTCTCCTTTTTGTCTTTGGAAGGTACGAAGTAAAGGTCGTCATCAACGCTTTGTGCCATCAAGCCTATCGGGAGACACAAGGCAACTAGCAAGAAGTAAACAATCTTTTTCATATCATCTGGGTTTATGTAATTACTTAAACTTATTCACGTTACAAAGATAAGGAAGAGATTTATCGCCTTGGGGAGATTTTCCCCAAAGGATAGTAGGGATTTCCCTAAAATTGTGATTATCTTTGCACATTATTCACCAGCATTAGAAACAACTATGAAGTATTTTGAGTTCACTTTTCATACGAATCCGTCCACAGAGATTGTAAATGATGTATTAGCTGCTGTATTAGGCGAAACCGGCTTCGAGAGTTTTGTTGAAAACGAGAACGGATTAACCGCATATATCCAACAAACTTTATGTGACGAAACCTCCATAAAGAATGCAATCGCCGAATTTCCCCTACCCGATACGGAAATCACCTATACATATGCAGAAGCAGAAGACAAGGACTGGAACGAGGAATGGGAAAAGAATTTCTTTCAACCGATTATCATCGGTGACCGCTGTGTAATCCACAGCACATTTCATCAGGATGTTCCTAAAGCAGAATACGATATCGTAATCAATCCGCAAATGGCTTTCGGTACAGGACATCACGAGACTACCAGCCTTATTATCGAAGAACTGTTGGATAGCGAGCTGAAAGATAAATCATTGCTGGATATGGGTTGTGGAACTTCTATTCTCGCCATCCTTGCACGAATGAAAGGCGCACATCCATGTACCGCTATCGACATCGACGAATGGTGTGTACGAAACTCTATCGAAAACATCGAATTGAACCACGTAGATAATATTGCCGTTTCTCAAGGAGATGCCTCTTCACTTTCCGGAAAAGGGCCGTTTGATGTGGTTATAGCTAATATTAACCGCAATATCCTACTGAATGATATGAAACAATATGTCACTTGTATGCATCCCGGAACGGAACTATACATGAGCGGATTTTATGTGGATGACATCCCTGCTATCCGCGAAGAAGCGGAAAAGAACGGACTGACTTATATCCATCACAAAGAAAAGAATCGCTGGGCGGCAGTGAAATTCATTTATAAAGTTTAATACTATTACTCTGCCAACAGAAACAAGGAATACAGGGATAAAAATAGAGAGTGTCAAAACGCAGATTATTCATTATGACACCCTCATAATATATAATAGCTTATAAAAGGAGTTACGCAAACTCCTTTTTTACCTGTTCACACCAATCCTTGATTTTCTTTTTTGCCTGGTCCGACTGATTATCCAAGTCGATAACCAACCCACACCACTGATTGCCACGCAATGCTCTGGAACGCTCAAAAGTATATCCTTCCGAAGAAGTAAAGCCCACCAATGCCGCCCCGTCTTCTTCGAATACTTCTGCCAATAGCCCGATACCATCGGCAAAGTTTTCCGGATAGCGTACCTGATCTCCCAATCCAAAGATAGCTACCTTCTTTCCTTTCAAATCCATCGTTCTAAGCTCCGGCAACAGCTCGTCCCAATAAGTAGGCAACTCTCCGTCAAACCAAGTGGAGGCTCCGACAATAAAACAATCATAAGCGGCAAAATCGTTCTGCCAAGCCTGTTCTATCGGTACCGCTTCTATATGACTTTCACCGAATTCTTTCTGTATTCTTTCCGCCACCCAACTCGTTTTCTCAGCTTTGGCAGCATAAAACAAACCTATCTTCTTCATAATCCATACTGTTTAATATTCTAATAACTTCCTGGCTGCTTCATAGATCTTAGCTTCATCCGGCAAAATCTCCTTTTCCAAAATAGGATTGAAACCGACGGGTGTAAAGGTAGAGCCGACACGTTGCACAGGTCCGTCCAAATAGCGAAACATCTCTCCACCTATCATTGCGGCAAGCTCCGCTCCAAAGCCGGAGAAAACTTTATCTTCATGTACAACCAATGCCTTACTCGTCTTTTTCACTGATTCGAATATCGTTTCCTTGTCCAAAGGAATCAAAGAACGGATATCTATAACCTCTACTTTCCACCCCTTTTCTTTCTCCAACCGTTCCGCAGCATTCAGACAGAAATGCGTTGTATTTCCATACGTAATGATACTTAGATCTGCCCCTTCACGACGAATACGTGCCTTTCCGAAAGGAACTTCAAAATCTTCCGGTACGACTGCAGCAGCCTCAACGGAATTATACAATGCTTTCGGCTCAAGGAATAAAGTAAAACCTTTGGAACGCATACTGGTACGGAGTAGCCCGGCTGCATCATCCGCAAAAGACGGACAGACAATACGTGCTCCGGGCAAAGTGGTCAAAGCACCTTCTATGTTTTGAGAATGATAAAGTCCTCCGCCAATATAACCACCGGAAGCCAAACGCAGGGTGATGTTAGGAGCAAACTTTCCATTGCTACGCCAATATTCATGCGTACATTCCACATATTGTTCGACAGCAGGCCAAAAATAATCGGCAAACTCCGCTCCTTCTATCACAACATGAATCTTTGGATCAAAGCGGCTCATTCCATTAGCTGTACCTACAATATAATCTTCAGCTATCGGGGCACTGAACACACGTGCTTCCCCAAATTCTTGCTGCATACCTTTCGTTACATTAAACACACCGCCTTTTTCCTTATTGGCAACGTCCTGCCCCCAGATAAACGTATCGGGATTATGACGAAACTCAGCTTTCAATGTTTCGTTAATCGCATTGACCAAGAAAGTCTTTTCCCCTTCCGCATCATGAGTTCCATCCTTATATTTCTGCGGTTGGTAGGGTTCCGGCATTACAAAATCATAAATACTCTTAGGATCAGGATCGGGAGCAGCCAAAGCTTTCCGGTTGGCAGCAGACAACTCTTTTTTAGCATTAGCTTCTATTTGTTGCAGTTCTTCTTCAGTCAAACGCTTGTAGCGCAACAACATTCGTCGAAATTTCATCAACGGGTCGGCATCCTTCACATATTCCAGTTCGTTCTCATCCCGGTATAAGGTATGCTTATCCGAATTGGAATGGGAACCGATACGAACACAGTTAGCTTGTACAATCACCGGATTACGCGTGCTGATAGCATATTCACGAGCCTCAGTCATGGCATTCATCGAATCGAATACATCTTTTCCGTTGCAATAGATAATCTTCAGATTCTTGAAACCGGAAAAATTCTCCGCCACTTTCCGGTTAGCAGTCTGTTCCGATTTAGGAACGGAAATTCCATAGCCGTTATCTTGTATTACAAAAATGACAGGAAGCCGTTCGAGGCTGGCACCATTGATGGCCTCATAGACAAATCCTTCGGAAGTCGCCGATTCTCCATGCGAGGTGATAGCCACTCCTTTATGCCCATAATATACCATTGCCCTTGCCACACCCACCGCATGAAGGTCATGTGTTCCTGTTGCGGAAGAGATGTTCTCGATATGCCATTCAGGTTTGGCAAAATGGTTCGACATATGACGTCCTCCGCTTCCGGGATCTGTTGCCTTTGAGATACCGTTCAGGATAATTTCCTCTGCAGTCATTCCGGCAGATAGTACGGTCAGCATATCCCGGTAATAGGGAAACAGGAAATCTTCGCCAAGAGTAAAGACTTGCCCGATGGCCAGTTGGATTCCATCATGCCCCGCATAGGGAGCATGGTAAGACCAACCTAGAGATTGCAATAAGTAAGACGGAGCCTTCTCATCCAGCGCACGCCCTAATGTCATCAGATGATACCACTTCTTCAAAGTTTCGACATCTGTATTTTTTATATCATACTTTCTCATAGTTAATGAAGTTCTTAATGAATAAAATAATCGGTTATCAACCTTTCCAGTTTTCCAGGTAATCAGCTATAAAATGGAGGAAATTCCCTCCCAGCATTCCATCCACTACACGATGGTCATAAGACAAAGAAAGGTACATTTTATGACGGATAGCAATCGTATCCCCCTCCGGAGTCTCTACAACAGCAGGTTTCTTTTCAATATAACCTACACCCAGAATGGCAACCTGAGGCTGGTTAATGATAGGGGTTCCAAACAAACTCTTGAATGTACCGAAGTTAGTAATAGTAAACGTACCACCGTCAATATCATCGGGCAGCAATTTATTGTCTCTCGCCTTCAGAGCCAAAGAATCAATGGCAACAGCCAGTCCGTTCAAACTCAGACGGTCGGCATCATGTACTACAGGCACAATCAGATTTCCATCGTTCAAAGAAACGGCAATACCCACATTGATATGTTTCTTGAAGAGAATATTGTATCCATCCACCGATACATTCACCTGCGGATAGGTTGCCAATGCTTTCGCTACGGCTTCCGCAATCATAGGCATATAGGTCAACTTCACACCTTCACGACGGAAGAAAGCATCTTTGTTCTTCTCACGCCAAATTACTAACCGGGTGACATCCACTTCGACCACATTGGTGACATGCGGAGATACTTTCTTGGACATGACCATGTGGTCGGCAATAATCCGGCGGACACGATCCATCTCCTTCACTTCTACTCCCGACATTGCGACAGGAGCAGCAGATTTAGGTTCAACCGGAGAAGATTGAGGACTTACAGATTCAGAAGGAACGGTAGCAGACGTTTTATTACTTCCTCTTTTCTTTTTATCAATATAATCTTTAATATCTTTCTTACTCAGCCGTCCTTCATAACCGGTTCCCTGAATAGAGTCCAGTTCTTCCTTAGAAATCTTCGCTTCTCTTGCCAACTGAATGACAATGGGAGAATACCAACGTTCTTCCTCCTCTTTTACGCTTTCTTCATGGATACTCTCTTCGTCAGATGTAGCTTCACCATCCAAATTAATAATAGCGACCACCGTACCCACCGCTACGGTATCTCCCTCTTTATATAAAATATCAACAACCTTTCCCGCTACCGGAGAAGGTATCTCAGCACTTACTTTAGCTGTATTCACTTCAAAAAGAACATCATCTTCCTGAATCATATCACCCACTTTTACAGACCAGGAAACGATCGTCCCTTCTGTTATACTCTCGCCCAACTTAGGCATTTTTATTTCGAATCTTGACATAGACAGTAATTTTATTTATTCAACCTTGATATAGTAGAACAATAGGTTGAAATAGAAAGTTTTATGTTAAGGTATTTTTAATATCCATTCATCCCGCATATACTTCTCTTTCCGAAGCCGGTTGATAATCCTCCTCTCCTCCTCACTGAAGGAACTGACCACCTGTGACCGGCTGAAATAGCGAAAAGCCTCTTCCTTGAAATCGTCCACGCTCCCCCTCGATAAGTGTCTACGGATATTTGTCACTTCACTCCGAACCGAAGGAACAGCGTATGTGGAAGATATTCTCTCTTTATTTCTCTCTTCATTAAACAATGATTTAGGATTTAATGCCTTATTTAATGCGGTGAGGTCTGTATCATAAAGCAAAGTACAATGATATAAAACCCGGTTTTTATGTACACACTGCGCACTTCCCGATATTTTTAATCCATTCAGATAGATTCCCAACCGATCGTCCCCCTTTGCCATTATCCCCATAGCAACCAGAAAATCCAGTGTCCGCTGAAGATAAACGGTAAAATCGGGAAAACGCGAAGCTTTTTCAATAAACGTCAGATTGACATTACCCAAATCATGATACACTGCTCCTCCACCCGAAAATCGACGGGCTATATGTATCCGTTTCCGCTCTACCCATTCCCGATCCACCTCTGCCTGCAGGCGTTGATGTTTTCCTATCACAACAGAAGGAGTATCCTGCCAAAGCATAAAAACATCTTCGTTTCCCTGTTTCAGCAAGTATTCTTCCGCCGCTAAATGGAAGTAAATATCAGTAGACGGACTATATATACATCGAATCATAGATCGCAGAAATCAAAACATAATCTCATGATAAATCTCTCCGACCGTAGGATGTGGAAATACTGTCTTCTGAAATTCTTCTACGGTATAACCTTTTTGAATAGCAATTCCTGCTATCACAATCAATTCCGATACCGGATTCCCTAGCATATGACAACCTATGATTTTTCCTTTTTCGTCCTGAATCAATTTACAAAGTCCGTTGCCTTGCTCATTCTCCGCCACAAATCGTCCGGAATAAGCCATCGGTAACTTCGAAACACGATAAGGAATCCCCTGTTTGATCAGTTCTTCTTCTGTCTTTCCTACTCCTGCAACTTCCGGATTAGTATAGACGACACCCGGAACACACTCATAATTCATTCGGTCTTCTACTCCCAAAATATGATTGATAGCAACTTCCGCTTCCCGAATGGCAGTATGTGCCAACAGGGAATAACCTGTTATATCTCCGCAAGCATACACCCTAGGGTGAGATGTCAGCAAATGTTCATCCACTTTCACTCCGTTACGCAGAAGTTCGATATTCAGCTTATCCAATCCTACACCGGAGAGATTCGCTTTACGCCCCACGCTAAGCAATAGCTGTTCGGCTTCAATAGTCGAAGTTTTTCCATCTTTCTCTATCACCACTCCATGAGGATTCACCTCCACCACCTTCGTATTCAAATAAAAAGTAACTCCTCTTTTGGTATATTCGGAACGAAGCATACCACTTGTCTCCTTATCCATCACCCCTAGAATTTCAGCCATCATTTCCACTACATGAACTTTCACGCCCATGCTATTAAAGAAAGAAGCAAATTCCATCCCTATTACACCGCCACCTATAATAACCAAAGTCTTAGGTAGCTGCTTTACTTCCAAAGCCTCTTTGGAAGTCCAATAAGCGGTTTCCGATAATCCCGGTATCGGAGGTATTACCGTATCAGAACCGGTACACACCAACAGATATTTTACAAAGTAGGTCTCACCACCGCAAGAGATGTGAATCTGCCCGTCCTTCTCCCCTTCTATGAAAGCCTCTTTCTCTACAATCGTCACACCATAAGAGATTACAGTCATCTTCACACCACCTGTCAACATCTTCACCGTCTTATCTTTACGGCTCATTATTTTAGACAAATCAAAGGAAGGAGATTCAGCAGAAACTCCATATTTGGAAGCAGCCTTAACACTATCCAGTATTTTAGCAGAATACAATAAAGTCTTAGTAGGAATACATCCTTCATTCAGACATACTCCCCCTATTGCCTTTTTCTCGAAAAGAACAGTTTTCAATCCGTTTGCACCTGCCCGTTCGGCAGCCGTATAACCGGCCGGGCCACCACCAATAATAGCTATATCAAAGTTCATAATCGTATATTTTTAATAATAATACGATTATAACAAATAAGAGAAGAGATAAGTTGTTTGAAAAAGAAACAGCTGCTATTTTATTGTCAGCTTCTTGAGATCTTCCAATGTACCGTTGAAGACATTCAGATCCACCTCTTCTTCAATGCCGGGTACATTTCCCACATCCGTATGTTGCCAGAAATCCCATTTACCTTGATATTTCACAGAGTCCACATAATAGTGGGCAATCCAATAAGGATATGCGTTAAAGATAGAATCGTCCAGATAACGGGTTTTAAATTTATAAGAAGTATAAAGAATAGGTTTTACCCCATAATAAGCCTCCACACGGTCGAGCCAGCGCTTGATACCTTGCTGCAATTCTGTCTTATTCTTTCTTCCGGTCACTTCTACATCAAGCACAGGGGGCAAATCTCCGGTATCCAGTTTTACCGTACGAATAAAAAAGTCGGCTTGCTTCAAAGCATCTGTACTCGGAATATAAAAATGATAAGCTCCACGTATAAATCCATGATTACGCGCATTGGCAAAGTTTGCCGAGAAAGTAGTGTCACCATGATCGCCTCCTTCTGTCGCCTTCATAAAAACAAAATGCAAAGGAGTCACCGTCTCCTTGTTTTGCCGAAGTTTCTGCCAGTCTATTTTTCCCTGATAATGGGAAACATCAATTCCATGAACATCGTAGCCGTCAGGAATACAAACTCCATATTCTTTTAATCCGTGGCAAGGCTTCCAACGATAAGCATAAGGGCGAATAAAGAAATAATAGAAAGCAACAGAGAAACAACCCACAATCAGTACTGCCAGAATATTACGCAACCAGACAGGCATAACATGGTTCGTCTTCATCTGCACCCTTTTGGGGGCACGGGAAGATTTAGAAGAAGCTGTTCCCTTTTTTCGAGTGGCGGAAACCGTCTTTTTCTTCTGAACTGCAGCTATCGGATTATTACGTGACGACAAATGACTGAATGATTAAGGGTTAGTGAAAAACGATGAACGATAATCTGTCATACGACACCTACCGTCCATCGTTAATTTATTATTTACCGTTAACCGCTAACAGTTAAGATTATTTCTGTTGTTCCAACTGCAAAGTCTTTGTTGCCTGGTCGCAAACTTCCGTAGGACCAAAGTACTGAATCGGACCCGGATATACATAATCCGTTTCAATAGCCCAACGGTCACGTTGTGCGGCAAATGCTTTGAAAGGAGCACCATCCAGTTTTACCAATGCTTTCTGGATAACCGGTTTCATTTCACCGTGACGGCGTTCCATATTCATCATCATTGTGATAGGCACACCACCTGCAATCCATTCGGCAGCAGGAGCAGTGGTATTGCGTACAGAAGACATATAACCTGTCTTACCGTTAGCAATCAGCATAGAAGCTGTGTAACCCAAAGAATAGCAGTAATCTGCATCGAAGTTTGACGGAGCAGCGCAACGTCCTTCGTAACCGAAGAAGTGGTGCTGAGCAGCAAACTTACCTACATACTTACCTTCTTCTTTCCAAGCCGCCAACTTCGTAGCTACCATTTCAGACAACAGTTTTTCTGTTTCGATCAATGATACCTGAACGTTTCCGTGAGGGTCACGGTCCAAAGTCAACTGACGGGCAACACCTTCCGGCAGACTTGCATAGATAGCAGAGTTCTCCGGAGAAAGTTTGCGGATGATATAATCACGCTGGTGAGATTTTTTAATCTGAGCGAATTCTTCTGCATTAGCAGCCAGGAAGTCATTCAGCTCAGCAATCAGACGTTTCATAGCCGGAATGAACTCAACCAAACCTTCAGGAATCAATACTGTACCGAAGTTATGTCCCTGTGCGGCACGTTCTGCCACTACTTTAGCGATGTATGTTACCACGTCATCCAAAGACATATCCTTAGCTTCAACTTCTTCTGAAATGATACATACGTTCGGTTGTACCTGCAAAGCGCATTCCAATGCAATGTGAGAGGCCGAACGACCCATCAATTTGATGAAGTGCCAATATTTACGTGCAGAGTTACAGTCACGTTGGATGTTACCGATTACTTCAGCATAAGTCTTACAAGCTGTATCGAAACCAAAAGAAGTTTCAATCATATCGTTCTTCAAGTCACCGTCGATTGTTTTCGGGCAACCGATTACCTGTACACCATACTTCTTGGCGGCATAGTATTCAGCCAAAACACAAGCGTTTGTGTTAGAGTCGTCACCACCAATGATAACCAATGCTTTGATACCGAGTTTCTTGATAATCTCAAGTCCTTTTTCAAACTGATCTTCCTTCTCCAATTTCGTACGACCGGAACCGATAATATCGAAACCACCAGTATTACGATATTCGTCGATGATGTCAGCAGTCAGCTCCATATAGTTATGGTCTACCAAGCCACCGGGGCCTAAGATGAAACCATACAATTTGTTTTCCGGATTCAGTTTCTTGATACCGTCAAACAAACCGGAAATCACATTGTGTCCACCGGGAGCTTGACCACCCGAAAGAATCACACCTACATTCATAGCAGGAAGAGCTACCGCTTCACCGGCTTCAAATGTAATCAACGGCATTCCGTACGTGTTGGGGAACAAAGCTTTGATAGCTTCCTGATCGGCTACAGATTCAGTAGCAGTACCTGCCACTGCTTTAACAGCTCCTGATGCCAATGCTTTTGGAAGTTTGGGCTGATAAGCAGCCCTTGCGATTTGCAATGCACTTTTAGTCATTTTCTTTATTTTTATTTAAAGGTGTTAGTAAGTTTCTTATCAAACTTGAAAAGCGTTGCAAATTTCGCACTTTTTTCCGAATTATGAAAATTCTTCTTTCTTTTGTTTAGGGATTTTGTTTCCAACCTCCACCTAAAGCCTTATAAAGTTGTACTACAGTTATCAATTCGTCGCGAATCGCATTACTCAAGCCGATCTGCGCATCGAAGTATCCACGTTGCGCATCCAACACGTCCAGATAATTAATGACACCGTTAATGTATTGAAGCTGTGCAAGATCCATATAGCTCTTCGCTGAACGTTCCAGATTCGCACGAAGCTCATATACCTCTTTTATCTTGTTGAAATTCACTATCGCATTACGTGTCTCTTTGAAAGCCTGCAATACAGACTTCTCATAATTGTGTACTTCAGCTTCATAGGCCGCCTTTTTCGCTTTCAATGCGGCACGGTTCTTTCCCCAGCCAAAAATTGGAGTCAATAAAGCCCCTTCCATAACCGCATAAGGAGATTTCAACAGTTCCGATAGAGACGTGCTTTCCGAGCCAAATCCTCCTGTCAGGGCAAGACGCGGAAACATATTCGTATAAGCCACCCCTACTTTGGCATTGGCTGCAATCAGCTTTTGTTCAGCCTGACGGATGTCGGGACGACGTTCCAATAAAGTGGACGGTAATCCGATAGGAAGCGTTTCCGGTGACTTAAACTCCTGAAGCAAACGTGAGCGGGCAATCTTGTTTGGATATTCACCTGCCAGAAAAGCTATATCATTCTCTTTCAAGGAAATCTTCCGTTCCAAGTCCGGAACCAAAGTTGCCGTACGTGCCAATTCCACCTGCGACTGACGGTACGACGTCTCCGAAGTCAATCCTCCGGCAAAACGGATACGAGCCAAACGGACTCCTTCTTCACGGGCTTTCAAGGTTTGTTTTACGATATCCAATTCCGTATCCAAAGCCACCAACTCATAATATGCCTGTGCCACCTCCGCTACAATAGTCATTCGGAGTGCCCGTTGTGCCTCTACTGACTGTAAATACTCGGCAATGCTAGCCGAACGCGCCCAACGCAAATTTCCCCAAAAGTCGAGTTCCCAAGAAACTAGAAACTGCGCTTCAAAGGTATCCGACCTCTTAAAAGCCTCTCCTCCATGATTTTCGAGTTCACGCTCTGCCGTCACTTTCCCTTTTATATCAGGAAGCAATGCTGCCGTAGAAATCCTCTTCTGTGCAGCCATCTCTTTCACACGGGCAGCAGCTATCAGCATATCCTTATTATGATCCAATGCCCGTTCTATCAAGCTTCTCAATGTAGAATCCGTATAAATATCTTTCCAGTCCTGATCACCAAAGCTAACTGAGTCCTGATGTTGAGCCAAACTGTCGGGTAGATGAAGATCGGGACGGACATAACTTTTTCCTACCTTGCAGGAAGTCAATATTCCTGCAAATAACAATATGGCAATATATAGTTTCTTTCGTTTCATCATTTCTTCTGTTTTAAGAGTTTAGACTTCGTCTTATATACCATCACAAAGAAAAACGGTACAAGAATGATACCGAATACAATAGCAAATATCATTCCGAAAAAGACACCTGTACCGATTGCCTGCCGACTTGCCGAACCGGGTCCGCTAGCCAAAACCATTGGAAGCATACCGAGCACAAACGCGAGAGAAGTCATCAAGATCGGACGGAAACGTAAACGGGCCGCATAAATAGCCGACTGCACCAAGTCTTCTCCCTTGTCAACCTGCACCTTAGCAAATTCAACAATCAAAATTGCATTCTTGGCGGCAAGCCCCACCAACATGACCAGACCGATCTGAAAATACACATCGTTCTCCAATCCGCATACCCATACCCCAAGATAAGCACCCAAAGCGGCAACGGGCAAAGAAAGCAATACGGCAATAGGTACTGTCCAGCTTTCATATTGCGCGGCAAGAAAGAGGAATACGAAAAGGAATACCAATGCCATCACCATGCCTGTCTGACCTCCGGCCTGTTTTTCCTGGTAAGAAAGTCCGCTCCATTCCAAACCGATATTGTCGGGAAGATGTTCACGAGCAATCTGTTCCATGATCTCCATCGCTTGTCCGGAACTGTATCCTTGCGCAGCCGCCCCACGAATGACTGCCGTAGTAAACATATTGAAGCGCTTGATACTACCCGGCCCTGTGGTATAAGAAGCGTTTCCTAAAGATGTTAACGGTATCATAGCTCCATTAGAGGCCTTGACGAAGAATAGATTGATATTATCCTTATGTTCACGGTAAGGAGCTTCCGCCTGAATGTATACCTTATATATACGGTTGAACATATTGAAGTCATTTACGTATACCGAGCCGGTATAGGCTTTCATGGTAGAAAATACATCAGCCAAAGGTACACCGAGCATTTTCACTTTGTCCCGGTCTACATCAAAATAGAGCTGCGGTATCTCCGATTGCAAAGAAGAAGACAAACCCGTCAATGCCTTATTTTTAGAAGCGTAATACATTAATGTATCCGCCGCATCCACCAAATTGTCAAAAGTGGCTTCCCCACGAGCTTCCAACTGCATTTCAAAGCCTCCCGAAGTACCTAAACCCGGTATCACCGGCGGAGTGGAAAGATAGACTTTACATTCCGGATATTCCTCAAGATGTCTCTCCACTGTATCCATAATCTTTTCGATACTTGTGTTCTTGCGCTCTTCCCAAGGTTTCAGTATAACCGTCAACTCGGCACGTCCCTGATTACTGCCTACACGCGGACTGCTTCCTGTCACATTCTGAATATATTCTATGTATGGATTCTTTTCCAGATAAGCAATGGCACGATCGGTCACAATGCGCGTACGTTCCAAAGTAGCTCCCTCCGGCAATTCCAATTCAATCTTAAAGTAACCCTGGTCCTCTACGGGCAAAAAACTAGTCGGAATAATACGATGAACCAACATTATGGCTATCAACACCATACCGAAAGCACTCAACACCCGGCGAGGATGCTTGATAGTCCGGGTAACGGCAGCTACATATTTATTACCG
Source organism: Bacteroides zhangwenhongii (assembly GCF_009193325.2). Lineage (NCBI taxonomy): Bacteria > Pseudomonadati > Bacteroidota > Bacteroidia > Bacteroidales > Bacteroidaceae > Bacteroides > Bacteroides zhangwenhongii. Next base: position 745,087 of record NZ_CP059856.1, on the reverse strand, counting down.
CCAATACCTAACCATTCATTGATTTTCCTGAAAACAATGTTTTTCTTCTTCCCACTATCCGGTTTTAAGATCAGAGAACACATGACCGGACTCAATGTCAAAGCTACGACTGTGGAAATGAGTACGGACACTACAATCGTCACTGTAAACTGACGATATAACTGTCCTGTAATTCCGCTCAAGAAACTGACAGGAACGAACACAGCAGCCAATACCAATGAAGTGGCAATCAAGGCGCTTGCCAGTCCGTTCATCGCTTTCTTGGTAGCTTCATAAGGACTCAGCTTTTCCGTTTCCATAATATGCTCTACTCCTTCCACCACTACAATTGCATCGTCCACCACAATACCGATGGCAAGAATCAATCCGAGCAAAGTCAAGATATTCAAAGAGAAACCAAAAATCAACATAAAACCGAAAGTACCGATCAATGAAATAGGTACCGCCACTACAGGAATCAACGTCGCACGCCAGCTCTGTAAAGAAAGATATACCACCAACACTACCAGTACTAAAGCCTCAAATAAGGTTTTATATACTTCATGGATAGATTCTGAAATATAGGTTGTCATATCAAACGGAATCTCGTAGCTCAACCCTTCCGGGAAGTTCTTGCTAATTTCCGCCATCGCTTCCTTCACTCTTTCAGCCACCTCCATCGCATTGGCACCCGGCAACATATAGATACCAAGCACGGCGGCATTCTCACCGTTGATACCACTCTCTGTATTGTAGGAAGAAGCCTCCAAAGAAACACGCGCCACATCCCTCAACCGAATGATGGAACCGTTTGCATTGGCACGCACCACAATATCCTCAAACTGTCCAACCGTAGAAAGGCGTCCTTGAGTTGTAATAGGAATCGTTATATCCAATCCCTGCACCGGTTGTTGCCCTAGCACACCTGCCGCAGATTCACGATTCTGATCTTTCAAGGCATTTTGCAAGTCCTGCACGGTCAGACCGAAATTCGCCAATTTATCGGGCTGTGCCCATATCTGCATTGCATAATAACGGCTACCAATATTTGAAACACGTCCCACTCCCGGAATACGGCGAATCACATCAAGCACATTGATGGTAGCGAAGTTACTCAGATAAATTTCGTCAAACTTCGGATCGGTGGAAGTCAGACAGAGTGTCATCAACTGGCTGGGAGCCTGCTTTTCTACCGAAATACCATTTTGGATCACCTCTGCCGGCAAACGGGATTCCGCCAGTTTCACACGATTCTGAATTTCGACTGCCGCCAAATCCGGATCAGCAGAAACATCAAATGTAACCGTTGCCGAAAAACCTCCGGAATTAGAACTGTTCGACTCCATATAAAGCATTCCCGGCGTACCATTGATCTCCTGCTCAATCGGAGTAGCTACTGCCTGAGATACGGTAAGCGCACTCGCACCCGGATAAGACGCACTGATCTTCACCACCGGAGGAGTGATCTGCGGATATTGATCTACCGGGAGCATTGTCAAACCGATAATACCGACAATCACAATCACGATAGAGATTACAGCCGAAAAAACCGGCCTATCTATAAAAAACGTAACTTTCATCGCCTATTCTCCTTTCGCGTTATCCTTCGTTTCCATCTCCGGCTGACTTACCCGCACTTTCATTCCCGGCGTCAACTTATGGAAACCTTCCACTACAACAATTTCTCCTGCTGCCAGTCCTCTTTCCACCACTACATTATTCCCTACTTCCGGTCCCAATTCAATAAAACGTTTCTCTACCGTATTATCCTTACGCATGGTATAAATATATGCTCCTCCTTTTTCAATGGTAACCGCTTTCATCGGAACAACGAGTGCACCTTCACGAACATCCAACAATAGTTTGACCTTAGTAAACTGTCCCGGCAACAAGACTTGTTTCGGATTCGGCATTTCGGCACGGACGGAAAAAGTTCCCGTCTGAGGATCGACCTGCGGTTCGGCAAAATCTACATATCCTTTGTATGGATAAACGGTATTATCCGCCAGCGTAATAGTGATATTGGGTTGCCAGGAACGGGTAGAATCCTGTTGGCCCAAATTAATATTTCTTTCTTTACTTTTCAGATAATCGAGTGCCGTCATACTAAAATCCACCAATACTGTGTCACTTTTCACAATGGTAGCAAGCAATGATTTTCCACCGGGACCGACCAACGTACCTAAATCCACGTTTCTTTCACTGATATGTCCCGACAGAGGAGAACGGACAATAGTATAACCCAATTCCAGTTCCGCCTGTGCCAAGTCTGCTTCACTCATAGCCACCGTTGCTTCGGCACTTTCAAAAGCAGCTTCCGCATTATCCAAATCCAACTGACTTGCAGCATTTTGTTCAAACAACGGACGGATACGCTTTAAATCACGTTCCGCTTTCAAAGCCTGCGCCTCATCTTTCTTCAACTGCGCTCTCGCCTTGTCCGCTTTGGCACGATACTGATCCTGATTGATTACAAATAAAACCTGATTCTTATTTACATACGTACCTTCGGCAAAAAGCATATTCTCCAAATAGCCTTCCACACGCGCACGTACTTCGACAAACTGTTGGGCACGGATACGCCCGACATATTCCCCGTATATTTCCACATCATCTTTAACTACCGATTCCACAATGACTGTCGGCATTTCCGGCTCAACCTTCTGAGGCCGGGTTAGTATCCAATACACCCCCAACACAATTACCACGCAAATTATAGCAGCAATGTTTCTCTTTCTTCTCAGTTTCAACTCATGTTTCGAAAAGAATAATCTCATATCGAATCTTATTATTAAATTTAACTTATGCTTGTTCTATCTTCCTCTCAGGCAAATAGCATGCCAAAATCATTACATTTATTATTTACTGTCTATCAGCTCATTATACCTTATCATGCCAAATGCGGAAATGTAGAATTTATCGGAAATATGTAGAAATAATCCACAATTCCGACTTTTGGAACATTTTTTCCATTTCCCAATTCAACAACTAAACAAATTATACCCTACATTTGTAGTATATATAAACACCTGTCTGATGAAAAAACAAATACTTTCAACATTGGTTTTATTAACCTGCTTAATATTTCCTTTTTCTTTGCATTCTCAAGAGCAACAACGCAAAAAAGTAGGAGTAGTCCTAAGCGGCGGAGGTGCCAAAGGTATGGCTCATATCAAAGCTTTGAAAGTGATTGAGGAGGCCGGAATTCCTATTGATTATATAGCCGGGACCAGTATGGGAGCCATCGTAGGAGGGCTTTACGCTATAGGCTACACACCTGAGCAGTTGGACAGCATGGTGCGAAAGCAAAATTGGACATTCTTGTTGAGCGACCGGGTAAAACGGAGTTCCATGTCACTAACGGACCGTGAACGTTCCGAAAGGTTTATCGTTTCCATCCCTTTTACAAAAACACCCAAAGACGCAGCTTCAGGAGGAATCGTAAAAGGGCAGAATCTAGCCAATCTATTCTCGGATTTGACAATGGGGTATCATGACTCCATCAACTTTAATAAACTGCCCATTCCTTTTGCCTGTGTGGCAGCCAATGTAGTGAACGGAGAACCTATTGTATTCCATGACGGAATACTCTCCACCGCCATGCGTGCCAGTATGGCCATTCCCGGGGTATTTACTCCGGTACGGAAAGACAGTATGGTATTAGTGGACGGCGGAATCGTAAACAATTATCCGGCAGATGTAGTGAAAGCTATGGGGGCGGATATTATTATCGGAGTAGATGTGCAGAATGCTTTAAAAAAGGCAGACAAGCTGAACAGTGCACCCGATATTCTGGGACAGATTGTCGACCTTACCTGCCAGTCCAATCATGAGAAGAATGTAGATATCACAGATACCTATATCCGTGTGAATGTGGAAGGATATTCCTCCGCCAGCTTTACTCCGACCGCCATTGACAGTTTGATGCGAAGGGGTGAAGAGGCGGCAAGATCGCAATGGGAATCCCTGCTTGCCTTAAAAAAGAGAATAGGGATACCGGACGATTATAAGCCCAAGCAGCATGGCCCTTACTCTTCCTTCTCCAATGTGCGCACCATTTACGTCACAGATATTTCTTTCTCCGGAGTAGAGACTGACGACAAAAAATGGTTAATGAAGAAATGTAACTTAAAAGAAAACAGTAACATCACGACGCAGCAAATAGAACAGGCCTTAGACCTGTTACGCGGTAGCCAGTCTTACTCTAGTGCCAGTTATACACTGACAGATACTCCCGAAGGCTACCATCTCAACTTCCTGTTGCAAGAGAAATATGAAAGAAGAATCAATCTGGGTATCCGCTTCGATTCGGAAGAGATTGCCTCTCTGTTGCTTAATGCCACTGCAGACCTCAAGACTCATATTCCTTCCCGCCTGTCCCTCACCGGACGGTTGGGTAAGCGATATGCCGCACGTATCGACTATACCCTCGAACCCATGCAGCAGCGTAATTTCAACTTCTCGTATATGTTCCAATACAACGACATCAACATCTACGAGAAGGGAAACCGTGCCTACAATACAACCTATAAATATCACTTAGCCGAATTCGGCTTCTCTGATGTATGGTACAAAAACTTCCGTTTCGGGCTCGGACTCCGTTTTGAATATTACAAATACAAAGACTTCCTGTTTAAACAACCGGAACTGATTGATTTGAAAGTAGAATCGGAACATTTTCTGAGTTATTTTGCCCAAATACATTACAACACATACGATAAAGGATATTTCCCCGCCAAAGGTAGCGACTTTAAGGCTGCCTATTCCCTCTATACGGATAATATGGCGCAATATAACGAACACGCTCCTTTCTCTGCATTGAGTGCTTCATGGGCAAGTGTTCTTCCCATCACCCGCCGCTTCTCCGTCATTCCTTCCATCTATGGACGTATCCTGATCGGGAGAAACTTTCCCTATCCTCTGCAAAATGCAATCGGAGGTGAAGTTCCCGGCTTCTATATACCTCAGCAATTACCATTTGCCGGAGTCAACAATATCGAACTGATGGATAATGCAATTATGATTGCGTCTTTAAAATTCAGACAACGGATGGGAGCCATCCATTACCTCATCCTGACCGGAAACTACGGACTGACGGACAGTTATTTTTTCAAAATATTAAAAGGCAAGCAATTGTTCGGTATCAGTGCCGGTTATGGAATGGACAGCGTCTTCGGGCCATTGGAAATCTCATTGGGCTACTCCAACCAGACGGATAAAGCAAGTTGTTTTGTGAATCTGGGGTATTACTTTTAACAGGATGAATCATTCAGAAGTTGTAGCAGGCGCTGTGCCAAAATACGACAATCCGCACGATTGACTTTTCCATTTCCCGTTTGCGGAATACAATCCGCTACCAGAATGTGCTTGGGACGATAATATGGTTCCAATATCGTTTGTATTCCTTTTTCCGTCTCTTGTATATCCGGCTGTCCCGCCAGCAATAAAACCACAGCCTGCCCCAAACGCTTGTCCGGAACAGAGGTAATAACAAACGGTATCGGAATCAACAGGCGAAGTTTTTTTTCTATTTCTTCCGCTTGAATTTTAATTCCCCCGCTATTTATCACATTATCTTTCCGTCCCAGAATAGAAAAACTTCCATCGGGATGGATGCGTGCAATGTCATTGGTTTGCAGAATATCAGCGCAAACCAAAGGTGCTTCAATCACTAAAGTATTCTCTGGAGACAAAGACAAATGCACCGAAGAGAAAGGATGATAGTGTTCGGATGCCGCAGGACCATTCAAACGGCGAAGAGCGATATGGGATAAAGTTTCAGTCATCCCGTAAGTAGAATAGACAGCTCCCGGAAGAGATTGAATGTCCGCTTCCAGTCCGGCATCAACCGCTCCCCCGCCTATTACCAAAATATCCGTCTGCTTCAACCGTTCCTTTTCTTCAGGAACCTGAAGAGTATTATAAACTTGTAGCGGAACCATTGCCGCAAACTTCAACGGTTCGTGTATATCGGACAATGGATGGCCGGAAGCAGGACGCACAATCAAATTCAAACCTGCAACTAAAGAGCGCACCACTACCATCATCGCTCCGATATAACGGAGGTTCATACATAACAAGGCCGTATCTCCCGCCTGCAAATTCAGGTATTCACAAGTCAGACGCGCACTCTGCATCATTTGTTCTTTACGCACCATTAGTTTTTTCGGCATACCGGTAGACCCGGATGTATGAACCGCAAGTAAAGGGGAATCGTTGAACCACTCCTGTAGAAAAAGGAATAAATCCCATATGGCGGAAGGATAGTTTTCTACTCCCCGCACCATACATCTGCGTATATCATCAGGTGTATATTCCTTTCCTTCCAGCAGCAAGCGTTGCTTTTGTCGATTGAATACCATCATCTGTCAAACCACAAACAATCTTTTCTTATTTCAAGCGGCATTTCTACGTTATCAGTAAAAAGCAATCCTGTCCCTAATCCCTGAGGCAACGGATTGTCGAAAGTAGCACACCATTGTGCAATGGCGTTCAGACCGATATTAGACTCCAAAGCAGATGTAATCCACCAACCGATATGCTGACGTCCGGCCTCCGCAATCCATTCGTTTCCACCACTTATTCCACCATGCAACGAAGGTTTGAGGATGATATACTGCGGTCGAATGACAGAAAGCAGTTTCCGTTTCTCTACCGGAGTATTACACCCTATCAACTCTTCATCCAACGCTATCGGCAAAGGAGACTCGGAGGTAAGACGCGCCATCTCCTCCCATTGCCCGGCACGGATAGGCTGCTCAATGGAATGCAAATCCAATTCGGACAACCGTTTCAGTTTCTCCATAGCGTCAACCGGAGCAAAAGCCCCATTCGCATCTACACGGAGCTCGATCTCATTGGAAGAAAAGTGCGCACGGATATGACGGAGCAGAGCCAATTCCTCTTCAAAGTTGATCGCACCGATTTTGAGTTTGATACAACGGAAACCTGCATTCATTTTCGTTTCTATCTGCGCCAGCATTTTATTGAAGTCGCCCATCCAGATAAGACCGTTAATAGGTATCCCTGTTTCTCCGCGAGAGAAAGCGGTATCCCACAAAGCCCAATCTCCCGTATGATAGTGACGGATAGCGGTTTCAAGTCCGAAAAGGATGGAAGGATACTTACGCAAAGCGCCCACATCCAATCTCCCATTTTGCTTTTCCACTTCCCGACAGACCGCTCCTAATATATCTTCATAATCGGGAAGATCGTCACAACTCAGTGCAGGCAGAGGAGCACACTCCCCTATTCCCACCCGACCGGGAAATTCGGAAGAGGTAAAATGGAGATACCACACTTTCCGGGTGGAGTATGTACCTCGCGAAGTTCCTGCCGGCTGCTTGAAATGGAGCAATCGGGGAATGATCTTAATCTTGCAATCCATTGAATGTAAATAATATATCAAAGTATCATTTTTAGGGGAACTTCGGATATTGCTTGAAGTTCGGTTTACGCTTTTCCAGAAAGGCATTCTTTCCTTCCTGAGCCTCATCCGTCAGATAATAAAGCAATGTCGCATCTCCCGCCAGTTCCTGAATTCCGGCCTGACCGTCCAATTCGGCATTCAGTCCTGCCTTAATCATACGCAAAGCCAACGGACTAAGCAACATCATCTCTTCCGCCCATTGCACATATTCGTCTTCCAATTGTTCCAAAGGAACTACTTTATTGACCAGTCCCATATCCAACGCTTCCTGCGCGTTGTATTTCCGGCAGAGGAACCAGATTTCCCTAGCTTTCTTCTGACCTACCACACGTGCCAGATAAGAAGCACCGAATCCGGCATCAAAACTTCCCACACGAGGTCCCGTCTGACCGAAAATAGCATTCTCGGAAGCTATAGACAAATCACATACCACATGAAGCACGTGCCCGCCACCAATCGCAAATCCGTTCACGGCAGCAATCACCGGCTTCGGGATACTGCGTATCTGCTTTTGCACATCCAGTACACTCAAGCGGGGAACCCCGTCTTTTCCGATATATCCGCCACGTCCTTTCACATTCTGGTCACCTCCCGAACAAAAAGCTTTATCGCCTGCACCGGTAATAACAATCACATCAATATCCGCTTCCTCGCGACAAATGCGTAGCGCATCACTCATTTCGGCAGTAGTAGTCGGAGTAAACGCATTCCGATAGCGTTCACGGTTAATCGTGATACGGGCAATTCCATTATAATAATCAAAAAGAATATCATCGTATTCTCTGATCGTAGTCCACTCTCTTTGTGTTGACATAACCTATTTTTCTTTTATTTGATAATAATAATTCTTCAACATACGCGCATCCTTGTTTTTGTTGGTAAACACCTCCAACAACACAGGTTGTTCCATCTCTTCGGGCTGAGTAAAAGTTTTCATCGCCTCCGTCAGTTCATCCCCATCTTCAACTTTCATATAGAGAAATCCGCGCTCCTCCGCCCAGCCTTTGGCGGAAGTCTTATGAACGGCTGCGATAAACTTATGGGATGTGCCCGACATATCCAATCCCGGCAATGTATGGAAAATCTCTCCTCCGCCATTATTCAACAAAAGGATACGCAGGTTGGGACGAACATTGACATTCCACAAAGCATTCATATCATAGAAGAAACTCAAATCCCCGATAGCGATAAAATTCAGTTTATCGGAAGCTGCCGCATAACCGACCGCTGTAGACAACGACCCTTCAATCCCACTCGTACCCCTATTACAGCAAACTTCAATAGTTGAAGGTATCGAATAAAGCTGGGCATAACGAACTACCGAACTATTTGCCAAGTGCAATGCGCACGACTCTGGCAAAGCTTTCACCAATGCACCGACAACCGACATTTCGGAATAAGCAAAGTCCGGTTCGGGAATAGTGTTGCAATAATTCTCCCACACACGGGGATATCCGGGCACACGATTATCCAGCAAACTTGCTATCTTCTCCAGAAACTCAAACGGGTCCATTTCAATCACGGTAGTCAACGAACCGTATAAATCGACCACCTCACCATCCGGCGACACATGCCAATGTTCTTTAGGCGGGTGTTGGCGGAGAAATTTCTTCAGTCGTTTGGAAACAATATGCCCCCCGTAAGTAATCAGCAATTCGGGAACCATCTGTTCCATCTTATCTTCCGGAACAGCATAAAGTGCCGCATCGAAATTCTTGACCGGAATGCCGGGTATGGTCTGATTGCCTATATGCTCCGTCAACCAGGCAAAATGTCTGTATAATAGTTTGGTATGCCGTTTCTCAAACAAATAAATAAGATTCATCTGCCCGACAATGACCATCCGCTTCTGGTATTTATTCATCCGTTCAACCAGACCGTTATAATCACGGTCATAAACATTCAATCCCTGATAACGGGTGATAACACGCACTTCCGGCAATTTGTCCACTGTAAACTGAAACAGCGGTTCGGAAACAGGCACATTGATATGTACCGGTCCTTTCCCATGATGATGTGTCTCCAATAAAGCCTCATTAACCAGACGATTACAATACCATTCGTCTTCCTCTGTATGAATCTCGGGAAGATTCACGGACTTCTTGACCAACGTCCGGAATACATCAGGCTGCGGCAAAGTCTGTCCGTCCATCTGCCCGATCCAGGCAGCGGGACGATCCGCAGAAATGACAACCAAAGGAACGTTCTGATAAAAAGCTTCCGCAACAGCCGGGTGAAGATTCAGCAACGCCGTACCGGAAGTACAGCAGATTGCAGCAGGTTTGCCACCATTCAACGTAAGCCCGATAGCAAAATAACCCGCACTCCGTTCATCAGTCATCGCATAACAGGTAAAGCCCGGATGATTGGACAAAGTATGCACAATAGGCGCGTTACGGCTACCGGGACACAACACAACCTTAGTAATGCCGTGCGCTTCAAGCAACGCAACCAATTGGAGTATGTTTTTCTTGTCTGTATACATGATGATTAGTGATTAACTTGTTAATGATTAGTGATTAGCGATAATGGAGGTGGAAGTAATCAGACGTTTCATTGTCTGCAACTTTTTTTCCGTTTCCAGCCATTCATCATTCAGCTCCGAAGAGGCCAATAGTCCGCCACCGGCATAAAGAGTCAGTCGTTCATCCTCGATATGCATACAGCGTAAGTTCACATATAAATCAGTCCTTCCATTCGGATCCAGCCATCCGATAAAACCGGAATAATAACGACGGTCATACCCTTCGTTTTCCAATATAAAGCGATAGGCCTCTTCCTTTGGCAAACCACACACCGCAGGCGTCGGATGCAACACTTTCAAGAGATCTCCCAAACCATTATTATCTCTCAAAGAGAAATGAAAATCTGTTTTCAAATGTGACAAAGTTCCGGCATATGCAGGATAAGGTCCGCTTTCAGTAGAATGGATGCCCAAAGAAAGAAGCCGGCTACGGATATAAGCAGTTACGTAATCCTGCTCTTTCCTGTTTTTTTCATCCCATACTTGCGGCAATTTGCCATCCTGCAAAGGCTGTGTTCCGGCCAGTGCAACCGTATTCCATTCATCTTTCTCACCCGATAAAATAATTTCGGGAGTACTTCCCAACCAAATGCCGGTCTGGGGAGTGTAACATAGGTATATATATGAATGAATATAACGCTTGCAGGCCGCACGAAATACGGATGAAGGAGAAAAGTCCGCCCCCTTATCCATCGTAATATGCCGGGAAAGTACCAACTTGTCAAAAGTCCCGTCACGTAAGGCATTGATAAATGCTTGAAAACAGCCGGCATACTCCTTCGTGTAAGAGGTCTGAAAAATTTCTTGCTCTTGTATTTGCAAAGAAGCCTCATATTCTTCCTCCGTATCATCGTCAAGAGAAAGGGATTGCCCCCACCCATCAGATTGTATCAGTATAACCGGACACATCTCACTCACCCGAAAGGGAGCGATAACAAATCCTTTCTGTCCGTTCAACTCTTGCAAATCGTATATCAGACGGATATTCTCCTCCGCCTGTGTCAACAGACGGGGAAGTTTCTCTCCGGGAATACGGTATACCGCAAAAGGTCGCTTTTGCCGGATAAGCGCATCAATAACTGTCAGATTACTTATTTCTTCGTCAATCATCTTTTTTTCATAACACTGTTGACTACCCGTACGGAAGACACCAGTTTGTTTGTTGAAGTAAAGACATCCACATTCCATACATGAGATGAGCGTCCTTTGTGTACAATGGTTCCCACTGCCCGCACGGTATCTCCTTCGTGAGCGGAAGATATATGATTTCCGCTGACCTGCATTCCCACTACTATTTCATCAGGCTGGCAAAGAATCATAGAACCCAGTCCTGCAACCGTTTCAGCCAATGCAAGCGTAGCACCGCCATGTAGAATGCCGAAAGGCTGGCGAGTACGGTGATCGACAGGCATTGTCGCCTCTACTCTGTCCTCAGACGCATACGTATATTGGATACCCAGATTTCCCATCAATGCATGACGCGCCTGCGCATTCAGTTGGTCTAATGGAATTTCCGCTGCACGGACTTCGGCTATGATTGCTTTTTCAACGGCAAGGGCTACCCCGTCTTCTTCATTCGACGCTGTCACATAATCGGCACACGCTTTCACCGAGTCTTGAGAATGCCCCATAGCTATTCCCAACCCCGCTAACTGAATCATAGTCACGTCGCATACACCGTCACCAATGGCAATTACCTCATCACGTGTCAGGTTCAACGCTTCCAACAAAGCACCCAAAGTATTCGCCTTGTCGATAGCACACGGAACGACCTCAAGGAAATAGGGTTCGGAACGGAAAACATCCAATGCTCCGTTCAACCGTCTTTTCCAATGATCTTCCAAACCGACAAGCGCTTCTTCATCATCACTGACAAGCATACATTTGCAAGGAGCAAAATCAATGGCTGAGGAGAATTCCTCTTCCTTTATCACCCGCAAATTATTCAATCTGGCTTCATCCCGGATATGTGTATTCTCGGGAGAATCGGTTATAATGGTATCATCGTGGTACGTGAACAGCGCAAATCCATTCTTACGGGCTTTCTTTTCCAGATAAGGCAGCATTTCCGGATTTATGCGACGCTCAAACAGCACCTCTCCGTTCTGTGCATTGATAATCTGACAACCATTATAGGAAAGGATAAAACCTCCGTAATTTCCAAGTTCAAGAGATTTTGCCAACGGCAGCAAACCATAGGTCGGCCTGCCGGAAGCCAAAACAATACGTACTCCCATCTGTTGAATCTTCAACAAAGCGGCCAGCGTACGTTTACTAATTTCTTTCGCATCATTCAGTAGTGTTCCGTCTACATCCAAGACCAATAATTTATACTTCATGGCTACACGATTTTGATTTAGATTACAAAGGTAGGAAATTGAGTGAACGACAGAAAGCGTAAGCAGATAAAAATTACTTTAATTTCACTCTTTCAAACGCATTTCCAGATAATCGCGGAGTATTCGGGCATGATTATATACAGGTTCTTTAGAAGCGTAAATGAGTGTTACTACCGGATGCGGTTTGATAAGGGCCAGAAAATCGGTCGCTGCCTGAGAAGCATCCAGCTCTTTCTGATACAGTACGACGAAGTCATTCCAGTGTCCTGGTATATCATCGTGAAACCATTTGCGCAAAGCGGCGGATGGGGTGATATCTTTTGCCCAATAATCATATTTCAACCATTCCTTTTTTATGCCGCGCGGCCATAATTTGTCAACCAATACCCTATATCCGTCTGCCTCCGAAAAGTCTTCGTATACTCGCTTTATCCTAACCTGTATCATGATTATTTATATTGATTACTTATTAGAATAAACCGATAAGACCGGAAATTGTTTAACCATACAAGAACATTGTACGGCATAATTTTTAAAGAGATTCTTGTGCTTTCTTAAACTCGTACGGAGTCATGCCTGTCTTTTTCTTGAAAAGATTATATAATATCGGGGTACTGTTGAATCCGGCTTCATCAGCTATGGCACGTATCGTATAATTAGGATGCAGTTTTAATAATTTAATTGCATGGTCTATACGCAAATCATTGATATATCCATTAAAATTAGTGCCGGTACATTCTTTTATCATTCGGGCAAAACGTGCGTTATTCAAATGTACGAGTTGTGCCAGATCTTCTCTCGACAATTCTGAAGAAAGATATAACTGGTCTTGAACAACAATACGGTTCAATTCAACAAATATTTTTTTATTCTCTTCTTCTTCCCCGCTCACTTTACTGGCTTCATCAGCGACCTCCTCTTGGTTGTCAAACAAAATGCTTTCATCTTCTATATCTTGCGAGATCATAAGCTGTTCATCAACATTCAGTGACTGACCGTCTTTCTTCCTGGCCAATCTCTCGTTTATAAACTTAGCAAGGATTTTATTCTTATATCTGATAATATGGTTGAAGCGCCACATACGCCATAATACAAACAAAGCCAACAGCGTAATACACGTCAAAAAGGTCAACGTTATGTTTCTGATTTTCAATTGGAATGCTTGTTTTGCTATATAATCCTCCTTTTCAGAAGTATTATACATCGTATTCAGCTCTAATGCCGCATTCTCTTTATCCCTGTTATTAATACTATCCGTTATGGCTATAATAGCTCCCTGCAAAACTGCCGCTTCCTTATAGTTTCCCATACCCATATAAGCTTGCACTTCTCTTTCAAGCACATTCATATATTGTGTATTGATAGTATCCTGTTGTTTCCTCATCAGTTCTTTAAACTCCTGACAGTTGTCAATCACTTGCTTGTAATGCTTGGAGACCAGCAAATAAGGAATTGAATACATTTTTCCATCAGGCGTACGGGAGTATTCAGTCGATTGATACATAGCAAAATACTTTTCCGCCTGCTCATATTTCTTTTCCATATAGCAATTATATGCCCACTTGGAATACAGATAACCATATTGCATATCAACCAACCCTTTCGGAACATCAGGTAAAGTTTCCAATTTTTTTATCTGCTTTTCACGTTCCAAAGCCATAACTGACGCATCCTCATACAAAGAGTCAGTCATTAAATAACTCATTTTCCCTCCATAGAAAGAAGAGAGCATTCCTATCTCTTTTACGCCTTTTCTCCCTTTCAACAAATCGATAGCAGAATCAAAATAATCATACGCTTTATCTTTAAATGACAACATACGGTTATTCTCTCCAATGCAGTATAACAACCGGGCTTCGGACACGCGGTCCTCCAACCTTTTTGATTGGGCAATCCCGTCAAGCGCATAATTCATACTCTCGTTATATTTACTCATCAAGAAAGATAATTCCGCCAAATAAACAGTCATTTTCAATAAGTGTTCAGGATCCTTTTGATATACAGAATCAAGCACATAAGACTTTCTTGCATATACATACGCAAGCTTATTCATAAACAGATTACGATATGACAAGCTACGTAATTCGTCTATAACTCGTAAAGGCATAGAATTTTTATTCTCCGCTACATCTAAAAGTTTCAAAGCACATTTCGGCTTCTCAATATAAATACTCCTTATATATTCAGTAGTTATAGAATCTGTATTTACGGCCTCATCGGCCATTAAAATCTGGTTATGCACAAATAAAAGAATACATATACATACCCCAAGTCGTATATACCTCATAGCGTTTACCATCATTTTATCTGTCAAAGGTAATTCTTATTATTAAAAAGTCAAGAAAATATTTTGTTTCACAAGGTAAAAATAAGAAACATTAGCATTTTATTATTCAAGCAATGTAAACAACGCTTTATATACAGTAATGCAAACAACGTCTTTCCTTCCCAATAAGTTGCAATCTTCCGTCCCCCTTCACCTTTTTTCTGTATCTCCCGTCGCTAGGGCATTAGCGGGTGAAGGTGTTCCCCTTCACCCAGCTTTCACAGTTCTGATGTGTATCATTTTGTTTCAGTTACATCTTGATCAAACATAACTCCAACGCCTAGATTTCTCATTTATCATTAAAATGATAAGGTATTATCACTATTGTGATAAGTAAGTATCATAAATATGATAAGTTCTTATCACGGTAATGATAAGCATAATATATCAAGAGAAAATCCAGCTGCTTTTTGGAACATAATATTGCTATGTATACTTGCTGAAGGAGCCCCCCTTCACCCGCTAACACCCATGAATAGGAGATAGCAGTGAAAAGGTGAAGGCTATTTTAATAAAACGGCATAGACACTATTTAAGAGCATATACGGAAATCGATGTTAAATAATAACAATAGCCAATTCTAATTCAGAATAAAATTAAGAAAAATAATTACCTTAAGCAACTGTTATCTATAAAACACTTGTATAAAAGAAAGAATAAATATGAATAGGAGATAACACTATTAAAAAACCAAATACATATAACCACATAAAAAGAAAAAAGTTACATGAAAAATATACTATCCTGATATCTCCATACTTCTCAATCTGTTCTTTTTTCAATGATATTTGTCCAAAAGTCAAATATTAAACAACTATTAACATACCCAAACAGATAAAATCATGGCAAAAAGTGAAACAGTTTTAATTTTGTCACACGATAACTCATTAATAGATTAAATATAAGCAATTATCATCTATCACAAAGAAACAATTAGAACTATATATTATTTAGAATCATGGCATTATATAATAATATTGTTAAATGTTTTTTTAAACGCAACAAACATATATTAGGAGTCAGCATTTGTCTAATAACCTTTGCGTGGCAACCGTTATGTGCTGCATCTCAGTCCCAAAAACTACTTATCATCAATTCATATAATGAAAGTGCGCCATGGGTACAAAATTATATTACCCAGTATTTGATAGAAGCTGCAAATACTGAAAATCTGGATTATGACCTGGTTCACATGAATGCTATACTTATTCAAACCGACTCTTTGTACAATCTAGTCAAGGAACAGATATTCAACCGTTTTAAGAATAACAAACCGGACTATCTTATTCTCTTCGGAAGGATGGCATTCTCTTTAAGGGACCAAATCAAGAATGAATGGGGCGATGTTCCGATGCTGCTTATAGGAGCAAACGATAACATTGTATTAAATGAAAAATATCTATCAGGAAATAAAGTCACAGCGAGTGCAACGAAAATACATTTGTCAGACATACGGGAACAATACAACTTTACCTATATTGAGGTTCCGGAATTATACAAAGAAACGATTGATATGATGGTCAGGATGCAACCGGACATGAAGAAACTGGTGTTTGCGTCTGATAACCTTGCCGGTAATATGGAGCTGAATGAAAAAATCAAGGCATATCTTACTCTAGAATATCCGTTACTTGAATATGAATGGCTGGTTGCTTCGGAAAATTCCAGAAAAAATATACAGACATATTTAATATCCTCTGATCAATCTGTTGGAATCCTGCTAGGATCATGGTACTATTCTCGTCCGAGTGCGTTTGGGTATCCTATGCTAGTGACGGGAGATTTCAAGTTGATAGCCTCATCTCCTCGCCCGATTTTCTCTTTGAAAGAAAAGTATCTTGAATCAGGAGGAGCTACTGGTGGATACTTTGCCGACCAACAGGAGATCTTACAAAATTCTATTCGCGTATTCCGAAGAATGGTGGCAGGTGAAAATATGCGTAATATCCCTTTTACGTATCCCACGATGAAATATCCGAAAGTAGATTATCTGCAACTGAAGTCGTATGGACTCCTTGTAGACAATTGCCCGAAAGACACTGTTTTCATAAACAAACCGGAAAGTTTCTGGAAACGCTATTTTTGGCAAATTATAATAAGCAGCATCGTATTGGTAGCCATTCTATTCATATTGGGAATTTTCATGATATTCCAACGTAAGAAAATGACATACATGGCATCTCGCAATAGAATGGTGGACAATATGCCTATATGTTATATGACAGGAAAATTGAAAACAGACAAAACCGGAAAACTGATAAACATAGATTTCGTTTCAGAAAACCACGAAACAAGCAAGCTGATTGCAAAAAATACGGATACCGAAGAACAGAATAGCTTATTTGATATGGAATACATTATCGGATTACTTAATAATGTACGCAAAACGAAAAAGAATATCAAGTTTACATATTACTTTGCAAAAACAGACACCTATTATGATTTTCTTGTGTGTCAGACATTGAATAATGATGAAGTGGAGTTCTTCGGTATTGATGTTACAGATAAGGTAAAATCGGAAAACTCTCTGAAAGAAACTACGAAAACACTGGAGATGACTTTGGAGGTAGCTCATATCATTCCGTGGAAATGGGACCTGAAAAGACACACGATTACCTGTGAGGCAAATAGAACAATGCGGCACATAGATTCTCCGGAACGTCCAGAATCAACCATATATACACATACCATTGAAGACAAGGAATACTTCAAAAGGATTCATCCTGAAGATTTGGAATATGTCAAGCAAACCTATATTGACTTACGTGATGGTACTAAACAATACGCTAAAGGAGAATTCCGGATTTTATCAGAAAACAATGGTAAGACCAATATAGAGTGGATTGAAGTCAATGCGTCTGTGGCAAAATATGATGAAAAGTTGAAACCAAAAGAACTAATAGGTTCCTTACTTCTTATAACTTCAAGAAAAAAACAAGAAGCCAGACTTATTGCCGCTAAAGAGGCGGCAAAAGAAGCTGATCGTTTGAAGTCTGCATTTCTGGCCAATATAAGTCATGAAATTCGTACTCCACTAAATGCAATCGTAGGTTTTTCCAGTCTTTTGACTGCAATAGAGGACCTCAAATCCGCAACTAAGCTCTTCAGCGTCCTTCTTGCGTCTAAACGTCCTCTCATCACTGAATTAGCAGATAAATTGAGGCTGAAATACCCACTTCTGCCCACAATATCCCCTTGCCCCACTATGCGACTTGAGGCAATACGCAGTATCATACCCATAAGTTGTAGGCGTTATCCAAAATCAGTCTGAAAAATATCTGCGTAAGCATTATTACAGGTATAGATATTCAGCACATACCGCCTTGATGTTCTGATCCACTTGGCTGGTACAGAGACAAACCTGAAGACAAACGCTTTTATGCGACTTGTTGCATTGAGTCCGAACCTCTTTACGTCAAGTCTGTGGATAATGGCCTTGTAGAAATTACGGATAAGTGCCGTAAGAAGAAGGAACACAGTGTTCTCTGCCATGAAGGATTTGGGCAATCTGTCCCACCCGAAACCATTGTTCATATCATCGAAGATACGTTCCTTTCCTCCACGAAGGTTATAGAACTCGACAATTTCTCTTGTGGAAGATTCATAGTCGTTAGTCAGGATACAACGGTATGTGTATTCTCCTTCCCAAAGATCCAGCACACCGTCCATCCGTTTCTGTCTTTGAATCACAAGTCGGTATGCTTTACCCTTCCACTTCTCAACAAGAATAGAGTTCAATTCGAACTCAATGCCATTGATTTCCTCAGTCTTCCAGCCTCTAAGAGCAAAGATGTCATTGTAGAGCGAACTGCAGCGGTTTGCGCGGATATAGAAGGATTTGCTGTGTTTCTCTATTTCCTCCACGATTTCCTCGGAACATGATCCACAATCAGCTCTGAAACGATTGATTGTAAGTCCGTTCTGCTCAAATCTCTCAAAGAATCTCTTCAGCGTGTCCTTCTGATGAAAACGAACGTTGGTGTTACCATCGCTATTCTCAATGCCAACAATCAAGTCGTCAATAACCGCCACGCCAGGGCGATAACCAAGGAACTTCTTGTATGTAGGCTTTGCATCATACTTCTCAGTCTCTATGAACTGATGGTCGAAATCAACATCATACATCTCGCCCTCTTTCAGTTGGCCGGATGCAAACATACAATTGAGCAGTAAGGTATTGAGTGTGTCAGCCGTGTTGAAATCGTAGTTCTTACCCGTATCTGATGTGTATGAGATGTTTCCTTGCGTCAGTTCCTTTATCGCTCTGAGGATAGTATCAGAACTACAAGTACGAAGTGTCGGATGGAGCGAGAGATGGTTCATCAAATGAGTAGTGACATCCTCAATGCATGAGCCACCACAGAAGTAGATACTCATGAGGGAACGGACGATTTCACTGTACTGATAACCGAACGAGCTACACCTTAGACCGAGTGTCGAGTCGATTACAGATGACAATGTGGAGTCAAATTGCTCCATGATTGAAAATATTCCTCCAAAAGGAGTGAGCTTCTCGGATTTTATTTGTATTTTTGCCATGCCTGATGAGGTTTTGTTTGATTATTTTTTTGCAACACTAAGTTAAGTGAATCCTCTGACATGGCAAAATCCTGAGCAACTTTTTGTTGCTCAGGTACTTAAAAAAAATATTTTATAATAGTGTTGCGGAATTAAGGGAGGATAAAGAAGAACAGCAAAGATACATCAATATCATTGAGAATAACAATCAACTGTTACTGCAATTAATAGAAGATATTCTTGATTTGGC
This sequence comes from Bacteroides zhangwenhongii, assembly GCF_009193325.2. NCBI lineage: Bacteria > Pseudomonadati > Bacteroidota > Bacteroidia > Bacteroidales > Bacteroidaceae > Bacteroides > Bacteroides zhangwenhongii. The sequence continues at coordinate 725,722 of NZ_CP059856.1, read as the reverse complement.
TAAGGTGGAAGCTAATGCTCTTGATTTTATTTATAAGCCAACAGACTTGAATGAACTGATTAGGGAAATAGAAGTAACAATGCGCATGAAAGTACATCAGGATGTTGTATTAAATTATACACTAGGAGCGGTTGACTGCTGTATCGAAACAGAGCCGAATCGACTTTCGCAGGTAATTATTAATCTGCTTACCAATGCTTGTAAGTTTACAGACAAGGGAAGTATAACATATGGTTACGAACTTCATGAGAATGAAATTTATTTTTTTGTACGCGATACCGGATGCGGTATTTCAAAAGAAAATCAAACACGTATTTTCCAACGCTTTACTAAGCTTAATGATTTTGTTCAAGGAACAGGACTTGGCCTATCAATCAGTCAAAGTGTCATTGAGAAAATGAAAGGTCACATTGGTGTAGAATCAAAGGGGGAAGGAAAAGGTAGTACGTTCTGGTTTACGATTCCATACCTTCCAGTGCCTGTTACTTTAGATCCCCAAGAAATGCTTCAACTGTAATTAGGGAGATTAAATTTGCTCCCAATAAGACACGGCTCATTGGAAAACAGATTTTCAAACCTTTACTAAAACAAAACACCCAATTTTACATTATCGAAATGTAAAATTGGGTGTAATCCTTATAAAATACTGATTACTAGTACTTTTCCAGCGGAGAGACAGGCTCTTGAACCTATACTTTCAAGAAATGTCACAAAATCGCAAATCACTGATAATCATATGCTATCTAAAGTATAGAGTAAATCTAAATCTTTCTAAATGCCTTTTGCTATTCCAAATATTGGGTGTATATTTGGGTGTAGAATTTCAAACACACCCAATTATGAATATCAAACGTAACATCATTTTTGCATTGGAGAGCCGGAAGAAGAACGGTGTGCCAATCGTGGAAAACGTACCCATCCGCATGCGTGTCATATATGCAAGCCAACGCATCGAATTCACAACAGGCTACCGGATTGACGTAGCCAAATGGGATGCCGACAAACAACGGGTAAAGAACGGATGCACCAACAAACTAAAGCAAAGCGCATCCGAAATCAATGCGGACTTGCTGAAATATTATGCCGAGATTCAAAACGTGTTCAAGGAGTTTGAGGTACAGGAAGCCATGCCGACCACCCAACAGCTAAAGGATGCGTTCAACCTGCGGATGAAAGATGCCAACGAAGAGCAGCAGGAAGAAACACAGATAAGTTTTTTGGGAGGTATTCGATGAGTTTGTAAAGGAGTGTGGCAATCAGAATAACTGGACGGCATCCACCTACGAGAAATTCTCAGCAGTGAAAAACCACCTCAAAGAGTTCAAGGAAGATGTAACCTTTGAATATTTCAACGAGTTCGGATTGAACGAGTATGTAAATTTCCTGCGTGACAAAAAGGACATGAGGAACAGCACCATCGGTAAGCAGATGGGATTCCTCAAATGGTTCCTGCGTTGGAGCTTCAAGAAAGGGCATCATCAGAACATGGCATACGATACTTTCAAACCCAAATTGAAAACCACCTCTAAAAAGGTGATATTCCTGACTTGGGACGAATTGAACAGGCTGAAAGATTTCCAGATACCAAAAGACAAACAATATTTGGAACGTGTCAGGGATGTTTTTCTGTTCTGTTGCTTCACAAGCCTACGATATTCAGATGTTCGTAATCTGAAAAGAAGCGATGTGAAACCCGACCACATAGAAGTTACCACCGTCAAAACGGCAGACAGCCTGATAATTGAGCTGAACGACCACAGCAAAGCCATACTTGAAAAATACAAGAAAGTCCATTTTGAAAACCACATGGCATTGCCTGTCATCAGTAACCAAAAAATGAATGATTATTTGAAAGAACTGGGGGAATTGGCAGAAATCAACGAGCCTGTACGGGAAACATATTATAAAGGGAATGAACGTATAGATGAAGTCACCCCAAAATACGCTTTGCTAAGCACCCATGCAGGAAGAAGAACATTTATTTGCAATGCGCTGGCTCTCGGTATTCCGGCACAGGTAGTAATGAAATGGACGGGGCATAGTGACTATAAAGCCATGAAACCCTATATTGACATAGCGGATGATATTAAGGCAAATGCCATGAACAAGTTTAACCAACTATAAAAGTATCAATCAGTTTCATAGATTATCCGCTATTTGAATTATATTTGCGACAACAATAGACATTGAAACATGGAAAACAACAAAGAACATCATATAGAAAGAACGAACTTTGACGCATTTGTTCATGCTGTCGGTTCGGAAATAGAACAGGCGCAAGTCCGGCTGATTACCGCAGCCAATGCGCAAATGCTGTTCCATTACTGGAAAATGGGCAACTATATCCTGTATCATCAGAACTTGCAAGGCTGGGGAAGCAAAATCATCAAGCAACTGGCAAAGGCTATCCGTTTCAATTATCCTGAAAAGAAAGGCTATTCGGAACGCAACCTTACCTATATGTGCCAATTCGCACGGTCATATCCGCTGAACGTGCTACGAAGTTTCATTGACACGGATGCAAGACTATCTGTTCCAAGCATACAGAATGTTACAGATGAAATATTGAAACTAAACAACGGACGATTTACGCAGGAACTTACTGCGCAAATACAATCTGTTGATTGCCAGTCTTTAGAATTTACGCAGGAGGCTCCTGCGCAAATTCAGGACGTGGAGAAAACAGTTTCTGCCATTTACAGGATGGAGATTAGGGAGATAGAAAAAGTTTTCCTGACCTCCCCTGTTGCCAAAATAAACTGGGCAAGCCAAATGGTCATACTTGACGGAGCATTACCGTTAGGCATAGGATATTGGTATATGAAGCAATCGGTAGAAATGGGCTGGAGCAGCAATATTCTTAAAATACAAATTGAGACCAACCTATATAACAGACAAATCAGCAACAACAAGATAAACAATTTTACAGCCACACTTCCGGCACCACAAAGCGACCTTGCCAATTACCTGTTGAAAGACCCGTATATCTTCGACTTGGCAGGAGCGAAAGAAAAGGCAGACGAAAGAGACATAGAGGAGCAACTGGTAAAGCACGTTACCCGTTATTTGTTGGAAATGGGTAATGGTTTTGCTTTCGTTGCCCGACAGAAGCATTTTCAAGTAGGCAATAGCGATTTCTTTGCCGACTTGATTCTATATTCTATCCCACTACACGCATACATTGTTGTAGAACTGAAAGCTACTCCATTCAAGCCGGAGTATGCAGGACAACTGAATTTCTACATCAATGTGGTGGATGACAAACTGAGGGGAAAGGATGATAACAAAACCATAGGGCTGTTGCTGTGCAAAGGGAAAGATGAGGTAGTAGCGCAATACGCCTTGACAGGCTACGACCAGCCGATAGGCATCAGTGATTATCAGTTGAGCAAGGCTATACCCGAAAACCTTAAATCAGCCTTGCCAAGCGTGGAAGAGGTGGAAGAAGAACTGACATCTTTCCTTGACAAGGACAATAATTCCCAAAATTGAAATCTATGGCAGGAGAAATAAACAAACTGATTCCCCAATATGGAGAACTCAACAGGATATATAATGATTGGGTAACCAATTATGCTTTTTCTTTTGATAAGCAGAAATTCATTACCGACTTTTATCGGCAGCACAATGATACAAAGGCTTTTGAAGCCGCTATCCTTGAACTGGTACTTGACAAGCAGAAAGAACAATACACATTGATTCTCAACAGTCTGAAAATCGAAATAGAAAAGAATATACGGGCTTATGAAACAAAACCGCTGAATGATGACATCATAAAGCGTGTGTGTTTTCACTACGCAGACAGGCGTAATTCTGCAATTAGAGACCAATTGGAGATTACCACCAAGCTGCACGAGCCTTTGAATGACACATACCACAGATATGATTTCATTGGTTTTCGGGAGCATACGGACGAAGAAGAAATACAGGCAGAAAAGGAATATGAACGCTGCAAGGCTGAATACGACAAGGAAAAGAAAGAATTGGATAAACTCTATGAACTGCAAAAGCAAGACAGGAAAGAGGCTTTTCAATATACAGAAAACCTTTCCGGTGATGTTTACCGCCTAAGCCTTCTTTTTATGGAAGTCCTGAAAAAGTACCTTCCTGATGATAATGTGGAAGAGAAACAGCAGGAAGAACCAGCCAAACAAGATAAGGTGCAGGAAACTTCGAAAGAAGAACATGAATATTTTGACATGAAGTCGCTTTCGTCCATTCATGAAACCTGTGTCGGGGAACAGTTCGAAGCCATTACCATATCGGACTTCCATGCCAGTATAAATCTGCACCCCTGCAAGAACAGATTAAAGATCAAGGCAAGGGAAAAGATACGGGTGTGTTACCTGATATTCCTGATGAGCGAGAAACTATCCAAGCAATACAGGGATGAATGGCGAGACAAGATATTGAAACTACTGGATATTGACGAGAACTATTACAGGTCGAAGTACAAAGAACCCGTTTCCGATTTTCCAAGTGACAGCAACCAGAAATTCGCCAAAGAAATGAAATGTATATTTAATTTAAATAAGTAGTATTATTTATATCGTTAAGCTTATGTTGGAATTAATACAAGAAAATAATGTAATAATAGGCATAATTATAGGCATTATTACACTTTTTATCACAATGAGACAAATAATAATTTCAAATCAAAAGCATAGGATGGACAAAGAAGATTTTATATCCAAAAAGCCAAATTTCTCTGTTTATATAGAGAATTGCTATAGAATATCATATAATTCTTCAAAACACACACATGCTGTATTTTGTATTACGATAAAAAACAAATCTTCTTATAGAAATACAGTTCTACCCAAATTAGAAATAGATTACATAGAGAACGGTATTATAAGAACTATAAAATTATCACATGATAAAAACTTATTTCATAAAAAATACCACTCTCAAATTGAAAAATATGATAACAATATTCGACTAGAACCTAAGGATATAAAATATGGTTGGGTTATTTTTCAAATTCCAGAAATTTTAAAAAATAGACGCATTGAGAGATATAGAATAATTGTTCAAGATGTAGAGAATAACGTATCTAAAGCGGAAAGTTTATTAATCAAAGAGATTCATTATGATGATTAAAAAAATATCAACACCAATATATAATATCAATGAAGAAGGGTTATTTGCAAGTCGAGATTACGCAGATGGGCGATTAATACCTTCTATAGTAATCAGTTCTAAAGAAGATGATTATATAAAAGAAATCATTAAATTACATTCCAATATATCCATGGGAGATGTTGAAGTTCAGTGGGGTGGAACATTATCATCATTATTTAATGCCGATAGATGGATCTTAAATATAAGATTCTATAAACCTATAGATTATAATTTTAGCATTGTATTTTCTTTGAAGAATCATTATTCTATTATTGATGCCATTTTTCAATCAAAAGGCCTAAGAATCGCTTATGGACATAAAGGCGAAAAGGTTTCTCAAATGAGTGACCATATTATAATAGAAATTCCTGATACTGGCATTAGTCCCAAATGGGAAAAAACATTAAGTAGAATCATTAAGAACAAGATGCGCAGATTGAAAATTCCAAGAAAAGAACTAGGTAAAGCAACGCAAGAACAAATAAACAAAATGAGAGAAATTTTAAATATTAGATTCAAACATAATCCTGATTGACCACATATTAAAAAGATTCATAAACAAACACGATTCTTTCTGCTAATCTGTGATATTCATTGATGTTTCACAAAAATTCCACTTTTACCACTCAAAATATTTTTTGAGTGGTATTTTTTCTATCTGATATTTAATGAGATAGCGCAATATCCTATTTATACCATCCACATCCTTACCACTTATAACCATACCTAATTTTGCATCGTTCGAGAACAGAAATAACAGCCAGTGCGCAGGGCTGATTGTTTAACGACTAAATAGATTGGACGATGACAAATCTTCAAGAGTTATTATTAAAACCCGTCTGGCAGATGACAGGCGAAGAGTTCATATTTCTAAGCAAACACGCTTCCAACCAAACGGAAGCGCAACCGCAGCCCGTCACGGATACAGAAAGAAAATATGTGTACGGAATACTTGGTATTGCCAAATTGTTCGGGTGCAGTCTGCCCACCGCCAACCGTATAAAGAAAAGCGGAAAGATAGATAAAGCCATTACGCAAATAGGGCGCAAGATTATCGTGGATGCGGAACTTGCCCTTGAACTGGCTGGAAAGAAAACCGGAGGACGAAAATAACGGGAGGGCTACTTATGGATTATATGAAAGAGATTAAGGAAATATCGGCAGAAGAAGCCGTAATCCTTTGGCAAGCCTCACGTTTGAGCCTGTCGAAAAGTTACGAGAAAGCACCTGAAATTCTCAAAGTACATGATTCCGTCATTGGGACATTGGGGAATTTCAGCGCATCCATCGGCAAAGCCAAAAGTAAAAAGACGTTCAATGTGTCTGCTATCGTAGCCGCCGCATTGAAGAATGGTACGGTATTGCGATATGTGGCGGAACTTCCGGAAGACAAACGGAAAATCCTTTATGTGGACACGGAACAAAGCCCTTATCATTGCCTGAAAGTTATGAAACGTATTTTACGGATGGCAGGGCTTCCCGATGACAGGGACAATGAGAATCTTGAATTTCTCGCTTTGAGGAAATACACGCCCGAACAGCGTATCAGGATTGTCGAACAGGCTATCTACAACACACCTGACATAGCCCTTGTAATTATTGACGGCATCCGTGACATGGTATATGACATCAACAGTCCCGGTGAATCGACACGCATAATATCCAAACTGATGCAATGGACGGACGACAGGCAGATACATATCCATACGATACTCCACCAAAACAAGGGCGATGAGAACGCAAGGGGGCATATCGGCACGGAACTGAACAACAAGGCGGAAACAGTCCTCCTTGTGGAAAAGGACAAGAGCAATGGAGATATAAGCAATGTTTCAGCCATGCACATACGGGCAATGGACTTCGAGCCTTTTTCATTCCGCATCAATGACAATGCCCTGCCTGAACTGCTGGAGGGTTACAAGCCCGAAGCCAAGAAACCGGGAAGACCGGAAGAGGAAAAGTTCGACCCTTACAGGCATATCACCGAACAACAGCACCGCATCGCACTGGAAGCTGTTTTCGGACTGAAAGAGGAATACGGCTACAAGGAACTGGAAGACACCTTAATCAAGACTTATGTGTCGGTGGGTGTAAAGTTGAACCACAAAAAGGCGGTATCGCTCATCACCATGCTTCGCAACAAACGGATGATAGTGCAGGAGAACGGCAGGAAGTACACGTTCATGCCCGACTTCCACTATTAGCCCACGCCTTGCAATCGCTTCACTTTATTCCGGTGGTCTATATATTAGGGATAAAGCGAAGTGGTTGCGGAATGTGGCAAAACCGCTTCACTTTATTACCGTACTCTATATATACGAAAATAAAGTGAAGTGATTATAAAGACCGTACTTCATAAAGAGGTACGGGCGAAAAGAGAAATAAACCAACTCAATTATCATTAAACCTATCATTTTATGGATATACAGACAGCGAAACAAATCAAGATAGCAGATTATCTGCACAGTCTGGGCTTTTCTCCAGTCAAGCAACAGGGCATAAACCTGTGGTACAAGTCACCGCTAAGGGAAGAAACGGAAGCCTCGTTCAAGGTGAATACAGAGCGTAACCAATGGTATGATTTTGCACTCGGAAAGGGTGGGAATATCATCGCACTGGCACAGGAACTTTATTGTTCCGACCATGTGCCATATCTCCTGCAAAGAATCGGAGAACAGACACCCAATATTCGCCCCGTGTCTTTTTGGCAAGCAGTCATCTTCCGAGCCAAGTTTCCAACAGCTGGAGATTGTACCGCTTTCTTCTCCTGCCCTGCTCACCTATTTGCAGGAAAGGGGAATAAACATTGCACTGGCGAAAAGAGAATGCAGTGAAGCGCACTTCACCAACAACGGCAAACGGTATTTCGCCATTGCCTTTCCCAATGTATCGGATGGGTATGAAATCCGCAACCGATATTTCAAAGGTTGTATCGCACCGAAAGATATTTCCCACATCAGACAGCCGGGAACAGCGAGGGAAACGTGTTATGTGTTCGAGGGATTTATGGACTATCTTTCATTCCTTACTTTGAGATTGGAGAATTGCCCGAAATATCCCGAACTGGACAGGCAAGATTATATGGTGCTGAACTCCGTAGCCAATATTTCCAAAGCCCTCTATCCTTTGGGGAGCTACGAGCGCATCCATTGCTTCTTTGACAATGACCGTGCAGGAATGGAAGCACTCCAACAAATACGTATGGAATACGGCAGGGACTTATACATCCGTGACGCTTCGCAGACCTACAGCGGATGCAAGGACTTGAACGAATACTTACAGAAGCAGACTGAAAGAAACAGGCAAGTCCGGTCTGCAAAGGAGACGCACAGCCGGCCACCGAAAAAGAAAAACGGCTTTCGGTTATAGCCCACTATAACTACACGCTTCGCTTTCGTAGTTGTGGGCTCTCCCGAGGGGATTAGGGCTTTGCCCTAATGACCCACTCAGGGCGTTTCTCCCCTGATAACCCAGACCAAAGAGTGACCCTCTCTTTGGAAACTCCGCTTATGGGTTACACCCCTAAGAACCCCTCTGCGAAAGCGAACAAAATAATCTATCGTAAACAATAAATCTGAATAGTAGTATGGCAACAAAATCAAGCATACATATCAAACCTTGCAACACCAAATCAAGCGAGGCTCACAACAGGAGGACTGCCGAGTATATGCGTAATATCGGAGAGTCCAGAATCTACATCGTACCCGAACTATCTGCTGACAACAAGCAATGGATAAACCCGGACTTCGGCAATCCGAATTTACAAACACACTACGACAACATTAAACGGATGGTAAAAGAAAAGACAGGTCGTGCCATGCAGGAGAAAGAGCGGGAGCGCAAAGGAAAGAACGGAAAAATCATAAAAGTGGCAGGATGCTCGCCCATCCGTGAGGGCGTGTTGCTCATCAAACCGGACACCACATTGGCAGACGTGAAGAAATTTAGCGAGGAATGCCAAAGACGATGGGGCATCACTCCGCTTCAAATCTTCCTGCACAAAGATGAAGGGCATTGGCTGAACGGACAGTCTAATGCAGAGGACAAGGAAAGTTTCCAAGTAGGTAAAAAATGGTTCAAGCCGAATTACCACGCACACATCGTATTCGACTGGATGAACCACGACACAGGCAAGAGCCAAAAGCTCAATGACAATGATATGATGGAAATGCAGACTTTAGCATCCGACATTCTCCTAATGGAGCGTGGACAATCAAAGGCTGTTACAGGCAAGGAGCATCTGGAACGAAACGATTTCATCATCGAGAAACAGAAAGCCGAACTGCAACGTATAGATGAAACCAAGCGACACAAGGAACAACAGGTAAGTCTTGCCGAACAAGAACTCAAACTGGTAAAATCGGAAATACGCACGGACAAACTCAAAAGCGTAGCCACTGATGCTGCCACTGCCATTGCAAGCGGAGTTGGTTCTCTTTTCGGAAGTGGAAAGTTGAAAGAACTGGAACAAGCCAACGAGAAATTGCGTCAGGAAGTGGTCAAGCGCAATAAGGGTATTGACGAACTAAAAGCCAAGATGCAACAAATACAGGAACAGCACGGCAAACAAATACGCAATCTTCAAGGAATACATAACCAAGAACTTGAAGCCAAAGACAGGGAAATATCAAGACTGAACACCTTGCTTGAAAAGGCATTCAACTGTTTCCCGATGCTCAAAGAAATGTTGAGAATGGAAAAACTGTGCACAGTTATTGGATTTACCAAAGATATGATAGATTGTCTTTTGACAAAGAAAGAAGCCATCAGATGTAATGGAAAAATCTATTCCGAAGAGCACAGACGAAAGTTTGACATCAAGAACGATATTTTCAAGGTAGAAAAAAGTCCAACCGATAGCAGTAAACTTGTGCTAACCATAAACAAGAAACCAATTGGAGATTGGTTCAAGGAACAAATGGAAAAATTATGGCAAAGTTTACGTCACACGACAGAAGAACCAAGAAAAAATAGAGGGCTCAAGATGTAATCTTGATAATATTTGACTATATCTCAATAAAATTCACTATCTTTGTAAACGGATTGAGCCAACTCTCTCCAAGACATATTAGAAAAGAAAGAAGCGTTATGCTTATCTTGTAGTTTGAAAACCTGAGAAACTTTCAAAATGAGATACAAGGAGAGCGTAGTGGTTCTCACGCTATAGCGTGGGCTACTATATCCATATCTGTATCTCAGGTTTTCTCAGGACCTTCAAACTAAGACGTGGCATAGTCAGCACCACGCTTCGTGATTTAATAAAATGACGTTCTCCGTGGGGCTGGGGAGAACATTGACAAAAAATCAATTCTATGTTTTCTACTATTTGTTTAATCATTTCAATCATTTGTTTCATTTCAGTATATGGATGTCACATGACGTTGAAAAATGGTGATCCGTTATCTTATGCCGGATATCTTTCGTCCCCATTATTATCTTCTATACCTTGGATTAGTGGGTTTATTCTAGCGGTAATACCCGAATGTTTAATTTTTAATGTAACTTGGTATTGGATGTTTCTCATAAACATAGCAGGCATTTATATTTTAGGACCAATCATAACTAAATTCTTTTTAGTACGAATGGCAAGTGGTAAGGGCTTGGGGATGGATGCTTTTATCGCTCTAATAATAGGTATAATAACTCTTATTTTGGGACTTATATTTCGCCCTTAAATCAAATTCATACAAAGGTCATGAAAGCTATACAAGTTATCTTAATTTTGGCATTATTATTATGCCTATTCCCAATGCCTTATGGATATTTCATTTTAGTTAGATATTTGGCTACAGTTGTTTTTACAATAATGGCATACCATCATTACAAACAACAAAACAATACGACAACTTACTTATGGGTGTGTCTAGCCTTATTATTTCAACCATTTTTTAAGATTACATTGGGGCGAGAAATTTGGAGTGTAGTAGATATAGTTGTTGCTATCATACTAGTCATAATATTGTGGAAAGAAAGGAAAGCAACTGATAAAGCTAGCGCTTTGAAAGGAGTAATGCAAGAAATAAACAAGAACCTATTTCCCGGAGGAACAAAACAAATTGAAAAAGAGACCCAATTACTACAAACTTCATTGCATGAAAAGTATTCTTTTGAGGATGTAAAGAATACATTACTATATATATCTTCTATTTTTTTATTATCAACAGACAAAAGTCAGGATGGAATTGTTTCACGCGTATTAAAACGTCCACAGAATAGCCTTGACCGCTCATCCATCATTGTGATATATCAGTTCGTAGCCAAAAAAGCAATGGGAAAGAATAAGAAAACAAACGATTCTGAGCTGCAATATATCCTTAATTTTATAAACGGCAACATCAATAATGGATGTACCGAAAACAAGATACCTAACGGATATGGTGAGTTCGGATTAACAAAAACTAATCCAGTACCAGTAAAAGGAATCTTAGCCAATGAAGCCTACCTATCCCAATTGCGTACATTAAAAGGTGACGAACTACGTTGGAACAGATTAGGATCAACACACGCACCCAATATTGATTCTCCTATTGATATTTACCGCATTACAACCAAAGACGGAATAAACATGGGACATATTTATATTAGTCCATATCAGAATCACACATCAACAAAAGCTCCGAAAGGTTTTATACATATAGGTACAGGCTATTCACAATCACCTCTTCCAATCTGTTACCAACAAATTTATAGTAAAAATTTAGCTATTGATGACATTAGAGATAAACAAGGAAATTTGCTAACATCAATATCGATGCGACAGATAATACCTTTACTAATAAAATATAATGATGGCAAAACTAATGATTTAATAGAAAAAGCAAAGAATGAATATTTAGTTTTAATAAAACAAGGTTATCCTGATGCTTACAATAATCTCGCCATAATTGATGACTTCCACAACGGTGGCAATAAAACTATATTCCAAAAAGGAGTAGAAGCAGGAAGTCTGAACGCCTGTTTTAATCTTTCCATAGTAGAAGATTATGAAGAAGGCTTTGCTTGGAATAAAAAAGCTATAACTTGGATAAAAGAACCAACAAGTGAAATAGAAATAGTTCTAATTATAAATATGGCCATTCGCTACCACTTCGGGTATGGTTGTACTGCAAATCTATCTAAAGCCAAAGAGCTATACAATAAAGCACTGTATTGGAATAGCAATATTGCAGAAAATAATTTGGGAGCTATTTTCATGAAAGAAGGTAATTTAGAACAAGCAAAACGATTGTTTAATCGAGCTATCGCAGAAAAAAGCCATTATCGTCATGGAATTGATGTTTACGAAGTTATTTCAATGGCTCAACAAAATTTGCAGCTCATATAAAATAAGCAGATGAGAATGTTATTAATCCTAATACTATCCCTAATACAACTGCCTTGTGTAATTGAGGGGTGGATTTCATATTTTCTAAATTGCATAGTCAAGCTAATCTCTGACATCATCTTCTTATTGGCTATTATTTCATTCGTCTGGTGGCCATTAGATATGTTATGCGGAGCATTATGGGCTGGATGTGAATGCCTTAAGCAAAAACTTTTTTCACGAAATATAAAATTTAGTGATGCATTGATATTATATACTCAACTATTTCCCACTATTTAAATACTAATCATATGAAATTTTTTAATTTGATTTTTAGTTCTAAAAACAAGCTCCGAATTTCTAAAAAGCAAACTTCTGCTCAGACTATGTCTCCTATAGAAAAACGGACAAAACAGACGGAAGATTACTCATCAGAAGAAATGATTCAGAATGCATCCGATTGGACGAATTATTTTCTTCGAACAGCTCCTCAGTTAGACAATGGAGTATACCAGAAAGATGAAATTTATATGTTTTGCTGTTGGATATTATTAGATTATGGTGTAAATCATGGCTATTTAGACAAGCATTCTAATAGAGACAGTTTCTATTCTAGCATTTATCAAGCAGTACGTAACACCGGCAAATACAGTCAATCAAATTCAGAACAATTTATGTTTAGAGTTGACCAATACAAATGGCAGATTAAAGAAATGTTAAAATGTGATTATCCGAGAACTAAAATATTTTTTCCTGAAACTCTTTACGCTAGATTTGTAAAAATTGATTTCAAGCATTACACCCCAACTTTTGGGGAAATTGATGATTCTCTTATTCTATTCAGTGAATTTTTAGCGTCTTTTTGGAATAAAATCAATAGTGAACTAATGAAAAGATATCCTACTAAGAAATAAATAATTAAATTTAAGCTTGGTAATATAAATGGTAACCATAGTGGTGAGGATACACCTCTAGCCATTCCGAACAGAGAAGTTAAGCTCACTTACGCCAATGGTACTGCATCATTGTGGAAGAGTAGGAAGTTGCCAAAGATTCTTACTTTATTAACATTTAAATTTTAGTAATATGACGTTTAAAGAATTAATTTAGAAGGGGTCTTCATGGATAAAGAAGACCCCAAGTAGATTGGAAGTTTGTATTCTGACAGTATTGATGAATATTACACTGGCGATAGGTCACTATCACTAGTTTCAACAATGTCCAAGTTAGTAGCAAGCGGAACAAGTGATATCAACTATATGTGCTATCGAAAAAACACTTTGTGAATATAATGAAGGTAAAACCGTAGAATACAAACCTAAAAGGAAAAGGTAATTCCGTATCCTAACGATGGAAAACGTGAAATAACCCAATTGGGAGGATTCGCTCCTCCCAATTGCTTTTTATTACCCTTCTAAGCATAAGATATTATCGAAAAAAGACTTCAAGCCTTAAATAAAATAAAAACACCCAATTTTACATTCTTGGGTGTAAAATTGGGTGTTTGTTTTGCAATTTGCTGATTTTCAGCGTTCATTGCGGAGAGACAGGGATTCGAACCCCGGGAAGTGTTACCTTCAACGGTTTTCAAGACCGCCGCAATCGACCACTCTGCCACCTCTCCAAAACTCCTTTATCAGAAGTGCTTTCCGTTGAAAGCGGTGCAAAGGTACGAATCATTTTTAAATCTGCAAACATTCTGATATTTTTTTCGCGAATAAATCGTATTTTTGCAGTCCATTAGCAAGATAGAAATATGATATATCCTCAAAATTTTGAGCAAAAGATAGGATTCGACCAGATAAGACAGCTACTAAAGGATAGATGTCTCAGCACTTTAGGCGAGGAACGAGTCTCTGATATGGTCTTTTCCGACCAATACGAAGAAGTAGAAGAGAAATTAAATCAAGTAACTGAATTTATCCGCATCATTCAAGAAGAAGATGGATTTCCCGATCAGTTCTTCTTTGATGTCCGTCCTTCATTGAAACGAGTACGGATAGAAGGCATGTACCTGGACGAACAAGAACTGTTTGACTTACGCCGTTCATTGGAAACGATCCGCGATATCGTACGCTTCCTACATCGGAATGAAGAGGAAGAAGAAAGCGATCCCCCTTACCCCAGCCTGAAACGATTAGCCGGAGATATAGCCGTATTTCCGCAATTGATCGGAAAAATAGACGGTATTCTCAATAAATACGGTAAAATCAAAGACAACGCTTCAACCGAATTAGCCCGCATACGTCGTGAACTCTCCAGCACAATGGGAAGTATCTCACGATCTTTGAACAGTATCTTGCGTAGCGCACAATCCGAAGGATACGTAGATAAGGATGTAACTCCAACTATGCGCGACGGTCGTCTGGTCATCCCTGTAGCTCCGGGACTGAAACGGAAAATCAAAGGAATCGTACACGATGAATCCGCCAGTGGAAAGACTGTATTTATAGAACCCGCAGAAGTAGTAGAAGCCAATAATCGTATCCGTGAACTTGAAGGAGACGAACGACGGGAAATCATTCGTATTCTTACCGAGTTCTCCAATACCCTTCGCCCGTCTATTCCGGAAATCTTACAGTCGTATGAATTTCTGGCAGAAATCGATTTTATCCGCGCGAAAAGTTATTTTGCAATACAGACGAACTGTTTGAAACCAGCTATAGAAAATGAGCAACTATTGGATTGGACAATGGCTGTTCATCCCCTGTTACAGCTATCATTAGCCAAACATGGGAAAAAAGTCGTGCCTCTGGATATCGAGCTTAACCAAAAACAACGCATCCTTATTATATCCGGTCCGAATGCCGGCGGTAAATCCGTTTGTCTGAAAACGGTAGGATTACTGCAATATATGCTTCAATGCGGAATGTTGATCCCGCTACACGAACGCAGTCATGCAGGTATATTCAGCAGTATTTTTATCGACATCGGTGACGAGCAGTCCATTGAAGATGATCTTAGTACCTACTCTTCACATCTGACCAATATGAAAATCATGATGAAAAACTGCAATGAACGCAGCCTCATCTTGATTGATGAATTCGGAGGGGGTACGGAACCCCAGATAGGAGGCGCCATCGCCGAAGCCGTATTAAAACGTTTCAACCGGAAACAAACTTTCGGAGTGATCACCACTCACTATCAAAACCTGAAGCATTTCGCTGAAGACCATGAAGGAGTAGTAAATGGAGCCATGCTTTACGACCGTCATCTCATGCAGGCACTATTCCAATTGCAGATTGGCAATCCCGGAAGTTCATTTGCCGTAGAAATCGCACGAAAAATCGGATTACCCGAAGATGTCATTGCAGACGCTTCGGAAATTGTGGGAAGCGAATACATCAACGCTGATAAATACTTGCAGGATATTGTCCGTGACAAACGTTATTGGGAGGGTAAACGCCAAACCATCCGACAACGGGAGAAACAGATGGAAGAAACCATTGCCCGTTACCAGACGGAGATGGAAGAGCTGCAAAAGTCAAGAAAAGAGATTATCAAACAGGCAAAGGAAGAAGCGGAACGAATACTGCAAGAATCAAATGCCCGTATTGAAAATACCATCCGCACCATCAAAGAAGCACAGGCCGAAAAAGAAAAGACTCGTCTGGCACGTCAAGAACTGACTGACTTCCGCACTTCCTTGGACGCATTAGCCTCCAAAGAACAAGAAGAAAAACTGGCACGGAAAATGGAAAAGTTGAAAGAAAAGCAGGAACGGAAGAAAAATAAAAAGAACGAACCGAAAGCTGCCAATTCCCCAACAATCATTGTTCCCAAAGTGACTCCCATTGGTATTGGCGAGAATGTAAAAATCAAAGGACAAACAAGTGTCGGGCAAGTCATGGAAATAAACGGAAAAAATGCAATTGTCGCTTTCGGAAGTATCAAAACGACTGTAAAGACAGACCGTCTCGAACGCAGCAATGCTCCTCAAAAGACGGAAGGGATTGCCAAGAGTACATTTGTCAGCAGCCAGACACATGATCAGATGTACGAAAAGAAACTCAGTTTCAAACAAGATATCGATGTGCGGGGTATGCGTGGCGATGAAGCACTGCAAGCAGTCACCTACTTTATCGATGATGCTATATTGGTAGGTATGGACCGCGTGCGCATTCTTCACGGAACAGGTACGGGAATACTCCGTACACTTATCCGCCAATACCTCTCTACCGTACCGGGGGTCAGCCATTATGCTGACGAACACGTACAGTTCGGAGGTGCCGGAATCACCGTAGTTGATTTCGACTAACCTATAAATAAAAACGTCTAAATACGAGAACAAAGCATGAAGAATAACCTGTTAAGCGAAAAGCTGATTTATACCGGAGACAGTCTCACTCCTACCCATTTGCACCTTTGCACGTACAGTACGACAGAAATGCAGGAGTCGTCCGGTAATACTTTCCAATCAATCAAAGGTACATTGGACAATACGCACATCAATTGGCTGCAAGTACACGGGATGAAAGATACGGAAACCATCCGTGAGATTTGCAGTCATTTCGAAATAGACTTCCTTGTATTACAGGATATTCTAAATGCAAACCACCCCACCAAAATCGAAGAGCATGATAAATATATTGTCCTGATCTTGAAGTTATTCTATCCCAATACACATAAGGGAGAGGACGAGTTGGACGAACTGCTCCAACAACAAGTATGCATTATTCTCGGAAGTAATTATGTACTTACCTTCCTCGAAAAAGAAACCGACTTCTTCGATGATGTCAATACAGCCTTGCGCAATGACGTTCTGAAAATACGCAGCCGCCAAACAGACTATTTGTTCAGTGTGCTGCTGAATAGTGTAATGGGAAATTATATTTCAACCATCTCTTCTATCGATGACGCTCTCGAAGATCTGGAAGAAGAACTGCTCACCATCACCGAAGGATATGATATAGGTATTCAAATCCAGGCACTCCGCCGCCAATATATGCTGATGAAGAAAGCAATACTTCCGCTAAAAGAACAATATGTAAAACTGTTGCGTGCGGAAAACCTGCTTATCCATAAAGTCAACCGTGCTTTCTTCAACGATGTGAACGATCATCTCCAGTTTGTACTGCAAACCATCGAAATCTGCCGGGAAACGCTTTCTTCATTGGTAGACCTTTATATTTCCAACAATGACCTGCGCATGAACAACATTATGAAACGCCTGACTATCGTATCCACCATCTTTATTCCCCTAACTTTTCTGGCCGGGGTATGGGGAATGAATTATAAATGGATGCCGGAGCTGGATTGGCGATATGGTTATTTATTTGCCTGGTTAGTGATGGGAATTATCGGTATTATCGTATATTTGTTCTTCAAAAAGAAAAATTGGTATTAACGAAAATATATCATCAGTCATGAAATCAATTAAAGAGCTATATAGAATAGGTACAGGTCCTTCCAGCAGCCACACTATGGGACCGCGTAAAGCCGCAGAAATGTTTTTGGAACGTCATCCGGACGCAGCTTCTTTTAAAGTAACCCTTTATGGCAGCCTAGCCGCTACGGGTAAAGGGCACATGACAGATGTGGCCATTATAGACACCCTGCAGGCGGTTGCTCCGGTAGAAATCGTGTGGCAACCCAAAGTTTTCCTGCCGTTCCATCCGAATGGAATGACATTTGCTGCTTTCGACACCAGTAACAAGGTACTCGAAAATTGGACGGTTTATAGTATCGGTGGCGGTGCACTGGCAGAAAACAACGACAGCCCGACTATCGAAAGCCCGGAAGTATATGGGATGAACAACATGACCGAGATTCTGCAATGGTGTGAACGTACAGGAAAAAGTTATTGGGAATACGTAAAAGAATGTGAGAACGAAGATATCTGGGATTATCTGGCAGAGGTATGGACTACAATGAAAGACGCCATTCATCGTGGTCTGGAAGCGGAAGGCGTGCTGCCAGGACCGTTAAATCTCAGACGAAAAGCTTCGACCTATTATATACGCGCCACCGGATACAAGCAATCTCTCCAATCCAGAGGGCTTGTTTTTTCATACGCATTGGCAGTAAGTGAAGAAAATGCTTCCGGTGGCAAGATTGTAACTGCACCTACCTGTGGTTCCTGCGGTGTAATGCCTGCAGTACTTTATCACCTTCAGAAAAGCCGTGATTTCAGTGATATGCGCATTTTACGCGCGTTGGCAACAGCAGGGCTTATCGGTAATATCGTTAAATTCAATGCATCCATCTCAGGCGCGGAGGTAGGTTGTCAAGGAGAGGTAGGCGTTGCCTGTGCTATGGCTTCAGCCGCTGCCAACCAACTATTCGGAGGTAGCCCCGCACAAATTGAATATGCAGCAGAAATGGGATTGGAACACCACTTGGGAATGACTTGCGACCCGGTATGCGGATTAGTACAAATTCCCTGTATCGAGAGAAACGCTTATGCCGCAGCACGTGCGCTGGACGCTAACCTTTATTCTGCTTTTACAGACGGTATGCACCGCGTTTCTTTCGATAAGGTTGTGCAAGTGATGAAACAAACCGGTCATGACCTTCCATCCCTCTATAAAGAAACAAGCGAAGGAGGATTGGCTAAAGACTACCAACAGATGTAACAATTCACCTACTCAGTTGGCGGCCAATTGGTATCATCTCCATTACTAATATTTTTTTCATGGAGCAATCCGCCTTCCTGTGAGAAATAAAGTGAATAGCGCTGGCTACCCTGTTTTACTTGAATGACAGAGGTAGTCGGGTTCAAAGGATAAGTCAAAACATACACATCCGTCACTACCCATGTACTATAGTTAGAATCCATAAAGGCAGTATAAACAGCCGGTACCAACTGATTAACATTATCCAATTCATTCTCCGTCATCACCCAATTGGCATTCGCATCAAACCAGACTTCCAGTTCATCACCGGTCACCCAGCAATCAGCTACATAATAAACACCTTTCACTTCCCATTCTATATTCTGCGCACCCGGATACAATTGTTTCAAAGCCGCCTCAATATTAGCAGGAGGAACAAAAGTATCATTATCATCATCGTCACCACATGCGCTGAAAGAAAAGACAGAGGTTATCAAAACCACTGCCCATAAGCCAAACTTAAATTTCCACATAACAATCTTCCGGTTTAGGTTTATCTACATATAACTACTCAATCATCCGCTTTCAAAAATTTGCCTTTCTTGTCAAACTTGAAAGATATTCCGGTAGACAATTCGATTTCGTACCCCTTACGGTCACGTTCTACTTTCGTCACACCTTCACTCACAAAATTATGAGTCTTCAGATAATTGGCAGCAAATCCCGGAACAACAGTTGCAGGAACAGTCTTTCCTTTCTTAGCGCTAACTTCCTCCCAATTCCCCTTACTGTCAAAATCGATCTCCGTACCATCCATTAATAAGACTTCATACTTAGTGGACTCCATCAGATCCTTATCAATCTTAATCTGAGCAACCTCAGGCTTTGTGAAATGACGATTGATAAAATTCCGCGCAGGAAGCGGCAATTGGTTGATGTCTTTAGTTATCACATCAGCTGCGAACGAGAACTGCACGGCCACTATAGCCAATACAAGTAAAGATAAAATCTTCTTCATAATCGTTATCCTTTTAGCATTAATATTACACTTTGTTTTTATAATGCAAATAACGATATAGAACCTGAAAAGATTCTGGAATATTATGAGTTTGCCAATCTTTAACTTTCTCTAACAGCTACTTGTTATCCGGAGTTACTTTTCCGAATAACCTGCCAGATTGTAACACACCGGTTTGGTGCTGTTACCTACCCTATAAATACCAAATTTAAAATAGTAGCCATCTTTGTCGTTACGTCCAATCAGAATCTGCTCATTGTCTACAAGGTGTCTACTAACCTTTTTACCTTTGTCCTGATAATTCATCTGTACATCAAGCATACCCGGCTTTACAATTGTCTCAGCCTCTTTCCCGTAGACAGTCCAATCAATATGGATACGGAATGTAATCCAACAATCTTTCGGGAAATCGGCAAAAGGCATTTTGTAAGCGATAGTCGATGACTTATATTCAGAAGTCACCGGTTTCATGACAGGTGTTTTTTCTACATTTGCATTGCAACGGTCATCTTTGTCGGTCAGCCATCTACGGTCAGAGTTTGCTTTGATATAAAACCATCCTCCGGAGAATCCGAATGCCAATGGAGGATAGCCCCCTTGTTCAACCAACCATCCATTAGCTTTTCCGGCTGTATATACAGGATTGCCATGTTTATCTTTTACGGGGTTACCTTGCTTGTCCAACTTGGCCTTTTTCTCGTGGCCCACATTTTTCTTAAAAATAGTAGTCTTTTCCAATTCTATAAATTCATCGACTGTCAGCGTCTTCACTTCTCCTTGTGGAGTCTGAACCAATGTACGGTCCGGCATTCCATGCCATTGAGCAAAAATAGTGGAAACATCACTGCCCAATGTAGAAGGGATGTATACCGAAAACTCATAATCACGTGAAGAGCCTTGCGGGCAAGCTCCTTTCCCGTGATGATACACGGTTTTCATAATTTGCGCTTTCTTATAGGTATCGGCAAGTTTCCCTTTAAAATCATCGGATGTTGCATAACAGTAAGAGAACTCCGCACGTCCCTTGGTCTCACCTTTGGCATATCCCGACAGTGTATTATCGTCTTCTTTCAGTTCAAAACGATAAGAAGGCTTTCCGTTAAACATACGGGTAAAATCCCGCTGAATGGCATGGGACTTTTTAGAGCCGACTGCTACCCAGCAACCGTCTATAATCTGATTAACACGTGCCGAATCTGCCTGTACGTTTACCCGTTCAGTCAGCGGAACCAATGTTTGCGTATTCTTTGTTTGAGCGTTCAGTGCCGTACAGCTTACTGCTACCACGCAGATAGCCAAAATGTTTTTCTTCATTCTATGGTTGGTATTAAGTTTTTAACGGTGCAAAAATACAAAAGGCAACCATATAGGTCGCCTTCCGTTTGTCTCAAATGTTTTCACATTTGTGCAATTCCATTGTCGATATCTATCCAAAGAGCTAATTAGACGGGATATCATCATATTCTTCTTCAAGCATATCCACTTTCTTTATATTCATTTTCCCGTCTGAAGTGATTGTTATAGAGAGCGGCATATACAAATCTGTCTGCGGATAACAGACACTTGCGGCATACACTATCCCTTGCGAAGTAGTCTTATCATATACGATTCCTTCCAGAATAGAGTTCGACAGGAATTTCGCGTCTACCACAGAAGAGAAATCATTCTTGGTAAACGTCTTATCAAAAACTTTCTCGTTTCCGCGCATCAGACGCAGTACGATCTTATTGTCTACATAGGTATCTCCCATTTCATTCTTGATATGAGGCAAACTTTCGTCCGGAGTACGTGAAACAATGGAATGGTAATCTTTTCCTTTAAATTTAAAGTCCGTTTCGCTTTTGGAAGTCTGCATACGTTGCAATCCGTGAGCATCCACACTATCCATTGTCGCTAATACCGACTCTTTGTCTGAAACTCCTTTTTTGCCGCCACAGGCAACCACAACCACCATTAATGGCAACAAAAGCAAATAAATTAGTATTCTCATATATAAGCTTTCCGTTTATAAATAGGTAACAAAGGAACAAAAAGAAGCGGATATTTACAAGTGTAACCGACATTTTTCCTACATTTGCACACCAAAAACTTTATACCTGAAAAGCAAAAATGAACATGAAACATCTCAAACAGTTATTAACTGTACTTTTGATGGGCGTTGCCTGCACATTGCAAGCACAACGCAGCGAGACACTACTCGAAAAGGACTGGAAATTCAGTAAAGGAGATTTCAAAGAAGCCAGCCAGCCGGAGTTTAATGATATCCAATGGGAATCGGTTGTTATTCCACATGATTGGGCAATCTTCGGTCCGTTTGATGTAAACAATGATCTACAAAATGTAGCAGTCACACAGAACTTCGAGAAAAAAGCTTCCTTGAAAACCGGACGCACCGGCGGACTGCCATACGTAGGCACAGGCTGGTATCGAACAAGTTTTGACGCTCCTGCCGACAAAGAAGTAACACTTCTTTTTGATGGGGCTATGAGCGAGGCACGTGTCTATGTAAACGGAAAGGAAGCTTGTTTCTGGCCTTTCGGCTACAACTCCTTCCACTGCAATGTAACTCCTTTCCTCAACAAAGATGGAAAAAAGAATACACTCGCCGTACGTTTGGAAAACCGTCCACAATCTTCACGCTGGTATCCGGGAGCTGGTTTATACCGTAATGTACATCTGATTGTAACAGACAAAATTCATGTACCCGTATGGGGAACACAAATCACAACACCTCATGTCGACAAGGACTTTGCATCCATACGCCTTCAAACGAAAATTGAGAATGCAGGCGAGAAAACACAACTCCGTATCGAAACGGAGATTCTTTCTCCTGATGGAAAAGTCGTTACCCGCAAAGAAAATACAAGCCGCATTAATCATGGACAGCCATTCGAACAGAATTTTATTGTAAATGCGCCTGAACTTTGGTCACCGGAGAATCCGTCACTCTACAAAGCCGTTTCCAAGATTTACGCAGACAATAAGCTGGTAGATACTTACACTACACGTTTCGGTATCCGTAGTATTGAATATATTGCCGACAAAGGATTCTACCTGAACGGAAAGCATCGTAAGTTTCAAGGAGTATGTAATCACCATGATTTAGGTCCGTTGGGTGCTGCTATTAATGTAGCCGCTCTCCGGCATCAGCTTACACTATTAAAAGATATGGGATGTGACGCCATCCGTACCTCTCACAATATGCCGACTCCCGAACTTGTAGCTTTATGTGACGAAATGGGATTTATGATGATGATTGAACCATTTGATGAATGGGATATCGCCAAATGTGAAAACGGTTATCACCGTTATTTCAATGAATGGGCAGAACGTGATATGGTGAATATGCTTCATAATTACCGGAACAATCCGTGTGTAGTAATGTGGAGTATCGGAAATGAAGTACCGACCCAATGCAGTCCTGTCGGTTATAAAGTAGCCAAGTTCCTGCAAGATATTTGCCATCGTGAAGACCCTACCCGTCCCGTTACCTGCGGAATGGACCAAGTGACTTGCGTACTTGCCAACGGATTTGCCGCTATGATCGACATTCCGGGACTTAACTATCGGGCTCATCGCTATAAAGAGGCATACGACCAACTCCCACAAAATCTGATTTTAGGAAGTGAAACTGCTTCTACCGTCAGCTCACGCGGAGTATACAAATTCCCTGTGGAAGATAAAAAAAGTGCCACTTACGACGACCACCAATGCTCTTCATACGATGTGGAAGCCTGTTCCTGGTCAAATATTCCGGACGAAGACTTTGCGCTAGCTGACGACAACCATTGGACAATCGGACAATTCGTATGGACAGGATTTGATTATCTGGGTGAACCATCGCCATACGATACAAACGCATGGCCTAATCACAGTTCAATGTTCGGCATCATCGACCTTGCCAGTATCCCTAAAGACCGTTACTATCTTTATCGCAGTGTATGGAACAAAAATGCGGAAACATTACATGTCCTGCCGCACTGGACATGGCCGGGACGTGAAGGGAAGGTTACTCCCGTATTTGTATACACCAACCATCCTACGGCCGAACTGTTTATTAACGGTAAAAGTTACGGCAAACAAAGTAAAAACAACAGCTCGCTTAAAAACCGTTACCGCCTAATGTGGATGGATGCTGTATATGAACCGGGCGAGATAAAAGTAGTGGCCTACAATAAAGATGGAAAAGCAGTAGCTGAAAAAATTGTCCGCACTGCCGGAAAGCCTCATCACATCGAACTGGTGAGCAACCGCAACGAACTGATAGCAGACGGAAAAGACTTAGCCTATATCACCGTCAAAGTGGTAGATAAAGATGGAAATCTATGTCCCGCTGACAGCCGACAGATAAACTTCTCCGTAAAAGGGGCAGGCAAGTATCGTGCCGCTGCTAATGGCGACCCGACAAATCTGGAGCAGTTCCATCTTCCGAAAATGCATGCCTTCAACGGAATGCTGACAGCCATAGTACAATCCGGTGAAACAGCCGGAGAAATCGTACTCACAGCGAAAGCAAGCGGAGTGAAAGCTGGAAATATTCGTATCCAAACGAAATAACACATTTCAAAAACAAACAATATCTTAATCTGCCACCGGATTGCACTTCTATCGAAAGTCGTCCGGTGGCTTTTATATATAAATACAGGCAAGGCCTTTTCTTTTGCAAGAAAAGGAGCTTATAAATGCAAGTTAATATTTATCTTTGCTACGGATAATCAAAAAACGTGTATCTGATTGAATATCAGAATAGAATGGAGGAGTTGCGGATTTATGGTAACGATTTAGCGAAAGTGCAAGTGCACTGATATTCTGTGATTTACTTCGCCTCACAACTCTATTTGCAAAGGTACACTTTTTATTCGGGTACGCCAAGGAATTGCTCGTTTTTCTTTGTTTTCAACGTGATTTCTTGACCTGTTCATTACTGTTCTTCCGTAAAAGTGAGTTTTCATGTAGGAAAGGCGTTGGCTGAAACGAGTTCAGACAACCTCTTTCCTACTATGGCATATCCGAAAGGAATGTCAGCTTTTGAAGCCTAAACTCTCGTTTAGACAATCGGCAATCGGACAACCCTTTCATGGCTATGCGAGAGAGGTACTTTTACGGGGTCTTGCCGTTTTCTTTTTTTGTTGTTCTTCTTGGCGCAAGTGAAACCGTGCTGATGATTCACCCTTACGTGGTAAGGGCCGGTCATCGGCACTGGCGGCATGGCTGAAAGAAAGTCCGCATATCCGCATCAAACCGAGGGTTTGACGATGGATGTGCGGATTATCTTTCTTACGGCACAACCGCCTTTACCACTTGCGCCTTTTGTTTCTTGTTGAAAGCGGAACTGAGATAGGTACAGCCAACCACTTGCCGCTCACAGGTGAGCCACAAAAGGTTGTCCGTACCGCCGAGGCCGAAGAAGAATGTCCGTATGTGTCTGTCCGAACAAGTCGGATAGGCATATACGGACACACTTCTCTTGTGGGGCTTCGGCTTTTCACGCTTTCAGTCTGTTCCCTCTGTCTCTTTTTCATTTTGTTGAAAGCGGAATTGAGATAGGTACAGCCAACCACTTGCCGCTCACGAGTGAGCCACAATAGGCTGTCCGTACCGCCGAAGCTGGAGAAGAATGCCTGTATGTGTCTGTCCGAACAAGTCGGATAGGCATATACGGGCATACTTCTTTTGTGGGGCTTCGGCTTGTTCACGCTTTCAAGCGAGCTTCCAAGTTAGAGGACGTTTTCTTTTCTCATGCAGTTTCCGCATTTAGGAGATGTTCCATTCAATCTGTCTCTTGTTACGCTTACCTCCATTTTGCGACTTCCAGACGGCGCATCAGGAGGTCATTCTCGTTCGGCTGCAAAGGTAACTCCGGGATTTGCCGGAAATGCAAGGTCAAGCCTCCTGTTTGCGGGAAAAATCTCCAGCCCTACGGGTAGTATTTTTCCCGAAAAACCTTGCATTTCCGAATCCCTACCTTGATGGGGCAACCGAAACGAAAACGACCGATGCGACAGGAAGACGCATAAAAAAAATGTCGGATAACCGAGAGGCAGATAAGAAGTTTTGAAACTCAACTCCCTCAGCTCTTGGATCCGCATATAAAAATAAAAACAGAACGGATATGGCAACAGCAATGGCAACAAAATTCGTCGAATGGGAAGTTCCAGAACTGGACACCCTTCAAGACAGCAAGGTTTACAGACTCCGCCACAAACTCAACAACGGAGGCAAGATGAACCGAGAGGAGAAGGATTGGCTCACGCACAACGTGAACTTCAACACCTACTTCACGACCGCAGTACCCCTCATGGGGTGGAAATTCGACTTCTCCGATGTGCTCCGACCCTACCTTGTGTGCCAATACGGAAGGTGGAGCGAGTATCAGGCAGCGGACAAGACGGCACTGAGAAACGTGATTTACGGCAGGATAGACAACATCGTGGAACTTCAAAACGGCAACAGACAATGACAGCAGCAATGGACATCAGACAGACGGCACACTACATGGCGGTAGCAATATGCACCCTCATCGTACAGGCGTTCCTATGGCTCATAGGCATCCTTTGGAGCGTCATCAGAGAGATTGTGAACGGAGTGTTCCGAGTAGTGGTAAGCGTGATAGTGCTCATGCTCTCCCTCATCACCTTCTTCGGGCTTCTCCTTTGGTTACTCACCCTTTAACACCCTACGGCAATGGCAAAGAGAACAAGCAAGACGGCAGCGCAGCAGTGCAGGTACTACGAGGTGGACAACATCTTCGAGTATATGGTGGAAACCTACATCAACGGCAACCACAGCACGTTCAGCGAATTGTACCACGAACTGAACAAGGAGGCACGGCAGGACTTCGTGGAGTTCCTATTCAACGAGGTCAATCCGCAGTACCACAGAGAGATTATCAAGCGAATGTTATAACCCCTATAAACTGACAGCGATATGAACAGAACGACAGAGAAGATACCCACATGGAGTTTGTGCTACCTCATCAATGGCGATGCAACGGCACTGACAGACGAGGAAATCCGAATGGTGGACGAGTGGGTCAGTAAATGGCAGGTGGAAATCGTTTCGCCCCTCATGGACGAGGACGGCAGCACGCACCCCTATTTCAGCCACTACCCCCTCTTCGGACTACCCACCGAGGTGGAGGACTGCGAGATACTTTACAAGAACAATAACCTATAAAACAGCAAGCGACATGAAAGGAACAGACCATTTCAAGAGAACGATACAGATGTACTTGGAGCAGCGTGCAGCGGAGGACGAACTCTTCGCCAAGAACTACCGCAACCCTGCCAAGAACATCGACGACTGCATCACCTACATTCTGAACTACGTGCAGAAGAGCGGCTGCAACGGCTTTTCAGACGGAGAGATTTACGGACAAGCCGTACACTACTATGACGAGAACGAGATAGAGGTAGGCAAGCCCCTGCAATGTCAGATAGCCGTGAACCATGTAGTGGAACTCACCGCTGAGGAGAAGG
The DNA here is from genome assembly GCF_009193325.2 of Bacteroides zhangwenhongii. Lineage (NCBI taxonomy): Bacteria > Pseudomonadati > Bacteroidota > Bacteroidia > Bacteroidales > Bacteroidaceae > Bacteroides > Bacteroides zhangwenhongii. Next base: position 698,245 of record NZ_CP059856.1, on the reverse strand, counting down.
CGGAAGCACGTCAGCGAGCCATCCGCCAATACCAAGACGAGGAACTGCGCAAGATGCAGAACCGACAGAGAGCAAGGGCAGCCAAGCCACAGAAACCCCAAGTTGAACCCTCCTTATTCGATTTTGACGTATGAGACCGAGAAACAAGTTTGAGAAAGCGGTGCTTGCCGAGAGCAGGCACCTGCGCCCCATCAGCAAGCGACAACTGAAATGGGCATTCCGTGAGTGTGTGGACCACTATGCCTACCGGCTACCCAAAGGACGAACCACCTGCATGGACTGCGGACACACATGGCAGACAGACGGCACAGCACGCACCTGCACCTGCCCCCACTGCAAGGTACGCCTGCAGGTGAAGAACACCTTGGAGCGCAAGTTGCAGCAGAAGCAGTATTTCACCCTACTCACCACCTGCGGAGAGTATCAAGTGCTGCGCATGTACCTCCTCATCGTGGAAATGGAGAAAGGCTGCAAGGCTACTCCCACTGCCCTTGAGATAGGCGGCTATTGGTGGAACAGGCAGGGCAAGCGCACCATCGTAGCCATACAGCGCACGTTGGGCAGGTACATAGACACCTTCACCTTTGCCTCACCCATGGCAATCCGTGGCGACAACCTTGCCTACCAGCATATCGCCCACATGCCCCTCTGCCCCGAATACAAGGTGGTGGACGAGCTGCGCAGGAACGGCTTCCGAGGTGACTTCCACGACATCGTACCCACGAAACTCATCCCTGCACTCTTGTCTGACAGCCGTGCGGAAACGCTGATAAAGGCAGGGCAACACCCCATGCTGCGCCACTACCTCAACTCCTCCTGCAACATCGAAAACTATTGGGCATCCGTGAAAATCTGCATCCGCAACGGCTACACCATTCCCGACGGCTCTCTATGGTGCGACACGATAGACCTCCTGCGCCACTTTGGCAAGGACATACGTCAACCGAAATACGTCTGCCCGACCGACCTCAAAGCCCTCCACGACAAGTTGGCAGCGAAAAGGCAGGAGCAGTTGCAGCGAGAGCGGACAGCGGAGGAACGAGAGCAGGCTATCAAGGATGAGAAGAAGTTCCTCAAAGAGAAAGGCATGTTCTTCGGACTTGTGTTTGCCGATGAACTCATCTCCGTCAAGGTAATAGAGAGCGTAGAGGAAATGATATTGGAGGGCAAGGCGATGCACCACTGCGTAGGCACGTACTACAAGCGAGCCGACTCCCTCATACTTTCAGCCACTATTGACGGCAGGCGCATCGAGACGATAGAGGTGTCGCTGAAGACCCTCCAAGTGGTTCAGAGCCGAGGAGCGTGCAATGCCAACACCGAGTATCACGACCGCATCATCAATCTTGTAAACAACAACATCAACCTTATCCGTCAGCGGATGAAGGCAGCGTAATAGAAACGATTATGACTACACAAATGACCATCAACGGACTCAGTACCTGCACAGCGGCAGGTACTGAGAAGTACGAGAGATTTTTTCGCCAAGGCTCAACAACACGTCAATCGGGTATCGGCAGACGCAAGCGTACCCTTGTGCAATACGACTACCGCCACACGGACGGAGAACTTTTCTCCTGCGTAAAGCCCACGTTGGACGAGTGCCGACAGAAGCGTGACGAGTGGTTGAAAAAGAAGGAGGACAGACTATGAGCGAGACCTATCAAACACTGATTGTCAGGTTCTGCGAGCCAATCACTACATTGGACGGAATATTTGACGATGCCGAAGCATGGGGAGTTTCCACCTTAAAGGGGTGGATAGACAACTACGAGAGCAGCCGTTTCACCGCCATTGACAGCCACACGGCAGTCATAACGAGCGAGTACAACATGGAATGTCTGAAAGAGTGGTTGGAGAAGTACACTTCTATCACTGAGAAATTAGAGTATTGAGAAATTTACTTGCGTTTAGGCGGTGCGGACACCGCCTAAACCTAAAACCAAAAGGCAATGAATACGATAGCACGGACTATATTGGAGCAGATTGGCGGCAAGCGTTTTGCCGTCATGACAGGCAGCAAGGATTTTGTGGATATGGGTAACGGACTGCGCATGAGCCTTGCGAGGAACAAGACCAGTGCCAACCGCCTTGACATCATCTATGATGCAGGGACTGACCTCTACAACATGCGTTTCTTCCGCAAGACGTTCAGCAAGAAGACCTTCGAGAGCAAGTCGAAGGACGTAGAAGTACATGAAGGCATCTTCTTTGATATGTTGGAGGAGGTCTTCACACAAGTGACCGGACTCTATACACACTTTTGAGAGGTGGGCGGCGCAAGCCGCCTACTTTCTTTCATGAGCAGGACAAGCGGAAAAAGAAAGTAGCAAAGAAACCTATGTACCAATCTACGATGAATAAAAAATCCGCAAGTAAAAACTTGCGGAGGAAAATATATTGAGTCGTTATTTTTGGTGGAAGGGGAATGATTATCTCATAACGTTGACTACACATTTCTGCTTCGTTTCCATAACCCCCAACGCTTTGATATGTCTAAACATTCTTGTTGTCCCTTTCTGAATTATCCAAAATATTCTCTTCATATATTCGCTATACTTTTTACGGTAAATAACTATTTCATGTAATGCTCTCACTACACTTACTATTTGAAGTGCATTTTGGAAACCGATTGGCAAAAATGGTTCAACGATGTCAAATAACGAGAAAATCCTAAAATTGTCTATTAGCAATATGCAAAATCCGTGCCAATTTGAACAAGACACGGATTTTGTTGTCAATTTGTCAGTTGCGTCAGGGTACATACAGCAGCGCAAACTCCGCTTTCCTGCGTTTAAGCAGCATGGCGTGCCGTTTCCCCTTGTAGTTGCAGAAAGCGATGTACTCCTGATAGATGTTGCGGTCGCCTGCCTCTAACTTCCTTATCAACTTGCTTTTGGGTATTTTGTCGCTTCCCAAGAGCCTATACGGACCGACATTGTAGGCAAGTGTGGCAAGCAAGAGAGAATCTTTCCCGAACTTGCGGAACATGGCACAGAACTTCCTCAAATCCTTCCGCAGCAACGCCTCGCCCTGCCTGCGTGTCATTGTCCTTGCCGAATACCTCTCGCCCGGTTGCAACTGATGACCATATCCAACGTACGGATGATGTTTTTCGGTGTGCCACCCCTCAAAGAACTTGATACAGCGCACCGCCCTCTCAAACCGGGGCAGGCGATATATCCTTGCCGCCTCCATGCGGTCGCCCTGTGCAAGCAGAGGGCTGACCGTCAGGAATGCACAGCAGATAACCATGAATATCCGCATCATCACGACAAGGGTTTGAAGTTACCGATGGGAACTACGGACAGCGTTTCGTCCTTCACATTCTGGTTGTTGAAGTCAAACTCCAGCTCGTAGGCATTCCCGAAATTGTCCTCCACCACCACGATGAAGTTCTGCGCCTCGCTGCATCCCGAAGTGTAGTACAGGCGGAACTTCTCGTTCTCGAGCAGGTAGCGGTCGTTGGGCAGGAACGTAATACCGTTGTCCATCTTCAGCGTACCCTCACCCTCAAACTGGAAATAGCGGATGGTGTAGAGCGCATTGGCATAGTTGCCCTCCTTCTTCATCTCGCAGCGTATCTCCACCGTCTGCCCCTTCGTCACCTTGCCCGGTACGGGCATCGTCTCCACCGTGAACGGATAAGACTGCTGTATGTCCAGCTCGCCATCGCAGGAGGCGAGGAAACACCCCATCAGCCCCACGAACAGGACGGTTGCCATACTCAAAAGTTTCACTCTCAGGGTCTTGTTGTTCTTGTTATTCTTGATGTTCATTGTCATTCTTTGTTTTGATGGTTACTGATTTTCTGTTTGGCCACAAGGTACTCGTTCAAGTCCTTGTAGCCCGAATAGCGTCCGGAATGGTCTGCCACACGCTCACCGAACCGTTTCCGCAAGACTCCCACCGTCCTGCGCCCCGCCTCGTCATGATCGAGGTGGCAGACTATCTCGTGGTAGTTCTCCAAGGCAGGTATTGCCTTGTCCGCATTGGCTACGGAGTTCAGCACAAGGCTGTCCTCCGCATGTCCGATGCCCAGAGCCAGCGCAGATAGCCAATCCATAAATCCCTCGTAGAGGTGGCAGCGAGAGCTTCCATACTTCGTCAGCGTGATGTCCTTCGGCGGTATGCAACCCTTGAAGAAGCGGTTGCGCAGTTCAAATCCACCGCTGCGATTCCCGAAACCGATGGCAAAATACCGCTTGCCGTTGAGCCGGAAATGGACTTCCTTGCAATGCCGCCCAGCAATCGCCGAAGCAACGCCACGTTCCTCCAAATACGAGAGCAATGCCCGATGACTTAACGCCCTTACCTCCACCTCCTCAAAGGCAGGCTTCTTTCCCACGGCTTTATGAGGGCGAGGTTCTGTCTGCGGAAGCGGAACGATGCCCGCTTCCGTGATGAACTTTGCCTGCTCCATGAAGTCGCAACTGTGGACAAACTCGCCTGCCAGCGTGAAGATGTCGCCGCCCTTGCCCAGACCGAAGTCATACCAAAGCTGCTTGTCCACGTTCACACGAAACGAGGGAGTGCGCTCCGTGCGGTAAGGTGCGGCATACCACCATTCATTACCCCTTCTTCGGACAGGCTCATGCCCTAAACGTGCGAGAAAGTCCTCCAGTGGTATCTGCCTCAATGCGTCAATCTCCATGCGCTCCGTCAGTTAATGATGAACTTCACGCCCACGCCGAACTGCGTATGGAAATGCCCTGTGGAGTTGCCCCAGAGACACCTTTCCCTGAGGTTGGCGAGCAGGGCGATACGGTCGGCCACATAAAACTCCACATCGAGTGTCAGCGCACCGCCATAGATGAAGGAATCCTTATCGTGGAGCATCGCCCCGTCATGCAGCACCTTGTCTCCCCAGTTCACCGTCTCATAGCCTGAAAGAGCCGAAGCCCCGGCATAGACAAAGAGCGTTTTCCTTGCGTCCGACAGCACTTTCAGATAGTAGCCGCCCTCCGCCATAAACTGCGCCACGGGTATCTTCTCCTCCTTGTAGGGCTTGTTCTTCAGCAGGTACTCACCACCGAACACCCACTTGTTGCCGCCTTTGGTATAGGTGGAGAGAGCCGTGCCAAGACTGTACCCTCCATCATTGCCGCCGGGATTGAAGCCGTCCACCATGTTCGCCCTCACCTCGATGCCCTGCATCTTCGGGAGACATCGCTGGGCGTGCGCCTGCCCCGTAAACAGGGCAAGCGACGCGAGAATCATAAAAAGAAACTTCTTCATAGGGTCAGCGCACTTGAAGTTCGTTGATGGTATTGGCACGCACCAAATCCTCGTTCTCAATCACGAAGGATTGGTGACGACCACCGTTCTTCTCATTCAGTTCCACCACGAGGCACTTGTCGTCAGGGATGGTGAACTTCGCCATCGTGAACACCGTGCGCTCGCTCTTTTTGCCAGGCACGCAGGTAGCATAATTCTGCGCACGGAGTGGCAGGACAACCTGCTCCTGCACGGCGGTACGCTTCGCCACCTTCTTGTCCACAATCTTCCATGTCACGTAGTCCACATCAAACGGCACGTTGCTCTGGTTCTTGATTTCCGTGTGGAAATACAGCAGTCCGTTGTGCGTGTAGATTCCTTTCAGCAGGTACTGTATGCCGAAACGCTTGCAGCCGATGTGCTTCACCTCACGCTTGTTCTGCTTGTGGATGGACTTCATGATAAGTCGCACCAGCATCGGACTCTCGCTGCCCAGTTCCTTCAGGTAAATCTCCTGAGCATTGTTCGGACGGTTCACCGCCTCGCCGTCGTGGATGAAGTCGCACATCTCCACGTTGAGCAGCAGCGGCTCCTTGGCATACTTCACATTGAAGGTGTAGAAGCTGCCGTCCTCCGTGATGACGCTCATGTTCGTCTCGTTCTTGAAGTTCTTCACGGTTGCCTTCACACGGATCACGTTCTCCGCACCGTCCGCCTTGCCCGCTATCAGGTTGGGCGAGCCCAAATCCACATAGCGCACCTCTGCCGGGAAGATGATGTGTACGGTCTTGTCGTACGTCACCTCCAACCCGTGGGGCGGAATCATGCGGTCGAAGGTCAGCTTCTTCGTCAGCCCGTGATACAGGTCGCCGTCCGCCTCCTTCTGCGGATAGACCTCCTTGGTCAGGGTCGGCTGTCCGTCACTCACGTTACTTTCCTTCACGGTCTTGTTCTCCTGCGCATTGGCAGTTACGATGCCCATCGCGAGGGCAAAAATCATGATTGCTTTTCTCATTTCACTTTGGATTTTAGTGGTGAATAAAAATTGGATTGTTGTTACTTTATCTTTTATATTTCTCAGTCTCTGTCCTGATACAGCATCACCTTGTAGCCCGCCTTCAGATGCACCTTCACGGTACGCATCTTCTTGGCGATATACTGACTTGTGCCCTGTATCAGCCCCTTGCCGAGGTCGGAGGCCAACTGTGCCCCCGCATTGGTAGAGATGTTGATGCTGCTGCCAAGCGAACCACCCATGTTGGCGGCAACCTCCCGCACCGCATCCATCTCCATCGAGCCGGGGATGAAGATGCCCTGCTGCCCGTCCGTGTCATAGACCGAAAGCTCCACAGGCACGATGGTTCCCTCATGCTCTATCGAGGTGATTTCGATGTCGAGGCGTTCGCCCTGCACACGTGCCGCCCCTACCACCACTGCATTTCGGGGAATAATCCGTTCCGCCACGGCCATCGGCTCCAACAGGCGCAGCTTCACCGCCTGCCCGTCCGTCACGCTCTGCGCTCCATAGACGCACGCCGATATGGTGTTCTTGTCCGTCACCCCGACCTTGCCCACAGCGGTGTTGAAACCATAATTTCGCTCCTGCGCATTGGCGGCGACGAACTCCTCGTTACTCATCGGCTGTCCGAGGGCGGATACCACCTGCTTCGTCACCTGCCTTACGGGACTGACAGCATTCTTTCCTGCTTTGCTCACAGTGGCAGGCATTGCCTCCTGTTTGGGTTGTCCGCCATTCTGACCGCCCATATATTTTGCCGCCAGTTCGTAGGACTTTTCCATGAGTGCCACTTGGTCGTCCATATCGGAAGCCTTGTCTTTCTCGCTTTCAAGTTCTGATTCCAGCGAGGCAATGCGCTCCAGCAGCTCCTCCATCTCCGCATTTTCCTCCTTTGGCTGCTCATAGAAACTGCCAAGCGTGGTGTTCAAGTCACGGTAGGCAGTGGCAGACGAACGGATGCTTTGCGGCGCCAGGGGCTTGCTCTTTTCCGTGCTGTCATTATCGGTCAGACTGAAATCCGCAGAGGATTCGTTTCCAGCCACTTCACGGTCGAACATATCCCCCAGCTCCATCATCGAGCGGTTGCGGTTCTCCTTACGTTCCTCCATCGCTCCCTGCTCATAGGCCTTCGCCTTGTCGCCGATAATCTGCCTGTCGGCCTTGTCGGCATCCGGCATCTCCATGTTGTAGCCGTCCATGCCCGGCTCTTTCGTCCCCTCAGACGATGGGCCAAAAATCAGCCACATCGCACCGAGGAACACCAGCACCATGACAGGCAGCACAATCATCTTCTGCCGTCTCAGTCGTTCCGCCTCCGTCAGCGGTGTGCGCTCCTGCTTGGGCTTTTCCTTGCCTTTCTCCTTGTCGGGAGTCTTGTCCTTGTCTTGTACTTCAATCTTCGTCTGTTCCATACGCATTTACGTTTAATGGTTTGATATGTCCTGTTTCTATTGTGGGACTTTCGTCCCTTCCGATGTCATAGACGGCTTTGCCGAAAGTGTAGAGGGCAAGCACCGCAAAGACGGCGAGCATTCCCAATACGATGCGTCTCTTCGTCCGATGTGGCAGACTCTCCAGCCGGTCTTTCGCCGACTTCGTCATCTGCTTTCTTTTGTCGCGGAGACTCCAGAAGAGCCTCCACGCCGTTTTTCTGATTCTGTTTTCTTTCATACCCGTCATCGTTTGATTGTCTGTAAATCCTTGTTCTCAATGATGGTGAATCCCTCGATGGTGAATCCGTTGGGATTGTCGTCCGAACGTGATGCGTTCAGCAGGCGGCACGTCGTCACGAGGCTACGCTCCGTAATGTTGCTCTGCCGGATAATCTGCTGCCGTGCGTAGGTGGTGGCACGGTACGGATAGCCGTTGAAGTCGCACACCACGCTGTCCACTTTCAGCACCTGATTGATGTTGCCTGCGATGATGCGGTTGTAGTAACCCTTCTCCGCAAAGTCCGAATAGTAGTTGTACACGCTGCGGTCGGCCAGCAGCAGCGCCCGCTTCACGTTGTGCTCAATTGCGCTCTTCTCCGGCGAGAGCGTGAAGAACAGCTCATGGAAGCGGCGCACATGCTCCCTCGCCTCCGCCGGACGGTTCTGCGACAGGTCCTGCGAGAGGGCCAGCATCAGCGACTTCCCGTTGTCCAGCACATAGATTTTCTCCCGCTGCTTCTCCGCAAAGCGGTAGGAACTCCACACGCTCCACACCGTCACCACGGCACACAAGGCGAGGAACACCATGCTGAACAGGCGAATCTGCCTGAACGAGGTCTCGATGTTCTTTAATGACTTGAATTCCATTTTCTTGTTTTCTCCTTGTTTTGATGTTACACATACTTTTCTTTATCTCAGCAGTTTCCCGACACGTCCTGCCACATTGCCAGCAGTAGCACCCGCCACACTGCCGGCGAAGCCGCCAGCCTTGCCAGCCGTCTGGTTCACGTTGCGCCCATAGTTGCCCATGCCTCCGGCTTGGATAATCCAGCCCGACACGGTGGGGATGGTGAAGTAGCCGATGATGCCGATGATCATGAACACGATATACACCCCGTCGCTCGAATCCAACGAGAAGTTCGGGTCGGCCTGCATCCGCTCGATGTCGCTCTGTAGCATCAGCACCTGTATTTTGGCCAGTATGGTGCTGAACATGTCCGACACGGGCAGCCACAGATACACCTGCACATAGCGGCATATCCACTGCGTCAGCGTGCTCTGGAAACCGTCCCACACCGAGATGGCGAAGGCTATCGGCCCCAGTATCGACAGCACTACGAGGAAGAACGTCCTCAGTGTGTCTATCACGAGGGCAGCGGCCTGAAACAGCAGTTCCAGCAACTCGCGGAAGAAGTCGCGCACGCCCTTCTTCATCTGGTACATGCTCCGCTCGATGTACATCCCCGCCATGGTGACAAGGTCGTCGGGCGACCATCCCAGTTCCTCCAGCTGCTTGTCGAACTCCTCGTTCGACACTAAGTAGGCCGTCTCCGGGTTGCGCTTCATCGCCTCGTACTCCAGCTTGTCCTTCTGCTCCCGGTACTCGTTCATGTCCAGCGTCTCCGCCTCCAGCATCTTGGCCGTGCCCTGCACAATCGGCGAGAGCACTCCGCTGAGCGTGCCCAGCACCACCGTGGGGAAGAACATGATGCACAGCCCTATGGCAAACGGACGGAGCATCGGGAACACGTCTATCGGTTCGGCATGCGCCAGCGACTGCCATACCCGGTAGGCCACGTAGAAGAGTGCGCCCAGTCCGGCGATGCCTTTCGCCACACCCGCCATGTCCTCGCACAGCGGCATCATCTCGTCGTAGAGCGACCGCAGTATCTGGTGAAGGTTCTCGAAGTCCATAGGCTACCAGTATCTTTCGTTGGCACTGCCGTAGAGTCCCATCACGCGGTCGAGGTCGTTTTTCTTCTTCGCCCGCAGGTAGCTCACGCTGATGTTCTTGTTGGTGTAGTAGCTCACGAGGTTGCGGTACCGCTTCATCTTCTGGTAACAGCCCTCCACCACGTCCATGCGGTCCTTGTCCGTCATGGAGAGCGTGGTGATGTTCACCACGTTCTTCAGCTCCGTCAGCACGTCGTTGCTCTCCTCCAGCAGCTTGGTATAGCCGAAGGCGATGGCTGAGAGTTCCTCCACCGTGAAGTTCTCGTCGCGCATCATCTTCTGGAAGCTGTTCACGTAGATGTCCGTGATGTCGCCCACCATCAGGATGGTCTGCTGCACCTTGCGGGCATCCTTGACGAGGTTGTTCACCGACTTCAGGGCATCGTAATACTTCTTGCCCTGCTCGTAGATTTTCACTGTCTCCTGAAAGTTCTTGACCATGTGGGTCGCCGTTGTCGATGTGTGCGCCACGTTCTTGGAGGTGTTCACGATGCTTTGCGCGATGTTGGACGGGTCGATGACCGTCCACTGTGCGCTTGCCTTGCCCGCCGTCAGCAGGCACAGGCAGATAAGGATTGTCATTCTTGCTTTCATTGCTCGCTATTGTTTGGTCTGTTCCTGTCTTACTCTTACATAGTCCCCGTTGGGCGAGAAGGTCAGCACGTCCGTCTCCTCGTTGTAGGATACGTCGATGCGGAATCCCGTATTCATGAAGAGGTTGCCGTTCTCCATCTGCAGGAGGTAGGTCTGCGGTTTCAGCTCGCGTCCCAGTCCCTTGCGCTTGAACACCGTCACCTTGTATGCCTTGCCCTCCTTATAGATGAGCACGTCGGGCTTACCCTCCACGCTCTCCCAGTTGCCGCAGAGGGCGGGACGGTCGTCCCTTGCCGCCTCACTGCACGACTGCATGGCCATACTCGCCATTCCCAGCACGATGCCGCAAAGGAGCAGCATCTGCCTGCTTGTTGTCTTCAATCTTCTTCCCATGTTCTGAATCATTGTTGAATGTGATAAAATTGGTTGTGATAAATGTCATGTCTTGCTTGTCCTTCTTTTCTCCGCCAGTTGCCGGATGGCGGCTTCGATGTCGCCGCCCAGTTGCTCCGCCAGCCGATAGACCTCCACCTTCTCCGTTTCCTCGGTGGTGTAGGCAAGGTATTCCTCCGCGCTCACCTCGGTGGCATAGACCGCCGACTGCGTGCCGCCCAGCCCGATCCACACCTCCTTGTAGAGCCGTGACGGGTGGTTGGCCATGTTGATGGAGAGAATCTGCGACTTCTCCTTCTCAGTCAGTCCGAGCAACGCCTGTATCTGGTCGAACTTGTTCATGTACTTCCGTTGGTCGAGCAGTATCTTGCAGTCGGAGTTGTTGATGATGCTCTCCTTCACCACGGGCGAGGATATGATGTCGTCCACCTCCTGTGTTACCACGATGGCCTCGCCGTAATACTTGCGCACGGTCTTGTACATGTACCTCAGGTATTCCGCCATGTTTGCCGAAGAGAGAGCCTTCCATGCCTCCTCCACAATCAGCTGCTTGCGCACGCCCTTCAATCGGCGCATCTTGTTGATGAAGGCTTCCATGATGATGATGGTCACGACTGGGAACAGCTCACGGTTTTCCTTGATACTGTCAATCTCGAAGACGATGAACCGCTTGCCGAGCAGGTCGATGTTCTCTGTGGAGTTGAGCAGGAAGTCGTAGCGACCGCCCCGGTAATACTGCCGCATGGTGGTGAGCATGTTGTCGATGTTGAAGTCGGACTTCTCCACCTTTATCTCCCGCTCCGCCAGCTCGCGGCGGTAATCGTCGCGCATGTACTCGTAGAAGGTGTTGAACGAGGGCGTGATGCTCCTGTCTGCCCTGATGCGCTCGATGTAGGCGTTCACCGCACTGCCCAGCTCGCCGCTCTCCGTCTTCGTCACCTTGTCGTCCTCCGACTTCCAGAGCGTCAGCAGCAGCGTCTTGATGCTGTCCTTCTTCTCCACGTCGAACACATAGTCGTCGGTATAGAACGGGTTGAACGAGATAGGCTTCTCCTCCGTGTAGGTGAAATACACGCCGTCCTCGCCGTGTGTCTTGCGCCGTATCATCTCGCACAGCCCCTGGTAGGAGTTTCCCGTATCCACCAGCACCACGTGCGTGCCCTGCTCGTAGTACTGGCGCACAAGGTGGTTCATGAAGAACGACTTGCCGCTGCCCGACGGACCCAGCACAAACTTGTTGCGGTTGGTGGTGACGCCCCGCTTCATGGGCAGGTCGCTGATGTCGAGGTGCAGGGGCTTGCCCGTGAGCCTGTCCACCATCTTGATGCCGAAGGGCGAGAGCGAGCTGCGGTAGTTGGTCTCCTCCGTGAAGAGGCACACGGCCTGTTCGGTGAAGGTGTAGAACGACTCCTCCGCAGGGAAGTCCGCCGCATTGCCGGGCATCGCCGCCCAGTAAAGCGTGGGGCAGTCGATGGTGTTGTGGCGCGGCATGCACTCCATGCCTGCCAGCTGACTGCCCACGTCGTTCTTGATGTGGCGCAACTCCTCCGCATCGTCGCTCCACGCCATGACGTTGAAGTGCGCCCTCACTGAGGTCAGCCCGTAGGAGTGCGCCTCGTTCAGGTATTGCTCTATCCACTCACGGTTGATGCTGTTGCTCCTACTGTATCGGGAGAGCGACTGCATGTTACGGGCGGACTTCTCGAACTTCTGCAGGTTCTCCTCGCTGTTGTCCAGAATCACATACTGGTTGTAGATGTGGTTGCAGGGCAGCAGCAGTCCCACGGGACTGGCGAAGGAGAGGCGGCAGTCCGAGCGGTCGGTGGAGAGTTTCTCGTACCTGACATCGGTCGCCACCTTGCCGGGCAGGTCTTCCGCATCGGATAGGGTGTGCAGGCACAGGCGGTTGTCGCCGATGCGCATCTCCCTTGCCGAGAGGCCGATGTCCTGCAGTGTCCTGTCGCCTTCGGGCATGAGGGAGAAGTAACGCTCTATGAGTCCGGCCTTGTCCCCCGTACCGACAAGCTCATCGGTGGTGAGGCGGCGCAGCCTGATGAAGCCGCTGTCGTTCATGATGCGGGCGAACTGTTCCGTAGCCTCCATGAATTTCTCCGCCGTCTCCCTGTCCAGTTCCTTCGGGATGATATGCCCACGGCACAGCGTGCTGAAGTTGCTCTGCATACGGTTGCGCTCCTTCGTGGTCTTCGTCAGGAAGAGGTAGCAGGTGTGCTTCAGGTAGGGACGCTCGTTGAAGTGACGCTCAAACGAGCGGCTCAGGAAACTCATGTCGTCCTTGTGCAACTCCGGCTTGTACTGTTCCTTGATGAACCAGTCCTGCTTGTGGACGATGGAGTAGTCGGGCAGCACCTTGATGGCCTTGCACCAGCAGCCGTGTATGGCCTCGTATTCCGCACCCGTCACGGTGTAGAGTTCCGGCAGCTCCACCTCGTAGGCGACCGTGAGGTCGGCATCCTTCGAGACGATGCAGCCGTGCTCCACCGCCAGCAGGGGGAACTTGTTTTCCAGTGTCGTCATTTTGGATATGTTCCTCATTCTTGTTTCGTTTTCTGTTTGTTCTTGAATAATCGGATTATCCGCCGTCGGTTGATAAGGTATCGGGGATGGTTGCGTGCCGCTCCCAGCTTCATCAGTCCGTGCTCGCCGTACCGGGCGTTCAGTGCGAAGGTCTGCCATACGAGGATGGACGACGATGCCGCACCGAAGCCGATACATATCCACTGGCCGATGCCGACCATGTAGAGGATGACGAAGAGGATGAAGAGAGACAGCAACCCACCCGCGAAGATGAAGAGGTATTGCGCCTTCAGACCCTTGAACTCAACCGGACGGCCGATGCCCTTGTTGATGGGGTATTCAGCCATTGTGTGTTCCGTCTTGTTACGCCTTATTATATATTAAAGGAAGAACGAGCGCAGGATGGTGGCTGCCACGATGAGGAAGATACACGCTCCGAACCAGCTTGCGGCGGTCTTGGAGGTGTCGGGGTCGCCCGACGAGAACTTGCCATAGACCTTCACGCCGCCGATGAGTCCGACCACTGCGCCGATGGCGTAGATGAGTTTCGTGCCGGGGTCGAAATACGAGGTGACCATGGAGGTGGCTTCGTTGATGCCTGCCAGTCCATTGCCCTGTGCGAATGCGGTTGTGCTTGCAGCGATGAGGAGTGCTGCCGAGAGGATTGTTCTGATACTGTTGTTCTTGTTCATATTGATGTTCTGTTTTGTGCCCTTGAAGGGTGGATAGTCCTTGTCGGGCGGGTTGATAATGATTTACTTTATTCGGATATAGTGGTGTCGCCCTTTTGTTTCCACGGACTTAGGCTGTCCGTTTGCTGTCTGGCTGTACCTTGTACCGCTCTGCCGCTTTGTTGTTGCATTACTTTCTATTCATTCTTTTTTTCGTTGCAATGGTTATACGTTATACATAGTCCCGGATGTTGAAGTCCTCCAGTTTGTCGGGGATGACGAAATCCTTCTTCGGTTTCTTCAGGCGAATTTCCATCAGTCCCTTGATGCGGATACTTACTTCCGTACTTCCGGCCATCAGCTTCTCATAGAGTTCCGTGTCCTCCAGTTCTGCGAAGACCTCCCTCGCTTTCTGCTGTTCCTTGCCCGACGGGTTCTTCTTGGTGGCTATGTGGACAGCCTCACCAATCTCGTCAAAGCTGAAACCAGAGGCTCGCGGACGGTCGCTTTCCTCTTCCGGCTCATCATCCGAATAACCCAGCTCGTCTGGTGAAAGGCTATTGAAAGCCTCGTCGAGTTTCTCGTCCGGGATGCGAGCGGAGTCCGTTTCTTGCTCGCTGTCTTCGTTTTCGCTTTCAAAGGTAATGTCGTTTTCCGACATATCTACACCTTTTTCGGGAGTGGAATCCTTTGGCACAGGGGTGGCAGCGGTTGGCCTCGGAGGCTGCATCTTGAACTTGCTTTTTCCAATAATCTCATTGTCGGAAACTGGAGAAGGGGACTTCGTTGGTCTTTCCTCTGACGTTTCATGAAGCGACATCCATACATCGGCAATGCCTCTCAGGAGTCTTGCCGCCTTGGTGTCGGCTATGCGGTCTGCAAGAAGCAGCAGGACAAACCAGACATTGCAGACAATGGACACGGAAAGCAGGATATAGGTGATGCTCATAATCTTGCCTTCAATGCTTCGTTCAATACTTCGTTGAAGGTCGTCCCCATGTATGCGGAAGTGCTCTTCCCGCACGATTCTTTAGATGTAAGGCACTCCGCTTGATTGCTCTCACGGAATTTGAGTTCCAGCACATTCTCCACGAAATCGTCCACGGTACATTTACCGTCTCCCATGACTTGGATGATTTGCTCGAGCTTGGCATAAGTCGTCGGACTGATGGCCACAGGCATGGCATTCTCCTTGTTGATGCCATTGCTCTTCAAAAACACGTTACGGTAATTGCTCACTTGATTCTTCTTCATTGTCTTGAAATTTTAGATGTTAATACTGTTGTTAAATCAAATTGTCTCTTTGTTTCTTGTACAGTTCGTTGATGCGGTCCTTGTGCTGTTGCAGGTGGAACCGCAGGACGGTGTCGATGTATCCGCCCACTGTCGTGTCCTCCGGGGCGATGCTGTTGACTATCTTCAGGATGACGCTGTGGACATCCCTGCTGATATACACGCACTGCCGGGTCTTGATTTCGTTGCGACCGAGATATAGCCCGATATAGTCATCGTCCTGCTGTTTCTTTTTGCCGCCCGCATCGCGCCTCGTTGGAGCGTAGGACTTTTCTTTCTGTCCTTGCACGGACTGTTCTTGTACGGGAGGAGGCATCTGTTCCTCGCTTCTTTTCTTTCCGATGGAGGCAATCAACAGTTCCTCGTCAATGCCTTCCGTATTCACTTTTCTGCTTGCCATAATTACGGGTTGTTTATGATGTTACTGATTTCCTCTGCAAATTCCTTGATGCCGCTCCCCTTCAGCAGGGCGGAGTCCATCGGGAAGATGGTGGAACGGAACACGCCCTTCCGTTCTTCCGAAAGGTCACGGCGGTATTTCTTGCTGTCGGGCAGTCGTGTGGATAAGACTGAAAGCCCCATCTCCGCCATCACGTCCTCATAGACCTCATACAGCCCGTTCTTCTCCCTGCCGTCAACCATCGTCCAGAACAGGTGGAAGGCTTTTGTCTTCGCCCTGCCTGTCGTCATCAGGTTGTCCTTGAACATGGTGGCGAACTGGAGCGTGCTCTCCACCACGAAACGGTCTGCACTGACTGGGGCGAAGATGTAGTCCATCTGCGAGAGCGTCTTGACCACGCCATTCGCCTTCAGCGTGCCGGGCATGTCGAAGAACACCACATCGGGCTTCACCTCCTCGTTTGCCAGCAGTTTCTCCGCATCGTCCAAGGCGTTCACCGCATCGCTCTCCACTATCGGATAGGCATGCTTCTTGATTTTGCGGAAATGGTCGCAGGCCAGTGCCTTGAAGTAGAGGCTTTCCTCTATCAGTTTCAACTCGCGCTCACGCAAACCGTGAATGCTGTGCTGCGGGGCATCGCAGTCCACCACCGCCACATTCAGCCCCATCACATTGTGAAGGTAACTTGCGGCAAGGGCAGTGACGGTGGATTTGCCGATGCCTCCCTTCTGTGTCGCAAAGGCGACGAAGATTTCTTTACTCATGTCTTCTCGTTTTTGAATGATTACTTACTCGTTTTATTGTCTCTCTATGGGATTGCATCCCGGTGTCTTCATTTATGCGGATGATTGGTTTGTCGCTTCAACGGCTTTCCCCTTATCCGGTTCTTCGCCTGTTTGAATCCCCACTGAATGACGGCATGAAGTCATTGCGTCATTACATATGCGCTTCATCGTATCAGTGGATTGCCGGACCTTTGAAAATCCGCTTTTCCGCTTACCCGTCAAACCGGTTACGCATGGATTTGAACAGTCGGTTTTCTACGTCCGCAAATCATCCGTGAACTGAATCACGATGCAAAAGTATAGGCATTTTTTCATATCCGTATCACTTTCGGAATGAGTGGCAGCGAGTGGCACAGGGTGGTAGCGGTTGGCACAGCAAAAACGCTGATTCAGAGGCGAAAATAGCCGTAATTTTGCACCCAAGCGACAGGGCTTGCCCTTGGAACACTACCACTGGGTTATCAGGCAACACACCAATCCGTCCAGAGGCGGATTTTTATTGGCATTAGCCAATAGCAAGATGTCTTTTCAGTTACTCAAAAGGATTTGAGTTACCCGAAAAGCTCTTGCCCCACTGGCGGGGGACGGGCTCTTCCTCCGAAGTCGGGAAGCCTGATGAAAACCGATGCTTGGAGTTGGGAAAGGGGTCTTGACGTGAAACCACTAAATCCAATCAATGATGCAGAAAGAGAAAAGAAGGACGGGGCGATGCCCCAAGTTGGACACGAAGACGCACTGCGTGATGGTGCGTTTCGACGACGGCGAGTGGAACAGGTTCCTCGCCATGTACGAGAGATCGGGTGTCTATGCCAAGGCGGTGTTCCTGAAGGAGCAGTTCTTCGGCAGGACATTCAGGGTCGTTACGGTGGACAAGGGCTTGGTGGACTACTACACCAAGCTGTCGGATTTCCATGCGCAGTTCCGTGCCATCGGCACGAACTACAACCAAGTCGTGAAGGAACTGCGGTCGCATTTCTCCGAGAAGAAGGCTATGGCGTTGCTCTACAAATTGGAGAAATGCACGGAGGAACTGGCGGCGTTGAGCCACAGGATTGTGGAACTCTCAAAAGAAATGGAGGCGAAATGGTCACCAAAATCAGTTTAGGAAAGTCGCTCTACGGTGCGCTCGCCTACAACGGTGAGAAGATCAACAAGGAGCAGGGACGGCTGTTGGCCACCAACCGCATCTTCAACGACGGGAGCGGCACGGTGGATATTGCCAAGGCGATGGAGGGCTTTCTCGCCTTCATGCCCGCCACGGTGCGCACGGAGAAGCCTGTGCTGCACATCTCCATCAATCCGCATCCCGACGATGTGCTGACGGACACGGAACTGCAGGAGATAGCACGGGAATACCTCGACCGTCTGGGCTACGGCAACCAGCCTTATATGGTCTATAAGCATGAGGACATCGACCGCCACCACCTGCACATCGTCACCATCAACGTGGACGAGAGCGGAAGGCGGCTCAACCAGGACTTCCTTTTCCGCAGGAGCGAGCGCATACGCAAGGATTTGGAACGGAAGTATGGGCTTCATTCAGCAGAACGGCGAGGCGAGCGCATAGAGCGTCCGCTGTGCAAGGTGGACGTTGCGGCAGGCGACATTAAGAAGCAGGTGGGGAACATCGTGAAGGCGGTGAACAGGCAGTACCGCTTCCAGTCGCTGGGCGAATACCGTGCGCTGCTGTCGCTGTACAATGTGACGGTGGAGGAAGCGCGGGGCATCGTGCGTGGACGGGAATACCACGGGCTGGTGTTCTCCGCAACGGATGATGCGGGCAACAAGACGGGCAATCCGTTCAAGTCCTCGCTCTTCGGCAAGTCCGCCGGATATGATGCGCTGCAAAACAAGTTTGCACGCTCCAAGAAAGAGATAAAGGACAGGAAACTCGCTGAAATGACAAAGCGCACCGTATTGGCGGCTTTGGAGGCAACGCACCACCAAGACCGCTTCATAGCCCTGCTCAGGGAAAGAGGCATCGACACGGTGCTGCGCCATACGGAGGACGGGCGCATCTACGGTGCCACCTTCATCGACCACCGCACGGGCTGTGTGCTCAACGGCTCACGCATGGGCAGGGAACTTTCAGCCAATGCCTTGCAGGAACACTTCACGCTGCCATACGCCAACGAGGAGCCAATAACGATGACTGTACCTGCGGAAGAGAGTGTGCCTACTGAAGATAGAAATGCAGTCAGGCCAAAGGCAGAAGAATACACCGACGACTTCCACATCTCAGGTGCAGGGCTTTTCTCGCCCGACGGCTCGACCATCGATCCCGAAGAAGAGGCGTTTATCCGTGCCATGCAGCGGAAGAAGAAAAAGAAGAAGCGTAAGGGACTGGGAATGTAACATCGTATTTTTTATTCACTTCAAAACAAAGGAACAATGTCACAAGAAGACGATTTGAGGGCACTGGCGAAAATCATGGATTTTCTGCGTGCCGTGAGTATTATACTGGTAGTGATGAACGTGTATTGGTACTGCTACAGTGCCATACGGCTGTGGGGAGTGGACATCGGTGTGGTGGACAGGATTCTGATGAACTTCAACCGCACGGCGGGGCTGTTCCATTCCATCCTCTACACAAAGCTGTTCGCCGTACTCCTGCTTGCCCTTTCCTGCCTCGGCACAAAGGGCGTGAAGGGCGAGAAAATCACTTGGAGCAGGATTTGGACGGCACTGGCCATAGGCAGTGTGCTGTTCTTCCTCAACTGGTGGATATTGGCACTGACACTGCCCACGGAGGCGGTGGCTGGACTGTATATCGCCACCATCGGCACGGGCTACGTATGCCTGCTGATGGGCGGGCTGTGGATGAGCCGTCTGCTGAAGCACAATCTGATGGAGGATGTGTTCAACACCGAGAACGAGAGTTTCATGCAGGAGACAAGGCTGCTGGAGAACGACTATTCCGTGAACCTGCCCACACGCTTCTACTACCGCAAGCGTTGGAACAGAGGCTGGATCAACGTGGTCAATCCCTTCCGTGCCTCCATCGTACTGGGCACGCCGGGCAGCGGCAAGTCGTATGCCGTGGTGAACAACTTCATCAAGCAGCAGATAGAGAAGGGGTATTCGATGTATGTGTACGACTTCAAGTTTCCCGACCTCTCCATGATTGCCTACAACCATCTTTTGAACCACCCGGAGGGTTACAAAGTAAAACCGCAGTTCTACGTCATCAACTTCGACGACCCTCGCCGCAGCCACCGCTGCAACCCCATCCATCCGGACTTCATGACCGATATTTCGGATGCCTACGAGAGTGCCTACACCATCATGCTCAACCTCAACCGCACGTGGGTGTGACCTGTAAAGTCACGTAATTGATTGTTAGACAGTGATATTAATTGCATGATTTAACCCGCTGTTCCGTCAGCGGTAGCCTACTATAAGGTGCATCTCCAGTGATGGGTTGTGCCAAGCTTATAGGACAAAGTACACTTTCCGAAAGGACAAGACTGAACCGTGAGGGAATGTCAAGGACGGTTAGTATCATACCGTTGAGTGGCGAGGCTGGATAGCATGGTTAACGTAAGTGAACTGACTTTAGCCGTCGTAAGGTTTGAAGGAGCGCAAGATACTTTAGCTCTCACCAAAAGGTAAGCAGTCGGATAACCCTTGCCCATGTTGGGGTTACACGGACACAGCACTGCCGGCGGACTTGGCAGAACCTAAACTATCCGTTTGTCAATTACGTGGAACAGGGCAAGCCTGTATCTCTCTCGTAAGAATGCGAGTAAGCGAACCGCAAGGCAAGCCGAATGGGTGCAGGTATGAGATAACGGAAAAAGCGAATGCCACCCTGTAATGGGGTGGATACGGATTGAATCAACATCACGGGTTGTTATTGGTGACATCATCCGACACGAAAGTGGGCAGACTTCCGTATATGGTAACTCTTTACAAGATAACTTTTAGAACTTTCAAAAGGAGGAAAGCAAATGAACGAAACTAAAACATCGTGTGCGCCTGCTGACAGCAGGAATCTAACTTGGGACGGCATGGACTGGTCCAAGTGTGAAGCCTATGTCCGAAAGCTACAAGCGCGTATTGTAAAGGCTCAAAAGGAAGGCAGACATAACAAGGTGAAAGCCTTGCAGTGGATGCTGACCCACTCTTTTTACGCCAAGGCATTGGCGGTAAAGAGGGTTACTTCCAACAAAGGGAAGAAAACGTCTGGAGTAGATAAACAGCTTTGGGATTCTCCCAAGCGCAAGTACAAAGCAATCGGTGAACTGAAACGTCGTGGTTACAATCCGCAGCCGCTTCGTAGGGTTCACATCAAGAAAAAGAACGGTAAACTCCGACCGTTGGGAATACCGACAATGAAAGACAGGGCGATGCAGGCATTATATCTCATGGCATTGGAACCGATAGCCGAAACGACAGGCGACCGCTTTTCTTATGGTTTCCGCAAGAAACGCAGGACAATGGACGCTATCCGTCAGATTGATACGGTTCTAAACCGCCAGCATTCCCCCGAATGGATTTTGGAGGGAGACATTAAAGGCTGCTTCGACCATATCAGCCACGACTGGCTTCTTAATCATATCCCTATGGATAAGACGATACTCAGAAAATGGCTGAAATGTGGAGCTGTATTCAATGGCAAACTATTTCCGACAGAAGAGGGTACACCACAAGGAGGTATCATATCACCGACACTTGCAAATATAGCACTTGACGGACTTCAACCACTCTTGGCTGAAAGATTCAAAAGATTATGGCGCAACAATAAGACATTCCACTACAAGGTAAACCTTATTCGTTATGCGGATGACTTTATAATCACAGGTCGAGATAAGGAGCTATTGGAAAACGAAGTCAAACCTATCGTGATAGAATTTCTCAAAGAAAGAGGGCTGACCTTATCCGAAGAGAAAACTACCATTACGAACATATACGACGGTTTTGATTTCTTAGGTTTCAATGTGAGGAAGTTTGGCAAAAGGCTATACACATCCCCGTCCAAAGATGCACAGAAACGCTTCAGGGCAAAAATCGGTGACATCGTTAAAGGACATAAAATGTGTAAGCAGGAATCGCTGATACGAATGCTTAATCCTGTAATCACAGGTTGGGGCAACTATTACCGATATGGTGCATCAACCGATGCTTTTCATGGTTGTGACAATCACATTTACAATCTCACGAAGAAATGGGCTTTACGTCGCCATCCAAAGAAACGCAAGTCTTGGGTTGCAGACAAATATTGGCATGAAATTCGGGGGCGTAAATGGACGTTTGCATGGAAATATGAAACCAAGAGCAAGAAAGTGAACTACCTGACCCTTAAAAGGTTGTCGGATATACATTATACCCCGTACAAGCAAATCAAAGGTGAGGCAAACCCTTTCGACCCGGAATACGATGATTATTTCTTTCAGCGAAAGGAGCAACAAATGCTGGAATCTCTCAAGGGACGTAAGTATAATCCGCAAATCCAAATTTCCGCAGAATCCGAAACGAAGCGTTCGATTTTCAGGGAAAAGGACAAAACGAAGCGTTCAAAAAAGGAAAGCGCGCAACACTCAAAAAGCCGAAACAAAAGTTTTGTAATGACCTCTGTTTCGGCTTTATAATTTCATAAAAAATGGCTTTATAACGGCATTAAAATAAGGCTCAAAAGTTTGGCCTTCTACTTGAAAAATTGTATCTTTGTTCAGTGCTAAGCAGCTGTTTTATGAACTAATTTTTCCTGTTTCTTATACAGCATCATGTCTGTATATTCGGCAGAATAATTCATGTGGGCATTGAATTCCTTTTTTGTACAACCCTCAAAAGGATTGCCAATGGTTTTGTTTGCTCCAATCCATTCACACAGTTCAAGTATGGAGGATTTATTGGATGTGAAATAAACGAAGGAATGCTTTTCGAGTATCTTTAAAACATCCAAATAATCAGACAAGCGCCAATACATATTGTACGTACCAACATCAGTGGAAAGATAAGGCGGATCAATTAAAAAGACGACTCCGGGAACATCCTTATATTGGTTGAATACTGCTTTGTAGTCGCATGATACAATTTCAAGCCCTTTTAAGTAGTCAGAAGACTCCGGATAACCGGTCTTGCGAATGTTGTTATAAAGGACTTCCTTGCGCATTTCGGCTACAGACAATTTATACTTCATGGAGAACATAAGTGAGGATGATAAGGTTATAAAATCCACGTACCCAACATTTAGTTCTTCTTCCTCGATACGTTTAAAAATGCGTTCTCTAAGTTCCCCTTTAATTGGTTTATGTTTGGGTATCGAATTACCCACCAGCTCCCTAATATCGGCAAGCAGTTTATTTGTCTGTGGGATATTTTTCAGTCTGAACCGGTAGTTGTCGAAGTCATTGTAGACAACAGTAGCATCGGGCTTGCTTCTTTTGGCTATATGCGAAAGAAGTCCGGAACCGCCAAACAAGTCCACAAACACGGTATCTTCAGGGAACTGTTCCAAAACTTTAATAAACTCTTTAGCAAACATTCTTTTTTGGCCTACAAATGGCAGTGGTGCAGATAAATTCATATTCTTCATACGTTCAAGTCAAATTTAATGTTTTCAACTCCGGATAACAGTTCCAGAGTCCGGTCAATGTTATTTTCATATATATGCACATTTCCAAGGTCAAGGGTTATGGACTTCAGGGGAAGCTCCACCTGCCTTGCCATCAGATAAAGATGATAAATATCAGCCGGAAGCCCAAGGTTCGCATCAGAACTACGCTGATATGCAGATAGCACCAATTCTCCCTCATCAATTTGGAACTGCACAAGACTCAGGCAGGGTGCCTGGTTGCTTTCCACCCCGGTTTCTCCAAGAAACAGGACATAATTCTTGCTGTTGCGCTTTTCCCGGTTAATCCTGGTTATGAGGGGTGGAAGCTTTTCAAAGTAAGTTGGATAGCTGTTTACAAGGGTATGGCCGCAATAATCCCACCAGGTAATCCCTGCCTCTTTGTATTTTTCCACATCCCGGACTCCTTGCATAAACAGTTTCAATTCCTCTTTCAGCTTTTTCCTGGCTATCCCGTGGCTTTCAAATATGTCAAGTAAATCAGCGGGGGTTAGCATGAGCCTTTCGTTTAATAGATACTTGATACGCCCTTTCCTATTGGTCTGGATTTTGCCCGTTTGGAGTATCTTGTCTAATGTCTGGTAATACTTATTCATGAGCTTTATTTTTGGTTGTACAAAGGTAGCTCTACCGGACAACACAAGGCATCCCCGGCACATCAATCACACTGCACCGAGCGTGCAGTGCTTTCCAAACCGTTTGATAACATCATACACCTTACGTTCGCTTACCGAATATTTATTTGCCAAAAACGCCACTGCATAAGTGGTCTTTTCACCTTGTTTTTTCATGACCTCATACTCCGTATATAAGTCTATGAATCGAAGGTCATCCTGCTTGCCGCCCAAACTTATAAGCATTTCAAGCGGTTCTCTGTTAAATTTAAGTGCTTCAAACAATGTCATATCCAATCATTTTTGTACTTTTGCAATGCCAATCATTTATTTAATGCGTAAAAACGCCACGAGAGTGCGGCAGAGGGCATTGCCCCCGGTCGCGCACTCTCGTGGCGTTTTGTGTTAATAAATGATTGGCGTCTATATTAACAGGCCGGGGGCTTTTTTTATCCCTCCCCCGAAGGGATTGTCAATCACTCAATCCGATATAATTCCAAATTGAACTTGTCCTTTTTTTCCCAGCCTTCAGCCAGAACTGTCTGAATGAATCCTACTGCTTTTGTATAGAAATCTTTCAGTTCTTCTAACTGAGTAAAAGTATGGTATTCCGGTTGTTCATCCGAACCAAACTTAAACGTCACTGGCAGGGTTTCTCCGCCCGTCTGAACGGCCAAATCGTATGCTGCCTTATAGTTGTACTGGTTCTCCACAGAAAGCCATACATGGGCACCATTATAGGCGAATCCGGATAGGATAGCCGCATCAGTCTGGCTGTTATACCAGGACATAACCAATGTGTGGATTTCCTCATCAGTAGGCTTATGCCCGAACTCCTCTTCCATGTAGGAGGCAGAGCCGTTCTCTTTTTCCTGCACATCCCATCGGATGCGCCATTTGTCTTTAACCGGGTTCGTGCATTCCATCAGCGAAACCCCGGAACTTCCTTCAACTCTTCTCATGTAAACACGTATTTGGTTCTACCTTTGCCGAATGTCTCTGTCTTGATGGTCGTTTCAAACGGGAAACCATCCGGCATTTCCTTTACTTGTGCGAGAATATTCTTCATTTCCTCGCTGTTGGTGAAGAACTTCTTTGCCTCGCCGTTCACTTCGATGGCCACAATACAGCGGTCTTCTCCCTGCTCGGTTTTGATACCGGTCTCAAAGTCCTTCACTACAATGGGTAAGTTTACCAGTTCCCGGATGCTTACCACCACTCCGGGGAATCGCTTTTTACCGTCTTCCGGCTTGTAAGCGACATTCAAGTCTTTAAAACTTCTCATTTCTTTGCCTGTTAATTTTTTAAACAACTTATTACAGTCGGCGTGCTTCGTCATGCCGTAGAAACTGGCAATCAGTTCCCGCCGTCTTTTTCTCGATTTTACCTCGTGCATTTTCCGGGCAAACTTCTGTTTGATGCGTTTCCGCAATCTTACATAGTCGGGACGGATAACATAGCCAAGGAAATCAATGCCTTCTTCCACAGGGAACACCCGTTCATTCGGCTTTATTTCCAAGTCTATTTTTCCCATTTGCCCGTGAACAGCATCACGAATCTTCCACAATTCCGCTTTCGTTTTACCGAGTACCAGTCCGTCATCGCAATAGCGATAGTAATAACGAACCCCGTACTTATCCTTCAGATAGTGGTCTAAAAATACAGACAGAAGCAGATTTCCTGCCCCTTGTGAACTGCGCAGTCCGAAACTGATACCTTCCGGCAGCAGCTTAACAAACCGCTCCAACAAGACCAACAGCCTTTTGTCCTTGAACACCCTCCGGAAGCACCACATAACAAAGTCCTGCCGCGCATTGTCATAAAACCTCCGGATGTCAAATTTGTATGCGTAAAGCGTGCCTTCCGGATTTTTTTGCAAATCGGTACGTATGCAGTTCATCAGGTCATGAGTACCGCGCCTTTTGATGCTTGCACCGGTTGTCCGGATATAACGTTTTTGCAGGTGGCGGTCCACCACATTCATGATGGCAAACACAGCGATGCGGTCTTTCATGGACAGGATCTGCAAAATACGTTTTTTACCGTATTCTTCAATTTCCCTCTCATGGTAGCCGCCCAGCCGGAATGAGCCGTCCGCAATGGAAGCCGTCAGTTCGGTGATAATCTTCTCCCTATGGGCAAGCAGGAATCGTCCCTGCCTTGACCTCTTACGATCGGTTCCGCGAAGTACCGAATCGAATGCCTCCGACATATTGGAGTATTCGATGATTTCCTCGATAATATATCCTTCCCTGCGCATAAGCTATTGGTTAATAAACATGGAAGATGAGGGCCTTCCTTTCCCCGGGTCTGACTTCTTCGAACTGATAACAGCCTACCAAACTCCACCCGACGCGTGATTTTTCAGCTTTCCACCTTTTCTGGTGCTGTTGCTGTGGCTTGCTCCCCTCGGCACCGCTTCGGGGACACGTCCCCGCTGCTGTACGCCGATTTGTTAGATTTCCAGACGCGAGCCGACATTCGCATTCGTATTCGAAGCATCGTTATTCGCATTCGCATTCGACACACCGCCATTCGCATTCGCATTGTTGTACCCGCGATAGACCACACGGACTATTGGGGAACTCTACCGCTTGCAAAGTTACTGATTTAACAGGCAAAACAGATAAACGAATTACACTATCATCCAAAATAAAACGGATATACTGCCACCCGCGACGGTGAGCCCCCAATCAATCCAGTCCCAAGGACTTCCCCGAAGAGTATCTTTCAGTTCCAGACAGGAAGCTGCAATGGCCGCAGCATAAAAGGCCGTCCAAGGAGTAAATCCCAATAGACCTACCATCAAACCACCGATAAGATGCTTGTAACGGTTACTCATTTTTAAAAATGCGATAATCTTTTTCATATACCTCAAAATTCTATTTTTTCGACCGGCTTCGCCGGTATTTGAATACCTTTTAAATGGAATTCGGAAACCATCCGAATCCCGTTCTTTCGTTTTAGTCGCTTCGCTCCACGCTTTGGCGCTTTGCGCTTACGCCACCTCGCGTATCGCCTTGTACGCTGCCACGCTTTGCGCCCGGACGATTTTGCCGCGGAAGGCCAGACGCGAGCCGACATCGCACCGTATCGAAGCATCGTATTCGCATCGCATCGACACACCGCCACCGCATCGCATAGTACCCGCGATAGACCACACGGACCGTAGCGGTGCTTATCCAGTACATGTCGGTATAGTAAGTAGAAGATGATCCGTTCAGATTACCTACCGGAATCATGTCCATATACTTGCCGTGCGCCACGCCTGTAATCCACTGACCGCTGTCCTTCTTGCCCTGTACCATACGGATACTGCCGTCAGGCATCCAGATGCGCCATTTGCCCACGTTACCGCTGTCGTTCGGCAGATCCACGCCGTCCATCATGTCATACTTGTTGCCGTAGATGTCCTCATAGCCCAGGCAGCAGATATTGTTCACCTGCACCACAGTCGCCTGTCCGTATTCGTCCCGACTCTTATACCAGGCATACTGGTGCACCAGGCCGTCAATCAGCGAATTCGTGATTTTGTTGTTAATGACATACGCTTCATCGTAGCCGATGGTGTCTGTCATCCCGTGTTCGGCCGTTCCGCCTGTTGTGCGGTTATTGTTATGCTGACCGGCACCGCATTGTTCCTGCATATCCCTGCGCCCGTACTTTGCATAGCTCAGGTTCGCGATGCGGCTGTGCATCAGCGCATCTATCTGCTGCATACCCCGCTGCTGGCTGTAGTAGTGGAAGTCCGTCCAGGTCATACTTGCCGTGGTCGAAGCTCCGGTGATGCAGGCACGCAGTTTACTGCCCACCACCGAACTGCCCACAACGGCACACAGATGCTCCTCATTGGCCACCCAATCCGGTTCCATGTCCTCTATCTTGTCGCTGTGGCTCAGTACCACGCAGTCAAACTCTGCCGTGTTCAGAATGGAGAAATGCAGGGCTGTAGCACGTTCCGGAACGTCTGCTATCAGATACATGCCGGCTTCAAATTTCAAGCCGATGGTCGGCACCACAATACTCTTCAGGATGTTTCCCTCCGCATCAGCAAACACACTGCCGATAAGCCCTGTTCCTGGAACGCTCGGGAAGCGGACACGTCTGTAACCCGACACGTCCACTTTGCACACGGAATAAGCCTTGTCCGTCGTATAGGATTCCATCAGCGTGGGCTTGCCGCTCATGATCTTGCGTTCACCCAGCCAGCCGCCCTGTGTCTCCTTGATGGCATCCAGTGTCAGTACCGTCGCCTCAGGCACCGGGGGCATTTCGTCCTCCGGATAACTGCTGTAGCAGGCGTACTTCTTGTTGTTCAAATAATCGTTGATGCCTTTGCTCCAGTAAAACGGCTCATACATCATCCAGTCTCCCTCGCTGCCGTCCAGCTTCGCCACCGTACAGTCGTTCATATCCTCCGCATCGGCATAGAAGTTCGAGCTTTCGTCATGCAGGGGGAAATAGGTCATCTCCCCGTCCGGGTTGTTCACTTCCACCTGCTGCCCGGCTATCTCCACCTTCCGGCTCGTGGGCATCTTCGTCACCTTGGCCAATACGCGGTGGCGCTTGGACAGGATGGCATTCACATGCCCGCTCATTTTGTACGTATTGCCGAATTTGTACCCCGTCTTGTTGTCCAGGTTCGAAACATTGGCATCGTCGGCCACGCTGTCGTCAAACTCGATCATCGTATAGGGCGGCTGCTTGATGGTCAGTTCCGGATAACGGGCGGCATACTTCTCCAGTTCCTCATCGGCCAGATACTTCGTCAGGGTCAGCTTGCCCCTCAGTCCCGAATGCCGGTCATCCACGGCACCCGTCTGTGTATACGTTCCGTAGTCGTAATACTTCTTCAGCAGGGTTCCGTCGTCTTCCCGGTCTATCTCCAGCACGAAGCGCTCCAGCTTGCCGCTGCCGTTCAGTCTGGCCTGGTGCAGGCGTTCCAGCATAGCGAACCCGTCGATGCCGGGGCAGTTGGTGTAGCGGTAGCCCCGCACATTATTGATCCCTTCCAGTATCAGGCCACTATCGGACAGCTTGGTCAGATATTCCAGGAACAGTTCCTCAATCGTGTCCGGCAGGCATAACTGCACAACGGGCGCACCGGTGGCCAGTTTCACACGGGTCAGCCCCGTACCCCTCACGTCCAGTTTCTTCAGGCGGCCCTGCCAGCTCAAGTCCAAAGTGGCCACATTCCCGTTGTCCCCGTTCCGGGCCAGCCGGTTGTTCCGCATGTTCACTTCTTCCAGAAGCAGCATACCATTGGTCGAAGCCATGAACGAGCCGTTCCGGTAACCGCTGGCTTTCTCCACGCTCATGTCGAGTTTTACCAGTGAGGTCAGCAGACCGAAGTTGAAGCCGATTGCGAACGCATCCTCGTGCCATACCAGCTCCTTGATTTTGGCTGCACCGATAATCTTCAGCGGGTCGTTCTCACCGAAGGCACGGGTCAGCTGCAGGGAATGGAGCACGTCCGCATCCACCACGCCGCTGTCGGCCTGCACGCCGTTGCTGGTGGAGAGCTGCACACGGTACGGGATGGTCAGCCGGTACTGCATCGGTTTCAGTTTATAAGCCTTGTCCAGCGATGCCGTACTCTGGTAGAACTGGGCACCCAGCGTGGATACATAGCCGTACTCCACCTGCTTCAGGTCATACCGGCGTTGGATGAAGTAGTTCCGGTGTGCTTTCAACGAACCCTTCAGACCGTAGATTTGCGGATAGGTCTGTTTGGCACCGTCAGCACCCACCGGCATTTCGTTCAGGAACGGGTAGATGTATTTGAAGATGCCGGACTTGTTATAGAGGCGCGAGCACCACTTCTTCATCTGTTCGGTATCGAAATGGTCAATGGCTTTCTGGATACTGAAGGCACTCATGAAGCTTGCGCCCCCGTTCCATCCGCTCACCATAATCTCCACAATCATGTCCCAGCAATTGGCCACGATGAGGTTCCACAGCCACGAGTTATGACCCTGCATCACATAAGCCCCGTCGCGCTTCGTCTGGCGGTTGTCGTCATACTTCCCGGTCAGGAACGACTTGTTGTCAGAACCGAGCTGGCAGTCGCCGTCATAATAGTCAATCGACCATTTCACACCGTCCCATGTGCGGATAAGCATGTTCTTCGCAAGCTGGTCCACGCCGAGGTTGAACTGCACGTACAGATAGTAGGCAATCAGGTGGGGAAGGTCGAAATACTTCCCGGCCTCTTTCCTGAACGTATCGCTCTGCCACTTGGCGGTAGGGAACTTGTCGCCGTCGTCCTCATAGTCCACCCCCTCGAACGAATGGGATTCCGTGCTGTAAACCATGTTCCTGCCCGCAGGCGTTTCCTTTACGCACCGGTAGACGAAACTCATCATGCGGTCGGTGGCCTTGTACATCTTGTCGTACTTGTCACCGGTACCGAGGTGGTCTTTCAGGTTCGGTTCTTCCTCCGCGTCACCGCCTCCGTCCGACCAGAAGGTATCTTTCGGATGATTAAATTCCAGTCCTCCGTCAAAGTTGTAGTCCATGAAATCCTTATGCTCCGGTTCGGTACTCGGCAACCAGTGGAACAGGCACAGCGGATTGGAGTTGTTCAGCGTCTCGAAGCAGACGGGCAGGTACTGCTTGTGTCCTTCCTCGTCGGCTTCCAGGTAGTTCAGCGTGTCGCCCTCGCCCCATTTCTCGCCGCCGATGGTCTCATCCTGCCCGAAGATGGGGTAGCTGTCGCTCTTCTCGTTGTTCATGTTGTACTGGCCGTAATAGGTCAGGTCTTCGTCGGCACTCTTCGCTACGAACAGGTCGCACGGCAGGCCGTCGATGGCCGAACGGTAATCATCCTCCAGCCCATGGTCTTTGGCGTAACGCTGGGCAGGCGTAAGCAGCCCCATCTCTTTCAGTCCGTCATTGATAAGCTTCGCACCTCCGGTATTGGTGGTCATGGACGAGTCCGAGAAGTCGCATTTGGAACATGCCAGCTTCGCGCCTACCGAGTTCCTGCGTAACTTGAAGAGATTTTTTTTGCCGGTAGTTACCACCGGATTCTTCTGCCTGCCGTTTCCGTCAATCTCCCCGTAGCTCAATGTAACCGTCCAGCCGCTTGCCGTCTTCTGGAAGTAGAAACGGAAGTTCTTTCTGGCATAGTTCACGGAAGAAGTACCCTGAATACGGACATATACGTTGGTAAGGATAAAGTCAAGCGTCCTGTCCTCTCCGTTATAGAAACGGACCTCCCTTACCAGTTTATTGGCCTTCTTGTCGTTCAGCTGGGCCAGTGCATCCACCACGTTCAGCGTGTCGCTCTCGCTCGGAACCTCACTGCCCACGCTGCCCGTGCCTATCAGTACCAGGATCGAGTTCCGGCGCTTCTTCATCAGCCCCATCAGCTTCTCCATGCTCACCGTATCTCCTTCATTCAGCACGCGGTTGTCCTCATCCAGTGAGCGCACGCCCGGTTCCCCGTCGGCATCCTCCAGGTGGTTGCGGTCCACGATGTAGTTGTTCAGCACCTCGTCCGAGGTCAGCGCCTTGTTATAGATACGCACGCTCTTCACGTTCAAGTCGGCACCTGCCGACTTAAATTCCAACTGGCTCTGAATGTCAAAATTCACCTTGTCGAGCCACTTGGAAGCAGCCGACTCTTCACCGTTCACATAGAAACCGATCAGCGTGCGCTGTTCGTTGGTCTGCACGTTCGGATAGAACACGTAGGTAATGCGGATATTCGTACCCGGCTGGAACTTGGTACCCACCGAGTCTTCATAGCGCAGCACCTGTCCGGCATCCATCGCCTCGGTCACCACACCGGTCAGGAACTTGGCCTCTTCCGGAGTCACAATCAGCCCGTACCGGTTGCCGTTGTCCAGCTGCCCCAGGCAGGTGATCAGCTCGGCATCCGTATCCGTCACGTTGGCCGTGCTGTATTCTATCTCCAGCGTCATGCCCACGTCACGGATGGCAAATCCCTCGGGCTTGTCCGCCTCGTTGAAGGGGCGGTAACCGCCGTCAGCGGTCAGGGTCATACCTGCACCACCGGCCAGCAGCAGGCGGTCCTTGTGCCAGCCGCTACCGGCACCATATTCGTTCACGCTCCACAGCACGTCCCGGAACTCCATACGCTTGTCACCGCTCACCCAGCTTGCCGGGTTGTTTTCCGTGTTGCTTCGCCCGAAGGCGTCAAACGTACACACGGCATCCGGTGCCAGCGTGGCTTCAATGTCCGGGTGCGATGTGGTGTTCACCTGCACCTCAAGCACGGCATCGCCGCATGACACACGGTAGTCCAACGGTTCCACGTTCACGTTCGTCCGTCCGTAGCTGCCGGTCTCACCGCGTTGCAGCAGGTCTTCCTTCACCACGCTGCCCCGGTCGGTCACTTTCACACGGGCCGTATACGCATCGCGGTCATAGCCGGCATACGTGAAGTTCCATGCCGTGAACTGCTCTGCCTCCAGCACCGGGTGTTTCCAGTCACGCTGGAACCCCGCTGCCCGGTGGCTGAACATCAGGCCGGCATACGCTGTCACACCTCCGCCTGCCTTCAGCAGCGTAATGTAATGCACCCGGCTCACCACACCGGAGTTCTCATGCTGCGCGTAGGCTTCCACCACGTTCGTACCCTCCTGCATCTGTGTCAGGGGGATGGTCACGTTCTTCTGCTGCACACCGCTGCCGGCCGAAAGACCGAGGGTAAAGGCCTGTCCGCCGTTCACGCGGTAGTAGATGTTCTTCTCACCGCTCGTGCCCTTGGCAGTAAAGGGGATGTTCACGTCATTTTTATATCCCCCGTCGGCCAGCCCGTTGCCCGCCGAGTAGGTGGTCTCCAGCTCCATGGCCACCATGGTCACCTTGGCCGTGGCCGTCTTCATCAGCGTGCCGTCCTGGTAAGTTGCCTGCGCTTCCACCTGTACGGTATAGGCAGTGGCATCCTTCAGGTAGGGCGAAGCGTCAAAGGTATAGCTCTGTCCGGCTGTAACACCCACAAACTCCGCATCCCGGAACTCACTGATGACGGTCGAACCGCGTTTCACGATCACGCGGGCTTTCAGGTCGCTGTAGCCGTCCACCGTACCGCCACCGGCAGTGCCCACACCTACGGAGTATTTCACCACAAAGCCGCTGCCCAGTGCCAGATACTGCGAGGCGGGAAGTCCCGCACCGCCGCTGTCCGTCAGGTCGATGTTCACCACCACCTTGTCATCGTCCGTGTACTTGGAAAAGCGCACTTCCTTCGAGCTCTCGCCGCCCTGGTTGTCCTTCTGCTTGACGGTCATCACGTACTGGGTGCCGTCCTCGCTGTCCTGCACATCCACGTCCGTCACCGTACCCACCATCGCATCGAACACCGTTCCGGATGTAGGAGGTTTCGTCTCGCCGCTCACCAGTTCCTCGGTAGGGGTACGGTTTGACAGTTCCTTCTTCAGGAACGCTTCGATGTCATCGCCTGCATAGGCATGATAGGTGCCGTCCGGCTGTTTCTGATTCCATGGTGTTTCAAGATTCATCGGATGTTCAGTCGCGTTGATGATTCCGCTTATTTTCCTTTTTGCCATAATACTGTCCTTTTATAATAATCATTCATTTATCAGTTTTACTGCTACCGTTCCATGCGTCCGATCCGTTCCACGGCTCGTCGCCTTTCCAGTATCCAAGTCCGAAACAGCTGCTTATCGCAGACCACACCAGTCTTGCCCCGGCATAGACTGCCGACAGGGCACGTTTCCCCACATACGCAGCCGTTATTTCCTTACCGCCTATGGTTATCATCGTCAATCCTCCTCATAAATCAGATACAGCGTATTCGCATCCTTGTCCTGCAGCGCCTCGTAAGCTTCCCCGCTCATCACCTCATGCCGGTAGGCCAGCAGTCTCAGGCTGCCGCCTGTTCCGGTATATACGGCATCACCCAGCAGGTAGAGCTTGTCCGGCAGGATGGCTGTCCGGTCCGCATTCATGAATATGCCGGCAGGAGGCACACCCGCCACATCCCAGTCCCCGTACAGGGTGGAGTCCATGTGGTAGGCGAACTTCCCGGCATCCGCTACATACACTACGCTGCCGCCCGGTTTGGTACTCTTGTCAGGTAAAACGTTGCCTGTTTCCATCCATGAGGAAAAGCGTGCGGTAGCCCCGCCGATGGCTGCTGCCGTAGTCTGTTCCACCTTGGCAGCGGCGTTTTCTGCCTTGGCTGCCGCTTCGTTGGCCTTGGTGGCCGCTTCCGTGGCGGCCTGGGTCTTTTCCTCCAGTCCGGCTACGGCTCCTTCCGCTTTCTTGGCGGCAGCCTCGGCACGGGCGGCGGCATCGCTCGCAGGCTTCCCTATCAGTTCCAGGGGGACGTTCACCATCTTGCCGTCCTTCTCCCCGGGCAGTGATTTCACACCGCTCAGCGAGGTGACGGTCTCCAAGTCCTCCACGCCGGTAGAACTCTGGAGTACACGGTCCAGCACTTCCTGAACCAGTTCTTCTTGTGTCATTTCTGCCATACTCATTCGTTTTTATCGGTTTCTGACCCGCCCAGGATTTCGTTCAGGGCATCTATCACATTGGGAAGACAATAGCGTTCCACCGCCATGTGTATCATCCCGGTTTCCTCATCGCTGAACTCGGTCTCGCCGGTACTCTCGAAAATCTTGAACGCAAGCCGATGGGCCTTGATGCCACTGACACGCGTATACAGCAAATCGGCTATCTGCTCACGTGCATCGAAAACCTCCCTCGTCTGACGGGTTATTCCGGTGGGAACGCTGAAATTCCTGAAATCTAACTTTTTCATATATATCTGTTTTTTAGGATGAATGATTCAATATCTGGTAACGGAATCCGTCCGCTTTTGTAATAAGTACCGTTACGGAGTCCCCGGATGCCATCTCGTAGTTTTGCAAATCTTCATTGTGGTTATAGATACCTTTTAGTATGATATTCTTTGAACCGGGTCTGACCCTGAACGTGACAATGGCTGCAAAATCGGTAGGCAAGTAACTCATGCCGAACTTGTATGTCACAGAACTTTCCGACGGCAGCGTAACCTCTACCTTACTGTAGTTGGGTTCATTGTAATACATCAAAATGATATTGTGTTGTGAGAAATCCACCGTGTAGTTTCCACTTCCGAAGGTAAGCAGCTTGGCTTTCGTATTGATAAACGCCGGGGCAAGTAATGCCGCATTGCTGCTGATACCGTAGTTCTTCGTACCGCCGGTAACATCTATAAACAATCCATAGTTCGCTTGGTCGAAGCCGTAATTCCCGTATATATTGGGGGCTGAGTTCACGATACGACCGACAGCGGTAAAAGCTCCTCCTGCAGAAGACGGTATCACATCATCACCGAACATCACATATCCTTTGCTGCCGCCGACACGGAAAAAATCATCATAAATGGCAAGACCGCCACCGCTCCCGTGAGAGTCGGCCACAGAACCGATACGGCCGTTCCCTATCTCAAAGCCGCCGATTTTCCCTTTGCTGCTGTCTATCTCTCCGGTAAACTTACCGTTGGTCGTTTCAATGCTGCCGTCTTCCAGTATCTTGAAGTTGCCGTTGGCCGTTACCAGTCCCTCCAGCTGTATATGGTCGGCTGTCAGCTTGATTTTGCTCACGGTATTTCCGTACTCGTCCTCTTCCTCCACGCTCACCCCGATAAGGGCAATCTTTCCTGTATTGTCCTGCGCATACAGACCGGAACCTTCAGGCTTTATGACAAGCCCGGTCTCTTTCAGCGCATTACCGTCCTTGTCGAAGACCGCCGCTGAAATCTTTACCAGCCGGTCGCTCTGTTCGAACAGTGTACGGTACTTATAGGCCAGTGCGTCCGCCTTGTTGGTGCTGAACACCAGCAGCGAAATGTAAATCACGCCCGTAAACGACAGCTTGAAGTCGCCAGTGCCGTTCCA
This sequence comes from Bacteroides zhangwenhongii, assembly GCF_009193325.2. Taxonomy (NCBI): domain Bacteria; kingdom Pseudomonadati; phylum Bacteroidota; class Bacteroidia; order Bacteroidales; family Bacteroidaceae; genus Bacteroides; species Bacteroides zhangwenhongii. The sequence goes on along the minus strand of NZ_CP059856.1, from coordinate 662,883 downwards.
AAGTCCGTCCAACGTGAACATCTTCTCACCGCCAACGGGCAGGTCCTCTTCATGGCCGAACATGTTGAAGTTCTCAAACCCGGTCTTATCAGCGTTCACAAATTCTATTTTCAACCTTCCGGCCTTGATAACCCGGTAGCTGAACGACAGATACACCACGCCGGGCACCCGTTCGCCCTGGCTGTTCGTCTGCCGGTACTCCGGTACCAGCCGGAAGTCCTCCAGTTTCTGCATGATATAGCTGTTCCGGATATAGGCATAAGGCACCTTGCCGTCGGTCCGTATCTCGGCATGGCCGTCCGGCTTCGTACCGTAAGGACCGCCGTTCGCCCAGATCCAGCGTCCGCCCAGGGTGAACAGCGTAGCCTTGCTGCCCGTCTTCCATTTGTCCATGCCGTCGGCAAAACTGCTGTTGTCCAGATAACTCTGTTCTTCGCGTATTTCCTTGCGCAAGCTTTCCACGGCTGAATGGATTTTCCCCTCGGTTATCTCAAACCGCGTCAGGATGTCCTCGCCCGTCATCAACACGAACGTACCCTTCAGCCACACGTTGTCGGCATACAGGCCGTTTCCTTTCGGCTGTTTGTCTGCCGGGAAAGCGCTGCTCCTGATGCCGTCCAGCTTACCCAGCCGGCAACGAAGGCAGCCGTTGAAGTTCTTGGCCTTCACACCGTCCAGAATGTCGATACGGGGCTGTCCGTCCTCCGTGGCCGCAATGGATATAAGGTTCTGCCGGAGCGGGGTTTCGGTGTTGCCCATCAGCACGCACTCATCGCCTGCCTCCGGCTTCACCCCGCCAAACTCGCTTACCGGGACCAGTACACCGCCGGCTATCACCGAAGCCACCTCCACCCAGTATGCTTTTAGTTTCTTACCACCCGTAACCGCACAGCGCATCAGGTCATGGGCCACAAAGCCCGATTCCTGCTCAAACACGATGCGGTAGTTGTCGCCCTGCTTCACCACGTCCTTGATCTTGCCGTTGGCAGCGGACACCACCAGCTGGCCGCACACGCTGCGCACCTTCTCGATCAGCAGTTCCAGCGCCACCAGGCTTTGCCGGGCAGTCACTTTGTCCACCGTCAGGTTTGTCAGTCCGGTCAGCTGGTCAATCCACAGCTGCCAGCCCTCACCGGTCAGCCCGTCCACAAACTCCGTGCTGCGCAGCAGTTCGCGGATCACGGCAGTCAAGTATTCGGCATTGCCCTCACCATCCACGATGCCGCAGGGCTTGCCGCCAGCAGCCTCGCCAAAGCTCACACCCTTCAGGAAGCGGATGGACTCTTTGGCTGTGTCCGGCTGGTTCTTGCTCAGGAACTCTTTCTGGCTGCGCCGGGCGGAAAACAGGTTGTTGTCCGTGGGCAGCGTCTTGTCCCAGCTTCGTATGATGTCCGGAAGGGCAGCGCCTTCCGTCTTTGATTTCGTATAGCTTTTCAGCGCACCGATGCTGTCCGTCACCTTGTCGAACTTGCCCACCTGCAGCGCATCGCTTATCTCGATGTCCATCTGCCCGGGTTCGTTCACCTTGCGGCTGATCTTGGTGATACGGCTCTGACGGTAGCCTTTTTCCGGGAAATACTTCCGGCTCTCCAGCTTCACCCGTCTGCCCACAAACAGGTCTATGCCGTGCTCCTCGATGTATACCGGGTCTGTCGGGGCTTTGTAGGCGGCAATGTCCAGCCAGTGGTCCCGGTTGTACTCGTCCACCGCAACCGCAAACTCCTCTTCGGCCAGCCGGTAATACTCATCCGGCATCCGGATATTCCACAGGATATAGGTGTCGCCTGCTCGGGGCACCAGCTTGCCGCCCGGCAGCTGGGTGTCGTCATCGTAGGGCCAGATGGTGATCAGTTCGAATTCACGTGCCGCGCTGTCGTAGTTCACCTCAAAGTAGTGGTCATCGCTTTCTCCCAGTCCGGCAAGGTCGCCCGTCTGGAACGACACACGTTTGGTTTCTCCGGCCAGCTCGTACAGGTTAGGGTCAAAGTCCAGTTCCCCGTCCCGGAAATAATAGACGGTGAATTTGTTTCCTTCATCGTCTGCCACCTCCTCGCTGCGAACCGAGCTCACCGTACCGACCCGACGGGGGAAGATGCCGCTGAAAGCATCCTGCTCGTAATGGTCATAGATGCCATATTCCTCCACGCCCTGCTCGATGTACTTCCTGCCGCCGGGAAGCATCAGACGCGGGCTGCCGTATTTCTCCGCATCGATGTTGCGGGTCGAGCCTACCGGGAACAGGCGCGTATAGAATTTGGCCGTGTTGCTCGTATCTCTTTCCAGGGAGGTCAGCCCCTTGCCATAGCCAAGGGTGATTTCTTCCCCGTGTTCGCAGCGGCACACGTTCACAGTCTGCCCCTCAACCCACCATTCCACCTTGCCGCCTGCCTTTTCCGCGATGGCTTTCAGCGCTTCGTCGCAGTACATCCCCTCGTAGTCTATCGTGATCAGCTCCGTACCTTCCACCGTACCCGTCTTCCAGTCAGTAATGTGGCCCATGCCGTTATTGATAGCCTTCACCACCATCGCCACATGCTCGCGGGGCGTGGCCGTCAGGGTAAACAGGGGGTTGGTGTCCCCGTCCGTCGTCTCCAGCACCAGGAACCGCTTGATTAGGCTCTCGATACCGTACAGCTTCAGGTTATACTCCCATTCACCATCGCTCACCTGCTTCGGCGTGTAGCGTTCTGTCAGCCAGTACCGTTCGCCCAGATAGTCCGTGTAGTCGTTCACGTCCAGGGGCAGGAAGGCATAATAGCTGAACGACAGGGAAAGCACATTGTCTCCCTGCACTTCCTTGCTTTGCGTCGAGCTGTCGTTCACGGCCACATCCGCACGCTTGGTTCCGGCTTTATCATATATCGTTATAAGCATATTCCAATAGCGTTTGAATGGTTATATAATCGGTTTCGGTTCCCGGAACTTTACCCGGAACTTTCCGGCATGCACACCTTCCGTCCACAGATAGGTCAGCGGGGTGAACTTCGTACAGTCGGCATACTTCACCCGCAGCTGCAGATCCAGCTGGGGGAAACGGATCTCCAGCCAGCCGTCCTTCCCTTGCTTCAGGAAATTCACAAAGGCAAAGTACTGCTTCATCCAGCCTGCCTGGGTCTTGTTGTAAAGCGCAAAATGCAGCGTCACGTCACGCGCTTCATTCCGTGGGGTCAGCACGGGGCTGTATTTTTCCCCGTGCTCTTCCCGTATGTCCACAGCCGTATCCTTCTTGGCCTTGCTCGGGGTCAGGATGGCCGTCAGGTTCTCCATGCCCCCGCGCCGGTCTTCCACCAGGAACACGCCGTATTCCGTCCAGATGTCCGTGCCGTTCACCAGCACCAGTCCGCTCAGTATATTGCCCATATCACTTCACTTTTAGTCCGTCACGTATCATTTTCTTTATCACTTCCTTCAGTTCGCCCAGGTGTCCGGCGCTCACACCGGTGTTCTCGGCTATCCGGGCCAGATGCCCTTCAGCCGTGTCCATCTTCTCCACCACGCTTTCCAGCCGGTCGTCCATGCTGCTCCAGTGCTGCAGCCCGCCGGTGAACATGCCCTCCAGTTTCGTGCCCTGGTCCTGCGTCATGGCCGTAAAGCCGCCCGCTTTCGCACTTTGGCTCGTACCGCCCTGCTGCGTCTTGTCATAACCGGTGGCTGCCGCCAGGTTGTCACGCAGGGCAAGGGCTTCATCCATATACTGCATGTACTCTTCCATCAGCGCGTTCCGTTCCGCCTCGGTCAGTTCGTTGTCCTCCATGGCCTTGCCGAACTTCTCCCACCAGCCTTTCAGTTTGTCGCTGTACATCTCACCGATCTTGTTGCTCAGCATCGCCCGCATGAAGTACTCGGATATATCCTCCGCCGCATCCTTGGCACCGTACTTCATGTTCATCAGGTTGTCGATGAAGCTGCTGTACATACCGTCGAACGAAATGCCCGTCAGCCCTTCATACAGCTGGTCGGTCAGTTCCTCCAGCTTGCCGGCCTGGTCTATGTAGTCATCCAGTTTCTCGGTCAGTCGCCCGCCATAGCCTCCCTTACCGGTATTCTGGATTTGCGTCCACATATCCACGTTGCTGCGCAGTGCCTTCATTTCCTCCGGGCTCAGGCTCCACAGGTTCCCGTCCCACTGGCGGCCGATCTGTCCGCTCAGTTTGTCTATCTGTGCCTGGTTGAAACCGCCCCAGTAGTAGTTCCAGCTGTGGTGACTTCCGCTGTAGCGTGCCTGTTCCTTTGCTATCTGCAGATAGTTTGCATTCGTTTCTTTTTGGTATTTGTAAGCATCCCGGTAAGCTTCCACCGATTTTGTCCCCTTGCTTGCCTTAATGGTATCGGTCAGGTCTTCGATGGAAGTCTGCAGTTTCTCGTTCCGGTCCGTAAGACGGTCTATAGCCGCCTGCACTTCCCTGGCGTTCCCGCCGATGCCGAACAGTTTGTTGAAACCTCCGAAAGACACCGTGTTCAGCAGTCCTCCGATACCATTCACAAGGGAACCGCCTATCTGTTTGAACAGGTCTCCGCTGAGGATATTGTCGAGTATTCCGGTTATCGCATTGAAAATGGTATCTATCAATGATGAGATAATCGGGCCAATACCGTCTTTCAGCAAATCCAGTATGGAGAGAATGGCCGATATGATTTGTCCGATGACTCCGGCACTTGACAGGGTTTCGGACATCCGGCTGATGGCATCGCCGACCTTGCCTCCGATATTCAGTTTTGAAAGACCGGTAAGCATGTTCTGGATTCCTTCAAATGATCCCTGCAAGGTTCCGCTCGCAAAGCCGTGCAACCCGTCGGATACCATGTTCAACCCGTCAACCGTGTCCCGGGAGGCACTTTTCACCTCCCCGGCAAGCGCCTTCATTTCAGAGGTGGCGTTCAGGTATTCTTCGTCAGCTGAAATGCTGGACGATTGGGCCATTTGAAGAGCGATTTTAGTACGTTCTATTTCTGCCTGGTTACCGCTTTCAAGAGCCTTGTTGTAATCGGTCTGCGCTGCTTTTAACCGAATGAATGCCGCTTCCTGCTGCAGTTCCGCATTTTGCACGCGTGTTACGGCATCCCCCAAAGCGTGCATCTGCGTTTGCAGCCGGGCAAAATCCAATGTCCCGTTGCCACCGGGGAGCATGCTTTGAATCCGTTCGATGGCATCGTAAACGACCTGCTGGTCTGCGGCTCCCGTTTTTTTGAACTCATCCGTCTTGACATACTGTTTAAGCTCGCCAAGCAGGTTCTTCATCTGGTCTGCAAGCAGACCGGTCAAATCCCCGAACGCTGCTCCCCAGTCTATCTTCTGGGTAAGGGCTTCCATGTCCACTTTGTGCACAGCCGCATCACGCTGCTTCTCCAAAGTCAGCCTTTCGCCCTGGGACTGTGCCTTGCGGATTTTCTCGGCATATTCTTCAGCGATGGCCAGTTTCTGCTGCTGGAAGGTCCCGTATTCCTTCAGATAGTCACGCATGGCTTCCGCCTCTTCCCTGTACACGTCCGCCTCCGCTTTTTTCCTTGACTCGGTGTTTGAGGCACGGGCTTTTTCAAGTTCATCCTGTTGCTCCCGGGTAAGTCCGTTATCTCCGGTGGAAAGACCGGCTTCCTTGTTCTCACGCTTCCAGTCGGCTTCCTGCCGGTTTATTTCTTCTTTCCGGGCGTTATAGTCATATTCGATTTGTGCCAGTTTCTTTTCGGTACCGGCTTGCATACGGTCTATCTCTTCCTTCCGGTTCTCGGCCTGCAGGGCGGCAAGATCCTGCGCCAGCCTGCGCTCTGTGGCAAGCCGTTGCTTGGCTTCCGCTTCCGGATTCTTCCCGGACTGTTCGGGGTCGGTATGTCCGCCGATATTTCCTTTTTTGGCTGCTTCTGCCGCTTTCTTTACCTCTTCCTCCGCTTTTTTCAGATAACCGTCGCGTTTGTTTTCGGCATTTTTCAACAGTATGTCATAAGCTTCCTGATCATGTTTCTTAATGGCAGCCTGTGCATCATAGAACTGCCCGGATTCTGCCATGCTTGACTGCATGATATATTGTCCCCATTTCCCGAAAAAACCCATGGCGCTTTCCGCCTCTTCCGGTTTCTGCGCCTTGATTTTATTCACCTCTTCATCGGCTTCTGCAGCTTTTTTTACAAGGTTCTGGACATTGGCCTGGTGCAGCAGGACCTGTACATAGTCCTCGCTCTTTTGGATAAGGGTATCATACCATTCGGAAAGTGTTTTATAATACCCGAAAGATTCCCCGTACTTGCGGTTCAGTTCCTCTACCTTCGCCTTTTCCTGTTCCTTGCTGCCGGTGAAGTTCTTTATTTCATCGATGACCGATTTCAGTTCGAAGCGGGTACGCACCATCTGGGCACGGCCGTCCTTCTCTATCTCGGTCATTTCCTTGACTGATACGTTGAATTCATCCACGCCTTTTTTGGCACTGAACAGGTTTTTCGTCCAATCCCAGATTTCATCACCGTACATTACCAGCAGCATGATGCCGGTGGTCATGGCCGTCTGCCAGGAAAAGAGCGAGGACAGGACCTGTTTCCATACCGGTGTGCCTTTCTTGCCTGACTTCTGCAGCTCATCATATTCCTTACGGGCACGGGCCAGTTCGTCCGTAAAAATCGGCAGGTTGTTGGATATGGCCAGAAAGAACATCTGCGGTCCCATGGCCAAGGAAGGCATTTCACGGGCCATCTGCTGGATGCTGTTGTGAAGCCCGTTGAACTGGCGCTGTGCATTGGGCATGTCTGCAGGGGTGACCTGCACGGATTCCGATTCCTCCTGCAGCAGTTTCAGTTTGCCGCGCAATTCCTCAAGCTGCTTCTCCAGTGCATGGATCTGCGCGATATTGGCACTCTGGTCCAGATTGGGGGCAGCCGTCTCCCCGGCAAGGCGCAGCCTTTCCAGTTCAGCCTCCAGCAGCCTGACGGTATTACGCAGTTCCAGCGCCTCACGTTCGGCCTTGTTCATGCCGGGCGTGAGTTTGTCCTTCATCAAAAATTCAACTTCTACAGGTTTGCTCATTCCAGTTTGCTTTGAAAAAATCCTACTATATCGTTCGCTTCATCCTCGGCGCTGTGTTCCGGTCTGGGAGCACCGTTTCCGCCGCCTTGCTTTTTCCGCACATACCGCGGCGCGTCGCTCAGCATCATGATCAGCGTCTGGTAATTCACCCCATCAAGGATGTAATCCACGCTCCAGCCGGTCGCCGATGCAATCTGCCACACGAAGCCGAAAGGGCTATGGGAACCTTCATACCGGGTTCTTAACTCCCCTTCCTTGCCTGGCTCAGTCTCGGAGTCATCGGGTTCGCCCGCGCTGTCGAGCTGATAATACGCATAAAATCCTTCGTGCCCATCAGACGCTCGAATGTTCGGAACATGGCCGTCAGATAACGCCACTCCACAAAGTTCCGCAGTACCCACGCTGTCACCCCGATGCCCACGTGCCGCGACACGTATCCCCGGCATACCGTATAGGCCAGCAGGCGGCTCACAGCCTTACCATGCTCCGCCACAAAGGCCAGTTCCTCGGTCTTGTCCTTCGGTTGCCAATCGGGTTTGACACCCGTCTTCAGGTATTCCCGCGCCAGCAGAATCTGACCCCGCAGCCTCGGACGCTTCATCGTCACACGCACCTCCACCGGGCGTTTCAGCCACGGAAGCTTCCACCTTTTAAGAGGTACGGACACGCCGCTGTCAAGCAGCGCGTCCGCACACTCCATCTCTATCAGTTGTTCCAAACGGTCAGCCATACGTTAGCCCTCCTCACTTTGGAGCGATGCTGCAGCCGCGGCTTCCGCCGGCGGCAGCTTGTACTGCCCCCACTCGTCCGGTATTGCTTCCGTATCGAACACGCCGTAAGGCTGCGAACCGTCCTCCGGCATCGCCACTTCGAGCGTAACCTCTATCTTGGAGGTTTCTGTAAGGGTCAGCTTGCCTGCAGGATTGGAAAGCAGCGTGGCGTTGGGAATCAGTACACTCTGTCCGGACACGAGGGAGAGTTCCCATGGTCCCTGCATGACAAGCACCTCCGACGGGGCTGTCCAGCCGATCGGAGTTTTCTTTTCCGAGTCTTCTTTCTTATAATGCAGGCTGCCGCCAAGCAGTTTGTGCAGGTTCGAATAGTTCATCTGGATCACATTGAACGTCGGGGCGATGCCGCCGTTACTCTGTGGGATGACCAGCACCGGGGCACCCTGCACCTGTTCGGCCTCGATCTTCGCGGCCTCGGGTTTCTTGCCGCCCAGGTCAAACGAGTTCTTTTCAATATACCCGATTGTGAAATCCTTATACTTTACGGCTCCTATGCCGTACATGAAATTCTTGTTCATCGTTTATAAAGTTTGATGGTTAATAACACACCGGCCAATAAGCCGGCCAATACACCTGTGATAAACGTCCGCATCCGGTTCGGAGGGCGTTTTTCTACTGTTTGAACGTCATTTGAAATTTCGCTCTTGGTTTCGCTACGGATGCGCGCCAGCTCTTCTTCATACCATAGCACCAGCTGCTGCAGACTGTCACACGAGGCTTCGGCCACGATGTTCCCGCTGTCGTCGCTGCCTACGGTCAGATTCGCCTGTCCGCTCTTGCCACGGTACACGGCACCTTCAGGAAGTTTACGGAGGCTGTCCGCAGGTATAGACAGCTTCACCGAACTCGCCGGTATACCCGCCATCACCAGTCCCGCCCGTCGGCTTCCGCTCGCGCTGTCGGTGCTTGCCGATTCCGTCTGTATCTTCTCCACCGTCGTGCTCTTCCTGCTGCTTGCGCAGCCCGCCAAGCACAGGACAGTCATCATGATGGCGGCAACTGTTGGCAGTGTCAATGGCCTTGCGCAGTCGCGCCATTTCGCGCTTGTTGGCCTGCAGGTCTTTTCTTGTTGCATTCAGTTCTTCTTTTAAGGGTACCACAATATTGCTCACCAAAACGCGGGTGGCATGTTCTGCGTTATCCACACGCACACCCTCTGCGTCGGCTTCGGCTTTCATCGCTTCCGCTTTCGCTTTCCTCACCGTAGCACGCAGGGAACCGATGGCTGCTGCAGTGCCCACAAGGCCGCCGCTAAGAATAATGTTCATGATCTCGCTAAAGTCCATACCACCCGTTTTTTAGTCAGTCAACCTTTTATTCTGCTTCCTCGCGTTTCTTTCGGAATAGTCCGATAACCCATTGCACCAGTCCCGTGTCGGCTACCCCATTGGCTACAAGTGAGGCACCAAAACCATAGAGCAAGGCAATGTCCCAGCTCACATCACTCACAAATCCGGCATCAAGCCACCACAGTAGCATCGCGCACACCAAGCCCACACACCAGCTCACCAGCTGCGTCACCCAGCCTTTCATGTTGGGGAACAAACCTTTCAACCCTTCAGTAAGCACCACCACACCGCCGACGAAACCGGCAAAGGTGCCAATCATTGCGTCATAGTCCGTTGCCGGAACATCGGCCCCTTGGGCCATCACAGCCGATACTGTTCCCAGCATCAGCATCATAAACAGCATAATTCGTTTCATTGATTGCTTCTTTTATTATTGGTTAATACCTATTTCTTTCAGCCATTTCTGTACATCGAAACTGGGGCAGGCTTTGGCCGCCAGCTCGTTGTGTCCCACAATGCGCACATCCGGGAATCTGCGATGGAAGTCCTTCACATACTTCTCCAGTGCCTTTTTCTGGCAGCCGGTGCGGGTGTCCTTCGGGGTCTTGCCGTCCTTGGCCACACCGCCGGCATACACAATGTGGCGGCTCACGCTGTTGTACCCCTTGGCTCCGTTGGTCACTTCCCAGGGATCCACCTGCGCATCCTCGTTGTTGTTCACCAAGCGTTCCACACCGCCCTGCAGGTGGAACAGGTCGGTGTAGCCCACCTGTTTCCAACCTCTGCCACCCTGGCTTACGGGCGAAGTGTGCCACTTCCGGATGTCCGCCGATGATACCTCACGCCCCTCCGGGGTTGCCGTACAGTGAATTACCAGATACTTCAATTTTGCCATACCATCTTATTCTTTCTGGTTTTGGGTAATGGTAATCTTGGCCGTCTTGCTGCGGTCGGCATTGAGCGTAAGGGTCAGTGTACCGGTTTTCTGACTGCCACTGTTTGCACCGGCCGAAATCTTCACGCCTTTATCCGTCGCTTCCACCTTGAAGCCGGCAGGGGCACTGCCTATCTCATATTCTCCGCTGGCGGTCACGGTCACTTCTTCACTGCCACCGGTTGCCTCAAGGGTCACACTGGCAGGGTCAACTGAAATCTTCTTCTCGCTCGCCTTGAACACGGGGTTGCTTCGCTTGTCCAGCACCACCACTTCTTCACCGAAGGCAATGTTCGTGTCAGCCTTCATCAGCATCTTGAAGAAGTACAGTTCGCTCGCGTTCGAGATCTTGTCAATCTGAATCACGTCTTCATCGTCCTGCAGGTTCACAGCCGCAAACAGGTTGCCGCCGGCATCGGGCGAACAGAGGGTGCACACAATCAGATCATCGGGCCAGGCCGCAAGCGTCTCAATGGTAATGCCCTTGTAGCGACGGGCATTCACATCGGTTTCGCTCGTGTTCTTGGACTCGCGCTGGGTCAGCTCGTCATCATACTTGTCAAAGTCGTTCACGCTCATCAGAATGCGGAGGTCCGGGTTGTTGCGGATGGCCACGGGAATCTTCGCACGCATGGCTTTCAGTCTGCCCAGCATGGTCGATTCTGCGCTGTCCACCACAATCACCTCAGTATCCTTGGCCATCTGGGTCAGGATGCCGTTAAACAAGTGGTCGTCATCATCCCCATATTCACCGTTCACATAGTGGTCACCCAGTTCAAACTGTACCCGCTTGGCCAACTCGGCAAGCAGGGCGTTCTGCGCTTCGGGCGGAAGTTCCGAGAATACCAGGTTGCCCTTCGGCTGCCATTTGCGCCAGATGTTCTCGAACGTGCGGGGGTTAAACACCGTAAAGGCCATGAAGTCCACCGGGTCAAGACTCTTTTCGTCGTAGTTGAAGTTGCCCTTCGAATCCTCCACGCCGGGGTTCTCCTTGCGCTTCTGGAGCATCTTGCCGGTCTTCAGGCGCGGCAGGCTGATTTTCTTCTCCACACCGGGAATCACCATGATCAGCCCCTTTTCCACAATCTCATTGCTCGTAGCGGCAAGCGTCAGCAACTGTTCCAGTACCTCGCCGCTGTAATTCGTGTTTCTTACAATTATTGCCATAGTTCAATCACTTTTTACGTTTGTCCTTAATTTCTCGCATACGCCTGTTCCAGGGGCTTTCTTCACCATTCGGTTCCAGATGCAGGTCTTCCATCACACGGCGCTTTACCGGCAGTTGGGCCAGGGCCTTTTCGCCGTTCTCGCGGTCATTGGCCAAAAGGTTTTCGTAGATGGGGCGGGTAGTCGCATCAATGCGACCGTCCTGCTCGGCTGCGTCAAGCAGCTGCTTGCGGGCGGCAAGGTCTTCGGCTTCAGCCTTGTCTTCGTAGGTCTTCACCTTGGCCTTCAGGTCGGTGTTCTCTTTCGTAAGGATAGGTACCTTGCCTGCCTCTTCCTCCAGTTGGTCCATCAGGCGGAACACATCCGCATCACTCGCGCAGTCCTTGAAGCGCGGGCGTTTCTTTACGTCTTCCAGATTCATGTCTTCTCTGTTTTTTTGTGGCTCAACGAGCCGGTTATTGAATAAAGTATATATCTGCGCCGGTGTACTGTCTGCCGGCACGGGGTCTGCATCATAGATGTCGTCTATGAAACCAAGGTCCAGGGCTTCCTTGGCGGTCAGCCAATGGTCCTCGCCGTCAAAATAGGTCTGTTTCACTTCTTCCTTGCTCATGCCCAGCCGCTCGGCATAGATTTCACTCAAGCTGCCTTCCAGGCTTTCTATCTCTTCCATGCAACGCTGCAGGTCCTGCTTGTTGCCGTAACACCCGCCGCTCACACTGTGCAGCATCAGACGGGCATATTTGCTCATTTCTACGGGCTTGCCGCAAAGGGCTATCACACTGGCCATGCTGGCGGCTATGCCATCCACATAAATGCGGATGTCGGCCTGGCTATGGCGCAGGGCGTTGAATATCGCAATGCCGCTGTACACTTCCCCGCCGTTGCTGTTGATACGCACATGGATGCGTCGGCTCACGCGTTCGGCTTCCATCAGTTCCTGGGCTATGCGCCCGCTTTGCACCTCCGTATAGTCTCCGATGTCCCCGTACAGGAATATCGTACTGGTGCCGTCGTCACTCGTTGTAATATTGAAAAATCTGCTCATCGTCATGTCTTTACCAGCGGTTTCCCCGCCTTTCGATGGTGCGAAAATAGAACATTCCCATGGCACCAAGAAACCGCGTCCGCATCATAACGTTTTCTGGCGTTATCATAACGCTGTAACCCGTCATCATGCGTACGCGCTTTTACAAACCCCGCTTTTTCATGCAATTTTGTAACGTGATTTACAACTAAAAAGGACGATTTATGGCAGATTTGACGAATGCCCAGAAAAAGGAATGGGCAAAAACTTTGTACCTCAAGGAAAACCTCACACAGCAGGAAATCGCCGACCGGGTGGGCGTGTCACGGGTGTCCGTGTCCAACTGGGTACGGGCCGGGAAGTGGGAGGAACAGAAGGTGGGGCTTACGCTCACAAGGCAGGAACAGGTGGCTAACCTCTACCGGCAGGTGGCCGAAATAAACAAGGCCATCGCCGAACGGCCCGAAGGGGAACGGTTCCCCTCATCCAAGGAGGCTGACATCCTCGGGAAACTGTCGGCGACCATACGCAACATGGAGCAGGAAGTGGGCATTGCCGACATCATCAGTGTCCTCACCGGGCTCATCGACTGGGTACGGGCGGCCGACCTCGAAAAGGCAAAGGAAATTACACGCCTGGCCGATGCGTACATTAAAGACAAATTATAAAGGGATAGACAATGAAACAGACTGACAGACTCGCTCTCCTCGATTGGGAGAAGTACAAAGAAGACATCGCAAGGGCTACACCGGTCGATAGGAACATGACGGCAGCCGAACGGGAAAAACACCGGGAATATCTTGAGAAACATCCCATAGAATGGATCAAGTTCTTTTTTCCGAATTATGTCAAATATGAATTTGCCGACTTCCAGAAAAAGGCTATCCGGCGGATCATTGCACACGATGAATGGTTTGAGGTGCTTTCTTGGAGCCGTGAGCTGGCCAAATCCACCGTCACCATGTTCATCGTCATGAATCTCACGCTTACCGGACGCAAAAAGAATGTGATTCTGACCTCCAACAGCAAGGACAATGCGGTGCGCCTGCTCGATCCCTACCGGGCCAATCTCGAAGCCAACGGACGCATCATGGCATACTACGGCAAACAGGAACTGCCGGGCTCATGGACCGAGGATGAATTCACCACCAAAGGGAAGGTCTCTTTCCGCGCACTGGGTGCCGGACAATCTCCGCGTGGTTCGCGAAACGAGGCCATACGTCCCGACGTACTGCTGGTCGATGACTTTGATACGGACGAGGATACCAAGAACCCGGACATCATCCAGAAGCGCTGGGACTGGTGGGAAAATGCGCTGTATCCCACAAGGTCCATTTCCGAACCTACACTGGTCATCTTCTGCGGAAACATCATCGCCAAGGACTGCTGCGTGGTGAGGGCGGGCGAAATGGCCGACTCCTGGGACATCGTGAACATCCGCGACAAAAACGGTTTTTCCACATGGCCGGAAAAGAACTCGGAAGAGGACATCGACCGCACACTGTCCAAAATATCCAAAAAGGCGGCACAGGGAGAATATTTCAACAACCCGATTTCCGTGGGAGAGGTATTCGAAAACATTGCATACGGCAAGGTTCCGGCACTCTCCAAATTCAAGTTCCTCGTGGTGTATGGCGACCCGGCACCGGGCGAAAGCAAGGGTAAGAAAGGCAAATCCTTCAAGACGGTTTCGCTCTGTGGCAAATTGGGTGGCAGGCTTTACGTCATCAAGACTTTCCTGGCACAGGCGCTCAATGCGGAGTTCATTGACTGGTATGTCCGGATGCTTGAATTTGTCGGGGGCAAGACCAATGTCTATTGCTACATGGAGAACAACAAGCTGCAGGACCCTTTCTTCCAACAGGTGTTCAAACCGCTGGTGGCAAAAGTACGCCGCGAACAGAAGATTGCGCTGTTCATCCGGGGCGACGAGGAGAAGAAGACGGACAAGGCTACGCGCATCGAGGCCAACCTTGAACCGCTCAACCGCGAGGGGAACCTCATCCTCAACGAGGCTGAACGGGACAATCCGCACATGAAGGAACTGGAGGATCAATTCAAGTTGTTCACCCTGACCATGCGCTATCCGGCCGACGGACCGGATGCGGTCGAAGGGGCGAACCGTATCATTGACGAACTGATCAGGCGCATTGAACCGCCCGTATTCCGATCACGGAAGGATGTAAGAAAACGGAATAAGAAAAGATTATGACAACTCTAAAACAATAGGACTATGAGCAAATTTGTTGAACTTACCGATTACGATGCGAGCATCCACCGAGACATCCTCGACGCACTGGTTCGCGAAGACGAAACGGTCATTGAGGTTTGCGAGGACAGGGCCATTGCCGAAATGCGGTGTTATCTGGGCAAACGCTACGACTGCAACAAGATTTTTGCAGCCACCGGCGAGAACCGTAACCAGCTCGTGCTGATGATGGTCATCGACATGGCGGTCTATCACATCTTCTGCATCCACAACCCGCAGAAACTTTCCCAGGTACGCAAGGATCGTTACGAACGGGCGGTGGAATGGATGAAGGCGGTGGCCGACGAGGACATTTCAATCGAAGGGGCTCCGCTGCTGCCCGAGGAACAAAGGGCGGGCAGGTCGGATTTCCGCATTCAAAGCAACCGCAAACGAACGAACCACTGGTAAAAAGCAAGCATCATGAAAAAGAAAAACAGAAAAACTGGCAAAGCCGGCATCATCACCGTAGGGGGAAACTTCACGTTGCCGGGACAAAAGAGACCGAATGTGATTGTGCTCACACAGCCCAAACGCTTCGGGCTGGACATTTCCGACTACATGGCAGCCGTAAGGGTGGCCGAGAATGTCGATTTCTCGCGACGTTACAAACTTTATGACCTCTACGAGGACATTCTGATGGATACCCACCTTTCCTGTGTGCTCGAAAAGCGAAAGAATGCCGTGCTGTGCTCCAACATGGAATTCCGGGTGGACGGGAAGCCCGACGATAAAATCAACGAACAGATACAGTCGCCCTGGTTCAACCGGCTGGTGGGTGACATCCTTGATGCGAAATTCTGGGGCTTCTCGCTCTGCCAGTTCTACAAGCTGCAGGAGTGGGTGGATTATGACCTGGTACCACGCAAGCATGTGGATCCGGTCAGGGAACTCATCCTGCGCCACCAGACGGACATTACCGGCCATTCCTGGAATGAATATACCGACCTGCTGTTTGTGGGTTCACCGTCCGATTTGGGGCTGTTGGCCAAGGCTGCACCTTGGGTCATCTACAAACGTAACACTACGGGCGACTGGGCACAGTTCTCCGAGGTATTCGGCATGCCTATCCAGGAATATATCTATGATTCCGACGACGACGAGTCACGCCAGCGGGCCATGGAGGATGCGGCCAATGCCGGAAGTCTGGCGCAGTTCTTCCATGCCAAGGACACGGAACTCAAACTCACGGAAGCCGGAAACAAAACAGGGTCTGCCGATGTCTATGAACGCCTCTGCGAGCGGTGCAACAACGAAATTTCCAAACTGATACTGGGCAATACGCTGACCACCGAATCGTCCGAAAAAGGCACGCAGGCTTTGGGTACGGTTCATAAGAAAGTAGAGGACAAGGTACTGGAGGCCGACCGGAAGTACGTGCTCAACGTGCTGAATTACGACATGACGGACATTCTGCTGCGCATGGGCATCAACACCGAAGGGGGTACGTTCTGTTTCCCCGAACCGAAGGAAACGGATGCCGGTACCAAAATATCCATCCTCACGCAGCTGAAGAAGAACTTCAACATCCCCATCGACGACGACTATCTCTATGAGGAATTCGGTATCGACAAACCGGCCAATTACGAGCAGCTGAAGGCGGAACAAAAGACGGCTGAACAAGCCGACCAGATTCCAAGCCCGAAGAAGGAGCCGGAGCCAGCGAATAAGGGACGGGATGATGAACCGACACCGAAACAGAAAAGAAACTTCCGGAACTGGCTCAAAGGTTTTTTCGTGAAAGCCCCGGCAGACGGGGCAGCTTTAGACTGGTAGTCGACAGACTGTATGCGGCTGATAATGGCAGCATCTCCATGGAGTTTGACTTCTCCGAAGAGGTGCTGCGGCGTGCCTTGCTGAACATATACAGCAGGGACTTTCATCCGGCAACCGAAATCGAAATCAACCTGTTCAATGAAATATGGGCAAAGATGGACAAGGCGGCAAAGGAAGGGTTCAGCAAATCCAAGGCCATTACTCCGGACGAGGATTTCAGAAATGCCATACTCCGGAACAATGCCGTATTCTCGGCATTCAAGGTACATCGTATGCAGAATGACATGGCACGACTTTTATTGGATTCAAACGGCATTTTAAAACCGTTCGACAAATGGGTACAGGAAGTCTTGCCCATTGCTTCCCATCAGGTTCGTCACTGGCTGCGGACGGAGTATGATACGGCGGTCATCCGGGCGCATCAGGCGGCTGACTGGCAACAGTTCCTGCGCGAACGCGATATTCTGCCCAACCTCAAATGGCTACCGTCCACCTCCATTCATCGGGGGCTGACCACCGCCCGTTCTGGAATACCATCCGGCCGATTGATGACACGTTCTGGAACATCCACCGACCGGGCGACCGGTGGAACTGCAAGTGCGACCTCACTGCCACCGACGAGGAGCCGACACCACTTCCGGACGAAGACGACAAGAACAAGCCCCAGCCCGGACTGGATAACAATCCGGGAACGGACGGCAAACTGTTTTCCGACAATCATCCATATCAGGCAGAAGCCCACAAGGGTGCCCAAAAAGCGGTGGATAAACTTATGGCCCGTATTGACGAGATGATTGCGGAAATGCCGGACTACCTTACCGGGGAGGAAAAAATGGCCATTGCCCGGAACAACCTCGAAATGGAAAAGGCTCTTAAAATCAAAAAAGGAAAACCTATGGATGTGGATAAGGCGGACAAACAGAATGCAAATCCCAAACATGTGGAAGAGTATATTTTGGATTCCAAAGGAATATACCGCGATAAAAGGGGAAACAGATACCGGAAGAACAGCGATTACGATAAAAAACGGGATACTCCATACAGTATCAACTGCCAGACTTGCGCACCGGCATACGCTTTACGATTACGTGGATGGGATATTACCGCCAAAGGCAATGTCGCAGGGTCTAAACTTGAATATCTGAGTAATGGACGTGCTTTTGAAGTCTGGAAAAACACCGACGGTACTCCGGCGCAACATATAAGTATAAACAGCTGGCTTGCGCACAAAGGATACCTGAAAATGACCCCTAAAAGGTACATGGAGTATTTCAATGAGGTATGTAAGGAAGAAGGCGTGTATGAATTGTGCATCGGCTGGAAAAGTGGAGGAGGTCATGCTACAATCCTGCAACGGTTTGCGGATGGTGAACTAAGGTATATCGAACCCCAAAGCGATAATTCTGCCGGTTCAGGAATGGAATGGAAAGACGTAAAATATTTATGTGAAATAGGAGCTGCGACTTCCCACAACTGCAGGGGAGTCCTGAGAATTGACAATAAGCTATTCGATGTCTCCTTCCTCGATATTTTCGATACATGAATCGATAACGTCAAGGGATAACGGACCGGTTATTTCGGTTGCGTCTTTACCGTCATACAGATAGACGAAAGGATAACCGGTACAGGAGTCCCCCGGAAACTTGAACACATAGGCTTCCTGGCCTTCATAAATACCAAGGTATTCGAAGGTGTCACCGTATTGCTCAATAAGTACACGGGCCTCGTTCTTTACTTGTTCCGGTATATTCATAACGCATAAAAGGCATATTGGAAGCCTCGGTTGCAAAGTTATAAATTATTCTTGAATTACTGATGATTATGGACATAAAAGATTTTACGGAAATGATAAAGCGGAAACGTGACAGGCTGGACAGTATGATGCGCCGCAAAATGCCAGTCATGGTAGGACGAATGGCCAAAGACCATTTTCAGGATAACTTCCGGCAGGGTGGATTTGTCAATGGCGGTCTTCACCCTTGGCCCAAAGCCAAACGGCTGTCCTCGGGAGGTTTCGATGCCGCCAGCAATTATGGAACGCTGCTCTCCGGCAGGAAACATCTGTTCAAATCGGTCGGATATACACCTGCAGACTACCGGGTAAGGGTATTCAACGAGGTGGTCTATGCACCCATCAACAACTGGGGCGGGGAAATCGATGTCACCGTCACAGACCGCATGAGGCGCTTTGCATGGGCCAAGTTCTACAAGGCTTCGGGAAAAAGAAAAAAAACCGGCACAGGGCAAAAGAAACGCGTCAAACGACGTTCCAAGCCGAAGGAACTGAATCCGCAGGCACAGTTCTGGAGGAACATGGCGCTTACCCAAAAAAAGAAACTGCACATCCGCATCCCGCAGCGCCAGTTCATGGGCGAAAGCGAAGAATTGAACCGGCGTATCCGGGAAAAGGTGGACCAGGAAATTACCAACATTTTAAACCAATAACGATATGGACGAAATTTTTATCGCAATCATGGAACAGATTGCACAGGAAATGCCGGAACTCTCTCTCATCGACGAGGACTACGGACAATTGGAAATGGGAGCAGAAGAAGACCAGTACCCGGTCACTTTCCCTTGTGTATTAATCGGAAATACAAACTCCGACTGGCACGACCTCGGATACGGGGCACAGAAAAGCGAATCCGCACTGACCGTCCGGCTGGCCATCGATTGTTACGACGATACAAGCTACGCATCCGGCACGTATGACAAGGTGAGGGAAAGGCAGCAGCTGGCCAAGAAATTATACAAGTCGCTGCAGTGTCTGCAATGCACGGACAACGCTTCGCCGCTGGTACGCGAGAAAAGCCGTTCGTATGCCATGCCGCATTACATCAAGGTCTATGAAATGACGTTCTCATTCACACTGCACGATGAATCGGCCATGCCGTCATCTTATGGGGAATAGTTCCAGCTGGGCGGCAGTCAGACGGGGGGCTTTCACCTTGGGAACAGGCTTCAGATTGTAGTCTGTTCCCTCACGTGATTTCCGGCGGATGATGGTCATGATACGTTCCTCGGATATAAAGAATTCGCGCTCCGACAACACTTTTAAAGCATCGTCGAACCGCAACCGCTGTATTTCTGTCCAATAGTAGTAACGACGGCATAGTGCCTCGTCACGCAGCTTGATCAGTTCTTTATCCCGTCCTTTGCCCATACATTTTATTTCTCTTACAAAAATAACTGATTTCCATCTATTTTAAGAACAAAAGCGCCGCAATTATAACAACTGCGGCGCTTTCTGTTTATAGGGTTAACGGGTTTCGGCTACAAACGGCAGAAACTGGGTTCAATGCGGGTCCATACGCCGTTTTCAGGGTTGCGGCGGCTGAAGTAGTAGTTGGTGGCATTGCGCTGCACTACATTAGCTTCCTTGAACAGGCGCATGATGTCTGCATACTCTTCATCGAACTTATCTTCCAGTTCATACAGCTTTGAAATGCTCTTGTAGTCCAGGTCGCCCATCTTGTTGCGCTCCAGCAGGGTCATGGCCATCTGATACATCGGATCATCAGAACCTTTCTCGCTGTTCTGCATGTAGCGCTTCAAATAGTCAATCAGACGGTCGGCTGCCATGTCGGCTCGTTCATCGAAGCCTTTCACCTTGTTGCTTTTCACTTCCAGACGGAAGTCTCCGTCCGTAATGGTATAGCTGCGCTGTTCGTCGCTTTTCACCTGGCCGTATTCCTTCATCACCTTGGTAAAGGCATCGGCTTCTTTTTCCAGCCATCCGCGGAACCCGGTCACGGCATTCACCATCTCAAGAACGTTGGTCTTTACTTCGTGCATAAACTCACCGCGTAATGCCTCGTAAGTTTCACGACGGGCGATGCGGTCTTCTTTCTCTTCTTGCTGCAGCTGGGCCATGAGGGCTGCTCGCTGTTCTTTACTCAGGGACTTGATGTCCACACTTTGATTGTTCTTTTCCATTTTAAATCATTTTAGTTGTTAATCAGCTATTACTTTGTCATCCTTCAGCAGCAAAGCGAATGTCCTGTCTCTTTCTGCTTTGGTTTCAAACTTCTTGTATGTCTTCCAGCCACCGTTTATGCCGGTACACATCTTTATCCTCGGGCCTGGATAATCATCCTTTCGTATTATACAGAACCCCGCTTTTATCAGCTTGTCTTGGTCATCTATCCTCATAATCATCCTGCTTTTCCGGTTCATCGTCTATCAGCATGGCCTCCCCATTGGCATACGCCCAGTCGGCCAGTTCGTTGAAAAACTCCGCTGCATCCTGGTTCTCCATATCGGATGTCGTAAGGGTCACGTCTTTTCTTATGCGCTCAAGCGCTTCATGTGCTTTTTTATCCATATTGCTCTATTTATCGGTTAAACCTCCTTTTCGTTGGATAGCCCGCAGTTTGATGGCCAGTTGTTCCAGCTCGGCTGTACTAACCTGAACAAAGGGCTTGCCGGCTATCCGGGGGTTGTTGCAGAATTCGTTCACCCGGTTCCAGTCGGTGGTGTCTATACCCAACTGTTGCATCAGCTTCAGGCAGACGCTGCGTTTCCGTCGCAGTTCCTCGCGAAGTTTCTGCCGCCATTCGTCTTGTCCGCTCAGTTTCTCCAGAGCAGTACAACAAACTTCATACTCCTTGGCCGTCATTTCCTTCAGACTGTCTGTCCGGTTCCACGTGTACTGCAGCACGATTTGTTTTTTGAATTCCTCCCGATCGCCCTGATAAGGCAGTTTGTTGAACAATGCATAGAACCGGGCGAAATTGGTTACTTCCTGTGCCATATCATCCTTTCACTTTTTTCTCCACTGAAAGAATTGCCAAACTTATCATCATAAGTTTTACAGACTGGCTGTCCTCTTCAAACAAATCAATATCCGCAACCACAGGCTCACCGCTCATGGTGTTCCATATTTGCTCTACCTCTTTCGTCTTCTTTTGATTCATCAAAAAGAGATACGCGTCATACTCGGAACGGTCAAATTCAAATACGACCTGAACTTTCTGTTTTTCTTCCATACATTCACTATTAAAAGGTTATTCAAACAATACTTTAATGCCACACGAACTGGCTACGTCAAGCTCCAGTTTGGCTCCCTTGCTCAGTTCCCAGTCCTTCAGCATGTAGATATAGTCACAAGCCAGCAACAGGGCAATGTCGGCCCGCATGTGGGCTCTCCAATGAGCTTCATCCGGCAATCCGTTCCTGAAAGGGTTTACAGGATCATAGCCTTGTGCCATCAGTTTCTCCTCGGCACGGCTGAAGGCTTCCTTGCGCTCATTCATATCATAGTGCGCGATGGCTCCGCTGATGTACACTTTCCCGGCACCGGTCGCTTCACCACGTTGAAAAGCCTTGTGTCGTTCCCACCGTTCCGGAACCACCACACTGTAGTTGCACGATTGGCAGCAGCAGCCTTCTTCTTTCACCGGGAACGGATTGTATCCGTAGCCCTCATACTCTTTGCCGCAGATGCAGCACACTTTCTTTTCTTCTTTCTTTTCCATCACTTCAAATCTTTAATGTTTATTTGGCAGGACGGATGCCATACCTGAATATTCCGAGCAAACATCACATCCCTGGTTTCTATCACTACGTGTCCCTTTGTCTTGGCCCTGCGCAGACGGAGGTCGCTTTGTATGTTACGTTCTACCCAATCGTCCACCACGGCCTCCGCTTCCTGTTCTTTCAGGAGTATCTGGTACAGCTTATTCTCCCATTCCATCATTCAAATAATCCTCCATATTATCGTCCTTCAATGTTTTGGCAGCACCTTCTTCCCATATCACGTAGGGCTCACCGGGCCGCTCCATAAAGCGGCTTTTGCACCAGGCTTTGAAACAGCTTACCATGATTTTCACATCGGCATCATATTCCACCTTGCGGGCGCTTCTACCTGCCGGATGAAGCCCCTCGGCATGGCTGATGAAGATAAACAGTTTCTTGGGATGACGTTCCTTGAACTCCTTGTAGGTTTTGTAGTTCAAGCCGCTGTATTGGAAGCTGTCGATAATCACGATTCCGGGACTGCCTCTGCGCCGTAACCGTTCCTCCAATTGCTCCATCGGTTCCTGGTCAAGGATAATCAGCTTCTTTTTCACTTCACCCATCTTGTGCCGTTTCAGGCTCATCTGGAACGACAAACCGGTACTTTCTTCCAAACTGTCATAAATTACGCGTCCGAAGCTACACAGGTACTTGGCCAGCTGCATCACAAAGCTGCTCTTACCGTTTCCGCTGGCTCCCCAAATAATCCACACGCCGCTCTTGGCCGGGTTGCCTATCGAGGTTTGCCAGTCCCCGGAAAACTCGAACCGGGGAATCTTCATGTTCAGCACCTCACCGGGACTGTAGGCTCTCTTCAGTTTCACGGTTACCTCCTTTCAATTCTTCAATAAGAGCATCAGCATAGTCCACAGCAAGTCTGGCAACTTGTTTTATAGACATTATACCTGATGAATTGCTTCTTACTACCGGAAGCATGCTTTTGGCAATTTCATATCTGCGCTGTTCCCAGTCTATCTCATTCGCTTTTCTCATCTCGCGATGGATACCGATAACAGCATCCATCGCTTGCATTTCTATCTTGCTTATCATGCCTGCATCCTCCTTAATTTTTCGATTTCGGTATATACGCGCCGCAAGCCGCCTCCGGTGCTATGAACAATCTTGGCAATGTCGGCACCGTCCGGGGCATTGATTTTTGCGACGATGGCAGCCTGTGCCTTCAGAAACTTTTCGCGTTCCTGCGCATCGTCCGGGGTCACCTTGCTGTAGGAGTCACCGTAGCGGCTCAACATTTCGGTATAGCCCACCTTCTTGCCTTCGATGGCGCGGTTGATCTTCTCCTTTAATCCGTCGGCACCCATCATATACCAGGCACAGCAGCGTTCCGTAGCGTTCCAAAGCGCCTTTAACTCCAGGAAGGCTTCATACTGCAGGTCCCCGGCTTCATCCAGGATAACCAGGGGCGTATCAATCGTGCGCAGGTAGGCCACCAGATCCTCATACACGTCGCTATAGCGTCCGTTGCTGGTCACACCGAATTCCTTGGCAATGTAGCGTATCAGCTTCAGTTTGGTCTTCACCTGGCTGCAGTCCACATATACGGCGTGCTTGTGCTGCTTCACGTAAGCTTTCGCTGTAAAGGTCTTGCCGATATTGGGCATATCGCACAGGATGGCACTCAGCCCGCTTCCCTGGCACACTTCCAGCTGCTTGCTCACAAACACGTAGGTCGGGGTCTGTGCTGCCAGCCAAGGTATTTCTGTACGCAGTTGCACGCCTAATCTTCGGGCTATACCTACCCAGTTGGCATCACTGACCTGCTTTTCATAATTGCCCCGCTTGATGGCATTGTAAACGCTGGGGGCTATGCCCAGTGCCGTGGCATGGCGGTTGTCACTGGGATAATTTTCACGGTCGGTGGCTATCGCTGCCACAATACGTTGCTTTACTTCATTTGTTATTTCCATTTGAATGCTGTTTTAAATTCGTTCTAACGTCGTTAATTATATCTTGGCTACTGCATCATGCTCGAAGGCACTGATGTCCATATAGGCTGAGTAATCTTCTTCCTCGGCTTGTGCAGGAAGGGGAACGGCTTCCGCCTGTACCTCTGTTATCAGCTTTGCTTCCTCTTTGGCAAGGATGCCCACACGCTTGATCTTGCCGTCCTTCATCATCTTGTCGAATTGAGCTACATACTTGGACTGTTCGGTATAGGCTGCCTTGTCGTACTCGGTCTGCTCGGCTGTATTCTCATTGTAACGGGCTACGGGCTTGCAGGTGGCGATATATCGTCCGTTCTGGTAGATATATACCTCGTTGATGGTTCCGTCGGCATCGGGCAGATAATAGGCATCTACCTTGTAGTTCCTCGGCTCCAGCTTTTCGATGATTTCCGGGCTGGGCAGTCCGTATTGGTTGTACATCACCGTGCAGTAGGTGTTCTGCCGGATGGTTGTTTCGGTGTGCTGTCCGATGAACCGGTAAAGAACGGCCTTGTCCCAAGGTGCAAGGTTCGGGTTCTGATGGGCGCAAAGCACATCCCAACGGCTCATGCCCGGATAGCGCTTTTGGTTGGGGTGAGGCTGTGCGTTGAAGGTCTCAATGGCGCGTATATCATCGGCTACCAATTCTTCATAACTATAGGTCTTCACCTTGTAGGTGTTGTTCTTTTCGTCATACACCTTTTCTTCCTTCGGGCGGTTGGCCTCCAGCTTGGCATACCATCGGCCGATACCTACCTGCGTGCGTTTCTCCACACCGTATTTCTTTTCGCGGTTCTTGTGCTCGGCACGTTTTTCACGCGAGTTCCCGGGGTTACACCAGCGGATCAGGGGGAAGACGGTACCGGCTTGCATCAATCCGTCGGCAAAGTCGCTTACCAGGTGGTGTTCCACTTCTAACTCGGCGGGGATATACATGCCGTTCCGGTCCAGGGTCTGGAACATGTTTCGCATGCAGTCTAAAAATAACTCGGTAGTCTTGTACCGGTTGTAGGCATATCCCACCACAGCACCGCTCACCACATCGTAGGCATAATAGGCTTTCACTCGGTTGCCATCCTTCATTGGGCGCGGCAGGTCGCGGTCGTCAAGAGAAACCTTACTCAAGGAATATTCACCGATGCTGCGCAGATGATAAGGACGGTAGGCATTGTTGAAATCCCATTGGCTCATGTGCAGCTTACCGCGAAGGGCCTTGTTCTTGGGGTTGTTCAGGTAGTTGGCTACTGTGGCCGGGCTCAATACCAGCGGATTTCCATCCTTGTCGGTAAAGTCTGCCGGATTCAACACCTCGCCGGTTTCGGGGTCATATAGCTCCAGTTCTCCTTGCACAAATAGATTGTACTGTTCCCACACGGTGGTATTGAAGGGCTGCTCCGGTTGGGCATCGATGCTCAGCAGCAGGCGTTCAATGTCATAGGTCACTTTCCGGCGGTTCTGGTTCATGAACTTGCGGCTGATAAGGCTTTCATAGCCGTTGGCCTTGAAGTCATTCACACGCTTCTTGAAGCGGTTGGAACTGACAGGCAAGGTATGTCCGAACTCTGCTTGGTAGTAACTGATGGCTCCTGCCAGTTCGCCCCAGTTCACCGGCCCGGCCTTCATGGCCTTTCGCATAAACGTGGCATCCTCCATGGCACGCATCACTGCCTCAATTACCGAAGCGTTTACCGTATATTCTTGGATGTGTTCCGGTGGCAGTGTATCTCCGTTGTCAAAACGGAACCGGGTGTAAAATTCCCGGGCTTTCGCATCGATGTGGTAATGGCTGCCGAGCCAGTTTCTTATTACGTCTTCTTTCATATCTCCGTATTTTAGTTTTATCCTTTCCTGAAACCGTAGGGGCATGGTGGCTATTTCTACCAAAACGTAACCTCCCAGACCTCTTCCGGATCGAACTACATTGATTTTCTCCTTTGCCGCTAACTTCTTGTAATTGGGTATCGACATGATGGGAGCAAGTTCTTCTTCGGAAAGAGTGGAAGGATGAACTCCTTTCAGCGTGCGGCTTCTGCTGTAGTCTGCCTTTCCGTTCACCATCACCGGTCGGTCATCGTAAGTCAGGTCATTGTAGGATATGCACAATATCTTTCCATAATACTCCATTTCATTTCTATTTATAAGGCAGATGCCATCTGTTGGGTCTCGTGCTGCAGCTGCATGAAATCCGATACAAATTCACATTGGTAGGTTTCAGTCCGTTTTCCGTCCACGTACACATCCACATCATTGGTCTTTCTGTGGACCACGAGTTTTACACGGGGACCGAAAGTGCAGGTCATGGTCTTCTCGCACTCCTCGAAGGTGGTTTCGCAGTTCGGGATGAAGTTCCCGTCAGTCAGTTTGCCGCCTCGCTTCAGGGCAAGAGTGCGTATCCGGCGCGCCTGATCGCTGTCACGGACAAAATTCAGTGCTTGCCACACAGCCTGACGGCTGCATCCGAATGTCTTCATCAAGAAGGTCTTGGTCTCGTTATCTGTCAAAATCTGCTTTCTCATATCGTCATACTTTTTAATCGTTATCGTTCGTTCAAAGGTTTTCAACGGCTTCCGCTATTTCCTAATCACCCGTCAGTATTTCATGAAGGCGTGTCCCTTTCTGCAGTTCTTCGACCAGCACCTGCATCGCTTCCTCACACACACAGCTCACATTCTCTATCACCCGGTAGGCATCCGAGTTGCTTATCTCATCCTCCGTCATGAATTGTCCAGCCAGCTCCATCGCCTGGTCGGCAATATTCTGCGTATGTGCCGTACTGCCTGTCATCGTGCGCAACTTCTGTTTGAACAGACTCTCTGCTGTTCTCGGATTGAAATTCTTTGCCATAACTCTAAATTTTAAAAGTTTATATCGTGGGGCGCGGGGAATCGAACCCCGACGGCTTTCTACGCTTTCTCATTTTCGATTTACCAACTCTCCGGCCGTGCCTGCCGCCCCTGCCCGTCTTTCCGGGCTGCCAGTTATCCGGCAATCTATTTGCCCTCTTTTTTCTTCAGCTCTACCTGTCGAATAGCGCCCAATACCGTATTCTCCAGACACAGACAAGTCATATAAACTTCATCCCCGAATCGCACCTGCGGGTCGGGTGCAGCTGATTTCATTTCACTGGTTATATCAACCAAAGCATTTATAAGGCTATCCAGCGTTTCCGGCTTCACCTTCATAATCAATTCTTCTTTCATTAACTTTAATCCTTAAAATTCGCTAATCACACGCCTTTTTTGTATATTTGGCGCGCTGTTTACATCTTAAACACGCTGCAAATATAGTGATAATTTTCAACCCTCGAAATAAAAACGGGGATAATTTTCAATTATGGGCAATATTTTATCAAGAATACAAGAAATAGCCTCCAATGAGGGGATAACTATTGGCGCCATGGAAAGAACTATTGGCGCAAGTAAAGGCGTGCTTTCAAGAGCAATCAATAACGGGACCGACATTCAAGCCAAATGGCTTAGTATAATAGTTGAAAATTATCCCCGATATTCAACAGGATGGTTGCTTACTGGTGCAGGTAGCATGTTGAAAGATGATTTGAAAGGCATTCAAACAGCAGACGAAGCCAATCCTTCGACTCTGCCTACAACATCTATGAACCCATCTGTCGGCACACCATACTACGATGTTGACTTTATTGGGGGATTCGATGAGGTGTTCAACTCTCAGGTAAACATACCCGCCACCAACATCGTAATAAGGGGATTCGAAAAAGCCAGCCTCTGGTGCAATGTCACCGGCCACTCCATGGAGCCCAAAATAAACCATGGCGACATCATTGCCCTTCGTCAATGCACACTCAACGACATCCAGTATGGCGAAATCTACGCAGTGGTACTGGACACCATCCGTACCATTAAAATCCTGCGCAGGTCTCCGGATCCAGGCAAACTGCGCTTCATTCCTATCAATACAGAGGATTATGATGAGCAGGAATTCGACAAATCGCGCATCGTGAATGTCTTTGAGGTCATTGGAAGCATCAGCAAATTCTTCTAATGAGGAAGCACATGCGTCATATCACCCAACAGGCACAATAAGACGCACGCACACACTTTTAGAGGCATTTACAGGGCATAAGGAAGTAAAACAGCTGTATATCAAAGGCTTCACGCTATATATATAATGTGTATCAATAAAATAAGTGTCGTTTTTCCTATCTGAAAACAGAGAAAAACGGCACTTGCTTTCATTTATAACATAGTTTCCTATTTCGGGCGTACCCTCTGAGAACTGAAAAAGTAACCCCTAAAGTAACCCCTAACTTAAAGAAGTAGTAACCCCTAACAGTAACCCCAATAGTAACCCCTAACCAAATAAAACCAACCGTAGGGGCATAAAAAAAGGGAGCCATAAGCTCCCCAATCAGCATTCAAAGAAATAACGCCTACAAGCCTTTCTAACGGCGCTATTATATCGTTCTAACCATTCCCTTACTACCACCCGAGATGAGCGTAGATTGCTTAATTATAGCCTTTTTCGTGCATATTGTGCCGTTACCAGACAGCCCGGCATGAAGCAGGTAATTCTTGGTTGCCCCCACCTGATCTGCCGTCAGAACCGTATAAACAGCCGATATACTGCTGAAATACCAATCTTTCTGCTTCGTCCCGTCTATTTTATGCAGCAAATGCACATGAATCACTTTTGCCATATTCGTTTCTATTATGCTGCAAATATACCAAATAATACTTATTTGGAAGAATTTTAAGGCAACATCTTTAAAAATAGGCACAAAAAAACGGCCACACAGCCGTTCACACCATCATATAACAAAATCCATCAACCCAGCCATAAAACGGCCACACAGCCGAAAATAAAACCCTTCCAGGCCGTTTTAGCCCCATCTGCAAGCCCGATGTAAAGCAATCCCCCGAATATCCGAAGAAAAGCCCCTCAAACGTAAAGCAGATGTAAGCCATGTAAAGAGAAAAACCGCTTCGAAATATTCAGCCCATTTTCCCGATCATGCCTAAACCCTTTGGTTTTCAAAACCTTTCGCCCATTTTTCCCGACCATTGAAAAAACCGCTTCGTTCTATGCCCCATAAATGCGCCTAAAATGAGGTATGGAAAGCCAAAAATATTTTTCCGGTTGCTATGCCCGCTTTCTTTGTCGTCTGTCGCATTCTGCTCATCCGTATTAATTTCCGGTAAGACAGAATAACGGATACCGATTCCTGCTAATAAAAGCAGCACTCCTAGTATAGCGTACGGAACGATAACACGTTGTATCAGCTCGTTAAGCATGGCATTTTGGGTTGTTGCATCCAATGTACCCGATTCTATCAAGGCAAAAAGTTCACTGTCATCTGCTTTCAGAATCAGTGCAGCGAAAATGAGAGGAGAAATGATTCCGGCAAATTTGTTACATATCCCCATGATACTGATACGCCGGGCAGCACTGTCAATCGGACCGATAATGGTTACGTATGGATTGGCTGCTGTTTGCAGGATTGCCAAACCTGTTCCTATGGAAAACAAACCGATCAGAAAGATCTCGAATTGTCGGGCTAAAGCGGCCGGAACGAATATGAAAGCCCCCAATGCGGTTAGCATGAAGCCGTACATAATCCCTCGTTTGAAGCCTACTCTCTTTAACAGCACTCCTGAGGGAACGGCCATTACAAAATAGGCAATATAGAAAGCAAATGCTACAAAATAGGATTCGAAATGTGTCAGTTCGCAAGATATACGGAAATAAGGAATAAGTATGGAATTGACCCAAGAGACAAATCCAAAAATAAAGAACATTCCGGCGAGAATGGCTATTGAAATGTAGTAGGTCTTTTTATTTGAGGTATTATTGTTTTCCATTATTATAGATAAATTAGTTTACAGGGTTTTCTTATTTTCTATTTGCAAAGTTAGGTATGTAGAAGTGATGTTTTTAGAAGAAAAGCGAAAAGCTATATTCAAAAAACGTATTCTTATTGAAACAAATTCTCATTGTTTTAATTGACTATTTAAGAAATATATGATGTCATTGATATAATTAGTAGCAATATAACTATATTGTGCATGCCCTTTGCCTTCTAGTATTTGGAATCTGGAAATTGTGTCACCTATGTTTCTCATCCGTTGTTGGATGGCATGTCCATATTCAACACTGATAACATCATCGCAATCTCCATGAAATGTGAAAATAGGAGGTGCGGGGGCTGTGATCATACTTGGATTCTCCATAGCTCCCCAAAGATTAATAACTCCTTTTATTTTAATGAATGTAGGACATTCTACATAGGTCGTATGAAGGGCGGTTATTGCTCCGGCAGAGCCACCGCAAAGAAATACAGAATGAATATTCATGTTGTATTTCGTGGCATTCGTTTTCAGCCATTCCAATGCACTTATTGCATCCAAAGAAGCGTTCTTTATAGATTGTCTGATAAGTGGATGAAATTTGTGATTGACAGGTATTCCGTTTTTCATTTGCGATTCACATGATACCCCTTTATGGTGATGATATTTCATTGTGAGAAAATAGTTTATTGAGATAACGGCAAATCCCTTTTGAACAATAGCTTTGCAAATAGGATTAAGCCCGTTAGCCTCCACTTTATCTCCTCCGGTAAACCCTCCTCCATGTATGAATACAAAAACGGGGAATCCTTTCTTTGGCTTTTTTTTATCGGGTAGGTAAAGATCTAGCAGTCTGTCGGAAGAATGATCGTTTGGAGAAAGCTTTTTTCTTTGCAGCCCGTAGCGGATATCCTTGACGACTGTATAAGTTTGAGGCGTTCCCTGCTGTTTTTCCTGTGTTTCTTCAGCTTTTGTCATTGACAAAAATGCCAATAAAAAAATGTATATACACAATATTGCTTTTAAATAGCGATTCATAATGGATTTGTTAAAGTATAATCTTGATTCTACAGTTTTTCTAGCTTGAAATTTTTCTGTAATCTAATATCGCGGGAAGATGCACCAATCTGTATTGTAAAAGTGCCGGGATCTGCTTTCCAGCCTTTATTCTTAATATCATAATATTGTAGTGCACGCTTGGTTAGTTTAATCGTTACTCTTTGAGATTCCCCAGGTTGTAACGCTACTTTTTCAAATCCTTTTAATTCTTTCACTGGGCGTTGAACACTGCATTCCTGTTGATGTACATATAGCTGTGCAATTTCCTGGCCATATCGCTTACCGGTGTTGCTGACAGTGAAAGAAACATCGAAGGTATCATCTGCTTCATTCCATATCGGATTCATATCTAAATCTGAATATTCGAATGAAGTGTAAGAGAGACCGAAACCGAATTCGAATTGAGGCTTTATTTGGTATGTATCAAAGTAACGGTATCCTACCATGATTCCTTCTTTGAATCGGACGGTGTCATTTTTCCCAGGATATTCTCCAAAAATATGATCTGGCATATCTTCTAACTTTTTACACCAAGTTGTAGTCAGCTTGCCGGAAGGATTAACTTCACCTAATAAATTGCGTGCTAAAGCATTTCCTCCTTCCATCCCTGTAAAACTGCTGTAAAGTAATGCTGGAACTCGTTTTTGCCATTCTCCAAGTTCAATTGGACCTCCACTCGTTAATATCACTATTGTATTAGGGTTTACTTCAGTAATTCCATTTATCAGTTTATCCTGTTGGTATGGTAATTTAAGATTGGGTTTATCATATCCTTCACAGTCTGAACCATTCTCGTGATTAAGCCCTCCTACATAAATAACTAGATCTGCATTGGACGCAATGGAAATAGCTTCTTTATATAGAATCGGGTCGAATTTGTCAAATTCATTGGTAAACCAATGACCTATAGGATATACTTTATGATTGAGTTTATAGCCGGGAGCATATTCAATCTTGACTTTCCCATTGAAATAGTTGCGTATTCCTTCTAAAGGAGTAATTTCATATTTCGGTTTTAATTTGGTACTTCCACCACCGGCTGCGAATTTTTCTGTAGCATTGGCTCCTATGACCGCAACCTTCTTGTAAAGTGAAAGGTTCAGAGGTAATATATTATTGGAATTTTGCAATAGAATATATGATTCATCTGCTATTTTTAAAGCAGCTTTCTGGTGGGCAGGAGTGGCTAGTTTGGCCGCCATACCAGTGGTGTCATGGGATGTTTGTCCTATGATATCCAACCGAAGCATTAATTTTAATATATTACGAACCTTTTGATTAATAGCTTCTTCTGGAACTTCCCCGTTTTTTACTTTCTCCAATAAAGGGTTGGCTAGATAATATTCTTCAAAAGCATATTTTTTATTTCGCTTGACTTCTGTGCCCATTTCAACATCCATTCCGCACATTGCTGTATGAACTGTGTTATGCACGGCGTTCCAGTCGGATACTACCATTCCGTCAAAGCCAAGTTCCTTCCGTAGTAAAGTATCGAGTAGGTAAGAATTTTCCGTACACCATAGTCCACGTACTTTATTGTAAGCTGCCATTACAGATAGAGCACCTCCTTTTTGAATGGCTGCTTCAAAAGCTGGCAGATAAATTTCGTGTAGGGTTCGTTCGTCTACTTCGACACTAACTTTATATTGGTTGAATGCTTGACTGTTAAGCGCAAAATGTTTGACACAAGAAGCCACTCCCTGTGACTGTACTCCTTGTATATATGGAATAGCAAGTTCTCCACTTAAAAAAGGGTCTTCACTGAAATATTCCCAGTTTCTTCCATTTTGCAAAGAGCGGTGGATATTTACTCCGGGAGCCAGACTTACATGTTTGCCACGTGCTTTACATTCTGCTCCAAGAACTTCTCCATATAGTTTTGCCAAATCTCTATTCCATGTGGAAGCTAATGCCGTAAGAGCTGGCAGGTAAGTACATGAATCGTTGTTCCATTCTGCAGAAGTCCATCCGTCGGGAATAACTTCATGACGTACTCCATGTGGACCGTCGGAATATTGAAGGTCGGGAATGCCTAGTCGGGGTACTCCACCACTTGAGAACATTGTATTGCCATGTAACATTCCTATTTTTTCTTCTAAGGTCATAGCTGATAAAAGATTTTCGATTTGTTTATTCTCACAGGAAGATTTACTTCCTGTGAGACATGATGACAAACAAACGAGAAAACACAAACTATATGGAATTAATCTTTTCATTTTGTCAGATTTATACTTTAGTGATTTCTACTTTATTTTCTGCTTTCAAATTCTTGATATACTTCTGTTGGGATAGCATCTAACCAATATGGGTCCTGTACTAATTGCTTATATAATTCTAGTGCTTCGGGATCACTTTGGAGTCGTCGGTCTGAATTTTCAGTATTTGTATTTTCATGATTTTCCCAAATAACAGCCTTTACTCTCGGATATGCGGTTTTTATCTCAAACCATTCCCGTATCCATCGCTTGCGGTCACAACCGCCGGAATAACCTCCTTCGCTAATCATGATTGGCTTATCCGGAGAAATAGTATGTATATCCTTCATTAAAGTTAATGGATAACGTTTTTCTTCTGGGAAGGTTTCGCTTAATGATGGAGGATAGCAACTGACTCCCAACCAGTCTACATAAATGTCACCCGGATAGTAGTCTTTCATTTGGTTATCTGCAGTATTGGGCATACTGACACTGTTTGGGGACCAGACAAATACATTATATGCAGTTAAACCGAGTTGTTCAGCAATGTTGTACATACGCCTCCAAGCACGTACATAGTTTTTGGCATCTCTGAAATAAGATATCCATCCACCGTTCATTTCATTCATAGGACGAAACCATACAGGGCCCATGTCCTTCACAGACTGTGCTGTGACTTCAGTGAAGTAAGCTTTAAAAAAATCGTCCAGACTGCCTTGGGCAATAGGAGCTGACTTGGTGGGGGGAGTCCATCCATAAAGGAAGATACGTGATGTACCATTGAAGTTTTTACTCCAGTATTTTTCTCTTGCATCTTGCATTTCTGCAAAATTTCGTCCTTGCTCCATATTTTGATACCATAACATAATGGATAGCTGCTTCCCGACCATTTTTTCGAATAAGGTTACCGCACATGCATCAGTAATTCCTTCCCTGTCTTCAGGATCATAAGCGTATAATGGGCAGAAAGCACCATGGTAACAACCGTTTTTGGGAACGTATTTAGGATCTGTTTTATATTCTCCCATGACTTTGATTTCATCAATAGCTATTGCCACTCTTTCTCCAGCAGGAGGGACAAGAACTACTTTTACATATCTACATTCTGCTTTGTTTACAGGAATAGAACTCCAAATATGTTCTGTGGGTTCAACAGAAGTGAAGGTTGTACTATTAGGATTCTTTGTCCATGATTGATTATCTCTGCTGTAAGCTAAGGTGGCTTGTGAGGGTAGTTTCATACTGTAAAGCTGATCTGCAACGGCATGTATGGCAACCTCTTCGATTGTTCTTAAAGAACCAAGGTCTATCACTACCTCTACTGTTTGATTTTCCCAGCTAACAATGTAATCTTTAGGACTAGTACCGCCAATTTCCTCATCGGTCAGTTTACTTCCAGTACTCCAAGGAGTAATCGGGTATTGGTCTTGAAAGTTTTTGTGTGCCGTCGCATTCACTTTGTAAAATTTGCCGGCAGCAAAGTTTACTTTAGTTTGTACAATGGGTTCATCCGGTTGGTCAGGATTAAAGGTTACTTCTCCTGATTTGTAATCTTCAGCGTTGCAGGAAGCTAACGAGAGAATAAAAGCTGTGAAAATTATATTTTTGAGTCTCATATTTCTTGTTTTTCTGATTAATAATTACTGATCAATGCAATCATATTGTTTGCAAGCAACATATCCGTTAGCAAACATAAAGTAGACATATAGGTAATAACCGTCTTTGGAAGCTCTGAGAACCACATCACTGGCTCCTTCTGTATTCTGACCGTCATTTGCTATTCCACCGTATATTTTTGTTTCGCAGATTTCGATGGGAGTGGTTAGAGACTGAGTGCTTAAATCATACATATAGGCGATGTCACTTCCTGTTACAGCCCATGAGAAGCCATTGACTATTGTGTGGGCAACGTATGGAGTATTGTTAAATTCAATGTAATCTACAGCAGTGACAGGTCCATTGATTGAAGACGGCACTTCTTTTTTGGCTTTTATAGTATTGTCAGCGCCATTGAACCAGAGAAAATAACGTTTTTGGTCTACATCGTATTTGGCATAGCTAGCTAAGAAGTAATCGCTTTCAGTATTGCTTGGATCGGTGTAGATAATATCTGCTTGTTTGAACCAGGTATTGTAAACAAGAGATTTCATTTCAATAAATGTCGGAATTTGAGATTGCAGTACACCGTTTACTACCTGCCAACGTGCGAATTGAATTTTGCCATCTTTGTAGAATACGGGGGTTGTAATGAGTGCGTCTTTATCCAAGTTGCCTTGGATTGAGATGGACCATCCGAATCTTTCAGTTCCTGCTGTGACAGCTTTATAATCGATATATTTTTGGAATTGTCCATTTATACCGTTGGTTTTCCATACAGTAAACATAGTTGTACCATTAGGAGTATAATTACAGATAAGTATATTATTTGCATTGTCTGATGTCATGTAATAATTTCCGAAATCTCCTGTAACGGTGGTACTTATATCCATTTTACCGACAACTTCTCCGGATTGATTATTTAGGTAGATGGCTTCTCCATTACCTCTTTCATTGATGATGACGTAATCGTCAAGAATGCCCAAACTGGTTACTTTGTTTTTACTTGTAATTCCAATTTCAGATAATTTCTTTGCCCATAATAACTTACCACTGTTGGCACGAATGCCGGCTGCAATCTTATCAGGAACATTTTTCTTAATTGTATAGGTCAGGAAGTCTTTTCCGTTTTGAGCCACTACTTTTACAATTTGTTCTTGATCATAATTTAAAGACATATTTTGAAGATTGGGAGTACAAGTTGCTCCATGTGCTAATGTTATCTCGGCCACCTGTTCTCCAATGTCTGCTATGGAAATAATAGAAATGATATGGTTCTTTTCATCAATTACCCCCGTAAGCCCTTTTGACGGAATACTAAAGCGGTCTATGGTACATGCGTCATTTTTCCGGATTTCGGCTATGATTTTATATTTTTGGCTGGTATTTGCAGTTTGATCTTTTACTGTAATATAACAATCTTTTGTCAAGTCGAAATATCCCATTGACGGGGATATGATGATATTATTATCTACTTTCGCACTTAATTTGACTTTCTTTAGACATTCGTATGGTAATATATTATCAGATAATTTTGGATAATTATACGGAAAGACAATAGTTATAATTTGATTGGCGTAGTCAATCTCACCGGGAAAATTATTTTCCGTACTATACTCATAGGGGAAAGAAGCGGTGATACTATTTATTCCATAACGTTTTTCTGTATTGCTCGCTTCTTCGGGGCTATGGCAGGCACTGATTCCTGCGAAGAAAACGATTAGAACGATAACTAATACTATATTGTTTCTCATAATTATACTATTGGGGTTATTTCCATTCATCATATTGTTGAATCAGAGGGTTGTCTTTTAATTCTGCTGCCGGGACTGGCAATACATATTGTTTTTTTATAAATTTCCGGTCTTCTCCATCGCAATCTACATATTCATAGGTATTAGAACTTCCGGTAATTTTCAATCCATGTACGCGATAATTATTATACTCTATATGAGCAAGTTCCCAACGACGCATATCCCAAAATAGATGTCCTTCATAGGCAAGTTCTATTTTGCGCTCATTTCTATAGTCTTTAAACCATTCTTCTCCTGTTGATAATTTCTTTGGCAGATTAACATTTTTACGTTTTCGTACATCATTCATGGCAGATTGTGCCTCTCCAATTTTATTTAATCGATAGGCTGCTTCTGCTTTGTTTAATAAAACTTCGGCATATCGGATTTCCACCCAGGATTGAGAACTTTTGGTGTTTTCAATATCTGTTAATTTCTCATCCATAAGTTTTCTTAAAAAATATCCGGTTGTCGTTTTTCCATAAGTGTACACTTGTTCCCTATATGGAATGAAAACTCCGTTAGTTCCGTCAATGCTGCAATCCATCGTCTTGCCTTTCCATACAGAACCGCGATAAATAATAGTTGCATGAAAGCGTGGTTCTAGTTTGTCATAGGGAGGAGTTTCTGTTGTAGAACCGTGCCATTTCGACCAATCTACTTTTTTACCGTCTTTAGTTTCATACGCTTCCACCATTTCCTGGGTTGGAGTTCCTGGTGAAGCTTTCTCATAGCCATCACATGCCGGTACATAAAATTGGTCAAAGGTATGATTAGGACCGTTTTGCTTGTCATAGTCAAACTCTAGGATTGCTTCTTTATTGTTTCCTTTCCAAGCATCTTTGTAGTCATCCATTAAATCGTATTTATTTAACTTGATAACCTCATTCGCTGCGTCGTAAGCATCTTGCCAGCGTTTGGCATACAACATTGCTCTTGATTTAAAAGCATAAGCAGCTCCTTTTGTTATACGACCTTGATGATTGCTGTTCCATTCTTTGGGAAGATATTTAGCTGCGAAATCTAGGTCATCAGCTATAAATTGCCAAGTCTCTTCGGCACTACTGCGGGCTTTGCCGCCAACCGTCGGTAATGCATCGTATAGTATTACCCCTCCATGACGTTTTGCTAACTGAAAATATATAAATGCTCGGAAAAAACGGGCTTGTGCCTCCCAAATGTTATTTTGGTCATTAGAGAAAGTAGAATACTCTTTTTGTAAGGTTAGAAATTGATTTACTAGGCGTATATGCTCGTAAGCAGATCCGGAAACACCAGCCCATATGCTATATGAACAGCTTTCCGGAGAAATCATATTGGGATCCAATGCATAATTATTCGGAATCCCAGCTCTGGCGCCTATGGCATAGGAACCGTATTTTAGTGTTTCAGTCAGACTCTCAGTCAAACTTCCGGCAAACTGCACGTCACCAAATTGTCCATATTGGTGTAGGTATGGATAGAAACTATTTATGTATTTGTCAACTGATGCTTCGTCTTGCCAGACGATTTCGTCACTGACTGTTGATGTCTGTTTTACTCCGTCAAGCCAATCATTACAGGAACATAGAGTAAAAGCTAACATTAGCATTAAGCATGTATATGTTGATAATCTTTTCATATGAGTGTTTTTAGAAAGTTACTTTTAATCCCAATGTGTAAGTTCTTTGTTGCGGATAATATCCATTGTTGACTGCAGGAGATTCCGGGTCAATATTGTACTTGGATACCGCACTCCAAGTGAATAAGTTATATCCTTCTATATAGATCCGGAGTGCCTCTATTCCGGCAGGGGTTAACCATTTTTTAGGGAAGTTATAACCTATTTGTGCTGTTTTTAATCGTACATAATTACCGTTGCGATACCAAAAAGTTGAAGATATACTATTGTTGGTACTGCTAGGAGTAACTTCTAGGCGTGGAAAATCGGCATTCGGGTTTTCCGGTGTCCATGCATTTGCCACCAAAAAAAGAGGTGAATTTCCTCCTTGATAGAATGGACGGCTGAAAGAAGTGGCACCTTGTACCCATTTGGATCCTTCGGCTGTATACACTCCTGTCAAGGCGACACTACTACCAAGTCCCCATGAAAACAATAAGTCAAAATCGAATCCTTTCCAATTGCCGAATAAATTAAGTGAACCGGTATGTGTCGGTCTAGAACTTTTTCCAAAATATCCTTGGTCCTGTTCAAGAGTAATGATACCGTCTCCATTTAAGTCTTTGTATTTGATATAGCCGGGAAGTGCTTTGCGGTCTGGAAAAGTAGGAGAATCTTCGATTTCTCTTTCGCTTTGAAAGAGCCCTTCAGATATACACCCGAGTTTAGTCCCGATTTGTTTTCCGGTTAGTCTTTTATATTCTGGGGCATTGTCTGCATCACCTGCATATTTAAGCCATCTGCCATACGCATAAGACCAGATAAGCTTTGCTCCATAATTAAATGAATCTATTTTGTTATAATGTGTCAATGTTAGATCAAATCCTTTATAGTCTGCCTTGTCCACATTTCCTGTAGAAAAATAATATTTACCCATAGAGAGAGGATAAGAACCGGTGGTTTTTGATAATTTGTCATATTCATATTTGTAGAATACGTCTATTTCCAAGCCTAACAGCCCATTCCATAAAGTAGCATCCAGTCCAATATTATAATTTAAACATTGTGCCCAAGTCAAATTGGGATTGCCCAATACGGATGGATAGATGGACGACTGACTAGCTCCACCAATGACAACAGAATTTGCATTAACAGCCATTGTGTTTCTCCATTGAAATGCACTGATACCACTAGTTGCTGTTTTGCCGATACCTGCTCTTAATTTTAAATTGGTAATCCAAGGAATATGGAACCAATTTTCATTACTTACTCTCCAAGCCAATGAGGCACCTGGCAGAGTTACCCAGCGTTTATTCATTCCTCCAAACAGATAACTACCGTCATATCGTAATGAAGTTTCCAAATAATATTTGTCAGCGTAATTATAATTGATGCGTCCGACAAAACCTGCAACACGGGACTGTCCGCTTGCTCCATCTATGGTTGGGGCTTTATTTTCACCGTCACCTGTCAAATTAGTGATTTTCCCCAATTCATCCAACTGTAAATAATCTAATCCGTATCCAGTGGCATTAATTGAGTTCGTCTTTCGTTCTCGGGTCTCGGCAAGTAGCATGATACCTACTGTGTGTTTTCCGAACTGGTTGTTATAATTTACGCTTGTTTGAGTTGTGATATCATATCTTTTGGATGCGGCTTCTGCCAAACTTGCCGTATTTTTTAGTACGCCATAGCTCTTTTTGTAGGTAAGGTTGGTGGTGGTTGCATCAGGCATATTCATAAGCATCACTTCATAAGGCTTACTTAACATTTTACTCATCATATGCATCATATCATATGCACCTTGAAATTTAATACTTAATCCTTTTAACCAGGGAGCGTCGTATGTTAAGCTGAAATTGGATTGTATGTACGAATAGTTTTTCCTATTATATCCGGAATCGTAGATAGAGCCTAATGGAGAAACAGCAGAACCTGCCGCTAAACTAGCTACATTATATTCTTTTCCTTCAAAAGTATATGTTTCAGGCATATAGGGCACTGCCCAGATTGACTGAAGCGGTACATTCATATAGGCGTCTGGGTCTGCAGAGAAACGGGGCTCGTCTTTATCTTCTATGCGACCGGATATTCCTAAGGATAGGCTTAGCCCTTTTGTAATCTTTGCATCAATGTTAGACCGAAGGTTATATCTTTTATAATTATATTTGTCGATATTTCCTTTTTCTTCTAAATATCCGATTGAAGTAAAAAAATGTATTTTATCATTACCGCCAGAAGCTGATAGGTTGTGATGTTGCCGGGTACCTGTACCACACACTTTGTCATACCAATTTGTGTTTCCCCATCCATCAACACCCTCTCTCATTTTGCGAACCATTTCGGTAGTGAATATCTCACTGTCTCCTTGCATAACACGTGCTTTGTTATACCAATAAGCATACTCGGGACCATCCAGCCATCTCTGCTGTTCTGCATTTTGGCTGAAACCGATAGTTCCGGTATAGGTAATAGAAACTTTTTCAGATTTTCCCTTTTTGGTTGTGACAATAAAAGCGCCATTGGCATCTAAACCATAAACTGCCACAGAAGAAGCGTCTTTTAAAACAGAGATGGATTCTATTTCATTCGGGTCAATACCATTGAAATCTTCAGCAGTTCTTCTGATGCCGTCAATTACATATACAATTCCGCTTTGCCCGCGTACAGTAAGTGCCGCTTGGTCTGAACCAGGTTGTCCGCTTGCTTGCACTGCTGCAATACCGGACACACGTGAGCCTACCATGTTGCTGACGCTCATCGTTGGTGCTTTAAGTATTTCTTTGCTTGAAACACTGGAGACAGCACTGGTGAGGTCGGCTCGTCGTTGTGTTCCATAACCTACCACCACCACTTCTTCAAGGGATGCAATATCATCTTTCATGGTGATATTGATTTCTCGTTTGTTACCAATTTTAATCTCTTGGGTCAGCATTCCGATATAGGAAAAAATGAGTGTTTGGTTATGATTGGCATTGATTGTGTATTTACCATCAATATCGGTAATTGTACCAACATTAGTTGTCCCTTTGATAGATACAGATACGCCAGGTAATGGTTCATCATTACCATCTTTCACAAAACCTTTTATTACATTTTGCGCATAACTGTTAGTAATACACAAGAAGAATGTAATAACTAATAAGGTTAGCAACCTTGGGTTCCATCTGATTTTCTTCATTGCATGATAAATTTTTAAATATTAGATTTTTGATTTAAAAGATTTTTCCTCACAGTGATTCTTCTTTCGCTAATTAACGAAAACAAAGGTATGTTCTTTTAATAAGAGACTTAGGGGGAAAAACGAAAATCAATCTTCAAAAAACGAAATTTATAGTAGGCTACTCTTCTTTTGGCGATATTCAAGAGGTGAGCATCCTTTGTATTTCTTAAAGACGCGTGAGATATTATTATAATCCTTAAAACCTGCTTCTATGGCTAAATCGGCTAATGGGCGGTCGGTTGTGAGTAGTAAGTCTGCAAGATGATTACACCGGCAATTCAGTATATATTGATAGATGGAAGTGTTCAGTGCATTCTTGAATTTTACTTCGAAGTTTCTGCGGGATAGCGGAATGTTTGCAAGAAGGTTTTCTATAGTCAGGTCGGAATTATAATGACTATCTATATACTTCACCACCTCCAGGATATAAGGGTCTTTGATATTGTGCTTCTCCGTAGATTGTCGCAATTCGATGCGGATAGGGTTAATGACAATATTGAAAGTGCCCTCATGCTCTTTTTTTATTTGTTGATGAATAAGTCTGCCGATAGAATATCCACCTCTTTCTACTTCGAGTTCTATAGACGAAATGGGAGGGTCGGAGATATTACACATCAGTTCATCGTTATCCACGCCTAATAAAGCGATTTCTTCCGGAATCGGTATGTTTGTCATTCGGCAAGTTTCGGAAATGAACAGGGCATGTGCATCATCACAGCAAAATAAGGCAACAGGTTTGGGGAGTTCCTGTAACCATTGGCTGACTTCCATCCTTATTTCATCTTCCTGTTTATCAGATTCAAAACTGAAAAAGTCGCCTCCGATACGTTTCACTTCTTGGCGGTAGCCTTGACAGCGTTCATCGGACCAGACCACTCCTTTGATACCGAAATAGGCGAAATTCCGAAACATCCGTTTGGCAAAGAATTGAGCGGCCATCCTGCCCGTACCTTTATAATCGCCTGTCAGATTGGAGTAAGTAACGCTTCGGTGATGGTAGTTTTGCAATACAACAGGTATGTTCAGTTCTTTCTGCAAATCAATCGTATCATTGTTCCATTGCCCGATGATAGCATCCGCTTTCCATTCTTTGGCCCATTTCAAAATACCTTGTTCTCCATACATGGCACTGTAATAAGAAGGGAGGCGATAAAATAGCCAAGGGCCGTTCTCTTTGGAATATTGTACAAGACCTCGTAGCAGCTTTCTGTCGAACTCACTGGAATAGTCTATTAGCAGAAGTATTTTGATCATAGCTTTATATTTCTTACTTATATTGCAAGCATGGTGCAAATATAAATGAATATCTTTTGTTTTCCTATAATAAAGGCTTACTTTTGTAGAAAGAACAACTTGTATGACACCCGGATCTCGTGCTGTACGACATCCGGGTGTTGTTGTGCATGACATCCGGGTCTCGGTATGTATGACATCCGGGTGTCGTGCAACCAGTTATTGCTAAATAAATAAAGAAAGGAATATAAGCTTATGTCTATCCCTTATGTAGTGAGAAAGAAAGCGGATTTATCGTCCGGAGAGAGAAAAGAGTTATGGTATGGTGTGTCTAGTAAGATGCAACGAAGAGGCGGAGTGAAAAATAAAGAACTTGCAGTGCGTATGGCAAAGTCGACAGGTTTCCATCGTGGACAGATAGAAGGAATACTGTCGGAACTGGTTGAAAGTATTCAGGATTTGCTGTCTTCGGGACATTCGGTGACGATTGAGGGGCTTGGGACATTTCAGACGGCATTAACGAGTTCGGGATGTGAACTTCCGGAACAAGTGACACCAGGAAAGGTATCTATTTCGCGTGTGTACTTTGTTGCGAACTCCAAGTTCAGCCGGGAACTGAAGAGAACAAAGTGCATGCGTATACCTTTTAAATATTATATGCCGGAAAGTATGTTGACCAAAGAAATGAAAAAGGCGGATCGGGAAACGGAACTGGCGGAATTCGAGGTAGAAGAGCCGGAAATCGACGAATAATTAATTAAATATCCATATTGTTTTGTGAATTGAACGAAACTTGGCTATATTTGTTCAATGGTTAGAACAAAATGTTAAGAAAGTACTTGAATGTCGGCAATTATTGATAATAACATTTGATGACGAAGAACAGATTGAGCTAGAAGGATGTACGATCAAGGTAATACCGGTTTGGAAGTGGTTATTGGGTAAAGTAAGATAAATTAATACCCTCTCTGTCTTATTTATAAGATAAATCCCTATCTTTGTGGCACTTTTTACGAAAAAAGCAAATTCAAATTAATAGATATAGAAAAGAAAATGGCACAAGAAGACGTTTTTAAGAAGCTTGTATCGCATTGTAAAGAGTACGGTTTCGTATTTCCTTCGAGCGATATCTACGACGGACTAGGCGCTGTGTATGACTACGGTCAGATGGGCGTTGAATTGAAGAACAACATTAAGAAATATTGGTGGGACAGCATGGTGCTGTTGCACGAAAACATTGTCGGTATCGACTCTGCCATCTTTATGCACCCTACTATCTGGAAGGCTTCCGGACACGTAGACGCATTCAATGACCCTTTGATTGACAATAAGGATTCTAAAAAACGTTATCGTGCCGATGTACTGATTGAAGATCAGTTGGCAAAGTATGACGATAAAATCAATAAAGAAGTAGCGAAAGCTGCCAAGAAGTTCGGTGAAGCGTTTGATGAGGCTCAGTTCCGCTCTACTAACGGACGTGTATTGGAACATCAGGCTAAGCGTGATGCACTTCATACTCGCTTTTCAAAAGCTTTGAATGATAACAATTTGGAAGAACTTCGCCAGATTATCATTGATGAAGAAATCGTATGCCCGATCTCCGGTACTAAGAACTGGACAGAAGTTCGTCAGTTCAATCTGATGTTCTCTACCGAAATGGGTTCTACGGCCGATGGCTCTATGAAGATTTATCTGCGTCCGGAAACTGCACAGGGTATTTTCGTAAACTACCTGAATGTACAGAAAACAGGTCGTATGAAAGTTCCTTTCGGTATTGCACAGATTGGTAAGGCTTTCCGTAACGAGATCGTTGCCCGTCAGTTCATCTTCCGTATGCGTGAGTTCGAACAGATGGAAATGCAGTTCTTCGTAAAACCGGGAACAGAACTTGACTGGTTCAAGAAATGGAAAGAAATCCGTTTGAAATGGCATAAGGCACTTGGCTTCGGAGATGCAAGCTACCGTTATCACGATCATGATAAGTTGGCTCATTACGCAAATGCCGCTACTGACATCGAATTCCTGATGCCGTTCGGATTCAAGGAAGTGGAAGGTATCCACTCTCGTACTAACTTCGACTTGTCTCAACATGAGAAGTTCTCCGGCAAGAGTATTAAATATTTTGATCCGGAACTGAACGAGTCTTATACTCCGTACGTAATTGAAACTTCTATCGGTGTTGACCGTATGTTCCTCAGTATCATGAGTGCATCTTATTGCGAAGAACAATTGGAAAATGGTGAAAGCCGTGTTGTTCTGAAATTGCCTGCTGCTCTGGCTCCGGTGAAACTGGCGGTTATGCCGT
Organism: Bacteroides zhangwenhongii; assembly: GCF_009193325.2. NCBI lineage: Bacteria > Pseudomonadati > Bacteroidota > Bacteroidia > Bacteroidales > Bacteroidaceae > Bacteroides > Bacteroides zhangwenhongii. The sequence goes on along the minus strand of NZ_CP059856.1, from coordinate 618,356 downwards.
TGGTAAAGAAAGACGGTCTGCCTGAAAAGGCCCGTGAGATTATTGATAATTTGAAATTCCATTTCCATTGCCAGTATGATGAAAAAGATAGTATCGGTAAGCGTTATCGCCGTCAGGATGCTATTGGTACTCCGTACTGTGTGACGGTCGATCATCAGACATTAGAAGATAACTGTGTGACATTGCGTAACCGTGATACCATGCAGCAGGAGCGTGTCGCTATCTCTGAACTGAATAATATCATTGCAGACAGAGTAAGCATCACTTCTCTATTGAAAACTTTACAATAAACCTTTGACGAATGAGTAAAAAGATCTATTTATTCTCCTTAGTATTGTTGGCTTTGACGTTTACCGCTTGTAGCGAAACGGAAGAGGCCGGACGTTATGACAATTGGCGTGCGCGTAGTGAGGCTTTTATTGACTCGATAGCCAATGTGTATGCTGGACAACGAAATGGCAGCATAACAGTCACGGATGAAAAAGAGAGACTTTATCCTTTTACGGATTTGACGAATGGGCAGACAATATATGCCAAGAAAAGAATTCCCAAAGACGACGTGAAGGATGAAGATAAACCTTTATATACTTCTAAGGTAAGTGCATATTATCGTATGTCTTATTTTAATGGTGACGTTGTTCAACAGAATTTTGCAGGAACAGAGCCTGACGAGTTTGATGTGCCTTCGGAATTCTTATTGAATGAAGTGATCTCAGGCTGGGGGTATACGCTAACTGAAATGACAGAAGGAGAATTTTGGACTTTGTATATTCCTTATCAAAGTGGATATGGTTCCGGTACAGGTAGCGATGGCTCTTTACAGGCTTACTCGGCACTAGTCTATGATGTAAAATTGGATAAGATTGTAGAACGATATTAATCTTCCCAAGAATAAGAAAAATAAATAAGGTGTTGGTCATAAGGGATACAACACCTTATTTGATTTTATACTACTTTCTCTCACCTGTAAATGAGTCGGAATGACCACTTGCTTGACAGCCTTATCTCCTTTAATCTGCTCAATCAATAGTCGGCAGGCAGTTTCTCCCATTTTATAAGTTTGATGGGACACAGCCGATAATTTAGGCTCTACGTAATTGGCGTGTTGTTCGTCCGTATATCCGATGATGGCAATGTCGTCCGGTATACGCAGTCCATGTTTTTTGATAACTTCCATAGCGGCAAAAGCTAAGGTATCATTCATGGCAAGTATGGCATCAGGAGGCTGGGGAAGCGACAGCAAGGTCTCTGTGGCAATTTTACCCTCCTCGTAATCAATCTTCCGGCAGACGACCAACTCTTTCTCGATGGGAATCCGGTTGTCACGTAGAGCTTCCAGATAACCATGCTTTCTTTTCTTGACGATGTCCAGATGATTCGCTCCACCTATAAACGCTACCCGTTTGCTACCATTATCCAGAAGATGTTGTGTTGCCATTTGAGCGGATTGCACCCCGTCCGCAACAACCGAAGAAAACTGTTCCGTCAGACAAACACGATCAAATAGAATAAGCGGCATATTGATATCTTTTAGTGCCGCAAAATGGGAATAGTCCGTAGTCTCCTGTGATAAGCAGGCGATGATACCCTCCACACGCATATTTACCAGGTTTTCAACGTTCCGTTTCTCATGTTCGTATGACTCATGCGATGTAGTGATAATCACAAAATATCCGTTGGCGATAGCCATATTTTCTATACCGTTCAAGATAGAGGCGAAGAAATGAGTTACGATATCCGGAACAATCACTCCGATGATACGCGGGGCATTTTTCCGTAAGCTCATGGCAAAAGGATTGGGACGGTAATTCATTTCTTTTGCCAGTTCCTTAGCCTTGGCGCAGAGCTCACGGCTGATTTCCGGGCTGTCTTTCAGTGCTCTGGATACAGTGGGAATCGATACTCCCAATGCTTGAGCGAGATCTTTGAGTGAAGTATGTTTCCGGTATTCCATTTGAAGGTCCTTTACTTTGATTCTTTTACAAAGAAAGCACATTCCCGGATAAATACGCATATCTGAAACAATATTTTTTACGTAAACCATTACGTTGCTTTTTAGTGGCTTTACCGCTATACGGAAATCATTCCTGACCTATTTTTGTCGCATACAAAACTATTTAAAACCTAAAAGTATGCAATACCATGAAATCGGAAAGACAGGGATGAAAGTGTCATCCCTTAGTTTCGGAGCCTCTTCCTTAGGAGGAGTTTTCCATGATTTAAAAGAACAAGAAGGCATTCAAGCGGTATTTACCGCCGTTGAATCGGGAATGAATTTTATAGATGTCTCTCCTTATTACGGACATTATAAAGCGGAGACCGTGTTAGGAAAAGCGTTGAAAGAGCTTCCGCGCGACCGTTATTATCTTTCTACAAAAGTAGGGCGTTATGGAAAAGATGGAGTGAACACCTGGGATTACTCAGCCAAACGGGTAACTGAGAGTGTTTACGAGAGTATGGAACGCTTACATATAGAGTTTATCGATTTGATAAATGTACACGATATTGAATTTGCCGATTTGAATCAGATTGTCAATGAGACATTGCCTGCCTTAGTAGCACTGCGTGAGAAAGGAGTGGTAGGCCATGTCGGAATCACAGATTTACAGTTGGAGAATCTGAAATGGGTAATCGACCACTCGCCAATCGGCACAGTCGAGTCCATTCTCAATTTTTGCCATTATTGTCTGTGCGATGATAAATTAGTGGATTTTCTGGACTATTTTGAATCCAAAGGAATCGGTGTGATTAATGCTTCTCCGCTTTCGATGGGATTGTTGAGCGAACGTGGTGTTCCTGCCTGGCATCCGGCTCCCCAATCGTTGGTAGAAGCCTGCCGTAAAGCAATGGAACACTGCAAAGCCAAGAACTATCCGATTGAAAAACTGGCTATGCAGTTCTCTGTCAGCAATCCCCGTATTGCCACCACCCTGTTCAGTACAACCAACCCGGAGAATGTGAAAAAGAATATCGCTTTCATTGAAGAACCGATTGATTGGGAGCTCGTTCGGGAAGTTCAGGAGATTATCGGGGAACAGAAACGTGTAAGCTGGGCAAACTCATAAAACGAACTTGTTGGTATGGACTACACAATCATTGATGCACATGCTCATTTATGGCTACGGCAAGATACAGTCGTAGACGGACTGCCTATTCGTACGTTGGAAAACGGACGTTCGGAATTTATGGGAGAGATTCGCCAGATGGTTCCTCCTTTTATGATAGACGGGGTGAATAGTGCGGAAGTCTTTCTTTCGAATATGGACTATGCACAAGTATCTGCCGCTGTTATCACTCAAGAATTTATTGATGGTATTCAGAATGATTATTTGTCGGAAGTCGTTTCCCGTTATCCCGATCGTTTCTTTGTTTGCGGTATGTGCGAATTTCGTAAACCGGGATTTCTGGAACAGGCAAAAGAACTGATCGCAAAAGGTTTTAAAGCCATCAAGATTCCTGCCCATCGTTTTTTGCTGAAAGAAGGAAGGGTGATGCTGAACAGCGAAGAGATGATGGAAATGTTCCATTATATGGAAGATAAGGGCATTCTGCTTTCTATTGATTTAGCCGACGGAGCCACACAGGTTCCTGAAATGGAAGAGATTATTCAGGAATGTCCGGATTTGCGGATAGCTATCGGACACTTCGGAATGGTGACTCGCCCCGACTGGAAAGAGCAAATCCGTCTGGCACGTCATTCCAATGTGATGATTGAATCCGGTGGAATCACTTGGCTTTTCAATGACGAATTCTATCCTTTTAAAGGAGCGATAAAAGCCATCCGTGAAGCGGCAGATCTGGTGGGAATGGAAAAACTGATGTGGGGCTCGGATTATCCGCGTACCATCACAGCCATCACCTACAAAATGTCTTATGATTTTGTGGTGAAGTCTTCTGAATTAACGGAAGAGGATAAAAGACTCTTTTTGGGAGAGAATGCCCGGAATTTCTATGGATTTACAGATCTTCCCGTGCTTCCTTACATCAAGAACATGTCCGAATGATTGAGAAAACAACCTTATCGTAAAACTATATTCATGCCATGAAAAAGAATACATATACAATACCTTTAGCTTTGGTTTTCTGCCTTTTCTTCTTGTGGGCGATAAGCAGTAATCTGCTTCCTACAATGATCCGGCAATTGATGAAGACCTGCGAACTGAATACCTTTGAGGCTTCTTTTACAGAGACAGCCTATTGGCTTGCCTACTTCATTTTCCCTATTCCGATAGCTATGTTCATGAAACGATACAGCTATAAAGCGGGAATTATATTCGGACTTATCCTGGCCGCTATCGGGGGGCTGCTCTTTTTCCCTGCTGCCCTACTAAAAGAATATTGGGCTTACCTTTGCATCTTTTTTATCATTGCCACCGGAATGTGCTTTCTGGAGACGGCTGCCAATCCGTATGTAACAGTGCTGGGCGCCTCTGAAACGGCTCCTCGCCGATTGAACCTGGCGCAGTCCTTCAACGGGCTCGGAGCTTTCATTGCCGCCATGTTCCTAAGCAAACTCATCCTTAGTGGGAATCATTACACACGGGAAACGCTTCCTGTAGATTATCCGGGTGGTTGGCAAGCCTATATCCAACTGGAAACGGATGCCATGAAACTTCCTTATCTGATATTGGCGTTACTGCTCATTGCCATAGCCGTTGTATTTGTCTTTTCAAAGTTGCCGAAGATTGGAGATGAAACAACCTCTTCAGATGCAATGGTGACTGATGCTAAGAAAGAAAAACTGATAGACTTCGGAGTATTAAAACACTCGCATCTTCGTTGGGGAGTGATTGCACAATTCTTCTATAATGGCGGGCAGACAGCCATCAACAGCCTTTTCCTGGTCTATTGCTGCACCTATGCGGGATTGCCGGAAGATACGGCTACCACTTTCTTCGGACTCTATATGCTGGCTTTTCTTCTGGGACGTTGGATTGGTACAGGCTTGATGGTGAAATTCCGTCCTCAAGATATGCTGTTGCTCTATGCCCTGATGAATATCCTCCTGTGCGGAGTGGTGATGATATGGGGAGGAATGATCGGACTATATGCGATGCTGGCTATCTCGTTCTTTATGTCTATCATGTATCCTACTCAATTCTCATTGGCTTTAAAAGGACTTGGAAATCAGACGAAGAGCGGTTCGGCCTTTCTTGTAATGGCGATCGTTGGTAATGCTTGTCTCCCGCAGTTGACGGCTTATTTCATGCATGCCCATGAACATATTTATTATGTAGCTTATTGCGTGCCGATGATTTGCTTTGTCTTCTGTGCCTATTACGGCTGGAAAGGTTATAAAGTAATCGATTAATAAAATTTTATCAAATACATATCAAATGAAAGCAGTTCAAATTATCAATCCCTCCGAAATGAAGGTGGTTGAACTGGAAAAACCGACCGTTGGAGCCGGTGAAGTATTAGTAAGAATCAAGTTTGTTGGTTTTTGTGGTTCCGACTTGAACACATTCCTGGGCAAAAATCCGATGGTGAAATTACCTGTGATACCGGGGCACGAAGTAGGAGCAATCATTGAGGAAATCGGTCCGGATGTTCCGGCAGGTTTTGAAAAAGGCATGAATGTGACCTTGAATCCATATACCAACTGTGGAAAATGTGCTTCTTGTCGCAATGGTCGTGTTAATGCTTGCGAACATAATGAAACATTAGGCGTGCAACGCAATGGGGTGATGTGCGAATATGCTGTATTGCCTTGGACAAAGATTATTCCGGCCGGTAATATCTCTTCTCGTGACTGTGCTTTGATCGAACCGATGAGTGTCGGTTTTCATGCCGTATCTCGTGCACAGGTGATCGACAACGAATTTGTGATGGTGATTGGCTGTGGTATGATTGGTATCGGTGCCATTGTACGTGCCGCTTTGAGAGGTGCAACAGTAATCGCTGTTGACTTGGATGACGAAAAGCTGGAACTGGCGAAAAAGGTAGGCGCTTCTTATGTGATTAACTCCAAGACAGAAAATGTGCACGGACGGATGCAGGAGATCACAGAAGGATTGGGGGCTGATGTCGTGATTGAAGCTGTTGGCAGTCCGGTGACTTATGTAATGGCGGTGGATGAAGTCGGTTTCACAGGACGGGTGGTTTGTATCGGCTACGCTAAAAGTGAAGTTGCTTTCCAAACGAAACTCTTTGTTCAGAAAGAACTGGATATTCGTGGTTCCAGAAATGCCTTGCCGGCAGATTTCCGTGCAGTCATCAATTATATGAAAGAAGGAAATTGTCCGGTAGAAGAGTTGATCTCGAAAGTTGCCAAACCTGAAGGAGCTTTAGAAGCTATGCAGGAATGGGCGGCTAATCCGGGGAAGGTATTCCGTATTTTAGTTGAGTTTTAAGTAGCTGTTTAGTCGGCTCTTATGATCTGGATTGCACGGAACAGAGATTTTTATTTGATCCGTGCAATCTGCATCTAAGAAGATGATCGATTGAGTTACTGCTGCAAGCTACTCCATTAAGAACTGGCGTATTGAACAGTGGCGTATCCCTTCATAGCTATTCCCGTTGAAGTTATCCTCTGTTATTACCATTTTAGGATAATTATCTTGTATTTTCAGTAGATTCCCGAATTCTCTTTCAGCGGTTTTTTCACTGTCTATTTTTAAGGCAACTTGTATGTAGAGTTTTTCTCCGTTTTTTTCTCCAATGAAATCAATTTCCTTATCTCCATAATAACCAACCTTTACTTCATATCCTCTGTATAAAAGATGGTTATAAACCAGATTCTCTAATATCTTGGCTTTGTCTGTAATGCGGTATCCAATAACAATATTGCGGATTCCCATATTTTCGAAATAATATTTCTCTCCTATTTCAAAGACACGTTTACCTATTAAATCATATCTTTCTACCCGGTGAATAAGAAAAGCGTTGCTTAGGTATTCTGTATAATTTTGAATTTGATTCACAGAAACCGTCGCATGTTGTGATTTTAAATAATCACTGATATTTTTAGCCGAGAACAGATTTCCTATGTTTTCGGATAAGAACTGGATTAACTTCTCTAAAAATAATGTGTTTCGTAGTTTATACCGACTGACTACATCACGAAAAACAATCGTAGAGTATACGCTTTTTAGATATTCATTTACTGTTTCGTCTTCGAGAGGAAGGTTCAACAAGTAAGGAAGCCCACCATAACGACTATATAGCTCATAGCTTTTTTCATTGTCAGTTAATCCATGAAATTCGAGGAATTCCAAATAAGAGAGACTGTATATTTTGAATTCAATATATCTGCCGCTTAAATAAGTTGCAAGTTCTCCTGAAAGCATATTGGCATTGCTGCCGGTAATGTATATATCGTTATCCTCATTGAGGAGAAGAGAACGAATCACTTTCTCAAATCCCGGAATGTCCTGTATTTCGTCGATAAATATATAGTTCTTGTCTTTCTTCTGACTTTGAGAAATGATGTAGGAATGTAAATCTTGGGCTGTTTGTAATGAACTGAATTCAAAGTCTTCCAGATTGATGTAAATGATATTAGCATTTGGCTCTTCACCTAAAATTTCTTCAATAAGTTGATAAAGGAGAAAGCTTTTGCCTACACGTCTCTGACCTGTCAGTACCTTAGCTACAGATTTCCGCATGAAAGGTTTTATCCGTTCGATATAGCCTTTTCTTTTTTTGAGAATTCTAGGAAAGTCCATCTTATTATAGGTTTTATTTGTATTTAAAACTTTTGCTAAGATAAGGAAAAGTTTTAAGTATACTTCAAACTTTTATTGGAAATCGGGAAAGTTTTAAGTCTATTTTAGTTCTGTTGAAATGTAATATCAGGAAATCTTGGCTTTTCTATGCGTATATGTAACACGAATACAAGTCTTTGATACATGATTATATATACTATTGGCTGAAATCCGTTAACTTTGCGTTGAAACAAGATAACCTACTAATATGTAATAACATGAATACAGGACTAAAATTTGCGCTTGGAGTATGCAGTCTCTCTTTGCTTTTTTCTTGCGCTCAAAAATTACCTTATCAAGACACTTCTTTAACGGCTGAACAGCGGGCGGAAGATTTATTGCCCCGATTGACTCTGGAAGAGAAAGTTGCACTCATGCAGAATGCCTCACCCGCTATTCCGCGTTTGGGAATCAAAGAGTATGACTGGTGGAATGAAGCGTTACACGGAGTCGGACGCGCAGGGTTGGCCACAGTTTTTCCCCAGGCTATCGGTATGGGGGCTTCTTTTAATGATTCGTTATTATATGAGGTTTTCGACGCTGTGTCCGATGAGGCTCGTGTGAAATCCCGTATTTTCAGTGAAAACGGTGTCTTAAAACGCTATCAGGGACTAACATTCTGGACGCCGAATGTAAATATATTCCGTGATCCTCGTTGGGGACGTGGACAGGAGACTTATGGTGAAGACCCTTATCTGACGGGACAACTGGAGATGGCCGTTGTTCGTGGTTTGCAGGGACCGGAGGATAGTAAATACGACAAACTGCATGCTTGTGCCAAACACTTCGCAGTCCATTCCGGACCGGAGTGGAACCGCCACAGTTTTGATGCGGAGAATATTGCTCCCCGTGATTTATGGGAGACTTACCTACCGGCTTTCAAAGACTTGGTGCAGAAGGCGGATGTAAAAGAGGCGACCGTACGGATATTGAACTTCCTGCTGTTCAGCGCGACTTGCTGAGGACCTTGAAGAAAGCTGGAAAGAAAGTAGTCTTTATCAATTATTCCGGTTCAGCCATCGGATTAGTGCCGGAATCAAATACTTGTGAGGCAATTTTGCAGGCGTGGTATCCGGGTCAGGCAGGTGGTACGGCTATTGTAGATGTACTGTTTGGAGATTATAACCCGGCAGGACGTTTACCGGTCACTTTCTATAAGGATGCCGGTCAGTTGCCGGACTTCGAAGATTATTCCATGAAGGGACGTACTTATCGATATATACAACAGCAACCACTTTACCCATTCGGGTATGGGCTGAGTTATACAACGTTTATTTATGGTGAGGCTAATCTGGGTAAGAATACGATTGGAAAAGGAGAAACAGCTATGTTAACTGTTCCGGTAAGTAATGTAGGGCAGCGGGACGGAGATGAAGTGGTTCAGGTTTATCTGCGATCTCCGGCAGATAAAGACGGCCCCCGTTATACCCTGCGTGCTTTCAAACGTGTCCATATTCCTGCCGGGCAAACAAAATCAGTAACTATTCCTCTTACACATGAGAGTTTCGAATGGTTTGATGAGGCGACTAATACAATGCATCCGGTGGCAGGTACTTATGAATTGCTGTATGGAGGCTCTTCCGATAAAAATAAATTGAAAGCGATAGTGATGAACGTGCAATAATCATACTTCCTGATTTTATCCAGTATATTGGAACTATCTACCTTCTACAACCAATATAAATTGAGCGCTGAATTCAAATTTAAATTCAGCGCCCTGCAAACGATTTTTCATTTTCATTTCTCATATTCTCATCATTTTATATAATATATAGATTATCAGGGAGATGCATTATGAGAAATACTTTCTAGAAATTCATTTCTCATACTTTTCTCCTATTTTAGTCCCGAAATCCTTTTATTCTCATCCTATTCTAGGGCATATCAAGGTATTTCTCATACTAAATGTTCTACTTCGCTTCTCTATCCAATGAGAAATATAGGAATACTGTACGCAAACCATTAATAGAAAAGTTTCTCTTCATTACCGACAAACATGTTTTTAGTTACCGGTAAAGTTGTTTTGCGCCTATTATAAACTATAAACGCAAGTTTTGTTTTTATAAATGAAGCTTGCAATTATAGATTGTAATTAGGGAAGAGTAAGTTTGTATACTGATCTACAGAAGTTTCCCCTTAATAGTGAACAAGTTTATTATTAATAGATTAGATTCTTTCTATTAATACTTATCGTGAAATCTTCTCATTCCATGGACAACTGTCCCTAGTTGTCTTTTCAATGCAACATTTCTCTTACCATTTTATGGATTTAAATGCTTGTGTAACACCAAGAAAGAAGAATGTTACATGTCTGTGATAAATGTAACCTCTATATAGAAGCCTGTATCGTGATTATTCAGATACGATGAAATCAAATCAATACATTTGCCATCACTACTATGGAACAGGAAATTATAGAAAATAAAAAGTGATAATATGAGAACATTAAAATTGATTTTGTCGGGCTGTCAATCCGTGGGCCTTGTCGTATTTATTATGCTGTTTTTTAATATGGAGGTGAGTGGCAAGGGTAAAATAACGAAAAATGCTCCTGTCTTTACGCAATTTATTTATCAGGGGGAGGATGCTATTTATCAAAACAATCCTTTAAAGCCGGGTGAGTTCTATAATCCTATTTTGCAGGGTTGCTATCCCGATCCGAGTATAACGCGGAAAGGTAATGATTATTATTTAGTATGCTCATCTTTTGCTATGTTTCCCGGGGTACCTATTTTTCATTCTAATGATTTGGTCAACTGGAAACAAATCGGTCATGTGCTGGACAGAACGTCACAATTAAAGGTTGAAGATTGCGGTATTAGTGCAGGTGTATATGCTCCTGCTATAAGATATAATCCCAATAATGATACGTTTTATATGATAACCACTCAATTTTCCGGTGGCTTTGGAAATATGGTGGTAAAGACAAAGAATCCGGAGAATGGTTGGAGTGATCCGGTCAAACTTCAATTTGAAGGCATTGATCCTTCTCTTTTCTTTGATGATAATGGCAAGGCATACGTGGTGCATAATGATGCTCCTGCTAAAGCAAATGAATGTTACTCAGGACACCGTGTCATAAAAATATGGGATTATGATGTGGAGAATGATAAAGTGGTTCCGGGATCGGACCGGATCATTGTCAATGGTGGCATCAATATAGAAGAAAAGCCAATATGGATTGAAGCTCCTCATATCTATAAGAAAGATGGACGTTACTATTTGATGTGTGCGGAAGGTGGAACCGGAGGCTGGCATAGTGAAGTGATTTTTGTAAGTGATTATCCGAAAGGACCTTATCTTCCGGCAAGTAACAATCCGATTCTCACCCAGCGTTATTTTCCTGCAAACCGGGTGAATAAAGTAGACTGGGCTGGTCATGCAGACTTAGTGGAGGGACCGGATGGAAAATATTATGGTGTATTTTTGGGGATACGTCCCAATGAGAAGAATAGAGTGAATACCGGACGTGAAACTTTTATTCTTTCGGTGGACTGGAGCGGAACATTTCCTGTTTTTGAGAATGGGCTTATTCCTATGAAACCTACATTGAAGATGCCTTCAGGAGTAGAGAACCAAACAGGGCAAAATGGTTATTTGCCTAGTGGTAACTTTGTCTTTAAGGATGATTTCTCCGATAAGACATTGGATTTTAGATGGATCGGTCTTAGAGGTCCTCGTGAGGAATTCGTGGATATTACCGGTAAAGGTTTGCGAATCATTCCTTTTACCACAAATATCAATGAAGTGAAACCTACTTCTACCTTGTTCTACCGCCAGCAGCATAATCAATTTACAGCGGCAGCGACAATGGAGTACAAACCGAAAAATGAGAAAGATTTTGCCGGTGTAACATGTTATCAGAATGAAAGATATCACTACGTTTTCGGTATTACTAAAAAAGAAAAAGACTATTATCTGATACTGCAAAGAACCGAAAAAGGGCAAACAAGTGTTCTAGGCGAGGTGAAGATAGAGATAGAGAAACCTGTGACACTGCAAGTAACAGCCAATGGAGATGATTATCGTTTTAATTATTCGACTGATGGCAAAAGTTTTATAAATTTAGGAGGAACCGTTTCCGGTGATATTCTTTCTACTAATGTGGCTGGTGGCTTTACAGGTGCAATGATCGGCCTGTATGCAACATCTGTTGGTAATTAATTAGAAACTTTATCATTCTGTAATTATGAAAATACATCCTTTGAAGAATCTAAAAAATAGAAATATGATGAAATTTTTTATAGCAATGGCTATGTTATTGGTTAGTAGCGTTGCGAGTGCAGAAGATAAACAGATAGCAAGTCCTGATGGGAAGCTGGTGGTAACAGTTTCGGATAGAGATGGGAGACCCTCTTATTCTGTTAGTTATGACAATGTTCTCTTTTTAGGGCCATCTCCATTGGGGATTGTTGCAAATATCGGAGATTTTTCATCCGGGATGTCGCTAGAGAAAAATGTTTCAATAAACGAAATAGATGAAACCTATGAGCTACCTTCTATTAAACAGAGCAAGGTTCATTATGTGGCGAATGAAGCTGTATTTTTGTTTACACAACAAGGGAAAACAGTTTATGATGTTATATTCCGCATAAGTAATAATGATATTGCTTTTAAATATAAGATGTATCCGCAAGGTGAGACACAAAGTTGCGTGATTAGGAAGGAAGCCACAGGATTTGCGTTTCCTGACGGAACCACCACTTTCCTTTGTCCGCAAAGTAAACCGATGGGGGGATTTGCCCGTACTTCTCCAAGTTATGAGACGTCTTATACAGCAGATGATGTCGCAGGGAAAAATGGCTGGGGAGAAGGATATACATTTCCCTGTCTGTTCCGTAATGGAGATAACGGTTGGGTGCTTGTTTCCGAAACGGGAGTAAATGGCGGATATTGTGCGAGCCGTCTGTTGGGACAAAAAGGAGGAGTATATACCATTGGATTTCCGCAAGAAGGTGAAGCGAATGGGAATGGTACGGTTTCTCCGGGGATAGCATTACCGGGCGAGACGCCTTGGCGTACTATTACTTTAGGTAAGACTTTGGCTCCCATAGTGGAGACGACCGTTCCTTTTGATGTTGTAAAACCGCTTTATCCGGCAAAAGGAGAGTATACGTATGGCCGGGGTTCATGGAGCTGGATTATCGGTATGGATGGAAGTACTAATTACAAAGAGCAACTCCGGTATATTGATTTCTCGGCAGCGATGGGGTATCAATCTGTGTTGGTCGATGCCTTGTGGGATAAACAAATTGGGCGTGATAAAATTGAAGAATTGGCTAAATATGGGAAGGACAAAGGGGTAGCTCTTTATTTGTGGTATAATTCGAATGGGTATTGGAATGATGCTCCGCAAACTCCGAGAGGTATTATGGATAATGCGATAGCCAGACGTAAGGAGATGAAATGGATGCAAAGCATTGGTATCCGCGGAATAAAAGTTGACTTTTTCGGAGGTGACAAGCAAATGACTATGCAGTTGTATGAGGATATCTTGGCGGATGCAAACGAGTACGGCCTTCTGGTTATTTTTCATGGATGTACTTTGCCTCGTGGTTGGGAACATATGTTTCCTAACTACGCATCGAGTGAAGCTGTGTTGGCTAGTGAAAATCTTCATTTCTCTCAAGGTAGCTGTGATCATGAGGCTTTTAATGCCACCCTGCATCCGTTTATCCGTAACACGGTAGGTAGCATGGATTTCGGAGGTAGTGCATTGAACAAATATTACAATGCGGATAATGCTCCACGAGGAAGTCGACGGGTGACATCAGATGTCTTTGCATTGGCTACGGCGGTTTTATTTCAAAGTCCGGTACAACATTTCGCTTTGGCACCGAATAATTTGACTGATGCTCCTGCGTGGGCAATTGATTTTATGAAAGAGGTCCCAACGACTTGGGATGAGGTACGTTTCATAGATGGTTATCCTGGCAAATACGTTATTCTTGCCCGTCGTCATGGAGATAAATGGTATATTGCCGGAGTAAATGCGCAGAAGGAAACACTGAAACTTAAAATTAATTTGCCGATGTTCTCCAATGGAGAAAAGGTGAGACTGTATGGTGATGATAAGGCATTGCAGGGTAGCGTAAAACAAATAGAAATAGGTAAGAAACAAGAATTGCAATTGGCCATTCCTTGCAATGGTGGAATATTAATAACCCAATAACTTTAAACTGATAGAATATGAAAAACTTGAATTTTTGGGGTGTATCACTCCTGTTGGTTATGATGGCTGTTTCGGGAACGGCACAAAATCCTATTATCCAGACAAAATATACCGCTGATCCGGCTCCAATGGTATATAATGATACCGTTTTTCTTTATACCACTCATGATGAGGATGATGCCGAAGGTTTCAAAATGCTGGACTGGCTGCTTTATACTTCTACAGACATGGTAAACTGGACGGATCATGGTGCAGTCGCTTCCTTGAAGAGTTTCAATTGGGTGAAGCGTGATAACGGTGCCTGGGCAGAGCAAGTCATCGAACGTAATGGTAAATTTTATATGTATTGCCCGATTCACGGTAATGGTATCGGCGTATTGGTATCCGACTCTCCTTACGGTCTTTTCAAAGACCCTTTGAATAAACCGTTAGTATGGCAAAAAGAGCATTGGGATGATATCGACCCTACCGTATTTATTGATGATGACGGGCAAGCCTATATGTATTGGGGCAATCCAAATGTCTATTACGTGAAACTGAATGAGGATATGGTTTCTTATTCGGGAGAAATCGTACAACTGGCTGATAAGCCGGAACATTATCAGGAAGGACCTTGGACGTATAAGCGGAACGGACATTATTATATGGCTTTTGCTTCAACTTGTTGCCCGGAAGGTATTGGCTATGCCATGAGTGACAAGGCTACCGGTCCATGGGTTACAGAAGGATATATCATGCGTCCTACGGAAAGAACCAGAGGCAATCACCCCGGAATTATTGATTATAAGGGGGACTCGTATGTGTTTGGCCTAAATTATGATTTGCTTCATCTGGAGACTTTCGATCATAAAGAGCGGCGTTCGGTATCTGTTGCAAAAATGCATTATAATCCGGATGGGACAATTCAGGAAGTCCCCTATTGGCAGGATACAAAACTGGAGCAAATCGGGACCTTTAATCCTTATCGCAGAGTGGAGGCTGAAACGATGGCTTGGGGGTATGGGCTGAAGACCGGGAATTTAGAGAATGGAGGTTTATATGTGACAGATATTGACAATGATGAATACTTGTGTGTGCGAGGTGTTGATTTTGGAGCAAAAGGGGCGAAGAAGTTTAGTGTCAGCGCTGCCTGCATTGAAAAAGGAGGAAATATTGAGATTCGTTTGGACGGTGTTGACGGACAGATAGTTGGTAATATCAGCATATCTTCTACAGGAGGAATGGATATCTATAAACTGATGTCATGCAAGATAAAGAATGCCAAAAGGGTGCATGATCTTTATTTTTGTTTTAAGGGAGAGAAAGGGAAGAAACTTTTCAATTTGGATTATTGGGAATTTAAATAGTTCCAATACACAGCAATTGTTTTTTAATTTTATATATCAAGAATATGGTCATGAGAAAACTGTTTGTTTTGTTTTTGTTACTACTATCCGGGATAATGGGATATGCAAGTGATACATTTCGTAATCCGGTTATTTATGCGGACGTTCCTGATATGTCTGTGATTAGGGTAGGTGATGATTTTTATATGATCAGTACTACAATGCATCTGATGCCCGGAGCGCCTGTCATGAAATCAAAAGATCTTGTAAATTGGGAAATTGTAGGTTATGTATTTGATAAACTGACGGATACTCCGAATTATGACCTGAAAGACGGTACTGTCTATGGACGGGGACAATGGGCGTCATCGATTCGTTATCATAATGGTAAGTTTTATGTATTCTTTTCCCCTAATGACAAGCCGCACAAAGGATATATTTATTCGACAACTGACCCGGCCGGTAAGTGGGAGTTGGTATCCCGTACACCGCATTTTCATGATGCATCTCTTTTCTTCGATGATGATGGTAAAGTGTATATTTTTTACGGGACAGGCTCTCTTGTTGAACTAAAGAGTGATCTTTCAGGAGTGCAACCCAATGGTGTCAATATGAAAATCTTCGAACGTGACGAGACGGAGAATGGACTGTTGGAGGGAAGCCAGGTGATAAAACATAATGGAAAGTATTATTTGTTGATGATTTCATGGCCGAGAAATGGCATCCGCAGAGAGGTATGTTATCGTGCTGATAATATAACCGGGCCATATAAAAAGAACGTGATTTTAGAAGATGCTTTTGATACGTATGGAGGAGTGGGACAAGGGAATATTGTTGATACACCGGACGGTCGTTGGTATGGCATGATATTTCAAGACCGTAACGGAGTGGGACGTGTTCCTACCTTGATGCCATGTCGTTGGGTAGACGGTTGGCCGATGCTGGGGGATGAAAATGGACATGTACCTTTGGTGATGGAGAAGCCGATTCAAGGCTATCCGGAAATCCCTTTGGTGGTAAGTGATGATTTTGATGTCTCCAAGTTAAAGCTTAACTGGCAGTGGAACCATAATCCGATGAACGATTTCTGGTCCTTGAGTGAACGTCCCGGTTACTTGCGACTTAAGACGGATCGGATAGTCGATAATTTGTATGCTGCTCCCAATACCATCACACAGCGTATGGAAGGACCTGCGTGTAGTGGAACTATTTCTATGGATATATCCCACATGAAAGATGGGGATGTCGCCGGATTTAGTGCATTTAACGGGGATTCGGGGTTATTGTCTATAATAATGGATGGAAATAAGAAATATCTCACAATGAGTACGAATGTTGTAGAATTGAATGATTCTGACAAAGCGATTCTGAAAGTTGACGCTGTTGAGGAAGAGCGGATAGGCTTGGATCAGAATATGATTTATCTGCGTATTGACTGTGATTTTAGTCAGCATCGTGATTTGGCTACTTTCTATTATAGTTTGGATAATCGCAAATGGATAAAGGTCGGACAGGATTTCAAAATGAAGTTTGATTTTACCAAGTTTTTTATGGGAACAAAGTTTGCCATATTCAATTATGCTACGAAAACGAAAGGTGGATATGTGGATATTGATTTCTTTCATTATAAAAAAAGTAGAAATGTAATACATTGATAATCAGTATGATTGTTTTACTGTGCTACAAGGGAAAAGATAGATGTAACATTGAAAATGAAGATGTTATTTTGGAAAAGAAGCTCGTAACATAATTATGTTTGTAGTTTTATGAGCTGGCATATCTTTGCAGAAAAAGATCAGTAATTCATATTTGATTATAAAGAAAATAAGAGGTATTATGAAGAATACACAGGTAATACAATTAATGTCAATCGTCCGGCTCTCCATATTTATGTTGGGGATAACAATGATGTCATGTAACTCAAAGAAAGAACAACAATTACCGGCTATTGGAAAATCTGTGGCTCTCTTTGATTATTTTTCCTATAAAGGAAATGATGATTTTTATATTTCCAATCCTCTGTCAGGTGAAGATTATTTTTATAATCCAATTTTGCCGGGATGGTATTCCGATCCTAGTGTTTGCACAAATGGAGAAGGTGATTATTTCCTGGTAACATCTACATTCACCTATTTTCCCGGTGTTCCTATTTTTCACAGCAAGGATTTGGTGAATTGGAAACAGATAGGACATGTGTTGAATCGTGCTTCGCAATTAGTGAAGATGGAAGGACAGAAAGTGAGTGGTGGTATTTTTGCCCCGGCTATTTCTTATAATCCGTATAACAAAACATATTATATGGTAACAACCAATGTAGGAGCCGGAAATTTCTTTGTTAAGACGCAAGACCCGTTTGGTGAATGGTCGGAACCCGTCATGTTGCCGGAGGTCGGAGGTATTGATCCTTCTTTCTTTTTTGATGAAGATGGTAAGGCATATATTGTTAATAATGATGAGGCTCCGGATAATAAACCTGAATATAGCGGACACCGTACTATACGCATACAAGAGTTTGATGTGAAGGCGGATAAGACGATCGGTCCCCGTAAAATTCTTGTAAACAAAGGAGCTCAACCGGCAGATAAACCAATTTGGATAGAAGGTCCTCATTTATATAAAATAAATGGAAAGTATTTCTTGATGTCCGCCGAAGGTGGAACGGGGAACTGGCATTCAGAAGTGATTTTCCGTGGTGATTCTCCGATGGGTAAATTTCTTCCATGGAAAAACAATCCGATTCTGACGCAAAGACATTTGAATTCTGACCGTCCTAATTCGGTAACCTGTGCTGGTCATGCAGACTTGATTCAAACAAAAGAGGGAGATTGGTGGGCTGTTTTTCTGGCTTGTCGTCCTATTAATAATCAGTTTGAGAATTTGGGACGTGAAACATTTATGATGCCGGTGAAATGGAGTGAAGACGGATTCCCGTACATGACACAAGGCGATGATTTAGTACCTATGATTGTAAAACGTGAGGGTGCGAAACGCGATACGACAGTTACTTATGGTAACTTCGAGTTAGTAGCGAACTTTGATTCTCCTGTACTTGACATGACTTGGATGACTTTGAGAGCTTCTGCATCCGATCTATATTCTTTGTCGGAAACACCCGGATACCTGACCTTGAAGTGTGCAGATATTAGCGCTACGGAAAAGAAAACTCCGGCATTTGTTTGTCGTCGGTTACAACATCATAAATTTGAATGTGCTACCCGTATGTTGTTCAATCCTTCTGACGATAAGGAAACAGCCGGAATGCTGTTGTTTAAAGATGAGACGCATCAATATTTTTTCTGCTTGAATAAAGTGGGTGAGAATAAAAATATTTCTCTGAAACAAATCGGTGAAAAGGAACAGACATTGGCTTCAGATGAAATAGACGCGGATACAAATGAGGTATATTTGAAATTAGTATCTCAAGGAATTGGTTACGATTTCTATTATTCTATTGATGGTGAAAAAAGCTGGAAACTGCTTTGTAAAGATGTAGATTCCAGTTATCTCTCTACTACAACGGCTGGTGGATTTACTGGTACTACAATCGGATTATACGCTACTTGCAAATAATTATTTTTTTTATATAAATCTAATACTAGTAACTATGAGTGGTATTTATAATGACGGCTAGTGCAATTAAAAAAAGAATGATGATTAGAAAACAATGTGGTTAATTAACATCTTAAACTAATGGTAATGAAAAATGTAACGAAGAAAATTCAAAAGATTCCTTACTTGTTTCTCCTTATGTTGTTTAGTTTTGTAACAGCACAAGCACAAAAAGAAATGACGGTGAGGGGAACAGTTCTTGACAGTAATGGTGAGACGATTATTGGGGCCTCAGTAGTTTTAAAGGGTAATAATTCAATAGGTACGATTTCAGATATAGATGGAAATTTTGTATTGACCGTACCCAATGAGAAGTCTACCCTTATTGTTTCGTATGTAGGAATGAAGCCACAGGAAGTAAAAGTGGTTTCCAAAGGTCTTATTAAAGTGGTGTTGG
Source organism: Bacteroides zhangwenhongii (assembly GCF_009193325.2). Lineage (NCBI taxonomy): Bacteria > Pseudomonadati > Bacteroidota > Bacteroidia > Bacteroidales > Bacteroidaceae > Bacteroides > Bacteroides zhangwenhongii. The sequence continues at coordinate 599,147 of NZ_CP059856.1, read as the reverse complement.
AAGATGATACTAAACAGCTGGAAGAAGTCGTAGTTGTAGGTTACGGACAACAGAAGAAAGCGAGTGTGGTAGGTGCTATCACGCAGACCACTGGAAAAGTATTGGAACGGGCGGCTGGCATTTCTGATATTGGTGCGGCGTTAACCGGTAACCTGCCGGGGGTTATAACGACTCAAAGCTCCGGTATGCCGGGTGAGGAAGAACCGAAAATCACAATACGTGGGACTAGTTCATGGAATAATAGTGACCCGTTGGTACTGGTGGATGGCATAGAACGTCCGATGAGCAGTGTGGATATTGCTTCTGTACAATCTATTTCTGTCTTGAAGGATGCTTCTGCAACTGCTGTTTATGGTGTGAAAGGTGCAAATGGTGTCATTTTAGTAACGACCAAACGCGGAACTGAGGGAGCTGCCCAAATAAACATTGCAGCCAATGCCACGATGAAGATACCTTCCAAACTTCCTAACAAGTTGGATTCTTATGATGCTTTGATGGCGCGCAATATGGCTATTGAGCATGAGTTGAGCTTGTATCCGGATTCATGGTCGTACATAAAGCCGCAGGCAATAATTAATAAGTATCGTAATCCGGCAAATTTGGAAGAAGCGGAACGCTATCCGAATGTGGACTGGCAGGATGTATTGTTCAAAGACTATGCGATGTCCTACAATACAAATGTGAATGTCAGCGGTGGTACTCGATTTGTAAAATATTTCGCTTCTGTCGATTATGTGCATGAGGGAGACTTGTTCGATGTATTTGATAATGGGCGTGATTATAATTCCGGTTATGGGTATGACAGAATTAATGTACGTAGTAATCTGGATTTCCAGATAACCAAGAGTACTGTTTTTAAGGTTAATGTAGCAGGTTCTAATGGATACAAGAAAACTCCTTATAATAATTCCAATTATGATAGTTCGGCCGACTGGTCGATTGCCCAGCAGTGGGCGGGGGCGTATAATATTGCTCCGGATGTATTCCTTCCAAAATATTCGGATGGTTCGTGGGGATATTATCCGAATATCTCGAATGTTACCAACTCTGCAGAAAATGTGTCATTGGGAGGTACGATGACTACCACTACTACACAGATAACAACTGACTTTGCATTGGAGCAGGATTTGAGCTTTATAACGAAAGGATTGAGTGCAAGAGCTATGGTTTCTTGGGATAATACTTTTGTAGAATGGAAGCGCGGTATCAATGACCTATATAACGACGCACAACATAAATGGATTAATCCGGATACAGGTGAGGTCAGTTATAAAAAGTCGTATGACAACAATACTGGTTTTGATTTTATGCAGGGTGTAATGTGGAATACGGAAGGTGGTGAAGTCAAGAATTGGGCGACACAGCGTAATCTTAATTATCAGGCACAATTAAATTGGGCCCGTAGTTTTGGAAAGCATAATGTTACCCTTATGGGATTGTTCAGTCGTCAGGAAACGGCTACAGGAAGTGAAATTCCTCACTATCGTGAAGACTGGGCATTCCGTACTACTTATAATTGGTCGGATCGGTATTTTATTGAATATAATGGTGCTTATAATGGTTCCGAGAAGTTCAGCAAAGAAAATCGTTTTGCGTTTTTTAATTCCGGTGCTATCGGATGGATGGTTAGTGAAGAACCGTTTATGAAATTCTTGAAAGAACGCAGAATTTTGGATATGTTGAAAATTCGTGCTTCTTACGGTGAAATTGGTGATGATAATGTAAAAACACGTTGGTTGTATATGAACCAATGGGCTTACGGCGGAACCTCGTCTTTGGATGTAGATCGTGGTGAAAGCCCATATACTTGGTATCGTGAATCAGCAGTAGGTAATTCTGATGTGCATTGGGAGAAAGTAAAGAAATTGAATTTTGGTATTGATTACTCGTTTTTGGATGGCTTGTTTGCAGGTAGCGTGGAAGTCTTTCGTGATAAACGTACTGATATTCTGGTGGGTGGAAGCGATCGGGCTATTCCTTCTTATTTTGGTACTACAGCAGTTACCGCTAACTTAGGTAAGGTTAGAACCAAAGGTTATGAGTTGGAACTTCGTATCAACAAGACATTTTCCAATAGGATGCGCGTTTGGGCTAATATGAGCATGACCCATGCGGAAAATAAGATACTTGAAAAAGACGATGCTCCATTGTTGGCTGGGTATCAAAAGGTGGCTGGTTATGCCATTGGTCAGAATAAGGCATATATTGATAATGGATATTTGAATTCTTATGACGATGTGATTGGTAGCCCGCAGCATGATACAAACAATTCACAACGTCTTCCCGGAGACTATTATATCGTCGATTTCAATGGTGATGGCGTAGTCGACAGCAAGGACCAAGCTCCTTACGGTTACTCTGATACTCCACAGAACACATATAATGCTACTCTTGGCTTTGAGTGGAAGGGATTCAGCGCTTTTGTACAGTTCTATGGTGTAAATAATGTGACTCGTGTCGTTCAGTTGACCAGTTTCGGCAGTCAGATGAATACGGTGTACGACCAGGGTAGTTGGTGGTCTGAGGCTGGCGATGCGGCCGATGTTGTAACTCCGCGCTGGTTGTCAAAGGTGAGCGGTTACAGTAATGGTACGCAATACTATTATGACGGTTCTTACATTCGTCTGAAAAATGCAGAGATAGCCTATACCTTTACAGATGGATGGGTGCGAAAACTCGGGGTGAAAAATTTGAAGATTTACTTAAATGGAAACAACTTATGGGTATGGTCTAAGATGCCGGACGACCGTGAATCGAATTATGCAGGTTCGGGCAATCAAGGGGCGTATCCTACGGTGAAACGTTTCAACTTAGGTGTTAAATTTACATTATAATCAAAGTACTATGAGAAAAATATATAGAACTCTTTTATGCGGTAGCTTATTGCTCTTCTCGTTGGGATTTTCATCTTGTGAGGACTATCTGGACAAGGAAGCTGACTCTACCGTGTCTGAAGAAGAAGCATTTAAGAACTTTAGGAATTTTCAGGGGTTTATCGAGGAAATATACAACTGTATTCCTGATAAGGAGAAGAACAATTATACTACTTCCTGGAACTGGGGAGATGATGAAATATTCAACCCGGAAGGTGACAGCCACATGACGCATCAGGTCGATTTGGGTAACTTCCGTGCATGGTCTACCAATAATCAATGCTGGCTCTATCGTACCGGCAGTGATCCTACGGCTACTTATCATCCGAACAGTGACGGCAATGCTAAGTTTAAACATTCACTGTGGCCACATGCATGGTATTGTATACGTAAGGCTAACATTGGCATCGCTAATCTAGAAAGGTTAACGGAAGCTACGGATGAGGAGAAAAATCTGATTGCCGGTCAACTTTATTTTTTCCGTGCATGGTGGCACTTTGAAATGATGCAATATTTTGGCGGATTGCCCTATATTGATACAGTCTTATCTGCTACAGAGAAAATGTCTTTGCCACGTCTGAGTTATCAGGAATGTGCGGATAAAGCGGCAGCCGATTTCCGTATGGCAGCGGATTTGCTTCCTATTAATTGGGATAACACAACTGTTGGCAAACAAACCGCGGGTAAGAATGATTTGCGTATCAACAAGATTATGGCATTAGGCTATCTGGGCAAGAATTATCTTTGGGCTGCCAGTCCTTTGATGGAGCATGGTGCGCAGCTAGGTGGAAGCAATACTTACAATTACAATACAGAATATGCAAAAAAAGCTGCAGAGGCATTCGGAGAGTTACTGACACTTGTCGAAAGCGGGCAGACGCAATATGCATTGGCGCAGTTTGATTATAGTGATATTTACAATCATACCAAATCGGCATCTGCTTCTGATAGTTATTCTGAAATATTCTATACTACTGGTCAGAACTGGAAAATGCCGGGTACTACAGAAGCTATTTTCCGTGGTCCGTCCGAAGACTTCAACGGTAGTAACTGGAATATGACCAAATTGTGGGGACCTAAAATTTATGGTTTGGTTGAACATGATAATATCATTCACCAGCCTACCGCCAACTATGTGAATTTGTATGGTATGGAGAACGGTTTGCCATTGAGTGAAGATGAAACAAAATCCGGTTTTAGAAAGAATTTTCCATTTAGAAATCGTGATGCCCGTTTTTATCATGACATAGTTTTTGACGGATTCCATTATGTCAATGCAGCTATTCCTGAAGCAGACAAGGAATTCTTGCGCTATTGCACCCTGTATACGGGTGGAGCTATGAGAGCCGTGGCCAATGCCAGCCGTACCGGCTATTTCATCCAGAAATTAGTACCGCATCAGGCTAATAAATATGATGGGCTCTATAATTGGTCGGGTAACCTGCATACATACTTACCTTACATGCGTTTGGCGGATATTTATCTGATGTACGCTGAAGCTTGTGCGGCAGTAGATGGTGCTGCAGGTAAATCTACGAATTTTGGTAAAACGGCCGAAGATGCGATCAATACTTTGCGTAAACGTGCGGGAGTAGGCCCTGTTGGTGGAGGAGAGCCGGGTGATGAAAAAGGTACTCTTTGTCCGGAATATATTTCTAATTCCCAGAAATTTATGGATGAAGTTCGTCGTGAACGTGCTGTCGAGTTGTCTTTCGAAGGTTTCCGCTTTAACGATTTGCAGCGTTGGTTGCTGCTGACCGAAGAACCCTATACTATTAAGACTTCACAAGAATTCGAACGTGTAGAGAATGAAGACTTTTATAAGAATAATGATCCGGCAGAGGCAGAAGTGAGAAACTTCCGTGAGGTGACTATTTTGAAACGGGTATTTGGAACGAAGCATTACTGGTTCCCCTTATTGGATAATGACGTGTATCTGTATGCTGAATTCCCGCAGAATCCGGGATGGTAATTCCTTATGGTTACTGAATGTATAATTATAAATGAATAAACAATGAAACATATATATAGAAGACTCATTCTCAGTGCAGTGCTTGTTTTTCCGGTTGTTATTTCTACCGGTGCACAAGAGTTGGCAGGGGATAATGCAAGTTCGCTGCAAAACGATTCGTTGGTGCAGGTAGCTTTCCGAAAGGTTTCTCAGAGCAATTTATTAGGAGGTGTCTCAGTAGTAAATGTAGAGGAATTGACGAAGAAAAATTACAATACATGGAGCTTGACCGATATGCAGGGATATGTCGGTGGTTACAATGGAAACTCATTGTGGGGAATGGATGAAAAGCTGATATTGGTGGACGGGGTACCTCGCAATATTGATTATATTTCTCCTACGGAAATCAGCCAAATAACCTTTTTGAAAGGTGCGCAAGCTGTGGTGCTCTATGGTAGTCGTGCGGCTAAAGGAGTAATTATGATTACAACCAAAAGAGGTAAGAGTACGGACCTTCAAGTAGATGTACGTGCTAATACAGGGTTTTATGTCGCAAAGAGTTACCCCGAATATTTAGGTTCGGCCGAATACATGACTCTTTATAATGAAGCACGTGCCAATGACGGGCTCGGTACTCTCTATAGCGCGGAAGATATTTACCATTATGGATCCGGTGAGAATCCTTATCGTTATGCTAATGTGAATATGTATTCGTCGGACTATATCAAGAAGGCATATAATCGTTCGGATGTTACAGCCGAAATTTCGGGTGGCAATCATCGTGCCCATTTTTATACGAATATAAATTATCTTCGTTCCAATGACGTTTTCAAAATCGGTGAAGCGAAGCATAATGGGACCAATGGTTTAAATATTCGCGGTAACGTAGATTTGACATTGAATGACTTTATTACAGCTTATGTGAATGCTAAAGTATCTTTCTATTCACGTCGTAGTGCCAATGGCTCTTATTATTGGAGTGCGGCATCTACATTGCGTCCCAATCGTATTTCTCCGTTGATTCCGTTGAGCTATATTGATGCAAATGCAGCCAGTGCATGGGATTTGGTGGCGAATAGCAATAATATAGTTGATGGAAAATACTTTTTGGCAGGAACACAATCTGATATGACAAATGTATTTGGCGATTATTATGCTTCAGGTTATAGCAAAGCAACAGATCGTTCGTTCCAGTTTGATGCGGGAGTGAACATTGGTTTGGACAAGGTGTTGAAAGGACTCTCTTTTCATACTCGGTTTTCTGTAGATTACTCTACTGCTTATATCACTTCTTATAATAACAGCTATGCCACATATGCTCCTACCTGGTCTAATAATGGGGGGAAAGATATTATTGTCGGTTTGACAAAATACAATGAGGATAAGAAGTCTGGTGTGCAGAATATCAGCGGCAGTTCGGATAACCAGACTGTTTTATTCTCCGGTCAGTTCGATTACGAGAACACTTTTAATGATGATCATCATTTGGCTGCCATGTTAATAGCCTCCGGTTATCAACAAAGTTATTCAGGAGAATATCATAAGACAAGCAATGTAAATTTGGGCATGCAGTTGGGATATAACTTCCGCAATAAATATTATGCCGATTTTGGTGGGGCTGTTATACATTCTGCAAAGTTGGCTCCGGGACATCGTAATGCTTTCTCACCTTCTTTGACATTGGGCTGGAGATTATCCAACGAGAGCTTTCTGGAAAAATCTCCGGTAGTGGACGAACTGATGTTGAGTGTGTCTGGCAGTATCTTGAATACGGATTTGGGAATTGACAACTATTATATGTATGATGGTTATTACAACCAATCAGACGGTGCATGGTGGGGATGGCGCGAGAGTGTATCACTACACTCTACTAACTCTAAACAAGGGGCGAATGAAGACTTGAGCTTTATCAGGCGTAAAGAGCTTTCTGTTAATCTGAAAACTTCTTTATGGAACCGGATGATAACAGCGGATGCATCTTTCTTTGTTAATTCAATCGAAGGTAAAATCGTGACTTCTACTACTCAGTATCCGGAGTATTTCTTCACTTATTATCCGACCGCTTCGTTTCGTCCGTACATCAACTACGATAATGACCGTCGCATGGGATTTGATTTCAACGTAAACTACAACAAACGTTTCGGTAAGGTTGATTTTACAGCGGGCGTTACCGGAACTTACTATACAACGAAAGCTACCAAGCGGGATGAATTGCATCAGGATAAATACCAATACCGTAAAGGATATGCTGTTGACGGTATTTGGGGATTACAGTGCATCGGATTCTTCAAGGATGAGCAGGACATCATAGATTCTCCTGAACAGCGTCTTGGCGGTACAATAAGACCGGGTGATTTGAAATATGTAGATCAGAATAATGACGGTATAATTGATGATAAAGATCAGGTTTATCTGGCTCGTGGCGGTTGGTATGGAGCTCCCTTGGCGTTGGGTATAAACTTGACTGCTAAATGGAAAGGATTAACTTTCTTTGTATTGGGTACAGGTGAGTTTGGCGGACATGCCATGAAAAACAACGAGTCTTATTATTGGATATCCGGTGAAGATAAATACTCGGCAGTAGTCCGGGGGCGTTGGACTCCGGAAACGGCAGCAACAGCTACTTATCCGCGTTTGACTACAGAAAGTGGAACTAATAACTTTTATTCTTCCGACTTCTGGATGTATAAGACGGATGCTTTCCGTTTGGCAAAAGTACAGGTCACGTATGACCTGCCTTCCAAGTGGTTTAAGAATAGTTTTGTTCATGGAGTATCCGCATATATCAGCGGTTCTGATTTGCTCACAATATCCAAGGAACGCAAGGCGCTGGAATTGAATGTTGGCTCCAGCCCGCAATGCCGCTTCTATAATTTAGGTGTGACTGCAACTTTCTAATACAGATTATTTCAATAATTAAAGAACGAAATTATGAAAAATATATTCAAATTATTGGCTTTCTTACCTCTGCTGACTGCTTGTGACGATTTGTTTGAACCGGCACTGGAGAACAACAGAGATCTTGAGGCTATGTATAAAGAACCGAGCTATGCGCAGGGTATACTTGCGAACGCTTATATTATACTTCCTTACGAAACTTCACCTACAAGTGACTTGGCTACGGATGATGCTGTGACTAATGAGATTTCCAGTAACTATCTGCGAATGGCTACAGGTTCCTGGACTGCCAATAATAATCCGGTTTCCCAGTGGCAGAATCGTTTCAATGCTATCCAGTATATCAATCTTTTTTTGGAGAATGTAGATAAGGTAGAATGGGCAAAAGATGAACGTATCTCTACCATGTTTCTTGATCGTTTGAAAGGAGAGGCTTATGGGTTGCGTGCACTGCATATGTATTATTTGTTACGTGCACATGGTGGCAAGATTGCGGACGGCACATTGATGGGAGTACCTATTATTTTGAAATCGGAAGGACCGGATGCGGATTTTAATCATGCTCGTGCCACTTATTCCGATTGCGTGAAGCAAATAATGGAAGATGCCGGTAAGGCTATCGAATTATTGCCGCTCGATTATAAGAAATTTGCAGATAGTGAGATACCGGAAAAATATAAAAACATCGGTGTGACGAATGCGAGTGATTATCGGCGTGTTTGTGGTGAAGAATATAGAGGGTTGATGAGCGGACGGATTGCATTGGCAGTCCGTGCACAAACGGCTCTGTTAGCTGCCAGTCCGGCATTTCAAAGCGGGTCGGGAATGACTTGGGAACAAGCTGCCGATTATGCTGCTGAAATTATAGAGAAAGCTAACGGTGGCGGCGGCTGCGGGCTGGATGCAGATGGATTGGAGTGGTATACACTTGCGGATAAAGATTATGGAACGGGCGGCAGTCCCGCTGAGGTTATTTGGCGTAGTAGTACAGATGATAATAATACATTGGAAACAGCTAACTTCCCTCCATCACTTTACGGAAACGGTCGTGTCAATCCTACCCAGAATCTGGTGGATGCCTTTCCTATGGCGAATGGTTACCCTATTTCTGAAACATCAGGCAATTACAATGCAGAAAACCCGTATGATAACCGTGATCCGCGTTTGGCAAAATACATCGTTTACAATGGTAGCAAGCAAGGTCCTAGTGATACGGAAATTATTACAGGGACTTACGGTACGAATACGGACGTTGTGAATAAGGAAAGCGGAAAGTCTACTCGTACAGGTTATTACTTGCGGAAACTATTGCGTAAAGAGTGTAACCCTAATTCACAGTATAATACAAAGAAGAAGCATTATACGGCACGTATCCGTTATACAGAGATGTTTCTGATTTATGCGGAGGCGGCTAATGAGGCTTGGGGACCACAGAATAATCATGGACATCTTTTTAGTGCTTATGATGTAATCAAAGCCATTCGTACGCGTGCCGGTTTAGGTCTGGATAATGGAGATGCTTATTTGGAGAGTATAAAGGATAATAAAGACAAGATGCGTGAACTAATCCGTAATGAACGCCGTATCGAACTTTGTTTTGAGAATTTCCGTTTCTGGGATTTACGTCGCTGGAATGTTGATTTGACCAAACTGAATGAAACTGCTCTTGGGGTGGAAATAAGCAAGAGCGGTTCTATAATGAACTACTCTCCGCTTACGGTAGAGAAAAGAAAGTATGAGGAGTATATGATTTACGGGCCAATACCTTTTGCTGAAGTAATGAAGTGGAGCAATCTGGAACAGAATGCCGGTTGGAAATAATTGTAAAATAATAAATAATGAAGCATATGAAATTAATTAAATTAATATTTGCCATGTCAGTTGGAGTTTTTGTTTCATGGACGATGACATCCTGTGAAAATCAAGATAATGAATTTCCTGATTATGAGGGCGGCACTTCAGTCTATTTTGCAACCCAGTATCCGGTGAGAACGTTGGTTATGGGTGAAGATGAGTATGATACGACGTTGGACAACGCTCATAAATGTAAGATTAATGCTACTATGGGCGGTGTTTATGCTAATAAGAAGGATATCACGATAGATATTGAAGTAGACAATACATTGTGTGATAACCTTTATTACTCGTACACTTCTACATCTGAGAATGTGCCGGTAAAAGCTATGCCTTCCAATTACTATACATTATCCGATGATAAGATCACTCTGAAGAATGTATTGATGGATGGTGTGGAAGTCTCATTTACTGATGCTTTCTTTGCTGATCCCGAAGCGCTGACCGCTACCTATGTCATACCTTTGGTAATGACAGGTGTGACTAATGCTGACCGTATTTTGAATGGTACTTTGTCCGAAGGGGCAGAAGCCGTCAGATGTAATTCGTCAGTGTGGTTGGTGCAACCACAGGATTATGTACTTTATTGTGTGAAATACATCAATAAATGGACTGGTAAGTATCTGCGTCATGGCGTGGACAAAGTGACAGAAAACGGGACAACTACCGAGAATGATCGTCATAACGAGTATGTAGAAGATGATGAAATATGTCAGACTGTAACAAAATCCTTGACTGAAACCATTCTTACAGTTACTACCAATTTGGGGACAACGGACAATCCGCGTAATATCAGTTATAAGTTACTGCTGGCTTTTAATGGCGATGAATGTGTGGTTTCCGGGTTGGACGGCGTTACGGCTACTGGTACAGGTAAGTTTGTTCAAGACGGTGAGAAGAATAGTTGGGGCAATAAAGATCGTGATGCCATTTATTTGAAGTATACTGTGGATTTCAGTAATGGATTAAAGTTTGAAACAGAAGATACATTGGTTGCGCATAGTCGTGGTGTGGCAAGAGAAGATTTTACGCCGGTCTATGTGAAGAATTAATCGTTAAATCTAGAAGAATATGAAATACTATAATAGAATTTTACTGCTTGCTATGGTTGTCGGAATAACTGTATCTTGTGCGGATGCGCTTTTTGCGGACTACAAGACGGAGAAACCGGAGAGTCTGAAAAAGTATGAGTACTTGAACGAATATGGTGATTTGAAAACATATATTGATCGTATCTCCCATCCCGATTTCAAGTTGGGAACGGGAGTCACGGTGAGTGACTTCTTGAAGCAAGATTTGGTTTATACTTTGACTGTCAATAACTATGACGACGTGACGGCTGGTAATGCCATGAAATATAGCTCCTGTGTAGATGCCAAAGGAAATATGGATTTCGGTACAGTCAAGAAGTTTGTGAAAACTGCTAAAGAAACGGGAATCAGTATTTACGGGCATACGCTCTGTTGGCATTCACAGCAGCAAAATGCTTATTTGAATGGGCTGATTGCGGATAAAGAACCGGAACCGGTTCCTGGTAGTTCAGAAATCGCACTTCATATAAAAACCTCGAAGCCTCAAGCGAATGTATGGGATTGGGAATTGTATTATGATTTGGATGAAGCATTAATAGCAAATCAAGAATATACTATAAGTGTGCGGATGAAGGCTTCTTCGGCTATAACCTTTCCGTTCTGGCCGGGGAAGAAAGATGGGACTGACACTCAATATGGTGCAGGGACCTTTTCAGCGGGTGAGCAATGGTCAACTAACACATTCACGTTTACGCCTTCTGCTGATATAGATAGGTTACGATTCTGTTTCGGTTTGTTTGGCGGTGATTTGTATTTTGATGATTTAACATTGACTGCCGCGGGCTCTGATAGGAATTTGATTATAAACTCTACTTTCGAAGAAAGCAAAGATTTGTCCCGATGGAGCAAAGCGAGTTGGATTGATTTTACCTATGGTATAGAGGAGGTTCAGGAAAGTGGATCCGTGTTAACTAATGTATATATATTAGAGGATGACTTTTCAAGTGGAACAGCTATGATGGGGTGGGGAAATAATTCGACTCGGCAGGTGATTGACGGAGTACATCAAATGACAAATTCGTCGGAAGTAAATCCTTGGGAAGCACAGGCTGGCTATGATTTTTCAGCTCCTTTGACAGAAGGGACTACCTATTTCTTAAAGATGAAGATTAAAGGCAGTGTAGCAGGTAGTATTGGGGCGGCCTTTCAAAAACCGGACGGATTTGCCGGGCGTGGTGACTTCCCTTCTATACCAATTACAACAGAATGGGAAGAAGTTACTGTATTTACCAACTGCACGGGAGATGCGGCTACTCGTATTCTTTTTAATTATGGGAAGTATGTCGGTACCATCTATATTGATGATTTGTCTATATATTGGCAGAAATCGGGTAATACGATTCCTCTGACTCCGGAAGAGAAAGAAGAAATCCTAACGAACGAATTGGAGCGTTGGATTAAAGGTATGTTGGAATCTTGCGGTGGTTATGTTAAGGCATGGGATGTCGTGAATGAACCTATTTCCGGAAAAGATTCGGATGGGGATGGCTATTACGATCTTCAGTCAGCTTCTCAAACAGATGATAATGGTGTTTCCGGTGAAAACTTCTATTGGCAGGATTATTTGGGTGATGATTACGCCCGTATTCCGATTAAGTTTGCGCGTAAGTATTTTGCGGAGTCCGGTGGTAACCCTGATGAGTTGAAGCTTTTTATTAACGACTATAATCTGGAATCCGACTGGGATCAGAATAAGAAGTTAAAGAGCTTGATACATTGGATCGAACGTTGGGAGTCTGACGGGGAAACAAAGGTGGACGGTATCGGTACTCAAATGCATGTGTCTTACTATATGAATCCTGCTACTCAGGCTAGTAAGGAAAACGCCATTATCAATATGTTTACCCTGTTAGCTTCTACCGGTAAGCTCATAAAGATCACAGAATTGGATATGGGTATTGTCGATGCAGCTGGTGAAACGATACTGACAGAGAATCTGACAGACGAAATGCAGCAGAATATGTCTGATTTCTATCAGTTCATTATTGAGAAATATTTTGAGATTATTCCAGTGGCACAGCAATATGGCATCACTCATTGGAGTCCGACAGACAGCCCTTCTGAAAACTCCTTCTGGAGAAAAGGACAACCAATTGGTCTGTGGGATTTGAATTACAATCGCAAACCTGTCTATGTTGGTTTCCTTGAAGGTTTGAAAAATGGTACTGCCAGTAAATAAATGAGATAGAGAACTATCATGTAGTTTATGCTGATTTAGATTAGGCACGCTCGTCCGGATAGCGGAGTCTCTCGATAGAGCTCCGCTATTATTTTAAATAGATGTAATTAAATAGATTGATGAAATTATGAAAAGAATAATAGGTATATTAACTTTGTCTTGTCTGTTGTTTTCTGCTTGTGGCAAGGATGAAATTCCGCAAGAGGAAAACGAAAAAAAAACAGAAGAAACAACACCCGGTGATGATACCGGCGGTGATGAATCGGATGATGATCCTGATTCTCCGAAGCTGGTTGTTCCTTTACATGTAGAGGGACGTTATCTGAAAAATGAACAAGGGAAAATTGTCAACTTGCATGGATTTACGCAGACTTATAGTCCTTATTTTAATAACAACGCATGGAGTAATTATGATGTAAGCAGTTGTCTTAGCTATAACAAAAGTATGGTGGATAAAATACTGGCTGCCGGATGGAAATTTAACTTTGTACGTCTGCACATGGATCCTTATTGGAGTGATGATACTACGTTGCCTTATGTGCGTTATGAAGGACATGAACGTTTCTCGGAAACACGTTTCAAGAAGTACCTGAAAGAGTTATTTGTCCCGATGGCGGAATATTTTATTTCTAAAGGGATGTATGTGGTGATGCGCCCGCCGGGAGTTTGTCCACATGCAGGTGATACTGAAGATAACAGGTATCTAGGTATAGAGTTGGGAGATTCTTATCAGGAGTTTCTGCTGAAAGTATGGGACATTGTATCGCAGAATGCTGTTGTGAAGAATAATCCCGGGATTATGTTCGAATTGGCTAATGAACCCGTTCATATAAAAGGTACAGACGGTAAATATGGTGGTGACGGTGATGCTTGCTTCATCAATATGCAAAAGTATTTTCAGGCGATTGTTGATAAAATACGTGGAAATGCTTGTAACAATATCATTTGGGTACCCGGATTGGGCTGGCAATCTCAGTATAGTGGCTATAAAGACCATCGTATCGAAGGAGAAAATATTGGTTTTGCCGTACACTGTTATCCGGGCTGGTATGGAAGTGATGCCGAACAGGACAGTGGTGAAGGAAATGGCTCCTCTACAGGAGGGGGATATGAACCTTTCCAACGTGGTTGGGACAAGCAAGTAGGTCCGGTAGCTAGTTTTGCTCCTGTCATGGTGACTGAGATAGACTGGGCACCGAAGAAATATGATGCAACATGGGGGAAAAGTATTACGGGAGTGGCGAAAGGCGAAGGTTTTGGAGCTAATTTCAAATACATAGCCGATCAATCCGGCAATGTTTCCTGGCTGTTCTTTACTACAAAGTCTCATGAACTGGCTGCTTTTAAGGATGTAGCGGGTGAACCGGGAAACTATACTTTTTTGAATGATCCGGAAGCGTGCCCGTGGGCTATTTATCACTGGTTTAAAGAGTATGCCGAAATGGATGAATAATAATATCAGTTTTGTTACAAGATGAAGAAGATTATATTATTAAGTTGTTTATTATGTGCAGGCATATTTGCCTTTGCACAAGACCCGAATTTCCATATTTATCTTTGTCTGGGACAATCCAATATGGAAGGGTATGCAAAGATCGAGGCCCAGGATACGTGCAATGTCAATGAACGCTTTCTGATGATGGCGGCTGTTGATTGTCCGTCTTTGGGACGTGTCAAAGGACAGTGGTATAAGGCTATTCCTCCGTTGGTACGTTGCCATACAGGGTTAACACCGGCCGATTATTTCGGACGTACGTTAGTGGAAAGGCTGCCTGATAATATTAAGGTAGGTGTCATCAATGTAGCTGTAGGTGGTTGCAGGATTGAACTGTTTGATGAGGAGAATTGCGAAGAGCATATTGCCTCTCAACCGGAATGGCTGAAAAATACCGCGAAAGCGTATGGTAATAATCCTTACCGTAGACTAAAGGAATTGGCTGTAGAAGCACAAAAAGCGGGAGTGATTAAAGGTATCCTCTTGCATCAGGGCGAGTCTAATACTGGTGATAAAGAGTGGCCTCAAAAAGTAAAGAGAGTCTATGAGAATTTGTTGGGGGATTTGAATCTTCAGGCAAAGGATGTTCCCTTACTGGCGGGAGAAGTAGTGCATGCCGACCAGAATGGCAGATGTGCAAGTATGAATGAGATAATCAATACGCTGCCACAGGTGATTCAGACTGCGTACGTGATTCCTTCTTCGGGCTGTCCTGCCGCAGAAGATAATTTGCATTTCACGGCAGAAGGATACAGAAAATTGGGAGTGCGGTATGCCGAGAAACGACTCCTTTTGTTAGAGAAAGAACCAAACTCCGGGATTACTACCGAACCGGCGTCCACTAATATTCCGGGATATGACTATCCTCGGGTGGATAAAGAGGGGCGTGCTCATTTTCGTTTCTATGCTCCGCAGGCTACCAAGCTACAAGTGGATTGTTGCGGAAAGAAGTATGATATGTGGAAAGATGCCGGAGGACTCTGGACAGCAACGACCAACCCTCTGCCTGTAGGATTCCATTATTATTTCCTGATTGCAGACGGGGTGTCGGTAACAGATCCTTCCAGTTATACGTTCTTCGGTTGTTGCCGTATGGCAAGTGGCATCGAAATCCCTGAAGGTGAGGAGGGGAATTATTATCGTCCTCAACAGGTACCTCACGGGCAGGTTCGTTCCTGTACGTATTACTCCGAAACGCAGAAAGAGTTCCGTCGGTGTATGGTATATACGCCGGCAGAGTATGCAACTCATCCGAAGAAGCGCTATCCGGTATTGTATCTGCAACATGGCATGGGTGAAGATGAAACCGGCTGGAGCACGCAGGGAAAGATGAATCATATTATGGACAACCTGATTGCATCCGGTCAGTGTGTGCCGATGCTCGTGGTGATGGATAGCGGTGATGTGGAAGCTCCGTTCCGGCCGCGTCCGGGAAAAGATATGAACGAGGAGCGGGCTTTGTATGGCGCCACCTTTTATGACGTTATTCTGAAAGACCTGATTCCTATGATAGACCGGACATTCCGTACGAAAACTGACCGCGAACACCGTGCTATGGCAGGACTCTCGTGGGGAGGACATCAGACTTTCAATACGGTTCTGCCTCATCTCGATAAGTTTTCTTATATCGGAAGTTTCAGCGGGGCGATTTTCGGTCTGGATATGAAGACTTGTTTTAACGGAGTGTTTGCGGATGCGGACAAGTTTAATAAGAAAGTGAATTATTTCTTTCTCGGCTGTGGCACGGAGGAACAAATGGGAACAAAGAAAATGGTGGATTCACTCCGGAAACTGGGTATCGAGGTTGATTATTACGAATCGCAAGGCACAGCGCATGAATGGCTCACGTGGAGACGTTGCCTGAAAGAATTTGTACCACATTTATTTAAACACTGAAAATAGCATGAAAATGAAATCTACATTTATCGCAGCCACATTGTTGCTCGTTTCGGTTATGACCGAAGGAGGACTGTCGGCACAAAACCCGATTGTGCAAACTTGCTTTACTACAGACCCGGCTCCTATGGTGCACGACGGCACCTTGTATGTGTATACGGGACACGATGAAGACAAGGCTGATTTTTTCTGGATGCAGGAATGGCGTGTGTATTCTACCAAAGATATGGTAAATTGGACTGACCATGGTTCTCCTCTTGCTATTGAATCATTTGCTTGGGCGGACGACCGTGCCTGGGCAGCACAGTGCATCGAACGTAATGGTAAGTTTTATTGGTATGTCTGTTTACACTCTAAACTGACCAATGCCATGGCAATCGGTGTGGCGGTAGGCGATACGCCTGTCGGTCCTTTTAAGGATGCCATCGGTAAACCCCTTCATGACGGAAGCTGGGACTATATTGATCCTACGGTCTTCATTGATGATGACGGTCGTGCTTATCTGTATTGGGGAAATCCCAATATCTATTATGCAGAACTGAATGACGACATGATTTCCTTGAAAGGTGAAGTGGGCAAACTGGAACAGACTATTGAAAGTTTCGGTGCACCCAATCCGGAAAAGCGTGTCAAAGGTGTTAAGTATAAAGATACTTATACTGAAGGTCCATGGCTTCATAAACGGGAAGGAAAATACTATCTTCTTTATGCTGCCGGAGGTGTACCCGAACATATTGCCTATTCCATGAGTGACGGACCTCTTGGACCGTGGAAGTATATGGGAGAAATCATGCCTTTACAGGATACGGGCTCGTTTACCAACCATTGTGGGGTGATAGACTATAAAGGCAATTCCTACTTTTTCTACCATACAGGTAAACTGCCAGGTGGCGGAGGCTTCGGGCGAAGTGCAGCGGTGGAGCAGTTCAAATATAACGCTGACGGCACTTTCCCGATTATTAATGCTACCCGGGAAGGGGTGTCACCAGTAGGCACGCTCAATCCTTACGAAAGGGTGGAAGCTGAAACAATCGCTTTTTCTGAAGGAGTGAAGTCCGAGCCAAATGTGAAAACCGGTATATATATATCTGAAATTCATAATGGAGACTATCTAAAGGTACGTGAAGTGGATTTCGGCAATAAATCTCCCAAACGGTTTACAGCTACCGTTGCCAGTGCCCTTCGTGGCGGGACACTTGAAGTACGTACAGACAGTATAAGCGGACCATTAATTGCGGAACTGACTATTCCTTCAACGGGAGGTTGGGAATGCTGGAAAACATTGCAGGCTGATATTGTAAAACCGGTCACAGGAATACAAGATATTTATTTTGTATTCAAAGGACGTAAAGGCTGTAAACTGTTTAACTTTGATTGGTACAAGTTTAACAGATAAACATGCTAGAGAGCAGTTGGGTTACTCTTCTTTTTTACTCAACTGCTCTTTCATATACATTGAAGGCGGCATTCCATACAATTCTTTGAATGTTGTCGAGAAATTATTAGGATCAGTGAATCCTGTTAACATGGCTATCTCGGATATGGTATGCTGTTTTTCGGACAATAGACGAGCGGCTTCTTTTAAACGTATATTACGTATAAAGTCACGGGTTGTCTGGTTGGTGAGCTCCTTGAGTTTCCTGTGAAGATGTACGCGGCTGATACCTACTTCGGTGGTGATTGTCTCTATTGTCAAGTTAGGGTTACTGATGTTTTCATTGATCACTTTCATAATACGTTCCATCAATTTCTCATCGGGTGATTTCACTTCTAGTTTCTGAACCTTGTTCTCCAGGTTTTGCTGGCCTGTAAATACTTTGCGTAACTGCTGTCGTGTATTAATCAGATTTTCTACAGTCTTTTGCAGAATTTCGATATTGAATGGCTTCATGATATAGGCGTCGGCTCCTGTATTCAGACCTTCAAGGTTGTCTTCTTCCCTCGTTTTCGCAGTAAGCAAAATGACTGGGATATGGTTGAGGTTTACATTTTGCTTGATCTTCCGGCATAAGGTGAGTCCGTCCATTTCGGGCATCATGATGTCACTAATGACTAAATCCGGAGCCTTTTTAAATATTTGCTCTAATGCTTCTTTACCATTACGGCTTTCCATGATATGAAATTTGTCCCCAAACTCCTTCGCTATATAATTTCGGATTTCTTCGTCGTCTTCTACAATTAATACGCGATATTTAGTTTTTACCCTGACTTTCTTTTCTTCCTCATTTTCTATAATGGAAGAGATGACAGGAACAGTTGGTACGGTAACTGTTACCTTTTGCTTATTGTTGTCAACTTCTTCAGGTCGTAGATGCTTGTTACCCAACGGTAATCGGATAATAAAACGGCAACCCGGTTGTTCTTTATTATTTTCTACATAGATAATTCCATGATGTAATTCCACTAATGAACGAGTCAGATGTAATCCTATTCCTGTTCCGCCTTTCGGATTCTGTTGGCTGTTACGGATCTGATAGAAACGTTCGAAGATATGTTCTTTTTCCTGTTCATCGATGCCTGTTCCGGTATCCGCGATAATTATTTCGGCATATTGTTTCAAGGGATCGGGCAGTGTATTATCTTCTCCCGTACGGATGGTAATATCTATGTTTCCTTTTTCAGGAGTAAACTTGAAGGCATTAGACAGAATATTCAGGATAATCTTATCAAAATTACCTGTGTCTACCCATACATTCAGTTCCCGGAGCGTACTGTGAAGTTGTAGCCGGATATTCTTTGTATTTGCCTGTTGACTGAAAGTTGTACATAAATCCTCAATAAAAGGAATAATGTTGGTTTCCCGGAACATCAGGAACATTTGTCCTTTATCAATTTTCCGAATATCCATTAGTTGATTGACAAGATTCAGAATACGTTCCGCATTTCTGTAGATAATATGATATATTTTCAGGCGTTCATTGTTGTCCTCATTCTTAATCAGTTTCTGTAGAGGGCTGATGATTAGAGACATCGGAGTGCGTATCTCATGAGAGATGTTGATAAAGAACTGCAATTTTGCTTCATTGATTTGTTCGGCATGGATATGTTGCAGCATTTCCTGATGCATTCTGTACCGATGTCTGATCTGAAGAATAATGATAAATATAATGGTCAGTAATAATAAGGAATAGATAACTTTGGCCCACCATGAAGCATACCATGCAGGAGATATAAAGATGGTAATTTCTTTTATATTTGAATACACAGTGTTGTCTTTTGCTCTGATTTTAAAGTTATAGGTACCGGGTTTCAGATTGCTGAATGAGATACGGTTTACACCTTTGGGCAAACTAATCCATTTTTCATCGTTGATAGAATAAAGGTAGTTGATGTGTTCGGGGGCATTTAATTCCAGAGTGGCAAACTCGATACTGAACACATTGTCTTTATGGGATAGATAAAACTCTTTTGCGTTGAATACAGGGCAGTTGATAATATTGTGAATACCGGATTTCATTCCTTTTCTAACCGGATTGTTATGCAGGAAAAAGTCGGTAATCCGGATATTCCATGTTTTTGCCGGATTGATAATGTCTTGCGGATTGAAATAGGTGATACCATTCATTCCGCCAAACCAGATAATACCTTGTTTATCTTTGAAGGAGGCATTCTTGTAGAACTCATTTCCCTGTAATCCGTCGCTGACATAATAATTGATAAATTTGTTGTTTTTCTTTTGGAATTGGGAAATTCCGGCATTGGTGCTTATCCAAAGAAAATCTTTTCCATCTCCTTGTATGGCATATATTGTATTACTGGGCAATCCGTCTGCAGTAGTATAAGTGGTTAGTTCTTTCGTATTTTTATTCCAACCGGATAATCCTTCGGAACTGCCCAACCAGACAACTCCTTCGTCATCTTCAAAGATTGAATAAATAACATTTTGTGAGAGTATCTTATGACTTTGAAAATCAGGACTGTCAAGGTCTATACAGTTGACGCCGTCATAAGTTCCGACATACAGTTTATTATCATCGGAATAGTGCAGACAACCTATCCATTCGTTGATTAGAGATGTCTGAGATTGTACGGATGTAAATTCTTTCGTTTTCAGGTCATAGTAGAACAAACCGAATCCCATTGTCGCAATCCAGAGACGCTTGTTTTTATCTTCTGCGAAATCATATACACGTTGTATATAGTTGTTGTTCTTATCTACCAGTTTGTACTGGTAATCGCATAATCCTGTCTGTTTGTTCAGCTTTCCCATACCGTTGATAAAGGAGCCAATCCACATATTGTGTTCGGAGTCTTCATACAATTTAATAACAGTTGAGGGTACTGAATGAGGATGGGTGGTGTGTGAGAAATGTTTTGCCGGTTCTAATTTTTCTGTAAGGGCATAAATACCGTCGTTATCCGTTCCTATCCATAAAGTTCCGTTATTATCTTTGCAGAACGAAGTAATACAACAGGAGCCTATGCAATTTTTATCTGTTGATTTATGTCCGATATACTTAAAGCTGTTGGTGCGGGCCGGAATTAATATAACTCCTTTCTGATAAACAGCTAGCCATAAGTTACCCGAATTGTCCTTTAGAATGGAGTGTATTTTTGAGTTTCCCGAATCGAAATAATTATTGTCAAACTTGTATTCGGAGATTTCGTGTGTTCGGATATTATAAATGGCTACTCCCTTGCCGTCAGTGCCGATATACAATTCATTGGGTATACCGGAATAAAGGAAGCAAACAGGAAGTTCTCCTTTCTCTTTCAAATCGACCGGAACAAAGGTTTTACGTTCTTTATCGTAAATGAATAGTCCTTTTCGTATACTTCCTACATAAATGTTGCCTCGTTGATCCTCACATATACTTTTGACGTATCCGTTGTCTTTAGACAAGTGTAACGTAAGCTGATTGTCGGGAGTGAGTTGATATACTCCTTCTTCCCCTTTTGCCATCCATACATTTTGTTTTTTATCTTCAAACAGGCTTCCGGGTGAAGTGACTGCAATATCGACTTTCCGGACAGTCAACAGATGGTCTTTGATGTCCAGCTTGCACAACACATTTCCGGATACCCATATCTCTCCGTTTTTTCGCTCGATGAAAGAATTAATGTTGCTTTCAAGCGTTTCTCCGGTATCTTCCAATTTGGCAAGTGGAGTAAAATTGTCCGTGGCCGGATCATACATTTGAATTCCTATATATGTGCCGATAAGCAAATGACCTTTGCTGTCTTCAAAAACAGTACGAACAAAATTGTGGGCTAACGAATGTTCGTTATTGGGCTCATGTTTGTATATGGTAAATTTAGCACCGTCATAACGGTTCAGACCATCTTCTGTTGCAATCCAAATGAAACCGTTCCGGTCTTGATATATTTGATTAATCAGACTACTGGAGAGTTCTTTGTCAGTAGTGAATAACTTAGGAGATTGTCCATTGCATAACAAAGAAAACAATAATAATAGAAAAGTGAATACATTTTTCATAGTTATAGATCGTTGTTTGTTGTACAAAGAAAACTAAAAACCTAAATATAACCTAATAAAAAATGAATATTTTCATTAGGCTCCGGGAGTACAATCGGATGTTGTAACATCGTTTGTAAATAATGTAACATGAGAAAAGATTTATCCCTTCTTCTGTATTATTGTTTTCCTTCGATTGTATTTACAATATAGGTTTTACCCGCCTTTGTTTCGATGTCATATTCATAAACCTTCTGCAGTTTGGGAGATTGCGCACTTACCCCTTTGGCTACAAGAGGTTGCTTGATAGGAGTGGTGGCGAATAATCTATTTGAGCACTCTTTCCCGTTTACTTGTTTTAAGCCTTTCCCTTTCAGGGGAACATAAGACCGGATGCGGAGCGTACCGCCTATATTCGACCGGATGATCGCTTTATTTAACACATTGTTTTTCCAGTCCATATCAACAGTAAAGTTTCCACGTGCCACCAGCCCCTTCACACTTCCTTCTTCCCATGCATCAGGCAATGCCGGCAATAAATGTACGGCACCGTCATGACTTTGGAGCAACATTTCCGCTACTCCGGCTGTATAACCGAAATTACCGTCAATCTGGAAAGGCGGATGGGCATCCAGCATATTGGGATAGGTACGCCCGTTCGGATATTCTTTAGCCAAGTGATCGTTGGGCAATAGTTGAATCATATTTTTGATGATTTGGAAGGCATGGTTTCCATCCAGCATACGTGCCCAGAAGTTGACTTTCCAGCCGATACTCCAACCGGTAGCCTTATCACCGCGTTGAAGCAATGTGTTTCTTGCTGCCTGGAATAACTCGGGATTTGAGTATGGAGAAATTTGATTACTCGGATATAGCCCGTACAAATGTGAAATATGACGGTGCTCGTCCTTGGGATTGTCAATATCTTCAAGCCATTCTTGTAGTTGGTTATGTTTTCCTATTTGCATAGGTGGCAACTTCTCTAGTGTTTGTTTGAGGGAGTCTTGGAAAGAAGGGGCTTCACCAGCGATGTATGAAGCCAATAAGGTATTATGCAGTGCATCAAAAGCAATCTGGTTATCCATGGTGCATCCGGCAGTGATGGGACCGTGTTCCGGCGACACAGAAGGCGACACTACCAACCATTTATACACTGGATGTTCTACCAAGAAATCCATGTAGAACTGCGCTGCTCCTTTCAGGATGGGATAATACTCTTTCAGGAACTCTTTATTTCCTGTAAAGAGGTAATGTTGCCAGATATGTTGAGCTAACCATGCGCCGCCGCTAGGCCACATGCCGGCTGCTGCAAAATCGACTACACCACAGATTCTCCATAAGTCAGTGTTATGATGTGCCACCCATCCCCGACAATCATACATGGTTCGGGCTGTTTCTGCTCCTGTGACGGATAAATCTTTCAACATAGAGAATAACGGACTATGTGTTTCACTTAAATTAGTGACTTCTGCCGGCCAATAGTTCATTTCTGTATTGATATTGATGGTGTATTTACTATCCCAAGGTGCATGAGTACTGTTATTCCATATACCTTGCAGATTAGCCGGTTGCCCACCCGGTTGCGAAGAAGAAATCAGCAGATAACGTCCATAATGGAAAAGTAGAGCTGCCATTGCCATGTCTTCCCCATTTCCGAAGTTTTCAATTCGTTTGGGAGTCTCCAGTTGGGAAGCTTTGCCTGCCGGTAATGTAAGGCGTACACGGTCAAATTGTTTTTTATAATAAGCGATATGGTTTTTGAGAGCTTTTTCGTAAGGTATTTGCATTGCTCTTTTCAGATATTCGCTGGTTCGGTGGGATTCATCGGCGCTGACATCCTGGTAGTTTACGTAGTTGGTTGCTGCCGATATATAAAGGGTGGCTTCTGTTCCTTCATTTATTTGGAGAGTATTTCCTGTCGGGCGGAGAGTGCCATTCGTTTTTACTTGGATTTGACATTCTGCCCGTAGTGCAGCTTTCAAACCTTCCTGCTCTTTCCCTTGACAGGTGACGGTCAGCTGATCATTCTGAACATTCACCTTATGTACTAGAGGGCAGTTATATGCAATAGTAAAGTTCAGTGCATTCGCTTTACTTGCTTTGATATGCATAATAATGACATCATCAGTAAATGAAGCAAAAGTGGTGCGGGTATAAGTGACGTCATCCACTTGATAACGGGTAGTTGTCGTTGCATTCTCTAGGTTCAGATCGCGGTAAAAGCCGGATGCATTTTGGGGTTCCGGAAATTCCAGATAAAGGCTACCTAATGTCAGATAGCTCATTCCGTGTTGCTGGGTTAAGAAGTTGGCGTCAATGAGTCTTTGCGCTTCCTTGTTTCTCCCTTCAAAAATCAGTTTGCGTACAACCGGTAGCACATGTACGGCATTCGGATTATTATTGTATGGAGAACCTGCCCAAAATGTT
Organism: Bacteroides zhangwenhongii; assembly: GCF_009193325.2. Classification (NCBI taxonomy): domain Bacteria; kingdom Pseudomonadati; phylum Bacteroidota; class Bacteroidia; order Bacteroidales; family Bacteroidaceae; genus Bacteroides; species Bacteroides zhangwenhongii. The sequence goes on along the minus strand of NZ_CP059856.1, from coordinate 575,067 downwards.
TCTTCGTTGAGTTGTAATTCTTCGCGTTCGATTCCGCCATATACCATGGCTCCAAGACGGGAGTTACCAATAGGGAGAGCTTCCGACCAATTTTGCGCAGGTTGACTATACCACAGTTTCAGGTCCTGTCCTGAAACAAGGTTGCTTATTAATAGGAATAATACAAAAAAAGTGTTTCTGTTCATATTATATGGATTTGTAGCAAAGGTAGCTCATTTCCCAATACAAAAGGCAAAAAACTGTTTCTGAAATCTACCTTGGAAGTAACTTCTTTCCATATAAATGTTACTAATATATATGGTGTATGTTCCACAGGATAAAATAATAGGCTGATAATAAGAACTGCAAAATTTGTATGTGAATACAATCAGTGATGTAGTTATTTACTCATCCCTGCATTGATTGGATTGAGCTTTTTTATCTACTTTCTCTCTTACTTTTCGATTCGTTCATAAACAGATAAGATTTCTTATAGCCTCCGTAGTCTACGATTAGCTTTTCCAGCACGATGCCCGGATCAAGAGGTTTGAAAGTGATTGTTTGCATACCGTCTGATGTATTCGGTACATTCAGTTTTGCTTTTTTCTCAACGATGCGTCGTGTGACTGTCGGATAGTATATGCTGTATACATTTTCAGGAAGCTCGTTTAAGTTATGATTGAAATTGATCGTCTGATCCTTTCCTCCTTCAAATCCGATACTATACTCATGTCCTTTGCGATCGTGGAAAGCAAGAGTTGATTTTACTATCACATGGACAGTCACCTTGTCAATTCCTTTAGGCAACTTTATCTTGTAGGAGATAGAAGCTCCGTCAGTTGGTTGTGTGTAAGGCATCAGAGCCATGCCACTAAGGGTACGCCCCATATAGGGAATCACTGTCCATTCCGTATCAGGCGCTGCTTTAGCGCTGTAGTAATGTTCGGCTTCTATGGCTATATATCCGTCTTGTCCGGTGAAGACGTATCCGCCGACAGCCTTTTCCGGATTTTCGATTCGGTAGATTTTAGGCAGTGTATCAGCGGGGAAGTTATCATTCCATGAGGTATAACCGATATGTTTCTGAATCATCATATTCTTCCATTTGCCGCCGGACATAATGTTGTTATAATCGTCACTCAACGCTTTATCCCGTGCAAAAGCCTGTTCCACTTTATCTGCCCATTCGTTAGCTTGCGGATTGTTTTCTTTGTACAATTTATGGTTTATGGCTTGTGCATAATACATTTCGTACAGGTTTGCCATGGCTTGAACGGGGAAGAGGATTAATTGCTTGTAGGCATCTTTATATTCCGGTTTCAGTGATATGTATTGTCTCAAAGCTTCCGCTTCCAGTTTCAGATATTCGTCGGAAACCTGCTTCCATTCACCGGTCTCCAGGTTATAAGTATTCCGGTCGAGCATTTCTCCCGTCACGCGGCCGTTGTATTTGCTGTACAGGTTTAAGATTCGCATGGCTTCATCCGCCTGGTCTTCGCCAAACTGCTGTGCGCAGAAACGACGGGGATGCTCCAGCAAGTTGGAGACGTTGAATTGCTTGGGATTCCATGCCATATCCATGAAGAGCGTGATCGGATATTCCATTGGTTTCAAATCGCCTACATTCAGTATCCACAGCTTTTCTACTCCGTAATCGTATGTGAGTTGAAGTTGCTCCCACATATTTTGTATAGGGGTTACGTTCAGCCATTTGGAGTTTCTCGGAGCACCTACGTAGTCTACATGGTAATACATGCCCCAACCGCCCGGATGCTTACGTTCCTTGGCATTTGGCAGGCGGCATACATTGCCCCAATTGTCATCACACAATAGCATGATAACATCATCGGGCACACGCATACCTTTATCGTAATAATCCAATACTTCTTTATACAACGCCCATACTTGCGGAGTCTCTTTGGCCGGACGTTTGGTGACTTCTTCAATAATCTTGCGCTGATTCTTGACTACATTCTCCAGAAGTTTCACATTGGTGCTTTTACTCATGGCTGCGTCACCGTCTCCGCGCATACCGATGGTTACGATATCTTCTGTACCCTGCATCCGTTCGATGCCTTCACGGAAAAACTGATCGATCACTTTTTGGTTAGTTGTATAATCCCATGCACCATATTCTTTGCGCTTGCGTGACCATTCCTGATGGTTGCGTGCCATCGGTTCGTGGTGGGACGTGCCGATAATGACTCCCATTTCACTTGCTGTTTTACTATTCTGCGGGTCGTCAGCATAGAAAGCCCAGCTCCACATGGCCGGCCAAAGGAAATTACCTTTCAGGCGTAGTATCAGTTCACACACCCGTGCATAAAAACGATGGTCGCCATAGTTGGTGCCGTATGTGTGTTTTACCCATCGGGTAAGACACGGCGCTTCATCATTCAGAAAGATACCGCGATAGGTTACGGCCGGCTCTCCGTCCGAGTATTGTCCGGGTTTAATATATACATTTGCTTGTTTCATGACGGGGACATCTGCCCACCAATACCAGGGAGATACTCCCATCTGTTCAGAAAGCTCGTAGATACCATAAATAGTGCCGCGTCTGTCGCTGCCGATGATAACTACCGCTTCATCTATTCCCTCACAAGGATTGGCGATGACTTGCAGGATGTATTTTTCATTTTTTCCATCCAATTCCTTTTTGTCTATTTTTCCTGCTGACATCAGCTTCTTTATAAAAGGAGTGCCATAAGTACCTGCAATGATACACTGTTTCGAACTTGTGCCTGTTAAGAGTTCGGGCTTTTTTCCGCATACCTGCAGTATGTCTTGTTGAAGATTGCCGGCAGCAATCATTACCCCTTTGTCTTCGGAAGAATCTATGTATATCGGACAAGGAACTCCGTTGGCAACCAACGGAAAATGATTACCGGCCGGTGTGAATATTACAAATTGTTCAGCGGCAAATGCCGCTATACTCACAACAGAGAGGTAGAAGAATAGAAATAACTTTTTCATGGTTTCAATATTTAATAATTTGTGGTTAATTATTTATTATTCCACTTGTATTGTGACACGATGCAAAGATAGTTGGTATTGATAAGAACGGGCTTTTGGTATGTTACAATTATTTATACTGTTGATACCTATCGACTTTTTGGGGAAGTTTTTTCTTTAGAAATAATATGAGGGAGTGTGAACAAACAGATTTGCTCAATAAATATTTTTGATTTTGTTTCAAAATCTTTTTATCTTGTATGTGTGGGGGCTTTAGTGTGCTTAATAGTCTTTTGAGTGTTGATAAGCGTCAATCACTTTTTTAACCGAACCGTATAACAGCAACAATTTTTGTGCATGGTCATGATCTAATCCCAGTTCCTCCATAATCATTCCGGTTCCTCTTTCTACCAGTTTATGATTGCTAAGCTGCATGTTTACCATCTTATTTCCTTTCACCCGTCCGAGTTGAATCATTACCGACGTACTAATCATGTTCAGAATCATTTTCTGTCCGGTGCCTGATTTCATTCTCGAACTTCCCGTGACATATTCCGGACCGACAATCATTTCGATGGCGACATCTGCTTCTGCCGCCATCGGAGAATCCGGATTGCTGGTGATGCAACCTGTCAGGATGCCATGCTTGCGGGCTTCCCGTAAGGCACCGATTACATAAGGGGTAGTGCCCGAAGCGGCAATGCCAATCACGGTGTCTTTGGGGTTGATATGATATTCGGTAAGTTCTTCCCATCCCCGGCCCATATCGTCCTCGGCGCCTTCTACCGGATTGCGCAGGGCGGTATCTCCACCGGCTATCAATCCGATAATCCAGGTAGGAGGCATTCCGAATGTCGGTGGTATCTCCGAAGCGTCCAGTACTCCCAAGCGACCACTGGTGCCTGCACCCATGTAAAAGATACGTCCACCCTGTTTCATGCGGGGCACAATCTGGTTGACGAGCAGTTCGATTTGTGGAATGGCTTTTTGAACGGCTAACGCTACCTTTTGGTCTTCCCGGTTAATGTCTTCTAATATTTCCCGTACGGACTTCTTTTCCAGATTGTCGTAGAGCGACGGTTGTTCGGTTATCTGCATATTGATAATGGTGATTGACTAAAAATATAAATTACAAGGATTGAGATGAAGCGGTATGATATAAAATTAATCCCTCCATCGGACTTTGCAGAATCTTTCCGATTCTGATTCCTGTCTCTTGTGCAGCTTCTTGTAATATCTCCTTGTAGCAGTGAGCCACTGATCCGATAAAGTGTGTAGGATACTGCGTGTAATCATATTGCATTACGTTTCTTCGGAAGAAAGCAATAAAACTGCCAAGCACTAATTGTCGTATCCCCGGCTCTTCCAGATGTTGCGCTATAAAAGGGGACAGACTTGCCAGAAAACGATTCGGGAAGGGCTGACGGTAAACCCGGTCGATGATTTCGGGAGCTGTCAGGTCGAATTGTTTTAGAAATGCTTCTTTGATGGCAGGCGAAAGTTGATTCTTCAGAATGTCTCCCACCAGTAATTTGCCAAGAACGGCTCCACTTCCCTCGTCGCCCAGGATAAAGCCTAAAGGGGAGATGTTGTTGACAATCTCTTTTCCATCATAGAAACAGGAGTTGGAACCTGTTCCCAGAACACAGGCAATGCCTGCTTCATGGCCGCATAATCCACGGGCAGCAGCCAACATATCCGAGTAGGCTTTGATATTTCCAACAATAGGTAAACTGTCGGCTATCGCCCGTCGGAGAACGGGAGCTTTCTCGGGTGTACAACCTGCACCATAGAAATAAACGGAGTTGATGGTCCCTTCCGGCAATTGTGGCAGGAGGGAATGTGTCAGCTCTTGCTGAATTTCTTCTTCTGACTGGAAGAAAGGGTTAAGCCCTTTCGTTCCAATCCGTTTGATAGGTGTGCCGTTGAGGATGACACACCAGTCGGTCTTGGTAGAACCACTATCTGCAATAAGTATCATATCTTACTATCTATTTTTCAGTTTAATACGTTCAATGATTAAGTGGGTTTTATTGTTTCTTCCCAAAAGATTCTTCCAGTCGGTTGCGAATCAGGAAAGCGGCAATAATACCGGGCAGGGTGCAAATACAAACCCATATAAAGAAATGGGTATATCCGATATGTTCCTGTATCCATCCTGCCGGCATACCCGGAAGCATCATTCCAAGCGCCATGAAGCCGGTTCCGATGGCGTAGTGGGCAGTTTTGTGCTCACCCTCCGCAATATAAATCAGATAAAGCATGTAAGCGGTAAAGCCGAAGCCATACCCTAGTTGCTCGATGGCTACGCAACTGGCAATCAGTATCGTATTATCCGGAGTAGTGGCTGCCATCCACACATATAATAGGTCGGGAATATTGATGGCTAATGCCATGGGTAATATCCACTTCTTGAAACCGTCACGGGAAACGAGAAAACCGCTGATAATTCCTCCCATTAGCAAAGCTATGACACCTATGGTTCCGTAGATCATTCCGACTGTTGCCGTAGATAAAGCCAGTCCTCCTTTTTCAGCGGTATCCAATAGAAAGGGAGAAGCTATTTTGGCTAGCTGCGATTCTCCCAATCGGTAGGTGAGCAGGAAAAAGAACATGAGACCCAGGTGTTTCTTTTTGAAGAAAGTGACAAAAGTCAGGAGAAAGTCTTCTAATAGCTTACCTGCCGTGAGTCCGGGACGTTTGACATCGGAATCGGGATGGGGGAGGATAAAGCGATGGTACAAAGTAAGAGCCAGGAATAATCCGGCCAAGAGGTAAAAAGTGATGCTCCATGCCAGAGGTATATTGCCTTGAGAGGTTTCCAACCATCCTGCCAGCATGACGAGAATTCCTTGCCCGAAAATATTGGCGAGTCGGTAGAATGTGTTTCGGATGCCTACAAAGAAAGATTGTTCCTTGTTGTTGAGGCCGAGCATATAAAAACCGTCTGCTGCGATGTCATGCGTAGCCGAACTGAATGCCAATAACCAAAAGAAAGCAAGAGTGAATTGTACGTAATGTGCCGTTGGGATAAAAAAGGCGATGCCTGCAAATCCGGCGGCGATGAACCCTTGCATGGCGATAATCCAGGAACGTTTCGTTTTTACCAGATCGACGAATGGACTCCATAACGGTTTGATAGTCCAGGGAAGATAAAGCCAGGAAGTGTATAAGGCTATTTCGGTATTGGATAATCCCAGACGTTTGTACATGATGACGGCAATAGTCATTACCGCTACATAAGGCAATCCTTCTGCAAAATAGAGGGTTGGAATCCAACTCCAGGGATTTCTTTTTATAGTGGGTGTTGTCATGGCATTCGTTTGATTTTATTTATATTGTTTTTCAAGTGTACTACCGGGGTAATAGTGAGATAGTATTTCTTCATACTTATAACCTTGTTCTCCCATCACGGCGGCACCGATTTGGCAAAGTCCTACTCCGTGTCCCCAGCCGGCTCCGGTGAGGATAAATCGGGAAGGAAGTTCATCTCCGTACTCCTTGTCTACTACAAAAGCGGAACTGTAAAGATGGGAAGTCGATAGAGTGCGGCGTATCTCCAACTCTTTTCCAATGATGAGTGTTCGTAAGGTTCCTACAATCTTTAGCCGGACAAGACGTCCGGATGTTCCCCGTTCTACAGGAATTAAATCAATGATTTGTCCGAAATCAATTCCTGAACGTTGATGAATCAGTTCTGAAAGCTCCTGTTGCGAATAACAGACTTTCCAACGATAGAAGTCTGCTGTTTCCTGATCGTAGTTGTTTAATACTTGACTTAGGATTTTCTTATCCTGTGTATTACAGAAAGCAACAGGCGAGGTACGTATCCATTTATCAGCTTCCGCCTCTATGGTCAAATCGGGAAGTTGTTTTTCAGTCTTGCTATCCCGTTGTCTGATTAGATAAGGGTGCTTAACGTTTTCCCAACAATTTTGGAACTCTTCAAAAGCTCCGCCACAACATTTAGAGAAACGGGCATCACAAATCGCTCCTTTATACATCAGTACTTCCCCCCGCGTGGCAGAGACTGCTTCGATGGCTTGTGGTGTTGAGGCTCGGGTAATTCCCTGATAACGCTGGCAATGATCGTCGGCACATACATCGAAATTCTTATGTGCTTCATGGTCATACCATTTTATAAGTTGAGAGTTGAGAATGGAGAGTTGAGAGTGGGCTGCGCTGTCCGGCTGCAGAGTAACTCTCCACTCTCCATTCTCAACTCTCAACTTATTAACTAGCCAGCTTCGGGAGATGACGGCGTGAGCCTTTAGTAGTTCCAAAGAAGCTGTTGCGCTCATTTCTGATGAAATGACACTGATGAGGTATTCCTCAATGGAAATCACATTGATGGCGGTTAGTTGTTCTCCTTCGACGATGATCTTTAATTCCCCTTTGAATTTTTGGACTTCTTTGCGTTCCCAATGGAAGTTGATTCCGATGGTCACATCTTTCAGTTCAAAGAAAGCATGTGCACTTTGTTGGGGAGTGAAAGATAATTCATTATATTCTTTCCCTTGCCAATGAATCTTCCCATCCCAGTAAATAGCCTTTTGCATACCGGAGCTTTCTGTTCCGTCGGAAGAGATAAATTTTATAGGGAAAGAGAATTCAATCTCTTTCCCGGAAAGAATACCAACTGCTATTTGAGGCTCTGTCATAAGGCGGCTTTAATGCGTTCTATTATTTCTTGTAGTTTTTCTTTAGATATGGATACTTCCCGATAGATATCATATACCTTTTCAGGAGTCAGTTTCTCCATATCCTCTTCACGTACTATAGGGAATATGCCGTTCATTTCAGCAATAGCAGGACTGATGAGAATTTGTTCCTCTCCTTTTGCGTAATAGCAGTCAGGGCGATGTTTGCTGCGTAAGAAGATAACACAACTGTAAGGGTGTTCGGCTACTGACTCAAATTCATCATCGTAGAACTTTCTAAAATCCTCTTTGGTGCGTTCCAAACCATACCAGGCAAGAATATTCATCATTGGTTCTTTTCCGTTATTATTGGAGGCTAAAATGTCGTAAATCAGATGAAAGGTTTTTGACATTGTTTCCTTATCTTCCGCCTGAATCCTGATGAAACAGCACGGGAAATCTTTATAATAAATTTGCACCTTATCGTCATCTATTAATAATATGCGATCGTAATATGGTCCTCGCATAGTTTCCTCTTTACTGCAAGCTTGAAAATGGGCATGATCGGGAGCGGAAGCTCCACATTCCGGTCCATTATACATAAGGAAGTATTCTTTCATTATGTCGGTGAGTTCTATCATATCTTTAAAACGCCCGGCTATGGATTGCGATTTGTGTTCCTTATCTACAATTGTAAAGTGGTGTTTAAATATGGGATATGGATTAACCAGTATCTGATAATTCCCATAACTGATGAACTCTTGTTCCTGCGGTCGGTTTGTTTGGCAGAGGAAGCAAGGCCGTGAGTGAATGGAGACAGTATCTGTCTGTGCGGCAGCCGAAAGAATACGTTTCGGATTAAGGAATAGTTCCGCACTTAAACAATTGTTACCAAACCATTTGGATATTTCTTTTGTTCGTGGTCGATACTGTTCCAGTGCTTGGTAATTCTCTTTGGCTAGTTCCCAAGAAAGAGTTTGCTTTTGGAATAACTGTTCGATTCTTTGCTGAATTTTCTCTAGTGTCGTTTCTTGTTGCAGAATGCGCTGTTCCAATTCCCACGTACGAAGTCGGTCTTTATATAGATTATTCTGGTTGATTTTCTCAACAGGCAGTGCGGCATCCGAATTGCCGTCCCAACGGCGGCAAAGGTAAATCACGTCGTATATTCTGCCTATCTGATAATCGTGTGAAATTTTCAATCCAAGGGCATAATCTTCTCCATAGCTTGTGTTCGGGGCTTTGATTTCCCGAAGAATGGGCGTGTAGAATGCACGGGGAGCTCCCAGGCCGTTGATACGTAATGCATTATTTCGTCCGTTGTCGGGCGTCCATTCCTTATGATCGATGATGCCGGGGGCAATTTCCTGCATATCAAAGTTAGTCATCATATAAGTGCCGATTACCATTGCACATTTCTGTTTATAGAAAGTATCAATGATGATTTGCAGGCTATGTTCGTCTTTATACACGTCATCGCTATCAAGTTGGACGGCAAACTTTCCGCATTTCTCGTGATGGATACCTATGTTCCAACATCCGCCTATACCAAGGTCATCTCTTTCGGGAATGACGTGAATCAGCCGCTTGTCCGAACTAAGTTCACGGAGAACTTCACTGGTTCCGTCTGTCGAATGATTGTCGATGACAATGACATTGAACGGAAAGGTCGTTTGCTGGTCCAGTGCCGAGCGTACGGCATCTTTGACTGTGCGAATACGGTTGCGTACGGGTATAATGACAGAAGCTTCATACTCAAAAGTGTGGGAAGAGAAGTCTACGGGATGGAAGATAGGATAAAGATATCCGCCAATTTCCTTCAAATGGTTGGTGCATGCCTGTTCCATTTCAATCTGTACCTGACGGTTTTTAGGGTCTACATAATCGAACTGCTTCTCACCGCTTTTCCGCTTGTCACTTTCTACTTCGGTATATAGATATTCGTTGATATGTACCAGTTTGCTCTTTTGGGATATTTTGAGTCTCAAATCATACAAGCCTGCATATTGATATTCCTCTTCCGTATTTTCTATAACTTCCTTGAATGCGTTGGCATTGAACAGTAATACCGAGCCGAAATTGAAGTCGTCACGCAGGCTGCCGGGTTGGTAATCAATGACCGGAGCAGGTTTTTGCACACCGTCCATCTGTTGGTAATGGTCTGCATATGCCATGCCAGCATGGGTCATTTCCATTACTTGAACCATTCTTTCAAGAGCGAACAGACCTATTTTTAGTGCGGTGCGTTTGGTATAAAGTAAAGTATATGCTTTATCAGAATGTTCTGCAATAGCCCGCATCGCTTGTGTAGACTGCATTTTCTCTACAGAAATGAGTTCGCATCCGGGAATACAGACATTGGTAATTGGTGATGCCAATAAATAAATTTTGTCTACCAGCGTCGATGCACGTAACTCCTTAACTGTTTGCACAGTTTCTTCCAACCGGCTGAAAGGAAGAAAACAGTTGATTGTTGTTTTCATTATTTTACTTCTTGTTTTGTAGTATGAGTTGTGTAAGATGTTTCTTATATATTTATCATAAACTTGTTTACTTTGCTACAAATGTAGGGAATTTATCATAGATATATATACTCTTACATATTTTTTATTCCAGGAGTTCCGCCGGTCGTATGTTTAGAGGAACGCCAATTCTTGTTGAGTGAAGGCAGTTCCGGGGATTTCTTTTCGAGTGAAATGCCGATAGTTTTGGATTTGTCGGTATCGTGCATTCCGTCCCAGAAACGACAAGTGTCAAATGTATGTCCTTTCCCAGTTTTGGGGGTGCTGGACAGTGCGAGATAGCCTCCTTCATTATCAAGTGCCGGGAATTTGGATATTTCTATTAGGTTCTCTCTATCGACATTGTGTTTTTGAATAATCTTGCCGGGATATTTAGAAAAGCAAAGATATCCTTTGGATGCAATGATCAGGGGTTGGGAGGAAGATTCATTTTGTAACGTAGTGGTACTGTACACTTTGCCGTCTTCATGCATCTTATATAAAAAAAGCTGTGGCAACACAATAGTCTGTTCAGTCGGATTATAGAGCTCTATGTATTCGGCACCGTCTGTGGCATTATCATACATTATCTCATTAAAGAGGAGCATACCTCTGACATCTTCCGGTAGTTCGGTAATATCCGGCTCTTCGGAATCCGGTTCGTCGGGAGTATTGTCGGGGTCGGTCGTTGTCTCTACACCGTTGGATAATCGTACATGATGGAATGTGAAGCCTTTACAGCGGGTTTTGGTGTAAACACAATAAATTCCCGAACAAACGGAACCTTGTATGCCGGTATCTTTCACTTGCTTTTCCAATGTATATCCGTCTTCGGATTCCAATCGTGTCCAAAAAGTCCAATACCCATTATTATCGCATTCTACTTTTATGTATAATTGGGGGGAGTTATTACCCTTCATCACTTCCCGACCCGAAGCCAGCAGCTTGGGCTGGTCTCCATTCTGACGATAAAGTGTCACATTGTCTTTTGCTCCTCCTATTTGTATAAAATACCCGTTTAGGCTACCGGAGAGAGTGTTGGAAGAAGAGGTCAGATAAAAACGTGCATAGTTATTGGCGGATGGGTTGAATGTAAGGTGAACTCCAAACTCCCAGCGGGTATTCTTTACTGACGTGGACGGTATGGTGACATAGGCTGTTCCACTATTTTCTGCCGGATCATTCAGATGGACTCCTTCTTTAGAATTGATAGTGAATTTATCTGTTTCTCCTTCCCAAGAAAGTCCGGAAGTTGCCGTATCTTCTCCTTCTGAATCTTTTTCATCATCGGCAGGAAGTGAACAATTATAGAATATGGAAATGAACAGACCTAAAAGTGCAAACACTTTGTAAATTCTCATACGGTTTAATTCTTAGATGATAATTAATGCTTGAACCGTATTTGTTTGTGTATAACGCAGAGGCAATTGCGGCTTAAATTCTATTTTGTGAATGCAAAGGTATATAAAAAGTCCGGTTTCAAGGGCGAAACCGGACTTTTCTTTCTTAAATCACCTTTTATGATTTAGACATTCTTTACTTTAATCAGATATTCTGCGATCTGTACTGCGTTCAGTGCTGCACCTTTCTTGATTTGGTCACCTACAATCCAGAAAGTCAATCCGTTTTCATTTGTCAGGTCTTTGCGGATGCGTCCCACATAAACCGGATCTTTCCCAGCCAGGAATAACGGCATCGGGTACTCTTTTTCCGCAGGATTATCCTGAAGCACCAGGCCGTCTCCCTTAGCGAATGCTTCGCGGGCTTCTTCGATAGAAATAGGGCGTTCGGTTTCTACCCAGATACTTTCAGAGTGAGCACGTAGTGCAGGAACACGTACGCAAGTCGCGCTGACTTTAATATCTGAATGCATGATTTTACGTGTTTCGTTATACATCTTCATCTCTTCTTTCGTATAACCGTTTTCTGTGAACACGTCGATCTGAGGTATGAGGTTGAAAGCCAATTGGTATGCAAACTTTTCTACTGTAACAGGTTCATTTGCCAATACTTGGCGATATTGCTCGTACAATTCGTCCATAGCGGCAGCACCGGCACCGCTGGCTGCCTGATAGGTAGATACGTGCACGGTTTTTATATGAGAAAGCTGTTCGATGGCTTTCAGTGCGACAACCATTTGGATTGTTGTACAGTTGGGGTTGGCAATGACACCGCGTGGACGCTCCAATGCGTCTTCGGCATTTACCTCAGGCACTACCAAAGGTACATCCGCATCCATACGGAAAGCGCTGGAGTTGTCGATCATCACAGCACCGTATTTAGTGATGGTCTTTTCGAACTCTTTGGATGTTCCTGCACCGGCAGAAGTGAAAGCAATGTCTACCCCTTTAAAGTCATCGTTGTGTTGTAAGAGTTTCACCTCGATCTGTTTACCGCGGAAAGTGTAAGTTGTTCCGGCACTACGTTTAGAACCGAACAAAACTAACTCGTCCAACGGGAAGTTTCTCTCATCGAGCACGCGCAGGAATTCCTGTCCCACGGCTCCGCTTACGCCAACAATAGCTACTTTCATCTTTTTCTTTTGTTAAATGTGAATACTGTAATTTCCTTTCTATACTGTTTAATAGGAAAGATTAGACTGCAAAATTATAACAATTTGTCATATAAACCGCATTTTTGTCGAAAAAATATTATTTGAATCTATCTACTTATGAATTGGAGGTATGCGAACTTTTTTGTTCCTTTGTAGTTGAATTCCTAAAACCACAGTCTATGAACCTGTTTGATCTCAATTTAACGTTGCCAATTTCTGATCCGACTTGGGTGTTTTTTTTGGTATTGATTATTATTCTTTTTGCTCCGATGATTCTCGGACGGCTTCATATACCTCATATTATAGGCATGATTCTGGCGGGGGTACTGATTGGAGAGCATGGCTTTCATGTGCTCGACCGTGATAGCAGTTTCGAACTGTTCGGTAAAGTCGGGCTTTATTATATCATGTTTCTCGCCGGTCTTGAGATGGATATGGAGGATTTTAAGAAGAACCGGACGAAAAGCGTTGTATTCGGCTGGCTCACCTTTCTGATTCCTATGGGGTTGGGTATATGGAGCAGTATGAGTCTGTTGGGCTATGGTTTTCTCACTGCCGTACTGTTGGCAAGTATGTACGCTTCCCATACGTTGATCGCTTATCCTATTATCAGTCGTTACGGATTGTCACGTCTGCGCAGTGTCAATATAACTATTGGCGGTACTGCTGTTACCGTTACCCTTGCTTTGATTATTCTAGCCGTTGTAGGCGGAATGTTTAAGGGAACTGTGGATGGTTGGTTTTGGGCGTTCCTGGTTGCTAAAGTCGCTTTTCTCGGATTTTTGATTGTTTTCTTCTTCCCCCGTATCGGCCGCTGGTTCTTCCGGAAGTATGACGATAGCGTGATGCAGTTTGTGTTTGTGTTGGCAATGGTCTTTCTGGGTGGTGGATTAATGGAATTTGTCGGAATGGAGGGTATCTTGGGAGCCTTTCTTGCCGGATTGGTCTTAAATCGGCTGATTCCTCACGTTTCTCCGTTGATGAACCGCTTGGAGTTTGTCGGAAATGCGTTGTTTATACCTTATTTCCTGATTGGTGTCGGAATGATTATTGATGTGAGAAGTCTGTTCACCGGTGGGGAAGCATTGAAGGTGGCAATTGTAATGACAGTGGTAGCTACTTTCAGTAAGTGGCTGGCAGCATGGGCTACGCAGAAGATTTATCGGATGCAGCCGAATGAACGGAGTATGATATTCGGTCTGAGTAATGCACAGGCAGCAGCCACATTGGCGGCGGTATTGATCGGACACGAAATCATTATGGAGAATGGAGAACGTTTGCTGAATGATGATGTGCTGAACGGTACCGTAGTGATGATTCTCTTTACTTGTGTCATCAGTTCTTTGGTGACGGAGCGTTCTGCCCGCCGTTTTGCTTTAGACGAAAATGTGCAGTCGGAAAAAGAAGGGGTGAAAAATAATAATGAACAGATATTGATTCCGGTTGCCAACCCGGATACGATTGAAGACCTCATCAATCTGGCATTGGTCATAAAGGACGTCAAACAGAAAAATGGGTTGATAGCATTGAATGTAATCAATGATAATAATAGCTCGGAAAAGAAAGAATTACAGGGAAAACGTAATCTGGAAAAAGCAGCGATGATTGCTGCGGCTGCCGACGTTCCTGTCACTATGGTCAGTCGTTATGATTTGAATATTGCTTCGGGAATTATCCATACGATAAAAGAGTATGAGGCTACGGATGTGGTGATCGGTTTGCACCGGAAAGCTAATATCGTGGATTCTTTTTTCGGGCATTTGGCGGAAAGCCTGCTGAAAGGTACGCATCGCGAGGTGATGATCGCAAAATTCCTGATGCCGGTGAATACCTTACGCCGGATAAATATTGCCGTTCCTCCAAAGGCGGAATATGAGACCGGCTTTGCAAAGTGGGTGGAGCATTTCTGCCGTATGGGAAGCATTCTAGGATGTCGTGTGCATTTCTTCTCGAATGAACGGACATTGATGAGGCTTCAGCAACTTGTGAAAAAGAAATATGTAGGTACTCCGACCGAGTTTTCTACATTAGATGAATGGGATGATCTTTTGCTATTAACGGGACAGGTTAACTATGACCATCTGTTGGTTGTTATTTCCGCCCGTCGGGGATCTATCTCTTATGATCCTTCTTTTGATCGTTTGCCGTCACAGTTGGGCAAATATTTTGCAAATAATAGTTTGATTATTTTATATCCCGACCAATTCGGTGAACCGCAAGAGATCGTGTCTTTCTCCGATCCTCGCGGGCATAATGAGTCTCAGCATTATGAGAAGGTCGGTAAATGGTTCTATAAATGGTTCAAGAAAAGCTGATGGAAAAAGACGACTGGCAACAAAGAACGGAACTTCTTTTGGGAGAAGAGAAGATGAATCGTATCCGGAACTCTCACGTATTGGTCGTGGGGCTGGGGGGAGTGGGAGCTTATGCGGCAGAAATGATTTGTCGTGCAGGGGTCGGACGAATGACGATTGTAGATGCCGATACAGTGCAGCCGACTAACCTGAACCGTCAGTTACCTGCATTGCATTCCACTTTGGGGATGTCGAAGGCGGAAGTGCTGGCTACCCGGTATAAAGATATAAACCCCGATATCGACCTGACCGTTTTACCTGTTTATCTGAAAGATGAAAATATACCGGAGCTATTGGATGTCGGCAAATATGATTTCATAGTGGACGCTATCGATACCATCAGTCCGAAGTGTTTCTTGATTTATGAGGCGATGAAACGGCGGATCAGGATTGTTTCCAGTATGGGAGCAGGGGCAAAAAGTGACATTACGCAGGTACGGTTTGCCGATCTTTGGGATACTTATCATTGCGGATTGAGCAAAGCGGTGCGGAAACGGTTACAGAAAATGGGGATGAAACGTAAACTCCCGGTTGTGTTCAGTACCGAACAGGCTGATGCAAAGGCGGTGTTGCTCACAGATGACGAACAGAACAAGAAATCGACTTGCGGAACGGTCAGTTATATGCCTGCTGTGTTTGGATGTTATCTGGCGGAATATGTCATTAAAAGATTATAAAAGCTATTATGATAAAGTTAGAAGGAATAACGAAGAGCTTCGGTTCATTACAAGTACTGAAAGGCATTGATCTTGAAATCAATAAGAGTGAGGTTGTCAGCATTGTAGGTCCTAGTGGAGCGGGTAAGACAACGCTGCTGCAAATTATGGGTACTTTGGATGAACCGGATACCGGTCTGGTACAAATCGACGGAACTGTGGTCAGCCGGATGAAGGAGAAAGAGTTGTCTGCATTCCGTAACAAGAATATTGGTTTTGTCTTCCAGTTCCACCAACTTCTTCCGGAGTTTACGGCGTTAGAGAATGTGATGATTCCTGCATTCATTGCAGGCGTGTCCTCAAGGGAGGCAAACGATCGTGCCATGAAGATTCTGGATTTTATGGGGCTGGCAGACCGTGCCTCCCATAAACCGAATGAACTGTCGGGAGGAGAGAAACAGCGGGTGGCTGTGGCGAGAGCCTTAATCAACGATCCGGCTGTAATTCTGGCGGACGAGCCTTCCGGAAGTCTGGATACTCAAAATAAAGAAGATTTACACCGCCTGTTCTTTGATTTGCGAGATCGGCTGGGTCAGACTTTCGTGATCGTTACCCATGATGAGGGACTTGCTAAAATCACTGACCGAACGGTTCATATGGTGGATGGTATGATTAAAAAAGATTAATTAAAGAACCTAACTTCTAAAAATGTATACCAAAAAGGTGGAGTATTGCAGGTATTCTATCTTTTAGTTATATATTTATAGTCGCTTCTCTACAGAAGTCTGTGAAGATGATAGTAGAGTGTTTGTTTTGTTTGTGTGTGATGCATTCTTGTCTGGTGTGATAGGAATGCATCTTTCTTTTAATTAATCATAACAGATATAGGGCTCTATCCGTTCAAGGTCGGCAGAAGTGAATTCTTCATAGAGTGATAACTGTTTCAAGCTCTTTAATCTTCCTTTCTTTTTCCGGTACTCTACAATCACTCTTGCCTGATAATAATTGATATACGGATGATGCATCATTCGTTCTACGCTTGCCTTGTTCAAATTGATACGGTGTATCTCATCGGGATTGATTGAGAACCATGGACGAAGCTTTTCTACCTTTAGATGAATCTCTTGCAATTGCTCTATTCTATAAAAAGCTCCCAGCCTCTTACGGTAATTTACAATCATCCGGGCGATACTACTCCCGACTCCCGGAATCTTTTTAAGTTCGGTTGTGTCTGCTTGGTTGAGGCTGATAACAGTACCAGACTGATACTTGAATACCGTGTCTTTTCGTACGTTTTGTATGGTGAGCAATCGTACTGTATCTTTTGGGCGGATCTTCTCTGCAATCCGGATGTAGGGAAGAAGAGTCTGATATTGTTCTTCCTCCAGCCCATATATTTTCCGGAAATCCTCCGGATGTCGGAATATCCCCTGTTTTCTTCGATAGTTCAGAATATTCTTTGCCATCCATGCCGGTAGACCGAGAGAGAGGAAAGTCATGGAATCAGCAGTGTTCGGATCGAATGCGAAAGGAGTGATTTCTTTCCTTACGGATGGCCGGGAAGTCGGATTTTTCGACTTTTTGTGAGACTCCACTTCTTCGAGAGAAGCGATGAACTCATTATATTCTTTCTGAAATTTCTCTTGTTTCAAGGTGTCTACCTCTTTCGGACGATTGAAAAGAGGGAAGAGGTTGGGGAGTAAGAGTACCCCTAAAATAAGAACGACAAGGACGATAATGCCTTGTCGTTCGGTTTTAGTGAAATAAAAAAAGTCTTTCCACATTATAGTTTGATGAATCCTAGCTCATTGATGAATATTAATGTAATAGCGATTGGTGCGATATATTTTAATATAAAGACAATCAGTCGGTATACGGGAATTTTAAGTGTACCGTTGTTGGTAATTTCCGACCATACCACTTTCTTGTCGAGATACCATCCGGTAAAGAGAGAAATGCACAGTCCGCCGAGGGGAAGCATGAGTTTGGCTGTTACAAAGTCGAATAGGTCGAACATCCCCAAGCCAAAAACAGTGAACTCTTTTGTCACTCCCAATGATAATGAACAGAATACTCCGAAGAATATGCATCCGCCGGTCACAAGTTTTGCCGCTTTCCCACGGGAGAATTTGAATTCTTCATGCAGATAGGCTGTCACCACTTCGTGTAGGGAAATAGTGGAAGTCAATGCTGCCATTGCCAGCAATGCGTAGAACATTACAGAGAATATATATGCCAATATAGGTACCCCGCTAAATGCTTGTTGGAATACGTTCGGTAGTGTAATGAAAATAAGGCTGGGACCGGATCCCGGTTGGATTCCGACGGAAAAGGCGGCCGGGAAAATGATAAATCCGGCTAGTATTGCTACGAAGGTATCGATAATACCCACGCTGAAAGCCGTTTTAGTCAGATTTGTCTCTTTACTGAAGTAGGAAGCGTATGTACAAAGGCAACCCATTCCCAGACTAAGGGAAAAGAAGGCTTGTCCCATAGCACTCAGAAATACATTGCCGTCCACTTTGCTGAAGTCCGGTTTCAAAAGAAACTCGATACCGGCACCGGCGCCCGGCAGTGAAACAGAGCAGCCTACCAATATAAGAATAATGATGAAAAGTGTGGGCATCATTATCTTGGAAGACTTTTCAATCCCTTTTTCCACCCCTTTTACAATGATGAAGTGGGTAATTAGCAAGAAGGAAACCAGCCAGACCACCGGTCGCCAGGGATTGCTGGAAAACTGTTGGAAAGAAGTGATGAACTCTTCGGGAGTTTTCCCCGCAAAACCATTTGAAGCAGCTTCAAATATATATTCAAGTGTCCATCCGGCTACTACCGAGTAATAACTGAGGATCAGAAAACCTGCCAATACACCCATACGGCCTACCCAACGCCAATGTGTATCGGGTGCTAATTTCTGATAAGCTCCTGCTGTGTTGGCTCTTGAACGACGGCCTATCAGGAATTCGGCAATCATAATGGGAAGCCCCAAAAGCAAGACACAGCCTAAGTAGATCAATATAAAGGCGGCTCCCCCATGATTTCCTGTCTCGTAAGGGAATCTCCATATATTCCCCAGCCCTACTGCCGAGCCTGCAGAGGCAAGTATAACGCCTAATTTACTACCGAAGTTCGCTCTATCATTTTTTGTCATAAATCTTGTTTTATCTTACAAATCGTTATAAAATACACGTATTAAAGTGCAAATATAGAAAATGATACTTATATTTGTGCTGAAACTGTAATTTTATTTAGATATGCTATCTTATATTAAGAAATATCCGATCTCGCTTTTTATTATCCTGACAGTGATTTACCTGTCATTCTTTAAACCGCCTAAGACAGATTTGAATGAAATACCTAACTTGGACAAATTAGTGCATATTTGTATGTATTTCGGTATGTCGGGGATGTTATGGGTGGAGTTCTTGCGTGCACATCGCAGAGATAATACTCCGATGTGGCACGCATGGTTAGGTGCATTTCTCTGTCCCATCCTCTTTAGTGGCGCGGTGGAGCTGATGCAAGAATATTGTACCACCTATCGTGGAGGAGACTGGCTGGACTTTGCAGCCAACAGTACAGGGGCTATTCTGGCCAGCCTGGTAGCCTATTATGGGTTAAGGCCGAGAATGAAAAATAGGAAATGAAGAATCTTACAAATGTTCTACCGTTGAACTAAGTTTGATTCCGTTGGAACCTTTGATGAGAATCGTATAGCCTTTGGGCTTTTGGGTTTCCAGTTCCTTGATAACTTCCTGTACGTTTGCGTAGGTCTTGAAGTTATGCTGTGTTGCTGCAAACTGTTCTCCAACAAGCCATACTTGCTCGAAGTTACTATCTTTAATGTAATCCACAATTTTCTGGTGTTCGATGTTGCTTTCGGCACCTAGTTCGCGCATATCTCCCAGTAGCAGCATTTTGTGGGGAACTGCCATATTGCGGAAGTTCTGCAGGGCAGCCATCATGCTAGTCGGATTGGCATTGTATGCATCGATAATCAACGTATTGTCTGTTGTCCGTTTGAGCTGCGAACGATTGTTTTGTGGAGTATATCCGGCTAGGGCTTCATCGATCTTTTGCGCTTCTACTCCGAAAAAATGTCCGATAGTTATGGCGGCTAAAGCATTGGGGAAATTATATTCTCCGATTAGCTGTGTCTGTATCCGGTGGATTTCGTTCCCGTTTCCCGCTTTCCATTCAAAAGTCAGATAAGGTGAATTATCGGTGATACGTCCATTGATATACAGTCCATCTTGTGTTCCGTAATAAATCCGATCTAGCTCTTCGGACATATTCATCAGATAGGGATTATCGTGGTGGATGAAGATGGTGGAATTTTCTTTCTTGCGAAGGAAATCGTATAATTCTCCTTTGGTTTTGATGACTCCTTCAAACGAGCCGAAGCCTTCCAGATGGGCTTTGCCCACATTCGTTATGATGCCGTAATCAGGTTCTGCTATTTCGCAGAGAAACTTGATTTCTCCCGGATGATTGGCTCCCATCTCAATCACAGCGAGGTCGTGCTCCGGTTTTAGACGGAGCAGAGTAGTCGGCACGCCGATATGATTGTTCAGATTTCCTAGCGTATAGAGTACGTTATGTGCTTGGCTAAGTACGGTAGATATCAATTCCTTTGTAGTCGTTTTTCCGTTTGTTCCGGTGATACCGATTACTTTGGTACCGAGTTGGCGACGATGGTAGTTGGCAAGTTGCTGCATTGTTTGCAGGCAATTGTCCACGAGTATATAGCGTTGGTCGCCTTCTACGGCATATTCGCCTTCATCAATAATTGCATACGCGCATCCGGAGTCCAATGCAAACTTGGCAAATGCATTACCGTTGAACGACTCACCTTTCAAGGCGATAAACAAAGAACCGTCCGGGCAGTTCCGGCTATCAGTAGTTACTGATTGGCATTCCAGGAAAATCTGGTAAAGAGCAGAAAGTTTCATAACCTGATCTTTTATTTAAAAACGCTGCAAAGATAGGTTATTCTTTCGGATTATTTCTCTACATTTGCAACAATCTAAAAGGAATACGATCAATGATAAAGCCAATGTCTCCTATTTATATAAATGTAAAAGGGCGGTTGCTTGACCTCGCTACTCCGCAAGTAATGGGGATTCTGAATGTAACTCCCGATTCTTTTTATTCCGGTAGCCGGATGCAGACTGAAGAAGAAATAGCCGCCCGTGCCCGGCAGATTCTGGATGAGGGCGCTTCTATTATTGATATAGGCGCTTATTCTTCGCGTCCGAATGCCGAACATATCTCTGCCGAAGAAGAGATGCGCCGACTTCGTACCGGGTTGGAAATCCTGAACCGGAATCATCCGGAGGCTATCATTTCCGTAGATACATTTCGGGCGGAGGTGGCAGAACGCTGTGTGAAGGAATACGGAGTTGCTATTATCAATGATATAGCAGCCGGTGAGATGGATGACAGGATGTTTGCAACAGTAGCCGAATTGGGAGTACCTTATATTATGATGCATATGCAGGGAACTCCGCAAAGTATGCAGAAAGAACCTCATTATGAGAATCTGATAAAGGAAGTTTTCTTGTATTTTGCCCGTAAAGTGCAGCAACTTCGTGATTTGGGAGTGAAGGATATCATCCTCGATCCGGGATTCGGGTTCGGTAAGACACTGGAGCATAATTATGAACTGATGGCGCATCTGGAAGAGTTCCACATCTTTGAACTTCCGGTACTAGTGGGAGTTTCCCGCAAATCTATGATTTACAAACTGTTGGGAGGCACTCCGCAAGACTCATTGAACGGGACAACCATATTGGATACTGTGGCGTTAATGAAAGGAGCGCATATTTTGCGTGTACATGATGTGCGTGAAGCTGTGGAAACAGTTCGGATCGTTGAAAAAATAAAAAAGGAGAGCCATGTTTTTTGATATTGGAATAAAAGATTTTATAGATGTCCTACTGGTCGCATTTCTGTTGTATTACACATACAAACTGATGAAAGCTTCCGGTTCCATTAAGGTTTTTACCGGTATTCTTGTTTTTATCTTGATTTGGCTGGTGGTGACCCAGGTGTTGGAAATGAAACTGCTTGGCTCTATCTTTGACACATTGATGAGTGTCGGTGTGATAGCTTTGATTGTTCTTTTTCAGGATGAGATACGTCGCTTCTTGTTGACTTTAGGCTCTCATCGCCATGTCAGTGCATTGTCACGGTTGTTTAACGGTTCGAAGAAGGAATCGTTGAAGCATGATGATATTATGCCTGTTGTAATGGCTTGTCTGAGTATGGGCAAACAAAAAGTCGGCGCATTGATTGTGATTGAGCATAATACTCCTTTAGATGAGATAGTCCGTACAGGGGAGGTGATTGATGCGGCAATCAACCAACGGCTGATTGAAAATATCTTCTTCAAGAATAGTCCCTTGCATGACGGGGCGATGGTTATCAGTAAAAAGCGTATTGAAGCGGCGGGATGTATTCTGCCGGTTTCCCATGATTTGAATATTCCGAAAGAGCTTGGTTTGCGTCACCGTGCGGCTATGGGAATCTCCCAGCAATCGGATGCCCATGCTATCATTGTTTCCGAAGAGACCGGAGCTATCTCCGTAGCTTATCGCGGACAGTTCTATCTTCGCTTGAATGCGGAGGAACTGGAAAGTCTGTTGACGAAAGAAAATTGAATTTGATTGCTAGTAGGCTGCTAGTAGGCTGTTTTTGCTTTATTTCCACCCCTTTTTGAATGATAATTATGCCTTTTCTTTTAGGTGAATCGCCTACCTTTGCCGTATACTATTAAAATTCTATTTTTGAATAAACCATGAAAAACAGATTAATTGCTTTACTGGTACTTTTTACAGTTACTTTTTTCGTTAGTAGTGCACAGGCACAAACCACTGCCCGTAAGTTTGAGGCAGGCAAGAACACTTTTCTGCTGGACGGAAAACCATTTGTGGTGAAGGCTGCCGAGTTGCATTATACCCGTATCCCGCAAGCTTATTGGGAACACCGTATAGAGATGTGCAAAGCGTTGGGAATGAATACGATTTGTATTTATATTTTCTGGAATATCCATGAACAGGAAGAAGGTAAATTCGACTTTACCGGACAGAATGACATTGCTGCTTTCTGTCGTGCGGCACAGAAACATGGTATGTATGTCATTGTCCGTCCCGGTCCGTATGTCTGTGCGGAATGGGAGATGGGAGGACTTCCCTGGTGGTTGCTGAAGAAGAAGGATATAGCTTTGCGTACACTCGATCCTTATTATATGGAACGGGTCGGTATCTTTATGAAAGAAGTGGGCAAGCAACTGGCTCCGTTGCAGGTAAATAAAGGTGGAAATATCATAATGGTTCAGGTAGAGAATGAATATGGTTCTTATGGAATCAACAAACCATACGTATCTGCCGTCCGTGATTTAGTGCGTGAGTCTGGCTTTACCGATGTGCCTTTGTTCCAATGTGACTGGAGCAGTAACTTCACAAATAATGCACTCGACGATTTGATCTGGACTGTGAATTTCGGTACGGGAGCCAATATCGACCAGCAATTTAAGAAATTGAAAGAGCTTCGCCCCGAAACTCCGTTGATGTGTAGTGAATTCTGGAGCGGATGGTTCGACCATTGGGGACGGAAACATGAGACACGTCCTGCGAAAGATATGGTGCAGGGCATTAAGGATATGCTCGACCGAAACATCTCTTTCAGTCTGTATATGACTCACGGAGGAACGACATTCGGACATTGGGGAGGTGCGAATAACCCGGCTTATTCCGCCATGTGCAGCTCATACGATTATGATGCTCCTATCAGTGAGGCGGGATGGACTACCGAGAAGTATTTCTTGCTTCGTGATTTATTGAAAAACTATCTTCCTGCAGGGGCTGCATTGCCGGAAGTTCCTGCCGCTCTGCCCGTAATGGAGATTCCTGAGTTCCATTTTACGAAAGTGGCTCCGCTCTTCTCTAATTTGCCGGAAGCGAAACACTCAACGGATATCCAGCCGATGGAACGGTTTAATCAGGGATGGGGAACGATTCTGTATCGTACGACCTTGCCGGAGGCTGTTGCTGTCGGTACGGTCCTCAAGATTACAGAGGTACATGATTGGGCGCAGGTTTATGCCGATGGCAAGCTGTTGGCGCGTCTGGATCGTCGTAAGGGAGAGTTCACAACAACGCTGCCTGTATTAAAGAAAGGTACGCAACTGGATATTCTCATAGAAGCGATGGGGCGTGTCAACTTTGATAAATCCATTCACGACCGTAAAGGAATCACAGAAAAGGTGGAACTTATTTCAGGAAATCAGACAAAGAAATTAAAAAACTGGACAGTGTATAACTTCCCGGTAGATTATTCCTTTATTAAAGATAAGAAATATAATGAAACCAAACAGTTGCCGACTATGCCAGCCTATTATAAAGGTACTTTTAAACTGGACAAAGTTGGAGATACTTTCCTGGATATGAGTACATGGGGTAAAGGTATGGTTTGGGTGAACGGTCATGCGATGGGACGTTTTTGGGAAATCGGTCCGCAACAAACACTCTTTATGCCGGGTTGCTGGCTGAAAAAAGGAGAGAATGAGATTCTCGTTCTTGATTTGAAAGGTCCTGCCAAAGCTTCTATCAAGGGTTTGAAGAAGCCAATTCTCGATGTGCTTCGTGAAAAAGCACCCGAAACACACCGCAAGGATGGCGAGAAGCTGAAACTGACAGGTGAGAAAACAGTATACGAAGGAGCTTTCACTCCTGGTAACGGCTGGCAGGAAGTACGATTTGATACTCCGGTGAAAGGACGCTATTTCTGTCTGGAAGCGCTTTCTCCGCAAGCGAATGATAATATCGCAGCGGTGGCGGAGTTTGATGTATTGGGGGCCGACGGTAAACCTGTGTCCCGCGAGCACTGGAAGATCCGTTATGCCGACAGTGAGGAAACACGTAGCGGTAACCGTACGGCTGACAAGATATTCGACCTGCAGGAGTCGACTTTCTGGATGACAGTAGACAATGTTGCCTATCCTCACCATTTAGTGATCGACTTGAGTAAAGTGGAAACGGTAACCGGTTTCCGCTATCTGCCCCGTGCCGAAAAGAATTATCCGGGTATGATTCGTGAATATCGTATATATGTAAGACCTGTGGATTTCAACTATTAGAGAATATCAAATGAATATGAAGAAATATATCACCCTCTTGGCACTCCTTTTCATAGGAGTGCTGACTGGCTACTGCCAGCAATCCGCTTATCTGTTTGTTTATTTTACAGGCAATCGCATGAGTGAAGAAGCCGTCCGGATGGCTGTCAGCCTTGACGGATACAATTATAAAGCCTTGAACGGGAATCAACCGGTACTTGATTCCCGTGTGATTAGTTCAACAGGTGGAGTACGTGATCCTCACATCCTCCGTTCTGAAGATGGAAAGACTTTCTATATGGTCGTTACCGATATGGTATGTGGAAACGGATGGGATTCTAACCGTGCCATGGTGTTGCTGAAATCGAAGGACTTGGTTCACTGGACTTCTAATGTTGTAAACATCCAAAAGAAGTATCCCAATCAGGAGAATCTGAAACGGGTATGGGCGCCGCAGACGGTTTATGATAAAGAAGCCGGGAAATATATGATATATTGGTCAATGAAACATGGCAACGGTGCGGATATCATTTATTATGCGTATGCCAACAAGGATTTTACGGATATAGAAGGTGAACCGAAACCTCTGTTTCTACCGGCAAACGGAAAGTCATGTATCGACGGGGATATTATTTATAAAAACGGACTTTACCATCTGTTCTATAAAACGGAAGGCAATGGAAATGGAATCAAAAAGGCGACCACTCCTTCTTTGACTTCCGGACAGTGGAAAGAATCGGATGGTTATAAGCAACAGACCAAAGAAGCCGTAGAAGGTTCGGGCATTTTCCCTTTAATAGGGACGGACAAATATATCCTTATGTACGATGTATATATGAAAGGTAAATACCAGTTTACGGAAAGTACCGACCTCGAAAACTTTAAAGTAATAGACCATGCTGTGAGTATGGACTTTCATCCGCGTCACGGTACTGTGATACCCATTACCGGAAAAGAACTGAAACGCTTGTTCAAAGCGTATGGTAAGCCGGTAGGTCTTTAAGCTTCGGTAGGTTGATAATCTTAATGAAATGTATATACCATGAGAAAATTATTCCTGTTTTTAGCTGTTCTGTTTGTGACGTTTCAGCAAGTCACTTTGGCTGCAATCAGAGAAGTGGCGAGTACCCCCGATTCTGTTTATCTCTTTTCCTTTGCCACTTCCGGTGATGACGGACGTAGCGGACTACGTTTTGCGTGGAGTATGGATCAAGAGAATTGGTTTGAGGTCGGTCGTAATTACGGCTATCTTCGTTGTGATTATAGCCGTTGGGGATCGCAGAAGAAAATGCTTGACCCTTGTTTGAAACAATCGTCCGAAGGCGAATGGATTTGTACATGGAAACTGAATGACCGTGACGGATATGGGCAAGCTACCTCTAAAGACTTGATTTACTGGACCAGCCAGAAATATCCCCGTACCACTCCGGATTTTGAAGGAATGAGAGTAAAAGCGATGGTTGCGGGAGAAGAGCAGAAAGGAAGTATCAACCGGGTAACTTGGGAGTTGGTAGAGGGGCTGAGCAAGCACTATGACTGGAATCAATATCGGAATTCATTATATGGAGAACGTCCGGTGCAGGATGGTGAACGTTTTGCCGGCTTGAAACCCGTGCAGGCAACGGTCACTGTGCAACCGGAACGTGCAAAAGAGATCAGTGAACTATTGTTGGGGGCTTTCTTTGAGGATATTAACTATTCGGCAGATGGCGGTCTTTATGCGGAACTGATTCAGAATCGTGATTTTGAATATGATCCTTCAGACAGGGAAGGGGATAAGAACTGGAACAATACTCACTCGTGGGCGCTGAAAGGAGAAAAAGCGGGCTTTACTATTGATACAGAAGATCCTATCCATCCCAATAATCCGCATTATGCTGTGTTGGATGTGGAGCAACCGGGCGCGGCTTTAGTCAATGCCGGATTTGACGGTATCGCGTTGAATATTGGTGAAAAGTATGATTTTTCCATGTTCGCCCGTGTGCCGCAAGGTAAATCCAATAAATTGAAGATTCGTTTGGTAGATGGAGAAGGGAAGGTATGTGGAGAAGCTTCTCTGTCTGTGTCTTCCCGTCAATGGAAAACATATAAAACGGTGATTACTGCAAAAGTGACTGCGGATACGCACCTTGAGATTATCCCTCAATTGGCAGGAGAACTGAATCTGGATATGGTTTCCCTGTTTCCACAAGATACCTTCAAAGGACGTAAGAACGGTCTCCGCAAGGATTTGGCTCAGACGATAGCGGATATTCATCCCCGTTTCATCCGTTTCCCGGGTGGTTGTGTGGCTCATGGCGATGGTTTGAAGAATATTTATCAGTGGAAAAATACGGTAGGCCCGTTGGAAGCAAGAAAGGCGCAACGTAACCTTTGGGGATATCACCAGAGTATGGGATTGGGATACTTTGAGTATTTTCAGTTCTGCGAAGATATTGGTGCGGAACCGCTTCCGGTATTGGCTGCCGGTGTCCCTTGCCAGAATTCTGCCTGTCACGGCAACTTGGGAGGAGGGCAGCAAGGCGGCATTCCGATGAGCGAAATGGGAGCTTACATTCAGGATATTCTTGATCTGATAGAATGGGCAAACGGTGATGCGAAGAAGACAAAGTGGGGAAAGGTGCGCGCTGAAGCAGGCCATCCGAAACCTTTCAATCTGAAATATATCGGCATCGGCAACGAGGACCTTATCACCGATATCTTCAAAGAACGCTTCACGATGATATTCAATGCCATCAAAGAAAAATATCCGGAAATGATAGTTGTAGGTACGGTAGGACCGTTCAATGAGGGCACGGATTATGTGGAAGGATGGAAGCTGGCGGACAAACTAGGTGTTCCGATGGTGGACGAACATTATTATCAGTCTCCGGGATGGTTCCTGCATAATCAAGACTTTTACGACAAGTATGACCGCAGCAAGAAAACAAAAGTATATCTCGGAGAATATGCCACTCACATACCGGGACGGAAAGCAAATATTGAAACAGCTTTGACGGAAGCTCTTTATCTGGCCTCTTTGGAACGGAATGGGGATGTAGTACACATGACTTCCTATGCTCCTCTTCTCGCCAAAGAAAGACATACCCAATGGAATCCGGATTTGATTTACTTCAATAATCGGGAAGTGAAGCCTACTACCGGTTATTATGTTCAGAAGCTTTACGGGCAGAATGCCGGGAGCGAATATTTGCCGTCTAAAATTGTTTTAGACAATAAAGACGATAAGGTGAGGAAGCGTTTTGCTTCTTCCATTGTTCGTGATTCGGCAAGCGGGGACGTGATTGTGAAACTGGTGAATCTGCTTCCGGCGGAGGTAAATACGAATGTGGATCTCTCCGGAATCGGTGCGGTACAACCTTCTGCGAAGAGAACCGTATTGACCGGTAAGCCGACGGATACTCCGTTACCTGTTGAAGACAGAATACAAATTGCAGAGAAGTTTGATTGTAATCTGCCCGCCTATTCTTTTACGGTGATCCGGATACAGAAGGCGAATTAGTGGAAAGTAAACTGACATATCCCTAATACCATAGTAATGATTATGAAGAAACTGATAGGAACAGTATTGGCAAGTTTCTGCCTGACCTCTCTGGTGGCGCAAGATATAGTGATGGACGGACCGGATGGGAAATTACAATTAGCGGTATTTGCTTCTTCGGAGGCGAAGCCTGCTTATTCTATTGTTTATAATGGAAAGACAATGCTGGAGAAATCTCCTTTGGGAATGACCACCAATATTGGTGACTTTACAAAGGGGATGAAACTGACAGGACATTCCGTCACTCCGATTGATACCGTTTATAATCAGAACCGTATCAAGACATCACAAATACACTATCAGGCGAACGAGCTGATTTGTAATTTTGAGAATCCCAAAGGACAGAAAATGAATGTAACCTTCCGTATTGGCAACAATGACGTAGCGTTTCGATATAGTTTGCCTCGCCAGAATGGAAAAGGAAGTGTGACGGTGACTGCCGAAGAAACCGGTTTCCGTTTTCCACAGCAGACTACTACCTTCTTATGTCCGCAAAGCGATGCCATGATAGGTTGGAAACGAACAAAACCCAGTTACGAGGAAGAATATAAAGCGGATGCGCCTATGAGTGAGCGTTCGCAATACGGACATGGCTACACATTCCCTTGCTTGTTCCGTATCGGAACTGATGGTTGGGCATTAATCAGTGAGACGGGAGTAGACAGCCGTTATTGCGGTTCACATTTGAGTGACGTGACTGAAGGTAGTCTATATACAATAGCTTTTCCGATGGCGGAAGAAAATAACGGTAACGGAACTTCTGCTCCGGCGTTTGCCCTTCCCGGTGCCACTCCTTGGCGTACCATAACTGTTGGCGAGACCTTGAAACCGATTGTGGAAACGACTGTCACTTGGGATGTGGTACATCCTCTTTATGAAACGAAGCATGATTATCGTTTCGGACGCGGCACATGGAGCTGGATTCTCTGGCAGGATGACAGTATCAACTACAACGATCAGGTCCGCTATATAGATTTTGCTTCCGCAATGGGTTATGAATATGTATTGATTGACAATTGGTGGGATACAAGAATCGGTCGTGACCGCATGAAATCTCTAGTGGAATATGCACGGAGCAAAGGAGTGGAACTCTTCTTGTGGTATAGCTCTTCCGGCTATTGGAATGATATTGAGCAGGGACCGGTGAATCGCATGGACAATACCATTATCCGCAAACGTGAAATGAAATGGTTGCAGAGTCTTGGAGTGAAAGGAATCAAAGTAGATTTCTTTGGTGGAGATAAACAGGAGACGATGCGTCTTTATGAAGATATCTTGAGCGATGCTGACGATCACGGTCTGATGGTAATCTTCCACGGCTGTACCATCCCTCGCGGATGGGAACGTATGTACCCCAACTATGTAGGCAGCGAGGCTGTGCTCGCATCCGAGAATATGGTTTTCAACCAACACTTCTGTGATGAGGAAGCTTTCAATACTTGCCTGCATCCGTTTATCCGCAATACGGTAGGTTGCATGGAATTCGGCGGTTGTTTTCTGAACAAACGGCTGAACCGCAACAATGACGGAGGAACTATCCGCCGTACTACTGATATATTTCAATTAGCCACTACGGTACTGTTCCAGAATCCGGTACAGAACTTTGCGCTTGCCCCTAACAACTTGAAAGATGTTTCTCCTGTTTGTATGGACTATATGAAAGCGGTTCCTACCACATGGGATGAGACACGTTTCATTGACGGGTATCCGGGAAAATATGTAGTCTTGGCGCGTCGCCACGGTGACACCTGGTATCTGGCGGCTGTGAATGCCGGAAAAGAAATCGTAAAGTTGAAACTGGATTTAGATATGTTTGCCGGAAAAACCGTCTCTCTGTATAAGGACGATAAAAAAGGAGAACCTCAACTTGTACCGTTGAAAGTAAAAGAGAATGGTAAAGTGCAGCTGGAAATCCTTCCACAGGGAGGTGTTGTATTGGTGAATTGAATCGTTACGGGATCATAAGGGAAATGATTCTCCGGCAAAAGTTTGGTAGAATCAATATTTATAGCGTAATTTGTGTAGCACAAAAAGTGCTACAACAATTACGCTATAAATAATTGCTTGAATATGAATGACGTAAATAATCCTTTTTTGATTTATGCCTATGCTGGTCCTAAGTATTTCTGTGATCGGATAGAAGAGACGGAACATTTGATTTCCGCTTTACGGAATGGAAGGAATGTGACCTTAATGAGTCCTCGCCGTATGGGTAAGACCGGATTAATACAGAACGTTTTTCATCAGATACGACGGGATTATCCGGAGGCAGTCTGTTTTTACATGGATATTTTTTCTACGACATGTCTGGATGACTTTATCATTCAGTTCGGGCAGACTGTGATTGGTAAATTAGATAATTTATCGCAGAAGACGTTGGCGGCAATCAGTGGCTTTTTTAAAAGTTGTCGTTTAGTATTTTCCCCCGATGTCTTAACGGGAGTGTCGCAAGCGACTCTTGATTTTCAACCTTCCCAGGCACAAGCGACATTAAAGGAGATTTTTGATTACCTGGAACATTCGGGAAAGGAATGTTATATCGCTATTGATGAGTTTCAGCAGATCACTGAATATCCGGAAAAAGGGGCAGAAGGCTTGTTGCGCTCTTACATTCAATTTTTACCTCATGTACATTTTATTTTTTCAGGAAGTAAACAACATCTGATGGCAGAAATGTTCGGTTCAGCGAAACGTCCTTTTTACCGGAGTACGGAAAAGATGAATCTGACATCCATCCCTTTAGAGCATTATTCTCTTTTTGCCATACGTTGGATGCAGGCCGGAGGAAAAGATTTGAGTGATGAACTTTTTCAGATGATTTATCAACGTTTTAATGGGCATACATGGTATATACAGTATGTGCTGAACCGACTTTATGAACAAAAGGAGCCCGTCTTGAATGAAACTATCTTTGAGAAATGTTTGGCGGATATAGTTCGTTCTGAGGTGGATGAATACCAGCGTTTATATGGTATGCTGACCGAGAACCAGTCTACTTTGTTGCGTGCTATCGCTCGGGAACGATTTGTAGCAGCTATTAATAGCTCTATATTTATTAAGAAGTATGGATTGAAGGGTTCGAGTAGTATTAATGCGGCTCTTAAGTTTCTGGTTAATAAAGAATATGTGTTTAAGGCAGAAGAGGGATATTGTGTATACGACCGTTTTATGGAGTTGTGGTTACAGACATTACCTTACGCCGGTATACTAAAATAATCATTTCGAGGAAATGCCCTTCACCCTTCACAATGCCCTGTTCATCGGTGTTAGCGGGTGAAGGGCAGGCCTTCACCTTCCTTTCACCTGTCTCTAATCTCCATTTTCATCAATGTCTATGTTCATGTATGCCGACTGTTGGTCTGATGTATATTGACTATTAGTCCACTGGATGCGGTATCTTATAGATCAACTTCTTCTTTATAAGCACTAAAGTTCCTGTCTATAGGAGCAAACTTTCTTTGGACTATAGATAAACTATAAACGAAGGCTTTGATTATAAAAACGAAGCCTTCGTTTTTATAAATGCAAGCTTTGTTTTTATAAACGCAGGTTCCGTTTATAGATTGTAATTAGTGAAAAAGAACTTTATATACGGATGAAGGGAAGTTTAGCTATAATGGTAAGGAAGTTTGTAGCCAATGAAGCGGAGACGTGTTGCTGATACTTTAGGGAGTTTGTAGAGTAGAAACAAGTGAAAGCTGAAAAGAGATGAAGGCTGGGTGAAAGGTAGGTGAAGACCTGCCCTTCACCCGCTAACGCCGATGGATAGGGTATCGTGAAGGGTGAAGGGCAATCTTGTAGATTTGAGTGATAAGTGTTTTAGAAATATTTTTTACTATGTCTACTTATGGTATTGGGTAATTCCGGAAACCGGCTCGAAACTTTATAATTTTAAGTCTACTCTCTTTCCCCTATAAGAAACAGATTGATCGAATGTCGTAGCATCACCGTCACCACAACCTTTTCCCGGTTCTACAATGATAATATTGAATTTACGATTCTTCAGCATTCCTTTGTAGTTACCTTGCCGGTCGTTAATCGTCAGGGTGCGGTCTTTATCATTCCATTTCATGGCAATGGTAGTGTATGCTCCCTTTTCGTAATTGTAGTTGTCGAACTCATCTTCGTAAAGAGTAAATTCAGCGTCGGCACCCGGATAAACGCGAAGTGTCAGATTATCCCATTTCTTTTCGGTGGAATATTGTACAGCCGGTCCCCAGGGTAGGATAGAACCTGCACGGACATAGACCGGCATGATGTCGATAGGCACTTCACGCTGGATGGTTTGTCCGCCTTTCAGGCTTTTTCCGGTCCAGAAATCAATCCATTGGGCACCTGCGGGTAGATAAACATCTGTCTTTCCTATCTTATTCATATTCTTCTGGTAGCCGTTCTGTTTGTCGTCCTGCCATGTATAAAGCGAATCAGTTACGGGGCGGACAAGGAAATTACGGCCAAACATATACTCTGTATCCATCTCAAGTACTTTCTTATCTTTAGGAAAATCCATCATGAGTGGTCGGATGATGCTGCCCGCTTTGTTGGTAACTTCCCATGAAGTGCTGTAGAGATAGGGCAAAAGGCGATAGCGCAGGTGAGTATATTTTTCGAGTGCGTCATACGCCCAGTCTCCTTTCTTGCCGAACTGGTATATTTCCACAGCTACCGGACTGGAATTGTGTGAACGCATGATCGGCTGGAATGCTCCCCACTGATACCAGCGCACGTGCAATTCATGATAAGCGATATTGTGTACATTATTGTTATATTTCCATGCGAAGAAGCCGCCTAGGTCGGTATTCCAGTATGGTATGCCGCATAGTGAGTAATTCAGTCCTGCCGCCAATTGTTTTTTCATCACTTCCCAGGTAGAGACTACATCACCGCTCCATGAATGTGATGCATAACGTTGTTGTCCCAGGAAAGACGAACGTGTGAGCAGGAATACTCGCTTGTCGGAAGTGGTAGCACGTTGATGTTCGTATACACCTTTGTTGGACATCAAAGGAAAAGCGTTGTGCACTCTGCGGAATGAACCCAGATAAGTGGGGGTATCGAAATCTTTGTCCTTGATTTCCAGATGATCCGGCTCGGTAGAGTCGAGCCACCAGCCATCCATTCCGAGATCGAAGATATTCTTTTTCATTTCTGCCCAATACATATCGCGTGCTGTCGGATTGAACGGGTCGTAAGGTTTTACTCCGGCTTTGGGAGGCCATGTCTCGAAGTGAAGCAATGCTTTCAGGCTATCCATTTTCTGGTACATCTCTGTCCACGGACCGAACGAGGCCCATACTGAAATCATGATATGTGCATTCTGTTTATGTACATAGTCGATCATTTCTTTCGGACTTTTGATGCGTGGCGTTCCATAATTAGCATTTCTGTCTTCTCCGTTCGGGAGGAATTTCATGTATTCCGGATCACCCATTTTGTTGATATAGCGTGGGTTTTGGAATTTCATCGAGTTCCAGTTTTCGTTGCATCCCCAATATTGCCAGTCTTGGATGATACCGTCCAGAGGTACTTTCAGTTCACGGTACTTGTCTACTACTTCGCAGAGTTCGTCCGGACTTTTATAGCGTTCGCGGCATTGCCAGAATCCCAGTGTCCAGAGCGGATAGAGCGGGGCCTGACCGGTCAGCTCGCGCACTCCGGCTATTACACCGTCTGCATTGCCACCGTAAATGAAATAATAATCAGCGCAATCGCCTACTTCCGAGTCGAACGACATCTCTTGCGGATTGTCGAGGAAAGTAGTAGGAGAGTAATTATCCCAATAAAGGGCATATCCTTTGACGGAATGAATAAACGGAATACAGATACTCATATTTTGATTGCGGAGGAGTAGTTTCTGGTTACGTTGGTTCACTTTACCCGTCTGCTGCTGTCCCAATCCGTAGATTACTTCGTCTTTATCCAGCAAAAAAGCCTGGCGGACATTGAAAGACGGAACACCTGCATCATTGAAAGGAGTGAATTGTGTTCCGTAATCCTTGTCCGTCAACAGACGTTGGCCGGACGAATCGAAAAAATGGATACCACCAGTCTCCGGGTTCACTTCCACTTGGATAAGACGGCTGCTTAATGTCACATTTTTCCCCTTTTCACCGAAAGAAACAGGAGTCGACTCGGGCGTTTTGACAATGACCAGACTTTCTTTATTGCAAGATTTCTGACTGGGCGTCTTATAAACCCTGACAATGGAGGGTGAATAAAACTCTACGTTGACATCCATCCCCTGTGTGGCACACTTGATGCCTTGTGAGGTACGCTGTACATTTTGTGCTGTACCATTGCCTGCTGCAACCATTGTTGCACATACAAGCAAGAAACCGGCTTTTCTAATAAGATTCATTTTCATGGTTTTTTTAAGTGCTTTATGATGCAGCAAAAGTAGGGCAGAGGCAAGTAAAACGGACAACAATCAGGTTGAAACAAACAGTAATCACGTTGATTTCTTCGCTTTTTCGGCATATTCTGACGGGCGGCATCCATACATTTCCTGAAAACATTTGCTTAAATAACTGGAACTGCTAAAACCTGTGTTTTCCGCAATTTCTGTAATACTTAGCTTGCCCTCTGTTATCAGTTGTGCTGCCCGTTGCAGGCGAATGTTACGGATAAAGAGGCTGGGAGACTGATCGAGCATAGTCACCAGTTTGCGGTATAATCCCGTTCGCTCCATACAGAGGTCGCGGCTTAGTTGCTCCACCGAATAGCCATTGACGTGCAGATTCTGTTCCACCAGTTTGATGGCTTGTGCCAGAAATGCAGATTCTTCCGTGTCCTGTTGCTGATGGTCGGGAGACGTTTCTTCTATGCCACAGGTTAGAGAATTATTTTGTTCGATCAGGTTGCGGATACGGAGTAATAGAATCTCTTCTTTATGCTTGCGTTCCATTTCCTTTCTGCTCCAATAGATATACAATCGGATACCGGTGAAAGCAATCAGTAATAAAATGACTGCATACAGGATATAAGCCGTGCTTGTTTTCCACCACGGTGCATGGATGGTTAATTTTATAGCTGTCACTTTGCCGTTCCACTGAAGAGGATTGTCCGAGGCCATGACTTTGAATGTATAATCTCCCGGTGGTAAATTGGTGTAAACAGCTTGAAGAAGACCTTTCCCCACAGTCGCATTTCCCTGTCTTCCTGCAAATGTACTCATCCATTGCGGGTCGATACCTTCCAGTTGATAACGGTAGTATGTGCGTTCATGATTGATATAATTCAATGCCGAAAATTCGAAAGTCAGGAAGTTTTGGTTATAGTCCAGTTCGATTTCGGTTGTATAAGGAGCAGCCTTGGACAGGATGATGCGGTTGCCATATTCTTTTCCTGTATTCACTTTTTCTCCATACAAGCGTAAGGCTGTGAAAACCGGCGGATCAGGAAGCATCGGATGAATGGAGTCCTTGTCGGGATGGAATATGCTAAAGCCATCAATACCACCCAAATAGAGAGTGCCGTCGGAAGAACTGAATACGGCATCTTTTATGTATTCGCCGTCCAAAGCACCGTCCAACTGATTGAACCGGGTGAAACTGATGTTCTTATTCTCCGGATTTATGTGGATGCGTGTGACACCGTTACTGGTCGTTACCCAGATGTCTCGATATTTGTCCTCAATAATGCCCTGGATAAAGTTATTGCTCAATCCGTTTTCACGATAGAAGATACGTGGGATAGAGTCGTTTTCGCTGGTAAAAAGTTCCAGCCCGTCAGGAGTTCCTGCCCATGTCCAGCCGCGTGTGTCGGTATATAATGTATTGTATACTTTATTTCTGAAATGATGGTTCTTGTTGGGGTTCAACCGATTCAGTATTTCAGGAGAGACAGACGGGATAGCTGCTGACTTTAATACATAGGATTTTTGTTCATTAGCTGTCAGTCGATAAATTCGGGAATGAGCTTTCAGATAGATATTTCCATCTTTATCTTCGGCGAAAGATTCAATATTGATTTCTTCTTCCGGGGAGACGGGAAATGCATTGCGACCTATATGAGTCAGTTTATGCATGGACGGGTGATGATATAATAAACCCCGATTGAAAGTTCCGAGCCATAACCCTCCTTGTCGGTCTTGAAAGACAGTGCTGATTTCGGTAGAGACAATCTGTCCGTTTCCGGTTTTCAATAGGGGGATGTATTTTTGTGTTCCTGTGTGGAGGTCAATCATCCAAAACCCGTGAACGCAACTGATATAGGCTTTCTCACCATTAGGGGTAATGATAAGGGTGTTGAGAGTATAGTTCTGTTCGAAGAGTTTTTTCCATGTGCGCTCGTGGCTATTGAAATAGAATAAACCGCCTTTACGCCCGTTGCGTAGTTGATAGAAGCCGTCTGCGCTTTTGACGACGAGAGAAGTATTTTGATATTCAGCTTGTTCGGATGCAGGATAAGCGGCTATATTGTATACTGTTTTTTGGTCGGCTATGTGGTAACAGGACACTTCGCCTGTGTCATAGAATAAATATAGGGAGGTACTGTCGGCATTCAGGTCCTGCAATTTTCCGGAATACTTGTCGGGCAAGGTTATACGGGTCTTGTTGTTTAATTCCAGTAATTCGTTAGCTATGAGTAGCCAGATGTGTCCTGAATCGTCTACAAAAAGGTCTTCTACGGGGGCTTGTATCTCTCTGTTCTTAAAGTAAGCATCTAAATCAGGAATGTATTCCTCTCTGTACAGGTCAATGCACATCAGTTTGTGAGTATCTTTAATCCATAACAGAGAATCCCCACTCTGGTAAATGCGGTAATGCCCGTTATATTGGTTTAATGGATATACGTATTCCGTGGTGCGGTGAAGATAGCTGAAATGTACACCGTCGTATAAATTTACATTACCGCTGGTGGTGAATACCATTCTTCCGTCGGTCAATTGGAGGATATAACGTATTTGGTTATCACTCAATCCTTGCGACGCATTGATGGTGGTGAACAGGAATTCACCGGCATATATGAACGGTGTCATCCTGAAACAGAAAAATAAGCAGAGCAGAATCCGTATGTTTCTCAAACTATTGGTAGTCATGGCTATTTCGATCTTACAAAGGTAATTGTTTCTTTCGGAAATAGAGAGGATAGAGGGAATAATTATGATATAATCATTCCTAATCTTTTAACATCCTTCACTTTGTCTACGCGAGGAAATCGTTTATCTTTGCGTAGTGAATACTTAAATACCATCCCATTATGATTTACCCCATAGGAATACAGAACTTTGAGAGTCTGATAAATGACGGTTATGTGTATGTGGACAAGACGGCGTTAGTCTATCAAATGGCTACTACCGGACGTTATTATTTTCTTAGCCGTCCCCGACGTTTTGGGAAGAGCTTGCTTCTTTCTACGCTGGAAGCTTATCTGAGTGGTAAAAAGGAACTTTTCAAGGGACTTGCCATCGAGAAGCTGGAACATAAA
This sequence comes from Bacteroides zhangwenhongii, assembly GCF_009193325.2. Classification (NCBI taxonomy): domain Bacteria; kingdom Pseudomonadati; phylum Bacteroidota; class Bacteroidia; order Bacteroidales; family Bacteroidaceae; genus Bacteroides; species Bacteroides zhangwenhongii. Next base: position 537,337 of record NZ_CP059856.1, on the reverse strand, counting down.
TGGGAAGAACATCCTATTCTTCATCTTGACTTGAATACTGCCAAATATGATGCGATGGATAGCTTGAATCATGTTCTTGATGACAGTCTCAAAAAATGGGAAGAGATATATGGCACCTTTCCTACAGAAGTGACCTTCGCCTTGCGCTTAAAGGGAATCGTAGAACGTGCTTACGAAAAGACTGGTCATCGTGTAGTTATTCTTGTGGATGAATACGATAAGCCTATGTTGCAGGCTATCGGTAATGAGACATTACAGGCGGAATATCGTAGTACGCTGAAAGCTTTCTACTCTGTACTTAAAACACAGGATCGTTATATCAAACTTGCTTTCCTTACAGGTGTGACGAAATTCGGCAAAGTGAGTGTATTCAGTGACTTGAATAACCTGAATGATATCTCTATGGATGACCGCTATATCAATATTTGCGGTATCACAGACGGAGAACTCCACGAATACTTTGATAATGATGTGGCGCTGTTAGGTGAAAGAAACGGGTTGGCAAAGAAGGAATGTTACACGAAACTGAAGGAACAGTACGATGGTTATCATTTTGACTACAAAACCGAAGGACTTTATAATCCTTTCAGCATCCTCAATACTTTAGCTAAAATGAAGTTTGCCAATTATTGGTTTGAAACAGGCACACCTTCATTCCTTGTTTATCTGATGAAGAATTCGAATTACCAGTTGGACAAGCTAACCGAAGAGCAAGTTCCCAGTGACTTTTTGAATAGCATTGATTCCATGTCACGCAATCCTATTCCTGTCATTTATCAGAGCGGATATCTCACGATAAAGGGGTATAATGAAGAATTTGATATCTACCGGTTGGGTTTTCCAAACAAAGAAGTGGAGAGTGGTTTCATTAAATATCTGATACCTTTTTACACACCGGTAGAAGAAGAAAAGACGGGATTTTTCATCACTAACTTTATCATGGATATACGTCGTGGTGCTCCTGAAAGTTTTATGCAGCGAATGCAATCCATGTTTGCCGATACTGACTACAAGATAACGGGGAAGATGGAACTTTATTTTCAAAATGCGATGTATTTGGTGTTTAAAATGTTGGGCTTTTATACCGACGTAGAACGTACCACTAGTAATGGGCGTATAGACATTGTGTTGAAAACCAAAGACTATATTTACGTGATGGAACTGAAACTTGATGGTAGTGCCGACGACGCTTTACGTCAGATAGAGGAGAAGGGTTATGCTCTGCCCTTTACCAAAGACCCCCGCAAGTTATACAAGATAGGCGTTGACTTCTCTTCCGAGACACGAGGTCTTAAAGAGTGGAAAATAATCCCTGATGCTGATGCATAGCGCATTATGAAAAGTATAGTTGGTCATTGAAATATGCAATAATGGATAGGTGGAAAGTGGAGTAATGTCGTATTATATATAGTGGCAATGAGATTCATTTGCGAAAAGATAGCCTTATAAAAGCTTTTCATACGAATAATGGTCTTTTTGTATCCCTTTTTGACGTAAAATTGGACTCTATTTATCTAAGTATGGAGTACCTTTGTAGACGAAAAACCTAAAATAGTATCATGAATTTGAATAGACATTACTTACTACCGTTGCTGATAGCAATGTTGTTGATCCCTGCACAGGATCTGTCTGCGAAAAAGAAAAAACAAGTAAAAGAACCGACCGACCGCGAACTGTGGGCGGGAGTATTATATCGAATGGCTGAACCCGTGCTTAGTAATATGAGTGAGGGCAAGTTGCAACAGAACATGTTGGTAGAGTTGAGTCCGACATGGGATGGACGAAATAAGAATGTCACTTATATGGAGTGCTTCGGGCGTTTGATGGCAGGACTGGCTCCCTGGATTTCATTACCGGATGATGATACAGTGGAGGGAGCTCAACGTAAACAGTTGTGCGAATGGGCGTTAAAGAGTTATGTGCAGGCTGTAGATCCGGAAAGTCCCGATTATTTGTTATGGAGAAAAGAGGGGCAGACGTTGGTGGATGCAGCCTATATTGCAGAAAGTTTCATAAGAGGATATGATGCCTTGTGGGTTCCGCTGGACAGTATCACAAAACAGCGTTATATTACTGAATTTACACAGCTTCGCCGAGTAGATCCTCCTTATACTAATTGGTTGCTTTTTTCTGCTACGGTAGAATCTTTCTTGCGTAAGGCTGGTGCAGCTAGTGATACTTATCGCATTGCTTCGGCCCTGCGTAAAGTGGAGGAATGGTATGTCGGTGATGGCTGGTATTCGGATGGTAAGGATTTTGCTTTCGACTATTACAATAGTTTTGTGCTCCATCCTATGTATATAGAACCGTTGGAGATTATGACAAATGCCGGCAAGAATAAAGTGTGGAATATGCCGGACTGTGATTATAAACGTGCAGTCAAACGAATGCAGCGTTTCGGAATTATTCTGGAACGGTTTGTTTCTCCGGAAGGGACTCTCCCTGTATTCGGTCGTTCTATCACTTATCGTACGGGAACTTTGCAACCACTGGCGTTGCTGGCATGGAGAGAGTGGCTTCCTGAAGAATTATCGAACGGACAAGTACGTGCAGCTATGACGGCGGTTATTAAACGGATGTTCGGTGATGACCGTAACTTTAATGAAAAAGGGTTTCTGACTTTAGGATTCAATGGTAAACAGCCGAATATATCAGATTGGTATACTAATAATGGCAGTTTATATATGGCGTCACTCGCTTTTCTTCCGCTGGGGCTTCCCGCCAGTCACCCGTTTTGGACATCACCTGCTGAGGATTGGACAAGTAAGAAAGCCTGGGAAGGAAAAGACTTTCCGAAAGATCATGCCGTTCATTAAAAGAAATTAACCGATAATTATTTTGTATATGATTAGATTATTATTGCTGATTGTAGTTGGTATAGGAGCTTTCCCTCCGATATCAATACAGGCTCAAAAGAATACGAGTTTTATCCCCGGACAAGTTTGGAAAGATACGGACGGGAATCCGATCAATGCCCATGGTGGTGGACTTCTATATCATAACGGCACTTACTATTGGTATGGCGAATACAAGAAAGGGAAAACCATTTTGCCTGACTGGGCTACGTGGGAGTGTTATCGTACGGATGTGACCGGAGTAGGTTGTTACTCTTCTAAAGACTTGCTGAATTGGAAATTTGAGGGTATTGTACTTCCGGCAGTTAAAGACGATCCGAATCATGACCTGCATCCCTCCAAAGTATTGGAACGTCCGAAAGTGGTTTATAATAAGAAAACGGGCAAATTTGTAATGTGGGCCCATGTGGAAAGTGCTGATTACAGTAAGGCTTGTGCCGGAGTGGCAGTTTCCGATTCTCCTGTCGGTCCGTTCGTTTATCAGGGAAGTTTTCGTCCGAACAATGCGATGAGCCGCGATCAGACTGTTTTTGTGGATGATGACGGACGTGCTTATCAGTTTTATTCTTCAGAAAATAATGAAACGATGTATATCAGCCTTCTGACTGATGATTATCTGAAACCGAGCGGACGTTTTACACGCAATTTCGTAAAAGAATCGAGAGAGGCTCCGGCAGTATTTAAATATAATGGTAAATATTATATGTTAAGCTCCGGTTGTACTGGCTGGGATCCTAATATAGCCGAGATCGCAGTAGCCGATTCGATTATGGGAACATGGAAGACAATCGGAAACCCTTGTACGGGACCGGATGCGGATAAAACGTTTTATGCCCAGAGTACTTATGTCCAGCCCGTTGTCGGAAAGAAGGATGCATATATTGCCATGTTCGACCGTTGGAAGAAGAAGGATTTGGAAGATTCCCGTTATGTATGGCTGCCTGTGTTGGTAAAAGATGGGAAAATAACTATCCCTTGGCATGAAAAATGGAACCTTTCTATCTTTGACAAATAAAAAATAAATATGAAACGGATACTGCTACTACTTTGCGGAATAATGCTTGTCCCTGTTATTGCCTGTTCCCAGCATCTGGTTGAAGTGGGAAAGGGGTATAGCTGTACTTCGATCAATACGACGGTCTTTCGGAATAATTCGCTGGTTACACACGGTGATGAACAATATATCAGTTATTACGATAACGATGGCTATCTGGTACTTGGAAAGCGGAAACTGGATTCGGAACAATGGACATTACATCGCACCCAATATCAGGGAAATGTGAAGGATGCTCATAATATAATTAGTATGATGATAGATGGAGAAGGATACATACACGTATCTTTTGACCATCACGGACATCCATTGAATTATTGCCGGAGCATTGCTCCCGGTTCTTTGGAACTGGGGGATAAAATGCCTATGACCGGAGTTGACGAAGGAAATGTCACCTATCCGGAGTTCTATCCTTTATCCGGAGGAGATTTATTGTTTGTTTACCGCTCCGGTTCTTCGGGTCGTGGAAATCTGGTAATGAACCGTTATTCGCTGAAAGAACATAAATGGACTCGTGTGCAGGATATATTGATCGACGGGGAAAATAAACGGAATGCCTATTGGCAGTTATATGTTGATGAGAAAGGGACGATTCATCTTTCATGGGTATGGCGCGAGACTTGGCATGTGGAAACAAACCATGATATTTGTTATGCCCGTTCTTTTGATAATGGGGTAACTTGGTATAAGACGAGTGGAGAACGATATGAACTCCCGATCAAATTGTCCAATGCGGAGTATGCCTGTCGGTTACCTCAAAACTGTGAGTTGATAAATCAGACGAGTATGAGTGCCGATGCGGGAGGAAATCCGTATATAGCTACTTATTGGCGGGAACCCGATAGTGATGTTCCTCAATACCGCATCGTCTGGAATGATGGGAAGATGTGGCATCAACGGCAGATAACCGATCGCCGGACACCTTTTACCTTGAAGGGCGGAGGTACGAAAATGATCCCTATTGCCCGTCCGCGTATTGTGGTAGAAGGTGGAGAAGTCTTTTATATTTTCCGTGATGAGGAACGAGGAAGCCGTGTGTCGATGGCACATACGACTGATGTGGGTACCAGTAAGTGGACGATAACGGATCTGACGGATTTTTCGGTGGATGCCTGGGAACCCTCTCATGATACGGAACTTTGGAAAAAGCAGCGGAAACTGCATCTCTTTGTACAACACACCCGTCAGGGAGACGGTGAACGCACAGCGGAAATTGAGCCTCAAATGATATATGTATTGGAAACGAATATGGATACAAATAAATAAAGATATGAAGAAACTATATGCAACTCTTTTTTCTGCACTCTTTCTAGGCGGTGCAATCTGTGCAAGTTGTACGGATAAGAAGGATGCTTCTGCTGAAGAAGTGATAAACACCATTCATAAAGTGAATAATTATTGGCAGACGAATCATCCGGAACACGGACGTTCTTTTTGGGATAATGCCGCCTATCACACCGGAAATATGGAAGCTTATTTTTTGACTAAGCAGCCGGAGTATTTGGAATACTCGAAAGCCTGGGCGGAACATAATGAATGGAAAGGTGCAAAATCAGATCATAAGGAAAACTGGAAGTACAGTTACGGTGAAAGTGATGATTATGTGCTTTTCGGTGACTATCAGATTTGTTTCCAGACGTATGCCGATCTCTATAATCTGGAACCGGATACACAGAAAATAGCCCGTGCCCGCGAAGTGATGGAATATCAGATGAGTACCCCCAATCATGATTATTGGTGGTGGGCAGATGGCTTATATATGGTCATGCCGGTCATGACAAAGATGTATAACATTACTAAGAATCCGCTCTATTTGGAGAAACTGCATGAATACCTCGCCTATGCTGATAGTATTATGTATGATGAAGAGGCCGGACTTTATTACCGGGATGGAAAATACGTGTATCCTAAACACAAGAGTGTGAACGGTAAAAAGGATTTCTGGGCACGTGGAGACGGCTGGGTATTGGCCGGATTGGCAAAAGTCTTGAAAGAACTTCCTGAAACAGATAAGTATCGTCCGGAATATATAGATCGTTTCCGTACCCTGGCTAAGTCGGTTGCTGCTTGTCAACAGCCGGAAGGTTACTGGACACGCAGTATGCTCGACCCGCTACATGCACCGGGACCGGAAACCAGTGGAACGGCTTTCTTTACCTATGGTTTACAATGGGGAATCAATAACGGTTTCCTGGATGCTGCAGAATATCAGCCGGTGGTTGAAAAAGCATGGAAATATCTCTCAACAGTTGCTTTGCAGCCTGATGGCAAGATTGGTTATGTGCAACCGATTGGTGAGAAAGCAATACCCGGTCAGGTCGTAGACGCAAACTCTACTTCGAATTTTGGAGTAGGTGCGTTTCTATTGGCAGCTTGCGAACGGGTTCGTTATTTGAATAAATAATTTAATTCATCATCAAGCTCATATATGGCTTTAACGGCTGAAGTATTCTATTGGTTAATTCACTAATATTCATTCGTATATGTGCACCGGGCAGTCGCTCGGTGCTATACATACACTTTCCTTTGCGTAAGTAATAATAACCGTTATTTACAGGCAATTGTTTGTCCGATAATTCCAACTGCATTTCATCTTCAGGAAAAGCTGCGGCATAGATTTGCAGCACTTCTTTGGCATTGATGATACGTGCCATACCTAGCGGATGTTGAGGCTGTTTATCTTCAGGAGGCAATAGTTGAACCATGCGCTTGCATCCTGTATGTTGCTTGATAGCGTGCAGTAGACTATACTCTACATCTTTGTTCTCAGCCAAAAGTTCATTAATAATGATACTCTCCTCTCTTCTATAGATAAAGGCTATCCCTCTTATTTCATATTCTTGTCTGGCTAGAAAGAGCATTCCGTTGCTGACGGAGAGGTCTTCCATGATAACTTGAAAGTCCTCCGAAGTGTGTTGGATGCAACAAGAGTGTTCGGACAACTTCTTGTTTAAATAGGAATATACCTCATCTTGATATTCCACGATGATTTCAATGTTGATATCTTTAGAAGGAGAAGGAATAACCTCAGATAAGGCTATTGTTTTCGTAGAGTATTTGAATACTGAAGCATATCCCATGTGGGCATAATAGTCGAACAACCAAGGCTCTGCCGGTATCAATGTGCTGAAGTGTACCTCATTGCGTAACATTCGGGCAAAAGACTGGGATAAAAGCTCGCGCATGACCCCTTTGCTTCGGAAATCGGGATGAGTGCAAGCACCTGAAATATAAGAAGTTTGTACGGTCTTTCCACAGAAAGTCATCGGATAAGGAAGCATCTGAAGTGCCGAAACTACCTTGTCGCCATTTTGGATAACAGCATTTACCTCGTTCTTATAGCGGAGTCTGAAATACAGATCAATAAATTCTTCGCTATCTTGAAAGCAGATTCTCCATAAAGCTTTTACTTGTTCTTTAACTATCATGTTCGCCGAATATTACCATTTAACCATATCCATCGGATGACTCTTAAGACAAGCCATATACTTCTCCAAGATGGTGACCGGCTGATAAGATAATTTGGCTTTGCGTAAGCCTTCGATACCTAAATCCTCTTCCCGGTTGATATAAATATACTGTTCGGGGATTCGATTGGCAAATTCATAATTGATCATGGCGTATGCGCCATCAATGGTAGTGTCTGCTTTTTCCACGTGCACTCCGAAGGTTTCATGATTGATAGGCATACCGAAAGTAAATGCCACGATCTTGCCGTTCACGCGCAGGATACCTCCTGTCAAACCGAGCGCTTCGAAGTTGTGAAGAGCGTAAACCAATGCGCGGCGTTCATTGCCTGTCCCTTCCTGCTGGTCACAATTATTCACTTTACACCATTCGGCCTCCAAGTCCAAGCATTCCCGGATGCGGTCCGGAGTGATCGGAGCATATTCATAATCCGGATACGTGTTACGAAACCGGTTGATATGATTTCTCTTTGCCTGAAATTTTTTGCCTTTTAATGTAGACAGGTCACTCCGCAGATAAATATAATCCGCATAATCACGGTCTTCCGTAAATGTGAATTGTTCCGGGAGGATAGTCTCAAGCTCTGCACGCATATTGGCGCATACTCCCAGCATACAGAAGGGCTGGTTCTCCTTACCTGCATCCTCGATCAATTCTTTTAGAGCTGCTTTCAGGTCTCCTGTTCCTACCGGCATCATATACGCCAATTGTTCTCCGGCCCAGAATTTGAAAACTAAAAAGTTGTCGACTACTGCGAATTGAGTATTATATAAGAATCTCCAACTGCAAAGATTAGAGAACGACAGGTCGCAGTTACGTCGATTACTTTTCATTGTGAATGAGGTAATCGTGTCTTTGTCTGCTAATGTGATATCTTGAAATGGAATCATAAAGTTGCATTTTGCGTTTAACTCTTTATATAACGGATAATCAGGATATTTTGTTTTTATAGAATACCTAATAATCGAAGGATGGTAGGTGTTAATAATGCTGTGAATATACCATTCAGCGTCAGTCCCAGGCTGGCGTATGCTCCATATTTGCTACTGATATCCATTGCAGTGGAGGTTCCGACGGCATGGGCGGCTGTTCCCATGGAGAGACCTTGTGCAATAGGGCTGCCTACGTGCATGATTTTCATGGTCTTAAAGCCACAGATAGCTCCCAAGAGACCTACTGCCACTACAACTGCCGCCGTTAGTGACGGAATACCGCTGATGGCTTTGGTTACTTCCATCGCAATCGGAGTAGTAACCGATTTCGGAGCCAGTGACAGGATTACCTCTTGTGAGGCTCCCATAAATTTCGCAATCAGTACAACTGAAATAACTCCGACGATGCAGCCTGCCAGTTGAGACAGTAGAATAGGCAACAACTGCTTTTTTATCATTTCCAGTTGGAGATATAAAGGTACGCCTAAAGCCACAACGGCCGGGCGTAGCCAGAATTCGATCAGATGTCCTCCTTTATTGTATGTCTCATAAGAGATATTGGTCATTTTAAGGAAGATGATTAACAGTGCGATGGTCAGCAATATAGGATTTAATAATACCAGTCCTGTTTTCTTCTGAAGCAGTTTGGCAAAGAAGAAAATCCCGAAGGTAATGGCCAGCAGGAAGAAATTATTTTCTAAGAAGCTCATTTGGTCTTATGTGTTAAGTTGATTTTACGGACGATCTGATGTACCCATCCCGTTACGACAAGTACAAGTGCGGTACTGACAATGGTAGCTATCACAATCGGCCAGAATTCAGCCGCGATTACATCGAAGTACAACATGAGCGCCACACCGGGCGGAACGAAAAAGAATCCTAAGTTAGCAACCAGAAAGTCGGACAATCCCTGTACCCAGTGCAGTTTAATCCAACCTAATTTCAAAAAGAGGGTGAGTAGCAGCATTCCGATAATGCTGGAAGGAAGTTTGATTCCTGTAAAGTAAACGATTAGTTCACCCAAAGCCAAACAGCCAAATAAGATGGCACACTGACGTATCATATACTAATAACCTATTGATTTTGTTTGAAAACGCTGCAAAGGTATGAAAAATAGGAGTACAGTGTTAAATATTATAATATTTTAGATGTGGGGGAGAAAAATGGACTAAATTGTAATGTGGATATTACAAAATTGACTACTTTTGCACCGCAAATAACAAATTGTAAGCAGGTTTTATAATAATATTCAATATATCTATGCTCAATTTAATCAACCAAATCGTTGCGCGTGCAAAAGCAGACCGCCAACGTATTGTTCTTCCTGAAGGAACTGAAGAACGCACATTGAAAGCTGCCAATCAGATTTTGACAGACGAAGTTGCTGACCTTATTTTGCTGGGTAAACCGGCTGAAATCAATGAGCTTGCTGCAAAATGGGGCTTGGGAAATATCAGCAAGGCTACTATCATCGATCCTGAAACTTCTCCGAAACATGAAGAGTATGCACAGTTGCTGTGTGAGTTGCGCAAGAAGAAAGGGATGACTATCGAAGAGGCTCGTAATTTGACAAACGATCCTTTGTTCTATGGTTGTTTAATGATTAAGAGCGGTGATGCTGACGGTCAGTTGGCAGGTGCCCGCAACACTACCGGTAATGTATTGCGTCCTGCTTTACAGATTATCAAGACTGCTCCGGGAATCACTTGTGTATCAGGCGCAATGTTGTTGCTGACACATGCTCCGGAATGCGGAAAGAACGGTATTTTGGTAATGGGTGACGTAGCGGTAACTCCGGTTCCGGATGCTAACCAGTTGGCTCAGATTGCTGTTTGTACAGCACAGACTGCTAAGGCTGTTGCCGGTATCGAAACTCCGAAAGTTGCTATGTTGAGCTTCTCTACCAAAGGATCTGCTAAACATGAGGTGGTGGACAAAGTGGTAGAGGCTACAAAGATTGCCAAAGAAATGGCTCCGACTCTCGACTTGGACGGAGAAATGCAAGCTGATGCAGCTCTTGTTCCTGAAGTAGGTGCAAGCAAAGCTCCGGGCTCACAAGTTGCCGGACAAGCAAATGTATTGGTTGTGCCGAGTCTGGAAGTTGGTAATATCTCCTACAAATTAGTTCAACGTTTGGGACACGCCGACGCAATCGGCCCGATCCTTCAAGGTATCGCCTGTCCGGTGAATGACTTGTCTCGCGGTTGTTCTATCGAAGATGTATATCGTATGATTGCTATTACAGCTAATCAGGCTATCGCAGCAAAAGCTAACCATTAATCACTAACCCGTTAAACACTGAATACATGAAGATTCTGGTATTGAACTGCGGAAGTTCATCTATTAAATATAAATTGTTCGACATGACCACTAAAGAGGTGATTGCTCAAGGTGGTATCGAGAAAATCGGTCTGAAAGGATCATTCCTTAAACTGACTCTGCCGAATGGAGAAAAGAAAATCCTGGAAAAGGATATTCCGGAACATACAGTAGGAGTAGAGTTTATTTTGAATACATTGATTAATCCTGAATATGGGGCAATCAAGTCTTTGGAAGAAATCAATGCGGTAGGTCATCGTATGGTGCACGGAGGTGAACGTTTCAGTGAGTCTGTATTGCTGAACAAAGAAGTATTGGAAGCTTTTACGGCTTGCAATGACTTGGCTCCGCTTCACAATCCTGCCAACTTGAAAGGCGTGAATGCCGTTTCCGCTATTCTTCCTGACATTCCTCAGGTAGGTGTATTTGATACAGCGTTCCATCAGACTATGCCTGACTATGCATATATGTATGCTATTCCTTATGAATTGTATGAAAAGTATGCAGTACGCCGTTATGGTTTCCACGGAACTTCCCACCGTTATGTTTCAAAGCGTGTATGCGAGTACTTGGGCATAACTCCGGAAGGAAAGAAGATCATTACTTGTCATATTGGTAATGGTGGTTCTATCGCTGCTATCAAGGATGGTAAGTGTATGGATACTACGATGGGATTAACCCCGTTGGAAGGCTTGATGATGGGTACTCGTAGCGGTGATATCGATGCCGGTGCAGTAACTTTTATCATGGAAAAAGAGGGCTTGAATACAACCGGTGTTTCTAATTTGCTGAACAAAAAGAGCGGTGTACTGGGAGTTTCAGGCGTATCAAGCGATATGCGTGAATTGGATGCGGCTTGTAAAGCCGGCAATCCGAAAGCAATTCTTGCTGAAAAAATGTATTACTATCGTATTAAGAAATACATCGGTGCTTACGCTGCTGCATTGGGTGGTGTGGATATCGTATTGTTTACAGGTGGTGTTGGTGAGAACCAGTCACTGTGTCGCGAGGAAGTATGCAAGGGATTGGAATTTATGGGTATCGAGATCGATAAGTCTGTCAATGATAAGATTCATGGTGACGAAGCTGTAATCTCAACTCCTGCTTCTAAAGTGAAAGTTGTAGTAATTCCGACAGATGAAGAGTTATTGATCGCTTCTGATACAATGGATATCCTGAAGAAATAAGTTCATAAACTCCGGATATAGAAAAGGCGGCTCGGTGACGAAGCTGCCTTTTTTATTAGCTATCTTTCATGGTTCTCGTTTTTTTTACCTTACTTTGTATCTTGAAATAGAGCCATAACCGATTGATATGCGTTACTCCGTTATAATTCCCGTTTATAATCGTCCCGACGAGGTGGACGAACTGTTGAAGAGTCTGACTACCCAGCATTTCACAGATTTTGAAGTGATTGTGGTAGAAGACGGTTCATCTGTTCCCTGTAAAGAAATAGTAGACCGATATACGGATAAGTTAGATATAAAATATTTTTTTAAATCTAACTCCGGACCGGGACAGAGCCGTAATTACGGGGCAGAACGTAGCGAAGGAGAATACCTTATTATATTGGATTCTGATGTCATCCTTCCCGAAGGCTACTTCGATGCGGTAGAGAAGGAGCTTGCCGCTTCTCCTGCCGACGCTTTTGGCGGCCCCGACCGTGCACACGATTCTTTCACTGATATTCAGAAGGCAATCAACTATTCCATGACCTCTTTCTTCACGACCGGAGGCATTCGTGGCGGAAAAAAGAAGATGGACAAATTCTATCCCCGTAGTTTTAATATGGGAGTTCGCCGGGCAGTGTACGAGGCTTTGGGAGGTTTTTCAAAGATGCGTTTCGGTGAGGATATTGATTTCAGTATCCGTATATTCAAAGGTGGTTACATCTGCCGTCTTTTTCCTGATGCCTGGGTATATCATAAACGTCGGACTGACTTGAAGAAATTCTTCAAGCAGGTGCATAACTCCGGCATTGCCCGTATTAATCTTTATAAGAAATATCCGGATTCTCTGAAACTGATACATTTGCTTCCAGCGGTATTCACATTGGGAGTAGCACTTCTATTATTAGGAACCCCCTTCTGCCTCTTCAGTTTCATGCCGATCATTCTCTATGCATTGCTCGTATGCGTTGATTCTACTATTCAGAATAAAAGTCTGTCTATTGGCGTTTATTCCATTGCCGCTGCATTTATACAGCTTATAGGCTATGGTACAGGCTTTTGGCGCGCATGGTGGCAACGTTGCATCAGAGGGAAGGATGAGTTTGAGGCTTTCCAAAAGAATTTTTATAAGTAGACTCTTTTGTCTTGTTTACTGTGCCGCTTATTTTTGCTTCAAAGAAAAGTTGTCTGACATCCGGGTCTTGGTATGTCTGACACCCGGGTGTCAGACAACTCATTCTAGCATTAAAAAAAGAAGATGCTTATAATCAAATTCCTTTCCGTTACCTCTATCATTAAATAAAATAAGCCTATCTTTACACTCTCAAAACATTGCAAATGGAAAGTGGACACAAACTATCCATCAACCAATGGGCACTGGAGGACCGCCCAAGGGAGAAAATGATGGAGAAAGGAGCAGCAGCATTGAGTGATGCCGAACTACTCGCTATATTAATCGGCTCCGGAAATACGGAAGAGAGTGCTGTTGAACTGATGCGACGCTTGCTTCTGTCTTGTGATAATAATCTTAATTCCTTGGCAAAATGGGAAGTCTGCGACTATTCCCGTTTTAAAGGTATAGGACCGGCGAAGAGTATTACGGTGATGGCTGCATTGGAACTTGGAAAACGAAGGAAACTGCAGAGTATAAAAGAAAGGCCTCAAATCACCTGTTCAAAAGATATTTATGATATTTTTCATCCTCTGATGTGCGATTTGGAACAAGAAGAATTTTGGGCTCTTTTGTTGAATCAGGCAACGAAACTGATTGATAAAGTGCGCATCAGTACTGGTGGAATAGATGGAACTTACACTGACGTACGTACGATCTTGCGGGAAGCTTTGTTACAAAGGGCCACGCAAATAGCTGTTGTGCATAATCATCCATCAGGAAACATTCATCCGAGTCAACCGGATAAAATTTTGACAGAACATATTCGTAAAGCCGCCGACACAATGAACATTCGTTTGATAGACCACGTTATCGTTTGTGAGAGTCAATTCTATAGTTTTGCAGATGAAGGACTGCTTTAAATGAATTTATTCTTATATTTGTGATAGTCAGAAGTATTAGAACCAGCAAACGGTCACCATTTGGGACGTAACTTTTAATCAAAGGGTGTGTAAAAATTCAATTTTTGAAAATATGAACTTATAATTTGAACATCCTAAAAGACTAAATAAAGGGTTGTATCATTACTCAAAACAGAGTTTGATACGACCCTTTTAAATTTTATAGTTATAATTTATAACTTTTCGAAGTGGTCATTTTAGTTTTGATACGCCCTCCAAAAGTTATTTTTTAAGGGTTGACTAATTAACCATTCCAGTCCTGATTTAGATTTTAGAGTAGATTAATATTTGGAAGTGTTAAAAGGTCCTTTAGTTATGAATTCCCCTTTTTTAGCATGAATAATATATGTTCCAGGCTTCGATATAGCTATGAAATTCTGCCCTTCTATTAGTATATCAGTGGGATGATAAGCACTCACATAACATAAATCTTTGATAATAACCGCTTGCGCTTCCTGGTCATTGCGTATCACATGGATGGACTTATTGTCGAAATCTTGTACTTTCTGCTGTGTGGTGGCTGGAAGTGTCAGATAAATATAGGATGCGGGCACATCTTTACGATGTTTTAAATAGATAGAAAACAGGTCGCTTTTCAGAATTTCAGGTTTGTACATTCCCATGAAATCTTTCCATTGCCCTTCTTTGTTCTCGGTGACAGCTATGCAGGTATCTGCCTGTAATATAATATACCCTGTATTATCATGGAAGAACCGTTTCTTATCTTCCGACCAGACTTTGCCCTTGCCGAATCGTTGGTCGATAGATGTAATTATGGCAGCTGTACTGTCGGCATGAATGTTACTTCCCATACATAGTATATAATCATCGGTAAATATCCATGCTTTGTTTGCTTCCAGTTTGTTGCGTTTCAGTTGCATGGCTGTGATTCCTGTATTTTTATAGCTGACTCCTCCAACGTAGGAACTGTGATTACGCGAATTGTTGTCATTTGATTTTGAAATGGGAGCATTGCTCTCATAAGTGGTAATTCTGGGAATTTTTCTCCAGTCCCAAAAAGGAAAAATATTGTGATATTCGTCACCGCGTACGTAAGTATATAGTGAACCGTCGGCCATGTAATACCCTTTCAAATTATCTTCGTTCACTGCCTCTCGACCGATGACTCTGTCCGAAGCCATACGTACGGAAGCCATCCATTTGTGCGTACGGTGGATTGTGTAATCTGATTCCCAAAAATATTTGTTTCCTATGAATTCATTGGAGATCTGTGAAAATACAGAATTACGACGAATCATTTTTTTTATTTTCCGGGCAACTTCCGGTTCACTACTTTTCATTAACGAATATGCAGTGAAGAGTAGATAGAACCCCTTGTCAATATCTGCATTTCGGAATAACTGTCGGTTAAGTCCGTTTACATCCCAATAGCCTTGCCATACAATCCATTGATAACCTTCTAAAAGGAGAGAAGTGAGAATATTTTGTTGTTCTTTAGAGAAAGCAAGGGAAGTTCCTGCGAATAATTCCGAATAGAAACTCATGTTGGAGAGAAATGACAATCCGTAATTTCCGAACTGTTGTTGTGGTCCATGTTGATGAAAACTCCAGTCGGCTTTGATCCCTTCTCGTTGTCCGAGGATTATTTCGGAAGCGATGACTTCTCGCGCTTCTTTGGTCAAATTCCAGTCGTTTGTTAATAAAGCTCTGATTAGAACATTCCCTGCTCTCCAAACTTTATTTTGCCCTGTTCCACTGAAGGATGCATTGTCCATTACTTTGATTGCATCCCGTTTTTCCTGTTCGCTCATTTCATCCTCGAATAGTAAGAATGCGGGGCCAAGAGTACGTGGAATACCGATTTGGTTGTACCACCAGTTTTTGCATACCAATCCTTGACTGAACCAGAAATTCATTGTCCGATGAATAGCATCAGTCAACCGGTATGTTTCTGACGGTTTGAGAACTTGCCGTTTCTGGTAGTAATATTTGGTGAGTTTCAGAATCCGTTCTGTGTGTATTTTCGGTTCCCATCCTGAACGTTTGCTATCTGCGTAGTTGATATCTCCCCATGAACCGTCTGTACGGAGCGTGTTTGTCAACTGTTCGATTTCTTCGGGAGAAATAGGATACAGTTGTTGCAGTTCAATCACATTCTGGTCGGAAACTTCTTTTTCGGGCGGAATCATTGATAGCTTTTTGAGCAGTACTTCCTTGCCTTTGTCTTTTCCGACAATTGCGTTAATATAATTTCTTTTAATCAAACTCACTGAATCGTTGATTCTTTCCTGTGCATTGAGTGAAGATTTACATTGCAAACATAGAAACAACGATAGATAAATGTAATGGATAGTAGTTCTCATATTTTTATTGCATTATTTTTTACGGATAAATAATCAGCCCTTTATATGGCTTTTAAACATATCATATTTGCAAACTTCTTGTCCATATATTGAGTCGTTTATTGCCAATGTCACAGGCTTTCCCCAAGTTTTAAAATCAGTTGTTGATATATAGCAGGGCTTATAGTTGTTGCCTCGGAAAAACAAATATGTGCGATTCCCTTACTTTTTAATTTAACCTTTATTTATTTCTTTCACGACGGATTTGCCAGCCATTTCGCCTTGCGGCAATACGAAATTCGTGACGCTCTTGCCTCCTCCTTTGTGTGTCAGCGTAACGTTTATCTCTTTCAGTTCCACCGACTCGCATTGGGGATTGGCAACAGCCATTGTGCCTTTTTTCTCGTTCCAGACCACCACACAAGGAGCGTCTACAGCTATCGAATGGTCAGCGTCTATCGCCAACGTCCCCGGTTGATAGAACACAGCTTCCGTAATGTCCGATTTCTTGTTGCGCACTGCCTGTAGTATCTCTGTGTTTGCAAGTATCGCGATGGGATGTCTGTTCGCGTATCTGTCCGCAGCCTTGGCGGAGGTGTGCCTGGGCTTTACTATATAGGCATATTGCTCGTTGGCGGGCCTTGCTCCGTGGTCAATGTTGAGGCTGAACAGTTTGTTCATGCACCCTATTCGGAACTTTGATTGCGGCCTCAGGTTGAAATAGGCAACTCCTCCGTGCATCACCCAGTCCACATTGGAGGGTTGTGCCTCTTCTGTTACCACATGGCTTTTGCCTTTTGCACTGTACGTCACCTTCCCATCCATGTTGGTCTGATTCAGGGTGGTATAAATTGGGGCTTCCCTTTCTTCTGCGCTTATACCGCTTCCGAGACATACATATTCGTTGTCAAAGTAGAACCATGCCTTGTGGGCTTTCACTCCGCGACGCTCCAATATCATTCCGCAGGCACCATATGTGCCATCATCGGCACCACCAGCGTAGGCGTGCGTGTTTCCCCCATTCTCTCCCCAAAGAGGAATGGGCAGGGGCTTGTCGTCCTGCTCGGCGGTGATGCCCGGAAACTGACGGACGTTCATTTTCTTGAAGAAATCTCCTTCATACTCCTTACCGGTGACAAAGAGATAGTTCACTCCGTTACTACTGCAATAGTTCAACTCGCCGTCTCCATTCCCCGCTTCATTACCTACTGTGCGGGTGGAGGTCATTCGTGAAGAGGTCATATATCCCTTTCTGCGATGCACCATATAGTCAAATCGCCAGAACATCCGGTTGCCTTCTAAACTGTTCTCGCCATGAATACGCTTGGAGACAAGGCGTGTTTTGGGAGAGGTATTGCTCAACTTGTTCAATCGGTCTGCCAGATTTTCTGTATCCTTTGCCCCACTTGTCGAAGAAATAAAGCGACCGGCATGATTGGGGTCGTGATGTCGGTTGAAGAAGATCCACTGTACACCGTTTATAAACAACTCTTCTATCAGTTTGACTCCTATGGCTTGAAATCGTGTGCCGTCGCAGAACTCTAAATAATAAATCACGGAGTTCACAAATTCTTTCCCGTAATTGGCAAAATAGAGTTGCCTTCCACCGCCACAATGTTGGGCGAACAGATAATCAGTCAAGATGCCATTTTGTGACTGGATGGTTAACAATTCGGACATGATATTCTTAAATTCGATCATTACCTTCTCATCTTCATTCAAGACAGCGGCGGCAAATGCCCCCATCACTATGTCTGCCCCATTGGCTCCCTCTTTTCCCAAGTTGTTTCTTTTCCCAAGCTTATATTCAAAATAGAGATAATCGGTCACCTTTTGAAACAAGGATGCATTTTCTTTGATTTCATTTGCCATTAATACTACACTAATCGACAGCTCCTTAGGATAGGCAATGGAACGAAACCACCAGTTTTTAGCTCGATGGTCTTTTTCTATCCAGAATGCCAGTGCCTTCAAATAGTTCGACTTCAGGGTTTCGTTGTGATAATATAGGTTTTTCGGATGCGTATATGCGGTAGCCATACCAATAATATTCTTGACATGTTGCCTGGGTTCGCCCCCTGTCGATTGGTAATTGATGTCTTTGAAACTTCCATCGGCAGACAGTTTGCCCAATATATTTTCTACGCTTTTCGTTGAGGGATTGTGCGAATAAGCGGTAAACATTCTGTTGTAGATGGTTTCAAAGTCGGACGTGGCATGAACTTGTGCGAGACCTCCTAAACATACCATCATCATGCAATATATGCTGAACAGTGCTCTCATTCGTTTATCTTTTATTTCTTCCATTTTTTACGTTTGTCTGGGTCGTGCATCATTAGCTTATACGTGTCTTGAGGCACTACCTTGCTCTTTTTTTGATACGTCCGCTTGCCATCGCCTATGACAAAGAAACTATCCACTAATCTTATATTTTCGATAGATGAGCCTATCATGACACTGAATTCCCCCGGCTCGATTACCTTTTCGTTCTTCTGGTTGATGAGTATCAGGTCGTCCGGTACAATGCTGAAATTGACAATTTTAGATTCGCCCGGTTGCAAATGGATACGTTCAAATCCACGGAGTACTTTTTCGTAAGCCGTGGTGGAGCTGATGACGTCGTTGATATAGAGTTGTACCACTTCATCGCCCGCTACATTCCCGGTGTTGGTAATACGGCAAGAAACACGCACATTCCCGGTCTTTGTATATATGCTGTCCAACTTCATGTCGCTGTATTCAAATGTGGTGTACGAGAGGCCGTGACCAAAGCAATACAGTAATCCCGCTACTCCCGCACCATTGGCAGGCTCGTCATTTGACCCCGGTTTGCAAGGAATGTTCATGGGCAATTGTCCTACCGAACGCGGCCATGTGCTGTTCAACTTACCACCAGGATTATACTCTCCTAACAAAGCCTCAGCAATTGCCATACCCCCTTGTGCTCCGGGGTAGGGAGCCGCAAGAATGGCAGAAGCATATCGGTCAGCATAGTTGATGGCGGCAGGGCGTCCCCAAATCAAAACCACAACTACCGGTTTGCCCGTAGCTATCACAGCTTTCAACAGTTCTTCCTGGCGTCCCGGCAAATCCAAACTGCTACGGGTACGATTCTCTCCGGATGTGGCGATTCCATCTCCCAATACCAGCACAGCCACATCGCTTTGGTTGGCCAAGGCCACGGCTTCATCAATACCTTTTTGTTCGGATGCAGAAATAGGTTCAGGGAAAATTTCCGTCTTTGGCCATCCTTCATTGACCAACTCTACGCCTAAGGTATAATTCACTTCGATGCCCTTGCGCGCTCCCAACTCTTTTAATCCGTCATATACGCTGACAAACTTATAATCAGCAGGACCATAATGGGTGGGCACATAATTGCAGGTATTCGCGTTCGGTCCGATCAATGCGATTTTCCGTACATTGTCGGCAAAAGGCAAGGTCTTGTCGTTGTTTTTCAACAGCACTAGGCACTCTTTTGAAGCGCGTAACGCGGCTTGGAGATGTTCGTCGCATTTCAATACCTGTTGCGCCTTCTCTGCATCTCCGGTATAAGGATTGTCGAAAAGACCAATCCAAAATTTCACATACAACACTTGCGACACTAATTCGTCCAGTTTCTCTACCGGAAGACGTCCTTCTTTCACTAATGTACGGATATGGTTGATGTATATGTCGGGAGCATCAAAACGAGTACGAACATTCAGCCCGGCTTCCAAAGCCTTCAGGGTAGCTTCCTCGAGATCTTCACTTACATAGTAGAAATTGGACAAACGTTCGATGGCATAGCTGTCGGACACCACATAGCCTTTGAACCCCATTTCCTTACGTAACTTATTGGTCAGGAACTCATAACTTCCCGCCATAGGATCGCCGTTGTAATCGTTCAACGCACACATCACTCCCAACGCACCGGCCTCCGCAAAGACTTTACGGAAAGGATATTCGTGTATGTAATACATTTCGGAAGGAGTGATATGCGGATCTGTACGAGAGAAGTTCTGCCGTGCTCCCTTGCAATCTCCATAACCTACAAAGTGTTTGGGAGAAGATACCACGTGTTGCTCTTGAATACCCTTTGCCATACCCACACCTAAGCGTGCCACCAAATAGGGATCTTCACCGATGCTTCCTTCAAAGCGCCCCCAACGTTGATCGCGCACCACGTCCAAGATAGGTGCGTACACATTGGTATATCCCAATGCACGTGCCTCTTTTCCCTGCACTACACCTTGTAGGTAGGCCAACTCTTTGTCCCACGTACATCCCAAGGCATTCATCGATGGAAAACTGGTGGCATGGCGGGCTGCCAATCCTCTGATGCCTTCGTTGGTGAAATCAACGGGAATCCCCAAGCGGGTATATTCCACAAAGAAACGTTGAGTCTCACGGATGGTTTTTGCCATGTCGTATGGAGTCTTGTTTTCTTCAATCTTTTCGTGGGAGATAAACTCGTCAAGATTGCAAATTCCGTCTTTCAACACCATATTCCTCCATTCGGCTGTAGGCAGACTGTCCTTCAAACACTTTTTATAACCATAGTAAGTGGCAAGTTGATTAGACTTCTCTTCCATAGTCATCTGGCTTAACAGATCAGCGATACGTTTCTCTATCGGTTGTGCTGGGTCTTCGTACACGTCTTTTTTTCCGTTTTTGTTGAAATCTATCCAACTTTTGTGGTAGATTTTGTTTTTGGGAGGATAAATTTTAGTAGATTGTGCACCGACTGTATTGATATTTAATACTAATAGAAAAAAAAGCATCAATTTTATATCCATAATAGTGAAATTGTCTTTTAGTTATAAATTTAGGAGATAAAGAAGGGGGAGACTGAAACGCTTTGATAGAAAGATATTCATCTCCCCTCTAAGACAGTTGATTTTACTCTTTAAGCACAACAGGATACAGCGTACCGCCTGTAGGATTCGGATATTCTTGAACTTTTCTGAAATTGTTGTATTTCTGTTCATCGTTATAGCCGTTTTCCCAAGGGCCGATATAAAGTTCGTCGTCCGACCAAGGCGTGTTGCCTCCACGGTTCTCTTCCAGACATCTGTTGCGGTAGATGAAGTTCTTGCCGCCCACATGGTGCTGGTTAGACCATGGGCCCATGATGGCTGTATAGTTAGTGCTTAATGTTTTCGGTACCATAATCCGGTTGTGTTCTACCAAGTTGTCGCCACCGTCGTTGACGTGGAACGAGAATTCCTGACGAATGTCGTTCTTATAGAACACATTGAACTTGGATGTTGGATTCTGCATCGTGACGTGACGGATGTGCGTCACCTTGCAACCGGTAATCAGGTGATGGTCACCGTCGATGAAGAAGTACCCCTGAGCGCCCCCATCTTTATTGTAGGCACCGTCCATCTCGACATCGCGGACAGTGTTTTTGTATCCGTTCATCCAAATCGGATGAGAAGCACTGTTCACAATCTTCACATTGTCTACGTATGAATTACGTATATATCCTCCTTTGTCATTACCGGTCATATCAATCATTTTATGTCCGCCCTTGTCCTTCAAGGTTTCTTTCATCAGGCTGGGGTCGGGGTCTGTAGTAGTCCAGTCACCCTTTAACGTCAGATTGCGAACGCCACTGCCATTTGCATTATATAATGACACATTACCGTCATCCTTTATCTTGATAATCACTCCGTCACGGCTTTCGCCCACCAAGGTGCAACTTGAATATATGCGTACACTCTTATTGAATACATATTCTCCGTTTTTCAGATAGATGATTCGTTGGCGGTACTTATTTCCGGTGTTGTTAATGTAATCCAAAATATCGTCTACAGAAGTACCACCCTCGAACTCCTTGATTTCGCGACCGTCGGACATGATAGTTTTCAATGAAGGAATACCGCCTTGCACACCGGCATTCATCCATTCCGTTATCTTGGCTTGATAGATGGGGTCTACACGAGTCATGTCGAATGTCACGTCCGGGTCGCCCACACGTACTTTCGTCTCCCACGGTTCACACTGCGACACCCGATAGGTCTTGATTTTCTCTTTTCCCGATGTGTTTTTCAGCGTAACGGTAGCCATCCGGACAATACCTGTTTCATTCGGTTGGATAGTGGCTTTCACCTCTACGCCTTCCTTGTTTGCGTTTCCATTCTCCTTGTCGAATGTAATCCAATCTACATCGGTGCTCAGCACCCACGGTTCGTTTGTTGCCACTTGAATCATGCGGTCTTCGCCTTCCGGCGCAAAGTCAGCGGGCAAGCCCTTCACGTTAAACGCATACGACTTTTGGTGCACCTCAATGATATGGTTATTCAGGATGGAAGGAGAATGCACGCCAATCTTCGCCATGCGGTCTTCGCCCGTATGGTTGTCGTCCACCGACACCTTTACCTGGATGTAACCTTCTTCTTTCTCCGTCTCCACTTTACACCAATCGCGGTTGCTCTTCACGGAACTGTTTATGGGACTCTTCACCGTGAAGGTGATGGGATACTGTTCTGTAAGTTCGGCAGTCACTTCGTATATGCCTTCTGCCTCTATCTCAAACTTGATAGTCTCGTTCGCTGTGTCATCGTCATTGCACGAGGTCAATGGCAGCACCAGAGCTGCCATTGCTACATATTTGAACATTGTTTTCATTCTACGTTTTTTTATGATTTAATTTGCTTTTTCCAATACAAATTCGTCAAACCAGAATTGGACAGGTTCGCTTGAAACCAATTTGCAACTGGTTGCACCAAATTCTCCTGTAGTATGAGGCTTGAACACCAATCTCACCAATCCGTCTTTTAAATCATTTTCAGGAATATCCAATGTAATGGAATATTTCTGCCATGTATTTCCCACATATTCCAACATGGTTGGATAGAGAGAACCGGAACCCTGTTTGATAACTGTTTTGCCATTCTCATTCGCCAACGTCTTATAATTTCTGTAATCCTTAACCGAAACATCTGCCAAAGTGAAACTTAATACAAATGACGATACCGGCTTATCGCTTTTGACATAGAAACTCAACGTATGTTTGCCGACAGAAACACCATCAAAAGTCAATCCCACATCTGTACTCCACCAATTAGGTATTTTCGGACTCTTAAAGCTCAACGAGTGCTTGGTATTGTTTGCTCCGTTTGCATCATCCACAAAGAATTCAGTGCCGGCACCTTCTAGTACATTCCAACGATTCCGATACTCCAGCATCCTTTCGTTTTCCAACTTCCATCTTGGTACTATTACAGGTGCCTCCGTATCGGAATAGGCTGTTTCCAAATCACCGTTCTCTATCAGATTGACAGTTTTTCCCTCTTTATCTTCGTCATCTTTCTCCTCGCTATCTCCATTGTTAATCTTCGCATAATAACGAACGTATTCCACTTCCATCTGGGCAGGGAAGACGGTCTCGTCAATTTCCCACTTCCCCCCCTGTGTACCACCGACAGCAAGGTTCATCGTTAGATAGAACGGTTGGTCGAAAGGCCATTGCTTGTATGAATCCGATTCCTGGTTCCGCTGGTAGGTCAGTACGACCTTATTGTCGAACAGGATTTCGATGCTGTTCTTTTCCCAAACCACAGAGTAGAGGTGGAATTTGGAATCCAGCGTGTTGGAGCTACACGAAGAAGCCGGACGTTCGTCCACTTTGTCCAGCGTGTTTTGCGTATGGATGGTCTGATACACCGAATTGTGCTCGTCTTCATCTCCCCACACATACTCCATGATGTCGATTTCGCCATAACCGTCTTCATACACGTTTTCCGTAGGTATCAACCGAAAAGCCGGAAGTATTCCCCGTCCTGTAGGTATTTTAGCGGCAATGTCAATACGTCCGTACTGAAAGTCTTTTTTCATTTGCGATTTCACCGAAGCCGAAGAAAACTCAAAATGATAAGGGGCTCCCATTCCGTCAGTACCATCGTGCGGGTCTTTGAACGCGTGTAGCAGCAGTTTCCCATCTTCCACCCGCGAGTGGCTCAGATCTGCCTTCTTGTAATCCTGAAGTTCTTCATTGCGTTGATAACCCTCTTCGTAGCTCCACACTTTATCATCGGGCAGTCCGTCTTCTTCAAACTCTTCTGCCCATGCCAGTTCATAACCGTCATACTGCACAGCGCGCTCCAACGTATGCGTCGGGCAGTTCACCGTGATTTCATCGGTGCATGCTCCCAACATCAGGGAGCATGTTATTATCATTGTATTTAGTTTCATAGTCTATAACTAATATAAATAACTCTATAAATTTTCTTACCAACCCGGGTTCTGAGTCAGATTGTCATTGACGAAGCTCTCCTTTTGAGGAATGGGATAGAGATACATCTTGTTCTCCCATACACGGTTCTGTACAAGCTCTTTCTGATAGGTGCCGTTCTGCTTTTTCACCCCATAGATATTCTCCACAAGATTGCCTTCTTTCCAGCGACGGATGTCCCAGAAACGATGATCTTCGAAAGCCAGCTCAATGCGGCGCTCTTTCTTCACCAATGTCCTGAATTTGTCTTTATCCGTTTCCGTATATGCAGGCATGCCTGCAGCCACGCGCACCTCGTTCAGCGCTTCCAACGCCGATTTCTTGCAATAATAGTCGGTGTACGTCGGTCCTTGCCATTCGTTCAGCGCTTCCGCATAGTTCAGCAGAATCTCCGCATAGCGGAACACCGGATAGTGATGAGGCTTCTTCACCGGTGTCACCGGACTCAGCGACACCGTCTCGTTCATCAGTTTCTTCAAGTAGTAGCCGGTGGTAGTGGCTCCTTCGATGGGCATACCGTTCTTGCCGCCTTCCAGCGGTTCCACCACCTGTCCCATATACTTCATGCCATCGCAGATGACGTTCAGATAAAGACGCGGGTCGCGGGTCGGCTTCCCTTTTTCATCGTAATACATCTCCTCCACATGCTTCGGATTGTTCCAATCGAACGGTTCACCGGTGAGGAAGTCAAACTCGTCCACCAAGTTTTGTGTCGGTGTGTTTCCACCTTTGGCTCCTTCAAAGCCCATTGGCAGGTTGCGTGCCTCGAACGTATTACTTTCTCCGCCTCTCACTTCCCAAATCAGCTGTTTGGAGTTGAGTACTCCATTGCCGCCATCTTTATGATATAGCGGGTCTTCGGTGATTTTAGGCATCGAATAGAGCTTCAAGGCAATCACATCATGGGCGGCCTTGGCGGCAGCTTCCCATTTGGCGGAAGCGTTTCCGTCGCCGGCAAACAACGGGCTTGCCGCATAGAGCAACGCCCGCGAACGGATGGATAAAGCTATACCTTTAGTGATGTGTCCGGTTTCACCGAACAGCTCGTTTTGGTTTAGCACTAGGTCGGGCAACAGGCGCTCGATTTCACTGTTCACAAACGCGATGATGTCATCGAACGAACTCTTCTCTACTTGGTTAATTTCATCCAGCGCATACGTACGGGTCATCAAAGGCACATCCCCATAGCGTTTTGCCAGCTCAAAGTGGTAGTAGGCACGCAGCACTTCCACCTCTTTCATATAAGCACGTACCTTTTTGATGTTGTCGGCATAGTTCTTGTCCCATTCATACCGCTTGAGGTTCTCTTCCGAGAAGTTTTCCATCAGCGAGTTGGCATCGTGAATCACCTGATAGAACTCGCTCCAACGGTCGTCTACCAACTTGATAGGACTCCAGGCGTTGGAATAGATGTACCACACCGCATTGTTGGTCCATGTGTACACCGCATTGTCTGTGGCGGACTCTCTCAACGCATCACTGATTTTCCCCCAATCGGATGGTACCGCGCGATACACACCGTTCACCATGCGGGTAACATTGTCAAAATAGGCGTATGCTTCCTCTTTGTCCATGCCCGACGACTCGTCGAAATCGAGAAAATCACATCCTGTCAATGCAAGGGAAGCAAACAATATCGTATAAATCTTCTTTAGTTTCATTGTCATCTTCTTTAGAAATTAATATTTACTCCGAAATAGACCGAAGTCATGTCCGGATAGTTGATAGAGAAATCCTCACAGTTCATGTAACTGATGTGATCCAAAGAGAACAGATTGTTGGCACGTGCATAGATCTGGAGGTTGTCCATCTTCATGGCGTTCACCCATTTCTTCGGCAGGTTGTAGTACACGTTCAAGTTGCGTAGCTTGAAGTAGGATCCATTTTCCAACCACTGTGTACTGTTGCGGAAGTTGTTGGCATTGTCAAGCGTAGTCAGGCGAGGTACATTGGCAATGTCTTCCGTTCCCTCTCTCCAGCGAATCTTGTCTTTCAGGTACCAAGTGGAGAGGTTGCTGTCGTTGTTGCGCAACGGCCAATAGACGCTCTTCACATTCAGCATCTTGCTGATTTTGCCCGTTCCTTGGAAGAAGGCGTCGATGCCGAATCCCTTGTACTCGAATCCAAAGTTGATGCCGTAGTAGATACGGGGTAACACGCTTGAATAACCGATTTTCACCACGTCATAGTCGTCGATACGTCCGTCGCCGTTCTGGTCTTTATATTTGATGTCACCCGGGCGAACCTCGGAGAACATCTGTTTCGGACTGTTCTTGATGTCTCTCTCATCGCGAAAATAACCGATGGCTTCCAATCCGTAGCACTGATAATAGGCATCCCCCTTTTTATACAGATACTCATATGGCTGATAGCCCTCACCGTTCTCCTCAATTTCTGTTTTTAGGAACGAGAAGGTGCCTCCTGCGTAGTAGTTAAAATCTTTCCCTGCCTTGTCTTTCCACATAGCCGACATGTCGAAACCTTTGGAGTTCATGCGGCCGATGTTCTGCTGCGGAATGCCGGTTCCGATGACTGCCGAGAACAGGTTGTCGCTGATGGTCAGTATGTCCTTGCGCTTGTCGTAGAAGCCGTCGAATGTCAACGCTAAGCGTTGGTTGAAGAATTGGGCGTCCAATCCAATGTTGTATTTGTCTGCCAACTCGATAGTCAGATTGTCGATGGGCAGCGCACCGGGATGTAATCCGCCTCCATTACCGGGATTCACCGGCGGGTTCTTCACCTG
Source organism: Bacteroides zhangwenhongii (assembly GCF_009193325.2). Classification (NCBI taxonomy): domain Bacteria; kingdom Pseudomonadati; phylum Bacteroidota; class Bacteroidia; order Bacteroidales; family Bacteroidaceae; genus Bacteroides; species Bacteroides zhangwenhongii. Next base: position 510,200 of record NZ_CP059856.1, on the reverse strand, counting down.
GAATCCACCACAATTTTCCCAATACCGCTCGTCTAAGTCGTAGTCGATGTTGTCATTGCCCGAACGTCCCCAAGAGACACGCAGCTTCAGAAAGTCGACAAACGTGGTGCTTTTCATGAATTTCTCATTGGACAATACCCAGGCTGCCGAAACCGCAGGGTAGGTACGGAACTTGTCGCCATCGCTCAGCACGCTGGTACCACTGTGGTTCACCACCACGTCCACCATATAGCGGTCGTTGTAGTTGTAACCACCGGTGAAGATGAACGACTGACGCTTGCGGGTATTGTTGCGTCCCATCGGGGTATACGACTCTTGGCTGTACTGCAACGTGCCGTTCACAGCATGGAGACCGAATGTGCGGTCATAGCCCACCCTGGCATCCACCACAGCGCGGATAAACTGACTGTTGAGCCAACCATTGTCGATAGAGAGGGCGCTGTCGTCGCCAAACTTGGCACCTTGTGTCTCATATTCGCCCATGGCCGGCAGATAGAGCGGGGTCTTTACCTCATATACATAGTTCTTGCTACCTATATCTCTGTACACCGCATCGTTGTCATACGCCACGCCTACTTCGGCACGTAGTCCCTTTGTCAGCAACGAGAAGTCTTGTTGGATCCGCATGTCTGCCTGAAGCATACGACGGTCAGTTCTGTAATAACCCACGTCAGCAATCTGGGCTATGGGGTTCTTCTTGAACAGATGGTCACCTCCCCATATGTTGGTGCTGGTGCGTACGGGGAATGCAGCCGATGGCACATGATAAAGCGCAGAGAAGATATCCTCTTCCGACTTGTTCGGGCGATTCTCTTCACGCAGCAAACCGAAAAGCGATACAGAAGCCTTGGTGTAAGGAGTAACGTCCACATCCAGGTTGATACGGGCATTGAGGTCATACTTCTTCATCTGCGAGTTATAGCGCTCCGAATAGTCGGTCAGTTTTTTGTCTAAGATACCATAATCGTTCTTATAGTTGATGGAACTGTAGTAGCGCATCCGTTTGCCACCCCCTCTGAAGGCGATGTTCAACTGGTTGTTGACGCTGTGGTTGCGTAGCGCCTCTTTCTGCCAGTCGGTGTTGGCAAAAAGATCGCGATTAGTGCCATATTTGAAAGCGTCCAACGCCGTCTGGTCATACTGCAATGGCAGTCCGTCATAATAGAGTGCCTCGTTCTTCATCATGGCGTAGGTGTAACCATCTACGAAATCCGGCTGGTTGATAGGAAGCCCGATACCGTGGGTATAATTGATGTCGATGTCCACTTTCTCATGTACACCGCGCTTGGTGGTGATGACAATCACACCGTTGGCGCCGCGTGTGCCCCACAAGGCCGTGGCAGCACCGTCTTTCAGCACTGATACGCTCTCCACATCATTCAAGTTCAGGTATTTGATGTCGCGGGGAATGCCGTCTACCACAATCAGCGGGTTGCGACTGGTAAGCGAACCTCCGCCGCGCACCATCAGTTCGGCTGTATCGGTCCATCCGGTGTTCTGTTTCACAATGAGTCCCGGAATCAGTCCGTAGAGCACATCGCTGATGTTCTTTGTCGAGTTCTTTTCAAGCATCTCTCCCGAGAGGGTAGAGATAGCTTGCGTACGACTCACATCTGTCCGCAGGATGCCTTGGTTGTTACTCCGCAAGTCAAAATCGCCCAACGAAATCGTCATGGATTCTCCGGTCACCCACACTCTGCGTAACTGTCCTTCGGCGTATACCACCTCGATGCAATCTCCTTTTTGGGCTTCAATGGAGAACACACCGTTATCGTCCGTTATCGTCTTCTTTGAGGGGTCGCCCAGCAAAGAGACCGATGCTCCCAACACTGGCTGCTGTTGCTGATTCTTGATCGTACCTGTCAGGGTGTGTTGTCCCATAGCCGAGAGGGAGAACATGCAGGCGATACTTAAAATCGAAATATATTTCTTTTTCATTTTATTAGCAATAAAAATTAATATTCAATTATTCCCAACCCGGATTCTGAATCAAACCGTATTTTTTATTAATCTCATTCAAGTTTATGGGGCAAAGATAATAACGATTGTCCCATTGGGCTGTCCACACACGTTGGTTGACGGCCTCTTCCTTGATTTCATAGCGGAACACATGCGTTTTCGGATCTTTCACATCCTCCTTTTTCTCGCCATCTTTCAGCCATGATTTCAATCTTCTGCGCTTCAGGTTGGTAAGGTAGTCGTTGTGTTTCCAACGGGCAATGTCGTAGTGGCGTACCTCTTCGTAGCCAAACTCTAAGGCACGTTCTTTCAAGATAGCTTCGCGCAGTGGCTCGCCGGGAGCAACAGCTTCGGGAGTCAGTTCCCACATGTCCACACGTTCGCGCACCATGTTGATATAGTCGTAAGCGTTGTTGCCAAATTCATCTTTCTCTTTTGCTTTGCCCAATTCGTTCATCGCCTCGGCAATGTTCAGATAGATTTCCGGCAGACGCATCAACGGACATTGATAGAATTTGCCGCTCAATTCGTTTCTGATGTCTTGAATAAACTTGCGCTGTGCCACACCGAAATATCCTAAGTTACCCCAGCCATCCGGTCCGGTCCCCCCCATATCTTGCGCCACTTCGCGTCCGCCTTCATAAATCTCAGCCTTACGTCCTCTGAACTTGTCCCCGGTCACAATCAATGTCTCATAAAGACGGGGGTCGCGTACCTCATTGCCTTTGGCATCAAAGAAAGGATGTTCGCGGTGTACGGGATTGTCCCAGCTGAATTCGCCTCCGTCTTTCATCTGGAACATATCCGCATAGTTCAACAGCGGATTACATACTCCAAAACGGATTTGTGAAATTGCCTTTGAATTGTGATCCCATTTAATCCAGCGGTGGCTGGAGATCAGCACTTCACCATTGTAGCGGTCGAAATACCCGGAACAGAAGTCTTGACGCGGATTGCCGGTATTCACCAATTTATAGCGGTTGTTGTTCTCGCGGATAAACGCTAGGCCTGCATCCAAGGCATCCTGCCAACGCGACTGATCGTAATTGCCATACCACACATAGTGTTTGTCGGCAGCTTCACCCTCTTTGTAAGGTTTGTCACTGTTGAACAACGGACTTGCCACGAAAGTCAGCAAGCGCGATTTCAATGCGTAGGCTCCCGCCTTGTGCATACGCCCGTCATCAGCCGAAGAGACTTCCCATGTCAACAGGGTTGCGGCATCGTCAATCAGTTTGCATATCTTCTGCACGCTCTCCTCTACGGTCATGCGGGTCATATGCATATCATCGTCGGGCTTATAGGCATGGTCTATCCAAGGCATTCCGCCCAAATTGCGCAACATATTCATATAATGATAGGCAATAATCATCATCGCCTCGCCTTTGCGCACGTTTTTCTCCTTCTGCGTCATGTCAGGCACACGGTCTACATTTTCCAAAAAGATATATGCTTGGCGGATGCCGTAGGTGGCAGAAAATTCGCCATGCTCTTCGTTGTAGGACAAGCTATAAGCCGACCTTTCCGATCCACTTGCCGTTATATTCCCTTGATGGTATCCGTTTCCGCCCGATTTAATTGCATCTGCCAAGTCCGTAATTGACTCTAAAGCACACCAACCCAAACGGTTGTTGTGTGGCTGGTAGTCAGGCAGCGAGTGGTACACCTGGTTCAGCGCCTGTTCGGCATACACCTTTTTGGCATACACGCTGTCGATGTTCATTTCATTGCTCAAAGGCTTCTCCAAAAAGTCATTGCCAAATTTCAAATCATCACACCCTACCAAGAGTAATGATAAGATTACTATAGTTTTGAACTGTTTATACATAATGTCTTTAGGTTAGAAAGTTAAGTTTACACCAAGGTTATAAATCTTCACTACCGGATAGGTGTCATGATACTGGTTGGGGTTCGATTCAGGGTCCATAATGTCAAACTTGTCGAAGGTCAACAGGTTGTAGGCCGTAAACTTCAAGCCAAGCTGCTGGATACCGAGTTTCTTCAATGCGGGATAGCCCGTGAAGTTATAACCGAACGTTAGGTTCTTCAGTTTCAAATAGTTACCATTCTTCACAGTCATAGTAGATTGTTTATAGTTGTGTGTCGCACTGTTCACAGACAAACGCGGAAGTTTGGCGGTGGCAGCAGTCTCTTTGGTCCAACAGCCATCTACCTGATACATCATCAATCCACGTCCCTCAGTGTTGAACGGTTTGCAGAACTCTTCGGACAACACCAACGAGCGTTCTGCCGCTCCCATCCAGTTCATAGAGAAAAAGAAGCCTTTGTAGCTGGCGCCCATGTTTAGACCGAATACATAGTTCGGGCGGGTGGGGTAACCGATATTCTGCTGGTCATCATCATTGATTTGTCCATCCTTGTTCAAGTCCACATATTTCACGTCACCCGGATGGACAACGGCCTGCGGTTTAGCAAGACCTTCCTTCAACGTACCTTTGTCGGGGTCGATAAAGTCGTCCGCCGAATAGAAACCGTCTGCTACATAACCGAATATAGCTCCCACCTGCTTACCTGTGCGCCACAGGTAAGGTTCGTTCGGCTCTACCTCATCCTGAAAGATGATCTCATTCTTGGCGTAAGACATGTTTCCATTGATATAATAGTCGAAATGTTCGTCCACACGGTCGTTCCAATTCACTTCGATTTCATATCCCTTGTTTTTCACTTTACCCATGTTCACCACTGGCAGCAAGTCCTTGGTCAACGAGGTCATTCCCGGAATGGTTTTACGTGCAATCAGAATGTCCTTACGGTCTTCTCGGAATACGTTGACGCTCAATTTCAAGCGGCTTTTCAAGAAGTGCATATCCACACCATAGTTCTGTTTCAACGAAGTCTCCCAGGTCACATCTGGATTACCCAAACGGTTCTCTACGGCACCCTTCAATGGAATTGAAATATCCTTACCGAAACTATAGCCCCATTTGTAACCTTTCCAGTCGCTCATCGGATCGCCCAACTTATCCACACTGTAGCTGTCCGGCAAGTAGAGGAAACGGCTGTTGTTCATGTTATCGTTACCTACCAAACCGATGGAGGCACGCAATTTCAGGAAGTCGAACACATGCTGGTTCTTCATGAATTTCTCTTCCGAGATAATGTAACCCAACGACAGCGCCGGGAAGGTGCCAAAACGCTTGTCCGGAGAGAAGTTTTCGGAACCGTTGTAACCGATGTTAAACTCTGCCATATAGCGTGACTTGTAGTCATATGTGACGCGTCCCACCAAGCCAACATAGGCTGTAGGGATAAATCCGAATTGCTTGGGATAGTATTTCTTGCTTTGGTTGTAGAGTAATAATCCGGTCACATTGTGGTTGCCGAACTTGCGGTTATAGCGCAAGCTTGCCTCCATATACCAGTCGCGTGCACGCTCTATTTTCTCCTCATAGCTATATTTGCTATTTGTACCTTCTATCAGATAGATAATGTTGTTGCTAAAATCGGGGTCATCGACCGGCATACCGGGATTCTCCAATTCCGACTGGAAATAGGGTATGTAGACCTCATGATTTTTCTTTCTGATTTTAATGAACGAGTAGTCTGTGTTGTAAGCGGCCTTCACCTCGGCAGAAAGTCCTTTGGTCAGGAAATCCAATTTCTGGACAAGGTGCAAGTCGAGGTTCATCGTGTTCTTCACATTTTTTTTATATCCCTCCATATATTTGCTCAATGGTTCCCCCATCTTTATATCCCTGTATCTATTGCCTTGGCTGATTACATGATGTCCGTCCACAAATCCTGGGCTGCTGAACGGCTGCGACCAGTTGATTGTTTTCCAAACCTCACTATTGGAAGGCTCGTTCTTGTCGCCTACCACACCACCGATACCTATTTTCAGGATAGTGGTCTTGGTGATATCCATATCCAAGTTGGCACGATAGTTGTAACGGCTGTATTTGTAGCCCATATTGTCTTGCCCGAAGTCTTTGAACAAACCGTCTTGGAACATATAGCCCAAAGAAACGAAATAGCGTACCTTCTTGGTTCCGCCTGACATATTCAGGTTGTGCTGGGTCTGCACCGCCACTCTGTTTGTCATATAGTCGCGCCATTTCACATTGGGATACATGATAGGCGAGTCGCCCAAGCGAAAACGTTCAAGCGCATACTCATCGAACACCTCTTGACGACCATCGTTCCGTTCCTGTTGGTTGAACATCATGGCGTAGGTATAGCTGTCCGCTGTCTCCAAGGTGCGGGTAGGTGTCTGGATACCTACAGAAGATGTTACGGAGATTTTGGTCTTACCTTCTTCACCGCGGCGGGTGGTGACCAATACAACACCGTTGGCACCGCGCACACCGAACACGGCAGTGGCGGATGCATCCTTCAGCACAGTGATGTTTTCAATTTCATTTGGGTCCATCTGGAAAAAGCTGCGCTCCACACCGTCCACCAAGATTAGCGGAGTACCGCCATCTTCGGTCAACGAACCCACACCGCGCACAAAGATTTTCGGGTCTTCGGCTCCTGGCTGTCCACTGCTCTGCACTGATGACAGACCAGTAATCTTACCGGCCAGCGAGTTGGCTACACTGGAGTTGGGCGACTGCAACAAAGCGTCTGTCTTCACCGAGGAGATGGCACCGGTCAGCGTCTCTTTCTTCTGCACGCCATAGGCAACCACCGTCACTTCTTCCAACTCGTTAAACGTCTCTTTCAAGACAATCTTAACACTCTTCCTGCCTTGCAAAGACACCTCCTGGGTTTCATATCCGATGTACGAAACCACCAAATGAACCTTAGCGGCGTCAGCCACCGTAATTCTAAAGTTTCCATCCACATCCGTCACGGTTCCGGTTGAAGCACCCTTCACTTGAATGGTTGCTCCAATGACCGGCTCGTTGGTCGAATCCATTACTTTACCCGTAACAGACATCTGCTGCCCATAAGAAAAAACAGCAGAAAACAGCATCAATAGCAGTACACTTGTCTTTCTCGACCTGTACTTGCTTAGCCTTTCAGTCTTGTTCATAATTAATTAGATTTGTACACATAAGAACAGTGTGATTAATAAAAAATTGAAAACAATCTTGATACCCTAAAAAGAACTCTCCATTGAAAACTGATACAAATAGATTGAACAAACACAACAGGAACGACATATTATACAAACGAAATGTTCGTTTTGTACAGACTGCGTTATTTTTCACTTTTACGTGCCAAGGCTTCCAGAAAATAATAGTCGGCATAATTGAGCGGCACATTTACCTCGGCATTGTGCGGTATGCTTCCCACCGAATGCATCAGGATAAAGTTGCCGTTTGTTCCTATTTCGGCACGATAAGCAGGGGTACTTAATGTCTGTACAATCCAGTCGGCTGTCTCCCTGTATTTCTGTTCAGGTGCGTAGGTGTACAATTCATACAGGGCAGAAGCGATAACGGCTGCCGACGATACATCTCGAGGTTCGTTAGGAATGTTGAGTGCATCGAAATCCCAATACGGAATCAAGTCCTGCGGAAGATTCTTATGTGTGAAGATAAACTCGTAGACGTTACAAGCTTGTTTCAAGTATTCGGGATTATGGGTGTAACGGTAACACATCGTATATCCATAAATAGCCCAAGCCTGCCCGCGTGCCCAAGCCGATTCGTCGGCATAGCCCTGAGCGGTTTGTCTGCTGCGTACTGTTCCGCTTTCCAAATCATAGTCCACCACATGATAGCAACTGTTGTCGTTGCGGAAGTGGTTCTCCAACGTCCGGTCGGCATGACTCACCGCTATATTATAATAGGTAGAATCGCCCGAAAGCGCAGTGGCCTCGAAAAGCAGCTCCAAGTTCATCATATTGTCGATGATGACCGGACACTCCCAGCCGCGCTTGCTTTGCCATCCGCCGGTCACATCCCACGACTGAATGACCCCGGCATTCGGGCGGAAACGGGTACTAAGCGACTTGGCTGTCTGAACAATGACAGGTGCATATTCCTTGATTCCCGCAAAACGCAATCCGTTGAGGTAGCTGCAACCTATCATGAAACCTACATCATGATGATTGGTGAGGTATTGGATTTCCTCCAACTTTTCTGTGTACTTTTCAGCAAGAGACTTCCACTTTTCATCGTTGCTCAATTTATACAGATACCACAAAGAACCGGGAAAGAAGCCGCTCCGCCAGTCGGCGGGATTGATATACACCACTTCTCCCTTGGCGTTGGTGTAGCCGGGAAGCTTGCCTCCATTCTCATCCGCTGCTTTTGCCATCAACGCATATTGCGAAGCTGCGTTGACCACATTATCAGCTACCAGTTCTTCCTGTTCATTAGAAGAGCCGGCACACCCCGACAGTCCGGACAACACTAATCTGGAAAGGATGAAACTAACGATTGTTTTTTTGTTGAAACACATATTCATATCATATCCTATTTTAAAACTACACAAATGTAGGATGGATATGACAAACAGAACCGTATGTTATATACAAATAATCCGACCTATTATACAAAAACGCATTCAATCGGCAGATGTACGAAATAGTACCTTAACGCATACAAAACAGTACGTTGATATTTACTTATCCCCTCTCTTCTGCCGACGATATTCCTGAGGCGTAATGGTGTATTTCTCTTTAAAGCATCGGGTAAAATGGCGGGGAGATCCAAAGCCAAGCCGGTCGGCAATCTCCGAGATACTATATTCCTTGTTGTTCAGCAACATCACGGCAGCACGTTTCAGGCGGATAGTCAGGATAAACTCCAAAGGTGTCTGTCCGGTGATGGCCTTCATCTTGGAGAACAGCTTGGTGCGCGCCATCCCCAACTCGCACGCTAATACATCAACACTAAATTCTACATCGTCCATGTGTTCTTCGATCACCTTCATCACGCTGTCGACAAAAATTTTGTCCATGTCGTTTGTTGCCAGAATCTGCGGTGATGCCTGCGGCTGGTGCGTGAATTTCTCCTGCAACAAGAGGCGGTTATTTATCAAGTTGTTACAACGCGACAAAAGAATGTCGATATTAAACGGTTTTGTGACGTAATCGTCTGCTCCTGTTTTCAATCCCTCGATGGTATGTTCCGGCGCCGTGCGTGCTGTCAATAATATAATAGGTATATGACAAAGCTCCATATCTTTCTTCACTACCTGACATAGCTCTATACCCGACATCTCAGGCATCAGCACATCGCTGAGAATTAGATCCGGCTGAACGGTACGTACTTTGTCCAATCCCTCTTTTCCGTCGGAAGCCGTCTCTATCTGATAGAATGTCTTGAAAATCTCTGTCAGCATTTTCCTCAATGCTTCATTGTCCTCCACAATCAGTAATTTGTACTTCTGCTCCGGTTGCGCAACCGATTCTTTCGCCTCTTCCGTAAAAGCCGAATCCGACAGAATGGGACATTGCTTTTCCCCTACAGCCGGTTCCATCACTCTTTCTTCACCTGCCTGAAGCTCTTCTTCCGTAAAGTGACTGTTGCCCTTCTTCAGATGAATGGAGAAAGTTGTTCCCTCGTCCACCTTACTCAGCACTTCGATGCTACCGTGATGCAGTTCGATGATTCCTTTGGCAAAAGAAAGCCCTATCCCCGTCCCTGTGGAGAGTCCCTGTTTCGTCTGATAAAAACGTTCGAATATCTTCCTTATATCTTCGGCGGAAATTCCTCTTCCAGTATCAGTCACCTCTATCACCACCTCCTCGATGCGGTTGCGTATGGAGATAGAAATGGTACCCTCCTTCGGAGTGTACTTGAAAGCGTTTGAAATCAGATTGTTCATCACCTTCCGCATCTGCCGGGCGTCATACCAGACTTGGATGTCATCGTCCGACTTCTCGAACCTGAGGCGGATATACTGCTGCTCAGCATACTCCTGAAACGACGAATAAATCTCGTGCAGGAAATCAACCATGTTGTATCTGCCCACCTTAATAGTCATGTAGCCTTGCTCTTGCTTACGGAAATCGAGCAATTCACTAATAAGCTCACGCATCTGAATACAGTTCCTGTAGATTCCCGACAGACGGCTGTGTATCGGTGTCGCAAAGGAATGGAGGCGTAACAGCATCTCTACCTGCCCGATAATCAACGTCAACGGAGTGCGGAACTCATGGGAGATGTTCGTAAAGAAACGCAGTTTCGCCTGATTCATCTCCTGAAGGTCCTCGACATACTTCTCTTCATACTTGAGCGCCGCTTGTAGCTTGATGCGCCGCTTATAGCTTTTCACAATGCTATACAAAAGCGTAAGTCCCAACAGCCAATAAAGTAGATAAGCCCATGTTGTCCGGTAGAAAGGCGGAAGCACCCGAATGTCTATCTTGCTCTCCGACACCAGCTCTCCATTCCGCCTGACAGCTTTAGCTTTCAGGACATATTTGCCAGGGCTTAAGTTGGTATAAGAGACCAAATGCTGTTCGTTCATCTCTGTCCATTCCGTAGAAAAGCCTTCCAGATAATAGAACAAGCGGTCGCTATTGAAAGGCAGATAGTCGGAAAGCGCATATCCAATACTAAACATATTCTGTCCCGGATGCAGAACCAGTTGGTCTACCATCGGCAACCGACAAGAAAAAACGCTGTCGGGGAGTTCTTCACCATTCACCATGAAACTGCTGGGCATCAAGGTATAGTCACGCGCCAAATGCCGTATGCTCTCGACATCGAATGCAAAGAGACCGTTTAGTCCTCCGACAAAGACTTCACCGTCAGCCGACTGATAGAGCGCATTCTCCTTAAGAGAAACTTGCGGCAAGTTGTCGTAGTTTACACACGTATGTGCCCGACAGTCAAACACCGAAATACCTTTATCCGTAGTGAGCAACAGACGGTTTTGAGGAATCTCACACACATTGTACACTCGATTGCTTATCAGCCCGTTCTGCTTTTGATTGAAATTCTCAAAACTGTTCGTCTCTGGATGATAGCTATCGATGCCGTTGTCGCTTGTACAGAACCACAACTTACCCTCGCTGTCCTCATATACGGCATTTATGTTATTACTGCTAATGCTATTCGGCAGTACGTGATTACGCTTGTACTGTTTAAATTGGCCGGTTGCAGACTGATAGGAACACACTCCATTGTTCAGATTGACAATCCACAATGTTCCCCGCCGGTCTATCCATAAATTGATAGCATACTGGCAAAAACTATGCTCCTTCTCATCTTGCAAAAGACGGGTACATCGAGCATCAGCAGGATTGAAAAGCACAATGCCATTGTAAGTGGCCAGCACCAACTCGTCCTTATACGGAAGAATATCCTGAATAATATCGGAAGGAAGAGAGTTCGGGTCCGACTGGTGATGGCGGTAATGGGTAAACTTTTCCGTCTTTAAATCTAACTTGTTCAGTCCACCCATGTGCGTCCCTATCCACAGTACCTCTTCCTTTTCATCATAGTAGACAGCCTTCACATTGTTGTGAGAGATTGATTTTCCCGTGCCGTCTGCCATATATCGCTTAAAGTTCTGCCGCTTGGGGTCATATTTGTTCAGTCCTCCGCCTTCGGTCCCTATCCACAGATTGCCGTTCACGTCTTTCACCATTCTGCTGATGATGCCGGAGCTAAGTCCGTCTTTTTCTATCAAAGAGGGCAGATATTCCCTATATATCTGTTTCTGCGGATGAAAATAGTTGACACCTCCATAATAGGTCCCCGCCCAAATGTTCCCCTGTCTGTCGCAACACAGTCCCCAAACGGAAGAGTGGGTGAGGCTGTTGGCAGTCTCTTTCTTTTTATATTGTATAAAGCAGTTATCGCTCCGGCGGTATTGCGTGATTCCTTCGAATGTGCCAATCCAGATATCGCCCTGCTTGTCCTCAACGCAATGATGGGTGAAATTGGAAGTCAGCACAGCATTATTCGGTGTGTTGCGGTAATTCACGATCTCCCCCTTACTGATGCGATAAAGTCCTTTACCACCACGACTGCTGCAACACCAATAGTCGCCCCGGCTATCTTTGAAAATATCGGAAATAGATGTATCGGGTATCAGTTTTTTTAACGTTTTCCGTCCGGTAAGCAGATACAAGCCGAAGTCTGTTCCCATTAAAATGGAATCATTGTCCACATAAAAACAGCCGATGCTTGCTTTATCGATAAGCCGGTAGAGAGAGTGAAACCGCTGTCCGTCGTATTCCAAAAGTTCATTACCCCAAGCTGCGTACAGTTTTTTGTTAAAAAAGAGAAAAGAAAACCTATATGTCGATAGGGTTGTAAACGTCTCTGTCGCTATATGCACGGCAGAAACGCCATTTTGGGTTCTGACATACACGGTATCGGAATCGGCATCGCCCACTATTTGATTTGCCACGTTGCCGGACAAGCTGTTCGGATTGTCTATTTGCTGATAGTATGTCCGAACCCGATTGCCATCATACAAGTTCAGCCCATTGTTCGTCCCCAACCATATTATTCCCTCCTTATCCTGATAGATGGATGTGACGGAATTGTTAGAAAGTCCATGGTCGACAGTCAAATGCCTGAAAGAGATGCCCTGGGCTTTACCAGCGAAACAAATCGCACACAACATGAGTACACATAGATATATTCTCATAAATAAGATTTAATTTTAAAGTTAACAGCCACAAATCGGTGTCAGTCATTGCTAAACAACGCGACAAAAATAGATATTTATTTTTCATTTTCATACCCTCCCATACATTTATGTACAAAACTGACACATTCGGGCGGTAGTTGTGTACATAACAGCCCTATTTGTCTCTCTCGTCCGTTATATCTTTGCGGTGATAAACAACTATAATTTCTTTAAAAAGTATATCATGAAACATCGTTGCATTTATTTTTGGGTGTTTTCTCTTTGCTGTATATGCACTGTATCGAGAGCACAGAACAAAGAGGCACAGTGGTCAATAGACAACTATCACCACTATTACGGAGAAGCAAGAAAAGTAAGCTCACCGGAGAAAGAAAAATTCATCAAAGAGTTCCGGTTGAAACTGCAACAAGAGAATCTTTATTTCAACAGAAAAGGCAATATGGACAAGCAGGAGCTGAACAAGCTGCTCCAATTGTTGCAACCCGACGGTAAATTCTCCGACTTGGACGACAGCCAAATCGGTCCGGGCAAGGACGGAAACCAGGCAAACAGCGGAGGCGTCATCACAGAAGCCTACCAGCGTCTTTGGTTCCTGGCAAACGCATTTAAGGAAAACAAGCTTTCGCAAGAAAAAGACAGTCGTACATGGAAAGCGTTGCTGAAATCCATCGTACACTATGGCAACCTCGAGATCTCCCGTCCCAACAACTGGGCGCGTTTCCACGCTTCCTGTTTCGCACTTCCCAAATCGGCTTCGGGCATCTACTTCTGCCTCTTGCAGCAGATGGACATCGCTGAAGCGGGGGGAGCGGAAGACAAAGACTTGGTGGCGGCAGCTGACATGCTAAAAATCATCACCCTGCAATCGTGGACACAACCTGTGCGCAACGATGATACCGACCTCAACGTGGTGCAGGTGGAGCGTTTCCGCAACCACGTGTGGTGGGTAGGCGGCAACGGATTGGGAACGCACGGCTACCGTGCCGTATATCAGGCAGCTTTCATCTACCGCTCCATCCCGATGCTCGACCTGCTGGCGGAAGTGTGCCAACGAAGCATCGCAACCACTTCGCAAGCCACCTACCACACCTCGTTCTGGAACGAAGGCTTCACCGCCGACGGTGCCGGCTGGGGACACGGAGTGCAGTGCCTCATCTGGGGATATCCCATCCATGGCACGTCTGGAGCACTGGAGATGCTGGGGATGCTGAAAGACTCTCCATGGAAGACAAAGTTGACCCGTGGAAACGTGGAAGCACTGATGAACTATTTCCGTGGAGGAAACTTCTACTATTATAAAGGATACACCACCCCCTGCTTAGACCGCAACTCGATGGCATACGCCCCCGAATCGCACACCATCCCTTACCGCGGACTGCTGAGCATGCTGCTGTCCACCTGGAGAGAGTCCTTCACCGATGAGGAGGTGAAAGAACTGGAACTGCTGCAAAAAGAGGTGGAGAACAAAAATATACGAATGGAAGCCTACGACGCTTACAACGGAACGCACTATTTCTTCAACAACGACGACTTGGTGAAGAAGAACGACGACTATTATATCATGGTGAACATGGCATCCGTGCGTTGCGACGGCATAGAGAGCGCACACACCTTTGCCGATGCCTACAACTTCTACACCACCGACGGAACTACCTTCTTTGAAAAGACGGGTAACGAATATAAGTCTGTGTTGGGCGGTTTCGACGTGACCGCCATGCCGGGATGCACCGCCCGCGAGGGAATGGAACGGCTGACGCCCGTGACCAACTGGCGCGGATATACCAGCAAGCACAACTTCGCCGCCGCAGCGACAGCGGGTGGAGAGAATGCCGTGGCCGGCTACATCTTCGAGAAGATGAACGGTTCGGAAAGAGAGGGCGTAAACGACAAGGGAGACAGCGAAGGGATGAACGCAGTGCTCTATGGGGTGAAGGCATACAAGTCCTACTTCATGCTGGGCGACTACATGGTGGCACTCGGAGCAGGCATCACCAATCTCGACCCCAACCAGCCGGGAACCATCCGCACCACTATCGACCAGACGGCACACACCGGCGAGGTGTACACCCACAAGGTGAAAGGCACGAAATGGATTGTGCAGCAAGGGAAATTCGCCTACTCTGTGTTGCCCGAATATCAGAATAGAATGCACGACGTGTGCGAACAGAAGAAAGCCGACTGGGTCAAGATGAACGTATCGAACCGCAACAAGAAGGACCTGCCACAGACGGCAGACATCTTCCGCATCTGGATAGACCACGGACAAAAGCCGGTGAACGACAGCTACGGCTACGTGGTATATGCAGGCAAAGGCGAGCCGAAAGAGGGCTATCCCTTCAAGGTGTTGCGCAACGACACCCTGGTGCAGGCTGTGGAAAGTGCTGACAAGAAGGTGATAGAGGCTGTGTTCTACACCACCGGCGAGACGCTGAAAGCATCACGTATCACGCTGTCGGTTTCCGCCCCTTGCACGGTATTGGTGGAAAAGCAAGGAGAAAAGACGCAAATTACCGTGACTGACGCCTGCATGGACAAGGAGTGCAAGGAAATCCGTGTGACATTGAACGGCAAGAGCCTGAAATGCCCCATGCCGCAAGGCGAACGGACAGGAGCACCTGCTACAGTATGGCTATAATTAACTACTAAAAAACTCAAAATGTACAAATTAGGAAAAAGCATGGTGGCAGCGGCATTACTCGTCGCTGCCTGCCAACCTTCATCAAAAGTGAAACAACAAGAAGAGGCTGCAACAGACAGCATTGTCAACCCCATCATCACCTGCCGCTACAGCGCCGACCCTTCGGCACGGGTGTTCAACGACACGTTGTACATCTACCCGAGCCACGACCGCGACGAGGCGCAATGGTGGGACATGGAAGACTATTACGTCTACTCCACCACCGACATGAAGACGTTTAAGGACGAAGGCTTGGTGTTCGAGCCACTGAAGCAGACCACCTGGGCGAAACGGTATTGCTGGGCACCGGACTGCGTGGAGAAAAACGGCAAATATTATCTCTACTTCCCAACCGACCAAGACCACATCGGAGTGGCAGTGGGAAACACCCCTGTAGGCCCTTTTGAGGATGCACTCGGCAAGCCGCTCATCAGCCGCACAAGCCTGGGAGTCGTTGCTCCGCGCGACTATATCGACCCCGCAGCATTCATCGACGACGACGGCACACCGTATCTGTTCGTCGGACAAAACGCTCTGAACATCATCCGCCTGAACGAAGACATGATTTCGTATGAGGGAGAGCCGGTCATCTTGGACAACGAAAAGCAACTCCCCTACTTCTTTGAAGCCATCTGGATGCACAAATACAAAGGAAAATATTATCTTTCCTACTCCACCGGACCTCACATCGAAGGGAAAGCACCCCAGATTGGTTATGCCATGGCAGACAACATCATGGGACCTTATGAATATAAAGGCATCATCCTGGAACCTGTGAGCAGCGGCACGAACCACCACTCCATTGTGAAATACAAAGGACAGTGGTACCTGTTCTACCACACTTCCCAACTTGCCTTGGAGAATATCCCCGCCGATTCTCCGGATAGAGAGTTTATCCAATGGCGACGTTCGGTATGCGCAGCACCTCTACACTACAATGAAGACGGCACGATTCAGCCCGTCACAGTAGTCGAATAACTGATAAGGAGAGCATCATTCACCACAGAAGACACGGTGAACACAGAGAATGGCTTGCAGCACAGGTTTTCATATTCGTCCGCCAGAAGTTCTATATATAAGAATTTTCAATGCAGCGAATAAGAATTTTGAGTGCAGTAAACTATAATAGTTTATGCACTCGGGTAGTTATCCCGTTGCAAGGTGACCATTGTCACCTTACAACGGGATAAATGTCACCTTATAAAATGACATTTGTCACCGCATAAGGTGACTATCTGTGTATGAAGAGACAAAAAAACTATAAAGATACAAAATTAATCGGTGAAAAGCAAGAGCAGGCATAAGCATTTAATGATTAACGTACTTTTGAGTACAACAGATGGTATTGTTTTGTACATATTGCCAATAATCTCGTTGCGTACATTCTTATCCCCTTTTTTGTACAGAATGTCGGGTCGTATTTGCTTTTTACGGCTACATTTGTTTTTATAATTCATTATAAACCCATAATTCATTATAACCTCATCAAATATGAAACATCTGAATCTGTTTTTAGGTGGATTGTCATTAGTTGCCACAGGAGCTTATGCACAATCCCAACAACAGCAAACGCACCCCAATGTAATCTATGTATTTCCCGACCAATTCCGCAACGATGCATGCGGATTCTGGAAGCAAGATGATTTTAAAAAGTATAGAAAGGCAGAAGGAGATCCTACCATTACTCCCAACTTAGACAAATTTGCAAGAGAATCGTTGGTGCTGACTTCCGCGCAAAGCAATAATCCGGTAAGCAGCCCGCACCGCGCCATGTTGATGACAGGCATGTATTCGGCAGAAAAGAACGGAGTGCCCGTCAATTGCAACACCGGCTCTCCCAACAGCAGTCTGAACCCTGAGGCTATCACCATAGGCGATGTGTTCAGCCAGGCAGGTTACGATTGTGCCTATATCGGCAAGTATCATCTGGATACACCCACACCCAACGACCCCAACAATCCGGGACACTATGTCAATGCAAAGATGCCGGTATGGGACGCCTATACCCCTAAAGAACGTCGGCACGGTTTCAACTACTGGTACTCTTACGGGACTTTCGATGAGCACAAGAACCCGCACTATTGGGACAACGAAGGGCACAAGCATGAACCACACGAATACTCGCCGGTGTATGAAGCGAAAAAGACCATCGAGTATATGAAGAACACGAACAACGTGCGCGACCCGAAAAAACCATTCCTCATCATGGTGGGCATGAATCCGCCCCATAGTCCGTACAATTCATTCAAGGACTGCATGGAAGAGGACTATAATTTGTATAAGGATATACCGATGGATGCCCTTATACGTCCGAATGTGACAAACAAGCATCTGCCCAAAGTGAAATCCACACCCTACTATTTTGCCAATGTGACAGGAGTGGACCGCGCCTTTGGCATGATTCTGGATGCCTTGAAAGAGTTGGGATTGGAAGAGAACACTATCGTTGTGTTTGCCTCCGACCACGGTGAGCTCATGTGCAGCCACGAACTGCCCAGCGAGGCGAAAAACATGCCGTATGCCGAGGCGATGAATATCCCGTTCATCGTGCGCTACCCCGGAAAGATAGCCCACCGGGTAGACCCCTTGCTGCTTTCCACTCCCGACATCATGCCTACTCTCTCCGGACTAGCAGGAGTGGAGAAATTCGTTCCGTCGGATGTGCAGGGTAAGAACTACGCAGAACTGTTTTTCGATGCTAACTCGTTGATAAAACGCCCGACAGGAGCGTTGTATATGAAAAACGGATTTGGAAAGAAAAACCAAAAGGGTGAGAATTTAGGATATTCTGTTGTGGCACGAGGGATAAAGACTGCCAAATACACCTTGGCCTTTACCATTACAAAGGAAAATAAAATCAACAAAATGTTCTTTTTTGATGATGAGAAAGACCCCTATCAGCTCAATTGCCTGCCACTAAAAGGCAACGAGAAGATTGTGAAAGAACTCGGCAAGGAGTTGGGACGCCAGTTGAAGGCTATTGACGACCCGTGGTATAAGGAGAAAATTCTTAAAGACTTAATCAGTTATAAATAATATGATCACCATGAAATTTAGACATTTATTAGCGGCATCGCTATTCATCACATCGGGAAGTTTACTTGCCCATCCAACAGGCAAGAAACCATTACCTTATCAGAATTCCCAATTATCGGTGGATGAGCGGGTGGAGGATTTAATCAAGCGAATGACATTGGAAGAGAAAGTCTACCAAATGTCAGCGCTGCGTTTGGGAGAGGGCGACGAGATATTCGAGACAAGCGGAGAATATTCTATGGAGGATATCCGCCGGAAATTCGGAAAACATGGAGTGGGTTACTTGAGTTGCCCCACTACAGATATGCCTGCCCCCAAAGCGGTCATCACAGGAAACCAAATACAAAAGATTGCAGTGGAAGAGACCCGCTTGGGAATACCCGTCATGATTGATGCGGAGGCTATACATGGCTGCCGTGCTACAGGCGCCACTTCTTATCCGCAGTCGATAGCGCTGTCCTGCACCTGGAATGTGGACCTAATGGCACAAATAGCCGATGCGATTGGTCGGGAAACCTATAGCCGTGGTATTAATCAGGTGTTGTCGCCTACATTAGACCTGGCACGCGACCCGCGTCACGGGCGTATGGAAGAGTGTTATGGTGAAGACCCTTTCTTGGCTTCACGCATGGGTGTGGAATTTATAAAGGGGGTGCAGAAGAACGGTGTGGTTTGCAGTCCCAAGCATTTCCTTGCCAACTTCGTGACAGACGGTGGACGCGACTCGGGCAATGCGGGAATGAGCGAGCGTGAATTGCGCGAGATACACATGAAGCCTTTCCGGGCTGCCGTGGAGGAAGCGGGCGTGAAGTCGTTGATGGCTGCCTATAATTCGGTTGATGGTGTGCCGTGCTCCGCCAATCGCTGGCTACTGACAGACGTGTTGCGAAACGAATGGGGATTTGATGGCTTTGTGGTGTCGGACTGGAGTGCGGTAAGCCACGCTCATGGTCATTTGAAGATAGCCCCGACGCAATTGGAGGTTGCTGCTTTGTGTGCAAAAGCAGGCATGGACGTGGAGCTGCCTCGTATCAAATCGTATGCGAAGTTAGCCGAGATGGTGAGACAAGGGAAGATAACGGAAGAGGAAATAGATACAAACGTCTGTCATATCCTGCGTGTGAAATTTCAAATGGGACTATTCGAACATCCCTATGTGGATGAGAAGTTGGCGGAGAAGTTGTGTGACGCTCCGCAATTCCGCAACTTGGCACGCGAAGCCGCACGGCAAAGCATCGTATTGCTGAAAAACGAAAAAAAACGGCTTCCGCTGAACGGTGTGCGTAAGTTGGCGGTAGTAGGTCCTAATGCCAATGTGGTACAGTTGGGCGGTTATTCAGCCAAGGGTGTAAAAGGTGTCAGTCCGCTCGAAGGAATTAGAAATGTCTTTGGAAAGCAAATGGAGATTTCATACGCTAAAGGTTGCGACCTAACCGGCAATGATACGTCCGGCTTTGCGGAAGCGGTGAAGTGCGTACAGGAGGCCGATGCCTGCGTCATGGTGATGGGCGGTGCCAACTGGACTACCGGCGGAGAGACGAGAGACCGCAACAATTTAGATCTGATGGGAATGCAAGAGGAACTGATTCTTGAAATCGGTAAGACAGGCAAACCGCTGATAGTGGTGTTGGTGGAAGGACGTCCGGTGACAATGACTCGTTGGATGGATAAGGCTGATGCCATTGTCATGATGTTCTTTGCCGGCGAGGAAGGCGGCAATGCCTTGGCGGAAATCCTGAGCGGGAAGGTCAATCCTTCGGGAAAACTGACGGTTTCTTATCCGCGCCATACAGGAGATTTGCCTATGTGTCTGCTGCACCGTCCTTACGGCCGCGAGGGCAACATCGTAGAGTATGGACAGAACGCCATGCCTGCGAGCCGCTACTTCCCGTTGTATCCGTTCGGTTACGGCTTGTCGTACACCACATACGAATATAAGAACCTGCGCATGGAGAATGACAAACTGGCGAAAGATGAGGATATTCATTTCTCCATAGATGTCACCAATACGGGGAACATGGATGGCGATGAAACTGTTCAGGTCTACCTGACTGATTTATATTGTCGGATTACCCAATCGGAAAAGCAACTCAAAGCGTTCCAACGGGTGCATGTTCCTGCCGGACAGACGAAAACCGTTTCGTTCACGTTGCCCTACTCGGCACTCTCTTTCCTAAACGAACGCCTGCAACCGGAGGTGGAAACGGGAGAATTTGAATTGTTAGTGGGATCGGACTGTATGCGGGGAGCGACTCAACGCTTTTGGGTACAGTGACAAGATTAAAATCGATAACTAATTTTATGATTCATATCAATAAATTATTATATTAACGTGGGTTCGATATAAGCAAATAAATATTTCTCTGAAAATTAGGAACATAGCGATAAAAGTATTAAATTTATAGTGCTAAATTATAACATTTAAACGATTATCACTATGTTCCCAGAGTCCAAAGTTACAGAGATTTATTGTATGGCAGATGATTTTAGCAAAGAATTTGCATTGCAACAAGAAAAATATATGGTTGAAGACAAGAAACATCAGCACCGTAACAAGCCTAACCGGATGAGCGATGCTGAAATTATGGTTATTCTTATCCTGTTTCATTCGGGCGGTTTCAGATGCTTCAAGCATTATTATAAGGAGTATGTCTGCAAACACCTGACACACCTGTTTCCCAAACGTGTATCCTACAACCGCTTTGTGGAACTGTAAAAGGAAGTGTTGCTTCCACTGACCATTTTTATTAAGAAGGTTTTGCTGGGCACCTGTACGGGCATCAGTTTTGTCGACTCCACTCCCTTGCGTGTCTGCCGCAACCAGCGGATACTGATTCACAAGACCTTTGAGGGACTTGCCGAACGTGGAAAATGTTCCATGGGATGGTTCTTCGGATTTAAGCTTCATCTGATAATCAACGACAAAGGGGAGATACTGAACTTCATGTTTACTCCGGGCAATGTGGATGACCGCGAGCCCCTGAAACAAGGAAAATTTTTGGAAAATATAAAAGGAAAGCTATGTGCCGACAAAGGGTATATCGGACAGGCCTTGTTTGAGAACCTCTTTCTTAATGGCATACAGCTTGTCGCCAAGGTAAAGAACAATATGAAGAACTCGCTGATGAGCATAGCCGATAAGATTCTGCTGAGGAAGAGAGCCTTGATTGAAACGGTCAACGATGAATTGAAGAATATCGCGCAAATAGAACACTCAAGGCACCGGTCCTTCAACAACTTCATCGCCAATGCACTATCAGCCATTGCCGCTTATTGCTTCTTTGAGAAGAAGCCTGCCATTGATGTGAGTGTTATCAATGACAGGCAACTAAATTTGTTTTGAATTATATCGAACTCACGTTATATTATTAGTGTCCGATAAACGTGTTTAACCTCCCACTCTGAGTGGTTTTATTCTTTGATAACTCCTATTTCAGGGAATATGTCGGCCGTCAGAGGAAAATAAAAGGTCAAATAAGACTTGTTGGTTTTACTGGACATCAATAAATTAAGCAGTTACAATTTATTGACAATGAAAAAAATAAAATGTGTTTACTCCTGCTTTTTCAAAAAGAACTTCAAAAGGACAATTGGGACTTGCGGCTTATGATGATATTCCCAAGAAGATATATTTGTTGTTGTGTATCGGAAACGTATATTATGATAAAGCTCAAACATGCAAAGATGATACTTGCAGTTTGCTTTTACCTGAACTACATCCGAACAATAAACGTGCGGAAGTAGCTCAATAGCGTTGTCTGTTCACCCGCCATACCCAGCAGACTTTTGACATCCCCGGTAGTCACACCGTCACGGACAGCCGACTGTTCCGCATAGACACCCAACGCCATCGCACGGATTTCATCCAGCCGGTTGTTGATATCCTTTGCCTTCACGCTTTTGCCCGAAGCACGTCCCGAGTTCCACATCAACTGCGGCACACGGAACTTCACGCTAAAAGCCGCTTCAGAATACTTGCCGATGTTCAGCCTTGCCATTACAGGACACATTCCATTGGCATCCGCCTCGCTCTTTTTGAGGTAGAACGACACCTTGACATTTGCTTGATTTATAATTTTTTACTTTGTTAGCAAAATTACCGGATATCGAGCAAATGAATGGCATGACGAATATAGCGGAACATGGAAAAAAGCCCTATGCATGACATTCAGAACCTGTATTTTCTCCTTTTTGCGAAAAAATATTAACTTTGTATTCGCAAAATATGAGTGAAACAGCGTTCTTTACAGTGATGTCAGGAGTAGTACAAAGACCTTTTTCCGTACTGCTTTCGACCTTGAATCGGCAACGGATAAGTAGCAATTTATTTTCCTAACTCCTCCGAAACGGGTCAAAACCCCATAATGGACGAATATAGGTAAAGCCTGCATATCTCCCTTTAATTCCATAGTTTGCATTATTCCTGCGAAATCCATCCGTATGTGAGCGAGTTTTTTTATATTTGCATTATTATTAACGGAAAGAACCTATGGAAAAGATTGAAATAGAAGAAAAGATTGTAGCTATGCTAAAAACGGTGTACGACCCGGAAATCCCGGTAAACGTATACGATCTTGGACTGATTTATAAGATAGATGTCTCCGATAATGGAGAAGTAGTACTTGATATGACACTGACCGCCCCTAATTGTCCGGCTGCTGATTTTATCATGGAAGATATTCGTCAGAAAGTGGAATCGGTGGAGGGAGTGACTTCGGCTATCATAAATCTGGTGTTTGAACCGGAGTGGGACAAAGATATGATGAGTGAGGAAGCGAAACTCGAACTAGGCTTTCTCTAGTGATGAGTGACAAGCTGACTATAACTAACAACTCAAAGCCTATGAAGAACGTTTATTTCCTTTCCGATGCGCATTTGGGGTCCCGCGCCATTGAACATGGTCGCACACAAGAGAGACGCCTGGTGAACTTTCTCGACAGTATAAAACATAAGGCTTCTGCCGTTTATTTGCTGGGAGATATGTTCGATTTCTGGTATGAATTCCGTTTGGTAGTTCCTAAGGGATATACTCGTTTTCTAGGAAAGATCTCCGAACTTACGGACATGGGTGTGGAAGTTCACTACTTTATAGGCAATCATGACATTTGGTGTGGAGATTATCTCACAAAAGAGTGTGGTGTCATTATGCACCGTGAACCGTTGACTACCGAAATCTATGGGAAAGAATTCTATTTGGCTCATGGTGACGGATTGGGTGATCCGGATAAGAAGTTCAAATTACTTCGCCGAATGTTTCATAGTACGACTTTGCAAAGAATGTTTTCTGCTATTCATCCTCGTTGGAGTGTGGATCTGGGTTTGACATGGGCCAAGCATAGCCGACTGAAACGGATTGACGGAAAGGAACCGGATTATATGGGGGAGAATCAGGAACATCTGGTTTTGTATACCAAAGAATATCTGAAGAGCCACCCGAATATCAACTTCTTTATATATGGGCATCGCCATATTGAACTGGATCTCATGTTGAGTGCAACTTCCCGTGTGCTGATTCTCGGGGATTGGATTAATTTCTTCTCGTATGCGGTATTCGATGGAGAGAATCTCTTTCTGGAGGAATACATCGAAGGAGAGACACAGGTGTAATTGATCTTGTTTTGTTTAGACGCAGATTAACGCAAATTATCGCAGATTATTAAGATTATTCTTTCGGGAAATTATTCTTATTTATCTGCGATAATTTGCGTTAATTCTATGTTTAATCTATTCTACTTAAGCTGTTTATTCAGGTCTGAAACTTGTTCCTAAGAAGAAATTGTGTGGTTCGACCGTTATATTACCTGATACTTCGTCACCGGTCATGTAATTGTACTTGATGTTAGAACCCAGAGAATAGTTGGTGGTATCATCTCCAAAATTTCCTACGACTACGAGTTCTTTATCATTGTATTTCAAACTGATGGTGCGGGGTGTGTTCCCTGTCCAATTAGCAGTTTCTACTTTCCATGAGAATGTTGCATTTTGCCCGAACAAATCCGCGTGCGTTTTGCGTAAATCTAGTAGTTTAGCATATACATCATACAAACTTTTGCGTGCAGGTTCATCATAATATTCCCAATGTAACGGCTTCTTTGCTGTTTTTTCATCTTTTTCACCAAGTGTTTCGTCATAACCTAATTCACCGAATTGCCAAATCATTTTAGGACCCGGAACTGTGAAACAGAAGGCAGCGTTGGCGGCAAGCTGGTTCATGCGGGTAGTAAGATCTGTTTGTATTTTTCCGTTTCCATACACTTGGGCTTTATAGGCTACACGTTCTTCATCATGACTTTCCATGAAACCTACCCATCCGCCAAAATGGATACTGTTTCCGCCACTTTGTATCAAATTGCTAAAGGAACTGCGATCTGAATACCCCATCCCTGATTGATAGTAGCCTTCATCATGTGTGTTACTTCCTTTACGCCAACACTGTATGCCTGCTAAAGCTAATACGTTTTCTTCTGCCCAATCAGTCCAGTGCTCGCAAATCATTACTGCTTCTGGAGATACGGATTGGATAGCGTTGTAATAATCCCGTAGAATGCTGATACGTGACTCATCGTAACCTGAAACGTCCGTATCTTTATTTCCGTTTTGTGTGAACCCTTTAGTCAAGTCAAAACGGAAACCATCGATATGATATTCGTTAATCAGATATTTTAGATTACGTTTTACAAAGTCTCGTACCAATGGACTTTCGTGGTTGAAGTCGTGGAATACATTGAAAGCATGACGGGCTTCAACATTGAACCATGGGTTATTCTCAGCAGTTCGGTTATTTTTCGAATCCCAATACAGATGGGCAAAAGTGTTGCTACCTGTAGCATGGTTGTAAACAACATCAAAAAGTACTGCGATACCTCTTTTGTGGCATTCGTCAATAAATCTTTTGTACATCTCAGAAGTACCGTAGGCTTTATCAAGTGCAAAATAGAAGGTTGGATTGTACCCCCAACTGTCATTACCTTCAAACTCCTGTACGGGCATTAGTTCGATGGCGGTAATACCTAACCTTTCCAAATAATCGAGTTTCTGCATCGCTCCCTGTAGATCTCCGGTTTCGGTGAAGTCACGCAAGAGTAACTCATAAATCATCAGATTGTTCTTATCTGCTATTTTGAAATTGTCGTGTGCCCATGAATAGGAATCTTTCTGTATCTTGAATGTTGAAACAACTCCGGCCCCTTTCGTTGGATAGATACGTTGGGACGAAGGATAAGTGGATTCCGGAATATAGGAATCGCTGCTTGCATCGAGAATCTTCTCCGTATATGGATCGGCTATACGTAGTTCTGTATCTTTTTCTCCTTCTACAGAACTCTTTTTTCCCAGATAATATTGGAATGCGTATTCTTTGGTTGGCTCAAGACCGCTTAAAGTAGTCCACCAACATCCCGCTGATTCGTCATAATACATTTGAGAGTTTTCATCATTGCTGCGTTTCCAATTATTGAAGTCTCCCATGACATAAGCATAATCGTAATAACGGTTGCCGTCTTTGTCTTTCTCATACAGTACCAAAGTTACTGTATGATTGTCGATAATATTAATACCATGTTGCAGTCCGGAAGGCATTGACTCTAGCTTTATCTCACCCGGAGTAAAGCTGTTGTACTTATCATCCTCAATATCGACAAAGGTATCTTCTTCTATTCCTTTTTTGCCATCGGTAGTACGGATAATCAGTCCTAACTGTTCAATAGGAGTTGAACCGCTTCCGAACCAATCGCGTATTGTAGGTGAGAGGGTGATTTTCCATACATTCTCCTTTACACGAAACATTTTACATTTTTCGGTATCTTCTGTCCAAGCAGCCGGTACATACATCCAAGTACCTTCCGAATATACACCGGCATGGAGATAGCACGCTTCTTGATAACCCAATAACGGGCATTCTTTTTCTCCTTCTGCCAACTCTTTACCTTCTGCATAAAAATAGATATCCAAAGCTTCGTCCGCATTGGGTAACTCGTTTGTTTCGGCTTTGGGATTCAGGTTGAAACCGAATTTCAGCAGGCTTATGTCAATGTCATCCTCTACAATAGGTTCTTCCTCTTCTGCTTTTGTCAGGAGGCTCAGTTTGTCGGAGTCTGTCCACTCGTCACTGCATGAGCTTATATAGGGCGCAGTGAATAGCAGTAATAATATATATATCAAATATTTCTTCATAAAGCTTTTCTTTTTTGATGGATGGGTTATTCTTTAATGACTATTACGTAAGGAGTCGGTTCGTTGAAATACCAACGTATCTCGTAATTGCCGGTTTGGCTTACGGTAAATTGGCTTTCGTCGGTAACATCCGTTTCGAAATGTCCTTCGGTATTTTGTGGAGTCACTTCCATGTTCAACATCTGTGAACGTATTTGCCACGTATTTCCGGCTTGCATCTTCACTCCTTTCTTTTGTAAATACCATTTTTTATTACTTTCATCATAAACGATTTCCATTTTGGACTCATCACTGAAAGAATAATTGTTATGTTCACCTAATAACATCCATGACTTTTCTTCATTGCTCATAGTGAGACGACCGTTGTTTGGATTAAATTCTACGGTGTAGCTGGTATTGTTGTTACCGCCGTAAGAAGTGATATTTTTGCTGTCGTTACCTAGAGTCAAGATTCCACTATTGATTGGAGCTCCCCAATTTCTACCATTCCAATTGGGTTGGTCTGTGATTTTCCACCCTTCATAAAGATTTTTTGCAATAATGTGTCCTTTGTACGAACCACTTTCTGTTTTATATAGCTTTTGAGTTTGATCGTGTTTCCAAGCACAGTATTCTCCTACTAGATAGAATACTTCCGGTGTATTCTCGCTATTATCATAAGTCATCGCTACAGTTTTTGCTTCTGATAATACTCCTGTCTCAGTATTGCCGAAATAAGCTCTTACCCGAAACTCTATCTCCTGTTCTGCACTAAGCGTTACTGCATTATGTGCTATTTTTAGGTATTTGATGGCCTTACTTAAGATTGCATTGTTTATATCTAGGTTTGTACTGGTCAAACCGCTTTCCAATATTGCTTTTTGTGAGAATTCTGCGTCTTTTATATCCATTTCCACTTGGTATTTAGCTCCTTCTACAGCTTCCCATGCTAGAGAATAAGAAGTGCCGGAAGTTAAATCCATATTTTCCGGAACAGTAGTGAATGTCGGAGTAGCTACATACGGAGTGATGCTGATAGTCAGAGGTTCGGAAGCCAACGCTTTGATATATCCGCTCTTAGTAGCTGAAACAGAGAGGTTGATTTCTGTTTTTCCTACTTCCTTACTATATTTTGCCAATAGACTGACAAGTGCATCATTCAGATCTTGGTGAGTCAGATTGTATGAGGTTTCTTGAGTAGTCTTGACAGTCACTTTCTTACTCCAATTATATTCCGTGTTTGTTTTGGGCAGATTTATTTCTATTGCATAGCTGATACTTGCATTATCACCCAAATAAGCCTGTTGCCACGTTAAGGGTAATGCCGTTTCTTCTTTCTGACCGGCCGCTAAAACTAGTTCGCTAATGTCTGTTGATGTGATGACCGCTGCTTTGTAGCCTGTATTTTCATTGTCGTATGGAGTGACAGTGGAAGAAACGATATTTGAAACAAGAGGAGCTTTCGCCTCTGAAATGACAGAGGTTACACGAAATTCCAGATGAACGGTTTCTATGGTGTATATTCCTGCTTCACCAGCATAATTCTTGAATAGAGACAGTACATAGTCATTCAACTCTTTATTCGTAAATGAAACAGTCGAGTTATTGCCTACCAACGAAGATAAGATTACTTTTTTATCTCCGAAGTTGTTTTCGCCTTTTATATCCATCTCCAGATTGTTCGTGATCGATGCATTATATCCCATTTGGGGTACACTCCACTTGAACGTCAGTGCAACTTCATTTTGTTGAAGCGGGTTGATGGTATATGTTTCCGGTAAAGCCTCCAATACAGCAGGCTGAGCCTGTCCGTCGCTATAATAGGCTTTGTCTAAGTCACTTTCACAGGCTTGTAATAAACAAGCTGCGATCAGTATACCTATATATCCGTATATTGTTTTCATGTATATTCTGATTTTTAGATTAATAACCTTCGTTTTGTTGTAAATTACCATTAACGCTGATATCGCTTACAGGTATGGGGAAAAGATTGTAGCGTTTGTCTACACCTACTCCGGTGATAACTCCTCCTTTTTCAGCCCACGTATAAGTATTCGAGGTAAACAGTCCGTAACGGATTAAATCGGTACGGCGGGTGGCTTCCCAATAAAGTTCACGACAACGTTCGTTTAAGATATTTCCAAAGTTTACGCTGGCAGTGCTTCCATTAATGGATGCGGAAGCCTTCAACCAAGCTGCATCCACTTGGCTATAACCGGTTTTGGCACGTTTGCGCAAGTCCTGTATGTATGTCACAGCTTGGGATTCGCTTCCCCCTTCTCCACCACGGGCTACGGATTCCGCATACATCAGATATACATCAGCCAGACGGAATAGTGGAAAGTCTGTGTCAGGGAATACGGAATTCTTTCCCGGAGTACCGTCACTGTTCAGGTTCGTGAATTTGAATACCGACCAACCTTCTGTGGTAAATGTACCGATAGATGAGGTTTTGATATCCAATGAACGTCCTGTGCTATAAAAGATGGCACGGTTGTCGTGTGAATTTAAATTGTCGGCGGTCCAGGCTGATTCTTCCGCTTCATATTCGAACGCACGTATCAGATTTCCTGTAGAGCGGAAGCCATCCCATCCACCGTTGCATCCGTAGTTGACAACAGTGCCTTCGCTACTTGAACGCGAGCCGACAATGATAGCTCCTATTCCATAGGACTGAGTAGTGTTGCCGTCAGCCAATACCGGGAAAATGATTTCTTTTCTGGCATTGGTATTTTCTCCGTTGTCTGCCATAAAAAGTTCGGCATAATTGTCTGCCAATGAATAGTCATTACTGCCCAGAATATGTTTGCAATAAGTGATACAGTCAGTATAACGGGGTGTTCCTGTATAAACTTCGGCATTGAGATACATACGTGCCAATAGGAACTCAACGGTATGTTGATCTGCACGTCCGTATTCGTCTGTCTGTTCGGGAAGGAGACTACGAATAGCAGTAAGTTCCTTTTCTAGCCAGCTGAATAGGTCTTTGCGATTGATTTGCTCCGGTAGCGTCGAGGTTGTTTCTTCTGTGACAAAAGGTGGATTGGCAAAAGCATCCATCAGCACGTAGTAGGCTAAAGCACGGCAGAAACGTGCTTCGGCACGATAACGTTCCCGGTCTACTTCGTCGGGGGCATTGTTCAGTTGTTTCAGAAAATCATTTGCAATACTTACGATGTACATAGAACGGTGGTAAAGCCCTTCCATTGATTCCACCTTAGCTGTATTCCAGGATAACCCGTTAACTTGCGGTACCCAGCTATCCGACCAGGCGCATTTTACTTCGTCTGTAGTACTTTCTTGCAGTGTCCACCAACAACGCAGGAGTACTGTGTTACCGGCATTCAAATCACTCAAATCCGAAGAACCCGCATCTTTTTGTCCGGAGAGGGCCCATACCGAATAGATCTTTTTCAATCCCTGTGTGTAGCTTTCGGGAGTAGAATAGGCGTCTTCGGCCGTCATGATATTCGGATCGAGAGGCATCACGTCCAAATCACCTATACATCCGCCGAATAAAATGAGGGCGGAAACCAATATGATCGATTTTATAGAATAGAATTTCATAATGCTGACAGATTAAAAGTTAAGATTGATTCCGAGAGAGAACGTGCGTGGACGTGGCCATAGACTTTGATCAATGGCGTTGCACTCTGGATCGAGTCCGGAATACTTGGTGATAGTAAACACATTCTGCACCGATGCGCTGATCCGACCGGATAACTTGCTGGTGAACAAATTCTTGAAGGTGTATCCCAAAGTAATGTTATCCATCTTCAGGAAAGAAGCATTTTCCAAAAAGAGATCGCTTGCTTTTTGCTCGGTAGAACTGGTGAGAGTGAATCCGGTGCTTTCTACTGCCGATTTATAATAATTGGTGATAAATCCTTGATTGGAGAAAGCATTCAGTGAACCGTTGTCCGCTGCACTGGCGTTGTAGACATAGTTCCCGATACTGGCACGGAGATTGAAGCCCAGATCCCAATTCTTATATGTAAACTGCGAACTCAGTCCCATGTATACGTCCGCCATCGGACTCTTTTTAGTCATATACCGGTCGTCATTCGTAATCTGTCCGTCGTTATTGCGGTCTACCACTGCGTTTTGTACCGGTTTTCCATTCTCGTCGTATACCTGTTGGAAGAGCCAGTAAGTGGAGGGGGCATAACCTACCTGGTGCTTTTGTAGTACTGTGCCACTACCGTATGAAGCAGAACCGGCATTGATGCCTTCATAATCCGGATTGTAGGTAGCGGTCAACTTAGTAATTTTGCTGGTGTTCCAAGTCACGTTATAGCCTAATTCCCAAGAGAAATCTTTAGTCTGTATAGCTACGGCATTGATATTGAATTCCAAACCTTCGTTTTTCATAGATCCCACGTTGGCTGTTATCATATTGGTAAAGTTGCTTCCTGCCGCTACGCTGACTGTGTTCAATAAATCTTTCGTACGCTTCTGATAATATTCGATACTACCGTTAATACGATTGTTCAGAAATCCGTAGTCGATGCCGACATTGTATGTCGCAGTCTGTTCCCATTTCAAATCGGGGCTGTACCCATCCGGTTTCAGTAGATATGAACCCATATATTGTGAAGTCGTATTGTTACCCAGCGAGTAGTTAGTGATATAGAGATAATCGGTAATCTCCTGCTGACCGGTGACACCATATCCTACACGCAGTTTCAAGTTGGACATAATATCACGTGCCTTTTCCATAAACGGTTCGTTGATAATACTCCATGCCAATGCTGCGGAGGGGAAGAGTCCCCAACGGTTGCTCTTGCTGAAACGTGAGGAACCGTCCTGACGTAACGTTGCAGTGAGCAAATAACGTTCTTTGAAGTTGTAATTCAGTCGTCCGAAGAAAGAAACCAGATAATTTTCCCAAGGTGAGGGAGTGTTATTGTTTTGTATGTAACGTCCTTCATCGTCGTTATAAGTCCATCCTTCTTTAGTTCCCAGGTTTTCGGTAACATTTGATTTGTAAATGCTCAAGTCTCTGTAATAGAAATGTTGCCAGGAATATCCGGCCATTACATTGATATTGCTTTGAATGGATTCTATGTTTTTGGCGTAGTTCAAATAAAAGTCCAGCAAATGGTTGCGGCGCAGATTGTTCCAGTCATTACCACGTCCGATATTCTTGAAATCACTGTCTTTGGCTGTTTGGAAAGAACCGGGAACGGTATAGTTTCCACCTGTGCTTTTTGCTACGTCATAACCTACGTTCAAGTTGGCATGCAAATCTTCTAATCCGTGTATTTTATAATCTAACTGGATATTGCCGAGACTTCGTTTAGTAGTTCCCGCATTGTCCACATCGTAGAGTAAAGATAACGGATTGGCGGAAGAAAGCGTGTTGGGAGTATTCTTGCCGGTACTCCAGTTCCAATAACCGTTATAGTTATATAAATTACTACCGTATGTAGGGTCTTCTGTGTCAATACCATAGATTGGTTTGGTAGGGTCAAAGAAAGCAGCTGCCCCTACTGCTCCCGAATCAGCAAAACGATTTTTGTTAATCGTTCCTTTTACATTGATATCCACACTCAAATGATCATCAAAGAACTTCGGACTTAGATTGACAGATGCGGTGTATCTTTCATACTTGGATGTCTTGATTGTACCTCGTTCATTGTTGTAACCTAAAGACACGCGGAAAGGCATGAATCCTGCTTTTCCTGCTACGGATATATTTTGGTCTGTGCTCAAACCACTTTGATAGATAGCATCCTGCCAATCGGTAGACTGTGAGGGGTAGAGATTAATCAGATTGCGTGCTGCATCGCCTAAAGCGGTGCCTTCGGCATATTGGTTCGTCACTGCCTGGCGGAACTCGTCTGCATTCATCGTTTCAAAACGCTTATAAGGATCTTTGAAAGTATAACTGCTGTTATAAGTTACCTTGATTTTTCCTTGTGTCCCTTTCTTGGTAGTGATGATGATAACGCCGTTTGATGCACGTGAACCGTAGATGGCGGTTGCTGATGCGTCTTTTAATACGGTAAAAGTTTCTATATCATTCGGATTAATGGTCGATAAAGCATTCGGTGTACCCGGAGCTGAATTGTTGGCTACAGGGATTCCGTCTATGACGATTAGCGGGTCATTGCTGGCATTCAGAGAAGAACCGCTACGGATGCGTAGCGTAGAACCTGAGCCCGGACCACCGTCACCTTGAGCGACTGCCAATCCCGGAACTTTTCCCATGATCAATTCTTCGGGTGAAGTGACTGCACCTTTGTTCATCTCTTCAGCTTTAATGGCAACGACTGATCCGCTCAAGTCTTCTTTCTTAACGGAGCCATATCCGATGACCACTACGTCGTCCAACTGTTTTGAATCATCTTTCAGAGCAACTTTCATTTGTGCTGCGGCCGGTAATTCCTGTGTCTTATATCCGATGAAGGAAATGAC
This sequence comes from Bacteroides zhangwenhongii, assembly GCF_009193325.2. Classification (NCBI taxonomy): domain Bacteria; kingdom Pseudomonadati; phylum Bacteroidota; class Bacteroidia; order Bacteroidales; family Bacteroidaceae; genus Bacteroides; species Bacteroides zhangwenhongii. The sequence goes on along the minus strand of NZ_CP059856.1, from coordinate 477,427 downwards.
AATGATGTCTCCTTGCTTGGCCTGTAATTTAAACTTCCCATCCAGATCGGTAATGGTGCCATTGGTAGTACCTTTAACTACTACATTTGCTCCGATAACTCCCTCTCCGGTGGTACCGTCCTGGACGAGTCCACTTACTGACAGGTTTTGTGCAACTGCCTGTACCGTAAACATAATGGCTACTAAAAATAGCAGCATTATTTTACCCGGTTCATTCATTTTTTTTGTTTTCATGTTATTAAATAAGTTCGTCAAAAATAGTACTTCTATATGAATACCTATTGAAAACTATGGAATCTTAATTAAACTTGTTTAAGGTCTTATTTTATCTCTTTGACTGAGATGGCGTATCCTCCGCCTATTGCAGCTTTCAGTGTAAGTTTGCTTTTGTTGTTTATTTTCTTTTTTGTGATAACGTATGCTTGCGGATTTTTGTCCCAACTTGCATCTTTAGCGTCAGCATAAATGGTAGCTTCATATTTTTTCCCAGGTTCGAGGAAGTCAAAGCTTAATTTAGACTCATGTCCCTTTTCTCCGGCAGTGCAACCTATATACCAGTCATTCGTTCCTTTGGCACGACGGGCTATCGTGATATATTCTCCTGGTTCCGCTTCCAGATATTTACTTTCATCCCAATCAATAGCTACATCCTTGATAAATTGGAAAGCATCCATGAAACGCTCGTAATTTTCAGGAATATCAGCGGCCATCTGCAATGGGCTGTACATAGTTACATACAATGCCAGTTGGCGGGCGATAGTAGAGCGAACCTGAGAATTATTAGCCGGATTCATTTTGTTGCAATGTGTTTCGAAGATTCCCGGAGTATAATCCATCGGTCCTCCAACCAGACGGGTGAATGGAAGGATTGTAGTATGGTATACTTTGTTGCCTCCGAATGACTCATATTCTGTTCCACGAGCGGATTCATTACCGATCAAGTTCGGATAAGTGCGGCAGATACCTGTCGGGCGTACTGCTTCGTGAGCATTCACCATAATCTTGTAGTCTGCTGCTTTCTTCACCGCATACAGATAATGATTATTCATCCATTGTCCGTAATGGTGCTCGCCACGGGGAATAATATTGCCGACATAACCGCTCTTTACAGAGTTATAGCCGTTATCCACCATAAATTGATAAGCTTTATCCATATGACGTTCGTAGTTACGGGCTGATGCGGAAGTTTCATGGTGCATCATCATTTTGACACCTTTACTTGCGGCATAACGATGAATCTCTTTTACGTCGAAATCGGGATACGGAGTGACGAAATCGAATACATAATCTTTGCTGTTACCGAACCAGTCTTCCCAACCTTCGTTCCATCCTTCTACCAGTACTGCGTCAAAACCGTTGGCGGCAGCGAAATCGATATAACGTTTTACATTAGCGGTGTTAGCGGAATGTTTGCCGTTAGGTTTGGTTTTTGAATAATCTGTTTCACCCAGTTTTACACTAGTCAGCTCATCGGTATAGGCCCATGAGCCCTTTCCGGTTATCATATCCCACCACACACCGATATATTTCACAGGTTTTACCCAAGAGGTTGCATCCGGCAACTTGCATGGTTCGTTCAGGTTGAGAGTAATACGGGATGCAAGGATGTTGCGTGCATCATCACTGACAATGACAGTACGCCATGGTGTATGGCAAGGTGTCTGCATATATCCTTTGTCCCCTTTTGCATCCGGAGTCAGCCAAGATTCGAATATCATGTTTTTATCGTCCAGGTTGAGGTGCATACAAGAATAATCGATGAGAGCTGCCTCGTGAAGGTTGATGTAAAGACCATCATCCGTTTTCATCATAAGAGCAGTCTGCACACCTGTCGGTGAGAAAGGAGTTTGAGACGAATTGGGAGTGATTGCCTGTTTCATCAACCCTCTGATTTCCGATAAGCGGGAGATAGTATAATCATATTCCTGCGTATCATAATCGCCCGGTATCCAAAAAGCGGTATGGTCGCCTGACATGGCAAACTGGGAATGTTCTTCTTTAATAACGAAATAATTCAATGATTTTTGTTGAGGGAACTCGTAACGGAATCCCAGACCGTCATTGAATAAGCGGAAACGGATCAGGATGGAGCGCTCATTCATCGGCTGGTATAGTGTCACTGCCAATTCATTATAATGATTACGGATTTCTTTTTCTTCTCCCCATACCGGTTGCCATGTTTCATCGAATGTATCGGTCTTTGCATCCTTTAGTTCAAAACCGTTATAAAGATTTGTTTTTGAGTCAAGTTTGGTGAGATCTCTACGGTCTACCCAGTCGAAGTCTGTCCGGGTATTGTCTTCTTTCTTTAATTCTAAACCTAAAGTACTGGGTTTGATAACCGTTTTGCCTTTATAAATCAAATCGTACGTTGGAGCACCTTCCTTGTTTACCTGAAAGGTCATTACCAGATTTCCATCCGGTGAAGTCAGTTTCTGCTGCGCATTCGTTATAAATGAAATACAGAGGAATGCAATGAGTAAAAGATTCTTTTTCATTTTATTTATTGGTATTAAATTGTAAGCTAACTAATGTTTCTACTCCTTTTTATTTCGGATGTTGCAAATGTAGCGACCTATTGAATCGGAAGAGGTGTCTAGAATAAAAATATAACCGCTTTATGATTTTATTTAATTGATTATCAATTATATATTATTGTTTGGAATCGGCGAAAATATAAGTGGAAATTAAATAGTTTGGCTTATCTATTTCATTGTGATTACTATATTCATTATATTTGTGACATCTTTAAAAAGTAACCTATGAGAAATATAGCCTATTGTGTATTGTCTTTTCTTTTGGTTGGTTCTGTTTCAATGTTTGCAAAACAGACAGATAATGTGGCAGCTCTTAAAAAGCTGGACGACATCATAAATAAAAAGGAGACTTATCAGATTCAGAAAGAAAAGGAAATTGAAGGCTTGAAGTTGCAATTGGCTCATTCAAATGCCTCTGCCGACAAATATCGTCTATACGGTTCCTTATTTGATGCTTATCTTCATTATCAGGCTGATTCTGCCCTTCATTATATAAATAAGAAACAGCAGGTGCTTCCGCAACTGAATCGTCCTGAATTGGACAATAAGATTATTATTGATCGTGCAACGGTATTAGGGGTAATGGGAATGTATATTGAAGCTATTGAGGAATTGGAGAGGATGAATCCGACGAAGCTGGACAAAGAAACCTTGTTGGCTTATTATCAGACTTATCGTGCTTGTTATGGTTGGCTGGCTGATTACACCACTAATAAGGAAGCGAAAAAGAAATATCTCGAAAAAACAGATTTATACCGGGATTCTATTATTAGTGTAATGTCACCGGAAATCAACAGAACGATTGTTCTGGCAGAGAAATGTATCGTCAGTGGTAAGGCGGATACTGCTTTGGTGATACTTGATGAGGCTTTGAAAGAGGCGGTTGACGAACGGCAGAAAGTGTATATCTACTATACATTGTCTGAAGCGTACGGTATGAAGAAGGATTCTGAGAAAGAAGTTTATTATCTCATATTGACAGCTATTGCAGATTTGGAATCTTCGGTCAGGGAGTATGCCTCTTTGCAAAAGTTGGCACATCTGATGTATGAACTAGGGGATATTGACCGTGCTTATAAGTACTTGAGTTGTTCGATGGAAGATGCCGTAGCCTGCAATGCCCGTTTGAGGTTTATTGAAGTGACGGAGTTTTTCCCGATTATCGATAAGGCTTATAAGTTGAAAGAAGAGAAAGAACAAGCCGTTTCCAGAGCGATGCTTATTAGTGTCAGTATGTTGTCTTTATTTCTTTTGATAGCTATTTTCTTTTTGTATCGCTGGATGAAGAAACTGTCTGCTATGCGTCGTGATTTGAGTTTGGCTAACCGGCAGATGTTGGCTGTGAACAAAGAACTGGAGCAGACAGGCAAGATAAAAGAAGTATATATCGCCCGTTATTTGGACAGATGTGTGAACTATCTGGATAAGTTGGAGATGTATCGCCGCTCATTGGCTAAATTGGCTATGGCTTCCCGGATTGAGGATTTGTTTAAGGCTATAAAGTCCGAGCAGTTTATCAAAGATGAACGAAACGAGTTTTATAATGAGTTCGATAAGTCTTTCCTGAAACTTTTTCCGAATTTCATTTCCGCTTTCAATGATTTGTTGGTAGAGGAGGGACGGATATATCCGAAATCTGATGAACTGCTGACTACCGAACTTCGTATTTTTGCTCTTATCCGTTTGGGAGTGGTAGACAGTAATAAAATTGCTCATTTCTTGGGTTACTCATTGGCGACGATCTATAATTACCGTAGCCGGATGCGCAATAGGGCCGCTGGAGATAAGGAACGGTTTGAACAGGACGTGATGAATTTATAATATTATTTGTTTTGTAACATCAGAAATAGCTTTTTTTATACCTTTGTAGGTGGTACTAACTAATCTAATAATAAATTTACTAAAGAATGAAAAAGTTAATCTACACATTGTTCTTTGTCCTTATTTCCGTTGTGGCCAACGGTCAGGCAAAGTATGTATTCTATTTCATTGGAGATGGGATGGGAGTCAACCAAGTGAATGGTACGGAGATGTATCAGGCGGAACTTCAGAACGGACGTATCGGCGTTGAGCCTTTGTTGTTTACTCAATTTCCGGTTGCCACGATGGCGACTACTTTCTCTGCAACTAATTCCGTGACCGATTCTGCCGCCGCAGGTACTGCGTTGGCTACAGGAAAGAAAACCTATAATCACGCTATTTCTGTGGGGGAAGATAAGAATGCGATTCAAACCGTAGCTGAAAAGGCGAAGAAAGCCGGTAAGAAAGTCGGTGTCACTACTTCTGTCAGTGTTGATCATGCTACCCCTGCCGCATTCTATGCGCACCAACCGGATCGTAATATGTATTATGAGATTGCTCTTGACTTGCCGAAAGCTAATTTTGACTTTTATGCAGGTGGCGGATTCCTGAAACCGACAACTTCTTTTGATAAGAAAGAGGCTCCAAGCATTTTCCCTATCTTTGAAGAAGCCGGATATACAGTGGCACGTGGTTACAATGACTATAAAGCAAAATCAGCTAAGGCTGAAAAGATGATTCTCATTCAGGAAAAGGGGGCTAATCCGTCATGTCTGCCTTATGCCATTGACCGCAAAGAGGATGATCTGACGCTGGCGCAAATTACGGAAAGCGCTATCGACTTTCTGACTAAAGGCAAGAATAAAGGCTTCTTCCTCATGGTGGAAGGCGGAAAGATTGACTGGGCTTGTCACGCGAATGATGCAGCTACCGTATTCAATGAAGTAAAAGATATGGATAACGCTATCAAAGTGGCTTATGAATTTTATAAGAAGCATCCGAAAGAAACACTGATAGTCGTTACTGCCGACCACGAAACTGGTGGTATCGTATTGGGAACCGGAAAATATGAACTGAACTTGAAAGCATTGCAATCTCAAAAACATTCGGCTGACGGACTTTCTCAACGTATCAGTGAACTGAGAAAAGCCAAAGGTAACAAAGTAACTTGGGAAGATATGAAAGAATTTCTTGGCAATGAAATGGGATTCTGGAAACAATTACCTATTTCTTGGCAACAAGAAAAGAAGTTGCACGACGAATTTGAAAAGTCATTCGTGAAGAATAAAGTGGTGTTTGCCGAGAGTATGTACTCGAAGAGCGAGCCTATGGCTGCTTGTGCCAAACAAGTTATGGATGAGATCGCGATGGTTGGCTGGGTGAGTGGCGGACATTCTGCCGGTTTTGTACCTGTATTCGCTATTGGAGCCGGTTCACATTTGTTCGGTGAGAAGATAGATAATACTGAAATACCGAAGAGAATAGCCAAAGCGGCGGGATATAAATAAGAATGCCCGTGCAAAGCACAATAATAAAGAAAGCCGGAAGTTCAATTGAGCTTCCGGCTTTCTTTATTATTGTGTTCTATGTAACTTATGCTTTTACACGTCCTACGTATGAACCGTCGCGAGTATCGATTTCGATTGTTTCACCTTCGTTGATGAATAAAGGAACACGTACTGTTGCTCCTGATTCTACGGTAGCAGGTTTCAATGTATTGGTAGCAGTGTCACCTTTGACGCCCGGCTCTGTATAAGTAACCTTCATCTGTACCTTGATCGGCATATCCGCATACAATACGGTTTCGGTAGAAGCGTCGGAAACAACATCCAATACTGCACCTTCAAGCAGGAAGTCAACACCGTTAATCAAGTCGTGAGCGATAGGATGCTGGTCAAAAGTTTCCTGATTCATGAAGATATAATCTTCTCCTTCTTTATATAAGAACTGATAAGGACGACGTTCTACACGTACGTCTTCCAATTTTTCACCGATGTTGAAACGACGTTCGAGAACGTAGCCGCTAACTACATCTTTCAGTTTAGTACGCATGAAAGTGTTACCTTTACCAGGTTTTACATGCAGGAATTCTATACAGAAATAGAGCTTTCCGTCCATACGGATACAGGTTCCGTTTTTGATGTCTTGAGCATTAATCATACTGCTATTCTTCTTATTATATTATTGTTATTTAATTGTTTTCGTCGGAAATCGAGTGCAAAAGTAATCTAAATCAGTAAAAAACACAAAAACTTTTGAGCAAAAATGAGTTATCTCTTGGTTAATTTAAAAAAAGTGCCTATTTTTGCAGCCCGATTACGTAGAATAATAACATAAAACAAGATACAAAAATGAAAAGAACATTTCAACCCTCTAACAGAAAGAGAAAGAACAAACACGGTTTCCGTGAGAGAATGGCGTCTGCTAATGGTCGTAGAGTATTGGCTGCTCGCCGTGCAAAAGGCAGAAAGAAACTGACTGTTTCTGATGAGTACAACGGACAGAAGTGGTAATCACTTTTATCTATCATCAGGGAAACAAAAAAGGCGGGGAATTTAATCTCTGCCTTTTTGTTTATAGCAAACTTTTCATCACCTCTTTTTTATAAATTCAACTATTTTGTCGTATCTTTGGCGCATATAAACAGCAATGCGTATGACTATTAGAGAATTCTTTTCTTTTAAAACAAATAAATTTTTCTGGTTGAATATTGCCGCTATGATTGTGATAGTGGCAGTCATGGTATTCGGCGTGCTGAAATGGATTGATGCATACACACATCATGGTGAATCGGTACTTGTTCCCGATGTGAAGGGGATGAGTGTGGAGGAGGCGACAAAGATGTTCCGGAATCATGGATTGGTATGCTCGGTTTCTGATACGAGATACGTTAAGGATAAGGCTGCCGGTATCGTGCTTGAACTCAAGCCGGGAGCCGGTGAGAAAGTAAAAGAAGGCCGTACGGTCTATCTGACAGTGAACACGCTGGATGTTCCTTTGCGTATGATTCCTGATGTTGCGGACAATAGCTCTCTTCGTCAGGCGCAAGCCAAACTGTTAAGTGCCGGTTTCAAACTGAATCAGGTCCAGTTAGTGAACGGTGAAAAGGACTGGGTGTATGGCGTGAAGTATCAGGGAAGGCAACTGACCGCCGGAGAAAAGATTCCTATGGGAGCTTCTTTGACACTGATGGTCGGTGATGGGGCAGGGAGCATGGAGAAAGACTCCACCGATGTTGCTGTGGATACAGAAATTCCTGTGACATCAGAATCATCTTCCACACAAGAAGATAACTGGTTTTAATGGATAACTAACAGAACAGACTCACATGATAGAGGAAGAACTTCCGGATGAACTGGAGAACGATTTGGATGATATAGAACCGGTCGGTGACGAGTCCCAACTTTACGAACACTTCCGGGTGGTGGTAGATAAGGGGCAGGCGATGGTCAGAATCGACAAATATCTGTTCGAACGTATTGTCAATGCTTCGCGCAACCGTATTCAGAAGGCTGCCGAAGGAGGATTCGTTATGGCCAATGGCAAGCCGGTGAAAAGTAGCTATAAAGTAAAGCCGCTGGATGTTATCACGGTGATGATGGACCGTCCGCGTTACGAAAATGAAATTATCCCGGAAGATATTCCCCTTACTATCGTTTATGAAGATCCCTATTTGATGGTGGTGAATAAGCCTGCCGGACTGGTAGTGCATCCGGGACATGGGAATTATCATGGCACTTTGGTCAATGCGCTTGCCTGGCATATGAAAGATAATCCCGATTATGATGCGAATGATCCGCACGTGGGACTTGTTCATCGGATCGACAAAGATACTTCGGGGTTGTTGGTGATTGCCAAGACACCGGACGCCAAAACAAATCTGGGAAACCAATTCTTTAATAAAACTACCAAACGTAAATATCGCGCCCTGGTATGGGGGATTGTGGAGCAGGATGAGGGAACAATCATCGGGAATATAGCCCGTAACCCGAAAGACCGAATGCAGATGGCAGTGATGTCCGACCCGACAGTTGGCAAACACGCTGTGACTCATTATCGTGTGTTGGAACGCTTGGGATACGTCACGCTTGTGGAATGTATCCTGGAGACGGGACGTACTCATCAGATCCGTGTCCACATGAAACATATCGGACATGTGCTGTTCAATGACGAACGCTATGGGGGGCACGAGATATTGAAAGGTACTCATTTTAGTAAATACAAACAATTTGTAAATAATTGCTTTGACACTTGTCCCCGACAGGCTTTGCATGCTATGACGTTGGGGTTTGTGCATCCCGTCACTGGTGAAGAGATGCATTTTACTTCCGAACTTCCGGATGACATGACCCGGCTTATCGAGAAGTGGAGAGGCTATATAAGTAATAGAGAATTAGAATGAAACGCAACATTGCTATCGTAGCAGGAGGTGATACCTCTGAAATCGTAGTTTCCCTGCGTAGCGCACAGGGTATTTATTCCTTTATAGATAAGGAGAAGTATAATTTGTACATTGTAGAGATGGAAGGCCGTCGCTGGGAAGTACAATTACCGGATGGTAACAAGGTTCCGGTGGACAGAAATGATTTTAGTTTTACGAACGGAACGGAAAAGGTAGTGTTCGATTTTGCTTATATTACGATTCATGGCACACCGGGTGAGGATGGTCGTCTGCAGGGATATTTTGATATGCTGCGCATTCCGTATTCCTGTTGTGGAGTATTGGCGGCTGCTATTACATACGATAAATTTGCCTGCAATCAGTATTTGAAGGCTTTTGGCGTACGTATTGCCGAATCGTTGCTGCTGCGTCAAGGACAGTCGGTTTCCGACGAAGATGTAATGGAGAAGATCGGTCTGCCTTGTTTTATCAAGCCCAGTCTGGGAGGTTCGAGCTTTGGCGTTACAAAAGTGAAGACAAAAGAACAAATCCAGCCTGCCATTGTTAAAGCTTTCGGAGAAGCGGAAGAAGTGATCGTTGAGGCATTTATGGAAGGTACGGAGCTGACTTGCGGTTGCTACAAGACGAAGGAAAAGTCGGTTATCTTCCCACCTACGGAAGTCGTTACCCACAATGAATTTTTCGATTACGATGCCAAATATAACGGTCAGGTAGATGAAATCACTCCTGCGCGTATCTCTCCGGAACTGACCGGACGCGTGCAGAAACTGACTTCGGCTATCTATGATATATTGGGCTGTTCCGGTATTATCCGTGTGGATTATATTGTGACTGCCGGTGAGAAACTGAATCTTCTCGAAGTGAATACGACTCCGGGAATGACTGCTACAAGCTTTATTCCTCAGCAGGTGCGTGCAGCCGGGCTGGATATAAAGGATGTGATGACTGATATTATCGAAAATAAATTTTAATCACGTTATGGACCTGACAGAGTTTAATGAGATTCGTCCTTACAATGATGAGGAACTTCCTCAGATCTTTGAGGAATTGATTGCTGATCCGGCTTTTCAAAAGGCTGTTACCGGAGTTATACCTAACGTTCCATTCGAACTGCTGGCACAGAAGATGCGTGCTTGTAAGACAAAACGTGAATTTCAGGAAGCGTTCTGTTATGGCATTTTGTGGAAGATTGCGCAGGAACATACAGATTCTTTGACATTAGACCATTCGCGTATACCGGATCATAATATAGCCTATACTTATATGTCGAACCATAGGGATATTATCCTTGATTCGGGCTTCCTTTCCATCTTGCTGATTGATGAAGGGATGGATACCGTAGAAATTGCCATCGGTGATAATCTGCTGATTTACCCGTGGATTAAGAAATTGGTGCGTGTCAATAAATCATTTATCGTTCAGCGTGCACTGACTATGAGGCAGATGTTGGAATCGTCAGCGCGAATGTCGCGCTATATGCATCATACTATCTCGCAGAAGAAACAATCAATATGGATTGCCCAGCGTGAAGGGCGTGCAAAAGATTCCAATGACCGCACACAGGACAGCGTCTTGAAAATGCTGGCGATGGGTGGTGAAGGTGATGTGATAGACCGTCTGCTGGAAATGAATATTGCTCCCCTTGCTATATCCTACGAATATGATCCCTGTGATTTTCTGAAAGCGCAGGAATTCCAATTGAAGAGAGATGTGGAAGGGTATAAAAAAACAACGCAGGACGATTTAATCAATATGAAAACCGGTCTTTTCGGATACAAGGGAAGAGTGCATTTTCAAGTTGCTCCTTGTCTGAACGACGAGTTGTTGCGCATGGACCGTTCTTTGCCGAAACCGGAACTGTTTGCCCGTATTTCCGCTAGTATTGACCGGCGTATTCATAGTAACTATCGGATTTATTCCGGAAATTATGTCGCTTACGACTGGTTGAATGGTTCCACAACGTTTGCTGCCAACTATACGGAAGAGGAGAAGCTGCGGTTCACAAACTATATTGACCAACAACTGGCTAAGATAAACATTCCGAATAAGGATGAAGACTTCTTGCGTGAGAAGTTGTTGTTGATGTATTCCAATCCGTTAGTTAATTATTTAGCCGCCTGCCGATGAAAATAGGAAAGTTATATATGATCTGGTTGTGGGGATTACTCCTCCTGATGGCTGCCTGTGGTGATGATGACTATTATTATCCATCGGTAAAAATGGAATTTGTTACGATAGAAGCGGGTGATGATGGCAGGATACGGACACTTATTCCCGATAAGGGGGATATATTACCTGTTTCGCAAGATCTTACGGGGTCTACGATTTCTCCGAATACCTCCAGACGTGTAATGAGTAACTATGAAACGATGGAGGAAGGGGCTAAAATTTATTCTTTGCAGTCGCTCCTCACACCGACTCCTAAACCGAAGGACGATCCGGCCTTTAAGGATAAGGAAGGTAAAGATCCGGTAGAGGTTGTCAGTATTTGGCTTGGACGGGATTATTTGAATATGATTCTTAACTTGAAAGCCAGTACCGGAAAAGGACATATTTTTGGCATAATTGAGGATAAGTCAGAACTGGAAACAATAGGATCTGTGGATATGTTGTTATATCATGATGCGGATAGTGATGAAGAATACTATAACCGGCGTGCTTATATTTCTGTTCCTTTAAAGCAATATGCGGAATCGGAACATCCTGCCGATGGGATTAAGATTAAATTCAGGTATTACACATACGGCAAGGAAGCCGATGTGATAGAGGATTACGAATTTGAGTATACTCCGGGTAAGACTGAATAATATAGAATAATATGCTTAAAATGAATCAATTGGTCGTGGGAATGCTTTTATTTCTTTCTTCTCTTTTCTCTTGTCAGCAGAAAGGAAATTTTGAGTCAATGAATGTAGAAGATTTCGATACGCTCATTCAAGATGAGGGTATGCAACGTCTGGATGTCCGTACATTGGCCGAATACTCGGAAGGACATATCGCAAAAACGATTAATATTAATGTGATGGATGACTCCTTTTCTTCGATGGCTGATTCTTTGTTGCAGAAAGACAGACCGGTGGCTGTATACTGCCGTAGTGGAAAGCGTAGTAAGAAGGCAGCGGCTATTTTGAGTAAGAAAGGATATAAAGTCTTTGAGCTTGATAAAGGATTTAATTCCTGGCAGGAAGCTGGTAAGGAAATAGAAAAGTGATGCAAGAAGAGAGTCATAATGAATGATAAAACGCAGATTAACGCAAATTATCGCAGAAATAATTTAATGAGTTGTTGATTAACCTATCAATATAATTGAAATAATCTGCGATAATTTGCGTTTTGATACTATCTTTTCTTGTCGGGGAGTATCCTCTTTAATAGCTGTATTGAAAGATTGCCTTTATGGCATTTCTGTTATTTCAATCCTTCCAATAGCCTCTTCAGAACGACGGTTGCCGAGATTTCACGGTTGGCCGCTTCCGGAATGACAATTGATTGCGGACTTTCAATCACGTCGTCTGTCACAATCATATTTCTACGAACCGGCAGGCAATGCATGAAATAAGCATTGTTGGTCACCGCCATTTGACGGTCGCTAACTGTCCAGTCACGATCCTTACTCAATATCTGTCCGTAGTTATCCCCCGTATAGGCTGCCCAGTTCTTTGCATATATGAAATCCGCTCCTTCGAACGCTTTCATCTGGTCGTACTCAACTTTGGCGTTACCCACGAATTGGGGATCCAGCTCGTATCCTTCCGGATGAGTGATGACAAATTCGTAATCTGTGGCGTTCATCCATTCTGCAAACGAGTTAGGAACGGCTTGCGGCAATGGACGGGGATGCGGTGCCCAAGTCATGACTACTTTGGGACGTGCTGTTTTCTTGTATTCCTCGATAGTGATTAGGTCGGCGAAACTTTGTAGCGGATGGCGGGTTGCTGCCTCCATCGAGAAAACCGGACGACCGGAATATTGAATAAATTGATTTAGGATTGTCTCTTGATAATCGAAATCACGGTCTTCGAAGCGTGCAAAAGAACGCACTCCGATCACATCGCAATAGCAGCCCATTACAGGGATCGCTTCCAGCAAATGTTCCGGTTTGTCTCCGTCCATAATTACACCACGTTCCGTTTCCAACTTCCAGGCACCTTGATTGATGTCAAGCACCATTACATTCATTCCCAGATTAAGCGCGGCTTTCTGTGTACTAAGGCGGGTGCGCAGACTGGAGTTGAAGAAGATCATCATCAATGTCTTATTCTTTCCAAGTTCTACATATTTGAAGCGGTCCTTCTTAATCTCAAATGCTTCTTCAATGGCCGATTTCAAGTTGCCAATGTCCTGTACACAAGTAAATTTCTTCATATCATTTAATTTTTAATTCTCAATTTTCAATTTTCAATTCTCAACTTCTTCTCGTTTGTCCGTCCCCTTCAATGACCCATTTGTAAGAAGTGATTTCTTCCAGTCCCATCGGACCGCGTGCGTGCAGCTTCTGCGTGCTAATACCTATTTCTGCTCCCAAACCGAATTGTGCGCCGTCAGTGAAGGCGGTAGATACATTGGTGTACACACAGGCTGCATCCACTATCTTGATAAACAAGGCTGCACGCTCCTTGTTCTCCGTAACGATGCATTCACTATGCTTGGAACTGTTTTCCTGGATGTGTCCCAGTGCGTCTTCAAAGCTTCTGACCGTTTTGACGGCCATTTTGTAGTCAAGGAACTCTGTTCCGAAACTTTCATTTGTTGCAGATTGTAAGAGTTCTGCAGGGTAGTGGCCTTCCAATGCTTGGTAAGCTTGTGGGTCGGCATAGATAATTACATGGCTGTCTTTCAGCTTTTCGCAGAGTTTGGGAAGGTCGCTCAGTCTTTTCTCATGCACAATGACGCAATCCAATGCGTTGCATACGCTGACTCTGCGTGTCTTGGCATTGTGGATAATATCTGCTCCTTTCTTTACCTCTCCGAACTCGTCAAAGTAAGTGTGGCAAATGCCTGCTCCTGTCTCAATGACCGGGATTTTGGCATTATTGCGTACAAAATTAATCAAATTACTGCTACCTCTGGGAATAATCAGATCAACATAGCCTACAGCATTTAGCAATGCGGCTGTTGCTTCCCTGTCGGCTGGCAACAGTTCTACGATATGCGGATTTATATTAAAACTTCTCAGTACTTCGTGAATCACACTGATGATGGCACGATTGGAACAGGCGGCATCGCTTCCTCCTTTTAATATGCAGGCATTTCCACTTTTCAGACAAAGAGAGAATACATCAAAACTGACATTGGGACGTGCTTCATAGATTATTCCTATGACACCGAAAGAAACACTGATTTTTGTCAGCTTCATCCCGTTGGGTCGCACAGTCTCTTTCAGTATTTTGCCTAGAGGAGAGGGGAGCGTAGCTACATTGCGTGTATCTGCTGCGATACCTTTCAAACGCTCTTCCGTCAATTTCAACCGGTCGTACTTCGGATCATTCTGGTCCATCCGTGCAAGATCCTTTTCATTCTCTGCAAGAATGAACGGTGCTTTTGCAATTGCCGCATCGGCCACTGCATTTAAAATCTGATTGATGGTATCATCGTTCAGTAAAGCCAATTCTCGGCTTGCTGCCTGTACGGCAGCAAAGGTTTCGTTTAAATCTGTAGTCATTTGCTCCTTTTTTGCATTAAATAGAAAGATAAACAATGCAAATATAGTGAATGATGTGAATAAAACCTGTTGAAAACAGAAATAAATGTTGTGCCTAGGTTATAATTGTAATAGCCTTTGGAGTGTATATTTTTATTGTGATGAGAAAATATCTCATCATGTTGAGTATTTAAACGCGATTATTATTCAATATATAAATAATCATAGTGTACAACAGGCTTCTTTCCATGCTTTCCGATAACCTCTTTGGCTTGCTGGGAGTCACAGTTTGCTTTTCCTACACCCACTTGGTTTCCTTGAAAGTCTATGATACGGACGATATCGTCTTTTTCAAATTCCCCTTCGATATGAGTGATACCTATCGGGAGAATACTGACTGCTTTCTCCGAACTGAGTACCTCAGTGGCACATTCGTTGATGTGAATTTCTCCTTTGGCAAAGCCTTCACTATGCGCGATCCACTTCTTGACACTGGATACCGGTTCGCAAGAAGGAATGAAGCGGGTGCAAAGAGTGCTTTCGGGGTGTTCTAACAAGTCTACCAAGATGTTGTCACGTTTACCATTGGCGATGATAACCGTAATTCCTTCATCGGCTACTTTGCGGGCGATATTTGTTTTCGTCAGCATACCTCCTCGTCCGAAACTGGACTTGCTTGCTTGAATATAGTTGGATAGATCTTTCCCATGACCGATTTCCCGGATAACGGAAGAATCGGGATCGGACGGAGAGCCGTTATAGATTCCGTCGATGTTGCTTAAGATGATAAGCGTCTGCGCATCCATCATAGAAGCTATGAGTCCGGACAATTCGTCGTTGTCCGTGAACATGAGTTCACTTACGGAGATAGTATCATTCTCGTTGACGATAGGAATCACATTGTTTTCAAGCATTACCGTCATACAGTTTTTCTGATTCAGGTAATGGCGGCGCGTACTGAAACTTTCTTTCGTAGTCAGCACTTGTCCGACGGTAATTCCGTGCTCACGAAAAAGTTCGTAATAACGGTTGATCAGTTTGGCTTGCCCTACGGCAGAGAATAATTGTCGTTGGTCTACACTATCGAGTTTCTTCTGCGGATGTACCTCGCTACGTCCGGATGCAACGGCTCCAGAAGAAATAAGGATGATTTCTACACCGGATTTATGTAGTTCCGCTATTTGGTCAACAAGTGCAGACATACGGGTTACGTCCAATGTTCCGTCTCGGCGTGCCAAAACATTACTACCCACTTTTACTGCGATTCGTGTAAATTCCTGTTTCATCTTTGCTAACGATTTGAAAGCACAAATATAGAGCTTTTTGTCGATATGTTACCAAAACAGCCTAAAAAGAATTATCTTTGCAGCCGGATAGAGAAAAGAAAAACAATGAAACATACAAATCCGCAAGTAGAACAGATGACCTCCTTCATCGTAATGGATGTGTTGGAACGGGCAAACGAGTTACAGAAACAAGGTATTGACATTATTCATTTAGAAGTAGGCGAGCCCGATTTTGATGTGCCGTCTTGTGTTGCAGAGGCTGCGAAAGCTGCTTACGATCGGCATTTGACTCATTACACCCATTCTTTGGGAGACCCTGAGTTACGTCGGGAAATTGCAGCTTTTTATCAGAAAGAATATGGAGTGGCGGTTGATCCGGACTGTATCATCGTGACTTCCGGTTCTTCTCCCTCTATTCTTCTTGCCTTGATGTTGCTTTGCAATCCGGAGAGTGAAGTGGTTCTTTCCAATCCGGGATATGCCTGCTATCGGAACTTTGTGCTGGCGGCTCAAGCCAAACCTGTTTTGGTGCCATTGTCCGAAGAGAAAGGATTGCAATATGATATAGAAGCTATCCGCAAATGTGTGAATCAGCATACTGCCGCTATTTTTATCAACTCACCTATGAACCCGACGGGGATGTTATTGGAAGAAAGTTTCTTGAAAGAAGTAGCGGCTTTGGGAGTTCCTGTCATTTCAGACGAGATTTATCATGGCTTGGTGTATGAAGGGCGTGCACATAGTATTCTCGAATACACGGATCAAGCATTTGTGCTGAATGGATTTTCCAAACGGTTTGCCATGACCGGACTGAGGTTGGGGTATCTCATCGCACCGAAATCTTATATGCGTTCATTGCAGAAGTTGCAACAGAATCTGTTTATCTGCGCATCCAGTATTGCCCAGCAGGCGGGAATTGCAGCTTTACGGCAGGCGGATTCGGATGTGGAACGTATGAGGCAGGTCTATGATGAGCGTCGGAAATATATGATTGCCCGTCTTCGTGAGATCGGATTTGAGATTAAGGTGGAACCTCAAGGGGCATTTTATATTTTCGCCGATGCACGTAAATTTACTACCGACTCTTATCGCTTTGCATTCGATGTACTCGAGCATGCGCATGTCGGTATTACTCCCGGAGTAGACTTTGGTACAGGAGGGGAAGGATACGTACGTTTCTCCTATGCCAACTCGTTGGAGAATATCAAGGAAGGACTCGACCGTATTAGTCGCTATCTTTCTCGTTCCGGGCTCTGATAAGCTCTGTGGCGGCCTCATATTCCTCCTCTGTGACAAGGATAGAGACAGCAGGAGCGATATAGGGGGCCAGCGTTCCCATAATACCGTCTTTGACAACGCAACGAATGTCATTGCTTTCCAATAAACCCTTGATGATTTCAGCTTCCCACGGGGAGCCGGAGAACACCTCTATTGACTTGCTATAATCCTTTTCTTTCATGATCTTATGTATTAAGGGTTGCTATCTACAAATATAACAAAAAAGAAAGACAAATGGTTATCCTTCAATTAAAATTTATTCAAGCGTGATGTGTTTAACACGGATTTGCTGTTGGAGGAAGGTGGAAGCTGATTCAGTGAACTTCTCTTCCGCCTCTGTCGTGTAAAACGAGCAGTTCCCGTTTTTCGTACATTTCTCGTCCATTTCCGGATGTCTCCTCAAATAGTCTTTCAGACTTTGAGCTACATATTCGCCTTGCGAAATCACGCTGATATGTTCCGGAATGTATTGCCGGATTTTGGGTAGGAGTATGGGGAAGTGCGTGCATCCGAGAATCACGGTGTCTATTAGCGGGTCTTTTGTCAGTAGTTGGTCTATGTATTTACGGATAAAGTAATCGGCTCCTTCGTTTTGTGATTCATTGTTTTCCACCAACGATACCCACATCGGACACGCTACTCCGCTCACCCGGATATCCGGAAATAATTTATGTATCTCCAACGGATAAGATTCGGACTTTACAGTACCCGCTGTAGCTAATATGCCGATATGCTGGTTTTGGGTGATATTTCCGATACATTCCACTGTAGGACGGATTACTCCGAGTACGCGGCGAGCCGGATCTATATTGGGAAGATCGTTCATTTGAATGCTACGCAAAGCTTTGGCTGACGCAGTGTTACACGCTAATATGACCAGATGACATCCCATGTCGAATAGTTTGCTTACGGCTTGCCGGGTAAACTCGTATACGACCTCAAAAGAACGTGTCCCGTATGGAGCACGGGCATTGTCTCCCAGATAAATGTAATCGTATTCCGGAAGTACCTCTCTTATTTTATCTAAGATGGTCAGCCCGCCATAGCCGGAGTCAAATACTCCGATAGGACCGGGAGCATGGGATAAATGTTGATTCATGACATACAGTATTTATGTACGCAAATGTACTCCAAAAAAAGGGAACGAGAAAGAAGATTAATCTTCTTTCTCGTTCCCTTTTTTATATTTTTGCTTCTTGGAACTCTCTTTTATTTGATTCCAAGATTTGCTTTCACCTTATTAGTCAGGTTGATACTTTGCGCTTCGTTTACATAAGGTATTGAAGTTCTAGCAAGGTCGAAGATGTAGATAACACCTTCAGCAGCACCTACCGCTTTGATGGCATCATCCAGTTTCTTGTAGATAGGAGCCATTGCGTCAGTCTGAGCTTTCTGCATCTGCTGCTGAGCGTCTTGCTGGAATTGTTCCTGTCTCTGCATCATGTCCTGCAACTCTTTTTGTCTTCTTTCAGCGATGTTAGCCGGAAGAGAGTCTTTGGCCATAGCCTGTTGGAATTCCTGATATTTTTTGTTGAATTCTTCCTGAGTTCTTTGAAGTTCGGCAGTCAGTTGTTTTTCTAATGTCTGGATATCATTTTGTGCCTTCGTAAATTCCGGCATTACAGTGATAATCTCCTGCGCATTAATATGACCGAATTTCAGGTTCTGTGCAAATACACCCATTGGGAGTGCAAGCAACATTACAAGTGCAATTTTTTTAAGCATAGTTCTATAATTTATTTGAATGATTTTTAGTTATTTCCGGATGCAAATGTATGAAATTAATTTGAATATCCTAGTTTTCTTAGTATTTCATCGCTAATATCGATGCGCGGATTGGCAAAAATGATGCCTGCCGCAGAGGCCCTGTCGACTACCAGATCATATCCATATTGTTGTGAAATGGCTTTTACCGCTTCGTAAATATCATCCTGAATTGGAGTGATCAGCTTGTCTCTCATCTTGGCCAATTCACCTTCCGGACCGAAATAGTTGCGCTTCAACTCGGCAGCCGCTTTTTCTTTGGCTACGATTTCATCTTCTTTCTTTGTCTTTTGAGCGGCAGAGAGAGTGGAGGATTTCGCTTGATAATCCTGAAACATCTTCTGAGCTTCTTTTGCCAAAGCTTCTACTTCGCTCTGGTATTTTTTCGTAGCTTGTTGCATTTGCTCGTTAGCGCTTTGAGCGGGCGGAATATTTTTCATGATATATTCCGTATCGATCAGTGCAAATTTTTGTGCGTTGGCTGCCATACTGACGGCAACCAGCATCATGATTAATAGAACAGACTTTCTCATAACGTTTAGTTTTTGGTGATACATTAGAATTCTTGTCCTAAGATAAAGTGGAATTGGCTTCCTCCATATTGTTTAGAACCTAATACTTGGTCGAAACCGTAACCCCAGTCAATACCCATCATACCAATCATCGGCAGGAAGATACGAACGCCGACACCGGCGGAACGTTTCAAGTCGAACGGATTGAATTTCTTGATATCATGCCAAGCATTACCGGCTTCCAAGAAACCTAACACATAAATGTTAGTACTTGTTTCCAGCATGAGCGGATATCTTAATTCAATTCCGAGACGTGCATAAGCGTAACCTTCCGAACCGTATGGTGTCAATGAACTGTTTTCGTAACCACGTAAGGCAATACTTTCGGTTGCATAAGTTGAATAACCGGTCATACCGTCACCACCAACGTCGAATGTACCGAACGGTGACTTTTTGAACTCGTTGTAGTGTCCCAACAAACCGAATTCCGTACGGGTCATCAATACAAGACATTTCGGATGTGCAACCGGGTCCATCAACGGAGTATATGTTTTGCCTTTGAATTTCCATTTGTGGTATTCTACCCATTTATGAAGCTTGTTCATATTGTCTTGAGTAATGGTTCCTGTTTCAGGATTGCTGTAATATCCTTTATAGTCTTTGCCGTCCATTAATGAGTAAGGCGGTGTGAACTGTACTGACAATGAGAAATCCGAACCCGAACGCGGGAAGATTGGGTTGTCAATAGAGTTACGTGCCAAAGTCAATGAAAGGCTGAGGTCATTACATTTACCGTTCGTTACCGGGAAGTACTGCCAGTCTTTCAAATTGTAACGTTGGTAAGCCAACTCGGCAGAAAGGGTGAAATAGTCATCCGGCCATTTCAGACGTTTACCCCAACCAACGGAAAGTCCCCACATCTTGATCGACTTGTCGGGGTCATAATAGTTTTCGTAGTTGTTGTAATTACCATAGTTGTACATACCATAACCGCCATAACCGCTATACATACTGTTATAGTAGTTGTTAAAGTAGCTGGAGTTGTAGTAACGGCTACTGATATCTGTCTGTACGGAGAAGAACGCCGAAACAGAGAATGAGTTCGGACGTTTGCCGCCAAACCAAGGATCGAAGAATGAAATACTGTATGATTGGTAGTATTTGGCATTCGTCTGTCCGCTGATAGTCAGTGTTTGTCCGTCACCTTGCGGCAGGATACCGCGATAATTCTCACCCGGATGCAGCAAGTTGGCAACAGAGAAGTTGGTGAACTTCAGACTCAGTTTACCGATAATACCCGTTTGTCCCCAACCGGCAGAGAATTCCACCTGGTCATTGGCTTTGGAAGTCAACGGCAGGCCTATATCAACCGTTCCGTTCATCGGGTCCGGTTGAATATCCGGCTGAAGTTTTTCGGGGTCAAAGTGTCCCATCTGCTGGATTTCACGCAAAGAACGCATCAAGTCTTCTTTGCTGAACAACTGTCCCGGACGGATACGAAGTTCACGACGGACTACATTTTCATACAGACGGTCGTTACCGCTGATGTTGATCTTATTGATAGTAGCCTGACGGCCTTCATAGATTCTCATTTCCAGGTCGATAGAGTCGCCTACAATGTTCACTTCTACCGGATCGAGGTTGTAGAACAGATAACCGTTGTTGTAGTATAAGTTACCGATAGCGTCATCATCTGTAGAGATACGTTCGTTCAGCAACTTTTGGTTGTACACATCTCCTTTTTTCATACGCAGAAGGAAGTCCAACTGTTCTGAAGGATACAGTGTATTACCCACCCAAGTCACGTTACGGAGATAGTATTTCTGACCTTCGTCGATATCGAGATAAACATTAACTGTTTTCTCGTCGTATTGTGAGATACTGTCTTTTCTGATAACTGCATCACGATAACCCAGCTCATTATATTTGTCAATGATAAGTTGCTTATCCGCTTCATAGTTTTCCGGTACGAATTTCTTCGTGCGGAACAAGTTACGAAGTTTCCCTTTTTCATTGGTTTTCTTCATTACTCGTTTCAGCTTGGAAGCTTTGATTGCCGTATTTCCAACAATTTTGATTTCGTGAACTTTTACTTTCTCTTTCTTGTCAATGTCGATGTCCACAATTACTTGGTTCTCGCTGGAAGGATCATCTTTTTGTGCGATGATAACTTCTGCATTCTTAAAACCTTTATCGTCAAAATAGCGCTTAATCAATGTCTTGGCCCGGTCTACGGTATTCGGTGTAATCTGCATACCCTTCACCATTCCCAACTTACCTTCCAAATCGGTACGCTCTGACTTCTTAACGCCATGATAGCGTACCTCAGAGATTCGGGGACGCTGTGTCAGACTGATTTTCAACCAGATTTTGTTGCCTTCTATCTTTTCGGCTGTGATTTGTACGTTTGAGAACAAGCCATGACGCCAATAACGCTTGATTGCTCCGGTGATTTCGTCACCCGGCACAGTAATTGTTTGTCCTACCGACAGACCGGATAGTCCAATCAATACATAGTCTTCATAATTCTTCACGCCTTCGACCTTGATATCCGCTATCTCATACTTTTTGGGTGTTCCAGAGTATAAGATGACAGGTTTCGAGTCTTCATCAGTGTTGGCATTTTGCGCAATACCTGTTGTTGCAAAACTGAACAGGCAGATAAACGTTATGAATATAAAGGAAATACGATAATGCATTTATGTTATAATTTGATGTTTCGAGTTATATTAGCTGATTTGTTCACTGGTTTTACCGAATCGTCGTTCCCGCTGTTGATATTCGCAAACGGCTTTATAGAGTTCTTCTTTGTCGAAATCCGGCCAAAAGATGTCACAAAAATAAAGTTCCGAATAAGCACATTGCCATAACAGGTAATTGCTTAGTCGGATTTCGCCTCCCGTGCGGATTAATAAATCCGGATCGGGCATAAAATTAGTATTCAGATGTGATGCGATGCATTCGTCTGTTATCTGTTCAGGAGATAAATCTCCTTCTTTAATCTTCGTAGCTATTTGTCGGACTGCTTCGGTTATTTCCCAGCGTGAAGAGTAGCTAAGTGCCAACACTAGACACATTCCCGTGTTTTTTGCGGAATGATCTATGCATGATGTTAAACTATCCTGGACTTCAACCGGCAATTTCTTTAAGTCACCGATTACATTGAAGCGGAGATTGTTTTTCATCAATGTCTCTTCCTTAATAGAATCCAGCAATAGATTCATCAGTGCCGTAACTTCCTCTTGCGGACGATTCCAGTTCTCGGTGGAGAAAGTATACAAAGTGAGGTACTTGATTCCCAGACGGGCTGCATCTTCGGTAATTCTCTGTACCGTTTCTGCGCCTGCGTGGTGACCGTAAGTACGTTCTTTTCCCCGTTGCTTTGCCCATCTTCCGTTGCCATCCATGATGATGGCTACGTGTTGGGGTATCCGAGTTTTGTCTATTTGCTCTATATAGGACATTTTTCTATTTTAAACGTATGCGTTTATTATTGACCTGCATGCTCGGGATCCTTATCAAACCATAATTGGTTTAAGCGTGCACGCCAGATTTCTGAATCATGACTGTATTGAACATTTTCTTCTTGTTTAATACTTATATTATCTTCTTTACCGAATATGAATATTAAATAATTATTCGCTCTGCCTAAGCCATCTTTTGTCATATCTACTACCATAGAATAGTTAGTTCTTCCTCTAAACTCAGGGAATTTGATAGGATCATATCCATTATTTTCCTTAGACCAATCTTGATATGGAAATGAGAATTTCTTATTAGCTTTTTTCCAATCACGACCAGACTGAGAAACATAGAATGAATCAAATTCATTTCCAAATAAATAGAATTGAGAATTATAATGAATAATAGTAGGATTGTTTAGCTTAGGACAATATGAATTGCTTGAACCGGCAGGGAGGTCCACCCATCTGCTTATTATTATGTTCACTTTGACAGGCTCGTTGGCTTCATCTAAAACGAGCTGTCCATCTGAACTTAGTTGCTCAACTTCCAACTTTTCCTCTGAATATCCCCATGCAACGGCTATTTCGACATCTTTTCCATCATCGGATATAGTGGTCGCCTTTTCTGATTCACCAATCAAAAGAACACCTTCTGTTCCATTGCGGTTCTCATAATTTGTATAAGAGGTAATTATATTCGGGAATAATTTTACTTCTTTTTGATTTAGATACTCTTTATGCTTATCGTATGCTGCATAGTCTTCGTCTATCCCATTAGTACTAGTAGAGAATACGTACTTCTCATCGCTAACCTTCTTAATATAACTAATTTTGTCTTTAGTTTGGTCAATGTTATCTTTGATAGGAGCTAAGAAAAGTTCAATACCAGTTAAAGTGGTTAATTTAGTCCAAGTGATTCCATCTTCTGATGTATAAGCTGTTACTGTATTATCGGACTTAAATGTAGCATATAACTTGTTTTTGAATTCAATGATCGAAGTGGGCAAAGTGGTTATGCTACTTTCCAATCCTGCTAATGAATTGGCAGTAGACCAATTGTTTAATTCATTGACAAAGTTCTTGTATACTTTTAATTCGTTATCAGTTTCTGCATAAGTAAGAATGTGTGCACCTAGAATAATGGATCTTTGACGCTTGATATTGATATTATTATCTGCTTCTCCGACATATCCCCAACTTAAAGAATCCGGATCATGCTTGTGCACTCTGACATCAATAGTATATGTCTTTACTTTGTCGGGTGCTATTCCCGCCAATGCCTCAGTAGACCATACCTTAATTTCTAATTTTTTGCGGAGGTCTAGTGAGTCGCTGATATTGATAATGGAGTCTCTTCCTTCTTTGTCTTTCATAGTGACAACACCGGAAGCAGTCGTCAGAGTCTTAATCAATATTCTATCGATAATCGTATCTGCATGAACAGGAAGTGAATCTTGATTATAGATCAGACCTTTTTGCTGGTCAATAGTGAACTTGTAGGATATTCCATAGCCTATTGTATCAAGTTCAAATGCATGTATAGTTGCATCCGGGCTATATTCTATGTCATTATCGTCATCAAGGCATGACGTTATAACGAATGACACCATGAAAAAACTCGCAATGAATGATAAAAACTTTATTCTCATTTGAAAGATTGTGTTTATTTACAAGTTGCAAAAATAGAAACATTTTTCCCGATAATGAACATTACAGGTAAGTTTTATATAAAATTATAGATAATAACACTGTTTTTATCGACGTAAAACTCCCTGAATAGGACTATTTTAGCTAAATCCGATGAACATAATACCAAATTTGTCTTCCGAAGTGTTCTTCGGTCGAGTAACTAAAATTATTGCTTATTTCAGGTGCTTTAACACCGGAATATAACCGCTTGGGGCACTTCTCTATATAAGCTTCATCCCATAATTCATTGTCAATGAATGA
The DNA here is from genome assembly GCF_009193325.2 of Bacteroides zhangwenhongii. Lineage (NCBI taxonomy): Bacteria > Pseudomonadati > Bacteroidota > Bacteroidia > Bacteroidales > Bacteroidaceae > Bacteroides > Bacteroides zhangwenhongii. Next base: position 452,793 of record NZ_CP059856.1, on the reverse strand, counting down.
TTGCAGCAGTTGGCTTCCGCCTTCTACCAACAATGATTGTATATTTCGTTGATATAACTCTTTCATAATCTGGTTCAGAGGGTTATGAGCAAAATCAATAGTTATATAGCTGACACTCTTTTCTTCCGGATGTTCTTTCTCTGTGAAAACTAATGTCGGGACCTCTCCGTTGAATATTTGCAGATCATTCGGAAGAGAAAGGTTGCAGTCTAAAACAATACGTATAGGGTTACGTCCATACCAGTTGCGTACCGTCAGAGAGGGATTATCCAGCAAGGCTGTCCGTCTTCCTACCATAATAGCTGTATTCTCCGCTCTTTTTTTATGTACCAACATTGACGTAAGAGGGGAGGAGAGAAGGACAGGATTCCCATCAATTCGCTCTATGTCAATGAATCGGTCGGCCGATTCAGCCCACTTAAGAGTAATAAAAGGTCGGCGGAGCGTGTTGAAAGTGATAAAACGGCGGATCAGATGCAGGCATTCTTCTTCCAGCACACCGACTATAACTTCCCGCCCGGCATTCTGTAGTTTCTGAATCCCTCGTCCGGCTACTTTGGAAAAAGGATCCCGGCAACCAATGACGATACGCGGAATTTGCTTTTCGATAATCAAGTCTGCACAGGGAGGTGTTTTACCATAGTGGGAACAAGGCTCCAGACTGACATAGATTGTCGAACGTTTCAATAAAGACTCATCCTTGACGGAGCGGATTGCATTGACTTCGGCATGCGCTTCTCCGCAACGGACATGATAACCTTCACCGATAATGCGCCCGTCGCATACGATAACAGCCCCTACCATCGGATTGGGTGCTACGTTGCATAACCCGTTCTTTGCGAGCTCAATACAACGTCTCATGTATTTTTCTTCTTCCATTTTGGTACTCTTCGCTATATTATTCTTACTTTTGCACTCCGAAACTGTAAATGTATGAATCGTATCTCCACCCGCATTCGCCAATCTCTGCGTGATATCTATCCGCCGGAAGAGCTTAAAGCCCTTACGATGATGATTTGTTGCGATATGCTCGGGTTCGATCCGCTCGATATTTACTTGGGCAAAGATATGATTTTATCCGAATGCAAAGAGCGTGAATTAGAAAACATTATATTCCGTTTACAGAAAAATGAGCCGATACAGTACATTCGCGGCTTTGCGGAATTTGGTGGGAGGAAGTTCAAGGTGGCTCCGGGGGTGCTGATTCCCCGTCCGGAAACTGCGGAATTGGTAGATTGGGTCGTCAATGAAAATCCGGGGGCACATCACCTATTAGATATAGGTACGGGAAGCGGATGCATTGCAATTTCTCTGGATAAGAGACTTCCGGATGCCGACGTGGAAGCTTGGGATATTTCGGAAGAGGCATTAGCGATAGCCCGGACAAACAACGAAGAACTGGAATCCCGAGTGCTGTTTCGGCAAAGGGATGTTTTATCTGACGATTGGGAAAAGACACCGTCGTTTGATGTCATTGTAAGCAACCCTCCTTATGTCACTGAGGCGGAGAAAGATGAAATGGAAGCTAATGTGCTCGATTGGGAACCGGCACTGGCTTTGTTTGTTCCCGATGACGACCCGTTGCGGTTTTATCGCAGGATTGCCGCTCTGGGGCGTGAGTTGCTTCTGCCGGAAGGAAAACTTTATTTTGAAATCAACCGGGCGTTTGGCCGGGAAATAGCATATATGCTTGAAATGAACCAATATCGTGGTGTTCGTGTTATAAAAGACATATTTGGAAAAGATAGAATAGTTACAGCTAACCGATGAGTGCACAATTAACAGACGAAGAGGCTTTAAGTCGTGTAGCCTCCTATTGCTCTACTGCCGAGCATTGCCGGGCAGAAATAAATGAGAAGTTACAACGTTGGGGGATAGCCTATGATACCATAGCGCGTATTCTTGACCGGCTGGAATCGGAAAAGTTCATTGATGACGAACGTTTCTGCAGGGCTTTTGTGAATGATAAATTCCGTTTCGCCAAGTGGGGGAAGATGAAAATAGCGCAAGGACTTTATATGAAGAAGATTCCATCCGACGTAGCATGGCGTTATCTGAATGAGATTGATGAGGAGGAATATCTTGCTGTCCTTCGTGGACTGCTGGCCTCCAAGAAAAAAAGTGTCCATGCGCAGGATGAATATGAACTGAATGGAAAGCTGATGCGGTTCGCTATGAGTCGTGGGTTTGAACTGAAAGATATCAGGCGTTGTATCGATGTTCCCGATGAAGAGGAACAGGTGGAGTGAAAAAATAAACGGATTCTTCTTTTTATTCTCGTTCTATTTCTGTACTTTTGCGGCAAATAATTAATAGTTAGTTTAGTTATGAAAAACTTAGAGAGACTATTTGCGGAGAAACTGTTGAAGATTAAGGCTATTAAACTTCAACCTGCTAACCCTTTCACTTGGGCTTCTGGATGGAAATCCCCCTTTTACTGTGACAACCGTAAAACTCTGTCCTATCCTTCTCTTCGTAATTTTGTGAAGATTGAAATTACACGTCTGATATTGGAACGATTCGGACAGGTGGATGCGATTGCAGGTGTGGCGACTGGTGCTATTCCTCAAGGAGCTTTGGTTGCTGATGCATTGAATTTACCGTTCGTATATGTTCGTTCTACCCCGAAAGACCATGGATTGGAGAACCTGATCGAAGGTGAACTTCGTCCGGGTATGAAAGTAGTAGTAATAGAAGATTTGATATCTACCGGCGGCAGTAGTTTGAAGGCTGTAGAGGCGATTCGTCGCGATGGCTGTGAAGTAATTGGTATGGTTGCGGCTTATACGTATGGCTTCCCGGTTGCTGAAGAAGCATTTAAGAACGCTAAAGTGACCTTGGTGACATTGACCAACTATGAGGCTGTGCTTGATGTTGCTCTTCGTACAGGTTACATTGAAAAAGAAGATATCCAGACACTGAACGAATGGCGTAAAGACCCTGCTCATTGGGATGCTGGTAAATAAGACTTTTTTGGTTAAATATATGTCAGTAAAAGAACTCTTCGGACAATATTTGCCCGGATGGTTCTTTTTTTGTTTTTATACAAATAGAATATTATGACTAAATTTGAGAGTAGTGTCAAGGTGATACCTTACAGTCAGGAACGGGTGTATAACAAGCTTTCGGATTTGAGTAATCTGGAAGCCATTAAAGACCGTTTGCCGCAAGATAAGGTGCAGGATTTGAGTTTTGATTCGGATACATTGAGTTTTAGTGTTTCTCCTGTTGGAAAGCTGACACTGCAAATCGTTGAACGTGAACCTTCTAAATGTGTGAAGTTGGAGACAACCAACTCACCGCTTCCTTTTAATATGTGGATTCAATTAGTGGCGGCCGGTGAGGAAGAATGCAAAATAAAGGTTACTATCGGGATGGATATCAATCCGTTTATGAAAGCGATGGTGCAGAAGCCCCTCCAGGAAGGTTTGGAGAAGATGGTTGAAATGCTGTCGATTATAAATTATTAATTCAAGTATTAATTGGTATGGCACAGAAACTTTGGGAGAAATCCGTGCAGGTAAATAAGGATATCGAACGCTTTACGGTGGGACGCGATCGTGAAATGGATCTTTATCTGGCCAAGCATGATGTGCTCGGCTCTATGGCGCACATCACAATGCTCGAAAGTATCGGTTTGCTGACGAAAGAAGAACTGGAGCAGTTGCTGGCTGAACTGAAAAATATTTATGCTTCAGCGGAGAAAGGTGAATTCGTGATAGAAGACGGTGTGGAAGACGTACATTCGCAGGTGGAGTTGATGCTGACTCGCCGTCTGGGAGATATAGGAAAGAAAATTCATAGCGGCCGTTCGCGTAACGACCAGGTGCTGTTGGATCTTAAACTTTTTACCCGCACGCAAATCAGAGAAATAGCCGAAGCGGTAGAACAACTTTTCCATGTATTGATTCGCCAGAGCGAACGTTATAAAAATGTTTTAATGCCGGGATATACACATCTGCAGATTGCCATGCCCTCTTCTTTCGGACTATGGTTCGGTGCTTACGCTGAAAGCCTGGTGGATGATATGCTGTTTCTGCAGGCTGCATTTAAGATGTGCAACCGTAATCCGTTAGGTTCTGCTGCCGGATATGGTTCTTCGTTCCCGTTGAACCGGACGATGACAACCGAGTTGCTCGGTTTCGACTCTATGAATTATAATGTGGTATATGCCCAGATGGGACGTGGCAAGATGGAACGTAATGTTGCGTTTGCGTTGGCCACGATTGCCGGAACAATCTCCAAATTAGCTTTTGACGCTTGTATGTTCAACAGCCAGAACTTCGGATTTGTGAAGTTGCCCGATGATTGTACTACGGGTTCCAGCATTATGCCTCATAAGAAGAATCCGGACGTGTTTGAATTGACACGTGCCAAATGTAATAAGTTGCAATCGCTTCCCCAACAAATCATGATGATTGCCAACAATCTGCCTTCCGGTTATTTCCGTGACTTGCAGATTATAAAAGAGGTCTTTCTTCCGGCTTTCCAGGAATTGAAAGACTGTTTGCAGATGACAACTTACATCATGAACGAGATTAAGGTAAATGAACATATCTTGGATGATGACAAATATCTGCTCATTTTCAGTGTGGAAGAAGTGAACCGTTTGGCACGCGAAGGTATGCCTTTCCGCGATGCATACAAAAAGGTCGGTCTGGATATTGAAGCAGGTAAATTCTCGCATAGTAAGGAAGTACATCATACACATGAAGGAAGTATAGGCAATTTGTGCAATACAGAGATCTCTGCATTGATGCAGCAAGTGGTCGATGGATTCAACTTTTGCGGGATGGATAGAGCAGAGAAAGCGCTGCTTGGAAGATAAAATGAACTTTCGGAGGATAGTTTTTTAAAACTTTCCTCCGAAAAGATTTGGCAGAAACAAGTAAACTACTTATCTTTGCACCCGTTGAAAAAATGCGGAAATAGCTCAGTTGGTAGAGCATAACCTTGCCAAGGTTAGGGTCGCGAGTTCGAGTCTCGTTTTCCGCTCTTCTTTGAAAGGATGCTCGAATGGTGGAATCGGTAGACACGAGGGACTTAAAATCCCTTGGCCATTGCGGCTGTGCGGGTTCAAGTCCCGCTTCGAGTACGAGTATTCTTTTTTTGAAAGGCTTTATGAATATAGATTCATGAAGCCTTTTTTGTTTTTATGGGTGTACTATGTACGGCTAATTTGACTTTACCGTTAACGCTGAAAAAATACTAGAGATATGGAAAATAACGATAAGCAGATTGAATTAAAGTTTCAGAGGTTCTTTATTGCTAACTTCCCTAAAGTAAAGAACTTTGCCCAAATGCTGCTTAAGTCGGAAGCTGAAGCAGAGGATGTGGCACAAGATGTTTTCTGTAAACTCTGGTTACAGCCGGAATTGTGGTTGGACAATGACAAGGAGCTGGATAACTATATCTTCATAATGACTAGGAATATTGTTCTGAATATCTTTAAGCATCAGCAGGTAGAGCAGGATTATCAGGAGGAAATCATGGAAAAGACTCTTCTTTATGAGTTGACGGAGAAAGAGGAAGTCTTGAATAATGTCTATTATAAAGAGATGCTTATGATTGTTCAGCTCACTTTAGAGAAGATGCCGAAGCGTCGGAGGATGATATTTGAACTTAGTCGTTTTAGAGGGTTGAGCCATAAAGAAATAGCCGACAAATTGGAAGTTTCCATTCGTACAATAGAACATCAAGTATATTTAGCTTTAATAGATTTGAAGAAAATTCTGCTCTTATTTATCTTTTTCTCAAATATTTTTAAGTAGTATTTGCGAGGCGGTTGTATTTAGTGTATAAAGCCAAAAAAAGAAAGAAGAAGATTCATGAAAAATTATGTTCAACAACTTGTAGAACTATTCGGGCATAACGATTATTCAGCCGTTACACGAAAGAAAGTGCAACAATGGCTGGCCGACGAAGAGTATGCTGCCGAAAAGCGAGAAGCGCTTCGTGTGCTTTGGGAACAAGTTGATGAGAAGGAAATGCCGGACGGAATGCAACAGTCAATCCGGCGGATACAGCAGAGTGTAGGAATTCAGCCTGTTAAATCAACTGGTAATTATCAGTTGCTTATATGGAGAGTTGCAGCTATTCTCTTATTTGCTATTTCATCCGTATCGGTCTATTTGATGTTAGGGAGAGAGCATTTGGAAAAAGACCTGGTAGAATGTTATATACCGACAGCGGAGATTCATGAACTCACTTTGCCGGACGGCACCCGCGTTATGCTGAATTCCAAAAGCACGCTGTTATATCCGGAGCGGTTTGATGGAAAGACGCGAAGCGTGTATTTGATTGGAGAAGCTAATTTTAAAGTACATCCGGATAAGAAACATCCTTTTGTTGTCAAAGCCAATGATTATCAAGTTACTGCTTTAGGTACTGAATTTAATGTAAATGCTTATCCGGAAAATAGCGAACTGATTGCTACCTTGCTGGAAGGTAGTGTGAAAGTTGAATTCAATAACTTGCTGTCCAATATTATTTTAAAGCCTAGTGAACAGTTGGTATATGACAAACATACGAAAGCTCATAATCTGCGGATGCCTGAGATAGATGATGTGACGGCATGGCAACGTGGGGAACTGGTTTTTAGTAATATGCATCTGGAAGATATTTTTACAAGTCTTGAACGCAAATTTCCTTATGCCTTTGTATATAGCCTTCATAGTCTGAAAAAGAATACATATAGTTTCCGCTTCTCCAAGCAGGCGAATCTGGAGGAAGTTATGAGGATTATATCGCAAGTTGTAGGAAATGTAAACTATGTTATCAAGGGAAATAAGTGCTATGTAACTAGTAAAGAATAAATATATTGTAGAACCTTTTAACTTTAATACGTAATGCAAAAAAATACCCGGAAGGAATGGCCGTTCCTCCCGGATATGAAATCAATCTCTTTTAATATTAGCGTAATATTGACGCTATTCTGAATGATCCTAGAATAATAACCAATTAACTAATACTAAAGATGCTACAAATCTACGAAAAAATAGCAGAAAAAATAGCTCATAAGCGGGTCTTTCTCACTTTTTTAAGTCTTATTCTTATACAGACTTTCGCTTTGGCTCAAAATGATAGTAAAATAACTATCCAGCAAAAGAACATCACTGTCATTGATGCCTTAAAGACTGTGGAAAAACAGTCCAAAAAGTCTATAAATTATAGTGATTCCGAATTAAAAGGAAAAGTAATAGCCCAGTTAAACTTGCAGAATGCATCCCTCGAAACCGCACTCGATACCATCTTAAAAGGGACAGGCTTTTCATTCCAGATTCAAGGTAACTACATCATAATAACTGAAAAGAAGCCTGTAGTTACGCAAACCCTTAAAAATATCAAAGGAAAGGTTACCGATGAAAGCGGTGAACCGTTGATTGGAGTAAATATATCTGTGGATGGTAGTTCTACAGGTACGATTACCGATTTCGATGGTAACTTTACGATCAAAGCGGCAGAAAAATCAACTCTTAAAGTATCTTATATCGGATATGCTACACAGACAATTCCTGTCTCCAAGAAAGATTTTTATCCGGTTGTAATGAAGCAGGATACCGAAGTGCTCGATGAAGTTGTTGTGACGGCATTAGGTATCAAACGCGCAGAAAAGGCGTTGTCTTACAATGTACAACAAGTCAAGGGAGATGCTTTGACTACGGTAAAAGATGCTAACTTTGTAAACTCGTTGAACGGTAAGATAGCCGGAGTGAGTATTAACAAAAGCGCTAGTGGAGTCGGTGGTGCTACTCGCGTAGTGATGCGTGGTGCAAAATCTATCGAAGGTGATAACAATGCTTTGTATGTGGTGGATGGTATTCCTTTGTTCAATACCAATATGGGCAATACCGACAGTGGTATTATGGGTGAAGGTAAGGCCGGAACGGAAGGTATAGCTGACTTCAATCCCGAAGATATTGAAAGCCTTTCTGTTTTGAGTGGTCCTTCGGCTGCTGCACTGTATGGTAGTAGTGCCGCTAACGGTGTAATTTTGATTACCACTAAAAAAGGAAAAGAAGGAAAACTTTCAGTGCAGTTCTCTTCTTCTTCAGAATTCAGCAAAGCTTATATGACTCCTGAGTTTCAAAATACGTATGGAAACAAAAAAGATATGTATGAAAGCTGGGGTGAAAAACTGCTGACTCCTACAAGTTATGATCCTAAGAAGGATTTCTTTAATACCGGAACAAACTTTATTAATTCGGTTACGTTGACCACAGGTACGAAATCGAATCAGACTTTTGCTTCTGTTTCTTCTACCAATTCCAAAGGTATTGTGCCTAATAATGAATATGAACGTTTGAATTTCACAATCCGTAATACGGCAACTTTCCTTAATGATAAATTGCAACTCGATTTAGGTGCGTCGTATGTGAAACAGAAAGACAAGAATATGGTATCGCAAGGACAATATTGGAATCCGGTGATGGCCGCCTATTTGTTCCCTCGTGGTGAAGACTTTGATGGGATTAAGTCATTCGAACATTTCGATGAAAGCCGCCAACTTCCGGTTCAGTATTGGCCGGTGGCAGATCCGGTATATGCTTCACAGAACCCTTACTGGACTGCTTATCGCAATGTAGCTACGAATGAAAAGAGTCGTTATATGTTCAACGTAGGGTTGACTTATAATATTACCGATTGGTTGAATGCGGCAGCCCGTTTCAGAATGGATGACACACATGTATTGTTTGAGCGCAAGATTTACGCCTCATCCGACGATAAATTTGCGGAAGGAAAGAAAGGACTGTATGGATACAATAACTATGAAGACCGTCAGGAATATGCCGACTTTATGTTGAACGTCAATAAGCATATAGCTGATTTCAGTATTTCTGCCAATGCGGGTTGGAACTATTCTAACTATTGGGCATTGGAGAGAGGATACAAAGGAACGTTGTTGGGAGTACCCAATAAATTCGCGGCTTCCAATATCGATCCGGCTAATGGCCGTATCTCAGAAAAAGGTGGTGATAGTCGTGTACGTAATCATGCTGTTTTTGCCAATTTGGAACTCGGTTGGAAGAGTATGCTTTATTTGACGCTGACCGGACGTAATGACTGGAACTCACGTTTGGTGAATACCGATGAAGAATCTTTCTTCTATCCCTCAGTTGGTTTGTCCGGAATTATTTCCGAGATGGTCAAATTGCCCGAATTTATCTCTTACCTGAAAGTTCGCGGTTCGTATACGGAAGTCGGTGCGCCTGTATCCCGTTCGGGACTGACTCCGGGTACGGTAACTACCCCTATTGTGGGTGGTGCATTAGATCCTACCGGTATCTATCCGTTTACTGATTTCAAGGCGGAGCGCACAAAGTCATACGAATTTGGATTAAGTCTGAAATTGTGGAATAAATTAAGTGCGGAAGTAACTTATTATCATTCCAATACATACAATCAGACCTTCTTGGGCGATCTTCCCGAATTTACCGGATACAAGCAGATTTATTTGCAAGCCGGTAATGTGGAAAATCGTGGTTGGGAGGCTTCATTAAGCTATTCCGATCAGTTTAAATGCGGACTGGGAATCTCTTCAACATTGACATTCTCTCGTAATATAAACGAGATTAAGGAGATGGTTGAAAACTATCATACAGATTTGATGGATGAGCCGATTAATATTCCGGAGGTTTTGAAGGATGGTGGTCGTGTCATCTTGAAAGAAGGCGGAAGTATCCACGATATTTATGCCAACACCTTCTTAAAGAAAGATCACTTGGGATATGTTGAGGTAAAGAGCGACGGAACCTTTGGAATGGAAAAGGGTGAACCCGTTTATTTGGGAAAAACTTCTCCCGATTTCAATATGGGATGGAGCAATATGTTGACATACAAAGGCTTTGGACTCGGATTCCAGATCAACGGACGTTTTGGTGGCGTGGTGACCTCTTCTACAGAGGCATTGCTCGATCGTTTCGGTGTGTCCAAACGTTCGGCTGAGGCTCGTGAAGCAGGAGGCGTATTGTTGAAGGGACAAGGTCTGGTAGACGCGAAGTCTTATTATCAGATGACAGGTACGGGAAATTATGAAACTTCCGGTTACTATGTATACAGTGCCACCAATATTCGTTTGCAAGAACTTACCTTTAGCTATACTATGCCTAATAAGTGGTTTGGTAACGTGTTGAAAGATGTTACAGTTTCGTTTATAGCCAACAATCCTTGGATGTTGTATTGCGAAGCCCCGTTTGACCCGGAACTGACTCCTTCTACCAGTACTTACGGACAAGGTAATGATTATTTTATGCAACCGAGTGTTCGTAGCTTTGGTTTCGGTATTAAATTTAAATTATAATACACCTTCTTTATTATGAGAAAAATGAATCAGTTTAAACTATTAGCGGTGATATGCGCAATGGCGCTATTTGCCTCATGCAATTTTGAAGAAATCAATACCAACCAATTTGAGATGAGCGACGGAGAAGGTGCGATGGATGGTTTTGAAGTCGGAGGGCTGATTACAGCTATGCAACGGACAGTGATTCCCGTAGGCACACAGGCTGATGATACAGATGTTATCAATGAATATCAAATAGCTTATCATCTATCGGCCGATAATTGGAGTGGATTTTTTGGCGAGAACAACAGTAACGGTTGGAACGCAGGTAGTAACAATACTACTTATTATTTGTTGGACAATTGGATAAAAGCGACCTATACACAGTCCTATACCAATGCTCTTGATCCTTGGAAGAAATTGAAAATAGCGTCCGAAAAAAATGGTACGCCCGAAGTCTTTGCTTTGGCTCAAATTCTGAAGATTTCCGCTTGGCACAAGACACTTGAAAGTTTCGGTCCGATGCCTTATTCTCATGCGGCGGACGCTACAATGAACATTCCATTTGATTCGGAGAAGGATGTTTATGAAGCTATGTTTCAGGATTTGACTGCTGCCATTGCCGTATTGACGGAAAAAGCTGAAAATGGGGTGAATGTGATGGGAGCTTATGATGCGGTATATGCCGGAGATGCTACTAAATGGGTGAAATACGGCAATTCGCTGATGCTTCGTTTGGCTATGCGTGTCCGCTTCGCTAATGCGGAACTGGCGAAAAAATATGCTACTCAAGCAGTAAATCATTCTATCGGTGTGATGACGGCTAAGGATGATGCGGCCCAAATGAGTCAAGGAGCAGGCATGACTTTCCGCAACAACATTGAATGGCTGGCAGGCAACTATAATGAAGCTCGTATGGGTTCTTCCATTTTTTCTTATCTGATGGGATATGAAGACCCGCGTTTGAGTGTTTATTTTTTGCCGATGGATGGTAATACCTCTTATGGTGTTGAGGCTTTCGACGGAAAAACATATCAAGCGGTACCGGCAGGGCATGCCAATGCGCAGAATGATATCTACAAATCTTGCTCAAAGCCCAATATTCAAAGTGGGACTCCTACATATTGGCTGCGTGCGTCGGAAGTTTATTTTTTGCGTGCGGAAGCAGCTTTAGTCTGGGAAGGTTTCGGCAGTGCGGATTCATGGTATAAACAGGGCATTGATATGTCTTTTCAGGAGAATGGCGTGACCGATCCTGTAGATGATTATATGAATTCCAATTTGTCACCTCGGGCATTTGTGTTTTCTCATTATCAGTATGGGCAAACACTTTCTGCTCCGTGTGAGACTACTGCCAAGTTTGAAGGAACAACTGAGCAGAAGTTGGAAAAGATTATGATTCAGAAGTGGATTGCTTTGTTTCCTAACGGACAGGAAGCGTGGACGGAATGGAGAAGAACCGGTTATCCGAAGTTGAATGTCATTAAGACTTTGAAAGGAGCAGTGCAAGGCGCAACTCTTGAGGGCGGTATTCGCCGTATGATTTATCCCACCAGTTTTTCTCAGACTAACGAGGGAAAGGCTATCTATGAAGCAGCCTTGAAGTTGTTCAATAACGGTGCCGGTGGCGAAGATAGGTCTTCTACCCGTTTGTGGTGGGATTGTAAGAGATAACCTACATGTATCATTTTAATACAGATGAAAAATATGAAATCATTAAGAAAATTGTTATATATCATTCCATTGACAGGCATGATGGTAACTTCTTGCATGGATGTGGAGAATATTGAGATAGACCATATAGGCGGGTATGCCACAATGAACAATGCGGAGAGTGAGGCATATTATGCCAATCTGCGTGCCTATAAGGCGACTGCCTGGAATTACAATCGTCCCGTAGCTTTCGGATGGTATTCCAATTGGGCGCCTGCTGGAGCTTATCGAAGAGGATATCTTTCTGCTATGCCCGATAGTATGGATTTTGTTTCTATGTGGAGTGGCGCTCCAGGACGTTATGAAATTACTCCGGAGCAGAAAGCTGATAAAGAGTTTGTGCAAAAGGTGAAAGGAACGAAACTGTTGCAGGTAAGTCTGCTTTCTTATCTTGGTAAGGGTGCGACACCAAATTCGGTATACCTCGAAGTGGAAAAACAAGCGGAGGAAGAAGGCTGGTCGGCGGCTCAATTGGAAACGGCGAAGAAACAAGCCCGTTGGAAATATTGGGGATTTGAAGGTCAGTTTGAAAGTGAAAACCATTATGCATGTCTGGCGAAGTTTGCCAAAGCTCTGTGCGATTCTTTGTATGCAAACGAATGGGACGGTTATGATGTAGACTGGGAAATCGGTAGTGGTGTGTTTGATATGGATGGCACATTGAGTCAGAACAAGCATTTGATTCATTTGGTTAAAGAGATGAACAATTATATTGGCCCGAAAAGCGATCCGGAAGGTAAAGGACATAAAATGATCTGTATTGATGGAAATATTTATGGGCTTACCAGTGAATTGGATGAGTATGTCGATTATTGGATTATACAAAGTTATGGTAGTTCCAACCCCAATTTAGATGGTTATGGCGTTGATCCTAAGAAAATAATCTGTACAGAAAACTTTGAAAAGTATGCCACAAATGGAGGGCAATTGCTGAGGCAGGCTGCTGCTATGCCGCGGAAAGGTTATAAAGGTGGAGTAGGAGCTTATCGCTTCGATAATGATTATGACAATACGCCAAATTATAAATGGATGCGTCAGGCTATTCAAATCAATCAGCGGGTTTTCAATGAATGGAAAGAGAAACAAAACGAAGCGGAAAATAAACCGCAGGAATAAGTGGATTTATAAAATTCTAAAACAGTAAAAAGATGATGAATAAACATATATTCTATTATTTGATGGTAGGTAGTATGGCATTATTGTTGGGCGCTTGCAACGACAGCATGAATGACCTGCTGGAGCCTAAGGTTTATTTCGAAAGCAAGGAATATAATTTCTCGGTGGAAGATGAGATGGATGTAATGACATTTGATCTGGTTTCAAGACTTTCGTCAGCAACTTCCTCTCAGGTAGACGTATCATATAGTGTAGCCGAACCAAGTGTAGTAGACGAATACAATGCAAAGTATGGCACAAATTATGAGATGCTTGATGTTTCGCAGGTAAAGCTAAGCAGTACGACATCTTCTATTTCGAGTGGAAAATTGTATGCGGATAATGTAGAAGTCGAACTTTCCGGGTTGGAAGCCTTGAAAGCCGGGAATTCGTATGTTTTGCCTATGCGGGTGAATTCGTCTTCAGTGTCTACCCTTTCCGGAACAAACATTGCATATTTCTTTTTCTCCAAACCATTGAAAATTACCAAAGCTGGTAACTTCAATAATCACTATATTTCTGTGAAGTTCCCTGTCGGTACTTTCTTCTCGTCATTCACTTACGAAGCATTGATTAATGTGGATTATTTCCTCGATAATAATACGATTATGGGAACCGAAGGTGTGATGATTCTCCGTATCGGTGATGCAGGAGGAGGAATCACTCCTAAAGATTATTTGGAAGTGGCCGGCGGACAGAACTATCGTGTAACGAAACCGTTGTTAACAAATCGTTGGTATCATGTAGCGTTGACTTATGATCAACCGACAGGAAAAACAGGCATTTATGTAAATGGTGAGAAATGGGCTGGTTCAGATTGGGGTATTGACGGTTTTGATCCGAATTCAGATATGGGTTTTTATATTGGTAGAATCTATGGTTTCAAATGGGGTGAACGTCCATTCCATGGTAAAATGAGTGAAGTCCGTGTTTGGAGTGTAGCCCGTACGGAAAATCAACTTAAGCAGAATATGCTGGGTGTTGACCCTGCTTCGGAAGGCTTGGCACTTTATTATAAACTAGACGGATCGGAAACTCAGGAAGGTGGAGTTATCAAAGATGCCACAGGGCGTATAAACGGTACTACAAATGGAATTACCATTAAGACGCTAGATGCTCCGATAGCTATCAATTAATGGAACACACAAATTTGTGAGAGTTTTTGCTCTTTGCATTTTTGAATATGAATGAAAGCCTGCTTACTGAAAAGATAATATTCTTTTGGTAAGCAGGCTTCTTTTATTGATGTTGGCGTGCATTATATCAGGGCATTTCTTTTCTTCTTTACAAGAAAAAGGTATTTTAGCCAAATTTAAATTTTTCCTAAAAAGTTTTCTTGTTATAAGTAAAATATATTTCTTTGCAGCATTTAATACTTATGGATATACTGGCGAATGGCTCAAATCAACTTCAACTCGATATATACTGCTTATTATAGGAAAGCCTTCCTATTTACCTTGTCCTATGTCCATAATGACTTAGTAGCAGAAGATATTGTTTCGGAAGCCATTATCCATTTATGGGAACTAAGTAAAGAACGGGAAATCCCAAGTGTTGAAGCGATCTTAATTACTTATATTCGCAGTAAATCACTCAATTACCTGAAACATATACAAGCACAGGAGAATGTTTTTCAAACTTTGCTTGATAAGGGACAGCGTGAATTGGAAATTCGTATATCAACATTGGAAGCCTGTGACCCGAAGGAAATATTATCAGAAGAATTACGGGCAAAAGTGCACGCATTACTGGAGAGCATGCCGGAAAAAACTCGTACTGCTTTCATCCGCGATCGCCTGGATGGAAAATCCCATAAAGAAATAGCCGAAGAACTGGGCATTAGTGTAAAAGGAGTAGAATATCATATCGGCAGAGCAGTTAAAATACTGCGTGATAATCTAAAAGATTATGCTCCATTCCTTTTCTTTTTCATCTGAAAAGAAGGAAAAGACCTCCTTATTTGCTATTTTTTTAAGCAATAACAAAAAAAATCACATTTCTTACTAGGGAATCTCTTTAGTGAGTGGTATTCTTAATGAAAGGGGAATAATACCCCTATTCTCATTACTCATAAATTATTTATTGTATGGATCAGGAATTACTATTAAAATATATTGCAGGCAAGGCATCCCAAAAGGAAAAGGAAGACGTTGCTGCATGGATTGATGCAGATGCAGCCAATCTTAAAGAATTCATTTCTCTTCGTAAGAGTTATGATGCATTCATTTGGCAAGATACAGGCGCATTCTCAAAGAAGACAAAAAAAACAATTTCATTGCATCCTGTTACACAACGAATCTTGCGGATTGCGGCAGTGTTTGTCGTAGCTTTCGGATTAAGTTATGCAATGATACAGATTCTCCAAAAAGAGGATATAGAAATGCAGACAGTTTACGTGCCAGCCGGACAACGTACATTGGTTACACTTGCTGACGGAACTACAGTATGGGTAAATGGAAAAAGTACATTGACTTTCCCGAGCCATTTTTCTTCCCGTACACGTACTGTGGAACTTGATGGAGAAGCCTATTTTGATGTCCGGAAAAATCCGGAAAAACAGTTTATAGTTTCTACCGCTCACCAGTCTGCCATAAAAGTTCTGGGTACAAAATTCAATGTAAAGGCATACAAAGAAGCAGATGAGGTAGTTACTACTTTAGTTGAAGGGAAAGTTAATTTCGAATTCAACAACGCCAGTCAACAACCTCAGTATATTGTGATGGCTCCGGGACAGAAGCTGGTCTATTATTCTCATAATGGAAAGACGGAACTCTATACGACTTCCGGCGAGAGAGAACTTTCATGGAAAGATGGTAAAATCATTTTCCATCAAACGTCATTACGGGATGCACTGGATATCTTGGCAGATAGATACAATGCCGAATTTGTCATACAGGAGAATGTACCTCGTGACGACTCATTCTCCGGAACATTTACCAACCGGAATCTGGAACAGGTACTTAACTTTATCAGTGCCTCCTCGAAAGTTCGTTGGCGTTATCTGAATAATAACGCAGATGCCGGTAAAGAGAAAATAAAGATAGAGATATTTATTTAGTACTAAAAGATAAAAACCTTAATTCCCAAAAACTTATTGCCATGAAAAACAAAGATCCCTAGCAACCAAAAAAAAATACGGGATGATATTGGCCGTATCCTCCCGTATGAGCTTCAGTAATTGTGAACCTACTTGTTTCCCGACAAGTATAACTACCAATTTTCTAATTAAACTCGTTACAAATTTATGCAAAATTATTGTATCGTCCAATTTCTTGGAGGATTAAAGTCTATTAGACGCACGGCTTTTTCATTTAAGCTTTGATTTAGGGATATAATCTCCCTACCCATGCCAGTGCGGCATGGGAGCTAATCCAGTTGTTGATAATCAATAATTTACAAATATATCAAATCTAAATTTTTCTCATTTTTGAGCCAGAAAATGTAACACCTTAGTGAAGCTTACCGATAATTCCCTTGTTATCTCAGCTGTACCTTTTCGCTTATCTGATATTTTTTTCCTTCTGTTCTTCCAAACAGCAATCAGTGCCAAGACCATCCTTTGAATTGTGTCGAGGTTTCTAGCCGCCCGTTCAGCCTTACGCTTTATACTATCCTGCCGGAGGTTTCGGTCAAGATCCCAGTGCATGCTTTCAATAGCCCAATGCTGTTTGGTTATCTGACTAAGCCGCTCTGCACTGCTATCCAGGCTTGAAATGTAGAGTCGCTGTTCAGATGTAGTCTTGCCATCAGACTTTTTCTCGGTAGATGTGAGTATTTCTATAACAGTCAAATTGCCATTCCATTTTTCCTTGTCGACAATAAGTTCTTCCCCACGGTATATACGGCATATCCTTGACTCAATCCTGCCGTGTTCCAAGTATGGACCTTCCTTGTAGACATCAGTGGGGGTGGCGGTCTTTATAGAGTCTTCAAGGCCATAACGCAAAGATCTTTGATTCGCCTTGAGTTCGATCACGAAGTCTGCTCCCTTATCTCTAATCTTGTCTATTATTACCTTTTGGAATGACATGGCATCTGCTGTGACCACACATCCTGACACGTCTAGTTTGTCCAATAACCGGGGCACGGATTTGATTTCATTACTTTTCTCCTTGCAAACATCAGTAGCCAGAGTAAAGCCCGAACCAAGTGAGTATGCAGATACGATATCAGGGTTACGTCCGTTCTCGTACAAGGTACCTCGCATGGCCTTGCCATCAATACAAATGATATCAGTTGCCGAAGAGGATATTTCCTTGCGGAAAACGTCTGCAAAAGCAGACATTCGGTCAGCCATCTTTTCATCGTCTATGCTTTGAAACACACGGCAAAGCGTAGCTTCTGACGGCAAACCATATGGAAATAGCCCTTTCGCCTGCAGGCGTTTCAAGTGGCGTTTGCCAAATTGAAGTATTTCAGCTCTGGTAATACACTTGCTGAGCCTCCCCAATATGACAAGCATGAGTATGTCTTCAAGTTTGTGTTTGAAGTTTCCCCTGCTTGTTCTGCGGTATTCAGGGACTGAGGATACAAATTTTCTCAAATGAGTCATGATGCTGCCACGAAGACAGTCAAGGTGTTTTTTCTTTAGTGGTATTGTACGTAAAAACTTGTATATCAATAAAATAAATCGTATTTTTGCTATCGCAAAAACAAAGGCGGAAGACAATATTAACACCATATCTTATTGAATTCCGCCTAAAAAAAATAAAAATGAACGATAAGAAGAAACACCTAAGGCGGTGCTTCCGCATCGCTGCGCACGAATATAAGGAATTTTACTGCAATAACAAGCGATGAACAATATTTCTTAAATGAAAAAGCCGTGTATTAGACGGACCTTAAAGGAAATATCATTGGCTATGAAATTACTATTTATACTCCTTATTTGTTCAGCCGGACTAGCGTATGCATCAGATGGATATGCGCAAAAAACTTCTATCACTTTACGGGTTAACGATTGTACTATAGAAGAAGTGCTGCACAAGATTGAACGTGAATCAGGATTCAGCTTTTTTATAAATAGCAAGAATCTTAACCTTAATCGCCGGGTATCGGTTTCAGCTTCCGAGAAGAATATTTTTCAGGTGTTGGAACAGGTCTTTGCAGGTACAAATGTCGAATATAAAATATTGGATAATAAGATTGTACTGACGGCTAAAGAAACGAAAGTAACTCAACAAAAAACAAAACCCGTTGCAGGTACGGTAAAAGACAAGAATGGCGAACCGCTGATTGGGGTCTCTATTATGGAGAAAGGAACCACTAACGGAACGGTGACCGATCTTGACGGAAACTATACATTGACCCCACAGACTGCCAGCCCGGTATTGCTATTCTCATATGTGGGTTATCAGAAAAAGGAATTACCCGTCTCCGGTCCGGTATTGAATGTCACCTTGGAAGATGATTCGCAAGTGTTGAACGAAGTGGTGGTTACCGCTCTTGGTATTCGTAAAGAGGCGAAAGCACTGTCTTATAATGTCCAAGAAGTTTCTGCCAGTGAAATTGTCGGTGTCAAGGATGCCAATTTCGTAAATAGTTTGTCCGGTAAGATAGCAGGTGTTGTCATCAATTCCAGCTCATCCGGTATCGGTGGTGGAGCTAAGGTAGTGATGCGTGGTGCGAAATCTCTTTCCGGAAATAATAACGCCCTGTATGTAATCGATGGTATTCCGATGCCTTCATTGGAAACGACACAACCGGACGACTTTATGACCGGTATGGGCCAATCCGGTGACGGTGCTTCCATGATTAACCCCGAAGATATTGAAACTATGTCTGTGTTGAGTGGTGCTGCCGCTTCCGCACTCTATGGTAGTGATGCCGCCAATGGTGTTATCATGATTACCACAAAGAAAGGATCGAAAGATAAGCTTCGTGTCAACTATGCCAATAATACCTCATTCTTCAATCCGTTTGTAACTCCGGAATTTCAAAACACTTATGGTGCGACTACGGGAGAAATAAGAAGCTGGGGACAGAAATTGGGACAAGCCAGCAGTTACGACCCGTTGGACTTCTATCAGACTGGATGGAACGAAACCAACTCTTTGACCATCAGTAATGGTAATGAGAAGAACCAGATATTCCTTTCTATGGCTGCTACCAATGCGGCAGGTATTGTTCCGAACAATACGTTGGATCGCTATAATTTCACTATCCGTAATACGACTAGCATGCTCAATGATCGTCTGCGTCTCGACCTAAGCGCAAGCTATATGAATGTGCGTGAACAGAACATGGTGTCACAGGGACAGTATTTCAATCCGATTGTTCCTATCTATCTGATGTCGCCGAGCTATAGTTTGGAAATGCTTCAGCAGTTTGAAATGTACAACGAAGCCCGTAACTTCAAAACACAATACTGGCCTTGGGGTAATCAGGGTATTGCCATGCAGAACCCCTATTGGATTGTCAATCGCGACAATTTTATCAATCACAAGAACCGTTTCCTCATGAGTGGAGGTTTGAGTTTCGAAATTATGAAAGGCATTACATTAGGTGCGCGTGCCAAAATGGATTATACGTCGGCTCTGTACGAAAAGAAATACGCTGCATCTACCGATAATATTTTCTGCCAGAAATTTGGAGGATATTATAAAGGTGATGCATCCACTCGTCAACTTTATGGCGATGTGATGCTGAATATCGACAAATATTTCGGCGACTTTTCACTGACCGCTACACTAGGTACCAGTATTCAGGATGTCAACTACCAGTATTACGATGTAGGAGGTAGCTTGAATTCTGTGGCAGATGGATTTACAATGCTCAACCTGATGCAGTCTGCCGTGAAATTCCAGCAGGATGGCTATCACGATCAGACGCAATCTATCTTTGCTACAGCGCAGCTGGGTTGGAAGAGCAAACTCTACTTGGACGTAACAGGACGTGTTGACTGGTCGTCTGCTTTGGCATGGACCGATACGAAGTCGGTTGCTTATCCGTCGGTGGGTGTTTCTGCTATCTTGACAGAGTTACTACCCATCAAGAACAATGTGCTTACCTTCTTGAAGGTACGCGGCTCATACAGTGAGGTAGGTAATGCCCCTACACGCTACATTGCTTATCAGACTTACCCATACGAATCGGCTTCTCCCGTCACGGCTACCACATATCCCAATACGGATATCAAGCCGGAGCGTACCAAGGCTTGGGAAGTCGGTTTGCAGTCTCATCTTTGGAATGATAGATTGGAGCTGAACGTTTCTCTCTATAAGACATCTACTTACAACCAATTATTCAACCCATCGATTTCCGCTTCTTCCGGTTATTCTTCTATTTATATCAATGGCGGACAAGTGGATAACAAAGGTATTGAGGCAAGCCTGACATTAAACCAGCCGCTCGGACCGGTAAAATGGAACTCTACCTTTACTTATACCATCAATCGCAATAAGATTAAAAAACTGTTGAAACCGACTACTTTATCAAGTGGAGAAGTTGTCAAACAGGATATGATGGATTTGGGCGGATTGGAAATTGTGAATTCGCGTCTCTTTGAAGGTGGCTCTATTGGTGACTTGTACGTGACTGCACTTCGCACCGACTCCCATGGATATATTGACGTAGACTATGTCAACAATACAGTAGCTATAGACAACAAGGCGGGCGAACGCCAGGACGGATGGATTTATGCCGGTAACTCGCAAGCTAAGTATATGATGGGATGGCGCAACTCATTCTCATGGAAGGGTTTGACATTGAGCTGTCTGGTTAATGCACGTATTGGTGGTATTGTTGTCTCACAGACACAGGCGATGATGGATGCTTACGGTGTTTCTACAGCTACTGCTGAGGCACGCGACTTGGGCTATGTGCTGATTGACGGTTATAAAGTACCCGCTGTACAGAAGTATTATAGCACTGTAGGAAGTGGTGTCGGCTCTATGTATGTTTATAGTGCGACAAACGTTCGCCTTGCAGAGTTGTCTCTCGGTTATGATATCCCTGTTCAGAAGTGGGTTCCTTGGATACAGGGCATGAATGTAGCCTTTACGGGACGTAACCTGCTGATGTTCTATTGCAAAGCTCCTTTTGACCCTGAACTGACGGCAAGTACAGGCACGCATTTCAGCGGAATGGACTACTTTATGTTGCCGAGCTTACGCAATTTAGGTTTCTCTGTTAAACTCAATTTCTAAAGAATCGATAAGATGAAACATATATTAAAATGCATGAAAGTGTTCAATGGTGTGTTGCTTGCCGGAGGCTTGTTGTTTACCGCTTGTACCGACCATTATGAAAGTTGGAATATCAATCCGAATGAAGTAACTCCCGAGCAGATGGAACGCGATAATCTCCTGACGGGAGCCTATTTCACGCAGATGGAAAGAGGTATTTTCGTAGTAGGTAAAGACAAAGGTGGCTTGTTTGAGGAGACTCAAATGCTGACCGGTGATATTTTTGCCAGCTACTGTGCTCCTATTAAAACATGGAACTATGCCGGAGAGCAGGACAACGATTGTTACAAACTCTATCCGCAGTGGTACAACTCTCCGTTTAGCACCGCTTATACAGAGGTGATGCAGCCATGGCGGAAAGTCGTGGATTGTACTAGTGGAACATCCCCCGCACGCGCTATGGCTACTATTGTCAAGGTGTTCGGTATGAGTCGTATTACAGATAAGTATGGTCCCATCCCTTATTCAAAGTTTGGTACTGGCATTCAAGTAGCCTACGATAGCCAAAAGGATGTATATTATCGTTTCTTTGAAGAATTGTCAAATGCCATTGAGGTGCTCACCAGCTACAACAGTCGTACTTCCGAGCCTTACTTGGAAGACTATGACTATATTTACAATGGTAATGTGGCGAATTGGATAAAGTTTGCTAATACTCTCCGTCTCCGTCTGGCAATGCGTATTTCTTATGTGGATCAGACAAAGGCCCTGGATGAAGCTAAAGCAGCAATAGATCATACTATCGGGTTAATGACTTCCGTTAGTGACAATGCCGTTTTGAAACAGTCAGTATCCTTCTCTTTCATCAATGAGTGGTGGGAAGCATTTGAAAGTTTCAATGATTTTCGAATGAGTGCCACTATGGATTGCTATTTGAAAGGCTTACAGGATCCGCGTTTGGCATCTTACTTCAAGGTTGCGAAGAAGGATGGAGCATATCATGGAGTCCGTAACGGACAAACCAGCCGTAGTCAGGGCACTTTGTCTGAAGCAGCGTCTAGCATGAACGTAGGACAGGCTAGCTCTATTATCTGGATGGATGCCGCTGAAACATATTTCCTTTTGGCTGAAGCTAAACTGCGTTTAAACTTGGGAGATAAGACTGTGAAGGAATATTACGAAGAAGGTGTGAAGACCTCTTTTTCCTCCAAAGGTGCTTCCGGTGTGGAGAGTTATCTTGATAATGATGTAAATGTACCGTCAATTTCATTCATTGATCCGACAAACGGACGTAATACCGATGTAAGTCGTATGGTTTCGACTTTGACTGTGAAGTGGGATGAATCGGCTTCTGACGAGAAGAAACTCGAGCGCATTATGGTGCAGAAATGGATTGCTCTTTTCCCGGACGGGCAAGAAGCGTGGAGCGAGATGCGGCGTACTGGTTATCCCGGCATTGTGACTATCAACACAAATGCTTCCGGTGGAGAAGTTGCCACTGGAGAGCTTATCAGCCGTTTGAAGTTCCCTACGAAGGAATATTCTGACAATGGCGAGAACACACAAGCTGCTGTTTCCCTGTTGAAAGGTACGGATATTGCCGGCACACGCCTTTGGTGGGATGTGAAAAGGTAATCAGATATATAATGTAGAACAATCTAACTAAGTAATCAGAATATGAAAACAATGAAATACATATTGGCCGCACTGACTGTGGGCGGTATGATGGCCTCATGTAATACAGACATTGAGTCGTTGACCATTCAGCGACCGCTGACTTACGACGACCAATACTACCAGAACTTACGCGACTACAAAGCGAGCGAGCACGAAATTGCTTTCGGATGGTTTGCGCAGTATGGAGCGCAGAACTCTGCCGCTGTTCGTTTTATGGGATTACCTGACAGCCTTGATATTTGCTCTATGTGGGGTGGCATTCCGGCAACAGAAAATACGGAGATTTGGGAAGAAATCCGCTTCGTGCAGAAAGTGAAAGGAACCAAGATGCTTTGTGTGGCAATCACCCGTATCGATGCGGAAACAGATGACCATGCTTTCAAGCAGGCTTACAATGAAGCGAAGGCAATGCCGAGTGGCGAAGAACGGACTGCCGCACTCAATCGTTCTTTTGAAATGTATGCCGAATATTTCCTCGATCAGGTATTTCTGAACGATCTCGACGGTTTTGATGCGGACTATGAGCCGGAAGGTGACTTCTTGAGTGACTCTAACTTTGAATATTTTTACAAACACATGGCAAAGTACATGGGACCGAATCCGGACATCACTAAGGAAGAACGTTTACAGCTCATCGAAGAACGCTATGGCAAAGAAATCGCTTCACAGGAAGGTATCTGTGATAAAATGCTCAATATCGACCAGACCAGTACCAGCATGACTAGCCTTATCCCGTATAGTAACTATTGCTTCCTTCAAGCTTATAGCGGTGGTACGGGAGCAGGCGGATGGCCTGATGAAAAAGTGGTGTACTGTTGCAATATGGGTGATAACTGGCAGGGAGATATGCAGTCTATGTACAACCAGGCACGCTACAAGCCCGCGAATGGCAAACGTAAAGGTGGCTTTGGCGCATTCTTTATCCATCGTGACTATAATGTACATGAATACAACCCTGAACCTTACTATCGGTTCCGTCAGTGTATTCAAATACAGAATCCGGCTATCCATTAATTAACCTTTTAATGAAAGATGACAATGAAAAGTAGAAAAAATCTATTTTATATAGGTATGTTCGCCCTCTGTGGCATCGGTCTTGCCGCTTGTGGTGACGATGAGGCTTATGATGTCTATGGTGATCCTTTTAACCGGGTATATACATTGGACAATTCCAGTGCATATAAGATTGTGCAGACTCCCATTGGCACAGTCAGCAACGTAGACTTTAAATGGTCGGTAAAATGCTCGAAGAAAGCGGAAGGTATCATTAAGGTGGCGGTGGAAGTGGACAACTCTCTGATTGCTGCCTATAATGAAGAGCATGGCACCGAGTTTGAAGCTATGCCCGCCGAAGCCATTGTACTGGAAAATGCCGAGATGACTATCCCTGCCGGGGAAATGGTCGTCGCTGACATGGTGCATGTGAAACTGACGGATGACGCTAGCGTACTTTCTACGCTTAAGAGTGAAAAGGGATACATCATTCCTTTGCGTCTGGCATCAGCGGAAGGCCCTAATACGGAGTTGAGTACCAATATGATAGCACCTTCTTTCCTGACCATTACCGTAACGGAGGATAATATGAACCATGAAGCGACCAAATATACCGGTACCGGTACATTGGTGGCTGACCAATCCGGCTGGACGGCGACAACCAATGGAGCTGTTCAATCTTGGTATGATCCTATTGAGTCGATTTTTGATGGGAATTATCAGACCTATTGTTACATGACTAATCGTTCTGGGGAACTTCAATTGGACATTGACATGGGAAAGCCGTACTCTTTTGATGGCATTAAGATGACAACTTCCGGATACGATTACGAAACTTGGGAAGAAACAGAAGCCGGTGCATTTTCTGCAGGTATGACTGTCAGTACAAGCGATAACGGTACAGACTGGAAGTCGCAAGGAGAGGTTGAAGGCGATGCGGAGGCTTGTGTCTTTTATGCCCCGTTAACTGCCCGGTATATTCGGATTTCCGTTCCCAATGCCGGAGGTTGGTATGGTGCGACTTTACAGTGTGGCGTATTTAATGTTTATGCTAAATAATAATTAAAACCATGAAGAAATATACACTTTTATCTTTATTGGCTTTGTTGCTCTGTGTATCAGGCTGCAAGACCGAACCGGATTACAGTGATGCCGTTTACATGACCGGTACGCTGACTTCATCGAACGTAAAATTCCTGGTAGAGGGGCAGTCTACTTTAGGATTGACCGTGACCTCCACTGATAAAACGGAAACCGATGTGACGGTAGGCGTACAGGTGGCTCCCCAACTACTGGAATCTTTCAATGCCTCTACCGGGCGCAACTGTCAAATGCCACCCGAAGGCAGTTATAGCTTTGAAGCAGGTGAAGTGATAATTCCTGCCGGACAAAACCAGTCTACACAAATCAAAGTGACTGCTGATTCCGAGAAATTACAGGAAGGTGTATCTTACTGTCTTCCCGTAACTATAACTTCCGTTTCAAACAGTGATCTGAAAGTTATGGAGAGTTCCCGCACTGCTTATGTCATGCTTACCAAAGTGATTGAAATTAAAGCCGCCTATTTGGCACGCCGGGGATATTTCAATATTCCTTCGTTTGGTGATCAGGAAAATAGTCCGGTGAAAGCACTCGGGCAGATGACATTGGAAATGAAAGTGCTTCCTAAGTCTTTCCCGGTTGGGCAGGAAAATAATGCCAGTGGCATTAGTTCATTATGCGGATGCGAAGAAAACTTCCTCTTCCGTTTTGGTGACGGCGCCGGTAATCCTGTGAATAAGTTGCAGTTCGTGAAAGGTTCCATCGGTACAGCATCTCATCCCGATAAGAAAGATCACTATGAATCGTGGGTAGAAAAGGAATTTCCTACCGGACATTGGTTGCACTTTGCTGCTGTATACGACGGTCAGTATCTCCGTCTTTATTTGGACGGTGAGCAAATCCATTTCGTAGAGACCAAGAATGGTGGAACTATTAATTTGAGTATGGCTTATGATGGTCATACATGGAATGATGCATTCTCCATTGGCCGTTCAGCAGGTAATGCCCGTTTCTTTGATGGTTACATAAGCGAATGTCGCGTATGGAATGTGGCACGTACATCGGCACAGATTGAAGATGGCGTTTGTTATGTGGATCCCACTAGCGAAGGGCTTGTTGCTTACTGGCGTTTTAATGGAGAAACGCAGGATGATGGTACGGTGCTTGATATGACAGGTCATGGTCACAATGCAGTGCCCGGTGGAACTATCACCTACGTAGACAACCAGAAATGTCCGTTCTAAAAGAGGTAAGATAGAGGTTGTTCTTTAGTACGATGAAGTCTGCTGTCGAATCGGTTTTGCTGCAAGGTATTACGAGGGGATGGCAGACTTCTCTTTTAAGTAGCTAAGTTTATAAAAAATAGTTATGCTAAATAGAATCAGTAAATCACTATTGCTTACGGCTATGATGACAGGAGTTTCTTATTCCTTTGCACAGCAGCTTCCGGCAGTAGCCTATAAAAATCCGACTTTGCCCGTAGAAACAAGAGTTGCGGATTTACTATCCCGTATGACATTAGAAGAGAAAGTCGGTCAACTCCTTTGTCCTTTGGGTTGGGAGATGTATGAAATCAAAGGTAACGATGTGCTCCCTTCTGATAAATTCAAACAACTCATAAAAGACAGAAATGCCGGAATGCTATGGGCAACCTATCGTGCCGATCCGTGGACAAAGAAAACATTAGCAACCGGGCTGAATCCCGCATTGGCTGCAAAGGCAGGAAATGCCTTGCAAAAATATGTGATGGAGAATACCCGTTTGGGGATTCCCTTATTCCTGGCAGAAGAAGCACCGCACGGCCACATGGCGATTGGTACAACCGTTTTTCCTACCGGAATCGGGATGGCTGCAACTTGGTCACCCCAACTGATAAATGAGGTAGGTAAAGCAATCGGCAAAGAGATACGTCTTCAAGGCGGACATATCAGCTATGGACCTGTGCTCGATTTGGCCCGTGATCCCCGTTGGTCTCGCATGGAAGAAACTTTTGGTGAAGACCCTGTATTGACGGGTGAAATAGGAAAGGCGATGGTGGCAGGATTAGGTGGTGGAGATTTGTCACGTCCATACAGCACGCTGGCTACCCTCAAGCACTTCCTCGCTTACGGTATCTCGGAAAGCGGACAGAACGGGAATCCCTCTTTTGCAGGTATGCGTGAACTGCATGAAAACTTTCTGCCACCATTTAGACAAGCTATCAATGCCGGAGCATTATCCGTAATGACTTCGTATAATTCGATGGACGGTATCCCTTGTACAGCCAATCATTATCTCCTGACCGAACTTCTACGGGATGAATGGAAGTTTAAAGGGTTTGTCGTTTCCGATCTATACAGTATCGAAGGCATTCATCAAAGCCATTTTGTTGCTTCTACAATGAAAGAAGCGGCTGTAATGGCCTTATCTGCCGGGGTCGATATTGATCTGGGGGGCGATGCCTATATGAATCTTATGGATGCGGTGAACCGGAAGGAAATAAGTAAAGAAATCCTTGATGCAGCCGTGAGTCGTGTACTTCGATTAAAATTCGAGATGGGATTGTTTGAAAATCCTTATGTGGATCCCGGAAAAGCGAAGAAAGAAGTTCGTAGCAAAGAATACGTTACTCTGGCACGCCAAGTGGCACAAGCCTCGATCACCTTATTGAAAAATAAACACTCGCTGCTTCCATTAGACAGGAGTATGAAAGTTGCACTGATCGGACCTAATGCCGATAACCGCTATAATATGTTAGGAGATTACACCGCTCCGCAGGAAGAAGAAAATGTGAAGACCGTACTGGATGGAATCAGAGCAAAACTTTCTTCCTCACAGGTGGAATATGTGAAAGGCTGTTCCATTCGTGATACCGTGACGTCTGATATTGAACAAGCCGTTGCAGCCGCCCAGCGTTCCGAAGTCGTTATTGCTGTGGTAGGAGGCTCCAGTGCCCGTGATTTCAAAACCAGTTATAAAGAAACAGGTGCGGCCATTGCTGATGAAAAGACAATCAGCGATATGGAATGTGGTGAAGGCTTCGACCGTGCAACGCTTTCTTTATTAGGAAAACAGCAGGAATTACTCAAAGCCTTGAAAGCTACCGGAAAACCATTAATAGTAGTTTACATTGAAGGGCGTCCTTTGGATAAAAACTGGGCATCAGAAAATGCAGATGTACTGCTGACGGCCTATTACCCGGGACAAGAAGGGGGGAATGCCATTGCTGATGTTTTATTCGGTGAATTTAATCCGGCAGGACGATTACCATTCTCTGTGCCCCGTTCCGTCGGACAGGTTCCGGTATACTATAATAAGAAGGCTCCCCAAAGCCATGACTATGTAGAAATGTCTGCTTCTCCGCTTTATTCTTTCGGATATGGCTTGAGTTATACCACTTTTGAATATTCAGATTTACATCTGTCGGCTCTGACACCACACTCTTTCGAAGTTTCATGCAAAATCCGGAACACCGGAAAGTACGATGGTGAAGAAGTTGTTCAACTTTATTTGAGAGATGAATATGCTTCAGTAGTGCAACCGTTGAAGCAATTGAAACACTTTGCACGCCTCTTTTTGAAGTGTGGAGAAGAACAGGAAGTGAAGTTTATTTTGTCCGAAGAGGATTTTGCACTTGTCGATCGGAATTTGAAAAGGGTGGTAGAACCGGGAACTTTCCAAGTAATGATCGGTGCTGCTTCTGATGACATCAGATTACAGACGAAAGTGGAGATAAAATAGGAGATACTCTCTATTCATCTATGAAACAAAAATATCAAATTTAGATCTCACAGTGATTTGTACCTGTTTTATTGTCAAATTGTCAATATAATATCTAAACGGATGAATATCAATGCTATAGTGTCTGACAATAGCCACTGAAAACAGGCTGACAATAAAAGATATCAACTTCTATTGTCAGCCTTGCTTTTGTATCCTATAATATCTTTACTACCTGATATACAGTACCTTTATAAGTATGTTTCGAGGCAATTCCGCACTTTTGAAGCATTCTTCCGAAGTGATATACTTTGTTGTCGGACAATGAAATGCCGCTTTTCTTCTTCAAGTAATTCAGTATTTCTACCGGAGTAAAGAATTCTCCTTCCTCTCCCTCTTGTGGAGCTCTAAAGTATTGATAAAACAGTTGGATCATAGCCGGTGTTTGTTCAAACTCACGGTTGTTCTCGGTCATAATCTGCTCGTCTTCACTATTAAACCAATAACGCTCACCATGAGAAATTTCGTGCATGGCTTGCGCATAAAGCTGTTCATAATCTATCGGCTGTGTAGTGTCGATGTTTCCTGTCACTTCAATACAGATAAAGCGACGGCTCCCCGAAGGGTCGGTCAGCAAATCCTTCTGATTGCTTGTACCGATAAATGAAGCATACCGTTGTAATTCAAGCACCGAGCGGCCATGTGGCTTTCGAAGGTTGACCACCGGTTTTTGGAGAATATGTTTCAGAAACCCCTGTTGGGTCAGCGTAATCTGATCGAACTCATCAATGTTGATGAGCGCAAAACGATTCAGATACAGTTCCGCATCCCGTTTCTGGCTGAAATCAATACTGTCCGTATAGTAAGCCCGGAGTGCAGGAGGAATCATTTCACGGCAAAAAGTAGATTTATGAGTTCCTTGTGCTCCCACTAATATAGGCGATGTACTATTGGCATACATTTTATTTACTCCCCTCCAATGCGAAACCATATTAAGGAACCAGCGATGAAAAAGTAATTCCCAATGCGGATTATTGCAGGGAACCCTGTTGGCTAACGCATGGATACGGTCTTTTCCATCCCAATGTGGCAGGTGAAACAGAAACTCCTCCAACGGATTATAGATAGGCACACGGTTGGAGTGCAAGTAACGGTCTATGTCCCTGTCCCATACTCCGATTCCTTCGGATTGCGCATCCAGCATAATGCTGTTTTGTGCCCGTTTGTCGATGGGATGGAAATAGAACCGGAACGAGAAACGCTCCCGGTATTCCACCTCCCCGATTTGCGTATTGTAACGGAACTCATAACGACGGTTCATAAATTCATCCATTTGCAGGCTAAGGCGTTGCTCTTTGGTCAGACAGTTGCTTTTCGGCACTCCCTTACATTCCTTATATACGTTTCTTATCATTTCACGTACCAACATTGGATTCTTTCTTTTGTTATAACGGATGATGGTGCGTCTGGTTGCCTCCTCTTCCGGAATGCCTGAGTAGTAGCAGTTCTCGGCAAGCGGGACTATTAATATTTGCAAATCATCATCCCGATGCCAGGCTTGGTCCATTTCTTCAAAGGTCTTTCGCAATGCCGCTTCATAAAGCAGTGCCACTGTATCCTCCGTATCATATCCCGGCAGGGCACGATTCAATGGCGATGCTTCTGTGCTCGATTTCTCATGATAAGTCATCTCGCCGGGCATACCGATAGGCTGTGAAAGATAGAAAGGAACAGGGGTGGGACGATAAATCAAGTCCGGATCATAGCTAAGACGTGAGAACTGTTCCAGTTTCGGCTCTTTTAGCAGAATATTGAAAGGGAGTTGAGGCTGATAACATTTGATGGCTAGTCGATAAGCATGTGCTTGAAACACTTCGGCTTCTTCCGCTGTTTGCGGCAAAGTGCCGTCCGGTCGGGTGAAGCAAGTCCATATCTTGACACTTTTGCCGCTTGCTCCCATGAAAGCCAGCATTGTCTGAGGAAGTTCGGCAGCCTTTTGCTTCACAATCTCCACTTCTGTTTTTCCGGCTAACGGACCGACGGTCAGTTCTACAATCCCATTGTAGGTTTTCATTTGTCTCACTCCGTTCACTCGCCCGAAAGCTGCGGCAGGAATCACTCGCGGCAATTTGCTTGTGAGTGAACAAGGTTCGTCGGGTAGAACAAAATGCAGGGCTTGGCGTAGTTCGGATACCGGGTGGAGCTTGGTCTCTCTTTTCATTTTCTCTATCAACAGGTCGATGTTTACCACACTTAATGCTTCCGTATCTCCATTTTCCCTGATTTGTGTAATTTTCATTTCTATTTATCTTAAATTTTATAGAGTTGTAAGTGTTTGTTTATAGGTTTCAAAGGTACGGATAAGGTACTTGTAAAACAAGCTATTTGGCTTTTATCATGATAAAGAATAAGCTTTTGGAGGATAAGAAGCGGATATACTTCCACTATCACACGGATGTATTTCCATTTGTGTGCCGATATAGTTCCGCTAAGGTATCGGTGTCTTTAGTTTGTCACGGCCGTGGTGAGATCTCTCCACGTCTGTGATGAGTTCCTACCACGGCTGTGGGAAGATCTCACCACGGCCGTGACAAGTTGGCAATGTCGGTGCATTAGTATAAATGAATAGGCTGACAATAGAAGTTCTAGCTTCTTATTGTCAGCCTATTGTCAGGGCTTATTGTCAGCAGGTAAGCGGTTGATAATCATTGCGCTATTCAAGAAAAAACGTCAGCTGACAATAAAAACCTTCAAATTAATATGTAAACCTAAAACCTAATGAAACCTTTCTACTTGTAATCATAATCTTTAATAATATAATAGTGCGTTGTGCTTGATTTTACTGTGGCAAAGATAAGTCAGAAAGATAAAATAGAAGTGCAATTTTGTTTCATATATGGTATACAAATGATTCATTGAATCAGAATTTATATAAATTGGTCAGTTTGTATCATTGTTCACAAAAGAAATCCTCCTTCACTTGCCTAAAGACAGTTGAAGGAGGATTTTATCGATGAATAGGGCTTTTTTACCTATTTCTCATCATTCTTACGAATTTCTACGCGACGAATCTTACCGCTGATTGTCTTCGGAAGTTCATCGACAAATTCAATCACACGCGGATACTTATAAGGAGCAGTCACTTTTTTTACATGATTCTGCAATTCCTTAATCAGTTCTTCACCTGCACGGGCTTTGTAGTCTTTCGAAAGAACAATCGTAGCTTTTACTACCTGTCCGCGAATCTCGTCCGGTACACCGGTGATAGCACATTCAATGACTGCCGGATGCGTCATCAAAGCGCTTTCTACTTCGAACGGGCCGATACGATAACCGGAACTTTTGATAACATCGTCCGCACGGCCTACAAACCAGAGGTAACCGTCTTCATCTTTCCAGGCAACGTCACCGGTGTAGTAAATACCGTCATGCCAAGCTTCGCGAGTACGTTCCGCATCACGATAGTACTCTTTGAAGAGACCGATGGGTTTACCTTTGCTGGTGCGGATTACGATTTGTCCTTGTTCTCCGGCTTCAACAGAACGACCTTCGTGGTCTATCAAGTCAACGTCATATTGAGGATTCGGCAGTCCCATGCTTCCCGGTTTCGGTTCCATCCATGGCATCGTGGCTACGGTCAGTGTTGTTTCAGTCTGCCCGAAACCTTCCATTAGTTTGATACCAGTCAATTTTTTGAAGGTATCGAATACGGCCGGATTCAATGCTTCGCCTGCAATGGTGCAATATTTGAGTGAGGACAAGTCGTATTTCGTCAGGTCTTCATGAATCAGGAAGCGGAAAATGGTGGGAGGTGCGCAAAGTGAAGTGACATGATAGTCGTGTATCTTTTGCAGGATATCTCCGGGAGTAAATTTCTCGTGGTCATAAACGAAGATATTCGCTCCGGCAATCCATTGTCCGTAGAGCTTTCCCCAAACAGCTTTTCCCCAACCGGTATCGGCGATGGTAAGATGGAGGCTTTCCTCATTCAGATTGTGCCAGAAACTACCGGTTACGATATGTCCCAACGGATAGGTAAAGTCATGTGCTACCATTTTGGGCTCGCCGGTCGTGCCGGAAGTAAAATACATCAGTGAGATGTCATCATTGGTATTGGCATGGCGGGGACGTACGAACGGAGCTGCATTCTCAATTCCCTGATGGAAATCCTCGAAACCTTCGGGAATCTCAGGACCGACGCTGACCAGCTTCTCCACAGTGGGACAGTCGGGCATAGCCTCCTTGATATGTTGGAGAATCACTCCTTCACCGGCAGCCACAATCATTTTGATATCGGCGGCGTTGCAACGGTAGACTATATCTTTCTTTGTCAGCAGGTGAGTGGCGGGAATGACGGTCGCTCCCAGTTTATGAAGTGCGATAATGCTATACCAGAACTCATAGCGACGTTTTAAAATCAGCATTACCATATCTCCGCGTCCGATACCCAGACTTTGGAAATAAGAAGCCGTCATATCCGTATAACGTTTCATGTCGGCAAATGAGAACTGTCGGCTTTCGCCTTTGTCGTTTGTCCAAAGCAGGGCTTTCTTGTCGGGTTGCTCGGCAGCCCAAGCATCCACTACGTCATAACCGAAGTTGAAATTCTCCGGGACGTTTATTTTTAAGTTCTTGATGAAATCCTCTTGTGAGGCAAAGTTAGTCTTTGCTAAAAATCTTTCTACCATGATATTGTTACATAATTACAGCCAGAAAACGTACCGTTTTGCCGTCGAGCGCTTTCATGCCATGTGGAAGTTTGGAGTTAAAATAAATGCTGTCTCCTTGATTAAGGATAATTTCTTTCCCTTCGATGTTGATAAGCATACGACCTTCAATCACAAGGTTGAATTCTTGTCCGTTGTGCTTGTTGTAATGAATCGGCTCGTCATCACCTTTCGGCTCAACGGTCACGATGAAGGGATCGGCGGTGCGGTTCATGAATCCGGAAGCCAATGACTGGTATTTGTAGGCTTTCGTACGTTCTATACTGACACCTTTGCCTGCACGGGTTACGAAATAACTGCTCATCTTGGGTTCCTCACCGAACATCAGCGCATCAAGGGCTATGTTATAAGTGCGGGCTATCTTTTGCAGCATACTGACGGAGATGTCGTAGTCGCCTGTTTCTGCGAGCCGGTATTCTTCGGCGGATATGTCACTGTCGCGGGCGATGTCCTCAGCGGTCAATTCCAACACATCCCGCAATCCACGGAGACGTTCTGCTATTTGTTTAATCTGGTCATTCATGTTATTTAGTGATTAGTTTGTTAGTGATTAATGATTTGCAGCAGCCATTATTTGCTGGCCTTCATGGCTTTAATGATAGCGGAGGTGAAACCGTTATGTTCCAGCTCGTTGATTCCTTTGATGGTGATTCCTCCCGGAGTAGTCACTTTGTCGATTTCCACGCTGGGATGAGTATCATTATTCAGAATCAATGAGGCGGCTCCTTTCAGAGATTGTGCCACCATAGTCATGGCGTCTTTCGGACGGATACCCATTTCGATACCCGCTTGCATGGCTGCCTGAACGTATTTCAGAACGTATGCGATACCGCAGGAAGCCAACGCTGTAGCGGCTGTTATTTTGTCTTCGGGGATAAGCATGACTGTGCCCATCTCGCTGAATAGCCGGAGGATGAACTTGTCTTGTTCGTCATTTGTATTGCGGGCGGCAACGAGTGTCATACTTTCCAGTTCGCTGATGGCGGTGTTAGGGATGAGGCGGAACATCGGCATTTCCGGTACTACCACATAATGTGCCAGCTCTTCAAAACTGATTCCTGCAGCTACGGATATAAGTATCTGCTTGCCCTTCAGCTTCAACTCGCGCATTACCGGCTGCATAAACCAAGGCTTTACGGCGAGGATAACGATGTCCGCTCCCGTTGCCGCTTCCGCGTTATTGTGAGTTGTAGAGATGTTCGGAAATTCTTTCTTCAGCTGTTCCAGCTTGCCGGCGCTGGGGTTGGATACGATAATGTCCGAATCTTCTATCAGACTTCCTTTTGCCAGACCACGGGCGATAGAGCCACCCATGTTGCCTGCACCGATAATAGCTATTTTCATACGACGCTTGTTTTTAATGAATTGTTACAGACAAAGGTAACGGTTAATTGCGAAAAAACAAAAAGCAGCCCGGATAAGAAATAAAATTCTGAGGTAGGCTGCTTTTTATCGTTGGCTGTTTATTAATCAATATGAACGGTTAGAGTACTTTTTTGAACCGGGCGAGGAATTCGTCGGCCTCCTCCATACTGAGACAGAGAGGGGGAAGCAAGCGAAGTACATTCGTGCCGCTTGCGCCGGTAAATACATGTTCGTCATAAATGAGACGGCTACGCAGCTCTTTGATCGGTTCTTCAAATTCGAGTCCGATCATGAGTCCGCATCCGCGCACTTCTTTGATTTGCGGGAATTTCTTAAGTTCTTGCAGCAGGTAGTTACCAACCTTAGCCGCATTCTCTACGAGATTCTCCTGTTCGATGACGTCCATTACGGCAAGAGCCGCAGAACAAGCGAGATGGTTTCCGCCAAAAGTCGTTCCCAGTTGTCCGTATACAGGTTTGAACATCGGGCTGATTAAGACGCCTGCCATCGGGAAACCATTTCCGATTCCTTTGGCTACAGTGATGATATCCGGCTTGATGTCACAATATTGATGGGCGAAGAATTTACCGCTACGTCCGTATCCGCTCTGAATCTCGTCGAGAATCAGTATCGTTCCTGTTTCGCTGCAGGCTTTGCGGAGTTCCTGCATAAATTCAGTGGTCGGTATCTTGATACCGCCTACCCCTTGAATTCCTTCAATGATAACAGCACAGGTATCTCCTTTTGACAATTCTTGCTTCATCGCATCGATGTCGTTCAGAGGGAGATAGGTCACGTGACCGTTATTGTTGATAGGTGCGATAATCGACGGATTGTTAGTAGCTTCTACCGCCAGAGACGTACGGCCGTGAAACGCCTTGTTGAAGGAAACGATTTTGGTACGTCCGTTATGGAACGAAGCCAATTTCAGAGCGTTCTCATTGGCTTCCGCGCCACTGTTGATAAGAAACAGGCTGTAGTCTTCGTAGCCGGAGATTTTTCCCAATCGTTCGGCTACCTGTTGTTGCAGCTTGTTGATGACGGAGTTTGAATAGAAACCCAAGTTTGCTACTTGGTTACTGACCATTTCTACATAGTGCGGATGTGCGTGTCCGATGGAGATAACGGCATGACCTCCATAAAGGTCCAGATATTCCGTGCCGTTTTCATCCCAAACGTGACAACCCTTCCCTTTGACTATGTTGATATTATATAAAGGATATACGTCGAATAATTTCATAATTCTGTTATTTTTAAAAAGCACTCGGCTTTAAACGTAGGCCTACGGTTTCTTCCAGATTGAACATCAGGTTCATGTTATGAACAGCTTGTCCACTGGCGCCTTTCAGCAAGTTGTCGATACAAGAGATAATCAATAGCTTGTCGCCATGCTTTTCCAGATGTATCAGACATTTATTAGTATTGACGACTTGTTTCAAGTCAATATTCTTGTCTACGATGTGTACAAAGGAGTCTTTGGCATAATATTCTTCATACATACGGACAATCTCTTCCTGTGATACTTTGGTCTTTACTACCAGAGTGGCAAAGATACCGCGTGGAAAGTCGCCCCGGTACGGGATGAAATCAATCTCTGCATCGAAACTGTTCTGCAATTGCTTGAGTGACTGCTTGATTTCCGGTACGTGCTGGTGTTCGAATGCTTTGTACACACTCATATTATTGTTTCTCCAGCTGAAATGACTGGTAGCTCCCGGTTTTACGCCGGCTCCGGTACTTCCTGTAATGGCATTTACCATCACGTCGTCTGTCAACATCAGATTCTTGGCAAGCGGAAGCAAGCCAAGCTGGATACAGGTTGCAAAACAACCGGGATTGGCTACGTGCTTCGCCGTACAGGTGGCGCGGCGGTTCAGTTCCGGCAGTCCGTAGATGAAGTCATGATCGTCACTTTTGATGCGGTAATCCATGGAAAGGTCGATAATCTTCAAGTCTTCCGGTATGTTATGGCTTTCCATGAATTTCTTTGTGTCACCGTGGGCAGTACAGAAGAAGAGAACATCGATTTCGTCCAAAGGCAATTGATCGGTGAATCTCAGATCTGTCTCACCGTACAATCCTTCATGTACGTCGGTGATTTTGTTTCCGGCATTACTGCTGCTGTTGATAAATACGATTTCGGTTTCCGGATGGTTGAGTAGCAGACGGATTAACTCGCCTGCTGTATATCCTGCGCCACCAATGATTCCTGCTTTAATCATATCTCTTCGTCTTTATGGTTATTATAGTAAACACGCAACGGAGTAGAAGTCACTTTGATAAAGCCTTTGGCGTCTTCAGCCGTCCAGCCTTTCTGCATCTCACCGTATTCTCCGAATTTAGTCTTAACAAGGTCATCTTCGGATTCTACGCCTACGGTAGAGAAAGAAAGCGGACGAAGTTCGAGGATGGCCGTACCGTTTACGTTGCGTTGGCTTTCCTGCAACATCGCTTCGATATCACGCATGACCGGTTCCAAATACTGGCTTTCGTGCAGGAACATACCATACCAGTTGGCTACCTGATCTTTCCAATATTGTTGCCATTTGCTCAATGTATATTTTTCGAGGAAACGGTGAGCGCCGATAATCAACATCGGAGCGGCAGCTTCGAATCCTACGCGGCCTTTGATACCGATAATCGTGTCACCTACGTGCATATCACGGCCGATACCGTAAGCTGCGCCAATCTCTTCCACTTTCTGGATAGCCTTGATCGGGTCGTCAAACTTCTCGTCGTTGACAGCCTTCAGTTCGCCTTTCTCGAAAGTCAGACGGAGCTGTTCGCTTCCTTCTTTCTGAACGTGTTTCAAGTAAGCCGATTCCGGCAGTCCTTGTGCGGAATCAAGAATCTCGCCGCCACAAATGGAAGTACCCCAAAGGCCTACGTTATAAGAGTATTTCAGTTTGGTGAAGTCTGCGCTGAAACCATGCTTGTTCAGATAGTCTATTTCCTCCTGG
Source organism: Bacteroides zhangwenhongii (assembly GCF_009193325.2). NCBI lineage: Bacteria > Pseudomonadati > Bacteroidota > Bacteroidia > Bacteroidales > Bacteroidaceae > Bacteroides > Bacteroides zhangwenhongii. The sequence continues at coordinate 415,055 of NZ_CP059856.1, read as the reverse complement.
CGGCTCAATGCCATATCACGGGTTAATGTGATAATCTCCACGTTCGGTGCCAGCACTAAGAAAGTCATGTCGAAACGGATCTGGTCGTTACCTGCTCCGGTAGAACCGTGAGCGATGGCGTCCGCACCGATTTCATTGGCATAGCGTGCAATTGCCAATGCCTGGAAGATACGTTCGGAACTTACCGAGATAGGGTAAGTGCCGTTGCGCAGTACATTACCGAAAACCATGTATTTCAGACTCTTCTCGTAGTATTCCTGAGTGACGTCCAGCGTTACATATTTCACAGCTCCCAGTTTGTAGGCGTTCTCTTCGTTCGTCTTTAGTTGTTCTGCGCTGAAACCGCCTGTATTGGCACAAGCTGCATATACTTCGTAACCTTTTTCTTTGGCGAGGTACATGACGGTGAACGATGTGTCCAGTCCGCCGCTGAATGCCACCACTACTTTTTTCTTCTTTTCTTCCATAGTGTGTATATTTTAAATGTTATTTCTTTCTTGTTCTTTTTTTATGTTCCGTGGGTCTGTCGGATCATACAGCATGGCTGTGCAGATACAGAACTTACGGTTCTTGGCAACCAATATGTCGTGGTTGATACATCCTTCACATCCTTTCCAGAAAGCTTCGTCGTCTGTCAGCTCGTTGAAAGTGACAGGAACGTAGCCCAGTTCCGTATTCATCTTCATTACGGCCGCACCGGAAGTCAGACTGAATATTTTCGCTTTCGGCCATCGGAGGCGTGCCAGTTGGAAAGAAGCCTGTTTGATACGTTTTGCCAGTCCCAAACCACGGAAATCCGGATGAACGATCAGACCGGAAGTTGCTACATATTGCTTGTTCCCCCATGATTCGATGTAGGTAAATCCGGCAAATGTCTCTCCACAAAGTGCGATAATCGCTTTTCCTTCTTTCATTTTTGTCGCTACGTATTCGTGGGTACGTTCTGCGATTCCTGTTCCGCGTACTGCGGCAGCCTTTCTGATAGTGTCCAAAATAGTGTCAACGTAAACCTCGTGTGAGGCGTCGGCTACCATAACATCTATTTGCTGAGTGTCCATTTCTTTATTATATAATATAGGTATAATTATTCGATATTCGGGATGACGACTGCCAAAAGCTGGCGTATCTTGCTTGGGGCAACTCCTTCACGCAAAACTAACATGATTGTGTCGTCACCGGCAATGGTTCCCAGAATGTCACTGAACTCATTGTTGTCAATGTCGTATGCCATGCTGCTTGCATAGCCGGGACGGGTACGGATGACGGCAATGTTGCCGGAAAAATGTAAAGAGATAAATCCGTTGCTGCGCAACATTTCACCGGCGCTTTGGTCGGTGGAACGTTTATACATGATGTTGTTGGGCAATACATATACATACTTTCCGTTCATACTGGCAGCCTTGGCTACTTTCAGTTGTTTCAAGTCGCGGGAGAGGGTGGCCTGTGTCAGTTCGTAGCCTTCGCGGTTCAACTCTTGCAGCAGTTCTTCCTGCGAACCGAGCTCCTTGCTTGAGATAATCATTTTGATGGCATCTAACCGATTTGCTTTCTTCTTCATTGTATATTTATTCTAAGAATGGCGCAAAAGTATGCAATATTTCGGAGAAAAGATGCATAAAACCAAAGTTTTTTTGCATAAAAGTGAAAAAAGTGCTAAACGGAAGGAAACGGGGATGTTGTTTTGTGTCAAAATGTATATCCTTTCAATCAAAATGCGTAAGGGACAGGAGGAAGGAATCGTCTATCTTTGCCATGTAGGTAAATGGATACCTTAAATATATAGTACAGAATACCATGAAACAGAACTTTTTTGCAGTCGACCTGGGCGCAACGAGCGGCCGTACAATCTTAGGAACTTTCATTGAAGGCGGATTGAATCTGGAAGAGATTAATCGTTTTCCTAACCATCTGATTGAGGTGGGTGGTCATTTCTATTGGGATATTTATGCATTATATCGCCATATTATTGACGGACTGAAGTTAGTTGCCCGCCGCGGTGAATCTATAGCCTCTATCGGCATTGATACTTGGGGGGTGGATTTTGTGTGTGTCGGAAAAGACGGAAACCTGCTCCGTCAGCCATACGCGTATCGTGATCCGCACACGGTGGGAGCACCGGAAGCCCTTTTTTCACGTATATCCCGTAGTGACGTTTACAGTAAAACGGGAATTCAGATAATGAATTTTAATTCACTTTTTCAGTTGGATACTTTACGCCGTAACCATGACAGTGCATTGGAGGCGGCAGATAAGATTCTGTTTATGCCGGATGCGTTGAGTTATATGCTTACCGGAGAAATGGTGACGGAATATACGATTGCTTCGACAGCACAGCTGGTGAATGCGCAGACACGGCGTCTGGAACCGGAGTTGCTGAAAGCGGTTGGACTGAGCGAGAAGAATTTCGGCCGTTTTGTATTCCCGGGCGAGAAAGTCGGGGTATTGACGGAAGAAGTACAAAAAATAACAGGACTGGGGGCAATCCCTGTCATTGCAGTAGCCGGTCACGATACGGGTTCTGCGGTTGCCGCCGTTCCGGCATTGGACCGTGACTTTGCATATTTGAGTAGCGGAACTTGGTCACTGATGGGAGTTGAGACAGATAGTCCGGTGATTAATGCTGAAACGGAGGCGTTGAACTTTACCAATGAAGGCGGTGTGGAAGGCACTATCCGTCTGTTGAAGAATATTTGTGGAATGTGGTTGTTGGAGCGTTGCCGTCTGAATTGGGGGGATACAAGTTATCCTGAATTGATCGGTGAGGCGGATGCGTGTGAACCGTTCCGTAGTTTGATTAATCCGGATGATGATTGCTTTGCAAATCCTGCTGATATGGAAAAAGCCATTATTGAATATTGCCGGGCTACCGGACAACCGGTTCCGGAGAAACGCGGACAAGTGGTGCGTTGTATCTTTGAAAGTCTGGCTTTGCGTTATCGTCAGGTTTTGGAAAATCTGCGTTCACTCTCTCCACGACCTATAGAAACATTGCACGTGATTGGCGGAGGTAGTCGGAATGACTTGCTGAACCAGTTTACGGCCAATGCTATCGGAATTCCTGTGGTGGCAGGACCGTCTGAGGCGACAGCCATCGGTAACGTGATGATTCAGGCTATGGCTGCAGGTGAAGCAACGGATGTTGCCGGTATGCGCCGGTTGATCCATAGCTCTATTCCGTTGAAAACTTATCAGCCGCAGGATACGGAAGCATGGGATGCGGCTTATATCCACTTTAAAAATTGTGTTCGATAATTAATTAGATAACCGACAGAATAATCATTTTAATAAAAGAATATCATGAAAAAAGAAGAACTGATTCAGAAAGCGTATGAAATTGCTGCGGAACGTTATGCGGCAGTAGGTGTAGACACCGAGAAAGTATTGGAAACTATGCAGGATTTTCACCTGTCACTCCATTGTTGGCAGGCTGATGATGTGACCGGATTTGAAGTGCAGGCAGGTTCATTGACCGGAGGTATCCAGGCAACCGGTAATTATCCGGGCAAAGCTCGTAACATTGATGAGTTGCGTGCCGACATCTTGAAAGCCGCTTCTTATATTCCGGGTACTCACCGCTTGAACTTGCATGAGATATACGGAGATTTCCAAGGCAAGGTGGTTGACCGCGATCAGGTAGAACCGGAACACTTCAAGAGTTGGATTGAATGGGGTAAGGAACATAACATGAAGCTTGACTTCAACTCTACTTCTTTCTCTCATCCGAAATCGGGCGATTTGTCACTCTCCAACCCTGATGAAGGTATCCGTCAGTTCTGGATTGAACATACCAAACGCTGTCGTGCTGTTGCGGAGGAAATGGGTAAGGCACAGGGTGATCCGTGTATTATGAACCTTTGGGTACATGACGGAAGCAAGGATATCACTGTAAACCGTATGAAGTATCGTGCGTTGCTGAAAGATTCTTTGGATCAGATCTTCGCTACAGAATATAAGAATATGAAGGATTGCATCGAATCTAAGGTGTTCGGTATCGGTCTGGAAAGCTATACGGTAGGTTCCAACGATTTCTATATCGGTTACGGTGCTTCTCGCAATAAGATGATCACTTTGGATACCGGTCACTTCCACCCGACAGAAAGCGTAGCTGATAAAGTATCTTCATTGTTGCTTTATGTTCCCGAACTGATGTTGCACGTAAGCCGTCCGGTTCGTTGGGATTCAGACCACGTTACTATCATGGATGATCCGACTATGGAACTGTTCAGCGAAATCGTTCGTTGCGGTGCTTTGGACCGTGTACATTATGGTCTTGACTATTTCGACGCTTCCATCAACCGTATCGGTGCATACGTGATCGGCAGCCGTGCCGCACAGAAATGTATGACCCGTGCTTTGCTCGAACCGATTGCGAAATTGCGTGAATACGAAGCAAACGGACAGGGATTCCAGCGTCTGGCTTTGCTTGAAGAAGAAAAAGTGTTGCCTTGGAATGCAGTTTGGGATATGTTCTGCTTGAAGAACAATGTTCCTGTAGGTGAAGATTTCATCGCAGAAATCGAAAAGTACGAAGCCGAAGTAACTTCTAAACGATAAGTTATGGATATTTTAATCGGCTTGTTGATTATAGCCATCGGTAGCTTTTGCCAGTCCAGTTCATATGTACCTATTAAAAAGGTAAAGGAGTGGAGCTGGGAAAGCTTCTGGTTGATACAAGGTGTATTTGCCTGGTTGGTGTTCCCATTCTTGGGCTCACTGCTGGGCGTACCGCAAGGAGGCAGTCTGCTCGACTTGTGGGGAGCGGGAGGTGCCGGTATGAGCATCTTTTATGGTATATTGTGGGGAGTAGGAGGATTGACTTTCGGACTTTCCATGCGTTATCTGGGGGTTGCGCTAGGGCAGAGTATCTCGTTGGGTACTTGTGCCGGTTTCGGAACTCTTCTTCCAGCTCTTTTTGCAGGCACAAATTTATTTGAAGGTAACGGGTTGATTCTGTTGTTGGGTGTTTGCATCACATTGGCGGGTATCGCTATTATCGGCTATGCCGGTAGCTTGCGTGCACAAAACATGAGTGAAGAAGAAAAACGTGCTGCCGTAAAAGACTTTGCGCTGACAAAGGGGTTGTTGGTTGCCCTCCTGGCCGGTGTCATGAGCGCTTGCTTTGCCTTGGGGTTGGATGCGGGAACTCCTATCAAGAATGCGGCTCTAGCCGGTGGAGTGGAAGGGCTTTATGCCGGTCTTCCGGTAATCTTCCTGGTTACTCTTGGCGGATTTCTGACGAATGCCGCTTATTGTCTGCAACAGAATGTGGCTAATAAGTCAATGGGTGACTATGCCAAAGGAAAAGTGTGGGGCAATAATCTGGTGTTCTGCGCCTTGGCAGGTGTGTTGTGGTATATGCAATTCTTCGGATTGGAAATGGGTAAAAGTTTCTTGACAGAAAGTCCTGTGCTGTTGGCTTTTTCCTGGTGTATACTGATGGCATTGAATGTAACTTTCAGTAATGTTTGGGGAATCATTTTGAAGGAATGGAAAGGAGTATCAAATAAGACTATAACTGTGCTGATAGCTGGTCTGATCGTACTTATCTTCTCATTAGTGTTCCCAAATTTGTTTTAAAATTTATAGGTACGGATTACAGAGATTACGCAGTTTTTTTATAACTTGCGGCGAAATCTATGTAATCCGTATACAATTAAAAAATATATATAATGAAATCAATTTTAGAGAATCGTCCGGCACTTGCCAAAGAGGTAAATAAGGTGGCTGAAGTTGCCGGCTATTTGTGGCAGAAAGGATGGGCTGAACGTAACGGTGGTAATATCACTATTAATATCACAGAGTTTGTAGACGATGAAATCCGTCAGATGAAACCGATCAGCGAAGTAAAATCTATCGGTGTGACTCTTCCTTATCTGAAAGGATGTTATTTCTACTGCAAGGGAACTAATAAGCGTATGCGTGATTTAGCTCGCTGGCCGATGGAGAATGGTTCGGTTATCCGTATTCTGGATGACTGTGCCAGCTATGTGATTATCGCTGATGAGGCGGTGGCTCCGACATCGGAATTGCCTTCTCACCTGAGTGTGCACAATGACCTGTTGAGCAAAAACTCTCCTTATAAAGCATCTGTGCATACGCACCCGATTGAGCTGATTGCCCTGACACATTGTAAGAAGTTCCTGGAAAAAGATGTGGCTACCAATATGTTGTGGAGCATGATTCCCGAAACAAAGGCATTCTGCCCGCGTGGCTTGGGTATCATTCCTTATAAATTGCCTAGTTCTGTAGAACTGGCGGAAGCTACCATTAAGGAGTTGCAGGATTACGACGTTGTGATGTGGGAAAAACATGGCGTATTTGCAGTAGATTGCGATGCGATGCAGGCATTCGACCAGATTGATGTGTTGAATAAATCTGCTTTGATCTATATTGCAGCCAAGAACATGGGCTTCGAACCGGATGGTATGAGTCAGGAACAGATGAAGGAAATGACTGTTGCTTTCAATCTTCCTAAATAAAATAAACCAATAAACAACCATGAATCGCATTATTTTAAATGAAACTTCTTACTTCGGTGCAGGCTGCCGGAGTGTAATTGCTGTAGAAGCAGCCAGACGTGGCTTTAAGAAAGCTTTTTTTGTAACGGATAAGGATCTGATCAAGTTTGGTGTGGCTGCCGAAATCATTAAAGTGTTTGACGACAATCAGATACCTTACGAACTTTATAGTGATGTAAAAGCCAATCCTACTATTGCTAATGTACAGAACGGAGTGGCTGCTTACAAAGCTTCCGGTGCAGACTTTATCGTTGCTTTGGGCGGCGGATCTTCTATTGACACTGCTAAGGGCATCGGTATTGTTGTGAACAACCCGGATTTTGCGGATGTGAAGTCTTTGGAGGGTGTGGCTGATACCAAGCATAAAGCGGTACCTACTTTCGCACTGCCTACTACTGCCGGAACGGCTGCCGAAGTTACTATCAATTATGTGATTATCGATGAAGATGCACGTAAGAAGATGGTGTGTGTAGACCCGAACGATATTCCTGCTGTGGCTATCGTAGATCCTGAGTTGATGTACTCCATGCCGAAGGGGCTGACTGCTGCGACGGGAATGGATGCCTTGACTCATGCCATCGAAAGTTATATTACTCCGGGTGCTTGGGCTATGAGTGATATGTTTGAATTGAAGGCGATTGAAATGATTGCACAGAATTTGAAGGCGGCTGTGGATAACGGCAAGGATGTGGCGGCCCGCGAAGCAATGTCGCAGGCACAATATATTGCCGGTATGGGATTCTCGAATGTTGGTTTAGGAATCGTTCACTCGATGGCTCATCCGCTGGGTGCATTTTATGATACTCCTCATGGGGTAGCCAATGCTTTGCTGTTGCCGTATGTGATGGAGTATAATGCTGAATCTCCGGCAGCTTCAAAATATATCCATATTGCGAAAGCAATGGGAGTAGACACCACTGGAATGAGTGAAGCAGAGGGAATAAAAGCAGCTATTGAAGCAGTGAAAGCACTCTCTATCAGCATCAATATACCGCAGAAATTGCATGAAATCAATGTGAAGGAAGAAGATATTCCTGCATTGGCTGTAGCAGCTTTCAATGATGTTTGTACGGGTGGTAATCCTCGTCCGACTTCAGTAGAAGACATCGAAGCTCTGTATCATAAAGCATTCTAAATCTCATCATAATAAAATTAGTTTTTGTATAAACATCCGGAGATACTTAAAGGTACACTCCGGATGTTTTTTTGTACCCTTGCGTGTGTTTTCTAAAAATAATTCCTATTTTTGTCCAACTCAATTACGTGAAAACACACTGATATGATCGAGGATAATAGTTTAGGATTAGAATTTAAATATCTGATTGTAAATGACATGGACCGGAAATTTGGTCTATGGGTAAATACCGTCGGCTATCAGTCTATTCCTCCTGATTCACCTTACCCGTTGAAAGAACATCCTTCCGGTTACTTTTTTAATGCGGAAAAGGGAAGAGTACTTCGTGAATACCAGCTAGTTTATATTACGAAGGGGCGCGGTTTGTTTTCATCCGATTCAACTTCCGAAAAGCAAGTTTGTAAAGGCCGGTTGATGGTGTTGTTTCCCGGGCAATGGCATACGTACCGTCCGTTGCGGCAGACGGGTTGGACGGAGTATTACATAGGCTTTGAGGGACCAATGATAGATGCCATCGTTAATGATGCTTTTTTGTCGCAGGAGCAGCAAATATTGGAAATTGGTATTAATGAAGAATTGGTTTCCTTGTTCTCCCGTGCTCTTGCTGTAGCTGAAGCGGATAAAATTTCCGCGCAACAATACCTTTCCGGGATTGTGCTTCACATGATAGGTATGATTCTCTCCGTCTCCAAGAATAAAGTTTTCGAGATGAGTGATGTGGATCAGAAGATAGAACAGGCAAAAATCATCATGAATGAAAATATTTCCGGTAATGTAGATCCGGAAGAGTTGGCGATGCGGCTTAATATCAGTTATTCATGGTTTCGACGTGTTTTCAAGGAGTATACAGGTTATGCTCCTGCCAAATATTTCCAGGAATTGAAACTTCGTAAAGCCAAACAAATGTTAGTAGGAACTTCCCAATCCGTGAAAGAGATTTCTTTTTTCCTGGGTTTCCAGTCTACCGAATATTTTTTCTCTTTTTTCAAGAAACGTACAGGGCTTACTCCGCTGGAATATCGTTCGTTCGGGCGGGAAGAATAAAAATATTGGCGTTTAAGGATTGTTTAATGGGAGAGGAAATATGAAACTGGGGATTTGAATAATATTAAGTGTTATAAATCGGTTTTAAAATTATATTTATTTTGGTTGCATTGAATCTTTTATTCCCTTATATTTGGCAATATAAAACTGATTGAATGGGAATGATACAAGAAAAACAACCTGTTGATTTTGAGCAAATTTATATTGCTTATTTTTCCAAGATGAAGCATTTTGCTAAGGAATATGTTCTATCGGATGAAGATGCCGAAAACATTGTGCAAGATGTTTTTGGAGAACTTTGGGAACGAAAAGAAATACTGGAACTGCCAATTAATATTATAGCTTATCTTTTCACTGCTATTAAAAATCGATGCGTTGATTTTTTACGTCGGAAAATATTAATAAAAGATATTGAGGATAAGTTGCAAGAAGAGTACCGTCTCACTTTACAAGCGAAGTATTACTCATTGGAATATCTAGACTTGGACATCTTGGAGGAAGAAAGTATAGAACAAATTTTATCAAAGGCGATTGATGCACTGCCAGAGAAATGCCGGGAAATTTTTATTAAAAATAAAATCGAGGGTAAAAAGCAAAAAGAGATTGCTGCAGAATTAAATATCTCTATAAATACGGTTGAAACGCAGATGGGAATCGCTTACAAGAAACTTAAAACTGAACTGAAAGACTATTTTCCCCTTTTCCTTTTTTTACTTTATTGATGATTGAAATAAAAAAAAAGTTTTTTCTTTTAGCGGATTTTTTCTGTTGGTTCGTTTATATAATGAACTCAGAAGAAATAAAAGATGGACGAACGAATATTGAAATACTTTCAAAATGAATTGGATGCCGCTGAAAGACTAGAACTTCTGCGAGAGATCAGGAAAGATGATATCTTAAAAAAGCAATTTAGCGAGTATCAAAACCTATGTGCTTTGATAAACCTGTCTTCGTACGGTGAGAATATTGATGAGGGAAAAAATAAATATAGTTATTTTAAGCAATGGATTGCAACAAGAAAACGTCATCAATTTCTGATTAAGTTAATGAAATATGCGGCAGTTGTTATACTCGTGATTGTTTCTACATGTTGGTTGACATTATGGACTTCTTCAAGTTTGCTGGATGATAGTCTTCTTGCAGAGACTAATACATTATATGTACCAGCAGGACAGCGTGCCTGTATCACCCTGCAGGACGGAAGCCTTGTCTGGCTTAACGCACAGTCTACTTTAATTTATCCTTCACATTTTTCCGGATCGGAGCGAAAGGTACAGATTATGGGAGAAGCCTTTTTCGAGATAGCTAAGAATGAAAAGAAACCATTTTATGTAGTTGCTCAAAATGCAGAGATGCAAGTACTAGGGACAAAATTTAACGTATATAGTTATCCTGAAACCGGGATAACCCGAACGAGTTTGGTTGAAGGAGCAGTACAAGTGAGTTGCGACAATAGTACTGAGAAGGTTGTTTTAAAGCCCAATGAGCAGGTGACAGTAGAAAATGGGAAAATGACTGTTGAACTTATAAAATTTCCCGATGCTTTACTTTGGAAGGAGGGGATATATAGCTTTAATAATGAACGTTTGATTGATATTACCAAAAAACTCGAATTGTATTATGATGTAAAGATTGTTGTTTCTAACCAATTATTGAGAGATATCAGATATACATGTAAATTCAGGCAAAGAGATGGCATTGATGAGATACTGAAAGTTATACAACAAATTCACCACTTTAAAATAAATAAAGATAAAGAGAAGAATACTTTTACATTAAACTAATAACGATTGTCGAATCCTTAAAAAATATGAATGCCATGAAAACATAAATTTAATGACCTTTAGAAAATGAAGGCGACAAATGTACCACCATTTGTCGCCGGATGAAAGTAAACACATGAGTCAACTTAGTATTCACTTTATACATTGTACAAAGATATGAAAATAAATCCTTTGTTATCACTCTTTATTGTCAAAAACCAATGCATTAAAGATTATTTTAGAATTATGAAAATCTCATTCTTTTTCTTATTTGTGTGTACCTTCCAACTAATGGCGGTAAACGCAGAAGCTCAAAATGCTATAATAAAAGTTGCATCTAAGTCTTTGTCTATAGCGCAGTTGATATCGGAAATTGAAAAACAAACAGACTATTTGGTGGTGTACAGCAACCAGGAAATAGATGTAAATCGTACGGTAGTAATGCAGAATGTATCGGGGAAAGTTGTAACTTTTCTGGAAGCGGCTTTTGCTAAGACAAATATAAAATATCAATTTAATAATGATTATATAATGCTGTCTATTAGTAAGGCTGATAAGGTGCAACAACGAGTTCAGAATATAACAGGTGTTGTAAACGATGAAAAAGGAGAGCCTGTTATAGGTGCTAATATAAGTGTTATAGGTCAATCAATAGGTACAATAACTGATATAAACGGACGATTTGCAATTAACGCTACTTTGGGAAGTTCTATACAAATTTCCTTCATTGGTTTTAAATCGCAAATCGTTACTGCAGACAAGAACTATTTGAACATAAAGCTGATTGATGATACAATGACTCTTAGTGAGGTCGTTGTTGTCGGTTATGGAACAAGTACCAAGAAAGATCTTACCGGTGCTGTTGGTATTGTAAGTGGTGAGATGATAGAGAACCGACAGGCTGTACAGATTTCGAATGCATTGCAAGGTGCGGTTGCCGGATTGAATGTAACTCGTAATTCAGGAGCTCCAGGTAGTGGTGGAACGATTCGGGTACGTGGGAATACGACTATTGGAAACAATGATGCTCTTATTATAGTTGATGGTATACCGACCGATGATATTAATAATATAAATCCTAATGATATAGAGAATATCTCAGTTCTTAAAGACGCTGCTGCCAGTTCTATATATGGTTCTCGTGCTGCTGCTGGGGTTATATTAGTCACAACTAAACGGGCAAAATCAGGGCAGGCTACTTTCAATTATAACTATGAATTTGGTATTGAAAAACCGACAGAGATGCCTGAGTATGTAGATGTTGTACGTTATATGCAGTTAGTAGATGAAAGGCAGATGAATGATGGAGGTTCCTCGGTATATGGTTCCGATTTTATTAACAGTTATTGGAATAATCATTTGCAGGATCCGGACTCTTATCCTGCCACGGATTGGCAAGATGTTATTTATAAGAAACAGGCTCCCAGGCATCGGCATGAGTTTACTATGACTGTGGGGACGGATAAAGTGAAGACAAAGGCTTCGTTAGGATATGTCGATATAGATGGTTTATATACTAATAGTGGCTATAAACGCTACATGTTTCGTGTGAATAATGATATTCGTTTGCATAAGATGCTTTCTGCAAATTTGGATGTATCATTTAAAAGGTCGAACAACAAATCTCCGGCAGATAGCTATATTTCTTCAAGAAGTGTGGCTTATATGGCTCGGGTAATGCCAGGGATATATGATGATAGGTATGATGATGGTCGTTATGCTTTGGGAAAAGATGGTTCGAATATATTGGCAGAGGTGAATGATGGGGGAGTAAATGAAAAAATATACAATCAGTTAGTAGGTCGTTTTGTTTTAGATTTTAAGCCATTGGAAGGGTTGTCATTGAAAGCTGTACTTGCTCCTACGTTGAACTTTAATAAATTTAAGGCCTTTGCCAAAGTTGTTGAGTATACAGATAAGAACGATCCTTCCAGAGTTCTATACACTAGTCGTCCAAAAACGACTCTAAATGAAACAAGGGCTGATGGTACTGTTTTTAATGGCCAGTTCTTGGCTAATTACAAAAAGACATTTGCCAAAGTGCATAATTTAGACTTCTTGTTGGGATACGAAGAAAATACAATAAAATCTGAAGCATTGAAAGCGTCACGTGAAGGATTTTTGATTACAGAATTTCCATATCTTGATTTGGGAGCGGAAGATTTGAGAGATAATAGCGGCTCTGCTTCGGAGTCAGCTTTAAGGTCTTACTTTGGGCGTATCAATTATAATTATAAGAATAAATATTATCTTCAGGCAAATGCCCGCTATGATGGCTCTTCTCGTTTTCATAAAGATTCGAGGTGGGCGTTTTTTCCCTCTTTTTCTGCAGGATGGATTATATCAGAAGAAAAGTTTATGAAGAATATTTCATTCATGTCCTATCTTAAATTAAGAGGATCATGGGGGCAAGTAGGGAATGAGAGGATAGGAGATTATCCATATCAGGCGGCAATAACTCATAATGATGCTCTTTTTTGGCAAAATGGAGAAATTGTATCAAGCAAAACTGGTGCTCAGACGATTTATGCTATTCGGGATATCACATGGGAAACGACAGAATCTTATGACATAGGAGTAGACATGATGTTTTTTAATGAGAGATTAAAATTAACGGCAGACTATTATAAGAAGAGGACTAAAAATATTCTTCTTAAATTGGATATTCCGAGTTATCTTGGATATGCAAACCCTAACCAGAATGCAGGAGAAATAAGTACTAAAGGCTGGGAACTTGAAGCGTCGTGGAGAGAACAGATTGGAGATTTTAAATATTCATTTTCTTTTAATATATCGGATGCAAAGACTGTAATTGATGACTTGAAAGGAACTCAACAAAAAGGGAATCTTGCAAAAATAGAAGGAGGAGAGTTTGACGAGTGGTACGGATACCGTGCAAAAGGAATTTATCAAAATCAACAACAAGTGGATAATCTTCCGAAGATGAATTCGTCTGTTCAGATAGGTGATATCTGTTATGAAGATATTAGTGGTCCTGACGGAGTTCCTGATGGGATAATATCTGATTATGATAAAGTATTGCTGGGTGGTTCTCTTCCTCGATATACGTATGGGGGCAATATATCATTAGGTTATAAAGATTTAGATATATCGTTGGCATTTCAAGGCGTGGGAAAAATGAAGTCCCGACTGTCTAATGTTCAGGTTCAACCATTTATGGAGTCGGGAATCGGAAATGTTCCTAAAATAATTGATGGAAAGTTTTGGAGTCGTAACAATTCCGTAGAGCAGAATATGGCTGCCCGATATCCTCGCTTGTCAACATCTAGTGCCACAAATAATTATACGATGTCGGATTTCTGGCTGATAGATGGCTCTTATTTTCGGTTAAAGAACATAACTGTGGGATATAGAATACCTGTTGGAAGAATGTTAAGCCAGTATATTAAAAATATAAGGGCTTATGTAAGTATAAACGATTTGTTGTCCATAAATAAGTATCCGAAGGGCTGGGACCCGGAATCGTCTGCAACTGGTTATCCTATTGTTACTACTTTTATGGGAGGTTTCAATCTTAATTTTTAAAATACACATGAATATGGAAAAGATAAGAATATTTTCAGTATGGATGATGGCATTGATTCTAACGTCATGTAATAATCTGGATTTGAATCCATTGTCCGAATCTTCTACCGGCAATTTTTATTCTAATCAACAAGAACTGGAAATGGCGATCAATGATTTATATCGCTCTCCTTTTTATTCGGTAGATGATGAATTAATGACCGATAATATGACTACTCGTACCATTAGTAATGCTGTGGTGACGGGAACTATAAATAGTGATTGGACAGGTTCTGCCGATTTATGGACCAATAGTTACAAAGCTATAGCGAGAGTAAATAGTTTTATGCTTTATAAAGACCAGGCTAAAGACAATACTGATCCTGATGTCATGACCCGGCTTGAAGCGGAAGCTCGCTTTATCAGAGCATATCAATATTCTGTATTAGTTAATCATTTTGGTGATTTACCATTTCTCACCAACTATATAAGCTTAGAAGATTCATACAAAATGGGAAGAACTAGTAAGAATAAAATCTTGGATTTTGTATATGATGAGTTAGGTTGGGCGGCAAACAATCTTCCGGAAACATATGCTACGAATCAACAACAACGGTTTACCAAAGGAGCAGCATTAGCTGTAAAAGCACGAACGGCATTGTATGCAGGCGAATGGGAAATAGCTAAAACTGCAGCAAGCGCAGTTATGGAACTGGAGAAAAAAGGGATTTATCAATTGCATCCTGATTACAGGACGCTGTTTCTGTCGGAAGGACAAAATAATAAAGAAATAATAATGAGTAATCCTCGGTCAGAAACATACGGGGTAGTGAACGCGGGAGCTACGGTGTTGGGGCGTTATCTCACACGTACGGCTGGATTTACATGTTCGGTGATGCCTACTCGAGAACTTATAGATTCCTACGAATGTACCGATGGTTTGCCTATAGATAAATCGCCTCTTTACAATCCTCAGAAGCCATTTGATAATAGAGACCCGAGATTGATTGAAACAATCGTGAAACATGGTTCTGACTGGCTTCAATTCCGATATCAGCCTCATCCGGACACTCTTAAGGTGAGGAGTTATAAAGACAATAAATTAGTTGATAATAAGGATTCGAGAGGAAAAGATTCTTATGCAAGCTATACCGGATTTGTATGGAAAAAAGGATATGATCAGACGATGGCTGATAGAAAGGTCGATGATGTTGATTTGATAATTATACGTTATGCTGAGATGCTGTTGACATATGCTGAAGCGAAGATAGAACTGGGCGAAGTAGACTCATCAGTTTTGGAGGCTATAAATAAAGTTCGGGCTAGAGCTTATAAGACAACTGTGGAAGCTACTGATTATCCAAAGGTTGTAACAACCAATGTAGAACAACTTCGTACAATAATAAAAAGAGAACGGAGAGTTGAATTCGTAAAAGAAGGCTTGAGGTATATGGACCTAATTCGTTGGAGAATAGCAGAGGATGCATTGACTAAACCTGTATTGGGTATGCCTGACGCTGTTAATCAAGATAGAAAGAAATGGCCCTTTCCGGGAACTCCTACTATTGATGAAAATGGTATCCCCGATTATACTTCAATGCTTAATGATTGTAAAATATTGGGGGAAAGAAGTTTCAATAAAGAACGGCAGTATTTGTGGCCGATCCCTAGTAGTGAGCTTCTTGTAAATTCTAACTTAAATCAAAATCCTAATTATTAACAGATAAACTAATTCTTGGGGAAAGATGCTTTGTTTTAGAAAAGATACTTTTCTCAACTAAAGTTACATGAATAATATGAAACGAATAGGTTACTTATTTTTAATAGTTTGTCTCTTGACTGGATGTCAGAGCAGTAAACAGAATGAACCGATACACTCTAGTTTCAGTGGTATTTATCCTCACTTAGCCTATTATAATAATGAGGGTGAATGTGGAACGGGAGCTGTTGTAAACTGGGCAGATCGTTTATGGGTAATTACTTATGGACCTCATTTGCCTTACGGCTCTTCAGATAAATTGTATGAAATTACTTCTGATTTACAACAAATAGTGAGGGAGGAAAGTATTGGTGGTACACCTGCTAACAGATTTATTCATAAAGAGAGTAATCAGTTATTCATAGGTCCGTATGCCATAGATAAAGAGCGCAATGTAAGAGTTATTCCTCTCACTGAATACCCGGGACGTTATACGGGAATTGCCCGTCATTTGTCTGATCCGGCTAATAAACTGTATATTGCTACAATGGAAGAAGGATTTTATGAAGTCGATGTAAATACCTTGGCGGTGAAAACTTTATATGTGGATGGAAATGTGATGAATGCACATGAAGATGATACAAAAGCTAATAAACCTAATCCATTATTGCCTGGAGCACATGGAAAGGGGTTCTATTCGGGGCAAGGAGTAGTGGTTTATTCAAATAACGGAGAGGCGGATGAAAGGGCATTAACCGATTTTAATCTCACTTCCGGAGGATTATGCGAATGGGATGGGGAGAATTGGAAGTTGGTTCGTCGTAATCAGTTTACTGAAGTTAGTGGCCCCGGAGGTATTTATGGTAGTGCAAATCCGGAAGCAGATCCGATTTGGGTGACAGGCTGGGATTCCCGCTCCATATTGGTTGGGGTGAGAGATAAAGGTACATGGGCATTTTACCGTTTGCCAAAAGCAAGCAATAGTTATGATGGTGCGCATGGCTGGAATACTGAATGGCCAAGAATAAGAAATGTAGGGACAAATGATAATCCTGACTATTTGATGACTATGCATGGAATGTTTTGGCGATTCCCAAAAACATTTTCTGCGGATCAAACGGTAGGTATACGTCCTCGGTCGGCTTATTTGAAGGTTATCGGAGATTTTACACGTTGGAATGATAAACTTGTTTTTGGTTGTGATGACTCTGCTCATAAGGAATTTCTAAATAAGCGTACGGTGAAGGGAGATATTGAAGGTCCCGGACAATCAAATTCTAATCTTTGGTTTACTGATGTCGATAAACCTGATAAACTGGGTAGTACAACTGCAATAGGCGCAGTATGGATTGATGATTTGGTGAAGAGTGGTGAAGTTTCAGAGCCTTTTCTATTTGCAGGTTGGGAGAAAAGATGTGCATGGCTCCGAAACTCGGGAAAAGTTTCTGTAAATATATTATTGGAAGTAGATGAAAAAGGTAATAATCAATGGCAGAAACTGAAGACGGTTAATGTACCTGCCGGACAGTCTGTTTTTGTAGAGTTTACAGACTCGGAAAAGGGAGAGTGGATACGTGCCACCCCTGATAAATCTGTAATATTGAGCTTAGAATTTGCATATACGGGGAATGAACGTAGTATGGAGAATAATGATAGCTTTGAGGGAATTTCAGTAATAAATGATAATACATCTGCTGGAGCTCTTTTGTACGGTTTGGGAGATAATCGTCGGGTATTAGGTGTGTTGGCCGGAACATTTCATGGAGATAAATTTGTAGAATCGGGATATTACGAATTGGATGGTAATATGAGTTTAGAGAAAAAAGTGGATGTGAAAACCGAAAACTTTATCCGTACCCGTTTTGCCATACCTCAGAATGTGATTTCAATCGAAGAATCCTCTGTGCTCATTGTTGATGACAATAATCGTCGTTGGCGTCTGCCTTTAGGCAATGAAGCTTATAAGCCACTGACTGATGCCGGAACTTTGCGCATTTGTCGTGAGGTAGCCACCGAACGTGATCTTTTTAACTGTATGGGGACCTTCTTTGAATTACCGGCAGAGAATGCAGATGGATTTGCTAAGATACGTCCGATATCTTCTCACAATTTTCGTATTCATGACTATGCATCATACAGGGGATTACTGGTTATGAGTGGATTGAATCCATATGAGGTTCAAAACAATCCCCATGTCATATGTTCATCGGATGGCAAGGCAATGCTATGGGCCGGAACGATAGATGATCTTTGGACACTTGGAAAGCCTGTTGGACATGGCGGTCCATGGAAAAATGCACAAGTTAGTGCAGACGAATATTCTGATCCTTATTTAATAGGCTTCTATGATAAAAAAGAATTGGTTCTTTCTCATAATCACAATTCGGATGTGACATTTACCTTAGAAGTAAATCCTATCGGACATGGAGAATGGATAACTTACAAAAAGATAAAGGTGGAAGCAGGCAAATCGTTTAATTTTAAATTTCCAGATAGCTTCCAGGCAAGGTGGATACGTTTTTCTGTGAATAAAAGCTGTAAAGCAACTACATTTTTAACTTATAAATAATACTGTATATGAAAACAATACATTTTTATATAAATCTACTACTCATCGTAGTGTTAACGTTTAGTTTTGAATCTTGTGCTGAATTTAAAGTTCCTGTGATAGAAGAGTATGCAAATGCTGAAGAACCCAAACCTGAGGAACCGGAGGAGCCTGAGGAACCGGGTGAAAATGACTTAATTATACCAATTTCTCAAAGTACGCAATTTCCTAGATTCCATACACAGGCTCAGATTGAATTTGTTGCCGGAAAAATCAATAAAAAAGAAGAACCTTGGAAAAGCGCTTATAATAAACTTATCGAGTTAGCTGATTTTTATCAGGATAGAGAACATGAGGCTGTGGAAGATTTTCATACTCCTGCTTTTTATGGTGGACAGGATGAGAATATTGATGCTAAGCAAGGTTTGGCTCTTGATAGCCATGCGGCATATGCCAATGCTTTAGCATATGCATTGAACGGTGATAAGAAATATGGAAATAAAGCTATTTACTTTTTGAATGCATGGGCTGCGATAAATAAAACTATAACAGAGAATGATAAAGATGGCAATGATACAGGGACGGTACTCACTGCTGCAAACTTGATTTCACAGATGATGATTGCGGCAGATTTGTTGCTGGGACAAGATATTTGGGCTGTTACAGAAAAAACAGCCTTCAAAACGTGGATACAATCTGTGGCTTTGCCACAATCATTCCGATTAATCAGAACCAAATCTAATAATTGGGGAGATTGGGGACTTTTTGCCACTGCTATGGCTTATCATATTTTAGAATTGAACGATAAAGTTAAGGAAGAACTGGATAGAATACCGGCACGTCTTCCTAAATGTATATCGGCTGATGGAGCAATGCCTAATGAAACAAGAAGAGAAGCTAATGGGTTATGGTATACTTATTATGCGCTGACGCCCATAACATTGTCTGCTCAATTAGCATATAATACGATTGAAACGAATTTGTTTACATGGCAGTCAGGAGAAAAATCATTAAAAAAGGCATTGGATTACTTACTTTATTATGAGTTAAATCGCACAGAATGGCCACATTGGACTTTTACAACAGATAAGGTAAGGAGTAAAGATGCTCCTACTGATTTGTATGAGGCTATGAATGACTATTTTGATGATGAGTATAAATCATTTGTCGGTAGTTTTCAACCAGTTTTGGGAGGTTATAAAGGAAACAGGGTATCTCATCATGGGTGGACGTTTGCAACATTAATGAGAGTTACCGATCGTAAGATGTCTAAATATCCTAACTTGTAAAAATGAAGAATAAAGTATTGGTTCTAATATTTTGTATGGGAGTTTGTCTTCCATACAAAATATATAGTCATGACTGGTTGCCTTCCGATTCTCTCTTTTTTAGTTCACTCAGACTTGATATCCCGGATATGCTGAATGTGAGGAACAGTGTGGAAAAAGGCGACTATTCGGCAGCTAAATTTCTTTTGCTTCAATATAAAAGGTTGGCTGGTGGTGGAAAATGGTTCATGGAACCATTTGTAGCTGAGCGACTATCAGACGAAACAGATATTGCAGCTGATAGTGTTTGTATGCATTATATTTATGATGATATAAATTTGAAACGACCTTATGTAGAGGGAAGGGTATATATGGGAGAACATTTCGACTGGCTATTTAATCCTAGGGAAAGCGGTGACCCCAATTATACTGTTGAATGGACTTATAGTTGTGTTTCGCGAATCAATTTTTTAAATAAACTTGTAGTAGCATATAAAAAGACAGGAAACGAAAAGTATCTGGAGAAGTGGAGGTGGTTTATGTATGACTTTGCGAAAGATAATCCTTTGACAGTGAAACCTATTTGGAGAACTTTAGATACAGCAATAAGAATACGGACATGGCTTAATACATATTTGACTTTTAGGAATTCTGCACGATTTACTGCAGAAGACAATACGCTTTATTTAAAGTTGATTTATGAACATGCAGAGCATCTTAAAAATACACTGTTAAGGGATTTTGAGCGTACGGGAAATCACGTGACGACAGAGTGTGCGGCATTATTTACCATGGGTTGTGTATTTCAGGAATTTGCAAAAGCAGAAGAATGGCGTACAGTCGCAATGAATAGGTATGTGGATGAAATAAAGAAAGTTGTGCCTCCTGACGGGTTGCAGGCCGAATTATCGCCTAGTTATCACTATGGGGTGGTAGCTACCTATAAACAATTGTATGATATTGCAAAAATAAATGATATCAGATTACCGGAGTCATTTACATCCAGATTGTTGGATATGTATCGGGCGCCAGTCTTACTTATGGATCAATGGGGAGACCATGTGAGGACTAACGATTCAAGTTTGAAAAAGATTAAAGAGATATCAAAAGAAGGGTTGAAGATTGGTTATGATCCGGTATTGGCATGGGTAGTATCGGATGGGAAAGAAGGTGAGGAATTACCTAGTACGACATTTTTGAATTATGCGGGATTTTATATGATGAGAAGTGGATGGAGGGACAATGGTATGTTTTTATTCTTCAGAGGGGGACCGCAGGGAATTGGTCATGTCGAACAGGAAAAACTTCAGATAGTATTGAAGGCGTGGGGGAAAACATTATTATTTGATCCGGGCAAATATCCTTATGATCAGTCCGACTGGAGGCGTTTTTCAATTAATACTCCTTCGCACAATACTATCATAGTAGATGGAAAATGGCAATACCGAAAGAAGGTGATACCTGAAAAATTCTCTCCGGTAGATAATCTTTTTTGTACGACGCCTTTGTTTGATTACGTTTCCTCCAGTTATACCGACGGATATGTGACTAATGTATATAACCCGAAGAAAAGTTACCAGCCTCAAATATGGATGAATGATCGGGACACAACAGTGACACATACTCGGAATGTCTTGTATCTTAAACCTTATTATGCTTTGATTATTGACCAGCTCGAAGGTAGTGGAGAACATGTATTTGATGCACATTTTCATCTTGATGCACCGACAGCTGCATTAAATTCTGATGGTCATTACGTGCATAGTGTGCGAAATGATAGCGTACAAATAGGTATATATGCAATAGATAAAGAGAATTTGCAAACGGAAATAATTCAAGGGCAGGATACGCCTTTATTAGGCTGGTATCCAATAGAACACCGTGCTATCCCAACTGTACGTTTTCGTAAAAAACAGGAAACTCCGGCGTCTTTTGCTACGTTCTTATATCCGTATAAAAATGTAAGTCCAATGTTTAGTACGGAAAATATAGATGTTAGGTCAGAATATATGATTTGGGGACAACGGATTTTTACAGACGAAGAAACGGCTGAGGTAGTATTAGATAAAAGGAATAATCTGTCTGCATTCAGTTTCCAATCAGTTTTGATCGGTAATCTTGATATAGTTGGTAAAGGCGTAGTTATTAGGCAAAGTAAAGTGTATGCAGATTTGGTAAGTGTAGGAATATGGGGTGCTTCAGACTATCAAGATAAGATGTTTGCTTTTCGTTTCCCTGACTTGACAGATGTTGTCTTACAACAAAACGGTGATTCAATCATTGCATTTAATGCAGGAGAAAAAGAATCTAGGATGCTGATTCGTAAGCCGTTCAAAAAAGAAGTTATACTAGAGCCAGGAGAATGGGTTGTGATTTCGGAGGCAAAAGAAGAAAAAAACGTGCAGCCTTTGATGTTTCCATTGTTTAACGAACGAAAATAAGAGTGTAATAATGAAAATAAAACTAGCAATTATAATTTTGGCTTTTTTTTCCATTGGATGGGAGGCTAAAAGTCAGGATATTGTAAAAAAGAACTTTGAATTAGCAGAGATTCAATATCAAGCTATGCTCAAGAAAGCTATGGATATAACCTGTTTTCCTCGTACGGTGAAACAAGATAAATTATGGTGTGTACCGGCTGAGGACTGGACATCCGGTTTTTGGCCGGGCATTTTGTGGTATATGTATGAGTATACAAAGAACAATCGTTGGAAAGATGAAGCAATGAAATGGACTCATAGTCTGAAAGATATTCAGTTTTTCGTTGGTCATCACGATGTTGGATTTATGATGTATTGCAGTTATGGTAATGGTTTTCGTTTGACTGCTAATCCGAAATATATTCCCATACTTGTTCAATCTGCCAAGTCTTTATGCAAGCGATACTCGTATAATGTGGGATGTATTCAATCGTGGAATGCAAGAAAGTCGATTGGGAGGAAAAATACTTGGGAGTATCCTGTAATAATTGATAATATGATGAATTTGGAGTTGCTGTTCTGGGCAACTCAGGCTACAAATGACTCTGTTTATTGGGATATTGCGGTAAGTCACGCTGAGAAAACGATGAAAAATCAGATTCGATCAGACTTTAGTTCCTATCATGTAGTAAATTATGCTCCTGACACTGGGGAAATATTACATAGGCAGACTGCTCAAGGCTATGCTGATAGTTCTACATGGGCTCGTGGGCAGGCATGGGGAATTTATTCGTTTACGATGGTTTATAGATATACCAAAGATGAGCGTTTTCTGCAGACAGCCATAAATATGGCCGATTTTTTTCTGAATCATAAGAATCTGCCTAATGATTGCATTCCATATTGGGATTTTAATGCTGGCGAAAAAGGTTTTAATCCTGATTTTGAATATGTTTCCTCGGATTATAAAGTGATTCCTCGCGATGTTTCAGCGGCTTGTATTGTGGCTTCTGCTTTATTTGAATTGTGTGGCTATGTTTCAGATATAAATAAGAAACAAACTTATTATGATATGGGTATAAGAATATTGAATAATCTAAGTAATAATTATTATAGGGCGAAAGAAAAAGAAAACCATGGTTTTCTTTTAAAACATAGTGTAGGCAATCTTCCTGGAAATAATGAAGTAGATGTTCCATTGATATATGCGGATTATTATTTCTTGGAAGCATTAATCAGATATTCAAAGTTTCGCAAGTAGTCATATACCGCATGAATTCTCCTCTTTCTCGAAGGAGGAGAATCCATGTGGTATATTTGTAAAACTTGAATAAAATAGTTGGCGCGATTCGTCAGAAACTCTCAGAACATCTTGATATTGTTTCTTTGTACAAATGATGGCTGTTGTTTGAGTAAAACATCGGTGCTTACGCCTGCATTGATGAGATTGCCCTTTCGCGTGGTGGGCAAAACCGGATTCTTGATTTTGGGAAGAGTGGAACGAATCATTCAGATACATTAAGTAGTCGCCCCTTAAAAAGCATATTTCAGCGAAAGCATCTCCACTCGGAATGTTTCGCTGAAATATGCTTTTTAAGGGACGACTATTGAGCTCACAGGTGAAACTACCGAATCTACGGTTATTGTCTCCATCTCGGCCTTCCGGAACGCATACTTGCATTTCTGTGTCAGCGATATCAATACCAGCAGCATCTGGATTTACAATTGCCAGTTTGTTCCCATCAGGGGACTTGATCGTTTTCGTATTTCTTGTCATAGTCTATAAGTATTTGTAAGAAGAATAGGCAGGCCTGCAGTCTTTCGGAATGTGAGGTGCTCTTCCATATGGCATCTATCGGCCAATAATCATTCTACAGACCTGCAGTGTCACACTTTTAATTGAACTTGAAAATTCATTAGTGCTCTGACTTACTTACTTGCTAACAACAAAGATATGATAAATGATATATGATAGAAAAATGAAAAACGAGCGGTTATGGCTATGCCATAACCGAATGGGTTCTTTTTATTTCATTCACACACAGTGGGTCAGGGACTTTTAATGAAGCTCATGGCAGAAAATCTACTCAAGACCTCCCTATGCTTAATTGAATTGCCCTGAATTTACTTAAAAATGAAAAACAAACAAAAGGGCTAAAGAGAAAGGTTAAAAGCTGGATGAGATAACTCTTGTCTGAGCAAGCTTATCAATAATTAGATGCGTTTGCCTTGATCTAATTTGGGGAATATCATAAAAACTGTTACTTTTGTGGGAGATTAATGTGTGCTATAAACCATCATTTTTGATATGCGCGAACAAAGACTATCTAAGATCCATTTTTTTATTCTGCTATCTCTTTTTGGATTTGTATTTCCACTCCGGTCACAGGAATACAAGTTCAGAACATTGGGTGTGGAAGATGGATTGTCGCAAATAACGGTGAGCGATATTTGCCAGGATGAGAAATCGCGTATATGGATTGCCACTCTGGACGGGCTGAATTGTTTCGATGGCAATCACATCAAAGTCTTCAACCACTTTCATAACGACTCTATCAGTTATGGTAATTTATATGTGACTCAAATGGTGGAAGACGGTCAGGGAAGTCTTTTCCTGTTGGCCTCTACCGGACTTTTCCAGTTCGACCTTGAAACAGAAAAATATTATATTCTTCCGGTGACTTCTCCCTCCACTCTTGCCAAAGGAAAAACGGGAGTGTGGATTGCAGAAGGAGGGAAACTGTTCTTATACAATAAGAATACCCGCCTCTTGAAACCGATGTATGCCGATTTGCAGCTGCCGGATAGTGGCCCGACGATGGTGGAAGGTTCCGAAGGAAGTCTCTGGATTGCTTTGAAAGAGGGCGGGGTGATGCGTGTAGATACTTGCGGATCGATGTCACTTCACTTGCCCGGAATTAAAGTGATGAAACTGATAAAAAGTAACGACCAGAATATTTGGATCGGTTCGCAGGATCAGGGTGTTTTCTGTTTTTCACCTCAAGGTACGATCATACATCACTATGAATATAATGACAAGAGTGTTTACACGGTTCGGGATGATATGGCGAGAGCGTTATGTCAGGATCTGGAAGGGAATATATGGGTAGGCTACAGAAGTGGATTGAGTAAGATTGAAGTGGCTACCGGGAAAATATTCCATTATCAGGCTGATCCTAACCGGGTGGGTGCTATGTCCAATCGTTCGGTGACGTCTCTTTATACGGACAAACAAGGAACTGTTTGGGTGGGGACTTATTGGGGAGGGGTAAACTTCTTCTCTCCGGAATATCAGCATTTTGTGCATTATCATGCTTCGGACACCGGATTGTCTTTTCCGGTGGTCGGTGCTATGGCAGAAGATAAAGCCGGGAATATCTGGATTTGTACGGAAGGAGGGGGATTAGATTTATATCAACCGGAACAGGGAAAGTTCAAGCATTTTAATGCGCATACGGGATATCATTTCAGTACGGACTACCTGAAAGATGTTGTTTTTGATGAGGCTAATAATTGCTTATGGATTGCAGCCGACTTTACCAATAAGGTGAATTGTTTTCATCTTAATAACTATCGGAATGATATCTATAATCTCGAACCGCTTGGAGAAGAAAGTGTAGGAGAAGCCCTGTTTGCCTTGGCGGATACTCCTCGTAAATTGTATGTCGGGACAACATCCGCTATTGTGAGTTTGGATAAACAGACCTTGAAATCCGAGGTGTTGTTTCACCAGAAGGAACTGTTTACACATAATTATAACACCCTATTGCTTGATTCGAAAAACAGATTATGGTTTGCTGCCGACGATGGTTGTGTAGCCTATGTGATTGATGAAAAGCGGTTTGAAACCTATAGGATAAGTCTGAAGAAACGGGTCAGATCTCAAAAAGAGTTGGTCAATGTTATCTATGAAGATCGAAAGGGAAATATTTGGGTCGGGACACATGGCAACGGACTTTTCTTGCTGGATAAGAAAGAACGTTTGTTTCGTTTACATACTCCTGAAAGTGTGTTGTCGGGAGAAAATATCAGGGTACTGGGGGAAACCCCTTCTGGGAATTTATTGATTGGTACCGGGCATGGATTGTCAATGCTGGAACAGAAAGAGGGGAAAGTGATAAACTTCAATTCTAAAACCGGATTCCCGCTGACTCTTGTGAACCGGAAATCCATGCATGTATCCCGCAACCATGATATTTATATGGGAGGAGCTACCGGATTGGTAACCATTCGTGAAAGTAGTCTGTATTATCCTCCGAAAATATACGATCTGGAGTTGGCTCATTTGTATGTCAACAACAAAGAGATAACAACAGGCGATCAAACCGGTATTTTAAATAAATCCTTTGCCTATACCGGACGGATCAAATTGAATTACTTGCAAAATGTGTTTTCTATCGGTTTTTCAACAGATAATTTTCTGCATATAGGCGGTGGTGAGGTAGAATATCGGTTAATGGGGTATAATGATGAATGGAGCGAGAACCGTCTGGGAAATGACATTACTTATACAAATATCTCTCCGGGTGATTATGTCTTTGAGATCAGGCTGAAGAACTTCCCGGAAGTAATCAGATCGCTGGATATAACGATTACGCCACCTTTCTATGCTACTTGGTGGGCCTATACTATTTATGTATGCGTGATTCTGACTATTCTATTCTTCATTGTGAGAGAATATAGAATCCGTCTGTTCCTGAAAACTTCATTGGATTTTGAACTTCGCGAGAAGCAATACATTGAAGAGATGAATCAATCCAAACTTCGTTTCTTCACGAATATCTCGCATGAAATCAGAACTCCGATCACTCTTATCCTGGGGCAGGTTGATCTGTTGCTGAATTCCGGCAAATTGTCTACCTATGCTTATTCAAAACTGCTGAATATACATAAAAATGCAGGTAACCTGAAATCATTGATTACGGAGTTGCTTGATTTTCGGAAACAGGAGCAGGGACTTTTGAAACTGAAAGTTTCTCAATTTGACTTATATTCTTTGCTCAAAGAGCATTATGTATTGTTTAAGGAGTTGGCTGCTAATAGGAATATTTCGTTTGTTTTGCATGTCGACTGCGAGCAATGCCTCGTGTGGGGAGACCGGATGCAAATACAGAAGGTGGTTAATAACTTGCTGTCTAATGCTTTTAAATATACTTCAGACGGTGGAACTATCCGTATGGAATTGGCTGATGGAACGGAGGAATGTATGTTTTCCGTTTCCGATAATGGTGCGGGAATATCCGAGGAAGACTATGTTAAGATATTCGAGCGGTTCTATCAGGTTGAGAATATAGGACAGTATGGAGGAACAGGTATCGGACTGGCTTTGAGTCAGGGTATTGTGAAAGCTCATCAGGGGGATATAACAGTAGAAAGTCAGTTGGGAAAAGGTTCTTGTTTTAAGGTCACTCTGAAAAAAGGGGATGCTCACTTTGACTCTTCTGTGGCCCGGATTGAACCGGAGCAGGATAAGGAATATATTTATTATTCGGAAGACAAAGAACTGCTGGTTAAAGAGGTGCAGTCAGCCCAAAGTGAAAGCGGGACTACTGACTGTAAATTACTGGTGATCGATGATAATGAAGAGATCAGAAATATCCTTGTGGATATCTTCTCTCCGTTGTATACGGTTGAAACTGCAAGTGATGGCAAGGAAGGGTACGAGAAAGTAAAGGTAATGCAACCCGACCTGGTTATTTCGGATATCATGATGCCCGGAATGCCCGGAACAGAGTTATGTGCCAAGATCAAGAACAATATAGAAACCTGCCATATACCTGTCGTTCTTCTGACTGCCCTTAGTGCTCCCGAACGTGAGTTGGAAGGATTGAGAATTGGAGCGGATATTTATGTGGTGAAGCCATTTAATATGCGGCGGCTGGTGATGCAATGCAATAATCTGATTAATACCCGCAGACTTTTACAGAATAAATATGCCCATCAACTGGATAGCAAGGCGGAGAAGATTGCAACAAATGAACTCGACCAGAAGTTTATCGAACAAGCTACTCAAGTGGTGGAAGATAATATGGAAAATCCCGAATTCAGTGTAGATGCTTTCTCACGGGAGATGGGAGTAGGACGTACCGCCTTATTCCAGAAGATAAAAGGTATTACGGGAAGTACGCCAAATAATTTTATCATGAACCTTCGTTTGAAAAAAGCAGCATATTTTCTACTGAATGCTCCGGAGATGAACATTTCGGATATTGCTTACCGGTTAGGATTTGGAAATCCTCAATACTTCAACAAATGCTTTAAAGAACTTTTTGATATTGCTCCTACACAGTATAGGAAATCTCATGATGCCCCTTCCGATCCCTCTGTAAAGTGATTAAAATAAGTCATCTGAATTTTTAGACTAGATAAAACGAATAATTCGATAGGGTGCAATATGCCCAAATACGATACTTTTGTGGCGTTGGATCATGCCAGCTTGTACTTGAGTTTTCTTTAATTGGGTGTGTCCGCACACACTCTTATTTAGCAGACCGGGTATTGTATAATCTTATTCTAATATAATAATTATTGTATAGTATTATGAAAGATGATTATTTGTGTAATAAATAAAAGACAACATTTTACGGGAGAGTACCAATGTATTTCTCCTGATTAATAAAATAGTGAGTCAAACCTTAATAATTAACCAATTTAATTTTATTCTAGTTATGAAAAATGTACAGAACAGGACAAAAGCACGGTGGCTTCAGTCGCTTCTTTTGATTTCCTTGAGTCTCTTTTCCTTTGTCAGTCCGACTTATGCTCAAGGCGGATTTACGGTGAAAGGAGTGGTGGTGGATAAAACCGGATTTCCTTTACCTGGTGCCAATGTGATGGAAAAAGGCACGTCTAATGGAGCTATTACAGATCTGGATGGAAATTTCTCATTGACAGTTTCTAAGAAAGGGGTCACTTTAACCGTATCGTTTATGGGATACACTACTAAAGATGTAGTGGTGAAAGATAAAACGATGAATATAACACTTGAAGAAAATTCCAAATTACTGGATGAGGTAGTTGTAGTAGGTTACGGTACGATGAAGAAGCGTGATGTGACGGGAGCTATTACTTCTATTTCAAGTGAGGCCATCGAACAGAAAATGGCGACTAATGTATTTGAGGCATTGCAGGGTACCACTGCCGGTGTGCAGGTTGTATCCGGTTCAGGGCAGCCCGGTGAATCTTCATCCATTAAGATTCGTGGTACATCTACTTTCTCTGCCGAAGGAGTCACTCCTCTTTATATTGTAGACGGTGTGCCTTTGGAGAGTATCGATGGTATCAATACCAATGATATTACTTCTATGGAAATATTGAAGGATGCCGCTTCCGCAGCTATTTACGGTTCCCGTTCAGCAAACGGTGTGATCATTATCACGACTAAAAGCGGTCAGGAAGGTAAAGCACGTATTGATATAAAGTATAATCACTCATGGGGCACATTGTCTCATAAAGTGCCGCAGGCTAATCGTGCGGAACGTTTGCTGTACGACCAGTACCGTAAAGAGTATTTTGAAACGTATGGTGGAGGTAATGCGAATGAAAGTATAGATATTCTTGATGATCCTTTGAACTCATTCTTCAATGTAGATAATGATTATCTGGACATGATCACGACTACTGCCCAAAAGGACCAAGTAGATATCAGTGTAGGTGGCGGTACAAAGAAATTGAAATATTTCATCAATACCGGTTACTATAATGAGAAAGGTATTATTTCGAATACCGGCTTCCAAAGACTGAACACCCGTATCAACTCAGATTATTCACCGACAGACTGGATGAATATGGGTAGCCGTATTTCTTTGACTTATTCTAAAAAGAAAGGTCTGAATGAAGGTACTTTATTGAGTGCAGTATTGACTCGTCGTCCTTATTTCAATACTTATTATCCGGATGGTTCTTTGGTCGGGGTATTTAATGGTCAGAAGAACCCCATCGCACAAATTAATTATACTACTGACTTTACTGATTCTTATAAGGCTAACTTCTTCCAGTTCTTTGAAATCAAATTCAACAAATATCTGAAGTTCAGAGCTAATATTAATGCTAACTTCTATTTGGACAAACGAAAAAAACTGGAACCGAGTCTTATTACTGATGAATGGCAGAAACAGAATAAAGGTTATTCTTATAATTACCTGAACTGGAACTGGATGAATGAAGACATCCTTACTTATGCGCGCAAAATAAAAGATCATAATTTTACGGCTATGGTAGGTATCAGTGCTCAGCAATGGCGTTATGAAAACGAGACATTTGTGGGGATAAACTCGTCTACAGATTTTATCTATACAATGAATGCTTTTGCCGCAAACCTGGATTTGTCATCTACAGGTTCAACATTAAGTAATCACTCTATGGCTTCCGTTTTTGCTCGCGTGACTTATGATTATAAAGGAAGATACCTGCTCAATGCCATTATGCGGCGTGATGGTTCTTCTCGTTTTGCCAAAGAAAACAAATGGGGTAATTTCCCTTCCGTATCTGTGGGATGGCGTTTCTCGGACGAGAAGTTTATGAAATTCTCGAAGAAGTTTCTCGAAGATGGCAAGATCCGCGCAAGTTTCGGTATTACAGGTAACGAAGCGATTGGAAACTATGACTATATCTACTCTTATTCTCCGAATTCTATCTACGATGGAGTGGGAGGGGTTATTCCTACCCGCATCGGCAAGGACAATCTGAAATGGGAGGAAACTAAACAGTTCAACCTTGGTTTGGACTTGAATTTTTGGAATAGCCGTTTGACAATCACTGCCGATTACTATGATAAATATACAGACGGTTTGCTGGCAAACTACCAATTGCCTAAAGAGTCCGGTTTTGCATATATGAAGACCAATGTCGGTGAAATGAGTAACCGCGGTTTTGAAATAGCCGTTACCGGTGATATTATTCGTACGAAAGATTGGAAGTGGAATGCTTCTTTCAATATCTCCAGAAACATCAACCGTATTGAAAAATTGTCTGAAGGTAAGGCGTATATGGAAGGTGATATCTGGTGGATGCAGGAAGGTGGTCGTGTGGGTGACTTCTATGGATTCAAAAGTGCAGGTATCTTTGCATACGATGAATCGAATGCTTTCACTGATAAATGGGAACAACTGACTCCGGTATTTGAAAATGGCGTATTCCAATATAAATATTTGTTGAATGGAAAGGAATATACAGGTGATATTCGCCAGAAAACGTTACCGAATGGCAAACCGTTCCGTGGAGGAGATTACAACTGGGAGGAACCGGAAGGAACCCGTGACGGTGTGATTGATGATAATGACCGTATGGTGATTGGTAATGCCATGCCTGATGTAACGGGTGGTTTGAATACAACCGTGACTTGGAAAAACTTAAGCCTGTATCTGGGATTCTATTATTCATTGGGAGGACAGATTTATAATGCGGCCGAACATAATCGTAATATGTTCAAATACACCGGAACCACTCCTTCGCCGGAAGTCATCCATAATATGTGGTTACATCCGGGTGATCAGGCTATCTACCCGCGTCCATATAATGATGATTATAACAATGCACGTATGGGTAATTCGTTCTACTTGGAAGACGCTTCATTTATTCGTTTACAGAACATACGTGTGGCCTACGATCTTCCTGAAAATTGGATAAAGAAGCTGATGCTGAAGAATATAAATATCTACGCTTTTGTAAACAATGCGTTGACATGGACCAACTATTCGGGATTCGATCCTGAATTCTCTACCAACAATCCTCTGCAAGTCGGTAAAGACTCTTACCGCTATCCGAGAAAGAGGGAATATGGTATTGGCTTTTCTGCAAACTTTTAATTGAAGATATCGTATGAAGAATATAAAATATTTTGTTGGAGCTGTATGTCTGGCTCTATCATTGAATAGCTGTTCTGATTTTCTGAATGAGGAACCGGTAAGTGAAATCCCGGCAGGTGATATGTGGCAGACTGCCCGTGACGCCAAGGCTGGTATAAATGAAATTTATGGACTGTTGCGTTCCACTTTACGCGAAAATTATTTCTATTGGGGGGAGTTCCGTTCGGATAATGTAGCTCCCGGAGCACCGGTAATGGCCGATCAGGCACGTGTGATTAATAACCTGATGTCTACAGATGAGAAATGCGGGAAGTGGACTACTTTGTATCAAATGATTAACCAGGCAAATCTGGCTATTAAGTATATTCCCAATATCAGTATGCCTGATGTGGCAGACCGGAATGATTATCTTGGACAAGCTTATGCATTGCGTGCTTTAGCTTACTTTTATGCTATTCGTGTTTGGGGGGATGTACCTTTGTTTACAGAACCTACAGAGAAGTATTCGGAAGCGATCTACAAGGAGCGTACGGATAAAAACTACATTTTGGAACATGTTATTCTTCCGGACCTGAAGAAAGCGGAAGGACTGATAAACCGTAACAAGAATTACGAACGTAAACGCATCTCTATCTGTGGCGTATGGGCCATCATGGCGGATGCTTATATGTGGACAGGAGAATATAATCTGGCCGATCAAACGATTGACAAGATGGCGACTATTGCTTCCAAAAAGGGTGGGCGTTTTGTAGATTTCGAGCCTAATATTGCTACTTGGCATACCATGTTTACGGAAGAACTGACTAATAAACCTTCTGATGATACACCGGAAAATGATGAATATAACTCCAGAGAGTTTATTTTCCTTGTTCATTTCAACATGGATGAAGTTGGCACGAATGGCTACAGTTATATGTATCAATGGTTTTCCGGCTCAGGAAATCGTGCGGCAGTCATGTCCGATAAGTTTATGAGTATCTTTGATGAGAAGGATATGCAAGGTGACCAGCGTAAAGACTTTACGGTGAAAAACTATCAGAACGGGAACGAACTGCGTAAATATATGGCGGGTGATATAAGTAACTCTCTGAACAAAACCTGTGAAGTGGCTTATCCGATCTATCGTTATACAGACATGATGTTGCTCCAAGCGGAGGCTCGTGCTCGTCAGGGGAAATGGGGCGAAGCTTTGGAACTGGTGAAATCTGTACGCGACCGTGCCGGTCTGAATACACTGACAGAGAATGATTTTGCTTCTGAAGACGAAGTCGTTAATTATATATTACGTGAACGCCAGGTGGAATTGGCCGGAGAAGGACGTCGGTGGTTTGACTTGCTGCGTACCGGAAAGTGGAAAGAAGTGATGAAACCTATCAACGGTATGGAGCAGGATGGAAATGAACTTTTCCCGATTCACTATTCACATATCTTGGAGAACCCGAAGATTGTACAGAATACGTATTATGGTAATACTAACAACTAAAATGGTAGAAACAATGAAAAAGACAATATTATATAAGACTCTTTTCTTTTGTTGGGCAATATTGGCATTGACCGGCTGCGACCTGGACTTACAAAAGAATTATGATTATGAGCCTTCGGTAGATGACCCGTATGTAAAAGTGACAGCGTGGGAGTATTTTCAAGATCACAAAGATATGTTCTCGGAAATGATAGCTGCAATCGAATATACAGGTTTGAAGGATTATTATACGCAGACAGATAATAAATATACATTTCTAGCTTTGAATAATACGGCTATGCAGACATATCTCCTTGATAAATTTCCGGGTGAAACGTCTATTACTGATTGTGATAAAGAAACTGTAAAAGATATGCTTCTATATCATATAGTAGATGGTGAATACAGTTCTTATGGACAGTTGCAGGTAGAGCCAATGTTCGTATTGACTATGTTGAAAGGAGAGAATGGACTGATGACAATGTCTGTTTGGAAGAATCCATGGCAGGCTGCAGTTGGTAAGATTCTCGTGAACCAGACCGGAAGTAATGGAAAATCACCGCAACGGCAGGCTAAGACTAGTAATATTCTGCCGACAAATGGTGTGATTCATATATTTGAGAACTATTGTAAATATTCCAAATAACCACAGTTAATTAAAAAGAGAACTAATTATGATTCGTAAAATATATACCTTATTAATACTAGGACTTTGCTTGGGCTTTGCTGCCTGTGGCGACGATAATGATGGTCTGGATCCTAATGCGGCTGCCCCTGTGATCAATTTTCCTATGGAACAACTGGACATTGACTTGAATAAAGTAGACAATCTGCCGGTAGTGGCCGTTATTAAATCACAGGCAGGACTTCAGAGTGTGACAATGAAATTGCAGACAGTAGAGGGAGTGACAGAATATAAAACTGTAACCGACTTTTTCAATCCCAATTCTTATAGTCTCTCTGAAAACTTGGAATATAATGCTAACTACGAGGCTTTTATAATTGAGGCTACGGACAAACTGAATCATGTAACGAGCGGAACTTTGCCGATTGCTGTTACTGATGTAATGGCACGTCCTGTCATAACATTCGATCCCGAAGAGATTGTATATGATGAGATGGATGAAAATCCTGTAATGCCACAGACTACTTTCAAGGTTGTTTCGGAAGCTGGTCTAAAGAAAGTGGAGAGATTCTTGGTTTCTGCAGATGGTCAAACATCAAAAGGGGGTGATGTTTTGAATGGTGATAAAGAATATAAATATGAAGGAGATATCGCCTATAAGGAAGGAGATAAAGGTTTTAAAGTGAAAGCGGAAGATGTATATGGTAATGTCACGATTTCAACTTTACCGGTAATATATAAGACTGTTCCAGCTCCTGTGCTTACACTAGGTAAAGAGTTGATTTCTACTGATGAAGGAGTAGATACGGAAGTACCGATGCATATAGAGTCTGTTCGTGGTGTGAAATATGTTGCGATTTCACGGGTGGAAAATGGAGTAAGTACGGAGATATTCCGTGAGGAAATAGTAGGTGAGAATAAGAATTTTGATTATAAGCCTACAGTACAGTTGACAGAAGAAACATCTCAACTTAAAGTGATTGTTTCTGATGGTCGAGAGGGGAAGGAAGTCATTGGAACCGTGAAGACGTATGTGAATATGGAAGTAGTCCAACTTAAGGTTGGTAGCCACATATTGGCGAATGCAGAACCGTTTGCTGTGATTTCGTTGAATGATATGAAAACTTATTCGGTGGATGAAGCTATTGCTAGTGAGGAAAGTGCCAAGAATGTCGATATAAAATTCTTTATAAATTCTAATAATAGCGTTCTTTCGTTCCGCTTTTATTCTATGGAAAATGTGGATCAGAAAAATAGTTTATACAAAGGATCAGGAGGGAAAACATTAAGTAATTTGCCGATAAAGAATATGACTAAGTACGTTTTATTTCCTGCAAGTTTTGATTATGATACAGCTTCCCGTTCCTCTATTGAGAATGAATATTTGACAGGAAATGCAGATCAGAAAGTGTATATGACAATAGAGAACTTTGTCGGTAGTGTAATAGGATTTAAGACGGGTGGCTCTTCAAGTGCCGGTGGAGAAAGATATGGAGTTATGAAAGTCCTTGATGTCTCTGGTAAGATGGATAATAATACGACGAAGCAGATTGCAACTGTCGAAATTAAATTCCCCAAGAAGAAGTAATACAGGGCAGTATTACCACTTACTATTTAAGGAATAGAAAACTTCGTCTTGATTAAGACAAAATTTTCATCTCATTAGAAGTAAAGTTGCTGTCGATTGGATGTAAACTATAAACGGAGCTTTCGTCTTTATAAATGAAGCTTTCAATTATAAGAACAAAGCCTTCATTTATAAAAATAAAGCTTGCGTTTATAGTTTGTAACTAAGGCAAGTGAAGTTTGCAGTAAAAGGGAAGAAAGTTCTCCGTTAGTAGAGAAGAATTTCTTTATTGATAGATAATGTGGAAGCTAATAGGAACTCTTATGAGAAAGCATATATATAGACATTTCCTCTTTTTGTCTTTGTTGGGACTGATGCAGTTTGTTGTTGCCGGTTGTTCTTCCTCAGACGAAAAAGAACCTTTGAAACCGGAAGGGGGAGACATCCCTTCGGACAAAGAAGAATATACTTTTCTGAATGTAGAATATCGGAAATGGCAGAATGGAACCTTTCAGGCGTGGACAACGGCTGATTCACAGGAAACCCGTACTATCGACAATATGAATTGGTATACTCCGTCTTCTGATTATACTCGGACGGCATGGGGAGGGCGAATTGGTTTGCAGCCATCTTCTGTGGTTGGAAAGGAGGGATTCTTTCGTGTGGCTAGTTGTGGAGGACGTTCTTATTTGCTTGATCCGGATAATGGAGCGGTTATAATTCATGGAATTCAGCACGTCCGTCCGGGAGAATCATCCGCTCATAAGGAGACTTTCAATACTCGGTTCGGTAGCGAAACCCGATGGAGTGAAGAGACTGGTAAATTGATAGCGGACAATCATATAAACTACATATCGTATGGCTCTAGCCGTATAGAAGCATTTCCGGCAGCAGTTCGCGCTAATTTGCTTACACCAAAGACACAAAAGATGGCGTATGCGGAAAATCTGTATTTGCTTCGCACTTTTATGTGGGATATGAGTAAAAATTTAGGCTATGCGTTTAATGATGATAAATATAATCGCCTGGTGCTTCTTTTCGAGCCGACATTTGCATCGTACATAGATAATCTGGTATGTGAAAAGTCTGCCTTATTCGCAGGTGATAAGCATTTTATCGGTTTCTATCTCGACAATGAATTACCATTTGCCAGTTATCAGAATGCTGACCCTTTGCGGGGAATTGATTTAAAGCATTTCCTAGCTTTGCCCGAACGCTATAAAGCGGCACGGGAGTATGCTGAAAAGTTTATGCAGGATAGAGGGATCGTTTCAGTTGCTAATATCACGAAAGAGAATCAAGAGGAGTTCCGGGGAATGGTTGCTGATTATTATTATCGGCTGACTACTGAAACCGTGAAGCGA
Source organism: Bacteroides zhangwenhongii (assembly GCF_009193325.2). Lineage (NCBI taxonomy): Bacteria > Pseudomonadati > Bacteroidota > Bacteroidia > Bacteroidales > Bacteroidaceae > Bacteroides > Bacteroides zhangwenhongii. The sequence goes on along the minus strand of NZ_CP059856.1, from coordinate 378,311 downwards.
CATGATGCGGAACACCTGATATTGGGAACACGGTTACACGATTGGAGTAAATATAACCGGAGGGTAGTGGAAGCTTGTGCTCGCTATTGTGATCTGGTCTCTATCAATTACTATGCTCGTTGGCAGCCGGAAACCGATTTCCTGGCAAACTTGAAAGCATGGTGTGGAACGAAACCTTTTTTAGTTTCCGAATTTTATACGAAAGCGGAGGATGCAACTTACAAAGGTATCAAATATGCTAATGTTGAAGGCGGTGGTTGGCTGGTGCGTACCCAAAAGAACAGAGGAGAATTTTATCAGAATTTCTGTCTCCGCTTACTTGAAGCCCGAAATTGTGTTGGCTGGGTACACTTTGAATACAATGATGGCTACGATTCGGATGGAAAAGCGTCCAATAAAGGAATTGTCTCTATCGAATATGAACCTTATAAATCATTCCTGTTGCCGATGCGACAGTTGAATCTCGCTGTTTATTCATTGATAGACTACTATGATAAAGAGTAGATTCGATACGGAAAAACGAAAAACTTTAAGAAACGAATAGATAATTAAAATAAAGAGAACCATGAAAAAACTTAGTTTATTAGCAGTCCTTTTAGGATTTAATATAGCTTTGGGAGCTTGCTCCGATGATGAGACTCCTGATGTGAAAAATGAATTGTTCCAGCTTCCTGAAAAAGCTTACGTTTTGGCGGAACAGTCCAGACGTGCTATCGTAATCAGGGATGCGGTGACACAACATAATATTTGGAGTTGGGACCCTTATACGGCTTGTGTACCTGCTGCACAGCAGGGTTGGTTTGTTAATCCGAGTGAAGTAAAACCGGTTTTTAATAGACGCTATATTTTGATGACTGCTTCTGGTGGGGCGGTGGCATTAATTCGTATATCGGACCATAAACTGATGTTCTACGCAAATTGCGGACAGAACCCTCACTCTGCAGAGATATTGCCGGATGGAAATATTGTGACGGCAGAGTCAAAATCAGGTGAAATCAATACCTTTGTAGTGGATACAGTTAAAGTATTGGGAGCGAAAGCCAATACTTGGAAAATCGGTAATGCTCATAATGCGGTATGGGACAGAAAAAGATCTTACCTTTATGTTACGGGTACTATTAGCGGTGGGGTTACTGCTTTATTCCGATTCAAATATAACGGTGATCGTACCAATCCGAAGTTGACCAACCAGACTCGTATCTATACATTCACCAATGAATCGGGAGGACATGATTTATTTCCGGTATATGGTGAAGAGGATAAATTATGGCTTACTGCCGCTTCAGCTGTCTATAAATTTGATCTCACAGGTATTACGGACGCTACGACTAATGAGTCTGCCGAACCTGCCTGTGAGAAAGTTTACAGTATAGCCGATATAAAAAGTATCTGTAACAGTCCGGATGGAATTCTGATGCTGAAACCGACTGAAGAGTGGTGGGCTGAAGGACTTGTAAATGAGAAGGGAGAAGAACTCTTCAAGATGGACGGAGCGAAGCTTTATAAAGGACGTTGGATGATAGACAATACTTTCAGTTATCCGGAAAAGCATGATTTGGTGCTGGGTGAGGACTGATAAAGCATTGTATTTGTAGAAGATTGATAAAGTACATAAGTTGAATAATTAAGTTATAGAATAATGAGGAAACCTCTTCTTCTTTTATTATTGGTATCGGTCGTATTACCGGGCTTGGCGCAGAATGGAAAGAAAGTGTATGCCGATTTTCATGGCGTGCGCTATACTCGTCAGCATGATGGAAAGCTGGGGCGTTGGGAGATGTATGCCAATACGGAAAAATCAACAACCGGAAGAAAGTCGCTGTGTTATAACGCTGATCTGATAGACAGTGAAGGACGGCATGAGATTGCGGCAGTCGCTTATCCGCAAGTCGGGATGCAATCGAATTTGGATCCCGATTATATCGAATATCAGATACTGTCGGCTAAGGTGGCCAAGATAGACGGCTTCTTTATCGAATGGGGATTCAAGCCTCATGAAAATGACATCCTGTTGCGTGAAATGCAGAAGGTGGCGGCGAAGTATAATTTCGAGATAGGTGTAAACTGGTGCGACGGTTGGCTGTATTATGATTGGATCACTAAAATCTATCCGCAAATAAACACTCGTGAAGCGAAGACAGGATATATGGCAAAGTGTTATCAATATCTTGTCGACAGTGTCTTTACTGGTCCTACTGCACCTATTGTAAAAGGAATGCCCGTTTTCTATCACTTCGGTCCGGGAGCGAAAGTTGACGAATACCGGAAAGTTCTGTCAGAAGTAAAACTTCCTCAGGGAATGAAACAACCTGTTGCCTTACGTCGGTGGGCTGATTGGGGAAAACTGGAGAATGATAAATATGTTCCCGTCACTCGTAGTGATGAAATGGATGCATGGAAACAAGTCGGGGAAATTCCAACCGCATGGCTTCCTGCACGTGTCCGGACAAGAGATCAGGAACACGCCGAATGGGATAATTATGCTACTCAGGATGATGTCATCGAATTTATGAAACCTTTCCGTGACTCGATCTGGCACAGTAATAATCCTGCCTATACAATTAAATCCGGATTTGCAATGCCGGGTATGGATAATCGGGGATGTGCAGGTTGGGGACGCGGACATTTCTTCTATATACCTCGCAATAACGGAGAAACATATAGTAGTATGTGGAAATTTTGCATGGCGGAGAAAGACAGTCTGGATATGATGTTCATCGCTTCCTGGAGTGACTACACCGAAGGACACGAGATCGAACCGACCATCGAGAATGGGGATCGTGAACTGCGTACCACTTTGAAATATGCCGCGGAGTTCAAAGGTGAACAGGCGGACGAACGTGGTTTGACCTTGCCGTTAATGCTCTTCCGTTTGCGGAAAGAAACCCGTTTCTTGGAAAAGTCGAAGATGGATGTGTCTGCTTGTTATCGTTCGCTTGATAAAGCGGCATTGCTGATTAGTCAGGGGCGCTACCCGGTAGCGATAGGACTATTGTCTCAAATAGAGAACGATATAAAGACAGCTAAGTCAGCCTTGAGTGTTGAGATGAAACGTTTGCGTGAGTCGGATATGAAGATTCAGGGAAAACGTAAATCCGGGGGATATACTGCTGAAGAAACACTTTCCATATCCTTGCCCAAAGAATTGGTTTCCAAACTACAGATGAATAACTATGTGGGATACTTATATTTTGAATATCTGGATAAAGGGAATGAAGCTCTCTTTATACGGTCGTCCACATTGCGTGAGCCGAAAGAACCGTTTAAAATCGTATCCCGGATACGTACTGACAATACGGGAGAATGGAAGAGAGCGAAAGTGGAATTGTATAAGGACAACATCGTCAACGGATTTAATATGCCTACCTTCTATTTGAAAGGAAACGTTGTAATCCGCAATTTGTCATTAGGTTATAATATCTACACAGTCAAATAAATCTATTGATGAAGAGTTTGAAATATTGGTTATTAGTTTTAGGGATACTTTCGTGCTTCGGATGTTCCTCTTTAATACATGAAGATAACAGAGGTTGTTCATTTATCTGTGACAGTATTCAATATAGAATTGAGTTTATGTCGGCGGGATGTGTACGGATTCTGTCATACCCCGAAGGTGATACTTTGGTCACAAAAAGACTGGTTGTCGATGTGGAGAAACCGACGTTTACCGATTATAAATGGGAGGAAACCGAACAAGCATTCGTCTTTTGTACTCATGAACTTCTTGTGAGTTTCGACAAGTCGGATGAGGCTTTTACTTTCCGTGAGGCATCGACCGGAAAATTGCTGTTAAAAGAGAAAGACCGTAGAAAGGCACGAAACTTCAAACGTTCGGAAGTAGGCGGAGAACAATGTCTCGAAGTTACTCAGCGATTTATACCTACTGATGAGGAGGCTATTTACGGACTGGGGCAGTATCAGAACGGTATCATGAACTATCGTGGAAAATCCGTACTTCTCTTACAGGCAAATATGGACATTGTCAATCCGTTCCTTATATCGACGAATGGATATGGTATCTTATGGGATAATTACTCTTCAACTAAGTTTGAAGATACAAGCGAAGGTTATTCTTTCATTTCCGAAGTGGGCGACGCTTCCGACTATTATTTCGTATATGGTAAAAATATGGATGAAGTTGTTGCCGGTTATCGTGAATTGACGGGAGATGTGCCGATGTTTGGGAAATGGGTATATGGTTTTTGGCAGTCGAAAGAACGCTATAAATCGTTTGATGAGTTGAAAGCGGTCGTGAAGGAATATCGTAGACGGGGAATTCCGTTGGATAATATTGTACAAGACTGGGAATATTGGGGAGACAAGCCTCATTGGAACAGTCTTACTTTCAATCCGGTTCATTTTGATAATCCCCGACAGGTCATTGACGAATTACATCAACAGGATAATGTCCATTTCATGCTCTCTGTATGGCCTGGTTTTGGACCGGAAACCTCAGTTTACCACTCGTTAGATTCCATCGGAGCTTTGTTTGATGAACCTACATGGGCGGGTTATAAAGTTTTTGACGCTTATAATCCTGCCGCACGGACCATTTTCTGGCAATACCTGAAGAAAGGGCTCTATGATATGGGAGTGGATGCTTGGTGGATGGATGCGACAGAACCGTCTTTCCGGGATGGGTTCACCCAACTGAAGCAAGAAGAGCGGACTAAATCGGCTGGAAAAACTTATTTAGGCAGTTTCCATCGTTATCTGAATACTTATTCTTTAGAAATGCTGAAAGATTTCTACCGACGTCTGCGGGCGGAAAGTAAACAGAAACGTGTATTCATTCTTACCCGTTCCGCTTTTGCTTCGCAACAGCATTATGGAACAGCTGTATGGTCAGGCGATGTCTCGGCGTCTTGGGAGAATATGCACAAACAACTGATTGCCGGACTCAACTTATCCATGTCCGGCATTCCGTATTGGACGTCTGATACCGGTGGATTCTTCGTTACCGAACGTGATGCGCAATATCCCGACGGGCTGAAAAGCAATGATTATAAGGAACTGTATTCACGTTGGTTTCAGTTTAGTGCATTCACTCCGATTTTCCGTGCTCACGGTACAAATGTGCCACGTGAGGTATGGCAGTTCGGTGAGAAGGGAACCTCCTTCTATGATAATCAGGTAAAATATATAAATCTGCGTTATCGTCTGTTACCTTATATTTACTCAATGTCTCATCAAGTGACGGCTGATCATTATACCCTGTTGAGAGGATTGGCAATGGACTTTACGGCAGATAACCGGACTTTTGATGTCGATAATGCCTATATGTTCGGTACATCTTTCTTGGTACGTCCGGTATTTCATTCGCAATCGGAAGAAAAGAATGTTACTGTCTATCTGCCGGAACATGAAGGCAGGTATTGGTATGACTTTTGGACAGGAGAGGCGTTTAACGGTGGAAAAGAATATGTACAGGCAAATATTCCGGATGTACTTCCTTTGTATATAAGGGCAGGTTCTATTCTTCCTTTGGCTGAAGCGAAACAATATGCAATGGAGTATCCGGACCGTGAATTGGAACTTCGTATTTATGGTGGAGCGGACGCTTCTTTTTTATGGTATGAGGATGAAGGGGATTCCTACCGTTACGAAGAGGGAGTCTGCTCGCAAGTTCCGATGGAGTGGAAGGAGGCGGAGCGGACATTGATTATCGGGATGCGTGATGGTAGCTATCCCGGTATGCCGGAACGGGTGAAAATGTATGTGAGATTGTATCTGCCTGATGGAACTGTTCTTGAAAATAAGGAGTCTGTCTATACAGGTGAAGAGATGAAAATAAAATTTTAACTATAAGTGTTTAGATTATGAAGAAGTTTCTCTATATCTTTATTATGTTGTTTGTTGTTGGATGGGCACAAGCTCAACAGCGTGTGGTGTATACCATAAACGACGGATGGAAGTTTACCAAAGGCTCTCCGTTTGAGGCGCAGTTAAATAATTGCGATGATTCTTCATGGGAGACAGTCAATATTCCTCACACCTGGAATGATAAGGATGCGGATGATGAAACTCCGGGATTTTATCGGGGACCAGCTTGGTATCGGAAACAGTTGTTTGTAGACAAAAGCCAGGAAGGGCGTCAGGCTGTTATTTACTTTGAAGGCGCTAATCAGGAAGTACAACTCTATCTGAACGGACAATTCGTTGGGGAGCACAAAGGCGGATATACCCGTTTCTGCTTTGACATTACTTCCAAACTACGTTATGGGCAGGAGAATTTGTTTGCCATTTGTGTGAATAATGCCTATAATCCAAATATTCCACCCTTGTCCGCAGATTTCACTTTCTTTGGTGGTATCTATCGCGATGTCTATCTGCAATTTATGAATCCGGTACACATTGCGACGAATGATTATGCTTCGTCAGGAGTTTATATCCGTACTCCCGAAGTGAATAGCTCCGCAGCCTCTGTGGAAATAACTACGCTATTGACGAATAATACACTCCGGTCTGCAGAAGTCATTGTGGAAAATCTGATTTGCGATGCGGATGGCAAAGAAGTGAAAAGGACTCAGGCGGATATAAAATTGGTATCCAGTGAAACAAAGGCGGATATCTCTAAAAAGATAAAAATAGATTCTCCTCGTTTGTGGGATATAGACGATCCTTATCGGTATATGGTATATACGCGTATTTTTGATAAGAAAAAAGGTGCGTTGCTGGATGAGGTCGTGAGTCCGTTAGGTTTGCGCTGGTTTGAGTTTGATTCGGAGAAAGGCTTTTTCTTGAATGGGAAATGGCGTAAACTGATCGGTACTGCCCGTCATCAGGATTACTTCCAGAAAGGGAATGCGTTACGGGATGAACTGCATGTGCAGGATGTGCTCATGTTGAAAGAAATGGGAGGCAATTTCCTACGTGTTTCGCATTACCCGCAAGATCCTGTCATTATGGAGATGTGTGATAAACTGGGTATTGTGACTTCGGTTGAGATTCCCGTCGTTAATGCTGTTACAGAAACGGAAGAGTTTTTGACTAACAGCGTTGAAATGGCAAAAGAAATGGTACGTCAGGACTTCAATCGTCCGTCTGTCATGATTTGGGGATATATGAATGAGATTTTTTTGCGTCGTCCCTACACGGAAGGTAAGCAACTCGAAGATTATTATCATTTTACTGAAAAGGTAGCCCGGACTTTGGAAGCGACAATACGTAAGGAAGATCCTTCAAGATATACTATGATGGCCTATCATAATGCACCTCGATTTTACGAAGCTGCTCATCTGACGGAGATACCGATGATTCAAGGATGGAATCTCTATCAAGGTTGGTATGAACCGGATATTAATGAGTTCCAACGTCTGCTTGACCGTGCTCATAAGATGTATAAGGGCAAAGTGCTGATAGTGACGGAATATGGTCCGGGTGTAGATCCCCGTGTTCATTCTTATCAACCGGAACGTTTCGACTTCTCGCAGGAATACGGCTTGATTTATCATAAACATTATCTTGACGAAATGATGAAACGTCCTTTTGTTGCAGGTTCCAGCTTGTGGAATTTGAATGATTTTTATTCGGAATCCCGTGTTGACGCGGTTCCTCATGTCAATAACAAAGGCATTCTCGGATTGGATCGGGAAGTGAAAGATACTTACTTGTTCTATAAGACAGCCTTGATTCGCCGCCCGATACTTGCTATCGGTAATAGAGAATGGAAAGCCCGCGGTGGCGTTGTGAATACGGAACAGAATGAGTGTGTCCAATCTGTTCCTGTCTTTTCTAATGCAGAAGAAGTCGAACTGTTTGTCAATAACAAAAGTTTGGGAAAGAAAAAAACGGAAAGCGGTTATGCCTTGTTTGATGTGCCGTTTGTTAATGGGGAAAATCAATTGGAAGCCCTTGCAGTAGCAGGTGATACCAAATTGCATGATATGCTTAGAATCCACTTTCAGTTGGTCTCTTCTCAGTTGAAAGACAAGACTCTGCCATTTACGGAAATAAATGTAATGCTGGGTTCTCCGAGATATTTTGAAGACCGTGTCGCCAATGTCGCATGGATTCCCGAACAGGAATATAAGCCGGGAAGCTGGGGCTTTGTCGGTGGAACCCCTTATCGTCGTAAAACAGGTTTCGGCACTATGCTGGGCTCGGATATTGACATTTGCGGTACAGATATGAATCCGGTTTTTCAGACCCAGCGTGTGGGTATAGAGTCTTTTAAGGCCGATGTGCCGGATGGGGAATATTCTGTATCTTTGTATTGGGCGGAATTGGATTCGGACAAAAAGAAAGAGGCTTTGATTTATAATTTGGGGGCAGACTCGGAACAGACGCTTGTTGGAAACCGTAGTTTCGGAATCTCAATCAACGGAGTAACCGTTGTAGATGATTTCAATGTTGCCCGTGATTATGGATATGCTCGTGCTGTAATCAAGAAATTTGTAGTAACGGTGAAAAACGGGAAAGGATTAAGTATCGATTTCCATAAGAAAGAAGGAGAGACTATACTGAACGCTATCCGTATTTATCGAAATTATTAATAACAAATACTGTATAAATGAGGCGAACTTTTTATTTATTGTCTTTGCTGCTTTTACAGTCCCTGTTTGTATGGGCAGGGAATGGCAAGGATATTCCATCTTCATTGGATTTGTATGTATGTATCGGACAGTCCAATATGGCAGGTCGTGCAACATTGACACCGGAAGTCATGGATACTTTGCAAAATGTGTATCTGTTGAATGATAAAGGACGTTTTGAACCGGCAGTAAATCCTTTAAACCGTTATTCTACCATCCGGAAAGAGATGTCAATGCAGCGTTTGGGGCCGGCCTATAGTTTTGCAAAAGAGATGTTCCTGCAAACGAAACGTCCTGTCGGACTGGTAGTAAATGCCCGTGGAGGCTCGTCCATCAACTCCTGGCTAAAAGGGAGTAAAGACGGATATTATGAAGAAGCGCTTTCCCGGATTCGGACCGCGATGAAACAGGGAGGTATTTTGAAAGCAATCATTTGGCATCAGGGAGAAGCCGATTGTTCGAATCCGGAAGCATATAAGCAGAAACTGATTTCTTTAGTGAAAGATCTGCGTACCGATTTGGAACTGCCGGATCTGCCGGTTGTTGTAGGACAGATTTCTCAATGGAACTGGACGAAAAGAGAAGCTGGTACAATTCCCTTTAATCAGATGATTAAGAAGGTTTCGTCATTTATTCCCAATTCCGATTGGGTATCGTCAAAAGGATTGGGATGGTACAAAGACAAGACGGATCCTCATTTTAATACGGAAGCGCAATTGTTATTAGGAAAACGGTATGCAAAAAAGGTATTGAAGTTCTATAAACATTAATAGCCATAGCCCTTTTCGGAAGAATATGAAAGTCGGTTGATTCATTGGGAGTCAGTCGACTTTTTATGTTGTAAATAAGCTCCCCAACTGAGTAGTGAATAACTAAATGTTACCTTGTTGATATAAAATGGCTCTATCGGGTTAACTGTTTTATTATAAATGAATTAACCTGTTGATAACTTTGTTGATATCCTTGTTGATAACGAAGATGGGGTTGTGAATAGAATCATTACAGGAGAGTCGTCATAAAAAAGAAGAACCGCATTTCTGCGATTCTTCTTTTCCTTAGTTGCGGAGATCCGACTCGAACGAATGACCTTTGGGTTATGAGCCCAACGAGCTACCAACTGCTCCACTCCGCGATGTTTAACGGGTGCAAAGGTACGGCTTTTTTTGAAACAAACAAATAATTTACTGAATATTTTTCGAATAAATCATCGGTTTTTTCTTATTTAGTTGAGAATGAGTAGAATAATGATGAAACTTTTTCTTAGCACCTATTAATATACAAATGTTAATATTCTCTCCTTTTTCTTGTACGGTCTAAAGAAAAGAGTTACTTTTGCTCAAAATATTCAGCAATGTGCAATTATAATCTATGACCGTATCCAAGACAAAAGCCAAATTAGTAGATGTAGCCCGTCAGCTTTTTGCAAAGATGGGGGTAGAGAACACAACTATGAATGATATCGCTCTTGCTTCTAAAAAAGGTAGAAGAACCTTGTATACCTATTTTAAAAGTAAGGATGAGATCTACCTGGCTGTTGTGGAATCGGAATTGGATATTTTGTCGGATATGATGAAGCGGGTAGCCGAGAAGAATATCTCACCGGACGAGAAGTTGCTGGAGATGATATATACCCGGTTGGATGCGGTAAAAGAGGTAGTCTATCGAAACGGAACCTTGCGTGCTTACTTCTTCCGTGATATATGGAGGGTGGAGAAAGTTCGCAAGAAGTTTGACGCAAAGGAAGTGCAGCTCTTTAAAGCCGTTCTTTTGGAAGGGCAGGCAAAAGGCGTTTTCCATATTGATGACGTGGAGATGACAGCCGATCTGATACATTATTGTGTGAAAGGGATCGAAGTTCCATATATTCGTGGACATATAGGCGCACATCTGGATGAAGATACAAGAAATAAATATGTGTCCAACATTGTGTTTGGCGCACTGCATAGAACAGAAATTTAATTAAATAACTTTTTAGTATGGGATTATTAGACGGAAAAACAGCCATTGTAACCGGTGCTGCTCGCGGTATTGGTAAGGCTATCGCTTTGAAGTTTGCTGCCGAAGGCGCAAACATCGCATTTACTGACCTTGTCATTGACGAAAATGCAGAAAATACAGCTAAAGAACTTGAAGCAATGGGCGTGAAAGCCAAAGGTTATGCTTCTAATGCAGCTAACTTCGAAGATACTGCAAAGGTTGTAGAAGAAATACACAAAGACTTCGGACGTATTGATATTTTGGTAAACAATGCCGGTATTACGCGTGACGGTTTGATGATGCGTATGAGTGAACAGCAATGGGACATGGTTATCAATGTGAACTTGAAGTCGGCATTTAATTTTATCCACGCTTGTACGCCGGTTATGATGCGTCAGAAAGCTGGTAGCATTATTAATATGGCATCTGTAGTAGGTGTTCACGGTAATGCAGGGCAGGCTAACTATGCTGCTTCTAAAGCCGGTATGATCGCATTGGCTAAATCTATCGCACAAGAACTCGGTTCTCGTGGTATCCGTGCCAACGCCATTGCTCCGGGCTTCATTCTGACAGACATGACAGCTGCCCTCTCTGAAGAAGTAAGAGCTGAATGGGCAAAGAAGATACCTTTGCGTCGTGGTGGAACTCCTGAAGATGTGGCAAACATCGCTACCTTCCTTGCTTCTGATATGTCATCATACGTATCAGGTCAGGTGATTCAGGTAGATGGTGGTATGAATATGTAATCGAACAGAATGACTGTTGTATACGAAGACAACCATATCATTGTAGTCAATAAGACCGCTTCCGAGATTGTCCAGGCAGACAAGACGGGGGATACACCGCTTTCGGAGACTGTGAAACAGTACTTGAAGGAGAAGTATCAGAAACCCGGAAATGTTTTCCTCGGTGTGACGCACCGGCTGGACCGCCCTGTAAGCGGTCTTGTTGTTTTTGCAAAAACGAGTAAGGCACTCACCCGGCTCAATGAAATGTTTCGTACGAGCGAGGTGAAAAAGACTTATTGGGCAGTGGTGAAGAATGCTCCGAAAGAGCCGGAAGGTGAACTGGTACATTTTCTTGTGCGTAATGAAAAGCAGAATAAAAGTTATGCATACGACAAGGAAGTGCCAAACAGCAAGAAAGCGATCTTGCATTACCGGTTGATCGGTCATTCGGAGAATTACTATTTGCTCGAAGTCGATTTAAAAACCGGACGTCATCATCAGATTCGTTGTCAGCTGGCAAAAATGGGATGCCCTATCAAAGGGGATTTGAAATACGGTTCTCCACGCTCCAATCCGGATGGGAGCATTTGTCTGCACGCCCGGAGAGTACGGTTCACACATCCTGTCTCAAAAGAACTGATAGAGCTTGAAGCTCCTCTTCCCGAAGGGAATTTATGGAAAGGATTCGCCATAGATTAACACGGATTTCCACAGATTCATCTATTATGTTATTTAGTAGACAGTATGTAGTTTTTCTGTGGAAAATCGTGTAAATCTGTGGTCGGAACTTGCCAAAAGAGTAAACCTGCCTGCCATTTTTCTTGTAAACTCTAGCGACAGTTAGTTAATTCCTAAATAGGTAGTATATTTGCATCATTCGCTAACTATAATTTTCAATCATACCAAAGAAAAATACGAATGAAGGCATTTAAACTACTTGCACTTACTTCTTGTGTCTTGCTTGCAGCGGGAAATGGAGTAGCGCAACAGAACTATTCAAAAAGTGAAGGATTATTGCAGTACGTCGATCCGTATATCGGATCCGGTTATCATGGACACGTCTTTGTTGGGACGAGTGTTCCGTATGGAATGGTACAGTTGGGGCCTACCAATATCCATAAAGGTTGGGACTGGTGTTCGGGTTATCATTATTCCGATAGTATTTTAATCGGCTTTTCACATACACATTTGAGCGGTACGGGTTGTACTGACTTATGTGATATTCTCATCATGCCATTGAATGAGATCCGCACCCCCAGAGGCAATCAGGATGATATACGCGATGGGTATGCTTCCAGATATTCTCATGCGAATGAAATCGCCCGTCCCGAATATTACTCTTTGCTTCTCGCCCGTTACAACATCAAAGCCGAACTGACAGCTACAGATCGTGTAGGCTTCCATCGTTATACTTATCCCGAAGGAAAACCTGCTTCCATATTGATCGACTTACGTGAAGGAAACGGATCGAATGCTTATGACAGCTATATCCGTAAGGTAGATGATTATACAGTAGAGGGTTATCGTTATGTGAGAGGCTGGAGTCCTTCCCGCAAAGTTTATTTTGTGTTGAAAAGTGATAAAAAGATAGAGCAGTTTACTGCCTATGACGATAATGCCCCGCAACCTTGGGACCAACTGAAAGTGGCATCGGTGAAGAGTGTCCTTACTTTTGGTAACGTGAAAGAAGTGAAGATAAAAGTCGCTCTTTCTTCTGTCAGTTGTGACAACGCAGCGATGAACCTGCAATCCGAACTTACTCACTGGGATTTTGATAAGGTGGTGGATATGAGTGCCGCCCGATGGAACAAGCAACTGGAGAAGATGACAATAGAAACTGATGATGAGGCTTCCAAACGAGTGTTCTATACCGCCCATTATCATACTATGATTGCCCCTACGCTTTTTTGCGATGTGAATGGAGAGTATAGAGGAATGAATGACATGATTTACACAGACCCGAAGAAAGCCAACTATACGACTCTTTCTTTATGGGATACCTACCGTGCATTAAATCCTTTGATGACTATTACTCAACCTGAAATGGTTGACCATGTAGTCAATTCGATGATTTCCATCTATCGTCAGCAGGACAAACTCCCTATCTGGCCTTTGATGAGTGGAGAGACCGATCAGATGCCGGGGTATAGCTCCGTGCCAGTGATTGCCGATGCATATCTGAAAGGATTTACCGGGTTCGATGCGGAAGAAGCATTGCAAGCAATGATAGCTACAGCTACTTATGAAAAGCAGAAAGGAGTACCTTATGTAGTCAAAAAAGGCTATATCCCTGCCGACAAAGTTCATGAAGCTACTTCCATAGCCATGGAGTATGCCGTGGACGATTGGGGAATTGCCGCTATGGCACGTAAGATGGGAAAGGCAGAAGATGCTGAAACATTCTCAAAGCGTGCTCATTATTACAAGAACTATTTTGATTCTTCTATCCATTTTATTCGTCCGAAACTGGAAGACGGTTCTTGGCGTACTCCTTACGATCCGGCACGTTCCATCCATACTGTTGGAGATTTCTGTGAAGGAAACGGATGGCAATATACTTTCTTTGCTCCACAAGACCCGTATGGGCTGATTGCCTTGTTTGGAGGTGACAAACCTTTTGCAACGAAGCTTGATGGTTTCTTTACCAACACCGACAGTATGGGCGAAGGAGCTTCGAGCGACATAACCGGATTGATCGGACAATATGCGCATGGAAACGAACCGAGCCATCATGTTGCTTATCTTTATGCGTATGCCGGTGAACAATGGAAAACGGCGGAAAAGGTTCGTTTTATCATGAGTGATTTTTACACAGACCAACCAGACGGCATCATCGGTAATGAGGATTGTGGCCAAATGTCTGCCTGGTATCTTCTTTCATCTATGGGACTCTATCAGGTGAACCCGTCGGATGGTGTATTTGTTTTCGGTAGCCCTTGTTTTAAGAAAGTAGAAATGAAGGTACGTGGTGGTAACACTTTTACTGTAGAAGCACCAAATAACAGCAAAGAAAATATCTATATCCAGAAAGTGTATTTGAATGGCAAGCCTTATGATAAGAGTTATATCACTTATCAGGATATAATAAATGGCAGCACATTGAAGTTTGTAATGGGAAAAAAGCCTAATAAGAATTTTGGTAAGGCTCCGGCAAACAGACCAGTTGTTTTGAATAAGATAAATTAAGTGAGAAGATTGTTTTAAATAGGGATGTATTTTTACAGATGAAGTTATATTAGTGATGAATTGGAGATAGAAGAATGATTCTAATTTTCCTATTCATCACTAATATTTAAAAAATAATTTTATTGACACTTATCTAAAGTATACTTCTGGCCACCGACCGTTTGTATATCATATTCATAGTACATTTTTACTTTGGGTAGCTCAAGAGGGGCATTGGCAGCAACCAAAGGTCTGTTTATAGGTTGTCCGACGATAAATGTATTTGTACATTTTTCATTTGTCGCCAATAAAAGACTTCCGTTTAATATTAAAGGAACTTCCGACCGTATTCGCAATGTTCCTCCAAGTTTTGATGTAATAGTAACTTTTTCTAGTGAGTTATTATCCCATTGCATATCGTCTATTACAAATCCTCCGCGACATCTCAACCCTTTTACAGAGCCTTTAGACCATGCGGATGGAAGTGCTGGTAACAAATGAATAGCATTCGTATGACTTTGAACTAACATTTCGGCAATACCGGCAGTGCAACCAAAGTTTCCATCGATTTGAAAGGGGGGATGTGCGTCAAATAGATTAGGATAAGTACCTCCATGTGTACCTTCTTGAGCTAAAGTGGGACTTAATTGTTCCGTAATGAGTTTATATGCTTTTTCTCCATCCAGAAAACGCGCCCAAAGACAAACCTTCCATCCCATAGACCAACCGGTTGAATGGTCTCCTCTATTTATCAAGGACTTTTTTGCTGCTCCAAATAGCAAAGGAGTGTCGAAGATATTAATCTGACGTCCCGGATATACTCCCCATAGGTGAGATAGATGCCGGTGTTGATCGCTAGGATCATCCCAATCATCTATCCATTCTTGTAATTGTCCCCATTTGCCTATTTGCATGGGAGGAAGATTTTGGGCGTAATAATACAAACTATCTACAAATGATTGAGATTCTATAAAAGAATCTGATTTTGTAGGCGATTTTGAATCTGAAAGAATGATTGCAGCGGCAGCTGTATTATGGAATAAATCATATAACATTTGGTTGTCAATAGTAGCTCCAGCCACTAAAGAGGCCTCGCTGCGTACTCCATTTAAAATAGGACTGTTTTCGGGAGAATAGGAGGGGGTAGCAACCAGCCAGTTATTTCTAGGATCACGGACCAGGAAATCAAAGAAGAATTCACAGGCACCTTTCATGATAGGATAAATATCTTTCAGGTACTTTGAGTCACCTGAAAACAAATAACGATCCCATAAATGTTGGCAAAACCAGGCGCCGGCGGTAGGCCAGATACCATAGAATGGGCTATCTACGGCACCGGTAGCACACCAAATATCAGTGATGTGATGTACGGTCCAGCCTCTGCATCCATACATTCGGGCGCTTTCTTTACCTTGTTCTGCTATATTTTTAATTAAGTCAATTAATGGAAGGTGCTCTTCTGATAGATTGGTCAGTTCTGCCGGCCAATAATTCATTTGTAAGTTTATGTCGTTTGCAAACTTGCCATCCCAAGGAGCATATCGTTTTTCATTCCAGATACCTTGTAGATTGGCAGGTTGTCCTCCCGGCTGTGAACAACATATTAATAAATAACGTCCAAATTGGAAATAAGTGGAAATCAAGTGTGGATCAAAATGCTCTTTGGATTCAGCCAGACGAATATCGGTGGCCTTTTGTGCTTGTGCGTTTTCTCCCAAGTTGAGCGAGACAGTACCAAATTTGGAACGATAGAAATCTATATGTTCTTGTTTGGCTTTTATATAAGATTTATATGAAGAATTCAGGTGAGCTAGTGCTTTCTGCTCTTGATTTGCAGAAATGTCTTTGTAGTTTACAAAATTGGTTCCTATGGATACATAGAGAGTTACATTATCAGCGTTTTTAATATGAATGACGCTATCAGATATGGCTTCTATTTGTCCGCCTTGATGTTTTATTTTTACTAAAGTGGTAAAGCGAACTTTTCCTTCTACTCCTTCATGGTCATCGGTTTTCCCATCCAGACGTAGCATTTGCTTTCTGAAAATCTTTTTTTCAACATTGGGATAGGGAGAAGTAAAATGAGCATTAAAAGAAATCTTTCCTTTTTGGGAAGCTGTCAAATGAATAATCAATAATTGGTCGGCAAAAGAAGTGAATGCCTCACGTGTATATTTTACTCCATTAGATTCAAATCGTATTGTAGAAAGAGCATTTTCAATGTCTAAATCTCTGTAATAATTTGAATAGTTATCTATGTTTTGAAAGTCTAATCTTAGAGAACCGACTGTTTGATAAGGCATGCCATTAGAGCCTGTAGAACAAATAGCAGGGCCTGCCAGATTTTGTGCTTCCATATTCTTACCTGAAAAGATCAGATTGCGGATAACGGGAAGTGCATCTTTAGCTTTAGTGTTAACATTATTATAAGGAGAACCACACCATACAGTCTCTTCGTTTAACTGATATTCCTCATGTTGAGGATCTCCGAATACCATAGTACCTATTCGGCCATTACCTAAAGGTAGTGCTTCTATCCAGGACTGGGCTGGATGATTATACCAAAGTTTTAAGGGGACGGATGAAAAGACCTCCATTGTTCCCAATAACATAAGTACATTCGAAAGAAAAATTGCAATATTTTTGTTCATAATTACTATCTTGACGATTCGTTAGAATAAAGGAACAGCCACATTAGTTCGGAAAAAAATATCCCTATGTGGCTGTTCTACTTTTGGGTATATAAGGTTACTTTGTTACCTTTATTTTATTTTTATAGGCAATATTATTTGTTACTCATTTGGGCAACGTACATTGCTAATCCACTGTAAATCTCCCCAGCCTTGCCATTCAGCATCCCATCCGTGACCGGTAACGTCATGAATAATATTTCCTTCGCCTTCATTAATTCTCCAATAAGCGAGCAGACCGTCGGTCAGAGGATTTACGCCACACATATTGTTTATTATTTCTTTGGCAGTTAGGGCTTTGTTCCAAACACGCACTTCACTAATGGAGCCATTTAGAGGTCGTCCGCCTTCAGACCGGCCAATATAGAAACCGCGGCTCTTTTGCTCATCCCTTAAATCAATCCAGGGGGCAGTAGTAGCCTTGGAAATCTCCAGTTTCCCGTTAACGTAGATTTTTACGGTCGCAGCATCAAATACAGCTGCCAAATGATACCATTTTCCGGCAACCAGTTCTGTAGGGACTGTTGTTTCTACACCGTCGCCTGCAATCTGAATTTGATTCGGTTTGATTGTTACATCTCCGAAACGGAAGTTGAAATGTCCTTCTATTCCCATTACAGTGCTGATATAAGGACTGTATTGCTGGAATTTATTAACGCAGACGCGAGCCTCATATGATAGTTGGGATAATTTGAGTGAACTTGGGTGGTTTTCAAAAGGAATTTTGAAATACCGGCTACTGATATTAGCCGCATACGTGCGTAGAGGTTTAGAAACTATAATGTAGACGGTACGAGAAGCCTCTAAAACGGAAAGCCCTCCTCCTTGTACCTGAACAATGCTGACGGGCAATAAATAAGTAACTTCCGGCTCAAACTGATCAAGATTTTGAATTGTTAGTTCCAGTGACTTGGAAACGTGCTCTCCTTGTTCAATTTTTAATTCAGTAGAGGAGAATTTGTAAGTATTCTCCGGGAGTAGTTTGTAAGAGGTGCCTTCTTTTTTATTATATTCTTCTACTTTGGCTGCATTCACTTCTGTATTTACTGTAACTTCAGATTCAACTTTGCATGATGCTGTCACAGAAAGACCGATAGAGGTCGGATTTTCCGTAGATATTCTTTTAACAACAGAAGACTCTGTACCTGTAAAGTACAACATATCTTCATAGGGTGTCGCATCCTGACATGAATTCAGACACAGAATTCCAGCCAAAATGATTCCAATGCTAAAACATATTTTTTTCATATTCATCGTATTTACATTAAATAATTATTTACCGGCCGGATTCATAATCTGAATGGCCTGACGTACATATTTGTAATTGACTTCATGTTTTGCGTCATTCTCAATATTAAGAGCACCGACTCCGCCTTTTGTACCGTCTGCCGGATTCCAATAGGCAAATCCTAAGATTGCAGGTATTTTTCCATGTTCTGAATCCGTAAAGTCTCCTCCTCCAGTTTCCCATTTTTCATAATTCACAGCTGGCACATACTGGTCGGGACGAAATTTAGATTTCTTTGCATACCCCCATCCGCTGGTATCTAAATAGCTTGGTGTAGTGGCCTGATAAGACTGATGAATAAAATAGTCAAAATGTTTGGTTGTCTGGTCTGCAATGGAGGGATCCAGTGTTTCACCATCAATTACCAACATTTTTCCTGTTCCTGATGCAGGACCCAGTCTTTTTCCCAGCTCTTCTACTAGAATAGCCATTCTATCGTTATAGCTTGCTAGATTTCCGTGACCACCATAATGTGGCTCATAGTCCAAATCGAAACCGTCAAAATCATTAGCATATACAGAATCGCATATTGCATTTGCATATTTTCGAATTGCTGCTTCATAGGTTGACGGATCATTGTTGTCCCAGCCCCAGAATTTTTCTCTACTTGTTTGATCCGTATTATGCTCTATGGGAGTAATCTCGGCACCGATGTTATTAATCACAAAACTAATTAATACACGTGTCCCTTTTTTGGTCTGCACATGACGCATATCTTTTAGGCGGGCTTCATCCATGTTTTGCCAGCCTCCCCAACCAGCAAAGACTAAATCCAGACTGTCAGGAAGTCCATCTAAATAATTCACTCTGTTAGGACCTTTGGCTGACCATTGTTTAAACCAGCCGCACGAAATTGGATGCTTGCTTTGCTTGTAAGCTCGCAGGTTTTCGTAATATTCATCACTCATTTCAAAAGGTCTCTGTAAGAACAATGCTTCCGGTTCATTTTCACAAGCCTGGAAAACAGTGAATAATACACCTAGTAATCCGAATATTTTTATATATTTTCTCATAATCTGTTATCTATAAATGATTATCTCTCTTTTTTATCCCACCATAGTTTGGTACCACCAGTGTCAGGCCCGCCTAGCAGACTTATAGCTTTGGTTACTTCCACAGTATTGTTATCATACTCTGATTGTGGGAAAGTCATACGCCTTACCTGAAGTTCTGTATCAATTGTATTTCCGCTTTTGTTCACTATTACCGGGAAAACTTTAGGGTAATCTGTGCGTCTGAACTCAGTCCATGCCTCCTGTCCATCGGGAAACATTGCAATCCATTTTTGAGTAATGATTCGTTCCAGTTTTTTCTCAAATCCATCAGACTCTTTCCATGGAATGGTGATAGTAGACAAAGAATGATCTCCTTTTTTAATATCATTACCTCCAACCTGATCGATAAATTCAGCTGGAATTTTGGATTCATTTGTTAGATAATCAGCTCTCATGACAGCTCCCCAGTCCTTGAAAGATAATTGGATACCTTCCTCATATAAATCTTTGGCATTTCCTTTCATTTCTTCAGTCCAACCGCGAAGAGCTCCTTCTGCTCTTAAAAAATAGACTTCGGACACACACATCCATCGAACTGGATTTTCGGCTTCTATGTTGGGTACGGATAACGGTAAATAATTCTTTTTAGCGTTGATTTGAACTCCGTTTCTCACTCCGAAATAATCATTTTTTTTATCCTTGAATGTCGATAGTCTGAAATAAGAAGATATACGGGCATCATCATAGCCGGATAGGAAAGATTGCATATTGGCTCCCATGCGGGTATCGCTATAGTCATCCCAAATTTTCTTTAAAGGGTTGTAGACTGTCAATCCGTTTGCAGAAGCTAATTGTGCATTATCTTCTACGGCTTCCATTACACCGGAGGCTACAGCCTCTTTGGCATATTGTTTTGCTTTACTCTCATTTACATATACAGTATGCATGGCCAGACGGAGCTTCAGGGAGTTGGCAAATTTCAGCCATTTGGTAAAATCACCTCCATATACTAAGTCGTAATTCTTCAGAGGGCGAGCTTCGGGAGTCTTTTCTACAAAATCTTCTATAATTGCGATCGCTTCATTTAATTCTTTGAAAAAAGTCTCGTATACAACGTCTAGAGCGTCATAGGGAGTTGTAATGAGTCCTTTGCCGAATTCGTTATACGGGAGTGGACCGTAATAATCGGCCAAACGGTGCATGGCTGCAACTTTTAGGACCAGAGACAATGCATATTCAATGTTGTTTTTCTCAGCTTTCTCCGAAACCATTTTCCATGCGGGCATAACCTTTTCAAAAGCAACTTTGAAGGCCCTGTCTTTCCATCTTACCTGATGATTCAAGTCATAAAAATTATTTGCTGCAAATTTATCATTGATAGCTCCCATATATCCGGCGAATATATCTCCGGCCAGATTCTGTGCTTCCTGATAGTCACCTGCAGCCGCATCTGTCGGAATAACGTCTCTCTGCATAGTTGTTATGAAACCTCCCACTTTCAGGTTATCATAATTCAGCATATCATCAGTAACTCCATAGTCATTTGTATTCATATCTCTAAACTCACTTGTGCATGAGCTAAAAAAGCAGCAGTAACTCATTACAGAGCATATTGCAATGCCATATTTCAATTGATTCTTTAAATTCATGTCCATACATTTTTGATTAATTAAAAACCAACTTTCAAGCTAAAGCCTACACTTCTTAAGCTCGGTTGCATAAAATAGTCGAATCCTTGATAGTAAGTCGATGTAGAGGCAGACAATTCCGGATCGAAAGGAGCTTTGTTGTGAAACATAAACAGGTTCTTGCCTATAACAGAAAGTGTCAATTTATCAATAATATTACCTAACCATTTTTTAGGAAATGTGTAACCGAGTGAGAGTTCCTGCAAGCGCACATTGGTAGCACTGTATACATATTGCGAGAGGATACCGGTATTGCCTTTGCCTACTACTTCATAGTAATCGCGCGCGTCGATAGGATTGTTGCCATTCAAAGGTACTCCACCGTTGTCACGTGCTATAGCCGATGCTTCGGATACTCCATAGCGGTCCATTATGGCTTGTGTGGCTGATACTCCCACGCCACCGATACGAGCAGTAATCAAGAAGCTTAGGTTCACCCCTTTCCACTCAAATGAGTTGTTGAATCCCCAGTTAAAACGAGGGGCGGCACTACCGGCTTTGATCCAGTTATTGGAATCTTCTGAAATGGCACCGGTGGCAGGATCCATATAGATATATCCTTTTTCATCGGTCCGCAGACCTGATACGTAAATATCGTTCATCGTTCCTCCTTCTTTCAGAATCATTTTGTAAGAACCTTGTGGTTGGAAGGGTTCTATCTCATTTACTTGGAGTTTTTCTCCAGTTAATGGATTTACTGCGTCATCCGGTAAAAGTTCTTTTATTTTATTACGGTTCATCGTGAATGTAATACCGGAGCGCCAATTCACAGGTCCTAATGCTTGTTTGTATACAAGGCTAGCTTCAATTCCCCAGTTATTGACTTTTCCTCCATTCAAATAGAACTCTTTATATCCGGAGCTGGGAGGCATTGTGAATGTGAAGAATTGGTTATAAGTATTGGAGTTGTAATATGTTGCGTCAATTGAAAGTTTGCCGTCAAACAATCGTAAATTAATACCCGTTTCGAAAGATTTTGTCCGTTCTGGCTTTAAAAATGTCGCGGGCACGTTAGGCAACGTCTCCAATATACCTTCATTGATATTATAAGTGGTGTTGGTAACAAATCGCTGTGGGGCATTACCTACCGCACTATAAGAAGCTCTGATTTTTAGGAATGAAATTTTTGCTTTTGATAGGTCAAAGAATTCGGTCATGACTGCTGACAGTCCGACTGAAGGATAAAAGAATCCCTTCTTTTCATGGTCGGTAAAAGCCAAAGAAGAATACCAGTCGTTACGTCCTGTTACATCCAAAAAAATACCACTTTTGTAACTTAGCTGGGCAGTACCGAATACGGCTTGATTGTTTTCTTCATATCCACTTTGAATAGCGTGTGTATCTGCTCCTCCTTTAATAATATTAGCGAAGATAAATAGGTTAGGAACTGTTTGTAAGTGTCCTTCATATCCGCTTACTTCTTTTTTCGAAGTAGAGAAATTGGCACCTAAATTAAAATTCATTCCAAAATCTCCGAATTTACGATCGAAATTAGCAATTATATCACCATAAACGTTCTTATAGTCAGTCTTTTGTTGCATATAGTTACCTTTGTCCGAAGCAAAAAGTAGGTCTGTTGAGGCAGAAAGTTTTCTTTCATACGTGTCTCCTGCATTATCCATGCGCAGACGACCAGTGATATTCAATCCGTCCATGATGCGATAACGTAATGTTCCTGAAAAGATATACCGGTCTTTTACATTTTCAAATCGTTCCCGATTCATAATCCAGAATGGGTTTTGCATCGACAAGTCTTGAACTCCGTACTCCCAATATTGAGTCTTGAAACCACGCTCGGGGTTATAGCGTTCATAAAGCTTATACTTTTCAATATCATCACCACGGGGGAATAAATACAAGGGGATCAAAGGATTATGATACTGACCTTGTGACATCATATTCTGGCTAAAGCTTTTGATATAAGAAGCGCTAAAATCAAAAGTGAGCTTATCTTTAATCAGCTCAGCTGTATTACGAACAGTCAAATTGTAGCGGTTATACTCATTATTGGGAATAATACCCCTTGCATTAGTGGCAGCTACAGAAATATAGGTCTGGTTTCTATCAGTACCGGTAGACACACTCAAAGAGTTTGTTTCTGTAAAGCCAGTTTGGAGATAATCAAAAGGATCATACGTAGAAGGAGTTTCCAGTTGGTTTCCCCAACTGCTGAATTGTCCTTCTTCAGAACCGTATGTGTTTTGGAATTTAGGTTTTACAAAAGGAGTCATAAATTGTGTGTCATTGCTGTAATTCACTTTAATCTTTCCTTCTTCTCCTTTTTTAGTTGTAATAAGAATGACTCCATTTGCACCTTGTGTTCCATATAAAGCAGCTGCTGCAGCACCCGTCAAAACAGAAACGCTCTCGATGTCATCAGGGTTCAGGTTGGAAATACCATCACTGTCGCCGCCATCCGGATTTTCATAAAATGATTCTGTCTGATCTGTTCTCATGGAAGAGAGAGGAATGCCATCTAATACATACAGTGCGTTATTGTCACCAAACAAAGATTTGGTACCACGCATGACAACGCGAGTAGATCCCCCAATACCTGATGCACTTTGATTGATGGTCACACCAGCGATTTTTCCAGATAAACTATTTACAAAGTTTGCGTCTTTCACTGCTGTCAAATCAGCAGATTTCATTTCCTGTACATTGTATGTCAATGATTTTGTCTCACGTTTAATACCCAGGGCAGTTACAACAACTTCGTTAAGAAGCTGATTGTCTTCAGACATAACAATAGACAGGTTTGAATTATTTCCTATAGCAATTTCCTGTGCGGCATATCCTATATAAGATATATCCAGCATATCTGTTTCTTTGGCCGATAGGGAGAAATAACCATCCATATCAGTAATGGCACCAGTGGGCTTACCTTTTATTTTTACATTGACTCCAATTAAAGGTTCACCTCTTGAATCTACAACATGTCCCGTTACTTTTTTGTCTTTACTATCTTTAACATTCTTCTCGGGGACAATCATAATGTAATCATCCTTTATTATATAAGTAAAGCCGGTTTTTTGAAGGATATTATTCAGGGCTTGTTCTAAAGGTTGATTCTCAATGTTTAAAGAAATCTTTTCTTTGGGAAATTTAGAGTCATTATATGCAATAGACATATTAGACTGTTTTCGGACTTCCGTTAAGGCAGTCTGCACTGAAATGTTTTTTCTTATTATAGTTATTTTACTATTTCTTTGTGCGTAAATATTCATCCCTATTAATAGTAGGAGAATAATTAAAATGCTTTTTCTTGCTGTTTTTAGATATAAATTCATATCTTAGTAGCGTTTTTAGTGTTAAACTTATGGTATTCTTCGCAGGTTACAATAGCAGTTTACTGCAGTTTTAAGACTAGATTCATTTCATATCCGGAGAAGGTGGGGCCTCTTCCGGATACTTTTTTTACATAGGCGTATCCGATTTAGTAGTTAAACAATTAAGGTAAGTGCCTTATTTCCAATAGATATAACAACTGTTTTCTTTTAAGTGATAATCAAATTCACCGATGACTGTCTGCATTACTTCCAGTACCTCTTTTATATTTGCATTTTCTTTGAATACAAGACTATATCGGTCTTGGCTAATTTCCTTTCTTGAGGTATGGAATGCTATTCCGTAATGGCGTTCCAATGTTTGTATTATTTCATTGATAGTGGCTTTGTTGAGTACAATTTCTCCACGTTGCCATGCAGTTACGTCTGCTACGTCTGTCTCAACTAATACACTCTTCAATGTGCTTTTAGTATATACCACTTGTTGTCCTGGTGTCAAAATATAATTTGTGGTATCATTACAGTTCACTCTCACTTTACCCTCTAATAGGGTAGCAGTCAGAAGGTCTTCTTCCGGGTAAGCTTTTACATTAAATTCGGTACCCAAAGCAGTGATTGCCATATCGGCAGATCTCACAATGAATGGTTTTTCTGGATTTTTGGCAACCTTGAAATCTGCTTCTCCCAATAAGTAGACTGTGCGGGTCTTGCCTTCCAAATTTTCAGGGTAGAATATATGAGAACCGGAATTCAGATGAATGGTACTGCCATCAGGAAGAGTTATTATTTCTCTCTTTCCATTTTTAACATAGTGCTCTATCATTGCTACAGCATCTTTTTCGATATGGCTTTCTGTAAACCATAAAGTACCGGTGATTGATAAACAGATGATGAAGACAGCGGCAGCAGCATATCTCCATATCGGTAGGCGGTTTATTTTAATTATAGGAGCTGGTTGCACACCAATCTTATCTAGTACTTGGCGGAATGATTCTTCTGTATTTTTATTAGTATTGCTTTTAGTCTTACGCCACAATTTGCGAAAGACCTCATCTTTTTCTGTTGCAGAATTATCACTTATCATCCAGCGATAGAAAAGATTGGTTGTCCGTTTTGAATAATCAAAACGAATGAAGTTATTTACTATTTTTTCAAAGTTACTTTTCATGTATCTAATTCAAGTGTTTATATATAAGAGACAACTTGCTATACACACATACTTAGTCTAAATAGAAAAAAAATAGAAATAAAATGATTTTTTTCAAATCCTGGAGAGATTTATAGATATGATGCTCTACTGTACGGACTGAAATATTAAGTTTTTCGGCAATTTCCTGGTTGCTTAGGCCTTCTTCCCGGCTCATGGTAAAAATACGCCTGCGCTGTTCGGGCATGTGTTCCAGAGTCATTTGCACTAGAAGTTGGAGCTCATGAATCCGAAGTTCATCGTCCGGCTTTGGTAATTCCTGCTCGGATATTTTCATTTTTTCAGCAGCGATTTCCAGATAGTCAAGTTCTACAATTCGATGTTTTAGAAAATTGTAGATATGATTTCTTACTATGGTATAAAGATAGCTATCCATTTTCTCGCGATTCATCCATAGATCTGGCTGTTCCCATAGTTTTACAAAAATGTCTTGGGCTATATCTTCTGCATCTTCTTCCGATTTCAGAAGTTGCCAGGCGAAAATTTTTACTTTGGGGAAATTCTTATTGAAAAAAGTTCGAAAATGTACTACTTTGTCTTCTACATCTGTAATAGCCATTGTGTTTTATCCTTTGCTTTTATGGTTAACAAGTAAACTACAACTATAAAATTAGAGAGTTTGTGGCAAAGTTACAGATTTAATATTCAAATCAAAAATTTCACTATCAATTTAATTGAAATTTGTTTTAGGGGATATTTTATGATCTTGAAGTCGATATTGGAGAATTGTTCATTCTAAATTGAACAGTAGTTTTAGGTTTGTATGTTCTTCTATGGCTGTTTATGCTTGTTTCGTATCTATTTAATTGTAATTTGTGTGGAGCCATCTTGATAAATTGAAATCAGGTATTGACCGCTAAATTAGCAGATATCAATACCTGATTTTCGATGTTATATTGATTATGGCAGCGGATCAGCCTTTGCCGGCCGTTTCGGATCATAAACGGCTACTCCTACTTTAGAGTCAGCACAACCATAATACAAATACCATTTGTTTTTGAAGTAGACCATTCCTTCGATAAATACGGTTCCATCCACATATTGCCCACTCTTTTCAAAGCTGTCCATCGGGCGGAAGAACGGTTCGTCGAGACGGGTGATAAAGCGGGTAGGATCGTTGGCGTCGAAGAGTGCTTGTCCGGCAGCATAGACATTGGCGGTATAGCGTTTGTCACCTCTTCCAGAATGGTTCTTACCATTATAAAGGAGGACAATACCTTTCGGGGTGTAGATAGCAGGAGGTCCACATTCGGTGAGGTGACTGTCGAAATAGCCGTCGCGGGGGGAGAATAATTTCTTCAGAGAACCGTCAATGTTTACAATCGGTGTCCAATTGATCAAATCATCGGAAGTAGCTGCAAAGACATGCTCTTCTCCCCAGTACATGAAGTATTTCCCGTTGATTTTCTTGATGAGCTGTTTCCCTTTAACAACTTCGGTCAAGATAGAGCCGGACTTACAACCCAAGTTGAAGAACTTTCCATCATATGCTTTGGCAAAAGCGGGACCATGTTTCGTCCATTCTTTCAGGTTACGGGAAGTTGCTACGGCCAGGCGGGGAATGTGGCGGTTCCATTGTGTATACATCATCACATATAATCCGTCTTCTGTGACTGCTACTCGAGGATCTTCGCAGCCACCCGGCCATTCCAGTTCTTTCTGCGAATCAGTGTCGGGATAGAATACAGGTGCTTTTTCTCGTTTAAAATGGGTGCCGTCGGTGGAAGTGGCATAGCCGAGACGGGAAGTACGGTGGCCGATACCGACTCCGGATTTGTCTTCTGCGCGGTATAACACAACAATCTCTCCGTTGTAGAGTGTGGCTGCCGGATTGAACGTATCGTTTGATTCCCAAGCGATGGAATCTTTGGTTAACGGACAATAAAACTTAGTGTTTTCAATAGGGGAGATTACCGGATTCACATTCTTTGGGCGTTCAAAACCTCCGAAAGCCCAGTCGGGTAACTGATTTTCTTTATGTTGGGAGGACTGTCCGTGAATGGTACAGGTCATCATAGTCGTAACAAGTAGGAATAAAAAAATTGGTTTCATATTGCTTATTGTATATTATTTAATCGTTGTTCATATTATATAGGTTATTCCTTTTTTAGAGGACAGATATTCTCTACATACAAGTTAGAAAATAAATAAATGCTGTCATCTGTCACATGATCGGGTGCAAATGATTGATCCTAAATATATTATTATGTGACAGCATGGTGTGATAGCAATGTGACGATTATGTTGCTGTCACTTTGTTCAAGATTGGGATTCTATTACTTTTCTGCAATGAAGATACTGTTACTTCATAAGCAGAATCCGATAAGAAAGTAGCAGGAGCCTACCGGATACTATTCAGTAAATTGACCTTTCCTTCATTGACAAGCTTTAGAATCAGTTCTCCAAACAATGTATTTTGCCATGCAAACCATGCTCGGGTGAAGTTTTTGGGATCATTTTTATGGAAAGATTCGTGCATGAAACCTGTTCCGGCATCCGTATCCATCAGCATTTTGATACAAGTCTTGATTTCCGCATCGTTCTGGCTGGTAAATGCTTTCATCATGATACTCATAGGCCAGATCATGTCATATCCGATATGTGGACCACCGATACCTTCGCCGGCCGTACCTTTGAAGAAATAAGGATTGTCTTCACTCCAAACAAATTTGCGGGTATTCTGGTAAATCGGATCACTCACTTTGACATCCCCCAGATAAGGCAGGGCGATAAGGCTCGGCACATTGGCGTCATCCATTAACAGCTGATTGCCGAAGCCATCCACCTCAAAAGCATAGATCTTACCATATTTCGGATGATTGTAGACAGCGTACTTTTTCAAGGCTTTCTCTACTTTGTCTGCCAGTGTGGTGCATTCTTTGGCTAAAGCCGGCTTTTTATTAACGGCATTCAGAATCTCGGCAGCTTTGCGCAGGGAAGTAACGGCAAAGAAGTTAGACGGAACGAGGAACTGGAAAGTCGTGGCGTCATCAGAGGGACGGAAAGCGGAAGCTATCAGCCCGACCGGTTTCACCGGGTTACCCCAACCGTCGTTTGTCATTGTGTCAAGTGCGCGTTCCGTTTTGCGTTGGAAACGATAAGGACCTTTCGGATCTTCTTTTCGTTGCTGTTCCTTAAACGTTTTCAGAACCTTGGCGATGGCTGTAAGCCATTCGTCGAAGAATATACTGGCGTCTCCCGTTGTCTTCCAGTAATGATAAGCGAGCCGGATAGGATAACAAAGTGAGTCGATTTCCCATTTACGTTCATGCAGTTCGGGCTTCATGTCAGTAAGGTCGCTCATCCATTCGCCCCCTTCGGCATTCATATTGAAAGCATTGGCATACGGATCGATGTTAATGCATTTGAACTGGCGGTTGATAACGCCTGCCAACATCTTTTTCAGTTCCGGGTCTTTGTTGGCGAGTTGCACGTAAGGCCATACTTGTGCTCCGGAGTCACGCAACCACATGGCATGGATATCACCTGTATACACAAATGTGTCGTCTTTCCCGTCAAAATGGACAGTGGTATCCAATGTGTTTGGAAAACAGTTCTCAAACATCCATGCCAGTTTGGCGTTAGTCAGCAATTGCTTGATATGCGCAATCTGTTCTTCTACGGCTTGTGAGACAAACAGGCGTTTGGCAGCTTCCGGACGATTACTCCGGTAATTATTGATTTTCGTATTGTCTTGTTGGATGACTATTTCACTGTTTGCCATCGCTTGTGCGCTGGTTGCGCCAAACAGTGCTATAGATAAACCTATGGCTTTTGTTATATTCATGGTAATTGTTTTAAAATAAATGATGAATGAGTAATGAATAAGGTTAATTTATTTCGGCAAAAAACTCAATGAGGCAGGCATTGTCTAGCAACCATTTATACGGTTCTTCTTTGTGCCCCGACCAATCTCTTCCTAATAGTCCGTTTTCATCCCGATAGTTTTCCCAAGCATGAAGTACATTTTCCACCATCGCATTGACATAGGCAGGATTCTTGTCAATCTTATATAGAGCTTTCAACCCTCTGAATAAGATAACGTTAAACCAGGCCATGTCTTTGTGTACCTTGAATGTCGGATCTTTCTTATCAGCTTTTGTACGGAAAAATGTGTCCGTTCCTGCAGCCGTTTGCTGAGCGTCACGCAAGTACTGCTCGTCTCCTGTTTCCTCATAAAGTAGTACGCCTGCCTGAATCATTTGCCCGCTGTTGTAAGCATATTTTTCTTTGGCGATATTTCCTTTCAGGTTGATATTGTCCCAATAGAGATGATCGTTGGGATCGGAGAGATTTTTCTTTGTCCAAGCATAAGTCTCTTTGGCTTTTTCCAGATACTTGTTGTCTTTGGTCAACCGGTACAACTTGACACCCAGCACCGCAGACGGTGCATTGGAACAAGTGTGCTTTCCCTCTTTCTGCTGTTCACACCAGAAGATTCCACCACCCAGTTCGTCGCTCCATCCGCTGTAGATGTATTGATACAAGGCAACAGCCTTCTCCAGATAAGCCGGATGATGAGTGAGACCGTAATAGTCGCAATAATCCAAAGCAATCCAGATGTTATCATCATAATAGCGTCCGTGCTGTCCGTACTTGGTAAGATATGACTGATAACAAGCCGGTTGGCGGCTGTCGTCCCAATACTGGTTCATTCCTGCGAGAATTCTGTTTTCTAGTATTTTCTTGTACTTTTTGTTTCCGGTGGCCTTGTACAGCGCCACACAACCCGACATCATTCCTGAGTAAGGCCACAAGAAAGAAGCTTTTAGCATTCCGTTTTGTTGCATACCTCCCGCCAGGTAAGTGATTTTCTGGTCGGGGTTGACGGGATAGGTCTCTGTGAGCAGCCCGTCTGCGGTATGGTATAAATTCAAGACATTGTTTAACACCGAGTCGGCAATGGAAAGATAGCGATTATTCTTCGGTGTCTTTCCGATTGCGGAAGCAAGGCTGAACAACATACATACGAGGATACATATATTTTTCATGCGAATATCAGGTTGTGTGGTGAAACTTTCCGGTTTGTTTGCTGAAAGGATTATTTCTGCCGATGTTGGTCAAACTCCAGTTCTACCTTTACAGGGAAATGGTCAGAGGGAGTGCGAGCTTGATAAACTTTGATGTCGATTTCTTCCGGGCAGTCATTGGCGTTCTTTTTTTCACCATTGCCTACGATACTCCGGTAAGTATCCGTCAGTACACCATATCTTTTCACATGGAAAGAAGGAGAAACGAATACATGGTCGATACGGCTTTCTGTAAAGCTGTTCGGATCGAAATCATTGAATGTTCCGTTGGTCGCATAACGGAAATCGCACTTCTCGTATGAGTCGCACAATACACCTTTGCTTACGAAAGCGTCGTATGACTGATGAGTTTGGTCGACATTGAAATCACCGGTCAGGATTGCCGGAAGATTTTTACCTTTGCCGAGTTCTTTCATCTTGTCTTGTACAAGAAATGCACTTTCTACACGGGCTTTCTTACCGATGTGGTCCATATGCAGGTTGAAGAGCAGGAATTCAAAACCGGTATCCTTACATTTGAAATGTCCCCAACTGCAAATACGCGGCAATACGGCATCCCAACCTTTACTCGGTACGTCGGGAGTCTCCGAAAGCCAGAAGTCCCCCTTTTCTATAATATCGAATTTGTCGGTACGATAGAAAATAGCGGAATGTTCTCCTTTCTCTTTACCGTCATCACGCCCTACGCCGATGTAATCATATCCGGGTAATGCTTTTTTCATATCTTTCAATTGATGGAGAAAGCATTCCTGCGTCCCGAAAATATCGAAATCGTGGTATTGTACTATTTGGGCGATGACCGGATAACGTTGCCCCCAACCGTTTCCACGAGCTGAATCGCTGCCGTTGGCATTTCTCAGATTATAGGAAGCAACAGTAAGCGTAGTAGGCTGGTAGTTGCTGTGGCAAGCACAAAGGAGCGCCGAAACAAGGACAATTAGTAAAAGGTTTTTAAGTTTCATGTTTTTATGGTTTGTATAATAGATTTCTTGACCCTCAAAAATACGATATTTTATTCAAATGAAAGAGAATAAGGCACGTCTTTTTCTGTAATTCCCCGTTGTTTGTTGGGCTTAGAGCTCATTTGGAATTGAATATTGGCACCTTTCATCAGTTGGTCATGTGTAAGATAATTGCGGGAGTATGATTTTCCGTTTATTTTCATATCCTTGATGTAGCAATTGTCGGCTTGATTGTTTTCCGCCTTGATGGTTATTGTCTTCCCGTTTTCCAGATGCAGCTTTGCTGATTTGAACAAAGGAGTCCCCAAGATATATTCATCCGTTCCCGGGCAAACAGGGTAGAAACCTAGTGCGGAGAATACGTACCAAGCGGAAGTCTGTCCGTTATCTTCGTCGCCACAATATCCGTCGGGGGTAGCAGTGTAGAGTTTGTTCATAATTTCGCGTACCCGGTATTGAGTTTTCCAAGGCTCACCGGAATAATTGTAGAGATACACCATGTGTTGAATCGGTTGGTTACCGTGTGCATATTGTCCCATGTTCATTACTTGCATTTCACGCATTTCGTGAATCATGCCGCGACTCTCCATGCCTAGTTTGCCCGGAATCACAAAGACGGAATCCATCATAGTATTAAATTCTTTCTTGCCGCCCATCAAGTTAATAAGTCCTTGTGGGTCATGGAATACACAGAAACTCCAATGCCAGCTGTTCCCCTCGCAGAATTCACCACTCCAGTCTACCGCATCGAAATTACGGTTGAATACTCCTTTGTCATCCTTGCCGACCATCAGTTTGCGTTCCGGATGGTAAACATTCTTATAGTTCAAGGCGCGTTTCTTGTAAATGTCGATTTCACCGGCCGGTTTCCCTAGCTTTTTACCTAATGTGTAGATCGCCCAGTCGTTATAAGCATACTCTAGTGTGCGGGCTACGTTTTGTCCGATTCCTATGTTATTGGCTACATATCCTAGCTTGTTGTAAGATTCGTAACCGAGACGACCGGAAGCAGTACCTTGAAGATGGGCATTCGTGCCATGTTTCAGCGCCTCCCAAAGCACCTCAATATCATATCCCCGTAAACCTTTGATGTAAGCATCGGCTACTACAGAAGCCGAGTTGTTGCCTACCATACAATCCCGATGACCGGGACTGGCCCATTCCGGCAGGAAGCCGCTTTCTTTGTAAGCATTCACCAATCCCTCCTGCATTTTCAGGTTCATCGACGGATACATTAGATTGAGAAAAGGAAACAAGCAACGGAATGTGTCCCAAAATCCGGTGTCGGTGAACATATAACCGGGAAGCACTTTGCCATTGTAGGGACTGTAATGCATCACTTGCCCTTTTGCATCTATCTCGTAAAAACTGCGTGGAAAAAGCATGGAACGGTATAGGCAAGAATAGAAGGTGCGTAGATTGTCAATGTTGTCGTCCTCAATCTCTATTTTACTCATCTCACGATTCCAGACGGCTTTTCCATTGCTTACTAGTTGGTCGAAGGTATGATTGCCGAGTTCTTTGAGATTGAGTTCCGCCTGTTCCGGACTGATAAAAGAAGAGGCAACACGGGCATGAACTATTTCACCTTTTTTTGTGGCAAATCCGATGATAGCGCCAGTGTGGTTTCCTTTTACTTCCGTTTCATTCGGAAGAATATTATTTTCGGAAACTGCGGAAACAAATGTGAACGGTTTGTCGAAGTAAATGACAAAGTAGTTCTTGAAGTTTTCCGGTACACCGCCACTGTTTTTTGTCGAATAACCGATAATTTTGTTTTCTTCCGGAATTACTTTTACATAAGAACCCTTATCGAATGCGTCTACGATAACGTAGGAATTCTTGGTCTCCGGATATGTGAAACGGAACATCACGGCACGTTCGGTAGGGGCGAGTTCGGTGGTCACATCATGATCGGCCAGATACACCTTATAATAATAAGGTTTGCTCACTTCCGCTTTGTGGGAGAACCAACTGGCACGTCGGTCTTGGTCGAATACCAGTCCGCCTGTGATAGGCATGATGGCAAACTGACCGTAGTCATTCATCCAGGGACTGGGTTGGTGGGTTTGCTTGAATCCCCGAATTTTGTCGGCATTATATGTGTATGCCCAGCCATTACCCATCTCACCGGTCTGCGGTGTCCAGAAATTCATCCCCCACGGCAATGCTGTGGCGGGATATGTATTCCCGGTAGACAATTCAAACTTGGATTGAGTACCTACCAGAGTACTGACATAATCTACCGGGTTCTTTACGGCAGAAGATTGCAGGCTGTATAGTACGGCACTTCCAAGAAATAACAAGTGTTTAAATGAAAAATGTGTTTTCATGAACAAATGAATTTATAGATTTGAAAATAATTTCTACGACGAAAATAGGGAGAAAAGAGATGTGCTTTTAGGAATAGTAGAGCTAAATCGTCTCTTGTCGCTAGAATGAACTACTCTGGCACGGAACTTTACTTATATTCTCGCCAAAAAAGAACCGGAAATATTTTTTTGTTTACCTTTGTCATATAGCAAACCCAAGAAAAATGCACTATGAGAAGACCATTCGTTTTTATCTGTTTATGTATCCTTAATTTGTTGATATATAATGCATCTGCATATAATCTAAAGCAGATTGCTGATAAGGAATATATGTCTAACAGTTCTATTACATCTCTTTGCCAGGATGAGCGCGGACTGATGTGGATCGGTACTTGCGACGGACTGAACATTTATGATGGACAGGAGATTGAGGAATTTAAAATCCGTGACAAGGAGGATTACTTGTCCGGTAATTTGATTGACAATATAGTATATACAGGCGAAGATATTTACTGGATTCAAACCTACTATGGTTTGAACCGTTTGGATCGGAGAACGAATGCTATTACGCACTATAATGAGTTTCAGAAACTTTTTTTTATGAATAAGGATAATAACGGTAACCTGTTCATTATTCAGGATAGCAACTGCATCTATTACTATCACAAAAAGGAGGGTGTTTTTAGAAAAATCAATATTACGGGAATCCCTATTTCCGACATTGTGGACTTCTTTATTGACGCCACTAATCGGATGTGGGTAGTTATGAAAGGATACAATCGCTGTTATGACATACAGCAGGAGCCTACTTCGGGGGATATCACCCTATTGCCTCAAAAGACCGGATTGATTTATCGCACTTCGTTGATTTATTGTTTTAATGATGCGGAATCTCTTTATTATATTGATAAGGATTATAACTTTTATGCTTTCCATATTCCGACACAGAAAAATGAGTTTATAGCTAATCTTGAGAAGGAGATACAGACACGAGGAAAGGTTTCTTCTATCGTTCATTATCATGATAGTTTCTTTGTAGGGTTCTTGATGGATGGCATTCTATTGTTGGAAAAGCAAAAAAATACGAGCCATTACCGGATTCAACCGTTACCGGTCAATAGTGGTGTGTTCTGTCTCAAGAAAGACCGTTTTCAGGATATTGTCTGGATCGGTACGGACGGGCAAGGTGTATATCTTTATTCCAATCCCCTCTATTCCATTAAATCGGTAGTACTTGGTAATTATACTGAAAAAATAGAACGCCCTGTACGTGCTTTGTTACAAGATGATGAACGTACGTTCTGGGTCGGGACAAAAGGCAATGGTATCCTTAAAATCTATGATTATGAGGTTGATAAGAATTTATCCGATTGCCGGGCGGAGGTTTTGACTACCTCCAATAGTGCCTTGAGTAGCAATGCTGTTTATTGTTTTGCCCGAAGCCATCGCAATTTGTTGTGGATAGGAGAAGAAGAAGGGTTGACCTATTACTCGTATCGGGAAAAACGTATTAAGCGTCTGCCGGTGCGGATAGGGAATGAAGAGTTCAAGTACATACATGATATTTACGAAACGGCAGACTCCGAACTCTGGCTGGCAAGTGTCGGGATGGGAGTTGTGAGAGCTCGTATTGCCGGGACGCCGGATAATCCGCTCATTGTAGATGCCCAACGTTACATTATTAATGACGGTGAACTGGGATCGAATTATTTCTTCACTATTTATGCGGAGAATGAAGCTAATTTATTATTTGGTAATAAGGGATATGGAGTTTTCCGTTTTAATAAAACAACTAATGGGTTGGAGCCTGTATCTACTCATAAGTATGAAAACATGACTTTGAACAATATACTTGCCATCAGTAAGGACAGTAGTAATAATTATCTGTTTGGAACAAGTTACGGGCTGATAAAATATACTTCGGAAACTTCTTATCAGCTTTTTAATGCTAAGAATGGCTTTTTGAATAATACGGTTCATGCTATTCTCAAAAATTCTCCTGATAATTTCTGGTTAAGCACTAACCTGGGATTAATTAACTTTGATACAAAGCGGAATGTGTTTCGTTCGTATGGCTTCAGCGATGGTTTGAAGGTTGTGGAGTTCAGTGATGGCGCTGCTTTTCGTGACCCCGACACCGGTACACTATTCTTTGGAGGAATCAACGGTTTTGTTGCAATCCGGGCAGACGGTCGTCCCGAACAGCTTTATATGCCTCCGGTTTATTTCGATAAGTTGTCAATCTTTGGTAAACAATACAATCTGGGAGAATTCCTTACTCGGAAAGAAGAAACTGAGGTATTGAATTTGCAGTATGATCAGAATTTCTTCTCTGTTTCGTTCGCTTCTGTGGATTATCTGAATGGTAATAACTGCACCTATTTTTATAAATTGAAAGGGCTGAGCGACCAATGGGTGAATAATGGTTCGGAAAGTGCTGTATCCTTTACCAATATGGCTCCCGGCGAATATACGCTGTTAGTGAAATATTATAATAGCGTTTTTGATAAGGAAAGCGATGTTTACTCTTTGGTTATCCGCATAGGTGATCCCTGGTATGCTTCCTGGTGGGCTTACTTAATTTATGCTTTATGCTTGCTCTTGCTGGCGGGCTTGTTGATTCGTTCATTTATATTGCGTTCGAAGCGTAAGAAACAGGAATTGCTGAATGAAATAGAGAAACGCCATCAGAAGAATGTATTTGAATCCAAGCTTCGTTTCTTTACTAATATAGCGCATGAGTTCTGTACACCATTGACTTTGATTTATGGTCCTTGTGGACGAATTCTTTCATCAAAGGGACTTAGCAAATTTGTGGCTGATTACGTACAGATGATTCAGACGAATGCCGAACGTCTCAATAATCTGATTCACGAACTGATTGAATTCCGTCGTATTGAAACTGGTAACAGGGAAGTGCGTGTGGAGTCGCTGAATGTATCCTCTATTATGAAAGGAATAGCCAAAACTTTTGTGGAGATGGCTAAATCCAGAAATATTACTTTCTTGAGCAAGATACCCGAACAAGTGATGTGGAACTCTGATAAAGGCTTCCTGAATACTATTATCATAAATCTGATTTCGAATGCGTTTAAATATACTCCTGAGGGGCAAGGCATTAAGATAGAACTTGATACGACCGAAGAAAATGTGCTGATTCTTCGTGTGGCAAATGAGGGGAGTAGCATTAAGGAGAAGGACTTCCAGTATATCTTCAACCGGTATGCTATTTTAGATAATTTCGAAAATCAGGATGAAAGGAATTTCTCGCGCAACGGATTGGGGCTGGCCATCTCTTATAATATGGCAAAACTGCTGAATGGTACTTTAAAGGTGGAAAATACGTCTGACGGATGGGTGATGTTTACATTGACTTTGCCGATGATGGAGTTGACTACCGGAATGCAGGAGATAAAACAAGCTACGGCGGAATATATTCCTAAAATCGATACCCAGCCAATCTTGAAACTTCCTCAATATGAATTTGACAAAATGCGTCCGACGCTTCTTGTAGTCGACGATGAAATAGAAATGTTATGGTTTATAGGAGAGATCTTTTCCGGAGATTTCAATGTGGTTACTTTGCAGGATCCTGAACGGCTCGATCAGGTAATGAATGAGGTTTATCCGAATGTGATCATTTGTGATGTCATGATGCCTGGAGTCGGTGGCATTGAATTGACACAACGGATAAAGTCTGTGAAAGAAACGGCACATATTCCTATTATTATCGTATCCGGACGGCACGAAATGGAACAGCAAATGGCAGCTCTTTCTGCCGGTGCGGAGATGTATATAACCAAACCGTTTAGTGCGGAATATCTTCGTATTTCAGTGTGTCAGGTGATGGAACGAAAAGAGATCCTGAAGAATTATTTCAGTTCACCGATCAGCTCTTTTGAGAAGTCGGATGGAAAGTTGACACATAAAGAGTCGAAGAAGTTTCTTCAGTCTGTTCTGAAGATTATTAATGATAATATAACAAACAAGGAATTAACGCCACGTTACATCGCCGATCGGTTGGCTATCAGCCCACGAAGTCTGTATCGGAAGATGGAAGAGATAGGGGAGGACAGTCCGACTGATTTGATAAAAGAGTGCCGTTTGCACATAGCGAAAGATCTGTTGCTGACCACAAAAAAGACAATTGATGAAATTGTGTTCGACTCGGGCTTCTCTAATAAAGTTACTTTCTTCAAGGCGTTTCGTGAGAAGTATGATTGTACGCCAAAAGAGTTTAGGATGAAGCAGTTGGAGGAGGTAAAATAGGAAGTAAATATCCGTGTTAATGTAGTAAATATCCGTGCCAAAAGGTAAAAAAGGAGGTTTAATCTTCTTTTGATAGAGTTTAGGGATTTTATCTTTGCTCCATCGAAGTTTTTAAGTAGATAAACTCGATAAGGTATTAATTTATTTAATCTTTAATCTAATGAAAAGGAAACTTAGTTTTTTATTTCTCTCAGCATTAACCATTCCATTTTTGATGGTTTCTTGTAGTGATGATAAAGAAGAACAGGAAGTGAAACCGGCAGCCGATTTAGTGGTTGATAATAGCTCGGTAACATTGCTGCAAGGAGACGAAATTACGGTGGGTATCACCTCCGGTAATGGCGATTATTATGTGAAACCGTTCGATGAAAGTGTGGCTACGGCTACTGTGAATGGCAATAAGGTAACCATTAAAGCTATGGAAAATAGTGAGCTTGAAGAAAATAACCGTACAGAAACCACCGTATTGGTGATAGACGGGCGTAAGAAAGTTGCTAGAATTCAGGTGCAGGTTGCCAAGCTTTGGAATTTGACTGTCGATACGCCGGAAGAGGGCTTCGATTTGTTTATCGGTGAAAAACGTTTGATTAAGATTCTGACTGGTAATGGCGATTATCAGATATCTGTGCCGGAAGGTGCCGATAAGTATCTGGAAGTGGGTGAGCTTTCCGGACAGACGTTCCCGGTGACAGCCAAGTTTGAGACGGAGACAGATCATCCGATTGAAATAACGATCACAGATAAGAAAGATAAAACAGTTGTTATTCCTATTGTGGTGAATATTGTTGATTTAACATTGAAAAGTAATGACGCTATTTTTGCTGAGCCGGATGCCGAGTCGCAATATATCGCTATTGAAAAAGGTAATGGCGGATATACTTTTACCTATCAGGTGGAAGGTGGGGAACCGACTGCGGATGCGACCATTGTTGAGGCTTCGGAAGATGAAAATTTGATTACACTAAAGCCTAAAGCCAGAGGTGATGTAAAGGTGATAGTGACAGATCAGAAAGGATCAGAAGAAGTGATTGCGGTGAAAGTGAACCCGTATAAGCTCAAAGCAAGTGTGGAGACTGTATCAATTGGAGGCTTTAAAGCTTCAACGGAATTTTCGATTGTGAAAGGTAATGGTGAATATGTCTTACAGGCGTTGTCGGAAGCAGATCAAGAATTGATGGATGTAATAGTTTTAGATGAAGGAACTTATAAAGTGACAGCAAAAAAACTAGGGGCTACAAATCTTGTTATTACAGACCAAGCCGGTGAAAAATTGACGTTACCGGTGAGCGTAAATCCGGTGGCTGCCGATATCGGAGGCGATCGTTATTTTTATATGGATGTAAAGAACCTGAACCACAGAATTCCGGAACTAGGTTTGCAGCATTTAAGTCAGGTGACTTATGAAATAATTTTTTATCCTAATGATACACGTGGCTTACAAACTTTTATGGGATTGGAAGGTAACTTATTGTTACGTTCGGAGGAAGGACGTGATACTAATCCGCATTTCCAAATAGCCTTTAAAGCTAATGGTCTTAGTAATCCATATTTGTTGAGTGAGCAGGTTGTCTATTCAGACCGTAAAGATGCTAATGCTAAAAAACCGGGTAAATGGTATCATGTCGCGTTGGTCTATGATGGAACACAACCGAATATCATGGAGGCATATAAGCTCTATATAAATGGAGTACCGGAGAAACTAACTGGGAAAGAGGACTATAGTAATAAGGCTCCCAATAGTTCAATGGACTTAACGATTATGAATGCTGATAATTATTTCATGATAGGACGTGCAAATAATAATGATTATCGTAATGGGTTGATACGTGTTTATCAGGCCCGTATCTGGAAAACAGCTCGAACGGAGCAGGAAATAAAGGAAAATTTATGTGAATTGAAATCCGGATACAATACGGATGATTTGGTAGGATATTGGATATTCTCCGATGGTATTGAAAAGTCTGAATATGAGGACTTATCAGGACATGAGATGAATGCAAAAGTTGGTGATCATAATGGCGCAAAACCTTCTACTATCGCAGCAGATCGCTATAAACCGGTAGAATGTCCCCATTCATACTAAACAAGAAATGTAATAACATGAGAAACAATATGATAACAAAGAATTTAATCAAATTTGCCCTGCTGTTTTGTCTTATCGGTCTGACGGCTTGTGACAATAAGTTGAATCCTGGATTTGATCCGGATGATTATGAACCGATTGTTCCGCCTGAACCGGTCCGGACGATGGATGCAATGGCTAGTGGTGAGCGAGTTGTGCTTTCGGGGGCATCACTCACGGATATCACACTGAAGTGGACTCCTACCGAAGCGCATGGTAACACTGTATATCGTTATGAAGTATTGATTGACACCATCGGAGGTGACTTTACAAAACCTGTAGAGACGGTCTTTTCTGATAATAAC
The DNA here is from genome assembly GCF_009193325.2 of Bacteroides zhangwenhongii. Classification (NCBI taxonomy): domain Bacteria; kingdom Pseudomonadati; phylum Bacteroidota; class Bacteroidia; order Bacteroidales; family Bacteroidaceae; genus Bacteroides; species Bacteroides zhangwenhongii. The sequence goes on along the minus strand of NZ_CP059856.1, from coordinate 337,752 downwards.
GGTTTGGAACCTCAACTGACTTTGACGCATTATCAAGCAAATACGATTGGTAAATTGGCTAAGTTCCGTTGTAATACTAATGGTACTTTGCGTTGGAAAGTCCGTGCATATTGCGGATTAGATCAAGCACTAAGCAGTCTGGAGGGGTATTTCGTTATTTTTATGATGGATGGCATTGATGATCTACCAACGGAAACTGAGCCTGTTTACATTACCGGTGTAGGAACGGAAGATAACGGAGATGAGGCGGAAGCGCAACAGATGCTTCGTCAGAATGATGGAATTTATCAGACTTTCACCCAACTGAAAGCTGAACAGCCCTTTGTATTTATGTCTACAGTCGGGGGACGCAAATGCTATTATTATGTAGATGATAATGGTGTATTGCGTGAGCGTAACAACGATGAGGATTACACGATTACTGTGCCTAAATCAGGCATCTACCGTATCACTATCAATATGGGTGAACAGACTATCAGTTATGATGAAATAGGGGAGGTTTATCTCTATAACCACTCTGGAGGATATAAAAAGACTTTTGACTATTTAGGACAAGGTAAATGGGGAGTGAAGAATTATACCGCACAGAAAAAGAAAGAAGATTGGGCGGGAAGTGGTGAAACTCGTCATAGCTTTAAAATGGAGATAAACGGAACAACCTATCGCTGGGGACATAAAGATAGAGATAAGGGACAACCGAATTTGTCGACAGATAAGAGCTATTATAATCTGTACCAGCTTGCGTTGGGTACAGACCCATGGGACTACAGTTTCCGTTTCTGTGATGAATTGCTCCAATGGGGTGAAATACAGGGAAATATCTTTTATGCTACAGTGAAGACAGATGTTACTCTTTATTTCAATGCAGAATTTGGAACTTATACCCATCGTTGGGTAGCTTCGGAAACGAATAAAGATTAAAACTGAATAATAATATGAAGAACTATATATCATTATCAAAAAAAGCATTACTGCTTGGTGGTGCGTTTGTAATGTTCACTTCTTGTGATGACGGAGATCTGGCGGATATCTACAAAGGGAGCTCCTCCGGTGAATATGTGTCGGATGTTAATTGGACAGAGGCCGCCAATAAGAGTACGGAAACTTATATCAAGTATTTCTTTGAGAATGCCGGTGGGCGGAATACTTTTGCGGGAGAGATCTATTGGGAGAAACCGAATACACCGGAAACCGGAGAGCCGGTGAGTACGGGCGGTAGTGGCGGATGGTCACAGGGACACGCATTGGATATAGTGACAGACGCTTATGTGCGCCATGCGGATAATCCCGAGTATCAGACTTATCTGTATGAAAATATCATGAAACCTTTCTTGCCGGCTTTCGATGAATGGAACAGGACTTGCGGTTATGGAGGTAATGATTTCTGGAATAACTTTTATGATGATATGGAGTGGATGGCATTGGCTTGTCTGCGCGTATACGAGTTGACAGGAGATCAAGATTATTACAGTGCTTTGATGAAGATGTGGGATCATATCAAAGGAGCAAAGAATGATTATAAAGGTGTAGGAGGAATGGCATGGAAAACAGATCTGCCGGCCTCGCGTATGTCCTGTTCAAATGGTCCCGGATGTCTTCTGGCTATGAAGTTGTATCAACTGACTGTGACGGAAGCCAAAGACGGATGGGAGGATAAAGCCGCTTATTATTTGAATTTTGCTAAAGAAGTATACAATTGGATGACTGCTTATTTGTGTGATACTTCTACCGGTCAGGTATATGATAATCTGGGCATTAGAGATGATGGTACTCCGGGCGATCCGGATAAGGTGGCTCTGTCTTATAATCAGGGTACGTTTATGGCTTCTGCTTTGGCTTTGTATAATGCTACCGGTGAAGAAGAGTATCTTCGTAATGCTGTTGCTTTCGGTTCTTATCAGGTAAATAAGAAGATGGATTCCAATTATCCGGTTTTCAGTGGAGAAGGAAATTCGGGGGATAATCTTTTGTTTCGTGGCATATTTGTCCGTTACTTCCTGGATATGGTGAAACAGCCTGTCAGCAGCCTTTATCCGGAAAAGACAAAGACTAAATTTATCGCAGCATTGCGTAGTTGTTCCGATGTACTTTGGACATTGGCTCACCCTGAAGGTTATTATGTATGGGAATATGATTGGGCAAAGGCACCTACCTTTGGTAATCGTAACAATAGGGAAGACCGTCTGACAATCTCTCTGAATGCGGAAGTGCCCGGAGCGACACTGATTGAGATTCGTGCCCGATATGAAGATTGGGTACAAGGTAAAACTACCGAGAAAGCCAATTGGATTGGACCGGAGTTCGGAAAGAAAGCAGAGGAATAAGATTCATTATACATAGAAAATCGAAAAGAAAGATGAAACATATAAGAAGAAATATTTGTCTGATGGCTGTTTCTTGCGTTCTGCTGGCAAGTGCCCCTACGCAAAGTATGGCGCAAACAGGCAGAACGGCAAGGACACAAGCTTCTCAAAATCAAAAGATAATGGTGTCCGGTACAGTATTGGATAAGACGACAAATGAGCCTTTGATTGGTGTATCTGTTGTAGTGAAAGGAGTGGCTAATGCTGGTACGATTACCGATATGGACGGTAAGTTTACGTTGAAGTTACCATATGCGGAAGCTCCGTTGGTTTTTTCCTATCTGGGATACCAACCGCAGGAAATTATTCCTGGTGCTAAAAAAGAGCTGACTGTCTTGTTGCAGGAAGATACAAAAGCCTTGCAGGAGGTGGTGGTAGTAGGTTACACTAAGCAGCGTAAGGAGACGATGGTCGGTTCGGTAGCTACGATTACCACAAAAGACTTGACACAGAGTCCTACAGCTAATATTAACAATGCACTTGCCGGACGTTTGCCGGGTTTGGTCGTCAATCAATATGCCGGTGGTGAACCGGGAGTTGACCAAAGTGAATTGTTTATTCGTGGTAAGGCGACTTACGGTAACCAGAGTGCTATTGTCATTGTCGACGGAATCGAACGTGACATGAGTTATCTTGCACCGGATGAAATAGAAACGTTTACTATTTTGAAAGATGCTTCTGCAACGGCCGCTTACGGTATTCGTGGCGCGAACGGTGTGATAGTCATTACAACTAAACGTGGTAAAGCTGCCGAGAAAGCAACCGTAAACCTGAAAGCTTCTATCGGTATCAATCAGCCTATTGGATTTCCTGAGTATTTAGGTTCTGCCGATTATGCGACTTTGTATAATGAAGCGCGGTTGAATGATGCGAAGATGACAGGAGCTGATGTAAGCAGTTTGAATCTTTTTTCACAACAGGCTATTGATAACTTCCGCCGTGCCAAAGGAGATAATTCCGATGGATTGGGATATGATTGGGATTATTACGATTTTGCTTTTAAACCTGGTATGCAGGAAGATGTCAGCCTCTCTATACGTGGTGGTACGGACAAAGTACGCTATTATGTGCTAGCTAATTATTTCTCACAAGGAGGCAACTATAAGTATTCGGATGCCGGTGAATATGATTCACAGACCAGATTCACACGTTACAACTTTCGTTCGAATATTGATATTAACATTAATCGTTATTTGAGTACTCGTCTGGATTTAGGTGCCCGTATTACCGACCGTAACGCACCGGGTACGACTGCCGGTCGTTTGATGACAATTTGTGCGACACAGCCTCCTTATCTGCCTATTTTGGTAGAGGAAAACTCCCATCCGCAGAATGAAGAATACATACAGCAGAATTCTCGTGGTATGCTTTATGGCGATAACATTTATCGCTACAATATTCTGGGAGAATTGAGCCGCACCGGTTATCTGAATGAAAAGAATACTTATCTGAACGGTAGTTTTGCCATGAATCTGGATATGGGATTTCTGACGAAAGGGTTAAAAGCAGAGATAATGTTTTCTTATGACGCTTCCGAAGGACGTTGGATTAACCGTAAGCTGGATACTTATAAAGACGGTTACCGTGAATATCCGAAATATGCTACGTTTATGCCGATTGAAGGTTCTGACGCTTATATGGAAGGAGGACACTATACCGGTGCTTACAAGACCGGCAATAAGTATGACATAGACCAGACCATCGGTAACGGGTTCAGCCACAATGCTTCTGACGGGCGGACGTATATACAGGCACGTGTGGACTACAATAGAGTATTTAAGGATCGTCATGAAGTGACGGCCATGTTACTGGCCAATCGTGGTAACCGTACAGTCAATAATGAGTTAGCTTATCATAGCCAGGGTATTACCGGACGTTTTGCCTACTATTACAACCAGAAATATCTGATGGAGTTCAATTGCGGTTATAATGGTTCCGAGAATTTCGCTCCGGGTAAACGCTATGGATTCTTTCCTGCCGGTTCTATCGGTTGGGTTATTTCGGAGGAGCCTTTTATGAAAAAAGCCTCTTGGATTGACTTCTTGAAAGTAAGGGCTTCTTATGGATTGGTAGGTAGCGATAATGTAAGCAGCCGTTTTCCTTATTTGGCTTTCTACGGCGGAGGTAGCGGTTATCACTTCGGAAATAATTTCGGTACTGAGGTCGGCGGCACTTCTGAAGGAAATTTGGCGAATGAGAATCTGACATGGGAGAAGGCCCGTAAATTGAATGTCGGTATTGACTTTACTACGTTGAATCAACGCTTGGCTTTGACTGTTGATGCCTTCTATGAATATCGCTTCGATATTATTACGGATATGAACGGTGACGGTATCATGGGGTATCCAGATATCGTAGGTAAAGATGCGGCTTTACAGAATCTGGGTGAAGTCAGTAACCGAGGTGTGGATGTAGAGTTGAGCTGGAACGATAAGATTGGAAAAGATTTTCGTTATTATATCCGTCCGAATCTTACTTTTTCCCGTAACCGTCTGGAGTATAAAGCGGAAGTTGCCCGTAAGAACTCCTGGCGTAAGGAGACAGGCAAACGTCTGTATGAGAACTTTGTTTATGTGTTCGACCATTTCGTAGCCAATCAGGATGAAGCCGACCGTCTGAATAAGATTGGGTATCAACCGTGGGGACAATTGATTCCGGGAGATGTGGTATATAAAGATTTAGACCGCAATGGAGTGATTGACGATGAAGACCGTACGGCAATGGGAAATCCTCGTAGCCCGGAGTTGATGTTCGGTATTCCTTTCGGTTTCCAATATAAGAATTTTGACTTTAGCGTATTGTTGCAGGGAGCAACTAATACTTCTATCTTGCTGAATGGGGCTGCCGTATTTGACTTCCCGCAGTTTGAACAGGATAAGATCGGCCGTGTGAAGAAGATGCACTTGGACCGGTGGACACCGGAGACTGCTGCTACTGCCAAATATCCGGCGCTGCACTATGGAACGCATGATAATAATAAGAACGGGAACAGCAGTTTATTCTTGTATGATGCTTCCTATCTTCGTCTGAAAAATGTGGAAATAGGTTATAATGTATCTCCTAATTGGTTGCGTAAGTTCCACGTACAACAGGCTCGTATCTACGTGCAAGGTTTGAATCTGCTGACTTTCGATAAATTGGGGGATGTGGATATAGACCCGGAAACGAAATCCGGTGATGGAGCTTCTTGGTATCCGATTCAAAAGGTATTCAATTTCGGTATTGATATTACATTCTAAATAAGATAGAAATATGAAAAAGTTATATAGATATTCAACAATCGTGTTCTCAGTCCTGTCGTTGTCTCTCACTTCGTGCAGTGACTACTTGGACCGTGACGACGATGATAACATAACGGAAGCGGACGTATTTGCCCGTTACGAAAAAGTGAACGGACTAGTTTCCGATGTATATGCGGCTGCAAAGAAAGCAGACCGTCCGCTGGTATTCTTCGAACACTTCAGCAACAGTGCCATTACGGACGAATGTGAAGGAACCAATGTAGAAGGAAACATTACGAATAACTTCAATAACGGTGCCTGGAATCCGAATTCTTTGCCCGGTAGCGTAGGGCAATATTGGGAGGCTCTTTATGAAGGCATCCGTAAGGCGAACCTGATTATAGAAAATGTGGAGAAATACAATACTCCCGACAATCCTCAGCAAGATGGTGACTTGCGCAACCGCATCGGAGAGATGTATTTTATGCGTGGCTATTTTCACATGTTGTTGATGCGTATGTATGGAGAAGCTCCTTATATTGATTATGTGGTTCATGCGGGAGATAATATGGACTTTAAGAAAGAATCGGTTCATGCGATGGTAGAAAAGATTGTGGCGGATGCACAGACTGCTTATAGCATGGTGCCTAATAAATATGTGAAAACTTCCGAGAACTTTGGTCGTGTAGATAAAGGTGCTTGTCTGGGGTTGATTGCTTTTGTCCGGTGGGTTGCCGCTACTCCATTGTGGAACGGTGCTTCTCAGTATGGATATAATCTGCGCCGTGTATTTGAGAATGAATATGCGTATGATATCAATCGTTGGAGAAGGGCGAAAGAAGCCGCTAAGGCTGTTATGGATTTTGAGGTTGGTGGAACAAAGCGTTATTCTCTCTATACCAAACATGATGCGAATGATTTTAAAGACCCTGCTGACGGTAATCTGAATGATAGCCGTGTATATGCCCGTTTGTGGGATATGTTCTATGATATGGACGCGTTTGCTAATGAGTATGTATTCTTTATGACGAAAAGTAAGGATCAAGCTTGGCAGGGCGATATCTATCCACCTAGCCGTGAAGGTAGCTCACGTCAGCAGCCCGTGCAGGAACAAGTGGACGAATATGAATATATTGTAGGTGATTATGGTTATCCGGTCTATTCAGCGGAAGCCCGCAAGGGTGGCTATGATGATGCGAACCCATATGTGAAAGGAACTCGTGACCCGCGTTTCTACCGTGATATTATTTATCACGGTGCTCCTTACCGTAATAACAATAATGAGTCGAAGATAATTAATACTGCTAGTGGTTCCGATAAGATTGGGGCAACCAATGCGACTACTACAGGGTATTATTTGCGTAAGTTCCAGCAAGAGTCTTGGAATAAGTCGGGTAACTTCAGTATCAATGCGCCTGCTATCTGGCGTCTGCCTGAGTTTATCTATATTTATGCAGAGGCTTGCAATGAGTTGGGAGAAGATATAGATGAGGCTTATAAACAGGTGAATATAGTTCGTGAACGTTCATTCATGAAACCGATGCCGCCGGAAGTGAAGACTAATCAGCGTTTGATGCGTGAATATATTCAGCGTGAACGCCGTGTGGAACTCTTTTATGAGGGAAAACGGCCTTGGACCTGTCGTTTGTATTTGGAACCGACCAGTAAGGAGGAACTGGCAAAAGAAAGTCTTTGGAAGTCCAGCGCAAGTGATAATTCAAAACGCACACAGAAGTATTGGGCTGCCAATAACGGTGCATTGCCTCGTTGCCAGCGAATGATTAACGGTATGCGTCCGGTGCAAGATGAGAATGGTGCAATTTCTGTTGGCGGTGTGAAATACAGGATGGAACGTTTCTGTGTGGAAGAACGTGTTTTCTCTATTCAGCATTATTTATTCCCTATTCGTCAGAGTGAATTACAGAAGACACCGTCTATTGAGCAAAATCCCGGATGGTAAACGATAGGAATGTATAACTTAAAAAAGAAAATCAGATGAAACGAATCTATACATATATGTGTCTGTTGCTTTTGTCCGTATGCTCGTTTGCCGTTGCAGGATGTGACGACGATGATGATAACGGTGTTGCTAAAGATTTGATAGAGGTGATAGTAAATAAACCGGTGGTACGTATCGGTCAGAATGAAGAAGTCAAGGTGAATATAGTGGTGGGAAATGGAGACTATACAGTGAGAAGCTTTAACAGTGCGATTGCGACTGCTGCGGTTTCTGGCGAACAGATTATAATAAAAAGTGGTTCGCAGAACGGAGCAACTACTGTGGAGGTGATGGATGGTGAAGGAGTGACTGCTGATATTTCTGTCAATGTAGGTGTATTTGAGTTGGAGGTGAATGAACCTCAAGTTACGTTGGAAGTTGGGGATGAAAAGCAATTGATTGTCAGTATGGGAAATTTCTCCAGTAATGATGAACTCTCCTTTACTGTGGAAGATGAAACTATTGTTAGCATGGTGAATACCGATGTATTCCGTCCTTTCTATACCTTGACAGGATTGAAGAGTGGGCATACAACGGTGACTTTCACAGATCATAAAGGGAAGCAGGCAATAGTTCAGGTGACTGTGAATCCTATTTCTATTGATGTTTCCAACTTGACCCCAAGAGTCGGAGTGAATAATAAAGTAATGATTACCGTAGAAAAAGGAAATGGTGGTTATACTCTGACTGCTGAGGATGAGACGATTGTAGATATACAGCAATTGGATGACACTCATTTCAATTTGGTAGGTAAGAAAGCGGGGGTTACTACAATACTAGTCAAAGATGCGGCAGAACAGGAGTTGAACTTGACTGTAACGGTTGTACAGGCAGATAAAGTGGCATACTTGGGCAGTGGTAACTACTTTAAAGTACCATTTGAATATAATGGTGTGGTAGATGAATCATTAAAGAACTTGAATGCGATAACATTTGAAGCTCGTTTTAATATTGAGTCTTTGAATGGAGATGGGGATGCGCGAATTAATACAATAATGGGGATAGAGAAAATTTTCCTATTGCGTGTAGATATCCATAAAGGTGTTAAAAATGAAGAACGCTTCCTTCAGTTATCAGCAGATGATAAAGGCGGTATCCGTTATGAAGGTTCAACGAAGATAGAAACCAATCAATGGTATGATGTTGCTGTAGTATTGGACGGCAGCAAGAGTGGTAGCGAGCGAATTGCATTGTATGTGAACGGTGTCAAGGAAACTCTCCAACTTTCGAATGGTGAACCGAATAATTTGAAAGATATCAATCTTACTTCTAACTTCTTTATTGGTCAATCTGATGGTAAACGTCGGTTGAATGGTTCTATCAGCTATGCCCGCATTTGGACAGCAGCTTTGTCCGGTGAACAAGTTGCCGGGCAGAGTGGCAAAATCCTGAGTGAAAATAAAGAGGGATTGGTTGCCAACTGGTTGTTCAATAATGGAAACGGTAATACGAAAACGTTTGTTTCTCTTGCAGAAAAGAGTTTTGAAGCGGAAGCTGCCAAAGTTGTTTCGACTTGGAAACCGGATCCTATATTAGAAGAGACTTCTCCGACAGAATGATAGTGAAAAGATAGGATAATAAAAAAGCCATCCCCGGAATAGACGAAGTAGGGATGGCTTTTTTTTGTTGTAGTGTGCTTACTATTCTTCGGCAGACTATGTCCTGCTTGCTGTTGGAAAGGTTATTCCTTGACAGGCTCAGCCGGTTTGTCTTTGGTTGCAGTATCTGCGACTGCTACATCATTGACAAATGCGGTTGATGCACTCAGTTCTGCTTTGGCAGGTTCGTTTTTTTTGGTTACAGTATCTTTTGCTACTGTGTCATTAACGATAACTGCTGCATTAACTTCTGTCTGGGCTGTCACAGCTTTCTCAGAGTTCTGGGCCTTGACAAGGAATGAACCACCACAAACAAACATAAACATTGCTACTACTAATACTAATTTTTTCATAATCGTTTGTTTTAAGACTGTTAGATATATGTTTTCAATTCTCTCTCTTGTGTTAAGGAATTGGTTGTTGCTTTAAACACTGTCCTCTGATAAAGATCAAAGGGTGTGCCAAAAGAAAAGATATATTCGTAAATGTTTGATAATTAGATGTGTAATAGCCGATTAATGACTGCTTCTGTGTGGAATTTACTGAGGAATGTGTGGAAAAAGTGACGGAGAGTGTGGAATTATTCCACACTCTCCGCTTTAAAATTTTCTTCTTGTGTGATTGACAAGAATTGTGGTTACTATAAATCTATATTATATAGCTTCAGCTTATTATATAAAGTCTTCCGGTCAATATCCAACAATTGCGCAGCTTTGCTTTTGTTGTTTCCTGTTTGACGCAATGCTTCCAGAATATGCTCTTTTTCAGTCTCCTCGTTGCGAAGGGCCATATTTGTAGTATTAAATGAGGGAGCCTCCAATAACTCTGTCCCGAGTTCTGCCAATGTGATGAAACTGCCTTGTGCCAATAACGTCGCTCTTTTAACGATGTTCTTCATCTGCCGCAGATTACCCGGCCAATGATAACTTTGTAAAGCCTGCGAGGCTTTCGGATCAAAACCGATCAGATGTTTATCCAGCTCTTTGTTTGCCTGATCGAGGAAGAAGTTGGCAAAAAGCAAAATATCCTCTTTCCGCTCTTTCAAGTCAGGCATTCGTAGGGTAAATTCGTTGATACGATGATAGAGGTCCTCACGGAATGTCCCCTTTTCGATGGCTTGCTCCAGATTCTCGTTCGTTGCGGATATCAAACGAATATCTACCGAAATTTCCTGTGTAGAGCCGACCGGACGTATCTTTCTCTCTTGCAAAGCACGGAGCAATTGTATCTGTACTTCATAACTGAGATTTCCGATTTCATCCAAAAAGATAGTACCGCCGTTGGCTGCGACGAAAGCACCTGTCTTGTCCGTCAACGCTCCTGTAAAGGAGCCTTTCACATGACCGAAAAATTCGGAAGCTGCCAATTCTTTGGGGATGGAACCGCAATCTACGGCAATGAACGGTTTATTGTTCCGCTTGCTGAGTTGGTGGATGCGGTGTGCTACATATTCCTTTCCCGTTCCGCTCGAACCATTGATAAGAACGGACATATTAGTCGGAGCTACCAGACCTACATAATTATAAAGTTGTTTGGCGGCGTCACTCTCTCCTTCCAGATAAGAGTGCTGCCCTTCGTCCGTAGCTTTTGAAGTAGCTTGCGATGAGGAAACTTGTGATGGAGAATCTTGTAAAGCTTCAGATATCTTCTTCAGTAATTCTTCCGGATTCACGGGTTTGGCAATATAATCCCGTGCTCCGAGTTTCATTGCCTGTACGGCGGACTGGATATCCGCATAACCGGTCATAATAATCAGAGGAATGGCTTTTCCCTGTTCATTCATCCATTTCAGTAAATCGATGCCTTCATGATCGGGCAACCGCAGATCTGATAATATCAAATCTACAGTTTGGCTTTCGATATGCTTCCGGGCACGTGCAATGGTACTTACTGATGATACTTCAAATCCTTTTTTGCCTAGCCAGGTTTTGAGCATCATTCCAAAAGTTATATCATCTTCAACGATCAATATGGATCTCATCATGTCAGGTTTTGATTCTTTTAAGTCACAAAGGTAAGAGGATTTAGGCGAAAGTGGTATATTTGCAAACTTAAATTAAATAAAAGCGTTATGAAAAAGATTGTATTGATATTATTAACCATATCGTTTTGCGGACTTACCGCCTGCAAGACCGGAACTAAAAAAGGAGAAGACATGGATAAAGAAACATTGGTAAAGATTGAGACAACTGCGGGAGACATCAAAGTGAAGTTGTATAATGAGACTCCCAAGCATCGTGATAATTTTATTAAATTGGTGAAAGACGGAATGTATGAAGGTACACTGTTTCACCGCGTTATCAAAGATTTTATGATTCAGGCGGGTGACCCGGATTCGAAGAATGCTCCGAAGGGCAAGATGTTGGGTGCCGGTGATGTAGGTTACACCATTCCGGCTGAATTTGTATATCCGAAATTCTTCCATAAGAAAGGCGCTCTCTCGGCAGCCCGTCAAGGAGATAATGTGAACCCGAAGAAAGAGTCTTCCGGCTGTCAGTTCTATATCGTGACAGGAAAAGTTTATAATGATTCTACGTTGTTAAGTATGGAGAGCCAGATGAATGAGAATAAGATTAATGTTATTTTCAATACATTGGCGCAGAAGCACATGAAAGAAATTTATAAGATGCGGAAAGCAAACGATGAAAACGGGCTTTATGACTTGCAGGAAAAACTGTTTGCAGAAGCACAGGAGATGGCTGCCAAGCAACCGGAATTTCATTTCACTCCGGAGCAGATTGAAGCATATACTACAGTAGGTGGTACCCCGCATCTGGATGGTGAGTATACCGTATTCGGCGAAGTAGTGGAAGGGATGGATGTAGTAGACAAAATCCAGCAGGTAAAAACCGACCGTAGCGACCGTCCCGAAGAAGATGTGAAGATAATAAAAGCGACCATACTTGACTAAATGATATGAAAATCAACAGGCATATTCTTGACAATGGGTTGCGTCTGGTGCATTCGCAGGATGAAAGTACGCAGATGGTAGCTCTTAATATATTATATAAGGTGGGAGCTCGTGATGAGCATCCCGAACATACCGGTTTCGCGCATTTGTTTGAACATTTGATGTTCGGCGGATCGGTCAACATTCCCGATTATGATATGCCGCTCCAATTGGCGGGTGGGGAGAATAATGCCTGGACGAATAATGATATTACCAACTATTACCTCACTGTTCCCCGCCAGAATGTGGAAACCGGCTTTTGGCTGGAATCAGACCGTATGTTGAGTCTTGATTTCAGCGAACGGAGTCTGGAAGTGCAGCGAGGGGTGGTAATGGAGGAATTTAAGCAACGTTGTCTGAATCAGCCTTATGGAGATGTAGGACATCTCCTGAGGCCATTGGCTTACCGGTCGCACCCTTACCAATGGCCTACCATCGGTAAGGAACTGTCACATATCGCCAATGCAACGTTGGAAGAGGTGAAAGCATTCTTTTTCCGATTTTATGCTCCGAATAATGCGATACTGGCTGTCACCGGCAACATCTCTTTCGAGGAGGCGGTGACACTGACAGAGAAATGGTTCGGCCCTATTCCCCGCCGGGAGGTTCCTCAACGGAACTTGCCGCAGGAACCGGAACAGACGGAAGAACGACGATTAACGGTAGAGCGGAATGTTCCTCTTGATGCGTTGTTCATGGGGTATCATATGTGTGACCATCATCACCCTGATTACTATGCCTTTGATATCCTTTCGGATATATTAAGCAACGGGCGTTCCAGTCGCCTGAACCTGCGTCTCGTACAAGAAAGGCAGTTATTCTCAAGTATTGACGCTTATATATCCGGCAGTGTAGATGCGGGTTTGTTCCATATTGCCGGAAAGCCGTCGGCAGGCGTGACACTGGAACAGGCGGAAGCTGCCGTTCGCGAAGAATTGGATCGCCTGCAACAGGAACTTGTCAGTGAACAGGAGTTGGAAAAAGTAAAGAACAAATTTGAGTCTACTCAGATATTCGGTAATATCAATTATTTGAATGTGGCGACTAACCTTGCCTGGTTCGAACTGCTCGGACGGGCGGAAGGCATGGAACGGGAGGTGGAACGTTATCGCTCTGTCACTGCGGAACAGTTGCAGGCTGTAGCCCAATCGGCTTTCCGGCGGGAGAACGGGGTTATACTCTATTATAAAAGTAAATGAGAAATATTTATAGAACATACAGAGAGCATTACAAGGCGTTATTCTATCTTGGACTTCCTATTGTCATCGGACAGATAGGAGTGATCATACTTGGATTCGCAGATACGTTGATGATTGGTCACCATAGCACGATAGAGTTGGGTGCAGCTTCTTTCGTGAATAATGTGTTTAATCTGGCTATTATTTTCAGTACGGGATTCTCGTACGGGTTGACACCTATCGTGGGAGGGCTGTATGGAACCCACCAATTTGCCCCTGCCGGACAGGCGTTGCGCAATAGTTTGCTGGCCAATCTGATGGTTGCGCTTCTGCTGACTATATGTATGACGCTGTTATTCCTGAATATAGAGCGTCTTGGTCAACCGGAGGAATTGATTCCTCTGATTAAACCTTATTATCTGGTTTTACTTGCTTCTTTGGTGTTTGTTATGCTTTTCAATGGCTTCAAGCAATTTACGGATGGAATTACAGATACTAAAACAGCCATGTGGATCTTGCTTGGCGGAAATGTATTGAACATCATCGGAAACTATATTCTGATTTATGGAAAGCTCGGCTTTCCTGAATTGGGATTGTTGGGAGCAGGTATCAGTACTCTGTTTTCACGTATAGTGATGGTCGTTGTCTTTGTAATCATTTTTATGCGTAGTCCGCGCTTCATTCGTTATAAGGTCGGCTTTTTCCGTTTGGGATGGTCGCGTGCTGTTTTTAGCCGTTTGAACGGATTAGGATGGCCGGTTGCCTTTCAGATGGGAATGGAGACGGCTTCCTTCAGTCTGAGTGCCATCATGATTGGCTGGTTGGGAACGATTGCGTTGGCTTCCCATCAAGTCATGTTGGCAATTTCACAATTTACTTTTATGATGTACTACGGGATGGGAGCTGCCGTTGCTGTCCGGGTCAGTAACTTCAATGGTCAGGATGATATGGTGAATGTGCGTCGTTCCGCCTATGCCGGTTTCCATCTGATGATGGCATTGGGTGTCGTGTTGTCTTTCATTGTTTTTCTTTGTCGGAATTATCTGGGAGGTTGGTTTACCGACAGTTCTGAAGTTGCCGCTATGGTTACTTCGTTAATATTTCCTTTTCTTGTCTACCAGTTTGGCGACGGCTTGCAGATCACTTTTGCCAACGCCTTGCGTGGAATTGCGGACGTAAAACTGATGATGGTCATCGCTTTTATCGCTTATTTCATTATCTCGTTGCCCGTAGGCTATTTTTGCGGTTTCGTGATGGGATGGGGTGTTGTAGGCGTATGGATGGCGTTCCCTTTTGGACTGACAAGTGCAGGGCTGATGCTTTGGTGGCGTTTCCACTACATGACGAAACAGCCTGCCCTCCGACAATAACTTGTAATTCGTTGTTTCTATGGCTTCCTACCGTTCTACAAAACTCAAAATAACCATTGGTTACACTTTGCTACTGGCTATTCTTCTTTTCTCGTTGGTGTTTGTGCATCGTGAGATGGAAGCATTATCGGCTGCGGACAACCAGCAGAATTTGCGTACGGATAGCTTGTTGGCCCTTCTCCATGAGAAAGACCGGAATACAATTCAAATGTTACGAGTGTTGAGCGAAGCGAACGATAGCCTTCTTTCTGCATCGGAGATTGAGGAAATTATTTCCGAACAGGATTCCGTCATTACCCACCAACGAGTACAACATCGTGTCATAACCAAACGCGATTCTCTGTTGACTGCTCCGAAGAAGAAAGGTTTCTTCAAGAGGTTAGCGGAAGTATTTGTCCCTTCTAAACAGGATAGTGCCGTACTTGTCAACACTTCTTTGGAAGTAGCTACGGATACGATTCTGGAACCTGCCACTTCTAAGGATTCCTTACAGCAAAAGATCCGTATGGCTACGGAGGAAAAACGTTTGCAACGGAAAAAGACCATCCGGCGTACCAGTACGAAGTATCAGCGGATGAATACGCAGTTGACTGCAAGAATGGATAGCTTGATAAAGGGGTATGAGGAAGAAATGACCCAGCGTGCACTCCAGGATGCGGAGCAGCAACAAGCAGTAAGGATGCGTTCGGCACGCACTATTTCGGGAATCGCTATTGGTGCGGTGTTTCTGTCTGCCTTTTTCTTGATATTGATCATACGCGATATATCTCGGAGCAACCGCTATCGTCGACAACTGGAGGAAGCCAACAAGCGGGCGGAGGATTTGCTTGTCGCCCGTGAAAAGTTAATGCTTGCCATTACTCATGACTTTAAAGCACCGTTGGGCTCTATTATGGGGTATACCGAACTGCTATCCCGGTTGACTCGAGATGAACGGCAGCGTTTCTATCTTGAAAATATGAAGAGTTCTTCGGAACATCTCTTGAAGTTAGTCAGTGACCTGCTCGATTTTCATCGGCTCGACCTTAATAAAGCGGAGGTGAATCGCGTCACCTTTAATCCTTCGCAGCTATTTGATGAAATTTATATTAGTTTTGAGCCTTTGACTGCCGCTAAAGGATTGACTTTACAAAGTAATGTCGCTTCCGATTTGAATGGGAGATTTATTAGTGACCCTTTGCGTCTCCGTCAGATTGTGAACAACCTTTTATCCAATGCCGTCAAGTTCACTCAAAAAGGTAAGATAACATTGACGGCTACATACGACTCTTCAAAGTTGACAATAGCCATTGCAGATACCGGAAAAGGGATGGCTCCGTCAGACCGCGAACGCATCTTTCAGGAGTTTACCCGTTTGTCCGGTGCACAAGGTGAAGAGGGGTTCGGGCTCGGATTGTCCATCGTGAAGAAACTGGTAACTTTACTCGAAGGAGAAATTGATGTGCAAAGCACGCCGGGAGAAGGAAGTTGCTTTACGGTGACTCTTCCTCTTTATCCGGTGGGGAAATCGGTAATGGAGGGTGAACTCTCGGAAAGTGATAAAGGGGAATCTATCCAAGAGCCAGCTACCATTCTTCCGATGAAGGTGATCCGTGTTCTTTTGATTGATGACGATAAAATCCAACTCAGCTTGACGGCAGCTATGCTGAAACAGCACGGCATTGATGCTGTTTGTTGCGAGCAATTGGAGGAACTTATAGAACAACTTCGCACTTCTGTTTTTGATGTATTACTGACCGATATACAAATGCCGGCCATCAATGGTTTTGATTTGGTGAAACTACTTCGCGCTTCCAATATTCCGCAGGCAAAAACGATCCCCGTGATTGCTGTTACTGCCCGTAGTGAGATGGATAAGGCTGCGTTGAACGAACATGGATTTGCCGGATGTCTGCATAAACCATTTACGGTAAAGGAATTGTTGCAGACGATCAATGAAGGACAATTGGCTGCGGATGAAGCGCATATCACAGAAGATATGGGAAGCGGATTGATGAATTTCTCCGCATTGACAGCCTATTCGGAGGACGACCCGGAGGCGGCGTGTTCCATTATTGAGACTTTCATCGAAGAGACTGGGAAAAATGTTGACCGGATGCAACAAGCCTTAGACAATGAAGATACGGACGGGATAGCTGCTATGGCTCATAAACTTCTTCCGCTTTTCACACTGATTGGCGCATCCGAAACAATTGCTCCTTTAAAATATTTGGAAAGTTGTCGTGGAGAGATGTTCGTTGACGAGATAAAGCAAACAACGCTTACAGTGCTGGCAATGGTTCCGCATATAATTAGTGAGGCAAAAGAGTATCTTTCTTATCGTTATCCAAACCTTTTCTCAAAATAAATTGTTTACTTTGTGTCTTCAATTTACACTGACACGCTTTGCATGAAACGAAAATGGATACGATGGGTAAGCTGGATATTGCTTACTCCAATAATACTCTTTGTAATACTGATGGTATTACTTTATATTCCTCCCGTACAAAATCTTTTACGCCGGGAAGTAACCGCATACGCTTCTGAAGCAACCGGTATGCAGATTCAGGTGGAACGGATTGACCTTCGTTTTCCGCTCAATCTGTTAGTTCGTGGTGTAGAAGTCATTCAACAGCCGGATACTTTGTTGTCTTTAGAGAGCTTGAATGTGCGGGTGCAGGCGTGGCCACTTATCAAAGGAAAAGTAGAAGTCGATGAAGTTACACTAAATCAGGTTGCAGTCAATTCCGCAGGTCTGATAGAGGGAATGAAGATAAAAGGTGTCTTGGGACGTTTCTTTCTGCAGAGTCATGGGGTGGATTTATCCAATGAAATAGCGATTATTAATCAGGTCGATTTATCAGACACCCATGTCCAATTGGTAATGAACGACACCACGACCGCTCCTAAAGACACGACCGCTTCCGCTCCTGTCAATTGGAAAGTAGACCTTCATCAGTTGAATTTGGAAAATGTGTCATTCAGTATGCAGCTTCCGGCTGATTCCATGCGTATGGCAGCCCACATCGGCGAAGCGTCTGTAAATGATGCGCAAGCAGATCTGAAGAATCAGTTTTATAGCTTGAAACAATTCCTGTTGTCGGGAGGCTCTGCCAATTATGATACCGGAGCTGCTAAACCGGTCGAAGGCTTCGATGCTTCTCATATTGCGGTCCGTGATATCCGGATCGGTTTGGACTCCTTATTATATAAAGGTAGGGATATGAATGCCGTACTCCGTGAATTTTCAATGAATGAACGTTCGGGACTGAGCATTACCTCGTTGGCGGGCAGGGCTTATTCTAATGATTCAATTATCAGTGTTCCGGGCTTAAAGCTGCAGACTCCTCATTCTGAAATCGATTTGTCTGCCCATACGTATTGGGAACTTGTCAATATCCCTACTACGGGACGTTTGTCCGCCAATCTCAACGCATACATCGGTAAAGAGGATGTTATGCTGTTTACGGGTGGGCTGCCGGATAGTTTCAAAGAAGCCTATCCTTTCCGTCCTCTTGTTATTCGTGCAGGGACGGACGGTAATCTGAAAGAGATGCAGATTTCGCGCTTTACGGTAGATTTGCCGGGAGCATTTTCTTTAGAGGGCGGTGGGCTTCTTGAAAATCTGGCGGACAGTATCACGCGCTCGGGAACGGTCGGGTTGAAGATGACCACCCAGAATCTGAACTTCCTGACTGCTTTGTCCGGTGAGGCTCCCAATGGGACTATTGTAATTCCCGATAGTATGGATCTGGTTGCGAAGATTGATATAAACGGTCCTGCATATAAGGCCAATTTGAAACTGAGAGAAGGACAGGGTACTATGGATGTGGACGCGGCATTGAATACGCTCACTGAAGTCTACAAGGCGGACTTGAAAATAAACAACCTTCAACTGCATAATTTCCTACCGAAAGATTCAATTTATGAACTCTCACTTTCGGCTGACGCTGAAGGGCGAGGACTGGATGTGATGTCCTATCGTTCTTTTGCCAAATTGAATCTGTCGTTAGATCAGCTTCATTATGCCCAATATCATCTCTCGAATGTTGATTTGATTGGAGCTTTGAAAGGGGCATTGGTAACAGCCCGTCTGACCAGTGACAATGCTTTGCTGAAGATGACGACTGAGGCCGAATATAACTTGGCACACAGTTATCCCGATGGAAAAGTGACAATGGATGTCACTCAATTGGATTTGCATGAGTTGGGATTAATGCCGCAGCCGATGAAGCATCCGCTTGCTTTTAACTTTTCTGCGGAAGCCCGCCAGAATCGGGTGTTTACCCATTTGGTGTCCGGAGATATGAAACTCAACTTGAGTGCACGCTCCGGAGTGGAACCGTTGATTCGGCAGTCTACTCATTTTGTGGATGTGCTGATGAGACAAATTGATGAAAAAGCATTGGATCATGCCGAATTGCGTGAAGCTTTGCCGACTGCTATACTCTCTTTCTCTGCAGGAAAAGAGAATCCGTTAGCCTATTTCCTGGCTACCCAGAACATATCCTATCAGGATGCATCCATGAAGTTCGGAACCGCTCCGGACTGGGGTATTAATGGTAAGGCAGCCATTCATACATTGAAGGTCGATACTTTGCAACTGGATACCATATTCTTTACTGTCAAGCAAGATACTACCTCCATGAAGCTGCGTGCCGGAGTGATTAACGGACCGAAGAATCCGCAGTTCTCTTTCTCGACTGCTATTACGGGAGAAATTCGTGACCGGGATGCGGAGTTGCTGGTCGATTATAAAAACGAAAAAGGAGAAACAGGCGTACTGTTGGGTGTCAATGCCCGTCCTTTATTTGAAGGACACGGAAAAGGCAACGGTATTGCTTTTACCTTAATCCCGGAAAACCCGATTATCGCTTTCCAGAAATTCCATTTCAATGAGAAGCATAACTGGATCTATCTGCATAAGAATATGCGTGTATATGCCAATGTGGATATGTGGGATGATGAAGGGATGGGTTTCCGTATTCATTCCGTTCCGGGAGATACCGTGTCTTTACAGAATATCGATGTTGAAATCCGGAGAATCCGTTTGGCGGAGCTTAGCAGTGTACTTCCCTATTTCCCGGAGATAACCGGACTGTTCTCTGCGGAAGCTCATTATGTACAGACGGAAAAGGACCTTCAACTGTCTGCGGAGTTGTCTATCGATGAGTTGACATACGAACGGCAACGTATTGGAGATGTTACGCTAGGTGCTACATGGCTACCGGGCGAGCAGGGAAAGCAGTATCTGAATGCGTACTTGAATCACGACCAAGTGGAAGTATTGCTGGCGGATGGTAAGTTGATACCTACCGGGACGGGGAAAGACAGCTTGGAGGTGAATACGGAACTGGAGCATTTCCCGCTTCGGGTGGCTAATGTGTTTGTTCCCGATCAGATGGTCACTTTATCGGGCGATTTGGATGGTAATCTGAAAATAACGGGCAGCACCGAACAACCTCTGATTAACGGAGAACTGTCATTGGATAGTGTAGCTGTTCTTTCCCGACAGTATGGTGCTCGTTTTATGTTCGATAATCGTCCGGTGCAGATAAATAATAACCGTCTGTTATTTGATAAATTCGCAATTTACACTACGTCGAAAAATCCGTTTACGATTGATGGCTATGTAGATTTCCGCGATATGAGTCGTCCGATGGCAAATCTGAATATGCTTGCGCAGAATTATACGCTTCTGGATGCTAAGCGTACCCGTGAAAGTTTGGTTTATGGAAAGGTATTTGCCGATTTCCGTGCAACAGTAAAGGGACCTTTGGATGGATTGAATATGCGGGGAAACATCAGTCTGCTGGGTAATACCGATGTTTCGTATATACTGACAGACTCACCGTTGACTGTACAGGATCGTCTGGGCAGTTTGGTCACTTTTACTTCGTTCAGTGATACTACTACCGTTGTCCGTCAGGAAGTGCCGACAGTTTCTTTAGGCGGTCTGGACATGGTTATGATGGTTCATATTGATCCTTCCGTCCGTTTGAAAGTAGATTTGGATGCGAGCAATGACAATCGTATCGAACTGGAAGGGGGAGGTGACCTTTCCATGAAATATACTCCGCAGGGTGACTTGACCCTGACAGGACGTTATACCTTGAGCGGTGGTTTGATGAAATATGCTTTGCCGGTGATTGCAGCCAAAGAGTTTGCCATAGATAACGGTAGTTACGTAGAATGGACAGGCAATCCGATGGACCCGATGTTGAACTTTAAGGCGACCGACCGTATCCGCGCTTCCGTATCCGAAGGAGAGAATGGTGGAACACGTACGGTTAATTTCGATGTTTCCATTGTAATCAAGAACCGGTTGGATAATCTTTCGTTTGCATTTGATGTGTCGGCTCCCGAAGACGCAACCATACAAAATGAACTTACGGCTATGGGAGCGGAAGAACGCGGCAAACAGGCACTTTATATCATGGTGATGAAAACCTATCTCGGTACCGGACCGATTGGCGGTGGAGGTGGTGGAGTAGGCAAGCTGAATATGGGGTCTGCCTTGAATTCCGTGTTGAGTAGTCAGATTAACTCGTTGATGGGCAATTTGAAGAATGCAAGTGTCTCGGTGGGTATCGAAGATCATGATCTTTCAGATACCGGTGGTAAGCGTACGGATTACAGCTTCCGTTACTCGCAACGTCTCTTCAATAACCGGTTCCAGATCGTTATTGGCGGTAAGGTCTCTACGGGTGAGAATGCGACGAATAATGCCGAGTCATTCATCGACAATATCTCTTTGGAATACCGTCTGGATAGGACAGGAACCCGCTATGTCCGTCTGTTCTACGATAAGAACTATGAGAGCGTGCTCGAAGGCGAGATTACGGAGACCGGAGTCGGTCTGGTACTTCGCAAGAAACTGGATAAACTCAGTGAACTGTTCATCTTTAAGAAAAAGAAGTAAGAATGAAAGGAATATATAGTAACATATTAGTAGGCTGTCTGATTGGTATCATGTTGTTTTCGGGGTGTTCGGTGACGAAGCATTTGCCCGAAGGCGAAATACTCTATACAGGGAATAAAACGGTTATTCAGAATAAATCGAACACTTCGGTAGGTCAGACGGCATTGACCGAGATAGAAGCGGCGCTTGACAAGGCTCCGAGTACGAAGATTCTGTTTCTGCCCATTCCTTTTAAGATGTGGATGTACAATGATTTTGTGAAGTACAAGAAAGGATTCGGGAAATGGATGTTCAACCGTTTTGCAGCCAATCCTCCTGTTTTTATTTCTACTGTCAATCCGGAGGTGCGCATCAAAGTCGCCACCAATCTGTTGCATGATTATGGCTATTTCAATGGAAAAGTAACTTACGAAACATTGGCGGATAAGAAGGATAGCTTGAAAGCCGGTATTCTTTACACGGTGGATATGAAGAATCCCTATTTCATAGATACGGTGTATTACGAGCGTTTCACTCCGCAGACATTGCGGATTATGGAGCGGGGACGTAGACGTTCCTATATAAGTCCCGGCGAACAATTCAATGTTGTGGACCTGGATGACGAGCGTACACGTATCAGTACGTTGTTGCGTAATCGGGGATACTTCTATTTCCGTCCCGACTATATGACTTATCAGGCGGATACCACCTTAGTGCCCGGCGGGCATATCAGCCTCCGGCTGATTCCCGTACCCGGTTTGCCTGCTGCCGCGCAACGTCCTTATTATGTAGGCAATGGCTCTGTTTACCTGTTTGGAAAGAATGGAGAAGCCCCGAATGACAGCATGATGTATAAGAACCTGAATATTCACTATTATAAGAAGTTGCAGGTTCGTCCTAATATGCTTTATCGTTGGTTGAATTATCAACAGTTTGTACGTAATGCACAGATGCGTGCTTCCAATCGTACTAGGCTTTACAGTCAATACAGGCAAGAGCAGGTTCAGGAAAAGTTAAGCCAGTTGGGTATATTCAGCTATTTGGATATACAATATGCTCCTAAGGACACGACAGCAGTTTGTGATACGCTGAATGTGAGTGTACAAGCCACTTTTGCCAAGCCATTGGATGCCGAGTTGGAGTTGAACGTAGTAACTAAGAGCAACGATCAGACCGGTCCCGGTGCTGCTTTTGGTGTTACCCGTAACAACGTTTTCGGTGGTGGAGAAAGCTGGAATGTAAAGCTTAAAGGCTCTTATGAGTGGCAGACTGGAGGTGGAGAGAAAAGTTCTTTGATGAACAGTTGGGAGATGGGACTTTCCACATCACTGACTTTTCCCAGAGTTGTGTTCCCACGTTGGGGAAAAATGGAATTTGACTTTCCGGCAACCACAACTTTCCGGTTGTATATCGATCAGTTAAACCGTGCGAGATATTATAAATTGTTGTCATTCGGTGGAAATGCGACATATGATTTCCAGCCGACACGTACAAGCCGTCATAGTATCACTCCTTTCAAATTGACATTCAACGTCCTGCAACATCAGTCGGAAGAATTTATGGAGATTGCTCAGGAGAATCCGGCATTGTATATCAGTTTGAAAGACCAGTTTATTCCTGCTATGGAATACACGTATACGTATGACAATGCTTCGACGCGGAGAATAAAGAATCCTATCTGGTGGCAATCTACAGTGACTTCTGCCGGAAATCTGACCTCAGTGATCTATCGTGCTTTCGGTCAGCCTTTTAATAAAGAAGATAAACGATTGCTGAATGTTCCTTTTGCACAATTCGTGAAGTTAAATACGGAATTCCGTCATTTATGGAATATTGATAAGAATAACAGAATTGCGTCCCGTGTGGCATTGGGAGCACTCTTCTCTTATGGAAATGCCACGATAGCTCCTTATAGCGAACAGTTTTATGTCGGAGGTGCTAACAGTATCCGTGCTTTTACGGTGCGTAGCATAGGTCCCGGTGGATATCATCCGGCGGAAAGTCGTTATTCTTACCTCGATCAGACAGGTACGTTCCGCTTTGAGGCAAATGTGGAATATCGTTTCCGTATTTATAAAAGTATTTGGGGAGCCACTTTCCTGGATGCGGGAAATGTCTGGCTGATGCGTAAAGATGAGGCTCGTCCGAATTCACAACTCGAACTGAAGACTTTCCCGAAACAGATTGCTTTGGGTACAGGTGTCGGTTTCCGTTATGATATGGATATTCTTGTGTTCCGTCTCGATTTCGGTGTACCTTTGCATCTGCCTTACGATACGGATAGAAGTGGGTATTACAATGTTACCGGAGCCTTTATGAAAAATTTGGGAATACATTTTGCTATCGGTTATCCCTTCTAATGAATGATTTTTGTACGATTTTGGTAAATAATGATTGATATTTGTCCTGTCGGATTCAACTATTTTTGTACTTTTGCAACGAAATCTGATGCCGTTGACATCACTAACCTTTTAATATTACACAATTTATGAAACCAACTTTATTCTTATTGGCAGCCGGTATGGGCAGCCGCTATGGAGGCTTGAAACAATTGGACGGTCTGGGTCCTAATGGCGAAACTATTATGGATTATTCAATCTATGACGCTATCAATGCCGGATTCGGCAAACTTGTATTTGTAATCCGCAAAGACTTTGAACAGGATTTCCGTGAGAAAATTATTTCCAAATATGAAGGCCATATTCCTTGCGAGCTTGTATTTCAAGCGTTGGATGCTCTTCCCGAAGGTTTTACTTGTCCGGCAGACCGTACAAAACCCTGGGGTACTAACCATGCGGTAATGATGGGTGCCGATGTGATTAAAGAACCGTTTGCTGTAATTAACTGTGATGACTTTTATGGTCGCGATTCTTTCCAGGTGATGGGTAAATATCTGGCTGCTCTTCCCGAAGGTTCGAAGAATGTTTATTCAATGGTAGGCTTCCGCGTAGGAAATACCTTGAGCGAAAGCGGTACGGTATCTCGTGGAATCTGTAGCACAGATGCGAAAGGATTGCTGACTTCTGTTGTAGAACGTACGAAGATTCAACGCTTGAACGGTGAAGTGAAATATATCGATGATAATGGTGAATGGACTGCTACTCCCGACACGACTCCGGTAAGTATGAATTTCTGGGGCTTCACTCCAGATTACTTCGCTTACAGCGAGGAGTTCTTTAAAACTTTCCTGAGCGATCCGAAGAACATGGAAAATCTGAAGAGCGAATTCTTCATTCCATTAATGGTGGATAAATTGATTAATGACGGAACCGCTACTGTTGAAGTGTTGGATACTACCAGCAAATGGTTCGGTGTTACTTATCCGGAAGATCGCCAGAGCGTAGTAGACAAGATTCAGGCATTGGTAGATGCCGGTGAATATCCTGCTAAATTGTTCTAAAGAGGGACTTAGATTAAGATAGGAAGCAGTCATTCGTTCGGAATGGCTGCTTTTTTGTTTTTGATAACGGATGATACTGACATTTATACAATAATTATTCATTATCTTTGCAGTCCAAAATCTTATAAATCAGAGACAGAAGTGATTTCAGTAGAAGGATTATCAGTAGAATTTAATGCGACACCCCTTTTTGAGGATGTCAGTTATGTTATCAATAAGAAAGACCGCATTGCGTTAGTCGGCAAGAATGGTGCGGGAAAATCGACCATGTTGAAGATATTGGCAGGTTTACAATCGCCGACACATGGAGTTGTAGCTACTCCGAAAGATGTAACTATCGGATATTTGCCTCAGGTCATGATTCTTTCCGACAACCGGACGGTGATGGGAGAAGCGGAACAGGCATTCGAACATATTTTTGAACTTCAGGCAAAGTTGGAACGAATGAATCAGGAACTGGCTGAACGGACAGACTATGATTCGGAGGAATATCATCAGTTGATAGACCGTTTCACGCATGAGAACGACCGCTTCCTGATGATGGGGGGCACGAACTATCAGGCGGAAATCGAACGGACACTTCTTGGACTGGGATTCAGCCGTGAGGATTTTGATCGTCCTACTTCAGAGTTTTCCGGTGGTTGGCGTATGCGTATCGAACTGGCAAAATTGTTGTTGCGCCGTCCGGATGTGCTGCTGCTCGACGAGCCGACCAATCATCTTGATATCGAAAGTATCCAATGGCTGGAAAATTTTCTGGCAACTCGTGCCAATGCTGTCGTACTAGTCAGCCACGACCGCGCTTTCTTGAACAACGTAACCACACGTACTATCGAAATTACCTGTGGGCAGATTTATGATTACAAAGTGAAGTATGACGAATTTGTTGTCTTGCGTAAGGAACGTCGCGAACAGCAGCTCCGCGCTTACGAGAATCAACAGAAACAGATACAGGATACGGAAGATTTCATTGAACGCTTTCGCTATAAAGCAACCAAAGCCGTGCAGGTACAAAGCCGCATCAAGCAATTGGAAAAGATAGAGCGTATTGAAGTGGATGAAGAAGACAACTCCTCGCTTCGCTTGAAATTTCCTCCTGCCAGCCGTAGCGGAAACTATCCGGTGATTTGCGAAGACGTGCGCAAAGCGTATGGTAATCATGTTGTTTTTCATGATGTAAACCTCACTATCAATCGGGGAGAGAAAGTAGCTTTTGTCGGTAAGAACGGTGAAGGTAAATCTACATTGGTGAAATGTATAATGGGTGAGATTGACTTTGACGGCAAACTGACCATCGGTCATAATGTTCAGATTGGTTATTTTGCACAGAATCAGGCACAGATGTTGGATGAGAATCTGACGGTGTTTGATACCATAGACCGGGTAGCAACGGGAGATGTCCGTTTGAAGATACGGGATATTTTGGGTGCCTTCATGTTTGGCGGCGAAGCTTCGGACAAGAAAGTCAAAGTCCTTTCCGGTGGAGAACGTACCCGATTGGCAATGATCAAACTTCTTCTTGAACCTGTAAACTTCCTGATTCTTGACGAACCGACCAATCACTTGGATATGCGTTCAAAGGATGTGTTGAAAGAAGCGATCCGTGAATTTGACGGCACAGTCATTCTTGTCAGTCACGACCGTGATTTTTTGGACGGACTTGCGACTAAAGTATATGAGTTCGGTGGAGGAGTGGTGAAAGAGCATCTCGGAGGTATTTATGAATTTCTGCAAAAGAAAAAGATAGATAGCCTGAATGAACTTCAAAAAGGCGCCGGATTGTCTGTTTCTCCTACGGCAACAGCCAAAGGAAATGGAGAACAGGAAGCCGTGCAACCTTCGGAGAACAAACTTTCTTATGAGGCACAGAAAGAGTTGAATAAGAAGATTAAGAAACTCGAACGTCAGGTAGCGGACTGTGAAGCCTCGATAGAAGAGACGGAAGCCGCGATTGCCATTGTGGAAGAGAAGATGGCGACTCCGGAAGGGGCTTCGGATATGCAGCTATATGAACGCCATCAGAAACTGAAACAACAGTTGGACACAATCGTTGAAGAGTGGGAACGGGTGTCGATGGAACTGGAAGAAGTGAAAGGCTAGGGCCTTCCTTCGCATAACATGATAATTCTATAATATATTATATTAAGTATGAAAGTAACCAAGTATTTACCAATTCTTGCGGTATGCCTTATGACAACAGGATGTAACAGTAAGAAAGAGGCCGTACTGACGTCCGGTATCGACCTTGCTAATCTGGATACCACGGCTGTGCCGGGTACAAGTTTTTATCAATATGCGTGTGGCGGTTGGGTGAAAGATCACCCGTTGACTGACGAATATTCCCGTTTCGGAACATTCGATATGTTGCGTGAGAACAGCCGTGAACAATTGAAATCCCTGATTGCCGAACTGGCCGCAAAGACGGACAATGCTCCGGGAAGCGCCGCTCAGAAAGTTGGCGACCTTTACAATATCGCAATGGATAGTGTGAAGTTGAACCAGGAGGGAGTAGCTCCGATTAAAGACGAATTGGCCGCTATCGATGCGCTGAAAGACAAGAACGAAATCTACGCATACATTGCCGAAAGTCAGAAGAGAGGTATACGGCCTTACTTCACGATGTTTGTTGGTGCGGATGATATGAACAGTTCGATGAATATAGTACAGACCTATCAGGGTGGTATCGGAATGGGACAACGCGATTATTATCTGGAAGAAGACGAACAGACTACCAACATCCGTAACAAATACCAGGAACACATCGCCAAGATGTTCCGGTTGGCAGGTTATGATGAGGCTACTGCACAGAAAGCGGTAAAAGCTGTAATGAACATTGAAACCCGTTTGGCTAAAGCGGCCCGTTCACAAGTGGAATTGCGTGATCCTCATGCCAATTATAATAAGATGGATATGGAAACGCTGAAAAAGAACATCCCGACTTTCGACTGGGATACTTATTTCGCTGTTTCAGGTTTGAAAGACCTGAAGGAAGTGAACATAGGTCAGCCTGCCGCTATGAAAGAAGTTGCCGATGTGATTAACACTGTATCATTGGACGATCAGAAATTGTACTTGCAATGGAGCTTGATAGATGCTGCCGCTTCATATCTTAGCGATGACTTTGAAGCTCAGAACTTCGATTTTTATAGTAGGACGATGTCCGGTAAGAAAGAAATGCAGCCTCGTTGGAAGCGTTCGGTAAGTACGGTAGACGCTGTTCTCGGTGAAGTGGTAGGACAGATGTATGTAGAAAAATACTTTCCGGCTGCAGCAAAAGAGCGTATGGTTACCTTAGTGAAGAATCTGCAAACTTCTTTGGGCGAACGTATCAAGGCGCTGGAATGGATGAGCGAACCGACTAAGGTGAAAGCATTGGAGAAACTGGATGCTTTTCATGTAAAGATCGGTTATCCGGACAAGTGGAAAGATTATTCGGCTTTGGAGATTAAGAATGATTCTTATTGGGCGAATATCGAGCGTGCCAGTCAATGGGATTACAATGAAATGATTGCCAAAGCCGGTCAGCCGGTAGATAAGGATGAATGGTTGATGACACCGCAGACTGTTAATGCTTATTACAATCCTACTACCAATGAGATCTGCTTCCCCGCAGCTATCCTGCAGCCGCCATTTTTCGATATGAACGCCGATGATGCAATGAATTACGGTGCTATCGGAGTCGTTATCGGGCATGAGATGACACATGGATTCGACGATCAGGGACGTCAATATGACAAAGACGGAAACCTGAAAGAGTGGTGGACGGAAGAGGATGCTGAAAAGTTCAAGGAACGTGCCCAAGTAATGGTGAACTTCTTTGACAGTATTGAAGTAGCTCCCGGTGTGCATGCCAACGGTCAGTTGACTTTGGGTGAAAATATTGCCGATCATGGCGGTCTGCAAGTTTCTTTCCAGGCTTTCAAGAACGCGACAGCTAATGCACCGCTTGAAACAGTAGACGGATTTACTCCCGAACAACGTTTCTTCCTTGCTTATGCTAATGTATGGGCAGGAAATATCCGTCCGGAAGAAATTCTCCGATTGACAAAACTCGATCCTCACTCATTAGGCAAGTGGCGTGTAGACGGTGCACTTCCTCATATTGGAAACTGGTACGAAGCATTCAATATTACTGAGCAGGATCCTATGTTCGTGGCTAAAGACAAACGGGTGTCCATCTGGTAATAGTTTTTGAACAAAAATATACTTTGCGAAGAAGCGTTGATTTTCTGTTTGAGAGAGTCAACGCTTTTTTTTATTAATTCACACCTTATTTATTACGTACGATAAACAATATTTCGTAACTTTGCACACCAAATACTTAATAAGCAATTCAATGTCAGAGTCTAAAAGAATAAAAACTGCATTGGTATCTGTATACCACAAAGAAGGTTTGGATGAAATTATTACCAAACTTCACGAAGAAGGAGTAGAGTTCTTGTCAACAGGAGGAACTCGTCAGTTTATTGAATCATTGGGATATCCTTGTAAGGCAGTGGAAGATTTGACCACTTACCCTTCTATTCTCGGTGGTCGGGTAAAGACGTTACATCCGAAAATATTCGGAGGTATTCTTTGTCGTCGCGGGCTGGAGCAAGATCTGCAACAGATTGAAAAGTATGAAATCCCTGAAATAGATTTAGTCATTGTTGACCTGTATCCGTTTGAAGCTACCGTAGCTTCCGGTGCATCCGAAGCAGATATTATTGAGAAAATCGATATAGGCGGAATCTCTCTGATTCGTGCCGCAGCCAAGAACTACAACGACGTAATTATCGTTGCTTCTCAGGCACAATACAAACCGTTGCTGGATATGTTGATGGAGCACGGCGCTACTTCCTCACTCGAAGAACGCCGTTGGATGGCAAAAGAAGCGTTTGCCGTTTCTTCTCACTACGATTCAGCGATCTTCAATTATTTTGATGCAGGCGAAGGTTCTGCTTTCCGTTGCTCTGTCAATAGCCAAAAACAACTTCGTTATGGTGAGAACCCGCATCAGAAGGGCTATTTCTACGGAAATCTGGAAGCGATGTTCGACCAGATTCACGGAAAGGAAATCTCTTATAATAATCTTCTCGATATCAATGCTGCCGTTGATTTGATTGATGAATTTGACGACCTCACTTTCGCTATTCTGAAACATAATAACGCTTGCGGTCTGGCTTCACGGTCTACTGTGCTGGATGCATGGAAAGATGCATTGGCCGGTGATCCTGTTTCCGCTTTCGGAGGCGTGTTGATTACAAATGGGGTTGTTGACAAAGAAGCAGCCGAAGAAATCAACAAGATTTTCTTTGAAGTGATTATCGCACCGGATTATGATGTGGACGCACTCGAAATCCTTGGACAGAAAAAGAACCGCATCATTCTCGTTCGCAAGGAAGCCAAATTGCCGAAGAAGCAATTCCGTGCTTTGCTGAATGGCGTATTGGTGCAGGATAAAGATACTAATATTGAAACGGTAGCCGACCTCAAAACTGTAACAGACAAAGCTCCTACTCCGGAAGAGGTGGAAGATATGTTGTTTGCTAACAAGATTGTGAAGAACAGTAAGTCAAACGCCATTGTATTGGCAAAAGGCAAGCAGCTTCTCGCAAGCGGTGTCGGACAGACCTCACGTGTAGATGCATTGAAACAAGCAATTGAAAAAGCTAAGTCGTTCGGATTCGACTTGAATGGCGCGGTGATGGCTTCGGATGCCTTCTTCCCTTTCCCCGATTGTGTGGAAATTGCGGATAAGGAAGGTATTACGGCAGTAATCCAACCGGGCGGCTCGGTAAAAGATGATTTGTCTTTTGCTTATTGCAATGAGCATGGTATGGCGATGGTGACTACCGGTATCCGTCATTTTAAACACTAAAAATAATAATTAAGAATGGGATTGTTCTCTTTTACACAAGAAATAGCGATGGACTTGGGTACAGCCAATACCATCATCATCACGAACGGGAAAATCGTGGTGGATGAGCCTTCGGTTGTGGCTTTGGACCGTCGTACGGATAAGATGATAGCCGTGGGGGAAAAGGCGAAGTTGATGCACGAAAAGACCCACGAAAACATACGCACTATCCGTCCGTTGAGAGATGGTGTGATTGCCGACTTCTACGCTTGCGAGCAGATGATGCGCGGTTTGATTAAGCGGGTGAATACACGCAATCACTTATTCTCACCCTCTCTTCGTATGGTGATCGGTGTTCCTTCGGGAAGTACGGAAGTTGAACTCCGTGCCGTTCGTGACTCTGCCGAACATGCCGGCGGACGGGATGTCTATCTGATCTTCGAACCGATGGCTGCGGCTATTGGTATCGGCATTGACGTAGAGGCTCCGGAAGGGAATATGATTGTGGACATAGGTGGTGGTTCTACGGAAATTGCCGTTATCTCTTTGGGAGGTATTGTTTCCAATAACTCCATCCGTGTGGCGGGTGATGATCTGACGGAAGACATCCGTGAATACATGAGCCGTCAGCATAACGTGAAAGTCAGCGAACGTATGGCGGAACGTATCAAGATAAATGTGGGCGCTGCCTTAACCGAATTGGGTGAAGGAGCTCCGGAAGATTATATCGTTCACGGTCCTAACCGTATCACGGCTCTTCCGATGGAGGTACCTGTATGCTATCAGGAAGTGGCTCACTGTCTGGAAAAATCAATCTCGAAAATAGAAACGGCTATCTTGAGTGCGTTGGAAAGTACACCTCCTGAACTTTATGCTGATATTGTGCACAACGGTATCTATCTTTCCGGTGGTGGCGCATTGCTTCGTGGGTTGGATAAGCGACTGACTGATAAGATCAATATTCCTTTCCACATTGCGGAAGATCCTTTGCACGCTGTAGCTAAAGGCACGGGAGTTGCATTAAAGAATGTAGATCGTTTCTCTTTCTTAATGAGATAACTCAGGGATGCGGAATTTAATAAACTTCCTTCTGAAATACAATTACTGGTTCCTCTTTATCTTATTAGAGGTAGCCAGTTTTGTTTTGTTATTTCGGTTCAACCGTTATCAGCAGAGTGCTTTTTTCACTTCTGCCAATACGGTTGTGGGGGCGGTTTATGATGTATCGGGAGGCATTTCCTCTTACTTTCATTTGAAATCGGTCAATGAGGATTTACTGGACCGGAATATGTTGCTCGAACAGCAGATCTCCAATCTGGAGAAAGCGTTGAAAGAACGCCAGGTGGACTCTATTACCATTAACAGTGTCCGGCAGATGCCTCAAAGTGACTATCAGCTGTTCAAGGCTCATGTGATAAAAAACAGTCTGACACTGCCCGATAACTATATCACGCTCGACAAAGGTTCTTCCTCCGGCATTCGCTCTGAGATGGGAGTGATAGACGGTAACGGAATTGTAGGTATCGTGTATGAAACTTCTCCATCTTATTCGGTGGTGATTTCTGTACTGAACAGCAAGTCCAATATAAGTTGCAAGATTATAGGCAGTGATTATTTCGGCTATCTGAAATGGGAACATGGAGATTCGCGTTACGCTTATCTGAAAGACCTGCCCCGTCATGCGGAATTCAATTTGGGCGATACCGTAGTGACCAGCGGATTCTCGACCGTATTCCCGGAAGGCATTATGGTAGGTACGGTGGATGATATGTCCGACTCTAATGACGGGTTGTCCTACCTGCTGAAAATCAAGCTGGCTACCGATTTCGGAAAGCTCGGCGATGTCCGTGTGATAGCCCGGAATGGGCAGGAAGAGCAGAAGAAACTTGAAAATAAGGTAACGAAAGAATGATTATCACCTATATACATAGAATCGGATGGTTTATCGGCTTGGTGCTTCTTCAAGTGCTTATCCTGAATAATGTCCATATAGCAGGTTATGCTACTCCTTTTCTTTATATTTATTTTATCCTAAAGTTTGACTCCGGCACTTCGCGGAATGAGTTGATGTTGTGGGCTTTCTTTTTCGGACTGACTATCGACGTATTTGCTGATACTCCGGGAATGAATGCGGCTGCGACGGTGCTGCTTGCTTTTCTCCGTCCTTCTTTACTGCGACTGTTCACACCTCGCGATAATCTGGATAGCTTCATCCCGTCTTTCAAGACGATAGGGATTACTCCTTTTCTTAAATATACGACTGCAAGTGTTTTTGTACATAGCCTGGCGTTACTCTCCATTGAGTTCTTCTCGTTTTCCAGCATTTGGCTGTTGCTGCTGCGGGTGTTACTTTGCACCATTCTGACTGTAACCTGTATTGTAGCTGTTGAAGGCATAAGGAAGTAAAAAATGGCAAAAGATTATAGATTAGAGAAACGTAAATTTGTTATCGGAGGCATTGCTCTGTCTATTGTTTTGATTTATCTGGTACGGCTTTTCGCATTGCAGATCACAACAGATGACTATAAGAAGAATGCTGACAGTAATGCTTTTCTGAATAAAATCCAATATCCTTCGCGTGGAGCGATTTACGACCGGACCGGGAAACTGTTGGTATTCAATCAGCCTGCATACGACATTTCGATTGTTCCGAAGGAAGTCGAGAATCTCGATACGCTCGACTTGTGCCAGTCGTTGAATATCACCCGTGCCCAATTCTTGAAGATTATGAGCGATATGAAAGACCGTCGCCGTAATCCGGGATATTCCCGTTACACGAATCAAGTGTTTATGTCGCAGTTGTCGGCGGAGGAATGCGGTGTCTTTCAGGAAAAGCTATTTAAGTTTCGTGGCTTTTATATCCAACGTCGTACGATCCGCCAATATTCTTACAATGCGGCTGCCCATGCGTTGGGCGACATCGGAGAGGTATCTGCCAAAGAGATGGAAGCGGATGAAGACGGATACTACATTCGTGGAGATTATGTCGGAAAGTTAGGCGTAGAGAAATCGTATGAGAAGTACCTGCGTGGAGAAAAAGGTATTGAAATTCTGCTTCGTGATGCGCATGGCCGTATCCAGGGGCACTATATGGATGGGGCCTACGATCGTCCCTCTGTTCCCGGCAAGAACCTGACATTGAGTCTGGATATTGATTTGCAGATTTTAGGCGAACGCTTGTTGAAGAACAAGATCGGAAGTATTGTAGCTATCGAGCCGGAGACCGGTGAGATCCTTTGCCTGGTATCTTCCCCGAATTATGATCCGCATTTGATGATCGGTCGTCAGCGTGGTAAGAATCATCTGATGTTGCAACGCGACAAGATGAAACCATTGTTGAACCGTGCTTTGATGGGAGTCTACCCTCCGGGCTCTACTTTCAAGACAGCACAAGGGCTGACTTTCTTACAAGAAGGTATTATAACAGAGCAAAGTCCGACTTTTCCCTGTTCGCGCGGATTCCATTACGGCAGGCTGACGGTAGGTTGCCATAGCCATGGAGCACCGCTTCCGCTGATACCCGCCATTGCTACATCGTGCAACTCTTATTTCTGTTGGGGGCTGTTCCGTATGTTCGGTGACCGTAAGTATGGTTCGCCGCAAAATGCTATTACCGTATGGAAAGATCACATGGTTTCGCAAGGGTTCGGTTACAAACTGGGAGTCGACCTGCCGGGAGAAAAACGGGGGTTGATTCCGAATGCACAGTTCTATGACAAGGCTTATCGCGGGCATTGGAACGGATTGACGGTGATCAGTATTTCTATCGGTCAGGGAGAAATCTTGTCTACCCCTCTTCAGATAGCCAATCTAGGAGCGACGATTGCCAATAGAGGATATTTTGTCACGCCTCATATCGTGAAAGAAATTCAAGATAACCGGATAGACAGTCTTTATCGCACTCCTCGTTATACCACAATTGAAAAAAGACATTATGAATCGGTAGTGGAAGGTATGCGTGCCGCCGCTACCGGAGGAACTTGCCGTATGCTGTCAATGATGGTCCCGGAATTGGAAGCCTGCGGAAAGACAGGTACGGCACAGAATCGCGGACATGACCATTCGGTGTTTATGGGCTTTGCGCCAATGAACAAGCCGAAAATAGCCATTGCCGTCTATGTGGAAAATGGAGGATGGGGAGCCACATACGGAGTGCCGGTCGGTGCTTTGATGATGGAACAATATATGAAAGGCAAGTTGTCGCCGGAAAATGAGATAAGAGCGGAAGAAATTAGTAACAGAGTGATATTGTATGGTAACGAGGAGCGATAGTTTATGGAAATCTTTGGACTGGGTGACGATTTGTATTTACCTGCTCCTGATTATTGGCGGATGGTTCAGCGTGTGCGGAGCCAGCTATGACTATGGCGAGCGTGATTTTCTCGACTTCTCGACTCGTGCCGGTAAGCAGTTCGTTTGGATTATCTGTTCTTTCGGGCTAGGATTTGTGTTGCTGATGTTGGAAGACCGGATGTACGATATGTTCGCGTACATTATATATATAGGGATGATTCTTCTGTTGATTGTCACGATTTTTATTGCTCCGGATACAAAAGGTTCCCGTTCCTGGTTGGTGATGGGGCCGGTCAGCCTGCAACCCGCCGAGTTCGCTAAGTTTGCTACAGCTTTGGCATTGGCCAAATATATGAATGCCTACTCATTCAGTATCAAGAAAGAAAAGTGTGCTTTAGCTTTGGGATTGATTATTCTTCTGCCGATGTTATTGATTATCGGGCAGAGGGAAACAGGGTCCGCATTGGTATATCTCGCCTTTTTCTTGGTGCTTTATCGGGAAGGAATGCCGGGAGTAGTACTTTTTGCAGGTGTCTGTGCGGTAATCTACTTTGTGGTCGGTATTCGTTTTGACGAGGTCTTTATTGCAGATACCCCTACGCCGTTGGGAGAGTTTATTGTATTGTTACTGATTTTATTGTTTGCCGGTGGCATGGTGTGGGTATATCGTAAGAAATGGGCGGCTGCCCGCAATATTATCGGTGGAAGTCTGGGGATATTGTTGATTGCCTATTTGATCTCGGAATATTGGGTACACTTTAGTCTGGTCTGGGTGCAGTGGGGACTGTGTGCTGTTGCAATAGGCTATTTGATTTATTTAGCATTAAGTGAGCGTCAGCGTGCTTACTTTCTAATCGCTTTATTTACCATCGGCTCTATCGGATTTTTATATTCCAGCAATTATGTATTCGATAGCGTATTGGAGCCCCATCAACAAGTCCGCATCAAAGTGGTATTGGGTTTGGAAGAAGATTTGACCGGTGCGGGATACAACGTCAACCAATCCAAGATTGCCATCGGTTCCGGTGGATTGACAGGGAAAGGTTTCCTGAATGGTACGCAGACCAAACTGAAATATGTTCCCGAACAGGATACTGATTTCATCTTCTGTACGGTGGGAGAGGAGCAAGGTTTTGTCGGTTCGGCAGCCGTCTTGATAGCTTTCCTGATCTTGATTTTCCGCTTGATTTTCTTGTCGGAGCGTCAACCCTCCACCTTCGGTCGGGTCTATGGCTATTCAGTCCTCAGCATTTTCCTGTTTCACCTATTTATTAATATAGGCATGGTGCTGGGACTTACTCCGGTCATCGGTATCCCATTACCTTTCTTTAGCTACGGAGGTTCTTCTTTATGGGGCTTTACGATACTGTTGTTCATTTTCCTACGTATTGATGCGGGACGGAGTAGAAGACTCTAACAAATTGTTTATCTTTCGAATAACGTTTACGGCGAAGGTGGGGTGAAGAAACAGGCGAATAGTCGTCCCTTCTATATGAATCTGGGATATTAATTATTGCATTGTTTTGGGTAGTCAAAAAAAAGAGCATTTCTTGTACTGACAAAATGGTCGTAATATGCGACCGAATTTTCATAACCATCCTAAGAGTGAGCTATTATGATAATAGATAGAAACGAATATGTTGAACAGTTACTCACAAAATGTTGGAACGGAAGGTAATGACTGCTGGAGACAATAGTGAGAATACCTTTAATCAGCCTTTAAGCTATTTCCAAAGCGGTTCGTTATACCATGACTTAGAGAATCCCATTGCAGCAACATCAACAATAGAGTATTCAGACAGGAGCACCTTTAACTTCTGCTTGAAGTTATTGTTGGGATGAATCGCATCTATCAGGTAGGCCACACAGCACAATTGAGCATATAGCTTTTCCTGTGATATAGCTTTGTCTTGAATCCAAGGATTTTGTAGTTTCTTGGGCAGTTGTGGCTTCCAAGGATATTTCCTGTTCCATATACGGGCATGGTGTGCTATGCAGTTACGCAATACGGACAGGCTTTTTATCCAACTTTCAAGATACAGGTGCTGTGGCAAACCAAGCTCTCTTGCAATCTGCTTTTTAAGGTTGTTGTCTGATAAATTGCAGTATAGCTTTGAGAGTGTTCCGAAAGATGACACTTCCAAGGTTTTCCACGCAGGTGGATATGGTGGGGTATCGTACTTGGCGAAGTGTTCAATCAAAAAATCTTCTTTTGAGCGCTTCAATTCGTCTTCTATATTGGAGAGGCATTTAGAGAAGATTGTTGTGTTGGAGAATAATGATTCATTAGCAAACCAAAATGCACCATAGTTAGATGATACAACCTGAATAACTTTAGTACGCAATGCAATCTCGATGCTTTGTATGGCTGAAAAAATGATAGTGCGTAATTCTTTGTCAAAATTATACAAGACCACTACGTTCTCAAACTTACTCTTAGGCTTAAATACATGGTTCACCTTGTCGCTTTCCATAGGTTTCCAATAATTAGCCAAACGGAAATAACTGATGATTTTCAAGCATTCGACCGCCGCTTGCTCATCGTCAAACAGAAGTCCTTTGCTTTTCAACATAGCCATCTGGTCGGAAAGGCTTATGGATTGCTTAGTGTATGTTACCATAGGTATATAAAAAATAAGTTCCGCCCTGGTACGCATTGTAAAGAGGCGTGGCGGAAATTGTTAGTGCAAAGGTAATGCTTTTTCCTCAGAGTACCAAACATTCTTATGTTTTTCTATCAATCGCTTATCTCCTTATGTCGGATGCAAAAATAGCCAGCCGTTGTTGAATGTGCAAAGGTTAAGCGGTAATCGGTTGTAGATACCGTTATTCTTTTTGATAAATATTTAAGTTTTATTTTCTGCTTACCGTGATATTCGTATCCCCACATCATTTATCCCCTGCAATATGTCGTCTTTCATACCGGATACTACCTTAAAAGTGTAGTTTCCTGGATGTAGCGGGCGAACCGAGCGTATGAAAGTCTCCGACTGATAGACACTGCCCCAGCCTTTGCCGAACCATCTTCCTGTAGAGTCGGTTAGGTGAATAGCGATGGTATCGGTGCGCCACACAGTGGAATCCTGTAGATTCTGACTGATAAATAAATGAAGGTCCTGATAAGGATAATCCGTACGGTTACGAACTTCCGCAAATAGTCTCAAAGTCGGAGGGAGGCTGTCTGTGATAGGAACAAAAAAGGAGAGTGTATCACTCTTTCCCCACCCGTTGTCGGGAAGGGATTGATAAGAGTGATACACGGTATTCTCGTTGCATGCCGCCGTTAGGCAAGCAGTGAAAAGGCAAAATAAACTATTCCTGAACAGGCTTTTCATTATTGGTTTGCGGTTTCGGTTTCTCTTTATTCGGCTCTTTGACTGGTCTTTCTGGCTTTTCCGGCCTTTCTTGAGCTTGTGGTCTTTCTTGATTCATCCCTCTTTCCGGTCGTCTGTTTTCATTATTCCGTCCCTGATTCTGTCCTCTGTTCCGATTATTATTATTTCTCGGTCGGTTCTCTCTTTCTCCCCTGTTAGCGTTTTCAGCCGATTGAGGGCGGTTGTCGTTATTAGCTCCTTTTTTCTTCTTCTTATTATTCCGGTTCGCATTATTGCCACCCTCTTTATTGCGGTTACGGTCAAAGCGGGTAACGCTTTCCTGCTCCAGCAAATCAATCGGTTTCTTCAGTTCCGGCTTTCTTTCTTCTTCGAACAGACTGTCCGGTTTCATACCTTTTCTATTCATCGAAATCACTTCAAAAGCACGCTTCCCGCTGATGGTAACCAGATTTGCCGGGAAATTCTTGTCTGTGGAATAAGAGATCTGATTGCTTAAGATATCCGCTTTGAAGAAATAGAAAGTACCATCCTTCGTTTCCAGTTCTATCTCTTTGGACGGAAGACGTTTTTGAGCTTCCACGTAGCAATCTACTTCATAGTTCAGGCAACATTTCAGCTTGGCGCATTGTCCGGCAAGCTTTTGCGGATTCAGGGAAATATCCTGATAACGTGCGGCACTCGTAGATACGGAAACAAAGCTGGTCATCCACGTCGCACAGCAAAGCTCACGTCCGCAAGGCCCGATGCCTCCGATACGTCCCGCTTCCTGACGGGCGCCGATCTGTTTCATCTCGATACGTACGCGGAATGCTTCAGCCAATACCTTGATCAATTGGCGGAAGTCCACGCGCTCATCGGCAATGTAATAGAAGATAGCCTTATTGCCATCCCCCTGGTACTCTACATCTCCGATTTTCATGTTCAGATTGAGACTTAACGCAATCTGGCGTGCACGGATCATAGTGCCATGTTCCTTGCTTTTCGCCTCGTTGAACTTTTCCATATCCACCGGTTTGGCTTTCCGGTAGATGCGTTTGATTTCCGTGTCCGCCTTGAAGTTCGCTTTCTTCATTTGCAGGGGAACCAGTCTGCCGGTCAGCGTCACCACACCTATATCATGTCCCGGAGCAGCTTCAACAGCCACAACATCGCCCTTTTCAAGTTTGATTTTGTTACTGTTGCGATAATATCCCTTCCGGGTGTTCTTAAATTGTACCTCAACCATGTCACTCTCTTCCGCATTGCCCGGTATATCCGCCAGCCAATCGTAGGTGTTCAGTTGTTTATCTTGTCGGGAGCATCCTTTGCAGCAAAGACCGCCGCTCCCATTATGAAGTTTATATTCCATAGTGTTTATTTATTAATTATTGCTTCAACAGTACAATCATCTTCAGTGAGAAGTCGAAGAATACCATTTTAGCGTTTACATTCTGTTCAATATGTATTTGCGCTTCGCTTAGCTCGTCCATGATTCCCATTACGTTACGTTCGTTGACAAACGGGGCGAAGCGGGTTGCAAAGTTCTGTTCACTGATCGTCATATATGTAAGATCACGTTGGTGCAGGTTAAAGATGAAGTTTTCCCGAATCATGCGTTGGCAATATTCCAGAAAATTCTTTTGGCGTTCGCGTCCCATGCCTGCCACCTGTTCGCTCCACATCTTCATTTCCCTGATTTTCCGTTGATAGGACAACCGCATCAGGCTGACGAATAAATCGAAGAACAGTTGATTCTCTTCGTTCAGATGAATCGTTTCGAGTGCCTTGATAAAATTTCCATTTGCCAGATGGGCGATGGAAAGGCTGTCGGCAGGTTGAATGCTGTACTTCGTTTGTAGCACCCGGTCGATGCTTGCCTCGTCAATTTTCCGCACGTTCATGCGTTGCGTGCGGCTTTGGATGGTGGGCAGAATCATGTCCGGCATTTCCGATACCAGCAGGAAAATAGTTCTTTCGGGCGGCTCTTCAAGCAGTTTCAACAGTTTGTTGGCACACACCGGATGCAATTTTTCCGGTAGCCACACGATTGTAATCTTGAATCCTCCCTCACTGGATTTCAGACTGAGTTTTTTCAGAATTTCATCACTCTCGTTGGCGAATATCTGCGCTTGCTTATTCTCCGCTCCAATATTGTTCAACCAATGATTCAAGTTGAAGTAAGGGGAGGTGAGCAGTTGTTCTCTCCATTGCGGAAGAAAATCGGCACAGACCGATACTTTGGGACTTTTCGCCTTGTTCACGATCGGAAATACAAAATGCACATCCGGATGTACCAGCTTGTTAAACTTCACGCAGGACGGACATACACCGCAGGCATCCGTTTCACTTCGGTTGGAGCAACTGATATAGCGTGCGTATGCAATGGTCAATGGTATTTTTCCCACCCCTTCCGGACCGCAAATGAGCTGGGCGTGCGGGATGCGTCCTTCATTCACCTCCTGAATGAGCCGTTGCTTGACTTCTTCCTGTCCGATTACGTCTCTGAAAAACATATCAATAAATGATTTTGGCTACTTCCTTGATACTGTCCACCGCTCCGATAGAGTAGAAATGGATGCTTGGTACTCCGTGAGACATCAATTCCTTGCATTGGGCTACACACCATTCGATACCCACTTGTTCGGCTTCCGCATCCGTTTTGCATTTCAAAGCCTCTTTCACGAGTTCTTCCGGCAAATCCACCTTGAATGTCTTGGGAATCATGCTCAGTTGGGACAGTTTCTTGAACGGCTTGATTCCCGGAATGATTGGAACATTGATACCTGCCGCTTTGGCTTGTTCTACAAACTCAAAATATTTTTTGTTATCGTAGAATAATTGTGTTACGGCATATTCTGCGCCTGCTTCCACTTTTTTCTTTAGCCAATAAAGGTCGGATTCAATATTGGGAGCCTCTTCATGTTTCTCCGGGTAGCATGCCACACCATAAGAAAAGGGGCTGTTGGTCACTTTCATTTCCGAACCGTCCACAAAGATACCCTTATTGAAATTGTTGATTTGTTCCTGCAACTCGATTGCGTGATGATATCCGTCGCCTTCGGGGGTGAAAACAGATTCGTGTTTTGCCTTGTCCCCACGTAGCACTAACAAATCAGTGATGTTCAAAAATTGCAGGTCGAGCAGTACATATTCCGTCTCTTCGCGTGTGAAGCCACTGCATAGGATATGCGGAACGACTGTGATATTATATTTATTTTGGATGGCGGCAGCCACAGCAACAGTGCCCGGACGTCTTCTCAAGCGGTTTCGTTGGAATAGCCCGTTGCCGAGATCTTTGTAAACGTATTCGCTGCGATGGGTCGTGATATTAATATACTTCGGATCGAA
The DNA here is from genome assembly GCF_009193325.2 of Bacteroides zhangwenhongii. Taxonomy (NCBI): domain Bacteria; kingdom Pseudomonadati; phylum Bacteroidota; class Bacteroidia; order Bacteroidales; family Bacteroidaceae; genus Bacteroides; species Bacteroides zhangwenhongii. The sequence continues at coordinate 295,999 of NZ_CP059856.1, read as the reverse complement.
TTCCCGAAGTGTATCGACTGTCTGATATAGCTTTTCTATTCCGGTTCCTTTCAGTGGCGGCAGGATTTCGAAAGAAAAAGCCGTTTTTTTGTTGTTATGTATTAAATCAATTACTTTCATTCTTTTCCCTAATGTTCGTTATCTACTTGGATGAAACGTGCATATTGGGACAAAAATACGAAAAAAGAAAGATTTCTTCTTGATTTACGCTAAAATAGTTTTGTTTTTATCGTACTAATATGCATAAAAGAGGGATTACCCCGTGTAGGATACGCCCTCTCTTACCTAATCATTATTATTTTAGAATTTATTTATCAAGAAATGATTTCTTCATTCTGGCGATGTCAGTCAGATAATCTTGTAAATCTTGTTCATGTTCCTCCTCTTCGGCAAGAATATGTTTTGCGATGTCGCAGGTAGTGAAATCTTTCCCATTGGTAAAGTCGGCAATCTCCTGATAACGAAGGATTGCACAGCGTTCGGAAGCAACGTTGTCTTTTAGTAAACTAATGGAATCAAACTCTTGTGGAGCATCATATTTGCATCTCGCCAGTTCAAACCATTTCTTAGGATCGAGCACCGGAACACCTTCTAGTTCGATGATGCGGTTGGCAAGCAATTGTGCGTGTCGACGCTCTTCTTCAGCATGTTCTTCAAACTCGCTCTGCACATCGGCACGCATAGCTCCTTCTACTACTAATGCACCTACCCAATATTGGTAGTATGCCAACCATTCTTCAGCCAATGCTGCGTTCAACTGTGAAATCAAACTTTCCACATCTAATTTCCCTTGTAGGATTTTTACACTTTCTCTAGCCATAATTTAATGTTTAGGTTAATATGTTTAAGCTGACTATGTAACAGCCTGAACTTATTTTTGTTTTAGAGGTCTGCCGGTTTTAACAGAAAGAGTGTTTTTGTGGGAATTCTAATGTTCTACGCTAAACTAAATTTTTACTCAATGCACAAATTCTCGTTTAGCGTATCGCATTTATAACTGGCAATTGGTTCTCGCCAGTTATTTTTCAGAATATCCCTCGATAAATGTCCTTGTATTCTATTCTCTGTGAGTTTGAATAGATAAATCATCTGCCATCCTACACCAATCATACCTTATGTTGTTGAATACTAGTATATTAATGGTGTGTAGGATAGTGGTGTAGGATGGTTGCAGATGCGGTGTATCCTACACCTTTCCCTCGCTCATCCTTATGCCTTGCTTTACTATCCTTACACACTTTTCCTTGCCATCCTGCTTTTCGCCAAGTGTTTCCTGCGTATGAAACTTTAGTTTCACCCGCTTGAAACTTTTGTTTCCCCTGCCTGAAACTTTAGTTTCCCCTGCTTGAACCTTTAGTTTCATTTGCTTGAACTTCTAGTTTCCTGTGGTGAAACAACATTTTCTGTTACTTGAAACTGTCTGTTCTACCGCTCTCTTTCGGCTCTTGATACTTGCTTTTCAGTCATTACTACCTGTCTTCTCAGTCATTAATAGCCTATGTATTGAGTATTAACACCCTGTATGTAGGTTGTTAATATCCCATATGTGAGTTATTAATATCCTATATATTGGTTATTCCTATCCTGTATTTAGGATGTTAATATGCTGAATATCTATTGTTTATGTTTTTTAACCCATCATCTGTCATTCGGTGATAGGCGGGTGATAGGTGACAGGTGCGGTGATAGGTTGCGGATAACCTATCACCATGCCTTAAACCCCGATGAACAGGGGTGTTCATGATTGCCGGTGATAGGTGATAGAGGAAAGTGTGAAAAATATCTGTGTATAAGTTTTCCGGGCGGATTATTTTTTTCTCTGTATTACTTGTTTAATAGAAATTTATAGCTACTTTTGTCGTAGCATACTTTCGTGCGTTGAAAGGAGCTTTGTTTTGTTTTTTATCGAGAACGGTTATTTGTTGCATTCATATATGAAAATCCGCTAATTTTTTACCAGTGAATGGCAATGAGTGACAGGTCTCACGCAACATTGTATATATAACCTTGTTATATGTCCAATTGAGCGTGGAACTATCACTTATGTTCACTGGGGGTCTTAGCGGATACCTATATATGGCATAAGCAGATAGTTCCTGCGCTCTCTTTTTTAATGAACCCTCGCACCATCGGGAACTGATGCGTACAAAACAATACGTGATGAATGCAGATTTTAAAGTCGATATTGTCCGCCTGATGCAGCATCCCATAATGAAAAAGCCTCTCGGTGATCTGAGTGAATCCGAACTGTGCTGTGCCCACGACATCCTTCGTCGTCTGATAGATTTTTCCGATGATGAATCCTTCACTCTTGTTGATGTTCTCCAGATTTCCCGTTTGTACTATGCTTGGGGCGAACTTTCCTATATCATGGGTGAAAACCCAGAAAAGACAATCAGGCATTTCCGCTCCTCCCTGCGTTTTCTGCAGAAAAGCGGTATTGACCTTAGTCTGGCTAAATGGCTTGAGTTGGTAAGTTTGCGGATCTCTGAGGAACTGTAAGATGAAAATCCGATTTGTTTTTGCTTTATACGGATAAGATACCGGTAAGATGCTGGTAAGATACCGGTCTTGCGTAGAGGGGATGGCCTGTTCTGGAGAAATTATGTTTAGATAGAGAATCTGTCTATTCTGGAGGAGAAGTGCTTTTAACGCCGTTTGTTTGGCTCACCCTAACCTTTATTTCGTTTTTTGTTCCTAATCAGTTGATTTGAGAGGCGTTGAAAGTCTGAAGGTCTCCTGCCTTTAGCCCTCCTCAGAAAGAGAGTGTCCGATGTTTATTCGTTGGTGCTCTCTTTCTTCTCACTTCTCTTTCTCTCTTTTCTCTTTGCGCGCACACATACGCACGCATGAGTATAATAATGTATCCTTTCCCTCGCTTCCTTTGTCCTTTTCTCCCGCTGTTGAAAAAATATGTTCTGCAACATCGTTATGATTCAGCTAGTTAGCATATATCTTTCAAAAAACTTCAAAAAAACAGTGGAATATATTTGGAGCGTATCCGAAAAGCGAGTACTTTTGCACCCGCTTTCCAGGAGAGGAGAGCCTTGCGGAATTGACATGATGACAAAGCGTAGGACCGCTTAACTATAAGAACAAAAAAGATCCGGAAAAGTTTGGATTATAATAAATAAAGTTCTTATCTTTGCAGTCCGATTCGCAAAGAAACGCGGTTTTTCCGTTTTTCGTTTTCGTCCCTTCTTTCCCTTTCGCCAAGAGAGCCTGAGAAACGAACCGAAAAAGAAAAACGAAAAAAAACTTCCGAAAAGTTTGGCGGTTAAAATAAAACCCCTTACCTTTGCACCCGCTTTTGAAAACGAAGCGCAAGTTCTTTGAAATATTGATAAACAATACAAGTAGTACAAGTTAAAATAGAATCGTCAATGCTTATATAAATATAGGTATAGAAAATAGAGTCAATAAATTGTACGGCATCCTGAACAGAGCAAAACGCTATCCTTAGGGATAGATGAACAATACTTTTACAATGAAGAGTTTGATCCTGGCTCAGGATGAACGCTAGCTACAGGCTTAACACATGCAAGTCGAGGGGCAGCATTTCAGTTTGCTTGCAAACTGAAGATGGCGACCGGCGCACGGGTGAGTAACACGTATCCAACCTGCCGATAACTCGGGGATAGCCTTTCGAAAGAAAGATTAATACCGGATGGCATATGATTATCGCATGATAATCCTATTAAAGAATTTCGGTTATCGATGGGGATGCGTTCCATTAGTTTGTTGGCGGGGTAACGGCCCACCAAGACCGCGATGGATAGGGGTTCTGAGAGGAAGGTCCCCCACATTGGAACTGAGACACGGTCCAAACTCCTACGGGAGGCAGCAGTGAGGAATATTGGTCAATGGACGAGAGTCTGAACCAGCCAAGTAGCGTGAAGGATGACTGCCCTATGGGTTGTAAACTTCTTTTATACGGGAATAAAGTGGTCCACGTGTGGATTTTTGTATGTACCGTATGAATAAGGATCGGCTAACTCCGTGCCAGCAGCCGCGGTAATACGGAGGATCCGAGCGTTATCCGGATTTATTGGGTTTAAAGGGAGCGTAGGTGGACAGTTAAGTCAGTTGTGAAAGTTTGCGGCTCAACCGTAAAATTGCAGTTGATACTGGCTGTCTTGAGTACAGTAGAGGTGGGCGGAATTCGTGGTGTAGCGGTGAAATGCTTAGATATCACGAAGAACTCCGATTGCGAAGGCAGCTCACTGGACTGCAACTGACACTGATGCTCGAAAGTGTGGGTATCAAACAGGATTAGATACCCTGGTAGTCCACACAGTAAACGATGAATACTCGCTGTTTGCGATATACAGTAAGCGGCCAAGCGAAAGCGTTAAGTATTCCACCTGGGGAGTACGCCGGCAACGGTGAAACTCAAAGGAATTGACGGGGGCCCGCACAAGCGGAGGAACATGTGGTTTAATTCGATGATACGCGAGGAACCTTACCCGGGCTTAAATTGCATTTGAATGATCAAGAAATTGGTTAGTCGTAAGACAAATGTGAAGGTGCTGCATGGTTGTCGTCAGCTCGTGCCGTGAGGTGTCGGCTTAAGTGCCATAACGAGCGCAACCCTTATCTTCAGTTACTAACAGGTCATGCTGAGGACTCTGGAGAGACTGCCGTCGTAAGATGTGAGGAAGGTGGGGATGACGTCAAATCAGCACGGCCCTTACGTCCGGGGCTACACACGTGTTACAATGGGGGGTACAGAAGGCAGTACACGGCGACGTGATGCCAATCCCAAAAACCTCTCTCAGTTCGGATCGAAGTCTGCAACCCGACTTCGTGAAGCTGGATTCGCTAGTAATCGCGCATCAGCCATGGCGCGGTGAATACGTTCCCGGGCCTTGTACACACCGCCCGTCAAGCCATGAAAGCCGGGGGTACCTGAAGTACGTAACCGCGAGGAGCGTCCTAGGGTAAAACTGGTAATTGGGGCTAAGTCGTAACAAGGTAGCCGTACCGGAAGGTGCGGCTGGAACACCTCCTTTCTGGAGCGATGCCGTAATAAGTTGAGAGTTGAGAGTTGAGAGTTGAGAGTTTACTCCCATTATCTGGACTTGCTTTCTCACTGAAAAAAAATGATGACTTTAAAGGTTCTGTTTTTGTACTACTGGTACTTGTTTATTTATAGATATAGATCAACCATCTATAGCATTATAGATAGAGATAAACAAGAGAAAAAAGAAGCCGAGTCTAACATATACAGGTAGACAAGGTTGAACTAGTCCTATAGCTCAGTTGGTTAGAGCGCTACACTGATAATGTAGAGGTCGGCAGTTCAACTCTGCCTGGGACTACCAAGCTCAAGAACGACAGTAATTCTTGATAACCTCTTGGGGGATTAGCTCAGCTGGCTAGAGCATCTGCCTTGCACGCAGAGGGTCAACGGTTCGAATCCGTTATTCTCCACGATCTCTGAAAAAGAGAAACGATCTTTGACATGATGATACAAAAAGTAAAATTTTAGTAAGAGCTAAAAGTATATATCGAACCGTACGTTCGCGGTATATAGACTAGCAATAGTTCAATATGCCGGGAAGTCAGTTTGAAAGAAAGTAAGCAAGGGCGCATGGCGGATGCCTTGGCTCTCGGAGGCGATGAAGGACGTGATAAGCTGCGATAAGCTTCGGGTAGGTGCAAATAACCCTTGATCCGAAGATTTCCGAATGGGACAACCCGACATTCTGAAGGAATGTCATCCATCCTAGATGGAGGCTAACACAGGGAACTGAAACATCTTAGTACCTGTAGGAAAAGAAAATAATAATGATTCCCCAAGTAGTGGCGAGCGAACGGGGATCAGCCCAAACCATTGTTGTTACGGCAACAATGGGGTTGTAGGACCACGATGTCGCAAGACATTTCATGAGTAGAACTCTCTGGAAAGTGAGACCATAGACGGTGATAGTCCGGTATACGAAGTGAAACGAAGCGTAGTGGTATCCTGAGTAGCGCGGGACACGAGGAATCTTGCGTGAATCTGCCGGGACCATCCGGTAAGGCTAAATACTCCCGAGAGACCGATAGCGAACCAGTACTGTGAAGGAAAGGTGAAAAGCACTTCGAACAGAAGAGTGAAATAGTCCCTGAAACCATGCGCCTACAAGCGGTCGGAGCTGCGCAAGCAGTGACGGCGTGCCTTTTGCATAATGAACCTACGAGTTACTTTTTCCGGCAAGGTTAAGCATTTCAAAATGTGTAGCCGAAGCGAAAGCGAGTCTGAACAGGGCGATTAGTCGGAAGGAGTAGACGCGAAACCAAGTGATCTACCCTTGGTCAGGTTGAAGGTTAGGTAACACTAACTGGAGGACCGAACCGATAAGCGTTGAAAAGCTTCCGGATGAACTGAGGGTGGGGGTGAAAGGCTAATCAAACTTGGAGATAGCTCGTACTCCCCGAAATGCATTTAGGTGCAGCCTTGTGAGTTACTAATGTGAGGTAGAGCGACTGATAAGATGCGAGGGCTTCACCGCCTATCAAGTCTTGATAAACTCCGAATGCGCATTAGTCCTATCACAGGAGTGAGGGCATGGGTGCTAAGGTCCATGTCCTAAAGGAGAAGAATCCGGACCATCAGCTAAGGTCCCCAAATAGATACTAAGTTGAACTAACGAAGTCAGATTGCTAAGACAGCTAGGATGTTGGCTTGGAAGCAGCCATTCATTTAAAGAGTGCGTAACAGCTCACTAGTCGAGGAGTTTGGCGTGGATAATAATCGGGCATTAAGTATCTTACCGAAGCTATGGGATGTGTAAACATCGGTAGGGGAGCATTCCACTCCGCGTCGAAGGTGAGGCGTGAGCCTTGCTGGAGCGTGTGGAAAAGCAAATGTAGGTATAAGTAACGATAAAGGGGGTGGGAAACCCCCTCGCCGAAAGACTAAGGTTTCCTGATCAACGCTAATCGGATCAGGGTTAGTCGGGTCCTAAGGCTCAGCCGAACGGTGAGGCCGATGGCAGAACAGGTTAATATTCCTGTACTACCTTAAGGAGTGACGTGGAGACGGAGGAGTGACAGCGCCGCGGACTGACGGAATAGTCCGTTGAAGGGTGTAGATATTGATCTTTGCAGGCAAATCCACAAAGAGAGTCGAACCTGATAGTATACCGCGTTCTTCGGAACAAGGTAATAGTGCGTGTAAGCATACTCCCGAGAAAATCCGCTAAACTTAATCCTTAAGGTACCCGTACCGCAAACGGACACACGTAGTCGGGTTGAATATACTAAGGCGCTTGAGTGATTCACGGTTAAGGAACTAGGCAAATTGACCCTGTAACTTCGGGATAAAGGGTCCCAACGAGAGTTGGGCGCAGAGAATAGGTCCAGGCAACTGTTTAACAAAAACACAGGGCTGTGCCAAATTGAAAGATCACGTATACAGCCTGACACCTGCCCGGTGCTGGAAGGTTAAGAGGAGATGTCATCGCAAGAGAAGCATTGAATTGAAGCCCCAGTAAACGGCGGCCGTAACTATAACGGTCCTAAGGTAGCGAAATTCCTTGTCGGGTAAGTTCCGACCTGCACGAATGGTGTAATGATCTGGACACTGTCTCAACCGTGAGCTCAGTGAAATTGTAGTATCGGTGAAGATGCCGATTACCCGCGATGGGACGAAAAGACCCCGTGAACCTTTACTATAGCTTAACATTGAATTTGGGTAATTGATGTGTAGGATAGGCCGGAGACTTTGAAGCAGGTACGCCAGTATTTGTGGAGTCGCTGTTGAAATACGGCCCTTTGATTATTTGAGTTCTAACTCCAGGATTGGAGGACACTGTTTGGTGGGTAGTTTGACTGGGGTGGTCGCCTCCAAAACAGTAACGGAGGCTTCTAAAGGTGCCCTCAGGACGATTGGTAACCGTCCGCAGAGTGTAATGGCATAAGGGCGCTTGACTGGGAGACATACAAGTCGATCAGGTAGGAAACTAGAGCATAGTGATCCGGTGTTTCCGCATGGAAGGGACATCGCTCAAAGGATAAAAGGTACTCCGGGGATAACAGGCTGATCCCTCCCAAGAGCTCATATCGACGGAGGGGTTTGGCACCTCGATGTCGGCTCGTCACATCCTGGGGCTGGAGAAGGTCCCAAGGGTTGGGCTGTTCGCCCATTAAAGTGGCACGCGAGCTGGGTTCAGAACGTCGTGAGACAGTTCGGTCTCTATCTATCGTGGGCGTATGAAATTTGCGTGGCTCTGACACTAGTACGAGAGGACCGTGTTGGACTGACCTCTGGTTTACCAGTTGTGCCGCCAGGTGCATTGCTGGGTATCTAAGTCGGGATTGGATAAGTGCTGAAAGCATCTAAGTACGAAGCCAGCCACAAGATTAGATTTCTTAGGGTCGTCAAAGACGATGACGTTGATAGGATGCAGGTGTACAGGTGGTAACATCATAGCCGAGCATTACTAATTGCCCGTCCACTTTCTTTCGGACTTGTACGGATCGCGATATATACGTTTAGCGGATTACCCCCGGAAACGGGTAATACACTGAGATTTTACTTTTCATCATGTCATAACCTTATTCAGGTGGTTATAGCACGAGGGTTCCACCTCTTCCCATTCCGAACAGAGAAGTTAAGCCTCGTCACGCCGATGGTACTGCGTAACAGTGGGAGAGTAGGTAGCCGCCGTTTTTGAAGAAGCCCCTTGATTCAGCAATGAGTCAAGGGGCTTTCTGTTTTCTGTCGCTTCTGAAAATGATTGTTATAAATCTTTTTTAAGACATTAAATGACTTTCTTTGGAAACAAAATCCTTTCTGGCTTGTTCTAATAGTATGATTAAGATTTATAGTTTAAATGATGTGAATGATGATAAACTTAATCAATTTAATGGCTATATTTGCGACCGGATTAGGTAAGACTAATAAATAACAACTAAGATATAATGAAAAGTTCTCCGAGATTCATATTGGCTTGTGTTCTGCTGATGCTATCTTTTAGCATAAGTGGAAATGCTATGGATTTCTCTACTTGCATATCTAGTTGTGAATCGACTTGTCAGTTCTCTGAATCATCTTCAGACAATACGAATCATCGTTCTTCTGTAGGTGGTCATCATGTAGATTATGATAGCACACAGTCTTTATCCATTTCTGATGTAGAATTGGGCTTTAAGCCTGTTTCCGAAACGAATTCTAATTATCGTCTGCGTAGAATCATTGAAATTAATGACTCTTTGAAAGACATTATTAATAAGTTTTTCTTGTTGAGAGAAAACTCACTGGTATTAGATCAAAGTAAATCCTATTACTCGGATAAGGATCCTCATTATTCCATTATCTGCAGCGACTATTATGTATTCGCTCTGAGACGTATCCTTATTTAGTATTTATTCCCTTCACTTCAATTAGTAATTTACTTTTCATACCCTGTATGGACTGTGTGGCTTTTTGTATCTAAAAAGTTACCGGGTCTATAGCGCAGTGTGTCTAATTCTGTTGACAATTTTTTCTAAATAACTAAAATTAATATCTTAACAAAAAACTTATTATGGAAACTACTAAAAAAACTCATGTCGTAGGTATAAAGAATGCCGGTATCGTTATTATTTGCTGTTTTATTCTGGCAGTATGTATTTATCATTTCCTATTGGGAAATCCGTCAAACTTTATGAACAATGATCCGAACAATCACCCGTTGCCAGGAAACTTTTTGGGTACCATTTACAAAGGTGGTATTATCGTGCCTGTCATTCAGACATTGCTGTTGACTGTACTCGCATTGAGTATCGAACGCTATTTTGCTCTCCGCTCTGCTTTCGGAAAAGGTTCTTTAGCTAAATTCGTTGCTAATATCAAAGCTGCATTGGCTGAGGGGGATATTAAGAAAGCGCAGGAAATCTGTGATAATCAGAAAGGTTCGGTAGCTAATGTGGTTACTTCTACTCTTCGTAAATATGACGAAATGGAGAAGAATACTGCTTTGTCTAAGGAGCAAAAATTGTTGGCAATCCAGAAAGAGCTGGAAGAGGCTACTGCATTGGAAATGCCTATGATGCAACAGAATCTTCCGATTATTGCCACAATCACTACATTGGGTACATTGATGGGATTGCTCGGTACTGTAATCGGTATGATCCGTTCGTTTGCCGCTTTGTCTGCAGGTGGTGGTGCTGACTCTATGGCTCTGTCACAAGGTATTTCCGAAGCCTTGATTAACACTGCTTTCGGTATCTTGACCGGTGCATTGGCTGTTATTTCCTACAACTATTACACTAACAAAATTGATAAACTGACTTACGGTCTCGACGAAGTCGGATTCTCTATCGTGCAAACTTTTGCCGCTACTCACTAATTCTGCGGACCCTTTAAAATCTATAAGTCATGGGTAGAGCGCAAATTAAAAAGAAAAGTACGTTCATAGATATGACCGCTATGAGTGACGTTACTGTATTGCTTCTTACCTTCTTTATGTTGACTTCAACATTCGTGAAGAAAGAACCGGTGCAAGTAAACACTCCGGCTTCCGTATCGGAAATCAAGATTCCGGAGACAAACGTGCTCCAGATTCTGGTAGATCCTAGCGGAAAGATATTTATGAGCCTCGACAAACAGCAGGATATGCAGGCTGTTTTGGAGAGCATGGGCGAAGAGTATGGCATTAAGTTTACTCCGGAACAGCAGAAGCGGTTTACGTTAGCTTCTACTTTCGGAGTGCCTATCAGAAGTATGCAAAAATTCCTCGATCTTCCTGAAGAACAACGGGATAAGATTCTTAGAAACGAAGGAATTCCATGTGATAGTACCGACAACCAGTTTAAGGCATGGGTACGCAATGCGCGTGCAGCCAACACTGATTTGCGAATCGCTATCAAGGCGGATGCATCTACTCCATACTCGGTGATAAAGAACGTTATGAACTCACTTCAGGATTTGAGAGAGAACCGGTACAACCTGATTACTTCTCTCAAAGGGGAATCTGAAGAATAGAAAGGAGGAAAACAGTATGAGTGCTGAAGTACAAGAGAGCGGCGGAAAAAATGGAAAGAGCAAACAGAAAAAGTTTGCCGTGCGGGTGGATTTCACTCCGATGGTGGATATGAATATGTTGCTGATTACTTTCTTTATGCTTTGTACCACCCTGAGCAAGCCTCAGACGATGGAGATAAGCATGCCGAGTAACGATAAAAATATAACAGAACAACAGAAGAGTATGGTGAAGGCTTCGCAGGCAATCACATTGCTGCTGGGAGCGGACAATAAGCTCTATTACTACGAGGGTGAACCGAACTATAAGGATTACACTTCGCTGAAAGAGACGAGTTACACTCCGGATGGAATACGTTCCATACTTCTTCAGAAGAATGCGGCTGCCGTGAACAAAGTGAGGGCTTTGAAGCAGCAGAAGCTGGACCTTAAGATTTCAGAAGAGGAATACCGGAAACAGGTTTCCGAAATTAAGAGCGGAAAAGATACGCCGACCGTGATTATCAAGGCGACGGATGATGCTTCTTATAAGAATCTGATTGACGCGCTGGACGAGATGCAGATATGTAATATAGGTAAGTATGTGATTACGGACATTGCCGAAGCAGACGAATTCTTGATGAAGAATTTCGATGAGAAGGGTGCCTTGTCACAGAATCTGGCCGATAAATGATGTAACACCTAAAACAGAAAAGTAAAATGGCAAAAATAGATTTGACTTCTTCGGAATGGTGTCAACTGATTTTTGAAGGCAAGAATCAGGCGTATGGTGCCTATAAGATGCGTGCCAATTCGACAAAACGGCATAATCTGGCAATGTTTGCCGTATTGGTCATCGCATTGATCGGGTTTACGATTCCTACGTTGCTCAAGTTGGCAACTCCGAAACAAAAGGAAGTGATGACGGAGGTTACTACTCTGTCGAAATTGGAAGAACCGGAAATCAAGCAGGAAGAGATGAAGCGGGTAGAACCCGTAGCTCCTCCACCCCCTGCATTGAAGAGTTCTATTAAGTTTACGGCTCCCGTCATCAAGAAGGATGAAGAGGTGCACGAGGATAATGAGATCAAGAGTCAGGAAGAGTTGACTTCTACTAAAGTAGCGATCTCCATTGCCGATGTGAAAGGTAATGATGAAGAGAATGGTGCGGATATCGCCGACTTGAAGCAGGTAGTAACACAGGCTGAGCCGGAACCGGAAAAAGTGTTCGATATGGTAGAACAGATGCCTGCCTTCCCGGGCGGAATGCAGGAATTGATGGCTTATCTGGGAAAAAACATCAAATATCCTACCATCGCGCAGGAGAACGGAACACAAGGACGTGTTATCATTCAGTTTGTCGTAGAGCGCGACGGTACTATTTCGGATGTGCGTGTGGCACGTGGTGTAGACCCTTATCTGGATAAGGAAGCCGTACGTGTGGTAAAGAGTATGCCGAAGTGGATTCCGGGCAAGCAGAACGGTAAGGCGGTGCGTGTGAAGTTTACAGTTCCGGTAATGTTCAGATTACAATAAAAAGATGATGAAAAGACAATTTTGGCTGATAGGAATCGTTTTGCTGGCGGCATTAAGTGCTTGCCGTTCTAAATCGAAAGACGGACCGACGGATACGTATTCGTCTGGGGTGATAGCTATTGCGGCGGATGAAAGTTTCGAACCCATTGTGCAGGAAGAAATCGATGTGTTTGAGAGTTTGTATCCTCTGGCCGGAATTGTTCCTCGCTACACTACTGAAGTAGAGGCGATTAATTTACTTCTGAAAGACAGTGTCCGGTTGGCAATCGCAACCCGGACACTGACTGAGGAAGAAATGAATTCGTTTCACAGCCGTAAGTTTTATCCTCGTGAGATTAAGCTAGCTACGGATGGACTGGCACTGATTGTGAACCGTGAGAATCCGGATTCATTGTTGAGTGTGCGCGATTTCCGCCGTATCTTGACGGGAGAAGTGAAAGATTGGAAACAGGTAAATCCGGGTTCCCGTCTGAAAGGTATTCGGGTGGTGTTCGACAATAAGAACTCCAGTACAGTACGCTTTGCGATGGATTCGATCTGCAACGGAAAACCGTTGGCGGAAGGAAATGTGAGTGCTTTGAGGACAAATCAGCAGGTGATAAATTATGTAGCGCAGAATCCTGATGCGATAGGTGTGATAGGTGTGAACTGGCTGGGAAACCGCAGTGATACTACCAATCTCTCTTTCAGGGAGGAAATTAGGGTGATGGCGGTGAGTGCCGAAGATGTGGCGACTCCCGGAAACAGCTATAAACCTTATCAGGCTTATTTGTATTATGGCAATTATCCATTGGCACGGCCGATTTATGCAATTCTGAATGATCCTCGCAACGGGCTGCCTTGGGGATTCACTTCTTTTATGACCTCCGACAAGGGGCAGCGCATCATATTAAAATCCGGACTTGTCCCGGCTACTCAGCCGATACGTGTAGTCCATGTGAATGACGAATAATAACTAAAATTAGAGACTATCATGAAACGAGTACAAATGTTTTTAGCTGGAGCGTTTATAGCAGTTGGGTCGCTCTATGCACAAACTCCTGCCTCCGAATGGAAAGCGGGTGTTGCAAAATTGAAAGAAACTATTCAGGCGAATCCGGCACAAGCGGCCGAAGAGGCTGAACAAATGATAAAAGGCAAGAATAAAAAGAATATAGAGCTGTTGGTGGCTATCGGTGAGGCTTATCTGGAAGCCGGCAAAATACCGGAAGCTCAGCAATATGCGGCTCTTGCCAAAAAAGCGAACGGCAAATCGGCTGATGCGGCCGTATTGGAGGGAGATATTGCCCTCAAACAGAAGAATGCCGGTCTTGCTTCTCAAAAATATGAGGAAGCCATTTACTTTAATCCGCGCTGTGCGGCGGCTTATCTGAAATTTGCGGATATCTATAAGATGGCAAATTCGAGTCTTGCTATCGAAAAGCTGAATCAACTGAAAGCTTTGCAACCGTCTAACACCGGTGTAGACAAGAAGCTGGCCGAGATTTATTATTTGAAGAATGATTTCAGCAAAGCTGCGGATGCTTATTCGCGTTTTGCTATGGGACCGGCAGCTACTGAGGAGGATTTAGTGAAGTATGCGTTTGCTTTATTCTTGAACCATGATTTCGAGAAGTCGCTTGAAGTAGCCAACATGGGACTGCAAAAGAATCCCCGCCATGCTGCGTTCAACCGCCTGGCAATGTATAATTATACTGACTTGAAGCGTTTTGACGAAGCGATGAAAGCTGCGGATATTTTCTTTAATGAAACCGATAAAGCCGATTATTCTTATTTGGACTATATGTATTACGGACATCTGCTGGAAGATTTGAAAAAATATGATGAAGCTGTGATACAATATGAAAAGGCGGTTCAATTGGATCCCTCCAATACGAACTTATACAAAAACATCTCTGCTGCTTACGAGCGGAAGAATGATTATAAAAAGGCGATCAGTGCTTACCGGAAATATTATTCATCTCTTGATAAGGCAAAGCAAACTCCGGACTTACAGTTCCAGTTTGGCAGACTTTATTATGGAGCGGGTACGCAATCTGATTCATTGACAATCACTGTCGAAGAGCGTAAACAGGCTTTGGCGTCTGCCGATTCTGTTTTCCAAGCTATCGCAGTGGCAGCACCGGATAGCTATCTGGGTAATTTCTGGAGGGCGCGTGCCAATTCCGCACTTGACCCCGAGACTACTTTAGGATTGGCTAAACCTTTCTATGAGGAAGTGGCTACTTTATTGGAAAGTAAAAATGATCCTCGTTACAATGCTGCCTTGGTTGAGTGCTACAGTTATCTGGGCTATTATTATTTGTTGGCTATCGAGAATCCGGCATTGAAGACCGAAGCGAAAGCGAACAAGGAGACGTCTAGGGACTACTGGAGTAAAATTCTGGCTATAGACCCCGCTAATGCTACTGCTAAAAGAGCATTGGATGGCATCAAATAGTGAATAATTTTAGTTGTTTGTCGTGACGGGAGGAGTGGAGAGTGATCTTAGCTCCTCCTTTTTGCACTTTTTCTATTTATTGCTATTGCAATTTATAATGTCTTTGTCAATGTGAAACAGTCTATGTCCGGTGCCCAATCGTAGCTGTTGCCGATCCGAATGGTATTGTAACCGGCTTTCAGTTCTACCGGAATTGAGATTTGGCTGTGATTATCGTCCTCTCCCAAAGAGCTGATTTTTGTGATGATACCGTTGACATCTACCTCTATCTGCCGTCCTTGTCCGTGTGAATAGTGGATGGTCATATTATAACGTCCGCCGTTTTCACTATATACTTCGCGCCATTCGGCATAGTTCTCCGGTTTTCCACCAAGAAATCCAACTTTCATTTTGCCGGAGGCTTCTTTGTCATAAGCATACTGGATACCTTTGGCGTTTTTGCCTAAGTCATTGAAAAGAGGCAGGTAAGCCCATTCCGCTTCATACAAAGTCGGTTCCAGGCGTGCCTCACCTTCCATGCGGAGGAACATGGCACTGTGGGCAGGGAGCGTTTGCTCAAAAATACCGGAAAAACTGCCTAAATCACTGTGTCTTACTAAATCACGCACTTTCACATTTCCACCGAATTCCAAAGAAGAGAATGGGACGGAGAATCTACATACGGTGTCGGATGGGTTGTACAATGCTACGGCACGCACATTGCCACGTTTCTGCTCGATATCTTTCACCAATACGTATCCTTCGTTTTTATGTTGTGCTACGTATGCCTGTAATCCCAAAGGATCTTGGTTGAGTGCGATTAATTCCTTATTTTTCAGTAATTCGAGCGAAGAATCCGGCATTTTTTCCAAGTCGCATCCGATGAGTAACGGAGAGCTCATGATACACCATAGGCCGAAATGGGCTTCCTCTTCGGTCGGAGTAAGACCGTTGCCGCCTACTCTGCTATTGTTACGGAATCCGATCACCATCATATCCATGTCGTTATAATGTCCGTTTCCGGCATAGGCAGACAGGTAGAGGTTCTTCCCGACTACATATTTTAATGAATTCCAATGTGCATTGATATCGCCGCTGATACGCCAGGAAGTTGCCGCGTCTTTGGCCCAAGTGCCGGGGTAAGCCCATCGGCAGATGTTTATGGAAACATTTTTATTCACTTTGTCTATGCTGTTGCGGATAGAGGTATATCGTTCTTTCTCATCCAGTCCTAGCGCTTCTCCACCGCAATAATCTATTTTGATGAAATCGAAGCCCCAGTCGCCGAAGTATAATTGGGCGTCTTGCGGTTCGTGGCCGTAGATACCAGCTCCTATTCCTATAGAGTCCTTGTTCCAGAGAGAGCCGCACGTTCTAGTCCCTGCATCCGTATAGAGTCCCGCCTTCATTCCCAAACTGTGTATATGGTCTGCCACAGGTTTCATGCCATTAGGGAAACGTTTCTCGTTTGCTTGCATGACTCCGTTTTCATCCCTTTTGCCGAAGTATCCGTCATCTACATTGATGTACTGATAGCCTGCGTCTTTCAATCCTTTCTCCACCATGAGGTCGGCCTGATGTTTAATAATGTCTTCGCTGATGTCTACCAGAAAGGCGTTCCACGAACTCCATCCCATAATAGGTGGATTGAACGGTCGTTCGTTCTCTGAAAGAGTGGTTTGGGGCTTTGTACAACTGACGCACAAAAGAGAAGCTGCTACTGCTGTAAAGATAAAAGATCTGTTTTTCATGATATAATAGGTTGGTGTCTTAAAACACAAAAGGTAACTTACTGAAAAACAGAAAGCTACCCTTTTGATTGTCGGAATGAGGCGACTCGAACGCCCGACCCCTACGTCCCGAACGTAGTGCGCTACCAACTGCGCTACATTCCGATTGCTTAAGAAGTGGTGTCACCAGGAATCGAACCGGGGACACAAGGATTTTCAGTCCTTTGCTCTACCAACTGAGCTATGACACCTTTCTTGTTTGCGGGTGCAAAGATAAGTATATTTTTTAATACCGCAATAACTTTGGAAGAAATTTTCGCCAATTTCTGATATGGAGAATAATAGTTGTATTTTTTAGATAATATATATCCCGTATCAACTACCTGAATAGCCGATACGGGATTACTTTTTATATACAGAGATATACCTTTACCTTTTAGGACTTAGGTATCTCCTTTTTGGTGTTTCCGGTTTCCGGAGATGTATTATTAGGGGTTGCACTTCCGCTTGAAACCTTAGAACTTCCTGACGGAGTAGCACCGGAAGCTGTTGCACCAGAAGCTGTTGCATTGGAAGTTGTTGCACCAGAACTTGTCGCATTGGAACTTGTCGTATTGGCACTACCGACAGCTACATTCGCAGTTTGAGGTTGTACTTCCCAATGGAACGGTTCGAAATTGGAATTCGGGTCTACCCAAGACGGTTTCTTTGCTGCATAGATGATGAATGGAGCAACAACGACAATGATAGCACCGATAATCAGTACGGAGAACCATACCGTGTTGCTACCTGTAGAAATCTGGCTGGGCGGGATAAAGCTAAGGATAAAGGCAAGCAATGATCCGCAGAAACCGAGTCCGCCGACGAACCACATCAAACCGTTGCCACTCTTACCGATACGGAACGGGCGGTTCAGTTTTTTCATCTTATAACGAAGTGCGATTGCTCCGGAGAACATCAGCAGGTACATGATAAGATAAAGAATCACTGTCAGCTGAGACAGGATCTGGTAGAAACTCTGTACAGAAGGCATTACCACAAACAACAGACTTAATACAGTTACTGCTATACCCTGTACGAACAGAATGTTTTTCTGTACACCCAGTTTATTTGTTTTCTGGAAGAACGGAGGCATATAACCGGCTTTACCTACGGCAAAGATACCTTTTGACGGACCGGCAACCCATGTCAATACACCTGCCAATACACCGAAGGCAAGGGCGATGGCAATGATCGGTGATAACCAGGAAGCATGGATATACTTGAAGTAGTTGTCAAAACCGACAAGTAAGCTCTGAGTCAGGTTAATATCATTTGCGGGGATGATGACACCAAGTGCGAAAGTACCCAGCACAAAGATAAGAACGGTGATAAGCGCACCGATAAATACTGCTTTCGGGTAGTTCTTGGATGGATTATCTACATCTTTCACGTGGATACCGCCCATTTCCATACCGGCATAGAACAAGAAGATACTGGCGGCTAGAACGACATTGTCGAAATTGGTAAAGTCGGGGAAGAAGCTGCTGTCGAAATTCATGTTAGAGTGTCCGCCTGTTGCGAGATAAATGATACCTAGGATGATCAACAATCCGGCCGGAATAATCGTACCGACCAAACCGCCGATTTTAGCCACTTTACCAACCCAGCTCATACCTTTCAAGGAAATGAATGTTGCCAGCCAATAGATGATAAGTACGACGACAAGCGTGTAATACTTGTTGTTTGCCAGTGACATATCATGTACGTCATTCATTCCGATGAAGGCGATGGATACGGCACCGAATGTTAGTACTGTGGGATACCAGATTGTACTTTCAATCCATTGTACCCAAATGGCGAGGAATCCCAGTTTCTTGCCGTAGGCTTCGCCTACCCACCGGAACACACCGCCTTGTTTATCCTGGAACATGGCCGCCAATTCTGCTGCGACGAGCGATGTAGGAATAAGAAAGACAATAGCTGCAAAAAGATAATAAAAGGCCGAACTCATTCCGTATACGGCCTCGGCCGGTAGTCCACGCAATGATACTACTGCCGTAACGTTCATGATAGCGAGGGTAAACACACCCAGCTTCACTGCATTTTTAATATTTGCCATAAGTTAAGGTTTTAAGTGAAAAATATTTTAAAGTCAGTGTTATAACAACATTTTGTACAAGATGTTCCCGCAATCTCTTTCAAAGTTCGTTAATTAACATCGTAAAATAAATAGATTGTAATAGAAAAAGGTTACTATCGCGCAATAGTAACCCTTCACTTTTTATCGGGAAAGTCTTTTAATCGACGATCGTGATATGATTCTGACCGAATACATTCAGTCCTAGCTTGTTCATGATGTACTGGATAGCCAACTGTGCTTTTACAGAGTTACCCGATCCATCCAAAGGAGGAGCGAATGCTGCGATACCGAACTGTCCGGGCAACACACCCATCACACCACCTCCTACACCTGTCTTGGCAGGAATACCGGAAGTATACATCCAGTCGCCGGTATGTTCGTAGAAACCTACCGCGGCAATCATGGCTGTGATTTTAGGAGACAAGCTGGCGTCGAACACTTCTTTCTTGGTCACCGGATTCACACCGCCGTTGGCGATTGTTCCGGCAGCGATGGAAAGCTGCAATGCGGTCACTCCCAATGAACATTGACGCGTATAAAGGTCTAGAGACATATCCGGATCATCATAGATACGGTTGTAGTTCTTCAGCAGCCAGGCAATGGAGCGGTTGTTGAAGTTAGTATCCGATTCGGACTTATACAATTCGTCTATCAGTTGAGGAGCACTGCCGCACAAGTCGGTTATGTTTCCTACGATGGCGTCCCATTTCTTGGCAGAGTCGCCTATTGGTTTCACCATACTGCAAGCGGAGATGGCGCCGGCGTTTACCAATGGAGTAGACGGGTGGTCGTTTTCCAGCAAGATGGCGATGATAGAGTTGAAAGGCAAGCCTGTCGCGTCAGCTCCGATCTTGTCCAATATTTCCTTGGCGCCATATTGACGCAGAGCCAGGATAGCCGTATGTACTTTGGATACGGATTCTATTCCGAAGCGGTAGTCGGTATCCCCCACATGGATGGTCTGCCCGTTGAGCAGGCAGACACTGATTCCAAAGAGATCTTTGTTGACATTGGCCAAGTAAGGGATATAGTCGGCATTCTTGCCTCCCGTATTCGTCTTTACCTGATCGTATGCCTCCTGTACCACTTCTTGCAATTGAGCGAGTGTTACTTTTTTATTCATAGATCTTTTATTTTTTAGCTGTTTTACGACGGCCGCCGTGGTTGAATATTTTAGCTTCTACCGGAAGATTCTTCTCCTGTGCTATGCGGGTAGGAGTAGGATAATCCAATTTTTCCAGTTCTGCAATGGCGTTCTTGATGTCGCCCAGCAACATATCTGCCATATCGCGGCTGAATCCCTGACGGACAACGACACGCATCACTACATAATCTTCCAGTTTGGAAGGCAATGTATAAGCCGGAACCATCCAACCGTGTTGAGACAGTTTATCCTGCAAATCATACAAAGTCCATTTAGCGTTCTTTGCATATTCCGGTTTCAGATACCAGATGAACAACGGGTTTACCACTTCGTTAGAGTAGTTGACGAACGGAGCCATCTTGGCTATTTCGTCATGGATGTATTTAGCGATCTGCAAAGAGTTGTACTGTACTTCTTTGTAACCTTGGAATCCTAAACGGATGAACTGGTAGTACTGTCCCAGAATCTGAGCAGCCGGGCGAGAGAAGTTCAAACCTACTTGAGTGATGTTAGCACCCAGATAATTTACACTGAACGACATCTCTTCTGGCAGATATTCTTTGCCTTTCCAAACCACCCAACCGAGTCCCGGATATACCAGACCGAACTTATGACCGGATACACTGATGGAAAGCACCCATTTCAGGCGGAAGTCCCATTTTGTTTCCGGGTAAAGGAACGGAAGGATAAAACCACCGCTGGCTGCGTCTACGTGGATAGGAATGTCATAACCGGTCTTGGCGTTGTAAGCATCGAGTGCTTTGTCCAATGCTTCTACGTCATCGTTCAGTCCTGTCCATGTAACACCCTGGATAGGTACGATACAAATTGTATTCTCATCACACATCTTCAAGGCTTCTTCGGGGTCGAGTGTGGTTTTGTCAAGTGTCAAAGGCACTTCACGCATTTCAATCTGCCACAACTGTGCAAATTTCTCCCATACAACCTGGAAACCTGTAGAAATAACAAAGTTCGGTTTATCAAACGGTTTACCTTGAGCCTGTCTTTTCTTACGCCAGCGCAACCAGGCAGCTACACCACCCAGCATACAAGCTTCTGAGGAACCGATAGCCAGAGCACCGGTTTTCCAAGTATCTTTTTCCGGAGAATTCCATAGGTTGGCAACGATGTTGATACATTTACCGTTCATCACTGCGATACGCGGATACTCAGTTTCGTCAATGTAGTTAATGTTGATGGCTTCGTTCATCAGCTTGGTAGCATATTCATCCATGTAGGTAGTCACGAAAGTAGCCAGGTTCAGGCGCGGTTGAGTCTGAGCGAATGTTTCGTCTTTTACCATCTGATAGGCGACTTCAGGAGTAGTAGGTCCATCAGGTATCTTCTCTACCGGAGAGGGTTGCAACATTCTGTCTGAACCAAATGCTTCTGTTTTAGCATCGCCTTTTCTGAAATTTAAATCTTCCATACTTAATTTGTTTTTTAAAAGGTTTAGGGCGATGGGGATTTTCCCCGTCGAATTTCCCACAACAACAGCAGGCAGTTTTGAAAGTTTTCGGCTTTTACATTATTTGGCGTTTATTAAGGGGGGATTCGTTTTGAACTTTATGCGATGAGTATTGTTCTCATCAAACCTAAACTTTTAACGAATTTGCGTATGAAAATACAGACGGGAAGAGGAACGATTCCTCTTATCACTTTAATAGCCATCTGGTCTGTTTCGGCACTGACTTCTCTGCCGGGGCTGGCCGTTTCGCCTATATTGGGCGATCTTACGAAGATATTTCCGGAAGCTACGGATTTGGATATCCAGATGTTGACTTCGCTTCCTTCCTTGCTCATTATTCCTTTCATTCTGCTGGGTGGTAAGTTGACGGAGAAAGTCGACTTTGTCCGTATCCTGAAAATCGGGCTTTGGCTCTTTGCGGTAAGCGGTATGTTGTATCTGGTTTCCAATAAGATGTGGCAATTGATTGTAGTAAGTGCCTTACTGGGTATCGGGGCTGGGCTGATTATTCCGTTATCTACCGGTCTGGTGTCGAGGTATTTTACCGGAACTTACCGGGTAAAACAATTCGGCCTTAGTTCAGCAATCACTAATTTTACGTTGGTGATAGCGACTGCCGTCACCGGTTATCTGGCGGAAGTCAGTTGGCATTTACCCTTTCTGGTCTATTTGCTTCCGCTGATTTCTATTCTGTTGATCGGTCGTCTGAAGAAAGACCGGCCGGAAGTTGCCGCTGCGGATAGTGCAAGTTCGAAAGAAGAACGGGCGGCGATAGATACCGGCGGAAGTAAATATGGTATTCATGTGAAGCATTTGATAGAATTGATGTTCTTCTACGGAGTGACGACTTATATCGTATTGGCGGTGATATTCAATCTGCCTTTCCTGATGGAGAAGCATCATTTCTCAAGTGGAAATTCGGGCTTGATGATTTCTCTTTTCTTTCTGGCGATTATGGCTCCGGGATTCTGTCTGGATAAGATTGCGGCTACATTGAAAGAACGTACCAAAGCATACAGCTTGCTGTTCATGGCATTGGGATTGTTGCTCATCTGGATAGCTCCGCTTGAATGGCTGATTATTCCCGGATGTCTGTTTGTGGGGTTGGGCTATGGTGTCATCCAACCCATGCTTTATGATAAGACTACGCATACCGCATTGCCGGAAAAGGCCACATTGGCACTGGCATTTGTAATGATGATGAACTATCTTGCCATCTTACTTTATCCTTTCATCGTTGATTTCTTCCAATGGATATTTCATACCAAGTCTCAGGAATTTCCTTTTATATTCAATCTGGTGATTACCGTTGTCACTTTCTGTTGGGCTTATCTGCGCCGTAATACTTTTTTGTTTAATGATCAACTGAAATAACAAATGAAGAATAAGAAACTGGAGGCCAACTTGAGTATGGCTGTCTCGAAAGTGTTTAGTGGTTTGAATGTGAATGCCTTGAAGTTCCTCCTGCCTTTGTGGATGAGTCCGCTGACAGGGGCTACTTTCCGATGTACTTTTGCTGCCGTCGCTTTTTGGGTGATCAGCTGCTTCATGCCCCCGGAGAAGACAACTGCCAAAGACAAATGGCTTCTTTTCTTATTAGGCGCTTTGGGACTCTACGGCTTTATGTTTCTCTACCTGACCGGTTTGAGTAAGACAACGCCTGTCTCCAGCTCTATTTTTACCAGCCTTCAACCTATCTGGGTATTTCTGATCATGGTATTCTTTTATAAGGAAAAGGCGACAAGAAAAAAGATAATTGGTATCTCCATCGGATTGACCGGCGCATTGGTCTGCATCCTGACCCAACAGAGTGACGACCTCGCCTCCGACGCCTTTTTAGGTAATATGCTTTGCCTTCTCAGTTCTGTCGTTTATGCTGTCTATCTCATTTTGAGTCAGCGCATACTTACCGCTATCGGTGCGATGACAATGCTTAAATACACATTTTCGGGCGCTGCCGTTTCTGCTGTCATAGTGACGCTGATTACAGGATTTGAAGCTCCGGTATTGTCCATGCCTTTCCATTGGACACCTTTCCTTGTGCTGATGTTCGTACTGATTTTCCCGACCACTTTGAGTTATATGTTACTTCCTGTCGGATTGAAATACCTGAAAACGACGGTTGTTGCCATTTATGGTTACTTGATTCTGATTGTCGCGACCGTTGCTTCTTTGATATTGGGGCAAGACCGCTTCAGTTGGACACAAATGTTTGCCATCCTCTTTATTTGCATCGGGGTTTACCTGGTGGAAGTGGCGGAAAGCAAGGAAAGCAGTACAAAACCGGCTTGAAACGATTTACTTCTGCCGTATGAAAAGAAAAGAGGGCAACCCATCGCAGGCTGCCCTCTTGCTTATGTCATCATCATGTTTTATAGAGAGGAGTTGATTGCTTGTGCTATCGACTTGAATTCTTCATCCGACAATTTCAATTTCGGATTTGAGAACAACATATCCGATTCCTTTTGGATAGGAATTAAATGAATATGAGCGTGAGGAACTTCGAGTCCGATAACTGCTTCGCCCACTTTTTGGCATGGGAAAGCTTTTTCGATGGCACGGGCTACCTTTTTTGCAAATACATGCATTGCGGCCAGGTCTTCATCGCTCAAATCGAAAATATAGTCTACTTCCTGTTTGGGCACTACCAATGTATGTCCCTTTACCAACGGATTGATATCGAGGAAAGCAAAAAACTTTTCGTTTTCCGCCACCTTGTAGCAGGGGATTTCGCCTGCGATGATTCTGCTGAATATTGTTGCCATAACTTTTTATTGATAAAATAAGGCAAGCCTCACACGGAGACTTGCCTTTTTGTTAAAATGATATGTTTACTACTTCCAATGCAATTTTGCCCTGCGGAACTGTAATTTCTGCAACTTCACCTACCTTCTTGCCAAGCAGTCCTTGTGCAATCGGAGTGTTAACGGAAATCTTGCCTTCCTTCAAGTTAGCTTCGCTTTCAGAAACAATGGTATAAGTCATTTTCATACCGTTCTTCACGTTCTTCAGTTCCACCTTATTTAAAATCTGTACGGAATCTGTTTTGAGTTTGGACTCATCAATGATTTTTGCATCTGCGATCACCGTTTTCAGTTTGTTGATGCGCATTTCCAACATACCTTGCGCTTCTTTGGCGGCATCGTATTCTGCATTTTCCGATAAGTCTCCTTTATCTCTGGCTTCGGCTATTGCCGCAGAGATCTTCGGGCGTTCCACTGTTTCCAGCTCTTTAAGTTCCGCCATTAGTTTTTTGTAACCTTCTTCTGACATATAAGCCATGATGTTTTCCTCCTTTAATTGTTTTTTATGGTCATATAAACAAAAAAGAATTCCAACATGAGTCATGTTGGAACCCTCTTTTTCATTATTTCTTTGCAAAGATAGCCTTTTAAGTGATACGTGTCAAGTTAAAAAAGCTGCTATGTAACATATTTAAATGAAATATGCTAATTTATAACAACTTTAGAGCAATGACTTGACGGCAGCTTCCAAATCTTTGATATCTTCGCCGCGAAGTTTCAGTTCGTTGTTGCGATTAATCAGGAAGATGGACGGTACTTGGCGTACATTATATACAGCTACATTCGTAGAATATACTCCGTTGCCATCGCGTACGCATACCCACGGAAGGTTGGCGGCCGATGTTTTCCAATAGTGCTCGTCCGCGTCGAGAGATACCTGGTAAATTTCCAGACCTTGCGAAGCGTATGTATTATATAGTTCGCGAAGCATCAGGTTGTGGGGAGCACCTGCTGGCGATTGGAACACGGAGAAGTCAAGTAATACGACTTTACCTTTCAAATCGGTCAGCTTACGTACATTTCCTTTTACGTCACGCAATGCGATATCTATAATTCCTGTTTCTACAATTTTGTCTTGCGGAATCTCCAAAGCTTTCGCTTGCGGCTGGCGTGTATTCTTCATACCTTTGATAACAATGTTATAAAGATTCTTGGAGCGTACGGCATTGGGGAATGTGTTGTTGAGGCTCGTCGCTACGGCTGCAAAACATTTCACGTCATCTTTATTATTCAACGGATCGAATATCAGATAATTGTTCAGCTTCTGGAACAGTGCGAAATAGGCGGCTGCCGTGTTGGGAGCTGCGAAGATATAGTTCACTTTCACGTCCTCTTTATATTTACCGAGCAATGTTGCCAGACTGTCCTCAAAGACATCGTGTCCTATCTTGTTGCCGCGCAGTGCAGCCAACAGGTCATCCACATTTTTCTGGAGACGGATTTGTTTCAGCGTCAGTTCTTTTATCTTGTTGCTGTTTTCCGAACCTTCTACGGTATAATCGGTGGAGAAGTCCACATACGGAGCTTTGATCTGAACCGTTTCGATAGAGTCTACAGAAAAGTTGATTACTTTGTCGTCTATCCGCAGACGGTAAAATTCGGGAGACTCGGGACGAGCTTGTTTAAAGCTGAATGTACCTTCACCTTTCAGTTTCACTGAATCGAGCGGAACAATACCTTCCAGACCGGAAGCTTCCAGATAAAGCATTTTGCCGTCGGCTCCTGATACATCCCCGTTCACCTGGAATTTAGGACCGGTACTACAAGCTGTAATAGTAAGTGCGGCAAGTGCTGTAAAAGTTATCTTTTTCATATAGCGTGTGTTATTTACGAGTTGCAAATATACTTCTTTTCGAGATTAGTCAAAGCATTTTGTTGTGTTCTTCTCCTAATTTTGAAAAAAAAACGGTTTGCAACTAACTTTTTACCTCATTTCCACCTGATTACCACGATAAATGTATATCTTTGCAGGAATTTTGAAAGAAAAAGTATAGATAAAACAATTTTTATGATTAACCCAATTGTTAAGACGATCGAGTTGGCGGATGGAAGAACCATTACACTCGAAACGGGAAAGTTGGCAAAACAGGCAGACGGTTCTGTAATGCTACGCATGGGCAACACCATGTTATTAGCTACTGTTTGTGCCGCTAAAGATGCAGTTCCCGGAACAGATTTCATGCCTTTACAGGTAGAGTACAAAGAAAAATTTGCGGCATTCGGCCGTTTCCCGGGTGGTTTCACCAAGCGAGAAGGTAGAGCTTCTGACTATGAGATTTTGACATGCCGTCTCGTTGACCGTGCTCTCCGTCCTTTATTCCCTGATAATTATCATGCAGAGGTATATGTGAACATCATCCTCTTCTCGGCTGATGGTGTAGATATGCCGGATGCGTTGGCAGGACTTGCAGCTTCTGCAGCACTTGCCGTTTCCGATATTCCGTTCAACGGACCTATCTCTGAAGTACGTGTAGCACGTATCGACGGTCAGTTCGTTATCAACCCGACTTTTGAACAACTCGAAAAAGCAGATATGGACCTTATGGTTGCCGCTACTTATGAGAACATCATGATGGTGGAAGGCGAAATGCAGGAAGTGTCTGAGGCTGAATTGCTGGAAGCCATGAAAGTGGCTCACGAAGCCATCAAGATTCATTGCAAGGCTCAGATGGAGTTGACAGAAGCGGTAGGTAAGACGGTAAAACGTGAATATTGCCACGAAGTGAACGACGAAGAATTGCGTAAGGCAGTTCGTGAGGCTTGTTATGACAAGGCTTACGCCGTAGCAGCTTCAGGAAATAACAATAAGCACGAGCGTTTTGACGCTTTCGAAGCTATCCGTGAAGAGTTCAAGGCTCAGTTCTCTGAAGAAGAGTTGGAAGAAAAAGGACCTCTGATCGACCGTTACTATCATGATGTGGAAAAAGAAGCAATGCGCCGTTCCATCCTTGACGAAGGCAAGCGTTTGGATGGCCGTAAGACTACTGAAATCCGCCCGATCTGGTGTGAGGTTGGTCCGTTGCCCGGTCCTCACGGATCCGCTATCTTTACTCGTGGCGAGACCCAGTCATTGACTTCTGTTACGCTGGGTACTAAGATGGACGAAAAGATTATCGACGATGTTCTGGAACACGGAAAAGAACGTTTCCTGTTGCATTATAACTTCCCTCCTTTCTCTACAGGTGAAGCAAAAGCACAGCGTGGTGTAGGCCGTCGCGAGATTGGTCACGGTCACCTGGCTTGGCGCGCTTTGAAAGGACAGATTCCTGCTGACTATCCGTACGTAGTACGTGTAGTTTCCGATATCCTCGAATCTAACGGCTCTTCTTCTATGGCAACCGTATGTGCCGGTACATTGGCATTGATGGATGCAGGTGTGAAGATCAAGAAACCGGTATCAGGTATCGCTATGGGACTGATTAAGAATCCGGGTGAAGAAAAATATGCCGTATTGTCCGATATACTCGGTGACGAGGATCATCTCGGGGATATGGACTTCAAAGTGACCGGAACAAAGGATGGTATCACTGCTACTCAGATGGATATCAAGGTAGACGGTCTGTCATACGAAATTCTGGAACGTGCTTTGAATCAGGCAAAAGAAGGCCGTATGCACATCCTGAACAAGATCACCGAAACAATTGCCGAGCCGCGTGCTGAACTGAAAGAACACGCTCCGCGTATCGAGACAATGACGATTCCTAAAGAATTTATCGGTGCAGTGATCGGCCCTGGCGGTAAGATTATTCAAGGTATGCAGGAAGAGACAGGTGCTGTGATTACTATCGAGGAAATTGATGGTATGGGACGTATCGAGGTTTCAGGAACAAATAAGAAATGTATTGATGATGCAATGCGCATGATCAAAGCGATCGTTGCTGTTCCCGAAGTAGGCGAAGTGTATAAAGGTAAAGTTCGTTCTATCATGCCTTATGGTGCGTTTATCGAATTCTTGCCGGGCAAAGACGGTTTGCTGCACATCTCCGAAATTGATTGGAAACGTCTTGAGACTGTAGAAGAAGCCGGAATTAAGGAAGGTGATGAGATTGACGTGAAGTTGATCGATATCGATCCGAAAACCGGTAAATTCAAACTTTCTAGAAAAGTTTTGTTGCCAAGACCGGAAAAGAAGTAAAGAGCGAATAGCTTTATAATAGTAAGGATAGTCCGAAAACTTAGTTTTCGGGCTATTTTTTTTATACGATGAATAGGGAATAAGGAGAGAGAATCGGGCTAAAAAAGAGAATCGGAAAGTACCCCCATACTTCCCGATTCGAAACAGTCAAAAATCGACCTTAATCAATTTATTAACTTAACACGTTGCAAATATATGAGATTTTTTTCTTAGAAAGGACTTTTTACGCAAAAAAGTTTAGACTGCGAGGATAATATGCTTTTCCGTTTGTTGTTGCTTGGGATGTTTATCGGCTGTTACAAGGGAGTGATTTTACTTGGTTTTTAATGTCGCTTTTCTTGTTTTTCTTATATTAATTTCGTATCTTAAGAAATTTTGTTTTTGCCTGTTTGGGTGGTCACTTTGCAAAGTGATATTTGTCATTCTATAAAGTGCCATTTGTCTTCTTATAAGGGGACATTGGTCACCTTGTAAGGTGACGACTACCCGCGTGCATAAAAAGGTACTGTTTTGTGTGCGTCAATTCCTTATTCTCTGCGTGGAGCAACCTTACTTATATACTTGTATCGGCAATTCTCCCCGTAATGCACCGAGCGCGTTGAGGGCTAATGCTTCCAATTCATCTTCTCCGGGATACACATATACGGGAGCAATGAATGATATGCGTTCTTTCAATCGGCTGATTACATAATCGGAATGCGC
Source organism: Bacteroides zhangwenhongii (assembly GCF_009193325.2). NCBI lineage: Bacteria > Pseudomonadati > Bacteroidota > Bacteroidia > Bacteroidales > Bacteroidaceae > Bacteroides > Bacteroides zhangwenhongii. Next base: position 267,009 of record NZ_CP059856.1, on the reverse strand, counting down.
GATACCGCCTGTCAGTAGAATGGCATCCGCCTTTCCGTAGAGCACGGTAGCGGCAGCCCCTATCTCTTTGGCGATATTGTAAATCATGGCATCCAATATCAGTTTGGTATGATGGTCGCCTGCTTCAATGGAACGTATGACGGTGGGGATGTCGGTTGTTCCCAGATGGGCAGCCAGTCCGGCACGTCCGGAAATACGTTTTTTAAGTTCGTCGTTCGTGAACCGGCCGCTGTGGCACAAGTCAATCAACTGCCCGGCAGGCAGTGTGCCGGCACGTTCGGGGGAGAAAGGACCGGAGCCGTCCAATGCATTGTTGGCGTCTATCGCTCTTCCGTGCCGATGGACGGCTACGGAAATCCCTCCACCTAAATGGCAGACAATCAGATCTAAATCTTCATACTTTGTGCGCTGTTCCTTGGCGAAGCGTCGGGCGATAGCCCGTTGGTTCAATGCGTGCCAGATAGTGATTTTCGGCATGAGTGGAGAGCCTGTGATACGGGCAACGTCTTCCAGCTCGTCAACAACTCCCGGATCCGCGATGAAAGCCCGGCAACCGGGAAGCAAGAGGCTGAGTTCGGAAGCTATGAGACAACCTAAGTTACAAGCGTGATTGCGCATGGCATGGATGATATCGTCCAACATGACATCGTTTACCTCATACACTCCACCGGGAATTGGTTTCAACAGCCCTCCCCGTCCGATGATCGCATCAAAGTCGAAAGGTATCTTTTCGGACTCCAGCGCTTTCAGTACCAGGTTCTTGCGGAATTCAAACTGATCGATAATACGTGGGAATGCGGCTAACTCTTCTGTCGTATGTTTTATGTTGCGGATTAGCAATGGCATTTCATTCTCATAAACAGCTATTTTGGTGGACGTGGAGCCGGGGTTGATAACTAGAATCTTCATGGATCGTGAGGCTTAAGTGTGATTTAGATGGATGAACTTGCAACTTGAGTGCCCTGCTTCCTGCATTCACAGTCTCCCGACACTTGCAGGCATGCCATAGCGATACTGTAATATTTGGACAATCCGGAGTCACTGCGCGAAGGAAGAACCACCGGGCAGATAGGCCCTTGCAACAATCCCGCCATTTCTGCTTTGGCGAAGAGGGAAACGGACTTGTAAAAAGCATTCCCCGATTCGATATTCGGGAAAATCAGTACATCTGCCTGTCCGTTGATGGGGGAGACGATTCCTTTGATATCCCCGCTTGCCTGTTCGCAGGAAGTACGCACGTCCAACGGTCCGTCAATAATTACATTGCCGAACTCGCCGGCTTCGGCAAGCTCTACGATATTCACATAATCCAATGAATGAGGGAATTTGGCACTGACCTTTTCGGTGCAGTGTATTAATGAGATGCGCGGTTGTTCGATTCCGAAATGGCGGCAGGTGCAGATGGCATACCAGATCATTTCAATGCGTTGCTGCAATGTAGGACGCGGAATGACGGCTGCATCCGAGAAGAAAAGCAACTTATCGTACGTCGGTATCTCCATGACGGCAAGATGAGTCAGGATTTTTCCTTTAGGGAGCAAGCCTTTTTCCTTGTCGAGGATGGCGTGCAACAGATTGTCCGTATTGATAATCCCTTTCATCAGGATATCGGCTCCCCCTTCGCGGACGATACGCACCGCTTCACGCGCCGCTTCGTCGGGGTCCTCTATATGAAGGGTTTTCACATATTCGGGATATTGCTTGAGTGTGGGATATTTCTCCAGAATGGCTGAATCTCCGATCATGAGAAACTCCGCAATGCCCTCTTCCAAAGCGCGGGAAATGGCGTATTCCGTGTTGGGGTCGTTGGCACAGACTACGGCGATACGTTTTCTGCGGTTCAGTACTTTAAGATGGGCTGTCAGTTGAGCGAAATTTCGAATAGGTTCCATAACGTTAGATTTTTAGCAAATATCTGAAAAATCATTGAAAAAATAACGATTCCAAACCGAAAAGTTGCGCTTGTGATGTAACATTTTGCTATATTTTGTTTGTTTTGTCGGGTAGATGCGCTTAGAATCGTTTTTTCGTGTATTTTTGCATGAGTAAATCTACCGAATCATAAATAGATTATTAAGTATGGATATTCAATTTCCTCCCTTTTTGCAGAAAGGCGATAAAGTGGTCATCGTATCACCTTCCAGTAAGATAGACAAGTTGTTCTTGAAAGGTGCGAAGAAACGGCTGGAGTCATGGGGCTTGAAGGTCGCTATGGGAAAGCATGCCGGTGGCTCTTCCGGTCGGTTTGCCGGAACAGTCAAACAACGCTTGGATGATTTGCAGGATGCAATGGACGATCCGAAAGTAAAAGCCATCCTTTGCAGTCGGGGCGGGTATGGAGCGGTTCATCTGATTGACAAACTTGATTTTACCGCTTTCCGCGAACATCCGAAATGGCTGCTTGGTTTCAGTGATATTACCGCTCTGCATAACCTGTTCCAGAAAAACGGTTATGCTTCGTTACATTCATTGATGGCGCGCCATCTTACGGTGGAGCCGGAGGATGATCCGTGTTCGCTTTATTTGAAGGATATATTGTCGGGCAATCTTCCTGTTTATACTTGTGAGAAGCATAAGTTGAACAGGCAGGGCAGTGCGGAAGGAATTTTGCGGGGCGGAAATATGGCGGTAGCTTATGGCTTGCGCGGTACTCCATACGATATTCCGGCAGCGGGAACAGTGCTTTTTATAGAAGATGTGAGCGAACGTCCTCATGCCATTGAGCGTATGATGTATAACTTGAAATTGGGTGGTGTGCTCGAAAAATTGTCCGGGCTCATCGTCGGACAGTTTACCGAATATGAAGAAGACCGTTCGCTGGGCAAGGAACTGTATGCGGCTTTGGCGGATTTGGTGAAAGAGTATGATTATCCCGTTTGTTTTAATTTTCCGGTGGGACATGTCGCGCACAATCTGCCACTTATCAATGGAGCCAGAGTGGGGTTCACCGTTGGAAAGAAAAATGTGGAATTAAAGTTTATATGTTAATAATCTATTCCATCCGGGTGATACTCTGATGAAAATAACTAATTTTGAGACCTTAATAGATAAGAGGATAATGAAAAAGAAACCTATGATGTTATTGACGACTGCTTTTCTGCTACTGTCTGCATTTTCGTGCGGAGGAGGCAACAAGGCGAATATAACTAATGAACAAAGCGAAAAGATAGTGGTGAATGTACCTCAGTTTGATGCGGACAGTGCTTATTTGTACGTAAAGAATCAAGTGGACTTCGGACCTCGTGTCCCCAACACAAAGGGACATATAGCTTGTGGAAACTATCTGGCGCATCAATTGAAAGAGTTTGGCGCACAGGTGACCGATCAGTATGCCGACTTGATAGCTTATGACGGTACTTTGCTGAAGGCTAGAAACATCATTGGCTCCTATAAACCGGAAAGTAAGAAAAGAATCGCTTTGTTCGCACATTGGGACACACGCCCATGGGCCGACAATGATCCTGACAAAAAGAATCATAAAACACCTATTCTCGGTGCTAATGACGGAGCAAGCGGGGTGGGGGCTTTGCTGGAGATTTCCCGTCTGGTTCATCAACAGCAACCGGAGCTTGGAATCGACATCATCTTTCTTGATGCGGAAGATTATGGAGCGCACGATCAGGATAACGAAGAGTCGTGGTGTCTGGGAGCACAGTATTGGGCGCGCAATCCTCATGTTCAAGGATACAATGCCCGTTTCGGAATTCTGCTTGATATGGTAGGAGGTAAGAATACGGTCTTTCTGAAAGAATCTTATTCCGAGAAGTTTGCGCCGGACGTTAATAAGAAGGTCTGGAAGGCTGCCCGGAAGCTGGGATACGGCAATCTGTTTATCAATGAAGATGGAGGAGGGGTGACGGACGATCATTTGTTCATTAACCGGTTGGCGCGTATCAAGACGATTGATATCATTGCTTCTGATCCGGAAGGTGGATTTACCCCTACCTGGCATACCCTCACGGATAATATGGATCACATTGATAAGAATACATTGAAAGCAGTCGGTCAGACTGTATTGGAGGTAATCTATAACGAGAAATAAAATAAATAGTATGTCAATTAATGAATTACAAGACGAAGTAATTGCAGAGTTCAGTGACTTCGATGATTGGATGGACCGCTACCAGCTACTTATTGACTTGGGAAATGAGCAGGAACCGCTGGATGAAAAATATAAAACAGAACAGAATCTGATTGAAGGTTGTCAGAGCCGGGTATGGCTTCAGGCGGACGATGTAGACGGTAAGATTGTATTTAAGGCGGAAAGTGACGCTTTGATTGTAAAAGGAATTATAGCTTTGCTGATCAAGGTATTGTCGGATCATACTCCTGATGAAATCTTGAATGCCGATCTTTATTTTATAGATAAAATCGGGTTGAAGGAACATTTGTCACCTACCCGTAGCAACGGTTTGCTGTCGATGGTAAAACAAATACGGATGTATGCGTTGGCATTCAAAGCAAAAGAGGGGAAGTAGTTAAAAGTAAAACAGATGGGCAGTTCCGCTCTACCTATTAATAGGTATAATCCTTAAAATAGTTTAATTATTGTAGGTATTATTTGTCTTTATTAGCTTTTCTTTGTTTTTTTACGCCATATAGTTAAAAGACAAAATGTATGAACTACTATTTAAAGAGACGGATACTGTTTTTAGCTTTTCTCTCATTTTGTGTCATTTTGCAAGCGCAAAGAGAAGAAAAACGAATTTCTGGTCATGTGCGCGATGCGCAGGATCTTCCGTTAGCGGGAGTTAATATTAAGGTAAAAAATACGCCTTATGGAGCTATCTCCAATGAAAAGGGGGAGTATGTGTTGAAGGGACAGTGGGAGTCCGGTGTGAGTATTGAGTTTTCCTTTATCGGTATGAAGCGGAAAATAGTTACCTATAAAGGACAAACACGGCTGGATGTGACTTTGCTTGATGATGTGAATAATATGGATGAGGTTGTTGTCACAGCCAAAGCTAATATTAATGAGATTGATATTCGTGCCCGCTCCGGAGTGGTGCAAGAGGTGGATATGCGACGCATCAATAGTAAGCCGATGATCGATATGGGGCTGGCGCTGCAAGGTTCTGTTCCCGGATTGATTATCCAGAATACCGGGGAATTGGGGTCGACTCCTGAAATCCGTATTCGTGGAAACTCTTCTTTACGTAAAGGGAATACGACGAATGAACCGTTGTATATCATGGACGGTAAGGTCATCAGTCCGGAAACTTTCTACAATCTAAACCCGATGGACATCAAGGAAATAAAGGTGCTGAAGGATGCGGCTGCCTGTGCCTTGTATGGAATCAAGGCTGCCAACGGAGTATTGGAAATCACTTCTCAGCGAGGTGTCAGCGGGCAGACAATGGTTACTTATACGTTGGACATGGGAGTCACGACGCGTGGTCGTCGCGGCGTGTCTATGATGGACTCAGCGGAGAAACTGGAGCTGGAACGGTTGCTGCAGAATCCGGAGACTCCGGGATATCGTTACAGTGCTGATTACTACAATAAATACTATGCGGGCGATCCTAACCTGTCGCAATTGATTGCGTCGGGGGAACAGAAGTTGAACGAATTGAGGAATATCAATACAGATTGGTTCAAAGAGTTGATTCGCAACAATCTGTATCAGAAACATAATGTAAGCATTCGGGGCGGAAGCGAACAGACTACCTATTATATATCCGCCAATTATACCAAGCAAGGAGGACGTTTGCCGGGTAACGACAAGCAGCGTATGAGTTTGCGTATGAATCTGGATCAGAAATTGGGACATATCGGTTACGCTCTGCTGAGTGTGAACGGTGGATATGCGAAGACGAATACTCCGAACGGATCTACTTCCGATCCGACTCAGTTGGTTTATGAGTTGAATCCTTATGAAACGAAAGACGGTGGCGAACTGATTTCTTATCCGGGACGTACTTATAAGGACTTGATGAATCAGTTCAGCCAGGAGAGTGCGGCGAAAACTGCCGGAATCAGTGGTAGCCTGACCTTGAATCCCTTGCCCGGACTGGATATTGCCGCAGTGGCGGGATTGGACTTTCTGTTGGATGAAACGGAACAGTTTACCCCTTCTACTTCTTATTCGGAAATGACAAGTGGTATTCCGGAACTTAAACGGGGTATTTTCGCAAAATCAAAGAATACGACCACGAACATCTCTACTAACATTCGTGCGACTTATAATCATGTATTTGCCGGTAGGCATGACCTTACGTTGGGAGCTAATATGGACTACTACCTCACTCAGTTGGATAATGTGTCCATAACCGGTTATGGCGTGGGAACGATTAATTCGGCTGCTGCCATCAATCACTCCATTCAGGGAACCCGTCAGGCGGAAGTCGGCGCTCTGAAAGATAAAAACGCGCAGTTGGGATTGGGAGCTGTATTAGGTTATACCTTTGATAATATTTACGATTTCTATGCGACTTATAAAGCGGACGCGTCTTCTATCCTGCCTTCGGACAAGCGTTGGAATAGCGCTTGGGCAGTCGGTATCGGCTGGACTCCCAGCTATTACTCTTTCCTGGCAGACAATACTGTCCTGACCCGCTTGAATCTGAAAGCGTCTTACGGATATACAGCCAATCTGAACGGTGTTTCCGTTTCCTCTACGGTAGCTACTTTCGCCTATTCCAATAATGCGTATGAGGATCAGCGTGTTCTGGAGTTGATGGGACTTTATAATAAGGACTTGAAACCGGAACAGACGAAATCCATTGATGCGGGAGTCAGTATCGAGCTATTCAATCGGGTGACTTTGGAGACAAGCTGGTACAATCGCCGCACGGAACAAGCGTTGCTTGATGTGCCTATTCCTTCTTCCACCGGTTATACCACATTGAAGCGCAATATCGGTATATTGGAAAACCGGGGAATTGAATTCGGACTGAAAGCGAAAGTCCTGGATACAAGAGATTGGATTTTGAATTTGAGATGGAATATGGCGTACAATCGTAACAAGGTAATTGACTTGTATTATGCAGACAAGATATATGCGTCTGAGGAGGCATTGATTCCGGATTATGAAGTGGGCAAGTCATACGATATGCTCTATGGTCCTCAGTCTTTAGGCATTAATCCTTTGACCGGTTATCCGGTATTCCTGGTGAAAGATAATAAGGAGAAGCAGGCGAGTGAAACATTGACAGTGGATGATGTGGTAGCTTTGGGGCATTCCACACCACCGTATACCGGAAGCTTCGGCCTGTCTCTTTCTTACAAAGCCTTCGACTTGGATGTGGATTTCTATTATGTACACGGCGGCATTCATCAATTCAACTATTCGTATGTGCGTGATAAGGATAATGTGAACCGGAACGCTGTGGCAGGACAGACGGAAAGAATGTGGTTCAAAGCCGGTGATGAAGGGAAAGTATATCCTACTCCTTTTTATACTTCAGCTACTGCGGAAGAGAACCTTACTTTGTATCCCAACTCCTTGACTGTGGGAAAGAGTGATTACCTGAAACTCTCTATGGTTTCTCTGCGATATCGTGTAGACCAACGTTTCTTGCGGAAAACGATACCGTTCGTGAAGTATGCTACTTTTGCTTTTCAAGGTTCCAATCTGTTTACCTGGACTTCATACAAAGAGTCCGACCCGGAAAGCGGTACACTTGCAGGAAGTATGCAGCCTATTTATACATTCAATATGAATCTGACTTTTTAAAGGATAACGATTATGATAAAGAAACTCATTTATATATGTGCCGTCATGGTGGGGAGTCTGTCGGGATTGTCTTCTTGTTCATTGGACATTCCCCCTTCCGATCAGTATTCGGATCCGGATGCTATTGTGGATATTTCAACGGCACGCTCTCTTTTGTCCTCTGTTTATAGTTTGTACCCACATTACGAATATGAACTTTCTATTTTGGGCGATGATTTTTGCCCGACTTCCATTGTGGGAAAAGATATGAGCCTGAAGAACCTTTATGCTTGGCAGGACAATTCTATAACGACTCTTGCCGAAAGTTTGTGGGGAGAGTATTATAATACGATCGCCTCCTGCAACGCTTTATTGGAACGCGTGGATAATATAACGCTGGAGAATGCTTCGGAGGAGAAGGATAAAGCGGCTATCATTAGTGAGGCGAAAGCATTAAAGGCGCTTTGCTATTTCAATCTGTTGAGACTGTTTGCTCCTGCCTATGACAAGAATCCGCAAGCGGACGGGATTGTATTGAAGGATGAACTGGGACTTGCTTTTCCGAAACGTTCTTCCATCGAAACCTGTACGACTACTATCCGTACATTACTGACGGAAGCTGCTGCGGTTGAGAATAATCCGGATAAGAACGGCTGGCTGTCTCAGACTGCGGTTTATTATCTGTTGGCTGAGTTGGAACTGTATGCCGGACAGTATGGGCAAGCCGCAACTTATGCGGAGAAGGTGCTGGAAAAAGCGACGGATGATATGTTCACGGAGAATGGTTACGGAAGACTTTGGGAAACGGCTTCCTGCAAAGAGCGTATATTCGCTTTTTATACATCGAAGAGTTTTTATGCAGGTATTCAGTTTGATGCGACGAACGGTGATTACTTTGCATTGAATCCCGCTATCACTTATGGAGACGATGATATACGTCAAACTTATAATGTATATCCTTTCGAGATGGATGGAGAGTCCCGAAATCTGATGGGGAAATATAATAAATGGAATAAGGAATCCAAAAGTATACAGTATATCAACGTGATGCGCTATGCCGGTGCTTACTTTATTGCTGCTGAGGCTTATAGTCGGCAGACCGGGCAAGAAGGCAAGGCGATTGAAAAGATGAATGAATATCTGGAGGCTTGCCAAGCTACTCCTATGGAGGATGATTTGACGGGAACCGATCTGATAGAGGCTATTCATAAAGAAAAACAAAAGGAATTTGCCGGTGAGGGCGTGCTTTACTTCGATTTGAAGCGTTCGCACTCGGGAGGTTTGTCCCGATTGTCGCAGTGGGGAGATAGAGAAGATACCAAAATAAAGGTGGATGATTATCGCTGGTGTTTTCCCATTCCTCGTTCGGAATATAAATATAATGAGAATATAACTCAGAATGAAGGATGGCCTTTGAATAGGTAAAATTGATTCAATAAAAAAGGAAGATTATGAGATATAACTATTATTATCTGTGTTTACACGTCCTTTTCTTGTTGGGATTAGTGACAAGTTGTAGTAACGATATTGATTATACTTACAAAGGAAGTAATTATATACAGATTAGTACGGCGGATGACCCTGCCATAGCGGAAAATGATGATCGTCCTGTTACCGTAGATGTGCTTTTGGCTACTGCTGTAGAAACAGACGCTACAATTCATTTTGAATTGTCGGGCAATGAGGATGGAGTTTTGAATATGGAGAACGATGGGAATGTGCTGATTAAGGCTGGCGAAAAAAAAGCGAGCTTTAAGGTAGCTTCCAATCATAAAGGATTAATAAAAGCTCAACGGTCAATGACTTTGAAGGTAAAGGGTTATACTGATCCTCGTATGCAAGCCTGGAGAGATTTAAAACTGATTGTGAAGCCAAGTGTGGAATCACCTACTTTGACTGAAGAGCAACTTGAACTTATTAAAGGGTATAAAGAAAAATATGGTTTAGACTTGAATCAGTTTATTGGAGTGCTGAAATGTAATGTGGAAATACGTTATCCGGAAGGCGATATTGGAACATTCTATGATGAAGAAACCCGTTCTTTTGAAGGTAAGAGTGTGATTACGTTAAGTGATAATGCTACTGCTGAACGACCGATATTGAAGATGATTGATAATCCGATGGGGCTGACCTCATTCTTATGGGAGATATTACAAAAAGAAACGATAGAGGAGGAAAGTTGGGCTGCTAATGAATGGAATCAATGTATGTTGACTGCTATTGGGTTTGATCGTGATAAAGAAGAGTTTGAGGTGACACTTGATAATTTGGAATTATTATTGGAAGAACGCTCTATTTCATTTTTGGGAACAGTGTTGGATAATTATGATGAACCAATAATTTCAGTTCCTTTTAAGTATTCTTTTACAGCATGGAACCGTTGGAAACAAAAAGCTGATAATGGTGAGAAAGTAGCTGTTCCGGATGGAGATGGGGATGGTGGAAACCCAATATATACAGAGTACAATGTATCTGATTTAATTGAAATGGGTACTACATTAGAACCTCGTATTTACTTGGTTACATCAACTGTTGATGAGGATATCTTTGAAAATGAACCTTCCGACTTTATTGAATCGAAGGGCTCTTTTAACGGGGATACATTTACTTTCCAATTCCCATGGGATCATTATAATTCAGGTGGTTATACCCAAATTTATGTAACTTATACCTTAAATAAATAACAGACTTATAATTAATTTATGCTACAACAAATTAAAACAAAAGCTATTCTAGTCTTAGCATTTCTTTTAGGAGGAATATCTGTAGATATGCTTGCGCAACAATCCGTTTCAGAGAAGAAGATCGGTTTACCTCCCAACACCGTTGAAGGTGTATTACCGAATGGTTTGCACTATCTGATTCTCCCGAACGGGACACCGGCTCATACGACGGAGTTTCGTTTGGTGATGCGGCTCGGCTCGGCACAGGAGACGGATAAGCAAAAGGGAGCCGCCCATTTTTTGGAACATATGTCTTTTGCCGGTAGCAAACACTTTCCCGGACGCAGTATGGTGGACTACTTGGAAAGTCTAGGAATGAAGTTTGGACGGGATATCAATGCTGTGACCGGCTATGACCGTACTATCTTCATGCTGACAGTGCCGATGGATAAGACTGATTCTGCTGTAAGTGATAAAGTTCTGTTGATACTGAAAGATTGGTTGGACGGACTCTCCTTTGAGGAAGAACGGACGAAGAAAGAACGTGGAGTGATTTTGGAAGAGTTGCGCGGCTATGACATAGGAGATGACTTTTATAGCTTGAAGATCGGTCAAAACCGTTTTACCGACCGTATGCCGTTAGGTAGTTCGGAGGATATCCGTAGCATTGACCGTAAAACACTGATTGAGTTTTATCAGCAATGGTACTCTCCACAAATGGCCACTGTTGTGGTGGTAGGCGATGTAGATCCGGTTTCCATAGAGAAGAAGATCAAAGAAATGTTCGCTTCCATTCCCCGTAAGAAGGTGAAAGGGTATCGTGTTTATCCTCTTACTTATGAAAAAGGAATAGCTCTTCATGAGATAGGAGATGATCTCAAACGCAGTTCTGAACTGGAATTGATGATCCCTCATCCTTGCGTAGTGGGAAATACAGTTGGAACTATCTACCGTAAAGAGCTTGGTTCTTTGTTGGTACGGGCTATTACTAACCGTTTGCAAGCTCGGCAGATTCGTAGTAATGTATCCGATGCCTGGTTCCTTTCCGATAAGAATCATTTTGTGTTTACTTTTTCCGGAACGGATAAATCCGGTCTTTTGCAGCAAGTATCCGATTTGTCTAACGAGCTGGAATGTATCTTGAAGAACGGCTTTACACCGGAAGAGCTGGATGATGCTATCAAAGAGCTTTCCAGAACATTGAAGGTGGACTGTTCCGCACAGTTGTCCGGCAAGTGGTGTGATGATTTTGTAGATTACGTTATATCCGGCGACCGCTACATACAGTCGGAGGAGGAGATGCACCAATTGCTTGAAAAGGTACGGTCGACTGACAGTGCAACTTTGCAGAAATTATTGCAGGAATGGCTTTCTTACAAAGAGCAGGCTTTGCTGGTTGCCTATCGCAATAATACGGGTAAGCAGAACTCTATTCAGAAAGAAGACATACTACGTGCATGGGAAAAAGGAATCCGGAGTCCGTTAAAAGAATTTGTCTACGTACCCAAAGAGGTGAAGGAAGAGACGGTAACGACACCTGTATGTCTGACCAAAAGCCACGTGTTTGATGCTTCTGATATTGTCAGTGAGAAGAAATATCCGGAGATGAATTTGACGGAAGTCTTTTTGAAGAACGGGCTGCGCTTTCTGCTCCGTCCTACGGATGATGAGAATCAGTCTCTCTTTGTGACCGCTTTCGGTAGGGGAGGCGTTGGAGATTTGTCGGATGAGGATTATCCGCTTTACGAAGGAACGGGTGGCTATATGGAAATGGGAGGAATAGCATGTGTGCCTTATGATACCCTGTCTTCTTATATGCAACAAGAAGAAATATCCATGAACCTTGCCATCAGTAACTTCTGGCATGATATAATGGGAATGGCACCTGCCGACAAAGCACAAGAACTGTTTAACCTGATGTATGAGAAGATTTATCGTCCGGAACTTTGTTATAAAGATTTCGATGAAATCCGGCAGGACGAGATAGAACGTTTGGGAAAGGAAACGGTACTTGAGCAGATGATGAAACGTGCTTCGGACCGTGCCTTGACGAATCGTCTGGATTCGCTGATGGGGAATATGGTTTCCCGCCCGGCGTTGACAAAGAAAGATTTAGAGTCGCTTAATCTGGATAAGATTGCTGCCTATTACCGTTCCTTATATGCCAATCCCTCGCAAACGGTGTTCGTCGTGACCGGTAAGTTTGATACGGACAGCATTAAGAAGTTGCTGACCGCTACTTTTGCCCGTATGGAAAAAGTAGAGACGGGATTGTCCTTTTCTGACAAACCATTCAAGTTGCCCGGAAAAACGTATGTCGAAGCATTCCCGAATGAAAATGATACGCAGACTATATTCGATTATGTATTTTGTGGCAATTACCAACCCTCTTTGAGGAATAGTCTTACACTGAAGCTGATGCGTGATATTTTGCAGAACCGTGTGTTGAGTATATTGCGCGAACGGGAAAATATCGTTTATTCTCCGTATGCTTCTTTGTTTTATAATGGACTGCCGCAGCAGGTGTTTTATTTTGATTTGTCTGCTTCCGTTGATTGGGGCAATACGAAGAAAGTGGAAGGATTGATAAAGGAAATCATTCATGAACTCCGTACTCATAAAGTGTCGGAAGAGGAACTGGATGCAATGAAAAAATCGTTCTTGCTGACAAAACAAAAGGTCCTTTCAAACGAGGCGTCTGCGGAATGGCGTACCAATCTGGTGAATTTGTTGAAGAACGGAGAGACGATAGATGACTTTGAACAGTACGAAAAATGCCTGTCTTCTATTTCCACCACGGATATTCGGAAAGCATTCAAGGAATTGGTGAACCCTGACAAGTTTGTATTATTATATATCGGAAAACATCAGAAATACAATGAATAAACTATTTTCTAAAAAAGTATGTGTGTTGTTACTCCTATGTTTGGTAGGAGTGACAGCCTTTGCCCAAAAAGGCTATAAGAAAGCGTATACCTTGTTTGATGCGAACGGCAAGGAGATTGGATATGACGAACTGGTTGCTGCGTTGGCGCAACCGGACGTCGTGTTTATCGGTGAGATTCATAATTGCTGCATTACTCATTGGTTGGAGTACGAGCTTGCCCGTTCTTTGTATGCCATTCATAAGGATAAACTGATGATGGGGGCGGAAATGCTGGAGGCCGACAATCAACTGATTCTGGATGAATATATGAATCGGCAGATCTCTTATGACCGTTTTGAATCGGAAGCGCGTTTGTGGGACAATTATAGTACGGATTATGCTCCGTTTGTGTTCTTTGCTAAGGAGAACCGTATCCCGTTCATTGCGACCAATGTTCCCCGTCGCTATGCAAACGTGGTGAAAGACAGGGGATTGCAGTATCTGGACTCATTGTCCGATGAGGCTAAACGCTATTTGCCGCCTCTCCCGGTATCGTTCACATATAAAGAAGAGGAACAGGGAGCTTTCGCATTGATGCACATGATGGGGAAAAGCAAGGGAAATGCGGAATATCTGGCACAGGCACAGGCCATCAAAGACGCTACGATGGGATGGTTTATTGCCCGTAATATGAAAAGCAAGTTCCTTCATTTCAATGGAAACTACCATTCGGACTTTCAAGGCGGAATCATTCCGTATCTGCTTCAATATCGTCCGGGAACAACGGTAAAGACCGTTTGTTCGGTGCGCCAGGAGAGTATCGGACAATTGGATGAAGAGAATAAAGGAAGAGCGGATTTCTATATTTGTGTTCCGGAAGATATGACCTCTACTTATTAGAGGTCATGCGCTGCATATACAGGATGGTTGCTATGAATATGAGACAGACTCCTGCAAGAACGTAAATATATAAATTGCCGTTTATCAGGTCGTCCATATTCTCAGCTTCCGGAAACTTGATACTGAGATATACCGACAACGAATTATTCAGTATATGCATGAGTATGCAGGGAATTAAGCTGCCGGTTTTGTAGAATATCCATGCCAGCAGGATGCCGATTAAGAATGCCGGAAGTATCTGGGCTGGATTGATATGAAAGGCACCGAATAGGAATGCTGAAATGAGAATTGCTTTTGCCGGACTGTATTGCTGTAACAATGCTTTGGTGATTGCCCCGCGAAACAATAACTCTTCGAGCACAGGACCTATGATGGATATGGCGAGAATACCTCCCCATCCGGATTGGAGAATATCGAAAGACTGTTTCATGATATTAGGAATCCAATCCAGCAGCCCCATCAATGCGGATACTGCAAATCCGGCCGTGAGAATGGCCAATGCGCTGCATGACAGATAGCCCGCTGATACGGGAGACCATGTAGCTTTTTGCGTACTGATATAACCGGCTTTCCATAAATAAATACCCATCATCACTTGTCCCGCCAATTGTGCCGGAATCATAATCGCTTGTGTCAGTATACCTTTATCCAGATTCCCGGTGGTGATCAATAAATAGATGGTATAGGGAATCATTACCAGAATAGGGGCAGCGATCTGCGCGATGACAAGGTCTATTAATATTAATTTGATAGCCGTCTTCATACCACTTTATGTCTTATCGGGTTGTGAAGAAACTGCATATAAACATGGCTAGCATTGATATTGCTATTACCACCAGGGAGATACTCATGAATGTCTTTTGCATACGAATCTGCTTTTAAAGTTATTACTCAGTTATATGTTATTTAGTTCGGTCGTAATTTTGACCGCTCTGCTTGTTTGCCAAGAAGGATTGTTTCCGTCTCTTCGGCGTCTTTATGCAATTGCACTATCAGCTCGTCAATGCCGGCGAATTTCAGTTCGGGGCGTGTCCGTTTGACAAACGTAAGCCGGATAAACTTGTCATATATGTTAGAATGGAAGTGAAGGATATTCACCTCGATTGTACGGTTAGGACCGTTGTCGATAGTCGGGCGGACACCGATGTTCAGCATTCCCATATAGGTTTGTCCGTCGAATGTGACCCATACGGCATAAACTCCGTCTGCGGGAACCAGTTTATCCGGATCGTCTACACTTAAATTGGCGGTAGGAAAACCTATTTTCCGGCCTACTTGATAACCGCCTACTACTGTTCCGTCCAAAAAGTATTCGTATCCCAGGCAAAGAGCGGCCTGTTCCACCTCTCCTTCATGTAGAAGTTTGCGGATCAGGGAGGAGCTAATCGGGGTATTCTGATGTTCTCCTATCTTTATATTATTGGTATAGGCGTGAGCACGAATCACTTCTATGCCTATTTCCTTACCGTAACGTACGTAATCCTCGAAACCTTCACTGCGGTTGTGACCGAAGCGGTGATCGTAACCGATGACTAAGCATTTTACCTGATAGCGTTCTTTCAGCACTTGAGCCATGAACTCGCGGGCTGTCAGCCGGGAAATCTCAGGAGTAAAGTTAAGCATGAGACAATAATCTACTCCGATGTCATCCAGCAGTCTTATTTTCTCTTCCGGAGTAGTCAGTAACTCAGGACGATAATCGGCGTTCATCACCTTGCGGGGATGTACCGGAAAAGTCACTAATGCAGAACGTAAACCTTTGGCGGCCGCTATCTCTTTCACTTGTCGGATCAGATAGCGATGTCCCGTATGCACTCCATCGAAGAAGCCGATGGTAGCTACGGAAGGTTCCGGGCGAAGAGTCGATATGTCACGTATAATCTGCATCTCTACGAATTTACTTGTTCTTAAAAAGGTGGCTCCAGTCTTCTCCGGCTT
Organism: Bacteroides zhangwenhongii; assembly: GCF_009193325.2. Taxonomy (NCBI): domain Bacteria; kingdom Pseudomonadati; phylum Bacteroidota; class Bacteroidia; order Bacteroidales; family Bacteroidaceae; genus Bacteroides; species Bacteroides zhangwenhongii. The sequence goes on along the minus strand of NZ_CP059856.1, from coordinate 250,988 downwards.
TGGGGGTATAAGTCGAGATACCGAGTTCTCGGGCTGCTTTGCAATTTATCTCAGAATCGTCAATGAAAAATGTTTCCTGCGGTTCGATGCCTGCATCTTCGATGACTGCTTTAAAAATTTCGGGCTCCGGCTTTACCAGATGCATCTCATATGAGAGGTATGCCTTTTCAAAATAGTCCTCTGCTTTGAACGTACGGTATGGGAACGCATTCTCGCAAGCCCATTTCCAATGAATCTCATTCGTATTGCTAAGCAGATAGACTACATATTTTTCACGCAATTTCAAAAGTAAGTCAAGCTTGTATGTGGGGATGTCTATCAGGAAACTGTTCCAAGCCTCGTCGATTTGTTTGTCGCTGACTGCTTTACCGATCATTTCCCGCATCCCGTTCCTGAACTCTGCGGAAGTAATCAAGCCTTTTTCCTGTTGCATGAAGATACCGTTCAACTGTTGGATATTCAAACGTTCTTCTACATCCGTGAACCCTAATTTCTTAAAGTTCTCCATACATCGTTGGCGGTCGAGATTGATAAGTACACCGCCCAAATCAATAAGAAGGTTTTTGATCCCTTTATTTTTCATTTCTTTCTTTTTTGTGAATCATACGTTGAACAAGGCGAATAAGTTCTCCAACCCATAACACCATGGACGAAACGCCTATAATAAGAAGCCACGTCTGCCAGTCAAGCGGTTCTGTACGGAATACTGCTCCACCGAACTGTACGATCAGGAACTGTCCGACCAGGATGGCCAATACAATTAACTCCATCCCATACGATTTGGAAAGGCCTTTGAATGCCGAATCGGTAGTACCGAATACACGGGCATTGAACAGGTTCCAGAACTGCAGCATGACAAAGAAGGTAAAGAAAACGGTAAGATTGTGTATATCCATACCTTGTGTGCTGTGGTCGAAATAGTAGATCATTCCGAGCAGTATGATAAGGAAGACAGAACCTACACCTATTATATTAGACCGCATCGCTTTACTGATAATAAAGTCAGTGCTGCGACGGGGCTTTTCAAGCATAACGGTTTCACTTGGCGGAATAGAAGCCAAAGCTAGAGCGGCAAAAGTGTCCATGATCAGATTTACCCATAACATCTGTGTTACGGTCAACGGCAGTTCCGTGCCTATCACCGAACCGAGCAGGACAATCAATAGCGCGACAAAATTGATAGTCAACTGGAATACGATGAAACGCTGGATGTTCTTATACAGTGAACGTCCCCACATCACGGCGGTTCCGATACTGTTGAACGAATCATCGAGAAGGGTAATGTCGCTGGCCTCTTTGGCAACGGAAGTACCAGTTCCCATTGACAGGCCTACTTGGGCATGATTCAAAGCCGGAGCGTCATTGGTTCCGTCGCCGGTCACGGCTACTACCGCCCCTTTCTGTTGGAGCAATTGCACCAGACGTTGTTTATCCGTAGGACGGGCACGGGACATGATTTTAAGATCCATCACACGGTCCAATGCTTCCTCATCACTCAACTCGGAGAAAGCAACTCCGGTGATGCGATTCCGCTCCGTATCCGTTTCCGGATTCCAAAGACCGATCTGACGTGCGATTTCCGTAGCGGTTCCCGGAGTATCACCAGTCACAATCTTGATTCCTATACCTGCCGACTGACATTTGGCAACTGCGGCCGGCACATCCGGACGAATCGGGTCGGAGATGGCTACGATACCTAAGAAGTTTAGGTCGTTGGCCGATACCAATGCCGTGCAGTCGTCCGGTTCATTCTCTTCTACAATCTTGAAAGCGAATCCCAATGTGCGCATGGCCATGTTCTGGTAGTTCAGCAGTTGTGCTTCAACTGTCGAACGATATTCGGTAGCGTCTACCTGCTGTCCGTCCAACATGACTTTTCTGCACTTCCCGAGCACTATCTCCGGAGCACCTTTTATATAGAGAATTTTCTTTCCCAGCAAGGCCGACTCTACAAGCGTTGCCATAAACTTCCGTTCTGTGGAGAAAGTCAGCTGATCGAGGATCTGTGCGTTTTCGCGGAGTTTCAGATAATTTCTTCCTTGACTATTGAGCCATAGCAATAGCGCTACTTCGGTGGGATTTCCCACACCTTTCGGCTTTTCACCGGTGTCGGTCTCTTCAAGAAAAGCAGTAGAATTGGCGCTGATACCTTCGGTGATAAGTTTGCTGATATCGTCGTCGGATAATTCGCTGCCGTTCTTTAAACCATAGAAGTTGGGCTCGTGCACTTGCATCAGGTTTTGCGTCAGTGTACCCGTCTTGTCCGTACATATCACGGTGATGGCCCCCATTGTTTCGCAAGCGTGCATCTTGCGTACCAGGTTATTGGTAGCAAGCATACGGCGCATATTCAACGCCAGACTGAGCGTGACACTCATTGGTAATCCTTCGGGGACGGCCACTACTATCAAGGTGACAGCCATCATGAAATATTTGAGAGTCCGTTCAAAAACCGGCAACCATTCGTGCCACCCGTTCAATGCTCCGAAGTCGAAGTAGAGCAGTACATCTTTGACAAAGAAAATAAGGAAAGCGAGTCCGGCAACCGTAAAACCGATCTTTCCGATCAGGTTGGCAAGTTTGGTCAACTGTATGTTTAACGGAGTCGGTTCGAGGTTCTCTTCGGTACTTTGGCGAGCTACCTTTCCAATCTCAGTAGCATCGCCTACGTGGAGAACGCGCATCGTGCCGTGACCGTCGACTACGGTAGTGCCTCGCATTACCAGATTGGAAGCGTACGTCGCTTCTTCATCGAAGTCCGCTTTTATGGTTGTTTTGTTGATAACAGGTTCCCCCGTCAGGTTCGATTCATTTACTTGTAAAGAAATGGCTTCGAGCAGCTCTCCGTCCGCAGGAATCTCTTCGCCTGTTTCCAGAATAACGATATCACCTACTACTATATCTTTGCGTGGGATTTCCTGTACACGGCCGTTCCGGATGACTTTAACTAAAGTCTCTTCATTGACCGCATTCAGTAAGTCGAATTTCTTGTTCGCATCATATTCGAAGAAGAAACCAATTCCGGTGGCCAGCAAGATAGCGGCTATAATTCCGATAGTTTCGGCATATTCATTCTCGATGATAGAAATGATTAACGAGAATGCCGCCGCTACCAACAGTACACGTACAACAGGGTCTTCGAATTTCTCTAAATACAGCTTCCACAGAGAGGGACGCTTGGGAGGTGTTAGTAGGTTGGCACCGTTCTTTTCCCTACTTTGTAGGACTTCATTATCAGTAAGTCCTATGTGATAGATATCATCTTTATTTGTACTCATGCAGATACATGCGTTTAGTTTGAGTTGCAAAAGTACAATATAAAATTGTGATTGACTGTTTAATTAAAACTTTTTATGAAGTTGGATTTATTACTGTGATTTTCCGTTATCGGCTTTCTCTTTGGCAAGTTCCAACTCTTTTTCCGTATTCTTCAAGCGGGTGATGTCATGCACGGTGAGTACCATGTTTTCTTCATCATTCAGAAGAAAGTAGGAGCCGGATATGATAGCATCGCATTCAACGGCCTGATCATCGGCTGTTACAACCGTCAGTGCCGCTTCGAGATCGGTGAAACTTTTTTTGTGTTCAAAAGCCTGACGGATGGCCTGGCGTATCGGACACGAGCCGCAAAGACCGTGCGTGCCGCAACCTCCTTGAGAGGATAAGGCATTACGGCATTGCAACAAGTCACCCACTCTTTTTTCTTCCAGCCCTTTTCTTGTCCCTGTCTTTTGATAGTAATTGGTCTTGAGTACTTTGAAATCATTATCTATCAGCAGTATGTAGGCGTGTACATTCTTTAGAATAGCGCTGGTGATATGATTGGTGCGGTCTAATTTCCTGGATTCCCGGAATAATCGTTTTTGTATCCGAAGACATTTCTTTCGCTCCCATAAGAAGCTGACTAATAGTATAATGGATAAGACTATAAAAGTGGATGATAATGCGATGAGCATGGCTGGTATCTTTGTTTTAGTTTGATGAATCTAGCTACAAAGATAGTTTTTTCTTTCAATATTTGAATAAAGTGTTGAACAAATATATTGCTTTATGTGTTTTATTATACAGAAAACCAATAAAAAGACGAACATTATGAAGAAGTACATTTGCACGGTCTGTGAATATATTTACGACCCTGAACAAGGAGATCCGGAAAGCGGAATTGAACCGGGAACTGCATTTGAAGACATTCCGGAAGATTGGACGTGTCCTCTGTGCGGAGTTGGAAAGGAAGATTTCGAACCGTACGAAGGTTAAAATTAAAAGAGAGAGAATTTATTGAGAGAAAAATGGCTGGGTGTATAGATATATGCCCGGTCTTTTTTTTGCGGCAATACAAGACATTGGATTTATATATTAGCGGCAATATCATTTCTAATCAGCTGAATCGCAAGAAGCAGTTTAGGTAAATGTACTTTTACTATTTTAAAAATCTCTTCGGGGTCAATAGATAAGTATTCATGAGAAATAATATTACGTAATCCAATTATACTCCTCCACGGAGTACCGGCATAATTTATTAATAGTTTATGATTAGTCAGATTATCTATGTTCTTAATAGTTTCACCTATGGTCTGCAAACGCATACAAGTCGCATCAAAAATATCCATCTTATCAGGAGAAGCCAAGAAGTCATTCACAGAGATAACGCTACTACATCTTTCTATAGTTGTATTAATACGTTCTTCAACAAAAAGAAGCATATCCAATATGTCGGCATTAGATATAAATTGCATCTTTCTCTATATGATTTCGAAATAAACTACGCATAATTGCGGTTAAAGACACGACATCCACTTTTGCATTAAAACGCTTTTCTAAAAACTCTTTTATTTCCATTCGAGTAAAATAATCAGGCTCTTGGAGTTTAATACAAATATCAATATCACTATCTTCCTTCTGTTCACCACGGGCCACAGAACCGAAAAGTCCCAACTTTTCAATTCCATATCTCTCCCCAAACTCTTCTTTAAAATTCCGGAGAATAGCGATTATTTCATCTTTTGTTTTCAATTGATACTATAGTTGTTATGCAAATATTAAAATTAATATTGGAATTAGCAAATTCTCAATCACATTTTGTCCTACTACTAATTAAAAAGATGCACAAGCATCGAATTTTCATCGATTCCTTGTGCATCTACTATACTCAATAGTCATTTTCAAGACACATCAACTGAATTATGAGCAGCAGGACCCGGTGCTTCTGTTGATTTTGTTTTATCAGGAAGCTTTCTTCTCTTTTACATCACTGCTGGCTTCTACCACATTTACCACATAGTCACCCAGTTTCTCGCATTCGGCGATAATATCCATATAGTAAACTCCCATCTGATAATCATATTCTTTGTTGTTTACGTCCAGAATATTCTGATTCTTCAGTTGGTTGCGGTAGTTATTGATTTCATTTTCAATGTTGAACGACTTATTGATGTCGATGCTCTGATGTTCCGGTTTCTCCACCACTACGATCATCTGTGCGAGCGCATCGTCAGTCAGCTTCATCATGAAATGGATATGCTCATATTGTTTCTCGGTAAAGTCTTGATTGGTCTGGCGTTTACGGTTGATAGTACGTGCCAGATTATAACAACTGTCACCGATACTTTCGATTTCCGTCACCTCCCGCAACATGGCACGTATCTGCAATTTACTTTCCGAGCTTAGGCGTCCTTCAGAAACCTGATTCAGATAATTGGCAATTTCAAGTTCCATGTTATCGCTGATATTTTCATATTTTTCTATACGGCTGAATACTTTATTGAAATCATCATCCTTTTCTGTGTGTAGCAGATCTTGCACCATGCCGAACATACGATGGGTACGCTCTGCAAAGAGATGGATTTCTTTACGTGCCTGAAGTATAGAGAGCTCTGCAGTGGAAAGCATACCTCCGGTGATGAAGCGCAATCGTGGTTCTTCGTCCTCTTCTTTCGGGTGGATGAGAGCGCATACGGTACGTTCAATCAATTTCACGCCCCATATCAGGATACATACGTTACAGATGTTGAAAATAGAGTGGAAAGCCGACAATTTGTAGGAGATGGCGACTTCCGGATCGCTGCTTTGGAAGAAAGTGTCTACTACCCAGTTAACCATCTGCATGAAAGGATGGAAAATAATCAGCACCCAGATAACACCGAATACATTGAATACAAAATGGGCCAATGCTGCCCGCTTAGCCTGTGTGTTGGCTGTCAATGCGGCGAGATTGGCGGTGATGGTTGTTCCGATATTTTCACCCAATACGAGGGCAGCTCCCAATTCCAGGCTGATCCAGCCGTTGGCACACATGATTAGCGTGATTGCCATCGTAGCGGCGGAGGCCTGTACGATCATGGTCAGTATAGTACCGATGAATAAGAACAGGAGGATGGAGAAAAATCCCATATCCGTGTAGCTTTGTACAAAGGCGAGCATTTCCGGATTGGCATTCAAGTCGGGAGCATTGGCTTTCAAGTTAAAAAGTCCCATAAATAAGAAAGAGAAACCGAAAATGAATTCACCGACGGATTTGCGGTTGCTTTTGCCAGAAAAGATAAGCGGAAGGGCAATGGCCAGAAGTGGAAGGGCGAATGCAGCCATGTCAACCTTAAATCCGAAAATAGAAATAATCCAGGCGGTTACGGTAGTACCGATATTGGCGCCCATAATGACGCTGATGGATTCGGCAAGAGTGAGCAGTCCTGCATTAACGAAACTTACGACCATTACAGTCGTTGCTGAAGAGGACTGGATAAGGGCTGTGATTAGCACACCTGTTAAAACACCCGTTACCCGATTGGTAGTCATTGCCGTCAAGATACTTCGTAGCCTGTCACCCGCGACCTTTTGCAAGCCCTCGCTCATGATCTTCATTCCGTACAAGAAGAGTCCCAGTGAACCGATGAGCTTTAAAAAATCATAAAAAGAATATTCCATCTATAATATTTTTAATGGTTATTTGTTCTCAATCTGATTATAAGTATATTTAGTCCCATAATATTCACCTTTTAACGAACTCGATGAAACAGATGTTACAAATATGTTGCAAAAATAATAATATTTCTAAAGAATTCCCTATCGGGAGCTCACTTTTGGATATTTATTACGGTTTTAATCTTAATTTTCCTTACCAGGTGGTTAGCGCCAAAGTCAATAATCGATCTGAAGGGCTTAATTTCAGAGTCTATAATAATAAGGATATAGAGTTTCTGGATGTGCGTGACCAGTCCGGTATGCGGACTTATGTCCGTTCGCTTTGCTTTGTACTGTTCAAGGCTGTCACGGAACTGTTCCCGGAAGGAAAATTGTTTGTAGAGCACCCTGTCTCAAAAGGATATTTCTGCAATTTGCGGATCGGGCGGCCTGTGGAGCTGGAAGACGTGATGCGTATCAAGCAGCGTATGCAGGAAATTATTGCTGAGGATATTCCTTATCATCGCATTGAATGCCATACGACCGAGGCTGTGCGTATTTTCAGCGAACGGGGAATGAATGATAAGGTCAGATTGCTCGAAACTTCCGGTTCTCTCTATACCTATTATTATACGTTGGGAGATACGGTTGATTATTACTATGGTAATCTGCTGCCCAGCACCGGATATCTGAAGCTGTTCGACATTGTGAAATATTACGATGGATTACTTCTTCGCATTCCGAGCCGTGAGAATCCGGAAGTCTTGGAAGATGTCGTGAAGCAGGAGAAGATGCTGGATGTCTTTAAGGAATATCTGAATTGGAGCTATATCATGGGGCTTAACAATGCGGGTGATTTCAATCTGGCATGTGAAGTAGGACATGCGACGGATTTGATAAACGTTGCGGAAGCATTGCAGGAAAAGAAGATTGCTCAGATTGCCGATACCATCTTCCATCGGGGAGAAAACGGAAACCGGGTGAAACTGGTGCTGATAGCCGGACCGTCTTCTTCGGGAAAGACTACTTTCAGCAAACGCCTTTCTATCCAGCTTATGACGAACGGGTTAAAGCCGTATCCTATCTCTCTCGATAATTATTTTGTAGACCGTGAAGATACGCCGTTGGATGAGAACGGAAACTATGATTATGAATCGCTTTATGCGCTCGACTTGGAACTGTTTAATCGGCAGTTGCAGGCATTGCTTCGTGGAGAGGAGGTGGAACTTCCCCGTTTTAATTTCTCACTCGGAAAGAAAGAGTATAAGGGTGATAAACTGAAAATTGAAGATAATACGATTTTAATCCTGGAAGGTATTCATGCCTTAAATCCCGAGCTTACTCCTCATATTCCGGCAGAACGGAAGTTCAAGATTTATGTTTCTGCGTTGACGACCATTTCGTTGGACGATCACAACTGGATTCCGACAACGGACAATCGTTTGTTACGCCGTATTATCCGTGATTTCAATTATCGGGGATATTCTGCCCGTGAGACAATCTCGCGTTGGCCTAGTGTGCGTGCGGGTGAAGACAAGTGGATCTTCCCTTATCAGGAAAATGCAGATGTAATGTTTAACTCGGCACTGCTTTTCGAGTTTGCCGTGCTTCGTCTCCATGCCGAGCCTATATTGATGGGAGTACCGCGTAATTGTCCCGAATATTGCGAGGCTTATCGGTTATTGAAGTTTATCAAATATTTCGTTCCCGTACAGGATAAGGAAATTCCGCCGACTTCTTTGCTTCGCGAATTTCTTGGGGGAAGCAGCTTTAAATATTAAGTGGAAAGAGGGTGTGTATAATGATATTAAACGCTAAAAGCCTAAACCTTTGATTTCATATTCTGTTAAGTAGTTATATACAAAAATAGTAAGAGTATGATTTTTTATAATAATCTTTTAGCAAAATGGTTCTTAGGAAAAGGAAAGAAGCATTGTTTTATGTTGGGTGGTCTTTTTTTTACCCGATATAAATATTTGGAGATTTGGGAAGATATGGAAGTCAGAATCCATGCAAGGCAGTTCTGGGAATGCTTCTTGTTGACGTTGCTACCCGCTTTGGTCTTGTCGTTGTTCTTCTCATGGTGGTGGATGTTGCTTCCCTTTGCGACTTACCACATCTTTTATTGGTTGGAGAAGTCCTTCCGCCCTCACTCTGTCTTTGATTGGGAGGCACTGGAGAATTGTGGTGATACACTTTATCTTAGAAAAAGGAAGGCGTATGCCTGGATGAGGTGGTATGGAAAGAAAGTATTACCTTTATCCGATTGGGATGATTGAAGTCATTTTCACCACAGATTACACGGATTAACACAGATAATAAATAGATATTGATACTCAATGTATTAATCTAATCTGTGTTAATCCGTGTAATCTGTGGTAAACAATTATCGCAAAGCCTCCACCTCTTCCGGCGTTAAAGGAATCTTCTTGCCTAATCGACGGGCACCGGTTTCGGTAATCAGATAATCTTCCTCATTGCGGATACCGCCGAAATCTTTATAAGTTTCCACTACGTCGTAGTTGATGAAATCGGTAAATTTCTTTTCCGCTTTCCACATATCGATCAATTCCGGAATAAAGTATATACCCGGTTCTACCGTATGTACAAATCCAGGTTCCAGAGGTATGGCAAGGCGTTGTGACTTACGGCCGAACTGCGTACTCTTCGGCTGACCGTTGTAGCCTACCCATATTTCTCCTAGATTTTCCATGTCGTGTACATCCAGCCCCATCATGTGGCCTAATCCGTGCGGATAGAACAAAGCGTGCGCACCTTCGCGAACAGCGTCTTCCGTATTGCCTTTCATCAGTCCGAGAGCTTTCATCCCATCAACCATGACACGGGCGGACAATTCATATACATCCATATAAGGAATGCCCGGTCGGAGTGCTTTAACCGATTCCAGATGCATGGCATTCTGTATCTCGTAGACTTCCCGTTGGCGGGGCGTGAATTTCTTGTCGGCAGGAATGGTAGATGACATATCTCCTGCATATCCCGATTCAACCTCCGCACCGGCATCTATTAAAAACAGATCACCCGGTTTTACTTTATTGCCGTGATAATGGTTATGCAAAGTTTGTCCGTTGATGGTAGCGATTGTAGCGAAAGAAAGTTCGCAGTTATTGGACTCCGCTACCCGGTTCATTTCCGCCACCACTTCATATTCATACATACCCGGACGAAGTACTTTCATGGCGGTGATATGCATATCTGCAGTCACATTGCAGGCCTTTTCTATCTCTACGATTTCTTCTGCCGATTTATAGTTCCGCTGGGCTACTACGGCGCGGATGAATGGAACGGAACCTTCCTGATGTGCAGGGGGAATACCCAGCCAATCCATCAGTTTTAGCTTATGTTCGGGACGGTAAGGAGGCAGATAATGCACCGACTTCCCTTTCTGGACACATTTATGGAGATAGCTGACAATTTCTGCGGATGGCAGTAAGTTAGCCACGCCCACCCGTTCGCATTTTTCATGTAGTGTAGGTTGTGACCCCATCCACACGATGGCATCAATTGATAATTCATCACCGAAAATAATTTCCTTGTCTTCGTCAATATCGATTATTGCCGAAAGTCCTGCACATGACAGTCCGAAATAATAAAGGAAAGTAGAATCCTGACGATAGCGGAAGGTGTTATCTTCGTAATTTAGTCCGCACTCGTCATTTCCTAGAAATAACAAAACTCCGGAGCCTAATTTCTTTTTCAGCAGGGCTCTTCGCTGCATATACGTTTCTTTGGCAAACATATTGTTCTAATTTTAAGTTCGTGCAACAAAGATAACGATTTTTGTGTTATAGGATTAAAAATTATTCCTCTAATCTGTGTAATCTCTGGTTAAAAAGTTACTTTTGTAGCGAGAAACAGAGTAGAAAGCAAAAACGAATATGGCACAAGGTTCCCGTCAAATACAATCGCAGGCGCAACAGCAAATCCAAACGCTCTCGCCTCAGCAGATTCTAGTCGTGAAACTGTTGGAGCTTCCCGCAGTAGAGCTGGAAGACCGTATCCATGCTGAACTGCTTGAAAACCCGGCACTTGAAGAGGGCAAAGAAGAGAATGTCGCAGATGAATATTCCGATGGTGACACTTCCGGAGAGGGTGTGGAGAATGATGCCAACGAATACGATTCTTTGAGTGATTATCTCACCGAAGACGATATTCCCGACTACAAACTGCAAGAGAACAACCGATCCAAAGACGAGCAGGCGGAAGATATTCCGTTCTCCGACTCTACCTCTTTCTACGAAATACTGAAAGAGCAGCTTCGTGAACGCAATTTGACAGAACACCAGCATGAACTGGTGGAATACCTGATCGGCTCGTTGGACGATGACGGCCTGCTCCGCAAATCTTTGGAAAGTATCTGTGACGAACTGGCTATTTATGCCGGTATAGAATCTACGGAAGAGGAGCTGGAAGAAGCACTCTGCATCTTGCAGGATTTCGATCCGGCAGGTATCGGAGCACGTGACCTTCAAGAATGCCTGTTGATACAGATCCGCCGGAAGAAGGAAGAAGGGATGAATCCCGCTCCTATATTGGATATCGAAGAACGCATCATCAGAGATTGTTATGAAGAATTTACCCGGAAGCATTGGGAAAAGATTATAAAAAAGCTGGATGTTGATGAAGAAACATTCAATGAAGCTATCAGTGAGATTACAAAGCTGAATCCCCGTCCGGGAGCTTCTTTGGGAGAGGCTATCGGGAGGAACCTCCAGCAGATAGTCCCCGACTTCATCGTAGAAACGTATGATGACGGTACTATCAATGTCAGCCTTAATAACCGTAATGTTCCGGAGCTTCGTATGAGCCGTGATTTTACGGAGATGGTGGAGGAACATACCAAGAATAAGGCCAACCAGTCCAAAGAGTCCAAAGAAGCGATGATGTTTCTGAAACAGAAGATGGATGCGGCGCAAGGATTTATAGATGCGGTCAAACAGCGGCAGAATACGTTGATGACTACTATGCAAGCTATCATCGACCTGCAGCGTCCTTTCTTTCTCGAAGGGGACGAATCCCTGCTGAAACCGATGATTCTGAAAGATGTGGCCGAACGCACGGGACTGGATATATCGACCATTTCCCGTGTCAGCAACAGTAAATATGTGCAGACCAATTTCGGTATTTATCCGTTGAAGTTCTTTTTCAGCGACGGATATACGACGGAAGACGGGGAAGAGATGTCTGTCCGCGAGATTCGTAAGATTTTGAAAGAATGTATCGACGGAGAAGACAAGAAGAAACCGTTGACAGATGATGAATTGGCGGACATACTGAAAGAAAAAGGCTACCCCATTGCACGTCGGACAGTGGCGAAATACCGTCAGCAGTTGAATATCCCGGTGGCAAGACTTAGAAAATAATTGATTAATAGATAATTGATAATGGACAGAGAGAAAGAGCATATCATAGCGGATAAGACAATGTTGCAGGTGGCAAGAGTCACTTCGATGGTGTTTACCCCGTTTTCTATTCCGTTTTTGTCATTTCTGGTGTTATTCCTGTTTTCTTATCTCCGCATCATGCCGATGGTATATAAGTTGATTGTATTGGGAATTGTCTATTGCTTTACTATATTGACTCCCACTATAACCATCTTTCTGTTCCGCAAGATCAACGGTTTTGCCCGTCAGGAGCTGGGCGAACGGAAGAAACGTTTTGTACCTATCCTGCTGACTATCATTTCGTATGTATTCTGCCTGTTGATGATGCGTAGGCTGAATCTGCCTTGGTACATGACCGGCATTATTCTGGCTTCTCTCGTAGTCTCCATCATTTGCATAGCAGTAAATCTGAGATGGAAACTGAGCGAGCATATGGCGGGCATAGGCGGAGTGATAGGCGGATTGGTTTCCTTTAGCGCCTTGTTCGGTTATAATCCGGTAGGGTGGCTGTGCCTGTTTATATTGATAGCCGGTGTGCTGGGTTCTGCCCGTATCATTCTGGGACATCATACGTTGGGAGAGGTCATCTCCGGTTTTACGGTCGGCCTGGTATGCGCCCTTTTGGTGCTTCATCCGGTGAGTAATATCTTATTTCGAGTATTTTTATTTTAAAACAGTATAAATCCTAAAAACTAATTATTATGAACTTTCCACAGAATTTGAAGTACACGAACGAACATGAATGGATTCGCGTAGAAGGAGACATTGCATACGTAGGTATCACCGATTATGCTCAGGAGCAATTGGGCGATATTGTGTTTGTGGACATACCGACGGTCGGTGAGTCGCTGGAAGCCGGTGAGGTTTTCGGAACTATCGAAGTAGTGAAAACAATTTCCGATCTTTTCCTGCCGGTAGCAGGTGAGGTGCTGGAACAGAATGAAGCGCTGGAAGAGAATCCGGAACTGGTGAACAAAGACCCATACGGCGAGGGTTGGTTGATTAAGATGAAACCTGCTGATGTGAAGGCGGTAGAAGACTTGCTGGATGCGGAAGGGTATAAAGAAGTGATTAACGGATAAATTAAACATTAAAAATATGACTCCAATTGTAAGTATCATCATGGGCAGTACGTCCGACCTTCCAGTTATGGAAAAGGCCGCACAACTGCTGAATGATATGCATGTACCGTTCGAAATGAACGCGCTTTCCGCTCACCGCACGCCTGAGGCTGTGGAAGAGTTTGCTAAGAATGCCCGTACCCGTGGCATTAAAGTAATTATCGCTGCTGCCGGAATGGCTGCCGCCCTTCCCGGTGTAATTGCGGCTAACACTACACTTCCTGTAATCGGAGTGCCGGTGAAAGGCTCCGTGCTCGATGGTGTGGACGCACTTTATTCCATCATTCAAATGCCTCCGGGCATTCCCGTAGCCACTGTTGCTATCAACGGAGCGATGAATGCGGCTATTCTGGCCATTCAGATGCTTGCTTTGAGTGATGAAAAGCTGGCGGAAGCATTTGCAGCTTACAAAGAAGGACTGAAAAAGAAAATCGTAAAAGCAAACGAAGAACTGAAAGAAGTCAAGTTTGAATATAAAACGAACTAATGGATCTATTCAATTATTTTCGGAGGGAAACTACCGAAGTGAATATTGGGGCCGTACCGTTGGGTGGCCCCAATTCTATTCGTATCCAGTCGATGACCAATACGTCTACGCAGGATACACAGGCTTGTGTGGAACAGGCGAAACGTATTGTCGACGCGGGTGGTGAGTATGTCCGTCTGACGACGCAAGGTATCAAGGAAGCGGAGAACCTGAAAAATATTAATATCGGTTTGCGCAGTCAGGAATATATGGTTCCGTTGGTTGCCGATGTACACTTTAATCCGAAAGTTGCCGATGTGGCAGCCCGATATGCGGAAAAGGTACGCATCAATCCGGGAAATTATGTAGACGCTGCACGTACTTTTAAGAAGCTGGAATATACCGACGAGGAGTATGCGCAGGAAATACAGAAAATTCATGACCGCTTTGTGCCTTTTCTGAATATCTGTAAAGAGAATCACACGGCTATCCGTATCGGTGTGAATCACGGCTCTTTGTCCGACCGCATCATGTCCCGTTATGGTGATACGCCCGAAGGCATGGTAGAGTCTTGTATGGAGTTTCTTCGCATTTGTGTTGAAGAGAACTTTACCGATGTGGTTATTTCCATCAAAGCGTCCAATACGGTTGTCATGGTGAAAACCGTTCGTCTGTTGGTAGCTGTGATGGAGAAAGAAGGGATGGCTTTCCCGTTGCATCTCGGGGTGACAGAAGCCGGAGACGGTGAGGACGGACGTATCAAGTCCGCTCTCGGCATTGGTGCGCTGTTGGCCGACGGACTGGGGGATACTATACGGGTATCTTTGAGCGAAGCTCCTGAAGCGGAAATTCCTGTTGCCCGTAAGTTGGTGGACTATATACTGTTGAGGCGGAATCATCCTTATATTCCCGGACTGGAAGCGCCTGGATTTAACTATTTGTCGCCCGAACGCCGTAAGACGCGGGCTGTCCGCAATATAGGAGGTGAACACGTGCCTGTGGTCATTGCCGACCGTATGGACGGGAAAAACGAAGTGAATCCGCAATTTACTCCGGACTATATTTATGCCGGACGTGCTTTGCCCGAACAACGGGAAGAAGGTGTGGACTATATTCTTGATGCGGACGTATGGACCGGAGAAGCCGGTACTTGGCCTGCTTATAATCATCAGCAACTGCCGTTGATGGGAGGATGTAATGCGGAACTCAAATTCCTGTTTATGCCTTATATGGCACAGACGGATGAAGTGATTGCCTGTCTGAAACAACATCCCGAAGTGGTTGTCGTTTCTCAAAGCAACCATCCGAACCGTTTGGGCGAACATCGTGCGTTGGTACATCAACTGATGACAGAGGGGCTGCAAAATCCGGTTGTTTTCTTCCAGCATTATGCGGAGGATGATGCGGAGGATGATGCGGAGGACTTGCAGATAAAAGCTGCGGCGGACATGGGGGCTCTGATCTTTGACGGGCTTTGTGACGGAATCTTTATATTCAATCAAGGCAACCTCAGTCATGCGGTAATTGATGCGACGGCTTTCGGAATCTTGCAGGCGGGACGTACCCGTACTTCAAAGACGGAGTATATCTCTTGTCCCGGTTGCGGACGTACACTCTACGACTTGGAAAAGACGATTGCCCGTATCAAGGCGGCTACTTCACACTTGACAGGACTGAAAATCGGCATTATGGGATGTATCGTAAATGGTCCCGGTGAGATGGCGGATGCGGACTACGGCTATGTCGGTGCGGGACGGGGTAAGATCAGCCTGTATAAAGGGAAAGTCTGTGTAGAAAAGAATATTCCGGAAGAAGAAGCGGTGGAAAGGCTGCTGGAGTTTATCCGGAATGACAGGAAAGAAAACTCCTGATAGCATTTTCTGTGGAGTATATCTGTGTGACTAATAAAAATGATAATGGAAGATAATTTTGACTATGGGGCAGTACCATACAATTTTGCCCACTGCTTTAATGACAGGTGTTCGAAAGGAGAAAAATGTTTGCGTCATTTGGTGGCGGTGCACAGTACCGATCTGCATTCCATCATTTCTGTGGTAAATCCGAAATGTGTTCCGGAAGAGGTGAACATCTGTCCGTTCTATAAGCCGGTTCGGAAGATACGGGTCGCTTGGGGAGTTACCCATTTGCTGGATACAGTTCCGCATCGGGATGCAGTGTCCTTGAAGAATATGTTGCTAGGGCATTTCGGCCGTGCCATGTATTATCGCTTTTATCGTAAGGAGAAATATATTGCTCCCGAACAACAAGAATACATTTGTCGGCTGTTCCGTCAGAAAGGTATTACGGAAGAACCTGTGTTCGACTCCTACACAGAAGAATTTGAATGGTAATCATCTGCCATCCTACACCGGATGGTATGTATCCTGTTGAATGACAATGAGTTGACGGGGTGTAAGATAGGGGTTGCAGATGGGTGTAGGATAAAGTATCCTACACCCATCTGTTCCTTATATTATGAAAGCCTTACTACATGATAAACACTCCCGTGTTTCGTGCGTTTTGAAGGAATCTCATGCTTGCGAAGCACCCGCCCGAACACACTTACCCGCTTGTTGGACAGAGGAATAGCACTGTTCCTGCCAACCTCATCCAGAATCTCTGCCGGGGAAAGCCATTCACCGACTTCCTCCTCTTTGGCGGCACGGAAATAACGGTAAAACAGTTGCTCCTCTAGTGAAACCTGTTCAAACTCACGGTTACTCTCGGTCATAATCCGCTCTTCGGCCGGATCAAACCAATAGCGTTCGCCATGATCCAACTCATACATGGCTTGTGCGTACAGTTGTTCATAGTCTATCGCCCGATTGGTATCTATTGTCCCCAACACTTCGATACAGATGAAACGACGGCTGCCCGTAGGGTCGGTCAAAAGATCTTTCTGATTGCTCGTGGCGATAAAAGAAGCATAACGGCGCAGCTCCAGCACGGCGGTAGCGTGAGGCTTGCGTATATTAACGATGGGCTTTTGCAGAATATGTTTCAGAAATCCCTGTTGCGTAGCGCTTATCTGATCGAACTCGTCAATGTTGATGAGCGCAAACCGGTTCAGATAAAGTTCGGCGTCTTTCTTTTGCGAGAAGTCAATGCTATCCGTATAGTAAACACGTATGGCAGGAGGGATGAGGCTGCGGCAGAATGTGGACTTACGCGTGCCTTGTGCGCCCACCAATAGCGGAGAAACGTTGTTCGCGTGCATTTTATCTGTACCTCTCCAATGAACGACCATGTTCAGAAACCACCGGTGAAACAGCTCCACCCAATGCGGATTTCCGCAAGGCACTGTTTGTGCCAGTTTGCGGATGCGGTCCTTTCCATCCCAGCCGGGGAGATGGTAAAGAAAATCTTCCAGCGGATTGAATACCGGCACACGATTCGAATAAATATACCGGTTGATATCCCGGTCCCACAACGGAATACCTTCCGCTTGCGCGTCCAGCGCGATACTGTTCAATATCCGCTTGTCGATCGGGTTGAAATAAAAGCGGAACGAGTTTCGTTCACGATATTCGACTTCCCCTATTTGAGTATTGTAACGGAATTCGTAACGTCTCTTCATAAACTCTTCAGTCTGCATGGCGAGTAGTTGCTCTTTGCCTAAGCTGTTTTTCTTCCCGAAGTTGTTTTTCTTGCCGAAGCCTTCGCACTCTTCATATACATTCCTGATTAACTGCCGGATCAGTGTTTCCTGCCTTTGCAGATAAAAATGGTAGATCGTGCGTTTCAACGTCTCTTCTTCGGGAATGCCCGAATAGAAGCAGTTGGCGGCAAGTCGTGTCACTATGGCTTGAAAATCATTTTCTTTGGGACGTGCTCCGTCATTTTCCGCTTTATAAATTTCTTCGCGTGTCTTTTTCAGAGCGGCTTCGAAGAGCATGAATGCCGCCCGTTCCGTATCATATCCCGGAACGGCACGTGTCAAGGGTGATTTTTCCGAGCGTACTGCTTCCCGATAGGACAGCTCTTCGGGCATCCCGGCGGGTTGCGACAGATAGAACGGTACGGAGTCGGGGCGGTACTTCAGATCCGGATCGAACGACAACCGTGAAAACTGTTCCAGCGAAGGTGCTTTGAGTAAGATATTGAACTGCATCTGCGGCTGATAACATTTCACAGCCAACTGATAGGCGTGCGCATGGAACATTTCCGCCTCTTCTCTTTTTTGCGGGAGAGAACCGTCCGGACGGGTAAACCGGACCCAGATTTTTACGGTTCGCTCGCTTGAGCCTGTAAAAGTGCAGAATGTCTGCGGTTGTTCCCAAGCCCGCTTTTTTACGAATGCGATCTCCGATTTTCCGGAAAGCGGACCGACGGTCAATTCTACTATTCCGTTATAACTTTTCATTTGTTTTCCCCCTTCTGTCCGGCGGAAATCGGCGGCGGGTAGAATCTTGGGTAACTTGTCTGCTCCGTAGCAGCGTTCATCGGGTAGGGTATACTTGAGCATTTCTCTGAAAACGGTAACCGGTCGTGCCTTGATTTCAGTTTTTGTTTTTTCTATCCATGTTTCTATGTCCATTGTGGTGAGGGCAGTAGTCTCTTCTTTGTCTCTTAACTGAGTAATTTTCATGAATTGTTTTTTGTTTGAAATATCCTATAAAGGTAGTACATTTCTTCTGTTCATGCAAGAAAACTCGTTGTTATATAGGTCCTTTGTAGAAATCTCCGGTCGAATGTTCCTGTTGCTCTTTATTCTTTTGTTTCATAGGCGTTTGAAACACTCTATTCCATGTTGTGAAACATTCTGTTTCACGGCGGTAAACACTTTGTTTCACGCTGGCGAACATATTGTTTCACGCTGATGAAACGCCATTCTATGCCGTATGTTTAGGGTGAAACGTATAGTCGTTTTAGCCGAATCGTGTAGTCGTATGCGGCGAATCGTATAGTTGTATTGGGTGACAGATACGTATATCCTACACCATCTGTCACCTGTATCCTACACCTGCTTAATTTGTTGTTGTTCAGTGAAATAAGTTGTAGATGGTGTAGGGTGGCAGATATTCTTCATATTTCATCGGACTTTTCAGTATATAGGATAATTAATATTAAATGATGTAACGGAAAACTTGATTATTCTTGCAAAATATATATATTTGCTTGATTTATATATCCACTCTGGCGGGCGAATATGTAAATAAGGGTTTAAGTCTTTATATATAATGTAATAGGATGATAATGAAAAAGCTTAGTTTTTATTTGTTAGTTGCGGGTGCTCTGTTAACAGGCAGCTGTTCTGATGATTCAATCGGCGAGCAAATCCCCGATGGTGGAACTTCTATTCCTACGGTATCAAAAATTACTTCAGTTTTCACCAATGGAACGAATCTGAGCATTGGACAGAAGCAAAGTGCTACACGTGGTGGAGGATCTCTTGTTGTAGGTGAAGAGGAAACTCTTTGTGCCAAATATGATGTGGCTGCCGGATTTCAGTCAAACGGCACAGTGCCCTACATAAAAGTAGCAGTACACGTCTATCAAGAGTGCGCCAGTGAGTGTGAGAAATTACGTCTTACATTTAAAGATATCGAACATCTTGAATGCAAAGCCGATGACTTTGCTATCCGTTCTACAGATGGAACTTATCTTGATGGTTGCTATGGGGTTGATGCAGAGGGAAATAAAATCAACGAATATAAATACGGCAACTTGTCGGTTTCCGGTGATTTTGATATTATTATCGGTGGTCTTGACAATCTTTATGAAGGCAATAAGCAGGGCGGTGATGAAGAACCGGTGATTAATACTTTCGAAGTGTGGATTTGGCCGCAGAATACCGCAGGGCATACTTGGACGGAAGTAGAACTTAAAGCACTGGCTGACAGTCACGATCCGTTAATGTGCGTAAAAAGCAGTACTTCTAAAGATCCTCATCCGGGCAAAGATATGGGTAAGATTATCTGGTCTGAAGAGAATATCGAAGGTTACTATGCATGGGGTGAGATTTTCACAGGGAAAACGATTGACCATCCCGGAGACAATGAGAATACCTCGTTTACGTATGGGGATGTAACTTATAAGAACGATGCATCTTATTATCCATATACCAACAAAGCCGGCAAGAACTACTATAATTACAATAATTACCGTTATTTTGACGGTACGACTAAATTGACCAAATATCAGTGGACGGAAAATAAAGTGTCACAGGACGGAAAGACGCGTCTTGATCCTACGGATGATGTAGCTGTGATGCGTTGGGGAAACGGATGGCGTATGCCGACCAGTGAAGAAATGAACGACTTGTTTAACGGTCCGAATACAATGTGCGTACAGGGTAAAACAAAAGTTAGTCGCTATAACCATGAAACGGGTGAATCTTATGAGGTAGAGGTAGATGCGTGGATGGTTACATCAACAATCACCAACAATACTATCGTGTTCCCTAAAACCGGATATTACGGCAGTAATGAAAAAACTAATACGGATAAAAGTATTACTATAAAGGAACTGGATGATGCTTGGTGGCCTTATTCGGGATTGTATTATTGGACAAGTGATTTGTCTACGCAGATTTCTGCAAGTACTAAACGTCATGGAGGTTACCTTTTTGGCGCCGGTCAAAAGTTAGGATGGTGTGATGAAAGCTTGGCGACAATGGGTTTCGACTACACTCAACTGAACGGTTATGACCGTTGTTTTGGAATGAAAGTCCGTCCGGTAAAGGATAAGTAAAAGTTGATTGATAACACATATTAAAAGGTGTGCCTGTAAAAAACAAGGTACACCTTTTTTCTTATAACGAATCTGGAGAGTTGTCGTTCTAATAGAGGAAAAATATTGCATTACCTAAGAATATAATCCTGTTATAGGAAAGGTAGGTAATGATTCTTACGATAGGGAGAAAACGAGGATAATACTTAATATATTGAGCATAATTTGCCTATATTTGTGCAATATAAAATTATTCATTAAAAAACGATTATTCCTCTATGCGTTTACATGTTATTACTCTGAAAGCTGTTTCTTCAGGTATCGTATTGATTGGATAACTGAATACTAATTTTTCAGATGTAATATCTCCGATTAACGCACCAATAGTTTGCGGAACATTATTAATTGGAATTCCCTCTGTTCTGACAATATTTATCATCAATTGCTTATCGTTTCTTATCCAATTGAATAATATTTTGGCTTCAGGATGCCAATCGGTATCAGGGTCCTCTGTTCCATTATCTACATCACCGTAATGTATCCCAGTTTGAACACCAGATTTATTCGACGTAAATTCGAATGTTCCAGGATGTTGACAACGGTAAATAATTTGGTTGCCATCACTATTGTTAATATAAGTATCAATTTGTGTTATTACTTGCCATTTCCCAACTAAAATCTCATATTCAGCCCGGTCGTCTGATACCATTGTTTTATCATAGATTTTGAATAGTGGGCGGACATAATAATTTTTTTCCTCTTCTATATTCTCTATCTCAAATGTAAACATTCGTTTTCCAACTTCCATATCACTTTTTACGTAATAACTATCTTCCAATACCATGCGGATTGGCTGATCATTCTCATCATCTAAATCATATAAGGCGTATCCCATCTGTACAGATTCTGTGAAAAGATACCCTGAACATTGATAGGAAAATGTCGCTTTACGTTGCTTATGTTGTACATCAAAATTTAAATCATCAAAAGTAGGTAAAAGTTTTCGTTTCAGAAGTTCTTTTTCAGGGATTATTGATTCCTCCCAACTACCTTCAATTTCCATTTCCTGATCCTTATCATTAGAGTCTTCTTTTTTCTTTGTTATTAAATTGCAAACAGCTTCGGCGTATACACAAGCTTTAAAGGTGCAAGATAATTCATTTTCATTTAATGAAGCGTATGCTTTTCCATTCTGCAATAGAGCTTTATCAAAGTTGTTAAGTTTAAACTTAGCCTTTTCTGCAAATATTAGACGAGTTCCTAACTCAATGCGTATATTTTCATAATTAAAAAGACGAGCCTGAAATGCAAGAGCTATATTTTCATTTAATTCCGCCTCCATTTCAATGCCATTCAATTTGAAATTTAACAATGGCCATGTGGGGTTTTCCAAACCATAACCTAATTGTCCTTGATTATATTGTATGTATGGTTTCATTCGAGAATTAGTTGTTAATGATGCGCTTAGTGAAACCTTACCGTTGCCATCCAATTGAGCATATACCACAATGACTGGAGTAACTACAACATTGGCAGGAATTGCTTTTATTATAAATTCTCCTATTTTCTTAAGAGGTTTAGCTGTTGCCGTTTTCTTAAATTCAACTTCTTTTGTGAACGAAACGTTCAATTCACTTTCTATCTCATAATCTAAGTCAACTCGAAAATTATGAATATCTCCACCTGAAAAAAGTATTTTAGCTTTCATGTCAAAAGAGCCTCCCACAGACCAACCATCTCCATTAAGTGTAATATTGACTTTAGTCTCAGGTTCTATTCCTTTTGTTATAGGATTTATTACATAATGTTCTTGTACCACGGCTTTCTCTCCGTCTGACTGGATAAACTCTGTAATATAACTAGATATATCAAAAGTTTGATCAGGAAGTGATGTAAAAGCTTCACTAAGTGGAACCCATTCTGTACTTACAACAAAATGATCATTTTCTTTATTTATTTGTGCTACCTTTCCATAAAAGCCTGAAGGGAATTTATCTGAAAGTTCATTTTCAAGGATAATCTCTCCTGTAGTTGGCAATAGTTCAGTAGGCGTATTAGCATCAAAATATAATACTCCTTCATTACTATCAATAATATGTACCTTCTGATTACTTGTGAGACAAACAACGTCGTCAGTTACCCACTCTTTTAGATTATCAGGAACAGATGAATTGGTTTTATTTTCCAGAACGCTTTCATCTTTACCACATCCTGACAACAAAAATAAAAACAGAAAAATGTATTGTTTCATATATAGATGATTAAAGCACAAAGATATGATAAAATAAACAAATAATTTCCCCTTTCTTTCTTATATATGAAATGAACAGCCAATAAGGGAGATTAAATGTTTAAAAAAAGAGATTATTTGGATGTTTTTTTCAGTTTCATGATTATACAACAACTGTATTTACCTTATTTGAAATCGTCTTTGCAACTTAGTTGCACGAATCATTCGCTACCTTTGTACCCAAAATACAAGATGAATGAGTATGGGACATTGTAGTTGTTGTGCACATACACATGAATGTGCGACCGAAAAATATGAAGATAAAAGGAAAACGATATTCCATGAATATTGGAAAGTCGGACTTTCATTTATATTGCTGATAGCCGGTATCGTAATGAATGCTTTGGATGTGGCATTTTTCCTGAAGGAATATGTTGCTTTGGCCTGGTATGTCATAGCTTATCTCCCGGTAGGGATTCCTGTGATGAAAGAGGCTTGGGAAAGCATGAAGGAACGCGATTATTTCAGTGAGTTTACTTTAATGATTGTGGCTACAATCGGTGCGTTCTATATAGGCGAGTATCCGGAAGGGGTGGCTGTAATGCTGTTCTATACAGTCGGAGAGCTATTTCAGGAGAAAGCGGTTGATAAAGCGAAACGTAATATTGGCGCTCTCTTGGATGTGAGACCGGAAAAAGCTTTGGTGCTGAGAGATCATGAATTGATTGTAGAGAGCCCGAAGAATGTCAAAGTCGGTGAGATAATTGAAGTAAAAGCAGGTGGGCGGGTACCTCTGGACGGAACGATGGAGAGTGAGGTCGCTGCATTCAATACAGCGGCGCTAACGGGTGAAAGTGTGCCGCGCAATATTCGGAAAGGAGAGGAAGTACTTGCCGGAATGATTGTGACGGATAAGGTTATTCGTATAAAGGTGACAAGACCTTTTGATAAAAGTGCGCTTGCCCGGATATTGGAACTGGTTCAGAACGCTTCCGAACGGAAAGCACCGGCAGAGTTGTTTATTCGGAAGTTTGCGCGTGTCTACACCCCGATTGTAATAGGGATGGCAGTATTAATCGTTCTTCTGCCATTTGTCTATTCATTGTTTGGCACGCACTTTGTATTTACATTTAATGATTGGTTGTACAGAGCTTTGGTTTTTCTAGTAATTTCGTGTCCATGCGCTTTGGTGGTGAGTATCCCGTTGGGATATTTTGGAGGTATCGGAGCCGCATCCCGGCTTGGCATCCTGTTTAAAGGCGGGAACTATCTGGATGCTATTACGAAAATCAATACAGTTGTATTCGATAAAACGGGGACTCTGACAAAAGGAACGTTTGAGGTGCAGGAATGTAAACCGGTGTCCGGTATTGCGAAAGAAGAGCTGATCCGATTGATAGCTTCGGTAGAACGAAATAGCACACATCCGATAGCTAAAGCCATTGTGGAATATGCGAAACAACAGAATGTAGAACTGGTGTCAACCTCCGATACGAGAGAGTTTGCCGGTTTTGGTCTGGAGGCGACGGTTGACGGAAACACTGTGTTGGTCGGAAACAGTCGGCTGTTGTCCAAATTTAATATTGCATATCCGGCAGAATTGTTGAAGATAACCGATACGGTTGTGGTCTGTGCTATCGGAACTAACTATGCCGGTTATTTGTTATTAGCTGATACGCTGAAAGACGATGCGAAAACAGCGATTGATAACCTAAAAGCGTTGAAGGTTAAAAACATTCAGATATTGTCCGGTGATAAACAAAGTATTGTTACTAACTTTGCTGAAAAGCTAGGTATATCGAAAGCGTATGGAGACTTGCTGCCGGAAGGGAAAGTGCGACATCTGGAAGAACTGCGGCAGGATGAGGCTAATCAGATAGCGTTTGTAGGCGATGGCATGAATGATGCGCCCGTATTGGCGTTGAGCCATGTCGGTATCGCTATGGGTGGCTTGGGCAGTGATGCGGCAATAGAAACCGCCGATGTGGTGATTCAGACGGACCAGCCGTCTAAGGTGGCGGAAGCTATAAAGGTAGGAAAACTGACACACCGGATTATCTGGCAGAATATTATGCTTGCATTCGGAGTGAAACTGTTAGTGCTGATATTGGGAGCGGGTGGAATCGCTACTCTTTGGGAAGCCGTTTTTGCGGATGTCGGTGTGGCGTTGCTTGCTATTATGAATGCTGTAAGAATACAGAAAATGATAAAATAGGAGAGAATATGGAAGAGAATATTTATTTGGATAAGTTGGCGCGGAGAGATATCAAACCGACGGCGATAAGGCTTCTCATACTGAAGAATATGATGGAAGTCGGGCGTGCGGTATCATTGCTCGATTTGGAAACGTTATTGGATACGGTTGACAAGTCGACTATATCCCGGACAATCGCTCTCTTTTTATCGCATCACCTGATACATAGTATAGATGATGGAAGCGGGTCGTTGAAATATGCTGTTTGTGATAATTCCTGCAATTGTGTGGTTCAGGATTTACATTCACATTTCTATTGCGAGAAATGTCACAGGACATTCTGCCTGGAAGGCACGCATATTCCGGTCATTGATCTGCCGAAGGGATTTGCACTGCATAGTATAAATTATGTGTTGAAGGGCGTTTGCCCGGAATGTTCTTCCCTGCCTGCGTCGCACTCATAAACAAAATAAGCCGGAACTCCGATATAGAAAATATCGTTCAGTTCCGGCGTTATACTAATATTATCCGTTTAATGGATGTTTGGATTTAATGTATGCCAGTCTTTGATGGCTGGGATGATTCCCATTTCAATGACTTCGTCGCGGAGCTTGCACAGATGTTCGTAGCTCTTTTCCAATTCTTCCTGTTCGGCAGGCGTTCCCGCTACTTCCTTATAAGTAATGCCATCTTTGGTGATCGAAGTTTCCATTGCCATCATGATATGATCGAACTTCCCGTTTGAGACATAGGTTCCGGCAGGCCAGCGGAAAGGTTGTCCTCCCATAGCGGCGGCAATCATTTCGATGGAAAGATAGGCCGGACTCTGGAAAGAAGAACGTCCGCGCAGGTCGATGATATGTTTTCCACCTTGTATGACGCGTACTTTCAGTTCTTCCCATTCGTTCAATGGCAGGCGGGTGGTACCGATAAAGTCAGTCAGCGGTTCTCCCTTTATTTTTGTTGTAGAGGCAAATACTGCCATTTGCTCGCCATGACCGCCGTAAGTGCGGCAATTCTGAATGTCGGAAGCGGGGATATGGAAGTATTTCACCAATTCGTTTTGTAGGCGGGTGCTGTCCAATGCGGCGAGGGTGGAAACTTGTGAAGGTTTCAGACCTGAATATAATAAGGTAATCAGCCCGGTGATATCCGCAGGATTGAAAATGACTACGATGTGCTTTACATTCGGGCAATATTGACGAACGTCTTTGCCGAACTGAGCGGCAATTTCTGCATTACCTTTCAGCAAATCTTCACGAGTCATGCCAGCCTTGCGGGCTGCTCCACCGGAAGATACGATATAAGAAGCTCCGGTCAACGCTTCCTTGATGTCGGAGGTATAAGTGAGGTTGACGCCTTCAAAGCCGCAGTGATACAGTTCTTCCGCCACTCCCTCCAAAGCCGGGGCGAATGGATCGTACAGACAGATATTCGGAGTCAGTTTCATCATCATGGCTGTTTGCGCCATATTAGAGCCGATCATTCCGGCAGCTCCCACAATTGTAAGTTTCTCGTTAGTCAAAAATTCCATAAAGCTTAATATTTTTAAAGGTGAATAACTTTTTCATTTCTTTTTGCCGTTACAAAGTTAACATATTGCGAGCCTGATTGTTCATTGCAAATAGTTTTACCCGATAACGAAAAGTTATAGTGCCTGAAAGGGTAGTTCTGTTCAAAATAGATTATCTTTGCAATGGATATAAATATGATAGTGTATAAATAGGAAAAATATGAATATCGAATTAGGAAAGTTCAATCAGCTTGAAGTTGTGAAGGAGGTAGACTTCGGTGTATATCTTGATGGAGGGGAAGAAGGTGAGATTTTATTGCCTACCCGCTATGTGCCCGAAGATTGTAAGATAGGGGATATCTTGAATGTGTTTCTCTATCTGGATATGGATGAAAGGCTGATTGCTACTACGCTGACTCCGTTTGTGCAAGTAGGACAGTTTGCTTGTCTGGAAGTGTCTTGGGTGAATCAGTATGGGGCTTTTCTGAATTGGGGACTGATGAAGGATTTGTTCGTACCGTTCAGAGAACAGAAGATGAAGATGCAGGTTGGACGGAAGTATGTGGTTCATGCGCATCTTGATGAAGAAAGTTACCGTATTGTGGCCTCGGCAAAGGTGGAACGTTATCTGTCGAAGGATAAACCGGAGTACACTGCGGGGGAAGAGGTAAATATTCTTATCTGGCAGAAAACAGACTTGGGCTTTAAGGCAATTATAGATAATAAATATAGCGGCTTACTGTATGAGAATGAAATATTCAGTTCGATAGAGACCGGAATGGAGATGAAGGCTTTTGTGAAACAGGTGCGTGAGGATGGAAAGGTGGATTTGATTCTTCAGAAACCGGGCTTTGAAAAGGTCGATGATTTTGCGAAGACATTGCTTGATTATATTAAAGAGCAGGGAGGACGGATTCATCTGAACGACAAGAGTCCTGCGGAAGATATTTATGATACGTTCGGTGTGAGTAAGAAAACCTTTAAGAAAGGAGTAGGCGATTTGTATAAGAAACGTCTGATTGCCTTGCATGAGGATGGCATTGCTTTGGTGGAATCCTAAATAGAATAGGGAAATCCCTATGCACGAATAGAGGGAATCATTGGGGTGGGGAGTTTTCTCACCCTATTTTTGTACTATCAGATTAGAGATATTAATAATAAAAACTGGATAAGTATGCGTAAGATTGTAATAAGTTTCTGTATCCTACTCGCTGCTCTCTCTTTAAAGGCTCAGACTGTAAGTGGAATCCGTATTGATGGCGGAGATACCCCGATTCTTGTATATTTTGGAGGAAACCAGATGTGTCTGCCGACTACAACATGTTTTGTCGCTAACTTGAAATCAGGATATTACACCGTTGAAGTGTATGCTACACGCTCTGCCCGTCCGGGAGAGAGAGTATGGAAAGGGAGGCGGTTATATAATGAACGTATTTATTTTGATGGGAATAGCGTGAAAGAGATTTACGTGGATGGACGTGGAGAGATTCGTCCCGGTAGGCCTGGCCGCCCCGGACAAGAGGGATATTGTCCGGATAATGGTCAATATGACAGAGTGATGAGTGAGAGACTTTTTAAGAAGTTTCTCAGTGAGGTGAAGAAAGAACCTTTTAAGGATGACCGCATGGAGATGATTAAGACGGCGTTGGCCGGTTCGGATTTTACTTCCGGACAATGTCTTGAATTGACTCGACTTTATACTTTTGATGATGACCGGATGGAGATTATGAAGATGATGTATCCGCGTATCGTTGATAAAGGGGCTTTCTTTACAGTCATTGCTACGCTGACATTTTCGTCTAACAAGGATGAGATGAATAAGTTTGTGCAAAGCTACGGCAGACGTCGATAGTGATAAATGATTAAGTGTGGGTGTTTATTGAAATAATAAATGATAGGAGGTTGAATTATGAAGCGGATATTATTTTTACTTTTTGCTATCGGTTTGGGTGCAGGTATGACTGTGATGGCAGGAATGAGTACTAGCAAGATACGTAAGGAAACGCGTTTTCTTACAGATAAGATGGCGTATGAACTGAATCTGACCACTCAGCAATATAATGATGCGTATGAGATTAATTACGACTTTATTTATTCGGTCCGTAATATCATGGATTACGTGGCACGTGGTTATGAATGGGCGATGGATGACTATTATGAAGCGTTGGACATTCGTAATGACGATCTTCGTTGGGTATTGAGTGATGGGCAATATCGCCGGTTCATGGGAGCCGATTATTTTTATCGGCCGATTTATGTGACCGGAGGAAGATGGAGTTTACGGGTTTATATCAATTATCCGAATCGCGGCTTGTTCTATTTCGGTGTGCCTTATCATTATCATACCTATTGTGGAGCGCACTATCGTCCGCATATTCATCATGCCAGCTATTATCGGGGTAGATACAATAATTTTCACCATTATTCTACGCCTCATCGGGTAAGGGATCAAAGAGTGTATCACTCTTACCGCCGTTCGGATTTTGGCTCGGTTCGGATTCGTCCGAATTCTTCGGTACGTCCGCATAATGCACCGACACGTCCGGGTAATTCTTACCGTCCGGGAACGACAACAAGACCTGGTAGCAATGTTGCTCCTGATAAAAATAGGAATAGGAATACGAATAGAGTAGGAAGTGATCGTAATTCCGGTCGTCGTCCGGAAACAGGTCCCGGTTCTTCAAGCTCTAATCGCAGACCAACAAGCGGAAGTTCAACTGGCTTCAGTTCCTCCAATCGTGAAAGTGGAAAAACAAGTAGTAGTTCGAGAGGAAGTTCAAGTAGACGAAACGATAGTAGTTCCTATAATAGAAATAACAGTTCTGAGAGAAATAACAGCTCTTCCAGTTCCAGACGCGGTAGTTCCAGTCGTAGTAGCTCCAGTCGCAGTGATTCTGGGCGCACTAGATCTACCCGGAGCAATGTCTCTAGTGGACAAACAGAAAGACGCTCTTCTTCCGGAAGTGCGAGAAGCAATAGCACTCAAAGTTCTTCCCGTTCCTCTGAAAGAAACAGCAGCGGTTCAAGAAGATAACCTATTCCTTTATTATTTATATCAATCTCATTGCTCCTCAGCGGAAGGAGAACTAGACTCCGGGTTTTCACCGGCTAGACTATTCCGGGCAGCGCCCGTAACTTGGATATCGGGGCGGATACTATCCGCCTCGATTTCACTTATTACTCCTTTCTGTGCAAGCCGCTTGGCAATCAACTTATAATAGCCTTCCATATTCTCCTTTAACTGTCCGCCTTCTGCAAAAGAGCTGCGGAAATGCTTGGGCTTCGGGATAATGGAAGCCAGGAAAATACTTTCTTCCGTGTTCAGTTGTGAAGGGCGTTTATTGAAATAATAAGCAGAAGCTTCCTGAATACCATAAACGAGCGGTCCCCATTCAACAATGTTCAGATATACTTCGTACATGCGTTCTTTAGAAGTTAATCTTTCATTTTCTATTAGCCATACAATCAATGCCTCTTCCAATTTACGTGCAAAGTTCTTATTACGGTTCAGGAATACATTCTTTACGAGTTGCATGGTGATCGTGCTTCCTCCACGTGCAAAGCGTTTCACTTGCAGGTCGTAAATCAATGCTTCCCGTAGGGCGTCGGGCAGGAAACCGCGATGGTAAAAGAATGCTCCGTCTTCACTTTGCATAACGGACATTCTTAGGATGGGGGAAATGCTATCCAATGGTGTAAAGTGTTCGCACGAAGGGCCAATAGGAAAAGTCCGCACCGGTATTCCATTCTCATACGCTGTATAAATGAACTCGCCGGACATTTTGGAGAGTGAAGTGGCCCCATAGCTTGTGATGCGGAAGTCTTTCTCTTTCAGTTCGGATTCCAGTTTGAGACTATCCAGTTGTGCAAAATCAATATCTAATAGAAAATGATAGGCCAACTCGCCACTTGTCTTGATGCCTTCCAAGTTGCTGAATAATCCTTTGGGGAGAGAGCTGAACAGATCATCTGCCGGAAACCAGGATTTGTTGACTGCAGCAGTGAAATGCCAGTTTCCTTTCTCTTTCTCGGCTCGCAAATAAGGATGAAACCGGAGTTTGTTGAAATCAACAATGGTCGTACTATCCAGTTCGAGTGAGTGCCCGCTAATGTTCATCTCGTAACAGAGTTGTCCACGATCGAGATGAATTACTTCAGGAGAGAGGGCTTTATGAAATACGTCAAGTCCGTTCACTCTCGCTTTTCCTTTGAGGAGCAGTTGATTGGATGCACGCTTATCTTTAGTCATATTATAAGATAGGGTGTCGAAAGTGACTTCTGCTCCAAAACGGCGGGTAATATAAGGTAGTGAGATTTTTCTTTTTTCCGGGGCAAAGAGAGATGCTTTTAATGTATAGTCTCTTCTGTTCAGTTCGCCGGTCGCTTCCCATAGTTGTTGAGGAAGTGTATCTTCTTTTATCTGAATGGTTGATTGGAAATGATTGTTCTCAATAATAAAAGAAGGAATGTTGACTGCAACGAAATTACTATCTTTACGTTCGGTTATATTGATTTGACTGAGTTGGCCGTTTTCAGGCAGGAAACCGTAAATGAGGTTTAATATCCGGTCAATACGGTTGGCATAGTCACTTCCTATGACAGGTTGGGGTTCTGCTTCTTGTTGCCGTTTAAAGAACAGGAAATCGTAGTTAGCTATACTATCATGTTTGATGAAGTTGATTGCCAGCCCATTCATAAGCACATTCCGTACTTCGATTTCTCCTTTTAGCAATTCCCAAAAACTTAGTTTTACATTGACGGATTGTAATGTCAGGAGGGTATCGCGTTGGTTGGGAACAATAGAAAGTCCTTGTAAAGCCACTTCATTGCAGCCTTTCATCCGTAACTCCTGATAATGAATTTGTAGACCGTATGTTTGTTCGGCACGTGTAGTTCGTTTGTCAACGATATGGCATAAAATGACATTGCGGAATGCAAAGAGACAAATAAGGCTGGTAAGCAAGATACCGGTAGCCGATAGAATGATAATTCTTTTTTTGCTGGACGTTTCCATCTTCTTTTTCTTGATATGATAATCGCTGCAAAGGTAGATAATAATTCGGGGTAATAAGCGGAGTGTTTTCCCCATTTTTAGAGTTATATTCATCAGTAGAAAGAGGAAAATACAAAAAAAGGTGCTTTATTTGCAACATTAATCTTTTGTTAAGGTCTGTATTAATCTTTTCGTTTACTTGTTAATGTTACTTTTACGCTCAAAACCAATACTTTTGAAATTATGATGCGAATGAACAAACCGATGACTACTGCAATGTTTTGCATGGCATTATTGCTTGGAGGACTCTCATCTTGTACCACAAATGATGTGGAAGATATACAGGGAGACGGTGAACAAGACCTTTATGAAATTAAGGATCGCGCGTTGGGAGAATACCTTGTTTATAACTGTAGCCGTACAGACGAAAACAAACTTCCTTATGAAATGGCTGTTGCGGAAAATGGCAAATTCTATCTGAACACCCAAAAAGCCGCTACCGTGGAAAACCTATATCTGGTAAAAAACGATGCGCAGATATCTAAATTGAAGAGTGCAGGGGTGGCTACGGCTGCAGTGAAAATTGTAGATATGGACGGTTTGCAGTTCTTTACCGCTCTAAAGACATTGAAGATCACCTCCAATTCAGTGGAACGTATGGACCTGACCGCATTGACTCAACTTGAAACGGTTGAGATGAATAACAACTGCATTGCAACACTGGACTTATCACAGAACACTAAACTCGTTCGCTTTCGTTATGGTGGGAACACTACTACCGATACGTCTACCAAACTTTCGACAATTAGCTTCGCAAATAATAATGTGATAGAACATATTTATTTAAAGAACCAGAATCTTCAGGGGAATGGGTTTACTCTTCCTTCAAATTATTCAGCATTGAAAGAACTTGATTTGAGTAATAACCCGGCTACTCCTTTTGCTATTCCGGAGGATTTAATGAACCAATTGACTACTGCTGTCGGGGTGGTGGTTGACTCTGAAGGAGGAGGCGATGAAGACGGTGAATTGTTCACGATCCCGGATAAGGCTTTTGGAGAGTACCTTTATTATCTATCGACAACAGCTGGCAAGTTGCCACAAGGACTTGTTGTGAAAGAGGGTAATGAATATCAATTGGATAAAACAATTGCAGCTACTGTCACTTCTGTGAATGTCAATAAAATGAAGAACACGATTGCTGAATTACAAACTGCTGGTTTAACAACTGCGGAAACTTTGATAAGTTCTGCAGATGGATTACAGTTCTTTACAGGGCTGGTTGAATTTACAGCTACTTCAAATAAGTTTACCGAGGCACTTCCGATTACTGGACTTAGCAATTTGGAAGTCTTGCAAGTGAGCATGGCAGGAGTTGGCTCATTGGATTTGAGTGGTAATCCCAAATTACGTGTTCTGAACTGTAATGGTAGTACGAAAAGTGGATATGGCACGTTGTCGTCTATTAATCTTTCATATACATCCAATCTGGAGACTCTTAATCTGAAAAATAATAAACTGGAGGCAATCAATGTGACGAATCTGGTTAAGCTAACAGAACTCGACTTAAGTGGTAATCCTGGTGCAAATTTCAAGATTCCGGTAGGAATATTTAATAATTTGACTACTGCCAAAGGCGTAGAAGCTGAATAATTCAAATAAAGGATACTATGATGATATATATAGGTGCATTTATAGCCTTACAGATAATTGTATTGGTGGCTTATTGGCTAATGAAAAAGAATAATCCGCAGGGAGTATTGATGGTAGCCGGAATTCTGATGTTGGCACTTAGTATGCTGCTTGGTATGCATTCGCTAAGTCTGACTGAAACAACGGGAACGCCAGTTTTCGATCTCTTTCGGATTATCAAAGAAACTTTTTCATCGAATATGCTTCGTGTCGGTTTGATGATTATGACTATTGGAGGTTATGTAGCTTACATGAAAAAGATAAAGGCTAGTGATGCATTGGTATATGTGTCTATGCAACCGCTGGCCATATTCAAGAAATTTCCTTATATCGCTGCTTCCATTGTTATTCCTATCGGGCAAATGCTTTTCATTTGCACACCGAGCGCAACGGGACTTGGATTGTTGCTGGTCGCTTCTATCTTTCCTATTTTGGTAGGCTTGGGAGTGAGTCGTTTGACGGCAGTATCTGTTATTTCTGCTTGTACCATTTTTGATATGGGTCCCGGTTCGGCCAATACTGCCCGGGCGGCGGAACTTGTCGGTCAAAATAATATGCTGTACTTTGTTGAACACCAGCTTCCGCTGGCCATTCCGCTTACTATTTTGCTAATGATTGTTTACTATCTCACCAATCGTTATTTTGACCGCAAGGATCGCCAGTCTGGACGTACACAGCCTGAAATGGTGGATACGAAAGATTTTAAGGTGGATATTCCTTTGATTTATGCGATTTTGCCAGTGTTGCCATTGTTCCTGTTAATCATATTCTCGAAGTATGTACACTTGTTCGATCCTCCGATCGAGTTGGATACCACTACGGCAATGTTCGTCTCTCTGGCAGTTTCCATGTTGTTCGAGTTGA
Source organism: Bacteroides zhangwenhongii (assembly GCF_009193325.2). Classification (NCBI taxonomy): domain Bacteria; kingdom Pseudomonadati; phylum Bacteroidota; class Bacteroidia; order Bacteroidales; family Bacteroidaceae; genus Bacteroides; species Bacteroides zhangwenhongii. Next base: position 216,941 of record NZ_CP059856.1, on the reverse strand, counting down.
TACGGCTTCGTTCCTTTAAAGCGGTTTTTGTGACTATGAAATCATTCTGGGAAGGGATGGGTAAGGTATTTACCAATGTGGTGACACTGATTGTTGCAGCAGAAATCTTCTCTAAGGGATTAATTAGTCTTGGCTTCATTGATGCGTTGGTTGAAGGATGCACCAGCCTGGGATTCTCTGGAACTTTGGTTTCTATTGTCATTATCCTGATTCTTTTCCTGGCTGCCATCCTGATGGGAAGTGGCAATGCTTCTTTCTTCTCGTTTGGCCCGCTGGTTCCGTCAATCGCTACCAAAGTCGGTATGGCACCCGTAGATATGATATTGCCTATGCAATTAGCATCGAGCATGGGACGGGCGGCATCACCTATTGCCGGTGTGATTATTGCTATCTCGGAGATCGCTGGTGTATCGGCTACCGATTTGGCCAAACGCAATATCATTCCGCTGACAATCACACTGATTGCCATGATAGTTATTCACTTTTTTATTTAACAAGTAATACTGATTATGATGTTCAAACTGATTCAAAATATACATCTTTATGCTCCTGAAGACAAGGGGATGAACGACCTGCTTATTTGTGGTGAAAAAATTGCTTGTATCGCACCCCATATCGATATTCGTGGAATAGAAGTAGAAGTGATCGATGGAGCAGGCATGAATGCTGCTCCTGGCTGTATCGACCAACACGTACATATCATTGGCGGAGGCGGACAAACCGGATATTTCTCTCTGGCTCCTGAAGTGCCGCTTAGCCGTTTACTGGCTTGTGGAACGACTACGGTAGTCGGACTATTGGGAACCGATGGCTTCGTGAAGCAATTACCGGCACTTTATGCTAAAACAAAAGCACTATGCATGGACGGTATATCAGCTTATATGCTTACCGGCTACTATGGACTTCCCACTCCTACATTGACAGATTGTGTTGCCAATGATTTGATTTTCATTGATAAAGTGATCGGCTGTAAAATAGCTATAAGCGATGACCGTAGTTCCTATCCTACCAAAAGTGAGCTGATGCGTATCATTCAGCAAGTACGTCTGGGGGGCTTTACTTCTGCCAAGGGCGGAGTGATGCATGTGCATTTGGGAGCTTTATCCGGAGGCATTGATCTGTTGCTTGAGATAGCGCGGGAATATCCTTCATTAATCAGCTATATTTCTCCTACCCACATGGGACGTACGCACGATCTGTTCTTGCAAGGAATCGAATTTGCCCGTATGGGAGGAATGATCGATATTTCCACAGGCGGAACGAAATATTGCGAACCCTATGAAAGTGTATTGGAGGGATTGAATGCCGGAGTATCTATTGATCGTATGACTTTCTCATCGGATGGTAATGCCGGTGTGCGTCGTAAAGACCCGGTTACCGGGGAAGACAGTTATACTGTGGCACCCTTACATCGAAATCTGGAACAGGTAATCCGGTTGATAGTGGATGGAGGTATTGCCCCTTCGGATGCTTTCCGCCTGATTACAACGAATCCTGCCCGTACAATGAAACTGAAAGGAAAAGGAGAACTCCGGGAAGGATGGGATGCGGATATAACGCTGTTTGATGATAAATGGAAATTGCAGGGTGTCTACGCCCGTGGTGCGGAAATGATGCATGAAGGCATCGTGATACGTAAGGGAAATTTTGAAATGTAATACTAAAACAACATGGATATGAAAAAATATCTATTATTCCTGATAGGGCTATTCTTGTTCCTTCCGGTAATGGCGCAGACAGACGAAGGCAGTGATGACGCCGAAATAGTGGAAGCCAGCAATGAAAGTTTATCAGATATCGACAACAAGGTAGTTCTCCATCGCTATAAAATGGGGGATGGCTTAAGACTCACAACACAGGGCGGCAATAAGCTGGTTATTAGCGGAATGGTACAAACCTCGGTAGAAAGCCGTCGCTTTGAAGATGTGGATCAGATGTACAACCGCTTCCGTGTGCGACGTGCCCGTGTGCGTTTTGATGGAAGTGTCTATCATGATAAATTGCGTTTCCGCTTGGGACTCGACTTGGTGAAAGGTAGTGAGACGGACGATGATTCCGGTTCCTTATTGATGGATGCTTATGCAGCCTATCGCCCTTGGGGTTCTAAACTGGTCGTTTCGTTTGGGCAGCGTTCCACTCCTACGGATAACTACGAATTACAGATGAGTTCCCACACTTTACAGTTTGGAGAACGTAGTAAGATCACTTCTGCATTTAGCACGATTCGTGAATTGGGAGTCTTTGCCGAAAGTTCTTTCCGGGTAGGCAGCAAAGGTCTTCTACGTCCTGCTATTGCCATCACTGATGGTTCCGGTCCGATTTCGGAAGGAAAACGTTATGGTGGATTAAAGTATGGCAGCCGGCTGGATTATCTTCCTTTTGGAGCTTTTCGTTCGATGGGAGGAAGCAGAGAAGGGGATATGGCTTACGAACTGACTCCGAAGTTAAGTGTGGGTATTGCTTATAGCTATGCGGACGGCACATCCGATCGTCGTGGCGGCCGTAGTAACGGGGATATTCTTTATATGAATGACCGTGATGAAATAGATCTTCCCGATTATGCTAAATTGGTAGCAGACTTTGCCTTTAAGTATCGCGGATTTTCCATGTTGGGCGAATATGCGAAGACCTGGGGATATGTTCCTTCTTCTATTACGAAACGGGTAAGAAACGATGGTACCACCGCTACTACCTTTGATGTGAACGGAGAGCAGAATGTAGAAGCTTATATTAAAAATAGAATGATGTTGGGGCAAGGGTTTAATATTCAGGCAGGATATATGCTTCGCAGTCTTTGGAGTTTTGACTTGCGTTATACATACCTTAAGCCGGACGAATATTCATATATGAATAATAATCTGTATTTCAACAGACATAACTTTTATGATTTTAGTGTCTCCAAATATCTGACACGTAATTATGCTGCCAAAATACAATTAACTGTCGGACTGGCCCGTAGCAATGGTGAAAACCGTACTCCCGACAGTACATACACCTATAATGGTAATGAGTGGATAGGAAACCTATTGTTCCAATTTAAATTCTGATGAAGCTATGAAACGAATATTATTAATACTCTGTCTTTTATTATCCGGTCTTCCATTCTATGCTCAACAGACCGGAAAGGTGACGGCGAAGTTCTTCCCCGACCCACAGGTCGACATGGATACACCGGCATTTGCCAAGAAGCATGGTTTCACCACTTATCGTGAGTTGATGACGTTCTTGCATGATTTGGCTACCGCTCATCCGGAATGGGTGAAACTTCAAATTGTAGGTCGTACCCAGCGTGGACGTGAAATTCCTATGATAAAGGTGAGTAAAGGAGGAAGTGATAAGTTACGTGTCCTCTATACAGGATGTGTACATGGAAATGAACCGGCTGGTACGGAAGGACTTCTATATTTTATGAAGCAACTGACCCGTGATCCTCAATTGTCTGCCCTGCTTGATAAGATGGATTTCTATATCCTGCCTTCGGTAAATATTGACGGAAGCGAACAGGGAGAACGGCTCACTGCCAATGGTATAGACCTGAACCGTGACCAGACTCTTTTGTCAACCCCGGAAGCACGCACTTTACAACGGGTTGCTCTGACAGTCAAACCTCATTTGTTTATTGATTTCCATGAATACAAACCGCTTCGTGCCTCTTACGAAGAAGTGACCGACGGGCTTCTGGTTACCAATCCTAACGACTTTATGTTTTTGTGGAGTAGCAACCCGAATGTATCTCCCGCATTACGTACTGTTGTAGACGATTTTTATGTGCCTGAAGCTAGTCGTATGGCTGATGCGGAAGGACTGACACATCATACCTATTTTACTACTAAAAGTAATCGTGGAGAAATTATATTCAATATCGGCGGTTCCTCTCCCCGTTCTTCCACTAATATCATGGCATTGCGTGGAGCTATTTCAATGTTGATGGAAGTACGTGGTGTTGGTTTGGGACGCACTTCTTACAAACGTAGGGTATATACTGTTTATAAATTGGCAGAATCATTTGCCCGTACTACTTTTGAGCATGAAGATCAAATACGAAAAGCCGTAGATGAATCTGCTCATTATAATGGTGATATTGCCGTGACTTTCCGTTCGAAATCTGCTTCCGACTATCCGTTGAATTTTATTGATATGCTTGCCTGTAAAGAGATAACTGTGCCTGTTGAGGCCCGTATCGCTCCCGAATCAGAAGTTGTACTGACCCGCGAACGCCCTGTTGCCTATTATCTGGACGCCAACCAAAATCGTGCTGTGGAAATATTGCAGCATTATGGGGTTGAACTGGAACGGCTGGAATCTCCTGAAACGGTTGAACTGGAGTGTTACACTGTTACAAAAGCAGTAGAAAGCCATGATTTGGTAGCCGGTATTTTACCGTTGAATGTGGTAACAAATACCAGTAACCGTACGATTACTCTTCCGGCCGGCAGCTATCGTATTCCCATGTCCCAACCTTTGGCCACCCTTGTGACAGTATTGCTGGAACCGGAATCAGCCAATGGTTTCGTCAACTACCGCGTGATTGATGCTGCAGTAAACAATACGCTGGGCGTCTATCGTAAAATGAAATAGATTAATTAATGACGATAAATAGAATACAAGATATGAAAAAGATAATAATAGGAGTTTTCTCCTTGATTTTGGCTACAGGTATGTATGCTCAGACAATTGGAAACGAGGCATTTCCGCAACTGAAAGATGGTTTGCTTGACTTGAACTTGAGAACACCCGGTCAGAAACTGCGTTTTGGCGGTTATCTCCAGGGATCAGGTTATTATACGGATATCAAGAACGCAGAGTCGGAATATGGATTTGATATTGAACATGCTTATTTAAGTCTGGAAGGTTCGTTCCTGAATGAGAAACTGGGATTCTTTTTACAGGCAGATTTTGCAGATTCCTACCCTTTGTTGGATGCATGGGTTTCGTATGCTCCCTGGAAACAGTTGAAAATCAGTGCCGGACAGAAACAGACTTTTACCAATACCCGGCAGATGATGATGCTCGATCAGGGACTTGCTTTTGGTGAACATTCATTGATGGATCGTATTTTCTCCCGTACAGGCCGTGAGTTGGGATTATTTGTTGAAAGCCGCTTGTCACTTGGCAAACTCGGATTCGATTTGGGCGCTGCTGTTACTTCCGGTGACGGACGCAATTCATTTGGTTCATCAAGCACTGACCCTGATTTGGGTGGGTTGAAATATGGCGGACGTGTCACTGTTTATCCGTTGGGCTTCTTTACGAGCGGTAATGAAATGGTCTTTAATGATTTTATTCGTGAGAAATCTCCCAAATTGGCTATCGGTGCGGCCTATAGTTATAATGTCGGTGCCAGTAATATGGTAGGTGAGGGACATAATGATTTTCAGATGTATGATAAAGAAGGTGCTGCGGATTATCCCGACTATCGTAAGTTGTCTGCCGATTTACTCTTCAAGTGGAATGGTTTCTCCTTGTTGGCAGAGTATGTCAATGCAACAGCGAACGGTTTGAACGGGCTTTATGTAGAAAAGGATGAAGGTGCAAAATTGAAACCGCATCAGATAGCCAATTACCTGGCTTTGGGAAATGGATTCAATGTGCAGGCTGGGTATCTTTTCCGTAAATTATGGGCACTTGATATTGCTTACAGTAAAGTGAAACCCGAGTGGAAGGAGACTGAACAGAGTGTTTTGCGCGAGGCGGATAACATCACTTTCGGAGCATCGAAATATTTCAATAATAATACGTTCAAGCTACAGCTGGCAGGTTCATATACCTCATACAATCAGTTAGTGGGGGCAGGATCTAAGGAATTTCAGGTTAAGTTGAATCTTCATATTCTCTTTTGATAATGATGCGTGTAGCAAACTTATTGATTTTAATCATTGCCGTATTGATGACGAGTTGTTTTAAAGACGACGAATCGGAATCTTTGGGAGAAACCTCCGGGTTTCTTCCGGGAGACGGTATCGTGACATATTCCGGATATGCGCCTTTGGCCGACCGGCCTGTCCGCATACATTTTCATATCCCTGTCAACGGGGATATGAAAAAAATGCCGGTGTTGTTTGTATTTCCCGGATTAGAAAGAAATGCCGATGATTATTTGAATGCATGGCGTGCAGAAGCATCCAATAGGGAGGTAATGGTCTTTGTGTTTGAGTTTCCTACGGAGACTTACTCTACTGCACAGTATATCGAAGGAGGTATGTTTCAGGGAAATACGTTGCTTGATCGTTCAGAATGGACATTCTCACTTATTGAGTCCGTTTTTGATACTGTCCGGAAAGATACCGGTTCTTCGCGGAATAAATATGATGTGTGGGGACATTCTGCCGGAGCGCAGTTCGTGCACCGGTATGTGACGTTTATGCCTGATACCCGTGTTGATAGGGCGGTAAGTGCCAATGCGGGTTGGTATACATTGCCCGATGTGGATGTTGCTTATCCTTATGGCTTGAAAAATACGGATGTCGCAACTACTTCCCGGGTGGCATCGTTGTTTGCCCGTAAATTGATTGTTCATTTGGGCACGGCAGATACGGATCGTAACGGATTGAACACTTCAGCAGGTGCCGAAGCACAAGGGGCAAACAGGTATCAGCGTGGTAAGTATTATTTTTCAGAGGCGAAGCGTATCAGTACCAAAGACGGTTGCTCATTGAACTGGGACAAGTATGAGGTGGCAGGTGTTGCACATGAGTATGCTAAGATGGCGGCAGCCGGAGCAAAAATACTCTATTAAGTAAGACTAAAATTTTGAGCCATCGGTTAAATAGCTTATTTTTGTTGACCTATTTATCAGACAGGTATTTAAAATGTTTCTATCGGCATCGTACATACAAGGATTGTATTCTTTAGGGCAAAAGATTATGCTATTGATATTCTGCCTCTCTTTTACTGTATCCGTACGTGCTGTACGTCCCGCAGAAGAGATTAAGAGAGTGAAGGCAGATCAGATACTTGATACGAAACAGTTTAATTATCTGGATAAAGGGAGCATTATCACATTGCAGATTGTGCTTCCCGAGCAGGATAAAGTGGTGTTTGAGTCGCTGATGCGCATTGAAAGTACAGATAAAGAATTATATAATCTGATTCTTTCCCGTTCTCCGCAGGCAGGTACTGAACTTCTGTGGGTGTGTAATTCAGAGGTTGAGAAAGTGCGGATAGGCTCTCCAAAAGATTCAATCCGGACTGATACCATGTCAGTAGGCTTTTCGGTTCGTTTCCCGGCAGATTCGGTTTATATATCCGCAAATGAACATTCTTATGCATTTTCGTCGCATGGCATTCGTTCGGACCGTGGGTATCGATTTCATATTCTGGGTGATAAACGTTCCCATTTGAAGTTGGTGGAGGGGCATGCTGAATTGTTGTTGATTGGAAAGGAGGAGCAACATCTGTCCGCCTGGTACTGGATTTTATTGATTATTGTGGTGGATATGATTGTGTTCCTGGGAATGCATTGGCGGCGTAGGCGTCAGAAGAGATTGAAGGCAAGCAACCGGATTGAGATACTCACCTCATTTGGCGATGAAGGAGAAAGGGTTAAGTTACCCCGGTATAATGCCGTTTACCTGTTTGGCGGATTGCAGGTTTTTGACCGTAATGGTGAGGAAGTCTCGCAACGTTTTTCTCCACTTCTGCGTGAGCTGTTTATTTTGTTGATTTTGCGGTCGGCGGAAAATGGAATATCGTCGGAAGAACTCACGACCATGTTGTGGTTTGATAAAGATGATGTAAGTGCCAAAAATAACCGGGCAGTAAATCTTTCCAAGTTGCGTGTGTTGGTAGAATCTGTTGGTGGTTGCACTATCTCCAAGATTTCGGGTAACTGGCGGGTGCAATTTGATAAAACAGCTTTTGTGGATTACTATGAATGTCTTCCGGAACGGATTCGTCCCGATAGCCTGACAACCGAACGAATTAAAATCATAGCAGCACTAACAGCTAAAGGCGGCTTGCTGAATGAGTGTGACTATCTGTGGCTCGATACTTTTAAAAGCCGGATAGCAGACAGCCTGATTGAATCTTTATTAAAGTATGCCACTTTATTAGATGAGCATGAAGCTTATGATACCAAATTATTAATATCCGATATTATCTTCCGGTTCGATTCCGTGAATGAAGCGGCTCTTAGGCTCAAATGTGCCACTTATGTATCTATGCGTAAGCAATATATGGCTAAGACTACTTATGAACATTTCTGCAGGGAATACAAATCACTGTATGACGAACCTTTTGAGCATTCTTTTAATAGCATTATTAGTCAGTAAATTATTTCCTTATTTGTTCGTTTTCGTACACCGTTCTGTTTTCTAATGAACAGTTACGATTAGCTTTTGTAACTCTTCAATATCTATTTGACGAGTGGTAGATATTCTCCATAACCTTCCTCTTTCATTTTATCTTTCGGGATAAAACGAAGTGAAGCGCTATTGATGCAATAACGTAATCCACCTTTCTCTTTCGGCCCATCTGTGAATACGTGTCCCAAATGAGCATCTCCGGTTTTACTGCGTACTTCCGTACGTATCATGCCGTGCGAAGTATCTTTCTTTTCTGCGATTAGACCTTTTTGAATCGGTTGGGAAAAGCTTGGCCACCCGCAACCTGAATCAAACTTGTCGGTAGAGACAAACAGAGGTTCTCCGGTAGTAATATCCACATAAATGCCGGGACGATGCTCATTCCAGTATTCATTGTGGAAAGCTGGTTCGGTGGCATTCTTTTGGGTTACGGCATATTGTTCCGCCGACAATTCCTTACGAAGGGTTGCATCATCCGCTTTTTGATACGCTTTAGCTTTCGGCGCATTCGCTTTGCGTGCCATTTCGAATAAACCAGGATTGATATGGCAGTATCCACCCGGATTTTTATCCAGATAGTCCTGGTGGTAAGTCTCTGCCGGATAGAAATTTGTCAATGGCTTTACTTCTAGGACGATAGGAGTTTTATATTGTGCGGATAATAATTGAATTGCTTGCTTGATGACAGGGAGATCTTCTTTATCTACATAATAAATTCCGGTTCTATACTGCGTTCCCCGGTCATTACCTTGCCGGTTGAGGCTGGTAGGATCGATTGTCTTGAAATATAGATCGAGCAGTAAATTCAAATCTACCGTTTTCGGATCATAAACCACCTTTACTGTTTCGGCAGCATTGGTTTTTCCTGAACAGACCTGTTCATAACTCGGATTGGCAACATTACTGTTGGCATATCCTACCTGAGTACTTTCTACTCCTCGAATTTGTTTCAGGAAATGTTCTGTTCCCCAGAAACATCCTCCCGCAAAATAGATTTCTGCTTGATTCTTCATTGGTTTAGCAACTCCTAAAAATGTATTACTAATCATTACAATCACTATAGCGATAAAATACTTCATATCCGTTAGTTCTTTCTATAATAACGAATGAACCAACGGATATGTTTTAAGGAACTACTATACTAAACTCAACTTTATTTCTTTTTTATTCAATGACCTGTCCTTTGTAGAAATCCAGAATTTTAGTCCGGAACAGGTAGTCATATTTTGCCTGCAACTTATCCGAAAGAGCTTTCGTCAGGTTAAGTTTGGCTTCATTGTATTCCACAAAGGTAGCCTTGCCGTTATTGAACTTCTCACTCATCAGGCGGAAAGACTCTTCGTTGGCTTTTACTGCCACTTCACTGGAGTTGTATTTACTTTCTGCTGCCAGAGCATTGTACCAGGCTTGCTGAATTTCTTTATAGAGCACTTTTTTACTGTTATCCAACTTCAAGGATAAATCTATTTGTTGCAAACGAGCCGTGCGTACCCGGTTTCTTGTGGCAAAACGGTTGAAGATTGGCACGCTCAAATTAAATCCTATATATTTATTCAGATTGTTTTTCATCTGACTGCCGAAGCTGCTCTCTGATCTTCCGCTAACCGTATAATAATTACTTCCCAGACCGGCACTGAAAGAGAGTTGTGGATAAAACGCACTTTGGGCAATACGAATACTATTAAGACTACCTTGCAAACGATATTCTGCAGCCTTAATGCTTGGTTTGTAAGTAAGTGCCTGTGTATATATGTCATCCGGCGGAGTGAGAGATTCGAACTCTAATTCTTCCTTAGGGCTTTCGAGTACAAATCCTTCAGGCGTGGGTAATTCCAAAAGTTGGGTGAGATCCAGTAAGGACAGTTTGTACGTATTGTCTGATTGTACAGCAGTCATTTCATCCTGTGCGACACGGGCTTGTGCTTCGGCCACTTCAGAAGAGGATGCCTTACCCACTCCCTGAAGACCTTGAATACGTTTTAACTGGTCTTTGCTTAAATCAACCTGATTATGAGCAATCTTACTTAATTCTTGATTGAATAAAACCTGTAAATAAGCCGAAGTGACATTGATTGCAATATCTTCTTTGGCTCTATTTAAATCTTCTATGGCAGCTTTTAAATCCAGTTTGGCAAGTGAATATTGGTTGGACAATTGTAAACCGGTAAATATAGGTACGTTTGTTCCCAGGCTGAAACTGGTATTGGCGCTGTTAATGTCACTATACGAGTTGTCTATCGGAGAAGCAGTACGGCCCCAACTCCAGTTTTGGCTGGCACTACCGCTCAAATTCGGAAGGCGTGCCCATTTAGTAGTGTTTACACTCACTTTGCCTGCTTCGACATTATTGGCCGATTGACGGATTTCTATATTATGCTCAATGGCATAGTCGATACATTGCCGCAGCGTCCACGCTTGCGAAGAGTTGTTCTGTGCCTGGATGGAGGTGATTCCGACTCCGGCAAGCAGAAGGGCTGATATGGTTTTACGAATTATTTTCATCGGATTCAATTATTTATCTTTTTTCTCTGCACCACGTATTTTGTCCTGAATGGTTACCCCTTTCTTGATTTCTATCTTGATTCCATCACTCATACCGGCAGTCACCTGTGTACGCTGGAACTTTTGTTCGGGCACTGAATCTGTCATGATGTACACAAATGTAGAGTCACCACTAAATTCAACAGTGCTTTCGGGCACTGCCAATACCTGATTGGCTCTTTGTAACACGATTTCCGCATTAGCCGAATATCCGGAACGAATCTGAACAGAATCCGGAACAGAGATGGCGGCTTTTATCTCGAACTGGTTGGCTCCATTCGTTTCTACTCCTTTAGGAGATATATACTCCAGAATGGCATTGAAGGTCAGATTCTGTAAAGCTCCGATTGTCAACTTTATCGGCATTTGTTCGTGAATGCGTCCGACTTCCGTTTCATCAATATTGCCGCGAAAAATCAAGTCATTCATGTTGGCTACTGTGGCAATCGTGGTTCCATCATTGAACGTGTTACTCATAATCACCGAATTACCAGCCTTGACAGGTATATCCAGAATCAGCCCGTCGATAGTGGAACGAATCAGGGTACTGCTGAAAGAGGCACTGTTTTTGGTAATTCCTTCTTTTACGATTTCCAGATTATCTTTGGCTGTCTGCTTCTCTTCGCGTGCCTGTTTCAGGGCTACTTCACTTTTCTCGTATTCCTCCCGACTGATTAACTGGTCTTCATACAGTTTCCTGACGCGGGCGAAGTCCGTCTCGGCCTGTGTGGTATTGATTTCCGCCAGGCGCACCCGACTTTCGGCTGAATTCAGTTGTCCGAGTTCAGGGATTACTTTTACTTTGGCTATGACTTCCCCTTTTTTCACAGCTTGTCCGGCTTCTTTATATACTTCGTCTATAATGCCCGAAATTTGCGGCTTGATTAAGATTTCGTCTCTCGGTTCCACCTTTCCGGTAGCTACTGTTGTCTTTTGCAGGTCTGTCACTTCCGGTCTAACTGTTTCGTAAGTGATTACTTTAGGCTTGGATTTCTGATAAAGAAACACAAATGTTCCGACAAAAATGATAGCAACGACTACCAATAATGCGATTTTCAGATACTTTTTCATCTTGGATATATATGTTTAATTTCTAATTCTCAACTCTCCATTCTCAACTTCTACTCCTCCCGGATCGCTTCAATCGGTTTGATAGCCATAGCCCGGTAAGCAGGTGCCAGCCCGGCTAGCATACCCAACGCAATCAGTAAGATACACGTTCCGACTGCCAGTCCGAAGGTAACTTGGAAACGGATATCACCTCCATTTGAGTTAGCTGCCATTTCTGTTAGTTGCAGCACTATGACGGCAAAGGAGATTCCGCACATTCCTGCAAGGGCGGTCAGCACTATGCTTTCAGACAGAATCTGTTGCAGGATATCTTTCGGACGTGCTCCGATTGCCCGGCGGATACCGATTTCAGTGGTACGCTCTTTTACGGTGACCATCATGATATTGGACACGCCGATAGCACCCGCCAGCAAAGTTCCCAATCCTACCATCCAGATAAGTATATGGATACCGGTAAACAAATTATCGACCATAGAAAACATCGCTTCGGCATTCAGGAACATAAGTGCCTGTTTGTCGTTGGGAGCGATATAATGCGCAGCTTTGATAATCTGTTCCATTCGGGGGTGTATGTCGGATACCTTGACTCCATGTTTCACGGTGAAACTGATCACGTCAATCTGCCCTCCCAGATTGTAAGTCTGTTGCATGGTAGTAAAAGGAAGGATGACTGCCTCCGAAGATTGTCCTTGTATGCTCATGTTTCCTTCGGAAGCGGACATTCCGATGACTTGATAATAAATTCCATCCACACGTATGTATTTGCCACACGGATCTTCGCCCGGCTTGAAAAGACTCTCATAGATTCTTTTCCCGATAACGCACACTTTGCGGTTTTCCTTTATATCTACATCATTGATATACCTGCCGTATGCTATCTCCTGTGATTCGATATGGAGATAGTCCGGATACAGTCCTTTTACACTGCAATCGTATTTTTTATCTTCGTATACGGCTTTGGAGCCCCAGCGTGCTGTGGAAGGGGTAATCACTTCCGCTTCTTTGATTTGGGACCGGAGGCGGTTGATATCTGTTGCTTCCAGATCCCACCATCTTCCTTTCCGAAAACCTTTGTAAGCCTCACCCGTTCTTTGTGCGGCAAGGAAACCGGAATTGGTGGCAAATCCTTCAAAATTTTTCTTCATCATCTCTTCCAATCCTTGTCCGCCTCCGATAAGGGCTACGAGCATGAAGATTCCCCAGAACACGCCGAATGCGGTCAGCAGGCTTCTTGTTTTATTTCTTGTGATGGTAATGAGGATTTCCTCACAGGTATCCATGTCTATTTTCATAATCTTAATCTGCTCTAAGTGCTTCAATCGGACGGATGCTGACAGCCTTGCGGGCAGGGAACAATCCGGCTAACGTTCCGGCGATTATTAATGTAAGTGTAGCTTGAATGGCGATTTTTATATCGACGGTCGGATTCAGGAAGACGGTTGTTGTCCATCCGCCGATATCCATGACTTGATTGCCGAAAGCGGCATTCATCCATTCGGTTACTCCGATGCCCGCCACCATACCTATATAGCCGAATAAAGTAGTGATGATTACACTTTCTACAATAATCAGCCAAAGGATCGAGCCCGGTCTGGCTCCCAATGCTTTGCGGATACCGAATTCGCGTGTACGTTCTTTAACGGTGATCAGCATGATATTGGATACTCCTACAATGCCGCTTAAAAGAGTGAAAATGCCGATCACCCAGATTCCGGTACGTAGAATGGCCATACCTTTTTGTTGTTGCAGATAATTGGTGAACTTATTCCATATCCATAAGGCGCTGTTGTCGGTAGGATCGAAACGGTGGTTGGCTCCCAACGCTTTCCGATACTCTTTTTCAAAATTTTCATTCGCTTCGATCGTCTCCAGATTCTTCGTAGCGATGGTCAGACAGCTCAGCTTGTCTCCTTTATTGTAGATCGTTTGCAGGGTAGAGAAAGGTATGAGGGCAGGTTTTTCACCGCTATCTCCTTTGTCGTTGCAAAGTCCCACTACCCGATAGGCAACATTTCCCATATTGACAAACTGCCCGATAGGTTCGGTATGCGTCTTATGAAAAAGAATCTCAGCCGTTTTTTTATGTAGGACGATAACTTTCCGTCTTTCTTTAATATCCGTCTCATTAATGAAACGTCCTTTAAAGAGCTTTATGGTTTCTATTTCTATATGATTGGGAAAGACGCCTGCCAACCCGACACTGGCATATTCCGAGCCGAAACTGATGGTGACGGTACCTTGCCAGATGGAAGCTCCGGCCTTAATTACATAATCCGGAAAATGAGTGTCGGTGATCCGTAAGTCCTTGTTGTCCAGCTGGATCTTCCGTCCCTCTTTGAGTCCGTCGTAAGACTTGGAAGTCCATCCCGGATAGATCTTGATACTGTTCAGTGCACGTTCTGAAGAAGCCTCTTCGAAAGCATGAATCAGTCCGTTGCCGGCCCCTAAGAGGACGATAAGCATGAATATTCCCCATGCCACAGCGAACCCTGTGAGGAAAGTCCTTAGCTTGTTGCGCTTAATGGTGCTGTATATTTCTTGCCAGATGTCGATCATGTCTGATTGGTCTTTATTTCATGAATCCGTTTTTGCCGAAAGGAGAAGCGTCATGGGCAATGTTATCTTCGATTCGTTCGATGATACCGTCCTTAATGTGTATTATTTTGTCGGTCTGGTTGGCAACTCCGCTTTCGTGTGTGACGACTACGATGGTCATCCCCGTCCGGTGCAGGTCTTTCAGTATTTGCATCACTTCTACGGAGGTCTTGCTGTCCAATGCTCCTGTGGGCTCGTCCGCCAGAATAATCTGCGGTCGGGTGATGAGTGCGCGGGCGATGGCCACACGCTGTTTCTGTCCGCCGCTCATCTCGTTCGGCATATGATGTGCCCAGTCCTTCAATCCCAGACGGTCGAGGTATTCCAAAGCAAGTGCATTGCGCTTTTTACGGCTTACTCCCTGATAGAATAAAGGAAGTGCTATATTCTCTACTGCGTCTTTGAACGATATCAGATTGAATGATTGGAAAATAAATCCGATCATGCGGTTCCGGTATTCGGAGGCTTTGGTTTCGCTTAGGTTTTTGATGAGTACGTTGTTCAGATAATAATCTCCGGTATCGTAATTATCAAGAATACCTAATATGTTAAGTAAAGTCGATTTTCCTGACCCTGACGCTCCCATGATGGAAACAAACTCACCTTGCCCGATGTGGAGGTCGATACCCTTGAGCACATGAAGAGGTGCTCCGTTATTATAGGTCTTATTGATATTTGTCAGTTGTATCACAGTTTCCTTTATTTAGTTTCAGTTTTCTTATGAATTTCTTCTATTAGACGGTAGCGAGATAAGAAAAGTTGCAAAGAGGTTGAACTTTTTTTGAAAAACATTTTGTAGACTCAATCTTCTTTACGTAATTTGTGTGCAGTAAACTTAATGATTAACTAACCCTTTTAAATAAAAGTATCATGAATTCAAACATGGAGAAACCCTACGTAGTAGGTATTGACATAGGCGGAACAAATACCGTCTTTGGAATTGTAGACGCGCGCGGAACTATTATAGCAAGCAGTTCTATCAAAACATCCGGTTATCCTACGGTAGAAGAATATGCAGATGAAGTGTGCAAAAATCTTCTTCCATTGATTATCGCCAATGGCGGTGTGGATAAAATCAGAGGTATCGGTGTGGGTGCTCCGAATGGTAACTACTATACAGGAACTATCGAGTTCGCTCCGAATTTACCTTGGAAAGGTATTCTTCCGTTGGCTGCTATGTTTGAAGAAAGACTGGGCATTCCTACAGCTCTGACAAACGACGCTAATGCTGCCGCTATCGGTGAAATGACATACGGCGCCGCCCGTGGTATGAAAGACTTTATCATGATTACATTAGGTACAGGTGTAGGTAGCGGTATCGTTATCAACGGCCAGATGGTGTATGGTCATGACGGTTTTGCCGGTGAGTTGGGACATGTTATCGCTCGTCGCGATGGTCGTCTTTGTGGTTGCGGCCGTAAAGGTTGTCTGGAAACTTATTGTTCGGCTACCGGTGTAGCCCGCACTGCTCGCGAATTTTTGGCTGCCCGCACGGATGCAAGTCTGCTCCGTAATATTCCTGCAGAAAACATTACTTCAAAGGATGTATATGACGCAGCCGTTCAAGGCGATAAACTGGCACAGGAAATCTTCGAATTTACCGGAAATATTTTGGGTGAAGCTTTGGCGGACGCTATCGCATTCTCCAGTCCCGAAGCAATTGTATTGTTCGGTGGTCTGGCTAAGTCCGGTGACTATATCATGAAACCGATTCAGGAATCAATCGATAGGAATATCCTGAATATCTATAAAGGTAAGACGAAATTGCTCGTTTCCGAACTGAAGGATTCCGATGCCGCCGTACTGGGTGCCAGTGCATTGGCTTGGGAATTGAAGGATCTGAAAGAATAATATATCATTATTGTAATAAAGGTAATGAAGCCTCGGGAGTTTATGACTTTCGGGGCTTTATGTTTCAGAGTGGGAGATTCAGAAGGGGAAATGACAATAAAAAAGGGAACTTCCTGTAATGGAAGTTCCCTTTTTTATTTCGAATCGAAAAGTAACTAGGATTAGTTAGCTCTTTTTTCTTTGATTCTAGCTTTCTTACCGGTAAGAGCACGCAGGTAGTACAATTTAGCGCGACGAACTTTACCTACCTTGTTCACTTCGATGCTATCGATAGCCGGTGATTCGATTGGGAAAATTCTTTCTACACCTACAGTTCCGGACATCTTACGTACAGTAAAACGCTTTTTGTCTCCGTGACCGGCGATTTTGATAACAACACCACGATACAACTGTACACGTTCTTTGTTACCTTCGATAATACGATATGCTACTGTTACAGTGTCTCCTGCTTTGAAGCTCGGGTGCTGTTTTCCGGTAGCAAATGCTTCTTCTGCAATTTTAATTAAATCCATTGTTGTTATTATTAAATTGTTTCATCGTTACAACGCAACATACCAAGTATCTCTTCTCTTGACAGCGATTGCGCGAAAGCGGTGCAAAGTAACGAATTATTTGTCAGATAGCCAAATGTTTTCGTATATTTGTAGCATATCTAAAAATAGCGAACATGAAACAGACTTATGTGAAGTATCTGATTGTAGCCGTGTTGGCGGGAGGTTTCCTCTTTACGTCCTGTCGTTCGGCACGGGAAACCACGGCTAACTACGAAGTGGTTGGAGTAAAAGGCAGTATGATTACGATCGATTCAGTCTGGGATGCGAATCCCGACAAAAGAGCTGCTGAGATATTGAAGCCCTATAAGGACAAAGTAGATGCGATGATGTATGAAGTCATTGGCACCAGTGAAATGATAATGGATAAAGGGAATCCGGAAAGCCTCCTTTCCAATCTTGTGGCAGGTGTGTTGCAGCAGGCGGCGGTTCGGGTATTGGGTAAACCTGCCGATATGGGATTGGTAAATATGGGAGGATTGCGCAATATCCTGCCGAAGGGAGATATCACCGTTGGCGAAATCTTCGAAATCCTTCCTTTCGAGAATTCGCTTTGTGTGTTGACAATGAAGGGGACGGACATGAAACGTCTTTTTAAGGCTATCGCTTCCTTGCATGGAGAAGGAGTGAGTGGCATTCGTATGGAAATCAGTAAGGAAGGCGAACTGCTGAATGTAACCATTGGCGGACAACCGGTGAAGGATGACCAATCTTATACGGTAGCTACCATCGATTATCTGGCGGATGGAAACGGGCGGATGGACGCTCTTCTGCAAGCGGAGAAACGTGTGTGTCCGGAGAACGCTACTTTGCGCGGCCTGTTTCTTGAATATGTGCGGAAGCAGACTGCCGAAGGTAAGCTGATTACCTCCAAACTGGATGGACGTATTTCTATAAAATAAAAAAGGAGAAACTAAAAATGTTGGATATGAGAAGAATTCAGATATCTTTCCTGCTCTGCCTGGCGGTAAGCTTTGCCTTTTCCCTATTTGCGCAGGATACTAAAGAACTTATACTTTTGCAGACTAGCGATGTGCATAGTCGCATTGAACCGGTCAATCAGAAAGGTGACCGCAATTATAATGAAGGAGGATTTGTCCGCCGGGCTACTTTCCTTGAACAGTTCCGCAAAGAGCACGACAATGTATTGTTGTTCGATTGCGGGGATATTTCGCAGGGGACTCCCTATTATAATATGTTTCAGGGGGAAGTGGAAATTAAGTTGATGAACGAAATGGGCTATGACGCGATGACTATCGGCAATCATGAGTTTGATTTCGATGTGGATAACATGGCCCGTATTTTCAAGATGGCAAAGTTTCCGGTAGTCTGTGCCAATTATAATTTGGAAGCTACGGTATTGAAGGATATTGTAAAGCCATACGTTATTTTAGAGAAATATGGTTTGAAAATAGGTGTCTTCGGTCTGGGAGCGGAACCGGAAGGACTGATTCAGGCTAATAAATGTGAAGGAGTAGTTTATGAGGACCCGGTCGGGGTATCGAATGAAGTGGCTGCTTTGCTGAAAGAGAAAGGATGTGATGTTGTGGTATGTCTGTCGCATTTGGGAATTCAGATGGACGAACGCCTGGTGGCGAATACACGTAATATCGATGTGATTTTGGGCGGGCATTCGCACACCTTTATGAAAGGCCCGAAAACATATTTGAACATGGATGGAGAAGAAGTGGCTGTCATGCACACGGGGAAGAGTGGTGTGCGTGTAGGCCGTCTTGATTTGACTTTGGAACATAAATGAAGAAACTTTCCTCAATCTTAGCGTTTTTATTTCTTATTTCAGCCGGACCGGTAACGGGTTCGGCTCAAAATGCTGCTGCCGTTGAACCGCAGTTGGTATATAAGGCTCTCCAGAACAAGGACTGCCGCCATTGGGTAGACTCGGTAATGGATAGGCTTTCCTTCAAAGAAAAAGTCGGGCAGTTATTTATCTATACCATCGCTCCTGTGGATACCAAACGAAATCTGGAATTGCTGCGTGAAGCCGTTGATACTTATAAAGTGGGCGGACTTCTTTTTTCCGGTGGAAAACTGCAGAACCAGGTCAACTTGACGAATCGGGCGCAGCGGCAAGCCAAAGTACCTGTTATGATTACTTTCGATGGAGAATGGGGGTTGGCAATGCGTTTGCGCGGCACACCTGTTTTCCCGAGAAATATGGTACTGGGCTGTATTCAGGACAATCGGTTGATTCATGCGTATGGGCGTGAAGTAGCCCGCCAGTGCAAACAGATTGGGGCTCAGGTTAATTTTGCTCCGGTGGCGGATGTGAATATCAATCCGAAGAATCCGGTGATTAATACCCGTTCTTTCGGAGAAAATCCGATACAGGTGGCAGATAAGGTTATCGCTTACGCATCCGGCCTGGAAGAAGGAGGAGTACTGTCTGTATGCAAGCATTTTCCTGGTCATGGAGATACGGATATTGATTCGCATAAGGCGTTGCCTGTGCTTCCTTTCACTCGCGAGCGGTTGGACAGTGTAGAACTTTATCCTTTTAAAAGAGCGATCCGGGCAGGATTGGGCGGTATGATGGTCGGCCATTTGCAAGTGCCCATCATAGAACCGGTGGGCGGACTCCCATCGTCATTGTCCCGCAATGTGGTGTATGATTTGTTGACGGACGAATTGGCTTTTAGAGGGCTGATATTTACAGATGCGCTTGCCATGAAAGGGGTGTCGGGGAATGGAAGTGTCAGTCTGCAAGCATTGAAAGCGGGAAATGATATGGTGCTGGCTCCCCGTAATCTGAAAGCGGAGATATCCGCCGTATTGGAAGCCATTGAAAAAGGGGAGTTGAGCCGGGAGGATATTGAGAGTAAATGCCGTAAGGTGCTGACTTATAAATATGCACTGGGATTAAAGAAAAAGCCGTTTGTGCAAGTATCTGGTTTGGAACAGCGTATTAACACTCCTCAGACACGTGATTTAATCCGTCGGTTGAATTGGGCGGCGATTACTGTGGTGGACAATAAGAACCATATTTTACCGTTGCACGCGGACAAGGAACAGAAGATTGCATTGCTCGAAGTCGGAAAACCGGGTGAGACGAATGCGCTGGCGAGTCAGATGTCCCGTTATACTTCATTGGTCCGTTTCCGTCTTCGTGCCAATCAGACTGAACAGGAAAATCAGAAGTTGCGTGATTCGTTGGCTGCTTATAAACGGATTGTGGTAGCGGTCAGTGAACAACGATTGGGGGCTTATCAGCCTTTCTTTGCCAAGTTTGTTCCTAAAAGCCCGACTATCTATCTGTTTTTTACACCCGGCAAAATGATGTTGCAGATTCAACGTGCGGTGTCCCGCGCATCAGCCGTGATATTGGGGCATAGCCATAATAGTGACGTGCAGCGGCAGGTGGCTGATATCTTATATGCCAAAGCCACGGCGGACGGCAGGTTGTCGGCAAGCATAGGCGGATTGTTTCCCACAGGGGCGGGAGTGACCATTACACCGAGAACGCCTTTACATTTCATTCCGGAGGAGCACGGTCTTTCGTCCGTTCTTCTGAAAAAGATTGACGCCATTGCACTGGACGGCATTCAGCAGGGAGCCTATCCCGGTTGCCAGATAGTTGTTTTGAGAAACGGGCATATCATGTATGATAAAGCGTTCGGTACGTATGCGGGAAAGGGCAGTCCTCGTGTCGAATCTACGGATATTTACGATTTGGCCTCTTTATCCAAAACTACGGGAACTCTGCTGGCTATTATGAAACTTTACGATAAAGGACGTTTCAGCCTTACCGATAAGATTTCGGATTATTTGCCGTTCTTGCAACGTACAGACAAGAAAGATATCACTATTCAGGAAATCCTGTTTCACCAGTCCGGTTTGCCATCTTGGATACCGTTCTATCAGGAAGTGATAGACAAGGATAGTTACGACGGACGATTGTTCAGTGCGCGTAGGGATGCGAAACATCCGTTACGGATTGGTACGACCACATGGGCGAATCCGGATTTTAAGTTTAAAAAAGAATATATCTCATCTGTCGGGACTGGGGATTATACCGTTCAAATCTGTGATAGTATATGGCTGAACCGTTCATTCAGGAAAGTGATAGAAGAGAAAATTGCGGAAACTCCATTGAGACAGAAACGCTATGTATATAGTGACATCGGATTTATCCTGTTGGGAATGCTGGTGGAACAGTTGGCGGAAATGCCGATGGAAGCCTATCTGCAACGTGAATTTTACGGGCCGATGGGGCTGGAGCGCACGGGTTATTTGCCTTTACGCCGCTTTGCCAAATCGGAGATTGTGCCTTCCAACAAAGATCGTTTCTTGCGAAAAGAGACTTTGCAAGGCTTTGTTCATGATGAGGCTTCCGCTTTCTTTGGTGGATTGGGCGGGAATGCCGGACTTTTTTCCACAGCCCGTGAGGTTGCCCGTATCTATCAGATGTTATTGAATGGAGGGGAGTTGGACGGACAGCGTTATCTGAGTAAGGAAACCTGTCAACTGTTTACTACGGAAGTTTCAAAGATAAGTCGGCGCGGTTTGGGATTCGACAAACCGGATATGACTGATTCGAAGAAAGGGAACTGTGCTCCCGGTGTACCTGCCGAAGTGTATGGCCATACCGGGTTTACCGGAACCTGTGCTTGGGTGGACCCTGTGAATGAGTTGGTCTATGTCTTTTTGAGTAACCGGGTTTATCCGGACGCGACCAACCGTAAATTGAATCAATTGCACATTCGTGAAAGGATACAGGAAGCGATTTATGATGCGATGAAGAAAAAGTAATCCCTCCTTTTCCGGCAAGCTATAAAAGGAAATGCCCCTCTGCTCGTGGAAGCAGAGAGGCATTCTTTTTATTAACGTAATTCTGATAGAGTTTAGCCTTAGAATGATACACCCAGTCGGAAACCGAAGTTGTTCAGTCCGTCTACACTGTAATGCAGTACATCAGCCTTGTTGGTACCATAGCTGTAGTAGAGAGCGAAGTGTAGTCCCGGTCCGTATACCCAAGGAAATACATTGATACCGATTTCAGGAGAAGCGTAGAAGCCCCAACTGTTTTCTCTAGCTTCGAGCATATTGAAGTTAGAACGGATTTTAGCATACTCGGCACCTAGTTTAGCGCTGACGTATGGTTGTACGGATCCACCGCGGTTCCATTGGTAACGGGCAGCAGCACCGAAAGGCAATTGGAACATGGTGTGTTGCTGGTCGGTAGTAACCTCACCGGCTCCCAGTTGGAAGGTTTCACGGCCTACATATTCGTGGTTCGTATGGTAGTTCAGGAAAAGACCCAAACCGATATTGGGAGTCACGAAATAACCGCCCTCAAAGTTCATACCCCAACCACTGGACTTGTCGGCAAAATGATTGCCGAGGGGAACATTAAACTGCCAGTCGATATTAGCATATCCGTTGTCTGATAGCTGTGCCTTAGCCGGCATGGCGAAGGCGATGGCAATAGCCGCCAAGGCTACTACCTTGAAGTATATATTTTTTCTTGTTTTCATAACAGTTGTAGTTGTTTATTTGTTAGTAAGATAAGGTGACTGAGTGAATGACTGATTGACAGCGTCCACTGCAAGAGTACGGTTGACAGCGCTCGAACCTGTTTCAAATCCGGTCAGATAACTGGTCCATACAACAGGGAGTTTGGCTTTTTCACCTTGGTCGGCATTCAAGTCCACCATTTCCGTCAGGAATGAGTTGGTGCTATAACTGTAAGTCACAGCGTACGGGTAGTACCATCCGCCACCCCAGTTTCCGCCCCAATAACCGGGACCCCAATAGCCGGGATAGCCCCACCACCATTCGGGCTGATTGTAGCTGGTGAAATAATAAGTACTTTCGATGTAGCTTACTTGGATACCAAGATCAGCATTTTCTTTGGTATCAGCGGCTGTATAGCCTCTAGCTTCCATGTTTTCCGTGTAAGCAGCCAGAATTTGTTCAGCGCCTTCTCCTTCGAGATATTCCGGTTCTTTACTGTCGTTGATTACCAGAATTTGATCTGCCAGATAGAATGTAGGAACTTTGAAGTCAGCTTTCTTGTCGTAGTTAGTGTATACCAGATAGTTGTTATCCAGCTTACCCATGTCCGGGTCTTTTTCGCAGGATGCGAGTGCAAAGACCGCCAATAAAATAGGAATTAATTTCTTCATATCTTTATAATGTTTAGGTTATATAAAAATCAGGCCCTGGTACCTTGGGGCTTTTGTTACAAACAACAACAAAGAAATAAAAAGGTTCGCACGAAGAATTATTTTGCCGGAAAATTAACATTTTTCTTTCTGTGTCTGTAATAAAGAAGAGAGTGTGGCATAATGAATAATAAAACGCGGATTAATTCACGTTAATCCGCGTTTTGAACTCTCTTTATGATTGGCAGAGATCCGTTTAAGATTCTGCGTCTTTGAACAGAGGTTTCAGTAATTCGGGGATTTCCACCTTCTGTATTTCCATGTCACAAACCCGTTCTCTTCCTGCAGCAGACAGGGTAAAGTACATTTGCCGCCGGTCCTCGCTTCCCAAAGTTCTGACAATCAGTCCTTTTTCTTCTAGTATCCGGAGCATTTTTGATGTATGGGAAGGGCTCAAATCCGTTTGTTTCGACAGGTTTGTTGCCGTCATTCTTTCCGAAGAACACTTGAGAGCGCACAAAATCATGGCCTCGTTCAGCGTTATCTGGTAGACTTGCTCAAAGCTAGCCTCAAAATTGGTCATAGCTCTGAATACATCGCGTATGGCACATATTGTTTTCATATTTCTCATTGCATATATTTATTATTTCGTTCCGTTAAATAAACAGATTAACGTTGGCATTGTCGGCCCGTTCCATATAAGTCGCTACACCACCGATAGTCACTTCGTCCAGAAGTTCTTCTTGTTTCACTCCCATCACATCCATCGACATCTGGCAGGCAATAAATTCCACTCCGTTCTCCAGAGCTTGTTGACGCAGTGATTCCAAAGAATCAATACCTTTCTTATTCATGATATACCGCATCATTTTTCCGCCTATTCCTCCCATGCTCATCTTTGAAAGTTTCAGTTTCTTCGAGCTGGAAGGCAACATCATGCCAAACATTTTTCCAAAAATATCTTTCTCGGTTTTCGGCTTATGCAGTTTTTTGATAACGTTCAATCCCCAGAAAGTGAAGAAAATTGTAACTTTCTGTCCTGTGGCTGCCGCACCGTTGGCAAGTACAAAGGTAGCTAAAGCTTTATCTAAATCATCACTGAACATGATAAAAGTTTTTCCTTTGCCCTCACAAGAAGTAACAATATTGCACGCTTTTGGTTCTCCTTTTTCTATAATAACAACAGATTTTCCTCCAGATGCCTCTTTGGAAATGAGCTGATTGCCGGTCGAGTTGCACCATGCGGCAGCATCACGCGGGAATCCCGGATCGGTAGCCGTAATCTCTACCCGCTCACCGGAAGCCAGTCCGTCCATCGTCTTTTTCATTTTCAGTATTGGACCGGGACATTGCAGTCCGCACGCATCCACACGGATTGTTTTTGCAGCTGCTACGGGAATTTCCGGTGCGGTTGATGGCTCGCTCGAAAGTGTCTTCTCTTGCGGTGAAGGGGATTCGGCTGTTTGGTCTTCATTCTCTTGGTGTATAACGATGGGGGCTGTGGCTGCACGGTAAGTCTTCAATCCGCCCGAAAGGTTACGTACTTTGTCAAATCCGTGTTGCGTCAATATCCGGTAAGCGAGATAACCGCGCAGACCGAC
Organism: Bacteroides zhangwenhongii; assembly: GCF_009193325.2. Lineage (NCBI taxonomy): Bacteria > Pseudomonadati > Bacteroidota > Bacteroidia > Bacteroidales > Bacteroidaceae > Bacteroides > Bacteroides zhangwenhongii. Next base: position 192,306 of record NZ_CP059856.1, on the reverse strand, counting down.
GGCGCAGAACGTATAAATCATACGGTCTTTCGGCAATTCCGACATCCGGTCCCGGAGTTCATCCAACGGGATATTGACCGCTCCCGGTAATGATCCTAATGCAAACTCGTCCTGTGTACGGACATCCAGTAAGAATTTATTCTCCATCTCGATGTCTCTCAGCTCCCTCCAGTAGACAGGATTCGTTTTACCCGTAATCATATCTTCTGCTACATATCCGGCTATTGCTACAGGATCTTTGGCGGAGGAGAATGGAGGAGCGTATGCCTGTTCTACTTTCATCAGGTCGTATACTGTACCTTGATGTTTGATGACGAGCGCAAGCTCGTCAATTCGTTTGTCCACTCCGTCATAGCCGACAATCTGTCCTCCGTACAGCCGTCCCGTTTGTTTGTCGAACGTAATCTTTATACTCATCGGCATAGCGTCCGGATAGTATCCGGCATGAGAAGCGGGATGAATGGTAGACGACATATAATCGATACCTTCCAAGCGTAGCCGTTTGCCGGGCAAGCCGGTGGAAGCCACCGTCATATCAAAGACTTTGGCGATGGAAGTGCCGATGGAACCTTCGTATGGAATTTTAGCTCCCAGTATATTGTCTGCAACGATGCGTCCTTGACGGTTGGCAGGGCCTGCAAGGTAGTTGAGCCAGGACTTTCTGGTGATTGGATGGCGATATTCGATAGCGTCACCGATAGCATAAATGGCTTCGTCGGATGTCTGTAAATAGTCGTTCACGGCAATACCGCCGGCAGGGCCGATCGTTAGCTCGGCAGCCCGGGCCAGACTGGTTTCCGGCCGTACCCCGATAGATAGAATGACAATATCGGCAGAAATCGACTGTCCGTTCTTGAAAGTAACCTTCAGTCCTTTCCCTTCCCGTTCGAAAGAAGCTACGGCTTGTTCCAAATACAGGTTCACTCCTTTGTCCATCAGGTGTTGATGCACGAGCGAAGCCATCGAGAAGTCGATAGGAGCCATTACCTGATTCCCCATTTCCACAATCGAGACTTTCGCCCCTTGTGCGTGCAGGTTCTCGGCCATTTCGAGACCGATAAATCCGGCTCCTACCACTACCGCTTTTCGGGGAGAATGGCTGTTGATATATTCTTTGATACGGTCTGTATCTGTGACATTTCTTAGCGTGAAAATACCCGGAAGGTCGATTCCCGGTAATGGCGGCCGTACGGGAGAAGCTCCGGTTGATATCAGCAGTTTGTCGTAGCTCTCTTCATACGTATCCTCGCTACTCTGACGTACGGTGACCGTCTTTTTCTTCCGGTCAATAAAAATCACTTCGTTTTCCGTGCGGACATCAACACGGAAGCGTGTCGAGAATGCTTCGGGAGTCTGTACAAATAATTTTTCCCGTTCTTCAATCACTCCTCCTATATAATAAGGCAGCCCGCAATTGGCGTACGATATATACTTTCCTTTTTCCAAAAGGATAATTTCTGCTGTCTCGTCTACTCGTCTGATTCGGGCAGCAGTGGTAGCTCCTCCTGCAACGCCTCCGATAATGATAATCTTCATAATTTTATAGTGTAAATAGTTTCCTATGGAAATAACGAACTATATATAAGAAATGTTCATAGACTCATCGAAAAAAGTTATATTTGCGCACCCTGTTTTTTATTCTTCCATTAAATGTAAGTAAATTGTATGAGTAAGATTCTTATTGTTGACGATGAAATCCAGATTCGTAGCCTTTTGGCACGTATGCTGGAACTTGAAGGGTACGAAGTGTGTCAGGCTGGCGATTGTAAAGCTGCTGTCAAACAACTTGAAGTCCAATCGCCCGATGTGGTTCTGTGTGATGTTTTTCTTCCTGATGGGAATGGGGTGGATTTAGTGCTGAATATCAAGAAGCAGGCTCCTAATGTGGAAGTGATTCTTCTCACCGCACATGGCAATATTCCTGACGGGGTGCAGGCGATCAAGAATGGTGCATTCGATTATATAACGAAGGGAGATGATAATAATAAGATCATTCCTTTGATTAGTCGTGCTGCGGAGAAAGCAAGAATGAATGTCCGGTTGGAAAAACTGGAGAAGAAAGTCGGGCAGATGTATTCGTTCGATTCTATTTTAGGAGAATCGAAAGTGCTGAAAGAGGCTATCTCTTTGGCACAGAAGGTGTCTGTCACGGATGTTCCGGTATTACTTACCGGAGAGACCGGGACAGGAAAAGAGGTTTTTGCTCAGGCTATCCATTATAATAGTAAGCGGAGTAAACAGAATTTCGTAGCGGTTAACTGCTCCTCTTTTAGTAAGGAATTATTAGAGAGTGAGATGTTCGGGCACAAGGCGGGCTCATTTACCGGTGCTTTGAAAGATAAGAAAGGGCTTTTTGAGGAAGCTCATAACGGAACGATTTTTCTGGATGAGATAGGGGAAATGGCTTTTGAACTGCAAGCCAAGTTACTGCGTATTCTTGAAACCGGCGAGTATATAAAAATTGGTGACACAAAGCCTACCAGGGTGAATGTGCGTATCATTGCTGCAACGAACCGCAACCTGCAGGAAGAAATCAAAGAGGGACGTTTTCGTGAAGATTTGTTCTATCGTCTTTCTGTATTTCAGGTGCATCTCCCTGCACTTCGTGAGCGGGCAGGGGATATCAGTATTCTTGCAGCAGCTTTTGCCAAGAGCTTTTCCGAGAAACTTTCGTATTCTATTAGTGAGATGACTCCCGCTTTTCTGGAGGCTTTGGAGAAACAGTCTTGGAAAGGAAATATCCGCGAATTGCGAAATGTTATCGAGCGTAGCCTGATTGTCTGCGAAGGTGGGCGGTTGGATGTTTGCGATTTACCTTTGGAAATCCAAAACACTCATTATGAATGTTCGGATGATAGTGTAGGTAGTTTTGAGTTGGCCGCAATGGAACGCAGACATATTGCACGTGTGTTGGAATATACGAAAGGGAATAAAACGGAAGCTGCCCGTTTGTTGAAAATCGGACTTACCACCCTGTACCGGAAGATAGAGGAATATAAAATCTAAGCATACATTTTCTTAAGTCCTTTTATGCTGGCTTTGGGATATATAGCATTTCAAAATAGGCAAAAAGGACTTGAGAAACCATACCATAAGGACTATCGGAAGATTTTTGCATCTTCTTCCTCTTTGTCAATCAAAGTTGTGGCACTGCTTTTGATGGCTTGAATAATAGAAGAAGTGAAGCCTTTGTGCTCCAGTTCGTTCAATCCTTTTATAGTGGTTCCGCCCGGAGTGGTTACTTTCTCTATTTCCAGCAACGGATGAGTGTTATGATTCAGAATCAGTTCTGTCGCTCCTTCCATGCTATACGCTGCCATTTGCATGGCATCCTTGCCGGGAATTCCTAGCTCAATCCCTGCCTGCATAACCGCTTGCATATATTTTAAGGCGAAAGCTATTCCGCTGGAGGTTAATGCGGAAGTGGTATCTAGTTGTTTCTCTTGCAGGAACAGGCATTTTCCTCCTTCGTCAAATATCTGTTTTATTAATTGCTGATATTCTTTATCGGTTCCGCGGGAAGCTATCAAAGTGAGGCTGGAACGTTCTGTAATGGCCATATTGGGAACTGCCCGAAAGATAGGCATCTCGGCTTCTGTCAAATGAGCCAGGTGGGAGATACATACTCCGGACACGAGAGATACGAGGATTTGTGTACGTGAGAAACGTAGAGGAGATAATACTTCATCTACTTTCCAGGGATTGATGGCGAGGACGATTACTTCGGCTTCCGATATGGCTTGTTGATTATCGGTCGTTATGTGTATTGCCGGGAAATGTTCTTGCAGTCTCTCCAGTTTATCGATATTTGGATTGGAGACAATAATGTCTTTTTTATTGTAAAGATGTCCTTGCGCCAGACAAGTGACAATTGCACTCCCTATGTGTCCGGCTCCTATAATAGCTATTTTCATCTCTTTATTTTTTTATTTGGTTTTCAGATGTCTCTTTTTTATCCGGCTTTGAGTCAGGCTGCGCACTGACTCTCGAAAAATTGTCTGGATAGCGAACTAATCAGTCTGTTTTTATCTGTGGTATGTACAGATAGTGTGAAACAATGATCGCTTCCTCCATAAGAAATGAGAGATACGGGGATATCTTTGATAGTATCCATAATATGGCTTTCTACTTGTGTGCGTTCCCAATGAAGGGAGCCGATGATATGTATTACAGACATATTTTCGTCCATAACCATTTCGGCATATTTATGTAGTTCCCTTTGAATGATTCGCAGGGTGTCCCGGCTGGCTGTCAGCATCATCGAGATGGATACATTGGATGAGGCCATTGAGATGACATTGATTTGATATTTGTTGATAACTTCCAATATCTTACCCATAAATAAATATCCGGGCAATACATTTAATGAGGTAAAACGTACAAAGGTAGCCGAATCCTGTGAGAGGATGGCCTTGACACTGTTGCCTGTGTCATGGGAAGATATATAGAGGCGTTCTGTTGACAGATCGTGTGTATCGGTTAGGCGGATAATTATATTAGAGCGTGCCGCAAGGGTGATACAATCTGCGTAGAGCAGGTGTACTCCGCTGTTAATCAGTTGTTCGGCTTCTATGTAGGTTAGTGAATGTTGTTCTCGCAGGCAATTCCGGTTTGCGTAGATATGATTGATAGGGGTGGATAACAGTATTTCGTCCGCTTTGAATAGGGTGGCAAGCACTGTTGCATAGTAATCATTGCGTTGTTCGCTCATGAAGTCTATTTCACCATACACATTTCTGCAAATGGAAAGTGGGGCGATAAAAATATCCACATTCCGGTGCTCGTCAATGTATTGTTGGATAGATTCCTGAATATATGGGATATCCGGCTTTCTTTCCAGATTGATCTGTATAAGTTTGCCGGTATCTAATGTTTGGGCACGAAGACCCTGTTGACGTAAGCAATAAGTGAATAAATCGCTGGATAATCCGTATACTTCCGCTTTTATCATTTTATCAATCAGTAAATCTGCTTTGTCTTCTACAAGTATATGTATTTTCTTTATGCACTCCAGAATCCGGTTTTTAATTTCCTGATTTAGGTGCGAATCTGTAATGAGATGATTGGCAAGGGCATAGCAATATGCTTCGATGGCATTGACTGTGGCATGAGAAGCTTCATCTTCTTCGTGAAACCAACTGATGGAAATAGCCTGTAACCACTCCTGTAATTGTGCCAATATAGGGACTACAGCTACATAAGGATGTTCTTTCTGAATACAATTGATTACTTGCTTCATTCCATCCTCATCTTTAATTTTCTCGAATTTACAAACTTTCATTGTTATCTGGTTATTTATTGGTTACTACTCTTTTCAAAATGATATGCCCTTTTTCAAAAGAGAAAGATATTTAAGAATCATTCTTTAGCTTTAGAATATGGTATATCTTTATAAATCAATCTGTTAATGTCGTAATCAATGTTTTTAATACATCTCTTTACTATAAGTAATCTGCTAATACCGTACCATATTGTGATATAGAGTAAGATTTATTATCTTTGTAGCGTAATTGATTGATAAACCAACAGTATTCATCTATTTATGAAACTCTGCATATAGCTACGCTCAACGAATAGCATCATTTCTAACAGGGCTATTCAGCTATCCGACAGGCAACTACTCGCCTGCCAAAGAGTTTTATATCCATTTTTATAAATTTACGGAACTGTGTGCTACTATGATGTGGTATACCGTATCGTATTATTTTAAAATTGAGCAATGAATTATACATATAAGCAAATATGGCTCATCAACTTTCCTGTGATGATGAGCATTCTGATGGAACAATTAATCAATATTACCGACGCTATTTTCCTGGGGCATGTGGGAGAAGTCGAACTGGGAGCTTCTGCGCTTGCCGGAATCTATTATTTGGCTGTTTATATGCTGGGCTTCGGATTCAGCATCGGGCTGCAGGTAATGATTGCCCGGAGAAATGGGGAACAACATTATAAAGAGACGGGACGTACATTTTTTCAGGGATTATATTTCCTGTCGGGGATGGCAGTCATTCTTTGTTTGCTGATTTTGTTTGTTTCTCCATTTATCTTACGCCGGTTGATAACTTCGGATGAGATTTACCGGGCAGTGATTCATTATCTGGATTGGCGTAGCTTCGGTTTGTTGTTCTCATTTCCTTTTTTAGCTTTCCGGTCTTTTCTGGTAGGGATAACAACGACCAAAGCATTGTCCGCAGCAGCTATCATGGCTATCTGTATCAATATTCCTTTTAACTATCTGCTGATATTCAAACTGAATCTGGGTATATCCGGGGCGGCGATGGCTTCTTCTTTGGCAGAGTTCGGAGCTTTTGTCGTACTCCTATTATATATGTGGGTGAGGGTAGATAAAGTGAAATATGGGCTGAAGGTCGTTTATGATGGGAAATTGTTAATAAAGTTGTTGAGGCTATCTGTATGGAGTATGCTTCACTCTTTTATCAGCGTTGCTCCCTGGTTTCTGTTCTTCGTTGCTATTGAGCATCTGGGAAAGACAGAGCTTGCTATTTCCAATATTACCCGTAGTGTTTCTACCGTCTTTTTTGTGATAGTCAATTCTTTTGCATCCACTACGGGAGCGTTAGTCAGTAATTTGATTGGAGCGGGAGCGGGGAAAGAACTTTTTCCTGTTTGTCGTAAAGTTCTTAAGCTGGGCTATGTGGTGGGACTTCCGTTGATAGGGATAGCTCTTTGGAGCAATCAATGGATTGTCGGATTTTATACGAATAACGATAATCTGGTGAGATTAGCTTTCTATCCTTTTATAGTTATGCTGTTGAATTATGCTTTTGCACTGCCCGGATATGTTTATATTAATGCTGTTACCGGTACAGGAAAGACGAAGCTCGCTTTTATCTTCCAGTTAATCACTATTCTGGTATATTTGATTTATCTGTATCTGTTAAGTGAATGTTTTCATGCTTCTCTGACTGTGTATATGACGGCAGAATATCTGTTTGTTATTTTATTAGGGATACAATCTGTCATTTACTTAAAGAGGAAATCCAACTAGAATATGTACTTTTGTGCTTTCAATACTTGATACTTTCTCAAAATGACTGAAGATATAAAGAATAAACTTTTGATGTGTGCGGAGATTTATCATCGTGCAGACTTTATTATAAGTGATCCGGTGCAGTTCCCTCATCGATATACGTTGAAGCAGGATATTGAAATCAGTGGTCTGTTGACGGCAATTATGAGTTTTGGCAATCGCAAACAGATATTGAAGAAGGCGGACGAACTGCATAGATTAATGGGAGATTCACCTTATCAATATGTATTGTCCCGCCAGTGGGAGAAGGATTTTCCTTCGGGAGCGACCAATAGCTTTTATCGGATGTTGTCGTATGCTGATTTTTATGGATACTTTCGGCATTATATATAGCTTATACACAGTTTGAAAGTCTGGAGGAAGCTTTGATGTTATATCCCGGAATACCAATGGAAAAGTTATGTGCATTTCTTGAAGTTTCTGCCAAAAGTCCTCAAAAGAAACTGAATATGTTTTTGCGTTGGATGATTCGTCGGGATTCGGAGGTCGATTTGGGAAAGTTTTGATCGCAGAGATTTGATTGTTCCTTTAGATACACATGTATGCCGGGCAACATGCAACAGAATAGCCAAAGCAAGCGACTGTGGATAGGTATAGATTAAACGTAAACCGTTAGAAATAAGCGGTATTTCAATATTTTGCCAAGTTGTGAAAATGCAAACGAAAACGGAATATTGAGGTTGTTCAGTTACCAAACCGTTAGCCGGGCAGTTACCTAAACGGGAACAGGTAACGGCAAGCGATGAAAAGAAATCCTCACCGTTTTGTTTGCGTTAATACACAGTGTTTTGCGTGTCAAGAGACGCTTATATGGCAAGTAAATTTGCACTTAAAATATAAGCGTATGAAAGTAGAAAAATTCAAGGTGCTGCTCTACCTCAAAAAGAGCGGACTGGACAAGTCGGGCAAGGCTCCCATCATGGGACGTATCACCGTGAACCGCACGATGGCGCAGTTCAGTTGCAAGCTGTCCTGCACTCCCGAACTGTGGAATCCCCGTGAAAGCCGTCTGAACGGCAAGAGCAAGGAGGCGGTGGAAACCAATGCCAAGATTGAGAAACTGCTGTTGGCGGTGAACAACGCCTTCGACAGCCTTGTGAGCCGTAAGGTAGATTTTGATGCCACCGATGTGAAAAATCATTTTCAAGGTAGTATGGAAACACAGATGACCCTCATGCGAATGACGGATGTTGTCTGTGATGACCTCAAAGCCCGTATCGGCATAGACCGCGCGAAAGGGACTTATCCCGGCTATCACTATATGCGTCTGACCCTCGGAGAGTTCATCAAGCATCAGTACAAGGTCAAGGATTTGGCATTCGGGCAACTGACGGAACAGTTCATCCACGACTATCAGGCATTCGTTATGGAAAACAAGGGCTATGCGATAGATACCGTCCGCCATCATCTTGCCATCCTGAAGAAGATATGCCGTCTGGCTTATAAGGAGGGGTATGCCGACAGAATCCACTTCCGGCATTTTACCTTGCCGAAGAAGACTGAAACGACACCGCGGGCATTGAGCCGTAAATCGTTTGAGAGAATCCGTGATGTGGAAATACCTGCTTACCGCAAATCCCACATGCTGGCAAGGGATATGTTTCTCTTCGGGTGCTACACCGGGGTCTGTTATGCGGATGTTGTCTCTATTACCCATGAGAATCTGTATACTGATGAGGGCGGGGCTTTGTGGCTGAAGTATCGAAGAAAGAAAAACGAACTCCGTGCCAGCGTGAAACTGTTGCCCGAAGCGATTGCGCTGATTGAGAAGTATCACAGTGAGGACAGGGACACACTGTTCCCTTTATTGCATTGGCCAAACCTCCGAAGGCACATGAAGGCGTTGGCGGCATTGGCTGGCATTAAAGACGACTTGTGCTATCATCAGGCAAGGCACAGTTTCGCCTCGTTAATCACGCTCGAAGCAGGTGTGCCGATTGAGACCATCAGCCGGATGCTGGGGCACTCCGACATTTCCACCACTCAGGTATATGCCCGTGTCAGTCCCCAAAAACTGTTCGAGGACATGGACAAGTTCATAGAGGCGACCCAGGATTTCAAATTAACCCTATAAATCCAACAACGATATGCGAAGCACATTTTCATTATTACCCTACATCAACCGCAGCAAAGTGAGGGCTGACGGCACGACCGCCGTACTCTGCCGTATAACCATTGACGGCAAGCAGACTGCCATAAGCACAGGCATCTATTGCCGCCCCGAAGATTGGAACAGCAAGAAGAATGAGATAAAGGCCATCAGGGAGAACAACCGCTTGCGGGAATACCTGCGTCTGACGGAAGAAGCCTATGCCGAGATACTTAAATCGCAAGGCGTGGTCAGTGCCGAGATGTTGAAGAACCATATCTCCCTGAACAACATCCATCCGACCACTTTATTGCAAATGGGTGAATGGGAACGCGAGCGGTTGAAGAGGCATTCCGAAGAGATTGATTCCACATCCTCCTATCGGGCTTCAATGTACTACCAAAAGTACCTGACGGACTTTATAGTGTCAATCGGGAAAAAGGATATTCCTCTTGAAGAAGTGACGGAGGATTTCGGCAAGTCTTACAAAGCCCACTTGAAGAAATGCAAGAACTTCGGGGTGTCACAGACCAACCATTGCCTGCGTTGGCTGAACAGGCTGTTGTACCTTGCGGTCGATAAGGAGATTATCCGTGTAAATCCCTGCGAGGACTTGGAGTATGAGACAAAGCCGGAGGCAAGGCATAGGTACATCAGTCGCGAGGAGTTCAGGAAGATACTTTCCACGCCGATGTATGACAAGCGGATGGAACTGGCAAGACGAGCATTCATCTTTTCGAGCCTGACGGGACTGGCGTATGTGGACATCAAACTTCTTCATCCCCATCATATCGGGACAAATGCGGAGGGCAGACGGTATATTCGCATCAACCGCAAGAAGACAAAGGTGGAGGCGTTCATCCCCTTGCATCCCATAGCGGAGCAGATATTGTCGTTGTATAACACAACTGATGATGAGAAGTCCGTGTTTCCTCTTCCCAACCGTGATGCCCTATGGTTTGAGGTTCACGAGTTGGGAGTAACCATAGGAAAAGAGGAAAACTTGACCTATCATCAAAGTCGGCACAGCTTCGGAACATTCCTGATTTCTGCGGACATTCCGATTGAGAGTATCGCCAAGATGATGGGACACTCCAATATCAGGACGACACAGGGATATGCACGGATAACTGATGATAAAATCTCCAAAGACATGGACAAACTGATGGAGCGAAGAAAGAAAATATCGGCTGGCGAAAAGAAAAAATCATAAATAATCATCATAAGATAAGGGAATTATGAACAGAGGAATAATAACAATCAGTGAAATGGGGACAATTACAATCTCTACTACTACCGTGTGGATGACCAAGTTCGAGATAGCCGACCTGTTCGGGGTGTTCTCCTGCGACATCCGCAAGGTAATACGGGCAATCTACAAAAATAAGGAGTTGAACGAAACTGATACGATGAAGTATATCAAGCAAACTGACGGCATCAGCTATGATGTTTACAACCTTGAAATGGTCATAGCCGTTGCTTTCAGGATATGCAGCAGAGAGAGTATCCGATTCCGGCAGTTTGTGATGAATGAAATCTGCGCCACCAAGAAAGGAAGCCCAATAACATTGTTCTTCTCTTGTGGCAAGGGCGGCAACCTATGGTATAACTGAGGTTCATCCCGTCAGCCACCTGTTCCCGATGCACGGATGCAAAAGTAGCGTGTGGCTTTGACGGCATTGGCAAGGTCAGGCGGCAGAGCCGTTTCGGGCGGAATCTTCCTCAAACGGGGTTGAGCGTATTCAGCCCGAAAACCTTGCCATTGCCAGCCACACGCTTGAAAGGCATCCGGCAACGGAAACAAGCGACTGACGGGAAATCAGAAGAAACAGAGGAACGGCTTACAGACGAAGCTAAACATTGATGCTTCATCCGTAAACCGTTCCTTTTTCTTTTTGTTGTACCATTGCTGCCGCAAGTATGGGCAGACGGCAAACTGCGCTCCTTCAAGAAAATCAGGTTGCCGTCAGTCGGTATGCGGAACGGTAGCCGTCAGCCAGCATCCTTTCGATGTCGGATTCACGGTAGAGGATTTTGCCGCCCAATTGGATATAGGCAATACGTCCCTCGTTACGGTAGTCCTGAAGCGTCCGGCGGCTCACCTTCAACCGAGCTGATACCTCCTTGTCGGTGAAGAAACGCTCCCCGTTCAGTGTCGGGCGGTAGTTGGCGGTCAGATGCTCTACGTTGACCAGAAGACGGTCAAGGCTACCCATGAAGTGGATTATCCACTCGTTGTCCTTGTTTATCAATTCATTCATACGTTTTGGATTTTAGTGGGTATTATCAGTTATGTACTATACTTGGTTTATATAGTTCTGCCTTTGAACCTTGCTTCTTTCCGCCTGTCCTCCACGACGGGGACGATGCGTTGCACATCTTCGGGACGGTAATAGGTCTTGTGATTTATCTGTGAATAAGCCAACGTGCCGTTGTCCCGAAGTGTCTGCAATGTTCGTGGGCTGATGTTGAGCATCCGGCACACGTCCTGATTGTCCATCCACTCACTCATTTTCTTTTCACCGTGCCGATGGCAGATGGCATCCATCCGGCTGACGAAGCGGTCGAACTTGGCGACCATCGCCTCAAAGGTCTTTCTTTCGATTGATACGATTTCCATATTGTCTTTCTTTTAGTTGTTACTGTTTCTTTTGCCGCAAAGGAATATATAATCCGTTACTTGACAATGGGTTTTCCGAAAGTGGTAGCGTGTTGCGCTGATACGGCAGTCATTGTCCGGGATGCCGACTTTCCTTTGGCGGCTATCATTCCTTCTCCCGCAAAGAAATACATAATCCGGCATCCGGCAATGGTTTTATTCCTGTCTGGCAGCAAGTGGCACAGGGTGGTAGAGGTTGGCACAGGCATAACCCACCAATTGCCCAATCCGTTCAGCCATTAGTCCTTAATTTCCATATTTAATAAGGAAGCTACAGTCCAGATAAGGGCTTAATTCAAAATTGCCCGTAATTGAACCTTTCCCCTTTCAGTCATATATATCTGGCAAAACGGTGAAGTCCTCACTGCTTTGTCAATCACCATAAAGCAGAACCACACAAAATTGCCTAAGCGAACCCAAGTGCTTGACCGACTGCACCGGAGTATCTTACTTTGCTCCCGACAAACGGTCACCCATGCGCATGAGACCACCAAGTATTAACTTTAAAAAATTGACAAAATGGCAAAGAAAAGAAACTACGAGAATGACGAAGCATTCAAGAATTTCAGGATAGAGGACTACCTGCCTGAAATGAAATGGCGTGAGCAGGAGGCAAAGGCTTCCGCACAGAAACAGGAAGCAACCACGGTAGAGGCTGCACTCTTCCCTCCGCTGGATGGGACAGACACAGCTGCAATGCAGGATACGGTGTCCGATGCAGACCGACCTAACGAGCCTGAAAAACGGGATGCACCGGACGGAAAAACGGCAGATAAAACCTCTGTTGAGGATGTCGATGCTCCCACGGGGCAGACTGTCGCCAGACGTATCAGCGGCAAACAGCGCAGGCTTTCGTTGGAGGAGTACCGCGCCACCTACCTGAAAGTCCCGAAGCTTGTCAACCGCAAGCCCGTGTTCGTCAGCGAGGAGGTGCGTGACGAGCTGGACAGGATTGTCGGCAACTTCGGAAAGCGCGGCATGAGCGCATCGGGGCTGATTGAAAACCTCGTCCGTCTGCACCTCGACAGCTACCGTGAGGACTTCGGGCAGTGGCGCAAGCTCTGACAAGATTTCGGAGAACCCGGATGAACCGGTGGATGCACTTCATCGGTTCATCCGATTCTCCAAGTGAATGACTGCACTCGGAAACAAATCCGACAGACGGAGGATTTTTGTGTCCTCAAAGACACAGCAAGATATATTTTCAGTTACCCGAATAATTCTAAGTAACTGAAAACACCTTCACCGCCGTGGGCAGAATTATCCTCCGCAGTCGGATAATTTCGGGGTTCATTAATCAAAGATTAAACAATGGACAAGCCATAAAATTGAAAAAATAAGAAGCATGAAAAAGAAGAGCAAGTACGGGAGAAATCCCAAGTTGAACCCGAAGACGCACTGCGTGATGGTGCGCTTCGACGATGTGGAATGGAACAGGTTCCTGACGATGTACGAGGAATCGAACGTGTACGCGAAAGCTGTCTTTCTCAAGTCGCATTTCTTCGGGCAGAAGTTCAAGGTGCTGAAGGTGGACAAGACGATGCTGGACTACTACACCAAGCTGTCGGACTTCCACGCCCAGTTTCGTGGTATAGGCACGAACTATAATTAGGTTGTCAAGGAGCTGCGCATACACTTCTCGGAGAAGAAGGCGATGGCATTGCTCTACAAGCTGGAGAAGTGTACCATCGACCTTGTGAAGCTGAGCCGGGAGATTGTCGAGCTTTCAAGGGAGATGGAGGCTAAATGGCAACAAAGACGGGGTGATTCTATGGCATAGTGAGATGTCCCTCTGATACGCAGTCCGGCAAATGAACGAAGTTCCACGGGCAATTTCATTGCCGACCATGTTGTAATCGGTCGTCCGGGGCTATATTCCAAAGATGAAAACCGCCCGAAAGGAATGAAAATATGAGGGTTGTGAGGACTGTCTATTTATTGGCAGTCCTCATTCTATATCACTATATTGTCCCAATATTTTATGTACTATTCAATAAATCAAGAAATAAAGGATTTAATCTAATCTTCTTTATGAAGAAAAGAGCTAACTTTGCAATATGAAGAAGATACCATTATATAAATTTTATAGAAAGAAATACCACAAAGAACTGCTGATGGATTTGGTGGACATTGCCTTTATCCGTCCGTGGTTGAAGAAGACACCTATATACCGAGATAATTTTTATCGGGTTATTTTCATAACCGAGGGAGAAGCCAAGTTATCCGTAAACAATCATATTACAACAGTAAGCAAGGGGCAGATTGTTTGTTCTGTTCCGGGAGAAGTATGGCACTGGCTGTCAGATAATGAAACATTGGAGGGATATGTTTTGCTATTCGAAGAGGCATTTCTTCGGTCGTTTTTCTCTGACCACCTTTTCTTGGAAAAAATGCCGTTTTTTACTCCCGACCGTCCCTCTCCATACCTTCAAATGGATGCGATATTGTATGAACAGGTTTTGAATTTACTTCTGCTCACGAAAAGTGAAATCAATAGGAGGGAAAATGCCGATACGCATTTTCTGCGTGCCATGCTCTATGCGTTACTTGTCTTAATAGGGAGGGCAGATGCGAAATCCGGTTTTGGTGGGTATGTAAATATTCCTGTCAGCCGTCATGTTGAGAAGTTTATAAGGCTTGTCAATGAACATTTCATTTCAGAGCATAATACCGAGTTTTATGCAGGGAAATTATGTGTAACAACCAATTATCTGAATAAGATTGTAAAAGATGCGTTAGGGACAACCACCAAATTGTATATACAGGAACGTATTATGGAAGAAGCGCGAAAGTTGTTGGCATATACAAACCTGTCTTCCGCAGAAATTGCCGATATACTCCATTTCAGTACCGCCACTTATTTCAATCGTTTTTTTACACGTAATGGAGGAATGACACCACAAAAATTCCGAGAGAGTGTGTCAAATCCCGAAAATTGACATATCTATCCGCTTTTATATCAGGCTAAGTCGCAATCAATACCTAACTTTGCAGACTTACTATAAGCGGATATTATGAAACTAAAAAATGGTGTACCCGATAAAATCGAAATTCGTGGCGCACGGGTGCATAATCTAAAAAATATTGATGCGTCCATCCCACTTGGGCAACTCGTTGGCATTGCGGGGGTGTCCGGTTCAGGAAAATCGTCTTTGGCTCTCGGTGTGCTGTATGCCGAGGGGTCAAGACGTTATCTTGAATCCCTGTCTACATTTACCCGGAGAAGAATCGCTCAAGCAGGGAAAGCAGTTGTTGACAATATCGAACATATCCCGGCGGCAGTTGCGCTGCAACAACGCCCCGGCATCCCAAGCATAAGAAGTACATTCGGTACAGCGACAGAGCTACTTAATCATCTACGACTTATGTTTTCCCGTTTGGGAAGCCATTGTTGCCCAAACGGACATTTGCTTGATCCTACCATAGATGTAGCGATTGGGAACAAATTACATTGCCCTATATGCGGTTGTGATTTTGACGCCCCCGGTGCAGAATCATTTTCATTTAACGGTGAAGGCGCGTGTGAGAAATGCAATGGAACCGGAATAGTCCGGGAAATCGATAACGATGCACTTGTCCCGGACACTTCTCTGACAATCAATCAAGGAGCAGTCGAGCCGTGGAAGATGTTCGGTATTTCATGGATGTCAAAAGTCGCCGAAGAATTTGGAGTACGGGCTGATATTCCGTTCAAGGATTTAAGTGATACGGAAAAAGATATAGTATATAATGGTGCTGAAATTCAGAAACTGATACTTATTCCATCAAAAAACGGTAAGTTGTTTGAACTTAATACCACATACCGCAATGCGCGCCGCGCAGTTGAAGAAGCGTTAAAGAAAGCCGAAACGGAAAAAGGTCTTGAACGAATAAACAAATACCTGCATTTGTGCTGTTGTCCCGAATGCCAAGGTTCTCGTTATAACGCCAAGGCTTTGTCATCTTTGCTTGGCGGTAAGAATATTGCGGAAGTTTCATCAATGACATTGGATGAACTATTGGCATGGATAACGCAAATCCCGAATAAAATTCCGGAAAGTATGAGAGTTATGGCAGATAGCCTTGTAAAAGAACTTACCAATTCTGCACAACGCCTCATAGAACTTGGAATAGGTTATCTTAGTCTTGACCGCAGTGCAACGACTTTATCCACTGGTGAACGGCAACGTATGCAATTGGCAAGGGCGGTTCGTAATCGGACAACCGGTATGCTATATGTTCTTGATGAGCCGTCAATCGGACTTCACCCGTCAAATGTGGAAGGCCTGCTCGGAGTGATGCAAGACCTTATAAGCGATGGAAATTCTGTTGTATTTGTAGACCATGACATACAAGTGCTCCGTGCAGCGGACTACCTTATAGAAATGGGACCCGGAGCCGGTTATAACGGAGGCAATATAGTTGCCTTGGGGAATGTGGACGCAATTAAGAATAACCGATCTTCAATAATTGGACGATTCCTTGCCGGAACAGAACAAACGATAATCAGAGATTCAATACCGGAAGGTCATATTTTCGACAATGGCTATATAAACATAAAGACAGACAGGCTACATACCGTGCAACCCATTGATGTGGATATCCCTTGTGGTCGTTTAATTGCTGTTACGGGAGTGTCAGGTTCCGGCAAGACAACCTTAGTTTTAGAGGAACTGATACCAGCCTTAGAAGCGCAAATATCGGGAAGACCGTTGCCTGCCTATATCAAAACAGTAACAAACAAGACCATCAAGAAAATCCATTTGATTGATGCTTCGCCTATCGGGATAAATGTCAGATCCACGGTTGCAACATATTCGAACATTCTTGACGATTTACGTAAGATTTTTGCATCTCTCCCCCAATCAAAGGAAAAGGGATACAAAGCTGCGGATTTCTCATACAACACTGGAATATTAAGATGTAAAACCTGTGATGGCACAGGGCAGATTTCAATGGATATGCAATTCCTGCCGGATGTTGATATGGTCTGTCCAGAATGCAAAGGTTCAAGATACGACAAATCGGTTGAAGCCTTAAAATTCCATCCTGACAAGAAAACAAACGAACAAGGTGTATCTCTTTCCGAAATTATGGGATTAACCGTCGAGCAAGCATTAAAACTGTTTGCTGGCAATAAAAAAATATATGAGAAACTGAATCTGCTTAATAATTTGGGATTGGGTTATCTGACGCTTGGTGAATCGACTCCGGCTCTGTCCGGTGGAGAAGCCCAACGATTGAAATTGGCGTCTGAAATGGATAAGCCGCAAAATGACGCTCTTTTTGTATTTGATGAGCCGTCCATCGGTTTACATCCATCCGACATTCGTGTTCTTTTGATGGTGTTTGACAGATTGGTGAGAAACGGAGCGACAGTGATGGTTATCGAACATGATCTTGATATCATAGCCAATGCTGATTATGTAATCGATATGGGACCCGGAGGCGGAGAATATGGTGGTCGCATAGTAGCAGCAGGAACACCTCAACAAATAATGGCAAACCCTGAAAGCATTACTGGAAAATATTTGAATTTTGAACTATCTAAAAGGAAATAGTCCCGAAAAGTGACATCTTAGTCCTTTTTTGTTTTCCCGCTATCTCATTTGCGTGTATTAATTTTGCGTTTGATAAAATAAAGTCTAAAACAAAAATATACAGCGTTATGAGTAGCAACATTTTACTTTTATCGGCACATCCTAATATTGGAGGGTCGAAAGCATGTGCAGCCATGCTTGAAGCAGTCAAAGAGTTGAAAAATGTCAAGGTGGTAGATATCTATAATACTCCCCTTGAAGTAGAAAATTACATCGACGATGTAAAAAACGCCGATGTGCTCGTGTTCCAATTCCCATTTTGGTGGGGAAGTGCCCCCGGTCGCCTCAAAGACTGGCTTGACACATTCATGCTCGGATTTATGGAAAATCCCGGTATGAAAGGCAAGAAACTCCTTGTGGCTACAACAACCGGAGTCGCAGCAGAAGAATATCATGCAGGTGGTGCGGAAGGGTTTACCATTGACGAAATTTTGCGTCCTTACCAAGTAACCGCCATGTATTCCGGCATGACTTATCTTCGTCCATTTGCCATTTATGGGACAATGATGCCGGATGCAGAAGAACGTATTGCAGAGGGAAGCAAGGCGTATAAAGCACTTCTTGAAACTCTCTGATGTAACGAGTACATATACCATCAAAGTTGTAACAGGCTTTGAATAGCAAAATTGCCCAATTCGGTTTTTCCATTGGGCAATTTTTATTATAACTAATCAACGGTTTGCATATTGAAATGTATATAAATGGATAAGTTGCACATAAAAATCATACTGGGTTATATCATAATTTTCGTATTGATATGTACAATTTCCTGTGTGTGGTATTCTGAGTGGAATGAAGTAGAATCGCTGGAAGCTAACAATCAGCGAATTGATGAATTGCGGAAAGAAGTAAACCGTATTCATATCCGACTGATAGAGCTTTCTTTGTCAGGAGAAACTGTATTGGATTGGGACGAAGCGGATTTAGCGAATTACCATGCCCAACGCATTGCATTGGACAGCACATTGTGCCTGTTCAATAAAATTCATTCGATTGAGCGTGTTGACAGCGTGCGCAGTCTTTTGGAAGATAAGGAACGACAGATGTTCCAAATTGTCAGGTTAATGGATGAACAACAATCTATCAACAAAAAGATTGCCAGTCAATCACCGGTTATTGTGCAGAATATTGTGCAGGAACAGCCCAAGAAGCCCAAGCGTAAAGGTTTCTTGGGCATCTTCGGCAAAAAAGAGGAAACGAAACCAACGACAACAACGACTACGCTCCGTTCACCCAATAGAAGCATAGTCAGCGAACAAAAAGAGCAAAGCCGTCGATTGTCGGAACAAGCCGACAGTCTTGCTGCCCGCAATGCAGATCTTAACAGGCAGTTGAAGGGGCTAATCTGTCAAATAGAAAATAAGGTACAAGCCGACCTGCAAGGGCGGGAAGACGAAATAATCGCTATGCGTGAAAAGTCATTCATGCAAGTAGGCGGTCTGATGGGATTTGTTCTTTTGCTGTTGTTAATTTCCTACATCATCATATATCGTGATGCAAAGAGCATCAAACGATACAAGCGCAAGACAACGGATTTGATAGGGCAACTGGAACAATCCGTACAACGGAACGAGGCTCTGATTGCTTCAAGAAAGAAGGCGGTGCATACCATCACCCACGAACTGCGTACACCACTGACTGCAATAACAGGCTATACCGAATTGTTGCGGAAAGAGTGTAGCAAGGGTAACAATGTGCATTTTTTTCAAAGCATACAACAGTCTTCCAACCGTATGCGGGAGATGCTCAACACACTGCTGGACTTCTTCCGTTTGGACAACGGCAAGGAACAGCCCAAAATGCTACCTTGCCGGATATTAGCAATCGCACAGACCCTTGAAACGGAGTTTATGCCAATAGCCATGAACAAAGGGCTGTCGCTAACAGTAAATAACGTAAGCGATACCGTGGTATTGACCGACAAAGAGCGAATAATCCAAATCGGGAACAACCTGCTGTCAAATGCCGTCAAGTTCACGGAGGAAGGTGGTGTATCACTTACAACAGACTACAATAACGGAATTTTGACCCTTGTCGTTGAGGATACGGGCACAGGCATGACCGAAGATGAACAGCAACGGGTATTCGGTGCGTTTGAACGCCTTTCAAATGCCGCCGCAAAGGACGGCTTCGGACTTGGGCTTGCCATTGTGAAGAATATAGTGACGATGCTTAGTGGTAAAATCCGTTTGGAAAGTGAGAAGGGTAAAGGAAGCCGTTTCACGATGGAGATACCCATGCAGAAAGTCGATGAAGTGCCGGAAAAAGAGATACAGATTTATCGGCGAAAGGACAGAAACCTAAATGTTGTAGTCATTGACAATGATGAGGTGCTACTCCTGATGCTGAAAGAGATGTATGCCCAAGAAGGGATACACTGCGATACCTGCACGGATACGGCGGAACTGATGGAAATGATACGCCGGAAAGAATACAACTTGTTGCTGACGGATCTGAATATGCCCCATATAAACGGTTTCGAGCTGCTGGAACTTCTGCGCTCGTCCAACGTGGGCAATTCTCAGACAATCCCCGTGGTTGTGGCAACCGCTTCGGGCAGTTGCGATGCGGAGGAACTTTTGGAACGTGGCTTTGCCGGATGCCTGTTCAAGCCGTTTTCCATATCGGAACTGATGGAGGTTTCCGACAGATGCGCCATAAAAACAACTCCCAATGAAAAGATTGATTTTTCTGCTTTATTATCCTACGGCAATGAAGCCGTCATGTTGGAAAAGTTGATAACGGAAACCGAGAAAGAAATGCAGGCGGTTCGTGATGCAGCAAAAGAGAAATACCTGCAAAAACTGGATGCCCTGACACACCATCTGCGCAGTTCGTGGGAGATACTTCGCGCCGACCAACCGTTAAGGGTGCTTTATAGAGTGCTTCACAATGGGGTAACGCCAGATGATAACACCATTCAGCAAGCGGTTAATTCTGTGCTTGATAGAGGTGCGGAGATAGTTCAACAGGCAAAAGAAGAAAGGAGAAAATACGAAAATGGATAAGACAAGAATAATCGTTGTGGAAGACAACATAGTGTATTGCGAGTATATCTGCAATATGCTGGCACGGGAAGGATACGATACCGTGAAGGCTTACCACCTGTCAACAGCGAAGAAACAACTGCAACAAGCGGCAGATGATGATATAGTCGTTTCGGATCTGCGTCTGCCGGACGGTGACGGAATAGAACTGTTGCGCTGGATGCGCAAGGAAGGTAAGATGCAACCGTTCATCATCATGACCGACTACGCCGAAGTGCATACCGCCGTTGAAAGTATGAAACTCGGTTCGATAGACTATATACCTAAAAAACTGATAGAGGATAAACTCGTCCCACTTATTCGTACCATACAGAAGGAGCGTCAGGCAGGACTAAATCGAATACCCGTGTTCGCCCGTGAAGGTTCCGCCTTTCAGAAAATCATGCACAGGATAAAGCTGGTAGCCACTACCGATATGAGCGTGATGATATTCGGGGAGAACGGCACGGGCAAGGAACATATCGCCCACCACCTGCACGAAAAAAGCAAACGGGCTGGCAAACCATTCGTGGCGGTGGACTGTGGCTCACTCACCAAAGAACTTGCGCCGTCGGCTTTCTTCGGACACGTCAAAGGTGCGTTCACGGGTGCGGACAGTACCAAGAAAGGGTATTTCCATGAAGCGGAAGGCGGCACGCTGTTTCTTGACGAGGTGGGCAACCTCGCATTGGAAACCCAACAGATGCTGCTCCGCGCCATACAGGAAAGGCGGTATCGTCCTGTCGGTGACAAATCGGACAGAAGTTTCAATGTCCGTATCATCGCCGCCACTAATGAAGATTTGGAAGTAGCGGTGAATGAAAAGCGTTTCCGGCAAGATTTGCTATATCGCCTGCGTGATTTTGTGATAACCGTGCCGTCCTTGCGTGACTGTAAGGAGGACATTATGCCGCTTGCGGAGTTCTTCCGTGAGATAGCCAACAAAGAGTTGGAATGTAACGTGAGTGGTTTCAGTTCGGAAGCTCGTAAAGCGTTGCTGACCCACACATGGCCGGGCAACGTGCGCGAGCTTCGGCAGAAAATCATGGGAGCCGTATTACAGGCGCAGGAAGGCGTTGTCACGAAAGAGCATTTGGAGCTTAGGATAGCTGAAACAAATTCTGTTGTTGGCTTTTCCCTGCGTAACGATGAGGAAGATAAAGAGCGGATTATACGTGCTTTGAGGCAGGCTGACGGCAACCGGAAGGTTGCCGCAGAACTGAACTGCTTGGAATAAGCAGGACAACACTTTATAATAAACTTGAAGAGTATGGACTTAAATATAAATTTCGGCAACCATAGCCGATAATTTATTGAATTTGACTATCTGCAAAGGTTTATTATTCAAAAAATAATATTATCTTTGCATTTAGGAAAAGCGTTCTTTTGAATTACTGCAAAACAAAGTGAAATACAGAATTTCGCTGGTTTCTAAATCGTTACCTATTAAGCTGAAATATTTTGCAAGTGCCTGAATTTTAGCAAGAAAGAAAATTTGCCATGTCTTGCCACATGGGTTGTCAACTTTTTAGTAATTCCACACAGATCGGCAATTTCTTTCAAATAACTGTTCATCCGTTGATTACAAGGTACAGGAAGCACCATGTTCTTTTGTACACAGATCGGATTGTTCTTGTATTTTTCAGCTATTAATGCGGGAATGTCAAGCAACGGTATGTGACACATGTTATTTGTTTTTTCACGAGGCTTTCGAATCCAATCTTCCCCATTAGGATCTTTTGTAATATGCCCAGGACGTAAATGTTTTATATCCGTAAATGCTAATCCAGACAGGCAACAAAAAACAAAAATGTCGCGTACTATTTCTAAACGAGGTATATTAAATTCTTTTTCCATAATAATATGTAATTCTTCCTCGCTGAGAAATTCTCGGTTAGATTGGGTTTGTTTGAACCTGACTCCGAAGAATGGATTATCCGTCATCCATTTATTTGTAAGTGCCAATGTGATAATTTTCTTTAGGTTCTTTAAATATTTAACAGTTGTATTCTGCGCACAACTTTTTTCAGTTTTGATAAAGAATTCAAAATTGGATATGAACTCACGATTGATATTGCACAGAGGTATATCGTTTAATCGATATTCTTTTTTCAAGAACTCCTCAAGATATCGTACAGTTCTCTCATAACGGAGCACCGTAGCTTTCACCACATCTTTCCCTATTAGCTCACGATACTTTGCGTTATGTTCTTTGAAAACCTCCAATAACATCTTGGGAGTTTGTTTTTCACCATAGAATAACTTCTTCAGAATTTCAGCTGTGATAGGTTTATCATCCTGTTCCAGTTCACGATGAATACGAAGTACGCGGGTACGTACTGTTTCCAGATAGTGGTTAAGTTCCAGATACTTTCTGTCCTTACCAATCGCACATTCCCTTTGGGCATTCCACTTGCCAATTTCCACACTGCGCTTGATTTGAATTTCCGCACGTTTCCCATTTACGGTTATTCTCAGGCAGATAGGAGCCTCTCCGTTTTTCAATAATTTGGCCTTCTTGATGTAGAAAAGGACCGAAAAATAATTTCTTTTCATACTCATACACTTTAAAAGTTTAATGGTTCAAAGTTACTTTTAGAAGCGATGAATAGTATCACGTAAAATGCAGACAATCAGCGAATAAAACACCAATTCGGAGGACTAAAATTTGGAGGAATTTAAGTCCTCCGATTTCACCTGTATTAGGTGTTCCAATTTGCGGTAAAATGCAGGTTTGATATAAAAGAAAAAGCTCTGATAAGTTTGATTATCAGAGCTTTACGCATTTTTGCTGTTTCAAAAAGTGATCCGCCTGGGGCTCGAACCCAGGACCCCAACATTAAAAGTGTTGTGCTCTACCTGCTGAGCTAGCGAATCAATCCTTATTGCAAATCAGTTATTTCCTGATTGCGGGTGCAAAGGTAGCTACTTTTATTTAATTTGCAAGCGTTCTGTAGAAAAAAGTTTTAATTATTTTATCTCTTTATGGTTTGTTTCTTGATTATCAGTTATTTCTGCTTCGTCATATTTTATCTTTTCTTTATTGATAATAAAACGTTGGTAGTATGAAAGCATTAAAGTCGTTAACGGCAGAGCAATAATCATGCCGAGCATTCCCATCAATGAACCCCAGATAGAGAGAGACAAGAGAATGATGGCAGGGTTTAGGCCGGTGATCTTTCCCATGATTTTGGGGACGAGGAAAGTATCTTGTATGATTTGAACAACAGCGAAGACAGCCAATGCACATGCGATGATGATCCAGAAATTCTCTCCGGTATCTGCAGCTTTGAGAATAGCTAGTAGGACGGTAGGAAAGAAACCGATGATCTGCAAGTAGGGAACCATATTCAGAGCGCCGATGAAGAGTCCCAAAGCGATAGCCATCGGGAAGTCGATAATCAAGAAACCTATGCTAAAAAGAATACCTACGCAAAAAGCAACTAGCGCCTGACCACGGAAATACTTATTCATGCCATCCTGTACGTCACGTACCAGATTGGATGCAAATGTACGGTACTTATTCGGTAACAGATGCAACCATCCTTCGGCTATTGCTTCATAATCCAACAATATAAAGACTACATATAATAATATGATAAAGGAGGTAAAGATACTGAATAAGATATTGAGGGATTCTGCAAGCAATGTCCACAGTCTGGGTACGGTATCCTTGATTGCCGCCAGGATATTCTCCTCACTTAATATACGGTTCAATGCTTGAAGATCAACATATTCGTGAATGAACTCGGAGAGATTCTTAGGTACATTGTTTCCGGCTCCATTGGTGAGATAAGTCACTAATAAATCGTTCATTCTGCTCATTTCGGAAATCATAGGCGGTACTAGCAAATAAAATACGGTGATTCCGATAGCGCTAATCAGAAACAAAGCACAGAAAATGGAAAGGATACGGCTTTTCAATCGTAGCTTATATTGGAAGAGCTTGACTAACGGATAAATCATATAAGCAATCAACCAGGCAATGAAGAAAGGCAATAACACTCCGCTGAGACGTTCTACAAGCATCAATATTCCTACTACTAATACACATCCGATAGAGCCGCGTATGAAACTGTCGAATGTTATCTTCTTTCTTTCCATAATCTGTTTTTATTTATAGAGTTTATATTTGCTTTTCGTCTTCTTCGCGTGCACGGAGATAACATTCCCTGCACAAAGGCTCGTATTCGGACGTTTCGCCCAAAAGAACCTGTTTTTCATTCTTCACTGTACGATGAGAGAAAGAAGCCAACTGTCCGCATTTTACACAGATTGCATGAACTTTGGAAACTTCGTCGGCTATGGCGCATAATTGAGGCATAGGTCCGAACGGATTACCTTTGAAGTCCATATCCAGTCCGGCTACAATGACGCGTATACCGTTATTGGCAAGCTGATTGCATACGTCGACCAGCCCACTGTCGAAAAATTGTGCTTCATCGATACCTACTACATCTATCTCGGAAGTAAACAGCAGGATACTGGCTGATGAATCAATAGGGGTGGAGGCGATGGAATGACTGTCGTGAGAGACTACGTCTTCTTCCGAGTAACGTGTATCGATGGCCGGTTTGAATATCTCTACACGTTGTTTGGCAAACTTTGCCCTTTTCATTCTGCGGATTAACTCCTCTGTCTTTCCGGAGAACATGGAGCCGCAGATAACTTCGATTCTACCTCTTCTTCTTGTCTCCTGTATGTGGTCTTCTGAAAATAGTACCATGTGATTTTGTGTTTTCTTGATTAAATAATATGCGGACAAAGGTAAGCAATTCAATGTGCAAGAACTGTTAAATTATCCATTATTTTAAGTTATTGCATAATTTATTCCTACATTCGCATCATATTAACAATAGACTAGTATGAAACAGAAGTTGTTAACAGATATTGAGTTGGATGTTCATGGGTTGAAGTATCTGATGGACTTATATTCTAAAGAACCGACTAAGGCTGTGTTTGAACTGTTGAAACAGAACATTCTTCATATGCAGGGATGTTTGGATGAGGTATTGCAGGAATTGGAACCTGTTCGGGAAAATGCTTCTGTTCCTTGCGAGAATGCTTCTGAACCTGTGGTGGAAGAGGTGATAGTAGAGACAAAAGTGTCGGCCGATACTGAGACGGAGGAAGTCAAGCCTTCTTCTGTATTGGGCGAAAGTATAAAGACCTCTGCCGGTTTGCGTCATTCTATCAGTCTGAATGACTCTTTTCGTTTCTCACGTGAATTATTCGGAGGGGATGTTGAGTTGATGAATCGTGTTGTGGAGCAACTATCGGCTATGAGCTCTTATAAAACAGCCGTTGCGTTCCTTTCTTCAAAAGTTAATTTCAACGAGGAAAACGAAACATTAAGTGACTTCCTTGAGTTATTAAAGAAGTATTTTAACCAATCAGCATGAGAGAAGAATGGGAAAGCTATATGTAGTGCCGACGCCGGTAGGGAATCTGGAAGACATGACCTTTCGGGCTGTCAAAGTCTTGAAAGAAGTCGATCTGATTTTGGCGGAAGACACACGCACTTCCGGAATCTTGCTGAAACATTTTGAAATAAAGAACGCAATGCAATCACACCATAAATTTAATGAACATAAAACGGTGGAAAGTGTTGTTAATAGAATAAAGGCAGGTGAAACGGTGGCATTAATTTCGGACGCCGGAACACCCGGAATCTCAGATCCCGGATTTTTGGTTGTTCGTGAATGCGTACGCAACGGCATTGAAGTGCAGTGCCTGCCGGGAGCGACCGCTTTTGTTCCGGCGCTTGTTGCATCGGGATTGCCGAATGAGAAGTTCTGTTTTGAGGGATTCCTTCCTCAGAAGAAAGGACGACAGACACGATTGAAGGCATTGGCGGAAGAACGCCGTACTATGGTGTTTTATGAATCGCCCCACCGTCTGTTGAAGACGTTGACGCAGTTTGCCGAGTATTTCGGTATGGAGCGTCAGGCAACCGTGTCGCGAGAAATATCCAAACTCCATGAAGAAACAGTTCGGGGTAGTTTGGCTGAATTGATAGAGCGCTTTACCGCTACCGAACCGCGTGGCGAGATTGTGATAGTATTAGCAGGAATAGACGATTAAAATAACTTCATTTTAAAAAACGTAAAACGTAGACGTATGAAAAAGTTAGCAGTTTTATTTGTGTGCGTAGCCATGTTGGCTTCGTGTGATAGCTTTAAAGGTGGAAATAAAGACTTGAAGGCTGAAAATGATTCTCTTTTGATGGAACTTACCCAGCGCAATGCTGAACTGGATGATATGATGGGGACTTTCAATGAAGTACAGGAAGGTTTCCGTAAGATCAACGCTGCCGAAAGCCGTGTGGACTTACAACGCGGAACGATCACTGAGAATTCAGCCAGTGCGAAACAACAGATTGCTTCCGACATCGAGTTTATATCTAAACAGATGGAAGAGAACAAGGCACAGATTGCCAAGTTGCAGGCTCAACTGAAGAATAGTAAGTATAACTCTACTCAACTGAAGAAAGCGGTTGAGGCTTTGACAGCTGAGTTAAATGCAAAACAACAGCGTATTGAAGAACTCCAGACTGAATTGGCTTCTAAGAATATACGTATTCAGGAATTGGATGCTGCCGTTAGCGATCTTTCTGCAGAAAAAGAAACATTGGCTGCCGAAAACGAGGCAAAAGCTAAAACCGTTGCCGAGCAGGAAAAGAGCCTGAACGCAGCATGGTTTGTATTCGGTACAAAATCAGAGTTAAAAGCTCAGAAGATTCTTCAAAGCGGAGATGTGCTGAAAAGTGCTGATTTCAACAAGGATTATTTCACTCAAATCGATATCCGTACAACTAAAGAAATCAAGTTGTACTCTAAGCGTGCCGAACTGTTGACTACTCATCCGGCAGGTTCATACGAATTGGTGAAAGACGATAAAGGTCAGTTGACATTGAAAATTACTAATCCTACTGAATTCTGGAGTGTATCCAAATACTTGGTCATCCAGGTAAAATAGAGTAGATATCACTTTTGAATGGCCGATGTGCTGATTCCTGAATTTAAGAAATCGGCACATTGGCTTTTTTGTTTCTTATTATATACTCACTAACTACTGATGAAATATAAAAATCTATTTTTTGATCTTGACGATACTATTTGGGCCTTTTCTCAAAATGCCCGTGACACTTTTGAAGAAGTGTACCAGAAATATTCATACGGACGCTATTTTGATTCGTTCGATCATTTTTATGCAATTTATCAAAAGAGAAATACTGAACTCTGGGTTGAATATGGTGAAGGAAAGATCACGAAAGATGAATTGAACCGCCAACGTTTCTTTTATCCTTTGATGTCGGTAGGGGTGGAGGATGAAGCATTGGCGGAACAGTTTTCGAAAGATTTCTTTTCTATTATTCCTACCAAAAGAGGCTTAATGCCATACGCAAAAGAGGTGTTGGAATATCTTGCTCCGAAATATAATCTTTATATACTTTCCAACGGTTTTCGTGAATTGCAATCACGCAAGATGCGTTCGGCAGGTGTGGATGGTTATTTTAAGAAGGTGATTCTTTCGGAAGATCTCGGGGTGTTGAAGCCTTACCCTGAAATATTTAATTTTGCTCTGTCGACCACTCAGTCTGAGTTGCGGGAATCATTAATGATTGGTGACAGCTGGGAAGCTGATATTACCGGAGCTTATGGAGTTGGAATGCATCAGGTTTTCTACAATGTGACGGAGCGGACTACTTTCCCTTTTCTTCCTACTTACCAGATCCACTCTTTGAAGGAATTAATGAATTTGCTATAGGCTTGCTAGTGTGAACTGTACTTCATGATTTGTGTCAGAACTCGTTTTTCACCACAGATTACACGGATTAACACAGATGATAAATGCAGATTATCAATGCGCGGATTTTAATCTGTGTTAATCCGTGTAATCTGTGGTGATGTGGTGAATTATGCTATGTTTGTGTGTGGGTAGTGTTACTCATTCTTTTGTGAAGCAGCTTTTTCGAGGTCACGTACGATTGTGATGTCCATTATATTGGCATATACCTGAGTGGTTTTTACACTTTTGTGTCCCAACAATTTTTGTACGGTAGTTATATTTGCACCGTTATATATTAATAAGGTAGCATTCGTGTGGCGGGCCACATGGAAAGAAATGTGTTTGCTGATTCCTGCCAATTTGGCTAGTACATTCAGTTCCTTGTTAAGATTGGAATTATCTTTTAACTTGAAAAAACTATCGAGGTCATTCTTGTAGCGGTGGAGTATATGAACACCTTTGCCCTCGAACAATAGGTATAATGGAAGGCGTACCTCAGTGCCTGTTTTGACAGATTTATAGATAAGCCAAAATTCCCTATGAAACTCAATGATATTCTCGGAGGTCAGGTGAGTGAAATCAGAATATCGTAACCCAGCGTAACAACAAAATAAAAAGGCATCTTTGGGCTTTTGTAATTTTGCAAACTTTTCTGTGAGTTGAACTTCTTCCAGTTTATGCAATTCTTCAGGAGACAAATGGGTATGTCTGCCTTCTACACTTTTGATTCTATATTTTCTGAAGGCATATTTCTGTATATCCATATATTCTTTATTAATAGCAATATTGACATAACGTTTTAGATGTTTCATGTGCTTGGCAACCGTATTAAGATGATATCCCCGAGATTGCAAATAAGAATCGAATGAGGAAACAAATTCAAATGTGAGGTCTGTAAAGAAGATCTCTTTTTTGAACGCTTGAAGTAATTCGAGGGTGGAAAGATGGTTGTGCTTGGTACTTTCTTTCAAAGAAGAGGTTGCTAGTTCTTCTTTATAGAAATCTAAAAAAGACTTTTCGTTGCTTACAGGTTTCTCAAGTAAGTCCTTTAATAAACTCAATGAAATCTCTTTTCCCTGTTGCCACAATCCGAGTTCTGTTTGCTCTATTGTAGATATATATTCGTATAACATACAGTTTAGGATGTCTGCATTAGGATGGTTCTTTACCATTTTCCGTTTGTCGTCCCATTGGTTTGGTTTAATATAGATTTTAGTGGAGAGATACATCTTTTTCTTATTAAGGTAAGCTTCCACTTGTATTAATGCCATTCCTCTCTTATTCAAATTCTTTTTTCTGTTAAACACAAGGTTGTAACTAATCTTTTCCATACTTCTGTTTTTTTTATTGATGTTAGAACAATTTAGATGTAGTTCTGTGCTACATCGGTGATGAATATGCATTAATATCTCTAAAAAGATTATCTTTTTTTGCTATATTTGCACCCATATTATTATTAAAAATAAAGAATGAAAGAATTTGTAATATCCGAAGCCAAAGTAGAGACAGCAGTACTGGTCGGACTCATCACTCAGACGCAGGATGAGCGTAAAACGAACGAGTATCTGGATGAATTGGCATTCCTTGCCGAGACGGCTGGGGCGGAAGTAGTGAAACGATTTACACAGAAGTTGCCGACGGCTAACTCGGTGACTTATGTAGGAAAAGGAAAACTGGAAGAGATAAGAACATATATCCGTAACGAAGAGGAGGAAGAACGTGAAGTGGGAATGGTTATCTTTGATGATGAGCTTTCCGCGAAACAAATCCGTAATATCGAAGCCGAATTGAAGGTGAAGATACTTGACCGTACTTCGCTGATTCTTGATATATTTGCCATGCGTGCCCAGACTGCCAATGCTAAAACACAGGTGGAATTGGCGCAATATAAATATATGTTGCCACGCTTGCAACGCCTTTGGACTCACTTGGAACGCCAGGGAGGTGGCTCCGGTGCAGGTGGAGGTAAAGGCTCGGTGGGACTTCGTGGTCCGGGTGAAACACAGCTTGAAATGGACCGTCGTATCATCCTGAACCGTATGTCGTTGCTGAAAGAACGTCTGGCAGACATTGATAAGCAGAAGGCTACCCAGCGTAAAAATCGCGGACGCATGATTCGTGTTGCTTTAGTGGGGTATACCAATGTTGGTAAATCGACCATTATGAACCTCCTGTCCAAGAGCGAGGTATTTGCGGAGAATAAGCTGTTTGCAACGCTGGATACCACTGTCCGTAAGGTAATTATCGAGAATCTACCGTTCCTTTTGTCAGATACGGTCGGATTTATCCGTAAGTTACCTACCGATTTGGTGGACTCTTTCAAATCAACATTGGATGAGGTGCGCGAAGCCGACCTGCTGGTGCACGTAGTGGATATTTCCCATCCCGGATTTGAAGAACAGATTGAAGTGGTAAATAAGACACTGGCCGAGATTGGCGGCGGTGGCAAACCCATGATACTTGTATTTAATAAAATAGATGCTTACACTTACATAGAGAAAGCATCGGACGACCTTACCCCCCGAACAAAAGAAAACTTGACACTCGAAGAGCTGATGAAGACGTGGATGGCAAAGATGGAGGATAATTGCCTCTTTATTTCCGCCCGCGAGCGAATCAATATGGACGAACTGAAAAATGTAGTTTATCAACGAGTGAAAGAATTGCACGTTCAGAAATACCCTTATAACGATTTTCTTTATCAGACCTACGAAGAGGAAGAATAAATAACACTTTATTTATATGAAAGACTATCGTAGATTGACTGAAGATGAGGTACTTCAGTTGAAGAGCCAATCGTGTTTGGCTGATGATTGGGGAAATGTTTTGGTTGCCGAAGGCTTTAATTGTGAGTTCGTTCACCATACCCGCTTTTCGGGAGAAGTGAAGTTGGGCGTATTCGAGTCTGAGTTTACATTGCCGGGAGGTATCAAAAAACATTCGGGATTGCGCCATGTGACACTGCACAATGTAACAGTGGGGGATAACTGCTGCATTGAAAATATCCAGAATTATATAGCTAATTACGAAATTGGCAGTGATACCTTCATCGAAAATGTAGATATCATTCTGGTAGACAAGTTGACGACTTTCGGCAACGGGGTAGAAGTAGCGGTTCTTAATGAAACAGGGGGACGTGAGGTGCTGATTAATGATAAATTGTCTGCGCATCAGGCTTATATACTGGCATTGTACCGCCATCGTCCTGAGTTGATAAACCGTATGAAGTCGATTGCGGATTATTATTCCAACAAGCATGCTTCCGCTATCGGGAGTATCGGAGAGCATGTTATGATTCTCAATACAGGGTCTATTAAAAATGTCCGGATTGGCGACTATTGTCATATTTGCGGAACGTGCCGTTTGTCCAATGGTAGCATAAACAGCAATGTGACAGCTCCCGTACATATCGGACACGGAGTGATTTGTGATGATTTCATTATTTCCTCCGGCTCTAAAGTGGATGACGGCACTATGTTGAGCCGTTGCTTTGTAGGGCAGTCCTGTAAATTGGGACATAACTATTCTGCTTCCGATTCTTTGTTCTTTAGTAATTGCCAAGGAGAGAACGGTGAGGCCTGTGCCATCTTTGCAGGTCCTTTCACGGTGACACATCACAAATCTACCTTGCTGATTGCCGGAATGTTCTCATTTATGAATGCAGGCTCGGGGTCCAATCAGAGCAATCATATGTATAAACTCGGTCCGATTCATCAAGGAACAATGGAGAGAGGAGCCAAAACGACTTCTGATTCCTATATCTTGTGGCCGGCTCGTGTCGGAGCTTTTTCTTTGGTGATGGGACGCCATGTCAATCATGCCGATACCTCCAATCTTCCCTTCTCTTATCTGATAGAGCAGAGAAATACGACCTATCTGGTTCCGGGTGTCAATTTGAGAAGTGTCGGTACTATCCGCGATGCACAGAAATGGCCGAGACGCGATAAACGACAAGACCCGAACCGTCTGGATTATATCAATTATAACCTTTTGAGCCCTTATACCATCCAAAAGATGTTCAAGGGACGTTCCATTTTGAAAGAATTGCGACGGGTATCCGGTGAAACTTCAGAGATTTACTCTTATCAGAGTGCCAAGATCAAAAACACTTCTTTGAATAACGGTATTCGTTTTTATGAGATAGCCATTCATAAGTTCTTGGGTAATTCGATTATTAAACGATTGGAGGGTATCAATTTCCAAAGCAATGAGGAAATTCGTCAACGTTTGAAGCCCGACACGGAAATCGGAGTGGGAGAATGGGTGGACGTTTCCGGACTCATTGCTCCGAAGAGTGAGATAGACCGTCTGTTGGATGGAATTGAGAATGGTACTGTCAACCGTTTGAAATCCATCAATGCCTGCTTTGCGGAGATGCACGAGAATTATTACACCTACGAATGGACATGGGCTTATCATAAGATTCAGGAATTTTATGGTATAAATCCGGAAACCATCACAGCTCAGGATGTGATTCGTATTGTAAAATCCTGGCAGGAATCCGTAGTGGGACTGGATAAAATGGTGTATGAAGATGCAAAGAAGGAATTCTCGCTCTCTTCTATGACCGGATTTGGTGCGGATGGCTCGCACGACGAGATGCGACAAGATTTCGAACAGGTGCGCGGGGATTTTGAAAGCAATACATTTGTGACGGCTGTGTTGAAACATATTGAGGAGAAGACAGCCTTGGGGAATGAGCTTATCAAGCGAATTGAGACTATCGTAGAATAATCGAAATATTCTCCGTTATTCATTCTTAATTCTTTATTCATCATTCGCCATTCTTCATTCTTAATTGCTACCTTTGCGACACTAACTAACATTACGTAATAAAATAAGAAACTTATGGCAACACCTCCGTTTAAGTATCAGCCCATGTTTGAAAAGGGAAAAGATACAACTGAGTATTATCTGCTTACCAAAGATTATGTGTCGGTAGGCGAGTTTGAAGGACATCCCATCCTGAAAATTGAGAAAGAAGGTTTGACCGCGATGGCTAATGCGGCTTTTCGTGATGTATCATTCATGCTTCGTCGTTCGCACAACGAACAAGTTGCTAAGATTCTGAGTGATCCGGAAGCAAGTGAGAATGATAAGTATGTGGCATTGACTTTCCTGCGCAATGCGGAAGTTGCTTCAAAGGGAGTTCTTCCATTCTGCCAGGATACCGGTACTGCCATCATTCATGGTGAAAAAGGACAACAAGTGTGGACGGGCTATTCTGACGAAGAAGCTCTGTCATTGGGAGTCTATAAAACATATACCGAAGAGAATCTGCGTTATTCTCAGAATGCGCCTCTGAATATGTATGATGAGGTGAATACGAAATGTAACCTGCCTGCACAGATTGATATCGAAGCTACCGAAGGTATGGAATATGAATTCCTTTGTGTGACCAAAGGTGGTGGCTCAGCCAATAAAACTTATCTCTATCAAGAGACTAAAGCTATCTTGAATCCCGGCACACTGGTTCCGTTCTTGGTTGAAAAGATGAAAACATTGGGGACAGCCGCTTGTCCTCCTTATCATATCGCTTTCGTAATTGGCGGTACTTCTGCAGAGAAGAATCTGCTGACTGTGAAATTGGCTTCTACTCATTTTTATGATAACTTGCCGACAACAGGAAACGAATATGGTCGTGCGTTCCGTGATATTGAACTGGAAAAGGAAGTATTGGCAGAAGCGCATAAGATTGGTCTGGGTGCGCAGTTTGGCGGTAAGTATTTGGCTCACGATGTGCGTATCATCCGTCTGCCCCGTCACGGTGCTTCTTGTCCGGTAGGTTTGGGCGTTTCTTGTTCAGCCGACCGTAATATCAAGTGTAAAATCAATAAAGATGGCATTTGGATTGAGAAACTGGATTCAAATCCGGGAGAACTGATTCCGGTGGAATTGCGTAAGGCAGGAGAAGGTGATGTGGTTAAAATCGACCTGAACCGTCCGATGCCTGAAATCTTGAAGGAACTGACTAAGTATCCGGTGGCTACCCGTCTGTCATTGAATGGGACTATTATTGTGGGCCGTGATATCGCTCACGCCAAACTGAAAGAGCGTTTGGATCGTGGAGAAGATTTGCCTCAGTATATCAAAGATCATCCTATTTACTATGCCGGTCCGGCAAAAACACCGGAAGGTATGGCATGTGGTTCCATGGGACCGACTACTGCCGGACGTATGGACCCGTATGTTGACTTGTTCCAAAGTCATGGCGGCAGCATGATTATGTTGGCAAAAGGTAACCGTAGCCAGCAGGTGACAGATGCTTGTAAGAAGTACGGTGGTTTCTATCTTGGCTCTATCGGAGGTCCTGCGGCTATTCTCGCTCAGAATAATATCAAGAGCATTGAGTGCGTGGAATATCCTGAACTGGGAATGGAAGCGATCTGGAAAATTGAAGTGGAAGATTTCCCGGCATTCATTCTGGTCGATGATAAGGGGAATGACTTCTTCAAGCAACTGAAACCTTGGAATTGTACTAAATAATTAGTCTATAATTCTTTTATATAAACCATTATTGGAGGGATACCTGTCAGTTTCGTATAGGTATCCCTTTTTTACTAATTTCCCTTTCTATTACTAGCCATAATGAAAACATCGACAATTGAACTACCTAATCAGAAGAACCGGCATATTGTATGGCTGGATGTTGTACGTTTTATCGCAATGTTTACAGTCGTTTGCTGCCATTGCGCCGATCCTTTTAATTTTTATCCGGGCACTGCTCCCAATATCGGAGAGATTAAATTATGGGGGGCTATATACGGATCTGTCCTTCGTCCATGTGTGCCGTTGTTTGTGATGATAACAGGAGCTTTGCTTTTACCTGTGCGAGGCGATACTTCCGCTTTTTACAAGAAACGGATTACCCGTGTCCTGTATCCGTTCTTAATCTGGTCTGTTATTTATAATCTTTTTCCCTGGATAACGGGTTTGTTAGGATTCAGTCCCCAGATTATTCTTGATTTCTTTCCTTATGCCGGCGAAGAAGTCATGAGGCAATCTTTCTCGGTTGCTGTCAAATATATCTTGAATATCCCATTCAACTTCTCTATATTGGCAGTACATATGTGGTATATTTATCTGCTTATCGGACTTTATCTTTATTTACCTATATTTTCGGCATGGGTAGAGAAGGCTTCGGAACGTGCTAAGCAGATGTTTCTGCTAGCTTGGGGAGTTACCTTGCTGTTGCCTTACTATTATCAGTTTGTTGACGGTTATTTATGGGGCACTTGCTCATGGAACTCATTTGGAATGTTATATGCCTTTGCCGGATTCAACGGATATCTGCTGTTAGGCCACTATTTGAAGAATCTTGATTGGAGCATGAAAAAGACATTGGCAACTGGTATCCCGATGTTTGTGATCGGATACGTTGTGACGTTCTTCGGCTTCCGCCATATGACAGCTTTACCGGATTATACGGATGAGATGTTAGAGCTGTTCTTTACCTATTGCTCCCTTAATGTGGTAATGATGACCATTCCTGTATTTATGCTGGCAAAAAAAGTCAATATCCGTTCAGAAAGAATACGGAAGGCATTAGCAAACCTTACCGTATGTGGTTTCGGAGTTTATATGATTCATTATTTCTTTACCGGACCGGCTGTAATGTTGACGCGGGCTATTGGTATACCCATTCCTTTGCAAATACCGGTAGCGGCAGTAATGGCATTTGCTGTCTCCTGGTTGATTGTGAATCTGGTACACCGTATTGGTAAACCGGCAAAATACATAATGGGATAAATCTCTCTCTTATTCCTCCAAATATTTTGTTATCTTTCCGCTGATTTGTAACAATGAGATCTCGCAGATTTTGGTGTTATATTCAGCGGAAAGGATACGTTCTTCCGCATCCAACAAACTTTTTTGTGCTTCACGTACCTCAAAACCGGAAAGGTCTCCCTGTATATAACGATCCATTGCAATATCGTGATTGTCTTTAGCTGTTATAAGATTCTGTCGTTCCAGATTCAATAACTGAAGATTGTTACGATAAGCTTGCCATAAATTGCTGAGGTCGGAACGTAGTGCTAATTCAAGATTCTGTCGTTCCAGTTGACGGTTCTTAAAAGTAAGAGTTGCATTCCGCTTTTCGCGGCGGCGGTTACCGTCGAATATGTTGAAGCCGACAGTTACTCCTGCGTTAAATCCCAGATTTCCTCTTCTACTAGTGGCATTGATGTCATACTTATTGAAAGTATAGCCATATCCGGTATTTAATTTGAGATATGGATAGTTGCGTGAATTCACTTTCTTGTAGTCCAATTGGGCTAAAGTCGTATTCTGGTCAGCTTTCAATAAAGAAGCATTGGTTGCCAACGTAGAACTCCATAGATCTTCAAACTTCAGGTCGCTATGTACTTCGATAGTGGAATCTTTGATAATAACAATTTGATTGACATCGTTATTAGCCATTAACTCATTCAATTGGATACGTGATGAGTGCAGTAATTCCTGTTGTTTGATGTATTGAGCGCTATCCGCATTGAAGTCCACTTTTGCTTGCTGGTAATCCAACCCTGAAAACTTACCGACAAGATGGCTCGCTTCTGCTATACGCAGGCGTTCTTTTGAGAGCGACATTGCATAATGGAAGTTTTTCAGACGAATCTTTTGTTGGATAAAGTTATAGTACTCGGCTGTCAAGTCGGCTATAAAGTCCTCGATGGCAATACGGGTATTCGTTTCCCCTTGTCGTTCCAACTCTTTAAGTTGTTTGTAAGTCGTGCTGATATTGAATCCGTCGAAAATAGTCCAATTCAGGTTGAGGCCTACGTTGACAGTCTGATCGTAGACACCCTTGTTTTTGGTTATTTCTCCGGTTTCACGTGCTTTGCTTTCAATATTGTCCAGATTCCCTACATAACCGGCAGAGAAGTCCAAAGTAGGTAAGTAGCCTGCATTACCCGGCGTCGCATTATTTTTGCTGATCTGTTCCTCGTTGTGGACAATACGCAAAGAGTAATTGTTCTGCAATCCTTCCTCCAGACACTCCTTTAAAGTAAGTACTTGCTGTGCTTTGACTGCAGAAACGGAAAAGGCACATGCAGTGATTATATATACGATACGTTTCATACAAATATCTTTCGGTTTCATTCTTCTAGTTTTTTGATTCGGTTAGTCGAAATATAACTGTAAATGGCCGGTACGATGTACATCGTGAGAAGAGTAGAGACTACCATACCTCCTACTACTGCCGTACCCATAGCAATACGTTGGTTACAACCTTCTCCGGTGGCAAAGGCAAGCGGGATAAGTCCCAAAACCGTAGAAGCGCTTGTCATTAGGATCGGACGGAGACGTTGTAAGGCCGCATCCTTGATTGCAGTCATTTTATCTTCTCCGGTTTCCTGTTTCTGATTGGCAAATTCTACAATGAGGATACCGTTTTTAGCCACTAGACCAATCAACATGATGATACCGATCTGACTAAATATATTCATTGTGATACCACTGAAATACATGAATACTAATGCTCCGGCAATGGCTAAAGGCACTGTCAGCATGATAACCAACGGGTCTTTGAAACTTTCGAACTGTGCTGCCAGAATCAGGTAAATTAGGAGAATAGCCAGGATAAAGGCAAACATCAGACTGGAAGAACTTTCACGGTATTCCTTTGAGTCTCCGGACAGAGCTGTACGGAAAGTATCATCCAATGTTTCTTTTGCTATCTTGTCCATTTCGTCCAAACCTTGACCGATTGTCTTTCCATCGGCTAAACCTGCAGAAATAGTAGCCGACACAAAACGATTGTAACGGTACAATTTAGGAGGAGCAATACCATCTTCCAATTCAATCAGGTTGTCTAGCTGTATCATGTCTCCATTATTGCTGCGGATATAAATCGCTTTCAGATCGGCCGGCTTATTTCGCTGTTGCCGGTTGATTTCTCCCAAGATCTCATATTGTTTTCCATTCATATAGAAATACCCCATACGTTGTCCGCTTAATCCGTACTGCAAAGTCTGAGCAATGTTTTTAGTACTTACTCCCATAATGCTGGCTTTATCACGGTTGATTTGAATACGGGCTTCCGGTTTACTGAACTTCAAGTCAACGTCTGCCATCTGAAAGACCGGATTTTCATACACTTTCGCCATGAATTTGGGCAATACCTCTTCCAGTTTTTCCAGATTGGTAGCTTGAAGAACGTATTGAACCGGCATACTTCCGCGACGACCGCCGAAAGAAGACTGTTGCTGCACGAACGAACGTGCCATCGTCTTTTTCTGTACCGCTTTCGATATTTTCTCGGCTACTTCCATCTGGGTGTAGTTACGGTCCTGCATATCTTTCAAAGTAATACGCACGTTACCGCTACCACTGGAAACACGTGCAGTCACGGCTTCGGCGTCAGGAAGAATGGAATCGACAAGTTGGTTGATATCTTCTGTGTAATCCCGGATATATTCATAAGTCACACCTTCTGCACCACGAGTGTTGATGCTGATTTGTGAACGGTCCTCCAGAGGAGCCATTTCGGCCGGTACTATATTCCACAGAAATCCGATGAGACATATAGTGATGACCGTGAAAGGAAGGGCAATCCAGCGTTTACGGAGGAAAGCAGCCAATGAACGGCTATACAGACGGTTCATACCTTCAAAGAAAGGTTCTGTTTTCGCATAGAACCAACTCTGTTTCTCCCGTTTTATCAGTAATTTGGTTGCCAGCATAGGCGTGAAAGTCAGTGCGGCAAATGAAGAAATGATAACCGAACCGGAAATCACAATACTGAATTCACGGAATAATCGTCCGGTCATACCATCCATAAAGACGATGGGGAAGAATACGGCAACCAGTGTAATGGTTGTCGAGATGACAGCAAAGAAAATTTCTTTAGCTCCTTCTATTCCCGCCTCTTTCGGGCTCATTCCTTTTTCTATCCGGATATAGATGTTTTCCGTCATTACGATAGCGTCATCCACCACCAATCCCACAGACAATACGATGGCAAGCATAGAAAGTACGTTGATGGAGAAACCGGCCAGGTACATGACGAAGAATGCACCGATAAGGGAGACGGGAATCACGATACAAGGTACCAGCGTAACACGCCAATCGCGCAGGAAGAGGAAGATAATGATGATAACGAGTACGAAAGCTTCATATACGGTGGACTTTACTTCATTGATAGATGCACGGATAAATTTAGTGTTGTCGAATCCGTAATTATAATGTACATCTTCCGGCAAATCCTTTTTCATCTGCTCCATACGCTGATATACTGCGTCGGCAATTTCGATATGGTTGGCACCCGGTTGCGGAATGACTACGACACCTACCATTGGTACGCCATTCATCTTCATGTAACTTTTGATGTCGGCAGGACCTAGTTCAGCCCGACCGATGTCGCTGAAACGTACGATGCGGTTATCCGATTCCTTGATAATCAAATCGTTAAATTCATCAGCTGTATGCATCAATCCAAGTGTTCGGATTGTCAGTTCGGTGGTATTTCCCTCGATACTACCTGACGGAAGTTCCACGTTCTCATTGTCTACCGCATTTTTTACGTCAATGGGGCTGATACCATAGCCGGCCATTTTTACCGGATCCAGCCAAAGGCGCATGGAATAACGCTTCTCTCCCCAGATAGAAACGCTACTTACATCGGAGATGGTCTGCAACTGCTCCTTGACTGTCAGGTCTGCGATTTCGCTTAACTCCAATAGCGAGCGTTTGTCGCTCTGTAAAGCAACCATTAAGATAGGTTGTGCATCCGCATCAGCTTTCGATACGGTAGGGGGGTCACAGTCACGCGGCAAATACCGTTGTGCACGTGATACCTTATCACGCACGTCGTTTGCAGCGGTTTCCAGATCGACGGACAATTCAAATTCTACAGTGATACGGCTCTGT
Organism: Bacteroides zhangwenhongii; assembly: GCF_009193325.2. NCBI lineage: Bacteria > Pseudomonadati > Bacteroidota > Bacteroidia > Bacteroidales > Bacteroidaceae > Bacteroides > Bacteroides zhangwenhongii. The sequence continues at coordinate 152,237 of NZ_CP059856.1, read as the reverse complement.
CCTTGTTGGCTGACACTGGATAAAGAGCGGATACCCGGAATACCGTTAATATTCTGTTCCAACGGCTCGGTAATCTGGTTCTCGATAACGTCGGCGTTTGCTCCCGGATAAGAACAACTGACAGAGATGATCGGATTATCCACTGACGGATATTCACGGACACCCAGATAGTTGTATCCGATAAATCCGAAAAGTAAGATAATGATGGTTAGTACGGTGGCTAATACCGGGCGGCGTATGCTTAATTCGGATATGTTCATAGGGCGCAGGTATTAATCAATTTTGTCAAGCGTTACGGCAAGTCCGGTACGGAGTTGCAGTGTTCCTGAGGTGATGATGGTATCTCCCATGTGCAACCCCCTTATTACTTGTACTTCGGATGCGGTACGGATGCCGGTTATGATATCCACCGGTTCGGCTTTTCCCGATTTATATAAATAGACCTTATCTTTACCCATTTCCGGTACAATTGCTTCTGTGGGGATAGCGATTGCGTTTTCAATCTCGTCTTTCTTCAATAATACACTCGCATAGCGGCCGGGTAGTAAAATATGCTTCACATTCGGATAGAGTGCACGTGCTGTAAATTGGTGCAGATTAGGGTCAATAGCTGATTCAACGGCATATACCTGCGCACCGAAAGCGTCCAGATTGCCTTCAACACTGAAATTCAGGTTTGTTCCTTTCTTTATTTGCTTGGCGTAACGTTCCGGTACGGAAAATTCGACTTTTAGCGGAGCGATTTTGGTTAGTTTGGCAACCACTGTTGTCGGTGAAGCATAAGTACCGATACTGACTTGACGAAGTCCGATAACTCCGTCGAACGGAGCGCGCAGTTCGGTCAGTTCAATATTTGCTTTTATAATTTCGATATCGGCATTCAAGGTTGCCAAATCTGTTTTTACTTGTTCATACGCTTCTTTACTGACAGCATCTCGCTTCAGCAATGCGTCTTGACGGAATACACGGTCTTCTGCCAGTTTCAACTGTGAGACGAGGCGTTGTAGTTGTGCCTGCAACTGTCGGTCGTTTACTTTGGCAAGCAACTGTCCTTTTTTCACCGATGTTCCTTCTTCAAAATTGATTTCAACAATCTTTCCGGAAGTTTCAAAAGATAAATCTACTTCTTCATCGGGCAGCAATACACCGGTAGTTGTAAATTCGTCTGTCAGGGATTGCGGTTTTATAATTTTGGCGTTTACATTTAAAACTTGTCTCCCTTTTTTAGATTTGCCGCTCATTATTTTGTCGGCAGCTGTTAGTTCGTCGTTCTTTTTGGGTAATTGTGAATAAATTCCTCCACCGATAATTCCGGCACCAACAAGGATGATAATCCCCCATTTAGTCTTCTTATTCATGGTTTAGTATAGTATATAGCATATTACATTGGATCTCTTAGTAGGTTAGATTGTTTTTGATAGAAAAGGTTTAATTTATGGTCTAAATTCTCCAGTATTCTTATCGTGATGAGAAAAATAAGATATTGTAGTTAGGATCTAGTAAGCTGCCCTGTATTTTCCTTCCTCTTTATCTTCCAGCATATTTAGGTAGGAAGTATAGCGTGATTCGCTGATTAAATGTTCCTCTACCGCTTTGCGCACAGCACATCCCGGTTCGTGACGGTGCGTGCAGTTGCCGTATTTACATTCTGCGGAGACTTTGAATATTTCGGGAAAGTAATGTCCGATTTCTTCTTCTTCCATATCGAATGTACCGAATCCTTTGATACCGGGAGTATCGATGATATATCCGTCTTCGTCCACAGGGAACATTTCGGAGAAAGTGGTAGTATGCATTCCTTTGTTGTGATATGAAGAGATTTCCCCCGTTTTGGTTTCTATTCCCGGCAGTATGGCATTAATAAGGGTGGATTTTCCTACTCCCGAATGTCCGGAGAACAGTGTAATCTTACCTTCCAGTGCCTTTCTGATTGCCTCTACTCCATGACCGTTTTTGGCAGAAACTTTGAAGCAGGGGTAACCGATATGTGTGTATAGATTGATTAGTGCGTCCAAATATCGGAGCTCATCTTCATCGTAGGCATCTATTTTGTTAAATACCAAATTGACAGGAACCCGATAGGCTTCTGCAGATGCGAGAAAACGGTCAATAAAGATTGTTGAAGTTTCGGGGTAATTGACAGTAACCACCAACATACATTGATCGAGGTTGGCGGCAAGGATGTGAGATTGTTTGGAAAGATTGGAAGAACGACGGATAATGTAGTTTTTTCTATCTTCTATTTCGTTGATAAAGGCAGTGCCTTCTTGGTTAAGGATAATCTGGACACGGTCGCCTACCGCTACCGGGTTGGTACTTCGGATTCCTTTGAGTCGGAAATTACCTTTGATTTTACATTCAATAAACTGTCCGTCATCGGTCTTTACCTGATACCAGCTACCAGTGTTTTTGATTACTAATCCTTTCATAAGTTGAGAATTGAGAGTTGAGAATTGAGAGTTGGTCGCGTTGTTGGTATACTACATAGTAACTTCCAACTCTCAACTCTCCATGCTCAACTTATACAGTCATAATTTCTTTATCCTTTTCAGCAAGCATATCATCAATTTGTTTGATATACTTATCGTGGATCTTTTGCAGTTTCGCTTCCGCGTTCTTTTGCTCGTCCTCTGCCAATCCGTCTTTTACAGCTTTCTTCAGTGCATCGATACCGTCTCGGCGGGCGTTGCGTACGCTGACTTTTGCAGTTTCGCCTTCGCCTTTACACTGTTTTGCCAATTGCTTACGACGTTCTTCCGTCAGAGGGGGAATACCGATACGGATCACTTCGCCGTTATTTTCGGGCATGATACCGAGGTCGGAGTCGATAATCGCTTTTTCGATGACACGGAACATACTCTTATCCCACGGTTTGATGGTGATACTACGAGCATCGGGAGTAGTTACGGCTGCTACATTGCTGATAGGAACCATACTTCCGTAAGAGTCTACGCGGATACCGTCCAACAGTCGGGTACTCGCTTTTCCGGCGCGGATATGTGCCAGTGCTTCTTCCAGATACATAACGGCCATATCCATTTTTTCTTGTGCATTGTCAAGGCAAGTCTTTACGTCTACCATATTTTTTGATAATTAAAGTTGCTATTTGATTGATTAAGTAGCAAAAGTATATTATTTTTTGTTCATCTGCAACAGCATTCCCATCTTTTTTATGAGTGATTTGCCGATGATAATCAAGGTCACGGCGGTGATAATCATTAAAATACCAACCATTAAGCGAGGAGTTAGTTTCTCATGGAACAGCATAACACCGAAAAATAAGGCTGTCACAGGTTCCAAAGCACCTAGAATGGCGGTTGGTGTGGAGCCTATATAATGGATAGCTAAGGCGGTGCAGACCAATGATATGGCGGTTGGCAGAATAGCCAAAGCCAATGTATCTGCCCATAACCAGACGGATGGTATAACCTGCAGCTCCATACAGAAGTTCAGACGGACGATGTAAACCGATAGTCCGAACAGGATGGCGTAAAATGTAAGTTTGGTGGTTGGCAGGTTTTTCAATGTTGAGCGGTTCACACCTACTATGTATATAGCATATGAGAGTGAAGACAGCAGAACAAAGATGATCCCCAACGTGGATAGCGGTTTGTCACCATCTCCTTGATAGAGCAAAGCAATACCTGAAAGTGCCAGCAGAATAGAGAAAACGGTAATTGCGGATATTTTTTCCTTGAAGAACACCCCCATAATGACAGCTACCATTACCGGATAAACAAACAAGATGGTCGAAGCGATTCCGGCATCCATGTAATTATAGCTTATAAACAGGAGCAACGATGAGAAAGAGAACAGCAAACCCATAATGACTAAGGGCAGAACGTCTGCCTTGTGAAGTGCAAAGGATTGATGCTGCATTTTCATCAGAATACCCAGCACGATTGCGGCAAAGAAATAACGGTAGAATAAAACGGTATCGACATTCATTCCGGCTGCATAGAGCGGAAGTGCAAAAAGAGGATTCATACCGTAGCTGGCAGCGGCAATGGCTCCATAGATAAAACCTTTGGTCTTGTTATTCATTGTTCTTAGTCCTTTTTTTATGGCGTGCAAAAGTACGCAGTTCACCAATGATAAACAAGCGTTTAGGCGGTTGATAGTATAATTTAATCTTTCGTATGCTAAAAACTATTTCTAAGTAAAGAGGGAACTAATCTTGTTCATGCATAAAATTAATCGTCTGACTATAGTTAAACTTGCGTCTGACTACTGTTGAACTTTCGTCTGACTATAGTCAGACGAAAAAGAATCAACTGTCAGACGATTAATTTTATTCGATCGGGAGATTAGTTGTGTACTAATGTACCTATTTCTTCTCCGCTGATTACCTTCTTTAAGTTGCCTACCGTATCCATATCAAATACAACGATAGGCAGATTGTTTTCCTTGCACATACAAGTAGCGGTTAAATCCATAACTTTCAGACCACGTTTCAGAACTTCGTCATAAGTGATGTCGTCAAACTTGGTTGCGGTAGGATCTTTTTCGGGATCAGCTGTATAGATACCGTCTACACGAGTACCTTTCAGCATAACGTCTGCTTCGATTTCAATTCCTCTCAGTGAAGAACCGGTATCTGTGGTGAAGAAGGGATTTCCCGTTCCTGCGGACATGATAACCACTTCACCGTTTTCCATACATTCGATGGCTTTCCATTTGCTGTAAAATTCACCGATAGGTTCCATCCGTACTGCTGTCAATACGCGGGCTTTCACTCCGGTGGCGACAAGTGCCGAACTGAGAGCAAGGCTGTTGATGACCGTAGCCAACATTCCCATTTGATCACCTTTCACACGGTCGAAACCTTTACTGGCTCCGCTTAGGCCACGAAAAATATTTCCGCCTCCGATGACAATGCCGATTTGCACCCCTTGTTCGTGGATTTCTTTGATTTGTTCCGCATATTCTGCCAATCTTTTTTCGTCAATGCCGTATTGCTTTTCGCCCATCAGGCTCTCTCCGCTTAATTTTAGTAGAATTCTTTTATACTTTGCCATATCTTTTACTTTTAATGTTTTCCGCAAATATAGAGATAATTTATCGGATACTCCTCATCAGTGCACGATTACTTTTCGCATGATTTGTCTCCCTAAAAAGGTTTGCACGATTCCTCTTAGTGAAAGATAAACAAGGAAAGCCAACCATAAGGCATGATTTCCCAACAAGGAATGGAATCCGTAATATATTCCGAAAAAGCTGGCGGAAGCTACCAACATGGAGTAAAGCATTTGGCGGGTAGCGGTAGCGCCGATAAAGATACCATCCCAAAGAAAGGCGGAGAAACCGGCTAATGGAATGATAAGTGCCCAATAAAAGTAGGAGTCGGAAGCGGCGATTACTGAAATATCATTGGTTAACAGACCTAGAAAGCTTTTCCCGCCAACTGAATATAAGAGGGTGAATAGAAACGAAAGACCCAATCCCCAATAAAAGAGATGATGTACGGTACTGCGGAGGCCTGTTTGATTTTTTGCGCCGATATAACGTCCAGCCAACGCCTCACCGGCATAAGCAAAGCCATCCATGATATAGGAGAATAAGGTGAATAATTGCATAAGCAAAGTGTTGACGGCTAAAACGACTTCTCCTTGTGCTGCTCCGGCAGAGGTGAAAAACATAGTGACCATGACAAGACAGAGTGTACGGAAGAATATGTCGCGGTTGACTTGAAAAAAGCGATACATGGCTTGTCTTTGTATTATTTCTTTCCAGACGATTCGTTTGTGGAGCGTATGGTAGTAACGCATATAGAGCCAAAGAGCTATGAAAAAGCCTGCATATTGGGCAATAAGAGTTCCTGCGGCTACGCCTGCCACTTTCATATCCAATAGGTAAACAAAACATAGGCTGGCAATAATATTAACTATATTCTGGGTAATGGCGATATACATCGGAAAACGTGAGTTCTGCATACCGATGAACCAGCCTGCAAATCCATAAAGCCCTAAGGTGGCGGGAGCTCCCCAAATACAGATGTAGAAGTAAGTGGTTGCCAGTTGTTCTACCTCCGGTGTGGTCTTTATAAATGTAAATGCCAAGTGCAGAATGGGATACTGAAGCAGCAGCAGGCAGAAAGCGATGAGTAATCCTACTCCGACGGAACGTAGCAATAGTCGGGTGATTTCGTTAAGGTCGTGCTGTCCGTAAGCTTGCGAAGTCATTCCACTAGTCCCCATACGAAGGAATCCGAAAATCCAATAGATGATATTGAACAGCATTCCCCCTACGGCGATGGCCCCGATATAGGCCGGAGAACCGAGATGACCTACAATGGTGACATCGATGAGTCCCAATAAAGGAACGGTGATATTCGATATGATTGATGGGATGGCAATCTGTAATATTCGTCTGTTTTCAGTGACCTGTTTTTTATCTGTCATTGTATAAAAACACTTTTATCAAATTGATTGTTCTTTTCGTCCGCAAAGGTACATCTTTTATTTTTTTTATTGTATCTTTGTGTGTCACGAACTAAATAACAAAAGTGGGATTATGAGAGCCTTAACTATCTTCTTTTTATCATTGTTTTCATTGCCGCTAGTGCTGAATGCACAGTCGGTCGATGAGATGTTGCAGAAAGTGTCTGCTGCCATTGAATCGGGGCAGCATGGACAGGCTGTGAGCTATTTCCGCCAAACAATCGGTTTGAATATAGACCGTACCGAGATGTTCTATTGGACGAGCATTGATAAGAGTAGTGAGATTAGTTCAAAATTAGCTGTAGAACTGGCTTCTGCTTATAGGAGGAACCGGAGTTATGACAAGGCTTATCTGTTTTACAAGGAATTGCTTCAAAAGACTCCTGATAATGTAGATTATCTGGAGGCATGTGCTGAGATGCAAGTGTGCCGTGGGCAGGAAAAGGAGGCTCTGCGTATGTATGAAAAGGTTTTGCAGCTGGATGCGGATAATCTGGCTGCTAATATATTCTTAGGTAATTACTATTATCTGATGGCTGAAAAGGAGAAGAAACGGTTGGATACTGATTTTAAAAAACTCGCATCGCCTACTAAGATGCAATATGCGCGTTATCGGGATGGATTATCAAAAGTCTTTTCGACCGGTTATCAGAAGGCCCGGAATTCGTTGAGAATAGTTATTTCACAATTTCCGTCAACAGAGGCTCAAAAGACACTGGATAAGATATTGAGAATAGAAAAAGAGGTGAATCGCTGAAAATAGTTCACCTCTTTTTCTATTGCCTTCTCTTTTATTTCATGATTAAAATAGGGAGGTCTAGTGGTCCGTTTGCTACAGCACGAGTACTTGTGTCTCCTTTCTTAGGACCGGGTATCAATGGGCTATATGATAAGACATGTCTGATACGTTTACGTTGATCTGGGGTAAATGAATTTGAAAAGCTGTAAGCGTAGTCCATTATATTATAGGAGATAAATGATGGTGTAGCAGCATTACAACTTTCTCTTTGTGCCAATACTGATAAAGGGTAGCTTCCTTTGGGTAACTCTCTGAGCCATTTATCATAACGTACTTTATTATAAGAAGGGGTATCTTTGCAGTAATCGGAGTCTATGCAGTCATCTATTATTCCGGACTCTCCTTCTGAAAAGACGTGATGCAAGCCTAGATAATGTCCAAGTTCATGAGCTAAGGTGACACGGATATCTGCTTTCGAATAACCTGCGTCGGATGGCTCATTTATAAACAGACTATTGATGGATACGCAATATGGAAATTGTAGATTCTTCTTTTCCATATAAGCATATTGAGTTGTATTGAGTCCTTCTAAGAAATTTTTGCCTGATGTAGTAAATGGAAGATGGGAAATTCCCAGTATTGTTGAATTAGAGTTAGGATCTGATACAAAATTGTATACCATGATATTGATGTACTTGTTAGGATCCCATAAATAGTCAACATATTTGTGCGAATTGTCTTTCATGAAAGCCTCACAGTCAATGGGGTAATTCTCCGGCCATTCTTTATATTCTACGCCTGGAGTAGATAGTGCTTTATTATTCGGATCTTCAGTTGCGAGTGTAAAGGTTAGATTCATGTCTACACTTTTGGTCGCATCTTTATAGAGTTGATTTACTGTATTAAGTATATCTTTCAAACGATTGTGGTTAACGTATTGGAGTGGCTCGTTTTTATCTTTATATAACACATGAAAGATGACCGGAAGGTTGTAATGGTACTCTTCTGCAGTATTTGTAGAACCTTTTTGGGTTATCTGAATCGTTTTACTAATCTTATGGCTGATAATAGTTATAATTGCACTTCTGGGTGTAGATTCTAAATTGGCATTAACCGATATAATTAGTTCTCCATTGCCTTCTCCTTTGGAATTATTAAAGATACACCACTGTTTATTGCTTGTGGCAGTCCACGAAGCATCACAGGTGATCTCTATTTTTAATGTTTCTCCACTTGCACTAATATCATTAAATGTAGAATTGGATATATTGAGTGTAGCCGAATCTGAATCACTGCAACCTATCAATATCCATAATAATGGAAGGAATAAAATTAGTTTTGTTCTCATAAATGAAACAGTTTTTATATAGGAAACATACGGTTCAAAGATAATGTTTTTGAGTTGAAACAGAATTGTTTATCTCAATAAATATTCCACTTCCTTAAACATATAAGCCCTTCGGACCTGTTTTTCGTCTTCTAAGATTAACTTACCTTCCGGCTCAACACAAATAATTCGTGCCAGAAATTCACCGTCAACATCTTTATATCGGTGCATTCCTTCTTTTCTGAAAAGCGATTTTTCATATTGGTTGGTTATCCGTGTTATATCTCCCTTTTGAAGTTTGGCATAATAAGACTGAACGCGGATCATGATATTCTTTAATATCTCAAAGACATCATGGCGTTTTCCGGTGATTTGATATAGTGAAACGGGATTGGGAGCCGGGCTGTAGAATTTTTCTTGGTTAATATTGATTCCGATTCCTGCAATGCTTTGACAGATGTTCCGTCCCATCAAATCGTTTTCGATTAATATTCCACAAATCTTTTTCTCTTTCCAATAAATATCGTTCGGCCATTTGATAGAAATGTCCTCAGTATAAGTACTTAACTCTTCCTTAATAGCCAAAGATATAATCTGCGAAATAAGAAACTGGCAGCGCGCTTCCAAAAAATCAGGGAAAAGCACAAAACTGAAAAGGAGGTTCTTGAGCGGTTCCGATTCCCAAGAGTTCCCACGTTGCCCTCGTCCGGATGTCTGAAAGTCGGCAACTACGGTCGTCAACTCCTCTACTTTTTGTTGGGCACAAAGAGTTTGCAGGTAGTTATTAGTCGAATTCGTTTCACTGATATGAATCAATGGAACGGGGAATATTTCAGGGGAGGGCGTCATATTCTGTACGTAGTTTTTTAGGGAACTTCTTGATGACTTCATCATAGGAGTGGTCGATCAATTGTTTTATCAGTTTATCATCTAGGTCGCGGTCAAGGAATACTTGGTTCCAATATTTCTTGTTAAAATGCCAAGCACCTTCTACGCCATTGTAATGGTCCCGCAATTCGATGGCGTAGTCTGGATCGCATTTCATCGTAATCCTGTCAGGTGTATTGAAACTAATACATAAAAACATTTTTCCCATGACTCTGATTGTCAGGAAATCATCACCGAAAGGCATATCTTCCGTAGTGGCTTTTTTGCTGAGGCTGTATTCTCTGGCTGTTTCAACATTCATAATTAATCAATTTATAATAATTTTGTATCTTCTATGTCTTGAATTTTAAAATAAAGGAGGATAAAACGCCTCTTTGATATGCTCGATCTTGAAGTTTCTGTCTTCACCCACTACTGTAATGATATCGAATCTTACAGGTACATCGATTTGAAATAGCCTCATATAGGTATCCGTAGCGCGTACGGTACGTTTTATTTTAGGGATGTCAACGGCGTCCTCCGGTTCGGCAAATTGAGTATTGCTGCGGGTCTTTACCTCCACTACAATTAATTCCTGCTCTTTGGTAGCCACAATATCCAGTTCAAAATGTCCTTTTCTCCAGTTCCGGTCACGAATAATGTAACCTTGTTGCTCCAGATAGGTTACTGCGGCATTTTCTCCGGCTTTTCCTAATTCATTATGTTTAGCCATCTTTTTTTGCAAATTTACTGCTTTTATTCTTTGTATTTACAGAAGTAAAAGTAATTTTGCAGAAGATATGAGAAAAAGAAGTAAAAAGTGCCTGAAAATGCACGTCGAGTGTACGAAACGCGAACGACGTATGAGCATTTTGTTGAGCGACGAAGAACAGCTGATTGTTGATCGTTATCTTGAGAAATACAAGATAACCAATAAGTCACGTTGGCTTCGTGAAACGATTCTCATGTTTATCCATAAGAATATGGAAGAAGATTATCCCACCCTTTTTGGTGAGCACGATATGAGGCGATAGGGGATAATCTTAAAAAAATGTAGATTAAAAACTAGAGGGGATGCTGGACGATACTTACTTTATGAAACAGGCTTTGATAGAAGCCGGTAAAGCTGCCGAACGGGGTGAAGTACCCGTAGGGGCGGTTGTCGTTTGTAAAGAACGGATTATTGCACGTGCCCACAATCTCACAGAAACATTGAATGACGTAACGGCTCATGCCGAGATGCAGGCCATTACTGCTGCCGCCAATGTCCTTGGTGGTAAGTATCTGAATGAATGTACATTGTATGTCACGGTTGAACCTTGCGTGATGTGTGCGGGAGCCATTGCATGGGCACAAACGGGGAAACTCGTATTCGGTGCCGAAGATGAAAAACGTGGCTATCAGAAATATGCCGGTTCGGCACTGCATCCCAAAACAGTGGTTGTCAAAGGACTGCTGGCAGACGAATGTGCCGCACTTATGAAAAACTTCTTTGCGGCAAAACGTAGATAGCGATTGATGGAGTGGTGATTAATAACCGAGCTGTGTAGAGTTTATCGTTATTCTTTAATTTCCTCGAAGTCTACATATTCTCCTTCATCCTGTGTGAATATCTTTTTATGCTTCTTCCTTGGAACGTCATCGGAGAATATTTCCTCTTCATGATCCGTCGGACGATGTGTCCCCTGACTGTAGCTTTGCTGGCCCGCGCTACGTCCGGATTCGTTTTGTCTCGGTCGTGATGAAGACGAAGAACGGCGGCCTATTCCGAAGATGGCTTTGAGTATGAGTCCGACAACCGAAAGACCAAATACGACAATGGCGATGATAAAGAGAAGTATAAATAAAAGTATATGCATTGGGCTATGATTTTTATATTGTAACTCTGATAAAACTCATAGTACAACAAACGTGCCAAGAGATTGTTTATTTACTTTTTCTTGTAAAAAGTGAAAGTAAAATATACCATACAACGATGGCTGCAAAGCTGCTGATTCCAAGAAATACAAGGAAAGGAATGCATACAATCAAAAATGTAAAACTGGTTTTGTTGTCATTCCATGACAGATTCTTGAATTTCAAAGAGAACATGGGTATTTCTGCTACCAATAACCATGAAAACAGACAAACAAGTATAAAAAGATAGACAGGATGACAGCTTTCGGAAATCAGTATGTCATGTGCGCCTGCTACTAAAGAAGCCCAGAATAGAGCATTGGCAGGAACAGGAAGACCGACGAAAGAAGTGGTCTGTCGGGTATCATTATTGAACTTTGCCAGCCGCAAAGCAGAGAATACGGAGATTAAGAATGCAGCGTATGGCAGGTAAGGAGCGATAAATTCCATACTTGCTGGATAGTACATTTCTTTGAACAGGGAGAACACAATCGCTGAGGGAGCAAAACCGAAGCTGACATCATCCGCCAATGAATCCAAGTCTTTTCCAATGATGGAATGTGCATTAAGTGCACGTGCCAACATTCCGTCGAAAAAATCGAATACGGAGCTTAGAATAATGAATAGTAATGCCAGTTCATAACGGGCTTCGAAAGCCATGACGCAAGCAATACAACCGGAGAAAAGGTTCAGGCAGGTTACGGTATTCGGAATATTTTTTTTAATAACGTTCGTCATTGTGACAGGATTATTTGAGTTTGGCGATAACTGTTTGGTTACCGGTTGTTAATTGTCCCATAGTGACACAGACTTCCGTGCCGATGGGTAAATATACGTCCACGCGGGAACCGAACTTGATGAATCCCATATGTTCGTCAATATAACATTCTTCGCCTACTTCTGCATAAGTGACGATACGGCGTGCCACAGCTCCGGCGATTTGGCGGGTAAGCACTTCCACTCCTTCCGGAGTTTCGATTACCACCGTAGAACGCTCGTTCTCCGTACTGGCTTTCGGCAGCCAGGCTTTCATGAAGTTTCCATTGTGATGTGCCACCTTTTTAATAGTACCGTCCACCGGATACCAATTGGCATGTACGTTGACAATACTCATAAAGATGGAGATCATTAATCTCCGGTCATGAAAATACTCGTTTTCATCAACCTCTTCGATAACAACGATTTTTCCGTCGGCAGGTGCTACGACTATTTTTTCAGTGTCCTGTCCGAAGAGACGGATCGGACAACGAAAGAAATTCACCATCAACAGATAAACTGTTATACTCGCTACTGCTACCACATAGAATGGTATCTTACAATCGATTCCCCAATAAAGAGCGGCATTAATCAATAGTAGTAGCAAGAAGCTAGCCCATAATATATGTGTTCCTTCGCGGTGAATACGTATTTTCTTTAATTTCTTTAGTCGGCCCATGAATGCTGTTTAATGATATTGCCTGCAAAAATATACTTAATTTAAAAAATCAGCAAGTAATTAGGCATAGAAATGTGAATGTTGATAACTTTTTGAGGATTATTTTTGTTTATCTCTCGGGAGATAGTAATTTTATGCCTTCAAATTAACTACTTATCATTATGCAGGATTTCGTTCATTTACATGTCCATACCCAATATTCTCTTTTGGACGGTCAGGCTAGCGTGGCTCGTCTGGTCGACAAAGCGATGAAGAATGGAATGAAGGGTATTGCCGTGACCGATCATGGAAATATGTTCGGTATTAAAGAATTTACGAACTACGTTAATAAAAAGAATAGCGGTCCCAAAGGAGAGGTCAAAGACCTGAAAAAACGAATTGCGGGTATAGAAGCCGGAACCATAGAGTGTGAGGACAAAGAAGCTGAGATTGCCGATTGTAAAGCCAAAATAGTAGAAGCGGAAAACAAACTGTTCAAACCCATCATCGGTTGTGAGATGTATGTGGCACGCCGTACGATGGACTTAAGAGAAGGTAAACTCGACCAGAGCGGTTATCACCTGATTGTATTGGCTAAAAATGAAAAGGGATACCATAACCTTATTAAATTAGTATCGCACGCATGGACGCGCGGATACTATATGCGTCCGCGTACCGACCGCAGCGAATTGGAAAAGTATCATGAAGGTCTGATTGTCTGTTCGGCTTGCCTCGGTGGAGAGATACCGAAACGGATTACCAATGATCAGTTTGCGGAAGCGGAGGAAGCCATACAGTGGTATAAGAACTTATTCGGAGATGATTTTTATCTGGAGATGCAACGCCATAAAGCGACCGTTCCCCGTGCCAATCACGAGTGTTATCCAATGCAGGTAAAAGTGAATAAATACCTGATGGAGTATGCCCAAAAGTACAACATAAAATTGATCTGTACGAACGACGTTCATTTTGTGGACGAGGAAAATGCGGAAGCGCACGACCGTCTGATCTGTTTGAGTACCGGCAAGGATTTGGATGACCCTACCCGTATGCTTTATACCAAACAAGAGTGGATGAAAACACGTGAAGAGATGAATGAACTCTTTGCGGACGTACCCGAAGCTTTGAGCAATACATTGGAAATTCTCGATAAAGTAGAATATTATTCCATCGACCATGCCCCTATTATGCCTACTTTCGCTATTCCTGAGGACTTTGGAACGGAAGAAGAATACAGAGCGAAATTTACGGAGAAAGACTTGTTCGACGAGTTTACGCAAGATGAGCATGGCAATGTGGTGTTGAGTGAAGAGGATGCGAAGGCTAAAATAAAGCGTCTGGGTGGTTATGATAAACTCTATCGTATCAAGCTCGAAGGAGACTATTTGGCTAAGTTGGCTTTCGACGGTGCGAAACGGATATATGGCGAGCCTTTGTCGGAAGAAGTGAAGGAACGCATGAATTTTGAGCTATATATCATGAAGACTATGGGTTTCCCCGGATACTTCTTGATTGTGCAAGACTTTATCAATGCCGCCCGCAAGGAGTTGGGGGTATCCGTAGGTCCGGGACGTGGATCGGCTGCCGGTTCGGCTGTGGCGTACTGTCTGGGAATTACGAAAATCGACCCTATCCAATACGATTTGCTGTTTGAACGTTTCCTGAATCCGGACCGTATCTCTTTGCCTGATATTGATGTGGACTTTGATGATGACGGTCGTGGTGAGGTACTTCGCTGGGTGACGAATAAATATGGTCAGGAAAAGGTGGCGCACATCATTACCTATGGTACGATGGCTACAAAGTTGGCTATCAAGGACGTTGCCCGTGTGCAGAAACTTCCTCTTTCGGAATCCGACCGCTTGGCTAAACTGGTGCCGGATAAAATTCCGGATAAGAAATTGAACTTGCCGAATGCGATTGCATACGTGCCCGAATTACAAGCTGCCGAAGCTTCATCGGATCCGTTGGTGCGCGATACGCTGAAATATGCCAAAATGCTTGAAGGCAATGTACGTGGTACGGGGGTGCACGCTTGCGGTACGATTATCTGCCGTGATGATATCACCGATTGGGTGCCTGTCAGCACTGCCGATGATAAAGAAACGGGTGAGAAAATGCTTGTCACCCAGTATGAAGGTTCGGTGATTGAAGATACCGGACTGATTAAGATGGACTTTCTTGGCTTGAAGACATTGTCTATCATTAAAGAAGCCGTTGAGAATATCCGTCTGAGCCGTGCCATTGAAGTGGATGTGGATCAGATTGATATTAACGATCCGGCTACTTATAAATTATACAGTGACGGCCGTACGATCGGTACATTCCAGTTTGAATCTGCCGGTATGCAGAAGTATCTGCGTGAATTGCAGCCTTCTACATTCGAAGATTTGATTGCCATGAACGCCCTCTACCGTCCGGGACCGATGGATTATATCCCCGATTTTATCGATCGTAAACATGGACGTAAGCCGATTGAGTATGATATTCCGGTAATGGAAAAGTACTTGAAGGATACATACGGGATTACGGTTTATCAGGAACAGGTGATGCTCCTGTCACGTTTGTTGGCGGACTTTACACGTGGCGAGTCCGATGCTCTTCGTAAGGCAATGGGTAAGAAGCTGCGTGACAAGCTGGATCACATGAAGCCTAAATTTATCGAGGGTGGACGTAAGAACGGACACGACCCGAAAGTTCTCGAAAAGATTTGGACGGACTGGGAAAAGTTTGCATCGTATGCTTTCAACAAGTCTCATGCTACTTGTTATTCATGGGTGGCTTATCAGACTGCCTATCTGAAAGCGAATTATCCTTCCGAATATATGGCGGCTGTGATGAGCCGAAGTTTGTCGAACATTACGGATATCACGAAGCTGATGGATGAATGTAAGGCGATGGGTATTCAGACTTTGGGACCGGATGTCAATGAGAGTAACTTGAAGTTTACTGTAAATCGTGACGGTAATATCCGTTTCGGGCTTGGAGCCGTAAAAGGAGTAGGCGAGGCTGCCGTGCAGAGTATCATGGAGGAACGTGAAAAGAACGGTCCTTTTACCGGAATTTTCGACTTTGTGCAACGTGTCAATCTGAATGCCTGCAATAAGAAGAACATGGAATGCCTCGCATTGGCCGGTGGCTTTGACAGTTTTCCGGAATTGAAACGTGAACAGTACTTTGCTGTCAACTCTAAAGGAGAAGTTTTCCTGGAAACTTTGATGCGTTATGGCAACCGTTATCAGGCTGATAAAGCTGCTGCTGTCAATTCTCTGTTTGGTGGCGAAAACGTAATTGATGTGGCAACTCCTGAGATTCCTCAGGGGGTAGAGCGTTGGAGTGATCTCGACCGTTTGAACCGTGAACGCGATTTGGTCGGTATCTACCTTTCCGCTCATCCGTTGGATGAATTCTCCATTGTATTGGAACACGTCTGCAACACACGTATGGCAGATTTGGAAGATAAAACAGCCCTTGCCGGTCGCGAAATAACGATGGGAGGTATTGTGACCAGTGTCCGTCGTGGAATCAGCAAGAACGGAAATCCGTATGGTATCGCCAAGATAGAAGACTATTCTGGCTCTACCGAGATTCCATTCTGGGGAAATGACTGGGTGACTTATCAAGGATACCTCAATGAGGGTACTTTTTTGTTTATCAAAGCCCGTTGCCAACCCAAGCAATGGCGGCAGGATGAACTGGAAGTGAAGATTACTTCTATGGAACTGCTGCCGGATGTAAAAGAAGAGTTGGTGCAGAAGATAACCATTATTATTCCGTTGTCCGTGTTGAACTCCGCTTTAATCACGGAACTTGCAACATTGACAAAAGAACATCCGGGAAATACGGAACTATATTTTAGGGTGACGGATGATATTGATGTAAACCGTATGGCGGTCGACTTAATTTCCCGTCCGGTCAAGCTTTCGGTGGGCCGTGAATTAATAACCTATTTAAAAGACCGTCCGGAATTGGGGTTCCGTATAAATTGATTATATTTGTGGCGGTAATAGTAAGTGAAATACTATTTAATAATTAATACTTAATATTTTAAAGAAAATGGCTTTAGAAATTACAGACAGCAACTATAAGGAGATCCTTGCAGAAGGAAAACCGGTTGTGGTAGATTTTTGGGCTCCTTGGTGTGGCCCTTGCAAAATGGTAGCTCCTATTATTGAAGAATTGGCGGCAGAGTTTGAAGGACAGGTAATCATCGGCAAGTGTGATGTGGATGAAAATAGCGATTTGCCTGCTGAATATGGTATCCGTAATATCCCTACCGTATTGTTTTTCAAGAATGGTGAGATTGTAGACAAGCAAGTAGGCGCTGTCGGTAAACCTGTATTTGTAGAGAAAGTAAAGAAACTGTTATAAGCAGCCTACTTAATATCTATCACTTAATACTTAAATTATCATGGGACTGGAAGAAGATTTTTTATTAGCAGATGCCGATGACGAAAAGACCATCGAGTTTATCAAAAACTATCTGCCTCAAGAACTGAAGGAGAAATTCTCGGATGACGAGTTGTATTATTTCCTCGATTTGATTGACGAGTATTACTCTGAAAGTGGAATCCTTGATGCTCAGCCCGATGCGGATGGATATGTTGATATTGATCTGGAAGAGGTTGTGGCTTACATTGTGAAAGAAGCCAAAAAGGATGAAATGGGAGAATACGATCCGGAAGAAGTTCTCTTTGTGGTTCAAGGAGAAATGGAATACGGAAATTCTCTGGGACAGGTGGACTAAACGGTGTCCGGTCTCACTGTAAGATAAAACCCTCTTTTAATTGTCACTTGTCACTTTTCTGGCTTAATCTATTGATAGCCAGGTGAAATTAGGTGACAATAGCGGGTGATAATAAGGTGATAATAGAAGAAAACGTATTTTCTATTATCACCTTAATTATTTTGAATTATAGGTTATTCTGCTGATTATCAGCCTTTAAGTATACTGTCCGATTCCCGATTCCCCGTGTCTTAAGAATGCCCTTTTCGACCATGAGGTTGAGCTCACGCAGTGCTTTTCCTTTCAATAACCCCGTTATTTGACTGTATTCTCTGCGGGTGATGAAGAAGTTCTTCTTCAAAAAGGTATCCAATCGTGCGAAACGTGTCTCTTCTTGGTATACGAACAAAGGAACTGTATATCTGGTTGTTAAGCTGTAAATATGTAGGGGCGTCGGACAAACTTCCTATATTTCTTCTAACGCATAATATTGATAATCTCTTAATACCGTCTGGAGAAATTTTTCCTGATTACCATCCTGCGGAGTGATGGAAAGAAGTGACTGTACCTTTTTGGCAAGCGCTGAGATGCGCCGTATGCGGTCTTTTTCTCCGGACTCCAGTGTACGGGTAATCACATTTACCTGTTCCAATGATAAGTCGGCGGATTGAGGGTAGACCGGACGGTAATTCTTCATCAGATAGTCAAATTCGTCAAGACTGACGTGTATTTTGCGATAGTTCTTTTCTTTAATTACCATTGTTCCGGCAGCGAGATCACCTAGACGCTGATTATTCTTGGTCAGCAGGATGACAAAGATGCCTAAACCGCTTGTCAATGGTCCGTCAACTATGAAAAGAAGCCAGCGTAGCAGGTAAGAACCAATGCTGGGAGTAGAACCGTCCAACTTTACCACACGGATATTCATCAATCTTTTTCCGAAACTCTGTCCGTGATTGAACATTTCGCAGAGAAAGGAGTAGCCGAGTATGGGCAGATAAACGATAAACAGAAAAAAGAACAGGTTGAATCCCGATGGCAAGTGTAACTTTGCAATAAGGGCAATTGTAGAATAGAGATAAAGCCCGATCAGAAAATAATCAATGATTAAAGCGATCAGACGTTCACCGATACTGGCGGGTGTTTGGCTGATACGAACAAATTGTCCGGTTATTATCGTGGATTCTGCCATTTATGGTTAAACATTTTTAGGATTCCGTTGCAAATATATTATAATTCTCTTACTTTTGCTTCCGGTTTCGGACAAAACTTATCCGGAATTTACTGAAAAGCATGAAAGAGGTTACGTTTATCCGTCGGAACATTGAAAAATGGAAAGAGACAGAGAAGATTGTGGAGCAGGCTGTCGGCTTGTCTCCCGACCGACTTGCGGATGCGTATACAGACCTGACTGCTGACCTGGCATTCGCCCAGACACATTTCCCGACTTCCCGCATCACTATTTATCTGAATAATCTGGCTTCGGCGTTGCACAACGAAATCTATCGGAACAAACGCGAGAAGTGGACACGGATTATCACCTTTTGGACGCAGGAAGTGCCGCAAACGATGTATGATGCACGTCGCGAGTTACTGGTTTCTTTTATTATTTTCGTTGCCAGCGCACTGATTGGAGTATTGTCTGCTGCGAACGATCCGGATTTCGTCCGCTTGATTCTAGGAAACGGCTATGTGGACATGACATTGGACAATATAGCCAATGGGGAGCCGATGGCGGTTTATAACGGTTCGGATGAAGTTCCGATGTTTCTGGGGATTACGCTCAACAACGTTATGGTATCTTTCAACTGCTTTGCAATGGGACTGCTGACCAGTTTCGGTACAGGCTATATGCTTCTCTCCAATGGGATTATGATAGGAGCCTTTCAGACTTTCTTTTATCAGCACGGTTTGCTTTGGGAGTCTACCCTTGCCGTCTGGCTGCATGGTACGCTCGAAATCTGGGCAATTATTGTGGCAGGTGCCGCCGGGCTGGCTTTAGGTAACGGATGGCTGTTTCCCGGGACTTATTCGAGGATTGAATCTTTCCGTCGGGGAGCGAAGCGCGGGCTGAAAATAGTTATAGGCACTGTCCCCGTATTTATAATGGCAGGATTTATAGAAGGGTTTATAACCCGCCATACGGAACTTCCGGATATGTTGAGGCTTGGTGTAATTCTCACTTCACTGGCATTTATTATTTTCTACTATATTTATTTACCAAATAAGAAAAAACATGGAATCACAGAAACCTAAGATTGCGATGTATGTGAAACGTCCTTTCGGTGAGAAGCTGAATGCTTCTTTTGATTTTATAAAGGAAAATTGGAAGCAGTTGTTGAAGTATGCAACGTATCTGATACTTCCGGTCTGTTTGCTTCAAGCGGCAAATTTTAGCGGGTTGATGGGCGGTATGACGGATCTTACCGCTATGCAGGCGGCAGGTGGAATGGGAGATGATCCGTTATCCGTTTTCGGACCTTCGTTCGCATTCAATTATGCAGGACTTGTCTTTTTTTCATTTTTGGGAGCCTTGTTGTTGACCTCTTTAATTTATGCCATGATCCGGTTGTACATTGAACGGGAAGAACGTCTGAATGGAATTCTCTTTAACGATATAAAACCGTTATTACTTCGTAATATCAAAAGATTATTCATTATAGGGGTGTTCTGTAGCTTTTTGCTTCTGCTTGCCGTTATCATTATAGTGCTGTTGGCAGTGTTGACCCCATTTACGTTACTGCTCACTCTTCCGTTATTGTTTGCATTTGCCATACCTCTTGCCTTGATGGCTCCGATTTATTTGTTTGAGGATATTTCGTTAATGGAGGCATTCAGGAAGACCTTCCGGTTGGGATTTGCCACTTGGGGAGGGGTTTTCCTGATTCTTATTGTGATGGGACTTATTGCCAGCGTGTTGCAGGGAATCGTTTCCATACCGTGGTATATAATCTATATCGTGAAAATGGTATTTACCATGAGTGACGGTGGTGAAGCAGGGTCTTCTGTCGGACTGAACTTTGCACAATATCTGTTCTCTGTCCTGATGTTGTATGGCTCTTACTTGTCAGCCATATTTACGGTTGTCGGTCTGGTCTATCAGTACGGTCACGCATCTGAGGTGGTGGACAGCATAACGGTGGAAAGTGACATAGATAATTTTGATAAACTCTAACACCGGACGCAGGAGAAATGAATCTGACTTCCCCGACTGATACGTTGGTCTGTGATACGGCGCAGCTTGCCCGATGGCAATCTGATCCGGTGTATAACTATAACCGTGAGTTGATTGCTCCGGAGATTAATCTCTTCGAATGGATCAATAAACAGTTTGGGGAATTTCTGCGTGAAATATTCGGCAGCCGTTTTGCTGATGAGTATTCGGAACTTATTCTAGTTTGTATCGCTGTCGTTATCCTGCTTTTGGTTAGTTGGTTTGTCTATAAGAAACGCCCTGAACTGTTCATGCGCTCCGGTAAGAGAACATTGCCTTATACGGTGGAAGAAGATACGATTTACGGAGTCGACTTTCCGGAAGGGATTAACGAGGCTCTTTCTCAAAGGAACTACCGGGAGGCTGTGCGGTTGCTTTATTTGCAGACATTGAAGCAGTTGAGTGATGCAGGCCGTATCGAATGGCAACCTTATAAGACTCCTACGCAATATCTGTATGAAGTGCGACTCCCTGCTTTCCGGCAACTGACAAACCATTTTTTGCAGGTGCGCTATGGAAATTTTGAAGCGACGGAAGAACTTTTCCGTACAATGCGGGCTTTACAGGAAGAAATAGAGAAAGGAGGCGTCTCGTGAAAGGAAGCCGTTGGTTTATTATCTTTATCGTAGTCTTTTTGTTGGTCATGTTTGCGGTAGAATATCATTTGCCGAAGAAATTTGTGTGGAAACCGACTTTCGGTCATTACGACAAACAGCCTTTCGGTTGTGAAGTGTTCGATAGCCTGTTGTCGTCCTCCTTGCCGCATGGATATGCGCTGTCGAAGAAAAGTTTCTATCAGTTGGAACAAGAGGATACGGTAGGACAGTGTAAAGGTATATTAGCTATAGCTGATGACTTGATATTGTCGAGTGTGGACGTGAAGGCTTTGCTGCGGATGGCTGATCGGGGAAATAAAATAATGTTAGTGAGTACCTTATTTGGTACAAATTTGGAAGATACGTTGGATTTCAGAACTTACTATTCTTATTTCAGTCCGATGGCTTTAAAGAAATATGCCGCTTCTCTGTTGGCAAAAGACAGTATATGCTGGGTGGGAGATTCTACAGTGTATTCACGCCGGACCTTTTATTTTTATCCTCAATTCTGCTCGTCCTACTTTTGGATGGATTCGCTCCGGAGTGAGGTCCTGGCACAAAGGGTGATCGACTCGAACGAGTTCCGCTATGAGACCGAAGCGGATTCTTTGGTGACGGATAGTCTTTCGTGTATACCTGTCGCGATGTCCTACCGGCATGGTAAAGGAGAGATTATTTTAGTTTCCACTCCTTTGCTTTTTACAAACTACGGGATGTTGGATGGAGGAAATGGAGCCTATCTCTTCCGTTTGCTGTCGCACATGGGAGATCTTCCTGTTCTTCGCACGGAAGGATATATGAAAGAAACGGTGCAGGTGCAGAAGTCCCCTTTCCGCTATTTCCTTTCGCAGCCACCGCTTCGCTGGGCTTTGTATCTGACTATGATTGCCATTCTTCTCTTTATGATATTTACGGCAAAGAGGCGGCAGCGGGTTATCCCCGTCATACGTGAACCGGCAAATAGATCTCTCGAATTTACCGAACTGATAGGTACACTGTATTTTCAAAAGAAGGACCATGACGACTTGGTGCGGAAGAAGTTTACTTATTTTGCCGAAGAGTTGAGAAGGGAGATTCAGGTAGACATTGAAGAGGTGGCGGATGATGAACGCTCTTTTCACCGGATTGCCCGGAAAACGGGGATGGAGGTTGAAGAGATTGCGAAGTTTATTCGTGAAGTGCGGCCGGTGATTTACGGAGGACGCAGGATTAATGCGGAGCAAATGAAAGTGTTTATTGATAAAATGAATGAAATAATCAATCATATCTAAAGAAGAAATTTATGGAAGAGAATACAGAACAACGGTTAGATTTAACTCTTTTTTCCGAGAAGATACAGGAGTTGAAGGAGCGGATTGCGTCCGTCGTTGTGGGACAGGAGCAGACTGTCGATTTGGTGTTGACGGCTGTTCTGGCGAATGGACACGTATTGATAGAAGGTGTTCCGGGCGTTGCAAAGACACTATTGGCTCGTTTGACTGCCCGTCTGATTGATGCTGACTTCAGTCGTATCCAGTTTACTCCGGATTTAATGCCGAGTGATGTGCTGGGTACAACTGTGTTTAATATGAAAACCAATGGTTTTGACTTTCATCAGGGACCGATTTTTGCAGATATCGTATTGGTAGATGAAATCAACCGTGCTCCTGCGAAGACACAGGCTGCCTTGTTTGAAGTGATGGAAGAACGCCAGGTCAGTATCGACGGGACCACTCACCGGATGGGAGAACTTTATACGATTCTGGCTACTCAGAACCCGGTGGAGCAGGAGGGGACATACAAACTTCCCGAAGCGCAGCTCGACCGTTTTCTGATGAAGATAACGATGGATTATCCTTCGCTGGAAGAGGAAGTGAACATTCTGGAACGCCACCATACGAATGCGGCATTGGTAAAACTGGAAGATGTGACCCCCGTACTTACTAAAGAAGAACTTCTTTCTCTTCGTGCCTTGATGAGCCGGGTGTTTGTAGACCGTACGCTACTTCAATATATCGCGTTGATTGTGCAGCAGACTCGTACTAGCAAGGCAGTGTATCTGGGAGCTTCTCCGCGTGCTTCCGTAGCGATGTTGCAATCTTCAAAGGCCTATGCTCTTTTGCAAGGACGTGATTTTGTGACGCCGGAAGATATCAAGTTTGTAGCTCCCTATGTACTTCAGCATCGCCTGATCCTGACTGCGGAAGCTGAAATGGAAGGATACTCGCCGGTGAAAGTGACACAGCGTTTGATTGATAAAGTGGAAGTCCCGAAATAGATGTTTTTAACTCGTCGCTTCTATATTGTCCTGATCGTAGTTATCCTGTTGCTGGGTAGCGGATACGTTCTTGCTCCGTTCTTTGTCATCGGGCAGTGGACACTTTTTGTCTTGCTTCTGGTGGTATCGGCAGATGTGTATTCTCTTTATCGTATTCGGGGAATACAGGCTTTCCGCCAGTGTGCCGACCGCTTCTCCAATGGTGATGAGAATGAGGTAAGTATTCGTGTGGAAAGCAGCTATCCGTATCCTGTATCTTTAGAGGTTATTGATGAGATTCCTTTTATCTTTCAGAAACGTGATGTTGACTTTCGTACGAAGTTACAGGCGAATGAAGGAAAGACGATAACTTACCGTTTGCGCCCTACCCGTCGCGGTGTTTATTCGTTCGGGTATGTCAGAGTTTTTGTGACCGGAAGGATTGGGTTGGTTTCCCGTCGTTATACCTGTGCGGAACCTTTGGATATCAAGGTGTATCCGTCTTATCTGATGCTTCATCAATATGAATTGTTGGCGATGAGTGATAATCTGACCGAGCTGGGAATAAAGCGTGTTCGCAGGGTGGGACATCATACGGAGTTTGAACAAATCAAAGAGTATGTAAAGGGAGACGATTATCGTACGATTAACTGGAAAGCGAGTGCACGCAGGCATGAGCTTATGGTGAATGTATATCAGGATGAACGTTCGCAGCAGATTTACAATGTGATAGATAAAGGACGGGTGATGCAGCAGGCTTTTCGTGGGATGACTTTGTTGGATTATGCGATTAATGCTTCGTTGGTGCTTTCGTATGTTGCCATGCGGAAAGAAGACAAAGCCGGATTGGTGACCTTTGATGAACACTTCGATACTTTTGTCCCTGCTTCCAGGCAGCCGGGATATATGCAAACGTTGTTGGAGAATCTGTATAGTCAGCAGACTACTTTCGGGGAGACGGATTTCTCGGCTCTTTGTGTGCATCTGAACAAACACGTCAGTAAACGGAGCTTGTTGGTGCTCTATACCAACTTTTCGAGTATAGGCAGCATGAATCGCCAGTTGGCTTATCTGAAACAGCTGAATCACCGTCACCGTTTGCTCGTGGTCTTTTTCGAGGATGCCGATCTGAAGGAATACATTGCACAACCGGCAAAAGATACGGAAGGCTATTATCGCCATGTGATTGCAGAGAAGTTTGCTTACGAGAAACGGCTCATCGTATCTACTTTGAAGCAGCACGGGATCTATTCTTTGTTGACCACACCGGAAAATCTTTCCATTGATGTGATTAATAAATATTTGGAGATGAAAGCACGGCAATTATTGTAATAGGAATATCAATAATGGTCTGACTTTTTTTTATTTCTTATAAAGCTTATAATCCCATGGCTTTTCGTGTTTCTACAAAAAAGAATATAGCCATGCCGATAATGATAATCCCTAATATCCCATAGAAGAGTCGTGCCCGGTCGCGTCCTACATTTCTGACAATGGTTTGCGCATTACGTGTTGTAAAGAACCAGTCCCAGTTAAGCAATGACGCCAGCAGGGAGACAGTTCCTGCCAGCGCAAAGATTCCTTGTACGATATATTGTCCGCTCATAGTTTAATCACTCTACTTCCGTCTTCCAATTCTTCAATCGTTACTTTTACGGCGTCACCCGGCAGTAATTCTTCCACCAGTTCCGGCCATTCGATAAAGCAGAGAGCGCCACTGTAGAAATAATCTTCGTATCCCATGTCGTACACTTCACTTAGTTTCTTGATGCGGTAAAAATCGAAGTGATAGATTAACTCCCCGGTTTCGTCCGAACGGTATTCGTTGACAATAGCAAAAGTCGGAGAACTGATAACATCGGCTACACCCAATTCTTCGCAGAGTGCTTTCACAAATGTGGTTTTACCGGCACCCATCTTTCCGTATAAAGCAAATACAGTGTTGTCGCCCATAGCAGCGATGAATTCCCGGGCTGCTTCATGGATACTTTCCAGTGATTGAATTTTGATTTCCATATACTATATCTATTATGATGACTTTTTCCTGCAACAACTCTTTCCGATTTTGCAGACAGCATAAATCAGGATAGAGAAGAATATAATTGAAGCTCCCGAGGGGACTTTCCAATGATAAGAAATAAACAATCCGCCCAAGCATCCCAAGAAACCGATACCGATGGACAACCAGATGATTTTCTTGAAGCTATAAGTGAAGAGGTTAGCCGTCATTTGTGGAATGGTGAGAAGAGATATGGCTAACACAATACCTACCATCCGCAGGCAGGCCACAATAGTCAATGCGATGAACATCATTAACACGTATTCGAATATCTCTACCGGAATCTTCTGCGAACGTGCAAATTCACGGTCAAAGGCAATATATACGATAGGGCGGATAAACAGATAAAAGAATCCGGTCAGTATGAGTGCCAATATGCCAAGCATCCATAAGTCAATTTGATTAATGGTCAGGATATTCCCAAAAAGATAAGCTGATAAGTCGGGTGCAAATCCGGGTGACAAAAAGCTGAACATGATTCCGAGTGCCATTCCCAACGTCCAGAATACTGCAATGGCAGAGTCCTCACGCATATCTTTCCGTCTGCTAAGCCACTCCACACCGAAGGCTGATAAAACCGAGAATACAGCCGCCGAGAGTATCGGGGAAATTCCGGCAAACAATCCTAGCCCGATTCCTCCGAAAGAAGCATGAGTGATTCCTCCACTGATGAACACCAAGCGGCGGGTAACGATATATGTACCGATAATCCCACAGGCAATGCTTGCCAGCAGACTACCCAACAAGGCGTGTTGAAAGAATGTATATTGTAGTAAATCCAAGTAAATTAAAAATTAAAGATTAAAGACCGTGATTAGATGATAGCAACAGGCCATCATCTCTCACCTATCATTTATCACCTATCAACTCTCTCCGTTTCTTCTTTCTCCGATAATCAGAAAGACCTCGTCTTTGAGATCATCCGGCAGTTCGATGCCACGGAGTTGAAGACTACGTACCCATCCGGCCACTTCTATATCCAATGTTGTATACAGTACATCCCGAAACATATCTGTCTCTTCTGCCGTATATGCATTTCCAGGTCTGCCGATGAATTGGTCCAGCTCTTCATCATCGTAGTATTCTATCTTTTTGCTGACAGCGGCCAACAGACTGTCCCGTTCGCATACTTCGTGTTGTCCGCAGCATTCCGCATCTACTTCTTTCACTTCCGGCATACGATCCAGTTCGCCTCTCTCTATTTTCTTCTGTAGTCTTTTGTTGCGGATGATTCCGGCTATCAGCGCGATAACACCCAGCAGTACCAGACTTATAATAAGTATCCACATACCAATATAACAATTACGAATCAAATTTGTGCAAAGTTACTTATAAATTTCATTCTATTGAGTATGGTATCTATTTCTTTTCTTACTTTTGTATGTTACTAACTTAAATATAACATGAAAAGACAGAGTATATTATTCGTTCGGAGTATGTGTGTGGTTATCTTATTCATTACTCTTGCCGCCTGTAAAGATACAGACAACAGAGCGTTTGGAGATGATTTTGATTTTCCGGCGTTGACAGATGAAAACACGATTCGCTTTACAGTAAATGTTGTAGGAGACTGGCGGCAATTGGACATTGTAGCAAGTGGGGGACGAATGGTGATAGATTGGGGAAACGGTCGTATACAGAAAATAGAAGACCCTTCTTCAATGACTGGCGGAATGGTATATAGATATGGAAATAAGGGATCATACGAAGTGAAGATTTGGGCTGAAGAGCTGCAGTTTATCGATATAAGTGGTTTGCTTCTTCCTTTGAGTAATCTTTATTTGGGAAATATGCCGCGAATGAAATCTCTGGCTTTGAATAGTATTTCTGATACCCGAGAATTGGACTTGAATACCTTTTGTCCTAATGTGGAAAGTATTAATATCGGTAGTTTCGCAGATTTGGAGCGTCTGGAGATTAAGGATTGCTCCCGATTGCGATCTATACAAGTTTATTCTAATCCAAAATTAACTTCAATAGAGTTTGGCAGTCATCCGGAAACGGAAAGTCTATACTGTTCTTATAATGATCTTTCTTCCCTTTCCCTTAAAAGCTTACCGGCATTGCGCAATATTGATTTGAGTTCTAATGAACGATTGTCACATCTGGAATTGAACGAGGAGACTTCAATTTCTGCGATATTAATACAAGGATGTGCTTTCCAATCAATTACTGATATATTGAAATGTTGCCCTTCTTTAAGGGAATTAAGTTGTTCATATAATAAATTGACTGAACTTGATCTATCCGGTTGCTCTAATATCAGTGAGTTGCGTTGTGAACATAATCAGCTAACTCGTTTAGTGGTGCCGCAAGGAAGTTTGTTAGAACATCTTTATTGTCACTCGAATCAATTGGATGAGGATGCCCTGAATACGCTGTTTGATTCCTTGGGGCAAGTGGTAAACCCTGCCATTTATTATCCGACTCCTCCCCGCCAATATAGGATTTCTTTTAATGATAATC
This sequence comes from Bacteroides zhangwenhongii, assembly GCF_009193325.2. NCBI lineage: Bacteria > Pseudomonadati > Bacteroidota > Bacteroidia > Bacteroidales > Bacteroidaceae > Bacteroides > Bacteroides zhangwenhongii. The sequence continues at coordinate 124,257 of NZ_CP059856.1, read as the reverse complement.
CGGGAGCAGATGATTGTAATAGAAGTATCTTGAATGATAAGAACTGGATAGTTGAAAATAAGTAAAGTATTGACGACAAACCACTAGAGCCTTTTTTCTCTATATGTGGAGGATGGCAAATGAGAAGTCTTTTTAATGGCAGATAAAATACAATTCTGATAGCTAACGGGAAAAGTCAGGATTGTATTTCTTATTTTTTGAGTATTCTTTTTAAATAGTCGATAGTTGGCAAGTTCACAGTCTCAAAACTTCCTTTATAAAATACAGCAAAATTATTAAAAACACAAGGTAACTCTTTTGCTTTCTGTAGCGTATTTACTTGAATAAAAGAAACAGGGACATCATTTGTTTCACAATATTGTTTGATCATTTCAATGTATTTATAGATATAGGGGCATTGCATGCCATAATAAATCGTAAGTTCCTCACTTTCTATTTTCAGATTCTTGGCATTTGGTGTAAATTCCGGTGCTGTTCCGTCAAAAGAAAGAGCAAGCAATTCATATCCATTATCGGTAGTGTCAACAACTTCAAAACCAAATTTCTTTGCAAATGATTGATCAGAAAGCCAGCTCTTCTGTTTTTTTGCCCCAAGCATACAAATGCCGGATCTACCTTTTTCTTTAGCATCGGCTATGCAGTATTCCATCAACGAACTTCCATACCCGTTTCCTCTGGGACTGCCTAAAACCCATAAACAATAGAGGTAATAGTAGCTGTCTCCTATTATCGGAACCCAGGCTTTTTCAAGAGGAGCATATTCAATAAAGACCGTAGCTTTTGCATTTAACTTTCTAAAAACATGACCTTCCTTCAGTCGGTCGGAAAGCCATTGCCGTTTTGCTTCAATGCCCGGATGAGATTTCTTGCTACGGATAATACAGCATAAATGCTCATTGGAAAGATTTTCTGCTGTTATGTTTATGAAATCAGTATTCATATATGCTCTCGTTTTTATTTGGATAGTATCAATCAGACAACGGGGTAATTATAATCCTTTATTGGCCTGCTGACAGACTATAATGTCTGAAGATTATCCTTCGTTTATCACCTGAAATCCGGCCTGCTTCAAATCCTTCCAATATCCGGGATATGATTTGGTGACCACCTGCGGATCGGCAATAAGCAAATTAGGATGACAGATAACTGCCGGAGCAAATGCCATTGCCATACGATGATCTTCGTAGGTGTCAATCACCGGAATTTCCTCCGGTTCACATCGTTCGCCATTCCACATTAATATGCTGTCATTTTCTTCTTCGATAACATATCCCAGCTTTTTAAGCTCGGTGCGCAATGCGGCAATACGGTCAGTCTCTTTTATTTTCAGACTTTGTAATCCTGTGAAACGGAAAGGAATATTCAGCAAGGCACAAGTAACGACAAACGTCTGTGCCAAGTCCGGAATATCGACAAAGTCCTCTTCCAGCCTTTCCGGTGCTTTGCCTGTTTTTTTCAGTTTCACACCTTGCGATGTAAATTCGGTAGTTATACCTAGGCGTGAGAAAACTTCTGCTCCCCGACTATCACCCTGATAACTGTTACGGAACAATCCTAACAATTCTATTTCTGCTTTGGGAGACAAGGCAGAAATCTGATACCAATAGGAAGCCGCACTCCAGTCACTTTCCACTTTGAAAGGAATACTCTGGTAGAGTTGTGGAGCAACGGAAATACTGCTTGGAGAAGTCCATGCGGCTTTGGCTCCAAAGTCCTGCATCAGTTGCAATGTAAGATTAATATATGGACGGGAAATAATCTCCCCGCTCAAATGCAATGTCAAACCGTCTTTGAGTACCGGACCTATCATCAGCAAAGCAGATATATATTGTGAACTGACATTTCCTTTCAGTGTTATTTCGTTTCCTTTCAGCTCTGCCCCTTTGATATATAGGGGAGGATACCCTTCATTGTTGGTATACGCTATTTCGGCTCCTAATTCCCGAAGTGCATTAACTAATATCTGTATCGGACGTTGCTGCATACGTGCTGTTCCTGTGATGGTCCGTTCTCCCGGAGTCACACTTAAATAGGCGGTAAGAAAACGCATAGCAGTGCCCGCAGCCATGATGTCAATCGTCTCTCTCCCTTCGGTGAGAGCCTTTATCATCACCTGTGTATCGTCACAATCAGACAGGTTTTCAGGAGCATACGTTCCTTTACCCAATGCATTGATGATTAATGCACGATTACTGATACTTTTAGAAGCCGGCAACTGGATAGCTGCTGTTACCGTTGAGGGAGGGATGAGTTTATAGAGCATCATATCTATTGTTCTTTGGTTTGAGATGACAAAAATAGACATAAATTGGTATATATGCAGCTATAAAGTCAGAAAAACAATAGAAAATTTAGAATGGGGAAATTGCAATCGTATTTGAAGTAGAGGATAAAATCTCAAGAAATTACAATTGTATTTAAAATAAATGCTATATTGGTGACGAATTACAATTATATTTAAAAAGGGAGCAAATGAAAATACCGAATATACGTTTACTCAACCAACAGTTGTTAAGTCCTCTTTTTACTCAACCGAAGGAACTTGTGTCTTGGATGGGAGCCATGCAGGCGCAGAATTATTCCATGGTAAAGTGGGCAGTAGGAATGCGTTTGAAGTCGGCAACGATTCAGACTGTGGAGAAAGCGTTACGCGAGGGTGAGATTTTGAGGACTCATGTAATGCGTCCGACATGGCATCTGGTAGCGGCAGAGGATATCCGATGGATGTTGAAACTTTCTGCCGAGCGTGTGATAGCTGCCAATGAATCTTATGCGAAAGGACATAATCTGGATATCTCCGAAGAACTTTATGCGAAAAGCTATCGGTTACTGGAAAAGATTCTTAGTGGAAAAAAGAGTCTGACAAGGCAGGAGATTGCTGAACATTTTAGCCGTTCGGGAATTGTGGCGGATAATCATCATATGACCCGCTTTATGGCGCGGGCAGAACAGGTAGGTATTGTTTGTAGTGGAGAAGATAAAGGAAGTAAATGCACGTATGCGCTTTTGGAAGAACGTGTTCCGCCAATGCCCGAACTGACAAAAGATGAATCTTTGGCTCGTTTGGCCAGAAGCTATTTTCGGAGTCATGCTCCCGCTGTTTTACAAGATTTTGTCTGGTGGTCGGGACTGCCTGTTACTGAAGCAAGGCAAGCTATCTATCTGATTGATTCAGAATTGACTGCGGAAGAATGGAATGGACAGACATGGTATATTCATGAAGATTGTCGGACTCGCGGAAAAGTCTCCGGAAGTTTACATCTTCTTCCTTCTTATGATGAGTATTTACTTGGGTATAAAGACCGGACAGACGTTTTGCCTAAAGAGCATTATGCAAAAGCATTTACGAATAATGGCCTGTTTTATCCGATTGTTCTTCATGAGGGGCAGGTGATAGGAAACTGGGATAAATCTGTTAAAAAAGGAGGCTCGTTCATAGAACATTCATGGTTCCGGCTGGATGATTGTGTCGATGAAGTTGCTTTGAACCGTGAAAAGGACAGGTATATACGATTCTCATTCCCTAAAGCTATGCTTTAGGGAATGAAACAACCTGTATATGTGAAGTACCTATTTATTCATTTGTTTCTTGGTCCATTCCAGTCTTCGTTGATCGGCTAATGGAGTCACTTTAAATTCTTCGAATGTAGCGGTGAAGCCTTTCCCGTCCGGACAAGCTCCCATCAACCCAACCATGACAGGACAATTATCTTGCAACCAACAAGTGCGCATCATAATATATTCTTTATCGTCACGTGAGAAAAATATTTCTACTGCATCCAAGCAGCGGACTGCTTTTATCCATATAGAACGGGGAGCATCCGGCAACTGCACTACACTCCAATCGCTAGTCCGATGCGTTACAACAGCACTCACATTCTGTTTGCCATTCACATATTCCACACCTGCTTTGATCCAGTTTTCATGGTCGATGCGCAGCATTAATCCCATTTGGTCGAAAGTTGTTACGTAATTGCCGGTTATCTTTACTTTGACTTCGAATTCTCCACCGTAAGTGGCATAATAGAAAGGACCGTCGTCTACGGTAAATCCATAATGAGAAACCCGCCAGAAGTCAGTTTTTGCCGGAACGTCCATCACTAAAGTTTTACCATCTTTTATTTCCCATTGTTGAGGCTCATTCAGCCAGTTCATTTTATTCAAACTTTGTCCCATAGAAGAAGTTGCTATTGCCATAAAGGCTATTGACATGATTTTGATTTTTAAATATTTCATGATTATTTCTTATTTGATTATCTTTGTGGTGCAAAGATAGCGCAAGCCGCCGTGTGTAACAATACTGAATAATAACCATTTTATCGAATGGACGTATTACAAAAGGAAATAGATGAAGTTTATGCAACGCAACCGATTACTGATGAAACATTGGATAATAGGGTTGTAGAGCAGCATCGACGTTTTATTCATTCATTGACAGAGATTAATGGCGGGTGTGCTGTAATTTCAGATCTTTCGAACAGGAAGAGTTATATTGCCGTTCATCCGTGGGCACATTTCTTGGGGTTGACTCCCGAAGAAGCTGCTTTGAGTGTAATTGATTCTATGGATGAAGATTGTATTTACCGGCGTATTCATCCCGAAGATTTGGTAGAAAAGCGTTTGTTAGAATATAAGTTTTTCCAGAAAACCTTTGCAATGCCTTTTGATGAACGGTTGAAATACCGGGGAAGATGCAGAATACGTATGATGAATGAGAAAGGAGTGTATCAGTATATTGATAACTTAGTGCAGATTATGGAAAATACTCCTTCGGGGAGTGCATGGCTGATCTTTTGTCTTTATTCCCTGTCGGCAGACCAACGGACAGAGCAAGGTATATACCCTACCATTACTCACATGGAACGTGGAGAGGTAGAAACACTTTTCTTATCGGAGGAACATCGTAATATATTGTCCGAACGTGAAAAGGAAATACTTCGCTGTATACGTAAAGGACTATCAAGTAAGGAGATTGCAACAACCCTTTATATCAGTGTGAATACAGTCAACCGGCACCGACAGAATATTTTGGAGAAACTTTCTGTCGGGAATTCGATAGAAGCATGCCGGGCGGCTGAATTGATGAAACTGTTGTAATCAAGAAGAGAAATTACTTAAAACAACGTCAGTAACTCATCAACTCTTTTCACCTGTATCAGATGGTCATGTATGAATGTATCCACGACTTCATGCTTCCACATCACTTCAAAAGGAATATGTATACCATACCCTCCCAGCGATAGAACAGGCTGAATATCTGATTTCAAAGAATTGCCAACCATGACAAATTCGGAAGGAGTGATTTGTAATATATTCAACATACGCTGATATTCTTTCTCTGTTTTATCGGACATAACTTCAATGTGGTCGAAATAAGGAGTTAACCCGGAACGTTCCAGTTTATTCTCCTGATCGAGCAAATCCCCTTTGGTAGCAACTACTAATTTGTATTGCTTTTTTTCTTTCAATACTTTCAGTGTTTCTTTCACTCCCGGTAATAGCTCAATAGGCATTTCCAGCAATGATTTACCTAATTCAATAATATGTTGGATGTCTGTACCTGAAATATTTTGTCCACTCAAATGCAAAGCTGTCTCTATCATAGAAATGGTGAAAGCTTTGGCTCCATATCCGAGATACTTCAAATTATTCATTTCTGTTTGAAATAAAGCGGCTGAAATATCTTCGGAAGTGCCATAAGGCGTTAACATGTCTACGTATTGTTTTTCTATTTCCTGGAAAAACGGTTCATTACTCCATAAAGTATCGTCTGCATCGAAGGCTATGACTTTTATAAGTTCTTTCATCGGTTATTGTCGTTAATAGTAAGTTTTGAGTAATATGTCGGGCTTTTCGGATGCAAAGTTATAATAAAAAGAGGAATAAAGGCAGGCGATTTGTTTTTAGAACCGAATCACCATTTAATTTCATAGAAATCTCTATCTTTGTTACTCGTTTTTTTGAGTTTGAATTTTAATTGGATATACAACAATGAAAATAGGAGATAAAGTACGCTTTCTTAGTGAGGTAGGCGGTGGAATCGTCACTGGATTCCAGGGAAAGGATTTTGTGTTGGTGGAAGATGCGGATGGATTTGATATTCCGATGCCGATACGTGAGTGTGTAGTGATTGAAACGGATGACTATAATTTGAAGCGTAAACCGACTTCCTCTGCTCCGAAACAAGAGGAACCGGCTAAACCGGTAAAACCGGAGATGCCCGTCATTCAACGCCAGCCGGAAGTGAAGGGAGGAGATACGCTGAATGTATTTCTGGCTTATGTGCCTGAAGATGCAAAGGCTATGATGACTACTCCTTTCGAAACTTATTTGGTAAATGATAGCAATTATTATTTGTATTACACTTATTTGAGTGCAGAAGGAAAAGCATGGAAGAACCGTTCGCACGGGTTGGTGGAACCTAATACGAAATTGTTGTTGGAGGAGTTCACAAAAGATGTACTGAATGATATGGAGCGGGTGGCCGTTCAGTTGATTGCTTTCAAGGATGGTAAGCCTGCAGCTATCAAACCGGCTGTCAGTGTGGAAATACGGATTGATACCGTGAAGTTCTATAAACTTCATACCTTTAGCGATTCTGATTTCTTCGAAGAACCGGCGTTGATTTATGACATTGTGAAAGATGATATGCCTACCAAACAAGTATATGTTTCGGCAGAAGAGCTTCAAGAGGCTTTGCTGCAGAAAAAATCTGTCGATAAGCCCAGATCACAACCTATTGTGAAACCGAATCACGCTCATGGTGGAAAGAGTGAGATTGTTGAAATAGATCTTCATATCGACTCTCTACTGGATGATACTCAAGGAATGGGTAATGCTGAAATACTGAATTATCAATTGGATAAGTTTCGCGAAGTGATGGAAGTCTATAAGAACAAACGTGAGCAGAAGATTGTCTTTATTCACGGCAAAGGAGATGGTGTGCTTCGGAAAGCTATCGTTGATGAATTGAAACGGAAATATAGTAATTGCCGTTATCAGGATGCTTCTTTCCAGGAATATGGGTTTGGAGCTACGATGGTGACTATTAAATAATATCACATTTCCAGTAATATAGATAACATGGATAAAGATCAGCTAAAAAGGCTACGTTTAGGTTCATATCGTGATTTTGATGCATTATATAAAATGTATGCAGGGAATCTGTATGGCTTTGTGTTAGGAATGACACGTTCTGCTGATTTGGCTGGTAGTATTGTTCAAGATACTTTTATAAAAGTCTGGATCAATAGAGAATTTATTGATCCAGATCTTTCTTTTAAATCATATTTGTTCAAAATATCTCGAAATTTGATCATAGATGAATTCCGAAAGCGTCTTAATGAACCTCTTTTTGAAGATTATCTGAATTATTGTGATGAGGCAGTATTAAGTACTCCTACTGAGATTGAAAAAAAATTGGATTTTGATCTTTTTGTAGAAGAATTAAATCGGGCAAAGGATAAATTAACTTCGAGGCAACGAGAAATATTCGAAATGAGTAAAGAGGAAGGATTAACTTCTTCAGAGATAGCTAGCAAATTGGGAATAAGTGAACAAACGGTCTATAATCAACTTTCTACTGCCTTGAGACTTCTTAAGAAGGAAATAAAAGGTACTCTTCTCTTCTTTTTCACTCTTTTTTTTAGTTGATAAAAAAAACTCATTTTTCCATAGTAGATTATATTAGCAGTTTCGTATTAACTATATAGAAACAGTTAACATATGGAAAGAAAGACACATACTCTATTAGAAAAATTTGTGCGTAATTCTATCACCTCGCAAGAAGGTAAGGAATTAAAGAACTCTGTTGCAAAGATGTCTAATGAAGAATTGGCACGAGCGTTATCGGATGTTTGGGAAAACTATGATACATTGGTTACCGTACCAGATGATGTTGGTCATTTTATGAAAAAACTAAGTCCGACTCCTTATTCCCGCCGGCCTCGTTTTCTGTATACTTTTCTCAAAATTGCAGCCGCAATTGTCATACCGATTTTGTTAGGTACTCAAATTTATTTTTATTATAGTAATGAAAAACTAAATAGCCTGTTGAATTCTCAATTGATGGTACAAGTAGAGAGTGGGGATAAAACAGAATTGACATTACCAGATGGTACGAAAGTTTATCTGAATGCTACTACTTCTCTATCATATCCTTCTGATTTTGGATTGAAGAATAGAAATATATATCTTTCAGGAGAAGCCTATTTGGTAGTTTCCAAAGATGTAAAGAAACCATTTTATGTACATACAGAAAATGTGAATATTGAAGTACTAGGTACTACATTCAACATATGTGCTTATCCTGAACAGGAACATGTGGAAACGATGCTGATAGAGGGAAGCGTCAAGCTGACTACTACAGGTAATCGTGCTCATGCGGTTGTAATGAAGCCACATGAGAAGGTTGTTTATAGTAAATTGAATGATTCATTATATATTTCACCAACATCTGGCGAATTTGAAACAGCTTGGATGAGAGGAGAATTAGTATTCCGTTCAACTTGTTTCTCGGATATAATGAAGAAACTAGAGAAACGCTATGGAATGAAAATCGAAATACTAGAGAATAAATATAATTTGGACTTATTTACCGGAAGCTTTAAAGAAGATAATATTTATGATGTATTAAAGATTCTCCAAATGCATTATGATTTTACTTTTAAGGCAAAGGATGATAAAATAGTGATTAAATCAGAGTAGTAACTTTAAATTAAATCAGATGAAAGAAAGAGCACCATAAAAAAGGGAACCGAAAAGTTGGCAGACTGACGGTTCCCCTCTAGTTAATACAATTGTGAGTATTATTTAGTATTAACCTTATATGATAATTATAATGAAAAATGTCAAGAAAGAGTGTAACTCTTTTAAATGCAACTTTTACAAAAGTAGCAATAATTATTTAATTCTGTTTTATATCTTTTTATTTTTTATTCCATTGAGCTTGTTTGCACAGCAACAGGATAAAAATGAGTATATAACATTGTCTGTGAAAAACACAAGTATACAGCATGTTTTAAACCAGGTTGAAAAGGAGACTGTATACAGATTTACTTATCGTGACACAGATTTAGCGAAGGTTGGAAAAATAACTCTTTCCGTAAAACAAATGCCTGTTGAAGCTTTTCTGAAAAAGATACTCTTATCTACAGGATTGACATATCGAAGAAGTGGAAATTCATTTGCTATTATCCGAGAAAGCAAGAAAGATAATAAGAAAGACGACGTAAGAACAATCAGTGGGATAGTGACGGATGGTTCCGATAATACGCCATTGATTGGAGCCAGTGTTAAGATTAGAGGAAAAGACGTGGGAGTAATAACAGACTTGAACGGAAAATTCTCTCTTCCGGAATGTACGAATAAAAGTATATTAGAAGTCTCTTATATAGGTTACGATAAACGCTTGCTTCCTGTAGGAGATCTGGGATTTATTGAGGTAAAAATGGGTTCTTCCAATGAATTGGAAGAAGTGATAGTTGTGGGCGCCGGAACTCAAAAAAAAGTGTCTGTGACAGGCTCTATCGCTACTGTAAAAGGATTGGAACTACGAGCTCCCAGCTCTTCTTTAACGAGTAATTTTGCAGGAAAATTGGCAGGAGTTATTTCGTCCACTACTAGTGGAGAACCAGGTTCTGTATCTGAATTTTATATTCGCGGAGTTGGAACTTTTGGTGGACGGGCTACTCCGTTAATTCTTATGGATGATGTGGAAATATCGGCAGGTGATTTGGATCGTATTCCTGCTGAATCAATCGAAAGTTTCTCAATTTTAAAGGATGCTTCTGCCACTGCTATTTATGGTGCACGTGGTGCAAATGGAGTGATGCTGATTACTACTAAAAAGGGGATGGAGAATACTCGTACAAGAATTAATGTAACAGTAGAGAATTCTTTTGTAAAGCCGATGAATCGGGTGGAGTATGTAGATGGTCCTACGTGGATGAATTTGTATAATGAAGCTTTGACTACACGTACTCCATCAGCTACTCCAAAATATTCTGATGAAGTTATAGAGTATACCCGGAATGGGATAAATCCCTATGTTTATCCGAATGTAGATTGGTATGGTCTGATGTTTAAGGATTTTAATATGAATCAACGTGCGAATATCAATATGCAGGGTGGTGGTTCTAAAGTAACTTATTACATGGGAATTCAGGCAAATCATGATACAGGTTTACTGGATGTACCGAGTACTTATTCTTTTGATAGTAATATCAACGATTGGAATTATATTTTTCAGAATAACATATCTTATAAACCTACTTCTACCACAAAAGTAGATTTGCACCTGAATGCACAGTTTGGAAACCAAAAAGGTCCTGGTATTTCTACCACTGATATTTTTAATGCTGTTTATAATGCCAATCCGGTGGCTTTTCCTGCCACCTATCCGACAGAAGAAGGCGATAACCACATTCGGTTTGGTAATTCGATACTTACTGGGTCAACTGTGAATATAAATCCTTATGCTACTATGATGAGTTCATTTAGCGAGAGTAATTATTCGACTATAAATGCTTCTTTGCGCATCAGTCAGGAGTTTGATTTCATAACTAAAGGGTTGAGTGCAACGGTGCTTGTGAATATGAAGAGCCACAGCAGTTCTTCATACACGAATACACTTGATCCTTATTTTTATAAAGTGATGGATTATACTTGGGATCCTTCTGATCCGGAGTTTTTTTATCTTGAGTTATTACAGAAAGGAACAGATTATATTAAGCAAGGGACAATAAATCGTTATTCTGATAGAACTTTCTATTTTGATGCGCGTGTTAACTATAATCGGCGTTTTGGTGAAGATCACACAGTTTCCGGTATGTTAATGTATATGCAGCGTGAGTATCGTAGTGATGTATTGCCACAGAGAAATCAAGGGTTATCCGGACGTTTTACTTATGACTATCAGAATAAATATTTTGCTGAATTTAATTTTGGCTATAACGGGACGGAACGTTTGGCCAGTGGACACCGATTTGAGTTTTTTCCTGCAATGTCGTTAGGTTGGGTAGTGAGCAATGAGAGCTTCTGGGAACCCCTTTCAACAGCTGTTACTCACTTGAAAATTCGCGGTTCTTATGGGCTTGTAGGAAGTGATGAAACAGGACTTTCGGCTGGTGCCGCTCATTTTTTGTATATTAATAATGTTAATATCGATGGAAGCGGAATATTCTCTACCGGTCCTTATGATGGAGTTTATATATCTAAAAGAGGTCCGGGGATAGAAGGATATGCAGTGGAGAATGCTTCGTGGGAACGTGCTAAAAAATTTGATATTGGAGTTGATTTGAATCTTTTTGATCAGGTGAGCATCACTTTCGATTATTTCCATGATCGGCGTGACCGTATTTTGCAGAAGCGTGGCTCATGGCCGGTTATTATGGGATATGCTCATGCTACTCCATGGAGTAATATCGGGAAAGTTGATAATAAAGGCTTTGAATTAAGTGTGAACTGGAAGAAAGAAATAATAAAGGATATGTTTGTGGATTTACGTGGTAATTTTACATATACACAAAATAAATATGTGTATAATGATGAACCGGATTATCCTTATGTATGGCAAACGAAAACAGGTAAGCCTCTATCTTGCACATATGGTTATATTGCAGATGGGTTGTTTAAGGATGAGGATGATATACGTAATAGTCCTTCACAAAAGAATTTGGGGAGTACAGTAATGCCTGGTGATATAAAATACAGGGACGTGAATGGAGATGGTACTATTACAACCGAAGATCAGATTATGTTATCACGCTACGGGGGAATACCCCGCATCCAATATGGGTTTGGTCTGAACTGGACATATAAGAACATTGATTTCGGTGTTTTCTTCAATGGTTCCGCCAAACGTACACTGATGATAGACAACATTGCTCCGTTCTGTTCGGATGTAGGGAACCAGGACAGGAATCTGATGAAATTTATAGCTGATAATTATTGGTCGGAAGCTAATCCTAATCAAGAAGCTGCTTATCCCAGATTGGGGGTCAATAATTCTCAAATAGCTAATAATATGAAGCCTAGTAGTTTTTGGATGCGTAATGGTAATTTTTTACGTTTCAAAACGTTGGAGTTAGGATATTCTTTTCCGTTCTGTCGTATCTATCTTAGTGGAGATAATTTGGCAGTATGGAGTCCATTTAAACTTTGGGATCCAGAATTATCTTATAGTGCTTATCCACTACAGCGTGCTATTAATATTGGTGCTCAGTTTACTTTTTAATCAGTTAGAAATACTTAAAAAAATATAGACTATGAAGATCATTCAACACATGTTATATTGGGCAAAAATAATATTGCCGGTCTGTTGCTTTACAGCTTGTAATTATTTGGATGTGGTACCTCCTGAAACAGCTGATTTTGATGATACGATGCGTGATAAGGATGATGCTATCGGTTTTCTTTATTCATGCTATTCTGGCACAAATTATAGTGCACCCTGTAATAATTTAGGGGCATTGGAGAGTTCTACGGATGAATTTGTGAGTCCATTGTTGTGGGGGTATCTGGGGCAACAAGTTAGTTGGGACCAACTTTCGTCTACTTATGTTTCAAACTGGGGACCGGCGGCCTTACCTTGGAGTTCTTGTTATGATTATCTAGGGCATTGTCATTTGTTTTTAAAGACATTGGATGAACTGAATCCGGTTGGTGTTTCTCAAAATGACAGGCAGCGTTGGAAAGCTGAAATTTTATTTTTACAGGCATATTATCATTTCCGTTTGTTGGAAGCGTATGGACCTATTCCTATAATTGAACATTATTATTCGCAGAATACACCTAAGTCAGAGTTTCCCGGACGTTCTCATTTTGATTATTGTGTCGATAAAATAGTTGGTTGGTTAGATGAAGCTGCTAAGGTTTTGCCTGCAACAGTAGATGTTAATGACTTAGGCCGTGCCACTTCTGTTGCTAGTAAAGCTTTGAAGGCTAGGGTACTTTTATATGCCGCTTCTCCTTTATGGAATGGTGGTTTCCCTTTTACGGGATGGAAAAATACAAACTATGAAACACCGGGGTATGGAAAGGAGCTAGTGAGTTTGATGTATAGTCGTGATAAATGGGTACGCGCCAAGACAGCATGTCAGGAGGCATTAGATCTGGCATTGGGTGAAGGGGGGAGATCTTTGTTTGATCTTCTTACTTCAGAGAGTCTTCGGAACATGCATCAATTGAATTTGCCTAATATTCCGGGGGTAAGTGATGATTTTAAGAAAAGAGTTATGCAAATGCGTTATATGATGTGTTCTGCAGAAACAGAAGGAAATCGGGAAGTGATTTGGGGAATAGTAACAGATAGATTAAGTACTAATGCGATAGAAGCTGTTCCTCATTGGGTGGTAACAAAGAATGACGGTTCTGCTTGGGGAGGTGTGTGTGCAATGTCTCCATTACTTTATGCTGTGGAGCACTTTTATACAGCTGATGGAAAACTTCCGGAAAATGATTCGCAGTTGCCGAAAGATAGTTGGTTCGAGTCTGCCGGATATACAGGTAGAGAGGATATTATAAAATTGAATACCAAACGTGAACCTCGTTTTTATGCATGGCTATCGTTTGATGGTGATGAATTTGGACAAAAGATATGTGATGGTTCGCCTCTGATTGTACAAGTGAGAAATTCGTTAAAGCAGGGATATAATCCAAGCAAGTTTAATCGCGATAATTGTACTACCGGATATTTCCTTAAGAAATGGGCAGCTCCTAATTTGACATTTCGGAAGGATGGTGGATATAATTATCGTTCAGTACCTACTCCTTTCATTCGGTTGTCAGAGTTATATTTAAGTTTGGCTGAATGCCATGCTGCTTTAGGTGAGCAACAGTCTGCGTTGGATAATTTGAATGAGGTCCGGGAACGTGCAGGTGTTTCTGCAATAGGAGCAAAAGATTTAAATGAAATGTCGTTGATGGATTGGATACGCAATGAACGTTTTGTTGAATTGTTTGCCGAAGGTCACCGTTATTACGATGCACGTCGCTGGATGATTGCTCCACAACTATTTAAGGCTGGAGTACGCGAAGGATTGAATGCAATAGAAAAGGAGAATCCTACTTTTGAAGAGTTTAACCGACGGACAAAAGTGGATCAGCCATTTCAATGGGATGATCGTATGTATTTGCTTCCTGTCAATGCTAGTGAAATTTATAATAACCCGCATTTGATACAAGCTCCTAAATATTAATTTGAAAAATGCTGAAATATGAAAAAATATATTCTGAATATCTGTCTGCTAGGATGCCTGGGGCTACTTATATCTTGTAATGATCTGGATGGAAAGTATGACGAACTGGTTCCGGATGAATATCATAAGATCTTATCAATAAAGGAAACAGGCTCACAAGAGGTTATAATGTCTGTGGAAGAAGAGGTATACGAGTATCAGTTGACAGTAATAAAAGGTGGTTTACGCAAGGATCTGGAGGCAAATGCTTCCTTGGAAGTGCTTACACAGAATGAAGTAGATGTAGAGTATAATGATAAACAGGGGACTAATTATCAGGTCTTGTCTAAGGACATGTATATGATAGTAGATGAGTCTGTATCTATTTCTGGAGATGAAACAGGAAAAACCATTAATGTTACTTTTAAGCCCAAGAAAATCTATGGTGCTGTTAAAGAGGGAGGAGATGGTATGGAATATGTGTTACCGGTTCGTTTAGTTAGTGCCAGCGATTCAGTTAATGCTGATAAGAATAGGGTACTACTTCGATGCAATGTATCTCCTGTAGTTGTATCGTTTGGGGAGAGTAGGGAACAATTGATATTAAACAGTGCTGAAATATCTCATATAGTGCCGGTTAGTATTGTGAAAAAGGGTGCTTTGGCTACTGATGTACAGTTGGAGTTGATTTCTCAATCTGATTTGGATGAAAAATATAGTATTCCTGAAGGAATAGCATATAAAGTTTTGGAATCTGATATGTATGAATTGCCGAATAAACTTATTTCAATGGGTGCATCTGCAACAAATGTGGTTGCTAATATAACTTTTTATCCGGATAAAATTTATGAAGCTAAAAAGAATAATAGTGGAGTGATTTATGTATTGCCTGTCAGATTACTAGCTCTTTCTGAAACAGCTAATACAGATAAAGATGAAATGCTGTTGATTTGTGGTTTCCACACTTATACAAATACGGAAGTGACAGACAAATCGAAGTGGAAGGTTGCTTATGGAACATTAACTTATGAACCGTGGGGACATGCTTATTCTTATCTGTTCGATAGTAATACTTCTAATAATTTCGGTTGGATGGGATATGTAAATGATAGTCATGGCGGGAATTATGGAAATCCGTATATTGTAATTGATCTTGGGGATCCTTATTTCATTGCGCAATTAGGTGTGTTCTCTAAATGGGATGTAAGAGCAGGTGGTGTTAATTTCTATATTACTACTGATGATATAAATGTTTCCTTATCTGATAATGACTGGAATATACTTTCAGGGTATCAAGGAGAAGGGGATGAATATCGAGGACTACATAATCGTCTGAAAGAGTATGACGCTACTGTCAACTGGATAAAGGTTGCTTCTATAAATATTCCGGAGGATGGTCTGTATTGGGGAGAAATACCGAATGATATGCTTGATAATCAGTTGCGAACTCAATATGTGAAGATGGAGGTTATTCCAAGTGGTAATGCTGACCGTACGGCAATTTGGGAGTTTTCTATGAAGAAAGTGACTTCTGTTGACGGACAACCAATTGACTAAGACAATTTCCCATCATCGTATGAAATGATGATTACGATGATGGGATTTATAAATATTACATTTTATGTTCTTGCATTTAAATATACAAAGGATGAAAATTGCTAAACTGGTTATTTTATTT
The DNA here is from genome assembly GCF_009193325.2 of Bacteroides zhangwenhongii. NCBI lineage: Bacteria > Pseudomonadati > Bacteroidota > Bacteroidia > Bacteroidales > Bacteroidaceae > Bacteroides > Bacteroides zhangwenhongii. The sequence goes on along the minus strand of NZ_CP059856.1, from coordinate 108,402 downwards.
GTGGGGTTATTACCATTCTGTGAAATGGATGGGCAGTCTCGTTGGCAGATTCAATCGGATCAATCGATAAAATGGAGTATAGGACAAAATATTCCCCATTATGATCATATAGAAATGGGGGGGGGAAAGGTCGCTACCGTGCTTCGTTATGGTGTGAATACTGATGGTGCTTTTTCTTTGGAACGTTCGGTGATATGGCCTATGTTGCGTACAGTTCCTAATGATACTCATGCTAGCTTGACTCGTCGTTTTTCTGTTGACTTTTTAGCTATGTTACAGGTAAATGGATTAACCTTGAATAATGAGCAGGTAAAGTCAATACAATTGGATGGAAAGTTGACGGTAGTCAGTGAGTTTACAATCGGACATACAAGAGGGACCAAGGCAGGTGGAGAACTTGTTCCTGCAATAGAATTAACTCGTGTTTTCTTTCCTTCTGTTGACAAGCCGATGTTGTGCGAACGATACACTGTTAAGAATATAGGAAATGAAAAGGTGGAAGTATTGCTTCCTCATTCTCGTGTTGTGTATCAGACAAGGCCGGATCAGGGAGTGGATGGAAGTTATACATTAGTAGCTTCTACTGTTGTAGGTAAAGAGGAGGCTTTTCTACTTGGAAGTGGTGAATCCATCACTTTTGGGGCGTCGGTTCAGGCTTATAAAAGAGGTCAGACAGAACTATTGCCGGATGTAGAGGCAGAGCTTCGTTCACGAGATAGCTTTATAGAGCAGGTATGGAATAGCCTGGAATTTTGTTCTCCTGACACAATTTTGAATACAGCTTTTGCTTTTGCTAAAATCCGTGCATCGGAAAGCATTTATCGTACAAGTGGTGGATTAATGCATGGACCGGGTGGTGAAGCTTATTATGCAGCAATTTGGGCAAACGATCAGGCGGAATATGTTAATCCTTTTTTCCCTTTTCTTGGGTATAAAATAGGTAATGAGGCAGCTATCAATTCTTATCGGCATTTCGCTCGTTTTATGAATCCAGAATACAATCCGATTCCGAGTTCAATAATAGCAGAAGGAAAGGATATCTGGCATGGTGCCGGTGACCGTGGAGATGCGGCGATGATTGCTTATGGTGCAGCACGTTTTGCTTTGGAATTAGGAGATACTGATGTTGCAAATGAATTGTGGCCTCTGATAGAATGGTGTCTGATGTATTGTAAACGAAAACTTAATGCTGAAGGTGTGGTAATTTCAGATACTGATGAGATGGAGAATCGCTTTCCGGCAGGAAATGCAAATCTTAATACATCTACTTTATACTATGACGCTCTTCTTTCTGCCAGCTATTTAAGTAAAGAACTAGGAAAATCTGTATCACTATCTAATGGCTATCGGAAAGAGGCAGAGATATTAAGAAAGAATATAGCTCATTATTTTGAAGCGAATATAGAAGGGTATGAAACATATTGTTATTATAAAGGTAACGATGTGCTTCGTTCTTGGATATGTGTGCCATTAGTAGCTGGTATTTTCGATCGTAAAGAGGGGACTATTAATGCATTACTTTCTCCAAATTTATGGACAGAGAATGGTTTATTATCACAAACGGGAACCTCTACTTATTGGGATCGTCCTGCTTTGTATGCTTTAAGAGGTATTTATGCTGCTGGTGAGCGTGAGAAAGCCACCCGGTATTTGCAACGTTATTCCGTGCAACGATTATTAGGCGATCATGTACCTTATCCGATCGAAGCCTGGCCGGAAGGTAATCAGCGTCATTTGTCAGCAGAAAGCGGTCTTTATTGCCGAATAATTACGGAAGGTATATTTGGTATCCGGCCAATGGGGCTACATGCATTTATGTTGACTCCCCAACTTCCGGCCGAATGGAATTTTATGGAACTCAAAAATGTGTATGCTTTTGGTACAAAGCCTTTTAATATTCGTGTTATTCGGAATGGTGACAGGATCAAGACAGTAATAGAGAGGGAAGGAAAGGTCTGGAAATCATATTCTTCAATGGTTGGAAAATCCATCCAGGTGCGATTAAAATAATATAATAACCATCTAATAAATAATATCATGAGAAATTTTAGTTATCGTCTATGTCTTATATATTTCTTGCTGTTTGTAATGGTATCAACAGTTAGTAGTGCTTGTAGTAATGAAGAGCGAACTTCAGTAATAAAGAATGAGGAAGATGAAGAATTTATTGATAATATTTCGGGAGAGAAATATGACTATACAAAGACTGGAAAACCGGAACGTCCCTATATGCTTTCTTATCATACTTCTATGTTGATGAAAATGTTTCTTGCACAACCTGATCCTCAAGGAGGTACTATCAAGAAATTGGACTATAATGATGTCTTAGAAAATGTGAAGAAAATAGATAATTTAACGCGTGGCATTACGAAAGTAGTATATTTGGTAGGCTGGCAGTTTAATGGACATGATGACAAATACCCTGCCTTTAATGTGTTTAATGAAGCATTAAAAAGACCGGAGGATAAGACTGCTCGTGATAGCTATCTTTGGTTGAAAAAGGAAGCTGCCAAGTATAATACGATAATTTCTGTTCATATCAATTTGACAGATGCTTATACGAATAGTCCTTTGTGGCATACGTATGTGAAAAAGGATTTACTTTGTAGGAATGCGGATGGTACTTTCTTACAATGGGGATCTTATAATAATATGCCAAACTTTCAAGTATGCCTGATTAATGAATGGAAGAAAGGATATACTAAGAAACGTATAGATGAAGTGATAGAGCTGTTGGACTTAACTTCTTCAAAGACGGTACATATTGATGCATTTGAGCCTCGCGAAAGTCCTTTTCATGGATATTCGAAAGAAATGACGACCGAGATTATGAGGAAGGTTTTTCGTTATTGGAGGGATAAAGGGATAGATGTAACAAGTGAGTTTTATAAGGGTTATCAACGCACTGATGCTTTTTATGGTTTACAACCGGCAGCATGGTATAGCGATCTGACTCCTGAAGAACGTTGTACAATTAGTCCGGCATTGGCTTGCGGCGGACGTAGTGGTTTGTATGGGACCATATGGGATACAGCTTTTTTATTTGGTGATAATATGCATGGTGAAGAAATAATAAGTACAAATACGAATTTTACGGAATTTAAAAAGCAATTTTGTATAACTACTTTGCAATGGGCTTACTTGAACCAACATAAAGTAGAAAGTTATAATGCTGATACTAAAACTGTAATCTATTCCGATGGATTAGTTGTAAACGGACAAAATAAAACGCTTATAAAAGACGGAAACCTAGTACGTCGGGATAATAATTTGTTTATCCCTGTAACATGGATAAAAGACCACAAGCAGATTATCGCTTTTTCAGAGAAAGGATACTCTTCTATGAAATGGACGTTGCCTTCTAGTTGGAATGGAATAAAACAGGTGACAATATATCCTGTAACGGAAAATGGATTAGGGGAAGCTCAAGTTCTAGCGGTTAGCAATGGACAGATTACTTTAGCACTGAATGCAAACGAAATGTATTCAATACAACCTGTGGAATAAATAGAATTATCATTTAATATTTGAACTCTATATGAAAATTATAAAATCTCGGATTCTTTCGGGAATAGTAATGATTTTGTTATTGTTAGGTTGCAATAATAAAGAAGTACACTGTGTTGATAAGAATGAGTTGCGCGCTCCTGCTTATCCTTTAGTAACGATAGACCCTTACACTAATGCTTGGTCCTTCGGGGATAATTTGTATGATTCTTCTTTGAAACATTGGACAGGACAAGATTTTCCTTTGATAGGTGTTGTCAAAGTGGATGGAGTACCGTATCGTTTTATGGGGATAGAGGATTATGATTCGATGATGAGTACGAATGGTGATGCTCCGGGTTTGTCCACTGAAGGAGATAGTATATCTTATTTTACACAGACAGCTCGCCAACTCTCTGTTGATGTACAGCCGACAAGGACAATTTATCAGTTTGTTTGTGGCCCGGTTCAATTAGATTTGACCTTTATTGCCCCTCTTTTGATGGATGATCTTGAACTTGTGGCCCGTCCGGTAAATTATCTTTCTTATGAAATGAAAACTGATGATGGTCAAATGCACAATGTAGAACTTTATATAGAAGTGTCTCCACATTGGGCTATGAATCTGCCAAACCAGTCGTCTGTTTCAGAGACTTTTACTAAAGATGGTTTTGTTTTTCTTAAAAGTGGTACGAAACAACAGAATATACTTGGGACGAAGGGAGATGATGTTCGTATTGACTGGGGATATTTCTATTTAGGCACCGATAGGCATAATACTTTTGCTGCTGTTGGAAACCGTAATACACTCCGTGAAAATTTTTTAAAGGGAAATACTGACTTTTATGCTAGTGCGGCTAATACTAAAGGAGAAAATCAACGAATGGCTTTAGTTTGTTCTTTGGGAACTATTAGAAAGTCAGAGGGGCGTTTTTTAATTGGATATGATGATATATTTTCAATTCAGTATTTTGGGGAGAACTTGCGCCCTTACTGGAATCGGAAGGGAACAGAAACAATTCTATCTCAATTCCATAAGGCGAATTCGGATTATGAGAAATTAATAAAGAAATGCATAGCTTTCGATTATCAATTAATGAAAGAGGCAACTGAAGCAGGAGGACGTAGATATGCAGAGCTTTGTGCCTTGGCATATCGTCAGGCAATTTCGGCACATAAATTGGTAGAGGCTCCTAATGGAGATTTACTGTTCCTTTCAAAAGAAAATTCCAGTAATGGATCTATTGGCACAGTGGATATTACTTATCCTTCAGCTCCTTTGTTTCTGCTTTATAATCCGGAACTAGTTAAGGGTATGTTGAATCCTATCTTCTATTATAGCGAGAGTGGTAGATGGACTAAACCGTTTGCTGCTCATGATGTCGGAACTTATCCACTTGCTAATGGTGAGACATATGTTGGAGAAATGCCCATAGAAGAATCTGGTAATATCTTAATTTTAACTGCGTCGATTGCCGCTGTAGAGGGAAATACTGATTATGCCCGAAGACATTGGAAAACATTAACAGCGTGGGCAGATTATTTACTTCATAACGGCCTTGATCCTGCGAACCAACTCTGTACAGATGATTTTGCCGGGCATTTGGCTCATAATGCAAATCTTTCTATAAAAGCAATTTTAGGGGTAGCTTCTTATGGTTATCTGGCTGGTAAGCTAGGCTATAAGGAACAAAGTGAAAGCTATATACAAAAAGCAAAAGAAATGGCTCTGGAATGGGTAAAGATGGCTGATGATGGTGATCATTATAAATTGGCATTTGACAAACCGGGAACATGGAGTCAAAAGTATAATTTGGTGTGGGATAAACTGATGGATTGGCATATATTTCCAGATAAAGTAATACAGACAGAAATACCTTATTATCTTTCAGTACAGAATAAATACGGTCTACCATTGGATAACCGTGAAACTTATACCAAAACTGACTGGATTATGTGGACGGCTACTTTGGCTTCGGATATGGAAACATTCGAAAAATTTGTTGATCCTGTTTATTTGTTTATGACTACAACTCCAGATCGTGTACCGATGACTGACTGGATGTATACGGATCGACCCGAAGTGAAAGTATTCCGTGCACGTTCGGTAGTTGGTGGCTATTATATGAAAATGCTGGAGAGACGTTTAAAAGGTGAATAAAATAAATAATTCGATTGATAAAATGAAAATCAAGTATCAACTGTTGTTATATATTTTGTTGTTACCTGTAGTAAGCTGGGGACAAAAAGTGTTATATGTGCAGTCGCCAGATAGGAAAATTGAACTTCAGGTTATGATAGGTCAAGAATTGGAGATCGCTATTATTCGGAATGGGACAACAGTACTTCAACCGTCTGCGATTGGTATGGATGTCCGTTTTATAGGAATATTAGGAGAAAATCCAAAACTAAAAAGTGTAAGCCGACGTTCAGTGACGGAAAAATTATCATCTCCTATATATATAAAAGATGAGGTTGATAATATTTATAATGAATTGACTGCTAGTTTTAGAGGTAATTATTCGGTTGTTTTCCGTTGTTATAATCAGGGAGTTGCTTATCGTTTTGTAACTGATTTCAAGGAGAGGGAGATTGTTATTAATAATGAGAAGGCTGTTTTTCATTTCCCATCAGGAACTAAAGGGTATGCTGCTTACAGTAATTATGGAGATGATAACGACTTGTCTAGTCAGTATTTAAATTCTTTTGAGAATACTTATGATAATCAATTGTTGTCTCAACTGAATAGTAGACGGTTGATTTTCTATCCTTTTTTAGTGGAACTACCGGATAAATTTGAAAAGATATGTATTACGGAAAGTGACCTGCGCGATTATCCTGGTATGTTTCTGCAAAGTAGTCCTGATAGCTTTTCAATGAAAGGTGTTTGGGCACCTTTACCAGAGAAAACAGTGCAGGGAGGGCATAATCAACTACAGCAAATAGTGGTGAAACGTTATGATTATATTGCCCACACTAATGGAAAGCGTACATTTCCTTGGAGAATATTTACGATAGCTGAACAGGATAGGGAATTGTTGGATAATGATTTGGTTTACTTGTTGGCTACACCTTCCGTACTAAAAGATATTTCATGGATTAAGCCTGGTAAGGTCGCTTGGGATTGGTGGAACGATTGGAATATCTCCAAAGTGGATTTTCGAGCAGGAATTAATAATGAGACATACAAATATTATATTGATTTTGCTGCTATAAATCAGATTAAGTATGTAATTTTGGATGAAGGTTGGGCAGTAAACCAGCAAGCGGATATGTTGCAGGTTATTCCTGAAATTGATTTGACAGAGTTAGTCTCTTATGCTAAAAGTAAGAATGTAGATATTATTTTATGGGCTGGTTATTGGGCATTTCACCGGGATATGGAAAAAGTGGTGAAGCACTATGCAGAAATGGGAGTGAAAGGTTTTAAAGTTGACTTTCTGGATAGGGATGATCAGGATATGATTCGATTTATGTGGGAAGCAGCGGAATTATGTTCCAGATATCACATGATTCTTAACTATCATGGTGCTTGTAAACCTTTTGGTATTCAACGGACTTATCCGAATGTGATGAATTTTGAAGGGGTACATGGATTGGAGCAAATGAAATGGAGACCAATAGAATGTGATCAGGTTACTTATGATTTGCAATTTCCGTTTATACGAATGATGGCAGGACCTGTGGATTATACACAAGGAGCTATGCAGAATGCTGTTCGGGGAAGTTTTTATCCGGTTTATAGTAACCCAATGAGTCAAGGTACGCGATGTCGTCAAATGGCGGAGTATGTAGTCTTTAATTCTCCTTTGAATATGTTATGTGATTCACCTACCCGGTACATGAAAGAACAAGAATGCACTGATTTTATATCATCTGTTCCTACAGTTTGGGATGAGACGCGCTCGTTGGACTGCAAACTTTCTCATTATATTCACATTGCTCGTCGTAAAGGAGATGTATGGTATGTAGGGGGGATGAATGATTGGTCGATTCGTGAGACTCTGGTTGATTTATCTTTTTTGCCGAATGCAGATTATTATGTAGAAATCTTTTATGATGGTTTAAATTCGGATAGAAATGCTTCCGACTATCGTAAAGTAATAAAAAAGTTACCAGTTGATAGGAAGCTTAAAATTGTAATGTATCCGGGGGGCGGATATGCGATAAAGATAAAACCATGTGAATAGATGAGGATAAAGAGGAATAAAAAAAGTGGAAGCCCAAACTGGCTTCCACCCTCTCTCTCTTTTGCATATTACTCATTTTACTTATTCAGTTCAATACCTTTATTCTGTAAAGTGATGTTCATCAATGCAGCATACTTGGCATACTGTTCAGCACTAAGAGTCTTTCTCATCAGCTTCAAGTTACCATAAACAGCGTTACGCAATTTAGCTTCTTTATCTTTCTTTGCTGTTGTGGCTCTTGACATCTGTTCGGAGAAATAATCGCAGATGTTTGCAACCTCTTCACTCTGAACTGAATTCAAGTTCAAATATTTACCTAATTTACTAACATTGATGTTACCTTCCCATTTTGCAGTTGTAGGTTGATTTCCGGCTGCAAATGTTGTAGCAGCAAGGCAGAGCGCTGCCACTAATGTTAATCCTAAACGTTTCATAATACCTACTTTTTTAATTGTTATACCTAAAAATTATTCCTAAAAACAAATCTAATACCTATTGAAAATTAGTCTAAGCGCTTAGTTTTTTCTTTTTACCTATGCAAATATAAGAATATGTTTTATAGCATAAAAATAAAGAAAAGGAAAAGATTCTATTTAGCCTCATTTCTTGATGTAAGTCAAGAGATGATATGCTTTTTGATACAAAAACGGTTCTTTATGAAATATATTTGTAATACGTGTGCGAAAACGATAGTGGAAATAATCTGCTTTTTAGGATTTATTCCTATTAAAATGATATTGAACAAAGGAACGTGACTAGGAAAGGAACACTGAAATCAACAACAAAACCATGGAAAATGGAAATGATTACAAATTCTTTTCCCGAATATCGGGTAATAATAGGAAGAGTGGTATCCATTGTAGTGGCTCCACCAACAGAAATAGGGGCTAGCTTTCCGAAATACTTCACTAATAATGGCGCACACAGCAAAGCGATGATTTCACGCATGATATTGGAAAGTAACGCAATAGTTCCCAATTCGGGACCCTTGTATTCGGTAATGAAAATGCTGGAAAGTGAATAATAGCCAAATCCGGCTCCGACTGCCATACAGTCTAAAGGACCTCGTTGGCTCATAAAGGCTCCTGCTACGGCGCAGCCTGCTAATGTGCCAATGATCGTCATGATGGGAAGGAATACAAGCCGCGGATTTAGGGAGCGAAAACTCTTCAATGTATTCGGATCGTTGCCGATACTGATGCCTACGCAGAACATGAGTCCGCAGAGGGCATAGTAACTGAGCTTGCTGTCGGTGAAGTCGTATGGAATGAGATGATAAACTCCGCAGAGGGTACCGATAATGAAGAAAGAGATGATAATCAGACTGCCTTTCATGCTTCTGTCTCCTTTCTTTTATTCCTTATATATAATAGGTACCATAGCCCCCATGCGCATAAAATGCTTCCTATGACAGCTGCAAGAGTAATGATTGCAGCTTCAATTCCGAGTGTGTGTAATCCTTTAACAATGGCTTCATTTCCGCCGACATCTATTCCTAGCAGGAATAGCAGTACCCATATAAGGAGCGTAATAATTTTGTGTATCCATGTCAACCGTTTGCTGCGTAGAAGGTAGCCGATAAGCATTCCTGTCAGCATGATTCCGATGATAATAAACATAGTTCGTACGTATTTTTGGTTGCAAAGATAAATCTTTTAATTATCTACCCAAAGCAAATCGCTCATGATGCTGTCGGAAATGAATATCCCTTTACGGGTCAGTCGCAGTGCTCCATTATGTTCTTCCAATTTCCCATTATCCAAATAAGGTGCAGCCATTCTTCGGCAATATTCCCACATCTCGTTACCGAACATCTGTTTCAACTTTTCTATCGGAGCTCCCCATGTGGTACGTATTGTAGTGATGATAAATTCATTGTAGCGGGTTGTTTGGTCCAGATATTCGATTTCAAAGGCACGTTGGTGCTCCTCTATACCTTTTATATATGCATCGATAGAAGATATGTTCCATTCTCTTGTTGCTCCGTCAAAAGAATGCGCTGATGGTCCGCAACCCAGATAAGGTATACCTTTCCAGTAAGATGTGTTATGGCGGGAATATTTGTCGGGTCGGCAGAAATTGGAGATTTCATAATGCTCAAATCCCGCTTTCTGCAGTTCCTCTATCAATAAGGTGAAAAACTCCAGGCTGGAATCTTCGTCCACTTCGGATATCCGGTGCTGTTTTAACATCTTATATATAAGTGTATCTTCTTCGTAAATCAAGTGGTAGGCAGAGATGTGTTCCACATTTAGGGCGATAGCCTGTCGGAGGTCATTTTCCCAACGCTCTTTTGTTTCGCCCGGCAGTCCGTATATAAGGTCAATACTGATATTACGGAATCCTGCCTCCCGGCATCTGCTGACGGCTTCAATGGCAGCACGGGCATTGTGGCGTCGTTTTAGTAATTTGAGCGTATTGTCATCGAAAGTCTGTATCCCCATGCTTAGACGGTTGAACGGGAGAGAAGAAAGCATCCCTAGATATTCGGATGTCAGGTCGTCGGGATTGGCTTCCAAAGTGATTTCCTGGCAATGGTTCAGTCCATAATGTGTCCGGATGGTTTCAAATATCAGTTCAAAATCTTCCTTTTCCAATTGCGACGGTGTCCCGCCGCCGAAATAAACGGTTTCTATATCTTCTCTTTTCAGATATTCTTTCCGCATTTCCAACTCCCGGCAGAGTGCTTGTACGTAGCGTGATTTCAGTTCATTGCGTGTAGTTGAGTAAAAATCGCAATAGATGCAACGAGTCTTGCAGAAAGGGATGTGGAGATAAATACCTGCCATAGCTATGTCGTTTGGATTTTGTGGCTGTAAAAGTAAGATTATTATCTGATATATCAAAAGACTGTTTACCAAATAACTGAATAGCGTTAGAATTCCATTTATACTCAAGTAAAAAGGTTCATGATAAAGATGTGTTACATAACATTGTTTAGTAACACCACCGTAAGTGTTGCTTTTCCCCCAATTAATCCCTAATTTGCGCATCACAAATTAATGGTATGTGAGAAACATACTGAGTAATTACTAAAATCTTATATATTATGAAAGTATATCAGACTAATGAAATCAAGAACATTGCCTTGTTAGGAAGTTCTGGCTCTGGGAAAACCACTCTCGTGGAAGCGATGCTTTTCGAGAGTGGTGTTATAAAACGTCGCGGATCTGTTGCCGCCAAAAACACTGTTAGTGATTATTTCCCTGTTGAACAAGAGTATGGTTACTCCGTTTTCTCCACCGTTCTCCATGTAGAATGGAATAATAAAAAACTTAATATTATTGACTGTCCGGGTTCGGACGACTTTGTAGGCAGTACAGTAACTGCATTAAATGTGACCGACACTGCAATTATTCTTCTCAATGGCCAATACGGCGTCGAAGTCGGTACACAAAATCACTTCCGATATACAGAAAAACTGAATAAACCTGTTATTTTTCTAGTCAACCAGCTTGATAATGAAAAATGCGACTATGATAATATCCTCGAACAATTGAAAGAGGCTTACGGTTCTAAGGTTGTTCCCATCCAATACCCTATCAGTACAGGACCGGGCTTTAATGCTTTGATTGATGTGCTGTTGATGAAGAAATATTCGTGGAAGCCCGAAGGAGGCGCTCCGACGATTGAAGATATTCCGGCAGAAGAAATGGATAAGGCTATGGAAATGCACAAAGCATTGGTCGAGGCTGCTGCTGAAAATGATGAAGGACTGATGGAAAAATTCTTTGAACAAGAATCTCTTTCGGAGGATGAAATGCGCGAAGGTATCCGTAAGGGATTGATAGCCAGAGGTATGTTCCCTGTATTTTGTGTCTGTGGAGGTAAGGATATGGGCGTTCGCCGCTTGATGGAATTCTTGGGCAACGTTGTTCCTTTTGTCTCTGAAATGCCGAAAGTTCAGAACACGGAAGGCAAGGAGGTAGCTCCGGATGCCAACGGACCGGAATCTCTTTATTTCTTCAAGACCAGTGTGGAGCCGCATATCGGTGAGGTTTCCTATTTTAAAGTAATGAGCGGTAAAGTTCATGAGGGAGACGATCTTCTGAATGCTGATCGTGGCTCGAAAGAACGTATTGCGCAGATTTATGTGGTAGCCGGTGGTAACCGCATAAAAGTGGAGGAACTTCAGGCGGGTGATATCGGTGCCGCTGTGAAACTGAAAGATGTGAAAACCGGTAATACATTGAATGGTAAAGATTGCGATTATAAATTTAACTTTATCAAATATCCGAACTCAAAATATTCTCGTGCCATCAGACCGGTGAATGAAGCGGATGTGGAAAAGATGATGACTATCTTGAACCGTATGCGTGAGGAAGATCCGACTTGGGTTATCGAACAGTCTAAAGAACTGAAACAGACATTAGTGCATGGGCAGGGCGAGTTTCATCTCCGTACGTTGAAATGGCGCCTGGAAAACAATGAAAAACTCCAGGTGAAATACGAGGAACCGAAGATTCCGTATCGTGAAACTATCACGAAAGCTGCGCGTGCCGACTATCGTCACAAGAAACAATCGGGTGGTGCCGGTCAGTTTGGTGAGGTTCATCTGATTGTAGAACCCTATAAAGAAGGTATGCCTGTGCCCGATACGTATAAATTCAACGGACAGGAGTTCAAGATTAATGTGAAAGGTACGGAAGAAGTTCCATTGGAATGGGGAGGTAAACTGGTGTTTATCAACAGTATCGTCGGTGGTTCTATCGATGCACGTTTCTTGCCTGCCATAATGAAGGGAATCATGTCCCGTATGGAACAAGGACCGTTGACAGGTTCGTATGCCCGTGATGTACGTGTGATTGTGTACGATGGAAAGATGCACCCGGTGGATTCTAATGAAATTTCTTTCATGCTTGCCGGACGTAATGCCTTTAGTGAAGCCTTTAAGAATGCAGGTCCGAAGATTCTGGAACCCATTTATGATGTGGAAGTATTTGTGCCGTCTGACAGAATGGGCGATGTGATGGGGGATCTTCAGGGACGTCGTGCCATGATTATGGGTATGAGTAGTGAGAAAGGCTTTGAGAAACTGGTTGCAAAAGTACCTCTGAAAGAAATGTCGTCTTACTCTACAGCTCTTAGCTCGCTGACCGGCGGACGTGCTTCGTTTATCATGAAGTTCTCTAGTTATGAGCTTGTTCCGACGGATGTTCAGGATAAGTTGATTAAGGATTTTGAAGCTAAGCAGACAGAAGAATAACGTGTAATTCTCTTAATACTGTTAAAACCGTCATCTTTTTTAAGTAAAAGGTGGCGGTTTTTGTTTAACTATGATTAATAAAGATGGAAAAACGCAAGGAAAAGATTTAATTTTTTATTAAATTTGCAAACCAAAGTGGGGACTTTATTGTTGTAGTAATCAAAATACAACCTAAATGGCTCTATACGGTTAATTTCCGGGAAGTTCCGGTTAAATCAAGTTAATGCATTAGGAGTGTTAATTAGGGAGTGTTAATTTTGTTGCTATGAAGAAGTCAACAATTTGGATATTAGGTATTGTAATGGGGCTTTCATTCCTCAGTTTACTGTATTTACAGGTCAGTTATATTGAGGAAATGATGAAAACCCGGAAGGAACAGTTTGATATGGCTGTGCGCAATAGTCTGGATCAGGTTTCTAAGGATGTGGAATATGCGGAAACGCAACGTTGGTTGATTGAGGATATTTCTGAAGCGGAAAGAAAAGCGTTGATTGAGAACAATCCTTCGCTGCAACAGAATAATATGGTTCAGCAGACGCAACGTTTTACGATGAAGTCTAAAGATGGAAAGGTTTATACGGATTTTGAATTGAAGGTGATGACTACCAAACCATCCGAACTTCCGAAAGCTATGATCTCTCCTTATAGAGGATCAAAAACGATTCCGGAGACTTCGCGTTCACTGATTGAGGCTATCAAGAACCGATATATGTATCAACGTGAGCTACTTAATGAAGTGGTCTGGCAGATGATTTATCGGGCAAGTGACAAGTCGATCGGAGATAGAGTACGGTTTGGTGATTTAAACGGTTACTTGAAATCGAATCTGTATAATAATAATATAGACCTGCCTTTTCACTTTACGGTGATTGACAAGGATGGAAAGGAAGTCTATCGTTGTGCGGATTATGATCCGAAGGGAAATGATGAAGTGTACCAGCAGGCCTTGTTTAAAAATGATCCGCCTGCGAAGATGAGTGTACTGAACGTACATTTTCCGGGAAGAAGAGATTATCTTTTTGATTCGATCAGTTTCATGATTCCGTCGTTGATATTTACAATGGTGTTGTTGGTGACATTCATTTTTACGATTTATATCGTGTTCCGTCAGAAGAAATTGACGGAGATGAAGAACGACTTTATCAATAATATGACGCATGAGTTTAAGACTCCGATCTCCACCATTTCGCTGGCGGCGCAGATGTTGAAAGATCCGGCGGTTGGAAAATCTCCGCAGATGTTCCAGCATATATCGGGGGTTATAAATGATGAAACCAAACGCCTGCGTTTTCAAGTGGAAAAGGTGCTCCAAATGTCGATGTTCGACCGGCAGAAGGCAACTTTGAAGATGAAGGAAATCGATGCGAACGAACTGATAACGGGAGTTGTCAATACCTTTGCCTTGAAAGTGGAACGGTATAATGGAAAGATAACATCGAACCTTGAGGCGACCGATCCTGTTATATTTGCAGACGAGATGCATATTACGAATGTCATCTTTAATCTGATGGATAATGCGGTGAAGTATAAAAAGCCGGATGAGGATTTGGAATTGAACGTGAGAACATGGAATGAATCAGGTAAACTGATGATTTCGATACAGGATAATGGTATTGGTATCAAGAAGGAAAACCTGAAAAAGATATTTGAAAAGTTCTATCGTGTGCATACGGGTAATCTGCACGATGTGAAGGGCTTTGGACTGGGATTGGCTTATGTGAAGAAAATTATTGTCGATCATAAGGGAACCATCCGGGCTGAAAGTGACCTGAATGTAGGAACTAAATTTATTATTGCATTACCTTTATTAAAAAATAATTGATATGGACGAGAAACTGCGTATTTTATTATGCGAGGATGACGAAAATCTTGGCATGCTTTTAAGAGAATATTTACAGGCAAAAGGTTATTCTGCTGAGTTATATCCTGATGGAGACGCCGGTTATAAGGCTTTCTTGAAGAATAAATATGACTTGTGCGTGTTTGACGTAATGATGCCTAAGAAAGATGGCTTCACATTGGCACAGGATGTCCGTGCAGCGAACGCTGAGATTCCTATTATTTTCCTGACAGCAAAAACGCTGAAGGAAGATATTCTGGAAGGATTTAAGATTGGTGCGGATGATTATATCACCAAGCCGTTTAGTATGGAAGAACTGACATTCAGAATTGAAGCGATCTTGAGACGTGTTCGCGGAAAGAAGAACAAAGAAAGTAATATCTATAAGATTGGTAAGTTTACTTTTGATACCCAGAAGCAGATTCTGGCAACGGAGGGTAAGCAGACTAAGTTGACTACAAAAGAATCTGAGTTACTTGGCTTACTTTGCGCACATGCAAATGAAATCTTGCAGCGTGACTTTGCTTTGAAGACTATCTGGATTGATGATAATTATTTCAATGCCCGCAGTATGGATGTGTATATTACGAAACTGCGTAAACATTTGAAAGAAGATGATTCTATCGAGATTATCAATATTCACGGAAAAGGCTACAAGCTGATTACGCCGGAAGTTGAATCTTAATGCGATTTACTTCTTGATAATTGAAATAAAAAATCCCGGAAACATTCGTTTCCGGGATTTTTTATTGATTTCTGTGAGATTAATCAGCGATCTTCTTATTGATAACAATATAAGAAATGAGTCCCAGTACTACTAATACTACTGAGCTGCCCAATATGGCATTGTTGTTTACATTGCCTGTAAAGGAACAAGCCAGCAGGATGACTACTCCGACCAAGATTAAAATCAATCCCAAGTTCTTTAATAAGCCTTTCATGTGTGTGTATTTTAATAGATTATTATATTCCAGTCACAAATTAAAGCATAATTCTTTAACGAGCGAAATTATTTAAATAAAAAATCCATTATAAAGATAGGATTTAGTGGATTTTATGATTTAAACGGTTGTTTCTCTGTTTAATCTTTCGTGTTGAAGAATACCTTTTTCAATACTTCCTGTCCGATACTCAATTCGTCGAGAGTAATGCCGTGAAGCGCCTCTTTCAAAGTCTGTCCGGCAATAATGCGCGCTTTTTCTTCCAGCTCTTTGCCGTCTTTGGTCAGATGAATCAGATTGGTGCGGCGGTCTCTCTTGTCCGAGATACGGACAACAAGGTGCTGCCGTTCCATATTATCTATCAAACGGGTCATACTGGGTTTGTCTTTAAAAGTTGCATTGCACAACTCTTGTTGTGTAACACCGTCTTTTTCCCATAAGAAAATGAGTACCGTCCATTGCTCCGGGCTGATTTCTAAACCGTTCTGGCGGAAGTTACGGTATAGTTTCCGGTTAATTGCCGCAGAAACTTTACCATTTAATATGGCGAATATAAGCCGGATGTCGAAGTTAAATTGCTCTATCATGAAATTATTGTTTAAACAACTTTGCAAAGTTAGTTACTTCCGGGATAAATCCTATCTTCTTGATACAAAAAAAGATTAAATGTTTGCAGTTCAAAATAAATTGCCTAACTTTGCACCCGCATTTTTAAATCAAATAATTTATTTATTTAATTAAACGAAGTATGAATCAATACGAAACCGTTTTCATTTTAACTCCCGTTTTATCTGATGTTCAGATGAAGGAAGCGGTAGAGAAATTCAAAGGTATTCTTCAAGCTGAAGGTGCTGAGATTATCAATGAAGAAAACTGGGGACTGAAGAAATTGGCTTATCCAATTCAGAAGAAGTCTACAGGTTTCTATCAGCTGATTGAGTTCAATGCAGATCCTACTGTAATTGACAAGTTGGAAGTAAACTTCCGTCGTGATGAACGCGTTATCCGTTTCTTGACTTTCAAGATGGATAAGTATGCTGCTGAATATGCTGCAAAAAGAAGAAGTGTTAAATCAAACAAAAAGGAGGATTAATCATGGCACAACAAGTTCAATCAGAAATCAGATACTTAACTCCGCCGTCAGTAGACGTTAAGAAGAAAAAATATTGCCGTTTCAAAAAAAGCGGTATTAAGTACATCGACTACAAAGATCCTGAATTTTTGAAGAAATTCTTGAATGAACAAGGTAAAATCCTTCCGCGTCGTATCACAGGTACTTCTTTGAAGTTCCAACGTCGTATCGCGCAGGCTGTGAAGAGAGCTCGTCACTTGGCATTACTGCCTTATGTAACTGACATGATGAAATAAGAAGGAGGAAAAGTATGGAAATTATTTTAAAAGAAGACGTAGTAAACTTGGGTTATAAGAACGATATCGTAAACGTGAAATCCGGATACGGTCGTAATTATCTGATCCCGACTGGAAAAGCTGTCATCGCTTCTCCTTCTGCAAAAAAAATGTTGGCTGAAGAACTGAAACAACGTGCTCACAAGCTTGAAAAAATCAGAAAAGATGCTGAAGCTGTTGCTGCTAACTTGGAAGGCGTTACTTTGACTATTGCAACTAAAGTTAGCTCAACAGGTACTATCTTTGGTTCTGTTGGTAACATTCAGATTGCTGAAGCATTGGCTAAATTGGGCCATGAAATCGACAGAAAGATTATCGTTGTGAAAGACGCAGTGAAAGAAGTTGGTAACTATAAAGCTATTGTTAAGCTTCACAAGGAAGTTTCTGTAGAAATTCCTTTCGAAGTAGTTGCTGAATAAATATAATAGCTATTACATTATAGTGAAGGCGGTTTATCTTGAATGGGTAAACCGCCTTTATTCTTTGTTGTAATCCGAAATCATTTGTAATATAAGAACATAAAAAAAGTCTGTGCATGCTTTCGCATGTCAGACTTTCAATTCTCTCTAGCTTGTAACTGAATTATTCAGCTACTACAGTTTCAGTTGCTTCTACTGCTACGCTATCAACAGTTGTTGTGTCAGCTGCTGCTGCTTCTTCAGCTGCTGCTGCTTCTACTGCTGCGATTGAGTCAGCGATACGGATAGAATCTGCTGTTGCTTTTGCTGCGTCAGCTGCTTTGTTACCACAAGATGCGAATGATACTGCTACGATAGCTACTGCCATCAAAACTAATTTTTTCATTTTCTTTGCTTTTTAAAAACGTAATACAATCAATTGCTTTATTAAAACGCTGCAAAGGTATGTACTTTTTCGATATGTTGTTCTCGAAAAGCCAACTTTTTTTATATATTTTTTTGTAACTGCCCGCTTTCCCTTTCTTTCCCTATGTTTTAGAACATGTTAATCGACAGCTATACTGTTATATAGGTATCTTTTAATGCTCCTTTTCGGTGTTTTTTCAAATTCAGTAGGATAGAGTTGTATCTTGCTTATCTTTTCGTAAGCGGCTACATTGTTGTTCAAGTTCTTAAGGTTCTCATCCATGATAGTTTTCAGATTATCCGGATTGTTCAGTCCGAGAGAATCCAATGCCTCATAGTCAGCATAGACGAGTGCTACCAATTTCTTGTTACGTTCGATAACGATACTTTCCAAAATAAAAGGAAGGTTATTTAGTTTCGTTTCCAGCTCTTCCGGGAAAATGTTCTGCCCACTTGAACTTAAAATCATTGTTTTAAGTCGTCCGCGAATGAAAATGTTACCGTTGGCATCCATTGTTCCGAGGTCACCGGTACGTAACCAGCCGTCTTCAGTGAATACTTCCCGTGTCGCTTCCGGATTCTTGTAGTATCCTGTCATTGTATTTTCTCCGCGTACCTGTATTTCCCCTATTTCGGCTTCCGGGTTTTCTTTGTAGATACGAGCTTCCATGATGTCCAGAATCTTTCCGGAGGAACCTAGTACAAATTCATTCCAAGGTGCATAGCTGATAAGAGGTCCACACTCGGTCATTCCATAACCAATGGTAAAGGGAAACTTAATCTTGTAGAAGAACTCTTCCACCTCTTTATCCATAGCTGCTCCACCGATAATGATTTCCTTGAACCGTCCACCCAATGCGTCAATCAGTCTTTTGCGGATTTGATTGTAAATCTGATTATCGAGCAGAGGAATGTTCAGTGCCCACTTCATTCCTTTTTTATTGATAAGAGGCTGAATAATATTTTTATATATCTTTTCGATGACTAGGGGAACAGTGATAATCAGATTAGGTTTCACTTCCTCAAAAGCCTTCATGATAATTTTGGGAGAAGGAGTTTTTCCGAGTAAGGTGACATGAGTACCGACTGCTGTTGCTGTCAGAAAGTCGAATGCGCAACCATACGCATGAGCAAGCGGAAGAAATGAGAGCACTTTGTCTCCTTTTTTAAGTAACTCAGTCCGAATACCGAAAGTGACATTTCCGGCAAGGTTATTGCCTGTCAGCATTACGCCTTTGCTGAAGCCGGTAGTACCTGAGGTGTAATTCAGCAACATAATCTTGTCATTAGAGAGGGTGGTGTACTGAATATCCTCGCGGGTAAATCCCTTAGGATAAGCAGAATGCATTTCTTTGTCGAGGTTCTTTAGGAACTTTTGTATGGTTTCTCCGTCGCGCTGATACAGACAACGATAATCAGTCAATGAGAACACTCCCCGCAGCCCTATAAGTTTTTCCTCTTCCAGATTTTCCCAGATATTGTCACTGGTAAACAGAAAGACAGATTCGGAGTGATTGACGATATGATGGACATCATTGGGGGTAAAGTCTTGCAGGATAGGGACAATAATTGCTCCATAAGTGATTGTAGCCATATAAGCAATGCACCAATGAGCATTATTTTTGCCGATAACCGATATTTTATCTCCTCTGCGAAGACTACAATGCTTGAATAACAGATGTAAACGGGCGATTTCTTCGGCTACTTGGCCATAAGTATATTGGGTATTTTCTCCATAATCTGTATAGCAAGGCAGATCCCAATTCTCACGAAAACTATTTTCGTACAGTTTAATGAAATTCTCTTTAATCATTGCACGTTTTTTAGTGAATTGTGCAAAAATAGGAATAAACTTTCGTATCCAAAAGTGTTTTACTAATAATAATGTGTAACTTTGCACTCCGAAGTTACGAAAAGAGTGTAATTTATTGGAAATGAGCGTAGGTTAATTGCTCTTGATAGTAATAGGTTACGATTTAGTTAGTTATCTACTGCATTATCCTTCTGCGCGTTGCGTAACCTTCAAAGAACTCTTCGTATGCAAAAGTAGCTATTTAATTCGAGATTTTGATATAAACTCCCGTTTTTTATCCCCTCATTCATAAGAATTTTCCGTAAAAGCGGTATTGTCCGTCGGCACACCATTGCCCAAAACGAGTTTGGAACAAACGTGTGCCGACTACCGCATAGCTGGAGAAAAGGGCATTGCCTCACGCCTAAACGATGTTTAGACAGATGAAGCAATGCCCCTTTCTTTTGCGCCTATGCCAAGAGGTGCTTTTACGGGTTTTCAAATGATTTTTCTTTTTTCGCTGTCTCTTTTGCCGGAAGCGGAAAGTGAATGCAGAGTGTGTCAGCCTGCCCCATGAATGAAACAGGCGCCCACACACAGCCGGACAAACCGGGAAGAATGATTGTTGCCACCCGGCTGAACAAGTTCCGTCGGATCGGAAACAATCATACTTCCTTTGTTGTGGTTTGCCCTTTTCACGCTTCCGGTGATGTCTTTTTCCTTTTGGTGATTCTTTTTTTAAGGGGGGAGAAACGATGCGTGTCAAAGTTCGGTCGGTCTGAAAATATCTGATTGCTTTGGTTTTCAAAGCGTTAGAACGGGGTAGGAGTGAGCTGGGTGGAAAAACGAAGCGTTTACATCGCTTTACATCGAGCTTACATTTGAACCTTGTTTGAACGCCGTTCAAATGAATCTCTTTACATTAGGAGTGGGGTAGGGGAGAATTCAGGCAGTATGGTATTATTTTACTCCGATTCTTTGCCCAGGCCATACTTCCATATACAAAGATAACCAAATGGTGTAATTTATGCAAGTGGAGTAGGGGAGCGCTTCGCTTCTCTCCTATTTTTATTCATTGAAATTATTCCATATAGCTGATATTTGGTATATTTGCAGTGAAATAAATACCGTATATCATGAGTAAAGTTATCCATGTACATTTGATTTTTGAGAAAAAGAACATCTACTTTGGTAGTATATCGGCCATTTTTGAAACTCTGACGGAGAAACAGGTCGGAATCACTAAGAGTAGTCTTTTACATGCTGGACTGGTTGATGACATTGCCAAATACACGAAACGTGCAATGATTATTCAGTCTCGCTTGATAACATGTACCAGAAAGGGATAAAATGCCTTAGAACGCAATTAAAAGCCGCAAAAGCGGCTTTTTTTGCCCTTATAAGTGTCAAACTATGATGGAAAGCTGTATTTATCCGTTTGAACGCTTTGAACGTCTTAAAAAGTGGAAAGGTTATTCACTTGCTTATTCATTTGGTTATTCATTTAAGCTATTACAAAAACGAAATGTTTTGATTGCTTATTCATTTGGTTATTCATTTTTGTGCCTATTTTATTCTAATAAAACGGGGAAATATCTTTTTTTTATTTGGTATTCATCGGTTTTTATAATATTGTAGGGGGTAAATTGTATATAGATAATATTTATTTACTCCCCTGTATTTTTATATATTCTGCTGTAAAATAGTGATTTAACTGTTTTTACCTCCCTTTCCCCATAAAACACGTTTTAGATGGCATTGGCAACCGTAGAATCGCTTGCATCCGAAACACGCCCCGACTTGTCCTGTTTAAGTTGTGTAATTGTCTGTTTGAGCATCCCTATTTCCTCTGCCATTTCTCGAATGGTGGAGTCTTTTTCCCTTAAAACATCCAGAAGCTCCCTAAAATTATTGTTAGCTGTTTCTGGAGGAGCTGTTTCCGTTACTACTGGTGTAATTTTTTCGGCTTCTATATCTTTTAAAAGAAAGTCGTCGATTGATATTCTAAAAAACTTAGATATTTCACATAACAAACTCAATTTAGGTTCTGTATTACCCAGTTCATAGTTTGACATTGTACCTTTTTTGATGCCCAGAAACTCAAATTCATCTAATTTAAGTCCCCTACTTTCCCTTAAATATCTAAGATTCTTAGAAAAAATACTCATAAATCTAAATTATTTGGATTAATACTTTGCTGTCTAAGAAACTTAGACTATATTTGCCACGTGATTAAAGTTTAAACACGCCCCAAAGCTACAAAAAAGGCTTGAGGTAACAATGAGAATTTGAAAAGAAGCAAAATGGAAGCAAAATTTAAAAAGGGACAAAGTGTGAGAATCACCAAGAGAAATGGTGAGATCATTGATGGTATAGTTCGTGACTGGGATTATAACATTTGTACGTTCGTGCGGGAATATAATATCGATTATATGAAAAATGGTCAGGTTTGGACTGTAATATGTGTTCCGGAGGATGCGATAAAGAAGCTTTAATAATTTTCTCGGGCAGTTAGTTCAGCTGGTAGAACAAACTAAACTCCTATAATGGAGAGGTTATGGTCCGCGGTTCGAATCCGCGACTGCCCACTACGATAATTTAAATATTAGATAGTATGAAAGAACGAATAGTTGTAGAATACGGTGAGGTGAATAAAATTGCCGAACTGATGGGCTGTACAAACGTGATGGTGAGTCATGCGCTTGCCTTCCGTAAGAACAGCAAACTGGCCCGTTCCATTCGTAAGCTCGCCATTGAGCGCGGTGGATCCAAAGTAGGTGGTAATCCTCAAAATACAAGTAGCCATGAAAAATGATTTGATGACATTGTTCAGCGACCAGCTACACTGGTTTGCTCGTCTGAAACGAAAACAGCGCTTTTGCGTGCTTTACTTCTGTATGAGTTTCGGGATCCTGCTCTCTATTTTTTTTATTAATCCGCTGCTGGAACTTCTCGTAGTGTTGAATTTCGGGATCTCCGTGCGGCTGCTGAAGAAGCATGTCCCTTTGAATGATTTAGAGGATTGATAATCAAGCTGGGAGATGGAATACTTTGATAATATATTGTGTGTAACTTACAAAGAGTTGCTGGATATAATGCCCAAAGGCACTTTGAATAGCCAGCTGTCCCGAGAAAAACTGGATGTCGTTTCCCGTGGCGGTGGTGAAAATAATCCGGCTCTGTATGCCTATTCCTCCCTTCCCGAAAAGTATAAACGACGTTGGGTTCTTCTCAAAGGAGAACCTGAACAGCAAATGAGACAGGAAATGATTCGTAACATAGTGAAGAAAGACGAGAAGGCCGAGCGCTTTTTTGAGGAGTACCGCTACGACAAGAACGGTGAGATAGTCGCTCT
The DNA here is from genome assembly GCF_009193325.2 of Bacteroides zhangwenhongii. Classification (NCBI taxonomy): domain Bacteria; kingdom Pseudomonadati; phylum Bacteroidota; class Bacteroidia; order Bacteroidales; family Bacteroidaceae; genus Bacteroides; species Bacteroides zhangwenhongii. The sequence goes on along the minus strand of NZ_CP059856.1, from coordinate 85,361 downwards.
TCCCGTGGATGTGAAGAAGGAATACACCTGGAATGCTTCGGTACTGAACGCGCTGATGGAAGAGTTCAAACGCTTGAGTTCATCCAATAACAAGCTGACCGGTTTCCGCCGTAACCTTTGGGAACTTCTGCTTGTCACGAGTGAGGAATGGCGTCCGGTGTACGGGCACAGCCTTCCGGGCAGTGTGGGGCGTTTGAAAGCCCTGATAAACAAGTTCCGTCCCGACAACTACGGTGTGCTTGTGAGCGGTAAATACGGCAACAGCAACACGCTGAAGATCGAGGAGGACGGCGGGCGTTACCTTGTTGCATTGAAACGCAGCCGCGTTCCGGTTTATACTGACATGGAGATCTTCGAGGAGTACAACCGTGTCGCTCCGGAACGTGGCTGGAAGCCCCTGAAGAGTCCCCGCAGCCTCCGCGAATGGTTCAACAGCCCGCGTGTCGAACCTCTGTGGTACGATGCCGTTTATGGGGAAATGAAGGCACACCAGCGTTATGACCGCAAGCACCGGACCATCCTTCCGAGCCGTCGTGACAGCCTCTGGTATGGCGACGGCACGAAGCTGAACCTCTACTATCGTGACGAGAACGGAAACAAGTGTACTACAAGCGTGTACGAGGTGGTGGATGCCTATAGTGAAGTTCTGCTCGGTTATTACATCAGCGACAATGAGGACTATATCGCCCAGTATCATGCTTTCCGCATGGCTATCCAAACGAGCCGGTACAAACCCTACGAGATCGTGTGCGACAACCAGGGCGGTCATAAGAAGAACGCGGCGCTGGGTCTTTTCTCGAAGATCAGCCGTATCCACCGCCCGACAGCTCCGTATAATGGCGAATCTAAGACGATTGAGAACATTTTCTACCGCTTCCAGAGCCAGGTATTGAAGAAACGTTTCGGTTTCACCGGGCAGAATATTACGGCAAAGAGAGATACAAGCCGTCCGAATTTGGAATTCATCAACGCGAACATCGACTCCCTTCCCACATTGGAGGAACTGAAGGAACAGTATGCCGCCGCCCGTGAGCAGTGGAACTCAATGAAGCACCCGGCTACTGGCATCCCCCGTATTGAGATGTACAATACCAGCGTGAACGAGGCCACCGATCCGGTCAGCGTTCCTGATATGGTGGAGATGTTCTGGTACACAACCGATAAACCGTCGCTGTTCACCGCCAGCGGTATCGAGATCACGGTACAGGGAAAGAAATACCCTTACGAGGTTTTCTCCGCTCCCGGTGAGCCTGACCTGGAATGGCGCCGGCGTAATACCTACAAGAAGTTCTATGTCCAGTACGATCCCTATGACATGAGCAGCGTACGGTTGCTTTACAAGGACAAGGGCGGTGCGATGCGTTTCGAGTGTGTGGCCTCGTTCCCGCTGATGATCCACCGTGCCCAGCAGGAGCAGACGGAAGCCGAAAAACGTTTCATCCGCACCCAGCAGGAGGCCGTCGTCAATGAACGTATAAACCGTCAGGTCGTCGCCAAAGATATCGAGTATGAGCATGGTGTCGCACCGGAACAGAACGGTTTGCGTACTCCTGACCTGAAAGGTCTCGGAAAGGAGGCGCAACACCAGATTGACCGCCGCACGAGAAAATACAGCCAGCCGCCCCGTCCTTCCATAGGCCGTGACATGAAAGTCATCAGCAACGTGACATGGGACAGCTTTGAGAAGAAGGAAGTGAGCATCCGCAAGGTGGTCGGGAAATTATAAGGAACAGATTTATAACAAGATAAAAAATATTGATTATGGAAATTACAATGAAAGAGAAGAACGCCATCAGTGAGAGCCTCCGGGCTTACGTGGCGAAGTATCCGAGCCAGACGAAGGCCGCGGGTAGTCTGAAGGGAGTCAGTGTGGGTACTGTGAGCAATATCCTGAACGGGCGTTATGAGAATATCAGTGACGAGATGTTCCGTAATGTCGCCTCGCAGGTCGGTGGTGTAAGCGCTACCGGCTGGCAGATCGTGGAGACCGGCGCTTACCAGGAGATCACGGCTGTGCTCTCCGATGCGCAGCGCTGGCGCAATGTCACATGGGTGACCGGTGAGGCTGGTTGTGGCAAGAGTACCACCGCCCGTGTTTACCTTCATGAGCATAAGGAGGTTTTCTATATTCTCTGCTCCGAGGACATGAAGAAAGGTGACTTTGTCCGCGAGATAGCCCGCACGGTCGGGATCCGGACTGAAGGGTATAATATCCGTGAGGTGTGGGGACTTATTTTGGATGATATCATCCAGATGGACGCGCCCCTGCTGGTGTTCGACGAGGCGGACAAGCTGACCGAACCGGTGTTCCACTACTTCATCAGCCTGTACAACAAACTGGAGGAGAAATGCGGCGTCGTGTTTTTGAGTACCGATTATATTGCCAAACGCATCAGCAATGGTCTGCGATACCAGAAGCCTGGCTACAAGGAGTTCTACAGCCGTATCGGACGGAAATTTTATGAGCTAGAGCCTACGGACGTGAACGACGTGTTTGCGATCTGTTCCGCCAACGGTGTGACTGACAAGAAAGACATCGATAAGGTGATAAAGGAGGCTTCGACATGTGACTTTGATTTGCGGCGTGTGAGGAAGTCCATTCACAAGGTGAAACGCATGGTGGGGGAATGACTCCCGTTCAAATACCGTTCAAACGTAATTTTAAGGATATGGAAAACAAATTTGAATACTTAAAGATCGACGGTCGCGAGCAGCTTCCTGCTCCCTGGAGCGATTACCCAGTCTTGAGGGAATACGAGACGGTGACCGTTTACCGGAATGGTCGCGACTATCTGGACGCCCTTGTGGGACAGCAGGACGGCTGGTGGGTTGCTGGCGTTCACATGGAGGTGGGCGGTTTCGGCGGCGGTTTCAACCCGGGACGTAAATGGGGACAGTTTGCTACCCGTGAGAATGCCCTTCTGTGGGCACTCGGCAGGATGCTCTGCCACGAGAAACTGCGGGGTGCCGCACGGCAGGCCGTGCTTGATCAAATAGACAATATCCGACAACTAAAACTGTTCTGACCATGGAAGAAGAGAAAAAGGATAATAAAAAAGCGGGCATGAGACGTGCCTTGAATGTCAGGGACATCCTGAACAAGAAGTATGACGTATTCCCTTTTGAGGGGAAATGGAAGGATGCCTTCGACACTCCGGAAGTCCGGGGCTGCTGGTTCGTGTGGGGCAACAGCGGTAACGGCAAGACCTCTTTCGTGATGCAGCTCTGTAAGGAACTTTGCAAGTATGACCGTGTGGCGTTCAACTCCCTGGAGGAAGGAACTTCTCTGACTGTCCAAAATAACCTGCGGCGCTTTGGTATGGCCGAGGTAAGCCGCCATTTGGCGTTCATCAAGGAGGACATCCCCACCTTGAAGATCAGGCTCCGGCGTCATAAGAGTTTCAACATCGTGATCATTGACAGTTTCCAATACACGCAGATGACGTATCGTGACTATATCCAGCTGAAGGAGGAGTTTCCGGACAAGCTGTTTGTTTTCATCAGCCATGCCCGCGGCAAGAATCCTAAAGGTGATGCGGCCACGAGCGTGATGTATGATGCCGACCTGAAGATATGGGTAGAGGGCTACGTCGCCTTCAGTAAGGGACGTTATCAGGGGGCCACTGGTGAATACACAATCTGGGAGAAGGGTGCCTATGACTATTGGAATGTGACGGGACCGAAACAGAAAGGAGGCCAGGCATGAGCAGGATAAAGAAACAGCTGGCGATTTGTCCTCCCGCCTATATGTGTAAGGGGCCTAACCGTGAGAACTTCGTCAGTACCGGTCACAAGTGTGGTTACTGCAAGGGTAATGGCTGGTTCTGGGGAACGGAAGAGGGCAGCCGCGAGGACGTGCATGTGTCCTGCCCGGTGTGTGGCGGTAGCGGTGAGCTGGATGCGATTATAACAGTGGACTGGAAACCTTCAAGCAAGTAAGCCATGAGAAAGGAGTATTACAACTACGTTGTGAAGCTGCCCGTTCTGCTTCATGAACTGTTCCGCGGGAAAGTTGCCGACTATCATTTTTCCGACATGACGGTAGTGATGAACCACCTGGTAAAGTCCTATATCCGCATGACGGACGGTGGCAGGGTTTCTACTGCCACCCGGCGTATCCTTCTCTGCATGGACCGTATTCCGGACATGTCGTTCTTCTTCCGCCGCCAGGAGAAGGCGGTGCTGTTCTTCGAGATGGATCCGGCCGTTGCCGACAGCCTACAGCGTGCCATCGTTTCCGGGGGCTGGGGCAACCGCCAGCGTCTTGCCGTCCGCCTGGTATGCGCTTTCTGCTGCGGTGCCGGTGTGACGTTGAACAACCTTTCGATGGAGCTTGCCGCCGGAGAGGTGTTCCGCCGTCCGGAAGGTTATCTCATACATACCTACGTGAGCAATTACCAGTACGTGTTCCTGAAGGAGACGGCCGCTGCCCAGCGCATGAGCGTGGAGGGTATGCTGACGGCCGCCGCTGAACTGCTGGTGGGAACGGATGACGAAGGTTCCGGATACCATATTCCGGAGAGTCTCGGCCGTATTGCTGACCGCGTGCTCGAGGTGAGGGGCAGCACGCTGAAGGACTTCCGCCGGCAGTGTCTGGTGAGCATCCGCACGAACACTATCGGTTCGGACCGTATCGCCGCCTTCATGGAAAAGCACGGCATCGCCTCCGCCCGTGAGTTCCTGCGTCGCGTGGTCCTCTTCTTTCTGGAGGCACGGTATCTGATTTACCGTAAGGAGGTAGAACTTGATGAGGATGACCTTCCGGAGGAGGAAGAGACGGATTGGGAGGAAACTATGTACAGCCAGTATCAAAAAAGAGATTTCGCGATTTCAACATATAATTATTAACCATTAAAATTTAACTGAAATGATTACAGAAAAACAGAAAGAGGCAGTAAAGGAACTCTGCCAATACGTGGATAACTTTTGTAAGGAAAATAATCTTAGTGCCTTTATGAGCGTTGCGGCCAGTGAGGACCATCCGGACGGGCTTGAGCAGATAGCCGGCTCAATCATTACCGGCAAGACTGAACATATTGTCGGCTCTATTTCTGGGGTTGTCAAAGCGAATAAGAATGTCTATATACTGCTTTCCATGGGGCTTATGCAGGCCTATACGAGAAAGGCTGACATTAATACTATTCCGTTCGATGAAAATTTGAATATGAACTGATGAATGCAGCATAAACAGCTATGAGTGAAAATAACAACAAGCAGAAACGTAAACGTGTCTGTCCGCATTGCGGCCGAAAGTTGTGGATGCGTGAGTTCTATCCGTTGAAGAATGGGGGACGGAGTTCCTGGTGTCATGAATGTGTGCTGGCGTACAAGCGTGAACAGTACCGCAAGCACCGGAAGGTTGCTGACGGTACTTTCATGCACCGGACACTGGGACGGCTCGTCGAGCATAAGGGATATTCCACCCGTATCTTTTGGAACGGCAATATGCTTTCCATCATGCGTCGCCACTATCACAATACCCTCAACCGGGAGCTGGCTGAAATGCTCGGTGTTTCCGAACGCAGCGTCACCCGGAAGGCCCGAGAAATGGGACTGGAAAAGGACAAAGGTTTTGTAGCCTCCCTTAGCCGGGAACATTTGTTGCTGGCAAACGCGAGAAGCAAGGAACTGGGATATCCAGGCGGCTTCACCAAGGGGATGAAGTTTCGGGGAAACCAGTACACCGGGAGAATAAGAGTTGAATAACATACAGCACGGTCAATATTATGAGTAAAAAAATGGTAATTGTGGTCACCGCCGTTGGTGTCCGTAAAGTAGTGGAAAAATGGCTCTGTGAGAATATGACTTGCGAGCTGGTTGTGTCACGTAACGCACGCCATGAGTGTTGTGTGGAAGTCATCTATGATAGCGGAAACCCTTCGGTCTTGCGTACCCTTTTGCAGGCTGCCGTGGGTGAAATAATAGAGTTGTGCTGATGTGGTATGAATAGTTTGAGTTAATGAAAATCTGAATAGAATGGGCATACTTGAATTTTTCGACCAGTATAAGTGTACAAAAAATGAAAAAGAGCATCTTCTTGATTATTTGTGTACTATCAGAGTAAAGAGAGTGATTAAGGAAATTAATGACCTTAAAATAAACAAAAAAAAACAGCATAGCCATGCAGATAGACATCAACAGCCGCAAGCAGTTAAATAAACCCGAGAATTATGCGGTGTTTTATAGTCTTTTGAACCGCCTTCCGACATCTGACCGCGATGCTTTGAAGGAAAGCGTAGTTTCCCAGTACACGGACGGACGTACCACGAGTCTGCGCGACATGACACTGAAGGAATACAGTGCGGCCATAGCCGGGATGCGTAAGCTGGTGCCGCCCACTCACCAGGAAGAACTCCGGAAGATTCTCCGTCAGAAGCGTTCCGCGGTACTGCACCAGATGCAGCTGCTGGGCATCAATACGGCCGACTGGGACAAGGTGAACGCTTTCTGCCTGGACAGCCGTATCGCTGGTATGGAGTTCCGTGAACTTGACTGTGAGGCGTTGGACACGTTGCAGGTGAAGCTGCGCGCCATCCGCCGCAAACGTGAGAATAAACAACAGTAATAACCATTTAATTTTTTAGTTATGGACTTGAAAGAACAATTAAAAAGCCTGTCCGTCCAGGACAGAAAGGAGCTTTTGAAACAGCTCCAGCAGGAAGAGAAGGAAAACAAGCGCAACCGTCGCGACGCCTACGAGGGGCTTCGTGCGCAGTTCATGCTTGAAGTGAAGAACAAGCTGTTTCCAGTCGTGGATGACGTGAAAGCCTTCCGTGACTGGGTGGAGAAGGAAGCCGCCTCTTTCCGCGACCTGATGCGCGACTATGGCCAGCTCCGCAAGGATGATCAGGCAAGTTTTACCATCGTAGACGGTGACATGAAGCTGGAAGTGAGGAGTAACAAGGTGAAGAGCTTCGACGAGCGTGCCAACCTCGCCGCTGAGCGTCTGGTGGATTACCTGAAGCGTTACGCCATGAGCCGGGAACTCGGTACCGATGATCCGATGTACCAGCTCGGTATGACCATGATCGAGCGTAACCGCCAGGGTGATCTGGACTACAAGTCGGTGAGCAAGCTGTACGAGCTGGAGGATCGTTTCGACAGTGAATACACGGAGATTATGGACCTCTTCCGTGAGAGCAACGTGGTGTACAAGACCGCGGTGAACTACTATTTCCATAAACGTGACGAGAACGGTGTCTGGCGCCGTATCGAGCCCTCATTCTGCCGGTTGTAGTTATGGAAAAGACGAAGAACATCGCGCCGCACGTCATGGCCTGCAAGCGCTGTGAAGGCAAGGGACGTATCTTTTACCTGGACCAGGGAGGAGCTCCTTTATCCGCAAAATGTCCGGTCTGTAATGGCAGCGGACGGGTGAAGGTGCAGAGCAAGGTGATCACCCGCGTCGAACCGTTTGTCCCGGGTGAAGATGACACAGAACTGATGACCATGTGATTTTGTTCACACTCTAAACAGAAAAACGCCGCATTCATATACGATGCGGCGTTTTTTTATCTATAATGACCGGTTAAATGCCTAATTTTGCAGCAAGTATCCCACAATTATGGCCAAAGGACGAGACAAGAACCTGATAGAACTCCGTGATGAAGCCCTGTGCCGCCGTTACTATTACTGGACGGAGGTGCAGCGCCTGCGCTTTGATGACGCCCTGAAAGTGTTGTCCCGGCAGGAATTTTTCATTTCCGAGGAACGTATCATGTCCATTATCCGGCGCAAGTGCCGGGAGCTGAAGGACCTGGAGGTGAAGCCCGTTCCGAAAGTGAAGAAGCCCCGCCTGACAGCCGTCCAGCTCTCGCTCTTTACGGGAGAATAAACCTTGCCGCGCCTTCCTGCATGGCCGACTCGTCATGCAGCGTGAAGGAATAAACCGTCTCGTACACCTTGATGTTTCCCGGCAGCGAATAGTCCCGGCTCTTTACCCTGACCAGCGGGCTGGTCTCTTCCGTGCACTGGAACTCCTGCAAGGCCTTGTACAGCTCTTTGGCCTTCAGCTGCCGTTCCCTTACCTTGTTATAGGTTCCGGAGGTGTAGTGGGTGTCATCGTAGCAGTCAATGGCCAGTCGTATGGTGATGAGTGACTCGCTTTTCTGTACCCCGTAACCGAGATCATTCCAGTCCGATTCGGCGTTCCCGACGAGCACGCAGGGGAAGGTTACCGGATAGTGGTCCTCCTCCGCCCCGGCTTCAAGCTGTCCATAGTCCTCGTCAATGTATGACAGTTCAGGCATCTTTTCGGCGATGCGTTCCATGATCGCGATAAAAATTTCTTCCATGTTGTTATAAGTTTAAAATATTTCTGATTTCATTCTCCATTTTCCGGTCTATCTTTTCGGACAGTTCCCGGCTTTCTCCGATAAACTGGCGTTGCGGTATTTTTATCCGGAGCTTTTTCTTTTTGGTCAGCGCCAGCCTTTTCCATTTCAGCGCTTCCTGATTTTCCTGTGGTTCATTGTTTGCGGCAGAACCCTTCTTTTTGCCTTTTCTTTTGCCCGTGGCGGCTTTTTTAGCCTTGCCTGAAGCCTGGTAATACTTTGCCCATGCAAAACGCCGCATTTGGGGCGTAACAGTCGGATGAACTTCTCCTCCCCAGTTATTGACTGGCGCATAGACGAGTTCGTTTGCCACCCTCACCCGGTATTCTCCCGGCATGTATTTGACGGAGCTGAAGAGATGGTTCCTTCCGGAGAGCAGCGTCCCGTAGTTCCCTGCCGCATCGGTCCGTCCCGAGGACAGCCTTTTCGCTTTCGGCCACGGGTGTAATCCTCCGTTTACGAAACCTTCCCGGCGGAAGTTGTCCTGGAAATGGTCTTTTGCCATTCGTCCAGCGATAACCGGCATCTTCCGTTTCATTAGCCCATCCAGTTCTTTCCGTTTGGCTTTTATCAGTTTTGAATATTCTTTTATGTCCATGAATGACTGAATTAAAAAATAATTTTATACTTTTGCAGCAAGGCGTTTTTTATGTGCCTTTTTTGCGTTATGGAAATACCTAAACAAGTGTCGGAATTAGCAAACAGTAGCGGTTACAACTCCGTTGTCTTATCAGCCAGTTCCCCTGAAGGAAGCATCTATTCCGTGGGCTGTGTTGACGGGGATGGTTTTGAGTTGCCTGTCGGTCTTCCCGCCTTTATTCTGTTCGACGGCCAGTCCTGCCGTCTGGTGGACGGTGAGGAGGGGCTGGCACTTTCTTCCCGTTTATTTGGTGATGAATAGTCCCATGATTTTGGGATTTACCAGTTTGTTGTCTATTCTTATCACTCCCACACGGCCCGCTTTCATGCTCTGTATGTAATTGCTTGCATCATCCTTTCCGGTTTGCGGGTCGAAGAACCTTGTCTTTCCTTCAGTCACCTCCGCGCAGAACACGTGTGCGGAGCCGCCTTTCCAGGCACAATATATCTCGTATATTCCATCCTCTCTGAATTTTTCCCTGAAGTATTCCTTCAGTCGGTTTGCATTCATTACTTGATATCCCTTTCTGACCTGCCATTTATAGGTATAGTCATAATCCGGCTTTGTTCCGTCCCGGTTCAGGAAACGTTCTTCCCATGTGATACCTTGTTTTGCCATTTCATTGTATGCGCTTTGTCTGATGTTGGGTTTTGCCTCGATGTCAAACCCCAACCTTCTGAGCATGTGTGTCACGGTGCAGGTCTGGCAATTCACGCGGTATCCTTCCTCTTTTCCGAATTTCGGGTTCTCCTTTCCCTTGTTCGCCTGTTCGTATGTCATCGGCTTGCCTTTGGTAACGCCGAGTGCCTTTTCTATCTTGAGATTGTTGCGGGCGATGTCGGTTTTTTCCTCCAGCGTCAGGTTGTCCGGCATTTCGGCTATCATTTCGTTGATGCGCCTGGTCAGTGCGTCCACGGCTTTTTTTGCTCCCGGATGCGCTTCAGTAACGTAGGGGTGTTTGTCTGAAAACAGTTTGCCGTCTTTTCCCGGATTGTTTTCCAGACCGTCATGTGCCTTGTTCTGCCCGTTTTCGTCCGGTACCGCTGTCGGCGCTTCATCCGTTGATGAGAGCGTGCACTTGCAGTTCCATCTGTCCCCGGGCCTGTGCACGTTCCAGAACGGATCATCTATTGGACGTATGGTCCCCCAGAAAATCCTGTGGTCGCTTCCCGGATGTATGGATGTGGAAGGCATCCATTTGAGATTCGGCAATACGTCCTTTTCCCTTTCGAACTGCCTCCAGTCCGCGGCCTGGTGTGCCCGTATGACGGCCGTGTCGTATTCTGTACGCAGCCAATGGACCATCTGATGGTCGGCTATGGGCATGGCTTCCTTTACCCACTGTTCAAACGGCTTTAAACTTCCGTTTTTGTCCAGCAGCAGCGCTGCCATGTCGTTCTGTGCCCTGTGTACCTTGAAAGCTGCGAACACGGCGTTGTTCATTCGGATTTCCCGGTAGAAGTCATAATCCGGATCGTCGGGCTTTCGTGTCCCAAACCCCTTGTCCGCTGCCTCGTTTATTGTTTTCCATGTGGCTTCGAACAGGTTCTCCTCGATTTCCGTCAGGGGGTGGAAGTCTTTACTATAGATGTTCTTCAGGGCTTTCTTCAGTACCTCTTCATCGAACGAGAATAAAGTTTCCACCTGTTTGTCCTCCATTCTGTAGAGGTCGTTCATCACCATTCTAAAGCTGCCCCGTCTCTCCCCGGGGCTTTCCCGAAAAAACGTTTCAGCCAGTTGTACGCGTTTTTAAGGGCATTTTTCTTTTCTTTGGGTGTTCCTTTACCGTGCTTTTCCAGTTCCGGTTCTTCTTCCGGATCCGGTTTATCCTCTTCCGTCTTTTCAGTCTCTCGGGCCTTCGCCGCCTCGATTTCCGCCGCTTTCTCCTCCTGGCGTTTCTTCAGTTCGTCATAGTTTGCCGGTTTCTCGATCCCGAATTCCTCGTAGAGATAGTCGTCACCCACCGGCAGGTTGAAGTTCGTGCGCAGTTGTGTGAGGATGGACATCTTTTTCTCCGGTTCGATAAGCTTCTTTTCCGGATAGCAGAACTCCCCGCCTGTGGTGTCTATTCCGAGCATTGCGAATATGTCGGCCATGTCATAGTTGAGCACGTCGAGGATGTCCTGCCTGTCGGAGAGCGTCACTTTCTCCTCCACATCCTTGTGTACGGTTCCCAGTGCCTGTGTGCCCTTGTCGGAGGCTTCGGTGGTGAGCGTGTTTCCGAGGAACAGCTTTGAGATTTCGTTGTTGCAGCGCTCGCAGAGCTTGTCGTAGAGGTCCGCGCTCCCTGTCTTGTTCGCGGCTTCCACGAGCTTGAGCACCGTATCCTCCGCGTGCACGAAAACCGACAGGCTTCCGGTGCTGTCCGCATCGTTCAGCGCCCTCTGCCGTGCCTCGTCGTCATCCGTGGGATACGTGTACTCCCTGATGGGCGCTCCGAACACTTCCGCGAACTGTGCCCAGTCCGCCACGTCGTTACGTTTGTATATCACCCAGATAGCTGCTTTCACCAGCAGCCCGGGATCGTCGGGTGAACCGATGAACAACAGGTCCGGGTACTCGTCCCAGGACGTCCCGGTGGTGTCCGTCTGGTGCCGCAGTATGAGCCTGCGCACGGGATCGACGTGTTTGCGCGGTATCAGGTCGTAGTTCACCCATTCCCCCTTTCGGTAGAACTGCACGAGTGAGAACCCCCAGAATTTGGCGTCCAGGATGTCCCCTATGAACTTCCGGAACCATGGGGACCTGATCTGCTTGTTCACCTTCTCGTCCGGTTTCCCGTTCCTGCGGAATTCTATGGAAGATGCCAGTGCGGCATTCTTCCGTTTCTCTATGACACTTGTCAGGTGCGTGTCCATGAGTATGTCGCTGAACAGGTCGTACAGCCTGAAGCGTCTGGAGTAGTCCACATTCTCGAAAGCCCTTACCGCGAGCATGTAGTCCGCTATGTCTATACCGAACCTTCTGGGCTGTGTCAGTATGATGGTTGCGGGTCCTTTCTGCCCGGGCCTCGGCAGGTTCCCGCTTTGGGTTATCTTTCCGGCCCCTTTCTTTCTTTTGCTCATATTACCAATGGTTTACACGTTTACGGTTGCTTTTGATAAGGAAATTTGATTTTGCCGTCCTCGTCTCTTCGGACAGCAGGGGCAGGCCGTCCACCGATATCTCCTCGGCCGCCACGGCTTTCAGCCATTCGACCGCCCTTTCGTGGCGTTCCTTCCGCAGCGGTGACAGGTTCCTCGGGTTATGTATGCAGAAGATGTGGTACACGGCTATGTCGATGGCCATCATCAGGACAAGCTGGTTGCGTTTGTCACCGGTTGCCGTGAATATTTTGTCACAGTCGTAACGTCTGGAAAGGTAGCAGCGCATCTCGGCGACGGCGCGGTCCTCACATATCTCCACGACAGCGTCATCCTCCCTTGTCAGTGCGTCCAGAATCTCTCGGTGTATGCTCGCGTCGTAGTCTGAAAGTTCGATAAATTTGCTCATAATGATAGGTATTGAAGTTTACACTCTGTACTTGTTTTGTGACCGCGTGCTTTTCCTTGTGACAATGACGGGCTTTTCCGACTGTCTGGCCTTGCGGTCTATAATTCTGTTTCCCCCCTCCACGCAGTCGGGTCCGTCTGCCGGATAGGTCAGTTGGAGGTTGAACAGCTTGAACTGTTCCGCCATCCGTTTCATGTGCGGGTTGTCCTTTTCGGCCTCGTTGAGTACCAGGTTCCCCTCCCGGTTGAGCGGTTCCAGGTTCGCCTCGATACGTGTGGCCTTGTCGGTTTTCTTCTCCTCGTCCCCGGTGATGTACAGTGATATTTTCCTTTCCCTGCGTATCCGCCGCACGATGGGCTGGAATACCTGCTGGAAAAAAGGATCCTGTAATTTGTTGTTCTCCATGTAACAGTACACGGTGGTTTTTCCACCCACAAACTCCAGCAGCTTGATGTACCACTCTACAAATTCCGCGTTCAGCCCCCTGTCCAGGAACGTTTTTATCAGATAGAGCCTTCCCGCGAGTTTCCCGAGCAGGCACACCGTTTTGGTGGAACTTTTTTTCGTCTTGTTCTCTCCCGGTGCGGGGTCCCCGTATATCACCAGGAACTTGAACCTGGAAAGTGCCGGCACTTTCCCGTAGGTGATTTCCGCGAACACGCCGCCGTCCACCACCGGGTTGTTGAAGAACTCTTTCTGTGCCGCCGCCGCGCTCACCAGTGAAAGGAAGAGGTCTATATCCTCCTCGGAGTTCTTTTCGGGCCATACGGATAGCCCGTCCTTTCCCCGGATGTTGATGATATCCACGTGCCCGATTCCTTTCGCCTTCAGTTCGGTGCCCTTTTCGATGGCCCTTTTGATGCAGCAGTCCAGCGCGATGATGTTCCCGTTGAACAGGATGCGGTAGTTTCCCGATACGGACATGGTCGGTATCAGCGCCTCCTCCAGCCATTTCCATTTGGTTTTGATGCGTTCCGGGTTTCGACACTCCTCGTCGGTGTCTATATCGTCCACCAGGATGAAGTCCGGGCGGAAGTTCTTGTTACGTGTACCGCGCGGTGACTGCCCGGCTCCAATGGCGCGGAAGGAGCACCCGCACATGCAGGTGAATTCCCCGGTTTCCCACGCTCCCGGTTTTTTCTGCTGTCCGTAGTCCTGTATGATCCGCTGGTTCTCCTCGAAGTTCGCCATGAACGGCAGCAGTAGCCTTTCCGCATTGTCAGCCGAGTTGGAGATCAGCAGCACGTTGCGTATCTTTTTTGTCAGTGCCAGTTTGGATATCTCCATCATGGAGCGTGCGGATTTCGCCAGCTCGCGTGACCAGGCCCTTACCTCGTACCAGCGGTTGTTCCTCATCAGCCGCCCGGTGGCTTTCCTGTGGAAGGCGGCGGACTCGCAGGTGCAATACATGGCGAAGTAGTATTTGAACCACTCCTCGTCGTTCTTCTCCAGCCTTTCCCGCCTCTGCCTGATTTCCGTTTCCGTGTCCGTGGGGTTGATGTCCGAATGTTCTCGCACGGATGCCACCAGCTCGTTCCAGCTGTCCAGCGCGAGCCTGTCCTGTGTTGTGAGTATTTTCTTTGCCATGTCAGGATAATTTTGATTTGACAAACGCGTCCAGAAGCGGGGTGATCTCCTTCGCCTGCGTGGAATCGTAGGTCCGCACCCATTTGAGCAGGTCGGAGAACACGGAGATGATGTCCGCCAGCCCCACTTCTGTTTCCAGTTTCTTGATGGCGTTCGACAGTTTGGAAATGGTGTCCGCTTCCGCGGTGTTCGGGAACCGTTCCCCTTCCGGTTTTCCCATGATGGCGTTGTTGAGTTCCGCCAGCTGCCGGTACAGGTTCTTCAGCTGCTCCTCCCGTGTGATGGTTATGGAAGCCTTCAACTGCTCCCAGTTTCCTTTGCCTATCCAGTTGTTCACAGTCACCCGTGAAACCCCCACACGCTCGGCTATTTCCGCCTGCGTAAGCGTCTCGCGGGTGTAGAGCGTTTTCGCCCATGCCTTTTTCTGCTCGTTTGTAAGTTCGGCCATATTACCTCCTTTTTTTACGTGCAAAATTGATAAGGAAAAGGAGCGAAAAAAAACGCGCTCCGCATGATGACATTTTAAAGCGTCATGGCAATCCTTTAAAGTCTCCATGATGAAAACGCGGTTTGAAAAAGGCCTTTAATCCCCCTAATTTCGCACCGTAAACTTTTGCAGGGAAGGACCTGCCAAAACGATAGTGACATGAGTAGATTTTTCAATATGATACCCGGAACCGATGCCTGTTGCATCCTTCTTTACGGTGACATCGGTGAGTACGATGATAACGTGCGCAGCGGTGATATTGCCCGTGAACTTCTGGAAGCGGAAGCCCTGACCGGGAAGGTGGACGTGCGTATCAACAGCAACGGCGGTGAGGTTTATTCGGGCATCGCCATTTTCAATGCCTTGAAGAACAGCAAGGCCGACATTACCATCTACGTGGACGGCATCGCCGCCAGCATGGCCTCCGTCATCGCCCTTTGCGGCAAGCCCGTCCGGATGAGCCGTTATGCCCGTCTGATGCTTCACAGTGTCCAGGGCGGCTGTTACGGCAACAAGGATGAGATGAAGGACTGCATCCGTGAGATCGAGGCGCTTGAGGATACCCTTTGCGAGATGTATGCCACCCGTATGGGCAAGGACAAGGAGGAAATCCGCGCGATGTATTTTGACGGCAAGGATCACTGGCTGCGTGCCGACGAGGCGCTGGCGCTGGGGCTTATCGACGGTATTTATGACGCTGACCCGGTACCGGAGGACAGTACCCCCGAACAGGTATTTCAAATATTCAATAACCGGCTGCACAAGCCACAAAACGAGAATAGCATGAATTTAGACGAACTCAAGAGACGTCCGCGGTTCAAGAACTGTGCGACGGATGACGATTTCCTGCGTGAAATCGGACTGCTGGAAACAGAGGCTGGCAAAGTCCCGGCCCTTGATGCCGAGGTCACCCGCCTGAAGGGCGAACTGAAGGTGTTCCAGGACAAGGCGGATGCGGATGACGCTGCCGCGCGTAAGAAACTGCTTGATGATGCGGAACAGGACGGCCGTATCGATGCCGCCACCCGCCCCATCTATGAGAACCTTCTGGCAAAAGACCGGGAGAACGGGGAAAAGGCATTGGAGAAGCTTTTCCCAAAACGTAGTGTCATGACTGACCTTCGTGTGAATCCGACGGGTGAAAGCCCCTGGAACAAGCGCATGAGCGAGATTAAGGACAAGTTGAACCATAAATAAAACATTTGCCATGGCAATAGTAGTAAGAAACACGAATTACAACGGCGAGGTACTGGAGAAAATACTGGTCCTGGCCACCACCGGGAATGACCTTGTAGAAAAAGGTCTGATCATGGTGATCCCCGGTGTGGAGAAAAAAATCAGCCTGCCGCGTATCAAGACCGGCAAGATGCTCCAGAAGCGTAAGGAGAACCCGACTTTGGAAGACTCGAAAGGCAATTTCAATTACTCGGAGAAATCACTGGATCCGGAGGACTTCATGGCGTTCACGACTTTCAATCCCCGCGCCTTCGAGCATGTTTGGCGCAGGTGGCAGCCGAAGGGCAACCTCGTGTTTGCCGAACTTCCCCCCGAAGCGCAGAACACGCTTCTGGATGAACTTAGCAAGAGTGTGAAGTTCGAGCTGGGCTGGCATTACCTGAACGGCGAGTTCGGTTCGGACGACGACCACCTTTTCAACGGTATCCTGACCCAGGCGGCTAAAGATCCGGATGTGATCGTGGTTCCGGCTCCTTCCGATACTTCCATGATCGGCAAGTTGAAGGCTGTCCGCAAGGCTATTCCAAAAGCCCTGCGTGAGAATCCGAACCTGCGTATCCTGATGAGTATTGACGACTTCGACAAGTACGATGACGAGCTGACCGAACGCGAGTACAAGAACACGAGCGAGACGGACATCAACAAGAAGCGTTACAAGGGTATCACCATCGAGACGCTGAATTCCTGGCCTGATGGCCTTATCGTAGCCACGCTCTGCTCGATGAGCGCTGACGGCAACCTTTTTGCCGGTGTGAACCTCCAGGACGACGAGGAGGTGATCCAGATTGACAAGTGGATGAACTCCAGCGAGCTGTACTTCTTCAAGCTGCTGATGAAGGCCGACACGGAAATCGCCTTCGGCGAGGAGTTCGTGGTGCTTGACACCCGTGAGACTCCGGTGTTCAAGGCAGTGGAACGCAGCATTTCTGCCGATCCGGCCGCTCTTTCCTTCAAGGCCGCCGGTGAGAGCAAGGAGGTGAAGGTCACTGCCTCCGGTGATTACAGCGTGGTTTCCATTCCTGCCGGTTTCACGGCAGTCGGTACCGATGGCTCTCTGACGGTCACCGCCGGTGTGAACAGTAGCGGCAAGGCGGTATCCGGCACACTTGTACTGGGCCTGGACGCCGATCCGGAGAAGAAGGTGGAGATAGCACTGTCCCAGGCGGCCGTTGATGAAGAGGAAGGCGGTGAGTGATGGGAAAGCTGAAGTATCTTGTCATCCATTGCACGGCCACTCCTGAAGGGCGTGAGGTAAGCGGTGCGGAGATTCGCGCCTGGCATACGAACCCCGTCTCAAAGGGCGGCCGCGGCTGGAAGCAGGTCGGATATACCGACCTGTTCCATCTGAACGGCGGAGTGGAACGCCTGGTGAACAATAACGAGGACGCGAATGTGGACCCGTGGGAAGTGACCAACGGCGTGGCCGGTTACAATTCCGTGAGCCGCCATATCGTCTATGCCGGCGGGTGTGCAAAGGATGGTAAAACGCCTGCAGACACCCGTACCTCCTGGCAAAAAAAGGCGCTTGAGAAGTACGTGAAGGATTTCCACCGTCGTTTTCCCGATGTGAGAATCGTCGGTCACAATGAACTGGCGGCCAAAGCCTGCCCCAGTTTTGATGTACAGAGATGGCTTAAACAAATAGGTATAACTCAATAAATCAACAACAACATGAAAAGATTTCTTTTATTCTTTGTGCTGATACTCGGATTCGTGTCAGCAACTTTTGCCCAGACCGGTACAGTACCGGAAGTCGATTATAGCGCGATGATCACCACCTTTGCCGGTTTTGTCGGTGGCGTGGTGTTGCTCACGGAAGGGATCAAGGCTCTGTTTCCAAAAATGCAGGGCTTGGCGACACAGATTGTCAGCTGGTGTGTGGGCATTGTGGCCGCCATGCTTTTATGGTGGCTGGATGCGGGCTTTGTCGCTGATGCCACGTGGTATATCGCGTTGTGTTATGGGTTCGGTGCGTCCCTTGTGTCCAATGGTGTTGCCGATACGGGCTTTGTCCAGTGGCTCATCGGACTGTTTGCGGGTAAGGATGCCGGCAAATAGGCTTTGACCTGAAAGACCAGTGTGCGTATGGACTTCAGTGCAGTCATGAATCTGGTGCTGGGCGGTGGTCTGGTAGCCACGATAATAGCCATCATCACCCTGAAATCAACGGTCAGGGAAGCGAGGGCGAAAGCGGAGAAGGCTACCGCCGAAGCCGAGACGGTACGGATTGACAACACCGAACATGCCACCCGTATCCTGATCGAGAATATTGTAGAACCCTTAAAAGAGGAACTGAATGAAAACAGGAAAGCTTTGCAGGCGACCCGGCGTGAAATGGCACGTCTCCGGAAAGCCATTGATACTGCCAACAGTTGCAGGCATCATGATGATTGTCCTGTTCTTTACGGGATGCGCGAGTACTCGAAAGAGCAGGACGGAGGTGAACCGGAACAGCAGCCTGTCGTCAAGCGCCGACAACGTGTCAAACGTGAGGCGGGGGCTGTTGATGGCGGGGATTCCGAAATCGGCGGTGAGCCTGACGATCCCTCCGGACAGCCTCCGTAAACTTCCCTCCGGTTCGTCCTACCATTCCAGGAACGGGCAGGCGGGCCTGACGGTGAAGAGCGATGCGGCCGGCAATATCATAGCGGAGGCATCCTGCGACAGCCTCCAGCGGCTGGTACTGTGTTATGAGGAGGAACTGACCCGTATCCGTAATGAGACACATGAGGACTCATTCACAGTTGAAACGGAATTTGAACGTCGCTTTAGTCCCGTTAAAATAGCGCTGGCCGCTTTTATAACCGGATGTGTTGCCGGCATAGTATTAACTTTCAAAATCAAGAAACAATGAATAAGAATTTCATGTACGGCGTCGGTGCCGTGAAATACAAGGACTTTGTGGTGGGTTACATAGAGAAGAATTCGTTTGACATGGGCGGGCAGAAACCCGAATCCGCCAAAATCGAGGCGGAGCAGGTGCCGGGAACCCCGGTGCTTATCATTCCCCAGTCGAATGGCAGCATCGCCCCCACGTTCAACGTTATCCAGCTGAACTACGAAAACCTGCATAGCTTGCTGGGTGGTACCATGCACTACAAGGAAGAGGACTCGGAAAAGAAAACCCCGATTGGTTGGACGGCCCCGACGGCAGCCGTGTTGCTGACCGGTCCGTGGGAAATAGCCCTTGTTTCGGGGCAGAGCATCCTGATTCCCAATGGCACGCTACTTTCCAATCTCGGCGGCAAGCTGACCCTGACAGAAACGGCGAAAATCGAATGCACGCTGGAAGTGGCCATGCCGGAAGACGGCTCCCAGCCCTATGGCGTATTCAATACGGATTCTATCCCGGAAGAGTGGAAACAGTATAAACTGCCTTCTGCTGAATCTGCCGCTGCTGCTTCCACTAACCCGGCCGAGGAGTAGCGTATGGACGAAGCTGTCATCAAGCAGATCCAGCGTGAGGGTGCGGACGCGCTGCTGGATATCGGTGTGAGCGTCCCGCTGAAAGCGTTTCATATCCCTTTCAGGAAATCCCCGCTGGAGCTGCGCGTGACCATGAGGCGGCCTTATATGTCCGGTCAGATTCTTTTTGCCCGGACATATTTGTCGATGGGGATCACCAGTGAGGAGATGTGGGGGTTCAGCAAGGAGGAGGAAATGCAGTTTCTGGCCTCTCACGGCAAGGCGGTGAGCCGTATGGTGGCCTATACCCTTTGTCGTGGTCCTTTCAGCCGCCGCGTGCTTTTGCGCCCGGTGGCATGGCTCATAAGGAACTTCATGGAACAGCGTTATCTGGTGGGTGCGATCAAGCGTTTTGTCAGCCTGATGGGTACCGACCCTTTTATACCTATTATCAGATCAGCCGAGCGGACGAATCCGATGAGCTTGAGACTGAGCCAAAGAAAGAAGGGGAGTTAAAGAGCCGTTATGAAGGCTCCCATAGCCCTTTCGGTTTTGTGTGGCAGATTGCCAGTGCCACCGGCTGGAGCGTGGACTATATACTGAACAAGGTGAATTACCAGACCCTGATCATGATGCTTAGTGACGCTCCCCGGTATATCCGTGACAAGTCTGGATCTTCCGGTCCTGCGGATGAGCGGAGCGCCGAGGATGAAGCGGATGGAATAGTAGGATTTTTTCAAAGCAAGCTAAAATAGATGAAACCGGTACAAATAGAATTCCTTATGGTGGACCATTTGAGCGCCCGTCTTGACAAGGCCGTGGGCAAGATCGAGCGGATGTCCCAGCAGGCATCGTCCGCCAACAGACAGATCCGGGAACTTGACAGGAGCGGTTCCCTGTTGAACAACACCGTCGGCAAGCTGGCAGCCGCCTTTACTATCAAGGAGCTGGTGTCGAACATCACCAAGGTACGCGGCGAGTTCCAGCAGCTGGAGGTGTCGTTTCAGACCATGCTCGGCAGTGCGGAGAAGGCCGACACCCTGATGCAGCAGTTGGTACATACGGCCGCGACCACTCCTTTCGGCCTGGAGGATGTCGCGCAGGGTGCCAAGCAGCTTCTTGCCTACGGGTTTGAAGCGGAGAAAGTGAACGAGACGCTGATCCGCTTGGGTGACATCGCTGCCGGACTTTCCATCCCTTTGAACGATCTGGTCTATCTTTACGGCACCACCATGTCCCAGGGACGGCTTTATACACAGGACCTGAACCAGTTCACCGGCCGGGGCATCCCTATGATCGCCGAACTGGCCAAGCAGTTCGGCGTGGCTGAAAGCAAGGTGAAGGAGCTTGTGGAGGAAGGCAAGGTCGGTTTTCCCGAAGTGCAGAAGGTCATAGAGAGCCTGACGGACGAGGGCGGAAAATTCGGTGGTCTGATGGAGGCACAATCCAAAACGATAACCGGACAGATCTCCAATATAGAGGATGCCGTTTCAATGATGTTCAATGAAATCGGGCAGCAGTCGGAAGGTGTCATCAACACCACGCTTTCCGGTGTTTCCTACATGGTGGAGCATTACGAACGTTTCGGCCGTATCCTGCTCGGGCTTGTCGGCACGTATGGTGTGTACCGGACCGCCGTCATGACAGTCACGGCCGTGAAAGGCTGGGCGGTGGCTGCGGAGGCGTTGCATTACAACTGGCTCCTGCTGGTTGAGAAAGCGCAGAAGATGCTCAACCGGACCATGCTTTCCAATCCCTATGTGCTGGTTGCGACCCTGCTTGCCGGTGTTGCCGTGGCACTGATCTCCATGAAGACGGAAACCGAACGTTTGCAGGAATCCGAGGAAAGGTATCAGCAGCAGAAGCAGAAAACCATAGAGGCCGAGGAAGAGCACAGGCGCAAAATAGAGGAGCTGTGTTCCATTGCCGGGGATGAAGCCGTGTCCACGGATGTCCGGCGTGAGGCGCTAAACAAGCTGGAACAGAAATATCCGGATATATTCTCCAAATACGACACCGAGTATGAGAAACTGAAGAATATCAAGAAAATCAAGGAAGAGATAGCCCGATTGGAAGCCGGTGAGTCCATATCCAATCCCGCCAATGAATTGAAACGTGTGGATGACAGGATAAAAGAACTTGAAGGCAAGACCCGGTTGGCAACCGAATATTACCAGGACAGCTACGGGCGGCAAAGAGCCCGATATGTCCAGAAATCCGCACGTTCAAGGGATGAGGAGGCAGAGCTTCAGAATCTGTACGGAAAACGCAAGAGCCTGAACGGACAAATCCGCAAGGACGAGGTAAATGCCTATTTCGAAAACCTGACCGGTGTGAGTAACGAGACCCTTGCACAGCAGATAAAGCAGCGTAGAACCCTGCTTGCCCGGATGTCTGTCCAGGAGAAGGAATACGGAAAGATTACGCAGGGTGACGAAAATCTTACCGGAACTTATTCCCGTGACGAACTGAAGTATCAGCTGAACAAACTGGTTTCGGAACAAAACCGGCGTAACCTGCCCACGGATTCAAGCACTGACTGGGTGGCTGCGGCAAAAGAGAAATACCAGGACGCGCTCAAGGCTTATAACGCCTTTCTTCAGGAAACGTCCAACAGCCTTTCCCGTGAGGAGTTTGAGAAGAAGGCGAAAGAACTGAAGGATGCCGTCGATACCGCCAAAAAGGAGTACGACAAGGTCAAGCCCGGTGAGGATAAGGATTCCGAGGCCGAACGGAAGAAGGCGGACAAGGCGGAGAAGGAAGCCCAACGCCGCAAACAGGTTTCTGAAAAGCTGGGCCAGGAACTCGTCGGGCTGCAAAGGAAGAATGACGAGGCGGAGATTGAGATGATGACCGAGGGGCTGGAGAAGAAGCTGCGCCAGATAGACAATGAATACCAGGCACGCAAGGATGAAATAGCCAAGCAGGAAGCCGGTTGGAAACGTGACAACGCGAAAGCGGGGCAGTCCGGTTCGCTGTCGGAAGATCAGCAGTCCGAAATAGACAAGGCCCGTGAGTTGAACGAGTCCGGCCGACAGAAAAAAATAGCGGAAGCTTATCGGGAAGAGTTCGGAGTGATGCAGGAATATTTGCAGGCCTACGGCACCTTCCAGCAGAAGAAACTCGCCATCGCGACCGAATATGCGGAAAAGATACAAAAGACGACATCCGGCAGCGAGAAGCTCTCTCTCGGTGTTGAACGTGACAGCAAACTTGCCGGCATCGAAGTGCAGGAACTGAAAGCCCGTATTGACTGGGGTACTGTCTTCGGTGAATTCGGCGGGATGTTTTCCGATATGATAAAGCCTGTATTGGCGGATGCCAGAAAATACATGCTCACTGACGAGTTCCGAAATGCCGACCATGCCAGTCAGGACGCGCTTGTCTCTGCCGTCCAGCAGATGGAGAGGGCTTTGGGCGGTTCCGGCAAGGTCAGTTTCAAGAAACTGGGTGCCGAGGTTACTGCCTACCAGAAAGCCCTTTCAGACCTGAAGGAGGCACAGGCGGTGTATGCGGACACCTATACGGCGCTCATTGCCGCCCAGAAATCATACATTGAGGCGCAACAGTCCGGAACCGAACAGGAGAAGGAGTCCGCCCGGCAAGCCCTGGAAACGGCGCAGGCTAATGCCGATGCCGCGAGTGAGAATATAAACGCCTTGCAGGAAACGGCTGACAGTGCCCGGCAGTCCCTCTCGAATACTGCCTCCGGTCTGAAGACCAGTATGGAGAATGTGAGGGACGGATTGCAGCAGATTGCCTCCGGCAGTATCAGCGGGGCGTATAATGGCCTGATCACACTCGGCAAAGGTGCCAAGGAAGTGGACGGCAAACTGGGCGAGGCTTTCGGAAAGGTTTCCGAAACACTTGAGGATGTGCCTGTTGTCGGCTGGATTGTAAGTATTATAGACCTTTTCAAAGATGGTTTGAGTGTGGTCATCGGTGGCCTGCTCGACGCGGTGTTCAATGCCGTGAGCGGTATTCTTGACGATGTGCTTTCCGGTGATCTTTTTGTGACTATCGGAAAATCGCTGCTTTCCGGTGTGGGCAAGATATTCGACGCATTGACCTGGGGCGGATTTTCCTCCTGGACGACTTCAAGCAATGCCAAAGAGGTCCAGGAAACCATCGACCGGCTGACCGAGCGTAACGAGACCTTGCAGACGGCTATCGAGGACCTGACGGAGGAGATCAAGGCGAGCAAGGGTACAAAGTCCGTGGCCGCCTACCGGGATGCCTACAGGCTCCAGCAGGAGACGAACTCGAACTATCTGGACATGGCCATGTCGCAGGCCGGCTATCACGGTTCGCATCACAGCTGGAATTATTACTGGGGCGGTTTCTCACAGGAACAGATTGACCGTTTGAGCGGTCAGATCGGGCGTAGCTGGAACGGTGACATCTGGAACCTAAGTCCGGAGGAGATGAAGAAGTTGCGCAGTAACGTGGACATGTGGACGCAGATCCAAGATACCGGCAAGGGCGGATATGGAGGTCGTCTGACCGAGAAGCTGGATGACTACATCGACCAGGCGGGCAAGCTGGAGGAACTTACCGACCAGCTGTATGAAGGTCTCACCGGTATTTCCTTTGACAGCATGTACAGCAGTTTCGTGGATAACCTGATGGATATGAAGTATGATGCCGCAGCCGCGGCGGAGGACATATCCGAGTATTTCATGCGTGCGATGCTGTCAAACAAGATCGGTGAGCTGTATTCCGACAAGCTGAAAGGCTGGTGGGAGAAATTCGGCAAGGCGATGGAAGACAATGACCTTACAGAAGCCGAGCGTAAGGCTCTCCAGGACGAGTACATGAAGTATGTCGAGGAAGCCGTCGCTCTTCGTGACAATCTTGCCGCGGCCACCGGGTACGATAACTCGGGCGGTACGAGCCAGAGCGCCAAAACCGGCGGTTTTTCAGCCATGACACAGGACCAGGGTACAAAACTGGACGGCATGTTCACCAGCGGGTTGCAACACTGGTCGAGCATCGATGAGAAGATGGAGAGCGTCATCGACAAGATGAACACCGCCGAGGGGCATCTTGCCCGTATCGAGGAGAACACCGGCACGAGCGCGTCGCACCTTGGCAAAATAGAGGAAGAGATTCGTAAAATCAATCGTGACGGAGTAAAATGCAAATGATATGGAAAAGATATTAGGCGGTCTGGTACTTGTCAACGGTACCGACATCTGGAGCACATACGGGGTGTTCCTCGTTGAGGACAAGCGCGGCGGGATGGATAACCTGACCGCCATCCTGACCCCGAGCAAGACGAAAACGGATACGGCCGTGAATATCCGGGAGGAGGACGGGGAGAAATATTCCTCCGTGCTGACGCCCAGGAATGAGGCCCGTGACGTGACGCTTCATTTCGCCCTGTTTGGCAAAACGCAGGCCGGCTGGCTGAAGAAGTATTTCGAGTTCATCAATTTCCTGAAGAAAGGCCGTGACGGGTGGCTTGAGATTTCCTTTCCCCAACTTGCCCTGACTCTCCGTGTGAAATATACGGATTGCAGCAAGTTCCAGCCTCTGACCTATCTCTGGAAGGAAGGCGTGCACGCCGGCAAGTTCAAGGTGAAGTTCCGGGAACCTGTCCCGGTCATATAAATGTGATTCAAACCCTATTCAAACGACGTTTAAATAAGATACAGACATGCTGACCATCTATGACAGCAACGGCAACAGACGGACCGATATAGAGGCGGGTGACAGCTCCACCCAGGTGAAGGAGGTACAGGGTGACAATGTCCTGACACTCTCTTTCACGCATTACGAATATATCGCCCTGGACGTGAATGACCGGGTGGACTTTGAGGGTGAGCGCTACTGGCTGACCGAACGGTACGCCCCGAAGCAGAAGAGCGGCCAGGAGTGGGTATATGATTTGAAGTTTTACGGCATCGAGAGCCTGGTGAGACGTTTTCTTGTGCTGGAGACCACCGACGGGAACACCGAGCCTGTGTTCACGCTGACAGCGACTCCGCGTGAACACGTGGCCATGATCGTGAAGTGTATCAATGACGGAATGAACCACACCACCGACTGGAAAGTGGGGCGGGTGGACGGTACGGACCTTATCGTCATCGATTACGAGGGGAAGTACTGCAACGAAGCCCTGAAAGAGATAGCCGAAGCGGTCGGCGGGCAGGCTGAATGGTGGGTGGAAGGCCAGACCGTGAACGTGTGCCGGTGTGAGCATGGCGAGGAAATAACGCTGGGCTACGGGAAGGGACTGACCGGAATCGAACGCGACACGACGGGTACCGACAATTTTTATACCCGGTTGTTCCCGGTAGGCAGCACGCGGAACATAGATCCGTCAAAATACGGGCATAGCCGCCTGATGCTTCCGGGGGGCAGGCAATATGTCGAGATACATACGGAGGAGTACGGCATCTATGACCGTTACGAGCAAGACGCCTTCAGCGGCATTTATCCCCGCAGGATCGGGGCTGTCAGCAGTGTGCGCAGCGAAGATGTGAAAGATGACGACGGCAACCCTTTCACGGTCTATTATTTCAGGGACGACAGCCTGAACTTCGATCCGAACGATTACGAGCTGCCCGACGAGACCAAACGTGTATCGTTCCAGGACGGTGACCTTTCCGGACTGGGGCAGGGTGAGGACCACTGTTTCGAGGTGAATTTCAACAGTGCCACCCGTGAGTTCGAGATTATTACGATATGGCCCTATGATGATGACACGCAACTCCCCGGCGGCAAACTTGTCCCGAAATCCGGTGACCGTTATATTCTCTGGAATATCCGTATGCCGGACGAATATTACCCGCTTGCCGAGGAGGAGTTTCTTACGGCGGTGGAACAGTTCAATACCGAACACTGGCAGGATCTTGCCGTTTACAAGGCCCCGACTGACCATGTGTGGATTGAGGAGAACGGTGTTTCCCTGTCCGTAGGCCGCCGTGTGAGACTTGAAAGCGAGGAGTATTTCCCCGAAACCGGTTATCGCAGCAGCCGTATCACGAAAATTACCCGGAAGGTGAACCAACCCGGGGAGATGGACATCGAGATCAGCAATGCCCTGCATAGTGGTGCGTTTGAACGGGTGAATGACAGTATCGGGGAACTGAAAAACTATACGAAGTCAAAGGCGGAGGGTACCGCGCTTCCTGACATTATCCGTAGCTGGGACAAGACACTGCCTACGGACAACAATCTTTTTTCTGCGCGGAGAAGCCAGGCGGAACACATCAGCAAAAAAAAGAATGACCGTGCAAAGGGGAAGATCACCTTCGAAGCGGGAGCCTCTTTCGGACAGGAGGATAATGCGGGTATTGATGACAAGGGCAATGCCGAGTTGCTGACCCTTGTCGTGCGTGAGCTTCTTCGCAGTCCGAAATTCGTGGACGGTCTTTTCGGTGAGGGCTGGCGGCTCTGGATGGAGGACGCTTTGTCCCATCTGACCATCGACAAGCTGACGGTACGCCAGGTCATGGTAGTATTGGAGCTGCTTATCGAGAAGGTACGCAGCGTCGGCGGCCAGCTTTGTGTCAGTGCCGCCAACGGGAAAATAAAGACCGCTGTTCTTGAGGGCGGTTACTGGAGGATCACCTTCGAGCAGGAGAACACTTTCGTGGCCCATGACCTCATGCGCTGCCAGACCTTCAGCGGCGGGAATTTGAAAAGCTATTGGGTTGAGGTGACCGGCGTGGAGGGTGGTTCCATCATCGTGGGCGAGGACGAGTTCGGCGCTTCCCTTCCGGAGGCTGGTGACGAGTGCGTGCTGATGGGCAACACGGAGAATCCGTTGCGCCAGAACCTGATCCTGATCTCCGCCACCGAGGACGGGCAGCCCCGTGTGGACGTGATGGACGTGGTGAAGGCGAAGAACTTCACCGGCTGCCTGCGTGCCCGTCTGGGCAACCTTGACGGTATCAGTGACGACTGGTTCCCTTCAGACAACCAGCCTCACGGTGATGGCCTGTACAGCGACAACGCCTACCTGCGTGGTACGTTCCTTCTGGTAACGGGCGAGGATATCAAGACGAAGTTCGAGATAGTCGAGGGGAAAATCGTCAGTTCCGTCACCGCCCTGCGGAATGACTTCGCCACCGAGCGCGGCTACCTGAATAACCCCGCCTTTGATGACGGCCTTATGAAGTGGAACACGGAGAACGAGACCGTGTTCTTCCTTGTGGGCAACCGGTGGATCTGGGCGAACGGTAACGTCTTGACGAGGAAGGGTGACAGCGCGAGCGTGACCGAGGATGACGGCCGTACGGTTGTCCGGATTCGTAACAAGTACATCCTCCAGAAACGTGAGAACCTGAAAAGTATTCCCTCCATGCCTGAAAATGACAGTGGGGAGAAGGAAGCCGTCCCGGTGTTCCTGACTTTCTTTTACCGCTGTGCCAAGGCCGGCACGCTGCGTGTGGAGTTTGTGGGTGTGGATAAGACAGGCTTTGCCAATTTCAACAGCATGGAGGTGGAGGAAGAACTGTCCGCGACCGACGGGTACGTACAGTACACCTGTAGCGGACTCTGGAACGGTACAGGTGATTTTAAATTGAGTTTTACCGGTGATATTTACCTGTATATGCTCATATTGGGCACCGACCGTGTGGAATCCCTGACACACCGTTATAAAACCCTTTTCGAGCAGTCGGAGCGTCTGGTAAAGATTTCGGCGGCGGTGTTCGACAAAGACGAGAACCTGCTGGAAGAGACCGGCCTGATGGTTACTTCCAAATATTCCGGGTTGTATGCCATTGACGGTGATGGAAATTTGAAATCCCTTGTAGGTGTTGGGGGTGACGGCGTAAAAATCAAGGGCGATAATATCACTTTGGAGGGGCTTGTTACGGCTAATGATAATTTCAAGATTCTGGAAGACGGTAGTATTGAGACGCGCAACGCCAAGATTTACGGTACAGTGTATGCCTATGAGGGTAAAATCGGCGGTTTTACGATTGATTCCGGACGGTTGTACTGGAAAGCCGGTGATTATTTCGGCAATGATTCCCGCAGTCTGAAACTTGGTGTCTCACAAACGGACATGGAGGGTATTGTGGATGTGTCCTTTAATGCCGCCACGCAGGGACGGTTCGGTGTCAAGGCCGTAGGCTCGAATCTGGGTGGTGCCGCTATCTATGCCTCCAGCAAGTCCTCTGGTCAGAGCTATCCTATCAGTGCCAATACTTATGCCGGCTATTTTGACGGTGGTGTGCATGTGAACGGGGCGGTGTATTGTGGTGATATCCTGTCGAACAATTACGGTACGGGATGGAGCCTGGCCAGCGATGGGACATACAGTTACCGAAAGGGTGTTTCAGGTACCTTCCAGTGGGCTGTAAAGAGTGATTTTATAACTTATAACTATACCCTTGAGGTTGTTAATGGAATTGTCGTTAAGATGACATATATCTAAAAATAAAGGATATGAAAGTAAATTTTAATGTGTATTTTAAGGATTTCGACGGTAGCGTGCTGTTGATTGATAAGAAACCCCAGTGTATGGGAGTCATAGTCTCCCAGTGCCTGTTCAACGGTACCGGTTTCCGTCCGAGCGGTAATATTCAGACGGATAATGAAAAGAAATTACATGCTTACAGTCTTTGCATGAGGATTATGGGTTCCGATGCGGATGTGGATCTGACATCGGAGGATGCGGTTTTGATAAAGGAAGCTGTTACCGGTCTTACTCCGGGCTGTTATTCCCAAATAGTGAAACAGATAGAAGGGTAATGGAGGATTAGCCATGACAAATGCGGAAAAACAGGAGATCCTGAACGCTATCAAGGCCGAGAGCCAGAGCGTTGATGAACTTGTGGAGGTCAGCTCCCTTGACAATATCAAAAGTCTCCCCGCCCTTCGCGGCAGTGAGCTGGTGAGTGCTCCGCTTACCCTTTTGCGTAAACCGGCCGATGATGCCGCTGCCACGGCGAATGCGTCTGCCACGAAAGCGGATAATGCTGCGGCTTTGGCGAATAAAGCTGCGGGTATGGCGTCTGATGCGGCCGGTACCGCCAATCAGGCTGCTGAAACTGCAAATTCCGCCGCGGCAGCGGCATCCGCGGCTGCGAAACAGGCGGAGGATGCCGCCGCCGGTGTGAACGACGGTTTGGTCGGTGGCATGACGGCCGTCCCTGATGAGGAGAACGACACGGTGAAACTCACCCTGCTGGGGAAGACCGGGACGGAGATTGCCTCCGTTGATATTCCCGGTGGTACGGGTGGTGGCGGTAACACGTATAATGTGACGGCGGAAGTCCCTTTGGAGAGCGGTTATTATGTCCTTTCCTCCGCGATCGGTGCCGTGGATGAGAAATACCGTTACAAGGGCCGTTGCATCACCTATGAAGTCTCGCAGGGCAAATGGGAGACCAAACAGTTCGTGGGGACAAGTCTGTCGAGCTGGGAGCAGGAGGCGAGCTGGGAGGACTTCGGCGGTGCCGGAACGATGAAGAGCCTGACGGTGAACGGCGAGAAGAAAGTTCCCGACAGCGAGGGCAACGTGGATCTGACCATCGACAAGCTGGAAGTGGACGAGAGCCTGGATGCTGACAGTACCAATCCCGTCCAGAACAAGACCGTCGCCGCCAAATTCCAGGAGGTGGAAGCCGGTACCGTGTTCGGCATGAGCGCGGAAGTGAGCGACGACGAGAGCAGTGTCCGCCTTGCGCTGACCAACAAGAGCGGGGCGGAGATCGCGAGCGTTGACATCCCGGCCGGCAGCGGTGGCGGCGGTGAGTCCTCCACCACCAAGATCGTGCTGCTTGCCGAGACCGACAAGAAAACCGTGAAGGAAGGCGGAGCGGTGAAACTTACCTATACCTATGACCACCAGGTTGCCGGCGGTGATGACAAGGGTAGCAGTACCGGACAGAAAGCGACCGTCACCATCCAGGTGAAGCGCGGGACGACCACCACTTATTCCTCCTCGCTGAAGGAAGTGAGCAAGGGTACCTATACCCTTGACCTGACCAAATACCTGCTGGTGGGCACGAGCGATATCTACGTCATTGCCGAGACTACCGATCCCACCACGGGTAAGGCGCAGAAGAAGCAGGCGTACGTGAGCGTGAAGAGCGTCACCCTGTCCCTTTCCTGCGGTTACAACCTGGCGGCCACCATCCAGAACGGCGGTTACGGTACCTATGATTCCGCGAGTATACCCTACGCCGTGAGCGGTACCGGCACGAAAACCGTCAGCCTGTACGTGGACGGTGTACAGCAGAACGCGCATACGGTCACCCGCAGCGGCACGACGAACGGCAGTTTCGAGGTTTCCATGACCGGCCTGTCCGTGGGGCGGCATACCGCCCAGCTGGTGGCCGAGATGGAAACTGACGACCTCACGCTGAAAAGCGAGAGCATCCATATCGACCTGCTGAAGGCCGGAACCGGCGCGCCCTTCATCGGTTTGAAGCTCATTCATGCCGACGGGCATGTCCTCGGACGGGACGAGCATCTGGAGCCGGTCCTTGAAGCCGGCCGCTACGAGAAGCTCACTTTCGACTGGGTGGCCTATGATCCCGACCGTGTGCCCGCTGAAGTGGAGTTCTGGAAAAACAGCGTCAAGAGCAGTACCGTGAGCGCTTCTCGCAGCATGATGACCTACAGTAACCGGTTTACCGAGGAAGGCACGCAGACGCTTGTCCTGAAAGCCGGTCCGACCGGGTACACTTTGCGCATCGACGTGGGTGAGAGCGGTATCGATATCAGCGAGGCCACCTACGGCCTAGCGGTCAAGCTTGACGCGGCGGGTCGCAGCAACGGGGAGAGTAACCCCGGAACATGGGAGTCGAACGGCGTGGAGACCACGTTCGAGGGTTTTGACTGGAGCAGCAACGGCTGGACGGGTGAGGCGCTGAAGCTGACCAACGGTGCGAAAGCCGTCATCGGCTACCGGCCCTTTGCCACCGATGTGAAAAGTACGGGGCTGACCATTGAACTGACCCTCCGGGTAAGCAATCCCACTGACAGCGATACCGCAGTTGTGGACTGTCTCGACAGTGGCAAGGGGCTTTATATCACCCCTTCGGAAGCGAGTTTCAAGACCGGTGAGAAAGTGTCCTATACCAACGAGGACGACGAGCTGGTGGAGCGTGAGATCAAGCTGGGCACGAATTATGTGGAAGACCGGTGGATCAAGGTGGCCCTCATGGTGGGTACCCGCAATGAGAGCCGTCTGATGGAGCTTTATGTGGACGGCAACCGTACCGGTGCCGACATCTACGACAACGCCTTCAGCTTCCGCCAGGACAATCCGAAATATATCACCATTGACAGCGCCGGGGCGGACGTGGAGGTAAAGAGCGTGCGTATCTATACCCGCCGGTTGAGTGACGACGAGGAACTGGAGAACCGGATGGTGGACAGTGTGGACGGTGAGGAGATGATCGCGCTGTACGAAGAGAACGATATCCTGGGTGATACCGACACTGTGGATATGGACAAGCTGCGTGCCAAGGGTAAGGGGGTGCTGCGTATCGTGCGCCAGAACAAGCTCGATGACGTGTATGCCGAGAACAACAAGAAGACGGACTTTTCGGCTGATATCTTCTATTACTCCCCTTTCGGATCCGAATACGACTTCGTGCTTCGTGACTGTTATATCCGTATTCAGGGTACCAGTTCCACGAAATATCCGAGCAAGAACATCCGTATCTATATCAGCAAGGGCGGCACGAACCTTAGCTTCACCGTTGGCGGCAAGGAGCAGGCGGAAAAGAAATATCCCGTCCGTCCCGGTGGCATCGCCATGAACCTGATCTGTCTGAAGAGTGATTATTCCGACTCGTCCATGTCGCTGAACACAGGCGGTGCCAAACTGTTCAACGACGTGCTGAAGGAGATGGGGCTTCTCACCCCTCCGCAGCGTTACCAGTACGAGACGGGCGGCAGCGATTTGAACGCGGTCACCGTGCGTACCGCTATCGACGGTGTGCCTATCGACATGTTTGTGGCGGCTGCGGAGGACGGCGAGAACGACTATGTGGGGCAGTACAACTTCAACAACGAGAAAAGCAAGAGCGGCGACCTGTTCGGCCTTAGTGGCGTGGAGGGTTACGATCCTGCCTGTCCCCTCACTCTGGAAATGCTGAACAATACCGAGGCCATGTGCCTTTTCAAGACCACAAGTGACGCTCATCTGGAGGAGGTGTTTGATGCCGGTGCCGAGACCAACGTTCCGGATGATGTGAAATGGGCGGGCCTTGACGAGTCGCAGCGTACGGCCGTGAAACGGTTGTACGCATGGATACGCTCGTGTGTTCCGGACGGTGCGACGAGCGCCGACCTCTCCACTTTTAAGAGCGAGAAGTTCAGGGACGAGATAAGTGACTATTTCGACAAGGCTTTCCTGCTGACGTATTACCTCTGGACGGACTATTTCCTTGCCGTTGACCAGCGTGCGAAGAACATGATGCTGCGCACGTGGGACGGCCTGATATGGTACATCACCTACTACGACGGTGATACCCAGATGGGAAAACGCAACGACTGTTTCCTGGTGTATGACTACACCACCGACCGCGACACTTATGATGCCGAGGCCGGGAAATATGCCTTTGAAGGCCGTGACAGCTGGCTTTGGAACCTCGTTCTGGCCAACCTGGACGCTGACCTGAAGACACAGGCGCAGGCTCTTCGCGGTGTACTTACCACCAGCCGTGTCCTGGACATGCTGAACGTGGAGCAGGCGGGCAACTGGTGCGACCGTGCCTATAACAAGAGCAGCGAGCTGAAGTACATCCTGCCCGCCACGCAGGAGATGTACGGCAAGGTGTGGCCGTTCATCTACGCCCTTCAGGGCAGTAACCGTGCGCACCGTGAATATTTCGTGCGTAATCGTTTCGCCCTTCTGGATGCCAAGTACGGCACGAGCAATTTCACCAGTGACAACATCGACCTCTATCTGGCACGTACGGCTGCTGACACCCCCGACGTGCTGAAGATTACGGCCAACGAGGTTTATGCTTTCGGCTACGGTACGAACAACAGTCCGAATATAGGGAATACCGGCATCATCAAGAAAGATGCGGCTGCGAGCCTTTCCATCACCGGTGCCTATACGGTGAACGATCCCTTGAGGGTTTATGGCGCGAGCCGTATGAAGGTGCTGGATATGAGCGGGGCCGCCGACCACCTGAAAAACGCTTTCGACCTGGGCAAATGTACCGTGCTGCGCGAACTGAACCTTCAAAGTTCCGGCAACGGCAGTACCGGCTGGTGGTTGAACATCGGCAACTGCAAGCAGCTACGTAAACTCAACCTTCGTAACCAGGCACAGGCGAAAACCGGGGGAAGTACCAGTACCGAGCTGGATTTGAGTGCGCAGACCAAGCTGGAAGAACTTGAGACCCGCGGTACGCAGGTGCAGAGCGTGGTGCTAGCCAAGGGTTCTCCCGTGACGCTGCTCCACCTTCCCGGTACACTGACCAGCCTCCGTCTGGAATATCTGGGCAGACTGACCACCGGCGGGCTGACATTGGAAAGCTACAGCAAGGTGAAGACCTTCATCTTTGACAGTTGTCCAGGTATTGACTGGGAAACCCTGCTGGGCCGTTGCACGGGTGTGGAACGTATCAGAGTAACCGGTATTGACCGCGAGGATGACGGTACGTGGCTGAATAAGTTTGTCGGGATGGGCGGTGTGGATTCCGATGGCAATACTACGGACACGTGCGCTTTGGTGGGTACGGTACAGCTCACGCGCTACATTGATGACGATACGTACAGCGCTCTGAAGGCGCACTTCCCGGAACTGAATATCCGGCAGCCGGAATACACGATGATCGAGTTCGACGACGAGGTATCGGATGACGCGAACGTGAGCAACCTTGACAACGGTACCGGCTACAAGTATGACAACGCGTATGAGGTGAGCGGTCATATTTCCGCCATCCTGAAGCAGCGTCACCGTGTACTTGCTAAAGTGACTAAAAAAGCGACGACGCGGGGTGTGAACATGGCGAACGTTGATACCACGGTGAACAACCTGGACGGTGAGATGACCTACTACCCGCTGGACGACACGGACAGCAACAAGTACGCCGACGGCACGGCTGCCAGACTGGACGGCACTGAAGGTGACTGGATGATGTACGAGCCCTTCTTCTGGAGCAAGGGTATCAATGATTACCTGAACGGCAAGCATTACTCCTGTTACAGCAGTAACGGTTCGGATAACATGCCTTCCGTTCCGGATGCTGACGTCCTTACGCTTGACGACATTAAGGGCACGAGTGGCGGTTATCTTTCCGGTCGTAAGATCATGAGCGGAAAGGATACGCTTTCGAACAGCTACAGTACTGACAGTACGTATTCGGTATGCAAGGTGAACGTGGACGGTTACAAGCGTGTGCGTTTCCCGAGCGTTCCCGGTACAAGCCTTGTCGGAAGCATTTTCACAGACGATTCCGGCACGGTCATCAGTTCAATCGTCGTCCCTACCTTGAGCAACAAGTTCGAGGCCGGTATGTACCTGATTGCCGATGTTCCGGAGGGTGCCACTGCTCTTCACTTCTCCATTCTGAACACGGCAGAGTTCGATAAGGTTGTCCTTTCTAACAGTGACAGGATCGAGGATATGGAACCCGAATGGGTGCCTAATGACGAGCACTTGTGTGCCGTTGTGGGCAGCAGTGTTGTCGGTTCCAAACTTCGCGCCTGCATTACCGGCGGGAGCACTACGGCGAGCATGACCTGGGCTGATTTTCACTATTACAGTGTCCAGCGCGGTATGCAGCAGATTGATGCCCTTATGCACTCGCGCATCGCGAATCTTTTCTACGCGAAGTACGGTCGTCGTGACAGCCAGGAACAATGCGGCGCGGGCTCTCACACGAACAACCGTACTACGGGTGGTACTGCCAGCCGCGGGATGACGGACACGATCGGCTACGAGGAAGCCTCCTCAATCAACCCTAATGTGACGAACAGCCTGATAGAAAACTCCGTCCACCAGTATGCGTGGTACCGTGAGAAGGATGACTACGGCGGGGCCACGGTTACGCAGGTGAATAATATTTGCTGCCTTGGCTACGAGGACATCTATGGTCATAAATATGACATGATGGACGGCGTGGACCTCCCTAATGACACGGGCAATTCCGGGAAGTGGCGCATCTGGATGCCTGACGGCAGTACCCGCCTGGTTAAGGGTTCCGTGAGCTCCGGTATCTGGATTACCGCCGTGGCGCATGGCAAATATATGGACGTGATTCCGGTGGGTTCCGTTTCGGGTTCCTCCTCGACAAATTACTGCGACATCTACTACATATCCACTGCCTCCGGCCGTGTGGTCTATCGTGGCAGCACACGCGACCCGAGTGGCGGTGTTTCGATGTCGATGCGAGCGATTCCTCGATACGACACGCATCGGTTCTCGTCTGGCCTTCCGCGGCCGGCTCGTTAAGGCGTCGAGCGCCGTGGCGTTTAAAGCGATAAGCGAGGTTGCATGATCGGCCGCGTAAAGCGTCAAAGCGGGAGCGAAGCGACAAAACGTCCGGTGTTCCCCGAGCAGGGGAACGCCGTTCATTACGGGCGTCAGCCCGTCGAAAAATATTTTTTGACGTCAGGTTTTGTATCTGTTTGTTAAATAATAATTTGAAAATAGTACTTTTGCATTTGAAAGGTGGCGCCTCCCCATAGGCCGTGTGGTCTATCGTGGCAACAACAACGCGAACCCGAATGGCGGTGTTTCGATGTCGAATGCGAACAACGATTCCTCGAATACGAACACGAACATCGGTTCTCGTCTGAACAACAATCGAAAGGAAATTTTAATCGGCGTACAACACCGGGGACTTGTCCCCACCGTGGTGCCGAGGGGGGCAAGCCGCAGTAACAGCGGTCCGCAAGGGCCGGAAAACTGAAAAATAAAGTGTCGGGTAGGGTTTGGTAGGCCGGAAACGGTTCGAAGAAGCCGGGCCCGGGGGATTGAAGGCCCCGTATTAAAAGCAATAAACAGTAATTTATGCGCAGGGTTGGGTATATCATCGAGGAGATCGTGGAGCCTTCCAACATGGAGGCTTCCTTCCGGCAGGTCCTTCGCGGCAGCAAGCGTAAACGCAGCCGCCAGGGGGGCTATCTGCTCGCGCATAAGCCCGAGGTGTTGGAGGAGCTGGCCGCGCAGATCGCATCCGGTACTTTCCGCGTGAAGGACTACCGTGAACGCGAGATCATCGAGGGCGGCAAGCTGCGCCGCATCCAGGTGATCCCGATGAAGGACCGCATCGCCGTGCATGCCATCATGGCGGTGGTGGACCGCCATCTGCGGAAACGTTTCATCCGTACCACCTCCGCCAGTATCAAGAGACGGGGTATGCACGACCTCCTGGCGTATGTCCGCCGTGACATGGCCGAGGACCCTGATGGTACGCGTTACTGTTACAAGTTTGACATCACCAAATTCTACGAGAGCGTGAAGCAGGATTTTGTGATGTATTGCGTCAGCCGGGTGTTCAAGGACGCAAAGCTCGTGACCATGCTGGAGAGCTTTGTCCGCCTGATGCCTGAAGGTCTGAGTATCGGCCTGCGCAGCTCGCAGGGGCTGGGCAATTTGCTTTTGTCTGTGTATCTGGACCATTATCTGAAGGACAGGTATGCCGTGCGTCATTTCTACCGCTATTGTGATGACGGCGTCGTACTGGGTAAAACGAAAGCGGAACTGTGGAAGATTCGTGATGCCGTCCACGGGCGCATGGAGTGTGCCGGTCTCCTGGTGAAGGGGAACGAGCGCGTGTTCCCGCCGGGCGAGGGCATCGACTTTCTGGGGTATGTGACTTTCGGTGCGGACCATGTCCGCATTCGCAAGCGCATCAAGCAGAAGTTCGCCCGAAAAATGCACGAGGTAAAATCGAGAAGGAGGAGGCGTGAGCTGATAGCGTCGTTCTACGGGATGGCCAAGCACGCCGACTGTCATACGTTGTTTAAAAAATTAACAGGCAAAGACATGAGATCATTTAAAGACTTGAACGTTTCCTACAAGCCGGAGGACGGCAAGAAACGTTTTCCCGGGGTGGTGGTAAGCATCCGGGAACTGGTAAACTTACCGATTATTGTGAAGGACTTTGAGACGGGCATCAAGACCGAACAGGGCGAGGACCGCTGTATCGTGGCCATTGAGATGAACGGCGAACCGAAAAAGTTCTTTACCAACAGCGAGGAGATGAAGAACATCCTCTTGCAAGTGAAGGAAATGCCGGACGGCTTCCCGTTCGAAACCACCATCAAGACGGAAACCTTCGGCAAAGGTCGAACTAAATACATATTTACATGAAACGGGTAGAAGGAACATCCGGGATAAGACTGATCGAGTGCGTGAGCCCGGCACGCAACAGATGGCGCATCCGCTGGGATGTGCAGGAACGTGAAGACGGATCCGCTTCCTATATGGAGGAAAGCTTTGTCGGCAGACCTCACATGGATACTATAAAGTCCGTCATTACAGACTGGTATAATGAGCAAATTGACCGTGAGATACTTTCCGGTTTTCTCTATGAAGGTATGCCGGTATGGCTGTCAAGTGAAAACCAGTTCAATTATAAGGCAGCGTATGATCTGGCCGTACAGACTGGTGGTGCTACGCTTCCCGTGACATTCAAGTTCGGTACGGATGAGGTTCCCCAATATCGGGAGTTCGTCACACTGGAGGAACTGACCGATTTCTACACGAAAGCCATGAAGCATGTTCAGGACACGCTGTCTGACGGCTGGAGGAAGAAAGACGCTTTTGATCCGGAGAAGTACCGGGTGGAATAAATCCTTCGGGGGAGGATAAGAAAAAAGCCCCCGGCCTGTTAAAAAGTAACGCCAATCACTTTTATAAACATGAAACGCCAAACCGCGCGACCGGGGGCAAATACCCTCTGTCACGGTTTGACGTTTTTTTTGTTGTCTAAAAAATGATTGGCGATGCAAAGATATAATTTTTTTGTTGTATGAAAGTGATTGAGATATTAAACTTTAACCGGGAGCTGTTGAAAAGGCTTCAGGCGGCCGGCATCCGTCTGGAAGATGCCCGGTATATCGACCTGTACGCGGACTATACCCGCCTACTCGATCAAGGTGAAAAAGTCTCGTATGCTGTGGCCGTATTGTCCGAAAAGTATTCGGTGAGCGAACGCAAGGTTTATGCCTTGGTGAAACGGTTCCAGAGCGACTGCAAGACGCTTGCAGTGTGAACGGGTTGTTTTATGCCGTAGGGAGTGCCGTTTCCCCTTATCTTTAGGGTGTTTCAAATTTAGAAGGAGGAAATGGCTATGAACAAGTATTACCGTATCCTGGACAAGATTCTTGCCACGGGAAAGACACAGACCAACAAGAAGGGAAACATACAGTACCTTCTGAACGAGCAGCTCTCGCTGACACCGGCGGACCTGCTCGACATATTCGAGGGGCATAATATCGCCCGTAAGAAGCTCCGCAGCGAGTTGCAGTTATTTATGCAGGGTGAGCGCAACGTGGAGAAGTACCGGGAGGCCGGCATCAACTGGTGGGACTATTGCGGCTCCATCCTGGTGAACAGTTACCCGACCTATTTCGAGAAGCTGCCCCCGTTGATAGCGAAAATTAACCGGGAGAGGCGCAACAGCAAGAACTACGTGCTTTTCCTGGGCGAAACCGGTGCCGAGAGCAACCAGGCACCCTGTTTGAGTCTGGTACAGTTCCAGTTAGATGGCGGTGAACTGGTTCTATCCGCCTACCAGCGTAGCAGTGACGCGAACCTCGGGCTGCCTTCCGATATTTACCACCTGTACCTGATGGCGCGGCAGATAGAACTTCCCTTGAAGTCGATCACTCTCTACCTGGGCAATGTACATATCTACGAGAATAATATCCCGGGCACCCGTGCGCTGATCGCCGGTGACGAGACGGTCCGCTTCGGGTTGAACGTGTAGTTTGCTGTATATGTCTTGCAGCGGGAACAGTTCATGTTCCCCGCTGTTTTTCGTTTATTCTGGGGACCTTTGCGGCCGTTTTAAAGCAGAATGAAATGAAAAAGATGTATTTGTCCGCCCCGCTTCCTTTCGTGGGGCAGAAACGCATGTTTGCGAGGGAATTTATCAAGGTGCTGGGACAGTTCCCGGACAGCACCGTGTTTGTGGACCTGTTTGGTGGCTCGGGCCTGCTGTCACATATTACCAAATGTGTCAGGTCTGATGCCACCGTTGTGTATAATGACTTCGACAACTACCGCTGCCGACTTGTAAATATCCCGGCCACTAATGTGCTGTTATCCGATTTGCGTCGGATAGCTGAAGGGGAACCCAGAAACAAACGTATAACCGGGGAGATTCGCGATAAAATGTTTGCCCGTATTGAGAGGGAAGAAAAAGAGCACGGCTACGTGGATTATATCACGGTTTCCGCATCCTTGTTGTTCGCCATGAAATATGTGACCAGTTTGGAAGGAATGAAGAAAGAAGCCATTTACAATAGGATTCGGCAGACAGACTATCCCGAAGCAAAGGATTATCTGGAAGGACTGACTATAACCAGCGAAGACTACAAGGAAGTATTCAAACGTTACAAAGATGTTCCGGGTGTGGTGTTCCTGGTTGATCCGCCGTACCTCTCCACCGAGGTGGGTACTTACAAGATGTTCTGGCGTCTGGCTGACTATCTGGATGTACTAACCGTTCTGAAAGGGCATTCGTTCGTGTATTTCACTTCGAACAAGTCTTCCATTTTAGAACTGTGCGACTGGATGGACCGAAACCCATTTGTCGGCAGCCCATTCAAGGAATGCAGGAAAGTGGAGTTTAGTGCAAGCGTAAACTATCAAGCTAAATATACAGACATGATGCTGTACACGAAGCCGGATGAGGTGTCAGGTATAGCAGCCTAACATTGCATAAAGATAGTGAATTATTTTGAATCTGCAATGGCTTTTAAATGATATTTTAAAGCCATTTAAAGAGGGTTCAAGTGAAAGAAAAACGGTGGGCTTTGATCATGCTGAATAGGACCGCGCTCACCTTTTTTCTTGTACGTGTCGTTTTTGTACTTTTTGAAACGCATCGTTTTTGTTAAGCGGCACGTCTGGTTTTTCCGGATTTACTTGTTCTGTATCGTACCCCAAAGGGTTGGTTTCTGTAATCTGTTCTACCAATTCTTTCAATGTGGATACACCACTATTCAACTGTTCTAAAAGCAAATTGGCAATTATGGACGGCAGGTCTCCATCAAGCATAATGAGGTTATTACGAAATGTAGAATTATCCACTTTGTCAAATATCAATTTGCAACCTTTCTTTGTTATTGCTTTATATCTCTCTATAACCTTATTTCTTGTTGGATTCAAAGAATTGATTTTTGCAATATCTTCATCAGAAAGAGAAGTTCCCTCTATCTTAAAATTAAAGTTCGTGGCTTTACTTGCATTTAATAGTGTTGAATCCCCTCCGAGTTGAGATTTTATACTGAATCCCATTTCAGAATTTATCTTAGTTCTTCGGTCATGCAAAATGATTCGTATATCTGTTTTATCAGATGATTTCGCCTTCAAAGCATGGCAATAAATTCGATTCATGAAGGCTTCAATTTTCGGAACGGTAAATGCTCCATCATTTTCATTGATAGCTTTCAATAAATTCTCTGCTTCTACTAAAAACACTGATGCAGGGATTCTCAATAACTCTTCTCCTTCTGGGGTTTGAATCACTACATCTCTATCTTGTAGTTTGTAGTTGAAATTACCCTCTTTTTCTTGGCGAAGAATCATTATTATGGGATAGAACAAATCGTGAATTTTGTTCATGTGTTGGTCTCCGGCATAAACTTTTCCTTCTCCTAATAATTTGAGCAAAGTGTAGATTTCACTCCATTCTCCTTTATTTCCTGTCAGTGCCATATTTTTTGGATTTTGAAAGGTTGATTCGTTTAATTATTTCCTGTGCAGTTGCTTGAATTGCAGGTACTGCAACAGAATTTCCAAATTGCTTGTAAGCAGATGCATCTGCCACTCCGATTATGAAATTATCTGGAAAACCTTGTAAACGAGCCCATTCTCGTGGGGTCATCCTGCGCAATCCATCACGGTTTATTTCTCCTTTGATGTTGGTAACAGGTGTAAAATCTTCAAGACGATTATCAATTACAAGATTGCGTTCTCTCCCCATTCCGCCTACAACAATAGCATTTGCGACACCATTATCCGGTATTATTTCATATCCGAAACCGTTACCTTTTGCTGCGTGTCTTTCTTTATGTGCTACAAGTGTCTTCACATATTGAGTTGATAAATAATATTTTGCAGAAACTGTATTTTTTTCTTTTATATCAGCAAAAGTTTTAGTTGTATCAGTTGGGGTTGGATATGTAAATTCATTGACATTTTGGTCTTTTCTAAAGCCAACAATATACACTCTTTCTCTATGCTGCGGAACTCCGAAATTCATTGCGTTTACTATTTGAGGCTCTGGAACGTAATAATCCAAATCTTCTCTTAAAACTTTTAATATCGTTTGGATTGTTTTCCCTTTGTCATGAATAAGCAATCCTTTGACATTTTCCAAAAAAAATGCCTTTGGACGCTTACGACGTATGATTTCTGCTACATCAAAAAACAATGTACCTCTGGTTTCTTCAAATCCAAGACGTTTCCCGGCTAATGAAAATGCCTGACAAGGGAATCCAGCACACAGAATATCAAAATCATCGGGTATAAATGACTTCGTGGATTCTTTGGTAATATCTCCAAAGGGAACTTCACCGTAATTCAACAGGTAAGTTTTTTGTGCCTGTACATCCCATTCGGAAGAAAACACACACTTGCCACCAAGATTTTGCATTGCCATTCTAAACCCACCGATACCAGCAAATAAATCAATGAATGTAAATTCGGGCTTTTCTATCGGTAAGAACGGAACGGCAAACAAATCGGAGAACAAAGAATACTGAACACAAACATCTGATACACATTGTATATCAGATTTCTTTTGATGGATGTTGTATATATCCTCTATCAGACCTTCTGCTTTTATCTCATATGGTTTGGCGTATTTGTTGCCTTGATTGTGCAGGTAGTGAGACACAATCGCCATTTGTTCTTCAAATGAAATTATACTTCCATCCTCATTTAGCGAATGAGGTCCGTACATTTGCATCGATATTTTTCCTCCGCCACACATTTTTGTGATGGCTATTTTTTCGTCAGTTGTTGATTTTCTATTCATATAATTTAAAACCTCATTTAAACATACATCAGGATTCACTGTTATTTCTGTCTCCCAAAATCGAAAGACTTTCCAACCTTGTTTGCGCAATTCTTCATTGACCTCCTTGTCGCGTTCTATATTTCGCTCGATTTTAGAGTGCCAAAACTTACAATTGCTTTTATGGTCATTCTTTCTAATATTCCAATTTCTACCATGCCAAAACTCACCATCACAAAATATCGCAATTTTAGACCCTCTAAGGACAAAATCGGGTTTGCCAAATACCGACTTATCATTTTTGCGATACCTTATTCCAGCGTTCCACAGGAATTTTCCAAACATTATTTCAAGTTTGGTTCCTTTGCTTTTGTTTGCAGCCATATTTTTATGGCGTTGTTCCTTTGTCAAATGGTCCATTAGTAATTTCCTGCTTGGGGATGACGTATAACATATCCAAGCTACAAAGATACTTATTTTAATTCGATTGGAAATAATTGTTGTTCAATATTTTGTTAACACATGCACAATTAAACATTTAGATACAAGAACTCTCAGCTCCTTAATCCAAAACTAGACGGATGGCATAACCATCCGCCTTTCCAAATTAGTATTTTATACCACGATTTTGCCTCGGCTTCG
This sequence comes from Bacteroides zhangwenhongii, assembly GCF_009193325.2. Taxonomy (NCBI): domain Bacteria; kingdom Pseudomonadati; phylum Bacteroidota; class Bacteroidia; order Bacteroidales; family Bacteroidaceae; genus Bacteroides; species Bacteroides zhangwenhongii. Next base: position 42,407 of record NZ_CP059856.1, on the reverse strand, counting down.
GTATTCCGATAGCTTCTCTGAACTCATTCATTTTCTTTCTGAACCAGCTCACGTGTGAAACCCCGTCTATCTTGAAATCGAATTTACCGTTTTCATCCTGTTTGATGGAGCAGACGGAATGTCGGGTATCAAAACTTCGGTTAAATTCGGAAGAATAGAGTTCGCCTTTTATCCCGACCTCCTTGAACTCGCACAGTCTTCTGATTATCCCGTCATTAAAGCCCAAACGTTCACGCAGGAAACTTATCACGGGCATCAGCTTCTCCACATACGGAAAGTAGCGTCTGACAAAATCCGCAAACTCCGACAGCTTGCGGTGCTGTTGCTCGTAAGCGTTTCTTATCTCCTGTATCTGCTTGGCTTGTTGCCGTTCCCGTTGTCGGGCTTCGTCTTCAAGTTCAAGGATGCGGTCTTGCAAGTCCTCGTTCCTGCGTTCCAACGATTTCATCTTTCCACTTCCGAAAAGAGAGCCCACACTGCTTGCAAGGGCGGTTGCCGTATCGGTGGCTGCGCTTTTGAGCTTGTCGGTACGGATTTCCGCTTTCACCTGCTTCAGTTCCTCCTGCGCCTCGGCTTTCTTCTCCTGCAACAGTCTGGTTTCAGTTTCGAGGACTTCATTCTTCTTTTTCAAGTTCCTATAATACTGCATGGTGGTGGTGTGCCGTGCTTCCGAACCCCGTACCCCACGCTGCAATCCGTATTTCGCCATCACCCTTGCGTAATTGTCGTGGTAGGCGACCAGGGTCTGGCGGTTGAACAGGTCATCGGCACACAAACGGACGGAATTTGTTTTCTTGCGGTACTTGCGCTTACCGTCCGTCTGCTCTTTCTTGGCTTTGCGCCTTTCACCCGTCACGATGGGAACAACGGCTGCGTGGATGTGCGGAGTCTTCTCGTCCATGTGCAGATGTGCGGCAACCACATTGTCTTTGCCGAATGTGGCTTGCAGCCATTGGATGCTGTCGTTGCACCATTCATCGAGTTCTCCTTTTTCCTGTATGTTCATCATGTCCTCGTGCGTACCCGACAAGACCACCCGAACGACACGGACTTGGTCGTGTGTGATTTTCCGTCTGATGCCTGCTGTGTTCAGTCTGTGCGCAATCGCTTCATCCCTGCCGTGAACGCCATCGGGGTATTCGACAAGCACCCTGTTCAGATGTGTCCTTGTCGGGTCTGCATTTTTAGGTATTATCTTTCTCTCTATATGGTCGGACTGCGTGGTGTCCGATGTACCCTTTGCTTTCTTAATGTCCAATGAAAAATATCCCATATCATTACTGTTTTTGCGGTTATCGTTATGTTTCTTCTCTCTGCCTGTGGCATCGGCTCACAGGGTTTATTATGCAAATGAACCATTGCAGCACTCGGCATAATCCAAACGAGTTTGGCTTCTGCTCTCGTTTGCACAGGGTTTCCAAAGGGATTTCCCTTTGGCTCGATAGGGTGTTTTTAGCGTTACGGAGTAATGCGTGAAGAAAACGCCCTATTGAGCTATGGTATTTCTGTCTAAATACCTTTCGGAAAGCAGACGAGCATATTACAGATGAAATCCCCCTTTCTTTTTCGGTGGCTGCATCATCCGCCTTGCGGATTGGACTTGCTTCTTCTCCTTTATCGGCTCTGCCGATTGGGACAAGGGCTTACCGCACAGGTAGTCGTTCAAGTCCTTATACTCACGATAGTACATTGACTTGTCAAGCAGCCGTTCCCCAAACTTCTCTTTCAGCTTCTTGCAAGTGTTCCGTCCTGCCGTGTCGTTGTCAAGGAAACAGCCGATTCTGGTGTAGGTTTCCAATAAGCTTTCCGCTTTCGCAAGATTGGAAACGGAGTTCAGTATGACATAGTCCTGTGTGTCCAATTGCGGGTGTTGCGGATTGTTTCTCACTCGGATGGTAAGGAATGAGAGGTAATCCATGAACCCCTCGAACAGGTAACACATACATCGTTGTCCGTCCTGCTGTCGGATATGGGTGATGTCTTTCGGGGCGACACATCCCTTGAAGTATCTGTTGCGCACTTCATATCCTCCTGCCATGTTCGGAAAGCCGATGGCAAAATAGGGTTTGTCGGCATTCATAAACCGAAGCTCCCTGCATTCTCTTTTGGCAAGTCCGATGTTTATTCCCCTTTCTTGCAGATAGGCTATAAGAGCAGGAGAGGACAATTCTCCAACCTTTAATCCCTGATAAGGCTGATTGTCGGAATGCTGTCTGCCAAAAGAGAACGATGCAGGGCGGATGTATGCTGTCCGCTCCTCTATGCGTTTCAGCAGATAGGCTACATCTTCCGAACGGTAGAGTTCCGCTGCCAATGCGAGGATGTTTCCGCCTTTGCCGATGCCGAAGTCGTACCATTTTTCAAGCTCGGTGTTTACCTTGAACGATGCGTCCGTTTCTTCCCGTAACGGTGATTTGTACCACAGGTTCCTGCCTTGTTGCTTTACAGGCGTATAGCCCAGACTTTGCAGATAGTCTGCCAGTTTGATTTGCTTTACATCTTGGATTGTCATATTACATATGGTTTTGAAGTTGATGAAAATTTGTTGATTTGATGAATTGTCAATGTAATATATTTATATACAGCCTCGTAACCTCTCAACATCTTCTCAACAAACCACTCGCCAAAAGAGAAATTCACAAACGGGTGTCGGTGGTCTCTCAACTTCTCTTTTGGCTTGTTGAGATTTTGTTGAGAATGTATATCGTTTATTGTCAGTGTATTTATACCCATATTCAACAATTCAACAGAAAAATGATAGTGTTACAAGGATTCAAGTTGCTCCCTTGTGACGGTGTAGAAGCGTCCCACCCTCTTTATCGGCTCATAGTGACAACTTCTGTTGTAATTGCCCTGATAGGTGGTGTAGGTAAGCCCGTTTGGTGCAGGTGTCAGTTTCCAGCACTCCTGCACCACCTTACGCACTTGGTGCTTTTCCGCCTTTACCTGCGAGTGCACCAGCAGTACGACAAGGTCGTTAAGGCAGAATGAAACGCTATCCACATCCATTGCAACCATAATGTCAAGCAGCAGTTCCGACATCTCTATCTCCAGCCGATTGCGGTTGCTACGGATAATCTTCTGCAAGGCTTCTGTATGCAGCAATGTGGGGTTGAACCACATCCGGCTTTCCTTTTCGGTGGACAGTTTTCTGTGTTGCAGGAAATGGAGAAAGGCGGGTATCTCCGCTTTCAGCTTTTGCAGGAAGTCGGTATCATCGGACTGCAAGCGGTCTATCTTGCGTACCCAATAGCGTGTTTCCCCTGCGTCTATGATTACGGGCAGATGCTCGTTGTTGGAGCACAGCACGAATTTGGCGAAGAACGCAATCTCGTCACGGTCTTTGCCTTTGGCTTCCACCTTATAGGAAAGTGTGGTGCTGAGGTTCTTCAACCGTTCGCTGTCCTCCCTGCGGTTGAGCAACACCTCATCCACCACGATGAGCAGTTTGCCAGCCCAATCGGAATTGAACCGGCTTCGGAAGTCCTCGTTGGTGTTGAAAGTCACATTGTTCTGAAAGAGGAGTTTCAGAAAGTTCAGGAATGTGCTTTTGCCTGTGTTGCGTTCTTCCGATACCAACAGCAGGATAGGCAACTTCTGAATCGGTTGCAGGTAGAGCAGTTGCAGATAGTCCATCCCCAACTCGTATTGTTCCCCGAAGATGTGCCGTACCAAAGATTGGATATGCGATAAATCGCCCTCCTGCGGTCGGTGGTCTATCGGTTCGTAAAGGTTAAGGAACTTGCCGACCACGGAACGGTAGCCGATGTGTTCGGGTACGGTGCAGAAGCCGTCATACTTGGGAACACTGCCGATGTAATCCTTGCCGTAATCCTGTCGCAGGGTCTCGTTGTTCCATGCGATGCGTTTCTTCACATACCCTCCGTTCAGTCTCGGTTGCTCCACAATCTTGTAGAGCGTTGTCCCGACACGGATAAATTCTTCCTTTGCCATGCCGCCATCCGATGGCGGTCTGTGGCTGTCCTGTTGTTCGATAGCTGACATAATCAAATGGTTTTAAGTTTGAAAATTACCAGCTGCAAAAATATAATCAATTATCGGATAGGTTGTTATGCAAAACACGGCAGAATGGTGACAAATAGCCCCCGAAACAAAAACTTTCAATGGTTTGGGGCAGGAAACGGGTTGTGCAAACGGAAAAACTCCCGAAAAGCAAATGTCGGATTACGCTTTTCGGGAGAAAAAATCAGAGCGTCTGTCGTTCTGTCGTACTGACTTAATGAATTACTGACTTACCGAGTGAATAATGTCAGGCATTCAGCTACGAGAAGTATTCGGATTTGGATATACCGTTGGTATTCAGCGAGAAGAAGATGCTTGTTTTCTCTTTTCGCAGGTACAGTCTTTCAAGAACGGCATTGCGTACCCGTTCCGCTCCGAATGTGCCGATATGGAAAGCGAGGGCAACTATCGCTTCAAGGTTGTAAACCTCCATACTGCAATTATCGGATACCCGTATGCTTCGCCTTATCCCGTATTCCCTTAAAACTCCGCTCTTGCAAAGAGCCTTCAGCCCTGCACGGAATGTCGGGGCGGTTACTCCGAACAGGTCGCAAAGTTCCCATTCGCTCATGGCGGTTGCGCTAATGTCGGTCGGCAAGGTGATGTTGCCGTTGCCGTCCGTTGTGATGATGCTTCGTTTCATGGCTATGCTTGGTTATGGGGTTACACTTCCGAACGATGCGTTCAGCTTGTTGCCGAACATCGTCAGGTCATTGTCAAGTTTCTGCGTGGTTATCTTCGCATAGATTTGAGTCGTGACAATGTTCGTGTGTCCCAGAACACGGCTCACGCTTTCAATGGGCATCCCCTTGCTAAGAGCCAGTGTTCCAAACGTATGGCGGGCGCAATGGTAGGAGATTTGCTTCTCTATTCCGCATTCTGCCATTACCTTTTTCAGCTGTTTGCACATCGTCCAATAGTTGATTTTCCCGAAAACCAGCTTGTCTTCCGACAGATACTTGTACCGTTCGATTATCTGCAAGGGAATATCCAGCAACTTCACTTGGAACGGGACATTTGTCTTGTGCCGTTTCGACAATATCCATTTCTCACCGTTCACCTCCACTATTTCATCCGTTGTGAGTTCTTTCATATCCACGAAAGACAAGGCGGTGAAGCAGGCGAAAATGAACAGGTCTCGCACCAATGCGAGGGTGGGGTTGTCAAACTCGTGCGCCATGATTCTTTTGATTTCGTCCTCTGTCAGATACTCCCGTTCCTTAACATTCGGGCTGATATGGAACTGCGCAAACGGATTTCTCGGTATCAGTCCGTTATAGTGCGCACGCATGACCACGCCTTTCAGCCACATGCAGTTCAGCCAGATGGTGGCGTTTTTCAGTCCCCGTTCAGCCGTAAGATAAGCCGCAAACTCCTTGATGAAGTCGGGTGTAAGTTCCAGCATGGACATGTCTGTCCGTTTGTAGAATGACTTGATAAAGGCTGCGACATAGTTCCTTGCCCTTACCATGACCTTGTACGTGCCGATGCTGCGGTCTTTACCGACACGTTTCAGAAAGTTGGCGCAATCCTTGTCAAAAGCCTTTATCAGTGTCTCATACTCGCTTCCTACCCCTTGGTAGGCATTGCGCACCATTTCAGCCGTTACGTATGCCTCTCGGTCGGATATGCGCTGATAGTGCTTGATGATTTGCGCCTTGATGTTGTCCAATGCAAGATTGATGTTCCGTGCTTCGGCACTCTTGCCTTTGGCTCGGTTGCCTTTCGCATCCCAAAGGGTTTTCGGGATGGTCTGCTTGCAACTGAACTGCGCCACAGTACCGTTGATTGTCACTCGTCCCATGATGGGGACAATACCGTCTTTCTCCTTGCTGCCGTTCACGTAGAACAGCACTTTGAATGTACTTCTTGCCATACTCGTTTTTTGTTTGCAAAGTTAAATATCAACGAGTTAGACCTTGATACGCAAATCGGTGACAAACGGTGCAATAGCATCTCTCATATGTTAAATCTTACTCTTTCACGGGTAATGATTTGCAAACCATTCTTCTTCTTAAATCCGCTTTTCTTTGCGTTTTCCGATTTTTCGGCTTGTCATCATTTGACACCGTAACAACTCTGATATTAAGTCGTTTAGCATCATTTCTCCCGTTTTTCGAGGTTATTCCAGAGATTTTCAGTAATTTTGTCCTTGCTAATCATTAGTAATTTGTTTTTTGTTTCACTATAAAGTTACTAATAATCAATGTATTAGCAAAGGGTAAAACGAACTATTTTAGCTCGTTTTACCCTATTTTTTACGCAATCCTTATCCCGAACTCGCGTAAATAGTCTTTAGATTTTTAATCTTGATGAATTTTTCCGAATCGTTGATTCTTACAACGTCTCGAAGTCTCAGACTTCCGTCAATTATTTTAAGAAAACTTCTTTTATGCCCTTTGGGGTCATGCTCTATCTTATAGAGATAAGCTGAAAGTCTGTTTGAGACTGATGCCGGAGGAAGTATAAAAGAAGAAATGGCGTCCAACAACTCATTGATACCGATATTGAACATTGCTGATCCATGTAGCACCGGATAGACTTTGGCTTTTGCCACAAGAGCGATTATCGTATTCCAATAATCAGCCGGTGAAATTTCGCTATCCGCCAAATATCGTTCTAATATATCGTCGTCATGGTTGCATACAAATTCTTTGTATTCTTCCTTTATATATGTTTGGGAGCAAACCGGATAAACCGATCCATCGACAACAGTTTGCATAAACAGGACATCTTGCGACAGATTTGTTTTTATATCCATATACAAACGCTCCAAATTCACACCGGCACGGTCAATCTTATTGATAAATATAATTGTCGGGATTTGCAGCTTTTGTAAAGTACTGAACAGCAACTTGTCGAGCTTGACGGAACACCGTTCTCCCCATTGGGTATCTGTAATAATCTGTTGTTCATTCATTGTTACTTTGTTCTTTTTGATTCAACTTTCAGAGCCGTCGCCCCGTGTCTTGAAAGCTTTCGGCTGCAAAGTAACAATGAGACAGGGCATTGAAAGCAATATTTTGAGTGACACTTGCAAAGTATCACTCAAAATAGCACTGTCACTCAGGATTTTGGCCGTCTATCGGACATATTTCTCGCGTATATGCTTCATCAGAATGTCTATGTCATTCTTGTTGCTGAAGATGCCGTTGCTCCTTGCACGGTTGAGCGCGGACGAGAAATTGGAACGTGTCTGCGGCTTATTCTTCCCTTGCAACAGGATGGAACCGCTACGCTCAAGGACAGTCTGCCAGCAGCGGCTGACAAGGTTCATGGCACTCAGACAGTCAAAAAAATAGGCGATGCCCATAAGATTTAGTGCCACCAATGGAGTAGTGAGTGTTCCGTACATCAGACCGTTCATTTCCTGGACTGTGACTTTCTTTTGGAAGAAGCTGGAGTCATTAGCGCAGTCAGCAAGCAGTGGCATGTCCTCGGCTCGGATTGCACACGAGAGTCTTTGTTCCTGCACCCGATTCGCAGAGGCGGTTCCGGATGTTCCCGGATTTTGCTTTCCGTCATCACGACGTTCCGTATAGACAAGGAATATCACCTTATCTATATCTGGGGCTTCCAGTGAAGACCGGGTGAAGAATTGTTTGACAAGGTCGGTTCTTTCCAACAGGAGGATGCCGATTGCACCCAACGCCTTGCGGTGGATGTTCTTGTCTGCAGCGTTGTCATTTTCGGCATAATGATGACCGTCGAGGAACTGCAAGGCAAACACCCGCAGCGTCATTACGCCTGTGGCTACATAGTCCTGATACTCTCTGTGCGCTTCCAGCAACAGTTGGCGCAGGTGGTTCAGTCCTGCATCACCATTTACGGGCCGGGTAGAAAACTTCCCTGTAAAAAAAAGGAATAAGTTTTCGGATGAATGGATTTATCTCCATACTTCGGATGTTGTTAATGAATAATTTATATGAAAATAGCGCAATGCTCCCTGTAAAAGGAAGTCATCACGCCATAGATATTCTCAAAAAGCACACTTATGTACAAATAACTATATCACTATAATCTAATGAGAGATATTTGATAATTTCTCAAATGTTACAGGTATGCACTATGTTTGAGGGCTATATCAATATTTATAAAATCCATTTACACTTTAGGTCTTAACTCCTACCGCCTCCCAATGCATGATAAAGTTTGATAATGCTCTGTATGCGCTCAAAAGAGGTTTGCAGTTGCAATTGTTCTGCTTCAAGAAGTGACTGTTGGGCAGTTAATATCTCCAAATAGGTGGTACCGGAATGGCTCATCAGCAGTTCCGTCTTGCGCACCGCTTCACGCAAGGTCTCAACCTGCCGAGTGTTTATTTCATATTGCGACTTAGCCGTTTGCCATGCGGTTAAGGCATCGTTCACCTCTTTCCCCGCGTTCAGCAATGATTGTTGGAATAATAATTTGGCTTCTTCCTGTTTGGTTTGGGCAATCTTCAAGTTGGCGATATTCGCGCCCCGGTTAAACAATGGCTGCGTCAGGGAACCGATGGCTTTGAGTAGCCATTGCCCGGGATTGGTAATCGCCCCACCTCCATTGTTAGTCCAACCCAATGTGCCCGAAAGGGTGATATTGGGGTAGAAGGCTGTGCGGGCTACGTGGGTGGCGTAAAACGCCTGAGCCACTTCCATTTCGGCCTGACGCACATCGGGGCGGTTGGAAAGCAACTGCATGGGAACTCCGACAGATATGGTATCAGGGAAAGAGGCTTTGGTCAAGTCGCTCCGCTCAATCGCGTGTGACGGCATGGCAAGTATGGCAGACAAGGCGTTCTCCGTTTCGGCGATACTCTTGCATATAGCCAGTTGCGATGATTCGAGTTTCATCACGTTTGCCTTTGCCTGCAACACACCGGCTTCATTTGCCTTGCCCACCTTTTTCAACGCCTCGAGCGTGCGCACGGTAGCCCGCCAGTTTTCCAAAGTCCGGTTGTTTATCGCTATCTGCGCGTCAAGATGAGCAAGTGTGTAATAGCTGTCTGCTATCGTGGCGACAAGCTGTGTCTGCACGGCCTGCTGATAGTCACGGCTTCCTTGCAGTGCGGCAACCGCGCCACGCTTCGCAGCCGTAAGCTTGCCGAATATGTCAAGCTCCCAACTTGCACTCGCTCCGACATTGTATGTCTTTGCGGTAGCCCCGTCGTAGCGGCTGATGCCACCTTCGGCATTGATTCCCAAAGACGGAAGATAGGACAGTTTGGCCGTCATCAAAGCCGCCTCTGCCGCTTCAACGCGCAAACGCGCCACGTTGAGGTCGGTGTTCCGTTCAAGCCCGATCTCAATCAAAGACTGGAGTTCCCGATCTGTAAACATCTCCCGCCATGAAATGGATGCGAGGGTTGTTGTATCAACATTTTCCGGGATGTCCCCGTACAGACCCTCTGTCGGGAGGTCAGCCCGATGATACCGGCTGTATGTGCCGCAGCCGGTAAGCATCAGAGTTGATAATATAGATAGGATTATCTTATTCATTTTATTTACGTTTAACCTGTTCTTGAATATATTGGAATGTGATGAACAGCGACGGCACGAGGAACAGCAACGCCAATGTGCCCACTATCATGCCGCCTATTACGCCTGTGGCGAGCGAGCGGCTGCCGTTGGCACCCACGCCATGAGCCATCATCAGCGGAATAAGGCCGAACACCATCGACAAGACGGTCATCAGGATGGGACGCAGACGAACCTTTGCCGCGCTGTATGCCGCCTGTGACAGAGTCATGCCTTCCGACCGCCGCTTGCCGGCATATTCGGTCAGCAGGATGGCGGTCTTGGCAAGCAGTCCGATAATCATAATCAGTCCGGTCTGCATATAGATGTTGTTCTCCAGCCCGAACAGCCACGCGAACAGGAAGCTGCCCATCAGTCCGCAAGGCACGGACAGTAGCACGGCAAAGGGGATGAACACGCTTTCGTAGAGGGCGCAAAGTATCAGGTATATCAGCACCATGCAGAGGATGAATATCAATGCGGCATTGTTGGTGGTCTTGCTCTCCTCGCGCGACAAGCCTCCGAACTCATAGCTGCAAGTGGCGGGAAGCACCTCACGTGCCGTCTCGCCAATCGCCTTGATGACCTGGCCGGAACTGTAGCCCGATGCCGGAGAGCCGTTGATGGCGATGGCGTTGAAAAGGTTGAAGCGCGTAAGGTCGGAAGGCCCGTTGGTCTTGGTCAGGCGCACGAACTGACCCAACGGTGCCATGCTGCCGTCGGAAGTACGCACGTACATCCGGTTAAGCGACTCCGTATTTATGCGGTACTCCGCCGGTGCCTGCATGGTGACGTGATAGAGCTTGGAGAAACGGTTGAAGTCCGACACATACGACCCGGTATAATAGCCGGAGAGCGTGGAAAGCACATCGGCGGGAGATATGCCCGACTGCTCGCATTTCGCCGCGTCGATGTCCACCCAATACTGGGGATAGTCAGCGGCAAAAGACGAATAGACCTCTCCGATTTCGGGACGGCGGGACAATGCCTCTACGAATCTGTCCGCCTCCTTCTTGAATGCAGTGACATCGCCACCGGTCTTGTCCTGCAAGTAAAGCTCGAAACCGTTGCCCATGCCGTAGCCGGCAATCATCGGCGGCGACATGGCAAACATCGTGGCATCGGGAACATCAGCGGTGGCGGCATAAATCTTGCCTATCACGTCGTCCACCGATTGCCCTTCGTCCTTGCGCTGGTCCCAATCTTTAAGTGTCATGAAATACATGGCCTGTGAAGGGCCGGAACCGCTGAATGAGAATCCTCCGACCGCTCCGCTGTACTCAATCTCAGGGATGCTGTCAAGACGGCTGTTGATACGCGCCATCACCTTGTTGGTCTGCGCCATGGAGGAACCGGGCTTTGTGTTCATGCTTACCATCACCGTGCCGGTGTCTTCCTGCGGAATAAGTCCTGTCTTCGTGATATTGACCAGCAAGACCAGCAACCCGAACGAGGCGGCAATCGTTCCCCACAACAGCCACCGGCGATGGATGATATACAGTACCCCACGTACATAGCGGCGGCTCAAACGGTCGAATACGGCATTGAATGCCTTGCGGAAGCGTGCCGCAAAATTGTTCTTCGTGTTTCCGTGCTCGTCAATATAAGGTTTCAGGAACAAAGCGCATAATGCAGGTGAAAGGGTAAATGCATTAATAGCCGATATGCCCACGGCAACCGCCATCGTGATACCGAACTGGGCATAGAACGCCCCGGAAGTACCGCCCATCATTGCCACCGGGATGAACACCGCCATAAAGATAATGGTAGAGGTGAGAATGGCGGACGAAACGCCCTTCATGGCATCATCGGCGGCAAGCACCGGCGACTGATAGCCCTCGTCGAACTTCGCCTGCACCGCCTCTACCACTACGATGGCATCGTCCACTACCGTACCGATGGCAAGCACAAGGGCGAAAAGCGTAAGCAGGTTGATGGAAAAGCCTATCAGCGACATCACGGCAAACGTGCCGATGATGGAGACGAAGATGGAAACCGTGGGAATGAGCGTGGACTTGATGTCCTGCAAGAACACATACACCACCACGATAACCAGAAGTATCGCCTCGATAAGCGTCCGTATGACAGAATTGATGGAGGCATACAGGAACTTGTTGGTATCGGTCAGCACCACGAACTCCGCCCCTTCCGGCAGGTCGCGTTCAATTTCATCGAGCACCTCGTGAATCTCATTGATGGTGCTCGAAGCGTTGGAACCCGCTTTCTGGTTGATGAGCATCGTGGCAGCCGGATGTCCGTTCACCTCGGTGGAATAGTTGTAGAATTCATCGCCCAACTCCACATCGGCGACATCTTTCAGCCGAAGCACGTCACCGCCGGGCAGGGACTTGACGACCAGCTCGCCGAACTCTTCCGCCGTGGATAGGCGGCCGCGATACTTCATCGTGTATTCATTTGCCGTGGGATGATTGGCTCCGAACGAACCGGTTGCCGCCTCGATGTTCTGCTTCGCCAGCACGGAGGAGATGTCATCGGGAATCAGTCCGTACTGCGCCATCTTGTCGGGACGCAGCCAGAGGCGCATACTGTAGTTGGAACCGAACAGTTGCGCCTTTCCCACACCGCCGATACGTTTCAATCGCGGCTCTACGTTAATCTTCACGTAATTGTTGAGAAAGGTCTGGTCGAAACGGTTGTCGGGGCTGTAGAGGGCGAATGTCAGCAACTCGGCATTCTGCTGCTTCTCGGTGGTGACGCCGGTCTTGGTCGCTTCTGCCGGAAGCTGGCTCAACACGCCGTTCACGCGGTTCTGCACATTGACCGCCGCCATGTCGGCGTTGGAGCCCTGCTTGAAATAGATGTTGATGGAAGCATCGCCTGTATTAGATGCCGTGGAGGTCATGTAGGTCATGTCCTCCACGCCGTTGATGGCCTCTTCCAGAGGAACGATTACGGCTTTCTGCACCGTCTCGGCATTGGCTCCGGGATAGGACGCCCATACATTAATGGTGGGCGGGGCGATGTCGGGATATTGCTCCACGGGAAGGGCTTTCATGGCGATTACGCCCATCAGGACAATCACCACGGAGATGACACCCGAAAACACCGGGCGGTCTATGAAGAAACGCAGGTTCATGGCTTTGTGGTTTTAGGTGTGACGTTCATTCCTTCCTTTAGCTGCCCCACACCTTCGGTGATGAGGGTGTCGCCGACGGACAAGCCCTGTTCTACAACGAAGTGGTTGCCGTCGTTCAGGCGGTCCACGGTCAGGTAGGCGGCTTCGGCCTTTCCGTTTTTAAGGCGGTAGGCGATAATCTTGTCCTGCAACTCGACAGTGGCGGACATGGGGACCAAAATGGCATCCGTATTCACTCCTTGCAAGATGACGTTGCCGATAGTCCCGCTCAGCAGCTCGCGGTCGGGATTGGGGAACAGGGCTTTGATTTGCACCGCCCCGGTAGTGGGGTTCACAATGCCGCTGACGGTCTCTATGTGTCCTTTCTGCCCATAGAGCGTGCCGTCGTTCAGTTGCAGGCCGACTTCCGGCATCCGGGAAATCATCTTGTCGATCGACCCGTATTGCGCCCTGAGCTGACGCAGCTTGTTTTCGGAGACGGAGAAATAGGCATACATCTCCGAATTGTCCGACACCACTGTAAACGGTTGTTCGATGGTGGGACCGACGAGTGCGCCGATGCGGTAAGGCAACGTGCCTATAACCCCGTTGCTCGGACTCTTGATTTCGGTGTATGACAAATCGTTTCGGGCATTTGCTTCCTGAGCTTTTGCTTGTTCCAGCTCTGCCTGTGCCACTGCTAATTGGTTTCGGGCAACAGACAGTTCGTAATCGGATATGACTTTTTCATCGAACAACGACTGTTTGCCGTTCAGCTCGATACGCGCTGTTTCCACTTTTGCCTGTGCCGCACTGACGTTGGCGCGTGCCGTGCGCAAGGCTGCCTGATAGGGCACCTGGTCTATGACAGCCAGCACTTGCCCTGTTTTTACTTGCTCTCCCTCTTTCACGCATAGGCGGATGATGCGACCCGATACTTGAGGTATGATGTCCACATCCTGTAGCCCACGAATCGAAGCGGAATAGGTTTCTTCAAATTCAATTGGTTGGGAAGAAACCACCATGACGGGCAGTGCCTGTCCTGTTTCCTCTCCTTGCTGTTCCTGTTTGCAGGCTGCCAATGAAGCAGCCAGCAGGATCGTTGCCGTGATACCGGCAATCCATGTTCGTCTATTCATCATTAGTCCTTATTGTTTTTTTTCATTCATTTCGTGCATGTCCGTCACGACTCGGCATAATCCAAGTGAATTTGGCTTCTGCTCTCGCTGTTCCGTCCATTCTTTATTCAATATCGCATAGATGCAGGTGTCCTCATACCGTGGTGTCCCGTCAGGATAACATACAAACGATATGAACTCTTTCATACATCTCTCATACCTCATTCCGAGGCGTTTGCACAACCTTTTCGACCGCAAGTTATCGTCTTCGACAAATCCGTAAACACGCCGTGCACCGGCATCACAAAAGAGGTAGTCCAAAAATTCTGTTGCCGCTTCGTAGGCCAGTCCTTTGCCCTCAAAGCGTTGGTTGAAGTGCCAGCCCACACTAAATGTATCAGTATATTCACGCAAGGCGAAAACATCACCAATGATGAAATCGTCTTCCTTCAGACATACGGCATAGCGTAACATATCCTTTGGAGTATTGGATATATAAGCCAGCGCAGATTCCTCTGAATACAGACGATCGTCAGCAAAGCAATTAACACGTGGATGGGAGAGGTATTCCAATAAGCCCACGGCATCCTTCTCCTGAAAGTTTCTGATTATAAGATTCTTTGTTTTAATAATCATATAGCAATTTTAGGGTGCAAAATTAACGTGTATTTCCAGATAATAGATGTCGTAGAAGCCCGGACAGTAATTCCTCTACGTTTCTCTATATCCATAGAGTCCGTTATGGTGTCACCATTATCCACACGGCCGCACTTTTCCGTTGCTCCACTGGCAAACAGCAGATTCTCGGTTACGGAAGTTTTTCCTGCATCAATGTGAGCAAGAATTCCTAAATTTATAATATTCATTTGGATTAAGCAATAATATACTACAGTAGATGCATTGTCGAAACGCACCTTTTAATACCTCCTCGTAGCATATGAGAACTACAGGATTACTAACTCGTATTAATATGTATATTATTACTGCCGCATAACGATTACAAAATTACACAAAAAAATATATCTAACAAAAGTGGGAGGATTTTTTAACTTTTTACCATAGACATTTTATTAGGGAAGCGTAGGTTCAACTGGCAAGTACAAATAAGTAGAAATGTTTGAACAACACCGTTTTAGGAAGTTGAAAAATCAAGTTTCTCTCTCGGTATAGCGTTTATTTTGGCCAATATCTTCTTTAGTTTAGCATTTGTGTATTTCCCATTCGTGTTCTATTTAGCTCCTTATTATGAGTATGTAGCAAGTTACTTATCAAATTCAGCCTCTTTGAGGGTCAAATATGGTTTTGCAAATGGTGACTGACAAGACATAAACAAGGTCAGCAGGAATTTTTTACATAAATGGCCATGAATGTATATAACCTAAAATAAGAATAAATTTTAATAAGGGCTGCCCAAAAAGAAAAAAATGCAGTTGCCATCCTATAGATACTTGCAGAAAGGATAAAATTTACTTTTAGACCTTTTGGGATAGCCCTTATTAATACTTCAGATAAAATTCCTTAGGTTATATTTTCAATCCTTTGGACCGGGTTTCCTCCTTGGCATACAGTCCCGGACGCCCGATTATGACATGGTTGGCAACGATACTATCCGCCGGACTGCGTATCTGCGGCGGTGCATTTTCGGGATATTGCGCCTGCCTGTTCCTCACATCTTCCGCTTTCGGCTTGAGCTGTTGCCCTTCATTCTCCTTTTCTGCGACTTCGGGCGTGGGTGGCGCAAGCTCCAGCTGAATTTTTCGGTCAAGGGCGGCAAGTTCGGACTTCAACTGCTTCAGCTCGTCCTCCTTCTTCCACACCTTACCCGCTATCTCCTGTAACTGCGGTATCTCCATCTCCAGCACCTCGTTCTTCGCCTTGTACTGGTCGATGATGGAGGGTATCCTCTCCATCGCGTTGAGGAAGTTGCGGGCGGCGGCCAACGGGTCAGCCATCGCCAGATGCCCGTTGTTGTAGGTGTACTTGTAGTTCCCCTCGACCACGAAGCGGTTGTCGGTGAACTCCAATCCCTCTTTGAGTATCCTTTCGCTCACCACCTTTATCGGAAAACCGTAAAGTTCACCGACCTGCGTGTACAACCCTCCGGTCGTGGCATTCTTGGCTATCTCCTGCAAACGCTTTCCGATGACCTTCTCATCGGCGGAATCCACTCCGTCCACCTTTATTATATTAAGGCGGTTGCCCTCCTTGTCGGTCTGCACCACCGACAGGAAGCGGTTCCAGTCCTCCGTCATGGCATCTATGAAAGCCGTGTTGTTGCGCAACTCGCCGGTCTTTGACTCCAGCTTGAACTCCGAATCACGCTTGCCCTTGTTGAACGACTTGCGTTCCCCTTCGAGCGATGCGATCCGCTTTTCCAGTTTCGCCTTGTCCAACAGGTCGGTATTGCCGGAGAGCAACGCCATGTATTCCGAGAAATTCATGCCCGATTTTTCGTCCATTGCCCCCTCGTCGATGGTACGCGCACCCATCGCACCGCTTTTGAGCTGGCTTATGAAAGTCTGCTTGCAGTGCAGGAGGTTGAACTTGTAGCTGTCCAGTGACTTCTCCACCGCGTAGATGATTACATCCACGTTGTTCCCGGCGAAATGTTTGGCAATCTCATTACCTGCCCTAACTCCGCGTCCGTCACGCTGTTGCAAGTCGGACGGTCGCCACGGCGTATCGAGATGATGGATAGCCACACACCGTTTCTGGGCGTTCACACCCGTTCCGAGCATAGAGGTAGAGCCGAACAGCACACGCACCGTCCCGGCGTTCATGGCGTCTATCACCGCCTTCCGCGCCTTGTCGGTCTTGCACTCCTGAATGAAGCGCACCTCGCTTGGCGGTATACCGTAGTCCTCCGTCAGTTTGCGCTTGATTTCCGAATAGACGTTCCACCCGTCGCCCGGCTGGTATGTCCCCAAATCAGAGAAAACGAACTGCGTGCCTTTCTGGGCGTCGTATTTTTGATAATACTCCGCGATCATCTTGGCACAGTGACTCGCTTTGTTGTCGGGATGATCTTCGTAATTCGGGTCTATCATGCGCATGTCGAGTGCCATTTTCCGGGCATAGTCCGTGGCGATGAGCATCTTCGCCTTTTCTTCCGTTTCCGAAAGCGGCAGCCTGCCCAACAAGGTGGCATCGCCCGTCTTGGCGAACTGCATCAGTTTCTGTATGAAGTCCTCCTGTTCCGGCGTGGGCGGTATATGGTGCAGTATCTCGTTCTTGGCAGGACGGTCAACGCCCACATCCTCCGCCGTGCGGTAGTCCGTGATTTCATTATAGAAGGCGGCAAGCTCCGGCACTTTGATGAAGTAGCGGAAACGCTCCTTCTGGACCACATTGTTCGTCACGTTAAATTCAAAATCCGTCGTCTTCTTGGCAAATATCGCCGCCCAAGCGTCGAAACACCTTATGTCCTGCCGTTCCAGCTCCTTCGGGCGCAGGTACTTGAACAGCAGGTACAATTCAGTCAGTGAGTTGCTGATAGTCGTGCCGGAGAGGAAGGTCGCACCCAAGTCTTTTCCTGTGCGCTCCTGTATGGTGCGTATGGCAAAGAGCATGTTAAGTGCCTTCTGGCTTCCCTCGCTGTTTCCCAATCCCGCCACACGGTCGTGGCGCGTGTTGAAAGTCAGATTCTTGAACTGGTGGCTCTCATCTATGAAGATGTGGTCGATGCCCATCTGCTTGAAATCCACCACGTCGTCCGTGCGTGACTTTATGGCGTGTTCCACCTTCTCCAGCTTCGCTTCAAGGTTGTGCTTGCGCTTCTCCAATCCTTTCAGCATCGCCCGCGACACGTTCTTTCCCTGCTGCCGTAGCACTTCGAGGTTTTCCTCCACCGTGTCAAGCTCTGCTTGCAGGATGCGCTGCTGCAATTCCGGCGACTGCGGTATCTTGCCGAACTGGTCGTGCGACATGATGACGCAATCGTAGTCGTTGTTCTTTATATTATTGAAGAAGCGCACACGGTTGGCGGTCGAAAAGTCCTTCTCCGAAGCGTACAGAATACGTGCGTTGGGATATGCCGCCTGATAGGTGGCTGCAATCTCCGCAACGTTGGCTTTCAGCCCGATAATCATCGGCTTGTGTGCCAAATTCAGACGCTTCATCTCATGCGCGGCGATGCACATTATCAGCGTCTTGCCGGTTCCAACCTCGTGGTCGCAAATTCCGCCGCCGTTCTGCTTGAGCATCCAGACGCAATCCATCTGCGAGGGATAGACGCTCCTGATGCCCCGGCTTGCCAGCCCTTTCAGATTGAGGTCGGGGAAAGTCTGGTGCGAGCCGTCATACTTCGGGCGTACGAAACAGTTGAACTTGCGGTTATACATCGTCGTCAGCCGTTCCTTGAACTGCGGCGACTGCTCTTCGAGCCATTCGGAGAAACCGTTTCGTATCTCGTCAATCTTGGCGTTGGCGAGTTGTATTCCCTCGCTGTCGCGCACCTTGATGTCGTTGCCATGCTCGTCCTTGCCGATGGACTTCATCATGTCGGGGCAGGTGTTGTGCAGGGCATGTTTCAGGAGGTGCATACCGTCATAACTGCGGTAATAGCCCTTCACGCAGAACTCGTCCCATATCTTGAAGTTCTTGTGGCTGCACGCCACCGAAAACTCGTCCATGCTTGCGGAGTAGGCGATTTTCACCTCCGTGTCGAACAGACGGCTCATGTAGGCGGCATAGACACCCGTCGGAATCCATCGTTCCCCGAAGTTGAAATCAAGGTCTTCGAAGGCGATGCGCGGCGGTTCGGCGTCTTTCAAGGCTTCCAACGCCTGTTTCACTTCAGGCATACGCTCATTTTCGGGATTGTCACCAATCCAAGCCTCTATGCGTTCCGCCTTCTCTATCACGTTTCCGGCTATGAAACGGTCTTTGATCTCGTAACCGGTCACGAGCGGATTGTAATAGATACGTCCTTGCAGGGCTGTGAGCAACTCCTCCGCCGTGCTGTCGGTTATCTCCCGCATATAGTCGAGATCGACCGTGCCGAACTTGTTGAGCGACGCGGACAGTGCTTCTTCAGGAGAGCCTACGTTGGCATGGCTCTCCACCGCGAAGGAAACGGGACGCTCGAAGATGTCCGCCTTGACAAACTTTCCGTTCTTCACCCGTTCCAGCGAAAGGATGTCACGCCCGCCCGCGTCCATCATCACCAGCTTCACGTTCTGCTTGGCGTTGAGGTTGCCGTAACGCATGACGAACTCATCGTAACAGGTGTTCAGATGCTCACGCCACTGGACATTTGCTTCGTGCAGGTTCGATTCATAGCGGTACAGCCGCTCGTAGGCGTCACGGAGTAAAACATACTGTAACGCCTTCTCCTTCTGGTAGCCTTTCAGGTCGAGCGGCTGGAATGTAGCCCCGTATGGTGTGATGTCCTTCAGATAGCCGATGTTATGACGTCCCCAATCTGTCACTAACGACCCTTCGCGCAGGTGCATCTCCGGCGTGCGGTGGTAGGCACGCGGCGTAAGGTCCACGACTTCCTCCTTCGGCTTTTCCGGTTCGATGTCGGGAAAAAGGGAAGTCGCCACCGCTTCCGGTGGAGCAGCGGTAGCGGCAGGTGTGGCGGCAACCTCCGGCTGTGTTTTCTCCTGCCGGGGGTGTTCACGTGGTACTTCCGGCGTGACCGTCGCAACCGTTCTGTTTTCCTGTTTCTCATTATGCTGCCTTGCCAGCTCCCGAAGTTCCTTCCTGCGCTCCGGCGTGAGTCCCATCATCATCTCGTAGAAGCCGTTGATGGGAGGATTGGTTTCCCAGTCCAGCTTTGCATAGATGTCGTCCGGGTCGGCAGGCTTGGCGGCACTGTCCGCTTTCGCCTCTTTGTTTTCCGTAACATTCTTAGGGGTGGAAGCCGTCGGCACAGCCGTAACATTCTGTGTGGTCTGCACCTGCGACTTGGGCGTAACGCGCCTTGCCGGGCTTTCCTTTTTCGCCGTTTTTTTCTTTTTGGCGGTTTTAGGCTGGCTGACCTCTTCCGTCATGCCCCAGAGGTCGAGCAACGTGAGCTGCACTCCGGCGGAATATTTCGGACGAGGTTCTATCTCCGGCTTTTCCTCTGCGGATTGCGGTTTCTCCGTCGGAGTTTCCACCGCTTGTGCCGGAGGTACCGTTTCCAATTTTATGGCAGGACGCTCCATTTCCTTTTGTACGGCAACCCTCTCTTCCGTTCCCGCCTGCCGGATTGTTCCCGAATACAGGCGCATGGCGAGCCTGTAATGGAAATCCTCGTCAAGCATACGGCGCAAGTCCCCGGCTATGCCTGCGGTCTTGCCCTCGTGCAGATAGACCATAGCGGGTTTCCCGTAGGGGTCTGTGTCAAGTTTCGCCGTCGTATGCACGATGCGTTCCGGGTGGTGGATGAAATAGGCGTTGTCGGTCAGGTCGGTTTTCGTGTCCGTCTGTATCACGGTCATCAGCCGCTCGTCCTGCGACATTTCCTTCTTGCTGAGGTTCTTTTGCAGGACAATCAGGTCACTGCCCACTTCTGTCCCCGCGTTGTCCGTGAACAGGTTGTTGGGCAGGCGTATCGCAGATACCAGATTAGCCTGACTGAACAGCTCGTTACGCACGGAGGTCTTGCTGCTGTTCAATACCCCTTGCGAGGTGATGAACGCCACGATACCGCCGTTACGCACGGCATCCAGTCCTTTGAGAAAGAAATAGTTGTGGATGGCTTTCTGTGCCGATCGTCTGCCGAAGGACCCACTCTTTTCAAATTCCGCGTCGAACACGGCAATGTCACCGAACGGAATGTTGGACATCGCCAAGTCGAAATAATTGTTGAACGGTCTTTCGATTTTCTCAAAACCGCAGGTGCGCGTTTTCTTGTCGGGATAGAGATGCCGCAGGATTGTACCCGTGAGCAGATCCTTCTCGAAAGCCATCACGTCCGCACCGGGGCTGTGCCGTAGCACGGAATCCACGAACACGCCGACACCTGCCGACGGTTCGAGCATACGGGTGGGACGGACGCTGTAATCCGCCAGCACGTCCGCAAGGGTGTCGGTTATCTCTTTGGGGGTGTAGAAAGCGGTCAGCACGGACGCTTTCAGCGAATCCACAAACCGCTTGTACTCCGTTTCGTCATTGCTGTTCTCACGGATAAGCCTGTGCAGCTCCACCGTCGGGGCGAACAGTTCGAGGTCGGATTTCGCCCACCGGACGGCATCCGTCAGTTCCTTCGCAGGGTTGAGGATACATTTCAGACCGCCGAAACCGCAGTACCTTTGGAGTATGGCACGCTCTTCGGTTGTCGCCGTTCTCTGTTCCCTGTCAAGGATGAATGCCGTCCGTATCGCCTCGATGTTGTCCCGCAGTTTCTGTTTGCGGTTAAACGCCATATTCGTCTAAGTAAAGGACGGTTGCCCCCGTCAGCTCCGTGTAGAGCAGGTCGTAATCGGAAGACAGGGCGAAGTTGTCGTCCGAGAGGTCATAGACGGAGAACACGTTGCCGACAAGCGGCAGGAGTTTATGGATAAAGGCTTCACGCTTCTCTTCCGGCACTTCATCGGAAAACTCGTTCTCCACGACTTCGCGGAGGATGTCGTAACGGGAATAACGCAGCCCGCGCAGCAGCGTGTCCATAGCCAGTTCCTGCGCACCGTCGGCGGGATAGCCTTCGAGCCGAGCCTTTTCATACGTTTCGGCGGCACGGTCGGCGCGTTCCCGTATGAAAGCAGTGTCATCAGCCTGTTCAAACTTGTTCGTGCGGAGATAGTCCAGCAGGTACAGACCGTAATAGGAAAAGTCGGCCTGACCCTCGTTTTTCTTCTTGTTGTTCATTACTTTGGAGTTTAGTGGATTGATATTTAACGGGATAATCGGTTGAAAAAAGGAAGAAAAAGGCACTCGGTATCCCTCCGAGTGCCACCACTAAATCCAAAGTATGAGTGTAATCCGGTATTGAAGAACAATTCATTACTCTGAACAAGTGGCAAAGTTAGTGCAAATCGAAGACAATACGAAAAAAACTTGTTTGTTTCTATTGTTGAGATGCAGCCTAACTTATCAAAAGTTAGTGATTATTTCCTTTTTTTCGGATAGGAAGACTTGCATTTCTTTTCCGGGAACACGAACGTCGTGTTATAATCCCCGTCAAAGGCGACTATGGCATCGAAGTTCTTGCCCTGCTTGCTCTTGAAGCCTTTGAGCAGCTTGGTGTGCCCGTCAGTGAGCAGGTCTTTTATTTCATCGTCGGACAGGGTGCGTCCCGCTTTCAGCCGGAACACGAGAAGCCCGCACTCCGTGTTGTCGCAGCGTACCACCTTGCCGTAGAACCGCATCCTGCCCGTGCCGCACTTGGGACACGCGCAACCGGAATCGCGGCTGCCGAAGAGTTTGTCGCATGAGAGCAGTTCGGAGGTAATCTCCCGCGTGTACGCCTCTATCTTTTTGCGGAAGGTATCGGCGGACAGCTCCCCACGCTCGATGCGTGCAAGTTCCTTCTCCCATTCGCCTGTCATGGCGACATCGGCGATGCGCATCGTCTTCACCACGGAATTGAGTGCAAGCCCCTTTTCAGTGGGGACAAGCGATTTCTTGCAGCGTTCCATGTAACCGCGCTTGAAGAGCGTTTCGATGATGGAGGCGCGTGTGGCGGGAGTACCGATGCCGCAGTCCTTCATCGCCTGCCGCAGTGCGTCATCCTCGATTTCCTTGCCCGCCGTTTCCATTGCGGACAGCAGGGTGGCTTCGGTATGTAGCGGCTTGGGCTTGGTCTTCCCTTCTGTGATGGAAGAGGCTTTCAGTGTCAGCGTGTCGCCTTCCTGCCAGCCGGGGATAGTGGTTTCATCCTTGTTTTCCTCGCCATAGACGGCACGCCATCCGGCTTGCCTGATGACGCTGCCTTTCACGGTAAACTCCACTCCGGCACATTCCGCCATGACAGCAGTCACGTCCTTGACGCATTTTTCGGAGAATGCCTCTATCATGCGTCCGGCAATCATCTGATAAATGGTGCTGTCCTCTTTGGAGAGGAAGAGCGGTTTCTCTCCCGTGACGAGCAGGGCATGGTGGTCTGTTACCTTGCCGTCATCCACGCTGCGGCGTGTCGGGATGGCTTTTGCCCGCACCTTGTCTTTCCATTCGGGCTGCGTGCCGATAAAGGCGAGCAGCTTGGGGATTTCAGCGAACACGTCTTCGGGGATGTAGCGGCTTCCCGTTCTCGGATAGGTTATCAACTTCTTCTCGTAGAGCTTCTGCGCGATTTCAAGCGTCTGTTCCGCCGTGAAGCCGTGCTTGGCGTTGGCTTCTTTCTGGAGCGTGGTCAGGTCGTACAGCAACGGGGTATCCTCCGTTTTCTCCTTGCGCTCGGCTTTCGTTACCGTTGCGAAGCCTGTCGCCTTTACCTTATTATATAGCTCCGTTGCCGGTTCTTTCGACTTCCATTTTTCAGAGGATGAGAATTTCACGACCTTGCCGTCGCAACCGTCCGTTGCGATATGGAGCTGCCAGAAGGCTTCGGGCGTGAAACGGCGGTTCTCCCAGTAGCGTTCACACACCATCGCCAGCGTGGGTGTCTGCACCCGTCCGACGGAATACGTGCCGTGTCCGGCGGCGATGGAGAGTGCCTGCGTGCCGTTGATGCCCACGAGCCAGTCGGATTCGCTTCGCGCTTTGGCGGCGAGGTATAGGTTGTCATACTTGCCGCCGTCTTCGAGGTTGCGCAATCCCTCGCGGATAGCCTTGTCGGTGAGCGAGCTTATCCACAGGCGCACGAAAGGAGTGGTACTGCCCGTGTAGTGGTAGAGGTAGCGGAAGATAAGTTCACCCTCGCGTCCGGCATCGGTCGCCACGATGATTTGTTCGCTTGCATCGAACAGTCTTTTGATGACTTTTATCTGCGACACCACGCCGCTGTCGGGCTTGTAGCCCTTCTCTGTCCTGACCTGACGGGGGACGAGCGTGAAGGTGTCGGGGATAATCGGGAGGTTGTCACGGACGAATCCGCGCACGCCGTAGCCGTCAGGCATGGCAAGCTGGACGAGGTGTCCGAATGCCCATGTCACGGCATAGCCGCCTCCTTCGAAATATCCTTCCTCTCTTTTTGTCGCGCCCACGATGCGGGCGATTTCACGTGCCACGGAGGGCTTTTCTGCAATGATTGTCTTCATGTTTTCTTGCTTTTGTTGTTGATACTTTGGATTTTATTTTGGATTCAGTGGCGGACACGGGATTACATTTTCATGCCCTTGCCCGTTTTCTTCGGTTTGTCCTGCTGCTGTTGCTGGCGGGCGGTCTTCGGGGCTGTCTGACCTTTCTGCAAAGGCTCTTTCAGGTTCTTTGTCGCCTCGTTGGTCTTGCCCTCGTTGTTCACCGCCACCTGCGTGCGGCTCTCGTTGGACGGGGCGACCTGCTGCCCGACATCGGGGTTCGTGTCGTAGCGGTATGGGCGTCCCTTCTCCGGGTTGAACTTGATATACATCGTGGCATGGAAGCCCTGCTTGTCGGTCACGTTCTCCAGCTTCACGGCCTTGCCCGCCACATAGTCGGCTTTCTGCTGTTCGGTGAAGTTCACGCCGCTCCATTTGCTGATGGGGCGGATGCTGCCGTCCTCGTTCGTCCACGTGTTGCGGCGTTGCTCCTTCTTGGTCTGGTCGGCATTTTCCCCGCCTTGCGCCTGATTTTTCGAGGTGTCGCCTTTGGTTTCCTGCGTCTGTGCGGTACGGGGTGACTTGCCGGTTCCCGGCACGAACTCCACGCCGCGCTGCTCCACGTTCACTTGCAGGGTGGTGACGAACTTCCTGCCATCGTTGCGCTCGATGAGCTTGTCGCGCACGGGCAGTCCGGCGCGGAGCATGTCCCGTTCCTGCGCGGTGATTTCCGTCTTGCCGATGCGCTCCGGGATGCGCACCTTGCTCGCCGGAATGTCCGTGATTTCATTCGTCTTGCGGTCGATGCTGATGTAGGAGGGGATGATTTCGCCCGTTTCCCTGTCCACAATGTCCACGACCCTGCCGAGGTTGCCCGTTTCGCGGAGGTTCTTCCGGTCATTGTCGGAGAATTTGTGTTCCTTGTACTCATCTAACTTCTGCTCCTTGCGGATGAAGTGCGGCACGAGGCTGACATTCCCCTCGCCGTCCTTCTTGAAGGAGAGGCGGGCGTCCAGCTCGAACGATTCGCCGCCGAAGGTCGGTTTGACCTTCACCAAGTCGGACTTGCCGTAGTGGAGCATCTTCGTAAGGTCACCGGACTTTTCAAGGTCGTCACGCTTCACGCCCCATCTGTCCTCCAGTTCCTGCCAGTTGATTTTACTCTCGTCGATGGGCCGGTAGCCCCGTTTGCCCTGCGTCTGTTCGGAATTGTCCTGTTGCTGTTCTTTCTGTTGTTCCATGTTCTCCTGTTTTTGAGGTTCTTGTTTCTCTGTCTGTTGCGCAGCTTGCTCTTCCATCACCTGCTGTTGATAGGGGAAGGTGTCGATTTTGTGCGGTGCGAGGATTTGTTTGTTCTGGTACGGATGCTGGAGCAGGTCTTTCATCACGCCCAGCATGGAATCCACTTGGTCCGCCGCGATGCGGTAGAAACCGAAGCGGCTGGGTTCCTTGCACTGCCGGAAGAAGTTCTTGAAGAAGTTGTCCAGCACGTCGCCATGTCGGTCGAATTGCAGGAAACTCTGCGCGTTCTCCGCTTTCGCGGGGGTGCGTTTAGGTGTACCGTCTGCGTTCAGCCCGGCTACCACGCTAATCTCGCCCGTCTTCTCGTCACGGACTACCAGCACGTCCTTTTCGTCTTTTTTCTTTGCCATCTAAAAATGTTTTAATGGGTTATTTATGAAAGAAATTATGGATACGAGCCTTGTAGAAGGCTATATCTTCTTTTTTGAAGTCCTTGATATGGTTGGAAAGGAATGTCAGCACATCCTCCTCGCTGTAATAGGTTTTCTTGCCCAGTGTCTTGTAGGGCAATGCACCGACGCTGCGGTAGCGTTGCAGTGTGCGCTTGCTTATCTGGAGCAGCATGCACAGGTCCTGATTGTCGAAAAGGTGGATGCTTTCCGTGAGGGCGGGCTGTCGTTCCTCCGTCTTTATTGCCAGCAGCAGTTCGTCCTGACGGTCGAGCCGTTCCATCAGCTTCTGCATCCAGCCCTCGAAGATGTTTCGTGTGAGCAGTTCCATAGCTATGTCCTCCTTCCTTTGGGTGTGCCTCCCGTTCGTAGCGTGTGGTTGCGTTTCAGCTCCTGCGGTGTCGCGGCGTCCTCGTTGACGGTACACTCATCAAGCAGGCGGTCGATTTCAGACTGCCGGTAGCGGCATTTACCGCGAAGCACGACATAGACGATGCGTTGCTCGCTGCGCATACGCTGGAGGGTGCGGGTACTCACGTTAAGCAGCTGCGCCGCCTCGCGTGTGGTGAGCAACCTGTCGGACGATGCCGCTTTCTTGTCGCCGGAGGCGGCACGGACGTGTGCCGCAATCTCCGCTATCTGTTCCGTCAATGACCGGAAGACGGAACTTTCCATCGTTATCACTTTCATATTCAGTCCTTTCTTTTTGTTTCTGCGGCAAAATTCGGCAATAAACAAAAGGGGCTTTAACAACTCACTACGTGACTCACGTAAGATTTTTACGGAAGATGGCTCCATAACCCGGTCAAACGGCGCAACAGGCAGCCTTTCAGCGGAAAACGGTACGTGTTAAGGGCTGCATCGTTACCTTTGCGGGCAAACCGGTAATTGCATGAATATGGAAATAGTATCTATCGAGAAAAAGACTTTCGAGATGATGGTGGCGGCATTCGGCGCACTCTCGGAGAAGGTCGCCGCCCTGAGGCGCAAAAGCGACACGGGGCGCATGGAAAGATGGCTCACGGGCGAGGAGGTCTGCGGGCAGTTGAGAATAAGCCCGCGCACGTTGCAGACGCTGCGCGACAGGCGGCTTATCGGCTACTCGCAGATAAACCGCAGGTTCTATTACAAGCCGGAGGAGGTGAAGCGGCTGATACCGCTTGTCGGCACGCTCTATCCGCATGGCAGATGATTTGATTTATTCACCCACTGAATCCGAAGTTATGATGAACGAGACCAACGATGTTTTTACGATGGAAGACGAGCCGATAGCCTCTGTGATGCAGGATATGCGCAAAGGCTCTAAATGGCTGTCCGCATTTCTGGAAAGTTACCGTCCTCCGCTGGACGGGGAGCGTTACCTGACGGACGGCGAGGTGGCGGAACTGCTCCGTGTGAGCCGACGCACCTTGCAGGAATACCGCAACAACCGCGTGTTGCCTTTTATCCTTTTGGGAGGGAAGGTGCTTTACCCGGAAACGGGGCTGCGCGAGGTGCTGGAAGCGAACTACCGCAAGCCGCTGGAGTGAGGCGGTTGCATGAAAAAGTAAACGGGCGACACCTTTTGTGGTGCTGCCCGTTTACTTGTCTTATGGGGAATCTGTTTTTAACAGTACCCGACCTTTCCGTTCTGAATGAACATCACGTATGCCTGCCGGTTATCTTTTGAGAGTGCCTTTCCCACCAGCCATGTGCGGAACAGGTGGGTGTTGTAGGTGTTCAGCCGGAAAGCGACCGGGATGATGATTTCAAGCGCGTACACGTCCGCGTACAGCCCGTTTTCAAGCTGCATGTAGCGACACAACTCGTAGTCGTTAAGCACGTCCGACTTGCGGACTGCTTTGATGGCAGCGTTCACTGCCGGGACGGTCGTATGGAACAGTCCGGCGATTTCGGTGGCGGTCATCCACACTTCGTTACCGGTTACGCTGACCGCCTTGTCCTCTATGATGATTATGTCACGCTTCATGGCTTCTCTTTTTTAGATGGTACAACCTGCAAATTCCTCAATGCCGTTCAACCTTGCCGCAAGGATCTCCATGTCTTGATTGAGTTTTTCTTTGGTTATCTTCGCGTAAATCTGCGTTGTCTTTATGCTCTTGTGTCCGAGCATAGAACTGACCGTTTCGATGGGTACGCCGTTGGAGAGAAATACCGTTGTGGCCGCCGTGTGGCGGCTCTGATGCCACGTGATATGCTTGGTGATGCCGCAACGCTTGGCGACGGCACGGATACCGGCAAGGCACGTGTTGTAATGCGGGACGGGAAATATCCTGCCGTTCTCGCACAGTCCACGGTATTTGCCGATTATGCGGTTGGCGATGTCAAGCAGGCGGATGTTGGACACCACGCCCGTTTTCTGGCGGTTGATGTTTATCCACTCGTGTTCATCGAAATAGGTGCGGATATTCTCTTCCGTGAGGTTGCGCATATCCGAGAATGACAATCCGGTGAAAGCGCAGAACAGGTAGAGGTCACGGTACAGTTCCTGTTTGGCGTTTTTCAGTTTGCCCTCCATCAGCAGGCGGATTTCCTCTTTGGTAAGGAAACTGCGTGTCGTTTCCTCCTTCTTGATTTCATACTCGCGGAACGGGTCGCGCGTCAGCCACTCGTTGTTGATGGCGATGAATACCATCGTCCGTAGCGGGCAGACGTACAACCAGACGGTATTGGTGCAACAGTGCTTGTCCGTGCGCAGGAACATCTCGAAGTCGGAGATGAAAGCCGGGGTAAGCTCTTTCAGGGCGATGTCCTTCACATGGTAGCGGATGTCGAGGAACTCTTGCAGGTGCTTGTAAACGATACGGTACTTTTCCAGTGTGCCTTTGGCTTTCATGCCTGCCTCCACCTGTTTCTCATAGTCCTCGTTGTGCTGGCGGAACACCTGCATCAGCGTGTGATAGCGGTGTTCCAGTCCGAGAAAGGCGTTTTTCACCTTTTCCGCCGTGACGAAGTTGTCACGCTCCATGATTTCCTGATAGTGTCTGTTGATGCGTACCCGCATTTTGTCAAGCATACGGTTCGCTTCGAGTGCCGCCGTGCTTCTGCCCGTGACACGTCCCCCTTTGGTGTCCCACAGTTTCGGATCGACAGTCAGCTTGCAGCTGAACTGCGTCTGGCTGCCGTCCACCGTGATGCGTCCCATGACGGGAACTGTCCCGTCTTTTTTCACTACCTGACGCTTGAGATAGTAGATTACTGAAAATGTACTCTTCATCGTCCTTAATTTTTTTGGTTTCAAAATTAGTTGGTGAAGAGTCCGGTGTCGGTACGCAAAACGGGGAGGAACGGCGCAATCTTTTTCCGTAAGCAAATTTTTCGCGTGAGTTGTCGGTAACTCACTATTCCTTAGCGTCTTGTTTCGTCATCCGTACCCGTTTGTCGCATTTTCGGGCATGGTTACGAACAAGTAACGTTGCGGCGTCAGGATTTGGCTTTGGCAGGGATTGTAATGGCTTCACGAATTTTCGCCACTTCAACTAAAACCCTTGTAACTCAATTCTATCACTATATCTTTCCGCATTTCACTTTTTTGTAGTAACTTTGCAAAGTTAATGTGTTTATAACAGCTTATGATAGATACCACTGTGTTTCAAGATAAGACAGCCGTTTATTATACATTGGGCTGCAAATTAAATTTTTCAGAGACTTCAACTATCGGTAAAATTCTGCGTGAGGCGGGGGTTCGTACTGCACGCAAGGGAGAGAAAGCGGATATCTGTGTGGTAAATACTTGTTCGGTGACGGAAATGGCGGACAAAAAATGT
Organism: Bacteroides zhangwenhongii; assembly: GCF_009193325.2. Taxonomy (NCBI): domain Bacteria; kingdom Pseudomonadati; phylum Bacteroidota; class Bacteroidia; order Bacteroidales; family Bacteroidaceae; genus Bacteroides; species Bacteroides zhangwenhongii. The sequence goes on along the minus strand of NZ_CP059856.1, from coordinate 13,131 downwards.
CGGCAGGCTATTCATCGATTGGTGAAACAACATCCCGGTGCTTTTGTGGTAGTGACTGGGTGCTATGCCCAATTGAAGCCTGGTGATGTGGCAAAAATTGATGGAGTAGATGTTGTATTGGGGGCGGAGCAGAAAGGTGAACTGCTGCAGTATCTGGGAAATTTGCAGAAACATGAAAAAGGAGAGGCTATAACTACTGCAACGAAAGATATTCGTTCGTTTTCTCCTTCGTGTTCACGGGGAGACCGTACTCGTTTTTTTCTGAAAGTACAGGATGGCTGCGATTACTTCTGTTCATATTGTACCATTCCGTTTGCAAGGGGGAGGAGTCGTAACGGAACTATTGCTTCTATGGTCGAACAGGCTCGGCAAGCTGCAGCGGAAGGTGGTAAAGAGATAGTCTTGACTGGGGTGAATATCGGTGATTTTGGCAAGACGACGGGAGAGACTTTCTTTGATTTGGTGCAAGCGTTGGATCAGATAGAAGGAATCGAGCGTTATCGTATATCTTCCATTGAACCGAATCTGCTGACGGATGAAATTATTGAGTTTGTATCCCATTCCCGTAGTTTTATGCCACATTTCCATATTCCTTTGCAGTCTGGGTGTGATGAAGTCTTAAAATTGATGCGTCGTCGTTATGATACGGCTCTTTTTGCATCGAAGGTGAAGAAAATCAAAGAGGTTATGCCGGATGCTTTCATTGGCGTGGATGTGATTGTGGGTACTCGTGGCGAGACTGCGGAGTTTTTTGAGCAAGCTTATCGGTTTATTTCCGGATTGGACGTGACCCAATTGCACGTGTTCAGTTATTCCGAGCGTCCCGGAACGCAAGCCTTGAAAATAGATCATGTGGTGTCTCCGGAAGAAAAGCATCAACGCAGTCAACGGCTGTTGGCACTTTCGGATGAAAAAACACAGGCCTTTTATGCGCGCCATATCGGACAGACGATGTCGGTGTTGCTGGAAAAGTCGAAGGGGAGTACTCCGATGCACGGATTTACGAAGAATTATATTCGTGTAGAAGTGGAAAGTGATAACTCATTGGATAATCAAGTGGTTAACGTGCGTTTGGGAGATTTTAATGAGGACAAGACAGCGCTTAAAGGCACAATTCTGATATAAGTATGAAATCTAAACTTATCTATTGGCTGGTATATGGTGGGATGTGGCTGTTTTCAGCTCTTCCGTTCCGGGTATTGTATGTGCTTTCGGATTTCAATTATCTGTTGATGTATCATGTGGGGAGATATCGCCGGAAGGTAGTTCGGGAAAATCTGGAAAAGTCGTTTCCGGAGAAGACTGAGGCGGAAAGATTACAGATAGAACGTAAATTTTATCGCTATCTTTCGGATTATATGCTGGAGGACCTGAAACTGTTGCATATGTCCGCTGAAGATCTTTGCCAAAGGATGATTTATAAGAATACAGAACAATATTTGGAATTGACGGAAAAATATGGAGGTATTATTGTGATGATTCCCCATTATGCCAACTATGAATGGCTGATTGGAATGGGATCGGTTATGAAGCCCGGTGATGTACCTGTACAAGTTTACAAACCATTGAAGGATAAATACCTGAACGAACTGTTTAAGCAGATTCGTTCCCGTTTCGGTGGATATAATATTCCTAAGCATTCTACTGCACGTGAAATTATCAAATTGAAGCGTGAAGGAAAAAATATGGTAGTAGGTCTGATTACAGACCAATGGCCTAGTGGTGATCGGTATTGGACTACTTTTCTGGGGCAGGAAACTGCTTTCTTGAATGGAGCTGAACGTATTGCAAAAATGATGAATTTCCCTGTCTTTTATTGTGAACTGACGAAGACACGTAGGGGATATTGTGAGGCTGAGTTTAAATTGATGACTGAAGCTCCCAAAGAGACAGTCGAAGGAGAAATTACGGATATGTTTGCCTATGAACTGGAACAGACCATTCGTAGAGAACCTGCTTATTGGTTGTGGTCGCATAAGCGCTGGAAATTTACGAAGAAGGAATGCGAACAAAAAGAACAGGAAGAACTTATTAAGAGAAAAGATAAGAGATGAAAGTATCAGTCGTCATTCTGAATTGGAACGGATGTGATATGCTTCGTACTTTTCTTCCATCTGTCATTCGGTATTCGGAGGGGAAAGAAATAGAAATCTGTGTGGCTGATAATGGTTCTACGGACGATTCGGTAACTATGATTCAGCGGGAGTTTCCATCCGTCCGGATGATTTTACTCGAACAGAATCATGGCTTTGCGGACGGATATAATTTGGCTTTGCGACAAGTAGATGCAGAGTATGTCGTTCTTCTAAATTCGGATGTTGAAGTGACGGAACATTGGTTGGAACCGATGATTGCTTATCTTGATAAGCATCCCGAAGTGGCTGCTTGCCAACCGAAGATACGAAGTCAGCGCCAAAAGGATTTTTTTGAATATGCCGGAGCGGCAGGCGGATTCATAGATAAGTATGGTTATCCTTTTTGTCGGGGACGTATCATGGGAGCAGTCGAAAAAGATGAAGGGCAATACGATACGGTGATTCCGGTTTTCTGGGCAACAGGAGCTGCTTTGTTTATTCGTCGTATGGATTATCTGGATGTCGGAGGATTGGATGGACGCTTTTTTGCACACATGGAAGAAATAGATCTGTGTTGGCGACTCCGTTCTCGAGGACGTGGGATTGTCTGCATTCCGCAAAGTGTAGTCTATCATGTTGGAGGAGCCACGCTTAAAAAAGAGAATCCTCGTAAGACTTTTCTTAATTTCCGTAATAATCTTGTCATGCTTTATAAGAATCTTCCCCGGGAGGAGTTAAATAAAGTGATGCGTATTCGGACTTGTTTGGATTATGTGGCGGCACTTACTTTCTTTCTGAAAGGAGATTGGAACAATGCTCGCGCAGTAATTCGTGCTCGGGACGAATATAAACGGATTTGTCCGTCATTTTCTTCATTAAGAGAAGAGAACCTAAGAAAAAAAACTTTGAATTTAATACCTGAACGGATAAAAAGTAGTATCTTGTGGCAGTTTTATGCGAGAGGATGCAAACGATTCTCTCAATTGTCGGACTTAAAAGGATAACGAAATGGAATCAAAGGTTAGAAGGGGCATCGGGCTGGTGGCACATGATGCGATGAAGAAAGATCTTATCGAGTGGGTGTTGTGGAATTCAGAACTGTTGATGGGAAATAAATTCTATTGTACAGGTACTACCGGTACACTAATACTGGAAGCATTGAAAGAAAAACATCCTGATGTAGAATGGGATTTTACAATACTGAAATCCGGTCCATTAGGCGGTGATCAGCAGATGGGATCACGTATTGTCGATGGGCAGATTGATTATCTTTTCTTTTTTACTGATCCTATGACTTTGCAACCTCATGATACAGATGTAAAAGCTTTGACTCGTTTGGCCGGTGTGGAAAATATCGTATTTTGCTGTAACCGTTCAACAGCGGATCATATTATTTCCAGCCCGTTGTTTATGGATCCTGACTACGAACGTATCCATCCTGACTATTCTAGTTATACAAAACGTTTCCAGAATAAGCCTGTGGTAACGGAAGCTGTGGAATCTGTGAATAGAAGGAAAAAGAAAAGATTATAAGCTACCAATAGAACTTTTACCATAATTTATTGTCACGTCTGCTATTCTTGATTGGTTTGGAATGGCAGACGTGTTCGTTTTATTTTCTGCTACAATGAAGTTCTATTCCTGTCGATTCTATGTCTGCTCCCATCGGTGGGTTTCGTTTGGATAGAAGCAGATCGATGTCTTCAATAGTAGCGAATTGTTCGAATAGTTTCTTCACAATTCGTTTTCCTACATGTTCCAGTAATTTGGATGAAATATCCATTTCTGTTTTTATAACGTTATATACTTCAGCATAGTTTACAGTATCTGTCACTTCGTCTGTCTGCATTGCCTTGCTGATGTCAACACCTAGTTTTAGGTCGATAATATACTCATTACCAATCAAATTTTCTTGTGGCGCTACTCCATGGTAGGCGTAAAATCGAATCCCTTTCAAAAGGATATGGCTTTTATTTATTTTCATATACTATTTATTATTTGGTATGAATCTGTTTAAATTTTAACAAGTCTTTCTGTGCAACCATTTGCGGGATTACTTTCAGAAAGAGGGGAGTGAGTAGAATACATATACTTAATGTTATGAACAAAAGTATTGTTGCTTGTGCCCAACTATCATGAATGTAGCGTGCTACCAATGGCGCTAGAAAATGGAGTATGGGGCCGTGTATGCTTAAGGTGATGATAGAGTACCTTCCTAGATAAGAAATAATCTTTACTCTTTTCACTTTTTTACAAAGTAGCATAATCATAAATATTCCGGCGAATGCAGCGATGTATACTTGAAAGATATTCCCGGAGTAGTTGTTTGTTCTCATCCCCAATGTAGTAGCAGTAAAATGCATGACTAACAATGCCAACAAAACGAAAAGCGGAATCAACTTATCAAAACGGTGATTTGGAAATAGGAAGAAGTTATATCTACGAATCCAGAATCCTGCTACATAGAAAGGGAGAGCCGTCATGGCAACATCGAGATAGAGAGGGAGCGTTATTTGTGCTTTACCTAGATAAAATCCTGCACATCCGATCAATAAAGTAAGAGCAAACATGGCAGGCAGATATTTATTTCTTAGGAAATGGACTAGATAAAACAGGATATTACAGTTGAATAAGGCTACTAGAAACCAGATCGGCGGATTGAATTTGATAAGGTCATGCCCATGAAATACTATCAAAAGCTCTTTCCATGATACAGGTAAATGGAATACTCCCGGTGCTATTTTCCAAATGATGTATTTGAGGAGGAATGCACTTAGATAGAAGAAAAGAAACGGGATAATCAACTTGTTTATTTTCCGAAGAATGAATCCTGATAAAGATCCGTATGGTTTAAAGAAAACTCCCGATATAAAAAAATACAGTGGCATGCGGAAACAGGATAACATAGAACCCCTGTCGAGTAGCTCAAAAGCTCCACCAATATGTGTCATGACTACGAGAATGATGCAGACTCCTTTAGTTAAGTCTACAAAATCAATACGTTTACTCGGAGCCTTTTTCATTCTTTTAATAAGCTGTTTACACGGATTATACAGATTTAAAAAGGAATTTGTATAATCCGTGTTTAATATAGATAGAAGTCAAATTATTTCTCCGGGTTTCTTCCTGTGTATTGTATTAATTCACTTATCTTGCTATTCAGTTCTTTGGCTTTCATCAGTTGCTCTAATGTGATATGCATCCGATATCGCCAATAATTTCGTGGATTGGATGGAACGTTGATTCGTTCTTCTTCCACATTAGGATTTCTCCATTTTCCATCAATTGACAACCAATCTTGAAAAGACAGTATGCAGAGAATAGAATTACTGTTGAGGTGATTGCGTACAATCTCTTCACAAAGTTCCGGAGTTGCAACGGCGGGAGCTGTACCATAATGTCCCAACATTGTATTGTAATAACGTTGGGTCTGTTGATAATCCTCTTCCCACCAGCCACGTAGAGTAGACATATCATGAGTGGAAATGGTGCACACAGATCGGTATGGATATTCATTTAAATGTCCGAACTCATGCGATGGATCCTTTGGCATTCGTTGAATTTCCAAACTAAGAATACGTAACTCGTTCATTACGGAGGATACACAAGCAGGAATCATTCCTAAATCTTCGCCACATACCAACATACGGGTAGATTGTGTCAATTGAGGTAACTTTTTCATGGCCTGTTGGTACCAAAAGTCGTTGTGGCGATGATAATAATACTGGTTGTATAATTTGTTGAAAGCATTCTTGTCTTCTTCGCTCAACGAACGGAAAATGAAATCACGTTGCGCTCCGATGCGGGGATGGTACTTTCCTTGTTCCTTCTTGTCCGGAATAAACAGTACATTACTGATTAAAGAATATAATCCATCACGGACCCAGATACTGTTTTCGTCATTTTTACCGGCAAAGAATTGTTTGACTTCTTGCTGTGTCTCAAAGCCAGGTCTCATACGGTAAATACCGGATTCGTCCACTAACTGGAGAAAGTCTTGTTTTACGAGATTGGCATAAGGTCCGAATACCTGTCCGAGAAATGATTCATGAATGAATGGAGACAGGTATTCTTCTCGGAATGTGAAGCCATAATTTTCTATCTCTTCTCTACTCATCGGTAGGGAGGGAACGAATTGTCCTAACAATCCATGTACGGCATTCATCGGTATTTCCCAAATACGGAAGAAGCCGAGAATATGGTCAATTCGGTAAGCATCGAAATATTCGGCCATTTTCTGGAATCTTTTCATCCACCAGCGATATCCGTCCTTTTCCATTACGTCCCAATTGTAGGTAGGGAATCCCCAATTTTGTCCGTTGACCGAGAAGTCATCGGGAGGAGCGCCTGCTTGTCCGTTGAGATTGAAGTAATGAGGTTCTGTCCAAGCTTCCACACTGTTGCGGCTAATGCCAATTGGTATGTCTCCCTTTAGTACAACCCCATTTTCACGAGCATATTTTGTCGCAGCCAATAATTGCAGATGCAAATGATATTGGATATAGTAGTATAATGCGATGTGGGGATAATCTACCGTTTCCGGTTGACACATCTTTTCTATCTCCTGTGGATCGTATACAGAATGTCTCGGCCATTCACGGAAGTCAGGGGTTCGGTAAGCATCACGCAGATAGCTGAAGACAGCGTAAGGTCGCAACCATTCTTTGTTAGCTTCGAAGAACTCCTTGAATTTCTCGGAAGCCAATACTTTTTCCCCTTCTTGCTGGAATATCAGATGGAAGAATTCCCATTTAGCCCGGTTAACAGCCTCATAATCAATAGTTGTAAGATTATTCAGTTCTTGTTGTTTCTGATTGAACCTAGAGGCTGCTTCTTTGTCTTTCAGTGTTCCCATTTGCTTTATATCCGCATACATCGGATGAAAAGCATAGATGGAAATACTGTTGTAGGGATAAGAGTCCGTCCATGTATGGGTCATGGTCGTGTCATTAATCGGTAGAATTTGGATGACCTTCTGATGGGTGTTTACCGCCCAATCGATCATGAGTTTCAGATCACCGAAATCACCTACTCCAAAACTTTTTTCTGATTTCAGGGAAAATACGGGGATGGCAATTCCTGCACCTTTCCACATTGGAATATCAAAATAGGCATATCGGTCGGAAATCACGAGTGTCTCGTTCGTCTTTATTTCCGGGTCTGCCAGATAGCGATTAGGGTTTCTCTCCCAGCAATCAATTTTTCTTTCCTGTTTATGGCAAAGGATAAATTTGTATTCCAAAGGATATTTGAGCTTGCTTGCATCTAGTTCCACCTGCCATTCGGGGAAATTGGAGTCACTCATAAAAACGGCTTTTTCCGGATTCCAGTTACCTAATGCTTTCTGATTGCCGCAAATGGCCAGACAATAATCTTTGTTGATGCGCGGGGCATAAGCTTTTATTATTAGCCCTTTCTTGTACCCTTGCGGAATGTCTTCTCTTTCGGGATGTGATAATAATGCTTCTGTAAAGGCAGAACTGTAAAGGTATAGTTGCTCCGGGATATTTTTCCAGCAATCATTGATTCTATACTTTTTTCTAGGAGTACCGGATAGGAAAAGGCATCGTGGAAAATTGTTCCATTCTTTGCGGATGACAATTCCGTTTTGTTCTATCTGGTAGCTATAATGGATAGTCAACCCTTCTTGAGGAACTTCCAGTTCCACTTCTGCCGTCCAATATATACCGTCTGTAGTGTACATTGGGGTGGATTCCGTCGATAAGCCTGCAAGCTTGACTTCCTCCCCCCAATTGGTACGGTATTCGATATTAAATGATAAGATCATATATTATAGAATGTTTATCCACATCTGGAAGCCCCGCAAGTGGTACAAATCAGACATCCTTCCTGATAAACGAGAGTTTCATTGCCACAGTTCGGACATTTCTTGCCTTTTGCTTCGGTTCCATCCTGGATGTACTTCTTCAGAGCGCGTTCTACACCGTTTTTCCAAGTATTGATATTTTCACTGTTCAGTTGCAAAGAACCTACCAGTTTAATAACTTGTTCTATTGGCATTCGGTAACGGAGTACTCCGGAAATCAATTTGGCGTAGTTCCAATATTCTTTATTGAACTTCTCAGACAATCCTTCAATAGTCGTCTTATATCCGCGTTTGTTTTCAAATTGGAAGTCGTAACGCTTCGTTCCGTCTTCATCTATATTTTTGATGATACGTCCGCTAGTCACGCTCTTAGGTAATAAAATACCTTCATCATCATCTTGCAGACCGGTGAAGATTTCATAAGGATGTCCATCTAGCAGGCCAACGAAAGCCACCCATTTTTCTTTGTTATTCTGGAAACGTACAACATCTGCTTCTAATATTCGTGGACGCACTTCTACGACCGTAGGCGGTTTGCAGGGGGGAAGTTCCTCTTTCTTGTTTTTGTCGGATTTGGCTGAGATAAGTACACCGGAACGGGAGCCGTCACGGTATACGGTACAACCTTTACAACCGGATTTCCATGCTTCCACATATAAACGGTTTACCAGATCCTCGTCTACGTCATTCGGCAGATTAATGGTTACGCTGATGGAATGGTCTACCCATTTTTGGATTCTTCCCTGCATCTTTACTTTCATTAACCAGTCGACATCGTTGGAAGTAGCTTTATAATAAGGAGACTTGGCTACTAATTCGTCAATCTCTTCCTGAGAATAGCGTTTGGACGGATCGTATCCATTGGCTTCCATCCATGTGACAAACTTGTGATGGAATACAATATACTCTTCGAATGCATCTCCTGTTTCATCAACGAAGTCGACATGAACATTTGTGTCATTCGGATTCACTTTTCTTCTACGTTTGTAAACTGGCAAGAATACCGGTTCAATGCCAGAAGTTGTCTGAGTCATCAGGCTGGTTGTTCCGGTGGGAGCGATAGTCAGGCAGGCAATGTTGCGTCGTCCGTATTTCTTCATTTCTTCATACAGCTCAGGATCGGCTTCTGCCAAACGTTGGATGAACGGATTGTTCTGCTCGCGTTTGTTGTCGTATATTTCGAAAGCACCGCGCTCTTTCGCCATTTCTACAGAAGAACGATAAGCGCCAAGAGCTACTGTCTTATGTACTTTTTCTGAAAACTCGGTAGCCTCTTCTGTTCCGTAGCGTAATCCCAGCGCTGCGAGCATATCACCTTCTGCAGTGATACCTACACCTGTACGTCGTCCTTGTCCGCTTTTCTTATATATCTTTTCCCAAAGTACACGTTCTGCCCGCTTCACTTCGTCGTTTTCCGGATCCTCATCAATCTTGTGCATGATGCGTTCGATTTTCTCCAGTTCGAGGTCGATGATGTCATCCATGATACGTTGAGCTAATGCCACATGTTTCTTAAACAGATCAAAATCGAAATAAGCATTCGGTTTGAACGGATTCACTACATATGAATACAAATTGATTGCCAAGAGACGGCATGAGTCGTAAGGACATAGAGGTATCTCGCCACATGGATTCGTGGAAACGGTCCGGTAACCTAAATCTGCGTAACAATCCGGTACAGATTCGCGAATTATTGTATCCCAGAACAGAACACCCGGTTCTGCTGATTTCCATGCATTGTGAACGATCTTCTTCCATAGAGTGGAAGCATCTATTTCTTTTGTAAATGTAGGGTCGGAAGAATCAATAGGATATTGTTGTAAGTATGGTTTTCCGTCAACAGCAGCCTGCATGAAAGCATCGTCTAATTTCACGGAAACATTTGCTCCGGTTACTTTTCCTTCTGTCATTTTTGCATCGATGAAAGCTTCTGAGTCCGGATGTTTGATAGATACACTTAGCATGAGTGCTCCGCGACGTCCGTCTTGAGCTACTTCACGGGTCGAATTGGAATAACGTTCCATGAATGGCACAAGACCTGTTGAAGTTAATGCTGAATTTTTAACGGGAGAACCTTTCGGACGGATATGGGATAGGTCATGGCCCACTCCTCCACGTCTTTTCATCAGTTGTACTTGCTCTTCGTCAATTTTAATGATAGCACCATAAGAGTCGGCAGCACCATCTACGCCGATAACAAAACAATTGGATAGGGAAGCAACTTGATAGTCGTTACCGATTCCTGTCATCGGGCTACCTTGCGGAACAATGTATTTGAAGTGATCCAATAGATCGTACAGTTCTTTTGCTGTTAGAGCATTCGGATACTTCGATTCGATGCGTGCCACTTCATTAGCAATTCTCCAATGCATATCTTCCGGAGACTTCTCATAAATGTTTCCGAAAGAATCTTTTACTGCATATTTGTTTACCCAAACTCTTGCAGCAAGTTCGTCACCTTGAAAATATCGTAAAGATTCTTCGTAGGCTTCGTCATAAGAATAAATTTGTTTTTCCACGATGCAATATGCGTTAAATCTGATTTTTAATAAGTAATGTGTAGAAGTTTACTTATCGTTAACAAATGTGGATGCAAATCTAAGAATGTTTTTTCATCTATCAAAATAAAAATGAAATAATTTATTAACAGGCTGTAAGTTTTCTATTTGCTAATGATAAGTATTTGATAAACAGGGGAATTTGCTTTTTTATTAAAGGTTAAAGTTTTCCAAAAAGAAAACTATTCTGTTCTGTAGATATAGCAAAATAGATTTTTCTTTTTATATCTTTGCAATAAAAAAGAAATGTTTGAAACCGTAAAGAACAGAAGGACTATCAGGAAATATCTATCGAAGGATATTACTCCTAATTTGTTAAATGATTTGCTTGAAGCTTCATTCCGAGCTTCTACGATGGGAGGTATGCAGCTTTATAGTGTGGTTGTGACTCGTGACGCTGAAATGAAAGAGAAGCTTTCGCCGGCTCATTTTAATCAGTCTATGGTGAAGAGTGCCCCTGTTGTACTTACTTTTTGTGCTGATTTTCGTCGCTTTTCAAAATGGTGTGAGCAAAGAAAAGCTGTACCTGGCTATGACAATTTAATGTCTTTTATGAATGCGTCTATGGATACTCTGCTTGTCGCACAGACTTTTTGTACGTTGGCAGAGGAGGTAGGACTCGGAATTTGCTATTTGGGGACCACTACTTATAATCCTCAAATGATTATCGATACACTCCGGTTGCCTGAATTGGTGTTTCCTTTGACGACAATTACAGTCGGTTACCCGGATGGAATTCCTGCACAGGTTGATCGCTTGCCTTTGGAAGCTGCTGTACACGAGGAAATGTATCATGATTATACACCGGAAAAAATAGATAAACTCTATGCTTATAAAGAATCATTGCCTGAAAGCAAACAATTTATAGAGGAGAATAAGAAAGAAACTCTAGCCCAGGTCTTTACAGATGTTCGTTATACAAAGAAAGATAATGAGTTTATGTCTGAAAATCTATTAAAGGTGCTTCGTCGGCAGGGATTTTTGAAATAATAGTGAACTGAAATAATGGTTAGTGGAGTAGTGATTAGTGAATATGGCTTGTGAAACATGAATCATGAGCCTGCTAATCACTAATCATTAATTCCTTTTCTTTTTAGTAACGCTTCAATTTCCTGCACTTCTGCATTAAAACTCTTATCTACTTCCAGTTGCCCTTTCACGGTTTTGCAAGCGTGAAGTACGGTTGCGTGGTCTTTGTTGCCAATGAATTTGCCGATCTTAGAAGTTGAAAAGTCTGTGTGATTTTTAGCTAGATACATGGCAATCTGACGTGCTTGCACCACTTCTCTCTTTCTGGATTTAGTGTGTATAGCTGCAGGTTCCAAGTCGAAATGTTTACATACTACCTTAAGGATATCATCTATGGTGACGGCTTTCGTTTCGTTGTGAACAACACCATGCACGATATGTTGAGCCAGATCCATGTCTATTTCCTTATTGAAAATAGTAGAACGTGCCATGATAGCAATAACGATACCTTCCAAATCACGTACGCTTTCATTCACATTTTCGGCAATATAATCGATTACCTCCTCTGGAAATTGGAGTCCATCGCGATGTATTTTATTGCGCAGAATATTTTTGCGAAGTTCTACGGTCGGTTTTTCCAATTCAGCTACCATACCCCATTTGAAACGGGTAAGCAGACGTTCTTCAATACCTTGCAACAATACAGGAGCACGGTCGGAAGTCAATATAAGCTGTTTACCGTTCTGATGTAGATGATTGAAGATGTGGAAGAAATTGTTTTGTGTTTTGGTAACACCGGCAAATTCCTGGATATCATCAATGATTAATACATCGATATTTTGATAATATCTGATAAAATCATTAGTTGTATTGGTACGTACTGACTCCGTATATTGTACCTGGAATAAATGTGCCGATACGTACAATACACTTTTTTGAGGGTATAATTCTTTAATTTTGGTACCGATAGCATTGGCTAAGTGTGTTTTCCCTACTCCGGAAGCTCCATAGAGGAATAACGGGTTGAAAGCTGTTCCTCCTGGTTTCTCGGCGACGGCTTCAGCTACACTTCTTGAAAGTTTATTACTGTAACCTTCAATGAAGTTTTCAAAATTATAATTGGGATTTAAATGTGAATCTATATCTTGAATGATATGGTTCTCTAAGAAAGTGGGTATTTTCCGACCATCTGTCGATATGCTTTTAGGAGTTACAGCCGTAGAACGATTGCTTGCTTCGAGATTCACGGTTTGGTTCGGAATCGAAGTTTTGTCTACCATGACGTTGTACATCAACTTGGTTCCTTCGCCAATGACCTTATACAATGTCTTGCGTATTAAATCTACAAATCTTTCCTCCAGAATCTCATAGAAAAACTGGCTGGGAATCTGTAAATACAAAGTTTTGTCCTCATATTTTAATGGAACAATAGGGGCAAACCAAGTGTTATATGTCGTATCGGGAACATTGTCTTTTATGATATCGAGACAGCGGTTCCAAAGTACGACATGATTTGATTCTATCATAGTAACTTTTAATACATTTATTAATTAAGCAAAACTTCTACGTTTGCAAAATTGGGAATCTTATTCGGAAAAAACAAATCTATTTTTTCTTGTTTTTCTCAAGTGAATAATAACGTGTTTACTTTCAATGACTTATGTGTTTATGTCTTTGTTCTATCACTTATCCCAGTCTTGCT